>CBDAQY010000001.1:0-1104066 GCA_965199215.1 Acidobacteriaceae bacterium
GGATGCCCCATGCCATGCGTGGTGTGTTGTGGGCGAGGCCGATCCGGCCGTCGGGACCGAGAAGGATAATGCCTCCATGACCGCCGAGACGTTTATAGAGATCTGCGATGGCCTGAGCGGCTGCCTCTTCGGGCGGAACGCCCGAGGCGACGCGGTCAACGGCCCACTTGCCCAGAACGAGCTTCATGATGGGCTCGCCCCAGCCGGTGAGTGAGACGGCGGCGGAGTGGTTGTCGGCGTAGCAGCCGCAGCCGATGAGAGATGAGTCGCCGACGCGGCCAGGGGCCTTCGAGAGAGTGCCGCCCGTGCTGGTGCCGGCGGCGATGTTGCCGTGGATGTCGAGGGCGACGGCTCCAACCGTGTCGTGTGATTGTAGAGCTATTTCTCCTTCCGAAGCTGCCGGGCCGGAGAAGGTTTCATCGACTCCGCCTGCGAGTTCAGCTTGTTGGAAGGCGTAGAGTCGGGCTTGCTCACGCGGTATAACGAGGTCCATGTTTTCGCAGAGAGCCATGCCATGCTGGCGGGCGAAGCGCTCGGCACCGGCCCCAACGAAGTAAACGTGAGGGCTTTCGTCGAGCACCAGTCGGGCGGCTCGGATGGGATTGCGAAGGCGTTCTACGCAGGCCACTCCCCCGGTGCGGAGATTGGAGCCGTCCATGAGGAGAGCATCCAGCTGGACGCGACCGTCGCGGGTGAGAAAGCTGCCCCGTCCCGCGTCAAAGGTCTCGTCATCTTCCATGACAACGACTGCTGCCTCGACGGCAGAGACTGACGTGCCGCCGGACTCAAGGACAGCGTATCCGGCGCGGAGGGCGTTGGCGATGCCGCTCTCGTGGGCGGCGATCGCATCGTCGGGCATGGCCCATGCGCCGCCATGGATGATCAGGGTAGGTTTAGTCTGTGGCATTCAACCTAGATTCTAATGGCGTGCCCGAAAATTTGGCCGTAGGACACGCACCGGCACTAAACCGGGGGGTATGAAAACCATCACTCTGACGGGGGACAAATCAGTGTTGGATATAGCGCGGCGCGTGGCGGAAGAGCAGCAAGTATCGCGGGACGTCGTGCTGAATGAGTGGCTCGATCGCTTTCTGGCAGCTCAACGCGTTAAGAACTACGACCAGCTCATGGATCATCTCAAATGTGTCATCGCTGGGCGGGAGTTTACGCGTGAGGAGATGAATGAGCGTCAATAGGTGCTTCTTCGACATAAATATCTTCGTCTACTCGGTTGACCGTTCAGACCCGAAGAAGCAAGAGATTGCTCACACCCTGATTCGATTTTCTCTGGATAACTTAAATGGAGGAGTCAGCTATCGGGTCTTGCTAGGAATTCCTGAACGTTTCGCTTAGAAATTTGCTACTCCGATTTCTAACGTAAATGCTTTCGACTACATGCGAGACGTCTTCGAATCGATGCTGGGCATCGAGTCTTCTCTAAAGTTGTTCCATAACGCACTTGCGATACACGTCCGTTATCGATCGAGCTGGTACGACAGCCTGATCGTCGCTGCCGCACTCGAAGCGAAATGCCACGTACGTTACACCGAAGATCTTCAGCATGGGCAGAGATTTGGCGATCTTAGCGTCGTGAATCCGTTTACCTAACCTGCTTGAGTTCGAGCATCTTGCGGCGCTCAGTTTCAAGATACGTGTAGCGGATGCGGTGAATCACCGTCACTGTCGAGAAGAAGGCGAGCACCCAGAGCGCCGCAGCCATGACGCCCCAGCGATTTGCGAGTGCGCCCAGAATGACGCAGACGATGCGCTCCGGGCGCTCCATGAAGCCGACCTTGCAACTTCCAATCAGTGCTTCGGCGCGGGCACGGGTATAGCTGACCATCAGGCAGGCGGTCATGACAAAGGCAACCAGACCGACATAAAAGAGGCGGTTCCCGCGGGCATAGAAGACCAGCAGTCCGAAGAAAATGGCGACATCGGAGTAGCGATCCATCACGGAATCGAAGAACGCTCCGAAAATCGAGACCTGATTCGTAAGACGCGCGACGCGGCCATCGACCATGTCGAAGAGACCTGCCCCAATGATCGTCAGTCCGGCGTAGAAGAACATCCAATTGGCGTTTTCAGCGCGCGCGAAGCCGAAGAAGAGCGCGGCTACGATGTTGATCAGCAGGCCGATAAAGGTCAACGCGTTCGGCGAGATGCGCGTCAGCGCAAGACCATTGACGATCTTATTGAGCAGCCATCCGCTGCCTCTGCCAAATTCGCTTGTCCAGGTCATTGAGTACAGGTCATCCTGAGGGGATCGTTGCGATTACTTTGCCGCTTCAGGAGCAACCGGAGCGATTTCGGGAGTGACGGCGGCGACGTCGTGAATGGTCGTCAACTTCAGCACTTCGAGCTCACGCTTGCCGCTTGGCGTGACGACTGCGGCGATGTCGCCAAGCTTCTTACCAAGCAGCGCCCGGCCTATGGGTGAAGTCGTGGAGATGAGGCCCTGTGCGACATCAGATTCCTCGCTGGTGACGAGCTTGTAGGTCAATTCTTCGTTCTTGCTGGAGTCGAAAACAACGACCGTTGCGCCGAAGCCGACCCTGTCATGCGGGATATTGACGAGATTGACCATGGCAAGCTCGCCCATGCGCTTCTTTAGCTGCCCGAGGCGGGCGTTGACAAAGACCTGGCGCTGCTTCGCCATGTGATACTCGGCGTTTTCGCTCAGGTCGCCGAGCGCGACCGCTTTCTTGATCTCAGCGGGAAGCTCGGTGGTGAGCTCGTACTCCAACAATCTGATCTCTTCTTCGAGCCGCTTTTTGACTTGTTCTGGCATGGACCTTCCGGATAGCTGAGAGGCGCGACGACAGCCCGCTTCAGCGTTTAGCAGTAAAACCTTGATTATACGACGAACAAACACGCGGTCTAGTTGCGGGTGGTCTCGCTTCCGGATGGAGATCTTCCCGGCCTACAGACGTTTGGTTGTGGTTTGGAGCGAAGCACCAGACACTAGAGTGATCTGGACGAAAGCCGACTTCCATGGTCTTATATATCAAAGACTAAATCAGTCCGAGTTGCACGGCAGATGAAGGCCGTGCTTCCATCTGTCGAGGTATTCGTTCGTGAAAGCCCGCTTGAACGTATTCGTGCCAACTGCTTTCTACCTGCTTGCTTGTTTCAGTGCCGTTCAGTCCGAAGCGCAGGAGCCTCCTTACTTCGTCACCTACTCGCATGTGCTGGAGGAGCCGGGCAATCTTGAGATCGCGAGTCAGAATGTCGGAGCCACCCCAAAGAACGCGAATCCCTTCTACTCCCAAACAGTGGAGATTGAGTACGGCGTGACCGCCTGGTATACCGCAGAGGTCTACTTTCAAGGTCAGAGCACGGTCCACGATTCCACAATTTTTACCGGTTTTCGGTTCGAGAATCGCTTTCGACCCTTGCGCAGTGAACATTGGATCAACCCGGTCCTGTATGTCGAATATGAGGATGTCAGCCAGGCCGACAAGAGCTTCCTCGAGATCACCGGCCATCACGTCATCTCCGATCAAGCCATCGCGAACAGTGTCCTCCGCAGTGACGTTGAGCGATCGATTGAAGGCAAGCTGATCCTTTCCAGCAACTTCAACGGATACAACATCTCGGAAAACATCATTGCTGAGAAGAATGTGTCAAACGAGCCTTGGGAGTTCGGCTACGCGATGGGAGCCAGCCATTCCTTGAGTTCTCGCGCAAGCGTCACAAACTGCCATTTCTGCCGAGAGTACTTCGCGGTCGGTGGTGAACTCTTTGGCGGACTTGGAACGCGCTACGACTTCGGCTTCAAGAGTACGGAGATCTACGCCGGGCCGACCATTGCTTACAATTCACCGCACAACTACACGATCACGGCGGGACCCGAGTTCGGGCTGAATGCAAATAGCGCTACTGTGCTTTGGCGGCTCAAGGCCGCCTACGAATTCTCGCAACTTCGCGATCTCTTCCGGAGGTCGCGATGAAGCGGCTTCTCGGAATGGTGGCTATAGGAATGAGTGTCTGCCTGCTTACGGGGGCGGCTGACGGAAGTTGGCTGCGGAGGGTTCCGGAACCCGACCACGCTCGTACAAATCCTCTTCCCGATCAGAAAGCCGCTGCTGAGGCAGGATCTCACGTCTATGCGGCCGAATGCTCACACTGCCATGGACCGCAGGCGCAGGGTAAGGGAAGCCGTCCAGCATTAATCAGCGAACGAATGCGGGCGACGACAGACGGCGACCTGGCATGGCTGCTGCGGAATGGGAATTCCTGGAAGGGGATGCCTTCTTGGAGTTCCATGCCAGAGGCGCGGCGCTGGCAACTCGTCGCCTATATGCGGAGCATCAATCCGCGCTCCGCTGACAACGCCTCGCCTGAAGCGCAAGAGCCAGAAGGAGCACCGAAGTGAATCTGCATGAAGTAAAGACAATGCGCCGCAAGGCTGGACGAATGATGCTGGCGGCGGGCGGCGTGACTGTCCTGACGTGCGTCGGGATCATTGGCTGCAGTTCCGGGGTTGCGCCCAGTCTTGGCGGAGAAGCGTCTGAGGGAACAACCCCGGCTGCCGACCCGATCGGCGAGCGGCTGTTCCTCGACACGCGCTTTTCGGAGTACTTTGCAACGCACATGACGAGCGTGAACGCTCCCCTCCAGACAGGCGATCCAATCGTTGCGACCGTGCCGACGGCGAACGGTGCGCTGCCCGGCCCATTTGCCGGTCAGGCGATCAACTGCCGTTCCTGTCACTTCGTAACGGAGTTTCAGGGTGTTGCGAACGCCGGGAACAGAACCTATGCGGACTTTACGACCCGTAGCGGACTTCCGCTGAGCCAGAACGGCTTTGAGAGCACGCCGCGTAACGCGATGCAGATGGTGGGAACCTTCGCGCCGCACAGCGGACCGCAGTTCCTCCACTTCGACGGCGAGTTCGCGTCGGGCATCGATTTAGTGGTGGGCACGATTACTGGCCGAAACTTCGGCTGGTCTCCTACTGAATACAACACCGCCGTCGCACACATCGCCCGGGTCATACGTGAAGACGATGGTTCTGACCAGCTTGCCGCCGACCGCAGTGACGGGCTCTCCTACGGCATCCTTTTCAAGGGGACGGATTCGCGGATCACATCAGACATCCTGCTGCCGCAGTCGCAGCGCATTGATGTGAGGACGGCCACGGATATCCAGATCGTCAACGAAGTGGCGCTTTGCATGGCGCAGTACTTCGAAGACCTGCAGTTCAAGACGGACAATGCTGGTCGTTACGACACGTCCCCTTATGATCTCTTCCTGAATGCAAATCATCTTCCACTCGCCCCGTTGGCCGGTGAGTCGAATCTTGCTTATAGCCAGCGACTGTACAGCCAGGTGGTCGCGCTCACCAATCCGAAGTACATCACGCCTGCGGATGGGACCTACGCCTATCATTCCTTCGACTTCAAGTTTGGAGCATTGGAGCTACAGGGGCTGAAGATCTTCCTGAAGGCTGCTGCCACGGGAAGCGGGACTGACCAACATGCGGGAAATTGCGCGGCTTGTCATACTCCGCCTGATTTTTCGGACTTCAAATTTCACAACACTGGCGTAGCGCAGGATGAGTATGACGGCGTACATGGTGTTGGAGCGTTTGCGGCGCTCCATGTTCCCAGCCTGGCTGAGAGAAACTCGGCTTATGACCAGTACCTGCCACGAAATCCCACTCATCCGAATGCGAGTGAGTCGATGCGTAGGCCGGCCTCCGGGACAAACCTGAACTATGCGGACTTGGGCTTGTGGAACATCTATCAGAATGCCGACTATCCAAATCCTCAGGCGAACCTGAAGTCGTTCGTCTGCGGATCGGGACAAGACTGTTCGGTCGATGTGGGGCTGGCATCGACGATTGCACAGTTCAAGACGCCACTGCTGCGCGACCTGATCGACTCTGCGCCGTACTTCCACAATGGGAGCGCCGCAAAGTTCGACGATGTCATCGCCTTTTACGTCAAGAGCTCTGCGCTCGCAAAGACAGGTAGCCTAAGAAACGCGCCATCGCAGTTCGCGAATATATCTCTATCAGGCGACGACACGGAGGCGCTTGTCGCGTTCCTGATGTCGATTACGGAAGATTACGATGACGCATAGTCTTGCCGAGAGGCGGCAAAACGAAAGGCCCGGAGAGCGCTCTCCGGGCCTTTGCTTATTGCGGGATAGCTGCTATCTGGTGATGGTAAGGGTGAGGGTTGCGGTTGCGGTCTTGCCTCCACCGGTCGCTGTAATCTTGATCGGGAAGGTGGCGCGTTTCGCGCTACTCGCTGCAGTCACCGTCATTGACGTTTTACCGGATCCCGGTGCGGCAATGGGATTAGGCGAGAAGCTGACAGTTACGCCCGATTCCATTCCAGTTGCGGTGAACGATATCGGCGCACTAAACCCGCCTGAGACGGAAGTGGTCACAGTCGCGATGCCATAGTCGCCGCGAGGCAGGCTGCCAGCCGTTGGCGAGACTGCGACCGTAAAGGTTCCAGAGCCGGTGGTTGACGTTACAGTAAGCGAGATCGTGGCGGTGTGGCTTCCGGAGGCTGCCGTACCGGTAACGAGGATGCTATAGGTGCCAGCCGCGACCGCCGAGCCAACGAAGATCGTCGCCGTGGAACCGGAGCCGGAGCTGACCGAGGTTGGGCTGAAGCCTACGGTCACGCCGCTTGGCATCCCCGAAGCGCTAAGCGAAACGGTCTCAGCCGATCCATTGGTTATCGCGGTCGTAACGCCAGAGGTCCCACTCGAACCTGCAGCGATGGTCGGTGAGGTTGCGGCGATGCTGAAATCGTTGCTGGGTGGCGGCGTCGTGGTGCCGCCGGTGAGCGCCGCGATCAATCCGGTGTTCGGGCTTCCCCATCCGGTGACGAGATCGTAGCCTATTGTAGCAGAGTAGCTGCCCGACGTGCCGCTGGTGATGTCGTGGAAGTCCGTCTTATATGCAGAGGTGACGTTCTGCGAGTAAATGGTTGGGTTGATGAAGCCGATAGTCGGCTTCCCATTAGCGACGAGCTGCTGATTGACGAGCGCAATGTACGCCGCCCACATCGGAGCCGCAAAGCTGGTCCCGCCGTACTCGTTCGCGAGGCAGGTGGTCTGGTCGTCGCAGGTGTAGAAGGTGAAGTTCGCGTTCGCCGAGACGTCCGGTCCGTTGCGAAGCGTGCTGGACGCTTTATTCGCCGTCGTGACTACGCCCGAAAGCTGCTGATAAGAAGGAATTGCGATCTTGTCCGGAGTGATTCCACCGCCTGAATCGACCCACGCGGTTTCAGAGGACCATGGCCCGGCGGCGCCCGACGTGACGAGGTCGGTTCCGCCAACTGAGACGACGTAAGCGTCATCCGCTGGCCAGGCTTCGTTTTTCGTCGACCATGTGGAGCTGTCACCCGACGCCGCAAAGAAGTTCTGGCCCTGCGCCGCCATTTTCTGGAAATACGGATCGAGCGTGCTCGGGTCGGCGGGCGTCCATCCCCATGAGCAGCCGATGGTTGTGGGCAGAGGGCTGTGCGTGGTCATTGCGGAGATGATGGCAGTATCGACCGAGCCGACATACATGGTCAGGCTGGCAAGTCCAGGTGCCATGCCGATCGCCTGGGTCATGTCGAGGTTCTGCTCGCCGTCGTCGCAGTTGCCGCCAGCGCGCGTATAGACGCAGGAGGTGCTGGTGCCGTCGGTCGATACGAGCGTCACTGGAACCTTATTTGTCTGGCCGACGTTCTTGAAGTAGGTGGTCAGGTCGGCTAGATCGGTGCCGAGGTACTCGAAGAGACCAAGGTTTTGACCTGCGCCCGTGAGCGATCCAGAACCATAATAAGCAGCGCGCATGTCACTGCCAAGGAATGATGCCGATGGGCCGGATCCGGTGGTAGCGTGGCTGACGACCGCGTCAGGCGAGATGCCATTCGCCTTTGCGTAGTCGCTCTTCTTAACGCGCAGCGGGTGCGGAAGCGAATAGTTATCAAGTCCCGAGACGTGCCACAGGTTAAACGGGAGATTGACCGTCGGCTCACGGTCTGGAGCGAAGAAGGCGCGTCCCTCGGTGGGGTGCTGGTAGGTGTGCATGGTGAGGTGCATCGCGGCTTCAATCGCCGAAACGGAACCTTTCACCTGCACCTCCATGCCATCGCGTGTTCCGCCAGTGACTTCGAGGCCACTGTCCTTTGCGAAGGCGACTACGGCATCGTAGTCCGCCTCCGTGGGGCCGAATTTTGCGGTGAACTCAGTGGGCGTTAGGTAGTGGTGGAAGTTGGCGCTCTTCGGGTTGTAGATGTCAGCGAGGAAGGCCTTGAGGCCTGCGGGATCGCGTACAGGAAGCACGAGATCGAGGGCCATGACTTTATCCGGCTGCATCCGACCTGTCAGGCGCGCTTCACCGGTGCGGGTGGCTTCGCGGACGTGGTGCGTCATCACCGATTCGGCTGAGGAGCTTGCGTTGTCAAAGGATACGAACGCCAAAAGGGCAAGCAGGAATAAGCAGGATCTCCGAATCACGATATCTCCTCTTATGCATCTGGTCTGAATGTGCAAGGCCGGTTCTGGGGTGCGGGTCGATTGTTACAGTGGCGTTACTAGGTGTCAAACAAATTGTTACCAAAGTCTACGTACGGATTTGCTCAATCCCTGGGCCAATTAGAGATCGGGGGAAAGCTAAGGAAATCCTGTCCTTGGCGTCTCTCGGCGGAGCCGTCTTGAGACCTTTTGTTCCTCGCGATTTTTTGTTGATAATGAAGACTTATGGCGAAACAAGAGTTTCAAACCGAAGTCAGTCAGCTGCTGCAGTTGATCATCCACTCCCTTTACTCCCATCCAGAGATCTTCCTCCGCGAACTCATCTCGAACTCCTCCGATGCGCTGGACAAGCTACGCCACCTTACTCTGGTGGATGAGGCATACAAGGGTCTCCCGTTTGAACCGAAGATCGACCTGGAACTCGACGAAGAGAAGAAGACCCTCACGATCGCCGACACCGGTATCGGCATGAACGAGGACGAGTTGATCGCAAACCTCGGCACGATTGCGCGTTCGGGAACGAAGAATTTCCTCGCGCAACTCACCGCGGACGCAAAAAAGGATTCGAACCTGATCGGGCAGTTCGGTGTGGGTTTCTATAGCGCCTTCATGGTTGCAGACAAGGTCGAAGTGACCTCACGGAAGGCCGGCGAAGAGCAGGCGTGGAAGTGGATCAGCGACGGCAAGACCGGCTTTGAGATTGAGAAGGCGGAGCGAGACGTCGCAGGAACGACGATCGTGCTTTACCTGAATGAAGAGGGCGCGCAATACGCGAACGGCTGGCGTCTGCAGGAGATCGTTAAGAAGTATTCGAACCATATCGCATTCCCAATCTTTCTCACGTACGAGAAGAGCGAGTGGAATGAGGAAGAAAAGAAATCCGAAAAGAAGCTGACGACCGAACAGGTAAACGTTGCGAGTGCACTGTGGCGGCGCTCAAAGAGCGACCTGACGGACGACGATTACAAGGAGCTATACAAGTCAATCTCCGGCGATTGGGAGGACCCGCTCTTCTGGTTCCACACCAAGGCCGAAGGAAGTCTCGAATACACGACGCTCTTCTACATTCCGGCGAAAGCGCCGCTGGATCTTTACCAGGCGGAGTATAAGGTTGGCGTAAAGCTCTACGTAAAGCGAGTCTTCATCCTGGATGACGCGAAGGAACTGCTGCCGGCGTACCTGCGCTTCGTTCGCGGAGTCATCGACAGTGAAGATCTGCCTTTGAATGTGAGCCGCGAGATTCTGCAGCAGAACCGCGTGTTGACGAGCATTCGCACAGCGAGCGTGAAGAAGATCCTGTCGGAGCTAAAGAATGTCGCCTCCAGCCAGCCCGAGAAGTATCTGGAGTTCATCGCTCAGTACAACAGGCCGCTGAAGGAAGGCATTCATGGCGACTACGCAAACCGTGAGACGCTGCTTGATCTGATCAGGGTCAAGTCGACCAAGGTGGAGGGACTGACCAGTCTGGCCGATGCGAAGTCACGCATGAAGTCAGATCAGAAGAGCCTCTACTACATCACGGGCGGCGCGGAGTCCTTGCTGCGCTCCTCGCCACTGCTCGAAATCTACAAGAAGAAGGACATCGAAGTCCTGATTCTTGATGACGAATTCGATGAGCTGATCTTCGCTGGCGTGGATAAGTACGGTGAGCTCGATTTCAAAGCGGTCAGCAAGACCGCAACTAGCGACGATCTGAAAGACGAGGCTGAACCCGATCAGGCTGAGGCGATGAAGCCTCTGCTGGAAAAGCTGAAGGCCATCCTCGGCGATCGCGTCAAGGACGTTCGCGTATCGGTGAGGCTTGCCGACAGCCCATCCTGCATCGTCTCCGATGAAGAGGAGCCGTCCTTGCAAATGCAGCAGATGCTGCGTGCGATGGGGCAGACCAATATTCCAGCGCCAAAGCCGACGCTTGAGATCAATCCGGATCACGAGATTGTGAAGAAGCTGCTTGCCCGGCCTGATGATTCGGTCGCTGAAGATGCCGCATGGCTGCTGCTCGATCAGGCGCTGCTGATGGAAGGCGTTCCGTTGAAAGAACCGGCAAGCTTTGTGCAGCGGTTGAACCGGATGATGACGCTGTCAATCTAGCCGGCCTTTCAAACTTCTCGTGCAAGTAAAGCCTCCTGCGATCTGACCGTAGGAGGCTTTTTCGCGTCACAGGGCCGAAGGGCGGCACCAGCACCGCAAGTGGAACGACGACAAACGAACGTACCTTCCACTACGGTGAGCGGAACCGCGCTCGGCTCAGGCGGCAAAGCAAGACTAGCGCGGTGAACGTACCAGAGTAAGGGTAGGGACCCACTTCGCGGAGAGCGCCTGCTCATGGCGAAGGAGGCCTCTGCTGTAAGATTTTTTGCAACAGAGCGCAACTTCTTAGAACGCGAGAGTGTTGGCATCCGGTATGTTCTACACTCTGCGGCCGCTCTTCGTTCGTCAGCATGGGTTCAGACCGTTATTCGCGCTGTTATTTGCAATCCTCGTCACGGCGTCCTCGAATTGCAGGCCGTTGGGCGCTCAGGAGAGTCCGAGCGTCTTACCACCTTCGTCGTCTGCCCCGCCAACAACCGTGCAGGAGCAACAGCTACCGTCAGGTGCAGACGTCCTGCCCCCCGCGCCGAGCTACGACAAGGCCATTTTTGAGAAGCCAATACCAGGCGATCAGCTCGCCGATCTCAACCGGTTTGCTGGTTCTCCTTCCAGAGACGCGATGCACGATAAGCAATTCAGGAGGGTAATGAAAAGCTTCGTGCCGGACTGTATCTTTCATTACGGTCGCGACATGTCGTTTCCAGACGCACTCGACATGGTGCTGAAAGATTCACGTAATCCGATACAGATTCGTGAGAGCCGTTACATGCTCATCCCAGGCGAACGCGGACCCTATCTTGCAGGGCGGGGATTCATCTGGATCGACCTGAAGGACGGTATTGGTCTTAGCGGATTCTTCTTCACGCCAACAAATGGCGAGCCGACTCCCAGCCTCGTCATAGCTTCGAAGCAGGTGAGGGAACAGGCACTCGACATGGGACAGCTTCCCCCACCCTTTGCGGAAGATCTTAGTCAATGGGCCGACTCGTCCCGGATACCGCCAATCACGACGCGGTACTTCATCACAGGGCTAAACAAGCGAATCCTGCTCGAACACAATGAAGACTACTGCTCACCCGCGACTCCTGCTGCGGGTTCCGATTGCATGCACAATAATGCCGAAGCTGCTGACATTGACGTGACTGCCGCTTACTACCTCGACCAGATTCATTATGCGACGAACGGGACGGCATGGATGATCGGACCGGATCAGCAGGCGTGGATCGTCTTGCGTAACAACACCTGTGGCGGTCTCGCGAATCCGCTTGGCTGTCGGATCCGTATGGCGCGGCAGCGGACGGGCATCATCATTCATCGCCAGATTCACCGCTAAGTGCGTCACTCACGCCCCGCGCGATGCGGCAGGCTCTGGCGTCGAGCCACGATTGCAGGATCAACACGGCAGCTACCTGGTCGATGATCGCTTTGCGGCCCATAGTTGCGTGACCGGCGTCGTCGAGGTGACGATGGGCTTGCGTCGTCGAAAGGCGCTCGTCCCACAGGTGCACGGTGATCGCAAATTCATTACGGATCTCTTCAGCGAATGCCTGCGCCTTTGCGGCCTGCGGGCTCTGGTCTCCGGACATATACAACGGGTTACCGACGACTGCCTCAGCGACCTGATGCTTGCGCAGCACGCGGGCCACCGCTTTTAGGTCAGCCCGACGACTCGTGCGATGCAGCGTGAACAGGGGCTGCGCGGTAAAGCCGAGTGGATCGGATAGCGCGACGCCGATGCGCCGGTCGCCAACGTCGAAGCCGACGATTCGTCGCGGGAGACTGGTCTCCGCCGATGCTGCCCTATGATAGTTTTCATCCACGTGCCAAGTGTACCCAAGCATCTTCTGATGCTCTCGATGCACTAAACTCAATCGAATGCTGCGTGAACCTATCATCGAAGATCGCCTTGGTCTGATTGCTGGCAACGGGCGTTTTCCTTTCCTGCTGCTCGATGCAGCACGGGCGCACGGGCTTACCGTTGTGGTTGCGGCGATTAAGGAAGAGACCGATCCGGAGATCGAGGAGCGGGCCGCGACCGACCCAAAGGTGCGTTTGCACTGGCTATCCCTTGGCGAACTCTCGCGGTTGATTGAAACGTTCCACGCGGAGGGTGTTGGCCGCGCAGTAATGGCAGGCCAGGTGAAACATAAACAGATTTTCTCTTCAATCCGTCCAGACTGGCGGCTGGCAAAACTTCTGCTCTCTCTCTCTGCTCGTAATACGGACATGCTCCTGGGGGCGATTGCGAAGGTACTCGGTGATGAAGGCATTGAGCTGATCTCGTCGACTCAATATCTTGAGCCGCTTCTTGCCAGGGAAGGTGTACTCACGCGACGTCCCCCGAATGACGTAGAAATTGCGAACATGGAATACGGTCGCACCGTCGCGAGTGGCCTAGCGGGCTTCGATCTTGGGCAGACGGTCGTGATCGCTGCGAAGGCCTGCGTAGCGGTAGAGGCGATGGAGGGCACCGACGCGACAATCACTCGTGCTGGCCAGCTGTTCCGAGCCATGGAAGGAGACGGTATGGCATCGATCTTCAGCCGGTCGCTCACGGTCGTAAAGGTAGCGAAGCCAAACCAGGACATGCGTTTCGATGTTCCGGTGATCGGAATCGCGACGATAGAAGCGATGGTTGTCGCAGGAGCCACATGTCTCTCGCTTGAGGCAGGACGTACTCTGGTCTTCGACCTGGGAGCGGTTTTGGATGCCGCGAATAAAGCGGACATTTGCATCGTGGCGAAACTATAAGTTCGAGTTCTCAGTCATACTTGGTATGTACCTCAGGAGATCGACCATGAAACTCTCTGGAATCTGGGCCGCCTCGGCGGTTCTGCTCGTCGCCTCATCCGCCCTTGTCCTTCATGCCCACGCCGCAGACCTGATCGCCACTGGCAGCCCGGCTCCGGCTTTCACGCTTCCTTCGCAGGACACGCCTGCCGTCAGCCTGAGCGACTATAAGGGCAAGTGGGTCGTTCTTTACTTCTACCCGAAGGACAAGACCCAGGGCTGCACCATTGAAGCGCACAACTTTCAGCGTGATTTGGACAAGTATTCCGCACTGAATGCCGTCGTTCTTGGCGTCTCGCTCGATACAGCGGATAGCCATCGTAGTTTCTGCAGCAAAGAGAGCCTGACCTTTAAGCTGCTGGCGGACCCCGAGCACAAGGTAGTCGACGCTTACGGAGTGCCGGTGCATGGAGCGGGCCCGATCAAGTATGCCGAGCGAGACACCATCCTGATCGATCCCATGGGCAAGGTCGCAAAGACCTGGGCATCGGTCGATCCGAATACACACAGCGAAACGGTGCTCGCCACAATCGCCGACATGAAGAAATAGCCAGTCACGAGCAGACGCAAAACGGCCCGGGCTCTCATCATCGAGGGACCGGGCCGTTTTGCTTGCCTTGCGTGCGTTGCCGTTATTGCGGGTTGAATATCCTAGTGTGACGTGATTACTTCTTGGCGGCCTTCTTTACGGCTTTCTTCGCAACGGCCTTCTTTGCAACGGCCTTCTTCGCGACTGCCTTCTTTACGGCCTTCTTTGCAACTGCCTTCTTTACAACAGCCTTCTTTGCAACTGCCTTCTTCGCGACTGCTTTCTTGGTTGCCAAGGTAATACCTCTCTTGTTTGGAATTTTGTTGCTCACAGTGCCCTTGTTGCCAACCGTCTTTTTAGGGACAGCCTTACCGCCGCGCAGAGCACTGGACTTCTTCGCGGCAGAACCTGAGGTTTTTTTCACGACGCTCTTCTTAAGAGCGGCTTTCGTCGCCGGTGCCTTCTTGGCGGCTACGCTCACAGTAGCTTTCTTCGCAGCCTTCTTGGTAGCGGCCTTTACGGCTTTCTTGGTAGCGGCCTTTACGGCTTTCTTGGCGACAGCCTTCTTCGCCACCGTCTTCTTTGTTGCTGCCTTTTTTGCTGCTGCCTTGCTCGGAGCCGCCTTCTTTGCCGGAGCCGTTCTTTTCGCCGCCGACTCAACTGGAGCAGCTTTCTTTGCAGCTGCCTTCTTCACTGCAGGCATAAGCGGCGGAGCCTTCTTCGCGACAGCGGCCTTCTTAGCCGTGGCAGTCTCCGTCACACTCGGCGCTGGGAGATCAGGCGCCGGTTCCGGTTCTTTCGACATCTTGGTAGCGGGCGAATAGCCATCAACAGGGTTCGCGGGAGCAGTCGTCAGATCGGCTTCTTCTTTATGCGCCGACTTCACCAGCAGTTCGTCCGTATCGTCCTCGTCTTCGCTGATGTGGTCGTCATCGTCGGAGCTAAGTGTGACTTCTTCTTCCTCGTCATCTTCGTCGAGATCTAGATCATCGATGTCATCATCCTCGAGGTCTTCTTCTTCGTCTTTGTCGTGTTCCGCAGCAGCCTTCAGAATGGCCGTATCGTTGAAGCCTTCGGCGTCTCGGTATCCATCGAACTTCATCACGCATTCTCCAGTGTCAATTCTTGTCTTGCGATTGCTCTATCTCTTGAATCAACTGAAGCGAATCAATCGCTTCATCCGCTGTTGTCTTAGGATGCATGTTCAACACGAGACACACTGCATCGCGGTGTGATTCTAGCAACAGAATGCAACGCATAGCGAGCGATGGCAAGAACTCTTTTCGCGGAGGTAGCTTATCGTGCAGCCTTCTTCTTTCCATGAAGGGACTTTGCGCTCGTCTTAGCCCCGTGCGTCGATGCGTTTGTCTTCGACGAACCCTTCGAAGACTTGCCGGCGTGACTGCTCGAGGTGCTCGTCTTCGCACGCGTGGCACGTCGTGAATCGCCAGCAGACATGCGGGTATGAGCAGAGCCAACACTCGATGACGAACCACGCCTGCCTCGGCGCGAAGACTTGCCGCGAACTCGCATCGAAGGCGCAAGCCGTACTGGCTCCGACACTGCAAGCGAACGGCCCGGCTTGATCGCGCTTGAAGAAAGATGGTTCCATTTGCGAAGGTCTTCGCTCGATACGTTGAACCGATCGGCGACAGTGACGAGCGTATCGCCGCGCCGCGTCATATAGTGCTGAGGATGTCCTGCTCCTGAGGATGAGGTAGCAAGCGGAATGACCAGCTCATCGCCGGGTGCAACCGTCTCTCCGGCGGCGATACTGTTCGTCTCGGCAATCTCGCTCGCGTGTGAGTGCAAAGTGCTTGCAATGCCCTCGAGCGACTCACCCGGCTTCACGGTATGGAACCGCCACGATGCCCGCCTCTCTTCAGGGATAGATTTGAGACGATCCAGGTAGACGTCCTTTGTTCCAACCGGTATGTGCAGATCGAAGTCTGTATCGGGTGGGGTCCGCAGGCGCAGCAGGCTGGGGTTCAGAGCTACGATCTCCTGCACGCTCGCATCGGTCACGTCGGCCACGAGCCGAAGATCAATTGGATAGTTCGTCGTCACCGTGTCAAAGACAACCGGGGCCATGGGAACCATCCTGTCCAGACCATACTTCTCAGGATTCTTCGCCATAATGACCGCCGCTAGAATCTGCGGTACATAGGCTTTGGTCTCCATCGGAAGGGAGTTCCTCCTATAGAGTTCCCAGAAGTCCGCATAGCCGGTCCGCATCACGGCTTTCTGAATATTCCCAGGGCCCCAGTCATACCCGGCCATCGCGAGGTACCAATCTCCCAGAAGGTTATAGACCGTCTTCATGTACTTCGCATAAGCGCGCGTGCTCTTCTCTGGATCGAATCGCTCATCCACCCACCCACTGCGCGCAAGACCATAAGCCCCTGTGGGCATAAACTGCCAGATACCTCCAGCCCCGGACTTCGCGTTGAGCGCCTGCGGCTGGAAGCCCGACTCCGCGACCGCAAGATAGATCAAGTCCTGGGGAACGCCCTCTTCCTTGAGCACCCTCTGCATCATGTCCTTGTACTTGCCGGCACGCTCCATACTGCGCAGCATGTGCGCGTGGAAAGAGGGCGAGTTGGCGAAATAGCCGATGTACCCCGCGACCTGATCGTTGATGACCAACGGCAGGTCCGAGGTGGAAACGTTGAGCTCCTTTTTCAACTTCGCGGTCAACTCAGGATCAGCGGCAAAGGTAACTTCACTCGCAGCTTCATCGAGGGGTGCGGCTTCGATCGCGGGCGAGAGACCATTGCCCTGCTTCAACGCATCCATCTCGAGCGCGTTCACCTGGTTCAGCAGGCGTTCAAACTCGTCCGCAAGCTGCGGGTCGCCTTTGAGGTCCAGCCCGCTTGCAAGCATGGTGTCGATTGCAAGATCGAAGTCGGCACGTGCCGCATCGAGTCGTCCGGCTTTATAGTTATCGACGCCGCTGCGGTAAGACTTCTCCGCCTGGTTGATGATCTGTTGCGCCTTGTACGCGATGGCTGCGGTTTCGTTCGCCTGGCCTGTCGAACCCGGCTTCTGATAAGCATCGGGAGAGGGCTGCTGTGCGCTGAGGGGAGGTGCCGTAGCTTGCGCCGGCTGGGCCGCGATGCTGGCATCTTCTTTTGGGCACCCTGCCAGCAGAGTCAGCGGTGCGCAGGTAGCCAGTAACACACATCGTCGTACGAGTTCTTTCAAAGTCATTCGTGGCCTTAAACAACCTGTCCATTGTAAGACGCATGGCAGATCAATGCGTTCTCAGCGGGCGAGGGCAAGCACCCCGCAGACAGGAAGACCTGCCCAGTCAGGCAGGTCTTCTGTACGCTGAGTGGCCCTGTAGCCTAGAACGTCGTGCTGACGCTCAACCGGAAAGTCTTGCGTGGTTCGCGGAGCACATAGTCAGCACCGTAGAACTGCAAGGCTTCCTGATAGCTGAACAAGCCCGCGCCCGAGTCCGGGAAGAAGCTCTTGAACTCAGCGTCACTGACTGCCAGCTTCTGCGGCAGAGTGCGTTCAAGTCGCAGCGGGTTGTAAGCGTAGTAGAGCCGGAACGGAGCGTTCACGATGGGTAGAACAACTTGAAGTTCGGCGCCGCTGGACATGCGTGGAACGAAGTTGGTATGCGGAACCGTTGACAATCTGTCCGAAGGCAGCGGGTCAAACGTCACAGACTGGCCTCCGAAGCAGGCGCCGTTGATAAACGTGGGGCAGCCGTACTGTGCACTGGTGATGGCGGTCGATCCAGCAAAGCTTTCGCGTAACTGGTTCTTCGCAAGATCGCCGACGAGGCCGAAGTCAGTGAAGAAAGCGAAGGTGACCTGGTTCACAATGGGGATCCGGTACTCGACGTTGCTCGTGAGGCTGGTATCGCCCCCGACTGCGACCAGGCGGTAGATGGGCAGCGGAATCTGTACGTTGCCAAGCGCCGCGTTGGTCGGGTCACGGGGAATCGTGCTGCCATCGGGGTTGGTCAGGTTGAAGAGCACACGGTTCGGAATAAAGGTGTAGGGCGACGCGGCGCGGATGTCGAAGCCGCGGATGTCATTCTCACCACCGCCATAAACACGATCGAAAGGTGGCGCAACCTGTCCACCGAAGCCTTCGACATGCGAGACCTGTACACGGTAGCCGAGCACGTTGTGGCCTTCGCGATTGATATGTAGGCCCTTCATCGGGAAGAACTGGCGGTAGCTCGCGACCGGCTGGAAGTACTTCACGTTACCGCCAGCGCCGGCGATTGCGACTGACAGGTTGAAGTCCTTGCCATTGTGCGGGCCGACTGCCCGGTCCAATGTAGAGAAGGTGAAGCTTGGCGAAATGGTAGAGGTGATGATGCCGCTTAACTGGTTCTGCCCTTGAATCCCGGAGCGGAAGGCAAGCGACTGGAAAACATTGTGCGTGTTGTCGTTGAAGGTAGTAATGGTCGAACGCGAGAGCGCGTACGAGATACCGACGCGGGAAACACCCGAGCGGCTGAAGAGATGCCGCAGCGGCTCACTTGCAGAGAGCGTCAACCCAGTCTGCGACTGATTGTAGTTCTGCAGCTGCGACTCCTGCGCGGCGGTCAGGTTCGCACTTTGGCCAGTGGTCGTGCCGTAGCTCTTGGCTGGATTGAAGTCGCGCTTCGAACTGAAAACCTGGAAGCCGACCGATACCGGCTTGTTGCGCAGGTATGGCTCCGTGAATCCAAAGCTGATCGTGCGAGCAAGGTTGCCGATGTTCGCGCTCAGGGAGAGTGTCTCGCCAAGACCGAGGAAGTTGTTGGTCTGGTAGTTCAGCCCAAGGAAGCTTCCTGACAGTCCACTGACGCCGCCGTTAAGCCCGATGGAGTTCTTGCCCTTCTCCTTCAGCTTCAACAGCAGGTCTACTGTTCCGTCATCGGCGTTCTGGCGGCTCTCGGAGTCCTGGTCGGCCTTCAGCACGTCGAAGTAGTTCAACTGGTTCAATCGCAAGATGGAGAGGTCCCAAAGTCGGCTGTTGTAGACCTGGCCTTCTTCAAGCAGCAACTCGCGGCGGATGACCTTATCGCGGGTGATGGTGTTGCCGGTGAACTCGATGCGCGAGACATAGAACGGCTTGCCTTCGTCAATGTCGATGTCCAGATAGATAAGCTTCTTCGCTTCATCGATGCGCGGTACCGGCGTGCCGACGAAGTTGATGTAGCCGAGCTCGCCGTAAGCCTTGCGAAGTTGCTCAACGCCCTTGCCGAAGAGCGACGCATTGAACCATTCGCCGTCCTTCAGGGCGAACTGCGCACGGAGCACCTTGAGGTTGGAGACGGCCTTATTGCCGGTAAACGTGATGCCGCCAAGGCGATAGCGCTCACCCTCCTCGATCGGAATTAGGATATCGATACGCTTGCCGGTGGAGGGCCGCAGGGTAAAAAAGTTCAAGCCGCCTTCGTCGCGGACCTTTGTAATCGGCTCAGCGGGCTGTGCCTTGAAGTATCCCTTGTCGCGGTAGGCGAAGCGAACGCGCTCGGTGTCTTCATCGAGCTTGCTGGCGTCGAAGGTCTTGGCGAATAGGTTTTCAAGGACGATCGAGTGCGGAACGCCGATTGGCTTCAGGTTCTTCATCGAAGCGCGCAGGGTGCGATCGTTCAGGCTGTTATTGCCCTGGAACTCGATCTTGCCCACCTTAACCGTCGGGCCTTCCTTGATCGTGAAGGTAAGGGCGACTGAAGCCGGCGGGATGTTCTTCACTTCCGTCTTGATTGTGGCGAACTGGTGGCCATGCTCGGAGAGCAAATCCTTCAGAACATTTTCGGCGCGCTTGATGCGGGTGGGATCGTACTGCGCCTCTACCGTCAGACCGACCTTCGCCTTCTTCAGCCGCTCCTGCACATCCGAAAGCGAAACGGCGTTGAGACCCTTGTAATTGATCTCGCGGACAGTCGGCTTCTCCAGCACATAGACGACAAGCTGCACGCATTTCGGTGTGTCAACACGTTCGATGCGAACGTTTTCGAAGTAGCCCGTGTTCCACAGCGAGTTGAAGTCGCGCTCGACGGTCGCCTGGTCATACTGGTCGCCCTGCCGGCTGAAGAGACGGGCAAGTACAGACTCCTTGGGAATGCGCCGGTTCCCGATCACCTGGGGCTGGCAGAGAGTCTGCGGGGTATCGGGCGTGGCGGTGGCGAAGATGCTGCCGGTGGGCTTGCCGCCGACCTGCGCGATTGCCGCTGAATCGAACCCGCCGGAGAGCAGGAAGATTGCCGCTGCGTAGGCTGTAGCGCGGGCGACGCGTAGGCGTAAGCACCCGGGATTGTTCGGGGGATTGCTCTGGTTCATCTGGCTTGACGGGCTCAACAGCGAGCTTCCGCTCTCATGCTTTACGGTAAAGATACGCACACCCTCACTGCTCTTAAAATCGCGCCGAGACCAATCCCCGGGGAAGTCTCGATTATACCCGTGGGAGGCGGGGTGCGTGGCAGCCTTGACCGCCGCTAGCTCTCCAACTCGGCATGGATCGTGTACTCCTGCGCTGAGACATCCCATTGGACGGTCAGGACGTTCGGCTGGCAGCAGACCTGGCAATCTTCGACATATTGCTGCTTCGATCCGCCGGATTCATCGACCGTGGTCTCAATCCATTCGCCACAGCCCGCGCACTGAAAGCCCGCCTCATGCATTCGTAGAAGCTCTGCCAAGTATCGCTGCGAAGACATCCGTATCGACATTTCCGCCGCAGAGGGTCGTGCCCAGAACGCTGCCCGCCGCCGTCACCCCCGTGCGCCTATCCTTCAGCAGGGCGGCGAGCCCGAGTGCCCCTGCGCCTTCGGCAACGTTGTGGGTGTCGGCAAAGTAGATGCGCATTGCGTCCTCAACCTCGTCATCGGTGATCTCTACGATCCGGTCGACCCCGGCCAGAAAGACCTCGACTGCATTGGGCTCTGGTGTGCGGCAGGCCACACCATCGGCAATCTGCGTTGCTGTCGCATGCTCGACCACGTGACCTGCGGCAAACGAGAGCGCACTTGCTCGCGCATGGGCCGAGGTGACCCCGACGATCTTTGTGGTGAGGCCAAGGGCATCTCGCACAGCGATCGCTCCCGCAACTCCTGTACCCATGCCGATTGGCACGTAAAGCGTTTCAATCGGCGGCGCGGCGCTGAAATATTCAAGGGCCCACGTGGAGACGCCCGCGACGAGCGGTGAATCATAGCTGGGAACTCGATGCCAGCCGTTCTCGGCCGCGAGATGCTTCCCGCGCACGACGGCTGCCTGGAAGTCGTCGCCAAACTCGATCAGCTCTGCCCCGAGCGCCCGCATGGCGCGGTTCTTCTCGACGCTGTTGCCGTGCGGCACAACGATCACCGCATGGAGTCCAGCGTGCGCGGCAGCAAAGGCGATTGACTGGCCATGATTTCCGCGCGTCGCGGAGATGACGGTCGTCACTTCGGGATGCTCGCGGCGGAGCCAGTCCATATAGACGATCCCACCGCGAACCTTGAACGCTCCGGTGGGTGTGTGGTTATCGTGCTTAATCCAGACTTGGGCGTCGGCGCGCTTGTTGATCTGCGGCCAGCTATATTGCGGCGTAGCAGGCATGAAGCGGTGCACGAGTTCGGCTGCGCGATGAATCTCTGCGAGAACGGGCAGCGTTGCGGTGGCGGGAGCAGGGGCAATTTCAAGCATGGATTTCGGCCTTTCGTACTTCAACGAGCGTTGAATAGAAGGTGGCTCCGCCGCCAATATCTGTCAGCGTCTCAGAGGTAAGAGCATTGACATTTCCGCCTGAGCCGGAGAGATCGCTGCCCAGCTTGCTCCAGTCGAGCCTGGCAGCAACGACACCCGCTCCTACTTTTCCGTCGACTTGAGCATGGAGGCGGATGCGTCCGCGAGCATTGAAGATGTCGACCTCGTCGCCATTCACAATGCCGCGCGGAGCGGCATCAGTCTCGTTCATCTCAAGGACGCCAGCGGTCCGCAACTCCATCCGCTGGTGGCCCGGATGGTTGGCAAAAGTGGAGTTCATATAGTTGTCAGCTTTGCGCGGCAGGAACTCCAGCGGATACTCGGACGCGTGGGCGCGGGATTCGCGTGGAGCGGCGAAGACAGGAACCGGAACGAGTTCACCCTTGCCGCTCGGCGTACGGAACCAACTCGCATCGCTGAAGGGCAGCGACTCGCCATGGCTATCAACGGGAAGTTGCAGCGGAACGTGGCCCTTGCGTTCGAGGTGCGCGCGGTCGATCCCGGCGAACCACGGGTTTTCTGTTTCGAGAGCCACGTCAATGAGTTCGTCTACCGAGTCGTTAAAGCACTCTTCTTCAAATCCCATGCGCCTGGCGAGTTCGCGGAAGAGTGCAACGTTGTTACGAACTTCGCCCAGCGGGGCGATCGCCTGCTCGGAGACCTGGACGAAGAGATGCCCGTAGGCTCCTTGAACATCCTTCGTCTCAAAGAAGGTCGGCGCCGGCAGGAGGATGTCGGCGTAATCGGCAGTATCGGTAAAGAACTGCTCGTGCACGACCGTGAAAAGATCTTCCCGACGCATCCCTTTGAGCACATCGTTCTGGTTGGGAGCGACGGCCGCCGCATTCGAGTTATAGACGAACAGAGCCTTCACGGGCGGCCCCTCTTTGGCACCTTTGCCGAGGGTCGTGAGCGCCTTTCCCAACTCGCTCATATTAACGATGCGGGCTGGTCGCTTCAGCGGACTGGCCAGCATCAGGTCCGGACGTTGCAGCTCATTGTTGTTAAACGGAAACGATCCTGACATGGAAAGCTGCAGCCCGCCGCCGCGATACTGCCATGCGCCGGTAAGCAGCGGCAGCATGCAGACGGCCCGGGCTGCCGTGCCTCCGTTCTCGCTGCGTTGAATGCCGTAGTTCAGGCGTATTACCGCCGGCTTACTGTTATTTCGCTGGCAGTTTGCATAGGCATGGGCAAGCAGCACGATCGTTTCGGCATCAATCCCTGTGATCTTTTCCGCTGCTTCAGGCGAGTGCTTCTGGTCAAGTGCATGTTTGCGCAGTGCATCGAAGCCATGCGTGTTTGAGGCGATGTACGCTTTGTCCTCGAGGCTGTCGCGAAGAATTACATGCATCATCGAGAGCGCCAGCATTGCATCCGTGCCGGGATTGATCGCGAGATGCTCGTCTGCAAGCGCCGCAGTGCGGGTGCGATAGGGATCTATGACCATGAGCTTGGCGCCCGCGCGGCGCGCCTCTTCAATGAACGGCCAAAGGTGGATGTTGTTGCCGTGGATGTTCGCACCCCACGCAATGATGAGTCCCGCGCGGGCGAACTCCTGCGGTGGCGTGCCCAGCTTGATGCCGTAGACGCTCAGCAGCGCGGCACCTCCCGCAGAAGCGCAGATGGTCCGGTCAAGCTGCGACGCCCCCAGGCGATGGAAGAAGCGGCGATCCATCGACCCGTAGCCGAGCTGACCGATCGTGCCGGCGTAGCTATAGGGCAGAATGCTCTCCGGACCGAACTCTTCCGCAACACTCTTCAGCCGCGCGGCAATATGGTCGAGCGCTTCGTCCCACGAGATGCGCTCAAACGCCTCGGCCTCGCGCCCTTGCTCGAGCGGCCCCTTCGTGACATCAGCTTTGCGCCGCATGGGGTAAAGCAGCCGATCGGGTGAATAGACGCGGTCGAGGTACTTTGCCACCTTGCCGCAGAGAAAGCCGCGCGTCACCGGATGCGCAGGATCACCCTGGATCCTGGTTGCCTTGCCGCTTTCCGTGTCCACAGTGATCAACACGCCGCAGGAATCCGGGCAGTCATGCGAGCACACCGCGTGGACGACACGCACGGCTGTCACTGCGGACTCGGCGAACGTACTGCCCATATCTCAAATTCTACCGCTATCGTTGTGCGATCTCGTCGACCGCGTTGTATTCTCCATGCGAAGCCTCAATCCACACTCCATGTCGAAGACCACAGCCACTCCAGCCCGCCTCGAAGCCTTCTCCGACGGGGTGATAGCCGTCATCATCACGATTATGGTGCTGGAATTAAAGGTGCCACTTCAGAATGGGCTCACCGGGCTTCAAACAGTGCTGCCGACAATTGGGCTGTACGCCCTGTCGTTTGCCTTCACTGGAGTGTACTGGGTAAATCATCACCATCTTGTCCACCGTACGGATCAGGCGGACGAGCGGACCCTCTATGCGAACCTCTTCTTCCTCTTCTGGCTTTCGTTGCTGCCGTTCTTCACCTCGTATGTCTTAGACAAGAAGATGGATTCCTTCTCGGTGATGCTTTACGTCATCTCGATGATCCTGACCGGCGGTAGTTTTGGCCTGCTGCGCCTCGTCATTGGCAGGCATCTTCGCGAGACCGGCCGGCTGGAGCGAGCAGACGCGGCCGCCGAGCGCAAACACGCCATCTCGCTCGGCATGTACCTGATTGCGGTGGCATGCAGCTTCCGCCACCCGTATGTTTCCCTCGGTATCGTGGCGCTGGTCACGGTCTTGTGGGTCATTCCCTCGGCGAAGGTCAATCCGGTGGAGCACTGTGTCGATATTCATTCCGCGAAACTGGACAGTGCCGGAGACGCACAGAGTGAGAGGACCCGCTGATTGCAGCAGGTATTGTCGTAATGGATGGCTTGATCCGAAACGAGGTTTAACGATGCTGCGCTTCCGCTCTGTCTTTCTGGTGTTATCGCTCGTTCTCGGTACTTGCCTTGCTATGCAGGCCCAAAGCACGCCGCTGAAAACAGCAAGCCAGCAGGAACTCGACGTCATCAAAGTGCTGCTGAAGCAGGAGACGGCGTGGAACCGGGGTGACATTGACTCCTTTGCCGAGGGATATAAAAACTCTCCTGACACTCTGTTCATCAACAATCAGATTCAGCGCGGTTTTTCCGGCCTGTTAGCGGCTTACCATCGCGATTATCCGACCAAGGAGGCGATGGGGCAGCTTACGTTCTCCGAGCTTGAGGTTCATCCCATCGACGAGAAGGTTGCCACGTGTGTTGGCAAGTACCGCCTTGAACGCAGTAAGAAAAACGGCGGCAATGCTGAAGGCCTGTTCTCAATGGTCTTCGAAAAAACTGACAGCGGTTGGAAGATTGTCGTCGATCACACAACGTAAGCAAGCCGCTATGATCCATGATTGAAGGCCTCAATGACACGTTCACAGAAGGCATCGATCTCCCGCCGCAGCTTCATCTGGACGGCGTCGCTTGCTGCTGCCGCAACATGCTCCCGTGCGGGACGCCTCTTCGCGCAGGATCATGCGGATGCCGTCGCGCAGATGCGTTTTAGCGGAGCCTCCGCTAAGATCACGGTGCAGCCGATGCGCCGCAATTTAAGTCTGCTGATGGGTTCAGGCGGCAACATCCTCGTCCTTCCGGGCAAGGATGGCAAGCTGCTCGTCGACTCCGGATTGTCTACCTCCCAGCGGCAGATCACGCAGGCACTCAACAGCATCAGCGCCGATCCACTGAAGCATCTCATCGATACTCACTGGCACTTCGACCATACGGACGGCAATGAGTGGATGCATAATGCCGGCGCCACCATCATCGCCCATGAAAATACAAGGGAACGGCTAAGCACACCACAGACTATTGCTGCGTTGAATGCCAGATTTCCACCAGCGCCCCCGGGAGCCGTTCCGTCGCTGGTCTTTTCAACGACCGACTCGTTCAGCACGAACGGCGAGACGATCGAGATGACCTACTATGAGCCGGCGCACACCGATTCCGACATCTCCGTTCACTTCATCGAGGCGGACGTCCTGCACTGTGGCGACGTCTGGTTCAACGGGAATTATCCCTTTATCGATTACTCGAGTGGCGGGAACATCGATGGCATGATCAGGGGCGCAACGTCGAGCCTGGAGAAGACGACTGCGAAATCGATCATCGTTCCCGGCCATGGCCCGGTTGGCGACAGGGCGCGGCTTATCGGATATCGCGATATGCTGGCGAGCGTGCGCGACAAGGTCGCGACTCTCAAGCGTCAGGGCAAGATCGTTGAAGAAGTCATCTCAGAAAAGCCCACGGCGTCTTACGACTTGAAGTGGGGCTTGGGGACCATGAACGGCCAGGCCTTCACGCGCCTGGTCCACCAGGGCATATAGTGTGCAACCAGTCCGACCGCCAGAAAACCGGCTGGCCGACCGGCGACTCGCCTAATCCAGAATGGTTCTCTCGATCACCGGAACGGTTCCCTTCGGATCGTCTCTGATGACCTTCGAACGGATGTCAGCGAGAACGCCGTAGAGTCGGTGTCTCGTCGCCTGATCCATCTCAAGAAATCGAAATCCGATGCCGACCTTGGTTTTGGCGAACCGGCTGATAGCTTCGACGCGGAAGGTCATCCCATATACCGAGAAGATAATACTGACTTCGGTACCGGGTTTGATCGGTGCGCGCGCCATTGTCTGGATATAGCAGCCGGTTGTGCTGATATCGAGAATGCTGCCGCGCAGCATAGTGCCCATGGAACCGGTCTTGACGACGACCTCCGCATCGCCGTCAACTTCGTAACGCTCGTCGACCCTAAACTGGAGGCCACTGGCAATGCCCACGTCGAGCGGCGCGGACGCCGGTTGCACAACAGGACTCGTAAACGCCTCTTCGTTTGACGCGTTCTCTGAAGATTGCTCGATGGTTCCGGTCTGACTGCCCTCGTTCATCTGCCTTGCTCCTCCGCACCTGGGCCGTTCCGGGTGTGCCGGAAGGCACCCGGCACTCCTTTGGCTCCTATCGTCTATCGGCGGAGATCGCTGAGACAGGATGGTGCCGAAGAAATTTCGGCACGGAGTACTTTGAAGCAGAGGTACGTAAGAGTCATCTCGTGGTTGGAACTGAGGAATGACCCTTTCCTTGTAATCAGACGGTAAGTATCTCTTTTTCCTTTGCCTTGCAGAGATCCTCGATGCGTCTGATCTCCTGGTCGGTCAGTTGCTGCACTTCGTCGCTGGCGCGCTTCTCGTCGTCGGCGGAGATAAGTTTGTCCTTCGCCGCCTTCTTGATCTGCTCATTGCCATCGCGTCGGATATTGCGGATTGCAGTTTTATGGTCTTCGAGTGTCTTCTGGAGCTGTTTCACAACATCTTTGCGCCGTTCTTCCGTCATTGGCGGTACGGGTACGCGAATCACCTTGCCGTCGGTCATCGGGTTCAGGCCGACGCTGGAGGTACGGATAGCCTTCTCGATGGCCGAAACCATGCCCATGTCGTAGGGCTGAACCAGGATGAGTGTGGCCTCGGGAGTGCTGATCTGCCCCATCTGCGCGACCGGTGTGTCGGTGCCGTAGTAATCGACCTTGATCTGATCGAGCATGTGGACGTTGGCGCGACCCGTACGCGCTGCCAACAGGTTCGCGCGGAAGTCTTCGACCGACTTCTCCATGCGCAACTTCAGTTCCTGGTGCGTCCCCTTCAGTGCTTCTATCCCTGCCATTGCGGATGCCATCGTTTCAATTCCCTTCGTCGTCGTTGATGCCCAAGCGTGCCGTCAATCAGTTTACGACGACTGATCGTGATCCCGGCGAGCGATTCGGACTAGGGCTGATCGGCATGGTCAATGGAGCCGACACCGCGTCCAGTCTTCTTCTTCTTTGCCGGATACTGTTTCGCTTCGGTCGAAGGCGTCAGTATGGCTTGCACCTGCTCCTCGACGCCACTCCAATAACGCAGATCAGCGGGGCGCGCAGAGGGAACGGTCTGCCGCATCCGGCAGTACCAGAGCGACCACTCCAGCTCTTTCGCGTTCCTGTTTTTGATGGCGGCTTCAATCCGCCTGACTTCGGAGAACGGTGGCATACAGATCCTCAGCTGGTCGACGGAGTTTAGGGGCGAACAGGCAGCTTTAAAGCCGCGTAATCAAGCCGCAACTCCGCGCAAATTCCTTCTACGACCAACTCGTGGTCTGCTCTCTGCGGCAGCCCGGAAACAGTCACGCTCCCAATAATTCCCGCGCCTGCGACGGTAAGCGGAAATGCTCCGCCGTGGGTTGCGTAGTCAGCGTCAGGGAGCGAGTATTTCTGCTCGAAGGTGACTCCCTGCTCCTGAAGATAGAGGCCGGCGGCATAAGAGCTGCGGTGAAAACGAGAGACGACCTTTACCTTGCGCTCGATCCATCGCGCGTTGTCGGGAGTCGTCCCGGTAAGCGACGTATAGAAGAACTGCTGGTCCGGATCGCCAAAGCGGCGGATATCGATGACGACGGGCGCTTTGCGTGCCACAGCCAACGTGCGCAGCGTATTTCCGAGCGACCACGCGACTTCCGCATCGAAGTTGGCAAAAACAAGCCCACGTTCCTGCATCGCCACATGGGTGCGGTCTTCCGCGATCTCTTGAAGCAAGGCTGTGTCAGGAGTTGCCATGCGCTTCCTCCGGGCGGATTCAGTTAGAAGTTATTCCAGTGATCGCCAGACATAAACATATCCTGAGCCTCGATTTACCTGTGGAAGCTTCTTCTTTGCAAATACAGCACCTCCGTGGAACCGCTTCGGAAACGAATAGTTGACCAGTTGCAGACCCGCAGCGGGAGGTCCACTCGGAATGGAATCGCCCGCCCGGGCGGGAGGAATTGTTCAGAAGCGTGTATTTGCCCCGGAACTTCAGGTATCTTTAATAGGTTCCCGGAAAGTTTGGAGTTTTAGTGATGTTTGCGATGTTGTTGGATGGTCTCGGCGGGTTTGGTTTGGGCAATTTGGGCGGTCTGGCATTACCGCTTCTCTTCTTTGCCGTGTTGTACTTTTTGATGATCGCGCCGAATCAGAAGAAGCAAAAGAAATGGCAGGAGATGCTCGGTCAGTTGAAGAGCGGGGATAAGGTGACCACGAACGGCGGTCTGCGCGGAACTGTTCTGACCGTCAAGGACGATGCCGTAATCGTGCGCATTCAGCCCGACGGCGTGAAGCTCGAGTTTGTAAAGAGCGCCATCTCCGCCGTAACGACTGAAGAGGCAACGGCAAGCTAAACACTTCCCAAATCCTCAAGCAACACGGCATAAGACAAGCAGTAAATGGGGGCGGCGGCGCGCTGTCTCCAGCATCTTGCACGAGAGAGTGTGGCATTCAAGATTATGGGTAAGAGTCTTCGCAACCGAATTATCTTCATCGTTGTCGTCCTGCTGGTATCGATCTTTGGCATCATCGGGGTGCCAAAAGGCGGATTGAAGGAGTCGATCGCCCGCAATATTCACCTGGGTCTGGATCTTCGCGGCGGCATTCACCTTGTGCTTCAGGTGCAGGTCGCTGAGGCGATCTCCCATGAGACAGATAAGGATGTCGCTCGTCTTGAAGATGATCTGACCAAAGCGGGTATCACAGGTACGACCGTCTCAAAGAACGACCCCGCGCATCCCGAGACGATCCAGATCGCCGGTGTTCCGCCTGCCCGGGTGGGCGACGTTCGCGGTGTAATCAGCTCGAACTACGCGACTTACGATTCGTCCAGCAATCCTGATGGTTCAATGAAGCTGACGATGAAGCTGGGCGCGGTGCGGGATCTTGAGACGCGTGCGCTCGACCAGTCGATTGAGACTATCCGGCAAAGAATCGACTCGCTCGGCGTCAGTGAGCCGGTAATTGAGAAGTACGGGCTGGGCGACAACGAGATCCTGGTTGAGCTTCCCGGCGAGACCGATCCCGCCCGCGTGCAGGACGTTATTCAGTCGACCGCCCGCCTGGAGATTCATGAAGTCACCGGCGGTCCTTACGCGACCGACCAGGAAGCGCTGACGGCCAACCCGCAGGGTGTTCCTCCGGATTCGTTGCTGCTGCACGGCACAGGCTCAGCCGGAACCGGCGACCAGGTCTGGATGCTGAAGCGGGTCAGCGAAGTCGCTGGTACGGACTTCCGTGACGCCCAGCCGTCGCAGGATGAGAACGGGCGTCCAGACATAACCTTCAACCTGACCACCGCCGCAGGCGACCACTTCTATAAGTTCACCGACGCGCACAAGGGTACGGGTTCGATGGCCATCGTGCTCGACAACCGCGTTCGCGAGGTCGCAGGCATTCAGAGTGCGATTCGCGATTCCGGCCGCATTACCGGCGGATTCACGGCAGAGCAGGCAAAGGGACTCTCAACGCTGCTGCGCACCGGCGCTCTACCGGCGTCCATCATCTATCTTGAAACGCGCACCGTAGGTCCGAGCCTTGGCGCTGCTTCAATCCACCAGGGCGTCATGGCGGCGATTATCGGCATGCTGGTGGTCATGGCCTTCATGCTCATCTACTATCGCGGGGCCGGTATCAATGCCGACCTCGCGTTGATGTTGAACCTGCTCATCCTGCTCGGCTTCATGGGCTACTCGCACGCGACATTGACGCTGCCGGGAATTGCCGGCGTCATCCTGACCATTGGTATGGGGGTCGACTCAAACGTCCTGATCTTCGAGCGCATCCGTGAAGAGCTACGCAGCGGCAAGACCGCAGCAATGGCGGTTCAGCAGGGGTTTGCCCATGCCTGGATCACGATCGTCGATACCCACGTTACGACCATCGTCTCGGCCGCCATCCTCTTCCTCTTCGGAACCGGGCCGGTCAAAGGATTCGCGATTACGCTGACCTTCGGTCTGTTGGCAAACATCTTTACGGCGGTCCTGGTCTCGCGCGTCATCTTCGACGCAGAACTCCGCAACAAGGAACGGAACACCGCGTTGTCAATCTAGAATCCGGGCACCGCGTCTCAGAATCGAGACGCGGTGCCCGGATTTACGAGTCATTTGAAAGATTGCGGGGCATTGCGCCCCGCCGAGGTAAAGAAGCGTGGAACTGTTTCGCAATGCAAATATCGACTGGCTCGGCAAGAAGTGGTACTTCCTGGGCTTCTCCCTCATCTTCTCCGTTGCCGGCATCCTCAGCATGTTGTTCTGGCACGGCATTCCCAAGGGTGTCGACTTCAAGGGCGGAACGCTCGTTTACGTGAAGTTCGATTCGACCCCGAACGAAGATCACATTCGGCAGGCGATGGACTCCGCAGGGATCCATGGGCCGCGCATCACCCGAATCAGCGATGCTTTCGGTAAGTCGGCGAACGAAGAAGTGATCGGACTGCCGGAATCCGCAACCGCCGATGCGAATCACGACGCTGGCCGCGCTCAGGTAATCGCCGCGCTCAGCTCGAACTATCACGACTCCGCCTTCACTGTGCAGCAGGTAGAAATAGTCGGACCGACGGCAGGAAAACAACTCCAGCACCAGGCATGGTTTGCGACTGCCTATTCGCTGCTCGGAATGCTCGTTTACCTCTGGTTCCGCTTCGAGCTCATCTACGGCGTTGCCGCCGTGGCCGCTGTCTTCCACGACACGCTGATCACCGTCGGCGCATTCAGCCTGGTCAATCAGGAGATCACACTCACGGTGATCGCCGCCATCCTCACGCTGATCGGCTACTCGATGAACGACACGATCGTCGTCTTCGATCGAATTCGCGAGAACCTCGCCAGCAGCCGGCGCGAGACATTGGCCGATGTTGTTAACCGCAGTATCAATCAGACGCTGTCTCGGACCGTCATCTCGTCGGGCTTGACCTTTCTGACCGTCCTGTCGCTCTATCTCTTTGGCGGCGAGGTACTGCACGGCTTCTCGTTTGCGCTGGTGGTCGGAATCCTGATTGGAACGTATTCCTCCATCGCGGTCGCTGCTCCCATGCTTGTTGCCTATCAGGACTGGCGGCAGAAGCAGGGTAAGGCCGCCACACTGCCGGCCAAGCGTGTAAAGGCCTGAAGTAAACCTAATCACTCATTAGGAAAGGGCGCGACTTCTGTCGCGCCCTTTTGTCTGCAGCACCGAAATCTTCTACACGCCTAACCCGATCAGGGGATTGACACTTTTCCACAATTTTCGAGAGTTTCCCACTGCGGGAACAATTTTCAACATCTCGGTGTCCAAGTAAGAGTAGATCGTTAGCTTTCTTCCCCAGAAGAGGTTGCTCATGTTTGAAGATTCGATGATGGAGTCCGGCGGTAAGCTGAAGACAAAGTCCAAGTACTGGATGATTGCCACATTTGCATTTAATGCGGTAATCATCGGAATCATCATTTTGATTCCGCTTCTATACCCCGAGGCGTTGCCCAAATCTTCGATGACGGCGATGTTGACGGCTCCCCCGCCACCACCACCCCCTCCGCCACCACCACCCCCTGCCGCTGAAATCAAGCCGCTAAAGGTCGCTCCAACCATCGACAGCGGATTCCATGCTCCGACTAAGATCCCGAAGGACATTGCCAAAGTGGTTGAAGAGGCCCCGCCACCGCCGACAACTGCCGGCGTAGCTGGAATGTCCGGAATGGGCTCTGCTGGTGGAGTGGCTGGCGGTGTTATGGGCAGCATGGGCACCGCGCCGACTCCAGTGGTTAAGGTCGAAAAGCCGAAGGGTCCGGCGCGCGTCTCGGGTGGTGTTGTAAGCGGTAACAAAATCTCTGGCGCGACACCTGTCTACCCTCCGATCGCCAAAGCAGCCCATGTTCAAGGTCAGGTCGTGCTGCACGCGATCATCTCCAAGTCCGGAACCATCGACAATTTGAGTGTGATCAGCGGCCCTCCAATGCTTCAGTCGAGTGCCCTCGAGGCGGTTCGAACCTGGCGATACAAGCCGTTCCTCTTGAGCGGCGAACCGACCGAGGTCGAGACGCAGATCACGGTGAACTTCAACTTCGGCGGCGGCTAGAGCGTACGGGTAAGCGGCTAGGGATCGTACGCCCGCTTTGTAGGCGCCACGCCCTATCCGCTTCCTTCCTGCCCGACTTTTCCTAATCGCAATTTTGTAGAGACTTCCTGCAGTACCTGAAGTAGGGAGTATGCAGTAAACCATTCTCTAGCACGACAGAGTTTAAATCAGGAGGAAAGATTCCAGTGATTCTCGCTCATCTCGCAACCGCCGCCCACGTTCCCTCTTCGCTCGCCCTGTACTTCCAGGAAGCGGCTGGCCCCTCATTCAGCTTCACCGGTCTTCTCGGCAATATGGGCTGGCTGGCACGTGGGGTCGTCGTCATTCTCTTCATCATGTCGATCTGGTCTCTTGCCGTAATGATCGACCGCTATCTCTACTTTGCAGCAGCCCGCAAGCAGTCTCGTGAGTTCGCCCCCAAGGTCGCCGGCGCTCTAAAGGACGGCCGTCTTGACGAAGCGATCAAGGTTGCCGATCGCAGCAAAAAGTCACACCTTGCGGAAGTCGTCACCGCTGGCCTGCAGGAGTTCCGCAGCTTTGGTTCAGGTGGCAGCATCACGGTTGAGCAGATCGAAAGCTCCAAGCGCGCCCTCGAGCGTTCCGAAGCTATTGTGCATGCCAAGTTGAAGCGCGGTCTTGGCGGCCTTGCCACTATCGGCTCGACGGCCCCGTTCATCGGCTTGTTCGGCACTGTGGTCGGTATCTTGAATGCCTTCCAGGCCATCGCAACCCAGAAGACCTCAGGTATCGGTGCCGTAGCTGGCGGTATCTCGGAAGCCCTCGTCACGACTGCTTTCGGCTTGCTCGTTGCTATCCCCGCCGTTATGACGTTCAACTACTTCACCAACAAAGTTGAATCGTTCGACGTCGAGATGGACAACAGCTCAAGCGAGTTGGTCGACTACTTCATCAAGCAGAGCAGCCGCTAATCTTACACAACGACGCACGCGACGGAATCTCCTTCGCTCTCCGGGCCTGCAAACTTCAGGCCCGGAGCAAAAAAGGACTCCGCTGCACCTGGTCACTGCTAACGTTGTAAACAGCGATGTAACGGATGGAGTGAGTAATGGGAATCAACAAGCGCGACGAGGGCAAGAAGGTAAATTCCAACATCAACGTCACCCCCATGGTGGACGTGATGCTGGTGCTTCTGATCATCTTCATGGTGATCACCCCCATGTTGAACAATAAGGTTAACGTCGATCTTCCGATCGCCACGGCCGCTGTCGTCATGGAAGACGCCAACAAGGAAGACTCGACTGTGGTGGCGGTGACCCGCGACGGTAAAACCTTTCTCGGCGGCGACCAGGTTCAGGTCGACGATCTCGGTTCAAGGATCACGGCACGGATGGAAGCGAATAAGCAAGGAAGCAAGACCGTCTTTCTGCGCGCCGACTCTCGAGCCAATTACGGTAAGGTGATGGACACAATCGACGGCATCCGCTCGGCTGGAATTAGTGACCTGGGCATGTTGACCGAAAAGAAAGATCAGTAGCCGCAACGGAACGTCTTGAAGCAGGGCAGGATTAAGGAGATTTGCTATGGGAATGGGCGGTGGAGGTAAAGGTGGAGCGGTATCGGAAATCAACGTTACCCCTCTGATCGATGTTTTGTTGGTACTGTTAATCATCTTCATGGTCATCGTTCCCGTAACTCCGAAGGGTCTTGATGCGCTGATTCCGCAGCCTCCGAAGACGAAGTCAACTGACCTGCCTGATCCCAACACGATCGTGGTCTCGATTTTGTCGAACGGTGGCGGAGCTCCCTCCTACAAGATCAACGAGACTGTTTTCAACAAGTCGGACATCGAGCCAAAGCTTGTAGAGATTTATTCCACCCGGCAGACAAAAGTAATGTTTGTGAAAGGTGATCCTGATCTTGATTTCAGCAAGGTCGCCGATGTGATCGATTTCGGCCACCAGGCGGGTGTAGATAGCATCGGTCTCATCACTCCGCGCGTTGCTGCCGGACAGTAGATCGAATCGTTCTCTCACGGGCGGCGCGACCGATTCCGGTTCGCCGCCTTTCCAATTTTCAGACTCTGCTTTTCAGGCCGTATCTCACGATTGTGCCTCGACCCAGTATCGCCACTTGCATCTGCGTGAACGCGATTGTCACAGCAATGCGTCTCAGGATTCGAATCATTGCAGGAAATTGAGACATGTCCTTGCGCTAAACGTGATTTAGGTTGTACCGTATGCGAGTCGATGCAACGCCTTCCGTTGTGAATTAGAAGACGGGTACGAGCCCTGAATCACCTTGCTTTACTCCATCAGTCGCCAACAGTAAACGTTCCATCCTCTAGTCATTTGACAGGATGGCCAGTACAATCGAACAACGCGTCAAACCTGCTGAATGAATATTGCGTCACACCCAATTTATTGCGCCCCCAAGGAGAACACCCGCCCGATGAAATTGACTGCACGAATTCCGGTTACGGCCGCTTTTGTGGTGACACTGCTCTGTGGTGCCACGGGTTGCAACCAGCTCAAGTCGCGAGACCAGCTCAACAAGGGTGTGCAGGCATTCAAGAACCAGAAGTACGAAGAGGCCGTCGATCACTTCCAGACCGCCATCAATCTGGATCCGAAGTCCGAAGACGCGAAGTTATACCTCGCGACCGCCTATGCGAATCAAGTGGTGCCAAATCTCGACAGCCCGGAGAACCTGGCCCTTGCACAAAAGGCGCTTGACGCTTTCCAGACGGTGTTGGCCAAGGATCCAAACGACCTCACAGCCTTGAAACAGGTTGCCTCCATCAGCCGCAACATCAAGAAGATGGATCAGGCGAAGGAGTATGAGCGCAAGGTGATCGCGGTTGATCCGAACGATGCGGAAGCATATTACACAATCGGCTTCGTCGACTGGGTTCAGGCTTACAAGAGCGCAGTTGCAATCCTCGCGGCGGATGGTTTGACGGATGACGGTAACGGCAACGCAAAAAAGAGCAAAGGTGCCTGCCAGAAGATTGTCGACGCAAACACTCAACCTGTAACGGAAGGTATCGAAGTGCTGGAGAAGGCAGTTTCGATCAACCCCACTTACGAAGACGCGATGACCTACCTCAATCTTATGAATCGCCGCAAAGCGGACATGGAGTGCGGCAATGACGCCGCTCGCAAGACGGATCTAGCCGCAGCCGACGATTGGACTCAAAAGAGCATGGGCGCTCGCAAGGCAAATGAACTCAAGAAAGAACAGAAGGCTGGCGGCGGCGTTACGATGCAGTAAGGTTCCGTTTCATCAATGCTCCACCGATTGAACCTCCCAACTCGGGAGGTTCAATCGTTTGTGTGGGCAGCCACGCGTCGCATTGCGGTGAGAAGGAGAAATTTGCTGAATTGCCGGTTGCGCCAATCTACAATTCTTGAAACTCCTGCAGGATTCCTCCAATCCCGGAGCACTTATTCTCCTGAGGTCCGTCATGCCCGAACTGGCTACCACGACAGCTGAAGCACCAGGACTCAATCCCTTGCAGCGCGTGCTCAACCTTTTCGTTGCGCCAGCAAAGACGTTTGCGGATGTGAGACGAAGTTCCGGCTGGTGGGTTCCCTATCTCATAGCGGCCGTTGTCGGAGTGGTCTACGCCTATGTTCTGCTTCACAGGATTGGCCTGCCGGCGCTGGTCGATGGTGTCATTCGCCAGTCTCCGGCCTTGGAGTCGCGGATGGCCTCGTCAAGCCCAGGGGACGCGGCTCGGATCCATGCGAGCATCGAGACCCAATTCAAATTCCTTTATGCGGGGCCGGTGATCGGCATCCTTGTCGGCCTTGCTGCGGCCGGCATTCTCCTTGCGTCCGCGAACTTCGGCGCCGGCGGCCGCGCAACCTACAAATCGATGATGGGGGTGTGGTTCTACAGCACGCTACCCCTGGTGCTCTTTTATCTCCTGGTGATCGCTGCAGTTTACGGGGGAGCTGTCAGTGATTCCTTCAATATAAAAAATCCACTAGGAACAAATGTCGGCTTCTATCTTGCCGACTCTGACTTGCCAAAGATGCTCATGCCGCTCCTCTCTGCGGCGGATATCTTCGCCATCTGGACTGCAGTTTTGCTGACGATCGGAGTTTCAACAGTTGCGGAAATCAAGCGCGGCGCAGCGGCAGTAGTGGTCGCCGGGTGGTGGATCGTGCTGATCCTGCTGCAGACGGCGGGAGCGGCCTTCAGCTAACCTGTCCCCTGCTTTTCGCAATCATTGCGGCGAGCAGCGTCGTTCGCGGTACGAGATGCTCAACCATCACTGATTCATGCGCGGCGTGCGCGCCATCTCCCACCGCGCCCATTCCATCAAGCGTCGGCACTCCAAGTGCAGACGTGAAGTTGCCGTCCGAACCGCCCCCGGTGGAGGCTTCTCCGAGCGGAAATCCAAGCTCAGCGGCCAGTTCTTGGGCCTGCTTAAACAGCGCCACCGTGCCCGGCGTCCGTTCCATGGGAGGTCTGTTTAGACCGCCTGTAATCGCGAGTTTGCAGCAGGGATCGGTCACCTTGAGGCGGCGGAAGAGCTTGTCTAATGCGCCTGCATCGGTTGCCTTGGCTATGCGAACATCCACCTCGGCCACAGCCTCAGCCGCAATCACATTAGAGCGGGTCCCGCCACGAACCACCCCGCAGTTTACCGTGCGTCCCCGCTTCAGATCCGTGAAGCTTGAAACCGTTCCGATCAGCCGCGCCAGTTCCAGGATGGCGGAATGTCCGCGCTCAAAGTCGACACCGCTATGGGCTGCAACGCCTGTGACGTGCAAATTATACTGGCCAACTCCTTTTCGAGCAGTCTTGTAGGCGAGTCCCTGCGCTGGCTCAAGCACAAAGACTGCTGAAGCTTCGAGCGCGAGCCGCTCCGTAATCGGCCGCGAAACTGTGCTGCCGACTTCCTCATCGCTGTTCAGCAGAAGAGTCACAGGTTGTTTGAACCCAAATTCTCGCAGGGTCGTAAGGGCGGTCAAAGCCATTATCACGCCAGCCTTCATGTCCAGCACGCCGGGTCCGTAAAGAAGTCCTTTCTCCTCTCTCCAGGGCATGGAACGCAGCGTTCCAAGCGGCCACACCGTGTCGAGATGCCCAAGGAGAAGGATCGGCTTCTCTTTGCTTCGAGCCGGGCCAAACCGCAGTTCCAGCAGATGGCCGAAGCTGCTTTGGCGGTGTTGTTTCACCCGGCCTTCTGTCTCGCCAGCGAGAGTCGCGACGAAGTCATTGGCGCGGTTCACCGCCGCAGGATCATTGCTCGGTGATTCGATCTCTACGAGCGTCCGCAACTGATCTGTCAACCATGTTTTCTTCGCCGCAATGCTCTCAGCTATCTTTGCAAGCTCTATCCCCACTGACCTCATGGCGTTCATCGTACAGGGATGCTCAGTGGACAGGCACTCTGCTGCCCCGGCGCAGGCACCCGGTTGAGTACTGACTGTGGCGATTTAGCCACACTCTTCTGTTGGAAACCGCGCATAAACTTTAATTGTCTCTAAAGGATTTATTGCGCGTGGCGACAGAAGCTCACCTTGAGCACACAATCCGGTCTGCAGTAGATTTCCACGGCATCGGCCTGCATAGCGGAGCCCCCGTGTCGATGAAGCTCATTCCGGCGCCAGCAGGTTCCGGCATCGTCTTCCGGAGAACTGATCTTGATGACTTCGAAATACCCGCCATCGGTCGTAACGTCGCTAAAGTCAGCTATGCCACCAGCCTCATGCGACAGAGCGTGCTCATCTCCACTACCGAGCATCTCCTCTCCGCTCTGATCGGCTTCGGAGTTGACAATGTTATCGTCCAGATCGATAACCTCGAAGTCCCTATTCTCGATGGCAGCGCTCTGCCCTATATTCAGGCGTTTCAGCAGGTAGGTCTCAAGCAACAGCGCCGCAAGCGCGAGTACATCCGTATTCTCAAAGATGTCGAAGTCCAGGACGGCAGTAAGTTCATTGGTGTTTATCCTGGCTCCGGCTACAGCATCGAATACCGAATCGACTTCCCTGAACCGATTGGTTTCGGTAAGTTCTCGGGCGATCTGGAGAGTGGTGTGTATGCAGACCTCATCGCTCCGGCTCGCACTTTCGGCTGGAAAGAAGACGAACCGATGCTGCGCAATATGGGACTCATTCGCGGAGCTTCTGAAGAGTGCGCCATCATCTTGACGCGCCAGGGTATCGAAAACGGACCATTGCGCTTCGTCGATGAGTTCGTGAGGCACAAGGTGCTGGATCTAATCGGCGACCTTGCCCTCGCTGGCAAACGAATACGGGGTCGTGTCGTCGCCGAGCGTGCCGGCCACGCCATGCATACGGCGTTGGTTAAGAAGCTCATGCAGGATCGCTCGGCGTGGGAACTCGCTTATGGTTATGCTGAACCCGCTCCAGAGAAAGCCCACGCCTCACCAGGGCTCGTCTCGATCACTGCCTAAGGTGATGGATTGAAGCCAAAACAGATCGCGGCCATCGCGCTCGGTTCCAATCTCGATTCGAAATTCGGCGATCGTGCCGTGAATCTTAATCTCGCGATCGAGCAACTTTCCAGCCTTGGAACCGTACTGGTTGCTTCGAGCTTCTACGACACTACGCCGGTCGGCTACCTTGATCAGCCTCGCTTTCTTAACGCCGCCGCTTTGCTCGAGACAGAGCTTGAGCCACGAGCGCTTCTCGATGGTCTCATGCAGATTGAGCGCTCGCTGGGGCGCGATCGAACGCAGACAATCGCAAAGGGACCTCGTGTGCTCGACCTGGATCTCATCTTCTTCGGCGACCTCATCATGCAAAGTGAGGTCCTTACCCTGCCACATCCTGCAATGTGCGAAAGACGCTTTGTACTCGAACCACTCGCCGAGATTGCGCCCGACATCATCGATCCGGTGACCGGGAGAAAGGTACTCAATTTATTGGGGGCGCTTTCGGATTGACAGGAAGGTTTACAGCCCCTGTCGCCTGCTCCCGCTATTGAGGCCTCTCTAATAGCAACGAACACGAGAAAAGACGGCATCTTGGCCACCACGGCCTCAACAGCAACCTGTCTTGCGCGGGCGATCCTCAGGACAGCGGACAGCGGTGGTTTGCAGATATAGAAAGATGGTGATTGTCTCGATCGAGCAGGTTGAATCTCTCGGTCTCGGAAGATAGAAGCTCTGCTAGACTCTGCCTCATGCAAGAACTCCGCGTCCCGGCACCTTCATATGCCGTTCTGTTCATCTCGCTTGTCCTGCCGGTGTTCGGCCAGAGCACAACACCAGTGGCAAAGCACAACATGACGCCGGATGACCTCGCGAAGATGGTTCGTGTCGCCGCACCGGTCCTCTCGCCTGACGGCATGCTGATCGCTTATACGGTCTCGCATGTTGATGTAGAGGCTGATAAGAGCATCAACGAGCTTTGGATGATCAGCTGGAACGGCCAAAACGACGTGCAGTTGACCTATGGCCCGGAGGCAGCAGGAGATCCGCAGTGGAGCCCCGATGGGCGCTATCTTTCGTTCACCTCATCGCGCGAGGGCAAGGCGAAAGGATCGCAGGTGTGGGTGCTTGACCGGCGCGGCGGTGAGGCCCGGCAGCTAACCGATGTGAAAGAGGACATGGAAGGCTATCGCTGGTCACCGGACTCGAAGCAGCTGCTGCTCACGCTTCGCGTGAAGGATGAACCGGAGCCTGAGAAAGGCGCGAAGCCGACAAATCCAAAACCTATCGTTATCGACCGCTTCCACTTCAAAGAAGATGTCGAAGGCTATCTCACCGAGAAGAAGCCGCACCTCTATCTTTTCGAGATCGAGACCAAAAAGTTGTCGAAGCTGATTGGGCCTGCTCCCGAAAAGGACAAGCCCATAGACGAGAAGTATGAAGAGGCGCAGGCGGAGTGGTCGCCCGATGGCAAGAGCATCGCCTTTGTCAGCAATCAAAGTATCCCTGATCCGGACCGAACAGTGAACAGCGATATTTTCGTCGTAGACGCGAAGCCAACGTCGATTCCGCGCAAGTTGACGACTTTCGCCGGCACCGATGACGGTCCTCTCTCGTGGTCGCCCGATGGTAAGACCATCGCCTACCGCCAGGGAACTGGCGAGCATTACTCCATTTACGAAATGCCGCAGCTCGCCACAGTCGATGTCGCGACAGGCAAGTCCACTCTGGTCGCAAAGTCGCTCGACAACTGGCCGGCTGCTCCTGTCTTTGCCGCGGACGGCTCGTCGCTGTTGACCACCATCGCCGACGATTGCCTGAGCTATCCTGCAAGAGTTTCGCTGGATGGATCAGTGATGCGCCTGAGCAAAGACGCTGGTTCAGCGAATGGCTTGACGCAGAAAGCTGGCCACATTGCCCTGCTCTGGTCCACAGACTCAGCAGCGCCAGAGATCTACGCTCTTGAAGATGGAGCACTGCGTAAACTCACTTCACACAACGATGCAGTGCTCGCCACGCTGAACCTTGCTTCCACCGAGGACCTTCACGCCAGCACCAGGGATGGGAACGAAGTCCATAGCCTGTTCACTCTTCCGGCTGGTTATAAGTCCGGCACCAAAGTACCGATGCTCCTCTTCATTCACGGCGGCCCGACCAGCCAAGACCAGCATAGCTTCGATACCACGCGCCAGATCTTTGCGGCGCATGGCTATGCTGTGCTGAACGTGAACTATCGCGGCAGCACCGGCCGCGGCCACGCTTACAGCGAATCGATCAGTGCAGATTGGGGCAACAAGGAAGTTGTCGACCTGCTCGCCTCCGTCGACGCAGCCATCGCCACCGGCAAGATCGACCCCGAAAAGCTCGTCATCGGTGGCTGGAGCTATGGCGGCATCCTCACCGACTACACCATCGCATCAACCACACGCTTCAAGGCTGCCTCGAGCGGCGCCGGCATGGGCAATCTGATCGTCCTCTACGGCATCGATGAATACATCCTTCAATACGAAAACGAGATTGGGCCGCCGTGGAAGAATCCCGAAGCCTACCTGAAACTCTCGTACCCGTTTTTTCACGCCGACCGCATCAAAACACCGACCCTTTTTATGGGCGGCGACAAGGACTTCAACGTGCCCATCGAAGGCGGCGAGCAGATGTATCAGGCACTGAAGAGCGTCGGCACACCGGCGGAGCTGATCGTCTACCCCGGCCAGTTCCACGGCTTCACTCGTCCCAGCTTTATCAAAGATAGATACGTCCGCTGGATGGCCTGGTACGACAAGTATCTCGGCATCGCGCCAGCTGCTGCTTCACCGACACCCAAAGCGAACTAGTGTGGGTCAGGCATTCTCCCTGCCTTTTGTCATTCCCGAAGGGAATCTGCGGCTGCCTTTGCCTATTCCTATCGCAGACTCATCCCCAGCGCAGTCATTCCTTCGCGATGTGTCGACGCGATCACTCTGCGGTTCGCTGCCGCAGACGGCATGTACTTCTTATAGACGCTGATGTGAAAGCACGACTGCTGGAACTCCTCCTCCACATCGACCTTGCCTTGCTGCACTAGCGGCAGCAGATAGCCGCGCAGCCAGGCGATCTCCGCCATGGAGAGCCCACGTTTGGCAATATCGATTGCTTGGCCTGTAAGGTGTGGTGACGCCGTATCACCCTCCGCCGGAGCGGCGTTGCCGTTGGTGTGGATCAGCCGCTGCTGAAACTCTACCGTCCGCACAGCGGAATTCACCTGTAGCGCTGTCTGGAAGTGCGCATAGTGCTGACGGGCGAGCGTGTCCAGAAACAGAGCCGTCCAGGGGCGACAATAGCGGCGGTTTGCAGGCAGCCGCTCATCGGTACGCAGAATATTGCTCGCAGGCAGGGCCACCAGCATGCCATTACGCCGCATGCGGTCGAGATCGTCGTCGTCGCGAACACGCTCCAACCCATCGCTATCAGCCATCAGGTTCTGATGGATCAGGATCTCGTGCGACCCTTTCAACGCAGGAGGAACAATCAGCCGTCCGCGTTTGTTGTAAAGCGTCGGAAGAATCACCGGCTCCGAAACCAATTCTTCGATCGGCTGCAACTGTGGTTTGTTCGCACCCCCAGTGTCCTCTTTGCGAATCGTGCTGATCACCGAAATCTGTTTCGCGTCTGCCTCAGGGACATCGCGCGTTGGCGTCGAAACGCCGGTGAACGCTCCTTGCTGAGGAAGTGGAGCTGACACGGCAGCAGGAACGCTGTTCTGATTCTTCACCCACTCGTGAACGCGCTTGGTCGCCGCATCATCTGACGTTGCGGTCCGCTCAAGATGCGCATGGTGTGCCCGAGGAGTCTTTGGAAGGCTCACATGCTTCTCATGCTTTCCAACCCTGCGTACGCTCGAGCGCGGATGCACCGCCTTCGCATGGCGCGCTTCCTTTGGCTGCTTTGCAATATGGGTCTTCTTCGTGGATTTAGCAGACAGACTTACAGGCAGCAAGACAACCAGCAGCAAATAGGCAGCAGTCGCCAGCAGTTTAGGGAAAACAGCGTGAGCGCGCATCAACAAGTTTTTGGAGGCGCGGAGACGCCAGAGCACCTCCTACTATAGCCACATCAACTTCGCGCAATAAGTGTCGATGCAGGTTCACCATCGATCGTGCCGCTTTTCGTATACTCAAGTCAAAACAGGCAGGTGGAGGAAGCAATGCGTCGAATGCTGGTAGGTGTCGGTGTCAGTGTCTTTACAGCAGGACTCTTCCTGGCAGCGTCGACGGGAAACTCTCCGCGTGTCGAGGCCGCTCCGGCTGCTGCTGCCGGGCAGGATGCTGCCGCCGACCTGAAGCTCTACAACGAGAAGGTCGTCCCGATCTTCCAGACGAACTGCTACCGCTGCCACGGCGGCATGAACCACCGCGGCGGCTTTCAGATGGACACCAAGGCCGGCATGGCGAAGGGCGGCCACGACGGCGTCGTGCTTGTAGCCGGGCATCCCGAACAGAGCCTGCTGGTAAAGCTGATCCGCCACGAGGGCCCGAAGGACGACCCCATGGACATGCCTCCGAACAAGCCCAAGATCTCCGACGCCGACATCGCCACGGTCGAGCAGTGGGTGAAGGCCGGCGCCCTCATGCCTGAGGATGTGGCGAAGTAAGTGAGCGTCTAAATCCTCCGTCGTCGCCGGACCTTAACACCCTAGATATCTAGGTACCTATAAGTATTTCTGTGGCCTGCATTTTGTATATACATAAATGTATAGGCGGCTCGCGTGCACTTCGGATTGGACGCCGCAGAACGAGAGCAATCTCAAGAAGCACGGTGTCGACTTCGACACGGCAGTCCTCGTCTTCCTCGATCCGTGGTTCGTGATGGAGGAGCATTGGACTGAAGATGGCGATACCCGCTGGCGGACAATCGGTAAGGTAGATGGCGAGGCGTTTCTATTGGTCGTTCATCTACTCGCTGACGAAGAAGATGGAGTTGAGCTGGTTCGCATCATCTCGACACGCGATGCCAGCCCGCAGGAGAGGAGACGATATGAGAGTGGTTTATGAATTGAAGCCTGACACTAAGCTCACGGAAGATCAACGAAAGATGCTGCGTGCTCTGAAGGACCGGCCGATCGACTTCTCGGACATTCCGGAGCTGCCGCCAGACGCCTTCAAGAACGCCGTCCGCGGCAGGTTTTACCGACCGGTGAAGCAGGCGGTGAGCCTGCGCCTCGACGCCGACGTGCTCGCGTGGCTTAAGAAAGACGGCGACGGTTACCAGACCCGCGTGAACCAGATGCTCAGGGAACGGATGCTGGCGGAGTTGAACAAAGCTGGATAATGGCCGACGAGCTCGGCAGTGATAAAGTAGCGATACTAGAGGAATGCTTATGTCTAACCATTTCCAAATTCTCATTGAGGCAGCACGGTCTCGATTCATCTCCGACGATGAGCGTCAGGCACAGCGGCGCAGCTTTGCGTACGGCAATACGAAGATCAAGAATGATCGCATCACGCGGGAGATGGTCGACGAGCAGGACGAGCTTCTAAAGACGGAAGGGCTGAGCCTCGTACCTGCTTCGCTATAGCCTACTCAGCTTGAACGTCTTCCAATTGAAGCTCATCACCTACTTCATAGTCATCCAACATCAATATCGATGTGGATAGTTCTGACGAGTCGGGTGCCAAAATTTGAAGCTCTTCGCTAACCGACCGCTTAACTATTTCAGATAGGGATTTGTCAATCAATTTGCGTTCAAGTAGCTCGGTTCTGAGAGCCTTGTGAACCGGAGATTCCTTATCGCTGAGGGGCTCCCAGAATGCTTCCGCGCTCTTCCAATCTCCCTGTCTGATGAGTAACTTGATACGGAGGCCCAGCCTGACGTCCTTTCGTGCCCCGCTCGCGCGGTCGGTTTTCTCTAAGGAACGAAGGCGATCCTCTGCTTCTGGGAATTCTTTAAGGTCGATCAAAATACTAATGAGTACGCTGTCGATCTCATACCGCCCTCGGGCATCGTTTAGAGCCTCCCTGGCATGCGGCAGTGCTTTGGCAGGGTTCTTCATCGCCGCGTACAAGGTGGCCGCCCGATGATGGTAATCCGTCGTCGAATTGAGGCGTCTCAGTTGCTCTATATATTCCTTAGCTTCATCGAAGTCCTTAGCTACGATGGCCATCTTGGCAGCTAAATCAAGCAAAAGGCCATTGTGGCGCGCTCGATTCGCCAGGCCCTCCTTGATAAATCGCTTCGCTTCCTTTAACTCTCCCATTTGAAACAGACAATTTGCTAAACCATGGTAGATCTCCACGGCTCTCTCGCCATTCGAGAGAGCAACTTTATATAGGGTCACCGCGCGTGAGAAGCGCCGCTGTTTCCAGCAAAGATATCCTTCGAGCGCAAAGCGCTCAGGCATCTTGTACTCCTGAATTTGCTTGAGTGTCTTTTCAGCTTCGGGCCAGAGTGTCATCTTTACTTGAATTTTAAGCCGCAACACTAACCCGCCCCTATGTGTCGGCTCAAGTTGAAGCAGCTTATTGAGAAGCCCAAGGGCCTTCTCCCAGTTTGCGTGTCCCCAAAGCTCATAGGAACTTTTTGCAGCTCGAAACAAAAGTGAAGGTATCACTATTCCTGAGAAGGGCTGCAGGTCCGCGTCGTCGGAGCGCAAAAGTGCGGTGATTGTCGAATCGATCACGTCGTAATCAGGCAACGTCTCCTTGTTATCCCAATACGTTTCCTTTAAGTTTTTCCCAATGTGGTTGAACTCATCAGCTGAAAGAGTTCCCCTACTTGCTTGAACCGCAAACCTGATCGGATATGCGATGGAAAAGCTCAATCCAGAGGCCACGGTGAGATTCAGATCGACCAAGCCTCTTAAATGGGGTGCCAACTGTTCGACTGTGATTCGAAGGGCAGATGCTAGTGCATCGATGGGTAGCTCTATCCCGGCAGCTAATACTCTTAGAACTCTCCATTGATCTGGCGATAATGACAATTTGTCAAGAACTTCCGCGAAAGTTTGAATTTGGAAATTGACCAGTATCGACTTATCAGCTAATAAGAGAGGAAGCCCATATTCAAGAATAAACCCTACCGCAAGATTAATTGCGGGCGGATATCCCCCGAGATAGGGAACTAAGACCTCGATGTCATTCGGCTCAAACGTGGTTCCAGCTAACTGTAATCTTCTCGCTAAAAGCTGGGAACTCGCTAAAGTGTCCAGCGCAGGAACGCGTGTATAACAAGCGTCGACTTCTCTAAGCTGGCCGTCCGACATTAGTGGCCTGTGTGTATGAACAAAAATTACGACTGTATCCGAATATTTTTTTAGGCTGGCGAGCAAGGCGAGCGCTTCAGGCTTGTACTCTGAGCTGGACTCTAGTAGCGCGCCGTCATCGACTATGCAAGGTGCTACATTCTCTTCGCCAATTCGATGTAATAAATCTGCCAATAGGTCTGCTCGTTGTTGGAGACTGCATTTGCGGAATTTAGATATCGCTTTAGCCAAGTCCTCCACCGTTGCCGCGTCGCCCAACTCGCTAACCAGAGCGATGTGGAGAGCATCCACGCCGTCCGTGCGGCGCAAGTGAATGACGGGCCCCAGCTGCAGCGATAGAGAGTTCCTAACCGCATGAGACACAAACGTTCTTCTTCCAACCCCCTCTAATCCACTTACAACCAAAATATGGGGCGGAGGGCCGCCAATCGCAGGTAGAAGCTTACTGGCAAACTGATCCAAGAGCATGTTTCGCCCAAAAAACAGATCTGTCTGCTCTAGTCCCCTAAGGCTATTTAGGTGATGTTGAATGGCTCGTGCAGCAGCGTTAGCAGAGCTCGCCTTCTTGATTAGGCTACTTTGCATCCATTTTGGAAGATCGGCAGGCTTAAGCTCGTCATCGATAATAAAAACAAGCGCTGATCTAATGGACTTGCTGCGAACCAAAGCTCGAGCTTGATCTATCTCTAGCTTTACCCATAAGGAGGTAAGGCTAGCTTTGCTTGCAAATAAAACAAAACTAGCCGAGGAGTTGATGCCACTGGTTATTGCTCGGACGAAGTCTTGCCCGAGGCTGAACGACCACTTGTCGAATTGGACCTGTTGTCTGCCTAAGCGTCTTGCAACGGCTTCAACGAACGACTTGTCCGAACTTGAGTGGGACAGGAAAGCCTTTGCCAAAGCCATTCGACACCTCTAACCATTGGACATTTACTGCAACAACGTTCCCTCTTCCGGCTGTACCTTCGCCTCTTCCGGCGGGATGACCACTGCGGCGGCTACCTTGTCCTGGGGTTCCAGGTCGAGGAGCTTGACGCCCATGGTGCTGCGGCCGGCGGCGCGGATCGACTTGGTGTCGATGCGGATGATCTTGCCGAACTGGCTGATCACCATCAGCTCGCTGGTCTCGTCGACGAGGTTGATGCCTGTCACCTTGCCGTTTTTAGCCGAGGTCTTCACGTTGATGACGCCCTTGCCGCCGCGGCTCTGCAAACGGTACTCGTCGACATCGGTGCGCTTGCCAAAGCCGTTCTCCGTGACTGAAAGGATCAGGCACGGGGTAAGGCCGAGCTGCTTCTCCAGCTTCTCCAGCTTTGCCGACTTCGCAGCCTCCGCACGCGTCGGCACATCTTCCGGCGAACCGGAAAGAGCCAGCGGTGCCGTCTGGATCGCTTCGGCAACTGCTGCCTCAAGTGCATCGGCAAGGCCCTTCTTCTCGGCGAGTTCGCGCCGCTTGGCCTCGCGGCTTTCATTCGAAGGCGTGACCGCCGCCCCGACGACATAATCACCCTTGCGCAGATCGATGCCCTTGTTACCGTAGGCGGGCCGGCCCATCGGACGAAGGTCCTGTTCGTTGAAGCGGATGGCCATGCCATCGTGTGTGGCGAGGAAGATGACCTGCTGGCCGTCGGTGATGCGGGCAGTGATCAGCTCGTCATCCTTGTCAATGCCGATGGCGATGATGCCGCGCGCCATGACGTTTGAGAAATCCTTCAGCGGCGTCTTCTTGACGACACCGTTCTGGGTGGCGAAGAGGATGTTCTTGCCCTCCTCGTTGAGGTCGCGGACGGGGAGGATGGTGACGACTTTTTCCCCTGCCTGCAGGTCGATCAGCGAGGCCATCGCCTTGCCCTTGCCGGCGGCGGAGATGTCGGGGATTTCGTAGACCTTGAGCCAGTAGACGCGGCCCGTGTTGGTGAAGCAGAGCAGGAAGGCGTGGGTGGAGTCGATGATGAGCTGCGCGACGAAGTCTTCTTCGCGCGTCTTCATGCCGAGCCGCCCGGTGCCGCCGCGGCGCTGCTGTCTATATATAGATATCGGCGTGCGCTTGAGGTAGCCGGTGTTCGAGACGGTGACGGCGACCTGCTCGTCGGCGATGAGGTCTTCGAGCTGGAGCTCGGCGGTCTCGTCGATGATGGTGGTGCGGCGGGGGTCGCCGTATTTGTCGCGGATCTCTTCGAGCTCCTTGACGATGACGGCGCGAAGCTTGGCCTGCGAGGCAAGAATCGACTCGAACTCGGCGATGTTGGCGCGAACTTCCGAGAGCTCCTTGAGCAGTTCGTCGATCGAAAGCTGCGTGAGCCGGTAGAGCTGCAGCTCGAGGATTGCATCGACCTGACGGTAGCTGAGGATCAGCGTCCCGGTGGTCGAAAACGTCATGTCGATGTTGTACTTTGCCGGGTCGAGCGTGATGCCGGCGAGTTCGGTACCGCGCAGATTGATGGTCACACCGGAGAAGTAGCTGAACAGTCGCTCGCGCGCTTCGACTCTGCTGCCCGACTGGCGAATGATGCGGATGACCTGGTCGAGGTGGTCGAGCGCGATTTGATATCCGAGCAGGATATGTTCGCGATCGCGGGCCTTATTGAGGAGGAAAGCGGTGCGCCGGCGGACGACCTCGACGCGATGGTCGAGGAAGGCGCGGATTGCCTGGTCAAGCGGGAGCTCTTTTGGCTGGCCGTTGTGGACGGCCAGAAAGATCATCGAGAACGACTCCTGCATCTGGGTGTGCTTATGCAGCTGGTTCAGGACGATCTGGTGCTCGGCGCCGCGCTTGAGGCCGATGACGATGCGCATGCCGTCGCGGTCGGATTCGTCGCGGAACTCGTCGCGGGCGATGTCGGTGATGACGCCCTCGTTGACAAGCTCGGCGATGCGCTCGATCAGCTTCGACTTGTTCACCTGGTAGGGGATCTCGGTGACGATGATCGCCTGGCGTCCGCCGGAGATGTTCTCGATGGCACACTTGGCGCGCATCATGAAGCGGCCACGGCCAGTACGGTAGGCGTTCGGGATATTGGTGCGGCCGAAGAGGAATCCGCCGGTCGGGAAGTCTGGACCCATGACGTGTTCGAGGACGAGTTCGAGGTCGGCGCGATGGTCCTGCGGGGACTTTGACAGAAGAGCAATAGCCGCGTTTACTACTTCCTTCAGATTGTGCGGCGGGATGTTAGTCGCCATGCCAACGGCGATGCCTGAAGACCCATTGATGATGAGGTTCGGAATACGGGCGGGAAGGACTGAGGGCTCAAGCGTCGACTCGTCATAGTTCGGCACGAAATCGACCGTGTCGGAGTCAATATCGGCGAGCATCTCGCCCGCGATGCGGGTCAGGCGGGATTCGGTATACCGCATGGCAGCGGGTGGGTCGCCATCAACGGAGCCGAAGTTTCCCTGACCGTCTACGATAGGGTAGCGAAGGGAAAACTCCTGCGCCATGCGGACCATCGTGTCGTAGATCGCCGAGTCGCCGTGGGGATGGTAATTACCCATCACATGGCCGACCACCTTAGCCGACTTGGTGTATTTTTTGTTAAACTGCAGCCCCATCTCCTGCATTCCGTACAGGATACGTCGGTGGACAGGCTTCAGGCCGTCGCGTACATCAGGCAGCGCGCGCCCGATGATGACCGACATCGAGTAGTCGAGATAGCTGCGGCGCATCTCGTCTTCAATGTTGATCGAGAGCATAGATGCGGCGCCGCGACCCTTTACGGTCGAACCATCGTCTGGGGGAGAACCGGCCGGAGGAGGAGCGTTCGAAGCGGCGTCTTGTGGAGAGGGGGGGTCGAGCGGGAGTTCCGGATTCTGATCGTCAGCCATGATTTATCTCTTGATTATATAGAGGGTTCAAGGCGGAATGAGCTGATCGCTTCGGCTGGCCTGCAGATGTCTTCGAAGTTCGACTCCTGTGACTTTCAACAAACCACCATAAGAGTCAAACCAGAACATGCTTCTATGAAAATTGGGAGAATCTCAAACCTTTATGTTGAATGGTGTATCAGAACGTTTCGTTTTGGGCCGCTTGAACGCACTTGCCTTGTACCGGATTTGGAAGACAAATTGCATCATCGACATTCAAGGACAACCTCAATATCCATGGCTTATACGCAGCAAGTCCCGCTGTCCTGTTTCAAGGTGAACCCCCGAATAGTTCCTTCGAAGGAGATCGACATAATGTCTTTTGCACTTTCCCTTTTTCGAAAGGCCGCCTTCACGGCTAGCCTTATGAGTTTTGCATTCATAGCTACAGCTTTCTCCCTCGTTGCTTATTCGCAGGAAACTACCGGATCACTTCAGGGAACCGTTCGCGACCCTTCGGGCGCTTCCATACCCCATGCCGTCGTAACGGTCACCACGCCTACCTTGGTCGGCAGCAAAGCTAACGAAACAGACAGCAAAGGGAACTACCACTTCACGAACCTTCCCCCCGGTTCCTACGTCATCACCGTCGACGCCCCTGGTTTCCAGTCTTTAAAGGAGACCGGGCTGGTCATAGAAGTCGGCCACAGCCCGACGCGTGACCTCAAAATGGCTGTCGGCTCGGAGTCCACCACGGTTGAAGTGAACACCGAGAGTCCCCTCATTGACACCACCTCGGTCACTACCCAGACAAATATCACTCAGGATGTAATCAACTACGTTCCCCGCGGAACTTCTTTTCAGTCGGTGATTCAGTTTGCCCCGTCCGCTCGCAATGAGCCACTGATGGGAAACACGACGACCAATGGAAGCGGCAGCGTCTCGCCAGGTAACGGTAGCAATGGCGGCTCTTACGGGTACTCGATCGCTGGAGGATCTGACTCGGAAAACTCCTACCTCGTAGAAGGCCAGGAGACCGCCAATCTCATCGGCGGTTACTCGCACACGAATGTTCCGTTCGACTTCATCCAAGAGGTCCAGGTAAAAACCTCCGGAATCGCCTCCGAATATGGTGGCTCCATGGGAGGCGTTGTTAACGTCATCATGAAGAAGGGCTCATCGAGCTACCACGGATCCGTATTTGCCCAGTTCAATTCTGATTCGTTAAACGGTGCACCGAGCACCGTGACCCGTTACAACCCGCTTGATTCGGGAAGCACAACACCCTGGGGTTTCCTCGATCCGGCATATCAAGGGAATACTCCGGTGAAACCGAAGACGAGCAACGTTTTTCCCGGTTTCACACTCAGCGGGCCGCTAGTTCCAATCTCCGGCAGGCTGAAGGATAAGCTCTTCTTCTCTGTAGGCTTCAACCCCGACCTCATCCGCTATGAGACGAAGGTCAACTACGGCCCCACAAATGGGGGCCTTATCCCTTTTAGCCAGAACCAGAATACCTATTACACCATCGCGCGAGTCGATGCCCAGGCGAGCAAGCGTATTCGTGTCTTCGGATCATGGTTATATCAATTGCAGCGTGAGAACGGTGAAAACCTCCCGACGCTTGATTCTCGGGAAGGGTACTTCAATGCCGCCACCGGCTGCTTCGGTGCCGCAACATCAACCGCTAACCCTTGCCTCTCCACGGGCGTCCCGCAGTTTGCGAACAGCCACGACTTGGGTTATGTCGCTCCAAACCTGACGGTCAATACCGGTGCCGACATCACCATTACACAGAACATCGTGGCGACGTCGCACTTTGGTTACTACTTCGAGAACTATCATGATTTCGGGTTCCCCACGACTGGCGTGCTGAATCAGTTCAATACCAACGGGCTTGGTGCAAACGACGCGACGGGTGCCCCTCTTCCTGCCGCCTACCAGCAGTCCAACGGCTACTACAATGCTGCTCTGGATCAAAACTTCACCTCCTACAACGCTAGTAAAGCGGTCCAGTTCGATCAGGATGTGGCGTGGTTCAAGAGTGGCTGGGCTGGCTCGCATAACTTCAAGTTTGGCTACCAGTTGACCCGGAACTCAAACACCCTTGACCAGCACTACAACGAACCCCTCGTAAATCTCTACGTCGGAAATGGTACTGCCGCAGGCTACAGTCCATCGAGCAGTGTGGGTACGGCCAATTGCGCAGCCTTCGTGACGCTTTATGGCCAGTGCCAAGGCCAGTTCGGGTATATATCGGTTGAAGATTTTGGCACAAAAGGCATGGCAACCAGCTACGACCATGGACTCTATGCTCAGGATTCCTGGACGATCGCTCACAAGCTGACGATCGACTACGGCGTACGTTTCGACAAGGAATACCTGCCGGGTGAAGCGCAGAACGCTGTCACCTCAACCGGCGCGTCGCTCTCCAAGCCCATCAACTTCAGCTGGGGTGACAAGTTCGCTCCACGTATCGGCGCTTCGTGGGACATCAATGGCGATGGAAAGACCAAGATCTTCGGTGATTATGGTAAGTTCTACGACACCATGAAGCTCAACCTGGCTATCAGTTCCTTCGGCGGCCAGTACTGGCAGAACTGCTACTACGCGCTCAACACCCCGAATCTCGCCAGCATCAATCCGACCTTCGATGGCAACAATCGTTACTGCAGCGGCTCGGCTCCCAACAGCACAACGAACTTCGGAGGCGGCGCAATCCCCGCCGGGCTTACCTTCATCGAAAGCCAGGATTTTCGCACCTTCCCAACAACCTGCTCAACCTGTAGCGCTGTTCAGGAAGGCGTCGCCCCGGGTCTCAAGCCTTACCAACAACATGAGGCTGTCTTCGGCGTCGATCACCAGCTTAGCCCGGTGGTTGCCGTCGAGATTCGCTACGACCGTCGTCGACTGGATCGAGTGATCGAAGATGCATCTCTCGCTTCATCGGTATCCGGCAGCGAAACTTTCGTTGTCGTCAATCCCGGCTATGGTTCTAATGCGACCTTCAATGGCTTCTGCCAGTTCCTCTACGGTGCTGGAGCTGCGGATTGTACTTCGGCCACTGGTCAGTATCCGCCGAACAACCAGATTCCCGCGGCTCGAAGCTATGACGGCATCGAGTTCCGCGTAAACAAGTCGCTCAGCGATCACTGGTCCGGAATGGCTTCCTACACCTACAGCTACTTGCGCGGAAACTACACTGGTCTGACTAGCTCCGACATTGCCGATGGTGGCAGCGGTGGACGCAACGCTCCTAATAACAGTCGCTCTTTCGACGAGCCCTATTTCCAGTACAACGCCAGTGGCGGATCTTCAAGCGGTGCTCTGCCGACAGACCGCCCCAACACCTTCAAGGGCTACGTCTATTACCGTCTTGGATTTCTTCACAAATTCTCTTCCGACTTCGGTCTCTTCCAGACAGTCTATGAAGGTTCCCCAAACACGACTTACGCAAACGTCGGTTACAGTGAAAATGCCTTCCCGGTCGACGTCTTCAACCGCGGCAAGTGGGCCGACATCACTCAGGACCCCAACACCGGCGTGATCAGCGTTGGAAATCCGCGAATCTATCGGAATCCCTGGTACAACCAGAGCGACTTTGATTTCACCCAGTCGTATAACATCAGCGATCGTCAATCTGTAAAGTTCTCAACCACCTTCACCAACGTACTCAATGAGCACTCGGTTACGGCGGTTAACGAACAAGTTGATTCGTCCTACTCCGGAAACCAGTACATCACTCCCGGCGGACTCGCTTTCTACAATGGAGCTGCCTTCTACGCCGCGGCGGAGCACCCCTATGATGTCTCTGGTTCACTCAACGGCACAGTCGCGAACGGCAACAATCTCGGTGGCCCGGAGACGCTAAACGCCCTTTACGGCAAGCCGCTCTCCTACCAACTCCCGCGCAACATCCGCTTCCAACTTACCTATAGCTTCTAAAATCACTTCCACGACGTGCTCAAGGGGGACCTGCTCGTCAGGTCCTCCTTTTGCTTTTGGCCTGCTCCCTGCTTGCGCCTGCAAGCGTGAGTGTCGTGATCACCACACCGAAGTTTTCACTTGGGATCGCATGATTCGCTCGGTCGTCTGCTCCTCGGCATATGATCACCCATGAGACTCTATTATTTTTGGGAGAATGATTGATTACGGTGGAGTGAACCAAGGTCTCGAAATGACACAAAAGTACTCCGCACACTAAGAATGTTGTATTTACGCGGTGATCTGGGCATGGGTCGACTTTGGTATCGTGCGTGCTTTGAAGGTTTCCATGAACCTTCCAACCTGGCGCTCCGCGTTCGTAGCAATGGCACTGCTCGTTGGCAGCCTTGCAACACCTACCCCCTCTAATTCAGTCCTCGCACAAGCTGTTTCCGTCAATGGCGGCTCCATCGAAGGCACGATTACAGACGCCTCGGGCGCTGTGGTTCCCAATGCGAGTGTTGTTATAACGAGCCCAGATACAGGGTTTACCAAGTCCCTTAATAGCGATTCGGCTGGTTTCTTCAGCATCGGACCTCTGACCCCAGGCAATTACACGCTGAAGGTGAGTTCGGCTAACTTTTCGACGCTGGAAGTTAAGACAGTCGTTCGTACCGGAACAGTAACCAGCGGAAATTACAAGCTTGCCATTGGATCGTCTTCTCAAACTGTCGAAGTGGATGCCGGCGCTCTCCAGGTCAACACAGAGCAGTCGGGAGTGAGTGACGTGATCACTTCGGAGCAGATCAAATCGCTTCCGATCAACGGCCGCAACTTTCTTGATCTGGCACAGATCGAACCTGGCGTTATCCTGCAGTCCGGTCAGAGCTTCGACCCCACCAAGGCTGGATATTCCGCCATCTCTGTCTCGGGAGTATCGGGCCGTACCACCCGAATTTTGCTTGATGGACAAGACGTTACCGACGAGACAGTGGGAACGACCATCTTCAATGTTTCACAGGGTTCAATCGATGAGTTTCAATTGAACCGCTCAACACAGGACGTCTCAGGCGAAGTTACATCGACCGGTCAGGTTCTGGTCTCGACTACAACTGGAACGAACGCATTCCACGGCCAGCTCTTCTACAACTTCCAGGATCATCGTGCTGGATTCGCCACAGTTGAAGGAGTAGACGCACCCTTTCAGCGCAACCAATTTGGCGGCAGTATTGGTGGTCCAATTCTCAAAGACAAGCTATTCTTCTTCGGAAATTCCGAGAGAATTAAGCAGGACCAATCTGCTTCAGCAACTGTTGGGTCGATCTTTCCTCAGTACCAAGGTCTTACCGTTCCTTCACCCTATCGAGAGACCTACTCCGTAGTTCGTCTCGACTACAACGGCCCCTTCAATGGCCACTACTTTGTACGCGGCAACTACAACGTTAACTCCGTGTCCGGTAACTTCGGAGATGCGTTTGAGACCTATGCGAATCGGGACAACACCCCCGGAATCGCTGCCGGCGTCGACCTTTCAACAGGAAAGTTTACGCACTCATTTCGTGGCAGCTACGAAAAATTCCACAACCTGATCGCCGATACCACTGGTTCCGCGGTGACGACTACAAATCCGCTTCCCGGTGTAACTTTTCAGAACGTGGTCCAGGGTTTGTATACCGGCCCGAACGACAACGCTCCTCAGGGAACTTACCAGTCGGACAAACAGTTTCGCTATGACGGAACCTGGACAAAGGGTGCGCATAGCGTTCGCTACGGCTATAGTCTAAACCGGATCCAAGGTGGTGGGTTTGCAGCGTTCTTTGGTCTCGGACCGCGCGTGCGTGAAACCGCAACTACGCTCCTCGCAGGACACTCAGGCAGCGATCCTTTGAACGATTACCATCCCAGCTCGATCGTCTTGGGGAACGGGCTAGGATTTTTCACCGAGAAGCCGGGTTTCGGTCTGGTGGGTGGAGGCGTTTCAGACTGGCGTGAAGGTGCTTACCTGTCAGATTCCTGGAAGATCCGGCCAAGCTTTACCTTGGTTGCAGGTATCCGATGGAGCGTTGATACGGGAAGGGCAAACCAGGACCTCGCAACACCGCTGTGCTCGGACATTGATACGACGAATGTCTTCACCGATCCTACACAACTCCCTTGCACCGGAAATACTCCTCTGTTCTCTCAGTGGGGGGCTAATCTGGGCCAGAAAGTTCATCAACCCTATGCGAACTTCGCTCCTCAACTAGGCTTTGCATATGCTCCTGGGGACCGGAAGACGGTGCTTCGCGCAGGCGCGGGAATCTTCTTCGAAGGGGACGTCTTCAACAACACCACAAATGCGCGGACGAATCTTCTCAAGTCTGGTCCGTTCTTCAATGACGCATCAGTCTGTGGAAGTGGAATTCTCAATCAGCCCGATGGAACGAGCGTGAACAGCGTTACCGTCAACGGTTCTACTCTTACCATCAAACAAGTGTGTGCTTCTTCGATCGCAACAGCCGCTCCTTACGCGGTTGCATTGCAGCAGTTGTATCAGGCGAACTCCGCAAAGAATGCAAACAGTGCAAACGGAGGGTTTGTCGGCGAGAACCTGACGGTAAATGGGATTTACGGAGCACCTTACAAGTCGCCCTACTCCGAACAGTTGAACTTCGGCATCCAGCGCGAGCTGTTCAAGGGTGCAACGATTACCGCGGACTACGTTCACAACGCCACCATCAAGATAGGTGAAACCGTCGATCAGAACCATGTCGGTGCAGCTCGATTCTTGAACGTAGCTGCGGCTCAACTTGCTATTGCAAACACGCTCACGGCTTGTGGCGCGGCCAGTATCGATGCTGCTCTGGCAGCTGGCGGCTGCCCTGGCGGAAGTGGAGCAAACAACAATGCAAGCATCCAGGACTTCGCTTCAAACGGCTTGGATTCCGGGAATATTGTGAATTCTGGCAACCCTGCCAGCATCAACGGGAACACTCCAAATACGGGCGCGGCTTTCCCAGGCCAGAACCCACTTCTTGGAACCGGTAGCTTTATCCTGCCGGTTGGTCGTGCAGGGTACGACGCGCTGCAAATGGTCTATCGGGAAGTGAAGCAGCACCCCGCTCCCGGAATCGTGAGCAGCAATCTGCAAGTGGCCTATAGCCTGTCGAGGATTGTGTCTACGACCGGAGTTGGCACTTCAGATGCTTTCTTCAACCAGGTAGCTTACGACAACGACAATCCGACCGGGACCATCGGCCGCGCCAGTCTCGATCACAAACATGAGATCTCATTTGGTGGGTCCGCGAAACTGAAGTACGGTCCGCAAATAGGAGTTATCGGACATTTCTTTTCAGCAAGTCCGACTTCGCTTACTCTCGACGCGGGAAACACCTACGGAAACATCTTCCAGTCTGACGTGACAGGTGATGGCACGGTAGGAGACCTGGCACCCGGGACGGTGCAAGGTGACTACATGCACCGTGTTAAGCCGGGCTCCATCAACAGCTACATCACTAACTTCAACCAGACTTACGCCAACACTCTCACTCCTGCTGGTAAGGCGCTCGTCGCTGCAGGCCTCTTTACCTCAGGTCAGCTTGTCGCAGCACAGGGAGCGATCCAGCCAATTGCCAACGTTCCACGGGCCAAGGCTATCTCGAACCCTGCTACACGGCTTCTCGATGTGAACTTTTCTTATCCGATCCAGTTGGCTAAATACAGAGAAGGATTGTCGCTGGAGCCCGCAGTCGCCGTCTACAACGTCGGCAATTTTGCGAACTACGGTACGGCATCGGGGGTTCTCCTGAATCAGACTAGTGCGGGAGGCCTAACCAACACGACGACCGGCTACATCACAGGTCCGGCTGACGGAAACGAGACGCAGAACGGTCTGCGTACAACGCGCGGAACAGGTACATTCAATCAGGGCGCCCCTCGGACGATGGAGTTCCAGCTGAAGCTGAACTTCTAACTAAAAGCAAGAGCATAATAGCTGAATGCGGCAGAGAGCGATCCTCTCTGCCGCATTTACTTGAATAAATCCTAGAACTTTCGTCCAATTAGTCGTAACCAAACCCTCAGGTGAGCGAGTAACAGCCCGGACCTATGGCACGCGCTGGCCTACGGCAACTCCAGTGGGGCCTTCGAGCGGAGGCTAAGCGCCTCTAGAGCGGCAAGCCTGGCTTGTAGTTGCCGAAGCGCCTCCTCAAGAGAATCAATGCGGATAGTGAGTCTTCTCTCCACTATTACAGCCTCTTCAGTGTGGAAAGAGACTCCGCTGATTGCGGGCTGATTGGGCGAAGCAGAAGATCGCGCCGTCTCGCCCGAAATCACAGGCCCGCCAAGCAGATGCGCATAACGCGCCTCGCGCGATCCAGGTTGTCGCGCCAGCATGACCACCAACGCATTTGATCCGACCGCCTCACTTGGCCCTCGGGCAGCGAGCCGCTCCAATGTCGATTGGACTGCGGCGATATCATCGAAGCTGTACATGCGGTCGGCGCGGCCGCGCAACTCCCCAGGTGTTTGCGGACCCCGTAGCATCAGCAAGCATAGGACCGCGGTCTCGTCACGGCGCAGATTCAGTACTGTACGAATGCGGTGTTCGTACTTCGGCACGCGAGCGTCGCGAACGGGCGACACTATCTCTATATCTTCAAGCGAGTGTACCGCCTGCCGCACCTCGTCTTCTGTGAGATCGAGAACCGGATCCCGGCTCGACCGTTGATTGCACGCTGCGATCAGCGAGTTCAACGAGAGTGGGTAATTCTCAGGAGTGGTTATCTCTTTTTCAATCAGGGCGCCAAGCACGCGGAGCTGAATCGCATCAAGGGTCATCAGTCTAGGTTGCCACAAAGCGCCGCCAGCACGAACATCGCAAAGTGACAGAGCAGCGCACAGAGGAATTTGCGAGACGACCTCCCATTCGGGGTAACCCCCTGCAAAGTCACAAGAACGCGAGTAGGTAAGCAATTCTGCTCGGCAGAATGTCGATGGGAAGCAGCGCCATCGCGACTAACGGGAGCTGCGGCAGCAGCAGTGTCATGCGCCCAGCACGCGCTTTCGGCATAAACTACACCTAGTCCACAAGAGCCCCCCGATTCAGCTACCTTCTTGACGCCCGCATTAGCGGATGCACTCTGCTTCGCCCAGGATAAATCGGGACACCTCCGTTCGAGGTCTTCTCCGGCCGGCTACCCTCTTAGCGGCCGCAAAACGATCATTCAGGTGGAGTGCTTCTGCGCATGCATCGGCATCAAGCATGGACACCAAGGCGAACGTAGTTGCACGCGAAGCAGTTTCATAACGTCTCTTGATAGCAGCCTGTCATCCATTCTTATGTGAGTTCTGATGCCCCACTTTTTGACCAGTAGGCTTCCCTCGCCTGACTAGAATGCGCGGTTCTCCGACAAAAGTGTTACTCTCCAGTCCAAATAGGGAGTTCAATTTGAGATAAACTGGGTTTGCAATGGCGATTGGCGAATGCCATTCGCGATTATCCAACTTGGAGTGTGCGGATGCGGTTTGGAACTTGGGCTTCTACGGTAACGGCGGCAGCATTGGTGACAGCAGGTGTCTTCGGCTCTAGCGCGGCCTGCACCGCTGCGGAGCCTCCAGAATCCTCCGTGTTGCCGGTCACTGGCCTATTGCGTCCCATGGACGAGCCAACCGCCAGCCTGACCGGCAAGATCTACAGCCTGCATCTCCATCATCTCCACACGGGCGAGAGCCTGGACGTCGTCTACCGCATTGGTGACCACTACATTCCCGAGGCGCTCGACGAGTTGAACCACTTTCTCCGCGATCATCGCACTCAGGACGCCAGCCACTACGACCCAACGGAGTTCGACCTCCTTCACTCAATCATGGCGCGACTCGGGAAGCCAAATGGCGTAATTGACATCGTCTGCGGCTACCGCACTCCCTGGAGCAATGCGTTCCTCCGCCGAGGTACTCCTGCCAGCGGAGTCGCAGAGCACAGCCAGCACATGGAAGCCAAGGCTATCGACATTCGCATCCCCGGCGTACAGACTGCCGCTCTTCGCGATACCGCCGAATCTTTTGAAGCTGGCGGCGTAGGGTACTATCCGGTCTCGCAATTTGTCCATGTTGACGTCGGCCCGGTACGGACGTGGTCCTTCGGCGGAGCACCCCGCCGTCCGGGTCGCTTACACACGGCGACGCTTCGCCACCGCACCGGCACCCATCACACCGTCATCCATCACATCGGAGACTGAGCTTTTGCTTGCATTTGGAAAGTAAAGGGCCGCGATCACCTCGCGGCCCTTCCTGTTCGGCATTAGTCGACAGTTTTCGATGAGCGGGTTGTCCATCTTGCGCCAGCGAATTCAGTGTAAGTAGCTGATGCGTACGCACAAGATTACTTTCATGGTTTCATGGTCGCCGTTCTACTACTCAGGAGTAGATGCTTACGCGATACAACAACTGAGAAAGGCCGCCATCGCTGGCGGCCTTCTCGTGCTGTATTTCAGGGTTTGGCGCGAAGTGCGCCTGCTGCATACCATGCTTAGTCGCCGGAGACGGTCTCTTCGATGTTCTGAACCACTTCGACCTTCGAAGCCACTGGAGTTGCCGGCTTGATCTCACCGATGGAGATGAAACCAGCGGGAGCGTCGGGCTCCTGCAGAATCTCCTTACGGTAGAGCTTGGCCATGCGGGCATTCTCCGCATCCTGCTTGATCTTTGCGTCACGTGCGCGGATCTTCTCTTCGCGGGCGTTCTTCGCGATGCCGCTCTTATCGAACGTATCGTTGGCCGCCGCATTGACGTGCGCTTCGTTGATGACGAGATCGTACTTCGCTTCCTTCTCGAGACCGACCTTCTTACCGCCGGCAAAGATCTCGTGACGCCCATGCTCTTCGTACCACTTGGTCAGGGTGGAAGTCATATGCATCTTCTCGATGATGTTGCGCCACCCAACGCCCGTGTTGTAGGCGCAGAAGCTGATCTCGCCTTCCTGGGTGGCGTAAGGGATGATGCACTGCTCGGTGCGGCGGAAGTCGTAATTGAAGAGATCCTGGAACCACATGCCGGCGATGAAGAGGAAGTTCCAACGATCCGCGCGGCGCATGTTGATGTCTGCCATCGTGCGGTCCGCGGTGACCTTGCCGTAGTTCTTGCCGGTCGCGCCAAAGCACTTGTCGAACTTCTGCAGCAGGTCCTTGATCTTGAAATGGGTGGGAGCATTGTTCGGCTCGTAGTTGCGGAGCAGAGCGAGTGACACACCAACGATCGAGAGCCACTTGCCGCGGGCTGCGTCATTGATGCGCGCAACGTCCTTGGCGAGCCGGTCTGCGTTCAGGAACGCGGTAACCGGAACGGCTTCCTTGGTCTCCTTGTCGATCATCAGCGCCATGCCGATACCGCAGTTCGGGTGGCAGCCGCAGGAGAGTTGGCCCCAGTCATGGTTCGGTCCATGCACAAGGTCGGCCCAGTCGGAGAAGGTTGACATGAAGGAGATGGGGAACCAGTCGCGGACGGGCTCGCCAAGGCCGGTCTGGTTCTTCACATCGTGCGCCATGTGCGAGAGTGTGTAGCGCTGTGCCTTGCGGCGCTCGTCGGAGATGTCCTCGTCGCGGCCGGTGAAGCTGACTGGCTGGAAGCTGAGGAAGTTGATCTTCTTCGGGTTGTCGAGCGCAAAGTTGATGATGTTGCCAACCTGCTCGTTGTTGATGCCGTTGATGATCGTCGTCACGGGAACGATGTCGACGCCGGCTTCGTGCAGGTTGTGGATTGCTTGGAGCTTCACGTCGAACGCGTTGCCAACCTTGCGGTGCGAGTTAGCAGCGTTGCCGATGCCGTCGAACTGCAGGTAGGCGTAGCGGAGACCGGCCTCAGCAGCAGCCTTCGAGAATTCTTTAGACTTGGCAAACTCAATACCGTTGGTTGCGGCCTGCACAGACGTGTAACCGACCTTGCGGGCGTAGGCCACAGCATCAAGGAAGTAGGGGCTGAGCGTGGGCTCGCCGCCCGAGAACTGCACGGACATCTGGCGTTTGGGCTTGATCGTGACCGCGTTGTCGAGCATGGTCTTAATCTCGTCCCATGTCAGTTCGTGGACGAATCCGACCTGGTTGGCGTCCATGAAGCACGGATCGCACATCATATTGCAGCGGTTGGTCAGGTCAATCGTCAGAACTGAGCCACGTCCGTGGGTGACGGTCGAAGTTCCGTGATTGTGGAGCTTCTCGTCATTATGAGCCTTGATGTCGCGGCCGGGAAACACCTCTTCGAGGTGCTTGAAGAAGGCCGTGTCGATCGACATCACATCTTCGAAGTGTCCGTGAACCGGGCAATCCTTGACCATCAGGATCTGGCCATCGCGCTCGATGATCTGCGCCTTGATCTCGCCGACCTTCTCATTCAGCAGAATCTCGTGGGGCAGCTTGCCGTCTACGATCTGCTGCCGGATCTCGGGGATGCACTTGGGGCAAAGAGAGTCGGTAGTACGCGGCCAGCCGAGGGGCGGCTTCTCTTTCTGGTAGCTCTTGAGAAGTGGCTTGTCGCTCCACTTTGGGGTAAAGCTTGCGTTGGGACTGATTGAATTGAGCTTGTTGAAGACCGCCCATCCACCCTTGGCTCCAAGTACAAGAGCCTTCTCCATCAACTTTGCTGGTTTTGCCATGTGTCTCTCTGTCTCCTAAGAGGTCAAAAAATCTAGGTCTTCCAAATGTCTATATAGATGAAGTAGATGCAGCTAAAGCTTATCCGATTCCAGGGCCTGTACAGGAGTAGGCAACGTGGTTCCCGCCGATGCCTGCGTGACGAAACGCTGAACTTCACAACTCACACATATGAGCCTACGCAGCTGTATTCCGAATCGGAAGCACTTCGAGCCGGACTGCGAGATTCTGCATTGAATGGTTCAAGTTGCGGGTTGGATATCGTGCATTTCGTCTCAGAAGACATTTCTGACAGCCGCAGCATTAATGCTCAAAGCTGTCCCGCCCGCCATGTGCGACGAGAGAAAGGATTACCTCTCCAAGTGGCTTGCATGCAAGAGGTCTGGCAGGAACTCCCGGATGACGTTACTCAATGCGGCGCCCCCAAGCGATCCTCCGAAGGACTTCGCCGTCTCGCTCGCCCCTTGATTATTTGCTGGATAGTAGGCATTCTCGAGTGCCGCTGCTCCGGCGTACCCGGCGAAGAGAGAGTAGTTTGGCGTCGCCGCGCCATCGTCCGAGCGGGTTACGAAGATCCTGGAAACTGCGTATCCGGCGCGGATAACTGCATTTCGGCGATTTCCCATCACGTAGTAGCGCGGATCCTCGCGCAGAATGGGGGCCATGATGCTGTCGGAGAAGATGGTCTGCGAAGCGTCGCGGATCGCGGCTGCTCCAACCCGCTGGCCATAAGCGCCGGCATCGGCTCCGTAGTTCGGGCTGCCGTTGAGAGCTTGCTCGTAACCAGCGGCCGTAGCTACCGTCAGCAGCAGGTAAGGCGACAATAACTGGTGGAAACCAAAGAGCACCTTGTCCCTGGAGGTCAGCGACTGTGCGGTCTGTCCTGGTTCGATGTACTTGTGATAGAGCGGCGCTATGGCTGGTACTCGGAAGGGAGCGGTATGGGATTGTTCTGGGGCAGACTGGTCCGCTGACGAACTTTCGCCTGGCGCATCTGGCAAGTCCAGCGCGGAAACCGCTGCGTACCGAGAAGGATGCACCTCAGACAAAGGCGCCTTCTGTGCGGACAGGGCAGTCATCAGGGAAAAGAGGGATGCAGCCACAGCTGCTTTTGAAATGTGCATTTGTTTTGGATGCTCGGCAAAGATCTGCGCATCATTATGTGACGCTCTGCTCTGGTTCCTTTTACAGCACCAACGTGATCACACAGTATAACTTTCCCGCTGATCCGCACGGCAGGTGTCGGCTGCTGGAGGAGTCCTCAAGACGATCTCCGCGACCTACAATATGCGCAGGTGGAGCATCGCGGAGGACATCACGCGAACGGCACCGAACTGCTCCTCGAAGTACTTGCCGGAGCGTTGGTCGCGGTCTGCAGATGCCCATTCAGGGAAGAGCATCGCGTCCCAACTCAGCGCAGTGCCACTTTTGTGCAGACAACGAGAATGCGCTTGACACCGCTGAGAAGACAGGACTATGGTTTCGGCTGTTCCTTGCAACCGTTTACATTTTCCCTGAACATGACTTCTCCGGGGAAGGTTCCGATTGTCGGGCTAGCTGGTGGATGTACGGATTGCAGCGCCGCAAAGTTTCGCCGAAGCATTGGAAATTAAGAGGACAACAAAGATATGACGAAGGACACAAGCAGCATTTCAGGGAGACTCAGTACGCTTGCGCAGATGGCTCTTTGCCTCTGCCTCACACTCTTCGCTGCCCATCCAGCCTTTTCGCAGGCGGACCAGGGCGCAATCACCGGAACCATTACAGACACAACTGGTGCAGTCGTTCCGAACGCACAGGTCTCGGTGACCAGCGCCGATACCGGCCTGGTCCTCAAATCAACAGCTGACAGCAGCGGCGTCTTCATCTTCTCGCCACTCAAGGTCGGCACCTACAGCGTCTCGGCTTCGGCTCCCGGGTTCTCGGTAACGAATCAGGAGAACGTAGCCCTGCACGTCCAGGACCGGATTGCTCTCGAGATTGTTCTCAAGAATGGTGCGGAGAACACGACCGTAACCGTCTCGACCGCACCTCCGCTCCTGCAAACAGAAGAGGGCTCCACCGGCCAGGTCATCGAGTCGAAGACCATCAACGAAACTCCTCTGAACGGCCGCAACTGGGTCTTCATTGCGCAACTCACCGCTGGTGTCGCTCCTGCAAGCGGCGCCCGCGGCCAGAAGGGCGGCGACTTCAATGCGAACGGTCAGCGCGCAGAGCAGAACAACTACATCATGGATGGCGTCGACAACAATGTGAACGTCGTCGACTTCTTCAACGGTGCCAGCTACGTCGTTCGTCCTCCACCAGACGCTCTCGCCGAGTTCAAGGTCCAGACCGGTGCCTACAGCTCCGAGTTCGGCCACTCCGCTGGTGCCGTCGTCAATGCTTCTATCAAGTCGGGTACGAACCACATCCATGGCTCTGCGTGGGAATATCTCCGCAACGACGCCTTCGACGTTCGCGAGTTCTTCCAGGGACCCGCTCCTATTGCCGAATACCGCCAGAACCAGTTCGGCGCAACCCTCGGTCTTCCAATCATCAAGGACAAGCTCTTCTTCTTTGGCGACGTTGAAGCCAACCGAATCGTTTTCGGTGAGACCCATACCGGCTACAACGTTCCTACCGCTCTCATGCGAACCGGAAACTTCAGCGAACTGCTTAGTGGCGACAAAAACCTGAACAACAACGTGGTAACTCTCTACGCTCCGAATCCAAACGCCAATGGCACCACCGTCATTCCCGGAAATCGCCTCGACCTCCAGCCCGGGGTCACGCTCGATCCAGTCGCTCTCCATCTCCTTAGCCTGTTCCCTGCACCCAACGTCGGTCCGGTGGGTAAGACTTTCGCCAACTACACAAGCCAGACGAACACTGTGGACAATACCTTCCAGTGGGACGTTCGCATGGATTACAACGCCAGCACGAAGGACCAGGTCTTCGGTCGTTACAGCTACAACCACGAGCCGGTCAATCACATTGCTCCGCTAGGGCCGATTCTCGACGGGGGCGGATTTGGCGACACGGGTCAGGTTGTGTCGCTGGGTGAAAACTTTGCTGGTAGCGAGACTCACATCTTTACTCCGACGCTCACGAACGAGTTCCGCTTTGGGTACAACTACGGTCACTTCGACGGCCTGCACGTGAACGCCAATAACGCAGGTCTCGCGTCCAGCCTTGGTCTCGGGGGCATTCCCACTTCGGCAAATAACGATGGGCTTCCGTACATCAATATCACCGGGACCGCGGCCTTCGGCTCACCACAGTTCTACGCCACGAATGAATACGAGAACGTCTATCAAATCCTCGATAACGTCACGAAGATCTTCGGCAACCATAGCTTCAAGGCTGGTGTAAACATCCAGCGCATCCGGTTCTCGACGTCGCAGCCGACACAGCCGCGCGGCACGTACAACTACACAGGCCTCTACACGAGTCAGCAAGGCACGGCAAACACAGGATGGGGCTCGGCCGACTTCCTTACAAATAACATGAACAGCTCCGCCATCTCCAATGTCTTTACCTCGGATGATGTGCGCTTCAACCGCTCCTTCTATGCGCAGGACGACTGGAAGGTCAATCAGCGTCTCACAGTCAACTACGGTGCTCGCTACGATTACTCGACTCCATATCTGGAGCGCCACGACAACCAGGCCGCGTTCGTGCCAACGAGCGCCCCGATCGCCGGAGCGAGCACAGGTGAGTACCGGATTCCTAAGAGCCAACAGGGTAAGGTCGTCATTCCGAATAAGTTCATCAGCTTGCTCGCGGAAGACGGCATCACCATCAAGTTCGTCGATAACCGCTACCTTGTCGAGCCACAAAAGACGAACGTGGCACCCCGGGCTGGCTTTGCCTATAAAGCGACGGACAAAGCGGTTGTTCACGGTGGTTATGGTGTCTTCTTCGGCGGCCTGGAGAGCGTAGGCTATTTCCCGAACCTTGGCGAGAACTTTCCTTTCGAGTTCGACTCCAACTTCCCGGCCGCTGGTAGCTGCGTTCGGAACTCTGCCTGCCCGACAAACGGCTTCACGCTGGAGAATGGCTTTAGTACAGCACTTGCTGAAGGTCTCCTCAATTCAGCCAGCCAGCCCTCGTTACGTGGAGCGGAGGCGAAGGTCCGCACTCCGTACAGCCAGCAATACAACCTTACCGTAGAGTACGGATTCAGCAACTCTCTGGTCGGTTCAGTGGGGTATGTTGGCGCAGTCTCCCGACACCTCCAGGCCTTTCCGAATCCGAACGGCAATACAGGTTTGGCGCCAAACAACTTTGGAAGCTTCACCGATGCCAACGGTGACACCTATAACGGCCTCCAGCCCTATCCTCACTTCGGTGGCATCACCTACACTGCTTATGACGGTTCCGCTAACTACAATTCTCTACAGTCCAAGCTCGAAAAGAGGCTCACCAACGGCTTGAGTTTCCTTGCCACCTATACTTGGTCGCACTCGCTCGATAACGCACCGACGCCACTCGGATCCACGGATGACGGTGGCTACCGCAGCTTGAACATTATCGGCATCGGTCCGGACTACGGAAGCTCCGGCTTCGATGTTCGCCACCGGTTCACCTTCAATGCTAACTACGAGCTTCCCATCGGTAAGGGACGCAAGTATCTGAACAACAGCGGCATAGCAAACTATGCCATCGGCGGGTGGTCCAGTAGCATGGTATTCCGGGCACAGACCGGAGAGCCTTTCACCGTCGGAACGAGCAGCTTCACAGGTCTGAGCGGTGCAGGCATCAATGCTGTCAAGATAGGCGATCCCTTCAAGGGCGGCGGGGGTACTGGTTGTCCTACAAAGGTTCGGACAGTGCAGAACTGGTACAACCCCTGCGCCTTTGCGAATCCTCTCGGCGATACTGGTGCGTTGGGATACACGACCACCCTTTACCCTAACGATCCAAGCCATACTCATTTCATTCCAAACACAATCACTGGAGCAGCTGCACTTCCTTACCTTGGAAACCCGCGAAGCCAGACCTACGGCCCCGGTTACGACCGCGTCGATATGTCTCTCTTCAAGAGCTTCCCCGTCTACCGCGAGACGAACGTCCAGTTCCGCGCAGATATCTTCAACCTGCTGAACACGCCTGCGTATGGTTTTCCAAACGATCGAAGCAATGACGCTAACGGAGGTCAGATCACGGGCGCTCGCTTCTTCCAATCCAACACGCCGGATTCCCGGTTCTTCCAATTCGCTCTGAAGTACACCTTCTAAGCGAATCAACCGTCCATTGCACTAGAATCCAAGGCGGATGCGTTCCTCTTCCAGGAGCGCATCCGCCAAGCACTTTCATGATGCCCAGACCTCAGACGCGCGGCTCCTTCCTCAACCTTCTGAGGCCCCTTCGCTCTCTCAGCCTTGCATTCACAATCCCCCTTCTCGCGTCCTTTCCTCTCGCGTCGCAAACCGCGGCCCACCATCCCATAGCCCTTTCCGCGAGTGACCAGGCGAAGCTCAAGCGCGCCCTTGATTCCTATGATCAGGGAGACCTCAAGTCCGCCGAGCCGCTGCTCGCCGATCTCGTCGCGCGGTATCCTCGCAACTACGAAGCGAGCGAAGCTCTGGGCAGCCTTTACGCTGAGTCCGACCGCGTTGATCTCGCCATCCCATACCTCCGGCAAGCCCGCAGTCTTTCCCCCGGAGAAGCCGTCGCGCACGCCAATCTCGGAGCCGCGTATCTCAAGTCGAACCGTTCTTCTGAAGAGATCGCCGAAGCGATCGTGGAGCTTCGCCTCGCTCTCAAGACCGATCCGCATAACGCGAGCACACAATCGAACCTCGGACAGGCACTGATGCTCGCTTCGAAGCCCGCCGAGGCTGCCAAAGCTTTCGCTGCCGCCTCCGCCCACGATCCGTCCGACCCAGGTATCGCCTACAACCTCGCACTATCCCTCTTCGAGAGCGGTTCGGGCAAAGAGGCAGCGGAAGCACTCGACCGCATCCCGGTAGCGTCCGTAACGGACCAAACCGAATCCCTCGCTGGCGACATCGTCGAGAAATCGGGCGACTTCAAGCAAGCCATCAAGCACTTTCAGGCCGCCGCACGACTGAATCCTAGCGATTACAACCTTTACGCCCTTACCGTTGAACTGATGCGCCACTGGACCTGGGATGAAGCCTACAAGATGGCTGCGTTTGGCGCATCGCGCTATCCGCAGAGCACTCACTTCCTTGCCGCTCAAGGTATCTCGCAATACGGCGGTCAGCACTATCCGGAATCGGTCGTGATCTTCTCCGGCTTGTTGGAAAAAGACCCCGACAATGCGCTCTACGCCGATCTTCTCGGAAGAAGCTGCTCGGCGATCGCCGAAGATTCGAGCGCCCAGTGCACCGGCCTCGACGCTTTCGCTCTCCGGCATCCTGAAAACGCGCAGGCAGCGACCTATGCTGCTGTCAGTCTGCTTCATCGCCCAGCCGCACAGCAGGAGCAAACCGAGGTGAAACGGCTCCTCGAACAGGCCATAGCAGCCAATCCTCGCCTGCCCGATGCATACTTTCAAATGGCTGTCCTTGCCCAGGCACAATTGAAGTGGAAAGAAAGCGTGTCTCTGCTTCAGAAGGCGATCGAGTTGCGCCCCGCCTATCCCGAGGCGCACTATCGACTCTCCCGCGCCTATGGCCATCTCGGCCAGCGCGACGAAGCCCAGCAGGAAATCGCGCTGCAACAAAAGTACAGCCAGCAGGAGAAGGACAGCCTGAACGCCCATCTGTCGGAGGTCGTCACATTTCTCGTCACATCCAACGACAAGTCCAACTAGATGGCGGCCTGAACGCTTCCCTGCGCGAGATGGCCGCAAAGCAGGGCTGGGACCGTCGCCAGTTCCTCCGCTCCGCTGTGGGCGCGGCAGCTGCGGGAAAGCTCTATGGCTTCACGCCGCTGGTCGCGCAGCAGTCTCCGAAGGGGCATAAGGCGGTTGTTGTCACGTTTGGCGGCGGCGCGCGTGACGAAGAGACCTTCGCGCCCGAAGGCCAGGAGAACATCCCGCACATGCTTGGCGAGTTGATCCCGCAGGGCACCTTCTTCACCCAGGTTGTTAATCACGGCATTCTTGGTCATTACGTAGCCACGGCCTCGCTCGCCACCGGAGCCTACGAGACGCTTAATAACTTCGCTCAGATCCCTCCCGCCAATCCGACCGTCTTCGAGTACTTCAGAAAAGATCTGAAGCGCCCTGCCCACGATACCTGGGTCGTCGCTCCGAGTAACGGCTTCAACCGGATCGGCTCCAGCGACCGCAGCGGCTACGGACCGTCTCTCGGCGCAGAGGTCCTTCTGCCGAAGCAACTGCTTGCTGCAGCGATGGGCGGCAAGTCCGGCAACGACTACGATCACCTGCTTCGCGACAACTACGAGTCGCCGGTGTACACCGCAGCTGTTGGCGGCGGTAGCGGTTCGCGTGATCTCGAGGTCGAGAAGGTCGCCGGCATCCTCAAGCTCTCGCTCGACGACTTCACCGCCCACGCCCGCTCGCTTGCCAGCCCGGACGAACTGTCTGTCTTCATCGCGCGCCAGCTGATGAAGCAGCTCTCGCCCAGCCTGCTCTGGATCACGCTTCACGACATTGACATCGCGCACTCCGGCGCTTACTCGCTTTACCTCGACGGAATACGACGCTCCGACCGCCTCTGCGGCGAGATCTGGAAGGCCATCGAGTCTGACCAGGAGTATAAGGGCCGCACCACGATGTTCATCCTTCCCGACTTCGGTCGGGATTCCGACATCTCCCCCGGCGGCAACGGCTTCCAACATCACCGCACCGGCGACGCGCTCTCGCGTACCACTTGGATGATGGTGCTCGGCCCGGGCGTCCGCCAGAACACCATCGTCGATCGCCCAGTAGATTCACTCGACCTCGTTCCCACACTCGGCAACCTGCTCGGCTTCTCGCCCACCTTTGCAAAAGGCGCTCCTCTGCGGGAGGTCTTGTAGCCATGCTGCCCGCTCAACTCAAGGCCGAAAGCTTCGCCGCCTATCCGCCGCAGGCCCGCGCCTTCGCTACAGAAAACCTCGTTACGCTCCAACAGGTGCCGCTCGGCTTACTGCCTAGCTTCCTTAATGAAGCTATCGGCTACGACTGGAAGCTTCCCGCCGAGCGCGCCCAGATCGCACGCGAGATGCACTGCCTCTCTTCTATTCCGCCGTCTCAGCTTGCATCCCGCATGCAGCCATTCGCGGCCCTTCGTTTGAATCCCGACCTTGAAGCCGTCGATTGGGTCAACTCTCCTGCTGCGTTCCTGGAGCAATTTACCGCCTGGCTTTGGAGCACTCACCAGATGGACGCCCTCCACGCCGCCGCCGACGGATACACGACCTATCTCGCCGCCGCTGCTCCCGTACCCCCACCTGCCGCGCCTCGCCTTGCCATTGTCATCGTCGGCAGCGGAGCAGAGGACATCGGCTTCAGCCCGTTTCGCAAGTTGAGACCGCATGGGACCTTCTTCAACGCGGTGAAGCCCGAAAACGGTGTCGAGACGATCCTCACTCATGCAACAGCTCGCGCCAGTTCTTCTGCTGACCCGTTCTCTCATTGGTATATCGACGGCTCGACCGCCGCGCCCTCAGCTCATCTGACTCGCATCTCTTACGACGCGCTCAGCGATGCTCGCGCGGCGTTGCTCACCCGCACCCAGCAGACCATCACATCCGGCACTTCAGGCCCGGAGGCACTTCGGTCACTCCTCGCACAACTGAAGCCTGAAGACGTCGGCTTGGCCAGCGGTTCGAGCCCTGACGCAGCAGTCTTGAATCATTTCCAACTCAGTCTTCTCACCCAGGGTTCAGGCACGCAGATCTTCTCAACCACCTTCGTCCAATGGGCCGGTCGCGAATGCCTCCGCCGCGCCCAGCCCGAAACCCTTGTCCTCCGCTACGCTCCGCGCCAGCAGCAGCAGACGATGAACATGATGCTCAGCGGGGCGACGCCGGGCGGTCTCGACCCTGAAGGCTCGTTGATCGACGCCGACATGGGCGCGTACTACACCTGGCTTAACTTGCGCCGCCTTCCGGGATCCGATAGCTCCCGCTTTCTTGTCTGGTTTGAAGGCCATAGCCAGGCGCTCGCCATTGCTCCCGGTCTGCCGCGCGGCGCTAACTCAGACTCCCCTCTGGATATAAAGGGGCTGCTCGCCTTGATCGCATGAAGGACAGCCCTGTCAATGGCGACGCTTGTTACAGACCGGAAGAGAAACCATGTAACCCTTTACATCCATGTTCTTTTGTCGTTTAGTGGTAACGACTGAATCCCGCCACACCCCGGGTCACCAACAGAAACAAAGCAAATTGGGAGCATGATCGTGAACCTCCGCCGAACTCTGATTCTCGTAGTAAGCGTTCTCACCTCCACTGTGATGGCCGCCCACGCCGGTGCGCAGGCCATGCCCCACGTCGAGAAACGTGGCGATAACTTCGCAATGATTGTCGACGGGAAGCCCTTCCTTGTCCTCGGCGCGCAGATCAATAACTCGAGCTCCTGGGCCAGCACCCTGCCCGATGTCTGGCCCGCGCTGGCCGACCTTCATGTGAACACCGTCGAAGCTCCCGTCTATTGGGAGTTGATGGAGCCGACTCCCGGTAAGTTCGATTTCGCCAACGTGGACCTCCTCGTCAACGGTGCCCGCGAGCATAACCTGAAGCTCGTTGTGCTCTGGTTCGGCACCTGGAAAAACGGCCAGAACCACTACGTGCCGGAGTGGATCAAGACCGACCCGAAGAAGTATCCACGCGAACAGAACGACCATGGCAAGCTGCTCGACGTGATGTCGCCTAACTCCGCCACGAACCTTGAAGCCGACAAACACGCGTTCGCCGCCCTGCTCCACCATCTGAAGGAGATCGACGGTACGAAGCACACCGTCATTATGATCCAGGTAGAGAATGAGTCTGGTTCCGTCGGTTCTGTCCGCGATTTCTCCCCAGCCGCGCAAAAACAGTTTGAAGCACCCGTTCCCTCAACTCTCACCTCCGCATTGCACTCCAGCGCAACCGGCACCTGGTCACAGGTCTTCGCCGCCGATGCGGATGAAAGCTTCGCCGCCTACTCCACATCGAGCTACATCAACGAAGTCGCGAAGGCAGGCAAGGCCGAGTACGCGCTTCCCATGTACTGCAATATCTGGATCACCTACCCGGTCCATGCTCTCGAGAATCGCGACCGCGCCTCTGCAGGGCAGGAGTACCCGAGCGGAGGCCCGCAGCAGCAGAACGTCGCCATCTGGAAGGCCGCCGCGCCAAGCATCGACATCCTCGCTCCCGACTTTTATTCAGATGATGTGACCCTCTTCCACAACGTGGTCGCCACCTATCATCGGGAGGACAACCCGCTCTTCATCCCTGAGACCGGCCTGACGAAGAACTTCGGCCGCTACTTCTTCTACGCTCTGGGCCACGGTGCCATCGGCTTCTCGCCCTTCGGCGTCGACTACACGAACTGGACGCTCAAGAAGCACGAAGCCATAGAACACCTCTCCGAGAACTACGCTCTGCTGGGCCCGATGGAGCAGGAGATCGCTCGACTTAATCTCGAGGGCAAGCTACAGACCATTGTTGAGGAGCCCGGGAAACCGCGCATGGAAGCTCACTTCGGCGACGTAGTTGCCACCGCGTCCTTCGGCTTTCCGCAGCGTGACGGGGAAGTCCCGCCTGGCACGTCTGACGCGCATGGCCGCGTCCTCATCGCGCAGACCGGCGCATTGGAGTTCCTTGTTACCGGCTTTGATGGCAGCGTCAGCTTCACTTTCTCTCCGGCATATGCCAAGGCGAACAATGCCCAGATCGAGATCCTCCGCGCCGAAGAGGGCACCTACGACAACGGCACCTGGAAAACTGCCCGCATCTGGAACGGCGATCAGACCGACCGTGGTCTCAACTTCAGAGACGGCGACCACGGCCAGGTGGTTCGTATCCGTCTTCATTCCCTTCCACTCACCGGCGAACTCGCCACGCGCTAAGGAGGAAAGATCATGAACGTCCCCCTGAAGGCCTGCTTCATTGCCGCATTGTTGGGTTGCAGTGTGCCTTCCGGAGTCGCACAGACAGCAGCGACTTCCGTACAGACAACGCCACCGGTGATGAACGACATTCTCTATGGTGCGGCCTATTACAACGAGTACACGCCCGCCGATCTTCAGCCTGGCCGTCTCGATAAGGACATCACCCTGATGAAGGATGCCGGCCTCTCCGTCGTCCGTATGGGCGAGTCGACCTGGAGCCTCTGGGAACCCGAAGACGGCAAGTTCGAGTACGCCTGGATGGACCGTGTCGTCGATGCCATGGGCAAGGCAGGCATCAAGGTCATCTTGGGCACGCCGACCTATTCCATTCCTACGTGGATGGCTCGCGCTCACCCCGAGATCTTCGTCGTAGGCCCTGATGGCAAGTCCTCCACCTACGGTATGCGCCAGAACATGGACTTCAGCAGCCCTGCGTTCCGCTTCTATTCGCAGCGCCTCATCCGCAACATGGTCACGCACTACAAGGACAACCCCGCCGTCATCGGCTGGCAGATCGACAACGAGACGTTTTCGAACGGCGCCAACAACCCGGACGTTCAGATCGGCTTCGTGAATCACCTGAAAGAGAAGTTCGGGACCACCGACGCCCTGAACAAAGCGTGGCTACTGAACTACTGGGGTGAAGACGTAAATGGCTGGGAAAACTTCCCCATTCGCCAGGGTGCGACCAGCACCGCCTACAAGCTTGAATGGACACGCTACCAGCAAATGCGCATCACCGATTGGCTCTCATTTCAAGCCGCCATCGTTCGCGAGTATCGCCGCCCCGACCAGTTTGTGACGCACGACTTTTCGAACCACATGCATGCTGACGAAAACGAGACCGACGTAGCAAAGTCACTCGACATCGTGGGCCTCAATCCCTACTTCTTCGGCAGCGCGAGCCACATGGATGGCGAGCCCATGACGGAGATGGGCGACTATTACCGGTCGATAAATAAAAAACATAATTATCTGGTGACTGAGACGAATGCGCAGACCACGGACTGGACTTCGTCCTACCAGTTCCCGCCGTACGATGGCCAGCTTCGTCTCAACGTCTACTCGAACCTTTCGAGTGGCGCGAACATGGTCGAGTACTGGCACTGGTCCTCAATTCACGCCGGCCAGGAGACCTACTGGAAGGGCATCCTCTCGCACGACCTCGAACCCAATCGCGTCTACGCTGAGTTCTCTAGAACCGCACATGAACTCAAAAAGGTCGGCCCCGAACTCGTCAATCTCAAGATCAAGAACGACGTTGCGATCCTCTACAGTGTCGACTCGCAGAACGCTCTCGACTTCATGCCCTTTGCCGATCGCGGCCCGCAGTGGGCGTTCGGACATCCTAAGGTCGACTACCTGGCCCTTGTTCACCAGCTTCATAACACGCTCTACACGCTGAACACCGGCGTCGACTTCCTAACGCCTGAGAGCACTAACCTAGCGGATTACAAACTCATTGTCGTTCCCGCTCTCTACATAGCCGATGACGCCCTGCTCACCCGCATCTCAGACTATGTGAAGAATGGGGGTCATGTCCTGATGACCTTCAAGTCCGGCTTCGCGAATGAGAACTCGATGGTTCGTCATGTTCGAGCTCCCGGACCTTTACGCGAAGCTGCAGGCTTCAGCTATCAGGAGTTCTCAAATTTAGAAGAACCGCTCACACTCAAAGCCGGAACCTTCGATGATGTAAAAGATCGCACGGTCAACTACTGGGCCGAGTTCCTCATGCCGGAGCACGCCACGCCCGTTGCCTTTTACGACGACCCGCACCTCGCCCGCTGGCCTGCCATCACAGAGAACAAGTTCGGCAAAGGAACGCTTCTATATGAAGGCACCTGGCTCTCAGATGACCTGCAGCGCGCCATGCTGCTCAAGTCGCTCGACGAGAGCGGCATCACGCACGTTGGCTCCGATCTTCCGGCGCCGATTCGGATGAAGAGCGGCGTCAACGGCAAGGGCAAGGCGATCCATTACTTCCTCAACTACTCGAGCGACACCCAGCACTTCAACTACCCGCAGAAGTCCGGCACTGACATACTCACCGGAAGATCCATCGGCGCGAACCAGTCCGTCGAAATTGCGCCATGGGATCTCATCATCGTCGAAGAATAATAAGCAACAAACATAGTTACAGATTCGGAGAATGCAAGAATGCGTAGACGGGAATTTCTAAAATCGTCAGCCACGGTCGCTGCGGCGGCAACACTTCCAGCAGTATCCTTCGCCGCGGTCACCTCCCAGGAGAGCCCGCGCACGATACTTCCAATCAATCGTAACTGGCGCTACAAGCCATCAAAGGTCGCGGGCGCTGAAGCCGTCACCTTCGACGACGCCAAGTTTGAACGCATCGTCATTCCGCACACCAACGTTAAGATGCCGTGGCACAACTTTGACGACAAGGTGTACGAGTTTGTCTCCACCTACCGCCGCCGTTTCAAATATCCTGCTGCCGCAAGAGGCAAGCGTGTCTTCGTCGACTTCGAAGGCGCAATGACCGCCTCCACTGTCTATATCAACGGTCACAGTCTCGGCGAATACAAGGGTGGCTTCACACCCTTTTCCTTCGAACTCACGAAGCATCTGAAGACCGAAGGCGAGAACGTGCTCGTCGTCCATCTCGACTCAACCGAACGCGAAGACATCCCGCCTTTCGGCTATGAAATCGACTACATGACCTTTGGCGGCATCTATCGCGAAGTCTCACTCCGCATCGTCGCGCCCACGTACATCGACAACATCTTCGCAGCACCGAAGAACGTCCTCAGCGCGTCACCCTACGTCGATGTCGATTGCTTCATCGCGTCGCAGTCGACAGAAGGCGCGTACTCCCTCGCTGTTGAACTCCGCGATACCGAAGACAAGGTCGTCGCGAAGCAGATGCAATCCATCGCGCTCAACACTTCGCCCGATCCATCCGCCGGCAAAGATCCTGAGACGCCGGCTTCACCTTATGCGAGCACAGAGACGACAACCGACCCCGCGAAGCACACGGTCACACTCAAAGATCTTGGCAAGGTAAATCTCTGGGACATCGAGAACCCTCATCTCTACAGCGTCCACGTTCATCTCCTGCTCGACGGCAAAGTCATCGATGCAGACGCGCGTCGCATTGGTTTTCGCGAAGCGATGTTCACCGATGGCGGCTTTTCGCTGAACGGTAAGATCGTCAAGCTCCGCGGCCTCGACCGTCACCAGACCTTCCCCTTTGTTGGTCAGGCGATGCCTGCCCGCGTGCAGCGCAAGGATGCCGACATCCTGCGCAAGGGGCTGCATTGCAATCTCGTTCGCACCTCTCACTACCCCCAATCACGTCACTTTCTCGATCGCTGCGATGAGATCGGCCTGCTCGTGCTCGAGGAGATCCCAGGCTGGCAGCACATCGGCCCTGAACCCTGGAAGCTCGTTGCCATAGACAACGTGGGCCGCATGCTCCGTCGCGATTGGAATCATCCCTCTATCATTCTCTGGGGTGTGCGCATCAACGAGTCGAAGGACGATCATGATTTCTACGTCCGAACTAACGCTCTCGCGCATGCGCTCGACACCACGCGCCAGACCGGCGGCATCCGCTACTTTCAGGAGTCGGAGTTCCTCGAAGATGTTTTCACCATGAACGACTTCGGATTTCCGTTGAAGAAGCCCGTTCACGGCAAATATCTGAACACCGAGTTTGTCGGTCACACCTACCCGACCAAGACGACCGACGATGATGAACGCCAGCGCGAGCACACCCTGCGCCATGCCCGCATCCATAACCAACTAGCCTCCGACCCGCAGTACGCAGGCGGCATAGGATGGTGCGCCTTCGACTACAACACCCATGCAAACTTCGGGGCCGGCGACCGCCTCTGCTATCACGGGGTCACCGACATCTTCCGCGAGAACAAGCCCGCCGCTGGCTTTTACAAGTCGCAATGCGACCCGTTGGAGGAGATCGTCCTCGAACCTGCATTTCACTGGGCGCACAGCGATGAGTCGGTTGGCTTCACCAAGGCGGTCGTCTGTTCTAACGTCGAGCACCTGAAGTTCTTCGTTCGCGACACCGGCAACACCTCCGCAGAATGGAAGCTTGCTGCGGAACTCGACCCCGAACGCACCGAGTTCAACCACCTCAAGTACGCGCCCTTCGTGCTCGACATGAAAGCGATCGACTTCAGGAAGTTTGATCTCTTCTGGGGCGACCTCCGCATCGACGGATTCATCGGCGGCAAGCAGGTCATCTCGAAGTCTCTTTCCGGAGACGGTGTCGATAAGAAGTTCACGCTTCTGCCCGACGACGAAACCCTCATCGCCGATGGTGCCGACACAACCCGCGTTGTCCTGCGCGTCACGGACGAATTTGACGCCATCCGCACCTATGCTGATGACCCAATCCAATTCACCATCGAAGGCCCCGGAGAACTGATCGGCGACAACCCGTTCTCGCTCGTCGGTGGAACGGGTGCAGTCTGGATCCGCGCCAGGGAGATCGCTGGCACGGTCAAGCTGACCGCCAAACACCCGCGTCTTGGCTCACAATCAGTCGCTTTCAAAATGTCAGGAGTTCCTGGGGAAGTTGTCTAGCTTACCTGCACCGCGCATCAGTCGCAGCATGTCGACTGAGAGGCTGTCGTGAGGCGTTCCTTCACGACAGCTAACGTTTTCCCGCTTCGATCAAGAAGACCTCAGTGCTCGACGATCCGGCAAGCCGGTGATCGGCATCACGCGCCAGCTTCACGCGACTCGCGCGGCTGACACGCATCTGCTTCCCCCGGCTTCTGCATACCTCGGCAAACTCGCGACCTTTGCCCGTCGCCTGGCTACCGATGCCGTTGTCGGCGGTCGGCGGTTGCTCCATGTGGTCGATCGGACTTAGGCTTTGAGACGGGCCCCGTGGAGTCGCGCACGACCAGCGCCGTCTTAATCTGGTGCTTTGTCCCCGCTATCAGCTTGCCGCCTGGCTTCCGCGCTCCCAGAAGAGCGTGGAACGCAGCATTGGCGACTGCCGCCCTCGGAGCGTTCACTGTGGAAAGCGATGGCATCGTGTAGGCGCTCAGTTGAATATTGTCGAAGCCCATCACAGAGATGTCGTCGGGAATATGCAGACCGCGTTCGTGAATGGCCCCCATTGCTCCAATTGCGGTCAGGTCATTCGAGGCAAGCACCGCCGTCGGCCGGCCATCGGATTTCTGAAAGGAGTCCAGAATCCGCATCATCGCCTCGCGCCCACCATCCACCCGGTGGTTGCCTTCCTGGACAAGCTGCGGGTCGCCAGCCAAATGTTCCCGCTGTTGCACTTTCTTAAAGGCGTGCAGACGAGTCTGTGCCGCTGCCAAACGCAACGGTCCGGAGATGAACGCAATCCGATGATGCCCCAGTCCTATCAGGTGCTCCATTGCCACTTCGACCCCGCCGGTATAGTCGAGCGACACGCTGCTCACTCCAGGCCCCAGAGTAGTCCCATCCAGAAAAATCAGCGGAATATGCCGCCTGCTGAAGACCTCGACAAGGCTCTCATCCATCTCTGAGGTCATAATGGCCACGCCGTCTACCTTGCGCTGCAGCATTCGTATCACGCAGATCTTCATCCGTTCAGGATCGTAATTTGTGTTCGCGATCAGCACTTCCTGGTTGTGATTCACCGCGATATCTTCAAATGCCCGAATCAACTCCGGAAAAAATGGATTGGTAATGTCCGAGATGATGAGCCCATACAAGCTGCTTCTCCCTGAACCCAGAGCGCGTGCGTTCGTGTCAGGATAGAAGTTCAACGATTTAATTGCATCGCGAACGCGCTTTTCGGTGGCCGGGTTCACTTTTGCGGTTCCGTTGATTGTCCGCGAGACGGTCGCGGTGGAAACTCCAGCCAGCTTTGCCACGGCTTTGATATTCATAGGGAAAGGGATGCGTCTACGGCTAAAACTATCCTCGCTACCATGTAACGCTTCGCACAAGCACTATGTAAAGCGTTACAGTGGTGATGTTCTGCGCAGTCTTTAGACTTCAAATAGAGAAGCATGATGGCCGCCGAGAGTCGCAGCGCATGGATAGATCGCGTAATCCCTTTTCGATTCATTCGAGGAACTGTATGAAATTCTCTCTCATCTTTCTTGCGCTCTGTTTGCCAGCTTGCGCAGCTTCTGCTGCTCCTTCCAATGCAATCTCTTCGCCCGATGCGCCCGCTCGATGGTCTGAGCAGAAAGCCGCAGCATGGTACTCCGCACAACCCTGGCTCGTGGGCGCCAACTATGTTCCTTCGGATGCAATCAACCAGCTTGAGATGTTCCAACCGGAGACCTTCAATCCAGCATTGAACGATAAGGAACTCGGCCTGGCTGAATCCGCCGGCATGAATACCGCCCGCGTCTTCCTCCAGGATCAGCTCTGGACCTCTGATCCTGAGGGATTCAGGAAACGTCTCGACACCTTCCTGAGTATCGCCGCGAAACATCACATTCGCCCCATGCTGGTGCTCTTTGATTCATGCTGGGATCCCAACCCAAAGCTCGGTCCGCAGCATCCGCCCATCCCCGGCGTTCACAACTCCGGCTGGGTGCAGAGTCCCGGCTCTAAGGGCATCGCTGACCCGGCGTATAAGCCGAAGCTCGAAGCCTATGTGGAAGGCGTCATAGGCGCGTTCGCAAAGGACGATCGCATCCTCGCCTGGGACGTCTGGAATGAACCCGACAATGGCAATGACTCTTCTTACGGAAAGATCGAGGTGCCCAATAAGGCCGAGCTTGTTGCCGCGCTGCTTCCACAGGTCTTCGCATGGGCTCGCTCTGTACATCCTTCGCAACCACTTACCAGCGGCGTCTGGCAGGGCAATTGGAGTGATCCTGCAAAGGAGTCCGCAATGACCAGGGTACAGCTCACCCAGTCCGACATCATCACCTTTCACAACTACGGCTGGCCCGAAGAGTTTGAGGCGAAGATCGTAGAACTCAAGGCCTACAACCGTCCTATACTCTGCTCCGAATACATGGCTCGAGGCGCGGGCAGCACCTTCGACGGCACGCTGCCGGTTGCGAAGAAATACAACGTCGCCGTCATCAACTGGGGCCTCGTCGCCGGCAAAACTCAGACTTATATGCCATGGGACTCCTGGCAAAAGCCCTATGTTCTCAGCCAGCCCGTGGTCTGGTTTCACGAGGTCTACAAGCAGGACGACACACCCTACCGTCAACGCGAGATCGATCTTCTTCGCCAGTACACCGGACGAGGCTCAGTGCAGTAACGAACGGCCTCGTCTAGGCTACGACCTCAGGAAAGCCGTCCGCTCCGAGCAAGGTCTGCCCACCCGCTGCCCATCGCTTGCTGCCGAGCCCACGCTCGTTCAGCAACTCGTAGAGCGTAGATACCAGCGCGGCCGGTCCACGGTTGTGAGCGACCGTAGCGTCGGTGCCATTTCTACGATGAAGATCCGCAGGGTCAGCAAGTTCGAGGCTTACGATGGCACGCACCGGAATTGCCGTGCGCGCGCGTGTGATCCAGGCCTGTCGCTGTGCCTCGGTCACCGTATGGCAGAGTACCACCAGATCGGCTTTGCTCAGGGATGTGTCGTCTTCATCGAAGCTGCTGACTGCCACAATCTCCCAGAAGTTGGTTAGAAGTTCGGCACGCTCCTTCAACAGCCGTCCATCGTTTCCAATCAGAAGAACGTGCGCCGCATCACTCATAGCTCCTCAGCCTATGCCTGCTGTCCCCCGGAACAAGGTGATTCTCGAGCGGTTTTACGGTGCATGAAAAGAGCGAGCCTGGCTTGTGATCCGGTAAATGACAGTTCCTTGCCTGCCACGGCCGTTCCTGTCCCAGGAGAACATCTGTTGCCCTGCCGCCTGTGAAGCAACCACAGAATGAGAACGTCCATCTCTTCGATTGCGGCCAGGCGTTCAGCGCTGACTGCTTCACAATCGAGTTCGGAGGGGCGCGAGATTTTCGCGATTTCTCTCGCTTGCCGGCAGGGAAGGAGAATCGCCTGACACCTGCCGGACCCTTCCGAACCGCTTTGAAGGCAGACTTCGCGAAAGCACGGAAATCAACCTCCCCGCACCATTGTCGACACACAGTTTGCAATCAGGAGACAGCAATGAACAGGAAAGTGACTGCGTACTTCACAGTTTTCGCACTTGCCTCGGCACTCGCACCCGCGCTCGCCAAAGCATCGGCTGACGATGATAAGACGTTCCTTGCCACCGCCGCACAATCCGATCAAAATGAGATCGCTCTTAGCCAGGTTGCGGAGCAAAAGGCCACCAATCCTGCCGTGAAAAAATATGCGGCCCAGATGATCAAGGACCACACCAAGCTCACGGCCAGCATGAAGCCCTATGCAGGCCAGTGGGGAATTACCCCGCCTACCGGTCCGGATTCCGAACATCAGACCGAGTTGACTAAACTACAGGGTCTGTCTGGAAGTGACTTCGATAAGGAGTACATCACCCAGATGGCTGCGGATCATGCGAAAGCACTAAGCGCCTTTACCACCGAGACGGAGGAGTCGAAGGACGCAAAGTTTCTGAAAACCGTCAACAAAGGAAAATCAATAGTAGCGGAACACAAGATGATGGCCGACGATCTGAGCACGAAAGTCTAGCCGGTAAGTAGCTGAAAGAGAGAAAAATGCCCTCTGCGTGGAGGGCATTTTTGTGGCAACATCTAATCGAGCCGCGAATCTAGGAGCGTGCTGCGGCAGCGATCCTCCGCAGCCCTGGGAGTATCTTTCCTATGGGCAGCGCATCAGCATCGGGCGTCCCGAGCGCGAAGTAAGCCGCGCGATAAAACCTGAAAAGCTCCTCATAGACTGCCACCGACCCGGGTGAGGGCGTGTAAATCTTGTAGGGGAGACAGATCGCCTTCTGTGCTGCGTCTAGGTCCTGAAACGTCCCGCAAGCCAGAAGTGCAAAGATCCCCGATCCCAGGCTAGTTGGCGTACCATCCGGAACCAGCACTGACTTGCCCAGCACGTCTGCGTAAATCTGATTCAGCACAACATTATTCTGCGGAATCCCGCCCGCATTGATGATGCGTTCAACACGAACCCCGTGCTCCGCCATCCGTTCTAGAATGATCCTTGTATGGAACGCCGTGCCTTCAATCGCCGCATGAAGCTCGTCCTGCGCCGTCGTCAGCAGGTTCCAGCCGAACGTCACGCCGCCCAGTTCCGGATTGACCAGCACCGTGCGATCGCCATTATCCCAGCTCAATCGTAGAAGTCCAGTTTGCCCTGCCTTGTAGTTCTCCAGCCCTTGCGCCAGTTCGCGAACCTTCACGCCCGCGCGCTTTGCGATAGCCTCAAAGATGTCCCCCGTCGCGGAGAGTCCGGCCTCGATGCCTGTGTACTCTGGATGCACGCTGCCTGGAACAACTCCGCAGACTCCGGGAACAAGTTCGGTCTTCTTCGCCATCGCAATAATGCAGGTCGAAGTTCCGACTACGTTGACCACATCACCCTCGCGGCACCCCGCGCCAATCGCGTCCCAATGTGCATCAAAAGCCCCAACCGGGATCGGAATTCCTACCTTCAGACCCATCTCCGCAGCCCACGTCTCCGAGAGATGTCCCGCGATTAAATCTGACGTTAGATACTCGCCGCCGATCTTCTCCCGCACACCATCGAGCAGCGGATCGAGCTTGCTCAGAAACGCCTGCGACGGCAGCCCGCCCCACTTCGGGTTCCACATCCACTTATGGCCCATCGCGCAGATGCTGCGCTTGACAAGCTTCGGATCGGTCGTGCCGGTCAGCGTAGCCGCGACCATGTCGCAGTGCTCAAGCGCTGTTGCAAACCTCTCCCGCTTATCAGGATTATGCCGCAGCCAATGCAGCAGCTTCGCCCATCCCCACTCGTGCGAGTAGACGTTGCCGCACCACTCAATCGCCTCGAGGTTCTCGAACCGCGCCAGAGAAGTAATTTGCCGCGCCTCTTCCAACGCCCGGTGATCGCACCACAGATAGTAGTCATCAAGCGGCTGCATCGCGGAATCAACCATCACCACGCTTGAACCTGTCGTATCAAGCGCAATCGCAGCAACCTGCTGGCCATCCACTCCTGTTTCTTCGAGCACCTTGCGCGTCGCCAACACCAGCGCCTTCATCTGCTCGTCATGCGACTGGGTGGCAAAGTCCGGGTCTTCGCGCTTCCGGTTCAGCGGATACTCTGATGCAGCAGTCCCCATCCGGCCACGCTCGCTGTCCAGCAGCGTAACCCGCACACTCAACGTCCCGAAATCCACGCCCGCCACAATCGCCACGATCTTCTCCCCATTCATCCGCTTACATCTTTTCGTCGAGTAAACGTTTGCCGTATTTTGCCTGTCAAGCCTGCTAAACGGTTACCATTCGGCCAAAGCCGTCATCCTGAACGTAGCGAAGGGTCCCCGGGGTGCTCGCGTCACATCAGCCGCTGAACCCTTTTTACCCCGAATGCTCCTTGCGATCTTGCCATGCCGCTCGATCCCTTCAGCCGAAATGTCAACGCCTATCGCCGCCTAAACCGCGACCGCCTGCTGCGCCGGCAGGATCTCCGTCACATCAACCACCTGCGTGGGATAGTTCCCCGTGTAGCAAGCCGTGCAGAAGCTGTCTTTCGTAAGCCCACCCTCTTTCTCGCCAGCCGTACAGCTGTGGATCAGACCATCATGCGAGAGATACGCCAGCGAATCAGCTTCAATAAACGCGCAAATCTGATCCACCGTGTTGTTGGCCGCGATCAGGTCCTTCGTGCTCGGCGTGTCCACTCCGTAAAAACAAGGCGAGATCGTCGGGGGACACGAGATCCGCATGTGAACTTCCTTTGCGCCTGCGGCCCGAACCATTCGGACAATCTTCCGCGACGTCGTCCCGCGAATGATCGAATCATCGACCAGCACAACCCGCTTGCCCTCAAGCAAACTGCGTACGGGATTCAGTTTCATGCGGACGCCAAAATCGCGCACCCGCTGCTCCGGCTGAATGAACGTCCGCCCAACATAGTGGTTGCGGATCAGCCCCAGATTGAACGGGATTCCCGACTCGCTCGCGTAGCCGATCGCCGCCGTCACACCGGAGTCCGGCACTGGCACAATCAGGTCCGCCGGAACGCCGGATTCCCGAGCCAGCGTCTTACCCATCTCCTCGCGGCTCTGCTGCACCCAGCGCCCAAAGATCCTGCTGTCCGGCCGCGCAAAGTACACATGTTCAAAGACACAGCTCGCCTGCTTCTCATTGGTGTTGAAGTAGCGGCTGGTCACGCCATCTTCGGACACCATGACCAGCTCGCCCGGCTTCACATCGCGCTCGTACTTTGCGTGAAGCAGGTCGAAGGCGCATGTCTCTGAAGCAAATACAAACGTATCCGGAGCACCATCGACTCCCGCAATCCGTCCCATCGAAAGCGGTCGGAAGCCATGCGGATCGCGCGCCGCAAAGATGCGGTTACGCGTCATCATCACAATCGAGAACGCGCCATCCACCTGCGAGAGCGAGTCGGCGATGCAGTCCACCAGCGTCGTCTCCTTTGAGTGCGCGATCAACTGGATGATGATCTCCGAGTCCGACGTCGTCTGGAAGATCGCCCCGTCGCGCTCCAGTCGCTCCTTGGAATTTCCTAAATTCGTGAGGTTCCCATTGTGCGCAATCGCGATCAGTCCCTTCGTCGACTCGACCGAGATCGGCTGCGCATTTAATAGCGCCGAATCGCCCGTCGTCGAGTAGCGCGAATGCCCGATCGCCATGTGCCCGGGCAGTTGCAGCAGCACCTCATCCTTGAAGATCTCGGAGACCAGGCCCATGCCCTTGATGTCGTTTACGTTGTATCCATCCGCACTCGCAATCCCCGCCGACTCCTGCCCGCGATGCTGCAGCGCATAAAGCCCCCAATACGTCAGCCGCGCGGCATCGGGATGGTTGTAAACGGCCATCACGCCGCACTCTTCCTTCAACTTGTCGAAGGGCGTCTCGTCATCGTCCTCGGCTTCGACAGCCGGACTCACTCGTGAGGATTCTTCCAAAGCCGGACTCACTCGTGCAGATTCATACTGGTCAATCGTCCGACGTACCCCCGAGGTGTCATCCTGAGCGAAGGCGCGTTGCGCCGAGTCGAAGGACCTGCTTCTTTCTTCCATAGCCACCGAAGCCGTCGTGCTTAAGGGCACGGCTTCAGCCGTGCCACAAACCGCATCCAAAGCGAGCGGCTTCAGCCGCTGAGGTACGCCTTGCTCGTCCATCACAGCAGCCATCAACTCGCTCAAGCCAGCACCTCCGCAGTGAGCTGTGATTCAAGCGCGATTGAGTAAGGCTGAAGTAGATCAGCTATCGCCAAATCAATCGGTGCATCTTCGAGCGCGATAACAAAGCGGCTCTCAATACAATCTCCGATGTGTTGAATAAAAATCGTTCCATGTTCTTCAGCTATCTGCTCAATTCGTTCCTTGTTCTGTTGACCACAAGCAACGATGACGCTCGATCCAAACTCTCCAAACAGATCGAAGATGGTGTTCATTGAGGTTAGGAGACGCGATTGAAAGAGAGATGGGCCAATATTATTGGGAAATGAAGATTTAGCAAGGGCGACCGCAAGTCCGCCGTCCGAAATGTCTGTGATTGAGGTTGCCAGTCCCTCATGAGCGATAGTTTGCAGAACTAAATGAAGTGCTCTCTCATCAAGAAGATCAAGCTTGTGGGGGCGTCCCCAAAGAGCACCAAGGATCGTTTTCGCGAAGTCGGTCGCGCCGAGTTCTTGCTCCACTTGCACTTTCTTCCACTCCTGCATAGCTGACGGGCCTTGAAGCAGAAGAATGGCGTCGCCTGGGTTCTGAAATCCACTCGGCACGGCCTTCGTCACATCATCCAGAATCCCCACCACCCCGATAACCGGAGTCGGATAAATCCCCTCGCCCTTGGTCTCGTTATAGAGCGAAACATTGCCGCCCGTAACTGGAGTACCCAGCGCGGTACAAGCCTCCGCGATACCATCGATCGCCGCCGACAACTGCGCCATGATCTCTGGCTTCTCGGGGTTGCCAAAGTTTAGACAGTTGGTCGCTGCAACAGGAGTCGCGCCCGTACAAGCGACCTTGCGGGCCGCCTCCGCAACCGCGTGCATCGCGCCCAGCTTGGGGTCGAGATATGTCCATCGCCCATTGCCCGCAAGCGCCATCGCCAGCCCGCGCTCCGGCTTTGCGGCATCGGCTTCAAGCGCCGCCTCACCCTCGGGCGTCGACGCCGCAACCACTCCTGCAAGCGTCTCGAGAATGCCCGTCTGAACGATGCTGTGCCCGCGCGCTGAACCCGTACCCTTGATCCGCATCACGCCGGCCTCGCCGCCCGGCCCCTGCACCGTGTTCGTCTGCACCATCGAGTCGTACTGCTCGAAGATCCAGTGTTTGCTGCAGATGTTCGCGCTCGCCAGCAGCTTCTTCAGGTCGGCGGTATAGTCGCGCGGCTTCTTCAACTCTTCGAGCACCCAGGCCGGAGGATCGAGCGGCACCGGCGCCTTCCACGTCCCGACAGGCCGGTGATACACAGGAGCGTCATCCGTCAGAGCCTTATTCGGAATCTCGCAGACCAGTTCGCCGTGGTGGGTCACGCGCATTACGTCGTCGGCCGTAACGATGCCGATGATCGAAGCATCGAGCCCCCACTTCTCAAAGACGCGGAGTACCTCGCCCTCGCGGCCTTTGTCGGCCACCAGCAGCATCCGCTCCTGCGACTCCGACAGCATGATCTCGTAGCTCGACATACCAATCTCGCGCTGCGGAACCAGATCAAGCTCAATCGTCAGCCCAAGCTCGCCGCGTGCGCCCATCTCGCAGGTTGAACACGTCAGCCCCGCCGCGCCCATGTCCTGAATGCCGAGCACCGCTCCGGTCGCCATCGCTTCAAGGCAGGCCTCCAGCAGCAGCTTTTCGAGGAACGGATCGCCCATCTGCACGTTGGGCCGCTTCTGTTCCGATCCCTCGGTAAACTCCTCCGAGGCCATCGTCGCGCCATGAATGCCATCGCGCCCCGTCTTCGCCCCAACGTAGATCACCGGGTTCCCAACGCCAGTAGCCTTCGCATAAAAGATCTCATCGATCTTCACCAGACCAAGCGCAAACGCATTGAGCAGCGGATTGCCGGAGTAGCACTCTTCAAACCTCGTCTCGCCCCCAAGATTCGGCACCCCAAAGCAGTTTCCGTAACCACCAACGCCATGCACCACGCCCGCCATCGTCTGCCGGTTGCGCGCATAGTCAATCCCACCGCCGCCCTCGTCGGCTTCTCCCTTTTCCCTTTTCCCTTCTCCCTGCTGCAAAGGCCCAAACCGCAGCGAATCCATCACCGCGAGCGGCCGTGCATTCATCGTAAAGATATCCCGCAGGATGCCGCCAACACCCGTCGCCGCACCCTGGTAGGGCTCGATGTAGCTCGGATGATTATGGCTTTCGATCTTGAAGGCACACGCCCAACCATCGCCGACATCGATGATGCCTGCATTCTCACCAGGCCCCTGCACCACGCTTCCCGGGCCAGTCAGCCGAGTGCCCTTTGTAGGAAGCCTCTTCAAATGCACCCGCGAAGACTTGTAAGAGCAATGCTCCGACCACATCACCGAGAAGATCCCCAACTCAGTCAGCGAAGGTGTCCGACTCAGCGCCTTTTCGATGCGCGTGTATTCGTCCGGCGTAATGCTGTGGGTCTTCAACAGCGCCGGAGTGATGATGGCGGGGGAGGGAAGTGCTATAGCTTGCGGAACGTCCAGATTGGCCATGGGTCGCTAGTTAGATTGTCGCATGGCCGTAACACTTCGCGGACTTCCCTCAATAACGATCTCCACTGCAAATTAGGGCGCGATATGCTGACTTCACCGCACTCACATTGAACTTTGCAGGAGAACTCCCTTGCCGAATCCGCTCCGCCGCATCTCCCGGATCACGACAGCCGCAACCCTCCTCGCGCTTACCGCGCTGCCAGCACCGACAAGCCTTTCCCAGGAATTAGCCGCCACGGATCCCGATCCTGCCCCAACCCGCACAAAACACGCAATGGTCGTTACCATTCAACACAACGCCACGGACGCTGGCGTCCAGATCCTCAAATCCGGGGGCAACGCCATAGACGCAGCCGTCACCGTCGGATTCGCCCTGGCCGTGACCCTGCCCATGGCCGGAAATCTCGGCGGCGGCGGCTTCATGCTTGTCCGGATGAAGTCCGGCGAAGCCCACTTCCTCGACTACCGCGAGAGGGCCCCCACTGCCGCCACCGCCGACATGTACCTCGACGCCCAGAAAAACATCGTCCCGCACCTTTCTACGGTCGGCTACAAAGCCATCGGAGTTCCCGGCACAGTCGCCGGCCTAATTTACGCGGAAAAGACCTATGGCAAGCTCACGCTGAAGCAGGTCATGGCCCCGGCCATCAAGCTCGCCAGCGAAGGCTACATCCTCTCCGCCGAAGAATGCCGCTACATGGCCCTGAAGCAGGTCGATCCCTTTCCCGAATCCAGCCGTATCTTTCATCGCAACGGGAACCTTTATAAGGAAGGTGAACGCTTCACCCAGCCCGAACTCGCTGAAACACTCAAACGCGTCGCCGCCGATCCTGCCGACTTCTACCACGGCAAAATCGCCGCCGAGATGGCCGACTACCTCCAGCAGAACGGCGGCCTGGTTACCCGCGAAGACCTCGCCGCCTACAAAGTCTCCGACCGCAAGCCGCTCACCGGCAGCTATCGTGGCTACGACATCGTTACTGCTCCACCGCCATCTTCCGGCGGTATCGTCCTGCTTGAGACCTTGAACATCCTCTCCGGCTACAAGCTCTCCAACCTCCCCGACCGATCTCCCGAACAGATTTTTCTTCTCACCGAAGCCTTCCGCCGCGCTTACATGGACCGCAACGAATACCTCGGCGACCCTGACTTCGTCACGATGCCTCTAAAGCAGATGGCCGACCCCGCCTACGCCGCCGCCTGGCGCAAGACCATCGACCCACTCAAACCCACACCCTCGAAAGATCTCATCCGTCCTGCCGGATTTCTTCCACCGCCGCCTGAGGTTGCCCCCAAGCATGAGTCCACCGAGACCACGCACTTCTCTGTCATCGACAAGGAAGGCAACGCAGTCGCCAGCACCTACACCCTCAACGCTCTCTTCGGCTCAGGAGTCACCGTCCCCGGCCTCGGCTTTCTGCTGAACGACGAGATGGACGACTTCGCCAGCAAAACCGGCGTCCCGAACATGATGGGCCTGATTCAGGGGCCCGCGAACGCCATCGCCCCCGGCAAACGCCCGCTCAGCAGCATGACCCCCACCATCGTCCTTAGGAACGGCAAAGTGGCGCTCGTACTTGGCTCTCCGGGCGGCTCGACCATCATCACAACAGTCGTCAACGACATCGTCAGCATCCTCGACAACGGACTCAACGTCCAGCAGGCTGCCGACGCGCCGCGCTTCCACATGCAGTACCTGCCCGACCGCATTGACATCGAAAAGAAGTTCCCCATCCCCATTGCCGAAGATCTTAAGAAGATGGGCTACACCGTCAGTCGTGCCGGCGACTTCGACGAAAAGAACCCCGGAGTCTGGGGCGATAGCGAGATGATCTACGTCGACCCAAAAACCCACGACCTTTTAGGAGCTGACGATCAGCGTCACCACTTCGGCAAAGCGGCAGGATACTAGACACTCTCTTCATACAACTCCTGTGTCAGTTAGGTTCAACGAGACCCATCCGATGCCGATAAATTGGTTGGAGAAACTGTGCGGTCTTACCCACATATATCTGCGGAAGACATCGGGCGCACATCGAATTGTGTCTCGCTTCTCCGCGCCGTTGCCGCCATTCTCGCCGTTATGGCAATGTTCAAGTCAGCAATGCTCTTCTCCCAAAGCCAGCCGGCCATTCTCCCGATCATCACCACAAGTCACTCTGCGCATCACCTTACCATCGCGGAAGCCTCACGCAAATATCCCGTACGCCTGCGCGCGGTTGTCACCTATTACGACACGGACAGAAGTCAACATCGCCCCACGCTCTTTGTCTCTGACGCGACAGGCAGTGTCTTTGTCTTGCTGGAGACTTTCCCTGACATACCGTTCAAGGTTGGCGACTTGGTAGAGATAACGGGAATCAGTAGCCCAGGAAACTACGCTCCCATCGTCGCCCATGCCAGAGCAAACGTCATCGGCCATGCTGCCATGCCTGCGATCGCGCCTAGAGTGGAGTTCGCAGACGTTCTTTCCGGCGAATGGGACGGCGAATGGATTGAAATCGAGGCCGTCGTTCACGCGGTGCGGCTGGCTCCAAAAACCGTCTCCTTCAGCCTCTCGATGAGAGGCGGCATTCTTGCAGCTCGCGCCGTCCGCGAACCGGGAGTGGACTACGAACATCTCATCGATTCCAAGGTGCTGCTTCGTGGAAACGCCGCTCCAACCTTCAACCACCAGGGCCAGATCACGGGTGGGAAGATCCTCTTCCCGGGTATGCAGGGTTTGAAAGTTGAGCAGCCAGCAATCGCAGACTCCTTTGATCTGCCAATCCAGCATGTCGATCACCTGCTGCAATACACCCCGAAGTTCGATCTGTCGCACCGCGCGCATCTTCGCGGCGTAGTTACTCTGTACTGGCCAGGTCGGCTGCTCTGTCTGGAGGACGGAGGCGAAGGGATCTGCGCGGGCATTGAGCAATCCTCCCCTCTTCAGCTTGGCGATTCGGCCGAGGTGATTGGATTTCCGGTCATGGCTGAGTTCACGCCTACCCTGCTCAACACGACCTTTCGCCCGGCTCAAGGCAAATCGACTGTGGCGGTTCAACGCGTCGATCCCGAGCAGGCCTTGGAGGGCCGCTACGACGAGCGCCTTATCGCTATTGAGGGGAAGGTCGTCGGCAATGACCTGAATGCAAGCGAGCCAACAACTTTGTTCTCTTCCGGAACCACCATGTTCTATGCCGTTTTGCCAAAGCAGCTCTCCGGAACCCTGCTCAACAAGCTCGAACCCGGCAGTCGTGTAAAGCTTATCGGCATCTGTTCGGTCGAGTCCGACTCCGCGGCCGACCCAACCAACTCCAGCTTCTCCGTGGCCAAGTCCTTTCGCATCCTGCTTCGATCGCCCGCTGACATCGTCATTCTGGAACGGCCATCCTGGTGGAACGCCGCGCATACCCTGCGTGTGCTGGCCTTTGCGCTCATCCTCGCCTTGTTCGCTCTCTTCCTGGTTGCGCGCCTGTCGCGACGCGTAAGACAGCAGAGCCAGGTCATCCAGGGGCAGCTGCTGCAGACCGCCGCGCTCAAGGACGCAGCCGAAAGCGCGACGGTTGCCGCTCAGTTCCATGCGGCCCACGATGAACTTACCGGCACCCGGAACCGAAGGACCATCTTCGCGGAGTTTCAGCGTGAGTTCGATGCTTCGTCTCGTTCTGGAGACACGCTTGGTGTGATCATGATCGATCTCGACCACTTCAAGCACGTCAACGACACCTATGGTCACCTCACTGGAGACGAGATTCTCAGGGAGACGGTCCGGCGCATTGCCTTGGCCGTTCGTTCCTCCGATCTCGTAGGACGTTATGGAGGAGAGGAATTCATGATCGTCCTTCCGCACTGTGACAAGCTCCAGCTTCAGGACTGTGCGGAAAGAGTTCGCGCCGCCATTGCCGGCCACCCCATGGTGGTTGGCGACTTCACTATCCCGATGACCACCAGTGTCGGTACGGCAGTCACGCTGTCCCCGCCCTATGCCATGCTCGATGCACTTGCCGCCGCCGATAGCGCGCTCTACCAGGCGAAACATGGAGGCCGCAATCGCGTCGTCCTCAAGGACCTCGCAACCGGCCAATTTGAAGAGTTCATGAGCAACGCGGCGTAAGCCTCATGCCTGCAGCTCAAGATACCTGGGCGGCCTAGCCTCCATGTACCAGAAAATTGCCGAGGGCTGTTAGCCTGTAAAGTGATGCAGCCCGGAATCTCTACGCAAATCTTCCTCCAGCAGCGCCTGCACCCCGGCCTGCTCGACGCCTTTGTTGGCGGCGGTGCAAAGGCCATTGAAGTCTTTGCTGCCCGCCACCACTTCGATTATGCCGACCGCTCCGTAGTTCGCGAGATCGCACAGTGGTTCCGTTCAACCGACATCGTCGCCACGCTCCATCAGCCGCTCTACTCCGACGCACAGTGGAGTCGCCACGTCGCTCCTACCCTCAACCTCATCGATGTCGAAAAGTCCCGCCGAATCGATGCCATGGACGAGGTCAAGCGCGCCCTCGAATCCGCCGAGCAGATTCCCTTTACCTCCATCGTCCTCCACCTCGGCGTGCGCGAAGATCACTGGAGCGCCCGGTCGCTGGAGAACTCTCTCACCGCCATAGAACACCTCAAGGCCTTCGCGCATCCGCTCGGCGTCAAATGCCTGCTCGAAAACCTGCATAACGAAGTCGCCACGCCAGAACACCTTCTCGAAATTTTGAAGGTCGGCCACTTCAACAATGTCGGCATTGCCTTCGATGCCGGCCACGCCCACATATCAGACACCGGCCTCGAAGGTTCGTTCGCACTGCTCAAATCGCGCATCGAGCAGTTGCACCTCCACGACAATCACGGCCCCGCAGCAAACAAAGACGAACACCTCTGGCCCGGCTCCGGGACGCTCGATTGGGCCGCATTCACACGCCTCGCCGCACAACTCCAGGCCAGCACCAAAGGCATTCTCGAGATCACCCACGAACTCGAAGAGGCGCCCGAATCGGCAATAAAAAAGTCTCGCGCGGCCTTCGATCTTTTGGAAAAGAATGCCGAAGAGCGGGACGCCAAATTAGCGCAACAGTAATAAGCAACTGAAAGAGATACAAATGTCAGAATCTGTAACCGAAAAAGTAACATACCCTACGATCGCCACGTTATCCGCGCATGAAGGCGAGACAATCACTCTTCGCGGCTGGCTCTACAACCTGCGCGAGAGCGGCAAACTCCTCTTCCCCATCTTCCGCGACGGCACCGGGACAATCCAGGGCATCGTTCCCAAAGCCGCCGTCGCTCCCGAGGTCTTCGACCGCATCAAGGGCCTCACGCTCGAGTCCAGCGTCATCGTCACCGGAAAGGTCCGCGCCGACAGCCGCGCCCCCAGCGGCTTCGAACTCGACGTCATCGATCTCGAAGTCGTCCAGCAGGTTGCCGCCGAGACGCCCTTCCCCATCACCCTCAAAGAACATGGCGTCGACTTCCTGATGGAGCATCGCCATCTCTGGCTACGCACGCCGCGACAGTCCGCGATCCTGCGCGTCCGAGCCACCATCATGCGCGCTGCCGCCGAATACTTCGACACCAACGGCTTCACCCGCACCGACCCACCGATTCTGACGCCAAACGCCTGCGAGGGCACCAGTGAGCTCTTCGAGATGGACTACTTCGACAACGACAAGGCCTACCTCACGCAGTCCGGTCAGCTCTACATCGAAGCCACCGCGCTTGCACTCGGCAAGGTCTACAGCTTCGGCCCGACCTTCCGCGCGGAGAAGTCCAAGACCCGCCGCCACCTCACCGAATTCTGGATGATCGAACCCGAAGTCGCCTTCATAGGCCTTGATGAACTGATGGAACTCGCTGAGAACTTCATCTCCCATATCGTCGCAAAGGTCCTTGAATCGCATCGCGCCGACCTGAAGGTCATCGGCCGCGATGTCACCAAGCTCGAAACCATCAAGGCCCCATTCCCGAAGATCAGCTACGACGAAGCCGCCGCCATGCTCGCCGAAGCCTTTAGGGAAGGCAAGATCGAAAACGAGTTCCAATACGGCAGCGACTTCGGCTCCCCCGACGAGACCTACATCTCCGGCCAGTTCGACCGCCCCGTCATGGTGCATCGCTACCCCGCCGCCTTCAAAGCCTTCTACATGCAGCCCGACCCCGCAGACGCAACCAAGGCCCTCTGCGTCGACGTGCTCGCCCCCGAGGGCTACGGCGAGATCATCGGCGGCAGCCAGCGCATCGACAGCTACGACCTGCTGAAGAGCCGCATCGAAGAGCACAACCTGCCGCTCGACGCCTTCCAGTGGTACCTCGACCTGCGCCGCTACGGGTCTGTTCCTCATGCGGGGTTCGGCATGGGCATCGAGCGCGCCGTAGCCTGGATCTGCGGCCTAGACCACGTCCGCGAAACCATCCCATTCGCGAGGACGCTGAACAGGATCTACCCGTAATGGTGGAAAGGCCCTCTGATGAGTTTGTCCTGGAGGTGCAAAATGCTGCACACTAGCGCCTGCGGCGTTCAACGTCGATCGCTGCTGTTTGTGCACTGGGGCAGCTTAGCCGGTGAGTACTACTTATGAGGAAGGCTAGGATCAAATAGGCCGTCGTTTACACCATGATGAAAGAGTATTTTTTTCCTGAATTTTTCATCTATGGTGTATACATCCTCTTCTGCATCAAGTCCATGCGCGTTCGGAACTAGAAAAAAATCTTCATATACTTTCCCACTATCTGAATCTATGGTGATATCAAGATGTGTCGTAGCCTTGAAATCAAAGTGCGAAACAGTACAGTCATGTGGAGTCGCGTATCCTGCCATGTCTGTCTGTGGCGGAACATCCCCCACCTGACACTGTACAAACTGATAATCCTTGGTGGATTTGTCGATAATCGTCAATCGAACATCTCGGAGCGGGTATTTCTGCCCGTGGTCATAGATTGTCAGGGACATGGGATTTGCACTACCTGCCGGGAGCGCCATTATAGATCCCCAACTGCCGGCTCCTGTAATGGCCTCGACGCCCTTTCGCGCTGTGTCAGCCGCTTGTTCGGTTTTTCAAAAGACTTTGTTAACCCTGCTTCTTGTTTGGCCGAATTCAGTTTGACTCAATTGATATTGTTCTTTGAGGCCTTCGGCTGTTTTAGAAAATTGAACGTTCTGCTCATCCCTTTTTGTTCTGTTTTCCTCATCGTTCGCTTTTATTGATCGCACCTCCAACACAACAAAAGCAACTAGTACCGCAATCCAGCCAATTCTTTCAAAGAAGTGCATTTCTGGGCGCACACTTATGAGCCCCGCCAGTGCAGCAAGTATCCCGATGCAGACACCAGGCGATTGAGGATTAACCGCCGCCCACAGCGCTAGGGCCATAGAAGAAACAACTAGCAGAACGGCCAAAGTTTCGCTGCAGTGCCATATTTCTTCAAACCGGCTTCTCTCGATTACTTCACTCATTGTCGCTATTTTCTGCCCGACTCCCGACTCAAGTAAAGGAATAACTTATTATGATGCCGTCGTGATGCCTTACCCTATCTAGAACTATGGCAAAGAAAAAACTCCGCATCGGCATTCTATTCGGTGGCCGCTCCGGCGAGCACGAGATCTCCCTGCTCTCCGCCGCCTCCATCCTCAAAGCCATCGACCGCAAGAAGTACGAGATCGTTCCGCTCGGCATAACCAGGCAGGGTCAGTGGGTGCGCGATGGCGAAGCCCACCAACTGCTTACCGGCGAGCCTACACCGCCGTCGCTCAATGAAACTGATCCAAACTCCGAGCTGGCAGTCGCCCGCGCCGTGATCCGCAGTGGAGAAGATCTGAACATCCCGCCGCCCATCCCGCGTGCATTACAGACCTTCCAAACCATAGACCTCATAGCCAGCGCCGACTCTGCCCTTGCCTCCTCATCGCCCGCCAACAATGCCTTGGGAGTCGATGTCGTCTTTCCCGTCCTGCACGGAACCTTCGGCGAAGACGGCACCATCCAGGGCCTGCTCGAACTCGCCGACGTTGCCTATGTCGGCTCGGGCGTCCTTGGCTCCTCCGCCGGCATGGACAAGGACGTGATGAAGCGCCTCTTTGCCGCAGCCGGGCTTCCTCAAACTCCTCACGTAGCGTTGCTTCGGACCCACTGGAAAGAAGATCCCAGGCGCTGCACCAAGCTCATAGAAAAGTCCCTCGCCTATCCCGTCTTCGTGAAACCCGCAAACCTCGGCTCCTCGGTCGGCATCAGCAAGGTGCACGACCGCAGCGAACTCGCCGCGGCGATGGATCTCGCCGCCAGCTTCGACCGCAAACTCGTCGTCGAACAGGGAGTGGGCGGCCCCGGCGCAAAGCCGCGCGAACTCGAAGTCGCCGTCCTCGGCAACGATTCGCCCGAAGCCTCTGTCGTCGGCGAGATCGTTCCCGGCGCGGAATTCTACGACTACAACGCCAAGTACCACTCCGACGCCTCCGTTCCCATCATCCCCGCCCAACTCTCAAAGTCCGAAGAGAAACAGATCCGCACCATGGCGATCGCCGCCTTCCGCGCCTGCGACTGTGCCGGCCTGGCCCGCGTTGACTTCCTGATGGAGCCGAGGCGCAAAGGTCAGCGGGAACGCATCTACTTGAATGAGATCAACACCATGCCCGGCTTCACGAAGATCAGCATGTACCCAAAGCTCTGGGCCGCGTCCGGCCTGCCCTACAAGAAGCTCATTGACCGCCTCATCGCGCTAGCAGTCCAACGCCAGCGGGAAAAATCCGAAACCAGCTTCACGAGATCCTGATCGGAGATTCTCAATAAATCGCAGGGCACTAGAATGAAGGCGGCGTACTATGAGCAAAGGCGGGTTCCATGAGCGAGAATCTCTTACAGACGTTACAGCATTTGATTCAGGACGTCATCGCCCCAGATGTGCGTGAACTGAAAACTCGTGTTTCGTTGCTTGAAAAGCAGCTGGACGTCCGGTTCGACGCGCTGGATCAAAAGACTGATGCGCAGTTCAAAGCAATCATGTCGGCAATCGCTGAGTCTAAGGCGCAGGGAGAGCTTGCCAACTTTCGTCTCATCGCTGCCCTCAGCGAGCGGGTAGCCGTTCTGGAAACGCAGCGCCAGTAACGCCTGTGCCGCTACAGCACCCGGCTGAACTTATACCCACCCGCATCGAGCGCCTCCAGTAGCTCGTCCACCTGCTCCCGCCCGCGCGTTTCGAGCGTAATATCGATCGCCGTATCCCCCAGATTCACGCCGTAGTACGCCCGGTTGTAGAGCGTGTCCACGATATTTGCCCGATACCCAGCAATCAACTGGGTCAACTCCGCCAACGCACCCGGCTTGTCGAGCAGATGAATCCGCAGCCGGATCAGCCTGCCATCCTGCACCAGGCCGCGCTCGATGATCCGCGCCAGCAGCGTCACATCGATGTTGCCGCCGCACACCAGCACCGCCGTATGCGCCGGTAGCGCACGTCCTGAGAGTGAGGTCTTCTTCTGCAGTAACGCAGCCAATGCCGCGGCTCCGGCACCTTCAGCCAGTGTCTTTTCGCGTTCCAGCAGCACCAGAATCGACGCAGCAATCTCGTCCTCATCAACCGTAACGATTTCATCTACATACTGCTGCACGACGGGGAAGTTCACGTCCCCCGCGCGCCTTACGGCGATACCATCCGCGATGGTCGTCGCCGGATCGATTGTTACCGGGCTCCCCTGCTCCACCGCCACGGCCATGGAAGGCAGCCTTGAAGTCTGCACGCCGATTACCCGGACCGAAGGCTTAGACCGCTTGATCGCGCAAGCGATCCCGCCAATCAGACCGCCCCCGCCAATCGGCACCACTACCGCCTCAAGCTCCGGAATCTGCTCCAGCAACTCCAGCCCAATCGTCCCCTGGCCGGCCATTACCGCTGCATCATCGAAGGGGTGGATGAAGGTAAGATTCTGCTGCGCCGCCAATCGCGTGGCTTCTTCGCAAGCCTCGTCGTAGTTCGCGCCATGCAGCAGCACTTCCGCTCCGAAGTTCCGCGTCGCCGTCACCTTCACCAACGGAGTCGCCAATGGCATAACGATCAGCGCGTGAATGCCGCGCGCTGTTGCGTGGTAAGCCACTCCCTGAGCGTGATTTCCAGCGCTTGCCGCAATTACCCCGCGTTTCGCCTGCTCGGGAGTCAGCATCGCAATCCGGTTCAGCGCGCCGCGCTCTTTGAAGCTGCCGGTCATCTGCAGGTTTTCCAGCTTTAGATAGATGTGCTGCCCGGTGATCTTCGAAAGCATCTCGGAGCGCGGGCAAGGCGAATAGTAGATTGACCCACGCAACCGCTCGCGCGCCGCATAAATGTCTTCAAGACCTATCGTTAGGCCAATGCTGGTAGCTTCTGGGATCACACCACGATGTTAGCTGAATTATCGTGGTGGAGCGGTGTCACCGAGCGCGGCGATGCTCTCCGCTACACTGGCATCCTGCGGCAGAAGCGTCTCGACGTGAGTAAGCTGCAACATCCTGGAGATGCGTTCTGAAACTCCGCACAGCCGGATCGCTCCGCCCTTCGCTTGAGTCAGTCCGTACATGTGAACCATCACTCCAAGCCCGGAACTATCTGCATAAGGGCAGTCTTCCAAATCCAGAATCAGCCGGACCACGCCCTCTTCGATCAACTGCTGCAATTGCGTATCCAGAATCTTGAGGTTAGTTCCAAGGCTTAGCGGCCCACCAAGAGTCACCACCGCGGAGACAGCATTGAGCTTTTTGACCAATACCTCTAGCGCCATGCAAGCCAATCTATCACGTTGCTGCTGTAGCCCCGCCTTCTAGCGACCGGTCTCAGTTATGCTCCGTACCACGACGCCTGAAGTCTCGAAGTGGGAGACGCGATGATTGTTCGCGTGGCCAAGAAAGACTGCTTTTCGCAATAACGTGATCAGTGGGCGCGATGTGTCCGGAAAAAATTTGCTTACTGCCTCGTCCCACGGAGCAACCAGGCTATAACTCGCGGCACACTTAGGGCAGTTGATCGGGTCCTCAAGCCAGCGGTGGAATGCGCCTTCAGGCAGCTTTCCTACCGGCTCGGTGCCCGAACGAATCGCCGCAATCGTCAGCTTCATCTGTTCTTTATAACTCACTCAACTTTTCGATGACCCACCCATACTTATCGATGACCACCCATACAGTTCAAGTGCCCCATCCATCGCACTCCTGTTTCACGCGATGGACGGGGCGTAAACCGCCGCTCTAGGCTCCTTGAATGAGAGCAGATCTATTTCTGCGGCACGGGGAATGGGTTTCGTTCCTCGAAGAAGGCCTGGTGCCAATACGGATAGGCAAGTGGCACCTTGCTTGCAGCATCGAGCCTTGCAATCTGGTCAACCGACAGCTCCCAGCCAACGGCCTCGAGGTTCTGCCGCAACTGCGCCTCGGTTCGCGCTCCGATAATGATCGTCGATACCGTTGGCCTCCTCAGCACCCAGTTCAGTGCCACCTGGGGCACAGACTTGCCCGTCTCCGCCGCAACCTCATCCAACGCATCCACAACCTTGTACAAATACTCCTCAGGAACCTGCGGTCCCGCCTCGGTCACCATCTTCGAATTCAGCCGGCTTGTCTCCGGCAGCGGCTGCCCGCGGCGGATCTTGCCCGTCAACCTTCCCCAGCCAAGAGGAGACCAGACCAGCGCCCCAACGCCCTGCTCGGCAGCCAGAGGCATCAACTCCCACTCATAGTCGCGCCCAACCAGCGAGTAGTAAACCTGGTGCCCGACATACCGCGACCAGCCATACCGCTCGCTCACGCTCAGGGACTTCATCAGGTGCCAGCCTGAAAAATTCGAAGCCGCGATATACCGTACCTTGCCCTCAGTCACGAATTTGTCCAACGTGTTCAGCGTCTCTTCCACTGGTGTCGTCGCGTCGAACGCGTGCAGGTGGTAGACATCCACATAGTCCGTCCCCAGCCGCTTCAGCGAACCTTCAAGCGCCTGGGTCAGGTGATATCGCGACGATCCCACATCGTTCGGTCCCTTGCCGAATCGGAACGTCGCCTTGGTCGAGATCAGCACATCCTCGCGCTTCAGGTGCTTGATCGCCTGACCCAGTACCTCTTCGCTTGCGCCATTGGAGTAGATGTCGGAAGTGTCAAAGAAGTTCAGCCCTGCTTCCATGCAGATGTCGACCATCTTTCTCGCCTCATCGACATCGGACGCACCCCAAGCCTTGAAGAACTCGTTCTCATGTCCGCCAAACGTTCCACACCCGAAGCAAAGCTCCGGCACCTTGAATCCCGATCTACCAAGCTGACGATATTCCATGGAACTTCAGATGCGTCCTCCTGCACCAGGGTGCAAAAACGCTCCGTGAAAACTCGATCGGCTCTTCTTGCCGCCCTCGTTTCGCCGACCCTTCCACCGCCACTCCCGCTATCCTTACAGCGTGCAGTCCACTCTTCTATTCCCGCATCAACCTGACCTCACCCCGGAGATTCCGCCCACCTGGGCCGAAGCGAGCGACGTCTTCCACATCACCGAAAAATGCAATCGCCTCCAGGCCATTCACCCCAATAACCGGGTCACGGGCAAACCCGGCGTCGCCATGCGCCAGTGCTTCAACTGCGAAGACATCATCCGTACCAAGCGCTCCGGCTGATTACTGCCGAACGGGCCCGTGATTGTGAGCGTAGCGAAGAGTCCCTCGCATCTGCCTTTTCTGCGTCCGCGCTCACTCCACCGGCTTATCCACTTGGCTCTGATAGATCTCTTCCACCCGTTCTACTGTATCGATCTCTTCCAGAGGCTTGTCGTCCCTCACACGGATAATCCGTGGAAACCGCATCGCGAATCCACTCGCATGCCGTCCACTCCGCATGATGTTGTTGAACGCCACCTCAAGCACACGTATCGGCTCGACCGTCCTGAAGTGGCCCTGATCTTCGAGCGTGTGCTCCATCATCCACGCGCTCAGTTCCGCCACTTCAACATCGGTGACGCCGGAATACGCCTTCCCTACATTCAGCAGCTCCCCGGTTGTATGAAACTCCGGGCCACGCACCGCAAACGTGTAGTCGCTCAACGTTCCAGCCCTGCGCCCGCTTCCAAACTCCGCCCCGGTAATCACTACGTCGAGCGTCGCCAGCTCACGTTTCAGTTTTACCCAGGCCAGCCCCCGCCTCCCCGGTTGATAATTCGACCCCGCCGCCTTCAACATCACGCCCTCGTTCGCTCGTGCCCGCGCTGCCGAATATGCCCTCTCGATCTCCTCCGCAGACTCGACCAGCCGCGAAGGCGAAAGCATCAGCCTTGCCATCAGCTCCACACGTGGCGTTTCCGCCGCCGAAAACAAATCACCCTGCGCTCGCGCCTCCCGCTCTTCTAGCGGCACCGGAGAGGTTGCCAGCATTCCGAGCCTCTCGACCACTCCCTCAAGTAAATTTCGCCGCTCCTTCAGCGGCCGTTCCAGCAACAACTCGCCGCCCGCGTACAACAGATCGAACGCCATGAACACCGCCGGAACGGCCTGCATCATCTCCGCCGGCACACGTTTCCGCCCGATTCTCTGTCCCATAACGGCAAAAGGAAGCGCCTGGCCCGTCGCGAAGTCCCACCCCAGGATCTCTCCGTCAAAGATCAGACCGCCCAGATCCTCATTTACTGCCGCAAATGCCTCCGCAAGCTCCGGGAAGCTCTCCGTGATCTCTTCCTTGTTTCGCGAATAGATTGCGACCCTTCCACCCTCGCCGCAATGTACCTGTGCCCGCATCCCGTCGTATTTGTCCTCCAGAAACGCCTCTATCTCTGCAGTCCCAGGTTCGTCTTGGCTTACAATCGCTTCCATTCCAACCCCCGCATCTGTGGTGCTTATCGGTACGGCTTCGGGGGTGCCATGCCCCTCTACCTCCAGGAGGATCTTCGCCCCCTGAGGTACGCTCTTCTCTGTCCTCTTCTTCTTCACTGCAACCGACACCGGCTTCGCCGTAAACCTCTCCACCGCCTCTTCCGGGGTCTCCACCGGGCTCGCCAGCATGAATCCCAGAGGATGAAACAGCCGCATTCTCGCATCGCCAAGCCTTCCGGCAAACGCCATTGCCACCGCCTCGCCGAGATTAGCCTCCAGCATCACGGCGCGCCTCACGTCTGTCACTGCGACCGAAGCCGCCAGGGCTACCGCCTCTTCCACAAGGCTCTGCTTCACGCCGATCCGCATGTCGCCGAGCATTAGCTTCAGGAGGTACTTCGCCTCAATCCCAGTGGCTCTCCGCAGCAGTCCTTCAACCAGAGCCGCACGGATGGCCGTAGTCCTTGCTGACGCCATTCCCGCAAAAGCATCCTGTACCTCGACCAGCGTCAGCGTCTCCGGTGAGCCAACCGGCCAGAGATCAAAGGCCGCCGCTCCCATATCCCCGTGCCGCCGGTAAGCCGCCGTTAGCGCCGCGTCCGTCGCTCCCGACACAACTTTCACCGCCTTCGAGAGCAACGCCCCGCCTGCATTCAGCTTCCGTGAATCCGCCTCGGCAAATGGAGTTCCCGCCAAATACATCGCAAACAGCCCCGCATCGTCGCTCTCGGGAGCAGCCGCCTGAACAGCGGCGATCGCCGCCGCAATCGCGGCCCGTTTCTTTAGCCGGCTAGCTTCCGCCGCCAGATCGTCCGCCAGCTTTGCCAACTCTACAAACAGCGCCATGCTCGATCCTCAATGCCTGATATTCATTCAACGCCTGATACTCAAAGGATGCGCTCAGCCGCTCCCAGGTCCATCTCACCGTCGGTCTGATGTAGTATTCGCAACGAAGCCAACCAGGGAAGAGGACAAGTATGGACCGCCGAACGTTCTTAGGTGCCGCATCCGCAGTGATGGCGGATGCCGTGTTTTCGCCCGGCCTGTCTCCTGCTGAAGAGCCAAAGCTGAAGCAGATGGCTCTGGGTCTCCTTGTAAAGCCATTTGGCGCGCCAGAAGCCACGATCCGCCGCGTGCATGATCTCGGGTTTTCGAATTGCTTCCTTTCGCTTGACCAATATCTCGGCAAATTCACTTCGGCGCTTGCGGCCCAGACGAAAGAGCTGCTCGCGAAGTACGACGTGACGGCGACCACGGTGGAAGTAGTTGGTCCGCAGCCTCTGGTCTGGGATTTCCAGCGAGGCCCATCCACCATCGGCCTGGTGCCTCCGGCCACGCGTGCGGCACGCATCGATGCGCTGCTCCAGGTCTCGGATTTCGCAAAGCTGGTCGGCATAGGACAGGTGCAGACCCACTGCGGGTTCATCCCCGAAGATCCCGCCGACCCGCTCTATCCAGGATCAGTCGAGGCTATCCGTACTGTGGCAAAGCATTGCCAGGGAAATGGCCAGCAGTTCCTGATGGAGACCGGGCAGGAGACACCGACCACCATGTCCCGCATGCTCCGCGACGTCAACATGCCGAACCTCGGCGTCGGTCTCGACACCGCGAACCTGATCCTCTACGGCAAGGCGAACCCCGTAGACGCGGTAGATATTCTGGGTCCGCAGATTCGCAGCATCCACGCCAAGGACGGTCGCTGGCCCACTGATCCAGGCCAACTGGGTAAAGAAGTTCTCATAGGCGAAGGCCTCGTCGATTTTCGAAGCGTATTCACGAAGTTGTATCGCGCCGGCTACACCGGCGCGGTGACCATTGAGCGCGAAACGGACGGACCACAACAGATCGAAGATGTGCGTCACGAGAAGCTCTATTTAGAGAAAATCCTGAATGAAGTGGTCAGCGTCTAGCCGCGAAAAAGTACGGCAATTTCAGCGAGACAGTAGAAGGTGGTATGAACCGTCGGGAACTATTGATAACAGGATCGCAGGCGCTCTCCGGCGTCATGCTTCTCAAGCCGCACACCGCCTTTGGCTACAAGGCCAACTCCGCTGTCCGGCTTGGATTGCTCGGCTGCGGGAACCGCGGAACCTCGGTCGCGACATCGTTCTCGCAGAACACAACGGCCCAGGTCGTGGCACTGGCGGACATCTTCCCCGACCAACTCGCCGCAGGCAAAGACCACTTTGACAGGTTGAATGCAAGCCTTAACCGCTCGCCTCTTGAAAGCAAACTCCTTTTTCATGGATCTCACGCATTCGAGCAACTAGCCGCCTCGCCCGATGTCGACCTCATCCAGATCTCGACCCCGCCGTTCTTCCACGTGCAGCACCTTGAAGCGGCCGCAGCCTCCGGCAAGCATGTCTACTGCGAGAAGCCGGTCGGCATCGATATCCGCCAGGCAAAACAGGCGCTCGAGATAGCCAGGCGCGTCAAACCAACACAAAGTGTCGACGTAGGCTTTCAGTGCCGCATGGCCCCGCCCATCGCCGCCATCGCAGAAAAGATAAAAACCGGTGCTCTCGGCAAAATAGCAACGGTAGCAGGGAACTACAACGCCCCGGCATCCACCGAGAAGACCCGCCCCAACATAAAGCCCGACGAGTACCGACTCCGCAACTGGCTCTGGGATCGCGCCCTATCAGGAGACATCCTGGTCGAACAAAATATCCACATCATCGACCTCTGCAACTGGATGCTGGGCACTCATCCGATCAAAGCCACCGCTACCGGGGGCCGCAACGTCCTCACCCATTTCGGCGACTGCTGGGATAACTACCAGGTCACTTATACCTATCCCGCCCAGACCGAAACACAAGATGTTCATTTCACCTTCGCATCTACCCAGTTCGGGAGCGACGGCAAGTTCGACGCCGGATTGAAGCTGTTTGGCTCCGCCGGATCGGCCACAGTTCCGTACACTGGCCCCATCCAGATCACCGGCCCGCAAGCCTGGGAGTGGCAGGACTCAACCAGCAGCGCCGCAGGAGAAGGACAGTTTGCAGCCAATGGAAGCTTCCTCGACAATCTGAAGTTCGCCGATCGCGACAAAGACCGCGCCTTCATCGAAAGCATCGCCTCCGGCCCCGCGCACAACCAGATCGCAGCCGGAGTGGAAACTGCGCTGAGCTGCATGTTAGGCCGCATGGCCGGATACCAGAAACGCGAGGTCACGTGGGACGAGCTTCTGTCTCAGGGCGAAACCTACAACCTCGGCCTCGACCTGGGTCAGTTCACCTGAAACACGCCGCATTGAAAGTTGATGGACCCTAGTTTGTCATTCCCGAAGGGAATCTGCGTTTCAGCTTACGCGTCACGATCAAAAGACTCCGGACCAATCGAGCACGCTCCGACACCTCAACCCGGTCGCAGGTGAGCCGCAACTTTGCAGAAGTTGTAACATCTAAAGAGAGATGCAGCACATGAGCGCAAACCCGGTGATCTCTCCCCGCGTGACGACTCGCCACGACTTCCTCTAGCTGCGCCCACTCCAGCTGTCCGTACTTGTCTTCTATTCCCTAGTCACTACCCCATTCCCTGCCTCCAGGAGGCTTTATGTTTGACCGTCTCGACCAGATGGAAGCCCGCTACGAAGATCTAGGCAAGCAACTCTCCGACCCCAACATCGTCAGCGACCAGGAAAATTACCGCAAGGTCTCCAAGCAGCACCGCGACATGGAGCCTGCGGTCGAGAAGTTCCGCGAATACCGCGCCTTGAAGAACGGCATCGCTGACGCCAAGGCCATGCTCGCCGAATCCGACCCCGACATCAAGGAGATGGCACAGGCTGAACTCGCCGAGTTGGAGCCCCGTCTAGAACCCATCGAAGAGGCCCTCAAAGTCCTGCTGCTCCCGAAAGACCCCAACGACGAGAAGAACGTCATCCTCGAACTCCGCGCCGGCACCGGCGGCGACGAGGCCGCGCTCTTCGTAGCCGAGGTCTTCCGCATGTATCTCCGCTTCGCCGAGCAGCACCGCTGGAAAGTCGAAATCCTCTCGCAGACCGAGACCGGCATCGGCCACGGCTTGAAAGACGTCACCGCCATCATCGAAGGCGACCACGTCTACTCACAGATGAAGTACGAGTCCGGGGTTCACCGCGTCCAGCGCGTCCCTGCCACCGAGACCCAGGGCCGCGTTCACACCTCCGCCATCACCGTCGCCGTCCTCCCCGAAGCCGAAGAAGTCGACATCAAGATCGAAGCCAAAGACCTTCGCATCGACACCTTCTGCTCCTCCGGCCCCGGTGGCCAGTCGGTCAACACAACCTACTCCGCCGTCCGTATCACTCACCTGCCGACCAACACCGTCGTCTCCTGCCAGGATGAGAAGTCGCAGATCAAGAACCGTGAGAAGGGAATGCGCGTCCTTCGCGCCCGCCTCTACGAGGTCGAAGCCGAGCGCATCCACCAGCTTCAAGCCAAGGACCGTAAGCAGCAGATCGGCTCCGGCGACCGCTCTGAGAAGATACGCACCTATAACTTTCCGCAGAACCGGCTCACCGACCACCGCATCGGCCTCACGAATCATCAGCTCGCGATGGTGATGGAAGGCCAGCTCCAACCCACCATTGATGCCCTCATCGCCCACTACACTGCCGAAAAGCTCAAAGCAGAAGCAATGGCTGCCTGATCGCCGCTTGGCAATTTCACACTGTATTCATGCAACGTAGATCATCGAGCGGCAGTCCATCGGGGCACGAGGTGCTTCAATGGCCACATCGATCAATACTAGGCAAGATGACTTCTCCGAGATGGACAACGCAGGGATCTCCAAAGAACACTGGAAGATCATGTTCATCTCCGGCATGGGTTTCTTCACCGATGCCTATGACCTGTTCGTCATCGGCGTTGTCATGGCCCTGCTCAAGCCCATGTGGCATGTAGGCAAAGTTGAAGAGGGCCTCGTCGAATCCACAGCCTTGCTCGCCGCTGCCATCGGCGCGCTGCTCTTTGGCCGGGTCGCCGATATGGTCGGCCGCAAACGCATCTATGGTGTCGAGGTCCTCGTTCTAGCCGCGGGAGCCATCGCCTGCGCGTTCTCGCCAAACATCTGGTGGCTCATCGGCTTTCGCTTCATCCTCGGCATCGGCATCGGCGGCGACTACCCGGTCTCCGCCACCATCATGAGCGAGTATGCCGGCAAAGCCCATCGCGGCATGCTGGTTACGCTCGTCTTTGCCATGCAGGCGGCCGGTCTCATCGTCGGTCCGCTCCTCGCCGCAGCCCTGCTCTCGACCCACGTCTCGCCGAACATCATCTGGCGCATTCTTGTCTCCTTCGGTGCCATTCCCGCCCTGGCCGTGTACGGTGCCCGCCGTCACCTGAAGGAGTCCCCTCGCTTCCTCAAAGCGGTCGGCCAGGAAGAAGACGAATCCGGCAAACTTAAGAAAGCTGACCACTTCGACCCGAAGACCCACTCCGTTTCGTTCTGGGATGGCTACCATCGCCTCATCGATAACAAACTGGTGCTCTTGCGCCTTCTCGGAGCCAGCGCCGCATGGTTCTTGATGGACTTCGCCTACTACGGCAACACGGTCTCCAGCCCTCTCGTGCTCTCCGCACTTGGGAGTGACCACACTCTCCTGCAAAAAACGCTTACGCAGCTTGGAATTTTTGTCTGTTTCGCCGCTCCTGGCTACGCCGTCGCCGCGCTTACCATGGACAAGCTCGGCCGCAAAACGATTCAATGCCTGGGCTTCGGCATGATGGCGGGGACCTTCGGCCTGCTTGCCTTCATCCCTAACGTGGAGAAACTCGTCTGGCCCTTTGTCTTCATCTACGGCTTCAGCTACTTCTTCACCGAGTTCGGTCCGAACGCCACCACCTTCGTCTACCCTTCCGAGATCTTCCCCGTGAAGGTCCGCACGACAGCACACGGCATTGCCGCCGCCCTCGGCAAGATCGGCGGGTTTGTTGGCGTCTTCACCTTCCCATTCTTCCTTCACTGGCACGGCCTGCCTGCGGCAGAAGGTGCGGCAGCCATCGTCAGCATCCTCGGTTTGATAGTTACCGTCTTCATGCTGCCCGAGACCAAAGGCAAAAGCCTCGAAGAACTCTCTGATGAGCCATCCTCTCCCGCCGAGAAAGCTGCAGCATAATTTACCAACCGAATCTTCCTCCCTGCGTTTCGAACGGGAGAAAAGTCACCGGTAAAATGAACCATCTGACATGATGGTTTACGTGATCAACCACCCCCGGGTCCTCGCGCTTCTGTGTCTGCTTACGATGTGGATCATGTCCTTGCTCGGCGTTTGGATCCGAGCACACCTTCGCATTCCGAATGACACGGACAAAGACAACCTGACCCTCGTGGTCTCCGCAACGCTCACGCTTCTCGGCCTCATCATCGGCTTTACGTTCTCTATGGCCGCAACGCGTTACGATCAGCGCCGCCTCTACGAGGAAGGCGAAGCCAACGCCATCGGCACCGAGTACGTCCGTGCCGATCTGCTGCCCGCCAGTGCCGCCTCCAACGTGAAGCTATCCCTGCGCGAGTACCTCAAATGGCGCATTGAGTTCTACCGCTCCGACTACGGCATAAAGCTCGCCACCATCGATCAAAAGACTGCCTTCTTACAGGCGCAGCTCTGGGCAGGCATTCTGCCTCAGGCTGCGGCAAGCCCGAATCCAGTGACCGCCCTCGTCGTCTCAGGCATGAACGATGTTCTCAATAGCCAGGGCTACACCCAGGCTTCCTGGTGGAATCGCCTCCCCACCTCCGCATGGGGGCTCATGATCGTCATCGCCGTCTTTGCCAATCTGCTGGTCGGCTACTCGATCAACAGGTCACGCATGGGAAATCTGCTGCTCCTCGTGGTCCCTCTCATCGTTTCCATCTCGTTTTTTCTCATCTCCGATATCGATAGCCCGCGCGGCGGCGTCATCCGTGTTCCGCCGGTCGATCTCATCAGCCTCTCCCAATCGCTTCCTTCGTAGCCCGTATACTTGAAAGTTGTGTGTCATCCGGGCAGCGCGAGGCAATAGTTGGGAAAGACAGCAGTCATCATAGGAGCAGGCCCGGCCGGTCTGACCGCGGCACTCGAACTCCTCCGCCGCTCCGACATCCACCCCATCATCCTTGAAGCTTCAGGCGAGATCGGCGGCATCTCCCGCACCATCAAATACAAGGGCAACCGCATGGATATCGGCGGTCACCGCTTCTTCTCGAAGAGCGACCGCGTCATGCAGTGGTGGATGGACCTGATGCCGCCCGAACTTGCCTCCGCATCCGAATCACCCGAGATCGCCTACCAGGGCAAACGCCGCAAAGTCACCGTCCCCGCACACCTGCCCGAAGAGCCACCGCTCCGCGGTCTCGGTCCTTTGCAACACGATCCCGAGCAGGACGAAGACGCCGACCTGGACAACGCAGAGGCAGCCGAGACGCTTGAAGTCGAGCCGCCCGCCGACCCCGATCTCGTCATGCTGATCCGCCCGCGCAAAAGCCGCATCTACTACCTGCGCAAGTTCTTCGACTATCCCATCAAACTCACCGCCGGTACGCTTGAGAATCTTGGGATCGCCCGCACCGTCCGCGTCGGAATCAGCTACATGAAGTCCCGCGTCACCCAGATCAAGCCTGAAAAGAGCCTCGAAGACTTTCTCATCAATCGCTTCGGCCGCGAGCTCTACCTCACCTTCTTCAAGAGCTATACCGAAAAAGTCTGGGGCACACCCTGCGACCAGATCTCCGCCGAGTGGGGCGCCCAGCGCATCAAGGGCCTCAGCCTCACCACCGCCGTAAAACACTTCTTCAAGAAGACCTTCGCAGGGAGGAGACGTCCCGGCGATCTCGCCCAGAAGGGCACCGACACTAGCCTCATCGAGCGCTTCATGTACCCCAAGTTCGGTCCCGGCCAGCTTTGGGAACACGTCGCCGATCAGGTCGTCGCCAAGGGCGGCGAGATCTGCATGAACCTGAAGGTTGACGCGATTCATTGCGAGGGCAGTCGCGTCGTCTCGATCCACGCCGTGAACGATGCCGGAGAACGGCGCACCTTCGCGGGCGACTATTTCTTCTCGACCATGCCGATGAAGGACCTCGTCCGCGCCCTCGACGCGCCCGTTCCCGCAAGCGTCCGCGAAGTCAGCGAAGGCCTTGAATACCGCGACTTCATCACCGTTGGTCTTCTTGCGGATCGTCTCAAAGTCCGCGAACCCGACAGCACCCTGTTGAAAGACACCTGGATTTACGTTCAGGAACCCGATGTACTCCTCGGCCGGTTGCAGATCTTCAACAACTGGAGCCCTTACCTCGTCTCGGATCCAGCCAAGGTCTGGATAGGCCTTGAATACTTCTGCTATGAATCCGACGACCTCTGGAAGATGGACGACGAGTCCCTCAAACAATTTGCCATAGCTGAGGTCGCAAAGATCGGCATCCTCGACGCCTCTGCCGTCACCGATGGCCACGTAGTCCGCGTGCCCAAGACCTACCCCGCCTACTTCGGCACCTACTCCCGCTTCGACGAGCTCCGCGAATACACCGACAGCTTCAAGAACCTCTTCCTGGTGGGCCGCAACGGCATGCACAAGTACAACAACCAGGACCACAGCATGCTCACCGCAATGACAGCGGTCGACGGAATCATCGCCGGCCACGTCGATAAGGCCGCTCTCTGGAACATCAACACCGAGCAGGATTACCACGAAGAGAAGGACACGAAGCGCCGCTGACTCGCGCCTATCCCACTTCCGACTCGCTCCTACCCCACTTCCGACTCGCGCCCGCGCTGGCTCCTTCCAGATCGTCCCTCATCAAAAGAGCCGTCATCCTGAACGCAGTGAAGGATCCCGCGAGAGCCCACGCCACCTTAACCGCTCGGATCTTTCTGCCACGAACTATCCGCGATCCGTCTTTCCGCGGATACTCTAGACTCACCCCCTCAAGGAGATTCGCGCTATGCCGTGGCCCCGCGTCATCCTTCTCATAGCACTCGCACTTCCCGCAGCTTCCGCGCAAACCTACCATCCGCAAAAAGGAACCGAGATTCTCTGGGACCGCTTCGGAGTTCCGCACATCTTCGCAAAATCCGTTCCCGACATGTTCTTCTCCCTCGGCTATGCGCAGACCGAAGCCCACGGCGACATTCTCCTGCACGCCATCGGAGCCGCTCGCGGCCGCGCCGCCGAGTACTTCGGCCCCGGAGAAGCCGACCGCAACATCCGCGCCGACCGTTGGGCCTGGACCAACGAAGTCCCCATCCGCTCTGCACAGTGGCTCGCCGCGCAGACGCCGGAGTTTCGCCACAATCTGGATGCCTTCGCCGCCGGGATCAACGCCTATGCAACCAAGCATCCCGGAGCTCTCGCCCCCGAAGTAGCGCAAGTCCTGCCCATTACCACCCTTGACATCCTCGAGCGTGAACAGTACTTCTACAACTTCGAATTCGCCGCCGGCATGAGCCTCGCAAACTCGCCGCCGAACCCGGGGCCCGGAAAAAAGACCGCCGACCTCATCGAACCATCATCGCCCTTCACTCCCTCTCCCGAAGACCTGCAGGACGGCTCAAACGGCTGGGCCATCGCCCCCTCGCACACCACCAGCGGCAATGCCATGCTTCTGATGAATCCGCACCTCGCATGGGCCGGAGAAGACACCTACTTCGAAGTCCAACTCACCGCTCCCGGCGTCAATCTGTACGGAGCCGGACAAGTCGGAGTGCCTGTCCTCCGCTTCGTCTTCTCCGACCAACTCGCCATCACCAACACCGTCAACACCAACAACGGCCATCTCCTCTACCGCATCACCGAAGCACCTGGCGGCTATCGCTTCGACGGCAAAGTCCTGCCCTACACTCACGCCTCTTACCCCATCAAAATCCGCAAGCCCGACGGCACCTACCGGACCGAAACGGTCGAAGTCCAGAAGACCGTCCACGGCCCCATCATCCGCCACGACGACGGCGCTCCCATCGCCCTCTACGCCATCGGCCTCGACAAGCCATTCATGCTCGAACAGATCTACAAGATGGCCACTGCCCGCGACTTCGCGGACTACCAGGCTCAACTCAAGCGCCTGCAAATCCCGATGTACAACATCCTCTACGCCGACCGCGACGGCCACATCGAATATCTCTTCAACGCGCCCATCCCACGCCGCTCCGAAGGCGACTGGGACATGTGGGCTAAACCGGTCGCCGGAGACACCTCGCGCCTTCTGCCCACCGGCACTCTTTCTTACGAAGAACTCCCCAAAGCCATCGATCCCGCCAGCGGCTACGTTCAGAACTCGAATGAGCCGCCCTGGGACGCCGCGTGGCCCACTATGATCAACCCACAGCAGTACGCTTCCTACATCTCCCCGTCATGGCCTTACTTTCGTTCTGACCGCGGTCTCCGCATGCTCTCCGAAGATCCGAAGATCAGCTTCGACATGCTCCTTGCGAAGAAGCTCTCCACCCGTTCCGAAGCCGCCGACCGCTTCCTCCCCGCACTCCTCACTGCCGTCGACAGATACGGCACCCCACGCGCTCAGCAGGCTGCCGCCGTCCTCAGATCCTGGGACCGCCAGACGGAAGCGAACTCCCGCGGCGCGCTCCTGTTCTGGGCCTGGTACACCCGCTTCGGCAAGGTAGAAAACTTCTCCGTCCCATACTCCATCGACAAGCCCCTCACCACACCCGCCGGCATCAAGGATCCCGAAGCTGCCGCCACAATGCTCGATGCCGCTGCCGAGGAGACTCTCAAGCGCTTCGATGCACTCGACATCGCTTGGGGCAGCTATCTCCGCCTTCAAATCAACAATCAGAGCGACGGCATCACGCACACCACCCGCACGCCCGCGCTGAACGGCGTCGATCTACCCGCAAACGGTGGCCCTGGCAGCATCGGCATCTTCCGTGTCCTCACCCCCGGGGAGCCGCACAACGGAACTGCTACGCCGGTACACGGCGATGGATTCACCCTGGCCGTCGAATTCTCAAAGCCCGTCCGCGCCAAGTCCCTCGTCTCCTACGGCGACTGCTCCCAACCCAAATGCGCTCACCACACTGACCAGCTTTCCCTGGTTGCCAGCAAGCAGTGGCGCGATGTCTGGCGCACCCGCCCCGAGATCCTCGCTAATCTCGAACGCAAAGAAGTCTTCTAGTGTGAATGGTTCACGTTTTGTTTGTCATTCCCGCAGGGAATCTGCGTTTGTTCTCGTCCGTCCTCCAGCCGCTATCCATTTTCATGCCCTCTATGCGTCATGCCGAGAGTAATACCTATGGTTGGGCCCATCATCGCGCTCTTGTCTCACGCAATGGCTGAGACGAACAGCGCTAAGTGGGAGCCGCACAAGTCGCCACCGCCAACCCCCAGAACGCCGTCATTACAGGTGACATCCACTTGTCCCGATGCCTGTACACCTGCGTATAAACCTCTAACGGCTTACGTGGCCAATCCAGGGCCGCCAGCGTTCCCACCTTTAACTCACGCTGCACCACTACCTCTGGCAACACCCCAATGCCCATCGAAGCCAGTGCACACTGCTTGATTGCCTCGACACTCAGAAATTCAAGCGACCTCGTAACGCTCACGCCCTCCGCACGCAGTGTTCGCTCGAACAGCCCGCGATAGCTGCACACGCGTTCATTCACCAGCACCTGCTCCGCGCCAATCGCCTCCGCCTTCAATCTCTTCTTACCCGCCAGCGGATGTCCTGCAGCAACCACCAGCACAATGGGCTCTGTCCGCAGGCGCTGCACCACCAGGTGCGGCGCGCGCAGCGGGGCGTCGAGCGAAAACGCGATGTCCACATTTGGCTCGATATTGCCACCCGCCTCGCAACTCTCCACCGCCGAGAGCGAGAGATAGATCGCCGGAAACTTCGACTGAAACCGCTTGAACAGCTCCGGCAATCGATAGGCCAGCAGCGTCTCCGGAGCCAGCACCGTTAGCATGCCCGTCGGCTGGCCGTCGTTACCTACAGAACGCCGCGCCTCGTCCGCCAGGTCAAGCAGCCTCTCCGCATAAATCAGCAACTGCCGCCCCGCCACGGTCAACTCGATCTGCCGTCCCAGCCGGTCGAACAGCGGAACTCCCAGCTCTCCCTCGAGGCTCTGCACCTGCGCCGTCACGCTCGATTGAGCGTAATTCAACGTGTTTGCCGCGCGAGTAAAGCTCTTCTCCGTCGCCACCGTCCGAAACGTCTTCAGTTCCCTTAGATCGAGCACAAGCAACTATCGCATAATCCGATGAAATGCATCGGAACAAATCGTTGGACGCGATGCTCACAAAGTGTGATCCTGTACACGCATTCGGAGCACCGCAAGAGGAGTACCAGTCATGAAACTGCGCGACATGCTGCAACTCGTCCTTCTCTCGGCCATCTGGGGAGCTTCATTTCTCCTTATCAGCATCGCCGTTCGCAGCTTCCCGCCTGCCTGGGTCGCGCTTCTGCGTCTCTTCTTCGGAGCCGCTTTCCTCTGGACTGTCCTGCTCACAAAGCGGCGCAAGCTTCCACCCTTCCGCCTCATCCTCGCGTTGCTGCTCGTCGCCTTCTTCAATAACGCGATTCCTTTCATGCTCTTTCCGCTTGGCGAACGCGTCGTCCCCTCGAACGTCGCCGCCGTCCTCAACGCCACAACGCCCATTTGGACGCTGCTCCTTGGCATGGGCTTCCTTGGCAAAAAGGCTGAAGGCGGCACCATCCCTGGGGTCCTTCTGGGCTTCCTCGGAGTCGTCCTCGTCGTGTTCTCGCATAGCTCGACCGCAGCCAACAGCTCACGCCACGACTACCTTCTCGGCATCGGGTTTATCGCCTTTGCCAGCGCCGCTTACGCGATCGCGACCGTCATCGCGAAGGCGAAGCTGGTCGGCCTTGACCCCATCGGTCTCGCCACGACGCAACTCACCTTCGCAGGTCTGATCGTTCTTCCTATCGCTCTCCTCGGCCCGCATCCTGTTGTCATTCAGCGGAGTTCACTTGCTGCCGCGGTGGCTCTCGGAATCTTTGGCAGCGGCCTCGCTTATCTGCTCTTCTACACCTTGCTCGATCGCGTCTCGCCCACACGAGTTGTCTCTGTTACCTATCTCGGCCCCATCTGGGGACTCTTCTGGGGCAAACTCGCTCACGAGACCATCAATGCCGGCGCCTACATCGGAGTTGCCATCGTCATCGCCGGCCTGGTGCTCCTCAGCCGAACAACATCGCCCACCCCGCAGGCCGACCAGGCGAGCGGACCTCCCGCTGAATCACTGGAGGTAGCCTGCCGCGCCTCCGACCTGACGGCTTAGAGCAGACTTGCGACAATCAACTCCGCCAGGCTCAACTCCGTCACCCTGAGCGAGGTCTGGCGCGCATCTGCGCCAGCGAAGTCGAAAGGCCGTGGGAGACCTTGCGCCGCCACAGCCCTCTCCAGTTCCGCGCGGTAAGCTTCTGAAAGCCGCCAAAACGACCACCGAACGAGCCGACATGCCTAATGGAACTTGAGATCCAGCTTCAGCGCCTCAGCCGCCTTGTCGATCTCCGCCTGCGATCGATAGAAAGTATGCTTCGCATTCGACCCCGGATAGTATCGGATCACGATCTTCGGGTCTTCCACCGCATCGTCCTTGCCGTCCTTGTACGGATACCCCATCGCCTGCAGCAGCGCCAGCGATCCCTCCGTTCCCGCAGCATTGCCTGAGTCGCCCACGATCGCGTACACCGTCTTCTCGGTCTCGTGGCTATGCACCACCACAAAATCGCCCAGCTTCACATGGTGTCGCCTTCCAAAGCTGCCCAGCACCACATAGTTGATCTTTGTCGCATCGACATACTTCCTGGGATTCCGGTCATCAACGATCGAGTCATCGCGAAAGTCCGTCGTCGACACGTAGTAACCCGGCTTGGGATCATTCGGCCCTTGGATCACCGGTCTTCCACGCTCCATCAGGTAGCCCACAATCGGCCCACGCATCGTTCCGCCGGTATGCGCATTTTTCTCAAAATCAAGCGCCGGAGTTCCCGGCGGTCCATAAGCATTAGGAGCGCCGTCTACATCCACTGTCATCTTGCCTACCTGGTCGAAGAAGGGAAAAGGCTTCGCTGCTTGTGCTCGAAGGTTTCCGCCGCCCATCATGGCCGTCGCCATACCTGCCGCAATCAGGACTGCCCGTTCCCGTCGAAACACTCGCTGCAACGCCATTCTTTTCACTCGCGGCCTCGTCCGTTAGACGAGCTCGCCTTACGAAAAGACTTGTAACCTTCTGCGCTCCCATGTCTCAAACGTCTCAAACCGGTGCGCCCGCTGAACCGGTCTTCCGAATTGAACGAAAACATTTAACTTGTCTGACCTGCCGCAAACCGGCAAGGTTAGGTGTCAATCTTTCCATCGAAACAGGAGTCAAATCATGCCGAATGTGATCCCAGACCCAGACGGCGATCCGATCCTCATCCCGGCTTCAGGCGAGATCATCGATGGTCCCGCCGTTGCCGAAGCTATCGCTGGCACTGCGCAGTTGTCAGCTGAAACAGAAGAGATCGAATCCGCACCCGTCACTGTTGCTGCCCCCGCCACCCTCCGCCTCGAAAAGAAGCATCCTCTCGCCATCCGCTGGATGCACTGGATCAACTTCCCCGTCCTCTTCACCATGATCTGGAGCGGCCTGCTCATCTATTGGGGCGACTCCGACAACACCTATCAGCACCCGCACCGGATCTATCGCATCGGCGTCGGCCACTTCACCCTCTTCCGCTTCTTTCCGGAGTGGGTCTACAAGCTCCTCAACTCCCCGTATCGGATCACCGTCGGCCTCGGCTGGCACTTCGTCTTCATGTGGATCTTCGCCATCAATGGCCTGATCTACGTCACTTACCTGACGCTCTCCGGCAACTGGCGTCTGATGGTTCCGACGTTGGCATCGTGGAAAGAAGCCATCCAGGTCACCCTCTTCGACCTGCACCTGACCAAAGTCCATCCGCCAGCGAAGAAATACAATGGCGCTCAAAAGATCGCCTACACCGCCATCATCTTCATGGGCCTCGGTTCGCTACTCACCGGCCTCGCCGTCTACAAGCCCATCCAGGCGCACTACCTCACTTCATTGCTCGGCGGATATGAGATGGCTCGCTGGTTTCACTTTTGGCTCACCATCGGCTTCATGGCCTTCTTCCTCTTGCATATAGGCCAGGTCATCAAGACCGGCTGGAACAACTTCCGCGGCATGGTCAGCGGCTACGAAATCCGTCCCGCCGACTCCCGCCCCTACACCGAAGAGAGGAGAGGATGATGAGCCCCGAAAAAGATCCCGCTTTCAAAATGGCCGACGGCCGCGAAGAGCGTGAAGAACGCGAAAAGCGCCGTGAGCAGGAGGAGCGCGAAAACCGTGCTGACCGAATCGATCCCCACACCGACGGGGATCACGAGCCCGAGCGTGTCGACTCAAAGTCCTCTGTCAATCCGCAGGGCCATCTCGTCGACCACGATCCCAAGGTCAAGGAGGCCCAGTTCGCCGCAGCTAAGATTGCGGAACATGCAGCCGCCAAGAAAACTTCCGCCGAACCTGGCCTGAACCCCCAGAACGAAGCCGACCGCGCCCTGCTCGCTGAATCTGGCCGCAAGACTCGCCGCAGCTTCGTCATTGCCGCCGCCGCAGCAGCAGCCGCATATACCGGCTATCGCTGGATCGACAACAGCAAAATGATTGGCCGCCAGCAACTGCCCCTCCGAAAGGGTTTCGAGACGAACGCGGAGGTCACCCGCGGCGTCTTCGACGAACGCGGCATCGCACCCACCTTCCCAAAGAGCAAAGCCGTCGACCTCCGCTTCAACGGTCCCTACGGTCTCCGCCAGGAGATCGTCCTCGACTCCTGGCGCCTCAAGCTCGTCGGCGTCGAAAACCCGAAGCAGTACAAGCAGTTCGTCCCCGATGTCACCGCCTGGGAGTACAAAGAAGTCGACTTTGCGCAACCCGCCTCCGCCCATAGCGACGATTCCAAGGGCCCCGCTGAAAAGCCCGCCGTCTGGACCCGCTCCCTGAATCCCGATGGCACACCTATGCGCGGCCAGGAGGAGGCTGGCGACAGCGACAGCGATCTCGACCCCTTTACCCCCGGCCTCCTGCTCACCCTCGACGACATCAGGAAGCTCCCCCACCACGAGCTCGTCAACGAATTCAAATGCATCGAGGGCTGGAGCGAGATCGTCCACTGGGGCGGCTATCGCTTCGCCGATCTCATCGCTGCCTACCCGCCCGCCCGCAACGCCCAGGGCAAACTGCCCAAATACGTCTACATGGAGACGCCCTTCGGCGACTACTACTGTGGTTACAACCTGAACGCCTGCGATCACCCTCAGTCGCTCCTCGCTACCGAGATGTCCGGCGCCCCGCTTACCCAGCTTCATGGCGCTCCGCTTCGCCTCCATATGCCCATCAAGTACGGCTACAAGCAGATCAAGCGCATCGCCCTGATCGCCTACACCGACAAGCAGCCCGACGACTACTGGACCAAGCTAGGCTACGACTGGTATGCCGGCCTCTAACGTCCCAAGCTTCAACTCAAACCAGCTCTATACTGCATAGGAGCAGTCTCCAAATCCTCAAGGTGGATCTCGGAAATGTCCAAGCAGTTGCGCTTCCTTCAAGCTGGCGGTCTCCTCGCTTGTCTTCTCATCCTGCCGGCAAATCCTCTCAAAGCTCAAACCAACGATGTTCCACCGGCAAAGAAGCAGCTCCCCGCAGACCGTCGCGCCTATCGCGCGGCCGTCATGATGGATGACCCTGATCAGTCCATTGCCGCCCTGCGCGCCTTCCTCAAGCAATACCCCAAAAGCAGCCGCGTTGGGCACGCCCAATCGGCAATCTTCAAGCTCCTCATCAACGACTTCCCGCAGAGAACTCCCGAGATCGAAGCCGAAGCAAAGCTGCAGGTCAAGCAAGCCGGACAGGGTCAATCCCGCGGCGACAAGGAAACCTATCTTGCCTGGTCGCTCGCTGAAGTTGGCTTCACCGGCCTCGACCTTCCGTTCGCCGAAAAGCTCGCGCTCGATAGCGTGAAGCACTCCACCGAGGCCGAGTACGACAAACGAACCTTGGCGGTCTACGCAAAGTTCAAGGAGCCAGCTCCGAAACCCGCCGAGCTGCACCAACTATTCGCCGAAAATCGCGCCGAAAACCTTGCCATCCTGGCAGACGTCTATCTCCGCGAAGGTAAGCAGGCTCAGGCGACCCCGCTTGTAGCTGAGGCCTACTCGCTGGCCCCGCTCATCGATGACGTAAACACGGAGCGCGCCCGGCTCGCCTTACTCAACCACGACGACGACCTCGCCCTCGAATCCTACGAGCGGGCCCAGCTCGTCGGCGCCATCAAACCCGTCGACGTAAAGAATATGACCGAACTCTACCGCAAGGCCCACAACGGCAGCGATGCAGGCTTTGCCGCCGACCTGGACACCCGGTACAACCAGGTCTTCCCATCCCCGCCCGCCGCAAACAAGCCGCTGCCTGTTACTGGCGGTCATACGGTTCTTCTAGAGCTCTTCACTGGCTCTGCCTGCGGACCTTGCGTCGGAGGCGATGTCGCCGTCGATCGCCTCCTCGACGCCTATCCCCGCACGGAGTTCGTTGCACTTGCCTTCGATCAACACATCCCCGACCCCGACCCCCTCGCCAACGCCGACTCCGTCGCGCGCGGCGACTTCTATGACCTCGCGTTCACCCCAACCTATCTTCTCGACGGCCAGCAGCTCTCTGTCTCAGGTGCAGCCCGCGAAAATAGTGACAAGATCTACAATCAACTCGCCGGGCTCATCGATGGGAACGCGGCTGTCGCAACCGGCGTTCAGCTCCAACTCTCGGTCGGCAACGCAGAAGCCGGCATAATCAACGCGCACGCCACGGTCACCTTGCCGGACAGCAAACAGATCGAAAAGGCTTTGAGCATCAAAGTCGAACCGGAGCCCCCTGCAGAGCCCGGAGCAAAGCCGGCTCCGGGGACAGCTGCACCTCTGCCAGCAGTCGTTCCGGCCGAACCCCATCTCATGGTCAACTTCGCTCTCGTCGAAGATGACGTCCATTACAGCGGGGAAAACGGCGTCCGCTTCCATCGCATGGTTGTTCGTGCCTTGGCCAGACCTGCTTACACAGGCTTTCCCGTCAGCACGGGCGGCTCTGCCACGCTTGACGCCTCCTTCGATTCCGCCGCGATCACCCGTTCGCTCACCACCTATCTTGATGGTTACGAGCAGCACAACGACCGTTTCGGCAAGATCGCCTTCCTCACCAAGGACACGACTCTGCATCCTGACCATCTCGCCATTGCCGCCTGGGTCCAGGATTCTGTCTCGCACCACATCCTCGCAACCGCGCTCGTCCCGCTCGGCGATCACGCACAGGTCACGAAGTAGCATGAAACTCGCGCTCACCGCAGCCTTGTTTATCCTCGCTTCCTCGCGGACAGCGAACGCAGCCCCGAAGCCGCCCGTCCAATGGCACATCAAGGCCGCGCCCGCGAAACCTCTCAAGGCCGGCTCCAGATTCAGCGTCACCCTCACAGGCGACCTCGACCCCGGCTGGCATCTTTATGCTCTCGAAGAGCCCGAGGGCGGCCCCGTTGCCACTGAGATCACTCTCACCGAGGGCGATCCCGCCGACCTCATCCGCGTCGAAGAAGCCAAACCAAAAATCCTTCCCGATCCGCTCTTCAAGAAACCGACCGGCTACTTCGATCACTCTGCCGAGTTCACTCTCCACCTGGAAGCAGCAAAAGACGCAGCCCCCACGGCCAACGCCCTGCACATCCTGGTCCGCTACCAGTCATGCAACGACCGCATCTGCCTCCCGCCCCACACAGACACCATCGCCGTTCCACTCACAATCTCTCGATAAGTGTCATTTGGGTATCTGAGACGTGTCATTCTGAGCGAAGCCGATTACAAGCTCACCGTGATCGGCGCAGTCGAGAATCGCGGTTCTTCCTGCCTCTGCCATCCGTTTAGCGCATGCGCCGATGTTTCGCCGCCCCAACCCCACAGCTCGCCGGAACATTCGCCATCTGCTTCGCGAACACCCGATAACTCGCCGTACCCGGCTGCAGCGTAGACCAGTAACTCGTTCGCGAGAGCAGCGGCTTCCCCTGCGTAAGGATCTGGTTCTCCATGATCTTCACTCCGCATCCAAGGTTCTTGTCTGGCTGCAGGATCGACCGTCTCGCGTCATGTTCCGCAAGTTTGCGATCGTTCGCCCAATCGAAGTCACACCCATACCGATCGGCGTCCTCATACGTCATCTGCAACAGTCCTTCCGCACGCACCGGCCGCTTCGTCACGGAATCGATCTTCGCCACTGCCGCCTGCGTGTGATGCACATTGGCGGTCGGGTCAAGTCCCGCCTCTGCTCCGGCCAGCGCCTGAAACATGTATGCCCAGAACTCGCGCTTGTCCGCTTCTGCTTCGGTCTCGAAGTTCGGACAGTAGCTCCTCACCGCGCGTGCCGCAGCGGGTGAGAGCATGTCTGGAGGCAATGCCTCTTCCACCAGAACATCCCATTGCGGGTCCCAGGTGTTGCCGCCCAATTCTTCTTTCTTCTCTTCGATCGGGGTCGCAGGGGCCGCCTTCAGCACGGGCGCCGGAGCAGCCGCGACCGGTATCTCCTTCGACTTACATCCCACAGCAAAGAAGCACATGATGCAGAGACACAGCGACGCCGTCCAAAGTCGAGTCATCAATTTTCCTCAATTCCATCGACAACTCTACCGGCATGGCCGGGCGTTCCGCCACGATCGAGAGCAAACCAGCGACCCAACGGTTACCATCATGGAAGTCGATCGCGGTGACCTTCAGAGGGTCTCCCGATCGGGCGGAAGTTCAAAGAAGAAGGCCCAATGTCCTCAGCAGAAGCACCACCTCGCCAGCACGCCTCAACCGGCCCCGCCACGCCCGCCCTCCCCGAGCCCAGCCATGCCGAACGCGTCCGAACTCTTCTTTCGCTCTCCTCCACAGCCACACTCTCCACGCAGTCGCGCAAGCACTCCGGCTTTCCCTTTGGCTCCCTTATGCCTTTCGCCTCCGATACCGTCGGTCGTCCCATCTTCCTCATCAGCAACATGGCAATGCACACCCAGAACCTCCGCGCCGACCCGCGCTGCAGCCTCTTTATAGGCCAGGTAGCCGCTGATGGCGATGCTCTCGGAGCCGCCCGCGCCACCCTCGTCGGCAACGCCGAACCGGTTCCTGAGCAGGAACTCGCCGCCGTCCGCGAGATCTACCTCGCCCGCCACGAAAACAGCCGCTACTGGGTCGACTTCGCCGACTTCCACTTCTTCCGCCTCGAACCAATCGACCTTTACTACGTCGGCGGCTTCGGGGTCATGGGTTGGGTCGCCTCCGAAGCCTATGCAAGCGCCGCCCCCGATCCTCTCGCCGAAGCGGCACCGGGCATCCTCTCCCACATGAACGCTGACCATCTCGACTCGATGGTCCTCCTCGCCCGCACGCACAGCGGCCTCGAAGCATCCGAGGCAGCCATGACTTCCGTCGACCGCCTTGGGTTTTCGCTACGCCTCAAGACAGCCGAGGGCATGAAGGGCACCCGGATCAACTTTCTTCGCGAAGTCTTAAGCGCCGAGCAAACCCGCGCCGTACTCATCGAGATGGTCCGCCATGCCAAGCAGTAAAGGATTTTCGCTGTTCCCGTCACCGCAGGCGCACGCCCTTGTGCCTTCGTGTGACTCGAAGCGGTATCGAAGCTCGGGTGCTCCATCCATGCGCTTATGGCTGCTGCACTGGGGTGGGATCGCTGAACCTGCAAGTCGCCTGGCTACAGCTTCTTTCGTTCACTTGAGCACTCCTCCCGTCATAGCCAAGTAGATTCGGCGGCTGCTATAAAGCTCTTTGAGGAAAATCATGAATCGACGGATGTTCGTTCTCACCGCAAGTGCAGCTCTTGCCGCTCGCAACACCTTTGCAAATCCCGCAGTCTTTGCTCAGGGTTCAAAAGAAAACGTTTCCGCCAACTCGCTCCTTCTCCTCGGCACCGACTACTACCCCGACCAGACCCCGGAACACCTCTGGGAAGACGACGCCGCCCAAATGGCCGCCGCAGGCATTACCAATGTCCGCATCGCAGAGTTCGCATGGGCGCTCATGGAACCCTCCGAAGGCAAGTTTGACTTCGCGTGGCTCGAGCGATCCGTCAAGATTCTCCACGCACACAACATCGCCGTCATCCTCGGCACACCCTCCGCCGCACCGCCGCCCTGGCTTTCATCGAAGTACCCCGAGATTCTGGTCGTCAACGACCACGGCATGACCCTCTCCACCAGTGGCCGCCGCTTCACCTGTCCCACCAACAAGACCTACCGCCGCCTCTCGCTCCTCATCGCTACCCGGATGGCCGACAGGTTCAATGCCATGCCTGGCATCGTCGGCTGGCAGATCGACAACGAGTTCACCCTCTCCGAAAGCGGTCGCTGCTACTGCCAGTACTGCCGCGCTGGCTTCCAGCAGTGGGTGAAGGAGAAGTACCACTCGCTCGACGCTATCAACGAAGCCTGGGGCACCGTATTCTGGAGCAACACCTACACCGACTTCGCCCAGATCCCCGTCCCGCTTCCATCCGGCGGCCCGCCAAACCCCGGTCTCGCGCTCGACTACGACCGCTACCAGAGCTACGCGAACGTCAGCTTTATGCAGGAGCAGCTCACCATGCTGCGTAAGACCTGCCCCTCGCACTTCATCACCACCAACAACGTTCCTGGGCTCGTAGACACGATCAACCTCCGCGATCTCTTCCGCGATCTCGACTTCGTCGCCTCCGACAACTATCCCGGCTTCGCAATCATCCGTGGCAGCAGCACTCCCGAAGAGGTCGCCGCCCGCGCCGGCTTTAGCCACGACTACAGCCGCAGCGTCAAAGACGGCAAGCCCTTCATGATCATGGAGCAGCAATCCGGCAAGGCCGGCCAGCCATCCTTCTCCCCTCAGCCCGATCCCGGCCAGCTTCGCCTCTGGACCTTTCAGGCGGTCGCTCACGGAGCCATGGGCATCAACTACTTCCGCTGGGATACCGCAAACTTCGGAGCCGAAGAGTACTGGCACGGTATGATCCGTCACGATCGATCTCCCAGCCCCGGTTTCAACGAGATGAAGCAGACCCTGGCAGAACTGAAGTCTCTCGGCCATCAAGCTCTCTATGCGCCTTATGTCGCAAACATTGCCCTTTGTTTCGACTCAAACTCCGACTGGGCACTCGGCATTCAGCCAGGTCAACCCACCCTCCGATACCAGGCAGAAGCGATCTCCTGGTACAGCGCACTCTCTGGCTCGAATGCAGGCGTGGATATCGTCGACGCCACCCAGGATCTCTCACGCTACAAGATGCTCTTTGCTCCGGTCATGTACATCGTCTCGCCACAGCAGGCAGACCGCATCCGAGCTTTCGTCCAGGGTGGAGGCATCTTCGTCGCCGGCTTCCGTCTCGGCGTCAAGGAAGAATCCAGCCGCATGGTCGAGACGCCGCTGCCCGGCCTCCTCCGCGACGTCATGGGAGTCGAACTAATCGATTACCAGCCCATCTACACCGCCAGGCAAATTGTAAAGTTCTCCGGCATTCTCGCCGGCGAGGACGCCGAGTGCAAAATTTGGGCCGACATCCTTGTTCCTGATGCAGCTTCCAAAGGCTCAAACGTCCTCGCCACCTACACCACGGGAGAAGGTGCCGGAAAAGCAGCCATCACCTCGCACACCTTCGGCAAAGGCAGAGCGATATACGTCGGCGCGCATCTTGAACCCGCCGATCTCGCCCGTGTGTTCCTTACCCTCATCCAGTCTGGAGGAATACAGAGTCCCATCAAGGCGCCTCGCGGCGTGGAAGTCACAAACCGGACCTCCGGTGCTGGCACCTTGACCTACATCCTCAATCACACCTCCACAGCGCAGACCGTACAGGTACAGGGCAGCATGAAAGATGTTCTTACCGCCTCACCCTATTCAGGAGCGATCGCCCTGGAACCTTATGGAGTTCGCGTTCTTCAGTCAGCCTGAGTCTCTAAATAATGTCTTGCCGGTTTCCGCCGATCTCTCCCTTGGAGGATCGACTTGGGATTGTCAGCGACTATCCACACAAAACTGCCGGTTCTCACTTCTCGGATATTTGCGTACACTCGGCGCCATCTTTGGATCGAGCCACTCGCTGCTCTTGCGCTGAGTGGAGTGGTCTACGCCATTGGGTTCAGCCTCAGCGTAAGTACCTTTCTGAAGGACGATCTCGCGGTTTGCTGGCCGCTTGTCGGCTTGCAGGTCGCCGTTTTTCTGCGGCTCTCCAGAAGGCACTGGCCCGTGATGTTGGCTGGGATGGTGATAAGTCAGATCATTCTGGAGTGGTGGGAGCCGACCGACGAGATCCTCGTCGACGTTCTCGGCGACGTCGCGGAAGTTGTCCTAGCCGCCTACGCTCTGCCTGCATTCAACGGGCTCTCCGACTGGATTCGGCAGCCCCGCCTCCTGCAACGGTTTATGGTCTGGCCGATGATTCTTGGGCCCGCTCTCACCGCGTTTCCAGTTGCCGCAGTCTTTGCCCGTGAACTCCACATCGGTTTCTGGAGCTACTGGGCCCGATGGTTTACCGGCGATATGCTTGGCATCGTCCTCTGGCTGCCCTTAGGCCTGATTCTTCTCAGCTCTGAGACCTACGAGCTCTTCAAGTGGCGGGCACTGCCTCGAACACTCGGCATGATTGGATTGCTCACCCTCGCGGGCTGGTTGATCTTCGATCTTCGGCCAGCCCCGGTGGCCTTCATCCTGTTTCCAATCCTCCTCCTTATCGCCTTCAAGCTGGGCTTCAGCGGCGCCGTGATTGCGGCAAATGTTCTTTGTGTCCTCGGAGCCAAAGGGACACTGCACCACCTCGGCCCATTCGGAAAGATCGCCGAGCCATACGACGTGATGATGCTCCAGCTCTTTCTTGCCGTCTCGATGCTGGTGTGCTTTCCCGTCAGCATCATTCTGCTCGAGCGCAACATCTTCGAACGCGAGATGAAAGACGCCTACGCACACATGGAACATCTCGCCATCAGTGATGGTCTCACCGGCCTTGCGAACCGCCGCCAGTTCGACGGCGTCTTTGCTGAGGAGTGGCGTCGCGCCATGCGGGCCCGCGAACCGATCGCCGTTCTGATGATCGATGTCGATTGTTTTAAGCTCTACAACGATCTCTACGGCCACCTCGCCGGAGACGACTGCCTTCGCAAGATCGCGGATTCCATCAGGAGTTCCGTCAAGCGGGCCGGCGATCTCACCGCCCGCTTCGGTGGTGAGGAGTTTGTCCTGCTCATGCCCCGCACTAACCTCTCCGGAGCGTTGGAGGTCGCCGAAAATGTTCGCTTCCATGTTGAACTCATGCGGCTCGAACACAACGGCAATCCTCACCGCATCGTCACCATCTCCATCGGCTGCTGGAGCGTCATTCCAAAGCCCGACATGCTTCCGGACGCCCTGATCGAACTCGCCGATCAGGGACTCTATTCCGCCAAGCAGGAGGGCCGCAACAGGGTTGCTATCTTCGAGGAAACAGGCCTGCCAGCCAATGTTCTGCTCGAGTGCTAACCAGACTTCCGCGCAAGGACCACTCGCGGAATTCCTTGCAAATCGTCCAGGAACTCAACCCCACGCCATCCCGCCAGCAGCGCGGCCATCGCATCCCGCTGCCCATACCCAATCTCCATCCCCAGCAAGCCGCCCGGCCCTAACGCCATCTGCGCTTGCGGTATAAGTCGCCTGTAAACATCCAATCCATCGAGGCCGGCGAACAGCGCCAACTCCGGTTCATGCTCCCTGACCTGCCGTTCCAGCGACTCTCGGTCGCTCTGGGGAATATACGGAGGGTTAGACACTACCGCGTCGAAGATCTCTCCCGTGACCGCATCGAGCAAATCAGACACAAGGAATCGCAGCCGCCCTGCAACGCCACACGCCGCCGCATTCTCGTTCGCCACGGCGAGCGCAGCGTCAGACAGGTCCACCGCCGTCACTCGCGCCACGGGCAGACTACAGGCCAGCGCAACCGCAATCGCTCCTGACCCGGTTCCCACATCCACAATCTTTATCTCCTGCTCTGCAGACGTTCGCAGAAGGACCGCCTCGACCAGGAGCTCGGTCTCTGGTCGCGGTATAAGCACCGCCGGCGAGACCTTCAGCATCAACCCGTAGAACTCCTGCTGCCCGGTGATGTACTGGACGGGCTCTCCCGCGGCCCGCCGCGCTATCGCCGCCTCATAACTTGCCAGCTCCGTCGTAATCAACTCGCGCTCCGGCTCCAAGAACAAAGCCGTCCGCGGTAGAGCCAATGTATGCAGCAACAGGAACTGCGCATCTCGGCCCGCATCCGCGCCATCGAGACGTCCCGCACCTGCGGCAATCGCTTCACGAAGAGTCATCCGGAAGCCAGTATCGCAGTAACCGCCGCTCTACCCCGAAGCGTGCACTTCGCCCAGCAGTCCAGGGACACTTGTGCAAGGTCGCGGTCGTATTCCAGACGTCTGCCTCATCCCTTCAGGTGTGCCCTGCGAACAAGTAAGTATTACGCCGCATCTTCTTTGCGTCGAGGTCCTTTCACCCGAAGATCGCCTCTCCAAGATCACGAGGGTGCTCGAAGACTTTGCCGCCAGGGGCGTTCAGAATCTCTGGATCATCGACCCGGTCGACCGCATCGCCTACATCTACCAACCGGGCGGCAAGCTCCAACTCGTTAACGACCGCCTCATCATCCCCGAGACCCCAATCTACCTCGACCTGCCAAATCTCTTCGCCGCCCTCGACTAGTCCGAGCTATCGGGTGCCCCATTTATCGCGCTCCAGTCTCTCGCGATGAGTGGGACAGCCCACAACCTCAAGCAGCTGCCCTCTCCGAAACGGCAAACTCCAGCCCGCCTCTAGCCCCGACCGTTGCCACCACATGGTCCCCATGCAGCACTGTCCCGTCGAGAATCTTCACCGCCAGTGGATCCTGGACCATCCGCTGAATGGCGCGCTTCAGCGGCCTTGCTCCGTAAGCCCGGTCATAGCCAGCCTTGAACAGTGCCTCTCTTGCCGCAGGCGTCAGCTCCAGCGTGATCTTGCGATCAGCCAGCAGCTTCTCGAGATCGAGCAGCCGCAGATTGATGATGTGCGTCAACTGTTCCTGCCCCAGAGCATGGAATACAACGATGTCATCGACACGGTTCAGGAACTCCGGCCGGAAGTGCTGCTTCAGCGAGTCCATCACCCGCACCTTCGCCTCTTCAAACCCCTCCTCGCCATCAGCCCAGGCCGTCGAGAGCTGTGCCGCGCCAATGTTCGAGGTCATGATCAACACCGTGTTCTTGAAGTCCACCGTTCGGCCCTTCGAGTCTGTCAGCCTTCCATCATCGAGCACCTGCAATAGCACGTTGAACACATCTGGATGCGCCTTCTCAATCTCATCGAACAGCACCACCGAGTAAGGTCGCCGCCGCACTGCCTCGGTCAACTGCCCGCCCTCGTCATAGCCAACATACCCGGGAGGCGCACCGATCAACCGCGCCACGGCATGCTTCTCCATGTACTCGCTCATGTCGATGCGCACCATCGAAGCCTCGTCATCGAACAGGAAGTCTGCAAGCGCCCGCGCCGTCTCCGTCTTGCCAACGCCCGTCGGTCCGAGGAAGATAAAGCTCCCAATCGGCCGCTTCGGATCAGACAATCCCGCCCGCGACCGCCGAATCGCATTCGCCACGGCAGACAAGGCATCGTCCTGTCCAACCACGCGCTCGCGCAGCCGGGTCTCCATCTCAACCAGCTTCTGCATCTCGCCTTCGAGCATCTTCGACACCGGAATCCCGGTCCACTTCGACACCACCCGCGCGATGTCCTCCTCATCCACCTCTTCTTTCAGCATCCTCTTCCGGTATCCGCCCGCCTTTACTTTATGAACAGTGTCATCCTGAGCGGAGCGCAGCGGAGTCGAGGAACCCGCTTCTGCCCGAGAAACAGTGTCATCCTGAGCGGAGCGCATCGAAGTCGAGGGACCTGCTTCTGCCTGACGAACAGTGTCATCCTGAGCGGAGCGCAGCGAAGTCGAGGAACCCGCTTCTGCCTGAGAAACAGTGTCATCCTGAGCGGAGCGCAGCGGAGTCGAAGGACCTGCTTCTGCTCTCTCCCCATCCGCCTCATCCGTCAACCCCTTCAACTCCGCCTCGAGCTTCGGTATCTCCCCATACTGCAACTCCGCCGCCCTCTGCAGATTCCCCTTCCGCGTCTCCTCGCTCGCCTCAAACCGCAGCGACTCCAGCCGTTCCTTATATTCGGCGATCTTCCCAATCGCTCCACGCTCGGTCTGCCACCGGGCTCGCAGTCCACTTGCGGTCTCCCGAACCTCGGCCAGCTCGCGCTCGACAAGCTCCATTCGTTCCTTCGACGCCGGATCAGTCTCCCGCTTCAAAGCCTGCCGTTCGATCTCAAGCGAAGTCGCCCGCCGCTCCAGGTCATCGATCTCCACCGGCACCGACCCAATCTGGATAGCCAGCGCCGCTGCCGCCTCATCCACCAGATCGATCGCCTTATCCGGCAGAAACCTGTCCGAGATATATCGATGCGACAAAGTCGCCGCCGCCACAATCGCCGAATCCTTGATCCGGATCTTGTGGTGCGACTCGTACCGCTCCTTCAATCCGCGAAGGATCGCTACCGTGTCCTCCACATTCGGCTCGCCGACATAGACGATCTGGAACCGCCGCTCCAGCGCTGCATCTTTCTCAATATATTTGCGGTACTCGTTCAGGGTAGTCGCACCAATCGCCCGCAGACCACCCCGAGCCAGCGCCGGCTTCAGCATGTTGCTCGCATCGAGCGACCCCTCCGAAGCTCCCGCCCCGACCAGCGTATGCAGCTCGTCGATGAACAGGATGATCTCGCCATCGGACTCCTCAATCTCCTTCAGCACCGCCTTCAGCCTGTCCTCAAACTCGCCGCGAAACTTCGCCCCCGCGATCATTGATCCCAGATCGAGCGACACCACCCGCTTGTCCTTCAAAATCTCCGGCACATCGCCCTGAAAGATCCGTCTTGCCAGCCCCTCAACGATCGCCGTCTTTCCTACACCCGGCTCGCCAATCAGCACTGGATTGTTCTTCGTCCGCCGCGAGAGCACCTGCACCACCCGCCGAATCTCCTCATCCCTGCCAATCACCGGGTCCAGCTTACCCCTCCGGGCCAGCTCCGTCAGGTCCTTCGCATACTTCTCCAGAGCCTGAAACTTGCCCTCAGGATTCTGGTCTGTCACCCGCTGCGATCCGCGCACTGAGCTCAAAGCCTTCAATACCGCCTCATGCGTCGCGCCCAGGGCCGCCATTGCACCCTCGACAGCATCGCCTTTGGCGCGAGTTAGCGCCAGCAGTAGATGCTCCGTCGACACATACTCGTCCTTGAAGTTCGCAGCCTCGCTGAATGCCTGGTCCATCACCTTCTGCAGGCCCTTGGACATCCCCGGCTGCGACCCGCCCGCCACCTTCGGCAGCTTCTCGATAGCAGAGTTCGTCCCTGCCAGCAACTGCTCCACCGGGACGCCGACCTTCTCCAGCACCGGCACACAGATGCCTTCCTTGTCCTCCAGCAGCGCGGCCAGCAAATGCAGCGGCAGAATCTCCGGATTCCCATGCTCGCCCGCCATCGTGCTCGCTGCCTGTACCGCCTCCTGCGCCTTTACCGTCAACTTCTCCCAACGAATCGCCATCTTTCTCTCCATTCCTGAACTGAATCAAAACCCGAATCCGAGAAGCCCGTCATGCTGAGCGAAGTCTCTAGCCGGCTTCACGCCGAGAAACGTAGTCGAAGGATCCCGCCATCGCCTGTAACCGCCCATGCCGATCGCACCCTTCCCCCCGTTCCGGGCGACCCCACGTCCCGGGGTCTTAGCCGTAGGCCCTCCGACGCCACAGGAACCGCACGCTCACCCAGCATAGAATCCAACACAACGCCGCGAATGTCCCAGACAGCACAAACCGAACCCGCTGAGCCCCTCCTGGCCGCCGTGCTCCTCGCCGCCACCGGCGGCCTCCTCGACGCCTTCGTTTATCTCAACCACGGCCATGTCTTCGCCAACGCCATGACCGGCAACGTCGTCCTGCTCGGCATCGCCCTGGTCAGCCATCACGGCCCTCAGGCCATCCGCCATCTTGCGCCGCTCGGTGCTTTCTTCTGCGGAGTCGCAACCTCCCGCCTCGTTCGCGACCGTCTCGGTCGCCGCGCCAGCCTCTACGGCCTCTCGCTTGAAATAACCGTACTCCTCATCGCCAGCCTGCTTCCACCCACAATCCCGGAGATGGCTTTTACCGCGCTCATCGCCTTCTCCGCGTCGTACCAGATCACCAGCTTCCGTCGTGTCGGAGGCCTCTCCTACAGTTCCACCTTCGTCACCGGCAACCTGCGCGACCTGTCCACCGGTCTCTACGACGCGTTCGCTTCAAGCGATCCCGAAGTCCGCCGCTCCGGCCTGCAGGACGCTCGCTCTCTCGGCCTGATCTGCCTCTTTTTCCTTGCCGGGGCAAGCCTCGGAGCGGTCGCTGCCCCACGCTTCGGCAATCACACCCTTTGGATCGTTGAGCCGCTTCTCCTTGCCGTTCTCGTGCTCGTCTCTCGGAAAAGCACTGCGCCCGGCAGATAAAGGAAAGCGGGACGCCGGATCGTATCGGCCATCCCGCTTGTTCGCCCGCCAGCCCGGAGCAGACACTCAAGAATCTGCTCTTACGAGACCCGCCCGCCCTCAATCGGCTGTGCATTGCCGTTCGAGTTTGCGTTCCGATCGCGGCTCTGCACCTCGATCTTCACCTGCTTCGGCTGCGCTTCGGCCTTCTTGCCCAGTGAAATCGTCAGCACACCGGCGTCGAAAGAAGCCGAAACCGCATCCGTGTCCACTGTCTGCGGCAGAGTGAACGTGCGGATGAAGCTGCCAAACCTGCGCTCGATGCGGTGGAAGTTCTCCTGCTTGGCATTCGTCGCCAGCTTCCGCTCGCCTTTAATCGTAAGTGTCTGGTTCTCAATGCGGATGTCGAGATCGTCCTGCTTTACGCCGGGAATTTCGAGATGAAGCACCAACGCCTGTGCGTCCTCATAAACATCGACAGCCGGAACAAAGCTGCCCATCCCGGTCGCGGTCTCCGTCTGGCTCTCTGAGACCAGCGGACGGGCGAAGTCACTGAATACGGAGTTGAACCTGTCCTGCAGGGCTGCCATCTCGTTGAAGGTGCTGCGCAAAGGTATAAACCGAGTCATCGTAGTCATAACAACTCTCCTCACCTGAATTTGTGTGGCCGGTCTTCCGTGCCGCCACACTTCTATAGACGCAAATATATCAGATCGGTTGCATAAAATGTGACTAAAGCTCACTCATATTCTAAGCTTCCTGTAACCATCCTAAGCGCTGTCTTTACCGATACGGAGCCGACGGATCCCGCTAAACTCACCCGCTTCACTCATCCCGCTTTCATGCGCCAAACCGCCGCGAATGGTCGAAAAAACCATCGCGCACGCCGACCAACTAAAATGACCTAGCTATGCCGTATACCGTCGCCGCCTTCTACCGCTTTGTCTTGATTCCCGACCCGGAGGCCCTGCGCGACGAGTTCCTTGCTGCCTTCCGCGATGACGAACTCTGCGGCACCATGCTCATCGCGACCGAAGGCGTAAACGGCACACTTGCCGGCTCTGCGGAAACAACAGATCGGCTGCTCTCCATGCTCTCGGGAAAAGTCGGCCTCGAACGCAGCGAGGTGAAACTGTCCTTTGCCAGCGAAAAACCATTCGGACGCCTCAAAATTAAAGTAAAGGACGAGATCCTCGCCTTCCGTCGCGCTGTAGTCGATCCCGCCCAGGCCGGCCAGTACGTCTCCCCGGCCGACTGGAATGCCCTGCTCGCTGACCCGGAGGTTCTCCTCCTCGATACCCGCAACGGCTACGAGACCGAGATGGGCACCTTTCAGGGTGCAATCGATCCCGGAATCGAGACCTTCTCCGAATTTGCCACGTACGTGCGAGAAAACCTCGACCCGGTCAGGCATCGCAAAGTGGCAATGTTCTGCACCGGAGGCATCCGCTGCGAGAAAGCATCGGCCTTTATGCTCCAGGAAGGGTTCAGCGAGGTCTACCACCTCCAGGGCGGCATTCTGAAGTACATGGAGGAAATCCCTAGGGATCAGAGCACGTGGCAGGGGAAGTGCTTCGTCTTCGACCGGCGTCGTTCCGTGGGAATGGAAGACTACGAAGCTCGTGGCGACGACAACTAATCATGCAGCGTCCTCTCGCGATCGGCTGCTCGAATCTGAGTCCCCGCCTGGGGCAGTCTGCTAATCAGCTAGCCCAATGAGCCCTGACCTCTCGCTTAGTGACCGGTTGGAGACGTGTCAGGAATCTCTTTTCCGTCAGCGGTATACATCTTGATCTTCGATTTGAAGAGCTGGCACCCGCTGTACCTTCCTTCAAAAGTGAACTCCAACGACTTGTCGGCCTTCTTTGCGACAATCCGCATCGGCAACATGTACAGCTGGCCGTCGACGCCATACGCCTCGTAGTCCACTGATGCGAACGGCGCAAAGCCGCCGGCTCTGCTCGCTTCGAGCGGAACCGTCCGCTCAAGATGCGAGAGGGTGTGGGTGCTTGCGTCGAAGAGCAGATATCCATGAGCTTCAGGGGCAATATCCGCGCAGTCGCCCTTCCCGCCCGCTCCGGGTAGAGTGGCAAAGTCAACTCGCCTGGGAGATCTGCTGAATCGCAGGCAGGCGCGTCGCGCGGGTGAAAGATAGGACAACGCAGCGGGAGCGAACGCGTCGGTCAGTAGGTAAGGATGAACGACCTTCTTCTGAGCCGGCACCGGTTTACCATCCTGCGTGTTGTAGTCGTGCTGGTCCTTGAACCCACCCACGCCTCCGCTGGACTTCACAGCCGTATACCGGCCTTGAGTATCCATCTTCCAGTGGACCGGCCGCGGCGTGAATCCATTACCCGACGAGTTCTGCTCGGAGTGGATTGTCTCATCGCACGTGATCTTCGACAGGTCGGTCGTGTACTGCCGAGCGGTCCGATAAAGCTGATCCAACTCACTGCTAAGGCCCGCCGGCAGCGAATGGGCCGGCGTAGCAGGCGTTCTGGTAGGTTGGCCGTTCGGGTGAAAGGCCGCGCTCTGCGCGGGGGAGCCGACACAGCAGATAGTGAGCAGGATGGGAACCAGGGTCAACCGTGCGACATGCATACCGACCATCTCCACGGCAAGGAGTGTACCAGCCATTCATGCACCCGTGATCACTGATTGGGCCGCGGTCGCAAACCCGTCTAGCAGATCTGTTCAGCGCACCAACCGCGAGATTTCCCGCCAATATCCTTCGGCTCGAAGGATTGCAGTAACTTGAGACGCTTCACGAAATCCACTTTAGCAAACGAATGATCCCCATCGGCGCGGCCTTCGAGTGGGCAGATACATCCTTCCGGGCGTGAATCTCATTCCGTTGCGCGGCGTAGTAGTTGTACGCCTCGATCATCATCTGCTCGTTCGTCAGCGTTGGTCGCCAGCCGAGCTTCTCCCGGATGCGCGCGGTCGAGAAGATGAAGTCCTCCGCGATCATGCGGTAGTGATAGGGGCCAAGCGGCGAAACCTTCAACAGATGCGCAAGCTTCATTGCGGCAATCGTCGGCGCCTTCGGCAGCCGGGCGACCCGGGCGCGGGTACCCGCCGCCTCGATCACAGATTGATACACCTGGCCGAGCGACACAACGTTCTCGCTTCCGATGTGAAACAGGTCGGAGTGAGCATAGTCGAGCGTCTGAATACAAGCTGTCGCCAGGTCCTGCGCATAGATAAATTGGTAGCGGTTCCCACCGTCCCCAACGACCCAGACCTTGCGATTGTCTTGAATAAATTCAAACAAGATCGCCAGTAGTCCTAACCGCCCGCTGTCGATGATCGTTGGGCAGCGAATGGTAACAATTTTGAGCTCGGTGCTTTCGTACTCCTTGAGCAACTCTTCCGCTGCGAGCTTCGATCTGCCATACAGCTCGACCGGCGCGGGCGGCTCGCCTTCGACCACCTCGTGGCCAAGGTTCGAAGCCCAAAGACAGTTGGTCGAGATATTAACAAGCTTCGGGACTTGATGATCTCGGCAGGCTTCGGCGATGTTGCGTGTCCCGTCCACGTTGGAGGTCCACAGCATCGTGGAATCTATGGTGTCGTGAGCTAATTGCGCCGCGCAGTGGAAGACTGCATCGAACTTCCCGCGCTCAAAGATAGAGCCGAGGAGAAGGGGATCGCGGATGTCCCCCTGCGTGCTCGTCAAGTGAGTGTGAGCGTCTGGATCAAGAACAAGGTCGATGTTATGGACGACATGGCCTTCAGCCAGAAGACGGCGTTTCAGGATGCCTCCGAAGAAGCCGGAGCCGCCGGTAACAAGGATTGTCCTATTCATTTCGTCGACCTCCATTCTATCCGGTCACGCTTCGCCGCTCGCACGGGTGCCCCGGTAAACTGGAGGGATGAAGGCAGTGATTTCTATCAAGGTAAAGAGGTTAAGCGAGGCGGCCAAGCTGCCCAGATACGCGCATGCAGGAGCCTGGGGAGACCTGGCGGCGGATTTGTACGCGTCGGCAGGGGTGACGCTGGCGCCGGGCGAGACCGCACCAGTGAGCACGGGGATCGCGCTCGAGTTCCCTCCGGAGTATGGCGCGCTGGTTGAAGACAGGTCGGGGCTCGCAGTCCGTGGTGTGACCACTCTTGCAGGCGTCATCGATCCCGGATATCGCGGTGAGATCAAGGTCGTCGTGACCAACCTTAGCGTCGTGCCAGTGCAGATTGCAGCCGGTGATCGGATTGCGCAGTTGCGGTTAGTCCGGAGAATCGAGGCGAGCTTTGAGGAAGTGGCGGAGTTGGCCGAAGCGACTCGCGGCGCCAGCGGGTTTGGGAGTACGGGAGTTTAAGCAGGCCTCCCCCAAACGTGGCATACGGAGATAACACCTCCGTTCGCCTGGCGACGCCCGACGTGGCATGGTGCAACCCTGCCGCACCAGCGATCCTTGGTCTAGTAAAGACCGGCGGGCGACGTAGCCTTCTGGATACCGCTTCAACCAGGGAGAGCACCTCATGCATCCAATCCTTCTCGCCGCAAGCTTCGCGTTCATGTTCCTCGCGCCGTGTATCGTGGCCGTCCGTTCCGACCTTAACGGCGAGTAGGCTTTGTAGTCACGGTTCTTCATCTGACGGGAGGGTTTAGCCCAAATGCCGCTTCCGCGACGAAGCGGCATTCTTGTTTCCAAAGTCAACAACGGGAATGCTGCGAAATCAACGCTAACTGATGGCCTGCTGGCAGTTGTGCCGAGCGGTCCTTATCGTCTTCCCGGCGCTTTTCTCTGCTCGCAAATAGTTTCTTAGTCTAAGCTGTGCATTGACTCTAGTCGACTCAACATTAGTTGAGTTTGGAGAGGCTCTGAATAGGCCTTAGCAGGCATTCAGGCTACAAACACGATTGAAGTTCTTTCGGTGCCAGAGTCGTCGAACCATGCAGGGCATCTGCGAACGTAGCTGGCCACTCCGTCGAACTAGGGCATTTGCGGCGACGATGCGTAAAAGGAACCACAGACATAACTAACCGGGATCGGGGGTTTTGGGATTTGCCATTCGTGGTCGCTAAGACGCGCAAAGAGACGGCATCGATGGGTTGCCATACCTCCGTGCCGCTCGCGTGCGTTCGCAGGCGGCTACAAACGGCGGCAATCGTCTTGCTGTCGCTGCTTACCGGAATGGGATCTGGCAACGCCCAGAAGCAACTCTATGCATCGTCGGCGCAGGTCTTCCATCCGAGTGCTTCAGACATTCTCTTTCAACATCTGAGCGAAAATAATGGGCTGGCAAACCCGGTCGTCACCTGCTTTGCCGAGGATGGCGATGGCTTCCTCTGGGTAGGTTCGCAAAGCGGCCTGCAACGTTGGGACGGTTATCGGTTCTGGAGCTACAAGCAGATCCTTGGATCGTCTGCTTCGCTTCCCGACAATCTGGTCCAGTCGCTCTACACAGACTGGCAGGGCCGGCTGTGGGTTGGAACCAGTTCGGGCGGCCTTGCCATGTACGATCGGCGAAGCGATCGGTTCATACGATACCGGCTCAGCCCGCATGATCTGAACCGCGCAATCATCTACGCAATTAGAGGGGACGGAGGCCGCGGGCTCTGGATCGGCAGCGACACCGGCCTCGACCACCTCGACACCGACACTGGAAAGTTTGTGCAGGTTCCGCTCGCCGACGTAGGCGGACGGCAGCCACAGCGAGTCTCCGCACTGCTGCGCGGTGCCGACGGCACACTCTGGGTGGGCACGGATCAGGGCCTTGAGCGGAGCGTTGGGCCCGCCGCTGTGGCGCCCTCTCTTTCAGGCACACCGACGAGCGCCTTCCAGCCCGTTCCTCTGCCCATGGCGAAGGGTTTGGCCAGCGATGTCCTCGTCCTGTTTCTCGATCGCAATGGACGCATCTGGGCCGGGACGCCGCATGGCATTTACGTCATAGATCGACCCGGCAACCTGCTGAACCGTCCCATCTCTGCTGAAAACATCTCTGGGCTTGCGAGAGCAGTGACCGGTCAGGGGCCGGGCAGTGAAATGCTCTCCTCCCAACGCTACCTGACCATCGCGCAGGCAAGCGACGGTGAAATCTGGCTCGGAACACAGGACGAGGGCATTCTGGCGTTGACTGCAGGCAGGGACAGCGCCCCTTGGCAGGTGCGGCACATCGGCCATGACCCCGGCACTCCGACAAGCCTTTCGGACGACATGGTCTACTCGCTCTACCTGGGACATCCTGGAATCATGTGGGCGGGAACTCGCCGTGGCGTCAGCTTCTTCGACACCACTCCGAAGAGCGTGTTCACGATGCTTGGAGGCCCTGGGCATGACAATGCCATGCGCGATACGAACATCTATTCGGTACTGGCGCGCAAGGACGGGACCCTCTGGCTGTCGATGAGCCATCAGGGTGTTGACGTTCTCGATGCCGGCGGTCACAGAATCGCCGAGCTCCCCAGCGGTACTTCGGATCCCGATACCACGCTGCCGGACGGCGCTCTCGCCGGACTGGTCGAAGGCGGGGACGGCAGCGTCCTGATCGCATCCCAGCGCGGACTCTATCGCGCCATTCCCTCTTCGAAGCGCAGTGTGTACCCAGTACGGCGTCTGCCCATCGGTTCCGAGGCGAGCAGGGATGTCAGCCGGGTGCTTCCGATCGACGGGAAGCTGTGGATAGGGGGCCTTGGCGGCCTCTGGCTCTACGACCCCGCCGACGGAAAGCCAGCCGTCCGGGCAGTGACGGATCGGCCGCTGACAGACCAGCGTGTGACCGTGCTGATGAAGGGCGACGGAGATTCGCTCTGGATCGGGACCCAGAACGGTCTGGACCGCCTCGATCGCAGTACCCATCAGATCGAGGGCATCCTCCCCGATGCTGCGGACCCGAAGGCACTCGGCGCAGGCTATATCTCGTCCCTCCTGCGGGATCGCCATGGACGTCTGTGGGTCGGAACCTTCTCCGGCGGCATTGATGTAATGGAAGGGAGAGACGCGCAGGGCCGACCGCGTTTTCACCGCATTCTCGAAGGTCTGCCCAACGAAAACATCGATCAGCTTCTCGAAGCAGCCGACGGCAAGATCTGGGCGAGCACCGACGGTGGCCTCGTTGCGATTGACCCACGGACCTTTGAATTCCAGGTGCTGCGCAAGGCAGACGGCGCGGCGTTCCCGGCGTACTGGAACGATTCAGGCGCTGTGACGGCGAGTGGGCAACTGGTCTTTGGAGGCATTGGCGGCGTGACCGTGGTTCGGCCGGAGTTGGTTAAGCCGTGGTCGTATCAACCTCCCGTACTTGTAACCAGTGGACGCATCGGGGATGTGGAAATACCGACAAGCCGCTTCAACAGCGGCCTCGAAGAGTATCCGGTCTGGATCCCGTCAGACCACAACAACCTCACGGTCGAATTCACGTCTCTCGACTACACCGCCCCGGAGATGAACCGGTACGAGTACAAGCTGGACGGATTCGACAGAGATTGGATCCCGGCAAACGCAATGCGGCGGCTGGCCCGTTATACAAATCTTCCACCCGGCGACTACATGCTGGAACTGCGCGGTTCAAACCGCGACGGCCTCTGGGCCCCTACCCGTCAGGTAAAAATCAGGGTGCTTCCGGCCTGGTTTCAGACCTGGTGGTTCAAGATAGTGTCCGTACTGCTGTGGCTGCTTCTGTTGTACGTCTTGTTCTTGCTTGCAACAGCGTATCTGCGACGGCAGCAGCGGGAACTGGAGCGGCAGGTCGCTTTGCGAACGGCTGAGTTGGAACAAAAAACAGTAGAGCTGAAAGACAGCCAATTGAAGCTCGAGCACATGGCGTACACCGACGCGCTCACTGGCTTGCCCAATCGCCGCATGTTCAACGAACACTTCAAACGGCTGATGGCGCTGAAGCGCAGGCAGGAGACCTCCTTCTCCCTGCTGCTAATGGACTTCGACGATTTCAAGGAAATCAACGACACCTACGGTCATGACGCCGGCGACTTTGTGCTCGTCGAGATGGCGAGGCGCATGTCTGAGCTCGTGCGCGAGTCGGATTGCCTCGCGCGGCTCGGCGGCGACGAGTTCGGCCTGCTTCTCGGGCAGTCACATGATGTCGATGGCACCGAGATGGTTTGCAACAAAGTGATTGAGAGCTTCGCAACGCCCGTCCTCTTCCAGGGTGTCGAGTTGCGGACTGCTCCAAGCATCGGAATCGCCATCTATCCCTTTGATGGCGACAGTCAGGACAAGCTCTATAAGGCCGCCGACCTTGCGCTCTACCATGCGAAGCGCCGCGGCGGAAACAGATGCAGTTGGAGCGAACATACCTCGACGACGGCTGAACTCCACGAGCCCGCTCATTCTCGGCCTCCCCGCTAGAGAGTTCTGTCGTGGCCGCTGCGAGTTGTAATTCTTGCGCGTAACTTGCACCCTGTATCTATAGCTTCAATCTGGAGATATCGATACATGAAGAAGTTGGCAAGTTTCGCTGGTTACGTGGCGATTGGTTTCCTGGTACTTCCCGCACTCATCGGCAACGCGCAGGAGAAGCACGGGAAGTCGGACAAGATGGTCGTGACCGGGACGCCGCTGCCCGAGGAGATGGAAGACACTTCGGATTCCACCACGGAAAGCAGCGTATTAACTGCGGGCGGCCAAACCGTGAACTACCGCGCCGTCGCCGGAACGCTGATGGTGGGAGCGACCGACCAGCAGGACGCCACAATTGGCCTCGACGGCAAAATGCTCAAGAACTCGGGTACTGCAGAGCCGGACAAGGAAAAGCCTGAAGAAGCCCCGCCAACCGCGAGGATCTTCTACACCGCCTACTTCAAAAAGGATGCGGCAGCCGAGCAGAGGCCGGTTACCTTCCTCTACAACGGCGGCCCGGGTTCGGCGACAATGTGGCTGCACATGGGCTCATTCGGACCGCGTCGCGTCATCACTACCGATACCGAGCACGATGCGGCCGCGCCCTACAAGATCATCAACAACCAATACAGCCTTCTCGATGTGAGCGACGTAGTCTTCATCGATGCCCCCGGCACTGGTTTCAGCCGGATCTTCGGCAAAGAGAAAGAGAAGGCGTTCTGGGGCACGGACCAGGATGCCCACGCCTTCGAACGCTTCATTCGCCGCTTCCTGACGAAGTATGACCGCTGGAACTCGCCAAAGTATCTCCTCGGCGAAAGTTATGGCACGCCCCGCTCAGCGGTGCTGAGTGCCGCGCTCCATAACGTGGACCTGAACGGCATCATTCTGCTCTCCGCGATCCTCAGCTTCGACAACTCGATCGACGGCCCAATCTTCAACCCGGGTGTTGACCAGGCCTACGCGCTCGGTCTGCCCACCTTTGCAGCGACCGCGTATTACCATCACAAACTCCCGACACAGCCTGCGGCGCTCGAGCCATTCCTGGCAGAAGTTGAAAAATTTGCGCTGGGCGACTACATGGCTGCGCTGCTTAAAGGCTCCGACCTGACCGACAGCGAGAAGCAGACAATGGCCGAAAAGCTTCACGGCTACACCGGTCTTCCTGCCGCATATCTGCTGAAAGCGAACCTGCGAGTCTCCGGCGGGCAATTCTCGAAGGAACTCCAGACTGATCAGGACACCACGACGGGTCGCCTCGACACCCGCTACAAGGGTCCGGACTTCGATCCGCTCAGTGAGGGGGCGGACTACGATCCGCAGAGCAACGCGATCAGTTCCGCGTACACGACGGCGATCAACGCCTACATGCGCACGGACCTAAAGTTCGGCAAGGACTGGACCTACAAGCCAGGAGCGTATGAAGACGCCGACTTTTCCTGGGATCTACGCCACCAGGCGCCCGGCGGCCCACCGGTTGGTCAAGGCGAGGGCGGTGTCAACGTCATGCCGGACCTTGCGTTCACGATGAAGTCCAACCCGAAGATGAAAGTGTTTCTCGCGGGCGGCTACTACGATCTCGCCACGCCCTACTTCGAGGGCAAGTACGAGATGCACCACCTGCCCATCCCGCAGAAACTCCAGAGCAACATCAGCTATCACTACTACCAGGCGGGTCACATGATCTACGTAAATGAGGGCGTCCTCAAGCAGTTCCATGATGACGTATCGGCCTTCATCAAGGGAACCGAGGCGGCGAAATAAAGCGACAGGGCGGCGGCTTGGGAAATCGTAGAGTGCTGAAGCAGAAGCGTTCTGATTTCCAGGCGCTTCGCTCCATTCTGCCAGCGAAGCGGAATGATCTGCGAGTCCTGCTGTACTCCGGTGGTTTCGTCCTGCTCATCCTCGTATGCGGAGGAGGGCTCTATTACAACGACCACCGTCAGCAGATAATTCGGAACCAGGATTGGACGAGCGCCATCGCTACGATCGAGGATGCCCATGCGCAAGTGGCCATGCGTGTCGACTCGCAGGCAGGCGGTGCCATGCTGTATGAAGTCGCGGTTCTGGTGAAGTATTCAACCGAAGGCGTTGAGCGGGAGCAGTGGACAACGATCCGTCAACATCCGCAATTATTAGAGGACGCGCAATTTCAAATCTTCCGTTTGAAAAAGCAACAGTGCACCGTTCGCTGGAATCCGTCGCACCCTGATCACATCATCGCCGAGGCAAATTGACAATTGGTAACTGTGAACAAACTACATCCGCGCGTAAGCCGCAATCAAGCTGCCTCGCGCAGCTTAATCTTCGCCGATGCCGCTCGTGGTTGCGGGACGCAGATCTCCATAGTTCTGCAAGTTGAGCCAGAACCGCGGGAGCAGTCCGAGAAGATCCCTGAATCTCCGGGACGTCTCTGCTCTGATCGCCCGCTTGCCGGGCTTAGCGGAATCAACGGAAGCAGATGCCGTATTGGTCGCTGACTCGAATACGGCAGTCACTCCACCCCAAATTCCTGTCGCAACGATACGTTTCCCGGCAAAGCCGCATCCAACTCCCGGTGTTAAGAAATTCAAGGGAGCGAAAGGGAGAGACATGAGAAAGATTTTGGCCACCGCCGTACTGTTATGCAGCCTGGGCGGATACGCCGCCGCAGAGGACACGGACAGCAAGATCACAGACCGCATCGAGGCCGCACACGCCGTGCTGCATGAGTTGATGGCCACACCCGACAAAGGCATTCCCCTCGACATAGCCGCTTCAGCGCAGTGCGTTGTCGTTGTGCCGTCCTTCAAAAAGGGAGCCTTCATCGTCGGCGCCGAATACGGTCAAGGTGTCGCAACCTGCCGTACCGGTAAGGGTTGGAGCGCCCCCGTATTTATTCAACTGACCGGCGCCAGCTTTGGCTTCCAGGCTGGTGGGCAGGCGACTGACCTCGTTCTCATCGGCCGCACCCACAAGAGCCTTCAGGACCTGCTCAAGGACAAGATCAAGCTGGGAGGCGACATCGCCGCATCCGCCGGCCCGGTCGGCAGAGACTCACAGGCCGCTACTACCGAACTCGCAAATGCTGAATTTCTGACCTACTCGCGCAGCAAGGGACTCTTTGCCGGCGTCGACTTGAATGGCGACGAAGTTCACCAGAACTCGAAAGACACTGCAGCCGTCTATGGAAACGATATCGCCTTTCAGAAGATCCTAAGCGGCGGAGTTCCCACCCCGCCAGCGGCCGAACACTTCGTAAAAACAGTAAACGAGCTGTTCCGCAGAGGACGGGCGCAGTAAGCTGCATCGTTGATTTCAGCTGTCCGAATCAACCGAATAGCGAAAGAAAGAGGGCCGCATTTGCGGCCCTCTTTCTTTCGCTCAAAGCAACCTCCAATCAGTGATGTGACCCACCAGCCGGGGCCGCGGCACCGCCGGAGGAAGCCGAAGCGCCAGAACTGAACGAAGATGATGGTCCGCCCGAGGAGTAGCTGCCTGACGAACCCGCATGGCCAGATGCAAAGCTGCTGGAACTCGGCGTACTTCCTCCTCGCGCTGGGGAACTGTTGCCGGCGGAGGAGCCAGACGAAGTCACTGCTAAAGAGTGGCTGGGCGCCATGTTTCCAACGTGCGCCTGGTGTTCTGAAACGTACACGGAGGCGATGCCATGCGTCTCGGCGTGCTGCGACACCTTTGCGAGATTGCCGAACATGCCGCGCGGAACACCAAGTCCCGCAGAGCCCGCGCGAAAGACGAACTTGCCATCCGCTTCCTGCCGTGATGCCTCGAGCGACTTGAGGTTGACGCCGATCAGGGTCGGCTGACCGTGAAGCGGGGGTGCGGGGGCAATGGGCCGCACGGGACCATGCACCGGACCCCGCAATATCTTCGCCGGATGGTTCAGCAGCCCCTGCCAGGCTCCCTGCGGACGCCAGCCCCAACCTCCGCCTGCCTGGCAATAATCCCAGGAGCCGGAGTGGAACGGCGCCCAACCCCACGGATACAGCGAGACCCACGAGTACCCCTGTCCTGGATACCAGCTCCAGACACCGCTCGAATAGGGATAAAACGACGCGCTCGCCAGGTGAGGACGCCACATCGTGCCGCATCCGCCAACATCTGAGAAGCTGCCGTAATAGTTCAGGTCGTTCACTCCGTAGCTGTAGGGAGAGCCGGCGAGTCCGCCGGCGAGCGTATTGGCCGCCACCTTGTGGTAGTCCACCGCATTCTTGTCCCAGCTATCAAACGGCGCCGCTTCGCCTGTCTGCACAAATTTGGGCGCGATCGACGAGGCCGTATCGAAGGTGATCGCCTTCTTCTTCGTGACCACCATCGATCCTGACGGTCCGGAAAGAGTGACGCTGCCTTGATAAACGATCATCTTCGCCGTCGACGCGCTGAGGTCAAGCCGAAGGTGGGTAGATGGGGAAAGCACAATCGCCTCGTTCCCGGCATTCACGGTAAATTCGCCAAATGCCTTGCCGCCGACGGTACTGACGTAGAGGCTACCCCGGACGAGGTTCACGTCGGTAATGGTCGATCCTGTGGCGCTTCGTCCCAGGTGCGGAAACTGGATCTGGGACTCCGGCGTAAGTCGCAGCGAACTGTTGTCTTCAAACTCGACCTCCGCCAGTCCCTGCTTTGTGCGCAGGGCCGCGCCCGCTACGATGGGCAGATTTATGAATGCCTGCTCAAAAGCCTGGTCGGTCTTTCGATCCAACTCGACCTGGCCTTTCACCTCGCTCAAACGAACGATGCGCACCTGCGAGACGGAGACGGTTTGTGCACGCGCGTTCGAGGAATCCGCGCTGTCGTCAGCGGCTTGTAAAGTTGGACCTTCGTTAGAAGCGACCGGAGCCGAAGTGTTCTGGTCAGCAGTTTGGGCCATTACCGGCCCGCAGGCAGTTACCAGCCAGCAACCCAGTAATGTAATCGCATATTTCATGACGGCATGCCTCCCGTGCGGTGACTCCGGCGAAGCTGTCTGAAAAATGTCCGGAGTGCGGCAAGTATATGCCTGCGATGCGGTAAGTGACTCGGGTAAATTTGCAAGTGCTCGCAAGCCGTGTCCCGGAGTTGCATAGGAGCAAATCTTTCGCGAAGACGGCGCCCGGGTGATTGACGGAGCCGCTCCATCTGCCGATAAGCCTTTTAGTTACTGGAGTGCAAATTGAACGAGGTACGAACAGCCGCGTCCGAGGGCGTCCAGGTCGAAGTGGATGCGGAGGTGAAGCGCGTCGCCGCGGTTAAGGCGCTCAATCTCTTCGGCGAATCCGCGGAGCTTGCCTACGATGACGCTGTCTACCTCGCATCGTTGATCTGCGGGACGCCCATCAGCCTGATCAGCGTGCTCGAGGACACGCAGCGCTTCAAGGCGAAGATAGGCATCGAAGCCACCGAGACGCCCAAGGACGAATCGTTCTGTATCCATGCCATCCAGCAGCAGGGACTCTTCATCGTTCCTGATGCCCGTTTGGACAGCCGCTTCCGCGATCTTCCACTCGTCACCCAGGACCCCAATCTACGCTTCTACGCGGGCATGCCTCTTTCGACCGTGCACGGTGAAGCCGTGGGGGCCCTGTGTGTCTGCGATACTATTCCCCGCGAGCTTACTGAGGAACAGAAAGCAGCACTCGTTGTCCTCTCGAGGCAGGTAGCAGCGCGTTTCCACGACCGCCAGAAGATGGTCGAAATGGCCGAAATCATCAGCGAAAAGGAGCGGATCGAGAAGGAACTGCAAAGCAGTCACGCTCTCTTCACTGCCTTCATGGACAACAGTCCGCTGGTTAGCTTCATGAAAGACAGCGATGGCCGGCTGGTCTACTACAACCGGTCCTTCGCCGAAAGCTTCGGGATAAGCCGCGAAGCGTGGATTGGAAAAAACGAGTACGAGATCTTTCCGGGAGATGTTGCGAAAAGGATAGCCGAAGGCGACCGGGCAATCTTCAGCGAGGACGCAATGTCCGTTGTAGAAGAATCCATTCCCGGCCCCGATGGTGCCGATCATCTCTGGAAGACGTACAAGTTTGCCTTCGTCAACACAACTGGAGACCGTTTTCTCGCTGGACTCTGTCATGACATCACGGCGGAGAAGAAGGTCCAGCAGCAGGTCGAACGCTACCATAAGGAGTTGCGTACGGCGAACGAGCGACTACGCGAACTCTCCCTTACCGATCCTCTAACCGCCTGTTGGAACCGGCGGGCCTTTGATGAGCGGCTGATGTTCGAGATAGCCGAATGCGAACGGTATGGAGGCGACCTCTCTGTTCTGCTGCTCGATATAGACAACTTCAAGCGGGTGAATGATACCTATGGGCACGAGATGGGAGACCAGGTTCTCCGCACCGTCGCCAGAATTCTCAAAGAGCAAGGTCGTGGGAGCGACTTCGTCTGCCGCTATGGTGGAGAAGAATTTGCGGTCCTGCTCCCCCGCACATCAAGAGACGGTGCCTTGCTCATCGCGGAGCGGCTGCGCATTGCGATCGAGAAAGAACAGGAACGGTGTCCGGTAACAGTGAGTATCGGTGTCGGGAATCGCTGCCTGGACGCCTGCGACTCCTCGACCATAATCCGCCACGCAGACGAGGCTCTCTATAAAGCGAAAGCTGCGGGAAAGAACCGTGTGTCTCTGGCAGCGGCTTAGCGCAATCCTCTGCTTGCCATTTTTGTTCCCGCAGAAATCTGCGTTGCCGCCATCCGTTTTTCCACCATCAGCCGCAGCCCTTGACGGCACCCCGCGAGTCAGGCACCCTCACGGTACACAGCTATCTCCCGCAGGCGAAGGAACACCCATGTCCGACACCACCGTCTCACCTCTGCCATCGATGGACCACATCAAGGCCCACATGCGCGCCACCTGGATGGCCGGCGACTTTGGCGTAGTCGCCAGAACTATCTCCGGCAGCGCCGAAGCCTTTATCGCCCGCCTCGGCATCGCTCGAGGCGCCCACCTGCTCGACATCGCCACTGGCACAGGCAATCTCGCTATTCCCGCAGCCCGCGCGGGAGCTATCGTGACCGGCGTCGACATCGCCGCGAACCTCTTAATCCAGGCCCGCGACCGCGCCGCCGCTGATGGCCTCTCCATCCAGTTTGACGAGGGCGACGCTGAAGCGCTCCCCTACGCCGACACCTCGTTCGATATCGTCGTCTCCATGTTCGGAGCCATGTTTGCCCCTCGCCCGGCTCTCGTCGCCTCGGAGATGGCCCGCGTCCTCAAGTCCGGCGGCACGCTCGCCATGGCCAACTGGAACCCCGCCAGCTTCTCCGGCCAGATGTTCAAAGTCGGCAGCAAGCACGCCCCGCCACCACCCGGCGTTCCCCCGCCCGTCCTCTGGGGAGACGAGACCACCGTCCGCGAACGCCTCTCGCCTTACTTCACCGACATCATCACATCCCTCATCCCCGTCGACTTCGATCTCCCCACCAACCCCGTTGGAGCGGTCGACTTCTTTCGCAAATACTTTGGTCCCACCCAGGTCGCCTTCGCTCGCGTTCTCGAATCCTCAGGTGATGCTGGAGTTACCGCCTTCGCCGCCGACATGGAGTTCCTCTACTCCGGGGCCAACGTCTCCCCCGACCCGACCAATCACACCCTCATCCACAACGAATTCCTTCAGGTCACGGCCACCCGGCTCTAACCCGTCGACCATTGCACCACTGCACCACTGGATCGACATCCGAAGTCTCTTCAGCCACGCCACAGTCCGTGCAATTCATCCCGACGCACCCCCCTTTATTTTGAAGTGTCATCCTGAGCGCAGCGACTCACGGCATCATCGTGAGTCGCGGAGTCGAAGGATCTGCGTTTCGCCTCAAGCACCTCATCGTTTCGCAGAACCTCTCCTGATAGCCGCCCCTGCATCTGCGGGTCTAGACTGATCGTCATGTTATCCGGGACGCGAAGCATTCTTCTGTGCGCCTTACTCCTCGGCTGTGTAGTTCAAGCCGCCAACGCGCAGTCTGCGTTACCCTTTGCCATCGGCGACGCCCGCGGCATCGTCCTTTACTTCGTCGCCTCCGACTGCCCCATCTCCAACCGCCTCCTCCCCGAGATGCTCCGCATCGAGCACGAGTTCTCCGCCCGGCGTGTCCGCTTTTACTTTGTCTATCCCAACACCACCGAAACTCCGGCAACGATCCGCGCTCATCGCATCGCCTTTAACCTCGATTCCAAGGAAAGCACCCTCTCCGACCCACACGAGACTCTCGCGAAGCTCACCGGCGCAAACGTCACCCCCGAAGCCGCCGTCCTCATCCCGAAGGGCACCTCGCTCAAGTCCGTCTACACCGGCCGCATCGACGACCGCTATCTCGCCTTCGGCACGGAACGCCCAGCCGCCACCCGCCACGACCTCGAAGCCGCAATCTCCGCCGCCCTCGCCAACCAACCCATCCCTCCACCCGGAGGCCCACCCGTCGGCTGCGCCTTTTCAGCAATCCCCACAAAATGACCCCGTCCGCGCCCCCAAGCTCAACTGAAAAGGCCGGCTGCCCCATCGATCGCGCTCCTGTCTCACGCGATGGGTGCGATGTGAGACTCATCCCTGCCCTGATGTTCGTGTTCTTCATAGTCCTCGCCATCCCCTCGCGTTCAAAGGTCCAAGCCTCCACATCCCCCGTCACCTACTCCCGCCAGATCGCCCCCATCCTCTACAAAAACTGCTCCGGCTGCCATCACACCGGAGGTTCCGGCCCATTCCCCCTCACGACCTACGTCGAAGCCAAACGTTGGGCCTCCACCATCGAGACCGTCACGCAGTCCCACTACATGCCGCCCTGGCTGCCTGAACCCGGGCACGGCAACTTCGCCGACTCTCGGCGCATGTCCACCGATGAAATCGCCCTGATTAGAGAATGGGCCACCTCCGGCGCCCCCGAAGGCAATCCCGCCGAGGCCCCGCCGCCACCCAGCTACAAGAGTGACTGGCAACTCGGTCCACCCGATCTCATCCTCGAAGTAGGTTCGGGAGTCGATTCGCCCATGCAGGTTCCCGCCTCCGGCACGGACCTCTTCCGCAACTTCATTCTGCCCTTCCCGCTCAAAGAATCGAAGTGGGTCCGCGCCATGGAGATCAAGCCCGGCGCCCCGCGCGTCGTCCACCACGCCAACCTTATCCTCGACCGCGCCGAGACCCTCCGCCGCACCCATCCGCACGACTGGCAGCAGGGAATCCCTGGCATGGACGTCGTCGTCGACGCCGGCGAAGGCTTCGATCCCGACGGCCACTTCCTTGATTGGAAGCCCGACTCCTCCGCCCTCGTCGAACCACCCGGCATGGCCTGGCGCCTCGACCCCGGCAACGATCTCGTCCTCAACATGCACCTCAAGCCCACCGGTAAGGTTGAGACCATCCGCGCCAGGATCGGCCTCTACTTCACCCCGGAAGCTCCTACCAGGCTTCCCATTCTCGTCCAGCTTGAGCATGACGCCGCCCTCAACATCCCCGCCGGAGACGCGAACTTCATCGTTGAAGACAAGCTGACCCTCCCTGTCGCCGTCGATGTCCTCGCCATCTACCCTCATGCCCACTATCTGGGCAAGCGCCTCGAAGGCTGGGCAATCTTTCCTGACGGCACCCGCACCGACCTGATCCTCATCCCCAACTGGGACATCGACCGCCAATCCATCTATCGCTTTGCCGCGCCCGTCCCGCTTCCTGCCGGCTCAACCATCCACATGCGATACAGCTACGACAACTCCGCCGCCAACCCGCACAATCCCAACTCCCCGCCCATCCGCGTCACCAACGGCAATCGCTCCGTAGATGAGATGGGCCATCTCTGGCTCCAACTCCTGCCCCGTCCCGTCGAAGGCGAGAAGCAGGATCTTCGCGAGCCCATCCTCCGCGCCTGGATGCAAGACGTCCTCGAGAAATCTCCCACCGATCCCACCGCCCTCTTCAATCTTGCCTCAATCGACATGTCCGAATCGAAGTTCGCCACCGCCGCAACCCTCTACAGGCAAGCCCTGAAATCCCGCCCCAACGATGCCCGCATGAGGACCGCCCTCGCCGCCGCGCTCCTCCAATCCGGAGATGAATCACAGGCCCGCGCCCAACTCCAGGCAGCCATCGCCGCCGACCCCACCTACCCCGACGCCCCTTACAACCTCGCCCTTATCGAAGCCGCCGCCAACCAGCTACCCGAAGCCATCGAGCACCTCCAAAAAACAATCGCCCTTGAACCCTCGAACCTCGATGCCCACCACGGTCTCGTCGCTCTCTATGCCGCACAGAAGAACCTCCCCAGAGCCGTCCGGGAGCAAAAAGTCGTCACCTCACTCAACCCCACTGCCGCCTCCGAGTGGAACGATCTCGGCTCCCTCCTGGCCCGCAGCGGCGATTCAACCGCTGCCGCCGAGGCATTTCGCCACTCTCTCGCCCTCGACCCCAGGAACGCGCAAGCCCAAGCAAACCTGAAACGCCTGCAAGACCGGTCGCAGGAAAATTGAAAGGTAATGCAATTTTGCATTACAATTTGCAAGAGGTCAGAGCGATGGCGACGCTAACCGTAACAGCGCGGGGTCAAGTCACATTCCGCAAGGATGTCTTACAGCATCTGGGCATTCAGCCAGGCGACAAAATCGAGCTTGATCTACTTCCGAATGGCCGGGCGGCGCTCCATGCAGCACGCCCCACCGGTACAATCGACCAGCTTTTCGGCATCCTCGCAGGCAGGACCAGCAAGGTCGCGACCCTGGAAGAGATCTCCGAAGCGATAGAAAAGGGCTGGGCCGGCGAACTGTGAGGATCACAGTAGATACAAATCTGCTGATTCGCATTGTGGTGCGAGACGATGTATCGCAAGCCCAAATCGCTGAAAAACTCCTTGCGAAGGCGTCTTCAATAGTGATTGCGGTGCCCAGCTTCTGCGAGTTCGCGTGGGTGCTGCGGAGCACCTACGGGCTTTCTAAGGGCGAGGTCACTCTCGCCATACAGGCACTTCTCGACGTCGGCAACCTGATCACGAACCGTCCGGCGGTCGAAGCTGGCTTGGCATTCCTGCGGGCTGGAGGAGACTTCGCCGATGGCGCGATTGCCTATGAAGGGAAGTGGATGGGCGGCGACACCTTTGTCTCCTTCGACCGGAAGGCCATCGAGTTGGCGTCGGCCCAGGGCTACTCCGCGCAGTTGCTGCCTTAGATATACCGGCGACCCCGCCCGCCGCTTGTACTCACATCACGTTACAAAAAGAAGGGCCGCCCACATGGGGGCGGCCCTTTTCGTCTAAGACCTTCCAGACTTCTACTTGAAGCCGTTTGGCCCCGCGTTCAGACCAGCCGGGAAGAAGATTCCCTTTGCCGGAGTAACCACCGACTTACCGTCTGCGGAGACAGCGCCGCCGCCCGTAACGATGTTCAGCACCTGGGTGGTATTCCGCGCAAAGGCAATGGCAGTGGACGGATCGGCATCGACAATGCGCGACGAGACAGCAGGGGAACCGCCGCCCAGTGCTACTGGCGTGTTGAACGTCTCCAGGCCATAGTCGTCCGGCAGTTTGCCATTGCTGTCGGAGGACGGAGGTGTCGCGCCCAGCAGAGCGGCCTGTGCCAGGCCGAACCGTAGCGTCGAGATCGCCGTGGTCACGGCAACCAACCCCTGCGATCCATCCGGATCGAGGTAGCTGAGCGTCGTGCGGATCAAGCCGGCATGGTACGCCTCGACTGCCAGGATACCTGCGGCCACACTGAGATTGGTCGGTGAAGTCAGCAGGGAAGCCGCTCCGTGGTACGCCGTCACACCTACATCTTCAAAGATGTAAGCACCCAGCAGGAACGCAGCGTCACTCGCATAAGGTGTGAACGTTGGTGCTGCCGGATTCAGCGCTCCGCCAAGCATCTGGAAGGATGTGCCGATGTTGATCGCCGGCTGCGCGACGGCCATGCTGCCCAGGGCGCCCAGCAAAGTTGCCACGTGCTTGCCCTCTTCAACCGCCGTCTCAATCGCATACGATGCGGCCTGGATCGTCGTGAAGGGGACCAGGCTGCCGCCCGTCACCGTGCCAGCGGTTCCGACCGTTCCTGTCAGCTTGATCGCCGGAGCACCCGCCGCCGTGGAAGCCGCGTTGGGGACGTCGATCGTTGTGCCGAATGCCGCTGCGTAGTAAAAGCTTGCTTCCAGATACTCAAGGTTCAATGCGAAGTTGAAGATGTCCGCATCGGTGTAGGTTGCGGTCGCGGCCTGGGCCTGTTTTGCGCTGCCAAACAGCATGCCCGCCAGCGACGTTGCGCCCAGAGTCAGCATCTTGCGCCGATTCTTGACAAGCATGTCGTCCAGAAATTGTGTCTCTTGATTTGCCATAAAATTTGTCCTTTTCCACTGCGCGGTTCAGTTGCGGAAGTCGGTTAGAAGCTCGGTTGCCGCGCAGCTTAGGCGGTAGTCGTAGCGAAGACGCTGTTCGTGCCGTTCGGGAAGAAGCCGCCCTTGGCAACACCGACCGTCGGCGAGCCGTAAACGATGTGATGGACCTGATTGATGCTGCGCGCAAATCCGACCGCAGTCGTAGGATCCGCAGCAACAATGGCGCTCGGCGTCGTCAGGCTGCTTGGAACTACAAGCGGGGTCTCGAGCGAAGTCTTTTCGCCAACGCTCAGCGTATCCCGCAGCTTCTCCACCAGGTTAGCCGCAGCAACATACGGATATGCAGTTCCCGCCGCCGCCGCAGCAATCGCACGGCCCGTCAGAGAGGTGCGAACGTAAGCTGCGTGATACGCCTCTACCGCGAGGATGCCCGCTGCCGCCGTCAAATATCCAGCCGATACCGCAGCCGTTGAGAATAGGGGCGCTGCGCCCGAGTAAGCAGTCACACCGACATCTTCAAAGATGAAGGCGCCGACCAGGAAGTAGTCGAAGCTTGAAAAAGGATTGAAGGCGTTCGGGCCTGTAGCATCCGTCGTGATGGTTGCAGCCACAGCCAACGGTCCGAAGAAGGACAGGTCGATGCTTGGCATCGCGACTGCGACATTCCCGAGTGCGGAGCGAAGAAATTGCACATGGGTCTGTTCTTCGTAAGCGATCTCGTTCAGGATCTCCTGTTGTTCCGTGGTCAGGTTCGGCACCTTCGCCGCACTTCCGACTGTCACCGTTCCCGCCGTCGAAAACGCCGAAGCAGATCCGCCCGTGGTGTCGGCAGTTGCAAGTCCCGCTCCAGTCGCGGCATAAAGGTAAAACTGGGCTTCGAGATATTCCAAATTGAGTGCGTAGTTCAGGTAGTCGGCGTCCGTAACTGCCGAGCTCGCTGGCGGAGGCGTCGCGATCGTCGAGGTGCCGGAGGTGGTGTTACTGCTGCAGCCTGAGATCGCCACTGAGGCTGCAGTCACGCTGGCCCCTGCTAGGAAGGAGCGCCGCGACAGGGCCTTTTCGACCAAAGAATCAAGTGTCTTCACGTTACATCTCCTGATTGTGAAAAAATAAGCGTGACTCGTCTTTGGCCTGGATCGAAACGCAGGTCGGGAGCGGGATCACGAGTTGAAGAGACGCGCTTGAGGTGCGAACGCCACGAGAACAGCTCGCGGCAAGGTCATTACACGTGCGACGTAATAAGTACCATCGGAAAAAGAAATGCGCAACTGTGGGCGTTCGTTTAGTTCGTCCCCAGAAATAATCGGGGCGTGAGAAGGACATCGTCCTACGAAAGAAGTAACGTTGTGGATGCGACTTTGGATGTGCTCTATTTCTGCGACTTCCTAAGACCTCTTGAGGCAGCACTTCATGTCGGTCGACCAAAGCTTGCGGCAAGTCGCCGAAATCAGGACGTGCGACAAAGGTGCCTTAAAACGGAATAAGCTGTCCACCAATTTATTCCAGGTTTGAAAGATAGTTTCCCGTATTGAGCGTTGACCTTAACCCCGATCCTCGATACACTCGTTAAGTTTGGCGCTGCAATCGATTCGTTCCGATTGCAAGCCGATAGACTTCCGTGGCGGCAACCGCAAACGTTGCGACCCTAAGGTCAGTCGGCACAAAAGCAGGCGGGTCGTACCCGCTCCCAGGCAACAATTTATGAAGGAAGCGGCGGCGATCTTCTGCCACGCTTGAGGTTTTTCGTTATGTACGCAGTGATCCGCACAGGTGGTAAACAATACCGCGTCGCTCCCGGCGACACGCTCAAGATAGAGCGCACCGCCCACGAAGACGGCAAGATGGAGTTCACCGAAGTCCTCGCCTTCTCAGGCGAAGAGGGCAAGTTCGCCGAAGATCTTGGCGGCGCAAAAGTCACCGCCCAGGTGCTTGGCGAAGGCCGTGGCGATAAGATCCTCGTCTTCAAGCTGAAGCGCAAGAAGCAGTACAAGAAGATGCAGGGACATCGCCAGAATTTCGTCGAGGTCAAGATTAACGAGATTCTCGTTAACGGCCAGACCTACAAAGCTTAGTTCCACCGCATAGATGCCGCCGTTCTGACGCATCGCATAGCGAAGTGGAAGAATCCCGCATTTAGGCCGGTACAAATTCAAAGCGCATAGGCGCAGAAGAGGCACACAGTGGCACATAAAAAAGGACTCGGATCATCCAAGAACGGCCGCGATTCAAACGCCCAGCGGCTTGGCGTAAAGGTATTCGGCGGCCAGGCGATCCTTGGCGGCGGCATCATCGTCCGTCAGCGCGGCACACCGCTCAAGCCCGGCCTGAACGTCGGCCGCGGCAAGGATGACACCCTCTTCGCGAAGGTCTCTGGCGTCGTCCGCTTCCAGGACCGTGGCCAGCACGGCCGCTTTGTCCTCGTCGACCCAGCTGAAGTCACCGCCGTCCAGGCGTAAGCACTGCCCGTCTTTGCCGTAAAAACCCTGCCTCGGCAGGGTTTTTGTGTTACCGCTGGACTCCAGAATCGGACGACTCCTGCCCGGCTGCAGCGCGTTACGTTACGCGTCCAGCCACTCGAGCGGCCGGGGCGTCCACAGCAAGGAGTGTTTCGCTTTAGCGTTCGACGCTCCACTTAGCTTCGTAGCGTAATAGACAGTGTCTTCTCCTGCAACCGCCTTCACGTCCTCTTCGCTCATCCGCGGAGGCTCAGAAGCGCCTAAGAACTTCGCGAATGCCGGTAGCCAAATGGACTGTGGCGATGGATCGTCGTCGACCAGGTTGTAGATGCCAGGTTCAGCCACAAGTGCTGCCACCGTCCCGATCGCAGCATCCTCGATATGCACAAACGACGAAACTCCCTCACCTTTACCCACCACGGGAAGCTCCTGGCGCATCACCATGTTCGCCGCCGATCCGCCGGGGTAGTACCACGTATTTGGCCCATAGAAAAAGCCATACCGTAGCGCCACACCCTCGATCTCTTCAGAACTGAACAGCCGTGCCTCCAACTCAGCATAGGTCTGTGCGCTCGACGCAACACCCGGGCTCGCCTTCAAATCCATGCCAGACGACTCATCCTCAAGAGTCCCGCTAATCCCTTTGAGAAAAAATCCGCTCGACTGCTGCAGATATCGCCGCACGCCGCTCTCAATCGCAGCCCGAAACAAGTTGCCCCCACCTTCAAGTCTCAGCTTCTTGTCGCCTGCCGCATACCTTGGCATGTCGCCAAGCTCCTTGGGCAACGATGTCAGCTGATCGATTACTGCCTCTGCCTTGGAAAGCTGTAGCGCATCTTTCACCGCCGTAGCTTCGAATGCATCGACAACCACTGCTTCTGCCCCTTGGCTCTCCAGCTTCTTCGCTCGCTCCGCGCTCGTCGTAATCCCAACCACTGAGTGACCCTGTCTCAGTAACTCCGCGATCAGTGGTTCACCAATGGCTCCGCTTGCCCCAGCTACGAATACACGCATTCGGTTCGCTCCCTTAGACGCCGTAGTTCGGCAGTTGCCGCAGATGATGCTTCAAATGCGCGATATAGTCCTCGATCAGAAATCCCAGCGTCAATGGCCCTTCGCCGTCGAGCGGAGGCGCACTTGGAACGTAGTGCCACACATTCCCAAGACTCTCCGGCCTTACATGCTGAACCACATATGCCAGATGCGTATTGAACACCCGCCACGTCTCGAGCGCCTGCATCCACGGCATTACCGAGTAGCACTGCACCGTCACCCACTCCTCCTGTCTGTATCCCTGCATTCGAAGCTCCGGCTCGATCTGCAGCCGAACGAACCGCTGATGATTATTCGCCGCCGAGTCGATTAGGTGGCCGATCACCTGCTTTGGGCTCCACTTACCCATACTCGGCGCCTGCGAAGTCAGCGGCTCCGGCAGCCTGCAAAGCCCGTCAAAACCCGCTGCAACAACTCTCCGCAACTCCGCCGCAAGCTCCTTCGGCACGAGTGTCGCAACATCACTTGGCTGCGCATATCCTGGCATCGAACCCGCTCCTTACAGTACTGAGATAGCCACTGGCTTCCCTTTCTCATTCGTTTGGATCCGAGCCGCCGGCGTGTGATGGTCATGCGTAAACAGCACCGTCCATCTTTCCGGAATCGCCCGCGCGTAAAACCGCTTCCGCTCCGCAATGCACCTCACTGGATCAAGATCGTACGCAATCACCCATGTCGGGTCGAGATGATGCGCTGTCGGGATCAGGTCCCCGATGTAGCACGCATGTTCTGATGCCCCGCCATGGGACTTCGTCTCAATATGAATTCCAAGCATCTGCGCCGTGTGCCCCGGAAACTCTTCCACCGAAATCCCCGGCACGATCTCAGGATTCCGCCGAATTCTATCCGTCGTCAGCAGCGTCATCTGCCCCGAAGCGATCAGCGGATCATAATTCGGCGAAAGGTAGCTCACCTTGTCGCGATCAAGCTGCAGATGCCCATGCTTCACCTCGCCCGCGTGGGCAAAGTACCGGGCATTTGGGAAGGTAGGCGTGACAGAGCCATCCGGGAGCAGCGTAGTATTCCACCCGCAATGATCGAAGTGAAGGTGCGTGTTCACTACAACATCTATCTCTTCCGGCCGAATCCCCGCCGCTGCCATCGATGCCGGCAGAAGCTCCTGGTTCTGATGAATCTCGCGCATCTTCGCCGATTGTTTATTCCCGATCCCGGTTTCGATTAGCACCGTATGCTTCCTGGTTCGCACGATCGTCGAATTCAACCCAAGCAGTATTCGATTCAACTCATCCGCTGGTGTGCGTTTTGACCAAAGCGTCTTTGGCACCACGCCGAACATGGCCCCGCCATCCAGCAGGTAGGTTCCATCGGTGCACAACGTCAGTTCGAACTCTCCGAGCGCCAACCGTCCACGCACGAGTGCTGCATCCCCAGATTGAGCAGCCGGATGCAGTGCATCTCCCGCAGCAGCTTCGCGTGCCATGCACCCCGCCCTCTGTCACGCAGGATAGCGCAACCTGCATAGCGTCACCAGGGCAGGCATTCCGATGCGTTGACGCCTAGGCTTGCGGCTGCATCAGCGCTTCTGCGATCGCATCCGCGCTGACGGAGGTCATGTCATAGCCGGATGCGGCGGAGAGGACTTCCGGCGATCCACTGACGGCCGCAACTCGCTTGCCTTGGAAGCACTGGCGACAAAGCACAGGTCTGCCTTGCGTTGGTTTGAAGGGCACAGTCGTCTCTATATGACACTCGGAGCATTCGGTCCGGGTCTCCGTGCGCGCGATGCCGTGCGGCGCCGAGGTGCCGCTCGCTCGGGCTCCCAGCGTGGCGCGCTTCGCTTTACACGGTTTACAACGCTTGGGATCGTTCTTGAACTGTTTGTCGAGAAAGAAGATCTGCTCTCCCGCCGTAAAGACGAATTGGGAGCGGCAGTCCACACAGGTTAGAAGACGGTCAATGAACTCAGATTGCATCGCATTTCTCCAGGCCGAACAGGAAAAAGGATGATCACCCGTGGTGCCATGGCAGTGGCAAGGCATGAGCGGTCAGCTTGAAAACCGGATTTATGTGCTGGGGCCCAGGAACTGGTGGTGATAGGACGCGGCAAGCAAGAGAGTGAGCTGCCGGTCAAAGCTCGCGATTAGGAGGGGTTCGCGAGCGAGGTTAGAGGAAGCCGCCGCGCTTACGTCTTCTGGTGGCCTGACTTCGGCATGGACGTTGTACGGCGGCCTTCCACGTATTTTCGGGGAACTGAATTAGTCCTGTTCCTTACGTACCTTCTTGCGGTTGCGCTTGCGGGCCAGTGCTTCCTTCACCCGCTTCTTCTCACCGGGCTTCAAGTAAAAAGAGTGACGCTTTACTTCCTTGATAATGTCTTCGGTCTGAACCTTACGCTTGAACCGGCGAAGTGCGTTCTCAAGAGGCTCTCCCTCTTGAACACGAATCTCTGCCATGGGTAATACACCTCCAAACCTTCCCTGATGGGGGTTATATCTCAGGATAAACCTGTTGACTATAGAAAAGTAGCCGTACTTGCCTCTTTTTCTCACTTGCAGAGCTTCTGCGGTGGTATCCGCACACTTTCCGCGTCATTTGCGGCAAACTTTAGGTCATCTCCATTCGCTGTAGCCCTCTGCGAATAATTATTCCGCAGGTAATACGCTACGCTCTCCCGATAGGATTGCTTCATGATCCGTTCCTACCAGGGCAAGCTACCGAGTGTTCCCCCAACCTGCTACGTGGATCCCTCAGCCCAGGTGATCGGCGACGTCTCACTCGGCGAACACGCCAGCATCTGGATGAACGCTGTCGTGCGCGGCGACGTCAACTCCATTCGCATCGGCGCCCGCTCGAACGTGCAGGACTGCGCCGTCCTCCACGGAATGAGACACTTGTATCCCGTTATCATCGGCGAAATGGTTACGATCGGCCACAACGCCACCGTCCACGGCTGCACTCTCGAAGACGCCATCCTGGTGGGTATCGGCGCGGTCATCTTAAACAATGCCCGCATCGGCGAGGGCTCAATCATTGCTGCCGGAGCCGTCATTCCCGAACACGCGGTCATTCCGCCCAACTCTTTGGTAGCTGGCGTACCCGGCAAAATCCGCCGCACCCTCGGCGATTCCGACCGCGAGATGATCCTGATGTACGCCAGAAATTACCTGGATTACACGAAGGCCTATCTTGCCGAGCGTGATGTTGCACTCTGACCACCACGTTTTTTGACCTCTCGCAGGTATTAATTCGGTAGGCACCCTGTGCAAATGCTCCACGTGGAACATCGTACAATGTGCGCCGCCCTGCATAGCCTTGAGCTGCCGAAGCCTCGGCTTGACTCATTCGATAGACTGGAAGTTCTATGTCTACCCTGAAAGCTGTACGCGGCACCCGCGACCTGCTGCCGCCTGAAACCGCACTCTGGAACCGCGTTGAAGCCACCGCCCGCGCCGTCTTTGCTCGATATGGCTTCGGCGAGATCCGCACGCCGGTCTTCGAAGATACACAACTCTTCGTCCGCGGTGTGGGCGAAGAGACAGATGTCGTTTCGAAGGAAATGTATACATGGGAAGATCGCGCCCGCGCTCAAAGCGAAAAAGCTCAGTCACTTACGCTCCGCCCGGAAAATACTGCCGGAGTGGTTCGTGCCTACATTGAGCACAAACTTGGCGACGCGGGAATGCTGCAAAAACTGTTCTACATCGGCCCGCAGTTTCGGCGAGAGCGTCCGCAGCGCGGCCGCTATCGCCAGTTTTGGCAGATCGGCGCTGAGGTCCTCGGGCCCGTTCCGTCCGGCGCGGAAGCCGCTCTTCGCGATGCCGAAGTGCTTGAAATGCTTGCCACTTTGCTCGACGAGCTCGGAATTCCGCGAGCCTCGGAGTTGAACGGTAACAGTGGATGGAAGCTCGCCTTGAACTCCGTTGGCTCTTCGACCGACCGCCCGCGCTACATTGCGGCTCTGAAAGCCGCACTTGCTGATGTGAAGGACAGCCTGTGCGCGGACTGCCAGATTCGTGCGGATCGCAACCCGCTTCGTGTTCTGGATTGCAAGGTCCCCGAAGACCAGCCGATCATTAACAACTTGCCGAAGATTGCCGACTTCCTCGATGAGGCTTCCACCGCGCACTTCGCACAGGTCCGGGCTGCGCTCGAGGCTTGCGAAGTGCCCTATGTCATTGATCCAAGGCTTGTTAGAGGACTGGATTACTACACCCGCACGACCTTTGAGTTCACCGCCGTCTCTGGTCTGGGAACTCAAAACGCTCTGCTTGGTGGAGGACGCTACGACGGCTTAAGCGAGATGCTCGGAGGGCCGAAAGCACCAGGCATCGGTTTTGCTATCGGAGAAGATCGCCTTATTCTCACCCTGGAGGCCCTGGCCGAGGCTGCTTCCACGCCGCTCATTACAGGCAAGTTGGACGCTTACATCGCCCCCATGGGAATCGAGCAAAACGCAGCTGCGCTTGCTCTCGCAAAGGAACTTCGCGGCGCCGGCCTTTCTGTTGAGCTTGGCGACGGAACTTTCCGGCTGAAGAAGTCCTTCGAGATAGCGGACAAGCTTGCGCGTAATATCGTCATCCTCGGCGAGGACGAGGTTTCGACGGCTGTCATGACGGTCAAGGCCTTTCTAAGCGGCGAGCAGAAAAAGGTTCCTCGCACTGACCTTGGTGCTGTTCTAAGCCTGCGTTCTTAGCGGCGGTATACGGTCGGCCCTTTGAAGAGATCAGCCGGGCCGGTGATCAGTGCACCGACTGCGGCTCCGAGCACAAGTCCGATCCCGGCAGCCTTACCTTTGTCGTTCTGGAAGAAGCCGTCGCCTCCACTTACAGCGGCGACCCCGATGCCTGCGCCGGCCCCGGCCCCTATCGCCGCCCCCACTCCATAGGAGACGCCATAGCGGGTAAGCTTTACGCTCTTCACGTCCGCTCGCTGGAAGGTGTGTTTGCCGCAGACCAGCATCGCATCGTCGACCGTAGCGAGTTTGCAGGTGGCGCCGCCCTTGTCGGCGGAGACATGCAATCTGGTCTCGGCGGGAAGCGCCTTGAGGTGGTCCCAATTGGAGCCGGCTGCAGGGGACTGCCCGAACGCCGCGCTTGCGACGGCGCAGAAAATGAGGACGGGGGCGATAGAACTGAAGCATGAATTGAGAACGGGCCGGGAGCTGCATGATTTGAAAATCAAAGTTCCCTCACAGGTGTGCGGTTTCCGGCACGCAAAATGCTGTCTATGTCGAATGGTCAACAGTGTATTCACAAGCGCGAGCGTTTCGAGAATCTATTTCAAGCGTGTGGCCTCCTGTCCGAATTCGGACCGCACTCTCGACCGGGGTCATAGAAACACGTGCAGGTGGAAGTTCGTACAATAGAAGCACTGTGACACTCGACTTTCTAGGCAAGCTGCAACGTACACATATGTGCGGAGATCTCCGCGCGACTGACTCCGATTCAGATACTGGCAACAACGTGGTCCTGATGGGCTGGGTGAACCGGCGGCGCGACCATGGCCATTTGATCTTTCTCGACCTGCGCGACCGCTCGGGCATAACGCAGATCGTGCTCGATAAGGAACGCTCGCCTGTGGCCCACGCGAAGGCTGAGGCGGCGCGTTCGGAGTACGTGGTAGCGGTGAAGGGAAGTGTTCGCAGGCGCGAGGCGGGCCTTGAGAATCCGAACATGCCGACGGGTGAGATCGAGATCGTCGCCGAAGAACTGTTGCTGTTGAACGAGGCGAAGACGCCTCCTTTTTCGCCTGCCGAAGAGGCGATTGCGAATGAAGAGGTGCGGCTGAAGTATCGCTATCTCGACCTGCGCCGGGTGGAGATGCAGCATAACTTTGCGCTGCGCAGCCGCGTGGCCATGGCGATACGCAACTATCTGGTTGCGGAAGGATTTCTTGAGATCGAGACGCCGTTCATGACGCGGTCTACTCCTGAAGGGGCGAGAGATTACCTGGTTCCGAGCCGGGTGCATGGCGGCCACTTTTATGCATTGCCGCAGTCGCCGCAGATTTTCAAACAGATCTTGATGATCTCGGGGTTTGATAAATATTTTCAAATTGCGCGATGCTTTCGCGACGAGGACCTTCGCGCTGATAGGCAGCCGGAGTTTACGCAGATTGATCTCGAGACGACCTTCCCACAACAGGAGTTGATCTTCGGCTTTGTCGAAGGATTTCTAAAGGCGGCGTTTGCGACGGCAGGCATTACTCTGAGCGGATCGTTCGTGCAGATGACGTATGACGAGGCGATTAGGAACTACGGCATCGATAAGCCGGACATGCGGCTGCCTGCGATGGTGACGCTTACCGAAGAGCTGACGCCGGAGCTGCGCGAGACGTTGAAGATCGAGCAGTCCTTGCCGGTGCTGGGGTTTGTGATTCCATCAGTCGGTGAACTGAGTGGGACCGCGAGAAAGTCTTTGCTCTCGGAGATACGCGGCGGCTTTGGCGACTCCGGTCTGGACTTTCTCGATGTATCGCGTCTGAAGACGAACGCAACGTTCGCTCCTCTTGCTGAAGCGATTGAATCGAAGATCGCTGCGAAGCCGGAAGATCTGCTTATCGTGATCACGCCGAAGCTCGGAACCCCGGCGATGTGGAATTACGATCCGCAGTGGATCTACAAGCGCGTAGGAGCGCTGCGGCTGCAGCTTGCGCAGAAGTTCGCGGACAAGCACAAGCTGTTTGAAAAGACAGGCACCGAAGCTGACTTCAAGTTCCTCTGGGTCACGGACTTTCCCATGTATGAGTGGGATGAAGAGAAGAAGGTGTGGAACGCGGCGCACCATCCGTTTACCTCGCCGCATGAAGAGGACATCAAGGCAGGCCGCCTGACGAACGATAAAGGTGCTGTGCGGGCGCTTGCTTATGACATCGTGCTGAACGGCACGGAGCTTGGGTCGGGGTCGATCCGTATCCACCGGCAAGACGTGCAGGCGGAGATCTTCCGGTCTCTTGGTATGTCAGACGAAGAAGCACATGAGCGGTTTGGGTTCTTTCTGGATGCGCTGGAGTACGGCACCCCTCCGCATGGAGGGATTGCGTTGGGGCTCGATCGCATCGTGATGATCCTTGCGGGGGCGACGAGTCTGCGCGAGGTGATCGCGTTCCCGAAAACCGCGAAGGCGATCGATCTGATGGTGGATGCGCCGACGCCGGTGAGCGATCAGCAGTTGAAGGAGCTGAGCCTGCGAGTTGCGCAGAGAAGCTAGGAATATACTCGGAGACAATGGAGGCGCAGGATGGCCGCTCAACCACAACCTGAGATGTCGCCGTGGACGGGAACGCTGAAGACATTTGGCTCCGCCGGTCCAATGTACGAGGTGATTGGTCCTGCGACAACGCCGAATGGGCACGCGATGGTTTCGATTCGTGTGTTCGGAACCGGTGAGGTATTGGATTATCCTCTTGACGATCTGATGGCGGATCCAGAGGCGGTCTGAGTGTTCGCCATTGCCTTTGATCTCGTCGTCGCGGATACGCTCCGTCACCATCCGCAAGGAGTGACCAAGGCCTGTGCGGATGTCGAGAAATCCCTCTTAAGATTTGGTTTCAGCAGGGCGCAAGGTAGCGTCTACATAAGTCAGGACGAAGACCTCGCCAACCTGCTGCAGGCGATGAATGCGTTGAAGGCTCTTCCGTGGCTTCCCAGGGTGGTCCGCGATATTCGCGTAGAGCAGTGGTCAGACTTCACGCCGTTTATGCAGCAATCCTGATTCGGCACGCCGTGCCTGTTCTCCTTTATGCAATGTCCATAGCCCCTTCGTCCTTTGATCCTGTGATTCAACGCGCCTCTCGGCAATCTACAATTGAAGAAGGTTAACGCGGCAAGAATCCCAATCAAGGTGGTACACGTGTCCCAGATCGCCGAAGCCGACGCGCTCGAAACCCCTGCAGCGACGCCTACCAAGTGCCTTGCGGGATGGGGTGCCAATCTTCGCGTCGATTGTGCAGTGACGGAGCCTTCGAGCCCGCAGGATGTTGCGAAGTCGCTCGACCGTACGGGGAGCATCTCGCGCGGGCTGGGACGCAGCTACGGCGATTGTGCGATCAACGCAGGCGGCCAGGTTGTTCGGACCACGAGCATGGACCGCTTCCTGAGCTTCGATCCCGAAACGGGCATGCTGGTCTGCGAGGCGGGTGCAAGCCTCGAAAGCATCATCGCCGTCTTCGCACCGCAGGGCTGGTTCCCTATGATCACGCCGGGGACGAAGTTCGTTACGGTAGGCGGATGCATTGCAAACGACATCCACGGCAAGGCGCACCATGCGCAGGGATGCTTCGTGAACTGCGTCGATTCGATGACCCTGCTGCTGGCGAGCGGTGACGTAGTTACTGCGAGCCGGAGCGAGAATGCCGATCTTTTCTGGGGAAACTTCGGAGGCATGGGCCTGCTCGGCGTGATCCTTACAGCGACCATTTACCTGCGAAGGATTGAGACGACTTATTTTCATCAGAAGTCGATCAAGGCGCGGAACCTCGAAGAGATGATGCAGGTGCTCGACGAGAACGACCATGCTTATCCCTACTCGGTGGCGACGCTGGATGTATTTGGAACGGGCGCGAACCTTGGCCGCGGCGTGCTTACGGTGGGCGACCATGTGACGCGGTCGCAACTGCCGCCGAACCTGGCGGGTGATCCGCTGAAGGTGGCGGGGCGAAGCAAGGCAGCGGTGCCGTTCGAGTTGCCGGACTTCACGCTGAATCCCGTAACCATGCGCATCGTGAACGCGGTGATTCAGCAGATCCAGGCGAGCGCCAGTCCAATCGGCCACTACGAAAGCTTCTTCTATCCGCTAGACAAGGTCGGGGAGTGGAACCGCGGCTATGGCAAGCGCGGCTTTACGCAGTATCAGTTTGTGATTCCGTTTGCCGATGGCGAGAGGCAGATGCGCAAGATCCTTGGCGTGATTCTCTCCTCGGGGCAACTGCCATTCCTGAATGTTTTGAAGCGGCTCGGCAAGGAGAGCGGCGGCACACTCTCATTCCCGCGCGAGGGCTACACGTTTGCGATCGACTTTCCGATCCGCGAACAGACGAAAGCGTTGACGCGAACGCTCGATGCCATGGTGATTGAAGCGGGTGGACGAATCTATCTTGGCAAGGACTCGTTCATCGACGCGGCGAACTTCCGAACGATGTATCCGGAGATCGATCAGTGGCTGGCGATGAAGGCAAAATACGATCCGCAGAACGTGTTTACGTCGAATTTGGGGCGGCGCGTCGGGCTTGTTCGTTAGGGCTTGCCCGACTCCGCCACTTTCTTTTGAAGCTCAGGGACAAGGCTGGCCTGTAGAGCAGGCTCGATAGTACGAGCAGCGTTCAGCGCAGCTTCGTAGTGCGTGTGAGCCTCGGCAGTGCGGTGTTGCGCAGTAAGTACATCGCCGAGTGCGGTCTGCGCTGCCGTGGATTGCGGAGCCAGGGCAACGGCCCGCTGAGCATGCTCAAGAGCGGCATCGAGCTTGCCTGACCAGAGTGCGGTAAGACCTTTCTGGGTCTGGTCGAGCGCGCTCGCGAAAGGCACGGGAAAAGTGCCGTCATAGACGAAGAGGCCGTGCTGGATGATCGCCGTTGGCTTGACGCTGTGGAAGCTGTCGTAGGGATTCAGGGCGCCCTGGCCGTACTCGATACCCTGAAGATCGCTGTCTGAGAGGAAGACCGTGCCGGTGATGACAGGCGGCGTATCCATAGGCAGGTTCATCCAGAGCGTTGTCTCCTGCGTGGGCAGGCGCTTGCAGTTGATGCCGTAGTCCGCGGGCTCCACGACACCGTCGACGAAGTAGGCAAACCAGCAGTTCGTGATGTGGTTGCGATCGATGTAGGTCTTTACTTCTTTGAGTTGCTGGCCCCAGTCGGTGTTCGCGTCGCTCAGATAGTAGTGGACGTTATCTGAGCCTCCCCAGGCTTCGTTGCCGTAGCCCATGTATCCCGGCGCGGAGTGGACGGAAGTTGCGATCTGCCAGATGAGCAGGGCGGCGAGTGGCAAGCTCCAGCGGCGATCGCGAAGCATCAGGGCAGCGCCTGCGGCTGCAGCCAGAATGTAGAGGAACGGATAGATCGGCAGCAGGTGGCGCAGGCCGATGTTCATGTCCGAGTGCATGGCGATGGCGAGGTATACAACCACCGGAAGCGTGAGGAAGATGAGATCGCGCGCACTCCACTTGCTCCGTCGCCAGACAAACGGCACAAGGCAGAGCAGGATCAGCAAGGGAAGCGTCGATTTGATCAGGAACGCGGCGGGGAAGTACATCCAGTTGCCGTGGCGATAGACGTGGCCGAAGAAGTAGCTGGTGTCGATGTCTTCGGTGACCTTGGTATTCGCAAGCCCCCAGATGTAAGCCTCAGGCAGCAGGTGATGCTTTGCTACGAAGGCGAGATGTGCTGCGTCGCCGGAATTCGGGACCTTTGGCAGATACTCCGCCAACGGCGGATGCATGTCGAGACCAGAGCCCGCTGGAGCCACGCTGTAGCGGAATCCATAGAACGACCAGAGGATCGCGTAGGCGATCACGGCGACACCCAAAAGCGCGGCGCATCTGCGGCCGAAGAGGCGAAGGTTGCGTTCGCGGACCGCTTCGACGATTGCGATAAGGAGAAGCATCGGCCAGACGAAGATGCCTGTGAACTTGGCAACCACTGCGAGTCCGATGGCCAGGCCGACCAGCAGCAGCCTGCCCGCAGTCGGCAGCTTGCAGTAGCGATACCACGCATAGATCGAGGCGAGAAGGAGGCAGGAGCTGCCCACATCGGTCGTAACCAACGCGCCGTGGGCGAGGAAGTTCGGATCGAAGGCGAAGAGCGCCAGCCCAAAGAGCGCGGCGATAGGGCCGAAGAGTTCTCGCGTGAAGAAATAGAGCAGGAGGCCGAGCACCAGCGTGAAGACCATGCACGCCATGCGGGCCGGAAAGAGGATGCGGTCATAGCCGTTGTGGACGAGGAAGCTGCGGCCGTCGAGGAACGCTTCCGTCTGTTCGGCGCGCTCTTGATTGGGCGGGACGTAGAGCGGAGCGTGGAGCAGAGGCACGGCGGCCACCATCTTGATCAGCGGCGGGACTTCGGGGTTGAGGCGGTAGTCGTGCTTCTTCCAAATCGTGTAGCCATCGAAGAGATGGTGGCCCTCGTCCCACGTCATCGAGGTGGCACGCGTGAGATGTATGAGCTGAAAGGCGAGGAGCAACAGCAGCGCGGCTGCGACGAGATGGAAGTGGACGGGCTTGGGCCGGGAGCGCATGTCTGAGGAAAGATCCTTTTTAGCTTACGTGCTTGAGACCTGCTCGACTGCCAGGTCGAGATCGTTCCGCTTACTACGCACCTTCGCGCGGCCCGGTTCCTGAGCATCCAACTATTCGTGGAAAAAATGAAAGTGGCAGCACAAACAAAGACCTCTCGGAGCCGGCGGGGCAGAGGGTCAGCGGTGTCCTCGATGATGCGAGCAAGCGCCTGGCTCTATCTCGTGTTGCTTGTCGCCGTGGTGCTTCCGGGTGCGAACTTACTCTCGCAAGTCCTGGCCGGTAACTTGCCAACGCAGGTTGACTCCGACCATGACGGCTTGAGCGATGCTCTGGAGCAGGCGCTGCTCATTCAGTTCGCTCCGCAGTTCATGATCGGCGAACACGACTGCTCGAACGTTCCGGCGGAGTTCGCTCCAAATGTAGTGGCGCCGCAGCCGCAGTATGAAAATGGGACGATCTACGGGCAGGTCTTTCCTGTGAAGGATGATGCAACAGCCGCGGAGATCCACTTCTACCATCTGTGGAAGAAGGACTGCGGCGCGCATGGTCATCCGCTCGATACGGAGCATGTTGCGGTGCTGGTTCGAGCTTCGGATGTGGACCTTACGCAGGCGAAGTGGAAGGCGGCCTACTGGTACGCTGCCGCGCATGAAAACACCGTATGCGATGTGAGCCAGATTGCGCGGGCATCGACGCTGCGGGCGGAAGATCATGGAGCAAAGGTGTGGATCTCGCCCGGCAAACATGCTTCTTATCTGAATGAGACGCTCTGCCAGCGCGGGTGCGGCGCAGACCGCTGCGAACGTATGGTACCGCTGCGGACAGGCGGGATAATTAATCTCGGTGAGCTGGATGCGCCGATGAATGGTTCTGTCTTCAGCGCTTCGAAGGAGTGGCCGCTTGCGGTGAAGATGACGCATAGCAACTTTCCCGCGGAGCCAGTCGCGCGGCTTCAGACGCTTCCTGAAAGCGACATTGCATGGTTCAATCCGGGTCGGCATCCGGCGCAGCAGGTGATTGCGATTAGCAGCTCGGTGCGGGACTCTACCGGGCAGGCGATCGCGGAGGGTGCAGGCAGTACCTCTTCGGCGATCTCGGTGGCAGGCGACTCGACGGAAGCTGCGCTTGAGACGGCGCAGGGTTCAACAGGGAGTGCGCTTGAGAAGAGCTATCGGCACACGAAGCGTGGGTTGGGGAGCGCGGCAAGGCATGTGGGTGGGGCGCTGGGTTTGAACCCGAAGGGTGATGGGTCGCGCTAACAGTGAGGGGTTTGGCGAGTGCGAAAGCAAACGCAGATTTCCTCCGGGAATGACAAAAAGGGGGGATTTCAAGCAGGATCAGTGTTTCGCTTAGTACTTCGCGTCGCATCGCATAACGTCACTTGAGCGCGCGCCAGCCGATGTCCCGGCGATAATGCATGCCTTCAAATCTGATCTCGTCGAGGCGACTGTAGGCGAGCGCAAGCGCCGCGCGTAGGTCGGCGGCGTAGGCCGTTACGCCAAGCACCCGTCCTCCGGCGGTGACGATCTCTTCATTCGAAAGCGCCGTGCCGGAGTGAAAGACCACTACGTCTTCTGAGTCTGAGTAGGGAGACGAGGTGAGGCCGGAGATGGGCTTGCCGCTCGTGTACTTGCCGGGATAGCCAGCGCTGGCGGCGACGACGCAGACACCTGCGCCGGGCTTCATGGCGATGTGGACTTGATCGGCTGTTCCATCGACTGAGGCTACGAAGAGATCGACGATGTCGAAGTCGAGGCGGAGCATCAGCGCCTGCGTCTCCGGGTCGCCGAAGCGGGTGTTGAACTCGAGCACCATCGGGTGGATTGTGCCGTCAGGCCAAGGCACCATCATGATGCCGCAGAAGAGCATCCCCTTGAATGGCGTGCCCGCAGCGGCCATGCCGTCGACCACGCGCTGTGCCACATTTTTGGTGAGCCACTCGCGCAGGTGATCAGACATGAGGGTGTCTGTGGAGTAAGCGCCCATGCCGCCAGTGTTGGGGCCGGTATCGCCTTCGCCGATGCGCTTGTGGTCCTGCGCGGCGGCGAGCGGTACGGCATGTGTGCCGTCGCAGAGGGCGAAAAACGAGAGCTCTTCGCCGAGGAGGAACTCTTCGAGCACAACCTGCTCGACCCGTGTGCCGAGCAGCGAGCCGGAGAACATCTCTTCCGCTGCCTGTTCGGCTTCGAGCCCTGTGGCGCAGATCACAACCCCTTTCCCGGCGGCGAGGCCATCCGCCTTAACGACGACCGGGACGGTGAATTGCAGCAGGGCTTCGGTGACTTCTTCCAATGACGCGCAGACCGCGTAGGCGGCGGTGGGGATCTGGTTGGCCTGCATGAACTGCTTGGCGAAGGCCTTGCTGGTCTCGAGCATTGCTGCCGCTTGTGACGGGCCGAAGACGCGGAGGCCATGGCTTTCGAGCTCATCGGTGAGGCCGAGGGCGAGAGGAACTTCAGGGCCGATGACGGTGAGGTCGGGGCGCTCGGAGAGAGTGAGAGACAGCATCGCCTCGAGGCTGGCGGCGTCTTCTCTGATCTCGACCGGGACGCAACGGACGGGGATGCTGCATGTCCTGCCCCAGACGGCGGTACCGCCGTTGCCGGGAGCGACGATCAGATTCGTGACCTGGGGCGATCGCGCGATGGCCCACGCGAGCGCGTGTTCGCGGCCGCCTCCTCCAAGTACCAATAACTTCATGCGTGAATCTCCGGGAACACAAGTCCAGAGCCGATTCTATTTGGTGAGGGGGAGGATGCGGATTTCGCGGGCCACTTCGTGCGGTAGGTCGAGGCACTTGGTGGACCGGCCCACACGGACTGAGTAGCAGTCGGCGGAGGTGCTCTTCGCGATGCGGAGCCGAACTCCTGGAGTCATGCCGCTTGCCTTCAAAGACCGCAGCGTGGGGGCGTCGCGATCGGAGATGCTGTCGACGATGAAGGTGCCGCCGTCGCCTGCATCCGTCAGAAGAATCGACTGCTGCCGCGGCATCTCGCCTGCGAGGGTTGGGATGGAGTGCCCGTGGGGGTCGAAGTCCGGGTGGCCGAGCTTGGCGGCGATGCGTTCCTCGAATCGCTCGGAGATGAAGTGCTCGAGGCGCTCGGCCTCTTCGTGGACCTCTTCGATGGGATAGTCGAGCACCCTATAGAGAAAGGTTTCGATGAGGCGGTGATGGCGCACAACTTCGAGGGCGCGGCGGCGGCCGGCGGGAGAGAGCAGGACGCCGCGATGGCGCTCGTACTCGACCAGCGGGTCGGCGGCAGCTGCGAGTTTCTGCAGCATGTTGGTGACGGAAGCCGCAGCCACGCCAAGGTGCGCCGCGAGCGCGTTGCTGGCAACTCTTCTTGGAGCAATGTTCTCTGAACCACTTAGGGCGAGGATCGCCTTCAGGTAATTGTCAACGGATTCGCTGTTTCGTTGGGCGAGTCGACGGGGGGCCATCTCGGTGGTGTTCTCCAGTAACAGTTTGACGCATAACCCTGATTTAGGTAAACCTAATACGTAGGTAAGCCTAAAAATTAGAGCAAGGCTGAAAGCAGAAGAACAGATGGGCCAGATGTCGACATCGCCGTTGGGACCAGTCGAACTTTCCGCATCGGCGGGGATTACGCGACGGGACCTCGCGCGCTATCTCGGCCCGGCGTTCGTGGCGAGCGTCGCTTATATCGACCCCGGTAACTTCGCCGCGAATATTCAGGGTGGCAGCCAGTTCGGCTACCGGCTGCTGTGGGTGCTGCTTTGGTCGAACGCCATGGCAATTCTCGTCCAGTATCTCTCCGCGAAGCTGGGCATCGTGACCGGGTTGAGCCTGCCGCAGAACTGCAGGAAGCATTTCTCACGGCGCAGCACGATCTTTCTATGGGTCGCCGCTGAGGTTTCGGCGATTGCCACCGACCTTGCGGAGTTTCTCGGTGCGGCGATCGGAATGTATCTGCTGTTCGGAACCCCGGTAATGGAGCGGGTGCTGGGGCGATCGGGCTCGCTGCTGCTGGCGGCGGTCGTCTCGGCGGTGATCGTGTTCGCGATCCTCGCGCTACAGGTGGCGGGATACCGTTGGTTCGAGGGCGGCATTATCGGCTTCGTCGCCGTGATCGGCGTCTGCTATGCGGTCGAAGTGTTCCTGGTGCATCCCGAGTGGCGCATGGCCGCGTTCCACACGCTGGTGCCGACGCTCGACAACCGTAGTTCGAAGGCGTTTCACGACAGCATCTATACCGCCGTCGCGATGCTGGGCGCAACGGTGATGCCCCACGTGGTTTATCTGCACTCGGCGCTGGTGCAGCCAAGGTTGGAGGAACTGATCGCCACAGATACGAAACGCGGGGTTAATGGAACCGCGCTGCTGCTCGACCGTGCGCGCTACCTGCGGTTTGAGTTGATCGACATCTTCATCGCGATGAACGGGGCATGGCTGATCAACTCGGCGATGATCATTGTGGCTGCGTTGTCGCTGGCGCACGCCGGATTGGCGGCTCCGACGATTGAAGACGCTTATCGGACCCTCGGGCCCTTGCTGGGACCGGCGGCAGCGGGGATCTTTGCGGTGGCGCTGCTGTGCTCGGGATTGTCGTCTTCGACGGTCGGAGTGCTGGCCGGACAGGTGATTATCGAGGGCTTCCTCGATATCAAATTTCCCATTTTCCTGCGTCGCTTGATTACAATTGTTCCTGCGCTTGTGGTGATTGCGATTGGCTTCGATCCGCTGCGGATCCTGGTGCTGTCGCAGGTGGTGCTGAGCTTTACCTTGCCTTTTGCGTTGGTTCCGTTACTGATCTTGACGAATCGGCGGGACGTAATGGGTGAGTTTGTCAGCCATAGACGCGTTCGGGGTGCCGGCTGGCTGACAGTAGGGATCATCGTGGCGCTGAACGTGGTTCTCGTGGGACAACTGGCGTTGAGTTCCTGATCTGAGGACAATCCCACCCATCGCGCGGACAAAGGCCCGATGGAGGGGGTCACGCGAAGTGTGGGTTCACTGCTGAGGCGCGGGTGCTGGGGGTGGAGCCTGGGGCAAAGTCTGCGCCGGGCCGGGAGCGTCCTGAATGCGAGGCTGATCGGATGCCTGAGCCGGCGCAACCGCCGGATTGCCCGGCAGAGGTGCTGAATCGGGGCCGGGAGCATCCTGGATGCGCGGCTCGGCCTGCTGCCGCTGCTGATCTGCAACGACCTTCTGAGTCAGTGCGTCGTTCTCTCTTGCGGTTGCTGTGGACTGTGCCTTCTGATTGGCAAGAATCTGGGCGTCGCGCTGCCGCTGAGCGGACGTTGGTCCGACGATGGTCGAAGCCGGGGACGGCGGCGTATGCTGCTGTGCAGTGCGCGTTCGCCGGTGTCTCCGCGTCCGGGGAGTTGGGGAAGCGGGTTGATTCAGGGGCGCAGTCTGCGCGCTGCTTGAGCCGGCCGGCGAACCTGCCGTCTGCGCGGAAGAAGCAGGTATGCCAGAGAGAGTCAATGCAAGTGCCAGCCCTGTCGGCACGAATCTCAGAGTGAGTAGAGTCATCGTTCTAACCTCACTCAATGAGATGCGGTAAAAATCCGCCAAAGCACAAAAAAGCTGGAGCGAAATGTCTTCGCTCCAGCTTTATCTGATTGAGATAGCCCGAATTACATGTGTGGCTCGGGCTTCTTCTCCGGTTGAGGATGAGCCTCAGGTGCTGGCCTTGCCTGGGGCGCCGGTCGGGCTGCGGGAGCCGGATGCGGCTGAGGCGCAGGGCGGGTCTGCGGTTGCGGTCTTGACTCCTGCTGGGGTTGGGGGCGCGTGGGTTGAGGCGCCGGCCGGCTGCCGGAGCAGGGCCGGGCGTGCTGCCGGAGCAGGCGCCGGGCGTGCCGGAGCAGGCGCCGGGCGTGCGGCCGGGGCAGGAGCTGGTCGTGTTGCCGGGGTGGGAGTTGGCCGTGTCGCCGGGACAGGTGCTGGCCGTGTTGCTGGTGCCGGTGCGGGCCGTCCAGCAGGCGTCGGCCGTGCTGTGGGTGTGGGGCTCGGACGAGCCTCGGGTTGGGGGCGAGCAGGTTGGACTCCGGGACGGTTTGCCGCCGGGGTTCCGGGCCTTGCCTCAGGCTGGTTAGGGCGAACAGGCTGCGGTGCGACTCCAGGGCGATTGGCCCCAGGCGCGGGCCGCATCGCAGTCATTGCATTCGGAGCGGGCGTCCCAGGCCGTCCTGGTTGCGCTGCCGGGGCTACGGTGGCCTTGAAGGCCTCCTGATGCTGACGCAACTGCTCCTGTGGAGGCGCGGTACGGTTGATTTCAGCAGTTGTGTGTGCCGGGGGCGTAATGCCACGGTCCGCGACTATCGGGCGTGCGGCCGCCAACTCGGCAGGCTTGCCCTGGTTACGCGCATAGAACTGCTGCGGGTTGGAGGCTGCTACTGTGCGCTCCTGCAGTTGCGCCTTCATAGGCGGGGTACGTTGTTCACGAAGGACTGCCAACTCGGCCGGGCGGGGCTTTACTTCTACGCCTCCCCTGCCGCCGTTATAGCTGACATTGTTAATGCGGGTATTGTTGACCGTGGTGTTGTTGTAGGTCGTGTTGTTTACTACCCGGTTGTTGATGACAGTGTTGTTGATGGTTGTAACGTTCCGCTGGTAGACGGCCTCACGGAAACCTGAGTTTCTGTTTATGTCGATGTTGTTCGCATACTGGTTGTAGCGGAAGTGCGGGCCATCCCAGTAGCCGCCCTGATATCCCGTACCGACATAGCCAAAGCCGTAGTTGACGCCGCCGTAAAATCCGATGTGCGCCGCCCAGAAGCCGTGGTGAAAGCGGTATCCGTTGCCATAGCCGCCCCAGTAACCGGGGGTCCAGAGAGCGCCGGTATAGGGAGGCTGCGTCCATGCGCCAGGAACCCAATAATAGCCCTGGTTGGCGTAGCTCCAGTAGCCGGGGGTCCAGAGGTAGTTCGGATCGGGAGCCGGCGGTTGGGAGTACTCAGGCAGCGGCGGCGGTGGCTGCGTGGCCTGAAGATCGCTGAGGGTCGCACTGTACCCCTGCTCGGCGTTGTAGTCCTGGTCATTGCTGTACGCCGGTTCGGGCGCCTGAGCACTCCCTTGGTTGTAGCTCGGCTGCGAGTAAGTCTGGCTGGAGTTGCTGGCGCTGCTTGAAGGTGCGCGGCGCTCGACTGGAGCGGCCGGAGCAGGGTTTGAGTACGTCTGCTGAGTCTGCGTGCCCTCCTGCTGTATGCCTGCTACCTGGGTCGAGTTATCGACTGGAGCCATGTTGGCGGCAGTGGGATCGGCGGCGTTTGGATCCGTCGATGCAGTTGTGCCGTCTGCCGGGTTGGTAGTGGCGGCCGGGTTGCTATGGCATCCGGCGAGACCGAACGTCCCTAGACTGGCGCTTAGAGCGAGGCCGAGAAAAAGACGACCTCCGCAATTACTTCCGCCTTTGTCCAAGCTGCTCATGGTGAAAATCTTCGAGGTACGCATGTTCTCTATCTCCGATACCGCTTGCGTGTTGGATGCATCCTTGCGGACCTGTGTCGTGAAAGCCACGTTCAAATACGCGATGCGTTGATCCTGCAGGTAGTAACACTACCGCTTTTCAGCAGTTTCGCGAAACTTCTCACAATGTCGCTTTTGTTATCGAGGTGTGATGAGTTGAACCCCGGAAAGTTACTTGAGACAAAAAGGTAAGAGTTACTTCGTCAGCGTTCTGCTGAATGCACGTCTCCTGTAATGCTCTTCCCGGACGAGCAATTTCTTTCATAAGTTTATGGAACCAGAAATGATCGAATCTTCTCCTCTGTCATCTCGAAGGCCGACTAACGCCAAATCAAACGTTATATTTCTGGGATGAAGTCCACGACCAATGGTGTTCTTTCCGCCGACATCCTGGAAGAAGGCATTCTCATCGCCTTCAATGATGGTCGCTATGCTATCTACTCGGCGGAACTGCTGCTTTCGATCTACTCACGAGCCCACGAGATTCGGCCGGACGAAAACGATGCTATGCCGCTTTAATTCGAAGCGGCGTGTCCGCTTTGTTTCGTAGCCTGGTCCGTTACATTTCCCTGGTTCCCCTGCTTACGGCGGCAGGTTAACCGCAACCTCAAGCTGTCAGCCTTCACTTTCCCCGCCAAAAAACCACTCCATATCGGTCCGTCAAGCGGCTGCAGGCGCCGAATAGCATCTGGCAGAGCTCCCAAGGAACTCCTGAGTGGCGCGCCGTCGTGCAACTTCGCGAAGGCTGGGACGAACTCTTCGCGCCCGTCGCCGGTGACCTACATTGCGGCCTTACGTCCTTGTTGCTGCTGGTGTGTCGAGTGCAGCCAATCTGTCGCGGAGAACGCAACTCCGGCACTCTTGAGGCCGGATGGGGCGATCCCCTGGTGTGCTGACCGGGAGGAGACCGGGCTTTTATGGGAGTGTTCCGGAGCTCCATTCATTCGTTTCGTCTGGTCGTTCCTGGCGGCGCTCCCGGTAAGATGTGCAGATGAGCTTGGAAAAACGGTTCCTTGGCAATACGAAGATCGAGGTAAGCCCCATAGCCTGGGGCATGTGGCGTTTCGCCGGCAGCGATGTTCGCCAGGCCAGGGCGCGGGTGGATGCCGCGCTCGCAGCCGGAGTTACACTCTTCGACACAGCAGATGTCTATGGACCGGGAAACAAGGAGCCGTTTGGGGCGGCCGAGAGTCTCCTGGGAAGGGTCTTCGCGGAGGATGCGTCGCTGCGGGGGCGAATGGTTCTCGCGACCAAGGGAGGCATCCGCATCGGTGTCCCTTACGATTCGAGCGCGGCGTACCTGCAGGAGGCGATCGACGCGTCCCTTCAGAGGCTTCGCACCGAGCGCGTGGAGTTGTATCAGATCCATCGGCCCGATCTGCTCGCGCACCCGCAGGATGTCGCAAAGACGCTGGAGCAGGCCCATCAGGCGGGAAAGATCGGCGCGCTGGGAGTTTCGAACTTCACGACTGCGCAAACTTCCGCGCTGTCTCATTTCCTGACGGTGCCGCTGGTCAGTCTGCAGCCGGAGTTCTCGCCGCTGGCAACGAAGCCGCTGTTCGACGGGCTGCTCGACCAGGCGATGATGACGGGGATGACAGTGCTGGCGTGGTCTCCGCTGGGCGGTGGCCGGGTGATCAAGCCGAAGGACCGGCGAGCCCGCGCGGTTGCGAAGCTGCTGGACGCGAAGGCGAAGGAGGCGGGTGTGGACCGCGCGGCGGCGGCGATGAGCTGGATCATGGCACATCCATCGCGGCCGATACCGATTGTGGGGTCACAAAACCCGGCCCGCATTACGGCAATTCCGGACGCGTACAAGCCGCAGTGGAACAAGAGAGACTGGTATGCGGTGCTGCAGGCGTCGCTTGGCGAGAGACTGCCATAAGGCAGCGCAACACTACTTCAAAATGCCGCAACGGTGGTTCAAGTGCAGGAAGAGCGGCATTCGGATTATGCTGGATGTGAGCTTATTCGGATGAACACGACGGGCATTAACGCCAGCAACGCGAGGATTCGGGTGAAGCGCTTTCGCCACGGTCGCCCTGATCGTGGACGCCTGCCCGGCCAATTGTCTTAGGACAGTCCCCCCAAAACACTGCCATACAATCTGTTAGGCTTTTGCCGTCCGGCGCTCGTGCGCCGACCGCGAGCCGACGACCTTACTTCGGAATCCAGCCTCGAACATCGTTTCGAGCTCCCGCTTCGACTTCAGGAGAGAACGTCATGATCAAGCCTCACCCCGATTCGTTTCAGAGCGCCGCGACCCTTACCTCCGGCAGCACGACTGTGAACTACTTCCGGCTGGGAGCGCTCGCCGGACAGGGCGTCGATCTTCCCCGGCTGCCCTTTTCACTTCGCATTCTGCTTGAGAACCTGCTGCGCCACGAAGACGGCCGCACTGTAACTGCCGACGACATCCGGTTCCTGGCGGCCTGGGAGCCAAAGGCTGAGCCCTCGCGCGAGATCGCCTACATGCCCGCCCGCGTGCTGATGCAGGACTTCACCGGCGTACCCGCAATCGTCGATCTGGCCGCGATGCGCGATGCGATGAAGGCGCTTGGCGGCGACCCTGAAAAGATCAATCCACTGCAGCCCGCGGAGCTGGTCATCGACCACTCGGTGCAGGTGGATGAGTTTGGAACGGCGCATTCCTATGATTTGAACGCCGCGCTTGAGTTCCAGCGGAATCGCGAGCGCTATGCCTTTCTGAAGTGGGGGCAAACGGCGTTCAACAATTTTTCGGCCGTGCCGCCGGGCATGGGGATCTGCCACCAGGTAAACCTCGAATATCTCGCACGTGTTGTGTTCACCACGTCTCCCGATGCTGATGGCAACGTCTTCGCCTATCCCGACACTCTGGTCGGCACAGACTCGCACACAACGATGGTGAACGGACTCGGCGTGCTGGGCTGGGGCGTCGGTGGGATCGAGGCAGAGGCGGCGATGCTCGGGCAGCCAGTGTCCATGCTGCTGCCGCAGGTGGTGGGCTTCCGGCTGACCGGAAAGCTGAAGGAGGGCACCACGGCGACTGACCTTGTGCTGACCGTGACCGAGGCGCTGCGCAAGTTTGGTGTGGTGGGCAAGTTTGTCGAGTTCTACGGGCCGGGGATTTCGGAGTTGCCGCTGGCCGACCGTGCAACGATTGCGAACATGGCCCCCGAGTACGGAGCTACGTGTGGGATCTTCCCCGTCGATGCCGAGACCCTCCGCTATCTCCGCCTGACCGGGCGCACCGAAGAGCACATCGCGCTGGTCGAGGCTTACTTCCGCGAGCAGGGCTTGTTTCACACGCCCGATGCTCCTGAGGCTGAGTACTCGGCGACACTGTCGCTCGACCTGGCGACCGTCGAGCCAAGCGTCGCAGGCCCGAAGCGGCCTCAGGACCGAGTACTGCTTTCAGGCGCTGCGGCGAGCTTCGCGCAGCAGCTTCCGGCGCTGCTTGGCCCGAACGCCAACAAGGCGGCGGCCCGGCAGATGGTGCGGTGGGAGGGCGAAGGCGGCACGGCCAGCCTTCGCGGCGATGTGACCAGCGGAGTTGGCGCTCCCGCGCCTGCATTGGTTGGCGGCGATACGGTTGCTGTCGAGACGCTCGAAGTCGATTCGCTTACCGTCGCGCCGACGAGCATTCGGGCCCGCTTTGGCGTCGATCCCGACCCGTACCTGAGCCACGGCAGTGTCGTCATCGCAGCGATCACAAGCTGCACGAATACCTCCAATCCATATGTGATGATGGCCGCCGGTTTGCTCGCGAAAAAGGCTGTCGAGAAAGGATTGCGGACGCCGCCATGGGTGAAGAGTTCGCTCGCTCCGGGCTCGCGCGTCGTCACCGACTACTACGTGAAGGCCGGCCTGATGCCGTATCTCGACAAGCTGCGTTTCCAGGTGGTTGGCTACGGATGCACGACCTGCATCGGCAACTCCGGGCCGCTGCCGACCGATGTTTCGAGCTCGATCGAAGAGCATGGGCTGGTGGCGGTATCGGTGCTCTCGGGCAATCGGAATTTTGAGGGACGCATCTCGCCGGAGGTACGCGCGAACTACCTGATGAGCCCGCCGCTGGTTGTCGCGTACGCTTTGGCCGGGCACATAAGCCACAACTTCGATACCGATCCGTTGGGGCACGACGAGGCAGGCCAGCCTGTCTTTCTCAAAGACATCTGGCCGACGCAGGCCGAGGTCTCGGAGACCGTGGCTTCATCGATCGACTCCGAGATGTTCCGGCATCAGTATTCAACCGTCTCCGACGGTGACCAGAACTGGCAGCACCTGAAGTTTCCTTCGGGTGAGACGTATGGCTGGGAACCCGACTCGACTTACATTCGCAAGGCACCCTACTTCGACGGCATGCCTGCCGCTCCTGAAGCCATCAAGGACATCCACGCCGCGCGCGTGCTGGCCGTGCTTGGCGACAGCGTGACGACGGATCACATCTCTCCGGCGGGGTCCATCAAGCTGAACGGTCCGGCAGGCAAGTACCTTACCGACCACGGCGTGCAGCCTGCGGACTTCAACAGCTATGGAAGCCGTCGTGGCAATCACGAGGTGATGGTGCGCGGAACATTCGCGAATGTGCGGCTGCGGAACAAGCTCGCACCTGGCACCGAAGGCGGCGTGACGCGGTTCTTTCCGGACGACCTGCCCATGTCGATCTACGATGCAAGCGTGGAGTATGCGAATCGTGGCATTCCGTTGGCGATCCTTGCAGGCAAGGAGTACGGTTCGGGCTCGTCGCGCGACTGGGCGGCGAAGGGGCCGAGGCTGCTCGGGATCAAGTTCGTGATCGCCGAGAGCTACGAGCGCATCCATCGGTCGAATCTTGTAGGGATGGGGATTCTGCCGCTGCAGTTCGAGCCGGGGGAGTCCGCGGAGTCGCTCGATCTCTCAGGGCAGGAGCTGTTTTCGATTGGCGCGGAGCCAGGAGAACTCGCCGCGATGCTTGAGGGCAGGTTTGCGAATGGAAAGAACATCTCCGTCGTCGCGGAATCCGATACCGGGCACACGACGGTGTTCCCAGTGACGGTGCGCATCGATACACCGCAGGAGATCCTCTATTACCAGCACGGCGGGATACTGCAGTATGTGCTGCGGCAGTTGGCTGGATAAACGACGTCCTAGATGCAAAGAAGGGCAGGCATGCTGCTGGACTGCAGCACCTGCCCTTCTTCATCTAGACGGCGCCAACTAAAGCATGTTCAGGCGAGGCCACAGCAGCCGCAGCGTTCGCCGGCAATGCATTCAGGAAGGCCACAACGGCGTTCGCAACAGACTCGACCTGCTGCTGCGATAGCGGTGTTCCAAGGCTGTTGGTCTTCTCGTAGTTGGCGATAGAACCTTCGATGGATTGCAACACGAGGGCGAGTTTCTGGGTGCCCGTGCCGTTCTCCGCGCCGGCAGCGGCAGCCGATGCCTCGGCAAGCCCCACCTGCTGCACGATTGCGTTGAACAGCGGAGCGACGCCGGGGAACGCGAGGTCCACAAACGGCTCCGCGTCCTTCGCCACAGCGTCACCAACGACGAAGACTTTCTTAATGCCATTGCCGATATCAGAAAGAATGCTTTTGAATCCCATATTGATCTCCTTTTGCGCTACCGACTCCGAAGACACGTTGGCCTGCAGAAATCGCGGTGAATCTGAATGTTTGCTGCACCTGATAGGGGGAAGTGAGCGAGCGCGGCCCGGCGTTTCAGCTTCGGGCCGAAATACTACTCTTTTCTTCGGGTTTGTGTCTGTCGCGAGTAAGCTCGCGTGAGAGACAATGCATTACGGTTCGATCAGGAACTGCTCCAGCTTGCCATCGGGCATGGTGTAGGTCGTCAGGGTCACGGTCTTCGCCTTCTCGCCGGTGCCGAACTTTACCGTAAAGGCGCGGAAGGTCATGCCGCCACGTAATTGTTCGCCACGCTGGCTGAAGTCCGCGATCGGGCCGAGCGGGGACAGACTGCTGCTGAAGTCCCCGATCGCCTCGGGGGAGAAGTAGAAGTTGCAATTCGAGGTGAAGAGGCTGCGATCGATCTTTCCCGCGATCAATCCCTCAAGAATCGTCTTCGCCTGCGCAGTGGCCGCAACTGCGGCTGCGTCCGCAGGTTTAGCGGGCGGCGCCGCGGCGAGTATCAGCGGAAGGATCGCCCTCGCGATTCCGCTCGCGGCCGAGCTTGCTTCCTGGTTCGTCAGCACGGCGATGGCAAGCTTATCGTCCGGCAGAATCATGTTCTCGGCGACGAAGCCGCCTACCTCGCCTGAGTGCTCGATGTAGCGGTGGCCGTCACGGGTGAAGATCGAGACGCCCAGGCCATAGTGCGAGTCCTTACCATTCTTGAGTTTCACGGAAGTTTCGAATGCCTCATAGCTCGATGGTTTCAGCAGCGAATGATTCATAATGCCGAGGTCCCACGTAAGCAGGCTGCCAACCGGCATCGCGAGGTCGCCATCGCCGAAATACCAGCCCGGCGCCTCGAGCGTAGCCGGCCGCAAGGGCGCAAGCGCGTTGCGCATGTAGCCGGTCGGTTGGACGCGCGCCTGGTCGGTGTTCAGGTTGAGAACATCCTTGATACCGGCAGGTGCCAGCACCCGGTTTGATAGAAATTTCGCGAACGGCATCCCGCTGGCCTTCTGCACAATCAAGGCGGCGAGGACGAAGTTGGTGTTGCTGTACTGCCACTGGGTGCCGGGGTCGAAGTCGAGCGGCTTCTCCGCCCAGAGATGGACGAGGTCGAGCGGGTCGCCTGCCTTCGTCCAGAGCGGGATGGTGTAGTCCTGCGGAGCGTAGTCCTCGTAGCCGCTGGTGTGCGAAAGTAGTTCGCGGATCGTGACCTCGGTTGCGCGCGTGAGTTCAGGAAAGAACTTGCTCACCGTGTCGTCAAGCGAGAGCTTCCCTTCTTCCGCCAGCAGCAGGATCGCCGTGGCGGTGAACTGCTTCGAGATTGATCCGATGGGGTAAGCCATCTCGGCTGTGGCCGGTAATTTCGGGGAGAGACGTGCGTCGCCGTAGGCCGTCGTGAGGACAATCTTGCCGTTCATGACGATGCCAACCTCAGCGCTGGGAACGCCTGTGTCGGCGAGCACTTTCTGCGCCGCCGCATCGATGCTGGCGCGAAGCTCGGAATTTATCTGGGCGTGGGCGGCGAAAGCCGAGGCGAGAAGTGCGAAGCAGGGAAGAAACTTGAGGCGCATGACGTTCAGGCTCCAAAGTGGCTGTCCCGTGATTCTAGTGCACTGCAGACGTTTCGTGGCCCGACGAGCTTTGTCGAGACAACTGGGCGGTTCGGCCTTCTACGCTCCCACCCATCGCGTGGAACAAGTGCGCTATGGAGAGGGCACCCGCGGGTTCAGGTTCGAACCCTTCGCGAAGACAGGTGCGCGATGGAGAGGGCACCGCGAGCGGGGGTGGTCAGGGTTGCTACGGAAATCTGACGCCGGTGAGCTCTTCGCAGGCGGTCCATAGCTGTGCGGCTGCGGCTTTGTCCTGCGCCTGCGGAGCGACGATCGCGTCGCCGACGTCGCCGCCCCGCATCTCCTGAAAGCCCTTGGGGCCGTAGTAGCCGCCGCTCTGGGCGTCGGGAGCTACTGCGGCGTAGAGGGTCGGCAATGCGCCTTCCTCCTGCGAGTTGAGAAACAGGTCGAAGAGCTTACCCATGAAGCGGCGGCCGGCACGCTCGAGCGACCCAAAGTCTCCGCTGTGGAAGAGGTTGGTGTTGGAGACTCCCGGATGGGCGGCAATTGAGAGGACCGGCGACCCCTTTGCTTTCAGCCGGCGGTCGAGCTCGAAGGCGAGCATCAGGTCGGCAAGCTTCGATTGCTGGTAGCTCCCCATAGGTTTGTAGGAGCGCTTGGCCTGCAGGTCATCGAAGTGGATGGCACCGGATTTGTGGGCGATCGAAGCGAGAAACACAATGCGCGGCGCCTGGGTAAGTTCCGCTTTTGAGTTGGCAATGGCACCTTCGATGGCGGGCATCAGCAGACCGGTCAGTGCGAAGTGGCCGAGCACGTTGGTGCCAAACTGCAGCTCGAAGCCGTCCTTCGTTTCGAGGCGTTTCGGCGGCGCCATCACGCCCGCGTTATTGACCAGGACATCGAGCGCGAGGCCGCGATCGAGCTCGCGCGCAGCAAAGTCCCTCACCGACGCAAGCGAAGCGAGGTCGAGAATGCCAACTTCCACCTTTGCGCCGGGAACCTCCGATCGCAGGCGGGCGATGGCGGTTTCAGCCTTCGTGCGATCCCGAGCGGCAAGGACGACGGATGCTCCGGCGCGGGCGAGTTCCCGCGCCGCAGGGTAGCCGATGCCGCTGTTGGCACCGGTAATTACGATGCGGCGGCCCGCCTGGTTCGGGATCAGTGAAGAAAGACCGGGTATCTTCCAAGCGGTTCCATCAGCGGTTTTCGAAAACGCAGCCATATGAGGATTGGATGCACACGCAAGAAAATAAACCCAAAACGGTCGAAAATCGTGCATCCTAGGGGTAGTAGCGTCGAACAGAGTAATCGCCGAACTTTATGCGCCCGTCTTCTTCACTCTATGCGCCTCTCTTCTTCATCTGATCGTATGAAACGATGGATCCTGGCCGCTGGGATGGTGGCTTTGGGTATCATCGCCCTGTTGACCTCCCGCTACTGGCTTCCGGCCGCTCCGCCGGCAGGCTCAGCCGACGATTCCGTGTCATTGCTTGTGGTGGCCCAGCTGGTCTTCGCGATCAGCTATCTAATTCTTGCAGCTACATTTGTCTCGATGTATCGCAAGTGCAAGGGGCTGCTGTCGTTTCGCGGGATCTTTCTGGTCTTCGCTCTCTTCGTCGCGGCAGCCGGGGTGACGCGGATTCTCGGCCTGCTAACCCTGGTGCATCGCGAATTCCAGTACATGCCGCAGTTGGAGATGGCAGGAGCGACCCTGGCCGTGGTCTGCGCCGGAATCATCGCCGCAGTCGAAGGGCGGATCCGTAAGTTCCTGGTCACGATGCGCCAGAGTCAGCGCAACGAGGCCCGTTTTATCGCCGCGTCCGAAAGCAGCCTGGAGGCTTTCTACACGCTACAGGCGGTGCGGGGGACGAATGGCCAGATCATCGATTTCGAGTTCACTTACATCAACTCCAATGGCGAGAAGCTGGTCGGCCTGCCGCGCGAGGAGATCATCGGCCAGTATCTTTGCGCGCTGATCCCGATCAACCGTACGGGCGGCTTCTTCGACGAATACAAGCAGGTGGTGATGACGGGTGAGCCGGTGGTGCAGGAGTTTCCCATGCAGCTCGAGGACGACATCCCGCGCTGGATTCGGCACGAGGTGGTGCGGCTCGAAGACGGCATTGCCATCACGGCAGCGGACATCACCGACCGCAAGCTGTCGGAGCGGGCGACCGAGCATCGCGCGCAGCACGACCCGCTGACCGGACTTCCCAACCGCAGCCTTCTCCAGGACCGCATGCAGCAAGCCATAGACCGGGCTATTCGCTACAGGAACAAGGTCGGACTCTTCGTGATCGACATGGACAAGTTCAAGGAGATCAATGACACGCTTGGTCACTCGGCTGGTGACAAGGTTCTGACCGCCGTGGCCCAGCGGCTGCGCGAGTCGGTGCGCGGGACTGACTCGGTTCTCCGTATTGGTGGCGACGAGTTTATCGTCGTTGTGCCTGATGTTCAGGAAGAGCGAGACATCCGCCGGCTGGCGGCGAAGATCAATGCGGCGATCTCAAATGGCGGCCCGGAGGGGCTCGAACAGGTGGACATGAGCTGTAGCATCGGCATCGCCATCTATCCCTCGCAGGCGGCTTCGTCGGACGACCTGTTCTCGCGGGCCGACGCCGCCATGTACGAAGCGAAACGGCGAGGCGGGGGATGCTTCGAGGTCTACAGCGAGACGACACCGGGCTTCACGCCGCACATGCCTCCTCCGCCAACCCAGCGTGGTATCTCAGGAGCGAGACCGGCATTGGTTGTCCCACGGACGTCGAAGGCTGCACCGGTCACTACGTTTCCTGACGCTTAGCCGTCGGCTACATCTCCGCCCATTGCCGCAGCAGGTTGTGGTACACGCCCGTCAGCTGAACGCTGGTCTGCTGAATCTCAGCGCTGCCCGGGATCGACGCCAGCCGCTGAATCGAGGCGTCCAGATCGAAGAGCAGCGTGCGCTGTATGTCCTGGCGAACCATGCTTTGAATCCAGAAGAAGCTGGAGATGCGGGTGCCGCGCGTGACGGGCTCGACACGATGCAGGCTGGTCGCCGGATAGAGCACCATGTGGCCGGCAGGCAGCTTCACGCTGTGGGTGCCGTAAGCATCTTCCACGACGAGTTCGCCGCCGTCGTAGTCTTCGGGCGCGGTGAGGAAGAGGGTTGCGGAGAGGTCGGTGCGGATGCGCTGACCGGAGCTTGCAACCTGGCGAATGGCCGTATCTACATGGGTGCCGAAGGTCTGGCCGCCGCTGTAACTGTTGAACATGGGCGGGAAGACGCGAAGCGGTAATGCCGCAGACATGAACAGCGGGGAGCGGGCGAGTCCCTTCAGCACCATGTCTCCCAGGGACACGGCGACGGGGCTGCCTTCGGGAAGTTGCATATTGTTCTTCACTTCGCGGGCCTGATAGCCAGCGGTGACTCGGCCATCGACCCAATCGGCTTCGAGGAGGGCTTTGCGGGCTTCGGTGACCTGTTCGGGGATGAAGATGTTCGGAATGGTAATCAGCATTGGCGGGCCTTTTTCAATTTGTAACCGTATCTGTTATTTGTTTTCGATTTGTAACCTTAGCGACTAAACATTCCGAGCGTGACTCCCGAAGGCTGAGGTCTGAACGCAGACTCCCTTCAGGAAGGGCAAACAACAGAGCTCTCAAATCCATTCGCCCCATGCGTCTCAGAATCGAGATGCATGGGGCGTTCGAAGTTCCGGGGAGAAATTGAACCGAAGAGTTAGAAACGGAAGTTTGCCCCGATCAGCGCGCTAAGTCCTGCGCCGGGAATGAGGTGGCTCGGATGCGGCTGGTCGATGTAGAACTTGTTGGTCAGGTTGTAGATGTTCGCTTGTAGCTCGATGCGCTCGGTCAGCGGCCGCTTCACCATCGCGTTGAAGACCCAGTAGGAAGGCACCGCCCTAGTCGCAACACTGGTGACCACGTACCCGGGGCCGTTTGGATTTGCCGCGAAGCCGGTCGGGATGTAGGGGACGGTCGAGCTTGCGGTGCGGCTCGAAAGCGAGTTGCCACCGAAACCCGCGCTGAGGCGACCAGGGAGCCGATGCGTCACGAAGAAGTTGAAGGTCTGCTTCGGCACGTTCGCCAGCGGATAGCCGATGGATGTGGGGAACAGCTTCGAGTAGGTGACCGCAGAGTCGAGATATGCGTAGCCGAGGATCACGTCGGTCCCCTGGGGCAGCTTGCCGACAACGCTCATCTGCGCACCCTTTACAAGCTGATTGCCGGCGAGCACGATGTTGTTCGAGTTGGTGGGATCGGTCTCGCGGGCGTTGTCTTTTGTCGTGTGGAACCACGCTCCGTCGAGCATGAGCTTGTCATGGATCAGGCTGTACTTCGCGCCCACTTCGTAGGTCTCGTTCTCTTCAGGCGGCAGGATGCTGGTCGCGATGCTAAGCGAGAGCGACTCGGCAGAAGGGTTGAAGCTGGTCCCATAGTCGAAGTACACGCTGCCGTGCTGCGTAGGTTTGTAGACGAACGCGGCGCGATACGACGGCTTCTCGACTACCTGCTCGATGGGCGCAATGGTCGTGCTGACCGTTCCACCTGCCGGTGGCGCGACAGGCTGGTACGAATTGAAGACCGTGTCGAAGTAGTCCCAGCGGACGCCGCCGCTCATTTCGAAGAGTCTGCCCAGGTGGATCGTATCGACGAAGTACACGCCAGCACTCTTCGACGTGGTGTGTACCACGCTGGTGATGTAGCCCGTGCCTCCAAAGGAATCGTGCGGGTTAGGATCTTCGAGCGTGGTCGAGGGCACGGTGTTGATGCTGTTGATCGAATAACTGGTGCGGATGGGGTTCGACACCTCGCGACCGCCTTCTACGCCACCGGCGAAGTTGTTGCCGACGCCGAGCAACTTGAAGCGAGCGGTCAACTCGGTCTGGTCCCAGAGATCGCCTTCGACGCTCTTGATCTGAAGCTGATTACGGTTTACGGCGATGGTGGCCGGATCGCTCGCCGGTGTGTACGCGCAGGGCAGCTTCGTGTTGATGGCAGAGGTGGGCAGCGCCTTCACGATGCCCCCGACGGGAACGCTGACCGACGCATTGGAGCAGATCTGCGGTTCGGTGATCAATGCCTGGCGCGGGTAGTTCGCCCATCGGCCGATCGAGTGCAAAGCTACACCGTGGCCGAAATCGTGATCGACCTTGCCCGTGATGATGTCGTCGCTTGTGCGCAGATAATTCTGGTCCGGGAAGCCGAAGTAGTTGTGGCGGTTGGTCGGCGCAATCCCGGCGAAGAACCACGGCAGGCCGTAGTCCGGGGTGTCGCTCTCCGTGAAGTGGAAGTAGCTGACGGTGTAGCGCGTCGGCGAGTTCATGCCCAGCGTCAGGGACGGTGCGACTCCATAATGACGATTGTTCGCGTAAGGCCGGCCTGCGACTCCGCCCTCGGTGGCAACGGCGTTCAGGCGGAAGGCTGCCCCGTCGCCAAGTTCGGGCAAGGGCTGGTTGATGTCTGCGGTGATGCGGCGGGTGAGGTCCGTGCCAAAGTCCGCGCCGATGCGGACGAACTCCTGCTGCTGCGGAACTTTGCTCTCCTGGTTGATGACGCCGCCGGTCGAGCCACGGCCGAACTGCACCCCTGCCGGGCCTTCGAGCACCTCTACCTGCTCGTAATTGAAGCTGTCGCGGTAGTAGCTGCCGAAGTCGCGGATGCCGTCGAGAAAGATGTCGTTGCGCGCGGTGAAGCCGCGGATGGTGAGGTTGTCCCCCTGCGCGCCGGATTCACCAGCGGCCATGCTGATGCCCGGAACGTTGCGCAGCGCATCACGCAGCGTAGTGTTGCCCTCGTCTTCGAGAACAAACTTCGGGATAGCGACGACCGTTTGCGGCGTGTCGAGCAGCGGCTCGGTGAACTTTGTCATCTCGACCGCGTCGGGCAAACCGGCGTTCACATCGATCGTGTCGGTGTGGCGAACGCCGATCGTGACTGCCTGCGCATCGATCTCCGAGGCCTTCGCCTGAAGTCCTGTTCCGTCCAGCAGCAGCTTGAGAGCCTCTTCGACCGTATGCAGACCAGAGACGCCGTGCGTGTCGAAGGGAGCAAGTGTTCCGCCCGGCAGAGTCGTCGATATCTTCAGGCCCGTGAGCTGTTCATACACGGCAATCGCTACGTCGAGCGGCCCTGCCGGGATGTTGAATTGCTTCACCGGCTTCGTCGTCGCGGGAGCTTCGCCGCTGGCCGGACCATCTTCATTCGGCATCGAGGCCACCGCCGGGCGCGAAGCTCCCATAACGGTATAGGCGGCAAGGGTTCCGAGAGCGAGCAAGGTGCTGCGCTTTGGCTTCGGCTTGCGCGTGGCGGATGCGGCGGGGAGTTCGTGCATGGGGCTCCTTCGAGAGTGCTGCAATGTGCGCGGACGCAAGGGTTCGTTCGAGGCTTTGCCTCATGTTTTCGATATGGGACAGAATTAGTCTGATATCGCTTGTCGAGTTCGAATATACGACAGCATTAGTCCGAGATCAAGAGAATCTCAGATTAAATCTGTGTCCACTTTGTGAGAGCGGATCTTTGACGCGATTTGGAAGGGGATTACTGCGCGCGAAGGGCGGCTTCAATGCCGGAGTTTACTTCTGCCTGTGCGAACTCGGCGGCAACGCGAATGCCATTCATCACAGCGCGATCGTTCGACGAGCCATGCCCGACGATGCAGACGCCGCGTACGCCGAGCAGTGGAGCGCCGCCATACTCGGAGTAGTCGAGACGCTTCTTGAAGTCGTTGAACGCCTGCTTCGAGAGCAAGGCCCCCACTTGCGAGGTGACCGTGGACTTCAACGCTTCGCGCAGCAGGGAGCGGAAGAGATGCGCCGCCCCTTCGACCGACTTCAGGGCCACATTGCCGACGAAGCCGTCACAGACCGTGACGTCGACATGGTTGTTGAAGAGGTCGCGGCCTTCAACGTTCCCGATGAAATTGATAGGTAGATTGCGGAGAAGCGGAAGCGTGTCGCGGATGAGAGAGTTGCCCTTGGAATCCTCTTCGCCGATGGAAAGAAGGCCGACCCGCGGGTTGGAAATGCCGAGCACGCTCTTGGCGTACATCTGTCCCATCACGGCAAACTGAACGAGATTTTCTGGCTCGCTGTCGACATTCGCTCCCACGTCGAGCAGAAGGGACGGCGAGCCATCGACCGTGGGAACGATCGTCGCGAGTGCAGGACGGTCGACTCCGGCCAACATGCCGAAGACCATCTTCGCCGTGGCCATTGCGGCTCCGGTGTTGCCGGCAGTGAAGAAGCCTGCGGCGCGGCCTTCGCGCACCATCTTTACGCCGACGCGCATGGTGGAGTCGCGCTTGCTGCGGACGGCGGCGGCGGCTTTGTCGGTCATCGTGATCCACTCGGTGGCCGGGACGATGAAGACGGCCAGCTTTTGGCCCTTCAGTTGAGTGCGAAGGATGGGCCGGATGATCTCTTCTGGGCCGACGAGGTGGACGCGCACGTCAAACTGACGCGCAGCAAGGATTGCCCCGCGAACCTCAGGTTCGGGGGCCTTGTCGGAACCCATTGCGTCTACAACGATGTCGATGGGCATCAGTGGCTTGAATGGCCTTTTACAGCCTACCCATGCGATGAAGCTGCATGGTGGAGAACACGGGATTCAGTGGAACCCACATCTCAAAGTCGAGATGTGGGGCACCCAGTTCGTTCCGAGTTAGCTGGCTTGTGCGGTTGCAACCACTTCGCGGCCCTTGTACATGCCGCACTTCTTGCAGACGCGGTGGGGCAGCTTGCGCTCGTGGCAGTTCGGGCACTCGGAGGTGCCGGTGGGGGTCAGAAAATCGTGGCTGCGGCGCTTTGCGGTGCGCTGCTTGGAGTGGCGCCGTTTCGGATTAGGCATTGCAGTTCCCTTTCGATCTGTCCTCGCGACGCGAAGGAGCGCGGAACGCGAGGCAGACCCATAAAAATCTTGAAATTAAAGCTAGTTCTTGAGCTTGATCGCGCCTGCCAGACCGGCTAGAGCATTCCATCGTGGATCGGCCGGGGCCTTGTCACAGTTGCAGGAAGCGCTATTCAGGTTCTGGCCACAGCTCGGGCAAAGTCCCTTGCAGTCCGGCGTGCAGAGCGTGCGGTTTGGCAGGGAGAGAAGCACCTGCTCGCGCACGACATCCTCAAGCAAAAGACCGCTCTCTTCATAATACCCGATTTCCGTCTCGTCGACGGTAATTGCTCGCTCCCCGGACTCAGCATCCGCATCCGCCGGCCGGAAGATCAGGTCGAAGTCGCCCGATAAAGGCACGGCGACCGGATCAACGCACCGCGCACACAGCACTTCGAACTGGGCACTGAACTTTGCCCGAAGCCGGATGTCATTGACGAACTCGTTCGAGCCGCGGTGTTCGACGATCAGGTCTGCCTGGCCGTCGACCGGCATGCTTCCTGTCTGCGTGATGTCTACGGCATAGTCAATTGTTCCCGAGGCAATGGTCTCGTGGATTTGCAGCGACTCTTTTTCGAGGTCAAGCGGGGTAATCAGCACAGCTTTAAGGGTACGGAGAATGCAGGTAAGGGTCAAATGCGAAGCACTGTCGGACGCACCGAAGAAAGCCCCGTATAAGGCTAACTTCTAGATGAGAACGGCCCGGAAGATCGCGCCCGAGGTTTGCGGCACGACTTCCCGGCCTTTCGCATGGAGAGCACTTCTATGTCGGGTTAGAACTTCTGTGAATCGACAGTCGTATGGATGCCGACCTTTTCTGCGGTAAGCGTCCCCTTGTACGTACCCTGTGAGCCGTGAGTGATCGGGTCAACTGCTTCAATCGAGAACGTGCCGGAGAACGACCGTCCGGACCGGTCCACGGTCACGATCTCCTTGAACCTGTAAAGGCTGGTCAGGTGAACGCCGTCCATGTAGCCCAGGGCAAAGTGGTTCAGCTTGTACGTGGAGTGGCCAATCTTCTCCCAGACACCCTGGCAGATGGCACCAACGGACGGTGGGCGGGTGGAGTTCATGAACTCCGTATGGTCGCTATGCCATACAGCGTAGCCCTTGTCCGAGTAGCCGTCAGCCGGATCTTCAAAGTCCGTCTTCCAGAGACCCACGATGGGCTCCAGGCCAAACTCGCCACGTTCGTCTTCTTCTTCCTGGCCGGTCAGGGCCGCGGCAGCGAGCTGGAAACGGCCTGTGCTCAGAGTTCCGAGAACAGGATGGGAGAGGTGTTTTACAACGGGACCGCACTGGGCCGACGCCTGCGGGTTGAACGTCGTCGCGACGATGCTGAGACCGACAACACAAAGAAACTGATGGATGCGCTTCATAAATCCTCCTGGCCGGCTGGTGCCGACGTGGAGGACAGTAGCAGCGAAGCAGCTTTCTTCCGCGTGAGTTGTGCCTGAAGAAGTCCTCATCGGATCTGAGTAAATAAGCGGAATGGATGCAACAGCTTGCCGGGTCACTCAGGCCATGCCCAAGCTGCGGCAGCGTTTTAGGTGGCTTGCGTACGGTTCTGGTTATAAGCTGTCCGGTATGTTGACGGAGCGCCAATCCGCAGCCGGGGCCGTTCGCTTCGATGATTTTGAATTACGTCTGGAGGAAGCTGGCTTGTTCCGCCATGGCCGCAGGCTGAAGCTGCAGCCGCAGCCCTTTCGCCTTCTCGCGTACCTCATCTCCCGATCGCCGGAGATCGTTAGCAAAGAGGATCTCGGCGAGCACATCTGGGAGGCAGGTGTCCACGTTGACCTCGACCAGAGCATCAGCTATTGCATTCGCCAGATCCGCCAGGTACTGGACGACAGTGCCACGCTGCCGCGGTACGTTGAGACGCTTCCGCGGCAAGGCTACCGGTTCATCTGTCCGATCGAGATAGGAGCCGATTTGCCGGCAGAGCAACCTGCGGAGCCTTCAGAACCGATTCCAGAACCAGGCAGACCGCAGCGGCTCAAGGAAGAACAGCCGGTGCTGCAGGAGTTAGTGGAAGAGGCAGATGTCGCGAAGGAGGCGTTGAGCAGGCTTGATGCCAGGCGGAAGATCGAACTGGCCCGCCCACGGCTTTCGGCGGCAGGATGGGCCGCTTCTGCGGCTGTAATCCTCGCTGCTTTGTCTCTCCTCGCCTGGAGCAGACACCTTTTGCCATCCTTTTTCCACTCGCAGCGGGTTGCCAGCGTGGCCGTCTTGCCGCTCGAAAACCTGTCCGGAGATCAAGGGCAGGAGTACGTAGCCGACGGGATGACCGACGAGCTGATCACGATGCTCGCCCGGGACTCTACCTTGCGGGTCGTCTCGAGAACGTCGGTGATGCAGTACAAAGGCGCACGGCAGCCGCTGCCGGAGGTCGCGCGCGCTCTCGGCGTGGACGCGGTCGTGGAAGGGTCGCTCTCCCGCTCCGGTTCGCGCATGCATATGACTCTCCAGCTGATTCGCGCCGACACCGACTCGCATCTCTGGGCGGAAAGTTACGATCGGGATGCCAATGACGGCAGCTTGCCGGACGAGGCTGCCCGGTCCATCGCAAAGCGGCTGAATAGCGTGGTGTCTTCTCCAGGACCGGCACGCGCCATCAATCCGGCTGCGCACGACGCCTATCTTCGCGGACGATACCTGTGGCCAACCTTCCAGATGGGGGAGTCAGGCGCCTACTTCCGCAAAGCGACAGAGATCCAGCCGGACTACGCAGAGGCCTGGGCGATGTTGTCGAGTTACTACGGCGAAGGCGTTGCGGGAGGTGCGCTGGATCCGCGAACCAACCTGCGGCTGCAGGAAGAAGCTGCTGAACGGGCCCTTCTCATAGCCCCAAACCTTGCCCTGGCGCACCAGGCGATGAGCGCGGTATACCTGATCGGTCAATGGGACTGGAAGCGGGCGGATCGGGAGATCCTGCTGGCCATCAATCTCGATCCCAGCGATGCCGAGTCCTATTATCTCCGCGCCTGCGTGCTGGAGGCGGAGAATCGATTCCCCGAAGCGATTGAGCTGGAGAAGAAGTCCATGGAGATGGACCCGTTTGAGCGGCGCGATGCTCTTGCCTCGTTGTATCTCTACGCGCGCTTGTATGACGAGGCGCTTGCGGACATAAAGATGCGAATGGAAACGGCTCCAAAGGACCCTGGCCTGCTTTATACGTCGGCTGAGGTCTGGCGTCGAATGGGGAACTACAAGGAAGCGGTGGGTGCATGGGCGAAGATGTACGAAGTCATCGGCTACCCGCAGGCAGCAGCCGGAATACGTCGCGCCTTTGAGCGTGGAGGAGCAAAGGGTACTATCCGCTGGCAGTTGGAAGACCAGTTAAAAGATGCCAGGAGCCACTACGTCTCTCCAGTCCACCTGGCCTCGCTTTATGCGCAACTAGGCGATAAGGAGCATGCTCTTGACCTGCTCGAAGAGGGTTACAAGCAGCGCTCGACGGACATCCTTTGGATCAACGACGATCCAGCCTTCGATTTCCTCCATCAAGACACCCGTTACCAGGCCATCATTCAGAAAGTTGGCCAACCCGCCACGTCGTAAAGATACGGAGCGCTTGCCGAATGCTCCGTTGTCGCGAGAGAGACCACGATAGAAACCAGGAAAGAGACAAAGCCGCCAAATACCGTTACAGGAAGCGATCAGCCAGGATAAGACCGAGCGGGATGCTCACCAAACGGAAAGTCGCTCACGCGCTCCCACGGGCCACCAAGATAGCGCCACAGGGTGAGTCCGATCGCGTGCGGCTCCAGGAGTGAGATCCCCTGGATCTGCGGGAGCGTTTGGCGCGCAGTCTCGGGAGCCACTTTGTTCTGCACCACGATGTGAGGTTGAAACCGCTGGCGATCCTGCGGGATGAGGTCGGGTTCGAAGGCGGTCGAGAGTGCGGCATGAAGTGCTCGAAGCCGCTCGGATTGGAAGAAGACTGCGACTCCTCGGCCGATGGAGCGCGCATCGGGGTTGATGAGCGGGAAAGCTGTAGTGCTCTGCGAAGCTTCGCCGATTGCCTCCGCCGTGTGGTCGTCATCAGGGAGATGGTGGAAGAGGGTAAGGTGCGCCGGGATGAGATTTCGTTCGGGCGGGAAGTAGCGGTGGCGCAAGTCTTCATAGAAGGCCTGCGTCGTTTCGTCGAGCTGCAAAGTGAGAATGAGTGGTTGAGTCACGCGTGTCTGGCCAGCTTTTGCGCTCGCCGGCGGAGCGAGATGTCTATGGCTTGCCTGCGTCGATCTTAAGGGTAAGCTGTGTGCCAGAGTCGAGAAATACATCCTCTTTCAAAGCAAAGAGAGCCCCGGAGCTTCCCTGCATGGATCTGAGGTAAATGCCAGGCAGTCCCGAATCCCTTATGTTAGAACGAAGGCCAGTAGAGTCGCCGAGCTCCGACAGCAGTTGAGCTCCTCCGCCCGAGTTGCCGGTGCCCCCGATCCGTCCGCCGTTGTTGCTTGGCAGCGTGGTGCGTGCGGTTTCGGATTCGACCGAAGGTGCGAGCGACGTAATCTCGACGTGCAGTGGCATTACGGAACCGTCCTTGAGGAGGGCGCTGTCGAACAGCAGGAGCAATGCGCCGTTCGGCTTGTCCTTTTTGTGTGGGGATGCGCCCGTAACCTTGCCTGTAATCACTGAGCCCTTGGGGAACGTTTCTCCATTTGCGAGAGTGATGGCTTTCCGAAGAGCTGCTTTGAGCGGAGCTCCCTCGTGAGTGCTCCTGGAAGTGACCGAGGTACGCAGGATGGCGATAACCTGAGAATCCTGTGTGCCAGGCTTCTCCGGTGGAGGAAACGCTTGATCGGTACCGGGTTGGGTAGGACTCTTCGGGGCGGCGGGGCTTGAGGGTTGCTGGGCGGCAGCAAGGGCGGTGAACAGGAGTAGTGCCGGCAGCGTGAGGGCTTTCATAGGCTCCTGGTCGATAACTCCGGATCCGAACGATACGACAGCTAAATCAATTTCTAAGTCTAGCAGGGGGGAAAAAGGGAGTCGCTGGTGTCCAGCGAGAACACTTGGACCTGCGGGGTGCCTTCACTCCTGGCCATCCTGGAAACGTCTTCTGGAGGCGCTCCCGAAACCGACATGCGGCTAACGCAAAGATACCCTGGGCTGCTTGGGCTCATTCACAATACCGGGCGACTTGATTCCCTTTCTATAGCTCTCCAACACTTCCGCGAGAAACTTGACGGTCCCGTCGAGCATCAGGTCCGTCGACCCGGCGATGTGGGGTGTCACGAAGATGCGCGGCTCGTCGAGCAGCGGATTCCCCGCGCCGATGGGCTCCTTTTTCACGACGTCCAGACCGGCGGCATATAGCCGGCCGCTCTTGACCGCTGCCAACAGGGCCACTTCGTCGACCAGCGTGCCTCTCGCCACATTCACGAGAATGGCGTCCTGCTTCATCAATGCCAACGCGTCGGCGTCGAACATGTTCTCGTTCTCCTTGGTCGCCGGAAGTGCAAGGACAACGAAGTCCGCGTCGCGAAGGGCATCCGTCAGCTGATGCTCCCCGTATGCCTTGACGCCGGCTGGCGCATCGTCGGGATGTTTGTCGACGCCGGTCAGGATCATGCCGAAGCCACGAAGCCGTTCGATGAGTAACGCACCAATGCCCCCGAGACCCACGATGCAGGCCGTCTTTCCGAAGAGCGCCCGGTTTCCTTCAGGCGCCTCCGGTCGATCGTCCGCCGCGGCCCGGGTAAACGCCAGTTCCTCATTCAGCCGCCGCGCTGCAGCGAGCATCAGCAGCACGGCGTGCTCGGCCACGGACTCGCCGTTGCCGGTCTTGCCCGTGGGCGCCGATGCAACCCAGATCCCAGCCTCTGTTGCCGCCTCGACATCCACGCCATCGTAGCCTGCGGACGCCATCTGCAGGAGGCCGAACTTCGGCTGCGCCGTAAACACGTCCTGGTTCACTGGTCCGATCGCGAGCAGTATGTCCAGTTCGCCGGGAGCAGGCGTCGCTTCGGGAGACCACGCAAGAAACGTTTCGTTGGGACACTTCGCTTGCAGCCGATCCAACATTTCAACAGCAAACGAGCTCTTCAGACCAAAATGACCGATGTTCATCCACGCCTCGCCTCCACTTAGATGCGGCAAACCGGTCCGCTCAATCTCGGCTTCCAGGCGTAGCCTGAGTACGAGGCAGCAGCTGCAAGGCATGAGCGACATTCACCGGACGATCGAGGCGGTGTGGAAGATCGAGTCGGCACGTTTGATCGCCGGGATCGCGCGCGTTACCCGCGACTTCGGCATCGCCGAGGAGCTTGCCCAGGATGCCCTTCTCGCGGCTCTCGAACAGTGGCCCGAGGACGGCATTCCAGACAAGCCTGCGGCGTGGCTGATGACAGCGGCGAAGCGGCGCGCCATCGATGGGCTGCGCCGGGGCAGGATGCTGGAGCTCAAACATGGCGAGATTGCGCGGGAGCTGGAGTTTCAACAGCAGCAACTGGGCGAAGCCCTGGACCATGCCCTGGACCAGGTGATCGATGATGACGTACTGCGACTCATCTTTACCGCATGCCATCCGGTGCTGGCCGTCGAAGGGCGGGTTGCCCTGACGCTGCGGGTGGCCTGCGGCCTTACAACAGCCGAGATTGCCCGGGCCTTCCTCGTGCCTGAGAAGACGCTGGGCCAACGCATCTTCCGCGCGAAGAAGACGCTCGCTGAAGCCCATGTTCCCTTTGAGACTCCGCGTGGCCACGAGTTGAAGGAGCGGATTGATTCCGTTCTGTCCGTGGTCTACCTGATCTTTAACGAGGGGTATACCGCAAGCTCAGGAGAGGAGTGGATGCGCGCGGCTCTCTGTGAGGATGCGCTCCGGCTGGCACGCATGCTGGCGCAGCTTCTTCCGGACGAGTCTGAGGTCCATGGTCTTCGGGCGTTGATTGAGCTGCAGGCGTCGCGTACCGCAGCCCGTCGCGGACCAGCGGGAGAGGCCGTTCTGTTGCCCGATCAGGACCGCTCTTTATGGGACCACGCACAGATCGAGCGGGGAATGGCTTCGCTCCATCGCGCGCAGACGCAGGGTGGCGGCGCTCGCATGTATGCGCTTCAGGCGGCAATCGCTGCCTGTCACGCGCGTGCTGGCACAGCAGCAGAGACCGATTGGGAACGGGTCGTCGTTCTCTACGACGCCCTGCTCCAGATCAACCCATCGCCCATCATCGCGCTGAATCGCGCAGTTGCAGTCGGAATGGCGCATGGGCCGACCGCCGGGCTTGAGGCTCTCGACCCTCTGATGGCTGAACCCGCACTTGCCGCCTATCATCTGCTGCCGAGCGTCAGGGGCGACTTCCTCCTCAAGCTGGGACGATATGCCGAAGCTCGTGAAGAACTGCAACGCGCCATGGCGATGACGGACAATCGTCGCGAACATGAATTGCTGCATGCGAAGCTGAAGCAGACATCGTTTTCGGATTGATTTAGACCACGGTCAGCAGGCGACTTTTGCAGCCCTTGCCACGAGGTTGCCGAGACGTCATTGTCAGGAACGAAGAGCCTGCTCACGAGAAGCCTAAATATCGTTACGCCTGCAGGCTTAATGAGGACACATGCGATCTGTCGTCAAAAGAGTGCCATCGCGTTTGAGCTGCCTTTCGCTAGGTACTCCATATCCCAGGGAGCACGCCGAGGTCATCAGCTATCTTCCAGCTCCTCAAGCTGTAGGTGGATTGTGAGCATCGTTCACCTCACGACGAAAAGCTGGAAGCGGCAAGCGGCGGCCCGACTACTGTAATCCCATGTCTTGCATATACCTCCGCAAGCTTCTTGTGGTCGGGCTCACCCTCCACACTGATTACAGGCGCATAGTCTGCAAAGAACCGTTCCATGTCCCCGGCCGGATCGAATAGGAAGAGCGTGTGGGCCGGCTCCGTTCCCAAAGCCACAAAGGCGTGCGGGACGTTCGCGGGTGCCATGAAAAAATCTCCGGCTTTCAGAATGGTACGGTCTGAGCCACACTGCACTCCTATGCTGCCCTTCAGCACGATGAACAATTCGTTCTGCCGGGGATGGATGTGTAGTTCAGGCCCTAGACCAGGGGGCGTATGGGCCTCGATCATGGCATACCTGCCTCCGACATCGGATGCTGACACCCTGGTGAAGAAAGTCTTCTCTCCGTGGACGAACCAGAGACCGCCAGGACGACCTTCGTCCGCGCGAACGGTGAACGGCCCCGCCGCAGGGGTTTGCGCGCTTTGCGCTTCCAAGGGCGAAAGGGTCGAGGCTACCAGGGCGGCGCTCGACGCTAACAGGTTCCTTCTGCTTATTGATTCCAAAGATCACCTCGGTCTGTAACGATCCAGGCCTGAGGCTAGCGGTGGCTCGAAGAACGCAATAGTAAAAATCCGACATTCAGGACGAGACTTATCGAGGCTCTAAGACGCTTTCAGATGCTCGATACGGTCTGAGATCGAGATGTTCATAAGACAAGTCGTAAAGGATTGGCCTCTCGGGGCGATTGGTTCTTTCGTCTCAAAGACTTGATCTGCTCTACGAAGACGTTTTCCAGTTGGTTGAGCGTCTCCGATGGCGTATCGCCAGTGAACTCTGCGAAATCATGAATCATATGCATCTGGTCGTAGTAGCCGAAGTTATGGGCTACGCTGGTCCACGATCTTGAGTCGAACTTCGCTTTGTATTCAAGAGCGGCTTCAAACCTGGCGATCCTCGCGAACAGCTTGGGTCGCATGCCTACCTGGTGCAGGAACTTTCGTTCGAACTGCCGTACACCCAACCCGGCGCTGGCAGCGAGAGAAGGAATGCGGGCGCGACCACCGGCGAGAATAATCCCACAGGCCGCGGCGGAGATGCCGTCTGGACCACCGCACCGAAGGGCTCTGGGAAGCAGTACTTCTTCGACGTTGCGCACCCGCTCAGCGAAGGACGTGGCATTCCCGAGGCGTTCTCCGAGTTGATCGATCGCGGTCCCGAGGACAGAGTGTGCCTCGTAGTCGTGGTCTGTCAGCTCATGGGTGGGCACGGCGAACAGGCGGTAGATTCCGTCCGGTTGAAATGCGATTACGAACGTGTCGAGCGCGCCTTGCAGTCGCATTTCAAGCCGGCGATAGGTTTGCGGGCCCACGACCACGGCCAGGGGCGACTTCATAACAGTGTTTCGCGCGTAGTGCAGAACGTTGGTGGGATCGTTGAAGTCAAAGACGATCATTGGTGCTGGACGGGCCGGGACAGGATGGATCACGGTTTCTCCGAGTATCCGGACATCGCGCTGGACATAGAAGCGGATGAAGGGCTCAAGACACTGCGAAGGCCGCGAAAATTGACTTACAGGCAAGGTCGACTCCTTCCGCCAACAAATCAGATCTCACCAGAAAACCCGTTGTGGGTCATTGTGTCAGAAATACCGATATGGGGGGATGACCACTGCAATGGTGCGAAGTTCCGGCTCTGTCTCACTCCGCGAGCGACTCGGCGATTTGCAGCCAGTGAGAGCACCGATCGATCGCCCTCGTGTGAAGACGAGCGACGCGAAGCGCGTTACCCGGTACTCCTTCTCTGGACTCATCGCCAGGTGAATGCATCAGCATACTCAACAACGGCATTGGGATGGCACCATCTCCCGAAGACAACTCTCGAGTAGATCCAAAGATCATTCGGAGTGGAGTGCAGTGATCGGATCCAGGCGCATGGCGCGCAGCGCAGGAACGCAGCTGGCGCCGATGGCGACGGCGGTGAGCACGGCGGTTACGCTGGCGAGGATAGAGAGGTCGTACGGCGAGACGCCGTAGAGCAGGCCAGCCATAAGGTGAGAGACGATCAGCGCCCCAACCAGACCTATACCGGCACCTCCCGCGGCCAAAGTAAGGCCCTGGCGCAAAACCATCCTTAGGATATTGCTCCTCTGCGCGCCCAGTGCAAGGCGAATGGCGATCTCGCGCGATTGCTCATTGACCAGGAAGGAGATGGTTCCATAGATTCCAAGGCTCGCAAGCAGCAGGGCAGTTGCGGCAAACAGCGCCACCATCATCATGGAGAACCGCCGCACAGAAAGTGAAGACGAAAGAACGTCTTGCAGGGTTTGCGCGTGGAAGACGGGAAGCTCCGGATTGACGGACTGGATCTGTGTGCGGACCTGCGCGAGTATGGCGGCGGGATCGACTTGCCCACGCAAATAGAATGCAAGAAACTTGAAGGGCGACTGGTAGATGTCGAGATACATCTGCGGAATGCCGGGGTCCGCGAGCGATTCTGTGCGCGCGTCGGCAATGACCCCGACGATGGTGGTCCAGCCCGGCTTACCAGCCTCGGAACGGACGCGCTTGCCGACCGGATCCTGATTGGGCCAGTAAGCGCGTGCCGCCGCCTGATTGATGACCGCGATCGAGGGTGTGTCCTCAACGTCCTGGTCGACGAAGAGGCGTCCGCGCACGAGAGGCATCCCGAGTACGTGGAAGTATTCCGGCGAGACAATCAAGGTATCGATCATCGGAGGCTGGCCGCTTTGCACTTCAGGGCCTTCGCGAAGCAATGGAGCCATCCTGCGGTCGCTCTGGCCATGGTCAAGGGGAATGGCCGCCCGATCGCTGACGGCGGTTTCTTCCACGCCCGGAATGGTTCGGATCCGGCGGAGAGCTTCGCGCAGAAACACCGCCTCCTGCGTGGCCGTGCGGTAAATGTCAGTCTTGGGATCGTCGGGAACCGGCAGCGACGTCTCGATTGCCATGACGCGAGCGGGATTGAATCCGGGTGGCACCGTAAACAAGTCCCAGAAGCTACGCAGGAGGAGACCGGCGGCCACCATCAGCACCAGGGAGAGGGCGAGTTCCCCGATCACCAGGGCATGGCGCAAGCGCGAGCGCCGCCTGGATCCGCTGGCGCCACGACCTTCCTGGCGGAGGGTTGTGTTCAAGTCGAGGCGACTTGTGAGCCACGCGGGAGCAAGCCCGAAGATGATTCCGGCGGCGACAGAGACGACGATGGCGAACGCCAGCACGCCCCAGTTGACGGATACGCCATTGAGGCGCGGCAGGCTTTCGGGGATCAATTGCACCAGAAATTTACGGGTGCAGAAGAGAACTGCGAAACCGGAGATGCCGCCAAGGATAAAGAGCAACAAGCTTTCGGTGAGGAGCTGGCGAATCAGGCGCATTCTTGCGGCCCCCAACGCCTGGCGAACCGCCATCTCACGTGCTCGCGCGCTGGCGCGAGTCAGCAGCAGATTGGCGACATTGACGCAGCAGATCAGCAGGACCAAACCCACCGCGCCGAACAGCAAGACGAGCGACTGGCGAACGTTGCCGACGAGACTCTCGGCCATGGGAGTAAGGCGGAGGGTCCACGCGCCTTGCGACGGATAATCTGCCGGATATTGTTTCTTCAACGATGCAACCAGCGCATCGAGGCGTCCCTGCGCGGCCGCAGGCGAGAGACCGGGCTGAAGGCGCGCGATGGCGACGAAGGGCAAACGCATGCCGCGCGTCGGCGGGGGAGCCGGATCGCCCGAGAATCCGCCCGCCGCCCACAATTCGGTGTTGACCTGCTCGCTGGTCTGGCCCAGATCGCGAAAGCCGGCGGGCATGACGCCGATTACATGAGCAGGATCCCCGTCAATGCGCAGGATCCTGCCGAGAATGTGCGGGTCGGCGCCAAAGGCGCTCTTCCAGAGCCCATCGCTGATGACGACTTCGTTGTTGAAGCCGGGGGTAGTATCGTGCGGATCGAAGGTGCGGCCCAACTGCGCGTCTACGCCGAGCACCGCGAAGTAGCCCGGAGTGCCGGACTTCCCGGCGATGCGCGTGGGCTGGCCGCTGCCGGTAAGCGTGTCAGAGCCGAAGAAAGAGAGCGACACATACTGGAAAATTCCCGAGTTCTGCAGGTCCTTGAACTCAGGGATGGAGAGGCCGATGTCCCGCGCGCCGACGCCAGGAAGGCTGGCTTCCAGTCGCACCAGTTCGTTGGGGTGAGGATAAGGCAAAGGATGCAGCAGGGTGGCGTCGATGACGCTGTAGATTGCGGTCGTCGCACCAATGCCAAGGGCCATGGTGGCGATGACAATGAGGGAAAAACCGGGTGACCGGTACAGCATGCGAATCGCATAGCGGAGATCGAAGAGAAAATTCTCAGCTACCGGAAGACCCTGCTCGGCATGGTGATGCTCGCGAATGGCCTGGGCCGCGCCGAGCTTCAACGCGGCCTGCCGCCGCGCCTCCGCGGGCGACATGCCGATGCGCAGATTTGCTTCAGTCTGCAGCGCAAGATGCTCCGCCATCTCTTCATGAAGACGCTGGTCGGCGCGCCTTCCGGCTGTGAAGTTTGAGAGACGAACAAAAAAGCGGCGTAGAGATCTCATAGCAGATCCTCGGCTTTCGCCTCAAAGAAGCGCGCGATGATCGCCGCGGTCTGGTTCCAGTCGCGGGTCTCCGTCTGCAGCTGTTTGCGGCCAGTCGCGGTCAGGCGATAGAAGCGGGCGCGGCGGTTGTTCTCTGAGGCACCCCATTGCGAGGCGATAGAGCCTTCATGCTCAAGCTTGAGCAGCAGGGGATAGAGCGTGCCCTGGTTGAGGGCTAGAAGGTCTCCGCTGATCTGCTCAATGCGGCGAGCAATGCCGTAGCCGTGTTGGGAACCCAGAATGTCGAGGGTCTTCAGGACCATTAGTGCAAGCGTTCCTTGCAAAACGTCGGGCTTTTCCTTCACGGGTACACCAACCTTTAGGTTTCCTACAGGAAGAATGGCACGGTTCCTTTTGGAAAGCAACAGGAAACAACGGAGTGCTACGATCATGGCGTCTACGGATGGCCCGAACCTGCGTGCGTAGGTTGTTGGCTCGGCGCAGATCAGGTCTCGCACCTCTCGCATCTACACGCGCGAAACACTACCCTGGCTTACGCCTCGCGTGGTTCGCAGGAGAATGGATGAGCGCAAATAAAAATCTTTGCTCCTTTGTAGAATTCCTCTCACGCCATTCGTCGACCTTATGAAGGCAGGTCAGACCGATCTGCCCGAAGATCGAACTAAGCTGACGAAGCAAGAAAAAGGAGAATTATGCCGCAATATCTGCTTGCGAATTACCTTCCCGACAACTTCGACCCGTCGACGATTACCCAGGCGACGATACAGGCGATCAATGACCTGAACGAAGAGTTGATCGCCGCCGGAGCCAGGCTCATGGCTTGTGGTCTCGGCCCGGCAAGCCAGGCGAAGTCCCTGGGAGGCCAGGCCAGTGGCGAGCCGCTCATCACCGACGGCCCGTATATGGAGGCCAAGGAGCACATTGGCGGCTTCTGGATACTGGAATGCGCCGATATGGACGAAGCGATGAGTTGGGCCCGCAAGGGCATCCTTACAGCGGAATCGCGGGGCGAGGTGCGCGAGATTCCATACAGCAGCCTGGCGGGCGGTACGCCCCATCCCTCACGAGTAAAGGCGTAGCAACTTCTTCCTTAGTCGTCCGCTCCTCCAACAGAAAGGGAACCATGCGAAAAAAGAAGGTTCGCGCAATCGTAATCGGGAGTTTTGCTCCGCTGCTCGCGCTCGGCGCGGCGTTTCCAGGATTGGCACAGACTCCCGCGGCCGCGCCTCTCGCACCCCAGTATTCGAAGATGGCTGCGGTGGACCAATACCTCATGGCCGACCGGGCCGCGGAGATTGCACTGGCGCGCACTGCCGCGCCGCAGTCCATCTCACGCGAGGCTGAGGTGATGGTTCTTGGGCGGCATGGCTTCGAAACAGCCGCCAGGGGCACGAACGGCTTCGTGTGTATCGTGGGCCGCTCCTGGACCTCCACCGTGGATGCTGAGTTCTGGAACCCGAAGGTTCGGGTTCCGTTGTGTGTGAATGCGGCAGGCGCGCACTCCTATCTTCTGCGGCTCGCGAAAGAGACCGAATGGGGACTGGCAGGAAGCACGCCGGCGCAGATGACGGAAGCCATTTCGGCTGCTGTCCGCAAGAAAGAACTGCCGCCGATGGAGCCGGGTGCGATGTGCTACATGATGGGGAAGGAAGGCTATGGCGGAGATACCGTTCCTCACTGGCCCTCACATCTCATGTTCTTCTACACGGACACCGACTCCGCACTCTGGGGAGCGAATCTGCCGGGCTCCCCGATCGTTGCTGTGAGCGACTCCGCGGTAGAACACCTGACGCAGTTCGTAATTCCCGTCGCACATTGGGCAGACGGAACGGAGTACCACGAGAGCTCCGCCTCCGAGCATCATCATTAGAGCGATAGTTCAGATTGCAGAGCGATAGTTCAGATTGCGGAAAAGACTCGTACAAGATCAAGGAGAAATGACAATGCAATATCTAGTGGCGATTCACCACCCTGACACCTACCAGCCATCCTTAGAGGACGAAGCCATGATGCAGAACATTCATTTCCTGAACGAAGAGATGGAGGCTGCGGGTGTCTGGACCTTCGCCGGGGGTTTGCAGCCCGCAGCAAAAGCGAAGTCTCTCCGGGCTCAACCCGGCGGCGAGGTGCTGTTGACGGACGGTCCGTACCTGGAAGCCAAAGAGCACGTCGGCGGCTTCTGGCTGTTGGAGTGCGCCGACCTGGATGCGGCTCTTGAGTGGGGACGCAAGGCGGTGGTCGCCTGCCGCGCCCCGGTTGAAGTACGCGAGTTCCTCCAAATGCCTGAATAGATCACGAGATAGAGGCTGAATCCTGCCCTCTCGTTTCGCTCTCAACCGTCAGAACGAATGTGCGAATGCGGCAGACGGGGCAGCATTCGAATCGGCCTCATCCCCAAGGTCCATGGCTGCAATAAGTCCGTCCTTGAGGGTGAAGACGTGCAGGACTTCGCTGTCTGCAAGAATATCTCCGTGCAGACTCTTGACGAGTTGATGCACCCGGACGCGGAGCTTGCCTCCGGCATCTTCGGTGATCTCCAGCGGTTCGACGACGGGGTCAAACTCACCCCATTGGCGAGTCCAATAGGCGCGAATCTCTTCCTTGCCGACGACCTTTCCGCCCTCGGATGCCTTGGGCCAGCTCACGTCCTCGGTCATCAGTTCAAGGGCACTCTTGATCTCCCGCCTGTTGAACGCGGAATACGCCTGCTCGATTACCTTCTTGGTGTCCGCCATTGATCCTCCCGGAACGTCTGCCATGGATGCGACCTCATGAGCAGGTCAGTGCCGTTCATCTCTGACGAGCTTAGCAAAAGGAGGAGGTCTGCGGGTTTCCCTCGGCAGAACGAAATTCTCGCTGTACCGGAGCTCTTGTCTTAGTGGTTAGCCTGGAAAGCTGGGGCTTCCGCATCGCAAAAGTCGAAGTCTTCCAGGCGTTCCCACGGGCCGCCGAGATAACGCCAGAGGGTCAGGCCGATGGCGTGCGCTTCGAGCAGCGGAATGGCCTGAAGTTGTGGGAGTGTTTGGCGGGCTGTGGCGGGGTCGACCTTGTTCTGAACCACGGTGTGGGGCTGAAAGCGCTGGCGGTCCTGCGGGATGAGATTGGCTTCGAAGGCAGTTGAGAGTGCGGCGTGAAGCGCGCTTATGGGTCCGGGTTGGAAGAAGACGGTGACTCCACGACCGATACATCTGGGGTTGGGATGGGTCAGCGGGAACGGCGGAGTAGCCTGGGCCGCTTCGTGAACGGCCTGATGCGTGTGCGCGTCGCCGGGGAGATGGTGAAAGAGGGTAAGGTGCGCGGGGATGAGATTGCGCTCGGGCGGGAAGTGGCGACGGCGCAGGTCTTCGTAGAAGGCTTGTGCGGTTTCGTCGAGTTGCAGGGTGAGAATGAGGGGATGAAGCACGGTAGTGTGATAACGTTCGGACAGCCAAGATTAGTTTTCGAGACTATGAAGTCGTGACAACAACGACGCTCAGATCATCCTCCTGGCCGAAGTTCTGCGCCTCGGTGGCAATCTCAGCCGCGCTGGGCCGTTTTCGCAACAATTCGCGGATACGATCGAAGCCGAAGAGCTGGCCAGTCTTGTCCTGAGCTTCGAGAATGCCGTCGGAGATCAGCGTCAGGTTATCTCCGGGGTTGAGTTGGAAGTGGGAGACGGGAAACTCTGCACTTGCGACCATGCCGAGAGGCAGTGCGCCCGCCATGTCAACTTCGACTCCGTTGAGATAAGGAGGTAGATGTCCAGCGTTGGCCAGCTTTACGGCACCGTTTGATTCGATATGCAGGGCAAGACATGTGGCGTGGGCCTCGCCTCGTCCCAACAACCGTCGATTGAGTGCCTCCAGAACAAACTGCGGATCGGCGTTGTATTCCGCCGTGCTACGAATCGCGCCAACCAGCAGCGCCACGAGCATCCCGGCCTGTAGTCCCTTACCCGTCACGTCGCCAGCCACGATCAGTACGCTGCCGTCGTCACCTTGCGGAAGAATCTGGAAAAAATCGCCGCCCACCTCTCGCGCCGGGCGGTACTCAGTTTCAATCTTCAGTCCTGGCACATGGATCGACTCCGGAAGCAGAACATGCTGCACTTCCTGAGCCTGTTTGACATCAAGAGCGATCTCCCGCTGGCGGACTATCGAGAGCTTGAGACGTAAGAGCAGCAGCAGAGTTACTACAGCCACCAGAAGCAGATCCGACAAATCACCAAGTCCAATGTCTATTCCGAAAGGAGACCAGCTCGAAAACACGCCAAGATAGGTCAGTTCCTGTGCAAACGAGGCAATTCCTAACAAGATGACAGCGGGTAGCACCAGCCATCCATCGAGGCCCACGCGCTTGATTCCTTGAATAACAATGCCTAAGAGCAGAGCTGTGAACAGAAGACGAAAGATGATTCCGGCAGCATGGAAGGCGACCGCTACTGAGTGTGGAATGAAGAAGAAAAACTGTTCCAAGCCTATGGTGTAGGTGATCGCGATTATGAAGGCTAGTCCACAAGCGAGAGCAGGCATCCATGTAGGTTTGTGTTTTCCGAACCAGACCCACCAGACCATCACCCATCCGGCATAGATCAGGGAGCTTAGAAGCGCTGCACCCAAATTGAAGGCTAACCCGCTCAGTTCAGTCCAAAGAGAAAAACAAAGGAAGATTCTGTAGATTGCCAGGAAACATAGGACGCCTCCGATCCAGAGATAGACCCTATCCGAACTGTCGAAGAAAATAAGGCTGAAAGCCATCACGGTAACGCCGCCAAATAGTATGGCGGCGATAGGATTGATGGCCGCTCCACGAATAAAAGTGACCCACGTCTGTTGGTTGTTGGAGGCTATGGCGTCGGCCTCACCTAGCGTTGGAGCGGTATGGAATCCACCCGTTCCGGGCTCGAGCAAAAGAGTCGCTGGGTGCATCCATACTCGGAAGGCAAGCACAATCGTGACGTCTGAGCTTTCGTTCAAATCTTGGGGTAGGCGGAATGTTCTTGGCTGCGTAACGCCGGTGGAAGGTGTGCTTTGGCTGAAGTCGCCAAAGCTTCCGATCAGCTTTCCGTTGTCGAATACCTGATAGCCGTCGTCCACAACCGAAGGCCCGGCGAGGGCGAGTCGTTTGGGAATTGGAGGCTCCAGACGTAAGCGGATGCGATACCAGGCGTAACCCGAATATCCCCTGTGTCCTCGGGCCGTCCATCCCGGAACGAAGCCCGGTAGTCCCGTTATCGGATCACGTGTAGATTCGTTCGGCGTGAGATCGACATCCTCCCATAATGAATCGTTGAACTCCGTCGTCGCCCACATCGGAATGTTCGTAGCGGGATCGACCGGCGAGTCGCCGATTTGGAACTTCCACGGACCGTTCAGAGGAACGATCGATTGTCCGAGCCGGATTCGCGAGACCTCCGAGGCAGGTCCTTCAGATGGACTTTGTTCTTTTGCGAAGGCGCATAAGCTGACACAAAGCGAAAGGACGAGTTGAAGTTGAGCGCGTCGCAAACGAAAACTTCCTCGGTTGAAGTAAAGTGCTGGGCTTAAAAACTATCACCCAACATTAGAACCCTCACAGAATTAAAGCTCTTCCCCTGGCCTGTCGATTGCGCGTAAGAAGGCTGGAAGCGACGGGCCACGTAGGAAGCAGGAGTCGGCAGGCGGTATGAGATCAGCGGGTAGCAACGGAGCAGGAGGCGACCATGCACATTCATCCGAACAACAGTCTGATGTCGGCAACCCTGGGGGTCGGCCGGGAAGAGGTACAAGAGATTCAGGCCAAGCGCGCGGCTGAGGTGCGGCGCAAGCTCTCTTCTGCATCGCGCGTGCTCGGGGACTCTGAGGAACTCTCCGGCCCAGCGTCGCGGGTAGAGCGGCGTTCGTACCAGAGCGAGTCCCGGGCAGGCGATGAGGATTCGTTTGGCCGGCATTTCTCTGCCAAGGCGTAACCGGTGATAGTCCTCCTGGTCCGAAGCGGCTAGCGAAAGAGGCGGATTGCGGCGATTCCCTTTGCCCCTGCTGCGATACAGGCTGCAGTGTTGGCCGCAGTAATGCCGCCCAGTGCGAGGACCGGCGTCTCTCTGGCAAGCTCGCACGCTGCACTCAAAGCCGCGAGGCCGGTTTCGGGAACAACAAGCTCTCCGGCAATCGATTTGCCGAAGACGGGGCCGAAGAGGATGAGGTCGGCCCCGCTTTTTTCTGCCCGGCGAACTTCGTCAAAATTGTGGCAGGACACGCTGATCGTGGTCTCCCGCGCTCCAAACAACTTTCGAATCTGCTCTGGCGCGAGCTGGTCATCGCCCGAGGGAAGATGCACGCCATGCGCTCCGGCCGCCACCGCAACGTCCGCCCGGGAGTTGATCAGAAGCTTCGCTCCGGAACGCCCTTCATGGATCGTGCTGAGGATTTGCCGCGCCGTGCCGATGAGGTGCTGGGGGAGCAGATCCTTCTCCCGTAGTTGTATGTAGTCCAGACCATCCGCCGCCAGACGTGCGGCCTGCGCCACCAAAGCGGCCTGCCAGTCTGTTTCATTTGCTGAATAGTTTGTGCGATTAGTAATGGCGTAGCGAAGCATCGGCAATCTTTTCCGGAGGCAGACATTGTGGCCGTAAATAGTCCGTCGTGTGAAGGTCCGATTGGGTCGGATGTGGTACTTTCAGGAAGTATACGAGTCGAAAGTCCACAGCCGCCGCACGCTGGCGGTGAGAACCATCTTCGGCCGACCACGGAGCCCTTCTCCGGATCCCCCGACCAGCCGCACCCGGACAAACCGAACCAGGATGCAGGAAGAGCGCCAGAAAGCATGAGTAGTAGCGTCCCAAGCAGCGTCTATGATCTGATCGTTATTGGGTCCGGCCCCGCCGGACAGCGGGCAGCCATCTATGGTGCCAAGTTAGGAAAAAAAGTTGCCCTGATCGAGATGCGCGAGGTAGTCGGCGGAGCCTGCATCAACACCGGCACCATCCCCTCGAAGACCATGCGCGAGGCCGTCCTTCACCTCTCCGGATACAACTATAAATCCATCTACGGGATGAACTACCGGGTGAAGGAACGCATCACCATGGCGGACCTCGCATTCCGCGTGCAGCACGTCATCAAGACTGAGGTTGACGTTACCGAGGCGCAACTCTCCCGCAACAACATCGAGATGCTCGTCGGAACCGCCAGCTTTGAAGACGCCACCCACATCCGGGTGACCAACTCGCGCGGCAGTGTGATCTACGAGACGAAGAACATTCTGATCGCGACCGGCACCAAGCCTGCGTCTTCAGCCAAGGTTCCAATCAACGGGACCAGCATCATCAACAGTGACCTGGTGCTCGACCTGCCTTCGCTGCCGAAGACGATGATCATCGTCGGCGGCGGCGTCATCGGCGTCGAGTACACCTGCATGTTCTCGGCGCTCGGCGTCCGCGTCACCTTGATCGAGCGCCGCCCCCGGCTGCTCGAGTTTGCCGACCAGGAGATTGTCGAAGCCCTCAGCTACCATCTTCGCGACTCCCGCGTCACGATGCGCCTGAACGAAGAAGTGGAGAGCGTGGACGAGATGCCGGACGGTACGGTCGTCGCCAACCTCGAAAGCAAGAAGAAGCTACAGGGCGACGCGCTGCTGTACGCAGTCGGACGGCAGGGGAATGTCGACGAACTCAACCTTGCCAAAGTCGGTGTCGAATCTGACTCGCGCGGCCGCATCCCGGTCGATAAGGATTTTCGCACCAAAGTCCCGAACATCTTTGCCGGCGGGGACGTCATTGGCTTCCCGTCGCTCGCGTCGGTCTCGATGGAGCAGGGACGCATCGCCGCCGCCCGCGCCTTTGGCGACGAGACGGTGCTCTCGAACCCCAGCTTCTACCCCTACGGCATCTACACCATCCCCGAGATCAGCTTCATCGGCAAGACGGAAGAGCAGCTCACCGAAGAAGATGTTCCCTACGAGGTCGGCGTCGCCTACTACCGCGAGATCGCCCGCGGCCAGATTCGCGGCGATACGACCGGGCGCCTGAAGCTCATCTTCCATCGCGTGACCCATACTATTCTCGGTGTACACATCATCGGCGAGGGTGCGAGCGAGCTGCTGCACATCGGCCAGGCGGTGATGGCGCTGGGCGGAAAGCTTGATTATTTCGTGGAAACTGTCTTCAACTATCCAACTCTGGCGGAATGTTATAAAGTAGCGGCTTTCAACGGTCTGAACCGTGTAAGCAAGTTCGACTGATCTTCCGGGGCTGAAGTTTATGGGCTGCGCGGTACAGGTCGATACAGGCAACGGGACAGACCAGGGCGGCTCTCCAAACGGATTAGGTGGCGGAAAATGGCGAAGATAATTGGCGTGACTCTTTCAGAGCGCGCGGTAGCTGGTCTGGTGATCGACAACAAGCTCACAAGCGCATTGCAGTGCTTTCCAGAAGACGAAGACGATGGGGCGATGATCGAGATGCCTACCGACGGCCTCGTCAAGATGCTCTGCGAACAGATCACCTGCGCGGCCAGTGGCGTCACCGATATCTCGGCTGTAGGCGTCGCCCTGCCGGGTGTGATCCGCAACGGCGTCGTTGAAGATTCTCCCAACCTGCCGCAATTGAAGGGTGCCCGGATCGCCGACCTTCTGACGGCGAAGCTCATCGAGCATGGCCTCACCACAAGGGTCAATGTCATCAATGATGCCGACGGCATGGCGTCCGGCCTCGCCGCGACCCAGGGCAAGCTTGACCGCCTGGTCCGTGTCTGGACTCTCGGCATCGGGATCGGCTATGGCCGCTATCCGTTCATAGATGGCGTCTGGGAGGGCGGGCACGGCATTGTCTCGCTCGAGGACAAGGAGCGCTTCTGCGGCTGTGGGGGACGTGGCCACATGGAAGGCATCATGGGCCACCGCGCCATGCGTCTCAGGTTCCTCGACATGGAGCCGGAGGAAGTCTTCGAAGCAGCCAAGGCGGGCGACAAACGCTGTCTCGACTTCAAGCGGCTCTGGCACAAGGCACTCGCTGCCGCTACGGCGACCGAGATCCACCAGGAAGGTGCAGGAAAGTTCTTCCTGACCGGATTCAACGTCCGCTTTGTCGATCTGCCGATGTTGAAGGACTACCTGCAGCAGATGGTCAAGATGAGCCCGCTGCAGAGCTACTCGGTAGAGATCGTCAAGGATGATGCGGAGACACGGGTGATCGGCTCCGCCGTCGCCGCGGAACAGGCTGCGGCGCGGCACCAATCTGCTCGCTAAGGTATTCTGCTGCCACCATGGCTACCGCGGCTGAAGCTATCTCTCGGGGACATCAAGCTCGAAAGGAAGGCAATCTTCCTTTGGCGCGCGAGCACTACGCTCAGGGCGCCGGGCTCCTTCGAGAGCAAAGTGACGTTCTGGCTTATGCTCATGCCATTCGCCACATCGCGGACATCTATCGGAACGAAGGCAATCCTGCCCAAGCGAAGCCGCTCTACGAAGAGGCTCTCGAGCTCTATCGGAGCAATCTCGAGACGAAGCTTCTCGACCTGGCGAATACGGTGCGGCCATACGCTCTCCTCAAAGAGGATCAAGGCGATTCCGAACCCGCGAGGGCACTTTGGGAAGAAGCAAGAAATCTCTATGGCTCGCTTCGGATCGCTGAAGGTGTCTCCGAGTGCGAGGCCCACATTGCTCGGCTGCAACAGACCTGACCTACATCGTTTTACGCAAGATCGTTGCTGCTGGGACGAATCCCACATCTCGGAGTCGAGATGTAGGACACCCGTGTCCTAGTCACCTATTGAGGACTGGGTGCCCCATGTCTCGATTCTCAGACGTGCGAACGTATAGAGTTCGCCGAACGGCTCTCTCTGGATGTCCATCTTTGGACATGACATTGCAATTTCGAACGGCGCTTCACCGCGTCCGCGTCCGAAATACAGCCATTTCCGGCCATCCAGGTTTGGCCGTACAGATGCATCCCTTGTGGCTCTGACAGCCACGATGGGGGACCACAGATGCGCGATCTCTTTGCTGACCTTGCTTACACGATCCGCCAGCTCCGGCGCTCACCCGGCTTCGCTCTCACCACGATCCTGACGCTCACCATGGCGATCACCGCTAACGTGGTTGTCTTCGGCATCGTCAACGCGTTGGTGCTGCATCCGCTGCCGCTGCCCGAGCCTCGGCAACTGACCATGATCGAAAGCGGCAACATCTCTGTCTCTTATCCCGACTACCGCGATCTTCGCGACCGCAACAAGAGCTTTTCAGGCCTCGCCTTCGAACGCATCAATCGCATAGGCCTCGGTGTGAACGGGGTGGCACAGCCGGTCTGGGGATATGAGGCAAGCGGGAACTACTTCGAGACACTCGGAGTTCAGCCGCACCTGGGTCGCTTCTTCGGACAAGCAGACGATGTGAGCGTCAACGGAAGCCAGGTCGTGGTGCTGAGCTACGCGTGCTGGATGTCCCGCTTTAATGCTGACTCAAAAATCATCGGTAGGACCATTCAGGTAAGCAAGCATCCTTATACAGTCGTCGCGGTGGCGCCCAAGGATTTCAACGGGACCGAGCGGTTTATCTGGCCTGACATCTGGGTGCCGATTCACAACGAGCCTGAGATTGAGGGATATAACTCGCTGGAGCAGCGGGGCGACGACAACGCCTGGGTCGTGGGACGGCTGAAGCCAGGCATGACGCAGGCACAGGCGCAAAGCGATTTAAACCGGATCGCCACGGAGCTTGGCAAGGAGTATCCGAAGCAGGATCGCGGCGCCTCGTTCCACCTGGCGCAGCCAGGTCTGTTGGGAGATCTCCTCGGCGGCCCCGTGAAAAGCTTTTTATCCGGGGTAATGGGTCTGGCCTTTCTGGTTCTACTGGCAGCCTGCGCAAACCTCGGTGTACTCTTCTCGTCGCGAATGGCGGATCGCGCCCGAGAGTTGGGCATTCGGATCGCCGTGGGATCGAGCCGTGCCCGGATACTGCGACAGATTCTGACAGAGTCCTCCGCAATTGCGCTTGTCGGGGGTCTCCTGGCCTCAACGGCGGCGCTGACCATGCTGCGCGGCCTCACAAGCTGGAGGCCGCCTTTTCTCGAGTTGCCGGTGCAGGTCCTCGTGGACCCCGACTGGACAGTGTATCTATTTGCTACCTTGCTCACGCTGAGCACTGGTGTCGTTTTTGGTTTGATCCCGGCCCGGCAGATCTGGAAGACCGACCCGAACACGACGCTGAGGGCGTCAGGTTCAACGTCCGTCGCTGGAGGGCGGTCCAAGCTTCGTTCTGCATTGCTGGTCGTGCAGATCGCTCTTTGTTGCCTGCTGGTGACTGCCTCGATCGTCGCATTTCGTGGCTTGCAGCGGACGTTTTCGATGCCACTCGGCGTCTCGCCGGAAGGTGTAACGATCGCCACCCTGGACACGCATCTCGCGGGATATAGTGACGACCAGCAGGCAGCCATTCAGCAGCGATTTCTGGATGCGGTGCGCAGGATTCCTGGCGTCACTGCGGCTGCGTACTCGGACACGCTGCCTTTGAGCATTAACCAGTCACATAATGGAATTTTTGCGCCGGGAGCGACAGATTTCTCCTCGGCTAACGTCAAGTTCGATGCCAACACCTACAAGGTGTCCCCGGATTACTTTGCGGTGACTGGAACAAAGCTGCTGGCAGGTCGCGTCTTCAATATCCACGACGATGGAACGCACCCGATGGTCGCGATCATCAACCAGACGTTTGCCCGAAGATTGTTTGGAACCGAGGATGTCATCGGCAAACGCTATCCGACGGATGCAGGGAAGGAAACAGAGATAGTCGGGCTGGTGGAAGACGGCAAGTACGAGACGCTTACCGAAAACGCGAAGACGGCCGTCTTCCGGCCTATTCTGCAATGGACTGACAGCGGCACCTCGCTCCTCGTCAAGTCGCAGCGCGACCCGCAGGAGGTGGTTGCCGCGATGCGGCAGGCGATCGGCGCAGTAGATAGCGGGATGCCCGTCTTTAGTGTGGCGGCATGGCAAAATGCCCTGGGCATAGCGACCTTCCCGGCGCGTGCGGCGACGATGGCGTTGGGAGTTCTAGGCGCGCTCGCGATCATGCTGGCAGTGACGGGAATCTTTGGCATCGCGAACTACACGGTGTCGCAGAGTCTGAGGGAGTTCGGAATTCGCGTTGCCCTCGGAGCGAAGAGCTGGGATGTTCTACGCGCGGCGGTCGGCGGAACCATGATCCTGCTGGGTGTCGGCTCGGTGGCGGGATTGCTTCTCGGGTTTGCGGTATCGAAGCTGCTGGCGGCCATCGTCTACCAGGCGACCGCTTCAGACCCCGTGGTGATCACAGCTGTCGTGGCGACGATGGCCTTGTTGGGATTCATCTCCTCGGCGTTGCCGGCGCGGCGGGCCCTGAAGGTCGACCCTGCAGTGCTGCTGCGAGAGCAATAGGGAGCCAAAGGCTGGACCGCTGTTCCGGGGGGATAATAGGCCCCCGCCCTCATACTGCAGCTGTGTTTATTCCTGGGCATGCCCCAGGTTGGCAGAGGTTCGCCCTTCGGCCTAACCCGCTCCAAGCATATTCGATGAGCTTGACAAACGGGTGAGCTGGAGGCGGGTCTTTTGTAAACAGGGGTCGGGATGTACAGAACTAAGTACAGACCTAAACCATTGTTTTGGAATACTTTGCGCAAAAGGGTAGGGAGGGGGTGCCCCCCTCACTTCTGGCAAACCGGACAGAAATGGGTGCTCCTGCCGCCGACCACAATCTTCGCAATCGGCGTCCCACAAATTAAACATGGTTGGCCGGTCCGCATATAAACGCGGTGTTCAAGCTGGAAGAATCCTCTGACTCCATCTGCGTCCACGTAGTCCGAAACCGACGAGCCGCCGAGCTCAATTGCGTGCTTCAGCACGGTAATCAGCGCTTCACGCAATCGGCCGAGCTCGGCCCGGGTCAATCGGCCAGCCTGCCGCTTCGGCCGGATCCCGGCCCGGAACAGCGCCTCATCTGCGTAGATATTTCCGACTCCGTGCAGCAGAGACTGGTTCAGCAGAGCTGCTTTGATCGGCGTCTTTCGGCCGCGAAAGAGGCCGATGAACTCGGGGAGCGAGATCTGCAGCGGCTCCTTTCCCGGTCCCGAGTAACCCGCGTTCTCCTCTTCTGACGAAGTGAGCACAGACAAACGCCCGAAGCGGCGTGCATCTACGAACCGGAGCTCGCGGCCTCCGCTAAGCGCCAGCACAGCGTGCGTATGCGGCGGAACCGGAACCTCAGGCTCGGAGACGAGCAGTCTGCCAGTCATGCCGAGATGCACGAGGAACTGCGCGGCCCTGCCTTCGCGTCTGAGGTCGATGACAATCGTCTTCCCGACGCGGTGGACGCGTTCGACACGGCTGCCGGTGAGCGTCTCTACGATCTGCTCCGGCGAGGACTTGAAGGTTTGCGGCTTGTTGCTCGTCCACACGGATTGGATGGTCTGGCCGTGGACGCGGGCGTGGACACCATTCGCGACGGTCTCGACTTCGGGGAGTTCAGGCATGGCTCTGCCAGACTACCCGAAAGGTACTCACTTCCGGCCATCCCTTCACTGGGATCAGTACGGTCCAAGCCGATGAACTTCATCATGCGTCTCTCTGCCCGATTGTTCGTTGCCGCTCTGTTCGCCCTCGCCCTGTTCGCCGTGCTTCCGCCCCTCGTATCTGGGCAGGGCGGTCCGCCCTTCCGTACCGACGATCCGGAGACGCCGGAGAGCCGCCATGTCGAGCTGAACCTCGGAGTGACCGGCGACCGCAATCCTTCGGGCGGCGTGTACCAGGCTCCGGTGATGGACCTGAACTACGGTCTCGGCAGCCGCGCCCAGATCCGATATATTCTCCCCTTTGCCGTGGTCGAGACGCGACCGTTGCCGGCGAATGGGCCATACCCTTCTCAGGAAGGTCACGTCATAGCCGGCCTCGGCCAGAGCCTGGTGGGCCTGAAGTTCCGCTTCTACCAGCACCATCCCGGCGATCCGTGGCTCCATCGCGGCGCTGCCGCCGAAGAGCCGCGTGAAAGCGAGGCTGCGGAGACGGAAGAGCGCGGAACGAACCTGGCCGTCAGCGTGTTCCCACAGATCACGGTCAACAATCCTAGTCATAGCGTTGGTCGCGGCATCGTGCCGCCCGGCCCCGATGTCCTTCTGCCAGTGGAGTTGAGCGCGCGTTTCGGGCCACTCCAATTCGATGGCGAGGCGGGATATCACCTCTCGAACAGCCACGTCCCGCAGAGCTGGAGCCGAGGACTGATCGTTGGCCACGAGTTCACTCGCCGCACCGAGATTGGCGTAGAGCTCTACAGTCAGCAGGAGGCCAACGAAGTAGAGGGTGAACCCAAGAAGCGCGAGACGACTCTCGGCCTTGGCGGGAGACAAGCGTTGAATCGGCACCGCACAGTGTTGTTGATGGCGATGGGCGGGCGTAGCTTTCAGGGCGTCTCAGAAGCCAGCATCCAGCCGAGCTGGTTTGCGTATGTCGGGGTTCGGATGGTCTTCGGCCCGGCGGAAAAGCTCGCGCTGCAGATTGGGCAGAAACAGCCGGGTGAAGAACGATAGATCTGGCATCAGTGTGAGATCGGTTCCAGAAACTGCGATGCAGTGGGCAAGGCACCGATAAGGCGGGTTAGGATCTGGCCCGAAGGCGGCTGCCTCGTAAGGGTAGCGCCCGCAGCCGAATGCGTCGGTCATCTGGGACTCGGGACAGAGGCTGGCTCTGTAAGTTCGGCGACTGACAAGGACGCAGTGGTCGCAAGCTAACAGAGTATAAGATGGTCTACGGGCGTTTGAGTTCCTCTACGCACCCTTCCCCTCTGGATCGATTTAGGAGCAGCATCTCTCGTGACTCAGCGCAAATCAGCGGTAATTCTTGGTGCCCAATGGGGCGATGAAGGCAAAGGCAAGATCGTCGACGTGTTGTCGGAGAAGTTTAATGTCGTGGCTCGGTACGCCGGTGGCCACAATGCGGGCCACACCGTCATCATCAAGGGCAAGAAATTCGTGCTGCAGCTGATCCCGTGCGGCGTGTTGCGGCCGGAGTGCAAAGGCGTGATCGGAAACGGCGTCGTGCTCGATCCAATGGCGTTTCTGAATGAAGTGAAGAAGCTGAAGGACGTCGGCCTGCCGATCGACGAGCAGCTCTTTGTGTCGAACCGGGCGCAGGTGATCCTGCCCTATCACCGGATGATTGAACTGGCAGCGGAGAACGCGCCGGGACGGACGAAGATCGGCACGACCAGCCGCGGCATCGGGCCGGCGTATGAAGACAAGATGCATCGCAGCGGGCTGCGCGTGGTGGATCTGCTGAACTCCGCGCTGCTGCGGACGCACATCCAAAATGCCTGTTTCGAGAAAAACACGATTGCGCACGCGCTGTTTGGGACAGAGCCGCTCGACCCCAAGGCCATGTACGAAGAGTACGCGCGGGCGGCCGAGAAGATCGCTCCCTTTGTGACCGATACGGCCGTGATGTTGAATGATGCGATAAAGAATGGCGAAAAGGTGATGTTCGAGGGAGCGCAGGGCGCGCTGCTGGATATCGACCATGGAACCTATCCCTTCGTGACCAGCTCTTCGGCGACGGCGGGCGGAGCGGTGACGGGAACCGGCGTTGGGCCGACGATGATTGGTACCGTGATCGGCGTGACCAAGGCGTATGTGACGCGTGTAGGCGAAGGCCCGTTCCCGACGGAGATCCATGACAATTCAGCCGACCTGCTGCGGGCTCGCGGACAGGAGTACGGGGCGGTAACAGGCCGGCCGCGGCGCTGCGGCTGGCTTGATCTGCCGCTCCTTCGTTACTCGAACATGATCAACAGCACGGAGTGGCTGGTGGTCACCAAGATGGACGTGATGGACGAGTGCGCGGAGATTCCCGTCTGCACCGGCTACAGGATCAACGGCAAGGTGACAGACGTGATCCCGGCCGACATGCGCGGGTTTGAGGTGATTCAGCCGATCTACACAACGCTGAAGGGTTGGAACTGTTCGACCGAAGGTATTACGGAGTTTGCCAAGCTGCCGCAACTGGCGCAGGATTATTTGCGATTCGTGGAAAAGGAATCGGGGGCGAAGATCGGCATGGTTTCGACCGGTCCGGACAGAGACCAGACGATGGCGATGCCTGAGTTCGAGGAGTTGCTGCGGGCCTGATGCAGCGGCTGTCAGAAGCGAACCGCAGATCCTGCGACTCCGACCCTTGTGATGATGCACTGTCGGGGCCTATGAGCTCAGGAGGACACTGTCCTGAAATGGAGAGTAAAAGCAAAGAGGAGATTTATGCTGAGTTTTACCGTTCGGCTGAAGTTCGATCCGGAGCACCATGACCAGGTGGCGGAGTTGCTGAGACCGCTTGTTCTTGCCTCGCGTGAGGAGCCCGGTTGCGTGAGTTATATCGCACACTTTCTGGAAGACGATCCCTCTACCGTGCTCATCTACGAGCAGTATCAGGACGGCGAAGCCTTGAAGTTCCATCACAGTACGCCGCATTTCCATCAGTATGCGATCGGCGGTTTCTATCAACTTATGCTGCGCAAAGAGATTGAGAATTTGACGGCCATCTGCTAATCGCGCTTTGATTGCTGCAGGCGTCTTCGAAATACACAGACATCGCTTGGTTCGTATCGGATGTAAGCTCGTCAAACGGCTATGACCTTGAACGCTATAGAGCGGCGTCGTCTTCCCTTCCCGGCAGGGGACCGGCCGCGTTCCTGCGCGGGAACCAACGGTCTCGCTTCAGGCCGGAGCATGTCCCGCAAGGTCTTGCTGGTGCTGGTCTCGGCGTTTGCGGCTCTGCCTTGTTTTCTGAGCCGCACCGCACTAGCGACGGTTTATTCCCATAAAGAGCACAAACGCGACTACAAGCGGGAGATCGAAGCCGTTGAAGAGCAATGGCGGACAGCCCAGCTTGCGGGGGATGTCGTGACGATGGACAAGCTTCTTGCCGAGGATTACTTCGGCATCTCGGTATCGGGTCAGTTGAACAACAAAATGCAACAACTGGAGCGCCTGAAGAGCCGGAATCTGATTATCTCTAAACTCGATGTTTCGGACAGGAAGGTCAAGCTGGTCGGGCGGGTGGCAATCGTTACCTCCCTGGCCGAGATTGAAGGGACAAACGGAGGCCTGCCACTAAGGGGCAAGTATCGTTACACGCGAGTGTACAAGCGCTATCCCGATGGCTCCTGGAAGATTACGAACTTCGAGGTCACACCGGTCCCTGAGACTAACTGATCTAAGAAGTCCTACGCGTCCTTGGGAGTTAATCCCTTCGGGACTAGCATGTTGCGGCCAATCATCAACTTACGCGTATTTTGCTTCTGTCCGGAGATTCTCCGCGCAGCGTTTACAGCGGGCTGAACCGCAGACAAGCCGGGAATATTCAAAGCCAGCAGCCTACGCGAAAGGGAGCGGGTCCCGCCCGTCAGGCTCGCGTCGTCCGGTTCCTGAGGCACGTCGAGCGAGGACCGGAAGATCTCGGGAGCGGTTGAGGTCAAGTCACTGTTGTCGTTACCTTGCGACTGAAGCGGCCGCCCGGAGGGTAGAACCGGTGAGTTTATTGCAAGTCTCGAGGCATAGCGTGAAGTCTCCATTGGCTGATCCTCATAATCCTGAACTTACAGTGGGAGATAGGAGTCCGACACGCCCCAAATTCCGAGCAACCACTCCCCAACTGCACTTCAAATGGACGGCAATTGCCGATGATTGGTTGCTTCGAGAAACGTCGTTCGAAGGCGCGCCCAGGTGTTCTCCAGAGTTTCGGGCAGTACGCGCGTCTCTGCCGTGACCGTCATGAAGTTGGTGTCTCCGCTCCATCGGGGCAGGCCGTGTAGGTGGAGGTGATTTGCCACCCCGGCGCCGGCTGCTTCGCCGAGATTGAGGCCGAAGTTCAGTCCGTCAGGACGATAAAGAGTTCGCAGGCTGCTTTCGGCCCGTTGCGCCAATGTGATTAGTTCCACGGCTTCGGGAGCTTCGAGGACAGCGAGCGAGTCAAGATGCCGGTAGGGAACGATCATGAGGTGGCCGGAGGAGTAGGGAAAAGCGTTTAAACAGACGAAACAGGTCTCGCCCCGGTGCAGAATGTAGGCGGCGCGTTCGGCCGCGGGCGGGTCGCCACCGCCTGCGATGGCAAAGTCCACCGAGGCGATCATGTTGCAGAATACGCAGCCAAGGTCGCCGGGCCACGCGGCGAGCTCGGCCGGGACACCCTTTCGGTGTTCCTTATCGGCGTGGCTCACGTAGTTGTACCGCCAGGGAGTCCAGAGATAATCCATAAGCGAGAGGGTACAGGAGGAGCGGCAATTGAGGCTGGATTGTGAAATGCCTGTCAATCGCGCGGCGTAAGCCGCATGCTGCCGTTTGGAGTGTTGACTCTCGCGAAACAGGGGAATATGCTTTGAATTGAGCTACTGCGTGTGGGATCCAAGTGCAGTAGGCTCCTCTGCAAGAATTGATCGCTCTCCGACTGTTGCATCTGAATCCGGAAATGAAGCAAAGGACTCGTCCATCAAGGACGGCTTCGTCGTCTTCAAATCTCCTCGAAGCACGGATTCTTTACTACAAGTGGAAAAGCGAATCTTGGAGCCCGGAGTCCGCATCATCATGGTAGACGACCATAATTCTGACTACAACGAAGGTAAACCCCTGAGCACCGAAATCGAAACCCTAGCGCCCGAAGCGACCGATCACAGCGATCAGTCTTTTGAATCCACCCCAACCCACGCAGCTTTTTCTCCCGCCGGCGAGACCACCGGACATGAGATCGAGCATGACGGCGCGGTAGCCACTGCAAGCAGCGACGTTGAACTCAACGCCAGCGAAGAGCCAGATTATGATGCAGCCGATTTTGCCGCTGCGTTGGCAAACTTCGATCGCGAGCAGGCTGCCGAGACCGCAGCAGCCGCAAACCTGACGACCGAAGAGGTCGTCGTGACCGGCACCGTGGTCAAGATCACCGACAAGCATGTCGTGGTCGACATCGGTCTGAAGTCCGAAGGTTTGATCCCGCTCGAGCAGGTTCTGGACGCTAATGGCGTGTCCAAGTTCAATGCCGGCGATACGGTTGAAGTCGTTGTCGAACGCGAAGAGGCCGAAGGTGGCTATCTCGTCAGCTACGATAAGGCGCAGCGTCTGAAGGTGTGGGACAAGCTGGAACAGGCCGCAAACGACAAGGTTCCCGTGAAGGGAATGGTTCTGAGCCGCGTGAAAGGTGGCCTGACCGTCGATATCGGCATTAAGGCGTTCCTGCCCGGGTCGCAGGTCGAAGTTCGTCCCGTCCGCAATCTGGACGGCTACATCGGCACCGAGATCGAAGTCCGTGTCATTAAGCTGAACAAAAAGCGCGGCAACGTTGTCATCTCGCGCAAGGAACTGCTTGAGGAAGACCAGAACGCAAAGAAGTCGGTCACGCTTTCGACCCTCGAAGAAGGCAGCATCCTCACCGGAACCGTGAAAAACCTCACCGACTACGGTGCATTCGTCGATATGGGCGGCCTCGATGGCCTGCTTCACATCACCGACATGAGCTGGGGTAGGCTGACGCACCCCCGCGACCTCGTCAACGTTGGCGACGAGATCCAGGTGAAGGTGCTTAAGTTCGACAAGGACAAGCAGCGCGTCTCACTCGGCTTCAAGCAGTTGACGCCTGACCCGTGGCTTGATGCGACCGAGCGTTACCCAATCGGCGCGCAGGTTCGCGGTCGCGTCCTCTCGGTCACTGACTACGGCGCGTTCATTGAGCTCGAGCAGGGCATTGAAGGACTCGTTCATGTCTCCGAGATGACCTGGTCCAAGCGGATGAAGCATCCGTCGAAGATGGTCAAGCCCGGCGATGAGGTCGACACCATCATCCTCAGCGTGAACCCCAACGACCGCCGCATCTCGCTTGGCATGAAGCAGCTTCAGGACAATCCCTGGGAGCAGCTTGAGGACAAGTATCCGACCGGCGCCATCATCGAAGGCCGCGTTCGCAACCTAACAGACTTCGGCGCATTCATCGAGATCGAAGACGGCATCGATGGCCTGGTACACGTCTCGAACCTGAGCTGGACAAAGCGCATCAAGCATCCTTCGGAAGTGCTGAAGAAGGGTGAGAAGGTACGGGCGATCGTCCTCGGCGTTGAGCCGGAGAACCGCCGCCTCTCGCTCGGCGTGAAGCAGCTTCAGCCGGATGTCTGGGACACGTTCTTCGCCCAGCACCGCGTTGGAGACGTCATCAAGGGCAAGATCTTGCGCACAGCGCAGTTTGGCGCCTTCGTTGAAATAGCTGAAGGAGTCGAGGGCCTGTGCCACGTCTCTGAAGCAGTTGATGCAACCGGCAAGCCGGTCGCGATGGATGTTGACTCGGAGCACGAGTTCAAGATCGTCAAGATGAACCAGGAAGAGAAGAAGGTCGGCCTGAGCATTCGCGCAGTTGGCGAGGAGGCGAGCCGTGCCGAGGTGGAGAGCTACAAGGAGCGCGAGAAGACGCCGAAGGGCTCCGGTGGTCACTCCGGATCTGGTTCGGGATCGTCGTCCTCGTCGTCTTCAAGCAGCACGACGCTGGGCGATCTGATCAACTGGAAGAAATCAGAACGCGAGTAGTTGCAATGCGAGTAGAACAAGAAGGCCGTCCCGGTTGGGACGGCCTTCTCGTTTTGTTTACGCGGTAAGACGCAGCGGCTAAAAGGGGAGCAGATGAGATCAAGTTAGTATGCAGGCGGGCAGCACAGGACCGGCAGGATTCGCATAGCGTCAGGGCTCTATTGGCTCGGTCCAGAATGGACATTGGCGTAGCCGACCGCGATGGTGGGTCGATTTGGACTAGCCAAACCAACCCGGTTGCCTGTTCTAGGCGGCGTCTGCCGATTGATTCCGGGCCGAAAGGCTCAGTTTCATCTTCATGGAAGCCCGCCGCATCACCTCGATCTCAGCAGGCGCGAGCATCTCGGGCGGAAGGCCGCCGATGGCAACATGGCCTGGGCTGTCGCCGAGAATTTCGGAGATCTGGTTCCAACGAAGAAAAGGCGACGTTGTCGGAAGTGTGATCAGGCGACGCTTCGGCTCAGGAAGAGCGAAGTAGGCGGTCCAGGTGGCGAGGGTCAGGCAGATAGCTCCACCGCTAATAAGGCTGAAAGCGCCATACATAGTCGAGGAGGCGTTGTGGATCCATGCGGACTGAATCATATCCGTGGTTGCCATGACTCCAAGACCTAAGCTCACTCCAAAGATGCGACTTCGGTAGGAGAGGCCCATCGGACGAATAGCGAAACACACAAAGAGGAGCAGGCAGAGCGTCAGTATGCTCTGGGTGCGCTGCATTTGTGACACGAAGCTTATTAAGTAGTTAACTCGTGTGATGTGCGGTGCGAACGCCGAACCGAGCGCCACCAGCACAGAAATGCCGGCGACCCACTTGAATACCAGCATGCCAAGAGTGTGAAGTCCTTTCAAAGGCACCATGGCGAGACGGTACATACTGCAGATGACAACCAGCATCAGAACGGATTCAATGGCGAATGCAGCCCAATAGGCAAAAAAGTAGTACCTGTAAGTCAGTACACCGGACGGATCATGATTGATGCCGAAGTGCAAAATCATCCACTCCGCCGAAAAGAAAAAAACTCGAGTGGCAAGTAAGGCCGCCAGATAACCGTAAGTCTTCAGCGATTTCGAGAGGAAGAGCGAGACACATGCACAAAGACTTAGCGCAGGATCTGCGTATTCGAGAAATAAGACTACTTGCCGAACATCCACGCCACACCCCACGACTTATCAGATGTCTCTTGACCTGATAAGTCTACGCGAAAGGCGGATGGTGTCAAATGGTATCTGATTAGTGACCGCCGGGCCGAATACCGCAGTTTGTCGTTCCATCCGGGGGGCAGGTCGGTACAGGCATCAGGCCTGAGTGCATGGAGGAAGAGGCGATCGTGCGAGCTGAGGCGGACGACGTCTGGGTGGAGGCAGCGGCACCGGTGAGGGCGAGGACGACGACGAAAGCGCGGACGAGGTTCTTCATGATGTTGCTCCTTTGGAATGATGCAGAACTCTAAAGATTCTTCTGGACTTTGCTGCTGAAGTAACAATAAAATGAGAAAGGCCATAAGTCCAATAAAATGAACAACATATACAAATAATAAACAAATAAAGTTACTAACGTAATACAACTTTCCAGTGAGGTAAGCACCTTAACGCAGAACCCTTGAGTTTGGATTTTAGGAAGACTGGAATGTCGTGACTCATCCAGGGGATCAATTCTCCCCGGGCAAAGGAAATGGCTGTCTCACAGGGAGACAGCCATTTTTACGATGTGCGAACAATCAAAGGAGAACGCTAGAGCTTTTGTCTTGTCCGGGAGATCAGGCTTCGATCGCCGAGGCGATCGGCGCTGCGGGCGGAACGCTGTTTTCTGGAGACGACGGAGCAGCAGGTTTCTTGACAACTGGCTCAGCCTTCTTTGAAGGTGCAATGATCGCATGAAGCGTAGTACCTTCCATGCGCGGCATGAACTCGACCAGGCCCGCATCTCCAATATCGAGGATGAGGCGATTGATTATTTTGTAACCAAGATCGCGATGGGCCATTTGGCGGCCCTTGAAACGCAGCGATGCCTTTACCTTGTCGCCTTCGCCGAGGAAGCGGACGGCCTGGTTCTTTTTCGTCTGATAGTCATGCTCGTCGACAGTAACTGAGAATTTTACTTCTTTGACAACGATTACCTTTTGCTTTTTGCGGGCGGCGCGTTCGCTCTTGTCTTTCTCATACAGGAACTTGCCGTAGTCCTGGATCTTGCAGACGGGAGGGACGGCGTTGGGGGAGATCTCTACAAGATCGAGCGACTTTTCGCGGGCCATCTTCAGCGCGTCGAAGGGCGGCATGACGCCAAGCTGCTCGCCGTTTTCATCGATGACGCGGATCTCACGGGCACGGATACGCTCATTAGTGCGGATAAAGGATTTTGCGGAACGCTTATCAATCGGTGGAATAGGTCGCCTCCACAGCGTGCCATACGGCCGCCATGCGTTTGTTTGGATTTAGGCGCACCTTCTTGGGTTGCGCCGCACAGTAAAGTGTAGCATCCGGCGCCGCTCTTGTTTGTGCGAGGTAAGCGACGTCACAAAGGCTACGGAATTGGACTTTAGCCGAATAGAAGGGCAAGATGGGAACCGCTGCACTTCTTCCAGTGCAAACAAACGCACGGAAGGTGCGAAAGAGGGCTTGACCATGAAGCGCAGGATTCTGCTGGTTGACGATGAAGTAGCTGTGTTGCTGACGCTGAAGGCGGTGTTGGAGATCAGCGGGTTCGATGTGGATACGGCGACATCGGCGCGCGAAGGAAAGCTGAAGCTGCGCAAGTTTGAATATGCAATGGTTATCACCGACATGCGAATGGAGAGCGAGGCCGCTGGTGTCGAGGTGATCAAGGCGGCGCGTGCAGCCGATTATCATCCAGCTGTAGCGCTGCTTACGGCGTTCCCGACAAACGACGAAGGGTGGCAGTATACGGGCGCGGACAAGATGCTGGTAAAGCCGATGCAGACCCGTGTTCTGTTGCAGCAGATCGAAAAACTGCTCGTAACGCATGAGGCGAAGAAGGCGAAGACCGCTGAAGAACCGGTGGCAGTCTCATCAGTGGCAGCCAAGTCGACGTCTAAGAAGGTTTCGCCCAAGAAAGCGGCACCGGTTCAAGCCAAATCGAATACGACTTCGGCAAAGAAGGTCGCTCTGAAGAAGTCAGTACCGAAGAAGTAGCTCCGTGCGGTCGCCTTCAGCGTAGAGGCTGCAACCTTCGATACCTTCGGGAAGGGCAGACTGGGCAGACGGAGAAGGTTTCAGCGGGCAGTGTGCTGCTTGATGTAGTCGCGCAGAGCGGAGTTGATTCCGAGCGCCTTTTCGACTCCGCCGTCAAGCATCTTCAGCCAGTCGCTTCCGGGCTCTTTCAATCCAACGGTGCTGAGCAGATAGCTCGTCTGCACAATGATCTCGAGCGCGTTGCTGAGATCGTGGGCCAGCTTGCGGACCTCGAGCGCGAGTTCCTCAGGAATTTTCTCTTCCGAAGATGCCGGCAGGGACTTGTGCGAATCGGGCATGGTTGCAGCTTTCCTGAGGCCTGGTTGGTGAAGTGTTGGCGGAACGACCTCAGTGTAAGCCAGCGGCGCCTCAATTGACAGCAGGGGCTGGGTTTGACAGACTAAAGATTCGCGGTTGAGATGCAAGACGCTTCTCTTCGGGCGTGCCGTAGTGGCGGAATTGGCAGACGCGCATGGTTCAGGTCCATGTACTCGCAAGGGTGTGGGGGTTCGAGTCCCCCCTTCGGCACCAGATTTTCTTCCCTGATCAATACCAGAGCAATCGATGGCGACGCAGCTTGACCAGATTCTCGCGCAGACCCGGCTTGGCGTAGTCGAGCGCAAGGCGGCAGCGGACTTCGCGGCGCTCGAACGCGGTGCGGCAGAGCACCAGCCGCGTGGGTTCGCGGCAAATCTTCGGAAGATTGCAGTTTCAAAGACAAAACCAGCGGTCATCGCGGAGTTGAAGAAAGCTTCGCCTTCAAAGGGGCTGATTCGGGCTGCGTTCGATCCGGCGCAGTTAGCGCGCGGTCTGGAGGCTGGCGGCGCGGGTGCACTTTCGGTGCTGACCGATGAGCCGTTCTTTCAGGGGTCGCTGCGGAACCTTGAGCTTGCTTCGGCAGCGACGACGATCCCATGCCTGCGGAAAGATTTCATGGTCGATGCGTTTCAGGTGCTTGAGGCGCGGGCTTCGGGTGCGGATGCGATCTTGCTGATCGTTGCGGCTCTGAGCGATGCGGAGTTGATGGCCCTGAGCAGCGAGGCTTATGCCTCTGGGCTGGATGTTCTCTGCGAGGTGCATGATGGCGATGAGGTTGACCGGGCGGTGCAGATCGGCTGCCAGCTGATTGGGGTGAACAGCCGCGACCTGCGCACGTTTTCGGTGCATCCTGAAGTGCAGCTAGAGCTGGCGGAACGAATCCCGAACGATGTGGTGCGCGTGGCCGAGAGTGGGATTCGCAGTCGCGAGGATATAGATCGGCTTGCGGGTGCGGGTTACGATGCGTTTCTGATTGGCGAGACACTGATGCGGGAGAGCGATCCCGGAGCGGCGCTGGCGATGCTGCTGGAGCGTGAAGCTGCGGTTCAGGTCTAACGCTCGCACCCATCGCACGAGGCAGAACGCGATGGATCGGGCACGCGAGCGTTTCTTCTCCATGCATCGCGAGAGACAAAGCTTGCGATGCCTCAGCCCGAAATTCCAAGGAGCGTTTCGATGTGGGTCAAAATCTGTGCGAATACGAACCTCGAAGATGCGAAGCTGGCGGCTCAGCTTGGTGCCGATGCGGTGGGTTTCGTCTTCGCACCGAGTAAGCGACAGGTGACCGCGGAGCAGGTTGCGGCAATTGTCTCCGAACTGCCTGTCCCGCTCGAAAAGATCGGCGTGTTTGCTACGCACGATGCGGAGGAGATTGCCGGCATCGTTCGCGCAACGGGACTGACGGGCGCTCAACTTCATGGCGGCTTCGATGCAGAGTTAGCGCGGCGCTTGCGGGTGCTGCTGGGCGATGATTTGACGATCATTCAGACGCTGCATTGGGTCGTCAATGACGAGAGCAATAGCGCTGCGCAAATCGCCGCGCAGCTTGGCGAGATCGCTGGAGAATCAGCGATTAACCGGGTGCTGGTGGACTCGAAGGTTGGAAATGCGAGCGGCGGGAGCGGCGTTCCCTTCGACTGGAATGCGGCGCGGAAGACGCTGGAGAGTGCTGCCGGAGTAAAGTTGATCGTCGCTGGGGGATTGCGGCCCGAGAATGTGGACGAGGCCATTTGCGCGCTTGATCCCTGGGGTGTGGATGTCGCCAGCGGTGTGGAAGCCATGCCGGGACGAAAGGATCCAAAACAATTGCGGCAGTTTATCGAGAATGCACGACTTGTTGAGACTCTGAGACGCGGCTAGGCGGAGATCGTACCTTCCCATCCATCGCGAAAACTGCGATGGATGGGCGCCCGGGGCGCTTGGGACCAGCGTTCAAATATCTGTGAAGAGTGTGGCTGGGCCGGGTGCGTGTTGCACAGCGGGAATGTCCCGCGAACTGCGTTGAATTAGTGGTGGGGCTGCGACTCATGCGACCGCTGGTGGGGCGAGCGGTCGTGGAAGGTCGAACCATGCTGATGTACGCTCGGAGTCTGCGTTCTTGCGACGGCAAGCGCTGGGCTCAGGCTGGCAATCAGTGCAAGTGCGATTGCGATCCTCAGTTTCATACTCCCTCCATTGCTGCTGATAGGACGCGCGAGCAGGATGCTCGGATTCACGAATTCGTTGTGTCTTGTGGAGCCATTTCGTTACAACATAACTCCACTCTTCCCAAAAATCTCCATTTTTTCGAGTGGTTTCAGTTGCGAGGTATTAGCGAGGCGTGTATCTTCGACTTCAAGATGACTTTTGCCTCCAGCCGCTTTGGGTTTACGTTCCGCTACTGGCGCTCCTTTTGGAGCCAGTATTTTGGTTCAGCCCGCGGCATCGGCGGAGTTCTTTCATCTGACAGATAAGTAAAGTTCAGACGATCCAACATCCACACGAGCCGCGACCCTCACAGGTTGCGGCTTTTTAGTTATGGCCTGCGGCTTTTCACTTGCGGTAAAGGGACCCTCGATATGGCGGCAATTGCAGTAGCGACGGAAGAGGCAAGCAAAGCAAGACGAGCGACCGCTCCAGGGCGCTTTGGAGCGTACGGCGGACGCTATGTTCCAGAGACGCTGATGGCGGCGCTCGAAGAGTTGGAGGAGGCCTATGCTGTGGCTCAGGCTGACCCTGCGTTTCAGGCGGAGCTTGACGGGCTGCTGCACCACTATGCGGGAAGGCCGACGGCACTGTACTTTGCAAAGCGGCTGACCGAGACGCTGGGCGGCGCGAAAATTTACCTGAAGCGCGAAGACCTGCTGCATACTGGTGCGCACAAGATCAACAACGCACTCGGCCAGGGACTGCTGGCCAAGCGGATGGGCAAGCAGCGCATCATCGCCGAAACGGGCGCGGGACAGCATGGCGTAGCGACGGCCACGGTCTGCGCGCTGCTGGGGCTTGAATGCGTGATCTATATGGGCCAGGAAGACATGCAGCGGCAGGAGTTGAATGTCTACCGGATGCGCCTGCTCGGGGCTGAGGTCCGGTCGGTCGCCGGTGGTTCGGCGACCCTTAAGGACGCGATCAACGAGGCGATGCGCGACTGGGTGACGAATGTGCGGTCGACGTACTACATCCTCGGCAGCGCGCTCGGAGCGCATCCCTATCCCACGATGGTGCGGAACTTTCATCGCGTGATCAGCCGCGAGGCGCGGGAGCAGATTTTGGAGCAGGAGGGCCGTCTGCCGAATGCGATCATCGCCTGTGTTGGCGGCGGATCGAATGCCATTGGCGCGTTCTATGAGTTCCTGCCGGATGCTGGCGTTGAGTTGATCGGCGTCGAAGCGGGCGGACGGGGCACCGGCCTTGGCGAACACGCGGCGCGCTTCCAGAAGTCGGGCGGAGGAACGCCTGGCGTGCTGCAGGGAACCTACTCTTACGTGCTACAGGACGACGCCGGACAGGTCTCGGGAACGCATTCGGTATCGGCTGGACTCGACTATGCGTCGGTTGGGCCGGAGCACGCGATGCTGCATGATTCGGGACGGGCGAGCTATGTCTCGTGCTCGGATGCGGCGGCGCTTGAGGCAACGGTGACACTCTCACGGACGGAGGGGATCATTCCTGCGCTTGAGAGTGCCCATGCTATTGCCGAGGCTATTCGGCTGGCGAAGAACATGGCGAAGACGGATGTGTTGATGGTGAACCTCTCAGGCAGAGGCGACAAAGACATCGGGATTCTTGCGCGGGAGTTGAACCTGGCGGGGGCTGGCGATGCCCATAACGTTTAGGCAGAAGCCCGGCATTGTGGCCTATCTAACAGCGGGTGATCCCGCTCTCGCGACGACGCGGGACATTGCCCTTGCAGCGATCGACAATGGTGCTGACGTTATTGAGCTTGGCGTCCCCTTCTCCGATCCGCTAGCCGATGGACCGGTGATTCAGCGAGCAAGCGAACGTGCTGTTGAGCGTGGTGTTCGACTGGCCGATGTGCTCGGCATCGCGAAAGAGATTCGTGCGGCACGTCCAAGTGCTGGGCTAGTGCTGTTCTCCTATCTGAATCCTGTTGTGAAGCGAGGGATGAAGCGGCTCTGCGAAGAGGCTGCTGCTTCGGGCATCGATGGTGTTTTGCTGACGGACATGATCGTTGAAGAAGCCGGGGAGTATCTGGCGGAGATGAAGAGCAACTACCTTGCGCCGATCTTTCTCGCTGCGCCGACGAGCCCTGACCGCCGCCTGAAGGCAATTGCTGAAGCGAGCCTGGCCACGGGCAAGACGGGCTTCGTCTATGCGATCTCTCGTGTTGGAATTACGGGAACGCAAAATCAGGTGGCGGGAGATGCGGCGGAGTTAGTCGCGCGCTTGCGGCAGTTTACGAAGCTGCCGATTGCGGTTGGATTCGGCATCTCGAACGCGGAGCATGTCGCAGCGGTGGGTAAGTTCGCCGACGCAGCGATCATCGGCAGTGCACTGGTCTCGTTGATCGAGAGGTCGAGTGCCGAAGAGGCTCCGGCGGCCGTCGGCAGGTTCATTGGCGGCCTTCGTGAGCCGGACGAAGATGTCGCTCTCGACGCCACTGCTTTGGCGGGAACGATCTCGTGATCGCAATCTCAAGCGGGTATCGGAACCAGTATTATGGACGCTGCAGTTTCAACCTTCATGGCGGCAATGCAGAGGCGAGGGCGACAGCGTGAGCACGAAGACGGAGAGCACGGAATTGGACATAGCGGACTGGCGGGAAAAGATCGACGTGATTGATGAGCAGATTGTGAAGCTGATCAGCGAACGGGCTGCAGCGGCCAATGCGATCGGCGAACTGAAGCATAAGGATGCGAAGCCGGTGTATGAGCCTCAGCGCGAGCAGACGGTCTTCGAGCATGTGCGCAAGGTGAATCCGGGACCGCTGCCGGACCAGGAGATGCAGCACATCTTCGAACGGATTATGGATGTGATGCGGTCTTTACAGCGCAGAGTATGAAGAGCAAAGACAGGGATGCTCCCCTGTCCGCGCTGCTCAGGGCCAGAGTGACGGCAAGGTAGAAAGAGTTTGGCTGTGACTAACAGCAAGGGAAGAACGAAATGATCGTAGTGATGCAGGACCATGCTTCCGTGGAAGCGATACAGAACGTGATCGAACGAATGGTTGAGCTCGGATTCAACGTTCACCGGACGACGGGCGAGACACAGACGATTCTCGCGGGAGTGGGCACGCCCGGCCACTTTGACGTGGCGGAGTTCAAGGTGTTTTCGGGCGTCCATGATGCCTATCGCATCTCGTCGCCTTACAAACTGGCGGGGCGTAGCTTCCGTCCTGAAGGCACGAAGATCACCTTCCCGAACGGCGTCGTGGTCGGCGGCGAAGAGGTGATCATCATGGCCGGTCCATGCTCCGTCGAATCGCGCGAGCAGATACTGACCAGCGCGCGGCAGGTCGCGGCTGCGGGAGCGCAGTTTCTGCGGGGCGGGGCCTTCAAGCCGCGGAGCTCGCCGTACAGCTTCCAGGGCATGGGGCTCGAAGGATTGAAGCTGCTGCGAGAGGTCTCGAACGAGACTGGGCTGCTGGTCATTACCGAGGTGATGGAGATCTCGCAGATCGAGCTGATGCTGCCCTACATCGACTGCTTCCAGGTGGGTGCGCGCAACATGCAGAACTTCAACCTGCTGCGCGAGCTTGGCTACGTTCGCAAGCCGGTCCTGATGAAGCGCGGTATCGCGGCGACGATTGAAGAGGTACTTCTCTCGGCGGAGTACATTCTGTCGGGCGGCAACTATGACCTGATGTTGTGCGAGCGCGGCATTCGCACCTTCGAGACATATACCCGTAACACGATGGACATATCTGCGATTCCTGTCCTGAAGAAGCTGACCCACCTGCCCGTATTCGGCGATCCGTCGCACGGTGTTGGCATTCGCGACCTCGTTCCGCCGATGGCGATGGCGTCGCTTGCTGCTGGCGCTGACGGACTCCTCATGGAGATGCATCCGAACCCGGATAAAGCGATGTCCGATGGCGCGCAATCGCTGCGACCGGAGCAGTTGGAGGCACTGATGAAGAAGCTGAAGCAGCTCGCTCCGATCGTGGGACGAACCATCGCGGAAGGTGTTCCGGCGTTGCAGAAATAGCTTTCAGCGCGGAGTTGGCGGCTGTAAAATAGAGGTTAGCGAGGGTGTCTATGGCCGTCATTACTGAAGAAGAAAAGCTCCGCCGCCGCCGGACCGTTCAAAGTGTTCTTGGGACGAGCGCCATGGAAGGCGTCTTCCTTGATGCTTCGGTTCTGGCATTGATGGTGCAGTTCGAAGACGGTATGCTCGAGATCGAACAGTTGTCAGAGGCCATTGACCTGCATGTTCGGGAGATGACTACGCGTTTGACATCAGCCGACAGTCCGCTTGAACGTGTTGCGGTCGACGCGGCCTGACTCAGGGTGAGACCAGGCTTTATCGACGACCCACACTCTGAGCGTGGCAACTCGTGTCCGCGGAATGTTTACGGCATCACTGATTACGCACTTTTGCAGCAGCGTGAAGGCCCCCTGGCCGCTAAGCGCGCTTTGGAGCTTGAATATCGCGGGATGGAGGGCGCCTTCGACACCGCACATCTTCGCTCCATCCATAAGTATCTCTTTCAGGATGTCTTTCCCTGGGCGGGCGAGTTCCGCGTTGTGAACATCTCGAAGGGCAACGCGAACTTTGGCCCGGCGGTGCACATCGCCGGTGCGATGAAGGAACTCCTTGAGCGGCTCGCGAAGGAGAAACTGCTGGTTGGTTTGGCTGCTCCTGCGTTTGTCGGTCGTGCCGCGTTTTATTTGGGCGAGATCAACGCGATTCATCCCTTTCGCGAAGGCAACGGTCGCACGCAGCGGGAGCTCATCCGGCAGCTTGCCTTCCATGCGGGTCACCCGCTCTCGTGGTCTGTCGTAGGAACGGGGTTTACGCAGCAGCAGATGATCGACGCTTCGATTGTCTCGCATACACGCGGCGACAACACCGGCCTTGCTACCATCATTGAGGCTGCGCTGTTCTCCACGCGCGCGGCGAACTCTTCCAACGAATGATGCAGCGGATTCTACTTATCGGAACGGGACTGATCGGGGCCTCGGTTGGGCTGGCCTTGCGCGAGGCCGGGTTCTCAGGCGCAATCACAGGCTTCGATGCAAGTGCTTCGGAGCTCGAAGCAGCACTTGCCCTACATGCGATCGATGGGTTCGCGAAGAGCCGCACAGAGGCGCTTGAGCTTGCGCGCAGCGCGGATGTGATTGTGCTGGCGGTGCCCGTGCTGGCGATACTCGACTGGATGCACCTGCTCGCTCCCGAGCTGAGGGACGGACAGCTAGTAACCGACGTGGGCAGTACCAAGCTGCGGATCACGGAGGCGGCAACGAAGCTCTTTTCGGCAGGCGGGGCCGGTTTTCTACCCGGACATCCCATGGCCGGCAAAGAGTCTGGCGGCGCGGCCATTGCTGAGGCTGGACTTTTTCGCGATGCAATGTGGCTTTTCACGCCGGACAGGCGAGAAGAATCAGAGCTTGAAGCGGAGTGGCGTTCCTGGGTGGCGAAGTTCGGAGCCCGGACGCTCGATCTCGACGCGGCTCGGCACGATGAGATCTGCGCCTGGGTGAGCCATCTGCCGCAGATGCTCTCAACTGCCCTCACGGCGCTGCTTGAGGATACGTTTGGCAACGATCCAGCGGGGCGGGCGGAGATCGACGCGATTGGCGGTCGCGCGCTGCGCGAGATGACGCGGCTTGGTGCAAGTCCGTACAGCATGTGGCGCGATGTGGCGATGTCGAACACCGAACCGCTGGCGGCGACGCTGCTGGCGCTTGAGCAGCGCCTGCAGCACATCCGCGAGAACCTGAAGACTCCTGAGCTCCGCGAAGAATTCCTCCTGGCGAACCGGTTTCGCAGTCGCCGCTAAGATGAGCAACGGATGTGAGGAAGTGAATTGCCGTCAGGCCGCATCGAACGAAGCAGCGCGGAGGTAAGACTTTGAAGGTGTTGACGAGGGCGGTGGTTGGCGGAGCGATGTTCGCAGCGCTTTTGCCGGGAGTGGTCCGCTCGGCTCCTGGGCAGACGGTAGCCGCGTTACCGTCGGTCGACCTGAATCGCTTTGCGGGTAGTTGGTATGAAATTGCACGGCTCCCGAGCAAGAGGGAGAAGGGATGCATCGCCGATGTGGTCGACCTGATCGGGCTGGCCTACAAGCCGGATCGTTTGACGCTGGTAAATTCCTGTAAGGCGAAGAACGACTATAACGATGTCACCAACGCGAACATCAAAGCCGAGAAGAACAGTGGCGGCGGCAAGCTGAAGGTGACGTACCTCTGGCCCTTCAGCGAGAAGGAATGGATTCTCGCGTTGGGGCCCGATTATGAGTGGGTGTTGCTCGGGGGCCCGAATCACAAGGCGCTGAGAGTGCTCTCACGAACACGGATGCTGAGCCCGGATGTTCTGAGCGAGATCAAGTCGAAGGCCACGTCAGAAGGGTATCCCACGGACAAGTTGCTCATGACGCTTCAGACGGGCCGGTGAGCGCAAGCGTTCGCCCGGCGTTCTTCGGGCTGGAAGCAGATTCCCTTCGGGCATCACGAACAAATTCAATGACAAGCGCCATGCGGCTATGCGCGACGTCGGATCAGGCGCTGGTCGGCGAGCGTCGCGAAAGCGATTGCAGCGAGGTAGGCGACAATGTCCCACCAGGAGAAGTAACGGCCAAGCAGTAGTGCTCCGGCGAGGGTGCGGCGGAAGCTGTCGAGTAGCGATGCGTGGTAGAGCTTGAAGAACTCGATCGCGGTGGCGAAGAGGGTGGCGTTAACCGCGATGCCCACGGAACTGGCTGCGGGACGGATTGCGGCGAAGATCCAATAAACCATTGCGGCCCAGAGCATCGAGCCGCCGAACTTCACGACCACATAAGGCAGACCGAGAGGCACGCGACGCAGAACGAGTCCGGCGATGATGGTCAGGATGGTGAGGGCGAGGTATGGAGACCGATTGCCCGTTCTGGAGGCTGCGAACTTAGACATCCTGAATGGATGTTTGTTCGGATTCATCGATCCAATTCGTGCCGCAGTTTTCGCAGTGCCAATAATCCTTTTGCACCGGGCTGGGGAGCGGAAAGCCGAGAAGAAGGATCGACGTTGCTCGCACCTTTGCGTCGAAGTTGTTGAAGCCTACATCGAGGGAACCGCAGTGGGGGCATTGCGGCTGTTCGTAATCGGCTTCGCCTGCAAGGGCGATGTGGGCCGGGATGGGTTGAGAGAGGACCGCTTCCGCGGCCTCCAAGTCGCTCACTGCCACCTGAAGCCGAATGCCGCCAAGCAGGTTCGACCAGAGCCAATCGTTGCGGATGGTGTTCTCGTTCAGTAAGAGGCACTCGATCCCGGCAGATTCGAGCACACTGCGCGCGAGCAGGGCTTCGGCCTGGTCGCGATATCTGCGGAGCGTTGTGATGCTTTCTTCGGGTTCGGGTTGGGATTTGGCGTCTGCCTCGGAGTAGGGTATCTCCAGGTTGCGGCGGCTGAACTCGGAGCGGACGAGTCCCTGTGCCTCATCAGTGAGCGTGGCGTATTGGGTGCCAAGGTGGAGCATCTCGTCGTCGGACATCGATGCAAATCGGGTGGCTAGATCGTCTTGCATAACTTAATGGTAGCGCACAGGGTATGGCGCAGGAGCACGAGCAGAGGAGTTGGAGCCAGGCGGGTTGGCGGCTCTCAATCCCATCCATGACAATGAAGCTGTCATGGATGGGCACCCGGGATTTGGTTCTGCTCCAGTGGGCGAGAGTGTGGCCCTCAATTACTTGGGATCGGTCTGTTTGTCGTCCTTGGGGTTGGGGCGTTGGTCAGGCTTAGGCGCGGGTTTTACCTGGGTGGGCGGGATGGGATGCTGGGGGACTTGCTGCGGCGACTGTCTCACGCCGGGTGCCGTGGCAGGCGGCGGTGCAGACGGACGAACGACCGGTACGGGTGTCGGCCTGACCGGGGCGGGCCCGGGAACCGTTGGACGAGTGACTGGTTGGGGCGCGGGCGGATTTGGGCGGACTACTGGCTGAGGAGCAGGTGCGGGTGCGGATGGTCGAACGATCGGCTGCGGTGCGGGTGCAGATGGGCGAACGACCGGTTGAGGTGCAGGTTCAGGCCGCGCGACCGGTGCGGGTGCGGGACGTGGTGAGGATGGGTTGGGCCGTGTGACCGGCTGCGGCGCTGGGCGGACAACCGGCGCCGGTTGGATGGTTGGAGCGGGCGCCGGGCGGGTGACGGGTGCCGGTGCGGGCCGCCCGGGCAGGCCGGTTGCCGGAGCCGGCTGTGCCGGGGTGACCGGTTGAGGCTGCGTCCGGACAGGAGCTATCGGCTGGAGAACGGGCCGCACGGGAGCCACCACCGGCACGGGCGCACTGGGGCGATTGGGCTGGACCGGTCTCGGGGCTGCGGCCGGGGGCGGGGCGTTCGCCGGAACGATCCGAGGCGGAGGTAACTTGCTGATCACGATGGGCCGCGCCTGTATCGTGCCCGGAACAGCTCTTGCTGTACCTGTCGGCGTCATCAGGACGGGGCGGGCTACCGGACGGGTGACGTTGGCGACAGGCACAAGCGAGGGGTGAGCCGTTGCTGGTGCCGGCGCAGTCGGCCGGACCGCGATGGGAGCGCGGGCGACCTGCTGCTGCTGCTGTGGTGTCAGGCGGACAGCCTGGCGGGACACGGATGCTCCTGAAGCGACAGCGCTTGCAGGAACGGCGGTGACCTGCGTGCGGTTTGCGTAGTTGAAGTTGTTCACCGTTGTGTTGTTCACGGTGGTGTTGTTGATGGTCGTGTTATTGATGACAGTCTTGTTGATGTAGGTGTTGTAGTTGTTTACGACGGTCGTGTTGCGAATCACGGCGACGTTGACGTTGCTCGTGTTCACCCGCTGGGCATAGGAAGGGCTGCAGCGGTACCAGGGGACGTAAGGCTCGCCGACACCGATGGGGAACCAGGCGGAGATGCCAACTCCACCGCCGAAGTTTATGCCGATGGAGATGCCGCCGCCACCCCCGCCGGGACCTCCGCCAACGAAGGCGACGAGGGCGGGAGAGTAGACGGGACGGACGGCGGGCGGCCCGGGAAACCAGCCCCAGCGACCGCCAACCTGCGACCAGCGGCCGTAGTGGAACGGCGCGAAGCCCCACGGCGCGTCGTCGACCCAGGTGTAGCCCCAGGGCTGGACGTAAGCCCAGTGGCCGGTGGAGTAGGGCTGCCAGCCGTTCGGGACCTGATTCGGGAACCAGCCGGGTCCGTACTCCGTGTCGGGGTTCCATGAGCCGTATTCGTCGAGATCGCCGTAACCAACCATCTGGCGGCTGACGTAGCGCGCCGAGACGGAGTTTTGCAGGCGCTGGTCGAGCTGGAGACTCCAGTAGTCGAGATCGTCGTAATCAGGCACGTCGAGGTACTGAAGCTGGACGGGATTCGTTCCGAACAGCCCGATGGAGTAGCCGCCCGAGACTGGCTGATTGATGCCGGGGCCGGTGATCTGGGCGTTGCCAGAGTTGATCGTGACGATGGAACTCGCGTCCTGCGAGCCGGTCTGCGGGAAGGCCTCGAAGCGGTAGTCGCCCGGGGACTCGATGATGGCGGCACCGTTCGGCGTGTCCACCTCGATCTGGCTTCCGGGGCTCATCTCGAAGACGCGGAGGCGGAAGGTCCCGGCGGCGAGGCCGATCTGCTGGAACTGGTCGGTGACGTTGGTGAGCGAGACGTCTGTAGCCTGCCAGAGGCGAAGCTCGGCGCCGCCAAGCTGCACGACGGCGCGGGCGCGCGGGCCGGTGTAGAGGCGGTCTCCGCCGACCATCGGATAGTTGGGCGGAGCCTGGCTCCAGTCGTCAGTGCCGTAGGCCTGCAGCGAGACGTTGCCCTGGGTATAGCCGATGCGGGCGATGGAGGCAGGGGGATCATTTGGGTCGTACTGGTTCTGGTACTGAGCGAAGAGGCTTGAGGCACACAGGATCGGAAGAAGGGAAAGGATTGCAAGGGTGAGCCGGGTGCGTTTATTGGCGTGCATGTCGTGCCTCCACGGCGGTCTTATGCCGTTCGAACGTTGTATCACGGAGAATGGAACACAGGATTTACGGAATGGATGCGTTGCCCGCTGCAACGCCCGTTGCAACAGTGATACCGCAAATGCAGAGGTGAACGCGAGAGAACGTGTTCATTCGCGGACACTCCACAGCAGGAGCGGACACCGAGCGGCATGCTCGAGAACTTCTTCGCCGGGGTGAGATGTCTATCTGCCATAGGGTTAGATGGATCGCGGCTTTGGTGATCGGCTTGCATCGGGCGTAGGTAGACCAGAAAAGATTGCTTCGGAGGCGCACCGATGAATAACCTGCTGCAGGACCTGCGATTCGCCGTTCGCCAGATGCTCCGCTCTCCGGGATTTGCCCTCACCGCGGTGTTGACGCTGGCACTGGGAGTCGCGGCCAACGTGATCGTCTTCGGTGTGCTTCAGTCGCTGATTCTGCAGCCGCTGAATGTGCCGCATACAGATCAGGTCTGGCAGCTTGGTTCGACCAACGTGGCATTCCCGGTGTTCGCCTACCCGGAGCTGCGGGATATCCGCGACGGCAACAACGTATTTTCGTCGGTTGCCGCTGAAGTGTCGCAAAACTTCGGCGTCGAATATCAGGGAGCGACCCGGCCGATGTGGGGACTTGAGGTTAGCGGCCAGTTCTTTGAGGTGATGCAGATCCGGCCGGCACTGGGGCGATTGCTTCAGCGCTCCGATGATGATCACCCAGGGGCGTCGGATTCGGCGGTGCTCACCTTCGCTGCCTGGAAGGGAAAGTTCAACGCCGACCCGAACATCGTAGGACGCGTGGTGCGGATCAACAAGCATCCGTACACGATCGTTGGCGTCTCGCAGGAGGGCTTTCACGGGACGGAAAAATTTCTCCAGCCGGACCTCTTCGTTCCGATGGTGAATGAGGAATCGCTCGAGGGTGTGAACTGGATGGAACAGCGGCACGACCGGAACATCTTCTGCGTGGCGCGATCGAAGGTTGGCGTGACGGTTCCGCAGATTGAAGGTGATCTTGACGCGCTTGCGGCGCGGGTACGGAAGCAATATCCCGCGGACGAAGAAGGGCTGCGTTACAAGCTTTCGCGCCCGGGGTTGATTGGGGATTATCTTGCCAAGCCGGCGCAGGCGTTCCTGGCGGGAGTGATGGTGCTGGGCGGCATCGTGCTTCTCGCGGCGTGCGCTAACCTGGGCAGCCTGTTCGCGGCACGGACAGCGGACCGTGGCCGCGAGATTGCGATTCGCATGGCAGTGGGATCAAGCCGCTGGCGCATACTGCGGCAGGTGCTGGTTGAGGCCTTCGTCATCTCAGTTCTTGGCGGGGCCTGCGCCTGCGGTCTCGCATGGGCGGCACTGACGGCATTGGCGCAGTGGCATCCGCCGAGCGACTATCCGTTCCAGTTCGACGTGATGCCGCAGCCTTCGTTGATTCTGGCGGCATTCCTTATCTCGGCGTTCTCAGGTGTTCTCTTCGGCGTGATGCCGCTGCGGCAGATCTTTAAAACGGATCCCAATGAGGCGATCAAGAGCGGAAGCCAGACCTCGGCGGGTCGCAGGTGGGCGCTCCGGGACGTTCTTCTGGCGACGCAGATTGCACTTTGCTGCGTGACCGTGACAGCGGCGTTCGTTGCGCTGCGCGGGATGACCAAAGCCATGACCAGTGATATTGGTTTCAAGCCGCAGAACGTGGTCCTCACGCGCTTTGACCTGAGCCAGTCAGGATACAAGGGCGACTCGGCGGAACAGATGCAACGGAGGATCCTGGAGCGCGTGACACAGTTGCCCGGAGTAGAGGCAGCCGGCTATGGGAACACTACGCCTATGGCTAATCCTTCCACCACAACGATCTATGACCAGCAAACCACGGAGTTCAAGGCATCGACAAAGGCGTTCGATGCGTTTGTCTATGATGTGGCGCCCGGGTTCTTCAAGGCTGCTGAAACGCCCTTGCTGGCCGGGCGTGACGTGAGTTTCACGGACACTGCGAAGACCCCGCTCGTCGCCGTGGTCAACCGCGATTTCGCCGAGAGGCTGTTCAAATCTCCCTACCAGGAGGCGGTAGGTCGATCCTTCAAGACCAAGCAAGGCAAACTGGTGCAGGTCGTCGGGATTGCCGAAGACGGTAAATACTTCTATCTCAGCGAGGACCGGAGCGCGGCCGTGTTCTACCCGATCACACAGGACCAGAGCACCGGAGTCGACCTGATCACGCGCTCGCAGGATAGTTCAGTAGAGGGCTTTGGGGACATGGCGGTGTCTGTGCGGAAGGCGATCCACGATCTCGACTCGTCCATTCCAATCCAGGCCTCCGAATCCTGGACAGCGTCGATGTCACTGAGTTTGTTGCCCGCGCAGGTGGCCACGGCGGCGCTTACCTTGTTTGGTGTTTTCGGGCTACTGCTCTCGATCGCCGGGACGTTCGGTCTCGCCTCTTACACGGTGAGCAAGCGTCTGCGGGAGCTAAGTATCCGGGTTGCTCTCGGGGCCCACGGCAAGCAGGTGCTGGCGGCAGCGCTGGGAAGGATGCTGATCCTGCTGGTGAGCGGGTCGGTGACGGGCGTGTTGCTCGGACTTGCCACAAGCCGGCTGCTGGCGTCGATTGTGTATGGAGTCTCGGCTAGGGATCCGATTGTTATTGGGGCAGTCGTAGCGACGATGGTAACTACGGGACTACTCTCCGTGGCCGGACCGGTGCGGCGGGCGCTGCGGATCGATCCAGCAATTTTGCTGCGCGAGCAGTAGGTCTTCGAATGCACTCAGGTCTAGACGGCTGGGCGGATCTTCATGCCGAAGTCGCCCTCGATGCGGGTGTACCAGGTGTCGTCATCCGCAGAGTTCAGATCGGCAAACTCCTCGTCGGTCATGCTTGCGCGCCAGCCGAGGAAGGGTGCCGCGTCCGGGCCGACCGGATGCCGCAGTTGCCAGGTGCCGCTCTCGACGATCTCGAGGATCTTCTCGCTGACCATCGAAACGGGTGGATGGTTTGCGAGGGCGGCGGTGAAGAGATGGCCCAAACGGCGTTCCTGTGCGTAGTGCGTGTCTCCGCTTGGCCCTGCCTTGATGTACTGCGCCATCGGTGTGTCTATGATGCCGGGCTCGACGATGGCGACGCGAACGTTGAAGGTCTTGAGTTCCTGTGCGAGACATTCGCTGAGTGCCTCAAGTGCCCACTTTGATGCGGTGTAGGGTGTCATGGGAGACATGGCGATGCGCCCGGCCACCGAAGAGATGCTGATGATGCATCCGCTCTTGCGTTCGCGCATGGGGCCGACGACGGCCTGAATGCAGCGAATAGCGCCGAAGTAATTGGTCTCCATGATGGCGCGGAAGTCAGCCAGGGAAACTTCCTCGATCGACCCCATGCGCTCGACACCGGCATTGTTGATCAGGACGTCGATGTGCCCGGCCTGCTCTTGGATGGCTGCGATGCCGTTTGCGACGGAGGTGTCCGAGTCGACGTCCATCACGGAGATCTTGATGGGAAGACTCTCCGCGGCGGCTGTCCCCGCCAGTTGCGGCGATCGTGTTGGATTGCGCATGGTCGCGTAGACGTTATGGCCCGCTCGGCCAAAGGCGAGTGCCGTTGCAAAACCAATGCCGGTGCTGGCGCCGGTGATAAGAACAGAAGCCACGATGCGACCTTTGTGCTGCCGGAGCAGCCAGAAACAGCGATGTTTAGAGGCGCTTCAGGTTCTCAGATCGGGACTCAAAAGACAACGGGGAAATCGTTGCCTCGGCAAAAGTCTACAAAGCTCACTTCACGATTTCGACGACAGCCTCGATATCGAAATGCCGTGTGCTGCCGGGAACATCGATCCCGCCCAGTACCAGCGGCTTGCCCAGGCTGAGAAGGGAGATGCCTTCGATGACGCTCTGCCGGATGATGGGTTCCTTTACATCGGCGATGACTGAGGAATCCGCGATGCTCGACTGCTCAACCTTCGACTTGAGTCTGAGCCCGGTCGAGGAATCTTCGATCGAGGCATCGATATTCATGCCCACATCGAGATAGGTGAACTGGGCTTGTGCGGAGGCGCTTCCATCCTTGTAGGTACCGGTAGCGACGGGCACTTTGCTTCCCTGCTTTAGAGTCGTACGTTGGCCCGACACGATGATGAGAGCGAAGTGCTGGGTACCGATCCGCTTGCCTGCGTCGAACTCGGTGATGGTGTAGGTGACGCGATAGGTCTTCTTGGGCCGGTCGAGATCGGCGACGATCCTGCGGGCGACGACCATCAGTTCGGGAGTGGTACGAACAAGGAGGGCATTCTGGGGACGGTTATATTCGACGACAGTGTTAGCGGGGAGCACGGCGTGCAGCGCGTACCGGATCTCCAGGGCATCGTCCGTTTGGAAGGTGCCGGCCAAATAGATGGTCTCAATGGTCCCCGTGCCGCGTTTGTCAGGGTTCGTTTCGGCCGAGTGATTCTCGAGCGGATTCGGATCGGTTTGGGCCCATATGGAAGGAACACAGAGCAGGAATGTGACGGCGAATCTCGCCATGGTTCTAGCAACAGTCATCATGGATCTACCTTTCTGATTTCGGTTGGAGTTCACGGGCGCTCTCCTTGGTGGCCGGCTCGGCAGGGTTCTTGGGCCTGGTTTCCGGAACCGGGGGCAGAGTGAAGAAGCGGTCGAACTCCGCCTTGCTGTTCGCTTGCTCGAGACTGCGGAACTGCGGATCGAGCATGGCGAGTTCGATGGGATCGCCTTTATGAACGAGGCGGACGAGGAGCTTTTCCTGACTGGTCAGCGGCATCGGCGGCGCCGGTTGGCTCGGGGCGTTCATCTCGCTCAGGGCGAGTGAATCTTCCGTGTTGATCGACTCCGCGGCGTCGGGATTCTGCTTTGGCATAATCCTCACCGAGCGCCTCGGGGGCGCCTCGCCAGCCGATCTGACCGCAGGGGCAGGTACTTGCTGGGTTCCCGCGGTAAGCGGAGACTGGTGTACAGAAGAGGCAACGTTCTTGTGATCGGCGCGATAGTTCAGAGTGATCCATAGAACCGCGACAGCGACGATCGTGATGCTTGCGGTGGCGAGCATCCAGGGCGCTCCCGCTGGTAAGCTCCAAACCGGCCGTGTCTTCTTACGCTCTCTTGCGCCATTCAGGATGCGGCGTTTCATCCCAGGAGATGGCTCTACGTCACGAAGAGCATCGAAGATCCGGTCGATGGCTTCATCGGGATCAATCTCGCGTCGATTCATCTTGCTCCTCCTTTCTTTCTGCTGAGCCTCTCGCGCAGACGAGCTCTTGCCCGGAAGAGCTGCGCGCGGACGGCCGACTCGCTCTTCTTGAGGACTGCCGCGATCTCTGTGGTATCCAGTTCTTCTATTGCCGAAAGCAGAAGCACATTGCGTTCAGCCTTCGGAAGCCGTTCCAGTTCGCGCAGGACATTGCCCATCTGTTGCGCTTCGTTCAACGCCTGGTCGGCCGGCGTGCTGGTTGCGACCAGGGTCTGGGCGAAGACAGCGTCCATCTGGTCGGGGCGGATGCGGCGCCGCCGGTCGAGTGCAAGGTTCCATGCGATGCGGATGAGCCAGACGCGGAGATCGCGAACTTCTGGTACCGAACGCCGGTGTTCGAGGACGCGCACGAAGGCATCCTGTACGACGTCTTCCGCTTCAGAATGACTGCGTAAAACAGAATGCGCGACACGGAAGAGAAGCGCGGAGTAGGTCTCGACGAGGGCTGCGAGATCGAGCTCCGATGCAGCTGCTTGCGTGGACGGCAACGCCAAACTGTATCCCTCGACTGACGTCATCTGTCCCTTCTATTGAGCCCGTCTGTAAAGAAAGACGGGCGAGGGTGCAGTTCGCTCGACTTTCTTTTGAGGCGCGAAAATCAGGGTCTGGAATAGATGACCTGGCCGGTGCGGATTGTGGTTTGGACGCGGCTGAAGGCGGTGACGTCGGTGGCGGGGTCGGCGTCGAGCAGGACAAGGTCGGCCAGCTTGCCGGGTTCGATCGTGCCTTTCGACGAGGTCACGTTGAATCGCTCTGCCGGGGCAGTAGTCAACATGCGGAGCATGTCTTTGTAGTCGAGGCCGGAGGCGGCGAGAGCGGTGAACTCGTCGTCCGTGGTGTAGTCGGCCATATAGCCGACATCGGTGCCGAAGAGCAGTTGGCCGCCGAGACGGTGGAACTCGCGGACTTCGGCATAGATGGGATCGAGAAACGAGGCGCTCTTCGTAACTGTGGTGCCAAACATCTTCAGGGTCGGAATCATGGCCATGTGGTGGTCGATCACTGATTGCAGAAGCGCGGTATCGACACCAGTGGTCTCGCTCGGAGCATGGGCGAGAACATCGACGCCGCTGTTCATGGCAATCACTACTCCCGACTTGTCGGAGGGATGCGTGAAGGCGAGCTGTCCGTGGCTGTGGGCGACGTTCACGGCGGCGGCCGCGTTAGGTTCAGGCATGGGCAGGACGCGGTCACGCTCAACCAGCGAGCCGGTAAAGAGCTTCAGGATATCTGCGCCTTCGGCAATATTACGGAGCTCCACTTTCGCAGCCGCTTCGGGCGACTTTGGCTGGGGCATGAGGTAGAGCAGCCACTTCGGCAGACTCTCACGGAGATAGAAGGGAAGGCCGTTCGGAGGGTACTGCGCTGATCCAGCGGTGTAAATGAAGGGGCCGAGGAGCTTGCCGGTCTCGATGCGGCGGGCGGATGGGAATGGTGTCGCGGAGGTTCGATCCGGTGTCGACGACGGTCGTGAAGCCACGGCTTGTCAGCATATCGGCGAGCTGATTGTTGAGCCGAGCGGCGTCCGTCCATTCGGCGTTGGCCCACTTGCGCTGGGTGAAGTGGACGTGGGTGTTCCAGAAACCGGCGGTGACGATGCAGCGATTACAGGGAACAGGCGTCGCGTCAGCTGGGATTGAAAGTGTGGGATCTCCAATAGCGGCGATTCTGCCGTCGCGGATGAGGATGGTGGCGTTGTCAATGGGTGCGGCATCGGGCGAGGCATAGACCTTCGCACTTCGGATCACCAGCGCAGAGTGCGGCAAGATCAGCGGCGGGTGAGGGTCGCGCAGGGGATAGAAGCCGAAGATGTAGGTGAGCGCACCAGTAATGACCAGGACAAAAAAGACTGTTCTCAGGAGAGCTTTCATCACTGGGTCATAGTAATCAAGATTTGTCGCGGAAACCCTTTCTTTTTGCGTTCGAAATCGAGCGAGCTTGCGTATAGGTAGTTGAGCCGCACGAATGACCTTCAAAGAAAGCACCTTTCGAGAGCTGATCGAGCAGCACCAGTCGATGGTGTTCTCGATTGCGCTGCGGGTTGTCGGGGAACGGGGTGCGGCGGAAGAGGTTGCGCAGGATGCGTTTCTGGAGCTTTATCGGGCTCTGGAAAAGATGGAGTCGGACGAGCATGTGAAGTTCTGGCTGCGGCGAGTGACCGTGAACCGGGCAACAGACTGCCTGCGGCGGCGCTCGGTAAAACCGGAGTGGAAGGCGGATCAGTGGCAGGAAGACTGCTATGCGACGTTGCAGGACCGGTTTGGGGCGGATGCTCGCGCGGAAAAGGTCGAAATGCGGTTGGAGGAGATGGTGACGTCGTTGCCGATTATGATGCGCGGTGCGGTTGTGCTCAGGTATCAGGAAGATCTGGATCCTGAAGAGATTGCGAAGGTGCTGGGTCAGCCGGTGGCGACGGTCAAGAGCAACCTGCAGCGCGGGCTCGGACTGCTGCGGCGGAAGGCGGATGTGATGTTGAAGGAGTTCAAACGTGAGCGAGCGTGAGTTCGATGTGGATGCTGATTTTGAGGCCAGGTTCAGGCAGGATCTGCGGCGGGTCGAAGCGCCAGAAGGGTTCGCCGATCAGGTGATGGGCCGTGTTGACCAGGAACGTAGCGGGAGACTGGTGATGCTGCCGCGCCGCTGGGTTTCGCTTGCCGTAGCGGCGATGCTGCTGATTGGGGCTTTGCTCGGTGGCTGGCAGTGGCGGCAGCAGAAGTTGCGCCGCGAACGGCAGGAGGCGGAGGCCGCGCACATACAGTTCGAGGCGGCAATGCAGGTTACGGGACGCACGCTGATCGAGGTTCAGGAACGAATTGGACGTGCGGGTGAGACTCACTCGGCGGGAAGAAAGCGAGAGGTGGAGCGATGAGGATCTTGGGAGCAGCAAAGTACATTGCGGCGGCGTTCGCAGGAATGCTGTTGGCGGGAACGGGAGCACAGGCGATGACCGGGCAGCGGGTATCCGTCGGTTTCTTTTCGCCGCAGGTGAAGGATGATCTCTTTGCGGGAGCCGATAAGTTTTCACATGGGGCGAAGTCTTCGACTGAGGTTAACCTCGACAGGAAGATGCTGGCCATGGCGGCGAAGTTCGCCGGGTCTGATCCGGACGACAAAGTCGACAAAGAGGAGAAGGACGGTGCGAAGCTGGTGAACAAGCTTGAGTTCGTCATTGTGCGCTCGTACGAGTACGAAAAGGCTGGACAGTACAACATGGCGGATGTGGAAGAGTTTCAAAAGCGGCTGGAGAGTGGCGGTTGGTCGCACATCGTAAAGACGCGTGGTGCGACGGACAGCACAGACGTGTGTGTGAAGACCGACGAGAACGGGGCCTTCAGTGAGCTCGTGGTGATCGCCGCCGAGCCGCTGGAGCTGACCTTCGTCCACCTGAAGGGGCACATGTCGATGGACGAACTGACCAGGGCGGGAGCAAAGTACGGCGTTCCGCAGGGCGGTGCTGGCGATGTTGAGAGCCGGAGAAAGCCGGCGAAATGAGCGAGCGGGCGAATGGTTGGCTGCTGATCTTCGGTGGGCTGGCGATTGGTCTGGTGCTATGGCTCTCGCCCTCTCGAAGTGCGTCTTCGCGGGAGCTCGCGTCGATGGCGCGGCAGGACCTCGATGGCCTCATTCGTTCGGTTGTTCCCCGGCACCGGTTGAATTCCAAGCTGGCGTTGATGACCTGGCTGATGGATCTATGCGCATGCACGATCGATTGCGAGGCCCTGGCCAGCGATTAGTGCGGGATCTAAAAAGCTAGGCCTTTGCAGGTGGGCCTATCGATCCCACTATCGCAAAAGACAAGGACGGCGGATGGGGCACCCGAGCGGGCAGAGCCGCGGCAAGCCGAATCCGGTTCGGTGTGATTGTCTTCGGGGATGTTTCGAACGTGACAGGAGGCTGCCCGGGCAGCCTCCTGTTTTCTTGCGCGTGGCTTCGGGCTTATGCTGGGGAGAGACAGAGGAGCCGCGATGCATCCAGACCTTGAGAAGCTGATTGTTCTGCAGAAGCATGATATCGAGGCGAAGCGGCTGCGGGACGAGATGATCGCGCTGCCAAAGCTGGTGGCCAGTTTGACCGCGAAGCTCGAAGCCGCGAAGGGCCAGCGGGAGGTCATAGTGGGGTTGATCGCTAAGGAAGAGGCGCTCCGGCGTGGGCAGGAGTCCGATGTGAAGGACCTGCGAGCCAAGATCGCGCGCACGCGGAAGAACCTGGAGCTTGCAACGAATACCGTGCAGACGACAGCTTACGAGCATGAAATTGGGTTTGCGGAATCGAAGATCTCTGGAATAGAGGATGCCGAGCTTGAGAGCATGGAGCGCAGCGAGGTGCTCGATGCACAGAAGAAGCTGGCGGATGCGGCGGTGACAGACGCTGAAACGATCCTCGCTCGTGAGATGGTGCGATCGAACGAGACGGTTGCGGCGGACAGGACACTGCTGGCGGAGGTAGAGAAGCTGCGCGCTGCAGAGCGGGCGGATATTAATGAGGCGTCGCTCTCGGTGTACGACCGAATCGCAAAAGGCAAAGGCACAGCGGTTTCAGAGGCGCTGAACCAGAAGTGCACAGCCTGCCAGATGATGGTTCGGCCGCAGCGGTGGAATGATCTGCGCGATCGCAACAACGATGACCAGATGATGACCTGCGAGAGCTGCGGGCGGCTGCTGTACTATGATCCGGCGCGGGACTCGCCGCAGCGGAAGACGGTGCCGGTGGAGAGTATCGCGGCGCAGATCGTACGATCGTTGTAAGGCTGGTTGCCCGTTGACCGGGTCCAGTTGACCGTTCTCAGTTGTAGGTTCTCAGTTACTAGCGAGGGGCTTGGTTGAAACGCATTTGTGTGGACATGGATGAGGTGATTGCGGATGCCGTGGCAGAGCATCTGCTGCGCTATAACCGCGATCACGACGCGCAGATCACCAAAGCCGACCTGAACGGCAAATGGCTCTGGGATGTGGTGGCGCTTGATCGCCATCCGGCGCTTGAGGCGTATCTAAGGTCGGAGGACTTCTTCGAGGTTCTCGACGTGATGCCGGAGGCCCAGCGTGTCCTGCTTGCGCTGCAGAGCAAGTACGAAGTGTTCATCGCAACCGCGGCAATGGAGGTGCCGACTTCATTTATGGCGAAATTTCGCTGGCTGGAGAAGAACTTCCCGTTCATCTCTCCCTCGCGCATCGTCTTCTGCGGAGACAAGTCCATCCTGAAGGCGGACTTTCTGATCGATGACAATCCGCGTCAGTTGAGGCGGTTTACGGGGGAAGGGATTCTTTATAGTTCGCCGCACAATGTATCTGTTACAGGGTTCCGGCGAGTGAAGGACTGGCTTGAGGTGGAAGAGATGTTTCTGTAGCAATTGCTTGCAATGGGCTTGGGAATATCGAAACAGAGGTCATTTGGATTGGGCGCCGTCGCAGGGGGCTGAAGTCCACTTTCCACATCGATCTCGAAGGGTTTGCCGTTCTGGTCTAGGTTGATCGAGATGCTTACCATAACTTGATCGCTCGACGTAGGGAGCAGTTATCAGTTCAAGCGCCATTTAAAGCTATCGTTGCTCCCGACGAATCGGATACTTCCCATTCTGCCATCGCTTCGGACAACCACGCTAAGTCCGTTTGGTGGGATGTGGCTTGTCATCGGCTGCCAGGTTTTGAGCTAGTGCCCGTGAAATTGCAGATTCTTCTTGCTTCAGCGATCCCCTCCTGGCCCCGATGAAGAATCAGACATAGAGTGCTGATTCAAACCGCTGCAGCGCGTTCTCGTTCCATGCGTGAGAAGTTTTACGCCAGGAATCGCCCTCTTCTCCAAGGAAGTTGGGAAAATCCATGCGGCAGTATCCGCAGCGCTGCTGGAAGTCGAAGAGCGCCTGCGCTGTGCCGTCCAAATAGAGGACGGCCTGCTGGCCATCGCGCGACCACTCGATGCTGGCAATGCGCGTGGCTTCGGGACGCTGGAGTTCTGCATCGCTTTTCGCCAGGGCATCTACGTTGTAGATGAGCATCGCGTCCATGATGCTCTCTTCCTGTGTCTGCTGCGATCTATCACAGGCGTAGAAGTAGCCGGCGACCCCTTCGTCTTCGAAGACGGCGGTCCAAGGGACGGCGGTGGAGTTGGAGGACAGAAAGGCTCGGCCGGGCATGAAGGAAAGCGACTGCATGGAGACCTCTGTCTCTCAAGATACACTCGAAGGCGGGGTTATCGGGCGGTCGCGGGTTTCGTGAGAAGCCGCAGTCCGAGCGGGATGCGTTCCCACCCATCGCATGAGGCAAGAGCGCGATGGATGGGGCACTCCGACCCTTTTCACAAGATGACACTTCTCACCCTTCAGATCGGACGACCGCAACGGCTTGCCGCGCTGCTGCTGGTGCTGTTTCTATGCGAGTGCCTATGGGTCGTGAACCGGCAGCAGCTCTCGCAGACGGATTACCGATACGCGTTGTGCGGGCGTCAGATGTGGGAGCGGCCCTCTCCGCTGGCTGGGTACTTTACGACCTGTGGAAACCTGAACGGCGACGGCACTCTCGCTTACCGGGTCGCTGGGCTGCCGCTCACCCTTCAGCGATTCGTGCTGCTCGGTTCCGACAAGTTACGGAAGCCGGAGAACCGGTTGTACGCCGGCGGAACGCTGAACGGATCCACCTGGGAGGCGCGGCACGAGATCGGCGAAGTGAAATACCTGATGCACCTGCCGTTTGTCTTCTTTGCGATCTGGTTGGGCGGCGGTTTATGGTGGGTCTCGCGAAGGCTGTTCGGGAATGAAGGAGCCTTTCTTTCGCTTGGTCTGTACTGCTTCTGTCCGATGGTGGTGCGGTTCGCTGTGAACCCGAACAACGATGTTCTGGCCATGTGGGGGCTCTATGGGCTGGTCTACGCTGCCATCGGCGTGGCCCATGCACTGCAAGGCCCAAGGCGGAAGTGGAAGCCAAGGATTGGCTTGTTTGTGCTGGCGCTGGGGCTTACGGCGACGGCGCATCTGCTTACCGCCATGGTTGGCTTCGTCGCGGCGGCGATATTTCTGATGTATCTGGCGGAGCGACGCAGAAGCTACGTAATGCAAATATTGATCTTCTCCGCACTGGGAGCGCTGGCCATTGTGTTTGCATCGTTTGCCTTCAGGCTCGCGCCTTTCAGCTATGTTTTTACTGGCGGAGGGGCAAGGTTCTGGTTCTCGCTTGAAGGTGCGGCGCGCTTTGCGACTTCCCTGGTGAATGCGCCCATTCTGGTGGCGACCGCCGTGTCGCTGGTCTTGTACCTGGGCGTGAAACGCTGCCGGTACTTTGGCAACACGACGCCCCTTCTGATGGTGCTTGCAGTCTTCGCGCTGCGAACCACGCAAACAATTTCCTTCCCATGGCTCTGGACGCTGCCGTTCCTCTTCACGTTTGTAGGCGGCGTCTTCGCGGATGCGCTTGAGACGAAGCAGCGGAAGATGTTTTTAGCACTGACGGCGGCGGTGCTGGTGACACAGGTGCTTCTCTGCCTGAATGCGCTACCCGACGTGGTTCGGGGAATTTGATTCTTTCTGGCTTTTGCGGGATTGCGCTAAGCTGCATCTGAAGAAGTGAACCCTCAACGAAACAATCAGGCGGCCGGCCCAGATGCTCCTCATGATGAACGCACGATCCAGTTTTACTCCTCGAGTCTTCGCCGCAGGTTTGGTGCTGACCGCCCTGCTTTTCGCGGACGGCTGCCATCGCCACCGTAAAACAATTTCGGCTCCCAATACGGCCGACTATGCAGACAACATTCAGGCGGTGACGGCGCAGAAGACGCTGTCAATCCTGCGCTGGCCCGACTATTCGGACTACCAACCGGCGGTGATGACGTTCTATGACGACCGCAACAACGAGATTGCCTGGACTCGCGATGGCAAGCCGACGAAGCAGGCGACCGCGTTCGTTCAGGCATTCAGCGACGCGGCGGCAAAGGGGCTGAGCCCGGAAGATTACGACGCTTCGCGCTGGCCAGCGCGCATCCATAAGCTGGCAGGGAAGAACGAGGATGACTTCGCGCAGTTTGATGTCGCGATGACGATCGCGGTGATGAGGTACATCTCCGACCTGCATATTGGCCGCGTGAACCCGACACACTTCGACTTCGACATCAACGTCGATACAAAGAAGTACAACCTGGCCGAGTTCGTCTCGGACAACGCAGTCGATGCTGACGATGTTCCAAAGCTGGTCGCGGGAGTCGAGCCGAACTCTGAGCAGTACCGGAAGACTGAGGAGTCGCTAGCGCACTATCTCGATCTCGCGAAGCAGCAGGACCAGGCAAAGGCAGCTCCGCTGAGGGATGTTGAGAAGCCGATCGCTGTCGATCAGAATTATCCTGAGGCTGGCGGGCTGCTTGCACGGCTTAAGCTGGAAGGGGATGCTCCGGCGGAAGAGACTGTTGCGACAACCTACGATCAGCCGCTCTCAGACGCGGTGAAAAGCTATCAGCATCGCCACGGTCTCACCGAAGACGGCAAACTGACATCCCAGACGATCAAGTCTCTCAACGTGCCCTTGTCAGCTCGGGTCATTCAACTGCAGGACTCCCTCGAGCGCTGGCGGTGGCTGCCCGATCAATACCTCAATGCCCGCATTATTGTGAACCTGCCGGAGTTCGTGCTTCATGCGTACGACCAGAACCATCAGCCGGAGTTCACGATGAAGGTTGTCGTAGGCAAGGTGGTCGGGGAACACCAGACGCCGGTATTCGCCCACATGATGAAGTACCTCATCTTTCGTCCTTACTGGAACGTTCCGGCAGATATCGCGCGCAAGGAACTCGTTCCGCACATGGAATCCAACAAGGGTTACCTCGCCACGAAGAACTTCGAAGTGACAAATAATAAGGGCGAGGTGCTCACCGATTACTCGGTCAACCAGGTAGCGCATGGCGGCGTGATGGTACGCGAGAAGCCTGGACCGAAGAACTCCCTGGGGCTGGTAAAGTTCATGTTCCCGAACCAGTATGACGTCTATCTGCATTCGACTCCAGCGACGGAGCTTTTCAACCGGACGCGACGAGATTTCAGTCACGGATGCGTCCGCGTGCAGGAGCCGGCGAAGCTGGCGGCCTGGGTATTGTCAGGACAGCAGAATAGCGGTGACCAGCAGGACTGGGACATCGACAAGGTGACAGAGGCGATGCAGAACGGCGCGGATAACCATCAGGTCAATCTAAAGACGCCGCTTCCAATTGTGATCTTCTACGTGACGGGCTTCGTCGAGGACGATGGGCATACTCATTTCTTTGACGACATCTACGGTTACGACGCACAGTTGCAGGCCGTGCTGGCAAAGGGGATGCCCTATCCTACAAAACCGGAACCGGTTGTGGCGAAGACCGCGCCCGGAGATACGCTATAAGTTCACCGGGCGAAGTTTGCTTGGCTTATTCGCGATGTTATGCGTTTGTGCTCTTTGTTGAACTGCCGATCGTTACGCGAGGCGATAGACTGCATAAAAATGTCCGCTAGAAAACAGTTAGCCTTAGGCCTGGAAGAAAATGCTTTTGAATTTCAAGGTGCGCTGGCGAAGTGGTACCGGATCCATGCGCGCAAGTTGCCTTGGCGGGGAGCGGTCGACCCGTACTGCATCTGGCTTTCGGAGATTATGTTGCAACAGACCCGCGTCGCTGCGGTGATCGAGCACTACCACGAGTTCCTCGCGAAGTTTCCTACGCTGTTGGCCCTTGCGCTTGCTCCAGAAGAAGAGGTGCTCGCCGTGTGGAGCGGACTCGGCTACTATCGCCGCGCGAGGATGCTGCACAAGGCGGCGCAGTTCATTACCGCAGAGCGGAACGGGATCCTGCCCTCGAACTCGGTTCAACTACGGACGCTTCCCGGAATAGGCGAATACACGTCTGCTGCTATTGCGAGCATCGCGTTTGGCGAAAGCATCGCCGTGGTCGACGGCAACGTGGAGAGGGTATTGCTGCGGGTGACCGGAAGGCCAGAGGACCGGACAGCTGACGGGCGCGCCTTTCTTCGGGCCACGGCACAGAGCATCGTTCCTCCAGCCAGTAGTTCGAACGGCAGACCACGTTCCGATAAAGGGATGGAGAAGAACCTGCCCGGCGAGCACAACCAGGCGATGATGGAGCTTGGAGCGACCATTTGCCTGCCGCGTTCGCCGCTCTGCCTGCAATGTCCTGTGCATGCGTTCTGCCGGACGCGCGGGGAGCATGGAACCCCACCACGGGAGAAGCTGCGGAGCCGCGAAGTGGCCTTCCTGCTTTCCATTCGTAAGCGTGGTGTGACCACGCAAGTGCTGCTGGCAAAGCGACCTCCGGAGGCAAGCCTCATGCCCGGAATGTATGAACTGCCGCCACTACCGCTGGATGTGGGAGGCGACGAGCTGAGCCATCGCGAGCCGCTGCTCCGGGTGCGGCATGCGATCACCAACACGAATTACTATGCCCGCATCTATGCGCCAATGGGGCCGTCGGACCAGTCCCTGCGTAAGGCTGTGCCGCTGGCAAAAGCGGACCTGCACTGGGTAAATACGTCTACTCTGGGCGGACTACCGCTTACGGGACTGGCCCGGAAAGTGTTGCAGCGGCTGGATGTGATGGCATTAAAGCCGCTGCGGGGACCGGAGGCGAAGACTGGACCCAAGGTGCAGAGGGTTGAGCAAGCCATCGTTGATCATGACGAGGATCATGACTCGTTTTGATGCTGGAGCGAGCGGTTTCAGGGCGGAGTTGCTGTAGTCTGTTTTCTCCAGGGAGAATCCATGAATCTGCGTCTTGCCACCGTCGCTTCCGTGTTCCTGCTCGCATGCAGTTGCGTCGCAAAGGCGCAGGTGCCCCCTGCTGTAAAAGCTGCAGAAGCTGCGATCGACGCAGAGAAGATTCGGGCGCATGTGAAGTTTCTCGCGGACGACCTGCTGGAAGGCCGAGCTCCGGGACTCCGTGGCGGTGATCTGGCGGCAACCTACATTGCGACGCAGTTCGCTTTATACGGCCTAAAGCCAGCTGGCGACAATGGCAGCTACCTGCAACAGATTAAATTCTTCGGCATGACGGTGAAGCGAGAGACCTCCTCGATGGCACTTGTTGGGGACGGCGGTTCGCCCGTTGCGCTGAAGTTCGGGCCGGATTATGTCGTCAACAATCCACGGCATGAAGCAGTGGCGGAGATCGACGCGCCGATTGTCTTCGTTGGCTACGGAGTGACCGCGCCAGAGTTCGGCTGGGACGACTATGCAAACGTGGATGTCAAAGGCAAGGTGGTGCTTGTGATCGTGGGCGATCCACCGTCGGACGATCCGAAGTTCTTTGGCGGCAAGGCGCTTACGTACTACGGTCGCTGGACCTATAAGTACGAGCAGGCGGCACGCAAAGGCGCGATTGGCGCGTTGATCATTCATCGCACCGATCTTGCGAGCTATCCGTGGAGCGTCGTGGAACACTCAGGCTCGGGCGAGAAGACGTTCCTTGCGGACGATGCGAAGCCGGTGGTCGAGGCGGCGGCTTGGATCCATCACGATGTCGCCGACAAGCTTTTCGCGGCGAGTGGCCTCGGCAAGACCGACGAAGAGATAGCGGCCGCGGGGAAGAAGGGCTTCAAGGCGGTCGAGCTTCCTGTGCGGTTGAAGGCACACATCGCCAGTACCGTGCGGCCTTATGAATCGCCGAATGTGGTCGGAATCCTGCCCGGTGAGAGCCGAGGTAGAGATCAGGCGCTCATGTACTCTGCGCATTACGACCACTTCGGATTTGTGCCGGGAATGGCGGGGGACAACATCTTCAATGGCGCGGCGGACAATGCAACTGGTTGCGGCATTCTGCTGGAGCTGGCGCGGGTTTGGAGCGGGCTGAAGCCGCCTCACTCGGTCATCTTCGCTGCAGTCACCGCCGAGGAGCAGGGGCTGCTCGGCTCGGAGTATTTAGGCCAGCATCCGCCGGTCCCGGCAGGGCAGATCGCGCTCGACCTGAACTACGACGATGTGCAGCCCTTCGGCGACCCGCTGGAAACGAACATCGCCGGCGCGGAGCGGACGAGCTTATACCCGACGGTCGAAGAAACGGCCAGGCGATTCAGTCTCGCCATCGTGCAGGACGCACATCCCGAGGCAGGGCACTACTACCGCAGCGATCATTTCAGCATGGCGCGGGTAGGCGTGCCCTCGTTCTCAGTGGGCGAAGGAACGCTGTTCGTGGGGCACGATGCCGCATGGGGGCTCGCAAAGGAAGACGACTACACGGCGCACCGCTACCACAACTTCTCGGACAACTACACCCCGGACATGGACTTCACCGCCGATGCGAAGATGGGCAAGTTCGGCATGGAGCTAGGGTGGGAGGCGTTGAGCGCTCCGGCGACCGTGGAGTGGAAGAGCGGGGATGAGTTTGAGGCGGCGAGGAAGGCGAGTGCTGGACGGTAGGATCGCGCGCGCTTTGCCTGTCTTTCACGCGAGACTTCCCGATGGCAAATTCCCACAGACATGTGCGCAAAGGGGCAGCAAGGCTAGATGCTTTTCTCCGGCTGCTCGGGAATGCTCTGGAACACCCCGGCACGGGGTGCAATAGAATAGGGGCGACTTCAGCTGCGCAACTTGCGATCGCGCTTTACTTCAAAGGGTTCTTCCTCGCGTGAGGAGGAACATAAGGGGATGGCAGTTGTGCCGCAGTAACGGCAAGCAGAGTTTCGCTCGAATTCTAAGGAACTGCTGAGGTCGTTCGTGGCTTATCGATACCGGTTTGGCGATTTCCTACTTGACACGCAGAGTTTTCGGCTTGTGCAGGGCGGCAAGCCGCTTGCGATCGAACCGAAAGCCCTGAATGTGCTGATCTTTCTGGTTCAGCACCAGGGGCGTCTTGTCGAACGGCGAGAGATTCTAAGCGCGGTATGGAACGGCGCCTTCGTCACCGACCATGTCCTGAACCGTGCCGTAGGACAGCTGCGGAAGATTCTCGACGACGATGCCAAACAGCCTCGCTATATCGAGACGGTGCCGACCCTGGGATACCGCTTCTTGGTAATGGTGGAGATAGAGACGCCTCAAGCACCTGTCGCATCTCAGGGAGACCTGACAGCAGAGACCGAGGTCGAGGCACGCGAACAGACGCGTCTTTCCCTGCAACCAGGGGAATCGCCTGAGCCGGTGAATGCAGCCTCTTCCGCCGGAGTCTACAAAGTTGGCCGTCAAAAGCTTCATGCCCATATTTTGAGCGGTAGCTGGCGCATGTTGAGGATAGGGTCTTACTGGATTGCGGTAGTTGCCGCGTTGGCTGCTGTAGCTACATTCGTTATCGAAGAACCTGCCAAACCAGCTCCTCTGGAATCGACACAGATCACCTCCTCGACCGACCCAAAACAGAGGCCTATCTTTACCGATGGATCGCGGCTCTATTTCGAGCGTCGCGGAGAGCCGTCGCAGATGGCGGTGAGTGGAGGGGTAATCGTCTCCGCGCGGATGTCGGAACCGGGAATGCACCTGTTGGACATTTCAGCAGACGGCTCGAAGATGCTGGCTTGGAAGTTCGATCTGAACGACAAAGCCGCAGGCGGGTCGTTATGGGTCGGGCCGATGGTAGGAGGAGCAGCGCGGAAGCTTGCAGAGAATAAGTTCGAGTTGGCAATCCTGTCCCCGGACGGGCATTCGGTGATCGCCGGGTATGACGAGACAGTCTACGGTATTGACGAGAGGGGTGGGAACTGGTTCAAGCTCTGGAAAGCGCCCGGGCTGGTGAGCGACCTCTCTTTTTCCCCGGACGGAAAACATATCTGCGTAACCGTCGAAGGGAATTACGTATCGCGGATTTGGATTCTGCGCGCTGACGGCAAAGAGGCGCACCTGCTTGCCATGGATTGGCCGGCTAACGAAGACATAAGGAACGGACACTGGACGCGGGATGGGCAGCACTTTGTCTTTCGCTCGGACGGCGAGGGTCGACAGAATATGTACGAGGTGGTAAAGCCAGACTGGATGCACTTCTGGCGCAAACCCGGGGCGGTGCGGCTCACAGGAAACCAGATCGAGATTCTTGCCTCCGTCCCCTTACGAGGTGCGGCGGGTCTGATCGTGCTGGGCAGATTGGATCAAGGGGCAATGAAGGTCTTCGATCCTAAGAGCAATACCTTGTCTCCCTTTCTCGACGGCTTATCCGCGAGCGTATTTGTTATCTCACCCGACAGGCGATCGATGGCTTACATCGAATACCCGAGCGGCCATCTCTGGAAGAGCCGAGTGGACGGTAGCGGGGCAGTGCAACTCACAGATACGGTTGTCCATTGTCCGCAATGGTCTCCGGACAGCAAATCGATCGTCTACAGTGACTGGCATAAGCTATATCTGGTACCGGCAGATGGTGGCCCATCGGAGAAGTTAATTCCGACTGGGGACTACGAGGCACCTATGACCTGGACTCCCGATGGGAAGTCCATCGTCTTCAATTGCTGGGACGGTGTGCATACGCCGCACGGTCTTTACGTGTTGGATATGGCGTCCCGCAAAGTCTCGGCGATGGCGGGCGCAGAGTCTTACTATGTGCCGTTATGGTCGCCAGATGGAAAGTACATGGCGGCGATAGCCGATAATCCGTTGCGGATGGTGCTGTACTCGGCCGAGTCGAAGAGCTGGAGAGTGCTGCGGGTTGGTTACTGGAACGTCTTTGCGTGGGCTCCCGATAGTAAGTCGATTTACATGCCAATGGTCGAGGAGCGTAACCGGATCTACCGCATAGGTGTGCCTGAAGGCACGTGGAAAATGGTTGCGGAACTCGACGATGTCGATTCGGGCCCTGACGTGACGTATGTAAGCCTGACAAATAGCGGCCAGCCTGTAATCATGAGCCATACGGGCGTGCCGCAGTTTTATACCCTGCGCTGGCCAAGGTGAAAATGCCCGCATAGATCAAGCACATTCTTGCTTTGATTTGTCGAGCGGCACGGCTACTTGATAACTCCGCGCTGGCTGTTCGCAATGAATTCGGCGAGGTAGGTGACGTGCTCGTCTTCACTCGTGATGGTGGCTCGGATGGCTTCGAGCGCCTGGGTGGTGTTCAGCTTCGAGGCGAGCAATAGACGAAACGCCGAGCGCAACTCCTTGATCTGTTCCGGCGTGAAGCCCTTGCGTTCGAGCCCGACCTTGTTCAACCCATACGCGTGATTGTTGCGCTCGATCGAGGTGAGCGAATAGGGCAGCACGTCCTGCGTGATCGTCGTGCCGCCGCCAATGTAGGCGTACTTGCCAATGCGGCAGAACTGGTGCACAGGGCACAGCGCTCCGACGACGGCGAAGTCTTCGACCGTGACGTGTCCGGCGAGCGTGGCCGAGTTCGCCAGGATGCAGCCGTCGCCGATGTGTGAGTCGTGGCCGATGTGGGTGTATGCCATGATCAGGCAGCCGGAGCCGACGGTCGTGTGCGCTCCGCCGCCTACTGTTCCGCGAGAGATCGTCACGTACTCGCGAATGTCGTTGTTATCACCGAGCGTGACCCGGGTAGGTTCGCCGGCATACTTAAGATCCTGCGGCGCAATGCCGATGCAGGCGAAGGAGAAGATGCGGTTCTTGCGGCCGACAGTCAAATGGCCATCGAGAACCACGTGCGAGACAAGCTCACACTCCTCACCCAGAACGACGTTCGACCCGACCGTGCAGTAAGGACCGATGATGCAGCTTGCCGGGATGACCGCGCCTTCCGCGACGATCGCCGTGGGATGGATGCTCACGCCTTTGTTTCCTTGTTCTCTTCGACACCAGGCCGCGGAAGGATCATGCAGGTCGCCGTCGACTCGCAGGCGATTTTGCCTTCCACGGTGGCAATGCCCAGCATCTTAACCGCGAAGCGCGGCCCCATAATGCGCCAGTTCTGCACGGTCACTTCGATGCGAAGCTGGTCGCCTGGAACGACGGGGCGGCGGAACTTGGCGTTCTCGATGCCGGTGAAGAACATCAACTTGTCGGCGCGGTCGGGAACCTCGGTCAGCAGCAGAGCGCCGCCCGCCTGGGCGATCGCCTCGATCATCAGCACGCCGGGCATCACTGGATGGCCGGGAAAGTGGCCGTTGAAGAACTGCTCGTTGATCGTGACGTTCTTGATGGCAACGATGCGCTTCCTGCGTTCCATTTCGATGACGCGATCGATCAGAAGGAACGGGTAGCGGTGCGGCAGGATGGACATGATCTCGTTGATGTCCATCGTCGTGTTGTCTGCAGTTTTCTCTGCAATCACTGCTGTTTCTGTCTCGCTCATGGCAGCAGCCAGTATAAACCGCTACTTCTTCTTCGGCTTCAGGGGCTGAGTCGTATCAAACATTTCGGGTGTAGTCGGCACGCCGTAGGTGGCCTCGAGGATGAAGCGCTGGTTGGCGAGGTCGCCATTGTGATACCTGCTGATAGTAAGCGAGGTCATGACGCCCTGGAACGGCTGGTAGTTCTCGTACTGCTCCTGCTCCTCGTCGAGGTCCTTGAATTGCTCGTTCCGTGTCTGGTAGGTGCGGCGTAACGGGAGGTGCGTTGTTGCGTCGAGCTCGAGCGTCACTGCGTCATTGTTCGCCGCGAGCAGCGTGATCTTGTCGGCGGCGCGCCGCTCCACTTGGGTTGCGCCTTCGTAGAGGACGACGATCCCCGGCTGCTTCAGCCAGACGCGTATGATGGCGTCTACCGAGTGCGCCTGTTGCCGAAGGTGATCCGCGACCTGGTCGGCAGGTAGAGCCTTATTGCCCTTGTAGGTGATCTCGAAGCCGTTGGTGGGTGTCCAGACCTGGACCACGTCGCGCTTCTTGGTGAACTCGATGCGGTCGAGTTCGGGACGCGTCGCATCTGGGAACTGTTTGTAGTCCCAGAAGGGCGTGGTGTTTAGCGTCGGCGCTCCGCGAAAGAATGCGGCGGTGTTGCCGTGAAGCAGGACAGTCTTGCGATTCAGCCACGCCTCGCCGCCAAGCGCAGTCACCATTTGGTCAAGCAGAATGCGGCCGCGCTTGTCCTGCTCGACCCCCTGGGTCTGGGAGCCGTTCTGGGCGGCAGTCTGGGCGCTGGGGATGTCCGACGCCTGGGCATGGAGGCGCATCGGAGCAAGTGTGAAGGTCACCAACGACGCCAGCAGGAAGAGCTTTGGGGCAGCAGTCATTCCATCTCCAGTTTCAGCCTACAAGCACCGCGCCGCCGTTGACGTTGAAGATCTCTCCGGAGCAGAAGCCGGCAAAGGGAGTGCAGAGAAAGAGTATCGGCCCGGCAATCTCATCCACATGCCCGACCCGGCCCAGCGGAATGGTGGCAAGCACCTTCTTGGACGTGGCCGAATCGCGGAGGGCTGCATGGGACATTTCGGTGCCGACCCAGCCGGGAGCTACGCAGTTGCAGTAGATGCCCTGCCCGGCGAGCTCCGACGAAAGGCTCTTGGTGAGTGAGATGAGAGCGCCCTTGCTGGCAGCGTAGTCCGCGTGGAAGGCCTCGCCGCGCTGGGCCGCGGTTGAGGCGACGAGGACAATGTGGCCCTTAGCAGCTGTTACCTCCGAGGGTGATTGTGCCTCCATCTGGGCCACGGCCGCCTGCACCAGCCCAAAGGCGCTGTCGAGATTGATGCCGAGCGTGCTGCGCCATTGGTCGCTGGACATGGTCGCGATCGGTGCATCATGAGAGGGCCAGACGCCGTGATTTACGACGAGGCAGTCGAGGCGGCCGAAGGCGCTAACGGCGGCGGCGACGAGCGCGCGGCCGTCTTCCGGCGACGCCAGCTCCTGCTGAATCGCGACGCAGTTGTCGGGACCACCGCACTCGGCCACGAGCGATTCCGCGGTCGCCTTCGCGCTCTGGTAGCTGAAGGCGACTCTTGCGCCAGCCTGGCAAAAAAGACGAACGGTAGCCGCGCCGATTCCGCGAGAGCCGCCGGTGATGAGTGCCACACGGCCGGAGAGTGACAGAGAGACGCCTGATTCGGATATAGTTTGCATCTGTCTCAAGCTACCGATCCTCTAAAGGCCACGCAAGTTTGCATGCCGTCGCGAGGTCGATCGAGAGACGTCGCAATTCTCATCTCTCTTACCTCAAGGAGCATCCCGTCATGAAATACGCTGTAATTATTGCGCGCATCCTGCTTGGACTTCCGTTTCTGATCTTCGGTGCGAACGCACTGCACCCATTTCTGCCCATGCCGCCAATGGCCGGCGACGGCGGCGCGTTCATGACAATCCTGATGCATCACGGCTGGGTGCCCTTTCTCGGATTGCTCTACATACCCGCCGGGCTGCTGTTGCTCGCGGGACGCTATGTGCCGGTCGCGCTCGTGATTCTCGGGCCGATCCTGGTGGTCATTCTGCTCTTCCATATCACGCTCGAACCAAACGATCTCGTGATGCCGCTTGTCCTGGCTTTGCTGGAGTGCTTCCTGATCTACGCCCACTGGCCTGCGTTCCGCGGCATCTTCACGCGCAAGCTCGCCTAGGCCTTACTCTTCTTTTGCGCAGCTTTTTGCTCCCGCAAGATGGTTTGCTCTGCAACCAGACGCTTCATTTCTTTCGGGGACAAGGCGAACGCTTTGTGGGTCTTCGGCGGCAGTTTGGCGAGCGTGATCGCGTGCGCAGCGCGAAGCTCGTCCTGCCATTCTGAATTGCGGAAGACGTTCCAGCGCTCAGCAGCGATCCAGAAGATACGGGCCATGTAGGGCGCTGGAAAGAGGCCGTCCACCTCCAGGAGTTCCGCATAGTGTTCGCGCCCCGCGGCGTAAGAGATTACGCCGTGCGAGAGGGAGTCGTCGAGGTTCACGAGCGTGAACATCTTGCCGCCAATCGCCTTATCACCCACCCAATAAACGAGATTGTCACCCCACTGCATCGTCTCGACGACGTGCGGAAGCGTGAAAAGGAAGGTGCGAATTTGATCGGCATCCATGCCGCAAAGTATAGCGGCGAGCGAGCCTGTTCGATTCGTGGCTTTTCTATCGCCTTATCTCTGCTTCGCGGCGGCGGCAGCTTTCTTGGTGGCCTTCTTTGTAGCGGTGCTGTGTTCACCGGGCTCCGGCTTGCAACTTCCCTTTGTGCCGGGCTCCTTGCCGGGAGTAGGTTCAAAACCAGGCCAGCAGGGATTGCCCTTGCCCGAGGACTTCTTCGATGATTTCTTGGCAGCCTTTTTCGCTGATTTCTTCGCGGTCGTCATAGGGAGATGAGAAGCAGATCGCACAAAAAATGCTGCACGCCGGAGTGAAACAATTTCAGCGGAGTCGCAAACGTATGGGCCCTTTTGCAGCCGATGGATCGACGATCTGGCCCTTCTGCGTGATCACGATGCTTCCAGCGGCAACAAGGCGGCGGGCTGCTGCTCGCGCAGGTTCCATCAGCGATTCCCATTCGTGGCGGGCATCTTTACCGCCCACCAGCTTTGCCGCTTCGGACGGGCAGATTGTCTTGTCGCGCCCTCGCTCGGCAAGAAGCTCAAGAATTGCTGCTTCCAACGCTGGGCCGGTCTCGGACGGTTTGTCGCCCCGGCAGGCATCGCTGCAATACTTCACGGCGTCCCAGTCACGCTCCCACTTCTTGCGCCATGAGAAGGCACGGCCACACCGCTTGCATATCTTGTCCTTATGCGGCGTCTCGCGTTCGGGTTTGTGCTTCTTGTCAGGCATGGTGCTTCAGATGCCAAAATTCTCCCCAACTAGCCTTTCGTCGTGCCTCCAAAGCTGGGTGCCCCATATCTCGATTCTGAGATGTGGGGTTCTTCCAAGTCCCAAAGATTCTAGGTCCAGCCGCCGTCCACGATATAACTCTGGTTGGTGATGCCGCTTGAGTCATCCGCTGCCAGAAACAGGGCCAGCCGCGCCACCTCTTCCGGCTGGAGTAGCCGCTTGATCGCCTGCTCACTCAAGATCTCGTTCACGTACTCCTCGGTGTACCAGTTCCGCCGCTGGCGCGCAGTCTCAATCGCTCCAGGAAGGATGCAGTTCACCCGAATGCCATGCGGCCCAAGCTCATGCGCCAGCGTACGGGTCAGGCCGACGATCGCAGCCTTGCTCGCGACGTAAACCGGAAGCCCGGTCGAGGGAATCATCCAGGAGATGGAACTCATGTTTAGGATGACGCCCCGGCCCTGCCACTTCATCCCCGGGATCACGGCCTGCGAGACGAAGAACTGGTGCTTCAGGTTGACCGCCGTGCAGCGGTCCCAGAACTCCGGGGTGATGTCTTCGGTCTTGTGGCGAGTATCGTCGCCTGCATTGTTTATCACGACATCGATGATGCCAAAGCGGGCGATGACCTGTGCGAGCATTTCGGCGATTCGGGTAGAGTCGGTGAGGTCGCAGTGAACGTAGACGGGTGCGTGCGCGGCGGTGGGGGAGAGGCGGTCGATGAGGGCCTGCGCGGCTTCGTCGTTGATGTCGAGGAAGACGACCTGGGCGGATTGCGCGGTGAAGGACTCGACGAAAACTTCGCCGATGCCGGACGCGCCGCCTGTGATGAGGACGATGCGGTCTCGGAGGCTGGGGTAGGTGGCGAATCGTGCGGCGTTCTCTGTCTTTTCAGACAAGTAGGCCTCCTCGGAAACTAAACGCAGATCACATCGTAACCTGTTCCCGTTGACCAACGCTCACAAGTATATAGGCCGATGCTGGTCGCATCTTTTGCACTCTGGTGGCTGAATCTGTTGGGAATTGCAGAGTCTCAGGGCGAGAAACTGGCGCTATGGAATGAATGCGCTAATAATCGCAATCACTAGTGCCACAACTGACAGCGTGACAATCACTTGTGACATTCTCAGTGCGCCATTCGCTTTGTCTTTGGCCTGATTATGACGTTTGGCACCGTCGTAATCCTTGAATTCCACCACCCCGCCAGACGTCCGATGCTCAAATTCATACCTTGATAAACGATCTAGGTCGGCCTTGCCACGAAAGTATAAAAATATACCGAGTGCTAACACGACAATACACAGAAAGATCCCCACTTCTCCCCCAACAGCTTATTTAATATCGGTGATAATACAGCGCGACTGAGAAGTCAACTACCGAGCGTTCCTCTTTAAAAAGTTGGTTTAAGTTTTGGTGAGTTTAATTCAACCCCGTCCTGCTGCCCACCGCTAAGAGACAAACGTTCGACATTTCATTTCCTTGCAACCTGCAACCTGCAACCTGCAACCTGCAACCTGCAACCTGCGGACTTCTCTATACTTGGAGGCGACTATGCCAAGCTTCTCATCTGTTGAAGACCAGCTCGACCTCATCACCAAGGGAACCGCGGAGATTCTGCCACTTGAAGCATTGAAGGAGCGGCTGACCGCCTCCATCGCGAGCGGGAAGCCGCTGCGCATCAAGGCCGGGTTCGACCCCACAGCGCCGGACCTGCACCTGGGCCACACGGTGCTGATCCGCAAGCTGCGGCACTTTCAGCAGCTTGGGCATACGGTGATCTTTCTGATCGGCGACTCGACCGCGTTGATCGGCGACCCCACCGGCCGCAACGTGACTCGCAAGCCGCTGACGCCGGAGCAGATCGCCGCCAACGCTGAGACCTACAAGGAGCAGGTCTTCAAGATCCTCGACCCGGTCGCAACCGAGGTTCGGTACAACTCCGAGTGGCTGGACAGGCTTGGCTACTACGACATGGTGAAGCTGATGGCACAGTTCACCGTCTCGCAGATGCTCGAACGCGAGGAGTTTCACAAGCGTTTTCAAGCGGAATTGCCCATCGGTCTGCACGAGACAATCTACCCCGTGGCGCAGGGTTACGACTCTGTCATGTTGGAGTGCGACGTGGAGCTCGGCGGGACCGATCAGCGATTCAACCTGCTGTGCGGGCGCGATCTGCAAAAGCATTACGGGCAGCCGCAGCAAAGCATCCTCATGGTGCCGATCCTCGAAGGCCTTGATGGCGTGCAGAAGATGTCGAAGTCACTGGGAAATGCGATCGGAATCCACGAAATTCCCAGCGAGATGTACGGCAAGCTGATGTCCATCTCGGACGAGCTGATGTGGCGCTACTGGACGCTGCTGACCGACCTGCGGCAGTCGGAGATCGATGTCATGCGCGAGGCAGTAAATGCGGGTAAGCTGCATCCGATGCAGGCAAAGAAGGACCTTGCCCGAACGATCACTGCTGACTTCCACTCGACAGAAGCTGCGGAAGCGGCCGCAGAGGGCTGGGCGAAGCAGTTCCAGAGGCGCGAAGCCAGCGCAGACGCGGCGGTGGTGCAGGTTCAAGCGACGCCGGAACTGGTGAAGGAAGAGGCCGATCCTTCAGGAATAACGACAGGTGTGGTGCGGGTTGCGAAGCTGTTGCAGGCTGCGGGCCTCGTCTCCTCAGCGTCGGAAGGTACGCGCAAGCTGGCAGAGAACGCAGTGAGCATCAATGGGGCGAAGGTCACCGGCCAAAGTGTCACGATGACTCACCTGGGAGCTTCGCCGGTTGTCCGTGTCGGAAAGAAAGAAGTCCGTATCGAGTGGTTGGGCGGCGATCTGAACAAGTTTGCTCAGCCTGAAGGGTAATTTTGGCAGAAAGCGAAGGACGTCAAAACATTTGTAGCCATTGGCGATTCGCATGATCTACACACGGAATGCACAGTTTCTACACAGGCGCAGCTTGCAGAGATGCGCAGCCGCTGCTAATCTCAGGAAGTCGCAACGAGGCAAGCCGCTTGCAGGGAAGTAAAGAGCAAGTATCCGCTTCGTACGACGATCTGAGATGAAAGTTTGCATAAGTTTGCAAAGCTTGATACTCTCGGTGAGTACCAAACAGCAGCTTCGCACCCGGGCTCTTGAGTAACAGGGCGGATGGTAATGGGGAAGTCGGAGCGCAGTCCAAGCGTTTGATCGTGGTTATGAGTCTGGGCAAGTCTTCAAGATGCCGGGCCGACCCAATCCAAGCCCAAGCTACTGCAGGTGAAGTAAACGGATGTGTTTTGGCATTCGGCAGTTCAGGAGCTAAGTGCTCCGCGCCCCGTTACCGGGTCGTAACGATGTTTTGATATTTGCGCTGCACGGACGATCGAATACCACGACTAAGTAAGTCGGCAAAACGCCGATGAGCGAAGAAAGCGGTTGACAAGCGAGGTTAGATTTAGTAATCTCAGAAAGTTCGCGCAAGACGTCACAAACTGCTGAGCAGGTTCTTGAAGAGGCTGAATAAGCCGAGTAAAGAGCAGCTATCGAAGATAAGAAATCGATACGGCCAGCGACACAAGACGACAATACAGCGCATCAAGTTCGAGGACACACCCGTGGCTATGCCCGGTTGTTCCTTGATCCAAAGCTGACCGCTTAGGCGGATTCAGTTCGGATCTTTGACAACATAGTTGAACGTGCCAGTCGTGAGATGATACGAAATCTGGTTTAGTCATTCTCACTAGTTATAAACCTCTCGCTCTTTCGAGCAGCGAGGGGCGCTTGATCCATCCCGACCCCTGTCGTTGGATGGCAGGCAAACCAAGATTAAACGAGAGTTTGATCCTGGCTCAGAATCAACGCTGGCGGCGTGCCTAACACATGCAAGTCGCACGAGAAAGGGACTTCGGTCTTGAGTAAAGTGGCGCACGGGTGAGTAACACGTGACTAATCTACCCTCGAGTGGGGAATAACTGAGAGAAATCTTAGCTAATACCGCATAACACTTACGAGTCAAAGCAGCAATGCGCTTGGGGAGGAGGTCGCGGCCGATTAGCTAGTTGGCGGGGTAATGGCCCACCAAGGCGATGATCGGTATCCGGCCTGAGAGGGCGCACGGACACACTGGAACTGAAACACGGTCCAGACTCCTACGGGAGGCAGCAGTGGGGAATTTTGCGCAATGGGGGAAACCCTGACGCAGCAACGCCGCGTGGAGGATGAAGTATCTTGGTACGTAAACTCCTTTCGATGGGGAAGATAATGACGGTACCCATAGAAGAAGCCCCGGCTAACTTCGTGCCAGCAGCCGCGGTAATACGAGGGGGGCAAGCGTTGTTCGGAATTATTGGGCGTAAAGGGTGCGTAGGCGGTTTGACAAGTCATCTGTGAAATCTATGGGCTCAACCCATAGTCTGCAGGCGAAACTGTCGGGCTTGAGTATTGGAGAGGTGAGTGGAATTTCCGGTGTAGCGGTGAAATGCGTAGATATCGGAAGGAACACCTGTGGCGAAAGCGGCTCACTGGACAATAACTGACGCTGAGGCACGAAAGCTAGGGGAGCAAACAGGATTAGATACCCTGGTAGTCCTAGCCCTAAACGATGATTGCTTGGTGTGGCAGGTACCCAATCCTGCCGTGCCGAAGCTAACGCGATAAGCAATCCGCCTGGGGAGTACGGTCGCAAGGCTGAAACTCAAAGGAATTGACGGGGGCCCGCACAAGCGGTGGAGCATGTGGTTTAATTCGACGCAACGCGAAGAACCTTACCTGGGCTCGAAATGTACATGAATCCGGCAGAAACGTCGGCGTCTAGCAATAGACATGTATATAGGTGCTGCATGGCTGTCGTCAGCTCGTGTCGTGAGATGTTGGGTTAAGTCCCGCAACGAGCGCAACCCTTATCTTCAGTTGCTACCATTTAGTTGAGCACTCTGACGAAACCGCCTCGGATAACGGGGAGGAAGGTGGGGATGACGTCAAGTCCTCATGGCCTTTATGTCCAGGGCTACACACGTGCTACAATGGCCGGTACAAACCGCTGCAACCCCGCGAGGGTGAGCTAATCGGAAAAAGCCGGCCTCAGTTCGGATTGGAGTCTGCAACTCGACTCCATGAAGCTGGAATCGCTAGTAATCGTGGATCAGCATGCCACGGTGAATACGTTCCCGGGCCTTGTACACACCGCCCGTCACATCACGAAAGTGGGTTGCACTAGAAGTCGGTGCGCTAACCGCAAGGAAGCAGCCGCCCAAGGTGTAATTCATGATTGGGGTGAAGTCGTAACAAGGTAGCCGTAGGAGAACCTGCGGCTGGATCACCTCCTTTCTAAGAGAGAACGTCTCGGCACACTTCAGCGCCTCGCGTATCGCGAGCGGCTCTGGTCTCACGACCATCCGAGTTTGATAGTGATGTTGCCGAGTACCATGCATGCAAGCTCCGGCAAACATGCATGAGCCTGAACTAAACCTTCTCTTTTTCGTAGTCTGCCTTTGGGTAGACATATCAACATCGATGGTCCATAGCGGCGTAGCTGCTATGCACGTTCAACTGTGTCCTCGAAACCTTTCGAGAGAAACCAGCTAGGCTCCTAGCCTTTAGCTTTCTAGCTAATCGCTAGGAGCTAAACGCTATGAGCCGCTGTTTGGGCCTGTAGCTCAGTTGGTTAGAGCGCACCCCTGATAAGGGTGAGGTCGGTAGTTCGAATCTACCCAGGCCCACCACTTGCTCCGAAGATATGCTATTCTGATCTTCGACGTAACGCAGGATGGGGCTGTAGCTCAGTTGGGAGAGCGCCTGCTTTGCAAGCAGGATGTCATCGGTTCGATCCCGGTCAGCTCCACCATCTTCTCGACAAGGCAACGAATCAAAACAAGCGAAACCTGCTTCAGGTTGAGCCACCGTAGGTTACGGAGGTTGAACCTTGGGCAGGAATGCTCAAGCCGCCCAAGGGCGCGATAGTGACGATGCTTTATGCAAGTCGCTCAACGATTTTTGACAACTGAATAGATTGGGTAAATATAACTACAAGGCTGAGCAGCGCGAGCGACCGGGTTCTATCCGGAAGCAAGAGCTGTCAATCAGTATTGAGTGTCTTTAGAATAATTATTTTCGTGTTACCGGCTGAGATCTCGCACGTTGAGGTCGAAGCTGTACGACACAGGCGTGGACAAATTATCAAAAACGTAGATTTCCGATGTTGCAGAGGTTTTCACTCTGCTGCGTGCGAGTAAATTCTATGGTCAAGCTACTAAGGGCGCACGGTGGATGCCTTGGCAGAAACAGGCGATGAAGGACGCGGCAAGCTGCGATAAGCTTCGGGGAGCGGCACACACGCGTTGATCCGGAGATTTCCGAATGGGGAAACCCACCCAGGTAAAACCTGGGTATGTCCAACTGAATTCATAGGTTGGAACAAGCGAACGGAGGGAAGTGAACCATCTCAGTACCTCCAGGAGGAGAAAGAAACCTCGATTCCGATAGTAGTGGCGAGCGAAATCGGAACAGCCCAAACCCGTGACATTTCGGTGTCTCGGGGGTTGTAGGGCCTGCAAAAGTAGAGTTACCAATCTGGTTGCTAGTCGAATCCTCTGGAAAGGGGATCCAAAGAGCGTGACAGACGTGTAGGCGAAAGCGATCCAGACTCGAAGCAGGTACCTGAGTAAGGCGGGGCACGAGAAACCCTGCTTGAATCCACGGGGACCATCCCGTAAGGCTAAATACTCGTTTCTGACCGATAGTGAACCAGTACCGTGAGGGAAAGGCGAAAAGCACCCCATTGAGGGGAGTGAAAAGTACCTGAAACCGTGTGCCTACAAGCAGTGGGAGGACTATGCCCGTAAGGGAATGTCTGACCGCGTGCCTATTGCATAATGAGCCGGCTAGTTATTCTTGTCAGCAAGGTTAAGCGTGAGCGAGCCGCAGCGAAAGCGAGTCTGAATAGGGCGTCAAGTTGGCAGGAATAGACGCGAAGCGGGATGATCTACCCTTGGCCAGGTTGAAGGTGGGGTAACACCTACTGGAGGACCGAACCGGTGTTTGTTGAAAAAAGCTCGGATGAGCTGAGGGTAGGGGTGAAAGGCTAATCAAATTCCGTGATAGCTCGTTCTCTCCGAAATAGCTTTAGGGCTAGCGTCGTGTGATCTGGATCGGTGGTAGAGACATGGATGGACTAGGGGGCTTTCCGGCTTACTGAATCCAACCAAACTTCGAATGCCGATCACAACCAGCACGGCAGTCAGACTGTGGGGGCTAAGCTTCACAGTCAAAAGGAAAACAGTCCAGATCGCCAGCTAAGGTCCCAAAATTACAGTTAAGTGGGAAAGGAAGTCGGAACTCTCAGACAGCCAGGAGGTTGGCTTAGAAGCAGCCATCCTTTAAAGAAAGCGTAATAGCTCACTGGTCAAGAGGTCCGGTGCCGACAATACAACGGGGCTAAAACTGTATACCGAAGCTGCGAATGTATCGAAAGATACGTGGTAGGAGAGCATTCTCTCGTGGATGAAGCGTAACTGGGAAGATACGTGGACATTAGAGAAGAGACCCTGCCGGCATAAGTAGCGATAATGAAGGTGAGAACCCTTCACGCCGAAAGTCTAAGGTTTCCTGAGGAAGGTTAATCCGCTCAGGGTTAGGCGGTCCCTAAGTCGAGGCCGAAAGGCGTAGACGATGGAAATCTGGTTAATATTCCAGACCTCCCAACAATTCGTTATCACGATGGGGTGACGCATAAGGATAAGCTGGACCTCCTATGACTATGGGGTTCGATACGCGTAAGCTGGTTTCTCTAGGCAAATCCGGAGAGACTTAACAGTGAGGCGTAAAGCAGTAAGCCGAATGGCTGAAAGCAGCTGATTTCATGGTGCCAAGAAAAACCTCTAAGGAGAAATGTTGGGAACCGTACCACAAACCGACACAGGTAGACGAGGAGAATATCCAAAGGCGCTCGAGTGAAAGCTTGTTAAGGAACTCGGCAAATTAGACCCGTAACTTCGGGAGAAGGGTCGCCCCCTGGGTGCAAGCCTAGTGGGGCCGCAGTGAAACGCGAACGGCGACTGTTTAACAAAAACACAGGTCTCTGCAAAGTCAAAAACGACGTATAGGGGCTGACTCCTGCCCGGTGCCGGAAGGTTAAAAGGAGAGGTTAGCCGCAAGGCGAAGCTTTGAATTGAAGCCCCGGTGAACGGCGGCCGTAACTATAACGGTCCTAAGGTAGCGAAATTCCTTGTCGGGTAAGTTCCGACCTGCACGAATGGAGTAACGATCGTTCGACTGTCTTAACGAGTTGCTCGGCGAACTTGTAGTACCGGTGAAGATGCCGGTTACCCGCAGCTAGACGAAAAGACCCCGTGCACCTTTACTATACTTTTACTATGAGTTACGGCCATTGCTGCGCAGGATAGGTGGGAGGCTTTGATACCAGACTTTTGGGTTTGGTGGAGCCAACGGTGAGATACCACCCTGCGATTGTTGTGATTCTAACCTGCTTCCATTATCTGGAAGAGGGACATAGTAAGACGGGTAGTTTGACTGGGGCGGTCGCCTCCTAAATTGTAACGGAGGCGCGCGAAGCTACACTCAGGTCGTTTGGAAATCGACCGTCGAGTGCAAAGGCATAAGTGTGGTTAACTGCGAGACCTACAAGTCGAGCAGATGCGAAAGCAGGCCTTAGTGATCCGGTGGTTCTGTATGGAAGGGCCATCGCTCAACGGATAAAAGGTACGCCGGGGATAACAGGCTGATCGAAGCCAAGAGTTCATATCGACGCTTCGGTTTGGCACCTCGATGTCGGCTCATCACATCCTGGAGCTGTAGAAGGTTCCAAGGGTTCGGCTGTTCGCCGATTAAAGTGGTACGTGAGCTGGGTTCAGAACGTCGCGAGACAGTTCGGTCTCTATCTGCTGTGGGCGTAGGAGATTTGAAGAGGGCTGTCCTTAGTACGAGAGGACCGGGATGGACGAACCTCTTGTGTTCCAGTTGTCATGTCAATGGCACGGCTGGGTAGCGAAGTTCGGTTGTGATAACCGCTGAATGCATATAAGCGGGAAGCACGCTCTAAGATGAGATCTCCCAACCCAAAAGGGAAATGAAGGGCCCAGGAAGACCACCTGGTTGATAGGCTGGAGGTTGAAGCGCAGTAATGCGTGTAGCTTACCAGTACTAATCGCCCGTTCGGCTTGTCCATAGAATTTACTCTGCGCAGTAGATTTCACGTTTTGTGAATTGTCCACTGTTCTAGAGGTCATTCAATACAAGCTTTGTAGTTATAACTTTTGGATAAACGCAACAACGTAATAAACGTCTGGGAACACCCAATCTATTCAGTTGTGAACGATCGCGTGAGCGACCATTCAAAAGTTTGCCGGTGAGTTTACCGCGAGGGTCACACCCGTTCCCATCCCGAACACGGAAGTTAAGCCTCGTTGGGCCGATGGTACTGCACGCGTAAGTGTGTGGGAGATTAGGTGATCGCCGGCATAATACAGAAAGCCCCATCTCCGGATGGGGCTTTTCTATTTCTGACTGTTTCTTCCAAATTCCTGCGTTGCCTAGGAAGTCGGCTTTGCACTACATTCTCAGCATGACTCCTTTGACTAAAAAGCTGCCGGCGTTTGCTGGCGTCGTAATGTCTATCGTCGTCTTCACATCTCTGCCTCCCGCCGGTGTCGCTCAGACTGATTCGGCCGTTCCCATCGCAGCGAAGATTCCGGTCACAGATACATACCATGGCGTGAAGGTAGTCGACGAGTATCGCTGGCTGGAGAGTGGCGACGATCCAAAGGTCAAAGCGTGGGTCGCGGCCGAAAATGCTCACTCGCAGGAATATCTAAGCAAACTGCCGCAGCGCCCTGCGATCGCCAGTTTCCTCAAGGCGACTCAGCAGCAGGCGCAGCTCCAATACGGTGGGTTCAAGTTCGCCGGCGGGCAGTTGTTTGCCTTCAAATTCGATCCGCAGAAATCCGCGGCGATGCTCGTCACGTTCAAGTCTCCCGAAGACAAATCCACTGAGCGCTTGCTCGTCGACCTGAACTCGCTTGTGGCAGGGAAGACTTTTCAGCCGAGTTGGTACAAGCCCTCGCTGGATGGCTCCATGGTCGGCATGGCGCTTGGCACCGGAGGCAGCGAAGACGCTTCGCTTTATGTCTTTGACGTTGCGACGGGCAAGCAGATTGGCGACCCTGTACCCCGGGTCCAGTTCGCAACCGCTGGCGGCGACATGGCCTGGACCGGCGATGGCAAGGGCTTCTACTACACGCGCTATCCGCAGGGAACAGAGCGACCGGCTGAAGATGCGGACTTCTACCAGCAGGTTTACTATCACGTGATCGGGACCGCCGCCAACACCGACAAATACGTTCTGGGCAGGGACTTTCCGAAAATCGGTGAGATTGCCTTCACTACCGCTCACGACGGTAAACACGTCCTGGTCTCGGTCGAAGACGGCGATGGCGGCAAGTTTGAGCACTTCATGCTTGCGCCGGACGGAACGGCAACTCAGGTCGCCAGATTTGAAGACAAGATCGTCGACGCGCAGTTCGGGGAGGACGACAGCCTCTGGATGCTGAGCCACGCGCACAGCGATCGCGGGGAGCTCGACCATCTTCCGGCGGGCAATTTCAAGCTCGCAGATGCCGTGCAGGCGGTTGCTCCCGTGCAGGGCAGTATCGAGGGGACAGGCTCGGAAGGCGAGATGCAGCGCTTCTGGGCGTCTGCGAACACGCTTTATGTGACGGTGATCGAGGGCGGCCCGGAGAAGATCCTCAAGTTCGACCTTAAAGGCAAGAGCGAGGGCGAAGTGCCCGTGCCTCCGGTAGCCTCGGTCAGCCGCATCGTTCCTGTAGGAAGCGACACCTTCCTCTACAACGCGCAGACCTACACGACACCCGGCCAGTGGTTCGAGTATGACGGTAAAAGCGAGCCCAAGGCGCTGCCGTTCAAGAGTGAAAGCACGGTTCATCTTGCGGACATCGAAGTACGCCGCGAGTTTGCCACGTCGAAGGACGGGACGAAAGTCCCAATGACCATTCTCATGAAGAAGGGCACGAAGCTGGACGGCACAAACCCGACCTATCTGACCGGCTATGGCGGCTACGCGATCAGTATGACGCCCGGCTTTATGGGGAACTTTGGGAGGCTCTGGTTCGATCGCGGCGGCATCTTCGTCCAGACCAACCTGCGCGGCGGCGCGGAGTACGGCGAGAGCTGGCACACAGGCGGCAATCTGCTCAATAAGCAGCATGTCTTCGACGACTTTTATGCCTGCGCCCAATTGCTGGTGAAATACAAGTACACTTCGCCAGCGCATCTCGCGATCGAGGGCGGAAGCAACGGCGGCCTCCTCATGGGCGCCGAGTTTACACAGCACCCGGAAATGTTCCGGGTAGTGCTCTCGGAGGTTGGAATCTACGACATGCTGCGCGTAGAACTCGACCCGAACGGCAGCTTCAATGTCACCGAGTTCGGAAGCGTGAAGGATCCTGCGCTCTTCAAAGCGATGTATGCATACTCGCCTTACCATCATGTAAAGGCAGGAGTGAAGTATCCAGCAGTCCTCTTTGTCACTGGTGACAATGACCACCGTGTAAATCCCGCACATTCACGGAAGATGACGGCGGCGCTGCAGGCGGCAACAGTTTCCGGACTTCCTGTGCTTCTGCGAACAAACGCCAACGCCGGGCATGGAATCAGTACAGACAAAGACGAGGCTTTGGATGAGATCGCCGACATCTACAGCTTCCTCTTCGCCCAGCTTGGGCTTCAGATGCCTACGGCCCCGTAGGGCTTCGAACTTTAGACTGATTGCCCAGTATGCCAGCGAGAATCGGCAAGAACCACAGAGGTCTCGATCTGGCGCTCGGGCACATTCCAGTACCGACGAAGAAGTCGCTCCTTCTCCTCAGGAGTGACCATTTCGAAGCCGTGCCGCTCATAGAATCGGATCGCCCAAACCGCGTCGGCCCAAGTACCGATCAGGATGGGATCCTCCGTTAGTTGGCGAAGATGCGCGAGTAACTTCCCGCCTACGCCTTGCCTACGAACAGAAGTGCGCACATAGGCATGCCGGATCAGGGTCATGTCCTGCACCTTCTGGATCCCCATCACACCGGCTAGTGAGCCTTCCTCTTCGAAACCCCAGAACTCTACGCCGCTGTCGATCTCATGCCGTAGCTTCTCGATCGACATGTAGGGATCTGTCCATCGGTCCATAGGAATGATGCCGCGATAAGCCTCGGCCCCATCGTTGATGATCGCCCAGACTTCCTGGAAGTCAGTCTGTACACAACGCCGGATCACTGGTGCGAGGCATCCTGGACTGCCTGTTTCGCTTCGCGTTTGGCTTGGTCGGCTGCCTGCTTCGCCTCGCGCCTCGCTTCATCGGCGTTCTGCTTGGCTTCCCGTTGAGCTTCCTGTACCTGGCGCCTGGCCTCATCGGTAGCCTGCTTGGCATCACGCTTGGCTTCGTCGGTCGCCTGTTTTGCCTCACGCCTGGCCTCGTCGACGTTCTGCTTTGCCTCCTGCTGAGCTTCTTTCATATCTCTCTGCGCCTCCGGCGGCAAAGCGGAGGGCGGCGGCGGAGGAGGCAATGGCGCGAGTGGAGCGACGTTTGCGCGCTTGATTGCAACGTCTTCCTGCGTCGTAGTGATCTTGATCGTCGACGTGCCCTTGCCGACCGTGCCGGTCACGGACTTGTGGTTGTTGTTCTCGACAATAGGAAGCGAGAAGTCATTTTCAATGTCGGCGTCTGAAGTCTCGGCGATTACATGGAACGCAGCCTGGTCAGGCAGAGTGAGACTGACTTCCCCATTACGATTCTCAACCGTCACATTGCCCATGGGTGGAGCGCTGGTCAGGTCTACCTTGCCATTACGGTTCGTGACGTTGATGTCGCCGGTAATGCGGTCGAGCGTTATGTTGCGATTGCGGGTCGACAGAACAACAGGACCCACGGCCTGGTCGGCAGAGAGGTCATCGTCGGTGAAGTTGGTTTCGCCATCGAGTCGCGCCATCTGGAAGTCGGTGCGGCTGGAGTGGAACCTGAACCCGCCGCGAATGTGTTCCAGGTGCGTGCTGCCGAAGAAATCGCCTTGCATTAGGACAGGGCCGTTGATGTCCGTGATGGTGACGTCGTCTCCGCGCCCTTCGAGGTCGACCGGTCCCGAGATGCTGTTTGCGGTAAAGCTCGATTTGCCATTCTGGATGTGCGCCGTGACCGGTCCGGCGATCGCGCTGATCTCAACATCGCCGTGGTTCGCGGTAGCGTTCACCGGTCCCTTGATGTTTGTGACATGGATGTCGCCGTGATTGGCCGTGACGGACTGCCCGGAGGCCGACGGAACCGTGATGATCAGATCGACGCGGGCACCGTCGACCGCCGGCAGCCGAAGCTGCGTGTTCGTTCCGTTGGCAGTAAGGTTTGCGTTCAGTTGCTGCGCCTTATTGGCGGCGTCCGAGTCCGAACGGCTGTAGACCTCTTTATGAGCGATCACATGGATCTGGCCATCGTCGCTGGTGCCGGAGATGGTTACATCGCCGCGCGGATTGTCGACTTCAAGCGTGCCCTGTACCGGAAAAGCCTGGGCGAGAGTCTGGTCGCTCTCGTGTTTGTCGCCCATGAACTGGTCGATATCTTCCTGGTTCAGATCGAAGTTGTGAGCGAAGAAGCTGCGACCGCCATCGTGAATGCCCTCGAAGACGACTCCAAGCACCACCATGACGATGATCAGCGCCACGACTCCGCCGCCGATGCTGCGCCGGAAGTAAGGCTGCTCGTTGCGGTGCAGGAACTGGTCGATTCCCCATTCGGCGAGCACCACCGTCCCGATCCCGATCAGCAAGATCGGCCAATAGTTTCCAAACCAGTTCCAGAGCCGGTCGGCAGGCAGCTTATGTGTCTGCACCAGAAGGAAGAGGACGCCGATCGCAATGACCAGAATGGGACCGACGATGGACCCTCGTCGCATCCCGCGATACTGTGCCCGGTAGGCGTCGCGCTGGGCTTTGTACATCTCGCGCTGTGCCTTGGCCTGGTCACGCATGACGCGGCGCTGATACTTATAGTCGTTCCGGTAGGGATCGCCGTACGGCGGCCTGGGAGGAGTTCCCTGGGGAGTTCCAGGCGGTGGTGGATAGGGTGGAGGGTAGCCGGCCATGGTTACCTTCCTTCCTGATCGAACGTGCTGGTAGGAACGATTTCGTTCGACGCGACCGGCGCTACGGGACCGGCGGGTGGGGGCGGCTGCTGCGCGTAACCGTAGGCCGGCGCATATCCAGGAACATAGCCAGGGCCGTATGGCGGCGCGGGAGGCACGGAATTGTAGACAGTACGCTGCAGCACGGTCATGACTCCGGCCAGAATGATGAAGAGCGGCCAGCTATGGTCCCATTTGAGAGGTGTGAACTCGTCAAGGAAGAAGAGCAGACCCACCAGGCCGACCCAGACGGAGCTCTTGACTGCGCGAAACAGCCGTATGCGGTAGTCCGGGCTGCCGTCACTCGCAAGACCGTAGCCAGAGGAGGTCAACTTGCGTACGAAGATGAAGACGGCCAGCCCGATGAGCAGGATCGGCAGGAAAAGCCTTCCCGAAAGCCCGTGCATGAATCCCGCGTTGAAAAGGAGGAAGATGGCTCCGAGGCCGATCAGCCAGATTGCTCCCGCAGGGAAGCGATTTCCGGGATAGGGCACCTGAGCGTCCATCGGAACTCCGGGAGGCATTGGAGGCATGGGCGGAACGTACTGCTCCCAAGAGGGGGCTCCGGCCCAGCTTGGTGGCGGGACGGTACCTGCGACCGGCGGCGCGTAAGGTGGGGCATAGCCTCCTGGCGCTCCGGCGGGCGGAATCGTTCCATATGCGGAGACGTAGGGATCAGGCGGCACCGGGGCAGCGTGGCCGTGCCAGGATTTGTCGAAGCCGAGCTTCTGGCCGAGGTCGTTCAGGCCGAACGGGTTGGGCAGCGGCAGACCGTCGCGCCGGCAGCGGGCGGTATGAAACGCCTCGAACGCCATGTAAAACTCCCAGCCAGCGATCAGAATGCCGAAGACTCCATTACTGTTGGCAAGACTCACCAGGATGACAAAGACGATCAGGTGGACTCCGCCCTTGGCGTACTGCTCGTTGTACATCGCTCCCACGCCCGGGATGAAGCCGAGCGCACCCGCAAGCAGGGGATTCGGTGCGCCATGCGCTGGCTGAGGCGGGATGATGCCCGAAGCGTAGATGCCGCTGGCAGGATCGCTGTACGTGTAGCTTCCACCGCTGGCGGTTCCGCTGGCGTTAATGCCCGAGGCAGGATCGGTGTAGCTGTAGGCTCCAGCAGGGGGAACTCCGGTGGCTCCAGCAAGTTTGGCCGCGAGGCAAGGCTCACAAAATACCGCCTGGCCAACGACGCGAGTGCATTCCTGGCAGAGTGGTTTGCCGCAGTTCTGGCAAAAGGCAGTTTTTTCACGGTCTGAATGGTTGGCGCAGTTCATACCAGGTCCCCTTCCTGCAATGTCTCTGTCAACTTGTTGGTAGGTGTTGCACGTGCTGTGTTTCCAAATCTCAATCGATCTACTGGCAGGCTCTGGTCGTATCTCGCTAGCTTGAACTCCTGGTCGAGCGGGTTACGACGCTCGCTTGTACCACTGCCCGACTTCGGAACCTTGCGCGGCTTGTCCTGATTCTTGTCTGCGCCTTCCTTTGGCTCGGCCTTGGGCGCAGGCGGCGAACTGTCGTCGTCATTGCGCTTGATCTCATTCACCCGCGACTCCAGCTCATACACCACGCGTAGATTTGTGTAATAGCGGACGACGCTGGCATTCGCGTGATAGAAGCTGTGTTTCAGGTTCGAGGGAGTCAGGTCAGCGGCTCTGAGATCGGAGAGATGAACGCCGGTAAGGTTCAACGTCAGGGTGATCGAAAAGAACGCCATCGCCGCCGTCATTGCCAGGCGCGGCTGCATCATGGTGTGGGTGATCGCTTTCAGGTTGAAGCGACCGGCGGGCCGGGGCTGAAAGGCAATCACGTTGCTCGGAACTGCCGGGCCGGGAACAACACTGTGAATCTCAACAGCGGCCCCGTCGCCTGCCGGAAGCGCGATCAGGCCGGAGGTAGAACTTTTGGCCGCCACCGTAAGGCCACTTGCCTGTGCTCTGCTGGTCTGGACCCTGCTCGTCTGGGCCCCGCTGGTCTGGGACAAGATACGTTCCAGAAGAGCAGCCGAAGGCTCGGGCCGGGGAGACTTCAGGATTTCTAACATCGCCGCACCGCGCTTCGCATCCGCCAGCATCTGGCTGCATTCGGAGCACGTCGCGATGTGGAGTTCGAAGGCGGCCTTCTCCTTTACGGAGAGGGTGCCGTCGAGCGCGTCCATCAGCATCGCCTCGCACTCCGCGCAGCTCATTCCTTCGCCGGAACGGGCTGGCTTTGCGCTTCCGAATTGGTTGATTTGATTGAAGTCCGCCACTTAAACCACCTGCCCTTCTATACGTTGCAAAAGCCTTGCCAGTTCCCCGCGACCGCGGCTGATGCGGCTTTTGACGGTGCCTTCCGGAATGCGGAGTACCTGTGCAATCTCTTTGTAATCCATATCTTCGAGGTCGCGGAGAATAACTGCTTCGCGAAGCTCGGGAGAGAGCTGTTTCAGCGCTTCCTGGATGGTCGCCTTCAGCTCGAGAGCGGCAACATGCTTCTCCTGTGAGATGCCGGTGTCTACAAGACGGTCCCCAAGTGTGGGCCCATCGTCGTCGCTCCCGAGAGAAGCGTCAAGCGAGTCGCTGGCGCGGTCGAGCCGGGTGCGCCGGAAGTGATCGACCAGCAGATTGCGCGCCAGGGTCGTCATCCACGTCTGAAAGCTGCCTTTGGTCAGGTCGTAAGAGTTCAGGTTCTTGTAGACCTTGATGAAGACATCCTGGGTCAGGTCTTCGGCGTCGCAGGCAGAGTTCGTGAAGCGGTAGCAGATGCCGTAGATGCGGCGGTGCTGGCTTACGACAAGCTGCTGCCAGGCCTGCTGCTCCCCGGCCATGCATTGCCGCACCAGCTTCAGCGTCGCTTCCTGCTCGGCTATCTGTTGTGGACTACGCTCCAACGGTATCTCGACCTTCTGCTGTGATGGCAAAAGTGTACCTTGCTGCGAGGTCTGCATGGCCTCGGAATCGGCAACGGGGGCTGCCGGAGCCACTGGCAGCAGGCGGACTGTCTCGGCCACACGCTTGCGGGGAAGTCTTCCCACGAGGGTAGGAGAGAACGGAATCGACGACGGTACGGTCATGTGCAAAACGCCCATGCATGGAATACGCACGGGCGTTCGCGGAGGTTCAATGGACTGAGTTCTGGGACTGAGAACGGACAGCAGACAGCGTACAACTTCTGTACGCCAGTTACTGGGCGGAGGCCGCCATGATGACGCCGCAGGCGATCCGATTGCCCGCATTTCCGGTTGGATCGGTCTTCATGTCGTCGGCCTTTTCATGCACCATGATGGCCGTGCCGCCGTTGGCAAGGATGTTGTTCGGCGAGCCTTCCGTCATCGAGAGATAGTCGACCTTGAAGGTCGCCGTGCCCATGTGGTCTTCGCCGATGCTGACGTTCTGCGGCAGATCGCCGTTATGGTGTCCCATTGGGTTCATGGTGCCGTGCTGCTTGGAATCCGGGTTGAAGTGGCCGCCCGCACCTTTGAAATCGGGCGCGTCGCAGACCGGCTTCGCGTGAATATGTACGGCGTGTTCGCCAAAGGGGAGGTTCTTCAGTTCGAGCTTGATGGTGAGTTCGCCTTTCTTGCTCTCGTGGAAGGTTGCCGTGCCGGCATCCTGGCCGGTAGAGGTCTTGATGGGAACGACCAGCTTGTCTTTCTCTTTAGCGAGAGCGGGGGAAACGAGTGCCAGGGCGGTCAATCCGGCGAGTACGAGACGCATGTGTGATTCTCCTTGGGTCGAGATAGAGCTGTTGTGTCACCGCCATTAAACTCCGAAATGTGGCTGGATGGGAGCCTCGCAGGCTCATTGCAACACAATGTCGTCTCATTTTCACAAACGGGGCTCTTCAGGCTTATTGTCTTAGACACGAAAACTGCCCCTGAACAAACCATTCTGGTTGCCAATATCGATAGATGTGGAATTCGCTTCCTGCTGACCTCCGGGATAAAAGCCGGATCGACAAGTAAAGTGAAACGCGCAGGGGCATGTCACCACTGTTAGGTGTCCGGTTCAGGATTGGCTCTTATCGATCCAGCTCTTCTGTATACCGAACAATCCGTCGGCCCTCAAGTCTTCTGAATCTCCCAAATGGCATCACACGGGATCGATAAGAAAAGGAATCCACAATGGCAAATCCATGCAGTCAAGCTGTCCCTGCTCCCTGTGTGCCGCCCATCTCTCCGGTGGCCGAACCGCGTGTTCTCGATAACTTCGACCGCCGCTTCAATACGGCGACGAAGCAGGCACTCGTCGCCCCTCCCACCCATCCCGTAAATGGCGACTTGCTCCTTCCTGACCAGTGTGGCACCTACACGAAGGCCGTAAAGCAGGCTGGCCACGGCAAGGTCGATCTCGCCGCATTCGCGCAGTTCTTGGCAGCGATCGCAAGCGGCAAGTTCTCTGATTTCGAACTCATCCCGCTCGGCGGAACCGCCAAGTTCAACGGCCCGCTGGCCTCCTATGCTGCCTCCTTTCTTGGAGCGGATAGCAGCCTCTTCACTACGGTCGCTCCGCCCTCTATGAAAGACGAGTGGTATGCGACGGAGCTCATCGAGCTTTACTGGTGCTCCCTCTTGCGCGACGTGGCGTTTCTCGATTACGCCACCAATCCCATCGCCCATAAGGCAGCCAAAGAACTCTCGAGCCTTCCCTACTACTATGGGCCGACCGATCCCGGCGAAACCGTCACGCCGGACCTGCTCTTCCGCGGCAACTTCCCTGGCGAACGCATCGGACCCTATGTCTCGCAATTCCTCATCACACCGACTGTCTTCGGCTCGCTGCCCTTTAATCAGAAGTACATCACCTACCGCCCGGGCGTCGATTACATGACCGACCAGGCATCCTGGTATGAAGTGCAGCAAGGCATCCCGACGGGATACGTCAATCAGAAGGAATCAGTGCCCGTCTACCTCAAGGATGGTCGCGGGCTTGCTGCCTGGACCCATGTCGACGAGCTCTACCAGGCCTACTTCACGGCCTATCTCACCATGTCCACCCTGGGTGTCCCGCCAAATCCCGGCAGCCCGTATACCGCTTCGGTCACGCAGAAGCCGTTCGGCACCTTTGGCGGTCCGGACATCGCAGCCGTCCTTGGACAGGTGGCGAAGTATGCCCTGAACGCAGTCTGGTATCAGAAGTGGGTTGTCCATCTGCGGCATCGTCCCGAGGCTGGCGCCGGTCTGGTTCACCTGATCAAGCACGGCGCGACCTTCGACGCGACCCCGCATGCGAACATCTTCCACTCACATGCGCTAGCCGCCAGTCACGCGAAGTACGGTAGCTACCTGCTCTCGCAGCCGTTCCCGGAGGGTTCGCCAACTCACCCCGCCTATCCGACGGGTCACGGGACCGTCGGCGGCGCCTGTATCACGATCCTGAAGTTCTTCTACAACGGGGACTTTGTCCTCTCGAACCCGCAACTGCCAGGCTACGACGGCACTTCGCTCATGCCTTGGAGCGGCCAGCCCGGTGCAGGCGAACCCGGCGGCCTCACAGTCAACGGAGAACTGGCCAAACTGGCGCACAACATCACCTTCGGACATGGCCTGCATGGTGGCATCCACTGGCGCAGCGACAGCGACTCGTCGATGCTCCTCGGAGAAGCAGTAGCAATCAGCTTCCTCCAGGACCTCGCCTGCACCTACGCCGAGCCCGTGAATATCACGATCACAACGCTCGACGGATCCGCTGTAACGATCACCAACATGTAACCCAAACAGGGCGAAGACCTTCTTTTGCAGAAGATCTTCGCCCCCTGCCCGATTCAGCCGACTACCGGCAACTCCAGTTGTTCAGCACCATCCTCATCCGCATAAGGAAGAAAGCACTTGCGGCAGCGCGCCTCGTAGAGGCCAGCCGAACCGACGACGACAAGGTCCTGGCTCGATCCAAGCCGCTGCGAATGAATGGCTGGAGCGCCGCAGACCATGCACACCGCCGAAAGCTTCGTGACCTCGTCCGCAATGGCCATCAGGTCCGGTATAGGGCCGAAGGGCTCGCCCGCGAAGGTCATGTCGAGGCCTGCGATGATGACGCGCTTGCCAAGCAGCACAAGCTGCATCGTCAGCGGAATGATCGCTTCGTCCAACCACTGTGCTTCGTCAAGCCCAACCACTTCGACCTCGCTGAGGAGGGGAAAGAGCTCCCTGCGCAGCTCGGTAACATTGGCGACGACGGTCGCCTCATGGGTGTGCGCGCTGTGTGAAGCGATTGCAGTCCGGTGGTAGCGCAGGTCGATGTCCGGCTTGTAGCAGGTGACCCGCTGTTTGGCGATGCGGGCGCGTTTCAGGCGGCGGATGAGCTCTTCGCTCTTTCCGGAAAACATGGGCCCGATGATAACTTCAATGCGGCCAGGAATAGGTGGCTTCATGCGGTAAGGGATGCCTTTGCAGCGAGGTTTGTCTCTCTATCTTAATCGACCGGGTCCCTTAGAGCGTCCGATGGAGAGGGAGGGTCGATTCCGGTGAGCAAAGCTCCTGGTTGAGAGTAAGTTGAGAGTAAGTTGAGAGTAATCTGGCAAGCATCCAGGAAAGAGCAAGTCGAGGTTAAGGAGTGCAAATAACGTCCGGTCTGGCAATCCGTCTAGGATATGGTGTTTTCATGGCTACGATTTCCCTTGCTCCTGTGGCGACTGCCGCGACTCCAGCAAAACCCGTTGACCCGACTCACGCGTGGGTTGGAATGAAAGATCCATCGTCGCTCGACAACTGGGTGCGCTGGCACATCGCCGAGGAGCAGCGGCTGCTTGCCGAAATGCTCTCGGTGAAGGGGCCGCGCATGGTTGAGAATACCCTTCTTCCCTACGACCGCGCCCTGGTGCACCTGACTCTGGCAGGCGCCCAAAGCAGCGTTATGTTTGGGGTCAGTCCCGAGAAGGCGATTCGCGATAAGGCGCAGATGCTGGTGCAGGTCGTCTCCGCCGAAGGCGCGTCCATCTCGCTCAACCAGAACATCTATCATGCACTCGCGTCTGTCGATGTAGCTAAGGCCGACCCTGCAACAAGACACTACATGGAGCGCATTCTGCTCGAGTACCGTCTGAACGGCGTGGACAAAGACCAGGCCACCCGGGACAAGCTGAAGAAGCTGCAGGACCAGATGACGGAGATCTCGCTGAAGTTCAGCCGCAACGTCCAGGACGACGTTCGCCAGGTTCACGTCAAAGATAAGACCGAACTGGACGGTCTACCCGCAGACTACATGGCGGGCCACCCCCCGGCGGCAGACGGCACGATTACGATTACCACGGACTCACCGGACTACACACCGGTGATGACCTACGCGAAAAGCGCCCGGTTGCGCCGCGAACTCTTCCTGGCGTACAACGATCGGGCTTACCCCGCCAATAGTGCTGTCCTGAAGGAATTGCTGCAGGTGCGTCAGGAGATAGCGACTATCCTCGGCTTCGCCACGTGGGCTGATTACGCAACCGCCGACCAGATGATGGGCTCAGCCGCAAAGATGCGGACTTTTCTGGATCAAGTGGACGTAGCCTCGCGCGATCGCGCCGCAAAAGAGTTCCACGACCTCGAAGAGTTCGTCCGCTCGAAGGATCCCTCCGCGCTCCCGCTGACGCTCTCTGACGGCGGCTACTGGCTGGAACAGTATCGCCGCACGGCGTATGCGTTCGATTCGCAAAGTGTAAGGCCCTATTTCGCGTATGCCACCGTAGAATCAGGCATTCTGAAGACGATGTCTCGGCTCTTCCACGTCGAGTTTCGCGTGGCATCGGATGCGCCAGTGTGGGACACCTCCGTCCATGCCTATGACATCTTCGACGGTGGCGCAAAGGCCGGACGCATATACCTCGACATGCATCCGCGCGAAGGCAAGGACAAGTGGTTCTCCGAGTCCGGCCTGATTCCCGGGATCAAGAACGAGCAGCTGCCGGAAGCGACGCTGGTCTGCAACTTTCCCGGCGGTGGCGCGGGCGATCAAACCGGTAAAGACCCCGGCCTGATGCAGTTCAGCGATGTCGTCACCTTCTTCCATGAATTCGGCCACATGATGCACGAAGTGCTCGGCGGGCGGCAACACTGGGCAGGCCAGAGCGGAGTGACTACGGAAGGCGACTTCGTCGAAGCTCCTTCACAGATGCTCGAGGAGATGTTCCACGATCCAACCATCCTGCAGTCCTTCGCGAAGGACTATAAGACCGGTGAGGTGATGCCGCTCGAATTGATCGGCAAGATGAATCGTGCAAGCTATTACGGCCGGGCTCGAGGGATGCAGCAGCAACTCCTCTATGCGACCTATGCCCTGGAAGTGCACGATCGCGATCCGGCCAAAGTCGATTTCGATGCGTTGCTGAGAGAGAACTACGCCCGGTTTAGTCCCGCGAAGTTCGTCGATGGCAATCACTTCTACGCTTCGTTCACGCACCTCACGGGCTACTCCTCGAACTACTACACCTACGTGTTCGACAAGGTGATCGCCGTAGATTTCTTCACGGCGTTCGACGAAAAGAACCTCCTCGACGGCCCCGCCGCGCTGCGCTACCGCAAGGCAGTGCTCGAACCAGGAAGCTCAAAGCCTGCCACCCAGTTAGTGCAGGATTTCCTGGGGCGGCCTGAGAGCATCGAAGCTCTGAAAAAGTGGATGGATAAAGAGTTTGAAGCACCAGCTGGCACTGCAGGATCAGCCGGCGCAAGGTAGCGACGTTCGCTGTTTGCGAGAGCGTAGGGACTGAACTATTTCTCGGGTTCAGGCTCGTCTGCGAGCGGCTGCCAAAGCTCTACGCGATTGCCATCGGGATCAACGATCCAGGCAAACTTTCCGTAGCTCGCTTCGTCGCGCTTCGGATCGATGGTTACCCCGGCGGCTTCCAGTTTTTTAAGCAGCGCATCGAGATCGTCGACGCGGTAGTTGATCATCGCCGCCTGGGATCCGGCACCGAAGTGCTTCGTAGTCTCGGGGAAGATCGACCACGCGGTCTGGCCGGTGGTGGCAGGAACTTCATCCGACCACTGGAATGTCGCGCCACCATAGGGGCTCATCTCAATGCCGAGATGTTCGGCGTACCAGGCTGTTAGCGCCTTGGGATCAGGTGACTTGAAGAAGACTCCGCCAATGCCTGTGACTCGTGCCATCTTGCCTCCGGATTATGCTGGTTCGACGAAGACGGCGGTCCCGTAGGCAAGCACCTCGGTAACGCCGTTCATCACTTCGTTCGAATCATAACGCACGGCGATTACAGCGTTGCCCCCTCGTTCCGCCGCGTGCTGCATCATCATCGCGAAGGCGTCGTTCCGGGTCTTCTCGCACAGGTCGGTGTAGATGGTGATGTTGCCGCCAACCAGCGTCTGCAGCCCGGCCCCTATGTTGCCGAAAATTGAACGCGAGCGAACAACGATGCCGCGCACCACCCCGAAGTTGCGGACGATGCGAAAGCTGGGAAGCTCAAGACCAGTCGTGACCATCGACGGATGAAAAGGCATTGCTACGGGAGCGGTAGGCATAAGAGAACTCTCCAGAGTTCGAACTGCAACAAATTCTACGTGCGTCCTCTCTTCAAAGTTCCCGGAACTTCTCTCTCTCAACCGCGAAGCGCTTGAACGAGACGCAGAACGGAGCCATCGTCGATCGTCTGCTGCGCGAGCAGAATACCAGTGGCGAGATCGGTGGCAAGAGTTGCTGTTACCAGGACGGCGGCCGCGTTCAACGCGACCACGTCCCGCGCCGGCCCCGGCTTTCCAGCGAAGATCGCTTGAAGAATTGCAGCGTTCTCCTGCGCATCACCGCCGCGCAACATCGCAATCGAGCTGCGTTCCAGCCCGACCTCTTCAGGTGTGATGGTGCGATGCAGGACGCGACCCTCTCGCACCTCTGCGAGCAGGCTTGGTCCGCTGATCGAAAGCTCGTCCATCCCGCGCGTCTCGGTAGAGTCGGCAAAGCCGTACACGACAAACGCGTGTCGCACTCCGAGCAGCAGCATCGTTTCGGCTACGATCGGCACCCGGTCTGCCGCATAAACACCCATCATCTGCGCCTGCGCCCCGGCCGGGTTCGCCAGCGGACCGAGCAGATTGAAGGCAGTCCGCACGCCAAGCGCTCGTCGGACCGGCAGGACAGCCTTCATCGCGGTGTGCATCGCCGGTGCGTGCAGGTAAGCGAAGCCGTGGGTGCGAAGTGCATCTGCTGCTGCTTGGGGCGACAGATCGACCGGAATGCCCAGCGCCTCGAGCACATCCGCCGATCCGCTCTTCGATGTAATCGCGCGGTTGCCATGCTTGGCGACCTTCGCTCCTGCGGCTGCGGCCACGAGTGCCGCGGCAGTGGAGATGTTGAATGTGTCTGCGCCATCTCCGCCGGTGCCGCAGGTATCTACGAGCAGGCTCTGCTCCATTGCACCGAGCGGCATCGGAACAGCCGCAGCCCGCATCGCATCCACAAATCCAGCAAGCTCTTCCGCAGTCTCTCCGCGCGCCGCCAAGGCGCCAAGGATGGCCGCGATCTCCACATCGGTCGCTTGACCAAGCAGCACCAGGTTCAGCAGGGCCGCTGCCTCTGTGCGGGTAAGCGCGTCTCGCTGTTCCAGCAGCTTTCTCAGGTGGTCGGTGACGGGCACAACTAAAGGTATCAACTTTGCACGCAGCGCTTCTCGTGCCGCTGAAGCAGCAAAGATAGAAGCGATCCCCCGCGTGAAAGGACAGGCTTGTTTGCGCGATAAACGCGCAAAGTGTGCGACTTTCGATTGCGAGTCCTTTCAGCACTCGGCTACCATGTTGGCGGCAGGCAGCGTACTCTGCTCTTGGCGACGGTTTCGACAAACGCTTGTAAGAAGGGGTTCCACGGCATGAAGATTCACGAATACCAGGCGAAAGAGATTCTCCGGCGCTACGGCGTTCCTGTCCCCGGCGGCGAGATGGTCACCACTCTCGAACAGGCCGACACCGCCGCGAAGTCGCTCTTCAGCGCAGGCAATGCGGTGGTCGTGGTCAAGGCGCAGATCCATGCCGGAGGTCGCGGCAAGGGAGGCGGCGTAAAGGTCGTCAAGACGCTCGAAGATGCCGTTGCACGCTCGAAAGACATCCTCGGAATGCAACTCGTCACGCACCAGACTGGCCCTGCCGGACAGAAAGTCCAGCGCCTCCTGATTGAAGAAGGCTCGGCGATTGATCGCGAGCTTTACCTCGGAATCGTGCTCGACCGCGCCAGCGCGAAGATCGTCTTCATGGCCTCGCAGTCCGGCGGCATGGAGATCGAAGAGGTCGCCCACGCCACCCCCGACCTCATCTACAAGGAATACATCGACCCCGCCGTCGGCTTCCAGCCCTACCAGGCCCGCAAGCTCGCCTTCAAACTCGGCCTCAAACCCACGCAGATCAACGACGCCGTAAAGTTCATGACCGGCCTCTACAAAGCCTTCGTCGACACCGACTCGACGCTGATGGAGATCAATCCCTTCATCACGACGAAGGACGGCAAGCTGCTCGCGCTCGACTGCAAGATCAACTTCGACGACAACGCGATGTTTCGGCACAAGGACCTGAAGGAACTTCGCGACCTAGCCGAAGAAGACCCCCTCGAAGTAGAAGCCTCGAAGTACGCCCTGAACTACATCAAGCTCGACGGCAACATCGCCTGCATGGTCAATGGCGCCGGCCTTGCAATGGCGACGATGGACATCATCCAGTATGCGGGTGGCTCGGCTGCAAACTTTCTAGACGTAGGTGGTGGAGCGAACCAGGAGCAAATAGAAAATGCTTTTGGGATTCTTCTCAGCGACAAAAATGTGAAGGCAATTTTTATTAATATCTTTGGCGGAATTCTACGCGTGGATGTTCTTGCCACCGCAGTGGTCGCCGCGGCGAAGAAATTGAACGTGCAGATACCGATCATCCTTCGGCTTGAGGGCACCAACGTCGAAGAAGGCCGGAAGATACTTGAGGAGTCAGGATTGAAGTTTTTGGTTGGCTCGACCATGAAAGAAGCTGCCGACTTAGCCGTTTCTGCGGCAAAAGGGTGATTCCGAATGGGTCGAATTCAGGCAATAAGAAAGGCAATCGCCGCGTGTTTTCAAACGAACACAGAGCCTCTCACGAAAGCGCAGGTACTTGCTTGGATTGGCACGAATTTTAGAGAAGCTAATTTCAATTCCAACACACTACAGACGCAGTTATATCGGTCATGTATCAACTCGCACGCGAAGACCTCGGCTCCGAAAATCCTTTGGTATCAGAAATCGACGAAAACTTACAGGCCGCTCCTCTCTACGGATGTCTTTGATTCTCAATCGGTAGTGCCGGCAGATGCTGAATCAGTCGAGGATTCTGATGCACACGCAGCTTCGACATTCGCACTTGAAGCACATTTGCGCGATTATCTCGCCAGAAATCTTTTCACTCTGGAAAAGGGATTAGAGCTTTGGTCGCAGAACCCTCCTTCCGTCGAATTTCCGATAGACAACCGACGGATCGACCTACTTGCGAAAGACGCGAACGGTGTGCCTGTCGTGATCGAATTGAAGCTGAGCAAGAGCTATGATCGCGTAATCGGTCAAGCACTGCTTTACCAAGGTCTTGTCTCAAAGCATTTGGGGATCAAGCGAGTGCGAATAATCTTAGTGGCTGGCGAAGTTTCAAAAGAGCTGAAGATTGCATGTGAGCGCCTAAACGATGTCACGCTATTCGAGTATGCGATCACAATGGAAACAAGAAAGATAAGTTCCGAAATAGAGGAAGGTAGCTAAATGTCCGTACTCGTCGATAAAGATACCCGCCTCATCGTGCAAGGAATTACCGGCCGCGAAGGCACCTTCCACGCCAAAGGCTGCGCCGAGTACGGCACAAAAGTTGTTGGCGGAGTCACCCCCGGCAAGGGTGGCACTACCCACGAAGGCTGGCCCGTCTTCAACACCGTTGAAGAAGCGATGTCCGAAACAGGCGCGAACGTCAGCGTCATCTTCGTGCCCCCACCCTTCGCCGCAGACGGAATCCTCGAAGCCACCGCCGCCGGAATGCCGCTGGTCATCTGCATCACCGAAGGCATCCCGACGCTCGACATGGTGAAGGTCTGGGAGGTTGTGAAGTCTTCAAACACGCGGCTCATCGGACCTAACTGCCCCGGCGTTATCTCTCCCGGCAAGGCGAAGGTTGGCATCATGCCAGGCCGCATTCACAAGGAAGGCTCGGTCGGCATCGTCTCGAAGTCCGGCACGCTGACCTATGAGGCGGTCTATCAACTCACGACACGCGGCATCGGCCAGTCCACAGCGATCGGCATCGGTGGCGACCCCATTATCGGCACCACGCATATCGACGCCCTGAAGCTTCTCAACGAAGACCCCGAGACCGAGTCGATCATCATGATCGGCGAGATTGGCGGCTCCGCAGAAGAGGCCGCCGCAAAGTACATCGCCGAGCACGTAAAGAAGCCCGTGGTCGGCTTCATCGCCGGTCAGACTGCACCTCCCGGTCGCCGCATGGGCCATGCCGGTGCGATCATCTCCGGCGGCGAAGGCACTGCCGAAGAGAAGATGAAGGCCATGTCCGCAGCCGGCATCCACGTTGTAAAGTCGCCAGCGGAGATGGGCGAGACCATGGCGCGGCTCTTGGGCAAGTCCTAACGCAACGGGCGTGCCCTTCACATCCCACCCATCGTGTGAAAACTCCGGAGCGACCGATGGGCACCGATACCTGTTACTGAAGTGGAACAAACGCAATTCCCTGCGGGAATCACAAACTAACTTCGCGGGAAAAAGGGCCGGAGAGCGCGGTGCTCTCCGGCCCAGGTTGCTTAAGCGAGTTGCGGAATCGTATTGCCAAGTGAATCCCTGTACTCTATCGGCGCAGGATCGGGCTGTTTGAGTTGAGCCCCGATCTTTGACTTGTCCCCTGCCGCCAAGATGAGGAAGTGGTTGGAACGGATCGTCGTCTGCGACACTCTTCGTGTCATCAGACATAACGGCGGTGCAGGCGGGGGACAGCGTTGCGTAGAAATTCTTTCGCAAGCTCCGCTGCTTCATGGAAAAGGGCTACAGCCTTCCTGAAGGTTCCCCGCCGCTTGATCTAACGAAGAATGAAACGGCGCCACACTCGGGTTTTCGCTGCTAACGGTAAACTGGTACGTAAGATAAACGAACTTAGGAAACTTCAAACGAAACGGAGCACCATGTCACAGCGCACCTTCAGCATCATCAAGCCGGACGCCGTCCGCAAGGGTTACACCGCCGCCATTCTCGCCGAGATCGAGAAGGCCGGCTTCAAGATCGTCGCCATCAAGCGCATGAGCATCTCGAACGCGCAGGCCGAAGGTTTCTACCACGTTCACTCAGCCCGCCCATTCTTCGGCTCGCTGACGCAGTTCATGTCCGGCGGCCCCATCTTCCCCATGGTCCTTGAAAAGGAAAACGCCATCGCAGATCTTCGCAAACTGATGGGCGCGACCAATCCTGCGAACGCGGAAGAAGGTACCATCCGAAAGCAATTTGCGGATTCCATCGAAGAGAACGCGATCCACGGCTCCGATGCCGAGGACACTGCCGCCTTCGAGATCGGCTACTTCTTCGCCGGTTACGAGCTGGCTTAGCGTCAGACGCGTTCCCAGTTGACCGTTGTCTGCAGATGCTGGCAATGGACACCTGGGAACGTATAACGGTCGACAACAAATCTACTTCCCCGTAAAGAGCTTCAGGTCGATTGAATCGCCCATCGCCTTGTACCCGGAGTCGCCTGGGTGCAGGTGATCTCCGCTGTCCGCGACCTTCGAGAAGACGCTTGGGTTCGATTGGTCGCGCGTAGCAAGATCGAAGTCGATTACACCATCCAGCGACTTACTGGATCTAATCCAATCGTTGACGGCGGTGCGCATGATTTCGCCTTCAGCCGATTGATACTTCGCTCCAACATAAGGTGTCAACGTCGCGCCAAACACCTTGATGCCATGAATGTGGGCTCGCTCAGTCAACTGCTGCAGACCGGCGATAATCTCCACAGCGGTGACTGGATCTCTCGGCTTTACGGGGTTAGTCGCGTTCCCGATATCGTTGATGCCTTCCATGATCACCAGATACTTCACGCCAGCCTGGGCGAGTACGTCGCGATCGAAACGCGCCAGCGCGGATGGCCCTGTGTCATCGTGCAGCACGCGGTTGCCGCCAATGCCTTCGTTCAACACGCCTAGCCCAGATGTCTTCTTGTCATCGTGCAACCGTCGCGCCAGCACATCCGGCCAGCGCGAGTTTGTGTCATAGGTGCTCAGCGCGCCATCGGTAATGCTGTCGCCGAAGGTGACGACCGCACCGTCGGCCGCGTCAGCCAGCACGTCGACGCCCTTCAGAAACTCCCATCTGGTGAACTTCGACGCATTTTCAAGCGCCTTCATCCCCACAACATTCCCCGCAGCCATGTAGTTCGTCTGCGCCGCAAACCAGTGGAAGGTCCGCTGACGCATCGGTTGCGCGGGAAGGAAGAGGCTCACGGCAAGATTAGCCAGCGCCGGCAGCTTTAGGTCGGCGGGATCGCTCACCGCAACGGCACCCGGTGGAATCTTGATCGAGGTCTGGCCGCCAAAGGTGAGGGCATTGGCGGAACTGAGGGCAATCTCATTGCCGCCGGCGCTCAAAGCCACATGCGCCGCCCCGATCGTCAGCGGATCGAGCCCGAACTCATTCGACAGAACGATGCGAACACGACTGCCGCCCAGCGACACGTGAACGATCTGCCGTAGCGTCATGTCGGTTGCGCCGAAGACACCATCAGCATTCGTAGCGGCGTAAGGAGCGGTCGCCCACGTGCCGACCCAATGGTCCTGCGGCGTCGAAGCAGCGTGCATCGGGGAGAGAGCGAGCGGCAGGAAAAGTGCTAGAACATACAGGCGATGCGACGGCAAGCGAGTGATCATGTGGAGGACTTTCACCTTTGCAACAGGTTTCTACAGACGGCTCAATTCTATCCTTGCTGTGCCAACCTCATCCTGCGCCTGATGCTTCACGGGTACTCGATACGTCACGTATAGTTGCTTTGCCTATCGTCCTGCAAGGAGCGGCAATGTGAGCATCGGCAATCGAGAGGTCGCGCTCAAATATCTGGAACTCGCGCGAGGCGAGATATTGGAAAAGGCCAAGGTAGTGAATCAGACGCTCGGAGCCTATCTTGCCGGTTCGGCGGCGCTTGCGTCATGGTTCTATCAGGCGGTCTACAAGCCGGTAGGGGAAGGAGTCTCCGCTGCTACCGATGCTGAGAAGGCTGCTGCCACGATCGGTTTAGCGGTCCTGCTTTCGTATCTCTCCGTTGCGGTGAATTGGATCATTTATCACAACGAACGAATCATAGCCGCGCTTGCTCTTTATCAAAGGGACAGCCTGAGCCTGGTTCTTGCAGACGATCCCCCGATGTGGGAGAGGTCCGCCGCACTCGGAAAGATGGACGACCTCACCAAGGCCTTGAACATGGTCGTCATTGAGGAACTCATCGTTCTCGGACCGCCGCTTGCTGCCCTCGTCGTCGCGAGCGTGCAAGCGGCTCCGCAAATTTGCTCGGCACACTGGTCTTCGCGAACGCTGGGAGGGATTGCTCTCATCGCCGCGCTGGGTGGAATCGCGAAGACAATACAGATTGGCTTTCAAATGCGTGAGACGACACAAAGACTACGTAACACCGCAGTCTATAACTCGGCTCGAGGCTTAATGGCGGGACTAACCTTCCGGACTATACCGTTGAATTCAGATGAAACGCAGCATAATTAGCTTGAGGGACATTCCAAAATGAAATTCGTACACGCTATCCTGTTACTCATGACGACTTCCCTGGCAGCGCACGGCGCGGTCACCAAAACCTCTTATGGCAAGCTGCCCGATGGCACGGCAGTGGATCTGTACACCTTGAAGAGCCCGTCGGTCGAAGTGGGTCTCATCACCTACGGCGCGCGCATTGTCTCCATCAAGACGGCAGACAAGACAGGCAAGATCGCCGATGTCGCACTTGGCTATAACTCGATCGATGGCTACGTCACCGACAACAAGACCTACGTCGGCTCCATTGTTGGCCGCTACGGCAACCGCATCGCACATGGCAAGTTCTCGCTCGATGGCAAGGAGTACAGCGTCCCGCTGAATAACGGCCCCAACTCGCTGCATGGCGGCACCCTTGGCTTCGACAAAAAGGTTTGGAAGGCGATGGAGATTCCGGGCGGAGTCGAGTTCACGCTGGTCTCGCCCGACGGCGACATGGGCTATCCTGGCGCGCTCACGGTCCACGCGAAGTACACACTGAAGGGCGATGCTCTCAGAATCGATTACAGCGCCACGACGACCAAGGACACTGTCGTGAACCTTACCAATCACGCCTATTTCAATCTCGGTGGCGAAGGCAGCGGCCTGATCCTTGGCGATGAGATCACTATCTTTGCTGATCGTTACACCCCGGTCGATTCAGGCCTGATCCCAACCGGCGAACTTGCCCCCGTCGAGGGCACGCCCTTCGATCTCCGCAAATCAACCCCTATCGGAAAGCACAGCCCCGATGAGGACGCACAGATGAAGCTGGGCGGTGGCTATGACCACAACTGGGTGCTCAACGGCAAACTCGGAGAGTTGCATCCCGCGGCGCGCGTCTTTGATCCTGCCACCGGCCGTGTGATGACCGTGCAAACTACCGAACCGGGAGTACAGTTCTACGCTGGCACCTCGATCCCCGGCACGTTCACCGGCAAATCGGGAGTTGTCTATGTGAAGAATGCAGGCCTCTGTCTTGAGACGCAGCACTTTCCCGATTCGCCGAACCATCCCGCCTTCCCGACAACAGAACTAAAACCCGGTCAGACGATGCACAGCACCACGATATTCACCTTCACCGTAGAGAAGTAGCCTGTGGCAGTCGTAGCTCTCTAGAACAAAAAACCGCTGGGATCGGCGACCCCGGCGGTCTTTCTGTTTGTCGTTCCCGAAGGGAATCTGCGTCTGAACCTTGTGCCGCCTTAGGGCAAACGCCTTAGTAGCCTGAGACTCCACCCATCCAGTACGATGTCTCGTTCCAGCGAAGTTCTTTGCGGAAGTGCTCAATCGTCGTGCTCTTGCCAATCCGCAGCAGTTCAATCCCGGCGATCTCGGCGAAGTCCTCGAGGTGCTCGAAGGTAAGCGCACGGCTGTAGCTGGTATGGTGCGCTCCGCCGGCATAGATCCACGCAGCGGCAGCCACTTTCAGACTTGGCTGCGGCAGCCAGACGGCACGCGCGACCGGCAGTTTCGGCAAAGCCTCTGCCGGCGCGATCACGTCAATCTCATTGACGATCATCCGAAATCGGTTGCCCATGTCGACGACTGATGCGACCACGGCTGGACCGCTGTCCGCCGTAAAGACGAGCCGGACCGGGTCTTCCTTGCCGCCTATGCCCAGCGGATGCACCTGCAGGGACGGCTTCTCCGTCGTAATCGAAGGGCAGATCTCCAGCATGTGCGAGCCAAGAACAATCGGCGAATCGCCAAAGCTGTACGTGTAATCCTCCATGAAGGAAGTGCCGCCCGGAAGCCCCTGCGCCATCACCTTCATCGTCCGAACCAGCGCCGCCGTCTTCCAATCGCCTTCTCCGCCAAAGCCGTAGCCGTCGGCCATCAGGCGCTGTGTCGCAATTCCCGGAAGCTGCCGCATGCCGTGCAGATCTTCAAAGTTGTCGGTGAATGCGCCAAAACCACCTGCTTCCAGGAAGCTCCTCATGCCGAGCTCAATCTTTGCCGCCACTTTAATGGATTCAGGCTTGTCGTGCTCGGCGGCGATGCTGTAAGTTTCCCGATACTCTCCGACAAGTTTCTCGACCTCAGCGTCCGAGATCTGGTTCATCACCGCGACGAGGTCCCCAATCCCGTATGCGGAGACGGAATACCCCAGCCGCGCCTGGGCCGCCACCTTGTCGCCATCGGTTACGGCAACCTCGCGCATATTGTCGCTAAACCGCGCAACCTTCAGGTTCTGCGACTCGTTCCACCCGACTGCGGCGCGCGTCCACGCAGCCAGTTCGGAGATCACATCCGCATCCTGCCAGAAGCCCACGACCACCTTCCGAGCAAGCCGCAGCCGCGAGGTGATAAATCCGAACTCGCGATCGCCATGCGCCGCCTGGTTCAGATTCATGAAATCCATGTCGATCGAGCCCCACGGCAGGTGCTGATTGAACTGCGTGTGCAGGTGGACGAACGGCTTCGTAAGCAGCGACAGTCCGGCGATCCACATCTTCGCCGGGGAGAAAGTATGCATCCACAACACGAGGCCAATGCAGTTCTCTGCATTGTTCGCCTCGCGACACAGAGACCGGATAGCGTCGGGACCGGTCATCACCGGTTTGAAGACAACGTTTACCGGAATGGCCTGATCTTTATCCAGCGACTCCGCAATGACCTTCGAATGGTCGGCAACTTTCGCCAGTGCCTCTGCGCCATAAAGATGCTGACTGCCGGTTACGAACCACACTTCCAGTTTGCGAAGATCCTTCATCATGGCCATGCCTTCTTTTCTGGGCTCAGAGCTCTGTCTGATTGAGACTTTACCGTCCCGGAGACTCTCCCCTCAAACCTATACGCAAGGAGGGTTTTCGGCAAAGCCCGCAAGGTCCGTTTGGCCCTGCTTGCCGCGCTAGACCCGCAGGCGTAGCTTCGTAAGATATGCGTGAATACTGTCACCGCTGTGGCGGCGAACTCACAGAGGGCAAATCGCCGGCGGGGGGTGTCCTGCCCCCTTTTTGTCCGCACTGCGGCGCACCCCAGCTTCTGCTCTCCGACTACAGCGAGCCGCTTTCCACCGGCGCCGACCTCCCGGCAGGAGCTTCGACGGGAACGCTGCCACCGCCGCGGCCTAACCAGATCGACTGGAGTCTTGCCGTCCGTATCGCCGGCCTCATCGCCGCCGTGGGCGCGGTCCTAAGCCTGCTTGCCGCTAAAGTTCCGAACATCTCGCCGATCAGCACCGTCTGGGTTATCAGTGCTTCGCTGACCACGCTTGCGATCTACCAGCGTCGACGTCCGCTGGCGCTTATGAACGCCGGCGTCGGAGCGAAGTTCGGGATCCTGGTTGGTTTCGCGCTGGTCTTCTTTCTGGGCGCGGCGCTCTCGATCGGCATGGCGGTAGCGCGGTACAAGCTGCACTCGCTGGCAGGCTTCGACGCGGAGACTGCAAAGGCTCTGAAGCTGCAGATCGATCAACTCGCCGCAACTCGTCCCATTCCGCCCGACAGTCTTGCGCTCATCAGGTCCCCGGAGTTCCGTGCCGCCATGATGTTTACGGGCTTCAGCATTGTCCTCGGCGGCGTCTTCCTGATCTCTGTCTTTGGCGGGGCTGTTGGCGGCCTGCTGCGGACGCGCCGCTTGAACCCGAAACTCTGACCGCTACGCAGCAGACGGGCTTTACAGCCTTTCTCCTGCTATGATTTGGCGAATCGTTATGAGTGAAACCACGCAAAAACCGAAGCCAAATCTTCGCGAAAAAGGCCGGCTTATGTCGGCCTCGGAGATCGAACGCACCCTCGTCCGCCTCGCCCATGAGATCGTCGAAAAGAACAGTGGCGCAGCCAACGTGGGCCTCGTCGGCATCAAGCGTCGCGGAGTTCCGCTCGCGCAGCGATTGGGCGCGTTGATCGCCAAGATTGAAAAGCATCCCGTCGATGTGGGCGTACTCGACATTAGCTTCTACCGCGACGACCTCTCGACCAGCGGCACTCGCCCAACGGTGACTCCCGGCGCAATCGGCTTCGACGTCAACGGCCGCGACATCGTCCTGATGGACGACGTGCTCTACACCGGTCGCACCATCCGCGCGGCGCTCGACGCGCTCTTTGATCATGGCCGTCCCAAAAGCGTACAACTGCTTGTCCTCATCGACCGTGGCCATCGCGAACTGCCCATCGAGGCCACCTTCACGGGTCGCACCGTGCCCACCTCCAGCCGCGAGATTATCGAGGTCAAGCTGAACGAGATCGACGGCAAGGAACAAGTCCTCCTCGTCGAACTCGTCGACCCTGCCTGATCCACACTGAGAACCAGAACTGAGAACGAGTAGCCGTAAACGATGCACTTTACCTCCAGCAACTCTTACCATCCCGGCTCTCTTCTCAGCGTCCAACAAATCTCCGTTTCTGAAGTGAGCGACATCCTGGCGGCCGCCGCAAGAATGGACGCAATGCGTTCCGACGAACTCGCCACGGCCCTCGCCGGGCGGCGGATCGCTTTGCTCTTCTATGAATCCAGCACCCGGACGCGAACTTCCTTCGAACTCGCCGCCAAGAGCCTGGGTGCGACCACCACGCTGGTCAGCGACAAGTCCTCTTCCATTGAGAAGGGCGAGTCCCTGAAAGATACGGGCCTGACCCTGCGAGCGCTCGGTGCCGAAGCCATTATCCTTCGCCACAACTACAGCGGAGCCCCGGAGCTGCTCGCCCGCGTGACTGGCCTGCCCGTGCTGAACGCCGGCGATGGCATGCATGAGCACCCATCGCAGGCCCTGCTCGACCTTCGAACGATTCTGCTGCGCCTCGTGCTCGACCCCACCAAAGTCCAAGAAAGTAGCCTGAAAGGTGTCACCGTCGTTATCACCGGCGACATCCGCCACAGCCGCGTCGCACGCTCGGATGCCATGCTGCTGCCCCGCCTTGGGGCTCGCGTGATCCTCTGCGGTCCGCGCGAGCTATTGCCCGAGGATGCGCTGCAGCTCGGCCCCGGAATAGAGATCGAACGCGACTTCGACCGTGCACTCGCACAAGCCGATGTAGCCATGATGCTCCGCATCCAGAAAGAGCGGTTATCCGGCCTCTCGCTCGACCTGGCGCAATATATAGAAAAATACCAGCTCACCTCCGAGCGCCTCGCCGCCCACGCACCCAAAGCGGTCGTCATGCATCCCGGTCCCATGATCCGCGGCCTCGAAATTGCTGGCGAAGTCGCCGACGGCCCACAGTCTGCCATCACCGACCAGGTCCGGCACGGTCTTTCGATCCGCAGGACCCTGCTCGTCAGGGCGTTTGGAGTAGCCTCATGAGCGACCTTCTCATCCGCAACGCTCATTTGCTCGATCCCTCCACGGGTCTCGATCAGCAGGCCGATCTTCTCATTCGTGAAGGTCGCATCTCCGCAATCGAAGATCCCGACGGCTTTACCGGCCTTGAAGTGCAGGACACCATCGACGCATCCGGTCTTGTTCTTGCACCCGGTCTGATCGACATCCACGTCCACCTCCGCGAGCCCGGCCAGACCTGGAAAGAGACCATCGCCACCGGAACCCGCGCCGCAGCTGCCGGAGGCTTCACCACCGTTGTAGCCATGCCAAACACTCTGCCGGTGAACGATTCGGTCGCGTCACTCGACTGGATGCTCTCGCCCGCCCGCAACCCGCAAGTGCATCTTCTCGCCATGCCCGCAGCAACGCTTGGCTCGATGGGTGAAACACTCTCGGACTTCGAAGCCCTCGCCCACGTAGGCGCAGTCGGATTTACCGACGACGGCAAGCCCATCCTCGAGGTACCCATCATGCGCGCGGCCCTGGTAGCCGCCGCCCGCCTCGGCCTTCCCATCTCGCAGCACGCCGAAGACACGCGCCTTACCGCTGCACAAGGCGGCGGTGCCGGATGCAGCATGAACGCCGGACCGACAGCCTTCCGCCTCGGCCTGCGCGGCATGACGGTCGAGGCCGAGTCAAACATCGTCGAGCGCGATATTCAGCTCCTGCGCGACATCGAAAAAGCAGAACAGCTTAGGCCGCATCTCCACGTCCAGCATGTTTCGACCGCGAAGGCTCTGGCTGCGATCCGCGAGGCGAAGTCTCAAGGTCTCCACGTCACCTGCGAGGCCGCACCGCACCACTTCACCCTCACCGAAGCCGCAGTGGAGGGCTACAACACCAACGCCAAGATGAACCCGCCGCTCCGCGCCGAGGCCGACCGCTTGGCCGTGATCAAAGCTCTTCTCGACGGCACCGTCGACTGCATCGCCACCGACCACGCCCCCCATGCCGCCCACGAAAAGGAGGTCGAGTTCGAGCGCGCCCCCAACGGCATTACTGGCCTCGAAACCGCGCTCGGCCTTACACTTCAGGTCCTCCACCGCGAACATGGTCTGCCGCTCGGCCGCATCATCGCCCTGATGAGCACTCAGCCCGCTGCACTCCTGCAGCTGACCGACCGGGGCAATCTCAACGTCGGCTCATACGCCGACCTCGTCCTCTTCAGCCCCGAGACCGAGTGGACCTTCGCCGCCGCGCAATCGCTTTCGAAGTCAAAGAACACACCTTTTGATGAAGCTGCAATGCTGGGCCGCATCCACGCGACGATCAGCGGTGGCCGTGTCGTCTACCGTGCCTGAGCAATCCTCTGCAACATCCTTTGCGATAAGCCGTCTATACCTTCATGTACCGTTTCCCGCCGCTGCACACGTGTCTCGCCGCTGCCACTTTTGTAGCGCTTCCAGCACTCTTATCTGCCCAGCAGACAGAGGATAAGCCGGTTCTAGTAACCCCCGCCCAGAAGCCCGCGACGACGATCTCCGTCGACACCAAGCTCGTTAACATTCCGGTCGTGGTTCGCGACAATAAGGGCGCGCTCATCCAGTCCCTTACCAAGGCGGACTTCTCGCTTCAGGTGGACGGCAAGCCGCAAACGATCCGCTACTTCGATCTCGACAACAACCTTCCGCTGACCCTCGGCCTGCTCGTCGACACCAGCGAAAGCCTCCGCAGCGCCATTGACGAAGAACGCACCGCCAGCTCCGCCTTTCTCGATCAGATGCTTGTCTCCAAAGAGGACCAGGCTTTCGTGATCCAGTTCGCGCGCAGCGTGGAACTGCTGCAGGACATCACCGGTTCTCGGCCCAGGCTGCAGGCAGCCCTGAAGGATCTCGACACCCCCAACCCCAACGATTCGCAATCGAACTCAGATCCAAACGACAGCAACTCGGGTTCCAGTCATCGCAGCCGCGCAGGCACTCTGCTCTACGACGGCGTTTTTCTCGCCGCCGATGAGCTTATGTCCAAGCAGAAAGGGCGGAAGGCGCTCGTCGTCCTCACCGATGGTGAAGATCGCGGCTCGAAAGAGCGCATCACCGATGCCATCGAAGCCGCCCAGCGCTCCGACACCATCATCTACGCCATCTACTTCAAGGGCGAGGAGCACCGCGACGGCAACAATGGCGGCAATCGTGGCGGTGGCTTCCCGCGCGGTGGCGGAATCGGATTCCCTGGCGGAGGCGGAGGCTACCCAGGCGGAGGCGGCGGCGGCAGGCGCGGAGGAGGCAATCCCCAGCCTGAACAGCACGCAGACGGCAAGAAGATCCTGGAACGAATGGCGCACGAGACCGGCGGGCGCATGTTCGAAGTCAGTAAGAAGCAACCCGTCGCCGACATCTTTGCAGAAATTGGCAAGGAACTTCGCAGTCAGTATCGCCTTGGCTACACACCCGATGAGACCGCCGCATCAGATGGCTATCACAAGATCGATCTTGCGTTCACCAGCCCCGACAAAAAGAAGTTCAACATCCAGACACGCGAGGGCTATTACACCGGCAAGCAATAGCCAACCCCCACCCACTTCCGCGCACCCAACTAAGAGAACAACAGGAGGACGGCAATGAACGATGACACGATAAAGGGTAAGCTGCAACAGATCGGGGGACACATTGAAGAAGCTGCCGGAGCTCTCGTTGGCGACCAGGCCCTGAAGAACGCCGGCGTTGAAGATCAACTCAAAGGCAAAGCACAAGAAGCCTGGGGCAACGTGAAGGATGCGGGGAACGCCTTGATCGACCGGGCGCGGGCTGCGAAGACCGATGCCGAGATCAAGTCTGAAGCAGCAGCAGCCTGGGACCGGGATCATGCCATCGAAGTAGATACGAAATAACCCACTACTTTGAGAGTAAGTATGCGTACTAAGAGGCCGTCCAAGTGGACGGCCTCTTAGTACGTTTCGAGCTAGTTTGCAAGAAGTTCCATCTTCCGAGCCACACTGACAAAGACCTCAAGGGCATCGTCGATCTGTTCGCGGGTGTGCTCACTCGTCATAATCGTCCTCACCCGGGCCTTGCCTTCCGGCACCGTAGGAAACGCAATCCCCGTAGCCATCACTCCAGCTTCAAACAGGGCCTTTGAAAACTCCATCGTCCTCCGCCCATCGCCAACGATGATGGGCGTAATCGGTGTCTCGCTCTTCGGAGTCGTCACGCCGCCTACATCGAAGCCCGCATCGGTAAGCTGCTGCTTGAAGTAGGCCGTATTCGCCCACAACCGCTCGATGCGCTCAGGCTCACTCTCCAGAATGTCGAACGCTGCGATGCAGCTTGCAGCAACGCTCGGCGGATGCGAAGTCGAGAACAGAAAGGGCCGCGCGCGATGGTACAGAAAATCAATCAAGTCGCGGCTTCCACACACGTATCCGCCAAGCGAGCCAATCGCCTTTGACAACGTTCCCACCTGCACATCGACCTTGCCATGCGCGTCGAAATGATCGATCGATCCGCGCCCGTTGCGCCCCAGAACGCCGCTCGCATGGGCATCGTCGACCATCATGATGGCGCCGTATTTCTCTGCAACATCGGCCAGCTTATCGACTGGCCCAATGTCGCCATCCATCGAGAAGACGCCATCCGTGATGATCAGCTTTCGCCCCGGCTCGTTCTGGATCTCCTGCAACAACTCTTCGGCATGAGCGACATCCTTATGCCGGAAGACCTTGATCTTTGCTCTTGAAAGTCTTGCTCCATCGATGATGCTGGCATGGTTCAGCTCGTCGGAGAGGATGAAGTCTTCTTTGCCAAGGATGGACGACACGGTTCCTGCGTTCGCCGTAAATCCGGACTGAAACACAACGCACGCTTCGACATTCTTGAAGGCCGCAATCTTCTCTTCCAGTTCCATGTGGATGCGCATCGTCCCGGCAATCGTTCGCACCGCTCCAGACCCCACGCCATACTTCACCGTCGCCGCAATCGCCGCCTCGCGCAGCTTCGGGTGGTTGCACAGGCCGAGATAGTTGTTCGAGGCAAGATTGATCACCCGGCGCCCGTCGTAGCTGCAAACCGGGCCCTGCTCATCATCGAGTACGCGCAGCTTGAAGTACGTCCCGCCCTGCTTCAGCGCGTCCATCTGCGCCGTCAGGTGGGCGAGTTGCTGGCGCTTTGGCGCCTCGGTTTCAGGTGTCGCCGTAGGTGCAAGGGTCGGTGCGAAGGTGGTCGAGGTCATAGCTTAAATCGTAATCCTTTTTCGTCCTGGCGGCTTCATCGGCGGCGTTATCCGGCCAGCCAATCGCGCACCAGCGTTGCCGCTGCTTCAATTACGTCTTCATCGCCGCCAGCGCCTCGCAGCCACTCAATCTCCTGGTCGCGCCGGAACCATGTGCCTTGTCGCTTGGCGTAGTTCCGATGGCCCTGCTGTGCTCTTCTAACGGCTTCTTCCCGGGTGCATTCGCCACGCAGCACGGCAACCGACTCCGCATACCCCAACGAGGTCAGCGGACGGCAGTTGTACCCGTACCGTTCAACCAGCCGTTCCGTCTCTTCGACAAGTCCCCGGTCGAACATCGCCGCCGCGCGCTCATTGATGCGCTCGTAGAGCCGCTCCCTACCCGGTTCCAAACCAAGCCGCAGGATGCGGTAGCCGGAGAGCGCGTCGCGTCCCTTCCGCCACTGCTCGGTAAGCGGCTCCTGCGCTGCGAGACTTACCTCAATCGCGCGGATCACCTTCGAGACGTCGTTCACATGGATCGCGCTTGCCGCCGCGGCGTCGAGCTCAGCCAGCGTTGTATGAAGATGCTCAGGCCCTTGCTCGGCCGCCTGCCTGCGCAGTTCGTCCCGCAGAGGCGGGTTCGCTGGCGGGGCAGGGAAGAGCCCATCGATCAGGGCACGCAGGTAGAGACCTGTCCCCCCGGCAACGATTGGCAGATGCCCTCGTTCGCGAATGCCTATAAGGGCCTCTCTCGCCCCTCTGCTGTAGTCGCCCGCCGTACACGCCTCATCCGGCGACACTACATCGATCATGTGGTGAGGAAGGCGCGCGCGCTCCTCCACGCTCGGCTTGGCCGTGCCGATCTCCATCTCGCGATACACGGCCACAGAGTCGCAGCTGACGATCTCACCGTCGAACCTCTCCGCGAGATGGATCGCCAGCGAAGATTTGCCACTCGCCGTCGCCCCGACGACGACGAGCAGCGGTGCATCAACCTGCACAGACGCTACCAAAGCCTCCACCATCCCGGCGTAAAGACCCGATGCCCGCCTGAACGAAGGATCGCAAACACGATTGCAGCCACAGCCAGCAGCACAAGCCCACGAACCTGCCGCCTCCGCTCGCGTTGCAATTGAGCCTCGTTCCGCACAGGCTCGCCGCTTCGCGCCTGCACGCTACTGAGGTTCCTTGTTTACGAAGTAATGGATTCGCAGCTCGAGGTTTGGCCCGTGGAACTCTTTGGGCAACGCGGGGAACTGGCCAACGCCGGTGATCGATCCCCAGCATGACCTGTTGATCGCGTCATCGTGAGTCGACCCTTCCAGGACCATGCCGCCAATCCGCCCATCGGGCAGAATAATGAATCGTATCTGGGTCTCACCCTGTTTATTTAATGGCGGCAAAGCCTCTTCCGGGATCAAGGGAATCCAGGTCTCCTTGATCTCCCGCATGATCTTCGCCAGGTACGGATCGAAGTTCACACCCAGAGTGTCCGAAAGGATCTCTGGCCCTGCGTTCAGATTTCGTCCCCTCGACGACCCGCCCGCAGGGCCGCCTGCCTCGTATCCGCCCCCGCCACGCGGCGAACGGGTCGCCTGCTGGACCATGTCGCGGGCGCTGGTGCTGGGATTGCCGAAATCCGGCTTGGCCGCACTTGGGGAAGGCGTCGGTGCGGAAGGCAGCGCCGCCTGCTGCTGCGGACGAGGCTGCTGGACCGGCGACTGCTGTACGACAGGCGGAGGCGCCGGTGCTGCCGGTTGCGGAGCCTGACTTTGCGGCGGAGGCTGTTGCTGTGCCGGGCGCGGTGCCGGAGGTTGTGGTGCTGCCTGCTGCGCTGGCGCCTCAGGCGACTTCGCCGCCGGGGCCTTCGGAGCCGCCTTGAACCTCGGCGCGTGTTCCAGCGCCCGCTGAACATCGGGCGGAAGAGTCAGATTTTCAACCCGCTTGTTCTCCGAAAGGCCGGACGGCATCACGAACTCCGGCCTCCGTGGGAAAATCCGTGGTGCAAAGATCAGCAGCACCACGACCGCGATCCAGAAGAACAGCGAGATGTAGACCGACTCGCGGAACCGCGCCTTTGCCCTCTCGTCATCCAGCGAATCCAGCAGATGCACCAGTTCGCTATGGTCGAGATCGCCAAAGCGGCCTGCCCTCACTTTGCCGCTGGAAGGCTCCTGCGTCGGCGGGGTATCTTGTGTCGGAGCAGGGTTTGGCGGCGTCTCTAAAGTGGGCATGTCGATGTAAGTCTGACGTTCGGCAGGAGACTTAAGTTACTCAGCGAAGAATCCGAAGCTTTGGCTTCCATCCTTCGTGGCTACCACCGATTCTTTTTATTTTCTCACCTTTGCGGAAAAACGGGGTGCACCGCATAGGGGATAGCCCGCAGGAAGAGCAATCTCGGGACGCGGGAGAGTCGGTTCTCTACTCTCAGCCTTCTTTACCCTGTACCCTGAACTTCGTGCCTTCGCTCTTCCACATCGATACCCGCGCCGCCGTTCTGACCATCAGCGATCGCTGCTTCCAGGGCAGGCAACTGGATCTCTCCGGCCCGGCAGTTGCGGAACTCCTCGCTGGCGCCGGCGCTGCCGTTGTCCTCTCGGAAACCCTGCCCGACGAAGTCGAACTCATTGCCGAATCGCTGCGCCGCCATGCCGCGACCTGCAACCTGGTCATCACCACGGGTGGTACCGGCCTCGCTCCGCGCGATGTAACTCCCGAGGCGACAAAGCTGGTCTGTGACCGGCTCGTCGAAGGCCTCGCCGAACGGATGCGCGCCGACGGCCTCCTGCATACGCCGCTTGCGCCGCTCAGCCGTGCCGTCTGCGGCACAATCGGCGCAAGCCTCATCGTCAACCTGCCCGGCAGCCCTGCCGGTGCGAAGACCTCGCTCGCAGCGATCCTGCCTCTGCTGCCGCATGCGCTCGACCTGCTCGCCGGACGCACTGAACACCATGCCAGTCATACTGCGTTGACCTCTTCCTCCGCCGCAGCAGATAAAATCGATACATAACAGTGAAAAAACTCTTCAGTAAATGGAATCTCTGGATGCTGGCGTTCTTAAAGCCGCTGGGCGTCTGGGGCGTCTGTGCGCTTGCCATCGTCGACTCCGCTTCAATCCCGATGCCGATCGACGCCATCGTCATCGGCTACGTCGCCGCCGACCACGCCAAGTTCATCATCTATGCGTTCATGGCGGCCCTCGGCTCGGCCATTGGGGCGCTTGTTCCGTATTATGTCGGCCGCGCCGGAGGCGAACTCTTCCTGCTTAAGCGCGTCAACCGCGAGCGTTACGAAAAGCTACGCGACCGTTTCGAGAAGCAGGAATTCCTCGCCATCATGATTCCCTCGATGATGCCCCCGCCGATGCCGGTCAAACTCTTTGAGTTCGCAGCGGGCGTCTTCGAGATGAAGCCCGTGTGGTTCTTCTTCGCCATCCTCGCAGGCAAGTTCTGCCGCTTTCTGCTCTGGGCGATCATCACGGTCTTCTATGGTCCCGCCATCGTCCACACCATCACGCATACACTGCATGACCATCTCGGCGTCGTTCTCGGCGTCGTTGGCGTGATCATCATTGCGATTGCACTCTTCGTCACGCGGAAGGTCTTCGATCGCCGCAATGGCACCCGGCTGCCTATCGAAGAATCCGACAAACCTGCTTAGGCGGCTGCGCCTTTTTGACCAGCGCGGCAACGTGCTCTCACGAAGCAGTCCTTCTGAGTGAAGCGAAGAATCCACGCATTCTCTTCAGCAGGCAATCACTCAACCTGACGCCCTTCCACAAAAAAGGAGAGGCCGCTCCAGGCGGCCTCTCCTCGTAATGACTGAATCAGGTCTCGACGTCTTACGCCAGCGGTTGACCCGCATCCTGAGCATCCCGCAATGTTTGTGCGATATTTCTCGCCAGCGCCGGAAGTCCGAAGAGAGCGCCCGCAACCACGGCGGTCGAGATAAGATCGTTCGCGTAGAAGGGGATCGCCGCAACATAACAGGCGCCAAGTCCAGCCGCCGTCGCCGGATACATTCCGCCGCCCGCCCAGACCATGAAGTTGCTGAGCACGAAGAATGACGTCGCCGAAGCCAGCACGCCTGCAGTCACCCGAAGCGCCGTCGCGTTCTCCGCCAGAAGGCCACTGCCCAGAAGGCAGATCGCTCCATACCACGCCCACGTTGCGAGATACCCGCTGACGTGGAACGGAAACCCATACGCGTAGACAGTAAGGTAGTAGTCCGTCGCCGCCAACGCGAGCACGGCGATCAACGCCTGCCAGCGGCGGCTGCGCGCCCCGAAAAACAAGAGGCTGCCACCAACTGCCGTGATGTTCATGCCGGTTGCGTGAAAGGTATGCGGGAGAATTCGGCTCAGCACAGCAAGCAGCAGAGCAAGGTAAGCGGACATAGGGTAGACCTCGAACTTTCAGGAGCGGCGTGGATTGGAGATCGGGAAACACCCGGAAGGACACGCGGAATCCACGCCAACCTTGATTGTCAGGTCTCACGCGGTTACGGTCAACCATCCCCGGCTACTTTTGCGTACGTCCGTTCATCTCCATCTCGGCCACCTTCCGATTTGGGTCGATCGTGACCGTACCTAAGATTGGCGGCTTATCGCGGCTGTTACTTCTGCCTCGCGTCAGGAACGTGTCATACATGAAGCGCAGGTCGCGGAAGGTCACGGTCGCATATCCGTCTACATCGACGCCTGTTTCTTCAACGATTGGATACTGCGACCAGTCCAGATAAACCCGGCCAAGCAGGCTGCGTTTGGCCGCCAGTGTGGCCAGTGTTGTTGGAGGTTTATAGACCATGTCCCGCTCCGGCGAACTGACCGCCTCCCCGCGAAGGCTGTTCACGGTAAACATTCGATAGGCTTCTGGCGTCTCGGCTATGACGCTCCATTGGTAAGGGTTAGTTGGGTAAGGATTCGCAAACATACGCAGCGCCGGCGACCCCAACTCGATTCTTGCAAGCGCGATTGCATTGTCCCGCTCGACCCACCGCCATCCCCACAACCCCACGATCACCGCCAGGGCGAAGATTGCCCAGCCGCTTCCTCGGAATCGTTCTTTTCTGGCGCCCACTTCACTGTTGATCAGCCCAAAGAAGAACGGCGCGATCAGCGCCACCAACAGTGCAAGAAAGATCACCGGCTCGAAGATGAAAACAATCGACGCCGCGTACCAATGCGGGTTGAACGGGAAGAACGGCCGCACCCCATAGTTGTTCGTCCAGTCCAGCAGGATATGGCTCAGCAACCCAATCAGGCAGAAGACATACAGCAGTCCCCATCGCACAGGAGCCAGCGCAGTCTTCCCCCGCGAGCTTCGCCACCGATGAAAAACCCACACACCGGCAACGATGATTGCCGCCTCAAAGGGGAGTCCAAGCAGCGTGTGCGTGATCCCGCGATGATGCTCGAACCCAACCACCGGCCCGCCGAGTGACCACACCACATCAGTATCCGGCGCCTCTGCCGCAAGCGTCATCGCCAGGGTTGCATAGGCCGCCTTGCGGTTGAGGCCCGTGCGCGCGAGCACGGCGCCCGTCATGAAGTGCGTTATCGGTTCCATCCAGCCAGCATAGCGTGCGCCCCTCGTTTATTCTTGAGCTATGTCTTCCTCTGCTGACATGCTCCCCGTTACCGAGCAGGAGATCGACGCATTCCTGGCCGCGTTCGAAGCAGGAACGCTCCCCAAGGAGCGATTCACCCACGCTGGCCATCTCCTCACCGGAGCCTGCTTCGTACACGCGCTCGGCGAAGCCAAAGCGACCGCTCACATGCGGCATTGTGTCCGTCACTTTAACGAGTCCGTCGGCGGCAAGAACACCGAAACCAGCGGCTACCATGAGACGATCACCATCTTCTGGATCAAGGTTCTGTCAGCATTGCATGACGCGAACCCCGCAATACCCCGCGCGGATTTCGCAGCACTCGCCGTCGAACGCTATCAGGACCGCCGCGATCTCTTCCGCGATCTATACGACTTCGATCTCGTCGGCTCGACTGAAGCTCGACGGACATGGGTTCCGCCAACGTTGAAGAAGATTCCTGCTCCTGGGTCATAGCGCGGCGAATTTATAATCGGCGGATGCCGTCCAAGCCGACCGCCGACCTCACTCCCGAACAACAGATTCAGGCTCTGCGAGACGAGATCGTCCACCACGAGCATCTCTACTACGCGCTCGACGCACCGGAACTGACCGACGCGCAATATGACGCGCTGATGAACCGCCTCAAGGCGCTCGAAGCCGAGCACCACGACCTCATCACGCCGGACTCCCCCACACAGCGCGTAGGCGGCAAGCCCGCAGACGGCTTCGTAAAGATGCCGCACTCGCGGCCCATGCTCTCGCTCGACAACGCCTATGACGAGGCCGACCTGCGTGCCTGGGACGCCCGCCTGCGCGAAGCTCTACCCAGCACTGAGACCGTTCGTTATGTCTGCGAACTGAAACTCGACGGCCTCTCACTCGCGCTGCACTATGTCGCAGGCAGTCACGGGTCAGCGCACCTCGAACGAGGCCTCACCCGTGGCGATGGCACGATCGGCGAGGATGTCACCTCGAACGTCCGCACCATCAAGTCCGTCCCACTCAGCATCAGCGCGGCGAAGCTCAAAGCCGCAGGATTGCCCCAGGAGTTCGAAGTGCGCGGCGAGGTCGTCCTTCCGCAGGCCGCCTTCGTCAAGATGAACGAAGAGCGTATCGCCGCGGGCATGGCTCCCGCCGCGAACCCTCGTAATGCCGCCGCCGGGACCATCCGCACCCTCGAGCCAAACATCGTTGCGCAGCGCCGCCTGGACTTCTACGCCTACTTTCTCCTCCACGGCGGCGACTTCCTCCTTCCATCCCAATCCGAGGCCCTGGAAGGGCTCCGCACCGCCGGCTTCCGCGTCAACCGGCAGGCGAAGACCGTCGCCGACCTCGACGCAGTCCTCGAATTCATCGCCGCAGCCGAACCGCTCCGCGATACCCTCGGCTATGAGATCGACGGCGTAGTCATCAAGGCCGATAGCCGCGCACAGCAGCGCCGCCTCGGCTTCACCGGCAAAGCTCCACGCTGGGCCATCGCATATAAGTTTGCCGCCCGCGCCGGCATCACCAGGCTCCTCGGCGTCGCCTTCCAGACCGGTCGCACCGGCAAGATCACTCCCGTCGCGCAACTCGACCCCATCTTCATCGGCGGCACCACGGTCAGCCGCGCAACGCTGCACAACCCCGACGAGATCGCCCGCCTCGGCGTTCGCATCGGTGACTTCGTGCAGGTGGAACGAGGTGGCGATGTCATCCCGAAGATCATCACCGTCGTTGACGATGCCGCCCACCCGCGCGGCATCGAGGAGATCGCCTTCCCCGAGAACTGCCCGCGCTGCAAAACGGCCCTTGTCCGCGAAGAAGGCGAGGTCGATCTACGCTGCGTCAACGCAAGCTGCCCCGCCCGCCTCGAAGAAGAGCTTCGCCATTTCGCATCGCGCGGCGTGATGAACATTGAGGGCCTCGGTGAGTCGCTCGTCGCCCAGCTTCTCGGCCACTCTGTTCGTGAATTCAACTCAGACGACGCGATCCCGAAGTCTGAAGAAGAACAGGCAGAAGAACCAACCCGTAAGGCGCTCGTCCACTCTCTTGCAGACATTTACTCGCTCAAGAAAGAAGACCTGCTTAACCTCGAACGCATCGGCGAAAAAACCGCCGACTCGCTGCTCGCTCAGATCGAGCGCTCGAAAACCGCGCCACTTTCCCGCGTGCTCCTCGGCCTCGGCATTCGCCACGTCGGCGAGCGCACCGCGCAGGCACTCTCCGACGCCTTCGGCAGTCTCGATGACCTCCTGGACGCGACCATTGAAGACCTCACCCGCATCAACGATGTCGGACCTAAAGTCGCGGCAACGGTCTTTGATTTCTTCCAGAACGAACGCAATCTAGCCTTGATCGAACGCCTGCGCAAAGCCGGACTAACCTTCACCGCGGAGAAGCGCGTCACCACCGACACACTCGCCGGCCTGACCTTCGTCCTGACGGGCACCCTTCCCACTCTTACCCGCGATGAGGCCAAGGAAAGGATCGAGTCTGCCGGCGGTAAGGTGTCGGGCTCTGTAAGCAGGAAGACCAGCTACGTGGTCGCGGGGGAAGAGGCAGGTTCAAAGCTCGAAAAGGCAGAGTCGCTCAAGGTGCCCGTGCTCGATGAAGCCGGACTGCTGGATCTTCTCAAGAATTCTCTGCTTTAGGTCTCGTGCAACGGCAACACTATTCCGCCTGAAACCCGCACAGATCCATGGCCGCGACCGTCTCGGTATTCTGCATGAACGTCTTCCAGATCAGGCCTGTCCGAAGATTCTCCGCCATCATTACACCGATTCCGATGTCGATGCCCAGCGCATCGGGGTCGTACCACAGCAACTCCGGGTGAAACGCATCGGAGAAGCCGTACCGTCCCCACGCATCCACGCCAAACCTGTCCTTCATCGCCCGCAGCGCCTGGAGGCACTCCGTCGGCAGGAACGGCAGCGACCCCGCCGCCGCGCACGGCACCACAGATCCATTCACCGGCCCCATCAGCGGAGGTCCGCCCCATGCCACATAGCCATGTTCCCAGTCGGAAGCACTCACGCCCCAGTAGTCGTCGCTATACCCCCGCCCAAGCGAGAGACAAAAAGCTTTGTGAGCCTGAGTCGCGGTCACGGAGTTCTCAAAGTAATTCGCATAAGCATCGCGCTTGTGGCCGAAGTCAAAGAATGCGTGCGAGTACTGGTGAACGAACAGCGGGTCGGCACCTGAGATGTAATCGAAGTCCTCGTAGCTCATCGGCGGCCGTGTAAAGGCATCCCACGAACTCGGCGACACCGGATTCGTCTTCGAGCCAATCGCAAGCAGGTACAGCATCATCAATTCGCAATAATGGTTCCAGCGCGACCGAATGAACCCGCTCGAAGGCCGCCAACCCATGGCAAAGGTATCGCCGCCGTTCAGCATCCACGGCCACTCCACGCGGTCGTAAAGCGCGGTCGCGAGATCAGTAATGTCCTTATCGTCGCTGAAGTATGCGCGGCAGGTCAGCACGCCACATAGGAAGATTGCGGTATCGATGGAGGACACTTCGCTGAAGCCGAACGGCTCGCCCGTCTGGACATCATTGAAGTGAAACAGGAAGCCATGCTGGTGCGGCATCTTGTTCAGATGGAACTGCAGCGTGGACTGCACCCGCGTTTTGATCTTCATCGCTGGAAAGTACTTGCGCTGGTCCGCGATACAGAGCGAGGCCAGTCCGAACCCGGTTGCGGCAATACTCGCGATACGTCTGTCCTTGTCGATCTCTCCCGATGAGATTTTGTTCGCGGCTCGATCAAGCACTTGTCCTGAGACAGCGTCTGCCTGCTCGAAGAAGTACATGCAGCCTCGTTTTGTCATGTCCTCGAGGAATGCGTTATCGTCGCGCGACAACTTTACAGGCATCACCGCGGCCTTTGGCTGCTGCGACCGAGCAGACGCGATCGCATCTGGAACCGCGCTGCCCGCAATCGAAGACAGAGCTGTACCCCCCATGAGTCTCATCAAGTTCCGGCGAGAGATGCGAGTTGTTTCGCGTCGTGCTATCGTCGCTCCACCTTTTCGTGCCAGCAGAATAAGAGCAAGTCGTCCGGCTAAGCCCCTGCTCTCTCGGGGCGGCAATAGCCAGCGCAAGTCATACAAACATAAGATGCGCTTCGACCGGTGAAGTGACAATCCCGCTCTTTGGGTACGAGCCACAAACAATCGGGGCCGGGCCAATGTGTTGTTTGGCCCGGCCTGGTTGTCTTACTATCTCTCGCCTTTAGAAGGACATCCGCGCGAAGAACTCAATCGTTCTCCCGGCATCCGCTCCCGTTGGTTTACCGAACTGCGAGTTCGCGCGCGTTGTCACCGCGCCCGCATCCGGCATCTCTCCGACAATCTGAGCCGGACCGCCCGCATTTCCGTTGTTGAAGGGATTCAGATTGAGCTGATTGAAAGCGTTGAACAGGTTCGCCTGGAACCGGAAGTTAAGCGGATGATCGAAGAGCGTCACCTTCTGCTCCCGCGCCAAGCTTAGATCTGTGTCGGTATAGCAAGGCCCGCTGAACGAGTTACGCCCGATGCCCGGCGTATAGCTCTTCGACCCCGCCGGGATGAACGTGAAGCTCGCATTCTTCACGTCGTTTCCAGTGATGTAATTCGAATTCGAGCAGCTTGAAACAAACCCGCCGCCATAGCCCGCAGGCCGCACCGGGTTGACCGTCGACACACCTGGAAGCTCGGCGAGGACATTCGGGTCGTATTCAACAGGCGTAAATGGGAAGCCGGTGTGGAAGGTATAGATTCCGTTGATTTGCCACCCGTTCGTGAGCGTCTTCAATGCGAGATTGCCGTTGCGAGTTCCCGGGATCGTCCACAGACCGCTGATGTTGACACGATGCCGGTCGTCGTAATCGCTCGGCCCCCACTCGGTCGAATTGAACGCCGGATTCGTCTGGTTCGCCAGCGAGTTCGCGCCGGTCCCGTTTGAGATCTGGTCGAGCGACTTCGAATACGAATAGTTGATATCGAACTGGTAGCCATGACGCATCGTCTTCGAGAGCCGCACATTCAAAGCGGCATAGTTGGAGTTCGAGTCCGCCTGCGTGAAGTAAGCCGAGGTAAACGGACTGCCGGCAGTGCTGTAGAGGAAGTTCTGGTTCACCAGACGCGTCAGGTGATGTGCCTCTGACCCTTGAAAGCCGGCCGTGAAGACGAGGTTGCCCCGCAACTGCGTCTGCGCTTCCAGCGAATACACATAAGCGTAAGGCGTCTTCACCCGCGCCGGAGAACCGTACACCTCGACTGGAATGAAGGCTCCTGCTGCATTTACAGGCAGGTTGTTGACCAGCTTCGTGACCAGCGCCGGATTCGGCGCGAAGCTGGTTGGCGCATTGCTCGTGCCCAGCGAATACTGGATCTGTCCTGCTGCAAACGGAGTGTCTGTCGTACCGCAGCACAGCCCATAGCTGAAGTATCCTGGTCCGTCCTCAACCGCCGGGTCGAAGAGCGAGAAGTTGATGCGGTTCATGGCTCGCGCCACGCCACCCCGGATTACTGTCTTTCCATTCAGGACGGTTGGCGACCAGGCGAAGCCAACCTTTGGCGTAACGCCGGTGAAGTCGGAGTTGAAGAAGTGGTTGTGTGGAACCAGCGCCGCCCCGGAGAGCTCGCTTCCCGCCGGCCCAAGCACAGGCAGGTTCAGTGCCTGCCCCTTGTTATAAATCGGCTCGAAGTACTCATATCGCACGCCCATATTCACGGTAAGGTTTGGCGCGACCTTCCAGTCGTATTGACCAAACACTCCTAGAGTGGTGGAGCGCAGATACCGCGCCGTGTTCGCCGGACCGCCAGTCAGCGGGTTCGCCGTGATCCCTTCATAGACGGGCGCATTGTTTGCGAAGTTGAACAGCCCGTTGAAGGCGTATGTCGGTCGCGAGTTGCCGCCAAGATTGTTGTTATCCTGCTCCCAGCGATACTCGCCGCCCACTTTCAGAGTCTTGCTGCCCATGACCTTCGTCAGTGCATCACGAGCTTCGTAGGTGTTCTCGGCAAAGATACCCGGCGAAGTAGGAGCCTGCGTCACGCCGTACTGCACGCCTGACACCACCGGCAGAGTCTGAACGTTGATGTACGGAATGCCGAAGTTCACATTGTCCGAGGTCGCGTCCTGCAACTGGTTGTCGTAGAAGCGCGTGAAGTTGGCGCGTGCCTCATTAAGTAGCGTCGAGTTGAAGGTGTGAATGTAGATCACCGTCGCCGCCGAATTCAAAGGCTTGATCGGGATGTCAGACTGCGGCCTGAAGCCGATGGCCCCTGAAGGCCCAAGCTGGTCGAGCTTTGTGAAAAACACACTCGCCGCAAACTGATCTTTCGGCGTGAAGAAATAATCCACGCGCCCGTTGAACTGGTTCGCATGGCTGTGCGACGGATCCAGAATGGCCGCATTCTCAAGGTCGGGAACTCCATCGAGACCTGCGCCGGTCGATTGGCCGCCGGTGCCAGGCGCGTAACCCGCTGCACACGCCGCAGGGTTTGCCGCCGAACAGTTATTTGCAAAAAAATAGTTGCCGTTCTGCGAGGCGGGGCCGATCGACCCTACATCGAGACCGCCGTTCACAATCGCACAGGGTTCATTCTGAGCGATATACAACGAGCAGCTCGGCATCAGGACTGCGAGTACCCGCGGCGCAATGCCGGGCGATCCGATGATCGCTCCCGAGACCGTCCCCCCGCGCTGTGCCGCAATCGCAGCATCGAACTGTGGCGTCTCCACGTAGGTATTCACGGACGAATTGTTGCTTACCTTGAATCCTTCGTAGGACGCGAAGAGAAACAGCTTGTCCTTGATGATCGGTCCGCCAAGCGAAGCCGCATAATCGCGAATCTTGTTATTCACGCGCAGCACTGGCGCGGCCTGCGGAGTTCCGGCAACAGAAAATGATTTGCTGTAGGCATTCAGGCCGGGCTCGTCGTAGCGGAAGTAGAGACTCCCGTGGACCGTATTCGTTCCGCTCTTCGTAACCACCTTGATCTGCGCTCCGGAGTTACGCCCATCCTCTGCCGAATACGATGTCGAGAGCACGGTAAGCTGCGCCACCGACTCCTGGTTCGGCGTCACCACCGCCGCGCCCGCCTGTCCCAGCGAATTCACGCTGACTCCATCGATCAGGTAGTTGTTCGCGCCCACCGACTGCCCGGCCGCGCTCACCTGGATCTGGTTCTCTGTCTGGAAGATGCCGCTGTTCGATTGCCCCGCTCCGGCTCCGTTCGGCAGAAAATTCGCCGTGCCCGCGCCGGACCGCGATGCATCACCCACGATTCCTGGAGCCGTTCGCAGCAGTTCATAAACATCGCCGCCGATCGCGGGCAGCCGCTCGATCGTCTCCGAGTTCAGCGTATTCCCAATCGACGCATCCGACGTCTGCAAGACTGTCGTATCGGAAGCACTCACATCGATCGTCGTTGAGGTGCCGCCAGTGTCGAGCGTAATGTTTGCGGTCCTGGGAGCTTCGCCGCCCACCTGGACGTTGGTCAGCGTTGCCGGCTTGAAGTTCGCCGCCGCCGCCATCACGTCATAGCTGCCGGGAGAGAGCTCAGCAAAGTTGTACGTTCCATTCCCCGAGCTTGTCGCTGTTCGCTTCTGCTGGGTGCTGGTGTTGGTCAGTGTGACCGTAGCCCCGGGAACAACCGCCCCGGTTGAATCCTGCACCGTGCCGTTCAAGCTCGACCCGAACTGCCCGAACGCCGCTGACCCTGAGACGAAGACCAGCAGGAGAGCGAGACCGAACGCCGCCTTCTCGAAGATCTTCGATTTTGTAGGGGAGAGAAAATACTCTGCTGCGCGCTGCGCAAACGTTGAATCTGAAAAAGACCTGTGCACCATGCTGCCTCCGGAAATGCCGCAAGAAAACTAAGACGAATCTCCGTGCGATGCGTCCGCGAGGAGGAAAGTATTCCCGGTGGTATCCAATGTGCAACATAATTCGCTTGGTCTGTACAAAAGGGATCACTGTCATTTATCCCTGATCCGACCGACAGTGGATGAGATCGAGGGCGATCCGGCAAGGGTTTAATCAGGCTTCACATTGCGAACCTAAAATCCCTTGGGCCTTTCGAGAGCCACGCCAAACTCTTGTTCCAGTGCCATCCCGGCCTGCCCCAGCGTACCCTCCTCGAAGAGTCTTCCGATCAGGGTCACGCCATGCGGAACGCGCCTTGGCGGCGAGAACTTCGCCAGCGGCCGCGCCGGGTCGGGAGCCCAGTCACTCCTCGCTTCAGCCACTTCGACAAACCCCGCCCTGATCGTCAAAGAAGGATGTCCTGTAGCGTTCGTGATGTTCAGGATCTCGTCCCGCAATGACGGCACGAGCAGCATGTCCACTTCGGACATGATCCGTCCCATCTCCATCGCCACTTTGCGTCGAAGCCGGTCGGCCTGCACAAAATCCACCGCCGAAAGAAACCGCGACTGCCTGAAGAGATTCGGCCATGCATCCGGCACCTGCATCTTCAGTGTGTCGATCTGCCGGTCCAGCGTGATCTGCTCAAACGCCGCCGCTGCCTCCGCAAACAGAATCACGTTCAGCGACCCATAGGGCCAGTCCGGCAGCGCAACCGGCACCGGCACCATGCCAAGTCTCTTCACACTCTCAAGCGCAGCCCGATCCACTTCCGTCGCCGGACTCTCGTTCATCCAGGCCGGGATATACCCGACCCGTAGTCCCTTCACGTTTGCCTTCGCATCGAAGTCCAGCCTGGACGGGACACACGAGACATCATGGCCATCCGGCCCCGTAATCGCCTGCAGCACCAGCAGCGAGTCCTCGACCCCGCGCGTCATCGGCCCCAGCTTATCCAGCGACCAGCACAGCGTCATCGCTCCCGTCCGAGGCACTCGCCCAAACGTGGGGCGCAGCCCTGTCAGACCGCACCGCATACTCGGCGAGATGATGCTGCCACCGGTCTCACTGCCCATCGAAAAGCTCACCAGCCCCGCCGCCGTTGCCGCTCCTGGTCCCGCGCTCGAACCCGAAGACCCTTCCTCCGGCAGCCACGGATTCATCGTCTCTCCGCCAAACCAGATGTCATTCAGAGCCAGTGCTCCCATGCTCAGCTTCGCAACCAGCACCGCTCCGGCTGCATGAAGCCGTTCTACGACCGTGGCGTCGGCAGCAGGTATGCGATCGCGAAACGGTTCAGCTCCATATGTCGTGTGGATTCCCGCCGTATCGAGCAGGTCCTTCGCTCCCCACGGGATCCCGTGCAGCGGTCCACGATAATTTCCGGCGGCAATCTCTGCGTCGGCCTGCTTCGCCTGCGCCATCGCCAGTTCCTTTGTGAGCGTGATCACGCAGCGCAGCTTCGGATCGAATCGTTGCAGCCGCTCCAGGTAAATCTTCGTCAGTCGCTCCGAAGTCAGCTTGCGCGTCGCAATCCACCTTGACTGCTGCGTCACCGTTGCAAACGCGATGTCTTCATCCCGCGCAGGCAGGGGCCCCGGATCCCCGTCGCTCCGCACGAAACGGTTCTCGCGCGGCCCGGAGGTCGTACCCGGCAGCGTCGCGTCCCACCTCGACCATGGCGCAATCGAGCTCTCGATCGCCACCTTCCTCGGGCCCGTCCGGCGCTCATACACCGGAGCCAGCGAGTTCCTCCAATTTCCTGCTGCCTCCACCCGCTCGGCACCGGTCATCTCGACGGCAACCAGCTTCTCCGCCGCCGCGAACGTTCCCGAGGAGACCTCCGGCCCCACTGCCGGGGCCGTTCCAAAGGCTGGGGGCGCCCCCGCAGGAAGCTCTGCCTTGGCTGGCCGCGGAACCGGCGCATCCTGTCCTTCACCTCTGGTCACGGCTACTCCTAAAGCGCACAGGGCGCTGGTCGCAAGAAACCTTCTGCGCGACGAAAATTTTGACATAGGATGCCTCAGCCCGGATTCTACCCGCACAGAAGGCCCTCTGAACCCGTGCAAAAATATCTTAAGCCTTTACTCTCAAGCACATTGAAGCCACCCGTAGGAAACTAAGTTCCTTTACAGACCGTAATCGTCCCTGAAAAACTGAGTCCTTTAACCCCAACTGGTACGTCCATACTAGAGAGTGCAGAATAATAAGACGCTCCGAGCTGAGTTTGACCCCTCACTTTTGAATCAAACCGCAAATCATCATCCTGCGTAAAGGAACGACATTGCCTGCTGATCTGCAAGAGCAACATCCGCAACCTCACATCGGTTTAGACCACCAGTTGCCCGCGCCCGCCGCTACGCCGCCACACCGCAGCAACATCGTCCGCGTTCTCGTCTGGGTCGTCATCCTCCTTGTATTCGCGGTCGGTATCTACTACGTGCTGCACCGCAAGGAGACTCCGACCGAAGGTGCTGGCGGCGGTGGTGGCCGTCATGGTGCCGGTGGCACGGTCACGCTTACCACTGCCACTGCGCAGCGCGGGGACATCGGCGTCTACCTCGACGCCATCGGAACGGTCACGCCCGTCTACACCTCGTCCATTACCAGTCAGGTAAACGGCCTGATCACGGCCGTGCACTATAGGGAAGGCCAACTCGTCCGCAAGGGTGAGCCGCTCATCGACATCGATGACCGCACCTACAAAGCGACATTGCTGCAGGCGCAGGGAACACTCGAAAAAGATCAGAACGTCCTTGGTCAGGCAAAGATGGACCTCGAGCGCTACAAGGCAGCATGGGCCCGCAACGCCATCGCGAAACAGATCCTTGACGACCAGGAAAAGCTCGTTCTTCAAGACCAGGGCACGGTAAAAAATGACGAAGGTCTCGTTGCCTACGATGAGGTCCAGGTCGACTACTGTCACATCAAATCGCCCATCACCGGCCGTGTCGGTCTCCGCCTCGTCGATCCAGGAAACGTTGTCCAGTCTTCCGGCACGACAACCCTGGCCGTCGTCACCCAGATTCAGCCCATCACCACCGTCTTCACCATCCCCGAAGATGATCTTCCCCAGGTTCAGACCCGTCTGCGCCAGGGTGCGAAGCTCCCCGTCGACGCCTACGATCGCACCAGCATTACGAAGATCGACAGCGGCACCCTGCTTACGCTCGACAACCAGGTAGACACGACCACGGGTACGGTCAAGGGCCGTGCCACCTTCGCCAACAAAACGAGCTCCCTCTTCCCCAACCAGTTCGTAAACACCCGGCTGCTGGTGAACACCCTGCGCGGCGCAACTCTCATTCCATCTTCGACCATTCAGCACAACGGCACGGAAGCCTTTGTCTACGTGATCGCGTCTGATGGCAAGGGCCAGGAAAAGGCAGCCGAGAAGTCGGTGAAGACGCTGGTCACTGACAATATGACGACAGCGGTGCAGGGAATCAACCCCGGCGATGTGCTTGCCAATAGCAGCTTCGACAAGCTGTCCCCCGGAGCCACCGTCAACATCTCGAAGACGCCCGTCGCTTCGAACACCAGCGGGAGTACTGCTCCTTGAGTCCTTCACGTCCGTTTATTCTGCGTCCGGTTGCGACCGCCCTGTTGATGGCCGCGATCCTGCTCGTGGGCATCGTCGCGTATACACAGTTGCCTGTCTCTGCGCTGCCTCAAGTCGACTACCCGACGATCCAGGTGCTTACCTTCTATCCTGGCGCGAGCCCGGATGTCGTTGCGACCACCGTCACCGCCCCGCTCGAACGCCAGCTCGGCGAACTGCAGGGTCTCAGCCAGATGACCTCCACCAGCTCTGGTGGAACTTCTGTCGTTGTGCTGCAGTTCAATCTCAGTCTCGACATCGACATCGCTGAAGAAGAAGTTCAGTCCGCCATCAATGCCGCGCAGAGCTTCCTCCCCGCAAACCTACCCGCGCCTCCAACCTACTCGAAGACCAACCCCGCCGACGCGCCTGTCCTCACGCTGGCAATCACCTCCAGCAACATCCCGCTCTCGAAGGTTGAGGACCTGGTCGACACCCGTCTCGCGCCCAAGATCTCGCAGCTTCAAGGCGTCGGCCTTGTCAGCATCAGCGGCGGTCAGAAGCCCGCCGTCCGCATTCAGGCCAACCCCACAGCGCTCTCTTCCTACGGCATCGACCTCGAAAGCCTTCGCACGGCGCTTACCAACCAGAGCGTCAACGCTGCGAAGGGCAACTTCGATGGCCCGCGGCAGGACTACCAGATCGACGCCAACGATCAACTGGTGACTGGTAAAGACTACGAGGGCATCGTCGTCGCCTTCCGTAACGGCGCCCCGGTCTTCCTCACGGACGTGGCCCAGGTCGTCGACGGCATCGAGAACACCAATCAGGCCGCATGGATGGGCAAGAGTTCCGACGGCTCTCTCACTCCCGCCGTCATTTTGAACGTCCAGCGTCAGCCGGGCGGAAACACCATCAAGGTAGTCAACAGCATCAAGGCACTTCTGCCGCAGCTCAAAGCCAGCCTTCCCGCCGGCATCGAAGTTACTACCCTCACTGACCTCACCACGCCAATCGAAGCCTCCGTCTCCGATGTGCGCTTCGAGCTCGTCCTTACCATCGTGCTCGTCGTGATGGTCATCTTCCTCTTCCTGCGCAGCCTCTCCGCAACCATCATCCCGGCGGTCGCAGTCCCACTCTCGCTGATCGGAACCTTCGGCGCGATGTACGCTCTTGGTTACTCGCTCGACAACCTGTCGCTGATGGCGCTTACCATCTCGACCGGCTTTGTCGTCGATGATGCCATTGTCATGGTCGAGAACATCTCGCGCTATATCGAAGAGGGCGAGCCGCCGATGGAGGCCGCCCTTAAGGGCGCGGAGCAGATCGGCTTCACCATCCTCTCGCTCACGGTCTCGCTCATCGCCGTGTTGATCCCACTGCTCTTCATGGGAGATGTCGTCGGCCGACTCTTCCGTGAGTTCGCCGTGACGCTCGCAGTCACCATCATCATCTCCGCCATCGTTTCGCTCACGCTGACGCCCATGATGGCTGCGCGTATCCTGAAGCACGATCCCAAGGCGCAGGAAGGCTGGTTCTACCGCAAGTCGGAACAGGTCTTCGTCAGCATGATCGACTTCTACGGCCGCACGCTCAAGGTCGTTCTAGAGTTCCAGGGCATCACGCTCGTCATCGCTCTCGCTACTCTTCTGCTGACGATCTTCCTCTACATCATCATCCCTAAGGGCTTCTTCCCGGTGCAGGACACCGGCGTGATCCAGGCCATCTCGCAGGCCCCGCCAGCCATCAGCGGCAAGGCTATGGGTGAGAAGCAGAAAGACCTTGCAAGGATCATCCTCCAGGATCCTGCCGTCGAAAGCATCTCGTCCTTCATCGGAGCCGACGGCACAAACACCACGACGAACAGCGGTCGCATGTCGATTAACCTGAAGCCGCTCGAAGATAGAGACCTTAGCGCCGCCGACGTCATTCGCCGGCTGCAGTCGAAGCTCGGCCAGGTCGAAGGCATCCAGCTCTTCATGCAGCCGGTGCAGAACATCACTGTCGACGACCGCGTCAGCCGCACTGAGTATCAATACACGCTTGAAGATCCCGATCAGGCCGAACTCAACCTCTGGACGAACAAGTTCGTAGCCGAGCTCAAGAAGCATCCTGAACTCGAAGACGTCGCCACAGACCAGCAGCCCGGCGGCCTCGCGGTCAAGCTCGTCATAGACCGCGGCACCGCCTCGCGCCTCGGCATTGCTCCGACGACCATCGACAACACGCTCTACGACGCCTTCGGTCAGCGCCAGATCAACACTATGTACACGCAGTTGAACCAGTACCACGTCATTCTGGAGAGCATGCCGCAATTCCAGATCGACCCCAACAAGTTAAACCACATCTACATTCAGGCCAACGCCTCTTCTGGAGCATCGGGCGCAGGCGCGGCAGCATCGTTCTCATCCTCCGGCTCAACCTCCGCCGGATCGAACGCCACGACCGCTGCGCTTCTCTACACGCCGTTCGCGGCTTCACTTACGCCACCGAACAACGCGCTCAAGCCCACGACTTCCTCAAGCGGCGGCGCGACCTCTGCCGGATCCACAAGCTCCACTCAAAGCAACGCCGTCCCCCTCAGCGCCTTCTCCCACTTTGAAACCACCACCGCTCCGCTCTCGATCACCCACCAGGGGCAATTCCCGGCGATCACTGTCTCGTTCAACCTCGGGTCAAACGCCTCGCTCGGCGCAGCCATCGACAACGTCACCAAGATCCAGAAAGACCTCAACATGCCCGCCAGCGTGCAGGCAGACTTCCAGGGCACCGCCGCCAGCTTCCGCAACTCGCTCTCGAATGAGCCGCTGCTCATCCTCGCCGCGCTCGTCACCGTCTACATCGTGCTCGGCGTTCTTTACGAAAGCTTCATTCACCCCATCACCATTCTCTCCACGCTTCCTTCGGCAGGCGTTGGAGCCTTCCTTTCGCTTATCCTCTTCCATCAGGATCTCAGCGTCGTCGCCATCATCGGCATCGTGCTCCTTATCGGCATCGTGAAGAAGAACGGCATCATGATGGTGGACTTCGCTCTCGAAGCCGAGCGCAACCACGGCAAGAACGCCACCGACGCCATCTACGAAGCCTGCCTTCTCCGCTTCCGGCCCATCATGATGACCACCATGGCCGCGCTCCTCGGCGGCATTCCACTGGCCTTCGGACATGGCATCGGCTCGGAACTCCGCCGCCCGCTCGGCATCGCCATGGTCGGCGGCCTCATGCTTTCGCAGGTCCTCACCCTCTACACCACACCCGTCATCTACATCTTCTTTGACAACATCGCGCAGAAGTTTTCCAAGAAGCCAAATCATCCGCCCACCGGGAATGAGCCGCAGCACGCCCGTCAAGATGAAGTTCAGGCAGAGGCCGTATGAACATCTCCTCGCCCTTTGTTCATCGACCTGTTGCGACCACGCTGCTCACCATCGCCATCGCCATCGCTGGATCGATTGCCTTCAATTTCCTTCCAGTTTCCCCGCTTCCGCAGGTTGACTTTCCGACAATCAACGTCAACGCCGGTCTTCCCGGAGCGAGCGCCGAGATTATGGCCTCTTCGGTCGCCACTCCGCTCGAGCGCCAGTTCGGCCATATCGCCGGTGTGACCGAGATGACCTCGTCGAGCGGCCTTGGCTCAACCAACATCACCATTCAGTTCGACCTGTCCCGCGATATCGACGGCGCGGCGCGAGACGTCGAAGCCGCGATCAGCGCAGCCCGCGCCTATCTGCCCGCGAACCTCCCGGGCAACCCGACCTATCGCAAGGTAAACCCCGCTGACTCGCCCATCATGATCCTGGCGCTCACATCGGACAAGTACGGCCCCGACAAGGTCTACGACGAAGCCTCCACAGTCGTCGTGCAGAAGATCTCCCAGATCGAAGGCGTCGGGCAGGTCAGCGCCGGTGGTGGCACTCTGCCGTCCGTGCGCGTTGAAGTGAATCCCAACAAGCTCGCCGCATACGGACTCGCGCTTTCGAACATCCAGTCGGTCCTTAGCCTGCAAAACTCCGATCTGGCCAGGGGCCAGATCTCCGATGGCCAGACGACGATGGATATCATCGACAACGGCCAGATCGCCCATGCCGCGGAATACAAGCCAATCATCATCGGTTACAGCAACGGCGCCGCCGTCCGCCTTGAGGATGTGGCCGACGTCGTCGATTCGGTCCAGAACACCCGCACCGCCGGTTACTTCGACGGCAAGCGCGCCATCGTAATGCCCATCGTTCGCCAGCCCGGCGCGAACATCATCCAGACCGTACAGCGCATCTACGACGCTCTTCCTTCGCTCAAGGCCTCCATCCCCGCGGGCATCAACATGGACGTCATGATGGACCGCACCACGACCATCAAGGCGTCCGTCTTCGATGTCGAGAAGACGCTTGTCATCTCGATCCTGCTCGTCATCCTGGTCGTGTTCCTGTTTCTTCGCAACTGGCGCGCCACGCTGATTCCCGCAGTGGCTGTTCCTGTCTCGCTGATCGGCACCTTCGCCGTGATGTACCTGCTGGACTTCTCGCTCGACAACCTGTCGCTGATGGCGCTCACCATCTCCACCGGATTCGTCGTGGATGACGCCATCGTCGTGATGGAGAACATTACCCGCCATCTTGAAGAGGGCATGTCGCCCATGGCGGCGACGCTCAAGGGAGCGAAGGAGATCGGCTTCACCGTCCTCTCCATCAGCATCTCGCTTATCGCGGTCTTCATTCCGTTGCTGCTGATGGGCGGCATTGTCGGCCGCCTCTTCCGCGAGTTCGCCGTCACCCTCTCGACCGCCATTCTTGTCTCGATGGTAATCTCCCTTACCACCACGCCGATGATGTGCGCCTATCTGCTCAAGGACGAGAAGCACGTCACCCATGGCCGTCTCTACAACCTCAGCGAACGTTTCTTCGACTGGGTGCTCTCCATCTACCGACGCAGCCTTCACTGGGTCCTGGAGAATCCCGCACTCATCCTCACGGTCTGGGTACTCACCGTCGCCTTCAACGTCATCCTTGTAATCAAATCGCCAACCGGGTTCTTCCCGCAGCAGGATAACGGGTTGGTCTTCGGCGGCATCCAGGGCCCGCAGGATTCCTCCTTTCCGGTCACGCGAGATTCTTTGCTCAAGATCATCGACAAGATCAAGAGCGATCCTGCCGTCAAGCACTCCATCGGCTTTACCGGCGGTGGCGGAGCGACGAATACCGGCTTCATCTTCGCCTCGCTCAAGCCCATCGGGAAAGGTCCGGGAACCCGCCAGATCACCTCCTCCGAAGTCATCGGCCGCATCCGCCCCGGACTGAACAGGCTCCCCGGCGCGTCGGCCTTTATGCAGGCCGGCCAGGACATACGCATTGGTGGCCGCGGCGGCAACGCCCAATATCAGTACACCATCCAGGCAGACAACACAGCCGACCTCGCGACGTGGGCCCCGAAGATTCAGGCCGAGATGAAAAAGCTTCCCGGCTTCCAGGACATTAACTCCGACCAGCAGAACGGTGGCCTTCAGGAACTCGTAACCTACGACCGCACCACTGCCGCTCGCCTCGGACAGACAGCGCGTTCTATCGACTCCGCGCTCTACTCGGCCTTCGGCCAGTCCCAGGTCTCACTTATCTATTCCCAGCTCAACCAGTACTACGTGGTGATGGAAGTCGCCCCTGAGTACCTCCAGACGCCTGCCGGACTGAACAGCGTCTTCTTCCACTCCGGTTCAGCAAGCAGCAAGACCGCCTCCGGCAACACGCCTCTCTCTTCCTTTTCAACCGCCAAGTCCGGCACGACGCCACTCGGCATCAATCACACCGGCCTCTTCCCCTCGGTAACCGTCTCCTTCAATCTCACCCCCGGCGTCGCCCTTTCCGAGGCGACGGTTGAGATCGCCGACATGCAGAAGCGGCTCGGAACGCCAACCAGCGTTCATGGAGTCTTCTCCGGCACGGCACTTGCGTATCAGCAGTCGCTCGGAACGCAGAAGATCCTTGTCATTACCGCGCTGCTCGCTGTCTTCATTGTGCTCGGCATCCTCTATGAGAGTCTCGTACATCCCATCACCATCATCTCCACAATCCCCTCTGCCAGCGTCGGCGCGATGCTTGCTTTGCTGTTGTTCCACATCGATCTCAACGTCATCTCCATCATTGGCATCATCCTGCTTATCGGGATCGTGAAGAAGAACGCCATCATGATGATCGACTTTGCGCTGCAGGCGGAACGCGACCGCGGCATGAGTACCGAAGACGCCATCTTCGAAGCCTGTATGCTGCGCTTTCGCCCCATCCTGATGACCACCATGGCCGCACTCTTCGGCGCACTTCCACTCGCCTTTGGCCGCGGCACCGGCTCTGAGTTACGCCAGCCCCTGGGAATCACAATCGTTGGCGGTCTTATCGTCAGCCAGTTGCTCACGCTGTACACCACGCCGGTCATCTATCTCGTCCTCGACGAAATGCGGCTGTGGGTCAAGAAGAAGACCGGTCGTCACCATACCTCCAGCGTAGGAGGCCAGATACCTAGCCATGCGGAATAATCAGCACGAAATGAACTCACTTATGCATTCCTCCAAACGAGCATCAACTGCCTTTCTTGCCACTGCCACAGCGCTCTGCCTGCTCTCCGGTTGCCGCGTCGGTCCCAAATACAACCTGCCGGCCACCGCCGCGCAGACTGCGCCGCCTGCTTACAAGGAAGTTCCCACGGCTGCAAACGCCGGCCCGGACATCATCAAGACAGATCCTGCCGCCACTAACCCGCAGGTTGCCATGCCGCCCGCCGCAGCGGAATGGAAGATCGCTCAGCCGCAGGATGCGATGCTTCGCGGTAAGTGGTGGGAGATCTTCAATGATCCCGACCTGAATGCCCTCGAAGACAAGCTGGACATCGACAACCAGAACATCAAGCAGTACTTCGAAAACTTTATGACGGCCCGCGCCCTCGTCGGCGAGGCTCGATCGCAGCTCTACCCCACGCTGAGTGTCGGCCCTGGTTACACCCGGACACGTTCTTCCTCAAACCTCACCAATACGTCAGGAACGACGGCAACCACGGGGACAGGTACGGGAACAGGAACCGGCACCGGCACCGGTACAACGACCGGCACAACCACGACGACCACGACCGGCAGGCAAAGCACGCTGATTGATCTTCCCGCCGACTTGAGCTGGGAGCCCGATCTCTGGGGCCGCATCCGCAACACCATCCGTGCCGACCAGTACGCCGCCCAGGTCTCCGCCGCCGACCTTGAAAACGAGCGCCTCATCGAACAGGCCAGTCTGGCCACATACTTCTTTGAGATCCGCGGACAGGATGCTCTCGAGAAGATCTACACAGACACAGTAGCCGCCGACCAGCAGAGCCTCGATATCGCAAAAGGCCGCAGTGATACCGGCGTCGATAGCGAGATCTCCGTCGTAGAAGCACAGAACACACTACAGAACGCGCAGGCCACCGCCATCGGCATCAACACGGCGCGCGCTCAGTATGAGCACGCCATCGCCGTTCTGATCGGAACCAATCCGTCGACCTTCTCGGTTCCAGTTAAGCCCGCGTTGGTCAGCCCGCCGGCAGTGCCCGTAGGTCTTCCAACCCATCTGCTGGAACGCCGCCCGGACATCGCCGCCGCCGAGCGTACCATGGCCGAGGCCAACGCGCAGATTGGCGTGGCTACCGCCGCTTACTATCCCGCGGTTACGCTGAGCGCTACGGGCGGCTTCGAAAGCTCTACCTGGAAACATCTCTTTGACGCCGCAAGCCGATTCTGGTCTATCGGCCCCAGCGTCTCCGAAACCGTCTACGACGGTGGTCTTCGCCGCGCAACCGTTCGCCAGTACATCTCCACTTACAACGCCGATGTCGCAAGCTATCGCCAGACCGTCCTCGCCGCCTTCCAGCAGGTGGAGGACGATCTCTCGAACCTCCGCATCGGATCGCAGCAGATTGCCCAGCAGCAGCAGGCGCAGGCCTCCGCAGAGCAGTACCTCCAACTTGCGCTCGACCGCTACAAACTCGGTCTAGATCCCTACACGGACGTTGTGATCGCGCAGACCACCCTGCTCACCGATCAGCAGACCGCCGCGACCTTGCAGATCCAGCAGATGACCTACGCCGTGAACCTCATTCAGGCCCTCGGCGGCGGATGGGACAATACGCAGCTCGTCACACCGCAGCAGGTCACGAAGAAGCTGACGAACGCGGAAACGACGATCCAGCCGTAGCTCGTAACGTTTTTTGAAGTGCCGTCACCCCTCGCTTCGTCTGGCGCGTTCTACGCGCCAGACGAAGCGAGGGGTCTCGAGAGCGCATGGTCTGCCTCAGGCGCTCGAACCTTTCTGGCACGGCCTTGCAGACGGATGACACCAGATGGATCGACGGAGCTTCGCCTTCTCTCTACCTGAGAAGCGTTTGCATCCCAATCAGCGGAGCCACATCGATCCCGAACCCCGGCGCAAGTTTTACCAGGTGTTCGGTTCCTCCCGGCCCATCGCCTGCTTTGCCGTCCCACAGCGCGAGCAGCGTTCTTTGTGGCGCAAGCGCGATGGTCTCCTGAACCATCCAGAGGTTTGTTCTCTGCCAGATGTTCACCTCCGCGCCGCCGGTCAACTCCTCCGGCAGAACAACCAAATCATCCAGCACGCAAATAGAACCAGCGCCAAGCCCCTCTACGAGCAGACGGAATCGTCGTACCCAATCACCGCCAGCCGGAGCGACCGACGCCTCAACATACTCCTCGACCGGCATCGCCAGCCGCAGCAGAGTGGGAATGGACAACTCCGCGCAGAGCTCGTGAAACAGAAGGTCGCCGCCACTCGCCCCTCCCGCGATCCCAACCTTCGTTCCGGCCTGCGCAGCCACAATCCTAGCGATGGAACTGCGGATCGCATCGCGCGCCGCACCTTCAGCTTGTGCAGGAAACCGCGCCTCTTTCCTTCCCGGAGCATCGATCATGTGCCCGGTAAAAAGAACAACGTGCTGATACCCCGCGCTACTCATCGCACCTTCTTTGCTCCCGCAGCGTGCTGCGCTCTCACCTCTGTGCTCGGAGCAGCATGTTCCACTCGGAGGAAGTCCAGCAGCCTGTCGATCTCCCGATCCATCGCCGACTTCTCCTCTTCAGGCGCATCGCTGCGTACGCCCTCCAGTTCGTCCCTTGCCTCCACCAGATCGCCTGCGATCCAGTGCGCCTTCGCCTTTTCATACTTGAAGGTCCGTTCCTGCTTCGCAACACCGTCCTTGCTCAGGTTCGAAGCGCGAATCTTTTCGCTGGCAAGGTTCGCCAGGTTGATCATGCGCGCCGTCTCCCGCGACTCTGCCAGCGAGTCGAAGAGGATCCCCAGCGCCTCGCCCCACCCGCTCCAGTTCACGCACTGCTCCATACGGTTGGCCGCGTTCACCGCCTGGTTGATCGCATGCGAGTGATGCGCTCCGGTCAGCCATATCCTCGCCGACGTCGTCTCCGAATACCCAAGCTGCAACTGCATCCCGTGATACGACTGGATCGCCATCGCCCGCTTCAACAGCCCCGATGCCTCATCCGCCCGCTCCCTCCTCGTCGACAGCAGATCAGCCAGATCGCGCAGCACCGCACCTATCGCGAAGTGCCATCTGGAATCGTGTCGGCTCCCTTCGTCCGCGTCTCTGCACGATTCGAGGTCCGAGAGCGCCAGCCGATAGAAGACCTCCGCCGTTCCCGGCTTGCCCTGGCATTGCAGCAGATACGCAAGCTCATGCTTCGCCCGCGCCGCCTCTCGCGGATTCGACCGTGCGAGTGGCTGGTTCATCGCCAGCCGGTAGAAGTCCTCCGGGCGGTGCAGTTGATCGAGCTGCTCCTGTGTTACAACCGCCGAATCGCCTTCAAGAAACCTCGCTCCCAGCGCGATCAGATCGGCCGTGCCCAGCACGTTCTTGCGGTCGCGGCTGAACAGGTTGCCGGTCAGCACCAGCCACTCCTGGAAGCTTGACAGCCGCTTCAGGAACTCCTTGGCAATGTCAGGCTGCATCCCCCGTACACACGCAAAGTAAGCCGCCGAAAGCACTTCGTCACAGATGGGATCGGCACTCTTCAGCAGCAACTCGCTCGCCGCTCTCGCTTCATCGAGCCGGTTCTGGTCGACAAGAGAGGGGATCGTGTCCGGCAGCTCCGGGCCGCCTAGCAGGAGAAAAGTGAGCGCCGGACTCGGCTCAATCGTCTCCAGGAACTCCATGTGCCGCGGCAGGCTGTTCGTCCAGACGATTAAGGGCGAGCCATAATGCGCGATATTGTTGAAGAACCAGACCAGCCGCTCTGCTGCATCGCCTGCGGGCGGACTCAACCGCACTAGGTCGAGCTCCTGACAGATCGCCTGCGTGAGTGGATCGTCGCAGCCATCAAGCCGGATTACATTGCCGCGCCATGCCCCGAAGGCGCTCATTGGCAGCTTTGTCGTTGCGCCCTCGATAAGGACCGGAGCCGCCATTGATTTCCATGATCCTGGCTGCAGCTTGCGAATCTCTTCCGAGACCTGCGCCCAGGGATCCGCCGCCACCAGTCCTGTCGTTTCTATGAGCGTCGTTCCCGTAACCGGGGTTATCGTCGCGGTGACTGCTGTCTCTGCATCTGCTCCATCTCCGCTTGCGACATCCGTCGAGACGGCATCCGTATGGTCCGGAAGATCCGCAACTGCGCCAACAGAGGGCCGGTTTGCCAGCTCACTTGCCTCGGCAACAAACAATGCAGTTGAAGCGTCCGCTGCTGCAACAGCTACCGGTCCGGCACCCGCATCGTCAATCCACAGCGCCGCCGGCACTCTCGGCCCATTCAGCGGCAATGCGCTCAGATCCAGTGGGCTCCGCAAGTAAACCGTCATCGAAGCCCAGTTGGCGAATGCAAACTCGCTCGCGAATTTATCGGCGCGTATTCGAACCAGCGCCGACTCCGGATTTCGGCTGGCCGCCGGGCCAAACACATCGCCGTACAGGGCCTCCGCGATGCTTTCCGCGTCAGCAACATGGAGCTCCGCCTGGAACGACAGCACCATGAGAGCGCCAGCCTGGTGCAAGCACAACGCCGGCGAGTTCCCCCACGAGTCCGCCGCGCCCGAGTAGCAGCTCCACAGCAGGGCAAGCGTCGTCTTGCCGTAGTGGGTGCTGAAGTCAACTGCGTCGACGTCGCCAATCTTGTTGGTGGTCCTGTTGCCGTGCGCTTCAACGTGCAGGATGTCGGGATGCTGCATGTCCTGCGGGGTCAGGGTCACGATCTCCGGTGGCAGCTTCGTCAGGGCAAAGGCAGTCGCAAAGTTGGTGTCTGTACCCTCCACCCGCAGCAGGTTCAGCCGCGATTGTGTCACCGCAAGCGACGCCGAGAAACTGTCATAAGCCTGCACGACGGAAAGATGACCCGCAGCCAGCAAAGCGCCGCCGGAATACATCGCTCCCCACGGCAACAGATGCAGCTCAGGCCGTGTCGTCTGAATCACCAGCCGCCGATGTCCCCCAGCCTCATCCAGAAATGCCTGCATCTGCGGATTCAGTGCCGCCAGCCCCTTATAAAGTGACAGCCCGATACCGCGGATAAACGTCGCATTGCGATACGCCGTAGCATCCGCCGTATGCCGCGTGTTGCAATCGCTTAGCCGCCTGCTGAAGTCGCGCCACTGATCGTCATTGATTGGAGAGTTGAAGTACCCAGCCGGATAGCTCTGGCCATCGATCGTCAGGATCACCCCGTATCCCCGATCGGTGGTAAGGGGCAGCCGTTCCATGGAAGCGCCGCTCGGCAGTTCAATCTGTACAACCGCGGTCTTACGGTAGAGCGACATGCAGAAACGCTACCATACCGGTCTGCTCGAAACGCCCTCTCTATCCGGGTAACGCAGCTTCATAGGATGGTGTACTCTGGCGAGGTTCCGCATTCAAAAGCATTCGCGTTTGCTGAAGTCAGGCATCGGGATTTTGCTCAAGCCAGCATCTGAGCTCTGCTTAGAGGCACGGCTTCAGCGGTGCCATATGAGCTGCCTTTACCCTGCGGCTTTAGCCGCCGAGGAACGCTTCTCAGACCGCGACACGTACTGACGAAGAAGAGAACTCAGCCACAGGAGCGCTATGAAGAAGAAAGATTGCAGCATTACTTATCTCAACGCTCTCGGTTACAACGTCATCAAGCTGCCTCGCGTGGGCATCAATCCGCTCAGCCTCATCGGCAAAGATGCGACCACCGCCTTCCTTGGCGATCTCACCACCATGTGGACTGGCCCTGAGCCCGCCCCGCTGCCCGGGCCGCCCAATCCCGCCTCCGTCGTTAACGGAAAGAAGTCCGCCGCCGTCGATCTCGGCTTTGGCCTCAACATCCTCGGCAGCGCTCTCGCCGTCTTCGGTGCAACCTCGCCCTCGATCGACCTTTCGCATACCTCTGCCCAGGCAATCGAGTTCAGCTACTCCGGTGTCACCTCAAGCTCGGTCGATCTCGGCCTGATTGGCGGCTATCTGCCTAAGGGCAGGCTGAATGCCGACAACATCACCGTGCAGCGCTACTTCGGAACTCCCAATGCCTCGGTCTTCCTGATCTACGAAGTTCTTCGTTCCAGCTCCGTCACCATCAATGCCACTGACTCCAGCAGCAACGGTGTCGCTCTTGACGTTCCCGCAATCCAGGGCGTCGTTGGGGCGAAAGTCAGCGTAAAACCATCCGGCTCCTCCAGCACCGGCGTCACCTTTGCCAGCACGGACGGTATCGCCGTTACCTTCGGCTTCAAGGCCGTCCGCCTGCAGCTCGTCTCGGACATCGCGACCGGCAAGCTCACCTATCAGGATGTTGCGCCCTCTGGCGACATCGCCTTTGGCGTAGGTAAGCTCCCCGGCCTGCCCCATCTTCCCGGCGGCACAACTACGGTAGCCGACGATCCAACCGTCCTCGAGACCGGCCCGGACAGTTGTTTGCTCGATCTCGAATAGCCAATAGGATGGCAGACACCTCGCTCAACGATCCGGCGGCGCTTCCCATGCCCATGGGCGTCCGTGCAGACCTGGGCAAGGCTCTCCCTCGCCTGTCTCCGGCGGACGCTCTCCGGGTCATCGCCGCACCCGACCTCACCAATGCTCCGGCTCGCGCGAAGAGCCAGGGCACCCTCGCTCCCGATGCCTCCGTCGACAACCTCAACAGTCTCTCCGAAGCCGGCTGGGCAATCCTGTTTGCCTCCGATGCCGACCCGGCGATCAAGCAGCAACTTCAGCCCCTGCTCGACCTCCGCAAGCAGCAGGTCGAACGCGATCTTCCCCCCGGAATGCCCAGCCGTTTTCGCGTCTTTGAGGGTTCCGATCCCTACACCGGCGGCGTTCTTCCCAATCAGGAAGCCAACGACTGGGCGCGCATGCACGGTGTCAACTTCACCTCTCCCGTCGATCCCGACAAAGTCCCGTACTACTTACTGATCATCGGCTCGCCCGCCCGCATCTCCTTCGACTTCCACTCCACCTTCAAGTTGCAATGGCTCGTCGGCCGTCTCCACTTCGACGACATCGCCGACTACGGCCGCCACGCCGCCCACGTAGTCGCCTATGAGACCCCTGCCTGGAAGCCCTTGCCCGTAAAGAACGCTGCCGTCTGGCTCACCTCGAACCCCGGCGACATCGCCACCGCCATGCTCTCCGGGACTCTCGCCGGCGACTTCCGCGACGGTCCAGTCAAACTCGGAGCCCGCGCAAACTGCGGCTTTTCGCTGGACTGCTTCACTGCGGAACAGGCCACCAAGCAGCAGCTCGTCGACATCCTCGCGGGCAAGCTCCCGCATGGCAATCCATCGATCATCTTCACCGGCTCGCATGGCAGCGAGTTCCCCATGCCCACCGCCGCACCCACCGTCGAACTCCAGCGCCAGCAGCAGGGCTCGCTCATTACGCAGGAGTGGAAGGACAGCGATCCCGTCTCCCCCGCCTGCAACTTCACCGCCGCCGATATCCCGGCCACCAATACGCTTCCCGGCACGATGGTCTTCCTCTTTGCCTGTTACAGTGCGGGCTGTCCGGCGCTCGATAACTATTACTTCAACCCGGATGGCGCGTCCGTTCCCGCCGCGCCAGCCCCGCTGATCTCACTCCTCGCCCAGAAGCTCCTCGCCGCCGGAGCGCTCGCCGTGATCGGCCACGTAGACCGCGCCTTCCCCTACGGCTTCGTCGATGTCAACGGATTGCCGCAGGCCTCTCTGCTGCGTACTCCGCTCGAACGCCTGATGCAGGGATGGACCGCTGGCCGCGCGATCGACTCGCTGACGACAACCTGGAGCAGCATCGCCGCCATGCTCGAAAAAGACCCACCCACCGTACAAGCCGTCGCTCTCAAGACACACATCGCCCGCGACGACGCCCGCAACTACATCGCCCTTGGCGACCCCGCCGTGCGCCTCCGCGTTAGAGAGGACAGTAACTAGCTACAGTCTTAGCCGCGCGACCTGTTCTTGATTACGCCGAAGTATCTGCTGTACCCCGAAGTATCTGCTGAAGGACCGTGCGTCAAACGGAAGTGTGACATTGTCAGGCATAGGTCAATCAAGGCTGTGAAGGAAAGATAGGGTGCCGCTGACTAACTCTGGCCTTAACGCACCGGATCAGAGTGCTATCAATGCATTCGGATTTATGGAGATTAGCCGCCCTTCGTACTCCTTCATCGCTTGCGGCATGCGGCTGTGCACCGCTTTGCGGTGTTACCATCCGTCTCGTAGCATCACCCAGCGCGCATAGATTTTCAGGATGTTGCCCGATGTACAGCTCCTCCAGGTCGAGTCCACAGTTGATCCTCTTTGGTGATGGCAACCGCCGCATCGTTCTGATCGATCGCATGCCGTTCACGCTGGGTCGCGGTGCCGATCGACACCTCGTTCTGACTCATCCGCATATCTCGCGCGAGCACGCCTCCATCGAAGCCGACGTCGACGGTTATCTCCTCCGCGACAATGGGAGCCGTCACGGCACCTTCGTCAATGGCATTCGGGTCACAACCACTCAACTTCGTTCCGGCGACCGCATCGCCCTCGTACCCGACGCCCGCGAGCAGGACGTGCTCCTCTTCGAGGAGCCTGAAGACGAAAGCACTACACGCACCCTTCTCGCTCAGATCGCCAAAAGCTCGAGGTCGAAGGACAATCCTGGAGCTTCGTCCAGCGCTACTGGAACTCCCGATAAGTCCGATCTCGAAACCCTTTCACTCTTCCTCAAGGCCGCACAGAGCCTCAATTCGTATGGAGCGGTCACCGACGTCCTCCGCACCATGCTCGAATACACCATCCGCCTCACTCGCGCCGAACGCGGCTTCGTCTTCCTCGGCGACAGTCCCGACTCGCTTCGCCTTGAGTGCTGGCAGGATAAAGAAGGCAACGCCACCACCGCCTCGGTTCCGCTCTCCGGAGAGACCCCCGACCGCCCCGGCATCTCCTACTCCGTCGTCCGTCAGGCCGCCAACTCACACAGCGACTTCATTCTGTCGGATGTCACAGCGGAAGCCGCCCGTGGCCACGAAAGCCTGATCCTCCACGCGATCCGCTCTGTCATCGCAATCCCGTTGCGCGGCCAGAATTCTGACCGTCTGCTCGGCTTGCTCTATCTCGACAGCCGTGCTGCCGCACAGGATTTCACCAAGACCGGTAAACAGATCCTCGAAGCCATAGCCCACCAGGCCGCCACACTTCTCGAAAATCTCCGTATGATCGAGGCCGAGCGCGAAGCCGTCCTCCTCCGCAAGGAACTCGAGATCGCCGCCGACATCCAGCGCCAGATCCTTCCCCAGACGCTGCCTGACCTCCCCGGCATCCACTTCTCCGCTCGCTCCATCCCCTGCACCGGGGTCGGTGGCGACTTTTACGATGTCATCCCAGTGGCCGATGGCTTCGTCGCCCTCGTCGGCGATGTCTGCGGCAAAGGCATTCCCGCCGCTCTGCTCGCTTCCATGACACAGGGCATGCTGCACGCCCAGGTCAGCTCACAGTCTGCTTACGTTACCCCGCTTTCAGACACCGTGCAGTCGGTCAATCAATTTATCTGCTCCCGCGCGCCTGCCGAGAAGTACCTCACGCTCGTCGTCCTTCGCTACACCTTCCCTTTGGTTGAAGGTGGCCTGGCAGATGTCGAGTTGATCAATGGCGGCCATGTCCGTCCCATCGTCGCCCGCCGGGACGGCACCTTTGAAACCATCTTCGGGGGTGACTTCCCCGTCGGTCTTCTCGACTCTGCTAGCTTCCACGCTCTCCATCTTTCGCTCGCGCCAGGCGACCGCCTCTTTCTGCTGAGCGATGGCATCAGTGAAGCGGAAGACCCCGCCGGCACGGAATTTGGATCGAGCGAACTCGCCCTTCATCTCATCCAGCCAGAACCCGTCGCCGCCGTCTTCACAGCTCTCGCAGAGTTCTGTAAAGGTGCGCCGGCGCAGGATGACCGGACCATCCTCGTGATCGACCGCTTATCCTGAAGATCTACTGCCACTGATTCGTATGCCGCGCCAGCCACCAGCAAGCGGGCGTTCCGGGCTGCGGGAAGATCGTCCGTGAGCAGGTCACATCTTCTGATCCGACCGCGTCGTACTCTTCCTTCTGCCCTTTCAGCGGCGTAGTCAGAAACTGGTTCACGACGATCGACCCATACGCCGTTCCGTCACGCTTCTTGACCGCGAACGCCGTCACGTCACCCACGTAAAGTAGAAGCACCGCAGCCAGCAGGCCCAGTACCCCGGTCTTAAGAAATCGACTCAAGAGAGTTTCCTCGCCACACGCCGCTCGAGAGACGGCTGTCGACTCTGCGATTCTAGACGAATCTCATATCGCTTTCGCCTCAAACGACGCTGCGGAGCCACCACACCGCGACGCCGCCTTTCTGACCCTGGGTAACGCCGACAATGAAAGAGTTCCCGCCTTTTTGCCCTCACCAACTGGAGGCCGTCTCGACCTGAAGTTATCATCGAAGGAACTCAAGACATTCCCAGCAGGAGAACCATGACCTACCCCGAAATGCGGATCGGCATCGACCTCGGCGGTACCAAAATCGAAGCCCTCGCACTTGACCGCACCGGCAAGGAACTTCTTCGCTACCGCGTCGACACCCCCCGCAACGACTACCCCGGGACCATCGCCGCGATAACCGGCCTCGTCCATCGGCTAGAGAACGAGATCGGCTCCATCGGCACCGTTGGCGCTGGAATCCCTGGCAGTGCCTCCCGCCGCACCGGCCTCATCAAGAATGCCAACTCCACCTGGCTCAATGGCATGCCTCTTGCCGAAGACCTCTCAGCCGCCCTTGCCCGCGAGGTTCGCGTTGCAAACGACGCCAACTGCCTCGCCGTCTCCGAAGCCACCGATGGTGCAGCTGCCGGTCATCGCGTCGTATTTGGTGTGATCCTGGGCACCGGCTGCGGCGGGGGAGTTGCCCTAAACAGCACCGTCCACGCCGGCCCCAACGGCGTCGGCGGCGAGTGGGGCCACAATCCGCTCCCCTGGCCCACAGCCGAGGAAACACCCGGCCCCGCCTGCTACTGCGGCAAACGTGGCTGCATGGAGATGTGGGTCTCCGGCACTGGCGTCGCTCGCGATTTCCATGAGCACACAGGCAAGACTCTCACCACCCGCCAGATTGCTGCTGCCGCCGTGCTCGGCGATCCCGAAGCGTCAGCCGCCCTCGACCGCTTTCTAGATCGCCTTGCCCGCGGCCTCGCCCAGGTCATCAACATCCTCGATCCGGACGTCTTCGTCTTTGGTGGCGGTCTTTCTTTGTTCCCCCGGATCTACGAGGAAGTTCCCGCAATGCTCCAGCGTTTCGTATTCGGCGGTGAAGCAGAGACTCCACTGGTTCAGGCGAAATACGGCGACTCCAGCGGAGTTCGCGGCGCAGCTTGGCTCTGGCCCGCAACCTGATTCACTCTCACAAAAGTGTTCATGACCTACAGAGTGTCCATCACCTTCAAAGTGTCACCCGAGCAAAGTGTCACCCGAGCAAAGTGTCACCCCGAGCGAAGTGCCATCCCGAGCGAAGTGCCACCCCGAGCAAAGTGCCATCCCGAGCGAAGTGTCATCCCGAGCAAAGTGCCATCCCGCGCGAAGTGCCATCCCGCGCGAAGTGTCATCCTGAGCGAAGTCGAAGGACCCGCGGTGGCTCTTGTCTCTCCCGCCGCAAACCGCTGGCCCTCCACCCATAGGTGGAGATCATTTTCAAACTGTTCAACCCTCTGCGAAAGGCATACCATCCGTTAGCGCTCGCAAAAGAGGCCTCCGGCTACACTAATAGAGCTCGATATGTGCTGCTCGGAGGCCTTTTCAGCGAGGGCCAATGGGGATGGGATGCGTAGGGCAACAGTTGCGAAAAAGTGGGCGGGTAGGACTGTCATCGCCAGCGCAACTGCGCTTTCGGCTGTCCTTCTGCTCGCCTTCTTGACCCAGAATCGCGTAGTAAAAGCAGGCACCGAGGCCGACGAAGCCGCCGCCGCTCGCCACGCCTACTCTGAAAAAGCCGCCGCAAAATATAACTTCCGCTACGGTAAAGACCTTCCCTTCCTTCCTTCGAACGCCACCACCGACACCGGCGAGTTCATCAGCCCCAAGAGCTTCTACACCGCCGAATACTGCGGCCACTGCCACCAGGAAGCCCACCAGCAATGGCGCGAGTCCGCGCACTCGAACTCGAACCGCATCCCCTGGTATCTCCGCAACGTCGAACTTCTCAACACGGAGAAGGGAATCGAGTTCTCCCGCCACTGCGAAGGCTGCCACGACCCCATCGCCCTCGTCGCCGGTGCCTTAACGCAAGGCGCGCCCAAGAAGCGTCCGTATGACCAGGACGGCGTCACCTGCTCCGTCTGTCACTCCATTGCCAGCGTCGATACCCGCGGCACAGGCAGCTACGTCATGGGCGTCCCCGCAGTGCTCGTCGACGAAGAGGGTAAGCCCATCACCCGCCCGGTCACCGACGCCGAGATCCTCACCCACCTCGACCGCCACAGCAAGGCCGTCATGAAGGATTTCTACCGCACCTCCGAATACTGCTCCTCCTGCCATAAAGCCGCACTGCCGAAGACCCTCAACGACTACAAGTGGCAGCGCGCCATCTCCCTCTACGACGAGTGGCAGAACTCGTCTTTCGCGAAACAATCCCCGCTGCCCTTCTACACCAAGGACACCGTCTCTACCTGCCAGACCTGCCACATGCAGCGCGAAGCCGTAAAGACCACCGACTACGGCGCGAAGAAGGGCCAGCTCGCCTCTCACCGCTGGCTCGGAGCCAACACAGTAATCCCAAAGTATTACGGCTTCGACGAGCAGTCCGCCCGCATCGTCCAGTTCCTCCAGAACAATGTCTTCAACGTTGACATCTTCGCCCTGGAACACGGCGAACAGCCCGACAGTGCCCCCAGCGACGTCGCTTCGCAAACCGGCTCCGAGAAGCCGCAAAGCCTCATCGCCCCGCTCGGCCTTACCGCCTTCAAGATCGCCCCCGGCGAACTCATCACCGCCAACGTCGTCATTCAGAACAAGGGCATCGCCCACAGCCACGTCCCCGAGCAGCGCGACATGTACGAGTCCTGGGTCGCCTTCACCGTCAAGGACTCCACCGGCAGGATCATCGACGACAGTGGCTTCATCAAAAACAACGGCGACCTCGACGAGCGCGCCCACAGCTTCACCAACCGCCTCATCAACGTAAAAGGAGAGCTGAACAGCCATCACGAAGTCTGGGACAACCGCGTCGTCGCCTACAACAACACCATCCAGTCGGGCCGCTCGCAGCTTGTTCGCTACTCCTTCCACATGCCCAAATCGACGTCAGGCGACGTGACCGTCACCGCAAGCGTGAAGTACCGACGCTTCAACCAGCACTTCATGGACTTCGGCATCGGGAAGCACTATGAGCAGCCCATTGTCGACATGGTCTCCTCGTCCCGCGTCATCCACCTCGGCAGCAACTCCCCAACGCCCCCCGCCCCCGCCGAAAACAAAGAATGGATGCGCTGGAACAACTACGGCATCGCCCTCCTCGATGCCCAGCAGTACGCCGCCTCTGTCGCCGCCTTCCAGCAGGTCCAGAAGCTCCGCCCCGACTACGCCGACTCCTTCACCAACCAGGCCATCGTCGACATTCTTTGGGAAAAGTACGACGATGCCCGCCCCAGCCTGGCCAAAGCTCTCGAACTCTCTCCGAACAATGCCCGCGCCCTCTACTACCGCGCCCTCGTCGAACGCAACGAAGGCAATCTCGACCTCGCCATCGTTGATCTCCAGTCCGTCGCCAAAGCGTTTCCACAATCCCGCGACGCCCACCGCGAACTTGGTTTCTCCTACTACCAGCAGCACAAGTACCCGCTCGCTCGCGCCGAGTACGAGTCCGTCCAAAGCATCGATCCTGACGACCTCTCCGCTCACTACAATCTCGCCATCCTCTACCGTCGCACCGGCATGAAGGACAAAGCCGCCATCGAAGCCGCCGCCTTCGCCGACCAGAAGGACGACCCCACCGCCAGTACCTACGCTCTCGAATATCTCCGCGGCCACAACGAGATCGCCAACGAAAGTGTCACCTGGCATGTTCACGAGCTCGACGCCCCCGCGCATCTTGCGCTCCGTCGTCGCCCCCGCCAGTGGGAATATGGTTGGCGGCGGGTCAGAATAGAATCACTCTAAGGCCCGTCATCATAGTGAACCTTCCCGATCGCCACAGCCAAAGCCGTCTTTCTGAAACAGCGAACATTCGCCGCCATCATTCCGGGCGCAGCGAAGAATCGCTGCATTCGTCTCAACGGCGCCGGCGATCCCTCATCAACCGCCTCGCCGAAGCCTTTGCAGGCCTCTGCTGCGTTGCCCTCTTCCTCATCCCCGTTCTCACCTCGCCTGTCCACGCTTCTTCAAAGCAGACCCGTGAAGCCGGTGCCGAGACCTTCAAAACCAAGGGCTGCGAGCACTGCCACGGCATCGACGCAATCGGCACCGATCGCGGCCCTGAGCTCTCCGACATCGGCAAACGCTGGAAGAAGGACCGCATCGAGAAGCAGATTCGCGAAGGCGGCGGCGGCATGCCTCCCTTTGGGGACGCACTGCAGCCGGACGAAGTCAAAGATCTCGTGGACTTCCTGAGCGCGAAACGGAGACCTGTCGGTGGGCAATCCAAGCCGGCCGCAGAGCCCAATCCTGCCTCAAAGGATCAGGATTAGCCATCCTCATCTCGGTGACACTTCCCAAAGTCACCAATCGCTCATGAAGACGGCACTTTAGGTAACACGCGCCTACCTAAATAGTCACTTGTCACACTTTTTAGTGGGAAATTTCTACTCTTAACGAGACTCTTGGTTCAGATTTTTTCTGAACTTTTTGGACTGTTTCTAACGGTCGACCTGGCTGCCCCCGGTATCGGCCGCAATCCATCTTCGAGTAGTGTGTCGTCACTCCCGTAGCGTCCTGAGTCAGAGTCGCGATCCGAATCCGTGCAACTGAACGAAAAACACGAACGAAGAATAGGCCCATGCTAACCAATTTCAATATTGAAACTCTCCCGTCTGAACGTCGCTTCCAGGTCTCTACGCATGGCCGTCCCGTTCCCGCGGCGGCCCTCTCCCGAACCATGCATCTTCGAGAGGCCTCTCACCTCCGCCCGATTGCGGTTCCAACCCCGCTTCACATAAGCGTGCCGCAACGCGACGTCAGCAGCCGCTTCGGCGCGAAGCTGCGTGAGTTGCGGCGCGAACGGAATCTCACTCAACTCCGTATGGCGAACGATTTCGGCATCGACCGCAGCTTCATCTCGGATGTCGAACGCGGCCGCAAATCCATCTCGCTTCCCATGCTCGAAGTCATCGCGCTCGGCATGAAGCTCAGCCTCTCCGACCTGCTCCAGGGCATTTAGCGCACAGCCGCAAAGCAACGGGCCCGGCCTGTCGGTTATCTGGCTCCCGTTTGTCATTCCCGAAGGGGAATCTGCGTCTCTGTCTACACACCGTCGAGCTCGCTCTGGTTCCTTTTTCCGGAAGATCAATCCCGCCACTCATGCACAGATGAATCCAAGACTGCGCCGCTCCAGGCGCATTCGCAAGCCTCGCCGCGCCAGCGATCTCCGCCTCTGGTACAGCCGTACCCCGGCAACGTTGCTCTCCGGGCCACTCAGATGGCATCCTGTAATCTCTAGTTCATCAAACCCAAAACTGAATCGCTTCCTTCCGGCCACGCCGCCGGAGAATCGTCTTCTTCATAACCGGCAGTCGCCGCACACTTCTTTTCAACAAGGGGAGAGTCTCATGGCAAGCAATGAAGGAACCGAACCAACCGGCGAACTGAAGCCCACCCTCGGCCTCACCGGCCTGACGAGCAACGCCATGGCGCTCATCGCTCCCGGGTGCCTTCCTCTGGCTCACCTTCTTCATCCAGTCCACGACCAAGAACACCGGCCCTGCCATGTGGTGGGGCATCGTCGGCGCGCTTGTCCTCTGTCTCTCCACCGCCATCTGTTACGCCGAGATGGCGAAGCTCTACCCCGGCAAGGCCGGCAGCTCCTACTACTTCGCCGAACAGGCCTTCCTCAATCGCGACGCCGCCTGGCGCTACGCCCGCCTCTCGAAGTTCATTGTCGGTTGGGCCTCGCATCTCTACTACTGGATCTACCCCGGCGTCATGGTCGGCACCATGGGCATCCTCTGCGGCTACGTCGCCGGAACCATCTGGCCCAACTTCATGAGCGCCTCAAACCCCGGCATGCTCTTCATGATGGCCATCGCCGTCGTCTTCTCCTTTGCCATCGCCTACATCGCCCATCGCGGCATCAGCAGCTCTACCTCCGCCAACATGGTCATCAACATCATCCAGATCACGGCGCTGCTCATCTTCGCCGTCTTCGCCATCCAGTACCGCGTGCACCACGCCCCCGGCACCGTCGCGTGGCAGTTCGACTCCACCACCGGAGAGGCTTACCAATACGAATTCAAAACCACTACCGTCGTCACCGGCGGAATTTCTACCGACACAACCGTCCGCGACGCGAACGGCGTCCCTATGCCGAAGCTCGACGCCGCAGGCCAGCCTGTCCCGTTCCAGATCGCCTACCCAACCTACGACGCCTCCGGTAACTTCCTTTCGCACCCGAACGCCAAGTCCGTCGTCAGCCCGCACCAGTGGTCCTGGGTCTTCGTGCAGGCGACCATCGCCATCCTCATCCTCGTCGGCTTTGAGTCCGTCACCGCCATGGGCGGCGAAGCCAAGAACGCCAAGCGCGACATCCCCATCGCCGTCATCACCTCGCTGGTCGTGCAGGGCTGCATCTTCTATTTCTTTGAATACTTCGCCGCAAACTACTTCCTCAATAGCGGTTACTCCATGCAGAACGCCGCCGGCTCCGCCGCTCCCATCGGCGACATGATGGTCGTCGTCGGCGACGCACTCTTCGGCGCGGGCCACGGCCGCACCTTCATGCTCATGGAAGCCGCAACCGTCTTCCTCGCGCTCATCGGAACAACGCTATCCTGCATGAACACCGGCGCCCGCGTCACCTACGCCATGGGCAAGGACCGCGAACTCGGCGGCGGCTTCGGCAGCCTGCACAGCCGCAACCTCACCCCGCACCGCGCCATCTGGACGCTTGCCGTCATCTCCGCCGTCATCGGTTGCGTCGCCGTCTCCCTCGCCTTCGCGGATGGGGGAGCACCGACAGACGCCGCCATCGCCGCGCTCCCGCATGGCATCTTCTCAAGCTTCGGCTACACCACCCACGACAGGATGGCCGCGCTGCCCAACTCGCTCCTCACCGTCACCCTCGCCTCGAACTTCGGCACCTTCGTTCTCTATGCCCTGAGCTGTGCGCTTTGCATCATCGCCTACTACAAGCACGAGACGCTTCTCCGTCGTCCGCCACATGATCATCCCGGTCTTTGGCCTGCTCGCCAACCTCGGCTGCATGGCCTTCTATGTGGTCGGACCCATTGGCGGCTTTGGCACCCCGCACGAGCCGCTCCTCGCCCTCGGCATCGCCGTCATCTGGGCACTCTACGGAGGGTTCCACTTCCTCCAGGTCGGCAAAGCAATGGGCAAACCCACCCTCATCCAGTCCCGCAACCCCGCAGCGTAAACTGAATGCGGCCTTGAAGCTCTATAACTTCAGGCCGCCATCAAACGCCTATGCTCGAACTCGAATTCTCCGAACAGACCGACCAGGGCCTCCAACGCCGCAACAACGAAGACTTCGTCGGCCACGTCCTTCCTGCATCCGCGATACAGGTCCGCGATCAGGGCTTTCTCTTCGTCCTCGCCGACGGCATGGGCGGTCACGAACAGGGCGAAGTCGCCTCGAAACTCGCCGTCGAAACCATGCTCTCCGGGTTCCGCAAGATCCCCAAGGGCATCATGCACGCCTCCTTGCTTCCTAAGCTGGTGCAGGAAGCCAACGCCGCCGTCTACGAAGCTGGCCATGCGAAGAAGATCCAGGGCCGCAGCATGGGCACCACCCTCGTCGCGTGTGCCCTGCGTTTCGACTCCGCCGTCATCTCGCACGTTGGCGACTCCCGCTGCTATCTCTTCCGCAACGGCGTCGGCGCGCCGCTCACCCGCGACCACACCATGGCCGCGGAGCAGATGCGCCTCGGCATCCTCTCGCAATCCGACCTGCCCTCCGGTCAGGACGCGAACGGCATGAACCACATGCTCACCCGCTCACTCGGCTTCGACCTCTTCGTCGCCGCCGACACCATCACCGTCAACATCATCCCGGGCGACCTCCTTCTCCTCTGCTCCGACGGCCTCCACGGCTTCGTCTCCGACCTTGACATCACCCGCACCATAAACGCGCACACCGCTCTCGACAAAGCCGCCGCCGCCCTCATCGCCGCCGCTAATGTCGCGGGCGGTGGCGACAACATCACTGTGCAACTCATCCGTATTACCGGCGTGGAGCGCATGGGCCTTTACCGCGGCCGTCCCTACCGTCTGCTCTAGAGCAACAGCGGAGAATCGCTGTAGACAGGTTGTTGTTCTCTTGTTTGTCATTCCCGAAGGGAATCTGCTTCTGTATCTGCCGCTGCTTGTTTCTTCGTTTGTCATTCCCGAACGGAATCTGCGTTTATAACTGCTACACCGGCAGGAAAGCCGTTCCAATGCTCGCTAACCTCAACATCCATCCCGGCGACCAGCTCGACCACTTCCGCATCGAGAGCATCGTCGCGACCAGCGGCATGGCCACCGTCTTCAAGGCCACCGATCTCGACACCGGCACCACCGTTGCCATCAAGGTCCCGCATCCGGAGATGGAGAGCGACCCGGTCATGTACGACCGCTTCAAGCGCGAAGAAGACATCGGCACCCGCATGGAGCATCCCGGCGTGATGAAGGTCTTCCCCAACCCGGTCGGACGCAGGTTTACATCGTCATGGAGTGGGTTCCCGGCCGCCTCCTCCGCTCCATCCTCAACGAAGAAAAGAAGCTGCCTCTCGCCCGCGCCGTCCACCTCACCATCGGCATCTGCGAAGCTCTCGAATACATCCACACTCACGGCGTCGCCCACCGCGACATGAAGCCCGAAAACGTCATGGTCGACGAGAACGACAACATCCGTCTCATCGACTTCGGCATCGCCGCCAACGCCGGCTCCCGCCGCCTCACCTTTGCCAACTTCTCACAAGGCATGGGCACGCCCGACTACATCTCTCCCGAACAGGTCCGCGGCAAACGCGGCGATGCCCGAAGCGACATCTACGCCCTAGGCGTCATGCTGTACGAGATGCTCACCGGCCGCGTCCCCTTCACCGGCCCCAACCCCTTCGCCGTCATGAACGACCGACTGCTCAACCAGCCCATTCCACCGCGAGAGCTTGAACCCTCCATCACTCCCCAGATCCAGGAGATACTCTATCGCGCCCTCGAGCGCGACCCCAAAAATCGCTATGCCAGCGCCCGCGAATTCGCCCACGACCTGCACCACCAGGAAGAGGTCGGCCTCGCCCCCCGCACCGAAGAAGCCAACTGGCGTCAGCGCCAATCTCCAACGCGCCGCCGCATCCTCTTCTACGCTGGAGTAGCGATGCTCCCGGTAGTCATCCTCCTCCTACTCTTCCTGGTCTCCCGCAAGCACTGATCCCCTGTGCATGCTTGGGGCGGCATCTTCCTGCAAAGCCTCATGGAGAGAGCCGCGCCTCACAAACCTTGCAAGCGCTCACCACAAAGATCCATCAAATTGCACCCTGAAGTGTCATTCTGAAAGCGTCACCCCCAAAAGTGTCATCCTGAGCGGAGCGAATCACGGCTTCATCGTGATTCGCGAAGTCGAAGGACCTGCGTTCGCCTTTGCCGTTACCCATTCCTCCGCGCCCCGAACTCATCATCACGTGACCCACGAATGCGTTGTGTCCCACATCATCGCAGTTTCATAGCGATGAGTGCGCCTACACCACACCGCTACCTCGGCACGAACTCATCGCTATGCACCACGAACTCCGGATAAGCCCCAGCCCCCAACTCCCGCACATCCATCCCCTGATAGTCCCCATCCCGATCCACCCTTTGCGGCATCATCTTATGCAGCACCCAGTTCGCCCCATACGCCACCGGCAGCACAAATCCGAGCAGCGTCGCCACTCCCACCAGCTGCGCAAGGATCTGCGGCCCACGCATCCCCGGAGCGACCGCAGCAAAGATCCCCGCAGCCAGCGTCCCCCACAACCCCGCCCCCGCGTGCACAGAAATCGATCCGCCCGGATCGTCCACATACAGCTTCAGCTCAAACAACTCGACCGCATACGGCACCACACCACCCGCGACCAGCCCAATCAGAATCGCCGCGCTCGGCGCTACAAACGCACTTCCCGCACTGCTCGCCACCAATCCCGCCACCCATCCATTCGCCGTCAGCGAAGCATCCGGCTTCCCAAACCGGAACCGCGTCACCACCAGCGCCGTAAGCGCCGCGGCCGCAGCCGCCAGCATCGTGTTGATCACCACCAGCACCACCCGCCCCACACCTGAAGAGCCGGGGCCAACCGCATAAAAGATCATCGCCCCCGCAGCATTCAACCCCGTCCATCCCACCAGCGCCAGCACGCACCCAAACAGCACCAGCACGATGTTGTGTCCCGGAATCGCCGTCGCCACCCCATCCGCTCCATACTTTCCCCGCCGAGGTCCAAGCAAACATGCGATTGCCAGCGCCGTAAGTCCACCCGCCGCCTGCACTGTCGCCGATCCACCCGCGTCGATCATCCCCGAACCCAGCCCAAACATCGTCCCAAGTTGAGCCAGCCATCCGCCACCCCACACCCAGTGCGCGAACAGCGGATAGATCACCGCCGCAAACACCGCGCTCGAGATGCAAGTTGCCCCCAGCCGCCACCTGTCCGCACCCGCCCCAATCGCGATCACGCCTGCAAGCCCCACAGCGAGGAGATGGAAACAGAGCATCATCGCGACCTGCTGCGAGCCTCCATCGAAGCTCACATCTCCCCCTAGAAGCTTGCCCGCGCCGATCCAGTTCCATGCCACGCTTCCCGTGATCGCAGAATACGAGTGCCCACCCGCAAATCCCGTCCACGCGAACCCCACCAGCACAAACACAATCGCCGTCACCGAAAGCACGCACAGCGTCGCCAGCAGAGCATGGGCCGCACTCCGCGACCGCCCCAGGCCCGCATGGATCAACCCCAGCCCCGCAGCCGCAAACGGAATCAGCATCATGGCGAAGATCGCGAGCACCAGCGTCATCGATACCCTCCAAACCCGCTGCCGCTGATGCTTTGCTTCAACGCCTGCTCCTGCTTTTGCTCCGTCACCTGTCCTCGTGCGATCAGCCCCAGCCCGAAGATCTCCACCGCAAGCCCTGCAAGAACGAACCCGACCCGCGCACCAAACTCCGGCAGCATCACCAACGCCGCCAACGCGATCAACCATCCCGAAATCAGCAACAAACATCCGGCAAGCTTCAAGTCGCGTTTACTCCAATCACTCGTCCGGAATTTGCTAAAGGGGAAGTCGCGGTACGCCGCTACCAAGAGCCTACCTCAGCGTTCTCCCTCACGTCTCGCAGCCCCTGTCTCGACTGTCTAGCCCGCTGTTACCTTAATGAGTGTCGTCATCCTGAGCGCAGTGAAGGATCCCGCAGTCGTCCGCACCGCACCTGCCGCTCGAATCTCTCTAACCCAGAACTGCGACGCATAGGAAGTCCATGACCAATATCTTCAACCAGCTTGTCTCAACCACCGGCGGAGCCTTCCTTCTGCTCGCCATCGCCGCCTTCCTCGAGGTCTTCGGCGACGCCTGCTTTCAATCCGCCATGTATGGGTCCACCGGCAGCAAACGGGCCGGATGGTTCCTCGCCGGCACCGTTGTCCTTATCTTCTACAGCCTCTTCGTCAACACGCCGAAGTGGGATTTCGGCAAGCTTCTCGGTGTCTACGTCGTTCTCTTCTTCGTTGTCGCGCAGATTGTTGCGAAGCTCCGCTTCCAGCAATCGCCCACTCCGCCCATCTATGTTGGCGGAGCGCTCATCGTCCTCGGTGGCGCCGTCATGACCTTCTGGAAAGCCTGAGCACCCTTACGCACCTGGCGCCATCCCTCGTTTCGTCATCCCCGCAACCCAGTCGGGTGAGCCACAATCTGCGCTTGCGCGTGGTAAAACAGCTATGATGGCACGCTACGACTATCCGCTTTCTTCCTCTGGAACTCTAGTCGATCCTGTGTCCGTCGAAACCCATGCTGCCGCAGTGCAATCGAGATCAGGCATCGCCGCCAGGCTGGCATTTCCGCTCGTCTTCTTCGCCATCGCCGCCGCCCTTCTCATCCTCGTCGCTGGCATCCTCAGGATCAACAACGGCACCTTCCTCTACACCCTCGACGATCCCTACATCCACCTCGCCCTGAGCGACCAGATCCGCCACGGCAATTACGGTCTGCACTCTGGAACCCACGCCGCGCCTTCCTCGTCGATCCTCTTCCCGTTTCTCCTCGCTGTCGCCGCCGGCACCGCGCTTCATCCCTACTTTCCGCTGCTCATTAATCTCTGCGCCCTCTTCGCCACCGTGGAGATCCTTCGCCGTTTCCTGCTGCATCTGAAGCTCGGCGCCACTACTTTCGCAATCGGAGCTCAGGCGCTCCTGCTCTTCCTGATGGCGCTCTGCTTCAATCTGATTGGCGTCGTCTTCACCGGCCTCGAACACAGCCTGCACATCGCCACAGTAGCCGCGATCCTTTACGGGCTCGCCCTCTTCCTCGACATCGGCCGAATGCCCCGCTGGCTTCCCGCCGCGATCCTCCTCTGCCCCCTGATTCGTTACGAAGGTCTCGCTCTCAGCGTAAGCGCACTCCTTGTCCTCTCCCTGCGCGGTCGCATCCGAACCGCACTCGCGACCCTCGCCGCCATCACCCTTCTGCTCGGAGGCTTCTCATTCTTCCTTATAAGACTCGGCCTTCCCCCGCTGCCTAGTTCAATTCTTTCGAAATCGAGCATCGCCGCCGGCGGTGTTGACAAGGGACACGCCGCCTTCTTCGCCGGCGTCATCAAGAACGTTGATTTCATGGTCACCCATGCCACCGGCATGGTTCTTCTGCTCATCGGAGTCGCCGTCGCCTGCATCTGCCTCAGGGATCTCTGCATCAAGCCGCATCGCTGGACATCCCGCGGACTCATGGCTCTTGCACTCGCCGCGATGATCGCCGGCCAGGCCGTCGCAGGCCGCTTCGGCTGGCTCGATCGCTACGAGGACTATATCCTCGTCGGCACCGCGATAGTCCTCATCTACCTCGCCCAGTCAGCGATCCGCGAAGCCCTCTCGCCGAGCCGCGCCGACCGCTTCATTCTTGTCGGAGGTCTCGCCGCCGGCCTCCTCGTCTTCGGCTCCCGCTATTGGCTCATGACTGCCAACGTGCCCCTCACCTCGAACAACATCTACGAGCAGCAGCTCCAGATGCACTTCTTCATCGACAGGTTCTACAAGGGACCGGTGGCCATTAACGACCTCGGCCTCAGTTCCTACCACAACCCGTACCCGGTTCTCGATCTGGGTGGTCTCGGCTCCGAAGCCGCTCGCAAGCTCCTCGCCTCCCACGCCGACGCAGCCGCTTACGAGACTTTCGTCGCCGCCAACGGCGTCCATCTCATCATGGTCTACCAGGAGTGGTTCCCGTACAACATCCCTGCCACCTGGCAGCACGTAGGCACCCTGTCCCTCTCCCGCCGTGCCCTGTCGGCGGCACAGCCCGACGTCCAGTTCTACGTCACCGACGACGCCACCGCCGCCAAAGTCCGCCAGGAGCTCACCGCATTCCAGAAGACACTTCCGCCCCGCGTTGAACTGGACATCGACTAACAAACATAAAACTCACCCTGGTTCGGCAGCGTCACGCTCATCCCCGCAAGGTCCTGCTCTTCCCAGAACACAATGCACACCCCAGAAACACACTGCTCGCCCAGCAACACCACGCCCCCAAAACAGTGTCATCCTGAGCGCAGTCTCTCGCGGGCCTCATCGCGAGAGACGAAGTCGAAGGACCCGCGTTGTTCTTGCCTCGTTCGAAATTCCTCAGCGTATCGGAAATACCCGCGTCCATGAAGCATCTACTTCTGGTCGCCACTCGCCAGCGCCTCCGGCTGCAGATGGAGGATGTCGATCATCGCCTGATAAATCTTGTTCCGCACCTCAAACCTGTCGCCGGCCCGCGTCACGTATCGCACCACAATATCGATTCCCGTTGCACCCGGACGCAGATCCACGGAAGGCGAAGCCGTGAACTGACTCAGTCCCTGCTGCCTGGTTGCGTTCTGCCACTCCTGCTCTGCCAGATGCGTGTCTTTCGTCGTCTCCGCAACCACGCGCTCGCGTATCGCCTCGATTGTCTTGTAAGCCGCATCACCTGCTGCGATGCTCAGCGTGATCTCGTCCCACATCCACTGCCCCACGGTTGAGAAATTAAAGAACTGCCCGGTGATGGCGAAGTTATTGATGAACGTCACCCGCCGGCCCGTTGGATGCCCTTTATCCGTCCAGTTACCCGTCTCCATCAGCGTTGTGCGAAACAGGCTGATCTCGACCACTTCGCCGCCAACGGCATTAATCTCGACCCAGTCGCCTACGCGAATCCCGTTTCTTCCCATCAACACAAACCATCCGAAGAACGCGAGAATGAAGTCTTGAAACACCACCGTCACGCCCGCCGTAGCCAGCCCGAGAATGGTCGGTACCTGGCTCGGTGGCCCGAAGATCACCAACAGCACAAGCAGCAGCCCGACAGTCTGCACCGCTAGATCGGCAATCGTCTTCATCGTGTGAACGCGCCGCGACTCCATCGTTGAGCGATCGACCAGCACACGAATGATCGCCATCACGATCACTATGCAGAGGACGATAAATGCGATCAGGGCGAACGACTGTAATATCAGGTGAAACACGATCTTGTGCTGCCGCTGCACCTGCGCCGCCCACTTCTCGTACACCTGTGAAAGCTGTTGCTGCGTCGCCAGCCGGTCATCGAGAATCGAGTGCTCCTCCGATAACGTATGCAGCAACTGCAGCCTTGCCCCTCGACTCACAGGCTTCGCCCCTGTGGCAGTCTGATCTTGCGGCCGGTCTTTCGTCCGGTCTTGCGCCTGGACCAGCGGCTGGGCCGGCGCGGCAAGCCCCGCGCTCGCCGCAGCTGCAGCCACACCCGCCTTCTTTTCGATCACAACATGCTGGGCCGTCAGCTTTGCCGCATCCTCATCCGCTTCCCGCTTCGCTTCCAGCAGCAGCGCATGCCGGCTGCGCTGATCAAGCCACGCTCCAATCCGCAGCGCCAGTGTTCCATGCGACTTCGCCGAGACCACCGCCGTCTTTCCCGTGCCCTCCACCGCCGTCTTCTTCAATGCAGCCTGGCGTTCCGCAAGCTCCTGCTGAATCTTTCCACGCTTGTCTCCCGTGGCCTTCGCCAGCTCCTCGTTGGCGTCATCCAGCTCATCGCTATCCAGCTGAAGCTGTGTCCTCGCCGCATCCAGATCGTCATTGCCCGTATCCGTCGCCGCGGCATTGTCCACCGAGGCCTTTGGATCGCCACCAAGGCTCACAATTCGGGCTTTGTCCGAAGTCACCTCATCCTGAAGCTGGCTCACCTTCTGAGAGATCGCCTGGGCCTCCGGGGACATCACCTTCGCCTGCCTTCCTGCCTCGCGCAGTGCCTGCGCGAACGCCTGGTCCACTTCATGGTCGGCGAGCCGCTCCGCCTCCTGCGCAAAGTTTTGCTCCTCCGCCGAAACTGCCAGCGGAGCCAGTGCCTGGATCGTCTGCCAAGGCCTCTGGTCGACCAGCCCCGCGTTCGCATCGCTCAGAAACGACAGGTTCGCCATCGATCCGCGCGTCAGGTAAATTCCCACCAGGCAAACAATCAGCACCACCGCGGGTAAAAGAATCAGTCCCCGTCGTCCGTCACGAAAAAACCACTTCATATTCAACACACCCCTCAAATCTCGCCAAACACCCGTGCCGCCCTGAAGCGAATCAAACATCCTGACCCATAATGCCCGGGTGCCCATCCATCACGACTCTGTTCCCTGCGATGTGTGGGGATCGAGAAACTTCATCCGCCCTGGGTAGAGCCTCTTGCTTCTCCTTAAGGCTAGCAGCAACGCCTCCGCAGCACATGCTGAGAAACACCGTTCCTCCAGGCACTCCGCGCAATGCTGTAACCTAGGAGGCGGCTCGGAAGTGATGGCCTCGCGCCGTCCTCTGTTCCCACCGCCGGCCGCCATCGCGCATCCCGCAGTCGCCAAAGCAGTAAAATCAAGCAGGAGTTCGATCAAGTTGAAGCGCGTCGTCATCACCGGTCTAGGCTGCATCACTCCGATCGGTGCCAATGTTCCTGAGTTCGAGGCCTCGCTCTTCGCCGGTCGCACCGGTATCGCCGAGTTCGGCCTCCTCCCCGAAGCCGTCGAGGGCCAGAACGGCATCCGCTTCAACCGCATGGCCTCCATCCACGGCTTCGACCCCGACCAGCACCTCTCCACCGGCGTCGTCACCGCCACGAACCGAACCGCGCAGTTCGCCGTCGTTGCCGCCCGCCAGGCCGTCGCCCAGAGCGATCTGATGAAGCACTACGCTCCGGAGGACATCGCGGTAATCCTTGGCTGCTCCTGCGGCGGCCGTTCCTCGGAAGAGATCGAGACCGCCAAGCTCTACTACCGTAACGCCCGCGTCCATCCGCTCACCGTCACCCGCACCATGGCCTCGGCCGGCGGAAGCCATATCTCTATTGATCTCGGGATCACCGGCCCGGTCCTGAACCTCTCGACCGCCTGCGCCTCCTCAACTCACGCCCTCGGCACCGCCTTCCACATGGTCCGCTCGGGAATGTCCGAAGCCGCCATCGCCGGCGGACACGACGCTCCGCTCACCTTTGGCTTCCTCCGCGCATGGGACAGCATGCGCGTCGTCTCCCCCACCTTCTGCCGGCCATTCTCAGCCGATCGCGACGGCATGACCCTGGGCGAAGGAGCAGCCATGCTCGTCCTCGAATCGCTGGACGCCGCTCTTGCTCGCAACGCCCCCATCTTCGCCGAGATCGTCGGCTTCGGCATGTCCGCCGACGCCCACCACATCACCCAGCCCCAGTCCAATGGCGCCGCCCTCGCCATGCGCAAAACCCTCAAAGATGCCGGCGCCCACCCCGATCACGTCGGCTACATCAACGCCCACGGCACCGGCACCCAGGCCAACGATGCCGTAGAAGCCGCTGCCATCCACAAAGTCTTCGGCGATCGCGCCGCCAGCATTCCAGTCAGCTCCACTAAGGGTCTCCACGGCCACTCCATGGGTGCCACCGGAGCCATGGAGGCGCTCGCGACCGTCCTCGCCCTCCACATCGGCCAGCTTCCGTTCAACGTTGGCGTCACCACCGTCGACCCCGCTCTGAATCTTGACATCATCCTCAACGAGCCCCGCTCTGCCGACCCCGATCGCGATCTCGCACTCTCTAACTCCCTCGCCTTCGGCGGCCTGAACGCCGTAGTAGCCCTCAAGCGCTACCGCTCCCCTTAATTGCCTAGCGCACGGCCGAAGACCCCTAAGAAGGTGTCACCCTGAGCCCGCCGCCGAAGACCCCTAAAAGGTGCCACCCTGAGCGGAGTCTGGCGCGCCTTTGCGCCAGATGAAGTCGAAGGACCTGCGTCCGCTCTTGTCTTCACTCGCCATCCCTTCGCCGCAGGAACAGGATCAGCTTCCCCCCGCGCTACCATAACCCCACATGATCTCCGTCCTCATCCTCACAAGGAACGAGCAGCAGGACCTCCCTGCCTGCCTCGCCTCCGTTGCCTGGTCGGATGACATCCACGTCTTCGATTCCTTCAGCACCGACTCTACCGTCCCCATCGCCCAGGCTGCAGGAGCCCACGTCCACCAGCGCATCTTTGACGACTACGCCACCCACCGCAATGCCGCCCTCCGTGAAGTCCCCTTCAAACACCCCTGGCTCTTTCTCCTCGACGCCGACGAGCGCCCCACGCCGGCCCTCACCGCCGAGATGCTCCGCACCATAGCCTCTGCCCCCGAAACCATCAGCGGCTATCGCCTTCGCCGCCGCGACTTCCTCTTCGACACCTGGTTGAAACACGCGCAGATCTCGCCCTTTTACCTCCGTCTCGTCCGCCCCGAGCGCGCCCGCTACACCCGCGCTATCAACGAAGTTCTGGAAGTCGACGGCCGCATCGCCCCGCTCTCCGCCCCGCTCGACCACTTCCCATTCTCAAAAGGCATCGCCCACTGGGTCACGAAACACAACCTCTATTCCACCATGGAAGCCGAGCTCATCTACCGCCAGCAAGGCCTGCAGCATCCGTCACTTCGGATCGCCCTCACCGATCCCGACTTCCACACGCGACGCCTCCATCAGAAGGCCATCTTCTACCGTCTCCCCGCCCGTCCGCTGCTGAAGTTCCTCTACATGGCCGTTGTCCGCGGAGCCATCCTGGACGGTCCTGCAGGCCTTACCTACGCCGTCCTGCAATCCTTCTACGAATACGTTATTCTGCTCAAAACAAGGGAACTAGCCCGCACGGACGCCGACTTCCGCGATGAGACGCCCCGCGACTGACCGCCCAGACTAGACCACCTTCGAACCTCGCGCAACACAAAATCCTTGCATTTCTGGTCAATTGCCGTTACGTTGGGTTCATCTCCTGTTCATACACGTAACACCTGCGTAACCCAATCTCCATTCGCTGAAGACCTGGTCGCTGAAGATCGGGGTTCCAAAGGCGTTCGAGTTCCGTCGTAGCACCCAGCCATGATGCTGGTGCATCCCCCACATCAAAAATCCTCAAAAACAGCTGCTTCATGCGGCGAGGAAAACCGTTTCCATTTTCAGGAGGCATGCGTGAAACCCACGATATCTCGTCTTTCGTTCCGAGGTTCCAGAGTTCCTCTCTTCGGTCTACTCTTCGTCCTGATCGCTCTTGTAGGTCAAACTATCTCAGCCTCTGCCCAGACCTTCCGCGGCGGTATCAACGGCACTGTCACCGACTCATCCGGCGCTGTCGTTCCCGGTGCAATGGTCACCGTACTGAATGTCGAAACCGGCCAGGTCAAGACAGCCCCGTCTTCCTCAGCCGGCGACTTCCTCTTTCAAGACCTCAATCTCGGGAAATACACCGTCACCGTTGCCGCGCCAGGCTTCAGCACCGTCAAGACGGACGACATCATGGTCTCCGCAGGCAGCACCTACACGCTTCCCGTGAAGCTCCCCATCTCCGCCTCAAGCCAGACCATTGAAGTTCAGGCTGCTGGCGTCGCGCTCGATACCACCTCTGTCACTCAGACCACAGACATCACCAGCGACGTCGTCAACAGCACGCCACTCAACGGTCGTGATTTCACCCAGCTCATCTCCGTTGCTCCCGGCTATGCCGGCTACTCCGCAAATGGCGGCGGTTCAGTAAACGGGACCCGCGGAAACCAGGTCAACTGGCAGATCGACGGCGTCGACAACAACGACCTCTGGCACAACGTTCCCTCGGTCAACCAGGGCGGCGTCGAAGGCATCGCTGGCATCACCCTTCCTCTCGACTCCATCGAGCAATTCTCACAGCAGACTCAGTCCACCGCCGAGGCCGGCCGTAATCCCGGCGGTCTCGTCAACGTTGTCACCAAGTCCGGAACCAACAACATCCACGGTTCGCTCTACTACTTCAACCGCAACGAGCTCTTCGCCGCCAACAATCCCTTCGCAAACGGCCAACCCAAAAACAAGCTGCGCAACCAGCAGTACGGTGTCAGCTTTGGCGGACCTGCCATCAAAGATAAGCTCTTCTACTTCTTCAACTATGAGAAGCAGCAGTTCATCATCAACACACCGGCTTCCACCACCGAACCTACGACTGCTTTCCAGGCGGATTCAGTCGCTCTTCTCAACCAGTTTGGTCTCGCCCCAACCTCAGTCGCGACTGCTTCTCTCGCCGCGTTCTATCCCACCTCGATTCTCAATTGCCCAACCGTCGGCACCGCCTGCGACTCGGTAAACAATTACACCAGCGCCTCGCCGTTCTCCGGCTACAGCTACAACGCGGTCGGCAAGGTCGACTACACCATCACCCCCAAGCACACGCTCGCCCTTAGAATGTTTGGCGGACAGGGAAACCAGACAGCCTACGTCGGCACCTACGATCCGTACTTCTTCGAGACCGCTCCCATCCACGTCTATAACTGGTCAGCCGTTCTCAACTCGGTCATCACGCCGAAATTCACTAACCAAGTCCTGCTCGGAGTCAACTACTTCAACCAGATCTTCTTCGACGCAAACCACAGTATGGATCCAACCTCCTTTGGCTTCAACACTGGTGCCACCCAGCCTCTCCTTTCGGGCGCACCCGGCATCAAAATTACTGGCTTCGACAACCTCCAGAACGCAACCCCGCCCTCCGGTCGGAATGACGTAACCGGCCAGGTAACGGACAGTGCTTCCATGATCTTCGGCAAGCACCAGCTTCGCTTCGCCGGGGAGTATCGTCGTGGCTTCATCAACGAGTTCTACCACCGCAAGACTCGCGGCAACTTCTCCTTCCCCGGAACCCAGGGTCCCTGGGGTTATGCCCCGACCGCAACCAATCCTGGTGGATTCAATTCAACCCCCTGCCAGACGACCTATGGCTACACCGCACCGACCGCCGCTCAACAGGCATATGTGGCTGGAGTCGCCGCACAGGCCAACGGCGAACAGATCCTTTCACTTGCTGACTTCCTCATCGGTTGCACCCAGCAGGCGCAGATCGTTCGCGGCAACACCGAGCGCGAAGTCTACGTCAACAGCTTCTCCGGTTCCGCTGCCGATGCCTACCAGCTCACGCAGCGCTTGAACATCAACTACGGCGTTCGTTGGGACTATCTCGGACCAATGCACAACGACACCAAGGACCTTTCGGTCTTCCGTCCCACCAATGCGAACGCGGTCAACGGTCTCGTCTTCCAAGGCGCGGGTATCGACACCCTTTTCCCGAAGACATACCACGACTTTGCTCCTCGCTTTGGTTTCTCTTACCAGCCTCCAGCTACTTCGGGAATGGTGCTTCGTGGCGGGTTTGGGATGTTCTTCGACCAGCCGAACCTTAACCCATTCCTGGACAACCGCCCTCCAAACGGTGGTGCGTCAGGCGCGGAAAGCAACCCCGGCGGTCCTTCACCTGTCTCGACGCTGTCTGCCACCAACACCGTCGTCACCCCGGGCACGCTCCTCTTCCCTACCACAGTGGCATACGACCCTGCAACAAATTACAACCTCTTCAGTATTAGCCCCGACCTCCGTCCGGCGTACACCTTCAACTTCAACCTCAATATCGAACAAACCGTCGGCCCTAAAACCATCTTCACCATCGGCTATGTTGGTTCACAATCGCGCAAGCTGCTCAGCAACATCGACATCAACCCCGCCGCCCTCGGAACGACGAACGAGGGTACAGCGGCGCAAAATGCAAGCCGCCCCTACGGTGCGCTGTTCCCGAACTACGGCACCATCAACCAGGTTTCGAGCATCGGCAACTCGAACTATAACTCGCTCCAGACCACTCTCCGCACCACCAACCTGCACGGTGTCACCAGCCAGTTCTCCTACACCTGGTCGCACGGTATGGACATCCTTACCCAATACCGCAATGCCAACATCACTAATCCTCTGAATCCCCGGGCTGACTACGGCAACATGGACTACGACACACCCAATGCCTTCGTCAGCTACGTCACCTACGACATCCCCGGCAGCTCTCACCTCAAGCCCCTCTCGAGCGGTTGGCAGCTCAATTCTTTGCTGACCTTCCACTCCGGTTCGCCCTACAGCATCTATACCGGCAACGATACTAGCGGAACCGGTGAAGGCGAAGATCGCGCCGACATCGTACCCAGCGTCGTTCCAACCAACGGCGTCAAGCGTAGCATCGTCAACGGCGTTGAAACCTGGATCTCGTCGGCCGCGTATACCGACCCAACGACTGCTTCCTACGGCGATTCCCGCCGCAATCAGCTTCATGCTCCAGGCTACGGCGACGTCGATCTCTCCATCTTCAAGAACAACAACTTCTCGGTGATGGATCACAAGATCTCGACTCAGTTCCGCATCGAGATGTTCAACCTCTTCAATCGCACCAACCTCGCTCCTCCCGACAACTATCTCGGCGATGGCGCTGCATTCGGCACCATCACCTCAACCCTCGGCTACTCCGCTGGCGCTCCCGGCATCGGTCCTGGCGAACCCTTCAACACCCAGTTCGCTCTGAAGGTCCTCTTCTAAACCGAACCTAACCGCACCGAGCGAAACAGCCCCACCCCTGCAAAGGAGTGGGGCTGTTTTACTTCTTCTTCAATCACCAAAGCCGTGTCATCCTGAGCGAAGTCGAAGGATCTGCGTTTCAATCGAAACGCCAGAACGCCAGTACGCCAGGACCCGGAAGCGCCGACTAAGCCGGCCACTTCCACTCGCTGAACTCCTTCTTATCGATCCCGTGCTCGTGCGCATAATTCACCGCTTCGATCACTTGACTCGTCAGCCAGTCCTTCGTATGTGCCGCTGTCCCTTGCAGCTTCTTCACGCGCTCGATCACATCCATCGCCAGGTGAAACCGGTCAACCCCGTTGGTGATCGCAAGCTCGAGTGGCGTGTTGATATTCCCTCGCTCGCGATACCCATGCACATGAAAGTTCTCATGATTCGCACGACTGTACGTCAGCTTGTGGATCAGCGTCGGATACGCATGGAAGTTGAAGATCACCGGCTTGTCGCACGTGAACAGGGAATCGAAGTCCCTATCCGATAGCCCATGCGGATGGTCGCTCTCCGGCATCAGCTTGAACAGGTCGACCACGTTCACAAACCGTATCTTCAAATCCGGGCACCGCTCCCTTAGAATCGCAACCGCGGCGAGCGCCTCCGCCGTCGCAATATCTCCGGCTGAAGCCATAATCACATCTGGTTCCTGGCCTTGATCGTTGCTCGCCCAGTCCCAGATGCCAATGCCCTTCGTGCAATGCTGCACCGCCTGCTCCATCGTCAGGTAGCAGAGGTGCGGCTGCTTGTCCGAAACGATCACGTTGATGTAGTTTGTGCTTGCCAGGCAATGCGCGCCCACACTTAGCCCGCAGTTCGCATCCGGCGGAAGATAGATCCGCGTTACCTCGGGGCTTTTGTTCGTCACCAGGTCGAGGAATCCCGGGTCCTCATGCGTAAAACCGTTGTGGTCCTGTCTCCAAACCACCGAACTGATCAGGATGTTGATCGATGAAATCGGCGCTCTCCATCGAATCTCCCCTTTGCTCTTCTCCAGCCACTTTGCATGCTGGTTGAACATCGAATCGATGATGTGCACAAACGCCTCATACGTGGAAAGCAGCCCATGCCGTCCCGTCAGCACATAGCCTTCAAACCATCCTTCGAGCGTCGTCTCGCTCAGCATCTCCATCACGCGGCCATCGGGAGCTAGAAATCCGCCATCGGCATCCTGCGGAATCGTCTCCTCCATCCACGTCTTCGGACTCGCCGCATAGATCCCGTCCAGCTTGTTCGAAGCCGTCTCATCCGGCCCAAACACCCTGAAGCTCGTCATGTTCTTCTTCATCACTTCGCACAGGAACTTCGCCAGAGTAGCCGTCGGCGACACTTCCTTCTGCCCCGGCTTGTCCACCTTCACCGCATACTCGCGAAAGTCCGGCAACTCCAGCGGCTTCCTGAGCAGCCCGCCATTCGCATGCGGATTGCCCGTCAACCGCCGCGTTCCCTTCGGAGCCATCTCCCGCAGCTCTTCAATAAGTTTGCCCGACTCATCGAACAACTCCTCCGGCTTGTAACTCCGCAGCCATGCCTCCAGCTTCGCGAAGTTCTCCTTATTTGTCTTCGGATCGAGAATCGGAATCTGATGTGCCCGCCACGATCCCTCGACCTTATGTCCGTCCACTTCCTTTGGCCCGGTCCATCCCTTCGGAGTCCGCAGAATAATCATCGGCCATATCGGCCTTGTCACATCTCCCGTGCTCCGGGCCTTCTCCTGGATCGCCCGGATCTCCAGCACCACGCGCTCCATCGTTGAAGCCATTAGTTGATGCATTACAGCAGGATCATCGCCCTCGACCACATACGGCTTCCATCCGTACCCTCTGAACAGCATCTCCAACTCTTCCGCCGGAATGCGCGCCAGCACCGTCGGATTCGCGATCTTGTACCCATTCAAATGAAGAATCGGCAGCACCGCGCCATCGCGAATCGGATTCAGAAACTTGTTCGAGTGCCAGCTCGTAGCCAGCGGCCCCGTCTCGGACTCCCCATCGCCCACCACAACATTCACAATCAGGTCCGGATTATCAAACGCCGCGCCGAACCCGTGCACCAGGCTGTACCCAAGCTCTCCGCCCTCATGGATCGACCCCGGCGTCTCGGGAGTGCAGTGGCTCCCAATCCCACCCGGAAACGAGAACTGTTTGAAGAACTTCAGCATCCCTTCCGCGTCTTCGCTCTTATCGGAATACACCTCTGAGTAAACGCCTTCCAGATAGCTGTTTGAAAGCGTAGCGGGAGCCCCATGTCCCGGCCCTGAAATATAGATCATGTTCAGGTCATACTTCTTGATCAGCCGATTCAGATGCACCCACGTAAACGTCTGCCCCGGGTCCGATCCCCAGTGCCCCAGCAGCCGGTTCTTGATGTGCTCCACCTTCAGAGGCTCGCGCAGCAGTGGATTTGCGCACAAGTACAACATCCCCGCGCACAGATAGTTGCAGGCTCGCCAGTAAGCATCGATCTTCCGCAGCTCTTCCTGCGAAAGCGCCTGGTCCTTCACGTCCACATCATGCTCGATAGTGAGAGAAGACATCGCAGCTCCTTGAAGTATTGAGCGCCATTCTTGATTTTAGGCGGGTGGGCAGACAAATCCTTGCGTCTGGCGCTTTGCAGTCAGAGACCCAGCTAGCCGTCGCTTCTGTACCTTATGAGACGCAATCCAGCGGCGCATGCATCGGTCTGCGCCACAGAATTCCAAACTAGCCCTAAATTGAGCCCCGCACATCAACAGGCGGTTACAGCACCGGGTGCCGGATGCCCCATCCATGCAGCTTCATCGCATGGGTGGGACATTCGCGCGGAGCGCAAACCGTGTTATCGCGCCATCTCCCCCACATGCCACGCAATCATCCGGTCTTCCTCCGCCGAAATCACATAAACTGCAGTCCGCGAATCACCCTTACTCACCACCCGAACCCCATCCCCATTCGTCGCATTCGTCCTTGCATCCAGATCGACTCCCATTCCCTCCATCCCCGCCATTACCTCACTCCGAGTTCCGGCATCATGCTCCCCGATACCACCCGTAAACACCACCGCATCCAGCCCACCCATCAGAAAAGCAAATCCCCCAATTGCCTTCCGAACGCTCCGAACAAAAACCTCCACGGCTAACCTCGCTCTTGCGTCTCCGCCACCAGCCGCCTTCCGAACTTCCTTCATGTCGTTCACCATCCCCGAAAGCGCCACCATCCCCGCCTTATGGTTCATCATCGCCTCAAGCTCCTTGGCCGCATCGCCCTTTTGTTGCCTCAGCAGATAGAGCATCAGCCCCGGATCAAGATCCCCCGGCCGAGTCCCCATCACCACACCGCCAGTCGGCGTCAGGCCCATGGTCGTGTCCCCCGACCTCCCATCCACCAATGCCGTCACGCTGCATCCGCTTCCCAGGTGCGCAATCACCATCCGCTTCGGCACCGCGATCCCCGCCTCACGCAGCTGCACCACAACCGATTCGCAGCTCAGCCCGTGGAATCCGTACCGCCTCACTCCCTGCGCCCGATATTCCTCAGGAATCGCATAAGTCTTCGCCGCCTCCGGCATCGTCTCGTGAAACACCGTATCGAAGCACGCGTAGTGAGTGACGTCCGGCAGCTTCTGCATCATCTCTTCAATCATCTCCACTGCTACGGGATCATGCAGTGGAGCGAACGCACGCGCCTCTCGCAACGCCTGCAGCACCTCAGGCGTAATCCGCTGATGCCCGTTCAGCTTCGCCCCTGGATGCACCACCCGGTATCCCACCGCCTCCACCTTCGGCAGACCCTCCGCACCCACCGCCTGCTCCACCGTCCGGATCGCCTCCTCGACACTGGCCGCCTTTACATCCTGCTGTTGCGCAAGGTTCCTTCCATCCGCACTCTTGAACTTGAACTCTGGCGATCCCGCGCCAATCCCGCTCAACTCCCCGTCGTAGATCTCCACCGGCGAAGCCGCCGCTCCATACTCTACCTGGAACATTGAAAATTTGATCGACGAAGACCCGCTATTGATCACCAGCACATGCATCGCACCACCCCTTTGCTCGTCACCCTACCATCTTCACGTTGCTATCGGTCACGCCACTTCGATGCAACTCACCGCACGCGATAAAATCCGGATCATGCCTCCACCCGAGTGGCTCGATCATCTCGACGCGTTGATCGCGGACCCTGCCCACCATACTCTCCTCTTCGAAAACGATGCCGTACGCGTCATCGAAACCGTCATTGCGCCAGGCGAGACCACGCCGCTCCACACCCACCGCTGGCCTGGGACCCTCCATCTGCTGACCTGGAGTGAAATCGTTCGCCGCGATGCCTCAGGCGGCGTCCTCATGGACAGCCGGAGCAGCGACCTCAAGCCGCTGACCGATGCGGTCACCTGGTCACCCTCGCTCACGCTGCACACGCTCGAGAACGTAGGCACAACCACCTTCCGCGCCATCACCACGGAGATCAAACACCTGTAAAATCCGAGTCACGCCACAATCTCAACTTCGGAGTTCCCCAGTCATGCGCCTGCTGCGACTGATCGCATTCAGCACCTTGCTCACGCTCTCTGCATCTGCATCGCTTGCGGCCCACGCGCAGGAGGCAAACCCCATCCCCTACGATCACAATCCCGCCGCCGGCAAGTTCTACGACATCAATGGCTTCAAGATGTACACCGAGGTTTATGGCAGCGGCCCCGCCGTCCTCATGCTTCACGGCAACAATAACGACATGTCGGCCTTCGCGAAGAATGTGCCCTACTTCGCCGCCCACTACAAGGTCATCCTCGCCGACAGCCGCTCGCAGGGCCGCTCGCTCGACCCCGGCCATCCACTCAACTTCGAGATGATGGCCGACGACTTCGCCGCCCTGCTCGACGCCATGCACATCGACTCCGCCTACGTCGTCGGCTGGAGCGACGGGGGAATCAACGCTCTCCTTATGGCTATTCGCCATCCGGAAAAAGTAAAGAAGCTCGTCGCTACCGGTGCAAACCTCTGGGTCGGTCCTGACCCCTTCGCCCCTGGATTCTGGGACCAGATGGAGAAGGATTACACCGCCGGCCTCACCAAAACCTACACGACCGCCAAAGAAAAGAACGACCGCAAGCTCTTCCTCCTCGACTGGTGGGAGCCCCACATCACCCTTGCCCAGCTCCACACCATTCAAGCCCCATCGCTCATCATGGCCGGCGACCACGACCTCTTATCTCTCGAGCACACGCTGGTCATCTACCACAACATCCCGCACGCTAATCTCTGGATCGTCCCCAACTCCGGCCACCCCACCATGATCGACCAGCCCGGCGACTTCAACCGCAAAGTAGACGAGTTCCTCACCAAGCCCTTCAAAGACTTCGCCGCCCGGTAGTTCGATTCACCGAACATCCATCCCGTCTCTTGCAGGGGCCTGCACGAGCGCTCGGGCGCCTCACCCATTGCGCTCCTGTCTCTCGCGATTCGGGGGGGAAGAACCGATTGGCACCACCCGCGCGAGTTCCCTTACATCCGCCAGCTCACGGAGCGAAGTAGCTTGAGATGTCTAGAATCAGCTGGGTCGGGTCTGAGCTGAAGGCATCGATCTGTCCATTCACCGTTGGAACGATGGCCATGTTGGAGGTGATCGCCGCGTCGTTGGCGTTCAACGTAGAGACGTTCGGCTGGCTCTCGCTGTCCGGCCACAACGTGAGATAGTTCAGCGGCCCGGGCGGCACAACGGTGGCATTCAGCACGTAAGCCTGTGCCGCCGCTGGCAGGGTGCATCCACTTGTCTCGACCGCTGCTTGAAGTACAGCCTGAAACGCGCCTGATGCTCCGCGAGTGTCCAGCAGCCGGCATGGAGTCACTGGATACAGGGAGAGCCCTCCCGTCCCCGCTGCAGCAAAGTATCCATTGATGTCGAGGATCACATCGGCGTCATCGGAGACGAAGAGCGAGACGGCTCCGCTGTCGCCCGCCGGCACAATGGCCGCATTGGCCGTCACAGCGCCCGTCGGAGCATTCAACGTTGAGACATTCGGTTGTGCCTGCCCGCTTGGCCAAGTCGTCAGGTAGTTCAGCGTGCTGTGTGGAATCGTCGTCAGGTTCAAGGAGTACGCCTGTGCGGTCGAAGGTACACCGCACGGACTCGACAGCACCGGAAACGACCTGCTGGTCTGCCCGCTCAGGAAGGGCCCGGCCAATGCTCCCGCATCTCCGCGAGTGTCCGCAACCCGGCAAGGCGTCAGTGGATAGAACGCGAGCGCCGAAGCGGTGCCCGTCGGCACAAAGTAGCCGTTGATGTCGAGGATCACGTTACTTGCGTCCGACGCAAAGATGTTGACGCCGCCATTCAACCCCGCCGGCACGATCGCTGCATTGGCCTTCACACGCCCATCGAAGGAGTTCAAAGTCGAAACGTTTGGCTGCGCCGTACCGCTCGGCCACATCGTCAGGTAAGTCAACGTTGTGTTCGGTAGTACGGTCACATTAAGCGAATAAGCAACGGCAGTCGACGGAATAGAGCACCCACTCTGCGGAACATCGAACTCGCGGCTGGCGCCTGCGCCCAGTTCAGGTCCGGCAAACGTTCCTGCAGCTCCACGCGTGTCTGCTACACGGCACGGCGTCGCGGGAACAAACAGGTATCCGGGCTGAATCGTTTGGTTTAGGGTCCCGCTGCTGCTGGCGGGGAAGTTCGCATCGCCCGAATAGCTTGCGACGACAGTATGCGCCCCGGCTCCTAAGCTGCTGATCGGGAACACCGCTTGTGCCGCTCCGTTCAGCACCTCCACGATGCCACCACCGCCGTCCACGCTGAAGCTGACCGTGCCCGTGGGGATGCCTGCAACAGTCGATGTAACTGTCGAGGTGAACACGATGTTCGCGCCAAGGAAGCCCGGATTTGCAGTGGAGACAAGCGTCGTCGCAGTCGGGGAGGTGATCACATACTGGTTGCTCGAAACCGGCGAACTCAGCCCGTTGGCCACAGCCATGGCTCGCACCGTGTCCGAACCGTTCACAGTGATCGCGCCCGAGTAGACGTAGGAACTCGCTGTCGGCGTCGAGCCATCGACGGTGTAGTAGATGGTCGCGCCCGCTGTCGCATCAAGGATCGTGACGCTCTGCGCAGTTGTATAGGCACCCGCGGCCGGACTGAAAGCTGGCGCGAAGGGCGCACCTGGGGCAGGGGATGGGAAAGTGTAGCTTGCCGACACGCCGTCGCTCGTCGAATATCCCGGCGCGATCGCGATCGTCTGGACCATCACCGCTCCCACCAGCGACAGTGGACCGCTGTAAAGACTTGAGATACCTGGGTCAGGCACTGATCCGTCGAGTGTGTAAAAGATCTGCGCTCCCGGCGTGTCATCGGCGAGCGTTACACTCTGCGAGGCGCCGTAGCCGCCGGTTCCCGGGCTGAGCACCGGAGAATCCGCAGCCGCCTGCGGAGCGCCGGCCGAAACCTTCCGGATACGGCTGCCTGCGGAATCGGTGAAGTAAACGTTGGATGCGCTGTCGACAGCCACTCCTACCGGTGAAACCTCCGCGAACGCGACCGCGCCGCCATCGCCCGAATATCCAGAGCCGCCCTGTCCCGCAATGGTTCCTATCGTTCCGCTCGTATCGACGACCCGAACAGTGTTGTAATCGGCGATGTAGAGGTCTCCGGCCGCGTCGAAGGAAAGCGCTTCGACGGACCCCAGCGACGCGCTCAAGGCAGGGCCGCCGTCGCCTGAGTCTCCATACTGACCGTTGCCGATCACAGTATTGATGATGCCGGTCGAGGCGCTCACTTTGCGAACGGTTCTCTGGTTCGGGTCGCCGATGTAGATGTTCCCTTGGGCGTCAACCGCTATAGAACTCAGATATTCCAGGTAGGCGCTGGTGGCTGGTCCGCCATCGCCGTTGCTGCTGCCGTACTGACCCCCTCCCGCAACTGTGGAGATGGTCCCCTGGGGTGTTACCTTGCGCACATACCCCGGATACTGTTCGGCGATGTAGAGGTTTCCTGTCGAGTCGCAAGCCAGCGCGGTCGGGTTGGCCAGGCTGGCGCTCGTCGCTGGTCCGCCGTCGCCATTGTTGTCATACGCGTAAGTCCCGTTACCGGCCACTGTGGTGATCACGCCGCTGGCGTGGTCCACTCTGCGTATCACCTGGTTGCCCCCATCAGCAATGAAGAGGTCTCCCTGCTGGTTGAAGGCAATGTTTTGCGGATAGTTGAGTGCTGCACTTGCCGCCGGCCCGCCATCGCCGGTGTAGCCGTTCTGGCCCGTGCCCACGACCGTCGCGAGTGTCCCGTCCGCAGCGCGAACCTCACGGATCTGATTGCCCTCTGCATCGACGAAGAAGACATTTCCACTTGCATCGACGGCAACTCCGCTTGGATAGCTCAGCGGAACCGTGTTGGCGAGGGCCCCGTTGTTTGTGGGTGCGAGAAGGCCATTTCCCGCGACGCTGGAGATGGTGCCGGAAGGGTTCACCTGCCGGATGCGATTATTTCCTTCATCTGCAATGTAGAGATCTCCGTTCACATCTACGGCAACGCCATAGGGGTAAGCAACCTCGGCCTGCGTTGCCGGCCCGCCATCGCCGGCGAAGCCAGACGTACCATTGCCTGCCACCGTGGTGATGATCTTCGTCGCTCCATCGACCCGTCGTATGGAATTGTTGTCGACGTCGGCAATGTAGAGATTTCCTTGCCCGTCAGCAGCTACTCCCTGCGGATAGCCCAGTCCCGCATTGATCGCCAGCCCTCCATCGCCGGAGTCGGCGTAGCCTCCATTGCCGGCGTACGTGTTAATGATCCCGGTCGCCGCTGCAACGACGCGGATCACAGAGTCGTCCGTGTCTGCGAGATACAGGTTTCCTGCCGCATCGACAGCAAGTGCCTGTACATATCCGATCTCGGCCTGGGTCGCCGCACCGCCGTCGCCTGAATAACCATAGCCCTGTGGCGTTCCTGCGACGGTGGTCATGATGCCGGTCGCCGCGCTCACCTTACGGATTAGGTAGTTGTCGCCATCTGCAATGTAAAGATTCCCTGCCGCATCCACGGCCACGCTCGTGGGATCGCCCAGGTTTGCCAGGGTCGCGGCGCCGCCATCTCCGGAGTAGCCGAACTGGCTGGCCACTCCGGCAACAACGCTGATAATGCCTGTTACACCATCCACCTTGCGTATCACCGAGTAGTCTTGATCGGCGAGGTACAGGTTCCCTGCCGCATCCACGGCCAATCCACTCAGGTAACCGATCTGGGCATTCACCGCCAGTTGACCATTCCCCGAATACCCGAACTGACCGGTACCCGCCACCGCGCTGATGACTCCTGTCGCTACGTTCACCTTGCGCACCTGGTAGTTATCGCTGTCCGCGATATAGAAGTTACCTGCCGCATCCACCGCCACACCTCCCGGATATGCCAGGTACGCCGCCGTTGCCGCGCCGCCGTTTCCGTAGGCTGTCCGTGTAACTCCGGCAATCGTAGTCACAATTTTCGCCGTCGTGTCTTGGGCCCTGAAGACCTGCGGCGTCGGCCTCGGGCTCGTCATCGTGTCCCTGGCGGCAAGCACACGCGAGCGCGAAAGCCGCTGCCGATGCAGCAGGGCAATCCTGCGCGGACTTGTGCTTTCCCGGTTCCGCCTATGGCCCGGCAGGGAGTCGGCGTTGCGCGCCTGGTCGTGAACTTGCCGTCCGCTCGCGATCGCTCTTCCTGTTGCAGCGATGGGTGACGGCATCGTCTGCTGCGCCTCGGCCGATAGGCAGACCCAGAGGACCGACCAGAGCGCAAGTGTGCACTTGATAGACATTGACTACCTCGATAGCGCAATTTCTGGGGGGAGAGAACACTCAGTATTCACGCCCCCTGGCGGTCTCGCAAGCGAAAAGAGCGATTCCGCGGGAAATCGCCAGAGCTCTTGCGCCCGCAATGCGTTGATCGAGCATATTGCGGGAGGTAGCTGCTGCAAATGTCACATTAGTCGTAAGCACCTCGGCTACTTCATGGAGCGAAGTAGCTCGAGATGTCTAGGATGAGTTGCGTCAGGCCCGAACCGAAGGCGTCAATCTTGCCGTTATTCGTCGGCACGACAGCCAGGTTGGAAGTGATCGCGGCGTCATTCGCGTTCAGTGTTGACACATTGGGCTGGCCTTCGCCATCTGCCCACAATGTGAGATAGCTGAGCGGCCCTGGTGGCACGACAGTAGCATTCAGCACATAGGCCTGTGCGGCCGCTGGCACGGAGCAGGCACTTGTCTCCACCACCGCCTGGATCACACCGTTGAAGACTCCTGCCAGGCCCCGGGTGTCGAGCACGCGGCACGGCGTCGTGGTGTAGAGCGAGAGCCCTCCCGTCGCAGCCGGAGCGAAGTAGCCGTTGATGTCGAGAATCAAATCGGCGTCATCGGACACAAACAGCGAGATGTCGCCATTGCTGCCCGCCGGCACGATGGCTGCATTCGCAGTCACCGCTCCCGTCGGCGCGTTCAGGGTAGAGACATTCGGCTGTGCTTGCCCGGTAGGCCACGTTGTCAGGTAGTTCAGCGCGGTATGTGGAATTGCTGTCACATTCAGCGAGTAGGCCTGCGCTGTCGACGGAATATTGCACGCACTTGACTGCACCGGGAACGACCGGCTGGTTTGGCCCGCCACAAACGGTCCAGCGAGCGATCCAGTCGCCCCGCGCGTGTCCGCGACGCGGCAGGGAGCAAGCGGGTAGAAGGCCAGCGCCGAAGCGGTTCCTGCAGGCACAAAGTAGCCATCCACATCGAGGATTACCTGGCTCTCATCCGAGACAAAAACATTGACGCCGCCGTTGGAGCCGGCAGGCACGATCGCCCCGTTGGCTTTCACTCGCCCGTCATAGGAGTTCAGCGTCGAAACGTTCGGTTGTGCCGTGCCGCTCGGCCACAGCGTCAGATAATTCAGCGTCGTCTCCGGCAACACGGTCACGTTCAGAGAGTAGGCAACCGCAGTGGATGGAATTCCGCAGGCACTCTGCGGAACATCGAACTCGCGGCTCGTGCCCGCCCCAAGCTCCGGCGCCCCGAACGCTCCATTAGCTCCACGCGTATCGACCACCCGGCAGGGTGTGACCGCGATAAACTGAAGGCCAGAGGAAGAGGTGTTGGGCGAGGCGATCGTTAGCGTGACTGGGATCACAAGAGGCTCTGTACCGTCACTGCTCTGCGCGTAGATAGAAGCAGTATAAGTTCCAGCCGCCAGATTCACATCCGGCGTTACGGTCACAGTCAAAGCATCCGGAGTAGTGTAGGTGCCGTAGCCATTTTTCTGCGCCTTTACCGAAAGCCAGTTTCCGCCGGTGGCATTGAAGGTTTTGATTGAAAAGATAAAATCTGCGCCCGTACTGCCCACTGTTATTACCTGTGGCAGTGGATTGGTCCCTTGATAGTTCTTCGTAAACTGTAGTGGCTGAATCTCGGTGAAGACCGAAGCTCCAATAGTGACAGATACTGGTGTGCTGACGATGCCACTCGAGCTTTTTAGCAGTATCTGTCCGGTGAAGGTTCCCGATACCAGTCCCTGCCCAGGTAGATTTGCGGCAAGTACTGTAACGATCGGCTTTGTTGGCGCGGTTCCCGAAAGCACAGATAAGCTGAGCCAATTTCCGCCGTCCGCTGTGACAGGAACGGCACTCCAGTCAAGAGTGCCCGTTCCGGCATCCCGGATCGGCAGAGGAAGGGGTACGGGGTTCTGTCCGTTCGGGGTAGCATAAAACGTCAATTGTCCGGGCAGGTCGTCGAAGGATGCCGAACTGGCCGGTTGAATGCTGAGCGTAACCGGGATGATCTGGGACTGGGTTCCATCTGTGGAGATGGCACTTATCTGCGCCGAGTAGGTTCCGGCGGCAAGTGTTACATCCGGGTTGACGGTCACGGTGACGGCATCCGGGGTGTTGTATTGACTGCTGTATCCGTTGCCCACTGCGCTGATCGACAGCCAGTTACCGCCCGTTGATGCAGCTGTCGATAGTCTGAAACTGAATACACTCCCCGTGCTGGCAAGGGTAACCACCTGCGGCAGAGGATTGGCTCCCGCGTAGGTCTTCGTGAAGCTCAGGGGATTTACCTGTTGGAAAACAGAGTCACCCACCGTAGCCGTGACAGGTATTGAAACTGTGTTTCCGCCAGTTCTCAGGAGCACCTGCCCTGTGAAAGTACCTGGGGTTAGACCTGCACCCGGCAGTTTAGCCGGATCGATGCCGACACTGAGCAGGTAGGGTGCCGTGCCGCTCGCAACCGAAAGTGAGATCCAGCTACCGCCGTCAGATGTGCTGGCGGTGGACGTAAAGTCCAACGTGCCGGATCCCGCATTGCGGATCGGCACTAACTGCGCCGGAACAGAAACCTGCTTGGTCTGTAAGGAGAAAGTCAATTGTCCGGGCAGGTCGTCGAAGGATGCCGAACTGGCCGGTTGAATGCTGAGCGTAACCGGGATGATCTGGGACTGGGTTCCATCTGTGGAGATGGCACTTATCTGCGCCGAGTAGGTTCCGGCGGCAAGTGTTACATCCGGGTTGACGGTCACGGTGACGGCATCCGGGGTGTTGTATTGACTGCTGTATCCGTTGCCCACTGCGCTGATCGACAGCCAGTTACCGCCCGTTGATGCAGCTGTCGATAGTCTGAAACTGAATACACTCCCCGTGCTGGCAAGGGTAACCACCTGCGGCAGAGGATTGGCTCCCGCGTAGGTCTTCGTGAAGCTCAGGGGATTTACCTGTTGGAAAACAGAGTCACCCACCGTAGCCGTGACAGGTATTGAAACTGTGTTTCCGCCAGTTCTCAGGAGCACCTGCCCTGTGAAAGTACCTGGGGTTAGACCTGCACCCGGCAGTTTAGCCGGATCGATGCCGACACTGAGCAGGTAGGGTGCCGTGCCGCTCGCAACCGAAAGTGAGATCCAGCTACCGCCGTCAGATGTGCTGGCGGTGGACGTAAAGTCCAACGTGCCGGATCCCGCATTGCGGATCGGCACTGACTGCGCCGGAACAGAAACCTGCTTGGTCTGTAAGGAGAAAGTCAATTGTCCAGACAGGTCGTCGAAGGATGCCGAACTGGCCGGTTGAATGCTGAGCGTAACCGGGATGATCTGGGACTGGGTTCCATCTGTGGAGATGGCACTTATCTGCGCCGAGTAGGTTCCGGCGGCAAGTGTTACATCCGGGTTGACGGTCACGGTGACGGCATCCGGGGTGTTGTACTGACTGCTGTATCCGTTGCCCACTGCGCTGATCGACAGCCAGTTACCGCCCGTTGATGCAGCTGTCGATAGTCTGAAACTGAATACACTCCCCGTGCTGGCAAGGGTAACCACCTGCGGCAGAGGATTGGCTCCCGCGTAGGTCTTCGTGAAGCTCAGGGGATTTACCTGTTGGAAAACAGAGTCACCCACCGTAGCCGTGACAGGTATTGAAACTGTGTTTCCGCCAGTTCTCAGGAGCACCTGCCCTGTGAAAGTACCTGGGGTTAGACCTGCACCCGGCAGTTTAGCCGGATCGATGCCGACACTGAGCAGGTAGGGTGCCGTGCCGCTCGCAACCGAAAGTGAGATCCAGCTGCCGCCGTCAGATGTGCTGGCGGTGGACGTAAAGTCCAACGTGCCGGATCCCGCATTGCGGATCGGCACTAACTGCGCCGGAACAGAAACCTGCTTGGTCTGTAGGAAATAATCTATCGAGCCTGGGACTGCATCGAAGAAGGTTGCAGAGGCACCTTCGATTGTCAGCGAAACTGGGATTGTGATCGATGCGCTTCCGTCCGTAGATGTAGCCACAATCTGCGCCGAGTAGGTTCCGGCGGCAAGTGTTACATCCGGGTTGACGGTCACGGTGACGGCATCCGGGGTGTTGTACTGACTGCTGTATCCGTTGCCCACTGCGCTGATCGACAGCCAGTTACCGCCCGTTGATGCAGCTGTCGATAGTCTGAAACTGAATACACTCCCCGTGCTGGCAAGGGTAACCACCTGCGGCAGAGGATTGGCTCCCGCGTAGGTCTTCGTGAAGCTCAAAGCTGGAATCGTCTGGAAGCTCTGCGCCTGCATGGATGCAAAGCTGCAGGCGATCAAAATCACAGCCAGCAGCGACGTGGCGTACGCAGAAACCCTCCGTCTTGTTCTTGAAGTTTCCAACTCCCTGGCAAGGGCACCGGAATGGTTCCATGCTTCCATGACCCACCGCTGGTGATTAGGGAAGATGAAAGACGCGGAGCGGATGCGTGAAGCTGCCGAGGGTCGAGGGAACATGGGAATCTCCAGACTAAGAACTTGAGTAAGACAAGTGGGGTGCAACGTAGATGGTTTCTAGGTGTGATCGCCAGTCTAGCGGCCCCCATCATCGTCTTGGCAAGCAAAAAGAGCGTGAGTTAGGCGACCGCCGACATTTGTTAGTCGCGTCGAAAACATATTGCCATCCGCTAAACTCCTCTCATGTGCGGAATCGTTGGTTACATCGGCCCCAAGTCAGTCGTCCCTACTATCATTGAAGGCCTTCGCCGCCTCGAATACCGCGGTTACGACTCCGCCGGCATCGCCGTCGCTGGAGGCCCATCCGGCCTTGAACTTCGCCGCGCCCCCGGCAAGCTCCGCAACCTCGAAGCCGTCATCGAGAAGTCGCCTGTAGACGGCACCTTCGGCATCGGCCACACCCGCTGGGCCACCCACGGCCGCCCCACCGAAGAGAACGCCCACCCCCACCGCGACGGCTCCGGCACCCTGGTCGTCGTCCACAACGGCATCGTCGAAAACTATCTGACGCTGAAGCAGATGCTCATCGCCAAGGGCCACAGGTTCGTCTCCGAAACCGACACCGAGATCATCGCCCACCTCATCGAAGACGAGCTCCACCTGGCCGCACCTGAAAGCACTACTGTGGTCAACAAGAGTGTCGTCACCAATGAGAGTGCTACCAACAAAAGTGTTACCCCCAATAGAGGTGCCATTGACACAGGTGTCATCCTGAGCGGAGGCGGCGCTTCTGCCGCCGCAGTCGAAGGACCTGCGTCTCCAGCCACAGAGTCGGCCCCCCCACATCTCGCTCCTGAGAAGTCAGACTCGACCGAAGCCAACACCGCCGAAGCCGTCGTAAACATTCCAGTCCCACCCCCCGCCACACCCGCCATCCCCTTAGAAGAGGCCGTCCGCCGCGCCGTCAAGCGCATCACCGGAGCCTTCGCCATCGGCGTCCTCTCCGCCAACGAGCCCAACAAGCTCGTCGCCGCCCGCATGGGTCCGCCTGCCGTCATCGGCCTCGGCGAAGGCGAATTCTTCCTCGCCTCCGACGTCCCCGGCATCCTCCACCACACCCGCAACATCCACTTCCTCGCCGACGGCGAAGTCGCCATCCTCACCCCCGCCGGCGTCACACTCACCGACTTCAACGCCGCCCCGCTCCCCCTCAAACCCCAGCGCATCCTCTGGGATCCTATCCAGGCCGAAAAGGCCGGCTACAAGCACTTCATGCTCAAGGAGATCAACGAGCAGCCCCGCGCCATCCGCGACACCACACTAGGCCGCATTTCCCTGGACACAGGTCAAGTTTTTCTCCAGTCCATGCAGATCACTGAAGAAGAGTTCCGCAACGCCAGCCAGATCACCATCGCCGCCTGTGGAACCTCCTGGCACGCGGGCCTCGCCGGCAAGTTCATGATCGAGCGCCTCGCCCGCCTCCCCGCCGAGGTCGACTACGCCAGCGAGTACCGCTACCGCGATCCCATCGCCGACCCCCGCGCCATCGGCCTCCTCATCACCCAGTCCGGCGAAACCGCCGACACCATCGCCGCCCAGCGCGAACTCATCAGTAAGGGTTCCAAAACCCTCGCCATCTGCAACGTCGTCGGGGCCGCCGTCACCCGCGAAGCCCAGGGCACCATCACCACCAACGCCGGCCCGGAGATCGGCGTCGCCTCCACCAAGGCCTTCACCGCCCAGCTCACGGCCCTTTTCGTCTTCGCCCTTTACTTAGCCCAGCTCCGCGGAACCGTCACCCAGGAAGAATCCATCCACCTCGTCACCGAGCTCTCCAAAGTCCCCGGCAAGATCGAAGAGATCCTCCGCTCTGTGGACGACCAGTGCTGCCAGCTAGCGAAGTCCTTCTCCACCGCCCGCGACTTCCTCTTCCTCGGCCGCGGCATCCACTACCCCATCGCTCTCGAAGGCGCCCTCAAGCTCAAGGAGATCTCCTACATCCACGCCGAAGGCTACCCCGCCGGCGAGATGAAGCACGGCCCCAACGCCCTCATCGACGAAACATTGCCCTGCGTCTGCATCGCGACCAAAGACCCCTCCGACGCCTCATCCGTCCTGAAGTACGAAAAGACCCTCTCGAACATCCAGGAGGTCACCGCCCGCTCCGGCCGCGTCATCGCCATCGCCATCGAGGGCGACGAGCACATCTCCCAGCTCGTCGAACACGTCATCTACATCCCCCAGGCCCCAGAGCTCCTGCTCCCCGTCCTAGAAGTCGTCCCCCTGCAACTCCTCGCCTACCACATAGCCGTGAGACGCGGGTGCGACGTCGATCAGCCGAGAAACCTGGCGAAGAGCGTCACCGTAGAGTAAGTCTGACTTTAGCGAGATTCCTCTTGTTGCCCTTATTAGATAGGCGGTAGGATGCCGTATCAGAATAATCCAATTTGGTGGCTAAGGAAACGATGGCGCAAGCAGAGATTCAAGAAGCGCTCGATCTCGTATCGGCGATGTGTACGATCGGACAAATAAAATCTCTATTGCGGCTCCGCAGAGATGAAGACGGCGTGCGACTCAGTGCCGAGAACAAAGATCAATTAGTTGCCCGTAACCTTAGAGAGGCGCTGGAATCTGGTGCTATCAGCTTCGACGAGGTGTTCGACCTCATCCGAAGCGCGGAAGAAAACGGCTCTCAGCACATCTGGTATTACAAGCCTAAGGCAGGCCTAGCAGATCTGTTCAAAGCGGATTCAACAGCGGAGCGGCTGTGGGGGCCACGGTGGAAGCATGCAATAAAGGACTTCCCGTCCGTCAAGCTGAAGCCGGAGGGCTTTTTGATCAGCGACTTCCGCAGTTCTACACGTAAACCAGCCGATTGGTTCTTGAAAGTCTATGGACACAGCACTATCACGAGGCAACCGGCAAAGTCGACGAACGAGTCGATGGGCTTTTCTGGAGGGAGTACGTGCGTGTTCCTTTGAGGACCGTTATTCTCGTCCGTTGGAACAGCCCTGACATACTAGAGATCAGGGTGCAGCGTAATGAGTCTCGAAAGAGAGTTGAAGAATGGCTTGACAAAGCATGGGAGTTCTTGCGCCCAGCTTTTTCCCGCGATCAGTTTCGTCCGTGGGTGCTCGACAAAGCGTTGAAAAGAATAGTGCTTGAATCTGAGAATCATTCCAAGTTGTACGAGTTTAGGGATGCAAGGGTGCTTGATGAAGAAAATGACGTCATGGCCCGTTACGAAACAATTTCAGATCAAGGAAATCTCTTGAAAAGTCAAAATACCGTAGACTCTATCAAGAAGTATGTTCTTTCAGGCGGCATTCTGAAGGGCTTGGCCGTGACTTGGCTGTCCGATAAGACCGCTTTGGAGGATGAGCTGCGAGTTTTGGTAGCCGCGAACCATCAAAACGAATTACTTATCCCAGCGCACTGTACTGCTGGAGACGTTGATCATGTCACAGACCAGCTTAGGCGATTTAGCAAATGAACATCCTGAACTACGAGGCGCGCTGCAACGAATCGGCGGCTGGCTAGATCAAAACTCTAGACAGAACACCATAGACCCGTCGAAGCTTGCTCGGCAGTTTTCGGACATCAGGGCAACCGATCTCGCTCTTGCCTTGCTTCTCATGGCTCAGGCGGGGTTGCTGGTTCGCGTCTACAAGGTCGTCACGCCGTCGGGCGTCCTCGCCGATGGCGAATTTGAAGATCCGACCCGGATTCCCGACAGGCTATCTGACCGTTTTGCAAATTACTTCGATACGGCAGAAGCAGATATCGTTCCAGTTTTCAGGCGCGATTCTCATGAACGATGAAAGCGATCGTCTCAAGGAGATGTTGGCTAAGATGCATGACCTCAACGCAAGAGTCTTGGCCGATCCGCAGAACAAAGGAACAATTTTGAAGGAGTTTTACATTACGCAGATGCAGTGCTCAGATCAGCAGACCGCCGATTTTGTACTACTTGTGAGGTCAATGGTTCTAGCAAGGGAGAACGAGAATATGCCAGAAAACTTCGACCATACGGCTCACCTAAAAGCCGCCGCTCCAATCATCATGGGTGGGATGATCATTGCGGGGATACTTGGACTGACCTGTATAGTAGGCGGCGTGTACGGGATCTACAAGAACGCTCAAGGCACCACAGAAATAGGCCTTTTCGGAGCTCATCTCTCAACGGCGAATGTTGGTGTAGCGTTCGTTTTCATTGGCGTTGTTACGCTAGGACGCGTGGTGTTCAAAGCGATAAAGAGAACCGCCGCGCCGTGACGCTGCAACGGCGCAAGCGCAAGAATGAAGAGACACTCTAAACTCAAATCTCTCACGTCACGAACAGCCAATGTAAGCTTGGTAGGAAGCCTAAGCCGCCCCAACAATGAAAATCCTCCCCTTCTTTTGCCGCTTTCGCCCGAGGCCGGATCTTGATCGCCACATCACGCTCCAGGGCGGTGGCGATGTGCATCAGCCGCTCCACCGAAAAACCCTTCCAGCTTGTAGTGCTTCAAAGCCGAAAACTTCGGCTCAAGCCGCGACCCCACTTCGCGTGTTCCCCCACCGATACTCCAGAAAATCCGGCAGATAAAGCCCATCGTCCAACTGCGGCCACCAGATATCCACCCCGTGCAGCCCGATCTTCAGATCGACAGCCTGCTCCGGAGTGGCATCCTTCAACTCCCCAAGCTCCTCGCGCGGAATCAGCAGCCGACGCCCATCGCTCAGACGCAGCATCAGGAACTCAAGCCCCGGCTCAGGCCGATACACCGCCTCGACGATGCGCGGAAAGCTCTCAAACGCCTTCGCCCGTTCCAGCGCCGCGTCGATCTCTTCGTCGGTTGTTAGATCAGCCATGAGTCATCCTCCACAGCACCATCAGTTCATCGTAATGCCTATCCGCTACAGCGAGAATATGCCGCACATCGCTCCGTTTCGCATTGGGCGGTGTCACCGCATTCCATCGCGATGATTGCCGCACGTCCCCATCCGTCAGCAGATCGACTACCACGCGAACACCCGCATATTCTCCATGCACATGCGGAGGCGGATGGTCATGCGAGTACGCGGCGAACCAAACCCCGGCAAACGTCTTCGAACCCACACAATCAATCTAGTCCCGGATCGTTTTGTCTTCAACCAAAGAAATATTCCGGCACCTAAGCCGCCCCAACAATTAAAATCCGCCCCTTCTTCGCCGCCTTCGCCCGAGGCCTGATCTCGATCACCACATCATGCTCCAGCGCGGTAGCGAAGTGCATCAGCCGCTCCACCGAAAACCCTTCCAGCTTGTAGTGCTTCAGGGCCGAAATCTTCGGCTGATTCACCCCCAGCACCTCTGCCGCCTTTGCCCGCGTCAGCTAGAATTCCGCCATGCCGCCACCGCGCCCGAGCTTCGAGTTCGATCCCGCGAAGGCCGCCAGCAACCTCAAGAAGCACGGTGTCGAGTTCCTCGAAGCGATCACCGTCTTCAACGAATCCGCTCTCCTCGACGCTCGAAGACGACCAGCATTCGCTCGACGAAGTCCGCTCCACTACCGTCGGAATGTCCTCCCGGCAGCGTCTTCTCTTCGTCGTTTACACTGAAACCACCTCAGGCATCCGGCCCACGGGTGCCCGCGTCGCCACCGCGGCCGAGAAGCGCCAATATAGCGCCAATATGAAGAAGTCTCTTGAACTCGATCCCCTCGCCCCGAGACCAAACCTCGACTTCAGCAAGGGCGTCCGGGGAAAGTACACCAATCAGCTCAAGCAAGGCACAAACCTCGTCATCCTTGATCCGGCCCTCATGCCCTACTTTCCCGACTCCGAATCGGTGAACCGCGCCCTCCATGCGTTCCTGGCCATTGGAGACAGCATCCAGGCAGCCGCTCCACCCCGCCGCCGACCGAAGTCCACTCCGTCGAGATCCAACCCCGCCTTTGATCCCAGAATAGGCTTGAAAGATTCGGCGCTCGCTGCGCGGCTAAAATGCCGAAGTATGCAAGAAACATCTTGACGTTAGCATCCACCCAATGATCTCCTTAAACAAAGGAAGAGACGTGCGGCCAACCACCTGACTCTCTGTTCCCCCTTCTCCCGGTCCCACTAGTTTCGGAATCAGAAAGTCCGTCCTGCTTAAGGGCACGGCTTCAGCCGTGCCGAAAGGGAATCATCCGTGTTGCGGCTTTAGCCGCTGAGGTACGCTTTTCAGTTTTATGGACTACCCGCAGACTCTGAAAGCCCGGTCTCACGAACATGAAGTCCAGACCTAAGCCGCCTTCTTTGAATACTTTGCGCAAAAAAGGGGGGAGGGGGTACCCCCAGTTTTCCCAAAACAAGAGGTAGCTGTGCAAGAATGCTCCGATAGAATTATCGTGTTCCACGGAGCCACCATGCCCGAAGAAGCACCCGCCAAGCCGCTCACCTATGACATCCACCGTGAAGGCGAATCCGCCTTCGTCAAGTGTCACGGTCGCCTGGTCTCCGGCCTCACCGACGCCTTCTACGCCGACCTCAAAGACCTCGCCTCCACCAGCAAGATCCTCCTCCTCGACCTCAAGGACCTCACCTTCGTCGACAGCATGGGTCTCGGCACCCTCGTCCGCCTCTACGTCCACGCCCGTAACGCGCGCTGCGAACTCAAGCTTCTCCATCTCGGCAAGCAGCTCCGCAACCTGCTCAAGCTCACCAATCTCCTCTCCACCCTATCCACCGCCGAGGAGCACGGAATCACCGTGGCTTAGAATGGGACCTGTCTAAAGGATGATCCCGTTTGCCCACACTAGAACTGCCGCCGCTCGCCCCCGGAACCGGCGCCTCCAGCAAGCGACTCGTCCGTAGCATCTTCCTCCCCGAATCTCCCGCCGCACTTCTCCTCCGTGCTGTCGCCGCCGCCTTCCTCATCCGGATGATCGTAGTAGCGATAGTCTTCCGCACCCTCCCCAACCCCGCCGAGCACTTCGGCGACTTCGGCTGGGAACTCGCCTGGGTCGCCCGCAGCATTGCCACCGGCCACGGCTTCGGCTCGCCCTTCTGGCCCATTACCGGCCCGACCGCCCTCGTACCGCCCGGCTTCCCGTACCTCCTCGCAGGAGTCTTCCACCTCTTCGGCCTCTTCACCCTCAAGTCCGCGCTCGCCATCCTCACGCTCGACTCCCTCTTCTCCGCGCTCACCTGCATCCCCATCTACTTCCTCGCCCGCCACACCGCCGGAACCCGCATCGCCCGCTACGCCGCCTGGGCCTGGGTCGTCTATCCCTTCTCCATCTACTACTCCACCGTCGTATGGGAGTGGGCCCTGACCGCTCTCCTCTTCACCACCTGCCTCGCCCTCCTCTTCCGCCTGCACGCCATCGAACCCCCCGCCGCCTGGGCCGGCTTCGGTCTCCTCTACGGCCTCACCGCCCTGGTCAATCCCGCAGTCCTCTCCGTCCTGCCGTTCCTCTTCCTCATCACGCTCTGGAAGCGTCATCGCCAGGGCCGCACCTGGTTTACCCGGGCCACCCTGACCACCGTCACCGTCCTTGCCGTCCTCACACCGTGGACCATCCGCACCTGGCGCACCATGCACGTCCTCGTCCCAATCCGCGACAACTACTGGCTTGAGTTCTACGCCGGCAATACGGGAGACACCTTCGAGTCGAACGTCGCCTGGGCCCACCCCGCCAGCAACGACCACGAGATGCAGCTCTACCAGCAGATGGGCGAGACCAGTTACCTCGCCGAAAAGCATCGTCTCGCCGCCGACTTCGTGGTCCACCACGAACTCTGGTTTGCTGTGGCTACCGCGCGCCGCTTCTTCCGCTACTGGACCGGTTTCTGGAGCCTCAACGCCCGGTACCTCCATAAGGAACCGCTCGATATCCCCAACTTCTTTTACTGCACCGCCATGACTGTCTTTTTGCTTCGCGGAGCCCGCTTTCTCTGGCTTCGTAGCCGCGCGGTCGCTCTGCCGTTGGTTACGCTCCTCGCGGTCTTCCCCATCACCTACTATCTCTCGCACTCCTCAATGGACTACCGGCAGCCCATAGAGCCCGTCATCGTCATTCTGGCGATTGTGGGCCTCCTCGAAATTCCACAAACGAGTCCCATCCCAGCTCCGCTCTTTCATGATGCAGACATGCAGTAGAATTGGTCGGACCAGAAGAGAGTGCGCTGCCTGGAAACGAAACTCCAACCGCCTCTGTTTGCTTCGGGTCGTCATGAATCCTGATCAGGAAGACGCTGCCTATGACCCCTCTCTCGCCAGCTAACAAAATCTGCCTCGCTCTTGCTCTGTGCATCCTTTCAGCAGAACTTACTCCCGCCCAGACTGCTCCTCAGACCACATCCACAGTCTTGGTCAACCTTGACCATCGCCCCGCCGTTTCGCTGGATGGCGACTGGCACTACATCGTCGACCCCTACGCCGGCGGCCTCTACAGCTTCCATCGCGAGATCAAGCCGAACGGCTACTTCCAGGATCTCGACTCGACCAAACCGGGCACCGGCCCCATCGAGTACGACTTCGCCAAATCGCCAATCCTGAAAGTACCCGGCGACTGGAACACCCAGGCCGATCGACTCTATTACTACGAAGGCCCACTCTGGTACGAGCGCAAATTCGAAGCGACCCCTGCGCCTGGCACCCGCGTCTTCTTCCACATCGGAGCAGCCAACTATCGCGCGAAGCTCTGGGTGAACGGCAAGCACATCTGCGATCACGAAGGCGGCTTCACGCCTTTCGATTGCGAAGTCACCTCGGTCCTTAAGTCCGGCCAGAACTCCGCCGTCATCAACGTCGACAACACGCGCATCGAAGATGGTGTTCCCACCCTCAACACCGACTGGTGGAACTACGGTGGCCTCACCCGCGACGTCTCGCTCGTCACTGTCCCCGAAACCTTTGTCGATGACTACGAACTCCACCTAAGCCGCAAAGATCATAAGACGATCGAAGGCTACGTCCATCTCGATCACGCCGTCGCTGGAGCCAGTGTGCGTCTCTCCATCTCCGATCTCAAAGTTGCTTTCGACGCAAAGACGGACGCCGAGGGCCGCGCCGCCGTTAGTTTCGTCCCTGCAAATTTGCAGGCGTGGGCTCCCGAAACTCCCATGCTTTACAAGATCCAGATCAGCAGCGGCTCGGACAAACTCATCGATGATATGGGCTTCCGCACCGTCGAAGTGGAAGGCTCGAAGATCCTGCTTAATGGCAAGCCCATCTTCCTTCATGGCATTTCCATCCATGCCGAGGCCCCTTACCGCACAGGCCGCGCCTACTCCGAAGAAGATGTCGACACACTCCTTAAGTGGACCAAGGAACTTGGCGGCAACTTCGTCCGCCTCGCCCACTATCCGCACGACGAGCGCATGACCCGCGCCGCCGACCGCATGGGCATCCTCGTCTGGAGCGAGATTCCCACCTACTGGGCACTTCGCTTCGATGATCCCGCCGTCCTAGCGAAAGCCCAACAGCAACTGCACGAAGAGCAGCGCCGTGACCGCAATAAAGCCGCCATCATTCTCTGGTCCGTTGCCAACGAGACGCCCAATAACCCCACCCGCACCGCCTTCCTCACCACCCTTGCCAACAGTGCCCGCGAATACGACCCCACCCGCCTTGTAACCGCCGCTCTGCTCGTCCGCAACGAAGGCCACAAAGACACCGGCGAGTCGCAGGCGAAGACGACCGACCCCAACGTCAAAGTTATTGACGACCCGCTCGGCAAGGCCCTCGACGTAATCGGCGCAAACGAGTACATCGGCTGGTATGAGAAGACTCCCGAAGATGCCGCCAACACCGTATGGAAGGTCGCCTACGACAAGCCGCTCATCATGAGCGAGTTCGGCGGCGGCGCCAAAGCCGGTCTTCACGGCGGCGATCATGACCGCTGGACCGAGGAGTACCAGGCCAACATCTATCGCAACCAGCTCATCATGCTCAACAAGATTCCACAGCTACGCGGCATGAGTCCCTGGATACTGATGGACTTTCGTTCGCCCGTCCGCCTTCTTCCCGGCATCCAGGACGACTTCAATCGTAAGGGCCTCATCGCCCCCGACGGCACCAGGAAGAAAGCCTTCTTTGTCCTCCAGCAGGCCTACAAAAACAACGCCGTCGGCAAACCCGACTAGCGTGCTTATGCTGGCAAGCCAGATTTGAGCGAGCTTACGCCCTTGGCAAGCCCAACAGATCCTGCTGAGGATGTCATCTCTCACTCTTCCCCAAAAGTGTCATCCTGAGCGGAGCACATCACAGTCTCATCGTGATGTGCGAAATCGAAGGACCTGCGGTTGTACTTGCATTTGCCTGCTCTCGCCAATGTCTCTCACTCCTCAACGAGTGCAGGGATAGCCTTCATCGGCGTCGCAAAGTAAAGCCCAGACGCCAGCACCGAAGCCACCGCCATAGTCGCAACCATGGCGATCGTAGGGTTCACACCCGGCCTCGCGCAAACCCAAGCCAGCACCGCGCCTGTGCCCGCTCCAAGAAAACACTGCAGGCTTCGGATCGCCCCGCTTCCCGCGCCGGCAATATGCGGAATCGGCTCCAGCGCTCCCACAGTCAACGAGGGCGACAGGAAGCCAAAGCAGAACAGGCAAAGCATAGTCGGAGGCATCACTACGATGGGTGTTGCGAACCCAAGCACCTGCAGCGCGAGTCCCGTCATTGCCGCGCAAAGCAACAGGATCAACCCGCCGCGAATCACGGATGTTACCGCCACCTGCCGGCGCGTCATCAGGCCGCTGCAGAACGCTCCGAACATCTGCGACCCCGCCGTACATGCAAACAGCAGCGTATAGATCTGCTCGCGCACATGCATCCTCCCCATCAGCACCAGCGGCGAAGCCGACACATACGCGAACAGGCAGGCGAATACCAGCGAGTACACAGCCGCGTGGACCAGGAACTCTTTCTCAAACACCAGCAAGTGGTAGTTGTGCATCAGCGTCCGCGGGGAGAACACCTGCCGCTTCTCTTTCATCAGCGTCTCACGAAAGGTCAGGCAAACTACCGCCATCAACAGCAAGGCAAGCCCCGCCTGCACCGCATAAATCCCTCGCCAGTTCGACACCAGCAGCACCCACGAACCCGTCACCGGAGCCAGCACCGGGACGACTCCCAGCACCGTTGTTACTTGCGACATGCTGTTCCGCGCCGCATGCCCATCCAGGCTGTCCCGGATGATGGCCAGCGGCAGTGAAACGCAGACTCCGGCAGACGACCCTTGCAGCACCCGGCTCACCAGCAACGTCGCGAAGTTCGGCGTCGCCGCACAGGTAAGCGCCGTGGCTGCATAGGCTATCAAAGCGCCGATCAACACCGGCCGCCGCCCAAATCGATCCGAGAGCGGTCCTCCGAAGAGTGGCGCAAACGCAAACCCCGCCAGAAAAACGCTAAGCGTCAGCGATCCTTGTCCGGCAACCAGGGCAAAGTGTCTCTCAATCACGGGCATCGCAGGTAGATTCATGTCGACGCCCAGCGAACTTACTCCCGAAACCAGCGCCAGCAGCAGGGTGAAACCAAAGGAGTGCCTTTTCATTCCTTAACAGAGTGACACGTCGCAGTGATGTTGAGAGAGTGTGGTTCGACCAATCTTCGCGATCAGATTACGATGATCCTGTCGCTCCTCGAACCCCTCCGCAGACTGCTTCCCGGTGCTGCCCCATGTTGGAGTCCTACAGAATGTCAAAAAACAGCGGCCTGCTTGGAGCACGGGTGAATCCCATGACCAGCGATAACGAGAGCGGCTTCGATGAACCCGGCAATCCAAACATCCGCTGGTTCGTCTGCACGCTGCTCTTCTTCGCGACCACCATCAACTACATGGATCGCTCCGTCCTCTCGCTCATCGAGCCGCTCCTGCACACTCTGAAATTCATGGGCTGGGACCCGTCGCTCGACGCCGCCCATCAATCCGTCTTCAACAACAACTACGGCGATATCGTCATCTGCTTCCAGGTCGCCTACGGAGTTGGCCTTCTTACCGCCGGTCGCATCATCGATAAGGTTGGCACCAAGATCGGTTACGCCATCGCGATCACCGTCTGGGCGCTCTCTTCCATGGGCCACGCCATCGTCTCATCGGTCATCGGTTTCTGCATAGCCCGCGCCCTGCTCGGTCTCGGCGAGTCCGGCAACTTCCCCGCAGCCATCAAGGCCACCACCGAGTGGTTCCCATCCGAAGAGCGCGCCCTCGCCACCGGCCTCTTCAACTCCGGCTCGAATGCCAGCGCCTTCATAGCGCCTGCGCTCGTCGCCGCCGTCACCATGAAATGGGGTTGGCAGGCGGCCTTCCTCGCCACCGGTTCGATGGGAACCATATGGCTTGTCGCCTGGCTCTTCTTTCCCTACAACCGCCTTCGCCGCGGCTCGACCCAGACCCAGCAGAATCTCTCCACAGTCATCGTGGGGGCGCCATCGTTTGCCAAACTCCTCAAGCATCGCGGACTCTACGCCTTCGCCATCGGCAAGGGCCTCACCGACCCCATCTGGTGGTTCTATCTCTTCTATCTCCCTAAGTTTCTCCACGAGACTTACGGCCTTGACCTCGCCCACGCCTACTGGCAGATTGTCTGCGTCTACGCCGTCTCAAGCGTCGGCTCCATCGCCGGCGGAGGTCTCTCCGGCTGGCGCATGAAGCGCGGCGCCACCGTAAACGGCGGCCGAAAGTTCGCACTTCTGCTCTGCGCCCTCGCCGTTACCCCTATCGTCTTCGTACCTCACTTCGGCCACCTCTTCCCACACAACAGCTGGCCCGCCGTGCTGCTCATCTCGCTTGCCGCCGCCGCGCATCAGGGCTGGTCCGCCAACCTCTTCTCGACCCCGACCGATATGTTTCCCTCCACCGCCGTCTCCACCGTGGTCGGCTTCGGCGGAGCTGTAGGCGCGGCTGGTGGCGCCGGCTTCACCTGGATCGTCAAGCACTTCTTCTCACTCCACCCGCTGCTTATCTTCGCCCTTGGCGGAAGCTCTTACCTCATCGCCCTTGCCATATTCCAGTTTCTCGTCCCACGCCTTGGCCAGACCGCGAAGGTCATCGACATATCCGGTCAACCAGCCTGACCGCATCTGACCAGCATCTCTTTTGTTTGTCATTCCCGAAGGGAATCTGCGTTATACCCTCCCAGTCAAAATCCATTCCAGTCGGAGACTCACATCATGCAGGACCCGCACATTCTCTTTCCCGCCAATGGAACCCGCATCCGCTCACTCGCCGCGTCGCTCTACGACTCCATTAAAGCTCTCCCCATCATCAGCCCGCACGGCCACACCGATCCACGCTGGTTCGCCGAAAACAAGCCCTTCCCCAACCCCACCGCCCTCTTCGTCCAGCCTGACCACTACATCTTTCGCATGCTCTACTCGCAGGGCGTCTCGCTTGAGTCCCTCGGGATCCCCCAGTCCGGCATCCACGCAGATCCTTCCGCGGCGGCAGATCCGCGCGCCGCATGGCGCATCTTCGCCGAAAACTATTTCCTCTTCCGCGGAACACCCACCCGCGTCTGGCTCGACTACACCTTTGCCAACCTGTTCGGTCTATCCGAACGCCTCTCCGCAAAGAACGCGGACGCCATCTACGACCTCATCGCTGAGAAACTCACCACAGCCGAGTTCCTCCCGCGCACTTTATACGAACGCTTCAACATCGAAGTGCTTGCTACGACAGACGCCGCAACGGACTCACTCGAACACCATAGCGTCATCAAAGCATCAGGCTGGAGAGGGAAGAGTCCTTCCCACCTTCCGCCCTGACGCCGTCATTGACGCCGAGTTCGCCGGCTTCCAAGAAAACCTGCACCAGCTCGGCGAAGTCACCAACGAAGACGTTGCAACCTGGAGTGGCTATCTCAACGCCCTTCGCTCCCGTCGCCTCTTCTTCAAGACCAACGGCGCAACCGCCACCGACCACGGCCATCTCACCGCCCTCACCGCCGACCTCTCCGTGGATGAAGCCAGCCGCCTCTATACCCGGATCTTCACTGGCAAAACCAACCCCGGCGATACCGAGCTCTTCCAGGCCCAGATGCTCACCGAGATGGCCGGCATGAGTGTCGAAGACGGCCTCACCATGCAGATCCATCCCGGCTCCATCCGCAACCACAACCTCGCCGTTTACGAACGCTTCGGTCGCGACAAGGGTGCCGACATTCCGTCGCCCACCGACTACGTCCGCAGCCTTCGCCCGCTGCTCTCGAAGTACGGCAACGACCCCCGCCTGACCCTCATCCTCTTCACCCTCGACGAGACCACCTACAGCCGAGAACTCGCTCCACTCGCCGGCCACTATCCCGCGCTCAAGCTCGGCCCACCCTGGTGGTTCCATGATTCGCCTGAGGGAATGATGCGCTTCCGCGAGCAGGCCACCGAGACCGCCGGCTTCTACAACACCGTTGGCTTCAACGACGACACCCGCGCCTTCCTCTCCATTCCCGCCCGCCACGATGTAGCCCGCCGCGTCGACTCCGTCTTCCTTGCCCGCCTCGTCGCCGAACACCGCATCGACGAGGACGAAGCCTTCGAACTCGCACATGAACTCACCACTGGCCTCGTCCGCAAAGCCTACAAGCTCTAGCTGACTTAACTCCTCTACAAGGTTCGTCCTGAACCTGTCATCCTGAAAGTGTCGTCCACAAGGTGTCCTCGACCTGTCGTCCTGAACCTGTCATCCTGAACCTGTCGTCCTGAACGCGGGTGTCGTCCTGAACCTGTCGTCCTGAACGCGAGTGTCATCCTGAACCTGTCATCCTGAACGCGGGTGCATCCTGAACCTGTCGTCCTGAACGCGGGTGTCATCCTGGACCTGTCGTTCTGAACGCGGGTGTCATCCTGAGCGAAGCCTCGCGCGGTCTCATCGCGCGAGTCGCAGTCGAAGGACCTGCGGTTCCTCCACCGCGCCTCAATCCTTCCCGAATCGGCACACCACCCCTCCATAAAAACCCACTGACCAAAGCCGTTATTCCCGTGGCCGCGCGATTGCTCCACTTTGGAATAGCAGCGCGCTTTCATGAGGGCCGCCTAATGCACCAGCATTAAGCCTTCCCATTTGGGAGCCACTGCGCAACTTCAAAGCCACTGAGCCGAACTTCAGGTTCAGACGGAGATGAGTGCGTATGTCTTTCGTCAGCCATCGCGTTCGCGCGAAGATCCAAAGAGCCGTCACCGTCGCCCCACTGATCGCCGTCGTCGCCCTGTCTGCCTCTCCATTGCGTCTTCTAGCCGCAAGCAGAACCACCGGCGTCGGCTTCCAGGGCCTTCAGTCCACAGTTGCCATCGGCTTCGGAATCCCTCATGCTGCAGCCCTTGATGCTGCGGGTAATTTGTATGTCGCCGACCTCATCAACTCGACGGTCGTCAGGATCCCACGCGGCGCATCAAGCGCAAACTGCACCGTCAGCGGCAGCTGCTTCCGGATCGGCAGCGGCTTCATTCAGCCGAATGGCATAGCGGTAGACGCGGCGGGCAATGTCTTCGTCGTCGACGGCTCAACCCTCAATCTGTACAAGATCACTCCCTCTGGAACACAGACAGTCGTGGCCTCCAACCTGCCCGGCGCGTTCGGGCTTGCACTCGCGTCCGATGGAACTGCCTACATCGCGGCCTCAGGTAGCATCCTCCGGGTCTCCCCATCCGGCATCACGAGCAGCTTTGCCAGCGGCCCCTCGCAGCCTGGAGGCCTCGCCGTCAGTCCCACCGGCATTGTTTATCTCGTTGATGTTTCAGGTAACAGGGTCCTCGCCTACAGCCCCGCAGGAACTCCGGCAACGCTCGCCTCCGGCTTTGCCATTCCAGAGTCCGTAGCGCTCGACGACGCAGGCAACCTCTACGTCACGGACTCAGGCAATCAACGGATATGGTCCCTGTCAGCCACTGGCACGGGCTTTGTCTGTCCCGCAGACTGCAGCGCTCTCGCCCTTCAGGTCAACACTCCGTACGGGATTGCCTCCGATAGCGGCGGCAACATCTACGTCTCCGACACGGGCACCAACCAGGTCGTCAAGCTCACCCAGGATGCCGACTTCGGCTCTTCCCCAATCCTTGCTTCGAACGCAAATCCAGCCACCTCGCTCACCCTCAACTACCTGCTCTACGGCTCAAGCTGCGCCTCGCCGCCAACGGTCAGTGTGCTCACACGCGGTGCCGCAAACAAGGACTTCACCTCAAGCCCTTCCGCCACCGTCTGCACGCCGGGAACGCCGGATGCACTCGCCATAACGGTCAACTTTGCCCCCCTCTCTCCCGGCCTTCGCGCCGGGTCCGTGCAGTTCCTCGACACCTCCGGCATCCCGCAAATCGGCACCTACCTCCACGGCGTCGGCAAGGGGCCGCTCATCACCTGGACTCCCGGCGTCGTCACCGCCGCGATGACCAGTCCCAGCCAATAGCCTGACGCGCCCGCCACGAGCCATAGAGAGAACGAGACCAGGAGCAGCAGCAATGAAGAACGTTTTAGGTGAGGCATCAGATGTGTCGAAACGCGCAGGTCGAGGCCCGGCGACCCCAGGCGGGCGGGCGCCGCAAACCCGCGGCAGACAACGCCCGGGTCGAACCGTTCTCCTGTTCGCCCTCGCCCTCATCGGCGCCCTTTCCTCGGCGCAAGACGTCGCCGCGCAGTGCCAGAACACCTTCACTGCCGTGCCCCTCAACGTCACCCAGACCTACACCTTCGTCACCGATCCGAACAACACCAGCACCTTCGCAAGCACGCCATGCGACCCCTACGGTAAAGGCGTCTATGATACTTCCGCCCATACCTCCTCAGCGGAGCAGACCCAGGAAGGCCCCATCGTCGTGGGCCAGATCATTGGCACGACCTACGGCAACTACTACGTCGGTGGCACGCCGGGTGCGGAGTACCTCCAGTACCAGCCCACCTCAAATCCCGGCACCGCGTACACCAACATCGTTACGTATTGGGTAAAGACAATTGCTGGACTCCCGATATCGAACACTGTCACTTTCCTTGTAAACGCCGCTCCGCTGCCCACTGTCACCGCCGTCAGCGCGACAGCCGGCCCCACCACGGGCGGAACGTCCTTCACCCTTACCGGCACAAACTTCACCGGCGCAACGTCCGTCTCTTTCGGCACGACGGCAGCCACCAGCTTCACAGTCAACAGCGCGACCAGCATCACTGTTACAGCGCCTGCTCATTCCGCCGGTCTCGTGGATGTCACGGTGACCACGCCGAACGCCACCAGTGCGAGCTCCTCTGCCGACCAGTTCACCTTCGTTACTCCACCCGCGATCACGTCGCTTCTCCCTGCCTCCGGTACGACTGCTGGCGGCACTGTCGTCACCCTTACCGGCACCAATCTCGGCAGCGCCACCCAGATTCTCTTCAACGGCGTCGCCGGCACCAGCATCTCGAGCATCGCCACCTCGGCCACTGTCACCGCTCCTGCCCACGCCGCCGGCCAGGTCGACGTCACCCTGGTCACCTCGGGAGGCACCACGCCGCTTACCGCCGGCGACCACTACACCTTCGTCGCTCCACCGACTGCCGCCGCTTCGAGCGCCACCTTCGCCTACAACTCCAGCGCCAACCCGGTCACGCTCAACACCTCAGGCGGTGCCACCAGCGTTGCCGTCGCCACAGCCCCAGCCCACGGAACGGCAACGGCCAGCGGCACCAGCATCACCTATACGCCCACTCCAGGCTTCTTCGGCACCGACTCCTTTACTTACACCGCTTCTAACTCGATTGGAACGTCGACCGCGGCCACCGTTACGATCACCGTGACCTCGCCGCCCATCACGGTCACTCCAGCCACGCTCCTCTCCGGAACCCTGGGCGCCGCCTATAGCCAGACGCTCACCGCAACGGGCGGCCAGTCTCCGTACACCTTCACCACCGCCATCGCCAGTGGATCCATACCTGCCGGGCTCTCCCTCTCAACCGCCGGGGTCCTTTCAGGCACTCCCACGGCCGCCGGGACCTTCAATTTCACCGTCAGCGGCACTGACTCGAGCACCACCAGTCACGCCAACTTCACCAGCACCACCCTCACTCTCGTTGTTGCTCCCATCGTGCCCGGAGCCCCCCTCATCGGCACCGCCAGCCCTGGCAACCTCCAGGCAAGCGTCGCCTTCTCCGCCCCCGCATCGAACGGCGGCTCAACCATCACCGGCTACACCGTCACCGCCTCACCCGGAGGAGCCACCGCCGCCGGCACCACCTCTCCCATCACCGTCACCGGCCTTGCGAACGGCACCGCCTACACGTTCACCGTCACTGCGACGAACTCCGTCGGGACCGGTCCTGCCTCTGCTTCGTCGAATTCGGTTACGCCCACCGGCACGCCCATTGCCGGAGCGACTTCAGCGACGGTCGCTTATAACTCATCGTCGAACCCGGTCACGCTCAGCCTGTCGGGCGGCACCGCGACCAGCATCACGATAGCCTCGGCCGCCAGCCATGGAACCGCGACCGCCACCGGCACCACCGTCACGTACACGCCGGTCACAGGCTTCTTCGGCTCGGACACGTTTACCTACACCGCCACGAACGGTTTCGGCACTTCGTCCGCCGCAACTGTCTCTCTCACGGTCACTCCGCCGAGCATTACTGTCACTCCTACAACGCTTCCGAACGGCGTTGGCGTCGTGGCTTATAGCCAGGCCCTCACAGCCACGGGCGGCAAGGCCCCGTACACCTTCTCAACGACAGTCGCCAGCGGAGCCCTGCCGAGCGGCATGACGCTGTCGTCTGCCGGCGTGATAAGCGGCACCACGCTTGTGACCGGCACCTACACCTTCACCGTGACCGGGACGGATTCAAGCACGCTCACCCACGCCACCTTCACCAGCGGCACGATCACGCTCGTCATCAACTCCGCCGCACCCCTGGCCCCGGGTATCCCGAGCGCCGTCACCGCCACCGCCGGGAACGCTCAGGCCGCGGTCAGTTTTACCGCGCCCGTCTCGAATGGCGGCGCAGCCATCACCAGCTATACCGTCACCTCAAGCCCCGGCGGCATCACCGCGACCGGCCCCGGCTCGCCCATCACTGTCCCCGGCCTCACCAACGGAGTTGCCTACACCTTTACGGCTGTTGCCACCAACTCCGCCGGCAACGGCATCGCCTCGACGGCTTCAAACTCAGTCACTCCCATTGCTCCACCTACCGCCGGAGCTACCAGTGCAGTCGTTGCCTATGGATCCAGCGCGAACCCAATCACTCTCAACCTCACCGGAGGAGCACCGACCAGCGTTGCCGTCGTCACGCAGGCAGTGCACGGTACGGCGACCGCCAGCGGCACTGTCATCACCTACACGCCACTCACCGGCTATTACGGTACGGATACCTTCACCTTCAACGCCACGAACGGCACTGGCACCAGCACTACCGCTACCGCAACCATCACCATCAACAGCCCCATCATCACCATCACGCCCACCACCCTCACCTCGGACACAGTTGGCAGCGCCTACAGTCAAGCCCTCTCCGGCAACGGAGGTCAGGCCCCTTACACCTTTACAACCTCAGTCGCCAGCGGAGCCCTGCCTCCTGGCATCTCCCTGATGAGCAACGGCGCGCTCACCGGCACCCCGACCACCGCTGGAACCTACACCTTCACCATCGCCGGCACTGATTCGAGCACCCCCACCCACAGCGCCTTCACCAGCACCACCCTCTCGCTCACCGTAATGGCCGTCCTCGCCGGGGCACCGACCATCGGCGCCGCCACTGCCGGCGACTCCCAGGCCACTGTTGCGTTTACTTCGCCTGCCTCGAACGGCGGTTCCACCATCACCAGCTACACCGCCACCTCAAACCCCGGAGGCTTCACCGGCACTGGCACCGGCTCTCCCATCACCGTCCCCGGCCTCACCAACGGCACCACCTACACCTTCACAGTCACCGCCACCAACGCTGCCGGAGTCAGCTCCGCCTCGAACGCGTCGAACGCCGTCACCCCTGCCGGAGCGCCCTTCGCCGGACCCACCAGCTCGACGGTCGCCTACGACTCCTCCGCCAGTTCAGTCCCCCTGAACCTTACCGGCACCGCCGCCACCAGCGTGGCCGTCGTCTCTGCAGCCAGCCACGGCACGGCAACCGCAAGCGGGGCCACCATCACCTACACGCCGACTACCGGCTACTTCGGGCCGGACAGCTTTACCTACACCGGGACCAACGCGAACGGGACCTCGTCTGCCGCAACAGCCTCGATCACCGTCTCCGCTCCCACAATTGTTGTTTCGCCCACAACCATGCCGACTGGCCCTCCCGGTACCGCCTACAGTCAGTCCCTTACGGCCGCGGGCGGCCAGGCACCTTACACCTTCGCGACCACGGTCGCCAGCGGAGCTCTTCCCGCCGGCCTGACTTTGTCCAGTACAGGCGTCATCTCTGGAACCCCCACCTTCTCCGGCAACTCTACCTTCACCGTCACCGGAACGGACTCGAGCACCCCGACTCACGCGACCTTCACCAGCAGCACCATCTCCCTTGACATCACCGTTGGGTATCCCGGACCGCCAACCAACGTCGCAGCGACCTTGGGCAACGCCCAGGCAACGGTGAGCTTCACCGCTCCGGCCTCGAACGGCGGATCGGCAATCCTTGGCTACACTGTCACCTCGTCGCCCGGAGGCATCACGACCACCGGCACCGCTTCGCCAATCGTTATCGGAGGCCTGACCAACGGTACGGCCTACACCTTCACGGTTGCCGCGACGAACCTCATCGGCACCGGCACCCCGTCGGCTCCCTCAAACTCGGTCACCCCGCTCGCCCCCCCAGTAGCGGGAGCCGTCAGTGGCACCGTCGCCTACAACTCCAGCGCCAACCCCATAACGCTCGCGCTCTCCGGAGGCGCCGCCGTCAGCGTCGCCGTAACCTCTCCCGCCAGCCACGGAACCGCCACCGCCAGCGGCACCACCATCACCTACACCCCCACCAACGGCTACTTCGGCTCCGACAGCTTCAACTACACCGCCACCAACGCTTCCGGCACCTCCGCTGCTGCAACCGTCAGCATCACCGTCACCGCCCCGACCATCACCGTCACCCCGACCACCCTTGCGTCAGGCACCTACGGCACCCCCTATAGCCAGACCCTCAGCGCCTCCGGCGGCATCGCCCCCTATTCTTACTCAACCACGCCAGCCAGCGGAGCTCTCCCAACCGGCCTGTCGCTCTCCTCTGCCGGCGTGATCACTGGGACCCCCACCGCCACCGGTACGTTTACTTTCACGGTCTCCGGAAACGACTCCACAACGCCCACCCACGCCCCCTTTACCAGCAACACCATCACAGTGACCATCGTCGCTGCCGTTCCAGGCGCGCCCACCATCGGCACAGCTTCCACTGGGAGCGGTCAAGCCGTTGTCGCGTTTACCGCCCCAGCCTCAAACGGCGGCGCCGCCATCACCAGCTACACCGTCACCTCCAACCCCGGCGGCATCACCGCGACCGGCAGCGCCTCTCCGATTACTGTCCCCGGCCTCACCAACGGCACCGCCTACACCTTCACCGTTGCCGCAACTAACACCGCCGGCACCGGCCCAGCCTCCGGGCCTTCAAACTCGATCACACCCGTAGCTCCACCCGTCGCCGGAGCTGCCAGCGCCACTGTCGCCTACGATGCCACCTCCAGCCCCATCACGCTCAATCTCTCCGGGGGCACCGCAACCAGCGTCACCGTCGTCTCTCCCGCCAATCGCGGCACAGCGACCGCGAGCGGCACCAGCATTACCTACACACCCACCACGGGTTTCTACGGCCCGGACAGCTTTACTTACAGCGCCACGAACGCGAATGGCACCTCCGCGACCGCAACAGTCTCTATCACCGTCAGCGCCCCGACGATCACGATCACCCCGACGACCCTGCCCTCCGGACCGCTCGGCACCGCCTACAGCCAGACCTTGAGCGCTTCCGGCGGTCTTGCCCCCTACCTCTTCTCAACCACCCTCGCCAGCGGCAGCCTGCCCACCGGACTCAGCCTCTCAGCCACGGGAGCCATCACCGGAACCCCAACCGCCATAGGCACATCGACCTTCACCGTAACCGGGACCGACTCGAGCACCGCGACCCACGCCGCCTTCACCAGCAGCACGATCACGCTCGCGATTACGGCGCTTCTTCCCGGCTCACCCACGATCGGCACCGCCACTCCTGGCAACGCTCAGGCTACCGTTACCTTCACAGCGCCGTCGTCGACCGGCGGCTCGCCGGTTACCAGCTACACCGTCAGCTCTTCTCCCGGCGGCTTCACCGGAACCGGTAGCGGATCTCCGATACTCGTCACGGGCCTCACCAACGGCACCGCCTACACCTTTACCGTCACTGCGACCAACATCATCGGCACCGGCCCCGCATCCGCCGCTTCGAACACGGTCACACCCCTCGCCCCGCCTATCGCTGGAGCCGCCAGCGCCACCGTCGCCTACAACTCCACCGCCAACCCCATCACGCTCGCGCTCACCGGAGGCACCGCCGCCAGCGTCGCCATCGCCACTGCCGCCAGTCACGGCGCCGCCACCGCCAGCGGAACCACCGTTACCTACACTCCCAGCACCGGCTACTTCGGCGCCGACAGCTTCACCTACACCGCCACCAACACATCCGGCACCTCCTCACCAGCCACCGCTACGATCACTATCTCTGCCCCTGCCATCACGGTCACCCCAACCGCTCTTGCGGCCGGAACCGAAGGCGCCGCGTACAGTCAGACCCTCATCGCAGCAGGCGGCCAGGCTCCCTACACCTTCTCCGCCACCCTCGCCAGCGGAGCCCTCCCGGCAGGCCTAATCCTTTCGGCGACCGGGGCCATCACCGGGACCCCAACCGCCTCCGGCACCTACACCTTCACCGTAAACGGCACTGATGCCAGCACCGCCACCCACGCCGCCTTCACCAGCGCCACCCTCTCGCTCACCGTCAACTCCTCCGCCCCCGGAGCCCCCACCATCGGCACCGCCACCGCCGGCGACGGCAACGCATCGGTTCCTTTCACCGCTCCCGCCTCGAATGGCGGCTCGCCCATTACCAGCTACGCCGTCACCTCGAACCCGGGCGGTCTCACCGCCACCGGCACGTCCTCTCCCATCGCCATCACCGGCCTTACCGACGGCACCGCCTACACCTTCACCGTTACCGCCACGAACGCAATCGGAACCAGCCCCGCCTCCTCTGCCTCGAACTCCGTCACGCCCAAGTCGTCCCAGACCATCACCTTCACCAGCCCCGGCACCCAGAGCTTCAGCTCCACGCCCACCCTTACCGCGACCGCTACCTCCGCACTCGCCGTCACCTTCACCTCCACCACTCCTGCCGTCTGCACCACAACCAGCGGCGGTGCGGTCATGTTCATCACCTCCGGCACCTGCACCCTCGCCGCCGACCAGTCCGGCAACGCCTCCTACTTCGCCGCGCCTGAAGTCACGCAGTCCTTCACCGTTACGCCTACGATTCCAGCTCCACCCGTCATCGGCACCGCCACCGCCGGCAACACCCAGGCCACCGTCACCTTCACCCCGGCCTCGACCGGCGGCGTCCCCATCACCAGCTACACCGTCACCTCGAACCCCGGAGGCCTGACCGGCACCGGCAGCTCTTCTCCCATCACCGTCACCGGTCTGACCAATGGAACTTCGTATACGTTCACCGTCACCGACACCAACTCGGTCGGCACCAGCGCCGCCTCGGCACCTTCAAACTCCATCACCCCCAGCACCTCCATCACCGCCGGAGCCACCACCGCCACCGTCGCCTACAACGCCGTCGCCGCTCCCATTACCCTCAATCTTTCGGGCGGAGCACCCACCAGCGTTGCCGTCGTCACCGCCGCCACGCACGGCACCGCAAGCGCCAGTGGCACCACCATCACCTACACGCCTATCACCGGCTACTACGGCCCGGACAGCTTCACCTACACCGCCACCAACGCCTCGAACACCTCCGGTCCCGCCACCGTCACCATCACCGTCTCCGCCCCTGTCCTCTCCGTCACCCCCACCACCCTCACCGCCGGCACCGTCAACTCCGCCTACACCCAGACCCTCACCGCCGCCGGGGGCAAAGCCCCGTATGCCTTCTCGACCGTCCTCGCCAGCGGAGCCCTCCCGGCAGGCCTGAGTCTCTCTACCGCAGGTGTCCTCTCCGGCACGCCCACCACCGGAGGCACCTTTACCTTCGCCGTAACCGGCACCGACTCGAGCACCGGCTCCGGTCCCGCCACCTTCACCAGCGCCACCCTCTCGCTCACCATCAATGCCCTGGTTCCCGGAGCACCCACCGTCGGCACCGCCACTGGAGGCAACGGTCAGGCCTCTGTCACCTTCACCCCACCCGCCTCGAACGGCGGCGGCACCATCACCAGCTACACCGTTACCTCGAACCCCGGGGGCTTTACCGGCACCGGCACCGGCTCTCCCATCGTCGTCACCGGCCTGGCGAACGGAACCGCGTACACCTTCACCGTCACCGCCACCAACTCCGCCGGCACCGGCCCCGCCTCCGGAGCTTCGAATTCCATTACTGCTGCCGGCGCTCCGATCGCCGGAGCCAGCAGCGCCACCGTAGCCTATAACGCCATCTCGAGCCCCATCACGCTCAGTCTCTCCGGCGGAGCGCCCACCAGCGTCACCGTCGCCTCCGCCGCGACTCACGGCACTGCCACCGCCGCTGGCACGACAATCACCTACACTCCGACCACCGGCTACTTCGGCACCGACAGCTTCACCTACACCGCGACCAACGGTACCGGCACCTCTTCGGCCGCCACCGTCGCGGTAACCGTCAGCGCCCCAACGATCGCCATCACCCCCACCACGCTGCCCTCGGGCACGGCAGGAACCGCCTACAGCCAGAACCTCACCGCGAGTGGCGGCCAGTCCCCCTACACCTTCGTCACCACTGTCGCCAGCGGCAGCCTTCCGCCGGGCCTCAGCCTCTCAGGCACCGGCGCGATTACGGGTACTCCCACCACGGTAGGCCCCTACACCTTCACCGTCACTGGCACAGACTCCAGCACCGCCACCCACGCCACCTTCACCAGCTCCGCCATCACGCTTGCGGTCACTGCAGTTCTTCCTGGCTCCCCAACCGTCGGTATCGCCACCCCCGGAGACGGGCAGGCCACCGTCACCTTCACCGCCCCCTCCTCAACCGGCGGCTCCGCGATCACCAGTTATACCGTCACCTCATCCCCGGGAGGCATCACCGGGACCGGCGCTTCTTCGCCCGTTACAGTCACCGGTCTCGCCAACGGAACTGCCTACACCTTCACTGTTACCGCGACGAACGCCATCGGGACCGGCCCCACCTCTGCCGCCTCCAACTCCGTCACTCCAAAAGCCGCACAGACCATCACCTTCGCCAATCCCGGCGCCTTCAGCTTCAACGCTGCACCAACCCTCATTGCGACCGCGAGCTCCTCGCTCGCCGTCAGCTTTGCCTCCAGCAGCCCCGCCGTTTGCACGAGTACCACCAGCGGCGCGCTCACCTTCGTCTCCGCCGGAACCTGCACCATAGCCGCCGATCAATCCGGCAATGCCTTCTATACCGCCGCCCCTCAGGTCACTCAGTCCTTCAACGTCACCGCAGCCGTACCCGGAGCCCCCACCGTCGGCACAGCGTCTGCCGGCAACGGCCAGAGCACCGTATCCTTTACGCCGCCCGTCTCGACCGGCGGCGCTCCCATCACCGGCTACACCGTTACCTCGAATCCCGGAGGCTTCACCGGCACCGGAACCGGCTCTCCCATAACCGTCCCCGGCCTTACCAACGGCACCACCTTCACCTTCACCATCACCGCCAATAACAGCGCTGGCACCGGCCCTTCCTCCGCCCCGTCGAACTCCGTCACCCCGTCAGCCAGCGTCACCGCTACCCAGGGCACAGCCACATCCTCCCTGACCCAGAACCACGCCACCACCCCATTCACCCCCATCCTGGGCGGCAGTGGCACCGCGCCTCTCACCTACAGCATCTCGCCTGCTCTCCCCGCGGGACTCACCCTCTCCTCCACCACTGGCGCAATCTCCGGCACCCCCACTGTCGCAAGCCCCTCCACGACCTACACCGTCACCGTCACCGACGCCTCGAACGCCACCGCGACCGCCACCTTCAGCCTGACCGTCAACACGGCCGTCTCCACAACGCCCGGAACTTCACCAGGAACCGTCACCGCGGGCACTCCTGTAACACCCTTCACCCCCATCACCGGCTCCGGCGGCACTTCACCCTTCACCTACACCGTTTCGCCCGCGCTCCCCGCAAACCTCACCATCAATCCCGGCACCGGGCAAATCACTGGCACTGCCGTCAATCCCAGCGCCGCCACCATCTACACCGTCACCGTAACCGACGCCAATGGCGCAACCTCGACCGCTACCTTCACCTTGGCGGTCACAGTTCCGCTTACCGCCGGTCCGAAGTCCGTCACCGCCGCCTACAACTCAAATGGCACCACCTCCACACAGATAGACCTCACCAGCTCGATCACCGGCGGCACGCCCACCTCCGTCACCGTCGCCACACATCCCGCGCACGGGATCGCCAGCGTCAGCGGCTTGGTTGTCACCTACACCCCGCTTCAGGGCTTCAACGGCCCCGACAGCTTCACCTACACCGCTTCGAACGCAACGAGTACCTCGGCCGCTGGCACCGTCTCGATCACCGTCTCCGCCCCGACCATCACGCCCTCCTCCGGCTCATCCACTCTCCCCGGCGGAGCCATCGGCATCGCCTACTCGCAGACTGTCGCCCCCACCGGCGGCACCGCACCCTACAGTTCGTTCACCGTCACCAGCGGTGCTCTCCCCGCCGGTCTCAGCCTCTCCAGCACCGGAGTCATCTCCGGTACCCCCACCGCCTCCTGCACCTGCACCTTCATCATCACCGGCACGGACTCAAGCACCCCGCCGACCACGTTCAGCCTCACCTACTCGCTCACCGTCGTTGGCGGAGCCCCCACCGTCACCGCCGTCAACCCGAACCTCGGCCTCGCCACCGGCGGCACCACCATCACCATAACCGGAACCAACTTTACCGACACCAGCATCGTTAGCTTCGATAGTGCGAGCTTCGGGAATGTTCCCGCCACCAGCGTCACGTTCGTAAACGCCACCACCCTCACCGTCATCGTCCCTGCCGGAACCGGCGTCGTGGACACCATCGTCACCAGCGCCGGCGGCTCCAGCCCCACCTCGGCAGCCGATCAGTTCACCTATCTCGCCCAGGCCGGAGCCCTCTCGAACCCCCTGGGCACCGCCGTTGACGGCAGCGGCAATACCTTCATCGCCGACCCCACCCTCGGCTACATCGTCGAAGTTCCGGCCGGATGCACCTCCATATCCTGCGAGAAGATCATCGGCGGCGGCCTCACCGGTCTTACCGGCGTCACCGTCGACAGCAATGGCAACCTCGTCGTCCTCTCCGGTGGCTCCTCCGGCGTCGTCACCGAGTTCACCTATAACGCGGCCACCAACTCCTACGGCCCGCCAACCACCATCGGCACCGGCCTCAACCTCCCCTCCTCCACGCCCACCGGCGTCACCGTCGACGATAGGGGCAACCTCTTCATCACCGACACCTCCGACCACACCGTTGTCGAGGAGCCCTACAACGCCGCCACCGGAACCTACGGCGCACCCATCACCCTCACCACCGGAAGCTCCTCGTCTGCCCCCTCCGGCATCGTCACCGACGGTACGGGCGACGTCTTCTACGCTGACCCCGGCACCGGCACCCCTGGTTCTGGAACGATCGACGAGCTCCTCCCCGGCAGCAGCAACCCCATCATCCTGGCCAGCGGAGTCAACGCCCGATCCCTCACCGTTGACGCCAGCGGCAACGTTTACTACACCGACTCGGTAACCAATACCGTCTCTAAAATCCCATTCGACGGCACCTCCTACGGAACCCCCGTCGTCATCGCCACCGGCCTCAGCACTCCTTACGGCCTCTCGGTCGACGACGGCGGCAACCTCCTCGTCGCCAATAACGGCACCCAATCCCTGGTGAAAGTCACCGTCTCGAATCCACCCAGTTTCACCTTTGCCAGCACCAGGTCCGGAGCCACCAGCACCGACAGCCCGCAGACCGCCACCCTCGCTAACATCGGCAGCACCGCCCTTACCTTCCCGCCCACCTCCGCGACCAACCCAACCCTCACCTCTGGCTACGTCCTTGCCCCTGCGAGCACCTGCCCCCAGGTCGCCTCCACCTCCTCCGCTCAGACCGTCGCGGAAGGCGCATCCTGCACCTACGCCGTCAGCTTCTCCCCCGCTGATGGCAATGTCGTACCCAGCAATCGTCCAGACACCGGCACCCTCACCGCGACCGATGACAACCTGAACGTGACCGCCGCCACTCAGGCCATTCCACTCACCGGCATTGCTGTACCGGACGACACCAGCACCGTCGCCCTCACCCTCAATCCCGCCTCTCCCATCGTCTTCGGCAAGTCCATCACCGTCACTGCCACCGTCCAGGACACCACCGTTCCCGCCACCCTTCCAACCGGCAGTATCACCATAACCAGCACCGACACTGCTTCCACTGTTACAACCCTGGCGACCGTCCCGCTCACCGCCGGCTCAGCCACCGTTCCCGCCTTTAAACCCACCGCCGCCGGAACCTACACCCTCACCGGCAGCTACACCGGAGCGGTCGGCGCTATCTCCGCCAGCACCAGCACCACTTCGCTCGTCGTCAACAAGGCCACACCCGTCCTTGCCTACACGCCGCTCCCCGCGACCCAGATCTACAGCTCCGCCATAACTACCGGCTCTCTCAACGCCACTGCCGCGGACTTCACCGGCGCACCAATCCCCGGCACCTTCCTCTACACCACCACGGTCAACGGGACCGCCACTGCCCTCACCGCCGGGACCACCATCCTTCCCGTCGCCACCTACACCGTCACCGCAGCCTTCACCCCCTCCGACACCGCCGACTACACCTCCGGCGGCACCGTTACCGCTACCTACACCGTCACCGACTTCACAGCCGCCATCACCCTCTCAAGTCTTAGCTACAACTACAACGGCCAGCCCCACTCTGCGACCGTCACCACCACGCCCGCCAACCTCGCCGTCACCCTCACCTACAACGGTTCCGCCACGCCGCCCACCCAGGGCGGCAGCTATCCCGTCCTCGCCACCATCAAGGATCCAGACTACGCCGGCACGGCGACTGCAACTCTCGTCATCGCCAGGGTGCCCGTCGACTCCGTCACTCTCGTGTCCACTCCAAATCCCGTTCTGACGACGACGCCAGACACCGTAAGCGTCACTGTCTCCAGTTCGGTCGGAACTCCCACCGGCCTGGTCAACTTCATCGACACCGGGCGCGGCACCATCTTTGCCACGGCTCCGGTCATCAACGGGGTTGCTACGTTCAACACCAACGCCGAGCCGCTCGGTGTCTACAATCTCGTCGGCACCTATCTTGGCGATAGCGACTTCCTCCCGCTCACCAGCCCGGTCTTCGTCGCCACTGTACTGGACTTCACTGTCAGCCTTTCGACGACGGGTGGATCAAGCCCAACAGCCACCGTGTCACCAGGGGGCACAGCGAACTATCAGTTCACTCTTTCCCCGAACGGGTCGCCAACCTTTACCGACCCAGTCACCTTTACCATCAGCGGCCAGCCGGAAGGTTCAAGCTACGAGATCACCCCGTCGACGATTCCCGCCGGCGCGGGCCCCACTCCTGTCGCGCTCTCGATCACCCTGCCGCAGAACTCCGCCCTGTTGCATAACGACGGCCGAAAACTCGCACCTTTCGCCTTGGCCTTACTCCTGCTTCCGTTCGCCCGCCGTATGCGCCGGACCGGGAAGCGCCTCGCCCGCCTCCTCTCCCTGCTTGTGCTTCTAACCGCGGGCATCGGCGCCACCACTGGCCTCACAAGTTGTGGCACGGCCAGCGGTTTCTATGGCGGATCACCGGGAGGACCGAAGACCTACACCATCATTCTTACCGGCAAGTCGGGTGCCCTCACGCACTCGACCACCGTCACCCTGACCGTTCCGTAATGTCCGCAGAGGAGGAAACAACGATGCATCGCACGATCCACAAGGGTGCGCTCCTCGCTGGGGCCATCGCCATCGCTTTACTCAACCCGCACGCCACGTATGCCCACCCCCATTTGCACACTCACGCAAAGGAGAAGGCCCACAAAGTTGCTCACAAGCTGGCGCACAAGCCGCCCGTAAGACACGCTACTTTCGCCGTTACCTACTCCGCCGAGGCGAGCAAGAAAGCCTCCATCTCGAACAGCGGCTTCTGGCTCAATGGCGCGGGGTTCGATGGAGCGGCAACCTTCAAGCACGGCCTTGGACTCGCCGCCAACCTCACCCTCGTTCATGCCCGCGACTCCGTCTCCAACACCAGCACCGGCAAGACCACCATCGTCTTCGGCCCTCGCTACACTAAAGACATCAAGTGGCCTCGGAACGGGGCTGGCAACTCAACCGGAAACACTACCCCAAAAGGGAAGTGGCTACACAAAGAAGACTGGTTCAAGAAGATGCCGCCCTCGCAGATCTTTGCCGAAGCGCTCTTTGGCATCGCCCATGGCTTCGACGGCGCCTACCCTGAAGGCGGCACCATCGCCACCTCCGCGAATTCCAGCGCCCTCCAGCTCGGGGTCGGTGTTGACGTCACCCTCTGGAAGAACTTCGGCGCCCGTCTCTTCGAGCTCGACTACGTCCGCACCGGTCTGCCCAATGGCTACGCCAATAACCAGAATGATCTTCGGCTCTCCTTCGGCGTCAACTACACGTGGAACTCCCCGGCTCAGGCTGCTGCTGCGAAATCCGCTGTCTCCGCCACCACCACCGCTGTCCCGGACGCCGATGCGACACTTTCGGGATTGATGGACATCCCGGCCCCCACAGCATTTCCTGTCCCGCCCGTTGCACCGTCCACTCGCAGCTCTCCAGGGCACACCTCTGTCAAACCAGCGCAATAGCTTAGATCAGCGCAATAGCCGAAGCGGCGCAATAGCTAAGGCGGCGCAATAGCCGAATCCGTTCCGGAATCTAATTACAAGACCTGAAGCAGCTATCAACCTCCCCGACGTGTCATCCTGAGCGGAGTTTGGCGCGTTTGCGGCAAACGCAGTCGATGGACCTGCGGTTCTGCCCATGAACCCAACGGAACCGAATCTTGTTGGTCACACAACCGGCAACTGCGAATCAGGCGGCATTTCCCGATTCGAAGTACAGGTACCGCCGCCAGCTTGGGTCGGCACTTCCAATCATCCGCATGATGTGCCGCGACGTATGCAGGCTGAACGGCCTTGGCTCCCGCAGCAGCTTCATGTCGGTCAACTCATGCAGCATCTGATTACCCTTGCGCCGGTTGCAGTTATGGCAGCACGCCACAAGATTCTCCCAGGTCGACAAGCCCCCACGCGACCGTGGAATAACATGGTCCAGCGTTAACTCTCCCGCTGTCAGAATCACACTGCAATACTGGCAGCAGTTTCTGTCCCGAAGCAGGATGTTTTTGCGCGAGAGCGCCCGCGTCTGGTGCGGAATTCTTCGATACTCCAGCAGCCGAATCACACTCGGCATAGCCACCCGCAGCCTGGCCGCGTGCAGCATCGTCCCTTGCTCTTCCTCTGTCCGCGCCACGCCCTTCAGCACCAGCACCAGCGCTCGCCGCGCCCCGCAGATGTTGATCGGCTCATACGAAGCGTTCAGTACCAGCACCGGGGTCTGCATCGCCGGTTGTCGAAACACCCCTGCCCGGACCTCGCTCTCGGTCGTCGGATTCGGCGTGCGGCCATGCAGCATGGTGTGACACTTGCCGCCTAGTCTCTGTTTCCGCGTCTTAGATGGTTGCATCCACTTCCTCCGCTTCCACTCAGCTTATCGTTCTCACTCTGTCTGTTATTCCAAAGGGAATCTGCTTCTTCTGTCCCGAAGTAGGGGTGCACTATCCAGAATCTCCGCTGCTCGAACTCCAGAACTCCACCTGCTCCCGCTGAGCCCGAGCCAGTGTCGCGACCCAGACCCGCCTCGCCCCCGCTCGCCGCAAGACCCCCGCGCAAGCCCGCGAAGTCGCACCGGTTGTGTAGATATCATCGATCAGCAACACGTCCCGCCCAGCCAGTTCATTCCGCTCATCCTCAGGCTTGAACGCCCCGACGAGATTTCTTCGTCGGCCCCGAGTACTCAGGTTGAACTGACTCTCCGTAGCTTTTACCCGCTTCAGAAACCCGTGCCGGGCCACCAACATCCACCCGGGACGCAGCTTCCGCAGCCTCAAAACAGCCTCATCCGCCAGCAGCACCGACTGGTTGAACCCCCGCGCCCTGTCGTTCGCCGCAAACAGGGGGACCGCAACGACAGCCGCATTCCCCGTCCATTCTGGCGAACCCTCAAGCATCAGCACAGCCCGTGCCAGCTTTTCGCCCAGAGGCCCTGCCAGCGTCCGCACCCCGTCATACTTCAGCAAGTGCAGCAGCTCTCGCAACTCATCCTCATAAACCCCGTAAGCCACCGCCCGTTCAAACGGCGGCGGAGCCATCCGGCATGGTGTACAAAGCAGCCCCTCCGTCGGAGTAAACCGGTTGCTCTCCATACCCAAAGCCTCGCCGCAGCACCGGCAAAGCGCGGTTGAAATTGATTTCGATTGTGGGAAAAGGCGCGACAGGCAGAGGTCGCAGACGGGAACGGTCAGCGGAGAGGATTCAGCGCGCAGAAGGGAACCGCCGCACGCACGGCAATCAGCCGGAAATACTGTACTTACAAGGTCGTCCACAGCGGAGGAGAACGGATAGCTAAAACTTCGGCTCGCCCGACTTCGAAGAACGCGCACCACGGCGCGCCATTCCATCATTCCACCTGGCAGCCTGCCTGGCGGTCCACCGGGCGGAGCCCCCGTGGAGACATCGAGCGCATTGTCCTTCATGCTTTCGCTGAAGACGCACCTCACTCGCCGGCGCTCCAGGTCCCTCGGACCGCGCCATGGCCGAAGTATAGCCCAACCTCGCTGCAACACAAATAAAAGCGATTCAGCCAGAGTGCAGAAATGCTACCTGGCCGATCCAAAGGGGATTGCAGTTTTATCTCCCCACAGCTACATCCAGTGCGACGCTCGAGACGCCCATGAAAACTCCCACCCCACCCCAATCCGCCTCCGCCCTCATCGACGAGAAGAGACAAGCGCAAGCAAGGCGGCCACCCATCAAGCGAGCGCACTAACTCCGTCCGCAACCTGTTCAACGCTTCGCTTTCTTTCCCAGGGGCGGTCGGGGGTCGCTGTCTCCCGTGTAAGCAGCAAAGGGCGGCGGTTGATCTAAGAGAAAAGCGCGAAGGACGGACGCAAGCTGTTCCGGTCGAGAGAGATTGATCTCATGTCCCGCGCCGGGAAAGTAAAACTCCTGCAGCCCGGGAATCGTCTTCTTGTACATGGAATGAACTGCCCACGGAATGAAGTCGCACTCTCCCTCAAGCGCGATAGCAGGAACATGAAGCGATTCAAGTTGCGTCCGGATATCCATCTTCTTCTGCTTCAGTTCTTGAACCGTCACGAGGATCGGATACATGTTCATGCCGGAAACTCCCTGTCCGCTGAAATCCCTGGGCAGGCTCCCCGCTGCCCCCTTGCAGACGAGTTCCCGTGGGTCGACGGTCGCAAGCTCCCAATCCCCAAGCTCCGATTGCGAAACGAGATCTTCAGACGCCGCCGGATTGGCGTACGAGAGCCCGATCGCCGCCAGCATCCGCGGCGGTGGCACTGGTCCTGCTTCCTCTTCCGCCGTGCGCTTGTCCTCAAATGGAACGAACTTCTCAATCCATGGTTCGCCCGGCGAATGGAACACCAGCTTCGCAACATGCTCTGGATACGCAGCCGCATAATGTGCCGCAAGCGTCCCGCCCCAGGAGTGCCCGATCAGGATCAGGCGTTCCGCACCGATCTTCTGGCGTATCTCTTCAAGGTCCGTCACGAAGCGCTCCACCGTGTAGTCCGTCGCATGGGGCAGGCGGTCGGACAGTCCCGAGCCCGCCTGATCGAAGAGATAAACCCTGAACCCGTCCCCGGCAAACTGGCTGTAGAACTGGTGGTCGGAGTCTGTCGCTCTGAGTCCAGGCCCGCCGTGGAGAAAGACGATAGGATCGCGCTTCACCGCAACCCCTGCTGGCGGCTCGTAAACGCTATAGGCAGCACGCGACCCGGAGGGGAGCGACCAATATTGAGTGTTCGCCCTCGCAACTGGCGTTATATGCGGATAATTTGACGGACGCAGTACAAGAAGAAAAACAGCAACGGCAAACAGCGCAGTCACAATCGCGCTGGACGTGATCGCAAACCACCGCACCTTCGCGCCCCACAGCTTCGTTGCCACGGAAGCGACCGCATAAGCGAGAAGAAAACAGACGGCAAACGCCACCATCAGCAAGACGCCAATGTGTGATGAAAGCCGTGCAGTCCCATAAGCCGCAAACAGACTCGCGCCAAGCGTGATTGCTACTCCAGCCACAAACAAAAGAATTGCGAATGTTGGGCGAACAATACGCCTGGGAGCCATGAACCCACCTCTTTGAATAGAGCCATTCTAAGCGGAGCGAAACACGCCCCCACACGAAGCGCCGCTTGTGCACTTCAAGCCAGCCCTGCACATCGCAAGCTTCCAATGGAAGACCTGGATGTGTTCTAGGCAGATCGCGCGAGTCGCTCTATCATTCTGCACAGAGGCCTTTATGCCCACCCGGAACTTAGACTTGACCGATCATTTCGAACGCTTCATCGAGACCGGCGTCAGCTCCGGACGTTTCAGCGATGCCAGCGAAGCAGTACGCGAGGGTCTTCGGCTGCTCGAAGAACGTGAGGCCGAAGACCGAACCCGGCTGGAATGGCTTCGTTCCGCCACCCAGGAAAGCTTTGCGGCCCTTGACCGCGGTGAAGGCATAACTTTCCGCTCGGTCGACGAGCTGGCAGCGTTCATCGAAGAGACCGGAGAGGGACTCGCGACCGAAGATCGGCGTGGCTAGTCTAAAATCCGGAAAGCCGGTTGTCCTCTCTCCAGCCGCCCGGCAGGACCTTCAGGACCTCCTGCTCTGGAGCCTTGACAGATTCGGCGTCCAGGCGGCGGAGCGCTATCGCAAGCTGTTGATTCAGGCACTGCGCGATATTGAAGCCGATCCCATGCGACTGGGAAGCCGGTCACATCCCCAAGTGCATGAAAGTGCGCGAATCTACTTTCTTGCTTCAAGCCGCGCAAGCGTCGAAGGCAACCGCGTGAAAGCACCAAGGCACTTCATTCTCTATCGCATTAGTTCCGATGTTCTCGAAGTCGGACGCATCCTGCACGACAGCCGTGACCTTGCGCGCCACCTTCCGGGTGATTATCGCCCCTGAGAAGACAGGTTCATCCTGATACACTTCGCTCCAAGCCTCGAAGCACATCCGTAGCCAAGAGCCCCCGGGAGACACCCACGCACATGCAGTCCTCGCCGACCACGAAGACCACCTTCAAGCCCTTTGTCTCCCCCACCGAAGTTCGCCCCGAACTCACCGCCCGCGCCCTCATCCTCGGCGCCTTCTTCGGCATCCTCTTCGGAGCAGTCACGGTTTACGTCGGCCTGCGTGCCGGTCTCACCGTCGCGGCCAGCATCCCCATCTCGGTCCTCTCGATCTCCATCCTCCGCGCCTTCGGCAAAGCCAGCATCCTCGAAAACAATATCGTGCAGACCACCGGCAACGCCGGCCAGTCCATCGCCTCGGGAGTCATCTTCACCCTCCCCGCCTTGATCTTCCTCGGTTTCGATCTCGAGAGTACGAGAATCTTCGCCCTCGCCCTCTTCGGCGGATGGCTCGGCGTCCTCTTCATGATCCCGCTCCGCCGCCAGCTTATCGTCGAAGAGCACGACACCCTCATCTATCCCGAAGGCACCGCCTGCGCGGACGTCCTCATGGCCGGCGAAAAAGGCGGCTCCTTTGCATCAAGAGTCTTCTTCGGTCTCGGCCTCGGTGCCCTCTACACCCTCTTCCAGAACGAGAACATCTTCTCCCTTTGGCCCTCCACACCCACCGTCAACTTCGACATCGGCGCGCAGCATCTGCTCAAAGGCGGCAGCATCCGCGCCGACGTCACCCCCGAATATCTCGGCGTCGGCTACATCATTGGCCTCCGCGTCTCGGCCATCCTTCTTGCCGGCGGAGTCTTCTCCTGGTTGCTCCTGCTCCCCGCGATCTACTTCTTCGGATCGCACCTCGCCACTCCGCTCTATCCCGGAACCACCCTCATCCGCGACATGAGCCCCTCTGATCTCTGGCGCATCTACGTCCGTCCTATGGGCGCGGGAGCCGTCGCTGCCGCTGGTGTCATCACCCTCGCACGCACAGCGCCCACCATCGTCGCCGCCCTCACCGAAGGCCTCAAGAACATCGGTCGCAAGAAGGAATCCGACAAAGGCTCCGCCGTCACTCCGACCCGCACCACGCACGACCTCCCGCCCGCCGTCGTCCTCGGCGGGTCCGTTCTCCTCATCGTGCTGATGTTTCTCTTCCTCCAGTTTCATCCCGTCCCCGGAGCCCAGGTGGGCGCACTCGCCAACATCGCCGCCTCCTTGCTCGTCGTCGTCTTTGGATTCCTCTTCGTCACCGTCTCCGCGCGCATCGTCGGCATCGTGGGCAGCTCTGCTTCACCCGTCAGCGGCATGACTATTGCCACCCTCATGGCCACCTCCGCCATCTTTCTGGTCAAAGGCTGGACCGCACCCGCCTTCGGTGCCCTCGCCATCACCATCGGCGGCATCGTCTGCATCGCCGCGTCAAACGCCGGCGACACCGCCCAGGACCTGAAGACCGGCTATCTGCTCGGCGCTACCCCCTGGAAGCAGCAGGTAGCCCTCATGTTCGGCGTTGTCATCTGCATCTTCTCGATCGGCGCCACTCTGAACGCAATGAACAAGGGTCTCGAAGACTTCCAACGCCTGCCGCACCCCATGCTGTTCGCTATCGCCCCCACCGACGGAGTCGTAAACGGCGTCCAGACCAAGGGCCTCTTCACTCGCGACCACATCCAGCTTTCTTCCCACGATCACCCTGGCGCAAAAGAAGAAGTCTCCGACGCCAAGCACTACATCCTGCTCAACGCCATCGGCTCAACCACCCTCGAAGACGGCAAGTACCTCTACAATCCCGACACCCGCCAGATCGAGATTCAGTGGATCCAGGGCATCGGCTCCGAAAAGGCCGCCGCCCCGCAAGGCCGCCTTATGGCCACCGTCATCAACGGCATCCTCACCCAGAAACTTCCCTGGGGTCTGGTCCTTCTCGGCGTCGCCCTGGTGATCGTCGTAGAACTCCTCGGCGTCCGTTCGCTCACCTTCGCCGTCGGTGCTTACTTGTCCATCGCCACCACCCTCGCCATCTTCGTAGGCGGAGTGATGCGCTGGATGGTCGACCGCGCCCTGCTCCACCATGCCGCCAAATTAGCCGCAACAAATCCCGAAGTGATCGACCCTGCCACCGGGCTGCCCGTCCCTACCAGCGTCACCCCGGCCCTCGACACCGAATCCGAGATCTCCCCCGGCAGCCTCTACGCCTCCGGCCTCATCGCCGCTGGCGGGATCGTCGGCCTCCTGGGCGTCGTCATCAAGCTCTACGAAGCTGCCACCGACAAACCCATGCCCCGCTTCAGCGACCACAACCCCCTCCATCACGACCTCGTCAGCGTCCTCATGTTTGCGGCCTTGGCCTTCAGCCTCTACTACTTCGCCCGCAAACCTCTGGATACGAAGTAAGTCAAGCAACAAAGATAGAAGTTGCTCCCACAGCGGGAGCACTATAGGATGCATTCATGAGAGTTTTCGCACGCGGCACTCTCTCTGGCTTCGTCCGCAACCGGGTCGAACCTAGACACCAGAAAGCCGTCAAGGGTCATCTGGACGCCTGGTACGCGGAAGCATCGAAGGCAGGCTGGAAGAACTCCGCTGAAGTGAAAGCGCTCTACCGATCAGCCAGCATCATCTCGTCGCAGCGGATCGTCTTCAATATAAAGGGCAACGAATACTGCCAGGTTGTTAGCATCGACTACGTGGATCAGATCCTCTGCATCCTTTGGCTGGGCACACACAAGGAATACGACAGGATCGATGTAGAAGGGATCGAATATGACAAACCACGCTATGCAGATCCGGCCGATTCGAACTGAGCAGGACTATGACGAAGCGCTTGCAAGAGTCACAAAGCTGATGGGTGCTAACTCAGGCAGTCCAGAAGGGGATGAGCTCGAGGTCCTCGCCACGCTCCTTGACGCATACGAGACGAAGCACTTTCCGATCGATGTCCCCGACCCCATCGCCGCCATCCAATTCCGCATGGAGCAACAAGGCCTATCCCGCAAGGATCTCGAAGCGTTTATCGGAAGTCGAGCCCGCGTCTCCGAAGTCCTCACTCGCAAACGCAGCCTCACGCTTCCAATGGTGCGTCGGCTGAGGAGCGGTCTGGGAATCTCAGCCGACGTGCTTATCAACGTTCGCTCGGGCCGAACCGCCGCTGCGAAGCCAAATACTCGCCGCCGCATCCAACCGAAGTAACTCAGAAAGGAATACCCGCACCATGGCAATTGAAAAGAAGGTCTACACCGCCCGCGCCACAGCTACAGGAGGCCGTGAAGGCATCGGCAAAACCGACGACGGCAAGCTCGAAGTCAAGCTTCAGCTCCCGAAGGAAATGGGCGGCACCGGCGAGGGCACCAATCCCGAGCAGCTCTTTGCCGTCGGCTACGCAGCCTGCTTCATCGGCGCTCTCAAGCACGTCCTCGGCGACCACAAGCTGCGCCTCGACCCAGCCACCTTCATCAACTCCTCCGTCTCCTTCGGCCCCCTCGCCAACGGAGCCCCCGGCTTTGGCATTGAGGTCGCCCTTGAAGTCCACCTGCCCGGCGTCGACCACGATAAGGCCGTCGAGTTCGTGCAAGCCGCCCACGTCATCTGCCCCTACTCGAACGCCACCCGCAACAACGTCGATGTCACCCTCACCGTAGCCTGATCGACTCACATCCTATGCAGAAGGCCCGGCACAGTCGAATGCCGGGCCTTCCTCTCCTCTAGCCCTTCCGCGACTTCTTCCGATCGTCCTGGTACTGAAAGACCTCCTCAAGCGGCACCCCGAACACATTCGCAATGCGAAATGCTGTCTCGAGCGAGGGCGAGTACTTATCGCCCTCAATCGCAATCACGGTCTGCCGCGTCAGGTCGATCCTGTCAGCCAGTTGCTGCTGCGTCATCTCAATGCCGGCGCGCAGATCGCGAACGTTGTTCCGTATGCCGCCCATTAGATCGACCTCCGGTAAGCAATCAGCTGCGAAAGGATCTTCACAATCTCCGAGATCACGACCATACCCAGGAAGACACTCAGGAAGTGCAGTCCCATACGGTTCGGTTCCAGGGGGCCATACACGGTATGCAGCCACAGCATGCCCATGCCCAGCAGGATCATGCTCACCAGCGCGAAGTAGGCATTGCGATAGCCGAGCCCGGCGATCTGCCGGTCACGCTCATCGGTGATGCGGTTCCGGTTGGCGATGGCGATGATCGACTGCGTCACAATGTGCGCCACGACCAAAAGGATGATCGTCCCGATGATGTGGGTAAGGGTAGTGGGATGGTGCATCACGTAAACAAAGTACGGGATGTAGACCAGCAGGTCTGCGACAAGTATGCCGTAGAGCGATTTTTCCTGGTACGAGAGGGTCGACATCAGCGTCTCCATGTAAGAAATTATTTACATGAAGAACTATATGGCCGGCTCAGATGGATGTCAAACATTTTGGACATAAATCACTAGACACACAATAAGAGACCGCGATATTTTTGGCTTGCCGTGACAGGGATGGCGCTTTTATGTTTAGGGAGCGTTGTTGAATACAGGACATGCGGAAAATGAGGTTTTGCCCGGAAGGAGAGTCCAACTGCAAAACGTGGTGTTGTAATCTTTGTTCCGAACATCTCGGTAAGTTACCTTGCCATAAATAATAAGTGCCCCAAGCCTGTAGCCTTCAGGCCCCTCATATATGTAAGCAAGCGGAATCTTTTCGGGAACGGATGGCAAGAGAACTCCAATATCTTTACGTTTTGGCAACTCTATAGCCCCATTGCCGACAGCCGCTTTAGGAAAGTAGCTCGGGTCATTTATGGCCTGAGTGCTTTTAATCGAGGGGGAGAGATTTTGAATTGTATATATGCCAGAGGGAAACTTTCCGGCAATAGTCCTATCAACTACCCGCCTCATCCACTTATCATCTCCGATGAAAACCTCATAGGGTATATCTCTAGTTCTTACCAGCCCAACGTAAACAACCACGCCTTGCGCTGGGGTGCGGCCAGCATTCACGATGGATGGGATGCTCAAATCAACACCCACCTGCCCGTTTATGGTTTGCTGTCCAGACTTCATTGGAGTTGTTTCGGGGTAGGAAATTCCGACCCATGGACGAGTATCTTGTATAAATCTATTTCTGGAGTCCAAGTTAGATTGCTGCGCTTCGTGAGCCGCCGCAATGGAAGCGTCAGCAGTTCTTTGCGCTTGGACCCATTGTCGCTTGGTGTATGCGACAGTCAGATACAGGAGGAGCAGAGCCCCGGCAGAGACCAATACGCCGATGAAAGCTACGATTACGGATGGCCAGTCCGTTCCTTTCGGGGCGGGTTCAACGACGATCAAAGGTTGAAAATAGATGCTTGGTACTTCTTTTTTCTGTACGGGTTGCTCTTCTTCAGTGGGGCGAAGTTTATATATTCCGCTGGAAGCATCAAGGACGTAAGCGTCATGAATGCCGCCAAAGCGTTCATCGGATTCACTTTGGTGATTGCTTCCGTTGTTTCCCTTTTTCATGCTTTACTCGACATGGCGTATCTAACGGGGTTGCTATGAAACACGAATACCACGAAGGCCCGGAAGCCGCAGAGCGGTTTGAAAAGGCAGCTATCAAGGTTTTCCGCGCACCCAAGTCTAGCGTAAACCCGTAGCCGATAAGTATTCAGTTTGTAAAGCAAATCAGCCGGCAAGGCTCTCGACAACGACCGCGTCTGCGCTCGCGTTGCTACTGCCACGAGGTATAGCGCTTCGCCCAAACACTCTTCGGGTAGTTCTGGTGCAGCGTCTCGAAGAGTGCCTTCGCAAGATTCGGCGTAAGGTTCATGTCGGTCGCGTCGGCTTGCCTGCTGCCCTGTGCATTGTAAGGCGGGTCCTTGCGGCAGGAGTTGCGAAGCACGCGATCGGCTTCACCCAGAAGGTCAGCCGTCTGCGGGTCATTGGGGTGCAGCCTTTGCCACGCCAGCGCCTGCTGCGCGAAGTAGGTGGAAGCTCGCGGAATACGCTCAAGCGCGGCTACCTCCGCATGCGCCTCGGCCACATCGGCCTGTGAAAGGAAGGATGGCGCCGCCGGAGCTTCCACCTTAGGCGAGGACGGGGCTGTAACGCCCGTCGCTGGAATCACAGGGTCAGGTTCGAAGTCCATCGTCTCGCCCGGCTTCGGAACCGCGGAGCACCACCAGTTTTCCCGCAACTCGTCATAGGTGGCGAATCCTTGACGCCGCTCTTCGCCCTCCCACACGCTGGGCACGGTAGAGGCGAATCGCATCAGCGCCAGCAGACCCGATGCGTGCCGCGCTTCGGTCGTTGTGGCCGAGTCGTACGCGTCCAGCACCGGCTTCCAGGCAGCCCTGCACGCAATCAGAAGCGGCGTCATGCGACGGGCGATCTCAGGCTTGTCCAGCAGCACAGCGCGCACCCAGGTCGCCTGTGTCACCTGGAAGCGAAGGTTCTCCGGCAGCGTCGAACTCTCAGCCGCCAGCGCCAGTATCCGCAGAGGCATCTCGCGGTTCAGAGCTACCGCGCCGTCCCTGTCGAAGAGCGGGAGAACAGTATTGGCGGCAAACTTCTTCCCGCAGCTATCCTCGACGAAGACAGGCTGGCGACCTCTAACAGCGTCGTCGGTGGAAGCTAGACTGGCAACCTTCAGCAGCGCCTCTTCGCCGGACACATCAGAGTTCGTGCCGACAGGCACGCGTGGCACTGTCTTCAGCCACTCATCAAGGCCGGGAGCGGTTTCTGTCGCCAGCGTGAGGAAGAGATTTGTAGCCGAGACGTCGCCGGAGCTTCTGATCTGAGGCAGTAGGGCAAGCACTTCGCTGCGTCTCGCCGCGTCTCTCGGGGAGAGTCGCAGGCGGTCATAGGTGACCGCAAGCCATCCCGGATCGGCAGGAGAAAGAGCCTTTGCGGCTCGCATCAGCTCCGGCGTCGCGGAGTCGCCCGGTCTCGCATTGGCGAGCGCCGCAACCAGCCACGCCACGGAATGGCTGCTGCGCCATTGCTTGAGCGCGCCCGCTTCGTCCTTGCTCGAGACCGCGTCGATCCACGCAAGCATGTCATTGGACTGCTCGCCTGCGTTCAGCGCTGGAACCGGCGTGGCACCGTAGTCATGGTCGGTGTGCAGCCATGTCAGGTCGATCACCGCCTGCCGAAAGGTCGCCACACTTGGCGACTGCAGGCGAGTGGCAAGCACTGCCGCCTGGATATTCGGCTGCAGGCGAAGGTTGACGTAGTCCAGCAGCCCGTTCACCGCCCCGCGCATCGCCGCCATTCGTGGTTCCGATTGCATCGCCACCAGCTCTCGCTGTGCCAGCGTCATCGTGGCCTTATACCTTCGCGCAGCTTCCTCCTTGCGGCTTTGGTCGCCGCCTGCAGCGGTCCCTGCGTCCTCGATGCTGGCTCTTCGAAGGTACGTCCGAGCCACGAGGTACCGGGCGGTCATCGACCACGGCGAGTTCTTATCCGCTGCGATCGCGCCGAAGCGCGTAAGCGCGTCGTCGAAATGCAGCGCGTAAAAGCTGGCGGCCGCAAGCTGATAGGCGCCGTCCTGCTTGAGCCATGCTGGCGAGTCCGCGGGCGCGGGCGTTGGAGCATGCGGCGCAGGCGGCGGCGCCGGTTTCTTGTCGGCAGGACCGAAGTAGTTCGCAGGTTTGCCGTCGCCGCAGTTGCTGAAGACGGCATCCTGGGCGCGGACCCAATCGGCTACAGCGGGATCCTTCGCCGTGTGCGCAGCGACGTGCGCCTTCAGAGTTCTGGCAGCCGTGGCAAATGCATCGTCCAGGCAGTTGTTGAAGCTCTGATAATCCTGCCCGGGAACCAGCCGTTGTGTGGGCAGGCTCGCGTCCGGTGTGTAGCCATCAAACGCAGGGAACGCACTCCGCGCCGCAATCCATGCAGAAAAGCCCATAAGGGGTTTGCCGGAGTCGTCCGCCTGCCACGGATCGAGAAGATAGGCATTCGTGGCGACCGCTTCCTTCTGTACCTCGGGCGCAAGCCCATGGCCGCTAAGCGTGTCATACGCGATCACCAGGTGGCGTGTCCGGTAGCCGGCTTGCGGCACGTCGAGATGTCCGGCCGCATACTTCGCATAGTCGCCGCTCGGCCCGGTCTCAAGAACGAAGACGGCCGCGGGGAAGTCAGGCCCGCAGGGCCGGGCATGCAGCGTGATGAAGAAGGTTAGGAGTACGAAGAGAGTGTGGCGGAGATGCTTCATGGAGAGGTGAGGCCTCGAAGTCCTTGAGAACCGAAGCGGTTGATGCGCGCAAGTTCATTCTGCGTCCAGGGTGCTGGGCTGAAGACGTACACCCGCTCATCCGGTCGAAGAACGGGCCACGCCTCATCTGTCGAAACACCGATGGCGCCGGAGCAAAGAGGCTCTTCGATCACCGATTGGGTGCGCGGCGCTGTGCTACGGGTCGCCGCCGCGCCGCCCATTCGGAAGAACATGGAAACGGCTTCGTCGATCTTCAGCCCATGCAGCCAGCTGTGGGGGCCGCACCAGCTTACCAGCGCGGTGATCGAAAGCGGGTAGCCCGCCGGCAGGTCCGCGCGAAGATCGCGCAGCAGCGCCAGGTAAAAATCTCGCTGGCTTGCGGTCGCATCGAAATCCACCTGCACGGCGCGGACGTTCGGAAGCCGGGCCGCGTCGGCAATTGCATCGGCAGAACGCTGGGCACTCTCCGGAGTTGGCAGAAAGCCGGGCCCGGTTTCGATCCGCACGACAGCCATCAGCCATGCGCCGGGAGCGATGCGCAGCGGCTGATACCGGGGCCTTACGACGAGGTCACGCCCAAGCAGCACCTCGCGTGCAAGAAACGCAACGCCCGCACGCTTTGGGTCGAGAAGTGTCAGGTCCTCAGGCGTCTCCCACGCCCAGAGCATGATCTGCGGCTCCTGCCGCATAAAAGCCGCAGGCTCTGCAGCAGGTCGGCGGCGCAGACGCAGGCGCACCACCACGCCGCCCGCGATGAGACCCGGAAGGATGACGAGGGCAAGCAGCGCGCGCAAGCGGTAGGACACGGAAATACTCTACCGGCGACGCCCCGGCGGCGCTTGCCTTCTCCCATCCCGGTAGAAAGGTCGAATCGAACTTCCAGCTATCTGCTAAAGTTCAAACAATTGTTGCCTCTTCATCGTGGGCCGCTCTGTTACACCATTCCATCATTGAGGGACACGCCACTGCCCCGCCAAATCTTTCGCACCAAGTCGATCGACAAGCTGATCTCTGACTCGGAACGACCGGAACACGCGCTGAAGAAAACACTGGGTCCGGTCTCCCTTACGGCGCTGGGCATCGGCGCGGTGATCGGCTCAGGAATCTTCACCGTGATCGGGACAGCAATCGGAGGCAATCCTTCGAAGCTCGCGGACTGGAAGGGTTCGCCGATCATCGACCTCATCCTGAACCTAGTCCAGGGGCATCCGTTAGCAGTGGCCGGCAGGCCGGGCGCAGGCCCCGCGCTCGCCCTGTCCCTCGTGCTCGTGGCAATCGTCTGCGCCCTCACCGGCCTCTGCTATGCGGAACTGGCAAGCATGATCCCCATCGCTGGCTCCGCCTACACCTATACCTACGCGACCCTGGGCGAGCTCGTGGCATGGATCATCGGCTGGGACCTCATCCTCGAGTATGCCTTCTCGAACATGAGCGTCAGCGTCGGATTCGCCGCGCATATCGTAGACCTGCTGGACTGGCTCGGCATCCATCTCGACCCCAAGTGGCTCTCGCCCGCATATCTGCCGCTCGGCCTCCAGGATCTCGCCGGCAAAGACATCTTTGCCGAAGGCTGGCACTTCGGCTTCGACATCCCGGCCTTCGTCATCGTTCTTCTCCTCACCGTGGTTCTCGTTCGCGGCATCCGCGAGTCCGCGCGGACTAACAACATCATGGTGCTGGTGAAGATCACGGCGATCCTCTTGTTTATCGGCTTCGGACTGTCGTTCGTGCATCCGTCGAACTACCATCCGTTCTCGCCGAACGGCTTCTCAGGAGTGCTGGCAGGCGGTTCCATCATCTTCTTTACCTACATCGGGTTTGATTCGGTCTCGACCGCAAGCGAGGAGTGCAAGAATCCCCGCCGCGATGTGCCTATCGGAATCGTCGCGACGTTGATCGTCTGCACGATCCTGTACATCGGCGTAGCCGGAGTTCTCACCGGCATGGTTCCCTGGCAGTCCGTCGCGGGCGATGGCGCTCCGGTGGTCAACGCGCTCAAACGCCTCTCACTCACTCCGGGCGGTCATCGCCTGCACTGGGTGCGATTGATCGTTGTGCTGGGCGCAATCGTCGGAATGATCTCGTCCATACTTGTCTTCCAGTTGGGACAGGCACGTGTCTGGTTCGCCATGTCTCGCGACAAGCTCCTGCCGGACGTCTTCAGCCATATCCATCCGAAATACCGGACACCAGCGTTCGCGACATGGGTCGCTGGAATTCTTGTGGCGATCCCTGCAGGCCTCTTTGATGTAGGTACGTTCGCCGAGATGTCGAACATCGGAACGCTCTTCGCCTTCGTGCTGGTGTCGATCGGAGTGATCGTGCTGCGAGCGAAAGATCCCGCCCGTCATCGCGGCTTCCGCGTTCCCTTCGGCCCCGTAATCCCGGTCTTGAGCACCCTCTTTTGCGTCTTGCTCATGGCAGGGCTGCCAGCAATCACCTGGGTGCGGTTCTTTGTCTGGCTGGTCATTGGGCTGTTCGTTTATTTCTTCTACAGCCGGAAGCGCAGCGAATTCTACGAGGGTTAGACCTACTTGAGCACTATCTTCCATCTTTGAACATCCTCACATCAAATATGAATGGCTTAGGCTGGTCCAACTTGATCGCAGTCGCTTTGGGGTGCAGGGGATTTATAAGAATGTTCCACTCACCATCGACCGCGACGGAGGGTACGGGTAAAGCAAGAGAGCGACCGGATGCGATCCAATCGGCGCCTATCTTCTGAGGAAGCGGATGTCCAATCTCTCGCCAGCTTTCAGGTAGTTTGAAAAGCATTTCCTGCTTTTCTTCTTCCAGTTCTCTTTCGTCAACCGGCAGATCAGCCGCGATGGACACAAAGTCTGGAGACTCGAAGGGATCAAGATGTATGAAGACTTCGACAAGGGCCAACGATAGCGAAGATGAGGTGTAGACCAAAGGAACGCCCGCCGGGTTCCAGCGCCCAGCGGCGAGTCGGGCGCCCTCACCTGAGAAAGCCGTAGCGGCGTGGAGTCGCTTGCTGATGCGCCAAACCTTCATCAGCTATAAAGGCCGTACTCGATGCGCATGAGCACCGTTTCCACCGATCGCGCACCCGTGTCGGTATCGAGCAGGTCGAGCGGTCGCTGACCATCGAGAACCCGATTCGGCGATTGCAGCCACGACGATGCCTTCGTAAAATCGCCAAGCGTATCGACCGTCAGCGTAACCATGCGCGCGAGGCGAATGATCCGGTCGCTCTCTTCAGCCGAAAGTCGCCTGTTGTCTGCGAGCCGGCGGCTGAGCGTACGGTCGGAGATACCGACAATGTGCGCCAGCGTCTTACGCTCGATCGATAGCTGGTGCGCGAGCAGGGTAAGGGTGCCCACCGGCAGGCCCTCACGGGTAAGCGAGGTCAAATCCGAGTCGGAATCAACCTTGCGCTTAAGTACCTTTCTTCCGCCCAGAGCTGTTGTGATCGCCGCAACCGTCATAAGCCAATTGTCGTCCTGCCAACGCCATTTGGCAAGATCACCCGTCTTCAAACTCGGCTTTAACGTCAGCTTGTCCTTTACGCAAAGACGGTACACTGAAAAGATGGCAAAGAAGCGGTCCAAGCAGGCACCTGAGATTGACGTCCCCGCATGGCTCAAGGGTCTGCCAAAAGTTGAGCTCCACTTGCATCTCGAAGGCACCATCCTGCCAGCGACGCTGCTCGAACTGAGCAAGCGCCACGACGCTGAGCCTCTCACCGCTGAAGCGGCAAAAAAACTCTACGTCTACGAGAACTTTCTTGGCTTCATGGATTCCTTCAAGGCAGTCTCCTCGCGGCTGAAGGGGCCCGACGACTACGAGCTGATTACCTACAACATGGTTCGAGAACTAGCGGCGCAGGAAGTTCTCCACGCCGAGGTGTACATCTCCTTCGGCATCATCTATTACTGGAAGAACGCGGAAGTCGAGCCCTTCGTCGAAGCGATCGAACGCGGTCGCGTTCGCGGTGAAAAAGACTTCGGGACGACAATCTACTGGCTCATCGACGCGGTCCGGCACTTCGGAGCGGACGAGGCCTCAAAGGTCTTTCGCAAGGCAGCAGAGCTGCGGAAGCAGTACCCAAGCATTATCGGAATCGGCATCGGCGGCGACGAAGCTCGCGGAGGTGCCGACCTGTTTCGTGAGTCATACGCCGAGGCGAAGGCAGCCGGTCTGCGGCTGACCGCCCATGCCGGAGAGACAATCGGCCCGGAGAGCATCTGGTCGGCAATCAACATCGGTGCGGAGCGCATCGGTCACGCGCTCTCCGCGCAGCATGACCCGGAGTTGCTGGAAGTCCTGGCGACGAAACAGATTCCTCTTGAGTTGAACGTGACGAGCAACATCCGCACCGGCTCTTGTGCCGACTTCGACCTCCACCCCATCAAGAACTACTTTAACTCCGGCCTGATGGTCACAATTAATTCAGACGACCCGCCCATGTTCGGCAGCAATCTTTTGGAGGAATACATTCTGGCGTACGAGCGGTTCGGCTTCACGCTGGAACAACTTCGTGAACTCGCAGCCAACGCGGTAGAGGCGAGCTTTCTCCCGCCCGACCGAAAGCTCGCGCTGCTGCGGCGTGTAGAGCTGTACGGCTAGAATTCCACTCCCTAGCGGTTGTCCGGTGCGGGCACCATTACGGCGTTCGGATCCACCTTCGGGATGCCGAAGTGACCCCCAAGGTGAACCAAATCGAGCGGCCGCAAATCGCCCGCCACCTGGATCACATTCATCGTCTTTGGCGCGCGGATCAGCACGGTCACGTCGTCAATGTCGGCTCCGGAGAAGTGCAGCCAGAGATCTGTGATATTGGAGCGTGGCTGCGCCGAATTCGCCGGAGTCTGGTTGCCATCTACCAGGTGCTTCCATCCAGCGGCGCGATACGCGGCGACCAGCGACGCCATCGCCTCCGGTGTGTAGAACGCAGGCTGCGGATACTTGTACGTGTCGAAGCTGATGCTGGTAACGGCCGCGACAGCGCGTTTCGCATCCATGCCGCCGGATTCGAGAAACCCCTGCGCCATCTGCATCATCGATCGATCGAAGACGAAACCGGTGTGGGTCGCAGGCTGGTCTGCAAGATTGCTGAACGCTTGCGTAGCAGCCAAAGGCATCTGCGCCGAAGCGGCAGCGGCGAGGGTCGCAGTCAAGAGAGCCGTGGTAATCCGAAGATAAGAACGCATAGGTGTCCCCTGGTGGTTTAGACACCGGATTTTAACCAGAGTTACCCTGCCGCAATCAAGTTTTTCGCTGCGCCAGCCTACTGAGGCGGCCGCGGCGCAAAATAACCCTTACGTGTGCTTACCTGGTAGCGGGAATCGATCGCGTGCAAATAGATGGTGCGGAAGGCGCCATCCGCCTTGAAGTTAGCCGGGCGGTAGATCAGGAGATACTGGCTCCGTAGCTCCTCTTCAATGCTGCGAAACCCGTTTGCGACATCCTCAATGCGGATGGGGTAGAACGCGCGGCCGCCGGTGGCGTCGGAGATGGTCTTCAATACATCGTCGCCTTTGTCTTTCGTGGGGCTGATGTTGGTGCTGATCGAGTAAACGATGGTGTCCGCGCGCTGACACATCTTGATGGCGTCGGTCTCTTCGGCGCGGCTGTAGTTATCTTCGCCGTCGGAAACAAGAATCAGCGCTTTGCGGACGGATCCGGACTCGCGTAGGGTAAGCATCTGGTCGCGGCAGGTCTTGTACAGCGCGTCGAACAGCGCCGTACCCCCGCCGGGCCGAAGCTTGCGGATGCCCTGGTTCAGCAGGTCGACATTGTTGGTGAAGTCCTGGGCCAGATCGGTCTGCACATCGAAGCCCTCGATGAAGGCCCGATCATTCAGGTGCAGCACCTGCAGAAAGAATTCGATAGCCGAATCCTGCTCGAATTGGAACCGCTGGCGAATCGAGCTGCTGGTGTCGAGCAGAACACCAACGCGCAAAGGCAGGTTCGTCTGCTGGGTGAACTGGAGCACCGAGATAGGCGGTCTGCCATCGTCAAGGAGTCCAAAGTTTTCCTGGTGAAGGCCGGTAATAAAGTGGCCCTTCTTGTCCGTAACGGTGAAGATCTGGCTGACTTCGTCAGTTTCGACGGGTGCCAGCTTGAAGACCTGTCCGCCGGTCTGAGACTGGTCGCCGGTCGGCTTCGCCGTCTGGTCGGTGTTCTGCGGCGATGCGGCGGGCGACGGAGTAGCGGGCTGCTGCGGGGCGGTCTCCTGCGCACATAGCGGAGCGGCAATCAGAACTCCGAAGACCAGGGAGGCGTAGGCGGCAGGCATCGCAGATGCAGCAAAAAGTCGGAGGTTGCGTAGAATCACGTTCAAAAGTGTCACGGGGTAGAGTGTATCAACTTACACCTGCGGGTTGCTGCGGGCCGGCTCTCAGCGCAGCGAGGAACTCCGCGACATCAGGTGGCAGCGGCGAGTGCATGTCCATCGTCTGGTTCGTCTTTGGGTGAACGAAGACAAGATGTGCGGCGTGCAGGAAGTTGCGTTCGAGCTCCAGACCGGCGTCATGCTTCACCGGCGGATTGGCCAGGATGCGGTGCGGCGCGCCGTAAAGGAAATCGCCGACGACAGGGTGGCCAAGCGACTGCATGTGGACGCGAATCTGGTGGGTCCGGCCCGTCTCGATCTTCACATCGACAAGGGTAAACGGCCCGTATGGCGTGGTAAGCCGTTCAAGCGCGGTAACGTGCGAGACGGCGGCCCGCGCCCCGGGATCCGATGCCGCCCTGCGCGTCGTCATTCTTGTCCGTCGAATCAGGTCACGGGCGATGGGGAGGTTCACTGTAACGTGGTCTTTGGCCAGGTGGCCATGCACCAGCGCAAGGTAGTTCTTTTCGAGACGCCGCTCAGAAAACATCTCGCCGAGCTTGCGGTGCGTGCTGTCGTCCTTGGCGACAAGGATGATGCCGCTCGTCTGCTTATCCAGCCGATGCACGATGCCCGGTCGCAGCTCGCCGCCAACCTCCGACAGCTTGCCGAAATGAAACAGCAGCGCATTCACCAGCGTCCCCCGATTCCGCGCGTCTTCATGCGCGCCGGAGCCAGCATGGACCATCATTCCCGCAGGCTTGTTGACCACCGCAAGGTACTGGTCCTCGTACAAGATCTCCAGCGGAATATCTTCCGCAATCGCGTGCAGCGGCGGAGGCTGCGGCTCGCCCTCAATCTCGATGCTCTCGCCGCCCACCAGCTTCTGCTTGGCCTTCGCCGGCTTGCCCTCAACCCGCACCTGCCCCGACTCAATCAGCAGCTGCACTCGCGCGCGCGATATGTCCGGCAGCGCCTGCGCAAGATAAGCATCGATACGCATCCCGGCGGCTTCTGACGCGGCCGCGAAGCTGCGAACGCCGTCTTCAAAATTCGAGTCGTCCTCGTCCTCAAAATCGAGAACAGGGATCACGACCTCCGGCTCGGGTTCTGCCCCACGCGTAGCGCGGTACTCTTTCCGTACTGAGTGGTGCCGCTGCCCCTTAGGCAGCATGTTCTTAGATGGCATGAGGTGGTTCGTTCCTGCTCTCTCGCGTGCTCTCCGTGCGCGCCCGCCAAACCAGCGCCGCCCCAACGAAAATCATCGCTACTCCTATTATCTGCGATGGATCAAGCCATGAGCTCGCAAGCACCTCCGAAGGCAATCGAAAGAAGTCGAGAAAGAAGATCGCGACACCGGAAGATACAAGCCCGATACCGGCGATCAGCCCTGCCGTGTAGCGAGTTCGCAGCGCCATCAGGCCAAGCAGCATCAGGCAAATCAGAGATGCGCTCAGCGAGGTGTAAAGCTCTACCGAATAAACGCCGCCGGCTGCAACCTGAGCCCCAGAAGAGGCATGGGCTGGCATCCCGTCGCGCGTACCATCCACCACCCGCGCAAAGCTTAGGAACACCCACAGCACCGCGACACACGGAGCCGCAGCGTCCAACACTCGCAGCAGAGAAAGCCGCCGCCAGCGGATGTACCCAAGCAGAAAGAGGCTGGTGAGGAAGATCCCCGTAACCGTGATGGAGGGCAGCCCAAGCACCAGCAGCGGATACTCAAGAAAGCTATGAAAGTTGAACGCGATCAGCAGCACACGCGAGAAAACGAACAATGCAAGGATCGCCGCCACAATCGCATTCCACACCGCCTCAGGAGCAAGCTTGGCATAGAGCGCCATACGCTGGCTCAAGCCCAGCGCAGCCATCAAGCCCAGCGCCGCGGCAACGCCATAGATCGGAATCTTAATGTGGCCGAGTTGAAGGTAGGAAGAATGCACAGTGATCGTTTACAACTTGCCCCGACTCACTCTCGCTCATCGCTTGCGTAGGCGTCTAGCTACTTTGCCCAATGAATGCGGTCCCCGTTGATCAAGATTACCTTGGAGGTTGCGTCCATCTCTCGCTGAAAGGTTAGGGTAGCGTAGCCGGAGCTTAAAGGGCGTTGCACGGTGACAGTCGCCAAAGCCTTCTGCTTTGCATTGTCGGGAACCGCGTCGAGCAACTGACCGAGGGTTGTTCCGGGTCCATAGAGCATCTCTCGTCCATTTACCGTGATAGCTGAAAGTACGCTGACTCCTCCCTGGGGAAAGACAACGCAGGTCGAAGGCGGAGCAATCGTCTTACAAGGATTCGATCCGTCTCCAAGAACCGCCTTGGTGTCCCGGTCTAGGGCCTCGTTCGTTAGGCCGCCCAGGAGAGCAGCCCTACGCGGCTTGGAGGAGTCTGTGGCACCCTGCTCAAGAAAGAGTCGAAGAAACGGAGACGACGCAAATGTTGCTGGAAGGCTGGCGTCCGATGCCGTGTGCTTCGCGGCATCCTTGCTCTTGCCGGCGAGCTGCAACTCCACGCCGACCGTCGATCGCGGCACCACCTTGTATTGAGAAAAGACCTCAGTCCCAGAACCGATGACGCCTTCCGCCGAACTCATCGACCCAACTTTGATTTGCAGGCCCGGCTCGAGATCCACATAACCAGAACCGGTAAGCGAGTAGAAGAACAGAAGGGCCTGGTCGGCAGGAATAGGAATCGCGGTGGCTATCGCTCGCTGTATCGAATAGGTTGTTTCTTGGGCAGGGAAACAACCGGCTTGTTCGAGATTCGTCAGCTTGACGAGCAGATTCATCCAATCGTCAGCTAATTCGTTCTGAGTTGCGGACACAGCCAAGTCCCTTGCTCTAGGGCTCCTCACCACCCAACGATTTGAGGTCTCTCCAGACTCGAACGAAAACATCTTGGTTTGGATCGAACATCGACCCTCGTCCCGGGCCAGCGACTTAGTCTGCGGAGCATCCCCGAGCGTCACGGTGGCGACGCGTTGACTCGTCCCAGGTAGCTCGTTGATCGGTGGTTCCAGGATGGTGACGCCGCCGACATCTCGAAATCTATAAGTGCCCGACGAGACTGTAGCCGAATGCCGCAGACATCCTGTAAGCGAAGTCAGACACATCACGGAGGCAAGCCCAGTGGCGAGAAGACACTGAGTCTTGAGACGGAGTAAGGTGGTTTTCATCTTTGCCGGAGATTCCACAACCAGGTCTAACGGCCTCCGCTGGATCTTTGTACATGCGATGCGGCAGAAACGAAAAACCGACCCACTGGGCCGTGCGTCGAGTCGCTGGTGAACCCGTCTAAGACGGTGGGACCCCGCCGTGGCTCTTTAGGCTTTCCGGACTGGCGGACATAGCACACCGAGCCATATATACGAGCTAGGTCCCTGTTCAATAAGTATTGGTTCAACCAGCGTTGGTCGCGCACCTGCTTTGCAGGCCGGTTCATCTGACTTGGATGCTAAACGTGACTCTTCGGATTAGCAAGTCAAGCCCAATTGAACTTCGGTGCTATTGTGTCCCGCTTTATTGCGTCCCATTGACAGTGTCCGGCAGCTTCGGTGCCACCAATTTCGCCCGTGCGACCAGCTTCTTCAACTTACCCTCCACATTAGAGCCCGAGCCGAGCATCTCGGCCGTCAGCACGCCATCCGAGTCGATCGTGAAATAGTGCGGAATCGCGTTTACGTCGAACCGCTTACTGAGTTCGTGGTCGGCATCGCGATATTGCACCCACGTCATCTCGTTCTTGTTGATGAAGTTCTTCCACTTTGTCTCATCGCTGTCCCAACTGACGCTGATGATGACAAGAGGCTGCCCCGCAAACTCCTTCGCGATCTTCTTCATCTGCGGCAGTTCTTCATTACACGGACCGCACCACGTCGCCCAGAAGTCGATTAGCACGACCCGGCCGCCCATATTGTCCAGGTTGAACTTCGACCCGTCGAGCGCGGTGACGGTAAACGGCGGCGCCATCTTTTCGGTTGAAAGATGCGGATCTTCAGCAAAGTGCTGCGCGCGCACGTAGCTCGGGTCGTTGGGAGAAATACAGCTCACGCACTGTTTGAACTGCTCGCCGGCCGCCTCCATCTGCTGCATGCGTGCGAGCACCTTGCCATCGTAGAAATGCGCGTTGGCATTCTTCGGATTGTCCGCAATGGCTGCTTTGAAAGCGGTGTCAGCCGCCTTCAGCTTGTCAGGCTTGTTCTTGTCGCCGGCGTCAAGCAGGATCGCCTCGCCCTGGTCGGCTTCGGCATTCGATCTTTCGGCAGGCGTTCGCGCAGCGGAGACTAGCGCTGCCGCGGTTCCACTAGCGTCTTTGAACTCGCCCGTTTTGATCTCCAGGTCGAAGAGCTTATTCAGGCTGTCGCGATCTTTACCCCCCGCGATCTTGTTGGCCTTTTTATATTTTTCGATCGCGAATCCATATTGGCGGTCATGCACCAATTGCTTCGCTTCGGCCATCGCGGCCAAATACTTTGGGTCGGAGGGTGCGGCAGAGCCGGAAGGGAGTTGCCCGGCAGTCTTATCGGGCGTCTGGCCCCAAACAGCAACACCCAGCGCGAGACCACAGGCGCAAGCAAAGTTACAGGAAACAGAACGGAAAGAAGCCATGCGCACACTCCGGAAGCATGATGGAAGATCGCTTCATCTTCGCGGAGATGGCGCGAAACATCAAGTCAAAAGGTCGGCAAAGCGACGGAATCGACTCAGCCAACCCTTCGGTCGGTAATCACTTCGTCCAGCATCCCCGAAAGGGAGTCCGCCCGATGCCGCAGGGCGCTCTCGGAGGATTGCTGCCGCCCGGCCAAATCGGCGTAGCTTTGCCGCAGCGCGGTGAGCTCATCGGCGATATTGAGCGCCGCGAGAACAGCGACGCGCAGCGAATCCACGGTGCCGCCATGCTCGGAGACCGCGCGCATCTTCTGATCGACCATCGTGGCGAGCTGGGCGATATAGATCGGATCTACGCCGCGAAGATGGTAGACCTGGTCATAAATTTCGACATGGGCGGACGGCATCTGTCCGGCGACGTAAGGCGAAAGATAAGGCGATGAATCACTATGAACTTCAGCCGGTGCCTCGAGCGTCTCGGTCATTGATTCCCCTTTCGATCATCCAGTGAAGAGTGGGCGCAAAACACCTGGCTTTGTTACAGCAATTCGTCCATCTGCAACAGCATGCTCTCGACGCGCTGCCGGATAGCATCGCGTTCGTTGTTGAGGGTCGTAAGCTGGATGTCAGATGCGGAGGCTTGCGCGGCAAGCTGTGCTTTCAGCGCAACCACTTCGGCTTCGGCGGCGGCGCGGGCCTCACGCTCGCGTTTCACGATCTCGACCGCGCGCAGAACCTTTTGCTCGAGGGCCTGGAACTCGTCAAAGCTGAAGCTGGCGTCACTCATTACCAAATGATAACGCTGTGGCGCCGAGAAAGGTCTGTTTTTCTGGCCTTATCTTTGGCATTACTGCCGGTTTCTTCCAAAACGACTCGTGCGAGGCGTAAGCCATAACGCACGAAGGCCCTCGAACATGGTGATCGAGGGCTAGGCGCTGTCACCTGAAGTTCAGTCCCGGCTAAGGTCTATCGGCGGTACGGACGGTGATGATGGTGGTGGTGCCGATGATGATGGCGATGGCCGTTGTTGATAATGATCTGCGCGTTTGCAGCCGGCACAGCAAGAATGGCGAAGACTGCGACGAGAAGACAGGCGAACAGGGCTTTCATACCTACGTATGAGTACAGACGCAGAGTTGCAGTTGTCTGATGCATGCCAGTTTACTGGCCATCGCGAATCGTACCGCCAAGCGCCGTAAGTGCGGCGATGATCGACGTCCACCATAAGGTAAGTTCGTCCTCCCGCAGCGTTCGGTCGTTCGATTGGAAGACGCACCGGAGCAGGATCGCGTAATGCCCTGCGGGGACAGACCTGCCCTTGGGATCGCGGAAGATCTCGACCGGTGTAAGCCGTTGCAAGTCAGTAATTGCCAGCGCACGGATCGCGGCAGCGAGGGTGTCCCACTGCATCGTGTCAGGAAAGATGAAGGAGAAGTCGCGTTCGACAGCCTGGAAGCGGGACAAGTCCGTGGCGGTGACTTTCTTGAGCGGCAGCGACAGCAGGAAAGCAAGATCGATCTCCGCAAGCCATACAGGTTGGCGAAGCTTGCGGGCGGATTGCTCGGCGGAGGCAAGTTCGCCGAAGCGGGCCATCACTTTGCCACCGATGCTGGCCGAAGCGGCCCGGCCCGGTTCAAGCCAGCCCGGCGCCTCGGCCGCAAAGCTAAGTGGCGTATGTTCCGTCAGCGACACGAGGGATTCAATGGCACCCTTGAGTTCGTAGAACGGCGCGTCGGCGGCGGAGTGCAAGGCGTTTGGCGCTGTGCTGCCGGTCAGCCCCAGAGTCAGGCTTGGACGCTCCAGCACCGCGCTCGCCACGCTGGCTTCATCGGCGATCGCGGTAAAAACCTCGCCGCGTTCAAAAAGACGGACGCTGCGAACATCGCGGTTCAGATTGTGGGCCAGCATCGCGACCATGCCCGGAACCAGCGATGGGCGAAGAAGCGTCGCCTCGTCGGAAAGAGGATTTTCCATCCCAATAGGAAATTCCTCAGGCGTCTCGCTTCCACCCGCAGGCAGGTAGAAGAGGTCGCTCTCGGATTGCGAGGAGAACGTGCTTGAAATAGATTCGCTGAAGCCGAGAGCGAGCAGGCGCGAACGCACAGCGGCCTCAAGGGCGGCTGTCGGCTGGGCGATCACAATGCCGGGCGTAGGCAGCGTATTTTCAAACTTGTTATAGCCGTAGACGCGCGCGACCTCCTCGATCAGGTCGATCTCCCGTTCCAGGTCCAGGCGCCAGCTTGGAAGTGTGGCGGCAAACAAGTCTTCTGTTTGCTGAGTGAGAGTGCACCCAAGCGAGGTCAGGTACTGTGCGACGATCTCGCGGGTGATTCCCTCCGGCGCGATCGTGGTACCGAGATGGCGCTGCACCTCTTTCACGGAGAGCGAAACCGCCGGACGCGAGGCGGTGCGTGCCGCGATCTCGGGAATGACAAGGTCGATGAGATCCCCCTCAAGGTGGCCGCCGGATTCGAGGATCAGTTTCGAAACCAACGCGTTTGCGATGGGAGCAGCGTTGAAGTCGGCTCCACGTTCGAAGCGGTGGCTGGCGTCTGTGTGCAGTCCATGGCGGCGCGCACTCCGGCGAACGCTTGCAGGATCGAACCACGCGGCTTCCACCAGGATGTTCTTCGTGCTCGCGGTAATCATCGAGTCATAGCCGCCCATTACTCCGGCAAGCGCAAGAGCTTTGCTGTAATCGGCCACGACCAGGTCGTCGGCTTCGAGAACGCGGTCGGTGCCATCCAGGAGCTTGAGTCTTTCGCCCTTATAGGCCAGCCGAACGACAAGGCCGCCTTCTATCTTGTCGAGGTCGAACGCATGGGTAGGGTGACCCATTCCGAGCAGGATAAAGTTCGAGGCGTCGACCGCGTTTGAGATTTGCTTCTGATTGAGCAGCGTGAACATCCCGGCGACCAGGCCAGTGCTCGGCCCGATGGTGACGTCGCGCAGGACTTGTGCGGTGAAGCGGCCGCAGAGTTCCGGGGCATCGATGCGGACCGGGAATGTCTTGCCTACCGGAGTCGCTTCGGCAAGCGCTGTGTCGAAGGGCATCAGCCGGAGACCATAGATCGTCGCCGCTTCGCGGGCGACGCCGTAGTGGTTCATCGCGTCGACGCGGTTCGTCGTGATGTCCATCTCGAACAGGTGCCCGTTATCTGCGCCCAGCGAGTGCACGCCTTCGACGGCGATGCCGCGGAGAGTAAGGTCTTCAGCGAGTTGAAGGTCGTCGACGGCGATGCCGGGAGCGTAGGTGCGGAGCCACTTGGTAAGGATATTCATGGATTATCGATCTTTCGATTTGTGCTTTAGTCTTCTGGTTCGGTCCGCGCACGATCCGTTTCAAGGGTTATCGATATAGGGGAGTCATCTAACAATCCGCGCAATTAGGCGAACTGCTCAAGGAATCGCATATCGCCGGAATAGAAGTGCCCGATGTCAGAAATGCCATGCTGGATCATCGCGATGCGCTCGACGCCCATGCCGAAGGCAAACCCGCTGATCTTCGCCGGGTCATAGGCGGCTGTTGCTTCCCCTGCGAATCTTCGCTGCTCCGTCACCGCCGCAAACACTGCCGGGTCCACCATGCCGCAGCCGAGCAGCTCGATCCATCCGGAATGCTTGCACTTTCGGCAACCCTTGCCGCCGCAGAATATGCAGCTGATCTGGACGTCTGCGCTTGGCTCGGTGAAGGGGAAGAAGCTTGGGAAGAAGCGCGTCTTCACCGCAGACCCGAACAGCGCCTTCATCGCGTGATCAAGCGTGCCCTTCAGGTCCGAAAAGGTGATGTTCGTGTCCACGCACAATCCTTCTACCTGGTGGAAGATCGGCGAATGCGTAGCGTCTGCGGCATCGTTGCGGTGGACCTTGCCTGGAATGACGATGCGGACAGGCGGAGCCTGCGCAATCATGGTGCGGATCTGCACTGGGCTGGTGTGGGTCCGCATCAGCAGGCGATCGCGCGCCGGCCGGCCCTGCTGGCCGGCGATGATCAGCGTGTCCTGGGTGTCCCGCGCAGGATGATTCGGCGGAAAGTTGAGAGCTTCAAAGTTGTAAAAGTCGGTCTCGACCTGCGGCCCGGTGCTGGTGCTGTACCCCAGATTGTGGAAGACCTCGACAATCTCCTGCATCGTCTTCAACAGGGGATGCGGGACGCCCGGCGCGCGGACTGTTCCGGGAAGGGTGATGTCGATCCCGCCCGCCAGGCTTTTTCCGATCGGTGCGATTCCCGGAGCTTCCAGCGCCGCTTCGATCTGCTGCTTCAGCTGATTGAAGCGAATCCCGAGTGGCTTGCGCGCCTCAGCAGGTGCAGACTTGAGCCACGCCTCACTGATCACCTTCAGGCGGCCCTGCTTCCGGCCAAGCCAATGAAGGCGGAACGCCTCGGCGTCCATCGAAGCGGAGTCAGTTGTTACCTCCGACATCAAGCCGGAGAAGGCGCCGTCCAACGTGGCGTCGTCGAAGTTTTCGAGGGGATTTGTTGCGTCGTTCATGCACTTCAAGGGTAAATGATGAGCGACGAAACCCACCCATCGCCACGAAGCCAGTCGCGATGGATGGGCCGCCAAATTACTGGAGGTTGAAGCTTAGTTCTGGTCCGCTTCGACGTCGATCGTGAACTTTACCTCGTCTCCAAGGATCGGAGCGGTGTACTTCTGACCGAAGTTGAACTCAGCGCGCTTGATCGTTCCGGTCGCAGAGAATCCGGTAACCAGGCCGCCCTTCATACCCTTTACCGGGGCGGTCGGGCCATCCACGTCCAGCGTAACCGGCTTGGTGACACCAGCCAGCGTAAGGTCGCCGATCACCTGGAGCTTGCCGTTGGTCCGGGTCACTGAGGTCGACTTGAACGTCATCGTCGGAAACTTCTCGATATTGAAGAAGTCCGGGCTCTTCAGGTGCTTATCGCGAGCGTCGTTGTTGGTGCTGACGCTGGTAGCGTCGATAGTGGCCTCGACACTGGCCTTTGCCAGGTTCTTCTCGTCCCATAGAACAGTGCCGGTGACGCCGCTGAGCGACCCGCGAACGTTGCTCACGGTCGCATGACGGATCTCGAAGTTGATCTGGCTGTGGTTCTTGTCAATCGTCCAGGTGGACGACTGTGCAAAAGCAGACGATCCGGCGAAAAGCACTCCGGCAACAAGGGCGGTGAAGATACGACGGTTCATAATGTTTTCCTTTGGGTGGGTGTTGGGTCGGTGATTGTCGTTCTGGCGACCGGTAAACAACACGGGTCCCGCTTCTTGGGAAAATCGCGAGGCAACTCCTGTCTCGAACGCGAGACAGAAGCTCCTCCTTTGCTTATTCCAGGTCGAAGAGGAGTATCTCACTCTTCTGTGTACCCTGAGAAACATCCGCCGCGATCTCCAGCGTCTGCTCCTGCTCAATGGCGACCGCATCGCCGGCTGCGAGGGCCTTGCCGTTCACGGAGACCTCTCCGCGAATCACATGCAGCCAGGCATGACGTGACGTCCCAAGCTCGTATTCAAGTTTGTGGCCCGGCTCAAGCTCTGCCACCGACACCTTCGCATCCTGGTTGAGAGTTGCAGCCCCGGGCGCGGCGACTGGTGAGGCAAGCAGCTTGAAGCGATTCTGCTTCTCTTCCGCTTCGAACTTCAACTGCTCATAAGCCGGAGCAGTGCCGCGTGTCTTTGGCTCGATCCAGATCTGGAAGAAATGAGTCGCTTCAACATCGGAGCCATTGAACTCACTGTGCGTAACTCCCGACCCGGCCGACATCTTCTGGATCTCGTTCGGTCCGAGAACTTCGACATGCCCCATGCTGTCCTTGTGGGCCAGCTTGCCCGAGAGCACGTAGGTAAGAATCTCCATATCGCGGTGCGGATGAGCACCGAATCCCCGTCCGGCGGCGACGCGGTCTTCGTTAATCACACGCAGCGAGCGAAAGCCCATGTGTGCGGGATCGTAGTAGTTGGCAAAGGAGAAGGTGTGGTGCGAGTCGAGCCAGCCGTGGTCGGCGTGCCCGCGTTCATTGCTCTTGCGAACGGTCAGCATGGTGTTTCCTTTCGTAAACTGCGGTGATAAGGTGGTGCGGTACTGCGGGTCATGCCAGCTTAGGGTCAGGGGTTTTCTGGGCATGACTTGGAATCGGCGGTGTCGCAGCTTTGGCAGCGAATCCAATCTTTTTCAATGCGGCATAAAGAAGGTGCCGCTCTTCCTGCGAAATGTCCTGCGCAATCGCTTCCATATCGTCCAGGTGCTGAGCAAAAATACGTTCAATCAACCTGCGGCCTTCGCAGCTTAGGCCAACGAGTCGCACTCGGCGGTCCTCCGCGTTCAAACTCCGGCGGACTAGCCCGCGTTCCTCAAGGCGATCAATCGCGGAAGTCATGGAAGCGCTCGCCAACGCCACTTTTTCGCCGATCGCCGAGATTGTGAGCGGACCCTTATGCAGCAGTGCTTCTAAAATCATGAAGTCAGTCAGGCAAAATCCCTGTTGGCCGAATGTACGCTCTATATAGGTACCGATCGACGCCGAAGCGCGGGCAAGAACGAAGAGGAGTTTGGCGGCGTTCAGGTCTCCGGCGCTCTTGTTTTCGTGTCTCATGTCGCTTACTCCTACGACATAAGATATCTCGACATCGAGATAAGATTCAAAAGTCCTCCAGGCAGCACAGCCGCAAGGCAAAGGGAGCCCCGATGGAAACCGAACTTCTGCGACTGGATGGAGCTGTTGAACATGATCCCGCCGTCGATGCATGGCTCAAGAGACAAAACGGGGAACTGGGCGATCTCGCAAAGGAGTGGTTCAGGGTAATGCGCAACTCTGGAGACGAAGTGCGGGAGCTCGTGCACGACGGCTGTCCGGTCGCGTGTCTCGGCGACGCCGCTTTCGGCTACGTCAACGTCTTCACGTCACATGTCAACGTTGGGTTCTTCCTCGGCGCGGCACTCCCGGATCCTACCCACATCTTGCAGGGCAGCGGCAAGCGCATGCGTCACGTGAAGCTGCGACCCGAAACGCCCACGGATACAGCAGCGCTCACCAGACTCATCGAGGTGGCGTATTCCGACATCAAAAATCGCGTCGAAAATGGGTGAAGCAGCACCTTGCCTTGTGCTTGATATTCCCAAATTAACTTAGTTTGTCATTCCCGAAGGGAATCTGCGTTGGCTGTCGCACTGATGTGCTCAAAGAGCCCAATGCCGCGTCAAATAGGCGAATAGCCAACCTCCGTCGGTTGCTCGCACCAGCCATAAAATGAAAGGGCGGAGCCCAGGAAGCTCCGCCCCTGTATCGCAGAAATCCTACCGCTTCGCTTTACCGCGTGAAGCCTTCTTCAGCTTCTGTTTGTTCTCGCCGCGGGCGCCCGCACGAGGTCCCTTGGCCGGTGCTGCCTTGCGCGCTGCGCGCTTGACCTTCTTGCGTTCAATCTTGTCTGTAATGCTCGTCGTATTTGCCATGGAGGTATCGGGTCTCTTGTCTCTCTTGAATCTGGATCGGAAGGTTCACAAGCGTGCGGACTCTAGATACGTTCCAGCTGGGCAAACTTCTCAACCAGCTTCTTCACGCCGTGCTGTTGAAATTGTACTGTAATCTTGGCATCGTCCCCATCGCCTTCGCGCCGAAACACGGTACCTTCCCCATATTTCGGGTGCCGCACGCGCGAACCCTGCTTCAAGCCCTGTCTTGCCCGTCGGCTCAGGAATCTCGAGTTTCGGCCTCGAAAATCTTTGCCCGGGCTTTTGTCCGGGAACACTCTGCCCCCGTCCCGCAAAAAAACTCGCAATGTTATCCATAGAGCTGCCGCCACTCGGGCCGCCCCGCACACCGCCACCTGGCCTTGCCGCCGCCGCTGTCCTTCCGCCACTCTGGTCCTCATCTTCGTAGGAGTAGTGCCGCTCGCCCTCCTCGTGCCCCGCACCCCGAGCACTACCCGAGCCATACCCCGAACCGTATCCAGTTCCATAGCTCGAACTCCAGGCCGGCCGCTGCACCGGACTCCCCAAGTCCTCCACCAGCCGCTGCGGAACCTCCTCCAGAAACCTGTGAAGCAATACTCGCCTCCGGCATATCGCTCCCATATCGCCGCCGATACCGCGCCCGGGTCATCACCAGCGTGTCCATCGCCCGCGTCATGCCGACGTAGCAGAGTCGCCGCTCCTCCTCCAGTCCCACCGGATCGGTAAACGTCCGCGAGTGAGGAAACAGCCCCTCCTCCATGCCTGCGAGAAACACGAGTGGAAACTCCAGCCCCTTCGCCGCATGCAGCGTCATCAGCGTCACCCGCGCCTCGGCGGAATAGGAGTCCGCATCCGACACGAGCGCCGCATGGTCCAGAAACTCGTGCAGCGTCTCACCGCGCTCCTGCGCATCCTGCGCCGCGTTCGCCAGTTCCTTCAGAGTTTTCAATCCGCGAGAAGCTCTCCGGCGTCGCCTCTTCTTCAAGCGCCCGGATATACCCGCTGCGGTCGTTCAAAAATTTGATCAGCTCCGGCAAAGTCGCCGCATCGCCCGGCTTGCTGAAACGCCGGCCGCTCCTCCGCCATGATCTTCTGCAGCAGCACGCTCTCTCCTGCGTCGGAAGTCTTCGCGCATCCGCCGCACTCCGCTTCAGGGTCGTTGAAGCGGAAGCCTTCAACACCACCGGCGCAAACGGATTGAACGAAACATCCTCAATCTCGGCACCTCAGGCGTCACGGCGTTCTCCGCCGCAATCGTGGACACCTCTTCGCTCGGCCCGAAATCGAACCCGAAGTTGAAGCTTGTATCGAACGAAGTATCGGCGCCATTGCCTTCGACCGGCGGGAACATTTCTTGCTCTTCATGGACAGTAGAGAAGCAGCCTCAAACTCCGCTCAGGATCGAAGCCCTGCATCCTCGCATCGCTCATCATCCTAAACCGGGAGCTGCGACATCCCCCGCCAGCTTCTCCGCAAAACTCGGCCCCCAGCATCGCGCGGGCATCCTCAATCAGCCGCTTGAATCCCGCCAGCGCCGTCAGTGCCCTTGCCGGAAGCAAACGGTCTTCAATCGCCCGTCCGATCGCGTCCCACGTGCTGATGCCCGTCGTCAACGCCATCCGCTCCAGCGTCTCCATCGTCGTCTTGCCAATGCCGCGTCGGCGGCGAGTTCACCACCCGCCCCAGCGCAATGGAGTCATTCGTATTCTGCACCAGCTTCATGTAGCTCAGAATGTCCTTGACCTCTGCCCGGTCATAGAACGAGAACCCGCCCACCATGTGGTACTGAATCTGGTATCGCCGCAGCGCCTCTTCCACCAGCCGCGACTGTGAATTCGTCCTATAAAGAACCGCACACCGCGGCAGGTCCTCCGACCCTCCCGCCTCCCGCAAATACTTGTTCACGCGGTCCGCAATAAACAGCGCCTCGTTCTCCCCATCAGGAGCCTCGTAGTATCCAATCAGCGACCCACCCTCACGCGACGTCCAAAGGTTCTTGCCTTTCCTCTGCGTATTCTGCGCGACCACCGCCGATGCACCCTCAAGGATCACCTGCGTCGACCGGTAGTTCTGCTCCAGCCGGATCGTCTTCGTCTCTGGAAAATCCTTCTCGAAGTCGAGAATGTTCTTGATGTCCGCGCCCCGCCAGCTATAGATCGACTGGTCTTCATCGCCCACCACGCAGATGTTCCCATGCGATCCCTGCCAGCAGCTTCATCAACTCATACTGCGGCCGGTTGGTGTCCTGGTACTCATCGATCATCACGTATCTGATAACGGCGGTTGTATCTTTCTCTCACCTCGCCTGATGACTTCAGCAGCCGCACCGTCTCCAGGAGCAGGTCATCGAAGTCCAGAGCGTTCGCCTTGAACAACTCCTTCTTATAGATCTCGAAGATGTGCGCGATCTTCTCTTCCATCGGGTTTGTGCTTGCAAGGAAGTACTCCTGCGGATCGATCATGTGGTTCTTCGCCCACGAGATCCTTCCCAGCGCCACCCTTGGCTTCAACTGCTTGTCATCGATACCGAGCCGCTTCAGTGCCTGCTTCACCACCGCCTGCTGATCGGTCTCATCGTAGATAGCGAAGGTCCGCGTCAGCCCAACACCATTTGTCCGCATCGCCTCTATATCTCTTCGCAGTACGCGTACGCAGAAGCTATGGAACGTGGCCAGCGTCGGCTTCGCAAGCGAGCCATGCCCAAGGATCTTGTCCACACGCTCGGACATCTCCTTCGCCGCTTTGTTCGTAAACGTCACCGCGAGGATCGCATCTGCTGGCACACCCCGCTCTTCGATCAGGTACGCGATGCGATGTGTAATCACGCGTGTCTTGCCACTGCCCGCGCCTGCCAGCAGCAGCACCGGCCCATCGACCGTGCGTATCCCGTCCTGCTGCTGCGGATTCATATTGTTCAGAAGATGACTCAAGCTGCTACACACTCCGTAACCATCTTAAATGGCCGCGAAGCGCTTACCTAATCCACGGAGAGCCGTCCTCAATGTCCACATCTGAACAACGCGTGTCCGTCTCCGAACACACTGATTAATAAGCGTTAAATCGAAACTTTCTTCGGAACTTTGGGAACAAGTCAGAGTCCAAGTCCGTAGTTCATCTCAACGACCCGCCCTCTGAACCATGGCAGAGTGGCCCGCCGAAACTGAACGCCAAAACGGAGCCACTATGACCACTCGCAATCTCTTCATCTCGTCTATCGCCACCCTCGCTCTCACCGTCGCGCCTGCTGTCTATGCCGCGCCCCTCAGCATCACCACGCCCATCCATGCCAGCTTTGGCAAGAGCAAAGATGTCTCCATCAGCTTCCGCAACGACACGACAGCACCCATCGAACTCAAGGTCGGCGAAAACCTCATGAAGGTTGAAGCGGGGAAGACCCTCGCACTGCATCTCCCAGTCGGAACCAAAGTCATGGCGAACACCGCAACGCCAAACCTTACCGCCGGTTCTCTCATCGCACAGGTTGACACCTATCTCAGCGGAGCCACCCTCAGCATTAAGTAACCAGGCACCACCACAGCCTCATCGGAGCAGCCGGGTCGCATGCCGTGCTGGACGTTTCTCCTCGTCCAGCACGCTCCCCAAACCCGCCGGGCTCCACAACCTCAACCCAGCATCATCCCGAACGAAATCCAGTTTTATCCCGAACGAAATCCACCATCATCCCGAACGAAATCCACCATCATCCCGAACGAAATCCACCATCATCCCGAACGAAATCCACCATCATCCCGAACGAAATCCACCATCATCCCGAACGATTCGACCTCCCATTCACCGAAGCGTCTTCCTGAACTACCCACCCCTTCACCGAAAGGTCACCCGCCAAGGAAGTGTCATCCTGAGCGAAGTCACTCGCGGCTTCATCGCGAGTGACGAAGTCGAAGGACCTGCGTCTCATCCCTCCCCAAACATCTTCACAGCCTTACCCCACTCTTCACCTAAATCGATCCAGCCCGGGTTCTCACGTTCGATCAACCAGATCTTCTTTTTCCGCGTCCACCCTTTCAGCTGTCTCTCTCAAGCGATCGCATCCTCCACAAACGGATGCCTCTCAAACCAAACCAGCCGGTTGCAGTTATAGGTCTTCGAGAACCCTTCGTAGATGCCATTCTTGTGTTGCCAAATCCGACCCTCGATGTCGCTGGTCATCCCGATATAGAAGGTGTGACTTCTGCTCGCCACGATATAGGTGTAGTACATCCGCTCCGGCATCGCCGAATCGTACCAAGCCCAAGTCCCGACAAATAGAGACAATTCTTCTTCAACCCCACCCAAACCCAACCCACCCCCACCCCACCCCCACCCCACCCACCGAAGTGTCATCCTGAGCGAAGTCACTCGCAGTTCCACCGCGAGTGACGAAGTCGAAGGACCCGCGTCTGCCTTGCCTCTGCTTCTCCACCCCCCACAAAATCAGTTCACCAGCGCATTGACACTCGTCTCCCTTAGACTCGCCGCAACCGCATCCCACAACGCGATCCGCGCTCGCAGCGCTGTCTCCGCTGCCTCCGCCGCTTCGCTCCACTTCACCGGATCGTTGCCGCAAAGCTCGCTCACCATCTGCAAGGCCATAGGACCGTGGTCCTCACCATCCACCTCAATGTGTCGGTCGAGATACCACCGCAACATCGCCAGCTTTCCTGACAACCTGGCATCCTGGTCACGAATAAATCCACGAAACATATCCGGGATCAGGTCCTCGCGTCCAAACGTAAACGCCGCCGCAATCGCATGAAGCTTGCCGCCTTCGATAATCGCGAACGTCGATTGCACAAACCGATAGGCCGGCTCAGGTGCTCCACTCATAGCCAGTGCGATAGACCAGGTAGCGCCCGCACGCAACCTCGTCATGAGATCCTCGATTGCCAGCGTCGATGCCCCGCACTCCCGCATCGCACCTACATAAAGCTCAAAGTGACTCACTGGCCGCGTGCCATAGAGATCGCTCTCTTCTCCCAGCACAATCTCGTTTACCAGCCGCCTGCTTGCAGGAAAGCGACTCGGCACCCACGGCACATCCACACAGGTCAACCCGCGCTGCAGTGTCTTCAGCAAACACATGAAGTCCCAGACCGCAAACACATGCGACTCCATAAAAACCTGCAGGTCCTCTACAGTCTCAAAGCTGCGATACAAATCATGGTTCGCAAGCTGCATATAGAGAGGCCGCAACCTCTCCGCAAGAAGCTGCAACTCTTCACTCTGCTCGACCGATTTCATCAGGAAAACTCCCACTACAAAATGATCCCAGGTTTCTGGTCCTTACTAAGAACTGACAACGGTCAACTTCCTTTGCAAACCTCGCACCCGCACTGTCTCCGCAGATACTCCCACGAATAGATGCCGCTCTCGTGCCCATCGCTCCATTTGAAGCGCAGGGCATATTTGCCTACTGAAGTTACCTCGAGCGGTTTTACCGGCGCCTCATACATCACCAGCAACGTAGGTGCCTTCGGCTTGGGCACGCCGGGAGGCCGCCCACTCGCCTCACGCTCTTCGTGGCACGTCGCGCAGGGGCACGCATCGCGCAGCCACTTGAAACCCCACGCGCTCTGATGCCCGTCACGCCAGTCAATCTCGACGCCTGTGCCTTCCGTCTTCTTCACCCGCACCTTCGCCGGAGTCACCGCATTAGGCGCCAGCTTCCTGCTCTCCAGCTCCGCGTTCTGCTCTGCTTCTTCCGCGCTTACGAAGCGAATTCCTTCATGGCTCATAGCTTCAATTCTTTCACGCCTGCCGCCAGAAAAAGTAGCCCGCCATCAGCACACCCGTCGCCACCACAATCACCCGCAGTAAATCCGGATTCATCTTCCTCGCATACTGCGCCCCGATATACCCCCCGACCCCGCAAATCACCATCGACACAAAGCAGTACTTCCAAATCACCGCGCCGCTCACCACAAACGTGATCACCGCGCATAAATTCGACAAACAAGCCGCCAGCACCTTCATTGAGTTCAGCGCCCGCATCTCCTCAATCCCGAACAGCGCCAGCGCGCTCATAATCAGGAACCCCGCTCCCGCCCCAAAGTATCCGATGTAGAAACACACCGGCAGCAGCACCAGGAACAGCGGCACCAGCGCCGGAGTCCGATCACGGTCATGCTCCGTCATCGCGGCCAGTGCCTTCGATTCCGCCCTCGCCCGAAGCCATCGCGACACCGGCCCGCTGATCCCAAATAAGAGCGAGGCCACAAGCAGCAGCCACGGCACCATGTGCAGAAAAGTAACCTGCTTCGTCTTCAGCAACACCACGGCGCCGCTCACTCCGCCCAGTATCGAAGCTCCGATCACGACCGGTAGCAGATCCTTACGCAGATCGCCACGCAACGCTGCGACAGAGGTCAACTGTCCCGGCCACAACGCCACCGTATTCGTTGCGTTCGCCTGTATAGGAGCAACTCCCATGGCCAGCATCGCGGGAAACGAAACGAACGACCCGCCTCCCGCCATCGCGTTCATCACGCCAGCAAGAAACGAAGCCACTACCAGCCAGACATACTGCGCATGTGCAATAAACGAAGAAGGCATCCAACCGTCATTCTATTCGTCGCAAACGCCCAGCTCGTCGCAAACGTCCAGCGCTCCTGCTCACCTAATCACCCTGCTCCAAAGAAAGAAGTGTCATCCTGAGCGGAGCAAGTCACAGCCCCATCGTGACTTGCGCAGTCGAAGGACCTGCGTCTGCCCTTGTGTCCGCGTTCCTCGCATTCTATTCGTCGCAAAACGTGCAACGCTCCTGCTCACGTGTCCCAAAAGAAGTGTCATCCTGAGCGAAGCAAATCACAGCTCCATCGTGACTTGCGCAGTCGAAGGACCTGCGTCTGCCCTTGCTTCTAAATTCCCCACCACCTCACACCGGCAGCTCCGGCGTAGCCGCAATCAAGTCCCGTGTGTACTCCTCCCGCGGCCTCTCACACACCTCCATCACCTCGCCAAGCTCCACCAACTTGCCTTTCCGCATCACGGCCACGCGATTGCACAGATACCGCACCAGCGGCATCGAATGCGAAATAAACAGGTAAGTCAGCCCATACTCCCGCTGCAGATCGCGCAGCAGGTTCACCACCTGCGCCCCCACCAGCACATCGAGCGCACTCACCGGCTCATCCAGTACCAGGAACTCCGGCCGCAGCGCCAGCGCCCGTGCGATGTTGATCCTCTGCCTCTGCCCTCCGCTGAATTCGTGCGGATACCGCTCCAGCGCCGAAGCATCGAGCCCTACCGTCCCCAGCATCTCCCGCAGCCGCACGTCCAAACCGCCCTCAGGCCTCTGCTTATGAATCGCAAACGGCTCCGCAAGAATTTGCCTCACAGACATCCTCGGATTGAGCGACGCATATGGGTCTTGAAAGACGATTTGCATGCGCCGTCGCATTGCCCTTAACTCCCGCGACCCTGCTCCCAAAACATCTTCGCCCGCAAACCGAACCGCCCCCGCCGTAGGCTCAACCAGCCTCAGGATCATTCTTGCCACGGTGCTCTTGCCCGACCCCGACTCACCCACTAAGCCCACCGTCTCGCCCCTTCGAATCGAAAACGAAACACCATCGACTACCCGCGTCGCTCCACCCTCGCGCGGGTATTCTTTAATCAGCCCTTCCGCCTTAACCAGCACCTCGGCATCGTTCAACATAGCCGGATACTAGCATTGCGGGCATTACAGCACGCATCATCGAAAGGGCCTCATGAACCTCGCCAACAAGACCGCCCTCATCACCGGAGCCAGCGCCGGCATCGGCCGCGCCACCGCTCTCGCTCTCGCCGCACAGGGAGCGAACATCGTCGTCACCGCGCGCCGCGAAGATCGCCTGCAAGCTCTCTGCGCAGAGATCATCGCGACCGCTGGACAAGCCGTCTTCCACGCCGGAGACGCCGCCGCCGAATCCACCGCCCTCGCTGCAATCGCCTTGGCCACCAACACCTTCGGCACCCTCGACATCCTGATCAACAACGCCGGCATTGGCAGCTACAGAAACCTTGTCGACTCCACATCCGCCGACTACGACTCCGTAATGGACACGAACATGAAGTCCGGCTTCGTCTTCTCCCGCCACGCCGCGCCTCTCATGGTTGCCCAGCGCAGCGGCACTATCCTCTTCATCTCATCTGTCGCCGGCCTCACAGGCATCGCCGGCGAAGCCATCTACAGTGCTTCGAAGTTCGCACAGGTGGGCTTCAGCCAGGCTCTCGACGCCGAGCTCCGCAAACACAACATCAAGGTGGGAGTCATCTGTCCCGGCGGCGTAAAAAGCGAGTTCGGCCTTGGCCGCGGCCGCACCGAAGAGTTCATCCGCAACTCCCACATGATGCGCGCCGACGAGGTCGCCGAAGCGATCGTCTTCGCCTGCAGCCAACCCGCCAACGTCCGCATCCCCCAGCTCCTCGTCCGCCACATGGGCTAACCGCTCCAGACCTTGTCCGAGAAAAGTGTCATCCTGAGCGAAGTCGAAGGACCTGCCCTCGCCGTTGCCTGTTCTCCCTCAAGCCCTCACAAAAGTGTCGTCCTGAGCGAAGCCAAAGGACCTGCGTTCGCCTTCGCCGTTGCCTGTTCTCCCTCAACCCCTCACAAAAGTGTCATCCTGAGCGAAGTCGAAGGACCTGCGTTTGCCGTTGCCTGTTCTCCCTCAAACCCTCACAAAACTGTCGTCCTGAGCGAAGCCAAAGGCCCTGTTCTCGCCGTTGCCTGTTCTCCCTCAAACCCTCACAAAAGTGTCATCCTGAGCGAAGTCGAAGGACTTGCATTTGCCTTCGCCGGTGCCTGCCCTCCCTCAAACCCTCACAAAAGTGTCATCCTGAGCGAAGTCGAAGGACCTGCGTTTGCCGTTGCCTGTTCTCCCTCGAACCCTCACAAAAGTGTCATCCTGAGCGAAGTCGAAGGACCTGCGTTTGTACTCCGGCCCGCACTAACGTCGCTCCATCACCAGCGGCACTCCCGCCTTCGGCCGCAAACTAATCGCCGGGTTGTAAGCAATCTCCTCAGCTGCCCCCACCGGCAACGTCAGCCGCCACTCCCTGGCCACCACCGCCATCACGAAAACACCCTCCATCCACGCCAGCCCTTCCCCAATACACTGCCTGCTTCCACCGGCAAACGGAAAGAAAGCATACCTCGGCCTTCCTGCCTTATTCGATTCCGCAAATCGCGAAGGATCGAACCGTAGCGGCTCCGGAAACCATTGTTCATCCCGGTGCACCACGAACTGCGGCGCAATCAGAATCGATCCCTTAGCCACCTTGTATCCCGCAATCTCATAAGCCTCGTTGCAGGTTCTCGCCGTCACCCACACTGGCGGATACAGCCGCAGCGTCTCCGCAAAAACCTGCGTCGTGTACTTCAACTTTGCATAGTCCTCCGCAGCCGGAGCCCGGTCCCCAAGCACCGCCCTCGCCTCATCCGCCACCGCCTCCTGCACCTCGGGATGCTTCGCCATCAGCCACATCGCAAAGCTCAGCGCATTCGCCGTCGTTTCATGCCCGGCCAGCATCACGGTCACGCACTCATCATGCAACTGCGTGTCGGACATCGTCGCCGACTCGCCCCCCGCAGCTTCCGTATCCACCGCCGCCATCAGCATTGAAAGCAGGTCCCCACGATCTGTGGGGTCCGCGCGCCGCTGCGCAATCATCCCGTAAATCAGCCCATCGAGCTCTTCAATCCCCTTGCGAATTTTCTTCATCGCCGGCAGTGGCAGCTTTTGTATCTGCTCCGAGAACGGCAGAAATGCCAGCGGTAGAAATCCCATAAATGCATCCACCGCGCTCGAGATCTTCTTCACCTCCGCATCCGATTCCACATTCAAATCGAACAGACACTTACCCACAATCCGCAGCGCAATGGCCAGCATCTCCTCGTGCAGATCAAGCGTTGAGGCCCTGCCGTCATCCGCCTCGGCCGCCTTCCATCGAGCAGTCATCGCCAGCGCCTGCTGCCCAATCGTGTCCGCATATCCAGCAATCCGTCCACGATGAAAAGCCGGCTGAGCCAGCCTGCGCTGCCGCATATGCAGCGGCTCCTCGCTGGTCAACAACCCCTGCCCGAGCACCGCAATCGATCGCTTGATCACAAGCCCGCGGTGATGCTTCGCAGCATCTTTCAGGAAGAAGTCCTCAATCAGCGCCGGATGGTTTATCTGATACACATGCCTTCCTACCGCGGTGTAGTGCACGATGTCGCCATACCTCCGCGCACACTCCGTCAGATACGAAGTCGCATTCTGGCGAAAGATCTTCCCCGTAAACAGGCGTGGAAGAAAACTCGGTCCCGGAGGATAGCGACGGCCGTCGGTGTTTAGAACAGGAGTCAGGTTCATACTGGATAAAGTGTAGCCGTCCGCCCGCCACGTCTTTGCATACGGCCACAATCCGCATCTCACAAACACAGCTTCGATAAGGAAGGGAACTGACGATGGACTGGACGCCCGGTGGCATGAGTGACGACGTAGAGGACCGCCGCGACTCCTCCGGCGGTGGCGGAGGCGGCTTCAATCTCGGTGGCGGAGGCATGGGCATCATCGGCTTCGTAGTCCTGCTTGTCATCAGCCTCGTCACCGGCCACAACTTCCTCGGCGGCATGCTCTCCGGCGCAGGCCACAACAATCAAGGCTCCGTCTCCGGAAACGTTCAGCCCGGCTCGCAAGTAGCCGGAACCCCACGCCCCCACCCCGCTGGCGAAGACCGCGACGCCCAACTCATCAGCTTCGTCCTCGACGACGCCCAGCACACCTGGACCAAGATCTTTGCCGATCAAGGCAAGCAGTACCGTCACGCCAAGCTCGTCCTCTACCGTGGCACCACATACTCCGGCTGCGGGACGGCCCGCGCCACCACCGGCCCCTTCTACTGCCCCCAGGATCAAAAAATCTACATCGACCTCAGCTTCTGGGACGAACTCAAGCGCTTCGGCGGCGACACCGGAGACTTCGCCCAGGCCTACGTCATCACCCATGAGCTCGGCCACCACGTCCAGAACCTCCTCGGCATTGAGTCCCGCATGCAGCGCCTCGCCCAGCAGGACCGCAGCGAGAAAAACCCCCTCTCCGTCGACCTCGAGCTCCAGGCCGACTGCTTCGCCGGTGTCTGGGGTCACTCCACCGAGCAGCGCAACATCGTCCACCCAAACGACGTCGCTGGAGCCCTCAAAGCCGCCGCCGCCGTCGGCGACGACCATCTCCAAAGCATGAGCGGCCGCGCCGTCAGCCCCGAATCCTTCACCCACGGCACCAGCGCCCAACGCGAGGAATGGTTCAACAAAGGCCTGACAGGCGGCACGATCCAAAGCTGCCCCACCTTCGATGGGAAACTAGCCCCATAGATGGTCGCCACGACCACTCGCAGCCCTCTAACCCGTCTGTCCTGGCCTATGAACTTGGTCGCGAACGGCCGCTAATCTGGGCGGAGTTGAGTTCGAGCGTACCGGTGCGATCGGTGGTCGCATCGTGAACCGCGATCCGAACGCTCTCGTCTCCTCGAGCACTAAGGGCAATGTTATGGTGAAACCGCAAGCCGCCTTGAATCATACCCTCGTACCGGGCCCGGTCGAGAGCAAGTTCAGCGTGGTCGGATCTTGAGTCAACCACCTTTCCATTAGCGTCGTAGAGTACCGTCGCGAAGTCGAGGGAAGCATGCATTTTGCCATCGGCTAAGGCGCTGAAGTTGAGTGTGGACGCATCTACGACCAGGTTCAACGAATATGTAATCGGTAAGTGAGGACCCGCTGCGCTCTCGCCGATCGTCTTACCCGGAGCTTGCTGCTGGGCAGGCAGCGGTTCCACCGTGAAAAGAACCTCGCTGCTCCGCGGGTTGAGCGGGAGCATGAAACTGGCTAGCTTTGCGCTTGACCCTGAAGATGGGACAGCACTTGGATCGGCGTAATAGCCATGGCGGTACGCCGCATGCAGTCCCTTGCCGTTGACCTTAACTTCAATGGGGCGGAAGCCTCTCTCCTCGGGAGTCTTGGGTGGTGCGTAGGTGAAGGTGTAGTACTCGGAGCCATTTTGCTCAGCCTGACGAAAGGCGCCTATAAGGTCATTTGAATTGAAGGTGGCTTTACCCCCCGTAGCGTCCGCCAGGCTCTCCATCGTGGCGTGTTGCTGCGACTGGGTCTGGTCAAATATGTTGTCTGCGGGCGTAAACGAGCTGCTGCCACTCATGCGACGGGTCGCAGCCAGGTCGGTACTTGAGGTTGAATCGACACTCATCATGGATGGAGCCGGAACGACTCCGCCCGGATCAACAGGGTAGACAGCCACCCTGTTCTCCGCAAGGAGGTTAGCCGTTTCCCTGAACTCCTCGTCAAAGCTGGCAGACCCGGCAAAAGGATCTCCGGTGGTTGAAAGATCCCGTTGAATGGTAATAGGGAAAGACCCCGAGATCCAGATCAGATTTTTTCGCATGTTGCCACCGGCAAGGTATCGTGCAATCTCGGAAAGTGCCTTCAACGTCTCTTGAACACGAATGCCGTCCCGTCTGGATTGCTCCCTGAACTCTGCTGTGACCACCTGGCTTTGTATTCCTTTCAGGACGCTCTCCAGGCCGGGATTAGAAGAAGCTTCGATGGCGTTTTCGTGAGCCTGTATCGTGGGGTCAATGCCGCTTGCTTCCCGTAAAAGCGGTGAAAACTTCACACCCTGCTTCAGGATGGCAGCTCTAAGGACCGCTGGATCGTCCGTGAAGTCCTGTAAGAGATGCAGGCTCGAGCCAAGCGCGAAGATTGCTGTCTGCGTTCCGGGCTGGGCAGCATTTACAAATCTCACAAGTTGGTCGCGCATGTACTGCTGGTCGCTCGGTGGAGTGTTAAGCCAGTCAAGCAAAGGATGTTCGCGGCCGAACCGCGCACTGCAATGGCATTCGTGAACGTGCCAGGCTCCAGGACCGACGCGGGTGTCGTGGCACTTCCGCGATGCTCCTCGAAGCTGTTGATTTGCTGTTGGGATTTATTCTCTAAGACCGAGAAATCGGCTTTAGTGAGTCCGGTGACGGCATTGCCATGGCTGTCCGTGACGACCACATCCACCGAGACGAGGCGAGCACTTGCGCGTAAAGTGAGCGTAGCTCCGTCCACTTCTTTTGTAGAAGATATCGGGGATTGACCCGTCGCTGGAAGAGCCAGAGAAGCCGCAAGTAGAAGTGAGAAGGCGCGCATGAGCGGAAGCTCCGGTTTCTTAATGTTTTGCAATGCAGCAGCACGCATCATCCACAATGCTGAGGTTCGGCGAACAGGATGCGACGCATCTTATTGCGGCAGGATGGTAGACGTCACGCGAAACTTCTCGCAGGAGATGACCGTGTAAGTCCGCAACTCGAGGGATCGCTTCCAGGAGCTGTTTGCGGTTACGCTCTCCGGTTGCAAATTGGCCGAAGCAATCGTGACCAGGCCTGGAACATACATCTCATCGTTGATGCGCTTGCCTTCATAAACCAGCGTATTGAACAGTCGCGGAATCAGGAGTTGACGGTTATAGATAAGATCATCTCGCGTGACGCCGTGCATGCTGACGATCGCATGGTCCTTCTCGTCAATCAGGACAGTCCCGTCGAGCGATCGAGCAATCGACTCCAGAATTGTCTTTGGTTCTTTTCGTTTGTTTCCTCTAAAGTGAAACGAATCAGGCTGCGACCATTCCTGACGACACGCTTCTCTTCTGTAAAGACATCTGTCGTAAGTACCGCGCTGGACAGATTTGCTGGCGCTACCATTGTGGCTTTCGTCTCGCCCGATCGCTGCATCTCTTGTTCTAGTCTCTTCCGCTCTTCGGCGGCTTCGGCCTCAGACAAAGGATGGTCGTTGACTGCGAGCAGCCGGTGAACCTCTCTCCCATGAACGTAAAACGAATCATAATCTTCGTTCAAAGGTGGCTTCGACGATTCTTTGCTTGGCTGGATCAGAAGGTGCGTCCGGCAGACATAGTTCTGCCGCAGGTCCGCGAAACGATCTCCCATGATCGACACCTGTCGTAAAAAAGTACTTGGTTCGGGAAGCGGCAGGTTGAGCGGAACGTCATGGCATTCAGTTGAATCTCCCGGGACTACTTGGGCAGGAGTACCCTTCCATGCCGTAGAAAGAATAAGGCCAGCCAGGAGCGCAAGCCTGAGAGCAGAAGGTCTCACCCGTCCAGCCATCATTCTTGCGCCGTGCGCCCATTCGAGGTTGAGCAGTAATTGCGATCGCATAGGACACGACATAGAAGTAAGCGGATAAAGATTGGTCGCTACACGCTCTTTCCTCAAGCGTGGTTAAGAGGGCAGCCGACCTAAAAGAACAGAGCACACCAAAATCAATCGGGATCTTAACCAATGGTTCAACGTGCGACTTCAGTTCAACGAACGACTTCGGTTCAACGAACAACTTCGGGTCAACGAACGACGTGGAGAGTCCGTCTCCAGCGTGTGTCCGGAAAGAAATGCGCCAGAACGTGGCCGATCCACGCGATCTTTTGCCCGAATCCTGTTTGTTCAAGCTGCCCGTCTGCAGCCTCGAACGACCAGTAGTTGAAAAGCGGACGGCCAAGTATGTTGGCGCGCGGCACGAAGCCCCAGTAGCGCGAGTCCAGGCTGTTGTGCCGGTTGTCGCCCATCATAAAATACATGCCGGGTGGAACTACCAGGTCGCCGTTCTGGATATAACTCGAGTAGTTCACGGCCCACGACTCTGTTGCCCCAAATGCCTCAGTTGGAGGTACTGCGGGGAAATCGTCGAGGAACTCGTTGAAGTTATCCGTCGCTGTCGGCTGCGCGAATCCCATTGGCTGTGCAACACCGTTCATAATCACAATGCCGTTGCGTAGATGAATATGATCTCCCGGTACGCCAATCAACCTCTTCACAAGGGTAGTGTATTGCGGTGTTCCGTCGGGGTCGGTGGCATCAATACCGGGCTGATTGACGGGCTTGAGGAAGACCAGGATATCGCCGCGCCTTGGTTCGCGATACCTGATCAGCGGCATCCACGAAGCAGGCGGCAAGAGCGTGATCCGGTCAACGAGCAGGTGATCGCCTACAAGCAACGTGTTCTTCATCGAACCCGACGGAATGACGTAATTCTGAGCCAGGAAGGTCATAATAAACAGGCCCACCACCAGAACTGAGCAGATGCTGGCTAGCGCTTCAAAAGGAGTCTCCTCCTGATTGACGTTGGCGGAAGCTGCGGGCTCGGTTGAAACAGGAGAAATGTTTGCCGCTGGACTCATCCAAAGGCTCCTCAAGAAGGCTGGCGAGCCCCATGGTATTCAAGAGCGGTCGATGGCTTCCTGTACGTTCGGTTTCGCCGAGTTCGCTTCTTGACCCGAGTCTATCAAAATGCTTTGCAAGGTAGAATTTCGGATGATTGGGCATGCGAGAAGTTAGTGGCAACTCCGGAAGTTACATGGGGAGTGGACACTATGGAACTAAGCTCTTCCAAAAATCCCCAGCGCTTGCTGGCTGGCAAACCACGTCATCCTCAGCCACCCTGCGATTGTAGCCCGAATGCGCTGCATTGCCCTCGCCATCATGCTGACTCTGAGCGTCGCGAAGGGGAATGATGACCGCACCTGTCTATCAACTCCGAAGCCTCGCCCTGAGCACGCTCGGCCAAGATTACCCAGCCACCAGCACCTTTACACTCTCCACACTTCGCCGAGCCCATTCCGTCTTCACTGCCCATCCCAGCGCCGCAATCATCACTCCGCATCCTGCCTCGATCCACCAGATTGGATGAGTCGCCTCCGAGAAGTTCGTCCCACGGGTCCGGCTCATCCCCACCACCGTGCCTGCAACCGCCACGCCCAGCGCCGCTCCCACCTGCCTTGAGGTTGACGCAATCGCCGCCGCCACGCCTGCCTGTTCGAGCGGCATCCCCGTCACCGCGCTGTTTGTAATCGCCGGGTTCACCATCCCCAGACCCACCCCAAACAGCACATAGCTGACCAGCAGCCACCATACCGGAGTCGTCTGCGTAAGCCTCGTCAGCATCAGCGTGCTCAGCGTGAAGCCCGCCCCTGCGATGAGCAGCGAAATACGCGGTCCCCGGGATCCCACCAGTCGCCCGGAGAGCGGCGCCGTCAGCGTCAGAAACACCGCCAGCGGCATCGTGTAGAACCCTGTTCGAAACGGAGACAGCCCACGTTCATGCTGCAGGTAAAGCGCATTCAGAAACAGGAAAGCCGCGAAACACGCAAACGCTGCCAGCCCGGTCAGGGTCGCCCCCGCAAACGGCACACTGCGGAAGAACCTCAGGTCGACCAGGGGCTCCTTCCGTTGCGGCTCGTACACCAGGAAGCCAACAAGCGCCAGCGCAGCCACTCCAAAGAGCGCCCACACCCAATGCGAATGCCACCCCAGGTGCGGCCCCTCGATCACCCCGGACGTTACTCCAGCCAGCAGCACAAACACCAGCATCTGCCCCACGGGGTCGAACTTTCGAGCCCGCGCCGCCTTGGACTCCGGCACATACCGCGCCGCGAGCAGAAACGCGATCACGCCCAGCGGAACGTTCACCCAGAAGATCGCCCGCCATCCCACCGTCTGCGTCAGTGCCCCGCCAAGCAGCGGCCCCACCCCAAACGAAAGCCCCGCCACCGCACCCCACACTCCTATGGCCCGCCCGCGCTCCTTCGGTTCCTTAAAGGCGTTCGCAATAATCGACAGCGCCACCGGATTCAGCATCGACGCGCCCAGTCCCTGCAGCGCCCGACATCCGATCAGGCCCTCGATGTTCGGGGCCACGCTGCACAGCAGCGATCCCACCGTAAACACCGTCAGCCCCACCTGAAAGGTAAGCCGCCGCCCATACCTGTCCGACACCGCGCCCGCCATCATCAGCAGGCTCGCGACCACCAGCGTGTAAGCATCAACAATCCATTGCAGCTGCGAAAGCTGCGCGTGCAGATCGTGCTCGATCGCCGGAAGCGCTACGTTGACGATGGTGACGTCCATGCCCACCAGCAGCAGGCTCATGCAACAGATCGCCAGGATCACATTTGGATTGACACCGCGCAACTTATTCTCATCGTCGCGATCACCGCGCGGAAGTTCTTCCAGCTTGGAGGCCATTCCTATTCGACGCTCTCCCGCCCACTGTGGTCGCAGTCGATCCCGCCACGCGGGAAAATAACGGACATAACTTGCCCTTCGTCCCGCTACGAAGAGCTTGTACACACTACGCAGTCACCCTGTCGCCTCGAAAGATCCAGTCCACGCCAAAGCGGTCCGTCAAACTCCCGTAGAGCCCGAAGGGCATCTCTTTCAGGGCAGCGAAAAACTCTAGGTCGGCGCCTTCAGACAACCTGTCGAAGACGTTCCTCAGTTCCTCATGGCTGGCGCTGCTGACAAACAACGCTACTGTGTTTCCGGGTTGCGGCAAGCGCTTCGGATGGAGCCAATCCGTGGCCGAGAGCTCGACGGTATCGCTCTTCAGGTACGCATACGTAATCTTCTGATGCTGCTCGACCGGGAAGCCCTCCTTCATCGGAGTGTCCGCCAGCCGGGTCAGCGTCAACTCCCCACCGAAGCAGGTTGCATAGAACTCCATGGCTTCAGCGCAGTTGCCCTCGAAGAGAAGAAACGGAGTCAGGTGAAGCATTGCAATCTCCTTGGCAGCAGTATTGGCGTCTGCAGAAGAATACTATCCGCCACCAAAGCAAAGGCGCGACCCAAATCTCGGATCGCGCCTTTGTAACTGTGCCTAGCCCTAAATATCCAGGTTCTTCACATCCAGGGCATTCTCTTCGATAAATCGCCTGCGGCTCTCGACATCCTCGCCCATCAGCGTTGTAAAGATCTCCTCACACGCTGCGATGTCCTCGAGCTTCACCTGCATCAGGGTCCGCCGTTCGGGATCCATCGTCGTCTCCCAAAGCTGCGGAGCGGTCATCTCGCCCAGCCCCTTATACCGCTGGACCTGATACTCCTTGCGCCCCTGCTCGATCACGTAGTCAAAGACCTCGCGCGGCGTCTTCTTCTCGACCGGGTCTTGGTTTACCTTGCTCGACCGCTTCGCCGCAGGCTTTACCTCGGCTGCCGTTCCGGGAGCAGCAGCCGTCATCTCTGAAACGCCCTCTTCGGAAGCAATCTCCTCTGCCTCGTCCAGAGCCTCCTGCGTTACCGCAGCAGCAGTCTTCGGAGCGTACGAGATCAGGAACGGCCCTTCAAGCTTCTCGCGAATCAGTGCAAACTTCGCCAGCAGCTGCCGGCTCTCCGCCGCATTCGCCAGCGCCCAGTCGATGTTCCGCACCGCGCCCTGCGCATCCGTAAAGCTCACCGACCACGTCTGGTGTTCCTCATCGAGCGTCGCCTCACCTACCGCCCGGAACTGGAACTCTTTCACCATGGCCTGCAACCGCGCCTGCATGTCTTTAAGCTTTGCATCCGACTGAAAATCTTCCTTCTTCGCCGGAGCCGCTCCCTCATGCGCGAACAGCTTGATGAACTCCAGGGACACAGCCTCATTCCGCAGCCGCTTCTGAAACTTGTCCGAAAAGCTCAGGTAGTCGCTCAAATTGCTCATGAACGTCTGGAACTCTTCGCCATGCAGCTGCTTCTTCTCCGGGCCATACGTAAGGAGCATCCCGTCCGAAGCCCGCTTCAACATTACGGCTACATACTCGCGCTCGTCCTTGATGTACTGCTCAAACTTACCCTTCTTGATCTTGAACAACGGCGGCTGCGCGATGTACACATGCCCGCGCTTGATCAACTCCGTCATGTGCCGGAAGAAGAACGTCAGCAGCAGCGTGCGGATATGCGATCCATCGACGTCGGCATCGGTCATCAGGATCAGCTTGCCATACCGCAGCTTCGTCGCGTCGAAGTCGTCCTTGCCAATGCCGCAGCCAAGCGCCGTAATCATCGCCCGGATTTCTTCGTGCCCCAGCATCTTGTCGTAACGCGCCTTCTCGACATTGAGGATCTTGCCCTTCAGCGGAAGGATCGCCTGAAACCGCCGGTCGCGGCCCTGCTTGGCTGTCCCGCCAGCCGATTCACCCTCGACCAGGTAAAGCTCGCACCGATCAGGCTGCCGCTCAGAGCAATCCGCCAGCTTCCCCGGCAGGCCACCGCCATCGAGCGCACCCTTGCGCCTCGTCAGGTCCCGTGCCTTACGCGCCGCCTCGCGCGCCCGCGCCGCATCGATCGCCTTGTTGATGATCTTCTTCGCCACCTGCGGGTTCTGCTCGAGGAACCCGCCCAGCCGTTCGTTCACAAACGCCTGCACCGTTCCCGCAATATCCGAGTTCAACTTGCCCTTGGTCTGCCCTTCAAACTGCGGCTGCGACAGCTTCACCGAAATAACAACCACAAGCCCTTCGCGAACGTCATCGCCCGAAAGGTTCTCCTTCACGTCCTTGAACAGTCCCAGCGACTGCCCCGCCGCATTGATCGTCCTCGTCAGCGCCGTCTTGAACCCCGAAAGATGCGTCCCGCCATCGATGGTGTTGATGTTGTTCGCAAACGTGAACACGGTCTCCGAGTAAGCGTCGTTATACTGCAGCGCAATCTCCATCGCCACGTTATCGCGCTCGGCCTCCATGTAGATTGGCTTCTCGTGCAGCACCTGCTTGCCCTTGTTCAGGTGCTTGATGAACTCCGCAATGCCGCCAATGTACTTGAACTCCTGGTGCTTGCTCTCACCCGTCTTCGCGTCGGTGGTGCGTTCGTCGGTCAGGTGGATCTCAAGTCCCTTGTTCAGGAACGCCAACTCCCGCAACCGCTGCGCCAGCGTGTCGTAGCTGAACTCATGCACGGTAAAGATCGACTTATCGGGCAGAAAGTGCACCTTGGTGCCCTTGCGCTTGGAAGGCCCCATCTTGCGCAGCAGACTGATCGGCGCACCCTTGCTGTAGTCCTGCTCCCACGCATGACCATCGCGCCAGATCTCGACGTCGAACTCCTCGGACAGAGCATTCACGCAGCTCACACCGACGCCATGCAGCCCGCCCGAGACCTTGTAGTTCGAGGCGTCGAATTTGCCGCCCGCGTGCAGCATCGTCAGCACAACCTGCACCGCCGGCATCTTCTCGCCATTGATGACCTTGTCGTCCACCGGAATCCCGCGCCCGTCGTCGACCACGGTGATCGAATTGTCGACGTGAATGGTCACATCGATCTTGGTCGCGTGTCCGCCCAACGCCTCGTCCACTGAGTTGTCCACCACCTCGTACACCAGATGGTGCAGCCCCTGCTCGCCCGTCGACCCGATATACATCGCCGGCCGCAGCCGCACCGCCGCCAACCCCTCAAGCACGGTGATGTTCTCAGCGGAATACCCGCCACCTTCTTTTACAGCAGGAGCCACTGCCGGAACTGCCGGGGTTTCAAGCTCAAGAAGGGCGGTGTCGCTTGTAATTGCAGTCGATGCCAAAGGAGCTCCGTAAGACCGTATTTTTGCTCCGGAAAGAGAAGCCAGAGGAGGCCTCTCAAACTACCGCCAAGTCCGCGTCAATTCAGCACTTTATGCCGTTTCTCGCGTGACGTTTCCGTACCTCGAGTATACCACGCAGAGGTGTTCTTCCGCCCGGACGGTACGCTGCCGCTTGCAGGACTCCGAAGGTGGTAGAAGACAGCGTCGCCTTCGCCTGTGGGGCTCCCAATGTCCCCTGGATCACCACGAACATCTTTACCCTTCGAATCAAAGCTTAAGTCTCACTGAAGACAGCGTTAATTCTCTTTAATTCAATTTTCTCCACCTGGTAATGCCGACCTCCCCCCCTGGAGATGTACACCCATCCTCAGAGGTAATCCGATGAAAAGCGCTTTACGTAACTCTCTTACCCTTGCCCTGGCGGCAGTCCCCCTGACCGGCATCGTCACTCAAACTGCCTACGCCCAGAACAACAGCAAGATCAAGCACGTCCTGCTCCTCAGCATCGACGGCATGCACGCCATCGACCTGAAGAACTGCGCCGAAGGCATCCCCGGCCTCAACGGCGGCGAGCCGTACTGCCCCCACCTCACCAGCCTCTCCCGCGTCGGCGTCAACTATGTGGCTGCCAGCACCTCCCGCCCGTCCGACTCCTTCCCCGGCCTCATGTCCATCGTCTCCGGCGCCACACCGCGCACCATGGGCGTCTACTACGACGTCGCCTATGACCGCTCCCTCGATGCGCCCGCCCTTGCCACCGGCAACGGCGTAGCCGCCGGTCCCTGCACCCCCTACTCCACCCCCACTGGCACCACCACCGAGTACGAAGAGGGAATCGACATCGACCAGAGCAAGCTCAACGGCGGCGCGCCCGGAGCCAGCCTCGTCGACGGCGGTTTCAAGTCCATCGAGCCCAGGCGGCTGCCCCGCAACCCCGCCACCGGCTGTGCTCCCGTCTACCCCTGGGAGTTCGTCCGCACCAACACCGTCTTCAGCATCATCCACGACAACGGCGGCTACACCGCCTGGTCCGACAAGCACCCCGCCTACAGCTCCGTTCAGGGCCCCGGCCTTGGTCTCGACGACTTCTTCGCGCCTGAGATCAACTCCACCGTCGTCGCCCTTCCTGGCTACACCACCGAACTCGGTGAGAACTGTTCCACCATCCTCGATCCCGGCTCGGACACCTCAGCCTGGACCAACAGCTTCCAGAACATTCGCTGCTACGACCAGATCAAGGTCAACGCCATCCTCAACGAAATCAACGGCAAGGATCACCTGGGTAGCCGCAAAGCCCTCGTCCCAACCATCTTTGGCATGAACTTCCAGGCAGTCAGCGTCGCCCAGAAGCTCATCGAGAAATCCAATGGTGTAACCGGCGGCTACGTCGACGCCATGGGAACCCCAACCGACGCTCTCTTCAACGAGTTCAAGTTCATCGATGATTCCATCGGCGCCATGGTGGACGAACTCAAGGCAAAGGGTCTTTACGAATCAACACTCATCATCGTCACCGCCAAGCACGGCCAGTCGCCCATTGACCCCAAGCGCTACGTCGCCCAGCTCAAGAACGGCACCTCACCCGCCACCCTGCTCAGTGCCGCCGGCTATCTGCCTGAGTCTGAGTCCACCCTCAACCCCACCGGCATTGGCCCGACCGAAGACGACATCTCCCAGATCTGGCTCAAGCACACCAGCGACACAGCCAGCGCTCTGAACCTCCTCGAAGACAATCTTGACCAGGCCGGTATCTCCCAGATCTTCTACGGCAGGGCGCTTTCGATCAACTACAACAAGCCCGGCCTAGGCGCGGGTCTCGACCCCCGCACGCCGGACTTCATCATCCAGCCAAACGTCGGCGTAACCTACAGCGCCAGCTCGAAGAAGCTCTCCGAGCACGGCGGCTTCGCCCACGACGACACCAACGTCCTGCTCATCGTCGCGAACCCCTTCATCGCCCCAAGGACGATCTACAAGGATGTTCAAACCATGCAGGTAGCTCCCACTATCCTGAAGTCGCTGAACATCGACCCAATGTTCCTCGACGGCGTCCGCCTGGAAGGAACCACCGTCCTGCCGGACATCAACTTCAAAAACTAGCCACCACTCTCAACGCTGCCTCGATCAAAGAGCGGACGCCAACCAGCGTCCGCTCTATTTTTAGGTCTTGCCATAAGACGATGCTTATGGCACCCTTCATAAGGTTTTACTTATGAGCAACACAATGACTCAAAGAACGACTTCCGCGGGCTCCGAAACCGACACCCTCTTCAAAGCCATTGCCCATCCCGCTCGCCGCCAGATACTCAGCCTCCTCGCCGCCTCCGATCAATCTGTAAAGGAACTGACCTCCGCCTTCGCCATCTCCCAGCCCGCTGTCTCCCAGCATCTCCGAGAGCTTCGAAAAGCGAACCTCGTCGCCTCGAGCAAAGTCGGTTCGGAACAGAAGTACCACCTCACCGGAGCCCCCTTGAAAACCGTCGCCGACTGGTGCACTCAATACCGACGCTTCTTCGATCCCGCAGGCCACGCCTGGGCCTTCACGCCGACCAAGGAAGCCCGGCCATCTCAAACCAAAGGGAGCCACCCCAATGGCCGTTGAAGGCTCAGTTCCGCTCCCTGGAGTCATCATCCCGCATCTGGTCGTCCGCGACGCCGCCGAGGCCGTCGACTTCTACATCCGGGCATTCGCCGCAACCATCCTCTACCGCTCACCTTCGCCCAGCGGAGTCGGCGAACACATCCACCTCAAGATCTGGTCGTCTCTCGTCCAGGTCTCCACCGAAGAGCCAGCCCAGCGCGCCGACCGCATCGAAGGCGCTCTGCTCGCCTCGCCCGAGACCCTCGCCGGGTCCACCTGCGTCTTCCAGATCGGCGTCGACGATGTGGACGAAGCCTACAAACACGCCGTCGACCAGGGTGCCTCACCCGCCTGGCCGCCCACCGACATGTTCTGGGGCGACCGCTACGGCTGGATCCGCGATCCATTCGGCCACGTTTGGGCCTTCGCGCAGATCAAGGAGATCCTCACCCCGCAGCAGATCGAGCAGCGCCTGCTCAGCTTCGGCAAACAGCGGAGAGACTGACCATACGCTTTCTTGTTTGTCATTCCCGAAGGGAATCTGCGTTTTCACTCTCTACCACCAGCCCAAGAGACCCCACCAAAACAAACTGAGGAATCGCCAATGACTCAACCTTCGAAGAAACCAATCACACACCTCTTAAGGGCCCTTTTTCTCGCTCTCCCGGTCCTCGCCGCAGCCCAAACCGCCCCAGCATCCCCCGCCCCCGATCCCTTCAAGTCCCTCGCCTTCCTTGAGCAAGACTGGCAAGCCAACACCAACGGTGCCGCCGGAGTCCAAACTACCGGCACCTACACCTTCCGCCGGGAACTCGGTGGCCACGTCCTCGTCCGTCACAGCACCAGCGCCGCAGGCTGCAAAGGTCCAGCCACCTTCGACTGCGAACACGGCGACATCCTCTACGTCTTCGAGGAAGCCCCCGGCCAGCCCCTCAAGGCCATCTACTTCGACAACGAGGGCCACGTCATCCACTACGACGTCACCACGCCAACCCCCACCTCAATCGTCTTCCTCTCAGAAGCCACACACCCCGGCCCCCAATTCCGCCTTACCTACGAACTAAAAGACTCACAAATGCTAGGCAAATTCCAGATGCACATGCCAGGCCAGACCGAATGGAAGTCCTACCTTGAATGGAGCGGCCCAAAAAAGTAACGCAACGTCCATCTTTCTGTTTGTCACTCTCGCACGGGAATCTGCTCTTTGCCGTTGTCCGTCACGTCACACATCAGCAAACTCCCTCTAGAGAAGCCGGGTATCGAAGTGAAATGGCATTAACTCCGCATCCCGGGAGAACCGGTCAAAATCTGAGTGCTTCGGATTAATCAGCGCATTGTTCTCCTCGGGCAGAATCACAGAAGGGATCAGCATGATCGCCGCCTCGCCGGACGCGACGAAATCGTCGCCGATGGTCCGAAGCATCTCTGGGGCAGGGGACTGCCGCCAGTTCGCGGGCAGTCTTGGAGCCGGAGCGATGCGAACGTCAATTGGGATTTCAAGAATCGCAATCACAAGATCTAGCGGAACGAAGGCTGGATCAATATGGGCACGATATTCGAGAACCGCCAATGAGCGAAATGTCGAGACGTAACTGACGCGGGTCCCCGCACTCGACCAGCGTCCTCCATAAAGAAAAGAGCCTTCTCCGGAAAAGGGATCGGGAGATGCGAAAGCATGGCGAAGCAGGCGATAGACCTGCAATTCAGCTCACGCCGCCATAAGCAATTGCTCCCAAAGCCTGTAAAACACGCTGGCGGCCAATCTCGGTTTCGAGGGCATGAAGCGGCGTTGACGATCCGAGAACAACGTTTGACGCACGGAGCCAGCCGAGAGCGCGGACGCGATCACCAATGTATCGCTCTGCAAGCGTCAGGACTTGAACAAACCGGTAGAGCCTATCTGAATCTGCGGTCGTCATCCGCTTTGGCGACCGCATCATCTGCATCAGCGTACTGCGCGGAACCGCAAGGCCGGCCGACAGTTCGAGAACCGTTAGGTTCCATGTACTCTGAAGCTGCTTCAAGGCCGATGTTGAGAGTCCGGCACGAATTGCTGCCTCCATCTCCGAGTCAGATCTGATTTTGTATCCAAAGAATTCTGCTCCGGAAACCTGCCGGTGAAGTTGAGTTGTACTTGCTGCCAAAATAATCCTCGCAGTTTTATTCAAGACACAGTGTAGTCCAATTTCGGACATGCTTTGTAAAATCCTGGACTAAATTTCATGAAGCCCATAGTCGAGAGCAACGTGCAATAGCCTTCCGTTTCCCGCCCGGTTTCGTATAGACTAAGAAGGTTGTCGAGTTCTACCAGTCTCACCTAGTCTCCAGCCTCACCAGGAAACCCATGCCAAAGTTGAAGACCCACAGCGGCGCGTCGAAGCGCTTCACCAAGACTGCCAGCGGCAAGTTCAAGCGCGGGCACTCCAAGATGCGCCACATCCTCACCTCGAAGGCCACCAAGACCAAGCGCAAGCTCGGCGGGTCGGCACTCATCTCCGACGCGGATCACTACAACGTCGCCCGCATGCTCCCCTACGCCTGAGTCGTCTTCAGCCGTAGCCGTAGCAACAAAGTCTTTCAGATCGAGCCTCTCCAGCTGTTGTTCTTGGAATAACAGCTAGTAAAGGGCCAGCAAAGCGTTCCGGCCCCTGGATAAGCGAAGCGAGTCCACCGAGATCTGAAGTTGCATAGCGCGTGAAGAGGAATTACCTGCCTCCAGCCGCTTAACCGAACCACGCAAAGGAGAAACCCCATGCCCCGTGTAAAACGGAGTACAAAACGCAGCGACCGCCGCAAAAAGATCCTCAAGCGCGCGAGTGGCTACTTCCTCACAAAATCCAAGCTCTACCAGGCAGCCCAGGAAGCCGTCGAGCGCGGCCTCATGTTCGCCTACACCGGCCGCAAGCAGAAGAAGCGCCAGTACCGCGCCCTCTGGATCGTCCGCATTAACGCAGCTTGCCGCCTCAACGGGATGAGCTACTCGACCTTCATCAACGGCCTCAAGCTCGCCGGCAATCCGCTCGATCGCAAGATCCTCGCCGACATCGCCGCCAACGACGCCGCCGGCTTCTCGGCCCTCGCCGTCCAGGCCAGGTCCGCCCTCGGTGCAGCGAAATCTGCCCGGGAGAAGGCCGCCGCCTAACTTCACTCCGCACCGCGCATCACTCGAAGGGGCATGGCAACCGCCATGCCCCTTCTGCTTTGCAACTCCATGGGTTAGCGCGCACCGCTCCGTCACCACGCTCCAGGGCGACGTAGTCTTCGCACACTGAATCGCAAAACATTCATTAGGCAGAAGTGCGCCCTGCAATGTAGTCTGGCCGTCTCATGAAAACCTCCTTCTGCAGAGTTGTCCTTGTTTTTCTTGCGTCTCTTTCTGTCTACGGTCTGACCGCGTGTTCCGGCGGCGGAAGCAGCAGCACCTCCAGCGGTGGAGCAACCACGACGCCGCCAGCTGCCGTCCCGACGGTCACATCCATCTCCCCCGCCAAGGTGGACGCAGGCACTGCGGCGACCCCGCTTACAGTTACAGGGACAAACTTCACGTCCACTTCGGCAGTGCAAGTCGGGGGTACGGTGGAACCGACCACCTATGTAAGCGCCACTCAGATCACTGCCTCCGTTCCGGCCGGTCAGCTCGCTTCAGGAGCGAGCCTCCCCATCATCGTGCTGAACGGTAATAGCACCAGCGCCACCGGCGCCGCGGTGAACCTCGAGATCGACAATCCTTCTCCCGTAATCACGAGCTTCACGCCCTCGGCCCTCGTTGCCGGTTCCGCCTCAAGGACGCTTGCGATAACCGGTTCGGGCTTTGTCCCCACTACAACCATCCAGACCAATGGCACCTCGCGCAGCACGGAGTACATCAGCGACACGCAGGTGAACGTTGTCTTTACCGCTGCCGATCTCGCGGCGGGTAGCACCATCGCGTTGACTGCAGTCAACGCCGCGCCCGGAGGAGGCACCTCCGCCGCTGCCTCCCTGCCTGTGAACTATCTTGTGCCCTTGATCGAATCGCTAGCTCCCGCCGCCGTCCTTGTGGGTACGGCGACGCCCACCACGATCACAGTCAACGGTCTGGACTTCACCGCTGCCACCACCGTAATGGTCAATGCGACCGCGCACCCCATCACCCTCGTCAGCTCCACCCAGCTTACCTTCGTCCTCTCGGTCGCCGAGCAGGCGGCAGTGTCCACGTTGAGCGTCACAGTCACCAATCCCGCACCCGGCGGCGGTACCTCGCTCGCCCGGGCTCTGTCCGTCAGCCCACCGACCCAGACGCCCATCATTACCTCCCTTGATCCCACAGCCTTTGTGGTCGGCTCTCCGACCACTCTTCTAACCGTCACCGGGACCAATCTCACCTTCAGCTGCGTCGTCCAGTGGAACGGAACGCCGCTGGTAACCACCTCCTTCTCGGTAAACGGCACGGACGCCAGCTTCCTCACCGCCACAGTGCCATCCAGCCTGCTCGCTACTGCGGGCACGGCGATGGTCACCGTAACCAGTCCCACGGCGGCAGTCCCGCTCTCAAATGCCGTGGCCGTCACGATCGGTAATCCTCCGGCTCCTACCCTCACTTCGATCTCACCGAACTACGGTCCAATTGGCACGGTAACTCCAATCACGTTGTACGGCACGGGATTCACCTCTTCCACCACCGTAAGCCTCAATGGAACAGCGTTGCCCGCAACCTATAACGTCTCGGATACCGGGTCTTCTGGTTTCGGAAGTTCTTCCGGATCGCTCTCCCTCGCGTTGCCCGCTTCCGTCCTCACCGTGCCCGGCAACTACTCCTTCACCGTCTCGACTCCGGCCCCCGGCGGCGGCACCAGCGCACCGCAGATCTTCTCCGCCTACATTCCCCTGGTCAGCAATAGCATGGTCTATAACCCCGTCGACGGCCTGATCTACGCCTCCATTCCAGGCTCGGTCACGTCGCAGATGGGCAACTCCATCGTCTCTGTAAACCCGCAGACCGGCGCCATGGGCACTCCCATCTTCGTTGGCAGCGAGCCTGACAAACTCGCCCTCACCGCCGATGGCCATTACCTGTGGGTTGGCCTCGATGGCGCCTCAGCCGTGCGCAAGGTCGACCTTGTCGCAAAGACGGCCGGCCTCCAGTTCTCGCTCCCACTCGTTAACGGCGGTATCTACGACCCTGCGGCAACCCCTGCGGCCCTTGCCGCACTTCCCGGTGCAACCGACTCGGTCATCGTTGCATTGAGCAACACCAACTTCAACTCAAACGTTGGACTTGCGATCTTCGACACCGGCGTGGCCCGCGCCAATGTCGCTTCAAACTCCAACTATGGCAACCAGGTCTACGCCCTCCAGGTTGACGGCACCAGGGACGAAGTCTACGCCGGCGGCAACGGAGCGTATGACACCTTCACCTACGACGCAAACGGTCTGACCTTGAAGACCGCGGTCGCAAACGTAAACACTGCCAGCACCGCGCAGGACGAGATGCAACTGCTTCCCGGCAAGCTTCTCACCGACTTCGGCCAGGTCTTTGATCCTGAAGCCGGTGCCCTGTTGGGAACGCTCTACGTCAGTGGTCAAAATGTGGCCCAGGGTGCAGCGTTCGCCGACATCGCAACCAATAAAATTTTTATGGTAGATACCACGTCTGGCTACCTGTACAGCGGTTTCAACCAGATCCAGGTCTTCAATCTCGCCGACTATAGTTCGACCGGCGTCACCATCCCGGTCAACGTTCCGGCCAACGTGTACCCTTTGTACAACTCAGTCGCCCCTACCCGCCTCACCCGCTGGGGAGCGAACGGCCTCGCCTTCCACACGCCCTTCGGCATCTACAGCCTCCAATCGAACTCCATCGTGGATCTCAGTTCCACCTCTGCGGACCTCGGCGTCACCCTGGCAGGCGGCGGTTCGAGCGTCACCGGGGACAACACTACCTTCACCGCTCAGATCACCAACAGCGGTCCCTCCGCCGCAACCGACGTTGTCCTTACCGCTCAACCCCCCGCATCCGGGGTCATCGTGTCCGCGACGTCTACCCTCGGCACCTGCAGCATCGTCGGTGGCATCTCCTGTCCCATTGGCAGCATGGCCAGTGGAGCGACCGCGACCGTCACCCTAACCGTGCTTCAGACTACCGCCGGAACCTCCACTGTCTCCGTCCAGGTCGCCGGGTCAGCCACCGATGCCAACGCCGCCAACAACTCCGCCACCGCTTCGGCCACGATCACCGGCGCCGCTTATAACGTTGCGCCGGTACTCACCTCGATCAGCCCGGCGGCCATCGTAACCGGATCCCCCGACACGACTCTCACCGTCATGGGTGCAGGATTCACCAGCGCATCGACCGTCATGCTTGGCGCGACCGCGCTGACGACCTCCTTCGCCACTGCGACCCAACTCACCGCCACAGTCCCTGCAGCCAGCATCGTTCAGATGGGTTGGGCGCCCGTCACTGTCTCCACACCAACTCCTGGAAGTGGTGGTCCCGGAGGCGGTGTCTCAGCGCCGCTGCCGTTGACCGTCTACAGCGTGATCACCCTTGGCGCGAACCACATCCTCTACGACCCCTACTCCCGCCAGATCATGGCCAGCGTCGGCTCGGGATCATCCACCATAACCGGCAACTCGATCGCGGCCATCAACCCCGACACCGCCTCGGTCGGAACTCCAGTCTCGATCGGCAGTCAGCCCACCAACCTGGCGCTCAGCTCCGACGGCCAGATCCTCTACACCGTCCTTACTGGCAGCCAGAGCGTCGCGCGCTACAACATGCTCACCGGCCAGCCGGACTTCACCTATGCGGTACCCGCAAACTCCAGCTTCGATGGCGGAATAGTTCCGCGTGGCATTGCGGTCCAGCCCGGTTCCGAGAACACCATCGCCCTCGATCTCGCCTCCTTCACCGGCAACGCCATCTACGACTTCGACCCGGTAAACAAGACAGCCGCTATCCGAGGACAGGCCACCGGGCCTTACAGCGGATCCTGCATCTCCTTCCTGGATGCGGGCGATCTCCTCGCGTTCGATACCGACACTTCGGGTTCCACCCTGGACCACTACGTGGTTAACTCGGCTGGCTTCCAGTACTACAACTATTCGCAGTACACCACGTCGACCCTGAACCACTTCGGCTGTTTCAAACTCAGCGGCGGACTCGCCTATGCGAACGGCGGCGGCATCGCAAATCCCGCGACCACTCCCGCCACGCCGGTCGCCACGTTGGCTGGCGCCACCGGTGGCGGCTTCTCCACCTCGCAGGCCCTGGCCCCTGACGCATCGCTGCAACGCGCGTTCTACCCCGCGATCAGTCTGTCCGGCTATACGGGTTCCGCGACGGACGGCATCACCGCCTTCGATCTCAACACCTACCAGCCCACCCTTACCCTGCCGCTTAATATGGCGGCAATCGAAGGCACCAACTCCGGCTACTCCCAGGTCGATATCATTCGCTGGGAGCAGGATGGCCTCGCCATTCTCACCTCCACCGGCCATGTCTATCTATTACGGGGCGCCGTCATCGTCCCCAGCCTCATGGCTTCAGGTACAAGCGCCGCTTCACTCGGTTCAGCTTCTTCGACGACCCTGGCAGTGGCCTCCGGAAACGCGTTACTCACCTTGACCGGTTCGAACTTCGCTCCGGGCACGGCCGTCACCTGGAACGGGGCGTATCGCACAACCACAATCGTCGACGCCACCCATGTCACAGTTGCCATCCCGGCCGCCGATCTCGCAGCCGCAGGCACAGCATCGTTAGTGGCCACAAACCCGGGCTCCCCAGCTTCGAACGCGATCACCATAACCGTGCAGTAAACCCCGATCTTTCACTCCCACAGGGAATCTGCTGTGGCAGTGCAGTTGCCTGTGTTTTTGTTTGTCATTCCCGCAGGGAATCTGCTGTGGCAGTTGCAGTTGCCTGTCTTTTGTTTGTCATTCCCGCAGGGAATCTGCGTCTTCAGCCTTGCCGCTGCCACTACCCAGCCAGGGACCCCGGCGACACATCAAGCTTCCCTTCCTGCTCCCGCAAATAAGCTTCAACCTCCGTCTTGCCCTCATGCGCTGCCCAGTCCGCGGGCGTCGCATGCCACAACACGTCCTTCAAATCGAGCCGCGCCCCGCGCTCCACCAGAAGCCTTACCACCGCCTCATGCCCCGCTCCCGCAGCCTGATGCAAAGCCGTCCCATGGGAGTGGCCACCCGGCGGGTTATACCGATCGGGATCTTCCCCCGCATCCAGCAATCTCCGAACAATCTCCTCGCGCCCAAACTGTGCCGCGACGGCGAGCGCAAGGTGCCGATCCTCTGCACCAGCCGAACCAAGCTGCCCATCGAACTCCGCTACCAGCCCAAGCGCCGCCGCAACCGGCAGGTCTACCCTTGCCCCATTGCGGATCAAAGCCCGCACCGACTCATGCTCATCCAGCACCGCAGCTAAACGCGCCGCTCTATCCGCATCCGCTCCATAGGCACAGAGCAAGTCAATCAGCGGAACCTGCGCCTCGCTTTCACGCACAACGCTCCCCGTCGCAACCAGCATCAGCGTCTCGCTCCGTGAAGCAATATCCGGCCCTGCCTCTAGAATCGCCCGCGTCACATCGACGATATTCGCCGGCAGCTTTCCATGCCGGACCGGGTTCTCCGCCACGAACTCCAGCAGCGTTGGCGTCCTGAAGTAGTTCCCGCCTTCAAACAGCACCCGCTGTTGAACCAGCTCCGGCTCCTGCTTCAGCAATGCCTGCAATCCCGTCACATCGCCGGCATCGATGAAGTCGACGGCCCGCCGAAACGCCGGGTCCTCAATCCGTTCATGATGAGGAAGATCGAGCCGGTCCACGAGCGTTGGCCTCTCGATATGCCGCTTCAGTCTTGCCCAGCTCGGAAAGCCATGTTCCCGCGCAATCGTTAGTTGCGCGTCGCTCAGCTTTAGATTCGTGCCAAAGATCTCAGCATCCGTCGCGCCACCAAGCCGTGGATGGAACTCGCGGATCTTCTGCGCCGTCTGCGGCAAACGCGCCCCATGCTCTTTCAGCAGGTCACGCGCCTGGTACTTCAGATGTTCAAGGTTGGAATCGGAAGCGAGGCGTCTTACCGGCATAACGAACTTCCTTTCGTGTGCCCGGTGTCCGCATCCAGTGGGCAGAAAGTAAGTTCGCAAAACTCAGATTGACGTACAAGGTGGACTTCTGTCCTTCCCGCGGACCGGATGCGCCCTTCGCGCGCTAACAGATTACCACTCTGCCCTTGCCTGTCGCCTCCGACCGACTTTGTCATGCCAGGTACAGTCATGGCAAGCCCACAATGGTAACCTCTTCGAGGTATTCAGCTTGTAACCGGCATCTCTTACGTCTGCCGGCGGCTTCTGGCCCGATAATCAGGCTTCCACACAATACTTAAACCCTGCCCCCGGAGGGCCAAGCTCACTTGAAATTCTCTCCCCGCTCCAAGCACCAGTGGGCTCTCGTCTCTACCGGACTCGTCGCTTTCGCTCTTCTGGCAGCATCTCTCTGCCTCCAGGCGCAGGAAGTTCAAACTGAAGGCCTCAACAGCGAGGCAGTAGCCCCGGAAGCAGCTTCGAAATCGCAGCCTGTCCTCGAACCGCGACAGTTCTCGGCCGTTGCGCATGATGCTGTCCATCGTCATTTCCTGCTCTTCGGCGGAACCTATGGCGGTCAGCGTTTCGACGACACCTGGCTCCTTGAGCCCTCTGGCTGGGTCCTCCAGAGCCCGAAAACCCATCCCGCCGCCCGCATCTCTTCCGCTGCCGCCTATGACAGCCTGCACGGCCAGTTCGTCCTCTTTGGGGGACGCGTGCAGAACCTCAAGCCCGCCATGTGTTCGCCTGGCGAACAGCCCCAGCACCTGAAGACCGAACTCTTCTGCAGCGACACCTGGGTCTTCGCCAACGGAAACTGGGCGAAGAAGACAACTTCGATCGAACCCTCAGCAAGAGAGGGCCACACCATGGCCTTCGATGCGGCACGAAACCAGACCGTCCTCTTTGGCGGAACTACAGGCAACACTTCAACTCCACTCAGTGACACCTGGATTTGGAATGGCACCGGCTGGAAGCAGGTCTTCCCAGCCCATCACCCTCCCGCCCGGTTCTGGCACACGATGGCCTACGATCCCATTCGCCGCGAGGTTGTTCTCTTCGGCGGCGATGGTGGCAGCCAGTTCCTCAACGACACTTGGCTCTGGAACGGCAAAGACTGGCAGGCAGCACCGCGCCAGGTCAGGTCTCCCGAGCTTCGAACCAACGCCGGTATGGCCTACGACGCGACCTCGCAGACGATGGTGCTCTTCTCCGGGTCCGTCTGGAACTCACGCCGGGTCGGGGCACCCGCCCTCGACGCCTGGAGCTGGAATGGCGAGCAATGGAAGCAGATCGCACCATCAAAGTTTGAACTAATCTCGAACTTCAGCAAGCTCACTCCCGCGCAAGCCTCAGCCGCCACTCTCGCGAACGCAACGCCCTCTGTCCTGTGGATGCCTGTCAGGTGAACGGGCTCGCTTCGAAAACCCCAGGCGCGGCTATCCTTGAACCATGAAAAAACCAAGGCGCGCCGCGACCCTCCTCGCCGCTTCTATCTCGCCTCCCGCTCAACCTCCCCTCGGCGAAATGGACATCCGCGCCCTCCGTGCCGCCTCGAACCAGCTATCGCTGACGGTGACCTTTCCGCCGTAGCCGCCACCCTTGCGGACGACTTCGTCGTCATCATCGGCGACGGAACGTTCCTCTCCCGCGCCGCCTACATCGAAGCCTTCGCCCATACCTTCGAACAACCCGTACGTCTCCACTACGAACGCACCGCCGACGTCGTTCGCGTCTCTGCCTCGCTCTCCCTCGCCGCCGAACACGGCCACTGGGTCGGCCGCCTCTTCTCTGAAGAAGGGGAAGGATCCGTAAATAGGAAAGGTTCCGTAGATAGCAAAGGACCCATCCTCTTTAGCGGAACCTACATGGCCATGTGGCGCAACACGGGATCGTCCTGGCAACTCCGTTCAGAGCTCTTCGTCTCTCTTACCTGACGGTGGTTCAGCGTCCCGCGCACCATCGGGCGGTCTCTGCGCTCTTTCCAGTGTCCCCAAAAGTAGTAGTCGCCAGGCCCTCCGTCCAAGAGCTTTTTAATCGGAATCCGTTCCTTATCAGCTATTCTGGGTACATGCCGCCAACCTTGACCCCACCTGTGACGCGGACCCAGGCACCTGAGACCTCCGGCCCGGCGCCATTCGAATCATGGGGCCGCTATCCGACCTACAGCGGAAAGATCGTGCCCTTGAACTGGCAGGGTGACTTCCCCGCAGCCGCAGCAGCCGGCATTCACAACGGTGCCCTTCCCGTTGGCATGGGCCGTAGCTACGGCGACGTCTGCCTCCTGAAAGACGGTAACCTCCTTCTCACCACCGGCATGAACCGCCTGCTGGACTTCGACCCGGCCACCGGCCTCCTCACCGCCGAAGCCGGCATCACCCTTGCCCAGATCCTCGATTTTGCCGTGCCTCGCGGTTTCTTCCTCCCCGTCACCCCCGGAACGAAGTACGTCACCCTCGGCGGCGCTATCGCCAACGACATCCACGGCAAGAACCACCACGTCGCGGGCACCTTCGGCTCGCATGTCACGCAGTTCGGCCTCATGCGCTCCGATGGTTCGTACAAGCTTTGTTCCCCCACCGAAAACCCTGACTGGTACGCGGCCACCATCGGTGGCCTCGGCATCACCGGAGTCATCCCCTGGGCCACGCTTCGCATGAAGCCCATCGTCTCCCGCAAGATCGACTACGAGGGCATCCAGTTCCACGGTATCGACGAGTTCCTCGACCTCACCGAAGAGTCCAAGCACATCGAATACACCGTCTCCTGGATCGATTGCGTCTCCACCGGCAAAAACTTCGCGCGCGGCGTCTTCATGCAGGGCGACCACTCGAAGATTTCCGACGAACTCAAGCCATCCCCCGAACCCAGACTCGTCTTCCCCTTTGATGCCCCTGGCTTCGCTCTCAATGCCTTCACCGTCAGCGCCTTCAACACTGTCTTCTTTCACAAGCAGATGAAGCCCCGCGTTACGGCTCTCCAGGATTACGAACCCTTCTTCTACCCGCTGGACAAGGTCCTTCACTGGAACCGCCTCTACGGCAAATCCGGCCTGCTCCAGTTCCAGTACGCCATCCCGTGGGAGAGCGCCCGCGAAGGCACGATCGCCATCCTCAGCGCGATCGCCAACTCCGGCCTCGCATCTTTCCTCGCGGTCCTCAAAGCCTTTGGCGACGTTCCATCTCCTGGCCTGCTAAGCTTCCCCCAACCCGGCATCACGCTGGCGCTGGACTTTCCAATCAAGCCGAACATCACCTTCCCGCTCTTCGAGCGACTCGCCGACATGACCCGCGACTTCGGTGGTCGTCTCTACCCCGCAAAAGATGCAGCCATGACCGCCGACCAGTTCCAGACCTTCTATCCTCAGTGGGAGCACTTTGCCCGCTTCCGCGACCCCATGCTTACCTCCAGCTTTTGGGAGCGCGTCACCGGAGACCAGTTCACACTATGAGCACACAGCCCGCCTTGGCAGTCCACGCCGTCCCCGCGAAGACCATCTACTCTTCAAAGAAGATCCTCGTCCTCGGCGCAACCTCCGGCATCGCCGAAGCCACCTGCCGCGTCTGGGCCGCTGAAGGCGCAAGCCTGTTCCTCGTCGCTCGCAACGCCGAAAAACTTGCCGCCGTCGCCGCCGACCTCAAAGTCCGTGGAGCACACTTCGTCGACACCGCAGTTGCCGACCTCGACGACACGGAGAAGCACCCCGAACTCCTCGCCCACGCCATCAACTCGCTCACCGGACTCGATGTCGCCTACCTCGCCCACGGCGTGCTCGGAGACCAGACCGCTGCCGAAGCCGACTTCACCACCGCCGAGCAGATCTTCCACACCAATCTCACCGCCCCGGTCTCGTTGCTTACTTGGCTGGCGAACTACTTCGTCCAGCGCAAGTCCGGCGTTCTCGCCGTTATCTCGTCTGTTGCCGGAGACCGCGGCCGTAAATCCAACTACGTCTACGGAGCCTCGAAGGCCGGCCTCTCCGCCTTCCTTGGCGGCCTCCGCAACCGCGTAGACCGCGAAGGCGTCACCGTCCTCACCATCAAGCCGGGTCCAGTCAAAACCGCGATGACCTCCTCCATGAAGGGCAGCGAAAAGTTCGCCGACGTCAACGCCGTCGCCAAATCCATTGCCTCCGCGGTCGCCGCGAAAAAGGACACCCTCTACGTCCCCGGCAAATGGGCTCTCATCATGTTCGTGCTCACCCACATCCCCGAGTCCATCTTCAAGAAAACCAATACCTAATCCCAAAAGATGAAGCATCGGGCCGCGCACAGAGCAGGGAGCGGACGTGGAACTCTTCGATTGGGCGACGCGAATCTTCTACATATCGCGCAACATGATCTAACTGCCGACGAGGTGGAATACGCCCTCACTCACGATCCCCTTGACTTGTACACCCAGGTGCGGGAAAGTGAAGAAAGGTTTGTTCAGGTTGGCGTTACAGGGCGAGGAAGAGTTCTACTCGTAATTTCTGTATCGCGTGGAGAAATCGTTCGCGTTGTGACGGCATTTGATGCGTCTCGGAGATACAGGCTGCTATTTGCAGATTGGCAAAGAGGAAACTGTGCCACAGAAACTTGAAGTCCCCCGCTTTGCGGATGAGGCCGAAGAGGCCCGCTGGTGGTTTGAAAATCGAGACCTTCTCTCCGATGAGTTCGAACTCGCCGCTAAAGAGGGAAGACTTGGTCACGGCAGAGCGGTGTCGCGCGCTCTGGCTGCTCGTGAACTACTCCAGATTGATTCCGAAGACGCGCAGCGGGGCCGCCGCCAGGCCGCGAGCCACGGGATGGAATATCCGGACTACCTGAAAATGATCCTCCACCAGGCTCTTCTCACACACGAGAAGAGCGCATAGCCGGGTGCCCCATATCTGGCAGCTTTATCGCCAGATGTGGGATCACAGAGTCCCCCGGATCACTGCTGCTGCTGCGCCATCTGCATCTGCTGCAGCCTCGTCGGAGCAGGCGGCAGCTCCGGCAGCGCGCACTCCTTCTCCACCAATATGGACCAGTCCTCCGGCACCGGCAGTTCCTGGTCGAGCGACGGCGCTCCCTCGCTCGGAGTCACCCTCACCGCGACAGTCAACTCACTTGCTGCCCGGCCGCGAAACATCCCATGCGTCGGCGGAACATCCGCATAATCCCGTCCAATCGCCGTGCGGATATGCCTGTCCCCAGCCACCAGCAGGTTGGTCGGATCGAACCCAACCCACCCCAGATCCGGCAGCAACGCCTCGACCCAGGCATGCGTCGCCGCGTGCGCCGACCGGTCCGTATCCGCGCCGCCGTGGTAAAGATATCCGCTCACATACCGGCAGGGAATCCGCAGCTTTGACCGGACAAGCGTGATCATCACATGCGCAAAGTCCTGGCAGACACCCTTCCGCGAGGTCAGCGCCACATCGATGGGCGAGTCCACCTTCGTCGACTTCGGCACGTAGTCGAAGTACCTGTAAATTTGCTCATTCAGTTCATGCAGTACGGTCAGCGGATCGTCTCTCCGGCAAACGTTCAACTCGATTGCAAGTTTATCGAGCAACTCCGTCGGTGCGCAGAACTCGCTCGGCAGGCGCATCTCCCAGTAGTCGCCGGTCTCCACCAGCGCGTCAAGTTCTGCCCATGCATCGGGTGTCAGCGAAGCCGGCACTGCAAGTGCAGGCTGCACCTCCACCAGCGACTCGGCAACGATCACCAACTGCCCATGCGCGCCTGGAATATCAAAGTGGTGAATATGGTTCCCAAGATGGTCGCGATACCCAAACACCCGGCACCGCGGACTCACCGACAGATGAAACGTCAGGCAGCGCTGGTTATGGTCGCTCCGCGGATGCATCCGCGTCTCCATCATGCTCTCGCTCACCGAGTTGCTATAAAGGAACTTCGTCAAATGCCGAATTGAATAGTACATAGAAGCTCCATTTAGTCGTCAGTTGTCAGTGAACAGTTCTCACTGTCAACGAACAACCCTTTCTTACAGCCTTACCCCGCCAGCGCCGTCTGTATCGAATAATCCACATACAGTTCAAAGATCCCATCATGGATCTCGCCGCACTGCGCCTGGATATTCCGCAGGTAGGCGATCACGTCGCCCTCAAGAATATCGTCGACTTGGCTGAAGTTCAGCGAAGCTTGCAGCCTTCCTGCCAACCGACTCAACTTCATGGTCCGCTGCTTGCCACTCTCCGCACGGATAGCCTCCAGCGCACACTGCAGGCTATCGATTGCAAACCGCAGCGAATGGGGAAACTCCTCATCCAGCAGCAAAAACTCCAGGATCTTTTCCGGCGAAAGGTCCGCCGTATACACCTTGCAGTAAGCTTCAAACGCCGTCGCCGACCGTAGAAGTCCCATCCAGTCCAGGTACTCATTCCCGCCCGGCAGATGCTCCGGCAGCTTCCAGAGGTCTTCATGGTACGCCTCAAGCAGCTTCGCTGTCGCTGACGCACGCTCGATATACCGGCCCACCTGGATGAAATGCCATCCTTCGCCGTGGCTCATCGTCGAGTCGGTCACTCCCTGGAATTGGTGCAGCGCCTCCATCATCTTCTGCAGAAACTCACCCTGCCGCTCCGCGCTAAGGTTCAATGCTTCGGCATGCATATCGCTCTGCATCTGCGGCCGGGTCACTTCGAGATACAGGCTGTTCAGCCGATGCCACTGCTCAGTCGAAATCTGCTCCCTTACATGCCGCGAGTTCTCCCGCGCCCCGATAATGCACGAAAGGATCGACCCCGCATGGGTCGTATCGAACGTCAGCTCATAAGTCAGCGCATAAGGATCGCCATTCCACTTGACGTCCTTCGGATTTCCCAGCGCCAGCAGCACCCGTTCCCACCGCCGCTCCGCGCTTGCCGCGCTCTCATCCAGCATAAGATTCAAGTTCACATCGAGCATCCGGGTCGTATGCTCGGCCCGCTCAAGGTAGCGGCTCATCCAGTAAAGACTGTCGGCAACGCGGCTCAGCAATGTTCCATTCTCCTTTGCGCGTTAGGCGATGCTTGTGATTAGAGGCAGATGCTTGCTTTCAATGCAGCTTAGGTCAATCCGCTGTGATGCATGTTGAATGTCGATTCCGACAATGTGGCCTGCCCCGTCGAAATCGACCACCAGGCCGTCCGCAATTTCTTTCGAGTCCGTGCTGGCCGCTGGCGATAAGTCGATATAAAGAGAATCCGTGTCCTCGTAATAATTAAGCTTCATGGGTTCCTCGGTTTGAATCCGCTGTCGGGGAAAGCGTTATGCAGCGTGATCCCATCTTCTAACGTTACAACCCTTAGAGCTTTACCAGCCAGATCCGGCAGATAGCCCCAATATCGTATGCGTCCATCCGGTTGCACCTCGCGTTCAACGTGATTCGCTATAACCGCCATACACCACTCGATCCGAAGATAAGGCCGCTTCACCAGGACCTGCTCTCGAAAGTAGGCGGTCGTCTTTGGAAACTCAATCAAGCCGATTCTTCCTCCACGAAAGACGCTGGTGAGGTCCTAGCTCAACACCCACGTATCCTTGCTCCCGCCTCCCTGCGAAGAGTTCACCACCAGCGATCCCTTCTTCAACGCCACTCGAGTCAATCCACCCGGCACGATCGTTACCTTATCTCCATACAAAACATAAGGCCGCAGATCCACATGCCTTGGCTCCAACTCATCCCCGATTAAACAAGGAGCCCTCGAAAATGAAATCGTCGGCTGCGCGATATAGTTTCTCGGATCAGCCTCGATCTTCGCCGCAAATTCCTCCCGCTCCGCCTTCGTCGACTGCGGCCCGATCAGCATCCCATACCCGCCACTCTCGCCCACCGCCTTCACCACCAGCTTGTCCAGATTCTGCAGCACATGTTGCCGCGACTTCTTGTCCGTCAGCAGGTACGTCTTCACGTTCTGCAGGATCGGCTCTTCGGACATGTAGTACTTGATGATGTCCGGCACGTACGCATACAGCGCCTTGTCATCCGCCACTCCTGTTCCAAACGCATTCGCCAGCGTCACGTTCCCCGCGCGATACGCGTTGAACAGCCCCGACACGCCCAGAATAGAGTCTCCCCGAAATGCCAGCGGATCGATGAAGTCGTCATCGACTCTCCGATAGATCACGTCGACTCTGCGAAGCCCGCTCGTCGTCCGCATGTAGACAACGTTGTCATGCGTCACCAGGTCCCGTCCTTCGACCAACTCAATCCCCATCTGCCGCGCAAGATACGCATGCTCGTAGTAAGCCGAGTTGAAAACCCCCGGCGACAGCAGCACGATATTCGGCTCCGGCCGTCCCTCAGGCGCCAGCGACCGAAGTGTTCCCAGCAGCAACTGCGTGTACTGCTCGATGGGCTTCACGTTATAGCTTCTGAAGAGCTGCGGAAAGATCCGCTTCATCACCCGCCGATTCGTCAGCATGTAGCTCACACCGCTCGGGACCCTGAGATTATCCTCGAGCACCACGAACTCGCCATTCTCCAGCCGGATCAGGTCCGTCCCGCAGATCGCCACATACACGTTCCGCGGCACCTGCAGCCCCATCATCTGCCGTCGAAAATGTTTGCAACTATAAACGATGTCCCGCGGTACAACGCCGTCTTCGAGAATGCGCCCCTCATTGTAAATATCCTTCAGAAAGAGATTCAGCGCCGTAATCCGCTGCGTCAGCCCGCGCTCCACCTTCGCCCATTCCGCGCTCGTAATGATCCTTGGCAGCAGGTCGTACGGAAAGATCTTCTCCGTCCCTTCATCCCGCCCATATACCGTGAACGTGATGCCCTGGTTCAGGAAGCTGACATCCGCCGCCTGCTTCCGCCGCCGCATCTCTTCCTTCGAAAGCGTGCTGAAAAGCTCCAGCAGCGGCTCATAGTGCGGATGCAGCTCGTTTTCGCCCGCGAACATCTCGTCGAAGGCGCGATCCAGCAGATAATTCTTCGGTGCAGCATGCGAGAACTGGTTCGACTGGCTCTGATTCATGGAAGTTTTTTGAGTATAGACGATGAATAATCGTCCGCTCCCAAACCGTTCAGGCTTACGTCCCTCAACGCGGCGGGTGCCCCACCCATGGCTCGCTCTTGACTGTGGGTGGGTTCTTACCCCTGTACCCGCTCCCCATCCTTGCTGAAATAGCTCAGATTCCTCCGATAACACCGCTGCTTCTCCAGGTCGAACGCGATACACGAATCGAACGGCTTCGAGTAAACATGCAGGCTGATGCACCCCACCCTCCCCGCATTCTCAATCTGGTGGATCGTCTGCAGCTTATCCACCGTCACCATCCCTGTCCCTTCCGCACAGGAGACACTCCCAATCCGGTCGATCTGCAGCTCCGTCGCCCCACCCAGGCAATCGATATTTACCACGTTCTGGTTCTCGGGAGCATTGCAGCTCCCATGCTTGTACTCATGCGTCACAACCTCGCCCTGCGCAACGGTCATCCACCCAAGCTGCCCGTTATGCGTATGAATAGCCGTCTTCTGCCCTGGCGACCAACAGATCGTCATTACCTCGAACAGTTCATCGCGATAAATTAGATTCCGCGTATAAAAACTGTCCCGCCACCATACATAGTTGTGTAGAGCCTCTGCCTTCAGCGGCATCGCCGCCATGTATTCGGCAATCTTGGGCTTCGTAATCAGGTCCCGCTCCAACTCCTTCAACCCCGAAACAAAATCCCCGATTGAAGTGTGCAGCGGATGCGTCTCCATCGCATGTTGTTCGTTCATAGCAGTCTCTCCTTCCCGCATTACACAAGCGCCAGTTCCAGCCGCTTTGTTGGTCATCCCCCAAAGGAATCTGCGTCAGTCTCAGTGCTCATCATAGTTGATTCACTCCCGGCGCTTACATTCCCGGCGCTCAGAAGACCGGTCGTCCGGCAGCGGGCAAGCTGCCCAAGGCGCCGAAGGCCCGGTCCTTGCCAACCTGCGGCAACGCCCAGGTAAGTCTTGAGCGCCAGACCGCTTCACGCGCTACAATCTCGCAAAGCACAAAGAGGAGAGTGTGCCATGGATCTCGCTGAGGCAGAGTCGCCCCTACCAGCTCGAGCGGACTTCGGCCCGCTTGAGGGTGTTGACCTCCACGCTCAATCCCGTCTCGACCGAACCGGCGGGGACCTCTTCGACACCCTGCGTATAGGAACACGCGTCGCGTTCCTCTTGAGCGACATCGCGGGCAAAAGGCCCGAGCTTGACCCTATCGCGGCAGAGATGCAGCGGGTCTTTCGAGCGACTTCCACAGAGTTGTTCAGCGCCGTCGACGCCAACCTCATGGAAGCCGCCGAGACCCTGATCCTCGCGCTCAACCACGCGCTGATCGCCGTGGCGAGGGGCGTTCGTTTCGCTCCGACAATGGTGGGTTGCTACGATGTGCAGCTTGGGATCCTTGCTTATATCAATGCCGGCGGCCAGACTGCATTCCTTCACGATTCAGAAGGGATCCGCCCCTTGCCAGATGTGTCCATGCCGCTTGGTCTGTTCACTCACCTGACGTACGAAGCTTCTATCCAGGCGCTCGAGCCCGGAGCGACGCTGGTCGTCGTCACCAAGGGCGTCACGGAGAGCATGGGCGCTGACAGTCTCTTCGGAGCGGAGAAAGTCCTCGAAGTGTTGCAGCGCAAAGAACCTGAATCGGCAGCTCAGGTGTGCAGCGCGGTGCTGCAGGCAGCGCACCAGTTTCAGAAACGACTCTTGGATTGGCTGCCATTCCGCAGAAAACCTGTGCATGAGGACATGACGGCCCTGGCCATGGTGCGAACCGCATAAATCGAGCTTTCCCTGCCATTCCGCCTCGTGGTTCGCCCTTACCCTGCGCCTGCTCCTAGACATGATTCTCAACTCTCCTAACGCAATCCACGTTTCCTTGCCGTCGTCTCTGCCTGGCGCGAAAACAATGGGAGTCAACGCACGGTAAAAGGGAAGAAGCTCATCCAGACCGGCAAGGAAGCAATCAATTTCGGTAAAGTGAATGTCAGCAGGGAACGGAGACACCTTGGAGACGGCTGGGAGAGTTCTGTTGCGCAATCTTGTCTCCGCGATGGCTCGAAGCGGGCGGTCGGCAGGAATCTGTCTGGTTCTCACCCTGGCCCTCTGTGCAACCGGCCTTGCGGCACAACCGCGTCCAGCGGCCTACGACGCCAGACGCCTTGACGTTCCGCGCGATCTCAACGACGGGTGGCTCATTCGGCCTGGCGACGACCCGTCCTATGCCAGCCCGGCCCTTGATGACTCCGATTGGACATCGTTCAACCTGCAGACCCAACTTGCGAAAGCCCTTCGCGGAGCCCATTCGCAAGTCGTCTGGTACCGCCTCCACCTTCAGGTCGATCCCACTCAAACCGGCATCGCTCTGCGCGAAGAGACGCTCGCCCGCGCATTTGAGGTCTACGTCAACGGGGAACGCCTCATGTCCTCAGGTCGATTAGCGCCCTTCCGGTCCTACACCTACAACTCCCAGATTCTCGCTCCCATTCCGGATCGCATGGTAGCAACCGGTCATCTGGTCATAGCGTTGCGCGTCGGCTTTTCCGCGCAGGACTGGAACACCGATCGTCCCGGCCTCACCACTGGAAATCTCACACTGGGCGAGCACAGCACGTTGGTAGATAAGGACTGGCTCGAACTCATCGGCGAAAATTTCGCCAGCCTCTTCGATTCCATAACCACCGTCGCTCTGGGTTTCGTTGCTCTGGCCCTTTTTCTCTCTCAGCGCCGGCAGCGCGAGTACCTGTGGATCTTTTGCCTGGGAATGATCCAGCTCGCCGAGCTTCCCGTCAAGCTCATCTGCCTCTTCCACAACATCCCGGTCGGTTGGCGGTTCGTGAACGCCGTCTTCACGATCGCCACTCCATTCCTGCTGGTTGCGATGTACTTCGCTTTTGTGAATCTGAAAATAGGCTCGAAGTTCCGCGCCTTTCTTTGGGTCGCTGGGGTGTTCAACGCTTACAGCTTCCTTGCAAATCAGGGGCTTGTCCCAAACCTGCCCGGCAGCTACGGGTTGCTCACCAACCTCCCTTTCGTTGTTCTGCTGGCGGCAGTGATTCCCATCATTCTTGGAGTGCATCTGCGGCGTGGCAATCGCGAGGCAGGCATCCTCCTCATTCCCGCATTCGCCTTCAGCCTGTTCATCTACGCAAACTACGCTCTCGCCCTGCTGCTTCGCGTCCCGGCCTGGAACGCGGCGGCCCTCCATGGTCTTACGCTCATCCAGCGCTTTCCCGCCGGCCCCTTTGCTGTCTCAATCAACAATGTCTCGGGCATCCTCTCCACCGCCGCCCTGGCCATCATCATGGTGCTTCGTTCCAGCCGCACCAGCCGCCTCCAGGCGCAGCTCGAAGGGGAACTCGAAGCCGCGCGCGAAGTACAGCAGGTCATCCTTCCCGAGCAGATCGACTCCATTCCCGGCTTCGCCGTCGAAAGCGTCTACGAACCCGCGCAACAGGTAGGCGGCGACTTCTTCCAGATCATTCCCATCGCTACCGGCGGACTTCTCCTGGTTATCGGCGACGTGGCCGGCAAAGGATTGCCCGCCGCCATGCTGGTCTCGGTCATGGTCGGCGCCATTCGCGCCACCGCGGAGTTCACCCATGCCCCGCAGGAGATCCTCGCCAGCCTCAACGAGCGCCTGCTCGGTCGCTCTCGTGGAGGGTTCTCGACAGCATTGGCCGCGTATTTCGCCCCGGATGGTTCCGTCGAAATCGCCAACGCCGGTCATCTCTCACCTTATATAGACGGGGAGGAACTCGACCTCGAGGGAGCGCTGCCGCTCGGAATCCTGGGTCGCTCCACCTACCCGGTAGTCCGCGTTCGCCTTCCTCCCGGCAGCCGGATCACCTTCTACTCGGATGGCGTGGTCGAGGCCCAAAACGCCCATGGAGAACTCTTCGGCTTCGACCGCAGCCAACAGATTGCAAGTCAGCCAGCAACGGAGATCGCCGCCGCCGCCAAGCGCTTCGGCCAATCCGATGACATCACCGTGGTGGCCATCACCAGAACTCCGCCCGCTGCGATTCATGCTGCTGCCTGACACCACCACTACGGGTGCCCCATATCTCGACTCTGAGATGTGGATCCGTAAAGCTTTCGCTACTTGTCAGAAGGCAATTCTTTGCCTTGGTTCCCGTCGCTATCCTCTTCTTCCAGTTCGCTCTCTTCTGGCGCATCGGTGGGACTCGAAAACTCAAGGCAATAGCCGTCCGGGTCGGTAAGCGGCACAACCCAGAGACCATTGCCTACCGAGGGGCGACTCCGCACCCGAATGCCCCGCGACTTGAACCCTCGATACAGCTCAAGTGCGTCTTCGCACGTAAAGACGACCGATGCGCCCGTTCCAGCGACCCCCTTCGGCCGGCCGTGAGGCATAAACTCCTGCAGCATGATCGCGGCATCGCCCAGCTCAAGCCGGCACCAGCGGATCCTTCCGTCGGAAGGATAGTGCCCGTCGCCCTCCGGAACCCACTGACGCATCATGCTGAAACCAAGTCCATCGACATAGAACCGCAGAGAAGCTCCCCATGTCGGTGACTCCAAAGAACGGCACTGCCTGTCTGACGTTCGCGCTCATAGTGGCTCCACGCATCACCAAATCCCCGGCAGGTGGAAGGATACTCCTCTCCTTCAGCAACATCTCCCCTACCTACCCCAACTGCGGTAAAATAAAAGGGTCGCGCATTTTCACCTTCAGCGCCATCCCCAGCGCCCGCAGGATTCTCGCGCCACTGCGCCATCAAATTCAGATTCAGGCCCTTTTCGGCCACCAGACAGGAAACCACCCGCCGTGAGTACATCGACCGCCATCGCCCTCAAGCCCATCTTCAACATCGCCATCATCGCCCACGTCGACCACGGCAAGACCACCCTCGTCGACGCCATGCTCCGCCAGTCCGGCACCTTCCGCTCCAATGAAGCCCTCACCGACCGCGTCATGGACTCCAACGACCTCGAAAAAGAGCGCGGCATCACCATCCTTGCCAAGAACACCGCCCTCTACTACCACGACAATAAGATCAACATCGTCGACACCCCGGGCCACGCCGACTTCGGCGGTGAAGTCGAACGCGCCCTAAAGATGGTCGATGGTGTCGTTCTGTTGGTCGACGCCTCCGAAGGCCCGCTCCCCCAGACCCGCTACGTTCTCTCGAAGGCCCTCGAAGCCGGCCTCACCCCCATGGTCGTCATCAACAAGATCGACCGTCCCGACGCCCGCCCCCAGGAAGTTCTCAACGAGGTCTACGACCTCTTCATCGACCTCGACGCCGATGAGTCCATGCTCGACTTCCCCGTCATGTACACCAACGGCAAGGCCGGCACCGCAACCCATGATCTCGCCGTCCCCGGCACCGACCTTCAGCCCCTCTTCGAGCAGATCATCCAGACCATTCCCGTCTCGAAGGGCGACCCCGAGGGCACCCTCCAGATCCTTGTCACCAATTTGGACTACTCCGACTATCTCGGCCGCCTCGCCATCGGTCGCGTCTTCAACGGCACTATGCGCACCGGCCAGGAGTATTCGGTCGCCAAGGTCGACGGCACCTTTACGAAGCACAAGGTCTCCAAGCTCTTCAGCTTCTCCGGCCTCAAGCGCACCGACATCGAAGAGACCCAGATCGGCGACATCGTCGCCATTGCCGGCATCCCCGGCATCTTCATCGGCGAAAGCTTCTGCGATGTCGAGAACCCCTCGCCGCTGCCGCCCATCATCATCGACGAGCCCACCATTGCCATCCAGTTCAACGTCAACAACGGCCCCTTCGCCGGCCGCGAAGGCAAGTTCGTCACCTCGCGCAACCTCAAGGACCGCCTCGACAAGGAGCTCCTCACCAACGTCTCTATCAAGATGCAGGACACGGGATCCCCGGACGCCTTCAAGGTACTCGGCCGCGGCGAGCTCCAGCTCGGCATCCTCATCGAAATGATGCGCCGCGAAGGCTTCGAACTCATGGCCAGCCGCCCCGAGATCGTCACCAAGCGCATCGACGGCAACCTCATGGAGCCCGTCGAGCACCTTTCTATAGACGTGCCTGAGAATTTTGTGGGAACTGTCATCGAGCGCCTCGGACCGAGAAAGGGCGAGATGACCAAGATGACCAATCACGGCTCCGGCCGCGTCCGCATGGAGTTCCGCATCCCCTCGCGCGGCCTCATCGGCCTGCGTTCAGAAATGCTCACCGAAACCCGCGGCACCATCATCATGAACTCGATCCTCGACGGCTACATCGCCTACCAGGGCGAGATTCCGCAGCGCCTCTCCGGCGCCTTGATCTCCGACCGCCAGGGCTCTACAACGGCCTATGCTCTGGACGGATTACAAGATCGCGGCATCCTCTTCGTCGCCGACGGAACCGAAGTCTACGAGGGCATGATCGTCGGCGAGCACAGCCGCGACAACGATCTCGACGTCAACTGCGTCCGCGAAAAGAAGCTCTCCAACATGCGCGCTTCGGGCTCCGACGACGCCGTCCGCCTCGTCCCTTACAAGCAGCTCACCCTCGAACAATGCATCGAGTTCATCGCCGACGACGAACTCGTGGAGGTCACTCCCAAGTCTCTCCGCATGCGCAAGAAGGTCCTGCAAGCCAACCGCCGCCCCAAGCGCGGCACCAGCGCCCCGGTCGAACTCTAACTTCCTCTCGCGTTCTTTTTTGTCTGTCATTCCCGCAGGGAATCTTGTTTCGTCTTGAAAGCCCCACATCTCTTCCGGGTGACGGGTGCCCCACATCTCGATTCTGAGATGTGGGGTTTTGTCTTTGCCGTCATTCTGAGCGCTGCGAAGAATCCCGCCTCCGCTAACGCCACCCGAACCGTAGACCCTTTCTCCCACGAGAGCTCAGTCCCCGTCCTAAAAACGCCCACGCAAGCGCCGGAACGACACAGAGACTATGCGAGGTAGAAACCTCCACAGCCTCTCAACCGGAAAGCTGTACAATCGAGACCTACCGGACAAGCCTGCGCTCTGGAGCCATCCAACTTCAACGCCCGCTCGTAGGTTGATCAGCGTTTTCTGGGCCTCCTTCTCAAATCTCCGAGGTGATCTATGACTCCTGAAGTTCGACGCGTCAAAGCCCAACTACTCGTTGCATTATCCCTGGCAGCAATATTCCTCTGCGCTGCCACACCCAGGCAAGCCGCCGCCGAGGATCGCCCGATGGGCACCGTGAAGATCAAGAACATAAATAGCGGTCTTTGCCTCAGCCCTGCCGGAGGCGGCGTCGATAAGAATGTCGAAGTCGTTCAATTCACCTGCGACCAGGATCCTTCCCGTTCCTGGGTCATTACGCCTGCAGGCAATGACCTCTTTCAAATCGTCAACGCGAAGAGTGGTATGTGCCTCACCATCGCCGGAGGAACTAAAGGGAAAAACGATGTTTCCGTCCAGTACTTCTGCGATCAGGATCCAGCCCGCAAGTGGCACTACATAGCACTCGATCGTGGAGCGAGGTTCCGCTTTACCAACCTGAATAGTGGGCTTTGTCTCACCGTGGCCGGCGGGGTCAAGGATAGAAACGCGCGTGCCGTCCAGTTTTCATGCGACGGAGACTCTTCCCGCGACTGGAAGATCATCTCGAAGCAAGAGCCCGGAGGTAGATTCGACTGAACACGTCTCCGTGCAGACCCTGTGCTACACCTCACCACCGCACCTCAATCGCCCGGATCCATCCCCAAAACCGCCACCCCAAGAGTGCACCGCAAAGTGTCATCCTGAGCGAATTGCAAAGCGCGCAGTCGAAGGACCTGCGTTCACTAAACCAGTCACCCAGCCACATCTCATCACAGCACCCCAATCGCCCGGATCCATCCCCAAAATCGCCACCCCAAGAGTGCACCGCAAAAGTGTCATCCTGAGCGAAGCGCAAAGCGCGCAGTCGAAGGACCTGCGTTCTCTAAACTAGGCACACCTCATCACCGCACCAATACCCCGATCCATCCCCAAACCGCCTCCCAAAGTGTCATCCTGAGCGAAGCGCAAAGCGCGCAGTCGAAGGATCTGCGTTCTCTAAAGGCCACATCTCATCACCGCATCTCAATCTCCCCGATCCATCCCCAAAACCGTCGCCCAAGAGTGCACCCCAAAGTGTCATCCTGAGCGAAGCGCAAAGCGCGTAGTCGAAGGACCTGCGTTCCCTCACTGCCGCATTTCCAAAAGCACTTCGCAGGCTGCCGCATCCTCCATTCTTAGACGGCGTCTTCGCTCTCGCTCTTATTCTGAGCGCACTGAAGAATCCAACTCCACTGCGGCCGCGCTAAAAATAGTTGTTGACAATCCCGAGAAGCAATGCGATTCTACGTATTCGTTTTCAGAAAAGAACGATTCGAGACGTGCGGTTCATCCCTGACTCTCTGCTCCACCTTCTCCCGCTCCACCAATTGAGTCGTTCAAACCAGATTTCGCTATAGCGAAGTCCAAAGCTAACCCGTCTCTTTTCGGGACTTTAGACCGAAAGGTACGGGGGAGGGGTACCCCACATGCCTAGCGAACCAGAGCTCGACCCACAAACCGACGAAGCCCAGACTGTCCCCGCCCGCCGCCGTTGCCGCCATATCTTCACCGCCGGCAACCAGTGCGGCAGCCCATGCCTGCGCAAGGAGCAGTTCTGCTACTACCACCACACCACTCGCCGCCCTGTCGCCGACCCTATAACCCGCGTCGGTCGGGACTTCGTCTATAACCTCCCCAACCCAGAGGACCGTGCCTCCATCCTCGCCGCCCTCGCTCAGGTCATGCAGGCCGTCGCCCGTCAGAATGTTGACCCGCGTACCGCCGGCCTCCTCCTTTACAGCCTCCAGATAGCCCTCTGTGCCTTGCCGAAGGAGCCTTCAATGTCTCAGCCACAATCCCGCACCATCTCCGCCGCCGCCAGCCGTACCTCAACCCGCAACGCCGTTCCCGCGAAGCGCATGCCCGCCCTGCCCCCAGTCGACGAGATTTTTGTCGACGAAACCCACGGCCTCATCGCTCCCGAAGCCTGGCTCGTCGAAGAAGACGACGATGAGGAAGAGGCCGCGCCACCCCGCCGCTCTCTCGCCCGCCAACTCCTCGACGAAGTTGAAGCCTACGAAGCCAGGCAAGCTGCTTCAGCCGCTGAAGAAGCCATAAAGAAAGCCGCCTATGAAGAGGGCCGCGCCGCCGCATTCAAGGAACTCGAAACCCGCACCCACCAAACTATCGAACCCGAAGCAGGCAGCGAAGCCGTAACGGAATCAGTCGCCAAACCCGCGCCAACGATCATTCCGGAGATCCGCGCCTGCTGTCGCTACGCAACCCGCCATCGCGCCGGTCATCCTCACGGCTTCAACTTGCGTGCCCCACATCTCGCCACTCAGATGTGGGACTCAAACCGGAGGGCACGGTTGCGCTGTCGCAACTGAAGCGGAGCCCATCCATTGCAGCTCATCGCAATGGAGCAGAGAAACACTGTGACCTGTTTCTTCTTTGTCATTCCCGAGGGGAACCTGCTGTTGCCGTTTTCTCTTTGTTAGGCTGACTCGCTAAAGACGCACCAGGCGAACTACCGGACCGCACCCGCGATTGCATCATCCAGCTGGATATTGTTCTTATCCAGCAGGTCGCCAAGCGCGTGGTCGAGATCGATCTGCGCCTTCTTCCAGTTGCTTCTCGCCGCAATCTCGGTCGACCGGGCCTGCGCCAGATAAGTCTCGTTCTGAATCACGAGGAGGTTCGTCGATTCGCCGACACTAAGCTTGTCGCGTTCGGACTGCAGCAGTTGCTCCTGAAAGTCCCGGCTCGTCGTCGCCGCCTTATAGGCAGCCTGGGCGGTTTCGAGAGCGATTACGGCGTTTTCGATGGCCTCGCGAATCTGATCGGAGAGCTTTTCTGTGCGGGCCTGCGCCTGGCGTAGCTGTACTGTGTCGCGAGCCGCATCGGACTGCGCCACGCGATTCCGCAACGGAAGCGTCAACTGGATGCCGCCCTGATAGATCGTCGAAGTTCGCAGACCGCCAAGGGCGAAGTTCTGAGGAAGTGTTGGCAGACCGGTGCCAACCGTTCCAAGCTGCTCATAAGCCTGCTCGGAGCTGCCACGCGTCTCCACATTTCCGAAGACGTTCAGCTGTGGAAGCGCGGCATTCCGCGAGGCCTTTACGCTGATCTCACCTGTCTTCACCTGCACCTCGGCCTGCGCGAGGTCAGGCCGACGGGCAAGTCCCTGGGCGATCAGCTCCTGCACATTCATCGGCCCAAGCTGGTCCGGAACGAGGATGCGGTCGGTCGGAATAATCTCCGTAAACTGTGCCCCGAAGACCTGCGAGCCGGCCCGGATCAGCTCGTCCCGCAGGATCACCTCCTGCTGCCGGTACAGACCTTGAGCCTGCACCAGGTCGAACTGGCTGCTGGAGAGTAAAGCCTTGGCGCGTGTTAGTTCGATAGGAGCAAGCGTCCCTTGCTCCACCTGGGCCTCATCATCTTCTTCGAGCTTGGAAGAAGCTCGCAGCGACTCCTGTTTCACAATGACGTTTTCGCCGAGAGAGACGAGGTCGAAATAGAGCCGGGAAGTCCCGTAGATCGTCTCCAGCACCTGCTGCTCGAACAGCAGCCGCGAGACCTTCTTATCGTTATTGGCGATGCGCAGGTAGCGCAGGTTTAGAGCACGTCCACGTCCACGGAGTAACGGCTGCGTAATCGTGCTCGAGCTGCTGATCGTCGAGAAGGGATCGTACTGGGAGGTTGAACCATAGATCACGGGAGAGTCATTATTCACAGTCGCCGAGAGTTGCGCACCCGTGCTGAAGCCCTGCAGGTACGATGCATCGAGCGTGACGAAGTGCAACGCGCCTGCGGTAGTGGTCGTTCCCGTATCCCCGCCGGTGGTGCCTGTACCAGTTCCGGTGTCGGTGGTCGTCAAAGTCTGCGTGTTCGAGCGCTGCAGGTATCCTGACTCAAGGATCAGGTTCGGATCGAAGAGCGGGATGTTCGGCCCGATAGAGTAAGCCGCATTCGTTCCGTTCACGGAATAGTTCTGCACCACCTGTGTCGAGGAGTTCAGGGAGGTAAGGTCGGTGACCGTCGGCGTAATCGGGTTCGAGCTTACGGTGTCCGCGTTCAGCAGCGGACTTCCCGGCCCACCTACACCGTTCTCCGGCTCCTGCACCGTGTAGTCGATGCCGCGCGTACTTCCGCCACCCCTTGCGCGAACAACATCTGTATCCGCCAGCACGATGTTGTAGCGTTCGACTTCGACATCCAGATTGTTTTCGACCGCGAGGGCAATCGCGTCGTGGAGCGTCAGGTAAAGCTTGCCATCTTTCACCAGGCTGTTGAGCCGCGTGCCGTTGCCGGGAAACAACTCCGGCACACTGACCCGGCGATACGGCCCAAGGAACCCAAGGAAGCTCGGCCGCAAGCTGCTCGGCCTCGACCGGGCGGGAACGGAGTCGCCACTCGCATCCCGCGTCAACTCCGGCGATGCCTTTTGCGGAGTCGGAGCGAACACGCTGATTGCCGGAACGTTCGGCTCAGGAGCATTCACGGTCGCTTGTCCTGTTGTCCCGGGATCCGCAACGGCCGGGCCGGCCACCTGTCCGGCAGCCGGGGTGATCGTAATCTGTGCGGGCATCGATATCGGAATCGACATCGCCATCGCACACGCGACCAGCAACAATGCGCCTTTCATTGCAGGAGAGATCTTCAAGGCTTGCTCTCCGACTTCGAGTCCTGCGAATCCTTCTTGGCATCCGGGCCCGGCTTCTTCTGGTTTCCCTTCGCCTGCTGGCCTTGCATGTTGGTGTCGGTAATTGCCTGGTTGCCATAGGCGCTTGGGCCGCCTGAAGGTGCTGCTTGATTAATGCTTTCCTTTGCGTCCGCGTTCTGGCCGGGTGCGGAATCCGATTTCGTGTTGACCTTCACACCCTCGGAGACCTCGTCGGTAATCTGGGTCACGAGAAGGTCGCCCTCCTTCAAGCCACTGACGATCTCGGTAGAAGGCCCGTAATCGCGTCCGATGTCGATCGGCTGCATGTGGACCTTTCCATCCACGACGAGAGCTACGACCGACTTGTCCTTGCGGATCGCGATCGAGTCGCCGGGGATCAGGATCGATCCCGGCCCCTGGATGGCGTCGAACGTGACCACCGCATACATTCCCGAGAGGAGCTTGCCGGCGCGATTGTCGACCTGCACCTCGGTCAACAGCGTGCGCGTGTTCTGGTCAATGGCACTGGCGGTCCGGGTGACATCGCCGTAGTAGCTCTGGCCGGGGAGCTCTTGCATGTGGATCACCGCGTGCTGCCCGGTGAAGACCGAAGGGGCGTAGCCTTCAGGCACAGACACGAGGATTCGCAAACGGTGCACATCGGCGATGCTGAACAGTGCGCCGCCCTGTCCCCCGCCGGTTGTCGGGCTCGCGGCGGTGGGTGCGCTGCCAGTAGTGCCGGAGGTATTCGAAGCGCCTGCCGCAGAGCCCGTCATCTGACCTTGCGGAGCGCTGCTGCCCGAACCGTTTGCAGAGCCCGCGGCGGATACGAGAGCACCGACATCGAAGTTGCGCTGGGTGACCACGCCGTCGAAGGGCGCCGTAACGTGTTCGTAACTCTGCAGCGCAATGGTCCGCCGGAGGTTTGCCTTGAAGGCCTCGACGTTCCGCTCAGCGGCAGCAACGTTGGCGACCTGCCCCTGATAGTCGGTCTCGCGCTGGTCGCCATCCTGCTTGGAAAAGACGCCCTTGGCGACGAGTACACGATAGCGCTGGACCGTCACTGTCGCGAGCGCGAGCTGCGCCTTTTGTTGAGCGAGCTGCGACTCCGCCTGCCGCACTTGTTCGCGTGCCTGATCGACCTGTTGATCAAGGTCAGGCGAATCGATCACGGCGAGGAGCTGGCCCTTGTGCACCTTGTCGCCGATATCTACAAGCCGCCGGGTAATGTAGCCATTCGAACGCGCATAGACGTACGCCTCGACCAATGGCGTCATCGTCCCCGGGATTACGAGCCCGCCGGCATTCTGCGCGCGCTTTACCTGTTGCACCTGAACGACTGGAACCGCGTTCTTCTGCTCGCCCGCCTTCTTTGCGATCTCCTTGTTCCGGCTATGCCGCGGCAGGTAGCCGATGAAAAAGACGAGAAGGAACAACACGACGACACCAATCACAAAGAACAGGAGGATGCGCTTGTTTACCGGAGTCTTCGGAAGGTGTGGTACGTGATGTTTTTTCTTCGCGCTCGAGTTCATCTCGACGAAGGAGCTTCCGAGCCTGCCATCGTCGGTGGCATTCGGATCGGCGAAGGATTCACCGATCGCCCGCTCGTCCTCTTGCCTGCTGCTATATCTGCCTTGCTGATTTTCCGGGATCACGCGTGCGCTTCCTCGCCTTCGCTGTACTCAGCGTCGATCTCTTTATCGAAGTCCATCGGCGGGTTCTTCTTGAGCAGCGAATAGAAGACCGGGACGATGAACAGAGTGCCGACCGTCGCCAGCAGAAGGCCGCCGATCACGGCGCGGCCGAGCGGGGCATTCTGTTCGCCGCCCTCTCCCAGAGCCAATGCCATTGGCAACATCCCGATGATCATCGCCAGAGCGGTCATGCAGACCGGCCGCAAACGGGTGAAGCCCGCGTTTAGAGCAGCCTCATAGCGATCTTTGCCCGCGCTGCGTTCGTCATTCGCGAATACGACCATCAGGATGCTGTTCGCGGTGGCTACGCCGATGGTCATGATCGTACCCATCAGGGATGGCACGTTGAAGGTCGTCTGCGTTGCGAAGAGCATCCACAGGATGCCGCAGAATGCGCCCGGAATCGCCATGAGGATGATGGTTGGGTCAAGCCAGCTCTGGAAGTTCACCGCCATCAACAGGTAGACGAGCGCGAGCGCGAAGACGATGCCGATTCCGAGCCGCACGAAAGAATCGGACATGGTCTTCACCTCGCCGCGCAACTCCACCGTCGTGCCGATCGGGAGCGTCTTCCTGGTGTCGTCCATGATCTTGCGGATCTCGCTGGCCACGCCGCCAAGATCGCGCTGGTCCACATCGGCATAGATATCAAAGGTCGGCTGAATGTTGTAGTGATCGATCACAATGGGCGACTCATCACGACGGAAACTTGCAACGTTGCCCAGCAATTGGCTGCTGTTTCCGTTGGGAGAACTGAGCGGTGTGCGGGCAAGCGCCTGCAGAGTGTCGACGCGATAGATCGGGGTCTGCACGACAACCTGGTAGTTAACGCCGTTCAATGGATTCAGCCATTGGTTTGGCGCAGTCTGGCCGGTGCCGGTCAGCGAGATCAACATGCTGTTAGCCACGTCCTGCTGTGTCAAGCCGACCTGCCGCGCCTTACTGCGATCTACGTTCACCTGCATGGTTGGATAGGTCACCTGCTGGTGAATATGGACATCCACCGCACCCGGAATGGCGGCGATCTTTCGTGTCAGCTCCTGTGCAAGCTGGTAGTTGTTCTTGCCGCGGCCGGTGATCTGCAGATCGATCGGAGCAGGGAGGCCGAAGTCCAGGATCTGATTGGTGATGTTTGCCGGGGCGAAGAAGAAAGTGGCGTCGGGAAACTTCTGCGCGAGGTCGGTGCGAAGTTCCCGCATGTACTCCTGGGTGCCGCGCTCGCCGGGCTTCAGGGCTATCAGCACTTCCCCATCGGTGTTGCTGATTGTTCCCGTGCTGCCAAAGGCCAGGTTGATCCCTCCGTTGGGCAGGCCGATGTTATCGAGCATCAAGTCAACCTTGCCGGCCGGAATCACATTCCTGACTTCTTTTTCGACGGCTGCGAAGTACTGTTCGGAGTCTTCGATTCGCATGCCCTGGGGTGGCAAGATGTGCAGCCGCATCTGGCCGGAATCGACGTAAGGGAAGAAGTCCTGGCCGATGAAGAAGACTAACGGAAGGGAGAGCAGGATGAAGCCGCCGAACAGGATCAGGGTCAGCGCGGGATTTTGCAGGCACCACTCCAGGACGCCCTTATACTTGTGCCGCATCTTTTCGAACTGGTGATCGAACTTACGATGCCAGCGCCAGATCCAATTCGTCTTCTCTTCCCGTTCGGCGGCACCCTCGTCCTGGTAGAGGGGCAACTCCGCTTCGAGCAGGAAGTGCATCATGGTCGGCACCAGCGTACGCGATAGGAAGTATGAAGCCATCATGGCGAAGGCTACGGCTTCGGCAAGCGGTGTGAAGAGGAACTTGGCCGCCCCGGTGAGAAGCACAACGGGAATGAAGACGATGCAGATGGAGAGGGTCGAAACGAAGGCTGGCGCAGCCACCTGCTGGGCGCTGTCGAGAATCGCGCGGACCAGCGACTTCTTCTCTCCCATATTGCGGTGCGTGTTTTCGATCTCGACCGTAGCGTCATCGACCAGGATGCCTACGGCGAGCGCCAGGCCGCCGAGCGTCATGACGTTGATGGTCTCGCCAAGTGCTGTGAGGATTACGAGCGAGGTGGCGATCGATAAGGGAATCGATACGCAGACGATCAACGTGCTGCGCCAGCTTCCGAGGAAGAGCAGGATCATCAGCGCAGTCAGAAAGGCGGCGATGGTGGCTTCGCGGGCGACTTCGTTGATTGAACTCCTGACGAAGATGGATTGGTCGAAGAGCGGCGTGATCTTGAGCGAGTCGGGCAGCCCGGCTTTCACGCGAGGGAGCGCGTCCTTTACGCCCTGCACGATGTCGAGCGTCGAAGTCTTACCGTTCTTGAGCACGGTGAGCAGCGCGGACCGCTTGCCGTCTTCGCGGACGATGTTGCTCTGGACGGCATAGCCCTCCTCGACCTGCGCTACGTCCTTGATGTAGACGATCGCTCCGTTGGCGGCGCGGACGGGCAGGTCGTTCAGCGCGGAGATCTGGGCGGGGCTGCTGTTCAGTTTGACGACGAACTCGCGGCCGCCTAACCGCGCTGTTCCGGCCGGCAGGATGAGGTTCTGCTGGGTGATCGCCTGGGAGACGTCGGTGGCGGAGAGATGCTTCGCATACATCAGGTTAGGGTCGGCATCGACCATGACCTGCCGCACTTTTCCGCCGTAGGGCAGGGGAACGGAGGCTCCTTTTACGGTTGCGAGGCGGGGTCGGATGAAGCTCAAGCCCAGGTCGTAAAGGTCCTGTTCGGACAGACCTTCGCCGCTTAACCCAAGCTGCACAATCGGCACGCTCGACGCGTCGTACTTGAGGATGTTGGGAGGAAAGCTGCCGGGAGGCAGGACGCGCAGGATCGTCTGCACGATGGCCGTGACCTGCGAGACGGCGAGGTCCACCTGAACGGTAGGCTGGAAGTACACCTTGATGACCGAGACGCCCTGGTAGGATTCGGACTCGGTGTGCTCGATGTCATTGACCGTGGTGGTGAGAGCGCGTTCACATACAGTGACGATGCGGCCTTCCATCTCAGTCGGTGTCAGGCCAGTGTAGGACCAGACGATGGTCACGACGGGGATGTCGATGTAGGGGAAGATGTCCTTTGGCGCTTCAATGGCGGAACCGATGCCGAGCGCGAAGATCAGCATCGACACGACGACAAAGGTATAGGGTCGCCGCAGCGCCAGTCTTACAATCCACATGCATCCCTCGAATCAAGCCTAACTGTAGGTTTACTGACGTTAGAGACTCGCGGCAAGTCTCCCGTTGCTTTTTCCGGGCGGCAAAATGACTTCAGAACGCCGCGTTTCCACAGCGTCGAAGCGGTAAGGTGCGCAATTCCTCTAAAGGAGTTGTCCCTGCCACCGATGGGCTACGGCACGACTGGTGGGTTGGCCCCACACTGGTGTCTGCGGAAGCAGTGCCGTTCAAGAGCAAACCAAACCGCAGCCTATGCAAAGGAAATCGAGGTTGCATGCAGAGACTCGTGGCCCTTCTGCGGCGCGATACGGGCCAGCGGTTGTATATGGCGGAGATCGACTCCTTCCGTTTTGTCGCGATCGCCTTCGTAATCCTCTTTCACCTGCTGCAGAAGACAAATGTAGCGCTGGTGCAGGATCCGGCACTGTTCACCAGCCGACTGAACCGTGGGGTCCAACTCTTCTTCACCGTTAGCGGCTTCGTGCTCGCGCTGCCGTTTGCGAAGTACTGGCTTAAGGGAGGGAAGAGGGTCGCTCTGAAGTCATACTTCCTGCGGAGGCTGACCCGCATTGAACCTCCTTACCTGTTGAGCGTGGTGCTTTGCCTGGTAATCCTGATCGTGGTGAAGAAGCAGCCGCTATATGCCTTGCTGCCTCATTTTGCGGCCACCGTTCTCTACGTTCACTCGCTGGCCTATGCGGCGCTCAGCACGATAAACCCGGTGGCTTGGTCGCTCGAAGTGGAGATACAGTTTTACCTGCTCTGTCCGGCGATGGTGTTGCTGTTCGCGATCAGGAGTACGCGGGTGCGGAGAACGGTGATGGTGTTTGCGATCCTGGGTCTTTCGGCGTTTGCGCTCTCTCTGAACGGGCATTATCGATCGGACCACAGCCTGCTGGGAACGTCGCAGTTCTTCGTCGCAGGCTTTCTGCTGGCGGACATCTACCTGCTCGATCTTCCAGATTCACGGAGCTATTCCTGGGATTTAATTGCCCTGTGCGGATGGTTCCTGGTGCTTGCGACTGGCAAGACCTGGTGGAACTTGATGATGCCCCTGGGATTGGTTGCCGTCTACTGGACCGCTTTTGCCGGACGGCTGACAAACGTTCTGTTTCGATCGCGATTGACGTCGACCCTTGGTGGCATGTGCTACTCCATCTATCTCATCCATCAGCAGATCATCGGTGTGGTGGCGATGCACTTTCATCGCACGGTTGTTGTGTGGAGCGTCAGCCTGATGCTGATTGGCATCTTCTGCACGGCTTTCTTCCTGCTGATAGAGCGGCCCTGTATGGATCACGACTGGCCAGGGAGATTGGCAAGGTCGCTCGGGTTCGGGCGTGGGCGAGTGGTGCCGGTGGCGAGCTAGATAGTTCCGGCAATAAACGGCTACGCAGATGCCCTGAGGGATCCACACAGAAAGATGCCGTACAGCACTCCTCAACGAAGAGCGCCGTACGGCTTCTCGATTTCGGTGCGCTACACCAGCAAAGTTATTTCTTTGCGGTTTCGAAGCGCTTGTTGATCTCGTCCCAGTTCACTGTGTTCCACCATGCTGCGAGGTAGTCCGGCCGCTTATTCTGGTACTTCAGGTAGTAGGCGTGCTCCCAGACATCGTTCCCGAGGATTGGGTAGTGGCCCTGCGAGATGGGGTTTTCCTGGTTTGGCGTGGTGACGACCTTAAGCTTGCCGCCCTCGAAGACCAGCCATCCCCAGCCCGAACCGAACTGCTTGGCAGTCGTCTCATTGAAAAGCTTCTTGAAGTCGTCGAAGGAACCGAAGTCGGTTTTGATCTGGTCGGCGATCGCGCCTGTGGGCTCGCCGCCGCCGTTGGGCTTCATGATCTGCCAGAACATGGTGTGGTTGACATGACCGCCGCCGTTGTTCTTTACAACAGCCTTCACATCCTCAGGGATCGACGCGAGGTCCTTGAGCAGATCCTCCGGCGTCTTGTTGCCGAGTTCCGGGTGCTTTTCGACTGCGCCATTCAGATTGGTCACATAAGTCTGGTGGTGCTTGTCGTGGTGAAGCTTCATGGTCGCTTCGTCGATGTACGGTTCAAGTGCGGCGTAATCGTATGGGAGTGCTGGAAGTTCGTAAGCCACGGTCGATCTCCTCTGGTACTTTGGTTTACTTCCGATTTCAATCTGGTCCCGCACAATTTAGGTTATTATTCTCGGCGAGACAGGGCGGCCCGAATTCTGATACGTTCGTCTCTTCGATGCACCATTCCGTTGCCGCGATGCAGTTAGACCCCGCGCCCAGTCCGACTCAGGGTCTCGCCTAGGCATCATAGCGCAACCGAATCCGGCCAGGTTTTCGGTGCACGATTCATGCGGAGTTCACCCGCCATTCACTTTCCAGGGACTGTCCCACTGCTTTTTGAGGTCTAATAGCAACAACTTATGAGCGACTTATCCGCTAACTATCGATGGCTCGATGATGATGGCCCTGCCTTTGGAGGCCCCGGCCTTGAACCCCGCTGGACTTCTTCTCGTAAAGATGCCGTTTCGACTGCTTACGCAGCCTCAAGCCGCGTCTGGTTCACCATCTCGCACGGCACGCTGAACGAGATCTACTACCCGACCATCGACCGGCCCCAGACCCGTGACATGGAGCTTCTGTTTACCGACGGCGAGACCTTTCTCCATGAAGAGAAGCGCGACTTCGAGTATGACTTCAGCTATATCAACGACGACGCCCTTGCGGTCCGCGTGACCGCCAGCGACCTGAACGGTCGCTACACGGTGACGAAGGAGTTCATCTCGGACCCCCACCACCCCGTGGTCCTGATGAACGTCAAGATCGTCGGCGATGAGGCGGTGTTATCCCGGCTGAAATGCTACGCTCTGCTTGCGCCACACCTCAACGGCGGCGGAGCAGGGAACTCGGCCCGGTCGATCGAAGTTGCGGGGCAGCGCGCGATTCTTGCGTGGAAAGACCATACTTCGCTCGCCTTCGGCGTCAACTGCGGCTTCAGTCGTTCTTCCTGTGGCTATGTCGGAACCAGCGATGGCTTCCAGGACCTTTCGACCGACATGACGATGGATTGGGAGTTCGGCAAAGCTCTCGACGGAAATCTTGCGGTGATGGGTGAGATCGATATCGCCCGCAATCGCGAGTTCACCATCGCCATCGCTTTTGGGGACGGCCACCACGCCGCGCTTGCGGGGATGATGCAAACGCTTTCGACACCCTACAAGCTGCACTCCAAGCGCTTCATCGAGCAGTGGCTTCGCGCCGATGCCCCGCAGGCGCTTGGCAAGGCTTCTACCGATGGCGGACGCCTGATGCGCATCAGCCACAACGTCATCCTCGCCCATGAGGACAAGACGTACTCCGGCGCATTTATCGCCTCAGCCTCCATTCCATGGGGAGCTTCGAAGAGCGACGATGACCTTGGCGGCTACCACCTGGTGTGGACGCGCGACATGGTGCAATCCGCTACCGCCTTGCTTGCCTGCGGCCGGACGGACACCGCCCGCCGGGCGCTCGTCTATCTTGCCTGCACCCAGCGGCCCGATGGCCGTTTCGCGCAGAACTTCTGGATCGATGGAACGCCCTACTGGACTGGTATTCAACTCGATGAGGTCGCCTTCCCGATCATCCTCGCCTGGCGTCTCTGGAAGCTTGACGGCCTTGGCAACTTCGACGTCTTTCCGTTTGTTGAATCAGCCGCCGCCTTCCTTGTTCGCTTCGCCCCGGTAACGCAGCAGGAGCGGTGGGAAGAGAACGCCGGCTATTCGCCTTCGACACTTGCGGCAGTCATCGCCGGGCTGATCTGCGCCGCCGACATTGCCCGCGCCTACCAGGCCCCGGAGCTTGCCAGCTTCCTCGAGACGTATGCCGACTGGATCGAAGCGAATTTAGACAAATGGACGACTACGACCGAAGGCTGTCTGCATCCCGACATTAAATACCACTACATGCGCGTCCGTCCCCCGGCAGCGGGCGAACCCTTCCATAACGACTCCGTCGCAGAAGGCTCCATTCGCATCGCCAACCGTGAGCCGGGAGAAAAGTACGAGTTCGAAGCCCGTGAGGTGATCGACGGCGGCTTCCTTGAACTTGTTCGCTACGGTATTCGCCGCGCAGACGACCCTCTGATCATCGATTCGCTGAAGGTGGTCGACCATGTCCTCAGGATCGAGACGCCATACGGTGTAGGGTGGCGCCGGTACAACCACGACGGCTATGGCCAGGGTAAGGATGGCGGTCCGTTCATCCACTACGGACAGGGCCGGGCCTGGCCTCTGCTCGGCGGAGAACGTGCCCACTTCGAGCTCGCCGCGGGAAAAAATGTCGACGAATTCATCACCGCCTTTGAAAAGTTCTCCTCGGTAGGCGGCATGTTGCCTGAGCAGATCTGGGACCATGCCGACATGCCGGAAGAGGGCCTCTACCTTGGCCGTTCGGCCGGTTCGGCACAACCGCTGGTCTGGGCGCACTCCGAGTACATCAAGCTGCTGCGCTCGAAGAGTGACGGCCGCGTCTTCGACATCATCTCGGCTGTCGAAAATCGCTATGCCAAGCCCGCCTCCGAACGCGTCTTCACATCGCTTATTGAAGTCTTCCAGACGACGCGCCAGGTTACCCAGATGGTTGCGGGGCTCATGCTGAGGATCATGGACGCCAATCGCTTCCGCGTGGTCTACACATTGGATGACTGGGCCACGCAGTCGACGGTGGAATCGCGGACAGTCGGCTACCCCGGATCGTACGCAGACATCAACACCGCGCCGGACCACGCGGGGAAGGTCATCTTTACGCTCTACTGGCCAGCCGAGGACCGTTGGCTCGGACGCAATCACGAGATTACCCTGATGACCCCCTAGTGAGTTGTTGCTCCCTTGTGAAGTATTGTTATCTCAAGTGAGCAGGCAATCCTCACCGTTATCTGACCGAATCTTTACCGCAAGCGGCCCACGTATCCGAGCAATCGCCTGTACACTAATCGCGTCGGCTGTCCCCAAAACTTCGGGCTTCTTTTGAAGCCCCGTCAACCTGAAGAAGGAAACGAATGAGCGAAATGACTGCAGCAGAGATTGACCAGATATCCATCAACACCCTCCGCTTCCTGGCTGTCGACGCCGTAGAGAAGGCGAAGAACGGCCACCCCGGAGCTCCGCTAGGCTGCGCGCCCATCGCCTACCTGCTCCACAACAAGTTCATGAAGCACGACCCCACTGATCCGAAGTGGAGCGATCGCGACCGCTTCGTCCTCTCGAATGGCCACGCTTCGGCGCTGCTCTACGGCATGCTGCATTTAGCCGGGTATGATCTGCCGATTGAGCAGCTGATGCAGTTTCGCGAGTGGGGATCACACACACCCGGCCACCCGGAGATCGGTGAGACCCCGGGCGTCGAAGTCACGACCGGCCCGCTCGGACAGGGCCTCGCTATGGCGGTCGGACTTGCGATCGCGGAAAAGCACCTGGCCGCGGTTTACAACCACGAGAACCACACGCCGGTTGACCACCATACCTACGTGCTCTGCGGCGATGGCGACCTGATGGAAGGCATCTCGCATGAGTCTTGTTCTCTTGCTGGTACGCTCGAACTCGGCAAGCTGATCGTCCTGTACGACGACAACCTGATCTCGCTCGACGGCCCCACCGAGCTGTCGTTCACCGAAGACGTTGCCAAGCGGTTCGAGGCGTACCACTGGCAGGTCCTTCACGTCGCGGATGGAAATGATCTCGCTGCGATCTCCAAGGCCATCGAAGAGGCCAGGGCCGAGACCGGCAAGCCGACGCTGATCAAGGTCCGCACCGTAATTGGATACGGCAGCCCAAAGGCAGGAACCAAGGCCGTCCACGGCGAGGCTCTTGGAGCCGAAGCGACCAAGGCGACAAAAAAGAACCTGGGCTTCCCAGAGGACAAGAGCTTCTACGTTCCCGAAGAGGCTGCCGCGAAGTGGGGCGAGATCGTTCCGAAAGGCAAGAAGCTTCATGCGGAGTGGGACGCCAAGTTCGAGGAATACAAGAAGGCGTACCCCGCCGAGGCTGCCCAATACAGCCGTACCACGGCAATGGAGCTGGCCGAAGGCTGGGAGAAGAAGTTACCCATCTTCCCGACCGATAAGCCTGTCGCAACGCGCAACGCCGGCCAGGTGGTCATGAACGCGATCGCCGACGTGGTTCCGGAGCTCTTCGGAGGCGCCGCCGACCTGACGAGTTCCACCAAGACAATCTTCGCCAAGTCGCCAAGCTTCCACGTTGATCCCAAGGGGCGCAACGTGTTTTTCGGCGTCCGCGAGTTCGGCATGATGGCCGCGGTGAACGGCATCGCGGCGCACGGCGGTCTGATCCCGTTCGGCTCGACCTTCTACACCTTCTCCGACTACTGCCGTTCCGCACTCCGCATGGGCGGCATCATGTCTGTCCACTCGCTCTACGTATTCACGCATGATTCCATTGGCTTGGGTGCAGACGGGCCGACGCACCAGCCTATCGAGCACCTGATGAGCATGCGCGCCATCCCGCAACTCACTGACTTCCGCCCCGCCGACGCGAACGAGACGGCCGCCTGCTGGCAGCTTGCGCTCGAACGCAAGAGCGCGAGCTTCATGGCCCTCTCGCGGCAGGATCTTCCCGTTCTCGACGCCGAGAAGTACAAGGTGCATGAAGGCGTCAAGCATGGTGCGTATGCGCTGGACGACTCTGGCAAGGACGTCATCCTGATCGCCACCGGCTCCGAGGTCGAACTGATCATGCGGGCTGCCGAAGCTCTCAAGAAGGAAGGCATCGGCGCAACTGTCATCTCCATGCCGAGCTTCAAGATCTTCGACGAGCAGGACGACGCGTACAAGTCCGCACTCATGCCGGAAAGCACTCCGAAGATCGCTGTGGAGGCTGGATCTACGATGGGCTGGTGGAAGTATGTTGGCCACAATGGCGGCATCATAGGCGTGGACAAGTTCGGCGCTTCCGCGCCCGGGCCGAAGGTGCTCGAAGAGTACGGCTTCACCGTCGAGCACATCGTAGAACTGGCGAAGAAGCTGCTGAAGAAGTAATTCAGAGGGCGGGGCTTCGGCTCCGCCCTTTTTGCTCCTTTCGCGCTCCCTCGCAGGTGTGACGATCCACTGGGTTCCTTTGGACCAGAGGGGCGCCGGGCTCAAAAGCAAACTCCCTTTGGGAATGGCAAACAAAAGCGCGGATGCACCGCTCGCATCCAACGAACTATGACTGATCAAAGCAAACATCTCGTCTGGTTTATCACTGGAGCATCCACCGGCTTCGGCCGCGAACTTGCCGAGCAGACCCTCCGCGCCGGGTACAAGGTGGTCGCGACCGCCCGCAAGCCCGAGCAGGTTGCGGACCTGGCCGAGCAGTATCCCGGGACGGCGCTGGCCCTCGCGCTCGATGTGACCAATCAAGCCTCCGTGGACGCTGCCGTAGCCGCATCGGTCGAGCACTTCGGTCGCGTCCATGTGGTCGTCAACAACGCCGGATTTGGCCTTGCGGGAGCCATTGAAGAAGCGACCGAAGCCGAGTACATGCCGGTCTTCGAGACCAATGTCTTCGGCCTTATCCGTGTCACTAAAGCATTTCTTCCGCACCTCCGGAGACAACGTAGCGGCCACATCGTGAACCTCTCGTCGATGGCAGGGCTTGTTGGTTTCGCGGGCTGGGGGTACTACAACGCCACAAAGTTCGCTGTAAACGGCTTCTCGGAGGCGCTTGCACTTGAGATCGAGCCTCTCGGCATGCACGTCACCGTCATAGAGCCTGGTCCGTTCCGCACCGATTTCCTCGTCCGGTCGGGCGCTGAAGCCGCTCTCCGATTGCCGGATTACGACGGCACAGCGGGCAAGATCCGCGATTATAAGCAGGAGCAGGCCGGCAAGCAGAAAGGCGATCCCGTCAAGGCCATCGAAGCGATCATCGACGTCGTTGAATCGCCTGAGCCGCCCCGGCACCTCGTGCTTGGCGAACGCGCCCTGACCGTCTTTCGCGCCCGGCTGGACCAGTGGAAGACCGACCTGGACAAGTACGAATCGATCACGCTGGGCACTGATTTTCCTGATGAGAAGGCCAGCGAAGACGCCACAAGCAGCCGCGAGGTTCTCGCGGCGAGATGAACGAAATCAAGACGATCTTCTGGGACATCGGCGGTGTGATTCTTTCGAACGGTTGGGACTCAGGCCAGCGTGCCAGGGCGCTTGGATCTCTTGGAGTGGATCTGCCGGCTTATGAGAAGCGGCATCCCTCCGAGAATTTTCTCTGGGAACGGGGTCGTTTCGGCGCCGAGGAGTTCTTCAACCGTACGATCTTCAGACCGGCAGATGCTCCGCCGCAGAAGCTGAATTTCACCTTCGATGATCTTTGGGCCAGAGTTTGCGGGGAAAGTTCATTCCCGTATCCTGAATCCTTTGATATTCTCGTTGCGCTGAAGAGAACAGGCCAATTCAAGCTGGCAACGTTGAACAACGAAAGCGCTGAACTCAACGAATATCGTCTCGATCACTTTGGGCTTCGCAAGCAATTCGACTATTTCATCTGCTCCGCTTACGTAAACGAGATGAAGCCGTACCCCGATATCTTCCGGGCCGCGATTCGCATCTCGGGCCAGCCTGCCTCGACGGCCGTCTTCATCGACGACAAGCAGGAGAACATCGACGCCGCTTTGTACCACGGGATGCAGGGCATTCGATTTGAAGACCCGGCGCAGCTTCGAGGCTCGCTGGCGACGTTAGGGATTACTGCTTGATTTTGGAAAGGTACGTCATAAAGGTCCCCCTGAGGGAACCTGGCAAGATGACGTAGTCAGCCGCAAATTCACCGGCTGGAGAGAATCGAAGCACTCCGGCCGAACATCTTTGTTTTATCGCGGATGCCTGATGATCCGGAAAAGTAGAAAGAGCAAGGGAGCGAAAGTATGAGCACAACACCTGCGGGAGTAACAACGGCGCAAGCGGACGCAACCAAAAAGGGCGAACGGACCCCGGAACCCTGCATCGTCGTCATCTTCGGTGCTTCGGGTGACCTTACCAAACGCAAGCTGCTGCCGGCGCTCTACCATCTCGACCAGGCCGGGCTGCTGCCGGAAAACTTTGCAGTCGTCGGCGTCGCTCGTCGTGATCTCTCCGCCACGTTTGCTCCCGACATGCAGGACGGCATCATAAAGGGCGGCGGAGTGGAGGCCAACGAAGCCAAGCTAAAGCCTTTTATGGACCGCGTCCAGTACTTCGCGACGAACTTCGACGACGACGCCGGGTTCCAGAAGCTCAAGGCCCATCTCGCCGAGTTGGATCAGAAGTTCGGCACAAAGGGCAATCGCCTGTTCTATCTCGCCGTCGCTCCGGAGTTCTTCGCCGACATTATCCAGCGGCTCGGCAAACAGGGTATGGCAAAGCCGGCGGCCGGCGAGAACCACTGGGTCCGGGTCATCATCGAGAAGCCGTTTGGCACTGACCTCAATTCCGCCCGCAAGCTGAATGACGATGTGAACGCTGTCCTCTCAGAAGACCAGATCTTCCGCATTGACCACTATCTCGGCAAGGAGACGGTGCAGAACATCCTCGTCTTCCGCTTTGGAAACGGAATCTTCGAGCCGGTGTGGAACCGAAACTTTATCGATCACGTCGAAATCACCGCCGCTGAAAGCATTGGCATCGAAGGCCGCGGCCCGTTCTATGAGAAGGCCGGACTCGTCCGCGACGTGCTGCAGAACCATGTGATGGAGGTCCTCTCCTTCGTAGCGATGGAACCACCGGACTCCTTCCAGGCCGCCGCCGTCCGTACCGAGAAGCTAAAGGTGTGGCGCTCCATCGAGGGCATCCCGGTCGAGAACACGGTCCGTGGCCAGTACGGTCCGGGCAAGGTCGACAAGGAAGACGCCATCGGCTACCGCCAGGAAGATCGTGTCGACCCGGAGTCGCAGACCGAAACCTTCGGGGCGATCAAGCTCCACATTGAGAACTGGCGCTGGGCGGGTGTGCCGTTCTATCTGCGCGCGGGCAAGCGTCTTGCAAAGCGTGTCACCGAAGTCAGCATCGTCTTTAAGCAGCCGCCTACTCACCTCTTCAAGACCAACGCCAGCGATGACAAGATCGAGCCAAACGTCATCACCATGCGCATCCAGCCTGACGAAGGTATCTCGCTGCGCTTCGGTGCAAAGGTCCCCGGCCCGACGACCAACGTCGCGCAGGTAGACATGCACTTCAGCTACGCGGAGGCTTTCGGCAAGTCCTCGGCCAACGGATACGAGCGTCTGCTGCTCGATGCGATGCTCGGAGACGCAACGCTCTTCGCGCATCGCGACGGAGTCGAAGCGACGTGGGCTCTCTTCACTCCGATCCTGGAAGCCTGGGCCGCCGACCACAACGTTGATTTCCCCAACTACGCCGCCGGAACGTGGGGCCCGGAAGCCTCGGACAAGCTGCTCGCAGCCGATGGTCGTACTTGGCGCAAGCTGTAACCTGACGAGTTGTAAGCCTTCGAGTCCGCAGATCACAGTCATGCCCTGATCTGTGGGCTCGGAGGATCTGTTTTCCGCTCTTACATGCGATGTTGAACCAAAGTCCGGCCTATGAAGCACCCAGGATCACACTATGCCTCCTGCCGTAACTGTCTCCTACTTCGTCTCTCCTACAGCAGAGGCCGTTGCCGAAGCTGCTGCCGCCCTCTTCACCACAGAGGCAATCGCAGCCGTTAAGGCTCGCGGCGTTGCGCGGATCGCGATCTCGGGCGGCTCGACCCCGAAGCGGATGTTCGCCATTCTTGCTGACCCGATGAAGCCCTTCGCCGCCGGAATGCCGTGGGACAAGCTCGAACTCTTCTGGGTAGACGAGCGCTGTGTGCCACCTACCGATTCCGACTCGAACTTCAAGATGACCAAGGAAGCGCTGCTCGATCATGTGCCGCTTCCAGCAGCCCGGATTCATCGCATGGAAGGCGAGCTAGACCCGCACGAAGCTGCCGCACGCTACGAGTCAGAGATTCGCAATACCTTCAGGCTCGAAGGCGCTGAGACGCCGACCTTCGACCTGATTCTGCTCGGCATGGGCGACGACGGTCACACCGCGTCTCTGTTCCCCCACACCGATGCGCTCAACGAGATCAGCCTGATCGTCACCCCGAACCACGTTCCGCAGAAGGACACCTGGCGGATCACGCTCACCAAGCCGGTGATCAATCAGGGCAGGGAAGTCGCCTTCCTGATCGAAGGCGCAGCTAAGGCCGACATCCTCGCAAAGGTGTTGCTCGGCCCTTACGACCCCGAGACGACGCCGTCCCAACTCATCCGCCCAGCCGGCGGAAAAGTTTCCTTCTTGCTCGATACTGCTTCAGCGTCTAAGCTGCCTGAACCGAAGGTTACAGATTCCTCAGAGGCCATCGGCACACTGGAGCTTTCCTAGATGATTCTCGCCGGCGACGTAGGTGGAACCAAGGTCCACCTCGCACTCTATAACTTTGACGGTGGCAAGCTGAAGATCATTCGCGAGCACAAGTATCCCGCGCACGAGTTCGCCTCCCTTGACGACGTCGCGAACGACTTCCTCTCCAAGGAGGATCTCGACCGCTCCGAAGTAAAGGCCGCCTGCTTTGGCTGCCCCGGTCCCGTTCGAGACGGGCGCATCAAGCTGACGAATCTGCCATGGGCCCTCGACATTCGCGAACTGGCCAAATCGCTCTTGATCGAGCATATCTTCCTGATCAACGATCTTGAGGCCAATGGCTACGGGATACCCGAGCTCGCCCCGGACAAGATCTTCACGCTCGCTGAAGGTGACATCAGCGCTGTAGGGCATCGCGGCCTTATCGCGGCGGGAACGGGTCTGGGCGAGGCCATGCTTATCTGGGATGGCAAGCTGCGCCATATCCCGATCCCGTCCGAAGGGGGCCACTGCGACTTTGCCGCCCGCAACGAGACCGAGATTGCCTTGCTTCAATATCTCCATCGGACACTTGATGGTCGCGTCAGCTTCGAACGCGTCGTGTCGGGCCTGGGCATTAAGAATGTGTATGCTTTTTGCAAAGACGACCGAAAGATGGAAGAGCCGGCGTGGCTTGCCGAGCGCCTGGCCAAGGAAGATCCCAACGCCGTCATCGGCCAATGCGGCGAAGACGGCTCAAGCGAGATCTGCGCCGAGACGATGCGCATCTTCTCCGCGGCCTACGGTGCCGAGGCTGGCAATATCGCGCTGAAGATTCTGGCCATGGGCGGCATTTATCTTGGTGGCGGCATCGGTCCAAAGATCCTGAAGACACTGAAGGCCGGGCCGTTTATGGAAGCCTTCCTGGATAAGGGCCGCATGGAGCCGATCCTCAAGGCAATACCGGTCCGGGTGATCCTCGATGACACCTGCGCGCTGCTCGGCGCGGCAGCTTATGCCGAAGCCCGCGCGTCAGAGAACTCCGGCCATTCCGAACGAGCCGCGTCGCTGGCTGCGGCTGATCTGGAGTAAGCTACCGCTTGGGCTTCTGGTTTCGTTCGTAGACGATTCGCAGGCCGGTCAGCGTCAGCATGTCATCGACGGTGGTGATGTATTTTGATCCACTCGCGATCAGCTTCGCCAGGCCCCCGGTGGCTACCACCTTCGTCTGTGCGCCAAGCTCCGCAATCATGCGTTCCAGGATGCCGTCGACCAGGCCTATGTATCCGTAGTACAGGCCAATCTGCATATTGTCGACCGTGCTGGTGCCGATGACCTTGGCCGGACGCTTGATATCGACGCGCGGCAATCGTGCGGCGCGTGCAAAGAGCGCATCGGCGGAGATACGCAGCCCAGGCGCAATCGCTCCGCCCAGGAACTCGCCCTTTTTACTGATGACGTCGAAGGTCGTCGCCGTGCCCATATCGACAACGATCGTAGGTCCGCCGAAGGCATCGAAGGCGGCGACGCAGTTCACGATGCGGTCAGCCCCCACTTCAGAAGGATTGTCTGTAAGCACCGGGAGGCCGGTCTTAATGCCGGGCTCGATGAAGAGCGGCTTGATCTTGTTTTGGCCGCCGAAGTAGAGTCCGCAGACTTCCTTGAGGATTGGGTCCAGCGGGGGCACGACTGACGAGACAGCGATCCCATCCACGAGCGACATGTCGAGCTTCGAAAGCGAGAAAAGGTTTGCGAGGATTACGCCGAACTCCGACGCGGTCTGGTGAACGGGAGTCGTGATGCGCCAGTCGGAGACCAGTCTCACTGGCTCCACAGCCAGGTCGTAAAGGCCAACAACCGTGTTCGTATTCCCGGCATCGATAACGAGCAGCATGGTGTGATTCTATTCCGGTCGAACACCTCCGGAGAGCACGGTGTGCAGCACGCTGTCGTCGCCGGATACCAGCAGGAACCCTCGGTGGTCGAGGCCAGCGGTAACGCCAGTGTAACCGCCCCCTTCGTCCACGCGCACTCGCCGGCCTTCCACCCAGGTCGAGGCGGCGGCGAAGCGCTTCAGCAGCGGGAGGCCACGATGGGTCCCGCGAACCTCCGCTTCGAGGAGGTCGATCTCGGCATCGAGTGCGATCAGCAGGTTTGCCAGCAACGTCTCGCGTGAAGCGACGGTTCCGCTCTCTATCCGAAGCGAGGTTGCAAGGGATTCAAGCTCCGGCGGAAACTCGGCGTGGTTCACGTTGATGCCGATGCCGATCACGGCATAGCGAAGGTGCGCCCGCGTTCCCGGATGGCTTGCCGTTTCGACAAGGATGCCGCCGCACTTTTTTTTGCCGATCAGCAGATCGTTGGGCCAGCGAATGTCCGCCTCCAGATGCGCAGTCTTTCGGAGGGCAGACTGGGCGGCGAGTCCGGTGGCCAGCGAAATCCAGAGGGCTTCGGAGAGTTCCATCGAGGGCCGGACAATTGCGCTCACATAGAGGCCATCCCCGGCTGCGGAGTGCCAGCTATGACCTCCTCGTCCCCTGCCGGCCGTTTGTTCGTCTGCGATGAAGACTGTTCCGTCTGGAGCGTCAGCAGAAGCGGCTGCAACGGCTCGGACGTTTGTGGAGTCGATCGTGGCGAAATGCTTTAGACTGCCGGCGAATCGAGTATTTGTAACAGAGTTAGTTACGTAATTCAGGTTGAATGTGGACATGTGCTTCTTTCGGTTAAGAAACGAAACTTCCGAGGATGGTTAGATTCTTCGATCCCACTCATTGCATGGAACAGGGACGCGATGGATGGGGCACCCAAACATACGGGGCTGACGAAGCAGATCCCTTCGGGAGTGGCAAACGAAAGGTTGAGAGATGCCCCAGTCGGCGCTGTTTAAAAAGTCGACTGGTCCACAGTGATCCTCATGCTGAGATCGACCGCTACTGCGGAGTGCGTCAGCGCGCCGACTGAGATCAAATCGGCACCGGCCAGGGCGTAGGCCTTGACCGTCTTCAGGTTCATGTTGCCGCTGGCTTCGATCGGGATTGTAGGCAGCGACTTGCGGATCTGCTTGACTGCCTTCTTCACTCCGGCAGGAGTCATGTTGTCGAGAAGGATCGACTCCGCCCCTCCGGCGATGGCCTCGTCGAGTTCACTCTGAGAACGGACTTCAACTTGCACCATCTGCCCGCCTTTGCGACCCTTCAGCGCGGCGGCGAGAGCAATCGGCAAACCTCCGCCAAGCGAGATGTGGTTGTTCTTGATCAGGATGCCGTCCTGCAGGTTCAGGCGATGGTTCACTCCGCCGCCGCATACGACGGCATACTTGTCCAGCGTACGCAGCCCGGGGATGGTCTTCCGCGTGTCGAGGATCTTGGTCTTGATTCCTTTTGCAGCGACGGCTTTCACGTACTCATCGGTCAGGGTTGCGATGCCGCACATGCGCTGCATCAGGTTCAGGATCACGCGCTCGCACGAAAGAATGGCGGCGGCGTTGTGGCGGATTACAGCAAGTGCCTGCCCCTTTTTCACGCGGACGCCGTCAAAGATCTCGGGATGGGAGACAATTTCGAAGCGCCCGGGCGGAGTGGCTGACATCTTCGCGAACGCCTCGAAGAAGATGGGAATGCACCCCAGCCCGGAAACAATGCAGGCCTGCTTCGCGATGATCGTTCCTGTCGCGCGCAGCCTTGGAGGGATGGTCAGGGAGGTGGTGACGTCATTTGCGGCTTTGTCTTCGGCGAGGGCGCTTTCAATGATGGCGCGTACGCGTTTGCTCTTCCAGTCCATAGCTCAATCCTAAACCTCCGGCCATCTCGGCGTGCAGATGCCCGGTTTGCATCGCGTTCGCGTGCATCCTATGGATTGCGGAGTCTCCCATGTCCCTGTCGCACCAGTTCGCGTACCTGCTGCTGCTCGCGCTTCCAATCGCCTGTGTTTCCTGGACGGTGACGCATGAAGAGGTCTTCCGCGAGCCGCGAGATTTTTGTAAGAAAAAGAGTGTGGACTGCGGCAAGGTCGTGCAGCGGAAGTTCTTCTACCTGTTCACGTGCGAGTACTGCTTCAGCCATTACGTTACGGCCACTGTGCTGCTCATCACGCGCTTTACGTTGCTCTACGATGGCTGGCGCGGCTATGTGATGGCGGAGTTCGCGCTGGTGTGGCTGGCGAACGTGTACATGAGCTTCTTCAATCGACTTCGGCTGGACATCAAGCACGAGAACGTCGCAATCGCGGTGGACCAAACGAAGGTGGAAGAAGCGTCGCCCGTAGCTGCGCCGAAGTAAGTACTACTCCGGCGGCAGCGCATCGAGGGCTGCTTTGGTCTTGTCGTAGAGCAATCTGGTTTCAGCGTGCTGCTTCCGCAGGCCTTCGACGATGTTCGCAGGGGCTTTGGCCATGAAGGACTCGTTGCCTAGCTGACGGTCTGCCGCGGCAAGGCCCTTCTCATATTTGGCGAGGTCTTTGGTAAGACGTTCGCGCTCAGCGGGAACGTCGATGGTGCGCTGGTAGATGACTTCGACATCGAAGGCTGAGGACGAACGAGTGCCATCCCCCGAGAGCGTGCGCGAAGCGACTTCCACTGCACTGACTCGGGCGAGCTTTCCGAGCATGTCAGAGTTCGATTGAGCGAGGGTCGCAGCGCCCGCGGGTGAATAGACACGAATGGCGGTGGCTTCTTTCTCAGGAACGCCGATCTCCTTGCGAATGCCGCGAATCGCGACGATGAGTTGCTGCACGGTTTCCATGTCGCCGACCGCGTCCCCGTCGTAGTGAAAATCGGTCGGTTGCGGGTAGCGAGTGAGGGCGATAGATTTCGCGGGCGGCGCCTGGTTGTAGAGCGCATGCCAGATCTCTTCGGTAATGAAGGGCATGAAAGGCGAGAGCAGCCGCAGTGCCGATTCAAAGACGTGAGTGAATGCCTGAAGCGACGCAAGAGCGTCAGCGTTATCTCCGTCTAAAACGAAGTTGAGCCGTAGCTTGACGATCTCGAGATACCAGTCGCAGAGGTCGCCCCAGAAGAACTGGTAGACGGCACTGGCGGCCTCGTCGAAGCGGTAGGCGGCGAGAGACTTGTTCACTTCGGCAGTCGATGTACTAAGCCGGGCGAGAATCCAGCGAGTTTCGAGAGGAAGCTGTTCCGCGCCGGCCCATCTCTCAGAGGTCAGAGGTGTGGCCGCATGTGTGTTTACGCCGGCTTCTTTTGCGCGCTCGATATTCATGAAGAGGAAGCGTGCGGCGTTCCAGATCTTGTTCGCAAAGGCCCGGTTGCCTTCGGTGCGGGCTTCCGAAAAGGCGATGTCGGTGCCGGGTGACGCCATGCTCGCCAGGGTAAAGCGGACCGCATCCGTTCCGAACTTCGTGATGACCTCGATCGGATCGACAACATTGCCTTTGGTCTTCGACATCTTTTGCCGGTCGGCATCGCGGACCAGCGCGTGGATATACACCTCGCGAAATGGAACTGCATCGGCGAGGGTGCGCTTCGAGCCGTCGGGCATCGGCACATCGAGCATGAAGTGCGAGCCGAGCATGATCATCCTCGCGACCCAGAAGAAGAGAATGTCGAAGCCGGTAACGAGGAGTTGCGTGGGATAGAACGCCGCCAAGTCAGGGGTGAGGGCGTAGGGTGCCGGGCGTAGCTCGCCGGGTTCTTCTACTTCCTTAACCGCACCCCCTACGCCCTGCACTCCGGGCCAGCCGAAGACGGTGAATGGCAGAAGGCCCGAAGAGAACCACGTATCGAGCACGTCGGTCTCCTGCGTGATGTCGAACGACGTGCAGTGGGCGCAGGAAATGGGAGTCTCGCGGGCAACGGTGATCAGGCCGCACGTTCCGCAGTGCCACGCGGGGATCCGGTGGCCCCACCACAACTGGCGCGAGATGCACCAGTCATAGATGTTCTTCATCCACTCGTCATAAGTCTTGCGGTACTGGTCGGGCGTGAACCTGATGAAGCCCTTCTCGACGGCGGCAATCGCGTTGGCAGCGATACTGTCGCCGCCGGAGTCCGGTGCCTTGTTCACACTCACGAACCACTGCTTCGAGAGTCGCGGCTCGATCACATCCTTGGAGCGATCGCAGAGGCCAACGGAGTTGTTGTGGTCCTTCACCGCGACGAGTAATCCCTGAGCCTCTAGATCCGCAACGATTTGCTTGCGCGCTTCATACCGATCGAGGCCATGGTACGGAGATCCTGGCAGATCGATATGCGCGGTTGTGTCCATGACGTTGAGGTTTGCAAGTGAGTGCCGCTGGCCTATCGCGAAGTCGTTCGGATCGTGCGCCGGCGTCACTTTTACAGCACCGGTGCCGAACTCGGGCTTCGCCCAGTCATCGGCGAGAATAGGAATCTCACGCCCGACTAGGGGAAGCGCCAGCAGCTTGCCGACCGATGCAGTGTAGCGTTCGTCCGTGGGATTCACGGCTACGGCTACGTCGCCGAGCATCGTCTCCGGGCGCGTCGTGGCGATCACGATTGACCCCGATCCATCCGCGAACGGGTAACGAATCTCGTACAGCTTGCCGACCTGCTCTTCGTGAATCACTTCGAGGTCGGAAATAGCGGTCTGGCAGCCGGGACACCAGTTCACGATGTATGCGCCGCGATAGATCAGGCCCTGCTCATAGAGGCGGACGAAGGCTTCCTTCACGGCGACTGAGAGGCGGTCGTCCATGGTGAAGTACTCGCGGCTCCAGTCAACCGTTGAGCCGAGCCGCTTCATCTGGTCGAGAATCGCCCCACCGTACAGTGACTTCCATTGCCACACGCGTGCCTCAAACTCCTCACGACCGAGCTGCTGGCGCGTGACTCCCTCGGCCTTCAACTGCCGCTCGACCATCATCTGCGTGGCGATACCGGCGTGGTCCGTTCCCGGAACCCACACCGCCATGTCGCCCAGCATGCGGTGCCAGCGGGTCAGGATGTCCATCTCCGTCTGATTCAGCATGTGGCCGATATGCAGCCGGCCGGTGACGTTCGGCGGCGGCAAGAGATGAACGAACTTTTTCGGTCCTTCGTTCGTAGAGGCATCAGGCGTAGCCACGTCGAACAGGCGTTCGCTGACCCAGTAGTCGGCCCAGCGCTGTTCAATTGTGGATGGATCGTAGGCTTTCGGCAGGGCTTCCCTGGTCTCGTTCTGTTCGTCAGGACTCATCGATTTAAGGGTAGCAGGTCGCGGCAGGACGTGAACGCATCGCAGCACCGGGCCAGGTTGTAGACTTTTCAGGCAGGGAGAGATACCTCATGGCGAACTGGACTCGAACGGCAATCCTGCTGGTAATGGGCTGCCTGGCAGCAGCAACTCCCGCTTTTGCAAAGGATGACCGCGTCTCCTTCGCAAACGACATCACGGTCGAAGAGGGCAGCACCTCGGGCGACCTGGTCTGCGTGATGTGCAGCGTAAAGGTTCACGGCGATGTCCACGGCGACGTGGTAACTCTATTCGGCAGCGTGCTTCTGGACGATGCGCGATCAGTCTCGGGGGATGTGGCGACGGTCGGCGGAGACGTTACGTTGAGCGATAGCGCCAGTGTTCGGGGCGATGTCGCAGTCGTCGCCGGACATCTGACAAAAGGCTCGGACGCTTCCATCGCCGGCGATAGCAATGTGATGACGGGCCAGGGCTGGTTGATTGTTCCACTGGCCCCGTTGCTGATACTTATCGGACTAATCTGGCTGCTCGTGTGGCTGGTGACGCGGAGGAGATATTCACCTCCGGTCTATCCACAAGGAAGAAGATTTTAGAGACTTCGGAGAGAGTAAATGTCTAAAACCGAATCGATCATGGTAACTCTGGGCACGGAAGCGCCGCCCTTTGAACTTCTGGATGTCCTAAGCGGACGTGCAATGAGCCGCGACGATGTCTTTGCCGGCGCCGGAGACGACGCGCACGGTCTGCTTGTTATGTTCATCTGCGTGCACTGCCCCTACGTGAAGCACGTTGAAGCTGAACTCGCCCGGATTGGCGAAGACTATGAAGGCATGATCGCTATCGCCGCGATCCAGAGCAACGACATTGAGCAATATCCCGAGGACGGTCCTGCGGGCATGAGGGAGCAGGCGGCTCGCCTAGGATTTCGCTTCCCCTATTTGCTCGATGAACTGCAGGAGGTTGCGCGAGAGTACAACGCAGCGTGTACTCCGGATTTCTTTCTGTTCAATGCAGAGATGGAGCTTGTCTATCGTGGCCAACTCGACAACAGCAGACCCCGGCGTGGAGACTTTGGCAACGACGTTCCCGTGAATGGCAAGGATCTTCGCGCGGCGATGGATGCCGTGATCGCCGGAAACCAGCCGAGTTCAGAGCAACGAACAAGCCTCGGATGCAATATCAAGTGGAGGGCATAGAACTGCCCCGATCGTTGTCCGGGGGCGGCGCAAAGATCGGGGCGTTTGGCTCGGTGTTGGAGGGAACAGACTACTGCTTGCTAATGGCTGCGTCCGAGCCGTGCTGCTTCACCATCTTGTTGTAAAGCCCCAGAATGAGAAAGGGTGCGGCCCACTGACCGATGAAGAGCGCCATGTCACTCTTCTTCTGCACCTTAAAGGTGACGGATACGGCCATCGACGCGAGAGCGGCAGCGAGGTAAATGCTCGACGGTACCTGTGAGGTGAACTTCTCGATGGCTGCGGTTACCTGATCTTCTTGCGCTTCACCGGGTGCTACGCGATATTCGGTCATTAAAAATCTCCTGAAGCGGGTGTTCCGCCTGTAAGAAGACTGATGCTGTTTCAGAGTAAAGCGCGAGTCCCGCCACATAAAATTTGCCGGAGTTTCATCCCGCCAAATAATTTCGGCTTCCTGGTATCAATAAGTGGTGTGCAGAGCTTGCCCTGCACCCTTCTCCTGGCGCACGATCTGCCCGTCGCGCATGGTCAAAATGCGGTCCGCAATCTGTGCCGCTTCGGGATTGTGGGTGATCATCAGTACGGTCTGGTTCAGCTCCCGGCTGGAGTTGCGAAGCATTTCCAGCACGGCATCGGAGTTCTTGGTGTCGAGATTGCCTGTAGGCTCGTCGGCAAGGACGATCGAGGGCCGCGTGACCAGAGCCCGTGCGATGGCGACGCGCTGCTGTTCGCCACCCGAAAGCTCGTTCGGTCGATGATCGAGGCGCCCGGCAATGCCAAGATTGCCGGCAAGGTGATCGAGCAAAGTGCGATCCAATGGCTTCTTGTCTGGCGAGCCAAGGTTTGCAATGTCGTGTGCAATCTCGATGTTGCCCAGTGCCGAAAGGGTTGGCAGAAGATTGAAGCGCTGAAAGACAAAACCGATCCGCGCCCGGCGCATCCTGGTGCGTTCGGCGTCCGTAAGCTTCGCGAAATCGGTCCCGTCGATGGTGACTGAGCCGGAGGTGGCGTTCGTCAAACCGCCGAGTACGTAGAAGAGGGTCGATTTGCCCGAACCCGAAGGTCCGACGATGGCGACGAACTCGCCCGGCTCGATGGCGAAGTTCACATCGTGCAGCGCGTTCACCTCCAGCTTGCCGGAGCGGTAGGTTTTGCCGAGGTTCTGAGCGAGGATGATAGGAGTCATTAGCTACGTCAAGTTTATCTTGCTGCGCGACTCGACGCGAATCGGGGATGGATGAAGGCTGCAGAGTTATTGCTGTTTGGAGTCGCCGGCTGGTGCGTCATTGGCGCGGTGGGAATTGCTGTGTCACTGGCCAAGGGGCGCCGACAGGAAGCCTCGAGACACGCGGCCTGGCTCGCTCTCGTGGCCGGAATCTATCTGCTGGCGGTCCTTGGGGTCTCTGTCGCGCAGAAGCAAAGGATCGTTCTGATGGGACAGGACCAGTGCTTCGACGAGATGTGTTTTGCGGTTGTGGGAGTGACCGAAGTTCCCGGGTTGGTGGCCGGAGACGATGGAAAGGTGGAGCGGGTGTCGATCCGGGTGGTGAATCACGGCCACTCCGCGGAGGCTGAAGGATTGATCCAGGCGTACCTGGTTGATTCACGCGGGAGGATCTCGGAGCCGTTGCCCGGACTTTCAGGGAATCGGCTAAACGCGCGTGTGGCGGCTGAATCGCAGATGCTGAGCCAGCCCATGTTTCGCGTAGCGGGCGATGCGACCGGGCTGGGGCTGGTTTTGACGCATGGATCGTGGCAGCCAGGAAGGCTGGTCCTTGGGAATTCCGACAGCCTGGCTCACCGGCGAACGATTGTGACGCTCAGCAAGTAAACCCCAATGTGCCGCAGCGCTCGCTAAGCCGCAGCGGCGGCACGCAGCACGCGCTCGATCGTCGAGAGCAACTGGTCGGTATCGGCAGGTTTCTGAAGAAAGACCGAAGCCCCGGCGTCAAGGACCAGGTCCTGATGCGTCGCCTTATTCCGTCCGGAGAGGACGATCACCGGAATGGAAGCCTCCGGCTCGTCCGATTGCAGCATGTTCATAACAGTGAAGCCATCTCCGCCGGGCATTCCGAGATCGAGCAGGATCAGGTCCGGCGTGTGCCTGCGGGCCTCATCTACCACCGACATACCGTCGCCCGCGCAGGTTACCTCGTAGTTGTTCGCACGCAGCCGGATGGCCAGCGCCAGCCGCATGCCGGGATCATCATCGGCGACAAGGATCCGCTTCTTCGAGGGGGTCGTGAGGGGGTAGGCCATGGGAACCTCTTTGCGGCAACCCGGTAAACGGGGTGCGTGCAATGATCTTCGGATTGCGATGCGAAACAATGAACAAACCGGACCGCAAATGACACGGAGGTACTGAAGAGCCGTCCCGCTTCGGAGTTTCGTGACCGATTGCTGGTTCAGGGTCGTCTCTCCGCCGCGGCTTCGTCGCGATGGGGGGATCCAGCCGCACCCGGTAAACTATAAGTGATTCTTCATGCAGAACTACTTCAACTACTTCACCGAGATCGAAGAGCGGTTCCAGCAGCGGCGCGGCTCTCTTCTTATGCTCTCCACTCTAGACTGGGCGCTCATTGAGACCTGGCGCGAGGCGGGCGTTCCGCTCGAAGCTGTCCTTCGCGGCATCGACAGCGCCTTCGACAAGTACGACGCCAAGGCCGCGCGCGCCACCGCTCGCACCCGCAAGGTAAACGGGCTCGCATGGTGTGCGCAAGCGGTCATGGAAGCTGTCGAGCAAGCAAAAGAAGCCGCCATCGGGACCGCGCCAGCTTCTTCAAACGAGCTCCAGGACAGCGGCTTCGAGACCGCGCGCATCGCCCGCTATCTGCTCGGCAATGCGGAAAAGATCGCGGCCACAAAGCTTCCATCACCGGCAGAGTACACCGGTGCTGAAGTCGCGATGCGCCTCCGGGAACTCGCCGGCTCACTTGCACCCTCAAGCTCCTTGGAAGACCTTGACCGCACCCTCTGCGTCTTCGAAGAGAAGCTCTTTGCAGCTCTGCTCACAGCGAGTCCGGAAGAACAGCTCGTCGGCCTTCGCGAGCAGGCAGCGCGGGAACTCGCGCCGTACCGAGGCAAGATGCAGGCGGTTCAGATCAAGCAGGTCCAGCAGCAGTTCCTCCAGAAGAAACTTCTCGAACTTCACAAGCTCCCACGTCTCAGCCTTTTCTATATGAGCCACGAGTGATGCCGAACAATCTTCGCGTCGAAAAGATGGTCTACGGCGGCGAGGGCGCCACATCCACTGGCGCGGCGATGCCTTTCGTACTTCCTGGCGAACTGGTCCAACTCACTTCACCGGACCGAGTCATGCTTCTTGAACGCTCCCCGGATCGCGTCGCGCCGGGCTGCATTCACTTCGGCGCGTGTGGAGGCTGCCACTATCAACACGCCGCTTATGCCGCGCAGGTCAGCATCAAGCAGGCCATTCTTGGAGATACCTTCGCGATTGCTGCAGTTACCGATCTGCCGGCGATCACAAGCCACTCCGCCGAGCCCTGGCGCTATCGAAATCGCATCCGTCTCCGGGTTGGAGAAGTCGAGGGTGAGCTTCGCGTCGGCTACAACCATTACCGCGCCGATGGGGGCGACCCGCTGCTGCCGATCACGATGTGCCCCATCGCCGCGCCGGTTCTCTTGCAGGCCGCTTCAACGCTGCTCGATCTCGCGAAGACCGATGCGAACGTCCACACCTGGATGGCAGCAGCCACCGAACTCGAACTCTTCACCAACGCGGACGAGACCGTCCTCCAGCTAAGTCTGTTCACCCGGAATTCGCCAGTTACCGGCTTTCCGGCCTTCTGTACGTCGCTGCTAAAGAAGGTCTCGCAGCTCACCGGGGCCGGCGTCGCGATTCTTCCAAAGAAGCCGTCGCCGCAGGGTCGCCGCTTTGAGCACGCCAGGCCCGGAACTCAGTGGGGTTCGGCCGGCTTGATTTACAAATCGGGCGAAGACAAGCACTGGGTCAGCCGTGGAGGATTTTTCCAGGTGAATCGCCACCTCGTGGCTGAACTGGTCCGGCTCGCCACCTCGGGCCGTTCCGGCGCCCTGGCCTGGGACCTCTATGCCGGGGTCGGCCTCTTCTCCCGCGCTCTCACGCAGAGCTTCGCCGAGGTGATCGCCGTCGAAGCCGCGCAGCCTGCCGCTACTGATCTCGCGGCTGCACTGAAGTCAAGCGGGAAGGTGCAGCCTCATCGCGCTCTCGCCATGACAACGCTCGATTTCCTGCAGGTCGCCGTCGTCCAGCGGGAACGTCCCGGCCTTATCGTGATGGATCCGCCGCGGGCCGGCATCGGGGCGGAGGTCTGTGCGCTGCTTGCCCGCGTGGGTGCGGCGGAACTCGTCTATGTTTCGTGCGACCCGATTACTCTCGCTCGCGACCTTAAGCAACTCACAAACGCGGGCTACAGAGTTGCCGAACTCCACCTTGTCGACATGTTCCCACAGACTTTCCACATGGAGACCGTTGCCATCCTCCGACTCTGATTCAGCCGGACCTGCTACATTGATCGCCAGCAACACATGCGGGCCATGAAGCAATCTTCAGTTTCTCAACGGAGCTGTCCTGAAGAAGCAAGCCCATAAGAAGCCTGATTCGCCGCATTGGCCCGGCGCCGGCCCGCCGGTCGAGCCACTTCGCTTTCGTCGCGCTCCTTTGCTTGCCGCGGCCCTGGCGTTTTGTGCGGGCGATCTTCTCGCTCGTCCGGCCCTTGCGTATCGTCCCGTCATTCTCCTTCTTGCGTTCACGGTGCTTCTCATCCTCGGCGCTCTGGGTGTCCCATCCATGCGGTCTCATGGCAGGGGCGGAAACACGATCGCACGGGCACTCCCAGTCATCTCCGCATCGACCCTCTGGGTTGTCGTCGGGTTCTGGTCCTCACAACTGCAACCTGCACCGTCCTCCCAGCGAGAACTCTCCCGTTTCGCTGACGGCTTGAGCCGCACTGTCCACGGCAGAATTATCCGCATCCGCGAACTTCCGGCTCGCGCCTCATCAGAGGACCGCGACAGCGATGTCTCCGAATGGGAAGAGTCTGAAGTTCCGCCTGTCCTCTCATTCGATGTTGCACTGGATTCCATCGAAGAACTTACCCCTGACCTCTCGCGACAGGTGCCCATCGCTGGTGGAGCCCGCATTACGCTACTCGGCACTGCACTTGTGCCCTCGCTTCGCTGCGGAGACAGGATCGAAGCTCCGCTCAGGCTTCGAACTCCCGAACGCTTCCGTGATCCTGGCGCATGGCAGTATGCCGACTATCTCGCCGCTCAGGGCATCGGAGCACACGCTACGGTTGCAATTTCGCGACTCATGGTCACTCAAGCGCCGGCGAGAAAGATAGACCTTCGATGCAGCCTGTATGCTGCGCAGACCTGGGCTGCGAATCGCCTGCTTGCCTACACAGCATCGCATCCAAACCTCATGCTGCCCCAGCTTCTCAGCCTCACGACCGACGACGCCGGGATGCTGAACGCGATGCTCTTCGGCGACCGCGACCGGCTGAATCACCGCCTTCGTCTCGGCTTTGAGCGCACCGGCTCCTTCCATCTTTTCGTCGTCTCGGGAATGCATGTCGGCATTCTCGCGGGAGGGCTCTTCTGGCTCACGCGCCGCTTTCGTGTCCCGCCCTTCGCAGCAAGTTTGATCACCATTGCGATAACAACCCTGTATGCGCTTCTTACCGGATTTGGAGCCCCGGTGCAGCGCGCCCTGCTGATGGCGTCCATCTTTCTGCTGGCGCGCCTGCTCTCGCGCGACCGCAACGTCCTGAACGCTTTGGGAGCAGCCGCGCTTGGCGTGCTGATCCTCTCGCCGTCGTCGCTCTTCGAGGCTGGCTTCCAGATGACCTTTCTCGCTATCGTCGCGATCGCCGGAATCGCGATCCCTCTGGGCGAGTGGAGCTTCCTCGCTTACGCCCGCGCCTGCCGCAAGCTCGACGATGTGTGGTTGGACACTGCGATGCACCCGCGTCTCGCGCAGTTCCGCATCGGTCTCCGCATCTGGGGAGAACACCTGGAGCCCCTGCTCTACCCTGTCTTCGGCCGCAGATCGCACTCACTTCCCGCTCTGAGCGTGCGAGGGACGCTTTGGGCGGCTGAACTCCTTCTGATCGGCCTGGTTGCGGAACTCGTCATGTTGCTACCCATGGCTGTCTACTTTCATCGAGCGACGCTCTTCGCCTTACCCGCAAACGCCTTCAGCATCCCGCTTGTGGCTGTACTCGCACCGCTCGCTCTCATTACTTTTCTGCTATCGCTTCTCAGCGCGTGGATCGCAGTCCTCCCTGCGGCGGCGACTGCGCTGATCCTTCACAGTGTCACAGGCATCATCGGCCACGTTAGCAGCACGCATCTCGCGGACTGGCGCATCCCCGGCCCATCGGTCTTCGTGATTGGCGTAGCGATCCCTGGCTGGATCGCCTGCTGCTGGCTGGTCCGCCGCTCTCGGATGGGCGCCGTAATCGCAGCCTTATCCCTGCCCATCATCGCCGCGGTTATTCTTTGGCCGGAGGCACCACTCCGCACCCGCGACACTCTGGAAGTGACCGCGATCGATGTCGGCCAGGGCGACTCACTTCTCGTCGTCAGTCCCGAAGGTCAGACTATGCTGATCGATGCCGGGGGTCCGGTTGGGCGACCGGGGAGCAACGCCGTGAACGCGGCCACAAACAGCTTCGACGTCGGCGAAGATGTTGTCTCGCCCTACCTCTGGTCGCGGCGCATTCGACATCTCGACATCGTCGCGCTGACCCACGCCCATAGCGACCACATGGGCGGCATGCCTGCGGTCCTTCGCAACTTTCGCCCGCGCGAACTCTGGGTCGGCATTGACCCCGGCTCTGCTGCCTACGCCGCCCTGCTGAGAGAGGCCGCCGATCTCAACATCTTCGTACGCCATCTTCATGCGGGCTCCATTACAGATCTGGATCAACTCCACATCACGACTCTCGCTCCCGCACTTGCCTACACAAACCACGGGCCACCCGCTAACAACGACTCCCTTGTCCTCCGCGTCGACTTTGATCTTTCCTCTGTGCTTTTCGAAGGTGATGCCGAAGCTCCGACGGAACGGGCCATGCTCGCCGCGAACAGCATCCATCCCGTCACGCTGCTGAAGATCGGTCACCATGGCAGCCGCACCTCGACAACGCCGGACTTCTTCGCCGCAGCGGCTCCGCGTTTCGCAGTCATCTCTGTCGGTCGCAACAATACGTTTGGCCATCCGCGCCCGGAGGTCATCGCCCGCACCGCCGCCGCACACACCCGCCTCTATCGCACAGATGAGTTCGGCCTCTCACAATTTCTCTTGACGAAGTATGGCAACATTCAGGAGATTGGAGCAGAGGGCACTGCTCCGTAACCGTACACCGGGCCAGCGTCCGCAAAGCCTTGCCGATGGATCGAACTCGCAGCACCCGCGTCTAATCCCTCAAACGGAGGAACACATGACACCCGAGACGAACGCTCCCGAGCAGCAGATCGTTACCGCCAATCCAGCCGCACCGCAGCCATCGCTCGAGCAGCTTGAAGAGCAGAAGCTCATCCGCCGTCTTCAGATGATGATGAATATGGTGATGCAGGTGATCGCGCAGGACCCATCGCTGAGCGTCGATGATGCTTCGCAGATGATCGCGGACAGCAAGTCGGCGGCGCTCGCCATGTTCCCCGGCAAGGAACTGGCGTATGACCTCATCTGGAAGCCACGCTTTCAGCGATTGATGCGCGAGCGCTTCCGCATCATGTAAGTATTGAATCAGGTGACCCATCCACGCAGAGTCATCGCGTGGATGGAATCGATTTGGCCGCGCCCATGCCAGCAATGCGTGCGAACCCCTCGACGATCGGCCTTGTCTCGCCTCGTAACCACGCCAGTTCGATCTGACTCATCACCTTCGCGCCTCGCAGCGAAAGACATACAACCTCATCCGACACGAAGCGCCTTACACAGCCCGGCGCGATCGACACGCCGAACCCCGCGCCCACCAGTCGCATGATCGTCTGCCAGTGAGTGGCTTCCTGCACGATGTGTGGTTGAAATCCATATTCCTCGAAGATGCTCAAGGGCCGTTCGTAGGCTCGCTTGCCTGCGATGCGGGGATAGAAGACGAAGGGCTCGTCACGCAGCACACCCGGCGAGATGCTCTTCTGGCCCGCACACTTATGACCTGCAGGAACGATTGCCACATAGGGTTCCGTCAGGATCGTCGTCACATGCAGCCCCTCGACGGCATCGCTGTCGCGGAGGATACCCGCGTCGAGCGTTCCGTTCTCGAGCCCCTCCACGACGCGGGATGTGAACGACTCGTGCAGTTGCAGGTTGACCTTCGGATACGCCTCGCGGTATCTGCGAAAGATGGCAGGAAGCGTTGTCAACATGCCCGATCCGATAAATCCCACGTTGAGCGATCCCACTTCGCCCCGCCCGATGCTGCGCGTCTCGTCTATATCGCGCTGTACATTGCTCAGGGTGCGTCGCGCCCGCATCAGGAACGCTTCGCCCGAAGCCGTTAGAGTCACCGACCGGGAGGTCCGCGCAAACAGCGCATGTCCGAGGATCTCTTCCAGCTTCATGATCTGCTGCGAGAGTGGAGGCTGCGAAAGATGCAGGCGCAAAGCCGCTCTGCCAAAATGCAACTCCTCCGCGACCGCTACGAAGTACCTGAGGTGTCTCAATTCAAGGTCCTGATCCATACTTCAAAGATCATAATCACGCAGAACAAGATATTGGACGTTATGAAGTGTGAGAGGGAGAATTATTCCAAGAGGTTCCGAGATGCCTACTACCGAGAGCACCACAAGCGAACTGCACCTTGCCACAATGCCACGGATCGAGATCCGCTCGCTTCGGGCGGGGGATGATGCTTCTGCCTTCCGCACCCTCAACGAAGAATGGATCACCCGCTTCTTCGTCCTAGAAGCCAAGGACATCGAAGTTCTCAATCACCCGGAAGAAAATATCCTGAGCAAGGGCGGCCACATCTACCTCACCTTTGTTGAGGGCGAACCCGTTGGCTGCGTGGCGCTCATCCCGATGCCGGGCGGCGTCTACGAGGTCTCGAAGATGGCGGTGTCGCCGTCGATGCGCGGGCTGGGCATTGGCCGCAAACTGCTCGAGTACACCGTCTTCCAGGCTCGCATTCTCGGTGCGAAGTCACTGTTCCTCGGCAGCAGTACGAAACTGAGAAACGCTGTTCACCTGTATGAATCGATCGGCTTCCGCCACGTCGACCCGGCAAGCCTGCCTGATATGCACTACTCCCGCGCCGACGTGTTCATGGAGATGCCCCTGTGACGACCGCGTCGTTCGCACCTGATAGGACCGCACTGTCGTATAACCATTCCATGAACCTCCGTCTCGCCACGTATGACGACGTCAGCGGCATCATGGAGATGGTCAAAGCGCTCATTCCCATCCTGCACGCTGCGGGAAATCTGCAGTGGGACGAGCGCTACCCCAATCCGCAGGTCTTCGAGCAGGACATTGCTCTCGGCCATCTCTGGGTCGCGACCATCGAAGAGAAGATCGCGGGAGTCGTGGCCACGACAATGGAGCAATACCCGGAGTACGTCCAGGCAGGCTGGGACATCACTGATCCCGCCCTCGTCGTCCATCGCCTTGCGGTAAGTCCGGAGTTTCAGGGGAAGGGGATCGCCGCTGCTTTACTGCGCCACACCGAAGCCGTCGCACTGTCGCTAAACCTGCGCCGGGTCCTTGCGGATACGAATAGCCAGAACCAGATCATGCGGCATCTTCTTCCCAAACTTGGCTACGTGTTCTCGGGCGAGATTACTCTCGAGTTCCGCCCCGGCATGTGCTTCCTGTGCTACGAAAGGATCCTTGAGTAACTCCAATCGTGGCTCCGTGATAACGTTTTCACGAAGCTCCTGGAGGTTTCACCATGTTTCAAGGTTTTGCAAAGTGCGCTGCACGGCTCTTCTCCCTGCTGTTCGTGTTGATCTGCTGCGGTAGCGTCGCCCATGCTCTCGATAATGGTCTTGCGAAGACGCCGCCGATGGGCTGGAACAGCTGGAACAAGTTCGCCTGCGATGGCTTGAACGAGAAGGTCGTCCGCGAGACCGCTGACATCATGGTTTCGAATGGCATGAAGGACGCAGGCTATCAGTATGTCAACCTCGATGACTGCTGGCAGACCTCGCGCGATGAAGCCGGCAACATCGTTCCCGATGCGGCGAAGTTTCCCTCCGGCATAAAAGCCCTTGCAGATTACGTCCACTCGAAAGGCCTGAAGCTCGGCATCTACTCCGACGCGGGAATGCTTACCTGCGCCAAGCGGCCAGGCAGCATCGGACACGAGTATCAGGATGCACTGCAGTATGCGAAGTGGGGCGTCGACTATCTCAAGGAAGACTGGTGCAGCACGCTGCCCGGGCAGAGCGCCGAATCGTCCTACACGCTGATGCGCGATGCACTAGCCGACGCCGCAAAGAAGACCGGCCATGAGATTCTCTTTTCGCTCTGCGAATGGGGTTCGAACAAACCCTGGCTCTGGGCCGGCCCGGTCGGAAACATGTGGCGCTCTACCGGCGACATCCAGGACTGCTGGAGCTGCAAGAAGGATTGGGGCGGCAATGGCGTCACCGCAATCATCGACCAGGTGAATCCGCTCTACTCGTATGCCGGACCCGGCCACTGGAACGACCCTGACATGCTTGAAGTGGGCAATGGCGGCATGACGACCGAAGAGTATCGCTCGCACTTCAGCCTTTGGGCGCTGCTTGCCGCGCCATTGCTGGCGGGCAACGACATCTCGAAGATGTCCACCGACACGCGCGAGATCCTGCTCAACAAGGAGGTCATCGCTGTAGATCAGGACTCGATGGGCATCCAGGGTCACCGCGTCAGGAAGGAAGGCGACCTCGAAGTCTGGTCGAAGCAGTTGGCCGACGGCGGACGCGCCGTCATTCTGCTGAACCGCGGCGCCGCCCCGGCGAAGGTCTCCACGAGCTGGAACGATATCGGCTTTCCCGAGGACCTCAAGGCCGACGTCCGTGATCTTTGGGCGAAGAAAGATCTGGGCAAGGTCTCCGGGAGTTACTTTGCAGAAGTCCCAAGCCACGGAGTCGTGATGCTCCGGATCAAACCTTAGAGCTCCGGATGCCTCATCCATGCGGATTGATTGCGTGGGTGAGGCACCGAACAGAACAAAATTTAAACTACTCCTTTGAAGCTCCTGCTGATCCGTTCAGCGTAACTGCTCCACTGACTGTCTTGGGATCGACGGTGATCTCCTTCAGTTTCGCCTCGACATCCGGCGGAACTTCCTTCTGGTATCGACCCGAAAGATACTGCGCGAAGAACTGCTCCATCGCGGTCACCATTGCGAGATTGTTGATCGGCCTTGCAAACCCGTGGCCTTCATCCGGAGCGACCAGGTACTCGATGGGCTTTCCGTTGTCGCGGACCGCGGCCACGATCTGGTTACTCTCCCGAACATTCACACGCGGATCGTTCTTGCCCTGCACCACCATCAGTGGAGTGACGATCGCCTTCGCCTGGGTCAGCGGTGACTCGGCCACTAACATTGCCTTACCGTCCGTAGTGGTGGGGTCGGCCATGCGCGTGTACATCTGCTTGCGCCCGGCCTCCCAATACGGCGGGATTGCATCGAGCAGCGTGATGAGATTTGACGGCGCAACGTACGCCACAGCAGCGGCGTACAAATCAGGAGTGAACGCCACGCCCGCCAGCGTTGCATACCCGCCATACGATCCACCGAAGATGCCGACGCGTTTCGGATCAACCGTGCCCGCGGCAACCAGGGCCTTCACGCCCCAGGTCAGGTCGTCCTGCATCTTTCGGCCCCACTCGCCGTTCCCGGCATTCAGAAACTTCTTGCCATAGCCGGTCGACGCTCTGAAGTTCGGCTGCAGCACGGCGTATCCCCGGTTGGAAAAAAACTGCGCGTAGGTGTCATAACCGGCGTAGTCGCGGGCCCATGGGCCACCATGCGGCAGAACGATCAAGGGCAGCCCTTTGGCTTCCAGCCCCTTCGGCAGTGTGAGGTAGGCCGGGATGTCAAGCCCATCTGAGGACTTGAAGTGATAGGGCACCCGGGTCGAAAGGGAGGTCCGCGGCAACTCCTCACGAATCCGGTACTGCAGCACCAGCGACCTGGCCTTCCTGTCCCAGACATACGTCTCGCCCGGTTCGGTATCGCTCGTTGCAGTCACGATCCAGGTGTTCTCGTCCTTCGACCTTGCGCCAAAGCGGAGTTCCTTTTCGTTCAGCTTCGTCTTCAACCACTTGAACTCGGCTTCGAAAGCCTTGTCTTTGAAGTAGTAGCGCGCTTTATCGTCGTCATATTCGGTGAAGAAGACGTGGTGGTCCACATCGGATGTGACCACCTCACCCAGGTCGACGCGCTTCTCGGGGTCGCTTTCCACTTTCGCCGTCGCACCGGTCGCGGGATCGATCGTATCCAGCTCCGTCAGGTCCAGAGCGCCCTTGTTCGTCTGCAGGTAGGCCGTCTTATCCGCAGCGTCAAAGCCTGAGATGCCGCAGCCTTCGAGCACCGTGCAGTCGTAGATCTTTTTGAAAGCGCTGGCGTTCACTTGGAGGATCTCGGTGTCTCCGGCTTTATTCGTCCGCTCGGCCAGCCTCAATGTCCCGGAGTTATCGAAGTCCCAACTGGCGATCTGCTCGGTGTTCTTCACCAGCAGCGTCTTTTCGCCGGTCGAGATGTGCAACTCATACAGATCGTGCCAATGCGGGTCGCGGTCATTCAAGCCGATGTACAGAATGTCCGGCTTCGATCGCGGAGCCGCTACAAGTTCTGTGCGCACGCCTTTCAGGTTCGTCAGCGCCCGGGTAGGCGGGACGCCGGTCTTCTCGTCCGCGGCGACTGTCGGATCGATCGCGTAAATGTTGAAGTTTTCATCGCCTCCGGAATCCTGCGCATAAAGAATGTACTTCGAGTCCTTGCTCCAGGAGTAGTTCCGGATAGGGCGCTTCGTGTCCGCGCTCATGGGGCGGGCGGCGCTGAAAGGCTCAGCCGCCTTCTTCACCCAGATGTTCCGCGTGCCGTTGTACGGCTTCAAAAAGGAAAGATATTGCCCATCTGGCGAAATCTGCGCCCCGGAGATCTGCACCTCGCCAAAGAAAAGCGAACGATCGATAAGCGGCGGCTGTTCGGCCTGAACCGCAAGCGAAGCGGCCATCGCGGCCAGGCCAACGGTGGAAAGAAGCAACTTCTTCAAGAGTGTCTCCGAAAAGGGAAATATCCCCCCACAGATTACGCCCGCCCGGTGCCCAGCCGAAGTTCTTTATTCCGGAAGCGAATAGTCCATGTCGTACGAGTGCTTCCCATCCGCGATCACAATCGTGAACGTTCCCGCGATGCCTTTCAGATCACCCGTTCCCGAACCCGGCACCACGACCACCTGCATCTTCGGCCCATTCACATCCATCGTGGCCATGTGCTGCAGCGCGAAGGCGCCATGCTTGCCCGCCAAAGTTCCCGTCACCATTTCGATTGCAACATACCCCGCTGCGCCCGTCTTGAAGTCACCGCCGGTGTACATCTCGCCCTTGGTCGTCGCTTCGAGATCGCCATGGATCTCCTTATCGATCGAGAACCGTCCCAGGCCCTCTGCCGGGGCGGGGGTAAGGGGCGCGACCTTCACCGTGAATGTGCCGTGTGCGTGATGCATTGCGGGAGTCTCCTTTTTCTGGGCACTTGTACCCACCGAAACCATTGCGACCATCAGTACCGACAAGATGAGCCTTCGCATAGACACACATCCTACAGCGGCAACCTGTATCGTTCAAAAGAGAACCATGCGGAGACCGATTGCCCTATATTTACATCGACAAGATTCTGAACGAACTCCGGGCTGAGCTGCTCTCCGCGATGCACTCCGCGGTCGAGCGCGAAGTCCGCACCGGGAGCGGTCAGCGCGTCGACGTGCAGCGCCTTTACCGGGCCTTCACCCGCGCCGCCGTTGGCCAGTGCGCAAACCCGGTCCGGGTTTCGGAGAAGTGTGTCGAAATGAATATGTCCCGGCCCAACAAAGGCGCGGGCAAAGGGAGCAAAGATGACTCCGAAGCCTGATTCTCCCCGGAGCATTACACCTGCGGCCACTCCGCCCATCAAGGCACCTTTCCAAACTGCCGCGGATCGCAGGACGCTCGGCCAGGCACGCCGCCAACTGATGAAGCGGGTGGATCACGCTATCTGGAAGATCAAAGACCGCAAAGAAGAACCGCTTGCGCTCTTGAAGAGGTCGACGGAAGGCCGCGTCACCAGGCTCGTCGAGTTGAAAAACGAGCGCATGGCGATCTCGCCCTTTGGATACTTCCGCGGCGCTGTGCCGGTGATGGCTTATGACCTCTCGGTGATTGCCAATACCGGCATCGCCACCCAGCTTTGCGGCGATGCGCACGTCCGCAATCTTGGTGCATTCGCGGGACCGGACGGTCGCCTCATCTTCGACATCAACGACTTTGACGAGACGGTCGTTGGACCTTTTGAGTGGGACGTAAAACGCCTGGCCACGTCACTCATCCTCGCCGGTCGCGAAGCCTCTGTTGGCGGCCAGCATTGCCGCGAGGCCGCTACTGCCTTCGTCGCTCGCTACCGTCGCATGATGAACCTCTTCTCGACTATGCCTGTGCTCGATGTGGCGCGTTACCAGGTGCATCGTCTTGGCGAATGCGGGCCGGTCTCCGCGATTCTTCTCGCAGCAAAACGAAGCACTCCGGCGCTGAATCTCCGCGCGCTCACCGAGCCTGATCCGAAGAACAAATCGGAACGCATCTTCCGCACCGAGCCGCCTGCGCTGGAACGCCTCACCGGCAGCATCGTCGAGAACGTAATCGCGTCGCTCGTCCCTTATGAAGAGAGCCTGCTCCCGGAGCGCCGCCGCTTTCTGGCGCAGTACCGGGTGATCGATGTAGCCTTCAAGGTCGTCGGCACCGGTTCTGTGGGTCTCCGCGACTACTGCGTCTACCTCCAGGGAAACGGCCGCAAAGATCCGCTTTTCCTTCAGATCAAGGAAGAAGCGCTCTCCGCATATGCGCCTTATGTAGGCAGCACCGCAATGAAGACGTACCACCAGGGGCGTCGTGTTATCGAGGGCGAACGTGCCATGCAACTCCAGTCCGACCCCTTCCTGGGCTGGACGAAGATCGATGGTCGCGACTACATCGTTCGCCAGCTTAATGACCACAAGGGTTCGCTCGACATTACGACCATCAAGCCCGCCGGCCTGATGGAGTATGCCAGCGTCTGCGGCGAACTCCTCGCCCGGGGACACGCGAGAGGCGGGGATGGCGCCGTTCTCGCTGGCTACATCGGCACCTCCGAACGCTTTGACAACGCCATCACCCATTTCGCCGAGACCTATGCGGACCAGACAGAAAAAGACTGGGAAGAACTCGTCAGCCATCTCAGGAAATCAGCTCCGAAATTGCCGCCCCGGCCCGCAAACTCCGCGAAGAAGAAGGCCTGAGCGATGCGTGTCGTCCAGGCGGTCTTTGGCGTCTTTCACCACTTCGAACTTGCCCACCAGCTTCACCGCCGCAACTACCTGCAACGCATTTACTCGTCGTGGCCGTGGGCACGGCTTAAGCGGGAGGGACTTCCGCACGAACTCGTGCGCAGCTTTCCCATCCTTCACACGACCGAGTATCTGCTGAACCGCGGCGGTTACGCCCCGCGGGCGGTCACTGCCCGGCTTGCGAAGTGGAACGTTCTCGCCTTCGACCGCTACACTGCCTCGAAGATCGACCGCGAAGCCTGCGATGTCTTCGTCGGCATCTCGGGAGCAGGTTTGCTGACCGGCGCAAGGGTCCAGAAGCGTGGAGGCAAATTTATTTGTGATCGGGGCTCGACCCACCAGCGGTTTCAGGATGCCGTCCTTCTCGAAGAGGATCAGCGGTGGCGAGTGACACCGCCCCTTGCCAGGCCGCAGATCGTCCTTCGCGAAGAAGCGATGTACGCGCAGGCCGACGCAATTACTGTTCCCTCTGCCGCAGCGAGGCGCTCGTTCCTCCAGATGGGCATCCCGGCGGAAAAGGTCCAGGTCATCCCGTATGGCGTCCGGCTCGATAAGTTCAAGCGAACGGTTGCGCCTCCATCGGACAGCTTCGAATTGCTCTTCGCCGGAGCTGTCAGCCTTCGCAAAGGCATTCCCTACCTGCTGCAATCGTTTGCCAGGCTCGATCATCCGGGTAAGCACCTCACGGTTGTAGGCAGTATCTCGCCTGAGATCAGGCCGCTGCTTGGTCGGCTTCCGACGGACAACGTGACTTTCACTGGCCCGCTTCCGCAACCCGAACTCGCGCAAAGAATGAGTGCCAGCCATGCTCTCGTGCTTCCCAGCGTGGAGGAGGGTCTCGCTCTGGTTCAGGGTCAGGCAATGGCTTGTGGCTGCCCTGTGATTGCCACGGATTCCACCGGTGCCGAAGACCTCTTCACCGATGGCGTCCAGGGCTTCATCGTGCCCGCCCGGGACATGACCGCGCTTACTATGAGGATGCAGCAACTGGCGGATGACCCCGCACTCCAGCGCAGCATGAGTGCCGCCGCCCTGGCCCGTGTCGAGACGCTCGGCGGATGGGACAGCTATGGCGACCAGTGGGAGTCGTTATTGCGCAAGTTAGTCGGCTGACCAGCCGGCCGAAGCACCGCTCAACAGAAAAGCCGGCCAACTGGCCGGCTTTTCTGCTTAATCGAGGTCATCCCTGTTTAGAACGGATTGACCTTCGCGATGCCCTTCTTCTTCTTGTGCTTGCTTGACGACTCGTCGTTCTTGTCAAACTCCGGCTTCGCCTTCTTGCCCTTTGCCGGAGCCGCCGCTGCCGGCGGTGCTGCTCCCGGAGCGATATCGTTCACTGTGTCCGGAGCCGCCGCGGCCTTCTCGATGGGAGGCAAAGGAGTATTATCCGTCGGACCGACAGCCTTCATCCCATCGACGGGAGCGCCCGCGCGCGGAGAGACGATCTCAATCGAAGCCGATGTACCCCGAGCCCCTCCGCTCGATGCCGGCGCCACGCTCATTACCGCCGATGAAGCGCCACTGCCCGTTGCAGCGGTTGGAACATCGTTCAACGAGAGCGGTGCCGCAGCAGTGTTCGCATCCGAAGCAGGTGCAGCACTACCAGAACCGTCCGTCACCGGAGCGGCCACGCCAGCATCTTCCACCGCGGCCGGCTTGGCATCCGGATTCATCGCTAACTGGAAGTCCTTGACGATCTTCTTCGTAATGTCCGGAGCCACGGTCGCCTTCGGATCCGCGAGGGTCGGGTCGCCCGTCTTCGCTGCAGTGACCACGTCCGGCGTATGGAAGACCAGGAGCTTCGCCCGGTCCGTCAGCCGGTACTGTGCGCGGCTGTTCTCGAGCGCTTCGCTTGCGGCGAGTTGCTCCGCGGTCGGCTTCGGCATGGGAACATGCATTGCCGCCAGCCGGTCACGCGCATCCTCTACGTCCTTCGAGGCGGCGTGTTCCATAACCACCTTCGAATAGGCGGCGATTGCCTGGTCGTCATAGATCTTCTCCAGCCGAGCCTTGCCCGCCTCAGGCAGTTTGAGCCCTCGAACATACCTGGCTTCGGCTTCATACCCATCGCCCAGTCCAATCAGCGCGTCGTCCATGTGGCTGTACTGCGGATAGGTATCTACAACCGTCTGATAGCGCGCAATCGTGGCTGGCCAGTTTGAATGAGTCGAATAGAACGCCGCAATGGAACTCTCACGATTCGCCAGCACCTCCTGCACCTCGCGCAGCCGCTGCTTTGCGTCAGGAACGAGCGTCGAATCTGGAAACTGCTGCAGCATCGTCCGGTACTCCTGCTCTGCATGGACAGCCTTGGCGTAGTCGCGGTCAGGCTTGTCCATCTGCCGGAAGTAAATGTCGCCCACCCGCATCTGGGCTTCGGCTGCCTCGGGAACATTCGGAAAGAAGGTGATGAAGTCCTTATATTCCTGCTCTGCCTGGGTCAGCGCTGCCGTGCCGCCCTCTCTGTACCAGGAGTCCGCGATCGCAAGCTTCGCCCGCATCTGGTACTGCGTGTCCGGGTAGGTATTCAGCAGCGTCTGCAAATCGAGCCGGGCCAGGTCGAACCGCCCATGCTTCGTAGCATCGACCGCTTTGTCATAAAGCTGCTTATCAGGAAGGGCCGCATCCTTGCCGGCCAGCGGATTGTCCTTCTTCGTCTTCTTCAGCGAAGCGCGTGTGTCCTTAGACTGCACCAGGCGGTTCGACTTTTTGTTCTCTTCCTTCTTCTCTTCCTTGGCCTTCTTCTTGTCCGCCTTGGTAGCGGGAACCTGCTGTCCTGGCGCCGATACGGTCAGCGGCTCCTGCGACTGCTGCGTTGCCGCCGGAGCCGGAGTCTGGGTCGTATCCTGAGCACACACAGCCGCCGAACTGGAAAGGAGCGCCGCCACAACAGCACCCGCCAGCGTTGCCGCTCGCAGGCTTGGAAAGAAGGATCTAGAACGCATCATGCAATCGACTCCGTCTGCTCCGCGCGTCGGCGCGAAACATATCCCATATTCTAAACTTCCCGCGCTTCTTGTGCTCAGGTGCCGGAGTTTAGACGCATCTAAACCGTTTCTATCGGGTGTCATCCTGAGCGCAGCCAAATCACGGCACTCTCGTGGTTTGCAAAGTCGAAGGACCTGCTGTTTGACGGTTGCCGTGGCGTACGTTAGCGTCAGATCTGGCCAATGTCTTCATTCCAGATTGCCGGATGCTCCCGGATAAACTCCTCCATGAGCAATCGGCATTCCTCGGAATCCAGGTCCATTACCCGGACGCCATTTGATCGCAGCCAATCCACGCCGCCCGAAAACGTGCGGCTCTCGCCGATCACTACCGTCCCGATCCCGAATTGCCGGATCAGCCCGCTGCAATACCAGCATGGAGCCAGGGTAGTCACCATAGTCGTCTCACGGTAGCTGCGCTGGCGACCCGCTCGCCGGAAAGCGTCGGTCTCTCCATGAATCGAAGGATCATCCTGCTGCACCCGGCGATTTCGCCCCGAAGCCAGCAACTTCCCGTCGCCACTAAACAGTGCTGCGCCCACCGGAATACCGCCTTCAGCGCGCCCAGTCCGCGCTTCACTCAGCGCAATCTCAAGCATTTCGGCCTGATTTTGCTGCGACCGCTCGTAACCGTCCATTCCCACAGGATAACGCCGCCCGCTCCAGAAACGACCACCCTTGCCTGTCATTCCCGAAGGGAATCTGTGTTGCAGTGTCGTGCGTTCTACACCCTGTCGGTGCTTACGTCTACTCGGGGACGCCATATCTGGCAGCCTCATCGCCAGATGCGGGCCCACCAAAGATCTTTACTTCTCCGGTGAAGGCGGAACCTTCTTCCCAGCCTTCCGTGCCTCCGATAACCCAATCGCGATCGCTTGCTTCGGATTCGTCACTTTCTTCCCGCTCCCGCCGCTCTTCAACTTGCCCTGCTTCATCGCCTTCATCTCGCGCTCGACGCTCTGGCTGGCGGCGGGGCTGTACTTCCGTCCGCCCGTACTCTTCTTCGCAGCGGTCTTCTTTGCGGGAGCTTTTTTGGCGGGAGCCTTCTTTGCGGGCGCCTTACTTGCGGCGGACTTTTTCGCGGTAGCTTTCTCCGTAGCCATGGGATTCTCACCTCCGACCAATGAGAGTCGCATCGACCGGGAACGAGTTGCATCAAAAACGGTGCTTATGCCTGTACGGATCTTCTCCGCTTCCGTAACCGAAAGGCAGACCCTGCTGACACTACCAGCGCAACGAACCATAGCAGCGCCCGCAGCAGCCGGTGTCGCCAGCTGTCCGTCCGTTTGAGCGTTTCATTCTTCCACGCCGCCCGCGTCGCAACCAGGTCCTGCGCCAACCCGGGAATCGTGATCGCTTGAAGATCAGCCGTTGGCAGCGACCCGAAGATCCTCTCCGGCTCCGGCAAGCGTCCTGCCCTGTCTTTTGGAATTTCCGCAATCAGCCGGTTGACCTCTCCATCGCGTGGGTCATCGAAGAAGCTCGTCTCTGCCGTGTTCGGGAACAGAGTCGCTGCGCCCGTCATCTTCTTCTCGATTGCCGCCACGCTGTCCTGGCAGACGCCGAGGGCGTAGTAGCCGCCAAACGGCAGCTTCGGTCGCGCCAGGTGCTGATGTGCGTACGCTACCTCGAACAGCCCCACCAGCCGCGTCACTTCAATTGCGTCGGAGTCGCGATATTCATGTGCATGATGCCCCAGCACCCATGCCTGGTCGAGCGTGTCCATGGTGCGAAACTCCGCCTTGCCATCGATGCCGAAGTACCAGCTGATGCTCGCATTGATCTTCGGGCCACGGACAGTCCACTCGTACTCGGCGTGGCTTACCGGAACCAGCAGCGGGCGGTTCGTCCCTGGCACCAGCATCTCGGAGTTCACCCAGAACGGCATCATCACGTCCTGCCCGTTGTAATGGAAATGGCCGAAATTAGCGAAGTATCGCGCATCAGAGACCACGAACGTGTGCCCTGTAGAAGTTAGCTGCCGCACCAGATCCTCCGGCGTCTTCGCCTCCTTCCCAGAAAGCACAGCCAAAGCCGGTGCCGATCCCTCAACCCCATTCATCGCCAGCCGGTTCATCACATCCGCCAGCCGTTGGCTCTCCGCGTGCAGCGAGGCCAGCACCGGGTTCGCATCGTCTCCGCGCACGACGCCATCGCCAAGGTCACTCACCAGCCCATCGGCAGAGAACCCCGGGAGCTTCGAAGGCGCATCGAGCGAGATCGTCTCCGCCTTTGCGAGTGAGTAATCGCCGAGATCGACGAACGCCTTGAGTCGCTCATGCGTGTCGAGAGCCGAAGCCGCAGTGCCCGGGTGCCGCGCCGACAGACCCTCAAGCGCCTCATCCTTGCCCACCATATGCCCAACGACCCGCACGGTCGGATTGATCTCGCGCATCGTCCATCCCGGAAAGCGATCGAGTCCCTGCCAGTCTTTGCCGAGGATCAGCTCCCGCAATCGCTGCAGCAGGGCGGGTGTCAGCAGCGCCGGGCCTTTCTTGCCGCCATGGTCCAATTCCGCGAGGATCGCTTCCGTAAACCCCGGCTTCGCCGAGAGCTCACGCATCATCTCCGCCAGCAACACGGTCTTCGGCGGCATCGGTGTCTCCGGCACTGGTTGCTTCTTCACGCCGCCGCGACACCCTAGCATCGCGCAAAGAACGATTACGGCGGCGCGGCTGGTTTGGTGATAACGCATGATGTCTAAGATGCGACCGGCGATTACGCCAGAGGTCCCAGCGCATCCAGCTTCTTCGTTACGAGTTCGTTGAGCATCGCCGGATTCGCCTGACCCTTTGACACCCGCATCACGTTGCCGACGAAGAACGCGGCCACCGTCTTCTTACCACCGCGGTACTGATCGACCTGCTTCGGGTTGGCGGCGATTACCTCGTCAATCATCGCCTCGATCGCACCCGTATCTGAGATCTGCTGCGGCTTCTCGCGCTCATAGACAGCCGGGAAGTCCTCGCTGTTCGCAAAGCAGATGTCGAGCAGCTGCTTCAGCATCTTGCTCGAAAGCTCGCCCGACTCCGCGAGGTCAGCCGCCATCACAATTCCCGTCATGCTCACGGGCGATTGTTCCATCTCAAGCCCCGCCAGCCGCAGGCGCATCGTGATCTCGCTGGTCATCAGGCTCGCAACGCGGCGCGGGCTCCTGGCCTTCTTCGCCGCGGCTTCGAACTGGTCCGCAAACGCCTGCGTCACGGTAAACGTCGCCGCGTCCTGCGCCGAAATCTCATACTCCGCAATCATTCGTGCCCGCCGAGCCTCCGGCAGTTCCGGCATCGACTTCAGAATCTCCGCCTGCCACTCCGCCCCTACTACAAGCGGCGGAAGGTCGGGCTCTGGAAAGTAGCGGTAGTCATGCGCCGCTTCCTTGCTTCGCATGGAATAAGTCTTGCCCTCGGCGTTGTTCCAAAGACGCGACTCCTGCACCACGCGACCGCCGTCTTCGATCACGCCGATCTGCCGCTCGATCTCGTACTCCACCGCCGAACGAATATAGCGGAAGCTGTTGACGTTCTTCACCTCGGCTTTGGTGCCGTACTCCTTCGCGCCCTTCAGCATCACGCTCACATTAGCGTCGCAGCGCAGAGAACCCTCTTCCATGTTGCAGTCGCTCACGCCGGTGTAGAGCAGAATCTCCTTCAGCTTGGTCAGGTATTCGAAGACCTCATCGGCGGTCCGCAGATCAGGCTCACTCACGATCTCGACCAGCGGCGTCCCACAGCGGTTCAGGTCGATATACGTCTTCGATACCGAATCGGCAAACCCATCGTGGATGCTCTTTCCCGCATCCTCTTCCATGTGCAGCCGAGTGACGCCAATCCGCTTGCTCGCCCCCGTCGCGTCGGGCACATCAAGCCACCCGTTCTCCGCAATTGGCTTATCGAACTGCGAGATCTGGTAACCCTTGGGCGAATCCGGATAAAAGTAATTCTTTCTCGAGAACACGCTGGTCTCACGAATCTCGCAGTTGATCGCCTTCGCCGCCAGCACAGCAAACTCAACCGCCTTCCGGTTCAAGACAGGCAGCGCACCCGGCAACCCAAGGCAGGTGGGGCAAACATGCGTATTCGGCTCGCCGCCGTACTTGTTCACGCAGCCGCAGAAGGCCTTCGACTCGGTGAGCAGCTGTACATGCACTTCCAGCCCAATCACAGGCTGGTACTTCGCGAGAACCTCGGGGGAAAGCATCGTTGCAGTGGAACTCATTCCTCTCCTTTGTCGATAAACATGACGTACTTGATTTCGGATTTCTCGGTCAGGAGGATTCGACCATCTCCGGGGACCGCGACCGGCTCGACGCCTTCTACGACCCAGGCTGCCTTCTCTAGAAAAAGGGTTCTCTCGTCTCCCGCTTCGGCATATTGTTTCAGCCATCCTACAACGCTGCGACCATCGCCCAGGCCCACCTGCACGGTCCCTCCAAAGCTCAGGAAGACATCCGTCCAAACTGACTCCCGGCTGCTTCGTTGCGTTATCTTCCAATGACGCAGAAGCCTGAGCAGGAGATCGTGTCCCTTGACGTACCCCCATCCAAATCCCAGTAATATCGCAATGGCGGAGAGGAAAAGCACCCTCCAGCGATGTACCGAGATCAGGTAGGGTGTAGTACCACTGCCTGTTGCCGCCACCCACTCAACGGGAAGCGAAGATCCAAAAAGAAAGATGTAGAGGACGTATGTGAAGAAGCTGAAGATGAGAGCTTCGATGATTCGTTCGAGCTCGGTTTGCTGGGTCTTCGCGGACAACATCCGCACAATTCGAGCGCTCACAAAGCCAGGTAGAAGCACCAGCAAGGCAATGAGCGCCTGTAATCCCTGCGGGACCAAATCCTATTTTCCCTGCTTGATTGGAGATGGGACCCGAACCGGTGGTGGAGGTTGGTAATTAGGCGGCGCGGATGGCTTGTAACCCGCCTTCTGACCGTCATCTGAGCTCAGGGTCACCTTTTGCATTAAGCCGTCCGCCATAGTCTCGCCCTCGTCTATAGCATACATCCGACATACCTCTAATTGCCGCATCCTACCGACATGCCCTTCAGATTTTCACGCCGCCAGCCCGTTCCACCGCCTGCACCAACCCAGGACGCCCAGAAGCACCTCGAACGCCCCAGCGCCCAGGAGATCTACGAGCAGGTAGCCAACAACGCCCGCCAGGAGCTTGGCCGCTCCACGATATCCCTGATCATCTCCGGCTTTGCTGGCGGAACCTTTATGGGCCTCACCGCACTCGGAACAGCGATTGCTCTGGCAATGCTCGCGCCGTCCGGCAGCCATCCATCAGGTTCCGTCGAGTTCATCGCCAAGATGTTCTACCCAATCGGGTTCATAGTCGTCATTCTCGGCCGCTCGCAGCTCTTCACTGAAAACACCCTCTATCCCGTCGCCTTGGTCCTCTCCGAAAAGAAGCACTTCTGGAACACCATGCGCCTCTGGGCGGCAGTCCTGCCTTCCAACGTTCTCGGAGCGTTTGCGTTCGCCTGTCTTGTCTCGTTCACTCATGCAATCCGACCGGAGTACGTCCAATCCCTCTCGCAGCTCGGCCTCGAAGCGATCCACAACGTCCCCTCCGCAATCTTCTGGAGTGGCGTCATGGGTGGCTGGATTATCGCGCTCACGGCATGGCTCGTATCCGGTTCGCACTCCATCACCGGTTCGGTGATGATCATCTGGATGCTGACCTTCGTCGTTGGTCTCGGCAGCTTTGCCCACTGCATCGCCACCAGCGGCGAGGTCCTCGTCTCGGTTCTCATCCACCAGGCACCGTGGAGCGCTTACCCCGCCTGGTTCTTCCCGGCGGTCACCGGAAACATCTGCGGCGGCGTCGGCATGGTGACGCTCCTGGAATACGGGCAGGTGATTTACGGCGGCGATGCCGAAGCCGAGGCTATCGCCGCACCGGAGAAGCAGGACAGCTAGGCGTTCGCTACTGCGCTCCGTCTTTCACTACTGCGCTCTTGACCGGCTCCATCGGCTTCACATAGGTGTCGAGCCACCTGTTCATCTCCCAGAGCATGTGGGACAGCGACTCATGCGCCTCGTATCCGTGTGCCTCAAGCGGCAGCCAGACCAGCCGCACAGTCGCTCCCTGGCCCTTCAGCGCCGCATAGAACCGCTCGCTTTGAATGGGGAACGTTCCCTGGTTGTCGTCGGCCTCGCCGTGGATCATCAGCAGCGGGGTCTTGATCTTGTCTGCATAGCTGAACGGCGACATCTTGTAGTACACCTCGGGCGCCTGCCAGTATGTCCGCTCCTCCGCCTGAAATCCATAGGGCGTGAGGGTCCGGTTATACGCTCCAGAACGCGCAATTCCCGCGCGAAACATGTCCGAATGGGCAAGCAGGTTGGCGGTCATAAAAGCACCGTAGCTGTGGCCCATCACGGCAACGCGCTTCGGGTCGACGACGCCCAGCGATGCACCATAGTCAATTGCCCCCTTCGCACCGGCCACAAGCTGCTCGACATAAGTGTCGTTCGGTTGCGCATCGCCTTCGCCAATAATTGGAATCGCTGCGTTCTCAAGTACCGCGTACCCGGTCTCCGTAAAGAAGATGGGGGAACCGGCTGTGATGCGTGGAAACCGGTTCGGCGACCCCAAGGTCTGACCCGCAGCGGCCCGCGTCTTGAACTCGGCGGGATACGCCTCCATCAGGGTTGGCAGGGGCCCTTGCGACTTGTCGTAACCCGGTGGCAGCCACAGCGTCGCTGTTAGATCCACTCCATCCGCTCGCTTGTACTTCACTAACTGCTTGGTAGGCAGCTTCAGCCCCAAATACGGAGAAGGGAAGTGCGTGACCTGCGTCATGATCGCCGGCGCTTCAGTCAGCGAGCCTACAAAGACGTTCGGCGACTCCTTCTGCGACTCTCGCCTCACCAGCACCTTGTCCCCAGCAAGAATCGCGACCGGCTGCGCGTAGTACGGATCAGCCGACTGCCACAGCTTCTTTAGGGTGCCGCCATGCAGCGGCATCTCGGCCACGAACGGCTTGTCGCCACCCGGCGAGGCTCCCGCCCCAAAGAAATACACGGCCGATCCGTCGTCTGAAAGCTTCAGGACGGACTGCCCCATTGCATTCGGTACGGTCACGGGACGCCCAGGGCTGTTGTAGCGGTCCTGCGAAGAGCCCTCATACAGCGTCGTCGTCTTCCCTGTTGCGGGATCAAACGCCAGCATCGCAATCTTGCGGTCGGACCAGCGCCCCTCCGTCGCGATCCCGAGATGCTCGTTGCCCCAGTTGACGCCGCTGAGCCGCATAGGAGATTCCAGCATCTTCGTAGCGGCACCCTCAAAGGGCGCACTCGACGCCATCAACGTGTCACGAACATCGACCTTCTTCGCCGGGTCGCCGCCGTCATTCGCCTCGGTCCATGTCAGCGTTGCGGGCGTGTCACTGCGCCAGGCAAAGTCACGCGGGCCGACCGGCACCGCATCGAAAGCAATCGGCAGGGAGTCAATCAGAGGCCGGTCAAAGATTGTCTTCGCAGCGCCCGTCTTCAGGGTCACGACAGAAGTCTTCATCGGAAACATGTCCACCGGCAGCGTGTAGCTGAAGGGCCGGTGGATCTCCGAAACGACAGCGAACTTCCCATCAGGCGAAGGAGTGGCATCCGAAAGTATGCCCTTCACTTCCAGCTTATGCACCGGCCCGTTCAGCGGCACCAGGGCAAGCTGTGACATGGCGTAGTACTCAAAGAGGCGCTCATCACCAGGCGTCTTCAGCAGGTCCTCATACGTGCGTGCAGGCGTCACCTTGCCGAGATTCTCCTCGACGTTTGGCCCTTCAGGCACCTCGGAGGCGACCGGAGCGGCACCGCGCTCGGGCACAATCAGGCACAGCAATGCTGAGCTGTCCGGCATCCACTGATACGGCGTCCCCATCACCGAGTTCAGCCGGATGGGACTCAGGAGTCGTGCGTGCGCCGTCGCCACATCGACGACATAGAGGGTCAGTCCGGCTCCAGCCCCGATCGTCTTCTGAACGAAAGCAAGATGCTTCCCGTCGGGCGACCAGGTGACATCGAGAATCTTCGGCGAAGCAGGCAAACCCGTAATCACGCGCTCCGGACCACCCGAGACCGCCTGAAGCGCCAGCGAAGTGGAATATCGCTCGCGGCTCGGTCCATTCGTCGCGGGATTGAAGCGTATGCCCGCAAGCCGATATCGGGGCTGCGCGACATCCGCAATCGTCGCCAGCGCCTGCGGCTGCTCGACCGTCATCATCGTGCGGTCAGGTGAGACCTGCACCAGCGGCGTCGCTGGGGCAGTCAGCAGGCTCTCGATCGCAGCCGGAGGCGTCTGGTATTTCACGGCGCTCTGTGCAGCCAGGTCAGCGTAATCCATAAGTGAAACTCCGAGTGCGAACGAAAGAGGAAGCAGGAGCGCGAAACAGCTGGAGCGGAGGGTGTACGGGTTCCGGAGCATGGCGGGCGGACCTCGATTATGTGTGTGAATTGAGTATCAGCACAAACTCCACCGAACACAAACGACTTTCTTTAAAGCGGACGCAGCCAGCACCGGCCCTTGGTAAACTGGCAGTGCATGGTCCTTCCCTTTGTCCGCGAACTGCTCGCGGACCTCGAACACTCAGTCGCATTCGAACGTGTCCAGCGCCACCTGAGCGCGGGGACCGGGCGCCGCCGCGTCTCCGGCCTTACCGCCACCGCTCGCGCGCTTTTTCTGCCGTCTTTCGTCCGTACGGCGAATGCGCCCTGTGTCATCATCGTCGCCGACAACAAGGCAGCCGAGTCGCTCCACGCCGCTGTGCTCAGCGCCTGTGAACTCACCGGTGCTCTGCCCGCCGAAGCGGTACTGCGCCTGCCCGCGCACGATGTCCTTCCTTTTGAAAACCTCTCGCCGCATCCGGAGATTCAGGAGATGCGCGCGGCTACGCTCTGGAAGATCGCAACCGCTTCGAAGTCGCAGCCCGCGCGGCTTATCATCGCCCCGCTTGAATCCGCCTGCATGAAGCTCTTCAATCGCGACTTCTACAAAGGTCTCGCCCTGCACTTGAAACGCGGCGAAGAGTACATGCCGGACATGCTCGTCGAGCACCTTCTCGAAGTCGGCTACACCAGGGTCGATGTCGTGGAGATGCCGGGGCAGGTCACCCTGCGCGGCGGCATTCTGGATGTGTTCGGCCCGGAGACCGACCGCCCCATCCGCATCGACTTCTTCGGAGACGAGATCGAATCACTCCGCAAGTTCGATCCTGAGACTCAGCGGTCTCTCACGAGTTCCAGCTCACAGCTCGAAGAAGTTCTCCTGCTCCCGCTCACTGAGACGCCGATCAGGGACTCACTCCTCACCGCGATCAACGCCCGCCTCACCCGCGCAGGCACGGCCGGAGCGATGCTCGAAGGCGGCGAAGAGCCAGCCGAACTTACTGCCCACGTCGGCGCCCGCGCCTCAGGCGCAACCATCTTCCCAGGATGGGAGTTCTTCGCTCCCGTAGCCGGCGCGACCCACACCCTGCTCGAACTTCTCGCTTCGGGCGACGGCCCAAAGCCGCGTGTCTTTATCGAAGAACCTTCCATGGTCAAGAACCAGGGCGAGCGCTGGTGGAACAAGATCGAGCAGCGCCACGAACGCTCCGGTATTGGCAATCTCATTCGCCCCGAAGACATCTATCTTTCGCCGTGGGATCTCGATGACCGGATGCGCGCCTTCAGCGGCTGCGAGCTCGACCAGCTCGGCCTCGTCGATGTGCTTGATGGCGACCGCTCCGATCTCTCCGAAGTCGACTTCAGCACCCGCCCCACGCAGCGCTTCCATGGCAGTATTCCCGCGCTGATCGACGCGTTGAATTCGCTGATGAAGCAGGAAGCCCGCATTTTGCTCACCGCTCATAACCAGGGAGAAGTAGAACGCCTCGCTGGACTGCTGCAGGAGTACAAAGTCCCCTACCGACTCGGCTCGCGAAATGACGCCGCAGGCTCCTCCACCATCTATTCGGAATCAAGCTATCTCTCAGGCGATCTGCGCACTCCCGTGATCGTCAAGACCAGCATCGCTGCCGGTGTTCAAGTCCTTGACCTCGACAAAGCCACTGCCCGGCAGGTCGTTATCTTCGGCGCACAGGACCTCATCGACGACGCAGACATCACGGCACGTCCGGTTCGCCGGTCTAAATCAAAGACCTCCGCCTTTATCTCCGACTTCCGCGACCTCACCGTCGGCGACTACGTCGTCCATGTCGAGCACGGCATCGCGCAATACTGCGGTCTCCGCGTCATTGAAGAGCCCGATGCCCCGCCGCTCGAACTCATGATCCTCGAGTTCGACGATCAGGCCAAGCTCTACGTCCCGCTCACCCGCCTCGACCTCATCCAGAAGTACCGCAGCACCGACACCGGCCCCGCGCCGCAGCTCAACAAGCTCGGCACCCAGGCATGGCAGAAGACCAAGGCCCGCGTCAAGAAAGCGATGGCCGACATGACGGCCGAGCTCCTGATTCTTTACGCGCAGCGCAAGGCCGCTCAGGGAACGCCGTTCTCACCCGACACCAACATGCAGCACGAGTTCGAAGACGCCTTCGACTTCAACGCGACCGACGACCAGCTCTCCGCAATAGCCGACATCAAGGCGGACATGGAATCGACCCAGCCCATGGATCGCCTGCTCTGCGGCGACGTTGGCTACGGAAAGACCGAAGTCGCCATGCGCGCTGCCTTCAAAGCCGTGCAGGACTCGAAGCAGGTCGCAGTACTCACACCGACAACGGTACTCAGCTTCCAGCACTACGAGTCGTTCAAGAGGCGCTTCGCCAACTTCCCGGTGAACATCGAGATGATCTCTCGCTTCAGAACGGCCAAAGAGCAGAAAGTGATCCTCGAGAAGGCCGCCGAAGGCAAGATCGACATCCTCATCGGCACGCATCGCATCCTCTCGAAGGACCTCAAGTTCCAGGACCTTGGCCTGCTGATCGTCGATGAAGAGCAGCGCTTCGGCGTGAAGCACAAGGAGCGGCTGAAGCAGATGCGCGCCTCCATCGATGTCCTGGCGATGTCGGCTACACCGATCCCGCGCACCCTGCACATGTCGCTCATCGGCCTTCGCGACATGTCCGTGATCGAGACGCCGCCGAAAGACCGCATGGCCATCCAGACCATCGTCGCGAAGTTCGACGAGAAGCTCGTTCGCACCGCCATCGAGATGGAGCTTGAACGCGGCGGCCAGACCTACTTCGTCCATAACCGCGTCGAGACGATCTACGAACTCGCCGCCAAGATCCGCGAACTTGTCCCCTCAGCCCGCGTCGTCATTGGCCACGGCCAGCTTCCCGAGGCCGAACTCGAACGCGTCATGCTCGCCTTCATGAACCACGAGTACGATGTCCTCGTCGCCACCAGCATCATCGAGAACGGCCTCGACATCCCGCTCGCCAACACCATAATCATCAACCGGGCAGACCGTCACGGCCTCAGCGAACTCTACCAACTCCGCGGCCGCGTAGGCCGCAGCAATCGCCGCGCCTACAGCTATCTCCTCATTCCGCCCGAAAAAGAACTCACCGAGATCTCCCGCCGCCGTCTCGCCGCACTGAAGGAGTTCTCCGACCTTGGCGCCGGCTTCAAGATCGCCGCCCTCGACCTCGAGCTTCGCGGCGCGGGCAACATGCTCGGCGGCGAGCAGTCGGGCCACATCGAAGCCATCGGATTCGAGATGTACACCACCATGCTTGAAGAGGCCGTCCGCAAGATGAAGGGTGAGCACGATAAACCCGCGCACGCCGGCGTCAGCATCAATCTTGGCATCTCCGTACGCATCGACGCCACCTACATCCCCGAAGAAAATCAGCGCCTGCGCATGTACAAACGCATCGCCGGGGCCGAAGACTTCGCCGCCCTCGCCGATGTCCGTGCCGAACTTCAGGACCGCTACGGCACTCCACCCGAGGCTGTCCTCAACCTGCTCGCCGCGGGCGAGATCCGTCTCCATTGCGAACAACTCGGCATCGCGCAGCTCGACCGCAAACGCACCCAGATCGAGACCGGTCCGCCGAAGATTCAGGGCACCGGCCGCAACCAGATCAAGATTGTGCAGAAGGCATTCGTCGAGATGCTCAACATCAAGTTCACGGAGAAACTATCCGGCGGCGCTCCCGCTACTGCACCTGGCGTGGCCCCCGCAAAAGACCGCATGGTCGAACCCGGCGCCCTGATGCGCCTGATAAGCCGCAATGCCAAGCGTGGCGCGCAGTTCACACCGCAGGGAGTTCTCCGCTGGCCGCTCACTTCCGCCAAAGCAGAAGACGTCCTCGCCGAAACTCGCGCCCTCCTCGACTCACTTGACACATCCCGCAACGCTGCCTAGCTCAGCCAGCCCATCAACCCGGGGATCTTCGAAGCATCCACAGCCGGCGTATGGAAGAAGCCCTGGATCGAGTCGCAGCCCATATCCGTTGCCGCTGACCTTTGTGCGATCGTCTCCACGCCCTCGGCAACCACCCGCATTCCCAGGCTGTGCGCCATTGAAACGATCGCCTCAATGATCGCCTCCGCCCCTTCTGGCACGCCCATGCGTTGCACGAAGCTCCTATCGATCTTCAGCACCGAGATCGGCAGCCGATGCAGGTGCTGCAGCGAAGAGTAACCCGTACCGAAATCATCCACCGCAAAGATGATCCCTGCCTCCGAGAGTTTCCGCATCGGCTCCGCGACCTCATCGAAGTTGAGCACCGCGCGTTCCGTGATCTCGAACTCGATCGATGCCGGCACCACCCCATGCGAGCGAATCATCGACAGCGCCCGTTCAGCAAACTCCGGCCCTCGCAGCTGCAGGGGAGAGACATTTACCGCCACGTGCGCCAGCCGCCCATACTCCCGATGCCACGCTTTTACCTGTCGCGAAGCCTGCTCGATCACCCACATTCCAAGCTGCTCAATCATGCCGCTATCTTCCGCAATGGGGATAAACAGGTCCGGCGAGATATACCCCGTCTCCTTTCCCGGCAGCCGCAGCAGAGCCTCCAGGGTACTGATCTCACCTTGAGGCGAATACTGGGGTTGATAGAAGAGTCTGAATCCGCCGAGCTTCAAAGCTTCGCGCATGTAGGCGTCGAGCTCCGTCCGCTCGCGGACTTCAAGCGAGAACATTGCCACACGATGCCCGCCGCTCGCCCGTGCCTGCAGCATCGCACTTTCGGCTGCCCTGCAAAGCCGCTTCAAGTCGAATCCATCATCTGGATAAGCCGCAACTCCAATGCTTGCGCTCATTGCAAACAGGTGTTCCAGCACCTGGAATGGCCTTGCGAAAACTTTCAGCAGAACGTCAGCCACGCGACGCACCGCAAAGTCATCGTCAAGCTCCGCCAGCACAAGCGTGAAAGCCTTCGCTCCGGTCTGGACCACCGTATCCATCCCCCGCAGACGCCGCGTCAATGCGTGCTTTACCTGCGCCATGCAGCTGTCGGCGCCCTCCGCTCCAGCTTGTTCGAAGACCTCCTCCAGGTTGTCGAGGTCGAGGCAGACGATTGCGACTCGATGCTTGCCGCGGTCCGCCTGGTCGAGCGCCTCCGCGGCCCTCTGCTCCAGCAGGGTCGAGCTGGGGAGCTCACCGGCCAATGGAACACGATGCTGCTGACGGGACATCTCGGGCTGCGCATCTGCCTCATTAGCACTTGCACCTGCCTCGGTTCGGCTGGAACCAGCGCCTGCATCCTCTGCACCCGTCTCCTGCACAACAACAAGCCTCGCGAGTTTTCCTTTATAGACAAGCGCGTTCGACCTTATGCCCACAAGGATCCGCGTGCCATCTTTACGCCGGTGGACCCATTGAGGGCTCCCATTCACCAGTTCCGGATCCAGGTACTCGAGCGTCGTCGCGTCATGCATCGGCCCGATGTCCCGAGCCGTCATCTCGAGGAACTCGTCCCGCGTGTAGCCATAGAGCCGGACAGCCCCATCGCTCACTTCAAGAAAGCGAAGCGTGCGTCTCTCGTAGATCCACATCGGCAGGTGGTTGCCCCGCACAAAGGCGCCTGTTTCGCCAGCACTACCCTGTTCGTCTGCGGAACCAATCATTCTTACAAGCCCCGAAGGTTGCCAGATTGAATCGCTTCACCCAACATATCGCAGGTAAGCGCAGAGCACGGCGTCTCTTTCAGAGCACCCTTAACACTTTGAATGCCTTAGACTGCGATACGAGGCAATCACACCATGTTGCGATCTATTTCCGTTCTGCTTGGAGCCATTTTGATCTCACCTGCTCTGTCGCCCGCACAACGTATCTCCGCCGATGGCGCTCCACAGACCTTCACATTTATCGCAGATCAGTATTTCAGTGAGGTGTACTTCCACTTTTCTCCAACAGCGGGTACCTCTGCAGGCCTCCACCAATACGATTCGCAGCTTGAGGACTACTCCGGCGCAAGCATCAAGCGTCAGGTCGCTGCCCTGCATGCCTATGAAGCGAAGATCAACGCCATAGATGCCAGCGCTCTGGACGCTTCCGTAGCCGGCGATCGCCAGATACTGCTCAACAGCATCCAGTCCACACTGCTTACGCTTGAAGTCATTCGCCCCTGGGAGAAGAATCCCGACAACTACTCCTCCGGGATCACCAACTCCGTTTTCGTCCTCATGAGCCGCAACTACGCTCCGGCAAACACGCGCCTGAAAGCGGTGGTCGCCCGCGAACAGGCAATGCCCCAGGTCCTGATGGAGGCCCGCAGGAACCTCAAAGATCCTCCGAAGATCTACACCGAGATTGCCCTCGAACAGATCGACGACCTTGTCTCGTTCTTCCAGAACGACGTCCCGGCCGCCTTCCTCGATGCCACGGATCCCGCCACAAAAACTGCCTTTGCAAAGTCAAATGCCGCAGTCATCGAAGCCCTGAAAAGCTACGGTGCCTGGATGAAATCCGACCTGCTCCCTCGTTCGAACGGCGACTACAAGTTTGGCGCCGATACCTTCTCCAAGAAGCTCAGCTACGACGAGATGGTCGATCTTCCGCTCGACCGCCTGCTCGAGGTCGCCTACGCAGACCTGCATCGCAACCAGGCCGAGTTTTCCCGCGTTGCGAAAGAAGTCGATCCCACGAAAACCCCGCAGGAGGTCCTCGCCGAGTTGGCGACCATCCATCCCGCCCCGGACAAACTCCTGGCCGCCTTCCAGAACACCTTTGACTCCTTGACCACCTTCATCAAGGCAAACCACATCATCACCATCCCGAGCGATGTGCAGCCCACGCTCGAAGAGACTCCGCCCTTCATGCGCGCCACGACGCAGGCCTCGATGGATTCACCCGGCCCCTTCGAGACCCACTCAAAGAAGGCTTACTTCAACGTCACGCTTCCTGAAAAAGACTGGACACCTGCCCACATTGCCGAACACATGGCCGCGTTCAACGTAGGCACCATCATCAGCACCAGCGTTCATGAAGCCTACCCCGGCCACTACGTCCAGTTTCTATTTCAGGATCAGTTTCCATCCAAGGTACGTAAGCTCATCGGCGCGAACACCAACGTTGAAGGTTGGGCGCATTACTGCGAGCAGATGATGCTCGATCAGGGCTACGCCGCTGCTCCTCCGAACGCCACGCCCGAGCAGTCGCGGGAAGCAAAGCTCATCCGCCTCGGCCAGCTTCAGGACGCCCTTCTTCGCGATGCCCGCTTCGTCGTCTCCATAAAGCTCCACACCGGCCAGGGAGAACCCGGAAACACCCCATGGTCGATCGACCAGGCCGTCGACTTCTTCGTGAAGGACGGATATCAGTCCCGCTCGATCGGTCTCGTCGAGACCAAGCGCGGCACCTCCGATGCGACTTACCTCTACTACACCCTTGGCAAACTTGAAATTATGAAGCTCCGCGAAGACCTCAGACAGAAGCAGGGCGCCGCCTTCAACCTTCAGCACTTCCATGACACGTTGATGCTCCAGGGCATGGCGCCCATCAAGATCATTCGGAAGGCGATGCTTCACGACGACTCGCCTGTGCTATGAGTGTTCGCGAGGTTCCAAAGCGTCCCCCAAAGGTTTCATTGTTTGTGAGATTCCGTTTGTTAGCATGACTTAGGTAACAAACGATCACCCTCTAATCAAGGATGCCTTTCTCTGATGACCATGAAGATTCGCAAAGCTGTCTTTCCCGCCGCCGGTATGGGCACCCGTTTCCTGCCCGCCACCAAGGCCACGCCGAAGGAGATGCTCTGCCTCGTCGACAAACCCCTCATCCAGTACGGGGTTGAGGAAGCTGTCGCCGCTGGATGCACCGAGATCATCATCATCACCGGCCGCGGAAAGACCACGATGGAAGACCACTTTGACAGGTCCGCCGAGCTTGAGGCCTCTCTCGCTGCGAAGAACAAGACCGCACTGCTTGAGATAGCCCGGTCCGTATCAAAGCTCGCGAAGATCACCTACACCCGCCAGCCCGAGGCTCTTGGACTGGGCCACGCGGTGCTGATGGCCAAAGAGATTGTCGGCAACGAACCCTTCTGCGTCCTGCTCCCCGACGACATCGTCGATGCAACCACGCCCTGCATGAAGCAGATGGTGGAAGCCTTCAACGAAGTCCAGGCCTCCATCCTGGGCTCGGAAGTGGTCGAAGGCGCGGCCATCTCCGCCTACGGCTGCCTCGACTGCACCCCGCTCGCCTCGAACCCGCGCCTGCTCGAAGTCAAAGATATGGTTGAGAAGCCGAAGCCCGAAGAGGCTCCTTCGCAAAATGCCATCATTGGCCGCTATATCCTCACACCGCGCATCTTCGAGATGATCGAAGGCATTACCCCCGGCGCCGGTGGAGAGCTTCAACTCACTGATGCCATCAAGGCCCTTTTGCAACACGAGAAGGTCTACGGATACAGCTACGAGGGCAAGCGCCATGATGCCGGCGATAAGTTAGGCTTCCTGAAAGCCACAGTCGAATTCGGCCTCAAGCACGCGCAACTCGGACCAGGCTTTCACGAGTGGCTGAAGAGCTTCCCACTCTGAAGCATGCCAAGCCACTGACAGGTTCAGTTAAAGCCTTCCCCTGACAGGTTCAGTTGAGGACCGGTTGAGGCCCGATATCAGGCGTATCCCTGAAGCGTACGAGCGCAGACAACTCAGCCACGGTGAAGACGGCGGATGTGCCGTTCGTAAATACCACGACAATCGATTCGCGGCCGACCCATTCGATGCCTAAAATTTTCAGTGCCATGACACCTCACATCTCCGGCGTTCGGTGTTCGTCGAGCTGAAGGCTTGTCTTTTCTCACGCCTTATGTTCCTGAATCCCGTGCAGGAACGTTGTAAGTTCCTTGCTGGATACAGCAAAGCGGCCGATGACCAGTGCGTTGGTCTGCTGAATCAAACTCGGCGAATTCTTATCGCGCGAAATTTTTCATTATCGGAGACTAAAGATTTCCTCTACCTGTGTCTGTCCTGTAAATCACCGAGAGTTCGCGTATGTTACAGCGATTTCATGGCCTGAAGCAGAAAGTTGAAGCTATCACCAGGGAGGATGGGAGAGACGTAAACCTCTCCCGGCATTTGTCCGGAATCTATTTGTTGCAGCCGCTCATCCAACTCCAGACATGGCCAACCAGACTCCGAACCTTTTAGACCCCGTCCAGCTCGGCGACCTCCAACTCCCGAACCGCGTCATTATGGCCCCGCTCACCCGCCTTCGCGGCACGGTCGACCACATCCCCACACCTATTCAGGCCGAGTACTACGCCCAGCGCGCCTCCGCCGGCCTCATCCTCTCCGAAGCCACTCCGATTGATCCCATGGGTGTCGGCTACCCGCAGGTTCCTGGCCTCTGGTCGAAAGAACAAGTCGAAGCCTGGAAGCCCATCACCAGGGCCGTGCATGACGCCGGTGGTCGCATCTTCTCGCAGATCTGGCATGTCGGCCGCATTTCCGACCCCATCTATCTTAACGGTCAGTTGCCGGTCGCGCCCTCGGCCATCGCTGCCCAAGGCCATGTTTCGCTCATCCGCCCCGAAAAGAATTTCGTCACACCCCGTGCCCTCCTGCTCGATGAAATCCCTGGCATCATCGAAGCCTTTCGTCGAGGAGCTGAGAACGCCCAGGCCGCTGGCTTCGATGGTGTCCAGATCCACGGAGCCAACGGTTATCTCCTCGACCAGTTCCTCCAGGACGGCAGCAATCATCGTACCGACGAGTACGGCGGCTCCATCGAAAACCGGGCTCGCCTTCACCTCGAGGTCACGGATGCCGCCATCTCGGTCTGGGGCTCCGGCCGCGTGGGCATGCATCTCGCCCCGCGCGGCATGTACGGTATCTCGGATACGAATCGCTCCGCCACCTTCGGCTATCTTGCCACCGAGCTTGGCAAGCGTAAGATCGCCTTCGTCGCCGCCCGCGAACACGTTGCCGCTGACTCCATCGGCCCAGCGCTGAAGCAGCAGTTTGGCGGCGTCTACATCGCCAACGAAGCCCTCGACCAGAAGACCGGCCAGGCCCTTCTCGACGAAGGCAAAGCGGATGCCGTCGCCTACGGCAAACTCTTCATCGCGAACCCTGATCTTCCCCTCCGCTTCGCCCAGAACGCCCCACTCAACGCTCCAGTTCCCGCAACCTTCTACGCCCACGGCGCGGAAGGCTACACGGACTATCCGTCCCTTGAAGAAGCGACTGTCGGCGCCTAGCCGATCGCAGTATCTCTGGACCTTGTAATTCCCGGGTGCTCCACCCATCGCGCCTCTGTCCTTCGCGATGGGTGGACCTAAGACGCCTTGGTTGAAAACTCTTTCTTGACATCGCGCGCTCCTATCCACTACCTTATGGTTGTGGATAGGTTGGGTACAACGTTTGCGGCTCTCTCTGATCCGACCCGTCGGGCGATGATCGAACGGCTCTCACAGGGGCCTGCCTCCGTGCATGGATTGACGGAGCCGTTTGCACTCTCGCAGCAGATGATTTCAAAACATATTGCTTACCTGGTGCGGGCGCGGATCGTGATCAAGACGAAGCGTGGACGAGAGAGTGTGTGCACGCTTAGGCCAGAAGCAATCAAGACGGTCAGCGACTGGGCCTTCAACTATCGCCGATTCTGGGAAGAGAGCTTCGACAAGCTGGATGTGGTTCTAAAGCAGATGAAGAAAGAGGAGGTCAGGGATGGCGGAAAACACGAGTAGTGAAGTCGAGCGGATGGTCGTTACAAGGATCTTCGATGCCCCACGCGAGCTGGTTTGGAAGGCGTGGACAGACCCGAAGTACGTGATGCAGTGGTGGGGACCCAACGGCTTTACCGCGCCCGTTTGCCAGATGGATTTTCGCGTCGGAGGAAAATTTCTCTGTTGCATGCGATCGCCGGATGGGCAGGAGTTCTGGAATGCGGCTGACTACATCGAGATTGTTCCCTTCGAAAAGATCGTTTCCTCCATGTATTTTTCCGACTCGAAGGGAAACAAGATTGATCCTTCGGAATTAGGAATAGAACACGAGGCCATAGAGGGTGCTTACGACGTGACCCTCTTTGAGGATCTCGGAAACAGCCAGACGAAACTCACCTTCATCGGAAATGAACCCATGGAGAGCGCAAAAGAGAGCGGTCAGATGGAGGGCTGGGTCGAGATACTCGACAAAGTTGCTGCCGTTGTTGCGGAGCTCGCGAAGGCGAAATAAGAAGTCCGGATTTCGCGGACACGGGTGGGGTTTTGTTGTTCTTCCCCAGGCGATGTCTCAAGAACGAAAGGGCTGCGGAGTCTTCTCCGCAGCCCTTTCTCTTCCTGTTCGTCAAGCGAGTTACTGACCGCGACGAGCCGGTCCGGACCGGCTGCTGCCACCAGGGCGTCCGCTGTTCGAGCGACCAAAGCCGCTCGGTCCGCGTCCACCGGAGTTCCGTCCGCCAGCAAATCCGCCGCCCCCGTTTCCGTTGTTGCCGCCGCCGTTTGACCGCCCGCGACCACCGGCACCGTTGCCATAGCTGTTCGTCGGGGTCGTCATGGGCGTTACAGGCTCGTTGCCCTTCCACGAGCGTGTCTCCATCTGCATCAGGTCGCTCGCGCCGCGTGAAAGATCGACAGGCTTGTTGCGCTCTTCCTTTTCGAGGTTCTTGTCGGCTTCGCGCCATTCGAACTTGATCTTCAGCTCGCGTTCCAGCTTGCGGGCATCGGACTTTTCCTGCGGCATGACGAAGGTGGTCGCAACGCCCTTCTTGCCTGCCCGGCCGGTACGGCCGATGCGGTGAACGAAGTCGTCAGAAGCATTGGGCAGGTCGTAGTTCACAACGTGTGCAATATCGTTGACGTCGATGCCGCGAGCGGCAACGTCGGTCGCGACGAGAACGCGGTGCTTGCCATTCGCGAAGCCCTTCAGCGCAGCAGTCCGCTGCGACTGCGAACGGTCCCCGTGGATCACGTCCGCATCATGGCCAAGCTTCTCAAGCTTCTTCGAGATGCGATCGGCACCGTGCTTGGTGCGCGAGAAGACGAGGAACGTTCCCTCTTCCTGGCGCAGCATCTGGTCAAGCAGGCCGAGCTTCTGGTCCTGCATCACGGTATAGACGCGAAGCTCGACGCGGTCGGAAGGCTTGGAGGTCGTTCCGATCTCGATGCGGACCGGCTTGTTGACGTAATCGCGGACGATCTCGCGAATGTTCGCATCGAGCGTCGCCGAGTAGCACATTGTCTGCCGGGTCTTCGGAATCGCGCCAACGATGCGGCGGATCGCGGGAAGGAAGCCCATATCGAGCATGCGATCCACTTCGTCGAGCACGAACATCTCGACGCTGCTCAGATTCACGCTGCGGCGGCGAAGGAAGTCTTCCAGACGGCCAGGAGTGGCGACCACGAGCCGTGGGCCGCGATCAAGCTGATCGAGCTGCGTGTTCTCGGAGAGGCCACCGCAGACCAGCACCGCATCGCCTTTGGAGTTGGGAACCAGCTTGTTGTAGGCCTCGAGAACCTGCATCGCGAGCTCACGCGTCGGAAGCAGGATCAGCGAACGAATCGGTCCGCGCTTGCCGCGCGTGCTGGGCACGGAGGTTGCATCCATGCGCTCGATCATCGGGATCAGGAAGCTCAGCGTCTTGCCGGTTCCGGTTGAAGCGGTAGCGAGAATGTCGGCACCCTCAAGCGCCGGCGGAATCGCCTTGGCCTGTACCGGAGTCGGCAGGGTAAAGCCAGCCGCAGTCAAGCGGGTCTTCAAGGAATCGGAGATCTTGAAATCTGTGAAGTGGACGTCGGCGACGAGCGGAAGTCCGTTGGGAGAGAGAAGTGTTTCAGAGTTGTTGCTTAGGGGAGCGGCGGAAGCTTCCATCTGGGGTTCGAGAGTTGCAGTAGTCAAGATAATCCTTATAAGTTCAGTCTTTGGCTGACCGGCAGGCTCATGGCACACGACGATGTCGTGGCTTCTTATCGAGCAGCGCAGGTCAAGCAGCAAGAGCCTTCATGGCTCAGGAATGCAGAGATGCCGAAGCACCATGGATTTTTTGTGTCAGCCTTGTTCTACTTTCCCGTTCAACTTGGAAGGCGAAACGCAGCCGCTGCACGGCGAGACTTGTCCAATGACAAGCCATCCAGCCAGAGCAACCAGCGCGGCTTCTGAGCTTCAGGGCTCTTACTAGAAGGATTGCGGTGGGTAAGGCGATTCGCAGTCTCTGGCCAGATTCCAAATCCACACGGAGTCTTTGCCTGCGATGCCTGCGCAGATTTAACCACGCAACCAAAGAATAGCATAATTCCTGAACTTCTGTTCATACAGCCGAAGCCCGTAGGAACGGTGCTCCAGTCCGGCGCGGCGATTGCTCAGGTAGCCTCTTCACGCATCAACTGTAATCCGAGAACTCGAGGCGCCACTCAACCGCTTAGCGCGCCTTCGCATCACAAGTGCTTGGTATTCCTGCCAGCGAACGGATAACGTACTGAAATGCCTCTGAATAAGACTGATCGCCCGAAAAGAATTGATACCGGTGTGCAAGGTTTGAATGACATCCTGTTGGGCGGCCTGCCTGTCGGCCAGATGTACCTTCTTGAAGGCACTCCCGGCACCGGCAAAACGACCATCGCGCTCCAGTTCATTCGTGCAGCCATCCTGGCAGGAGAGTCCGCACTTTACGTTACCTTGTCCGAGTCGAAGCGGGAGCTCGAGTCCTCTGCAAACTCGCATGGCTGGAAGCCGAGTGAGCTCTCCATTGCCGAGTTCATTCCAGAGGAAGCCAGCCTCAGTCCGGACCAGCAATACACCGTCTTCCATCCCAGCGAAGTCGAACTGGCGTCGACCATTCAGAAGCTGACCGAATTGATCGAGCAAAGAAAACCGAGCCGCCTCGTTATCGATTCGCTTTCAGAACTGCGTTTGCTGGCCGCAGATACCATGCGGTACCGGCGGCAGCTTCTCGCCCTGAAACAGTTCTTTGCCGGAAGAGACACCACTGTGCTGCTTCTCGATGACCGTTCCGGAGAAGGCAGCGACATGCAGCTTCTGAGCATCGCCCATGGCGTGTTGAGGCTCGACAAGGTGCAGCAGACCTATGGCGCAACTCGCAGGCACATTGAAATCCTGAAGCTGCGCGGCAGCTCATTCCGCGAAGGGTTCCACGACTACACCATTGAGACCGGCGGCGTGCGCATCTACCCGCGCCTCGTTGCCAATGAGCACGACAGCACGTTCAAGACTGAGCGCGTCAAGAGTGGCATCGACGAGTTGGATTCCATGTTTGGCGGTGGCATCAATCGCGGATCGTCCAGCCTGATCATCGGCCCTACCGGGGTCGGCAAATCGACGCTCGCCATGCAATTCGCCTATACGGCTGCAAAGCGTGGCGACCGGGCGATCGTCTATGCCTTCGACGAAGTCCTTCGTACGGCCAGGGAACGGGCGGAGAGTCTCGGGCTGGCTGTCGGAGAAGAGATCGACAAGGGGACTCTTTCGATGTCCCAGGTAGATCCTGCGGAGCTCTCACCGGGAGAGTTCATCTGGCAGATCAAGTCGGATGTCGAGGAGAGAGACACACGCGTTCTCGTTATTGACAGTTTGAACGGCCTCTTGAATGCCATGACTGGAGAACGCGACCTGCTGCTGCAACTTCACGAGCTCATCGCTTACCTGAACCAGAAGGGTGTAATCACTTTCCTGATCCTTACGCAGCATGGCCTGGTCGGCAACATGCACTCGGAAGTGGATGTGAGCTATCTAGCCGACACGGTTGTACTGCTTCGGTACTTCGAGACCGAAGGAGAGATCCGGCAGGTCCTCTCCATCCTTAAGCAAAGAGTAGGCCGTCATGAGCGCACCCTGCGCGAGTTCAAAGTCGGCGCTTCCGGTCTGGAAGTTGGAGGCCCGCTCCGGGAGTTTCGCGGAGTGCTGACCGGCATCCCCGACTCCATTCACCCTGCCTTCAAGGACGAGGCCTGATTTGAGTCTCGTCGTCCGTGTCATCGCTCCAACGGGGCGAGATGCCCAGCTGATCACAGAAGCCCTGAAGCAGGGCGAGGTACCTGCGCAAATTGCAGATTTCCCCAGCCTCGCCCTCGGCGATCCTGACCGCGAACCTCTGGGGCCGCTCCTGATTGCTGAGGAAGTTCTTGATTCCGGAGTCATCCGGGAACTCAGCAGCTTCCTGCAGCGCCAGCCCTCGTGGTCGGATCTACCCATCCTCATACTTACCGGAAGCGGACGCGAGACCCTCCAGAGCAATCGGCTTCAGTTCGAGAGAATGTCTCTCGGCTCGCCCATTCTGTTGGAGCGCCCGATTCGCTCAGCAAGCCTGATCAGCAGCGTCAAGGCCGCTCTGCGCGCGCGCATCAAGCAGTATGAAGTACGAGACGCCGTCGCAGAATTGAGACATGAGCGCGAAACCCTCGAGGCAATGCTCGACAACATTCCGGTAGGCGTCATCCTGGCGAAGGCCTCCGGCGAGATCATTAGAGGGAACAGGCGCCTTGAAGAGATCCTGCGCCACCCTCTGCTTCCAAGCAAAGACATCGAGGAGCACGGAGACTGGATCGCCTTTCACAAGGACGGCAGACGGGTCCAGGGGTCGGAGTTCCCCTTGCCTCGGGCCATGAGCGCAGGGCACGCTCTCCCGGCGGAGGAGTATCTGTACCAGCGGGGAGACGGAACCGAGGCCTGGGTCAGTTTAGCGGCAGCGCCCATCATTAGCGCTCAGGGAGAAGTGGCCGGAGGCGTTGTATCTATCACCGATATCGACCAGCAGAAGCGCTCGGAAGCGGCGCTCATTCAGAATGAGAAGCTGGCTGCGGTAGGCCGCCTGGCGGCATCAATCTCGCACGAGATTAACAATCCTCTCGAGGCAGTAACAAATCTGCTTTACCTGGCGCGATTCGATCAGTCACTTTCAAAGGAGACGAAGGACCTTCTCGATACGGCGGATCAGGAGCTCTCCCGCGTATCACAGATCGTCAGCCATACCTTGCGGTTCCATCGCCAGTCGACCAGACCTCGCGCCATCTTGGCACAGGAACTGCTGGAACCCACTCTTGGCTTGTATGCAGGGCGACTTAACAACTCCGCAATCAACCTGGAACTGCGGAATCGGAGCGCCTCCCTCATCACCTGTCATGAAGGAGAGATTCGACAGGTCTTGAACAATCTTGTCGGCAACGCCATTGACGCGATGAAGACCGGAGGCTGCCTCAAGATTCGCACATCGGACTCACATTCCAGAAAGAGTGGCGCTCCGGGGGTGCGATTCAGCATAGTCGACAGTGGCGACGGTATGCCTCCGGCAGTTATGCGGCAGATCTTCGATGCCTTCTATACGACGAAGGGCATCAATGGAACCGGCCTTGGTCTTTGGATTTCAAAAGGAATTATCGACAAGCATTCAGGGGAACTGAGAGTCAGGACGAGCAACGGGCCGGGAAGTAGCGGAACAACGTTCACGATCTTCCTGCCCGCCAATCCTTTCTGACGTACTCCCTTTGTTGTCCCGTTCTCCTGATTGTCATTTGAAACGGACTCTGCGTTACGTCTCTACCCAGGCCGGCCACTCATCTAGATGTGGCAGCTCACCATGCCACGCTTCTCGAGATATCGCTGGTGATACTCCTCCGCCTTCCAGAAGGTAGTGGAAGGCAGCACCTGCGTCGCGATTGGCTTGCGGAAAGCTCCCGAAGCGCTTAGCTCGTCGATCTTGGCCTTCGCCTCGCTGGTTTGGTCTTCAGTGGTCGTGAAGATGACGCTGCGGTACTGCGAACCCCAGTCCGGGCCCTGGCGATTGACTTGTGTCGGATCGTGAAGAGCGAAAAATGTGTCCAGGAGGATCTCATAACCCAGCCGCGACGGATCGAAAGTTACTTCGACAACCTCAGCGTGCCCGGTGCGATCGGTACAAACCTCTTTGTAGGTGGGGTGCTCGAGTTGACCACCTTCATATCCAACGGCGGTATCCAGGACTCCTGGGATCTCGCCAAAACGGGCCTCAACGCCCCAAAAACATCCTGCTCCAAATATTGCCTTTTCCATTGCCACAATGCTGCTCCTTGAATCTGTTGCGGAATCCTGCTGCTTTATTTGGCTGTCCCGCATGACACTCATTGGATGCCCGCGGAGTCGGTTTGTCACCAGTGCAAGGTGAAATCTTCTGTGAAAAGCTTGAGTAGATTGAGCCTCCCGGCATACCCTCGTCAAGCTCAAACTGGAGGTCAGAGACACCGGCGGATTGTCGCCAAAGGGGGGCGGGACGCCTGCATCCGGTTCTCAAATCAATGAGCGCAGGTTCCATGGATCGCTTTCAGACGGACGTGGGTACTTGACAGATCTCTTGGCGGAAAAGGGGTTGCGTACCCCGGTCCAGTTCCGTGCAGCTTGCATGTCCGAAGTGAAGTCCGAACCTAAGTGACTTGTTCTGAAGACTTTGAGCAAAAAGGGGGGGGAGGGGGGGTGTATCTGATTTCGGCCTCGGCAAGCCTCTAGAGACCGCAAATCTACTTCTGCCCAGGATTGAACTACTTCGATCGATTGCTTGGTCTTGCGTTCGAAGAAAAAGTTCGGCGTGGCGGAGCGCTCCGCTTCTTCACCGGTGCCTTGAGCTGCGCGAACTCCGGCACTTTCTTCTTAGGGACGACTTTCTTCCCACTCGCCGCCCGCGAAAGAGCCATCACCTCACCCGGCGTGAGCTCCCGGAACTCGCCAGGCGCGACATCGAGCCGCAGCGCCCCATATCCAATGCGCCGGATCTTCTCCACATGGTGCCCGATCTCCTCGAACATCTTGCGCAGTTGGCGGTTTCTCCCCTCCGTCAGCGTCAACTGGAACCAGGGGTTATCGCCCCCCCGAGCCAGTTCCACCTGCGCCGGAGCGGTGATAATCCGGTCCCGCCGTCCCGCGCGGACCTCATCTAGCCGCCCCCGATCGATCATAATTCCTCGCCGGATCTGGTCAACGGCGGAAGCTGGTGGCACCCCGCTCACCTTCACCAGATACGTCTTCTCAACTCCCGCCGCCGCCTTCGACAGAGAATTGGCCAGCTCGCCGTCGTTCGTCATCAGCAGCAACCCTTCCGAGAGGTAATCGAGCCGCCCCACCGGATAGAGGCGCACCCGGTCCCCGTGTGGCCCTGACTTTGGCGTCATCAGGTCCATCACGGTTGGGCGCTTCTGCGGATCGGTAAGGGTTGTGACATAGCCGCGCGGCTTATTGAGCATGTAATAGCGCTGCTCCTCGGGCCCTTTCAGCAGCTTGCCGTCTACTCGGATATGATCGGTCGTCGCGTCGGCGCGAGTGCCAAGCTCAGTGATGGTGGTGCCATTTACCTGGACACGGCCTTCGAGGATAATCTCCTCGGCCTTGCGGCGGCTGGCGATGCCGGCCTGGGCGAGGATCTTCTGCAGGCGGTCACCCTTGGGTGCGTCAGAACCTTCGGGCTTGGTTTTAGAGGCAGGGGAGTTTGGAGACTTTGACATTGGTTCCAGCTTTCTGACTGCGGAGAAGCTCATCGCGGTCGAGTGAATCTACGTTTCACCTACTATTCTATGGCTCCCTCGGCGGGGCGCAGAAACTTTCTCTGAACTTGCTGCTTGAAGCAGCGCGTTCCGTCACCTGCACATCCATGCGAGAGGTGGTAGGAAACAATCAACATCCGCCGACGAGGAAACGTGGTCAAAGCAGTGTTGTGCGATATAGATGGAACCCTCGTCGAAAGCAACTGGCTTCATGCCGCGGCGTGGAAGGAATCCTTTCAGGTTGCGGACCTTACGGTCGACCTGGAAGAGATACGGCGTCAGATCGGGAAGGGTGGCGATGAACTGATCCCGGTGTTCGTCCCGTGGTGGAAGCGAGACGCTATCCAAAAGCCACTACAGGCCTATCGAAAGCAACTGTTTCTCAGCCAGTATCTGCACAAGGTGAAGCCATTTCCACATGTCCGCGATCTGCTTCTGCTGATGAAAGAAAAGGGCATTCGCATCTCGCTCGCCTCGTCAGCCGACGCCGAACAGCTGGAGGCATATAAGAAGATTGCGGACATCGAGGACATCGTCGAAGAGAGCACGTCAGCCGATGATGCCGACAGGTCAAAACCGCACCCGGATATCTTCGAGGCTACCTTGAAGAAGCTGAAGCTCGAGCCGGCTGAAGTTCTGGCTCTTGGAGATACGCCTTACGACGTTGAAGCCGCCGGGAAGGCAGGCATCTACACCGTCGGCGTAACCACGGGTGGGTGGAGCAAGCAGGACCTGATGTTTGCGGGCTGCGTTGAGGTTTATATCGATGTCGCTGACATTCTTGGGAACTTCGAATCGAGTGCCTTCTGCCGGTAGAGCTCTGTCGGCGCCAGGCACGGCCAAAACCAGGTTCCGTTCGGGCAGTAAGCCGAGTTAGAGCTTGTTGGTGTCGATCGCAGGTGTCCTTTGCAGGCCGTCTGGAGCGGGCTTCAGCGGCTGGTCAGGAGCGTATTCGTTGTCACCTTCAGGAGTGGCGACTGTATCAGGCTGGTTGTCCTGTGGATGGTTCGGAGAAGTCTTAGAGTTGGGTGTCGGGTCGAGGTTTGGATTCGTCATCGTGACGGATTGGATTCAGCAGCCTCTTCGTCGGTTTGCTCGCGTTGCAACTCCGCATCCATGGCAGGGGAATCGAAGGGCGCTCCTTCACCCGGGGCCTGGGAAAAATCAGGCGACAGGCCGGAGATGCGGCCGTCGGTGACAACCTCGTCCGCAGCTGTTTCCGCAGGAACGCCAGCGGAGGACTCATCGGCGCGTTCGAGCGGGATGCTGTCACCGTCGGACTGCGGCTCTACGGCAGTCCTCTCTTCTTCGAAGCTTTCTCCTGGCTCAGACAATTCGGCTTGCATCGGAATCTCCTCCTGGACGGGCTCGGCGAAAGTGTCGGCGAGCTCTCCGGCCATCTTCTCAAACTCTTCGATGCTGGGAAGCTCGGAGACGTCTTTGAGGCCAAAGCGAAGGAGGAAGTCTCTTGTCGTCTTATATAGAATCGGCCGGCCGATTACCTGCTTGCGGCCGGCGGTGGTGATCAGCTTTCGGGCCATGAGCGAGCCGAGAACGCCGCCGGAGTCGACCCCGCGGATCTCTGAGATCTCGGGGGCGGTAACGGGTTGCTTGTAGGCGATGACGGCAAGGGTCTCGAGCGCCTGGAGCGAGAGCTTGAGCGGCGGTTTGAGCGACTTGACGAAGCCGCGTACGGCGTCGTGATACTCGGGCTTGGTGGAGAGGCGATAGCCGCTTGCGACTTCGCGGATCTCGAGGCCGCGCTCGGAGGTGGAGTAGTCGGCAATGAGTTCGTCGAGAATAGAGCGAAAGTATTCGCGTAGGCGGCGGTCGCGCGCCTTTTCGTCCTGCTTTGCAGAGTTCGGTTCGACGGGGCTGGAAGGCGGTTCCGAGACCGGATGTTGATGTTGGGGCGAGTCTTCGGTCGGTTCAGGCTCCTGCCCGGGCGCGGATTCCGTGGGTTCGGGCTCCTGTGCGGGCGCGGATCCCGTCGGTTCAGGCTCAGACACTTCCGGCGGAGAGACATCGCCTTCGAAATCAGCCTCGGGCAGAGGTATTGTCTGGCCGGCGTCCGCAAGCCCAGCCTGAAGCACTGGCATCGACTCGCCTTCGAGCGCGAGCGACTGCTGGGCGGAATCGAGGTGGTCGAGTTCGGCCTGCGCTTCCTGCCCCAGGAGGCCGGTGAGTTGTGCCAGCGTTACAGGTTCTTCGGAGGCATAAATAACAGCTTCGATCTTTGCTTTAAGGCTCATGGATTGTCAGTTGTAAGCATACCAACCGGAGGGTGTCGCGTCGTGCCCGGCATTCACGGACAGCGGAAAACGAGGCACTGTTCTCCAAAAGAAATTCCCGGTCTCTGCAGTGAAGCGGCAGAGACCGGGAATCGGAAGAACAGAGACGACTACCTGGCGATAGTGTTGAAGAGCCAGAAGAGGCAGCCCGAGAGTAACGCCGCCACCGGCAGGGTGAAGATCCAGGCCAGAGCGATGTCGCGGAGGGTGGACATCTGTAGCCCGCTCTTGTTGGCCGCCATGGTTCCGGCAATGCCTGAAGAGAGGACGTGGGTGGTTGAGACCGGAAGACCATAGCCGTCGGCAAGACCGATCGTGATCATCGCCGTGATCTCGGCGGCTGCGCCCTGGGCGTAAGTAAGGTGGGTCTTGCCGATCTTTTCGCCAACCGTGACAACGATGCGCTTCCAGCCAACCATGGTTCCGAGGCCGAGTGCGAGAGCGACGGCCACCTTGACCCAGGTTGGGATGAAGCGGGTCGACTTATCCAGGAAGCTCTTGTAGTTGGCGATGACTTTCTTATCCGCGTCTGTAAACTTCGGTGCGCCCTGGGCCTTGGCCACAAGCCGCAGGCTTTCGCTGGTGAGATACATCTGGTTGCGGACGTTTGCCTGCATGTCGGGCGGTACATTGCCGAGGGCACCGTAAGAGGTGGCCTCGTTGCGGATGTTGTTGACCATCTGCTGCAGGGCGGGTACGACTGCAGGGTCAAATGCTTTCTTGCTGACAAAATTTTCGAGTTCCGGGCCGGGATCCTGAATGACGGCAGTAGGTTCTATGTAGTTCTGCAGGACACCCGCTACCTGGCTGGAGACAGCGGCAAAGGTCTGGACTTCCGCCGCGTTTACAGTGTGGTTCAGAGCGTAGGCGGTTGGTACGGTTCCAACGAGGATGAGCATGATGAGGCCCATGCCCTTTTGTCCGTCATTCGAACCATGGAAGAAGCTGACGCCGCCGCAGGTTCCGATCAGCAGCATGCGGATGTAGAACGGCGGCGGCGCGCTGCCTTCCGGAGCTTTGTAGAGGCGGGGATCGCGGGCGATCAGCTTGAAGAGGAAGAAGAGGGCGGCGGCCATCACGAAGCCGACGACGGGCGAGATGAGCAACGCCTTGAAGACCTTGGTGACTTGCTCCCATTCGACGCCGGCGGTGCCGCTGTTGCCCTGCATCATCTGATTGGCGATGCCAACGCCAATGATCGAGCCAATCATTGTGTGCGAACTGGAGGCGGGAAGTCCACGCCACCAGGTGGCGAGGTTCCAAAGAATCGCGGCTACAAGCAGCGCGAAGACCATGGAGAAGCCGGCGCCCTTTGAGACCTTCAGGATCAGCTCGACGGGAAGGAGCGTAATGATCGAGAAGGCGACCGCACCGGAGCTGGTGAGCACGCCGATGAAGTTCATCATGCCGGAGTAGACGACGGCAATGTGCGGCTCGAGCGAGTGGGTATAGATGCAGGTGGCGACGGCGTTTGCGGTGTCGTGGAAACCGTTTACAAACTCAAAGCCGAGCGCGATAAACAGGGCCACACCGAGCAGGACGAAAGGGAAGACCGAGGCATTGTGAACGATCGAGAGGTCAGCCGAGAGCTTGGACCAGATGTAGACCAGGCCAACAACGAGCATTACGGCGAATACGATACCGCCAATCTTGCCGGGTGAGGACTTTTTCAGTTTTTCATCGAGCAGTGAGCCGGAGGCGGCTGGTGCAGGAGTGGGATAGCTGTGGGCTGGAGTTGCCATAGGTAGTTTGCCTTGTCTTCGCGATGTAGTGTGCGTTGACTACCAAACTAGGTGAGAAGTGCGAACGGAGTGTTACAGGATTGTGAAGTCTGGGAGAGTTACCAAAGACTTCTTGCCGACACAATCCCCTTTTCGGGGGATTAGAACTCCCAGAACTCGTCGCCAGAGGAGAATTGGCCGGCGATCGGGACTTCGACATCTTCTTCGCGGAGAGAGGCGCGGAGTATGATTCCGCTCTCGAACTCGATCTCGATGGCTTCGCCGTCTTCTAGAGTCGCGGCGGTGACGTCCTCTGTAATAACGCCGCAGAGGACGTTTCGGTACTCGGGCTCGCCGTAAGCGTAGGAGCCTTCTTCGCGGAAGACGTCGGGCCAGGCGAAGAAGGTGACGGCGGGGCCGTCGAAGTGCAGGATCAGGTGGTCCTGGATGAACTCGACAGAGGTGAGTTCCTGGCCGATGAGGGAGCTTATGTCAGACATGGGAGAGACGAATTCCTAAAGATGCGAGGGTAAGAATGCAGACTCCTGCGGAGAACGACAAACAAGAAGAGCGGACGAGGGCAACAAGCAAACGCAGATTTCCTGCAGGAATAACAGAAAGGGGAATGACAAAGCGGGGCTTAGTGGCCGGTTTCTTCGCTGGTGAAGGTTTCGTAGGCGGAGGCGTCGAGGAGGGCGTCGGCCTGCGACGGGTCGGTGAGGGTGAGCTTCATGATCCAGGTGGTGTTGGCGGCGGTGTTGATGGTTTCGGGGGCGGAGGCGAGCGCCTCGTTAATCTCGGTGACGGTGCCGGAGACGGGAGAGTAGATGTCCGATACGGATTTTACGGACTCGATCGAGCCAAAGGCGGCACCAGCTTCGAGCGTATCGCCGACCTTTGGGAGTTCGACGAAGACGATGTCGCCCAGGGAGTTCTGGGCGTAGTCGGTAATTCCGATGGAGCCGGTGGTGCCCTCGATCGATAGCCACTCGTGCGCCTTGGTGTACTTGTAGGTGGTGGGATAGGACATGGGTGTAGCCGGCTCCTTTTAGACGTCTGTCTGGGTTGATTGTAGAGGTTTCGAGGCCCAGATGTTCCACACGATCAGTATCCATAGCGGCTAGATGCGTTGCTTCGCCCAATTGCCTTTGCGGAAGAGATAAAGGCTGATCAGGACGACGACGAACTGCGCGACCACTACTGAGATATAGATGCCATTCACCTGGAGCGGAGTGTGCATGGCAAGAAACCAGGCGAGCGGGATCTCAAGAATCCAGAAGCCGAAGAGGTTCACGTAGGTCGGCGTCAGCGTGTCGCCGGAGCCGTTGAAGGCCTGCATCAGCACCATTCCATAGGCGAAAGCGATATTGCCGCAACTGAAAATGCGAAGGCAGGGGACGCCGGTGCGGAGAATCTCGGGGTCGTTGCTGAAGAGGCCGAGGATGAAGGGCGCGAAGGCGATGAAGATGAGCCCGACGCTGCCAAGGAAGATCATGTTCCAGAGGCCGGTGCGCCAGACGGCGTTGCGGGCGCGGTCAGGATTGCCGGCGCCGAGATTCTGGCCGACGAGGGTGGCGGCGGCGTTGCTGAGTCCCCATGACGGCAGAATGGCGAAGATGACGATGCGTATGGCAATCGTGTAGGCAGCAAGTGCGGGCGCTCCGAAGAGGCTGACGATGCGGACGAGGCCGATCCAACTGGCTTGGCCGATGAGGAACTGCAGAATACCGGTGAAGGAGACCTTTATCAGTCGCCAGAGTACGGTGACGTTGAGCCGGAGATGGCAGGCCAGGATGCAGAGCCGCTCCGTGCCGCGGAAGAGTCGATAGAACTGGTAGAGGACGCCGATTCCACGGCCGGTGAACGTGGCAAGGGCGGCACCGGTGACTCCCATGCGCGGAAAGGGGCCGAGGCCGAAGATGAGGCAGGGATCCAATATCAGGTTGAGGATGTTCGAGACCCAGAGCAGCCGCATGGCGATGGCGGCGTCCCCGGTGCCGCGAAAGATGGCGTTGTTGAGGAAGAGCATGAGCACGACTCCCGAACCGCCGAGCGCGATGCGAGTATAGCCGGAGCCGCTGGCGATAATGGCGGGAGTCGCTCCCATGGCCGCGAGGAGCTTCGGCGCGAGAAAGAAGAAGGGCACGCCGAGTATGACCGATGCGAGGAGGCCAAGGAGGATGGCCTGGACTGCGGAGATTGCCGCGCCGTCGGTGTCCTTTTCGCCGATGCGGCGGGCGACCATGGCAGTGGTGGACATGCTGAGGCCGAGGCCGACGGCGAAGACGAGGGTCAGTACGGATTCGGTCAGCCCGACGGTGGCGATGGCATTCGGGCCAAGGCGGCTGACCCAAAAGACGTCCACGACGGCGAAGAGCGATTCGAGGACCATCTCGAGCACCATGGGAACGGCGAGCAGGAGGATTGACCGGTTGAGGCTGCCGGTGGTGTAGTCCTGATGGCTGCCGCGCAGGGACTCTTTAATGGAATGCCAGAGGGTAGTCGGTTTCTGCTGTGTGATGGGACTTTGCATGGGTCCAGAGGCAATCCTACTTCGAATCTGCCGTTTCAAATTTAAAAGATCCTGCTGCGGGTTTCATAGTTCCGGCCAGACTTTTTCTGGGGTGAATGAGTGCCCCCCCTCCCCCCTTTCTGACTCAAAGTCTTCGAAACAGGGTACTTAGGTCTGGACCTCCGAATTTGTGGCCCTTGGCGTGCGATGTTTTGAGGGACACTTTTTTCGACATAAGAACAGGCGACGGCAGACGCAGATTCTTCGACTGAGCGCCTCGCAAATGCGCGAGACGCTCCGCTCAGGATGACACGGTTGAGGGGAACGAAGGCGCGATGACGTTAGAGGCGATTCGTGACAAGGGAACTGCTAATCGAGGTCTGCGGAACCTGGTATGCGATGGGAACACGGACTCGCGGTGGTAGAAAATGCGAGTGCCTCACCGGATTGAAGTTGCCGATAACACCGACCTTCGGGGAGCATGAGATAACACGTCTGCCATGAAGCATGATCTAACGGACAGGAAAAGACCCATAAATCTGAGCTTCCCAAGACATGCGAGAGATGCGGCTACGTTGCTGATTCTCAAGAACTCGTAAGGGTCGATAGCCGTCCGCCGTTCTGCCCAAACTGCGAGAAGCTATTCACTGAAGTGGCCCAACCCCATCCTGAAAAGTCTCTGACTTAGCAGAGCGCGTTTCCGAAAACAACGACTTTCGAGGAAGAGGCCGTTATGATCTTCCCTACGGGTAACATCATGTCTCGAGAGATAATCTTCACGCTCAACGCGGCAACGCCCCCGCTCACGTACAGCCAGGCCGTCAAGGCAGCAGGGCTCGTTTTTGTCTCGGGCACCGCGCCAATCGATCCCGGCACCGGTCAGATCAAGGGCAGCACCATTCAGGAGCAGACACGGCAATGCCTCACAAATATCGCAGCCATCTTAGAAGCGGCAGGAACATCCCTGGAAAAGATTGTCAGCGCTACGGTCATTCTGGCCGAAGAGGATGATTTTGCAGGCATGAACGAAGAGTGGCTCCGATGGTTCCCAGCAAATCCTCCTGCACGTCAAGGTGCCAAACTCCCTGTCCGCATGCCAGGCTTGAAGATCTCCATTGCTGCCATCGCTGAAAGCTAAGCAGGCTCTGAGGCAATCACAACCCGCGCTCCGAGATCACGTTTTCCGAAAAATGCGACTTTGCGGGATATTAAGAGGGTCGACAGATACTCGGCACCTATTGCGGCGAGCCGCGCATGCCTTGTGGCGGAGCAGGAGGAGTAGTGACCTGCGTGTTCTGGAACGAGTTTAGGAGCCAATGGTCGCCTTCTTTGCTCAAGACGAAGGTGCCTCGCGATTCGCTGGGCGGGCCATCGCCGTGGCGATCAATGTTCGTCGTGATAACGACAGCAACATCGGGACGAACGAAGCGGATCTTTTCAACGACTGTGCGCCGTGTTATGTCGTGAAAAGGCCCGGCCTGGAGCTTACTCATAATGGCCACAAACGGCTCGCGCCCTTTAGCCCATCCCCCGTAGACGTTGACGAAATCTGCGTCCGCGACGGTCGTCTGCGAGCTGGTGAGTTGATGTGCATCGTGATGATTCCAAGCGGTGTCCGCGTCGGCAAAGAACTGCCGAATAGCCTGATCTTCTGGCGGGTTCTGAGCAGTCAGATTCATGGTTGATGCTGCGAGTCAAAGCCAGAGCGCGATGGAGTATTTCATTCGCATAGTAGGCGGGACTATATACGCAGGATGATAGGATAACGCTGATTCGCGGAAACGGGGTTTGCGGAAGGTTCGTGTCGAAGTTTCCGCAAACAACGACTTTGAGGGAACGTGGCGAAAGGCTCTTTGATCTATAGTTCGGAAATGCGCTTGATTGGTTTTTTGTCGGTGCTCTTGTTTCTCGCGGCTGGGTTCGTCACGGCTTTGTTTCCTCGCGTGATGCCGAGGCTGACAAACGCCTACTACTCGAGGATTGGAATGAAGACCCGAGTTGCTGAAGAGGACTACGACAGGCCGCCCACTCGAATCGCGGGTGCCATTCTTTTCGCAGTCGGTCTGATTGTGGGCTACCGGATCTTGCTGTCTGGCCACTAACCAATCAACACTCCTGGGTAACGGGATTTGCGGAAATCAGCGTCGTGACTACAGGAGGATGGCTGCAACGAACAACAGGATGCCAGCCGCAGCCTGCGAAACCAGGACTAACCAATACCCGAAGGGCTGGCTCATTCGATCCAACTTACCGAATCTTCCGAATGCTCGCCCTGTTATCGTTCCATAAGCCACGAAGTAGAGTAGCAACATCCCGAAGCATATGCAGATAATGCGCGGCCACACACCTGCCGTTTCCATGCAAGCCATCCTCTCAGGGCGATCAGGCGGGACGCAAGTAATGCCCGGTCGTAGAAGGTAGGAAGCATCCTGAACAATTTGTTGCCTTGATCCCGCAAAACGTGGTTGTCGGCAACTTGGACTCTTATCGTCCGAGTTAGACGCCTCCGGCTCACCGTCCGGCCCGAGTTTGCCGCAAACACCGACTTTGCGACATCGGCTATCCGAATACAATCTCGCTATGGTCGGAAGTAGGCTCACGAACTTCTACGAACGCCCAGATTTCATCCGACTCGACACAGCCATTGGTGCAGGTGCCGTGATCCGCTGGTGGGAAAGCCGTCGATTGTTCTTCAATCTCGTAGTTGGCATTACGGGTCTGGTGACATGCGTGTTGCTGGTTGTCTGTGCGCTCACAGCTGATTCACTTGTGGGCGAACCGATTGGGATGACTGACGGCCCTTTGCTTGGGGTCTTCCTAATTGTTCCATACGCTCTGCTCGCAAATGTTTTCTACACGGTGGGGTGGATTTCCGAATTGCTCGTCAGAACAGCTCGAACAGCGGATGATGCGGCTACATTCGCCGTTAGAGCTTTCCGGGCTGGCATCACTTTCTCGATCTTCGTGACGCTAGCCCCTGCAGCAATATGCTGGATCGGTTTCGCCGTCGCCTTGATCAAGGGACAGAAACACGCACCACTAGGCGAATAGGTCAAAGCACCGTGACGATCCCCAGAAACGGGATTATCGGCAAACTCGAAATCAAGAGCGTGGTCGTTCGTCGACATCGATGCCTGTTTGGTTGCGGAGGGATCGTAGCGTAAGGGATTGAACGCTGATTCCTCCGGAGATGAAAACAAGGCTAGAGGGTTTTCTTTGGGCGTTTATAGAAGGGAAGGGGAACGACCTTGGCTGTGATGAGTTGGCTGCGGATTTCCACGGCTAGCTCGGTGTCTACGGTGGCGTGTTCCGGCGTGACGTAGGCCATGGCGATGGCTTTCTTCAGAAAGGGTGATGGGGAGCCGCTGGTGATCTCGCCAATGCGGGTGCCGTCGGGGGTGCAGACGGGATAGCCGTCGCGGCCAAATCCGCGCCCGGTGATTTCGAGGCCGACGAGCTTGCGTTCGGGACCTCGGGCTTCCTGGATGGCGAGCAGGGCGTCACGACCGACGAAGCTGGGTTTGTCGAGCTTGGCGTACCGGCCGAGATTGGCTTCGAAGACGTTGATGGTGTCCGAGATCTCGTGGCCGTAGAGGGCCATGCCAGCTTCGAGGCGGAGGGTATTGCGGGCGCCGAGACCGCAGGGGAGGATGCCGAATTCGGCCCCGGCTTCGAGAACTTCGTCCCAGACGCGGCAGCTTGTCGGCTCGTCGGCGGGGATGTAGATCTCGAAGCCATCTTCGCCGGTGTAGCCGGTGCGGGCGATCATGACGTTGTGGATGGCCCCAGTCTTCAATGTGAGCTGGCCCCAGGTGAACCAGTAGTTCTTGATGGTGCTCAGGTCGGTGGGGGTGAGCTTTTGCAGGGTCTCGGCGGCGCGGGGGCCCTGGATGGCGAGCTGGGTGTAGTAGTCGGAGAAGTCGTTGACGTGGACGCCGGGCATGTGGCCGATGGTCTTGCGGACCCAGGCGACATCTTTTTCGCGAGTTCCGGCGTTGATGACGATGAGATAGTCGTTGTCGGAGAGCTTGTGCACGACGATGTCGTCTACGAAGGTGCCGTCGGGATAGAGCATGGCCGAGTAGTGGGCCTGGCCGACTGCCAATTTCGAAGCATCGTTCATGCTTAGCTGCTGGATGGCTTCGAGTGAGCCGGGGCCGCGCAGCTGGATGTCGCCCATATGCGAAACATCGAAGAGGCCGACGGCGGTGCGGACTGCCATGTGTTCGGCGGTGACGCCGGAGTATTCAACGGGCATGTCCCAGCCGCCAAAGTCGACCATTTTGGCCTTGCAGGTGCGGTGAGTCGCATTAAGTGCGGTACGGCGGAGAGTGGTGGTGAGGAGGGTTTCCATGGGTTCCTTCTCCGGTGGCCGGAGAACTCAGGGTAGCACTTTGGGGTGGGGCGTTGGCAGGAGGGGCGGGTTCATGGGCTGAAACCTTCGAGCGGCGGTGAAGCTCAGGGTGGCGCGGGAGCCTTCGCATTCGCAATGCTCAGGATAGCGGCAAGCCTAGACCTTATCTCTCTAGGCAGGGATGTATTTAGCGGGGCCGGAGGGTCTCGATTTGTTGTTTGAGGGTGGCGTAGGTGGAATTCGTGGGTGAGCCCTGGGTCTGCCAGCGGACGGTTCCCTGATTGTCGACGAGGAGAATGTAGGCGTCATCGGGGGCGCTGTAGTGGGTGAGGTCGCGCCATTCGGCTTCATCTTCGGTAAGAGGGAGAAAGTGAGGTTTGCCACGATCGGAGACCGACGCCTTGATGCGGCCCTCCACGAAGCCACGCATGAACTTCGGGACGGAGGCGAGCATAGGCATCTCGTAATAGAGGACGGTCGGAGAATCGTAGAAGTCGGCGGCGAGCTTCTTCCCCCAGACGGTGACGCCTTCACGAGAGCCCTGGTTAAAGCTGACGACAAGGATGGCAATCTTTCCATTGAGCGCTTCTGGAAGGTCCACCCTGGCGTTTGCAAAGGTAGTGCCGTGGACAGGAGGGATGCGGGGAATACGGTCCGGTCCGGAGGCCTGCACAGTTGCGCAGCAGCACAAAAGGAACGAGCCGAGCGCGAGAGTCCGGAAGATCATGCTCGATAGACGGCACGGGAAGCGAAGGCAGTTGCATTTGCGAGGACTGCATATCGCGAATTCGATCTAAAGCGGCACTATTTGCGGTAAGCGCGAACGAAGCTGCTGATCGAGAAATAGCCGAAGACCAGCGCCATGGCCAGGAAGACAAAGAGGTGAAGGCGGGAATCGTGGTTCGTGGGAATGGGGTGTAGATCGGCGCGATGTGTCCAGACGGCGCTTGCGGCGAACAGGGCGAAAATACCGAAGAAGGAGCCGGTAATCTCCAGCCAGAGAATGCCTGAGAGCTTGGCGAACGGTCCCCACACAGCTTCGCCGAAACGCCTGCTCCCCCGGGAAATACCTTTGCTCGCCTCGCGCGCCTGCGCCGTGGCCCGCACCGCAGATTTGGCCGCCGAAGTGACGGCACCCTTTGGGGCCGTTTTGTGGAACGTAGCGGCGGCTGGAACAGGTTGCTGACGAGATGCTCGAGATGGACGAGGATCCTCAGCGGCGGCAGCCGCGGCCGCTCCGGCAAGCGCTTTGGCAGCGCTGCGTGCTCCATAGCCAAGGGCCCGACCAAAGCGAACAGAATCCATAGAGCAAGTGTAGCGGGTCGAGGCCACGGGTGAAAAGACAGAGAGAGGTCGCGGGGATCGGGGATCACCAACGTTTGGCTCAGGCGCTGCATCGTAAGGATCTTGTAGGTAAGGAGATCCCTGAAGATGAAAAATGTACTTCTGGTGCTTGGTGGACTTTGTGCGGCGCTGGCCGCGTTGGCTGTTCTGGAGTCCAACCGCAAGAAGCCGGTGGCAGAGTTGGCGCATAACCTCGAACTGGCGTGGGCCGACCATCACACGGTCGTGTAAGTTAGCTACCTCCAGAATGTATCCGGGTATGCATCGTCTGCGAGTGACGGTTTTGGATATCAGTCAAGATGACTTCAGGGTCGGAATGCGGCAGCTTACCAGCCGAGTGACCAATTTGGCCTGATGTGCCATTGCAGCCGCGTGTATACCCGCGTATCGTACGAAGAAGTAATTGCACGAAAGCAGTCCGCGCAATGCCGTTCCAGCCTAATTTTCTCCGGCGGAATACCCGATGCGTGACCCGATCGCATTACGTCCGATTCACGGCAGGTTCGATTCGCGACAACAGGCAGCCCGGAGGTGGCATTGAATCAAAAGGTCAAGAATCTCATCCAGAAATTAGGCGAAGCAATCCACGAGTCAGTCTCCGAGTCGGAGAACATTGCGGGTGTCGTCAAGAACATTCGCGAGCAGGGTTTCGACGTGCTCCTGATGCTGGAGGCGACAATTGGATTGAACGAGGTGGAAGAAGACGACGCCGAGTCGGGTGAGATGATGGACGGCGCGGCGGATGGGCCATTCACGCACAATGATCTTTCGTTTCTCAAGTCGCTGCGTATCAGCCTTACGGATGACGAGGGGTTATCCGGGATCGAGGGCAAGCGAGGGATCGAGTCGCAACGCGCATTGCCGCCGAGCACTTCGGATGACGGTCTGCGTGGGGATGGGCCGGTCCACTAGGTGGGCGTAGCGCATACGTCGCTGTCAGGCTTACGCGTGCAGGGAAGCGTCCAGCTAAATCGGCTATACACTTCAGCGGCAACTGGCCTATGGTAGACTCCGGCTTTCCGCCACGCGGTTGCTTTTGTGCATCCGAGTGGGAAGGTCAGTAAGTCTACCAAGGGAAGAGGTTGCTGGATTATGAGAGATACGCTGGGTGTCCTGCTTGCTGGTGGTGCCGGCGAGCGTTTATTTCCCCTCACACGCGACCGCGCCAAGCCGGCAGTTCCCTTTGCCGGGCAGTATCGGATCATCGACATCACCTTGTCGAACTGCATCAACTCCGACCTTCGACACGTCTACATTTTGACTCAGTACAAGGCGTTATCGCTGAACCGGCATATCCGTGAAGGATGGGGATCGGTAGTGGCGAGTGAACTGGGCGAGTTCATCGAGATCCTGCCCCCGATGCAGCGCGTGAGTAAGAACTGGTACACGGGCACTGCGGATGCGGTGTATCAGAACATCTACTCTATCGGGGCGGAACAGCCGAAGTACGTCATCATTCTCTCGGGCGACCACATCTACAAGATGAACTATGGGCTGATGCTCGATCAGCATCGTGAATCAGGTGCGGCGATCACGATCGCCACGCTTCCTATTCGTCCGGACGAGGTAAAGCAGTTCGGCGTGGTCGAGGTCGGTCGCAACGGCGAGGTCACGGGCTTTGAAGAGAAGCCGGACTCGACCACCATGCGGTCGCCGTTTATGCCGGACATGGTAGACGCCTCGATGGGCATCTACATCTTCAATACGGACGTGCTTTTGCCGGAACTGATCAAGGACGCGGAAGATCCGACGTCAAAGCACGACTTTGGCCACAATATTCTTCCGAACTGCCTGGGCAAGCACAAGATGCACGCTTACAACTTCGTCGATGAGAACAAGCAGAAGGCGCTCTATTGGCGCGATGTGGGAACGCTCGAGGCTTACTACGAAGCGAACATGGATGTGGCGACGGTTTCGCCGACGTTCAACCTCTATGACAAGAGCTGGCCGATGCGGACGCGGTCGTATCAGTATCCGCCGGCGAAGTTTGTCTTTGGCGAGCCGGGCAGAACGGGCATGGCGATCAATTCGATCGTCTGTTCAGGTTCGATCGTTTCGGGTGCGGTAGTGCGGAACAGCGTGGTGTCGCAGGATGTGCGTGTGAACTCGTATGCGGATGTGGATTCGAGCATTATCTTCACGCATGTGAATATCGGGCGGCACTGCCGAATCCGGCACGCGATTATTGATCGCGATGTGCATATTCCGGATGGTACGGTGATCGGTTACGATCCGGTCGAGGATAAGAAGAATTACTTTGTCTCGCAGAACGGGCTGACGGTCGTGACGAGGGATTACTCGGTGTATGAGAATCCGGTGTCACCGGATTTTCTACAACCGGGCGCGACTTGGTAGTTTAGTAACGCAAACGGGCCGGAGAGGACATCCTCTCCGGCCCGTTTGCATTTTCATTTGTGATGACTAGCGTTGCTGGCCGAAGCGATAGATGACGCCGCCGGAGATGGCGAAGAACTCCCGATATTCGCTGCCGAAGTGCTCGATGATCAGGTCGGGCGAGAGGCGGAAAGCGACGTTCTTCGAGCGGTTATAGTCGAGGCTGCCACCGAAGGCCCCAATGGGCTTGGTGCGATTGGTGTAAAGGCCAACGTTGTAGGTGGTCGGCCCGTTGAACATGCCATCCGCGACGCCGACCAGGGCGTGGTAATCGATGGCAGCGTAGTGGCCCTTCGGTCCACGATAGGTGACGCCTCCCATGCCCGCGTTCAGCAAGACAAGCTGGCGAGCCGGGTTGGAGCTGCCGGGGCTGGGGAAGACCGGGGTGGTGCCGCCTTCGAAGCGATAGTCGCCGGTGACGCCGAGACGAGGAGTGAGGAAGTAGGTGAGCGAGGTCTCCGCGCCGGCGAAGTTCATGCGCTTGGGCAGGTTCTGCCCGGCCTGAAAGTTCATGAAGTTGATGCCGCCGTAGACTTCGTACTTGTTATCGTAGGAGACGGGTGCGGCGGGTCCGAGCTTGCCGTTCTGCGCCTGTGCAAGCGTGGCACCTGTGATGATTGTGGCCCCCAGCAGCAATGCCTTCGCCTTGAACTTGAGGGCGTGAAGCCCGACGGTACGAACCCCAGCGGTACGGTTACGCGCTTCGGGCGCACCGGTCGTCATCAATCTCTGCATTGTTCTCCAGATCTCACTTTGCGGCTTGTCTTGAATCGTTACTCTCTCCAAGATATACCGTTTCGAGGCCGTCTGGCCCACGGACGGCATCGTACCGGAATACCGTTAAGTCTTTCGCCTGCTGGGCAAAAGGGCTTATGCGACAATGGAGGCTGCCGGCCTGTGATCGTTTTCGTGCCGGGAGCTGGGAGAATACGTATGGGCGAACTATTTCAACCAACACATCTGATTGTGATTGCGGTCGTATTGCTGGTGCTGTTTGGCGGCAAGAAGCTGCCTGAATTGGGCAAAGGTTTGGGCGAAGGTCTGCGCGGCTTCAAGGATGGCATGAAGGGCGTGACCGAGGATGACAAGCCTGGCGACACGGCACACACTGTAACGCCGAAGGCTGAAGAGTCGATCAAGTGAAGGTCGGGCACTGAGGTTGTTGGGGGTGCGACGTGTCACACGCGCGAAGCGGCAGCCGATGGCGTGTGATCTGCGCGTACTTCAGCTTCTGAATTGGGAATGAGTATTGTTTAGTGGTGTCGGTCGATCCCGTAGACAGGTGCGGAGTCTCAGAAGCTCACTCGACGGGTATCCTTGTGTCTCAACGGATACCTTCTACCGAAACCTTGGCTGATCCAAAAGCGTGACGTCTGAATACTCGGTCGTGTCAAAATGCCGAAGTCTATTCAAATACCTTTCGCTTCCGCATCCGGCCCGTCGTGAGGAAGCGACTTGTAAGACGGCATATTCTTGAGCACGTAAATTCTGTATCCCGCTTCATGACGTGCTGGAGCGGCGAACTCAGTTTGCATTCGATAGCTTTGCTGCAGCAGCTCAACAAATCCCGGCAGGTTCGCTATTTGCTCATACCCCTGCGTCGGCCCCGGCCAGACATGCGAACTTACCACAATTAATTCAGGCTGTCGGGTGCGCATTTCCTCCATAAATCGTTGTTGAAGCGGTTCTGTAACGGGGTTCGTGGTTGTTGGAAATAGGTAGAAATCGTAAATAAAGCCCGTCGCCTGCACCAGTTTCATGCGGTACAGCACATTGATACAGTTTCCTTCGGTCATGTCCAGACACTGCACTTTGCCAGACAAGCTTGTTCCTCCAAGGTTGTTCAAGTCGCCTTCGAGGTGAGCAATTGTCGCCACTAAACTCGGCTGATTTCGTTCTGCCCTAAGCAGCAGGACCGGGAGCACAAGTGTCAGCAGGGGAACTGCCACTGCGGCGCTCCTTCGTGCCAGTACACTACGGGATGGTTCGCTATCTAGCGCCAGATCGAGTTCCAGCATCGCCCAGAGCGCCGAGAAGGCGATCACCTCCGACAATTGATAGGACCAACCTTTTCCCTGCATAACAAACAAACCAGCACCAAGGAGGGTCGCGATTGCCAGAAAATCCGATTCCCACCGCTTCCATGATTGGTTCATTACGAAGGGTACTGCAGCGCTTACAACCAAGAGAAGCAGAAGCCTGGCATCCAGAATAAGAGTAAGCGGCGAAATCCGCGCGAGCCCGGCGTACCATCGATCCAAGCCCTGCAGCGTGGCTAGGAAATCCCGAGCTACCCCCCAATGCGCCAAGAAGATGACGACCATGGCCGCTGGAACTAGGCCTCCCAGGAAGGACCAGCCTGTTATCGCTATCGAACGACGTGCCCCTGTAACTGAAGTATCTCGCCAGTCCAACCAGCAGATTACAGCCAGGAGGAGAAGTCCAAACACAATCACTGGTGGTTTGATCGAAGCCGCAAGCCCGCAGAACCCCATAAATCCAGCCATCCATACCGGCTGCCGCCGCCGTTTTGCCTCGAACAAAAAACCAAACGCTACCAGCAGCAATGAGGCGATAAGCATGTCGCGCTGGCCCATGTCGCGCGGGCCATCTCTTAGGTGAATTAGATATGCCAGAGTACCGCCCACGATTCCCGCCAAGCGATGTCCCTTGCCCGCAATCCACACACTCGCAAACACCCCCACTACACCGGCAAGAGAGTCCCAAAGCCACCAACCGACACTGTCGCCGCCTAGCAGATGCATGCCCAGCCATTCGAAGACATACCCACCCGGCGTATTGATCTCAACGATGTCTCGATACGGAGCCATCCCATGCGCCATAAGGAACACAACATAGTGGATAAGGGGAGCGTCGTGAACCAAGGGCCACGAATGAGAGATGCTGAGGGCTAGAGCCACTTCAACCAGGATCACTACCGTGGCAAAGGGCATTATCCAGCGAGCAATGCCTGTTGCCCCACCGCCCGTTACCTTACCTGTCTCTTCAAGCAAAGCTGCAACCCGCTCTCGTTCCAAGTTCGCCACCTTTTTCACTGCACACTTCCAATCCGATGCAGCTTGGTTCAACTTCCAAGCGCACCCGATTTCAGATCAGATATGTCAACTTTGTCGTGGGCCAAAGCTATTATGCAACTGATTCGGGAGTGCACGCGCGCCTTTTTTCCTCAGATCGCCGTTTAGAACGATCAAGACCTTCGTACTCACCAGACTTTGCTCTAACGCAGCACGGTCAACTAAGGTCACCGAGGTGCGGTTCTAGGGGCTCTTTAAAGCACTGAACCGCCCAGCACTTGATGACTTGTCGCTCACAATGTGATCATCACGACGGCAACCGCGGCGATCGCCATGCCGAGACCCTGGCGCCTGCTGAAGCGCTCCTTCAGAATCAACCCCGCAAGCAGGATTGTGGTCGCGGGGTAGAGCGAGGCGAGTACAGCGGCGACATCAAGCCTTCCGGCACGGGCGGCCGAGATGAAGAGCAGGTTGCCGCAGGTATCGAGAAGCGCTGTGGAAAGCGCCCACAGGACCGCAGGCTTCGCGAGCCTGACGGGAGCGGTGGGCTGCACATTCGTGAATGAGAGACAGAGGACGAACAGGCCGCAGGTGGTGATGCTGCCCATACGGGCCGTCGCCATCGGCCAGACCACACCTGAGGCTGCCGTCATCTTGAGTGCGATGAAATAGACTCCGAATCCAGCTCCGGAGCCGACGGCGAGAAGATTGGTTGAGATGTCAGGCTTGATGGCCTGCGCTTCGAGGACGCCGGCAGGGGCGGCCGCGACCATCCAGATAGCGACGCCGGCGATGACGAAGCCGAGCAGGTGCAGCGTACCGGGCAAGCCTTCGGAGAAGATTGCGAAACTCGCGGGAACGGCGGCCGAGAGCAGGCCGCTGATGGCGGCGGCCGCACCCATGGCTCCCCGGGCGAGGGCTATGTAGAAGAATGCGAGGGAAAGACCGCCCACGATGCCTGCGAAGATGCCCCAAAGCAGCGGAGCTCCGTGGGGAAAGCTGTCGTCGCGCACCAGTGCGAGCGCCAGGAGGATGCAGAAGCTGGCGGAGTGGCTGAGCAGGATGATGCGAAGCGCACCGCGCAAAGTGCCTCCAGCTTGCTTTGCGCCCATCCCGCCGGAGAAGTCACCGCCGCCCCAGAAGAGGGCGGCGAGCAGACCAAAGAGCGCATTCGCTGGTATCAGGGTGAGCATCGAGCGTCGCTTTCCGCAAGCAATCTAGTTGCTGGTCGGCGGAGTCGCGGCGCTGGGAGCCGGAGTGGCGTCAGTAGTTTTGGAACTCGGAGGCAGCGGACGCGCACCGTCAACAGCGGCGGGATAGTAACCCTTCCTCGAGATGACGGTCAGGTTCGGACGCAATATACGCACCTCGGTCGAACGAAACTTGCCGTCTATGAAGGGCTCGCGAGTGTAATAGCCGACGGTGTACTGGGTGCGGACATCGCGGGTGATCTCGGCAAAGCTTGCCGCGATCTCGCGGGTGCGGAACTTAGAGTCAGTCTGCCCACCGGTGGCTGCCGCATAGCGGGGCAGGATGTCGTCGCGCATCTGCAGCGGCAGGTGAAAGCGGTCCATGAAGCCGAGTACCGGGATGGAAGAATCTCCGACGATCGTAGCGTAGACCTGGATCTGGTTGGTCTGCAAATAGCGGACGACTTCCCCGAACTTGGCCTTGCTGCCGTACTCCTTACCGTCGCTGATGACGTAGATCACACGGCGGCGGCCACGACCAGTTTTGCTCAGCGCGACTGCGGCGGCGAAGATCGCGTCATTCAGGGTGTGGGGATCTTTCGGGACGTTGAACTCGATGCCGTTTTGATTGCGGATTGGCGAAGTGTTGGGATCGAACTGGGAGTTGTTGATGTTCGTCGTCTGTGAGAGCGGCCCATCAAGACCCATCAGGGGTTCGCGACCCTTTCCCTTCGACTGCTCGAGCACGGCGGTGACGCGGTTGCTGGTGGCGGCAGTGAAGTCCGTGCGCATCTGCGGGCCGTTGTTGTAGGTGAAGATGGCGATGTCGTCGTACGGGGCGAAGGCTCCCTGTAGTGCAGAAAGAGCATTGTTGATGCGCTCCATGGTGTCGAAGGTGACGGACTGGTCGATGACGAGGGCGAGCGAGAGCGGAAAGGGGTCCGAGGTGAAGACGCTCATCTGCTGGCGGACGCCGTTTTCGTAGATGCGGACCTCGCGCCAGTCGATCGCGGGAACCGGGCGGCCCTTGGAATCCTTGACAGTGAAAGGCGTCTGGACGAAGTTTACGCTGGCGCGGGGGAGCATAAAGACCTTGCGGCCCTCGCCGGCAGCGGGGAGTTCAGGCGCGGGGCCGTCATCGTCGTGCTGCTGTGTCTTGGAGTCGCTGAGCTTTGGAGCGTCGGCATTGGGATCGACCGGGGGGGTGGTCGGTGACTGATCGCCGTTTGAGGTAGACGTGGTGCCAATGCCGGGAGTGACGTTGGTGATCGGAGCAAGCGGCTGTGGTTTCGGGGCGTCGGGGATCGTCTGCTGCTGTGCTGGTGCCGGATACTGGGCCAGCATCAGCAATGCCAGTGCTCCCGCAAATACGCTCTGCTTCACTTTATGTTTCTCCCATGCTCTTATTCTGTCGACGAATCAACTATCAGATTATCAGTGTGCGGCATCGAGCGTCACGCCATAGAGCACCGGTGGTGATTGGACGCGCAAGGACGAGCGTATGTTGTGCTGATGCTCATGGCGGGGAGCGAAACAGGGTAGTTGGAAATTTTCGCTGACTCTGACGCCGATTCACCGTCTAATCAGGGTATGCGTTCTCTTCCCTTTGCTGGTCGTGTCCTTAGTTTCGCTCTGTCGTTTGGCCTTGCTTCCACCATGTGTGCGGCGCAGGAGGCTCCTTCGCCGGGCGGGCCGCCTCCGCCAAGTACTGCTGCGGGACAGGTGGAAGACGACAACCCTGTCGCGACGCTGAAGGTGCGGACGAATCTGGTGAACGTGTACTTCTCCGTGCGGGACAAGAATGGCTACATTACGAACCTGCGCAAAGATGACTGCACTATCCAGGAAGATAAAGTCCCGCAGAAGATCAAAAACTTTACCCAGGAAAAGAATCTGCCGCTGACGATCGGCATTCTGCTGGATACGAGTGGAAGCCAGATGCATGTGCTGCCGCTGGAACAGGAGTCCGGGGCACAGTTTTTGAAGGATGTGATTACGCCAAAGGACGAGGCGTTTCTAATCTCATTCGACATCAATGTGGATCTGCTGGCCGACTACACGAACAGCCCGCGCGAGATCAAGCGGGCGATGGATAAGGCGACGATCAATACCGGGACGGGTTCCGGGTCGGTGACGGGCAATGGACAGGCCCGCGGGACCTTGCTGTATGACGCTGTGTTTCTGGCGGCGAATGACAAGCTGCGGCAGGAGGCAGGGCGGAAGATCCTGGTGCTGCTGACCGACGGCGGCGACCAGGGATCGCAGGAGACCATCAAGACGGCGACCGAGGCGGCGCAGAAGGCGAACGCGATCGTGTACGTCATCCTGATCGCGGACCGCGGCTTCTACGGCGGCTTCGGCATGAGCTATACCGGCGATGGAGACATGGAGAAGCTGGCCAAGGATACGGGCGGGCGCGTGATCAACGTGGGGAATGACGGCAAGCGGCTGGAGGCGGCGTTTGCGCAGATCCAGGATGAGCTGCGGACGCAGTATCTGGCGAGCTACACGCCGCTGAACGACAAGGAAGACGGCAGCTTCCGTAAGCTGGAGGTGGCCTGCCAGAAGGACCAGAAGGTGCAGGCGCGGCGCGGGTATTATGCGATGGCGGATCAGCCGGAGTAGCAATTGGCCTCGTGTCGAAGTAAGTGCGAAGCGGACTAGCTTCAGCAGATGACAAACAAGGCGTGAGCGGACCCTGCAGTTTCGCCCTAGGCCTCCATAGCGCCGGAGTAGACGGCCATGCCGGCGACGGCGTCTACGCCCATTGCGTCTAGGTCGTCGATCTCTTCTTGGGACTTGATTCCCCCGGCCACGATCAACTGTCTTGCTGTTGTCGACCGGAGGATGGCGGCGATGTTCATGGGAAAGCCGGACATCGTGCCTTCGGTATCGACGTGGGTGTAGAGGAAGGCTGAGCAATAGTCTTCGAGCCAGGTGATGGCTTCTTCGGGGGTGAGCGCGACGACGTCCTTCCAGCCCTTGACAGCGACCTTGCCGCCCTTGGTGTCGACCGAGAAGACGAGGGCATCTTCCCCTAAAGATTTCTTTAGGGATGCGGCGAAGGCTTTGTCGACGCCTTCCGGCGAGAAGAGGCTGGACCCGTAGATGACGCGTTTGGCTCCGGCGTCAAGCAGCGCCTGGCCGTCTTCGGGAGTTTTGAGGCCACCGCCGACCTGGCAGGGGAGACGCCTGCAGATCATCTCGATGAGGGCGCGGTTGTCGCCCTGGCGCATGGCCGCATCGAGGTCGATGAGCTGGACCACTGGATATTTTGAGAAGCGATCGATCCAGTACTCAAAATCGTCGAAGGCGAGGGCGAGTTTTTCGCCGCCGATAAGCTGCACGATGCGGCCTCCCATGAGGTCGATTGCGGGGATGAGCATAGGTTCCTTTCTTGAAGCGAACAACTCCGTTCTAAAGAGGCCGTCATTCTGAGCGCAGCGAAGAATCACGCGACACCCGGCACAACCCAAACCGTTCGGACCTTTCTGCCAACACGGCTATGAAGGAGGTGGGGATTAGCACGGAAGCCGGACGCTGACGCCGGCGCGTTGTAGTTCCGCTTTTAGCGCCCGCGAATCTGTGACGCCGAAGTGGAAGATGCTGGCGGCTAGGGCGGCGTCAGCTTTGCCTCCGCTTTGATCGTGAGAGAACACCTGAGTGAAATGCGCAGCAGAGCCTGCGCCGCCAGAGGCGATCACGGGAATCTGCACGGCGGCGGAGACGCGCGCGGTGAGGTCGCAGTCGAAGCCCTGGCGCATGCCGTCGGTGTTCATGGAGGTGAGGAGGATCTCGCCTGCGCCGCGCTGTTCGGCCTCGCGGGCCCAATCGAGGACGCGAAGGCCCGTTGGCTTGCGGCCTCCGCTGACGTAGACTTCGGCGTCGCCAACGGGATCATTCGATGATTCATTGCGGCGGGCGTCAATGGCGACGATGACGGCTTGTGCGCCGAAGCTGGAGCCGATTTCGGCGATCAATTCGGGCCTTGCTATGGCGGATGAGTTGATGCTGACCTTGTCGGCACCGGCGTTGAAGACGGCGGCGGCGTCTTCAGCTGAGCGTATGCCGCCGCCGACGGTGAAGGGGACGAAGAGTGCGGCGGCGGTGCGCTTGACGGTGTCGAGCAGCGTGCCTCGGCCTTCGTGCGTGGCGGTGATGTCGAGCAGGACGATCTCGTCGGCACCTGCGGCAGCGTGGCGGTGAGCGAGCTCGGCGGGGTCGCCGGCGTCGATGATGTCGACGAACTGGATGCCCTTGACGACGCGTCCGTTGCGGACGTCGAGGCAGGCGATGATGCGTTTGGTTAGCATGGGCTCACTACTTGTTGCTTATTGCGGCTTGTCGGTGTGTGCAATTACACACCTTCTGAGTTCGCTCCAGCCACTCTCGTCCATCGCACATTTGGGAATGGTGTGAAATGCCGCCTTTCCAATAAAGAGAGTAGCTGTGCGTGGGCCTTCACGATAAGCGGTAAACGATGTCCATGGATAAGACACTTCAGCGCGATTTGGCACCGTGAAGCGAACCGCCTTTTCGTCGAAGTCGAGGGATACTTTACCGTCGACAAGAGAGGTGCGGAGCTTGAACATTCGTCTGAGTTGAAGGCTGTGAATAATAGGCAAGAGAATCGCCACGACGACTGTGACTCCGGTGATGAAAGCCCACCCAGAAATGAATTCCTGATCGTGCGTGAAGTACGCATAGAGACAAAACACAACCTCCACGAAGGCAAGAGTGGAAAATAGTAAGTTGCGAAAGCAGTAAGCGATTAGAGCAGCTTTAGATATTTGGCGATATGCCTTGATCGACTCTTTGAAGTCTTTGTAAGTGACGGTGTATTCGCAATGCATTCTTGCTCCTCCAGAAGTCACAGCTCGATGAAGTTCTTCAACACCTGCAACCCGACGGCGGCGGATTTTTCGGGGTGGAACTGGACGCCCATGACGTTGTCCTGTTCGACGGCGGCGGTGAAGGAGCCTCCATAATTTGTAACTGCGGCGGTTGCATGTACGAGTGGAGCGCGCCAGGAGTGAGTGTAGTAGACGAAGCCTCCGGGGGCGATGTTGTTGAAGAGGCGTGAGTCTGGACGGATGTTCTCGATGGAGTTCCAGCCCACGTGCGGGGATTTGAGGTCCGCTCCTTCGAAGCTCGTAGGGAAGTGTTTGCAGGGGCCCGGGAAGTGGCCGAGGCCGGCGGTTGCGGGGGCTTCGGTTGAGCCTTCGAAGAGCCACTGCAGACCGACGCAGACTCCGAGGAACCAGGTGCCGCGGGCGACGCTCTCGCGGACGGCTTCGGTGAGGCCGAGGTCGGCGAGAAGCTGCGTTGCCTGGAAATGCCCGACGCCGGGAAGGACGATCTTCGCGGCCTTGCGGACGAGGTCGGGGTCTTGCGTGACGGTGATCTCCGGCGCGTTGAGGTAGGTCAGCGCCTTGACGACGCTGGTGAGGTTGCCCGCTTTGTAGTCGATGATGGCGATCATGACGTCTCTGAGGAATACATGCTGCCCTCTGGCATACCGGGCTTTAGTTCTAACGATAGCTTCTTCGCAGCAATGCGGCCTGTGACGCCGTAAATGCCTTCAAGAAAGACTTCGAATGATTTTGCTTGTTGAACTCGAAGTGAGAAAAGAACGTTCTGATTGTTGAAGTCAGATAATTCCATGCTGGTGATGTCTTCAATTAGCAGAGAAACAATTGCATGTTTCTCTGTGACGTAATGACCGCGGCTGTTCGTCCTGCCCGTCGTAGAGAAACAGTGCACGTTTAGACGCGATACTCCCTTCCGATTGAGCTCAATGCTTGTTACTTCTGAGTCATGGAATGAGGGCCAGAAGCCGAACCAGTCAAAGATTGATTGAGAACCGGGAATGCCCGCTAAAGAATATTGATCAGTCATCATTTCCTTCGATCCGTGGGGGCCTAAAGCAATCCTTTGGTGCTTGGCAGTAGATCCTTCATGCGTTCGTCGCGGCTGCAGGCTCCCCGGAGGGCGCGGGCGAAGGCTTTAAAGATGGCTTCGATCTTGTGGTGGTTGCTGCGGCCGTACATGGTTTTGACGTGGACGTTCGCCTTGGCGCCGCGGGCGAAGCCGTCGAAGAAGTCAGTGAGAAGTTCGGCCTGGAAGTCGCCGACGAGGCGCACCTTGACCTTGTCGTCGACGACGTAGGCGACGCGGCCCGAGAGGTCGACGGCGGCAACAGCTAGGGTCTCGTCCATGGCCATCACAAAGTAGCCGGCGCGGAGGATGCCTTTTTTGTCGCCGAGTGCCTTGAGGAAGGCCTCGCCGAGGGCGATGCCGACGTCTTCTACAGTGTGGTGCTGGTCGACGTCGAGGTCGCCGGTGCAGGTAAGGGCGAGGTCGAAGCCGCCGTGGCGGGTGAAGAGCTCCAGCATGTGGTCGAAGAAGCGGATGCCGGTCGAGACCTTGTAGACGCCCTGGCCGTCGATTGTGAGCTTAAGGGCGATCTGGGTTTCGGTGGTGTTGCGCTTGATGGTTCCGGTGCGGGTGGTTTGTTTAGGGGCCATATGTTTTGATCGCGCTCCGCATTTCTGGTTCTAAATTCCAATGGTTCAGGTCGCCTGAGGAGTCAAGCTGCTCTCTCAGCCTAGCGAAAGACGTATCAGCCTGCTTACCCTACTGAAAAACGTGTCATCCTGCATTCTCTCTATAACTGAACACGTGTCATCCTGAGCGGAGCGCAGCGAAGTCGAAGGACCTGCATTTTTACTTGCTCCCTACTCTTCCCCGAACATTTTGATCGGCTTGCCCCATTCCTCACTTGTTTCTCTCCACGCCGGGTTCTCCCGCTCGATGAGCCAAATCTTGTCTTTCGCGACCAGCCCTTCAACTGTTTCTCCCTTCCGATTGCCTCCGCCCTAAAAGGATGCCGTTCGAACCACACCAGCCGGTGCAGTTGTACTGCTTCGGAAATCCTTCGAACGCGCCGTTCTTATGTTGCAGCACCCGTATTTCAATCTCACTTGTCACACCCACATAGAGATTTCTACTGCGACTTGCCACGATGTAGACGTAATACATCCGCTCCGACATGGCAGCAGGATAGCAGCGCCAGCCGAAACCGGTTTCACCCTGAGCAATCTAACCCGTGAAGCGAAAAGCAGGTCCTTCGACTGCGTTCGTCGCGAGTGCGCGACGAACTTCGCTCAGGATGACACTTCCAAAAACCTACGAAGGCGGTGTCCAGCCTATTTCGCTAAGGCAGACCTTCAAGGCGACAAGCCCACGCGTAACATGCTCTTCAATACCGATGGTGATGCGGACATAGCCTTCGCAACCGGGGTCGGAGGAGCGGTCGCGGAGTAGCACGCCGTGGGCACGCATGGCGGCGCAGAGCTCTGCGTGACGTGGGCCGATCTTCATCAGGATGAAGTTGGCATGGCTGGGGAAGTAGCCGACGCCGAGCTCGCGCAAACCAGCCATGGTGCGTTCGCGGCCGGTGGCGACCTGATCTGCATACCAGCGGACGTAGGCGTCATCATCGAGCGCAATCGGAAGGCATTCCAGCGCAAGGCCATTCACGTTATAAGGCGAGCAGACCTTGCGGACCCAGTGCATCAGGTCGGCGTTGCCCGCCAACATGCCCAGGCGGAGGTTGGCGAGCCCATAGGCCTTCGAGAAGGTGCGGCCGACTATGAGGTTCGGGGTATTGGAGATGTCGGCGAGGGTCGATGCGCCGTCGAAGTGGTAGTACGCCTCGTCGACGAAGAGGACCGCGTGGGGCGCGGCGGCAGCGATGGCAAGCAGGTGCTCGCGCGAGACGATGCCGCCGGTGGGGTTGTTGGGCGAGGCAATCATGATGAGCTTGGTCTTCGGGGTAATGGCGGCCATGAACTTTTCGAAGGGGAATTCGAGCGAGGCATCGGCCTGAACGCGGACGAGGTGCTGCGACATGAGCTGCACGCTGACGTCGTACATGAAGAAGGTAGGCGTAGCGATCAGGGCTACATCGTCTGGATCAAGGAAGGCGAGGCAGAGCAGGCGGATGGCCTCATCGACGCCGTTCGTAAGGAGGAGCTGCTCGGGTGCAAGGCCAAAGTGGGCGGCGACGATGTGCTCAGTTGGCTCGCGCTCGGGGTACTTGGTGAGGTCTTCGGAGGTCGCCTTATGGATGCGTTCGATGATGCGCGGCGATGGGGCGAAGGTGTTCTCGTTGAAGTCGAGACGGAGCGCGGTGCGGGCGGCGAGAGGCGGGTGGTACTCCGGCATAAACTCTACGGCTCGTCGCGGCTTGATCGTGGCGATTGCTGTTGCTATAGGCGTTGTCATTTCATCCTCATTCTTACGCTTGCGGCGTGGCCTACGAGACCTTCTGCATCCGCGATTGCTGCGGCGTGCGGGCCGAGAGCTTTCAGTCCTTTGCGGGTGTATTGCTGTACGGTGATGACCTTAACGAAATCCATAACGCTGAGGCCGCCGCGAATGCGGCCATTGCGGCCGGTGGGCAGCACATGGCTTGGACCGGAGACGTAGTCGCCCATGGCCTGCGGGGTAAAGGGGCCGACGAAGACTGAACCGGCGTTCTGTACCCATGCGAGGTCGGCGAGAGTGTCGACGGTAAGGTGCTCGGGCGCGAGGCGGTTGGTGAGGGCCTGGGCTTCTGTAACCGTTTTTGTTACAAATATGCAACCGCGCGCAGCGATCGATTGTTTCGCGAGCGGATTGGATTTCACTTGCTGTTTCACTTCGGCGGATACGGCCTGCGCGAGAGCTTCGTTCGTTGTGATGAAGACGGCGAGTGTCTCAGGATCGTGCTCCGCCTGCGCGACGAGATCGCTGGCGATGGCTTCTGGCTTGAGAAGTTCGCTTGTGACGACAATCTCCGTGGGGCCTGCCGGCATGTCGATGCCGCAGACGGTCGAGACGAGTTGCTTGGCGGCGGTGACGTAGAGGTTGCCGGGACCGACGATCTTGTTGACGGGCTGGATCGTCGCGGTGCCGTAGGCGAGCGCCGCGATGGCTTGCGCTCCGCCGACGCGGTAAAACTCAGTGACTCCGGCAAGGTGTGCGGCTGCGAGCGTTTCCTGTGCAGGCTTTGGGGAGCATACGACGATGCGTTCGACACCGGCGACCTGTGCTGGGGTGACGGTCATGAGCAGCGTCGAGGGCAAAGGATAGCGGCCTCCGGGAACGTAGCAACCGACGCTCGAAAGCGGGCGAACGATTTGGCCGGTCTGAACACCTTCTTCCGAGAAAAGCATCCACTCTTCTGCCAGCTGGGCTTCGGCGAAGGCGAGGATGTTGCCGCGCGCGACCATCATGGCGGCTTGCAGCGGGGGGGCTGTGTTGTCCCAGGCTTCGCGCATCTCTTCGGGGCTGACTTTGAGGGATTGCTTGTTTTGCAGGCCGTCGAATTTCGTGGCGTACTCGAGCAGGGCTTTGTCGCCGCGCTTCCTTACGCTCGTAAGGATGGTGCGAACGATGGGTTCGACGCTCGCGGTGGAGATGGAGCCGCGTTGCTCAAGGGATTCAATGAGAGCCTCGGCGGCGGCGGCGGTGCGTCCAAAGGTGCGGATGAGTTTCATGGGTTTCTCTTATTGAATTGATCGCTGTCTATTCGAGGTTGAATGGTTCGAGCGGTGTTGGTGACATCAGCATTGTCGGGATTCTTCGCTTCGCTCAGGATGACAGCGTGAAACAAACAACAGCAAGTGCAAAGGCTGAAAGCAGGTCCTTCGTCTACGACGATGGAGGATAAGGGATGAGCCTAGATGACGACTTTGCTCAGCGGGTATTCGACGATGCCGGTGGCTCCGGCGAGCTTGAGCTTGGGGATGACATCGCGGACCAGTGTCTCGTCAAGGATCGTATTGAGCGCGACCCATGCGGGGTTGCGAAGCTGTGAGATGGTGGGCGAGTTGAGCGCGGGCAGGACGGCGAGGACAGCGTCCAAGTCAGTCTTCTGCGCGTTCATCATCAGGCCAACGCGACCCTGTGCGGCAATAGCGGCGTTCAGCATCAGCGAGATGTTGTCGATTTTCTCGCGCTTCCAGGCGTCGGCGTAGGCTTGCTTGTTGGCGATGAGCTGCGTCTCGGACTCCATCAGCGTCTCGATGATGCGGAGACGGTTGGCGCGGAGGCTGGAGCCGGTCTCGGTGACTTCGACGATGGCGTCGGCGAGGGTGGGCGGCTTGACTTCGGTTGCGCCCCAGCTGAACTCGACTTTGACGGGGATGTTCTTCGCAGCGAAGTAGCGCTTGGTGAACTCGACAAGTTCAGTAGCGATGATTTTGCCTGCGAGGTCTTCGGGTTTCTGAAACGGCGAGTCTTCGGGTACGGCGAGTACCCACTTGACGGTCTGGCGGCTTTGCTTCGAGTAGGTGAGGCTGGTGATGGATTCGACGTCGGACTCGTTCTCGAGAACCCAATCGCGGCCGGTCAGGCCGGCGTCGAGGGCGCCGTGTTCGACGTAGCGCGCCATCTCCTGCGCGCGAACGAGCATGCATTCGATCTCGACATCGTCAACGGTGGGGAAGTAGCTGCGGCCGTTGGCGAAGATGCGCCAGCCGGCGCGTTCGAAGAGGGCGATGGTCGCGTCCTGCAGGCTGCCTTTGGGGATGCCGAGTTTGAGCTTCTGTGCGGGCATTACTTTTTCTCTCCTGGACCGACGGCAATGGGTTTGGTGAAGCAGCTTACGGTGCCTTCGTGACAGACGAGGCCGTCACCTTCGACTTCGACCTTGAAGAGGAGCGCGTCGGAGTCGCAATCGGTAGCGGCTTCGACGACCCGGAGGCGATTACCGCTGGTCTCGCCTTTCATCCAGAGCTTTGAACGGGTGCGACTCCAGAAAGTGACGTAGCCGGTTTCAATAGTCATCTTGTAGCTGGTCTCGTTCAGGAAGCCGAGCATGAGGAGCTCGCCGGTTTTGGCGTCCTGCACCATGCCGGGGACGAGGCCGTCCATTTTTCCAAAATCAATAACGGGCTTCCCAAAGCCAATCTTGATTGCGTCGGTTGCGGCTGTTGCGGTCATGGCGGTCTCTCTGGATTCCGTTTTGGCGGAGGTTTGATTTGGGCAGTAAAAAGCCCGCTCGCGGTGTGCGCGTCAGCGGGCTTTTCGAATCCTGATTGTGGGGTAGTTAGTTCACCGCACCGGATATAGCCGCCAACACGCTGATCGTGTGGTGATGATGGCGGCTGTCGTGGTGGAGGGACGAGTACATGATCTTCAGGCTAGATGGACGCCGGATCGTTGTCAATGGTTTGCTGGTTCGGCTGCCGAGATACTTGACAGCTGCTTCTCCAGCACTACGAAGGTGAGATCGTCGCGCAGCGGCGTCCCGTAACGATTGTCGCCGTAAGGAAAGGGATGCGTTTCGCCAGTGAGGCGATAGCCGCGGCGTTCATACCAGGCGATCAGCGTATCGCGTACATGGACGACGAGGATTCTGACGATGCGGGCTCCTCGCGCTTGTGCCCATTGCTCTGCTGACTCTAACAAGCTGCGGCCAAGGCCGGCGTTCTGCAACGATGGATCGATGGTAAGCGAACCCAGGTACCACGTATCCGTCTTGAGGGGGTCGAGCCACACACAGCCTCGTATAGGCGGCTGTGAGCTTTCTTCGGCGAGCAGCAGAAATGCTTGAGGTTTGGCTGCGAGATCTTCGATGAGTGCGGCTTCGCTGGTGCGATCGCCCGCGATGTATGGGGCTTCGGTATTCCAGCTCGCTGCAGGGCCAGTGCCTCGGTAGGCGGCATTCATCAGCTTTGCAAGCGCGGAGAGATCGCCTGTCTCTGCGGGCCTGAGTGTGAGAGGCATAGGGTGAGTCTAGCAAGGTGATGTCTGTCTTGCGTCCCAAGTCTCTTGAATGGAGCACCCAGACATTGCAGAAACCCAGGACCTCTGGCGATAGAGCGAGTTTGACAGAAGGAATGGCGTCGCCTAGGCTGGCCCTACTTCATCTCAAGAGGTTCACCCATGCTGCTTCGTCGATTGATGACTCTTTTCGCGCTTCTGCTTTGCCTAAGCCTTCCTGCGATCTCGCAAGCACCTGCGGCGAAGCCCACGGTTTCACAGAAGATTGCGGCGGACGCAGACAAGCTCGACCTGAATACAGCAACGGTGGACCAGTTGAAGGCGCTGCCTGGAATTGGCGATGCCTATGCGAAGCGCATCATCGACGGAAGACCGTACACGGCGAAGAACCAATTGACGACAAAGGGCATCCTTCCGGCGGCGACCTACGACAAGATCAAGGACCAGGTGATCGCGCACCGGGTAAAGAAGTAAGACGCGGGCGGCAGTTCCTGTATTGATTCTGAAGGCACTGACGCCTTTCGGGCACGCGGCTTTGTTCTCGGAGCCGCGCGAAATCGGATAGAGTAGGAGGACGGCTGAAGGTTACATGACTTTCGGCACTCCCTCTCGATGCACAAGCGCAGGCTTCAATCCGATATGCACAGCATGGGTTCCGCCTTGAGGAGATCTGCGCGCCTCAGCGCGCGAATAGGCGTGCGGGTGGGTGGTTTGGCGATGATTTTAGGACTGCTTTCCGGCTGCCAGAACATCACGGGCAGCGTACCCGTGTCGCAGGTGCGGATCATTAATGCATCGCCCGATGCTCCTGGGTTGGATATCTACCAGGCAGGGACAGCTCTGGCTTACAACCTTGGCTTCGGCACGGTGACCTCTTACGTTTCGATCGCGCCCGGCATCTCGACTATTTCCGCCGATACGGCAGGATCGAAGCAGCAATTGGTGACCGCGCGCGGCACGTTCGCGGCATCGGCGGAGTACACGGTGCTGGTCGGCAACGTGGCGGCGGACCTCTCGGAGACGATTCTTACAGACCAGAGCGTGCCTGCTCCTACAGGCCAGATCTCGATCCGCTTTCTCGATCAGGCAACGCGGTTCAGCGTCGGCGTGGATGTTTACTTCGTCCCGACGGGATCGACGATTGCGACTACCTCTCCAATCCTGACCAACGTAATGTTCGGCACGAACAGTGGCTACATTAATGTGCCGATCGGGACTTACACAGTTGCCCTATTGCCTTCGGGCACAGTACCAGTGGCGACGACCGTGCCGATCTACACCGGCGCCAAGGTGGTCTATGCTGCGGGTGTGGCACGGACATTGATCCTGCTTGACCAGCAGGTGCTGACTAACCCCGGGTTTCAAGTGATTACAGCAGACGACTTCGATCCGGTCAATGCGACGATGTAGTTCGCGGAACTAAACATAAAGGCCGCCGATCCAATCGGCGGCCTTTATGTTTAGTAAATAAGGGGAAGTTAGTAACGGTACATCTCGCCCTTGTAGGGACCTTCGACCGGGACGCTGAGATAATCGGCCTGCCGGGTCGAAAGCGTGGTGAGTTTGACGCCAATCTTCTCGAGATGAAGGCGGGCTACTTCTTCATCGAGCTTCTTGGGAAGGACGTAGACGCCGATCTTGTAGGTGTCCTTGTTGGCCCAGAGGTCGAGTTGCGCAAGGGTCTGGTTGGCGAAGCTGTTCGACATGACGAAGCTGGGATGGCCAGTGGCGCAGCCGAGGTTGACGAGACGGCCTTCGGCAAGAACGAAGATGCTGTTGCCGTTGGCGAAGGTGTACTTGTCGACTTGGGGCTTGATGTTGAGCTTGGTCACGTCCTTGAGGGCGTTCAGAGGCTCCATCTGGATTTCGTTGTCGAAGTGGCCAATGTTGCAGACGATGGCCTGATCTTTCATCAGGCGCATGTGGTCTGTCGTGATGATGTCGACATTGCCGGTGCAGGTGACGTAGATGTCGCCGCGGCCGAGGGTCTCTTCGATGGTGGTGACTTCGTAGCCTTCCATCGAGGCCTGAAGGGCGTTTATGGGATCGATCTCGGTGACGATGACGCGAGCGCCAAGACCGCGAAGCGAAGCGGCGGAACCCTTGCCTACATCGCCATAGCCGCAGACGACGGCGACCTTGCCGGCAATCATCACGTCGGTGGCGCGCTTGATGCCGTCGACAAGCGACTCGCGGCAGCCGTAGAGGTTGTCGAATTTCGACTTGGTCACGGAGTCGTTGACGTTGATTGCGGGAACGAGGAGCGTGCCCTTTTCAAGCATCTTGTAGAGGCGATGAACGCCGGTGGTGGTCTCTTCAGAGACGCCGCGCCACTGTGCGGCTACATCGAGCCAGCGGGTAGGGAACTCGGTGTGAACCTTCTTCAGAAGGGTCTTTATGACATCTTCTTCGGTTGAGCCGGAAGGAGAGTCGACCCACTTGTCGCCGCGTTCGAGTTCGACGCCCTTGTGGATGAGCAGGGTAACATCGCCGCCATCGTCAATGACGAGCTGTGGTCCGAGAAGGCCGGGGCCATCTGGGTTGGGGAAACTCAGGGCTTCATTCGTGCACCACCAGAACTCTTCGAGAGTCTCGCCCTTCCAGGCGAAGACCGGGACACCAGCGGCGGCGATGGCGGCGGCGGCGTGGTCCTGCGTCGAGAAGATGTTGCAGGAGGCCCAGCGCACATCGGCGCCGAGATCGACCATGGTCTCGATGAGGACGGCGGTCTGGATGGTCATGTGCAGCGAACCGGTAATGCGGACTCCGGCGAGGGGCTTGCCCGCGGCGTATTTGCGGCGGATGGACATAAGGCCGGGCATCTCCTGCTCGGCGATGTCGATCTCTTTGCGGCCGAAATCGGCGAGAGTAATGTCGGCTACTTTGTAATCTTTCGCCGCGCCTGAAAGGCTTGCTTTGTCGAGTGTTGCTGTCGCCATCGAGTACTTCACCTCGTCTAGATTTCCGGATAGATCGCATCCGGCACGTGTAATCTTTTCCTTATCGAGGATATCACCGCTGCTCATCGCATCCCGAAGATTCGATCGAGCGGAACGGGACATACAACGCCACGAATAAAAGGCTCTCGATTTAAGATGGCCGTCGCAATCGGACGTCTAGGCGGTCACCTTCAGACGGCAAATTATCGTACTCGCATGTAAAACGAGCCAGGCTCACGATCCGCAGTGAGATAAGGGCAGACCTGTGTGAGCCGATCGTAGTGCGAGTGCTTCAAGGAGTTGACCGCTCCCACTACTTCATACCTGTCCGTGTTGGATATCAAGGCTTCAAGTAGATATTGTTCATTCCAAAACTTAATCTCCTTCACAACCCACTCTTCCGGATAGTCCCGAGGGCTGAAGATGTCATGGACATGAATGTAGACGCCCGGTGCAAGTTGCGGGAAGATTTCAAGGAACTCCTTGAGGACATCTCCCTGGGGTCGGATCATATGGGAAGAATCGACGAACAACAGGTCTCCTGCACTGAGCTCTTTCGACCAATCGATATCGCAGTCCTCCAGCTTCTTGCGTAGGACCTCTATCTCAGGTAACGATTCCAGCCAGGGCATTTCATAGGGCTCGATGCATGTCTGGAGAGCTTGATATCCTGACTCCTGGGCATTACGACGAAGAGCTAAGGCAGCGACTTTCGTCGAATTCCCGCTTCCAATCTCGATGACCCTGCGCGGCTTCACCACGCGAAGGAACTGGTAGAGATACTCTGCATCGCCTGAGTCGAAACTGCCGTTACCCAGTTGAAATGAGGAGGGGCCGGTAAATGGTTCGGTCCATTTCATCTCTTTGATTTCGGATGCGAAGGTGAGCTTGTCCAGAAATGCGAGTTGGCCCGGGGTGTTCCAGTCTATCCCCGGCAAGCACCTTTCCTGCGACAGGGATGTGTTCAGGTCCGACTGCCTGAAGAGAGGCTCATAGTAGTGGGCGCGGATCGGAAATACTCCGATTATTTGCAGAAGCCGCGTGGTTACGGGCAGCCTCTTACTGCCTGCTTTTCTGTAGCCGAGAAGGACGATTGCTGAGGGCGCAGCGAAGAGACTGAGGATAAGGTCGATTGGGAGGTTGAACACACGGAGGACTGCCTTCAGCAACTTCTTCAAGAGTCTTATCCTTAGCTCTGATCGAATGGAGGAATGAAATCTAAAACATATTCTATATTCCTGATCCGGCATCAAGGCTGTAGATCATCCAGGTCATGCAGAGTCCAACTTACTCTCCAGCTTCGCGACCGATTGAAGGAGCCGTTTCGCGCAGGACGAGGCTCAATCCCGCTGCGATGACCGCCAGGCCGCCGATGACAAACAGTCCAGTCGAGAAACTATGGGTCAAGTCGCGAAGCCGCCCGGTGAGATAAGGGCCACTGAAACCGCCGACTCCACCAACCATGGTGATGATGGCGACTCCGCCGGCTGCGGCGCGGCCTCCGAGGACGCGGGTCGGCAATGCCCAGAATGGCCCCATGATGCTCCACCAGCCCATGGCGGCAAGGGCGAAGGCGCAGAGCGCGGCGGGAAGCGAGTGCGCGATGCCGGCCCAGCTGAACCCAATCGCGGAAAGCAGAAGGCAGCCGGCGATGTGCCAGCGGCGGTCGCCCGTCTTGTCGCTGGTCCAGCCGATGATGACGCTGAAGATCGCGGCGGCCAGATACGGGAGGGTGGCGTAGCGGGCGATCATGCTGGCGTCACCGGCGGAGAGTGCGGCTGCGCTGCCAGAGCCGGGATGGATAAAACTGTTCAGGACCAATGGCATCCAGAGGTTGACGGTGTAGATGCCAACCTGGTCGATGAAGAAGACGCCCGCGAGCACCCAGACGATGGGGAGTTTGAAGGCGTCGAGCAGATTGTGGCGCTGGGCGGCGCCGCCTTCCTTGCTGTCGCGTTCAAGCTCCGCATCGAGCCACTTCTTTTCCGGTTCGGTGAGCCAGTTGGCTTCGTCTGGACGATTTTTCAGGTAGAGGAGGACGGAGATGCCGCCAAGGATGGTTGGAATGCCTTCGCAGATAAAGAGCCACTGCCAGCCATGCAGGCCGGAGCGGCCTTCGAGCTTGAGGAGGAAGCTCGAAAGCGGGCCGCCGATGACGCCGGCGAGCGAGGTCGCAGTCATGAACTTGGCAACGGCGCGGGCGCGCTCCTGCGAGGGAAACCAGAAGGTGAGGTAGAGGATCATGCCGGGAAAGAAGCCGGCTTCGCTGACGCCAAGAAAGAAGCGCAGGATGTAGAAGCTGTGCGGCCCAGTGACCAGTGACATGCACGTAGCGATGATGCCCCAGGTGATCATGATGCGGGCAATCCAGAGGCGAGGGCCGAACTTGTTCAGGAGGAGATTGCTGGGGAGGTCGAAGAGGGACGAGCCGAGAAAGAAGATGCCCGCACCGAAGCCGTAGATGGTGTCGGTAAGGTGCAGATCCCGCTTCATCTCAAGGGCCGCGAAGCCGACGTTTACACGGTCGAGGTACGCAAGAATGTAGAGGACGAAGATGTACGGGATGAGTCGCCAGCTGATCTTGCTGTAGAGGGCCCGAGAGTCTACTTGGTCTGCGATATCAGCCGTCGGCATGGGTTTACTGTAACCGCAGAAAGAGGGAAGTTTCTTCCTTCCTCGGCCGGTAACGATCATTTCCGTAGAGATTTGGCTCTCATGCTGTGTAGCGTAACCGTTTGTGAGTTGGCTCAAAGCTGATGCGGAGGCGGGTGGGTCTTAGAGCAGCGGCGCTGTCCCCTTCCGCCACTTGCTGCTTTTAGAGCACTTTGCAATCCACTGCCCTATGATGTCTGCATGGAGCTACTCGACATACCGGGGCCGGGCAAGTACTCAGGCGAGTCTCTTTGGAACCCGAGAAGACTCAATCATGAGGAAGCACGACAGGAACAGCGCCTGTATTGGAGCCGAAAGAGTATTGCAGAACGACTCGCCGCGGCGACGGAGTTGAGCAAGAACCTCTATCGTTTGCGGGGAATCGACATTGATGAACACAAAGCAGATCTCACTCCTCGCCGCGTTCGCCGCAGCCGGGGTTGAGTACGCCGTGGTGGGCGGCGTGGCGGTTAATGCCCACGGCTATCTGCGTGCGACTCATGATCTCGATATCTTTATCCGGCCGACGGAGGAAAATGCCCGTGCTGCCTTCAAGGCCTTGCTTGGGCTAGGTGTTCCAATTGACGGTCTGCAGCCGAATGATCTTCTGGATGACGAGGAGAATCTCCGCTTTGGACCGGAGGAAGACCATATCGATATTCTTGCTTCGATTGGAACGATGGCCTTCGACCAGGTCTGGCGGAATCGCGTAGTGACGATGGTCGAAGGAGTTTCGATCTCTTTCATCTCGAAGCCAGACCTTATCGAGAACAAGCGCCAGGTAGGAAGGCTGCGCGATCTTGCTGATGTGGAAGAGCTGGAACTGATTTCAGAACCACGAGAGGATTGAACAACTGCTCAGGCGCGTTCCGCTTCGAGAATTTTGCGTTTGCGGTCGAGGCCCCAGCGATAGCCGGTGAGTGAGCCGTCACTTCCCACAAGACGGTGGCAGGGGACGGCTACGGCGATTGGATTGGCCGCGCAGGCGGCGGCGACGGCGCGGGAGGCGGTGGGTTTGCCAAGTTCGCGAGCGACTTCTCCATAGCTGCGGGTCTGACCGCGGGGGATCGATTGCAGGGCCTTCCAGACTCGTTGCTGAAAGGCGGTGGCGCGGACATCCAGCGGGAATTTTGCGGCCGCGGGATTCTCGGTCAGTTGCGAGAGGACGAAGGCGACGGCTTCGGCGAGCCAGCCGGTATTGCCCTTCGCCAGTGTCAGTTGAGCCTTCGAGAAGCGGGTGCGGAGATCGGCTTCGAGCTCCTGCTGATCGCGCCCGAAGAGGATGGCGCAGATGCCGAAGTCAGTGCTGGCGACGAGCATCTTGCCGAGCGGTGAGTCGGCGATCGTGTAGCGGATGACGAGGCCGGCGCCGCCTTCGCGCATCACACGCGGGGTCATGCCGAGCGAGACGGCGGAGTTCTCGTAGAGGCGGCTGGAGGAACCGTAGCCAGCTTCGTAGATGGCGTCGGTGACGCGCTTCTTCGGCTCGCGAACCTTGTCTTTGAATTTGGCGAGGCGCTGTTCCTTAGCAAACTCGCCGGGGGTGACGCCCAGAACGCGTTTGAAGCCGCGAAGAATGGTCAGGCGGCCGACGCCTGTGGCTTTGGCGAGATCCGCAAGGCGAGTGCGCTCATCGGCGTGTTCTTTCAGGTAGTCGGCTACGGTGGCGAGGGCGGCTGCCTGCGGGTCAGGCTTGTCGGTGGTGCGGTCGGGTTCGCAGCGGAGACAGGCGCGGTAGCCTGCGGCCTCAGCCGCGGCGGCGGTGGGAAAGAACGTGACGTTCTTGCGTGTTGGCTTGCGGCTGGCGCAGCTTGGCTTGCAGTAGATCTTTGTCGATTTGACGGCGTAGAAGAATTGGCCATCCGCGCTCGTATCGCGGGCAAGGACCTGCTGCCAGGCGCGACCGGGAAAGAGGCTGGGGACGGCTGTCGGTGCTGGATTCGAGACAGGAGGTAGATTCGGCATGGTGATAAGAGCGCTCATTTCAGTATCGTCTACCCGGGCGGCGACGGCGACACTCCGGAATGTTCAGGCGAAGTGGAGGGTAAGACTCCGGCTTGAAAGGTGCGGTCTGTGATGGCAGCTTAAGCTCCTTCAGGATTCTCGCTTCGCTCAGGATGACGCCCGCCCGCTTTCGAGTGAAAAGCCGGGTTCGCTATGGCTTAGACTTGCCATATGCGCAGTTTTTTGTCTCTAGCAATGATGCTTTTACTCGCCTGTTCGATGCGGGCCCAGGATGCGACCGTGCCGCCTGCGACAGAACACGTTGTGCTCACGCTTCAAGGTAAAGGCGTGCAGATTTATACCTGTAAAGCTTCGAAGTGGGAGTTTGTCGCACCAGCGGCGCGACTGTTCGATACTAACGGGATCGAAATGGGATCGCATGGCGATGGGCCGGTATGGCATCTGGAGGATGGAAGTTCGGTAACGGGGAAGGTCGTTGCGAAGACTCCTTCGCCCGATGCCGGATCGGTGCCGTGGCTGCTGCTGAAGGCTGCAAATGCAGGTGGAGATGGGAAACTGACGGGCGTGGAGATGATACGGCGGTCGGAGACGAAGGGCGGGAACGCCCCGAGCGGCGCGTGTGAATCGGGCGCGCTGGTGCGCGTGCCGTATGAGGCGACCTATACATTTTATTCTTCCAAGTGAATGGTCCCGATCCCATCCATCGCCTCCGGTAAGAGCGCGATGAATGGCGCACCCAGACTGCCGGAGCAAAAAGCTACACCGCTGGAGCGGGCGCGCCTTCGATTGGCAGCTTCTTCCCTTGGTCGTCCACCAGGAAGCTGTCTACGTAAAAGTTAGAGAGATAAGCGTCACCAAAGGATGTGGTGATAGCTACGTCCGCGGCATCGCGGCCGGTCGCCATCAGGACGCGGCCGTAGCGCGAGTCGTTGTGCCGAGCGTCCATGGTCATCCATCGGCCGTCAAGGAAGACCTCGTACCAGGCGCTGAAGTCGCCTGCCCCGCTGTAAGCGTGATTGATGTCTCCGAGATAGCCAGTGACGTAGCGCGCGGGAATGTTCTGGCAACGGGACAGCGTGATGGCGAGGTGCTGAAAGTCGCGGCAGACACCGATCCGTTCGGTGTAGACGTCCATCGCGGTCTTTGTGGGGCGCGCGGTCTTGTAGTTGAAGTCGACCTTGTTGTGGACCCAGTCGCGGATGGCGGCGGCTTTGTTCCAACCGGAGTTCATCCAGCCGAAGAGGTCCTGCGCGATAGCGCTGAAGCGGTCGACCTCGCAATAGCGGCTGGGTAAAAGGAATTGCAGGACTTCGTCGGGAAGGTCTTCGATGCGGGCCTGCTGCGCCTGGGTGGCGATCTCGTCGGGAAGGCCGTCGTCCAACGTAATAGCGGCGGCTCTAAGGCGGAGCGTTCCGGCGGGCGCAACGAAGCGGGTGCAGCGGTTGCCGAAGCTGTCGTGATACTCGGTCGAGGGGATGGTCTCCGGGACGAAGCCGGCGCTGTCGGCGGCGCTGTAATGCCAGGGCTCGGCGGTCTTCTCGACGGCGAGCTCGTTGCCATTTTGGACGGCCGCGTTCAGCGATGGGTGCAGGTGAAGAAGAGCGATGATGGCGGTGGGTTGAGACAGCCGAAACTGGATGTCAAACTCAGACTGGATGAGCATCGGGTGTCCATTCCTGGTGCAGTGTATTTGAAAATGAGATGCAACTCGGCTTAGTTACGTCGGATAGAAACGGACTCTCGAGAGGCTTTTGCGAGAGTGAGGAGTTTTGAACCGCAGATTTCCTTCGAAGACGATAAAGCAGATGTTCTCCGGGATTAGAAAATGGGGCAGGTAACAAGACGTGCAGCAAAAGCCGAGGGCAGGCCGTCTGGCCTGCCCTCATTGGTGTGATGCGAGGCTACTTGGCGGCAAGTTCAGCGTGCACGCCGGACTGTTCCGCGAGCGCGTCGGCCTTATCGGTCTTCTCCCAGGTGAAGCCTTCGCCTTCGCGGCCAAAGTGACCATAAGCGGCGGTCGCCTTGAAGATGGGCTTGCGTAGGTCGAGCGTCTCCATGATGCCTTTTGGAGTGAGCGAGAAATTCTTCCGAACGAGCGACTCGAGTACATCTTCCGAGACCTTGCCGGTGCCGAAGGTCTCGACGAGAACGCTGACTGGCTCGGCAACGCCGATAGCGTAGGCGAGCTGAACTTCGCAACGATCGGCAAGCCCGGCGGCAACGATGTTCTTGGCGACGTAGCGCGCCATGTAAGCCGCGGAACGGTCGACCTTGGTGGCGTCCTTGCCGGAGAAGGCTCCGCCGCCATGACGGCCCATGCCGCCGTAGGTATCGACGATGATCTTGCGGCCGGTCAGACCGGAGTCGCCCATGGGTCCGCCGATGACGAAGCGACCGGTCGGGTTGATGTGGTACTTGGTGTCGCCATCGAGCAGATGGGCGGGAATGACGGCCTGAATGACGTTTTTCAGGACTTCGGCACGAAGCTGATCATTGCCGACCTCTTCCGCATGCTGGGTGGAGATGACGACGGCATCCACGCGGACGGGCTTGTGGTTGGAGTCATACTCGACCGTGACCTGGCTCTTGCCGTCAGGACGGAGATACGGCATCAGGCCGGACTTGCGTACTTCCGACAGCTTCTGCGCAAGCTTGTGGGCGAGCGAGATGGGTGTCGGCATCAACTCGGGCGTCTCGTTCGAGGCGTAACCAAACATCATCCCCTGGTCGCCGGCGCCGCCGGTGTCCACGCCCATGGCGATGTCGGGCGACTGCTTGTTGATTGTCGAGATGACGGCGCAGGTGTTGGAGTCAAAGCCATGCGTGGCGTCGTTGTATCCAATCTTCGAGACGGTATCGCGAACGAGCGTCTGGAAGTCGACGTAAGCCTGAGTGGTGATCTCACCGGCGATGACGACAAGGCCGGTGCAGGTGAGGGTCTCACAAGCTACGCGGCTGTAGGGGTCCTGGGCGAGGCAGGCGTCGAGGATGGCGTCGGAGATCTGATCGGCGATCTTGTCGGGGTGACCTTCGGTCACGGACTCACTGGTAAAAAGGAAACGGTCACGCTTAGCCAAAACTACTCCTTCGATACAAAACGGATTGCGGTGCGGAAGACTGTGCGAACGAAAGGGCTGTCAATACGCTGAAAGGCGTATTGATCTTTGGATGAGCCTGTCGTTCGTTAGAACCCTCTTATTTTACATTTGCGCAGGGATCGTGGCTAGGCGGGATTCCTACCGGGAACAACAGCGATCAGGAACATCTGTGTTGGCGGGAATGGAAGACTGCTGCGGTAGCTTCGGTACGACAACAAATCTCCAGACGCAAAGGCCGAGCAAGATCAACATAACGGCCATGGCCAGGACGCCCAGCCACCGATTTCGGGTCCCTGAGCCCTTGCCGCCCAGACGGTTGTTCCGGACGTTTTCTGCGAAGTCGGCCCAGTCTACCTCTGCGGCGTCGGCCATACCGCTGGCCCTGTAGCTTGCCTCGAAACGCTCAAGCCAGAGAGGCTCGTCGAGGTTGAGGGCCCTGAGATAGCTGCGGACGAACCCTTTGCGAAAGATGCCGCCGGGCAGCTCGCGGAAGTTCCCGGCTTCGACATCGAGAAGCTGGCGCAAGGATAGCTTTGTTGAGGCGCACATCGTCTCCAGCGAGACACCGCGATGCTCCCGCTCCTGCCTTAGCTCGACTCCGAATTGAACCATGCTCTCCGCTGTAAGACACCTGGCCCGACATGACAACGAAACGCAGACCCAGTATAGCGGCTCTTTCGGCCTCCGCAGGTGCGGACGCCCTTCGCTTCACCTTTGCGACCCGGACCGGGAATTGCGGCCAGACCTGCTCGCTGGATGTGACGTCTACTCGGTTCGTCTGGCCCAGATTCAACTGACAGAAGCGGTGTTGTATCGTCGAACCAGCGCAGGATTGCGTCTCCGTTGTGAGTTCCGCCCTGCCAACAGCGAACGATGCGCATCCCCTTTCCAAGCCGAATCCCTCTGTTCTATAGCTGCGGCTTTGCGGTATTGCTTTGTCTCGCACAGGTTCTTGAGGGGACGGCGCCCCTGTTCACCCTTCTAACCTTTGCCTTCATCCTGATCGCGACGGTGGCATTCAACGTGGCGGGCGGATTTGCGTTCCCGTCAGGCTCATACATCTTCTTTTACGCTGTGCTGGCGGTCATCCTGGGCTTGACTTACAAGGCTTACCTGGGCGAGGCAGCGGATACGAACCTGTCGACACCGATCACAACCATGCTGGTCTATGTCGCGGGCATAAGTGGAATGCTGGTCTCCGCGTATCTGAAGAGGATTGTGCTTCCGGCAAAGAGCCTGCTGGGCGAATCCGCCGACAAGATCGATCTGGACGCCGCCAGCATCGGCTGCATGCTGGTGGGGGCGGCCATCTACATAGCCAGCATCGTCACCTTCAGAGCGGTCGATTCCGTCGAGGCCTTGCATGCCGCTAACTCCGGCACTGTTCTCAGTGCGCTGAGCCAGGTGAATCAGTTCCTGCCATTGGGAATCATCCTCGGCGTTACCTATCAGATCAAGGTTAGCGGCGGCAGGCGTTTTCTCGGGACTGCGGTCATCATTGCGACCGTCTTCTCCTGCATTGTCTTCGGCATTCTCAATACATCGAAGCAAGGTCTCTTCCAGCCTCTGGCCTGCCTCATCATCGCAGCGGCTGCTTTGCAATACAGATTTTCCGTTGGCCAGGTGGTGACGCTCGCCATCGGCATCTTCTTCGCCTTCTATTACCTTGTTCCATATATCCAGGTTGGAAAGCCGATCGTCCAGGGCGCAACGTTCGTTGAGACCGTCGAGAACAGTTATGCACTGCTTACGGACCTCGATGCTGTCCGCGAAAAGACGGCCACCGAAACCCAAAGCATCATCGAAACAGACGATTACACAATCCACTATTACGATTCGGCCCAGGGAATTTTCGATCGGCTGCAGATGATTTCGATCGATGATGCGCTAATCGACATTACCGAGCAGGGGAAGGTTTTTGGACTTTACCCGCTGCTTTACGACGTCTACAACCTGGTGCCGCACTTTATCTGGCCGAATAAGCCGCTGATCGCGTTAGGGAATATCTACTCCCACGAGATCGGCTATGCACACTATTCGACGTCTGGCGAGGATGACACAACAACCGGGATATCGTTCAGTCCGACGGCGGATGCGTTTCACATGGCCAAATGGACCGGGCTGCTGCTGATCGCGCCGGCACTGTGGCTGACGTGTTTTTTCGTAATGGACTTTGTCTGCGGAGACACGCGCAAGTCGCCGTGGGGATTGCTGATGGTGGCCATGTGCTCGCATATTGCGCCGGAAGGAATGATGAGCGGGCCGTTCTACCTATCGACAATCGGTCCACTCACAGTCATCTTCGTCTCGTTTCTGGCTTTGTATGTTCTGCCGCTGATCGGCAACCTGCTGATCCGGCGCGGCAGAGCGGGGGCTGATCAGGCAGGATTGCAAACCGCTGTACGGATGCAAGGTTCGCGACCTGATCTTCGGCCCAGACGACTCCCGTGAGGGCGCGGCATCGCGTGGACGGACAGTGGCAGCGCCACCGGATTACACTGTAAGAACATGAACAAGCTTGTAGTTGGAAATCTCGTGCATCGCCCTTTACGCTCGGTCATCAGCGTCTTTGCGGTGGCCATAGAAGTGATTATGATCCTCTCAATCACGGCCATCCTGATGGGTAAGCTGAACGGCTTCAAGGACCGTCAGAATGGGATCGGAATGGACATGTTTGTGCGACCGCCTACGACCAATAACTTCGTGGGTCTCAGTTCAGCGAGTGCCTCCATCAAAATTGGTGGTGTTCTTACGCAAGTGCCGCACGTAAGTGTGGTGGCTCCTGTAAATATTCAAGTTACCGGTTCGCTGGACAATATCTACGGCATCGATTTCAAGACCTTCGACGCCCTCGCACCCTTCCGTTTTCTTTCGGGCGGCCCCTTTGAGCAGCCCTACGACATCATTGTCGACGAGTACGCGGCGGCCGGGAAGAAGGTGGGAGAACCGCTGACGGTACTGAATCATGCCTTCCGCATCTGCGGCATCGTCGAACACGGCAAGGGCGGACGCAAGTTCGTTCCGATTGAGACGATGGGGCAGTTAACGGGCACCGAAGGCAAGGTGACAGCGTTTTACCTGAAGACCGAGAACTCACCGAAGTTTGAAGACGAAGTAAAGAAGAACATCCTGGCGATTCCCGGGATGGAGACTTACAGCGTTCTGAAGACGGCCGAGTATCTGGACATGATGACCCCGGCACGGCTGCCAGGGTTCAACATCGGGCTTGAGGTTGTAATCGGCATTGCCGTCGTGATCGGGTTCATGGTGATCTTTCAGTCCATGTATACGGCAGTGATGGAGCGGACACGCGAGATCGGCATATTGAAATCGATGGGAGCTTCGAAGAGCTATATAGTGACCCTGGTGCTGCGTGAGACGGGGTTGCTGGCCGTGGCGGGGATCGTCCTGGGAGTCGCTGCGAGCTTCGCGTTGAGCGCGATTCTGCAGAATCGGTTTCCCACACTCGACTTCGTGATCAATCTGCCGTATGTTTGGAAGTCTGTTGTCATCGCATTCGCGGGTGCCCTTCTTGGGGCCTTCTATCCGGCGCTTAAAGCGGCGAAAAAGGATCCGATTGATGCTCTCGCGTATGAATGAGACAGTGCTGTAACTTCGGGCCCCGCACCAAACCAGAGTAGAGATCGTTACGCCCTTCGAGGGGCATAGTGTTTGCGTCGCAAGCTGCTTCAATGTTGTTGAACGTTCGACCTTCCATGTCTGAGCTTTGCTCCATGGGAGGGGCGCGAACGGTGACCAGAACCTATGCTGTAACTCTGCCGTTGCTGCTGTTGTGGCTTGCGTGCTGGATCGCGTTCGGGTGGGGCGCTGTTCAGGATGACGCCTTCATTCATCTGCGCTACGCCGACAATCTGCAACTCCATCACTTCATTACCTACGATGGCATTCACGCCAACTACGGGGCATCGAGCCTGCTGTATGTGTTCGCGCTCGCAATCCTGCGCTGGCTGACCGCATCGCCGGATTTGCCGCACGCTACTTCGAGCGTGATGCACCTGCTGCTCTTTTGCGGATTAGCTGCGCTCTTCGCCCGCATTGCGGTTCGATCCGAAATCGCCGGCAAGACAGGCCTGGCGTTGCTTCTTTTAGTCTGCACGCCTTCCGCAGTGCGGTGGCTGGATGACGGCATGGAGACAGTAGTGGCGGTGGCCCTGGTTTCTCTGCTGGCGTGGGTCGTTCATACGGAGACGTATGAGCGGCGAAGATCGCGGCCGAGATACGCGATCTTGATTGCCCTATCGTTCTTCGCAGTTCTGCTGCGCGTAGAACTGCTGCTGCTTTGTACTTTGGGGTTCCTGATTCTGACGCTCAGCCGCTTCCGCGAAACACGGAACTGGTGGGAGACTTGGGGTGTTACAGCACAGCGGTTCGGCGCTGCGCTTACGCTGAGTGCGCCGCTGATTGCTGGATGCGGACTCGCGCTCGCGACCATCTATTCCACCATGCATGTCCTGCTGCCGGATACCGCTCTCGCCAAATCGCACGGCATTGCGTTCTGGCATAACCCCTTGCACGACACGGTCTATACGCTAAGCAGTGCTTTTTCGTTTGGCGCCGGGCTCGCAGTTTTCTGGCTCTTGACGTTCTTTTTGGTCGTGCGAATCTCCCGCAGACTTACCGCAATCAACATGCTCGCCAATGCCTTGTTTCCGGTTCTTCTTACGGTGGCAGTCTTGCGGGGACAAGAGATCCAGGGAGTTCGATATTTCGCATGGACGTTCTTCTTCTCCATCGTGTGGAACATCCTGGAAGTCGGACGGGAGCGCCCTGATTCTGCAAAGTTTGCCGCCGGCCGGCCATCCAACGCCGCGCTCGTTTATGGGTTTCTCGGAGCCATCATGCTTGTCCTTCCCGTCGAAGGCGTCTTCATGCGCCGCGTTCTGACGCATCGCCAGGGAACGCTACGGCTCTTCGAATCGCAGCGCCTTGAGGTGCTGCAAACGAGACGCGGCGTTGCGGCGGACATCGGCTTTGTCGGCTACTTTACCAGGGCAAATTTGTGTGACCTTGCTGGCCTGGTTAATGGACGAGCAGCCGGAGAACTAAGCAACCGGGAGCGTGTGCAGGCGTGCGCTGCCACCGCACCGGATTTCGTCTTCGTGAATGAAAGTCAGTTGCTTTCCATCGCGCCCGCAATGGATCTCTCGGGATGGCAGATGTGCGGGGACTACGATTTCACCAATGTGAGGCAACCGGATAGGCACTTCCTGGTTGTTCGGCCGTCACTGGCCGGGGAGGTCTGTCGCGCAACCGGAAGGGTGCCCGAATCCGTGAATGAACTTCTTCCGGCGGACAATATTTCAGTCGAGATTTCGAAGACGCACAAGGTGTTGACGCAATGATGGGAGGTGAAAAACTCTACGCTCCGGGCAGCTCGCATGATTGCGGCCTTGGCCCGAGGGGAAGGGGCGGGTCGAGTTCGGCTACTATACATAAAGATTTGCGGGACTTCTTGTAGCCCCGGTCTGCTGTTCAGTAGCCATGCGGGGAGATGCGAAATTGGATTCAGGTCTGACCGATTCATCCATCAATTCGATGGCTGATCTCACGACACGCATCTCTCCTGATTCAACGGAACCCGACCTGCTCGGTGCGCACAGTGGGTCTCCTCTCGCCACGGGAGATCTGCGTAATGGAGCAGCGTCGCGATGGCTGGCGGTCGCCACGGCGATCCTCCTGCTGGGGTCCGCTGTCTTCTTTGCGCTGCACTTCGTTCATCTGAGCGCCGACTTTCCAAATCATTCGCCTTGGATGGATTGGTCGAAGTACACCGACGAAGGCTGGTATGGAGACGGGGCGATCCGCCAGATTCAGCTCGGCCACTGGTATGTTCGCGGCGACTTCAATCCAGCCGTCGCGCTACCGGTTTGGCCCGGGCTGGAGTTTCTGCTCTTCAAGGTGACCGGCGTCAGCCTGGTTGCGGCGCGGGCACTTTCGGTGAGCGTCTTTGGCGGCATTCTGGTTGCGAGCTACCTCCTGTTGCGGCGACTTGGTAAGGGAACTTCGTTGGCCGCGGCGACTGCGGTGGCGCTCCTGGCGGTAAGTCCCTTCTGCTTCGCCTTTACCCGGCTCGCGATACTTGAGCCGCTGCTGGTTCTGTTGACGCTGCTTGCCATCCTGGCTACAGCGGGTGCGAGAAGTCGCCCCGTGTTCTCGGTTCTTGCGCTCGGACTGCTTCTGCCGCTGATGATCCTCACCAAGACAACAGCCGTGTTTCTTCTGCCGTCGGTGGCGTGGATGCTTTGGGCGTCGACTGGCTATCGGTTCGGGCGATTGCTGCGCGTTGGAGTTCCTGCGGCGTCGCTTGCCGGAGCTTTATGGTCGACCTATTTCTTTCTGCTGGTGCGGCCGCGATTCTTGGAGGACTATCGCTATCTCTTCAGCGCGAACGCCTACACAGGCATGACGCGAGAGAACGCCTGGAGCGTCGTTCAAGACACAGTTCGCGATGGCGTGTGGATGGGCGGGATCTCCTACCCACTGGCAATGGCGGCGGTGATCCTGGCGTTGATCTTCTGGCGGCGGAGCTTTGGCAACCCGCTCGTGCCTTCGCTGATGTTGTGGGCTGCCGGATATGCGGCGTTCCTGGCGTATCACAACAATCTACAGCCGAGATACTACCTGGTGGTCGCGGTACCGCTGACTCTGCTGGTGCCGATTGTCTTCGAGCAGGTCTACATCGCGGCATCGGCAAAATTCTCGCGGCTTTCTGCCCGGATCACTCTTGGCCTTATCGTAGCAGCGGCATTTCTGGCCATCATGGTGACAGACGCTCGGAAGACGATCGAGTTCCTTAGCTCACCTCAGTACGAGTTCACGCAGGCTGCGGCTGACCTGAGCCGCGTGGTACGGGCGAGCCGCGACCACAATCCGCTGATCCTGTCGATCAGCGGCTCGGACATCTCGCTGATGACGGGACTGCCTTCGATCTGCGACGACTTTGGCACGATGGCACTCGAGGACCGCATCGCTCTTTACCGGCCTGGGTGGTATGCAACGTGGAACCAGGTAGATGACGATAAGATGGACGCGCTCTCGCCGCTGTTTCACCTGCAGCGAGTGGCGTCGTTTATGGCGTTCGATGATCCTGACCGGAACCTGCTGATTCTGTACAGGCTCGATCCGCCTGCTCCTGAGGAGCCCCGGAAAAAGAAGCGGAAGGCGATCCCGAAGCAATTGCAGACGAAGATCGGTCAGCAGCCGAGCGCAAGCCAACTGGAGCACTAGTCTTCGACATGCAGTTGAAGTGTCGACATGCACTAAGCTGTAGGGACGATGACTGGCCAACAGACTCTCTTTGCTCGCGTTGCGGTTGGTCTCGTCGCGGGAGTCGCCAGTCTCTGCCTTGCTTGCGCTCAAAGACTGCGATCACTTCCGCAAAGGCAGTTCGATCGCACAGTCTTCTGGACCTTCGCGGGGAGCCGCCTTGGAATCTTTGCGGTGGTGTTCCTTGTCCTGCGGGTCGCGCCGCGTGGAGATGTTCCTGCTTACTACTTTGAACAGGCGCAGCAGGTGCTGCGGCATCTGCTGCCGTACCGGGACTTCGTAAGCAGCTATGCTCCGCTGCATCCTTATCTTGACGCAGTGTTGATCTCGTTGTGGCGAACACCGCTCGCAATCATGCTCTTTTCCGTCCTCGCAGAGTTGTTGCTGCTGCCGCTCTGGATGCGGGCTGGCCGGGAGTTTCTGCCGGAGACCGAGTTGCGTGTGGCTTCATTGCTGTACCTCACCAGTCCAATTAGTCTGCAGTTCGTTGCGATCGATGGGCAGGACAACGTTGTGATCGCCGTTCTCCTGGCTTTGTCTGTGCTGCTGGTGCTGCGGTCTCGGAGATTCGCGGCAGGAGCGTCGTTTGGGGTGGCCGTGGCTGCGATCAAGTTTTTGCCATTGCTGTATGCGCCGGCGTTCTTCTGCTCTGCGCCACGCGGGTGGAGGATGGTTGTTGGTGTGGCAGCGGTCTGCGGAGTGGCCTACGGCGGATTTTTGGCCGCCGGAGCGCCAATTCTGACTCCACTTGCGGCGGAGGGCGATCTCTGGTCGGCGGGGGATCTTCCTTATCTGCTGGAGGCCATCTTTGGCATCAGCGTCCCGCCGAGACTGAGCGATGTTTTCGTCCTACTGGTTCTGCTGGGGATCTTCGCTTTAATCGCCAAGGCTGCTCTTCGCGCCGATATTGCGACCCGGATGCGCGCACTCACCTACGGGATGGCGGCGCTGACGCTGGCGGTTCTGGTCTTCTCGAAGAAGTCCTGGCCCCCGTACCTTATGCTGGCGCTCTTTCCGATCTGCCTGCTGGCTGCGGGTGGAGGAGCCGCTCGTGAACGATGGAAGGTGGCGGGGTTCGCGGTGTTCAGTATGGTCTCGGTGATTGAGCACAGTTATTGGTCGAGTTCGCTCGCTCAATTCACTTCGGCGGAGTTCCACCGGGCGCTTCTTGCCGGTGAGTCGGATGCCGTTCTGATGATGTTGCTGGAGGTGCTGCTGATCGCCGGGTATCTGTGGCTGCTTTGGGAGGCGGTGGTGCGGATTTTAAGATTGGCTGCGTCGGAAGGTTCTCTGAGCTAAGAGGATTGATCTGAGCGCATCCGGATCTCCTGAAACAATGCACTTGAACGCATATGCGATACGGAGCATAATAGATGGCGTAGACAGTATTGTTTCACGATGAGTTCGAACCGGAATTTGAGGCGTTGCCCGTCGAGGTACAGAACGAGCTCTATGCGGAGGCCGGTTTTGTAGAGATGTTCGGGCCGGAGACCAGTCGGCCCCATGTCGACACGCTCAAAGCCTCTGGCTACGCGAACATGAAGGAACTTCGGTTTGAGGCCGCCGACGGCGAGTGGCGCGTGGCGTTTGCCTTCGATCCAAAGCGCCGGGCGATTCTGCTCTTTGCTGGAGACAAGACGGGCGGCAGCGAGGCGAAGTTTTACAAGAGGCTGATCGCTAAGGCCGATGCAAGGTACGAGCGGCACCTGAAGAACCTTAAGGCCGAAGATAAGAAGGGAACGGAGAAGAGAAAGCGATGAAGACCCTTCAGGAAAAGCTGAGCTCGCTGCCAGCGGCCCGACGTAAGAAGATTGCTAGGCGCACCGATGTGCTGATCGCCGAGGAGATGACCATGCGCGAACTGCGGAAAGCCCGTCAAATCACTCAGGTGCAAATGGCGAAGGCTTTAGGCGTGAAGCAGGAGCAGGTGTCTCGCAGCGAAAAACGGGCTGATATGCACCTTTCCACACTGCAGCGTACGGTGAGGGCAATGGGCGGAGAGCTGATCCTGACGGCACAGTTTCCTGATGGAGCACCGGTGCGGATCATCGGATTCGCGTCGATGGAGTAGGTTTATACGCTCCAAACCAGTCTACGGCAGCGGCGAGGACTGCTCCGAGGTAGGCAGGGAGCGTGAGCAGCGTAATGAATATGAACTCGATGGGGAAGAGATTGTGATCGGTGCCCGCAATCGAATCTTTTACGATCAATAGGGCGTTCGCAACGAACAGAGTCCCTAGTAAAGATGTGGAGATCAAAAAACGGCGATTTGGCGCGCCAAGACTAAGCAGGAAGCCACCAACCAGCACGGTTTTTAAAAAGGGCCACAAATTGTGAAGGTCGTTCGCTCGCTTTGTGTATGCCGTAAGAGGTTGGAAGCAGATTAGGAACAGGACCAAGCCGAGGACAGCGCTTCCCGTACAGCGAAATTTCATACTGAAGGTTATACCCCGCTCTTTGCCTGCATGCAGGTTGGCGGCATGTTCAATCGCAATTCGAATGTAAGGATTGCGATAACGGCGTTATTGAGCCTGAGGTCCTGCAGGACTACGACGTCAGCGGGAAGAGTAAACGCCGATTCCCAGCGGGAATGACAGGCAGGGGGAAGTCGGCAGTAGCAACGACAACTGTCAATGTGGGGTCGCTCCACTACGCATCGCGATGAAACTGCATTGCTTTGGTCGAGATGACGTTCTCTTACCTCGGTGGCTGTCGGTGCCAACAGATTGGACGGACGCTGATCATCGTTGACTCTGTTCCGACACTCGGCTATTCTTAAGACTCGCGCAGTCCCGCGTCTGCACGTCTGTGTTCCTCTGGCTTCGTATTCGGATGCAAGTCAGGTCTTCCAGGCACGTTATTCGAATGGGACAGCAGTGGAAGCCGCATCGATGGATCCAGTAGGAGCAGCCTGAAGCTAGCGCCGCCCCTGAAGCACCCATCCCACCCGCAATGTGCGTTCCAGCAGCCGGTTCAGCTTTTTTCAGGCGTTCCGTTCTCCGCGGGTCTTCGAGTGCTTTCTCGATCCGTGCTTTGGGCGTGCTTGCAACACTGGGCTTAGCCGGATTTCTAAAATGCAGTAAATAGCAGCTTCAGAGTAGTACAAATCTGGCACGACATTCTTCACGCACCACGCCGAACACTGAAGACGGCAGAATCAGGGAGTAAACAACGATGTCCACTACGATCCCCAGCGGCAAAGATATCAAGCGCAAGTGGTACGTACTCGACGCCAGCGGTAAAACGCTTGGCCGTCTCGCCACCCAGGCCGCTTCGATGCTCGCCGGCAAGCTCAACCCGCTCTACACCCCCTATATCGATATGGGCGACCACGTCGTCATCGTCAATGCCGAGAAGATCGTTCTGACCGGCTTGAAGAGTGACCAGAAGCTGTATCGCCGCTACACCGGGTTCCCCGGCGGTCTGCGTGAAGAGAGCTTCATCAAGCTGCTTGCACGTCGTCCCGAGGCGATCGTCGAGCAGGCCGTGAAGGGCATGTTGCCGAAGAGCAAGATGGGTCGCCAGATGGCGACCAAGCTGAAGGTGTACAAGGGCGGACAGCATCCGCACCTGGCGCAGCAGCCGGTGCCGTATGAGTTCCACGCGTCGAACGCGCCGAAGCCGGCTTCCCAAAAGACGGCTCACTCGCCCGCGCATCTCGAAGGCTAATCGGGGCCGGACGCACCGTTGTGCGATTGCGCTGAGATAGCCGATCGCGAGACAAGTTTAGTTTTGAAACTCGGGGCCACGCCCTGAAGCAGGATTGAAGGAGCAGAATGGCAGAGTTAGTTCAATACTACGGAACGGGCCGCCGCAAGTCGTCGATTGCGCGCGTGTTCCTGCGTCCCGGCAGCGGCAAGTTCACGGTCAACAAGAAGGAAGTTGACGTTTATTTCGTTACCGCACAGCAGCGCGCCGCGGCCAAGCGTTCGCTCGGCATCGCCGACATCGGCGAAACCTTCGACGTAATGACCACCGTAAAGGGTGGCGGCGTCATGGGCCAGGCCGACGCGGTCAAGCTCGGCATCGCCCGCGCACTGATGGAGTTCAACCCCGAGCTGCGCAAGGCACTGAAGTCCGAAGGCCTGGTCACGCGCGATTCGCGTGGCAAGGAGCGCAAGAAGTACGGGCAGAAGGGTGCACGTGCACGCTTCCAGTTCTCCAAGCGCTAGTTCTCAAGCTTTGCTGCCAGTTCTCGGTTTCTGCCGGGAACTGGCGGCGGTAGCAAATCGCATCACCCTTCGAAGCTGTTCGATCGGAGGTCAAGGAGTCAAATCTCCCGCAAGGGATCAATCCAGGCACCGGCCTTCCACTGAGAACCCGGCTGTCTTCACCAAGGAGCTCAATTTGGCAAACATCACTATGAAAGAACTGCTCGAAGCTGGCGTTCACTTCGGGCATCAGACCAAGCGCTGGAACCCCAAGATGAAGGAATACATCTTCGGCGAGCGCAACGGCATTTACATCATCGACCTGCAGAAGACCTTGAAGATGTTCAAGGAAGCTTCGAAGTTCGTCACCGACCTGACCTCGACCGGCAAGCTGATCCTGTTCGTCGGCACGAAAAGGCAAGCACAGGATGCGATCGCCGAGGAAGCGAACCGCGCCGGAATGCCTTACATCAATAGCCGCTGGCTCGGTGGATTGCTCACCAACTGGGTAACGGTCCAGAAGTCGGTGAAGCGTCTTCAGGAACTCGACGACATGTCGACCGACGGCCGCTATGAGCTGCTCACCAAGAAGGAAGTCATCAAGCTCGAACGCGAGCGCAAGCACCTTTCGACGAACCTCTCAGGTATTAAGAGCATGAAGCGTCTGCCCGATGCGCTCTTTATCGTCGACTCGAACAACGAAGCGATTGCCGTTGCCGAGGCCCGCAAGCTGGGTATTCCGGTTGTTGCGGTCGTCGATACAAATTGCGATCCGACTGTGGTGGACTACGTGATCCCGGGCAACGATGACGCGCTTCGCGCCATTCGCCTCTTTACGACGAAGATTGCAGACTCCGCTGCGGAAGGCGTACAGATGGTCTCAGAGCGTGCTTTCGCAACCGAGACCAACGACATCCAGCCGATGGAGATCGCGGCTGAGCATGTTGGCGAAGAGGGCGAAGTTACTGCGGATCCGGCTCTCGCCGAGATCCACGAGTCTGCAGGAGTTGCCGAAGCTTCGGTTGAAGATGACGAAGTGGTCGACCTCGAAGCAGTGCTTGGCGGGAACATTCGCAAGGCCCCCGCGACGGTTGAGACCGAGCCAGAGCCTGAAGAGGTTCACGCAGAAGCTACCGCATAACCTGCCTCTGCTACGGGTTCGGTTACGCGCACAGCGTTAGCCGTGCCGTAATCACACTCGTCTAGTTTAGGTGGCGCGGGCTTTTGCCCGCGCCACTCTTACAAGCGCCATCTGGTTTCCAGACCGGCTTGAAATATGTGTTTCACCAAGGATGATTATGTCGACCGAGACCGCAGTAAAAGTTGATGCAAAGCTGGTAAAGGAACTCCGCGAGAAGTCTGGCGCGCCGATGGGCGACTGCCTGAAGGCACTGCAGGAAGCCAAGGGCGATATGGAAGGCGCATTCGTCGTGCTGCGCAAGCGTGGCATGGCCTCTGCTGCGAAGAAGGCGTCGCGCTCGACCAACGAGGGCGCGGTTGGCACGTACATCCATGCTGGCGGAAAGATTGGCGTGCTGCTTGAGCTGAACTGCGAGTCGGACTTCGTCGCCCGCACCGAAGACTTCCAGGAGTTGCTGAAGGACATCGCGATGCATATCGCTGCTGTCGATCCACGCTACGTGGGCAAGGATGAAGTCACACAAGAAGACCTGGACCGCGAGAAGGAGATCTACCGCGCGCAGGCTGCGGCAACCGGCAAGCCAGCGAACATCATCGAGAAGATGCTCGACGGCAAGCTGGGCAAGTTTTACGAGGAGTTCTGCTTGCTCGAGCAGCCGTTCATCAAGGACCAGTCGCAATCCATCGCGCAGATCATCGCGTCGAAGGTTGGCAAACTTGGCGAAAATATCAGCGTGCGCCGCTTCGCGCGATTCAAGATTGGCGATCCGAATTACACCGTAGCCACGGCTAAAGTATCAGCGGAGGATGCTCCCCAGTCGTAAGCCAAGTTTCCTAACCTGTTTGACAAAAGCCCAGGCGACAGCCTGGGCTTTTCATTTGCGTTGCCGCAGAAACCGTGAGAAGTTATGCCATGCGAATCACGGAATACGTACTTACGCCTGAAGAACTTGGACGAAGGCTCGTAATGTTCGTCAACAAGGCGGGCATAGAAAGCGACGGCGATAAAGTTTATACCAAGACTGTGATGGATGGACTCTGCGAGATTCTAAGCGGCCTTGGAATCGAGATGCTGCATACGAATCGTGAAAAACAAGTAAGCGAATTCATGCTGGACTTCGTCGCTTGGAGTCGTGTCGGGCACCAAGGAATTGTGCTCGCTGCGGAAAGTGAATGGGCCGGTTGGAGTCGCGGTGCAGCCTACGCCGAGGCAGTTGTCACAGATTATTGGAAGCTGCTTTGTGTAAAGTCGCCCTTGAAATTGATGATTTTCGCAAGTGATTCAAATGCTTGTCCGCCGGAGCTAATTCTAGCAAAGCTTCAGAAGGCCTTTGAGTGCTACCGTCATCACGTACCGGGAGAACAATACGTTTTCATCGACTTTGCGCCGAGCAATGCTCGGAAAGCTTTCTATGTGAAAGTCCCAGCGAACGTTGGAGACAGCGTCCCGTTCAATAAGATTCCGATTAGTCTAGATCTCGCTAAGCCTTAAGTGATGTCTCATCAAGCCGGAGATGATGCAGGAGTGGTTGACCCGTTTGAACGTCGTGCTGCGTGGCGGCGGAGTGGATGAGTCGCCGCACTGCTACAAGCGGCTTGACGAGGTGCCGGCTGCGCATGGCGAGACGACTCGCCTACTTGCACACACTCACTCCCTTAGGAGTCGTGATGGCCGGAGCAAATGAGTTCGATCGGTACAAGGATTGATCTCGAGCAAAACCCGCTTGACAAGTACAGTCCAGACTGCGTCTTGCCTCCCCTGGCATGACGATGCCGCAGGACGCAGATCAAAAACAGCGAAGCCCGACTAGATGTCGGGCTTCGCTGTTCTCAAAAGCGCTTTAGCTCTATCCGTGCGCATTCGTCGGCTCGGCCTTCGGGATGTCGCCGCCTCGGAACCAGCGAAGGAAACGACCTGCCAGCGGCCTGATCTCCGTGCCATCGTTGTAGACCGAAAGATTGGCATCCAGCAAAATTGCCAGAGCTTCGCGCTCGGCAAAATTGGTGCTTTTCTGGTTTATAAGCCTGGAATCAACAAGGTACTCAATGGCGTGGCCAATCATGAGCAACGCGACGCCCTGCTCGCGTGTCCGGCAGCGGCGCAATGTTGTCCTGTTGGCCCCAATCTTTTCCTGACCTGAGGCGCTTGAAAAACCAGATTCCGATCGAATACCTGCTGTGTACTCGTGCAGGGCCAGGGTTGCAAGATCCATCTCGCACTCTCCGTACTATCCAGATCATGTTCTAAAACGATTCATCATAATCTTTACTGTAGACGTTTGGCTACATGTAGTTGCCTGATCTACAGAGTGTCCGTGAGGTAAACGACCCATTTCGGATCAGCCAGGGTCTTGCTTGGGGAAGAGCTCTAAAAAATCATCCGGACCTCCCCTGGGATACTGCGCTCTCACTTTGTGAGACCATTTATCGGAAGCTGAAGCAGCAACATGAGGCTTGGAATGAAGTCATCTAAAAAGGTCACCGTTGGCGTTTCGGGCGGCATCGCAGCGTATAAGGCGCTCGATCTGATCCGTGCGCTGCAACAAGCAAACGTTGATCCACATATTGTGATGACGGCATCCGCGGAAAAGTTTGTCACACCGCTCTCGCTTGCCGCGATCAGCGGTCACAAGGTGATTACAAGCCTATGGGCGGAGCCCGAAGAGGGGGATGGGTCCGAGCCTGACAGCCTCGGATCGGCAATTGAGCATATTGCGGAGGCCCAATCGACAGAAGCGCTGATCGTTGCTCCCGCCACGGCAAACACGGTGGCGAAGTTTGCGCACGGAATTGCCGACGACTTCCTTTCGGCGATGTATCTGGCGACGAAAGCTCCAGTGATCCTCGCTCCGGCGATGAATGTGAACATGTGGGAGCATCCTGCGACGCAGGCAAACGTAGCCACCTTATTGGCACGTGGAGTGACGATTGTGCCCCCGGGCAGCGGCTATCTTGCTTGCGGAATGACTGGAAGCGGGCGGTTGGCGGACACGGCTGTGCTGGTGGCGGCGGTGCTGAAGGCGCTGGACAGGCGAGACGATCTTGCTCGCGAGACGATTCTAATTACGGCTGGTGGAACCCGGGAGCCGATCGACCCGGTGCGGTTTGTCGGGAACAGCTCGAGCGGGAAGATGGGATATGCGCTGGCCAAGGCTGCCGCTGCGCGTGGGGCGAAGGTGATCCTGATCTCGGCGCCGACGGCTCTGGCGTTACCGCAAGGCTGCGAGTTCGTGCCAGTGAACACAGCCGCGGAGATGCATGCAGCAGTGCTGGCCCATCTGTCCCGGGCGACCTCGGTCGTCGGCGCGGCTGCAGTCTCGGATTTTAGACCGGTTGTGGCGGCCAGGGAAAAACTGCGGCGGACAGGCCCGCTTACCCTTGAGCTCGAGCCGACTGCAGACATCCTGGCTGAAGTCGCGAAGAAGCGGGCTGCAGGAACACTGCTGGTGGCGTTTGCGGCTGAGACTGATTCTGCCGCCGCAGTCGAGAACGGACGCGCGAAACTGCTGCGCAAAGGTGCCGACGCCATCGTGGTGAACGATGTCTCGCGTGCGGGGCTGGGGTTTGATTCGGACTCGAATGCGGCTACGTTTCTAACGCGGGAGGGTGGCCGCGATCTGCCCGAGATGAGTAAATCCGCGATGGCGGACGAAATCCTGAACGAGATTGTAGCAATGCGGGCTATGGCAGAAAGCCGATTGCAGGCGGTCTAGTCGAGAGTAGCGGGGCTTGCGCGGCAGACCTGCCAAGGCGTACTCTCGGAGTCGGTGATTGGCGGTATCCGGCCAAAGCTGCGAGCAGGAAGCATCTGCGCGGCGCGCGGCGGAGCTGCACTGGGAGTCCACCGCGATGAGTCTTACTACGTTTCAACCCTCTGGGCCCACGGCTCAACATGCCAGTTCCAATGCCATACCTGGCAAAGTGACCGTTCCTTCGCTGCAACAGAAGAAGCGGCTGCGCCAACCCATTACATGCGTGACTGCATACGACTACGCCTCTGCGCGCCTTATCGATGAGGCCGGGCTGGATTTGATTCTGGTGGGCGACTCGCTTGCCATGGTGATGCAGGGGCAGACAGACACCCTGGCGATCACCCTGGACGAGATGCTGCTCTACACTCGCGGTGTAAGGCGCGCGGTGAAGCGGGCGCTCCTGGTGGCGGACATGCCGTTTGGGAGCTACCAGGTCGATGACCGCGAGGGTGTAGCCAACGCTGTTCGCTTTGTGAAAGAAGCCGGCGCAGAAGCCGTAAAGGTGGAAGGCGGGGTGAATCGCGCTTCGCTGGTACGGCGGCTTACCGATGCCGAGATTCCGGTGATGGGACACATTGGCCTGACGCCGCAGTCGGTGCATCGCATGGGCGGCTACAAGGTGCAGGGCAAGTCGCTGGCGGCGGTCGATAAGCTCCGAGCCGATGCCCTTGCGCTGCAGGAGGCTGGTTGTTTCGCGATCGTGCTGGAAGGGATGCCGCGCGAGCTTGGCACGATTCTGACGTCGGAGTTGGGGATTCCGACGATCGGGATCGGCGCTGGACCGGATTGCGACGGGCAGATTCTGGTCTTTCACGACATGCTCTCGCTGACGTTTTCGCCTCCAGCGAAGTTTGTGCGGCGATATGCCGACATCGGCGCGAGCATTCGGCAGGCTGTTGAGGAATACAAGCACGACGTCGAATCACGAAGCTTTCCGACCGAAGAAGAGAGCTATCACCTGCCACCCGGAGTGGCTTTATAGGAACTCGCAGCAACGGAATGCAGATCATCCGAACAGTTAAGGAGATGCAGAGTGCGTGCCGCGAGGCGCGCCGCGGGGCCAGCCTCGGCCTTGTCCCGACGATGGGGGCGCTCCATGCCGGGCACCTTTCGCTGGTAAAGCGGGCGAGGGTCGAAACCAATGTTGTGGCGGCGAGCATCTTCGTAAATCCACTGCAGTTTGGACCGAACGAAGACCTCGCAAAATACCCCCGCACCTTCGACGACGATTGCGACCAGTTGCAGCAGGAAGGCGTCGCGTTGCTCTTTGCGCCTTCGCCAGAAGAGATGTATCCACGGAGGAACGGCCTGAATTTGCAGACGATGGTGGATCCCGGTGCGCTTGCGACACGTCTTGATGGAGCGTCCCGGCCGGGACACTTCGTTGGCGTTGCAACCGTGGTGGCGAAGCTCTTCCACATCGTCCAGCCTGACCGCGCCTACTTTGGGCAGAAGGACGCGGCGCAGTTGGCGGTGTTGCGGCAGATGGTGCGCGACCTCGACTTTGCTCTTCAGGTCATTGCCTGCCCGATTGTTCGTGATGCCGACGGGTTGGCGCTCAGTTCGCGCAATCGTTACATGAACACCGAAGATCGTTCACATGCCCTGTTCCTTTCACAAGCCCTGCGCGAGATCGAACACCAGATTCAGGCTGGCGAGCGTAGTCCAGTTGATCTGGCGCTAGTGACGGATGGGCTGCTGAAGACTCACGTCGACCTCGACTACCTCGCCTTTGTCGATCCGGACACGCTCCTTCCTGTCTCCGAGGTCCGTTCCGGAACACTTGTGGCGATCGCTGCCAAGGTCGGGAGCACGCGACTGATCGACAACTTCATCGTCCCGTAATCCGGTCTGCCGTTACGGTCGAATTCCAGCGCGGGGGATTCCGGCGACCCATGCGATACTTGAAGCTGACATGTACAAACGAGTCCTCCTCAAGATTTCAGGCGAAGCCCTGGCTGCAGGTAAGGGTTTTGGCATCGATGCCATATTTATTCACAAAGTAGCTGAAGAGATTGCGGCCGTTCACGCACTGGGCTGCGAGATTGGTATCGTCGTTGGCGGAGGAAACTTCTTTCGCGGCGTGGCGCAGCAGGCGATTGACATGGATCGTGTAGCCGCCGACCACATGGGCATGCTTTCGACTGTCATTAACTCGATTGCTCTTCAGGATGCGATTGAGAAGCGCGGACTCTTCTGCCGCGTGATGTCGGCCATCGAGATGCATCAGGTGGCCGAGCCTTATATTCGCCGTCGTGCGATGCGACACCTCGAGAAAGGCAGGATCGTAATCTTTGCTGCCGGCACGGGAAACCCGTTCTTTTCAACCGACACCGCCGCGAGTTTACGGGCGATGGAGATCAAGGCGGATATTTTGCTGAAGGCGACGTCGGTTGACGGCATTTACACCGCCGATCCCAAGACCGACCCCACCGCGACCAAGCTGGAAAAGCTGACCTACATGGACATCCTGCGGCTAAATCTACGGGTGATGGATCAGACGGCGGTGTCGCTCTGCAAGGACAATAATATGCCGATGATGGTCTTCAGCATGCGGGAACAGGGCAATATCGTCCGGGTGGCAAGCGGCGAGATGCTCGGTTCGCTGGTTACTGCATAGGCGGGCAGTTTCTGTAATCTTTGACTCCGCGTTACTTGTCTCCGGTTTCGGAGCCCGCATTGAAACTTTGCCTACTTCGGCGGGTCTAACTCTTAGGGGCTCAAAGCGTCGTGCGGAGTTGCCGGAGTTAGCCAGACCGCAGAGCCGCATACAGATGACTGCGACTCTACCGCGATGAAGCTGTTTCGCTCTAGCGACGCAAACCTACACGGAAGTTGGAAAGTGAAGATCCTCCGTTGAACTCTGCCGCTACCGTCCGCAAACCATCCCTCCCCGCTCTTACAGGATTGCGGACGCTGTTAGCGCTCAGTATTGTCTTCTTTCACTTCACGCCGCCCCACATGGGCCTGCTCTATCCCATCATCGATAACGGCTTCATCTTCGTCGGTTTTTTCTTCCTGATGTCCGGGTACATCCTGGCGTACAACTACGCGGACCGGCCGGAATTGAACAAGCGGGAGTTCTGGATTGCTCGCTTTTCCCGGCTATATCCAATATACTTGCTGGCCCTCGCGTTCTCATTCCAGATGCTGTTCAGCGAGTGGGGAGCGCGCTCCCATGCGGAGTTCTGGCAGGGCCTGCTGCTGACTCCGTTTCTGATGCAGGGCTGGTTCCCAAACCTGGCTACATTCTGGAACACCGTGGCGTGGACGCTTTCGTGCGAGATCATGCTGTACGCGGCGTTTCCCTATCTGATCAAGGTCCCGCTGCCACGGCAACCGCGATACCTGATTGCGCTGCTGTTTACGCTGTGGGCTGTTGGATTGATCCCGCACGGCCTGTACGTGCTGCTGAATCCTGACCACCTGTCCGGCGCGGCGGATCGCTACACCTCGACTTATCTGATCCGGCTTCTCAAATACACGCCTCCGTCCTACATCTGCACCTTCCTCGCTGGTCTGACGCTGGCCAAACTTCAGACGCAACTCACTCTCCGTGCAAGGCACCGCATGTCGATAGCAGCGATATCGCTGGCAGGAATCGGATTGGCGCTCTACGTCTTTTTGCCCCGAATACCTTACATCCTGCTGCATGGCGGTCTGCTGATGCCGCTGTTCGCGGCGCTTACGCTCGGCCTGAGCGGTCCAAATCCAATCTCGGCGGTGTTTGCGTTTCCGCCGCTGGTTTACATCGGACGGGCGACCTTCTGCCTCTACCTTTTGCACTTCAACGCGTTCAACCTGATGCAGTCGAGCCGCTTGATGGAGCGGCTGCACATGGCGGCGTTCGATCCATGGATCTCTTACGCCGCGGTCATCGTGCTGGCGCTGGCGGCGCACAAGTATGTCGAGACGCCGGCCCGGAGGCTGATCACGCGGCATCTTTCACGGAGCGTTCCTCGTACCGAGGCCCTCAAAGATTCCGCGTTCAATGCACTTTCATATAGCGGAAGATGAGTTCCCCGCACGCACTTGCCACTTAGAACGATGCTCAAGACAGCGTTCTGCATGCTTGAGACGAATGCGGGGCTTCTTCGCTCCTCTTAGAAGACGGCATTACTTGGCTGGTCGCGTGAGGTTCGTAAGTTCCGAATGCAGAAGAATGGCCCCGCCGAAGCGGGGCCATTCTTCTGCATCAGAACTGCTTCAAAGTCGACTATCGAAGCAGAACCTGCGTGGGATGCGAGCCATTCGCAACGATAACTACGCTGGTCGGATTTCCCGAGGCAGGGAACGGAGAGTTCTGGATCGCGGTCAGAGCGCCCGTGCTTGCGTTCAACTGCTCACCGGTGACTGTGCCGCCAAGGTTATTGGCGGTATAGAGATAGATTCCCAGCGCAGGATCGAGTGCGATAGCAACCGGGTTGGGATCGGTAAGCAACGTCGCTCCGGCGACTCCGGATGGAGTTCCGTTGGTGACATTCAAGGCGTAGGCGCTGATGGATCGCGCGTTATAGTTCGCGACATAGACGTACTTGCCACGTGGGTCTACGAGGACAGCAAGAGGGAAGAGGCCAGTCGCGAACGGACCATTGACCATGGGCTGCAGACCGCCGCCATTCAGAACGACATAGCCGATCAGTTGATTCGCAGCCTGGTCAGTCACGTAGACAAAGCGGCCGGTAGGATCTTCCGCGATTGCGCTGGGCTGGACGCCGGCCGCGAAGCCCGTGGTGGCCGTGCTGCCGGCAACAGGGGTCAGAGTGCCGGCCGTTGTGTCCTCCGCAAACGCGAGCACATCGGGGGCTTTAGGATCCTGGTCGACGACGTACACGGTCGGATTGAAGTTGGCTATCGCGACCCCGACAGGGTTGTTGCCGATGTTGACGTTTACTGCTGCGCCCAGACTGCCATCCGCGCTAATGGAGAAGACGCTGAGCGCGCCGGCGCCGGAGGTCTCCACGCCCTGATATCTGCAGGTCACAAAGAGGAACTTGCCCAGTGTATCGATCGCGATAGCGGTCGGCGTATTTCCCGTGGTCGCGTACGTGTTCTTCGAGGTGAGCAGGCCATCCCCGCCGACGGCAAACTGCTGCACGGTCGAATCGCCCTGGTTCACCACGTAAATGGTGGTCGCGTTCGGGGCGGCTACAGAGGCGACGGGGTTGATGCCGGCTGTAACAGGGGTGCCGATCTGAACCACGGCTCCGGACTGGTAGTCGACGGTGTACTGATTGATGATGCCCGGCGACGCTTTCGAGGTCGTCACGTAGAGATAGGCGAGCGTATAGTCGCGGGTGCATGCGGTCAAGCCAAGCGCGAGTGAGAGCGCGGCGACTGCTGTAACGGTCTTGGTTACGGATCGGGCTGTTCGGTTTGCTGCCCGGGATTCCGCTGGGCGGCCCATCTTCTTCAGGTACATGCGCTTCCTTTGTCCTGGGGGCCTTTGGACCCCCTGTAAAAATCTGATCCGATGCAATGAAACCTTCTGCTGCTCGGCTGAGTTTGCCTCCGCTGTTTCGCGAGACACTCGCCTTCCATGTTAATCGTACTTCGCTACTGCTACCGCGCAGACAGGAAGGGTAGTGGCCGCGTACGGCGACTTGATGATCGGTTTCAGGCTGCCATCCGCCGGTAGGATCTCTTCGCCAGTGATGGAGTTGCTAATCAGTCCGGAGGCGTAGAGATAGATTCCATGGGTTGGTTCGACGGTCACGCAGTTGGTGCCGGTACCGGCCTCGGTGCTCGACGCAACGGTGGATGGCACAGGTTCGCCGTTAGCCCCGAAGGTGTAGCCACTGATGCTGCCCGATCCTGAGTTTGCGAGGTAGAAGTACTTTCCGCTGGGATCTATCGTCATGCCGAGCGGACCGGCGCCCGTTGCAGCCACACCGTTCGCGATCGGGCTGGGAACACCATTGGCCGTGATCGCGTAACCAATAACGATGTTGCCGCTGGAATCGGTGACGTAGAGGTGAGTTCCGCTGGCATCCTCGAGAATGCTCCCGGGCGCGATTCCTGTCGCATACCCGGAGGATGGAACATTACCGCTGACGATCGTCTCTCCGGGCAGCGTCGAGAGCTGGCCGTTGGCCGAGCTTGCCGCGAAGGCAAAGAGATTCAGCGTCTGCGAAGCAGTTCCGGTTGACGCCGGGTTTGTAGCCGAGGCATCCTGCGAAACCACATAGACGGCGTTGCCCCCCCCGCCCAGGGGCTTGGTGCTTACCGCGAGAGCGACCGGGTTGCGTCCGGTTGGGAAGTCTACAGGCGTCCCAAGGCTGTCATCGCTATTGATCGGAAAGGTGGAGACGCCGCCGGGACCGGGGCTCGCCGTAGTGAAGCCCGCCTGATACGTATAGGCGACGTACAGGTACTTGTTATCGGCGGAGACGGCGAGCGCAGTGGGATAGCTGCCGGTCGTGTTGTAGGTGTTCTCCGGATAGAGCTTGCCATCGGTACCGATGGTGAATTCGACGACGTTGCTGTCATCATGATTGATCACGTAGATCGCATGCTCATTCGGCGCCGCAGCAATTGCGACAGGCTTGCGGCCGCCGGATGGCACTGGCGAATCGGCAAGCAGGTGCAGCGCTCCGGTCTGGTTGTCAATGCCGTACACGTTAATCAGGCCGGCCGTAGAGTTCGTCTCGGATGGCGCGTAGAGATAGGACAGCGTGAAATCCCGGTTGCAGGCGATCAAGCCAAACATCGCGGCCATGGCGAGCACCGACGTTGCTTTGGAAAACTTTGCTGTCCGGTTTGCCACTGGAACGGACGATCCGGAGATGCTCTTCCGCGCCTCCATCCCACGACTTGTCTCGCTGACTTCCTTCATGTGCTTCCTAGACTCCACGTAACATAATTCGAATGGCTGAATCCGGAACTTCGGGTCGGAACTTTGGTCTCCGAAGCGACCGGGCGGCGTCGAACTCTCGACGCCGCCCGGTGACGCAATGCAAGCTCTCCCGCGCTGAATCCCGGGCTGCTATTGTCCGGTGTTTGGGCTGATGACCAGGCAACTGGGTGTACCGACAGTCGGGAAGCTGGAGCCGCGCGTCAGATTGCTCAGGTATCCATACTGGTTGCTGAGTCGCTTGCCGGTAACGGTGCTTGCGAACTGGTCCGACGTGTAGAGATATTGATTAGTCGGGTCAACCGCGAGGCATACCGGCCCCGAACCAACGCTGTACGGGTTGTTCGTGTCCTGCGCGATCTGCTGCAACTGACCGTTGCTCTCGATGGTGAACGCCGAGACCGAGCTGTTCGAGTAGTTCGTGTTCACGGTCGAGTGGTTGAGCACGTAGACGTACTTGCCGTCCGTCGTGTTTACCGTTTGGATCGGGTAGCTTGCTGTCGGCAGGTTAGCCGTTGTGCCGCCTGTTACTGGAGACAAGGCGCAGGAGGTGCCCTGCGTGTAAGGCAGAATCGATCCCGCACCGCCGATAGCCGAGCCTGCGTCCGTGATGTAGACGTAGCTGCCACCGATGTTGACCGAGGTAGCATTTGCAGTGTTGAGAGCAATGGTCGAGTTGGTCGGCTGGGTCAATTGGCCGTTCGACGAACCAAGCGCATAGGGGAAGATCGTCTGGTCGCCGCTGTCGAGGGTGTAGATGCAGCTTGAACTCGTGCGCATCTGGGTCGGCGTGTTGCCAACCTCAAAGAAGGTCAACTGGGTTCCCTGCGCGTTCTTTACCTGGGCATTGGTGATCAGCGAGGGGCGGCCGGTGTTGGCATCGAGAGCGAAGGCGGTAATCGAGCCGTTCAGATCGACGGTGCCTTTGGTCGCGTCGGCGTTGTAGTCGGGAGCGTGCTGAGTCAGCACGAACAGATAATTGCCAGTGGTATCGGTCGTGATCCAGACCGGGAACGTCCCCTGGATGCTGGTGTAAGACTGCTGAAAGCTGAGGGTTCCGTCGCCACCTACGCTGAAGAGCGAGAAGTTGCCGGTCGCGCCGGTGGAATCGCCGGCATTAAGCACGTACAGATAGCGCCCCCCGGATTTAAGAGTCAGCATTACAGGATTTGTCCCGCCCGAGGGAAACGGCGAACCGACAACACCGGTAAGATTTCCCGTGAAGTTGTCGATCTTGAAGCCGCCGATTTGGTTGTACTGCGTGCCGAGCACCCACATGTAGCCGACGGTGCCACCACCACATGAGGTGATTCCCAATCCCACTGCTACTGATACGACCAAGGCCATTGTTAGCCGGCCAATCCTGCTCAACGTCATGCGCTTCCTTAATCCTCGCGAGCGGCCATCGTGCGCCGCCTGTTTGCTGCGAGCAATTCTGTAGGGATACGAACCTCTGCCAATTGTAGAAGGTGACGCGAGTTTATGCCACCTAACGAGGTAGTTTGTTCCGGCTTTCCATAGAACGCCTGCGCGTGTGTTATGGCGAATCGTAGCCGGATGAGGAGTGGACGCATGAGCCACTTTGGGGTTAGCGATCACAGAAGAAAACGCCCCGGATTTCTCCGGGGCGGCTCTGTCATTCTTCTACTTCAGTACTCGTTTGGGTCACCAGACACGGCAGGAGTTGGCAGGCATCATCGGCTGACCCACCTTGCAGCCGAAGGCCTTACCGAACTCGTCAAAATTCTGCACGGAGCCGTTAGCGCGCCACTCGCCGGAGCTGTGTGGGTCGGTCTTAGCGAGGACACGCGCGTTCTGCTCAGTAGTGTTGCTGCACCAGACCTGGCCGAAGCCAATAAAGAAGCGCTGCGCCGGCGTGTAGCCGTCTTTCTCGCCTCCGGAGTAGCCAGCAAGGGCCGTATTGGGTGCGCTTGTAAGCGTCTCCTGCAAGGCCTGGAAGGCAATGCGAAGCCCGCCGTTGTCAGCCGTGTTCTCGCCCAGCGTCAGCTTGCCATTCAGGTTCTGGCCGTCGGCGACCTTGAAGCTGGAGTACTCATCGGCGATGCATCCTGTCTTGGACTGAAACTTCGTAAGGTCCTCCGGCGTGAACCAGGTGCGGACGTTCCCGTGCAAGTCGTACTTCGATCCCTGGTCGTCGAAGCCGTGTGTCATCTCATGCCCGATGACGACTCCGATGCCCCCGAAGTTTACCGCCGGATCCATGCTGTTGGAGTAGAAAGGCGGCTGCAGAATGCCAGCAGGAAAGTTGATGTTGTTCTGTGGGGGCATGTAGTAGGCGTTCACGGTGGGTGGCGTCATGCCCCACTCTTTCAGGTCGACAGGTTTGCCGAACTTGTTCAGGTTGCGCTTGGTGTCGAAGATGGATGCCCGGTCGAGATTCCCGATGAGGTCATCACGCTTGACTGTAAGCGTGCTGTAGTCGCGCCAGTTCTCCGGATAGCCGATCTTCTGCTGGATCGTGCCCAGCTTGGCCTCCGCCTCCTTCTTGGTGGCGTCGCTCATCCAGTCGAGCGACTGGATGTCCTGACCGAGCGCCTTTTCGAGCGCGGCGATCAGCTTCTCCATGTTTGCCTTGGCCTCCGGCGGAAAATACTGCTTGACCCAGTCCTGGCCGACGGCCTCGCCGAGCGCCTGGTCGGTCAGCCGAGTGCAGCGTTTCCAGCGGGGCTGCTGCTCCTTTTGTCCATTCAGCGTCTGGTTGAAGAACGCGAAGTTCTCTTCCTCAAAGGGCTTTGAAAGGTAAGGGGCGGCACTGTGCAGTGCGTGCCAGCGCAGGTAGTTCTTGATGGCGGAGAGATTCTCAGTCTCGAGCTCTTCGTTCACAGCCTTGACGTATCCGGGCGACGCGACATTGAGAGTCGTTGCCTGTCCCACTCCGATGCCATCGAGGAACTGCTTCCAGTCGTAGCCAGGCGAGAGAGTGGAGACCTCGGCGATGGTCATGATGTGGTAACGCTTCGCCGGGTCGCGCATCTCGACGCGAGGCATGGAGCCAGAGGCGAGGGCAGTTTCGATGCGCATCACATCGGCTGCCTCGGTTGCTGCCTTATCGGGCGTGTCGCCCAGCAGGACGAACATCTTCGTGACGTGTGCGACGTATTGGTCGCGGATTGTCTTTGAGCGATCGTCGTCGGTCAGGTAGTAATCGCGGTCGGGCAGCGAAAGACCACCCTGGCCCGTACCCAGAATCTGTTTGGAGGAGTCTTTCTGGTCCTGCTGAACGTTCAGGCTTAGCAGTTGGCCGTCTCCGAACTTGTGCTCAAGCTCAAGATTGAGAGCAGCCAATTGCTTTGAGCTTTCGAGCTTCTCGATCAGAGCGAGTTCCGGCTCGATCGGCTTGGCACCCATCTTGTCGATAAGGGCTACGTTCATGCACGCAGCAAAGTAGTCACCATACTTCTTCTGCAGCGGCGTCTTCGGATGTTCCGCCGCCGTCTCGAGATCGGAATAAAGCAGGTAGTTGTTGCGCTCGGCGAGTTCGTTGAAGCGCCCCCAACGCACCTGGTCCGACGGGACGGGATTGGACTTGAGCCAGTTGCCGCAGGCGTACTGGTAGAAGTTTGTGCAAGGGTCAGCTGTCTTGTCGATGGCAGACAGGTCGAAGCTGATGGGCTTCTTCGGCTCTGAAATCGGGCCGGACCCTTTATCGGTATCGACGGAGACGAGACTTTGGCCGTAGCAGAGGCTGCCGGAGAGGGCGACAAGGGTGGCGAGGGTCTGGATGCGCATTGAGACTCCTGAACATTCTGCTGGGATCTGCCCTCACGGAAGATCAGGCAGGAGAGATAGAAGATCGTGAGTGTTGTCTACAGAGACGGCGATGCCACGTGAAAAAGTTTCTCCGCCTCGGAGAGGCCGAGGATTTCCGGCCAGGTAGATTCTTCTAGAAAATCTTCAGGTGGATCGTAAGGTACTTCTTCGGGTCTTTCCGGATGGTAGTTACGAGATTGGTACTCTCGGTCAACAAGGCGTTCAGATTCGTGTAGGCCTGGTCGTCGGTTGCGAGCTTGCCGAGCGTACCTTTGCCGCTATTCAATCCGGCGGTCAGTGCGTTCACCTGGGTAAGCGTGTCGTTGAGTTGGCTGCGGAACTGCGGGTCCTTCAGCAATAAGCCAAGCGCGCCTTTACCCGCGTCGGCGTCCGCCATGATGGAGTTGGCGTGAACGAGGGTGGCGTTAAGATTATTGTAGAGAGTCTCATCCTTGAGGAGCTTGCCTGCTGTGCCCTTGCCGCTGTCGACCGACGTGGCGATATCGTTCAATTTACTCACTGTCACGTTCAGTTTGTCGTAGAGCGCATCGTCGGTCAGGAGCTTCCCAATACTGCCTTTGCCGTGGTTCAGGTTGTTGGCGAGTGTATTCAGCTCGTCTACCGTCGCGTTGGCCCTGTTGTAGAGACCGGGGTCGTTGATCAACATGCCGATTGAGCCCTTGCCCGACTGCAGGTTGTCGACGATGTTGTTCGCCTTCGCAAGAATAACGTTGAGGCTTTCGAGTGTTCCCTGGCTGGCTTTTACGACGTCGGTAAGGCTCGGAGTTTCAAGAGTCTTCAACTCGTCGCCGTCCTGCAGTTGGGGTCCGGTAGCGTACTGACTATTGATGTCGACAACGGTGTCGCCGAGCACCCCGAGCGTCGAAAGCGCTGCCTTCGAATCCTTATGCAGCCCGGGTTGATACTTTCCATCGATCTTCATCGTGACCTGCACGGGCGTGAGCTTGCGCTCCGGGTTCGTAACCACAACGACAGATTTGACTGTTCCGATTGTGACGCCCTGCAGATTGACTGGCGCGCCGACTTTGAGCGCGGCGGAGTTTTCGAAGTAGGTGGTGATCGTAAGCTTGTGCGAGAGGACGCCCATGCCCGAGGAACTGGTCACCAGGAAAAGAATGGTGACGAGGATGACTACCGCGACGAGGACGATCACGCCGACCTTCAACTGCGACCATCGAACTTCCTGCTGGCTGGGCATGGCTCCCCTTTTTTAACTCTGGTTGTGCGCCTTTGAGACAGAAGGAGGCACCCAACGGATGATTCATTAAAATCTCGGAAAAGTAAGACTGTGCGTTTCTGCGAGGATACAACACCGGCCCCGGAACCTCCGACCTCTCATCACAAGTTTATGGGCGTTCTAAAAGTGGATGCCGAAACTGGCAGGGAGGTTTCAAACATCGGGTGCTTCCATTCCAGGGTTCCTAGTCTTCGACAACGACGACTGCCATGGCAAGGTCGCGGCTATGGGTAAGAGAGACAGACGTTCGGCGAACTCCGAGAAGGGCCGCGCGGTCGAGCGCGCGCCCGCTCCAGTGAAGCGTGGGACGGCCGCTGGGTTCGCGCCGCACTTCGATCTCGGGCCAGGCAATGCCGTGGCTGATGCCGGTTCCAAGCGCCTTCGCCCCTGCCTCCTTCGCGGCGAACCGTGCGGCGAAGCTCTCGGCGGCGTTCTTTTTCCGCCGGCAGTAGGCAATCTCTCCCGGCGTGAAGACTCGCATTAGAAAGCGTTCACCAAAGCGGTCGATGCTCGCCTTGATCCGAGCGATCTCTATGAGGTCTGAACCCAGTCCTAGAACCATGTCTCACGTCCCGGCTGTTCCTCGGTGAACAATCCCATACCGCTATAGTAGCGTCCTTGCTCAAGCGATTCCGGCTCAGTACGGAACCAGGCCTGCGTTCCACAAATGCAGTCACATGACTGTCGTACCTGCAAAGATTTCACGCCCTGCTCCTCGTGCTCCGATGAACAGGCTAGCGGCAAGAAACGTTGTGCCGCGGAGGCCGCGACGCTCATGCAGTTACTCGACATACAGGGCTACAGCTACGAGCCAAGCGAAGAGCTCTTACGCAATCTCAACCGCATCCTCACCAACTCTGGCGGATGGATCCTGGATCGGCGGGCGCTCTCGGCGACAAACTATGAGTTCACCATCGAGGTAGAGCTGCGTTCCGTGCTCGATCTCTATGCCGGCATTATTGCCGCGGGCATCGAGCTGACCCGGGCCAACCACCTGGCCTTGACCGACCTCTGTACCTGCCGCCTGCACCTCATGGGGAGCAGCGACCTTCGTCAGGTAATCGGCTTGCGCCTGGAGGTTGCGTTCCTCACGCAACTGACACTGCAGAACCTGCTCGCCACCGGCTGCAGCATCGTTTGACGGCCGGGCTCTCCTTAGAGTGCGGCGAGCACGATTACGACGACCAGCACTCCCAGGAGCAGGCTCCGTTTATCGGTGATCGCGTAGACGACCGGATCCTCGTCAAGTTCGCCACGGGATGCGAGCAGCCAAAGCCGACTGATCCACAAGAGAAGCACGGGGAGTAGCAGCCACAGACGCGCAGTGTGCGTGTAAAGTGGCTCCGCGTTCAAGCCGGAGATGTACTGCGTCAACACAAAGACCGAGACATACCCGCTGGCCGAACCGAAACTGCGAAGCTGTTCGATGTCGGTGATCAGGTAGCCGCGACCGTTGGCGGGGGCTGCGCCGCGGAGGCGAAGTCCTTCCAGTTCCGCGAAGCGCTTGACGAAAGCGAGCGAGAGAAAGAAGAAGATGCTGAAAGCCGCTAACCACGGAGAGATTGGGATGCCAGTCGCAGCGGCTCCGGCAATGATGCGGATCGTGTAAAGGCCGGAAAGGACGATGACGTCCACCAGCACCATTCGCTTGAGCGAGAAGGAGTATGCCGAGGTGGTTACGCCGTAGATCGCGAGCCAGAGCATGAATCTCAGCGGGGAGCCCAGCGTCTGCGACGGGTCGATGGCTGTGATCATCTGCGGAAGGAGGTAGGCAAGCGTGAAGGCTGCGGCCAGGAACAGGAAGACGACGGCTACGCCCCGGATGGCGGAGAGGTCGCCCGACGCGAACGGCCTGCGGCGCTTCTTGATGTGTTTGCGGTCGGCTTCAATATCGAGCAGGTCATTGACAATGTAGGTGGCCGACGCGCACAGGCCAAAGCTGAGGAATGCGACCAGCGTGCCGCCGATCAGGCCGGGCTTCCAGCGATGCGCCAGCAGCAAGGGAAGGAAGATCAGGATGTTCTTCGCCCACTGGTGCAGGCGGATCGCCTTAAGCCACGCTTTCAGGGTCGATGCCTTGTCGGTAAAGGTGCGTACTGGGGTGATCTTCGCGCTCCGCAGCCCGGACAGCAGACCGGAGGTCGGGTTGGCAACCATGGGCGAGAGGCAGTTCGCCAGCAAAGGCACATCCGGTGAGGCGTTGCCGATGTAAGAGAAGTTGTCACCGAAGCGGCTCTGGAAGGCTGCCAGCTTGTTCTTGCCCGCGAGGTTCAGGTCGCCATCTGACGCGAGCACGCCGGTAAAGATGTCGAGGTGCTGGGCAACGCGCTCGGCAAGCACTTTGTCCGCCGCCGTCGCAAGATACATGGGTCTTCCCGTCGCGTGTTCCTGTTCGAGGAATTGCATCAACTCGCGATTGTATGGAAGATGAGCGACATCCAGGGTCACCGAAGCAGTGAGGTGCTTCTTGAGGGCGGCCTTGCCCTGCATTAGCCAGCCGGGAAGCTTCAGGAGGTCCGCGGGGTTCTGGCGCGCCAGCGCAAGGGTTGAATCAACTAACGTATCCGACTTGACCAGCGTGCCGTCGAGATCGACGCAAAGGGGAGTTCCGACTGGTAGATCCAGACCGTGGGCAGTAGCTGCATCGGGAGGGTAGACCAGTTGCACATCCGTGGACATCGACGAATCCTTTCGTAGAGCGAGGCGTTTATTCGCCACGTAGTACGGTCTTCACTTCAAGGCAGATGCCGGGGAGGCGGAAGCGGCGGCATCAGGAGTTCGGGACGCAACGGTTCCGGGAACAAGTCCATTATCGACGATTCGGGTGCTCGAAGGCCAGCTTAAAAGGGTTGTCACGCCTACCAGTTATGGGTGATAAACCCCAACTTCAAAAGGTAACCGGCCAACACGGCGAGTCCAAGAGCCAGAGTCGAACCCGGCGCCGAGAAGCGGATCCGCTTGCGCAACGCCGCAATCACCAGCAGAAGCAGATAAATAAGCAGCATGAGCACGACGCCATCCCAGAGAAAACTGCGCGGGGCTGTAGGTGTTCCAGAAAGCAAAGTCTGAATGTGAAAGGGATGATAAAAGATGCTGCCCACCGCATCGACACACAGCAAGAGCAGGAACTGGGCAAAGATGGCAAGGGCTCGTTTCATGGATTTTGATCTTTCCCTTTGATCTGGATTTATTCTTGGAGGGCTGCCGATCTCATCCTGCGAACCGCAGTCCCTGTATGTCACGGCAGGGTGGATTCGAAGACTTTGAAGCGATGTTCAAGCTGCCACTGCTGAGCTGCCCTGTCGCTTGATTTGAGAAACGCGGCGCATTTGTCCCGGGGATCATCCGCGCCGATGTTCTGTCCAGAGCACGAGGCGACGACGCTGGTGAAGTTGTCGCGCTGCTGCCATAGGCTGTCGCCCGCAAGAAAGCTGTGTTCGAGGCCGGTGCGCGCCATGTCCTTCAACTCGGGATAGGTAAGGCCGAACTCAAGCGCGGCGCGGGTGTACTCGTGCGTCAGGTCGATGCGGGAGACCCCTTCATCGTCGGTCGAGAGCGCTACGGGCACATGCGCCTCGCGATACGATGGCAGCGGATGCAGGGGCGCTTTCACGTCGAGAATGACGTCGTTTGAAGTGAGATTGATCTCGGCCATGACATGGCGATCGGCCATCTCTTTGAGCAAAGCATGAGGGTCGTCTTCGTACATCACGTCGACGCCGTGGCCAATGCGTTCCGCATGGCCAAGATCGATGGCCTCGCGGATATGAAAGCGCAGTCCCTCGGGGGGAACAAGCCCCGGCGCGATCTCGCCGGCATGAAGACTGATGTGTACCTTGGGGTAAACCGAGTGCAGATAATCGAGCATGAGCATCTGGCGGTGATACTCGCTCATGGCCATATAGTCGTCTTCGGGCTGGACGAAGTTGAGGCCAACCACGTCAGGGTCGATCGATGCGACCTCAAAACCGAGCAGCGTCTGGGCGAAGACCTGTTGCGGCGAGTTTGCACGGAGGATCTGGTATAAAAAGCGAATTTGAACGGAGCAGGCAGGTGCAGCATCGTTCTGACCGCAGTGCTCAATTTGGCCCCGGTCTGCGAGGGCATTCGCGTAATCCCTGCGGTCTGTCTCAACCTCATCGCGAAGGCCGGCGGCAAGCAATTGGTCGCGCAACTTACTGAGCTCGGCTGGCGTGGTTCCTGCTATGTCGTCGGCGGCAGGAACGTGGGCAGATGCAGGTCTCGCGGGCCAGCCGAGTTGATTTCCTAGCTTCACGGCGGCGGAGAAGGTGGGCGTCTCCATGATTTCGAGGTATTGCTCATTCTGCGCAGCCGCCCTTGTGGCTACTTCGTCGAGCCACTCGCCGCGATGCAACTTTTCGACCCCGCCGAAGCGGCCGAAGCTGTCGAAAAACTGGTCATGGCCATTTCTCCCGCTTACCGGAACAAAGCTTCGCATGGAGAACGCATCAACCAGGCCGTCGTACAGACTCTGGTCCTTCAACGCGGAGGCGGCAGGGACGGCACCGTCCCCACATACGGCCTGCGGCGGCAGACTCTTTGAGCTTCCAATGTTCTTTTCGAACTTAAGCTTTGCGACATTGACGCAGAGAAGGTCGGCCGCAGCGTCCTTGATGAAGGTTTCGGCATAGATCGCACCCGAGAGGTGCATGTGCAGGTCTGCCCCTTTGGGCATCTTCTCGATTAAGGCATGGAGTGCAAGCGGACTCTTTCGCGCCGCTTCGAAGGCGCGTGCAGCCTTCTGTTCCGTTGCACTTGCGGATGACTGCTGGCTGAACGCGCGCATTCCAGGAAGAATCAAAGCAAGAATGCCAATACTTAAAATGGAGGGAACATTGCGCGACATGACTGTCCTTCTGAGGAACCGGATGCTTAGGAATCAGGATTCTTGATCTGGCAAACTTGGATGCCTCCAGAATACCCTGCCCGCTCTGGATGCACAGCCGCAGTGCTGCCAACCCATTCTTCGGATCGGTCGGGGTTGGCGCTGTCGGCAATCGATTGCTATACTAAGCATGTCGTTTGGGCCGCCGGTTCCTGCCGCGGTCAGCTATCCCGTTGTCTCGCAAAGACAGCCTGGTGCGCAGACGCAAAGTGCACGGGCGACCTTGGCGGTTCCGTTGCGCAATTGAGTGACAGCCAAGGCCAGATAGCTCAGTGGTAGAGCGCGGCCCTGAAAAGGCCGGCGTCGGCGGTTCGATCCCGTCTCTGGCCACCACATTCTAAACAACTTAGTGGCAACCAAAGAGTTAGTGTTTTAGCCCGACGTACAAATAGCGTACATCTCGGCTACGCGAACTTTCCTACATGTACTGCTCCCTGCACTTCCGGCTTCGACTCCATCATGCTCCAGAGCACCTTGGCCGTTGTTCCGGTCTTGGTGATATGAGCACGTCCAAGCTTCGCGTAACGCTCTGTCATCTTGATGTTCGAATGACCGAGAAGCTTGGCGAGTTCGTAGAGATCGCCACCGTTCATCATGTACCAGGACGCAAAGGTGTGGCGCAGATCGTGGAACCAGAAGTTTCGAATCTGGGCTCGTGTGAGTACATCCTCGAAGCTCCCTTCCAGTCTCTGCCTTCCACTTTTGTCACCCCGTGTTGGCGGGAAGATGCGATCTTCACCGATCACCGCAGGGTACCGCCGAATTTCTTCAGCCAGCTCTGACGTCATGGGCACGTAACGTTCCTTACCTTTTTTCAACTTTGCTCTCACTGCAATCAGCTCTTCGCGGTATAGCACGTCCGACCAGCGGAGGCGATGAACCTCGGAGGAGCGCATCCCGGTGGAGACAGCGATCAATACAATCAGCCGCATCCGTAGATTGGTCTGATTGAGGTCTTTGGTCCCCTTCCGAAACATCTTCTCGTCCAGGGCTACCTTCAGCCTCTCGAGTTCTTCCTTCGAGAGGAAGCGTTCCCGTGAATCATCGGGTCGCCCTTACCTCAACCATGTCGGCTGGATTACGTTCAAGACCAGTCTCTTTTGGACCAGATTGTCGAAGCCTTCTTCATCAGGTGATGCATGACGTTGAAGTGGCGTACGGCGGTGTTCTCCGCCAAGCCCCGCTTGCCCGTGAGGTTTTCGTACCAGCGCTGGACGTCGACACCGTCCACCTCCCGCACGAACATCCGACCCAACTCAGCCCGAATGCCCGCCACGATGCTCTTCTCTCGATCCGCAGAAGCCTTCTTGCTTCCGTAATGCAGCCAGTACCGATCAATCAAATCCGACATGCTGTAATTGACCTCTTTCCTTACATCGAGGTGCCGGTTCTCATCGCGCAGCGAGAGCTTCTTACGCTCTACCTTCTTCGCGAGTTCGTCTGAACCGTGAACCTTTGCGCTTTTATGGCGACCTCCTTGGCGCCAACGAACTTCATAAACTCCCTTTCCTTCTTCAGAACAGCATATCTGCTTCTCCTTTAGTCAATGGTTTCGATTGTGTGTTGCTCGATGTAGCGTTCTAACGCCCGCATATCGAACCGCAACGCACGACCGACCTTGACGCAGGGGACTTCCCGTAACCGGGACTTTCTGTAGACCGTGTCTACTTCAAGGCCCAGGTATTGGGCTGCCTCCTTAACGTTCAGGAGCCGCCTTCCAATGACTCCATTTGACACCAACTCAGTCGTCTTTTGGTAGAGCATTGTGCCTCCAATCCGTTGCTTAAGACCGCACACGGATTTCTTCATCCACCCAAACGCCAACGGTTGTCGAAGCTGCTTGGGCGACGATCGAAGGCGGAACGAACCCTGACGTATTACCCTTGCGGCATCTCGGCGTTGTCGATCAATTTCGAGCGTGAAGTCTCCACGAACTTCAGTCCAATACTTCTTTTCGATTTCGCACCAGTTTTTGTCTATGGCTCCATGAAGTTGCATGTGCGGACGGTTACCTGGAGGAGTCCGGTCACCGCGCGGAGCCTAATTGACATTGTGATTTGTTACCAACAATGGGTTTAAGCGCAGGTTTTCCACAGCCGATGCTTGGGCCTGTGGGATCGACGAAAGCCAAGTGGAGTACCAAGGCCGATGTCAGATTCCCTTACATTCCGTCTCCTCCGATACATAAAGGCGGCCGCAGAGACGCTGAACTTTACCCGTGCCGCCGAACAAGTCTTCGTTGCACAGTCGTCACTCAGTTCTCAAATCGGAAAGTTCGAAGACACCGTTGAGCTTCTGCTGTTCGCCCGTTTGAAGAATGGTCTTAAGCTCACCTCGGCGGGCCGCATCGTTGCGACCTTTGCAGAGAACACGCTGAAAGAGTGGGACCAAACTCTGGCAATGGCCCTTGCTGTCCAGCGCAATGAGGTGCCACCGTTGCGCCTCGGCTTCTCCTCTTTCATCAATGCGAAGCTCCTTGAGAGATTTCGAGAGAACTATGAAGGGATGTTCCCCGGATGCGCCATTCAACTGTGGAGCGGCGATCCTCTGCTGTGCCTGCAACGACTCGATGCCAGAGCGCTCGACTGTGCGATTATTCCCTTGCCAGTGGATACGACTCTCTACAACGTTCAGCAGATAGCTCAGTCGCCCCTAGTCGTTTGCTTGCGGTCCGATGATGTACTCGCTGATCGCGCGCAACTCGACATTCATGAAGTAGCGGAACGAATCACAGTATTCCGCGACCCAGAGCTGCATCCCTCGGCACATACGCGTCTCGTAGAGATGTTCAGGGAGGTAGGCATTCCGATCCATTTAGCATGCGCCGCTCGCACTCCCTCAGAGATTCAATGGATGGTGAAAGAGCGCTATGGACTCGCCCTCATCGATCAGCTAACGCCTCTCGATCCGGGTCTCATTGCGCGACCAATCGCGGGCGTCAACTGGACGGCAGATACCGCATTCGTTCATTCGAGCCACATGGATCATGTTGCAATCCCGTTCATCGAACGATTCCTTCAGCAGACTTGGTCAGATTCGAGAAGAAGCAAGCGTCCGTCGAAGGCACGGCATCCTGAGCAATTAGAGCTTCTCGGTTAAGCCTTAAACAGTAGCCATAGATAAAATGTGTGGCGAAATCGATAAGAACTGTTGGACGAGGTGCTGAAGCGGCCTAAGGTTTTCCTACATGGCGACGGCTACACGCCATAAGGAGAATGCCTATGAAACTTTGTCACTACCTTCGATCACGCAACCTTAGTCGAGCGTTCAGCCACCTCATTCGCGCGATGGCTCCCACGCTCATAGCTCTCACCTTCGCGACCGTCGCTCATGCGCAGGGCACGATGGACTTCTCAGGTGCTCAGACGCTCATGGGGACGTTCAAAACTTTTGCGATTTATGCGGGTGCCGTCATCTGTTTCGGCGGTTTGATCTTCGCTGGAATCCGGATGTTGAGTGGTCGTTTCCAAGATGCAATTCCAGGCTTATTCGGTGCGCTATTTGGTGCAGGCGTACTCGGATGGGGTGCTGGCTGGATTGGTTCACTGACCGGCCAATCGATGTGAGGTAGCCATGCACACGACGAAGCGGGGAGAACCGTTACCAATCAATGGCGCACTGAATCGACCCAGGACCAAATTAGGTCTCGAACTGTCAGCGTGGATGTCCATTGTTTTCGTCACGGTGACGGTTTTCCTCGCGGGTTTCAAATGGCTGGCGATCTTCAGCTTTCCCGGATTGCTAATCGGAGCATGGCTCATCGTTCGCAAACACCCCAAGATGTTTCAACTTTGGTCTCTGAGCCTGAAGCAGAGGAGCTATTATGACCCGCGCAAATAACGCCCCATGGTTCACGAAGGCAGGAGCTGCGAGCAGTATCGTGCCAATCTCGCATTTTGTCGGTGATCATACCTTTGGCCTTAAGAGTGGCGGCTACGGCTGCGTTTTCTCCCTCGTTGGGATCGATGCGGAGAGCCGCACCGATGACGATTTGAATGTTCGCGTTCGCGGCGTTGAAGGGTCGTTGCGCGGTCTCCCTCAAGGCGCTTGCCTGTATCAATACACCCGTGTGATGTCTGGTTTCTGTCTTCCCCGGCAGGCTGAGTACCCCGATCCGGTGACCCAATCCTTCGCAACCGACCGTATCGAATTCCTCAATCAGAAAGCTCGGTTCCGTCGTATCGATCTGCACTGGTGCCTGACAATCGAACCAGAGATTAGCAATCCGCTCAACCGCAAGCCGAAGGAACAACGAGGCGCAACTGAGCGTCAACTCGTCGAATTGGAAAAAGCGGCAACGATCCTTGAGTCGCATCTGAGCGATTCGATAGGGTTGAAGCTACTCGGCAAGGAACAGACTTTCCAGTTCTTTAGCTATCTCTTCAACCTTGAGGAGTGGGCATCCGACGTCCATCTCCGCGCCGACTCTGGCGTAGACCGCCAGCTCGTCAAATCCCCCGTGGAATGGCATAGCGAGCATCTACGCATCGGACGCCGCTACGTCCAAATGTTTCCGGTGACGAATACGCCGGAGATATCTCGGCCATGCCTCTTCACGAACCTGATGGAACTCGATTGCGATAGCATCTTGTGCTCTGTATGGCGGCCTCAATCGGACAGCGCCACTCGCAAAGAGGTGACGAGCTAGGAGAAGTTTCTGGAGTTCTTCAAGCTCTCGCCCTTCCAACGCCCCATGAGTGGAAAGAACACAGCACCGCTTGAAGCGACCGCAACCGCGAAGGCGGTTGCCGGCAATGTCGACAACCTCACGGAGGTTGTCTCATCGCTCGACAAACTCGGCCAGGGTGACTATGCCCTGCGCTTGCTCCTCTCCGCAGGCTCCGCCTCGGAGTTGCGCGCCGCGATCCCCGCTGTCCATCGTCTCTTTGTGGATGCGCGTGCTCCGATCATGGAGGAGACCTACGGGAATCTTTCCGCCTTTTACGCGATGTTTCCCGGCAACCGACAGTTCAATGTGTATCCGCTGTGGCTGCGTGAAGACCACCATGCACGCCTGTCCAGCATCTTCGCGCCACATCTGGGCCACACTCACTCGGACGACCTCGATGCCGAGTACCTGAACATCTTCGAGACGCGGACACGAACTCCCTATTTTCAGGACGCGTATGTGAACGGTGTACGTGTCCAGCTCATCCTCGGCCCCACAGGGACCGGTAAAAGCGTCCATGCCTGCCAAATGCTCAGCCTAGAGCAAAAGTACGGTGGCTTCATCTTCGATATCGGCGGCAGCTACGAGAGCGTGGTGGAGCTCTACGGAGGCCGTATCGATCGGGTTGGTAAGGACGGCCCGCGCATCAATCCGTTCGCCCTTGAGCCTACCGAGACCAACATCGCTTTTCTTCACTCGTTCATCAAGCTGCTGCTCACGAGCTCCGGGGCAACTATCGGCCCCGAAGACGATGACGATGTTTTCAAGTCCGTCAGAGGCATCTACAACCTCCCGCAAGCGATGCGAAGGCTCGGGAATCTTACGTTGCCCAAACATCTCGATCGCTACATGGCTAAGTGGAAGGATCAGGGGGGTTACCACGCGATCTTCGACAACGTGGAGGACAGCCTCCGCATGTCCCGGCTACAGTGCTTCGACTTTCAAGGAGTCAACAACAAGCAATATGCGGACCTGATCTAACCCTTGATGGTCTGGATTCTGCGCCGCATCGACGAGATTGTCTACGACCCTAAAAATCTCGGTGTCCCGAAGCATGTATTGATCGAAGAGATTTTCTCCAACTGAAGAACAAGCAGTTGCTCGAAGGTGCGCTTGCTTCGATCAAGACAGTGCGCAAGAACCTTGCCGGCGTGACCATGATCGGGCAATCTGCAATTGATCTCGGCGAGAATGCTGACTCCATCGTGAACTCTTGCACCTCATTCCTTTTCCTTCCAGATGCAACGTTCAATCGCAAGTTCTATGGCGAGTTGTTCAAGCTCAGTGACCAGCAATTGGATCTCTTCGAGAGTCTGCGTCCGCGCGAAGGCCTTACGTTCGGCGTGACGGGATCACCAAGGTCATCACTCTCAACCTTGATACCCGCAGTTACGCAAAGTTTTCGACCAGGCCCAAGGACAAAGTTCGCCGTTCCAAGCTGGTCGAGATGTACGGGCTTCATGAAGGCATTGAGCGTTTCGCGCAGGGAGAAACGGTGTAGTGGGCTCAGAAACACAAGTCACTCAGAGGACACGTTATGACTATCCGGCTCTTTACCTTCGTGACCGCTGTCGCCATCGGCTCAGCGGGCATTGCTCAAACTCCCCATCTTCAGCCAAGCGCCCCTCGCACCATCGTCACAGTGGATGCGTCGGCACCCCCTGTGGTTCGCGCCGGCCTTCTCCAATCGACCTTGATCGAATTGCTCGCTGAGGAGAAGGTAGCAACCGTCTTTGGCGGGGACACGGTCAGTTGGGTCTTCGACGCCGGGCATGTGGCTAGCCGGTACATTTCGATCAAGCCCAAAGCAATGACTGCAGCGCAGCGAGCGGCGCTCTACGGAGCAAACAACCCAGACGCGCCCAAGGCAACGTCTCAGATGTCCGAGCGCCAAGCTGAGGCAAAGCAGGCTGAGCTGGCGCGGGAGAAGCAGCATCAGGACGCGCTCAACAGCGACACCGTGGCTGTTGATTTCGCGCGGCCCACGGTCGAGGCTACGTCGACTCAGCCGCACGCCTCAGCGGTGTCATCGTCCACCGCTGGCGACGACCATCTCGGGAAATCGGACACGGTGACGGTTACCGATGCCGAAGAGATCGGTAACCGCAAACCTGAGTCGAAGGATGCGGCGATCAATAAATACGACTTCGACACCTACGACGGAAAGCTCTACCGCATGTTCGAAGGCAGCGTCTTTGAAGGAGTTGTCATCAACCATGTCGACGGTGGCCTGCCCGGCCCCATACTGCTGATGCTCACTACCGACTACTACTCGCACGACCACCAACAGCTTTTGTTGCCGCAGGGAACACGGCTAGTAGGAAGCGTCCAAGCCGTCAATACAAGTCAGGCCCGCAAGATGGTTGTCTCGTTTCATCGTGCGATATGCCCCGACGGGTTTTCTGTCGATCTCGACAAGTTCGCTGGCCTCGATCCGCTTGGAACTGCCGGGCTCGCAACCAAGGTAGACAACCGCTATCTCCAAACGTTCGCCGTGGCCGCTGCGATAGGCGGATTGGGCGGTCTCGCACAGGTTGGCAATAACAACATCCTCGATCCCTCCGCTCAGATCCGCAACGGTATCTCGTCGCAATCTAGCCAGGAAGCCGAACAGATTCTCAATCACTTTCTCAACCGCCTTCCGATCATCACCCTCAAGGAAGGTTCCCGCGCACGGGTCTACATCGGCCGTGATCTCCTCATCCCCTCCTACGCAGAACACCGCGTCGAACCCGCAATGTGACGTAAAGGAGCCATACCATGCAATCACTTCTCAATAAGTATCGGAACGGAGCTCTTGCCGCCATCTTCCTCATGCTTACCGCGCTACCCAGTCACGCGCAGTTCGGTGGCGTCTTTGTCGATCCAGTGCAGTCGGGGCACGCCCTCCAACAGATCTATCAGAACGTTCAGAACAGCGTTACCTGGCAGCAGCAGCTCGCAAATACGATCCAGTTGCTAGCGACGGCTGACAAGGACTACCAGCAAACCATCACGACCTACAACACGATCTCCGGAAATCTGAAGAACTTCAGCAGCAAGTCCATCTGGAGAACCATTCAGTCGCAGCTCACCATGGCAAGCTTTGCCAACCAATATGGCGAGACGACTGGGCTCCAATCCGCCATGAACGGTCAATCACCGGGCACGGCAAGTATGGTCACGCCGCACCAACTCACGCGGGTTTTGTCTGAAGCAAAGCTCGCTGAAGGCGCGAGCTCCAGCGGTACGTCCGCCAGACGGTCCCGCTCGAAAGCGTAGGACTCGACGATGTGGGTTCTTCTCCCATTGAGCTGCCGATCGTACTCTCCCATCCCGCCCAGATCGTACCCGAAGAGCCGGTGCGCTCCCTCAACAGTCAACGAAAACCTATCGGCAATCTCAAGTAAGACGCTCAGCGTGGGATGGTCTTTGGTCCGACGGAGATTCGAGAGCAAGTTCTTCGTAAAGAGTTCGCGCCGTTCGGCGGCATGGCGCTCGCCGTCGTTTGCTGGCTTGATCTGCCGGTGCAAAGCACGCAGATGCTCGAGGGCATCAGAGATCTCGGTACGGGGAACAGGTCGATACACAGTGATGGCCCTCTCCTCAAGAAACACAACTGCGGAGATGCGACATTGCAGAACACAGGAATCGGAGGCCCACCGGCGGGTGGGTGACACACAATCGAATACCTTGCTATTCGAACGAGCACGACGGATGGTTCATCATCTGGCAGCTTTACTGACTCAAGCGCTGGTCCCGGCTATGACCTTTCTTGCAAGTTTGCCTTCACTCGGCGGAATCTGCAAGGAGGAGCAGAAATTCCAGATGAGAGCGCAAGGTATCATCGTGTGCGCAGGATAGCTACGGGCGAAGCAATGTCGGCAGGAGAGATAAATCTTGCACAAACTTTATCTGCCTAAAGTCAAGGGAGGTCTCAATCGGAGACCTCCACATCATCTGATGTGGAGGTGAGGCTTATGAGAACAGGAAGAGAAATAATCTTTCTGCTAAGCAGAACGTTGACACCTAAACCAATTAGAAGGATGGAGTGTCGTTGCTTGAGGTTAATCGTGCTCTCGATAAAAACTTATTTAGTTTCAAATACCGCGATGACAATGAGGCCGCCTGAGATCTCAAACTAACCTTAATGGAAGGCAAGCTCTTCCTAAACTAATATCCGCAGCAATCCCGCTTTTTTTCCAATGTTCTGTGAATCCCTCCTCAAACACGATTCCGTTTATTCGGGCATTGTTGCCAGCCTCAAACAGGAGATCCCACGTCTCAATATTGGCGTAACCGCCATCTTGCATCTGGGAAGGCATGTGACGAGCGGACACAAGGGCTTCGGTATTCGCATCATTCCAGCCACACTGCCAACTGTGGCTAGCCAATATGGGGCTGGGGAGTGCATGCAGTCGCGCACGATATCCTGCCACGTACTCGGCCGGAGTCCACTTCATCGCGTTCTGTACATCCAGATGGATCATGACTTATCCCATCTGCTTTTTGGTTTGGCTACTCGACTATAGGCGGTCATACGATCTCCTCGAAATCCGCTGCTTGGTTCCATCTGACAGGGCAATTGTGTTGTCTTTTCTGCAGCAAGGCTCTTTCTCTGGACCAGACGCTCGACCACTATCTAAGTCTGGATATCGCCGACAGCGCTGTCAGAGTACTTCACGTCGAACTTTCGTCCATCTTTGACTGCGGTCTCACAGTTGCCGTTTGCTTTAACCCTCGCCGCTCGATTTTCCTACATACTCTAAGGACACATGCCTCGAACAATCATCTACTCCTTATCGCTAATAAACACCACTGTAGTCAGGCCCGGGATCGTTGCTGTTCCTCCCTTGGCTGTGAACGTGGCCTGCTTCAATATTGGATCCGAAGAGCGCTGCTGAAACGGATGCAGATGCAGCTCCATTCCCGCTAGTGCGGCGTCTGTAAAAGTGACAGGAGCAGCACTGGCGTTGAAGAAGACGACGATGTGATGCGCGCCGCCATAGTTGTGGCCATGATCATCTAGCTTCATGACGATCAGCCCGGGAATCTGGTTCGCCCCTGTGTTCAGGAAGCTGAGGTTTGTCTCTACCTCCTCCGAGGAGGCCATACGGAAAAGACCTGTGCTGTAGCGAATCTGAAGGAATTCTTGAAAGGATTCCGTTGCAGTCGCGATGTTCTGCGGGGCTGGCTTCAGCTCTGTGTTCGCAAGCAGGGACTGGTAAATTGGCCAAGAGGCTTGATTCACGTTGGCGATCGGAAGCCCGATGCCCCAGTTGTCTCCTTGTCCGCTCCAGTCGATTTTGTTGAACCAATCGCCAGAGTTGTAGCTGCCGTCATCCATGTCCTTGGAGCGAAGCAGATCATCCGCGGCGTAGTAGAAAGGAATACCCTGTGCCAGCGTGATCAAGCTCATCGCAACGGCTTGACGACGCGCACGCATGGCAATCGTATCCGCGGCGGACGACTTGATCTGGATCGCGTCAAAGAGCGACTGATCGTCATGCACCGAGCAGTAGTTCACATTCTCGAGCGGCGTTGCGGCATATCCCGCCGGTTGCCCATCGAAGGTCAACTGCGCGCCCGTAACGGGCTGTCCCTGCGCATCGATAAAGCTGTAGTTTTGAAGCGCGCCCGCAAGGCTAAGCCGGATGAGATCAGCCTGTCCCAGCAACGTCGCAAGCTGACTCGATGTAGCCGCGTTCTGGCTCGTGTAGGCACTCGGATCAGTGAACAAGCCAGTGGCAAAGCCCTGGTCCTGGAAGTCAGTCCCGAAGGCGTACCCCCCGCGAACCGAATCGCGCATGCGGTCGTTGAAGCTGCCGATGCCCGTGCCATACAGATTCGTCTGGCTGGCGTTCGGGCCGATCGCATTGTTTGCCGCCTCCGCGATTTGGAAGCCTTCGCCGTAGATGTAAATCTTCCTTCCGTCAACACCGTCCTTCTCCGTCGTGAGCGCATTCAAGGCGTTGCGAATGTCGACCATGTTGTAGACAAAATGCAGTCCCATGGCGTCAAAGCGGAAGCCATCGATCTTGTACTCTCTCGCGTTTAGGACAACGGTATCGATCATCAGTTTTTCCATCATCTGGTGTTCGCTTGCTGTGTCGGGGCAGCAGGAGCCGTTCTCTAACGCGCCATTGGCATCGAGCCGGTGATAGTAGTTCGGCACCAGTTCATCGAAGTTCGCGCTTGGGGTCTCTCCTGCGGTGTAGGTGTGATTGAAGACTACGTCCTGGATGACACGCAGGCCTGAGGCATGTAGGCCCTCCACCATGGTGCGGTACTCGCGAACGCGTTCCGTGGGATTGATGGCATACTGGCCGGCTGGAGCCATGTAATGGACCGGATCGTAGCCCCAGTTATAAGCGTCAAGATTTTGCACGTTCTCGATGGCTTGTTGCTGCTGTTGGCCATCTGGAGGATTTGGCGACAGAGCCCCCGGCGATGCCCAGGTGGATTTATCCTCATTGACACTTCCAAAGTGAAAGCTGGGCAGTATGTGGACCGCTTTCAACCCGGATCGAGCTAATGTGCGGAGGTGGCGCATGCCATTGGTCTCCGGGTCGGCAAAGGCCTCATAGGTTCCCTGCAGAGCAGCGGGCACAGTCGAGTCGCCGACGCTGAAGTCGCGAATATGCAACTCATAGATACTCGTGTCCGCAAGGCTTGCGATGGGCGGAGACTGTAGGAAATCCCATGCTGGAGGCTTGGTGTCTTCCGCTTGGAGATCCGTAATGCGACTCATCAAGCCGTTGAGCGAGAGGTCTATCGAGTAAGGATCGGTTGTTATATTGGTATCGATCGCCTGGTCTGCGGAGACATAGACGCTTACCTGCAACTGATAGTATTTGCCCTTCCAGCCATCGTCCCCCCCGGCCACCCACACCCCTCCGTGCTCGTGCATTGCGACCGTCTTTGATGGAGCCGTGTCGGTCGGATTGTCGAACAGCAAGAGAGATAGAGCCTGCGCGGTCGGCGCCCAAACCTTGATCTTCACCGGAAAGCCGTCATCATCTTCCCAGTCGAACCAGAAGCGATCTCTGCGATGGTGGAAGACCACCCCGAGCTTGCCCGTGTAGGCAAACAGAGCATCCAGAGCGCCGAAGGTCTGCACGCCCGTGCTGTACTTCAGGGTGCCGTCAGAAGCCGTAGAGGTCACCTGTAACTGGCTCTTGATGGCCGCCGTCAACACGGCCGGCTTGATAGTCTCCGGAAGCTTGAAGAGGGCATAACCTGCAAGCTGCGGGAAGCGGGTCAGTTCCTCCGCGGTCAAGGTTCCAGAGAACGGCGTGAGCGGAATAGAGGTGCCGCCCGTGAGACCGGTCGTCGTGATCTGAAGTCCCGCAGAAAGACTTGCGACCAGGGAGTAGGTATAACGCGCTTGGAAATACTCAGGCTGAATTGCGACCGTAGACGCGTCGATCCAGTACGCCTGAAGCTGATTGAAGGGACCCTGTAGCAGCTGGGCGGCGGTGGGTAGTTGTAAGAAAACGGTGGGATTGCCGGAGACAACCCAGGCTTCCAGTTGCTGTGGAATTTGGAGAGACTGATCGGGGCCGGGATCCTTCGTCCCGGTAGTGCAATTATGGATGATGAAGCCGAGGTGTCCTGAAGTGACGGCAACATCGAAATATGGGCCATAACTGTCATACCCGGCGAACTCGTCGTTCGTACCGCAGAAGTCGCTGTCTGGATCCGTGGTCGCGCCATAGACGTACAAGACCCAGTTGTTGTAGTTTCCATCTGGACGATAGTAGTGGATGCGGGCATGGTTGGCGGGGATCGGGGGATCTTGTCCGATCGAGGGCCTGGTGGTGCTCAAAGCGTCGCTGCCGGCGAGTTGCCAGTATTCGTTGCCCTGGGTTGCGGGGTCAACGAACTCGGTACCGCCAGGGTCCTTCGTGGCACCGTTATGAAGGATGAGCCCGACACTCTGGGCGGTAGCCGTCACGCCGACGTCGAAGTACACTCCAAAGGAATCTGAGCCGGTGATGGCAACCGGTCCATCCGGGAAGTCGTTAGGCTCTGTGGTGTCTCCATAGGCATACACCGTCCAGCCCATGTACTTGCCGTCGGGGCGGAAATAGTGGACGCGGATGTCTCCGCTTGGAATTGGCGGATCCGTCTGAGCGAAAGCCGATGCCGTGGTCATCAAACTTGCGAGCATTAGTAGAAGGGGGACGATACGAAACCTAACGCAAGATACTTTGAGACGGGTATCCATGGAACTTCTCCTGCTTTGCTGGGGGGTGGGCGTCTGGCCCACGTTGTGGTTGAAGCGGATTCGGTTTATCGCATTTGAACGATCTCGCCGTTAGCGTTGGCTGGAATCGTCACACTCCAACCACTGGCACTGCGTTGTAGAGGAAGGCTTACCTTGCCGAGAAGAGCAGTGCTCGACTTTGGCGTCCATCCGTGGATCTCGACACTATATTGAGTCCACCAGGGTGCAAAGCTGCCCTGCTGCGGCGCTACCTGCAAGGACAACGAGCCATCCTGGCCCAGCGAGCAGGAGAAGCGTACGCTCGCGTACGCGCCTTTGCGATAGTCGAAGCTGTGCCCATCGTCTGTGTACACTTCACCGGCACAGGGGGTCTTCGGATCGGTGGCTGGATAGAGCCGCAGCGTGAGGGGCCCGCTCGGTTTCTCTTCCGTGCTTTGCGTGAGCGGCTCGGTAGGGAGAATGCTGCCGCCTCGTACATAGACAGGAAGCACTTCGAGGCGAGGTTGGATCAGAAGAGGTTTATCCAGGTTTAATTTGTCCCGCTGTTCAAGATCGACCGTCTGAGCCTTGTTGCTGCGCTCGAACTGCTCGCCCGTCCAATAGTCGTACCATGTGCCCGGCGGCAGATGAACCTCGTACGCCGCGATCTCATCGGGAGATGGATTGGGTGCCACTAGGAGCTCTTTGCCGACCATGAACTCGCTTCCGTTGTCATCCAGATCAATCGGGTGTTCGTCGGCTGTTGCATGGGGAAACTCTACAAAGAGCGGCCGCATCAGCGGGATACCGGAATGCGAACTCTCTTCTGCGGCGGTGTACAGGTAGGGCAGCAACCGGTAGCGCTCCTCGATAAAGTGGCGGCGAATGTCCTCCTGCGCTGGACCATCCACCCAGACCTCATGCAGTCGCGTTCCCTTCGCAGAGTGGTCGCGGTCGATAGGCTGAAAGGCTGCGACCTCCAGCCACTTCGTAAGTAGTTCAGGCGATGGGGACCCGGCGAAACCGCCTACGTCGGCTCCCGCCATGGAAAAGCCGCTCAGGCCAAGGTTCATGAGCTGTGGCATCGTCATCCGTAAGTGGTTCCAGGTGGCGCTGTTGTCTCCGGTCCATGTGACCGCGTATCGCTGGCCTCCGGCGAAGCTCGCTCGCGTCATGACGAACGGCCGCTCGTTTGGCCGCAACTTCAGCAGGCCCTCGTAGGTGCCCTCAGAATTGAGCATCCCGTAGACATTGTGGATCTCAAGGTGAGTTGCGGTTCGCTTGGCGAAGCCGGGCTGCTCAATGCGATGCTGGACATCGTCCGGCATAGTCTTGCTGGCCACATCGAAGACGGCGGGTTCGTTCATGTCGTTCCAGAAGCCAGCAACGCCCTGCGCGACGAAGTCTTTGTAAAGCGACCCCCACCACTCTCGCGTCTTTGCCTGCGTAAACTCCGGGAACATCGATGGCCCCGGCCATACAATTCCGACGTATCGGGAACCATCCGGCAGCTTAACAAAATGATCGGCCGCCACGCCAGTTTCGTAGGGAGCGTAGCCAGTTCCAGGTTGGTTCGCGACATGAAGGTCGGTGATCACGACCAGCCGGAACTTCTCTGCGGCAAGATTCTTTACGAGCTCGGGGAACTTCGGAAAACGGTCCGGGTCAACCGTGAACGGCATGTTGTTCTTTTGGAAGTCGATATCCAGCCAGAGAACATCTGAAGGGATGTGGTCCGCCCGCAGGCGATGTTCTACATCAAGGAGCTCCGATTCCGGCGAGTAGGTATAACGGGACTGCTGGAATCCCAGCGACCACAGCGGCGGCAGTGGCGTAGGGCCCGTAAGCCACGCATAGGTTGACAAAACCTGTTTGGGCTCCGGCCCGTAGAGAAGGAAGTAATCGAGCGGGCCGTCCGGCGCGCCAAAGCTATACTCCTGCGGCTTCTCGCGGCCAAAGTCAAAGAAGCTGCGAAAGGTGTTGTTGAAAAAGACCCCAAGCGTTCTTCCCTCGCGCATCTGCAGGAAGAACGGGATGCTCTTGTAGATGGGATCTGAGGACTCCTGCCAGCCGAAGCGGTCGGTGTTCCACATGGTGAAGGCCTCGCCCGCGCGGTCCAGGGGTCCCGGCTTGTCGCCCAGCCCAAAGAAGTGGTCGTCGGCGCTGGATCGCTTGTAGACGCGGAAGTCTTTGCCGCGGCGCAGCATAGGTTCCGCGTCCTCCTGCAGCACCTGGCCACGCAGGTCGGACACGGTGAGTGCAAGGTCGGTGCCGACGACCACGTGCAGCTTGCCGGTCGAGAAGCCGTGGGCCTCTGAAGTCACGGCTGCAGTGCTGTGCAACGCCGTCGGCAACACCGCCCACGACGCATTTTCAGGCTCTTGCCCGTCCGGCCACTCTCGCACTCGCAAAATATCGTCGCGGAGCGCCGTGACCTCCATCACTTGACCAGCGCTCTGAACGCGGATGCCACTCGGCAGCGACTGCTCAGAAGCCGTCTGCGCCACCGCTTGCAGAGCCGGGTAACCGAAAACCATCGAAGCCGCACCAACGATGCACGTGCGCCACGCTGCGGTCTCCGCGAGGTTGCGAAGTCTCCGCGAGAAAGAAACAAACGTGGAAGATAGCAAGATCAAGACGGCTCCTATCGAACGTTGGTGAGGGATGGCTTGGGCTACGGCGCGTTGGAAACACTGGAACTGACGAAGATTCGCACCCCAAATGGAGGTAACGAAAGCGCCGGCAAAGCTACAGGCGGAGGCGGCGTTGCAGCCTGCGCTGAGGGCATTCCCGCTTCCTCGGAACGAGTGGAGCCGTTCAGATCCACCTCCTTCCAGGGTCCCGAAGCCGCTTCAAGGGTTCCAGTAAAAGAGTTGTTCGAGAGATTCACCGCGACCAGAACGGTCTCCTCGGGCGAGCGTCGCAGGTACGTCACGACGTGGTCCTCGTCGGAGTTATGCAGCCAAACAAGCTGACCATGACGCAGCGCCGGTGAGCTTTCGCGAAGGGGAATCATTACGTTGTAGAAATGTGGGAATGCAGGTTCTACATACCCTGACTCCCAGAAGATGGGTTCCTTCTCAAAAAGTGCCGGACCGGAGGAAGGTGCCGTGTCCGCGACCTCCATACCGTTGTAAAGCATGGGAGCGCCGGGCAGCGTAAACACCAGGGCCGAAGCCGCAAGCGCCGCCTGTGCACCGTAGCGAACTATTGCCCGGCGGGTGTCATGGTCGTCGCTCACCAGCATGTGCCAGCTTCCTGGGGGAAAGCGCGATTCCTGCGTAATCATCTCGTCGCGGACTGAGGACGCGGGCTTTGCATGCATGATGACCTGGTTCATCGTGTCCAGCAGGGGCCACGCGTAATCGATGTTGAAGTCCTGGCGCAGCAGATCTGGCTGCGATGCCTCCGCGAGCAGAAGCACATCTGGCCGAACGGCGCGCATCGCGGCACTTGCCTGATCCCAGAACATGGTGGGAATGTCGCCCGCATCGTCGCAGCGAAACCCATCCAGGTCGAAGGTCTTGAGCCAGTAAGTCAACATATCGACCATGTACTTGCGTAAAACCGGATCAGCATAGTTCAGAGCGGCGACATCCATCCAGCTATGGGGATACAGGATCTTTCCGGCCGCGTCCTGCTTGTAGTAGGCGGGATGAGACATCATCACGCTGTCCCATGAGGTGTGGTCCGGCACCTCATCGAGAATGACACGCATGTGCCGCTCATGCGCGGCTTTTACTAGGTGTAGCAGATCAGCCTTGGTCCCAAGGTCCGGATTGATCGCGTAATAGTCGCTCACGGCGTACACGCTGCCATAAGTGCCCAAGCGGTTCGTTTTGCCTATGGGATGAATAGGCATAAGCCAGAGCACGTTCACACCGAGCTTCTGCAATCTATCCAGCTCAGCCGTAACGCCGTTTATCGTGCCGGTGGGGGAGAATGCTCGCGGAAAGATCTCATAGAAGATGGCCTGATCCATCCAGGCAGGCACATGCTGGGCAATGACCGGCTCTTTGGAATCTGTCTGACTTCGGGCCGTGACGAAAGTTGAGCAGAGCACGAAAAGCAGAACCACGGTCGCCCTTAAGGCGCTACGAGTGAGGCGACGATAGCGTTCGCTCTTAATCTGCTTAGGCGGAAAGGGAAAAACCGTCGGCATAGCGCTCCAATGCATGGAAGTGCACACAAACTACATACCAGAGCCTCGGTGACCGCGCCGCCGAGCGAACGGCGCGGTCACCGAAACGGTTAGAACACCAGGCGGGCGGCTAATTGGATCTTTCGCGACGAGCTACGAAGACCCGTGATGGCACCGAAATTGCAATTTTGGCAGTCGGTGTTAGCCGGATTTGCGAAGCTGGGTGTATTCGTCACGTTGAATGCGTCGCCGTGAAGCTCCAACTGCTTGCCCTCGGCGATATGCAGGTTTTTCTGGAGACCAAGATCCATGTCCCGGTACCCCGGCCCATAGACCTGGTTCCGACCCAAAGTTCCCACGCGGGTGTACACCAGGTTTCCCGTTCCATCCGTTGCCATTTGAGACGGAAGGTTAGTGGAATTGAAAGACGCAGGATTGAACCATTCCTTAAGTGTCTTTGGATAACGAATCGGTGCGATCAAGTCAGGACGGTTTGTAACCGTCTGTTGACCGGCGCCGGACGCCTGGATGTCCACCGGCTGTCCGGTTGATAGTTGAACGATATCGTTCACCTGCCATCCTCCGATCAAGAGATCCATGGCGCGGTTCACGCCTCTACCGAACTTCTGCCCGCGCCCAAACGGCAAGCTGTAGACGAATGATGAGCTGAAGATGTGGCGTTCGTCCTGGCTGGAGTTACCGTAGTTGGCGGCCTGGTCGTAGTACAACAGCACGGCTACAGGAGTTCCGCCGAAGGGGCTATCTGTGTTGTCGAGAGCATGGGACCAGGCATACGAGCCAGTGACCAGCAGGTTATCGGCGCGATGCTCATAGTGCAGCTGTAGTCCGTTGTAGTTTGAGCTACCGTTGTATAAGTCATACGTGATTCCGCCATCCTGATTTGCATACGGCAGCGTCGTCGCACCGATGTGGTACTGAGTGAGGTTGTAGAAGGTGGAAAGCCGATCTCCGTGCGCGCCGACATACGCCATGCTGAGGACGTCTCTGGGGGAAAGCTGCTGTTGCAGCTGTAAATTGTACTGCTGAATGCGACTGTGCTTGTTGTTGACGTTGATCGCGGTGCCCCCGATATTCGCAGGAGGGTTCGTGGGGTCAAAGGTAGCGACGGTGGCCGGCAATGGCAGCTGTGTCGTCACGGCCGCCGGACTCGTATAGTCGCCGCAGGAGTAGGCTGCCTGCCTCGCCGCCGTCTGGCCGCTCAGGGTTATGCAATACCCGTCTTGTGCCAGAAAGTAATTGTTCCCACTGAAGGGACCGTTCTGGCCCAACTGATTGTTAATCCCGCCGTAGTCCGGGAAGTAGAAGATACCGTAGCCGCCGTGAAGGGCGGACTTGCCGTCTCCGCTAAGATTGTAGGCGAATCCGACGCGAGGGGCGAAGTTCAGATAATCCTGGTTGACGATCGTTTTGGAGACGCCGTTTTTACCGGCTTCCAGCACCTGACCGTTGTTTACGTTGAATGAGCTCTGCTGATTGTGCGCCTCATAGGGCCACGTGATTAGGTCATAGCGCGCACCCAGGTTCAGCGTGAGCCGTTTCGTAACGCGCCAGTTATCCTGGGCAAACACAGCGTCTTCCTGGTTTACATTCGAGAAGAACCCGGTTTGCGCGCCGATCTGGTATTGGTTGACGCCGCCTACCAGATATTCACTTTCGTCGTAGCCCGTGAAGAGTTGGGGACTGTAAAAGAGCCCACCCTTTCCCTCGATTGGCCGGTAGTAGTTCGTCACGCGTCGCAACAACGTTCCACCAACGCTGAGTTGATGATTTCTAAGGTTGAGGTTGAGTGTGTCCGTGACCTCATAGATGTTCTGCGGCACCTCAAACGGACCGTAATCGCCGGTGTATTGGAGTTCGGTCCCGAAGCCGCCGGTCAGGGGCCCGCCCGTGTTCTTCGCGGCACCTAAGGTCGTATTGCTTATGCCGAGGAGTGCGCCCACCGAGATACCGTAGTTCGGGGGCAGGTAGCCATAGTTGTCGCGGTTGTAGGCAATACGCGACTCGTTGACCGCACGGGGAGAAAACGTGTGCGTGTATCCCAGGTCGTAGCCGCGGGCATGCAGGTAATTCTGCTGGCCCGAAGCATTCAAGGGTGGATTGGTGCCGTTCTGCGCCAGTTGCGAGTTCTGCACAGAACTGGTGTTGTCGTAAGAAACCCGAAAGAAGAACAGATCGTTGCTGGAGGCGTTCCAGTCCATGCGCGTATCGAATGTGTTGTACTTGCCAACCTGGTTTTGCTGGAAGAAGTAGTTGCCGATAAGGCGATCCGTGCGCGTCGGCAGCGGAAATGCATTGAGGTAATTCACCGACGCGGGATTTAGGCGATTGGTCGGAATGATATTGCCGGCGAACGGAGCGCAGGTCAGCGGGTCGTAGATTTGACCCAAACTGCTGGCGGGAAAGCCGTTTGCGTTCAAGGTGCCGGAGTTCGGGTAGCAGCGTGGAAAATACGTGGTGAATATGGCGGGACCGCCATTGGTCAAACCCGCGCTTGCCAGCACCGGGTCAAGCAGTTCCGTGAAGTTGCCGGTGCGCATTAGCGCAGTAGGCACGGTGTCATAGCCGCTTCCTGCGGGCTGTTGATAACGGGTGCCCTCATAATCGCCGAAGAGAAACAGCTTGTTTTTGATGAGTGGCACCCCAGCGGAACCGCCGAACTGGTTCCTGTTGTAAGGGGGATTTGCCCCAGCGGGCAAACCGTTGTAGGGGAAAGAGTAATTTGGGTTTGCCGCCCACTTGTTGCTGCGGTAGAAGTCGAATGCAGATCCGTGGATCTGGTTGGTGCCGGACTTGATCGAGGCGATCACCAACGCTCCGCCGGCACGGCCATACTGCGCCGGGGCCACGCTCGTGTTTACTTTGAACTCTTCCGTGGCGTCGACAGGCGGAAAGAAGAGGATGACGTTCTGCAGACTGTCGTTGTTGTCGACCCCGTCCAGGATGAAGTTGTTGGCTTGAGGGCGCGTTGCATTGACTGACAGAGCGCTTCCGCCGGTGTCGCCGTGACGGCCTGCCGTGTCCTGGCCCTGTTCGTAGGGGGACCCCTGGGTCACTCCTGGCGTCAGCAAGGCAAGGTTCAGTGCATTGCGGCCATTTAAAGGCAACTCGGTAATCTGTTTGCTCTCGATCGTCTCCCCAAGCGTCGGATCGGACGTATTGACCAGGGATACCGCACCGGTGACTTCCACCGTCGTGCTCTCGGCACCGGGCTTGAGGGCAAAAGTTAGCGTCAGACTCGTAGTCACCCGGACGGTCAGCGCCTGCGTCTGGCTTTGAAAGCCGGTCGCGGTCACGGTAGCAGTGTAGTCACCCGCAGGAACGGCTGAAACGCTGAGTTCGCCGCGGTCGTTGGAATTTCCGGTCAGCTTTGTACCCGTTGACTTATTCAGGAGGGTGATGCTGGCCTGCGGGATTGCGGCACCGGTGGCGTCCGTGACGGTACCGACAACTCGCCCCGAGTCGGACTGGCCCACCGCGTAGCCATGTGTCACTAAAGGAAAGATGACTATGGCTAGGGCAAGGACTAAACTTGCGCTTTTCTGTCTCTGCAGGATTGAGAGGAACGATTTGCTCAGGGTCATTGGCTGTTCTCCGAATGGGCTCCGCCGTCAATGTTCGGCGTTTGAAGACGCTTGAACAGGTCATGATGGCTCGATGGTCACCCTGATCTCTTTGCCAGAATTCACGCAATGGCTACATCCTTCAATTTCGATAGTTTTTCAAATTCACAAGTTCGCCTTTTAGAATCATGTGTTTGCACGGTTGAATTCATCGCGTGCGTGCAGAAGCGTATAAAATAGGCGGCGCGAGGGGAGAAGCACGGGTGACTGGGGAGAAGGTAGATCGTGTGGTATTCGGCAACTTCGAAGCAGATCTGCGTTCCGGGGAGCTGTGGAAGTCCGGTTACAGAATCAAGCTTCCCAGACAACCGTTCCGAGTATTGGCGGCACTGTTGGCCCGCCCTGGCGAGGTCGTGACGCGTGAAGATCTCCAGCATGAGGTTTGGGCCGCGAATACGAATGTGGATTTTGATCAGGCTATTGCTGCAGCCATCAACAAGATCCGAGAAGCGTTAGGAGACTCTGCGGAAAACCCGCGTTTCGTCCAAACACTTACGAAGCGGGGTTACCGATTTATTGCCCCCGTCACGCTGATGCCTGAACACCTAACTAGTCCGCCTGCTGACTCTACGCCGCTGGTTATCCTAGAACGAATTTCCGCCCATGACGGATCGGAGAACAACGTAGGAGATGAGCCGAAGAATCTGCAGGCTCTACCGTCGGGCTCGCCAAACGCTCAGACGGGACGTACGCAAAGCCGCCCCGAATCTGTGCCAACTATTGAAGTGCTCAGAACCGATCGGACAGTGTTTGAAGAAGATCTCACAACAGGAGCTTTAGAAGATCGGTCCAATTGGCTCGACCGTACAAAATTTGCTTACCTGTGCCTCATCGCAGTATCTGTCTTTGCTTGCGCGATGTTCGGTAGATGGCTTTCGATCCCCACGCCGAACACCACGCCTTACCGGGTCGAGCAAATAACTCACTACGTACCTATCTCACTTGGCCCACCAAATCCCGAAAGCTTCCTCGCTATGGCAATGGACGGGAACCGCGTGCTGACACCAGTTATGGTGAACGGCCGACCTCGCTTGTCTGCCATCGACGTAGACACAGCGGAGGTCCAAGGGATCGAAGTACCTGATGAAATATCTTCCAATTCGTTAGCAGACATTTCGAGAGACGGCTCCAGGCTCCTGTTGCGTAGTCAGCAATCTACTAAATCGGAGCAACCGCTCTGGGTTGTTCCTTCCGTGGGCGGCAGCGGACGACGAATCCCAGGCGTGTTGGCTCATGATGCAGCATGGATGCCTGACGGCACCAGTATTCTCTACGCAACCGGCAATGACTTAGCCACGATCGGTCCAAACGAGGATTCTTCGATTACATATGCCAAGCTTCCCGGCCGAGCCTTTTGGTTGCGGTGGTCACCCAATGGTAATTTGCTGAGATTTACACTCTTCGATCCAGTGACACACGCGGCCGCTCTCTGGGAATTAGAAATCGGAAGTCATACGCCGAGGCCTGTCACGATCCCCAATTTCATAAGTTCGTCTGCATGTTGCGGAGTGTGGCTGCCGGACGGACAGTCGTACGTCTTTCAATCAAACGATAACCTGTGGCAACTGGAAGGTTTCGGACGGCAGGCAAAACTTGTGCAGCTGACCAACGGACCTCTTCGCTCCCTTTCTCCCGTTGCCGCGCGAAACGGCAACCGCATCTTCTTTGTCGGGCTGGAAGCTCCTGCTGGTTTACAGCAGTTTGAAGCCGAGCGAAAGGAGTTCCGCCCCGCACCGGCGTTTCTCGCAGACGCCAACCGGATCGACTTTTCTAGAGATGGCAGGTGGGTCGCGTGGACCGACCTTCACGAGAAGCTGTGGCGCGCACACACTGACGGTTCCGACAAGGTCCGGCTGACATCGGATGCGCTGGAAGTTTTCCTTGCACATTGGTCGCCGGACGGAAAACGTCTTGCGGCTATGGCCAGGAAGCCAGGAGGTGTTTGGCAGATTTACTTGGTCGATGCAAATGGGGACAAAGCCGAAGTGTTGCTCGACGAGGCGCGCAATGCGGCTGATCCGAGTTGGTCCAACGATGGTGGAAGCCTCGTGTTTGGTCGAGAGCCAGATTTGATGGGCAAGGAGAGCGGTGCTCGTACGATCCAAATGATCAATCTCTCCACTCATCGAGTAGAGGAGATCCCCAACTCTGAGGACCTTTTCAGCCCGCGCTGGTCCCCTGATGGCTTATGGATCGTGTCGCTCACTTTAGACCAGGAGAACGTGATGCTTTACGACGTTACTCACCAGCATTGGCGGCGTCTGGTATCCACAAGCGCGGCTGATCCAGTTTGGAGCGCCGATAGCAAAGCAATCTATGTGCATGCTTTTCTAGCGGACAGAGAGCCAATTTTGAGAGTGGAAGTTCCAAGCGGGACGACTCAAGTTGTCGCCGACCTTGGAAACTTACATAGTGGAGATGTTGCAAATTACTTCTTCGGCGGAATAACGGCACGAGGGGAACCCTTGGTCCAACCCCGGGTGGGAACCGGAAATCTCTATAGCCTTGAACTTACAAAGCCGTAAATGTCTTGGTCCACGTCAGATCAGTCGAACACTCAGAAGCAATTGATAAATACCGTTTAGTCGCAAAGGCGGTCGGGCATTTGCGCCTCGCCAGCCGAGCTTGCACGTACGCTGGTGTTTGGACTGCGTGTATTGCGCGAAGCCGCTCTAAATAGACAGGATCTGCGGAGAACAATCGAGCTGCAGATCGAGGTGCCCGTTTCGGGCAATTTGCCGAGTACTTTGAATGTCCGTTCTCCTGTTCAGCCCGGCTGACTCCGGTCGCAGTCGCAGGGAGCTTCATCACAGCGCACAATGCGCACCCGGCGAGCTCTTCCATCGCGCTGATAGCAAGTTCGAGCCTCAGGCATCTTCGCGGGAGAACCGCAGAAGTTCTTCAAGAAGGCGCTCCGGGTGCTCTTCGGCTAGATAGAGGCTGCAGTTTTCTATAATGACGGCTCGCAGGCGTTCAGCCAGGGGGTTCCAAGACGACAAAATGACTCTCACATTGCAGGAGTTACTAACACCTGCTGTGAGTCAAAGCGGCAACACGGCTGTCGATGGGCTCATCAGATTGCTTGGAAGTCTTGAAGCGTTCACTCGTTTTCTTCAGAAGAAGGCCATCTTTGGAATGCACAGAGATTAAGCTGCATACCTCATCGCTGATGTTGGTCAGAGAGGCCGCAGCGGAGTTCAGAACTGCTCCCTATAAGCATTTCGAGAGTCGCGATGCATTGTTTGCGCCGTCGCCACTTGAGGTGAACACGATGCGTCCGCTTTCTGCCATTCGATCAACAAGCAGCTCGACCAGCAGGAGGTGTCCGAGACAGTTGGCAGACCAAGTGCTCACTGACCTTTTCCGCGGTATGTCAGCGCAGAACAAGGAGCTGCTTGCCGGTGTGGTCTTGCGGTCGCCGGATGTTCTTTTCGACAGCGAAGCCTTGATCGATCTAGGCGGCAGTGTCACGGCCCGCCTGCTTTGGCTCGGTGGAGCCCACACCAGAGGTGATGAACTAACCCTTGTCGAGCCGGATCACACCCTGATTTCAGGGGACGTAGTGCAGAACACGACTATACCAAACATCTTCGGCCAGGATGGTACGCCTACGGAGTGGCTGGCTACGCTGAACAAGGTAGCCATGCTGAACATTGCGCACGTGTTGCCGCATCATAGCGCGCCGGCGGATGGATCTCTCGTCGCCGCGGAGCGGGAACTGATCGTCGCGATTCGTACAAGCCCTTACTCTGAAGAGCCAAGGTGTCTCAATCGATGCTGCTGCGAAAGAAATCAGCGCCACCCTGAAAATGCAACATCCCGACTAACCGGACACCAACGCACCCACCTTCGTCAAAAGCGTTTACCTCGACCCCGCCGATTCCCGCTAGCGCACATACAAGAACCCCATCTCCCTGCCCCAGCCTCCCAGGTGCGCGAATGGGTGATCGCGCAAGGGTAGGGGTACAACTTCGACGTGTTCGAGCAGTTCTATGTGCTGCAAACCCGTGTGCCACCGCCGGCAGGATTGGCTTCCAATCGACATTGCCACTATGGTGGCTGCTTCGTTCAGTCCTGTCGATGACTTCGTCACAGATGCCGACTTACGCGTAGATAGTGGCATGATGGCGACGACAAACTAAGATGAAGGCGGCTGCCACGATGGGAGCCGCTTAGCCAGGTTTCACGGAGTCGCATCTAGGAAGGCGGCCTGATCTACGCTCTTACTGCTTCTCAATGAGGCAGCTTCTTTCGCATTGACGGCGGCTGTCGGAACGACGCAAACAGTCTTCTCTTAGTTCTCTGAAGTGTCCGGTCATCCATTGCAGCCTCCGCCAGCCGGCTGCGCAGAATGAAAAGGTTTCATCCTACATCTAGCAAATCATCGCTCTGGAGTACGGCGTTTCCGGGCGGCGGGTACGAGAAGCGCATTCGAGGCTCAAGTTCGCGGATGCTTATTAGTGGCTCACTAAACAAGCAGTTCCACCGAACCTAACGAGTTTCTTGGGGCGTTAGGCATCTACGATTTGCCCTCGTCATCGATTTGCGGACCAGCTGTCATGTGGTTGATAGATGCGATTTTCCGTCTGCTTCTCGTATCCGAGATGGTCGGGGCGCCACAAAATCTCCATGAACGCGCCCCATGGAGTTTTGAAATACCAGATTCGCTCCCCCTGCTTGACATCGCCCTTCGCGTCAAGGGGTCCTTTCAGCAACTCCGCTCCTTGCTCCTTCAGGGATTTAGCTGCTGCCTCGATGTCGTCCACAAAGAAAGCGATATGTGCTGCGCCGTAATCGATGTTGCTAGGCATCGTGCGCTGCTGCGAATCAGCGGCGAAGGCCATGAGTTCGACATTAATGTTGGGTCCCAGGCGCAGCATTGCGAGATTGATGCTGTTTATTTTGACGCCAGTCGGCGTCTCATGAAATGGGCCTAATTTCCAGAGTAGATCGGCACCCAACGCCCTTTCGAAGAACTCGATAGCGGCATCGAGATCAGGTACGGTGAAGCCGACATGATCAACATGTCTGGCGGATACGATTCCCTTCGACATAACATTTCTCCTTTGCTCGGTTATTGAAGCCACTGTTTGGCGAACGCATAGCCACTTTCTCCTAGGACCATTCCGAGAAGACCGATCAGAGCAACGATAGGCGGAGCAGGACTCTTAATGCGGCACAGCCCATAAAGGACACCGACGGCGCAACCTAGTAAGAATGACAGCAGGTAGGGTTTCAAGCGCGAGCCTCCACGCGATCGAAGAAGCCGATAAGTTCCCGCGCGACATATTCCGGTTGTTCCTCCATGACGTAGTGCCCGCAGTCCTCAATCACTCCACCTTCAACCTGAAGCGCGAGCGATTCCATCGAGGCCCGAAGGCGGTCTCCGGTCGCGCTTCGTCCTCCCAGAGCGAGTACAGGCATAGGAAGCTTTCTCGTGCTGAACTCTTTGTTTTGCTTTGCGCTTTCGGCGACGGCACGGTAATAGGCAAAGCCGCGGCCCATAGCACCGGGACGAGCATAGGCTTCTACGTATCGGTCGCGATTGGCTTGCGGTACCCGCTCTAGTCGCTCCGACTTTTGTTCGAAGAGCCAATCGAAAAGCGCGCGCTCCCGTCCCGTTGTCAGGATCTCCGGCAGGTCGGGAAGGGTGTTAAAGGAGAACTGCCATAGCTTGACATTCAACTCAGGCGGCAATGGGAAACTCTGGGAAGCGCCGGTACCCGGGACTGCGGTGTCGAGCAGAATGAGGCTTCTTACCTGCTCTTGAAATTGTGCGGCCCAGGCATAGGCGATCCAGCCGCCCACATCATGACCAACCAGATGAATGCGGTCCGATGTCACCGTGTTGACGGCAGCCGATAGCACCTTCGCGACGTTTGCCGTGTCATAGCCTTCAGTGGGCGGTTCCGATCGACCCAACCCGGGCGGGTCCAATGCGAAGACCTGATGACGTTCTGCAAGGCGCGGGAAGACCTCGCTGTAAGCTTCGGCGGTCTCAGGCCAACCCGGCAAGAGAATCACCGGGGTCCCTGAGCCTGCAACAAATGCGTGGATTCCTCCGTCGAGGGTTGTTTCCTTCCAGTTCAAGTTCATACGTCTCTCCTCACAACTGGGCCGCTGTCACTGCGGTCCATCGATACCAGCTTTTCGGCCCGGCACCCATTGCACGCGCAGAACAAGCTTGTTGCCCTCTGAGCGATTCAGTGCGCCGACTTCGTGATACCCGTTAGCGTAGAGCAGGTATTGGCCCCGGTCCCAGACAATTCCCGGACCGATCGCACCAACCTGCTCCGGCGACGACAAGATGTCCAGGCCGTTGATCCGAGGCGCTGTGATCTCACGGAGCAGGTAGGCGTTTGCTCCTACCCACACGCCGTGCGGCAGACTGTACGCAGCCGTCGCATTAAAGTGAATCGCCTGGCCGGCTTGGCTGGAGCGTGCCTGGTTTCCGACTGCGGGATCGTTGTTCCTGCCGTTGTAGAGATAGTGCATCCGCCAGCTAGTCTCCACCTTTCTGGTCGGAAAGAACGTGAAGGCGTAGTACGGATGTACCGTGAACGCATGCCCACTCAGACTGATCGGAGTGTCCTGCCGGTATTCGCCCGACGGCACTTCGAAGTCGAGGACAAAGCGCTGGTTCAATTGGCTGGAGCCAAACTTTAGGGCCTTCCATTGCAAGACGAGAGGCGAGACGGTCAGATCACCAAATCCTCCCGCCACACCGCTGGATCCACCGTTCACATGCGCGGTGGCGACTATCGCCTCAAAGCCCCACCATGCTCCCAGGAGCTTTTGTTTCGTCAGAACGACGCCATGTGTTAGCCCGCTGATGCTGTTCACTGCCGGGGCACCCGGTACAACTTGTCCCGAACTGTCAATCTTCGAGCCGCTGTGACTGGCGTCCCCAATCTGTTCGAGAAGAACTCCTGGTGCGCCAAGGGCATCAAGAAAGCTGGTGTCTCCGAGATCGACGGTGGGCTCCGGCGGGTGCTGCTGCGCACGCAATGCGACGCTGCCCGCCAAGATGGCGAGGAGGAGGAGTCCTGATTGGCAGCCGATGTGTGATCTCACGCTCTCACTCCCTGAACTCGACTCGAGATGTCTGCGCGAAGTGCCTGGATGCCCCTGGCGAGAACGCGCAACGTGTCCGCATCGGCAAATCTGTTGTCCCGAATTCGGTTCTCCACGCCGTAAAGAAGAATCTATAGACCGGGAACGACGTGCGCCAGCATAGACACAAGCGTTTCTCGCAGTTGGTATTGGGCCCTCACGCCTCCGGTGCCACCAGAGGCAGAGGTAATGATCAGTACCGGCTTGCCGCGAAAACACGATGCGAACGCTGGACGAGAGGCCCAGTCAAGCGCGTTCTTCAGCACGCCCGGCATACCGTGGTTGTACTCGGGCGTTGCAATCACGACGCCGTCGCTGGCCTGGACCTCGTTGCGCAGTTCTGCTATCGGCACCAGTGGCGGATCGGTGTCTAGATCCTCGTTGTAAAGCGGTATGTCTTCAAGTGTCTTGACAGTCATGCTGATGCCGAGATGCTGCTCTTGGGTCAATGCGCGAAGGATTGCGGTGCTAAACGAAGCCGCTCTCAAGCTACCCGATAAGGCCAGGATCTTAGGGAGATCCGCCAGGTGTGTCTTGTTCGCGTAGTTCGTCATGGGAGCCTCGGACAACCTGTACAAGAGATGCGTCTCCCATTGTCCGTGATTGAGAATACGTTGTGATGTAACCTATCACCGCAAGAGATAAGTACCAGGGGAGGATGCTTGGACATCAGACACTATCGGAGTTTCATAGCATTAGCAGACGAAGGCAGTTTTACTTCTGCCGCGCGGAAGCTGCACATCGTTCAATCTGGCCTATCCGTGACGATCAAGGAGATGGAAGAGGAACTTGGTGTTGGGCTGGTGCAGCGCACAACCAGGCGCGTATCGCTGACGAACGCAGGAATTCTTTTTCTCGAATATGCCAGGCCGGCTGTGACTATGCTTAGTGACGGTATGGAAGCCGTCAGGGGCCAAAGTCGCATGGTACGGGGTCGGATTAGCCTTGGCATCCTTCAGAGTCTGGGCCCATACATCGATCTACCGGCTGTCTTGGGCCGATTTCATGCCCAATATCCCGATGTTGATTTCACAGTCCGCTCGATTGACAGCCCAGAAGCGCCACAACTCATCAAGGAGGGAGCCCTCGATCTCTGCTTTCACGCGGTCACCGCGAAGACGTTGCCTGCCGGGGTGGACGCTGTTCCATTTGTTCAGGACTCCCTGGTTGCAATTTGCGCCAAGAAGCATCCACTGGCTCAACGAAAAGGGGCGACGCTGGAAGTGATGGGTCCGCTGCCCTTTGTGGATCTCACCCCAGAACGAGCGCTTCGCGCGATTGTCGATAGGAGTTGTGCAGCCCATGGGCTTCGCCGCAAGACCATGTTCGAGGTCAGCGCGGTTGAGACGATGCTTCAGTTCGTCGGCGCTGGACTGGGAGTTTCCATTGTGCCATTTGCCCTGGCTAAGGCATCGGAGGCTTCTCTAGGGCTCCATATTCTGCCGTTCCGAGATCAAGGCTTCCGCATGCCAAAGTGGAAAGTGGCCATATTGATCCGGCCGCAACGTCGGAAACTCGCTGGGCAGACGGTCCTGAACCTCATGCTTGAAGCTCTCACGCATACTTCCAAGGACACAGCGAAGACAAGATACAACGGTTAGCCATTCATCCTTGTTGATGATAAATAGCATCATTACCTTTCATGGGAAGGGTAGGCATACAGGGCCGCTAGTCTAAACGTCTATGCAACTGTGCAAATGGACGATCAGTCCAGGAAGACTGAAGGGCTTGGTTCGTTCAGGTAAGGTCATCCGCACAGAGTGATGAGCGCCCATGGATAAGCAAGGTCTCAGAACGGAAGAGAGCGGCAGTCTAGATGCAGCTTTGGGATACTGCATTCTGCGGTTGACACTAGGCCTGGATTGCTTCTTCCATTCAGCTACGCGCTGGGCCCATGTCGGACAGTTTGCCCAGAAGATTGAAAGTCAGTTTTCTGGCACACCTCTGCCCGCTTGGAGCGTACGGTGGTTCGCAACTGCCATCACAGTTTGGGAACCGATAGTAGGTCTCTTGTTGTTGATCGGCCTTCGCACGCGCGAAGCGCTCGTCGCGGGCGGATTGCTTATTGCTGCGTTGGTGTTCGGAACCGCTCTTCGCGGTGATTTCACCGTGCTGACAGAGCAGCTCATCTATGCTCTCGTATTCTTCGTGCTTTTGCTCTTCAGACCGAAGCACGACCGGTGGAGCGTCGATCATTTCATCAGGCGGAGATCTCAGGGGGCAAGGGTATGAGATCACTTTCCAGTGTGGCGAGCATACTGGTGTTTTGGGCGGCAGTTGCCCATGCTCAAACATCTGCGCCGGCGTCCCTGGTGGATGCGGTACAGGTCGTGACCTATGTAGATCTGTCACCTGAACGGGCTGAAAGCGCCTCTTCGCTCTTGATCAAACAGGTTCAGCAAGAGCGGCGAAGCTCCGGTTGTACCACGGTCGTACTGCTCGAGGAAAACGGTCGGCATAATCACCTTGTGCTCATCGAGCGCTGGCGTTCCGTACGGGACCTAGACCTTATGCGGAACAGTGACTCCTACAAGCGATTCAGAAACGAATTGCAACCTAGCCTGGCGAGCCCACTGGATGAGCGCCTGGGACATCAGATCGCTCCATGATGGCAGTTGCAAGGAGAGTAAGCGATTGCTGCAGACACTTAGAAGGAGATGAATGATGGCCGACACCAACGAGACTAGCCAAGTCAATGGCGCTGAGGCTGGGCAGCAAGACGAACGACTGTATGGTGCCGGAGCATGGAATACGGTGCAAGCTCATACGGGCATATCGAGCAGCAACCCGGGTCCGAAGAATGTAAATATGATTCGCCTAGCTCCTGACAGCGACTGTCCTCCAGCGACGGATCACGGTTCTGTCGGCACTCTCTGGCATTCCTTCGAGCTCACCCATCGAAGGGTGCAAAAAGGGGGTTGGACCCACCAGGTCACCGAGCGCGAAGTTCCGCTTTCGAAGGAGATTGCCGGCGTAAACATGCGCATCGTCGGAGGCGCGTTTCGCGAGGCGCACTGGCACTCCGCTGACGAATGGGCGTACATGCTCACAGGTAAGGCTCGCATCACGCTGTTCGGTTCTGACGGTTCTATGTTCGTTGATGACGTGCAAGCGGGGGACCTATGGAACTTCCCAGCAGGCCTCCCTCATTCCATTCAGGGCTTAGCAGAGGATGGCTGCGAGTTTCTCCTCGTTTTCAATCAAGGTTCGTTCTCAGAAGAAAGCACCTTTCTCCTCTCGGATTGGCTGAAGCACACGCCACCGGATGTTCTGCGCAAGAACCTGCGCCTCGACACAAATTCGCTTGCTAAGCTCCCGAAAGCGGACCCGCTCTACATTTTCGACAGCGAAAAGCCGAAGAATACGCTTGAACAGGACCGGGCTGAAGTTGCGTTAAGAGCTCCGCTGCCGAAGATGACTTATACCTTCAAGGCGAGCACGATGACGCCCACGTATGAAAACGATCATGGAAGTGTGAAGATCGTTGATTCACGCAATTTCCCAGCATCCGCAAAGATCGCAGCCGGCATCGTTCGCGTAAAGCCTGGCGGACTGAGGGAAATGCATTGGCACCCGAACGTGAGCGAATGGCAATACTGGATTCAGGGTCGGGGGCGCATGACCGTCTTCAATGCGGAGGAGAATGCGCAGACCGTAGACTTCAATGCCAATGACGTCGGGTTCGTGCCGGCGATGGCCGGCCACTATGTCGAGAACACAGGGACGGAAGATCTCATTTTCCTCGAAATGTTCGCGGCTCCCGAGTTTCAGGAAGTCTCTTTGAACAATTGGCTTCGATCCCTTCCTGTGCAGGTAGCCGCGGCGCACACTGGACTTTCAGCGGAAGAGATCACATCGATACCGATGAAAGCGGAGCACCTTCTTGGGTGAGGAACGCAAAAGGAGACGGCTTATGCCACGTAATTTCACAACTGGAACGACAGGATTGGTTGCGGTCGACAAAATCGGCAACGAAATTCTGTTTCTCGATCCGAACACATATGAAGTGACGAAGAGCATCAGCGGCTTCGCACCGAACGTACACGAACTGCTCGTCTCCGAAGATCACAGGCGCGCTTATGTTCCCATCTATGGAGATGGGATACACGGTAAGAACCCGGATCCCGGCCATCTGATTGCGGTAATTGATGTTGTCCAGCAACGGCACGTGAGCGACTTTAGCGTCGATCCTTACAGGGCGCCACATGGGATGCGCTGGGGTTCCGCAGGACAACTCTACTGCGTGTGCGAGAACAGCGGGGTGGTTCTAGAACTAGATGGGCAAACGGGAGCCATTCAGCAAGTATTGAATGTCGAATCGAAGAAAGCTCACCGCATCGAAATCACTCCTGACGGATCGAAGCTCTATGCTGAGACAGAAGAGGACGGATATATTGCGATCCTCGATCTGCGCTCCCGAACGTTGTCCAAGAAGCTTTGTCTACCCGCCGAACTCGACGGTCTGGGTATCTCTCCTGATGGATCCGTTGTGCTGGCCGTCGATGGTGAGAAGCCTAACCTCTATGTAATCAAGACAGCTGACGATACGCTGCACGCTACCGTCCAGTTGGAGCACCATCGCAAGGCAGCACAGATCGTTCGATACAGCCCCGATGGTCGATTCATCGTAGTGACCAGTCACGACGAAGCTGTGGGAACTATCTTGAGCAGCGATCTCAGCGGTCAGCGAAAGATTCGATTGGAGAAAGGCCCAATGGACATGGCCTTCCACCCGGACGGCAAGACGGTCCTGATCGCTAACCAGGATGCCGGTTCCATTTCGGTTATCAATCTTGAAACGGCTGAGATCCTACAGACCTTCAAAGCGGGTAAGGGTGTCGAAACCCTCTCGTTCTTCTAAACGCACGGAGTCAATCTATGCCCGAATGGAACTTGCTGGCTACACCACACACACTTGAGCTGAACGATTTTGTTTTCTCCGACGGCAACAAGGACCACATCAAGCTACACTGCAGAACCCTTGGCACCTTGAATCACGCCAAGGATAACGCGGTACTGCTGTTGCATGGAACCACCGGAAGCAGCGTGCAGTTCCTGCAGCCGGGTATGGGGGATGCGCTCTTCGACAGTGGCCAGCCTCTAGACCATTCCAGATACTTCCTCATCATGCCTGACGCCATCGGACACGGAGAGTCGAGTAAGCCCAGCACCGCGAGTGGCACGAGCTTCCCGCAGTACTCTTACACCGACATCGTGAAAGCGCAGCACCGGGTCGTCCAAGATTTGTTCGGTCTTCAGCAACTACGCCTGATCTTGGGAACGAGCATGGGTGGCATGAACACCTGGATGTGGGGATACCTCTATCCCCGAATGCCTAAAGCCCTAATGCCTGTTGCGTGTCTCCCTCAGAAGCTTGCGGGACGAAATCTCCTGTTTCGCCGAATGATGCTGGCCATGATCGAAGCCTGTGCAGAGCAACAGGGCAATGACACGAACCTTTCATCGCTAGAGGTTGGTCTTGCCTGGACTGTCTTTCAATTGATGGTGAGTAGCCCGGCCAAACTGGAGCGTGAGCTTACGACTCCAGAAGCCGCCGATCGGCACATCTTGGAAGCCATGAAGAAAGGAAAAGAGAATCCATCTCTCGATGTTCTCTGGGAATTTCGTGCTTCGTTTGACTACGAACCTGAGAAGCAGCTTCAGCGAATATTTGCGCCGCTTCTGACCGTCAATTTTGACGACGATCAGATCAATGCGCCGGGTTTTCGTGCTCTCGAAGCCTCCATTGCTGCACTACCTCACGGACGCGCTGTGATCGTTGATGCGGGAGAAAAGTCGCTAGGTCATCAGACCCTCTCTCGAGCCGAGGTCTGGCAAAGCTATGTGGCGGATCTGCTTGCCGCCACCAACTGAATGGCTCGGGTTCGATGGTTCCCGAAAAAGGAGTGTCAATGTTCGGCACGAACGGTTCAATAGGAATTCCAACTGCCACGAATGTGGATCATCTTGGCTTAACTGTCCCGGATCTCCAACGAGCCATCGTCTTTTTCACTGAGGTTCTGGGTGCAGAGTTTCTTTTCTCTTTCAAAGAGGGGCCCGGCACGAGCAATCCCGCCAACTTGAACGAAGCCTTCGGTGTACCGAAAGATAGCAAGTTGCAGATTGCCATGCTTCGCCTCGGGCCTACTCTCAATCTCGAACTGATGGAGTACGAGACATCTGATCAGCGAACGCTGATGCCAAGGAACAGCGACTTTGACGCACCGCATATCGCGTTCTTCGTAAGCGATATGGAGGCGGCTGCAGAGTACCTGACTGCGCATGGATGTAAGCTCTTCAGCGGACCCCTAGTGAGTGAGAGAGGCCCGAAGCAAGGGCAGGCGATCCGCTATTTTCAAGCGCCTTGGGGGATGTTCTTAGAAATCCTGTCGCGACCCGAGCACATGCCTTATGAGGATCACACAAATTCTCGTCTATTCGGACCGGTAACGGTCAGAAGCGGTCAAGGCACCCCGAAGCGAGCAGGCGGCATGTCCGCAGGGCGGAAGTGCCAGATCGTAAACGTCAGCCGATCGCTCATCGCCCTTCCTTTCCTCATGAATGCACTAGGTGTAGTACCGCAGAACCTGACTGCTGCTGCACTGGTTCGGGCCGGCTTTTCAGAAGAAAGTGTGCCCTTTCTCGTTCAAGCTGGACGTGCTCTGCAACTGACTGCGGGCTTGGCGTTAGCGTCAGGGAAGTTCCCGAAAAGTGCCGCATCTGTACTGACGACCTTCTTGATTGGAGCGACCATTATCGGTCATCCGTTTTGGAAAGCTCCTGACCAGAAGTCGAGCACTCAGGACAAGGCGGCCACATGCGTCAACGTAGGTCTGCTGGGGGCCTTGCTGTACGTTGCTTCTGTTGATCGGGAGCGCACAAGCGAACTTCATCTTCCAAAGCGGCTGCTGAATTCGTAGATTGAACCGGCTCTCCTCCCAAGTTAGCTGCACAGTTGGTTCGGTCCTCATGTCTGGAAGCGAACCGCAACCTATCCCAACTTCATCCCGAAACGAGGAAACACCATGGCCAAGCAGCGAATCGATGTTCATACTCATCTCATTCCACCCTTCTGGGCGGAAGAGCTGAAATCTCACGGAGGCGATCCTTCAGGTTGGGGCGCGCCTGTGTGGAGTCCGGAACAGCTTCTCAAGTTTATGGATGACGAAGAGATTGCAGTATCAGTCCTCTCGTTGACCGCACCCGGCATCGAGGGTTGGGAAGGTGATGAACGAACCGACATGGCGCGCCGCGTCAACGATTACGGTGCAGAATTAATGGCACAACGTCCTGAACGGTTCGGGTACTTCAGCACGCTCGCACTTCCGGATGTTGACGCGGCATTGTCGGAGATTGAGAGATCTCTGCATGTCCTTCACGCGGATGGCGTCACGCTACACAGCAACTATGACGGAGTCTATCTATCGGATCCGCGCTTCGATCCAATCTGGCAGGAACTCGACCGGCGTTCAGCGACCGTCTTCGTGCATCCAACCCGGCCGCCTCAGCTGCCTGTACTGCCGGGTGCGCCGAGTCCCTTCGCAGACTATCCAGCGGATACCACCCGTTGCGCCTTGGACCTGGTCCTCAAGGGACATCGCAAGCGCTTCGCATCCACCAAAGTCATCCTGTCTCACGGCGGCGGATATCTTCCCTTTGCCGCCACTCGGTTCGCAGAGCTTGGGGCTTCGCTGGCGAAGGATCGCTCTCCCGAAGATATTATGGCGGATATCAAGAGCTTCTACTTCGACACGGCTCTGGTCGCGCCGAGCGGCATCCCCAGCCTGATAGGAACTATTCCTCTTGACCAGATTGTCTTCGGCACGGATTATCCATACGCGTCCGAAAAAGTCAGTAAGACCTTCGACGCGAACCTCGACAATTCACCGCTACTCGCCCAAGATCAGGTGGAAATAATCAACAGGAGAGCAGCAGAGCTGATCCCCCGGCTTAAACACGACCATGGTGAGACATCCGGTTTGGAGAGCCGCTGAACGATGAGGCTACGCGGCCACGTTCGGGAGCGCATTGCTCTAATCGAGGTTAGGTCCGGGCGGGGATCTACGCTGGCGCCGACGAACGAGCTGGTTCTATGCTCCACCTCCCCTCGGCTCCAATCCGTTGAACACTGTGTCCACCAGCGCGTCAATAAACGCGTCGGAAATCACGCCATTCTTGTACGGCACTAGCAAGCGGTGGTAGAAGGGACCGTACAGAGCATCCAGGACAACATCTGGATCAAGGTCAGCGCGCAGTTCACCACTTTGCATGGCGCGCCGAACGATCTCACGGGCGACTTCCCGACGAGGTTCAACCCAACGCGTGCGGACTGCCTCGCGCAAATTCTCGTCGGTTTGCGCTCTTCCGAGCAACGGCCTGAGAATCTTACCTAACCGCCCACGGTAAGCTTTCGCCAAGAGCCGCATCGAGGCCGTGAAGCTTTCGCGAGCAGTCGCGCGGGTTTGAATCGCAGCAAGGCGCGTGACGTCCGCCAAGAATGCGTCCATCACAATAGCACCAACGTTCGGCCAACGCCGGTAAATTGTGGTTTTGGCGATACCCGTGCGGGCGGCGATCCCTTCAATCGTCAGTCCATCAAATCCCAGTTCCTCCCCTAATTCCAAGGCCGCCCGGAGGATAGCGCGCGTCGTTTTCGGTCCCCGCTCTTGAACGACCTTCCCATGGGGTTCATCTCCATGCTCTCTTTTCAATCAATTCTCCTGATGCGTCATCGCTCCTCGCGATGTCGTCGGCGAGAGGAGATGCCTTTCAACAATACGGTAATTTTCCTTGCAACGCTACGGCGTGTAGCGCATCATACAACTACTATCGAGCCGCTACGTAGCGTTGTGATGGTGAAGTTATCGCCAGTCGACTATCGGCAAAAGCATCTAGCGATGGAGGAATGTGATGCAGGGCATAAAGGATAAGGTGGTTCTGATTACGGGAGCCAGCAGCGGTATCGGCGAAGCTACCGCGCGGCTTTTGGCACAGAAAGGCGCACGCGTCGTTCTCGGCGCGCGCCGCACTGAGCGTTTGAGGGCGGTTACTGAAGCAATTCATCGGGAGGGAGGCAAGGCGGAATTCCGCGCGTTGGATGTCACTAATCTTGAAAATTTGGAGGATTTTGTGAAGTTCGCGCTGGAATCTTGTGGGCGGATCGACGTTATCGTGAACAACGCTGGTGTCATGCCACTTTCCAAACTCGAAGAGCTCAAGGTCGACGAGTGGAACCGCATGATCGATGTGAACATTCGCGGTGTCTTGCACGGAATCGCGGCTACGCTGCCCATCATGAAAAGACAAGGATCTGGTCAGATCATCAACTTGTCCTCGATAGGCGGCCATCATGTGCATCAGACGGCAGCAGTTTATAGCGCAACGAAGTTCGCGGTCATTGCCATCTCCGAAGGGCTGCGTCTCGAAAACGAGAGGATTCGAGTCACGGTCATCTCGCCCGGAGTGACTGAGTCAGAGCTCGCTGACAGCATCTCCGCTGAAGGTGCGCGCGAAGCAATGAAGCAGTTTCGCCAGATTGCAATTCCGTCGGAAGCTGTCGCCCGCGCAATCGCTTACGCTATCGGGCAACCGGACGACGTTGACGTCAATGAGATCATCGTACGTCCCACAGCGAGCCCCTACTAGGGCTTTCATCAGCCCCTTTCGAGAGGGTCTTAAGGAGGAATTATGGAAAGCGAACGCTTCAAACGTGGCTGGGACAAGCTGAGAGAAATCGACCGAGAACAAGGAGAACGCGTGATTGCGAGTCTCAGCGATATTGCGCCGGACTTCGCTACCTATCTGATTGAATTTCCTTTCGGCGATGTGTACAGTCGGCCTGGTCTTGATCTGAAGTCACGCGAACTCGGGGTCGTGGCCGCACTCACGGCGATGGGCAATGCCCCGGCTCAACTCAAGGTGCATATTCATGGCGCATTGAATGTGGGAGCGTCCCAACAAGAAGTTCTGGAGATGATTATTCAAATGGCCGTCTACGCCGGATTTCCTGCGGCCCTGAACGGTCTGTTTGTGGCGAAAGAAGTCTTCAAGGAACGTCCAAAGGAACCCGCGATGGTAGACCAGTGATGAACTGCCAGTGAGCCGTCGCTGTTGGAGCCCTCGCTGTTGGAGCCGTCCACAATAGCTGGACGACATAGAGAGCACAAGCCTTGCGGTCACGGCGCGGGTTGTGAATAGAACAGCACCATCTAACACTTAGTGCGGTGTTCCTGTACAACCCCTCCACAATAAGATAATTGGAGTTATACACGTTCATCTTTCGCGTATCGATACGCATCGTATCGTTGGAGGTTTCGAGAATGAGCACATCAACATTTCCACTCGCAGGCAAGAGCGCTATCGTGACCGGAGCAGCAAGCGGGATCGGTTTGGCTATTACACAGCAATTCCTTCGCGAGGGCGCGCGCGTAGTTGTCGAAGACATCAATCCCGAGATAAAGCAGCAGTTCGCGGGCAATGACCATGTCGCCATACTGGTGGCGGACGTAAGCAAAGAGGAGTCCGCAATAGCAGCTGTCGAACTGGCTAAAACCCGTTTCGGGGGAGTCGACATCTTGGTAAACAATGCGGCTCGAATCGTTTACAAGCCTGCGGTCGAAATGTCGCTTGCTGACTGGAATTCGATTCTTGAAGTTACTTCTACAGGTCTTTTTCTACATTCCCGTGAAGCGTTAAAAGCGATGATTCCTCAAAAGAGCGGTGCAATCATTAACATCGGTTCATATGCCTGTTACCAAACGTTCCCGGGCATAAGCGCGTATGCGGCAGCTAAGGGCGCTCTGGCTCAGATTACAAAGACCTTCGCGGTGGAGGCGATCGAGCACGGCATTCGTGTCAACGCGATAGGCGCTGGCGATGTGGTTACCAATCTTCTGAATACGTTTCGTCCGGATGGCCGAGAGTTCCTGGCTCAGCATGGTACCAATGCACCAATCAAGCGGGCAGCACAGCCGGAGGAGATTGCAGAGGTCGCGGCATTTCTCGCCTCCGAAAAAGCGAGCTTCATCGTCGGCGCGGTGGTGATGGCGGACGGCGGCATGAGCATCGCGATTCCAGGCGAATGAGCTTGTATACGCAGCATACTGGGCCAGCCACCTATAGCCGACCGAGTAGAACGTCTTAGTCTCGCTCCGGTCCGAGTGAGCCGGCAGCAGCGCGAGGAGGAATGATGACTTGGATAAAAGCTGATCAGCCTGCCGAGTTAGAACTCAGTTTTAACGCCACCTATATCCATTGGCGCTTGACGCGCGTGTGACGCTTCTGAATGCTCTGCGAGAGCAACTCCATCTCACCGGTACGAAGAAGGGCTGCGACCACGGGCAATGCGGCGCGTGCACCGTCCTGGTCAACGGCCGTCGCATAAATAGTTGCCTGTCTCTGGCATTGATGCATGCCGGGGACGAGATCACCACAATTGAAGGTCTAGGGACTGCAGCGAACCTTCATCCCCTTCAGTCTTCTTTCGTCGAACATGACGGATACCAATGTGGCTATTGCACACCCGGGCAAATCTGCTCTGCGGTGGCCATGTTAGCTGAGGTGAAGGCCGGATGGCCGAGTCATGTGAGCGGAGATCTCGAGACGATGCCGCAGCTTGAAAGCGAAGAAATTCGGGAGCGTATGAGTGGCAATATCTGCCGCTGTTCCGCATACCCAAATATCGTTCGCGCCATCGCCTCATATGTCGAAACGACGCGGGAGGAGCAGGAATGATTGCGTTTGACTACAAGCGTGCCGAGAGTGTTCCGGACGCGGTGGAAGCTTGCGCGGGACATCCGGGAGCCCGATTTATCGCGGGCGGAACCAACCTGCTTGATCTGATGAAGATTGAGGTTGAGACCCCACGCCACCTGGTCGACATCGGTGGCCTCGATCTCCGCTCGATCGAGGAAACACCCGACGGACTGCGCGTCGGCGCTCTAGTCACCAATGCAGACTTGGCCGCCAACATGATCGTCCGCTCGCGATATGGCGTTCTCTCGCGAGCACTGCTAGCCGGCGCCTCCGCGCAACTGCGCAACAAGGCGACAACTGCTGGCAATCTGCTCCAACGGACACGCTGCTACTTCTTCTACGACACTGCCTCGCCTTGCAACAAACGCAAGCCGGGAAGCGGATGCTCAGCGATCGGTGGATACAACCGGATCATGGCGATTCTTGGGACTTCCGAGCACTGCATCGCCAGTCATCCCTCCGATATGGCGGTCGCAATGCGCGCGCTTGACGCGGAATTGGAGTCCGTTACGCCTTCGGGGGAACGGCGATCGAGAACTCTCGAGCAACTATACCGGCCGCCGGGCGATACACCGCATCTCGAGCACCAGCTTGAACCCGGCGAACTAATCCTAAGCATCAGGCTCCCTCCCCCCACCTCCCGGCAGGCAGCTGTACCGCAAGGTGCGCGATCGTGCGTCGTACGCGTTCGCTCTGGTATCGGTGGCCGGGATTATCGATGTTTCTGACGGCAGGATCTCGTCGGCCCGGCTAGCCTTTGGTGGCGTGGGTACCATGCCGTGGCGAAACCGGGAGGCGGAGGCAGCGTTGACCGGGAATGCGCCCAGCCGCGCACTGTTTGATGGAGCAGCGGACATCATCCTTCGCGACTCCCGTGGAAGTGGTGGGAACGACTTCAAGATTTCCCTTCTGCGCAAGACCCTGATTGCATGCTTAGAACAGCTGACGGAGGTAAGGTATGAGCGCCGGTGAAACCAACCCGAAAGCACCCTCCATTCGAGACATTTCCTACTGGGTAACCGGTGAAAAGACAATCGTCATGGATGAATCCGTCGAGCAAAGTTTGCTCGACACGGCTCCCGATCCTCTCGTCGGTCTGCCCGTTAATCGCATCGAAGGTCCGTTGAAGGTTGCCGGGGAGGCGCATTATGCGGCCGAGTATTCCCTTCCCGGATTGGTTACGGCGTCCTGGTTCAAGCTCCGTTTGCCTTCGGTCGGGTCAAAAGTCTCGATGTGTCAGCGGCAGAAGCAATGCCCGGCGTACTGGCGATCATCGATGACGATAAGCTATCCAGGCAAGCTGGCGAATTCGGGGGAAGCGAACCACCGGTGCAAGGTGTGAAGGACGTCGTCTACTTCAGGCAACCGGTTGCGGTTGCCGTTGCAGACACATTCGAACGGGCTCGCGCAGCGGCCCAAGCGGTTCGCGTTGATTTTGAGGAGAGCGAGGGTGCCTTCGACTTTCACCAGTCGCTCGGCAGCGCTAAGCCTCCGGAGAGCGATCTGCACGGGGCATTCGTAATCCATTCGGAACAGGGAGACATCACAAAAGCCATCGCAGGGGCGGCGGCGAGCGTCGATGAAGTCTGGACGACGCCAAGTCAGTGCCACTCCGCGATGGAACCCCACGCATCAGTAGCAGCCTGGGAAGAAGATCGGCTAACACTTTATGGGTCATATCGGTCCCCGGTAACAACGCGAAACCAACTCGCCTCCGCACTTGGCATTTCGCCGTCGAAAGTGCGTGTGCTATCGCCCTTTGTCGGTGGGGGCTTCGGCAGCAAGCTGGGTGTGATGCCGGAGGCGGTGGCGGCTGCCATCGCTGCCCAGAAAGTAGGGTTTCCGGTCAAGGTTGTAATGGCCCGTCAGCACGTCTTCGATGTTGTCGGTCGTAGACCCGAGACCTGGCAGCGCGTTCGTCTCGGAGCGGACGCACAGGGAACTCTGACAGCCATCTCTCATGAAACCATCACGAGCCAGCTGGAAGGCGGGACCTTCTTCGAGCCTGCTGGCATTGCCACGCATTTCCTTTATTCCGGAGTGGACCGCCTGATCGACCACAAGCTGGTGCGCCTGAACAAGGTTCCGGGTATCTCCATGCGTGCGCCTGGCGAGGCCGTCGGCCAATTGGCTCTCGAATGCGCGATGGACGAACTTGCTCATACTCTGCAAATCGATCCGGTCGAGATGCGCATCAGGAACGAGCCGGCGAAGCATCCCGAACAGGGCATCCCATTTTCCAGCCGCTCCCTCCGTGAGTGCCTTGCGATCGGCGCCGAGCGCTTCGGCTGGTCGTTTAGGAACAAGACACCCGGCACGTTGCGAGATGGAGAATGGCTCGTCGGGCAGGGTATGGCGGTCGCCGCGCGAGGCAATCTGTTCGGTCCCTCCAAAGCCGCCGTCGCCATCGACACGGACGGTCGAGCCGTGGTCAAAACCGAAATGACCGACATCGGTACCGGAACTTACACGGTACTCGCCCAGATTGTTTCGGATTTGCTCGGTCTTCCCCTTACCAGCATCGACGTGTGTTTGGGCGATACAGACGACCCAGCGAGCGCCGGTTCAGGCGGCTCTTGGGGAGCTGCCACCTCGGGCTCGGCTGTCTACGCGGCGTGCCAGGGTCTGCGCGAAAAGCTTGCATCGGCGGCGGGATTCCAAGTGGAAGAGGTTACGTTCGCCGGTGGATGTCTACAGTTCCAGGGAACCCGCCGTCCTATTAAGGAAGTGATCGGCAAAGGGCTGGCGGTCACAGGATCGGTGGACGCGGGCAAGGCTTTGAAGGACTTTTCCCAAGCTTCCTATGGAGCGCACTTCTGCGAAGTTCGCGTCAGCGCCATCACGGGCGAAACCCGCGTCACGAGGTGGAACAGCGTCTTTGCAGCGGGTCGCATCCTGAATCGCAAGACAGCCACGTCTCAGTGCATCGTCGGCATCGGCGGTGCTTTGACGGAGGAGCTGGTGCACGATGTGCGGACGGGCAAGGTGGTGAATCGAGACCTCGGGGAGTACCACGTTCCTGCTCACGCCGACATCCCAGACAACGACATTCTGTTGCTAGAGGAACGGGATTGCGCTTCCAACCCGCTCCTCTCGAAGGGGATGGGCGAACTCGGGATTAGCGGATCCGGCGCGGCAGTCGCGAACGCCGTCTTCAATGCAACGGGTATCCGCATGCGCGATTTTCCGATCACGCTTGATAAGCTGCTGCCGCACCTGCCAAAGTGAACAAGGAGAACTGGCCAGTCGGCCGCCCTACCTCCCAACGAATAGACGACCGTCTACGAGCAGGGCGCCGCAGACGCGAGTCGTCGCAGCAGAGTCAAGTCGAGTTTGCTAAGCTGAGATCTCGATCCAGAACGAAGCTGAGCGCAGATTGAGTCGGTTGCTCCTTGTGGCTTTTGTAGTCATGCGCGTTACCGACCATTGGTGCTCCCCGCTCCAGGAACGCCCGGCAGTTCGATCCCCAAGACCGGCCACGACGCAGGTCGCCGGGAATCATTTCCGCTCAGATCTGTGCCATCAAGCGCACATCTTCTGCCGTGCCTTCGAAGCCGACTCGGCAGGCATAACGTCTCTTTGTTCAATTATGAGCAAGCGTCTCAGAGTACCAGTGGGAACGAAGCAGCGTAATTCTCGCTCCGCAGATGCTGATGATCACCTGTTGTGACTCTTGTTTTCGGGAACACTACACCGCGTCACGGCTCCAGAAACCAGCCAGGTGGGCGATTAAGTTGAATTCGTTCAGATGCCCATAGCTGTGAGCGGTGACGAACTCTCGGCCATCTTGGCCCAGCTGAGTCCATTCCGCAAGCATTTGTCTGTGTTGCTGCCGGAACCAATTCACTCGAAAGCGGTGTCCTGGAAAGCGCTCTTGAAACACGCTGATGTGCTCCAAAAGGTTCTGTAGCCCTCGGCCTTCCACGCCGGGGTTGGTGTACACCACATCTTCCGCTACGCTGGAACGCAGCAGCCTTTCTTGCTCGGCCGGCGAGGTTGCGGCGAATGCATCGAGGTAAGCCTCGAAGATTTCTTGAAATTGAGTATCGGTCATGGGAGAGTCCTTTTTAGTGCGGACCCTTGGAATCATCCGCACAAACACCACGGTAGACGGGCCGCCTGATGCAGTCGATGGCGGAGAGGCCAGAAAGAGTGACAAATCGTCCAAATGCGATCGATCCATTCCTAGACCTTATCCGGCTCTTGCGGCCACAGGCGACCCTTTGGGGTGCTATCCGCGCCAGCGGGCGGTGGGGCGTCGGTTTCCGTGAGCGACATGATTTGCTGTTCTTCCGGGTCGACCGCGGACAATGTCTTCTTCTGAGGTCGGATGAAGAGCCGCTTAAATTAGGTACCGGTGATTTTTTCCTGATCCGTACCATCGCTCCGTTCGTTTTAGCGTCCGACCAGCAGGTGAAACCCGTCGATAGCGAGACTCTGGTGGCGACCACCCGTTCGACGACCATGCGAGTCGGTGTGGGCGCCACAGAGCCGGTAATCATCCGCGGTGGCCGGTTTGTCTTCGAGACGGCTAATGAAGAACTGCTGGTGCAGTTGCTCCCGCCATTAGTGCATGTCGCTTTGAACAAAACTACTTCGGCTCGCATACTGGCTTTGCTCTCGATGAATGAAGCGGAGAATAGTGCCCCCGGCCCCGGAAGCGATTTCGTCGTGGCCCGCCTGATGGAACTATTGCTCGTAGAACTTCTCAGGGGTGAGGCTCTTATTGCACAGCCAGCGAAAGCAGGGATGCTTCAAGGTCTTGCTGATCCGGTGACTGCGAAGGCACTTGCAGCATTGCATAGTGATGCAGCAAAGCCGTGGACTACGTCGAAACTAGCCCGGTTGTGCGGGTGCTCGCGTTCTGCCTTCAACCTGCGATTTACACGCATCGTCGGCCTCGCCCCAATGCAGTATTTGCACCGCTGGCGCATGGCGGTGGCGAAGGACCAACTACGTCAAGGTGCGCGCAGCATTGCGGAGATCGCGTTTCTCATTGGATTTCAATCCAGTGGTGCTTTTACAAGGGCATTCACGCGTTCTGTGGGCTGTCCGCCCTCGCAATTTGTTCGAGGGCATCGCACTACCGATAACGTCGCATCGAGTTAACCGTGGGTTATCAGCGGTTGGTGTGGTCAAGTCAGCGGTAAGCCGATAATGCGTTAGCCGCCATGCTTGGTGCGGTTCTTCATGATCGCTTGTTTGTTCTGAGAGGCCCACAAATGCAACGGAACAAGGGCTCCGCGTAGTGTCTGACCGAGTTCGGTCAGCTCATAGTCCACGCGTGGCGGAACGCTCGGGAACAATGTTCGCGTGACAATACCGTCGGCTTCTAGCCTCTTCAGTGTGAGCGTGAGCATGCGCTGCGAGATGCCACTCACCCGTCGCTGTATTTCGTTGTAGCGGAGCTGCCCCTTGGAAAGCGCGCCAACGACCATGATGGTCCATTTGTCTCCAACGCTCGCGAGCACGTCGGCCAAACCCTTGCAATCTGCGGGACCGAGCGACTCCGTAGGAACAGAATTGTGCGTTTCGCTCAAAAAAGTGCCTTCTTGTGGAGGCTGTCCACACACTACATACTAGCGCTACAAACAGATTGTTCGCTCATCGCCGGATGCACCTTAGGCGACTCGTAGAAAGGACAGATCATGCAGACAATAGTTAGCTCCCCTTCAACCATAGCAACTCAGGCCGGAGACGGCGAGGTAGCCGGAAAGGCGCAGCGCCGGAACAAGATCATCTACTGGACGTTGACACTCATCATGTTCGTGCTGGCCACGGCCGGTGCGTTCGTCGAACTCTTCACCAATGGACCTGCGAGCATCGTGAAGATCATGCTTGCGCTTGGCTATCCGCTATATCTGATGAAGATCCTGGGATTTGCGAAGATCCTCGGCGGGATCGCTATCTTGACCGGGAAGTTGCCGCGAATGAAGGAATGGGCGTATGCAGGCTTTACCTTTGACTTCCTTGGCGCAACGGCTTCACACGTGCTGGCCGGGGACGCGGCACACGCGCTCTTTCCGCTGGTGTTCTTCCCGTTCTTGATCCTTTCCTGCTCCCTGTGGCACAAGACGGCGGCTACCCCACTTCCATTGAGCCATAGCGAACATAGCGCTTAGGCGCGGCTGTCCTGCACGGCCCATCCAGGGATGCTCGCTGAGTTTATGAAGTGCTCCTCGAAGGAAATACACACCTCCCTCTCAAAGTAATCTCATGTTCGCGCAACGGCGGGAAGTCCCGCACAAAAGGAACGAAATGCCGAAACTCTTAGTTGTGGAAGCCAGCCCGCGAGGCGATTACTCGATCTCGCGCCATCTCGCCACGAAGTTCGTCTCTGATTGGAAAGCTGCACATCCCGACGGAGAGGTCGTGGAGCGTGACCTCGCCAAAATGAATCTGCCGTATATGAACCTGCCTTGGCTTGGAGCGAGCCTGACCCCGGCCGAAAAGCACACGCCCGAAATGAGGGATGTGCTGAATCTCTCGAATGAACTCGTCGATGAACTACTCTCAGCCGATCACATCGCAATCAGCACGCCCGTGTACAACTACAACATCCCGGCGAGCCTAAAATCTTATGTGGACCACATCGTGCGAAAGGGTCGCACGCTTGGTTTCGCCGGGGAGGGTCTCGTACATGGCAAGCAGTGCACCATCCTGATGGCGTCCGGAGGTGTGTATACCGAAGGCTCCCCGATTCGTGACCGGGATATCGCAACGACTTACCTGCGCTTGATCCTCAAGGTGATCGGCATTGCGGATGTCACGTTGGTCGCCGCTGGCGGAAGCAAGGTTGTCGACCTTGGCGAGAAGTCCCGTGAGGACTTCCTGTCCGCCTTCGAGCCTGCTATCGCCGCTGCGGCAAACGCGTAAGGAGGTCGGATGATGAGCCAGACAATTACACGTATCTCCCCAGAACCTCGCGGACTGTCGCTGGTGCCGGAGTCGGCGAGTGTGGGGCGGGTCGGGTTGATCGTTTCCGACCTGCAGCGCTCGCTGGAGTTTTACGCAGGAGTGGTCGGCCTCGATGTGCTCACGCAGAAGCCTCAGTCTGCCCACCTTGGCGTGACTTCAAATGAGCGCGTTCTTCTTGAATTGGAACAAAGGCCCGGTGTCCAGCCCCTTCAAGGCAAACGCCTGGGGCTGTACCATACCGCTCTACTACTGCCATCGCGGAGCGCTCTGGCGAGCTTTGCCGAGCATCTTCACCGCAGCGGCATTCGCGCCGGCAGCAGCGACCACCTGGTCAGCGAGGCCTTTTACCTCGAAGACCCCGACGGACTCACGATAGAGGTCTACGCAGACCGTGAGCGGGAGCTATGGCCGTGGCGCGGCACGGAACTGGATGCTGCGGTTCTTCCGTTGAACATGGCATCTCTGCTTGCCACGCCGCACACAGCCTGGAAGGGCACCCCGCCCTGCACGGTGATGGGTCACATGCACTTGTATGTTGGAGATCTGAAGCAAGCCGATCAGCTTTATAGACAAGGGCTCGGATTGAATCTGAGAACTGGAAGCATTCCCGGTGCTTTATTCCTCGCTGCCGGAGACTACCACCATCATGTCGGACTCAACACGTGGGCCGGTTCGGTACCTTCCGCCTCCGAGGAGGAAGCACGTCTCGCGTGGTGGGAACTGTGCGTACCAGCCCACCAACTCTCTGCATTGCAGCAACAGGCGCTGACATTTGGATGGCAGGCTGGACAGCCCGGAACCCTTGTTGATCCTTGGGGTATATCGCTTCGACTACAGCAATGACAAGCTGCGACGAGCCAAATCCCCGAGTGACACCGAGCCGTCACACTTGCGGGAGAGATCCCTGAACATGCAGTGCTGCAGGGTACCGAAGATGAAGCGGACGCAATCTCGTAAAGATCACGAGTTGCAAGCCCAGGGGAACTCATCACCTTGTGCCAAAGCTAATGGCGCAGTTCGGATAGCTCGTTGCCTTCGCGGGTGGGGTTTAGCAAGTCCCTGTTGTGTGCTCCGGCATAGGTGCTTAGTGAGGGCCTAGTCCCCGGCCGACACTGTTCATTTTCTAAATATATAGTTGACATTGTCAACCGTAACAAAAGTTGATTCCATGGGCGCGAGCCATATCAAACGAGACTGTGGGCGATGGAGAACAGTTCGTAGATTTCGCTCCGACGATCGCCGATGTGGACAATACGTTCAGGTTCGGCCAGCGAAACTGTCGACTATCTTCCGTTTCAAGCCTGCGATAACTCTCCTTCTTTCGATCGGGACATGTGGCGGATTGATTGTTTTGGAAGCGTTCGCGCCGTGGACCATGTCCCTCCTCAAGGACTTGATTGCAGCAAATCGAGTGGAAGACCATCAGTGGTGACGACCAGGCTGGAATGCATCAAAATTCCGCAAGTTATGTGGTGACCAGATTGGCTGCCACGGGCATAAGCGAGGCCAGCTTTTGGAGGATTCCAACCGCTTCAGCCCTTTGCGGTCGAGTCAGGTATCAGCGTTCCTATCTCCTTTTGCTACTGCGTAAACCCTTCGATAGAACTACTCCTAGCGCGAAAGACGACAGCGCTCATGTGTGGAATAGTTACTATTCCGCCCCGGCTGCGCTCGTGAGTCTGTATCTTCCAGTCCCCATCTGGCTTAACCGCTGCACCTCCCAGGGTGACTCCGACGGTGCTATTGGGTGCCGGGGACGAGAGCCGCAGGACTGATACATCCTGCAGCCCTAGCTGTTTGAGCGAAAGGCTGGCGTCGAGGGCGCCGTCGCGATTGATGACCACGACTGAGCGTAGCTTTCCGGTTGCAGACAGTAGATAAACGGTTACGTTTGCGCCCCGCTGATCCAGGTCAATAGGCAAAACCTCATCGCAGCCAGCCATGGCTGTGGTGAAGGCGAGCATGCCATAGTAGGGAACTCCAGCAGAGTTCAACCCTTTTCCATCATCCTGGATCGGTGAATAAGAGCTGACAAAGCCGAGCTGGTTTACGCCGGTCTCGATGTTGACGCCAGCGCAGCCATACTCGGCCAATAGCGGCATGAAATCAAGCGTCCAGAGCGCGCCGATGAAGGTGTTACTGACGCCGGGCAGACCACCTCCCGAGAACGAGTTCGTCTCACACATCCTCCACGGAATTCCGCTCTCTTGCGAGGCGATCCGGAGCCTCGTAAGGACCTCCTTCAGGTGAGGGTCCGGTACGAGAAGCTGCTCTGCTAAGCCATGCGTCTGGCCGTCGCGATAGTAGTTCGTGGTCAGCAACTGGACGTCACCCTTTGCATCCTGAGCCATGCGCTCCACCCATTCCACCGAACTTGCCGTATCGGGCGCGGCAAAGCGCGTGCCCGGCACTGATTTGAGGATAGCCGAATGCCACGCGTCATACTCCTTACGATAAGCTTCGTATTCGTAAGGCGACTTGCGAAATGGCTTATTACCGTGCGCATAGTTCTCTACCTCGTTGCCGATTTCGATGGCGTTCAGGCGTGATCCGAGGATGGAACATACCGCTCGCGCTTCTGCCACCGCCTCGTCGATGGTGCCTTGGGCAAAATTGACGCTCCAGATCGCAGTCCAGCCGATCCTGTTGAGGAAGGCAGCGAACTGTTCAAGGCTGATACGGCTCACTAAGGTGTTCTGCTTCTCCGCGAGCATGGCGCCCTTGGGATCATAGTGCGTGTAATCGGCTACGATACCGCCGACGCGTAGAACTCCCGAACCGCCAAGCCCCTGGATAAGGTGCACATAACGCTGGTTCGTTTCGCTGAATAAAGCGATAGTTGCCACCGACGTCTCCTACCCAAGGCCAATGAAGTGGGGCGGAACGCGGACCGGGTCTTGCTTGCGCAGGGTGACTGTCAGAGCGACGTTCGTATACGCGAAGGCGCGAGCGGGGAGGACCATGGCGGCGGAAGCTTCGCGACATTTCCAATAAGCTTACGACGAGTTAGCATGCGAGTCTCCAAATGCTTAGGACATGCGGTCTTACTGGTTGAGCAGCGATCTGCGTGGAAATTAATCTAACGGGAACTTGTCTCTAGACGCCGAAGGTGAAGACCGTCGGACAATGCTCACCCGTTTTAACTTTTACGGTCGCTCAGCCATGATGACCAGTTTATTGGTCATTCGGCCACAATGACCAACGCAACAGGCTAATCAGCCGCTCTGTCTCCAAGTCTTGAGACAAACCAGCGACCGACCGCCTCCTTTGATGCGTGAGACGCCTAGCGAAGCTTTGGCAGTCGCAGCAGGTTATGGGCCGCGCAGCTAAATACGATGATCCAGTCCACCGCCGGTGAGCGAGCAGACACAGCACCTCACTTGGCGCGGCACGGGGATCATCACACTGTCGCGAAGACAGGACAAGCACTGTATCTTCCTGCCGGCTGAGCCTCACAGCGTTGGATGAAGAAGGCGTTCACCTCCTCTGAGGTCGAAACCGATCCCGCCAGCTTCCGCTACCTGACATTGACGAATGCACGCGCTTTAACTGATGAGATGATCCGTCGTTGGCGTTATCGTACGACATCCCCCCTCCGTTCAAGCCCGTTGAAAGTGCTTTGTTTCGTGTTGCCGTCATCGTCGACGAGGCTCGCGTCTTCGCTAACAATCAGGAAACGAAGGTGTTGGAAGTTGAAAAAAGCATCCTCAGCCAAGACGGTTGAGCCATTGATGCGTCCGACCACGATGTGAGTCGGGTCGATGCAGCCGACGGTGTTGGGAGAGGCGTCTCCTCAGGCAAGAAACTCGCAACGCATTCAGTTGCGCTTCAAGTACTGTCTCATTGATGCAGCGACGCCCAGCGTGGTCAGTAAGTGCAATGCGCCTTCTGTCTTCTCTCGGAATATCGCATTTGTGAAGAGCCGGTCACCAAAGATAGAACTGATCCTCAGCATCGGAGAAGGATCTTCCTCTGCGGACGATGCGATGGCAGTGAGCTCAGCGGCGCGGGCGTCGATGATATCCAAGGGCTTTCCAGCTTCGTCTACACCCTTACCTAGATAGAAGATCCAGCTTGCCACGACCAGGCTTAGCAGGTCGACACTCAGATTGCGATCCAGTAATTCCTGTATGGAGGGGAGAAGCCATTTTGGAATTTTTGCGGATCCTTCCGAGCAGATGCGTGTGACCTGGTCGTTGATAGTCGGGTTCGAAAAACGTTCGATCAAAGATTTCTTGTACTCCGGGACGGAGGTGTTTGGGATGATCGGAACTATGGGGGTGACCTCTTCCATAAAACATTCTATGAAGGTGACAAACAGCTGATCTGCCATGATGTCCTGCACGTATGTAAAGCCCGCGAGCGCACCAAGATAGGCCATGGCGAGATGACTGCCATTGAGGAGGCGCATCTTCATGATCTCGTAGGAGGCGACGTCGGTAGTGAACTGTGCTCCAACTCGCTCCCACTGGGGGCGGCCATTCGAGAAGGTGTCTTCAATGACCCATTGGAGGAACGGCTCAGTGACAACCGGCCAGGCGTCGTCGATGCCGAAGCGCGTAGCCAGCCACGCGATATCCGCGGGCGTTGTTGCCGGCGTTATGCGATCGACCATGCTATTGGGGAAAGCGACATTTGCTTCTATCCAGGTTTCGAGCGAAGGTTTGCGCAGCCCGGCGTAGGCGCGTAGAACCTTGCTGATTACATGACCATTACCCTGAAGATTGTCGCAAGACATGACCGTAAATGGGGCAAAGCCGCGTATGCGTCGACGGTCAAGGGCTTCCGCGATAAGGCCGATCGATGATGAGGGTGCATCTGGATGTTCCACATCGTGCTGGATGCTCGGGTGTTGGATGATGAAATTGCCCGTGCCTTCATCGATAAAATAACCCCCCTCGGTAATGGTGAGCGAGACGATGCGGGTCTCGGGATTGGCCATCTTTTCGACCGCCGCTTCATTTGCTTCCGGCGCATAGATGTATTCCACAATAGAGCCAATGACACGAGCGGATTGTTTGTCGGCACTGCGTTCGGCGAGCGTATAGAGATGGTTCTGACCCTGGAGCGCATCGCGCATGCGAGCGTCGCTTGGGAGAACACCGAGTCCGCACTCGCCCCAACGTTCTGTATCTGGAAGGGCCAGCAGTTCGTCGAGATAGAGCGCTTGGTGGGCACGGTGAAAGCTTCCAACGCCGATGTGCACCGTGTGCGGAACAACTTGCCGGCGATTGTAGGTGGGGACCTGGACCTCGGGGTCCAGAAGTCCAAGATTCGTGGAGCTCAGCTTGATAGATGCTTGGGGCATAGAAGTCTCAGTCTCAGTGGCGTCAGTGACTCGAGGGGCTGGCCGGGATCGTGTCGCCATTCGAGTCGAAGAAATGGAGGAACGTTGGGTCTAGGTGGAGATAGACTTCCTGGTCCGGCTTCACGGTGGTTTCACCATTAGCGCGCAGAACAAGCGATTCGCCGGAAATGGCTTGAAGATGAACGTAACTTTCGCTGCCGAGGTGCTCGACAACCTGCACCTGCGCCGAAAGACTACTCTGAGCTGGCGTGGCAAGCGTAAGGTGCTCCGGACGTATACCAATGGTCAGCTTCTTGCCTTGCGGGGCATGTTCGAAGGACGGTACGTGGAGTTCTCCTGCCTGTCCGAGATCGAGTATCGCCCCGGTCGGCCCGATCTGCTGAACAGTCGCTTGAAGAAAGTTCATCCGCGGCGAACCTATAAATCCGGCTACGAAGAGGTTGCGGGGGTGGTGATATAAGTCCATCGGTGTGCCGACCTGTTCTACCACGCCGGCTCGCAGAACAACGATGCGATCGGCCATGGTCATCGCTTCGACCTGATCATGCGTGACATAGATCATGGTGGCGCCGAGCTGATGATGAAGCTTGGTAAGTTCAAGGCGCATACGGACGCGCAGAGCGGCATCAAGATTGGACAAAGGCTCGTCGAACAAAAAGACACGTGGATTGCGAACGATGGCGCGTCCGATCGCGACGCGCTGGCGCTGCCCACCGGAGAGCTCCTTGGGCTTGCGATCGAGATACGTCTCGAGGTTCAGGATGCGCGCGGCGTCAAGAACAATTCTCTTGCGTTCATCCCTGGCCACGCCCGCGATCTTAAGAGAGAACGACATGTTCTCTTCGACGTTCATGTGGGGATAAAGTGCATAGCTTTGAAATACAAGGGCCAGGCGGCGACGCGCGGGAGGAACATCATTGACACGTTGGCCATCAATAAAAAGATCACCGGAGGTAATCTCCTCGAGGCCGGCGATGAGTCGCAGCAGTGTCGACTTGCCGCAACCGGAAGGCCCGACAAAAACGGTAAGTTCGCGATCATGGATCGTGAGATCGACACCCTTGATGATCTCAGTGTCTTCGAATGCTTTTCGAATTTTGACCAGCTTTACGGTTGCCATCGTGCGTCCTGTTCGTAACTGTCTGCTGTTCGTTACCTTACTTCACCGCGCCAAAAGTAAGGCCGCGAACAAGTTGTTTTTGGCTCAGCCAACCAAGAATAACAATCGGCGCAATGGCCATGGTCGACGCAGCCGAGAGCTTTGAGTAGAAGAGCCCTTCGGGGCTTGAAAAAGAAGCGACGAATGCAGTCAGTGGGGCGGCTGTTGCGCCAGTAAGGGTCAGACTCCAGAACGCTTCGTTCCAGGCGAGTATGATCGCGAGGAGACTGGTCGAAACAATGCCGGGCATGGCGAGAGGAAGAAGCAGATCGTAGAGCTCACGGAGCGGACTCGCGCCATCCATGCGTGCGGCTTCAAGCACTTCGCGGGGTACTTCTTTAAAGAAGGTGTAAAGCATCCACACGATGATAGGCAGGTTCAGAAGTGCGTTGATGAGGAGCAGTCCCGTGCGCGTGTCGAGCAGGTTAATCTCGCGGAAAATAAGGTAGATCGGAATAAGCACCCCAACGGAGGGCATCATCTTCGTTGAGAGCATCCAGAGTAGCGTATCGCGGGTACGTTTGGTCGGCATGAAGGCCATCGCGTACGCGCACGGAATAGCCAGGGCGAGAGCGAGAATCGTTGAGCCGATAGCCACAATCACGCTGTTGCCGGCGAAATGAAAGTAAGTGGTTCGCTCCTGAACGGCGACATAATTCTCCAGCGTCGCACGAAATAGGATATGAGGGATGCGCGAAATTGCTTCTGTCTCAGTCTTGAAACTGGTAAGCACCAGCCAAAGGGCCGGGAACGAAATAACGAGGGCCACAGCCCAGCCAAGCGCAGTCATCAGAAGCTTTCGGCGGAGTTTCTTTGAGGGCATCGTTAGACGTCCAGGTTTCTTGCGAACGAACGCATGAGGAAGAAGGCGAGGATGTTGGCGAGAACGATTGCGATAAGGCCTGCGACAGAGGCTCCACCTATGTCGTATTCAAGCAAAGCATAGCGATAGATAAGGAAAGAGAGATTGGTAGACGCGAAGCCCGGGCCGCCCGAGGTGGTCACGTAGATCTCAGCGAAGATGCCAAGCAGGAAGATCGTTTCGATCATGACCGTGGCGGAGATTGCGCGCCCGAGATGTGGCAGCAGGATGTATCGGAAGATGCTGAAGGCATTTGCCCCATCCATCCGTGCCGCCTCCTTTCGTTCAGAATCAAGTGACTGCACGGCGGTAAGCAGGGTGAGGACAGCGAAGGGAAGCCACTGCCAGGAGACAATGATGATGATGGAAGTGAGTGGGGCGACGGCAAACCAGTCAACCGGTTTCAATCCCACGGATCGCATGAGAAAAGCGAGAAACCCATAATCAGGGTGCATCATCATGTTCTTCCACAGAAGTGCGCTCACGGTCGGCATGATGAAGAACGGTGCTAGCACAAGAACGCGGGCGATGCCGCGTCCGAAAAACTCCTGATCGAAGAGGACAGCCAGCAGCGTGCCGAGGCCGATGGTGATAACGAGGACTGAGCAGACCAGCAGGACAGTGTTGGTAATGGCCGATGCCAGGCTCGGATCGCTAAGGAGATACCGATAGTTGCCGACACCGTCGAAACCGGTCCTCTCAGGTTCCATCAGGTTGTAACGACGGAACGAGAACCAGATCGTCATGAGGAGCGGCACGATCGACCAGATGAACAAGGAGACGATCGCCGGCAGTCTCAGTGCTGACCGCGCAACAGTATCTCGCCAGAATACTTTGTTTTCGGGTTGAATGGATGAGCCTGTCATTGCTGGAGAAGTCCGGCGCGGCGCTCTACCCGTTCCGTCGCGAGTTGGGCTTTGTGAAGCGCCTCATCGACTGACATATTGCCGACGAGGGCGGCTGCGATGAGTTGGCCGACCTGGTTGCCGATCGTCGGAAACGAAGGGATGACGATGCATTGAATTCCGGTGTATGGAACAGGCTTCTCAGTTGGGTGCAGTGGGTCGGCAGCCATGATGGAGCGATAGGTGAGCCCGGCAAATGGTGCTGCATCAAGATACTGTAATTGCTTATATGTCGATTCCCGCGTGCCGGGCGGGACTGTCTCCCAGCCATTCGTTTGGGCAACCAGTTGAATGTACTCCTTTGAGGTAGCCCACTCGATGAACTTCAGAGCCGCTTCGGGATGCTTTGAAGACGAGGGTATACCAAGCGCCCAAAACCAAAGCCATTGCGAGCCACGCAGGGTTGTGGCGATCGGCGCGGACGCAAAGCCTACAGTCGAAGCAACCTTGGATTGTTTGGCATCGGAGAGCGAACCGGCCGCTACAGTCGCATCAATCCACATCGCACAGCGACCGTTTTCGAAGAGGGTAAGAGACTCGTTGAAACCGTTCGAGCTGCTACCCGGCGGCCCATACTTCTGCAGCAGGTCGACGTAATAATTGACGGCAGCGTGCCACTCGGGTGAGTCGAACTGAGGTCGCCATGACTCGTCAAACCACCGCCCCCCGAATGTATTGGCGACAGTGGAGATGTAGCCCATATTCTCACCCCATCCGGGTTTGCCCCGAAGACAGATGCCGGACAGATCGTGCGCAGGGTCATTTAGCTTTTGAGCGAAGCGCGAGATATCGTCATACGTCGGCTGCAACGGCATCGTTAAACCGGCGCGCCGAAAGAGATCTTTGCGATAGTAGGTCATGGAACTCTCGCCGTAAAACGGCAAGGCATAAAGGTGACCCGAATCAGAGGCTCCATCGCGCATAGGCCTCAGCAGGTCATTGAGATCGTAGCTAGAGGACAGCTTGTCTTCGAGCGGTACCAGCCAGCCACGCCGACCCCAGATCGGCGCTTCCAACAGGCCGATCGTGACAATGTCGAATTGGCCACCGTGGGCGGCAGCGTCGGTCGTCGTCTTCTCGCGAAGAATTTTCTCTTCTAGGATTACCCAGTCGAGGCGAATCTCAGGATGCTGCTGCTCAAACTGCTTCGCAAGACGCTGCATGACGATCATGTCACCATTGTTGACGGTGGCGATCGTAAGAGTCGTCTGGGCGCAAGCTGAGAATACGGTCAGGAGCAGCGCGCCAAACAGTGGAAGCATTTCTCTTCGGATCAAATGTATTCCCCTCAAGTCACGCCAGCCGGGCTTGGCGCTTTCAAATGTATACTCCTCGGTCCCTATCGGAGGTCAGCTCATGCAAAATAGCCTAATAACGTTAACGACGAAATCGCGCTTTGAGAGCTTGAAGAATGTTTGGTTTACCCGTCTGATCGAAAGCCCGGTGTTGATCGCTGAGACGAAGAGAGCGTGATTGAAGTCCAGGCCGTGCACGGTCTGCATTGCGCTCGTCGAGTCAACTCTTAAGCTGCGGAAAAGCCGTGATCCTCAGCTTTGCTGCTCCATAAGGGACCAGCGTAATCGTCTCCTCTGTCTCATCGCTTGTGACGGGGCTTTCCGGTACAGGGTCGGCTACACCGTCTACCGCGCGCCATGTTGACATCTTGCGAGCGGTGACCTGCAACTTCACTGGCGTTCCGTTAAGCGCGAAGGGCGTACCGCCCACGGGATGTTCTTCCACAACCAAGCCATGCGCACTAGTTCCATTGATCGCCAACGCGTAGTTCCACTGCGATGTCGGAAAAACCTGCCAGTCAGCCGTCATGCCACGGGCGCGCAGCTTTACCCAGTCTTCCCCAATCGGATATGAGAAGACCAATGGCCCCCGCTCCACAGAGACGGAGTTTCGGAATCCTCCATGCTTGACTCGTGGTTCCATCGGGAACGCCACCTCAACTGCATCCCCGGCCTTCCACATGCGATCGATCTTTGCGAAACCCGCTTGTGCCGGCGATTGATGCGAATGACCGTTGACTGTAATCTTCGCTTCCTTTGCCCAGGTGGGTATGCGCAACCGAAGAGGGAACTTGATCTGCGTCTCCGGATTCACGGTAATCCGAATCGATCCGCGAAAGGGATACTCCGTCTCCTCTACCATCTCGACTGGAGTATCGCCGAGCACCGTGTGCACAACGCACGGAGAGTAAGCTGCGGCTACCAGTCCGCCATCCTGCGATGCCATCCAAAGACTCGCCGCGAACTTCGGCCAGCCTTGATGGAAGTTCGCCGCACAGCAACCGAAGTTGGGCTCCAGGCCGTACAAGTTGGACTCAGGACCGTCTGTGGTCCACGGCTTCTGGTGCAGGCTCACCTCAACCTGGTTCGGCTCCTGATTGTATTGATGGGCCCACATATCATCTGTAAACGTGCCCGGCAGCGCGTTGAAAGCAATTTGCTCTAGCCGGTCACCCAATGATGCGTCTCCCAAGATAGCCAGCGATTGTTCCAGTGAAAACATCGTTTCTACTACAGTGCACAACTCTGAACCCTGCGAGGGATCCCTGCCCGCGAAGTGTTCGTCGCAGGAAAACATCCCGTTTGGCAGACCATGGTATGTATCAAGGGCAGATAGCATCTGCTCTAAACCCCGGCGGTCCGTCTCCTGACCGGAGACGACAGACCAAACCGGCGCAGCCTTTAACGCTTGTCCGTTGTTGACCCCATGGGTTGAGAGAGCAAAATCGCCGAGACCGTCGTCCCCCTTGGACTTGATCATCTCCGGTGTGATGCGCTGTGTGTGCTTGAAGTCCGCAAAGTCTGCCTGCCAGTCAAAGCCCTGTTTATGGAGCAGTCGCGCCAATTCAATCAGCTTTGGATTGCCGTTCCGGTTATAGAGCCAGATCACCGCCAGAGCATTGTCTTGCCAGCGAAACTTGCCCCAGTCGCGCAGAGGCCGTCCGGGAAGAGCCTCGAGCTGGTGCGCGAAGTAGAGCGTCAGGACAGGGATGACTCGGGGGTCACCGGTCGCTTCCTCATACTGAATCAGCGCCTTCAACATCACCATTCGCGGCCACCAGTCGTCGTTGGAAGCCGGCCCAATCATTCCGTTTGGCAATTGATGGGTCAAAGTCCAATCGATATACCTCTGTGCTTTCGCCTTCAGACGGTCGTCGTCCAACAGGTAAGCGAGCGGTACTAAGCCGTCCAGGAAATACGGCCCACGTTCCCAGGATTCTCCCGTTCCACCCAGCCATCCGCTGTTGCTTCCAACGTCAGCCCAGGTTTCATCCAAATGGCCTCCAAGTCCGGTGGCTTGTATCTCCAACTGCCTGCGCAACCAGCCGGCAGGCCGGACCGATCCTAGCGGAAGCATGTCGAAGGCGTTCGCTGCCAGCGGTGTGCGGTTCTTCCTTGCCTTGCGCACGTTCCGAGGAGCCTCCATCCCCGAGCCCTTGGCACTCTTGGTTTCGTTTGGGTCTTTGGCGACGGCTTGTGTTTCCATTGCGTACGCCGCCTTCTCCTGAAAGGCGACACCGGCCGCTGCACCGGCAAGGAGTTTAAGTAGGTCACGACGTTCCAGCAAGGTCATGTTTTCTCCGGCCCAATAGATTCGGCTTGACCGCCCGGCAGCCAGAACCACGCGCCCGGTGCCAAGCTTTCAGCTTCAACAGTTTCTTCTTATCTACCCCACTCGGTCTATAGATCACATGACCCACCGGCGAAACCTGCGGCACGCGAGCAGCGTGGCGAGCATAGCTCACTCGCCACTCGTAATCAGCCCTCGCTGAATTGCTGTGGTCGCCGCCTCCGTACGGTCCGAAACCTCGAGCTTCTCTATGATCTTCAAAACATGGTTCCGAACAGTGTTGGCACTAATCCCTAAGGCATGCCCGATCTGCTTATTTGTAGGACCCCTAGACAGCAGCTTTAGAATCTCCAGCTCGCGTGCGGTTAGATCGGTTCGCACCATGCGCTCAGCAAGTTTCGACGCAATATGTCGAGGGATGTAACGCTTGCCGGCGTGCACCGCTCGAATTGCCTCTAGCATCTCTCGCAGGGACGTATCTTTGAGCAGATATCCCTGCGCTCCAGCTTGCACTGCGCGGTAAATGTCCTCGTCGGTTTCGTAGTTGGTGAGAATGATGACGCGGATAGTTTTGCCTGCGGCCTTCAAAGCGTGAAGCGTGTCCACGCCGCTCATCCCTGGCATGCGCAGGTCGAGTAACAGCACGTGCGGTTCACGTTCCTCGATGACCTTGAGCGCCTCTTCGCCGCTTGGCACAGAGCCGATCAGATCCAGCTCCGCTTGAGTACCCAGCATGCTTGCAAGGCCAGCCCGGACAACCAGGTGGTCATCAACGATAAGAATTCGAATCTGGCCTTCTGGTACCTGCAACATGACGTATCTGCCTCCACATATCCTTTGGGGAAAAACGAGGCCCGAACCCGGATGCTCCACGGATTTTTAGACTAGACGAAATCAAAACTTCTGTTCCTTCGCCCAAGAGGCTCGAAATCTCAAGCGCCGCTCCGATGTTAGTAGCACGTTTTCGCATGCTTCGAATTCCTAAACCTGGAGAGTCCTCTCTGCCAAGGAACCCTCCTCCGTCATCTAGAACCCGCAGCTGCACCAGATTCTTTTCGAAGACTAGCCTGATATCAAGTCTGGTTGGATGGCCATGACGTACCGCGTTCGCAAGCGCCTCCAGCCCGATGTGGTACATCGCGTCCGCGACGCGCAAAGGCAGTTTAACCGGGTCCCCAGAGGAGGTCGCTTGAATCTCCACCGAACCGCCCTCCACCAGACGATCAGCACACTCTCTGAGTGACCTGAGAAGTCCATCAGGCCCGAGTTGCTCTGGGCGCAGCACAGCGATACTTCGCCGCGTCTCCTCGTGGCTGTGCCGTACAAGGTCGCTGGCGAGGTCCAACTGTTGCTGAAGCTGCGGATAATTTTGCGGCATCCCCTCGCGAATCGCTTTCAACTGAAAGCCGATGCCCGCGAAGCTTTGGGAAAGGGTGTCGTGCATCTCATAGGCCATGCGTTCTCGCTCGTCGTGTACAGCGCGCAAACGCCAGCTCTCGGCCCGGTGGTAGAAGAAGTTGGCGACCATTGCCATTAAGAGCAGCGCGACCGCAGCAACAAACGCATGACGCGCATTCCACCAGGGTGGTCCGGCCAGAACGAGGGCGTCGTCGCTAGAGCGCAACAGCAATGCGAACGGGACCAGATTTTGCGTATAAGCCCCGTCTGAAACAGCGACTCCCCGCAAGCGCAAAATGCTTCCTGGTTTTAGCGTGCTGAACAAAGTGTCACCCCGTCCCCGGTTCATCACTGCCTGAAAGGACTGTGGTCCCGATTCGAGATCGAAGACGAGGCTGTCGTCAGGTCCGCGCTTCTTACCCGTCAGCCGCCCCTCCACTTCGATAAAGGTGGCATCGAACTCTCCTGTTGCGACCTGTGACGCCGTTACCGACACCGGGGGCAAGGGAGTGTTTTCCCAGAGCACTTGCACCGTTGCCCGCTCCAATGTCGGGCTGAAGGCCTTGGCGAGCACCGTGCCCGATACCTGCACTTCGTCGCCCACCTTCAAATCCTGTGCGCTCAGTTGCTGCACCGAGATACCCCCCGTCGCGTCCTGCACAAAGAGGGCCGGCGACACAAGCACCACAGTCCCCCGGATTGTTGCCGTAAGCGCTGCTGTCGACGGTGGAAGGCGAAGCGTGTTGATCAACTGGGCCTTAGGACCTGTAAAAAGCGGCTGTGGTCCAGTAGCTGGAAAAGATGCATACAAATCCCACGGGCTCTGAGCGCTCTTTAGACGCTTTGCGTCCAGCTTGACCTCGTGTCTCGCCGCGGCAAGCATCTCTGCAAGATCGGCCCGCGAGGCCGGATGAATGGTGACGTTGCGCCACACACCGCCAGAGGCGTAAGACCGAAGACCTGCCCTCCCTTTGTGGATGCAGTTTTCATCGGTGATGGCGATGGTTGTTCCTTTACCCGTTTCTGGGAGCAGAGTCGCTCTCACGGCGAACTGGCATCCGTAGCCAAGCAGCTTCAAGTGGTACCATCGCGCCGCCCGCACACCTTGTTGATCCAGGTCGAACTTATCCATCACCTCTTCCCAACCGTATCCGGCTCGCCCAATCATGAGCGAATTATCCAGTGTGCGAAGACCACCATAGTAGCCTGTGTAGGCATCCACGCCCTGTTCTTCGTCGCTGGACCGCAGCATGAGACCTGCGTCGCCCCCTAGACCCAGCAACATCACGTCCGCTTCAATCGAATAATCCGACCACTTGTACGAGCCGGTCAGTAGCTTGGCTCCCCGTTCGTCCGAGTCGTTCCGCATCGATCCATTTGCAAGTTCCCAAGTCCCGCCAAAGGCCTTCCACTCATCCGCGGTCCCGTCTTTGAAGGAGTCACGATAGGGTAACCCACGGCTGGAGCTGCGAAGGTAGGCCGCTGCCCCCCACAGGAGCAAAGCAACCGAAGTAACGCTGAGAAGCAGCAACCATCTTCGCCTGCAAGCTGAGATATTTGCTATCAAGGTACTTCACTCCGCTTCAGATCAGCTGCTCCTGGTCGCCATCTCGTGTAGAGCATCTCCCGCAAAACTGGGTCACGAAAGTTCTGGCGCGTAACGAGTATAGGTTGGAGCATTACGCTCGCCGCGAAGCGTTGGCCGCCGAATCGAGCATGGATCAGACGAACAGCTTGATCCCCCATCTTCCGAGTATTCTGCACTATGACTGAATCAAGACTCGCATTGTCGAACGCTATAGTATCGGGGTCGAATCCTATGACTCTGACCAACCGACTTGGGTGTTCGCTCTCAATGCTTGAAATCGCTCCGCGAGTCGAGGTCGATGTGAGCGCTACAATCACATCCAGATCTGGATTCTCTTTGAGGACCTCCTCTGCACCTTCTTGTTCATGCTCGAAGTTGAACGTTCCCATTCTGCGAACAACAATGTGGACCTTTGGATAGAGGGCGGTCAGGCTCTGCTCCAGGCTGTTGGCTCGCAGAACGATTCCCGCGATATCTGGGTTGACTCCAATAAGTGCAATCTGTCCTTGACCACGAACTAGTTCCGCCACACGCATGGCAGCTAGCCGACCGCCTTCCTGTTCGTCATTTAAGACATAGGTAAGATTATCGCCCGCGGGAATGGGTAGCGGAGAGCCTACGATGACGATAGGAAGGCCGTTGGCCAAGGCACGGCGCACAGGCGTAATTAAGGCCAAGGAGTGGTCCGGCGCAAGCACCAGGCCACGGTGGCTCCCCAACCGAATTCGATCCACCAGGGCGATTTGGCCGTTGATATCATCTTCTCTCGTCGAGGCATTCCAGTAGATACGCTCTCCAAGCTCAGCTGCCGCTGCTTGGGCGCCCACATTCTCAGGTTCCCAAAGGATTGTCCCGGAGGTTCGAGGGACGACGGCTATAGTCGCCGGCTCATTCGAGCGGCATCCCAAAACGCACAAAAGAGAGGCAAATGCGAGCAGCCTCGCTCCACATAATCTTTGAGCCCGAAAAAGAACCATCGTAAAACTCTACCTCTTCCAAGCTCAGTGCGCTCGATGGCGATTGATAGTCCATTTGTACTATTTGCCGCTAAGCACAATGAAACTTGTGGATCGAGTAAACGGCTTGCTATGTTTCTCGCGTCTCCGAATACCCAGTTGAGATATCCAGCAAAAAATCCTGTATGAGCGCTTCCGAGACGTCAAAGATGGACAAACGCTGTAACCGCTTACAGAAAAAAACAAGATGCTAAGCGCTACCTTCTCACGAGGCCCTATGAATCAAGTTGCTAAAACAATCGTCAATCCGCGCCGTGCTTCCCTTGTGCTCATCGCAATCTTTCTATTTGGGGTAACCTCCGCCTCCGCCCAGTTCAACAGCGCTGTTCAGGGCTCGGTCCAGGACAATACCGGTGCGACAGTATCTTCAGCGACTGTCACTTTAACCAATGTCGACAATAAAGTGGGCCAGACAGCTGCAGTCAATAGCGCCGGGGTCTACCGCTTCTCCAGCCTTTCTCCCGGAAATTATGCTATCGTCGTCTCCGCTAGCGGCTTTTCACCCACGAAGACGGCCTTTACCCTGAGCACTGCGGAAACGCGAGACGTCCCGATCATCCTATCCGTTGGGGCTGTCTCGGCCCAAGTGGAGGTCTCCGCCCAACAGCCGTTGCTCGACACATCTGACAGCCGCAATCAACTCACCTTAAACACCTCCGCATTCGAGCAATTGCCGCTTGCCGCCCGTAATCCTCTTGCGCTCATCACCCTCGCCCCAGGCGTCACGGGTCTCGGTTCGGGTACTGCCACCAACTTCAACCCAGAGAACTCCGTAGACGCGAGCGCGAACGGCCGCGGTGCCAACTCCAACCAGTACATCGTCGACGGTCTCGACGTCACCTCAAGCATTCGTCCTGGGGTGGTCAATCTCACCCCAAACGCCGACACCGTCCAGGAAGCTGCCGTTCAGACCAACACCTACACAGTCGATTACGGACGTGCGAGCTCGATTCAGACCGTCCTCACGACCAAGTCGGGGACCGATAGCATTCACGGATTTGCTAGCGAGTACTACACCTATCAAGGCCTTGCCGCCCGTGGCGAATATGGCCCTGCGGCGGGCACTCGTGTCGCCCCTTATCACACCAACAATCTCTCTTTCGGCGTGGGCGGCCCCGTCATCCCGCATCATCAGTTCTTCTTCTTTGCCGGCTACGAGCCGTACCTTTCCCTTGCCTCGAATGGCACCTCCAACAGGACCTTTGAGGATCCCGCCTTTGTGGCTTTTGCCACCGCGGTCCGGCCCAATAGCCCGGAGGTCCAGCTCCTAAACAAGTATCAGCCAACCGGCCTGACCTTCACCAGCGTCCAGAGCACCGCCGCTCAAGCCTTCGGGGCTGCCTGCGGCACGCCTGCCACCGATAATATTCCCTGCAGCACCCCAGTGATCGACAACGGAAACTTCAACTCCAGTTCTTTCAATAACTCCAAGCAATATAACGTTCGCCTGGATAAGTACTTCAAGAAAGACCGGGTATATGGCCTCTTCTACCGCGATACGATCAACAGCGGTGGACCCTCACCTCGCCCGGACTTTACAACAACAAGTAAGTACTTTATCTTTTCGATCCAAGGAAGCGAGACCCACACCTTCTCGAACAGCCTGATCAATGAAGCTTATATGGGCTATAACCGCATCGAAGGTTTCTCTCCAGCGACAGGTGACTTCACCGTGCCTGTGGTAAACGTCACTGGGATTAGCACTAATTTCGGAGCCGGATTCGCTCTTGGCGACTTCATCCAGCACAGCTATCACTGGCGTGATGTCCTTACGTATGTCCACGGCTCCCACGCGATCAAGGCAGGATACGAGGGCTTCCATGGCGATGACATCGCCCTCTTCGCGGCAGCCTTTGCGCAGCCCACCTTCCAGTTCAACAGTCTCATAGACCTAATCAATGACAACCCCTTCACTGAGGGTGGCCTCTCTTACGATCCACTCACAGGCAAGCCAAAGGCCAACAACTACGGCTACGCTCAGACGACGGGCGGGGCCTTCGTCGAAGACACCTGGAAAGTCTCAAAACGACTCACCGTGAATTACGGTTTGCGTTATGACAACTTCGGCAACGCTTACCCCTCTCTAGCGGGTACCGGCCTATCGAATCTCCATCTTGGCAGTGGGGCCAGCTTCGCTGAGCAGGTCGCCAATGCCGTCATGACGCCGCAGAGTCACGTCTTCCCCAAAGATTTGAACTACGTCTTCAGCCCGCGCGGAGGGTTTGCCTTCTCTCCCGCCGACGATAGCAAGCTCCTTATTCACGGCGGAGTTGGCCTCTTCCACGATTACTTCACTCTTGGAAACTCCGAAAATGGTCTCAGCGGCAATCCTCCAGGCTTTGCGCGGCCCACATTCCGGAACGATGGGTCCACTGCCGCGCCCATCTTTGGCTTCGGCACGCAAAACACCTATCCCTTCGGTTATCCCTATCCAGCATTTCAAGGCCAGCCGCTCGACTCCAAAGGCGGTATTGCCGGAGCACAGATCGGCGTAGCGGGCGTTGCCTCCGATCTAAAAAGCCCCTACACCGTCAACTTCAATCTTGCGTTCGATCGTCAACTGACGCCAGGTTTTGTTGTAAGTCTTGGCTATGCCGGTTCTCACTCAAGCAATCTGATCTCCGCAGGCGGTAACACGAACAATACCTCATACGGAAACGATGTGAATATCTTCAACGGAGACTTGATCCAGCACATCAATTGCAAGATCACACCCGCCACAGGTACAACGCCGGCCTCCAGCTCTTGTTCTGGGGTCCAGACCCGGCTTAACTCTAGTTTCGGTAATATCAATTACTCTTACAACACCTCTGTTGCGAACTACAGCGGCCTCATTGCCTCCGCACGCGGCCGCTTTACCCGGCGCGGCTTTCTTACTGCTTCGTATACCTGGGGCCACTCGCTTGATGATTGGCAGAACTATCCCGTTGCGTCTCCGACGAACCAGTTCTATGCCAACTCGCCTTATGACGTCCGGCATCGTCTCTCGGTCGGTGCTTCGTATGAGCTCCCAGGCGGACAGTTTGGTCATGCCCTTGGCCGCCGTGCTCTTGGCGGGTGGACTCTAGCGGGAATCACTGTCCTCCAGACCGGAACTCCGTTTACGGTCTCGAACGGTGCCGCCTTTGAGGCGCAGTTGATCAACACAAATCTCCCGGCAACAGCCGACAACCTGCGATTTGCGCCCGGCAGCGGCGACTATAATGCCGATGGAGACAATAACGACTTCCCAAGTGTGACTTCCTACAAGCAGAGCCACAACCGTAACGCTTACCATACAGGGCTTGGAGTTTTAGGTGCTTGCCCAGGCGCCGTTCTTCCGTGTGGCGATTTTGTGCTTCCAGCCATCGGTACCCTTGGCAACGAACGTCCTAACCAGTTCCGCAATCCAGGCTATGCTGACTACGACTTCACTATAAAGAAAGTCACCTCGATCAAGGAACGTTTCAATCTCGAGCTTCGGCTCGACACCTTCAACCTCTTCAATCGAGTCAACTACCAGGGCGTTGACAGCAACGTGCAGGACGGAGCTTTCGGCCAAAGCGGAAGTACTTATCCTGCTCGGAACATGCTGCTCGGCGCGCGAATCAACTTTTGATAGTTTTCGGGAGTCGGGAAAAGGGCCTCACAAGAGCGCTGGAGAACATCGTGTCACCGTATTCATTGAGGCAGCGGAAGTCAGCACCGTGCTCCCGGACGATCTTGGTCTTGCGATACTTCCTTCTTCTAGCAACAGCTTTGGCATTTCTTCTCCTGGACCTGTCGGTAGCAGGGGCCCAAGGAACAGCCCGGAATCGTACTGAGGTTATAGAGTTCCTAAAAAGGGGGGATAATCAGAGCGCTCTCATTGCAGCCGAAAGACTTCTGAAGACCGCTCCGCACGACTGCAGTCTCCTCTCTTTGGAAGCAATTTCCCATACTGGCTTGCACCAGCCAGAACTCGCCCTTCAGAATTTCCAGAAAGCCCTGCTCTATTGCCCGGCGTATCTACCTGCTCTTGAGGGGGCGGCCCAGATTGAGTACGCGAAAGGATCCGCAGGCACCGTCACTCTGCTTGAACGCATTCTCACCGTACAGCCCCGTGACTCTACAGCGCACGCTATGTTCGCTACATCCCTTCGATCACAGGGAAAGTGCTTCGATGCACTCAGCCACTATCAGGCAAGTAGCTCTCTCTTTCCGAGCCGCCCAGATCTCCTGCAAGGATACGGAGCGTGCCTCGCTGACACGGGCGACCTCAATGATGCGCTCACCATATATCAGCAGCTCCTCATTGCGACTCCCGACCAGACTATCCGCTACGACACAGCCGTCCTGCAATGGAAGACGAACGCCAGCGACGACGCCCTGGCTACCCTGGCGCCACTGCTGACTAATGGTCAAGCAGTACCCGCGCTCGCACTCGCTTCAAAAATTCACGAGGCGAGGGGAGAAACACCCCAAGCCGTGGCTCTTTTGCGTGAAGCCATTTTAACGTCACCCGACGACATAGACAATTATCTCGACTTTGCCACGATCGCCTTTATTCATCAGTCATTTCAGGTTGGCATCGATATCCTTGATGCCGGTCTCAAACGCCATCCCAAGGCGGCACAACTTTACGTGGCGCGTGGAGTACTTGAGGTCCAGCTCTCCAGAAGCGATTTAGCCATAGCGGACTTTGAGCAGGGGCACCGGCTGGATCCGACGCTCTCTTTCGCAGTCGATGCGGTAGGGATCATGCAAAGTCAACAGCATGAGAGCGCAGAGTCGCTAGCACTCTTCGAAGCGCAAGCGAAGCAGCACGAAGACGATCCGCTGCTCCAGTATCTCCTTGCTGAGCAGCTATCTCACGCCGAGGAGGAGAAGAACGGCGAACAGCTTGCGGCAGCGATAGCCGCGGCCAAGCGGGCCGTAACCCTCGATCCAAAGTACCAGGCCGCCCATGATCTGCTTGCGGTACTCTACGTTCGATCAAACCAGCCGGCGCTCGCCATTCAGCAGGCAGAGCTGGCTCTTGCGCTTAATCCAAGCGACCAGGACGCTCTCTATCAAGAAATCATGGCGCGCAGGCGATCAGGCGAAACCGCCAAAATCCCAGCTCTGACAGCAAGGCTGATGGAAGCACGCAGCGAGAATCAGCGGCAACAGCAAAACGCCGATCGCTATCGCCTGCAGGAAGAACCGAAGCGCTAGATCTAGGATCTGACTCTTACGATGAGTTCTCCCCGTGTCCTCCAAGGCGCTGTCACATAACACGTCGCAGGCATCTCAAACGAGACTCCGCTGGTCCGTAAAGGTTATTCTGAATTACACCTAATTACCAGAAGATGACTGCCGCTCTAGGAGCTTGTTGAAATAGGGATCGTTGTCGCTGACTGGAGGGTGGTTTCAGGTCTTCAAGGTTGCTTGGTTGTGTCTTCTTCTCATCCGTCCTGGCTGAGTGCCTTGTTGAACAGTCAACGGGCGTTTTCAGGCGCACTGATGCTGAAGGCCTTACGCCGCTTGCTGGGCGATGAGCCTTGGCAGGCGCAGGAGGTTGTGGGCGGCGCAGCTGAAGACGAAGATCCAGTCCACCTTATGCAGACGGCGCAGCTTGACTTGCCGAACAGGGCCGGTCTGCTTCAGCCATCCGAAGCTCTTCTCGACCAGCCATCGCCGGCTCAGGCTGATCGCATAGCCGGGATGTCGGGTGGTTCTGCGATCCATATTCGAGCGGCGTCCCTTCTCGTTCTTCATTACATGCGCGGTCACGTTCAGCGCCTGGGTGGCGGTGACGAAGTCCTTCGTGTCGTAAGCCTTGTCGGCATCGACGGTGATCCGCCGTGAGCTGCCATTTTGCTTCGCGTCAAGCAGCAGCAGCGCGGCTTCGGGCTCGGCATAGCCATCGGCCTGAGTGGCCATCGCGGCGGCGATCAGGCCGTTGCGGTTCTCCACCAGCGCGTGGCCGAGATAGGCCAGGTGCGATTCCTTGCCATAGCTCTTCTAGTAGAGCCTGGCATCCGGATCGGTCGTCGATTCATGCGTCTCGTTGGTGCGCTGCTGCCCGTGGAAGTTCGTGCCGTCGCGATCGCAGCTGTCCTTCTTGCGGAAGCTCTTCTGAGATGCCCAGGCCTGAATCAGCGTCCCGTCGACGGTGAAGTGCTCGTCGCTCATGAAGCGCTTGGCCTGCTTGTTGACCTCGGCACAGAACTGTTGCGCCACTTCGCTGGTGATCAGACGGTGCCGGTTCTTCGAGAACACGGCATGGCTCCATACCGCATCGTCCATGCCGAGACCGACGAACCAGCGGAACAGCAGGTTGTAGTCCAGTTGTTCCACCAGCTGCGGCTCCGATCGGACCGAGTAAAACGCCTGCAGCAACAGCGCCCGAAGTACATACTCGGGCGCGATCGAGGGACGGCCAAAGGCCGAGTACATCTCATCAAACGCCCCGCTCAGAGAGGCCAGAACCACATCCGTCAGCCTGCGTTTCTCACGCAACGGGTGATTCTGAGGCACGCGCTGCTCCAACGTAACATAGCTGAACCTTTTAGGGCGGTGAGTTGACACGGGACACCGTGGAGCACAGGCATATCTGAGAATGTTGTCTGGTATGTCATCAGGAACTGTGCCAAACGCCTTGACTTTGAACATCTCGCTCCCCATGACCTGAGAAGAACTTGCGCAAAGCTGTGCCACATCAACGGAGGAGAGTTGGAGCAGATCCAGTTTCTGCTGGGCCACGCCTCAGTCCTGACGACCGAGCGCTACCTAGGCTGCAAACAGAACCTTGAAGAACCCGTGAACGGCCGCTTCGGCTGCCTTTTTTTCGCGAAAAATCTCGATTCGCGGTAAGGCCTGTTAGCGTCAGTCGAGGACTACTTCCTAATTGCTGGTAATCCGACCACAGCCTCGCGATCGATCGCTCTTCGCCCTGAATAAGAACAATGTTGATATTTCCCTGAACGAGATGGGAGGCCATCAATGGTGTCGTGAACAGGAAGGCATACTCGTTGTATGGGAGATTCAGCCACCCGGTTATGGTCCAAACATGCGCCCCGCCGAATCATCTTGGTACAGAACCGGTCCACTTCTGAAAACCAGAGTTGGAGTGTTGAAGTCCGTTGCAGACTGTCACCTCCGCAGAGTCTCACCGTTACTTAGTAGCAATCACTAATCAGCCGCTTGGGCTTTGAGCCGATCGAGCAGGACCATGTGATGACCCCACGGCAATTTTGCAGCAAGCTGCAAAATTTGGGGGTCGGGCCACGCCTCGGCAAAGGATCGCATGTAGCGAAGGTTTCGGAGGCTGAAGCCCTCCACACCGGGAAACTCCGTCCCAAGATCCTTGGCTAACCGATCGACCACCTTCGTCCCCCACCCCTCAGCCGCGAAGCGGGAGGAGAGTTCGTGGCCGATGGACCAATAGAGCAGGATCGTTTCCTGGTTGAGCGACAGGGCAGCCCGAAGTTGGGCGGCCCGAATCCGGGTCTTCAGCTCTTCAAGGAGTGCCGGGTAGCCCGAAGGGAGTGAGACTAGTTCAGCCACAGGCGATTCCCTTCGAATTCGGCGTCCTCCCCGATCTGCCAGGCCCCCAGACGCTCGCGCCCTGTTTTTGTACTCAGCATCCTGCATCCCCTCCACCATGATCAAGGTAACAGCGCCCAATTTTGCAGCAACTGCTGCAAAATTGAAGATAGTAGAAATTGCCCAAGACAATCGACCGTGTCGTAGGGAATACGAGTTTACAGTCCCGTCCAATCCGGATTAAGGGCCCGTCCAATCCGGAAGGCAGAGAGCCCTCCCATCGGAGTCCCGCAGTCAGATAAAGAGCAAAGCTTCTGGAAAGCGCGCGAACAATACGCGAACAATGCGCATCCCAAAACAGCCTAATCTACCCCAAGCAGTCCTAAAATCGACTGAACATAAAACCCTTCCCATCAAATACATCCGCTGATTCCGGGCCACTTAGCTGAATTGTCCGGCAGCCCTGAAAAGGCCGGCGTCGGCGGTTCGATCCCGTCTCTGGCCACCACATCTAGAGAACCTCGATCTCTCCCCTTTCCGATTGTGGTTCCATCGTTACCCTGACCTCGCAAGAGCCCACATCGTGAAGACGGGAAACGTCTCACGTGAGCTAGGAACAAGAGCGCTCCGTCATCTTGGTGTTGGAGTGACCGAGCAGCTTCGAGAGTTCGTACAGATCACCGCCCGACATCATGTGCCAGGAAGCAAAGCTGTGGCGCAGATCGCGGAACCGAAAGTGTCGAATCTTTGCTCTCTCGAGCAATTCATGGAAACTCTTGTCCGCCCGCTGACGCCCACTGGTTGCTCCTGGCTCGGGAGGCAAGATGCGGTCCGCCCCAATGACAGCCGGATACCGCCGGATTTCCTCTGCGAGTTCAGGTGGCATTGGGACGAGGCGTATCTTGCCTTTTTTAAGCGTGGCCCGTACGACGTTCAATCCCTCGCTGTAGAGAATGTCTCCTCATTCAAGGCGAAAAATCTCCCCGCGCCGCATACCGGTTGACACGGCAATCAGGACCAGCAGACGCAGACGAAGATTCGTCCGGTCGATGTCCTTGGTGCCCTTCCGGTACATCCGCTCGTCGAGAGCCACCTCTAACTGGAGAGGCTCCGCCTCAGAGAGGTAGCGCTTCCTCGCATCATTGATATGCTCCACTTCCACCTGATCTGCAGGATTCCGATCGAGACCGGTCACTGTCGCCCAGATGGTGGACGCCTTTCTCATCATGTGGTGCATGACTGAAAGTGACGCTCGGCAGTGTTCACGGCCAACTCAGGAACATCCGTCAGGTTGTCGTACCACTCCTGCACAGCCATTCCATCCACCTCTCGTACGAACATTAGGCCCAACGCGGACCGAATGCCCTCGCCGATGCTCTTCTCTCGATCTGCGAACTTCTTCTTGACCCCGCACTGATGCCAATAGCGATCAATCAGATCGTCCATCCGGTAGTTGATTTGTTTTTTACATCGAGGTGCCGGTTTTCATCTCGAAGTGAAAGCTTCTTACTTCTGCTTCCAGCCATAGAACGTTGCCGCGCTGATCCCATGTTCCCGGCAAACGTCCGCCGTCTTCACCCCAGCCTCATGCTGCTTCAAAATCTCGATCACCTGCTCTTCACTAAATTGGCTCTTTTTCATCGCTACGTCCTGTCACAAACAATTTATGGCCCAAAACCCAAAAATAGCCGTTTTGACGTTGAGAGATTTCGCTGGTGATGGTTCTCTGGAAGGACGAGAGGAGAGCTGTTATGGGCAAGAAGGGTCACAGTGAAGAGGAGATTCTGCGCAGTCGATCACGGTGGACAAGGGCACGGAGTTTACTTCGAAGGCGTTGGATCTCTGGGCCTATCGGAACGGCGTGCACCTGGACTTCATCCGGCCTGGCAAGCCGGTTGAGAACGGATATATAGAGAGCTTCAACGGCAAGCTGCGGGACGAGTGCCTGAACGTGGACGTGTTCTTCACTCTGGCCGACGCTCGGCGGAAGCTGCATCTTTGGCGACGCGACTACAATCATCAGCGGCCGCATTCGGCACTCGTCGACCGTACGCCGGCTGAGTTCGCTGCCTTGGCAAGCGGAGGAAAAGACGACGATGAGACCGCCTTGGAAGACGCTTCGCGTTTCCCACTTTCCCTTCGCACGGCGGCTGCTATGCAGGAGAGAAGCGGGATCCTATCCAATCCATTGCTTGAGGTCCTCACTTGAGCTACAGTATGCACAAACCGCCCGTGAATACGGGCCGAACCGAACCACGCAAGCCGAAATCTTCAATCAACTTTGGCTTAGATTTACGGGGCGAGTCAATCGTTCCGTCCTCGCAAACAATTTACGAGAGAGCTCCAACTTTAACTGGTAGATATTTTTGGGGGCGGGTCCTGCACGAGCCTCGTTGCCATAGACCTCCTGCCGTGGCGAGCATGATCGAATGCAACGATGTCGGGTTAACGACCTGCCCCTTTCGGAAGCGTGCATTTCGCAGGTGCGTGCCTCTCTTCTCCCTCGATTCAGAACCGCTCATCAGGGCACTAGCTTGAAAAGCCGATCGGCATTGCTGTGCATGATCTTCTCCAGGTCTGAGCTTGTCACAGGCAACGTCCGAAGGAACCGTGTTGCTCCTTCCAACGGCACGAATGGATAATCGAGTGAAGCAAGAATCCTGTCCGCGCCGAAAGTCTGCAGGACCGTCTCAAACATTGCTGGATAGGCGAAGCCGCTAATCGTGACGTGCACCTGCTGCAACAGCATTTCGCGTACTGTTCTGGCGGTTCCTTCGGGGAGCCTAGGCGTTAGGATCTGATCAAAGCGGGTAAGCATCTCCGCCAGTCCCTCTCCGAGATGACCGATTACAAGCTGAAGCTTTGGATGGCGATCCAAGGCTCCGGAAAGGGCCATGCGTAGGACGTGAATCGCGGTGTCAGCGTGCCAACCCCAGCCCGCGATGGATAAAAAGAAATCCATGGGTTCTGGCAGGTGACTGAAGTAAGCGTCTCGCACGGCCTTTGTAGGGATGCCAGGGTGCAGGTAAAGCGGCACTTCGAGTTTCTCAGCACGAGCGAGAAAGGGCTCATAAATAGGATGGTCAAGGAAGCGCCCCTCGGTTGCGCCACGAATCATGGCTCCTTTGAAGCCAAGTTGTCTGATGCAACGCTCCAGCTCGTCTGCCGACGCTTCCGGGGAGTTGAGAGGGAGGTGAGCAAGTCCTGCGTACCTGTCTGGATGCGTAGCAACGATACATGCTAGGCGATCATTCACCTGTTTAGCCCATATGACACCGGCTTCACCGTGAATGAGGTCGGCTCCCGGCCCATCCCACGACAGAACCTGAACTGTAATTCCAAATCGGTCCATTGTTGCGATGCGTTTGTCACCGACTTCCAACAGTTCCTCAAGGAAGCTAAGAACTCCATAGGGTTGATCACGTGACCAGTAGCCCCTTTCTTTGGCCGCCTCCGGATTGATCTCGTTCACGAGTTCAGAGATCGTGAAGTGCTCCTCAAGTGTGACCAGACGCATGTTTTTATACTCCTAGACTGCATAAAAGCCATCATTTAGTGGGATGCCGAGTTGCAGCCAAGCATTCACAGAGAGTTGGCGCGCCGATGCAAATCAGTTTTGCGCTTTTCTCTGAAAGGATCGCATCCCTTGAAGCGACCTTTATACCGTGGCGCGCATGGTCCTAGTATTAGCGCTTCGACGAAAAGAGCGCAGGTGAAGCCGGCCTTTCACCGATACCGCGTACAGCGTAAGAACGCCTGGCTCGATCCGAATAGACGCATTGAGCATTCCGACTCCTTCTGGATGCCCGCTGACGACGAGCGTCAACGCCTCATGAACCATCCTCAACCCGTCGGGCTCATTTGAGAATGCCATGAAATGATGCAATGGGGCTTGAATTTTATGACCTGCTGCGTCATCCGCACGGTCTATATCAAGATCGATACCAGCAGCGGCACGGTAGTCTTCGCACACGGCGTGGATGGTGCTGGTGGTGCAGTAACAGCGAATGTACTCGGCCATCGCCTCCGGCGTCACAGCCCCCGGGGTCTTACCCTGAACAAAAAGATGATCACGTAGGTAGTAGACGGGGTCGAGCCCGATGATGTGTTCCGGCATCGGCTCCGGTTAAATCTGCAGGAACCACCAAACGTACTTGGTTGCAAATTCCTTGTGAGTGTCGTTGTACATCGAAGCGTCGGCGCGATATCGAGCAACGCAACCTTCTCGACCGCCTCAGGATGGTCCAAGCAGAGCCTATGCGCCACCCGACCGCCCCGGTCGTGCCCGGCAAGCAGGAAACGGTGGTGTCCTAACTGCCGCATAGTCTCAATCTGATAGTTGGCCATTGCGCGAAAGGAATAGTTCTCGTGGTCTAGACCGCCCGGCGGTTTGCTCGAATCCCATAGCCTCGAAGATCTGTTAGAACGACGCTGTAATGTTCGGCCAGTCGAGGCGCAATCTTGTGCCATGTGACGTGTGTTTCGGGATGACCATGCAGGAGCAGCAGCGGGGGCCCGTCTCCCTTCGTTAGTGTGCGAATCGTCGCTCCTGAAGTCTTCACATACTGCGACCGAAAGCCGGGCAGTAGTCTCTGCGTGATCTCTTCGGACGGCGCAGCCGGGACTTCGGGCAACTTGGAACACGCGCTCGGGCCTGGATCAGAGCTAGGAAGTGCGTGACTCAGATTGTCACCGCTAGGTGATAGGGACGTTTGTGCGGAGCTGATCTTGAGCGCGGATCCTGCTGCTGCACCAATGCCCATAAAGGCAAAGCTTCTACGATTCAAGCGGAGCACATACACCTCCATATTTTGACCAAGCGTCACTGAGGGTCCAGTGACGGCGAAAACGATAAGTTTTCTGTGTTTTATCTAACGACCTCTCGACGAGAAACCTAGAAGCTCTTCAGCGTTCGTCTGAGTGAAGCGTCTCTTATCAGCTGGTGAAAGCGGCAGGGACTCAAGGAAGTGGTGTCCCTCACTGATTTCGGAATAAGGATAGTCAACGGAAAAAAGCAGCCGTTCTATGCCGACGACTGTCAGTGCACATTGAAATGGAGGCAAGCTGAAATAACCACTGCTGGTGACATGGAAGTTCTGGTGAAAGTAATCCTTGATCGGTCTTTCTAGATCTCGTACCGTGTCTTTCAACATCGAAGCAGCTCTGTCCAGTGAGAAAGGCAAGTCCTCACCCATGTGGCCAATAATCATTTGTTGGCGAGGGTACTTGTCGAAAATGCCGGCGCAGATCAGACGAAGAACATGCAGTCCCAACTCCGCATGCCAACCCCACGCGGCCGTTGAAAGCTGATTACCAAGTTCCTCTCGGAGGTCTGAAAAGTACTCCTTGAAAACGTCGCTCGGCGGCGGTGCGGGATGAAGGTAGAGCGGTACATTTAGGGCTTGAGAGACCTCGAAGATAGGGCTGAACCGTGGATCATCAAGGAACCCACCGCCATTCATACCGTCGATCAGAGCTCCACAAAAGTTATGTTTTTCTACACACCGAGCGAGCTCTCGCGCTGCTTTGTCCGGCTGCTTCAAATTCAAGCTCGCGAATCCTCTGAAGCGACGGGGATGCAAGCTGATAGCAGCAGCGAGTTCATCGTTAGCTGAATGCATGAGTGCGGTGCAATCGTCTGGACTTAGCTTATCGATACCCAACCCACCGCAGGAAAGTACCTGAACATCGATGCCATCAGCGTCCATGGCCGCCAGGCGACCTTCGCCAAGGTCGACCAACTTCTCCTGAAGCTCTGCCATCTTTGGTGTCTTCGCTAGGAAAGGTGCTACCGCATGTTGGATATCAAGCGTTGTAAAGTGTTCCTCAAGAGTAATGATCTGGCGACGCTCATTCGCGCGGATGCCAGGAGAAGTCGCTGTTGACATAGGGAAATTACTCCGATGAGTTCTCCGCGTAACAGAGGATGTTAAGGTGCGTTGGGTGCAATGTTGTAGATTCTGACGCGTACCGTATCGCCGCGACGACAAAGAAACAAACCCCCGCTGCTTCTTCGAAAGACGATGCCTGCCTAGAAGGAGGATCCTGGATCTGCGGGAAATAGGGGTTCAAGTAGATGTCCAGCTGCGGTAGCGGGCAAAGCAAGAATGAGCATAAAGGCTGTCACCGCCGGCATTAAACCTTTGTTGTGCCATGTGTGCCTTCCACCTATCATGATCACGACACTTCCGCTCTTTAAATGCAACACCTCGCCGCCTCCAGTTCTAATTGCTCTTGAAATCGCAAGACGGGAGAGGCCATCTCGTCCAGGAGCAGGCACGCTAGGCCAAAGCTGCTTCGACTTCAGCGGCCGAGCGGACCCGGCCGAGGAACGGGAAGACTCGCTCGATCGCATTTTGGTGAGCTTCCACGCTTCGGGCGGAGGTCGCGTCTTCAGCCACTACCACGTTGAATCCGAGCGTGGCGGCCGAGCGGGCCGTGGTTTCGACGCCGATGTCCGTGGAGATGCCGCATAAGACGATGGTGTCGATGCCGCGCTTGTTCAACTCAGCTTCAAGAGGTGTGGTATCAAAGGCGCCCCAGAAGCGCTTGGTGATGAGCAGTTCGTCAGGTTCCTTACCGGCCTCTGCAACAATCTCGATGGACTCAGGTGGCGGCGGCGGGCCGTCCATGTCCATCATGGGCTGGTCCACAATGAGTCGGCGAAAGTTGTACAGATCGACGCGCACCCAAATGACCGGAGCTCCTTTTACTCGGAAGGCCTTGGCCAACTGTGCGGTGCGCCCGACCACTTCGTCAAACGTACGCGGTTGCACCGGCAGGGGGATAAGGCCGTATTGCAGATCGATAACTACTAGTGCGGTGCTTTTGGCTTGGAGGCTGAACTCGCTCATAATTCTTCTCCTTCTGCATGCAACTTCTTCTGTTCGGCTCCGCTGCTACGCGGGTGCCGTGGGACGCAGCTGTCAAGAACTTGGATGCGCAACATGGCGAGAGGTTACGCGCAGCCTGATCAGGTCAGGCCTTCGCGGAGCGTGCTCTCCGCGCCTTTAAGGTTCGGCCAACTGCAGCGGATTTATGTAATCACGAATATGGGCGACCTTGCCATCCCGATGTTTGATAAACCAGACATAGCTGAGGTCTCGGGATGCGTTGTCCGCAATGCGACGATGATGACCGATTGCCTCGATGATGATCTCGTCCTCATCTTCGCGCACGCGGATGTCGCTGAGCGCTCCAAAGTGAATTCTCGCCGAAAGCTGGCGCAAATTTGCTGCAATCGCGCCCCGCCCTTCAAGGCGGTGAGGAGCACCTTCGGAAGCGAACGGAACCCATGGACGGCGTTTTGCGAGTACATCGCCACCAACCCTCGACATCTCCGGCCTGAAGCGCTTTGATGGCGTTCGCAAACCAAATGGGCAAAGAGGATGTCCTCAGCACTTCTACCTCCATGCAAATCGCACCGTTTGTTTCAATGCCTTCGAACAGCACCCGGCGCAATCTGTTTGATTCAATATTCGCTGAAATGGTTCCAAACAGGTCAGGGAAACTAGGTTGTTTACGTGTCCCTACTACTCAGTCGCGGATAGACCCTGCGGGACACTCTTCGAGATAACTTCATGCGGTAAGTTTCAGCAGCTGATCGGCGTTGCCATGCGCTATCTTGGCGAGAGTCTCGGTATCAACAGGGAGCTCTTCGAGGAAGGCCCTGCCCCTCTCCAAAGATCCGAACGGGTAATCCACCAAGTAGAGAATCCGGTCAGCTCCGAATGCGTCTAGGGTTGCCATGAACGACGGCAGGAAGAAGAAACCACTGGTGCTTACCCAGATGTGCTTGCGCAGGATCTCGCTGGGTATGCCGCCGAACCCGGCGAACTGATGGAATTGCTGATCCAGGCGAGACATCATGATCTGAAGGCCCTCACCGAGGTGCCCGATGATGATCTTGAGATTGGGGTGGCGCTCAAGCGAGCCGGAAAGCAGAAGGCGCAGGACGTGGACTGCGGTGTCGCTATGCCAGCCCCATCCGGACACGGACATCCAGAAGCCGAGGTCGTCCGGCAAGCCGGCATACAGGGCGTCGCGTACCGGCTTCGGAGAAGCCGCGGGATGCAGATAGATGGGAACGTCCATTCGCTCCGCCCGAGCCAGGAGAGGTTCGAACGATCGGTGGTCGAGGTAGCGACTTCTGTGGCGCATCGACTGAGCTCCATTTCCCAAAAACTTCGTCTGTCGTGCAGTAGTACCGAGTACTTAGAAATCGAGCGCAGTTTGCTCGTGAGCGTCAGGGTGCTGTTCACGCCAGAGCACGCGCAACACCTCTGGCCATTCTTCGAGCAGGACCAGGGTACGGGTCACCATCGTATGCCTGCACCAGGCATAGCGTAATCATCAGATCCAGCTCTGACTTGCCGGAAACACGATGATGAACGGCAAGGCTTCGCTTCCGGCCCCCAGGTTTGCCACATACGCGGCAGCGGTGGCCATCACGCTTCAGTACCATCTCACGCAGCCCACCGAACTACTTCTCATCCTGCCGTTTGAGCGTGTAGCAGGTTGCACACCGCCCGCCTGCGAGAATCTTTGGATTCCCGCAGGCGCCGTGCATCGAGCGTTGCACCGGCTTCTTCATTCAGGTCCGACCGCCAATCTAGAGTCCAGCCATTCTTGAGCGTTCTCCATCGCATCGGCATACGCCCACATTCCCTAGTAGGTTCAGGAACAGGGTCGCGCTGAACATGGTCCTGCAAACTATTTGAATGCAGGATGCACCGCCGCAAGGCTTGCACCGCAGCTTTGGAGAAGCCAGAGGCAACAGCGGTGAAGGTCATCCAAGAACCAGAAAACCGGAATGAATGCCGCTCTGAACTTAGGCACTACCAGCCACCGAACACACTATTGTTTGATGGAGATGACACTTTGGAGCCGCGGAATCAACTCTGCTGCTCTCATGTTGATGAGACCGACCTGATCGGGAGTCAGGATGGTTGCATTGTCGAGGTTAGTATCGAAGGTTTTACTGACTTCCTCAGACGCATATGGATAGTCTGTGCCGAAGACGATCTGTTCGAGAGGAACAGTTCCGATGAGGCTGGGAATTCCGCTCGGCGCGAGGAGAGCCGTGTCGAAGTAGAAGCTCTTTATATCCGTCATGATGTCTTCGGGAGACCGGTCTTTTGCCAGCGAAGCCCCAAGCTCTGCGAACCGGGTGGCGGCAAAGGGAAGATATCCGCCGCCATGAGACAGGATGACTTTGGTGGATGCGAAGCGCTTACGGTGTCCCTTGAGGACCAGGTCCAGGGCGGAACGCGTGGTATCGGCTGGATAGTCCGCGAAAGGGCTTGGCGCGCCAGGCAGTACCGGCATCTGAGGCGGTCGGGTTGGATGGACGAAGACGGTCGCTGAGCGCCGATCAAGCTCTTGCCAGACGGGATCGAAACGCGGATCCGACAGATAGACTCCGTCATAGTTGCTGTGCAGCGTGACGCCATCCACGTGAAGGACATCCAGCGATCTCTCAATCTCCGACAAAGCCGCGTCCACATCCGGAAGTGCCAGTGTGGTGAAGTACCCGAACCGGTCTGGACGTTGGTCCATCAAGTGTGCACCGTAGTCGTTGACCCGGCGCGCGATCTCGATTCGTGCAGCACCTTCCCAACCCTCGATGCCAGGTGCGGTCAACGAGAGAACCGAGACGGCGATCCCTTCGTCATCCATGAATTTGAGAAGCTGTTCCGGACTCCACTCAGGAGCGCCCCAACCTGAAGGATCGCCTCCGTGGGATTTCAGCTCTTCCGCCCAGAAGGGTGGAATCAGATGGGTATGAACATCGATTCGCTGGTTTGTCATCCTGCTCTCCTTGTTTCGTGGTTGAGTTCAATACGTTGTGGTTCGTCTCCAGACATTAGGAGCGAAACGATTGTGCAGCTATTTCTGCTGAAGGCAGCCGCTAAATCTACGGATGCGAGGAGCCGCTTTGGAAGACGAAGTCCGCTCGAAGCGGCTCGAATGTTTTCATCTCACGAGGACGCCTCAGCAATGCCGGCAGACGTGCCTCGTAAGCTTCTCTGTACGGTTGCTTCATCTGCACCGAGAAGAAGTTGTCCCGGTCGAGCCATGTCTCATGAAGCATGAAGAGGGTTGGATCTTCCTGGCTTCTATGCAGTACGGTGTTCAGAAACGTCGGTTCAAGGCGCATCCGATCATTGACCGGGTTGACGATGGAGAGAAACTCCTCTTCGCAACCCGGCTTGACATGAATGGTTGTCAACAAAACGAATGGTTTCTTCTCCATTGCGGTCTCCTCTAAGGATCTATAATCGTTAAGCTGAAACGACAGGGAGCGAGGGTAAGTTCAGCCTCAGTAGCTTGACGGCGTTCTCTCGTCCTATCCGAATTTGCGTATCGCCTGCCAGATCGAGATCGTCGAACCAGTCAGCCCCGGCGCTCATCTGCTCGAATGGGTAATCGACGGAGAACAAGAGACGTTCAACCCCTACCTCCTCGATAGCATTGAGTAGTGCCTTGCGATGGAAGTGGCCACTGGTGGTGATCCAGAAGTTGTTGCTGAAGTAATCGCTGGGCCGGTGTTTTGCCCGAGCGCCCCTCATTCCATACCGCTGTTCCTGGAGACGATGTTGCAGGCGCGGCAGCAGGAAGGGCAGCCCTTCTCCAAGATGTCCCAGGATGATCTGCAGAGTGGGATAGACGTCGAAGACGTCACTTAGCATCAGGCGGATAGCATGGCTCGCTGTCTCGTACCCAAAGCCCCAAGCCGAGCCGACCAATTCGGGCAATCCCTCGATGGACCGGGTCTGAGATTGAAGTGGCTCGCGCGGATGCAGATAGATAGGAACGTCTAATTTAGCCGCCCGATCCCATAGCTCCCGAACGGGCTCCTCATCAAGGTACTGAACGCTCTCGCCCGGACCTAGGTTTGAGTAACCATTGATGAGAGCGCCCTTGAACCCGAGCTTTTCTACACAGCGCTGCAGTTCGTCCGCGGCAAAACGAGGGTCTTGCACTGCGAGGGCTGCGAATCCGGAGAAGCGATCCGGATGCCGCTGCATGACCGAGTGCAGATGATCGTTACATGTCTGAGCGAGTTCGCGCGCCTTTCCAGCGTCGCCAGACTGCACACCGGGCGACGTGAGCGACAGAACGCAATGATCGATGCCTGCCTGATCCATCTCCGCCAGGCAGAGCTCCGGGTCGAGAAGACGCTGGGCTACGTCTTGAGCGTAGGTCTGACCATTGCGCTGGTTCTCGCCGTCGGCGTCCCAGAATTGGTTATTCAGCTCGGTAGAAAAGTGCTCTTCGAGAATGATCTTGCCGTCCATTACTCATCCTTTCGACGGTTGTGGCTCGCCTGCGCGGTTTAGACTTCGACGATCTTGCCTTCTGGATTACTGTGAAAAGTCCATGTTCCACCTGAACGGAAGGTCGAAGCGGTGCCAAAAGTGTCCTCCATGAATTGCATATGAACGACCTGTTCATCATCGAAACTGGCGAAGATGCAAAAGGGAGAAGTAATAGCCTTGCCGAGGGTTACGGACCTGTAGGTGAAGGTTCCGAACACCGCTACCTTGTCGCTGGTCTCCAAGGAGTCGGTGATCTTGAGTCCTTCATTCTTCCAGTAATGGCCAACTTGCCGGTAGGTGTCGAGTACGGCCTGCGGTCCCTTACCGGTACCCGCCCAGGGCATGATCTTTTTCAGCTCGGGGTTGTCGAAGTTGAGCGAAACATAGGTCGCATCCTTCGCGATGAGTTTGTTCACGAGATCCACGTTGAGAGGATCATTGAGCAGTGCCTGAATGCGCTCGACCTTTGTCTGTGTTGACATGCTGTTCTCCTTTGAATTGTTTAGCTAACCTACTTGAGCTTCGCCGGGCGTGAGTGAGATATGTTTGTACTCGATGAAGTCATCGATTACGGCGAGACCTCGCATCCTTCCCTGGCCACTCTGCTTGAAGCCGCCCTCTTCGAACTGGTCGAAGAGAACCGCCCAGTTGTTGATCCAGACTGTTCCTGCTTCCAACTCTCGCGCGACGCGCAGCGGGCGATCAATATCACGTGACCACACGCTCGCGCTCAGCCCATATTCGCTATCGTTTGCGAGTGCGATGGCCTCGTCCTCGGTGTCAAACACCTGCATTGTCAGCACCGGCCCAAAAACTTCTTTCTGGACAATCGGCAACTTGGAGTCGTTCACTTCGAGCAGTGTTGGTCGGAAAAAGGCGCCTTTGCTCAGGCGCTCCTCCGTAGCCGGCCCGCCGCGCACTATGACCTTTGCGCCGGCCGCGATCGCGTCCTCGACCATCTTGTCGATCCGGTCGACATTGGGCTTATCGATGAGCGGTCCCATCTCACTGTCAGGGTCGGATGCAGGACCCACCTTGAGCGTTTCGAGGCGTTGCGCGAGTGTGCTCCGTAGTCGGTCGGCGATGCCTCGCTGCACCAGCAGGCGGCTTCCCGTCATGCAGAACTGGCCTCCGAAAACGGTCAAGGCCTGAGCCAGTTTGGGAACCGCAGCTTCGAGATCCGCGTCGTCGAAGACCACCATAGGAGTTTTACCCCCCAGCTCCAATCCGAGGCGTTTGACCCACGGAGCGGCATTCGCTGAGATGTCGCGGCCCGTTTTGGTGCTACCGGTAAAGCTGATGACCGGAACATCGGGGTGAACGACCAATGCATTGCCGGCCTCTTGTCCGCCTGTGAAGATGTTCACCACACCTGTAGGAAGCTCCTCTACGTTGGCGATGATTCTGGCGATGAGGGTGTTCACCTGAGCTGTCTGTGCGGGGAGCATCACCACTGCCGTTGCACCGGCGGCGAGTGCGGGGGCGAGCGAGCGGATCATCAAAGCAACAGGCGAGTTCCAGGGCGCGATGATCCCCGCGACGCCGGCAGGCTGCTTGATGACGAGAGATAAAGAACCGGGGACTACTTGCGCGGTCCGGCCGTAATCGGTGAGAGCGAGGGCGGCGTTGAAGCGAAGAGTTTGGGGAACGATCCCGATCTCAAGGCGCGCATGGGAGAGGACCTTTCCATTTTCAAGCGCGAGCAGGTTCGCAAGTTCCTCCGCGCCCTGCTCAAAGCTATCCGCCAGTCTGTTGAGTACGCGGGCTCGCAGCAGCCGGTCATCCTTCCAGATGGTCGAGTGGAACGCTTTCTTCGCGGCCGTCACGGCGCGGTGCACGTCATCCAGTGTGGCCACTGAATATTGGCCTATGACCGTTCCTGAGGCCGGATCGACACTCTCCCTTTTCGTGCCGTTTGACATCCATTCTCCGCCGATCCAGTGCAAGCCCTGGAGCAGCTTTGCTTCGACTGTTTGGGTTACCATGATCTTCTCCTTTGCTGGCTTTTCAGACTTGGTCCATGCGTAGAACCGCTTTGATCGCCGAGCCTTTGCGCACGTCGTCGACCGCCCTATTGATGTCTTCCAAGTTGTAGTGACGGAGGAACTGGTCGAAGGGAAATAGGCCAGCACGGAACCACTCGATCATTTGTGGAATGAAGAGCTGCGGAATAGCTTCGCCCTGAATGATTCCGCGGACGGTTCGTCCGTTGAGCAGCCTGGTCATGTCGATGGAAGCGGCTGCTCCGCTGGGGGCGCCCCCTACCAAAGCGGCAACTCCCGTAGCGGAGAGCATGTTGACCGCGGCAGAGAGCATCTCCGGTTTGCCGCTGCATTCCAGGACGAAATTAACCCCGCCGCGCACCATGGCAGCGACGGACTCGGCGAAGGCGGGTTCACTAGCATCGATGGTGTCAGTTGCGCCGAGACGCTGAGCCGTGGCGAGGCGATCCGGCTCCACGTCCAAAGCGATGATCCGAGTTGCCCCGGCGAGTTTTGCCGCCACGACAGCGGAAAGTCCGACGGCACCGACGCCGATTACAGCTATATTTGAGCCCGGGTGAACTTTGAGCCCGTTGATGACGGCACCTGCCCCGGTCTGCATGCCGCATCCCAGGGGCGCCAAGATATCTAGAGCAATGTCCTTCGGCACGCGGACGACGCTGCTCTCATGCGCGATAGCATAGGTGGCGAACGAAGATTGCGCAAAAAAGTGGCTGTGCAGTGTCGGGCGCTTCGCCTGGCCTTTTGGCCAATGCGATGCATCGGAGCGATCGAGCCGCGATCCCCCGAAGCAGAGTTCTATCGAGTGCTCACAGTAGTAGTTCCGACCGCTTCGGCAAAAGCGGCAGTGCAGGCATGAAGGATAGGACAATACGACGTGGTCCCCCGGTTCGAGACCGTGCACCGACTCCCCGACCGACCCGACAATTCCGGCGCCTTCGTGTCCCAGGATGAGCGGGAGTGGAACCGGCATCTCCTGATCTCGCACATGGAGGTCTGTCTGACAGATTCCACTGGCGACGATACGCACGAGAACTTCATCTTTCCTCGGTGGGGATTGTTCGACTTCATGCAGGACGAACGGTCCTGCTTTTTCTTCGAGGACAGCGGCTTTGATTCGCATTGTTCTCTCCCTTTCAGATCGCGGAGCAGAGGGCTAAGTTTCACTGCCGTTCCATTGTGGTGCTTCTCGGAGACCTAAGGCTTGAGCGCCTCGAGCATGCTCGCGGTATCCCAGTGAAATGGCCGCAACTCCACGATCTTGCCGTTTCGTACTCTGAAGAACTGCAACAGCGGCCAGTCAGCATCTTGGCCCGTACTCTTCGCGACGGCATACACGTGCGACTTACTTACGATCACGTCGCCGTTCGGGTAGAGCTCTGAATCCTTGACCTGCAGCGACGACCATTGCTCCGCGAAGGCTTTCATCCAAGCCTCGAAACCGCTGTGCCCTCTCCATTCCCCGCCGTAAGGCAGAGATGCAGGTTGAAAGATGACGCAGTCTGGATCAAGCGTCGCCGCGACTTCGGAAAAATCACCTCCACCCGCCCCGAGATATGCAGACTCTGCCTCATAAAAGCGGTTTAAAGTCTCCGTGGGTTGCTGTTCCTGAGTGCCCATAAGAACTCCTTTTTCTTGGAAATCTTTCGTCGGGTATTTAGCGTGCAGCGGCAGCCACATACGCGGGAGCGTTCCAGTAGAAGGGTCGAAAATCGACAATCTTTCCATTCCGAACGGTCACGACCTGCACCATGGGAAGATCCTGAACGGACCCATTGATCCGCGACCGCGTGATGAAGCGACACACCACCATGACCTTGTCAGCCCGTTCGAAGAACTCGCGCTCCGTCACCTCGAGCTTGTCGAAGATCGAGCCCATCGTGACGGCCCATCGCTCATATCCGTCGTAGCCGACGTAGTCTCCGCCAAAGGGCAAGTCAGGGGACTGGTGCAGAACGACATCGGGCGCCAATGTCTCCCGCATCTCGTCAAAATTTGCGACGCCGTTCTCCTGAAACGCCTTCATGTAGTTCGCCTCGGCTTCATAGAAGCGGAGCAGAGCGTCTTTCGGTGTCAGCTCAGATGCCGCCAAACGCTCGGCGATAGAGGCTCCTATGCCTTTAGAAGCCCCGGTGACCACTGCGACTTTCCCTGCTAATTTGCTCACTTCAACCTCGCGCTCAAGACTCTGATGCCAATTACAAAGTTTGAGATGCTTATTATAGACCAGGCGATCCAGAATTATGCCTGGGCACTTTGGCCACCGACCAACGCAGGTCTGAGGTGACGGCTCGGTGACGGCCTCGCAAAATTGCGGGGTGCGACAGTCTACCTTCGGCTCTTGTGCCTTACGCGAGCGCCTTGTTTTTTGGACTGCACGATCTATAAAATGGAACAGAGACCATGAAAGCAACGGTAGAGTACAGAGGTTCGGACAATCAACAGGCAGGTAATCGTGGACCGGGACGGCCCCGTGAATTCGACCGGGAAGAAGGCTTGAAGAAGGCCCTGCGCGTCTTCTGGTCAATGGGCTACGAGGCCACATCCATGGCGGACCTTCGCGCTGCTTTGGAAATCAATCAGGCAAGTCTTTACGCTGCTTACGGCAGCAAGGAAGCTCTGTTTCGAGAGACGGTCGCCCTTTATCTCAACACTGACGGAGTCGCCACGGCACGTGCGCTCGCCGCTGATCTGCCGACTCGGGAAGCCATTCACGCGATGCTCCAGGACGGGGTTGATATGTTCGTGGCGGAGGAGGTGCCGCGCGGTTGCCTCCTGGTTCTGAGCACCATTAACTGCACGGTAGAGAATAAGGGCATTCAGGATTACTTGTCATCACTGCGGGATCAGACCCGGGTCTCCATTGAAGCTCGTTTGCGCCGAGGGCAACGCGAAGGCGATGTACCCAAGAGTGTGCCCATCAAAGCCATTGCGGCCTTCTACGCGACGGTGCTTCATGGCCTTTCAATTCAGGCGCGGGATGGCTCTAAGCGCAAAACTCTGACGGACGTCGTGAACTGCTCAATGAGTGCCTGGGATCGCCTTACGAGTGGCGTTTAGGCGTCATCTCAAGAAATGGAGTTTCAGAGAGTACAGGACCATGTAGGTCATCTTCTTCTTTTTAGCAGGTTCGTCACTCATGTGGATGATCCGGCCATACTGTCATGGCAAGGCCCACTCAACTCGCGAGGCCGGCCACGGCTGCGAGTGGCGACCATAACATCGCTTCTTTAGACCAAGTGTTCTTCGTATTTGACATTCCAACACGACGCTGACATGATTGTAGACCAAGCGATCCGGAATAGAGACGATGAAGGTAGCACGAGGCGATCCTGTTCCGCCAACGCTGTTAGAGATTGTGCAGGAGTTTCTAAAGAGTCGGGAAATTTGGCTGCAGCCAGTCGGCTGGCAACCGAGGACGCAACGTATCTGTCACTGGCTTTCGAATGCAGTTCCATTGAAGACGCATCGAGTGGCGCAGGTTGTGACCGTAAGAAATGGCGAGATCGCCGACTTTCGGCCGTTCTACTGGAGAGCGCCCGCGTATATCGCTGCCGCGCAGACCGATAAGACTGAGGCAATAGGAGAGTCTAAATGAGTACACACGAATTTACGAACTCACAATCTCTTCCGTTCTGGGCCAGCGCACCAGCGCGTACCGTTCGGCGCGGCCACTTTTGGATACCCGGCGAGCGCGTGGAGCGTGACGGCAAAACGTTTCAGCGCGGGCCGATGTTTGCCGAGTGGGAAGCACCCGAGCAGGTCACGCGGCGGTACCCGATCGTGCTCGTGCATGGCGGCGGCTTTCAAGGCACAGAGTGGCTCAACACACCCGATGACCGCCCCGGCTGGGCACAGCGCCTGGTCGAGGCAGGATATGCCATTGTGGTCGTCGACCGTCCCGGCCATGGCCGCTCACCGTTGCACGTCGATATCGTCGGGCCGATGGGGCCGCCTTTCTCTTATGAAGGTGGCCGGCAGATCTACATTCCACCCGATCCGTTAGGCAAGCATACGCAATGGCCTTTCTCCCCGGATGACGCCGAAGCCATGGACCAGTTCATCGCCGGCTACGGCCCGTTGCCTGCCGATCTCGCTGAATCCGAAGACATGGATGCCGACCGGCTTGCGCGGCTGCTCGACCGGATCGGACCCGCCATCCTGCTCACACATTCGGCGTCCGGCCCAAGCGGCTGGCTGGCAGCGGATCGCCGGCCCGGCTTGGTCAAAGCCATCGTCAGTGTCGAGCCGATGGGACCACCTTTCGCCGACATACCCAACATTGGTCCGCTTCGCTGGGGCCTAACGGCTGCGCCGCTCACCTTCGATCCTCCACGGGCCACGCCCGAGGCGGTGCGTGACGCCGACCCAGCAACTCTACGCCTACCCAATCTGGCGGGGGTGCCTATCGCGGTAGTGACGGGTGATACCTCCTCCTTTGCGCCTGCGAGCCCACCGATCGTCGCCGCGCTGAAGGCTGGCGGTGCCGCGGCGGAGTTGCTGCACCTGCCGGACCATGGCGTAACCGGGAACGGCCACGGCCTGATCTACGAAAAGAATTCGGATGCCGCCCTTCAACCGGTTCTCGCCTGGCTGAGCGACATACAGGAAAGGTGAGGAGGCTATGGACGAGCAGGAATGGACACGGCGCGAGTTCATTTCGACCTCGCTAGCCGGAGGGGCTGCAATGATGATCGATCTACCAGGAATATCAGCCTCGGGTGCGGGGCGCGAACCAGCGGGCGAGTCACATCGGCAGGTCGACGTTGTGCTAACGGTAAACGGCGTAGAGCACCGCCTGCCCGGTCTCGACGCGCACACGACACTGCTTGACGCATTGCGAGATCATCTCCAGCTGACAGGCAGCAAAAAGGGCTGCGCCCTCGGCGCGTGCGGTGCCTGCACGGTGCTCGTCGATGGAAGGCGCGTGAACTCCTGCCTTACGCTCGCGGTCATGAACCAGGGAAAGGCGATCGCCACAGTTGAGGGCTTGGCAAAGGATGGCCAGCTTCATTCTCTTCAGGCGGCTTTCATTGCGCATGACGGCTTTCAATGCGGCTACTGTACGCCGGGGCAGATCATAAGCGGCATTGCCTGCATTGCCGAGGGTCACGCGCACTCCGACGATGAGATACGGGAGTGGATGAGCGGCAACATCTGCCGCTGCGGCGCCTACACCAACATCGTCGCCGCAATCCGCGACGCCGCTGGCGGGAGGGTTGACGTTGGTTGATTTCGCTTACGCACAGGCAGCGAGTGTTACTGCCGCGACCGCCAGCCTGGCCCGCCACCGCTCCGACGGCGCGCAGGAGCAGGGCGCGGATTTCCTAGCGGGCGGCACCGATATGGTGCAGCTCATGAGTGAGCATTTACGCAACCCCGACCGCATCATCGATATCTCTGCGCTGCCGGGGCTCGACCGGATTGATGAGCGTACCGATAGCCTGCGGCTCGGAGCCCTTGTACGAATGAGCGATGCGGCTGCCCATCCGGCAGTGCGGGCTGAGTGCCCCGTGCTCTCGGAGGCTTTGCTGGCGAGCGCATCCGCGCAGGTGCGCAACCTCGCGACGCTTGGCGGCAACCTGCTCCAGCGCACCCGCTGCGGCTATTTCCGCGATCCTGGCGCGCCCTGCGAAAAGCGTGAGCCAGGAACGGGTTGCCCGGCCATCCTCGGACAAAACCGCTTTCATGCAGTGCTCGGTGGCAGCGAGCATTGCATCGCCACCTATGCCGGCGATTTCGCCAATGCGCTGCTGGTGCTCGATGCGACACTTAGGATTGCTGGACCGAGCGGGGAACGCTATATCCCGCTTGCTGGCCTGCACCGCATACCCGGCAACACGCCCGCGGTTGAGACGAATCTGGCACCGGGTGAACTGATCCTATCCATCGATGTGCCGACCGGTCCCGCGGCGAGGCGTTCCCATTACCTGAAAGTTCGCGACCGGGCGAGCTTCGAGTGGTCGATCGCATCGGCCGCGGTGGCACTTGATCTCGGAGAGTATGGGACGGTCCGTGACGCGCGCATCGCGGTGGGTGGTGTTGCGACCAAGCCTTGGCGGCTGCCCCAGGTCGAAACGGCGCTGCGAGGTAAACGCCTCACCCTTGCGCTCGTGCAAGAGGCCGCAGCGCATGCCGCGGACGACGCGGTCCCGCACGGTCGCAATGCCTACAAAGTCGAGCTGATCCGGCGCACGGTGGCTCGTGCCCTGGCCGAGACAGGAGGCCTCGCATGAACGCTGTCGGCGCACCCCTTACCCGTGTGGACGGACCAGCTAAGGTTACGGGCAGCGCCCCCTACGCTGCCGAGTTTCACCCTGACGGCCTTGTGTACGCGGCAACGCACGACAGCACGGTGGCGGCCGGGCGTATCGTTGCGATCGACACGGCGGCAGCCGAACGCGCACCCGGCGTGCTGCACGTTCTCACGCATCGCAACGCCGACCGGCTGCCTTATCTGACCCCAGCCGAGCGGCCGGCAGTCGACCCTGTCGCGGGAGAGCAGTTGCGCGTGCTGCAGGATGCCGAAGTTCTGTTCAGCGGCCAGCCAGTCGCGCTTGTGATCGCGATGACGCAGTCTCAGGCGCTTTATGCGGCAACGCTGATTCGCGTGACCTACGACGCCGCTCCCGAGCGCCTCGTCTACTTCGATCCTGCGCGGGCGAAGCCAACCTCCGAGGCTGCCGCGAAGAAGGGTCGCGGTCCCGAGACCAAAAAGGGCGACCCCGATGCCGCCTTCGCTGCCGCGCCGGTTCGCGTGGATGCAACTTACGTGCAGGCGCGCGAGCAGCACAATGCCATGGAGCCGCATGCCACCGTAGCGCAATGGCAAGGCGACCGGTTGACATTGTGGAGCAAGACGCAATGGGTAGGCAATGAACGAGATGAAATTGCCCGGCGCTTCGGGATTGCGCCGGAAAACGTGCGGGTCATCAACCCGTTCGTCGGCGGTGCCTTTGGCTCGGCGTTACGCACTTGGCCGCATGTCACGCTGGCTGCAATGGCTGCCCGCCGGGCGGGGCTTCCGGTGCGGCTGGAGCTGACCCGGCGACAGCTCTTTACCGCGATTGGCTTCCGTTCCGAGACCCGACAGCGCGTAGCCCTCGGTGCTGGCCTTGACGGCCGGCTTACCGCCATGATCCATGAGGTCACAGGGCAGACCTCCACCTACGAAGAATTTGCTGAACCCGCGCTCGCACCCGCATCCACTACCTACGCCTGCCCTGACCGGCGGACCCGCTACAGCCTGGTGCCCATGAACATCAGCACGCCCTGCCCCATGCGAGGGCCGGGCTGGGCGATCGGCCTGATTGGGCAGGAGATGGCGATGGACGAGCTGGCCGCAAAGCTGAAGCTCGATCCCATCGAATTACGCCTGCTCAACTACGCCGAGAAGGATCCGATGAAGGACCTGCCGTGGTCCTCGAAGGCGTTGCGCGAATGCTATCGGCAGGGAGCGGAGCGGTTCGGCTGGCACCGCCGCACGCCCGGTCCGCACGCCATGCGAGATGGTCGCGAGCTGGTCGGGTTCGGGATGGCGACGGCAATCTACCACGTCTCCCGCTATCCCACGTCCGCGTCCGCCACACTCTTCGCCGATGGAACCGTGACCGTGCGTTGCGCCACCACTGACATGGGGCCGGGGACTTACACCTCGGCGACGCAGGTCGCGGCGGACGCGCTCGACCTGCCGGTGGAACAGGTGCGTTTCGAGCTTGGCGACTCGACATTGCCGCCCGCGAAGGAACATGGCGGCTCGACTACGATGGCCAGTGTCGGATCTGCAGTGCAGGCGGCCTGCGCGGCCTTGAAGCTGAAACTCGCCGGCCTGGTCTGTTCTGGCGACGCGAACGACCCCGCAAGGCTTCTCCGCAGAGCAGGCTTGGAACGTCTTGATGCGGAGGCCAGCGCCACGCCCGGCGATGAGACGAAGACGTACAGTTCAGTCGGCTTCGGCGCAGTCTTCGCAGAAGTGCGCGTCGACCCGGAGCTTTGCACCATCCGTGTGGCGCGGGTGATCGGCGTCTATGACGCGGGACGCATCATCAACCCCCGGCTCGCCCATAGTCAGTGCATCGGCGGCATGGTCGGCGGCATCGGGATGGCGCTCTTGGAAGAGGCCGAGTGGGACGCCAATCTCGGTCGCGTCGCAAACGCGACTCTTGCCGAATACCTCGTCCCGGTCTGCGCCGACATTCACGAACTCGACGCCTTTTTTGTTGAAAGCGAAGACCGAATCATGAATCCGCTCGGCGTCAAGGGACTGGCTGAACTCGGTCTATGCGGGGTCGCACCGGCTATTGCCAACGCGGTCTGGCATGCAACGGGTAAGCGTATGCGAGAGCTGCCGATCACTCCAGACCGTCTTCTGATGGCCTGATCTAAGGAGATACACAATGCGCCTTCCGACCTTACCGCCCGAACAGCTTACCCCCGAGCAGCGCGCCCTGTACGATCGCAACCGCAAGCAGATTGCGCACGGCTTCAACACCTTTACGACGACGCGCGAGGACGGCGCACTGCTCGGACCTTGGGGCGTGTTCCTCCATGAGCCGAGGGTCGGCCAGGCGCATTACGACCTGATCGACGCGGTCACGGCGATGAAGCGCCTTTCGCCATCGGCCAAGCAGATCGCGATCCTCGTCGTGGGCGCAAGATTCAACGCCGCCTATGAGCTGTACGCGCATGCCGCGACCGCGGCATCCGAGGGCATGGACTCTGTCAAGATCGCAACGCTCGCCGCCGGCGGCCGTCCGCTCGACCTGACGCCGGAGGAGGCATGCGCGTTCGACGTAGCGACGGCGCTGCTGGCCGGAGGTGTGCTGGCCGGCGCGACCTACCAGGCAGCGCGTGGCCTACTCGGTCAAGGCGCGCTCAACGAGCTGGTGCTTTGGATTGGCACTTACGCACAGGTCGCCATCACGCTTAATGCATTCGATGTACCAAGCGAGGAGATGTTTAATCAATGACAACCATGTACGTGACTTATTCCGGAGATGCTGCGACTCGCTTTGACCGCGATTACTACATCCAGCATCACCTGCCGTTGGTGATGGAATGTTGGGGTCCGCTTGGGCTGGAAGGCTGCGCCGCCTTCTGGCCCGCCGTTCTCGGCGCGGGAACGATCTGCATCTGCGAATGCCGGTTCCTAGACGAAGCGGCGATGCGAGCCGCGCTCGCCTCGCCCACAACGCCGCGCGTGATGGCGGACATCGCTCACTTCACCGACGCGACGCCCGCGCAGAGTCTTGTGGGGCCGATTTGAATAGGAGACCTCATGGCAAGACTTTGCTGATGACGGACTGTCAGCCAAGTTATTCCTTACTTATCAATACCCTCCCTGCGTTTGGATGGCTTGCCGTCTAGCGGCTCGCCTCTGATACCGGCACCGCCGTCGCGATCTGCTGTTGATTGGTGTCGAGCTGCCCTGAATGTCGTCGAATTTGCGTATGCCCAAAGTGATCGAGCAGGATTCACAGACCATGACCGGAAACTTTAGGGTGCAAGGGTGTTGATGCTATTGCATCTTTCGCCTTAAAACCGGAGCACAAGAAAGCGATCGAAGGCGGCCTTGCTAACTTCGCCGGCTTGCCCCTCATCGACCTACACGGCAACGAAGCCATCCTCACCTCTTATCTCCAGATCCTTTGGCTCGATCACCAGGGCGAGCCGCGCGAGCTGCCCAATCATTGCGTTCGCAAGGGATATCGTATCTATCGTGTCGTCGCAAACCGCTGGCAGCTGGTCAAAACCAACGGCGAGTGGATGATCAAGACAAGTACATCCTTCCGATCGATGGCTCTTCTGAGTCTTTCCAGCTACTCTCGCAGGGTCTGAATGATGTTCACATGAGGCCGGCACGCGGAAGCCTCACATGCATGATTGGAAAGGGAAACAGAATGAATAATCACACCGCATTGATTCAGGATCTCTTTGCAAAAATCACCAAGGAGGGTTGGTCCGCGAAATTCAACGATGCTTTGGTAGATGATCTCGTGTGGGTCGCGACAGACTCATCGCCGGTCGCGGGTTCCTACGAAAGACAAACAGGTGTACCTGGAAAAGATCATCAAGCGTCTGGGCGACCGGTTATGGTCATGCCCCAAGCCTGTGGTCGAGAATATCGTTGTGGACAAAGAAACAGCCTGCGTTCAGTTCCATGGCGAAGGTGGTGTTAGCAAGAGCGGCGCCGACTTTGATATCCAGTATCGGTGGCTGAATCGGCGCCGTGATGGGCTGATCGCTCATGTGACGGACTACTATGACGTGGTAAAGATGACAGCCCTGTTTCGTGACTAGCCTGCTTTGGAGCGCCGAGCCCTCGGCGCTCCGTGATAGCACCCGGCTTGCTTTCTGTCGTTTCACCTGTAGGCGGATTCGGCATCAATCCCTTTCATAGCCGGTACAGGTACCGAGAAATCCTCCTCGGATTGTTGCTTCCAATAAAGGCTCTGACCTCGGCTTTAAGTGTTCTTGACCCGCAAGGGGAGCAGCGCGCCAGACCGCTTGAACCCATCCAGACTCGGTTTTCACCAGGCCGCTGACTCAGACACGCGTATTGTGCGCAGATTGTCTAAAGCAAATCTCCCCGGCACCTTCCTTCGCTGACTACGCCGCTCAAGTGACGTGAAGTGCGTTTCTCGATACCTACACGTTTCCTGTGATTCCACCTTCAAAAGCTAATTCTCCCAAGTACCTCCGGTTGCTCGGCACGAGATCGCAGACCGGCGTTCGATTGTATGCCCTTGACCCTAAACAGCTATGGGAACTCTGGTAGTTGGGGGAAGAGATGGTCGGGGGACGCTTTTCCATGCTGTAAGGATGAATAAATGACGTAGGGGATGGGTTTGCTCACTCTTGCTTGGTTGAATTCACAGTCTTCGTCGTCTAAGAGGATTTGTCTTAGTCGGGTATGTCGGCTCATTGCCAGAAATGATCCATCCGACGAAAGAGCGTTTCGTAGGATGGGAGTCTAGCCAAGGAGCCGTCTGGATGAAGGTCCGCTTGTATTTCGACTCAAGTTCATCAAACTTGCGAAGCCGAGCCGACGGCCTTATCGAAGGTTTCTCTCGCCTCTTTGATCGCAGGCCAATTATTGCCGATCCACTGAACCAGATGCTCCATAGGTTCCAGCAGGCTGAGACCCAGAGAAGTGAGTTCGTACTCCACTCTCGGCGGAATCTCAGGAAAGCTTTCCCGTTTTACGAAGCCATCCCGTACCAGGTTGCGCAGCGTGGTCGTAAGCATTCGCTGAGAGATCCCATCTATCAGCCGGTGAAGTTCTGAGAACCGGGCGCGGTGGTGCGGCGTTCGCGCGAGGATGACGACCAGCAGGATGCTCCACTTGTCTCCCACTTTTGTCAAGAAATCCCGTGCAGCCTTCGCATGTTCCCCTTTGCACATCAACGCCACTGGTTCAAGCAAGTCCGTTTTGCTGGCTTTTTTCAAGGTTACCTCCACCTCCGCTACTGAGTTCAAAGTGCTGTCTTCACAAGAAGGTCACTCTCATTCAGTATGCAGGTAGACAAGAGTGACTAAGAGGGGAACCTCATCTGATCCCAACACCCCTATCCCCGTCCCTTCACGGTGCCATCCTCAACGACTCTCTTTGGGGAGCACAAGGCTTGATCTTTGCTTCGCTCTGCACGGGCGGGTTCATGAAATTGTCGATGCCTGTGAAGAAAAGTTCAGCCATATTCCCCTGGACCGGACAAGTATCATTGCTATTCCTGCGCTTCATCGGCGTGGTCGATTTAGCCGGTGGCCTCGGCATCTTTCTGCCGCTCCTCACCCACATTCATCCCGAGCTCACAGTGCTCGCGGCGCTTGGCTGCGCGCTGTTGCAACTCCTTGCCATCGGCTTCCATGCCCGGCGCAAGGAGATTACGGACACACCATTTAACTTCTTTATGCTAGGGCTCTCTGTATTCGTGTTGTGGGGCCGGTATTAGCACCCTTCGCATGGCATAAGCTCGGGTCCACCTGCCCTGGGGGCTAGTCGCACCCTAGTCGAAGTCGAACGCGAAAACGACGAAACAGATGTAGCTGAACGACAAGGCTCCTACCTTGGTGCGCCTATATTAGGCGCGAAAAGTCGGCTTCTGGGAAGTTGCCGAGGTTGATGACACGAGACGGCAGTGGGTGTGCTGTTCCTTCGGTTTCCATAATGGCCTTGAACTGTGAGCGAGTCTTCCCGTTCCTCGGCCGGGTCCGCTCGGCCGCTGAAGTCGAAGCAGCTTTGGCCTAGCGTGCCTGCTCCTGGATGAGATGGCCTCTCCCGTCTTGCAATTTCGAGAGCTATTAAGTAGCCGACGCAGATTGATGACTATGGCTTGACCCGCCGACGAGAGAACATGGAATACTGCGCCAGTCCCGGCACTTCAAGTTGTTTTGATTTTCATCAGTTTGCCTGTCTTTGCTTTCCCTCGAGCTCGTCGAACTCGCGACGGCTCTTCTCAGCTTCACTGCTGCATACCACAGCGCATAGCTTGAAGACCATAGGATCACTGATCGCATACAAAATGGACGTCCCCTCCCGACGCCGACCAATCAGGCCGGCGTTGAAAAGAATCTGCAGATGTTTGGAAACATTCGGCTGGTTCCCTTCGAGAGCGGCGACCATCTCGCCGACAGACCTCTCACCCAACTCAAGTTCCTGCAATATGCGCAGGCGGTACGGTTCGCCCAGAGTACGAAACCGCCGTGCCACCAATTCGAGCATCTTGTAGCTCATTGCATGCCTTGCCATTACGTGAATATATCACTATGTAAGCATGCAATAATATAAAAGTCTTTGGGGGAGTGTATGCGAGATCGCTTGATTGATGTCCGGGAATACCCTGAATTTGCGGAGGGCCATATTCAGGGTTCAGAACTCGTTCCACTCGGATTGATGGAGAAGGCCAGCGAAGGTTGGGGCCGCAGTGAGCCCTTCACTCTCGTCTGCCGCAGTGGACGGCGTGCTGAAGATGCTCGACAAATGCTGGCAGCCAAGGGGTTCACTTCACTCAAAGTGCTCAACGGTGGAGTGCAGTCGTGGACAAACAGCGGTAAGCCGCTGACGGTCGCGGAACACAAGCTATGGTCGATGGAGCGCCAGGTGCGCGTTACAGCAGGCGCTCTGGTGCTTACGTTCTGCGTTCTTGGTTACCTCACGTCGTTGAAATTCTTCGTTGGCGCGGGTCTAATCGGTGCGGGCCTGGTTTATGCAGGCGTGAGCGACACCTGCATGATGGCTTCCGTGCTGGGTCGCATGCCGTGGAACGATCCGGGAAGGTGAAGGCATGACACCGCTCGCCATTAGAGTCGCCTCATGCTGGGTGCAGTCATCGGGATGATCTCCGGCTTGATCGGGATCGGAGGAGGGCCTTTTTGTCCCCGCGCTGATTTCTCACGGCATGTCTCAGAAGACCGCGCAGGGAACATCCGTTGCAACGTCCCCGGTCAGACCCGAATGAAGATGGAGACCGCATGTCAAGGTCTTGCCCATACCAGGAGACAGGACGAAGCCTAGGAAGCGTCTGGGAAGATCCCAAACAAAAATGTTTAGACCCCCGAACCCTTTTGGCCGACGATTGTCTCTTGTAATTGACCAAAGGAGGTCATGATGCTCTATCGCAAGAATCTGCCGACCTGGGAACGTATTGCTCGCATCCTTGGGGCTGTTGTCCTCACCACCTGCGCATTTCACTATGGGAAGAACGCCGTCGGAATTACCTTTGGGATCGCAGCTATCGGTACAGTGCTGACGGGCTTGGTCGGTTATTGCCCCTTGTGCCACATCGGCGGGAGGAAAGGGATAGCCTGAGTAGGGATGCTCTATGGAACGAGATGAACTGATAGCCGCTGCACGGGCCGGCGATACCGACGCGCTAAGCGCTTTATTGAGGGAGTGTCAGCCTGATCTTCGCCGGTACGCTCAGCGCAGGTGCGCGTCGAAAGACGTCGACGACGCGGTCCAGGATGCGCTCTGGATCGTCCACGAACAGCATAAGGCCCTGAAGTATGCAGCAGCTCTTTCGGGCTGGCTCTTCAGGATCATCCAACGCATCTGCTTTCGTTTGGGATACCGGGAGAGAAATCTAACGACGCTAGACGACCACGTACCACAGAGCACACAGAGTTTTAACAACGCAGAACTGCGTCTGGATTTAGAGCGCGCACTTGAAGCTCTTGAGCCCAGGCATCTGGAAATCTTGCTTTTGAGAGACATGTACGGCTATTCCGCGGAAGAGGTTGGTACACGGCTCCACATCTCGGCAGAAGCTGTGAAAAGCCGTCTGCACAGAGCACGTACCAACATGCGACAAGCATTGCAAGAGGAGAGCAACAATGTTGATGTTCGGTAACAAAACGTTGTTGGTGCATCTTCTGCGCGGGATCGCTGGCATGGGCCTCGTGGCCATCTCGGTGCACCTCATCGGCACGCCCCATGCATGGCTTGCGATTCTTTTCATGCCGGGAGCTCTTTACCTCCTTAAAGGCTGTCCGGTGTGTTGGACAATCGGACTGTTCGAGACAATTGCACACCGAATACGGGTGTGGTCTGCTAGGAAAGCGTCATCAATTATGTAGACAATAAGCGAGCCTCTGGAGCCGCTTGCTTGTCTGCTTGGATTATGCGGCGCGGCGGCGCTTTCTGTAGTGGATCGATGGCCATCGCGCGTGACTTGTGGGATAGGTTCACTCTGGTTCAGCGACTCGGATACCGACTCGACCTGTCCGGCGAAGCGCGGCTGCACGCAACCCCGGGGCGGCTGAATGGAGGAATGCTCGGATCCAGGTCGCTCATACGGCCGTCCCGCGAGCTGCTTGACAGGGGCGCTAACGAGTGTTTGGCCGTTCGTCGACATGCTTGTGGCCAATGCCTCTCAGGTAAAGCCACCCCATGCAGTGCAGAAGATTCAGCGAGGGAAATCTGAATTGTTGAGGATGACCCACCTCGGATACGACGGGTGCATTTACCCATAGCTTTGAGCAATCTCACTACAACGGCGTTAATGAGATGGTCCGCCGCTTGCTGCCTCATTCCAGTCAAGGTTGGCTGGGAGCAAGCTGTGACAGGAGGATCTTCGACATGCAGATTCATTCGATTGGCATCGACCTGGGCAAGACGACGTTTCACCTTGTGGCGCTTGGAGCGGCCGGCAAGGTGCTGGTGAGGAAGAAGTTCACGCAGAAGCAGCTGCTGACCTACACCGCCAACCTCCAGACCTCGATAATCGGTCTGGAAGCCTGCTCAGGAGCTCACTTTCTTGGCCGGGCGTTGCGCAAGGAGGGCCATGATGTCCGGCTGATCGCAGCGCAGTTCGTCAAGCCCTTCGTGAAGTCGAACAAGAACAATTTTGTCGATGCTGAGGCGATCGCTGAGGCTGTCGAGCGTAAAAACATGCGCTTTGTGGCGATCAAGACCGACGACCAGTTGGACTTGCAGGCGATTCATCGCGTTCGCGACAGGCTGGTCTCAACGCGTACCGCTGTGATCAACCAGATCCGCGCCCTTTCTGCTGGAGCGCGGCCTAGTGTTTGCGAAGTCACCAGCCAAGCTCAAGGTCGCGATGGCCGACGTTCTGGAGAACGCTGAAGCCGACCTGACCCCAATGATGATGCGCAACCTGGTCAACGTGCTCTGGAGCGAGTGGAAGTTGATAGAACAACAGCTCGATGAGCTGAACGATGAACTCGAACGGATCTGCGCAGCCGATGCGGGCTGTGCCCGCATCCGCCAGATAGCTATCGTTGCTGCAATCGGCAACGGGGCGGCCTTCCGCAAGGGCCGGGAGTTCGCCGCCTGGCTGGGCATTGTGCCGCGGCACTACTCGACGGGGGCAAGACGACCCTGCTCAGTATCAGCAAGCGCGGCAACGTCTACCTGCGCAAGATCCTGATCCATGGCGCTCGAGCAGCTGTGCTGCGCATCAAGCGCGACAGGGTGCCCATCGGTGGCTGGCTGGATCGATTGGACCTCGTGCCCACAAGAACGTCGTCGTGGTCGCCATGGCCAACAAGCTAGCCCGTACTGCCTGGGCCGTGTTGTCCAGCGGCAACGATTACAGGCCAGCAGGTACACCAGCCTAGGTACGGAAAAGACGCTCCGGCTTGGAAGCGCTTCGCGCTCCCATTTTCCCGCACCACGACGACGAACAAGCTCTCCACCGAAGTCTGCATAGGTAGCAACGACGAAAGAACAGTTCACAACGGCGTGTCCAAAGCCTGATCCTGATAATGGTCTTCAACGACCGCGGCATTTGTAAGGACCGACACGCGCGCATCTCACCCTGGCCAGGAGAGACGATCTCCACCGAAAAGCCGAATACATTTGCGCAGACCTGTCTTCTCGCCCATGCTACCCCTTGCAGTCGCGCAGCGGACCATACATTAGCAGGACCTAACATTGAAAGTACTCGAGGTCAGCTATTGCGGGTGGCTTATGCCTCACTCGTTAGAATCGCTCGCGCGATAAATCTGAAGATGTGGTCAGCCCGATGTGCGAGGGATGGCTGGTCGTAAACCCAGGCCAGTGCCCCCACCAGGGCGAACAGATCAGTCCCCTCAAGATCAACCCGCGCCAGTCCCGCTTTTTGGGCGCGGGCAAGGAGTCTCGCACCTGCCGCTCGCATGGTGACGCACGAGGCGTGAAGCGCAGATTCTTCGTCAGCAATGGCAGCCGCCATAGACGCCACAACACCGCGTGGGCTATGTGCCACTTCAACTACATCACGAAGCCACGAGACGAGTGCCTCTGCGGGTGAATCTGCCCTTTCCAGCGCCTCGGCTCTTGCGGTGAGTCCGTCGAAACTGTTGCGAAGCAATGCTTCAAGCAACGCTTCCCGGGTTGGGAAATGCCGGTAAAGCGTGCCAAGCCCCACGCCTGCTCTGCGAGCTACATCACGGAGCGAGGCGTTCGCTCCCTGCTCGTCAATGACGGTGCGAGCGATGGCAAGTACGTGATCGTAGTTCTTTTGAGCATCGGCACGCATAGAACTTTCTAACAAGCGGAGCACTGCTCCGTGTATATTGGGAGCAGTGCTCCGGTTATTTTACCCTACCGGCGCTCAAAGGAGAAAAGATATGCCGGCAAAGACGATGAACGCTATTCGGCAGCACGAGTTCGGTGGTCCCGAAGTGCTGCTCTATGAGGAAGCTCCAATCCCGGAACTGAACGCAGGAGAGGTCCTCGTTCGCGTTCATGCTGTAGGGATCAACCCTCCAGACTGGTACCTGCGCGATGGATACAAGATGCTTCCGCTCGAATGGCAACCGCATGTAGTGATGCCGGTCATTCTTGGAACGGACATTTCGGGCGTGGTCGAGGCGATGGCTGAAGACGTGAAAGGCTTTGCAATCGGAGACGAGGTGTACTCGATGGTGAAATTTCCGAGCGGGCTGGCCGGAGAGAGCAGAGCGTATGCCGAGTACGTCAGCGTTCCCTCTTCGCAGATCGCACGCAAGCCTGCCGGCATCGATCATGTTCATGCAGCGGGAGCGCCTATGGCTTTGCTTACTGCCTGGCAGTTCCTGATCGAGCAAGGTCACAACGAACCCAATCCACTTCAGCCGGACCAGCACAAACCCTTGCCGTTGCAAGGCAAGACCGTTCTTATAAACGGGGCCGCTGGCGGTGTGGGGCACTTCGCGGTGCAACTGGCCAAATGGAAAGGCGCTCACGTGATTGCAGTGGCTTCCGGTAAACACGAAGCGATGCTGCGCGACCTTGGCTCGGACGAATTTATCGACTACATCAAGACACCGCCGGAAGATGTCGTTCACGATGTGGACCTCATTCTCGACGCGGTTGGTGGTCCGGCAGCGAGCCGGTTTTTGAAGACGCTCAAACGTGGAGGGGCTCTCTTCCCAGTCTTCCCCTTGGGCTTCACCGGCGGGAAGGAAGCTGCGAAGCTGTGCGTCACTGTCTCGGCGACTCAGGTTCAATCAAGCGGCGCACAACTTGAGGAAGTGGGGCGTCTTCTTGATGCAGGTACCCTCCGCGTCGTCATCGACAGCACGTTCCCTCTTGCGGAGGCGCGGAAAGCGCACGAGCGCGCCGGGGACGGCCACATACAGGGCAAGCTCGTTCTGACAGTTGCGTAGCAGTGAAGCTTTAGCCAAGGAGGACACTTGAGATGATCGTCATGATGGGATACATCCACCTGGAACCATCCGATGTTCCGGAGTTCCTGCCGAACTTGAGACCATAGCCGCCGGTTTGCGAGCGGAAAGGGAGTATCTCTTCTACGCCGTTGCCTTAGAAGACGCACTCTCCGGACGCATGCTGTTGGCGCAGCGTTGGCTGGACCAAGATGTCTTTACTGCTCATCTTGCAGCGCCACATGCTGCATCGTTTCAGCAAAAATGGGCGAATAAAGTCGGGGTCGATATTCAACGATATGAGGTATCTAGTATTTATTCAGATCGGTAACGTGAAGTCGCATTGTCGCCAGTGATCTTCAGCGAAGATGACTGGCTTGAAGTTAGCGATCAGACGGGGTGAACCGTTTCGCAGTCACAAACTTCTTTGGAGACGTGCCGGAGAACTTTCTGAAAGCAGCACAGAAAGCGCTCTGAGACTGGTATCCGACATGGTGCGCCACGGCGCCCAACGTCTGCCCCTTCTCGCTTAGTTTGTGCGTCGCAAGGGTCATTCGCCAGCCGGTGAGATAGGCAATGGGCGTTTCACCAACAACTCTCTTGAAATTTTGGGCGAACGCTGTCCGAGAGAGTCCCGCGACACGCGCTAGCTCTTCGAGCGTCCACGCGTGAGCGGGCCGCTCGTGCATACACGCAAGCGCTGTTCTGACCTGCGGTTCGGCAAGAGCGGCGAACCACCCCGGCCCATGGTTGCTCTGCTCCTGATGGAGACGCAACGCGTCGATGAGCAAGGTATACGCTACCTGCTGCGCGACCAGAGTTCCGCCTATCTGTGGTTCGCGCATTTCGTCTAGAAGGCGCTTCACTCCCCAACGCATCGAGGCGCATTGCCGATCGCCAGTAAGGAGGACGAGTGGAGGCAAAGCATCCAGGAGGAAGCCCCCGTCACCCTCGAGATCGAAGTGACTTCCTAGCAGAAGAAAATCCTCACCAGGTGTTACCGGAAGCACGCCCCGATACCGCGCTCCGCTCGAGACGATCTTGTGTGCGTCTACAGCAGGCAGGCTCAGATCGCTAGCGATGACGAAAGGTTTTCCATGGGGCAGCAACAGGCAGTCCCCTTGGTGAAGCTGGACGGGTGGCTCTCCCTCGATCGCCAACCAGCAGGTTCCTTCGACGACCATGTAGCACTTAATTCCCTCATAGGCAGGCAGTTGCAGCGACCATGGATCTCCGGCGGAGATCGCGCCGGTCACATAGGCCCGTGGTTTGAGTAGGGAGAGCACGTCCGAAAGAGGGTCCATAAGGTCTGTACGCTGGCAACACGAATCTGTACTGCTAAGTATTGATCGTACAGGACTGACGGCTTAACTTCCTTATAAGACCCTTCGCGTTATGAAAAGGACAACAAATGCCAACTGCCGCTAGCGTCCAAACAAGAACTGTCCGGTTTCATAGTTACGGTGAGCCAGCCGAGGTGTTGCGCCTGGAAGAGACGACGCTTCCACCGCCTGCAAGTCAGCGTATCCGCGTCAAGGTTCAGGCCTGTGGTCTGAATCCGGCCGACTGGGCTTTGTGCCGAGGTCTGTTCGCCGGAAGCCTTCCACGTGGGGTCGGGTTGGAGGTAGCAGGAAGCGTTGATGCAGTTGCCGAAGATGTAAGAGACGTAGAGGTCGGTGCGCTTGTGTTTGGACCAGTGGACTTCGTGGATACCGCTACTGCGGGAGCTTCCGATTACGCGATCCTGCAGCACTGGACTCCTGTTCCGAATGGGCTAGACGCGGTGCGTGCTGCGGCTCTGCCGATGGCCGTTGCGATTGCCTACGGCGGCCTGGATTGCCTCGGCGTCGAAGCCGGCAAGACGGTGTTGATCAACGGTGCTGGAACTACGGTCGGTTTCGCAGCGGTTCAGATCTCGTTGCTGCGCGGGGCACGCGTGATTGCAACGGCGGGGGCCACCTTCGCGGATCAACTGCGCGCCCTCGGCGCTGTCGTAACCGCGTATGGCGATGGCTTGCCGGCTCGAATTTCGGCGCTACTGGATAAGTCGCCGGACCTGGTCTTTGACACCGCGCCCGCAAGCGGCGCTCTTCCCGCGCTCGTTCAGATCGCCGGTGACTCAAAGCGGGTGATGACGATCAGCGACTTCGCAACTGCAAAAATATTAGGTGTTCGCTCGAATCTTGAGGAGCCCGGAATGCGCATACGGTATGACGTTTTGAAGGAGTTTGCAGACCTTGCGGCACAGGGCAAGTTTTCCATTCCGATCGCCCGGACGTTCGCTCTTGACGAGTGGAAGACGGCGCTCTCCGTCAGTGAAAGCCACCAGGCGCGGGGAAAGCTCGTCCTTCTACCCTAACCCCTTCATCTGACGATCCTGCGTAATGCTAATTCCGCTTCCGTCAGCAACGATGCAGTGGCGATTAAGCGCGTCGTTAGGGCTTGGGCTCTCTCAGGAAATCGGGCATGGCAACTGTATTCATACCAACCTTCTGAAAGAGAGCCTTCATCTGTTCAGGAGTACCCTGCAGCTTAAGACTTGAAGGCGGGATCACCCGGGATTCAGCGGGAACGCCGAACTCCGTGATGACTTTCTCAAATCCGCCCGGCAGGTAGAAGTTGAGAAGCCGTGCTTCACGAGAATCGACTCGGAAACTGTGAACGCAGCGGGCTGGAATATACGCCAGAGCTCCGGCCTTCGCGTTGATGCGCTCCGCACCTGCAATCATCGTGAGCTCGCCTTCGACTACATAGATGACCTCGTCTTGCTCATGCGTATGCGGCGGTGGACCCGCATTCTTCGGGCAGAGTTCTTCCATAAGGGAAAAGGAGCCACCTGTCTGTTCGCTGGTGGCTAGAATCGTCCACAGGATCCCCTGCGACCAGTAGGCAGGCGCATCCCCGATGTTGGTCCCGTATGGCTTGAGCTCGTTGACGTCGCTGGGATGGGTGACCATGTTTTCTTTGGTAGGAGGGTCCGCAAACGGAAGCGCAATCCCCGGGATTTGTCCGAACTCACGTGAGCACTCTTCAACCATCCACCGCGGTGGCATAGGGGCCGATCCGGGAACGGGCGGTTTACGCTCCGTTGCTGGCGTTGCGAGACTCATCAACAACATCTCGAAGCCGCCTGGAGTATAGAAGTTGAGGAGGCGAGAGTTGGGGGCGTCCACGGTGAAGCTGTGCTCCACCAGGCGTGGAACGTAAACCAGAGTGCCTGGACCAGCCTTGACCGTCTCTCCGCCGGCGTTGAATGTGCAATGACCTTCGAGAATGTAGAGTCCCTCGTCTGAGGGATGGCTATGAGTGGGAGGCCCGCCGATTCCGGTTCCACAAACCTGCTCGATTAAGCAAAAGTTCCCGTTTGTTAGGAAACTGCCAGCCAACGGCATCCATAGGTTGTCGATAAGCCAAAAAGCGGGGGCATTTCGATTCGTCAAGACATAGGGAACAGCAGGTTCGTTCACGCGGCAGCCTCCTCACGGGATTACCAATTGTGAACCGATCGGCAGTCCCTTTCGATGATTCGACGCAAGGTAGAACAGTCTTGTATTCTCCGATTGCGCGTTTCTTGCACGGGATTGCGACTTAATTTGAAAAAGATAGCTTTGGGTTTCGGGGGTTCACGATGGCTGCTGAAGAGATCGGGAAGAATTCGTCGCAAGCGGCTCCGATTGCCAGTTCAGCTCGTCTTGCAGATCGGTTTACGAAGATCGAGGAGACTGCCCATTCTGAGTACGCAGTTGCTGTAGGTTCGGAGACCATTACGAAGATTGTCAGAGCGCACAGTTTCAATGCGCCCGAGCACGCCCATTCGGAAGCGCAACTATCGTTTTTTCGCAAAGGGTCATCGGGCACGTTTCTCACCCACAGCGTCGTCGGCAGATCGCACAGCCTATCCGTTGCCCCGGGTTCTGTCGCATTCATTCCGCACAACCAACCACATCGCATACATTGGCAAGGCGACGGCGAGCTCTTGCACATGTATTTCTCTCTCGACTTCATGGCCAAGGTGACGGACAGTGGCTACTCTGCGGGGTTCCTGCGTCCTCTGTTATATCGACAGGAGTCCACGATCAACACGATCGGGCAATGCCTCTGCGACGAGTTTTACTGGTCGGGACGGTTGCATCCAGAGTTCGTGGACCACGCTAGATTTTTGATCGCCAAAAGACTGCTTCACATCATGGACGCTGACGAATCAAAGGCTTCTTCAGGACTGCTCGGAGTCAAGAGGCTGCAGCCTGCAGTGGAATTCCTAAACGAACACCCAGAAACTCATACCTCCCTAGCGGACTTGGCAGCCTTGTGTGGAGTCAGCATTTACCACTTCGCCAGATCGTTCAGCGCTCAGCTCGGATGTGCGCCATTCGAGTATCAACGTGCCTTGCGTCTGGAGAAAGCCAGGGAGTTGCTTCGCGAGTCGGATCTAGCCGTCGAGGCAGTCGGCATCGCCGTTGGTATCGAGAGCGCAAGTAACTTTGCTAGGCTGTTTCGGCGAACGGTCGGTCTGAGCCCTAGCGAATATCGAAGATTGCACTCAAGGGCTATTAGCCCAAGAGCGCGCAAGCTTTGACAAAGGGGGAGCAAGAACAAATAGGTGGTCCCGCCATCATCATCAAGATGTCGGTCGAGTGGAACGCACTACACGTATAGGAGACGTTGCATCGCTGAGCACCGACATCGGCCAAAGTTTCCAATTGTCTGCAAGCTGACCGATAGTATGCGGTGCGAAAAGCTCTCCAGGGAGCGTGCTGTTCGCATACATCGGCTTCCGCACAATTAGTTCCCGAGCGATACCTCCGGGGACCTACGCGCAACGAAGGTGTCCTATTGCGCCCCGGATACAAGCTGAATCATACTTGCAGCGAGCTGTGCAAACACCGAGGGAGAGCTCATGAAAAACTGTGTACTTGGCATGTGGCGGCCGGAGACGATTACCGCCACTGTAGGGGGTAAGACGATGGAGCCTTTTGGGCCAAAGCCCACGGGGCTTCTTTGCTTTCACGAGAGCTTGCATTTCGTGGAGCTAATATCCGATCCAGGGGTCCCACGCTTTGCGAGCAATGCGCGAGAAGCTGGGACGCCCGAGGAGGACAAAGCCGCCGTAATCGGGAACCTCGCCTTATTTGGCACCTACACCATAGACGCTGAAGGAAACTTCACGGGAAACTTGGTGCAAGGCTGCACGTTCCCCAATTGGATCGGCGACCAACGGACAGCCGAGCAATTGAAAGAGGTCGTTGACGGCGATCACATGCTGGAGATTTTCCAAAGTGGAGATGTGCGCGTGGAGATTCACTGGCAACGTGTAATTGCACCCTAGGAAGCCTGTACCCGCCGCGCTCAGGTCCTCTTAAGTCGTTTTGTCGCCGGCTGACGATGAGTACGTTCATGACGACTTACCCGTGTACTGAGCGAGATTGTGCTCCCGGGGAGAACTACCCCACTCCCTTTTAAACGCTGCGTGAAGGCGCTCTCGGATTTGTAGCCAACGGCGGGAGCAATTGAAGAAATAGACTCCTTCTGGTTCTTCAGCCGCTTCGCAGCTATCGTCATCCGCCAGTGCGTCAGGTACTCCATGGGCGACCTCCCAACCCTCTGCTTGAACAGTTGCGCAAAGGCCGTTCTCGACATGCCTGAAGCGTGAGCCAGATCTGCTAAGGTCCATGCCCGGGCTGGTTCTCGATGTATCGATGACAGCGCCGCACCCAAGCGTGGATCGGCAAGCGCAGCGAGCCATCCTGATCCATTCTCGACGTATTTAGCCACATGCAGCCGGAGTGCTTCGACGAGCATTGTGCAGGCAATCTGCTGGGCGATCAGGGTGCTTCCGGGTTGGGGATCACGCATCTCGCGCAGCAAGCGGTCTACTGCTCAGCGAAGCGTCTCCCGCTGTGCCTCGCTCTCGAGCAGAACTACCGGGGGCAAAGCGTCCAGCAGAAAGCGCGCGTCGCCTTCCAATCGGAAGTGACTGCCGAGAATAAGGAAGTCCTCGCCTGGAGTCAACGGCAGGATCCCGTTGTATCGCTCCTGCTGCGAGAGCGTCTCCCATCCTGCCAGCGGTTGCGCAGGTCCGCTGCTAAGACTGAACGGCCAACCTCGCGGAAGGAGAAGGCAGCTTCCTGCCTGCAGCCGGATGGGCTCAGCAATATTGTCAACGGCAAGCCAGCATTCTCCGCGGACAACGCTGTAGCACTTGATCATCCCGTGGGCCGGGAAGCAGACTCCCCAATCGCCGTCGGCGCTTAGACCGCCTGTCGAATAGGTCTGAGGCTGCACGAGAGCGAGGATGTCAGATAGCGGTCCATAGGCTGTACGCGCGCGACGATTCTTTGTACGCCGCAGCATTGATCGTACAGCGTCAGTTCCATAGCCTTGATCTTGGAGGCAACATGCACATCTTCGTCACTGGCGGATCGGGCCAAACTGGCCCCGCAATCGTTTCGGAACTTATCTCCAACGGCCACACAGTCACAGGCCTGGCACGTTCTGAAAAGTCCGTGCGTCGACTAGCCGAACTCGGAGCGCAAACCCTTCATGGTTCCCTCGACGAGCTTGAAGCGCTGGCGAAGGGTGCCCGTGTTTCTGATGGAGTCATTCACATGGCGTTTGGCGGGGACTTCTCGGATCCCGCAGGCATGACGAAGCGCGACTGCGCCGCGATCGATGCCATGGGAGATACGCTTTCCGGTTCCGGTAAGCCCTTGGTCATCACCTCGGGAACGCTGGTGATGCCATCTGGAAAGGTCGCCACGGAACGGGATGCGCCAGACCCGCAGTCGCTCGGCGCTTTGAGAATACCCGGGGAGCAAGCGTGTCTTGGCTTTGCCGGCAAAGGAGTTCGCAGCATCGTCCTGCGGCTGGCTCCCACTGTGCATGGACCGCGCGATGTAGGCTTCATTCCGTTCCTCATTTCGGCTGCGCGCCGAACCGGCATCTCCGCCTATATCGACGACGGCGCTAATCGCTGGCCCGCGGTCCACCGCCATGACGCAGCTACCCTCTACCGGGTGGCGGTCGAAAAGGCTCCTGCAGGCAGCGCTCTGCACGCTACCGGGGAGAGCGGGATCACCTTCCAGACCATCGCGCATTCGATCGGCCGAACGCTGAATGTCCCACAGTCTCCGTCCCTGCAAGCCGGGCCGTAGAGCATTTCCAGAATGCCTTCTTCGCAAAGGCCTTTGCTGTCGATTCCCCTGTGTCCAGCACCTATACGCGTGATCTGATGGATTGGAATCCGGTGTATCCGACGCTTCTCGAAGATCTGGCCACAGGCGACTACTTCTCGCCGGAAGCAGTGTCAGCCTTCGATAAAGCGGCACGTTAGTCCAGTCCGACAACCCGCACAGTCGTCGATTGATGGTCTCCAGAGTGCCTCCAGTTCTCAAGGCATCACAACGGCGTTTATCGTTACCTAACCTTATTCGCAGGCAGGCGCCGTGGGTCAGCTACTTGCTGCGACGCTGATCCGCTGTGAAAGCAGACATGAATGTCTTTGCGAGGAGCACATCGGAGTCTTCACGCTGAGCAAGATATCGGCGGAGTCCGCTGTAAGGTGTGCCAATATTTTCTATGCCCAAGAAGTGTTTTGTAGAAATTTCTTCAGAGTCAGAATCTCGTATCAAAGACTCGTAGAAGTGCTCACGGATATATCCATTCAAAATGGAGGCGCTTGGGATGCCGCGCATTATGGACCGGAGCACGAGAAGCGAAAGGTTGTGATCACCATGGTCGAATGTCATGCTCCGTACTAACGAAGGACTGCCGAAGTACATCAATATCCCGATGATGCTCAGTTCGCCCCGGAAGGGGATCGCGTCGAGGTCTTCGGCACCTCTCCACACCCACGCTCCAATCAGGTTAGCTGCGAGAGAAGAGCGCGCCAAGTTGATCATGGTGCCTCTCGTCGAGTCATCTGCTTGAAGTAGACCCGACAGTCCCTGAGCCATGCTCCTCATGAACAGAGCACTACCTTGAATCGTTTCCCCATCGCGGATCAGAGAATCATAGCCAGCGATACCAATACCTTCATAAGGATTCCAGCCCGAATTGGGAGCATCCGAAGCCGAACCTTTTGGTCTTGCGCTTCCGTAAGTGTTTGATGAGTAGTGCCACAGCGATGACGCTTTATGGCTTGCGGACACTCGCTCGATTGCATTCGCGGTTCTTTGCAAGGCCGGCAGAAACTGTGAGAAGAATAGCTGAATCACGCCGTCATCGACATGTGCTAGGGCGCCTTCATAGCTTACGCTCGACGAACTCGTCTTCTCGTTTGACTTGCCCGGTTGTTCCTGCATCATGACGACAACGTCATTCTGCAGAGCGCGAACGGGCTTGCTATCGAGTAGCTGTTTTATGACATATATGACCTCATCAACCGATAGGCTTAGCTCGACGAATATGCCATACACCTCGCTGATGTACGAATCAAGGAAACGTTGTGCATCTGTGAGTTGCTGACGCTGTACAGACTTCAATGCAGTCAAAGCAAGATAAACAGCGACAATGGAACCTGCGAGTGCGACCCCGCTACCGATTGTGCCCGAGAACAGGGTGGCGACGTCTTGTATTGTTTTTGAGCCAAAAGGTGCGAAGAGAGAGCGGCGCGTCGACGCCACGGCGAGCAGTGCCAAGAGCGCAGAAAGTAGAAGAGCGCAAGAAAAGAGGTATAACATTGGAAAGCGTACGATCAACAACTGTTTGACTTTCCTACTGCGGCCCATTTCATCCTCGCTTCTAAGAAGTAGCTCAAATGGCCTTTGGCGGCCTTGTAGTTTTGCTTAGACCGAAAGTCTACAGCATCTGAACGGCGAGGCACGAGAGGCGGGTCCGAGGAACGAGTAGCAACGCTGCGAGAGGGGCTCCAAGTGATCTCACAGCATAATCGTCCAGCGTACGGCTCCGCCATTCCCGAAGACGAATAGCAACGAGCAGAGCACGTCAGGGCGACTCCGGTCCGATCCCAATCTGATCGTTTACAGCTCCCCTCAGCCGTTGCTTGCAGCCCAGGTATCGTTCAGTCGTTTGGATTGACACATGCCCCAAGAGAAACTGGATTTGTTCCAGCTCGCCTCCGGCTTGATGACAAAGACGGGCACAGGTTCGACGAAGATCATGCGGTGCGATTACTCCGATTCCGCATTGCGAAGCAGTTTCGCGAACGACAGACCAGATCACTTTCGGAGTAACACCAGCACCGTGAATTTTGCCATTCTTGCCGATGGCGCGAAAGAGCGTCCCGCCCTGCAGCCCAGCCGCCCTTATCCACACGTCGACAGCGAATTTCACCCAACCCGGCACTGGCACAGTCCTCATGTGACCGCCCTTGCCGATGAGATCTGGCAACACCCAATGTTCCTCCCGAAGCTCGAAGTCTTCTGCCTTCACTGTCACAATCTCCGACCTTCGCAGACCGCAGCCAAGGAGCACGGCCAAGACGGCACGGTTGCGTATGTCTCGAAGGGTGGAACCAGACGGAGCAGCAAGCAGCTTCTTGCTCTGCTCAACGGACAGCCAGTTGCCGACTCGAACACCGAGTCGCTTGGCTCCCTTAACTCTACGAATGCCGGCAGCGAGGTCAGGGCTAAGAAGACCGCAGTCAGAAGCCTCATACGCGAGTCTGCGTACGGCAGCGAGCCTTAGATTGATGGTTGAAGGTGCGTATCGGCACTGCTCCAGTGCGATCCGGTAGCGGGTCACTACCGTTTTGTTGAACGCTAGCCGGGGTTCGGAGCAGTACCACTCGATGAAGTCGCGGATGGCATGTTCATACGACCGCCGCGAGTTTAGAGACGGAAGGCTATTGAGCACTGCTGATTTTGAATAGTCGAGGTCGGGAAGTTTGAGAACACTCTTGGCTTTCTTCGCTCTTTTCGCCATGTATACGGCCTCCTAGCCGTGGCGAAAAGAATCTCAGCTGGATCAGTAATGATAAGTCGGCTTGTCGCCAGTAATCTTCAGCTGATGATAACTGGCTTGAAGTTACCGAACAGACGGTGTGGCCCGGTTCGCGGTCACAAACTTCTTTGGAGACGTGCCGGAGAAATTTCTGAAACAGCACAGAAAGCGCTCTGAGACTGGTATCCGAAATGTAGCGCCACTGCGCTCAACGTCTGCCCCTTCTCGCTCATTTGTGCGTCGCAGGGGTCATTCGCGAGCGGGTGAGACAGGCAAGGGGTTTTCGCTCCCGCTCAGGTTGACAGTGTACACCCATCTCCTCTATGGTTGACAATGTCAACCTAGGGAGGTTCGATATGCCCACAGTTTTCATCACCGGCGGCCATGCCGGCATCGGCTTCGAATGTGCAAAGCAACTGGCGTCTCGTTCGCGCTGCGATCTGGTACTTGCCGGACGGAGCCTAGAGCAGATGGAGTCCGCGGCACAGCACCTGCGGATAAGCTTCGGAGTGAAGGTCACGATGCTGAAGCTTGATACATCCTCGCTGGAGTCGGTGAGAGAGGCCGCAGCGGAGCTCCGGACTCTACTTGACAGCGGCAAGGTGTCCTCGTTGGATGCGCTCCTGTGCAATGCCGGCGGCAGACACAACGGGCAAACAACCTACAGCCCTGATGGTTATGAAACGACCTTCGCGACCAACTGTCTTGGACACTTCCTGCTGATCGAGTTGCTTGTTGATCGCATTCCAGCTGGGGGACGCATCATCTTCACCGCAAGTGGAACGCATGATCCCGATACAACCGATGGAAAGATGGTTGGCAAAGTGGTTGAGCCGGACGCGATTGCCCTTGCGAATGGTGGAAAGGATGGCAAGAAGCCGCTCTCTGCGGGTATACGCTACTCAACCTCAAAGCTCTGCACCATGCTGTATGCCTATGAACTACACCGCAAGTTACGGCGCGCTGGCAGCTCAGTTGCATCGCTTGCCTTCGACCCTGGATCCATCCCTGAGACAGGACTGCTGAGAACGATGCCCAAACCCGTGCAGTGGCTTGCGAAGACCTCCCTGATGAAGGGCCTCATGAAGCGCATCGGTGTAACGCAAGGCTCAGTCGGTTTCTCCGGCGCCTCCCTCGCGCAAATTGCAGTCGATCCCCTCTACGCAAACACATCCGGCAAGTATCTTCAGTCGAACGACGGCGCATTGAACGAGACGCGATCCTCTAAGATGTCCTATGACGAACAGAGGGCAGCCAAACTATGGAACGACTCCAAGACGCTCGTCCGGTTGCAGCCAAGCGAAGAGTCAGCTCGATTGCGGTGACGACGGACCAGAAACTGATCCTTGCTGCGACCGCGCTGCTTGATTCCGGTGGCGAAGGCGCCGTGACGCTCCGCGCAGTCGGCCATGCCTCCGGGATATCGCATAATGCTCCCTATAAACACTTCAAGAGTCGGGATGCGTTGTTGGCTGCCGTCGCAACATCTGACTTCGTGATGCTGGCGAAAGGCTTCAAGGCTGTCCGGGATAGTTCGATAAAGCCGGCGGGGAAACTGATGAAAGCGCTGAATGTCGTCATCGACTTCAGCGTAGACCATCCGGCACGCTACAGGCTCCTTTTCAACAATCCAGTAATCGCCGCACAAAAGGGTGAACTGGAGAAGGCTGCTTTAGCAGCGTTCGCCGAGTTCGTCGTGATTGTCCAAGAGTGCCAAGACGCGCAACTCTTGCCGGACATACCCGACACCACTCTGGCCGGACTGTTGTTCGCAACGATGCACGGTCTGATTGCCCTCCAAGAGAGCGGCAGGATGAAGCCGGACAAGGGCCTTTCCGGAGTGCAAAGCAGTTTAAAAACACTGGTTCATCTGTTGTCTCCTTGAGTAGATGGGGAGAGGTGTCGCTCCTTGCGTCGTGAGGCCAGAAAGCGCGCGACTCAGCTCGAGGCTCGGAGCGTCATCGAGATTGTTGAGTGAGTCTTTAGAGGAGCCTTTTTCTAATGTCGGCAGTTCCGAGATTCTCAGGAGAAATGTGCGCGCTACTCTCACGGAGGTTAAGGAAGCTCTGGAAGGGGAGCAGATGGATCCGTTCTTCCAGCCGATTGTTGAGTTAAGAACCGGCCATTTGTACGGATTCGAGGTGCTTGCACGGTGGCTTCATCCGCTAGAGGGACCCATTCTCCCGGAGAACTTTATTCACCTCGCGGAAAGCGGTGCTTTGATCGAACGGCTCACGGAACAGATCCTTAACAAGGCATTTGTTCCCGCCAGTGTGATCCCGACAGATCTCTTTCTAGCGGTCAACGTATCACCCACCGAACTTTGCGGTGGCCAGCTTAGCCAGAAGGTTCGGCATGCGGCCGCCAGAGCCAGCTTTGATCTGAACCGCCTCATAATCGAAGTGACAGAAACGGTCGTGATTGACGATCTCAAGTGTGCTGAAGCTACCGCGCACAAGCTTAAGGCAATGGGATCAGGCTAGCCCTGGATGATTTCGGTACCGGTCACTCCAGCCTCTCTTACTTGCGGGAACTTCCTTTTTACGGAATCAAGGTCGACCATAGCTTCGTAGAATCCATGGTAAGCCAGCGTCAAAGCCGTAAGATTGTGGCTTCTGTGATCGGCCTCAGTACGAGCCTCCCCATGAGATCGGTAGCTGAAGGTGTGGAAGATGAAGAACAGGCTGATATGCTCCTTTGGCTTGGGTGCGATATGGCGCAGGGGTGGCTTTATGGACATCCCGAACCTTCGACAGCCTTAGCCAGGATCGTCGCTTCCTCTTACAGGCCAGCTAGCCTTAAGCAAGAAGCACACGGACACGAACTCATCACCCTTCCTGCGCTTCGCCTGGCACAACTCCGGGCGATTTACAAAGGGGCTCCGGTTGGACTGTGCTTTGTGGATACGCGTCTGCGCTACGCGAGCGTAAACCAAAGATTCGCGGACTTTTCGGGAGAGCCAGCGTAAGCAATCATTGGCGCCCCGGTACAACGGATTCTCTTCGATATCTACCCTATGATCGGGCCTTCGCTAGTACGAGCGCTCCATGGTGAATCGATCGCAAACGAAGTGATTGTTCGGTCGGGAACAGGATCGCAGTCCGGGAGGACTGCGCTGGTCTCCTACGAGCCGGTACGCGATGAAGCGAACGAGATACTCGGTATTTCAATCGCTGTTCTGGAGGTATCGGAGAGCTATTCCGGGGAGTTGTTTCAAACCTCTTTAGACAAAGAAGCGTACTATCCCGTCGCAGAAAATCTACCGATGCCCTGGGTGCGTGATGCCCTCGGGAACATCACAGAGGTTAGTCCTCGATGGATAGACCTAACTGGGATGACTCGTGAACAGTCTCTCAATCTTGGAACGCTGGAAGCGCTTCATCCGGAAGATAGAGCATTGGGACTCGGTGCCCTGCGCGATACACTCCGAACCAGGGGCCCCATAGACGTCACCTGCCGATTGCGAACACGGCTCGGCGACTACCGTTGGATACGTGCTCGCGGTTACCCTCGATACGACCAGTCAGGCGAGTTCCTTGGATGGTATGGCGGAGCAGAAGAGCTCGAAGAAAAGAAGCGACTCGAGGGAGCTTTACGCGAAGAGCAAAGCAAATCAGAGTAGCAGGAGTTAGCTTTGCGGATCAGGCCGCACGATCACCGGCAATCACACACTGATCATGGTGGTATCGGAGCGGGGTGAACGCTGTCCTAGCCCCGCTCTCTGGAAGTTCTAGTGAGTGGCGTACTGAGGTCGGCAATGATGTTCCTCACAGCTACGCTATGCTTCGCCTCGAGTTCTTCCCGTAATGCGTTGAGACGCTCAGCACGCCTTGCGACGAGAATTAGGTCGAAACCCCGCTCTGCAAGCTTCTCTGCGTACACTTTCCCGATACCTGACGAAGCGCCCGTTACGACGGCCGTTCCCTTAGCGTTTATTTGACTCATCTCAATCTCCTCCGTTCAAGCCTGATGGCCATAAGGCTTCTGGCTTGTTCAAGCATGATGCTCGTAAGCCAAATGTCAAGAGAAGGCAACATGCGGTACCCAGCAGAGGAGACGGCCGAGAAACATGCGCGGGCACTGAAGTCTGCTTCAAGACTCTTTCGTGAGCGGGGGTTTGATGGTGCGACCATCAGCGAGATCATGACAGCAACCGGGCTGACTCACGTCTCGTTCTACAACCACTTCAACTCCAAAGAAGATCTACTGGCGGAAGCCTTTGCGGATGCTTCCAATCACGCTTTAGCCGTACTCGAGAACTACCCCGGTTCAATGGACGGTAAGCAGAGGATGTTCCGTGAATACCTGAGCGCCGAACATCGCGACAATGCCGCAGATGGGTGCATCATGGCGGCATTGGCTACCGACTTCCAAACGCAACCGAAAGCCCGCGTTGTGGTTACACGTCACGTTCGCGGTTTGATCGAGAAGTTCGGAGAACGATTTCCCTGGTCTTCCCGACGTAACAAGCGGAAACAGGCCATCAATGCTTTAGCAACCATGGTCGGTAGCTTGATCTTGGCCCGGGTTGTGGACGACCCAAAGCTCTCTGACGAGATACTGGCCGGTTCACTTGAGAGCCTGTAAACTGCTCGCGCCAGCAACTCCTGTGCGCCCAGGTAACGAGGAGGATGCTTGACGCGCAGAACGAACTACGCAGCACAAAAAGACACGACAATATGTTCTTCCTCATTGTTTCCTTCCTGTGCTGACCGGCTAATGCCCGATCAGACGCAACTCTGTTTAAAAGCACGGCCGCTACGCCGGGCCGAACTCGGGTCAAGGCACGCCCAGGATGGCGCATGGTGCTTGGTCGGCAAGTTCGATGACCTTGTTCCATATCCTGCCTAGCGCAGGGCCGCCACGATGTAAGCCCACGACGAATAGGTCGGCTCGTTCCTGCTTCAGGATATCGAGAACTGTTTCAACTATCTCAAAATCCACACGCCGCACCGTCGCGGAAACTCCCTTGCTCTTTGCCAGCGATAACACTTGCTCTTGCATCGGGTCGAGAGAGTGCTCTCTATCGTTCTCGACCATTTGGGCGATAGCCGGACCGTTAACACTTGCAAGACCCTGCCTAAGGCCGGGAGGCTGCGCTATGACCAAGAACTGAAGGTTCGCGTGCATTTCGGCCGCTAGCTCTACAGCCTTCTCAACCGCTCTGAGGCCTTCGGAACTACTTACCAGCGCTGCTGCGATACGCTTAAACATTGCGCTACCTCGAAAGGGTTTAATTTCATTGCACTCAGTGAGGTAAATCCGACATCTATAGCTCACGTACGATCGCTCTTGTCAGCAGCCCAGGACCACGATGGCCGGTCGAGAATGGCGTCCATCCTCACGCCTCCGAAGTAGTCCCAAGCCCACTCAAAAAATGCGCCAAGCTTCGCGCGTGCTGTCGTGAGCAGGAGTGCGTGTACTCCAAGCCAGGCAGCGAACGCGATCGCTCCTGTTAGGGCGTGGTGCTTGGCGCCTACTTCAGCGACAGCAGCGTTTCGACCAATCATCGCCATGATGCCCTTGTCCTGATAGGCGAATGCAGACCGTAAATTCCCGCTCAGGTCCGCAGCAATGTTCTTTGCACAGTGCACGCCTGCCTGCTGAGCCACTGAGGCCAACTGTGGCAATGGTGTTCCGGTGTCGCCCTGCACGTTCGCGAAGTCACCCAAGGCGTAGACGTTCGGATGTCCAGCGACAGTAAGATCCGGTTGCACGTCGATCCGATGGCCCTGTCCCAGAGAAAGGCCTGTTCTTGCAGATAGATCTGCCGCCATCAGGCCTCCTGCCCAGATCACCAGTGACGCCCGTAGCATCGTTCCGTCCGAAAGTACAACTCCGGATTCCGTGATCTTTGAAACGGAGCTTTCCATCTGGAGAACTACACCACGGTCTTGCAAGATCTTCGAGGCATAATCCTGGGACTCCCCCGTGAACGGCGCAAGCAGGTGCTGCCCTCGATCCACGATGGTCACCGAAGCATTTGTCATATCCAAATCGGGGTAAAGGTGGGTCGTTGCTCGCTGCAGGATGTCGGCGATCGCCCCTGCCGTCTCCACTCCGGTTGCGCCGCCGCCGACAACGACGAACTTCAACTGCGAATCGGTATGCCCGCGAGTACGCGCGGCAGCTTCGAGGAGTTCGATGAGGCGCGAGCGAAGACGCTCTGCATCCTGCAGGGAGTACATCGGGAACGTCAATGTGTCCGCGCCGGGTATCCCGAAGAAGTTGGCCTGAGCGCCGGCTGCCAGCACGATGTAATCCCCGGTGTAGGTATCGCCTTCTTTCGTGACGGCGGTCTTTGTGTTCAGGTCAACGGAGACGACCGTGCCCATGCGGACCATTACGTTCCTGTGAGAACGGAAGACGTCTCGCAGGTTGAATGCTGCATTGTCGGGCGTCAGCGCGCCGGTGGCGACCTGGTACAACAGCGGCTGGAACTGCTGATAGTTGTTCCTATCCAGCAGGGTGATCTCGAGTTCGTCCATGGAAGCAAGCTGCTGAGCGCAATGAAGGCCGGCGAATCCCGCCCCAACAATCAGTACGCGTTTGCGATCACTACTCTCAGTCATTGTTTCCTCCTGACGACATCCGTTCACCAATTCGCTCAAGGAACTCATTGCAAGGCATGGGAGCGGCGGGCTCAAATACGCGCCATCCGCTTGCCATGGCGTGGTTTTAAATTGAGCGCATCCTTCCAAACCGCAAAGCCGCCCAGAATGGCGTTCTCATTACTACCCAGAGAAACCTGCTTCGGGAGCTTCTCGATCAGCTTGGCATTTCCCCCGCCGAGAACGACGTAATCACTCTCAAGCGCTTGGGACAGATCGGCAATGACGCGAAGAACGTGCTTGGTCCAGGTCTTTCTCCCGTCGCGTCTCAACGCTTTCAGGCCCAGGAATTCTTCGTAGGTCTTGCCTTTTTTCCAAGGCAAATGCGCCAGTTCCATGGGCTCGACAACGCCCTCTACGACCATCGCGGACCCGAGGCCTGTTCCAAGTCCAAGAAACAGCATGCGGCCCCCGTTGTAGCTTCCTAAGGCCTGCATCGTTGCATCGTTCAGCATACGAATTGGACGACCGCCAAAAGCTGTATCCCAACCGAACTTCACCCAACCCCCGCCCAGGTTCAACGGCTCACGCAAAGGCTTGTCGTGCACTACGGGCCCGGGATACCCGATGGCCACATGATCGAACTTCCAGGAGCTGGCCTCGGCAAGAACAGCTTTTACCATCGCTTTCGGCCCCATTTTGGGGCCTGAAGGAAAGCTGCAGGTGCTCGGCTGTGCCGGCGTGCGGAACTTCACGTGGGTGCCGCCGATGTCGATCGCTAGAACCTTCACGCATCCTCCAGCGGGCGCCAGGAGTTGCCCGTCGCCGCCAGCAGAGCGTCGGCAGCCGGCGGGCCTGCGGAGCCAGCCGCGTAGAATTGCAGGTCCTCTGCCGAACCCTTCCAGGCATCGAGCATCGGTTGCACCAGGCGCCATCCTTGTTCGACGAACTCGGCCTGCTGGAATAGAGTCGGATCTCCCATCATCACGTCGTGCAACAACCGCTCGTATCCCTTCGCATGCTCGCCAAACGGGCCCTGGGCGAACTGAAACGACATCGCCTGCTGGTCGACAACGGATTCGATCCCCGGAGCACGGGCGGCGAACTCCAAAGCAATGGCCGACGCAGGCTGAAGAGTAAAGACCATCTGATTAGAGAAGTTCTTGCTACCCTCGCTCACCTGAAACAGCTTGGAGGGAGGTTCGCGGAACGTGACCGCGATCTCCGTTTTCGCTTTCTGGAGCCGCTTACCCGTTCGCAAATAGAACGGCACGCCCGCCCAACGCCAGTTGTCGAACTCCACACGAAGTGCGACGAAGGTCTCCGTCGACGAGTCGGGCTGAACTCCGGGCTCTTGACGGTATCCGATCACGTTCTTCCCATCCATTGCACCGGGGCGATACTGCGCACGCACAGAATCAGCCGCCACTTCCTCCGGCTTTGGTCTACGTACAGAGGCGAGCGCTTCGATCTGCTTTTCACGCAGATGCTTCGCGCTCAAGGAGACGGGCGGCTCCATCGCGATCAGGGAGAGCAACTCAGCCAAGTGATTCGGGACCATGTCGCGCAGTGCACCGGCGTTTTCGTAATAACCGGCACGACCCTCCACGCCAACGGTCTCCGCCACCGTGATCTGAACGTTCGATATAAGGGATCTGTTCCAGAGCGGCTCCACAAAGGAGTTCGCAAAGCGGAACACCACGAGATCCTGAACTGCATCTTTGCCGGCAAAATGATCGATGCGGTAGATTTGCTCTTCGCGCAGAGACTTGTGCAGGGCCGCATTGAGATCGCATGCCGAGGCAAGGTCATTGCCGAAAGGCTTTTCCACCACCAGACGGCGCCAGCAATGGCTTTCTTCCTTTAAGAGACCCTCGCGCGCAAGCTGCGCAGCGATATCTCCAATGAATCTGGGAGCTACTGCAAGATAGAAGGCCCGGTTGGCAGGCGCTTGCTGCTCCTTTTCGAGTGCTGCGATCCGATCTTTGAGCTTGTCAAAGGACGCGGGCTCTCCAAAGTTAGCGGACTGATAGTGGGCTCTCGAGACAAGCCAGTCCACCGTGTTGTGATCGGCACCGGCTCCCCAGAACTGTTGCACGGATTGCCGAATGTGGTCACGAAAGACCTCATCCGTCCAGTCCTCCTGGGCCACGCCCACGAGACAAAACCTGTCATCAAGGAAGCCGCTGTGGACCAAGTTGTAGATCGACGGAAGAAGCAGCCGCTTGGTGAGGTCTCCGCTTGCGCCAAAGATCGTGAGCACACAGGGATCAAGGGGTGGCCGACTGTCTTTTTTGTTCATATCAGCTTTCCTTCTTCTCCTGGTGCCCGCCGAACTCGAAGCGCATGGCAGACAGCAATTTGTTTGCGAAGGCGGCGTTGTTCTGCGACGTGAACCGCGCAAACAAGGCAGCGCTCAAGACCTCGGCCGGCACACCTTCGTCGATGGCGGCGATCGCCGTCCAGCGGCCTTCGCCCGAGTCGGAAATCCGCCCGCTGTAGTCCTCGAGATCTGGGGATGCCACAAGTGCAGCGGCGGTGAGGTCGAGCAGCCACGAGGCGATGACGCTTCCGCGCCTCCATACCTCGGCGATCTCGGAAATCTTCAGGTCGTACTTGTAGTTATCCGGCTCGCGCAGTGGTGCGGTCTCCGCGTCGAACGTTTCCTTCGTGTTGCCGACGTTCGCGTGCTTCAGGATGTTCAAACCTTCGGCATAGGAAGCCATGATCCCGTATTCGATGCCGTTGTGAACCATTTTTACAAAATGTCCAGCGCCCGGGGCGCCGCAATGCAGGTATCCGTCCTCCGCCGTGCTCGGTGCTGCCTTGTCTCTCCCAGGAGTCCGGTCGATGGCACCCCTGCCGGGGGCCAGCGTCTTAAAGATCGGATCTAGGTACTGTACGGGCTCATCCTCTCCACCGATCATCATGCAGTAGCCGCGCTCAAGTCCGAACACGCCTCCGCTCGTCCCTACATCGACCCACTTGACACCTGCGGTGCTTACCGTCTTCGCACGGCGAAGGTCGTCGACATAATGTGAGTTTCCGCCGTCGATGATGATGTCCTTGGCCTCAAGTAGCGGGAGCAACTCGCCCACCGTTTCATCGACAGCTCCTGCAGGAACCATCAACCAGACGACGCGCGTCGAGTTCAGCTTCGACACCATGTCCTTAAGCGACGAAGCCGCTTCTGCGCCTTCGCCAGCCAACCTATGTACCGTGTCTTGGCTGTTGTCGTAGACAACACACTCGTGACCGCCCCTGATTAGGCGGCGCACCATGTTGGACCCCATGCGTCCGAGACCTACCATTGCAATCTGCATGCGTGCTCCCGATGTAGACCTGCTTTGTATATCGATTCTTGTGTGGCCCTCTGCAGTACGGAGTTCTTGTCCTCGCGACGCTTTAGAGCGCGTTTGGGGGCGAGTTAAGGCACAACGCCTCGCATGTTATGTAACCGACATTTCAGGTGCATAGCGTCTGCGGAGAGGGTCCTCCGCCGAAGCGAAACTGCCGAGTTTTGATAGTAAGAGCAGCGCCGGAACGAAGACAGTGAGGAAGTGTTAGCTAACCGTTAGGTTCAGCTGATCGGGCCCATATATCTTTGGGATTGCCGGTCGGCGCAACCTTCAGGCTTGCCTTAGAAATTGCCGTAAACACCAAAGCGAGGGCGAGCGCGTGGCAAGCAAGGTGTGTCCAGAAATCAGGGTGCAAGGTAGATGCTAGAAGGCATTCCCGCCTTATAATCGGACACTTGACAGATCATCGTTGCACCAGCTTCGGCGGGCGGCTTTCTTATCAATTGGGGTGCGATGTGGACGAGACGACAGGTGAAGTTCGCAGTGATGCCGTAGCGGCCCAGTTGGAACGGCTCTGCGGAAGCGAGACATTCAAGAACTCCTCTCGTCTCCGTCGATTTTTGCGGTACACGGTGGAGGCAGCGTTGCGAGGGGAGGGTGAGACGCTCAAGGAGTACGTCATCGGTACGGAGGTCTACGATCGCAGGCCCCCATACCATCCCAGCCTAGATTCGATCGTGCGTACCGAGGCCAAGCGTCTTCGAAATAAGCTTAAAGAATATTATGCGACGGAGGGCCTTGAGGATGGAGTGCTCATCTATTATCGGAATGGCAGCTACCAGCCAGTGTTCCGCTGGAGCGGCAAAGCTGAAAAGGAGAGCACAACATCGCCTTTCCGGTTGAGCGCTTCCTCAGACAGGGTGGTTCCAGGCATAACTCTCGCAGTTCTTCCCTTCAGGCATGAGGAAGACGATCCCATCACGGCTGCGATCGCTGCGGGAATTACGGATGACCTTATCTTTTGTATCTCCTCAACGGACGGATGCCGGGTCGTCGCGCCGCAATCGGTTGCTGCAGTGCAATCCGAAACACAGGATATCGGCTTGCTGAGCGCCATGGTGAATGCCGATCAGATTATCACCGGTAGTGTTCGGAAAAATGGGGAGCATGTTCGAGTCTCTGTGACCGGTGTCCACCCTTCTGGGCTTGAGACTTGGTCGGAGCGGATCGATTTCAGCGCGAATGGCAGCGACTTGCTCGTTCTTGAAGAGCAGACGGCGTCGGCCCTTATGACGCGGATTGCGCCGCAGGAATCTGTTCTGCGCGGTATGCAAGCAAGGGTCCCTTCTGTTTGTCTCGCAGAATTTCCAGAGATGATCAGCGCGGAGGAGCTTTTGGACAAAGGCACTTCCTCCTCCGTTCGAGGCGCACTTAACAGGTTCAACAACCTTGCGGCACGTTTATCTACGTCCGCGCGGATTCAGTGTGGCATTGTGCAGTGTCATTACGCTCTGGCGCTTCTTGGGGAGAACTCGCCACCGGCATCCGTGCGTAAAGCAAAGGAAGCTGCTGAGCGAGCGTTACAGCTCGATCCGGAGATGGGCGAAGCTCATGCCGCAATGGGATGTTCCCTGGCGCTGGAGCATAGGTGGCACAGTGCAGAAGAGGCCCTTCATTCTGCTCTGCGGAAGAGAGCGAGCCCTTCCATCCGACAGGTGTATGCCGACCTGCTCATGTCGCTGGGACGATTCGACGAGGCAGAGATACAGTTGCAGGAAGCTCGGCGGGTGGACCCGTTCTCGTGCAGGCAGCGTGTCTCTACCGCGCGCCTACGATATCTGACGTGGCGCTCCAGCGATCCATCACCGACGCTCTCTGAAGAACGCCAGTTTGGGCGCACACCGAAGCAGGTGCTCCTCTTCAAAGCCGAGTTGCTCCTGCAGATGGGACGTAAATCGGAAGCTATGAAGCTAGCCGACGATCTCCTGCGCGATGCGGATGAAGCCAGTGGCGTTGTAACGGACATTGCTGCCATCCTCGCTCTTGCGGGTGAGGTGGAGAGGGCGCACACACTGACTAATCGTTTTCAACTCCTCAGCCAAAGCGCTCCGGTGAGCCGAATCTACCAGGCGCGGCTTTGCGGAGCTCTCGGGGAGGAGGAGGGCTGCCGCAGCCTGCTTGAAGCCGCGGTTGCTCAAGCAGAGCCACAGCTTTGCTGGTTGCAGGCTGACCCTAAGTTCGCAGACCTCCGCAAAAGAAGCTTCTACGGGCACACGGTAGAGAAGCTGAAGCTACCATTCGGAGCGTGACTGCCCGTTTGCTAGCTAACTGTTAGCTAACCGGTGCTCACCTCTTTGCGAAGTGCATGAATGCCATTATCCCTTATGCGACTGAGAGGGGTGGCTGGCCGTGAATGTTAGGGTGCGTGCCTTTCTTGTGCCTGCGTTGGTTATTCTTGTGGCGGCCGTCCTTCTGGCCGTAATCGCTCATCGTTGGGTCTTTTGGCAGGCAGGCGCGGGCACACAGAAGACCAATGATGCCTACGTACACGCCAACATCGTGCCCTTGAGCACCCGCGTCTCAGACACGCTGCGTGAGTTGAACGTGAACGACTACCAGACTGTGCAAGCCGGCCAGCTTATCGCACGGCTCGACGACACAGATTACCGTGCGGAGCTGCAGCAGGCGGAATCGGCCTTGGATGCCGCGAGAGCGGCTCTGAATGACAATCAGGTGCAGAAGCAGGTGCAAGGAGCCAACATTGCAACAGCGGAGCACCAAGTTCAGGAAGCCGTAGAGGCCGACAATGCGGCAGCCGCTAATGTCACCTCCGCGAAGGCAGACGTAGTTCAAGCGGACGAGGAACGCACTCGGCAAGAAGCCCTCTACGCGGAAAATGCAACTACGCGCCAGACCCTGGAGAAGACCGTGGCCAACGACCGGCGCGCGCATGCCATGCTGGATATCGCAATCAGCGATGAAAGAAAAGCGGCCGCCGCGGTGCAGCAAACCCGTGCCACGCTGCTCGGCAACCGGCGTTCGCTGCAGCTGCTGAACAGCAAGGATGAAGACTTCCGCGCGGACATCCGGCAAAGGCAGGCGGCCGTGGCGAACGCGCAAGTGCAACTCAACTACACGAGCGTTTATGCGCCTTTGGGAGGCCGGGTCGGCCAGCGCAAGGTCTTTCCCGGTCAGCTTGTCTCGCCAGGTGTTGAAATCATTTCGCTGGTGGAGGGAGACAGCTGGATAGAAGCGAATTATCAGGAGACGCAACTCGCGGACATGCGGGTGGGCGACGCAACCGATATTCACATCGATGCAATGCCTTCGGCTTCTTTCCGTGGCCATGTGGTGGAAATCGCTCCCGCGAGCGGTGCCGCAGGGGCGCTCATTCCACCGGACAATGCGACGGGCAACTTCACAAAGGTGGTTCAGCGCCTGCCGGTCAAGATCGCCATCGATTCAGGAAACGTCCCCGCCAGCCAGCTGCAGCCTGGCCTGTCCGCGGAGGTCTATGTCTATGCCTCAGGTACGCGGCGGTGAGCGCGGAACAAACGGGTGCGATCCCGACAAAAGCCACGCCCGAGAAGAAAGCGACTCCCTGGCTTGGCATTGGCGCGGTCATGATCGGGCTAAGCACGTCTGTGTTTGTAGGACAGCTCGTGGCCATCGGAGCGTCCGATTTGCAAGGCGCACAGCATTTGAGCAAGGACCAGGCGTCCTGGTTGACGGCCGTGTACAACGCGGGGCAGATGTTCATTGGGCCGCTCACCGTCTATATGGGTGGACTGCTCGGTCCGCGAAAGGTGCTCCTGTTCTCCGCACCGCTGGTTGCGTTCTCCGCACTTTTGCTCGGGTTCACAACTTGGTATCCGCTCATTCTCGTTCTGCTGGCGCTCGCGGGCCTAGGATGCGGCACCTTTTACCCGCTCACGCTCAGCTTTGTAGCAAGAAGCCTCCCAAAGAAGTACATTCTGTTCGGCTTCGCCGCCTATGGTTTCGATATCGTCTCCTCGCTGCATGTAGCAAGCTTGTTGGAAGGGTTCTACATGCAGTATCTTTCCTGGCATTGGATCTATTGGCAGCCGGCCCTGATGGCGCTGGGAATGTGGCTTCTGGTGTATGCCGGCATGCCGCCCGACTCCACGGCCGCCGTGGATACCCAGAAGCTGCGGCCGACCTGGCAAGGCTTCGTATACGCAAGTCTTGGCTTGACCTGCCTGTTTCTGCTGCTGACGCAGGGAGTCCGGCTCGACTGGGAAAACTCAGGCTTGATTGTGGCACTGGCCTGCGCCGGCTCGTTCCTGTTGCTGGCGTCCATCGCCACCCACCTGCTGCGGCCCAATTCTCTGGTAAAGCTCCGCTTCATTTTCACCCGTAACATCGTGCTGCTCAGCCTGGCGATGTGCGTGCTGAGGTCGAGTCTCCTGTCTTCGGCCCAACTTGTGCCCACGTTTCTTTCCACTGCGCAACGAATGATCCCGTTGCAGATTGGCTCCGTGCTGGCGTGGGTGGCGTTGCCGTCGTTGCTCTTCGGTGTGCTTGCAGCAGTTCTTATGGCCTATGTGAACACCCGTCTTCTATTGGCACTCGGGTTCACGCTGATCGCTGCGGCTTGTCTTTGGGACAACGAACTGACGTCGATGTGGTCGAGGCAGAACTTCTTTCCCACCGAGCTTTTGATCGGCATCGGTGCAGCCATCGCGATTGTAGGTTTGATTGGCTCGATTGTGCTCGATCTGGTGAGTTCGGGCGCGATCAAGAACCAGATTCAGACCCTGACCTTGGTCGCTTGGTTCCACACCGTCCGGCTTTTCGGCGGCGAGATCGTTTCCGCGGCCCTGGGATATCTGCTGTACGCACGATTCAAGTTTCATTTCAACGTGCTCGCCGATTTCATCAACATGAACCGGACAGTGACGGGACAGCAGTTGCGCGGCACGGGAGCGGCCCTTGCTTCGCAGACGTCCGATGTAACCAAGTCCATCGAGCGTGCCGGTGCATCGCTGGCTGGCCGCCTCGAGGTGCAATCGCTCACCCTCTCCATTGCGGACGCTTACATCGTTGAGGCCGTGGTGCTGGTAGCCGGTCTTCTTCTCATCGCCTGTATGCGCTACGAGCCACAGTTCCGAGACCTCATCAAGGGGAAGCAATGAACTTCCCTAAGCACAAGACTGCCAGCATGCATAAGGGGCGAACTGGACTCCCTGAGTCTTGGTTCCCGTGCATGCTCACGTTTTGCTTCTCATGCCTAATGCTTTTGGTTTGGCAGCCTGCGACGGCGCAGTCGCCGTCGTCTCCCATCGATGTGCCAAACACGGCGCCTGCCCTGCCGCCGGCGCCAGACGAGCGCATCCTGACCGTGAGCCAGGCCATCGATCTTGCCCTGCAGCATAACGGGGAGCTAGGCATCGCAAGAGAAAACGTAAGAAACTTCGAGGCACAGAAGGAAAGGGCGCGAGCGCAGTATCTACCCAAGATTACGAACAGCTCCGATGCCAGCTACCTGACGAACCGCGAAGGCATCGTGCTTCCCGCCGGGTCCTTCGGAGCTTACCCGGGAACGGGTTCGGTGCCGGCGAAGACCCTGCACATCGACCAAGGGGCGAACCTCACATACAGCAGCCGCACCTACATCAACCAGCCGGTTACGCAGTTGTTTGCGACGCACGCCTTGAATCGCGCCGCGAAGGTGGATGTCGACACCGCGAAGTTGAATGTGGAAGACCAGAGCGAAAACGTCGCTGTCCAGGTCCGCCAGCTGTATTACGGGGTCGTCGAAGCGGAGGCGCAGCTCCGGGCAGCCGAGACCGCAGTGGCAACAACGAAGGAAAACGAAAGAGAGGCGAGCCGCGAGTTCGAGCAAGGATCGGCCTTGCCGCTCAAGGTCATGGAAGCGCACGCAAACGTGGTCCAGGCCCTCAGTGCCGCGTCGGAAGCACGTACTACGGCACGGGACAAGCGCCTCCAGCTCAACAACACGTTAGGGATGCCGATCGACTCGCGTTTCTACCTGATAGATGGGGAAAAGCGCGGCCCGGACCCACAGGTGCTGCCGCCACGAGACGAAGCGGTCAAGATCGCCCTTGCAAAACAGCCGCAAGTCCTGATTGCAGACCGCAAAGTTGAGAAGGCGAAAGCCGAACTGCGGATCGCGGAGGACGCCTATCTCCCGCAGATCACGATTAGTGCCCATGAAAGTTACCAGGTTGGCATCGCTCTCCTGTCGCGGAACTACGGTGTATTTCAGGGTGAGTTCAGTTATGAACTATTCGATGGGGGGAGTCGGCGCGCACAGGTGCGCAGCCAGCGAGCGCTCCTTGGGGCAGCGAAGCTGAACCTGAGTAATTTGCAGGAATCAACCAGGGTCGCCGTGGAGCTTGCCTATGATCGCGTGGATACGGCCGCGCTAAACCTTGAGGCCAAGCAACAAATGGTGGCAGCGCGCGAGGAGGGTGCAAGAGTGGCGGATGCACGTTATGCGCACGGCGAGATACTCCCTTCCGACCGGGATGTGGCGCATGCTCAACTCGCCGAAGCACAGGCCGCGCAACGTCAGGCCGAAGTAGATTTTTCCCTGGCACAAAGCGAGGCAAAACGAATACTGGGAGAAATCGCCCGATAAGGGGCTTGTCTTTCGCCCGCGTGCTTCTTGCAGAACGTACCGGAGGGTTGCGCATAATATGATCGACGCGCAGAAGAAGCCGTCTAGAGAGGAGCAGCGCCTCGCCGACGCGGCGAGCCGGACCGCAGACTGGCAGCGCTGGAGAACCTACTTGCCTGAGCGTCAGTGGGGAACAGTCCGCGAAGACGATTCGCCGGATGGAAAGCCCTGGGCCTTCACGTATGACATCGCGCGGTACAAGGGTTACCGCTGGGGCGAGGACGGGCTGCTAGGCTGGACGGATCGCGAGTGCCGGCTCTGTTACTCAACCTCGTTCTGGAACGGCAAGGATGCCTGCTTGAAGGAGCGTCTCTTCGGCCTGACAAACCCGCAGGGAAACCACGGCGAAGACGTTAAGGAGCTCTACTATTACCTGGATGCGACACCGGCGCATTCGTACGCGCGCGGCCTCTATAAGTATCCTCAGGTCGCATTTCCGTATGAGCGCCTAACCGAAGTGAATCGGACTCGCGGCGTTGATGAACCTGAGTTCGAGTTGCTCGACACCGGCGCCTTTGACGAGAACCGATATTTCGACTGCCAAATCGAGTATGCGAAGCGAGGAGCGGATGACATTCTCATCCGGCTTTCTGTAACGAACCAAGGCGAGGATGCGGCAGATCTTACTGTGGTGCCGACGTTGTACTTCCGGAATACCTGGGATCCGAACACGCCCGAAAAACTGGAGAAGAAACCTGTCCTGCAGTGCGCGGGAAGCGGGCCGGCTATTTCGGCGTCTCATGAAACCTTGGGTGAGTTTTGCTTTACTTTTCTGCCGGACGAGGATGCGTCGAAACCTGCGCCAAATGTTCTGTTTGCAGAAAATCAATCGAACGATTTCAAGCTGGGCCAGACCTCCTCAGTGCCGAATGCTTCTTCGAAAGACGCGTTCGATCGATACGTGGTACATGGGGACCGCTCCGGACTTTGCGCAGAACCGCGGGGCACCAAGGCCGCTTTCGTGCTTCAAATAAGCATTCAGCCGAAGGCGACGCTTGTTTACCGTTTGCGCCTGGCCGAGGCAGACCAGGCTGCAGACGCCTTGTCGAGGGCTGAGTTCGATGCGGTATTTCAGCGACGTCTCGCGGAGGCTGACGATTTCTACGCGCGCAAGATACCGCAGGATTTCACGAGCGAGGAAGCCGCTATCGCACGTCAGGCCTACGCAGGCCTGCTCTGGAGCAAACAGTTCTACGTCTATGTCAGCCAGGGAGCGACAGCCGACCCAAAGCGAGTCACCGCACAAACGCAACCGGAGCAGCAACGCAACGCCTCGTGGCGGAGCCTGTTCTGTCGTGACGTTCTCTCCGTACCTGAAAAGTGGGAGTACCCCTGGTTTGCTTCTTGGGATTCCGCCTTTCAGCTCGTCTCCATCGCGCAGATTGATCCTGAGTTCTCTAAGCGACAGCTCATGCTTTTTCTCGGTGAGGACTACCTCCATCCCGTTGGTCAACTACCCGCCTATGAGTATTCGTTCAGCGATACGAACCCACCGGTGCACGCTTGGGGAGTTCTTCGGGTATTCGAAATCGACGCAGCGGCACGCAACGGAAAACAGGGTCTGGAGTTCTTGGAACGCGCGTTTCACAAGTTGGTCCTGAACTTTTCGTGGTGGGTGAACCGCCTGGATGGAGGCGAGGACCGGTATGCCAGGCACGGCCCATGGGAGGGTCTGCTGCTCTTTCATGAGTACTTCTCGGGCGATACCGGCAGGGGTGTCGGTGCGAATCATCAAACTGGATGGACCGGTCTCGTTCCGCTTTGCCTGGAAACAGCACACAAACTGAACGCTAGCACCCCAGCGACAAATTCCTAGAGAGAGCTGTGCGGTGGTTTGCAAAGGTCGGGCCTTTTGCTCTTTTGTGCCGAGGTTTGGAGGTTCACATGGATACCCTTCATAACATCAGGGTCATAGCGCTGATCGAGCTGGAAACTCAGGAACATCTCGTCGCGCTCCTCGCGCCACTGCAAGTCGCGGTCCACTTGGTAGAAAAGCTTACCGACTTGCCACGAGTTCCAGCCGTAGAGGGGATGCGCGACGTCATCTTGCTTCCCGATGAATGCCCAGACGGCGAGGTTTGGATCATCAACAGTATTCTGAGCCAATACACTCACCAACCGGCGTTCCTCGTGTACGCGCGGGACGTCAGCTTTGCCAGGTGGTCGGGTGTACTGGACTCCGGCGGTATTGATGTCGTGACAGTCCCGTTCGAAGTCGAAAGTTTGCGAGCAGCTCTGCTATTTGCCGCGCAGAAGCCTTCGCCTCCTTAGGAGTCGCATTCCGAGGCTGCCCTAAGTCGCCGTAGAGACTGATGCTGTGTGGTTTGCGGATCGTAGCGAAGGCGAGGCCTTCCGTACTGCGGTGCGATGGGCAGCACTGACGATTCGCGAACCTTGTTGCGTCACCGCAATTCCGTTTTGCGTTGCCCCGCAGAGCAACAGGGTTGCCAAAGCATCTATTCCTCATGAAGTTTGTCCACCTACATTCTTAGCGCAGTTTGAGCTCAAATTGATCCAGGAAGTGAAGCTGTTCCTCATCTATATTCTTGCGTCAACCACAGGAGGATGCATGGCAGAGACCGCAGATTTTACGACCTTTGGCCGTCTTACGTCAGAGCGGGAGTGGTAAAAGGAGTCACTTACGTGATCAGTCTCCTCGACTACGCGGGCGAACTCATTCTTTTTGCTTTGGCCGCGTTTCGCCGTGCTCTGCGCCCACCCTACGAATGGCGTCAGCTCGCGATCAATCTGGCTGAAATCGGCTGGCGTTCTCTACCACTGCTGCTCGCCTCCGGGTTCGCTGTCGGCCTGGTGACCGTCCTGCACACCAGGAGCACCCTCGTCCGTTTCGGCGCAGAGGCCATGATCCCCAGCCTCCAGTCCGACTCCTTCTTCAACGAGCTCGGTCCCCTGCTCACCGGTTTGCTCGTTGCGGGCAGGGTTGGCGCCGGCATCGGCGCTGAACTGGCCAACATGCGCGTCACCGAACAGATCGACGCCATCGAAACCTTTTCCATCGACTCGCTCAATTTTCTCGTTGTTCCCCGGATCGTCGCCTGCATGATCGCCCTCCCCATCCTCACCACCTTTGTCGACTTCGCTGGTTTGGTCGGCGGCTTCATCGGCGAACGCTTCAACTCCGGAATGTCGATCCTCCTCTACATCACCCAGGCATTTCAGACCGTGGAGATGGCCAACTTCATACCGCCTACCCTCAAGACCATTGTCTTCGGCTGGATCATCGGCACCGTCGCCTGCTTCTTTGGTTTCACCATCAACGAAGGATCAGTCGGCGTTCGCCGGGCCTCCACGAACAGCGTGGTCGTCTCTTCGCTGTTGATCATCCTGAGCGATGTCATCCTCGTCAAGCTCATCTTCTTCTTTTATCCGGAGCAAGCGCTATGAGCAACGGCAGCGCTGGAAGCAGCGACCGCCCTACGACCGATGCTAGCCCTGTGAGCCACGGGCCAGCCGTTGAGTTCCGCAACGTCTCCAAGCAATTGAATGGCAAGGAAGTCCTTCGCCACGTCTCGTTCAAGATCGAGCGCGAAGAGGTCGTCTGCATACTGGGCCGCAGCGGTGTAGGAAAGAGCGTCACCCTGAAGCTCATCATCGGCCTGCTTAAGGCAGATAGCGGCACCATCTGCATTGAGAGTGATGATATTACTCGCGCTAACGAAGATGACCTATCTCGGGTTCGACGCAAGATGGGTTTTCTCTTCCAAAGTGCAGCGCTCTTCGATTCCTTTACGATCTTCGACAACTTAGCCTTGCCCATGCGCCGATTCAACCCAGACAAACCAGAAGAAGAGATACAGTCAACTGTTATTGATGCGCTCCGCCAAGTCGGGCTGGAAGATGACAAGTCGAAGATGCCTGCTGAACTCTCGGGCGGTATGAAAAAACGAGCAGGGCTCGCTCGCGCGTTGGTGATGAACCCGAAGATCCTTCTCGTTGATGAGCCCAGCAGCGGTCTCGATCCCATCACCGCGTCCGAGATCGATGATCTTCTGCTCAAGTTTAAACAAGAGCGGCACACCACCATGATCATCGTCACCCACGACATCCGCGGGGCAAAACGAGTTGCCGACAAGCTTGCGGTTATCGATGATGCGGCACTGGTCGCCTTGGGAACACCCGCAGAGTTGCAGAGCAGCGAGAACGAGACCGTCCGCAAGCTCCTGGAGTCATGACCTATGAGACCTTATCGCCTCGCCGTCGCCACCTTCGTCATCCTTGGCACACTGCTCTTTGGAGTCATTATCTTTTTGATTGGCGACCACAATAAACTTTTTCAACGACACACCGACTTCTATACCGATCTCGAGAACGTCAACGGACTCCGCAATGGCTCGCAAGTCCGGGTTTCGGGATTCGAGGCCGGCCAGATCACCGGCATCGAGTTTCCGTCCGAGCCGGGCAACAAGTTTCGGCTCAAGCTGCACATCGACGACAAACTGCATAATCTAATCCGCGGCGATTCAGTCGTCACCGTCGAGACCGATGGCCTAGTCGGTGACAAGTTTCTTCTCATCCACCAAGGCAGTCTTCGCGAGGCCGAGCTCGCCACCGGAGCCACTATCCTAAGCAAGGAACCTATAGAACTATCGGCCATCATGGAAAAGGTAAGTGGCACCGTCGACCAGGCCAATGCAACACTGGGAGACGTGCATCTCGCCATCAACGACGTCCATGGACGGCTCGACCGCGCTCTCGATACCGTCACCGCTACGGTCAAGAACACGAATGGTGTCGTTGACGCTGTTCGTCACGGACACGGTCCCATCGCAACGCTGCTCAACGACCAGCAAGTCGCACTGGATATCAAGACCGCGGTTGCCAGCACCCGCGACGCCACCGGCAACCTCGATCAAGTATCGCTGCAGGCAAAACAGTTCATGACGGACTTTCAGTCCAGGGATCTGATTGGCAAAGCCGACACAACGATCAGCAGCGCTCGAGAAGCTACGCAGAATCTCGACCAGGCCTCGCAACAGCTCAACTCCACTCTTCACGATGCGCTTGAGCCCGATCCTTCCGGCCAGACCATCGCCTCCAACCTTCGCGATACTCTCTCCAATGTCGATACGGCGACGGCAAACATTGCCGACGACACCGAGGCGCTCAAACACGAGTTCTTCTTTCGTGGTTTCTTTAAGAAGCGCGGCTTCTACTCTCTTCAGGACCTAACCGCTGATCAGTATCGCAGCAGCGACTTCATCCGCAAGAATCAGCAAAACCGCGTATGGATTGACGCGCAGGAAGCCTTCGCCCCTCGTAGTGACGGAGCAGAGCTGCTGACCGTCTACGGTCAGCGGCAGATTGACCAGTTCATCGCGAGCAGAGGTGGCGCCGCCGCAAGTTCTCCCCTTATCATCGAGGGGTATTCGATCGCCTCGCCGCCAGCGGACCAGTTGATCGACTCCCGCAGGCGGGCGTTCCTGGTAAAGGTGTATCTCGAGAAGCACTTTCATCTCTCGTCGAAAAACATAGGCGTAGTCGCTCTCGAGAACACCGCGCCTCCCTCAAGCGGCAAGAGCACATGGAACGGTGTCAGTCTTGTTCTACTTTCCAACGGAACGCGTTAGGCGACCTGCCGAGCATCGCCCGTGGGCGCTAGGCTTGCTCTAGTCGAGCTCGGCCGGGGCAATGAAGGTGGGGTGCCCCTTCATTCCGTGGTCGGAAAGGCTGCTGCGTCCTGCTTTAAACTTCGTCAGACTTAGCTAACGAGGATTTCCTACCAGAAGCGCCACACTCTTCATACCGTCTAGTGCGTGGGAAAACATGACGTGAACCCGCCATTCTACAAGAATAGTGAGGGCAAACCATGAATCGATCTTTCGATCTGGACGGCTTTCGTTGCGATGGTCGCAACGGAACAGGATGAACCCGATCTGTATCGCTTGGAACCCTGAAAATACCGGGACAGCAAGCATGCCTCGGTTTCGTCCTGCGCGCTATCGTCCTGCGCCTGGCCCCAACGGTGCATGGAGCGGGTGACTACGGCTTTATCCCCCTTCTCATTTCTACGGCACGGCGAGCCGGTGTCTCTGGATACATCGCGGAGGGTGCAAACCGCTGGCCCGCTGTTCACCGCCAAGACGCCGCAACGCTCTCCGGCTTGCCGTCGAAAAAGCATCGATTACGCCTGGCCGCTGTTGGACACCATGAACGATGGTTATCATGCATGGCCGACCCGCGAGCGCCGGATGCCTCCCGGCGATACGCCCGCTCTCTTGCGGCTGAGCCCTTGAATCATCCTTGCTTGTCGCTTTCCAGCCTTGGCCAACCCTCCCTGCAAGCTCAGCAGTCAGTCAAAATCGGTGTTTGAGACCTGAAAGAGCCACGCCCTAAGGTCCGGACACATATAGGACACAGTCTGCATCCGAAAAGGCACCTTTCAGCACTACTCAGTACGACAATCATTCCTTCTCTAAACGTCTCAGAATGTGCGGCTTACTCTGATTCTAAACCGCTTAGCAGAATTGGAAGGCGAGCCCTGAAAAGGCCGGCGTCGGCGGTTCGATCCCGTCTCTGGCCACCACTTTCAGACTTTATCGAAACTTGTTTTGGCTGATTCCGATCAAGACACCTATAGGTAAAGTCTCGGCATAACGTGGTCACTCTGTGCCATGCGGCGAAGAGCGTCGTCCTGATTATCCGGCTAATTTCGTTCCTCTCTTCGCTCTCTGGGTCAGATCCCACCTTGCTCCGCGGCTTCCGCACCACTTCAATTAGGCGATGCATGGAAGCCCTCCTTGCTTATCGGAACCCCGCAACAATGCGGTGACAATCTGCTGACCAGGATGTGACAACTCGAGGATAACGCCACTCTACTCTCGATCCAACGCTCAAAGATGGCCAGGTCTGGAGCCGAGGAGACAAAGTCTTGCCAACGATTTCCAGGGAACGATCTCCAGCTGACTTTGAGATCCAGTATTCCGCGTCTTCACCGGTCCAGCCTGGCCCTCCCTGCCAGAGTGCCAGCCAGATACCGCCGGCTGTCCTAAGCCGCGAACAGAGATTTCGCAGGGCGGTGCTGCTCAGCTTCCGCGATCCTTTGCCGGCAGAGTGCCTGGATCTCTGCGAGGTCAGCAAAAGGGAGTGGCGCAGTCTCTTGCACTGGCTGGATGTAAGCGGATTGGCTTTGTATTTTCTGGACCGCCTGCGCAGGTTGCGATTGACCCACATGCTCCCGGAACACGTGCTTGCCCGGCTGCAGCAGAACATGCGCGACAACACCGAGCGGACGCATGGCATGATCGCGGAGTCGGTAGCCATTCAGGAAGAGTTCCAAGCATCCGCAGTGTCTTATGCCGTGCTGAAAGGGTTCTCTCTTTCTCCGGAGTCGGTTCCAAGTCTGGAGCTTCGTCATCAGTTCGATCTGGATTTTTTGATTGCGGAGGAAGCCGTGGCAGAGGCGAGGGCTCTGTTGGAGCGGCGAGGATATCGCTTGTACGCGGTAAGCGGACAAAGTTGGGAGTTCAAGAAAGAAGAGAGACTTGGCATCTCGATGGAGGACTTCTATAGAGACAGCTCAGGCCGGACGGTGGAGCTTCATCTTCAAGCTAGCGTGGAAGGGTCCGCAACCGTGTTGAGTCGGGCGAAAGAGCGGGACTTCCATGGCATCGATATGCCGGTGCTTTCGCCGGTCGACCTGTTCCTCGGTCAAGGCATGCATGCATATAAGCACATCTGCGGAGAGTTCTCTCGCGCGGCGCATCTGCTGGAGTTTTACCGCCATGTGATTGCGCGGCGGCACGACGATATCTTCTGGAGCGAAGTGCGGGCGCGAGCCGAGGCGAACCAGAACGTGTCACTGGGACTCGGAGCGCTCACCCTCCTCCTCGCGACTTTGTATGTGCTCATCCGGTTGCGTTTTCATATTGTTGAAGGGCTCCGGTATAGCTGGGCGGCCTATCACTGGCGCCGCCAGACGAGGGAGTTGACGCGATGACTTCCTTGCGGCCAGCAGCTGTAGCCTTCGATGCGATCGCTTCGACCTTCGACTCTCGTTTTGGAAGTTGGCTCAGTGTCGCCGCACAACGTCGCGCTGTTCGCGAGGCCTTGATGCGTGAGTTCCCGAGAGCTGCCCGGATCCTTGAGCTCGGGGGTGGCACCGGCGAGGACGCCAGCTTTCTGGCAGAACGTGGCTGCGACGGGCTTCTGACGGATCCTTCCCCGACAATGGTGGGCATCGCGAATTTGAAGCTTGAACCGCTGGGCGGACGCGCCGAGGTCGCTGCCGCGGAGGATATCCAGGCGTTTGCGGAGAACCGCTGACCGATACTTACAGCGTCACGCTCAACCAACAGCTTCCCGGCAAGATAAACCTGTTGATAGGGTACGTCGGCAACAACAGCCGATTTCTACTAAACGACGGCAGCAATCAAACGGTAGCGCTCGACAACGTAAACGCCATCCCAATTGGCGGACTCTACAAGCCCAATCCGGTCACAGGCCAGGTCCTCACTCCCACCGGTACTGTGACCAACGGCACAACGGCTACTGCAACGACCACCCAGGTCAACCAATATCGTCCTCTCAACACTGCGCTCGTGCAGTATGGCGCGATTGATGTTCCAAACCACGTCTTGTTCGCCAACTACAACGGCCTGCAGCTTGGGCTTAGTGAGCAGTCGAACCATCTCCTTGTCAATTTGAATTACACCTTCAGCAAGGCACTAGGAATACGCGGAGCGATAACGCTGGTAACCCTGCGGATCCATTCAACGTGTATAACAACTACGGCTCGGAGAGCTTTGATCGACGGCACATCTTCAACGCCTCGTATACGGTGCTGATCGGATCGCCGATTCACAGGAGATTAGTAGGCGGGTTCACGAACGGCTGGGAGTTCTCCGGAATCACTACGATTCAGAGCGGTCCAGATATTCCGAGTACAACCAACAATCCCGGGTTTGCCGCAAGCGGGAACATCGGATCGCAAACCTTACCTGACGGTACGGCGAACCCAAACTACATCACTATCAGCAATTCGGTTTATGTGGGAACGCCTGATGTCTCCTTACAGCCGGTTCTTACCTGTGATCCGCGCACCGGACGTAAGAGTCATCAGTTCATCAACAGCAACTGCTTCAGCACCCCGAACCTCTTACAAAACGGTCCTTACCGCTATCCGTTCCTCGGCGGGCCAGCGTACATCGACAACGACTTGAGCGTGCAGAAGTCATTCAAGATTGTGAAGGAGCAGTCGGTCCAATTGCGAGTAGCGGCATTCAACTTCCTGAATCTGCCACTTACCTCATTCAACGGAGACTTTCAGAACGAATACCAGGCTAACCTCACCAACCAGGCTGGTACTGCTTTCAACCAGGGCGCAGTCGATCCTTCTCTGGGGTTCGGAACTGCGGCTTACAAAACAGGGAGAAGAATCATGGAACTCTCTTTGAAGTACAGCTTTTAGCGTTCCGCCGGCGCGGCGAGTCTCCAGGATCGCCGCGACCGCTTCTTAGCTTCGCACCGTATCTGCTGAATATTACAATCGGTAAATCGGTGCGGACATCATCCTTTCCTCACGATCCCCAAATGTGGAGCACTAATTTGAGATGGTTCTCGGGTAGTCTTGCGAAACTTTCCTTGTTCTTCTTCGGTCTCTGTTTGGTTCCAACAGCGCACGCAACAACCCCGCAGGGGGAAAGGCGTCTTATCTTCGTTGATGCCGCCCAATCCGGACCGCCCGTCGATCACTTCTATGACTTGTCCGTCGGCTCTGACTATCCAGGAACTCTTCTTCGCGAGGACAGTCAGGCACAACTGAAGATTGCGGTCGATGAACTTGGATTCCGCTACATCCGTTTCCATGCAATCTTTCACGACGTGCTTGGCACTGTCCGCGTTGTGAATGGGAAGACAACGTATGACTGGACAAAGATCGATCGGCTCTATGACGATCTTCTCGCCCGTCACATCAAGCCGTTCGTGGAGCTGGGCTTTACTCCGGAAGCGCTCGCAACTTCAAAGAGCAGCATCTTTTATTGGAAGGGCAACACGTCGCACCCGGACCCCGAAGGTTGGAACGAACTCGTAGCCGTTTTCATCCGTCATGTGGAGGAGCGCTATGGGAAGCCAGAAGTGGAGTCATGGTCTTCGAAGTCTGGAATGAGCCGAACCTTTCAGGCTTCTGGGAAGGCGGCGACCAGCAGGCTTACTTCTCGCTCTTCGACCAGACTTCGAACACAATCAAGGCTGTCGATCCTGTACTTCGCGTCGGTGGTCCATCCACGGCCGGAGCAGCGTGGGTCCCTGAGTTTCTGGCCCATGTCAAACGTAGCGGTGCAGCCGTTGATTTTGTATCCACACACACATATGGAGTAGATGGCGGATTCCTTGACGAAAACGGAAAGAGCGATACCAAGCTCTCCCCCTCTCCAGAGGCCATCGTTGGAGATGTGCGTCACGTCAGGGAGCAGGTTGCGGCTTCGGCCTTCCCAAAGTTGCCGGTGTACTTCACGGAGTGGAGTACAAGCTACACTCCACGCGACGTGGTGCACGATTCCTACATCAGCGCTCCCTACATCCTGAGCAAACTGAAGGCGACTGAAGGCATGGTTCAAGGCATGAGTTACTGGACCTACACGGACCTGTTCGAGGAGCCAGGACCGCCGACCGCCGCGTTTGAAGGCGGCTTTGGTCTTTTGAATCGGGATGGCATTCGCAAGCCCGCCTTTTTCGCCTACAAATATCTCCACGCGCTACAAGGAAATGAGCTGATTTCCGAGGATCCGCAATCGATGATTGCGATGAATGGGCCAAACATTTCGGCAGTGCTCTGGGACTTCGTACAACCGCACCAGAGTGTCAGTAACCGTTCCTTCTACACCAGGCTACTTCCCTCGGTTCCAACTGATCCGATCGAGTTGCACATCACTCACATGTTGCCGCGAACAAAGTATCACCTGGAAATGCACCGTACCGGCTTTGAGGTAAATGATGCGTACTCGGAGTACATCAAGATGGGCTTGCCAAAGGACCTCAGCGGCAGCCAGATCACCCAACTGACCGGTCTCACCCGGGACCTTCCTGAAAAGCAGCAAATCGTCCGTACCGATGCGAGCGGAAACATTTCAATCGTTATCCCAATGCACAGCAACGACATCGTTCTGGTCACACTAAGGAAAGCATCAAGAAAGAAGTGATCTCGGAAGTTCCATGCTTACTTCGCAATCAAGGCGCTGGTGTTTCAAGGTACATCCTGGATTAAGTCTTAGGGCGAATCCCATGCTTGTTCGTGGGGCTTCGTCCCTCGCGTGCATGTCACATCGGGGAGCGCCGATGGTTTGGTGATTAAATGTACTGCGTAGCTCACAGCATCACTATGGATCACAATCTGAGATGATTTCAACCGACCATGCACGGGTTGTGGAAACTTGGTTTCTGCCGTTTAACGGAAGACTAAACTTATCTCCGGGGGTGTTCATGTTGCAGGAGAGACTTCGTATCGCCTGCTTCGCCGCCATTCAGTTCGCTTCGATAATAGCTTCGGCACAGGCTGTAAAGACCATTCCATATCAGTGGAAGAGCGTTCAAATTGTGGGTGGCGGATTTGTAGACGGGGTGATCTTTCATCCGACAGAAAAGGACCTTCGCTACGCGCGCACTGATATGGGTGGGGCATACCGATGGGATGCCGCAGTGCGCCGCTGGCAGCCGATGCTTGACTGGCTACCTTACAAGGACCTGAACCTGATGGGAGTTGAGTCCGTCGCCGTCGATGCTTCGGATGCGAACCGCGTCTACCTTGCCTGCGGAACTTATACCAGCCCTCGCGTACCCAACGGAGCTATCCTGCGGTCCGACGATCGTGGCAGGACCTTCCAGCGCACAGACGTATCGTTCAAGTTTGGAGGCAACGAGGATGGACGCGGAAACGGGGAGCGCCTCAATGTCGATCCGGCAGACGGCCGTGTGCTCTATCTTGGTACACGGCATGATGGCTTATGGCGTTCAGGCGACCGCGGGCGGACCTGGACGCGTGTGGTCAGTTTTCCAGACATCACGGAAGCTGATCCTCCCAAGACGGCAGCAGTACCCGGCGAGAGTTCCGAGGAGCGTTATCGGCGCATGCCCATTCGTGGCGACGGCATTGTGTTTGTCAAATATGCCTCCGAGCCGCGCGATCTCCGCCGAGACCGTCCCACGCAGACGATCTATGTCGGCGTGTCTTTGATGAACCGGCCAAACCTGTTCGTATCGCACGACGCCGGACAAAGCTGGCAAACGATAGAGGGAGAGCCGACGGAGGTCCGTCCGGAACGAGCAGCACTTGCCAGCGATGGCTCACTATACGTGGCTTATGGAACTGCTCCAGGACCGTCGCATATGGTCAACGGTGCAGTCTGGAAGCTCAACACTCATAGCGGCAAGTGGCAAGACATCACGCCGGATCATCCTGTTCCCGAAACCAGAGCCTTCGGTTACGCCGGGATCTCTGTCGACGAGCAACATCCTCGTACGCTCATAGTAAGTTCATTTGGCCGTCCGGGATCAGCCGGGGGCGAGGATATCTTTCGTTCGATCGACGGAGGCAACACCTGGACAAGGATCTTTGGCAGTGGCGGGAAGTTCGATTACAGCCTTGCGCCCTATGTGAAACCCACGCCCATCCACTGGCTCTTCGACGTGGAGATCGATCCCCTGAACCCCGATCACGCAACCTTCACGACCGGCTACGGTGGCTGGGAGACCCTTGATCTCACCTCCGCGGACAGAGGCGAACCGACGCACTGGAGCATTCTTGTGCCGGGGATTGAAGAGACGGTAGGCCTGGCTCTGGACAGCCCCGCGAGCGGCGTTCCGTTGATCAGCGCAATCGGGGACTATGGCGGGTTCGTCCATAAGGACCTCGATCGACCGGCGCAGGAGGGTGCTTCCGCGCCGGCCCGGTTCGGTAACACAACCGATGTGGTCTCTGCCCCGCTACAGCCCGAGCTGGTCGTGCGGGTTGGAATCAACGCCGAACACAAACCCAACGGGAACCTCAGCTACTCAAAGGACGGCGGTAAGACTTGGCAGGGGAGCGCCGGCACACCTGCGGAAGGCAGCCGTTCCGGAACGATCGCCTTGGCTGCTGACGGCACAACGTGGGTGTGGACTCCTGAGTCCAGGGGCAGCTATCTTACGAGAGACAGGGGAGCGACTTGGCTGCCAGTTCAAGGGCTGCCCTCAGGCTTGCGTGTCACAGCCGATACCGTAGATCCGAAGACCTTCTATGCGGTCTCACTTGAGGATCAGAAGCTCTATCGCAGTTCTGACGGTGCCACCACGTTCTCTCCTTCCAGTTTCACTTTGTCGGACGGATCTGCTGGCCTGCGTCTCAGCCTACGAGCCGATAAGCGTGGGGGTCAGGATCAGATTTATGCTGAGCCCGGCCGATCCGGAGAGCTCTGGCTAGCGGCCTTTCATGGCCTCTACCGTGCGACGCTGAAGACCGCGATGCCGACCGTGGCCTTCAGTCGCATGGCGGATGTAGATGAAATCCATGCATTTGGCTTGGGCAAAGCCGCACCACAGCGTGCCGACCCCGCGCTCTACTTGGTAGGGACGGTCCTGGGCCAGCCCGGGATCTTCCGTTCGATAGATGATGCCCAAAGCTGGACTAGAATCAACGACGATGCGCATCAATGGGGACTGGTCCTGCAGATTGCGGGAGACCCGAAGGTCTTTGGACGTGCATACGTCGGTACGCACGGCCGAGGCATACTCTATGGCGATCCGCTATGAGTGAAGCTCTCTCTTCTAATAAATCAGATGGTCTTGGCCCGACTCCCCACGCCAATGCGTAGTTCACATGCCTGACTTGTGCAAAGCACAGAGGTCAGTAGCGGTCGTGCTGTGTGCCTCGGGCTAGTAACCTATCGTAGCCTGCTGATGTAGCTACACACTCTGTGAAAGCTTGTCGTTCTAAAATTCGGTCGCGGGTCATGAACCCATGGAGGATAGATGGTTGCAGTCGGTAGTGTCCGGACTTGGCTTCACACGATCAGCGTGATCGCCGCAAGTTTCATCTGGATGGTCCCCGGGACCGCTTTGGCAGCCGAGCCGCAAAGGGAGACCACGAGGTTCGCAAATCCGGTCTTGTGGGAAGATTTAGCCGACCTCGATATTATTCGGGTCGGCGACGTGTTCTATTACTCGGCGTCGAATATGCACTATTCTCCCGGCGCGCCGATCCTCCGGTCTTATGATCTTGTGCATTGGGAGTATGTGGGTCACTCGATTCCCGTCCTGGATTTTTCGCCCGCTTACGACCTCAACGGTGGGCGCGCCTATGTGCAGGGGAGCTGGGCCTCTTTCCTTGGATATCGCAAAAGCAACAAGACTTTTTACTGGGGCGGATGCATTGGATTCTCCAAAACCCACATCTACACTGCTCTCGCCGCTGAGGGCCCATGGTCGAAAAAAGCGATCCTGGACGACTGTTACTACGATGCCGGACTGTTGATCGATGACGACGACACCATGTACGTGGCCTATGGCAACAAGACGCTTCACGTCGCACAGTTGTCGCCGGACGCGTCTCATCAAGTCAGATCGGAGGTCGTCTTTCAAACACCTCCCGAGGTTGGGGTGTTAGAGGGCTCGCGCTTTTATAAGGTCAATGGAAACTACTACATCTTCACAACCCGACCTGCCAACGCTGAATATGTGCTTCGTTCCACCAAAGGACCCTTCGGTCCCTATGAGATGAAACCATTGCTGGTCGACGCGAAGAGCCCGATTCAAGGGGGCGGAGTGCCCCATCAGGGAGGCATCGTCCAGACGCCGAAAGGAGACTGGTACTACATGGCCTTCGTCGATGCCTATCCGGGCGGGCGTGTGCCAGTTCTGGCCCCCCTGAAGTGGAATGCCGATGGCTGGCCTTCAGTGGAGCTTCCCGGGAACACCTGGCTTGCGTCCTATCCGCTTCCCGCCATGAGCTTCGCATCTCATCCCGTTCCTTCTCTCACCGGTGTCGATACCTTCAAAGGTGCTGCTCTTGGACCTGAATGGGAGTGGAACCACAATCCGGACGGCTCGAAATACACGGTCCACGATGGTCTTGTCCTGCAGACGGCGACCGTCACGGACGACCTCTATGCCGCTCGAAACACGCTGACGCATCGCATTCCTGGCCCTGTATCCACTGCAACAGTTCTCCTCGAGAACTCTCGCATGAAAGATGGCGATCGGGCGGGACTAGCCATGCTTCGCGATGCTTCGGCATGGATTGGTGTCGCACGCGACGCGGGCAAGCTCCATGTTGCACTGATGAGTAACATCACGATGGACAAACACTGGAACACTGCGAGCACGGGAACCGAGGTTGCAAGCGAGCCCATCTCAGTGGATAAAGTCTGGCTGCGCGCTACTGCGGACATCCATCCCGGACCCGGTCACACCGCGGTCTTCTCATACAGTACTGACGGGAAGACGTTCAGATCGCTGGGACCACCTTTTGTACTTAATGCCAACTGGCCCTTCTTTATGGGGTATCGGTTCGGGATCTTCAACTACGCTACCCGCGCTCTCGGTGGGGCGGTAAGAGTTGATTCGTTTGCACTGGACGGAGTCAGCGAATGAGAGTGCGAGGAGAGACGTCAAGCCGGAAGAGGACCTGCTTGAGGCGCTCGTGGCTACGGGCAAGCCCGTTGTGCTCGCGCTGAACTGGTGAACGACCCAGCGCCTGGAATCGTTCGCCAGTTGCTTTAGATAAGAGAGCAATTGAATTTATCTGACGAGGAGCACCTTGACCCTTTCATGGGAAGTCTTGCCGCTGATATACCCTATCGACCACGGGTTATGCGCGACATACGCAACCACGGCGCTGTCGGAGTCAAGAGATCTCGGCATTCCAGCTTGCCCGGAAAACACGAGGTTACGCCACGCGGCGCGGAAGGCAGCATCTGACTTGCCAAGATAGGTGGCCACAAACTCATCCTGTACAGTGCCAGGCCGGTGCAACACGGGGAACACGCGAGAACCGTCTTTCAAGCTCGACGAACCGCCGGAAAAAATCTCACGCAGGTCGGACTTTGAAGCGCTCGACGATCTGACACTGGCATTGGCAATCACAATCACCTGCGACCAGCTTCGCGTGCTGGGCACAACCAAGAGGGCTGCAACAAGGAGTAGCATGCGAATCTTCATGATGGAAGCGTTCTCCTTTTGCTAGAAGCTGACGCCGACCTTGAAAGTGGTGAGTCGGGTGTCGGGCTTTAGGCCATTTGGATTCAGTCGATGTCGAAGCCGACGGCGGTGCCGTCGATGAAATGCTGCTCAGCCTTGGCATAGAGGTACTGATTGAAATCATAGCGGCCAGCCAGTGCCCAGTCCTTCAAATAACGGCTCGTTCCAGTCTGGTCCGCCGCATGACCGACCTGCTCGCTGAAGTAGAGACCAGCGGCGAGCTTACTCGTCGCTTTGTAGCTGGCCATCGCGTACCAGTTGCGATTGTCGACACGAAATGGAGAGGGAGGCAGTCCTGGAAAAATGGCCCAGATCACTGGGGCGAAACGCGCATATTCTCCTGCACCCGAGAGCTTGCCATGCTCATAGTTTGCGAAGAAGTTGGCCGAGTTGAAGGCGTCGATCCGGTCCGTGCCGATCAGCGCCCCGTTTCCCACGACGAGTTTTGACCGCCACACGTTCTCCAGGTATCCGCCGCACCGACCGTCAGGCCTGATAGCGGAGTCCTCCAGCGAAGGGTGCTCCCGAAGTCGCCGCCGCTCAGACCTTTGGGCAGAATAAACCCGAGTTCTTTATAGGCTGTGAGATAACCGTCATCCGGTCCAATCCTCTGCCGGCCTCCCCAGCCGCGGTATTCCAGCTTGCCAAGGTACTCCCCTGCTCGAATGCTGCCATAAACAACTGCGCCTTCATGGGACAGAACGGAGTTGCGGCTGGAGACCGGGTATACGCTCGGCGGCAGCAACGACCAGAGGTACGCCGGGTCGATGTCCTGCACCTCATTAAAGAGACCCGACGGGGTCTTCACCTTGCCCGCGCGAACGCCGAAGTGTTCGTTGAACTTGTAGTCGACCTGCAGCCAGTCCAGGCTGACGCCGTTACTGTAGTTGCCAAACAGGAAGTATCGCGCCGGCACGCATCTTCGATGTGGGTACAGCGCCTACGTTGATCACCGCGTCCGTCCATCGCGCACTCCCGTCGCTCGATCTGGTCGTGTATATATTGTTCTGGGTTGTGAAAAGAAGACCTTGCGTTGCGTAGCCGTGCACCTGCACGTCATATCTGTCGAGCACCTGCGCCGCTGAAGAATTCGAAGGCAGGAGGATCAAGGCGAACACAGCCGCAAGAAGACTCTTCATTCCATCTCTCTTCTGCCGTAGGCGGCGCTCTCTTGACAGACGGCAAGGCTGGCACCGTTTGTTGGAGGCGCAAACGAGCGGTCGGTTCAAAGTCCATACGTCGACCTGAGAACCTGCTCTAACCTCACAGCTTCGTTATCGGCAAACACGGGACGAGCGTTACCTCACGTCAAGTATCCTGACGCCCTCGTGAGGCGTCTTCCTGCTGATGAAGCCTATGGTGCCGGGCGTGCGGGTGATGTAATCGATGACCGCCTTTTCCGAATCGAGAGTTCTCGGCATTCCTGCCTGCCCCGAAAAAATGAGACTTCGCCAGGCCGCCCGGAAGGCGGAATCCGACTTGCCTACGAACGTGGCAACAAATTCGTCTTCAATTGGCCCAGGGCGCAGCAGCACGGGAATCACCCGGGAGCCGTCCTTCAAACTCGTCGACTCACCAGTGAATACCTCGCGGACCTCGGCCTTCGAGGCGCTTATGGACTTTACCCCAGGGTGCACAATCAGGACCACCTGCGACCAGGCGCTTACGTTGAGTATCAGGAACACCGCGATCGAAAGTAAGACGGTCCGAGATTTCACCATGGAAGCGTTCTCCTCTCGCTAGAAGCTGAAACCGACTTTTAGGATGGTGAGGCGAGTGTCCGATTTCAGACCGTTCGAATTCAGGTCCACATCGTAGCCGATGGATGTGCCGTCAATAAAGTGTTGTTCCGCTTTGACGTAGACGAACTGGTTGACATCGTAGTGTCCGGCAATCGCCCAGTCTTTCGAACAGCGAGCCGGCCCCGGTCGTAGAGCGCGATTTACCTGATCGCTGAAATACAGACCGGTTGTCAGCTTCTTCGTCGCTTTGTAGCTGGCCATCGCGTACCGGTTCCGGTTGTCGATAGGAAGGGGAGTGGAAGGCACATTCGCAAAGGTCGCAACTCCTTGTGGAGCATTGCGTGTAAATTCCGCAGCGGCAGAAATTCTGCCGTGGTCGTAGCTGGCAAAGTAGTCGGGAGAGTAAAAGGCCGGCACCCTGTCCCTGCCCGTGATCGCTCCGTACCCCACAGTAATCGTGTTTACCCAGACCGGTCTCCAGATGTCCGACGCACCCACCGTCAGACCGGGAAGCGGCGTCTTCCAGCGAAGGGCCGCGCCGAACTCGGGGCCGCGGATGCCATTTGGAAAGCGGCCTCCCAACTCTTTGAGCGTCTGGAATACGCCGTCATCTGCTCCGATGACCTGGTGGCCGCCCCATCCGCGGTACTCCAGTTTGCCGAGTCTCTCCTCTATTGGAAAAGCGCCGTAGACAACTCCGCCAGTGTGGGCAAGCACTGAATTGCGGCTGAAGATCGGGTATACGCTCTGCGGAAGCAGGCACCAGATATACGCCGGGTCGATGTCCTGCACCTCATTGAAGAGGCCGGCGGGGGTCTTTACCTTGCCCGCGCGAATGCCGAAGTGCTCGTTGAATTTGTAATCCACCTGGGCCCAGTCCAGGCTGACGCCGTGGCTGTACTTGCCAAAAAGAAAATAACGGGCCTGCGCGCCCACCCGCATCCTCGGCGTGGGTACGGCGCCGATGTTCACGATCGCGTCTGTCCAACGTCCGCTGCCGTCACTCGAATCGGTGGTAAAGATGTTGTTCTGTGTGGTGTAAAGAAAACCCTGCGTTGCGTAGCCATGCACCTGCACGTCAGCGTTATTCACAGCCTGCGCTGATGTGTTGCTCCCGGTCAAAGCCAGTACGGTAAGCACGACAAGCAAGCTGAGCGGAAAGGGAAGAAGAGGAGACCCGCGCCTGGCCCTCGGCCAAATCGGCGCTGTCACGCGTCGGAAGACTAAACGCACGGCGAAGACCTTTCCGTTCCCATCGGTCGTTTATCGACCATCGTCGAAGTAAGCTTGAGGCGCGAAGCCAAATCCTAAGCGACAAGCGTGAGAACCACCCTGTTTCGCCCACTATCCTTGGCGCGATAGAGAGCCGAGTCCGCCGATTCAAGGGCCTCTTTCACGGTATGCGGCAGCAAGCTTGTGACCGCGACGCCGAGACTCGCCGTAACAGGGATCTGAATGCCGTTGAAGCAGACCGGATCCGCAGCGATCCTGAGTCTTACTCTTTCCGCGCACCGCTCGACCTGGTTCTGGTTACAGTCCGGAAGCACGATCAGAAACTCCTCGCCTCCGTATCGACCCACGGAGTCGTAGGCGCGCAGGGCCTCCTGGATTCGTCTGACCGCCTCTTTCAACACCAGGTCGCCGGCCGGGTGGCCATAGGAGTCGTTGACCTTCTTGAAGTGATCAAGATCCAGGATCACGATGCCCATCGAACCGCGTCCACGGCCGGAACGTTCGAATTCGTGGCTCAGGATGTCGAGAATTGCATTTCTGTTCCAGACACCGGTGAGGCCATCATGGGTGGCCTGGAACTGAAGCTTCTCGTGGGCCTTCATCTGTTCAGCCTGGAGCGTTAGGATTCGCCGGCCGGTCCTCAGCCGAGCTCTCAGCTCGTTCTTGTTGAATGGCTTGGAGAGGTAATCGTCCGCGCCGGCTTCCAGCCCAGCCACCAGGTCCGTCGTGCCGTCCTTCGCCGTCACCAGCAGGATGTACTGGTAAGGGGAGTGGTTCCGTTCCCGGATGAGTCGGCAAAGTTCTACTCCATTCATCTTCGGCATCATCCAATCGAGGATCAGCAGGTGGGGTGCATTCTCCCCCTGGAGCAGTTCCCAGGCCTGCCCTCCGTCAATGGCAATCATCACTTGATAGCCCCAGCTCTCAAGCCATGTCTGCAGGATCCTGCGGAACATCAGGTCATCTTCCGCGACCAGAACGAGGTCACATGCCTCACCCGGGTGATCTGTATTCTGAGGGATCAGCTTCAACTCGGCAATTTCACTCATCTTGTCTCCACGGAAAGTTCTTCGGCCGTTCGAATGGTCTGAAGAAGTTCAGAGACGTTCCTCTCAAGAAACCGCATCAGCTCTCCCGTCCCGCTCCACTCTGAAGTGGCGCCCTTTTCCTCCAACTCGCGAGCTGCATGCGAAATCTCCGGCACGTCGAAGTAGCCCAGTTCTCCTTTAAGGCTATGCGCTGTCTTTTCGGTGGTCTTGGCATCCTGTTCCCGTATCGCGTGTCGCAGTTCGGCAAGATGTTTTGGCGCTTCCTCCGTGAAGATCTCAATGACCTGGCGGAGCAGGTCTTCATCGCCGCCCAGGTTCTCCAGGACACGCTGTCTATTCCAAACAATCGGCGGATCTTCGGAAGCTCCTTCGTGAGCTTGCGGGATCTGTTCCGTGGAAGCTTCAGAGACGACTGCTTGGTGCTTTTTGGCGAGCGTGGCTATTGCGAGCTCCAGCTTCGAGGCGATAATTGGCTTCGATATATATCCGTCCATCCCGGCCGCTAGGCAGCGCTCGCGGTCGCCCTTCATCGCGTGGGCAGTCATGGCAATAATGGGCATGTGGATCAGGGTGCCGCGCTCGTCCTGGCGAATTCTGCGCGTCGCCTCGATTCCGTCCATCTCCGGCATCTGGATATCCATCAGCACCAGATCGAAAACTCGCGAAGCTATCAGGGCCAGTGCTTCCTTCCCGTTGTTCGCAAGCGTAAACGTGTGCCCCATCTTATGAAGGAGCCTTGTAGCGACTGCCTGGTTCACCTGGTTGTCTTCGGCCAGCAGAATACGCAACTCCGGCATGCGTGGCTCAGCGCCTCCGTTGGACCTCGAAGCCGCGGAAGTTTCAGGACGATATCCGCAGACTGCCATGACTGCCGCAAGCAGTTCCTGTCTGCGAACGGGTTTGTGAAGGTAAGAGGCGATCCCCAGATCAAGGCAGCGCACATGGTCCCTCGAGCGGCCGCCAGAAGTCAAAACAATCACCGGAGTAGCAGCCAGTGTTGGTGACCGGCGTATCTCTTCCGTAAGCATCAGCCCATCCATCTCCGGCATGTTCATGTCGGTTAAGACGATCTGGAAAGGCCTCCCGCTCGCGCTTGCTTGTCTCATTGCGGCCAGCGCATCTTCGCCGGATGCCACGCAGGTCGGCTCGGCATACCAGTGGGTGAGAGTTCGCTGCAGGATCTTCCTGTTGGTCTCGTTATCGTCGACTAAGAGTATGGGCACGCCCTCTAGAATGTCGGCATGCGGCAGTAGTTCCTTCGATTGCTGCGACGTGCACGGCAAATCGAAGTGTGCGGTGAAGCAGAACTTTGAACCCAGTCCCACTTCACTCTCTACCCAGATCCTTCCTTGCATCATCGCCACCAGCCGAGAAGAGATTGTCAGTCCGAGACCGGTGCCTCCATATTTGCGAGTTGTTGAAGTATCAGCCTGCGTGAATGGAGAAAAGATCGAATGCAGTTTTTCCGCCGCAATGCCGATGCCTGTGTCTGCCACCGTGAAGCGCAGGAAGCGGCCGCCGGACAACTCTGGTTCAACCTCCACATGCAGGGCCACTTGTCCAAATTTCGTAAACTTGACCGCGTTGCTTACCAGGTTGAGGATGATCTGCCGCAGCCGTCCGGCATCGCCGGAGACCGTCTCCGGCACCTCCGGAGCAATATCGCAGAGCAGTTCGAGACCATTCTCTTCGGCGCGGAGCGTGAACGGCTTCAAAGCTTCTTCGAGGCAGTCGTGCAGGTTGAAGTCGATCATCTCCAACTCGATCTTGCCCGCTTCGATCTTTGAGAAATCCAGGATGTCGTTGATGACGGTGAGCAGCGAATCACCGGAGAACTTTACCGTCTCCAGGCAGTCTCTCTGGTCATCGGTAAGCTCCGTGTCGAGCAGCAGGTCGGTCATCCCGATGACGCCGTTCAGCGGGGTGCGAATCTCATGGCTCATGTTCGCAAGAAACTCACTCTTCGAGCGATTGGCGGCTTCGGCGGCTCGCTCCGCGTGCTGACGCTCCAGAACCTCTTCCTGCAGGTTGCTCGTGCGTTCGTCAACCAGCTTGCGAAGCTCTTCAGCCCGGCTGACCAACCGCTGGCTGTAGAGCCTCTGCGCTCCAACCGCGATCAAGATGGCTGTCAGAGTGCAAAGCCCATAAAACCATCTTGTCTGGTAGAAAAACGGTCGTACATAGAAGTTGATCGAGTCGCCTTGCTCGTTCCACACCCCGTCGTTATTGCAGGCGATCACATGAAAGCGGTACTCGCCCGGGGGAAGCTTGGTATAGTAAGCGACCCGGTTGCTCCCCGCATCGACCCAGTCAGCATCGTAGCCCTCAAGCTGGTACTTGAAGTGCACCCGGGTCGGAACCAGGAAGCTCAACGCGGTGTAATGAAAGACGGCATTGTCATTCCCGGGCTCGACCTCAAAGTCCTTCTTCCCAAAATAGGAGCGGTTGTTCACCTGCACGTTCTCAATGATCACCGGAGGGATCTCACGGTTTTTCTCATCTTTGGCTGGATCCAAGGACACCAGCCCCTTCGTGGTCGTAAACCATAATTGCCCGTCCGGTGCACGCAACCCTCCCGGACCGCCTGTAGGCGTACTGGCCTCCCGGGTGATCAACCCGTCCGCAACCCCATACACTGTGGTCCTGATGTGATTGGCATGGCCCTCGGCAAAGTTCTCGAGGTCTTCTCCGTTTGCCTGATAGATACCGTCGGAGGTACTGATCCAAAGGTCTCCAGCCTTATCCGGAAGGGCGGCAGTTGGGTATACATCGAACAATCCATCCTGCTGCGTGTAGTGAGTGACCTTGCCGTCTCGTATGCGGAACCGGGTTATACCTGGCGTGCGGCCACCGAGCCAGAGATTGCCTTGACCATCCGGCGAAATCGAAGTCACAGGGAAACGAATCTGCTGCTGGCGCGATCTCTCAGATGGCTCGTCATTCGCGAACTTGAACAATCCTTTCACCGTCCCGAACCATAACGTTCCCGAAGGATCCCGGTAGATCGAGAACGTGTAGTCGCCGGCAAGCGACAGGGAAGTCAACTGACCGTGGAACCTCCAGGGACTCACCTTGTCGTCCTTGTAGCGAAGGACCCCGGTCTGGCTCGTAGCGACGATCAGCCCCCCGTCGTCTTCACTGATGGCCGAAATAAAAGTATTTGTCAGTCCGGGCGGAGCGGGATGCAGGCGAAGAATGCCGCCCCGAAGCTCCATCAGCCCCTTCGTGGTCGCCGCCCAGATACTCCCGAGCCTGCTCTCGAACATCGCGTGTCCGGAGAACGTGGCTGCATCCTCGGCCTTGCTGATCACCTCGACCTTTCCGTTTTGAAGACGCGCCAGGCCGCCGTTGTAGCAGTAGGTGTATATGCTGCCGTCTCGTGTGCCGAGAATAGATTGCGTTTGGCTCGATGGCAGGTACTCCCGATTGCTGATAGGGTTGAATTTCGTGTCGCGGAACCGGTCCAGCCCATTTGCTGTACCCACCCAGATGCTTCCTTCGCGGTCTTCCAGCAGCGACAGCACCTTGCCATCGTTCAAGCCGTCTTCAGCAGAGTAGAAGGAGAGATTGCCGCGATCCGCTGAGATACGGAACACCCCGGAACTATCAGTCGCAACCCACAGATTTCCATTCCGGTCTTCAAGCAGAGCGTTGATCTTTCCCAGCGTGCTGCCGAAGACGGGTGCCTCTACCGACCTTCCATCTTGCCCCAGCCGGTAAAGCCCTTGACTGGTCCCGAGCCATATTCGATGCTTGCGGTCTTCCAGCAGAGTGTTGAGCTGCAAATTTCCCTGGTCGAGCTTCACCGGGGTTATGTTGCCGTTGCTGTAGGTATAAAGATTCCGTTCGCCGCCGATCCAGAGCCGGCCCCGGCTGTCACGAAGAAAGGCCCTGGTCCATCCAGCGTCGCTCGCTAATAGGTGGATCTCTCCGGGTCGTATCTGGTAGATAAAGTTGTCGGATCCGAGCAAAACCTCGTTTGCCGCTGTCGGGAAGATGGACAGGATGTCCCCGTCCGGCAGTGGTGCGGGAGGCAGAATGTCGGTGAACTCTCCGTTGGCATAGACTTCGGTCCGCGAGGTTGTTCGGACAATCAGTTGACCGTCGGCGTTGAGGCAAATCGCTTTGACGGGCTCTCTTCCAACTGCCGCATCCATGGGGACGAACCGCACGCCATCAAAGCGGACCAGGCTCGCCGCCGTCCTGAGCCACAGGTAGCCGTCGCTCGTCTGCAAAGCCTGGTAGACCGCTTCGCCGGGGAAATCCCGGCGCGAATTCCAGGTGTCGTGGGCATACTGGTCTATCTTCCTGGCGGGATCCAGTGCGAACGCAGACTTCCCGGTGGCCACTGCCGCTAAAAGCAGGCAGCAACCAACCCGGAGAGGTCTGCAACACAAAATCGAACGGCGTCGACGCTTCCCGTTGGAGAACGAGAGCCTCGCTTCTTTCAGCGCTTTCGCCAGAAGCCTGCCGTCGAGCAAGAGGTTCTCCACAAAGTACAAGCCCACGTTTACCTATCGGCTGTACCTTGCAAAACACGAATTTGCTCTAAGCTCCTTTGAACTGCATCCTTTCGGGGGCCTGTTGAGTGCTGCTGCGTCTCGTGTGTTCGAACGCATAGTCGAGCCACTCGAGCAGAATCTTGACATCGCTCGTCTCAACGGTCGCCCCGCCCCAGATCCTCAAACCCAGGGGTGCATCGCGATAGGAAGCGATGTCAAATCCTGCGCCCTCTTTTTCGATAAGCCCCGTCAAAGACTTCACAAACGCAGCCTGCTGCGCTGCATCCAGCTTCAAAAATTCGGGATCTACAATGGTGAGGCAGATCGATGTGCATGATCTCGTCGCAGGCTCTTTGGCGAGGAAACTGCCCCAGGAGCTTGTCTTTTGCCACTCGGCAATCGCCGCAAGGTTCTCTTCGGACCTCCGAATGAGTGTCGAGAGCCCTCCGATGCTCTTTGCCCATCGCAGGCCATCAAGCGCATCCTCCACAGCCAGCATCGACGGAGTGTTGATCGTCTCGCCGCTGAAGATGCCTTCAATAAGCTTTCCGCTCTTCGCCAGGCGAAAGATCTTGGGAAGCGGTCGCGAGGCCTTATAGCTTTCAAGGCGTTCTACCCCTCGCGGGCTCAGCACCAGCATACCGTGCGCCCCCTCGCCTCCCAACACCTTCTGCCACGACCACGTGATCACATCAAGCTTCTTCCAGGGCAGGTCCATCGCAAACGCGGCCGAGGTCGCATCGCAGATCGTCAGGCCCTCCCGCGTGTCGGAGATCCAATCGCTGTCAGGCACGCGGACGCCTGAGGTGGTTCCATTCCAGGTGAAGACCACGTCACGAGTGCAATCGACCTTCGAAAGGTCCGGGAGCTCTCCATAACCGGCTTCGTAAACGTGGACGTCATCCAGCATCAGTTGCTTGGTGATGTCCGTCACCCACTCCGTACCGAAGCTCTCCCAGGCAAGCACGTCAACTCCTCTCGCCCCCAGCATCGACCACAGCGCCATCTCGATGGCCCCGGTATCCGATGCAGGCACGATGCCAATGCGGTAGTCGTCGGGAATCCCAAGGACCTCCCGCGACAACTCGATCACCTCCTGCAGCTTCGCCTTCCCCGGCTTTGAGCGATGGGAACGTCCAACCAGCGCATCCTCAAGGGCGGACAACGACCAGCCTGGTCGCTTTGCGCATGGGCCGGAGGAAAAGTGTGGGTTGGCGGGGAGGCTTACAGGCTTGGCTACTTCGTTTTGCAATTGGATCCTTCCGTACGTTGAGAGACTGATGAGGGTTTTTGCATCGCAGCGAGATTCAGGTCTTACGGGTTTGCCGCAATTTCTTGTCGGCAGCACCTTGGCGGCAGCGCGAAAGGTGGATCGCTCTCAGTTCCTTGGCTCCCGTGAACATTCACTTATTCTACGGCGAACCGTTCCGCTCTTGGGCCGAACGGACGAAATGCACAAAGCCGCCAGACGGGTTCTCTGGCGGCTTTATGACGGGCTTAGCGGGCACATGTTGAGGCCTACTTGAAAGGTTCAAGCAGGGCAACTTCAATGCCGTTCCGGTCTGCAACGTTCATGGCGTTCAGTTGACGCTTTTCCGCCTTGCTCTTTGCCAGCACCTGGTGTTCAGCCTTGTCGGCCATCCAGACTTCGCGAAGGAAGTACCGGCTGCTGCCATACCGGGTGAAGACGAGCTTGCTGCAGGTGGAGGGCTGGTGGTCAATCTCCTCCCGGCTCAGCGAAGCGCTGTTGATCTTTCCGTTATTGAGCCGCATAACATGATCGGCAGTCATGTCAATTGTGTATTTCCCAGCCGGGAGATGTTCGGACCCGTTCTGAAAGTCAAACGGAATATTGGCGACGACCCGGGCCCTTTGGCCAAGCGCCTGCGATGTGGGAACGGTTGCGCCAACGGCGACAGCGAGAACGATAGCCGACAGCCCTGCGAGTTTGCGGTTTGCGATGAGGTTTTTCATTTGCTTTCTCCTGTGGAAGAGGTCGTCTTGACGCCTTCACTGGATAAAGCGTGGTTAGCGAGAAAAGGGGCCAACACTTCGACACAAAATGACCCGACCAGTTTTCAACTGCATTACGACGACCGCAACAAATGGCTCACAAAACTAAAGCAATTTCTGTGACGCAAAAGAAAGGGCCGATCCCACTTATCCGGAATCGGCCACAGCTTTGTGAACTACTTCGCTTTGTAAGTGGTCGAAGACGCTTGAGCTGACACTACGACGAGCTGTTGGTCTTGGGGTCCCATCGTCCCGCTGACAGTGATCTGATAGTTGTAAGTTCCCGGATTAACGTTCGTTAGATTGCAGTAAGCCTCTCCACCAACTGGCTGCGTCACCGTTGACTCACCGCCGCACAACGCAGTTTCGAACTTTACTGTCCAGCCCTTATCGGGTCCATTTACAAACCACCTAACTGCCTGCTCGGGATAGACAGAGGCAGAATTCGCGATAGGATTGCCATCCTTGTCGTCGTAGATCAAAATCTCGGCTGCAGGGTAAGGACCGCTTGCCTGCTTCGACGTGACAACGTGTCCCTTGCCAGACGACGGGCCAACGACAATGCTACCTGGCCAGCAAGGAGGGCACTTGCCGACGGCCTTTGTCTGTGGAACAGTATCGACGTAATAAAGATACTGAGTGGGCCGGGAAGCTTCTTTATTAACCTTGCAGTGAACTGGCTCGGAAGACGTAACGATGATCGTGGCATCGGCGCAGGGGGTGACCTTTGGGTCGAAGTGTACATAATATGGCACAGTTTCAGTGGCTGAAGGGATCTGAAAGGTGAGCAAGTCGCCCTTGTGAACTGCGGGATGCGTGACAAGGTAGGATGTTTCGACAAGAGTGACGCGATTCCTTCTACACGCTGTGAGACCCAGTGTCACAAGCGATAATGCAGTAATTGCGAAGATGAACTTCTTCATGATTGATTCCTTTAGGAGGTTAAAAGGTGTAAGCTTGCCGCCGGCCGAAATGAGTCTGCGTTCGAAGCAAGCAGGTCCAGGTCGTTGGTAGCCTGAATTTGAGTTTTAGTCGCACCCATCTGCCAGCACTGAGCAAGTGTGGCGAGAGCCTCCGCGTGGAGACCCAGGAGTGTCTGCACACGAACCTTGAACACCAAAGAATAAATGTCCACCGCATTGCGCTCGTCCGCTTTCTTGATTGAAGTCGCAGCGGACGTTTTGTCGCCCGTCTTGGCTTGATACAGAGCCATCTGCATCCAATCGAAACCTTGGCTTTCATCGATCTGGAGTTGCTCAGCCTTCGCAGCCAAGGCGCGTTTATAGCTCTCCGACGCTTCTTTGTCATGGTGCTTCATTCGGGCGTAAGCATCCCCAACCTTAAGCCAGGCTGTGTCCTGACCCGGATCCAGAGTTGCGGCCTTCAAAGCCGCTTCAACAGACTCTGCATATTTGCCCTGAGCGCGCCGAATATCGGCGCGGACGCCAAAGGCCCACGAAAGTGGAGAGAGCGCGATGCTCTTAGAGGCCGTTGCCTCGGCCTGATCCAGATCACCGAGCAGGAAGAGCATCTGCGCTGCATTAGCGACAGGCCAAGCATTTCTCGGTGCGGATACGCTGGCTGCTCGAAAGGCTTGGAGCGCTGCCTGATATTTACCTTGAAAGCTGTAGGTAGCTCCGAGGTCGTTGTATGCCTGCCAGAGATTCGGCCTCACCTTTAGTACCCGCTTGTAGGCCTGTTCGGCCTCTTGCCATCGATTTAGGAAGAAGTAAATTTGCGCCTGGCGGACGATGACAAGAGAATTCGAAGGGTCGAGAGAGAGAGCCTTGGCGTACTCTCGAAGAGCTCCCTGTGAATCGCCCGTGTCTTGGTACGCAGTGGCTAGGGCTGAATGCCCTTCAGTAGAGGCTGGATCTAGAGTGAGGGCGGTCTCTGCGTTGGCGCGCGCAAGCATCTGCGAGGCTGGGTCGTGCTGGGCCCAGAAAAGAGAGTGATACGCAAAAGCGAGACGTGCGTGTGCATTAGCGAAATGTGAGTCTAACTCTACCGCCAGCTTGAACTTCTCAATCGCTCCATTCAAGCCGCTATTATTCGGTTCCTTCATCAGAGCTTCAGCAGCCTGAAATGCGGCAAGCGCGTTCGGATTGTCGGTACCAATCTGATTTAAGGCTCCGTTACTGGAAGGTGCGGGGATGTTAAGGAGTTTGGCAGCGGCTTGCGTGGCAACCTCTGACAAACTGAACTGCTCCCCAGACGCAACATGCAGGCTCCTCGACCGCAGCACCTTCGACGAGCCCGCTTCCAGAACCTGCAGCAACACCGATATTCCCTCCGACGTAACGGCCCCCGAGGTCGCCAAGATCAGGTTTGCCCCCAGCGACTCGCAAACATCCGTCACCTGCGCCGGTGTCTTCATCTCGGTCAGCGATGTCTGGCAGGTCACATAGAAGTTGTGATCGTAGGCCTCCGCCCGCGAGAGCGCGTTGACCATCCTGTCGATCAGCCCCAGCAGGATCGGCGTTACCTTCGCATCCGAAGGCGGCGGCCAGTTCAGCAGCGCGACAAATCGCTTTACCGGCAAGGGATGAAGAAAGTCATCAATCTCTCGCCACTTCCACAGCGATCCAGCCCCGAGAAGACCAAGGGACGCCACCCCGCCAATGGCGAAACTCCTCCGGGTAAGCAAAGGTGTTCTGGCAGTTTCCAGTTGAGCTTCGTCCTGGTGAACGACGTGGTCAAATGCGCTGCACCGCAGCTCGGGGTCCTCGGAAAGAAAATCTGTAATTGCCATCATCAGCGCGACCGGAGCGCGTGAGCCCTGGAGTTCGGGAGAGAGGACCACGCCCCGTCCGCCCTTCGAAGGCGATGGCCGATGGCCGGTAAGAACCTGGTGCAGCACGACGCCAAGCGCGTAAAGATCCGATGCATTGGACGGGCTGGCTCCGCGCAGCAGCTCCGGTGCAAGATATCCCGGCGTGCCCGCGACCACGCCCGTCCGCGAGACCGAAGCGTCCGGCTCGTTCAAACGGGCCAGACCAAAATCCATGATCGTCGCGCAGATCTCATGGCCTGAGCGTTCCAACATGACGTTGTTCGGCTTAATGTCGCGGTGAATAATTCCTACGTTATGGATGGCCTTGATGCCTTCAAGGAGCTGTCTGCAGATCTGCACGCCTTCTTCGAGCGGAATCGCCTCGCGCCTTCGTAGCCTCGCTTCAAGCGACTCGCCGCCGAGCAGCTTCATCGTCAAGAAAAGGAACGGCGGCTCGGGCTCTTCGCAGTGAAAAATATCATAGATCGGACATAGGTTCCGGTGGTTCACCTTGCGTGCAAGGATGACCTCCTGCTCGAATCGTCGGGAGCTATAAGGGTCCGCCGCAATGTGAGGACGAATAATCTTGAGTGCAAGCGGCGTGCCGTGCAGGAAGCGGTCCTGCACCTCGTAGACTTCACCCATCCCCCCGCGAGCGATAAATCGCACTACCTGAAATCGCTCCGCGATGATCTCCTCAACTCCAAACCGGGGAGCGCCGTCAGAAGGCCGCACCAAGGTCGAATTCTCAGTGGAGCCCTGGCCTAATAGGACAGGGGTCCGAAGGAAGCTATCCGGGATCCCGTCCGCCTCGATCAGTTGCTCCATTAAGTGGTGAAGCAGCGGGGCACCGAAGCAGGCGCGGTCCAGAAACCCGCTACGTTCCTCTGGCGGCAGGGCAAGCGCCGCTTCAAAGAGTCGCTCAACGGATTGTTGTTCGTTTGTCATGACCGCTGTCCATAAACTCGGAGATGGAATCTTGTTTGCCAAAAGAAGGCAAGCGGAATATACGGTACATGTGAAGCGCGGAGAGAGCCCGACGAGGTAGGCGACAGCCTACGAAAGTGGAGTTATACTTACACCCTCACTTTTTAGTTCTACAATCGTGGCTGACGGCGTGAGTATATACCAGAATCTTTCTTCTCTTTTCTTGAAAATGCTTGGAAAGAAGTAGAAATTCAGCTACTTACTCTCTAAAGCGTTACTTCCCGGAAAAGAGTGCCATGGAGACGCCGAAAAATATACGGTCGCAAGAAGATCCAGGCCAGGTCACCCAGTTACTCAGGGCGATGAGCCACGGAGACGCACAGGCAGCCGAGACGCTCCTCCCGCTGGTCTACAAAGAACTCCACCGTCTCGCAAGCTCTTATATGCGCCGCGAAAGGGCCGAACACACTCTCCAGGCGACCGCTCTGATCCACGAAGCCTATCTTCGATTGGCGCATGAAGATGTCGACTGGAAAAACCGTGAACATTTCATCGGTGTCGCCGCGCATGTCATGCGGCGTGTGCTCGTCGATTATGCACGCGCCCACAACGCCGAGATGCGTGGCGGCGGCGCGAAGCGAGTAGAGCTTGTAGATGGTTTAGCAATCTCGGTAGATCGCATCGACGAAATGCTCATCCTCGATGAAGCACTGAATCGGCTCGCGCTCGAGAACAGCCGGCAGGCAAGGGTTGTGGAACTGCGCTACTTCGGCGGCCTCTCCATCGAACAGATTGGCGGTCTTCTCGGCATCGCGCCGCGGTCGGTGAAACGGGACTGGTCCCTCGCAAGGCTTTGGCTCTTTCGCGAGCTGAGACCAGGCGAACCCCCGGGCAAGCGCTCGGCAGCGAATAAGAGGACGTTGGCACCTTATCGCACGTAAGCGCGCTTTAGAAGAGGAAGGCGGCCATGTCGCGGCGCCTAACTCCTGCTTCGGAGCACGCCATGTTCAATCTCATTCTGGATGCAATCGTCTTCTCCGCTCTCCTTTTCTTTGCGACCAGCCTGGAGAGTTGCCCTCCGTCGCTGGCCTTCTCTCGTGATCAGCCGAGCTGTCTGGCCATGGTGTCTCGGTACCTCATCATCGCGCTTGCGGCATTCCCATGGATCACTTTCGCCAGGTTGAGGGCATGCGAGAGGGCCCTGCAACGGGTAGGAACAAAGCTGTTTCTTTCCTCCGGCTTGTTCTCGGGCAAGTCCTACATCTCCGAAATCCTGATCTCGGCCCTTGTCTCTATTGCTCTGGTCGGTCTCTTCGTTGCTCGAAGGTGGGCACACAGGGTCTGGCGCAATACCGGGGAACGTAATTTCGACGAGGCCACACCCTTTCCCACAACAAAGCATCCCTAATGAACTTCTGCTCGTCTATTCGACTTATATAGGACTGTTTGTCGAGAGATCTGCCGGAGTGCATATGAGTGTTGTGTCGAAAAGTGGGCCTGAGTGCGGGGAACTGGAAGAGGAAGAAAAGGAACTCGAAAAGAATGGATTGAGCTTCGAACTGAGCCGGAGACGTTTTATGCAGGCGACTGGCGTGATCTCTGCTGGTATCGCCGTGGGGCTGCCGAAGCCCGTCGCCGCCGCAACACAAGCGTCCCTGACCCAGGCAATCGCTTTGAAAGTCAATGGCCAGTCAAAGTCGCTATCGCTGGACACCCGGACCTCTTTGCTGGACGCTCTTCGGGAGTCCCTCGAGCTCACAGGCAGTAAGAAGGGGTGCGATCACGGACAGTGCGGGGCCTGTACCGTCCTGATAAACGGGCGGCGGGTTAATTCCTGCCTGACGTTGGCGTTTGCAGCAGAGGGATCAGAGATCACCACGATCGAAGGGCTCGCCAGGAACCCGGAGCCGAAAGATATATCCGAGCTCCACCCCATGCAGGCTGCGTTCCTTGAACACGACGGCTATCAGTGCGGCTACTGCACGCCAGGCCAGATCTGCTCGGCTGTCGCGGCGGTCGAGGAACAGAAGCGCGGAGCGCTCTCCATAGTCAGCTTGCATACCGGTAAGACCGAACACCCCGAAATGACGGACGATGAGATCCGCGAACGCATGAGCGGTAACATCTGTCGCTGCGGCGCCTATCCCAACATTGTCGCTGCGGTCCGTGCAGTGGCAGGAGCATCCGCATGAACACTTTCAGCTATCAACGCGCGACATCGACTGAACCCGCGATCCGGGCCGGGGCCGCCCGAGGCGCAAAATTTCTGGCCGGCGGAACGAACCTGGTCGACTTGATGAAGTATGGCGTCGAGACCCCCACAGCCCTCATCGACATCAATCACCTCGACCTGAATCAGGTTGTCCAGAACCCCGACGGCGGCGTGACCATCGGCGCACTTGTCCGCAACTCCGATCTGGCCGACCATCCTCTCATCAAGACGCAATATCCTCTGCTCTCGCAGGCGCTGCTCAGCGGCGCCTCCCCGCAGTTGCGCAACATGGCTACTACTGGCGGCAACCTGCTGCAGCGAACCCGTTGCTACTACTTCACAGACGTAAGCTTCCCGGCCTGCAACAAGCGCGAGCCCGGCTCCGGATGTGCCGCAATCAAGGGCTACAACCGCATTCATGCAATTCTGGGGCAGACCGACAAGGGCGCAACCAGCGGCGAGACCTGTATCGCGACGAATCCCTCCGACATGAATGTCGCGATGTCCGCGCTTGGGGCCATGATCCAGGTCGAGGGTCCGAAGGGTAATCGAACGATCCCCTTCGCCGACTTCCACAAACTACCCGGGTCGACTCCCTGGATCGAAACAGCACTGCGAGCGGATGAGCTAATCGTTGCAGTCACTTTGTCCCCTCCAAAATTTGCAAAGAACGCCTACTATCTGAAGGCCCGTGACCGCAACAGCTACGCTTTCGCTTTAATATCGGTTGCGGCCGGCCTCGAAATGGAGGGCGGCCAGATCAAGTCCGCCGGCGTGGCATTGGGCGGAGTGGCGCTCAAACCCTGGCGAGACGGAGACGCTGAAAAGGCGCTGATTGGAAAGCCCGCCTCGCCGGAAGCATTCCAGCAGGCAGCCGAGATCCTTCTGCGCGGTGCAAAGGGATATGAGCACAACGCCTTTAAAACCGAAATGGCAAAAAGGGGCGCAGTGCGCGCACTGACACTCGCCTCGCAGGGCACAACCGAAGGGACGCAGGCATGATGCAGACCGAAACAGCCCCGAAGCCGTCGAAACAACTCGATCATCGCTATGAAGGAATTGCCAAGGTCACCGGGAAGGCAAAGTACGCAGCGGAATTTTCGCAGCCATTCCCGAAAGCCAACCTGGCCTATGCCTACATCGTGCAGTCGACAATTCCGAACGGCACGATCGCATCCATTGACCGTGCTGCTGCGGACCGTTCGCCTGGAGTTGTCGCTATCCTGACGCCTTTCAATGCACCAAAACTGAACTCCGGCCCGCCGCAACCGCCCGCAAGACGGAACCTGAGCCTGTTGCAGGATAAGAGCGTTAACTACAACGGCCAGCCCATCGCGGTCGTCGTGGCGACGTCGTTGGACGAGGCAAAACTTGCGGCGAAACTCTTGAAGATCAAGTACATGCCGAAGCCCGCGCAGGTCAGTTTTCAGGAAAACCTCGGCACGGCACGCTGGCCGAAGAACCCGGGCAAGGAGCCAGCGGGAAATCATCGCGGAGACCTTCAGGCGGCCTTTACTAAATCTTCCGTTACTGTCGAGCAGACCTACATCACGCCCATCCAGCACCACAATCCCATGGAGCCGCACGCGACCATCGCATGGTGGGAAGGCGAGAAGTTGAACGTCTACGACGCCACCCAGTACATCTCCGGCGTAAGAATGTCCCTCGCCAAGACCCTCGACATCCCGAGCGACTATGTGCACGTGGTGAACCCCGTGGTCGGCGGCGGCTTCGGGTCAAAAGGCTCCATGTGGTCCCATGTGCCGCTCTGCGCGATGGCGGCCAAAGTTACCGGCAGACCTGTAAAGCTTGTCCTCGAACGCGAGCAGATGTTTGGCCCTGTGGGCGGCCGCCCTTCCACTGTGAACAAGATCAAGCTGGGTGCAAGCGCTGAAGGAAAGCTGCTTGCTATGCAGCAGGACGTCGTCATGAACGCTTCCGTGATGGAGGACTTCACCGAGCATTCCGCCAGCCCAACCAAGAGCCTCTACATGAGCGAGGCCAACTCTGTGACCGAAAAGGTAGTCGAGGTAAATCTTGGAGTCTCGACCTTCATGCGCGCTCCCGGTGAGGCACCCGGGACGGCAGTCCTCGAGATCGCCATGGACGAGCTCGCCGAAAAGCTCAAGATGGATCCGGTGCAGCTTCGCCTGGTGAACTACGCGGAGAATGACCCGAGTCACGATCGGCCCTGGACCGACAAGCACCTGCGCGACTGCTACACCCAGGCGGCGGAACGCTTCGGCTGGTCAAAGCGCAGTGCGACGCCGGGCACCGTTACTGAGGGCAATGCGCTGATCGGCTACGGCATGGCCACCGCCACCTACCCCGCAAATCGGAGCGCCGCCCAAGCCGTTGTTCGCATGCTTCCAGGTGGCAGGATGTTCGTAGGATCCGGAACACAGGATCTGGGCACCGGCACATACACCATCATGGCGCAGCAGGCTGCGGCAGGCCTGGGCATCGATCCATCCCTTGTCGAAGTGAAGCTCGGCGATTCAACCCTCCCCAAGGCCCCCGTGTCGGGAGGTTCGCAATCCTCAGCTTCTGTCCTGCCCGCGATCCAGGATGCTACCAGCCAGTTGAAGCTCAAGCTGGCCGATCTCGCCATAGCCGATGCAGCCTCCCCGCTGCATGGTCTGAATACCTTGGGTGTCGATGTTAAAGACGGGAAGCTCTTCAACAAGGCCAATCCTTCTCAAACCGACAGCCTCGTGGATCTGATCGCGCGGAACGGCAACAAGCCGGTCGAAGCAAATGGCTCGGCCGAGCCTTCAGAGTCCCGGGACGCGATGACCTCAAACTCGTGGGGTGCGGTCTTCGTTGAGGTAGCTGTCGACAAGGACACCCATATGGTCAAGGTGCGTCGAGTTGTCGCAACCTACGACATCGGTACGCTCCTGAATCAGAAGACCGGCCTCAACCAGCTAATGGGCGGGATCGTCTGGGGTGTCTCCTTTGCTCTTCACGAAGAGGCACATGTCGACCCTGTATATGGCCGCGTAGCCAATGAGTCGCTCGCCGAATACCACGTGCCCGTCAATGCGGACATCGGCACGGTCGACGTTACTGTCCTCAACATCCCGGACGTGAAGTTCAATCCGATCGGTTCGCGCGGCGTCGGAGAGATTGGAATTACGGGAGCAGCAGCCGCAGTCGCGAACGCGATCTACAACGCAACAGGCAAGCGCATCAGGGAGTACCCCATTACCCCGGACAAGATTATGACCGCATAGATCAAGTCTGGAAGAGGTGTAATCCCGAACTTGGCTGCATGGAGCCCCTGAAGCATCCCCATCGGGCGCCTCCGCTGGTCCAATTTCCTATAGACAAAGATGCGGCATGCTTGACAAACCATCCCTGCCGAAACCCTCAGAGGTCGCCCCCGTCCCCGCGATGCCAGCGCCATTGCTCTCAGGCTAAACGTCGGTCCAGACCTAAAGTGTCTGTTTGGAAGACTTTGCGAAAAGAGGGGGGAGGGGGGTACCCCCGTCAGACTTCAAGCGGCTGGCTTCGAAATTCCGGTTCCGACAAGAAAAGCGCCGCTTCCGCTCTCGATCCGGTTGTGAAGTAAACCAGCCGAAGAAATATTTTCATGTGCTTCCAGCAGCCTCGTCGCCATCTCTGCCGAAAGCGGCTTCGACAGAAGGTAGCCCTGTGCAAGCTCGCACCTCAGGTTCTTCAGGCAGGCCATCTCCTCCGGCCGCTCTACACCTTCGGCGACCAGGTGCTTCTTTAAGCTCCCCGCCAGATCGACCAGCGTCCGCACCACGTCCGCGCGCCGCGGATCCTGGTCCAGGTTCCGCACAAAGCTCTGGTCGATCTTCACGACGTCGAACGGGTAGTTCAACAGGTAGCTCAGCGACGAGTAGCCCGTGCCAAAGTCATCCAGGCAGATCTGCACACCCAGCTTCTGCACCTTCCTCAGCACCTCTTCGACGCAGGTATAGCCGCTGATCAGCACCGACTCCGTTATTTCGAGCTTTAGGAAGCGTGGTTCGAGGCCGGTCTCGTAAAGCGTGCTCACAATCTGAGTCAGGACGTGTGGATTTGCAAACTGGTGCGCCGACACATTCACGTTCATCGTGTAGGCCGTGCCGAAGGTACGGTTCCACTCCCGGCATTGTTTGCAAGCCTTGCGCAGGATCTGCTGGCCAAGCTCAAGGATCAGGCCTGTATCTTCGGCGACAGGGATGAAGTCTGCCGGCGACACACTGCCGCGTTCCGGATGCAGCCACCGCGCCAGCGCCTCGAAGCCCACGATCTCCCCGCTCTCAACCGCGAAGATCGGCTGGTAAAAGACGGTGATCGCATCGTCAGCGAGTGTCTTGCGCAGGTCCGTCTCGAGCGCAAGCTTGTACTGTGGCACCCGCACCATCTCCATCTCGAAGATCTGCGCCCGGTCCTTGCCGGCTTTCTTGGCATGATGCATCGCGAAATGTGCCTGCTGCAGCATGCCGGCGGCGGTCGCCTCGGCCGCACCCACGGTGTACCCGATGCTTGCAGTCACATTCAACACCCGGCCCCCGAGAAACATTGGATTCTTCAACAAATCGAGAGTGCGTTCCGCAAAGGACCGTGCCTCCTTCGCATTGACAGAATCGAGCAGAACCACAAATTCGTCTCCGCCATAACGTGCAATCAGGTCCTGTTTACGGATACTGCTGGACAGCACGGTCGCCACATTTTGCAGCAGCAGGTCGCCAAAGGCGTGGCCGAGACAATCGTTAAGTGTCTTGAAGCGGTCGAGCCCGACAAAGAGGACCGATATGGACCGGTCTGCTGATCCTGAAGACGAGACGAGCCGGCGTGTGATTTCGGCGTCGAGCAGGGTGCGATTCGCGACCGACGTGAGCGGATCGTGCAGCACGGAGTAATTCAACTTCGAATGAATAGATTGAAGCTGCCATTCACGGGTGCTTGTGCGCGCGGCGAACAGGAGGAAAGCGACGGCGAGCAGGATCGCTCCCTGCATCGGCCGGTGGTACGCCAGCACAGCTGAAGCCGTAAGCGACATAATTGCGAGGCCGAGTGCGCTCGCCCCTTGAACGTAGCTGGCTGGTACCACTTCGGACATCCGATGCCAGTGAGATTCTTCAGCTTTCTTCAATGGATCGGTACAGAGCGCCATTATGGAGAAGACAGTGAAGGGAATACTCCAGCAGACCTCAGCGATCGATCCAACAGCAAAGCCGTGGGTGGTCAGAAGGTAGTAGAGAACACAAAAGAAGACGTAGACGGTCATATAGGCCGTCAGGTTCCGGAAGAAAAGGCGGTCACTGCCTGGCTCGGCTGTACAGTACCGAATCACCAATGCAAGAAGCAGCGCTACACCTTGAACGTCGTCCGAGATGCCTTGCGTGATGATGCCCGGCGAAGGATAGAACAGCGCGATGAGGATGCTGAAGAAGATTCCCGCTTGTGCAGCGTCCAGCCAGCCGGCGGGGTCCCTGCTCGACGCCTGCGGTGTGTAGGAGATCACCAGCAGCATGGGGAACGCATAAATGAGCCACAAGAGTTCGCTCAAAGGCACGTCCCTTGCGCCCGGGCGCAACATGCCAAAGGCATAGTACAACTGCGCAATCGCCCAGATGGAGAAAGCGACGCTGAGCCCGACCCAGAGATTCCAGTGCCGGCTGCCTCGGTGCCCTTTGAAGAGGCAGACGATCGCACTCAGCGCGGCCGCCACTGCCTGGAGCAGGTCTGAGCCAAAGACAGGATTGGCTAGCGACAGATGAAGACCGAAGTGGAGCGCCTGCACCGCAACAACGGCGATGAAGAGGACCACGTTGATTCCACTGTTCGTCGCGCGAGGAGGCGCCGGTTCCGGCTTCGGCGCATTTGCGATGGGCAGCTCGATTATCGTATGCACCTGGCTCTCTCTGCCGTCGGCACCGGGACTGCAACTCTGGACTGCATGATCACCGGCCTGAAATTGGATCGCACACCGGCCCCGATGGCGGGTCAGGATTTCTCCACCTGTTATCGCCTGTAACGGAGAGGACATGAGACACAGCTACATAATTGAGAGTAGGTCGGCCCATTTTTCCGGACAATCCCCATAAAGTGCAATGATGGAAACAACTTCTGCACTGTTGAAAAATTCCATAGCTTATAGCTGCTGCCAGCTTTCCGCGCAGGAGAATTCGAGGACCACTCGATCACCACTCCAGGGAATCAGTGCTCGACCTCGTGTCTTGACCGGGAGGCACCTCTGGACTCCTGTTCCATTTACGATATCTGGATGGGAAAACCCACAAAGGTTGACCTCGTCGGCGTTGGTCTGAACGCTACAGACACAGTCATCTCGCTGCCGGAATATCCGGCTCGCGGTTCCAAGGTCGAGTACAGTCACGCTACTCTCCATCCCGGCGGGCAGGTTGCGTCAACTGTGGTCGCGTGCCAGCGATGGGGCCTTTCAACTCGCTACGTGGGCAAGCTGGGCGACGATGCGGCGGCGACGCTCCATCGTGAGGCCTTCTCCCAAGCCGGGGTAGAGACTCGACTCGTCACAGTCTCCGGCGGTGCCAGTCCGCAGTCGCTCATCCTTGTGGACGGAGGTGGCGAGCGTACTGTCTTCTGCCGTCGCGATGACCGCCTCATTCTGCAGCCGCAGGAGCTTAGCCGGGAGTGGATCGTTAACGCTCGTGCGCTTCACGTCGATGGCCACGACACTGCGGCCGCTGTTCAAGCTGCTCGCTGGGCGCGCGAAGCCGGAGTTCCTGTCATCGCAGATCTGGACGACCTCTACGCCGGTGTCGAAGATCTGATCAGCATTGTCGACTACCTCATCGTGAGCCGCGACTTTCCCTGCCGGCTGATGTCGGAATCGGATATCGGAGCGGCCTTGCGCGGAATTCAGCGACGTTACGGTTGTCAGCTCGCCGCGGCTACGTTGGGCGAAGAAGGTGTGCTTGCCTGGGACGGTGCACACCTAAATTACGCTGCTGCCTTTACCGTCCCCGTAATCGACACCACGGGCGCGGGAGATATCTTTCACGCTGGATTCATCTACGGGCTGCTGCAAGGCTGGCCGCTTCAACGTCAACTCGAATTTGCGTGCGCCGCTGCCGCTCTGAACTGTACCGCTGCGGGGGCCCGCGGCGGAATCATGCCTTTGGAGAGAATTGAAGCGTTGATGGCAACTGGCCCTCGGCACGAAAGTTACTACAGCGTACAGCTCGCTGGCGGCTCCTGATGTGAAGGCCGCGCAACGAGACCGCGGCCTTCACGAAACCTAATCTAACCAGCTACTTTTTGTGCGCTGCCGACTTGCCATGCGCTTCGCTGGACTTGCCGTGCGCTGCCGTCGACGCTGCATGAGCATGTTCGGAATGCGTGTGTGCTTCATCGTGCTTGCCCTCGTCATGGAGGTCAGCTGCCTTCTTGTGGTGGTCCGCTGCTTTGGTGTGATGGTCCGCTGCTTCGAGGTGTGTCTGTTTCGCCATGGTGTAGTCCTCTTCGTGGAGGGTTGCTCCAGGTTCCTAGGACGTAGCGCGTCTTTACTCCGTTATCCGGTTTGGCGATCGATTCACCGGCACTTCATACACTGACACCCTGTGCGTTGTTCCACTGCGAAAGTCGCTCGCAATCCTGTATGTCATCGAAATCTGAAAATCTCCCAAGTCGAATCTTCGCGCAACGGCGGCTCTTCTGTCGTGCATCTGAGAAATTCACGAGGGAATCTATGGCCACCGCAACGAAAGATCTTTACACCCTGCAAGACCCGACCAAACAGTATCCCCAACCAAAATTCGAACACCAGCCGCAAAATGTGCCAGGTATCGCGAGCAAGATGACTCCCAGGGCCGATCACGGCGAGACCAGCTACGTTGGCAATGGACGGCTACACGATCGCAAGGCACTTGTCACCGGCGGCGACTCAGGCATCGGGCGGGCGACGGCAATCGCCTTCGCCCGCGAAGGTGCGGACGTGGCAATCAACTACCTTCCCAGCGAAGAGTCCGATGCCCAGGAGGTGATCGCCCTGATCAAAGCGGAGGGCCGCCAGGCGTTCGCGCTCCCTGGTGATCTATCGGACGAGAAGTTCGCCCGCAAGCTGGTCCAAGACGCTCACAAGCATCTGGGCGGGCTCGACATTCTCGCCGCCGTCGCCGGCAAACAGCACTTCGTCGAAAAGATTGCTGACGTCACCACTGAGCAGTTCGAGGCCACCTATCGCGTCAACGTGACGGCACTGTTCTGGATATGTCAGACTGCGTTGCCTCTCATGCCGCCTGGAGGGTCGATCATCACAACGGCCTCCATCCAGGCGACGCATCCCAGCCCAGGCCTGCTCGACTATGCTCCGACCAAAGCTGCAATCCTGGCGTTCACTCGCGCGCTGGCCAGGCAGGTCGCTGGAGATGGTATTCGAGTAAACTGCGTCGCACCCGGTCCCATCTGGACGCCGCTTCAGGCAAGTGGAGGCCAGCCCGACAAGAAGATTCCAGACTTCGGCTCCGAGACACCGATGAAGCGTCCAGGGCAGCCTGTTGAACTCGCTCCTCTTTATGTTCTGCTCGCCTCCCAGGAATCGAGCTACGTTACAGGCGAAGTATACGGAGCCACCGGGGGCCTGGAAGTGGGGTGAGTTGCCCAAAAATTTGCGCAAAACCTGCCGCAACTCTTACTTCAGTCTGACGTCATTACTCTCTGTAGTTCTCAGGAGATTGCAGAATGAAAAAACAACTTTTGATCGTTGCATCGGCAGTACTTCTCTCGATCGGTGCGGCGCAGGCGCAAGTGGTAGTTCGAATCGGGCCGCCGCCTCCGCGGCCGGTTGAAGTCGTTCCGGCTCCTCCGCCAGAGCATCGCGACTGGGCCTGGCATGCCGGCTATCACCGCTGGGACGGAGCACGGTACGTATGGGTCCCCGGAGCCTACGTGCAGCCTCCACATCCTCATGCACGCTGGGTTGAAGGTCGTTGGGATCACCGCGGCGATGGTTACAGGTGGCGTGAAGGTCACTGGCGGTAGAATTGGCCTTCGTTCTAAATAAATGCCCAGACCGATATATCGGCTGGGCATTTTGCTTCGGCGACGCACTCAACAGAATGGATGGAAGCGGCCATCGCCAGATGAGCAGTAGAATCGACACCCATAATTGTTGATACGGCAACGCAAACACCATGACGATGGCTTCCAACATGGAGCGGATGGTCTTGCCCTAAGTACCGTAGGCGACGTAGGTGGTGTATTCTTCATTACAAACCGTCGTAAGACGGGTTTCCTGGCTAACAGAGAGGTATAAATGCCGGATACAGTAAGTCCCCAGGTGAGCTCGTTCGAGCTTTGCTCATCCACTGCAAATATGCTGGCGAACACGGTCCGGCTTCTGGTTCATCGCCCCGATCAGGTCGCGATGGGGATGCGAATGGACGGCAAGACCGTCACGCTCCTTCTCAAGGTTGGCCCTGATGACATCGGCAGAGTGTCCGGCAAACAAGGCCGAACCGCACGATCGCTGCGCGTCGTTCTTAGCTCGATTTCGAGTAAGACCGGAGTTCATTCGAATTGGACATTCAAGCCAATTGCTTATGAAGTCCCACGCGGGAGTTCGACGTCTGCCACGTAACAACCGGGCCGGAACTGCATGAAAACATTTCCCTTAGATCCCACGAACTCACGACTCACCCGGGTCAGGCTGTTTTTCGATCAAACCAGTGATGAAAAGCTCTTTGTTCTCTCTGAGCTTCTCTCCGCCGGGGAACCCGCGATGCCGAGTCACCTTTCGGTCCATACGTTCCCGCACGAAGATCGTTTCCTCGAGCGGCTTATCGCTGCGGACCTGCCCGTTGACGATACGTCTCTTATGGCGGCTACTGTGATCCGTGTGGCGAGCCAGAGCGAGAAGATTCAAAGCTGGATTGAGCTGACCCTGACTCAAGAACAGATGGCAGCCCTTGGATTGAATGGAGAGCGGCTCTACACACATCATGAGTGGACAAGCAATGGTGTCGACCCACTTGCCGAGTCGGCACCGTTCCACTTCGCCGACAACTCGAGTCAGTTCTATCAATTCCTGATGCAGTCTTCCACTCCATTCGTAATGCTGAGCGGGCCGGAGCATCGCTTCACATTTATCAACCAGCCCTATGTCGATCTTATTGGCAAGACGTCGATGCAGGAGATTTTGATGAAGCCGGTCCGCGAGGTGCTGCCGGAACTGGAAGGTCAACCATTCTTCACGTGGCTGGATGAAGTTTATAAGACAGGAGTCAAGCGCATCGGTAAGGAACAGCTGGCGCATATCAGACGTCAGCGCTCCGAGGGGTTTGAAGACAGGTACTTCGACTTTCTTTACTACCCAGTCCGGAACACGGAAGGAAAGATTTATGGCGTAATGGTCCAGGCGGCCGATGTGACGGACAAAGTACGGTGGAGGCGGTCAGCGAATACCGCGAACAGACGCTGTTCCGGCAATGGGCGGAGCTAGACTCGATCTATCGAACTGCACCGGTCGGGATGGCGCTTCTGGACGCAAAGACGCTGCGGCTTTTACGAGTCAACGAAAAGCAGGCGGAGATGATGGGAACGCCAGTCGCCGAATTGCTAGGAAAGAAAGCTCTTGAGTTGACACGCATCCCTCGTGAACTAACGCTGCTCTTCGAGCGCGTAGCGCTCGGCGAGACGGTCAGGAACGCTGTCATCGAGAAGACAGCCAAAGTGAACGACGCGGGCCATCGCACCTGGCTGGTAAACATCAGTCCGTTTCTTGGCGCCTCCGGTGAGGCGCTGGCCTTCACGTCGATCGCGCTTGAACTTCCAAATGAGCCTTGACTCGAAGCGGAGCAGTGCTTCCACAGGCGAAGACGAGGCGAACGCGCTACAATCCAGCCATGATCCTAGCTGTGCCCGCCGAAACAGCCATCGCGGTAGATGCGCTCGCCTGGGCCCACCCCATTACTGCTGAGTGGTTTCTGGCGAGGTTTGGCTCGCCAACAGAGCCGCAGGTGGAGGGCTGGCCAAGCATCGTTACCGGCGATCCCACGCTTATCTCTGCGCCGACGGGATCTGGTAAGACGCTGGCGGCATTCCTGGTGGCAATCGATACGCTGCTGCGGCAGGCGATTGCAGGCAGGCTCGAAGCGCATACGCAGGTCGTCTACGTCTCGCCGCTGAAAGCACTCTCGAATGACGTACAGAAGAATCTGGACCAGCCGCTGCGAGAAATTCAGCAGCTCGCTATGGCTCGAGGATATCTTTGTCCGGAAATTCGCACCGGCGTTCGCACGGGCGATACGCCGACGAAAGATCGCGCCGCGATGCTGCGGAATCCTCCGCATATCCTGGTCACGACACCGGAATCGCTGTACCTGCTGCTGACAGCCGGGAAGTCGCGCGAGAACCTCCGCTGCGTGCAAACGGTGATCGTAGACGAGATCCACGCCGTGGCCGACGACAAGCGAGGAGCGCATCTAGCTTTATCGCTGGAGCGTCTTGACGCACTGGTGACGGGAGAGAACCGGCTGTGTCCGGGCGCATGGCTTGCCGGTAAGTCGAAGCCGCCGCAGAGGATCGGAATCTCCGCGACACAGAACCCGATTGAGCTGGTGGCGCAATTTCTTACTGGGGTGCATCCTGATCGCAAGGCGGCAAAGATCATCCAGGTGGGGCAGCGGCGGCAGCTTGATGTTGCAATCGAGGTTCCGAGCGACGAGCTCGGATCGATCACGTCGAATGGCATGTGGAGCGAAATCTTCGACAAGCTCGCCGCGCATGCCAACAGCCATCGGTCGACGCTTGTGTTTGTAAATACTCGGCGGTTGGTGGAGAAGATCGCATACTCGCTGGCGGAGCGGCTCGGGCCTGAGCATGTTGCAGCGCATCATGGGTCGTTGTCTCGCGACCTGCGGCTCGATGCGGAGCAGCGACTGAAGGCGGGCGAGATCAAAATCCTGGTGGCGACCGCCTCGCTTGAACTTGGGATCGATATCGGCGACATCGATCTCGTCTGCCAGATCAACAGCACCCGCGCGGTCGCGGTTGCGATGCAGCGCGTTGGCCGCGCCGGTCACTGGAGAGGAGCGATTCCCAAGGGCAGGCTGTTTGCGACCACGCGCGATGACCTGCTGGAACAGGCTGCGCTCATCAGGAAGATGCGTGCGGGAGAGCTTGACCGGCTGGAGATCCCAGACCAGCCGATCGACGTGCTGATGCAGCAAATCGTTGCCTGTTGCGGGGCTGAGTCGTGGGAAGAGGATGCGCTGTATGACATGCTGCGACGCGCATATCCGTATCGCAACCTGACGCGAGCACTGTTTGATGAGCTGGTGACGCTGCTCAACACGGGGATCGAATCCAGCCGCGGTCGCTATGGTGCGTACCTGTTGCGCGATGGCGTGCAGCAACAATTGCATCCGCGGCGCGGTGCGCGGATGATCGCCATTGCGAATGGTGGCAGCATCCCGGACAATGCGCTGTACAACGTGATCCTGCAGCCGGAAGGTGTGCAGATCGCAACGCTCGACGAGCACTTCGCTGTAGATTCGCGGCAGGGCGATGTGATCCTTCTTGGCAATACAAGCTGGCGGGTGCAGCGGGTTGAGCCCGCGGGACGGGTGTTGGTAGAGGACGCACATGGTGCCCCGCCAAATGTGCCGTTCTGGTTTGGTGAGGCTCCGCAGCGGACGGCTGTGTTGTGCGATGGCGTCGGCGAGCTTCGCGAGAAAATCTCTGAGATGACGCCAAACGTGCCGCCGGGGTTTATCTCTGCCTCGCAGCCAGAGGTCGCTGCGGCCATTGAGTGGTTGAGCGAACAATGCGGACTCTGCGAAGCCGGAGCGCTGCAGTTGGTCGCCTATATCGTCACGGGTCGTGCACTGCTTGGTGCCGTGCCGTCGAAGACGACGATCATTGCGGAGCGTTTCTTCGATGAGGGCGGAGGCATGCAGCTTATCCTGCACGCGCCCTTTGGGGGCCGCATCAACAAGGCCTGGGGATTGGCCCTGCGTAAGCGCTTTTGCCGGGGATTCAACTTCGAGCTGCAGGCGGCGGCTACAGACAACGGGATCAACATCTCGCTTGCTGAGCAGCACAGCTTTCCGCTGTCGGATGTCTTCCAGTTTTTAACTGAGCACACTGCGAAAGAGCTGCTGGAACAGGCTGCGATCGCTTCGCCCATCTTCAAGGCGCGTTGGCGCTGGGCTGCGGGAAGGTCCCTGCAATTGCTGCGGATGTCCAAGGGAAAGCGCATAGCGCCGCAGGTGCAGCGAACGCGCTCTGAAGACCTGCTTGCGAGCGTGTTTCCGCAGGCAGCAGCTTGCTTCGAGACGATCGTCGGCGACATACAGATTCCCGCGCACCCGCTGGTCGATGAGGTGATGAAGGATGTGCTGCAGGAGGCGATGGATCTCGAAGGCCTGATCGAGGTGCTCATCGGGATCAAGGATGGGTCGATTCGCTGCCTCGCTGTCGATACACCGGTGCCATCGCAGTTTGCGCATGAACTGCTGAACGCGAATCCCTACGCGTATCTCGACGAAGCGGGCACAGAAGAGCGGCGCGCTCGAGCAGTGTCGCTCGGCCGTGGCATTCCGGCGAGTGTGCTTGAGCAGACCGGCCATCTTGATCAGGCGGCAATCGATACGGTTCGGCGGGAGTGCTTTCCGGACCTTCGCGATGAGCATGAACTGCACGATCTACTGCAAGCGGTTGTCGCTCTGCCGCTGCAATTTCTGGATTGTGAAGCCGCGCGCCACTGGCCAGTGTTCTATGAGCGGCTGACGCACGCGGGCCGCGCCTCAACCGTTGATTGTGCGGGACAGCCATGCTGGATTGCGACTGAGCGACTTTCACAAATCACCACTCTGTGGGGGAATGAGAAGGCAACCGGAGAAGTTACAAAAGAGGTGGCGCTGAAGCAATGTGTTCAAGGCTGGCTGCAAATTCTCGGGCCTACTACGGCAAGCGAGTTTGGCAGACTTTTGAGCGTCGAACCAGCAGAGGTATTCAAAGCGTTTCTCGCGATGGAGATGCAGGGACTCCTGATGCGCGGCGCCTTTGAGCATCCGGCGACGCAGGTTGACTACGAGATCGAGTGGTGCGAGCGACGAATCCTGCAGCGTATTCATCGGCTTACGCTTGGCACTCGACGGAAGCAGGTTGAGGCGGTTACGCCTTCGGCCTACATGAACTGGCTGCTGCGCTGGCAGCACCTTGCGCCGCAGTCGCAGGGCGGGTCACAACTTTCGGGCGAAGAGGGCGTACTGGATGCACTGCGACAGCTTGAAGGATTTGAGGCTCCAGCGATTGAATGGGAGCGGACGCTGCTTCCCGCGCGCGTTGCGAACTACGACTCGCGCTGGCTCGACAACCTATGCCTCTCGGGAGCCGTGGGGTGGGGTCGCATCTCGCCGCATCCGGCATGGGACGTTGGCGACGGCAATGCTCCGCGAAGGGTCATTCCGACGAATGCCGCGCCCATTACCTTCTATGTTCGAGACACTGCAGACTGGCTTCCCCATGCACTCGCTCAGCAGTGTGTCGAGGAGCCAAAGCTGGCGGCGGCTCTGTCGCCGGAGGCGCTGCAGGTGCGTGGATTCCTGCAGCAACGCGGGGCGTGTTTCGCCAATGACATCCAGCGCATTACGAATCTCACGCGACCGCAGATCCAGCACGCCCTTTGGGAGCTTGCGACAGCAGGCCTTGCAGCTGCCGACGGCTTCGACCAACTCCGCGCCATGATGGATTCGCGCCGCAAACATGCTGCCAGTCCGGTCGAAAAGAAGACGCGAAGCTCGGCTGGACGGTGGTCGCTCCTGTGCGAAGAGATTCACGCCGCGCCAACGCGTATTGAGCAGGCGCGCCGGACGGATGCGGCGCTCGAATCTGCCGCGAAGATGTTGCTTGGGCGCTACGGCGTGGTCTTTCGCGACCTGTTGGTCCGCGAGTCGAACGCGCCGAAGTGGCGCGATCTCCTGGGCGTGCTGCGTCGGCTTGAAGCCCGTGGCGAAGCTCGCGGAGGGCGATTTGTGACTGGGTTTGGTGGAGAACAGTTCGCGCTGCCGGAGGCGGTCGAATCGCTCCGTAATGCTCGCTCCACGGAATCAGATGTGGAGTTCGACGTAGCCGCAGCCGATCCAATGAACCTGGTGGGCATCGTCGTTCCGGGCGAGCGTGTCGCTTCGGTTCCCGGCAGGGTGGTGCGATTCCGCAACGGCCACGCTCGGGAAGAGATGTCCAACGCTGAAAATCTGCCCACGGCACCCACGCGGACACGCATTCCCCGGTATGAACCTCCGCCGGTGCCGCTTCGGACGACGGAAGCGCCTGCCCTTCGACTGTTCTAGGATCGTTGAGAGATGGCAGACCGCGACCAACCCCAGCCCGCTGATGGCGAGACCGAGAGTTTCGAGCCATCTGAACTCGACCCGGATGATTTTTACTTCGAGGGGCCGTACATGGTTTTCACAGCCGCATACCACCTCAAGCGCGGCTATTGCTGCAATTCGGATTGCCGGCACTGCCCGTACCGCTAAGCCGTCAACGCACCTCAGGAACGGCCGTGGTGGCTGGAGGAAGTACACTGGCTAAGTTTCGCACCATCCTGCCGTCGCGCAGAGACTTGGCCACTAGGATCACCTCCGCCACACGTGGATCCTTGGTGAAGCGGCCGAGGTCGTCGTCTTCGGCCATCTTGCTTCGGATGTCCATGCCTGCCTCGCTCGCTGTTTGCAACTGGTGTAGCATCTCGGGCTCATTGCCCATACGCGCGTAGACCTTTGCCATCTGAAAACAGAAGTTGGCGCGGTCGCCTGCGGTCATCATGTGCAGCGTGGCACCGGAGGAGCTGACATGGTTGAAGATCTCCGGATCCAGCTTAATCGCGAGCAGCAGTTCATGTTTGGCGGAGACATAGTCCTTCTGTTCCACGTAAGCCAGACCAAGATTGGAATGCGAGACTGCGTACTTCTTATTGAGCTTGATCGCGTGTCGATAGCTATGGATTGCACCTCCGTAATCGCGCGCCATGAATTGCACCGCGCCGAGGTTGTTCCAGGCCTGCGGGTCTTTGGGGTGCACTTTCAGGACCTGCTGGAAGTAAGCCTTTGCAACGCCCGCATTCCCGAGTTCCATCTGGGTGATGCCGATCTTGTTGAAGATCTCCGCCTGATCGCCGCCACGCTGCAGAGCATAGTTGTAGTAGTCGAGAGCGTCGTCGGGAAAGCGCCTGACGCGGAGCAGGTCGGCCTGGGTCTCGAGCATCGCTACGGGAGCCGTGGCGGGATCGGGCAGGTGCGGCTCGATCAGCTTCCAGTCGGGACTCTCGTGGGCGGAGATTCTCAGGTAATCGAGAGTGGCTTTAGGCAGGGGAGTGGACTGCGACTGAACAGGGAGCTGGAGTAGCAGTAGAAAAAAGGCAGAGAGGGTGAGAAGTTGAGGAAGTCGCATCGGCGTTATCCCCCCGGGGGATATCTGCCGAGGATTCTCCGCTCCGAAATGCGGCTGTGTCAAGCAACTAATTTGTGGCGGGCGGCACAGCCGTACCGGAAACGACCGGAGCGGTGGCAGGAGTGAGCGCGGGGCCAGTACCAGTTTTGATCAGCAGCGCCATCCTGGGGAAGGTAAAGCTGCCGCCGGCATCGTCGATCACGTTGACTTGGCAGACGTAATTGCCAGGCGCGAGCTGCGCGAGGGCGACGTCGAACTGGAACTCCACGGCGTTGCGCGCGGTGACGTTGACAGCCTTTGCTTCCACCAGTGGCGTCTCATACACTTTTACGCCACCCGAGAGGAATTCAATGCTGGTGAGGACGCGGACAGGACCGCTGTCGCGGCGGGTAAGGCCCCTGGGAGTGGCGGCAGGATTTGATTCGCCGCCGGACTTGACGCGCGAGGGATCATAGACCTCGTACAGGAAGTAGAGGTGCTGGTCCTGGCGGAAGACGTGCGGAAGGTTGGGGATCCATTCGAAGCCATCGCGGACGAGTGGGCTGGTGTTCTTCTTGTCCGTATTCGCGACCCGCTGACTGGCGAGGACGATCGAGCTGAGCTTCATCGGAACCTTTTTCAGGTCGGGTACCTGGAGGTTGGTCTCGAAGCTGCCCATGGCGCCGGTCTGGTTCTCGCGGACGACAAACTTCAGGTGGTACCTGCCAGGAGCAAGGGTGAAGCCGGTCGAATACTGAATGTTCTTGCGCTGCACCTGCTGGGCGGCGTCGAGTGCGAGCTTTACCGTCTCTCTCGCGTTGCCGACGATGATGCCCTGAGCGTTCTTTACCTGACCGATGATGTCGAGAGTGGCTTTATCGCGGTCGCCATTCTTGAGGAAGGGAATCTGCGAGCCGGGAACGATGAGCGAGACAGGAACGAAGAACTCGTTGTTCTCAAGGCGGAAGTAGAGGGCCTGAAGATAGAGCGCAACATCGGTCGCGGGTAGATCGCTGCGAAGCTGTTCGGTGAGCTGGAGCTCGCGATCTTCGGTCTTCGAGTGCTGGAAGTCGGCCTGGGCGTAATAGCCGGGGCGGTAATCGAGCTTCACGTCGTTGCGGTTCAACTTCACCGTGAGATGACGGAAGGTTCCATCTTTCGCAGTGTTGGTCGAGTGGAAGCCGATGATGTAGTAGGCCTCGGTGTCGTGCTGGATCTGCTCGAAGGCCGGGCCGAAGTCGTTCGAATCGAAGAAGGCCTTGCCGCCCGTGTCGGAGGAGAGCGTTCCCAGCGTCTCCTGGGAGGCGAAGTTGGCGGTGAGATTGCTCTGCATGGCCGCGCCGCTGTAGGCCGCAGTGCCACGAAGGCTGCCGGTCGAGGCGTTGCCGACGGGCGGGATGGCTTTGAGACCGCGGGAATCAACGCTGTAGATGGCCATGTTCGCCTTAACGGCTTCGTTGGTGGCCGCGCGCATGGAGGCTTGATTTTCGATGCCCTGCCTGGTGAGGCCGCCGGAGAAGTAGAGCAAGCTCTTGCGCTGGTCGATACGCCCGAGAACGCGGGCGATATCTCGGATCGCGTAAAGTTCACGATCAGTGTTGAGGCTGTTGTACTCGGTGTCGTCGGCGGTATAGCTGGAGGCGTCGTCGGCTGTTCCGGCGGAGGTGCCGGTTGCGCCAGCGCCGAAGCCGGTGCCTTCCGTTCCGTTGTAGCGACCTACACCGGCGAGCAGGGCGGTCTTGTCGGCGGTGAAGTCGCGGTCGACGCTAAGGCCGGTGTCCATGCTGACCAACGCGACCAGGTCGGCGGGTTGCATCTTCTTGTTGATGTAGTCCTTCGCAGCGTCGACGGCGCGGTCGATGTCTTCGGGTTGCATGCTGCTGAGATCGAAGAACATGACGATGAGGCGATGGTCGCGAAGCGTCTTCGAATCCGCAGCGAAGTTGTTGTTCAGCAGGTCGGCGACGGTCGTCTTGCCGGTGACGGTGGTCTTCTCGCTGAGGACTGCAGCTTCGTCGACGTTCTGGTAGTCGAAGCTGGCGACCTTTTGTGGCTTGCCATTTTCGAGGATGGTGAAATCGGAGGATTTAAGGTCTTTTATCACTGCGCCGGTTTTCTTATCACGCACGACAACATTGGTGAGAACGATGTCAGAGTCGACCTTCAGAGTGAAGGGCGCGGCTGGCTCTTGAGCGTCGATGAGTGCAGGCGCAAGAGCCAGTACTCCGGTGAGCGCGCAGGCTGCCGCGAGTCGCGCAGTTTGTAACCAGGATTGATCGCCGCGATGCATCATCATGGAGTCCTTTAGAACCTGTACCTCGCTATGAACGTCAGCGTTCGCGTCGATGCCACCGACGAGACCTGCCCGAATGTGGGCGAGTTGAGCGTCGTGTTGATGCCGGCATACTGGATCGTGTTGAAGACATTATTCGCCTGCACGCGGGTCTCGAACGAGCGGGTGCTGCCGAGGGTAAAGGTTCGCGAGAGCGAAGAGTTCACCGAGACCACACCAGGACCTTCGATGGAGTTGCGTGAGGCTGTTCCGTATACGGTTGCGGGAGTGGTGAACGCGGCTGGGTTGAACCATTGGCCGAAGACTTTGCTACCGCTGACGGGAACGGCGAAGTTGCGATCCGGGCGCTGCGATCCGTTGACGCCGGTGGCCGTTTCCTGAACAGTGCCGACGTAGTTCGGGGTGAAATAGCTGCCGCTCTGGAAGGCGTAGTTACCGCTGATGGAGAAGCCGTCGAGCGCCTTCGACATAAAACCGCCCTTGGCCAGGAAGGCGCGGTTGGGGCCGAAGGGAAGCTCGAAGACCCAGTTGCCGCTGACCTGGTGGCGGATGTCGAAGGAGCTGTTGCCCTCTTCGGCGTTTAGGTTGTTGGGGTCCTGCGCGACGACGCTGTTGCTGCCGCCGACCGATGAAGCGTCATCGATGGAATGGCCGTAGAGGTACGTCGCCTGGATGGATATTCCCTTCTGCAGGCGTTTACGGACGTTGACGGACAGACCCTGGAAGCGGGCATAACCGACGGAATCCTCGTAATTGAAGGCTTGCGCGTCGGGATTCAGGAGGCCCGCAGGAGTGCGGTTCGGCGCCCGGAGGATGTCCAGTTCTCCACTCTTCGAACCGTTGTAGCCGATGTTGGTAACTATACCGAGGCCGAGCGTCTTCTGAATGTCGATGTTCCAGACCTGGACGTGGCCGAGGCGGTAGTTCTTGTTAGCGGAGAAGTTGTTCTGGATGGTTGCGGTTGAGCAGCCGAAGGCGTTCGCAAGCTGCAACGCACCGCAACCTTGCTGGTTTGCGATGTTCGTCTGCGTGACGGCGAAGGGAGGCTGGAAGGCGAGCTGCGAGGCAATGGTTGCGTACTGGCCAGTGTTGAAATTGATTCCGTAACCGCCGCGGAGGACCATTTGTTTTGTCAGCGCGGGGAGGAAGTTTTCCGGCGCACGGTAGGCGAAGCCCAGGCGCGGCGAGTAGAGATTGCGGTCGGGATTGACGAGGGAGCGGGGATAGCTGCCGCTGAAGGCCCCGGATGTATTTGGCTGAACCGCGGCGACGGAGGAGAAGTCGGCGTTGTGATCGAGGTTGACGAGACGATTGTATTTTTCTACGTAGGGCGAGAAGTACTCGTAGCGAAGGCCGAAGTTGAGGGTCAGATTTGGGAGGGCGCGCCAATCGTCCTGCACATACCAGTCGAAGACGTTGGCGCGGAGATAGGTCTTGTTGACGCCTGCCTGGATCGTCGATTGCTGGGGAAGGCCGAGGAGGAAGTCGGCGAATCCTGAGCCGCCTAAGCTGCCAGCCTGGCACTCTGTCTGGCCGGTCGTCGTGGTCGGGTTTGCATTCGGAGTGCATTGGGTCGCATAGCCGGTAAAGGTGAGCGTACCGAGAGCGTTGGTGCCGCCGATTGAATCCGCGTGGACGCGGCGGATGTCGAGGCCATAGCGCATGTTGTGCTTCTTATGGTTCCAGGCGACGAAGTCCGAAAACGAGAGGGTCTGGTTGACTCGGTCGCTGGGTGTGGCGATGTTCAGGCCGGTAAAGCCGGTAAAAGAGAGCGAAGGGATGCCATAGTAGATGCCGGGGTCCGCGCCTATCACGGGTTTCGGGACCGTGATGCCGGTTGCGTCGAGCGGGTCGGCAGTCTGATTCGAGAAGTAGTTAGTTGCACGCGCATGAGAGCGGTTCCAGTTGAGCGAGGCGTTGTTACGAAGCCGGCCGTAGCTGACCGTATAGCCTGCGGTGACGCCGTAGCTGTCGCTCTCGCTTGAGCCGCCGAGCGGGAGAAAAATATTGCGGTTGTCGCTGGCCGAGTGGCTGTAGCTGCCGTTGAAGTTGATGTTCTGCGAGAGTGTCGGCTTGCTGTTCGAGTTCTGTCCGCCGCCGCGACGCATTCCGGCGAAGGGATTCGAGGCGTTCGCGCCGAAGTTCCTGACGTAGCGTAAGGCGGCGGTGTCGCGGTTCGAGCCGGCGTTGGTGATGGTCTGGTAGTTGTAGTTCTGAGGGCCGGTGACTGATATGTTCGGGAGTGGGTAGAAGTTCAGCAGCGCCTGCGCCTGCGGCGTTACGGCAAGGCCGGCGTTGGCGAAGTTGTTGCCGGGGATGGGGGTCTGCGTGCCGGGTTCGTAGAGGGTGACGGGTTCGACTGATCCGCCGTTGGTCTGGGTCAGGCCGGAGAAGTCGCCGGCGCGCTCGGCTGCTGTCGGGACCGTGCCGTAGAGGTTTTCAGGCGTGATGTTGCGCTGGCCGGTGACACTGAGGAAGATGAACTGCTTCGTGCTTCCCTTGATCAGGCCGGGAATGCCGGGCGAGCCGGAGAAGGTGACGCCGAAGCTGTTCTGCGCACCGCCGAGCTTCGGCGTGGGAGCGCCGGTCAGGGAATGTGGTGTCGCATCAAGAGCGTTATAGGCGCCCTGATAGTAGATGCTGCCGTGGGGCTGGGTGGGGTTGAAGTTGCGGAAACCGCCTCCGCCTCGCCCTCCTCGCCCGCCACCGCCGAAGCCGCCGCCCGGGCCGCCCATGATGCCGCCGAGCATTCCGGCGACCGCGTTGGCCATGTCACCGTTCGCTCCACCCTGGCGCTGAGCCTGCTGCATGGCGTCCCGGATGCGGTCGCGGATGTCATCCTCGCTTATATTAGCGAGGCCGTTGGTCTGGCCGACGGCACCGCTGACCGTCACGGAGTCGCTACCTGCTGCGTCGCCGGTTGCGGCTGAGGGAAGCGCGGCTCCGGCATTGCCGCCGCCAAGGCTGGCGTCTGTGGCGTCGAGGCCGCCGCGCTGCACGTTGAGGCTTTGCAGGCCGCGCGCGACGGCACCGCTTACAATCGAGGCAGCGGACGCTTGTTGTGCCTCTTCGGCGGCCACGCGAGAGGCGAGTTGCAGGCCGAAGTCGGCGACTTGCACGGGCTTGCCGCCGTTCAGGCTGGCGGCGTTGATCAGTACTTCCTGGGTAACAGCCGAGAAGGCGGCCAATTCGGCCTTTACAACGTAGCGGCCATTCTTCGGGATCATCATGGAGAAGGCGCCGGTCACGTCGGTCGTGGTCGCGTACTTTTTACCGGTGAGCGTGTTGGTTGCAGTTACGGCAACACCGGGGAGCGGGAAGGTGCCACTCTTCACGCTGCCGGAGATCGTTCCGCCTTGCGCCACGGCTGCAACTACCGGAGCCTGAACGGCAGCGGTCGAAGGTTCAGGTGCTGCGGTCTGCGCGCCGGCCAACTGGGCCGTTGCAGCGAGTAGCGCGAGTCCACCGAGCCGGAGCGCGTGGACCCTTATCCTAGAACCGCCTGCGTACACTTCTACCTCGTTCCATTCGAAACTTCCTGCTGCAGTGCTCCGAAGCAGCATCTCTACTTGTCGGCTGGAGGCAGACAGAGCGTAGATGGCCAGCTGAGCCTAACGCCTGAGCAATCCCAATCTTGATCAACATGTGCTTCGCCAAGCTAGTGAGCGCTGATTGCGGGAGACACATTTGCTGCAGGAGGTGCAACTGTTTCGCCGCCTTCGGCCTGCCGTCGCCTGCGCCCCATGGCTGCTGCATCGAGGACGGTCAATTGGGTTGGAACGAAGATCCCGGACTTCAGCGCACCCGGTCCTACGACCATGTCGCCAACCTTGACGTCGGCGAGGGTGATGCTTTCGCCGCCGCGATCGCTGCTGCCTGCGCCTGCACTGCCCGGCCCTGCACCCGGTCCCGATCCAATGCCGCTCGAACCGTCACCCTGCATCATCATTCCCGCGCGGCGACCACCTTTCTTGAACGATGTGCCTTCGTCGACGGCGATCTTCTGGTTCACGCCGTCCTGGCGGTGGATAGTCAACTCGAGCTCGTCAATGGCCGTGACCTTGCCGCTGATGTAGGTTTTACCCATGTCCTCTTTGAGCTTCTTCACCTGCGCGGCGTCTACGACGAAGATGGCGGCAGCATGAATAGTCTTTGCCGGGGCGTCGATTACTCCCATCGCTCCGGCCCCGTCGCCGCTATGCACATCAGCGAACTTCACGGGCTGGCGGTCCTTCATCAGGCGTGTGTTGGTCGTCACGACTACCTGGAAGACGTCGCCTGCCTCGGTCTTAAGAGTGAGTCGATCGGCCGCAGTCGCTGTGACTGTGCCGCGTACCATACGGCTCTGCGAGCCCATGGAGAATGCGCCGTCTTCCGGTTCGGCCTGTTGGGCAGTCAGCATGCCGCCAGAGAGCAGCAGTGTCGCAAGCACAAACAAGCAGGCCATGGCTGTGAGGCGAGCATCCCCTGAGTTCTCTTTCGTTTTGTTCATCCTGCAGTTAACCCCGCGTGTAAGTAGACGGTTTTCCGAGATGAAAGACTCGGTTTGCAGTCGAAATCGGCAGGTGCAGACCGGATCGGCAGCGAACCGCTGCCCCTGAGCTGAAGTACACTGATTTGCCGTAGGTTCCCTCCGCTGAACTTCGCTTGAACATCGTTCCTGCGGTAAACTCCGGCAATGCATGACGTTGCGCGATCGACACACACAGAGGACCACTTCCGGTCTACCGCGGCCGTGCGTGATGTCGTAATCGGGCTGTCGGACGGTCTAACGGTGCCGTTCGCCCTTGCGGCAGGGTTGTCAGGCGCTGTCAGTTCCTCGCATATAGTCGTGCTTGCAGGCTTGGCCGAGATTGCCGCAGGCTCAATCGCGATGGGGCTAGGCGGCTACCTCGCCGCGCGGGGTGAAGCCGAGCATTATGCTTCCGAGCTGCTGCGGGAGCAGACAGAAGTCGTCGAACGCGTGAGGGATGAAGAGGAGGAGATCTACGAGATCTTTGAGCAGTATTCTGTGGATCGCACCGCTGCAAAACCGGTTCTGGAAGCTCTGAAGAGGAACCCCAAGGCGTGGGTCGAGTTCATGATGCGCTTCGAGCTTGGACTGGAAGAGCCGCTGCCAAACCGGGCATATCGGTCGGCGCTGACCATTGCGGCCTCATACATCGCCGGAGGATTCGTTCCGCTGCTGCCGTACATGTTTGTGCAGCATAACCTGACTGCCCTGAAGATTTCCGTGGCCGTGACCTTGCTTGCGCTGATATTCTTCGGGGCGTTGAAGGGTCGCCTGGTCGGAACCGGTGCTCTTCGCAGCGCCCTGCAGACGGTTACCATTGGCGGGATTGCAGCCGCGGCTGCCTATGGCCTGGCTCGTCTCTTAAATACGCCACAATAACTTTGATCCGGCCATTCCGAAACCTTCTGAAGTCATGTGAATCCAACGAGAGAAGAATTCCCCAGCATCAGAACCCTCAATAGAGTGGAGACAAACCGCATGACCCTTCTCGCCACGCCCCCAACAGCGGTTCGTCCTGCCGCCGAGCTTCTTAAAAAGTTTGCCGCCGTGCGCGGTGCGACGATGCAGTTGATTGCTTCCCTGTCCCCCGAGGACCTGATGGTGCAGTCCAGCCCGGATGCCAGTCCAGCAAAGTGGCATCTCGCCCATACGAGTTGGTTCTTCGAGATGTTTGTTCTGAACGAGTTCCTGCCCGGCTACAAGGCCTTCCATCCTGAGTTCCACTGGCTTTTCAACAGCTACTACAACGCATTGGGAGACATACCGGAGAAAAAGCTGCGGGCGTCGTTTTCGCGCCCTCCACTGGATCAGATCCTGGCGTATAGGACCTATGTCGATGCGGCCATCAGTCGGCTGCTTGTATCGGATACGGTGGAAGAGGCTCTGCGACGGATCACGCTCGGGCTCGAACACGAGCAGCAGCACCAGGAGTTGATCGCAACGGACATCAAGCATGCCCTGTTCACGAACCCGCTCCATCCGGCTTACATCGAGGTCGCAGCGAAGCAGGGTGGCTCAGAAGCAATGGCCCCGTCGATGGAGTGGATCGCGTTTGAAGGCGGTCTGACGCAGATTGGTATCGATCCCGATCCCAATAATGTGACGGAGTTTGCCTTCGACAACGAGACGCCGAGGCATACTGTCTACCTCGCGCCGTATTCGCTTGCGAGCCGCCCGGTAACCTGCGCGGAGTACCTCGCTTTCATCGACCAGAATGGCTACGCCCGGCCGGAGTTATGGCTCTCCGAGGGTTGGAAGGAGATGCGGGCGGAGGGCTGGCAGGCTCCGTTTTATTGGCAGCGCGATTCGGCAGCGAAGTCAGGGTGGTCGATCTACACGATGCATGGCGTCAGGCAGCTGGATGAACTGAGCGAGACGCCGGTCTGTCATCTAAGCTTCTTCGAGGCTGACGCTTATGCGCGGTGGGCGGGTTGTCGACTTCCGACAGAGTTTGAATGGGAGCACAGCGCTGTATCCGAACGGACAAACGGGAACTTTATCGAGACCGCAGCGCTCCACCCAACGCCTGCAAGCCCTAAGCAGGGACTTCAGCAACTCTTTGGCGATACCTGGGAGTGGACTTCTTCGGGGTACACGGGATATCCCGGCTATAAACCGCTTCCCGGCGCTCTCGGCGAGTACAACGGGAAGTTCATGTCCAGTCAGGTCATCCTGCGTGGAGGCTCCTGTGTGACCCCGGCGTCACATATCCGGGCCACCTACAGGAACTTCTTCCCACCTTCCACGCGGTGGCAGTTTTCCGGGATCCGGCTGGCAAGGTAGTTCGCCAAGGCATCAGTTCTATCGAGTCATCGCATCACAAGCTCCGCATCACAAAGAAATACGAACAATCTTTTAATAAAGGGAAGTCCATTGTCCTCTCTCGCAACCGAACCTTGTTCCATTGAAGTCTCCCCATCATTTGTCGAAGCAGTTGCCTCAGAGGCGGCGAGCGGTCTGACGGCAAGCCCTCGCACCCTGTCGCCTTGGCTCTTCTACGACGAAGCAGGCTCCGAGCTCTTCGAACAGATTACCCGGCTTCCCGAGTACTACCTGACTCGCACCGAGCGAGCGATCTTCACCGAGCATGCAGACGAGATTCTGGGACTTGCGGCAGGCAAGCAATGCCTGACCCTGATTGAGCTAGGGGCGGGAACCGCGACGAAGACGGGCATCCTGCTGCGCGCCGCTGTTCGCAGGCAGTCCCGGGTGGTCTATCAGCCCATTGACGTCTCGGAGACCTGCCTGACCGAGGCACGGGCGACTCTCGAGTCGAAGATCTCCGGCGTAAAGGTGATGCCCCAGTTGGCAAATTACATTACGCAGCCGATTACGGTCACTCGCCCATCCGAAGCACGGGTGCTTGCGCTCTATATCGGGTCGAGCATCGGGAACTTTTCGCCAGAACAGGCTCGCGAGATCCTGGCGAAACTCCGCGCACAGCTTGAGCCAGGCGATGCCCTGCTGCTGGGTACAGATCTTGCGCCTGGAGAGCATAAGGATGAAGCGACTCTGCTGGCGGCGTATGACGACGCAGCCGGAGTAACGGCAGCTTTCAACCTGAACATCCTTACCCGGTTGAATCGAGATCTGGACGCTGACTTCAATGTCGCGCAGTTCGCGCATCGCGCGGTATGGAATGCGGAGAAGTCTAGAATCGAGATGCACCTGGAGTCCTTGGTGCAGCAGCGGGTTGCTGTTCCGGCAAGCGCCGGGTTTGCAGCGCTTAATCTCGTCTTCGCAGAAGGCGAGACCATTCACACCGAGAACAGCTACAAGTTCACCGCGGCAAGTGTCGAGGCGCTGCTCCGCGAATGCGGCTTTTCCGTAGCAAAGACGTTTACGGATGCCCGTGGCCTGTTCGCGGTGAATCTTGCGAGGGCGGTTTAGCGCCGGTATTCGCCGCTTTTACCGCCGCTCTTGCGGACCAGGACCACGTCGCGGATCCTGATTCCCTTATCGAGCGCCTTCGTCATGTCGTACACCGTGAGAGCGGCTACCGATGCGGCGACCATCGCTTCCATCTCGACGCCGGTTCCGGCAGTGGTGGCGGCTGTTGCCTCGATGGCCACTCCTCCAATGACAATTGTTACTTGTACATCGACAAAGCTGAGTGCGAGTGGATGGCACATCGGGATCAGCTCCGAGGTCCGTTTCGCTGCCTGGATCCCGGCGAACCGAGCAACTTCAAGCGGATTCCCTTTCGGGTTCTCGGGCAGAGCGGCGAGCACAGCTTCTGATAATTCCACAAAAGCGGCGGCGACAGCCTCGCGCCGGGTTGCAGTCTTGCTGCTCACATCCACCATGTGCGCCTGCCCGGCTTCGTCGTAGTGCGATAGCTTGTCCATAAGGGGAAGCCTACCGCAGCAGGACTGAGATGACATCGCCGGGATGGAATTGTGCGCGCTCGGGCGGGAGGACGGCGTAACAGTTTGCGCGGGCGTTGGCGGCGAGGTCTCCTGAGCCATGCCAGGGAATCAGCTTGATCGAAGGCTGCTTGAGGTCATAGGTCAGGCGGGCCGGGAGGACGCGCATAAAGTCTGGTTTGCCGGCGATCTCTTCGCTGAGCGTGGCCTGTACGAAGCGCGGTCCGGTCGTTCGTTCGCCGCAAAGGATGCGAAGAAAAGGCTCGACGAAGCAGTGGAAGGTGACCTGCGTTGAGATGGGATTACCGGGCAGGCCGAAGAAGTAGCAGGCGGGCAGGCCATCGCGCGGGGGCAGTCGGCCGAAGACCAGCGGTTTGCCGGGCTGCATTCTCACGCCGGTAAAGAAGAACTCGGCGTGATCCTCCGCGAGTACCTCCTCGACGAGATCGAATTTACCCATCGAAACTCCTCCCGAGAACAGCAGGAGGCAGGCTTTTCTTCCGGCCGCGATGCGATCCCGCACCTGGTCCCGGGTGTCTTTCGCAATTGGTAGGCGCGTGGGAGTGCCGCCGACCGCCGTAACCAGGGTGGCGAGGCCGTAGCTGTTCGAGTTGCGGATCTGGCGTTCGTCGGGGGTCTCGTTCGTCTCGACCAGTTCATCGCCTGTTGCTGCGATGGCTACAGTAGGCCGCACGAACACCGAAAGAGTTTCGCGGCCGCAGGTTGCTGCCTCGGCGATCTCCGCAGCGCCGAGAGGCGATCCCGCAGCTACGACAGTGTCTCCGCTGCGTGCTTCGCTGCCACGAGGAACGATGTTGTCGCCGGGGTGCAACACTCGCCCGGAGACGGCTTGGACCTTCCCGGACGTCTTGACAACATGTTCGATCATGAGGACGGCGTTGGCGCCAGCGGGTATGGGAGCCCCTGTCATGATCTCAATCGCTTCGATCTCTGCCATCGGGTTTCCGCGCCAGCTCTCGCCAGCGCGGACCTGGCCTATAACTTTCAGGGCGAGCCCCGCAGAGGCCTGGGCAGCGTAGACGGCGAAGCCATCGCGGGTAGATCGGTCGAACGGAGGTTGGTCACGGTCGGCCAGGACGGGCTCGGCGAGGACACGATCTGAGGATTCGAGCAGTGGGACGTTTTCGGATGTAGTGGCGTCCCGCGCCTTCCGCAACGCGTGTGCGTGCTGGATGACCTCAGCCAGGGCTGCTTCGAAGTCCAGGACCACGGTTATTCTCCTATGGAGTAAAAAACCCCGGGCAGGTGTGCGCCGGGGCTTTTCAACTTGGTGCAGCGTAAGCGTTCTTGCGTGGAGCTGAGAAGCAGAATTTCAGTGAACTATCAGAGGGAATGACAAGTACTTGGCTTAGGAGAGAAGCCCGATATTGCTGCTTACCCCTTCTTCTTGGATGCCTTGTAGTTGGTTTCAATCTTCTCGCCGATTCCGGTGAGTACGTCCTTCACCTCGGCAGAATGACCGCCTTCCGGCACCAATGAGAGGTAGTGCTGATAGGCGTCAACGCATCCTGGAGGCGCAGTTATCTTGTTGGTCTTGGCATCGACGGTTACTTTCTGAATCAACGCTTGGCCCTTGATGTAGTACGCGTCAGCCTTGTTCGGATCGGCGGCTATAGCTTTATCCGCGGCGACGGCTGCTTCATCTACCTTTCCCGCGTTGTAGAGGGTCACTGCCTCGTTCAGGAGGTAGGTTCCGCCCTTCGCGGGTTCTGCCTTCGCCGCGTTGTCAAAGGCCTCGGAGGCATCCTTCGTGTTGCCGCTTCGTGCGAGAGCCTGTCCCATCTGGTTGTAAGCATCGGCTGCGGTCTCAACGCTTGGCTTCTTGGAGGCGGCGTTGAGGTCGATCGCCTTCTTGTACGAAGCGGCCGCTTCCGAGTACTTCTGCGCAATTGCGGGGTCGGTCGCGGGCTTGCCCGCAGCCTTCGCATCTTTCGCGGCCTTGTCACCTTGGCCGAGCTGGGCGTCGCCAAGCGTAATCCAGAGGATTGCCTGGTCGGGTGCCTGGGTGGTGGCGTCCGTCATGGATTTGAAAGCCGAGTCGTAGTTCCCGGCCTTGTTGTCAGTACGCGCCTGCTGTAAGAGTGCGTTCAGGTTAGCGATCTTGACGTTGCCCTGCTTCGCATCGGCGATCTTCTTCTTGTATTCCTCAAGCTGCTGCTTTTGTTCGGGAGTCATCTTGTCGATGAAATCCTTGCGGGTCATGTCGAACTGAACGAGCTTGTCTTCGCCGGCCTTGAAGGTCTGATCGCGGAAGAAGTCAACCACGAGATCCTGTGCGTAAACAACGACAACATAGGTGCCGGGAACGATGTCGGTCCCTTTGTAGTCGCCGTTTTCATCCACCGGGAAGGTGTAGTTCCACTTCGCCTTCTTGGGATCTTCAAAGTGGTCGTTCGTGATACGAACGGTCGCGTCCTTCACCATCAGACCAGCGGCATTGTTCACATGCCCATGGATGCTGGCGACCTTGGCATCCTGCGCCTTGGCTGTTACGCCGACCATTGCCAGTACGGCGAGCAACACCGCAAACCTTATGCCTCTGAACTTACCGGAAACCTGCTTCATCGCTTCGTTCTCCCGCGCCCCACGAACCTCGGCGCCTCTCTGGAATGCATTCATCCCCAAACTGGTCTAGTGCTACTGAACAGGTCCACCTACTCTTCGATGCCCATCGTGCGACGGTGATGCCTGTCAATCCTCTATTGAACGTTATCATTCTGCGTAGATAAGAGGGTCAACCAGGCCGGCCTGAGTAAATGCCCTGAGCCTGAGCGCGCAACTGTCGCAGACTCCGCAAGCCTCCCGCTCACTCGAATAGCATGACCAACTTACATGCAAGGGTGCACCCAATTCAACTCCCAGACGGGCGATCTCGCTCTTGCGCATCGCGATCAGCGGGGTCACGACCTGGATCGTCCCTTCCTTCGTCCCTTCCTCGATGAGCCGGTTGAAGGCCTCGTAGTAGGCGGGCCGGCAGTCGGGATACCCGGAGCTGTCCGGCTCAACCGCACCAATGAAGACCGTCTGTGCCCCGAGCACCTCCGCCCAACTGACGGCGGCAGAGAGGAAGTGCGCGTTGCGAAAGGGAACGTAGGTAACCGGGACTTCGTCGTCGTCCGGCGAGTCTTCGGGTAAAGCATCGGGCACCATAATCTTGCCGTCGGTAAGCGCGGAGCCTCCGATCTTCTTGAAGATCTCGATCTCCAGGTGCAGGAAGTCCTTAGCGCCGACGATGCGAGCGATGCTGGCGGCAGCGAGCAGTTCGCGCGCCTCGGTCCTCTGCCCGTAGCTGAAGTGCAGCGCGTAAAGGTCGAAGTCGCGCGCTGCCAGCGCCGCACAGACGCAGGAGTCCATCCCACCCGAAAGACATAAAACCGCACGCGGCCGAGCACTCTGAACGCTCATCTTTGACTATCTCCTCTGAACGTGCTGCCGTTCTCTAGTGCCGGCTTGCATTCATAGCATTTGAGAGTAGGATCAGTCTCTCACGCGTTCTGTCGGTTCTGCTTCAGGTCATGCCCGCGAGCACTCCGGTTTGCCGTGCCGGGCGTCTCGCGGCGACGTTGATTATCCGTCCCTCGATGTTTTTTGAGTCCTTTCCAACCCGGCTGCAGATAGTCCGGTGAAGGCCCGCACCACCGGAGCTCAACGATGGCTGCCTCTGCTTCTTCTGTCTTCTTAGCTGATCAGTTTCAGCAGATTTCCCTGGCTTCTCCTAAGAGCGTCGACGTGTTTCCGCCGCTCGGGCGGCGGCTGAAGGCGCTTATGGTCTGGCCACGCTTTCCGCCGTCTTTCTGGGGGTTTGAGGGCGTGCTCGAGATGGTGCCTGAGAAGTCGGTGATGCCCCCGCTGGGGCTGATTACGGTGGCGGCGCTTTGCCCGGCGGACTGGAATATCCGGCTGCTGGATATGGCCTTTCAGACGCTGTCGGATGAGGATCTGCTGTGGGCAGACCTGGTCATGGTGAGCTCCATGCAGGCGCAGACGGTTGATACCCTCGATGTGCTGGCGCGGGCTCGGAGGCTTGGCCGGCGGACGTTTATCGGTGGCCCGTGGGCGAGCAGCGAGCCGGAACTTCTGCTGAACAAGGCCGACCATGTGATGGTGGGCGAGGCGGAGGAGGCGTTCGCCGATATTGCGAAGGCGCTGGAAGAGGGGACGGCGCGGGCGCTCTACAAGATTGTGGACAAGCCGGATATGTCGACCGCGCCGGTGCCGCGTTTTGACCTGCTTCAGTTGAACAAGTACACGTCGATGTCGGTTCAGTTCTCGCGCGGGTGCCCGTTTCAGTGCGAGTTCTGCGACATCATTACGATTTATGGACGCAAGCCGAGGGCGAAACCTCCGGCGAAGCTGATCGCGGAGCTGGATGCGCTACGGTCGCTCGGATGGCGGAACGAGGTGTTCATCGTCGATGACAACTTTATTGGGAACCACAAGCTGGCGCTGGCCCTCGCTAAAGAGTTGAAAGACTGGCAGGACCGGAACAAGCGGGTGATCTCGTTCTATACGGAGGCGTCGATCGATCTGGCTGACAAGCCGGAGCTGCTGGCGGCGATGGTCGATGCGAACTTCATGTACGTGTTCCTTGGAATCGAGACGCCTTCGGCGGAGGCGCTGAAGGGGTCGTCGAAGTTTCAGAACCTGCGCGGGGATCTGGTGACGAACGTGAACAAGATTCGCGAGAGCGGACTTTGGGTGCTGGCGGGGTTCATCGTGGGGTTCGACTCCGACGATGAGACGATCTTCGAACGGCAGCTCCAGTTTATCGAGAAGACTTCGATTACGTGGGCGATGGCGGGCGTGTTGCAGGCTCCGCCAACGACGGCGCTGTTCGACCGGATGAAGCGCGAAGGCAGGCTCATTGAGGACTCAGAGGCGACGACAAACTTCAGTCCGCCCAACTTCAGGACGGTGTTGCCGCTGCCGGTTCTGCTGAAGGGCCTAAGTACGCTGCTGACAGGACTGTATACGCCGGATGCGTATTTCGGGCGGGCGATGCGCTCGATTGAGTCATGGCAGCCGAGAGCGGCGCAACAGCCGCCGGAGCTGCCGATGGTCTACAACCTGAAGGTGTTTGGGGCGTCGATCTGGCAGCAGGGAATGCGATCGAATTACCGGGGTGCTTACTGGAGCTTCCTCTGGATGATGCTGCGGAAGTGGATCAAGCAGCCGGCGAAGCTTTGGCTTGGGTTCATGGTGCTGCTGTCGGCGAACCATTTTCTGAAGTATGCAAGAGGGGTTACGGAGATGCTGGACGAGCAGTGTGCGGAGTAGGCTACTGGGATGGAGATTGAGCTTTCGGAGTCGATGGCGCGCTTTGTCGAGGAGCAGGTTGCGGCGGGTGAGTATGACAGCGCGAGCGAGTATATCCGCGATTTGGTTCGCGCGGACCAGAAGCGTCAAGCGAAGCAGCAGTTGGAGCAGGTGCTGGTGAGTACGATGAACTCGGGTAATCCGATGGACGTGACAGTGGATATGGTGGAACAGGCTCGGCAGAGATTGCAGGGGCGGGCGTTGAAGCGCTAGAACGGGGAGACGCCAGCGGCATCGTTTTCCACCCATCGCGATGAAGCCGGGATGGGGCACCCAGGCCTTCCAGGCTAGAGATGCAGATTCAATTTGAGAATGACAACTAAGAGACGAGGTGCTGGATCTTTACCAATGCGGTTTGTCGAGGTTGGCTCGAGCAAGTAGGAGTTGCTCAACGCACTTCAGGTCTTCGAGGGTGTCGACGCCAACGGTGTCGAGATCGGTCGGGGCAACGTAAAGGTTGAAGCCGTTTTCCAGCAGGCGCAGTTGTTCGAGGCGCTCTGTTTGCTCAAGTTGCGACGGGGCGAGGGCGGCGAAGCGGTTCAACGCGGCTTTGCTGTAGGCGTAGAGGCCAATGTGTTTCCAGTACGCCACGCTGCCGGTTGCGTCGCGGTCGTAGGGAATGGTGGCGCGGGAGAAGTAGAGGGCGCGGCCATCAAGGGCGGTGACTACCTTCACAGCGTTCGGGCTGGGGATGTTTTCCGGGGTGCAGGGGACTTTGAGGGTGGTGACGTCCACATGCTCCTGCGCGAACGGGGCTAGCAGGGCGGAGATGTGGCCCGGGGTGATCAGCGGTTCGTCGCCCTGGATGTTGACGTAGATGGCTGCGTTGCGGCGCTGTGCTACGGCGTGAACGCGGTCGGTGCCGCTGGGGAGGTCGGGGCTGGTGAGTTCGACGGGCCAGGCGTTTTGCTTGCAGAGGGTGACGATCTCTTCGGAGTCGGTGGCGATGACGACGTCGTCGAGTTGCGGGCAGGCGAAGGCGGCTTCGTAGACCCAGGCGAGCATCGGTTTGCCGGCGATCTCGCGGAGGACCTTGCGCGGGAGGCGGGTCGAGGCAAGGCGGGCTGGGATGACGCCGAGGGTGTGGGTTTCGCGCATGAGTTGATTATGGCTGCTTGGTTCTTTGGCAATCCACCCCACATCTCAGCATCGAGATATGGGGCACCCACGTCAATGCCGCCCAGGTCGGTGGTACTTGGGTAGGGGGTAGAAAGGGTCGAGCGGTTTAGGGGATGTGGTGAGCGCCGGGATCCTTCGCTGCGCTCAGGATGACGGCAAGAACTAACATACGGCTTAGTTTGATGGTTAGAGAATGTTGACGGCGCGGGCGGCTAGAAGGACGACGGTGGCAAAGGAGATGATTGCCTGGATCATCATGAGGACCTTGGCCCAGCGGGAGAGGACAGGGCAGTCGGTGGGCGAGAAGGCGGTGCTGGTGTTGAAGGCTATGAAGAGGTAGTCGATGAAGCCGGGGCTCCAGCACTGCTCGCCCATCTCGATGCGCGCGGATTGGTCGAGCGTCATCTGCGGGAAGAGGAAGGCGCCGTCGGTGTGAACGGCCGCTTGGTCGCGAGCATTTGGGCCGCCGCCGTCGAGACGCCAGTACCACGACGCGAAGACGATGATGTTCGTGAGCCAGAGGGCGGCGGCGGAGCGGAGGAGTTCCGAGGGGCTCTCTTTGTGCGAGGGCAGGGCGGCTACAAGGAGGTAAAGCGAGGTCGCCATGTCCAGGGTGACGAGGCCATTGAGGACGTAGCCCAGGATCTCGTTGATCTTGTGCGCGTTCTTGCGGTGGGTGAGCACCATTGCTACGAGAAGGATCCCGACCGGGATGAAGAGCAGCCAGTTGGGGCCGATTGACAGGCCTTCTGGAAGCGTGAAGCGAAGCCCGCAGACGGCGAGAAGGGCGATGATGGCGGGCCAGCGAGCTTCGGGGTCGGGCTTGGCCGACGGCTTCACGGCTTTATCCACCGCGTTCCCTACTTTGTGGGCAGCAGCCTTCGCCTGAGCGCCGGCAGGACTTTCTGTTGTGGCTTCGGGCATGGTGGTGTTCCCATCATGCCCTTCCGCCAGCCGCGGGGCAAGGCCGAATACGTGCGGTGGCCTCAAGGATCAGATTCAAGTATCATCAGAGATGGCCGCAGTGGGGCTACTTTCCATACGATTGTCGAGGTGGTCTTTGCCTGGCGATGCGGCCCTTCCTCCAAGAAGACACCGTGGCGGTGTAGCTCAGATGGTTAGAGCGACGGACTCATAACCCGTAGGTCGGCAGTTCGATTCTGCCCACCGCCACCAACGCACTCCACTAAACGTCTAACGGTAGTATTGCGCGCTGTGCGATGCTATATGTAGCTTTTGCTGGAGTGATTGCGACCTATGCCTAAGATCTCGAAGATGCTGCTGCTTGCTGCCTCGGCTGTCCTGGTGCTGACAATTTTCATGGGTGTGAATGCGAGCGGGGTCAGTGCGGCCTCCGATACCCAGGAAGGCGCTTACAACCAGATCAACGTGTATCGCGAGGTCCTTGGGCATATCCAGAACGACTATGTCGAACAGCCGGACCTGGCTTCGGTGACGAATGGAGCGTTGCGCGGGCTGCTGGAGTCGCTGGATGCTGACTCGAGCTATCTCTCGCCGGATGACTACAAGCTCTACAAGATGGACAAGGGCGGCAAAGCGCAGATCGGGATCAACGTCTCGAAGCGGTTTGGGTACGCCAATGTGGTGTCCGTGGTGCCGGGAAGCCCCGCAGAAAAAGGCAGCCTGGTCGACGGCGACATCCTTGAGGCGATTGATGGACACGATACCCGGGACATTCCGCTCGCGATGATCCAGAAGATGCTCGAAGGGCAGCCGGGATCGCAGGTTTCGGTATCGGTGGTGCGGCAGAGGAAACCGGAGCCGGAGAAGATTGAGCTGACACGGACGATTACACCCATGCCAGCGGTGCAGGACACGATGTACGACGGATTCAGCATCTTGTACATCAAGCCGGAGATCCTCGACCACGAGCATGTGCAGGAGGTCGAGTCGAAGCTAAAGAGCATGAAGGGTGCGGGAAACAAAAAGGTGCTGCTCGATCTGCGGGACGTGGCGGCGGGTGACATGGCCGAGGCGACCCGGATGGCGAACTTTCTGCTGAAGGCGGGCACCATTGGCAGTCTCGAAGGGCAACAGGTTGCGAAGGTGACGTTTACGGCCGATCCTTCGAAGGCGATCGTTCCGGCGGCTCCGATGGTGGTTCTGGTGAACCATGGGACGGCGGGACCGGCGGAATTGGTAGCGGCGGCGTTGCTCGAGAACAAGCGGGCCGACCTGGTGGGCGAGAAGACGTTTGGCGAGGGGACGCAGCAGAAGACGTTTGAGCTGCCGGACGGTGCGGCACTGATCCTTTCGGTGGCAAAATACGAGTCGCCTTCAGGAAAGAAGCTGCAGGACGAAGGCGTCACCCCTGGGGTGCTGGTGGCGTCGGCGGCTGCGAACGATGGCCAAGGGGATGATGACGGAGCTGCAGCTCCTCCCGCGCCAACGCCTGGGGTTCTGGGGGCGACACCTGCGCCCGTAGTTCCGGCCAAGCCAGCAGTAACAGCAGATGAGCAGTTGACGAAGGCGCTGGATCTCCTGAAGGCCAAAGCCGCTTAGCTGAAACACGCTCTAACGTGCTTTCCGCAGTGTTAGAAAAGTTCGCATAGGATGTGACATGCTAGCCTAAAAAGGCCGTGCAGAGCCTCGACTACTATTCCAGCGACGAGAAGTCAGGAACGGCCACACCGCCGGAGTCTGCTACCTGGTTGGACGAGACGGAGGCAACGGGAGAGGCTGCTCCTGGTGTGGGTCCGCCGGGCGACGAGAGGCGCGGATACGAAGTGCCTGAGGGGAATCAGCATCCTCATCACCACAGGGCGGCGCGGATTACGTTCTACCTTCTGTTGGGGTTGTCTGCGCTGTTTGGGGTGATGTGCGGGTTGATGCTTGTGTATTCGGTCGACCTGCCGCAGATGGACGACCTGGTACGATACCGACCGAGCACTACCTCTACTCTTTACGACATTCATGGGCGGCCGTTCGGGACGTTCGCGCTGGAGCGGCGCGTGGTAGTGCCGTATTCGGACCTGCCACCGAACCTTCGGGACGCGATTATTTCGATTGAAGACAAGAGCTTCGAGCGGAACTGGGGGGTGAACCTTTTTCGGGCGCTGGGGGCGGCGTGGCGGGATCTTCATGCGAAAGGGCGGGCGCAGGGCGCGTCGACGCTGACGATGCAACTGGCACGGAACCTGTTTCTTTCGTCCGAGAAGACGTATGGGCGGAAACTGCAGGAGGTGGTGCTGTCGATGCAGATCGAACGGCGGTTTACCAAGGACCAGATCTTCGCGCTCTATGCGAACCAGATTTACCTGGGGCACGGGACGTATGGGTTTGAAGCGGGAAGCGAGTTTTACTTCAGCAAGCATGTGAGGGACCTGAACCTACCGGAGGCGGCTCTGCTGGCGGCGTTGCCGAAGGGGCCGGAGGCGTATTCGCCGATACGGAACCCGGAGAAGGCGCTGCGGCGGCGGAACCTGGTGCTGAGTGAGATGCTGCACGATGGAAAGATTTCCGCGGCGGACGCGCAGAAGGCCGAGATGGCTCCGCTGGGGCTGCGGATTGAGACGCCGGCTAACTCGGTTGCGCCCTATTTCGTGGAAGAGGTACGGCGGCAGTTGGAGAAGCAGTACGGCGTGGACGAGGTGCATGGAGCCGGGCTGCGGGTGGATACGACGATCGATCTTGACCTGCAAATGGTGGCGAACAAGGCGATCCTGGATGGGACTGCGACGTACGAGCGGCGGCGGGGATGGCAGGGCCAGTTGCAGAATGTAGTGCTGGCGGGGCTTGATGCAGAGGCTTACCGGCATCCGGACTGGGCGCAGCCGGTAGCGGAGGGGAGTTATGTCCATGGGCTGGTCGAAGAGGTTGCGGCCGACCATGTGAATGTGAAGATCGGGTTCAAACACGCAGTGCTAAAGCAGGCAGACTGGCGTTGGACGCAGAATCCGACGGGCGACAGCTTTTTGAAGACAGGCGATTTGATCTACGTCAAGGTTGACAGGCTGATGGCGGATGGCGAGGTGCATGCGCTGCTGGAGCAGGATTCGGGGGCGCAGGCGTCGATGATGGCGATCGACAACTCGAATGGCGAGGTGCTGGCAATGGTGGGCGGCAGGGATTTCGCGATCTCGCAGTTCAATCGGGCGACGCAGGCGCAGCGGCAGGTGGGATCGTCGTTCAAACCGTATGTGTATACGACGGCGATCGAGGGTGGGGCGAAGCCATCGGACATCGTGGTGGATGGGCCAACTTCGTTTCCGACGCCGAGCGGGTGGTATACGCCGCACAACTACGAGGGCGACTATAAGGGCGCGATGACGCTGCTGAATGCGTTTGCGGAGTCGAGGAATATCCCGGCGCTGAAGCTGGCGGCGAAGGCGGGGATCACGAAGGTGATTGAGACGGCGCATCGGTTTGGGATTACGAGCAATATCCCGGCGTTTCTACCGGTGGCGATCGGGTCGGCGGACATAACGCTGGCGGAGCAGGTGGGGGCTTACAGCGTGTTTCCGAATGATGGGATACGGATTGAGCCGCACTACATACGGCGGGTGACGGAGGCGGATGGGACGCCGCTGCGGGAGGTGGCTCCGGAGGTGAAGGAGGTCATCTCGGTCGAGACGGCAAGGGCGATGATGACGCTGCTAAAAGCAGTGGTGACGCAGGGGACGGGGGCGGCGGCATCGCAGCTACATCATCCGCTGGGCGGGAAGACCGGGACGACCAATGACTATACCGATGCGTGGTTTGTGGGGTTCTCACCGGGGGTGACCTGCGGGACGTGGATCGGGTTCGATAACCGGCAGTCGCTGGGCGAGAAAGAGACCGGGGCGAGGGCGGCGCTGCCGATGTGGATGGATCTCATGCGGGCGGCGATTGCGACTCGGCCGAATGAGACGTTTGCGACGGAGGGGGCTCCGAAGCGAAAGCTGGACGTGGTGGGGGCGGATGTGCCTGTGCCGGTGAGGAAGGCGGAGCCGGCGGGGGATCCGGAGGATGACTCGGATGCTCCGGCACCGGTGAAGACGCCGGGGGATGGGGCTCCGCAGGATGCTCCTGAGCCGGCGGCGAAATCGACGCCCGGAGCGTAAGACAACCGCAGGTCCTTCGACTCGCTGAGCTCGCTCAGGATGACACTTCGTTGGTGGGAGGTTCGGGTGGAGGGCTTGGGCGGGTGAAGGTTCGGGCGGCTAGGGCGTATTGGGATTGAGCGGGATCCTTCGCTGCGCTCAGGATGACGGCAGGAGCAGAAGCAGAGTCCCTTTGGGAATGACAAACGACGAAGAAGCGGAGTCTAGCGCAGGAGGTTGCAGAGGGTGAAATAGCGGCGCGCGCGGGCTACGTCGAGGCCAATCTGGGTTCGGAGGGCTTTGGGGTTGGGCCACTTGATCTCGGGGCGGAGGTATTTCAGGAAGGCAAGGCGGATCGGGGTGGATTCGTCTAGCGCGATGGGGTGAAAGTTCAGGATGTGGGATTCGACGGTGAAGGAGTCCTCGCCGAAGGTGGGGCGGTTGCCGACGTTGGTGATGGACTCGAATGTCTCACTTACCCCTTCCTTTCCGATTGTCATGGCGGTGATGTAGACGCCGTTGGTAGGGAGGAGTTCGGCGTAGGGGGCGAGGTTGATGGTGGGAACGGTGTACTTGGTGCCGTAGCCGCGTCCTGAGGCGGGGGTGCTGAGAATAGTGAACGGGGTGCCGAGCAAGGCGCGGGCGTGGCTGACGTCTCCGGCGGCGATGAGGGCGCGGATGCGGCTGGAGGAGACGGGTGCTCCGCGAAGTGAGCGAGGCGCATAGGTTTCTACGGTGAAGCCGAGTTTGAGGCCGAGTTGGGCGAGGCTGTCGATTCCGGCCTGAGCATTGTGGCCGAAGCGGAAGTCTTCGCCTTCGTGGACCTCAATCGCGTGGACGGCATCGCGGAGGACTTTCGTGGCGAAGTCGCGAGCAGTCCATTTTGAGAAGGCGTGATCGAAGGGAAGGATGAGGGTGGCGTCGATGCCGGTGGCGGCGAGGAGGTCGAGTTTCTCGGCGAGCGGAGTGATGAGGGTGAGGGTCGAGGTCTCGGGGCGGAGGACGCGGGCGGGATGGGGATCGAAGGTGATGGCAAGGGAGCTGGCAGAGAGAGTCTTCGCGCGGGAGATGACTTTGGCGATTACCCACTGGTGGCCGCGGTGGACGCCGTCGAAGTTGCCGATGGTGGCGATGGCAGGGCCGAAGTCTGATGGGAGTTCTGAGAGGCTGCGGTAGATGTTCACGCGATCGCCTCTGGAGGTTCTGGCGCTAGATCGAAGTCGAGCTTGAGGCCGTCGTAGGCTAGGCGGACGTGAGGGGGGAGCATGGCCTCGGTCGCGGCGTGGTCGATGTCGTGGCCCATGTGGGTAAAGAAGGCGCGTTTTGGTTTGAGCTGGTCCACGAGCTTGAGGGAGTTCTCGACGTTCGAGTGGGTGGGGTGCGGGGTGTGGCGCAGTGCGTCGAGGATGAGGATGTCGAGATCCTGGAGCTGCGCGGCGCTGGTTTCGGGGATGGAACTCATGTCGGTGAGGTAGGCGGCGGAGCCGAAGCGGTAGCCGGAGATCGAAAGCTTGCCATGGTTGACGGGGATGCGACAGAAGGTGGCTCCGTAGAGCTCGATCTCTTCGTCGGGCGCGAGGAAGCGATGGAGGCGAACGCGGGCGATGGTGGTGCCCCGGGTGGCGGGGCGGAAGGTGTAGTCGAAGACGCGCTCGATGGCGTCGGCGGTGGGGTCGTCGGCGAAGAGAGGTAGGGGTTCGGGGAGGTAGAAGGTGAGGGGCCGGAGGTCGTCGAGGCCGAGAATGTGGTCGGCGTGCGGGTGGGTGTAGAAGACGGCGTCGATGCGGCGGATGTTCTCGCGGATAGCCTGATGGTGGAAGTCGGGGCCGGTGTCGATGAGGACGCCGTGGTTGTTCGTCTGGCCCCAGGTGATGAGGACCGAGGGGCGGGTGCGGCGATTTCTCGGGTTTCCGACTGGGGGCGGAGTGACGGCGGACGTGCAGACGGGGCAGTCGCAGCCGAGCGTAGGAATGCCCATGGAGGTGCCGGTGCCGAGAAAGGTGAGGGTGGCGTTCATGTTGGCTACTGTTGCAATGCAGATGCCTGGCTTTCGTGTGTGAAAGGTTTTAGCAGTTCCGGTGGGTGGAGTCTCGCGGGGTCCTTCGCTGCGCTCAGGATGACGGCAAGGACAGATATCGGCGGAGCCAAAGCAGATCCGCCGCTTTGTGAAGGATGACAAGGTTGTCGGACGAGAGTGTCGCGGCTACCTTACGATGCTGGGGCCGAAGCCGGTGCCTGACGGGCCTCCGAAGCCGGGAGCGGGTTGTTTGGCCGCAGCGGAGCGCGCGAGAGCCTGGGTGACGTCGAGGAAGGCCAGGCGGAGCTCGAAGAGGGCGCTGTTTATAAGAGATTGCTCAGGGATGGTGAGGTTGCCGGTAGATTTTTCGGCTATGACGGTGAGCATGTCGATGCTCTGCTTGGAGCCGATCAGGTCGACCTGGGGCTTCTGGCCTTCAGGGGTGCCGCCGCCAAGCTGCATGATTGCCGTCATGTAGACGGATTGGACGAGGCGCTCAAAGGACATGGCGGGCGGGTGCTCCATGCCGGGGTTGGCGGCGCGGATGGCAGTGTCGAGGCGCTCGGCGGTAGCGTCGAAGGCTACGCGGGACTGCTCCATCTGCTCGGGAGTAGGGGGTGGAGGGGCGTTAGGATCGTCAAGATCGTTGGAATCGTTTGTGAATGGGGGCTCTTCGAGGGCGTCATCTCCCTGATGCTGGGGATCGGGGTCGGGAGTCGAAGTGGCGCGGTTGGCGGCGGAGCTTTGCGGGACGATGCGGGCGCTGGACTCGTGGGCTGGCTCCACGGGCGGAACGATGGGACGCACTTTTTCAGGTGAGGGGTCAGCATCGGGGCGGGGTTCGCCTTCGAGGGTGAACTTGCGGCGGTCAGTGACAACGAAGGGCTTGTTCTGCTCAGGCATTTTTTCTACTTTCGGATTAGGGAAGACGAACAACATATGGCCGAGTGGTTTACAAGCCACCCATCGCATAAGACAGAGGCGCGGTGGATGGAGCACCCGGACAGTTTACGTTCTCTTAGCGTTAGATGACGTGGAAGGGCGACGCGATTGGGAGCGCGGTGCCGCCGGCATAGGTGATGGGGGTACTGCGTTCCAACGCTTCGCGGCGGATGTAGCCGAGAGCGAGGTGGATGGGGCCGGAGGCAAGCGGGATAGTGGCGATGGTGGTGAGTTCTCCGATGGGCTTGGAGTCGAATTCGAGGATGGTGCCTGGAGGCGCAACTTCGCCTGTTAGCTGGAAGGCGTGGAAGGTGCGGTGGACGTTGCCTCGCGAGCGGATGCGCTCGACAATCTCCTGGCCGAGATAGCAGCCCTTGGCGAAGTGCAGTGCCCGGGTTTGTGCTGTCTCCTGGGGAAGTTCCTTGTCGCGGATGTCGGCTCCGTAGAGGGGTGTGCCTTCGAGGATGCGGAGGTGTTTCAGGGCTTCCTGATCGACCGGGGTTGCGGCGACCGTGGTGAGGGCTTCGGTGAGTTGCGCAATAGCGTCGGGGGCTTCGGCCCAGAGCTCGAAGCGGGGGACGAGTGGGCTGTGGGCGTAGAGGATCGCGACCTTATGCCCGCGCCAGTCGTCGATTGCGGTGAAGTAATTTTGGGCGAGATGGCTGGTTGCGATGCCGATTGCGGCGAGGGTCTGCGCGGCTTTCGGACCGGCGACGAGCAGGCCGGAGCTAGGGTGCCCGGAGAGCTCGACGTCGTCCATGATGATGAAGCGGTCGAGGAGTTCCGTGAGAGCGGGGATGCGACTGCGGGCGGTCGCCAGGAGAATGCTGGTTTCAAGGGCGAGAGCGACGGCGTCGGCCTGAATGCGGCCCTGGGCGGAGAGGAAAAAGTTGTAGTTGCTCTCGCCGGGCTTGAGCGCCTGGATGGAGTTCGTGGTCATGCCGTTGAGCCAGCGAACCCGGTCTTCGCCGATGACGCGGATCCAGCCGATGTCGGGAAGCGAAGCGACGGCGGCGCTGCTCAGTAGGGCTTCGAGCTGAAGTTGAGCGGATGAAGGTGCGATGACTTCGGGCGAGGTGAGGGTACTCATAGGCGGCATACGCGAACGGCTCTGCGTACACTGATTATAGCGAGTTGGCTTTTATCTACTACGGGGGCGTATGGCGGGGTTGAAGTGCGGCGTTGGGTTGGCGGCGATGCTCGTGGTGGCGGTTGGGGCGGGTGTTGGGCAGAGTTCAGGCACTTCGGCAACGGGGCAGAAGCCGGCGGATGGGGCGAAGGCAGAGGCCCGCATCACGAAGGATCAGGCGAAGGAGCTGTTCAAGAGCGTCGATGAGATTCTGGCGTTTGTCAGCAAGGATTCTAAGCTGCCGATCGACCATCCGGTGAAGCGGACGTTGATCTCGCGCGACGAGGTGAACAAGTTTCTGCGGCAGAAGTTCGATGAGGACGAGAGCACAAAGCGGCTGGAGCGGTCGGAAGTTGTGCTGAAGAAGTTTGGACTGCTGGACCGCGACTTTCATCTGCGGCCGTTCCTGATCTCACTCCTGACGGAGCAGATTGCGGGCTTCTACGACGACAAGACGAAGACGGTGAACCTGCTGGACTGGATTGAGCCGGATGAGCAGAAGGGCGTGCTGGCGCATGAGTTAACCCATGCCTTGCAGGACCAGAAGGTGGACCTTTCGAAGTGGTCGGATGTCGAGGTGAAGGGCGTCGCCAAGACCAAGAGCGAGGACAATGCGCATATCCAGATGGACGAAGGAGACACGGCGCGAGAGGCTGTGACCGAGGGCCAGGCCATGGCGGTATTCGTCGACTACGGGCTGAAGGATTCGGGAAAGACAATCGCGGATGCTCCCGATATGGAAGCCAAGTTAAAGGAGATGACGTCTGATACAGGCGGGTCTCCGATATTAGCGCGGGCTCCGCTGCTGTTGCAGGATTCGCTGCTATTTCCTTATAGCGATGGGCTGGCATTCGAGTACAAGCTGCTGCAGAAGGGTGGGCGGGACACGGCGTTTGCGGGAGTGCTGGCGAGGCCGCCCTCGTCGAGCTTCGAGATTATTCATCCGGAGGAATATCTGAAACATGTGCCGGTGCCGGTGTTGCGGCTGCCGGATCTTCATCCGCTGATCGATGCGGAGTATTCGCCGTATGACATTGGCGTGATGGGCGAGCTGGATGTGAGGATTCTTGCTGAGCTGTTTGGCGGTCAACAGATTGCGGCGGCGCTTTCGCCGGCATGGCGGGGTGGGATCTACTATGCGGCGCAGAAGAAGAGTGCGGTGACAGCGGCTGAGAAGGAGTCGACGGCTTCGATCGGGTTGATCTACTACTCCAAGTGGGAGAATGAGGATTCGGCGAGCTCATTTATGCGGATTTACTCAGGGCAGCTGGCCAGGAAGTACTCGGGGCTGAAGCGGCGCGAGAAGGATGAGATCGGCGACAGCGAAGAGGTCTATTCGACGAATGAGGGCGATGTGCTCCTGTCGATCCACGACGACGCTGTGTTTGTGGCGGAGGGGTTCGATGTGGGTTTAGCAAGAAAGCTGCGAGACGGGATTGCGGAGGTGCAGTCGAGCGGGCCTTTGCAGATTACAGCGGTGCCGGTGAATGATCCGGCGATGTCGCTGGTGGGAGTGATGGGCGGAGCCGGGATGATGAAGGCGGCGCTTTATACTCACGAACGGTAACAAACAATTAGGAGCATTTGAATTGCAGAAGGCTGAGATTGGGATTATCGGGGGCAGCGGGCTGTATGCGATGCCGGGGCTGGTGAATGTTCGTGAAGAGCGATTGGAGACGCCGTTTGGTGCGCCTTCGGATGCGTTTGTGCTGGGTGAGCTGGATGGGAAGAACGTTGCGTTCCTGGCGAGGCACGGGCGGGGACACACGATCCTGCCAAGTGAGCTGAATTTTCGCGCGAACATCTATGCCATGAAGATGCTGGGAGTGGAGCGGATCCTTTCGGTGTCGGCTGTGGGGTCGTTGAAGGAAGAACATAAGCCTACTGACTTCGTGATTCCCGACCAGTTTATCGATCGGACGTTTGCCCGGGTGGGGACATTCTTTGGAGATGGGATCGTGGGGCACGTGGCGTTCGGCGATCCTGTTTGCGTCACAGTGCGTGGCGTGTTCGAGAAGGCGTGTGCCGAGGTCGGTGTCGTTGGGAAGAATGGCGGGACTTACGTGTGCATGGAAGGGCCGCAGTTCTCTACGCGGGCCGAGTCGAACCTTTATCGGAGCTGGGGTGCGGATGTAATTGGGATGACGAATCTGCAGGAGGCCAAGCTCGCTCGCGAGGCCGAGATTTGTTATGCGACGCTGGCCATGGTGACCGACTACGACTGCTGGCGCGAAGGGCATGATGACGTGACAGTGGAACAGGTGGTCGCGGTGCTGCACCAGAATGCGGACAACGGGACGAAGGTGGTGAGGGCGGCCATTGAGGCTATGCCGAAGGAGCGGACGTGCGGGTGTGTCGATGCTCTGAAGTATGCAATTTTGACGGATAGGAAGGCGATTCTGGAGACGGCGAAGGAGCGGCTGGGATTGTTGCTGGGCAAGTACTTGTGAGGGGGTCGATGCCGCCGGGATTTGTGGCCAAAAGGTTCGATCGGTTGAGGGGACGCAAACTTCATCGGGATCCTTCGCTGCGCTCAGGATGACGGCTTTGAGACCCAAGGGCTAGGAAGTACAACGGCAATAGCAGATTCCCTTCGGGAATGACAAAGAAAGAAATATAGGAAGAGAGATTCATGGCGATTCTGGTGGTTGGTTCGGTGGCGTTCGATTCGATTGAGACGCCGAGTGGAAAAGTAGAGAAGGTCCTGGGTGGGGCTGCGACGCATTTCGCTCTAGCGGCGAGTTACTTTACAGATGTTCGTGTGATTGGAGTTGTGGGCAAAGACTTCACGGCGGAACACGAGGCTGTCTTTCTGAAGCGCGGGATCGATACGGACGGGATCGAGCGTGCGGATGGGTTTTCGTTCCATTGGACGGGGGCGTACTCCGGGAGCTTGAACGAGGCGAAGACGCTGGGGACGGATTTGAATGTGTTTGCGACTTTCGATCCTAAGATTCCGGAAAGTTATAAGGACAGCGAGTACCTGTTCCTGGCAAACATCGATCCGGTGCTGCAAGCGCGCGTCAGGGCGCAGATGCCGGATGTGAAGCTGGTGTGCGGCGATACGATGAACTACTGGATTGCCGATCATCGCGAGAACCTGGTGAAGGTGCTGCACGATCTGGATGTACTGCTGGTGAACGACGGCGAGACGCGGATGATCTCGGGTGAGAACAACGTTGTGAAGGCGGCGGCGGGTGTCATGGCGCTTGGGCCTAAGGCGATCGTGGTGAAGCATGGCGAGTATGGGGCGACTGGGTTCTTCAGCGAGCGGGCGTTCAAGGGTGCTGTGAGCAGACCGTTCAGGGCGCCGGCGCTGCCGCTGGCAGAGGTCGTCGATCCCACGGGAGCGGGAGATTCGTTTGCGGGTGGGTTCTATGGGTACATTGCATCGCAGCCGGAGCTGACGCCGGCCGTGTTTCGGACAGCGATGTTCTATGGCGGCGTGATGGGATCGTTCGCAGTGGAGCGCTTCGGAACGGAGCGCTTGCAGGCGGTGACAAGCGAAGAGATCAATGCGCGGTTCGATCTGTTCCGCGAGATCTCTCACCTGGATGCAGAGAGCGCAGGGTCGGGAGAGTGAGCTTGCGGCGAGGGCGACGGAGTCTGCGGCAGGAGCTGTTTGCAGCCGCGGCTGGATCCGCAACGGCGCCGAATGTCGATCCAGACAGGGTAACTCCAGCGACGCGGCAGGAGACGGTGCCGATCGCGCTGTTCGCGGTAGTTCTAGGATTTGTGGCGCTACTGGTCTGTTTTTCGCGCGGGTACGTGCTTTTGTATGGCGATGCGGTGGCGCATCTGGGGATTGCGCGGCGGATACTGGATTCGCGCAATCCGGGGCTGTCGCAGTTGGGCGGAGTGTGGCTCCCGCTGCCGCATCTGCTGATGCTGCCGTTTGTGCAGAAGATGCTGTGGTGGCAGTCGGGCCTGGCGGGGGCGTGGCCCTCGCTGGCGTGTTACATTCTTGGGGCGGCGGGGTTCTTCAGGCTTGCAAGACGGATGATGGTGCCGCGATGGGCATTCGTGGCGACGGCGTTTTATCTGCTGAATCCTAACCTGCTTTATGCCGCGACGACGGCGTTGACAGAGCCTCTCTTTCTGGCGCTGCTGGTCTGGATGACGCTGTTGACGATGGAGTGCGTCGAGGCGATCCGGACCGTGGAGGATGGGGCGAAGAAGGAACGGGGGATACGGGAGAAGGCGATTGGCCGGAAGCTGATCGTGATTTCGATTGTGATTTTTGCGGCGGTGATGACGCGATATGACGGGTGGATCGTGGGGGCGATCGTCTGGTGCGTGCTGGCTTGGCAACTTGCAAATCAGCGGAAGTTGCTGGGTAACGCGTTTCTTGTTTTCACGGTCATTACGGTGGCTGGTCCGGTGCTTTGGCTCTGGTACAACCAGCATTTCATGCATGATCCGCTGGATTTCATGCGTGGTCCGTATTCGGCGGTGGCGATCGATAAAAAGACAACGCCTCCGGGGGCGAAGCATTACCGCGGGTGGCATAATCCCGGTTGGGCGGTGTTGTTTTACACGCGGACTTCGCAGGTAGATGCAGCTGCGTGGGAGACGGGATTTCTGCTGATGGGCGCGGCGCTTGCGGGGCTCTGGCTGACGTTGAAGAAGGGATTTTCAACGGCTCAGCAAACCGCGGTTTTGTTGTGGGTGCCGGCGCCGTTTTATGTGTACTCGGTGGCGTATGGGTCGGTGCCGATCTTTATTCCGCAGCTTTATCCACACTCGTTTTACAACTCGCGGTACGGGATGGAGATGCTGCCGGGGCTGGTCTTGTTCGGTTTTATCGCGGTGGCGGCGCTGGAGTTGCGACTGGCCGCGGCGAGGCCCTTGCTGACGAAGCTGCTGCCCCGGATTGGTTTGGCGGTGGCGGCGTTGAACTCGGTGGCGATGATGTACTTCGTCCCGCTGGTACTGAAGGAAGGCATGGTGAATGCGGTAACGCGGCAGGCGCTCGAGACTTCGATCGCGCGGCAATTGCAGTCGTTCCCGGGGGGCGTGCCGATCCTGATGCATCACTCGGATCATATTGGGGCGATCCAACAAGCAGGTATTCCGCTGAAGCAGACGCTGAGCGAGGATGACTACGACTCATGGAAGGCGGCGCTCGAAGCGCCGGCGAAGAAGGCGGATTACGTGGTGGCGATCGCCGGCGACCCGGTGGATGCGGCGGTGAAGGAGCACCCGGAGAACCTGACGGAGCTGACTGTGCTCTGTACGACGGGACAGCCTTGCGCGCGGATTTACAAGTCGGACGTCTGGGCTTTGCGGTAGGGCAAGCGCAGGTGGTTCGACTTCGCATCTCGCAAGTGCGCTAGAGGCTCTGCTCAGGGTGACACTCGTCAATGCAGTTTCATCTGGAGTCTCGGGAGCGGTCGCGCAGGCGCGAAATATCAATCCACCGCAAGAGACAAAGAAGGGACAGGATCGGCGCCCGGTACCCGCCCGTAGATGAGCTAAGAAGTCAGGGAGCGACAGCGCGGGTGTGCTGGATATCGTGGAGGCGTTTCTCTGCGGCGGCAGCTTCGATTTCGCTGTTCACTTCGGCTCCGAGCAGGAGCATCAAGCCGCTGATGTAGAACCAGGTGAGCAGGATGATGACCGCTCCCAGCGAGCCGTAGGTGACGGAGTAACTGTTGAAGAAGTGCAGGTAGATGCGGAGGCCGAGCGAGGAGAGGATCCAGGCGACGATGCCGATCGCGGCTCCGGGCGACAGCCAGTGCCAGCGACTGCTCTTGACGTCGGGTGCGAAAAAGTAGATGACCGAGAAGCTGAAGGCGAGAAGCATGGCGGCGATGATCCAGCCGGCGAGGCGGCTGAAAAAAGCGGCGATGTGGCCCAGCCAGTGGTGGTAGATCTTCTGGGTTGCCAGGTGGGCAAGGAGATCGCCGCCAAGCATCGAGGCGAGCAGGCAGGTGATGATGACCGAGAGCAGGACAGTGACGAGGATGGCGCCGCCACGGGCCTTCCAATAGGGGCGGGTCTCGGACACCTTGTAGACGATGTTCAGCGTGTCCTGGATGGCGGAGAAGCCAACGGAGGCGGACCAGATAGCGGCGGCCAGACCGAAGGTGATCTTGCCTGTGGAGGAGGCAGCGGTGGTCTGATTGAAGGTGTCCATGACGATCCCCATCGCCGAGGGCGGAATGACGACGGCAAGGTAGGCCAGGAGCGTGTTGTAGATCTGTGATGCGGAACGAGCGGCGAGACCGAGCATGGAACTGGCGCTGACCAGAGTGGGAAAGAGAGCGAAGAGGAAGTAGAAGCCGAGTTCGGCGGCGCGGCCGAGGAGATTATCGGCCAGGAAAGACTTTATCGTGCGCTTGGCGATATAGAAGGGCGACGCGCCCTTGAGGTCCCAGAGAGACCCAAGCGGCGAGGCGGAGACGACAGCCCAGATGTGCTGCTCGCGAGCATTCAGAGGACTTGCGGATGGATGCAAGATGACCTGAGGGAGATCAGCTTCGGGGGAAGCTGCGAGCGGCTCCGCATGGAGAGATTTACCAGGATTAGACATGTCAATGGTGGGCATCGCGGTGCTTCCTTTCGCGATCGTTAATTTCCGTTACGCGAGTAGATAGATGCGTTCTTTATGCAAGATGGAAGCCGATGCGGTAGCGTTAGGTGATGTGTTGGTGGAAGTCTTTGCGCATCTGATTGATGAGACCTTGAAGACAGGATCGAGATCAGGACTCGAAGACAGGAGTTGGTGATGGATGTAGCTACTCGGCGCGCACGACCGGTTCGTATGCAGAAGATCAGGCAACTGGTGCGGCTGGTGCAGGAGAGCCACGAGCAGCCGATGACGGGTGTGTCGCGGCTGCCAGAGATGGTCGAAGCCGGGGAGACGGGAATTACGTTCCTTGGGCACTCTTCTTTTCTGTTGCAGGTGGGCGGGAAGAACATTCTTGTGGATCCAGTCTTTTCGACGCGGCTGATTGTCCTGCGGCGACAGCGGCGGCCGGGTGTGATGGTGCGAGACCTGCCACCGATCGACCTTGTGCTGGTGACTCATGCGCACATGGATCATCTGGATAAAGCCTCGCTGCGGGGGGTGGTAAGGGCGACTCGAACGCTGCGAGGGACGTCGCCCGAGATTGTGGTGCCGCATGGCGTGGAGGACCTGGTGGAATGGATGGGATTCGAGCGAATCCATGCGATGAGCTGGTGGGAGCAGATTGAGATTCAACGGCTGGCAATCACGATGACGCCCTGCAAGCACTGGGGGGCCCGGATGTTTCGCGATATGCACCGGGAGTACGGAGGGTACTTTCTAGCCCCGTTGAACGGCGGGACGACGGTGTATCACTCGGGCGACACGGCTTATTTTGACGGATTTCGTGAGGTGGGGGAACGGCTACGGCCGGACGTGGCGCTGCTACCGATCGGGGCTTATTTTCCAGACTCGCATCGGACGGTGCATACTTCGCCGGAAGAAGCGGTTCGCGGATTTGTGGAGAGCGGGGCCAAGTGGATGGTGCCCATGCACTTCGGAACCTTCCGGCTGGGACGGGAGCCGATGGAGGAGCCCCTGCAGCGGCTGAACGCGGATGCGAGGCGGTTGGGGATCGAGGCGAAAGTGAGGGTGCTGGGGGAGGGAGAGACGCTTAGGTTTTTGCCGAGCGGGGCTGTTGTTGCGGCTAAAGATCGCAGCGAAGGCAAGGAATCATCTGCCCTGGCGGCCGCATCGTATGTGCATGGCAAACTCGATACTGACTAACGTAAATGCTGAGGCGAGTGGAACGTTCTCGCTCGGCGGAGATCTTCCTGTTCATCGGCTTGGGTTTGGCGCGATGCGCCTTACCGGTGAAGGCGTCTGGGGTGAGCCCAAGGATAGCGAAGCGGCGAAGAAGGTCCTGAAGCGCGCCGTCGAGCTGGGCGTCAACTTCATCGACACCTCCGACGCGTATGGGCCGGAGGTAAGTGAGCGGATGATTGGCGAGGCACTGGCTCCTTATGCAGGCGGCGTGGTGATTGCGACCAAGGGTGGACTGACGAGGCAGGGACCGAACAAGTGGCTCCCGGTGGGCAGGCCTGAATATCTGCAGCAGCAGGTGGAGATGAGTCTGCGGCGGCTGAAGGTGGAGCGGATTGAGTTGTGGCAACTGCATCGTATCGATCCGAAGGTTCCGGTTGAGGAGTCGCTGGGCGTCATTGCGCGGATGCAGCGACAGGGGAAGATTCGGCACGTGGGGCTGTCGGAGGTGAAGCCGAATGAGATTGAGCAGGCGAGCAAGATCGTTAAGATCGTGAGCGTGCAGAATCAGTACAACCTAAGCGATCGCCAGCACGAAGACACACTCGAATATTGCACGAAGAACAACATAGCCTTCATTCCCTGGTATCCCGTGGCGGCAGGCAAGCTGGCGCAGCCGGGCGGTAAGCTCGACACAGCGGCGAAGCAGCATGGAGCGACGGTTTCACAGCTTTCACTCGCGTGGCTGCTGCAGCGCTCGCCGGTGATTCTGCCAATTCCGGGAACTTCTTCAGTAGATCACCTGGAGGAGAATGTGGGCGCGGCGAATGTTAAGTTGAGTGAGGCGGAATGGAAGGACATCGAGAACGCGTCGAAGGGGTAAGCAGCAGGTTCTCTGCGGATCGGGCCTCCCGCTGGAGGCCCGATCTTTATGCGTGTTATCCGTCTCTTCACCTCTAGATGGAGTTGAAGCGAGATGGAATTTGTGGCGTATTAGAGCATCTTCCGACTTCATCGAGATCGGAAGGTTTCGGTTTCGCTTTATGCCTTTCCATCGCAACCCTTGCCTAAGCGACGGTTAGGCACTGGGCTAGACCGTCTGTGGATTGGACGGGTGAAAGGGTTTGCGCGGTGTTGGTGATGTGGATCGCGCCAGGTTCTTCGTCGCTTGCCTACTTGGGGTGCTCAGTAACGATAAGGGCGCGTGCTGAGGAGTCGCCGTGGCACAGATAGCGGCGGGGAGTGTTGGCGTCGATCCAGCAAACATCTCCAGTTTCGAGGAGTTGCAGCTGGGTGGAGGTCTGGATCTCGAGCTTACCGTCAAGGATGTAGACGAATTCTGTGCCCTTGAAGATCTTCGGGGTGAACTCGCACTCGTCGCCATTGGGAAGGAATTCAGCGAGACAGGGGACGATATGGCGGTCCGGGATGAGTGAGCCGAGACTCTCCGAGACGAACTTCGAGTTTAATTTCTGCTTGCGAGTGATCGGGATGCGGTCGGATTTGGAAAGGCGACGGAACTTGACCTTGCGTTCCTGCTGGAAGAAGCAGGACAGATCCTTTTCAAAGACCATGGCAATACGGGCGAGGTTCCGGATAGTGGGAACGACTCTGCCAGTTTCAAGTTGAGAAAGGAAGCTGGCGGAAAGACCCGTAAGCCGACCGAGTTCTACGAGGCCCATAGAACGGCGGAGGCGCATGGCCCGGATTCGTTCGCCGATCTGCTTATCGTCGATCTGCTGCTCGACGCGGGCTGGGTCGACGGCGACGGGGTCGAGGTCGGGAATGGGAGTGGCAAGATCTTTGGTTTCGGTGAGCGCCATGATTATTCAATATGATGCGGCATCCAAGGTCCTCAATTGGCCGTGTCGATCGATGTTCATACGGTAACAACTCTGCGCCCGAAGATTGCTGTGCCTATACGAACGCAGGTACTGCCCTCCTGAATAGCTACAGTGAAGTCTCCGGACATGCCGGTAGAGAGCTGGGTAAGAGTGGGGTGGAGGTGCTGCTGCTCGTCTCGCAGGCGACGCAGGGTTTGAAAGTAGGGGCGAGCGGGCTCGGGGTCTTCGCTCCATGGCGGGACGGTCATGAGGCCGACGGGGGTGACATTTTCGAGAGGCTGGATGGCGTTCAGAAGAGCGGGGAGTTCTTCGGGAGAGATGCCGTGCTTGGACTCTTCGTGGGAGAGTTTGACTTCGATGTAGATCGGGAGGTTCTTATTGAGGGTGGTGGCGGCGACGCTGAGGCGCTGGGCGAGTTTTAGGGAGTCAACAGTGTCGATCGAGTGGAAGAGCTCGGCGGCGCGGTTCGATTTGTTTGATTGCAGGGGGCCAATGAGGTGGTACTCAGCATCGGCGAGAAGGGCGAGGGATGAGGACTTGGCGGCGAACTCCTGGACGCGATTTTCACCGAAGAGACGCTGACCGGCTGCGAAGGCCTCTAGGAGGAATTCAACAGGATGGACCTTGGTGACGGCCATAAGGGAGACTTCGGATTCGGGGCGATTGGCGCGGCGACAGGCGTCAGCTACCTGTTCGCGGACGCGGGCGAGATTTGCTTCTATGGACATGCTTGTTGCATCTTATCTGTAAGGCAGACGCGACCGCTTGCACTGCACAATGGATTGATTTGCAAATGAGAAGAAGTAACGGTAACCGCAGATCCTTCGATTCCACATCTCACATTGAGACTGCGAGATGCTGCGCTCAGGATGACACACTTTCGAGTGCGCGGTTTTGCCCAAGCTATTTTGAGCCACGATGTTGTACGGATGCGTATTGCACTCTCTAGTGCGCGATAGGCACACAACAATTTGACGGAAACGCTTACCTTCCAGCCCACGTCTCAAGATCGAGATCTGGCATCCACACTCGCAACTTACTTGAAAAGGAAAGATAGACATGTCATTGCAGATTGGCGATACCGTGCCTGACTTCACGGCGCAGACGACTGAAGGCGAGATCCACTTCTACGACTACATTGAGGGCTCGTGGGCGGTGCTCTTCTCGCACCCGAAGAACTTTACGCCGGTTTGCACGACGGAACTGGGTTACACGGCTTACCTGAAGCCGCAGTTTGAGAAGCGCGCCGTCAAGGTGCTGGGGCTGAGCGTGGACAAGATGGAGTCGCATGAGCCCTGGGCGAAGGACATCGAAGAGACCCAGGGTACGGCATTGAACTTTCCGCTGATCGCGGATACGGACAAAACGATTGCGAACCTTTACGGGATGATCCATCCGAACGCCTCGGACACGCTGACGGTGCGGAGCGTGTTTGTCATCGGGCCCGATAAGAAGCTGAAGCTTTCAATGAACTATCCGGCTTCGACGGGCAGGAACTTTGACGAGATTATCCGGGTGATCGATTCGCTGCAACTGACGGCGAAGCACCAGGTAGCGACTCCGGTGAACTGGAAGAATGGCGAGGATGTCATCATCGTGCCGGCGGTCTCGGATGCGCAGGCGAAGGAGAAGTATCCGGATGGGTGGAAGACGCTGAAGCCTTACTTGAGGGTGGTTGCACAGCCGAAATAAAGGGATTTAAAAAAACAAAGCGGTGGACGCCCAGTCGCGGCCACCGCTTTATTGTTGTGATGAGCTACTCGCTCTTCGGCATGACGCGTTGGACGGGGCCTAGGCGATCGCTGTTCTGGAAAGGAACCATCCAGCCGGGGTATTCGGGTGGGAGGTCGCTGGCTTCGTCGAGGAGCTTGATCTCGTCGAGGGTGAGCACGAGATCGTCTGCGGCGAGGTTCTCATGAAGTTGATCGAGGCGCTTGGCACCGATGATTACCGAGGTGACGAAGGGCTTGGCGAGGATCCACGCGAGGGCAACTGTGGCGATGGAGACGCTGTGGGCCTCGGCGATGGGCTTGATGGCGTCGAGGACCTTCCAGGTGCGCTCTTTGTCGACGAGAGGGAAATCGAAGTTGGCGCGACGGGAGTCTTCAGGTTTCTGATTTTCGCGGCTGAACTTGCCCGAGAGCAGACCGCCGGCGAGCGGGCTCCAGACGAGGAGTCCGGTTCTCTCGGATTCGAGGAGTGGAACGATCTCGCGCTCGAGGTCGCGGCCGGCGATGGAGTAGTAGGCCTGCACGGTGTCGAATTTTGCAAGGCCTTTGTGTTCCGAGATGCCGAGGGCCTTCATGATGCGCCAGGCGTGCCAGTTGGAGCAGCCGATGTAGCGGACCTTTCCTTGCCGGACGAGAGCGTCGAGGGCGCGGAGCGTCTCTTCGATTGGGGTGACGAGGTCGGTGGCGTGGATCTGGTAAAGGTCAATGTGGTCAGTCTGAAGGCGGGTGAGGCTGGCGTCGACGGCGTCCATGATGTGGCCGCGGGAGGCGCCAGTATCGTTGCGACCGGGACCCATGCGGCCGTAGGCCTTGGTGGCGAGGACGACGTCTTTGCGGGCGATGTTGAGGTTCTTGAGGGATTGGCCAAGGGTGATCTCGGAGTGGCCTTCGGAGTAGATGTCGGCGGTGTCGATGAAGTTGACCCCAGCTTCGATGGAGGCCTTGATGAGAGCGTCCGCTTCCGATTGAGTCTGCTTACCGACTACGGAGAAGAAGCCCTTGCCGGCAAAGGTCATGGTGCCGAGAGACATGCGGGAGACGAGGAGTCCGGTGTTGCCGAGGGTCTTGTATTGCATGTGGTTTCCTTACAGAATTGGCGGTCTGGAGGGTTTGATGGCAGCATCGGACGGTGGATTCATGCAAAGAGCGCCCGAACGCAGGTTCGTTGGGAATTCAGTCTCCCGAAAGGTCGACATCTCGACGAGGTCGGGGATGGCGCAGTCTACTGTCAGCTCGGCGGGAGTATCTCGCCTCACGTTCCTCATCGTCGAAGTTGAGACGTTCTGCAAGGGCTTTCGCGCTTAGAAGGCCATGTTGCCGGGTTCCAGGCAGATTCGATCAAAAAGTTAGGTGAAATAGTTTTGGAAACCGAGTTGTGGAGTGTCTGGTTTCAATAGGTTGGTATCGCTAGATGCGATCTAACGTCCGTGGTCTTCGAGGTATTTTTCTACTTCAAGAGCGGCCATGCAGCCGGAGCCGGCGGCGGTGATGGCCTGGCGGTAGCGGCGGTCCTGGATGTCTCCGCAGGCGAAGACGCCGGGGATGGGCTGGCCGTTCAAAGTGGGAAAGACGTTGCCGTGCGTGAGGATGTAGCCGTCGTCGTCGAGGTCGAGCATACCCTTGAACGCGCTCGCGTTGGGTATATGGCCGATGCCGAGGAACATGAAAGAGACAGGAATCTCAGACTGCTCGCCGGATTTGACGTTCTTCAGCTTCAGGCCGCGGACATCCTTCTCTTCGACGCCAAGAACTTCCTCGACCATGGTGTTGTGGCGGAACTCGATCTGCGGATGGGCGATGGCACGCTCAAGCATGATTCTCGACGCGCGGAAGTTTTCGCTGCGGTTGATGAGCGTGACCTTGGTGGCGAAGCGAGTGAGGAAGAGCGCCTCTTCCATGGCGGAGTCGCCGCCGCCGATGACCGCGATCTCTTTACCGGAGGCGAAGAAGCCGTCGCAGGTGGCGCAGGAGCTGACGCCGTGGCCGATAAGGGCCTGCTCGCTGGGGAGATTGAGCCAGCGGGCGGAGGCACCAGAGGCGATGATGAGAGTACGGGTGTGGATCATTTCTTTCCCGATGTTGAGGGCGAAAGGGCGCTTGGTGAGGTCGATGGCATTGAGGTGGGCCATGCGGAGCTCGGCGCCGAAACGGACAGCCTGCTTCTTCATGTTCTCGATGAGCTCGGGGCCCTGGATACCTTCGGGCCAGCCGGGAAAGTTTTCGACCAGGGTGGTGATGGAGAGCTGGCCGCCGGGCTCATGGCCTTCGAGGACAAGCGGCTTGAGGTTCGAACGCGCGGCGTAAATGGCGGCGGTAAGGCCGGAGCAGCCGGAGCCGAGGATGACGGTGTCGCGCACGTCAGTTTGTGGAACGGCGGTGGAGATTGTGTCAGTCATAAGATGTTCCATTAGTGTAAATGCGCGGGATACACAAACGATTCATCGCTGGCTGGCCGGCCTGCTGAATCGAAGATCCAAGTGAAACAATCAGAGCAGTAGAGACGAATGAGGAGATGGTGACGAATGGCAAATCTGACACTGGTTTACGGAATGCGGCTCCTGCCCGCTGATGAGGTTGGGAGTGTAGGTGAGGCTCCGATTGCGCTGAAGAACGGGAATGAGGCGCATTGCACGATGCATGTGCTGGAAGGGTCGAGGGAGCAAATTGAGGCACAGTTGCGGTTGAGTATCGATGCCTTCTTTGATTTCTACCCAGAGATTTAGGCTCGCCAGCATTCTTCGACTTTCGATCGACGCAAAGTAGCTTCCTGCGTAAGAGAGTTGGTCTACGGGCTTGGTGATTGCACCAAGATGCGACGCGCGAGCTTTTGCCGGGATCGGCTGAGCCTTGCATGAGGTTTCGACGGCTACATCGAGACCGTTTGCCACCGGATGCACGGTGACCCTGGCGACGCGTTGGCTCGCTGACGAGGCATCCAGCGTGGGGGTCGCGCTGGCCCGGGCATCTCTTTGAGGCTCTGCAGCAGAACTGCGGCGGAGATGGAGTGGTCGATGGACCGCCGTAGGCGGTGGGCTCAACTCCGCCGCTGGCGATGAGATTGCGCGATTGAGGGGCTTCAGTTTTTCGAGGTAGAAGTCGCGCTCGCTGGGCTTGAGCTCGGCGTTATTGTCGACGATGTCGCCGCAGCGCATGAGGGTACGGAGCAGCAACTGTGGGCGACGACGAGGATGTGAAGGGCCCTAATGACGCGGAGTTCGGCGGTGATGTCGTTTGAGGCGCTCCAGTTGGTAGTTTTGCCAGAGCTGGGCGTCTTCGGTGAGCCAGTAAACGACTTTGGCTTTGGAATCGTTGGCTCCGTGACCGGCGCAGTAGACGAGGAGGCTGGAGTTTGCGGCGACGGGTGAGAAGAGTTTCGATGATGCTGTTGTTGATACATCCGCACTTACTGGAACGCGGCTACTGAGAGGCGGCGAAGAGGCGATGCGAGTTGTTTGCGCGTGGTCCTGCGGGGTTCTGGAAGGTGTTGTGAATCAGCACGTCGAGGCCGCCTTGAGCAGGCTCAGCGGTTAGTATCGCAGTGCGCGAGGTGTCCGAACCGTTGGCGGGCGGGGCGAAGGTGGCGATGAGGCTTGACTCGCTGATGACTGCAGGCTGAACTCCCCAATCGCAGCTCGGATTCTGGCATCTGCCGTAGGCGTGGACGGTGAAGCCTGAGCCTGAAGCGGAGATGATAAGTTCTTCAAGCGCGTCAGTGTCTCCAGCGCCCCCTGTGCGTTTCCATGTCCCGACGTATTTAGTGGGCGCCGGAGCCGATGCGGCTGCGACGGTTGGCGAGACTGAAGTGGACGTGTCTGCCCGGAGGGTAGCGGCTGTATCAGGACCCGGCTTGAACAGAAAGTAGGCGATGATGACTACGATCAGAACCACCCCTGCAAGGGCGCCGATGACAGCTGGAAGCCAGTTCTTCTTGACTGCGGGAACCATGGTCCCGGAGGGTGGGTGCGGCGCGGGCAACTGAACCGGGACGGTGGCGTGGATCGTTGCTTCCGGCGACGAGGTCTTGGGAGTGACATAGGCTTTGAGGGCTTCGATAAGAAGAGCGACGTCGGAGCTCCAGCGGGCGTGGGAGATCTCGACGCTGTTGTGGTAGGCGAAGTTCTGGAGGCTCTCGGGTAGCAGGCTGGCGGCGGGCATCTTCGCTTCATGAACAAGGACGGGGATGACGGGGACTTCGCGCTTCAGGGCGGAGGCGATCTCAAGCGCGACGAAGTCGTTCGGGTCTTCGAGGCGGCGAACGCCATCCTGACTTTTGAGGGAGATCCAGGTTGGGCCGACGATGGCAAGAAAGACGCCGCAGCCAGCGACGTTGTCTTCGATGGCTTTGCGAAAATCGACGCCGGGCTTGATCCCGGCAACATCCATGAAGACGGTTTCGGTGCCGAAGGCGCGGGAGAGGTCGTCAAAGAGTCGACCGGCTTCACCTTCGGAGTCGTCGCGACGATAGCTGATGAAGATTGCGTCTGCCAAGGGATCTCCTTGTTTGTTCCGGGCCCGGCTGCAAGGAAATGGATAGGGCCAGAATAGGCTGAGACATACGTTTCGGCAAGGTGCGCGATCGGGTTCCGGTGACAGCGCAAGCGGGCGGCATCGTGTAGCCTGAAATTGGCTGCCGCGCGCTGAGCTGGAGCGCCAACCGCGACCTTCTATGGCTAAGCAGGGACCTTACCCGAACACTGATCGTGAACTGATTCGCCGCGTGGAGCGGTCGGCGGGTGGACGCGCCGGCTATAAGCAACTGGTGCGAGAACTGGGGTTGGGCGGTGGCCGGGAGCGACGATTGCTGCTGGAACAGCTCGCAAGGATGACGGCTCGCGGGGAGTTGGTCAAGATCAACAATGAGCAGTGGTCGATTCCTTCGGCGGTCCTGGCGAAGACGGCGCGGGTGCCGAGCAGTGTTGTCTCTTCTGGTATTGAGCATCGCGCGACGCGGGACAAGCTGCTTGCGGGAAAGCTTGACCTGCATCGCGATGGGTATGGGTTTGTAAGGCCGAATGGAAGCACGAATCGCGACGACGATCTGTTCATCCCTCCGAACGAGATCAACGGAGCGATGCAGGGCGATGAGGTGCTGGTGGATGAGGCTCCGCCGGGACGGGATGGGCGGAGGTCAGGGCGCATTGCGCGGGTACTGACCCGGCGGAACCCAACCGTCGTGGGGATCTTCCACTATGCGAGGGCGCAGGGAAGGCAGTCAGCATGGGACAACGCTCCCCTGTTTCATGGGAACTACATCACGCCGCTTGATGAGCGGATGACCCAGCCGATTTTAATTCCGGATGGGTTGGAGATGCCAGCGGCGGCTCAGGAGACGGCGCATCGCGTGCTGGGTGAAGAGGCGCAGGTGCAGCAGGCTTCGTGGTTCGATCCGGATAAAGCTGATCCGCTGGAAGGGGTGGCGGTCGATGTGGAGGTGACGGACTTTCCTTCTGCTGGACGACCGGCTAAGGGAAGGATACTGGAGATACTGGGACCGCCGGATGCGTTTGGCGTGGATGTCGAAATCATCATTCGCAAGCATCATCTGCCGCATGTTTTTCCGGCGAATGTGCTGGCGGAGGCGACAGAGTCGGCGGCGATGACGGTGGAGACTCTGGCCGCGGGCGAGTCACTTAGGCGGCGGGACTTTCGCGGACTGAAGATCGTGACTATCGACGGCGAGACGGCACGGGATTTTGACGACGCCGTGCTGGTGACTCCCATGGCGAACGGCAACTGGGAGCTGCAGGTGCATATCGCGGATGTCAGTCACTATGTCATGCCGGGAACAGCGCTCGATCTTGAAGCGCGGCTGCGGGGGAACTCGGTGTATTTCCCCGACCGCGCGATTCCGATGCTGCCGAATACGCTTTCGAGCGGCATGTGCAGCCTGCGGCCGGATGAAGACAGGCTGGTGCTGAGCTGCTTGATGGAGATCGATGCGCGAGGCGAGGTGCTGGGATTCGAGATCTGCGAGGGCATTATTCGCAGCGCGCGACGGATGACCTACACGCAGATCCAAAGCGTGCTCGATCACGATGGGCCCGTGCGCGCGGAGTTTGCGGACCTGGTGCCGGAGTTCGAGCGGATGTACGAGCTGGCGCTGAAGCTGAATGCGAAGCGGAAGCGGCGTGGATCGATCGATTTCGATCTTCCTGAGCCGGTGATTCTCTTCAATCCGGACGGCGACATGCATGCCATCGTAAGGTCGGAGCGCGGGTGGTCGCATCGGCTGATTGAAGAGTTCATGCTGTCAGCGAACGAATGCGTAGCGACGTGGATCGAGGCGAGCGTTGTGCCGAGTATCTACCGCGTTCACGAGACGCCGGATCCTAAACGGATTGTCGATTTCGAAGAGACTGCGAGCCAGTTTGGATACTCGCTGGGATTTGCGAGCCTGCCGGTGAAGCGCATTCAGACCCGCGGTGACCGGCGCAATGTGCGTGGGACGGATCGCAAGGCGCAGATGCACGAGCTGCCGGAGGCGATCCCGGTCACGCCGCAGATGTACCAGAAGCTGACGGCGAAGATCGCAGGCAAGCCGGAGGATCGGATACTCGCTTACCTGATGCTGCGGTCGCTGAAGCAGGCTCGGTACAGCCAACGGAATGTGGGCCACTTTGCGCTGGCGAGTCCGAGCTATACGCACTTCACCTCGCCCATCCGGCGGTATCCGGACTTGATTGTGCATCGGCTGTTGCGCGCGTTGCTGGATGCGGGCGCTGATCCTGTTGGCGGGGCCATTCTAAGCGATGCTCCGCAGCCGTGGTCTTCCGAAGTGCGGAAGCGGACGATGGAGACAGCGAACCGCGAAGCTGCCGAGAACGATGCGGCGGCGCCGATTCCGGAGGCGGAGCTAGATGCGATTGCAAGCGAGTGCAGCCAGACCGAGCGCAGGGCGGCGGATGCGGAGCGGGAACTCATCGAGTGGAAGAAGATCAAGTTTATGCAGGACCGCGTGGGTGAGGATTTCCAGGCGGTGGTGCTCTCCTGCACGAAGTACGGGTTCTTTGTGGAGTTGGATGACCTGTTCATTGAAGGATTGGTGCCGCTGAGTTCGCTGGTGGATGACCGGTACAGCTTTCGCGATACGGACCGACAGATTGTCGGCGATCGGAACAGCCGGGTCTTCAAGATGGGGATGCGAGTGCATGTGCTGCTCGACCGCATTGATCGTCAGCAGCGAAGGCTGCAGTTCGCGCTGCTGCCATCGGAAGAGGAGCTTGCCACGCGGGCGCAGGGGCAGAAGAAGAAGTCGAAGACGGCGGCGAGTGCGGATGGAGTGCGGCCGCATTCGAGTCCGACTCGCAGCGGCAAGAAGAAGGGGAAGACAAAGTCCAAAGTGCGCACGCGGGAGAAGAAGGCGAAGGGCAAACGCAAGTAGCAGGTGAATCTTGCTGGATAGCGCCGACAGCAGACGCTGATTTTCTCGTAAGTGACAAGTGAAAGAACAAGGGAACGACAAACAAAGAGAGCTAGGTAGAAATAGAGGCATTGGCGACTCTACAATAGGGATTCAGGAGATTTTGCAAACAATGGCACACATGGTTTTTTGCACCAAGTACAAGGCCGAGATGGAGGGATTGGACGAGACCCCGTTCGACTCTGACTTCGGCCAGAAGATCTACAAGAACGTGAGCAAGAAGGCTTGGAGCGAGTGGGTGGAGCGGCAGAAGATGCTGCTGAACGAGTATCGCCTGCAGCCATGGACTCGCGAGGCGCAGGAGTTCCTGGTCGAACAGATGAACGAGTTTTTCTTTGGTGAGGGCGGGTCGCTGCCGAAAGAGTACGTGGCTCCGACGCACTGAAGGACGGATGCACGCGGATGGATCCTCGCCCTCGTGTACACTTAACCCTGTAGCAAACCCTGCCGTCTTCTTTCTGAATCTCTACGAGATTCTCGATTCGGAAGACGTGCGTAAGACAGTCGGGACGTGGCTCAGCCTGGTAGAGCGCACCCTTGGGGTGGGTGAGGTCGCTAGTTCGAATCTAGTCGTCCCGACCATTTACCTCCTCCTAAGTTGGGAATTCTGCTCGCGCGGATGCCTTTTACTGAGCAACTCAGTCAGTCCGAGGTAATTTTCTAAAATCGATCAAAACTTTACGTGCGAGGCCGGGTCATCATATTATTTGGCTTCTTCATTTCCGGGCCGGCCATTCAAGAGAGCTCTTTAGCGGCCGAAACGTCAACGGTTAGGCAAGCTTGGCAGTCGTAAACGGTTACCATGATTCTGGTTTACAGCAGCGAAGACGTCTGGTACGTTGAAGGAGTGTCACAGTAAACCAGCAGTGCGTTTTTATCTGGCTGCATCTCTTTGTGCTAATCCTGCGCTGTCTGAACGTTTTCCAAATAGCTAAACAATGAACCGATTGTTTGTTGACGCGCCTCATTTTGAACCACGGATTGGGATAGCAAGAAACGACCCTGAGACGCTCATCCTCCACCGCGGTGAGATTTGGGCAGTTACCTTGGATTGTTATGCCAACGCCTTCTCAACGTCACAAGAGGCAGGATCTCTTGATTACCGTTTCTACACTGGCTAACTCCAGAGGTCGCTAGGTGCTCGAAGCCCGCAAGCAGTTCATTCCTTCTCGACGTTCGCCATCCCTCGAATCGCGATTGAAGAAGACCGGGATCATTATCCCCACCTACAACGCCGAGGTTTTCTGGCCGGAACTACAGAGTGCTTTGGACAAGCAGGGTGTTCTTCAGCACCAGATCCTCGTTGTGGATTCATCCTCGACGGACGCTACCTGCAAACTCGCGAAAGATGCTGGGTATAACGTAGTCAAAATCCCGAAGAGTAGCTTTTGTCATGGCGCAACACGGCAAATGGCGTCATCGCATATGCGGTGGGCGGAGACCCTCGTCTATTTGACCCAGGATGCCGTACCGTGCGGTGAGGACTGCCTTGCAAACCTTCTTAAATCTTTCGACAATCCTGAGGTGGGTGCGGCGTATGGACGGCAGCGCCCCCGCGAAGACGCCAGCGGAATCGAGGCCCATGCAAGGCTATTTAACTACCCATCTGTTTCAGCGATTCGTAACTTCGGCAGCCGCGAAGCTCTAGGCTTCCGCGCGACCTTCTTTTCCAATAGCTTCGCTGCTTACCGGCGGTCGGCGTTTGAGGAAGTAGGCGGTTTTCCGGAGCACGTCATTGTTTCAGAAGAAGTGACAGTGGTAGCCAATATGCTGATGACTGGCTGGAGCGTCGCATACTGTGCCGATGCCGAGGTAATACACTCTCACCAACTAGGCTTTCGAGCAGAGTTCTCGCGCTATTTTGACATTGCCGTGCATCACTCGCGCGAACGCTGGATCCTCGACGAGTTCGGTCAACCTGGAGGAGAGGGCGCGTTATTCATCCTGTCGGAGTTTAGATACCTGCTGAATAAGGACGTCAAAAAAATTCCGCAGGCTGCGGCGAGAAACGTCTCCAAGTGGCTCGCCTACCAGACTGGTTTGCGCGAGAGGTATTTGCCGCTCTGGGCTAAACGTATGCTTTCAGCTCAGCCCTTGTATTGGGATCGCGCTGGCAGCATGAGGCTGATCAAAGGTCGGGGCAAGCAATCAACAAACAGGGTAAGCGTGAGATGGCCAGCAAGCCGTGACTGACAAGTAGCCGAGCGTCTGCTTTTCATTCTGTCCATAAGCCTATCGTTCGATGGAACGGAAGACACTAGACGCTGTGGCCGCCTGTAAGCTGACCCACTGAAGTAAGTTCCCGGCAGCCGAGTCAATTCCGCTTACGGCTTTCTAAGATGCCTCTATAACTCGTTTTGTGGCCATGAGGTAGGATCGTCCCCACTTCTGACAAGGCTCGAGATGACATCCTTCGGCCCATTCGTTCCATGCATTCACGAAGAGCCACCGGTGGCCTTCCTGATCCGGTTGGCTTGCTTCTACGGCATCGTGAAGCCAGCTCGCATATAGCTCCGGAGTTGAGCCAGTCAAAATGACTGCTTTCCGCTTTCTGCGAGCTGTATTGTCCCACATGGGTGTTACACAGTCGAAGCGGCGGTAAGCTGGGCGTGGAGCCGCCTTCCAAAATCGGTGAAGGTCCCGATAAGGAAACACAGTGTCTCTTCGCAGGAAGTACGGAGCAGCTCGAAGCGCCCGACTTAGACGAGAATACTGAAAGGTATGACCGCTTGGCTGGAACCTGACCGAGGCATCGAAACCAAATTCCCGCGGATCGCGACCCTCTCGGATAAAACTACTCTCGACATTTAGAAGAAAGATGTCTCCTAAGCCGGCTCGCTTTGTCTCTTCTCTCCATATCTCAGCCGTGCGCATCGGATTCGGCAAGAGCTCAATTCGATAAATGAGAACTAGAGGTTTTCCTTCAATCCGAATGTACCGATTGTCCTCGAGCGTGCCGATGAGAGATCGTATATGGGCAACGTCGTCCTGCTCGGAATGATTTTGTTCAAGCAACATGCTTCGGCTCTTGCCATCCCATAATCTGGTCCAGTTCTCATTCGCCCAGCAGATACAAAAAGGCATCTCTGGCCGGCCAAGCCTCAGTACCTCATTAAGAGGAGTTTCCAGCAGGCGCTTTCCCGCAAACCAGTAGTGGTAATAAACGAAGCCGTAAACCCCGTGCTCCTGAGCGAGCCGGGCTTGCGCGTCCCGTGTCTCTGGAAGGCGTAGGTCATAAAAGCCAAGATCTGCGGGAAGATGCGGCTGGTAGTGACCGGGGAAGCGAGGGCGGGCTTTAACAACGTTGCTCCACTCCGTGAAGCCAGGGCCCCACCATTCATCGTTGTAAGGAGTTGGATGATACTGGGGAAGATAAAAGGCCAGAAGCCGAACCGGATCGGCTTTGTTCAATAAGTTCACTGCTGTCTTGCTCGCTTCAGAGATATTCATATTTCGCTAGCCGTTCTTCTGACTCTAACAGGATGTAATTTGACGAGGCAAAACTCGCGTACACGGGGGAAGTCACCATGGACAGAAGAGTAGCCCAGTGCTTATAAGTATGGGATGTGTTGCAGTTTCTGAGCCAGAAGAGCTGGCCGATGAAAGACTTGCCATCTACGCACGCTCGAGAAGGTCAACTCGAGCTTACCGTCCAACTACGGTCCGAGAATCGACTGATTGGTACGAGGCAGATAATAGAGTCCGATTTCGCTAGTATGTATAAATCAATTTCTGGACATTACCACGACTGAAGCCATGCGTTCACTTACTGCGAATCCGATTGAGTTCAATTCATGGAGCATTTCGGCAACCTTAGCCTCGCCGACGACGTGGGGATGGAGTTCCATGATGATTACCTGAGCCCTCCTCAGGGTGTCTAATTCATTCCGAACAAGCTCATACTCCTGCCCTTCGATGTCGCAGATGAGGGCAAAGGTTTCGAACTCTGCATCCTGAATGATCTTCTTAAGCTGGGTCGTTGGAACGTCAACCGAGGGTCTCGAGTCTCCGCTCTCATGGAGAGAGGTTCCCCAGAAATCCGGCGAGGGCATAAGCCGGATGAAGTTTGAGTCGTAGGCTAACGCCCGGTTGACGATTGAAAACCTGCACTCGTTCAAAGCGCGATTTGCTTCAAGTTGACCGATGACGAGCGGGTTCGCCTCAACAACCACATGTCTTTTGGGTTGGCTTAGAAACTTGTTCGTGACGCAGGCCACGACTCCAATGCACCCACCCAGTTCCACGACGGGCCACTCGGGCCGAACGTAACGACGTGCCGCGCTCCTCTCCGGCACTTCGTATGATCCCCGAAGCAGATTCAGCTTCATAGATGTGTTGGGAACATCGCGAAGCGGAAAGCTACATCCATCCAAACTGATTGTTCTATTTTGGCCGCGCATCCTAATTTCAAGCTGGAGCGCCAGGCGAGAAAGGAGGATCTGGCCTATAGCCATAATTCCCTTCTTCTTTACCGCAGTGACAGCTCTAGCGAAATTTGAGGTGATTGGGGAAGTGTCGGAAGGCGTACTCATTCGAGTTGAGGGTCTCATAAAGCAGCAACGATGGCAAGCCTGGCGCGCCTTGTCCGAGCAGCAAGCTTCGAGCGCAGGCGCATGGTAACCGTTCGCGTAAACAGCGGTCTTCCGCTCCCGAAATGCTCGATCCACGGTCGAATTTACCATCCGGTCTTGCCACTGCCCTGGCCGGTAAAGAATGTGGGCTGATAAGGCGAGCGGCTAGCCGGACGGCTCGACGGCCGACCGAGTGAGGAGCGAACCGTATGCAGTCACATGGCTAGATGGTCCCAGGCATCCAGCCGCGGTCTTGAACTAAAACAAACAAGGCCCCAGCTAGTACTCCCAGTAACAAGCCGACTCCAACGATGATGGCACGCGGGGGACCAGACCGAGTATCGGGAACCGTAGCAAGGTCGAGAATCTGCAACGTTGGTGCATCGTGCGATTCGTCAAGGCGAGCCGATTCGTACTGCTTGGCGATCATCTGAAAGAGTGCTTCGTGATACTTTACCTCGCGCTCCTGCCGAACAAATTCGAGTTCCACCTGGGGCACCTTCGAGGAAGGAACATCTACGGAACCCGATTCTCCGCTCCCTTTTTGAAGAGCGGACAGTTGAGTCTGAAGTTCGGCAATCTCATCGTGGAGACGAACGACCCTGGGATCGTCATTCGTGACTGAAAACTTCAGACCTGCCAGTTGTACCTGTCGGCTGGCAATCTGCGCGCGTGTCTGCGCAACGGTGGATAGGCCAACCTGTGTTTGCCCAACCGGAGCGATAAGACCGGTTTTTTCCTGCACCTGCTTCAATGCGACTTCTGCATCAGCGAGGTCATCTTTCTCGCGGGTAAGCTGTTGTTCGAAGAAGAGCCTTCTTTGCGCCGCCTCGCTTATCGCAAGCCGTCCCGTGACGTACCGGAGTTCTTCCAGGTAGCCATTGGCCAGGTCGCGCGCTCGTTCGGAGCTGCGATCGGTCACTCTGATGGTGACTATTCCGTCACGCACGCCAACCTCGAAGTTGCTACGCGATGCCAGCCGCTCGATCGCTTTGCTTTCCCGCCTGACCTTATAAACCTCAGTCAGGTGAAAGCGAGAGACCAGCCGGGCCGCAACCGTATGACTCCCCAGCATTCCAACATAGAGATCACCGTTGTTCTTGACCGCGCCTAGAACAGCACCGGCACCTACTGAGGTGAGTTGACTCGCCAGCGAGTTCAGTCCTCCACTGTTACTCGGCGGAGGGATGAAGGATGCGGCTGCTGTGTAGGTGTCGGGCAACAGAAAAGCAACAGCAGCGACAAGGACGAAAACCGCAAGTGCCACAATTCCTACTTGCCTTCGTCTTCGTCGCAGAGTCTGGAAAACTGCCGCCAAAGAGACGGAGGTTGATGACTCAGGAAGACCGCCATCGGGACTCTTAGCTGGTGGAGTTGACGCAGATGCCCTTTGATCTTGAAGTGCTTCCGTTTGCATTCCCTCACCGATTCTCCGACTGCTCTTCCGGAGCCGTCAAACAAGTTGTCCATCGAATTGTTTCGAATCAGTTTACCAGCTTTGCTTTCGGCCTCCGGGTGGTCGTGTCCTCCACCTCGTAGGGGGTTCTCCGGAGGCGAAGCTCGGAAGGCACATCTATTGGTGAAAATGAATGCTGCTGCTAGGCTCCTCAGAAGAGAACTTACCTCTGCTCGCCGCGTAAGCTACCCTATAGCAAGCGATAGATATCCCAATCTGAGAGAATTTGCTCAGAGGTGGCCGATTGGCTTGAATCTTTTCGCAGTAATGGAGAGGTGGCATCGAGGGCTCTGTGCGGGACCAACTTGTTAAAGCGTATTTGTGGCTCCTGATTGTCCTGGTTCCAATGGACCAGTTTGGACCGACCAGCGCATTGCTCCGCGAAGGAGGTGCCAAGCCAGCGATTCCCTTGATGATGCTTGCTTCGCTTGTGCTCCTGGGTAAACGATATGAGCAGGTCTTTACCGCGCTGCCAGCTTCCAGCGCACTCCTGGCCTACAGATTCCTTGGTATCTTCGCCTGCAGCCTTTTGGCGTTTACTTTGAACCTGATCTTCGGATGGTCACGCTTCGATGAAGCTAAGGACCCACTCATCCAATTTGTTACCCAGGCAGCTTTATTTGCCCTGACACCTTTGATCATCATCCTGCACGCAGAATTGTTCAGAGATCGCCGGTGGCCGGAGTACATCATTGGCCTTTTGCCGTGGGCCGTAGGGATTCATCTTGCGGCCTTATTGCTTAATATCGCAGGCCTGCTTGTCTACAACCGATTTCCGCTCTCCTTATTCCGGACCGGATCAGAAGAAGTGAGTATGCGTATCTCGGGTTTATTCAGCGAGCCCTCATATTTTGGCACGATGGCGGCGATGTACGGCATTCCTCTGTTAATGATCTATGACAAAAGAAGTAAAAGAGGCCGTCGATTGCTTGCGGTAGTTCTGTTTTCCGCAGCCTTGTACACAGGTGGAAAAACTGTCATTCCGGTTTCTATCTGCGGCTTTATCGGTTATTCCTGGTACGACAGGACACGGTTGTTTACAGTGCGCAAGATCCTGGCTGCCGCCACCCTGGGAGTCATATCCGTGGGTATCGTTGTAGCGCAATCCGCACTGGATGTGCGGGAAAACCTGAGTAGTGCGATGAGATTCGGATCAACGTTGACGTCTATCAATGTAGCGATCGCAGGCTATGGAATTATGGGTGTGGGCTTTGGCCAATTCCACTTCATGTTTCTCAGAAAATTCATGCCTGCGTTCCTGCTGTTCTCTGAGGAAGCCGTTAACCAAATGGCGTCGTCTGCGGCACATAGAACATCCACGTTCAACCTCTTCACTCGTTATCTCGTCGAAACAGGGCTGATGGGATTGTTCCTCTTCATCGCATGGCTTAGAGATTTATGCAGCTTTGCCAGAGACGACCGGCAGGTCGCGAGCCTGCTAGGAATTCTTCTTGTTTCCACCAGCCTCGGCTTTCTGCTGACGCAAGAGCCGTACTGCTACCCACCACTCATGCTTGGAGCAGCACTCATCCTTGGAGCTCATAATCAGAGGCCGCCTACTCTGGCGCACGAGGTAGTTCAATGAACACGGAGTCTGATAAAAGCCGGAAAGTGCTTATCCTTCTTCCATCCTTGAGAATCTCCGGAGGGAACAAGGAGGCGATCAGGCTGGCAGAAGACCTCAGAGATCGAGGAAATGCTGTAGAACTGGTGGTGTTTTGGAAGAGTGATCACGATCTGCCGTGCCCTGGTTTCAGGGTAAGCTACCTTTCACAATTTATTACGAATCGTTCTTTGGCTGCGGTGCAGTTCCCTCTGCTGCTACTCCGTTTCCTGCTTTTTCTGGGGCAGCATTTCTCCGCGGCTGACCGCAAGAGAATAGCCCTGATCCTTACCCATTTTTCGACTTATCCTTTCGCCTGGGCTGCACACAGACTTGCTCGCTATTGCTTTATCCAGGATGCCGAGTGGATGTTTGTGAAGGAGGGAGGGAGGCGTTCGCTCTTGCGGTGGTTCATCCTTGCTACTTGCCGCCGATCCCGGGTCTTCACAACGAACGGCTATCTGGAAACTGTGTTCGAGCAGAAAGGAATACAACAGGTCGGAAGACTTTCGATATGGCCGAACATTAGCTGGCTTGCAAGTACCCGGAACTCCACACGGGAGATTGACGTGGTCATGTTGCTGAGGCGCACTCATTCGAAACGTCTCGATCTCTATTTCGAAGTGCTAAACCTGATCAAGCAGAGCGGATTCGCGGCGTGTGTCCTTTCTCCGGACGCTGATTTACTGGATAAAGCAGCTGACCTTGCCGAGAAGACTTTACTGCGTCCATCCCAGAAAGAGTTTAAGGAGATCTACGGACGGTCGAAGATCTTTCTTTTGCTAAGCGAAACAGAAGGTTTCGGTCTTCCACCCGTTGAGGCAATGGGTTCTGGATGTATTCCCTTGTGCCGAGATTCCGGTGGGCCTAGATGCTTTATGACAGGAGTATTGGAAGAAAATCTTTTATCCCTCAACGAAGACAGCGAACAAATATTCAAACGGTTGCAGGCGCTTCTTTCTGATCCACTCAAGCTGGCAGCCCTCTCCGAAGCTGCCAGGATTGAGTTTGCAAGTGGCGTTGCCTTCAGCGTCGTGCAAAGAAATGAATGTGTCGCTGCCCTCAGCGAGATGCTCCACCAGGATGTCTAAGTACGCAGTTGTTATAGCGCCATCTGCATAGATGCCCGTTCCGTGGGTTACTTGAGAAGCTTATTCCGGATATTCTTTCATGCATTCCGGCCATTCGTTGACTTTGGGGAGTTGACTTATTGGAGCCATGAGACCGCGGAGGGCACCTTTCCAAAGTACCCAGGCGAACTTTCGCTGACCCCGCGAGATCCGCACCAAGCCAACAAAGATTATCCACACCAGACACACAAGGATGCGGGCGGGAAAGTAAGTCTTCATGAAAAGAACCCGATTCTGTGCCAGATAGCCCTCAGAAAAGGCGCTCCGGTGATCTACGTGACGGTGCGATCCGATGGAACTACCTTCTTTATGGAGGATGATGCTGGAAGCGCAATAACCAAGCTTGAAGTGATCTCGTCCGCGCACTGCCCAGTCAATTTCCTCGAAGTAAAGAAAGTACTGTTCGTTCAGCAAGCCCACCGTCTCAAGGAAACTCCTTCGCACAAACATAGAAGCGCCGCTAATGAACTTAAGTTGGGGCTCCACCAGGCGCTCTGTAGGCAGGCTTGAGCGATAGACGCTTTTGGTGACTGGAAGAACCCGCGCATTCCAGAAGTTGAAGTTGTAGCCGCCCGGAGCCTGAAGGCGATCCGGTTCGTGGAAAAAAATCAGCGTCGAGCCAAGTAATCCAGTCTCTGGACGTTGCTGCATTGCGGCGATTTGATGGCCTAGCGAGTAGGTGTCCACTACCGTGTCATTGTTCAAGAGCCAGACAAATTCTGCGCGAGTGTGAAGGAGCGCATACCGGAGACCTACGTTGCAGCCTCCGGCGAATCCGAGGTTTGCCCCGGTTTGAATCAGGATGACTTGTGCGAGGGCCGGTGTCGTTTCCGTCAATTTCCATGTTGAAAACCGTTCTAAAAGCTCGGTCTCGCCCCAAGTGCGCAACTGCTCGAAAGAGCCGTCGGCGGAATTGTTATCGCACAACAGAATGATGAAGTTCTGCTCCTTCATCGCAAGTAGCGACTGAATGCACTCCATGCTGTCCTGTGCGCCGTTCCAGTTGAGCAGAACAACAACTGTTTGGGGATTTGCCATAACTCAAGCTTAACCGAAGGCTAACCAGAGCAATGGAGGCATGCACACGAGTAACGGTGGCGTGGTCCGGGTGGTATCATCAGCCTTGTGCTGGCGGCTTCGCTTCAGTGTATTCAGATACAGTTACCTCTTTTACTATGAAGCATTTTCGCTGGTCGATTGCCAAGAATGCGTCCTCCAATGTGATCCGCGGGGGAGCGACGGCAGGCGTTGCAATAATCCTTCCACACTATCTGGCACATGCTTTGGGAACGGACCGGTTTGCAGCCTGGTCGCTGATGTTACAGATTGCGGCCTACGCCTCGTTTCTGGACTTTGGGCTGCAGACGACGGTTGCACGTTCCATCGCCCAGGCACTTCAATTGGAAGAGGGGGTACGCGCGCGAAAGATAGCTGGAACGGCGCTGGCGCTTCTTTCCGCTGCCGCGCTTGTTGCTGTTGTGCTGGTCGCCATTGTTCTGATCTTTGCCCACAGCGTCTTTCGAGGAATTCCTGAAGGGCTGCTCCGTGAATTTCAACTGGCCGCGGGTGTGATGGCCCTTGGTGCCGCCCTGCAGCTACCCTTTTCTGCGTTCAGCGGCGTCCTGATCGGCGCGCAGCGGAACGATCTTCCAGCACTCGCAATTGGAGGTAGCCGTCTCCTTGGTGCCGTGGCTGCTGTTCTGGCTGCTCAGTACACTCACTCGCTGGTGGTTCTCGCTCTCTGCATCTCCGTGCCAAACCTGCTCGGCGGTCTGTTACAGCAGGTACTTGTTGCGAGGCTGCTGCCGGGAACCGCGTTTCGCCGCTCTTCCGTAGATCGGGCCACAGCCGAGGAACTGGTCCGTTATTGTATGGGGCTGACTGTCTGGTCTTTCTCTATGCTCCTGGTCTCGGGGTTGGACGTCACAATTGTCGGCCACTTTGACTTTATCGCGGTAGGACCCTATGCCATTGCGGCAACGCTGACCTCCATGCAGGCCAACGCAAACAGTTCCATTATGAATGCCTTTCTTGCACCGTTTGCGGCACTGCACGCCCAGGGAAGATTTGATCAGGTCAGCCGCCTGGTGGTGCGGGCGACCGGGGTCGGCACATGGTTCAATCTCATCGTCCTTGCCGGAGCGATCAGCTTCGGAGTTCCGATCGTAAGACTCTGGGTGGGTGGATATACAACCCAGACCTACCCGTTCCTGCTGGCGCTTATGTTCGCTCAAACTATTAGACTTTGCTGGACCAGTTATGCGGTTGCCCTTACAGCGACGAACCACCAGAATGAGTGCATTGTCCCGGCTGTTGTGGAAGGTATTGTGAACCTCTCCGTAAGCCTTTGGGCGGTATCGCATTTCGGGGCGATCGGCGTGGCTGCAGGATCGATCGTCGGAGCTCTCGTGGCCATTCCCGCACTGCTTGTATGGACAATCTACAGCCGTGCAGACCTTCCTATCTCGCGAAGAACTCTCATCTATAGCGGGGTTGTACGGGGCGCCATTCTTGCTGCGCCCATGATCCCACTTGTTGTTGTGGCGCTCAATCACCCGTCAAGCCCTGCGTTGCCCTTGTTGGTGGGAACGGGGGGCCTGGCATGTTCCTGTTTTGCAGCGATCAAGGTGTTGTAGAGCCGTTGGTCATCTGTTGCAGACCAACTGAGAATGCTGAGAGAGAGCCAATCTCGACGCTCTGCGGCAGGAAGTCTTCGAGATTCAGCTAAGCCAGTGGCTACAAGGCTCTGCTATGATTTGGCAAGCAAAGGGCCCTCTTCGGGGCGAAAGATTGAGTGAGGGTTTTGCAGAACTTCAGCCATAACAGACGCAATTCGAGTTGGAAAGAACAAGATCAAGTGGTTTCCAGGCCTTTTTCTCTCTTTGGTTTTATCGTGGTGGTGCTTGGTTTAGGGTTGAGCACCGTTGCTCCTGCGCAGACCCAGACCACCCCGCAGACTCAGGATTGCACGACTTCGTTGCTTGCACCATGCAGGGATACGCCTTATAACCCTCAGGCAAACTTGCCCTCAGACACGAATGAGAATGATTCGATAAATCTGCGCAGTAACGAGAGTTCACAAGATCCAAGCAACAACTCGACCTATGTCGACTCGGCAGGAAGAGATCCTCGTCAGACCCCGACGAGACAAAGCCAGAACAGCCAGATCTTTCCTCCCGATGCAATTACCGATCTTCAACGCCTCGCCAGTAGCTCTACGGGCGAAATGCTACCGGTGTTCGGTCGCGATTTCTTCAAGCAGGTCCCAACAACCTTTGCTCCCGGGGACCAACTTGGAGTCACACCCGACTATGTGATCGGCCCAGGAGACGACGTACTTCTGCGCTTCTGGGGTCCAGAATCCTTCAACAGCCAGCTTACGGTGGACCGATCAGGATCCATCTACGTTCCCAAAGTGGGCAGCATTCATGTGGCCGGCCTGCGCTTTGATGAACTGCAGAAGCAGATTTCAACTGAACTGAGCCGCACCTACCGCAACCTGAACATTTCAGTCAATCTTGGCCGTCTGCGGTCCATTCAGGTTTACGTAGTTGGCGAGGCGCGAAGGCCTGGGGCATACACGATTAGCGCGCTCAGCACGGTTCTGAATGCACTCTTTGCATCGGGTGGCCCGAACGTCCAGGGTTCACTCCGTCACATTCAGGTTCGGCGCGGAGGTACGACGATCTCCGAGTTCGATCTCTACGATCTCGTGCTGCGCGGCGACAAGTCCAAGGATGTCCGCCTTGAACAGGGCGATACCATCTTTATTCCGCCAGTGGGTGCTCAGGTGGCTCTGGCTGGAAGTGTCAAGCACCCGGCAATTTACGAGTTGGGAACGGAGAGCACGCTGGGAGACATCCTGAAAACAGCGGGTGGTTTCTCTGCAACCGCATCTTCGACCCAGATCTCCCTGGAACGTATCGAGGCTGATCGCACGCGCCACGCGACCACTGTGGCGCTTGACTCCGCTGGCAACGGGATGATGCTCCGCGATGGCGACGTGATCTTTGCGGGCCACATCACTGCGGGGTATAAGCAGTCTGTGACCATCCGCGGAAACCTTGCAAACCCCGGACGATTTGCGTGGCATGAGGGCATGCGGCTCAGCGATATCCTTCCCGACCGGAGCTCGCTGCTGACAAACGATTATTGGCGCGAACGCAATCGCCTTGGTGTCCCTGTTCCGCTGTTTGAGCCGCTTGAAAAACCCAAAACGACTTACGGCAAGTCTAACGGTCGCGACGGCGAGACCTTAGACAACGAGCCTCCGCCTTCCGATGAACAGACCGGAATTCAGCGTGATCAGAATCCGAGTAGCCAGAAAAACGCGGGCAATCAAATAAACTCAGTCAACCAGGTAGAACTTGCGACTGCTGGGGTCTTGAACCAGGCGGCTCAACAAGAACAACGCGCGGAGGCGCAGACGCCGCAGTATGGCACCGATACTCAGCCGAAGACTGACGTGAATGGCCGTACAAAAACTCCGCCTCAAAACAAAATCCGAATCCCGGCACCTGAGATCGACTGGTCCTATGCGGTCATCGAGCGACTCGATGCCAATACGTTGAAGAGCTCGCTTGTCCCTTTCAACCTCGGAAAGCTCGTGCAGGATCACGATCCATCGCAGAACCTTCAACTGCTTCCAGGTGACGTGGTCACCATCCTGTCGCAAAATGATATCTCTGTTCCCCAGGAGCTGCGAACCAAGTATGTCCGGCTTGAAGGGGAATTTCCAGGTGCAGGTGTATACAGTGCTCTGCCCGGTGAAACTCTCGACCATCTTGTGGAGAGAGCGGGTGGTCTCACAGGTAAGGCCTACCTCTACGGGAGCAGCTTTACACGAGAGTCTGCGCGCGTCTTTCAGCAACAGAGATTGGACGAATACATCTCTACGCTTTCTACTGATCTTGAGCGTGCAGGCGCTGTAAGGGCTGCCTCCTCCACGACAGGAATTATCGATCCCAACGCTCTGGCAGAACAGCGAAGCCTTGTGGCGCAGCTACGCCAACTGCGCGCTACGGGGCGCGTGGTGCTTGAATTTACCCCGACAAGCAGCGGCGCAGGGACTATCCCGAATCTGCCACTCGAGAACGAAGATGTCTTTCGGGTTCCTTCAAGACCGGCGACGGTCAGTGTGATCGGCGCGGTGTATGGACAGAACGTGTTTCTGTATACCCCGGACCGAAGAGTGCAGGACTACATCGCGTTGGCGGGTAAACCGAATCGCATCGCCGACCGCAAGCATGCCTTCATCATTCGAGCCGATGGCTCTATCTTCAGCAGAGAGAGAGCAGAGGGTGTGTGGAGCAATAACTTCGAACACCTGCGCATCAATCCAGGCGACACCATTGTCGTTCCGGAGAAACTGATCAAGCCGACCGCTCTGAAGGAACTCCTCGACTACTCGCAGATTCTCTCGTCCTTTGGCCTTGCGGCGGCTGCGATTAATGTCATCCGCTAAGCAACACCGCTCAACGCAGCAGCTACGGAAGCATCCGTAGCTGTCCGAGTCTTCAACAGGAATCTGCGCGATGCGCGAGAGGTTCTTTATAGATAGCCAGAGAGTTGTTCCACGGGCCTTGAATCGGCCATACTAATTGCGGTGGCTCCGCTCGTCTACCCAGTTGCTTTAAGGCAGGTACAGGTGCGCTTTTGGATTGTTCTGTTTTGGATTGCCGCAGGCTCCTGCTGCGGCATGTGCCAGCACCCCCTAAGTGCGACGTCTGCGGCTGACCCTGCGGCGGAATCTCCCTTCGACACAAGTTCAGCGATCGTTCCTCCTGCAACGGCGGAAGCCGGCTCGCGTTCCATATCGATACCTTCGGCGAAGGGCACGGCATCTTCACAAGATTTGCATCAAGGTGCGGAGAACAGCACGGCGTACCAGGCCTCCTCGTATATTCCTCTGGACAGCTGGATCTTTCCTGCCTTTGACCGTCTCGCGGCTTTGGGCTACATCCCGGACAGCACGGCGATCGTTAGGCCATGGACTCGATTAGAAGCGGCCCGACTCATAGCCGAGGCCCACGAGCATTTTTTCGAAATGGATGACGTGGGCGAGTCGCTGCTCGCCTCACTCGATAAGGAGTTCAGCAGCGAGACCCGTGTCCTTGCTGGAGCGAAAAACGACGGAGCGCAGATGGAGAGCGTTTACACGCGCTTCAGCGGCATCGGAGGAACTCCGATCCGCGACGGCTATCACTTTTCGCAGACCCTGGTAGACGACTTCGGCCGACCGTACGGAAAGGGGGCGAATGAAGTAAGCGGGCTTTCGGCAAGTGCGAATGCCGGGCCATTCACCTTCTACTTTCGCGCCGAGCACCAATATGCTTCCGAACTCCCGCTCTCTATCTACAATGACGCGGCAAAGCAGATCATGACTGTCACAGACGCACTTCCTTTTGGATGGAACCTGCGATTTGGCGACACAAATCGACTGCGCCCTATTGAGGCCTACGTCGGGCTGAAGGTGCATGACTGGCAACTCACTTTCGGACAGCAGAGCTTATGGTGGGGGCCCGACCGAAGCACGTCTCTTATCCTGTCGAACAATGCCGCTAGCCTCCCGATGCTTCGTCTCGACCGCACTCAGCCGGGCTATTTGCCGGGCTGGTTTCGCGCGCTGGGGCCCGTGCGGTTTGAAGTCTTTATGGCTCGGATGGGCGGCGTGCATTTTTTCCGTTTAGCTCCCGACTACACCACATTTGGCAGTGAGAACGCTGCGCTAAACCCTCCGCCCTACCTCTGGGGCGTGCAGATGACTGTCAAACCTACGGAGAATTTTGAGTTTGGGTTGGCACATACGACCATCTTCGCCGGCTATGGACGCCCTCTGACGTTCGGAACTTTCTTCCACACCTTCTCAAGCGACGGAAACGGTCAGCAAGTCGATCCGGGGAAGCGCGTGACAGAAGTCAATCTGAACTATCATCTTCCCGGTTTCCGGCGAGCGATCCAGGTCTACAGCGAAGGCATGGCATGGGACAACCCGATTCAAGGAAAATTTGTCGGCAGATTTGCCTGGGATCCTGGCATCTATCTTTCTGAACTGCCGAAATTTCACAAGCTCGATGCCCGCTTTGAGGCTGTTTATACCGATCTGCCAAAACAGGCCAACCAGGGATACTTTTACGCGAACGCGCGTTATGCACAGGGGTACACGAACTACGGGCAGATCCTTGGTAGCTGGGTAGGAAAGCAAGGTCTCGGGGGGCAGGCTTCCAGTACTTACTGGTTCTCGCCGCAGAATAAACTAGGATTTTACTACCGCGAGATGGTGTCCGATCTAGCGATCTTCAGAGGAGGCCGGAACAGCGACTATGGAATGAATGCCTCCTGGAGAATCCGGCCGCAGATCGAGCTGAACGCCTTTGCGCAGTACGAGAACTGGAAATTCCCCCTCCTGCTGGAGAATTCCAAATCTAACTTCACTGGCAGCGCTGAGGTCCGCTTCTACCCGGCGGCTGAGCTTCATTTGCTTCGTAGGAAGTGATTCGAAAGCCGTGAGCTGCCTCGCTTATGTGCTGTCGAGACGATCCGCGGGCCGGTTCTCAACCTGCCACGGGCTCGGATTATTATGGAGACTTACTAGCTGTAAAAGTCTGAGTCGAGGATTTTGAATCATGTCTCTCCAAAGTACGCCCGGCAAGACCGCTATCTCCACCCACGATGCTCCAGCCGCCATCGGCCCTTACTCGCAGGCAGTCCGCGTTGGCGAGATGCTGTTCGCCTCGGGGCAGATCCCCACCGATCCAAAGACTGGGAATCTCGTCCCGGGTGGCATCACCGAGCAGACGACGCAGGTGATGGAGAACATCAAGGCGGTCCTGAACAAGGCTGGAATCGATCTCGTCCATGTGGTTAAAACTACTGTGTTCCTCAAGAACATGAACGACTTCGCGGCTATGAACGCGGTCTACGCGAGGTACATGGCGCCTGAAGGCGTGATCCCACCGGCACGCTCGACGGTCGAGGTAGCTCGTCTGCCTAAGGACGCGCTGGTAGAGGTCGAAGTGATCGCCATGGAGTCGCCGGAAGCGTAGGGAGAGCCGCACCCGTACCAATCAGCGTCTAAACATTGAGGAGAAACAAATGTCCGAGACCACTGCAATTGAAAAGCCGGTAAAGATTCACAAGACCGATGCCGAATGGCGAGAACTGCTGACGCCGGAACAGTTCCACGTCATGCGGGAGAAGGGAACCGAGCGCGCCTTTACAGGATCGCTGGTCAACAATCATTCCGACGGAATATATCATTGCGGAGCCTGCAATGCTCCGCTGTTCACCTCGGACAAGAAGTTCGAGTCAGGCAGCGGATGGCCCAGCTTCTGGCTGCCCGTCAACTCCGACGCGATTGTGGCGATCGAAGACAATTCGCTTGGGATGCGGCGGGTTGAGGTGGAGTGCGCTACCTGCGGAGCTCATCTTGGCCACGTCTTCCCGGATGGTCCGAAGCCTACAGGATTGCGGTACTGCATCAACAGCGCTTCGCTCGCTTTTGAAGGCAAGTAGCTTGTGGACACACGAAATCCCCAGTCGCCTGCTTCGCGGCTGGGGCAATTCGTTTTGAGCAGCGTTGAAGCTTAACCTTTGACGACTTTGCCGGTCTTGATGCAGCTGGTGCAGACGCGCATGCGTTTGCTGATTCCATTGGTGGTAGCTTTTACAGGCTGCAGGTTGACGTTCCAACGACGGCGGGTCGTGTTGTGGGCGTGCGAAATGTTGTTGCCGAACTGCGGGCCTTTGCCGCAAAGATCACATTTTTGTGCCATGACTTGCTCCAGTTTCGAAACTTGGACGCAGATGCCTCCCGTACCGCCCTATACTTCACGGGCTAAAAGGAGTGGCAGGCGCGCGAGGCGGCCTCTGCCGTGTCAATCTGCTTCTACAAGAGTATACAACGAGTAGCTGTATTCCTTGATCTCCGTTTAGGCTGCCACGAACTTTGCTGCCCCGCGTAGATCCTCAATAAATATCCCCATTTGGTTCTCCCGGTCTTGTTCTGTCGCAGCACGCAGAATTGCTGAAGGATGAAGCGTGGCAATGATGGGCGGATAGACGAGCGTCTGCTGCACTAGGCCATGGGATTGCGTCACCTTGAAGCTGGCTCCCAGCAAGTTCTGCGCGGCGACCGCCCCGAGGCACACGATGAGCTTCGGCCGGACGGCCTCAAGTTCTGCTTCGAGCCAGGGCCGACAGGCGCGAATCTCTTTCAGACCCGGTTTCTTGTGGAGGCGAATCTTGCCACGCGGCTCCCACTTGAAGTGTTTCACCGTGTTCGTGACGTACACCTTCTCGCGGTCGATGCCCGCTTCGATAAGAGCCTGGTCGAGCAATCTCCCGGCGGGGCCCACGAATGGGCGACCGGCCTTGTCTTCGCTGTCGCCAGGCTGCTCGCCGATCATCATGATGGCGATGTCGAGCGGTTCGCCGACATCGCCATCTTCGATCTCGCCGAAGACGGCTTGCGTCGCTGTGAGGTAGAGATCGCAACCGCGACATTGTTGAACAGCTTGCCTCAAAGCCGGGAGGCTGTGGTCGCTGGGCACGAACGGCGCTGCTGATTCTCCTGCAAACACGGGCATATCGAGACTCCTTCACGCAGCTAGGATGCGGAGGAGCTCAGCGTCGTTTGAGTGTTTCCAATTCGTCCAGGGTTCGCGGCCAGTCCTTTTTCAGCAGACGGGAAAGGCTGCAGTCAGCTAACACCTTTCCGTCTGTCTGGCATTGGGCACAGTAGTTCGTCTCATTGTCGGCGTAGCGGATGCGTTGGATTGGTTGGCCGCAGGTGCGGCAGGGCTGACCGAACCGGCCGTGCACGGTCATCTCTTCGCGGAAGGCGGTAACTTTTTCGGGGAATTTACCCCTCGCCTCTTCCTTGAATCTGTCGATCCATGCAGTCAGTGTCTGGCGTGTCGCCGCAAAGAGGCGCTCCCACTCGAGCGGGGAAAGTTTATGGGTGAGCAGGATCGGGGATAGTCGGGCGGCGAAGAGGATTTCATCGGAGTATGCGTTTCCGATACCGCTCAGGATCCGAGGGTCAGTCAGCGCTCGCTTCAGGGTGCGGTTCTCCTGTTTCAGTGCTGCTGCGAAGGCTTCCAGATCGATTGCGAAGACGTCGATTCCACCCGGATCAAGTGCCCGCAGACCATCTTCACCTCGCACGACGTGCAGGGACGCCCGGCGCTTCGATCCCGCTTCTGTCAGCACCAGCGATCCGTTTGCAAAGTCGAACGCGGCAAGTTGGTTACGGCCGCCGAGCTTCGCGCCAGCCGCTTTCCAGTGCAGGCGTCCAGCAATCATGAGGTGGAGAACCAGCCAGACATCATTCTCGAAACCGATTGCGATGCGTTTGCCAACTCGCCGGAGCTCTCGAACGGACTTGCCTTGGACACTTGTCAAGGGAGGATCTATGGTGCGTAGGAGGAAGGCGCTTGCCAGCCGGATATGCTCCAGCGTCCGGCCAGTGATGCGCTCTTCAAGTGCACTGAGATACGCCGCGATATCCGGCAATTCGGGCATGGAGATAGCTTATTTGATGGAAGGGAGCGCGTCTTGCAGAACATTCGCTGAAATTCGGCGGAATGGTAGGCACGTCCGGATTCGAACCGGAGACCTCTACCGTGTCAAGGTAGCGCTCTAACCAACTGAGCTACGCGCCTGCGTGCGTTGCTCCAGTCTACTGGCAACGGGGACAAACGGCAAACGGCTGCAAACCTAGTGGAGAGACACGCGGACGCAGCTGTCAGGCCATTGGACCTGCTATTCCCCGGCTGAAGTTCTCCCGGGTAGTCTCCTGGATATCTGTTGGGTAACCAGTGGCCGGCACTGGAAGGCATGGCTTGGAAGGCACAGTCGGCTTCCGAGGCCCTCGTGCAACAGCTGCAGAGGGCGTGTCCCGGTTAAGCGTCGCTGCAAGCGCCTACTCCGCCACGGGAACGCCTTCCCTTTATTGCTGTTCACGGGTTTTATATCGGATGGCAGACGCCGCCCTGAGCGAGAAGCCATCTCATGTGTGCTGGCGAGGCTGCTTTCAAAAAAAGTAGAATAGCTGCGCTAAACTTGAGCAGCATCGTGGCTTTCCTTACCCAATTCCGGGCAGCTCCAAATCTGCTGACGTTGCTGCGGCTTTTTATTATTCCGTTTCTCGTAATCGAGATACTCGACGGGCACTTTGGGATCGCTTTCAGCTTATTCCTGCTCGCGGGTATCAGTGACGGGTTTGATGGACTGCTGGCCCGCTGGCTAAGTCAGCAGACGACGCTCGGCCTCTATCTCGATCCAATTGCTGACAAACTGCTGCTAAGCACTCTGTTCGTGGTGCTTACACACGCCGGTCTGATGCCGCGTTACGTGACGGTGCTGGTATTCAGTCGCGACCTGGGAATACTGCTCATCTCCACCCTCTTATTCGCGACGAACACTCTGCGGGATTTCCGGCCGACCTTTTTCGGGAAAGTGAATACGGTGGTGCAAATCGTTACCCTGATTGCAATCCTGGCGGAACACGCGCTGCCCATCGCACACTTTCCATTAGCTGTAATGATCCTGATTCGATCAATCGCATTTCTTTCTCCCATTTCAGCGGCGCAGTACGCCTGGATCGTACTGAAACGGATGAATCTGGCGGAAGAAACCAAGCGGGAAGCTGTCTCAGGGCCTGTCGTCACGGTTCCCGGGACGCCGAGAAGTCTTAGAAAAACCGGTTCCTAAGTTGTTTCGTCCGCAGCCGTTTTTTTTAGCTCTTCCTCTTCCAGCATCATGTCGCGGTACTCGATTGCGTCGAAAACTTCTCCGCAGTGCTGGCACTCGACGAACTCGGTGTCTTCATCGCGCGCGACGACTCGTACCTGAGGGTGCTTGCACTTTGCGGTGATGGGATTGATGGGCGGAATGGGAAGATTTTCGCCCGGCCCGGCAATGGTGTCAATTGGGTTCCCGTGACTTTTCTGCAAATCAATGGCAGCCTGGATGCGGGATTCTGCTTCTAACTAATGATCAACCAATGTTCCCGCGTGTTGTATCGAAGCCAGGTTGCGCCTACCAAACGCAAGCCGTACACTTGAGAGGGTATTGCTGATACCTCCGTATCCTGCAGTAAGAACGTTCTGAAGGCCAATCCCATGCTGCGTCTCACGAAAAAAGCCGACTACGGTCTGATGGCGTTGAAATATCTCGCCGAGCAGGCCGCTCCCGGTGTGAGCGGAGACGCAAGCGCGTCGCAGTCTGCGAAAGATATTGCAGAGGCATACCACATCCCTCCGCAGTTGCTGGCGAAGATTCTGCAGACTCTCGCGAAAGCAGGGCTTCTGGTCTCGCATGCAGGAACGAATGGCGGATACGCGCTGGCTCGTTCGGCGGGAGAGATTACAGCGTTTGAAGTGATACGAGCGATCGATGGCCCATTGTTCATCACAAGCTGCATCACAATCCATGGTGCTTGCGACCTTGCGGGTCATTGCACCATCAAAGAACCATTGCGCAAGGTGAACGACAGTATCAAGGACCTTCTAAGCGGCATCAGGATTTCGGATCTGATTGACCCTATAGAGAGCGCGAGATCATCGGACCAGGCTGCCGTCGGCAGCGGTCTAGTAACTATTGCCGTTTAGCGCAAACGCAGCGGCACTATCAAGTTCGGTAAGAAGAAAAGGGAATACATGAGCACACGCACAATTGGCACCGATGTAATCATTGCGGAGAGCAAGACCCCGCTGCCCGAGGGCGTACACCTCCCCCTCTACATGGATAATCATGCGACCACCTCGATGGATCAGCGTGTTCTGGACGCCATGATGCCTTATTTCACCGGCGTCTACGGGAACGCCGCGAGCCGTAACCATGCTTTTGGTTGGGAGGCTGAAGCGGCCGTCGAGAAGGCCCGTGAACAGATTGCAAAGCTGATTGGATCGACGTCGAAGGAGATCATCTTCACCTCGGGCGCAACAGAATCGAACAACCTGGCCATCAAGGGCGTCGCCGAGATGTACAAGGAACGCGGCAACCATATTATTACCCAGGCTACAGAGCACAAGGCGGTTCTCGACACCTGCAAGCGCCTCGAAAAAGAAGGCTACGAGGTTACCTATCTGCAGGTGCAGCCAGACGGTCTGATCTCGGTTGACGATGTCAGGGCGGCCATGACCGATAAGACGATCCTGGTCACGATCATGTACGCCAATAATGAGATTGGCGTGATTCAGCCGATCGCCGAGATTGGGAAGCTCTGCCATGAGAAGGGTGTGATCTTCCATACAGACGCAGTACAGGCGGTTGGCAAGATTCCAGTGAACGTGCAGGCAGAAAATATTGACTTACTTTCGCTGACCGCGCACAAAATCTACGGACCTAAGGGCGTTGGTGCGCTGTATGTTCGCCGCCGGAATCCGCGGGTTCAACTCACCGAGCAGATCAATGGTGGCGGGCACGAGCGTGGAATGCGCTCCGGGACGTTGAATGTTCCCGGGATCGTCGGACTAGGCAAGGCTTGCGAGATTGCAGGTCAGGAGATGGAAGCCGAGTCAAAGCGTCTCGGCGAACTGCGCGACTACATGAAGGCAAAATTTGAGAATGCGCTGGACTATGTTCACGTGAATGGCAATATGGAGCACCATCTTCCCGGCAACTTGAATATGAGCTTCGTGTATGTCGAGGGCGAAAGCCTGCTAATGGGTATTAACGATATCGCTGTCTCGTCGGGGTCAGCCTGCACCTCGGCTACGCTCGAACCGAGCTACGTACTCAAGGCGCTGGGTTTGGGAGATGATGTGGCGCACAGCTCCATCCGGTTTGGCTTAGGCCGTTTCAATACGAGAGCCGAAGTGGACTACGTCGCCGATAAGCTGATTACGACAGTTCAGAAACTTCGCGAACTTTCCCCGTTGTATGAGATGGTCAAAGAGGGAATCGACTTGACCAAAATTGAGTGGGCCGCGCACTAAGAGTTTTCGCGAGCAAAGATTCAACAAAGCGACGGATGCGTCGCAGTAACATCTAAGTAACTGAGAAACAGGAGAACCACCATGGCATACAGCGACAAGGTAATCGATCACTACAGTAATCCCCGCAATGTGGGCCAGATGGATAAAGCTTCGGACGAAGTCGGGACCGGGCTTGTGGGAGCGCCGGAGTGTGGCGACGTAATGCGTCTCCAGATCCGCGTGAACCCCGAGACCCAGGTCATCGAAGACGCCAAGTTCAAGACCTTCGGCTGCGGATCTGCCATTGCTTCCAGTTCACTCGCAACCGAGTGGGTAAAGGGGAAGACCATCTCCGAGGCGTTGACGATCTCGAACACCGATATTGTCAAGGAGCTTGCGCTTCCGCCCGTAAAGATTCACTGTTCAGTGCTGGCGGAAGATGCGATCCGCGCGGCTATCGGCGACTGGAAGAAGAAGAATCATGTGGCGGAAGGCGCGGAAGTGGCAGTAGCCGCTCACTAAATCTCGCCTGATGGGCTGCCCGTTCAAGGCGGGCGGCTCGTTTACCCAAGGGTATGTGCCGGCTGGGAGTGCTTTTCCAGCAGCGCGCAGCCGCAGAAAGAACTTATGTCTACGACTTTGCTCCAACCTGGCACCACTGCCCCAAGGCCTGGAGCATCCGCGCCCGCTGATCCTCTCGCCGGGCAGACTGTGCTCGATGCTGAGGGCCAGGCGGGTCAGAAGGGTATCCAAGTAACTCCTCGCGCGTTGAAGCGCATCCGGGTGGCGATGGCCAAGGAGAATATCACTCCCGATGCCGGCGGTCTCCGCGTCGGCATTCAGGGCGGAGGCTGTTCGGGGCTGAGTTATAACATCCGCTTCGACACACAGCCGCGTGATCGCGACCGGGTCTACGCGTTTTCCCAGACACATCTCGACGCGGCGGCGATGGACGCTCCGCCGATTCGCATCTTCGTCGATCCAAAGAGCTTCATCTATTTGCACGGGATGGTGCTCGATTATGAAGAGACGCTGATGCGCCAGGGGTTCAACTTCATTAATCCCCATTCGACGAAGAGTTGCGGCTGCGGCTCATCGTTCTCGACGTAGACGTCGCATGAATTACTTCGAATTCTTCTCTCTCCCACGAAAACTGCACCTGGACGCCAGATCCTTACTCGAGAGGCAGTTTTACGTCTTATCCCGGCGACTTCATCCAGACCGCTTCGCAGGTAAGTCACCAGCAGAGCAAGAGGCTGCGCTTGCGGAGTCGTCGTTTCTCAACGATGCCTATCGGACGCTGAAGGACCCGATAGCGCGGACGCAATACCTCCTCACTTTGGAAGGCGTGCAGCTTGAGGAGCAGTCGAAGTCCGCGACCGATGCGGCCCGCGCGTCGGGTGAGCAGAAGAAGCAGATTGTCCCGCCCGAGCTGCTTGAAGAGGTCTTCGAGCTGAACATGCAACTGGCGGAGATGCGCGCCAATAAGCAGATGGGCGAAGACGAACCGGAACTGCGCCGTGAACTGCTCACCGCTAAGGACGCATTCGACGAGAAGATGGTCCAGGTTCAGGCCGACCTTGAGGCGCTCTGGTCGAAATGGGACGCAGCTGTTGATGCAAATGATGAAGCCGCCAAGCTCGCCGCGCGCGACGCCATGGTTGTGCTGCTGAACAGGAGAAGCTACCTGCGGAACCTTGTCCGCGACGTCAACGAGGCACTGGAGTAACTCTTATTCAGAGTGCGTCTCCCACGGATCATAGGTGCCGATGCTCCAGACATGACCTTCGGGATCGCGACATGTGAATGCCTTGCCGCCGTAGTCCATCTCTTTCAGATCCATCACCATCTCTGCTCCAGCCGTCTTCACTGTTGCATAGATTGCGTCGGCATCGCTTACGATCAGGCATGGATGTTGGGTCTCTTTCATGGCCACCTCATCCGGCTGTTTCAACATATTGGCGTACTCATTGGAATTCTGCACTGATCCAAGCATGATCATGCCATTGCCAAACGTGAGTTGCGCATGGGCGACGCCGCCGCCCTCGCCCATGTAGACGGCGTTCTTTTCGAAGCCGAACGCCGTACACAGCCACTCAATGGCCGCCAGGCAATCGCGATAACGTATCGCAGGGATAATGGTCGATCGACAATCCTTTGCAAACTGAGCCACGTCAGTATCCTCCGACATCCAATAGCGTTGAGCATCGAATTGGAATGCGATGCGACAATCAAAATAGCGCCTGAGTCGCCGGCGCGCAAGCCCTGAAGATTGAAAAGGATTGAGAATTATGGCTGAAGAAGCAGTAGCAGGCCGGGTCGTCGGTATCGATCTTGGCACCACCAATTCACTGGTTGCCTTCATGCAGGGGGAAACGCCTGTGGTGATTCCGGGTGAGGACGGCGACCGGCTTGTGCCGTCGGTTGTCGCGTTCAACGCAGAGTCCGCCGATGGCTTCGTAGTAGGAAATGCGGCACGCGCTACGTTGCTTACGGATTCGAGCAGCGCTGTCTACTCGGCGAAGCGGCTGATGGGACGTGATCTCTCAGACATTGAAGAGGAGCTGAAGCTGTTTCCGTTCAAGCTCGCCGAAGGGCTGAAGCCCGGCGAAGTTTTGAAGCTCAACGTCGGCGGACTCTCGCTGACACCCCCGGAGATCTCGGCTTATGTGATGCTTCAACTGAAGAAGAACGCTGAAAGATTTTTTGGCGCCCCAGTCACGAAGGCAGTGATTACAGTGCCAGCGTACTTCAACGATGCGCAGCGTCAGGCGACGAAGGATGCTGGCCGGATTGCAGGCCTGGAGGTGTTGCGGCTGGTGAATGAGCCGACCGCGGCGGCGCTGGCGTATGGTTTGGACAAGCAGAAGGATGGCCTGATTGCTGTGTACGACTTTGGCGGCGGCACGTTCGATGTATCGATACTCAAGTTGCATGAAGGGATCTTCGAGGTCATCGCCACGAATGGCGACACCCATCTCGGCGGCGACGACATCGATAATCTTCTGATCGCGATCGCTCTTGAGGACATCGCCGGCGACGCGGAGCTCGCGCTGACCTCCAATACGCTGCACAGCGGAGAGACGATCCAGAAGATCCGCAAAGCCGTTATCGAAGCAAAGATCGAGCTCTCAATCGCCGAGGTGGCTCGGCTGAACGTTAGCCTGTCGAACGGGAAGGCGTACACCCGCGAGATCACACGCGCTCAGTTCGAGGAACTTGCTGCCGGAGTGATCGGCCGCACAGCGTCACCCTGCAAGCAGGCGCTCAAGGATGCGGGACTTGCTCCCGGGCAGATTGACGAGGTTGTTCTTGTCGGCGGGTCGACACGCATTCCTGCTGTCCGAGTGCTGGTGGACGAGGTCTTCCAACTGGCGCAGCGCGGTAAAAAGCCTCATACCGAGTTGAATCCGGACGAGGTGGTCGCGCTTGGCGCGGCGGTGCAGGCGCAGATCCTTTCCGGCACCGCTTCCGCCGCGACACAGGATGTACTGCTGCTCGATGTGACTCCGTTGTCCCTGGGCATCGAGGCTCTGGGCGGGGTGGTGTCGAAGATCATTCAGCGGAACTCGACCATCCCGGCCAGCGCCACGGAGCACTACACGACCGGGGTCGACGGCCAGACGAATGTCGCGATTCATGTGCTTCAAGGGGAGCGGGAGCTTGCGAAGGATTGCCGGTCGTTGGCGCGGTTTGACCTCAAAGGCATTCCGCCGATGATGGCCGGTCTTCCGCGGATCGAGGTGAAGTTCCTGATTGACGCGAACGGCATCCTACACGTCAGTGCGCGTGAGCAGCGCAGCGGCCAGCAGGCGGAGATCGAAGTGAAACCCACCTATGGTCTTACCGATGAACAGGTGGAAGACATGATTCTTTCTTCATTCGATAACGCCGAACAGGATATTGAAGAGCGCCAGGTGATCGAGGCGAAGAACGAGGCAGAGGTCATCCTTGCGGCCATCAAAAAGGGACGTAGCCATGACGCCTGGCAACAGCTTACCTCCGATGAACTGACTAAGATTGAGATTGGGGTGGAGGAACTCAAGGCCTCGGTGCTTGGTGGCCAGTACCGCACTATCCGCACGGGCATCGAGCGCCTCGATAAGGCGACCCGGAGATTTGCCGAGCTTATGATGGACTCCGCCGTCTCGGGTGCTATGAAAGGCAAGACCATGAGCTCCGCAGACGAGTCAATGGGTGCAGGTCCGACAGCGCCGCATCCTTTTGCCAAGGCTGATATCGACGATCAGTAACCAGAATCTTCGTAGACGATGGCGAGCAAGTCGCCAGCCAGTCTATGCAGCGGCCGCAACAGCGGAATGGCAGCGATCCTGAGGGTCACCAGGAGCATCTTCAGAGTTTTTTCGTAGAGCGCCATTGTCTTGCTTTGTGCTGGACTCTTGTCGTACACCCAGAAGAGGATCAAACCCATCTGGTACATCCATAACATCCTCGCCAGATACGGCGCCACGCTTGGCGGCAGCTTTACGCCGCTCTCCGTAGCTGCGCGTTCGAATGCGGCGATGTCCTCCTCACGAATCGCTGACGTCTCCTTTGAGAACGGAGAAAGAGGATGATCCGGGTCGGAGTGCGCCGTCAATGCGCTGAGCAGCTTCCGGTTTGGCTCAAAGTAAGCGAACTTCTGCGAGATGATCGCGCGCAGCCGCGCCTCGAGCGTCTTGGCGTGACTGAGCGAGGCATTGATTTCCGCTTGCATCTCTCGATGTGAGCGCTCATAGAACGCCATCACCAGAGCATCCTTAGAATCGAAGTAGTAGTATGCCGCTCCGACGGCGACCCCCGCTTCGGTCGCGATCTCCCGCATTGTCGCTCTCTCAAAACCGCGCGCGCGAAAGACAGAGAGCGCGGCCTCAAGAATGCGGCCGCGGGTCTCTTCCGACTTTTTGATCTTCTGTTCCTTCAATTCGATCCTCAGACCTGCACCGCGACGCGTGGAGGAGGCGGTGGCATCGTGCCTTCCGTCTTCGCCCGGTGACGCATCTTCGCAAACACCATGATATTGAAGAAATGCATCGCGCCTAGTATCAGCAGCACGACGCCGATCTTGACACTCTCTAGTTCAATGACCTGACGGAGGGTGTTCATCGCGTAGGAAGTCTTGAGCGCCAATGCAATGTATCCGACATTGATCAGGTAAAAGCCGACTACCAATAGGTGGTTCACGCTGTCGGCCAGCTCCGCGTTGCCGTGAAATGCGTCGATCAGGAAGATGCGGCCGCTGCTGTGCAAGGTCCGCGCAACCCATATGGTAATTCCAATGCTGATGGCCAGATAGCTGAAGTAGCAAATCGCAATATTCATCCCTGTCTCCTTCAATCTGTAATTTTGAACACGTTCAACTAGACATTACGACTCGTCCGGGCGTCTGTCAACAAGATTATGAACGTGTTCAAAAGCAAACCAAGAACCTTGGGGCGCCTTTCCGCACATCTGCGCGGAAACGCTAGAATAGTGAGAGAAACCAGAGAGAGATCAATGTCCGGAACACAAGCCCATTACTTAAGCGCCGCTGAACTCGCAATGCCCGCGGCAGAAGACCAGGTCCGCGTGACGTTCCTGCCCGAAAACAAGACCGTTGAGTTTTCCTTTGGGAGTCTCGAATACGATGGTCACGGTCTGCCCATGTCTTTTCTCGATGTAGCGGAGAACTATGGGATCTTCCTCGACCATGCCTGCGGCGGGGCCTGCGCCTGCACGACCTGTCACTTGTGGATTAAACAAGGTGCAACAGGGATCAGCGAGGCCGAAGACCTTGAACTCGACCGTATGGAGACGGCAGCGGACATCCAGCTTAACAGCCGGCTCGGCTGTCAGGCGGTCATCGAGAAGCCCGGCACTTACGTCGTTGAGATTCCCAAGTGGAACCGCAACTATGTCCAAGAGGGTAAGCCCTCCACAGCAGCTGCCATATAAGGAGACGTCTATGCCCCGCGAGATCACGTGGTCTGACATTCCCGAGATCGGGATCCAGCTTCAAGAGAAGTTTCCCGAACTTGACCCCTATTCGGTGCGCTTTACAGACCTGCATCGGTACGTTACCGAGCTGCCTGGCTTCGTTGGCGACCCTACTAAGTCAAATGAGGGCATTCTGGAAGCCATTCAGACTGCCTGGCATGAAGAGTATGAAGACGCCAAGTAGTCGCCGAGTCCGGATTAATCCAAAGCTGTTGCGGTTGAGGTAAGTTTATCCGCATGGAACACATCATTGACGGCGTTCTTCGCTTCCAGCGCGAAGTGCATCCGAACAGCGCGGCTCTGTACCGCGAACTCGCCATTTCGCAGTCACCCCAGGCCATGTTTATAGGCTGTGCGGACTCGCGCATCGTTCCTGAGATCTTTACGGACCAGGAGCCCGGCTCGCTGTTTGTTGTGCGCAATGCGGGCAACATCATTCCGCCAAGCTCAACGATCCCGGGCGGAGTGACCGCAAGCATCGAGTACGCAGTCTCCGTTCTCGGAATTCCGGACATCATCGTCTGTGGTCACTCCGGCTGCGGTGCCATGACTGCGCTGCTCAACGGAGCGCAGCGTCTCGAGAAGCTGCCCGCCGTGGCGAGCTGGTTGCACTACGCAGACGCCGCGTTGGCGGCAGTGAACCTCGATAACGCCGCTGAAAACTTTGAAGCTCGGCTCCACGCGCTGATCTATGAGAATGTTCTAACCCAGCTTGACAACCTGCTCACCCATCCTTCGGTAAGCGAGGCGATCCTGAACAAGCAGCTTCGTGTGCACGGCTGGGTGTACGACATTGGCTCCGGCCGGGTAGATAATTATGATGCCCGCCTTCAGCAATTCATGCCGCTTACGGCTGAGTCTTTCGCGGATGCGACCCCGCCGGGCTAAAGGATTCCTCTCTAAGCTTTTGTGCGCATCAACTGCCTGGGCAGCTTCGACCCGGTTGCGAAGAGCACTCCCCCACAGATCGCGAGCCAGATCACGGTGCCGACAGCGATTGCGACGAAGTCTCCTTCGTGTCCTCTTGCGGGATGTAGCTTTTGCAGGCAGAAGATGACTCCGGCGTAGGCAAGCAGGGCGGCCAGGAGAGCCCGTCCCAACTCCGCGTACTCCAAACCCTGGACGTGAACGAGACGGTACTTGTGCAGGAGAACGGCCAGGGTAATTGTGCTGATCGCCATGCCGATATCTGAAGCAACAGCGAGTCCGGTTACGCCCATACTCTGGAACAGCAGCGCATAGATCGGGATCGAGATCAGCGTAACGCACCAGCCCGCGATCGCCGGAGTCAGTGTGTTGCCTGCCGCATAGAAGCTGCGGGAGTAGATCGCCTGGGCAGACCACATCGCAATCGAGACGGCGAAGATAGTGAAGTAACGCGAGGTGTCCGCCGCATCCGCAGGGCTGAAGCGACCGCCGCGGAACAGGCCAATGAGGGGCTCCGAAAGGGCCATCATCCACGCGCCCGCCAACAGGGCGGTTGCAACGACGCGCGAGACGGAGCGGTTTACGGCGTTGGCGAAGTCGGAGGCACGTCCTTGAGCAAAGAGCGCGGCGAAAAAGGGCAGGGAAGCCGCGCCGGCAGCAGACCCGAGGATCGACATCGGCGCATTGAAGAGGTTTTTGGCTACGTTCAACCTGGAAATTCCGCCGGGCACTGACGATGCGTAGTAACTCAGAATCCACTTGTCCGCGTAAGTAAGCGAGACACCCATCATCAAGGGCAGGCTGAGCTTTAGCCATTCGCGGAAGACGGGATGCCTGAGGTCAAAGATAAAGTTGTAGCGCCAGCCGTTACGATAGGCGCCGAAGGCGGCGAAGCCCGCGGGACCCAGCACCATGCCCGCAAGAACTCCGTAGGCCAGCGAATCGATCCCAACATATTGTGACAGCAACACGCCGCCAAGAATAATGCCGAGGTTATAGACCAGGGGGCCGAACGCTTGATAGAGGAAGATCTTGCGAACGAGAAGACGCGAGCCGAGGACCCCGCCTGCGAAGAAGAAGAACTGCGCCGGCAGGATGATGCGCGTCAGGTGGGTGCAGAGGGCGGCACTCTCGGGCGAGAAGTTGTGGAAGGCGATGCGCGTGTAAGCGGGAGCGAAGATCTCCGCAAATAGGATCGCGGCGCCAAGTACAGCGGCGACGCCATTCAGCACGATCAGGAGCGCATGATCCGCACCCGCCTCGTCCCCCTTTTGCCGGTAGCGATTGAGGATCGTGATCAGCGAGATGGAAGCCACGCCGCCAACGAGAAAATAGCTGAGCATGTCCGGCAACTGGAAGGCAGCGTTGTAGGCGTCGGTCGCCGGACCCGCGCCGAATGTGGCATTGATGTACTTGGTACGCACCAAACCGAGCAGACCCGAGAGCAGCGTCGAGGCCATCGTGATCAGGGTCGCGGAGAAGGCGGTCTGTGTGTTCGACATCCGCAGCCAGGCAAACCTGCCCGAAGTCGTCTTGCCCGTTACCGCCAAATCGTTCCTTTCGCGCTGCGAATCGTCAGGCAAGCTTCCATTCTATCGATCCGGAATCGCAGCTTCTGCTTATCTGCGAAACTACGAGCATCGCCATGGAAAATTACCGCCTGAGAGTGTTTCGCGAAGTGGCTGCCCTTATGAGCTTTCGAAAAGCCGCCGAGGCGCTCAGTCTCAGCCAGCCCGCTGTGAGCCAGCAGATTCGCATGCTGGAAGAGGAGTATGCCACTCGGCTCTTCGATCGCGATGGCAATCACATCGCTCTTACGGCGGCTGGCCGGGTGCTCCACGGGTACGCGGTTTCGGCAGCTCATCTGATGGAGGAAGCAAGCACCGCGCTCGCTTTATTGAACCATGTCGTGAGCGGAGATCTTCGGCTCGGGGCCTCCACCACGATCGCGCACTACATTCTCCCGCGTGTGCTTGGGGCGTTCCACCGCCAGTATCCAGATGTCAATCTGTCGCTGGTCAGTGGCAACACAGAACATATCGTCGAAGAGGTGAGTTCACAGAAGATATCCCTCGGCATTATCGAAGGGCCGGCGATGCGGCGTGGGCTTAGGATCGAGGCTCTCATGCGGGACCGCATGGTGTTGGTAGTTGGAGCGAAGTACTCTCCCGCTACCCCGAAGGGCAGATCGTCGGAGCAGACTGCTACGGTGACGGTCGCTGAATTGAGCGGCCTTCCGCTGCTTTTGCGCGAGCGTGGCTCCGGTTCGCGGCGGGTGGTGGAGCGCGCGCTGAAACAGGCTGGCTTGCCGCTCAAGTCTCTGCGCGTCTTGATGGAACTCGATTCAACGGAGGCGATCGTTAGCGGCGTCGAGGCGGGGCTCGGCGCAGGGTTTGTCTCTGAGAGCGCCATCGGCAAGGAGCTTCGTCTCGGCACGCTGCGGATGATCAAAGTCGAAGGGATCTCCATCGAGCGCGACCTTAGTCTCATCTACCGCGCGGGCCAGGAACCTGTCGGCCCGGCTGCCGCCTTCCGACGCTTTGCTCAATTCGACATGAGGCAGACAGTCCGATAAGAAAAGCTTATGGCCTATCCAGAAAAAAATCTCGACACCCGGTGTTAGAAGATTTCTTCTGGGTGGGACATGATTCGTAACCTCTTCTATATCGGCATAATTCTTTCCGCGAGTGGGCTGGTCTCGCCGCCAGTTGCGCTGGCGGGAGGCTTGATCTTCGGCCTGACCACCATCCACCACTTTCATGTCGAGAGCCGCAATCTTTCGAAGTTCCTGCTGCAGGCGGCGGTCGTCTGTCTCGGCTTCGGGATGAACCTGCAGGAGGTGATTCATGCGGGGAAAGCGGGATTCCTCTATACCGCGATCAGCATTACCTTCGCACTCTCGCTTGGTGTGCTCCTCGGCAAGTTGCTCAAGGTGCAGCAGACCCAATCTTTGCTGATTGCGTTCGGCACGGCGATCTGTGGTGGCAGTGCGATCGCGGCTATCGGGCCCGTTCTCGACGCCAATGAAGAAGAGATGGCGGTCTCGCTTGGGACTGTTTTTGTGTTGAACTCAGTTGCACTGCTGACGTTTCCCGCTATCGGGTGGGCGATGCACCTGTCGCAGACGCAGTTCGGCTTATGGGCAGCGCTCGCGATTCATGACACAAGTTCGGTTGTAGGGGCGGGCGCGAAGTACGGGCCGACTGCGCTCGCGGTTGGAACTACAGTGAAGCTGGCACGAGCGCTCTGGATTGTGCCGCTTGCTATCCTCACTGCGACGCTCAAAAAGAGCAAGACACGCATTAAGTGGCCGTGGTTCATTCTTTACTTCTGCGGGGCGGCAGTGCTCGCGACCTATATCCCGCGGTACGTGCCATCCTCGGTGCCCTGGTTTGCGGCCCTCAACCGTTTAGGGCGGGCGGCGCTCACGGTGGTGCTATTTTTGATCGGCACCGGCATTACGCGGACCACGCTCAAGGAGGTCGGTCTGCGACCGCTCATCCAGGGGGTAACACTGTGGGTCGTCGTGGCGAGCCTGTCTCTTTATGCGATCCATGTCGGATGGATCGCACTCTAGAAGCGACTGAACTAGGCCTCGGAGTCGGGTTCGGGCGCTGCGGCTGCAAATAGGTTTTCAACTTCGGCGTCAGCTACTGGCTTTCGCGTCTTAGGCTGGCGGATGGAATGGACTGCCGCTGGCTGCTTTGCTCCTGCCGGCTTCGACAGCATTGCAAGCAGGTCCTGCATCTCTTTGCGAAGCCGCTTCAGCTTTTGCACGTCCTGAGGCTCGTCGATACCCGGCAGGAGAGACGGCCCCTTGCTCCGGGTCTCGCTCTTCAGAAACTGCCTGGCGCCCGGAATGGTGTAGCCCTCGTCATACAGAAGCGTTTTCACGCGCAGGGCCATCTCTACGTCGCGGCGGCGGTAGAGCCGCTGGCCGGTGCCCCCTTTATTGGGCTTGAGCTGGGGAAACTCGCTCTCCCAGAAGCGCAGTACGTAGGCGGGAACCTCACAGAGACGGGCGACTTCACCGATGCGAAAGTACAGCTTGTCAGGAATCTCACGCTGACCCGCACCGCTCCGGATTGGCTGATGCTGCACCATGAGAACTCCCCAGACGGCCTCCCAGTTTGCGGCGCCGCTCTACTTGCCAACAAGTATAGTCGCGACACTTCGTTTTACGGGCTTTCTGAACCAGCTGAATCACCTTTGAGGGACCGCCGCCAAAGATTACCGGAACCATCCACTCTGCTGTGTCGTATTGTTGCTCATACCTTTCTGGAGGGCAGCAATGAGCCCACGTAAACTCGCAGCTCTAATTTTTCTTATGGCGACCGGTTTCGTCTCCGGCTGCCGGGTCGAATCACATAAATCAGGGAGCGGTAATGGGGACGATGTGAAGATTGCCACTCCGTTCGGCGGCATGTCGGTCAAGACAGATGACGCCAACATCGTGCAGAGTACCGGTATGCCCACCTACCCCGGCGCGATTCTCGTTACAAAGAAAGACAAGGACGATCACCACGACGGCTCGGCTGATATCAACATGAGCTTTGGGAGCTTTCAGCTTCGCGTTAAGGCGGTCAGCTTTCACACGACGGACTCTCCGGAGAAGGTACTGGAGTTCTACAAGAAGGGTCTCGCCCGATACGGCACCGTGATTGAGTGCAAGGACCATCATCCCGTCGGCTCGCCGACACGAACGCCGGACGGGTTGGATTGCAGCGACGACGATAGCCACAGGAACCAGGTGAAGGTAGACGACGATCTAAGCGGAAAGACAGAACTGAAGGCGGGATCGAAGCAGCACCAACATATCGTGGGAATCGATGCGGACAGCACCGGCACGAAGTTCGGGCTGGTGGCGCTCGACCTTCCTGGACATTTCAGTTTTGGCGACAAGGATAAGAAGAACGACGACTCAGACAATGATGACGGAAAGCAGTAGCGTATTCCTCCCATTCAACTGAAGATCATTCCCTCGCGGTCGCCTGGTTCGCCTGCTAAAGTCGTGCGGAGCGAGGAAAATTCTTCCTTTCCAACCCGATCTGCGTATACGCTGGAGCTCTTCGACGCCGATGCGGTTCGTCTTCAACTTCCTCGTCCAGCCAATCGAACTTTACGGCAGGCGTGAAACGCTCGGCTGAGTTACGCCACTATGGAATAGACTCTTCTTTCGGCGTGATTCGTCTGTGAAGTGCTTCGAGTCACCATAGCCGGGAGCACCCCATGAGACAAGTCGCAGGCCTCGGTATCGTGTTCGCAGTAGCCGTTGCTGCTCTACGCATCGGGAGCGGGGTGCAAAATACCGGCGGGACTGGCATCAGCAATGCGCCGTTGCTTCACCGGGCCGCGACGAAGAGGTCCGATGCTAAGGAAGTTGTCACCAGCGCTTATCAGGGCGGCTGCTCAGTCTTCGACTCCGAAGAGATAAATGCCAAGCCAGACAGCAACCGCGGTGAAGCACGTTCTGTGGTCGATCACTTTTTCGGCCTTAAGGCGCACGAGACGCTTCGCGCCAAACCCGACATACGGTTCGCAATTGCACTCGCTCCCGATCCTCGGCACACTAATCTAAGCCTGATGTTCGACCGGGAGATGGTGGCCATCCAGCAGGCGGCCCAAGATCAGGGCTATAACTACAACTCTTCGTGGCTGCCCTGGCAGTCGGATTCGTCCCCATACCCATTGCTTGAAGATCAGCAGCGTACGGAGGAAGACACGAGCCGACGCGAGGCCTGTCCTGGCGTTCTTCTCTTCCGGAAGAGCATCCGCGATCTCGGACCCGACACCGACCTGGCGCATCTGCACGACGCCTACAGCGAAGCACTCGTCGTCCTGATCGTTGGCGAACAACCTACTGGCGGGATCAATCATACCCAGTGGGCGAACGCTATCGCGTGGCTTCACGAAAATGCCTATGTACCGCAGGCGACCTTACGGGATCAGCGTTCCCTGCACATTCTTGGGCCGACGTTCAGCGGTTCGCTTGTCTCATTGCAACGAGTTCTCGCCACAGCAAAGCTTCAGCCCGGAGCTCCAATACCCGAAGCTCCAGCAGGCGAGGCGGTCTTCCCCTCGGCAAAGACTCCTATCCGCATCCTGAGTGGCTCTGTGAGCCGCTGTTCCACCGCGCTGTGGTTTCGCCATACGATGCAGATCACCCGAACCACTTCGCCGACCAGCTTCGGCAGTTTTCAGCAGAGTGACGAACTTCAAATCTTCCGGTTGATGAATTACCTGAAAGAACAGGGAACCGAACTCAAGGATGTCGCCGTCGTCTCCGAAGACGAGACAGCGTATGCAAACAGCTCCGGGCCTGAAAAGGGGGATCTGTCGGCAACAACCGCCCCATGTGACTACCCTTACGCCCGCGATAACACGCCCGTTAGGCTCTCATATCCGCGCGACATCTCGGCCCTGCGCTCTGCCTACGAAAAAGAGTCTCTATTCACTTCCGGCGGAGTCCGTGGCTCTCATGCCGTATTGCAGGAGAGCGCTGAACTCGAAGGCGAAGCTGCCAGTATCACGGATACCATCCATAGTTACAGCGGGTCTTTCACGCCAGTTGCCGAAGAGACGGTCCTATACGGTCTCGTGAGCAACCTTCGCGCACATCATTCCAGATACATCCTGCTGCGATGTACCAATCCACTCGACTTCATTTTCCTGACTCGATTCTTCCATCGCGCTTACCCCGAAGGCCGCATTGTCACGGTCGGCTCTGATCTGCTCTTCCGCCGCGAGATCGACACCACGGAGTTCCGGGGAGTTCTCGCGCTCTCAAGCTACCCTCTGATTCCTCGCGAGCAGCACTGGTCGCACCTCTCCGCCAGATCGGACGACGCGCCCTCCATGTCGCACACTCACCGCATCCCGGACTCCCACCTGGAAGGGACGTATCTTGCGGCCCGTTATCTCTTCGACAATGACGAGCCGGAGGTTTCTTTTACGGGGCGCGAAGAACCCATCATTCTCCCTTTCAAAGAGGATTTCCCAGACTTTGCTGATCCCTACTGGATGCACAAGTCCGACGAGGTCTTCCAAGCCACGCAGGCCCCGGTTTGGCTCTCCGTCGTCGGGCGGGATGGCTATTGGCCGGTGGCTGTTCTCAACGAGAAGTCCACACCGGATAACTGCCTGAATCGTGCCGACAAGAACAAAGTCCATGGCAGGGAGGAACCGTGCGGTCAGAAGGCGGAAGCGAAGCTCACCCCGCCATCAGCAATGGTGCAGATTAGAGGCAGGAACTCAAGCGGTGTAAACGTTCATTATGATCGCGAGTCGGACGATCCCACACAGTTTCGCCGGGATCTCCGCTTTTCGCTTCCACTATCGTGGGAGGTCTGCGCCATCTTGGCTACCTTCCTGCTCATCTATCAGGTCTTCGGTGTGTGGCGCGGCCATCTGTTCATCTCTTCCGGCTTGTTCAACATGTTCCGGCGCGTGACCACGCCCTCGCAGGCGATCCTTATCGGAGTCAACAGCGCCTTCGCTCTCTCTCTGCTGCTTCAACTGCTGATGACGGGCCTTGAGCTCACGGCTTTTACGAATGTCTTTAAGGAGTCGACTGAAGTCATCTTCTTTACTGGACTGTGGCTCATCTTCTTGGGCTCAATACTTTGGAGATTTACCAGAGGCGGTACAGCGACTGATCGCGCCAGGAGCAACCCCATCACTCGCAGAAGCCTGGCCGCGACGCTCCTGTTTCTTATCGCGTGTGCAATATGGGTGTGGTTTTCGGACAGGCCCATCCGCAATGCGAACAGTCTCCCGCTCTTCTTCCGAATGACGCACCTGACGCAGGGAGTCTCACCGCTTGTGCCAATCCTCTTCCTCCTGCTTGGGTTCTATCTCTGGACGTGGCAGGCGCTCGCCGGCAATTCGCTGCTGTGCTGCGGCGTTCCGATCCTGCCCGAGCTCGAAAACGCGTCCTTTCCAGACGGCGATCATCGCTGGTGGCAATATTGGAAAGCTCCTGCTTACTTCAAGCTGCTCGGCTTGCCTACCGAGCCCCGCATCGCAAATGGCCGCGCGACGCTGGAAGTTTTATTCCATCGCATCAGCCACGAAGTCGGCAAACGCATCATCAGGGTCGCCAGCCCTCTCTGCATCGACCCTGAGGTGATCATCTTCCCACTCCTGCTTCTCATCTCCGCGCTGGTGTACCTCGTCAACATTGGTACTCCGCTGCTCGGACTTGAAGGAAGAGCCTATGCATGGATCGTCAACATCGCTCTGCTGGTAGCCTTCTTGCTCACCATTGCAGAAGCCGCGCGCCTCTTCTTCACCTGGAAAGAGCTGCAGCGCCTGCTTACGGCCTTAAGCCGGCTCCGCCTCCGCCGCACCTTTGCCAAGCTCCGCGCGGTCGACGGCAACTCGCTCTGGAGCGTCAGCGGCAATGTACAGCGGATCCAGTTCCACTTCTTCGCGCAGCAGCTTGACGCTGCCCAGCGCCTGGCTGCATTTCCGGGGGCAGCGCCGCAAAGTGTCTCCACCGCAGCGAACCTGGGAAGGATCTTCTCGGAAAATAGCGCAAACAAGATTAACATTGGTCCGCTCTGGGAGATGCCGGTGGTCGATAAAAACGGGAGTTCTTTGAAGATCCGGGAAGTGTTCACCGACGCCGTCGCTGAAGTCCTCAAGGAACTAATTGAACACTGGCAACAGGAGACCGGCTCTCTCAGTCTCGAAACCGTGCCCGCAGGAAAGGCCGAGGACGAGACGGAACGCAACGTCTTCGATATGCCTCTCTCCAAGGATCTCATCATCAGAACACAGGAAGAGTTTGTCTGTTTCCACTACATTGGATTCATCCAGAACATCCTTGCCCGAATGAGGACCATGATCTTCTCGATGGTTTATCTTTTCGTTGCGATCTGCCTCGCAATCTCCTTCTACCCCTTCGTTCCTCGCAACAGCATTGGTATCTGGATGCTGGTCAATCTGCTCTTCATTGCCGCCTCGGTCATCTATGTTTATGCCGGCATGGAACGCGACGAGACCCTCAGCTACATTACGAACACGAGACCAGGCCGCCTGAGCACAGAGTTTTATCTGAAGACCGCAGGCTTCCTCGCTGGACCAGTGATTGGTCTTCTCACTACCCAATTTCCGGCGATCTCTGAGTCGGTACTGGGCTGGTTGCAGCCGGGTCTGGACGCTTTGAAGTAGGTCGATATACTTGAAGTATGGCCTCACTGATCGAAGCAATCCATATCAAGCGCAAGTCCGTTTTCGAACTCGACGATGTTCCGTACACCTGTATTGAGTCAGACATTACAACACCCACCGCGCGCGGAGGTCAGACGCTCGTGCGCCTAAAAATGCGAAACCTCCTGACCAGCGCCGTCTTCGAGAAGACGTTCAAGGCGCAGGACAAGTTCAAGGAGCCCGACCTCGTTCTGGTTCCGGCGTCGTATCTCTACAGCGATGGAGAAGGGTCGCACTTTCTCGACCAGGAGAGTTACGAAACGCTCACTCTTACCGAAGAGATGATGGGCGACGCGTTGAAGCTGCTGATCGAGGGCACAATGATCCAGCTGCATAAATTCAATGGGAATCCCATTGGTCTGCAGTTGCCGATCTTTGTCGAGCTTGATGTTGCCTACACGGAGCCTTCCGCGCGTGGAGACTCCTCGAGCGGCAGCGGGACCAAACCGGCGCGGCTTGAGACCGGCCTTGAGATTCGCGTGCCGCTGTTTATCAAAGAAGGTGAGAAGGTGAAAGTGGCAACGGAGACGCGCGACTTTGCAGGTCGCGCGTAATCCCTGACCGCTAGTTGGCTACAAAGACTGCAGTGGTGAGGGCAGGCACGGTTGCCGCTCCTTCCTGCGAGTCGAAGGTCGACTCCTTTGTCGCGGGGTCGCTCGAGTTCTTCTGTACAGGGCTTAGCTTCAGCGACAGGCCCTTCAGCCGGGCATCGGTAAAGACCTCCTGCGCGTTCGTCGCGTTGAAGACGACCAGAATGTGTTTGTAGTAGCCATAGTTGCCGCCGTTCGCGTCGAGCTTCATTACGATTACGCCCGGCTTCTGGTTCTGACCGGTGTTGAGGAAGACGAGGTTGTTCTGGACCTCCGCAAGGGATCCCATGCGGAAGAGTTCTGAACTGTATCGGATGTCCAGAAACTCGCGGAAGGCTTCCCTGGCGAAAGCGATATTCACGGGCTGCGGAGTATATGCAGCGTTGTTGAGCAGGGGAGTCATGAGAGGCCACTGGCTCTGGTTCTGGCTTGCGATCGGAAGGCCGATGCCCCAGTTCGCTGTCAGGTCGGTCCAGTCGATCTTATTGAACCAGTCGCCGGAGTTGTAGCTGTTCTGGTCCATGTCTTTCGAGCGCAGCAGGTCGTCGCCCGCCTGATAGAAGGGGACGCCCTGGCCGAGGGCAACGAGGCTCATCGCGACGATCTGACGGCGTGCGCGGGTGGCAATGCTGTCGCTCAGGTTGGACTTGAGCTGCACTTTGTCGAAGAGGTCCTGATTGTCGTGGACTGATGCATAGTTCACGGCTTCGATGGGACTCTTCGTGTAACCGGTCGGTTGGCCGTTGTAGTCGACCTGTGCTCCAGTGACCGTGGCTCCGGCGCTGTCCATGAACTTGTAGTCGCGCAGGTTTCCGGCTAGACCGACGTCGATCCAGTCGGTGTACTGAAGCAACTGCGCCTGCTGCTGGCTCGGGCTGAGCGTACTCGTCGTGTAGTCGCTTGCATCGGTGAAGAGGCCCGTAGCGAACCCTTGCACACGCTCATCCGTGAAGGGACTTCCGCCGTGAATTCCGTCACGGATGCGGTCGTTGAAGGTGCCGACACCGAAACCATAGAGGTTCACCTGCGAGGCGTTCGGGCCTATCTGGTTGTTCTGCGTGTCGCCGAAGTTGAAGCCTTCGCCGTAGAGATAGATCTTCGACCCATCCACCCCATCGTGTTCGAGGTCCAGAGCGCGGAGGGCCTGCTGAATGTGGGTGATGTTGTAGGTGAACATGAAGCTGAGGATGTCGAAGCGGAAGCCGTCGATCTTGTAGTCGCGCGCGTTCAAGACGAGCGTGTCGATGATGAGTTTTTCCATCATGCGGTGCTCAGACGCTGTATCGGGGCAGCAGGAACCCTCTTCAAGATTCCCGTTTGCGTCGAGGCGGTGATAGTACCCCGGCACGACTTCGTCAAGGTTCGAGTTCGGACCTTCGCCAGCGGCATTTGTGTGGTTGAAGACGACATCCTGAACGATGCGCAAACCGGCACGATGCAGACCATCGACCATACCGCGATACTCACGCACGCGGTTCTTCGGATTGATGGCGTAGTTGCCCGCGGGCGTCATGTAGTGGACGGGATCGTAGCCCCAGTTGTAGGCGGGGCTGGACTGGCTTGCGGCCACGGCTGCCTGCTGCTGCTGGCCGGCGGGCGGGTATTTTGCGAGGCCTGTGGGAATGATCCACTTCGTTTTATCTTCGTTCACGCTGGCGAAGTGGAAGGAGGGCAGGATGTGGACTGCCTTCAATCCGTGATCTGCAAGAGCGCGAAGATGCCGCATTCCATTGGAGTCCTGGTCTTCGAAGGCGTCGTAGAAGCCGCGATGAGCGGCAGGAACCGTCTTATCGTTGACGCTGAAGTCGCGGATGTGGAGTTCGTAGAGGCTCAGGTCGCTCAAACTCCGCAGCGGCGGAGCAAAGCTGGAGTCCCAGCCGGACGGCTTGGTCTCCGAGGAGTCGAGATCGGTGATACGGCTCTTGGTTCCGTTCAATGCGATGTCGATCGAGTAAGGATCGCTGGTCACGTTGGTGTCGACCGCGCTGTCTGAAGGAACCCAGACCTGCACACTGTAGAGGTAATACTTGTCCGTCCAGTCGCGATCTCCGCGCGCGACCCACACGCCATTGTGCTCGTGCATCCTTACCGTCTCTGCGGGTGTGGCATCGTTCTCGTGGTTAAAGATCTGCAGCGTCACACTTTGCGCGGTAGGAGCCCAGACCTTCAGCTTCACTGTGCCGCCATCGTCGTCGTCCCAGTCGTGCCACTCATGCTCGCGGTGGCGGAAGACGACGCCGAGTTTGCCGGGATAGTAGTACAGATCATCGAGCACACCGGCGATCTGGATCCCCGTAGCGTAGGCCACTGACCCGCCGGTGCTGATTGCAGAGAAGGCAAGCTGGCCCTTGAGCGCTGTTTCTATCGTGGAGAGCGTTGCATCCTCCGGCAGCTGAAGAATCGTGTATCCGCTTAGCTGGGGATACCGCGCGAGTTCGTCAGCGGTAAGTGCGCCGCCGACCGTCAACGGAATAGACGTGCCCCCGCTCAGGCCGGTTGGCGTCACGGAGAGGCCGCCCGTAAGGCTGGAGGTGATTGCATAGGTATCGCCCGAGCCGGCGTACTGCGACTGGATCGCGACGCGGCTGCGATCAATCCAATACGCCTGCTGGACGTTGAGCAGGCTGCTGAGAATCTGTGCCGGAGTTGGAACGGTCGTGAAGACCGTCGCATTGCCGGAGATGACCCACGCCTGACTGAAAGTTGCGACATTCAGGTGCATGTCGGGGCCGGGATCTTTCACGCCGGTCGAGATGTTGTGGACTATGAAGCCGAGGTCTTTTGGCGAGGGGATCAGACCGATGTCGAAGTATGCGCCGTAGGAGTCAAAGGCGGTAACGGGAGTCAGACCGCTGTTGAAGTCGCCGGTGAATTCGTTTGTATCGCCGAAGGCGTATACGGTCCAGTTGGCGTAGTTACCATCCGGGCGGAAGTAGTGGATGCGAGCGTATCCCGGCAGAAGGGCGTTGGGATTCGCCGGGTGGATAGCGGTGTTATAGAACTTACCGATGCCGGAGTAGGCCCAGTACTCGTTGCCCTGTGTGGCGGGGTCGACAAAGATGTTGTTCGGGGTATCTTTTACATCGCCGCCCGATGCGGTTGGATTGTGGAGGATGAGGCCCACCTCCTGCGTCCCGCTTGAGATACCTACGTCGTAGTACGCACCGTAGGCGTCTGTGCCTGCTGCTTGTACGGGACCGCCGCCGTAGTTGCCCGTATCCTCTGTCGTTCCATCGAAGGCGTACACCGTCCATCCAGCGTAGTTGCCGTCGGTCCGATGATAGTGAATACGAATCTTTCCGGCGGGGATCGGCGGATCAGCAGCAAAGGCCCGGGCCGATGTAAACGCAAAGAATGAAATCAGGAGAATCGTAAGGAGAGCGCTGTGGCGAAGACGGAAGGGCAAAGTGCGGAGGTCCATTGGGCAAACTCTCTTGGATGTTCGGGGACGGGTTTCGTTGTGAGTCTCCGGCGCATTCGTTCGCGTTCGCGATGGACTCCCGATAACAGGCGGCGCAAAGCTAGACCAGGCGAAAGTGCGGTGTCAAGAGAATTAGCTCTAAAACGATTAGCCCTGGCTTGTGGGCCAGGGCTTTCGGGTACCGCAATCATTACAAGTGCGCGTCTTTCTATTTTGGAACGGGAGGGCCGTCTTCCTGCTCAACCTCTTTGCCTTCGCCAGGGAAAGGCCACTTGCTGTTGAGTTCCTTGGTGGCTTCGCGAACATCGCCAGGAACTTTCACGATCTTCATGTTTTCAAGGACGTGAACGCCAAGTTTCCCAGCCGTAGCGATATCAATGTCGCCATCGTGATCGAAGTCGCCGGTGACGATCTGGGTGCCGATGGTTGCCGTCCCGTTGATGGAGAGCGTATGTCGCGTGAAGAGCGGATCGGATGCAGAGTTGGCAACGACCATCGCCGCCGGCCAGCCTTCTTCGCCGCGAGGTGCTGCATCACCTGCATGGCCTTTGGCTGATGCAATCTCTGCAGCAGTGGGAAGCTGGTAAGCGTAGATGACGACGGGGTCATAGGAACCGGGGTCGCCCCCTCCATGGCCGCGATAACGCTTGCCAGTGATGAGCTCCGGGGTGCCATCTCCGTCGATGTCAACCAGAGCCACTGCGTGCGATTGCGAAAAGGACTCGTCGATAGTGTGGCGCAGCCATTGCGGATGATCTTCGGTTCCCGCCTGCTCAAGCCAATAGAGGCCGTAGCCGTGACCCTGGCCGTAGATCAGGTCCGCTTTGCCATCGTGGTTCACGTCGTAGGTGAGGATCGGAAACCCCGAATCGGCGAGGTCCCAGTCTCCATGCCACTTCCACTTGTCGTTGTCGGCGTCGATGTTTTCGAACCAGCCGTGCGGGGTGAGAATGTCGGGCTTGCCGTCGCCGTCGATTTCGCCAATTCCTATGCCATGGCCGTCCTGGTGCTGGTCGCCAACATGATGCACACGCGGCTTGGCCCCACTGAAGTCTACCCAGATGACGCCGGAGTGGTTGTAGTGCGCGAGCGCGAGATCAGGCTTCCCGTCGCCGTTGATGTCTGCAAAAGCCCCGCCCTCAGTATCGAAAGTGTCGGTGATCTTCTCAGCCTTCCACATCGCTCCGGCGGCTGTCGCTTTCGGGCCGGGATTTTTGTACCAGTAGAGGCCGTTGGCGATCCAGCCGGTGGAGACAAGGTCGGGCAAGCCGTCGTGATCGACATCGACAATCCACTCGCCGCAATCGTTGACGAACTCATTGTGCGTGCCAACAGTGCGGAACTGGTGGCGCTTCCACTCGCCGCCGATAGCGCCAGGGTTTTCGTACCAGTAGGCACCGCTGAGCAGGTCGTCGAAGCCATCACCGTTCATGTCGAGCTTAGAGATGCCTTCGGCGTGATCGTCGCCAAGACGGTGAGCGAGAAAGGTAATGCGCGGTTTGCCATCTGGACCCATGCCGGGCTGCTGCATGCGTTTTTCGGTGGCGTGGGCGGGGTCCTGCGCGTGCGCCACGCCGAAAGTGGCGAAGACGGCGAGCGAGGTCGCGAGAAGTTTTGAGGCAGCGTTCATGGCAGACTCCGTGATGCGATAAATCAAAGCGTTAATGTCTGAAGACGGCGGCCGGCGCTTAGCCGATGGTCATGGTCTCGGGGTTCCAGTGGACGATGCTGTCCTTTTCGACGCTAAGGTTGCTGAGGAGTGCGGCACCGGCGGCGCGGAAGCCGAAGGTTGCGTCCTCAACGACAGGCTTGCGGCTGCGGACGGAATTGAAGAAGTTGTGGAAGTGGTCGTAGCTGTCGACGTAGCCCTGAGGGGCGGAGAAGGCTTCGACATCGCGCGAAGGCGGACCCTCAGCATGCATAACGGGGTACTTCTCACGATACTTTTCAACATACGCCTTCTGCTGAGCGTCGGCGAAGGTGGAGACGGTGAAGCCGGGCTCTTTGGCGGGCGGAACGCGGGTCACGGTGACAGTGCGTCCGGCAATCTCCATCTGCCCTTCCGAACCAGTGAAGAGGAAGCCTTCGCTCTCTTCCCCGCCGTCGACAAAATTCACGCGAAGGCTGAGGTTAAATCCTTCGGGATAGTCGAAGAGCGCAAGCAGGACATCGTTGGCGTCGCGTCCGTCTTTCCAGAAGCGCAGTCCGCCAGTGCCCATGGCGCGCGTTGGGCCGTGTGCTCCGGTGATGAAGTGGGTGCCGCTGAAGAGGTGGACGAAGAGATCGCCGGCAACGCCGGAGCCGTAGTCCTTCCACTTGCGCCACTGGAAGAATCGTTCGCCGTTCCCCCATGCAGTTTTAGGGGCGGTGCCCTGGAAGCGCGGCCAGTCGCAGGTTTCTGTTGAGGCATCGAGCGGTACGGAATAGTTCCATGCGCCGATCGAGGAATTGCGATCCCAGCGTGCCTGCACCATGTTGAGCTTACCGATTGCACCTGAGGCGAGGAGCTCCTTCGCCTTTGCGTAGACGATGGAACTGACGCGCTGGCTGCCGACCTGAAGGATCTGCTTGGAATTCTTTTGCGCATCGATGATTTCAGGACCGTCGGGGTAGATGTGGATCATCGGCTTTTCGAGGTAGACATCCTTGCCCGCCTTGATGCTGTCCACCGCCGCCTGCTTGTGCCAGTGGTCGGGTGTGGCGATCAGGACGGCATCAACATCGGAACGCTTGAGGATCTCGGTGTAATCACGGGTGGTGAAGAGGTCGGATCCCCAGAGTTCCTTGGCGTGGGTCAGGCGCCCGTCGTAGCAGTCGGCGACGGCGACGAGCTTGACGCCCGGGACCTGGAGGGCAAAATGCGTATCGCCCTGACCCTGGATGCCGGCGCCGATCAGCGCAAGCTGGATGTTGTCATTCTTCGAGCGCGGTGCGGGAGACCGGCCGGTCATTGTTTCGGCGAATATCGGTTGAAGCCGGCCTGCGGCTGCGGCAAGCATGGTGGTCTTTGCGGCGGAAGAAAGAAACGCTCTGCGGTTCGGCATCTAAGGTCCTCGGGTCGGGGTGGCAGTTCTTGAAGCGTCATTTTGGCGAGATGAAGCAGCATCGCGCGGACTCGATAAGAAAGGTACGGGAAAGCACAGATCGGTGTCCAGCGCCTTCGCGAGAACGGCACAGGGATGCAGGCAGCTAGCGCGTGTAGACTGTGCAGGCGAGGGATTATGGCGTGGCTGGGAGCTGAAATGAGACACAGATTGCTGCTGCGATTCTGCAGCGGAGTGCTTGCTGTAGTTACTTCGGCCGGGGCGCTGATTGCCCAGCCTGCTCCGGCCTCAACGAAGCAGGCAGCCGCCATTGTGATTCCTCCTCACCGGCCCGCCATAGTACTGTTCGACGGTAAAGACCTCTCACGCTTCGACACCTTCATCAGGGGGCGCGGCTTGAATGCCGACCCGGAACACGTCTTTAGGGTGGAAGACGGCGTGATCCATATCTCGGGCCACGAGATGGGCTATCTCATTACAAAGCAGCCCTTCCATCGTTTCTATCTTCGCGCGGAATTCAAGTGGGGCGAAGGCACCTTCGGCGAGCGTGCCGGGCAGGCGCGCGATAGCGGCATTCTTTACAATATCCAGGGTGAAGACAAGGTGTGGCCGCGTTCGCTTGAGTTTCAGATTAAAGAAGGCGAAACAGGGGACTTCTGGATGACGGATGGCGCAGCGCTCACGGGCGCGGATGGCAAGCGCGTGACTGGCCCTGCTGGTTCAGCGGTGAACATCGGGCATATCGATAAAGGGCCAGAGCAGAATGTTCCGGGGTTCAGGAACTCGACGGGGGAGTTCGAGAAGCCGCACGGCGAATGGAACACTCTCGAAATGGTCGTCGAGGATAAGACCATCAAGCAATATGTGAATGGAATCCTCGCGAATGTCGGGACCGATCCGTTTCCGACCGAAGGAAAGATTCTCTTCCAGTCTGAAGGCGCGGAGATCTTCTTCCGCAACATGCAGCTCTTTCCTTTGAAATAATCGACTCTTGAAGTGGCCGGTCATTGATCGATTCGTCTTGCGGTTGCGAACCAAAGTTGTTCGTAAAGAAAAAGGCCATAGCACAAGGCGGTGGCCTTTTTTGGTGACATGCGCAGGCTTACCTGAACTCAGCCTTCGCGGCTGATGTCTGCGAGATGCTGAGGTCTCCCATAAGCGGCAGCGACGCAGACGAATCACCGACGAGAACTCCGAACTTGCCTGGAGTTATCTTCCACGACTTCGCAGTGACGTCGTAATAGGCGAAGGCGCGTGCGTCGAGTTCGAGAGAGATATGCTTCGTCTCGCCCGGCTGCAACACCACTCTCTGAAAACCCTTGAGTTGCTTGTCGGGCATGGGCACGGCCGACTTCGATGGCGTGACGTAGACCTGTGCGACATCTGCACCGGCGGTCTTGCCAGTGTTGGTGATGTCGAAGGTCACGCTTGCGTGTGGCGATGCGGGATCGCCGGTCACGTTTAGATTAGCGAAAGTGAAGGTGGTGTAGGAAAGTCCATAGCCGAAAGGGAAAAGCGGCGTAGTGTGATTGTGGTCATAGCCACGGTAGCCGACGAAGATACCTTCCTTATAGCTGACCTTCTTCGAGTCGCCCTCGGGGTAGTAGTTGGCGAAGGTAGGGTTATCTTCGGCGTGGCGCTCGAAGGTGGCGGGCAGATGGCCGGATGGGTTGACGTCGCCGAAGAGGATCTCAGCGAGAGCAGTGCCGCCCGCTTGTCCGGCGTACCACGTCTCAAGGAGCGCGGGCACCCGGTCGAGCCAGCCGTTCGAGTCGACGTTGCCTCCAGAGGTAATCGTGACGATGGTCTTAGGGTTTGCTGCAGCGATCTCGCGAATGAGTTCATCCTGGCCGTAAGGGAGCGCGAAGGTGCGGTCTCCACCTTCGCTTTCGCTCTCCATCTGGAAACCTGCTTCTACGATGACGACGTCGGCCTTTGCCGCAAGCTCCACGGCGCGACGATTGACGATCTTGTCTTCAGGAGCAATGCCGAAGAGCATGTGGCCGCCCACTGCGCTGGTGTCAGTCTCCTCGACAACGACCTTGTGGGACCCTCGTGAGAGGGGTACTTCCAGCTGAGGCTGATAGGCACGAACGATCTTCCAGTTATCGATCACCAGCTTGTCGTCCAGGTAGACGCGGTTGCCATTGCCTTCCCCAGCGCCCTCAAGAGCGACGATGTATTTGCCATCCGATTGCGCGGTGTAGTAACCCGTGAAGCGATGCGATACCGCCTTCTTCGGAGCGTCGAAGATCAAGGCCATGACCGCTTCGAGGTTGTCAATGATGGACTTGATGCTCATGCCATCAAGGATGATGTGCGATACGACAACCTTTGATGCTGGTTCGCCCTGGAGATCGGTGTTCGCGAATGTCTCCAGCGTCACCCCGGCCTGTCCGCCGGACGCCGCGGTTGTGTAGGCGGTGCTAATGGTGACGCCCGTCATGGTCGGAAGTCCACGGTCGTAGAGTACGGCGGAACCGCTGCCAAGCGCCGTAGAGATACCCTCGAAAGGGCTGACGAGGTGGAAGGGCATTACTCCTGCGCTGCCACCGCCGACCGGCGTGCCCGGATAAGCGTCAGGGCCCACGACGAGAATCGTCTTCACGGCGGACTTCGAAAGCGGCAGTATGTTGCCTTCGTTCTTAAGCAGCACAGCCCCTTCGCGAGCGGCTTCGAGCGCCACTGCATTGTTTGCAGGGTCGAGGTAGGGGATGGCGGCGTCGCGTTGCGGGCGATCAAGCCACCCGAAGCGGATCGCTGTGGTTAGAATGTGCAGGACTTTTTCGTTGATCGTCGCTTCCGTCACGGTGCCTGCCTTGACGGCGGCACTCAGGATCGCGGGACTCATAAACTTGCCGGTGGGCATCTCGATGTCCAGCCCACCATTCGCAGCTGCAACGCCGTCGTAGGTGGCGTCCCAATCAGACATCATGACCGAGTCGAAGCCCCACTCTTTGCCAGCAATCTGCGTGTTGAAGTAGCTGTTCTGCGTAGCGTGATGGCCGTTGATGAGGTTGTAGGAGTCCATGATGGCGCCGACGTGCGCGACCTTCACTGCGGACTCGAAGGCAGGCATGTAGATCTCGCGGAGCGCTCGCTCATCAACAACCGAATCGGAGTCGTGGCGGAGATACTCGGCGTTGTTGGCCAGGAAGTGTTTGACAGTGGAACTGACTCCCTGCTGTTGCATGCCGGTGATGTAACCGTCAGCGATGGCTGAGGTGAGAAAAGGGTCTTCACCGAAGTATTCGAAGTTGCGGCCGTTTCGAGGAGAGCGGTAGATGTTTACGCCCGGACCCAACATGAAATGAACACCCCGCGCCCGTGCATCTTTGCCAATGCCTCCGCCGACCTGGGCCGCGAGCGTCGGGTTCCAGCTTGCGGCGAGGCCGATCCCAGCGGCATAGGTTGTGGAAGGCAGGCCGACGTTCGAGCGTGTGCCATAGGGGCCGTCGGACATCTCAAGCGCAGGAATGTTCAACCGCGGGATGGCGCGGGCGGCAAAACCTGTGCCGCCAACGTAAGCGATCTTTTCGTCCAGTGTCATCTTATCGACGATGGCTTGGGCGCGGGCCTGGATGGCGGGGCTGTTCGGGACAGGAGCCTGGGCCGAAGAGGATGCATTCACCATCGTGATCGATAGGAGGCAGAGGACAGCCGCGAGAGGACGTGGCAAACGATTCATAGTGGTCCTTATGTTGAGTAGCAGACTCCTGATCATGCACCAGGGAAGAGGGTATGGACAAGCGGGTTCAAAGGAAAAGCGGCGAAGACAGGATCGTCTTCGCCGCTTCTGGTGCTGGTCGCCTCAGCGACTGGGTTAGAACTGCACTTTGAGCACGAACTGATACTCGCGTGGAGTGTAGTTGGGGTCGGTGGCCGAGATGGTTCCGAAGGCCGCGTTGCCCAGCGACTGATTGCCACTGTTGTTGTTCGCGATGTAGAAGTTAGGCGTGTTCGAGATGTTGAAACTCTCGGCACGGAACTGCAGGTTGACCCTCTCCGTTACAGGAAAGTTCTTGAAGATGGAGAGGTCGACGTGACGGAAGTTCGGCCCAACCAGCGAGTTGCGCTGAGTGTTCCCGATCGTTCCGAGAGGCTGAGGTGCAAAGGCTGCCGTGTTGAAGTATTGCGACAAGCTCGGATGACTTACATGAGTGTTGCCGATCGTGTTTGGACGGTCGTTTCCACCACTGTTTTGAGGTACCGCGAAGTTGTTATAGCTGTGCAGCTTGCCATCGGCCTCGAGCTGGTTATCCGCTCCGCCATTGCCGCTATTGATAATCGAAAAGGGCTTACCGGTCTGCCAGACAGAGATCGTGTTTGTCTGCCATCCCGATACGAGAATCTTCTTTATACCCGTGAACTCTTTGCCGTACTGCAGCTGATAGTTCAGCGAGAGAGCGAAGCGGTTGTGAATCTGGTCTTCTGAGGTGCCGTATTCAACGGCGCGGATGTTCGCTGGAAGAGTGTTGCTCCAGCCCTGGTCTCCCTGTTCGGAGAAGCCAGTGATGTCGCTCAACGCCTTCGCCCAGGTGTAGTTTGCGTCGATAGCAAGCCCCTTGGTAAAGCGGCGCTGAATGGAGGTTTGCAGGGCGCTGTAGTTAGAAATTCCGCCCGATGCGAGATAGCTTACGCCGCTCAGATTGGGGAGTGCGCCACTCAGCGGACGTGCAGCTGCACCGGGGTTGGTAATCACGTTGAAGGGGGCTGGCTGATTGATGTTGTTGATCGACTCGGGAAGATGCTGAGCGATGTTGCCGACGTATCCGATCGTGAAGACGTTGGAACCAAACTGCTGCTCGACTTGAAGGTTGAACTGCTGGATGAGAGCCGACCGGAAGTTGGTAGCCTCTGCAACGAACCCAAGACCAGGGATCGTGGAGAGGTCCGCAAGCTGAGCCGCTGAGGGCGGCGCCGGAACTGGTATTCCCTCATTGAGAGTGCCTGGCTGACCCTGGGTGGCGCAATCAGGATTCTGACCATTGCTGGCTCCGGCCACTCTTGCCTCCAGTTGCACGGCAACCGTGGACTGGCAGGACGGTGCGTAGACGGAGGTAAATGGCGCATTCTTTAAGTCGCCGTTAGAGGTGTAGTTACCAGGAAAGAAGCTGAGTCCGTAGCCGCCACGAATGACCGTAGTCGGAGCGACCGAGTAGGAGAAGCCGACACGCGGAGCAACGTTATCATAGTTGGTTGGAATGCCGGCTGTATCACTGACTCCGTTGACACCAGCAATTTTCAAGGCACTGGCAATGCCCGCAGGTGATCCGGCACTGAGCGCTTCGTAGTAGTCGAAGTTTGAGATGTGGTTGTGAGCTTCGGTGAAAGGGGTGTACACGTCGTAGCGGACGCCGAGGAGCAAAGTCAGCTTGGGCGAGATCTTCCAGCTATCCTGCGCGAAGCCGCTTGGCTCCCACGCGCGATAGTCGGGGGCGGAAAGATTGAAGTTGCGTGACTGATTATTGAAGGCACCGAGCAGAGTGGAAGCGAGCTGGTTATTCTGTGTCGTAAGCTGATCGCCGCCGGCATTGATCGTGTCGCTGGACAGGTTGAACCCATACGCGCCGACCGCCGAGGCGCTCTGCACGTTGCGCGCCTGCCTGCGAATCAGGCTGGCTCCGAACTTGAAGTTGTGATTTCCCTTGGTCCAGCTGACCGTTCCGTTGTACTGGAAGGTGTTGTCTACGTCCTGGAGAGGAACATAGGCACCGTCTCCAATGTCTCCGAATGGTCCGATGGAGACCGGCGTGAGCGAGTCAGCAAAGGGGCTGAAGGAGGTCTGGGTTGCGGGGAAGCCGATTACAGACTGGTCGACGCCCTTTCCATAGTTGAGAGGAAGGGAAAGATTGTTGATGCGCGTGTAACCGGCCCTCAAATCAACCAGGAGCGAGGGGGTGAAGATGTGCGTATATCCAACAACCCACTGCTGGGCCACATTAGTTGCAGGACCGTCGAAGTTGTATCTTCCGCCGCTGATCTGAACACCGTTGACAGTGCCGAAGTTTGGCGGGGTAACAGTCTTCACGTTGTTATAGGAGAATCGGACGAAGAGCTGGTTGGCACTGTTGATCTTGTGATCGACGCGAGCTCCATAGGTGTTGTACGTCTGCGTCTTAGCTGGGCTGATCGTGAAGTTGTTCGCGAGATTGCTATTCGTCGGTGCCGGGAACAGCTTCAAGTAGTTCAGAGCGATCTGGTTGATCGGGGTCCCCGCCGCATACTGCTGGGCAGTGCCGTTGTTCGTGGACAGCAGGGCCTGTGGCGATCCGCCGTTCAAGCTATTGATGTCGTTATACTCGGCAAGCGTCGGCACCGTTCCCGTATCGGTGACACCGATTACCTGGCGAAGGCCTTCGTAATCGAAGTGGAAGAAGGTCCGGTCGCGGAAGATTGGACCACCAACGCTGCCACCATATTGGTTTTGACGCAGCTCCGGCTTGGCTCCGGTGGTCTGGAAGTAGCTGCGGCCGTCGAAGATGTCGTTGCGGAAATACTCATACGCTGAGCCGTGGAACTGGTTCGTTCCGGAGGAGGTGACGATGTTAATGACGCCGCCAGCGGTCCGACCAGCTTCGGCAGCGTAGCTGTTCGTCTGGACGGTGATCTCCTGGATGCCTTCGACGTTCGGCTTGATGCCGATGGTGCCGATGATGCGTTCGTTGTCGTCAACTCCGTCGACGACCCAATTGTTGAGGCTCGAATCCTGGCCGTTTACCGAGAGGCCGGCGGCGTTCGTGCGGCGATCGTCAGGACGGCCACCGCTGCTGAGACCATTTCCCTGGCCTTCGTTAGCGCCGGGGACGAGAGAGACGAGTTGGACGAAGTTGCGGCCATTCAGGGGAAGGTCCTGTACTGCCTGCGCCGTCACGGTGGAGCTGACGGTTGCGCTGTCGGCCTGCAGGAGCGGAGTGCTGGCCGTGACTTCGATCACCTGGTCCTGGGAGCCTGCCTGCAAGTGGACGTCGTTGCGGGCGCGGTCGCCTGCTTCCACGGCGAGGTCTTTGGTAATCGACGCCTGGAAACCGTTGGCCTTGATGCTGATGGAGTAATGGCCAACTGGCAACAGCGTGAAGCTGTAATCGCCCGAGCCGTTGGATGTCGCCGTACGCGCTTCGTTCGTGCCCGTGTTCTTGAGAACAACCGTGGCATTCGGAATGCTCGCGCCCGAAGCGTCTGTGACCGTTCCAAGTATATCTGCCGTGGTCAACTGCCCGAACGCGGTCGCGAGACCCGCGAAGAAAAGGGTGAATAGGAGAATCGTCCGCTGGAGTCTGCGGGTAAAGGTTGGCGCGATCTGGCCATAGAAAGCGCTGTCAGGGTGTACCGCTGGTTTCATGTGCTGTCCTTTTCGTGCTTTGGGTGCGTGTAGATCTTCCCGTCGTTCTTCGAAATCAGGAAGAGTTGAAGTTGGTTGTCAAAGCTTATTCGTGGCAGAGTTCGCGACTAGAAGAAATTGGCCCCGGGCAACTGCGCCAGACATCGAGCCCGGGTAGAGATTCCCTTGTGTAACTCTCCCAACAAAAGGTTTGCAACCTCTCCTCTAAGCGGGAGTCGGATTACGCCGGAACTGTTAGTCAGCGTCACACACAAGTTCCGTAATTGGGCGACTGTAGGACTACGCGGAGACAATCGACAAGGCACTTACGGTAAAGAGCTCCGATTTCGCTAAAAGGCCCGTATTTTGGGGTTTGTGCGGCGATTGTTGCGCGACGTATAATACCTCGGTCTGGCGATCAAGCAACTGAGCTACGCGAAATCAGTTGAATCAGCAGAGGCGTGAATGCATCCTGTCAGGGGTGCATAGGACGCCGCTAGATGAAATGGATTGTGTGGAATGGCATCATTCGTAATCGATGAGACGCAGGCGCGGGAAGGCCAACTAAGTCGTAAGGCGCTTCTGGAACAACTGGAAAGAGTTGTTACAAGCAGTCATTTCAGGAACAGCAAACGTTATCCCTCTTTCCTCAGGTTCATCGTCGAGCGGACGGTTGAGGGAAATACCGAGGTCTTGAAGGAGCGCAACCTTGGCACCGAGGTCTTCGGCAGGCTGAGCGACTACGACACCAGCGCAGACCCTATTGTGCGGGTTACCGCCGGTGAGGTTCGAAAACGAATCGCGCAGTACTATCAAACCCCAGGCCATGAGCACGAACTGCGCATTGACCTGCCACTGGGATCCTATGTTCCTCACTTCTATCCGCCGGGTCAGGGCCCGGGACATGAAATAGATGGGAAGGAACAAAGTCAATCTCTGGAGGACAGTGTTGTTGCCGCTCCAGACACACCGGCGGGAGAGGAAGCCGCTCCGTCAGAGATTCAGGTCGCGTCCCTTGACCCATCTGTTGGTTCAAAGAGGAGCCGACTTCTCATCAGCCTGGGCAGTCTGGTTCTCGTCGCCGCAATGGTCGGATGTGTGTTTGGGATCGGATTCTGGCGCAATCGGCCGCATACCCCTGGGATGGACTTCTTCTGGCAATCGTTTACTCCCGCAAACAATACCTTGATCGTGATGGGTGTTCACTTCAGCGATGCAACTGGTAAGGCGCTCCCAGCCGACCCGGGAGCGTCCGTGGTGAGAAATGAGCAGCAGACCGCCCTCTCTGCCATGGTCGCATCGGATATGGTTCCGGTGAGCGATCTGGTCAGTTATAGCAGGATCACTGATCTACTTGTCCGAAGGTCTGTCGCATATCGCACGAAGAGTTCCACTGAGACGACGCTGGATGAGCTTAGACTTGGCCCCGTGGTGCTAATCGGCGGATTCAACAATATCTGGACGATGCGCCTCGCTTCGAAGCTGCGCTACCGCCCAGTACCCCAGACTGGCACGATCAACCAGATCCAGGACAGCCTGCACCCTTCGACCGTCTGGGCTTTCGACAATCTCCAACCGGCCATCGTGAACTCTACCGACTACGCAATCGTTGCGAGCTACTATGACACGACGATCGAGCAGCACGTCGTCATCATGGCAGGAATCGGAAAGAATGGCACGGTGGCAGCATCGGAGTTCCTGACCAGCGACAAAGACCTGAAGAACTGGTTGGCTGAGGCAAAAGTTCCTGCAAACAAGAACGTGGAACTGGTTTTGTCTACTGAGGTTCTAGATGGAGAACCGGGTCCCCCCCACATTATCGCGGCCTCGGTATGGTAAAGAACACCGGCTTGGGCTGCAGTCTGTGTGAGGGAAGCACTCACGCCACTACGGATCAGGCGCGCGCGGCGTCCATTGCCTCGCGAATGGTTCTTGCGAGCGCGCCGATGTTCTTTTCCTTGAACATGTCCTCGTGATCGCCGGGTATCCACAGGGTATGGACTTTTCCGGTCGTCATCGTACCCCAGCCAAGAGTTGGATCGAACCCCGACTGTAGCGGCACGTCCTCGGCAGGGAAGAGATACATGTCCGAGGCGAGCTTGGCCGGGGCGTGTCGCCGAACCCCGACGCGGGTGACCAAAGCTGGGTCTTTCAACCATGAAGGCAGCTTGATTCCGCGGCTGATGAAGAATGTGTAGAGGCTTACACGGGTCTCCAACATCAAACTGAGTCCCCGGTTGCGCAGTTTGTGGCCGATGAAGCTTGCGTGGCCGACCATCCGCTCGCGGAACTTCAAGCCGGTGCTCTTACGCAGGTGATGCCACAACGGTGCTGTACTGGTCGGCATAAGGGCGCCACCGGACGGAATGATCTCGGCCTGTGCGGACTGGCGTTGCGACCAGTACTCGGGGCAATACGTGTCAATGAGGCCAACAAAGGCCACTGTCTCACCAAATGCCTCAAGTTGAGCCGCGACTTCAAATGCAAGCAGTCCGAAAAAACAGAAGCCTGCGATGTAGTAGGGGCCTGTCGGCTGGATCTCCCGGATGTGCTGAACGTAGTTCGCGACCTGGTCCTTCAGAGTGTAAGGCGAATGGCGATCGGCGAGTTCAAGCTCCATGATGCCGTAGAAGGGCTGGTCGCCTCCGAGTGCGGCCGGCAGCGCGCGGTAAAGATGGTACGAGTGAACCATGAAGAGCGGCGGCCGGTTCCCCTGCGGATGCAGCGGAAGGACGACCTGCTTCTCGATGGTGCTCTTTTGCCTTATGACGTTCGCCATCAACTCAATGGTGGGAGCCTTAAAGATGGTTGGGACTGGAAGCACCAGGTCGAAGGCAGCGTTGATGCGGGGCACCATCTTCAGAATCATCATGGAGGTCCCGCCAATGTCGAAAAAGTTAGCGCGAACACTGATGGAAGAGGTTCCTAAAACACCTTCCCAAACCTGCGCGAGCATCTCCTCGACAAGGTCGCGAGGCGCCACATAGGACCTGTCCAGCTTCTCGGACTGAGAGGACTTCAGGTCTTTCGGCCCTCTTTGGTCTGGCTGGTGGCTCGCTTTATAGGGAGGACTTGGGAGGCCAGTTAGTCTCTGGTCGGGATTACTCACTGCTGCGCGCAGAAGATCCTGGTAGTAGGCCAGCCACTGAGTGACAGTGGCAGGATGGAACAGGTCGGCGTTGTATTCGAGTTCGGCGCGAATCCCTTCGGGACGCTCGATCACAGCAAGCTGCATCTCGAACGGCGTACCGACGCTGACGCTGGGAAGTGGCGTAACCGTCAGCGTTTCCACGCTGCGTGACTGCACGAAGGCTGTCTGACATAAGAAGTAAAACTGGAAGAGCGGACGGCGCTCGTTCTGGGTACGCACGGTCAGATTGCGGAGAATCAGTTCGAAAGGCAGTTCGGCGTGATCAAGTGCTTCGAGGGTCAGATCGCGCGTGGTGACAATCAGCTCGCGTAAAGTCGGATTACCGGCGAGCTTGAGCCGAAGCGCCATGGGACCCGCAAATGGACCTATTAAGGCTTCGGTCTCCTGACGGCGATTGAGCACAGGAGAACCGACGATCACATCCTCAGCGTCAGACGCGAGCGACAGCATCGCGGCGAAACAGGCCAGGGTTACTACGTAAAGCGTAGCATCGCTGGACTGGGCAAGCTGCTTAACTGCGCGCGCCAGATCTTCGGGGAGGAGAAGTGTCTCAACGCCGCCCTTCGAGGTGGGCCGATACGCGGGCGAATGGTCGGTGGGAAAATCCAGGACTTTGAGCTCACCCGAAAGCTGCCTCAGCCAGAACTCGAGGTGCGCCTTCATGGCATCCGAATCCAGGTTCTCGCGCTGCCACACCGAAAAGTCGCCGTACTGGATGGTCAACTCAGGAAGCGCTGGTTGCTTGCCTGATCGCAGGCTCTCATACGTTGTCCAAAGTTCACGCTGAATCACCTGGGCGGATGCCGCATCAGCCAGAATATGGTGCAACGTGATGATCAGGACATGCTCTTCGTCGTTTAGTTCGCATAGTACGGTACGGAAGAGTGGAAGGCTATTCAGGTCGAAGGGTTGGTGTATCTCTCTCTGGATCGCCGTGGCAAGGTTGGAAGCCTTCTCCGTCTCCCCGGCTCCGTGGATCGGGTCAGCTCTGAGAGCCGCAGGATAGGTGGGGTGAATGATCTGAAGAAACTCACCCTCTCTTTCAGAGAAGGTAGTCCGGAGCGACTCGTGCCGGTCGATCAGAAGCTGAAAACTCTCTTGAAGAAGAGGGATGGAGAGCGGTCCAGAGAGCTTCATCACCAGTGGGACATGAAAGGACGGATTTGTGGGGTCAAGCTGCGAAAGTGTCCAGAAACGTTCCTGCGCAAGACTGCCGGGCATTGCCAGGACCTCAAGCAACGCCGAATCCTCGTCTATAAGAGGACCGGCCGAGATGGAGAACGAGGGTTCGTTCCGCATTCGCTTTGTGAGTGCCTCCGTCGTTGACAGCTCAAGTCGTGCGATCGTTCCTTGCGGTGCATCAGCGATCTGACGGAGTATCTCCTGAAAGTGCTGGAGAAGGCTTTCCGCAGTACCTTCAGTGTATAGCCCTGTCCTGTATTCAAGCGAGAGGCGCCAGCCGATCTCTCGCTCAACCAGGAAGAAGTTTAGGTCGTAGAGCGCCCCCTGAGATTTTGAGGGCATCGTCGTCATCGTCACGCCGTCAAACTCGAATTGCGACGGCCCATTGCGGCCGTACTCCTTCTGACAAACAAAATTGATATTGAAGAGACCATCGGCGGGGCGATCCGACGTGGCGATACTCTTCAGAACTTCTTCAAAAGGGGTGTCCTGGTTGGCGAGTGCCTCCCAGACGCTTTCGCGGACCTGCCCGATGAATTCAGAGAGGGTGAGACCGACGGCTGCTTCCGCGCGAAGCACCACCTGGTTCACGAACTGACCGATGATGGGTTCGAACTCTACGCGGCCCCGACCCGCGAGCGGTGTGCGCAGGGCTATGTCAGATTGTCCCGTGTAGCGGCTGAGCAACAGGATGCAGGCGGACATCGTGACGACATAAAACGTCGTGTTCTCTGACTGGCTGAGGTTGCGTAGCCTGTCCGTGAGTTCACGAGGTAGAAGCTTAGACACGATTGCGGCCTCGGGAGAATCCGGTTCACCACTCAGATCGGGCGCGAGGTGAGAGTCCGGGCAGCCCTCAAGCTTCTGTTTCCAGTAGCCAAGCTGTTTATTCACCTCGCTCCAGGAGGAGTTTTCCTGCTGCCAGGTAACATAGTCGCCGAATTGAAAGTCGAGCGGTGCAAGAGGCGAGGCTTGATCTTTGGCGAACGCAGCGTAGTTGGCGGCGAGTTCCTCCATAAGGAGGCCGATCGACCAGCCATCGCAGATGATCTGGTTCGCGGTGATGGTCAGCACGGAGTGACGGTTCTCCATCCGAACCAGCTTGATGCGGATCGGTGCGCCCTGAGTGAGGTCGAATGTCTGTGTCGCTTCCTTGACGGATATTTCGTCCAGCATCGCGCAACGGGTCGTTTCAGGAAACGACCGCAGATCGATCTCATCGACGACCAAGTCGGAGACCGGGAACACTACTTGTTGGATCTCTGCGTCCAGTACGCGGAAGGTGGTGCGAAGACTCTCCTGCCGCTGTGCCACCTCACGCAACGAACGCTGCAGCAAGGCGAGGTCCAACGAACCTGCGAGCTCCATGCGGAAGGCGCCATTGAACCGGGGATCGCTGAGCGTCTTCCGATTCCGGGGCCACATCACCTTCTGCCCTGCCGTAAGAGGAAATGCGAAAAAATCCTCTCCGGCAAGATGGGGACCCGGATCCATGCTCGCCAGGTGAGTCGATTTAGCGGTCATTAGTCTCCAGTGCCAGCATCAACGGGCTCTGGCTGCGATGTCAAGCGCGAGGGCGAGATTCGATACTTCGCGCGAGAGACCGCAGTAAGCGGAGCGGACTTCACGGAAGGCCCGCTGGCGGCCAGATCAGCCAGTACGGCCGCTATCTGACGATATTGCAGAATCTGCCTTGGCTTCACTTCAATGCCGGCTTGGTTGGCACGGGCTGCGATCTGGAAGACGTGAAGCGAATCCGCGCCGAGCTCAAAGATGTTGTCTTCGATACCCACCCTCTCAAGATGCAGAACATCGGCCCAGATCTGCGCCATCTTCTCTTCCTGGGGCGTACGCGGTGCGACGTAATTCGCCCCATTTGCGGCGGGGGCCCAGTCCGGCGCGGGAAGAGCCCGGCGATCAATCTTCGCATTTGCAGTGAGGGGAAAAGACGACAACGTGATGAAGGCGGCCGGAACCATGTAGTCCGGGAGCTTCGCCAGCAGCTGTGTGCGTAGGTCGGCGGCAGGAGGCGTGCTGCCACTAGTCGAGATCACATACGCCACGAGACGCTTATCGCTAGGAATATCCTCGCGCAGCATGACAACGGCCTGATCAATCCCAGGTGTCTTCGTAAGTGCGGTTTCGATTTCGCCAAGCTCGATGCGGAAGCCGCGGAGCTTGATCTGGCCGTCAGCGCGCCCGAGGAAGTCGAACTCTCCGCTGGGCAGCCGGCGAACGAGATCGCCGGTGCGATAGAGTCGCCCGCCGGAAGTAGCGCTGAACGGGTCAGCGATAAAGCGGTCGGCGGTCAGTTCAGGTCGCTGAAAGTAGCCTTTTGCAACACCGGCGCCCCCTATATAAAGCTCGCCGGCAACTCCTGTCGGAACCAGCTGCTTGTAAGCATCGAGAACGTAGAACTCAGTGTTGTCAATCGGGGGGCCGACGTATACCGGGCCGCTCTGCTGGGCCATGCGGCTGGTGGCCGACCAGATCGTCGTCTCTGTCGGGCCGTACATGTTCCAGACTTCGACACCGAGCGCGAGCATCTGGTTCACAAGGTCGCGGGGAAGCGCCTCGCCTCCGCACCAGACGGTGAACCTGGGATCACCCTTCCACCCTGCAGCGATCAGCAACCGGAACGTTACCGGGGTCGCCTGCATCACAGTCGCCTGCGATTCGCGCAGGAGCTTCAAAAGCTCAGTTCCGTCGCTCGCGACGGGCCGGGTAGCAAGGACGAGCTTCGCCCCGGTGATAAGGGGCAGGAAGACCTCAAGTCCCGCAATGTCGAAGGAGATGGTGGTGACTGCGACGAGAACATCTTTCGCAGTCAGCCCTGGCTTCTTTGCCATTGAAAGCAGCAGGTTGACGACATTGGTTTGTGTAACCTGGACACCCTTAGGACGACCAGTCGAGCCGGAAGTGTAGATGACATAGGCAACCGCGGAAGAATCGTAGCTGAGACCGACGGGGCCGGGGTCCTCAATGTCGATCACGGCCCAGCGCTCGTCTACACACAAGATGCGCGTGTTCGTCGAGGGCAGGTCCGCTGCAAGACGAGATTGGGTCAGGATGGTCGGCTGCTTGAGGTCCTCGAAAACCATCCTCAACCGCTCCATCGGGAAGGTCGGATCGAGAGGAATGTAAGTTGCTCCTGCCTTCCAGATCGCCAGCAGCGAGACGACGAGATCAACCGATCGTTCCATGTAGACGCCAGCTACTTCACCTGGCCGGATTCCAGAGGTGATGAGATAGCGTGCGAGTTTGTTGACGCGAGCGTCGAGCTCGGCATAGGTGAGTTGCTCGCCGTCGCACTCAATAGCGATGGCGTCCGGTGCCGCCGCTGCCCGTCTCTCGAACAGTTGATGAACACAGGCGTCTGTAGGATAGGGAACCGCTGTCTTGTTCGGAGCGACAGAGACTACCTCGCGCTCGGCTGGGGTGAGGATTGGAAGCGCCGCAAGAGGCTGGTTCGCATACCCGGTAAGGCCGGTGAGAAGCGTTTCATAGCAATCCATCCAACGGGCTATGGTGGTCTCATCAATCAGGGTGGTGTTGTAGTCGACATGCAGCGTTAGGCCGTCTGTGCCCTCAACCGCGTTAATAAAGACATCAAAGTTGACGAAGCTCTTCGGGTTAGGATCGACCGAAGCAGTGAGGCCCGCAAAGGCAAGATTGCCGCCAACCTTTTCTAGGTTGAACTGGACTTCGATCAGGGGCAGTCGGCTCGCGTCACGCTGGATCGCCAGCTTCCGGACGAGTCGGCCAAAGGTGTAATTCTGGTGATCGTAGGCGTCGAAGATGTTCCCGCGCATCTGCTGCAGGAACTGTGCCGTGGTCATTCCTTCGTGCGTGACGCCGCGAATAGGAACGAAATTTACCGCGTGCCCGACGAGTACCTGGTCTTCGACCAACGACTGGCCTGCCGCGGGGACGCCGACGACAATGTCTTCCTGACCGGTGAGGCGGCCGAGCAGCGCGGTGAAGCCTGCGAGCATTGTGGTAAAGAGCGTGCACTTCTGCTGGGCGCCGGCACGCTTGATCTCCTTGAGAGCGGCAGCCGAGATCTTGCGGCTGTAGGTCGCTCCCGAAAAGCTCTTCATCGCAGGACGGGGATGATCAAGTGGAAGGTCGAGCAACGGCGGCAGAATTTCGAAGTTCTTCAACCAGAACGACTCCGTCAGCGCTCCCTTTGCGCTGATAAAGTGCTCTTCCTGTGCGACGGCATAGGTGCTGAACGGCATCATCGGATCGAGCACCGGGGACGTGCCTGCGATCTTCGCAGAATAGGTCTTCGAGAGCTCATCGAGCATCACGTTGATGCTCCATCCGTCGCAGACTACGTGATGTGCCGTGAAGACAAAAGCGTGAGCGTCGCTGCCCAGCTTGACGAGGACCATCCGAAACATTGGACCACTGGCCAGATCGAACGGCTTGCCAGCGTCTTCTCGAATATGTGCGTTGAACTTCGCCTGCTGTGCAGGTCCGTCGAACGAGGAGAGGTCGAGCAGAGGCAGCACTGCAGAAGATGGAGCAGAGAAGTGTTGCGTCTTCGAAGCAAGGTCGAAGGTAGCGCGAAGAGCATCGTAGCGGGCGAGGAGATCAGTCAGCGAGTTCGTAAAAGCTGCAACATCGAGCGTGCCTTTAAGGTGAAGGGTGAGCGACTCGTTATAGCTGCAGTTAGCTTCGTTCGAGAGGCTTGCGGAGAGAAGGATCTCGACCTGCGATTCAGTGATCGGGGCAGTCTCCGCATAAACTGGCGCGTCGACTGACGCGGAGACAGCATTGAGAGTGATGCCACTGGAGGGCTTCTCAAGCACCTCGCCTGCCTGCATCTCGGTGATTGTCTCTTCAAAAGCGCGTACGATGCGGTCGATGTCTTCGGGGGTATGTTCGGTGGTGATGAAGCACGGAAAGTTCTCGAGCAGATGAATGCCCTTCGCCCGCAGATGGTAGTAGAACAAGCTGCCGAAGCGGAAGTCGCTGGGAAAGCTGAAGTAGAAGAAGCTGGAGAAGCTCTCGAGGTGTGTGGGCACTTCGTTCTTCTCGAGCAGGGTGTTGAGGCGGGCGATGAGGTCGGTTGTCCGGGCGGTCAGGCGCTCTTGGAGTTCCGGGCCCTCCGCCTTCAGGTGTTTGAGGACGGCGGCGCAGGCAGCCATCGCCAATGGGTGCCGAACAAAGGTGCCCGCAAAGAAGGTGACGCCGACTTCGGGAAAGGACTCGTCGCCGTATTGCCACATGCCGCCGTCCAGCGCGTCCATGTACTTCGCTTTTCCGGCAAGGATGCCCATCGGCATTCCGCCCGCTATGACCTTGCCATAGGTCGCAAGATCGGCGCGGATATCGAAGAGCGCCTGGCAGCCGCCGGGATGAACACGGAAGCCGGTGACTACTTCGTCGAAAATCATGCAGACGTCTGCATCCGCAGTGATTTTCCGGAGTTCCTTGAGAAATTCGATTGGCTGGAATGCGGGGTGGCGGCTCTGAACAGGTTCCACGAGCACGGCTGCGAGCTCGTGCGCGTGGGTTCGGATCCACTCGAGCGATTCCGGTGCGCCGTACTCGAGCACAGTCATGTTCGCTACGGAATCGCGCGGGATGCCAGGGGCGAGCGGCGAGGATTGCGGCTGTCCCCCGCGTTTGAACCCTTTGACCAGGACCTCGTCGAACATGCCGTGGTAATCGCCGGAGAAGAAGACGACGCGGTTCTTGCCGCTTACCGTTCGAGCAATCCGCATCGCGGCCATCACCGCCTCCGAACCGGTATTGCAGAAGGTGGCACGTTCATTGCCGGTCATCTCGCAGAGCGCCTGGGCAACCTCCCCGGCGAGGAGCGTCTGCGGGCCGATCTCGAAGCCCAGATGGAGCTGCTTCTCGATGGCCTCTTCCACAAATTTGGGACGGTGCCCCAGCATGATCGGCCCGAACCCGTTCAGGCAATCAATGTACTCGTTGCCGTCGATATCCCAGATGCGTGAGCCTTTCGAACGGTCGGTAATGATTGGGTAGACCATCTCCTTCCATTGGACTTTAAATCCAGCCACGACGCGGGGGTCGGCGAGGTAAGGCCGGAACTCCTGCGTTTTACTCTTGGATCTGCCGGTACGGCTGGTGTACAGTGCGACGAGCTTGCGGATGTGCTCTTCCTGTTTCTGTGTCAGTTCGCCCGCGACCTTCTTCTGCGCAGCACGAAAAGGAACGTAGCCTTTCAGTTCGACCGTTGCGGCTTCTTTCGGAGCTTCAGAGGCGGCTGTGGCAGTCGGTGCAACCGGAGCGGGCGCAACCAAGGGCGCGACGATTGCTGGCGTCGCTGCCCCGCCGTTAAGTGCGGCGATCTGCTGCGCGAAGAGCTGGTTCAGCGCGAGAAGCTGATTCTTCATCAGCTCTTCCATCGCGCTTCCCGGGGCCGGAGCTTCTGCCGCTGCAAGTGCAAGGCCTGCGACTGGTTCTGCGAGGGGCGCAGGAGCCGCGGCAGCTTCTTCATACAGACCCGGAGCCACGTGTGCATCGACGTAAGCCGAAAGATGCTCAAGCGTCGAGAGATCGTCCATCAACTGGCGGAACGTGATCTTGATGCCGAACTTTGACTGAAGTGACTGCGTGATCTGCGTCAAAAAAAGCGAATCGAAACCTATCTCGAGGAACGAAGCCGCGGGATCTTCGCTGGCGATGTCGAGGCCTGAGAGTTCCTCAAAGATCTCGACAAGCAGGGCGCGGATCGTCTCTTTGCGCGGTTTAGCGGGTGCTACAGCAGACTGGTTCATGGACGAATTCTCCCTCGTTACCGCAGCCGGACTAGGCCCGACTGAATCGATAGGATTAGGCCTTTGAATGATTGCCGGCGAGTTGGTCTCTCCGGTGTCAACGCTCTTGATGGCGTCAGCAAGCCAGAAGCGCTTGCGTTCAAATGGGTAGGACGGAAGCGAGACGCGCTGGCGTCGCGATGCTGCATGAAGCTTCTGCCAATCGGGCTTGGCTCCTGATACCCAAAGCGAACCCAGGGTTTGCAGCACGAGAGTGGCGTCATCCTGGACACCTGCTGGCTCGGATAACGAAGATAGCACGGTTTTGCTCGTACCCTTTACCAGATTCTGCCGCGCAAGGGTTACCAGAACGCGACCTGGACCTGCCTCAAGCAACATCGTTTCTTCGCGATTAAGCAGACGCTGGATGCCGGTTGAGAACCGCACCGTCTGCCTAAGGTGCTGCGTCCAGTAGTCGGCGCTGGTTGCCTCTTCAGCCGTGATCCAGTCTCCTGTGACCGAGGAGACGTAGGGGATGGTCGGTGCGGTCATGCGAATCTTTGCTGCTTCTGCCCGGAACTCAGCCATGATCGGATCCATCATCGGCGAATGGAATGCGTGTGAGGTGACGAGGCGACGGTGGACAATGCTCTGCTGCGTCAGCTTCTCTTCAAGTACCGTGATCGCCGGGGTCGTTCCCGATACGACGCAGAGCGATGGGGCATTCTGGGCCGCGATGCTGAGATCGGATCCAAGCAGCGGAGTGATCTCTTCCTCGGTCGCACGGACGCTGAGCATCGTCCCTGCAGGTAGGGACTGCATAAGGCGGCCACGGATCGCAACCAGGCGAAGCCCATCTTCAAGAGAGAACACACCTGCCAGGCAGGCGGCGACGAACTCGCCGATACTGTGGCCGATCATGCTTGCAGGTGCGATCCCCCAGGAGAGCCAGAGCTGGGCCAGTGCGTACTCGATGACGAAAATAGCGGGCTGCGCAAGGTAAGTCTGCGTCAGCTCGGTTGGCGCATCGGGAAGTGGTGCAGTCGCCGGGTAGAGAACGCTGAGGAGTTCCAGTTGCAGTCCTTTGCGCAGAATCGCGGCGCATAAATCGACAGCTTCGCGAAACACCGGTTCCGTCTTGTAGAGACTGAGACCCATGTTGACGTGCTGCGCGCCCTGGCCCGGGAACATGAAGCACACCGCTGTCTCGGGAGCGTTGCGTCTTGGCGAGGGGGCCGCTCTTGCCGAGCGCTTCCTGCAAACCAGCGATTGCCGCTTCGGTAGATCCTGCTGCTAGAGCACGGCGATAGGGAAAAGCTCGACGGCCGGCTTGCAGCGTATAGGAGACGTCTCCAAGTTCGCGATAAGGATGCGACTGCAGATCGGCGATAAGGTTGTTTGTCGCTGCTTCGAGAGCCTCCTGCGATCTCGCTGACAGCACGAGGAGCTGTGCCGAGCGGGCAGGTGGCTCGGTTGCTGCTGCAGGAGCCTCTTCAAGGATCACGTGGGCGTTCGTTCCGCCCACGCCGAAGGCGCTGACTCCGGCGCGACGTGGCTGGCCGTTTGATTCCCATTTCGCAGCAACGGCCGTGACCGTGAACGGGCTGTTCGCCATGTCGAAGCGGTCAGTGGGTTTCCTGAAGTTCAAGGTGCCGGGAAACTGTCCATCCTTGACGATATGCGCAGCATGGATCAGGCCCGTCACACCGGCGGCAATGTCTAGATGGCCGACGTTCGCTTTCGCCGTGCCGATGGTGCAGAAACCCTTCGACTGCGTCGAACTCCGGAATGCCTTATCAAGCGCGGCAAGCTCGATCGGATCTCCCAGGGGAGTTGCTGTCCCGTGGGCTTCGATATAGCCGATCGATTCTGGCTCGACGCCTGCTGCCTGCTGCGCCATGGCGACGACGTTTGCCTGGCCCTCAATGCTCGGAGCGGTGTAGCCGATCTTGTTGCCGCCGTCGTTGTTCGTCGCAAAGCCGCGAATGACGGAGTAGATGTGGTCGCCATCGGCGAGTGCGTCTTCGAGGCGCTTCAGCAGAACGACGCCAACCCCTGAGCCGAAGACGGTGCCCTGGGCGTCGTTGTCGAACGGGCGGCAATGGCCATCTGCCGAACCCATGCCACCTTCTTGATAGAGATAGCCTCGCTTCTGCGGGAGAGTGATTGACACTCCGCCCGCGAGCATCATGTCACTCTGATACGTGAGCAGGCTCTGGCAGGCCTGGCAGACCGCAACCAGCGACGTCGAGCAGGCCGCCTGCACCGAGAAGCTCGGCCCTTTCAGGTTCAGCTTGTAGGCAACCCGCGTGGCGAGATAATCGGGATAGTTCCCCATCATCGCGGTGTAATTGCCGATCTGATAGCTCTTTAGAAAATCTTCGGTGAACCCCGGCTGCGCGTTTACCTGCTGGAGAAAATAGCTGCCATACGCCACCCCAGCCATGACGCCGATCGATCCCGGGTAGACGTTCGGATCGTAGCCTGCATCCTCAAACGCCTCCCAGCAGCATTCCAGAAATAGCCGATGCTGGGGGTCCATCAGCTCGGCTTCTTTTGGCAGGATGCCGAAGAAGTCGGCGTCGAACAGGTCGACATCTTCAACGACAGAACGGGCGCGAACGTAATTCGGATTCGTAGCGACTTTCTCCCGGTCGGCAATCTCCAGTTCGTCCACAGTGAAATGCGAGATGCCTTCAATGCCCGCGAGCTGGTTCGCCCAGAATTCGGAGACCGAGCGCGCGCCCGGAAACCTTCCGGACATGCCGACGATTGCGATGCCGGTGAGATCGGATTCGGAAGTCAAGACCGGCCGCCCTTCGCGGTTCTCATGCGTGCGAACGCCTCTCGCTGCTTGCGCGCCTGCTCCTGGGCGGCGCTGAGAACAGCACTGGGAGCGGCGATGCTTCCTGGATCTTTCGTCTCGGCATCACGAAGCTTATCGGTAATTCCGCGAATCGTTGTGAACTCAAACATCCAGGTAATGGGAATTTGACGGCCAAGCATCGCCTGAAGTTCCGTCCGGATGCGAATCAGCAGGATGGAGCTGCCGCCAATGTCGAAGAAGTTGTCATCGAAACCGACGTTTGGGGCTTCGAGAACACTGCGCCAGATCACCGCGACGCGCTCCTGCATCGGCGTGCCCTTTTCCGCGCTGGACGCTGTGGAGCCGGTGACCGGCTTTGGGAGGGCGGCGCGGTCGATCTTGCCGTTGTGGGTCAGCGGGATCGACGGCACCTGTATGTAAAACGAGGGCAGCATCTGCGCCGGGCTGCGTTCGGCCAGGAACTCGCTGAGCGTATGCGCAGCTATGGCCATATTGCCTTCCGCAACAAAATAAGCAACTAGCCGCTGGCGGCCCGTGTGGTCAGGGTGTGCGAGAACGCAGGCCTGGCGGATGCCGGGATAGGCAGCGACCGCAGCTTCCACTTCTCCGAGTTCGATGCGGAAGCCGTTGATCTTCACCTGGTGATCATTGCGACCCAGATATACAAGTTGTCCGTCTGCCCGGCGGCGAGCAAGGTCTCCAGACCTGTACAGCAAACCGCCGTCTTGCGAGAAGGGATCCGAAACAAATCGCTGTGCCGTGAGTTCCGGGCGGTTCAGATAACCGCGAGCCACGCCTTCCCCGCCGATGCAGAGCTCCCCTTCTTCCCCGTCCGAAATCGGTTTCAGGTCGGCATCGAGGAGATGCAGTTGCAGATCCGGGATGGGCTCACCGATGAGGCTGTCGGTTTCTGCATGGGCGTCTGCCTCTCGGACGACGCGGTAGGTGACATGTACGGTCGTTTCGGTGATCCCGTACATATTGATAAGCTGCGGCTCTGTATCGCCGTGGCGCTTGAACCAGTTTCGCAGAGCGCGATATTGCAGGGCCTCTCCGCCGAAGATGACAATCCGAAGCGCCAGCGGAAGAGCAGGGCCGGCCTCCTCGGCTTGCTCATCTTCGAGACTGGAGATGAGTGAGAAGGCTGACGGCGTCTGGTTAAGTACAGTGATGCGCTGTTCGGAGAGCAGGGCGTAGAACTCCTCCGTGGACCGGCTGATCTCGAAAGGAACGATCACCAGCCGGCCTCCCGTGAGCAGCGGTCCCCAGATCTCCCAGACAGAAAAGTCGAAGGCGAACGAGTGGAACATCGTCCAGACATCGTTTTCATCGAAGTGGAACCAGGGGTCGGTCTGGGTCATCAAGCGCATCACATTGCGATGAGTGACGAGAACGCCTTTCGGTTTGCCTGTCGAGCCGGAGGTGTACATCACGTAGGCGAGGCTATCTGCCGTGGCCTTGAGCGGTGGATTGGAGTTGTTTTCTGAGGGAAACGGCTGATCGACCAGCAAGGTTTCGGTCGAAAGGGAAGGCAACCCGTCTGACAGACGCCCATCCGTAATCAGTGCCGCGGGGTTTGCGTCTTCGAGGGTCTGTACTACGCGCGACGCCGGATAGGTTGGGTCGATTGGCAGGTAGGCGCAACCTGCCTTGAGTACACCGAGCATGGCGCTGAGCATCGGTATTGAGCGATCGAGATAGATCGCGACTATGGTGTCGCTGGCCAAACTCTTGCTGAGAAGAACATGGGCGATCCGGTTGGAGGCTAGGTTCAGGTCGTCGTACGTGATCTGGTCGGAACCGCACGATGCAGCCATACGGCTTCCAAAGGTGGCACAAACTCTTTCGAATTGCTCGATGAGCGTGGAGGCTTTGGTCGCAAGGCCCAGGAGCCCGGGCGGTGGCAAATCACGAGAAGTTGCGCCTCGTTGATGGTCCCGCGTTGGGACGGATTCGAGCGATTTGGCCCAACTACCGTTCATCAGGATCCCTTTCAGGATTGAGCGAGGACCAAGCAGAGCTGCTCGGTAATAGTTTGTGGCGCCTGACTCAGGATAGACGACGAGTTCCGGAAAGGACAACGAGTCTGGAAGCTGCCGGCAAACCGGGAGTCGAAACGCTCGTGTCTTGTTCTCGAAGAGCGCCCCCATCCAAGTACGAGGATCCCTGGAAATTTACAGGCTAGATCGAAAGTCGAGAACTGGACTATGCCGATGCCGCCGCCGAACATTCGTCATTTCGTCGATTTTCGAGAGGAAGTTCTCTCCACAATTTATGTGCAAAACGTGTTGCAAGCGACTCAGACTGGAGACATTTCTTACCCTAACATGGTGCTAAATCCGTATCATCCCTCAAAGGTGGCATACGACGTAGTGTCGGATCAGGCTTTCGCGTTACAGGTCGGAGAGCAGCGAAACAGGGAAGTTGAAGGTGGTTGGCGTCAGTTTCGGCATTCGAACCGCAAAGGCGGCGGCGATCTCCTCGCCGAGCGCGATATCGGTCACGAACCATGGCCGTGAGTCCGCCTCCTGGCCGGGTTCTTCCTTGATGGAAACGGCCGCTGATACTGCCGGGCCGCTGATAGGAACCTCGACAGCCTTGAGCGGAATGGAGAGGCCTCGACCGTCGGCTTTGATCACTGCCTCCTTTCGTGTCCAGCATCGGAAAAAAGCATGTTGTTGCTTCAGCGCGTCCCCGATCCGCATAATTCCGTCTGCCTCCCGCGGAGCGAACGAGGTTCGAGCGATCTCCAGAACATCCGCAGAGCGGTCCAGATATTCCACGTCGATGCCGACTGGGCTTGAGCGGCAAAGGATGATAAGGATCGTCTCGCGTGAGTGAGCGACGTTGAAGAAGAGTGGAAGTCCGTCGATGGAGACTGTCTCCGGCTTGCCGTAGGGGCTTAGGGTAAGCGGAACCAGGCCCGGGGCTAGCCGGAGCAGGTTGCCGAGTAGAACCCGGAGGGCCGCTCTCGCCGCGGTGAACTCAAGCCTCAGTGTGCTCGTCCTGAGGCGGTCTGCGCGCTCGAGTTCGGATCCTGACAGATGCTTTCTATAGAGGTCGAGGATCTGGTGGGCGCATCGGCTCAATCGAACCTGCCACAACTGGAGTTCGTCCGAGGCCGAGGGACGGGAGTTCTGTGACTACCTGCCATCCAGTTCGGCATTCAGGTCGCCCGGACCAGAGGTAGGTGAGACGATTCCGGTGAGCCTTGCGCCTATAAGTTCCAGTAAAGCCTGGCGGCTTGGGCCGGAGAGGTAAAAGTGCTCTCCTTCAAACCACTTCACTTCGAAGGTACCGGTTGTGTGCTCACCCCAGGCCTGCATTCCTTCGCCTGAGACGTTCGGATCGTCCTTTCCGGAGAGGGCCGTAATTGGACAGCCCAGGGGGGCGAGCGCCTCGTAGCGGTGAGTCTCCAGCAAGGTGAGGTCGGCGCGGAGAGTTGGCAGGTAGAGTTCCAGCAACTCGGGCGTTCCAAGAATCTCTGGTGGCAGGCCGCCATAACGGAGTTGCGAGAGCGGCCAGGAACTCATCGTCGGGCAAGCGGTGAATCGATCCGTGCTTCATCGGGACGTGAGTGGCGTTGCGACCGGAGACGAACAGGTAGCTCGGCTCGGGATTCCCTGAACTGCGAAGACTGCGAGCCAGATCAAGAGCGAGCAGGGCGCCCATGCTGTGGCCGAAGATCGCATAAGGCGCGTTCATGTAGGCCGACAGCGCGGCAGTTAGTTCAGCGATCAGCAGGGCGCAATCGGTATAGGATGGTTCGGCCAGGCGCGCCTCCCGACCTGGAATTTGGATTGGGCAGACCTCGACGAACGGCGGCAGGAAGCGCTTCCAGGTGTTGTACATAGCTGTGCCGGAGCCGGCGTGAGGAAGGCAAAAAAGACGGATTCTGGCGCCATCGATCCGGGTGCGGGGAGAGATCCACTTGCCTCCCGGGAAAGTATCGTTCGCCAAGGTCATCTGCGCGGTTTGCCCTCACCCAGGATTCTACGCGGAGAGCTTGCCGGGAAGATAAAACGTGGAGACAAGCTTCTGGAAGGCGGCCACTTGCTGCTCTTCCCATCCTGCAGAAGCGCCGAGTTCATCTGCCATCACTTTCGCAACGGCTGACGCGGCTCGTTCGGCGGCCCTGGCATCGATGAGCAGCGCCCGCATCCGGCGGGAGAGCACATCTTCGACCGTTCGGGCCATCTCGTGCTGCACAGCATAAATGACCTCCGCAAAGGTAAATGGGAGCGCGGGGTCGATGGCCGCAGCGAGGTCGGGACTGCTTTGCTGCAGACGCTGAATTGCCGCAGCGTCGCTGCCGTAGCGGGAGAGCGGGCCGGTGACAGGGGCTCCAGAATTTGGGGCGCCGTGAATTTTCACTGTGCCGGTCCGGCAGGGCTGTTTTGGCAACATGCCGTGGTCGATTGCGAAGGTCAGGACGTCCTCGGCCATGCGGCGGTAAGTCGTCCATTTTCCGCCGGCAACGGTGATCAGCCCGGAGGGCGACGCGTCGATGTGGTGTTCGCGCGAGAGCTTTGAGGTGGTCGAGCTCTTCCCGGTGACGAGCGGGCGCAAGCCGGAGAACACGGAGAGAATGTCGCTGCGGCGGAGCGGCCTTGCGAGGTACGGATTGATTGTCTCCAACAGGTAGTCGATTTCGGATTCCTGGTGACCGGGCTCCATCTCGACTGTGGTCGCAGCCAGGTCGGTGGTTCCGATGACAACGCGGCCGGACCACGGAATGGCGAAGATGACGCGGCCGTCGGGAGTCTTGGGGACCATAATGGCGGTCTCTCCAGCGAGCACGTCGGCGGCGACGACGATGTGGGTGCCTCGGCTGACCGAGAGGAGCTTCGGGATAGCGGGGTCGTCCTGCTGGCGGAGGTCGTCCGTGAAGATGCCTGTCGCGTTGATCACGGTCTTGGCGCGGAGAGTGACTTCGGTTCCGGTCTCGACGTCCTGGACGATCGCACCGCTGATTCTGCCGTCGCTCTTCAAAAAGGACTTCGATCGGACGTAGTTGAGGACAACTGCTCCGTGGTCTTCGGCGGTGCGGGCAAGCGCGAGAGCAAGGCGGGCATCGTCAAATTGGCCGTCGTGGTAAAGGATGCTGCCTCGGAGGTTCTTACTGGCCAGGTTTGGAAGACGCCGCTGGGTTTCCTTCTTGCTCAGGATCTTCGTAGGGCCCATCGTGGACTTGCCGGAGAGCAGGTCGTAGATCATCAGGCCGATTCCATAGAACGGCAAATCAAACCAGGTGTAGGCGGGCAGAGCAAAAGGAAGCGGATGGACGAGATGGGGAGCGTTGCGCACCATGACGGCGCGCTCGTGGAGCGCCTCGTAAACGAGGTGGATCTGGCCGCTTGCAAGGTAGCGGACGCCGCCATGCACGAGTTTGGTGGCGCGGCTGGAGGTGGCCTGTGCAAAGTCGCCCGCTTCAACGAGGGCCGTTCGGTAGCCACGGGTGGCGGAGTCAACGGCGATGCCGAGGCCTGTCGCGCCTCCTCCAAGGATCAGGACATCAAACTCGCCTTCGAGCTTCTTGAGCGCTTCGCTTCGCATTCAACTCTTTCTTAACGACGGACTGGATAGCTCCCTCTGTATATAGGATACCGATTTTGCGGCTCGCTTCAGATGCCGGTCACTTTGAGGAAGAGTCCAGCCAAACCGGCACCGAGGACGGGGCCGATGACTGGGATAGGAGCGTACTCCCAGTCGGAGCCGCCCTTTCCGGCTATCGGAAGAATGGCGTGCGCGATGCGCGGCCCGAGATCGCGGGCAGGGTTGATTGCGTAGCCGGTGGTGCCGCCTAGTGAAAGGCCTATTCCCCAGATAAGAATCGCGACAAGGTAGGGAGCGAGACCCGGAGCGGGGCCGGCGGCGGCGAAAGTCTTGGCGCCAATCGAACCGATGACGATGATCAGGACTGCAGTGGCGAGGACCTCGCAGAAGAGATTAGAGAGCGGGCTGCGAACTGCCGGTGAGGTACAGAAGACCCCGAGTTTGGCGGCAGGATCTTCCGTGAGCTTCCAGTGTGGATAATAAAAAAGCCAGACCAGTGTCGCTCCGACGAATGCACCTAGAAACTGGGCCGCGAGGAACGACGCGAGGTGACTGAAGTCGCCGGTCTTCACCGCGATTGCAACCGAAACTGCAGGGTTCAGGTGCGCCCCAGGACTGCCGCAGGCGATGGCCGTAACTACGCCGCAGAAGACAGCGAACCCCCAGCCCGCCGCGATCACCATCCATCCGGCTGCCTCTGCCTTCGATTGCTTCAGTGTAACGGCGGCGTTGACGCCTTCGCCCATGAGAATGACGACAAGCGTTCCCATGAACTCTCCAAAAAATGGTGTCAGCACGTTCAAGCCCTCGTTCCTATTGGGTGGTGGATGGACTGGTATGGGGGCGAAGCAGAAGCCAGATTCGGGGACCCTCCGCTCCGTTCAGAATAACGGCGAAAGCGCGGACGATGACGCCGAAAAGCCGTATCGTGTCCGCGGAAAGGCAGACGGATCATTCTTCGATCCAGTCGAAGGAGCGGGTTACGGCTTTCTTCCACTGCTTGTAATAGCGATCTCTGTCCGCGGTTTCGAACTGCGGCTTCCAGACGCGGTCGACTGCCCAGTTGGCGATCAGGTCGTCGGTGTCCTTGTAGAAGCCGCAGGCTAGTCCGGCGGCGTATGCCGCACCGAGCGCAGTGGTTTCGCGCATCTGCGGGCGGACCACGGTGCGGTCGAGGATGTCAGCCTGGAACTGCATGAGCATCTCGTTGGCGACCATGCCGCCGTCGGTGCGGAGTTGTTCGAGAGAGATGCCGGAGTCGGCCTCCATCGCTTCTACGACCTCGCGGGTCTGGAAGGCGGTCGCCTCGAGGACAGCCCGCGCAATATGGCCGCGATTAGCAAAACGGGTCAGGCCGGTGATCACCCCCCGCGCCGTGTCCTTCCAGTAGGGAGCGTAGAGACCGGAGAAGGCGGGGACGAAGTAGACGCCGCCATTATCCTTTACCGTGTAGGCAAGGGTCTCAATCTCCTCGCTCTGATCGATCATGTGGAGGTTGTCACGGACCCACTGGACGAGCGCCCCGGTGATGGCGATGCTGCCTTCAAGCGCGTATACAGGCGGCTGCTTTCCGAACTTGTACGCCATTGTCGTCAGCAGGCCGTTCTTCGAGGTGACGCGCTTTTCGCCGGTGTTCATAAGCAGGAAACACCCCGTCCCGTAGGTGTTCTTCGCCTCGCCAGGTTTGAAGCAGGTCTGGCCGACCAATGCGGCGTGCTGGTCGCCGAGAATGCCGGCGATTGGAACGCCTGTGAGGGTGGTGCGCGCCATGGCACCGTAATGCTCTGAACTCGAACAGATCACAGGGAGCATGGAGCGTGGGATGTTGAAGATGGTGAGGATCTCATCGTCCCAGGCCAGCGTTTCGAGTTTCATCAACTGCGTTCGACTGGCGTTGGTGACGTCGGTTAGGTGGACGCCGCCATTAATGCCACCGGTGAGATTCCAGAGGAGATAACTGTCGATATTGCCGAAGAAGAGGTCACCGCGCTCGGCCTGTTCGCGCGCGCCCTTCACGTGGTCCAGTATCCAGCAGATCTTCAGGCCGCTGAAGTAGGTGGTAAGGGGCAGGCCCGTTTTGGCCTGGAAGCGGTTTTGGCCACCGTCCTGGGCCAGGCGGGAGACGTAATCGGCGACCCGGGTGTCCTGCCAGACGAGAGCGTTGTAGACCGGAGTTCCGGAGTGCCGATTCCAGACGACTGTCGTCTCGCGCTGGTTAGTAATGCCGATGCAGGCGATGTCTTTCGGGCGAAGCCCCCGGGCCTCAACCGCCTCGTCGATTACTTCAAGCGCGCGCCGCCAGATCTCGAGGGGATCGTGCTCCACCCAGCCTGGGTTTGGGTAGATCTGCTCGTGTTCCTTCTGGGCGGACGAGACGACGCGCCCTGAACGATCGAAGACCATGAAACGCGTGCTGGTCGTGCCCTGGTCGAGAGCTCCTATATATTCAGACATCTTCTTTCGTACCTCGCCGGTTCAGCTTCGGATCACGCGCAACGCAGCCGTTCCTGCCGATCTGTCAATGTACTCGAAGAATGTGACAGATAGCCAGCGAGACTCCTGCTTTCGGACTTCTAAGCGGCACAACGGCTAAGGTCAGCTTGACTTCCCTAATCGACTCCGCCAAGCTTAAGAGATAAATAAGACCTGTTTCTGGCTGTTTTGAACGATCGCCGAGATGTGCAAAGACGATCGTCAACCCGCACAAGGCGGGCAGCCGTCAACTTCACCCGCCTCTCCCTTGCTACCGGCGGTTTCCTCGAGGAGTGCCCCAAGTCATGAGTTTTTCTATCCGTTCCAAGCGGCTTTATGCCCTTGCTTCGTCGGCGTTGCTGTTTCTGCTTGCCGCCCTTCCAGTTGCCGCGCAAACTGCCGCGCTGGGCAACATCTCTGGAGTCGTGCGGGATGCGTCCGGGGCAGTGGTTCCAAATGCCACAGTGGTTGTGACCAACAACGGCACCGGCTCCAGCCGCACGATCACCACCAACAGCGAGGGGTACTACAGCGCCACCTTCCTGCAGCCCGGCATATACGAGGTAATTCTTGGCGGCGGTTCTTTTGGCAAAGTTGATGAGAAAAATGTAGCGGTCGTGGTCGGCACCAACGCGACCGTCGATGCAACGTTGCCGAATGCCAGTGTGTCGACCGACGTCACGGTCTCGACCGACGCCCCGCTCCTGGAGACGGACAAGGTAGCAGCATCTCAGGTCATCTCCGAGGCTTTAGTTTCAAATCTTCCGGTCAATGGCCGCCGTTTCGACAACTTTGTGCTCGCAAGTCCGAATGTCGTTCCGGATGGGAACACGGGTCTTATTAGCTTCCGCGGTATTTCGGGTATCTATAATTCGAATCTGGTGGACGGTGCGAACAACAACCAGGCCTTCTTCTCCGAGGCCCGCGGCCGTTCGATCGGCGCTCCGTATGTCTATCCGGTCGATTCGATTAAGGAGTTCTCGTCGGAGAACGCCGGTTACTCGGCTGAGTTCGGTCAGGCAGCCGGCGGAATCATTAACGCGGTCACAAAGTCCGGCACCAACGCGTTTCATGGCGACCTGTACGAGTACTATCGGACGCCCGGCTATAACGCTCTCGACCCTTACACCAAGGCCAAACCGGTGAAGGAACAGCACCAGTTCGGCGGATCCGTTGGCGGCCCGATCCTCAAAGACAAGCTCTTCTTCCATTTCACATACGATGGCTACCGCAAGGTGACACCGATCACCTACACCAGCACATATAACACTGCTGCGGGCCAGAGCATCAACGATCTGACCGCTCTATGCGACCAGCGCACCTCCGGATACCTCACTCGCGGAGCTTCGATCTACCCCTCAATCATTCCTGGAATCTCGCCAACTCAATGTACGGCGGCAGTAACGTTTCTTCAGACCACGCAGCTTGGCACCTATGGCCGAAACGTCAAGCAGGACATCTACTTCCCCCGCCTTGATTACCAACTAACTCCCAAGACTCATCTGTCGAGCAGCTTCCTATGGGAGAACTTCCATCAGCCCAACGGATACAACACTGCGACGAATGTTTCAAACGGTGGTGTCAGCCAGAACGGGACAGCGGACTTCCACTCGCGCTTCTTTGTGGCGAACGCGGAGACTGTGCTCACTTCACGGTCCGCGAACGTGGTGCACTTTCAATGGGCCCGTGACCTCGAGACGGATAGTACAAATACGGGTGGCCCGGCTATCAGTCTCTCGAACATAGCGGCATACGGCGAGACCAGCGCCCTTCCACGCGGAGCGTTCCCCGATGAGCATCGCATCCAGATCACCGACATCTACTCGATCACTCTCGGAAGGCACTCGATCAAGGCGGGGACGGATCTCAATCTGATTCACGAGCAGATCCAAAATCTCTTTCAGGGTGACGGCAGCTTCACCTACGGTACTGGCACATCGGAGTTTAACTTCTCGAACTGGATACAGGACGTCTACCAGGTGAACGGCGGTCGGCACTACAACTCCTTCACGCAAGTCAACGACCCTATCACCAAGGTCGGCGCCGATGATTTCTGGAACCAGGATGTCGACGGCTTCGTGGAAGACAGCTACAAGGTTCGGCCGAATCTACTGCTCAGCGGCGGGATTCGTTACGACGTTCAACTTGTACCGCAGCCAGAGATGCCCAACAACTCGTCAGCCGTGGCCACGCTCTACACGACGAAGATCAACAACTACAAAGGAATGATCCAGCCGCGCGTCGGCTTTGCCTGGAACCCCCATGAGAAAACAGTGGTCCGCGGCGGCTACGGCATCTTCTATGGACTGAATTCCAACTCCGCCTATTACACGCAGCGGCGCGAAAACGGTGTATACCAGCAGCAGTTCAATGTCGTTGCGCTTACAAATCCGAACAAGCCGTATGTGCCTCTGGCAGGAGCTGCCGCCGGAGGACCAAACCAGGCGTTCCAGCAATCCGGAGCCTATGCTGCCAATGCACCGCAAGGCGGGATTCCGGAGTTCACTCCTCCCGGCCCGGCGCCCGTAAATCAGGTGACCGGCGCAGCGACTCCGGCTGTGAACACAGGACTCGCGCTAGGTACGATCTCGGCGCGCGGCCTCGATCCAAATTTCAAGAACCCTGAATCGATGTCTTTTGATCTTGCTGTCGAGCAGGAGCTTCCGCTCCACACATCGCTCACAGTCTCTTACGTTGGCAATCGTGGTCTGCGGCTACCCGTGTTTGTAGACACAAACGTCGACCCGTCATCGGCAGTTACGAACGAGTACCAGTTTTTGCCAAAAGGCGGTGCTCCTCAGGTAATTTCGCTGCCCTTCTACACGGCCCGGCTCTCGAGCAACACGGGTGCCCTTCTTACCGGCTTTTCGGACGTCAACAGCAACTATCACTCGTTTGTTGCGACGGTGCGCAAGCCCTTCAGTAACGGGGTGGAGATCCTCGCAAACTACACATGGGCGCGGGCGATGGACGGCGGTCAGGTCTCCGGCGTAAACGGCACGTTCAACGGAACAGACACTCCCATAGATCCGTTCGCGCGGGGAAGGCTTTCCGGGCGCAGTGCAGAATACGCCCGCTCTGATCTGGATGAGCGCGGCCGCTTTGTCGGCTCGATCGTAGCGTCGCCCAATGTCAACCGGGTAACCGACAACAAGGCAGCCCGGTACGCCTTCAACGGCTTTACCGTCTCTGGTAGTGTGACCGCGCAGACAGGCGAGCCGATTACCGGAGTGCTTGCAAGCGCTCCGGTTTCGCCCATCGGCGATGGCGGTATCACGGGTGCTGAACTGTCCCTCTTCAACTCGGGCACGCCCGGTCGAGTTCCAGATGCGATTGCCAGGCGCAACGCTTTCACTGGCCCGGGGCTTCACAACGTAGACGCACGAATCTCGCGTGATTTCGTGATTCATGAGGGTATCAAGCTGCAAGTCTTCGCTGAGGCGTTCAATCTTGCGAACCACAGGAACATTCTCGGCGTATCAACCAATCTCTTTACCTTTGTTACTCCGGGTACTGCTTACAACGGCGGGACCTGCCCGGCGACGGGCAACAACGGATGCATTGTGCCGCTCACCGCAAGCGCTGTTCCGTTTGCGACGACGACCAGCACGAGCAGCCTGCTATTTGGCCCACGCCAGATCCAGCTAACGGCAAAGCTGTTCTTTTAAGTGGTTTGAAAAGCGCGGTTGGATCTTGCCTGAACGATCCAAAGGACGGCCCCACTGACAGGGCCGTCCTTTTTTACTCTCCGGCAACACTTTCGTTCTCTGGAAACGGGTTCTCTCGGTTAGCTTCCAAAGCGGAAGGCTTTCCGCTAGGATAAAGAGACGTTCATGCCAAATTCATACGACACCCTCGTCGAAACCGAAGTCGCGTCAAAAACTTTTCCTTCTTCAACCGGCGAGATGTTCGACGGCTATTTTCAGCCGGGCAGGCAGTGGAGCTTCAAAAAAAGCGATCTTCTGGACACGCGGGCTCGAAGGATCTTCGAGACCACAGCGATGGCCTGTAACGTAGGTGCGTACCCATATCACATGCCATTGGAAGCCAAGGCAGGCCCATGCGTCCAGGCCGACGGCCATTCAATGCTGATGATGTCGTCCTATGACTACCTTGGCCTGATTGGGAATCCACGCATCGATCGAGCAGCGATGGATGCGATCAAGCGCTATGGCACCAGCACCAGCGGTGCGCGGCTGCTGACGGGGACCCTCGATATTCACCACCAGATGGAGCAGGCGCTCGCGGAGTTCAAGGGCACAGAAGCGGCTTTAACGTTCAGTTCCGGGTACATGGCGAATTTAGGGTTGATTACAGCGCTTTTTGGGCCCTCCGATCGTGTGATCATCGATGCGCTTTGTCATCGCAGCCTGCTGGATGCCTGCCGTATGGCGGGTGTCCAAGTCCAGCGGTTCCGGCATAACGACGGTGAAAGCCTGATCCACGAGATCAAAAATGGTCCTTCTGCAAACCGGACCGTAATCGTCTCTGACGGTGTGTTTTCAATGGATGGCGACATCTGTTGCCTTGCTGACCTAGTCGCCATCAAGAAAGAATACGGCTGCTTCCTGCTTATAGACGAGGCACATGCTTCCGGCGTTTTAGGAGCGACAGGGCGCGGCACCGACGAGCACTGTGGAATTTCGACGGACGAAGTCGATATGTGGACCGGGTCCCTGGCAAAGTCGATTCCGTCAGTCGGCGGTTTTGTAGCTGTCTCGCGGGAACTGGCGATCTTCCTGCAGCACGCCTCGTCCCCTTATATTTTCTCCGCCGCAATGGCCGCTTCGGCGGTTGCAGCGATCATCGAAGGGCTCGCGGTGCTGAAGGAAGAGCCGGAGCGGGTCGTCAAGATCAAGAACAATGCCGATTACCTGCGCGATGGGTTAACGGCGCTTGGCTACGACACCGGTCTCTCCGAGACGGCCGTAATTCCAGTGATCCTGAAGGATGAGATCACCACCGGTCTGTTCGCTCGAAAGCTACGGGATCACGGGATCATCGCGGCCCCCGTAATGTTCCCTGCAGTTGCCCAGGGAGTGGCGCGGCTCCGGCTGTGCGTCACAGCGGCGCACACCCAGGAGCAACTGGGATATGTGCTGGACGTCTTTCAGAAGCTGGCAACGAACTAAGTCAGATGGCCTCCCTCGTCACGGGTGCTAGCGGGTTCCTCGGCGGGCACCTCGCGGAGACGCTGATCGCGCAGGGCGAAGAGGTCTTCGTCCTGGTGCGGCCGACGTCGGAGATGTCCCATTTGTCCCATCTTCCCGTGCAGCCGGTGATTGGCGATCTGGGCGATCCTGTCAGTCTCAGAAAAGCTGTCGGGCCCGTGACGCGGATCTTTCATTGTGCCGCGTGTTCCACGGACTGGGCTCCCTGGGAGACTTACTTCCGAGCGAACGTCACGGGTACTGAGAATCTGCTTGAAGCGGCACGGAGTGCCCCGAAGCTAAAGCGGTTCGTACATGTGAGTACCACCGATGTCTACGGCTATCCAGCCGTCCCGTGCGATGAGACGGGGTCAATGCTCGACGCCAACCTTCCTTATAACCAGACGAAGCGTTTGGGCGAACTCGCGGTATGGAAAGCGTACAGCGACTTTGCGCTTCCGGTAACGGTGGTGCGACCGGCTACAATCTATGGTCCGCGCGGCAAGGACTTCACCATTGAGGTCGCGGCCTTGCTCCGCCAGAGACTGATGGCGACGATCGACGGTGGCAGGGCGAAGGGCGGTTTTGCATTCGTATGCAACGTGGTCGATGCGATGATCGAGGCGTCGGTCTCAAAGGTCACGCTCGGGCAGGCTTACAACCTTGCGGACGGAACGGACGCAACCTGGGATGATTACCTGAAGGTGTTTGCCGCGGGTCTGGGATACCACAGACCATGGATCAACCTAAGCACCGGTGTCGCGACCACTCTCGCCCGGGGCCTCGAAGCGGTCCATAAGACGGTTGGCCTTTCGGGCAGGCCGCTTTTGACTCGACATGCCGTGAAGCTGTTGGCGCTCGACCAGGAGTTCCCGACACGTAAGGCACGCGAACACTTTGGCTTTGCTCCAAGTGTCTCGCTCGAAGAGGGCATAGCCCGATCGGTCGCATGGTTGAAGCATAACCAGGACTGAATTCGGACAGCCTCTTAGTACCTCCGCCAGCCGTAGTTTGGGGGATAAACGGGAAAGCAGTAACAGGCAGGCCGGGATAAGAGTGCCCAGAGGAGCAGAACCAGCCACCCAATTCCCGTCCATCCGAACAGGAAATTCAGGATCAGAATGCCGCCAGCATCATGTCCGCGGTGCGAAGCGATAAGGGTGGGCAGAAAGTAGAGAAACGCCAGTACCGCGAATATGATCATTGAGTCCGCCCTCTTGAGCCTCAATGCTCTTTACGCACGGAAGTCTGAAAAGTTCAGATGCTTCCCTGCGAAGCCGTTCAGAGAGTTTCAGGAGGCGGTGCCGTGGCTTTCGCCGCTTTAGCTTGAAGAAGCAGAGTAATGCCCTCGATCATCTGCTGAAGCGTCGTCACCTGTTTCGCTTGCTCATCGTCAATCTCGATATCGAACTCACCCTCCAGCTCGAACAGGATGTTGATCCGGTCGAGCGAGTCAATGCCCAGCTCTTCGAAGGTGCTGTCAGGCCGGACAGTCTCCAGAGGGACGCGGCGCGTGGTGGCGATGACTCGGAGCACGCGATCCTGAACGCTCTCGGGGGCTTTTGTTTGTACAATCTCGGACAATTTTCCTCACTGCTGCTTACGGTTCCATCATGTGCGGACGAGGCTACGCCACATGCCGCCACTGGAGCAAGTCTTTCGTTATCTTACCCTTTATCGATTCCTCAAATGAGAGGCAAATTGCATTCGCCGGTATAGCTATTGCTTCAAGAACGCATCGGCGGACCGGAGCGCCAAGGCCATGATGGTCAGAGCGGGATTGGCAGGCAACGCGCTCGGAAAGACGGAGTTGTCGGCGATCCATAGATTGCTGATTTCATGACTTCGTCCTACGGAGTTGACGACCGAGGCTTGAGCGTCTGTGCCCATGCGGCATGTGCCGATGGTGTGGGCGGAACGCTGGAAGGTCCAGACATCGCTTGCTCCAGCTGCCCTCCAGACTTCGGTCATGAATGTTTCAGCATGTTCAGACATGCGACTCTCGTTCTCTCTATAGCTGAAATACACGATTGGTTTCGGCAGGCCAATTTCGTCAACTTCAGAAGACAGTTCCATGCGGTTCTCCGGGTAGGGCAGACAATCTCCATTCACTCCTATTCCGGCGATGTGGTTGTACTTCTGGATGTAGTCGACAAGTGGTTGACCCCAGAGGCCTCGACCGCGCGCTACCTGGACTGCCCAGGTGACAGGCACGATGCCTAGGCTCTGGGCGATATAGCCGCCCGCGAAGTTCGCCTCCTTCGGACGGATCATGTCCTCCGTGATCAAAGAAGCAGGGAAGCCTTTGTTTGGCCGCATCTCTTCGGCGAAGGTTCCCCAGACCTGCGTTGCGACGTGGGCCATGAAGTTTTTGCCAACCTGCCCGCTTTCGTTCGTCATACGGTTATGAAGCAGAAGCCGCGGGGTCTCAATCGCCCCCGCGCAAAGAAATACAGCTTTGCAGCGTTGCCGTATGTCCTGCTCCTCATGACGGTAGATGACAGCGGAGATTTGGCCCTGCTCGTCGCGCTCGAAGCTGTGCATGAAGCACTCAGGACGGATCTCTGCGCCTGATTGAAGCGCGGCAGGCAGATAGGTAACATCCATGCTCGCCTTGGCTCCGTTGCGGCAGCCCTGGTGGCAGTAACCGCGGTTGACACACGCATGACGCTGCCCGTACTCGGGTCGGCTGTAATCTCGGCTAAGAGCGGCCACCGGAGCGGGCGACGTCCGGATACCGATGCGCTCGCAGCCAAGCTGCATAGCTTGCGCGGGGGCGTTGAGAGGTACTGGCGCCAGCGGGTAGCTCCGACCGGGCTCCCATAGGTAATCCGCGGGCCCTGAAACACCGATGAAGCGTTCCACCTCTTCGTAGTATGGCTTGAGATCAGCATAAGACAGAGGCCAGTCCTGGCCCACCCCAAACTCCGACTGGATCTTCAGGTCGCGCGGGTCGGGGCGTGGCACGTATGCTCCCCAATGCAGCGTAGAACCGCCGACACCTGTACCGCTGTTATTGGGGCCAAAGGCAGTGGGAGTGTCTCCAGCGCTGAGACGTTCGCCTAACCAGTAGAGCTTTGCCGCGGCAATCTCGTCCGTCGCGAAGTCGACGGAGGGATCCTTCCACCAGCGACCGGCTTCGAGCGCAACTACGCTGAGCCCGGCAGCGGCTAGACGTGCCAGAACAGGCGCTCCGCCTGCCCCGGTGCCGATGACAACCACATCGACTACATCGTTCGTACCGTACTGTTTCATAGAGCCGTCGTCGATCACCGGGATTTCGGCTCCCACTCTTCGCGCTGGCCGATGCCAATCAGCACAAAACCGTTGGGGTCATCGGCGATGCCGCTGTAGCCTATGTTGGCCAGGGTGTGGGGGTGCGAGACATAAATCTTTGTCGCTTCGGCGCGGAGGTCTTCGAACCAAAGCTTCAGATCGAGCTTCGGGGAACAAAGCCGCCCGCAGGTAATGGCATTCAGAAGGCTGTCCTGTGCACCGTGCGAGAGGCGGAAAAACGGAACCGCACTTAGCTTTGCGGAAAACTCGCTAAGTAGTTTAAGTCCGATCCGGTAGGCTTCGAGGTCGCTCGGCAGGATCGCATAACGCCAGCCATCGCCTTTTGCCTCGGCCAGCGTCTTGTCGAGGCCTGCAGCCAGATCGATCTTGCAATCGCCCTGCGGGACCACCCGGTCAAGAACGGCGCGAAGGGTAGCGAATTCGTCGGGCGACAGAACCAGCGGCTCGTAGTTCAGCCCGTCGGGAACCAGGCGATCCAGAAGAACAGTCTGCGTCTGTGAAGAAACTCTTGGCGATTCAATCAGCTTCCGGTATTCGTCGTTCACTGGATGCACGGGCAGGCTCCGAAGACAACTTGTTCGAGGAAATTCGTGATCAGGGCGGCAAGCTCCCGGGGTTTTTCGAGAGGGATCAGATGGCTGCATTCGAGCTCCGCCAGGAGTTGCGGTTGGAAGTGCGGCAACGTGTGGGTGCGCTGGGCGTCAGGGCCAAGCGCCTCATCCTCTTTACCTGCGACGACCAAAGTGGGCAGGTCGACTACTCCGACGAACGATCTCCAGTCTTCCTTGCTACCGCTCTCCAGCCATGCAGTCCAGGCTGCGGGGTTCATCTTTAGAACATCATCTACGGTCCGCCGGAAAGCAGTCTCCGAGAGCGAAGCGGCGATGTTGTCACGGATAAATTGCTCGGCGGCTGGACGATCGCGATCCGAGTAGCGGCCGGAACGAGTTTGGATTTCATTGCCCAAACAGGCCAGCATCTCATTGCGCTTCGAATCACTCATCGGCTCCGGCCCAGGAGGCGACGGAGCGACGAGAACAATACCTGCCGGACTCACAAGAGGTGGTCCAGCCATGATGAGTCGCCGGGTAGCGACTGCGGACACTTTTCCCGCCATACTGTGGCCGACCAGGACATACCGGCTTAATCGAAGCGACGATAGAACTTCCATGATTGCGTCGACCATGTCGCTTACAGAATATCCGGATACATTTGCCGCTTCGCCGAAGCCCGGGAGATCCACGGCAATGCATCGGTAAGTTCCACTGAGCAGACCAATCGTCTCGAGCCATTCCTGCTGGCTGCCGCCCAGGAATGGCATGAACACAAGTGTTGATTCTCCGGTTCCATATTCCTTGAAGGGCAGCATTCGTTGTCAGATGCAATCTGAAGATACATCTTCTTGGCACTCAGAGGAGTTCCTTCAGCCGCCTGAAATCGAGGCGCCCTTTGTTGATGCAAAAGTATTGATATGTACAAACTCCCAGCCACGATCCATATCGGAACAAGGAGGGAGAAGTCTGCTGCTTATGTGCCGATATAGCTCACAGCGAGTTGGATTTGTGTCACCCAGACAGTAGGCGTCGCAGACGGGTGCCAACAGGTTGAACGCTAACACGATTGCGTCATTGCTGATGGGAAAGAAGCTGCCTACTCTCACATTAACCAGTGGCCGCTCAACGACAACTGGATATTAACAGGAGAACGAACAACATGATGAATCTCAAGAACCTTCTTAACGGCTTGGCAAAGGACGAATCGGGCCAGGATCTGATTGAGTATGCCCTCGTTGCGGCCCTGGTCGGTCTCGGTGCCGTTGCTTCGATGAAGACGCTTGCAACCGCAATCAATGGTGCATTCACCAACATCGGCAGCACGCTGACCACCAACACATAGACCGGTTGATGGATCCCATGGATCCGCGCACATCTGAGCATCCGGATCTTCTTACATTGTGCACTTCAGACGTCTCTTACCGAGTGAATTGCGCAACCCCACCGACCCCTTCCGGGGCCTTACTTGTTTTCTGACCGTTCAGGCAAAAAATCCTGATCAACTCAACGAATCTCTAGCGCTGCTCGAGCGGGATGTAAACCAATGATGCAGATCGAACAGGACTTCGTGTACCCGGCGGCCGCCTCAGCCTGCGCCTTCATCGGTTCAGTCTTCGACGTGAAAAGCCGCCGGGTGCCCAATGTGCTTACGGGACCTGCTATTCTCTTCGGTTTGCTGCTCCACCTCTCGCTTGGCGGATGGCGCGACCTTGCAAGTGCCGCCGCAGCCGGTCTTATCTGCGGCCTCGTCTTCTTGATCTTCTACCTCGCTGGCGGGATGGGCGCAGGTGACGTCAAGCTGATCACGGCCGTTGGCTGCCTCTGCGGCTTGCATTACATCGCATTTCTGCTGGCACTGACCGGCATCGCCGGCGGGGTCATGGCAGTCAGCCTTGCCCTGATGCGCGGACAACTGAAGCAGACTCTTCTAAACGTGATCGCGCTCGTCTCGCATCATCGCAACGAAGGCTTGACCCCGCATCCCGAGATCAACGTCCTCAACTCAAACACCCTTCGTTTGCCATACGCTCTGGCGATCACTGCGGGTTGCGCTCTGACGCTCTACTTGCAGGGAGTGCAGAGATAGCTCATGAACCCTCGTCGACTCATATTCGCTCTCGTCCTGGCCCTAGGGGTTTCTGGTCTCTTCACATTCTGGCTAAGTAGAAAGTTCTCCAAGCCAAACGCTGCCGTCCCGACCAAGCATCAGTATGTGGCCGCTGCCGTGGATTTGAACGCCGGCGAGAGGCTTCAGCCTGCAAGCGTTCACCTTATCGACTGGCCGGAGACGGCGCCGCTGCAGGGTGCCTTTGTCAAGCCCGAGGACGTCGCAGGGCGCATCGTGATGTTCCCGCTCTCGGCAGGTCAGCCAATTCTCGAGCGTCAGCTCTCGGCGGCGGGCTCCGCATCGGGTCTTACGGTGAAGATCCCGGAAGGCATGCGCGCGATCTCGCTCAAGTCGGACGACATTGTCGGCGTCGCAGGATTTCTTCTGCCAGGAACCTTCGTAGACGTGCTGGTCACCTACCACACGGTCGCCACATCGGAGCCGATTACTGCAACGATCCTGCAAAACGTCCAGGTGCTGGCAGCGGGACAGAAGCTTCAGCCTGATCCGGAGGGCAAGGCCGTCTCTGTGGACGTCGTGACGCTGCTTGTGAAACCCGAAGAAGCTGAGAAGGTAGTACTCGCGAGTTCTCAGGGCATCGTGCATTTCATTTTGAGAAATGGGATGGACAAATCGAGCTCGAAGGAGACCGCAATTCAGTTGTCCCAACTTGAGGGCGGGGCACCACCTAAACCCCCTATGGTCGTATCGGCCAGGCCGGTTCGTTCTGCGCCAATCAGTTCCTACAGTGTTGAAACAGTCAATGGCACAAAGCAGACGGTGGAGTCCTTCAAGTGAGAACACTCCGTGGAACACCGACAGATCGACTTCTAATCGCAAGTGCTTTGTTTCTGGTCGCAACCGTTGCAAGGGGCGCGCAGGTGCAGGTCGCTTCTTCGGGCCCGGCGCCTGCCGCTCCCAACGTTCCGGCAACAGCAGCCAGCACCGGCTTTACCGAGAGTGCCGCGACGGGAGATGCGCTCCACGTTATAGTAGGTCGCAGCATCTTTCTCGATACGGCAGAACGCGTTCGTCGTGTTTACATAGCCAACCCGTTGGTCCTCGATTCCTACACTGCGAATCCACATGAAATCGTATTGACCTCGAAGCTGCCAGGGACCAGCAGCGTGATCCTCTGGGATGAGACGGGCCACACGCAGTCCTATCTGGTGTCATCCGATGTGGACGTCGAAGACCTTGCGCTCTCCATGAGGCGCGCAATGCCAGCTGAAGATGTACAGGTTCACAGCCGCGAAAGTCACATCGTCCTTGCGGGAACAGTGAGCAGTGATGCCAAGTCGGAAGCGGCAGCGAAACTCGCGGGTCTTTACTCAAAAGAAGTTACAAACTCGTTAGCAGTCAACCGGGCATTAATCAAACAGGTAAAACTGAAGGTCCGGATTGTTGAAGTGGATCGGTCGAAGCAGAACCAGTTTGGCTTCAACTTCTTCGGCGGCGGTGGAAGTCTGATCAGTAATACGACCACTCAGCAGTTCCAGGCGAACCCGACAATCACACCCGGTACTGTATCGAGTACAACGGTCACACCCACGACACTGACCGTAAGCGACGCTCTGAACTTCCTGCTATTCAGCTCCAAGCTGAATGTCGGAGCTGCTCTCAAAGACCTGGAAAACAAGCAGGTACTCCAGATTCTCGCGGAGCCCACTATAACCACTCTGAGTGGCGAAAAGGCTAACTTCCTGGCAGGCGGAGAGTTTCCATTTCCAGTGATTCAGGGAAGTTCCGGTGGACTTACTTCGATCACCATCCAGTTCCGGTCCTACGGTGTAAAAGTTGAATTCACGCCCGTTGTAAACGCGGACGGGACGATCGAACTGAAGGTAGCTCCCGAAGTAAGCGCACTTGATTACACCAATGCAGTCACGATCAGCGGCTACACGATTCCCGCGCTCTCCACACGCAAGGTGGATACGCAGGTGACCCTTCGAAGCGGTCAGAGTTTTGCAATATCCGGGTTGCTCGACAAGAGAACAACCGATCTTTACGCGAACACCCCAGGAATCTCGAATGTACCTATTCTCGGCTTACTGTTTCGATCAAAGGGAATCACGCATTCCAACACTGAGCTAGTCGTGATCGTAACTCCCGAAGTTGTGGAGCCGCTCGTCCAGCCGGCGACTTCTGTCGTGGAGCCTAAGGTAATCATTCCACTGATGGTTCCCGAGAAGTTCGACAAATCGCTTCCGCCGGAGGCGCACGCAATCATTAACAAAGATTCAAAGACGAATTGACGTTGCGGCGCCCACGGAAGAGAGTCGTGTTGGCAAAGAAGCGCAGTAAGGGGAGTTCATTGTGAGCACTACAAAAACAAATTCGTCCACCCTCTCCGCATCCATCGTGACCGTGGCCGTTGGAGAAGAGCAGATTCAGGGCCTCGTCGAGGCTGGCCAAAGTATCGCGTGGACTCTGTCAACCGCCGATTTCGAGTCATACATCTCGGCGACGCGCCGCCCCAACATCTCTCAACAGATCAGGTTGTCGGACATTTGCATTGCCGTAGTGGACTTTGACAAGAATGTTGAACAAGCGGTCGAATCAGTCCTGTATCTGCAGCAGATGTTTGCCGGCAAGGTGAGTGTCGTTGCGCTGTCAAAGTCGAAAGATCCAGACGTCATGCTGGTTGCGATGCGGAACGGCTGCAGCGAATTTCTAGATAAGACGTTTGACCAGGAAGATCTGATTCAGCTGTTCGAACGCCTTGCCCATCAGCGTACGACTCACCCCGTACGCAACGCGGCTACTGGATCGGTACTGTCGTTCTTCGGGGCGAAAGGCGGTGTGGGGTCAACCACGCTTGCGGTCCACCTGGCACTCTACCTTGTGCAATGTCATCAGAAGCGGACGCTGCTGATCGACAATCATCCGGAACTTGGTCACATCTGTGTCTATCTCGGAATCGATGGCACTCGGTTTCACTTTCACGAGCTGGTTAGAAATGTGACCCGCCTGGACAGCGAGTTGCTTCGCGGGTTTACAGCGAAGCATTCGAGCGGCCTCGAAGTCCTGTCTTCTCCCGACGTATGCGGCGGAACGCGCACGGTGGACGCTGACTCCGTTACAAAGCTGCTTGAGTTCCTCCGCACGGAATATGACTACGTCGTGGTCGATTGCTCGACCGCACTGCATGAGAGCGATCTTGCGGTGCTCGACGATTCCGACCAGGTGTATCTTGTCGCGACACCGGAGATAGGCGCCATCCGCGACCTCTCGCGCTATGTCGACAATCTCTCCCGCATAGAAACAACGACTGAAAAGATGCAGGTCGTCATTAATCGCTTCTCCTCGCGATACGCGGTTAAGGTCGAACAAATCGAGAAGGCCATTCGTCTGCCAATCGCCATCCGTCTTCCGAACAGTTACACGGAATTGGTTCGATCGGTAAACCTGGGCGAACCGATTGCGCCGAGCCGCAAATCGGAGTTCTCGATGCAGTTCATCAAGTGGGCCGCCTCCCTTGCGGGTGTGGCTGCTCCGCGAACAGTGGCAGCGGAATCAAAGAGCAAGTCCCTGTTTGGGTTCCTCAGCAAACAGACAAGTTCGTAGATGATGGGGAACACGCAAAATGGCTGAACTCGCTCTGGTAAATGGATCCCTTCCTCGCAATCCACCGCAAGCAGCGCGCGGCGCACGCGGCGTTCCAGAGGGAGTTCAGCAGCAACTGAAGTCTGCTGTGCATACAGAACTGATTCAGCGCCTCGATCTTGAAAAGCTCGATGAGATTCAACAGACTCGCGCCGGGCAGCAGCAGATATTCGTTCTGATACAGCAAATCCTGAGCGAGCAAGGAGTGCCTCTTAGTGCGGCCGAGCGTGATCGTCTCGCGCAGGAGGTCCTCGACGAGGTCTTTGGACTTGGGCCGCTCGAGCCGCTGCTGAACGACCCTACAATAAGCGACATTCTGGTCAACACCTATAACTCTGTGTATGTCGAGCGGCGCGGTCGTCTGGAGAAGACCGCCGTCGTATTCAAAGACAACAAGCACCTGCTTCATGTCATTGATAAGGTTGTTTCCGCTGTAGGTCGTCGCGTTGACGAATCGTCGCCGATGGTCGATGCCCGCCTCAAAGACGGCTCGCGTGTCAACGTCATCATTCCTCCACTGGCCGTTGACGGTCCGATCCTCTCCATCCGTAAGTTTGGCAGCTCTCCTTTGCAGGCAGAAGATCTGGTGCGCAACCTGATGCTTACCCAGCCCATGCTTGAAGCCTTAAAGGGTGCCGTACGCGCTCGGCTCAACATCGTTGTCTCTGGGGGCACAGGCGCGGGTAAGACGACGCTGCTCAACGTCCTGTCAGGGTTTATCTCTCCAGACGAACGCATCGTCACCATAGAAGACTCGGCGGAACTGCAGATGAAGCAGGAGCATGTAGTCCGCCTTGAGACTCGACCGCCAAACGTCGAAGGAAGGGGCGCGATCAGACAGAGAGAGCTGGTCATCAATGCTCTCCGTATGAGGCCTGATCGTATCGTCCTCGGCGAAGTCCGCGGAGAAGAGACCCTCGACATGCTCCAGGCCATGAATACGGGTCACGATGGCTCGATCACAACGATCCACTCGAACACTCCGCGAGACGCGCTCGCCCGTCTGGAAACTATGGCCATGATGAGCGAAGTCAGGCTTGCGGAAAAGGCTGTTCGCGCCCAGATCGCGGCCGCCGTTCATATCGTCATTCAGGTTGCACGTCAAAGTGATGGTACCCGGCGTATCACCCACATTACAGAGCTCACGGGTGCATTCGGTGACGTGGTCAGTATGCAGGACATCTTCCTCTTCGAAAGGAAGGGTCTTGGCCCGAACGGAGAGGTGAAGGGCCGGTTCTTTGCAACCGGCGTGGTTCCAAAATTTGCCGACAAGCTCCAGGCGGCGGGTATGCCTTTACCTCCGGGGCTGCTTGACCACTCACTTGATATCTGAAAGCGAATAATCATGTTCTTACTTTCGTCGTTTCTGTTCATGCTCGTGATGATCTTCGGGATCTTCGCGTTTACCATGCGACCGACCGCGGAACAGAAGTCTGTTACAAAACGGCTTACGTCGATCAGGGCACAGACCGGTCAGACGGGTGCCGGACCAGACCAGGACCTGCTGCTGAAGGAGTCAGCACCGGGCAACTTCGGCTGGCTTGAAGACATGCTTCAGCAGTTCCCTGTCACGGATAAGGTGCAGCAGCTTATCCTACAGGCGCATAGCACTACGACGTTCGGCACCCTGCTTGCAACTAGCTTCGGTCTTGCGATCGCGGGCTGCTTCTTCACCTTCCTCTTCGTGCCGGTTCTGCTCGTCGCATTTGGAGTCGCGGTACTCCTGGCCTTCGCACCCTTTGCAGTGTTGAAGTTTCAGAAGACGCGCAGGCTCGATGCGTTTAACAAAATACTGCCCGATGCGATCGACATGATGGCACGGTCTTTGCGCGCAGGGCACTCGATGGTTGCGGCGATCAACATTGTTGCTGAACATGCAGCCGAGCCTGTCGGTTCGGAGTTTGGGGAAGTGTTTCGCAAACAGAACTTCGGTCTTCCCCTTCGCGATGCATTGGGTCAACTGCTCGAGCGTATTCCTTCGCAAGACCTTCGGGTGGTTGTCACCGGCATTCTTGTCCAGAAGGACACGGGAGGCAACCTGGCGGAGATCCTTGACCGCACGGTGAAGGTCATTCGCGAAAGGCTGCGCATCCAGGGAGAGATTCGTACCCATACCGCACAGGGCCGCATGACTGGCTGGATCCTCTGCGCGCTGCCGGTGGTCATGCTGGTCCTGATCAATCTCATCAATCCGGGCTACTCTACAGTCCTCTTTGCACCGGGCTTCGGGCGCACGCTGCTCTATACCGGCATCGTGCTGCTCTGCATCGGCGGCTTCATCATCCGGCAGATTGTCAACGGAATTGAGGTTTAAGCTTATGGAGATCGTCTTCTACCTCGGCATCGGATTTACGGCGTTCCTTGCCATTGCGCTCCTCTGCGCACCCATGCTCTTGAAACCCTCTCCCGAGGCTGAGCGTCTGCTGGAAGTAGTCACCAGCGCTCGGACCGACAAACGAACAGTGGGCGGCAAGGAGCTCTTTCAAGACGGCATTTTGAAGGTGGGAAGAGATCTTCGCGCGCGCCTCGGCCTGGCTGAGAATGTGAAGCTCAAGAAGCGTTTGATCGAAGCGGGCATGCGCGATAAGAGCACTCTTGATAGTTTCTTTGCAATCCAACTCGTCATGCCCCTTCTTGGCGGCTTTGCGGGCAGCTTCATTCCAGTCAATACCGCCTTCTGGGTATTCGCAGGGGCAGTTGTGGGATATATGTCCCCGGATTTTTGGCTTACAAAGAAGACAAGCAAGAGAAGGCATAAAATCCGCCGCAGCATTCCTGACGCTCTTGATCTGCTGACTATCTGCGTTGACGCCGGCTTGGGACTGGATCAGGCGCTGCTTCGTGTAGGAGCTGAACTGGACATTTCCCACCCTGAGATCACCGAAGAGCTAACCCAGGTAAACCTGGAGCAGCGTGCAGGAAAGGGAAGGATTGAAGCCTGGCAGGGTCTCGCGGAGCGCTCCAACATTGAAGAATTCAAGGCCTTCGTCAGCATGCTGGTACAGACAGACAAATTTGGAACGCCGATCCTCAAAGCATTGAACCAGTTCTCTGAAGAGATTCGGCAGAAGAGAAAACAGCATGCGGAGGAGGCTGCTTCGAAGACCAAGATCAAAATCATCTTTCCGCTTGTGATCTGTATCTTCCCCTGTATCTTCATTGTGCTGCTGGCACCGGCAATTCTCAGTATTGCGGAAGGCTTCAAAGCAATGGGGAAGTAGATGCCATCCAGGCCTGTTGCAAGGTGCGGTGTGTCGCCCGCAAAAAAGAGTTTTGTACCAGTTTACGAAAGGAGGACTAAATCATGGATACATCTACTATTGTTCGTGTTCTAGCCAGTGTTTGCGCTGCAGTGATTCTGGCAGTCATCATCTACCGCAGAAAGCAGAAGACTGCTTAATACGCCTTATTGGGGCTGTCGTTCATGCGTCTTGTCAGAGTAGTCAACCAAACGCGGGGCACGACAGTCGGAGAGCGTGTTGAGTTTGCCAACACGTCTTTAACCAGGTTGTGGGGCCTTCTCGGAAGACGTGGTGTAGAAGCCGGAGGCGGGCTGTGGATCATGCCTTCCTCCGGCGTTCACACAATGTGCATGAGTTTCCCCATCGATGTGGTGGGACTTGACAAGCACATGCGGGTGCTTAAGGTTTGGCACGGGCTGGTGCCTTACCGTGTGACCTCGATAAGTCTCAGGATGTGCAGCGTCATCGAACTGGCGGCGGGCCAGATTCGCGCGAGTAGAATCGAGGTGGGTGACCTGCTGGAAGTGACACACCACGCACGATAGCTGTGCAGCTTACCCGCTGTTCCGCTGATCTACTAAGCTCCAGCTTTCGAAGACGCGCCATTCTCAGGAGCAGGGCACAATGCTTCTACGAAGAAGCATCAGACGGCTGCTGCCGCGGCAAATCAGCCACGCTGCAAGCAGCAGGGTGAGTGGTTCGAGTAACAGCCGGAAGCGAAAGTCAGGATGGGTGATGTAGTAGGGAAGCGGAAACAGAAGAAACGGAATGAGCAGCAGCTTTGCGCCGAAGAAGCGTCGCCGCAGAAGAAGTGTGAGGCCGGCAAAACTGCACAAGCTGGTAACCGTTATCTCCCCGATTACTATCCATGAAATTCCGTGTCCTCCCATGGCTGTCCAGAAGATCGCAGCACGCTTGAGGGAAAGCTTGACGAACCGGAGAGGGTCTGCCTTGATCGATGCGATTGCGATTGCCTGTTTTTCACGCATGTAGGGAAGCTCTCCCATTGCGGCGTAACGGTCGTATTCTTCGTGATTGGCATTCAGATACAGGTCCTGGATGAAAAAACCCTGCGACCCCGGTCGGTTGCCTTGCCACAACTCATAACCTAGATTGCTGCGCAATGGAATGAACGCGTGCAGGGTGACAGCATTCCGAATTGGCCACGCTGAGAAGAGAACAGCACATGTAATCGCGGCCAGAAGCGGCGCGTAGCGGGAAGTATGTCGGATCGATAAAAGTATCCAAAAACCAACGCCCGCAAAGGTGACTAATAGCGCGGGATTTACAAACAGTGAGAGCGCACAGTAAGTGCCGGTTACTACCCACTTTGTGGTGGTCGGTCTGTCTACACAGATAAGTGCGAGTAGCAGGACCCCACTAAGAAATAAGGTCGAAAGCGAGGTCTCCCAGAAGAGCATCGGAAGCCAGATCATCGTCGGCGAGATCGCACAGAGCGCGCCAGCGAGATAGGCGGTGGAGTTGTCAAACAGGCGGCTCGCAATAAGCATGACTGTAAGAACGGTAAGTACCCCGACTAACACATGTGTGGCCGTTATGACTTTGGCTGCACCGAAGCTATGTGCTCCGAAAAGACGGTAGACAAGGGCGATAAGAAGAGGGTAGCCCGGGGCGAGAAAGGCACTCGGTCCCGTCGAGCCGCAGAAGGGCGATGACAGGCCGTTCCCTGAAAGAATCGAATGAGCGAGGCAGGTGAGTTCAGATGCCTGGTCATAAAACCAGAGACGAGGATCGGCTCGGAACATGAACATTGCGGCAAGAGTCCGGAGCACGAGCGCTAAAGCGAGAGTCGGCACCAGGCGCAACGGGCGCGGATTGAGGAGGTCAGGATGGCGCATCACTTCAGAGCCCTTACGCTGCACGGCTAATTCGATCGCCAAATAGTCCGTCCCTTACTGACCAGCGCGGCTTTGTACAGGTGGTGGTTGGATCCGGCGTCGGGAGTGGTAACCCTCAGAAAATATCGGCACAGTTCTGTCAACGAGTACCCCGCAAAGATTGCGAGAAGAGGGTCGAGAATCAGGCGATAGCGAAACTCGGCGTGGGTGATGAGATAGGGAAGCGGAAACACAATCAGTGGTAGTGCAAAGAACACTGCGAGTGCATAGCGCCGTGACCATGCCAACAGGAAAAGGCCCGTGATACCGAAGATCGTCGTGAAGATCGCATGCACGGCGAAGAGCTTCGAACCGTTGCGCGAGCCCGTGCCGCTCCAGAACCTGACTGCGCGAATCGTAGTCATGCGAATGAAAATGCCGGGATGCGTGAAGATGTAGCTCTTAGCCAGTTCGGATTTATGTGCGGAGTACGCAACTTCGCCGCGCTTAACATAGTCCGCGAGTTCCGCCCGGTTGTACATCGGAAAAAGGGACTCATCAAGAAATCCGTCGGCGCCCGCATGATTTCCCATCCACAACTCAAAACCCACTGTAGTTCGAAGTGGGATGAATGCGTGAAGGACCTTGGCGTTGCGTATAGGCCACGAAGAAAAGACGAGGGCAAATGTCAGCGCTGCCGCTAAAGGTGACCAACCACTGTTTTTCCGAGATAGGAAAATGAGCCAGAACGTGATCGCCACAAGTGAGGGCAGAAGCGCAGGGTTGACAAGTGCAGCCACTCCGGAGAAGCCGCCGAGCTTCATCCAATGAATGGGGGTAAGTTGATCGACATCGCGGTACCGCATTACCAACGTGATCAGGCCGAGCAGCAGGCAACAGGAAAGTGATGTTTCCCAGAAGATTGTCGGCATCCAGATCAGAGGAAGAGAGCACGCCCAGATCAGTCCGGATACGGTTGCAGCAGCCTGATTGAAGAGCCTTCGTGCGACATACATGATCAGCAGGATAGTAAGAAGGTTCAGTACAGTCTGCGCCGACATAATGACGAGCGCAGATGCGGTGGAGAAAGGGCCGAAGATCTTGAAGACCAAAGCGACCAGAAGCGGATACACCGGCGCGATAAATGCGGTTGGGCCAGTGTTGCCGCCGAATGGAGAGCTTAATCCCTGGCCCGCCAGGACGGATTTTGCAAGCAGTCCCATTTCGATCCCGCGGGTGAACAGCCATCCCGATGGGTAGTGGTGCAGCACTGTCCAGATAACGAGCAGGCGTAATGCAAAGGCTAAGCCCAGAACGGCCGCGGTCTGCCGGTGGTGGCTGACCGTTGATTCGGCAAAGTTCCGGTCCGAACCCTGCAGTGGATGCGGCATCATATCCTCAGTCCCAAGCTTAGAGGTCTGGCTCCTTCGAACCCATCGAACTTTAGTGGCAGACTCAAAGGACTCATCGTCATTGCGTGTGTGCGGGATGAATTGCACGATCCTGAAAGGATGCTGTGCCGAACTACTCCTCCAGAGTGAAGTCAGGCGACCTGCTGAAGACGTAAGCGAATATGCCGATAGATTTCATGAGCCTACATGTCTGGGGCCGCCGCCCTGCACGAAGGCACGTCCGCGAGCAGGATCAAGAGCCTGCAAGCCTTGTCGGAGACTTCTTGAGAAGCGGCATCGAATTATGCGGACGGAGACGCAAACAGAATCCGGGCCAACATCGTGTCGACAGACGCGTCTGTCGCGTTCTCGCGCTGTGGTTGCTCGCTCTCGCGGTATGGATTCCCGGGCATGCCTCAGAGCGTAATCGCGCTTCGCAACCTCTTCGTACTCTGACGACCGCCCGTGAGGCGCACGATCTTTCAGCTTTCGAAGCGATTCGAGCATATCCGATTCATCTGCGCGGCGTCGTGACGTACTTTGATCCGTTCGTCGATCCGAGGCATGTCGCCCTGTTTTTTCACGATGCCTCCGGAGGCGTTTTCATCGGCCTGCCAACTCCGCCAGTGGGAGTAGCTGCAGGAACGCTGGTCGATGTGCGGGGAGTCAGCGGAATGGGAGACTTCGCCCCGCTCATCGCCCAGCCAATTGTCCGGGCTATAGGTAAGTCGCATCTTCCTGAGACAGCGCGGCGGGTAACCCTGCCTCGCCTGTTGACTGGCCTAGAAGATGCTCAGTGGGTCGAAGTCGAAGGTATCGTCCATTCCATCTTCGAAACTGAAAAGAATGTCGTGTTGCAGGTCGCCATGCGTGACGGCACCATCTCAGTCACTCTTCCGCGGGAGCCAGGAAGTGACTACAACCACCTGGTCGACTCTCGTGTGAAGGTTCGCGGAAATGCCGCACCACTCTTCAACGGAGATAGCCAGATGATCGGCTCTCGTCTGCTGGTCCCTGGACTCTCCTCAATCAAAGTAGAGGAACCTGCGCCTGCTGATCCCTTCTCGCTTCCTGTGCGCAACATTAATAGTCTCGGCCGTTTCGATTCGACTGCTTCATCGCCGCGACGAATCCATCTTCGCGGACGCGTGACTCTTTCCTATCCGGGATCGCTCTTGTGTATTCGCGACCTGACTCACGGATTGTGCGTGCACAGCGTGCAGCCAGGCCAACTGGCAATGGGAGAGATGGCGGACGTCGTCGGCTTCGCAGAGACCGGTGGCACCGTCCCTTCTTTGAGCGACGCCATCTTCCGGGGAAATGGCAGCGGTACGACAGATAAAGTTCCGCTTGCCGCAGTTCCGGTCACACCGGTTCAGGCTCTCTACGGCAATCATGGTTCCGACCTGGTGCGTATTGAGGGGCAGTTGATAGGTCGCGACCTCGCCACCTCTGAAACGACTTTCATGCTCGCCTCCAACGGTTTTGTTTTTGCCGTCGTGCTACCGAAAAGTATGACCGGTGCCGCCCTGGCTGACTGGAAGAGCGGAACGCGCATCCTCGTTACTGGCATCTGCCTGGTGCAGGTGGATATGGAAAGGACCGGCAGGCAGGAAGGCGGTGCAGTCAGGCAATCGTTCAAGGTGCTCCTGCGTTCGCCTGATGACGTCGTTCTTCTTGAGAAGCCCTCCTGGTGGACTCCCGCGCACACGCTATTGGTTTTGACGGTCGCACTTACGATCACTCTTCTTGTGCTTGGATGGGTCGTGGTGCTTACAAGAAAGTTGACGCTGCAGACCGTCTTGGTCCGTGAGAGCGAAAAGCAGTTTCGTCACATGGCACAACACGATGCCTTGACCGGTCTGCCTACTCGGCTGCTACTTCGCGACCGTCTTGACAGGGCGATTGAAGCGGGGAAGCGTTCGCAGACCGGCTTGGGACTGCTCATGCTGGATCTCGACAATTTTAAGAACATCAACGATCTGATCGGGCACCATGCCGGAGACCAGGCGTTGAAAGTATCTGCGCGGCGCATATCAGGAGCAGTACGCGGCAGCGATACGGTAGCGCGAATCAGTGGCGATGAATTTGTTGTCTTGATCACGGACTTGAACGAGGCGACCGAGGCGGAGTTGGTTGCGGCAAAGGTCGTGGCAGCGCTCTCAGCGCCCTTCCGTGTGGGCGATCGCGAGGTTCCGCTATCGGCCAGCGTGGGTGTCTGCACAGCGTTCGGCGGAAATCTGAATGCAGATTCGTTGCTGAGGAGTGTGGATACAGCCATGTACCACGCAAAGGCGCAAGGGAGAAATCGCTTTCAGCTCTACACGGCGGAGATGGCGCGTGCGTCGGAACAACATCAACACCTGCGAAGAGGACTCGAACAGGCTCTCAAACTGGGCGAGTTCGAAGCACACTACCAGCCACTCGTCAGCTTTAAGACGGGTGAACTCGAGGGCTTCGAGGCACTTTTGCGTTGGCGGAGTACCGAACTCGGTCTGATCATGCCCGCCGACTTCATACCGATTGCTGAAGAGACAGGGCTGATTGTGCCGATCGGTGAGTGGATCCTGCGTCAAGCTTGTCGTGACATCGGCAGATTGGAGCGGCAACTGGGACGCAGCTTCATGCTGGCGGTCAACCTGTCACCGCGCCAGATGCAGCAGGAGCTTGCAGACATGGTCTCCCGGGCACTCGATGAAGCCGGTCGCTCCTCGCAGCAACTCGAACTGGAGATTACAGAGAGCTTGTTGATGAGTGACTCCGCAGCTATCCAGACGACGCTGAACGAGCTTCGCGGACTGGGTGTGCGGCTCGCGATCGATGACTTCGGAGTAGGATTTTCAAGCCTGTCGTACATCACTCGTTTTGCAATCGACCGCATAAAGATTGATCGGTCCTTCATTCGGAAATGCATGCGGGAGGAAAGCAGTCTCGCCGTGGTTCGGGCGATGGTTGCCATGGCCCACGGCCTTTCCATGACTGTGGTTGCCGAAGGTGTGGAGACCGCCGCCGAGTTTCGTTTTCTGGGGGAGGAGGGCTGTGACACTGCTCAAGGCTATTTTCTTAGCCGCCCGATCCCGCCTGACGAACTTCCTGCTCTGGTCTGCCTGTTGGCAGAGTCTGCCCAAACGCGCTCTGAGATCGCTAGCCTTGAAAGCAAGCTTGCCTTCAGTGTCCCCAATAAGTTGCAGTGAATACCTTTCACAATCACGACAAATGGCTGTCAGGACAAGATGCTTTTCTAACTTTGGCCGATATCTGGAGTGCGTGCCGGTGACGGCATGCACTTCCTACGTTCCACTAAGTGTCGGTCCGTTTCGCAAATAGCCCAATGGAGTTTTGAGACTGCATGAATCTGAATATCTTCAGTTCCATTTGGCGCAAGCAGGGCGACAGTGATTCAAACCTGGTCGCTATCAATTCTCCCGCGGCCTCTCCCGGCCAGGTCACCGAAGCAAGAGTAAGCGAGCCAAGGCGATTTGTTGCGCGACAGACAATCTTTGATCGTCACCGGGACGTGTACGGCTATGAGTTGCTCTTCCGCTCAGGATGGGATAACTGCTTCCGCGGAGACACGGACGACGCAACCCGCAAGATGATTGCCGATGGGGCTTTGTATGGCTTTCAGGAGTTGACCAACGGAGCGCCTAGTTTCGTTAATTGCACGCGGGAGTCGCTCGTGAACGGGCTCGTGACGTTATTGCCAAACACCACAGTGCTCGAGATTCTGGAGACGGTGGAAGGTGATCAGGAGATAGTCGATGCCTGCGCGCATTACAAGTCTCTGGGATACAGGCTCGCCCTTGACGACTTCCAGATGCACGAAGGCATGGAAGGCCTGATGGAGCTCGCGGACTTCATCAAGGTAGATTTTCGACTTTCGGATGCAAAAGAAAGAGCCGGGATTTTATCGCTCTTCAAAGGCCGAAAGGTAACTCTGCTTGCGGAAAAGGTTGAGACCGAGCAGGAGTTCCAGACCGCCATGACAGAAGGCTTCACGCTCTTTCAGGGCTATTTTTTCTGCTACCCCACAGTCTTTTCCAAAAAGAGAGCGCCGACCAACGGTGCAAACTACCTTTACCTTCTCTCCGCTCTCAGCAACGGCCAATTCGATGTCATACAACTTTCGTTAATGTTGAAGTCTGAAGTTACGCTGAGCTATCAACTACTGCGTCTGGTTAATTCGGGAGCTTACGGCAGAAATCATGAAGTTCGCTCACTTCAGGACGCTCTGGTATTGGTCGGTGAGCAGCAGTTCAGGAAGCTGATGATGAACGCCATCGCGACCGAGACGTGCCGCAACCGGTCCAGCGAGTTGCTGGTCCATGTTCTTCATCGAGCGCGCTTCCTCGAATTGATGGCCCCTTTCACGGGTGAAAGTCCGACCGAACAGTATCTGTTCGGCCTTCTCTCGTTGATGGATGTGATGCTTGATATGCCAATGGTCGACTTGGTCGAAGCTCTCCCCTTGCGGAAGGAAATCAAACAGGCGCTCACGGGGGACGTCAACCAGGTAAGCGCCGCTCTGAAGCTGTTCGAGCGTTACAAGGATGCGGACTGGGTATTTTGCATCGAGCAAAGTACGGTGCTTAAGAGCACCGAAGGCCAACTCAGCGATCTCTACCGCGACTCGCTGGTGTGGGCAGAAAAAGCCGTAGGCACGGAAAACAGGAAAAGCCTCAAGGCCAGCTAGATCATAGCTGCGGCGCCTCGCGTTGTCGCACGTAGCACCCGAATCTCATCATCAGTGAAAACGCGCGAGCGTGTAAGGAAGCGTACTCCCTCTGGTCCTTCGAGCGAGAACATGCCGCCGCGTCCACGAACAACGTCCAGAATCAACTGCGTGTGCTTCCAGTATTCAAACTGGCTATGGTGCATGTAAAAAGGAGTTTCGGCGAGCGTGCCTACCAGTACGTCCTGATCTCCGACAAGGAACTCGCCGCGCGGGTAGCACATCGGGGAGCTGCCATCGCAGCAACCCCCGGACTGATGAAACATCAGCTTCCCGTGCTTCGCCTCGAGCTTCGCAATCAGGCCGAGTGCCGCATCCGTCGCGAGCACACGCTCCGGCACTCCTGCAGCGACGGCCATCTAGAAGAACCCCAGGGCGTTCGGGCTGTAGCTGACGAGCTGGTTCTTCGTCTGCTGGTAATGATCGAGCATCATCTTGTGGTTCTCCCGGCCGATGCCCGATTGCTTGTAACCGCCGAACGCCGCATGCGCAGGGTAGAGGTGATAGCAGTTCGTCCAGACACGTCCGGCCTCGATCGCTCGTCCGAAGCGGTAGGCCCGGGTCATGTCGCGCGTCCACACTCCCGCCCCAAGTCCGTACAACGTGTCATTCGCGATGGAGAGCGCTTCCTCGTCATCCTTGAAGGTCGTGACCGAGAGCACAGGTCCGAAGATCTCTTCCTGGAAGATCCGCATCTTGTTATGGCCCTTGAAGATTGTGGGCTCGACGTAGTAGCCATTCTCGAGACCGCCTTCGAGCTGCTTGCGATGCCCGCCCGTCAGTAGCTCTGCTCCTTCCTGCAATCCGATGTCGATGTACGCCAGGATTTTCTCCATCTGCTCCTGCGATGCCTGCGCTCCGATCATCGTATCGGAGTCAAGCGGATTGCCGTGCTTGATTGCTTTGACCCGGGCCAGCGCTCGCTCCATGAAGCGGTCGTAGATCGACTCATGGATCAGCGCTCGCGAAGGGCAGGTGCAGACCTCGCCCTGGTTAAACGCGAAGAGAGTAAAGCCTTCAAGCGCCTTATCGAAGTAGGCGTCGTCCTCCGCCATTACGTCCGCGAAGAAGATGTTCGGGGATTTTCCGCCAAGCTCCAGCGTCACGGGGATGATGGTCTGCGAGGCGTATTGCATGATGAGACGGCCGGTAGTGGTCTCACCGGTGAACGCAACCTTATTCACGCGCGGACTAGAGGCCAGAGGTTTGCCCGCTTCGACCCCGAATCCGTTCACGATGTTAAGCACCCCGGGGGGCAGCAGGTCGCCAATCAGTTCCATAAAAATGAGGATCGAGACCGGCGTCTGCTCGGCCGGCTTCAACACTACGGCATTGCCTGCCGCGAGCGCGGGGGCCAGCTTCCAGCACGCCATCAGCAGCGGGAAGTTCCACGGTATGATCTGCGCAACTACCCCGAGCGGTTCGTGGTAGTGATATGCGACGGTGTCCTGATCGAGCTCCGAGATGCCGCCTTCCTGGGCGCGTATACAGCCCGCGAAGTAACGGAAGTGGTCGGCGCAGAGAGGAATGTCGGCGTTCATCGTCTCGCGGATAGGCTTGCCGTTGTCCCACGCTTCCGCAGTAGCGAGCAGTTCCAGATTGTCGTCGATGCGCTGGGCAATCTGCTCGAGAATGCGCGCGCGATGCGAGGCGGAAGTCTTGCCCCAGGCCTTCTTCGCCCCATGTGCCGCGTCAAGCGCACGGTCGACATCCGCAGCGTTTGATCGGGCGACCTCGCAGAAGATTTCGCCTGTTACAGGCGACACATTGTCGAAGTATTCGCCCGAAACGGGTGTCACCCACATCCCGTTGACATAGTTGCTGTACCGTTTCTTAAATTCAACGGGAAACCCATACTTGCCGGGCTGCAGTTGTGTCAGAGTTGCTGTCGTCATGAACGCCTCCATCTTGCTCACTCACTGATGTGTGGTCCGGCGCTTTGGTGCGGGCGGTCAGCCGGAATTCAGCACAGCGCATCCTAAACCACTCAGAGCGAGAAAATCCACAGCCCGAAGATCCCGATTCTTCAACCCGGGAGTCTTTGGACCGGTTTCACGAGGAAGCCGCATGAATTGCGTATGATGAGAAGCCCGTCGATTGTGTCGGCGGATGCGTAAAGCGCGGCTTGATGTTCGATAGAGTACATAGAAGCAAGGAAGCACCACTTTGGGGAGTATTTATGGTCACGACGCAACAAAGCATTGCGCTCCAGGAGGCCGGGGAGACATCGGTCGAGATGCTGCGCGCTTCCTTTCTCCAGCACCTGACCTGCACGGTGGGACGATTACTTGAGCTTTCGACAGACACGGAACGCTACCACGCCCTTGCCCATGTCGTTAGAGATCTCGTGATGGCCGATTGGATTCGGACCATCCAGACCTATCGCGAACAGGACGTTCGCGTGGTCTCATATCTTTCGGCGGAGTTCCTCCTCGGGCCTCACCTGATGAACGACATGCTTAACCTTGGCGTCACCCAGAACTGCGCCGAGGCACTCGAATCGCTTGGTCTGAGTCTGGACAAGCTGGCCGAGCAGGAACCTGAGCCTGGTCTTGGCAACGGAGGCCTGGGACGGCTGGCGGCCTGCTACCTCGATTCCATGTCGACCCTCGGCGTTCCTGCGATCGGCTACGGCCTGCGTTATGAATTTGGGATCTTCCGCCAGGAGATTCGCGACGGCTGGCAGGTCGAGCACTCCGACAAATGGCTGCAGTTCGGCAACCCATGGGAGATTCCCGTCTCAGATGCCTCCTGCCAGGTGCAGTTCGGTGGCCGCACCGAGACCTACCTCGACGATCAGAAGGTAGAGCGCTGGCGCTGGGTCCCCGACCACATCGTCTCTGGGATACCTTATGACACGCCGATCCCGGGCTACCGCAACAATGTCGTGAACCGTCTTCGGCTCTGGAAGGCGGAAGCCGTCGACTCATTCGACTTCACCGTCTTCAACACCGGCGATTACATGGGCGCGGTTCGCAGCAAGATTGAGTCGGAGACCATTTCAAAAGTCCTTTATCCGAACGACGATACAGAAGGCGGCAAGCGTCTTCGGCTGATGCAGCAATATTTCTTCACGTCCTGCTCCTTGCAGGACATGCTTCGCCTGCACCTGATCCAGCGTAAGAGCGTTCATGACTTTGATCGGAAATGGACGGTACAGCTAAACGATACGCATCCTGCGATCGGCATCGCCGAGTTGATGCGTCTCCTGATCGACGTTCATGACCTCGATTGGAGCGAGGCTTGGCAGATCACCCAGAACACCTTCGGCTACACCAATCACACCCTGCTGCCGGAAGCGTTGGAGAAGTGGCCCTTCCACATCTTCGGAGCTCTGCTGCCTCGTCATCTCCAGATCATCATGGAGATCAACGCAGGATTTCTGAGCGAAGTAACGGAGAAGTTTCCGGACGACAAAGCCCGGCTTGCGCGCATGTCGATCATCGGCGAAGGCACGGAGAAGACCGTTCGCATGGCCCATCTCGCCGTCGTTGGCAGCAAAGCCGTGAACGGCGTTGCTGCTCTCCATACCGAGCTTCTGGAGAAGGACACCCTGCACGACTTTTACGAGACGTTCCCGGAACGCTTCAGCAATAAAACCAATGGCGTGACTCCGCGGCGCTGGCTGATGCTCAGCAATCCTCCTCTGGCTTCGTTGCTCGACGAATCTATCGGCGAGGGCTGGCACCGGAACCTCGATGAACTCTCTCGACTCGAGAAGTTCACCGACGACTCCGCCTTTCTTGAAAAATGGCGCAAGAGCCAGGAGCAGGCGAAGGGGCGTCTCGCCGACTACATCAAATCCAAAATGGGTATCGTGCTTCAACCTGCGAGCATGTTCGACGCCCAGGTGAAGCGCATCCACGAGTACAAGCGGCAACATCTGAATGCGCTGCACATCCTTGCGCTTTACTGCCAGATCAAGAGTGGAACTCTCAAGGATGCAACTCCGCGGACCTTTCTCTTCGGCGGCAAGGCGGCGCCAGGGTATAAGATGGCGAAGCTCATCATCAAGCTCATCTGTACAGTTGGCGATCTGGTCAATTCTGACCCCGAAGTACGCAAGCTCCTCCACGTCGTCTTCGTGCCGGATTACAGCGTCTCAGTTGGCCAGCGCATCTATCCCGCTGCCGATCTGTCTGAACAGATCTCTACAGCAGGCAAAGAGGCTTCAGGAACGGGCTGCATGAAGTTCATGATGAACGGCGCCGTCGCTCTCGGCACCCTCGACGGCGCGAATATCGAGATCCGCGATGCTGTGGGCAAGGAAAACTTTTTCCTCTTCGGACTCACGGCTCCGGAGATCGACGTCCTAAAACAAAAGGGATATCGCCCCCGCGACTACTACGAACAGAATCCGCTCCTTCGCGAGGTTATGGACGGCCTTTCGCAGGGAACGTTCACCAAAGGCGATCGCGAGTTGTTCCGGCCGCTGCTCGACGATCTCTTCAACCAGGACAGCTACATGGTGCTGGCCGACTTCGCGGACTATACCCGGGCACAGCGCGATGCGGGTGCGGTCTTTCAAGACCGAAAGCGCTGGACGAAGATGTCGATCCTCAACACAGCTCGTTCGGGAACCTTCTCTTCCGACCGCGCCATCAAACAGTACTGCGAAGACATCTGGAAGATTCGGACGGCCTGAAGATTTTACGGCTCCTTGCCGCGTCCCCGAGCCATACTGGCGCGTTCGTCAACACGATGCCGCGATGAGTATGATGACCAGCGAACAAGTCGAGCGAACTTCCCGGAGGATTCAACGTGCGAGTAGGCCTGATGACACGCGAATACCCGCCCAATGTGTATGGCGGCGCAGGAGTCCATGTCGAGTATCTGAGCCGCGAACTCGCCAAAAAGATCGAAGTCGAAGTCCATTGCTGGGGCGACCAGGATCTCGACCAGGGGAATCTACAGGTTCGCGGGGCCAAACCCTGGCCGCTCCTGGCGGAAGGCACGCAGGAAAAGTACCAGGCAGCACTCGAAACACTTAGCCTTAACCTCGCGCAGATGAAGCCGCTCGGCAAGATCGATATCGTGCATACCCATACATGGTACGTCTCGATGGCTGGCTTTCTCGCGAAGAAGCTCTTCAACATCCCGTTCGTCCTTACAACGCATAGCCTCGAACCGCTGCGCGCGTGGAAGGCAGAGCAACTCGGTAGCGGATACGCGATGAGCTCCTGGATGGAGAAGACCGCCATCCTTGATGCCGACGCCATCATTGCCGTCTCACAAGGTACGAAGCAGGACATCCTTCGTGCGTACCCGGACGTCGATCCCAGCCGCATTCACGTCATCTATAACGGCATCGATCTAGCCGAATACCAGAAGACGCCGGACACCGCCGCATTGTCGAAGTACGGCGTCGACTTGTCTCGTCCCTATGTTCTCTTCGTGGGTAGAATCACGCGCCAGAAAGGCGTGACGCATCTCGTTGAGGCAATCAAATACCTTCCGCCTGAAACCCAGGTCGTCCTCTGCGCCGGAGCGCCGGACACGCCCGAAATCGCCGCGGAGATGCGACAGAAGGTGGAAGAAGTCCTGACTATCAATCCGCACGTAGTCTGGATCGAGAAGATGGTCACCAAGCCCGAGGCGATCCAGCTCTACAGTAACTGCGCCGTCTTCTGCTGCCCATCCGTCTATGAGCCATTCGGCATCATCAACCTCGAAGCGATGGCCTGTCGTGCGCCCGTTGTCGCTAGCGCGACTGGCGGGATACTCGAAGTGGTGGTTGACGGGGAGACCGGGTTCCTCGTTCCGTTCGAACAGGATTCCGTTACCACCTTTCCCTCAAATCCCGACAAGTTCTCGCGTGATCTTGCGGAAAAAATCTCCGCGCTTCTCGCAGATCCAACAACCGCGAGCAAGTTCGGCGAAGCTGGCCGCAAGCGAGTCGAGGAGACCTTCGCCTGGACAGCGATCGCGGATCAGACCATCGAGCTCTATCGCCAACTCATCGGAACGAAGTAGTTCAACGATTACTTCCTGGCTGCATGAACCAGCGCCTGGACTCCCGGAACCGTCGCGATGAGCAGCACCGCCTGAGGTGCCTCCAGCCGCTTCAGCGTGGCAATTTGCTGTGCCTGTTCCGTCTCGGTGAGGGGAATGTTCTTCTCGATGGCATCGAGGGCTGCCAGGCCAATCACAGAGCTTTCAGTCAATCCATGTGAAGCCGGAACTAATTCCGCCGCCAGCGCTGAAGTGGTAAGTGTTGGCTGAAGTGCAGCTTCGTTGTCGCGCCACAACGAGAGCCATTCTCGCGCCTGTTTATGATCAGCAGGAGTTGCACTGCCGTCAGCAATCCGGTCCGCTACTTCGCGAAAGCTCCGCGCCCGATCGCTCTCGGGCGGCACGGCATCCACAAGATGATTGAGAGGCGTTTCGCTGCTGTAAGACTTCAGCTCCCCCCGCGCATACCCTTTCGGCGGCTCGACGACGCTTGCCAGCACCTTCAACGCGGACACGTCGCCGTCGCCTGCGATCCGCTGCAGCATCTTTTCGCGGGTTGCAAGGTATGGAATTCCATGCCATGTGAGCGTCTGTGAAAGCAGCGCCAGCCGCTGATACATTGATTTCGGATCAGTCACATCCTGCGGCGACCAGAACCTCTCCGCAATCGCTGCTGTTCTCGGCCAGATGCGGCTCTCGATTGTCTCCGGCGTGACGAACTCACTCCAGATGGTCGCCTCTCCGCCCAGAACATGGGTTTGCTCCTGCACGCTCAGTGTGCTCGCAGTCTTGCCGAGCGGGTCTACCGCGTAATGCTCCGATGCGGGCTGATTGAGGTCGATATAGTAGCCCGAAGAGAGAATGACGTTGTATCCGCGCCGCGCCGCGTCCGCCACCGCTTCCTGCCCGCGCCAGGATTGGATCATCACGTCTTTTGGAGTATTGGGCTGGAGCACCTCGTCCCATCCGATCGTCACCTTGTGATGTTTTGTGACCAGTTCCTGTACCCGCGTCGTGAAGTAGGCCTGGAGCGCCTCGTTTGTCTTCAGGTTGTGCTCGCGCATGTAAGTCTGGATCCGCGGATTGGCATCCCATTCTTTCCCATTGCACTCATCGCCGCCGATGTGGAAGTAAGCGTCCGGAAAAAGGGAGCTCATCTCCCCGATGAATGTGTCGAGAAACTTGTAGGTGCTCTCGCGTGTCGGGTCCATGGCGGGGTCGAAGATGCCCCACTTTCGTTCAATCTGATATGGCCCTGTACCGCTCGCAAGATCGGGATAGCCGACAAACCAGGAAGTCGCGTGCCCCGGCATGTCGAACTCCGGTATGACCCGGATACCGCGATCGCGAGCGTACTCGATCAATTCCTTAACCTGTGTCTGCGTGTAGTAGAGGCCGTCTGATCCCTCACGAGTCAGGAGCGGGAAGCTCTTACTCTCCAGCCGGAAGCCCTGGTTGTCGGACAAGTGCCAATGGAAGACGTTCAGCTTGACCACCTCCATTCCGTCGAGGGTGCGATACAGCACATCGAGCGGGATGAAGTGCCTCGCGGAATCGACCATGAGGCCGCGCCACACGAAGCGCGGCTTGTCATCAATCGTGACCGCCGGTACGGTGAATCCCTGCGGCGTAAGCGCGATCAATTGCAGAAACGTCTGTAATCCATGCATCGTACCAAGCGGCGTCGAAGCTTCGAGAGTAGCGCCCGACGGAGTCACGTGGAGGTGATACGACTCGTCATCGTCGGCGCCCTGCACTGCGGCACTGGGACCGCCGGTGCGTATCGTAAACGCCGGCTGAGCAGTTGAGGGTGAAGGCCACTGCGGGATTCCACTTATTTGCGTCAGCGTCTCCAGAAAGCGCTGACGAGCCCGCTCAAGCCGCGGCTCGGTATACCCCTCAAAGACGACACGCAACGATCCATCGAGGAGAAGGCGACCTGCATCTCGCGTTGCGTGTGCGGGCAAGGGCATCAATCGCAGGGGAGCTTGCGCGTTGAGCGGAGCAGGCATCAGCGGCAGCAGAAGAGCAGACAACGTCATAGTACGAACAGCCGAAAGCCGAACGGTCAAAATGGGGGATCTCCTGCAAGGGTCAAGCTGCCGCTTGCCTCCTAAGCATAAGTCTTCGCAGCATTCTGATCCATCGCTCGGACGCTCGTCAGCCGCAAACCACCCTGGTATTGATCGAATGGAACGCGGCATCGCGCTTTGCCGCACCCTTCCTGGCCTCTTCGATTTGTCTTGACGAACCGCCCAGAAGAGCAGCGGAACGGAACAGGTCAGCCTCGCCAAAGCTTGCCGCCCGCCGTTCCATTCGTACTCTGCCATGCCCTCCGCAGTTCCCCTCTCCCATCGAGAGTCGCCGCAGAACAAGATCGTCGCTTACGGCTTGAAAAAGACATCAGCAGATCACAGGCTTGTTGCGTATACGCGACAGAACCCTCGACGCTGCGATCAAACGGGTGAAAAATCGAAGATTACGAAGGTACGCAAAGACCTGTGCTTTTGGCTGCTTTCCGCATGTTGCCTATAGGCAACACGGCTTTCCGGTTGATATAGCATTACAAATACAACTACTTTCTAAGTTCGAGAACCTGTAAATCTGATCGATAAGCCGCCTCTTTTCATCCGTCGAGCTCTAGGGATAAATTCATGGAAGGTATCGGTGGCAAACTCCGCGCGGCCAGGGTCGCCTGGAAGCTTACGCTTCGAGAAGTCGAACAGCGGACACTTCGGCTGGCGCAGCAATGGGGTAACCCGGCCTATCGCATCTCAGCCAGTTGGCTTGACCGGGTGGAACGCGAGAACCGCGGACTCTCCGCGACAAAGCTCATTGTCCTGGCCAGCGTTTACTGTCTTAGCCCGGAGCAGATGCTCGCATTGTGTCCGCCGGCAGGATCAGTCTCTGCCTCTGCCGATGAGATGTCGGTCCCGAACGCGACGCTGCTGGCCGAAGGGACCCTGGATGCTCACGCAAAGGTCTGGCTCCCGGACACGCTTGTGACAGATCCGCCGCCCGAACTGACTGCGCTCCTCCCCGCCGAAGAGGGTTTAGTGCCCAGCCACTATCGTCGCGGCATCATCGGCCGCCAGGATCGCACTCTGGAGCCGATGATTCGCGCTGGCTCAATTGTCTTGATCGATACACAAAAGCGAACCATTGCGGGTCGACGGGAGTGGAACCACGAGTTTGATCGGCCAATATACTTCCTGATGACGAGGGCCGGGTACGTCTCGGGGTTCTGCGAACTTGATCGGGACACGGATTGGCTGACGGTAATTCCCCACGCTCTCTCGTTTGAGTCCAACCGGCGGTGGCGCTTCAAAAAAGAGATCGAGGTAGTTGGAACAGTGGTCGCGGCCATACTTCGGCGTACAGACTAAAACGTGCTTAGATCGCCCGCTGCAAGTCGGCAAACTCGGGGATCTGCACTCCTTCGTACAGCACCAGCAGGCTCCGGGTCATAAGGTAGTACGTAGCCACGGCCCGCTGCGCATACTGGGGGAACTGTTCGCGAAGATGGCCGGTCTGCGAGGCCCCCCGCAGGCGCCCTATATGCCACTTGATCTCACGTGCGTTCAGACGCAGATCCTCGGCCAGGAGCAGCGCCTCGGGATACCACTTCTGAACATACGTGGCTAAGTCGATTAGAACGTCGCAATTATTTTCGAGCGCGTTCAGACCGTTCATGCCGCCAATCATCTCGAAGATCAGTTCAGGTTCGAGTTGCTGCTGCTGAAGGTCGTTCTCGTCAAGAAGGTCAAGAGCAACAACGGCCAGCTTGTCACGATCGATCTGTTGCAGCCGGCCCAGAAGAGCCGACCAGGCGTTTCGAGAGATCCTGCGCGCGCGCAGGAGAAAGTAAGTTGCAACTCCTATTAGAGTCGTCACGAAGACCCCCACTACAATCAGAAAGACGAGTTCCCTCACGATGCGCTCCCAAGAGTGCGGAGACTTTTCAGCATGAGCGCCGCTTTGCCCTGCAATCTTCGAAGCTCAGCGTGCAATTCTTCGGGCATCTTTCTCGGCTCCGGTTCCCTGATAGTTAATGTAACGCTCCAGTAGGTCACGGCGCAGAGATAAAGTGCAATTTGCAGCCGGGAGAGATACCTGAAGGTATTGATTACCCGGTCGGAGCCAAAGTAACTGTGTGCGGCGTCGGTAAATATGCCGAAGATCGAAATGAATCCCAGCCCCTGTGCAAGCCGGGCAACATGCGTCCGCCACGGAAGCCCCAGCGTGACCGATAAAGCGATCATTGACACAAACAGTTCGCTCAACAGGCACGACGAAAAGAAATCCCCTCGGATCACGATCGCAAGCCGCAAAGTCTTGGTCGGCGGCGCAGCAAGCCAGGTCATTCCTACTGCAATGAAAATACTCACTGCGGCCATCGCTAGAAAACTACGTCGCACGTCTGGAGCCCAGGCTCCCAGTGGACGGAAGACCTTTGCGGCCAGTTCGTACGCGACTGCGATTTGAAGCGCCGTGTCCAGGATCGCCAGGGACCAGTAGGTATAGAAATAGCTCTCCGTTGACCCCAGACGAAACACCGAAAAAAGAACGATGGTGCGAAGGACGTTTGCCGCGATCAGAGTGGTAAAGGCCGGGAAAAGTGAAGCCCGGCGACGAATGATGAGAATCGACAGCAGAATGCAGTGGCCTATAAAGGAAAGCGCCCAGAAGAGGTGATCCAGACTGGTCAGATCCACATCATCCTCCTCTGGGCTCCCTATACTCCGCTGTACATCCGGGCAGCGTCCAGAAGGGCCAGTTTACGCTAGTCCGAAGGCCATCAGCATGGTGAGGACCATGATCGGCATGCTGACCTTCGCACCTGGTTTTGGCGGCGGCTCTCCGGTTGGCTGAGGATCTCCTCCGGTGACTACGCTGGATGTCACGACGGCAGACTGACCTTGCATACGGCTGGCCGGCATGGTCAAGAACAGAAGTGCGAGGGCAAGTGCGGATCTTTGGGCAATCGTTCTGAACACGAGAAAATCTCCTTTTCAGCGCCTGTTGCGCTGGGCGGAGATTAGGCAAATAAGACCCTTTTTCTCGTAGATATCGACGCAGATTGCCTATCCGAAATGCTGATGTCCGGGATGGTAAGAGCAGGGGACAAACGAGGCGCTCGCACGAGCGACAAGGAAATCCACATCTGTTTCAGATTTGCGAATACGCAACGGAAAAGCCGGCTTTCCGCTCCCGATTCGAAGAGAGATGTCGGAGCTTGCTGCTTTCGGCCCTGGTGACAAGCGGCTGCCGGTGCATATCCATATAATTGCCCGGAATGTTTCCACGCCTTTTTTTCGTTCTTCTCCTTTTGTTCCTTCCTTCTCTTCGCGCACAGGAGTTAGTTACGCGTGCTTGGAAAGGCGTTCTCCAGGATTCTTCGGGTCAGGCGATCAAGGGCGCGACCGTTCACCTGACTGGCGCGCACGGCGACCAGACCGCGACCACGGGGGATGACGGAAGCTTTCAGTTGCCGGGCCTTGTCTCTGACAGATACGCGCTCGACGTTGTCATCGCGGGAGTCGATCACCGATACGCGGAGCCAATTCCTCTCTCAGCAGCTTCGTCACCCGGAATCGTTACGTTGTCGCCCCAGGGCACTGTTTCATTCTCGATTCAGACCGAGGCGGCTACCGGAACAGGGGGCGAAAAGCTTTCGAGCCAAACCGTGAGTGCGATCCCTCTCAATAAGCGTGATTTCAGCCAACTGCTCCTGCTCGCAGCCGGCACCATGACGGACTCAAACGGCCAGACCAACTTCACCCAGCAGTTCGCGATCAACGGGCAGCGCGGTGTCGAAGCTGTCTTCGCCATGGATGGTGCCGACACCAGTGACCCCGAGATGGGCGGCGCAACCTTCAGCAACTTCAATGTCGATGCCGTCGAGGAGATCCGTTCCACCTCCGGCTGGATGCCCGCCGAGATCGGGCGCGGCGCAGCCGGCTTTACCAACGTCATTACCCGCTCCGGCAAAGGCGGTTTTCACGGTTCTGTCTTTGAGTTCCTGCGGAACTCCGCGCTCGATGCCCGCAACTATTTTGACCATCCCTCGATCGCCGAACCGGGCCGGATCCCGCCCTTCCGCCGCAACGAGTTCGGCTTCACCAACGGCGGCCCGATCATCGTCCCGCACGTTTACGACGGCACCGGAAAGACTTTCTATTTCGGGCAGTACCAGGGCTTCCGGCAGGTGCTTGGGACGACCCAGGTTCTTCCCGTCCCATCCGTCGCCCAGCGATCCGGAATCGACACAACGGCGTTCGCAGGCGATCAACTCACCGTGCCGATCGATCCGGCAATCTCTGCAATTCTGGCCCGATACCCGCTGCCAAACTTTCCTACTGGCCCCTATGGCCTCAGCACATATGCAGTGTCGTCGAAGGTCGTCACCAACGCCAATCAGTTTTCGCTGCGTCTTGACCAGGAGCTACCCCACAAGGCTCACTTGTTCGCGCGTTTCAACTTCAACAATCTCTTCGGCCCAACCACCAATCCCGATCAGACCGCGATAGACCGCAGCTTCGGAGTCGTCTACATTGACCACCAGCGCAACTTCGCTCTCACCTACTCGCAGTCAGTCACTTCACGTCTGGACATCGAGAGTTCAGTCAGCGTTACTCGCACCACGCCGCAGTTTCCCACCCCCAACCACACCGATCCAGCAGTGAAGTTCTCCGATGGTCTCTTCGAAGCCTTCAACTCTGCCGGCGGCTCGGTCATGTCCGCATATGGAAATCTCTTCCAGGCACGCCAGAACCTAATCTGGACTACAGGCAAGCATCTGTTCAAGTTTGGCGGAGAAGTCCGCGTCAACCGGGACACAACCTTCTTCGGGACCAGCCCGAACGGCGAGTACGATTTCGGCGGCGGTCACGTCTACTCGCCCGTCGACATCCCCTCGCAGAGTGGGGCTCACAACATCAAGAAGGGCGATCTTCTTCCTGATACGCTGAGCGCCTTCCTCACCGGGAGTGCCTTCGTCTACACCACTGCTCTAGCACCCTCCTACATCTCTGGAGGAGCACACATCGGCCCGGCGGCGATCTCGCGCAACGGCTTCAGCCTTTACGCGCAGGACACATTCAAGGTGACCCCGCGAATCACCCTTGACTACGGCCTGCGTTTCGAGGTCTACTCCCCCATCGAGGAACGGGCACGCCGCACTGCCGGCTTTCTCCCCAGTCCTGCCGGACAACAGCAATACGTAGTTGATCCCCAACCCGGCTACCGCTACCTCCAATGGAATGGTCTCGCACCGCGCGTCCAGATCGACTGGCGTATCAAGGACAGTCTGCACTTCCATGCCGGTGGCGGCATCACCACCATTCCGCCGAACATCTGGCAGGACAACTTTCTTACCGGCGCCGTTCCTTACGTAATCTATCCACACGTCGCCGCGACCGCCGCCGCTCCCATCCAGTACGGCTTCCAGATCACTACGGCTGAGCTTCCCACCTTCTACTCGACCTCCGGCGAGAATGTTTATGCCGGCGGCAAGACGAATACCGTAGCACCGAATACCGTGCTCGACATCGAGCGCTACCAGCGCGACCTCGCCGCGCTTTCACCGGGCTCCCAGTTCACGCCTCTCAACCTGGCGGCAATCGATCGCCGCTTTGGCAATGCCTATCTCCAGACATGGACGGCCGGTCTCGAACGGCAGATCGGCAAGCTTACTGCAGACGCATCCTACGTGGGAACCGCTTCGGTCCGGCTCCCTCGCATCTTCTCGCCCAATGGCTACTCTGGAGCCGGCCCGGCGTTTGCTCCTTACACCCAGTTCAACGACGCAGGAGAGGCCGTTGGCGGCTTCGGCACTGAGCAACTCATGGTAGCCTCCGCCCATTCCAGCTATCACGCGCTCCAGGCCTCGCTCTCTGGCTCGTTGCCCCACGGCGGCCCCGGCGTTCAGATGAGCTATACCTGGGCGAAGTCCCTCGACGACACAAGCGGCATCTTCGGCGGCGGAGGCACAGGTGCGGTCTCCAATACGCTGCCGCAAAATCCCTTCGACAATCATCCTGAGAAGGGCCCATCCAGCTTTGATGTGACCCATGGATTCACCATGAGCCTCGCCCAGGACCTGCAGCTCGAAAAGGTGGAAGCCCTTCGGCCCATCAACCGCAAGTTCACCTCAGGTTGGGAGTTGCTCAGCATCTCCACGATCAGCAGCGGTCTTCCGTTCACCGTTTACTCCGGCGTCCAGCAAACATCTGCCGGTTCGAACGGCGTCGATCGGCCTGACCAGATCGGGAAGCCACACCTCTCCACTGCCCGGAAGGTTCGCGAGGATTACTTCGGTCTCGGCGCAGCCAACCCATCCTATTTCTCGATTCCGCAAGGCTCCTTCGGCACACTGGGAAGAAACACCTTCCGCGGTCCCGCCTACTACGACTTCGATTTCTCGCTTATAAAAGACACTCCCGTCGGCACTCGCGCAGGCGGTGGAGAACTCTTCGATGTCCAGTTCCGCTCGGAGTTCTTCAACCTGTTCAACATCGTCGACTTCGGTCTGCCTGCAAACACGGTCACTGGTTCCGGCTTTGGAGAGATCAGCAAGACCGCTGGATCCTCCCGACAGATTCAGTTTTCGTTGAAGCTCCTCTTCTAAACGGATGTGACTGCCGAAAGTCATTCGCCAGCCTGTCATTCCCTGGCAGACAACCCGTCTACTCCTGCAGCGATCTGATCTCGTCGCCAAGGAACCCTTTGTCAGCCTTCATCTATCAGTACGCCCTCCTGGCCATCCTCTGCGGGTTGCTTCTTTCGGGCACCTGTATGCTCCATGCGCAGCAAAGCGAGCAGGATCGCCCCAGCGATGCTGCTCCGGACTCCGCCCGCCCTCCGCCACCGCACGGCGATCCGCCCTCCCCGGAGCGCGAACTTGCTCCCCTCACCCGAGTCCTCACGAAGAACGGGATGGGTCCATTCGCGGCGCCGTCCTTACCTCGGACCTGAACGAAGCACAGGAATTTGTTCTTACGTTGTAATCGATCTCCCGCAACGACTCGTCTGTTACAGAAGGTCAACTCTCTTTCAGGACGAATCCCTATGATCGCTGCATCAAATGCCTCAACAAGCTGGCCGGCAACTTCGCCCGGCAACAGCCTGATGGATGGGCTCTTCGCCCCGAAACAAGCCCCTGCGCACGACGAACCGTCTAAGAGTGAGGTAGAGGCGCGGCTCAGGGCAGGGGCGCGAGGACGAGCCATCGGGGAACTCGACGATATCGACGAGCTGGTCAGGAAGTACCGGCCCAGGCTCCTGCGTTTCGTGTCGTTTTCTCTGGGCGATCCCGATCTGGCCGAGTCGATCACACAGGACGCTCTGTTGAAGGCCTACAACGCCCGCGAATCCTTTCGCGGCGACTCGAGCGTAAATACCTTCCTCGTCAGCATCGCGCTCAACCTCATCCGCGATCAGCAGAGAACGCAGAAGTTCCGGTTCTGGAAACAATTTCATGCGAGCGCTCTCGATGTCACCGACGTCGCGTCCTTCGTCGCTTCGAAGGAGACCTCTCCCGAGGCGCAGTTGCTCGCAAAAGAGAAGGTTGAGCGGCTTTACACTACTATTGCGAAGTTATCCTTCACCCAGCGGACGGTCTTCCTGATGAAGTTTTCGGACGAGATGGACCTGCAGGAGATCTCGAAGGCGATGGCCATGCCGGTCAATACTGTGAAGACCCACCTGCATCGCTCGTTGAAGACGGTTCGCCGTCAACTCGGAGCCAGTCAATGAGTCCCGAACAGCTACATCTGACAGAAGACGAGATGGACGAAGCGCTAATCGGCACAGCGTCTGCCGACCGTGCGGCCCATTTAGTGTCTTGCGCTTTGTGCGCCGCAAAGTTCGCGGAGTTCAACTCCGCCATGGCGAACTTCAACCAGGCTTCATCTGCCTGGTCCGAGGCGAAATCGAACGCTCTCACCCGTGATTTGCACCAGCATAGGACATCGTTCCGTATCACCTCCAGCGCCATCTGGTCCTGCGCCTCGGCTATGGTCATTGCGGTCGGCCTGCTGCTCGGCCTTGGAATTCACCAGCGTGCGGACGAGTCTGCCGCGTTGCAGGCCAATGTGAGTTGGGCGCAGTCACAGAGCCAACTCTCCAAGGACGTCTCGCGAGGCGAGATTGCGAGCGATGACGCGATGCTTCGGCAGATCGACGCAGCTATAAACAACGCCGAACCCTCCCCGGAGGTTCTGTACGGCCCAGCGACCTCGGCTGACGTGACTCGCCAGAGCTCCGCGCAATCCCAGGCAAGGAATTAGCTTGAACTCCACAGTTCATGCACCTGGAGCGTCCCGCCGCATTCATGCGTCTCGACTAACTCTGACGGTGGTCGGGTTTGTCCTCATCTGCCTTGGGTGCCCGGTCTTTGCTCAGCACCCAGGCGGTGGCGGCCCACCCGGCGGCGGCCGCGGCGGCGGTGCACAGCAGGCCGGCGGCTCCTTCGGCCGTCCGGACGGCTTCCCGGGGCCGGGCCACGGAGACAACGGCGGCTCGCCTTCCAGCACCATGCGTCCGGGTCTTCAACTCGGGCCGCCCGGACGCTGGTGGAACGACGACAGGTTTGCAAAGGACCTCGGCCTGAATCGCGACCAGCAACACCGTATGGACGACATCTTCAAAGCCAACAAAGGCCAGCTTGTAACGCTGTTTAGAGGGCTTCGGCACGAGGAGTCACAGCTGGACAGGGTTTCACGCACCAAAGTGCTCGACGAAGCCCAGATCGATGCCCAGATCGACAAGGTCGTTCAAGCTCGTGGAGACCTGGAAAAAGCGAACGCGCACATGCTGCTTGAAATTCGCAAACAGATGACGCCTGAACAGACGGCAAAACTGGACGAGAACCGCCCTGGACCACCCCCGAACGAGAATTAATCGTGCCCAACCTCGTACTCGCACTGGCCGGGCAGGGTCTGACGCGCCACAAGATGACTGCTTCTCCTTGTCCTCAGTGGAATACGCTGCCTGAAGCTCGGGTTGCCATGCTCGACTGCCGCCTGTATCTGGCGCCCTCTGACCCTTCAGGTTGGAGAGATACCCCGCTTACGATAGCTTGTTAGTACCGCCATCCAGAGAAGCCGGCGACTTTAAGGCTGAATTGCAATAAAACGCCTTCGACATGCTAGGAGCCGTTGCCTGCACGGATCTCAGCCACTGGAATTCACCGGATCGGGACAAACAGCATCGGGAGCAGAGGATTGATGGGTATTCAGGTTGCGTTGCACCACTTCACCCGGTACAAGTACGAACGGCCCGTCTCCCTCGGTCCGCAGACGATCCAGCTTCGCCCTGCCCCGTATGGGCGGACCCCGATCCTCAGCTACAGCCTCGCGATCACTCCCGCAGAGCACATTCTGCACTGGCAGTTCGACCCACTTAACAATCACCTTGCGCGCGTCATCTTCCCCGGCAAAGCGGAGGAGCTCGCAGTTGCCGTCGATCTTGTCGCCGACCTGACGCCGTACAATCCGTTTGCCTTCTACATCGAACCAGGCTTTGACACTTATCCCTTCGTCTATCCGCCCGAAGTTGCCAGTAACCTGCAGCCCTACTGTTCCGTGGAGCCGGCGGGGTCTCTGACCAAAAAGTTCGTTGCTGGCGTTTCCAGGCATCCGCAGTCCACGGTGGAGCTGGTGGTTGGCCTGAATACGAAGGTTCGCGACGAGGTCGGCTATGTAACCCGCCTTGAGCACGGTGTACAAAGCTGCGAAGAAACTCTTCGCAAACGGACCGGCTCTTGCCGGGATTCAGCCTGGCTTCTGGTGCAGATCTTTCGTCAACTGGGCATCGCAGCCCGGTTCGTTTCTGGTTATCTCATTCAATTGGCGGCCGAAGAGGGTGCTCCTGACGGCCCCACGAAGGATTCTGCCGACCTGCATGCCTGGACCGAGGTCTTCCTGCCAGGCGCGGGTTGGATCGGGCTCGACCCGACTTCCGGACTGCTTACGTCTGAGGGACACATCCCGCTCGTCTGTACGCCGGATGTCGGGCAGGCGGCCCCGATCGGCGGCACAGTAGAGCCCGCGGGGGTGGAGTTCAGCTTTGAAATGTCCGTTCGCCGGCTGAACGATGCGCCCAGTCTGACCCAACCCTTCAGCGACGAGCAATGGTCAGCAGTGCGGGAAGTCGGGCACACGTTGGATCGAGAGATCGTCACGCAGGACATTCGCCTGACCATGGGCGGCGAACCCACCTTTGTCGGTGTCGATGAGCCCGAGAGTCCCCAGTGGAACGTCGAAGCGCTTGGCCCGATCAAGCGGACGCGTGGACTCGAGTTGATCCGCCGGCTGCGCGAACGCACCGCGCCCGGAGGTTTGCTGCACTTTGGGCAAGGGAAGTGGTATCCGGGCGAGGCTCTGCCGCGCTGGGCCTTTCACTGCATCTCGCGTGTGGACGGCGTCCCGGTCTGGGAGAACGCCGCCCTCATCGCGCGCGAGGACCAGGACTTTGGCTATGGCCTTGCCGACAGTCTGCGCTTCATGACCGCGCTGAGCCGCCGCCTGCAGGCGAGCGCCGAAAACATTCTGCCCGCCTTCGATCCAGAAGGCGATCCGCCGGTCCCGCAACCGGAGCCCGTCGGTTACATCCTGCCGCTGCGTCGTCGTCAGCCGGAGGGGGTCCTCGAGTGGTCAAGCCAGCTTTGGTTCCCAAGGCAGGAGCGGCTTGTACTTTCCTATGGTGACTCGCCAATCGGATATCGTATTCCGCTTGAACCGATGCCATTCGTCGCTCCCGACGAACTGGTCTATCAGTTCGAAGAGAAGGACGGAGTCGCGACCGAACGGGAAAGCATCCCCGCAACCCCGGCCCGTCGCATGGATCTTTTCAATATTGAACCAGCAGCCGACCCGCTGCCGCCACTCTCCCGCACTGCGGACTCTGCGACCCTGCTGATCCGGCCTTCGTTGTGCGTGCAGGTGCGGGATGGCAGGCTCTGTGTCTTCCTTCCGTTTGTTCCTGTGCTGGCGGATTACTTAGACCTGATCGCGGCGGTGGAAGATACCTGCGAACACCTCGGAGTATCGATCTGGGTAGAGGGCTACACTCCACCTCACGATCTTCGGCTGCGCTCCTACGGCCTCACGCCTGACCCCGGCGTCCTGGAGGTTAATCTTCCTCCCACCGGCACCTGGGACGAACTGGAAGACCTGAACGCGGTTCTCTTTGAAGAGGCGCTCCAGAATCGGCTCATCGCAGGTAAGTTTGCCTACGATGGGGGCCACCTTGCTACCGGAGGCGGAAGTCACATCGTGCTCGGCGCACCCTCCGTTCCCGACAGCCCCATGCTTCGGCGCCCTGATCTCCTGCGCAGCATGATCTCCTTCTGGCAGAACCATCCATCGCTTTCCTATCTCTTCTCCGGCATGTACGTCGGGCCTACAAGCCAGTATCCGCGCGTCGATGAAGCGCGTGTGGATGCGCTATACGAGCTTGAGGTCGCCTTCAGCCAGTTGACCGGCGAGGCGTGCCCGCCGTACATCCTCGACGGCTTGTTCCGCAATCTACTGGTCGACGTGACCGGTAACACGCATCGAGCTGAATTCTGCATCGACAAGATGTTTCCACCCGAGGGGCAGGGGCTTCAACTCGGTCTGCTTGAGTTACGGGCCTTTGAGATGGCGCCGCACTACAAGATGGGCCTGTTGCAGATGCTGCTGGTTCGCGCGCTCGTCTGCACCTTCTGGAAGCAGCCCTTTACTGGCGATCTCGTCCGCTGGGGAGCGCTGCTGCATGACCGCTTCATGCTGCCCCATTTCGTTCAGGAGGACTTCGGTGAAGTTCTGGATCACCTTCGCACCTCCGGATATGCCTTTGAAGATGCCTGGTTCCGCACGCACCTGGAATTTCGCTTTCCGAAGATCGGATCTCTCACTGCCGACGGAGTGGAGATGGAGTTGAGGCAGGCGCTCGAACCTTGGAATGTTCTCGCGGAAGAGACAAACTCGGGCCGCACCGGCCGCAGCGTCGATTCGTCCCTGGAACGTATGCAGGTCATGCTCCGGGGCGCGACTGATGGAAACCGTTATGTGGTGAGTTGCAACAGCCGGTGTGTCCCTCTGCACCCCACCGGCAAAGCGGGTGAGTTCGTCGCGGGCATTCGATATCGCGCCCGGCGGCTCTCTGCCGCGCTGCACCCGACGATCCCGGTTCACACTCCGCTGATCTTCGACCTGATCGACACGTCAATGGGTCGCGCGATTGGCCAGTCCACCTACTTCGCCGGTCCGCCCGATGGAACGGTGCATACGACGCGTCCGAAAGATGCGATTGAGGCGAAGCAGCGCCGTCTGGAACGCTTTCAGGTGTCAGAGCCACAGCCCTGCGCTATCTCGGTGCCTGAGCTCGAAGAAAATCCTGTCTTTCCCATGACTCTGGACATGCGCTGGCCATCGCGCAGTTCCCCAGGGATCGCCTCGTGATTGGTGATCTCTATCAATCCGCGCTGCGATATGGCGCGACCTACGAGGAGTCCTCGGCCGATGGTGTGACGCCGCGGCAACACTGGGGGCCGCTGATGGAGTCCTTGCGCGCCATCGGGCCGGCGGAACTCGGACGGCGTTGGGGCCTTGCGGAGAAGCGCATCCGGGAGAACGGCGTCACGTATAACATCTACGGCGATCCCGAAGGCGCAAACCGGCCCTGGCGCACCGATGTGGTGCCAATGCTGCTGCCTGCCGAGGAGTGGCATTTCATTGAAGCCGGGGTCATTCAGCGCGCCGAACTGCTCAGCCGAATCTTGGAAGACCTTTACAGTTCGCAGGAGCTTCTGAAATCAGGGAAGATTCCAGCAGCATTGCTCTATGGCAACCCTGCATTCCTTCGTCCGCTGGTTGGCATAGAAGTTCCTCCGCATAGCGCCCTCCATATGCTCGCCGTCGATCTTGCACGTTCACCGAATGGTCGGTGGTGGGTGCTCGCCGACAGGACCCAGGCTCCGTCTGGAAGCGGCTATGCGCTTGAGAACCGCACGATTGTGGCGGATCTGCTGCCAGAGCTCTTCCGCGGCTCGAACGTGCTGCGCGTTGCGCCGTTCTTTCGAGCACAACGTGAAGCCCTGATCGCCATGTCGGGCATGGTGCATCCCCGGATCGTCCTGCTCACCCCCGGGCCGCACAACGAGACCTACTTCGAGCACTCCTATCTCGCGAAGTATCTCGGCTTTACCCTGGTGGAAGGCGCGGACATGACCGTCCGTGATCGCAGGGTGTACCTCAAGACGGTTGGCGGCCTTGAGCAGGTGGATGTCATCCTGCGCCGCGTCGATGACAACTTCTGTGATCCTCTTGAGCTGCGCGGCGACTCGCTGCTCGGTGTCTCCGGCCTCGTCAGCGCCATCGCCGCCGGCAACGTCAAGGTCGCCAACGCTCTGGGCAGCGGCCTCATTGAATCTGCATCGATCATGCCTTTTCTCCCTGGGCTTTCGCGCGATCTGCTCGGAGAGGAACTGAAACTTCCTTCGGTCGCCACCTGGTGGTGCGGCCAGAAGGACGCGCTGGAGTGGGTTCTGGATCATCTCGACTCCGTCGTGGTGAAACCGGCATTTCCTGCGCGCGGCATGGAGCCGGTCTTCGGTTCGGAGCTTCCAAAGCACAAACGTGCCGAACTGATCGAACGTATGCGGGCCTTTCCGCATGAGTATGTCGCGCAGGAGCAAGTCGCGCTGTCGACAGTACCGGTCTGGGAAAGAGAGCGGATGGTCTACCGCAGCATGGTGCTGCGGACCTACGTTCTGAATACACCCAGGGGATGGATGGTCTTTCCCGGAGGCCTGGTTCGCGTCGCCGAAGCGGAGGGCTCCGTCGTCTCCATGCAACGGGGTGGCCACAGCAAGGACGCCTGGGTGCTCTCTGAACAGCCCGTCGACACATTCAGTATGCTTCGTCCCCGGACCGAGCCCGTCGAGCTCCGGCGCATCTCCCGCGTGGTGCCGAGCAGCGTTGCCGACAATACTTTCTGGCTCGGCCGCTACGTCGAGCGCGCAGAGAACATCGCTCGGATCCTGCGGTCGATGGTGCCCCGCGTCTACCGTGCCGACGAAGCGGAACTTGCCAGCCTCCTCCGCCTGCACGGCTGCCTGGGAACGCGCGCCAGCAAGCTGCCTCGCACCAGGCGCACCCCGCCGACGTTCGACGCTTTGACCAAAGAGATGCTCTCGATGCTGACCGATGTCAAACGCTACGAAAGCCTTCCATGCACGCTCGAAGAGATATCCCGCATCGGCGGCAATGTTCGCGAGCGGCTCTCGGCCGACATGACCTTGCTGATCGGCCAGTTGCGTGTTGACCTGAAGGCCGATTCCGACGCGCGGCTTCCGGAATACTCCGCCATACTGACCACCTGCCTCGAACATCTTTCGGCCTTCTCCGGCATGGAGCGCGAAAACATCAACCGCGGCTCGGGTTGGCTCTTTATGAGCCTGGGACGGCGGCTGGAGCGAGCTGTCTACCAGGCAAGGGAACTGCGCGTCATCACCCAGCCGCTCGCGGAAGAGAACTGGCCTTTTCTGGAGCTCCTGCTCGAAGTAGCCGACAGCTCAGTCACCTATCGGTCGCGATACTACACGACGTTGCAGCCCTTGGCCGTTCTGGATGTCCTTATGGCGGACGAGACCAACCCACGCTCCCTCGACTTCCAACTCGACCACCTCGTGGAGTTGTACGAAAAACTTCCTCGTCACGATGCAGCCGAGTTGAAAGTGATGCAGAACGCTCTGAAAACTTTGCGTTCCTTCGATCTGCAAGGCATTCCATTCCCGGCATCCAACAATGGACCAAGGACGCGACAGGGCCTGAAGCACCTGGATCGTTTCCTTGCCGATCTTGAACAGCTGCTGCCAAAGTGGTCGAACGATCTTTCCAGCCGATACTTCAGTCACGCACGTACGCTTCCAGTCACGATGGGGCAATAACGGGACCGCATGATCTACAGAATCAGCCACCGAACCACGTACAAGTACGCTTATCCGGTCTCGGTAGGCAATCATGTGGCCTGTCTGAAGCCGAGGTCGTTCGCAAACAATCAGGTCGTCTCGACCACACTGAACATCGAGCCTGCTCCCGCGACCTGCACGGAGCGTATCGACTACTTCGGGAACTGCCTCACCTTCTTTACAATCGGTGATCCTCATCGCACTCTGTCGGTTGAAGCCAGGAGCGAAGTCGTTCGTACCGGAGACGACTCTTACCTCTCCGCGCCGCCGATCTCGTGGGAAGATTCCACGTCAACGCTGTCCCAAGGGCACACGCTGTCCCAGGAGAACACGCTCGCAAGGCTCGAAGCGTCGCAATACCAATTTGAGTCGCCCCGCATCCGCATCCGTCCCGAGTTTGCCGCTTACGCGCTCCAATCCTTCACGCCTGGCAGGCCGATGCGCGAAGCTCTCTTGGATCTGACCAGCCGCATTCACCGTGATTTCCGCTTCGATTCCAAGGTGACCACCGTCCGGACGACAGTCGAAGAAGTCTTCAAGAAGCGCCGAGGCGTCTGCCAGGACTTCGCACATGTCCAGATCGCCTGCCTCCGTTCGCTCAACATTGCGGCGCGGTACGTCAGTGGTTACTTGCGAACTTATCCTCCGCCTGGTAAGCCAAGGCTGATCGGCGCCGATGCGTCGCACGCGTGGGTGTCGGCCTACTGCCGCAGCCAGGGTTGGCTGGACATGGATCCAACCAATGATGTCGCTCCGACAGACGGCCATGTGACGCTCGCCTGGGGACGCGACTACGGCGATGTGAGCCCCCTGCGCGGGCTGATCCTGGGAGGCGGTGGCCACACGCTAAAGGTTGCAGTCGACATGGAGCCCGTAGACGAAGCATCTCCTGGCGACCTCCGTGCTACGGCCTCATCGTTTTTAGATAGAAGGGGAGCATAACTTTCCAAATAAGATAGGCTAGCTACCCGGTCTTCACAACAGCATGGGGACTCAGCGCAGCGGTGAACTTCGCAAGCTCCTCGTAGCGAGCGATGACATGTTGCACGTACTCCCTATGGCGAAGATCGAATTGTAGTTCCGGCTCCAGGGGCGATAACGCCTCCTGGACCGGAGTCGCCTTGTTCTGCGTGATGGATTCGGCCAAAGCGATCAACCGGCCTGCAAGATTACGACGAAGTGCAATGTGAGCGGCCTCCGCGCCCATGTCTTGCGTGACTGTATGAAGCACGGCGACCTCGTTCCAGAAGAGTGCGGCGGCGGTAAGCGTGGCGCGAAGAATTGCGTCTCCTTCCTGGATGTGACGCTCACGGTCAGCGCCGAAGTCATAAGGAATCGCCCCGTTGCTGCTTCTCAGGCCGGCAACGGTCTTGCCAACGCGGTCGCGGAGAATGTCGGCATGGCGGAGAATGCCCTGCCTGGTGTCTGCCGAGTCTGAGACGGTAAGGACCTCCGCGCAGAGGCGCAGCAGTGAGGCGAAGCTGCGCCGCATAACGGTAATCGTGCGCACCGGCCAGAGCTGATCGAAGACCAGCCACATCGCTACGAGGGCGATAAGAATGCCTGCGAAACGGTCGCGCGCCGGCGCAAGTTCGACTGGCGCAGTGAACCCTTCGTAAGCAACTACGTAAAACGAGAATGCAATTTGCAGGCCGATGTAGTTGAACTTCGGTCCCGCCGCAACCCAGGCCGAGATGAAAGCGATGACGGCCTCGAGCACGATAAGCGAAGTGATTGAATCCATGTGCGGGAAGAGGAATACGGTTGCCCCGATACCCAGCAGCAAACCGCCGACCACGGCTCCGAGCAGCCGGAAGACCAGCTTCTGCTTAATGGCTCCTGTGCTGCTGAGTCCCGTCACAAGCACGGTAGTGACTGAGGTTGCGATCCCCGGCCAGGCCAGTGCATGGTAGAGGATGTAGCAGAAGGTCGCGCAGAGACTGATCTTGAGTCCGAATGCGACGCTCTCAACCTGGAACAGCGCTCCCGGGATAAAGAAGGGTACTTTACTGCTTGGAAGGGTAACCAACTCTCGATTCTTGGCAGGGTTGATGTCGAGCGGCATGGTAAGGATTGCGTGAAGCGCGCCTTCAACCCGGTCAAGAAGTAAGTAGCTTCCCTCGGGGCCCAACCTGAGAGAACTGCTTGGCGTCTCGGGCACGCCAGGGATGAGCCGCCTGCACTCGTCCGCGATGCGTCTGCATCTCGCCTGCGTATCAGGATCAACCTCGGCCGGGTTTTGCAGACCGAATGCGGCTGCATTGTCCATCAGCTGGGCGAGCATCGTGATGCGTGGCCGGATGGCGATCGGCAGAGTTCCCGTCTCCAGGTTGCGCTCCACGATCGTGTTGTATAGGGCAATCATCCCGCTCTGGCCGGCAAGAGCGAGCCGCCCGACGCTGGCCGCGGCATCGAACCGTCTGGCCGCCGGGGCATCTTCTGCGTACAGGCGAAACAGCGTTTCCAGTGCTGCATAGCGACTGCGCCGCTGTTCCTGGAGCGCCGCTGCCGGATTCTTTACTCCCAGAATGTACTCAACCCCAACGGCACAACCGAGGGAGATAACGAACGTTCCGAGGAGGTAGAGCGAACTCTTCACCAGCGTGTCCGCAGGAGCGTGAATCTCCCACAGTGAGATCACGGTGCAGTAGATCAGGCCGAAGGTCGAGCCCAGCGGCGGTGTGTTGGTCGTCACGACCAGCAGCCCGGCGACAAACGTGACTACGGCGACGCTCAGGAGGCGGGCTACGGGATCGTTGTCGGTAAGAATCACGACGCCGAGCTCTGCCGCGATCGCGAAGACCACAATGCCAAACGAGAAGGCGCTGCTGCGTAACGAGACTGCGGGGCTGTCCCGACCGATTAGGAAAATGAAATACATTCCAATCGAGACAAAGGGCATCCGTAGTGCTTCCATCAGGATCAGGGCGATGACGGAGGCAAGCACCACGCGGAGCGTACTGCTCATGCGGCCCGGAACAGGTTCAAGATCTTGCAGCAGCGCCTTTATCCAGGCTCGCGGCAGGGAAGTGCGCGGATCGAGGACAGGTCTCGCTTGTGCAGCCGCCGCGGCCATGTCTAGCGGACGACCGTCACGGCGGTCGCTCCAATACGAAAGAGATCGGGATCGGGATCCTGTACCCGGATTCGCACCGGGAAGCGTGAAGAGAGATGCACCCAGTTGAGGGTCCGCTCAATGTTGGGTAGCCCCCCGGACACGCCGCCATCTTCAGGGAAGACGCCATAGCCAACGCTCTCAACCGTGCCGTTGAAGCGACGATCCGGGTGCCCCATCAGGTAGAGGTCTACATGCTGTCCGGAGTGAATGTTCTTAAGCTTCGATTCACGGTAGTTCGCAATGACATACCACGTGCGGGTGTCGATCAAGGTGAAAAGCGGCGTCCCCGGCCGGGCATACGCGCCGACCGAGATGTTCATGTTTGTGACGTAGGCGTTGAAGGGAGCGACCACCCGCGTGCGTTCGAGATCGAGGCGGGCGCTGTCTACCTTGGCAGCCTTCGCGGGCCGTTGCGATTCGAGCGTATCCACAGTGTCGATCGTGTGCAATGCCTGGCCGAACTTCGCCTGCTGCTCGGCAGATGCGGATGCTGCCTCGATCTTTCGGAAGGTGGCCTGCTGCTGTGCGGCCTGCGCCTGCAGCAGTGCAGCCTGGGCTTCGTCGTAGTTGCCCTGCGCAACGCGCACCGCAGTATTCGCCTGGTCAATCTGTTCTACGGTGACGTACTGCTTCTTCAGCAGCGGTTCGATGCGGTGCAGATTATTCGTGATCAGCTTCAGCTGGGCCTCCGCAGCCTCCGCGGCTGCCGTGGCGCGAGTGACCGCGGCGGCCGCGGCATCGATATTGCTGCCTGCCGTTTGAATGCTTGTACGCGCGTTATAAACTCCGGCCCGGGCGGCTTCGGCGGCACTGGCCTGGGCTGCGATGTGACGGCGCTCGTCGATGATCTGCTGTTCCAGCGCATTCTGATCGGAGAGCGCCTGTTGCAGAGCGTACTCATACGGTCGGGGGTCGATGACGAAGAGCGTGTCGCCCTGCTTGAGGAAGGCGTTGTCCTTCACCGGAAGCTCGGTCAGGCGCCCCGACACCTCCGGAGCGATCTCGATGAAGTTAGCGCGCACGCTGGCATCGTCCGTTCGCGGATGGAGGTCTGTTTGAAGCACCACGATACCGAGTAGGACGAGGGCCGCAACGACGACGCCGATGCCTATGACACGGCCGAGCCCCGCCTTCGACTGGCTGACTTCAGTCGCCGCAACTTGCGCCGGAGTTTCCTTTTCCGCTACGTCCACGATTGCTCCTACTGGAAGAAGATCAGCCAGAGAAGGCTGGTAAAAAGAACGACGACGGAAGGATAGAACAGAGCGAGGGGGCCCACGTGATTTTCCAACTGAAACCGCACCAGGGCGAAGCGCGCCAGGAAGGTCAATGGAATTGCGATCGCAAGGCAGAGCATCCAGACGGGAAAAAAAGACCCAATCACATCGATGTTCGGCGCGCGGCTGCATCCTGACACGATGAGGCAGACTGCGCTGATACCGGCAAGCTTGAGTTTGGAGCAGGTCATTTCGCCGGTCCTTCCTGTGCATGAAGTTTTGTTGCGGCAGGCCGGCTTCGCAGCAGGTTGCCCGTGACGAACTCCAGGTCGACCGCTTCGAGGAAAAGTTGTGACCTTGCAGAGACACCCGACAGGCGGGCCTGAGCGAGTTGCCGCTCCGCTGTTACAACGTCGATCAGGTTCTTGACCCCATATTTGTACGCCTCAAGCGACGCACCGTACGATTCGTTCGCCGCTTCCAGTAAAGTCACGGCTGCCTGCTGTTTCCTGAGCGCGGTTCGAAATGCGATATACGCCGTCCAGACCTCACGCGTCGCTTGATCGTGCTTTTCCGTGAACTCATCTTCAGCCTCGCGCTTCTTCGATTGAGCGGCTGCCACTTCATTCCGCCGCGCACCGCCATCGAAGACCTTCCACTCGACCCCAAGTATCGCCGACCAGGTTGGCTCGCTCGCCTGCCCAAGCGCACCAGCGTCCGGCGAGGGCCAGATAGAAGTCTGCGCGCCGCTGCCGGAAAGCGTGATGCGGGGCCTGTACTCGCCCTTTGCCACGCGGATGCGGTCGTCCGCCGCACGTATTTCCGCAGCCTGGGCCGCAAGGTCGGGGCGGTCCTTCGTTGCCCGGTCAATCAGTTCCTCGATCGACAGTGTCAGCGATTCGGGAAGCGGCGCACTGGCCATAGCGTCGATCTGGATGTCAGGCGAAGGCTCGGCACCGACCGCCTCCGCAAGCTGCACCCGGGCAATCTTCTCGTCGCCATCCGCCGATTCCAGGTCGAATACGTCCTGCGAGGTCTCCGCCTTCGCATTGAGCACATCAGGCAGCGTGGAGCGGCCATTGGCGAGTTGCGCCTCGGCGGCGTCCTGCGTCGTCTGTCCGGTCTTCAAGGTCTCCCGTGTCGCCTGCAGGCGCTCCTGTGCCGTTAGGAGACGATAGTATCCGGTCGCAACGCGGAAGGCGACATCCTGGTTGACCTGAACGAAGTTGGCACCCGAAGCGATCTTCTCAGCCAGCACCGCATCCACCCGCGCTCCACGAGTACCGAAGTCGAAGAGCAGGTACTGGAGCGTCAACTCAGGCTGAACGATCGGAATGGTCACCATGTTATAGCCGCGCGGCTCCAGCGCCTTCGGGAACGGACTGATCGTGCGCTGGTCTCCCCCAATGGCGTTGAAGGCGATAACGGGAAGATAGGCGCTCTTCTCAATGCCCAGTTCGTTAGCCCGCTGCTTGGCACGTTCCCAGGCGACGCGGGTACGCGGATTGTTGTGCTCGGCTAAATCGATGAGTTCTGGCAGGGAATAGATGTGCGACGGGTCAAGCCGGGCAACGGTCGCAACAGGTATCGCGCCCGCAGCACAGTTTGCAGCGGATGCGGGATCGAGAGCCGTCCCGGAGCAGATCGACTGTGCCCGCACGTTGGAAGACGCGAAGCTGGCGTGCAGCAAGAGAACGAGGCAGCCTCTCGCGGCAAGCCCCGAGACGCGTTCAAACCGGGCGCGCATGTCGCGCAGAGCGAGAGCAGTGGAGCGTCTCCGCCGAACGCGTCGGTCCTTGCATAATCGCGTCAGAATGAAACCTCAATTTAGAAATTGAACGTCGGTTTGCTCTAAACCTCGCGTCGCATACGAAGCGCGTTTCACTGGCTGACATTGATTTCATGAAGATATCTCAATCACTTTCCCGCCACAACAGAGAAGCTTCGGGTTTCTGATTTCAGGCGAGCGGACCTGCGTGCGTAGTCAGGGCCCTCGATAGCCTCAGCGCGAGCATTCGCGATCGGTTCGCCGGCTCCTGCCTTATTCAGGATCGCTATAATAGAGACAGTAGTCGATGTGCTTTCGTTCAAAGCAGCGTCGGAGACTGGCGCAACCCACCGGCTTACCACCCGATTCCTGCGCTGAAGACCACAGGAGCACATGATTCCCTACAGCCCACATCCCTTGGAGAAGATACTCGAGAGCCGCATTGCCATCATCGATGGCGCAATGGGCACCACCATTCGCACCTACGGCATGGCGGAAGCGGATATTCGCGGGGAACGCTTCAAGGATTCTTCGAAAGACCTGTTGAACAACGGCGATCTCTTTTCTCTCACTCAGCCTGACATGATCTGCGACATTCATCGTCGGTTTCTCGAAGCCGGTGCGGACATCATCGAGACGAACACCTTCGGCGCGACCAGCATCACGCAGAGTGAATTCTTCGTTGAGGATCCCCGCGAACACGGCGGCCGTAAAGACCCTGACTTCTATCAGAAAATCATCGAGGACGAGTCGCTCAATAGCCTTGCGTGGGAGATCAACGAGCAGTCCGCTCGTCAGTGCCGAACCTGGGCGGACCGGGTCGGCAATGAAACGGGTCAGCAGCGATTTGTGGCCGGAGCTATCGGTCCGCTGACCGTCTCGCTCTCGAACTCGCCCGATGCCGATGACGCCGGTTTCCGCGTTGTCACCTTCGATCAGGTGAAGGATGCCTACGCTCTACAGGTGCGTGCTCTGATCGCGGGCGGCTCCGACCTTCTTCTAGTGGAGACGATCTTCGATTCGCTGAATGCAAAGGCGGCGCTCGTTGCCATCCGCGATGTCTTCGATGAAGACGGCAAAGAGCTTCCCATCATGATCTCAGCCGCGGTAGGCCGTGGGGGAGAGACGCTCATCTCCGCCCAAACCACTGAGGCCTTCTGGAACGCCGTGAAACACGTCAAGCCGCTCTCCGTCGGACTCAACTGCTCGCTCGGTCCCGACCTGATGTACCCGTTCTTGCAGGAGCTCTCCGACAAGGCTGATGTAGCGATCTCCTGTTACCCGAACGCCGGTCTGCCGAACCCTCTCTCAGAGACCGGCTTCGACCTCGGCCCATCGGACATGGCTCGTTACCTGGGCGACTTCGCCCGTGGCGGCCTGATTAACATCGCCGGCGGCTGCTGCGGCAACACGCCCGATCACATAGCGGCGATCGCCAGGGCGCTTGAAGCGAAGGCCCCGCGACCGCTCTTGGAGGCGAAGGCAGCGGCATGAGCGTAGTTGCAGAGACCAAGCCGCTTCGCCTTTCAGGATCGCAGCCCTTCACCCAGCAGCCCGGCGTCTACATCATGATCGGCGAACGGACCAACGTCGCCGGGTCGCCGAAGTTCGCCAAACTCGTCAAGGAAGGCAAGTACGAAGAGGCCGTCAGCGTCGCCCGGCAGCAGGTAGAAAACGGCGCTAACGTAATCGACATCTGTATGGACGAGGGCATGATCGACGGCGTCGCCGCCATGTCCCGGTACCTGCAACTGCTGGCCAGCGAGCCGGAGGTAGCCAAGGTCCCCTTCATGGTGGACTCCTCAAAGTGGGAGGTCATCGAAGCAGGGCTCAAGTGCCTGCAGGGCAAGGGAATCGTCAACTCCATCTCGCTCAAGGAAGGCGAGCAGAAGTTCCGCGAGAACGCCGCGAAGGTGCTGAAGTATGGCGCTGCCGTAGTGGTGATGGCTTTCGACGAAGACGGCCAGGCCGCCACCTATGAAGAGAAGATCCGCATCTGCGAACGCGCCTATCGCATCCTCGTCGACGAGGTCGGCTTCCCGCCAGAAGACATCATCTTCGATCCCAACATCCTTACCGTGGCCACCGGCATGGAGGAGCACAACAACTATGCCGTGGACTTCATCAACGCCACGCGCTGGATCAAAAAGAACCTGCCGCACGCAAAGGTAAGCGGCGGCGTCTCGAACATCTCCTTCAGCTTCCGCGGCAACAATAAAGTGCGCGAGGCAATGCACTCGGCCTTCCTCTACCATGCCATCGCCGCCGGCATGGACATGGGCATCGTCAACGCCGGAATGCTGGAGCTCTACGAAGAGATTGAGCCCGAACTGAAGGTTCTTGTAGAAGATGTTCTGCTGAACCGCCGCGCCGACTCGACCGAGCGCCTCGTCGAGCACGGTGAACGTTTGAAGGCCGCCAGCAGCGGCGTAGTTATCAGTGAAAAGAAGGAAGAAGAGTGGCGCAACGGCACCGTCGAAGAGCGCCTCTCCCATGCACTGGTGCGAGGTATCGACGCCTACATCGAAATCGATGCGGAAGAGGCTCGCATAAAACTCGGTCGCCCTTTGCTGGTCATAGAGGGCCCGCTCATGGCAGGCATGAGCGTCGTCGGGGATCTCTTTGGGGCGGGCAAGATGTTCCTTCCCCAGGTCGTCAAATCAGCGCGCGTCATGAAGAAAGCCGTCGCGCACCTCACGCCCTTTATGGAGGCTGAGAAAGCCGCCATGGAAGCCGCGGGCCAGGTTGTGAAAGCGCAGGGCAAAATCATCCTTGCGACTGTGAAGGGCGACGTCCACGACATTGGCAAGAACATCGTGGGCGTCGTGCTCTCGTGCAACAACTACGATGTAATCGATCTCGGCGTCATGGTCTCCTGCGAGAAGATCCTCGATCGCGCAAAGGCGGAGAAGGCAGACATGATTGGCCTCAGCGGCCTGATTACGCCTTCGCTCGACGAGATGGTCCATGTCGCCAAGGAGATGGAGCGTCAGGGATTCAAGCTGCCACTTCTGATTGGCGGTGCCACCACTAGCCGTGCTCACACGGCGATCAAGATCGCTCCACACTACAGCGAGCCCGTCGTGCATGTCTTGGACGCAAGCCGCGCCGTCCCGGTGACCACCAGTCTACTCAGTGACGATGGCAAAGCCGACTTCGTTATGCAGCATCGCGCCGACTACGAATCAATCCGCAAGAATCATTCCGCACCGAAGCAGACGACTGTTCCGATCGAGACCGCTCGCGCCCGGCGCACCCCCATCGAGTGGCGTCGCGAAGACCTCTCTAAGCCCGGGTTCCTCGGCGTGCGCGACCTCGACAAATTTCCTCTCGCCACCCTGCGCGAGTACATTGACTGGTCGCCCTTCTTCCACACCTGGGGCATGAAGGGCCTTTATCCGCGCATCTTCGACCACGAAGAGCAGGGTGCGGAAGCGCGCAGGATCTTCGACGACGGCAACGCGATGCTGGACATCATCATCGAGCAAAACCTGATTACAGCGCGTGGTGTATACGGGTTCTTTCCCGCTGCTGCTATCGGTGATGACGTTGCTCTCTACACGGACGCCACGCGCGAGCACGAACTGGACCGCCTGCACTTTCTCCGCCAGCAGGCAAACCGGGAAGGCAATGAGCCCTGCCGGTCGCTCGCGGACTTTATCGCTCCCCACGAGACCAATCTGTGCGACCACATCGGCGCCTTCGCGGTCACGACCGGCATCGGCCTCAAAGAAGTGTGTGACGGCTTCCGAGAGAAGCACGACGATTACAGTGCGATCATGGCAGAAGCGCTCGCCGACCGCCTGGCCGAAGCCTTCGCCGAGTGTCTGCACAAGCGTGTTCGCGACGAGTGGGGATATGGGCTGGACGAGGGCCTGACTCCCGCGGACTTCATCCATGAAAAGTACAGGGGAATCCGTCCTGCCCCCGGATATCCAGGATGCCCGGATCACACTGAGAAGGGAACGCTCTGGCGCCTCCTCGACGTGGAGAAGAACACTGGAATGTTGATCACGGAGTCATTCGCCATGTGGCCCGGCTCAAGCGTCAGCGGCATCTATTTCGCGCATCCGCAGTCGCGCTACTTCAGCCTGGGAAAGATAGGCCGCGATCAGGTGGCCGACTATCATGTCCGCAAAAGAATGAGCATGGCAGAGGTCGAGCGGTGGCTGGGGCAGAACCTGAACTACGATCCGGCAGAGTGAGTACCTCTGAGATGGCTTGCCACTACTTGACAAATCTTCGCTCCGGCTTCAATGCATAACCCCCTGAATACCCGGGGAGCCGTCTAATGGCCTTTCCTGGGAGGTATTGGTTGGCGAATAGGTCCAGACCTAACTGACATCTTTTGAATACTTTGCGCAAAAGAGGGGGGGAGGGGGGTATGCTGGCAAAGTCAGAACCCCCGGGGTCATCTGTTGCAGGAAGCCTCAGCCTTCGAGTGTGAGCAACGCCGCGTGCGCACCTCAGCACTATTTATTTACCACCTTTCCAGGAACACAAAAATGCCCGCGCAGACCGGAGAAGGTCCGCGCGGGCAACAAGGTGGTAGCTCTCGTCTCCCGCCAGGAGTCGAAAGGTTATGCTGCGGCAGCCGCACTCAGGTGAAGGTCGAAGCGGTCGAGGTTCATCACCTTGTTCCATGCCGCGACGAAGTCCTGCACAAACGCTGCCTTCGAATCCGAAGACGCGTAGACTTCCGCCACCGCCCGAAGCTGGGAGTTCGAACCAAAGATCAGATCGACACGCGAGGCTGTCCACTTGACCTCACCTGTCTCACGGTCAACTCCTTCGAACAGGCCTTCCGAGGTAGACGATGCCTTCCACTCCGTCGCCATGTCGAGCAGGTTCACGAAGAAGTCATTCGTCAGCGCTCCGGTTTGTGTGGTGAGGACACCATCCTTTGATTGACGATAGTTCGCGCCGAGGGCGCGTAGTCCTCCGACGAGTACCGTCATCTCAGGAGCCGTGAGCTTCAGCAACTGCGCGCGATCCACGAGCAATGCTTCGGCGCGAGTCGAGTGTCCGAGGCGCAGGTAATTGCGGAATCCGTCCGCCGTTGGCTCGAGTGGAGCAAACGAGTGAACATCCGTCAGTTCCTGTGAAGCATCCGTGCGACCCGGAGCAAAGGGAACTTTGACCTCTTGTCCCGCCTTCTTCGCAGCCTCTTCAACGGCAGCACATCCGCCAAGAACGATCAGGTCAGCGAGCGAGACCTTCTTGGCGCCGCTGTTGAACTCCTTCTGGATGCCTTCGAGCGTGCTGAGCACCTTCGCCAACACCTGCGGCTGGTTCACTTCCCAGTCCTTCTGCGGCTCAAGCCGGATGCGAGCACCGTTTGCTCCACCGCGCTTGTCTGAGCCGCGGAAGGTCGCAGCTGAAGCCCAGGCCGTTGATACGAGCTGCGGGATCGACAGACCAGAGGCAAGGATCTTCGCCTTCAACGTGGCAATCTCCGCATCACCGATCACTTCGTGATCCACTGCCGGAACAGGGTCCTGCCAGATCAGAACTTCCTGGGGAACCAGCGGCCCAAGGTAGCGGACGATGGGACCCATGTCGCGGTGGGTCAGCTTGAACCACGCACGGGCGAACGCGTCCGCGAACTGGTCGGGGTTCTTCTGGAACCGCTTGCCGATCTCAGCGTAAATAGGATCGAAGCGGAGCGCCAGGTCCGACGTATACATCATCGGCAGGTGCATCTTGCCCTTGATGTGCGCGTCCGGAATGCTCTCAGCCTCTGTCTCGGCGTACCACTGCCAGGCCCCGGCCGGACCCTTCTTCAGCGTCCACTCGAAGTTGTAGAGATTGTCGAGATACTCGTTGTCCCATTTCAGCGGGTTCGTTGTCCATGCGCCTTCAAGACCTGAAGAGATGGTGTCCTCCGCATTGCCTTTGCCGGCAGAGTTCTTCCATCCAAAACCCTGCTGCTCGATCGGAGCGCCCTCAGGCTCTGGTCCTACGAACTTGCTGGGATCGTGTGCGCCATGGCCCTTGCCGAAGGTGTGACCGCCGGCGATCAGCGCGAAGGTCTCCACGTCGTTCATGGCCATGCGGCCAAAGGTCTCACGGATATCGTGTGCCGAAGCGAGGGGATCTGGCCTACCGTCTGGACCTTCCGGGTTTACATAGATCAGGCCCATCTGCACGGCGGCGAGGGGATGGTCGAGATCACGCTCGCCCTGATAGCGGTCGCTGCCGAGCCAGATGTTCTCCGGACCCCAGAAGATGTCTTCCTGTGGAACCCAGACATCTGCACGGCCTCCGGCAAAGCCAAAGGTCTTGAAGCCCATTGACTCGAGCGCAACGTTGCCGGTGAGGATCATCAGGTCGGCCCAGGAGATCTGCTTGCCGTACTTCTGCTTGATCGGCCAGAGCAAACGGCGTGCCTTGTCCAGGCTCACGTTATCCGGCCAGCTGTTCAGCGGAGCGAAGCGCTGTGTCCCCATGCCCGCGCCCCCGCGTCCGTCATAGATGCGGTAGGTGCCGGCGCTATGCCACGCCATGCGGATGAAGAACGGGCCGTAGTGGCCGAAGTCCGCGGGCCACCAAATCTGCGAATCAGTCATCACCGCGTGGAGATCCTTGATCACGGCATCCAGGTCAAGCTTCTTGAACTCTTCCGCATAATCGAACTCCGGGCCAAACGGATCAGCCAGCTTGGTGTTCTGGTGCAGCACTGCGAGGTCCAGCCGGTCCGGCCACCACTCAGAATTCGAAACGATCTTGCGCGACGTGTGAGTGACGGCGCCATGCTCAGGCGAGGACAATTCGGTTGCGGTGGCAGGGTGGTTACCGTGCGGTACCGGACATTTCATTTCTTCTGGCAAGGTGTTCTCCTTCATTTGGGGGGAGCGTTTACCCCGGGGTGTTGTGCTGCGTTTACGTTTAGAACTTCTCTGCTTCCCAGTGATTACAAAGTCATGTCGTACTCAGCTGGCTGTGCCGCTTCGCAGGGGCGCACTTCGTGCATAGGCCGCGAGCGATAAGTTCGCATTCGCGAAGGATCCGCTTACCGAGTGCGCCCGGGGCTGGTTTGGGAACTTCGTACCAGTCCACGTCTTCCACATTGCCGCAACAATCGCAGATGAAGTGATGGTGTCGAATGCCCTTCGCATCGAAACGCGCGGCGCGTCCTTCGACAGCGACCTCGCGCACCAATCCGGCGTGCACTAAATCCCTCAGGTTGTTGTATGTAGTGGCCCTGGACGAGCGCGGGTCCAGCCGGTTGACTGCCTCGAAGATCTCCGCCGCCGTTGGATGGCCCGTGCTCTCCACCAGAAACGCCATGACGCAATGACGCTGCGGAGTGAACTTAAGCCCGCTGTTTTCGAGAATCTGTCGTATTGATTCGTGACCCATCGTCTCTTTTAGAATCTGTCTAAACTCAGATTTTGTCAAAGTCCAGTGGACCGTCAGACTAAGCCGTTCCTTATGGTCAAGACTTTAAACACAACTCACCGACTGCTCGAAGCCAATTGCCTGGCAATCTGCACGCAACTACACGAGCTGGAAAGGTCCTCGAAGCTGGTTTGCTTCGAGGAACATAGATGTCGACCATATAGACAAAGATTCCTGTCTTGAGGCACACCTGCGTTTCTCGGTACTAGCGCCTTTACCGGAAGAGGCAACGCTCGACCTGGATAGTGCGCGAGGCGTGCTCACTCTGCCGGAAGTGTGTGTTCTAGCCAGCGCCGGGGGCAGTTGGATCAGACTTTTTGAGCAGGAATGCAAAGGGCACGCAGATCAGGCACAGAAATCCGAAGTAACGCAAGACATCGACGTAGGCGTAAACCTGAGCTTGTGAGTTGAGGCTGGTGTTTGTGATCGAGAATGCTCTCAGTGTTGCCATACGACCCGCCATCCCAGCCTGCGCGGAGAGCCGCTCATTCAATATAAAAAGTTGGCGATGAAGCAGCCAACTTGCGCCGGTGTAAGTCCTGATGAGGTCGTTGCGGTGCGATTGCAGGTGCCGCTGGGCAATGGTATTTGCTGCCGAGATGCCGATGGAGCCGCCGACGTTTCTCAGGAAGTTGAAGATGCCGCTGGCATTGCCGGTGCCCTTCTTGCCCACGGTAGCCAGGGCTACTTTACTAAGGGGCACGAAGATCATGGCGAGACCTACGCCGCTGACTGCGATAGGCCAGAACTCGCTTGTGGGCGAAATATCAAGGGTCAGCTCTGCGAGCCATAGACCTGAGCCTCCAAGCACTGCGAAGCCTGCAGCCACCATCCACCGAGCGTCGAACTTCGAAACCAGAGCGCCGACGATCAACGAGGCAGCCACACTGCCGAGGCCTCGAGGGCTTACCGCGAAGCCGCTGGCCGTGGCGCTGTACCCCAGCAGGGTTTGAAAGAAGACCGGGAGAATGGTCGTGAGACCGTAAAGGACCGCGCCCAGGGCGAAGACAAGCGCGCAGCCAAATGCAAGGTTACGGTCTGAGAATGCGCGAAGGTCGACAAGCGGCTTCTTGTGGCGGAACTCCCGTATGAGAAAAAAGATGAACGAGACGACGAGAATGCCGGCTGCCCAGCGAATCCGCGCGTCGCCGAACCAGTCATCTTCCTGGCCCTTGTCCAGGATGAACTGCAGGCACCCGATCCAGAGGCCAAGGAGACCAAAGCCGATACCGTCGAAGGCCCCGGCTTTCTTGCCCTGAGGCGGCGAATCGGGCAGGAAGCGACTCTGGAGGAAAATCGCCAGGATGCCGACCGGGATGTTGATGTAAAAAGCCCAGCGCCAGGAGAGGGTGTCTGTAAGATAGCCGCCGAAGGCTGGGCCGATGACGGGAGCAAGTACCACTCCGAGCGCATAGACTCCGAGAGCCTGACCCTGCTTGGCGGGGGGAAAGCTTTCCAGCAGGATGGCTTGTGAGAGCGGCTGCAGCGCGCCGCCGCCTGCGCCTTGAACCGTGCGTGCGAGCAGGATGAAGGGAAGAGTAGGAGCGATACCACAGAGAAAGGATGCGACTGTGAAAAGGGCGAGCGAGAACATGAGGAAACGCTTTCGTCCAAAGCGCTGGGCGAAGTAGTTGCTGGCGGGAAGGAAAACAGCGTTGGCGACCAGGTAGACGGTGAGGACCCACTCTGCTTCGTCCGTGGTAGAGGCGGTGCTCCCGGCGATGTACGGCACCGCGACGCTGGCTATCGAGGTGTCCATGACTTCCATGAACGTGGCGATCATGACCGCAACAGCGATCAGCCATGGATTTGTACTGCCTGTACTCTTGCTGCTTTCAGGCACTAATGGTTCACCCAGACCTTCGGTTCAACAGACATGCCCGGGGCGAGGCGCTGAGCTCCGTCCTGGCCGGGGTTGATCCTTATGCGCACGGGCAGACGCTGCACTACCTTGACGTAGTTTCCGGTGGCGTTCTCGGCAGGAAGAAGGCTATAAACCGCACCGGTGCCGCCGGGCAGCGCCTCTACGTAACCCTGGAACTTCTGTGACAGCGCATCGACATAAATCGTCACTCCCTGTCCGGCATGCATGCGACGGATCTCAGTCTCCTTGAAGTTTGCAGTGATCCAGATGTCGTTTGTCTGCGTTAGGGCGAAGAGCTCTTGCCCCGGAGCAACTTGCGTAGCCACCTGAACCTGCTTGTCTCCGATGATCCCGTCTTCAGGTGCGTAAATCCGTGTGTACTGCAGGTTTAGCTCACTCTGATCTATCTGTGCCTTAGCCGCAAGCTCACTGCTCTTGCGTTGCGCGAGCGTCTCACGCTGCATCTGGATCTGACGTGGACTGTCCTGCTTCGCCTGTCGAGCCTGCTGCTTGGCTATCTCGAGCTGCGCCTCCTGCTGAGTGACAGCCTTGTGAGCGGCATCGGCGGATTCCCGGCGGCTGGCGACGACCTCAGCCTGTGCGCGCCGCTCTGTTGCACGCTGATCATACTGCTCGCGGGTCACCTCTTCTTTTTCGACGAGCATTCCGTAGCGCTCTTCTTCGCGAATGGCGTTGCCCTCCTGCGCCTCAGCCTGGCGCAGGTCTGCGAGAGAGGAACGGTAGCGTTCCTCCGCCTGTGCGACCTGTGCCTCGGTATTGATGACGTTGTAGTCACGGTTGATGATCTCGGTCGTCTGGTCGGTTGTTGTGATACCTATGCTGGGAGACTGTGCGCGGACCGCTGCCTGAGCCTGGGCATAGTTGGCGGCAGCCTGCTCTTTGGCAACCTGATTGTCACGCTCGTCCAACTGCACAAGCAGCTGCCCTTTCTGAACGCGAAAGGTGTTCTCCACGTACACCTTGGAGACGATGCCACTGATGCGGGAACTGATGGGGTCTGTGTGGCCGTCGATGAAGGCGTCATCGGTAGTTTCGTAACTGTCGAGGTAATGAACCAGGAGAATTGCCGCGATGATGAGGATCACGGTGCCGAAGACGATGGCTATGGTTGCAATGGGGTGCTGACGAGTCCAGCCTTTGGTCTTCTCCTCCGCAATATGAACGCGCACTTTGAGCGGGGGCTTTTCGTTTTTCTTGTCATCATCTTTCTTCTCTTCTCCTTCTTTCTTTTCGTCGTCCCCGTCTTCTTTCTCCTCTTTCTTATCCCCACCCTCCTTGTCCCCTTTTTTCTCGTCTGCCTTCTTTCGGAGTTCGTCCAGTTCCGCGCGAAGACGGGTTTGCTCGTCGTAAAGCATTCGCAAGGCAAGGTCGGCACGTGGTTCTTCGCCGCGGTCGGACGCCAGAGCGGCCTCGATCATGGGGTGCGATTTGCTGGCCTCGCTTGGCAAGCGGTGATCGATCGGAACCTCTAAGATCTGCGGGAACGTTCCCGGTGATTGCTGGTCTGCCATTTAGCGTTTCCTTAAGAGTTGCGGCAGTGTCTGCTCTGCGCTGCCCATGGCACGTGAGAGCGCGACCTTGGCGAGATTGTGCTCGAAGACAGCGGTAATGGCGTCGTCATCGGCTTGAACGACGGATTGCTCGGCTTGGACGAGTTCGACGGTATCGGCTACTCCCGAGGTAAACCTGTCGCGGGACTGCTGAAGTGTTTCGCGTGCTAGGGTGGAGTTGCTTTGGGCGACTCCGACCTGGTCCGCAGCTGAGTTGAGGTCAATGAAGGCCTGGCGGATGTCTTCGTCCACTTGGCCTCGTAGATCCTCGAACTCGGCTTTTCGTTGACGAAGTACGGCTTGTGCCTGGACGATATCGCCATGAATTCGACCGCCTTCGTACAGGGGAACAGTCAACGTTCCTGAGACCGTATAGACACTCGTGGAGTGGTTAGTGGGAGTGACTCCGGCTGCACCAAAGTCTGCGTTAACCCCAAGTGATGGGATGCGCTCTGCATGTGCGGCTTTTACGGCGAGCCCTGCTGATTTCACCCCCGATGCTGCTGCCTGCAGGTCCGAGCGATCGCTTTCGGCTCGCTTCAAAGCTTCCCCTTCTGCGACAAGGGTCACGGGGGAGAAGAGGTACTGCTCATTGGCAACGAAACGCTGGCCCAGGGGAAGGCCAATGATGCGCGCAAGGCGAAGACTTTGGGTCTCCTGATCTGCCTGCAAGGAACGAAGTCTTTGCTGCTGGGTCTGTAGCTGCACGAGCGAGCGGTCCGCGTCGACACGGGTAGCGAGCCCTGCCGTGCGGCGATCGGCTGCCTGCTTATAGATCGCGCGAAAAGTCGTCACCTGGGCATTCGCGGCTTCTACTCTTGCGCCTGTCGCAAGCAGCTGCAGGTACGAGCCAGCTACAGCAAGGACGATGAGATCGCGGGTATTGCGCGCGGCCTTGATGTTGGCCCTGATGTTTTCCGAAGCCCCTTGGAGGTTTCGAATCCTAACGAGGTCGAAGAGGGATTGTTGCAGGCGAACGGCCCGCGCGTCATAGTAATTGAACTTGGAGGTTGTTGGGATAATGGGGAGACTGACTCCAAGTGTGCGAAGATTTTCTTTCTCGAAGACCTCGCTTATGACAGTGTTCACCTGCGGAAGGAGTTCGCTTCTGGCGATAAGGCGCTGTCCCTGGGCCTGCTCGGTTGCGGCAGATTGGCTAAGCGCACCGAGGTTGGCGCGGAGCCCCATTGCAAGCGCGGCTTCAAGTGTGAGTGGCAGCACCTCCTGCGTGGCCGCGCCTGTTGCGACGCTCCCGCTATAGGGAGCGGGCACGGCAACCGAGCTGTCGACGGTGATGACTGAGTTGCCTCCTCCAGAGTTGGTGGTGCCCTGCATCACCGTTACACTCGAAGACTGCGAAGATCTGCCGGAGAGGGGCAGTTGCAGTACACGGGAAGGCTCGACCGGCATCTCCGATGGACTCTGGGCAAGCATGCGGGCGCCTGTCCAGAACATCACCAGCCCTATTGCAAGGCTGATGAGCTTCTCGCGCCAAATACACCTGCGTGACAGACGATGCATTTTTCTCCCATGCGCGGCACGAGGCCAGGCTAATTCTTACGGTCGAAGAGCTCGAACGTTGTTTGGCCGATAGGATGCCTTTCTTAGCCAATACGTTTTTTCTGTCGGAACGGGCTGACAGGAACTTGAGCCAGAAGACCAAGGGAACGGTCATCACGCTTGCAAGGGGTAACCCGTGGGTAGCCGTGAGCGTCAACCGCGGGTTTATGTCCTCCGAACAGACATTCGGATGAGTGAGGATAAGTCGATGTTGCTGGAACACAACAATAACTTCGCCCAACGTAGGTTTGCGTCACTTACCGTACAGACCTCAAAGCTGAGAGTGATAGAGCACCTGTTGTTCAGGACGGGAGCGGTGTCCTAGGGGTGCGTCTAGCACCGAACACTGATTTATGCTTGGTTGAGAACACAACCAACCATCTATGCATAACGGCCAAGATCTACGGCAAAAGCCGTACACGCTATTTCGCATCAAGGTCGATGCAAAACCTGTTCGGTTGCAATAAAGCAGTGGACACCCATCTTCCAGGTCAAGGCAGCAGCGGGAGAACAGAGTGTTCCCAGCTCCGTGCCGTTGCGAGGGTTTGGACCAGTGAACGCCTCCAGCACGAAATGATCCTGCGGGAAGATTGAAATAGTTGAATCTATACCTACTAGTTGGTAGTCTGAGTAAACATGCAAGGCGAAACATCAGAACGGATTCTCGACGCGGCGAACGCTCTTCTTATAGATCGAGGTTATTCGGCCTTTAGCTACGCCGACATTGCGCAGACTGTAAAGATTCGTAAGGCCAGTATTCACCATCATTTCCCAACCAAAGCCGGGCTGGTGGTTGCAGTTCTTCGGCGGCACCGATCCAGGATTTTGGCGGGTATGAAGGCGCTCGATATTGAAACTGAGAGCCCCCTGATGCGCATCAGGAACTACTACAAATACTGGGAAGGATGCATTGAAGGCCGTACCCTGTCCTTTTGTATTGGCGCCCTTATGGGTGCGGAGATGCCCTCTCTTCCAGAAGAAGTTCAGGCTGAAGTTCGTCTGCATTTTTCGGTGCTTACGGAATGGTTTGAGCGAACTCTGAGAGCGGGAACGAGGGCCCGCGCGATACGACTCCGGGGCACTGTCGCAACGGAAGCTCAGATGTTGATTGCTGTGCTGCACGGCGCAATGCTTTCCGCACGTGCGACCAAGAACTGCGATGTTTTCCGGTCGCTCTCACAAGCGGCGCTGAACCGTATTTCTCCAGAAAAGCAATAGGCCAGCGTAGGAAGCTTTCTTCACTAAGTTTTCTAAAACTTACAAACCTACCAACTAGAAGATAGCGAGACAAGCAATGGAAACCATATCACTCGAATCAACACGCTCTTTACGCAATCTCTACTTCGTTCGCACTGCCTTCCAGGTGGTATGGGCGGCAAGTGTGATCACCACCGCGATCAAGCAGCCACGGGTCGCCGCCATCCTCTTCCTCCTGTATCCGTTGTGGGATGTTGCCTGCACGATGTACGACCTCAATACCTCGAGCAGATCGGGCGGCGCACGCACCTCGCAAATCATCAATGCGCTCCTGGGGGTAGGTGCCGCAATCGGCATCGGACTGACGGTGTTCCGTCAGCCTATCTACTCGATCGCCATCTTCGGCGTCTGGGCCTTCGGTGCGGGTCTGCTCCAGCTTGTCCTTGGTCTGATTCGGCGAAAGCAGATCGGTGGAGGCCAGTGGCCGATGATCCTGAGCGGCGCACAATCGATGATTGCGGGCGCTGCGTTCTTCCTAGGCGGGCTCTACGACAAGCGCCACATCAAGGATGTTGGAGGCTACGCCACTTTTGGAGCAATCTACTTTCTCGTCGGAGGAATCCTGCTCACGCGCAAGCTTTCGAAGCCTTCTATCCTGGAAGCGAACTAACACCCATCCACCTCGGAGCCTGCTTTGGCTGGCTGCACACGAGAAGCCTAGTGCGAGGCGACCATTCAACCGCACCATTCACAATAGCAAAGGAGAACAACACTACCGTCAACATGTCGCACACAGGTCGCATTTATTCAGCGCAATGCGTAACAAACAGGCGCCAGCGAAAATCGTTTTTCAGTTGAACATCGGCCACGGAGCCGTACTTAGCGTTTGAGTGGAGACCAGGAATCTCCCGGCAAGGCTCGTTTCGCGGGACAGGCTTATGTGGGAGAGCAAGCGTGATATGCGAGCAGTTTCGAACGGAGCGCACGAGGTGAAGGCTGTAGCAGTCAGCGAGGACGGTGTGAGCGGTCAAGGCCCCTCCACGCCCGGATCGCCGCGATACCGGAATGTGGCTTTGCTGAAATTGGTCAGGAAAACGCGGTTGACCATCCGGGCGAGCGCGGTCTTCTTGGAGCGCGACTCGGTCCCCACAAACGTAAGGAGTAGGTGACGTGCCGCATCTTCTGACCGTTGTTCTCATTCTCGTCATCTCAGCACTGAGCATTCTGCTAATGCTTATGCGGCCGAAGAGCCTCCCAGAGGTCTATTGGGTAGGTGGCGGTGCTGTCCTACTGGTACTCTTGCGCCTCATTCCACTTCGCCTGGCAGGTAAGGCGATCGCAGAAGGCGGCGACGTTTACTTTTTCCTGATTGGTATGATGCTACTCTCAGCCCTGGCTCGGGACAACGGCGTCTTCGATTGGGTTGCTGCTACATCGATCAAAGCGGCGAAAGGATCCGGTGCGCGGCTGTTTGCCATCATCTATGGCGTTGGCACGATCGTGACGATCTGCATGTCGAATGACGCAACCGCGGTCGTGCTGACACCCGCAGTGCTGGCCGCTGTTCGCAAGTCAAGAGCCCAGCCGCTGCCATTCCTCTACGCATGCGCAATGATCGCGAACGCCGCTTCCTTTGTTTTGCCAATTTCGAACCCTGCAAATCTAGTCGTGTTTCATGCCGGAATGCCGACACTCGGTCGATGGCTCGAATCATTTCTTCTACCCTCGACACTTTCGATAGCGGCGACGTTTTTTGTCCTGCGTTGGTATTTCCGCAAAGACCTGTGCTCAGAGCTGCCTGAGTCACGCGAATCGGTAGAGTTGACGTCAAGCGGGAAGATGGTTCTGTGTGGACTCGGTCTAGTGGTCATCGTTCTGTTGGTGGTCTCCTCGCTCGGAAGGGATCTTGGCTTGCCAACCTGCATCGCGGCGCTGTGCGTCACTATTGCCGTCTGCCTTCGGAACCAATGCAATCCGTTGCCGCTCGCAAAGGAAATCAGCTGGGCGACGCTTGGTCTGGTAGCAGCGCTCTTCGTGATCGTGGACGCTATGGAAAGCATCCGCGCTCTACGTATCACCCAAGCTGCAATGCATCACGCAGAGGCGCTCGGCCCGTACGTCGGCGCAATTGTCACATCGTTTGCGGTCGCCGTGGGGAACAACCTTCTCAACAATCTGCCGCTGGGTCTGATTGCCGGGGGAACGCTGACAGCCACGCACACGCACGGCCTGATGGCGAATGCCGTCCTTATCGGAGTGGATCTGGGGCCGAACCTTTCTGTCACCGGCTCGCTTGCAACCATTCTCTGGCTACTAGCATTGCGCAAAGAAAAGGTCGAGGTCAGCGCCCTGGACTTCCTGAAAGTCGGGGCTATCGCCATGCCAGTTGCACTGACTGCCAGTATGTTTGGCGCACTCGTGATGCACGCGATCTTCCCAACAACCTAGTTTCGTAGACACGTTACAGACCTGTGGTGCAGCCACGAACGGGAGCTCAGCAGTCGGTCGCCAATCCCTTTCTCACCTCAGCCCCTTCCTTCTCTCACAAAACTGACCACCACAATGCGAAGATCAAGCGCATTATTTGTTCGCCTAAACAGTTCACCCATTGCACGAGTTGCTTTGGTTGCGGAGTTGGCCGCATTACAGCGAAAGCGGACTTGCTCTCTTGCAGTCTTCTTCAAGCGCGCTCGCTTCGAATGGCCAATTGGTAGTAGAGAGCCGGCGTAACGATCAAGCTGAGTAGCACAGAAAGGATTAGCCCACCTATAACGGCAATTGCGAGCGGCTGAAGCATCTGCGAGCCGGACCCGAAGGCGAAAGCGAGCGGAAGCAGGCCGCACATGGCGGCTACTGCGGTCATGATGATGGGTCGGAGCCGCCGCTGTGCTGCGTGGACCATTGCGTCACGTACCGAAGCGCCCCCTTCTCTGGCGCGCTCGTCAGCATCAAGAAGCAGGATGCCGTTCTTGGCCACGATACCGATCACCATGATTAGACCCATGAAGCTGGCTACATTGAAGTCGGTGCCGGTGAGGAGCAGGGCGAGGAGTACACCCGCCATCGACAGGACAGAGCTTGTCAGGATGGCGGCAGGTGCGGAGAAGTTGCGAAACTCAATGAGCAGTACTCCGAAGACCAGCGCAAACGCAAGCAGCAGGACTCTTGCGAGATCAGAAAATGATTTTTGTTGCTCCTCATACGTGCCCCCGAATTCCACGTGTACGCTGGGCGGAAGGTTCAGCCTGGCAACCGCGGCTTTCACTTTCACCATTGCGCCGCCAAGGTCCGTGCCTTCCAGGCGGCCACTGACAAGGTCTACCTGTACAAGGTTCTCACGACGAATTTCGTTTTGCGGTGGAAGTTCCGTGACCTGGGCCAGGGCACCCAGTGTGGCGGTGTGGCCTGAGGATGAGTTGAAGACGGTGTTCTGGATAGCATCAAGGGAAGAGCGATGCTCGTCACCCATGCGGACCCGTATCGTGTACGGTCTTCCAGCAACAATCATGGGTTCGGTAGAGGGTAGACCATCGAGCAGCGAAGTTGCATCTTCCGCGACTTCCCGCGGTGTAAAGCCAAGTCTGCTGGCAGCTACGGGGTCTATCTGAAAATTGGTAGCGGGGCCGCTCAGCGTGTTGTCCACGCCATTCTGCGTGTCGACAATGCCTGGGATGCTTGATATAGCCGCTTGCACCTTGGGCCCGAGTTGGTGCAAGAGCGTGACGTCGGTAGAGAAGAGCTTGATCTGGATGGGTTCTGGCGAATTGGAAAGATCCCCGATCATGTCTTCCAGCACCTGCACGAATTCAACGTCAAGCTGAGGAGCTTTCTCCTTAATTTTTCCGCGGACGTCAGCGATGATGTCGTCGATTGCTGCTTTGCGGTTCGGTTTCAAACGGACGGAGATGTCGCCGGTGTTGGCCTCGGTGACGGCGGCAAGGCCGAGTTGGAGACCTGTGCGACGCGTGGTGATGAGGACGTCAGCATTATTCTTGAGGATCTCCTCGACGCGATCCAGAACTTGAGAGGTCTCCTGGAGTGAGCTCCCCGCCGGCATGATGTAGTCCAGCACGAAGGCGCCTTCGTCCATAGCTGGAAGCAAGTTCGATCCAAGGCCGCGGTAGGCGAAGCAACCTGCGACAAGAAGTACAAGCGCGATGACGCCGACGGCCCAGGGTCGTTCAATTGTCCAGTTCAGAAGCCGAGCGTGGCTCCATAATACACGCCTCATCGCGGGCCCATGTTCTTCGTGCGCGGTCATGTTATCCGTACTTCGTTGGCGCAGTAAAAAAAGGGAGAGCGCAGGGGTGAAGCTTAGTGCCAACATTAACGAGGTGAGCAGTGCCGCAGTCATGGTCACGGCAAGGGCCCGGAAGAAGCTGCCGGTGACGCCGGTCACACCGACGAGAGGGAGGAATACAACAACTGGCGTAATGGTTGAACCGACAAGCGGCACCAGGATCTCGCGCAAAGCGAGGCGTACGGCCTCCGGGCGATCCTGTCCTGAGTCGCGATGAACAACGATGTTTTCGACCACGACGATGGCATCGTCAATGACCAGGCCGATGGCCGCAGCCAGGCCGCCGAGCGTCATCAGGTTGAAGCTCTGTCCAGTGATCCAGAGGAACAGGATGGTGATTGCGACCGTGACCGGAATGACCAGTCCAGCGACGAGAGCGGAACTCCAATCGCCCAGAAAGAGGAAAAGGATGCCGCAGGCGAGGACCAGCCCGATGAGGATCGCGTCGCGAACGCTGGCGATACTCTGATGCACGAGTTCGGATTGGTCATAGAACGGCGTCAGGTGTACGCCGAGTGGGAGCGCAGCGCTGAGCGTCTGGACTTCTGCCGCTATAGCTGTGGCGACCGCGACAGTGTTGCTCGAAGGCTGCCTTGTGATATTCAGCAGAACCGCAGGCCGGCTGTTTGCGGCGACGCGCGTGTATACAGGCAGAGTTGCCGGGCCAACGGTGGCCACGTCCGCAATCCGCACCGGAACACCAGTGGCTGTCGTCTTGATGACAAGCTGGCCCAGAGCATCGGCGTCATGCGCTTGAGCGCCGACGAGCCCGAGTATGAGCTGATGGTCCGATTCATATAGACCTGGAGAGTCAATGATGTTGGAGGTTTGCACCGCGTTGACCAGGTCGAGTACGGTCACGCCGGTCGTTTGTAGTTTCACGGGATCGGGAACAACATGAAATTCAGGCACCTGGCCGCCCTGAACGACGACTGTGCTGACACCAAGGACGCGGTTGAGCGATGGCTTCAGTTCGTAGGTGGCGATCTGCCACAATGCAGTCTGTGAGACTGTGTCCTTGCCGCGGTAGTCGGCTGTCAGTGCGTAGGCGACGATGGGGAACGTCGCAAAGGTGAGCCGATTGGTGGTGATCTTCGCTGTAGGCGGAAGTTCGGACTGCACTTTTGAAAGTGCGGCATCGGTGAGCTGCAACGTGCGGAACATGTCCACATTCCAATCGAAGAACAAGCTGACTTCGGCAGAGCCGCGACTGGTCGTGCTGCGCACGGTCACGAGTCCGGGAACGCTGTTGACTGCGTCTTCGATGGGCTTGGTGATGGTGACCTGCATCTGCTCAACTGGCATTACGCCGTTATCGACGCCGATCACAACTCGTGGGAAATTGGTATCGGGAAAGACAGAGATAGGAACCTGGAAGGACACATATATGCCTCCAAGCGTCATCACAAAGAGAAAAAAAAAGATTGGCTTGGCCGCCTTGGTCAGCCAGAAGCTGGAGGTCTGCTGGTTTCTCTCAGCGCTCACTCTTTGTCTCCGGCGGCAGGCTTTGCGCCTGCTGCCTGGATCTTGACCTTAGTTCCGTCGTCAAGACCGTAACCGCCGACCGTAATCACCGTGTCGCTGGTACTCAGCCCGTCGACCACCTGAGCCTGCTCAGCAGTCTGGATACCGACCGAAATGTTCTTCTTACGGACAGTCCCATCCGCAGCGATGACCATGACCATCTTGGCTCCGCTCTCACCAGAACGCTGCACGGCGCCGACGGGAATCGTAAGCGCCTGCGGAATCGTGCGGGCCTTGATCTTCGCCTGGACTGAACTTCCTGCCTTCAGAACGCCGCCGGTGTTGTCAATGCGCAGCCAGACCTCGACCGTGGTGCTTCCGGGATCGAGAGCGGGGCTTACCAGCGATACCTTTGCGGGGACGGGCCCATCCAATCCAGGCACCGTTATGGTGGCCTCAGCGCCCACGACAACCTGTTGGGCCTGGCTCTGCGACAGGTGCAGCTTAGCCAATAGCATCGATGTATCCATCACGGTCACGACGGCTGCTCCGGCAGCCGCTGTCTCGCCGGCAAACAAAGGCCGATCGGTCACAACCCCTGAGATTGGAGTTCGAAGACTGGTGTACTCCAGTTGCGCCTCGGCCCCGAGATATTTGCCTTTGGCCGACGCCAGCTGTCCCCCTGCGGTCTGGAGGGCCGCCTGGGTGCCTACTTTCCTTGTAGATTCGAACTTCTGCCTGGCTATCTCGTAAGCAGCCTGTGCCTGCAATCTGGTCGCCTTGGCTGTATCGACCTCACGACCCGCTATTGCTCCCTGAGCGAATAGCTGAGCACGCGCCGTGGCGACGCTTTCGGCAAGATCGAGAGTAGCTCTAGCTTGATCCAAATCAAGCCGTGCCTGGGTTTCTTCCTGAGGCACCTGCTGCCTGGTCGCTGTCGTGTACGACCCTTGCGCCGCGACGTAGCTTCCCTTGTTATCGAGAACGGCGGCCGCGAGATCTCGATTTTCGAGTGTCGCAAGTAACTGGCCCGCCCTCACCTTCGCTCCTCGTTGTATGTAAAACGTCTTCACGGGCGCCGTTATCTTCGCCTGGATTGCGGCCTGCGCCACCGGCGTCAGTACGGCATCGCTGAGGATTTCCCCGGTGATCGGGCCGAACTGAGGATGTGTAGCCTGAACACTGAGTATGGGCTCGCCCGCGTCATCCGCGACGGTCTTTCTGCATCCGTGTAAGGCAAGAAGGAAGGGAAGCGTGAGTGCGAGGCGGAGACCCCAACGACAACGTGAGATGTCATCCATCATTAGATCGTCCCGGTAAGTAGTTGGAGGTCAGCTAAGGCGAGCTGGTAGCGAACTTGTCCATCGGAAAGGCCTAATTCCGCAGCAGTCAGCGATGTCTGCGCATCGACTACCTCGAGCACGGTTGCTTCTCCAGAGGTATAGCGCAAATGAGTGAGCCTGAGACTCTCACGCGCCGTATTCATGCTAAGTTGCAGCGATATCAGCTGCTTACCGGCAAGAGTCGCCTCGCTATAAAACTCTTCAAGCTGCGAGATCAGCCTCCGTTGCGTAGAGGAGATCACCACCTTCACGGCATCTCGCGTGATCTTGCTTTGCTTGATGCGGTGCTCCGTCGCCAGCCAGTCCCAGACGGGGATGTCGAGCGTGGCCGAAGCAGAATAGCCCAGATTGCGGACCCCGGGTGCGCCGTTTACCGCGAACTGCTCCGCATCGATCCCGTAGGTATAGTTGAGGCCAAGATCGGGCAGGTATGCGGCGCGTGCCGACCGGACGCCAAGATTCGCTGCCCGCAGGGAAGCGAGAGCGCTTTGAAGCTCAGGATTGTTCCAATTTGCGGTGGCTTCTATTTCGGCCTGAGTAGGGAGGCCTTTCGCCGCAGGAAGCGTGATACTGTATGGCGAACGAGGATCGGCGAAGAGAAGCACGCCCAGGTCCAGGCGGGATTTCTGGACCGCGAGTTGAGCATCCGCAAGGTCGCGTTCCCGTTGCTGCAAGGTGAGCTCAGCCTTCAAGACGTCGGTATGGGCGGCCTCGCGCTGGACTTCGCGTTGATTGGTGAGTTTTACAAAACTGGCTGCCTCATCGGCTGCGCGTTGTTCCACCTCAACCCTCGTCTGCGCGATCGTTGCGCCATAGAACAGAGTGAGGACGGTGGCGGTGAGTCCGCGCCTGCTGATCTCCAGTTCAGCCTTGGCAATGGCGGCTGCGGCTGATGCTTGCGACACAGCCGTCAGCTGAGTGAGGCCGAAGGTCTCATTGACGACACCCTGGCTCGCATACTCTCGCACAGCGTTGTTTGCGATGAACTTTGGCGCTGCCTGTGCTCCGGAAGCTCCTGCCTGGTTCGTCGACCCGTTCGGTTGGGTATACAGGAAGGAGTTGTGATATGTGACCGACGGCAACAACGCAGACCTTGCAATGGAGCGATCGAGAGCCGCACTCTGGCTTGCTGCGAACGCTGCAGCAAACGCTGGCTCATTTGCTCTCGCGCGAGCCAGAGCTTCGTCGAGCGTAACTTTCTGGACAGCAGCTTCAGACTGCTGTCCTTTTCCTGCAGGCCCAGTCTGTAACGCCAAAGCTAACGCAACCACTGCGATCCATGCAGGCACCTCTCGCTTCGTCGCCATCTTCGGTCAGCGTCCTACAACCAGTACCGTAAAGGTCCCGGGAACCTGCGCAGGTCTTGCCTTGGGAGTTGCTGGATCGGGGGCAGCAAGCTTTGAGGTAACGAGGTAGACCTTGCCATCGCCAGGGCTGAACGACATCGTGCGTGCGCCCTTTTCGGTTTTCACAGTCTCAAGAACTGGATAGGAGGGCTTGCTCGCATCGATTACGGTAAGTGTGCCGTCCCCATTTGAAGAGAAAGCAAGTTTCGTCTTAGAATCGTAGCCAGCGGCGTCCGGGCCGTCGCCGATAGACGGCGTTGCTAAAGCCTTCCCGGTATTTGCGTCTGTCACGATCATCTTTTTTCCGTCGCAGACGGAGAAGAGACGCATCCCTGAGACATCGATTGCCATTCCGGATGGCGACTCGCAGCCGGCAAGCGGCCAGGTCGCTAAGGATTTCTTTGACTTTGCGTCGAGCTTCACAATCAGGTTCTTGTCTTCGATGTTGACATAGACGTTCCCTTTACCATCGGCCTGCGGGAACTCCGGCTTCCCGGGGAGCGGGATGGTTGCAACAACCGTTCTATTTGCCGCATCGAGGACGGTTGCGTTACTGCTTCGCCCGTTGAATGCCCAGACTGTGTTGGTGACGGGCTCATAGGCCATGCCGTCGGGATTAGTGCCAGCGGGGATCTTTGCGATCTCATCAAAGGTAGCGGTGTCGAACGCTACAACGACGTTGGCACCTCCGTCGCTTACGAAACCAGTCTTGCCGTCAGGCGATAGAACGATGCCATGGCATCTTGTTAAACCCGTAACCGCTCCGATGATTTTGCCGCTTATCGTGTCCACCACGTCAACCTTTGTCATGTGTGCTATATACAGCCGATGGTTGCTCGAATCGGCGTTCAGGTAGTCCCATCCGCCCTCTCCGCCAATTAGCCAGCGGTCTTCAACGTGGAAAGGTTTCTGTGCCAGTGTGCTCATCGTACCGAGAGCAATGGCAGTGCAAGTCAAGCTGCCTAACAAGCTCTTCATCATCGACGTGTCTCCAGCCAGGCGAAGCCATCCCCCGGCATCCCAAGTATCGCAACGCAAGCTTAAGGAAACCTGAAGGAGCAATTGCCCCCTTGGAAGCTCTGAGAGAGAAAGAGAGCAGGAGATTGCCTAGGTGTTAGAACTTGCGAGCGGAAACACCGCTTTGACCCAAGTTCCCTGGCCGAGTTCGCTCGCCATCTCGATACTTCCCTGATGACTCTCAACGATCGCTTTCGCAATCGCCAAGCCCAGCCCTGTACCTCCCGTCAGCCTGCTGCGTGACGCGTCGCCGCGATAAAACCGGTCGAAGACGTGAGGCAAAGCTTCCGGGGAGATGCCTTCTCCATCATCGTCGACGTATAACTTCACGTGATCGCCTTCAACATGTACAGAGGTGCGAATCTCTCCTCCTTCGCTAGTGTGCTGAAGGGCATTCTGTACCAGGTTCGAGCACAGGACACGTAAATCCTCCAGTTGGCCGTTGACCGTGGCGACACGACCCACCGAGACCTTAAGCCGCACTCGAGACAGTTCCGCAGAGGTACGGAACTGCTCGATTACATCGAGCATCACTGCGTTGAGATCGATTTCCTTCCACACTATCGACCTCGGTAGGGCGGATTCCAGAGAAGCCAAAGTCAGCATATTGGCAACGAGTTGCTCCATGCGTTCACAGTCGATTTCGGCGCGCTCCAAGCCTCTCCTATATTCTTCCGGATTTCTGTTCTTCATCAAAAGGACCTGAAGGGAAGACTTCACGAGAGCTGCCGAGGTCTTCAATTCATGAGCGGCGTCACCGACGAACTGCCTTTGCTGTTCAAACGATTGCTCAAGCCGGTTTAGTGCGGCCTTGAGAGCTACTGCAAGCGGTGCCAATTCCCTCACCTCCAGCACCTCGGCCGAGGGCTGAAATTTCCAAGACTTGGCGGAGACGAGCGCGGCCTGAAATGCGAGATCGTGCAAAGGCCGCAAACCGGTCCGAAGAAGGCGCAACATCAGCAGTGCCGTTGTGCAGAGCAGCAACAGGCTGAGCAGCGTGTAGAACGTGATCGCACGCCCGATAGCCTTCCACACCGGACGGGTGGAAGCGCCATAGAGAACAATGACATGCCGCGCGATGCCGCCGTTCTTGTCGCCAGGGTCCACTATCCTCAAGCCTGCGATTCGGATGACTCGGTATTCATGCCCGCCAAGCCTAAGCTCACTGAACTCGGAAGCGGTGTCGAATAGTGCATCGGTAGTGGACCAATCAGGTGAATGTCCCAGGACCACCCCCCTCTCATCGCGGACGGCATAGATGTCGCGCCGAGGAGCGTTCAACTGCGTGCCATCGAGCATCACGTTGTCCTGCGTATCCTCGGCATCCTGTACGGCACCGAGCATCGAGTCTGCTCGCCCACGCAGCATCACATCAAAGGCGTGGAACCTGGAGATCCACTCATAGCTTCCCGCGCCGACGACCAGCATGGCTGCCGAACAAAGCTCAACCAGCAGGACTGCCGAAATGAGTCGCCGCGTAAGTGAAAAGGTGTTCAAAGGTTTGTTTCCCGTCCGACCAGAAGCCGATAGCCTCTTCCGCGCAGGGTCTGAATGCTTGACCTGCCAGCTTGCTCGTTCAATTTCCGACGTAAATTCGAGAGGTGAGCCTCAATCACGTTCGAATGATGCTCCCAGTTGTAGTCATACATCTGTTCCAGTAACTCTCGCTTGGTAACCACGACGCGTGGCCGGTGCACCATGTATTCGAGAATGCGATACTCCATTCGAGATAAACTGATGATCACACCAGCCCTTGAGACTGTCTGCTCGACCGTATTTACCTGCAACTCTCCGACTTCTAAAATAGGGGTTGTTGTGCCTTTTCCTCGCCGGACCAGCGCCTTTGTTCGCGCGATGAGTTCGCCGAGGTCGAACGGTTTTGTCAGGTAGTCGTCGGCACCGGCGTTCAGTAAAGCGACCACTGATTCGCGCTCGGCACGCGCTGTAAGTACAAGTACTGGTGTCAAATCTCGACGCTGCCGGAGCAGCCTGAGGAAGGTAGCTCCATCCATCTTGGGTAAATTCAGGTCGAGAACTATGAGGTCATAGCACTCGTTGCCTGCCAGCGAACGCGCGGTTTCACCATCCTCGGCTTGGTCAACCGCGAATCCAGGACCCTCGCGCAACGCCCGCGCGATGTTCTCTGCAAGCCTCGCCTCATCTTCAACCAGTAGAACGCGCATGATCTATTTATAAAGAAGAGAAGCTTAAGTGACGCTTAAGAAGGAAAGGTTTGGGCAACGTCAGGGTTCTGGAAGAGCATTCCTCCAAGCACCATCAGTGCAGTTCAGTTTTGAAGTCGTTGCGGAGAGGCCGCAGGAAGAAGACCGCACCCCAGCGCCCACAATCGCCAAGCTAAAACCGCCTATCGTTGCTCGTGTAAGTGACTTGCAGCCATTTCCTGGCTTGCTTTCATAAGTTTGTCTGGGCGAGAGGACTGGCGACTCCCTACGATGTCATACAGCAGTGCGGGCCTTCGCAAACGTCTGGTTGGCTCATTACCGCAGGACAGGACGTGAACTGTATCAATATGCGGCGAACGGCAGTTAGCTGGTAAGGTGCTCGAGATAAGGGTCGCATTGTGTCGGGAGCAGCACCGACTCGTGTTGAACCGGCAGCTCAGCCTAAGCTGGTTCATTGCAGGCACCGTCAGCATTTCCGGTGTCGCTGGACGCCTCGAACTCGACAAACGTGTGCCTGGACGCTGTGAGTTCGGTGTCACTTCTGAAGGCCTGTCTACTTCGTCTTCAATGAGATCGCGCTCAAGTGGGCGCGGATGAGCAAGTCCTCGGCGACCTGAATCACGATGCGCTATCCTCAACCAGCCATGTGTTTACGACGCCTTCTCCATGCCATCCTGCTCCTCTGCTCTTTTTCGGCGCCTCGTTCCGCGAAAGCGTACTCCGTGCTCACCCATGAGCAGCTTATTGATCTCACCTGGAAGAGCACCATTGTGCCTCTGCTGCTTAGCCGTTATCCGACCCTCACTCCCGATCAGCTCGAGCATGCTCGCGCCTACGCCTATGGTGGCTGCGTTATCCAGGACATAGGCTATTACCCTTTCGGCGACCTATTTTTCTCCGACCTAACTCATTACGTTCGTAGCGGCGACTTTGTGGTCAATCTTTTCCGCAACGCAGGCAATGCAGATGAGCTTGCTTTTGCTATCGGGGCCCTTTCCCACTACATCGGCGACAGTGTTGGCCACGCTGAGGCCACGAATCTGGCCGTCGCGGATCAATTTCCTAAGCTCCGCGCTCACTACGGCAGTTCCGTCAACTACGCCGAAGGGGAACACCAGCACGTTCAAGTGGAGTTCGCCTTCGACATCAACCAGATTGCACATCACCGCTTTGCTCCTGTCCACTACCTGCGCCACGTGGGCCTGGAAGTTCCGACCAAACAGGTGTCGCTTGCTTTTTACCAGACCTACGGTATCCGGGAGGATTTCAGCGCACATCCCGCTGCCCGCATCAACGTCGGCGGATACCGCTTCTCTGTGCACAGCTTTATCCCGCGGATCGCGTATGCCGTTACCGTCCTGCACAGGAAGTCGGAGCCCGGAGATCTCCCGAGTCAGGAGCAGCAGCGGCTCGACGCCGCCGTGACCCAGATGTCCAAGGACAATCACTGGGACGAATACCGTAAGAAAGCTGGCATCGGAACCTACTCGCTTGCCGGCCTTATCTTCGTCCTGCCTAAGATCGGTCCGCTCAAACTTGTCGCCGTGAAGGGCCCCACCGTCCAGACCGAAACACTCTACGTCCACTCGCTCCTCGACTCCGTCGACGCCCTTGATCATGCCCTGCGCCGCTTCACACCTCCTCCACCTCTCCGAGCCACCGCAGATCAAGCCGCCGCCGCGGACAAACCTTCATCTAAAATCGACGCGCGACCAGCCAAGCCCATCCAGCTCTCCCCGGCAGAGCAGCGCGACCCTGTGCATCCACTCATCAACCGAGACCTTGACACCGGAGCAAAGGTTCAACCCGCAGGCTATCGACTGACTGACAACACCTACGCCAGCCTCCTCCACCGCATCGTTCGCACACCAAGCACACCCATTCCCTTTGGTATCAAGACCGAGATTGCCGATTACTACGCCAACTCAGATCTTCCTTTCGCCACCAAGCAGAACCCTTCCGCCTGGGCCTCCGTCCAAGCCGATCTCGTCACCCTGCGAACGGTTCCCACCAGCACTGAACTAGATCCATTTCCTACTTACGACGGACCTTAAACTCCTACACCCACTGGCGAAAAATTAGGCAGTAATCGCTCCGTGTACCAATCGTCAAGCGGCTTCCGGGCAGACGCTATCAACGACAAAACCGCTCGAGAGCACTGACTGCCACAATGTTTTCGACAAGATGCCAGGAACGCATAATCGCCTGATGAGCAAGCCCGTCCGACGACCAGTTGAGAGTAGCCTAGGACCTATGCCGACACCAGTTCAGCGTATTCGATCCTGTTGCGACCGTTCTGCTTCGCGAGATAAAGCGCTGCGTCGGCCCCGCCGATGAGCGTCTCAATGGAACTGTCATCGCCGAAGAACCAAGCTGTGCCGAAACTGCAGGTGACGCTCAGTTCGAGATCGCCATGGCGAATAGCTTTTTCGCCAATGGCTCTGCGAATCTCCTCGATACGAAGCTTGATGCTGCCCACGCTGAGACCCGGAATTAAGATCAGCAACTCTTCGCCCCCGTAACGGCCAATAGCGTCTGTGGGACGCGTAACATTGGCGATTCGCGATGCGCACTCGCGCAAAACCGTATCGCCGACAAGGTGGCCGTATTGGTCGTTCACACGCTTAAAAGAGTCGAGGTCGGCCATAATGATGGCTATCGGCTGGTAGTTTGACCGCGCAATTTCGCACAGCTGATTGAGGCGTTCGAAGATCGCGGTCCTATTTAACAGGCCGGTCAACCCGTCTCGGCGGGTAATTTCGAGCAGAGCCGAGCGGGCGGTGAGTAATTCAGCCTTCTCTGTCTCGAGCTCGTGAGTACGAGAGATGACAAGTCGTTCAAGCTCCTGTTGGCGAACAACGAGGATATGTATGTTCAAACGCCAGAGGCCGAAGAGAATAAGAAGAGCAAGTGCGCCTTCTATCGCTATGGACCAACGTCGTCTCCACCATGGCTCGAGTACTGTGAAGGGAACGTCTATGACAGGCGAGCTCAGATGAAGCCGCTGATCGTAGGCACGAATATGTAGGTTGTACTTTCCGGCGTTCAGGGCAGGGAAGCGGACGAGGCCTCCGGTAGTCTCCTGCCAATCGTTCTCTTCGCCTTCGAGCTTGTACTGCGCCACGACGCCAGAGCCGCTCTCATAGTTCACGTTGCGAAAACGAAAACTCAACGTGGGGCGACGAAGATCGAAGCTGGGGCCACCGGTCGCGATGACATGCCCCGAGAGAGACACATCCGCCAGTTGAATCAGGGGTGCGGTATGCGCGAAAAGGTGTTCTGGATGGAGGAGGTGGGAGATGCCGGCGCTGGTGCCGATCCATACTGAGCCATCCGGATCAGCGAAGAACGCATGGAAGTCTGTGTCATTCCATATCAGGCCATCCTCGGCAGTGCACATAATCCAGCGGTTGCCGTTGAAGACGTGAACGCCATCGTCGCTTCCCACCCACACCCATCCACGCTGATCTGTCTCCAGGAAAGTCGTGTTGTCCGAGCCGATGTTCGCGCTGCTGACCTCGTCAATGATCTTTGCGTTGTTGCCTTCGAGTTTGAGGTGAAGAATAGGGTGCGGAAGCTTGTTCTGCATCCAAAAGGTGCCGTCGGGCGAGAGTGTAACCATGCGGTTGTACTCGATGCCATCAGCGAACGGAAGATGGATCTCCGACCAGGTGTCGCCCTTCAGACGATAGATGCCTTTGCCCGTTGAGACCCATATCGATCCGTCAGGAGCTTCGGCGATGGACCAGGCGTATCCGGTTGGTCCATCGGCCGCCTGGACGAAATGAGGTAGGGTCCAGTTGTCCGCAGGCGAGAAGAAGAGGAGCCCCTTCCGCGAGCCAGCCCAGATACGCTGCTTGCTATCGATGCGCATCTGAAAGACGTGTTCAAGCTTACCAGCGGCGATCCGGGTGCGCCGAGTCTTCGGATCGAAGTCAAGAACCTGACCGGTCGGATCGTCTATCCATACATGATGTCTTGGACCGATAAGCGTCGAGAAGAGGCGCTGCGTGAACGATCCTTGCGAGGTGATGCGATTCGTTGAGATATCGAGCTTGGCGAGACCTGCATCGGTCGCAATCCAAAGATCTTTCGCTCCGTCCCGCGTAAGGCTCCAAACAATGTTGTTATTCAGACCGGCGGTCTTGTTCCAGCCTTCCCAATCGCCATAACCGCGCCAGCGTAGAATTCCGTGACCGAGTGATGTGAGCCAGAGTGATCCCGATCGATCAAACATGATCGTGTCCGTCTCGTCGCCGGGAAGGCCGTTGCTCTCGTTGAAGACGTGCCAGCCCTGAGGGCTGCCTACGGCGATTCCGCTGGACAGATTGAAAAGCACCTTGCCCGAGGGGTCTTCGCTGAGAACAGCCCGGCGGATATTGTGAAAGCAATCCGCCGGGAGATTCAAGACAGGTTCGAAGGTAGATGATCCTCTTCTAAGAACGGCTACGTTCTTGTCGCCCCTCACCCAAAGGTCGCCGGACCGAGTGACCATGAGCGCGTTCCATCGATCGGAGGCGACGCCCTGAAATCGATCAAAGCGAATTACGCTCTGAATCGACAGGTCTACTTTGCAGACCGATCCGCCGCAACCGAGCCAAAGGATCGAGGAATGCTGCGGGTCTACCGTGACGCCGGTAAGGGTCTTGAGTGCTGGTTCGCTGTTGAGTAGATTCGGGCCGAGTGCGTTCGCCACCTGCCAGGTGTGGCCGCCATCGTGGCTGGACACAAGTGACAGGTTGTTGGCACGCAAGAAGAGAACGCCGTCAGTCTGATGCGGAAGTACCACGAGATCCAGCGGCTCATGCGTCAGCACATGGAATTTCAGCTCGTCGATCGGCTGTAATACGCCGTTCTGCCAGGAACCGAGGTGGCGGCCGTCGGCGACCCAAATGCGTCCGGCGCTGTCTTCACGCATGGCACGAATCGATTCGAAGCCGGCATCAGTGAAAGCTTTCTGTTTGTCGAAACGTGGCCCATCGGCGGTGAAGATTCCGCTCTGCGTGCCAGCCCAGAGGAGCCCATCACGATCTTGCAGAAGCGTAGTTGCGTTCAGATTCGAGAGACCCGAGCCCTCGCCATAAGCAAAAAAGTTATGCTGTTGCGCTTTTCCTGCGGGCTGCGTGATGAGTGCCACGAGCAGAAGACACAAGGGCGCGCCTCGACTCATAAGACAACCAGACATTGAGCGCGGCAGCCACATCATTCTTTCCTTCTCTTCGTCGGGAGGCGGGATGTACCAGGGGGTATCCCGGATGAAATCGGCTCAAGGCTCCCGTCAGCACGGACAGGGTACATGGTTTTGGAGAGCACACGTAATGCAACCATAGTTGCAGTGGCGGGCTCTGGGCGGTAGGTCTGTGGGAATGCGCGGTGGAACTTTCCAGCGAATGAGATGACCGTTCAGCTGGGAGAAGGTTTGAGTCGAGCAATGGACATTCGTAGAGCGTCGCCCGCGGGAACATATCCCTCCGCGGTTGCTCGGGGTACGCTTACTTCGGGTTAACGACAAACTGATGCCTCAATGTGATCTACGCGGTGACTGGCGACACGCTCTATCCAAACCTGAAAATCTGATCAAGCCTTGAAGGCGCATGCTCCGCAAGCTCGTCTCATCATTACCAGTAATGGCTTGGTCTATGACGCGACCGCAACTCGTCCTAGCCACGAGGCAGACGAAGCTCTACCGACGGTAGCTCATCTTATGCGTGATGTACCTGATGTACGAGTACGCCACACGCTGAGGATCTCTTCACTGAACATAGAACCTATCGGAGCGGTGGTCCTTACTCAGGGCGGTAGCAAACGCCGGCACAGCCCATCCTTGCCCAGTCCTAATCAAATTGCGCAATTCCTGCAGAATTGGGCCAGCCTTCTCGTGGTCAAGCACCTCGTACGGCCGTGCGAGTCTTCGCAATGCACGCCACAACACAGAAGCTGCTTCACTTCAGCTAGACTCGTCTAGGTCCTCAGCTTGAGGTACACAGATTTGGAACGTCTACTCTCCGAGGCCTCTTTGTGCTTTCTGCTCTACGTCTCTTCCTATTAACCATGACCGCTTGTTCTTTCCCTTTACATGCTCAAAGAGCATTAGGAACTTCTGCGGAGGAGATTGTCTCAAGCCACTTCCAAGTGACTATTGATGACAAACCCGTGCCGGTTCTTCATGCCGCGCTTAATGTTTATTTTCTTAACATTGCGGCGGCGAAACGTCATCACATCATCGTGACAGCTCCAGTAGATGGCTTCTGGGATCGGGGTGTCGAGGTTCAGCCATGGCGACTCAACATCCGTCCTGAGGTCCGGGGACGAACAATCTCATTTGATCTTAGAGGAGAGGCCAAGCTCACCCTCTCAAGACCGAATGACTATCTCTCCGAAGCGGAGATGCTCTATATATTCGCGGACCCACCCGAGATTGCCGCACCCACTATCAGCACGCCTAAGCTTCGTTACTATAGTCCCGGAGTACACCATGAAAACATCGACGCGCATACCGGTGACACCATCTATCTCGCATCAGGCGCCATTATCTTCGGTTCGCTCAATGTATGGCAGGTGGATCATGTAAGGGTCTTTGGCCGCGGGGTCATCGTGTACGACGGCCCACAAAATCCAGGCGACGATGACGGCTGGATGCACAAGCCGAACTGGCATTGCATCGTGATGGATCACGCAGCGGAGATCTCGATAGAGGGCATCACCTGCGTCGTCCGAAGTCGCACATGGCAGATCCAGATGGCTGAGTCGCGACACATCCTATTCGACAACGTCAAGGTCATCGGCGCCAACCCTGGCAACGCGAATGCCGACGGAATGGACTGGCTTGGAGGGGGCGATACGATCGTCCGGAACAGCTTCTTCCGTGCCGCAGACGATGTATTCGCCCTCCAGAGCGGATGGAACGGATACACCGACGATGCGCTGGCCGATCCGGGCCATCCAGTGACGAACATCCTGGTTGAAAACACCGTTGTCTCCACAAGTATCTCGAACATCGTCCGCGCTGCGTGGCCGCGTAAGAACTTCGAAGGCGGCAAGTTCGAGATGCGAAACTCTGACATTCTGCACGCAGGTCTTGGAGGCTGCGGCATTCCTTTCGCGCTGTTGGAGATGTGGGCTGATCCCGGCGGGCGTGGCCAGAGTGCCGAGTTCCATTTCAGCGACATCCGCCTGGAGGACTGGTACAGTCTCTTCCAACTCGAACAACCCTCCCCAGGCATTCGCGACGTATCCTTCACTGATGTGATGGCCCCGGAGCAACCTGCGTCCGTGGCTTCGCTCGTAAAGGGAGACGTCACTGACGTTAAGCTCGATAACGTTCTCGCGGCGGGAGTCTTGGTGAACCATCCCGCCGATCTACCGATGATCGCTGAAGCCGATTCGACCATGCCGGCCATCAGCAACACGGCACCGGTCGTAACGCTCCGGCCAGTGACCGGGCTCATTCGCCCGGGCCGGAAAATCCATTTTGAGGCGATGACACCGGTAGCAGCCGAAGGCCTGAAATACACTTGGTTCTTCGGCGACGGAAAGGAAGATCATCGGCGCAAGACGAGTCACCGTTTTCCGGACACTGCTGGAACGCTCCACGATGGCTCGGGTCGCTTCCGCGTAGTGCTCCACGTGACCACACCAGAGGGTCGAAACATCTGGCTGTCGCAGCTTATTCTCGTGACCGACACACTCCTTCCGCCATCGGCTGCAGACAGCACGGGGATCACTGCCACCTATACCGAAACCGCCGCTAGCGAAACTTTTGGGCAGCAAGGACAAGCACCGCCCGTTGTGTCAAAAGTCAGCGAGTTCGACTTAGCAGCGGTTCCACATCGCCGGGAGCATTACACCGTCACCTTCGAAGGCAATGTGAATGCCGCGGCCGATGGCGCCTATCGTGTAATGGCTTTTGCGAACGACAGCGCCACTCTCACACTCGATGGCAAGCTGACCGCGACGGCTCCGTCTCCGTTTGCGCAGGTTTGCGGTCTTGCTGGCAATGCTGCGCGTCCAATTACGATCTACGCGCCGCTCGCCAGAGGCACGCACCACATCAGAGTGACTGAGTCTCACGACAGCGGAATCGACGATTTCCGGCTCCTCTGGCAGGGTCCAGGCATGCCGTTACAGCCGATTTCTCTAACTGCAGCCAGTCGCGAATTCCGGTAACCCAGCTTAGATGGAGGGGGCAGATATGTAAACAAGTCGAAGCCTTCAGAAGGGAGAGAAGACCGAATATGCACATCACTCAACGAAATCTGCGGAGCCTCGGTAACAGGATCCATTCGTTGCGTATGCCTCAGCGGGGAAGCTCTGCGTAGCTGACGAAGGCTACACGGGTACTGTCCGGTGACCAGGACGGTACATTGATCGTGCCCTGACCGCCGTACAGTTTGGCAAGCACTTTGATCTTATGGTTGCCAAGCGACATCAGACGAACCTCCACGTCCTGGCCGCCTGGATGCCCTGTGACTCCGGGTTTGTAAGCGAGATACACCATCCACTTGCCGTCCGGCGAGATATGTGGGAACCAGTCGTTTTCCGGTTCGTCAATGACCTGTGTCTGGCCGCTGCCGTCAACGCCCATGCTCCATATCTGCATGCGGCCCGAGCGCTCGGAGTTGAAGTAAATCTTCGTGCCGTCAGGCGCATATTCCGGGCCATCATCAAGGCCCTTTGCCGTTGTGAGTTGCGTCTCCTTGCTACCGGCAAACGGCACGGTGAAGATATCGAACTCTCCGTTTCGCTGTCCCGTGAAGGCGAGAGTCTTGCCGTCGGGCGACCAGCCATGCCAGTAAGAAGGACCCTCGGGCGTGACTTGACGTGGCGTTCCGCCGCTTGCAGGAAGAACATAGACCCGCGACTTGCCATCGAGGGTCTGATCGCTTACCGCCATCATGCTCCCGTCCGGGGAGAGCCCGTGATCGTTATTAACGTGAGTCTGGGGCGAAGTAGAGATGAGCGTGGGCGCAGCCGTTCCGCCGAGGGTAAACCGGTGCATCAGGCCTTCGCGATTGATGAGGAGCGCGGCGCCATCTCTCGTCCAGTTAGGGGCCTCGAAATGCTCGGGTGCGGTGTAGGCGACCAGGCGATCGGTGGAGGCAATCTTGACGGTTTCAAGTGTGCTCCACAGAATGGGCTTCGTTGTGATTGCGGCGAGTGGCTCGACCCTAACATTGGAGAAAATGGCAGTCTCAGTAACGTCTTTATCGTGGGAGCAGACGCCAAGACCCACGTAGAAGTCTCCTGTCATCTCAAGCCGCATCGCCGAACCGGAGAAGGACACCGCGCCAGTCTTATCGCTGACAAAGACATAGGCATAACTACCGCGTTTCTCGATCCTCACACTCCGCGGAGCGGAGATGGCGGTCTCCACTTCATGGGTGTCTGCACCCGTGCTGTCGCGGTACTGGAGCGAGGTGAGACCATCGCCGTGGAGCGCAACATCCGCATAAATGGAGTTGGCAGCAAGCGATTGGCGAAACAGGAGTGCTGCTTTGCGATGGTTGTTTCCTTTTGCTCCGACAAAGCTGATGTCAGCAGAGATGGCCATGTCGCCGGTGGCCCTCTTCCACATAAAGTGGAAGTCATCCGAGCCGAACCACATGTTGTCGCCGCTTCCTGAGACAGTGTAAGCACCTTTGGCCGAATCAAAGGTTGCGTTGCCTGGATGCAGCACGGTGCCGATGTCGCGGTGCTCTTCGAAGATGCCGACCTGGGCGACTGCAGATCCACCCGTAAACGTTATCGATAACAAGGCGGAACCCAGGACAATGCGCTTGAAGTTTCCGAAGCAAGACATAAAGACTCCCGGAGTCGTGGAAAAACCAGTACTTCGTAATTACAAGGAGGTCGCTAAACGTGAAGACTGCCCGTCGGACCGCTAGAGATTCAGATTTTGCATATACTGCGCATCAATGCGGAGCGCTTCATATGGCGGTATGTCAAACGCCTCTTGCTCGACAAAATAGTGGCGCAGGTTCCCGGCTTTTGCCGCTTCAAAAACTTTGCGAAAGTCGAGCGTGCCGTGGCCCAGTTCAGCGGCAGGCGGTGGGTCAATGACCGTGGTGGGCTTCGAACTCGCTTTGAAGTCCTTCACATGAAGCATGGAAATGCGATGTGGAAACCGTTTGAGATAAGCCGCGGGATCTCCCCCGCCCACGATGACCCAGCCGCAGTCGAGCTCAAAGGTTACGAGCTCCGGATCTGTAAGTCGAACGAGCTCATCAAAAGGAGTGACGCCATCCTGCGGAGCAAACTCCATGGTGTGATTGTGATAACCAAACTGAATTCCGGCGGCCTTCGCTTTGCGGCCCCAGGTGTTGAAGTTCTCCGCATTCCACTTGTAGTCCTCAAGGGTGAAGGACTGCACTTGAGTCGGATAAGACAGGTCCTTCAAGCGAGAAGGATCCTTGATTCCGGGAAAGGAGCAGATGAGGTACTTCAGTCCAAGTGCTTTCGCGAAGGCAAGTGTGTCGTCAAATGATTTGATCAACTCTTGCGAGGGATAGTGTCCGCTCACCAGTGAAAGTTGTGCCACGCCCATTGCCTGCTTGACCTGATCCGGGGTGTGGCCGAAATAGCCCGCAGCTTCGACTTCGCGATAGCCGAGTGAGAAAAGCTGCTTGAGCGTCCCGAGGTAATCCTTCGCGAGCATCTCGCGGACGGAGTACAACTGCAGGCCAAGAGGAAGGCCTAATGGCGCGGCAGAGGCGGTCCGGCCAGCAAGAAGCGTCATGGAGAGCATGCCGAGAAACTGCCTTCGTGTCGACGCGAACTGTGTCACTCTCATAGGCGATCTCCGTTGCAGCTCGAAGTTATCAACGTATACCTTTCCATCGATAAGGAGGGCAAGACGCCCTGAACAGGAGCGTTGTTTGCTCCTGCCCAAGGCGCTTTGAAGTTGCATGTGGCTAGAAGTAGAACTTGAAGCCGAGCTGGATAACACGAGCTGAGTTTGCGTAGTTTCCGTTGTTAGGGTTTACGTGGACGATTTCGGTGACACCTGACGCCGGGTTGAAGTAGTTCTGGGATGTGCTGATCGTACCGATATTTTCATGGTTAAAGGCATTGAACATCTCGAAGCGAAACTGGGCGTTGTAGCGGCTTGAATCGCCCCAACGGGTGTTCTTCACTGCCGAGAAGTCCAGGTTATTGTTGCTTGGATTGCGCACTCCGGGTATGGTGCGCGGTGCGTTGCCGATCGTAAACGCTGCGGGCGAGACAAAGGCTGCGGCATTCAGGGATTTTCCGGGTCCAACGGGGTTACCAACCAGACTCGGACGTTGTGCAAAGGTAAGCAATCCTGAGGCAGTGCTTCCGTTGTCGTAAGACGGCGTCAGGAAAGGTGTTCCCTTCGAGTAGGTCAGGATTCCGTTTACCTGCCATCCCCCAAGAACGAGATCGGCAGCTTTCGGAATATTGGCTCCAAACATCTTTCCATGGCCATAGGGCAGTTCGTAAACTGTACTGGCGACGAAGATCCTAGGAACGTCGAATGGAGAGACGGAACGCTCCCCGCGCGGATTGTACTGGTCCCCGTACGTCGCGCCTGCAGGGCCAAGATAAGTCACCGAGGAAGCAGAGTTATCGATTGCCTTGCTGCCGGTGTAAGCGGTTGTGAAGGTGATGCCGTTCGAAAACTCACGATCCACACGCACTGTAAACGCGTGGTAGATAGAGTCCGCTTCGGGTTTGCGGAAGGTGTTTACGCCTGTGTACTGCGGGTACTGCCGCAACAGTTGGTTTTGTTGCACGGTCGGCTGAGCCAGCGAAGAGCCAGGCGTCGTAATGACCCCGTAGAAGGGATTTACGACGGAAGCCTTCAACTGTGTGCCAAGTGAAGCGTCCGAGAGAGGTAGCTGGTCGTGCGGCACGCCTGGGTCGCCCGCGATCAGGAACAAGCCGCGGTTACCGAGATAAGCGACCTCTGCCTTGATTTTCGATGGAAGCTGGTACTGCACAGCGAGGTTCCACTGCATCGTGTAAGGATTGCGTGTCTTATCGAAGTAGGATTCGCTGATCGTGTTACCGACGTCAATGTTCGAGATACAGGCTGCGCTGGCAAGGCAGGTTGGATCGAGAGCCGCCGGTGTCTGGATGCCACCTGGGAAGACGTTCGCAAGCGATGCCGCAGGTGCGCTGTGCTGTCCGTCGAAGCTCGGGTTGAACTGGGTCTGCGAGGTGAACCCCTCAATACCGGGTGCGCCGGAGGTTCCTGCCGCCTGGAAGGCTGAGGGCTGGAACACGACCCCGAATCCTCCGCGAAGAACCATCTTCGTGTATGGGTTGTAGGAGAAGCCGATGCGAGGGCCGAAATCGTTGTAGTTTGTTGGGACCTGTTTGCGGCCATTAGCTGAACCTGGGGTGTTCACCAGGTGCATGGCACCTTTCAGACTTCCGCATGCCGGGCAGAGCACACCTGTCGGAACTGCAACTGAACCTATAGCAGAAGTTGCGTTCGGATCCCAATAAGAGAGATTGTTGTTCCGCTCCTCGCGGGGAATTTCAAGATCCCAGCGAAGGCCGTAGTTCACCGTAAGTTGACGCTTGATCTTCCAGTCGTCCTGAACATAGAAAGCAAGATACTCAGAATTCTGATGGAGGTGGGGCTCGTCGTAGATCGTTCCAGATTGGGGCAACCCGAGCAGGAAGGAAGCAAGCGTGGCACCGCCGGCGGAGGTGCCCGCAGCGGCCGCTCCAGTTGAGGAATCGGGCGTAAAGCGGGTCCAGGTGTTGTCCGCAGAGAACGTTCCGGTTGGATAAGCAAACTGAGAAAAGTTGATGTAGAGATAGCGGAACTCTCCACCAGCTTTGACGCTGTGGCTGCCAAGGATCTTTACCAGGCTTCCGTTTACGTCGTGTGCCAGCGGATCCTCAAGTAGCGGAACATACCCCAGTCCGCCCAGGTCAGAGAAGCCGTTAAAGCCGAAGTGGGGGAACTGAAGACCTTCCGTTGCATCCCCGTCGAACGCAGGACTGAAACCAAGCGAAGCCGGATCAAACCCGGCGCTGAACGCTGTCCGGTTCGAGACTGACTTTGAGAAGCCATAGCGGAACTCACCCACCAGCGTAGGTGAGAATGTAACGGTGTTATCGAATGACAGGCTGTATGCGTTGCCGCTCGTTGGGCCGTTGTAACCCCCGGGCGAAGCGATAGCGGAAGTTCCCGCATAATCCTGCAGGTAGCTGTTATTTCCGGCTGAATGCGAGAAGCGAATGAAAGAGTGAAACTTGTTGCTCCACTGCTGGTCTAGCTTTGTGTCGAAGTGATAGTAGTTGTTTGTGTTGGCGCCGCTGTTGACATAGTTGTTTGTTGCCGCGGTGGTCTGTGGCGCCGGATAGTAGCTGAGGATCTTCTGCGCGATAGGACTGAGGCGATCCGCCGGAATAACGTTGCCCGGAAACTGGTCGCGAACATACCCGGCAACAGTGGCACCGCTGCTAGGGTCGATGTAAGTACCCTGATGCACTGTAAGTGGGTCGTAGATGGGTGCGCCAAGACCGGAGAAATTGCCGGAGATGTAAGCGCCAAGGTTCTGCGGGACGGTAGACGTGATGCTCGTGCCGGCAGACTGGCGTGAATCTTCAAAATCGACGAAGAAGAAGGTCTTGTTGCGGCGAATGGGGCCGCTGAAAGTACCACCAGTCTGGTAGCGGTGCGTGTCTGTCTTTGGCGTTCCTGGCGCTGCCCCAAAGGCATTTGCGTTCAGCCCCGTCTCCTCAAGGAATTCATAGCCGGAGCCATGGTAGGCATTGGCCCCGCTTTTTGTGACGAGCGAGACGACACCACCTGAGAAGCGTCCATACTCAGCCGCAAGCACACTGGTCTGGACGTTGACCTCCTGGACCGAGTCAATAATAGGATTATAAGCGCTCACATTATTGCCGACGTTGTTCTCCGGCAGAATGTTTGTCATACCGTCGATGAGCTGTTCATTGTTTCCATTGCGCGATCCGCCGATGTGCGGCGTAGACGCGCCCCCGAGATTGCTTACCGTGGGAGCCAGCAGCGCAAAGTCGAACGGGTTGCGGCCATTGTCAGGCAGGTCCAGAATGAAGCGCGCGGGGATGGTATCAGACAGGTTGGAGGTGCTCGTATCGAGTTCCTGAACGTTGGTGCTTACCTGAACCTGATCAGTCGCCTGACCAAGCGTCATGGTGAAATCCGCGGTGTTGCTGCTTGCAACTTCAACGTGAAGCCCGGTCTGGGTAGCTGGCCGGAAACCTGAGGCAACAACCGTTACCACGTAGTTGCCTGGCGAGAGGAATGGTACCTGATATCTACCTGAGCTGTCCGTCGTCACCGAGTGGTGCTCATTCGTGGCAGTGTCCGTGATCGTAACTGCCGCCGAGGGCAGGGCGGAGCCACCCGGATCAGTAACGATGCCCTGGATCGTCCCGGTTGGGGTTTGTGAAAAGAGTTGAGGAACGAAAGAGATGAGCACAAGTAGAAAAGAAATTTTTAGCAGTCGCATGACACTCCTTAGGCTTGCAGCTTGATCGATGGCCAGACGTTTTCATTCGCTTTCTCGTCTTTGTTATCGTTATCATTTTTACGGAGACGGTTATACGGGATGCCAACCAAACCTGTCAATCAATTAATCTGAGGGAATTTAGTCCTGTTCAGCAAGGCCTGCAAAAAGCAGGAAGGCTTTACACCTGCAACTATGCACGGCCAGTAGAAACGCACTCTTTCACCCGGCACTGCGTGCATAATGGGTAACGAATGGAATCGTGGACCTCATGAAACGCCTGGCCGCCTTTTCGCGTTGGAAGCATGCTTTGCATAGCGGCACTGCTCTCCTACTTTCGCTCTCCACGCTTCAAGGTCTCGCGGGAGGACGCTGCGATGGGCCGCCCGCGCTTATCGCGAGGACCAGGCTGCCAACCGCAGCCGCCTACCAGGAACTTGGCACGTGGTTTGAAGAGAATGGCAAGTTGAGGTGCGCAGCGGAGGCTTACCGACGCGAGGTTGCGCTCGCCCCAGAGTCTGCAAAGTCGCATTTGTCCCTTGGAAAGGCTCTTCAAGCTTCAGGTCAACGCGATGAAGCAGCCGGTGAGCTCAATCAGGCCATTCGTCTCGATGCTTCTTCAAAGACGGCACACCTGGCTTTAGGCGCTCTCGAACACGATCGCGGCAACCAGGCCGAGGCGCTTCGCCAGTGGCAGGAGGTTGTGCGCCTCGATCCTGCATCGGTCACAGCCTTGGATTGGATCGCGAAGACCCGAATCGAAACCCACCAGTACACGGCTGCTGTAGATCTCCTGTCGACGGCTCCCGAGGACGAGGACCTTCTCATTGACAGCGTGGTCGCCAACAGCAAAGCCGGCTTTTTTGAGCAGGCGATCGCAACCGGGCAATCCGCCATCGCAAAGCACCCAGACTGGTTGCGGCTGCGCATGGCGGTGGCAACGGTCCTGGTGCAGCGGAATCGCTTTCAGGAAGCGACAGCTCTCCTGCAGACCGGTCTTCACGCGCAGCCGGATGAGATCGAGTTGGAGACGCTTTATCTTCGGGTACTGGTGTTGATGGGAGACCTTGCAAAAAGCAAACCCTATGCAGCGGAGTTCCTGAGGCGGCATCCAGGTAACTTCGACGGTCTTTACCTGAACGGTCTACTAGACCGGCAAGACGGTGCCTATGAGGAGGCGCTCCTGCGCTTGAAGGCAGCAGAAGCGATGCAGCCCAACCATTTTGACGTGCATTTCAACCTGGGATCGGCGCTGGCGAAGTTGCATCGTTATGAAGAGGCGAAGAGAGAACTTGAAGAGGCGCTGGCTCTTGATGAGTCTGGCGCAGATGTCCACTTCCAACTTGCCGGTGTGCTTCGAGCTCTTAACAATTCCGCTGCGGCGAAGGAGCAGATGGAGATCTACCAGAAGAAGCTTCGTAGCCGCGCATTGCACGACCAGACCGTGAGTCTAGCGGCGCAGGCGGCACAGAAGCTGGCCGCAGGAGATGCAGCAGGCGCAGTTGAAGCTGAAAATGAGATATTGAAGATTGTGCCAGATGATGCTGTCCACTACTACGACCTATCTCTTGCTGACGATCGTCTGGAGGATTTTGCGGCTGAGCAAGCTGCCCTGGAGCGGGCCATAGAACTCCGGCCAGACTTCGCGCAGGCATATAACCAGCTTGGCTATCTCGCCATTCGAAAGAACGATGCGGCGGCGGCGGAAGGATACTTTCGGAAAGCGATCGGATCAGCCCCCCAGTATGCCGAGGCGGAGAGCAACCTGGGATCAGTGCTTGCCCGGGAAGGCAAGGATGTTGATGCTGATCAGTACTTTCGCGCGGCAGTCGCGGCAAATCCAAGATACACGGATGCCTGGATAAATCTTGCAGCTTCGCTCGCCGCAAGGTCCCTGTTTGCCGATGCAAGGGACGCGGTACAGAGTGCCTTGCGTGTAGAACCCGGCAACTCCGATGCTACACAGCTTTTGGCGATGCTTCCTGGTACCCAGAGTGCGCCAACGCGCTGACGAAAGTGAAAGGTAAACTCCTCAGGAGTACCCATGCTTCGCACACTGTTCAGCCGCCGCAACTTCCTCGCCAGCCTTGTTGCTGCCTCGTGCGAGCGGCTCTTTGCGCAGACCGCTGGCATGTCCTCGGGCGGGTCGAAGACGCAGTCCCGGCTGCCGCCTACCGGGCGCATCTACTCGAAGTTCACCGACGTCGCAGCACAGGCGGGCTTGAACGCAGTGATGACCTACGGCGGCGAGAAACAGATCAAGTTCATCATCGAATCGATGGGCGGAGGATGTGCCTTCCTCGACTACGACAATGACGGATGGATGGACGTATTTTTACTTGGTGGCAGCCGGCTTGAGGGCGCCCCCGCCGGAGCGAGCAATCGCCTGTACCGCAACAACCGTGACGGGACCTTTACCGACGTGACCGCTCATGCGGGACTGATCGATACAGGATGGGCGTGCGGTGTGTGTGTTGGAGACTACAACAACGATGGCTTCGAGGACATCTTCTGCACGTACTACGGCCACAACAAGCTCTACCGCAACAATGGAGACGGCACCTTCACGGATGTGACCAGGGCATCTGGATTGTTCGATGCCACGACGCGGTTTGGCACGGGATGCAGCTTCTTCGACTACAACCGCGATGGGCATCTTGATCTCTTCGTGGCGAACTATGTTGAGTTCGATCTTCAGCATCCTCCTGTTCCAACAATGGAAAACCCTACCTGCACCTTTGAAGGCACACAGGTCTACTGCGGACCGCGCGGTCTGAAAGCCGGGCGGCATTCGCTCTATCGCAACAATGGCGACGGCACCTTTACCGACGTAAGCGAGGCGTCTGGTATCGCGAAGCATCGAGGCTCGTACGGGATGACCGCCGTCACGGCCGACTTTGACGACGATGGCTGGCCGGACATCTTTCTCGCATGCGATTCGACACCGAGTCTTCTGCTGATGAACAACCATGATGGTACGTTCCGCGAGGAAGGCTTTGACCGGGGCGTTGCCGTCAGTGGAGACGGCTCTGAAGAAGCAGGAATGGGTGTAGGCGTTGGCGATGTAGCACTCAATGGCAGCACAAGCCTGCTGGTGACCCATTTCCAGAAGGAAGCGAGTGGACTCTTTCTAAACGATGGTAAGGCGCAGTTCTCCGACACCACGATGGACTCACGCCTTGCCGTTGAGACCTCCTACGTGGGCTGGGGAGCCGCGATCGCCGACTTTGACAATGATGGTCTTCCCGATCTGTTTTGGGTAACGGGAAATGTTTATCCCGAGATTGAGAAGAAATACCCGCAGTATCCCTTCAGGGGCCCGCGGATCCTCTTCCGGAACCGCGGCGACGGCACCTTCGAAGAGTTGACGACCGAAGCCGGGCCAGCAGTTGCTAAGGTTCATGCCAGTCGCGGAGTTGCCGTTGGAGACTTCGACAACGACGGTGACCTCGACATTCTTGTCATGAACGTAAACGAGACGCCTTCCTTGCTCCGCAACGATGCTCCGCCAGGAAACCACTGGATCAAGATTAAGCTTGTCGGCACAACATCAAACCGCAGCGCAATCGGAGCGCGGGTCACCGTTCGTTACGCGGGAAAGATCCAGATGCAGGAGGTGCTGAGCCAGTCGAGCTATCTCTCCTGCAACGATCCCCGGCTGCACTTCGGATTGGGGGCAGCACGGCAGGCGGATGTCCGTGTGATTTGGCCCGGTGGACGAGAAGAAAAGCTCGGCCAGATTGAGGTCGACCGATTGATCACGATAAGAGAAGGTTCCGGAACTGTCCCAAACATCTCTCGCCCACCGAAATCAAGAGTGTAGATGAATCATGTCGTGATCCTGGGAGCTACTTCACGCCAGGAAGCGCTGGTCCGCTAAGGATCGCGCACGATCTGCCTCCGAGATTGAGGGCAAGGACCGGTTCCTCTTTGGATGCTGTGAAGTGAAGGTAATTGCCTTTAGCTGCGTTGAAGCGACTCCATTCAGGGAGTTCACTCGCCTGCGGACTTCCCTCTTTTGCAAAGCGTGTCCAGTAGGTCTGGATCGTTTGCGAAACGACCAAGTCCGCTAAAGAATGTTCCGCTGTCTCCGGAAAGCCAAAGACGTACCGAAGCTCCGAAGAATGTTGCGCCGGTGCATCGGACGCGGCAGAGCGGTCGAACTGGTAGACGTAGGTCGGAAAGCCATTGGCCGAGTGCCAGGCAGCCACCTGCCGCACGGGACAGCGAAAGTCGCGATCAGTTTGGAAGCGGGCACCCATGTCGCCCTCCGGAATGTTTGCGGGAGCCTTGCTGTATACCGCCTCCAAATCTGAGGCAGCCGCGTTGCCAACAAGAGATTGCATCAGATGCTGGGTCTTATCTGCAGACTGATCGTGCGGGACGATCTCCTGAACATTGGAACCGATGACGAGCGGCACCGGTGCCTCCTTGCCTTGAGCAAAGATTGTCGCCGGCAGAGCCGGGAGCACCCAGCCATCGATACTGGCGCCGCCATAGCCCCAAAAGTTCTCGGGCGGCGGCTTTGGAGCACTCTTCTCAATTGCGAGGACCTCAGCGGTTGAGACGGAACGCATCGCGCTCGGATGAGTGCCGAGAGCACTTGCGACGGACGACCATGCATCTTCCGATTGCTCCATCGTGGCTGTAGGCATAAGTCCGGCAACCTGCCCGCTCTCTTCCAGCGCACGGGAGAACAGACCTCGGGCAAGAGGAGATGCCATGAGTAACCCCGTGTCGACCGCACCGGCGGACTGGCCAAAGAGCATCACGTTCGAAGGGTCACCTCCGAAGCTGGCAATATTTCGCTTCACCCAGTGAAGGGCGGCAATCTGATCCAGCAGACCGTAATTACCCGACGTATGGCGGGGAGACTCGGTATCGAGCGCGGGGCTGCGGAAGAAGCCGAAGATACCGAGGCGATAGTCCAAGGTCACCAGGACGATTCCCTTCGGAACGAGGGTAAGACCATTCGAAAGCTCCTCCGCGGCGCTTCCCGCGACATTCGAGCCGCCGTGAATGTAGACCATCACGGCATGTTTCGATCCTGTCGCCGGTGCCCAGACGTTCAGGAAAAGGCAGTCCTCTGTACCGTGGTCAGCCGAGCTATCGTTCCACCCAAACTTTTGCTGAGCGCATGGACTGCCATGGGAGACCGCAGAACGAAGATCTTTCCATGCGGGATACGCCTGGGGAGGCTGCCATCGAAGAAGACCTACCGGAGGCCTCGCATACGGGATGCCAAGGTAGGCATGAACGCCAGGTGCAGGCTCTGCGCCCTGGAGACTACCCTCGTTTGTGCTCACTCTTGCGGTTAGCGATGGTTCGTAGTGAACCTGCCCGTGCGTCGTGGACGAACTCGCTATGAAAGCGAGAGAAACAACAGTGATTTTCAGCAGCAGCATGTTCTCGGTCTCCGAGCGATCAATGTAGGTCAGTGTGCGGATGAAGGCAACGGCGCCGCAGTATAGGCCCACGAAAAGGAGGCAGGAAGAGTCGGATCCGCGAGCGGAATGGTAGAGCGAACGCCGACCGGCTTTACCCCGGCGAGAGCTTCGACCTCACGAGGTGCAAAGCCGTGGACGGCGCTGTCTCCCTCTACATCGAGCGTGATTGCATCTATTCCAAGAGGTCCGGGATAGAAGTCATCGAGCGGCACTGGCCGTGGAGTTCCTGCTGCGGAAGCAGCCATCGCGGGTTCCCAGGTCCAGACGAGGGAAAGAAGCCGATCTTGTGAAGTAAGGCGCTCAGCGAGTTCTTGGAACAGTGCTCGTGATCCCTCTGGCCCCGGGCGCGAACCCCACCAGAACTTGCGAGCATTTGGCTCGGGTAGAGGACTCCAAGCGACCGCGATGTGCTCCTCATCAAGGCGGTGCAGCAATGGAACAATTGCGTCGATCTCTGCCAACCATTTCTCATGAAGCGGTGTGCCTGACTTCAATAGCTCACTCCATTCGAAGTCTGTCAGATGGCCTGCAAGGCCCTCGCCCGTTGGAGATTGAGGCATCCAGCGAAGAACTGGAAGATGCCCCGCTTTTACTGCAGCGCGAATCTCGGTAATCGGTACGGTGGAGGATGATCCATCCAGATTGAACTCTGCTACTTCCGCTCCGGTACTCTTTGCGGACGAGAACTTCATGAGAAGTACCTTAGCTGCCGCCGTGACTTCCGGATCGGAAGGTTGCGGCACAGATGGAGGCGGGAGCGGAGCGGGCAGCCGGACATCGCCGCGATTTACTATGTTCGGAGCATGGAACGCGGCCTGCAATTGGTCCGGACCGTTGGAGCTCTCCGCCATGCCGCTCCACATCATCATGTAGCTCCAGCGTGGTTGGGCAGCGAGCGTCTCGAGCGAGGGTATGGCACCCACTTCGGCCAGCGCGATGGGTTTTGCGTCGCCAGCTAACGCAATCATGCTGTCGTAGTAGGCCTTCTCGAACGTCCCATAAATATCCATGCTCACGACGTCTACATAGGCCGCGCCTGGGAAATACCGGTCAACGGGGCCAGCGTTCGCTGAAGGCGAGTTGACATTCCAAACCCAGATCAAATTATTCAAGTGATGAAGATGGACGTAGCGATCGAAGATTTGCCGATAGAGTGCCGCGGTGCCGTCGGACCCGGGCCGCCCGCCCCACCAGAACCAGTTGCCGTTCATCTCGTGATAGGGACGGAAGAGTACAGGCACACCGGCAGCCTGCAACTCCTGCAAGTAGCCGGCGATCACATCCACTTGTCGGGCCCAGCGTTTGTTCAGGTCGGAGCCAGGTGTAAGGACCTGGCGAAACTCCCAATCAGTCAGATGGCTAAGAATTCCTTCGCGAAAGGTCACAGGTTCATCCTCAGTAGGTCGCACACTGTGCCAGGTGAGTGCAATCACTGACCCCGCGCGGTACTGACGAATGACCTCCCGGATCATCGCCGGCCTGCTCAAGGTGGAGTCTTTATCTTCACCGCCAGAGAAACCGAAGTCCTGGCCGAAGACCGCCGGATAATGGCCGGTGAGCTCATAAATGCGATCACTGTAGCGCGATTCGGTGTTCGGGAAGTTGTGCTGACCGCTGAGTGTCCCATGCCCGGAGATTGAGTCGATCTCCTTCAGCAACGTACGAGCGGCGGGAGTGGCCTCCGGATTGGCAGGTGCAGCATTTGGCTGGACTGTCTGAGCATGCACGTTTACCGAAATGAAGATAAAGGTGCTTAGAGTTAATCCGGCTAAGAAGCCTTTCACAGTTCCTCCTTTGAGTCTTCGACTTCGGCCGAGCTGCAGCTTAGGGCGTCGCGAGTTCAACGCGTCATTCCTTCCACTGCCGTTCCTTTGGTGCTGGCGACTGCGACGCTCTCCTGCTCGACGTTCCATCCACGCAACTCGATCCTTGCCTGACCGGCAGCAAGCTTCGAGGGATAGTGCACCGAGATCGATTTGGTCTCCTGGGGCAGCAGCGTGACGTAGTTGTCGCTGAAGTAAGCCGGCAATATCCGCGAAGCTGACTTCGCATTGAGCAGTACCGCCTTTGTGGCGAGCGCAGCTGTGGTGCTGGAGTTTGTCAGCTTTAGCTCAACGACGGTCTCGTCTCCATCGGCGTGTGAGGTGGCGGTCGCAGCCAATTTCACGCGGGCAAGATCATTCAGTTTGCGATATTGACTGTCGTCGCCCGCTAACCAGTAGGTATTTTCGGACAGAAGTGTCCCATTGCCATCCTTCAACTCAAGCTTCACCAACACGACGCCCTGTGCAGCGAAGAGCGGCGCAAGGTCCAGCGGAAATGCAATCGCCGTGCGATCAGCGCCAAGTGTCACAAGCTTTTGCTGTGTGAGCAGGACCTGATTTGCAAGCGAGTAAACGGTAGCCGTTACGTTTACAGAACCGCTATTGGTGTTGCTGGTGTTGACTGCCGCGACAGTGTAGTCCGAGAGATCAAGCTGCACATGCAGGGACTCGCAGGCCTTCTTCACTCCATAGAATGAACCGGGCGTGTCGTAGTCGGAGTTGAAGATCTGCCACATGTTGCTGGGCCATGCCGGCTGCGTCATCCAGAGCATGCGGCCGCTGTTCGGGGTCCATAGATGCTGGTTGAATCCTTCAAAGATGGCACGATGCTCGACGTAGCTGAGCATCTGCGCCTTGCGTTCAAAGTCTTCCAGGCTTGTCGCCGCGCCGAACTCCTGTTCGAGCTTCTGCATGAACGGCTCCACCTTGCCGTTTCCTTCCTGGTGCCAGTCGTGATAAGCCCACGCATCGCCAATCGGCCACTGGTCGGCCGGCGCCATCGAAGACTTGAGCGCTTCGAGTGTCGAGGGCGATGGAATGCCCAACTCAACCGAAAATCCTCTGTCCCACTTGGTGTAGTAAAGCTCGGACTGCTGATAGTAGTAGGGGCCGCTGTTACGAAGATTGATGCGGTTGGAACCTGGTGTGTAGTAGCGGGTCCCATCTTCTTTGCGAAAGACATCAATCAGGCCTTCGTTGAGCGTGGGCTGCGGCACACCTTCGTTCCGGCCGCACCACATCACAATCGAGGGATGGTTGCGAAAGCGTGCGACAACGTCCCTTGCGTTCTTAAGAAAGAGAGGCACATCTTCCGGCTCTACGTTGTAGTCCTGCGTAGATGCCCAGAAATCATTCCAGACCATCATGCCGTACTCGTCCGCAAGCTGATAGAAGGTCTCCTCCGTGTTCTGACCTACCCAGTTCCGGATGATGTTCATGTTGGCTTCGCGATGCAGCCGAAAGTATGGCTCGAGATGCTCACGGCTGACTCGCTTTCTAGAGTCGTCCATGCCCCAATTGCCGCCACGCGCCGCGATGCGCACCCCGTTAACCTTCAGTACAAGGTCGGTCAGCCCCGGTTCATCAGTCACAGCTTTCACTGCGGGGGAGTGCTCTCCGGCCGTAGTCAGAGATGCCGAATAAAACTCGGACTCGCGGTTGCGCATTCCTTCGTGACGCACATCGACGACTTGCTCGTTTCGCGCCTTGGCTTCAGCGGGCGACACTTCGACACGACGGATAGCTCCACCTGTATCGAAGAGACTTAGCTCGTAGGTGATCTCGCGAATGCCAAAGGTGAGTGACTTGACGTCTGATGTCTGCGAACCCTCGCCAACCCTCAGCTTTAGATGATAGAGGTCAGGACGGCCGTAACCATTCGGCCACCATAGCCGTGGATGGTCGACATGGAGCTGGGGGAACTCTGCGCGCGTCAGCTTGACCAGCGTCTCCCCTGGAGCCAGGTTCACGGCCTTGCTGAGCTCCACACCTTCGAACTCAGCATGGACTTCGGCATTCACAGGCTGTGCAGAAGCGTTGTGAACAGGAACGGTTATCTCCACATCCGCGCTCGATGTATCCGGCAGAGGCAACCGTGTGACGACCTGCGGGTCACCGATTTGAAGCTGGTCGGAAACGGAGAGAACGACGTCCTGCCAGATGCCCATGTTGCGGTCGCGGATCGCCGGGATCCAATCCCAGCCTTCGGTTGCGACGAAGGTCGGACCGTCCAGGCACATCGCTCCACCATTCTCACCAGGACCGCCAGCGACCGACTGCTCCTGCGGAATGCCCGGATGTGGCGGAGGAAGGATGAGGACCGCGAGCGCGTTATGTCCATCCGGATTGAGGAGAGAGGAGACATCGAAAGAGCCGCGGATGAAGGCACCCTTGATGGACCCGAGCTCTTGCCCATTCAGCCAGACCTGAGCAGCGTAATTAATGCCGTTGAACGTGAGGCTGAGATGATGCCCAATGCTCTGGTGCGGAGTTTCGAACTCCACGCGGTACCAGTAGCTCTGCTTGTTCAGCGACTCTGGAATGGCAAGGTTGTTGAGCCCAAAATCGGAGTCGGGATAGACTCCCCGATCAATCATCGTCGTCAACACCGTGCCTGGTATCGTCGCGCGCATCCAAGTGCGGCTGTCATAACCTGTCTTCGATAGGAGAGCGCCATCGAGGGGCTCTTCGGGCGCCGTGGTCAGCATCCAGTTGTGACCGACAGTCCAGGCATGGCCATCGCGCAGTTCAAGTGCTGTGGGTGAGAGGGGCGCTAGAGGAGCAGCAATCGCCTTTCCGAGTTCAGCACGACTATGCGGCATAAGCGCCGGATCCTGCGGTGCTAGATAACCAGCCTGTTCGTGAACCTGCACAGGCCACGGTCTTGATGCCTCCTCGATCCGAAGAAGGGCATTCTCTGGCGGGCGAGCAGCCAACGCGTGGACTCCCTCGCGGTCGAGCTCTTTGGGATCGACTGTCACCTGCGCAACAACACCGCCAAAGTGGACAAAAGCCTCACCGGGAAAGGTCCCTGTCGGCGCGATCGTCAACTCAGGTTCGACACGGCCCATCGTCTGCAAGCCTTTTGCGGCCTCCACGCCGTCGCTGTAGAGGTGTACACCTCCGGGGCCAAACGTCGCGACAAGCTGGTGCCATCCCTTCCCACTCAGAGGTCGAGTAGCAATCATCCCGCGATCTTTGCCAAGCCTGAGGAGAGGCTTCCTGTCTCGCAGGCCAAGAAAACGCGAATCTTCCTGGGTGGGATCGCCCATACCAGCGATGAGGGTGGTTGCTGGAACCTTCTCATCAAGAAGCACCCACATCGAGAGAGTGGAAACACTCTCTGCGCCAAGCACTTCCGAATCTGGAGGAATAGCTTTTGTGAGGCCTGGACCACCTTCAAGCACGTGAACATCGTAGGGCCCAACTACCCGTTCCTGGATTTCCGGCTTTACAGTCAGCACATGCGCCTGAGCTTGAACGAAGTTGGCAATGAAGGCAGAGCCAAGGAAAGCGAAGGTGATGAGTAAGATCTGCGAACTTCTATGCTGATTAATCGAATTCATTTCACCTGTCGATCCAGAGTCGTATCTCTGCTTGTATTTCGTTCGAGCTTAGGAAGCTGCTGAACTCGGTTCCGTGCTCTTTATTGATTCGGCCAGTGGTAAGCGGCCAGTAAGTCGCCACGTTCTCCGACGAGAAGGAGCGCAGCTCGACCGGCCTCCAGCCTTCCCGTGAAGACTTTGCCACTTCGGTTGTCCGTGAAGGAGACACCAGAATTTTCAGTCTCTGACGTCAGAACGTAGAGCGTGGCATGCGGCAGGCGTGTAGGACAGATGAGGATCCCTGGATTTGTAACGTCAGTAGCGTAGGTGTTATGAATATCGGCTGATTTGAGTGCATGGTCGTAGACCTGAGCTATCGAAGCAAGATTGCTGTTCAACTCAAGTGGTAATGCCGAAAACAGGATGCGTCCTTTTCCGACCGCTAACTCGTCGAAGTTCTTACCACTGGGCAGCATCGCGCGGTCGAGCAAAGTCGTCGCTAATCCGTCGTATTGCAACGGCAGGTCACCGAAAGAGGTATGCAGGATATCGTTGCGCAATTGCAGGGGCGCAATAGAAGAAGGGAGGCCGGCCGCAGATCCGCGATCGACAGCGTGAAGGTGCTCGTCCTCGCTGAACGGTCCTGAAATCAGCAGAGTGGCTCCTTCGCGAACTTTCGCTTCAATCGCCTGCCATGCTTTACTCGACAGACCATAGGGGGACGGAAGAAGAATGAGCTTCGGTGCGCCCAGCGTCTCGATCTGGTACTCCCCTACCGCATAGGCTTCCACCCGGTTGTATTGAAAGAGGACACGCACTGCGGTCTGTTGCGCCTGAAGCGCCAGACTGTTTCGTGTGCTCATCTGCAACGACTGCGGCAGGACGATCGCAATCTCCGGCGAAATTAAACCATTGGCATAGGGTGCCGCTTCCGTGGCAAATGCGCCAAGATCGCGCATCATAAATTCCCAGGACTTGGCCGACCCATCGCTGCGCTGCATGCCGAAGTCTGGTTCGCGGGCCCAGTCCCATTGCAGTGTGCCTGAAGAACCGGCGGCGAACCCCAGGGCCCATTTCCGCTCTTCAATGGCCGTGCCGGTTAACTCGTCATAGCGCCAGGTGCCATCAGGATCCCAGGCCGGCTGGTAGCCTGTCTCGCCTGTGATGTTCGGCATACCAGGACGTTTCGCAACCACAGAATCCCATAACAACGCATCATCCTGCCAGTAAGTGTGGTTCGTCGTAAACGACACACCGGCTGTCGCGTAGAACTGGTTGAGCAGGCGATTCGTGACTCCGCCTTCATCCTGTCCAACATTGACGAGTTGCCTGCTGCCGGTCTCGCGAATGACGCCCACCATCGTTCGAACCCAATTCGAAAACATGTCCTGAGCGAAGAGGTTGTAATCGAGTGCACGGACCTGCTGATCGTTGCCGTAGCGGTCATAGACCAGGTCTGCTGGTCGCGGGAGCGGTACAGACTGCCACGATCCAAGCCTGTCTTCTGTGGTCCGCCACACGTCTGCGAGAGCCGTCAGGTTGCCATAGCGCTTTTGCAGCCAGTCATGCCATGCTGCAAGTTCTTCAGGATCGCCATTCGGAATGTTTCCGTGAAAGATGTTGCGAGGATTGGAAAAAGAAGGCTCGTTGATTAGATCGTAAGAGAGCCATGGCACTTTGCTGAAGCGCCCCACAACAGAGGCGATGTAGCCCTTCTCGGCTTCGACTGCTGCCGGATCAAGATAGGGGTTTGCCGATACCGGATTAGCGTCGCCCTCAGATCGGCGCGGCTCACTCACCCGGGGCGTGAAGGCAAAGAAGGTAAAGTTTACGATGATCTTGTGGCGATGCGCCGCCGCCAGAAATGCTTCGAGATTGCGGAGGAAGCGCTCATTTGCTCCGCCGGTTATGGGCTCGACGAACTTGGCGCCACCCATCCATACGCCGGTGCGAACAAAGTTGACGCCATGGCGCTGCATGTCCGCAAAGTCAGACTCCCAAACGGCTGCATTACGCGGTCCCGAAAAATCCCAGCCATTCTCTTCCGTCGTAAAGTAATTTGTTCCGACGGGGAAGAATGGTTTGTCTCCGGATGTAAGGAAATCACGGTTCGTACCAAGTGCGTCGCCGGTTTCCAACTGGGGAAGTTTCTCTACCTCGAAGCCGTTCTCGGCATACTCCTGCGGAGAGCTTGCTCCTGATTGGGCCCACGTCGCTCGTATCGTGTAGGTGCCGACAGGCACCGCATCTCGAAATCCAACAGCTACATCGGTCCTTTCACCGCTTGCGGGGACACGCAACTGATCCAGTACCTTCTCGTTTTGCAGCAATTGAATCTCTGCAGAACCATCGACGGCGCCCCGATGGGGATGTCGAAGGTGGACGGTTACCTGCGGTCGTTCTCCGGCCGCAGACAGGCGTACTGCGTCTCCACCTGGAAGCTGGTTGCACCTTCCTGGCGTACTGGGCGGTCGACCGAATCAGTTGAAGGCCGTCGTTTGAAGCCCAGAATCCGGGCTCCGGGGTGAATGGAAGTGCCACGATACGGGCTCCGGCCATAGCGGTGCCCGCCGCGTGGTCGGCATAGATTACAGGCGCGGCGACGTGCGTTCCGTCCGCCGTGTCAAGGTAGCCAAGTCCCTGCAGACGGCCCTCTTCGGCATACACCGTACGCGCCCTGATCACGATTTTGGGCATGAAGGATGCGTATCCGGGGCGCCACGCAAACTGAGTCTTTTCTGTGCTCATCGGCACGGCATAGCTATGTCTGAAATCGATGGTCTTACTGAAGCTGTCTTGTGGAGCCTTCAGCGATAAAGGAGCCCTCGGTATGGCCAAGCACCGGAACGCGGAGCGGCTGACCTCCAAGAATTAGAAGATTACCTCCCTTACGCAGGTACGATTGCATCGCAGCTTCCGCTTCGACCGGAAACGCGGAGCCGTAGGGCAGCACAAGCAGCTTCGTTTCCGCCATCCACCCACCCGCGCGAAGCTGATCTACGTTGACGAATGTGACGGAACTTCCGAACGCCGACTTCAGAGTTGCGGCGGAGATCTCCTCGCTCGCAATGGTGGGGAATCCCGCCTGACCAAAGACGACCGTTTGCGCTCCAGCTCGCGAAAGGAATAGGACAAACGCAAAAACGAGAGTGCCTGATGAAGCATGAGGGAGTTTTTTCATACGCCTCTAAGCCTGGATGGTTTCACTGATAGCTCTTTGTTGCGAGTCTCTTCTGAACGCATCGTATGAGTGGTCTGATTGCTGATTTTCAGACATACCGGAAGTGGAATCCAGCCCGAGGACTTTGTCTGAAAGGTATCGGCCAATCGAACCGAAGACCCGCTCTTCAGTTGGTTGTGCAAACTTGATTCGCGCGTATGCCAAGTTTTCTGGATAGAACGACCGTTCGGAATGCAGATAATACTGCAATGTGATCGATAACATTGCCAGGAGTCTTATAGTAGCTTCCGGGAACCCATGTCAAGCACTTATCGAGGAAGGCCGCGTTCTGCAGTTGCGGCCTGAACTGCCCGCACACGCCTACAACTTCGCGCCGCATGATCCGCGAATAACAAAATCAACCGGAAGAACGATCTGCTTTGCGGGCCGTTCCACCGCGCTCGGACCGGCGGTGAGCCGTTCGAAAAGCATTTCAGCCGCCGTTCTACCGAGTGCTTCAACCGGCTGACGGACGGTAGTTATCCCGGGCCTGAGCAGGTCGGCAGTGTCAAAATCGTCGAACCCCACCAACGCCAGCGAATCGGGGGGGTATATCTTCATCGTCTGAAGCGAGTGAAGGACATGACGGGTCAGCAGGTTGTTGGCGCAAAAGATAGCCGTAGGCCGCATCTTGCCGGACAACAGCTGCTGTATGGTGGTCCGGGTGCTTTCCATGTCTTCCGATAGTTCAATTGCCTGCGGTACGAGCCCCGAAGATTGCATGCGTTTTCGATAGCCTCGTTCCCGCATTCGCATTGTGTAAAGATCTCTGCTGAGGCCGAGGAAAGCGATGCGTTTATGGCCTAGATTGATCAGATGTTCCGTTCCGGTTCGAGCTCCACGTTCGTTCTCAACCACGAGCGCATCGAAGCGGCTTCCTTCAATTGGGCGGTCCAGCGTCACGATTGGCAGATTTCCGAACTCATGATTGAGCAGGAGTGATCTGCTCTTCCCAAGGCGCGCCGGGATTACCACCAATCCTTCGATATTGCGGCGAAGCATACGATTTGCCTCGTCGAACTCTGCCCTTGGATCTTCATTCGAGGTAGACAGTACGACGGAGTAGGAGTGTTGTTGTGCAACTGTGCTAACCGCGTGAGCGCAGGCAGCGAAGAAGGGATCGTAGAGGTATGGCAGCAGGATGCCGATTTGCCTCGAGCGTTTCTCTCGCAGTGAGCGAGCCAATTCGTTAGGCTGATATCTAAGGTCTGCCACTGCTGCAAGGACCTTCTCACGCGCCCTGTCAGAGACACTGGGGTGATCGCTGAGTACGCGCGACACTGTCATAACACTGACGCCAGCCAACTTTGCGACATCAGACATGCGACTGGATTGAGACATTACTTGCTGGCTCCGCAGGCGATCATTCTCTGATGTTCGCACATGTGCCATTCGTCGAAGTTGATGAGTAGACGCTGCGGAGAGGATGAGAGCCTTCGCCCCTCGCATGTCATGTCTTCACCACCTTCCACAACGACGTAAGCAGCCGATTCTTCAGCGATACATACTTGGAGAGCGCAGTCACAGGGCGATACCTGATTAGACCAGCGTGGGGAGAAGTCCCGCACCCAGCAAGCCCGCGGCGGGTCCCAACTTCGCAAGGCCGACGAAAGTGCGATCAGGTTCCAGCGTCTCTCTTTGCGTGGGTTCAACCAATCGATAGATTTGGCTATATTCGCGGACGGTTTCGAACATCGCTGGCGCAAAAAGATTCCATGACTCCGCGACACCGCCCCCGATCAGGATCATCGGCAGATCCAGAGTGTTGATCAGGTTGGCTACTCCCAGGCCGAGATGATAGCCCATGCGCTCAAACGCAAGTTTCGCCGCCGGGTCGCCGGACTCTGCAAGAGTTGCAATGTCGGTCGCTGAAGTGGAAGAGTCGGCTTTTTCGAACAACTCACGCAAACCTTTTGTGCTATGGCTTGAGGATGATATGCCACGCGCCAAGCGCACAAGCCCCGTGGCCGAAGCATAGGTTTCCAGGCAGCCGCGCGTTCCGCAACCGCAAAGTGGACCGCTTGTTTCGACACTGCAATGACCGAGCTCGCCACCCATTCCGCGGATACCATGCCATACTTGACCGTTCAGGATCAGGCCACTTCCCACGCCTGTCCCTAACGTTATCGTTGCCATCGAGCTAATGTTTGCTTCGTTTCCTGCGCCAAGCTTCCACTCCGCGATGGCAGCCGCATTTGCGTCGGACTCGAGAATCACTTCAATGTCCGTTGCGTCTGCGAGCGCTGATCGTAAAGGAAAGGAGCCCCACCCCGGCAAATTTGGCAATTCGCCCAGGACGCCTGCTCGTAAATCGATCGGACCCGGACTGCCAATTCCAATGCCCCGAATGGAAGCACCCGCTGTATGGGTTGCGATAAGTTCGTTCACTCTCCCAGCGATTCTTTCTACTGCCGCCTTAGGGCCTTCTGTCACGCGTGTGTCGAATCGGTGACTGCCTAGCACCTTCATTGAACTGTCAAACAAACCTACCCGAATACTGGTGCCGCCGAGATCGACTCCGATCGTATTTGAGGACATTTCGATGGGATGCTTGCGGAGAAGACTCACTGATCGCAATCCTTAGCCATAGCTTGTTGCCGAACTGAACGTCAATTGCGAACTGGAACTTGCAGACGAGCGCTCGAGAAGCAAGTGCCTTTGCCGCCTGAAAACGCTATTGTGAACGATAACACGGAAAAGTTTTTCTCGGGAAGCGGTCTGGGAGATGATCGCGCCAAGCTTCACGAGGGTCTCACTCGAGCCCTGCTTCCCCGGGCTATCAGCGGGTCTCCATTATTTGGGTCGACTTCCAGCGCTCTCTTCACCGCTGCCATAGCTTCGGGAACAGCCTGTTCAGCAGATGCCTCCCCAAGCAGCGCTTCGTTTTCCAGAGCCACAGCGATTCCTGAGTAGGCTGAAGCGTACGTGGGGCTAAGGTCCATAGCATGTTGGAATTGCTCAGCGCTCGCACGCCCCTGACGCTTGTCAAAAGAATCGCGACCGCGAAGATAAGCGTCATGTGCCGCCGCAGGAATCACGGCCACCAGCTGTGTCGGATATTCTCTTAAAAGGCCGCCCTCACCAGGTCGGGCATGGCTGACAATTTCCTGCGCCGCCTTGTTTTCCAGGGCCATTTCATTGCTCAGTGGCGCTTCGAACCTGTTGGCCCAAAGGGTGGTCGTCGTTTCTCGTGTCAATCAACTGCGCGTTATACGAACGGTATCTCCAGCGCGCGCAACGGAGCCCTCCACGAGTAAGTCAGCCCTCAGCTCCTGGGCGATCGTCTCAGTGACTTCTTTGTGTCCTTTTCCTGAACGACAGAGTTCCAGGAGTCCACTCGCAGTCCCGGCACACGGGCAAGCTGGGTGATCACTTCGTCCGTAGTCCCGTCGGCGAAATAGTCCTGTGCGAGGTCGCCCGAAAGGTTTTTCAGCGGAAGCACCGCCACGGAACGAACATGCAAACTGGGAGACTTTACCTTGGCAAGCCGCCATCGGGCGTATCCGAGCGCCAGACCTAAGGCCAACATGAGTAGTCAGTATTTCCAGATCCGTTGATTGGCTGCTTGGCGTGGCAGCTCCTGATCTTGGATTACGAAAGAGCTCGCCGACCCTGCCCGTGACTGCACACTACCGGAACTCGCCAACTCATTTGCACTTGCAGCGAAGTCGATCGACCTGAAGTTCAGGAGGTCTGTGCCAGTTTCACTTGCCCCAACAATCATCCGAAGCAGACAACCAGCCGCGACGATGAGAAGTGAGTTCCGTTCGTACGTCAATTTAAGGCTCAGTCAGCACCACTCCCGCGCGTTGGGTGCAATCACTTCGTGTAGAAGCCGCTATGCAGCACCTCAGGCCGCAATCAGTCACTGAGCCGGATCGCGCGTATCACTGGGCTTCGCGAGCATCGGGGACTGCCTTGGCCGTTGGTCCCGCCTCGAGCGCATTCAGTACAGCCTTTCCAAAAAACAACGGATGCTCTCCGAGACAATTTCAAGCGCGATGCAAGCCCCAGATTATGCTGAACGGATCGCATCCGCCCTTTGATCAAAAAAGGCGCGTGCCTGCTCAATCTCGTGAAGGTGCTTCTCTGCCCACAACCAGACTCCGCAAAAGGCAGCCCCTAGACTGAAGCCCAGCGCAGTTAGCTTGTACTCGACCTTCGGCGGAATGACAGGGTGCACCGTCCGCGAAATCAGACCTTCCCGCTCCATCGAGCGGAGGGTTTGCGTCAGCATCTTATAGCTGATGCCCGGCACCATCTCGCTGAGTCGGGTGAAACGCAATTCTCCGCGTTCAGTAAGAACTTCAAGAATCAGCATGGTCCATTTGTCGGCGACGCGCCCAATTAATTCGGTCACCAAGGCCTCAATGCGCGGATCTGTGGGTTCAATCGCGCTACAGCTCTCATCGGGTTGCACGGAGAGGCCCTTCGCCTCAAGCGGCATTGCCTTACTTGACATCAAGTCACTCTCTTCTTAGTGCGTGTTGAACTCTAAAGTGCCAACTTCCCTAAAGAGAGTGGCATACCTATAGTGACACACAGAGGCAACTCCTAATAGCCACGAGCACATAAGGTGGACGATGTACTTATCGCATGGTCGACTACACAGCACATTACTTTACGGAGCATATGGTTGGCTCATGCTCAGCGCTTTCCTGCATTTCGGGATTGACGTCGTGTCGCAATCTGTTCGCGGTAAGCGCCCGCCCGGCCCAGCAACGACTCTTTACTACGGCCTGAACAGCACTTACGCGGTTAGCCAAATCCTGTTCGCTGCACTGGCCCTGCTTGCAATACATCAGGGAATGACTTCAATGGGTCGATGGCCTGGGATCACGATCGGCCTCATCGCTGCTTGTGCCTGGTTCGTTCTCTGCTGGATGTTCTTTGAATACTCTCAGCCGCGGATGGTGGTGCTTCTCTTCGCAGCCCTGCTTCTAGGCGCGGCACTCACGTCCTGATGCTTGTCGCACCCACAAACATTCTCACAAGAACCAGGAGGTTCCATGAAACTTGAAGGAAGAACGATTCTCATCACGGGCGGTACGAGCGGAATCGGCTTAGAGCTCGCCAGGAGGCTGATCGGCCGCGGGAATACGGTCATCATCACAGGTCGCGACAAGCAGAAGCTTGACGATGCAAGATCTGCTGTGCCTGGCGTTCATGCCTTGCAGAGTGATGTCAGTAATTCGAGAGAGATTGAAGCTTTACTGCAACTCGTCACCGGAGCGTTTCCGGCATGCGACACCATCATCAACAACGCCGGCGTTATGCGGAATCTCGACATGAATGAACCGCGATCACTGACCGACGTTACACGCGAACTGGATATCAATCTGAACGGCCCGGTGCAGATCGTGCAGGCATTTCTGCCTCACCTCAAAAGCAGGCCGAATGCGCTGATCGTGAATGTTTCTTCCGGGCTCGCTTTCGTGCCGTTTCCTCTCTCCCCGATCTACAGCGCCGCCAAGGCCGGTCTCCATGCCTTCACGCGATGCCTTCGCGTGCAGCTCAAGGGTTCCAGCGTCACTGTCGTTGAACTGGCTCCGCCACCAGTCGAGACCAAGCTCTTTCGCGGTGAATTCGAAAAGCAAAACGAGGGACAGAAGGCAATGCCAGTCGCCGCGTTGGTGTCGAAGGCTGTCGCCCAAATTGAGGCGGGAAAAAGAGAGATTCGCCCCGGTATCAGCAACCTGCTTTATGTGCTGAGCCGATTCGCTCCTGCGCTGCCGTTCGGGCAGATGGCGAAGTTAGTCAGTCCCACGCGCTAGTGTCTGCAAACCAACAGTGACAACAAGACACGATGCAAGGAGAAAAAATGCAAGCAATTTACGCTACGGACGATGCACAGCTTGAGGTGCGGGACATCGCCGCACCAGAAGAGCCGCCAAGCGGGTCACGTCCTGATCGAAATCGAAGCAGCAGCCATCGATCACGGAGACAAGCTCTTTCTCTCTCGACCTTCATTGCCGGGGGAATTCCGGAAGCAGACACAGTGTTTGGGCAGCCTCCGCCTCTGGCACAGTCCTCTCCCTTGCTCCGGATGTTCCAGTCGAGTATGCAGGCAGGAAGGTCGCGGTCTATCGGTCTCTGACCTCCAGTCCGCACACGGTGGGGCTCTGGAGCGAGCAAACTCTTGTCCCTTACACGAGCTGTCTCAGCCTGCCAAACCACGTTGCCGCGCAGCATTGTGCGGGCTCCCTGGTGAACGTCATCACCGCATATGCTTTCCTCAAACAGGTTGTGGTTGAGGGTCACAAAGGCATTATGGTTACGGCGGCGAAATCCGCGACTGGACTTGCCTTAGCCGCGCTCGCACGGCGGATGGACATCCCGGCAACTTTCCTCATCCGTCCCGAGGAGTCGCGCAACGAGTTACAAGAACTCGGCGTACAAAACGCAGTGGATACTAGTGCTGAAGATTTCGAGAAGTCGTTTGGCGTTCTTGCCGATCAACTCAGTGCTACCTCCGTGTTCGATCCTGTCGCCGGCGAACTCACCGGCAGGATTGCGCCGCATCTTCCGACTAACAGCGTCATGTCCATATACGGTCTGCTTTCCGGATTCGCGCCTATCTCGATCGCACCGGGTCTCTTTCTCATGAAAAATCTGTCCATTTGGCGATTCAGCAACTTCGACAGTGCCACCGTGCAGGATAAAACGAAGCTGACTGAGGCGCTGCGATATCTGCACAAAATCATCGAAGATGCGATGTTCCGGACGAAGCCAGGAAAGACTTTCGGTTTTCATGAGATTGCTGATGCAATGACTTATGAATCGACTCGGGAAGCCAAGGCCGTTCTCTTAACCCAACAAGGCCCGATCTCTCTGACCGCGTCTCCGGCGCGGCGAGCGTGTCCTCTGAATATGTCGGGCTTTGCTCACCCCATCGAATCACAATTGTAAGGAGAACGATATGATCGTAAGTCCGCCCCGGTGCACGTAGTCTGTTTACCCGTTGAGATTAAGGTCAACTCTTGCTCACGTCTCCTTCTTCGCGGCGCGTGATAGCGTTGTTGCTCATCGTCGCAGCAATCGTTAGAGGCACAAGCGGTGACAGCTGATCAAATAGTTGGCCGAATGGGTGGCTCTCGACAAGACCTTGAAGTTTGAAGTGTTCCATGCCGGTTCGGATTACGAAGCACGCATGCTGTATGGGAACAGGCTGGTGGAACCCGACGGCGTCACGTTCAAGAGCGATGGGAAAAGTTCAGACGCGTCCCTTCGTTCTCGATCAACAAAAGGCATCGTCTTTATCAAAGGCCTGACCTGGGACAAGACCAATGGGGCGGAGGAACTCTCTACGACCGCTTCGAGCGGCAATACCTACAAATGCAAAGTGGAGTTTAAAGACGGCAAGCTTCAGCTCCGAGGTTAGATGGGGGTACCTGCCTTCGGAGAGACAGTCGTTCTGGCGAGAACGAATGATGCAAGCCGCAGCGGGATTTCCTCCAAGCTCACAGATGCGTCGGACCCGGCCACGATCTGCGATTGGACGAGACGTTTGTTTTCATTTGAAACAAAGGCTGAGTTCGAATGGTTGATCTGATAATTGCCAGGTTGATAGCAGAGGGATCGTCCACAAAGAAGGTGCAATGCGGGTGCCCCATACTGCGGGCTTTTGGCTGAACGGAAGAGGAAGACATCTGTCTCATCTCTCGCAAACCCACAGCCAACGGCAAGAGGGTTAGAATCCACACGGCACGCACCACGGCGCAAGAAACTCGGCGGATTCGGTGGCACACATTCCGCCACACGTACCGTTCGTGGCTGGACAAGACCGGGGCTCCGATGAAAGTGCAGCAGGAATTGATGCGACACGCTTCGATCCAGACGACGATGAATGTGTCTATGGACAGGCAATGCAGTCATCGAAGAGGGAAGCGAACGGGGAGGTAGTAGAGATGGTGCTCAAGCCGTTGAAAGCGAGCGCCTAAACTCCACTTTTTGCTGATGGAATTTATGGGAGTCTGTCAGCATTTCCAGACTCTCTTAACTTGTTCAATTGATTGGTTGCGGGGGTAGGATTTGAACCTACGACCTTTGGGTTATGAGTGACCCTAAGAACACGTATGTTGTTGACTTTACGGCACGAATGGCGACTCAAAAGTACAGCAAAGTACGCATCGGGCAGCTTATTGGGAGTCAGTCGGGAGTCCGTTTCGACCTTTGGGTTCCGCGCCAACAGGTCGTGAAAACGCCCCAGAGCACCGCACCATGACGGGCGAACGACCGTGCACAGTGTCAGAAACAGGAGTATGATCCTGACAGAAGGTGATGTGATGGAACGCCTGACAGAAGCCATTCTTGAGAGGACAAGCGCACTTCCCGAGGGTGCGCCGGTGAGCGCCAAAATGCTGCTGCATCTGGGCACCCGCCCCGCTGTGGACCAGTCGCTCTCGCGCCTTGCCCGGCGCGGGAAGCTCCTGAGAGCTGGCCGGGGCCTGTACATCTCTCCGGTGACGAGCCGGTTCGGAACCCATGCGCCTTCCGCCCATCGGCTGATCGCGGAGCTGTCCGCGCAACGCGGCGAAGACATTGTGCCGTCGGGCGCTGCGTCCGCGAACGCGCTTGGACTCACCACCCAGGTTCCCACGCAGATGATTTATTGGACATCGGGCCGGAGCCGCAAGCTGAATCTCGGAAAGCTGGCGATTCAACTTGTGCATGTTCCCTCTTGGCAACTTGCCTTCGCCAAGGAACGCGCCGGAGAGATCGTTCGCGCACTGGCATGGGCAGGCCCGGAGAGAGTCCATGCCGTTCTGAAGGAGATCGAGTCAAAGGTTCCCCGGACTGAGATTCAGAAGGTCGCGCAGCAGGTCTCCCGTTTTCCGAGTTGGATTGCGAGCGCCCTCAGCCGGAGCGCCGTCGATGCCTGATAGCTATTTCCAACTGAGCAGGCAGAGCCAGGCAAGCGCCCTTGCTGCGGCTTCGGATTTCTCCGGTCGTTCTCCTCACTTGCTGGAGAAGGACATCTGGGTCGTCTGGTCGCTTGCGACTCTCTTTCAATCTGAGTTGGGTGCACATCTCGTCTTCAAGGGCGGCACGGCTTTGTCCAAGGCCCACAAGGTCATCACCCGCTTTTCTGAGGACGTTAACCTCACCTACGACATCCGCGCTCTCGCTCCTGAGCTGGTTCGCGGTTCTGCGGGCGGGATCGACGCGATTCCGCCGAGCCGCAGCCAGGAGAAGAAATGGTCCGACGAGATCCGTCGCGAACTCCTTCCCGCATGGATTCGGAGCCAGGCTCACCCCGTCATACAAGCCGGCTTGGAACGTCTGGAAAATGTGTCCAGCCGCATCAGTGAAGACTGCATCTTCATCGACTACCAGCCGGTGGCGCCGGCGTCAGGCTACGCGCTCCCGACTGTGAAACTGGAATTTGGCGCGCGGTCTAGCGGGGAACCAAGTACGATCGTTCCCGTTCGCTGCGATATGGAGGGGCTGGTATCCGGGGTCGAGTTTCCAAACGCCGACCCTCGTGTCATGAATCTGACGCGCACCTTCTGGGAGAAAGCGACTGCCGCCCATGTGTATTGCGTCCAGGGCGAAAGGGGCCTTAGTAGCCGGTTTTCGCGGCACTTCCACGATCTGGTTCGGCTCGAAGATACCGGATATCTTGCCGAAGCTCTTGCAGCTCAAGATGTCGCCGAAGCCGTTGCCATTCACAAGAACGCTTTCTTCGCCGAGAAGGATGCCGACGGCAACCGGATCGACTATCTGGAAGCCGTCCACGCAGGGCTGACCCTGCTACCCACCGGAAGCGGATACGATGCCCTTCAGACGGACTATGTGCACATGGTCGAAGACGGACTATTGGCCGGCAATGCAGAGACGTTTAAAGATCTGATGAGACGGTGTTCGGGAATTCAAGCGCAGCTAAAGCACCGCTGACGGTTACGTTTCTCTCAGGCTGCTTACTGATGCGCTGCGAGTTCTTGTAGCCGTCACTGCGACCGGTGTCGAAGACGTCCCGGGAATTGACTCAGGATGCGCGGGACATGAAAGGCGTGAGTCCTCCGAAGGGTATCAGGAAGTCGCGCGCAGGCATAATTCTTTTCGAGGGAAAACAATGGCGATTCACGAGAACTTTTCGAGGCGCTCCGCAAGCAATATCCAAGAACGCCTTTTGCTTTCAACAACTTGCATCAATATTCCCAGCAATGCCGCAGAGCAAAATGACGTTGTGAAAGGTTTCCGCGATGACTGCTGCTTGATCCGACGATCCAAAATCTGGGCGAGAGTGAAATAGAAATGGCTGCGCGGGCCGTCCAGCGGTTTATCCTGAACGAGCCGGTGCCCTGAAAACCGTGAGCATTCGATCGGCCTAGAAATGTCTGGACAGGTAAACAAAACCCGCCACTCGCAGTGGTCAACTCCTTATAAAGTTGGGAGCAGCTTGCATGAGTGTCATTGAAGAGTTGACAGGCGAAAAAGCCCACCACTTGGCTCGATTTCAGGAGAAAACGACACCGTTTCTCCGGTCTCTCATTACAATAAGTCCGGCCGTTGCATCAATCTACAAAGAAGATCCGGCAACTGAAACATTTCCAGTAAACACGGAACGGGACATTCTCTATGAAAAGAGACATTCTCCTGTAAAAGGCACTATCTACAAGTTCAACGGGCGTATCGTCGTTTTGCTTTCGTATTCATGCGCGGCTTACTGCCGATATTGCGAGCGGCAGGATCGAGTGGGAGTTGGACTTGACGCGGAAGGGTACCTTCAAACTGCCGATATCCAGGCAATCGTTGCGTACATCAAAACCCGTCCCGAGATCAACGAGGTGGTTCTGAGCGGAGGTGATCCCCTCACCAATCCCAAGGGGCTTAAGCTGCTCGCTCATCTACTGTCAGTAGTCGAACATGTGAAAATTTTTCGAATTCACACACGTGTTCCTCTTCAGCAGCCAAGCCTAGTCGATTTAGCTTTGCTGCAGGAAGTCTCGTCGCTCTTTCCGGCCTGTTACTTCAGCGTCCATATCGACCATCCAGACGAACTTACATCGGAGACCGAGCGGTTGCTCCAGCGAATTCGTCTAACGGGTTACATTATGCTCGCGCAAAGCGTCTTCCTGAAAGGCGTCAACGATGACGTCTCGACGCTCCAGCTACTGTTTAGCCGGCTGGCAGAGCTTGGAATCAGACCCTACTACATTTACCATTGCCAAGCGATTCCGACCACAATGCGATTTGTCATGCCGTTGTCCGATGAGATTCGGATCATGACGGAACTGAGGGAGCGCCTGAGTGGCATTGCTTTCCCACAGCATGTGATCGATTTGCAACATGCAAGAGGTAAGGTTATTGTTCCGACGAATCATTGGAATACAGATTTCACAGAAGTAAAGGATTTCGATCGAACTTGCTTTTCGGTTGAAGTTCAGGTCATGCAGTCGCTCGAATCTTAACCATCGGGCCGGATCACTCGACGGTTCAACAATCTGGTCAAGCTGAGTCCTCGACGCACTCTGCTCCGGTTGGGAGATACAGATATGCTCCACATGATCTCACCCAAGGAGAGTTAAATGGCCAACAAGCGTTTCTTAGTACTCGGCGCAATCGCCCTCATCATCGTGGCGCTCGTGATTGCGTTTGGACTGAAGGGTAGCGGTAAACCAAAGGCGGATACGTTAAGCCTTCTTGGCGAAGACGCCAGCACGATGCAGGCGTTGGAAACCGTAAAAAGCGGGTTTGAGTCCACGAACGGCGTCAAGGTCACACTAACAAAGAACGCTTTTGAAATCCTTCAGCAGAAGGCCAATGCCGATTTGTCGTCGGGCAGCGGTCTTTATGACGTCATTTTGAATGTCAACTCTTCACTTGCGACGTACGTTCATAACCACTGGGTGTACACCCTCTCGGACCTTGTGAGAATCGACCCAACACTTGCGGATCCTGCATTTCAAAAGGACCTTTTTCAGGCTACATGGCACGAGGTTGGCTTCTACCCCACGGAGCCCGGAGCGAAAGCGGAAGCCATAGGCTATCCGTGGGCAGCCAACACCATGCTCTTGGTGTACAACAAGCGCTTATTCGAGGATCCCGCCAACAAGGAGGCCTTTCGGAAAAAGTATCAAAAGGACTTAGCCCCGCCGACACAGTGGCAGGACTACCAACAAGTGGCGGAATTTTTCACCAAACCCTCAATCGGCCAATACGGCACGGTATTGGAGGGCGCGAGCGGTGGCTGGCTGTACTACGAGTGGGTAAATTTCGCCTATAGTATGGGCGGCGGCGTGATGAAGAAATCCTATGGCTGGGAAGGTGACGCATCCACTCCACTCATTCTTGACTCGCCCGAGACAATTGCCGCTACCAAGTTTTATGTTGGCTTAAAACCCTACTCAGCGGGTGACTTTCTCTCAACCGGCCAGAATGAAGAGGTCGAGATGATGCGTAAAGGCAATGTCGCCATGGCTATCATCTGGAGCGACACATTGTTTCCGATGATTCATTCCCCTGGAGGAGATCAGTTTGGCTTTGCCCCAATTCCCGGCGACGAATCTCAGATCGGAGGCGGGATTTTCTACGTCAATCGCAAATCAAATCACCCTAAACTTGCCGCGAAGTTTCTGAAGTTCTATTTCCAACCGGACACCCAGAAAGAACTGATTCTTCACGGTGTCTGTTCACCGGTTCGAAGCGTATATGACGATCCTGGAGTCGCCAGCCAGATCCCATATGCACATGCCTTACAGCAATCCCTTGATAGAGGCGTGTACATGACGGAAGCCGGGCCGGACTCTGATGCAGTCCAGGAGGAGGTCACGACAGCTATACAGAAGATATGGCGTGGTCAGTCCAGTGTCGAGGACGGGCTGCATAGCGCGCAATTGAGTCTGCAAAAGAAGAGACAACTCATCTTCGCTGCAACAAAGTAGTACGCCGCTTGTCACGGACTCTTGGTACGGAGCGAATACTGGATGATGCGACGAATTCTGCGCTACCCGCAATTGAGCGCTATCGGCTGTCTACTCGGGATCATCAGTCTTTCCTTTGCGTGGCCGCTCCTCGCTTCCGTCACACATGGTTGGTTTGGAGTCGTCGAGTCGAACTTTTCGGGAGACGGCTGGGGTATTCCATTCGCTCGAAGCGCGATCTTTTCTGTTCTGTGCACAGTCCTATCCATCTCCCTGGGATTCTTAATTGCCGTCCTAGCCAGAGACTGCAGCGGGATAACCGCAATCTTATTTGCGCTGCTGATGGTACCCATGCTGATGGGTGGAGTTGCTGTTGCCTTTTGCGTTAAAGTCGACATCCTGCATTCAGTCCTGGTCACCAACCTGATTCTCAACCGGGCATTTATTCCCACCTGGGGACTGATGTTGCTCGCGCAAGCGTGGCAGACTCTGCCGCTTTCGGTCTATCTGTTTTGGTTCCGTCTTCAGCAGACGCCCGTTGACTTAAGACGCTTCTCCATCGCCAATCATCTGACGGCCTATGAGCACATACGCGATATCGCATGGCCGTTCTGCCGGAACTTGGCGGGCATGATGGGGCTCTTCTTTTCCACGATATCTTTCTACGAATTCATTAAGTTTGCGCTTATCATACGCGCGTCTCCAGGTGGAAGCACAGAGTTGGCAAGCCATTGGTTATTGAGGCTTTACGATTTCTATGCGACGCTCGACCCCCGAGTGGCGGTCGCCAAGTGCCTTGCAATGTCTGCGCTGGCCATTATTGTGGCCACCAGCATAGTATTTTGTAGTGTTCAACTGGCTCTCCGGTCAGTCGATTTGGCCGTCCTTGGCTTGGCGAAGTTAGCCGGCAGAAGTAACACCAAGCCTCATCCCGGACGTTCCAACGTTGTGGCTATCTGTGTGATGCTATTGACGCTGGTTCCAATGCTCGGCCTTGCTCAGTACGTCACGCCTCACAACTTCATTGATATAAGCGAGTTCTCACGGTCGGCCGCGCTTGCATTTGCCGCCGCCCTCGTTACGCTTTTAGTCTCCGTGACGCTTGGTATCTCGGGTAGGCTGATCTTTCGGCGACTCATGGAAAGATTCGATTCCCGATCGGCGATAATCTTCGCCGCGCTGTACTTTCTCCAGGTCATACCTCCGATTGGGATCGCTCTTTGTGGGTATTATTGGCTTGGCGCCTTCGCCAGCTATGGAAATGTTGCGTCGTGGATCCCAGGGCTATGGTTGATCTGCCAGGTGATCATCGCTCTGCCCATCACTGCAAGCTTCGTTCAGTTGAGCCATTTTCGCGTCGCAACTACTGAGATTGACTTTCAGGAAAGCGCTCGTGTTGGGCTCGTTGATATCGTGTGGAACAGTTTCATTCGACGTTTCACGATCGACTATATGCTGGTGACGGTTTTCGGATTTTCCATCATTTGGACCGAATCGACGATCAACTCGACAATTTCCGACCTATCTCAAAATATACCCTCAGTTTCTGTGGAGCTGGCTCAACGCGTCGATGGGCGGGGAGCCTCTTATCCGGAAGCTGCTAACCTAATTCTTTCAACCTTGCTGCCTGTTGTCCTTGGGCTACTGCTGTGGGTTTACAACTCGCAGAGAAACAACCTGCTGCTTCCATCAAAAAGCGACCGGGAAGGGATCTAGGGAGCAAATGGCTTCGATTGTATTCGATGACTTGTCCTTCGCATATCCAAAGCAGAACCTGCTGTTTCGAGATTTGAAGCTGCGGCTCAACCGACATGACGCTTCCAGCGGTGGACACTTGGTCGCGATCATGGGACCAAGTGGAACCGGGAAGACCACGCTCCTTAGCTTAATTTGCGGAATCGAGTCGCCACTCCGTGGATCCGTAACTCTGTCACCAGCCCAGGCAAGCGTGTCCTACCTTCAACAGCAGCCTGTACTCTTCGAACATCTGTCACGAACCGAGAATGCTCGATATTTCGAGAGCGTCACGCGGACCAGAACGCGATTTGACGAGGTCACATTCTCTCGACTTGTAGCGAAGCTAAAACTTGCGGCCGTCTTGAAGTCCGCAAGTGGAACCAATGAGTTGAGTGGCGGCGAACGGCAAAGACTCTCCCTCTTACGCGCCCTATCGATCAAGCCACAGATCCTGCTGCTAGACGAACCGTGCACTGGTTTAGACACAGATGTCAAGCTGGAGTTTCTCCATATGCTCAGGGAAGTTGTGGATGAGCTGCAACTCCTCGCGGTCTATGTAACGCACCATTTGGATGAGGCCGAACTGGTCGCCGATGAGTTGCTGTATCTCGGAAAAGAACAAGAAACTGACCCGGTTACCGCCGTTCTTCTCCCGATTCAACGCGCCTTGGATTCCCCTCCCAGTCCGGCTGCGGCGTTGGGATCGATGGGACCTGGAGCCAACCGCCTCCGCTGTACCGTGGGGGACGGCGGTTTGCTCCTATCGCGCGCCGGAACCGTCCTGGGAAAGATTGTTGAGCCGGTAGGCGCTTCCCAAGACTGCCTTCTCGTGTTCCCCGCGACGACCGTTAGGTGGGGAACCAATGCCGAGGGCGGCGTGAGAAGAGTAGGCCGATCAGCGGGATATAGCTTTGCAATTTCGCCGGAAACAGACAAGCTCATCGGTCCAGGGCTGGAAGGTGAACCAAGTTCATTCACACTTCTAGGTCCGGCCGTTCTCTTCGCAGTGAGTGGAAACTCAGGGATCCGGGTTACGGTATCTGAGTGAAAATTGACCGCATGGGAACGCGAGGTGTGCGGCCATGAAATCAGTAGGGGTAAATGGAATGGGTCAGGTGGCAAATTCTCGTTCGGTGGAAGAACTGAAGACGCGCGGAAGTCGTCTAATCATTGCGAACACGATCAATGACATGACATACCGCGAGGTAACTCCAGAGTCCATCTCATTAATAGACCTGTTTGCGTTCCAGGAGCTCTGGTTGATTGAGCCGGGAGACGTGATCGTAACGGCTCGGCCGATGTCTGAAGAGTTTGTGGCGATGGTGTGCCAAGCTCTCAGCCTCGAGCGATCTTCCTTTACCTGCCTGAGTCCAAACATCGCTCCTGAAGCTCCTCTTGTGCCTGCCCTCCTGCGCTCCGGCCTGCTCGCGGAATTCAACGGGCGTTCTAACATGCGAATCCGCGCCTGTGCGCTTGATCAGCCTTTGTTGGATCTTTCTCTCTCACTCGGACTGCTGATTGAAGACTACACAGCTCACCCGGGTCCTGGCGTCCTCGCATTCGTGGACAATTTGAACACCAAATCCGGATTTCGTAAGCTAGCCATCTCACTTGGTCTCCCCGTCGCTGACGGATTCGAATTCCTGTCGGCGACAGACGTCGAAGAAGCAGTAGAAGCGATTCTGGACGTTCACCATGAAGCGATTGTGAAGTGCGACCGCGGATCTGGAGGTGCCGGCCAATTCCGCATGAACAGATTATTACTGCATAACGTATCAACTCGGCGCGACGAACTGATGGCATTTATACGCCGGAATTCCGACAAGAACCAAACATTTGCGGTTGAGGCTTGCCTTCCCCTTCAACTCGACCCGACAGTCGATGTTTATATCTCAGAGTCTGGTCCACGTTGCCTATACATTGGAAGCATGGACTGCAGTGACGGCGCCTTCAGCGGTATGTCTGTGCCGTCTCGCGGTCTTCCGGAATTGCGATCAGAAGAACTACAACATGCAGCGGCCTCCGTAGGTCAGGTTCTACAGGCAAATGGTTACAGGGGATTCTTTGACATCGATGCGGGGCTAACAACCTCAGGAAAACTAATTCTGTTCGAATCAAACGTGCGGAGAACGTCCACATCTCTGTGGGAAGCCGTACTCAGTCGATTCACGAAACGGAATAGTAACGACGCAACGCAGTGGACGATGCATACATACACTTGCCCCGCCGTTTGGGACCAGTCCCTATCTACAGTTGCTGGAGAACCACCTTTTGCCAGCCTTCATTCTTCGGCAAAGCTGGCTGCTTGGGCCTCATCTGAGCGGGCCTCCTCTTTTCTATATCTTGAGTCAGCGTTGTACCGAAGGTTTACTTTCACTGATCAGCCGATCAGCTATGACTTCATCCGCGCACATTGTCAATGAGGCTGACGGCGTTGTGACTGTGTGCAGTTAGCGGATTTGTAGCTCACACACATCAGGCCCGATCACAGCGCTGGCAATAATCAAGCACAATCCGCTTCCAAAGATCTGACCACAGGGCCATGTTTTTGGGTCGTTGCCGATGAACAAGGAGTTCATTAATTTGATCGGTATTTTTGAAGATGGTTCTTGTTTCCACGTCGATAGGTCGGGGAGCCGTCTGGCTGCTAAGCGTATCACCAATAACCTTAATCGTAACCGGGCAAGAGCTGTAAGGGGTTCGAGTTGCCAAGCTTGCTTGATACTTATCCTCCAGCACATGCTCTGAAAAAAACTTCAGAATCTCAGCCCCATGGCCAGTCCGCGAAGTGATGGCAGCCCCCTCCACCCAAAGAAGCCCTCCGTGGACGCTTGGGAGACCGGTCAGAAGTAGATTCTTGGTTTGCTTTTTTGGCTGAATAAGCCACCCGCCTCCGCCCAGTGCAGCCGAAATGCTTCCAGCGTGGAGTGCGTTGCTGAGGCGCTCGGCCTTCGTATATAAACTAAAGCGATTTGGGGAATTCTCTGGCAATGCCGAACCGAGAAGATCGGCAAACCGATCATATACATGGCTGAGTGCGCTCTCGTTATTCCACAAGAGGTTATACAATTCTTTTACAGTGGCATCCTGAGGAACATCTTCCATCATTAGTCCAATTAATGGAAGCGTTGCGCCGATATTGTCATATAACCCGATCTGATGTGGCTTTATTTTCTTCGCTTTGATGAGATCTCTTATCTCGCTGTAGCGCCTTAAAGTTGAAAAGTCAGGAACAGCACTCGAATTCCACACAATGGAATTTATCCCGCATCGTATTGGTACAAAGAGAAAAGGTTCATTATTTTCTTCTGATTCAGTAAGTGCTGGGCAGATCTTGTCAAAAACTTGCATCGCCTCCGCCTCTCCTAAATCATAGAGAGATTTGAGTCCCAAGGTTTTCTCATCGTACATCGCGGCAAGAGCGTCGAAGTCGTCGATGATTATTTCGAAACAGTCCCCTCGAGCTTGAAGCGTATGGCGCTGCCATATCTCGAGGGTTCCTATCTTTCCGCGGAGACCCTCATGAGTGAGCACCGTCACGCCTTTGGCATTTAGGCCAAACTTGTGCTGCTCCTTTGAATCCTTGTCCTCCCCAGGACGTCTACTAGCAAAACCTGGCCATGCGACACAGGTCCAATCAGTCTTCCATTCCACCTCATCCGTGCAATAGCACGTCTTTACACCATAAGCCGCTAGCGCGGCAGTAGCATCATGCTCCGTCAAAGCGTTATTGGTTAATTTACTCTCCTTGAGAGTTTTGATGTATTCGCCATCGATCACGAGACCACTCGGCCTGGCAGAGTCTTGAAGCTTTGCCGCGAGATTTGCTGTATGGCCGAAGTAATCCGTCTTTTCCCACACTTTCGCTTCTGCAACATAGCCATAAGTTAAGCCAAAGCCTAATTTGAGCGGCGTGTCCTGCAGTTTGTTACAGAGGTCTTTGCTCAGATTTGCATTTAGTTTGAGCGCTAACTCCACGACGTTTTTAAGAGTAGACTGCCTGTCTTTTGAGTAAAGGTGCCAGACGCACATAATTCCATCGCCTGTACTCTTCACAAAGTTCGGGCTGCAACCATTGGTTTCTCTTCGAAACAACTCAACTAATACCAAAAGACGCTTGGCTTCGTCTAGGGAGTCCCGGGTGCTCCGATTGGAGAGCTTAGTTGCGCTTCTGACATCAATATTTAATACGGCGCATTCCCGGCCCGCCTTAGGTTTCTGAGGAGAGATAGATATTGAAGGGGTAGCCATGAAAACATAAACTCCAGCAATAGTTTTTGGTTGCGGCCCAGCATCGGTTCGTAGTCGGATGATGTCGTTCTGCAGCGATATTCCTGAGATAACCCTCAGCAAGTCTACCGACCCAGCCTTGAGGTGCAGACGATTCGCAGGCATGCAGACACAAATTACTTCCAGGACGAAATGCACAGTGTCAGGACTGTAGTCGTGGCCCAGGTGAGGAGGCTGATTCTGATTGGCCAGTGCGTATTGTCAAGGGCTGTCATCTTCTGCGCCTGGATAATGCTTAAGTGGTAGATATTTTCGGTCATGTGTCCCAAAACATCATCCGCCTGTGTATTCAACACCGCTGCCGAATACGCTTTTGGAGATCCATGGCGAAGAATCTGACGGGAATACATGAGTCCTTGAGGCAATGCCTCCGTTCCATTCCGCGGGATAATCACATTCTGCACACACCAGGCTGTCCATAGGAATGTGATGGTCGCGACGGAGGCCGAAAGTAAGAAGAGCCAACTGGTGATACTGCCGTGGCCGCAGAAATGTAACTTAGAAGGGATGTCCTTCAAAAGAGGAAGCAGGCCGGCATACAGAAGGGTAAGTACTCCGACCATGACGCCGGCCTTGGTATCCAATTGACGAATGATCGCCTGATGCGTGTCATACACGTGCCGGGAGAAATTGTGGTGGTGCTCGGAGGGTGCTGCTTGGATGGGCGGGGTGGGCGGCGTTGATGCTGTGTCAGGCATATCTCTCCTAATAACCTGGCTAGAGCTACATCAGAAACTGCGTTTTAGCGGTGTTGGTGATGCTACATGAGGCGTTCTTGTTTGGGAAGACCAGTTCTCCTCAGCCAAGGCTGCCTAACGGCGCTCGTGTTGGAGGAGTTTGGTAACTTCATCGCGCGCGGCGGCTCTGGAGTTGTCATCGCTTCTCAGTCCGGTCACCGTCTTCCGCCGCTTACGAGCGAGCAGAACGCACCCTTGGCGACCACACCTGTCGATGAGTTGCTCAACCTTCCCATGCTTCAGCCCGAGCAGATCCAAGATTCCTTGCACGCCTACCAGATATCGAAACGCGGCAACTCCTTGCGGGTCATGGCTGAGGCAGTGCGTTGGGGAAAACGCGGCGCAAGGATCAACACGATCAGTCCCGGCATCATCGTCACTCACTCGCTAACGACGAACTGAAAGGACCAAGAGGTCCGGGCTACAGACGCATGTTGGAAGTCTCAGCAGCCGGACGAGCCGGAACACCGGACGAGGTCGGCATCAGAGGCGCCCTGCTCATATGGGACCGGACGACACCTTCATCAGCGGCAGCGATTTCCTGATGGATGGCGGTGTAGCGGCGGCGTACTGGTTTGGAGATCTCGCTCCCAAGTAGGCTAGGCCCTAAATTGGTAATATCAGGCCAATGCGCTGATCGAGACTGGTTTGGGCCAAGCTTGATCTTAGTCGGCCCGAAAGGCCACATTTCCTCCGCGAATATCGACGCCCAGATGCACCCAGAGATCCGGTTTCTCCGAACCCAGCCGCGTGCCTCGTCCGATCAATCCCAAGCAGACGCAATAATCCCTCCACATACACCACCATCCGGTGTTCTCTTATGCGCCGAGCGCATAAGAGAACACCGGAAAGTCATTGGACGCGGGGCTTGAGCAGCCCATAAGGTCTGGCTATCGCAACTGAATTCACCGTTGCTGGAGGTAGCCAATGATCCGCCTAAGCAGTGCTCCAAGCCGTCCAAACCCCCTCGCCAATCGCAAGGCTTCACCCTTTTCAAAGCAATCTCTGGCCCACGCTTTCCATGTGATGGCTCCCGCCCTCTTTGCGTTCACATTCGCGAGCGTTGCCCATGCCCAAGGAACGATGGACTTCTCCGGCGCTCAGACGCTTATGGGGACGTTCAAAACGTTCGCCGTCTATGCCGGTGCTGTCATCTGCTTTGGCGGTTTGATCTTCGCCGGCATTCGGATGATGAGCGGCCGCTTTCAGGATGCCATTCCGGGCCTCTTCGGCGCGCTCTTTGGCGCTGGCGTTCTTGGATGGGGCGCAGGTTGGATTGGGTCACTCACCGGGCAGTCGATGTAGGAGCTGTCATGCACACGACCAAGCGGGGAGAACCGTTACCGATCAATCAGGCATTGAACAGGCCGAGAGCCAAGCTAGGGCTTGACCTCTCGGCATGGATGGCCATCGTGTTTGTCTGCGTGACGGTTTTCCTCGTCGGTTTTCGAATGCTGGCAATCCTAAGTTTTCCAACATTAGCGGGCGGAGCATGGTTGATCGTCCGTAAACACCCAAAGATGTTTCAACTATGGGGCCTCAGCCTCGGCCAGAAGAGCTACTATGACCCGCGCAAATACTGAACAGATCAAACATACCCCGTGGTTTGCGAAGGCCGGAGCGGCCTGCAGCATCGTGCCTATCTCCCGCTTCGTAGGGGCAAACATCTTCGCATTGAAAGGCGGCGGCTATGGATGCCTCTTCTCTCTGACCGGATTGGATGAAGAGGGATTGACCGACCAGGAACTCGAGTCTCGTGTTAGGCAGATTGAAGGTGCCCTGCGCGGATTGCCAGGCGGATCGTGCCTCTATCAGTACACGAGGGTGATGTCTGGATTTCATCTTCCTCGACGGAAGCACTATGGAAACGAGGTAAGCGAGACGTTTGCAAGTGATCGTCTCACTCATCTCGACAAGACGGCAGCCTTCCGCCGTATCGACCTCCACTGGTGCCTGACGCTGGAGCCGTCCCAAGCGAAGGCGTTTCAGCGCAAGCCAGATGAGAATGTCGCTGACACATCAAGGATGTTCTCCGATCTTGAGAAGACGGCAACCCTGCTCGAAGGTCACCTCGGCAGCTCCCTCGGTCTCAAGTTGCTGGGCAAGGCTGAAGCCTTCCAATTCTTCAGCTATTTGTTCAATCTGGAGGAATGGTCAGGCCGAGATCAGCTTCGCGCAGATACGGGTGTTGACCGCCAGATCGTTAAAAGCCCGGTTGCCTGGCATAGCGATCATGTGCAGATCGCCAAGCGGCACGTTCAGATGTTCTCGCTGAAGACGACCCCAGAGGCGTCACGGCCCTGCCTGTTCTCCGGTCTGCTGACTCTCGACTGTGACAGTGTGCTGTGCTCGACATGGCGGGTGAAGTCGACGTCGGCAGCACGCAACGAGATCGACGCCCAGGAGAAGTTCATCTCCTTCTTCAAAGTTGGTGTCCTAACCCGCGTGATGAGCGGACGCGACACCGCCTCACTTGATACGGGTGCCGGAGCCAAGGCCGCCAACAACAACGTCGATGACCTGAGCGAAGTCATTCGGTCGCTCGACAAGAAGGCCCAGGGTGAGTTCTCACTTCGGTTGTTGCTTGCTGCTCACAGCGCGGAACAACTCAGGGACATCGTTCCCTCTGTCCATCGTGTCTTTGTGGATGCGAGGGCGCAGGTCATGGAGGAAACACTTGGCAATCTCTCCGCTTTCTACGCCATGTTCCCCGGCAATCACAAGTTCAATGTCTTTCCGCTGTGGCTGGCTGAAGACCATCACGCTCGTCTCTCCTCTGTGTTCGCACCTCATCTCGGACATCCCCATTCTGAAGATCTTGATTCCGAGTATCTGAACATCTTCGAGACGCGCACACGGACGCCGTTCTTTCAGGACGTGTATGTGGACGGCGTTCGGGTCATGCTCATCATCGGGCCAACAGGAACCGGAAAGTCGGTCCACGGAAACCAGATCATCTCACTTGAGCAGAAATATGGAGGATTCACTTACATCTTCGACATCGGTGGCAGCTATGAAAGCGTTGTCGAATTGTACGGCGGCAAGGTTGATCGAGTTGGCAAAGATGGCCCGCGAGTGAACCCGTTTGCCTTGGAGCCGACCGAGAGCAATATTAAATTCCTGTACTCGTTCGTGAAGCTACTGCTCACAAACGGCGGCGCGGAACTGGAGCCGGAAGACGACGATGTGATCCATAAGGCCGTGCAGGATATGTATCTGCTCGACGCGACGAATCGCCGGCTTTCCAATCTGTTCCTTCCGAAGAAGCTCGACAGGTATTTGGCGAAATGGGTTGGGAAAGGTATTTACAACGCAGTCTTCGACAACGTGGACGATAGTCTCTCGCTCTCGCGGCTCCAATGCTTCGACTTCCAGGGCGTGAACAACGAGCAGTATGCCGACCTGGTCGAGCCGCTGATGGTGTGGTTGCTACGCCGGATCAACGATGTTCTCTACGACCCCGCCAATCTTGGGGTTCCGAAGCACATCCTTATCGAAGAGATTTTCTCTTCGATGAAAAACAAGCAGCTCTTAGATGGTGCGCTCGCTTCGATCAAGACCGTCCGCAAGAACCTTGGAGGCATCACCATGATCGGCCAGTCCGCCGATGACTTGGGCGCGAATGGCGACAGCATTGTGAACTCCTGTACGTCCTTTCTCTTCTTGAAAGACGCCACCTTCAACCGGAAGCGTTACGCAGAGCTATTCAAGATGAACGAACAGCAGCTCGCTCTCTTCGAGAGTTTGCAGGACCGCGAAGGACTTTACATGCGGCGCGATGGGTTGACGAAGGTCGTCACCCTAAATCTCGATAGCCGCAGCTATGCAACATTTTCGACGAAGCCGAAGGACCGTGTACGCCGGACGAAGCTAATCGAAAAGTACGGACTCTCTGAGGGCATCTCCCGCTTTGCCCAGGGCGAGGCTGTGTAACCCGTATCTCCACTTCACAACCAAAGGGCCCCTATGAAACCGCCGATGCTCCTAACCGTTACGTCTCTTCTCTCCCTCGTCTGTGCTGTCTCCCAGGCATCGCCTGCGACTCCACCGCATCACCTTGAGCCGAACGCGCCGCGTTCCGTTACCGTATCCGAGGCGCAGACGCCGCCCGTCATACGCGCCGGACTGCTGCAGTCCACCCTTATTCTTCTACCCGCCGAAGAGAAGATCGCCACCGTATTCGGCGGCGACACCGTTGACTGGGTCTTCGATGGCGGCCACGTAGCCAGCCGCTTCATCAGCGTCAAACCAAAGCTCGCGAACACGACCACCGACATTCACATCGTCTCTGACCACGGTAACGAATACACCTTGCAGCTTCAGGAGATCTCCGGTGACGAGGACGCGCACTTCGATTCCAAGGTGTTCATCGTCCCAGGCGACAAGTCTGCCAAGGACAGGCTTATCGACATGCCTGTGTTCGTACCCGCCGCCGAGTTGGATAAGGCCAAGCAAGAGGCCCTCGCAGCCAAGGCCGCGCAAGCTGCCGAGTTGAAGTCGGAAGAAGCCAGAGCGGAGACCTATCGCAGCCAATATCCGGCCAGTCTGCACTTCGATTTCACCTGGGACGAGAAAAAGGGCAAAGAGCTTGGTCTGCAGCAGATATGGCATGACGACAAGTTCACCTACCTGCGCGGTCAGTTTCAAGAGACGCCTGCGCTGTATGAGCTGAAGGATGGCAAAGGCTCACTCATCAACTTCGATTACAACGCCGGCCTATACACCGTACCGAAGCAGTTGGAGACCGGCTATCTGGCGATTGGCAAGAAGCGCGTGGACTTCCATCGTAGCGAGGAGAAGAACTAGCCATGACCGAACATAATCCCAACCCGCCCGCTACTGTTCCCGCGCAGCGTGAAGCTGTGGGGCCAGTGAAGAAGAGTACGCCCGTCATCATTGCTCTTGTCGTGATCGTCGGCCTTATAGGACTCGCGAATATATCGAGCCTTGTGAGCGGCAAGAAGAGAACCGCGCCGCAGAGTGCCTTACCGATGCGTCCGGCTACGGCAAATCCTCAGCAGGTCTCCAGCTTCGAGACGCAGCAGGCGACGGAAGCGAAGCGAGATTCCGAGGATCAGCAGCGGCGACAGGAGCTTGCCGCCGAGATGCAGCAACTCCAAGCCGCGCAAAATGTGCCAGGGCCGGAGGCAGCAGGAGCACCACCGATGACTGCCGCCCAGCGTTCTGCCTTGTATGGCGACAGCCCGAACGCACCGGTCAAGACCTCCAATGTCTCGCAAGTACAAGCCGAGGCGAAACAGAAGGCTTTGGAGAAGGAGAAGTTGCACCAGGATGCGCTCAATAGCGACACCGTCGCCATCGACTTCGCTCATCCGACGACCGCTACGCCTGCCTCAGGTTCGGCAGCAGCTCAACCGACCGCCGTATTGGGCGAACACGAGGAAATGACGCCGAAGGCAAGTTCTGAAGCGCTTGCAGCGTCAACTGCCGAGACGGGAGAAGCCAGGAGGGGCGGAGGCGCTCAGGTGGTCTCGGATCAAACGGCGAGGTTGGCTGGTAAGAGCAATCCGACGGCACCCTACGACTTCGATTCCTATCAGGGTCAGCTTTACCGGGTATTTGAAGGAACCGTTCTCGAAGGTGTCGTTACGAACCATATCGACGGCGGTTTGACCGGGCCCATCCTTATCATGCTCACGACCGACTACTACTCGCACGACCACCAGCAGCTTCTCATGCCGCAGGGTACACGCTTGATCGGGACGGTGCAGAGCGTTGGCAACGCCCAGCAGCGGAAGATGTTTGTGACCTTCCATCGTGCTATCTGTCCGGATGGGTTCTCGCTGGAACTCGACAAGTATGTCGGACTCGATCCACTGGGCACGACCGGCCTGGCTACCAAGGCTGACCACGGCTACTTGCAGGCGTTCGCGGCAGCGGCGGCAGTGGGCGGTTTGGGCGGACTCGCACAGATCGGCAATAGCGGCAGCGTCCTCTCGCCTTCGACTCAAATCCGTGACGGCATATCGGAGCAGTCCGCAGCCGAGGGAGAACAGGTGCTCAACCACTTTCTCAACCGGCTCCCGATCATCACGCTAAAGGAAGGCTCGCGTGCCCGCGTCTACATCGGCACGGACATCCTGATCCCGTCCTACGCGGAACACCGCGTCGGCTCAACCCTGTAGCCGTGCGTACTGGAGGCATAGATGAAGGTCCGTATTGCCAAAATCGCGCTTTCACTGGCCTTAGCTGTGCCTGCCAGCTACGCCGCAGTCCATGTCGTGCGGACGGTCAACGCAAGCGATGTCATCGACCGCGTTGTGTTCTATGCCGACGTACCCGACCGCTTCAGCGGTGTCGTGACCAACTTCAAAATGCTTCCGGAGCGGATGAACCCGACCCGCTCTGAGTGCAACTAACCCTCAACCCTTCAGGAGCCTCTATGAAGTTCAACCTAAACAAACGACGGAAGTACCTGCTCGCGGGCGGGCTGCTTCTGGCAACAGCGACACCGAGCTTCGCTCTCTTTGGAATCGGAGACATCGTCTTCGATCCCACGAGCTACGCGAGTCTCGTTTCCCAGCTAACCACCCTTGAGTCGCAGTACAACATGCTCAAGAACAACGTCACCCACTTTTCGTTCAAGCAGCAATGGCAGACGACGCTCAATGCGCTCAAGAACGCGAATGTGGCAAATATGTTCGGCGAGACGGCGGGCGTCAACATAGCACTTAACAGCAACTCGCCGAGTGCATCGCTCACAGCATGGAAGACGGCGACCATCCCGGTAAGCTATGGGACGACCACCTACCTGCAAGGGCAGACTGTGGGCAACAGTGCGCAGCTTTCGCAGCTCGCCATGATCGAGATGTCCGATTCGGTATCGCCCGACTGCCTTACAGCAGTTGGTCAGTACCGTGCCGGGCGTAGCCAGAACGGTACAGCCAGCACCTCTCTCACGCAGCAGCAGTTCGATACCACGTCAGCGACGAACAGTGAGGTTCAGCAGTTGAACCTTCTGAACGCCGCTCAAGCCCAACAGCTGACCGAGATGCAGTCCCAGGCCGCGATGCACGTCTGCCTTGCCTCTCAGATGACTGTGGCGAATATGCAGCAGCGGAACGCCGCAGCCGCCGACCTGAACACGGCAGCGGCGGTTCAACAGCAACGGACGGTCAACGACACCAGCGCTGCCAATGAAGGCAGCACTTGGACGACCTACTTGCCCTGATTTGGAGAAGAAATGCTGACAGCAATCAATACGAAGATTCTCCTTGCAGTCCTTGCAGCACTGACCGTCATAGGCGGTGCCGCCATTTATCGACGCGACGAGGCCGCAAAGACAGCGGCAGCAACGGCCAAAGCAGCGCAGCTCCTTCAGCTACAGAAGGACGATAACGAATATCTGAAACAGGAAAATGAGGCCCTTCGGAAACAGGTTGAGGCTGATAAGAAGCAGCACAGTTCAGCCGCAGCCCATGAAGGCAAGACCTGGAAGACCTACATCCCCTAGCCCCGGACTGAAGCCAAGTCCAGAACCCAGAGAGAGCGTCCGCCATGTCTTCCATTGTGTTGTTAGCCCAAGCCCTTCCCAGCGCGAGTTCCGGCGTTGATTGGCTGTATCAGTTCACCAATAATCTGACCAACCTGACGACACAGAATGGCGGGGCTCTCACTCAGCTCGGGATGACCGAATTAGCCTGCATTTCGTTCTTTATGCTCGTCAGCATGGTTGTGAACTGGCAGACCTCCACGATGACGTTCCGTCTGCATCATCACCCAATCCAAGCGGGCGATCTGACCAAGTTTCTGCTTCAACTCATCATCTGCTGTCTCTTGGAGACCTATTGGGTCAATCCGTTCCCCGGTGCTAGCTTCGGCATCAACCACTTCTTTTCTTACATCGCCCAGGCGATGGTTGCGGCCTTCGATCAAAGCTCTCTGGATTCACTCTTGACCCTGTTGAAGACTGCCGGCGATCAGACGCAGATGCCGTCGTTCACTGCACCGGTTCAGATCCTGTGCTACTTCCTTGTGCAGATTCTTTTAGGATTGGCTTCTGCGATCCTGTTCCTCATCAATTGCAGCGCCTTCATCCTCTACGGCGTCACAGCGCTCTTCGGACCGATCTTCGTTCCTTTGCTAATGACGAAGAGCTTCCGATCTAAGTTCTTTCACTTTCTAGATGTACTGATTGGATTCGCGATGATTCGGGCCGTTGCCGCCGCCTTCATCTTCGTCTGGGCCGGGTTCCTAAACGGATTCATCCAGCAGACCTTCAACGGCAACTATTCGATGGAGATGTGGCTCGCAAATCTTATCCCTTGCGTGATGGTTTTCATCGCTTTCATCATCAATATGCTCTTTATTCCGAGTATGACGCAGGCCATCTTTGGCGGGGCTGCTGGACTCACCTCTTCCGCAGTGAACACGGTGGGAGCCGTTGTCGGAGGAGCCGCCATCAAAGGAGCAGGAGGCTAGACATGTGGTCTTTAATTGCAGCTTTACTTGTAGGTCGAGCAACGGGCGGTTGGCGCTATATGCGAGCCGCACTCCTGATCATCTTGATGGCTTGCGTAGTCGTTGGCTTCATCTACGCAATCGCCATGTTCAATGCAGTCAGTTCAACGCCGGAGGGCCACCATGTACAGCACCACTCTTCCCAATGAGAGCCGACTCACGCCTCAACAGTCTTTGTTGACCGACGAGATTGGAAACGAGGTCTATGCTTCCCACTATGCTGAACGAAAGCTTAGTCGTTTCGTCATCGGAACCGAGACCGTTCTCCTACTTGGAGCGTTTGGATTGATCTTCTCTTTGGCTCATCGTCCTATTGCGAATCGGTACATCCGCATCGACGAGATGGGACGAGCCCAAGCGATCGCTTACACCGATCTCAATTACAGCCCGCGCGAGGGCGAAGTGCGGACGTATCTGACCGATTGGGCGAACTATCGCTACACAGTTAGCCGCGACACCATTGCCAAGAAGTATCCGCTCAACTACTACTTCCTGTCGCAGAACTTGGCTTCTCAGTTGATGGGTCAAGACAATCAAAACCATCTCGTCTCGCAGGTTGTAGGCGGACAGATTGAGCAGAGCGACGTGGAGGTGAAGAACGTCACGATTACGACCATGTCGGATGAGACGGTTCAGGGTGCGACCATCGCTCGCGGAACGGCGCTTGTAACCATCGACAAGCTCTACTCACAGCGCAACTCTCGGGAGCCGAGGACGGAGCATTGGCTCCTGAGCGTCACCTACTACCTGAACCCCAAGCAGGTGAGCGACCAGGCCCGCATCTTTCCGCAGTTCGAGACGATCAATCCGCTCGGATTGACCATCACGGAGTTCCATGAAAACCGGATGTCTGTCGACCCAATGCCGGTCGGTCTGAACGCCGCCGCTCCGGTGGCAGCGACATCCCCAGCTACGGAGGGAGCGAGATGAGCTACCACCTCATTCTTCCGTTCTTCCCCGAGGAATTGCGAGCACTGTTGCTCGACCCATCCATCTCGGACCTGATGATTAATGGGACGACCGGCGTGTATGCCGATCGCGCCGGCGTCGTCCAGCACATTCCACTGTCCGAGCCGTACACCAACGACCGGCTGCAGGCTGCGATTGAGCGCGTCGCCCGGATTCTGGGCCAGGACCTCACGACCCAGAATCCGATCCTCAACACGCGGCTCCCGGACGGCTCCCGTGTCGCCGTTGTGGGTGCGCCATCGTCCATCAATGGGCCGACGCTGACTATCCGGAAGTTCAACCGCTGGTATAGCTCGGATGAGCTGATCGAATCGGGCAGTATGCCACGCCAAGTTCGCGATATCGTGGTTGACCTCATTGGCAAAAAAAAGAATGGCATCATCAGCGGCGGAACCGGCTCGGGAAAGACGACTTTGATGAAAGCCTTCCTCGACCACATCCCGGAAACCGAGCGGCTGCTCATCATCGAGCAACCGGCAGAGCTGAAAGTCGCCCACAAGAACGCCGTTCGTTGGGAGGCTGTCGAGGAGATACCGGGTCAGGTTGCCATCACGCCAAGTGAACTCTTAGCGGCAGCACTCCGCCACCGTCCCGACCGCATCATCATGGGTGAAATTCGCAATGAGTGCGGGTACGACTTGCTCCAGGCCATGAACACCGGGCATGGCGGAACGCTGTCTACAATCCACGCGAAATCGGCGTGGGATGCGTTGAACCGTCTCTCCAATCTTGCCCTCAGTGCGAGACCCAATCTCAACCACGCTTTCATGCGGTCTGAGACGGCGGAAGCGATCGACTTCGTGCTCTATTGCGAGCGCGACCATACAGGCCGGCGTCGAGTCCGCGAGTTGATTACAGTCGGCGGCTACAGCCATGCAGACCAGAGCTTCCAGACCGAGGAGGTCTACCGCGCCTCCGCAGCCTAACGCCCAGTCCAAACGCTAGAGAACCCAACCCGTATCCGAGGTCTTACCGATGCACCCTCATGCTCCCAATCCGGCGGCACAGCCCCACCTGTCTCTAAAGGCCTTCAGCGCACCGTCTATGAGCGGCGAAGAGCGCAACGGCAGTGGCGAAAGGCCGTCCTTCTACGGCACTCAAGCCAGCAGCGATGAGCCGCGGTTTGGGCGAACATTCGCCGCCGACGAGCGAGAGGCTGACTTCGGTCCAGAAGGATTCATCCGGCTCGTATCCGCCTTTGCACGGTCACTGCTTCGGGGCTTAACCGGCGCCCTGCGGCTCGGCGCTCTTCTGCTTCGACTGCGTCGCCCTTTGGGTTACGGTTTCCAGCTTCGCCGGACCCTCCGCAAATGCAGAGCTTGGCACTTGGGAGCCGGGCCCACTTCGCTTATTAGTGACCCGAGCAAGATCGGGAAATTCAACTCACGGAGATCACCACCATGTACCAGAACAAAGTCACCCTCATCGGCTTCCTCGGCAACGACGCAGAAGTTCGCACCAACGACAACCGCAGCTTCACCACTCTCTCGCTGGCAACCAAGAGTTCCTACAAGAAGGACGGCCAGTACATCTCGCACACCCGAATGGCACCGTTGCGTGATCTTCGGCAAGCTCAGTGAGTTCGCCGGCACGCTGAAGAAGGGTGCTCATCTGCAGGTGGAAGGCGAACTGCGCAGCCGGGAGTACGAGACCAAGAAGGTCGGCAAGAAGCCAACCCAGAAGAAGACCATCTGGGAGATCCGGGTGAACTCGATTCTCAAGCTGGACCGGGCGGAGAAGGCCAGCCCGGAGGAGCAGGACGCAGACTCTCAACTCAATCTGGAAGCGGCCGCATAAGCCGCTTTCCTTCCATCAACTCGGGAGCCCGGTAAACGCCGGGCTTCCAGCCCTGTGAGACACCCGCAATGAACACGCAGACCGCATACGAATTCCTAACCCGATGCTTCCATCCAGGCGAGACGATTGCTCTCCTGCTCCGTAAGGAGAACCCAGCATCGACCACGCAGCGCATCGTGACGCTGGAGCAGGCTATCGCACCACGCTATCTCGCGTGGCTGCGCTATGAGAATCACAACGGCGCGAACGTCTATGTCGCTGCGAATCCGCTTCGCTCTGGCAGCCGAAAGAGAACCAAGGAGTGCATCGCCGAAGTCCGCCATCTCTACATCGATATCGACGTAGATGGTGAGGAGCGCATCGTAGCTCTGCGAGCGTCCGATGTCGTACCTGTTCCAAGCGCGATCCTGTCCACTTCGCCCGGCAAGTATCAGGCGCTTTGGAGGGTAGAAGGTTTTGTCATCGATCGGCAGGAGAACACGCTGAAGTTGCTGGTCATCGCCTTCGGTGGTGACTCCGCTTGCACCGACCGCAATCGGGTTCTTCGAGTACCGGGATTCCTCAACCACAAGTACGATCCCGCACACTCAGTCTCAGTCGAATACCCCGGCGACTCTATCTGTCATCCCGAAGACTTCCGCTTGGATGATGCGTTGCTGAATGCCGCGATGCCGTTTCGCGAGATAGCACGGACATGCGCGACAGGAAAGAACACTCATTCGGAGCAGGACTGGGCGTGGGCTGTCCAACAGCTTTCATTTGGCAAGGATGCCGCGAACCTTACGCTTGAACTTGCTTCCCGCCGCTCGGATAAGCCCAACCCCCTCTACTACGCCCAGCGCACCATCGACATCGCTTCGGCTCGCCTCATGTTGCTCAATGGTGCGGCGATCGAGGACGTATTCGTCATGCTGAAAGACCGTCGTTCCGCCGATGTCCCAGCGATCCTTTGCTCCTCCAGAGCGCGGGAGATTGTGACCACGGCGCAGCGAATGATTGACCGCGCAAAGTTTGCTTCATTTCACCACCCAAAGGAGAACCACAATGCCACTGCTTGAAGTCGTCCAAACCCGTCAGATCAGCGCTTCCATTCGTCTCACTGACACAACCGCCACTCAAGTCGATCAGTATGCCGCCTTCATTCGCGCTTGCGCCGACGATGTCGTCGAGCAAGCTCTCGCCTATGTCTTCAGCAAAGACCGCGACTTCCAGGATTTCCTGAAAACTCCGGAAGCCCGAAAGGTCGCTTCGACTTTGCGGATTCGGAAGGGGCCGGCTGCGGAGGCATCTCAGCCACCCGCTCAGAAGCCTATTCCAGCATCCGTAGCCGCTCCTGTATCCCAGGCGAAAAGCGCTTGATCCTCCATTTCATTCCGGGGCAAAGGCACTGCGGTGCTGCGCACCGGAAGAATGTTGACACTCCATCCCTCGGAGGGTCGTGCAGGTGCCCTACGGTGCACTTGTAGTGACTTCAATGACTTAGCGATTTCAGGTGCACCTACGGGCACCTGAGATCACGGAGGCAAACATGGCAGTCTTGAGCGCCGAATCGGACCTTCAAGTGACCAAAGAGCGGGCCGCACATAGAGTGTTCCCGGTCACGGCGAAGTTCACCAAACACGAACGGCAGTTAGTCACGGAATTCGCTCGGTCACAGGGGATCGCTCGTGGGCAATGGATGCGCGACATAATCCTCCGCGAGATCCGCGATGTCTCGTTGCGAGGGGCCCACCGCGCAGATGACCCAATGTTCACCGAACTCATTGCGACGCGGATGATCCTGCTCAACCTGCTAAAGCCCTTGGCTATGGGCCAGGTCGTTACGCCCGAGGACTTTTCGCGCATCAGCGCCACCGTGCGTTCGGACAAGCGCAAGGTCGCTAAGGAAATCCAACAGCAGTACATCACCGCATCACCTAAGGAGTTGTAATTATGGCGACCCAATGGGGACGAAAAGAGACGATCATCTGGCCTCCACATGTGCCGATGCTTAGCTATACAGCCGTTGCGACGGCCCTACTCTGCACCTGCGTGTTCGTCTGGCAGCGGCTTACGTTTTCGATGACGCCGCTCCAGAGGAGCTACATCACCGAGTACATCCGCTCCGATATTGGAGCCAAATTCACCGCCCACGAATCCTACCGGCTTCTCTATCTGGGAGGCGGCAAAGGTAAGCCCCGCTTGGCATTTCCAGTCGATTTCGTCCCCGGCGAAACCAAGCTCCCGAATGGCAAGATTGTCCCCGTCGCGCTATCGGAACTGGCGACCGCCCAGGGATACCGTTGGTTCTACCGTGGGCCGGAACAGAAGCTCGCAGACCTCTCGTTGAACCGTTGGCTTCGCCTCACGGTGTTCGAGGACAAGGGCCTTTGGGGCCTCTTCGCCATCATCTTCGTTGAAGGCGGAGTCTGTCTCGCGGCCATGCTGTGGTTCGCCGTTCCATACGACATCAGGCGCTTTAAGCAGATGAAGTATGGGCGGATTCTGCGAGGGCCGCAGTTGCTTTCGCCGAACGAATTCAACCGTCAGCAGAAGGGCGACGGCATCGGTTTCAAGACGACTGAGCTGGGCAAGATGATGAGGATACCCGCACGTAAGGAGGCGCAGCACTTCCAGATCATGGGCGACACCGGCGTAGGAAAGACCCAGCTCATCATGCAAATCCTTCGTCAAATTCGGGAGCGCGGCGACTCCGCCATCATCTACGATCCGGCCTGCGAATACCTTCAGCGGTTCTACGATTCAGAACGCGGCGATATCGTTCTCAACCCGCTTGATGAGCGATGCCCTTATTGGGGGCCAGCCCAGGAGATGGCCTCGAACGCCGAGGCGGATGCAATCGCAGCTTCGCTCTACCAGCCCGCGACCGACGCCAAGGACGAGTTCTTTCACCAGACACCGGCACAGATATTTGCCCATCTGTTAAGGAAGGGGCCGACGCCGCATCAACTCGCCGAATGGATGGCAAGTAGCGACACACTTGAGAGGCTGGTCGCCGGCACCGAGATGTCTTTCTACATCGACCGAAAGGCCGGCCCGCAGCGGGCAGGCGTCCTTGCATCGCTCGGATTGGTAGCCAAATGCTTTCGGCTCCTTCCGGAAAAGAATCAGACGAGCCGGACTTGGAACGCCCGGACGTGGGCAAAGGAACGTAAGGGTTGGATCTTCATTACGTCGCGTCCGCCCGAACGTGAAACGCTCCGGCCTCTGCATTCGCTTTGGATTGATTTGCTCGTCATGCGCCTGCTCAGCGCGCCGCAGCCAGGTCAGAAGCCGGTGTGGTTTGTGATTGACGAGCTGGCGAGTTTGCAAAAGCTCCCGCAGCTTCATACGGCCATCACGGAGAACCGCAAGAGCAAGAATCCGCTTGTGCTCGGCTTCCAGGGGAAGGCCCAGCTTGAGGTGATTTATGGACACATGGCGGAGGTCATGCTATCGCAGCCCGCTACCAAAATCTTCATGAAGACGGCGGAACCAAAAGCCGCCGAATGGATATCGGAGGCCATCGGCAAGGTTGAGATCGAGCGCTTGAAGGAGACCAAGTTCGACGGGTCACGTTCCGGTAAGAACTTCACCGTTGACCGCCAGATCGAGCCGCTGGTAATGGGTTCTGAAATCAGCGGATTAGATGACCGCCACGCGTATCTCAAACTGGGAAACAACGTCGCGCAGTTTGACTTTGACTACCTCGACCTGCCCACGCCGACGCCGTCCTTCGTACCTCGGCAGTCTGCGGATGGAGAGATGAGCTTCGATCCCGATACGTTGCAGCCGCGCCGTCCACAGACCTCGGCAACCGAAGAGACGCAAACCGTTTCCGAGACCGAAGTGCAGGCGGGAAGCGGCGCACCGCTGGCCCACAAAAAAGCTTCGCAGCCAAGTCAGCAGCCGGAACAGAACGATCAGCAGCCGCCCCGAACTCTTGCTGAGGAACAGGTCCTGGATGAAGCGACCGAGCATGAGACAGTCGTGCGGCAGCGGTATGAGTTGGGGCTACAGACTCCATCCGATGAACTCCACCACGAAGTTCATACGGGGATCTTCTAGCCATGCTGACCGTCTCGAAAGCCCTGAGTTCAAGCCAGGCCCAGAAGTACCACAAGCTGGAGTTCACATCGAAATCCCAGAGCTATTACGGCCAGGGCGATGAGGTGAAGGGCGAGTGGCAGGGCAAGCTCGCCGCTTCGCTCGGCCTTGCGGGGGAGGTGGCTCCCTTGGAGTTCGCGAGGCTTGCGGAAGGGGTTCATCCACAGACGGAGAAGCAGATGGTCAGGCACCGCGTCGCAATGGATTACAAGAACGCCGATGGCACGCCAACCAAGGCGGTTGAACATCGGGCGGGATGGGATGCGACGTTCTCCGCCCCCAAGTCGGTCTCGCTGACCGCACTGGTAGGCGGTGACGACCGGGTGCGGGAGGCACACCGGGCAGCCGTCACGACCGCATTGGACGAGTTGGAGCGCTATACGCAAGCGCGGATCGGCGGAAACAACCCCGCCGAAACTACGGGGAAGTTCATCGCCGCGAAGTTCGAGCACGATACCGCCCGTCCGGTGGACGGCTATGCTGCTCCTCAGCTTCACACCCACGCCGTCATCTTCAATGTCACGGAGCGGGAAAACGGTTCTACCCGCGCTTTGCAGGAACGGGCCTTCTTCGAAAGCCAGCAGTATGCGACCGCCGTTTACCAATCGGCGCTCACCTACCAGCTCCGCAGTCTGGGCTACGAAATCGAATCCGGCAGGAGCGGCGCACCGGAGATCAAAGGGTATTCCCAGGAGTATCTTGACGCCTCCAGCCCACGGTCGAGACAGATCAGAGAGCAGCTCGAAAAAAGCGGCTACAGCGGCCCCGAGGCGGCGCAGATCGCGGCGCATTCGACCCGAGATCGGAAACAAACTCTCTCTGCGGGAGAGGTTCTTGCGGCCCACAAAGAAATGGCCGCCGCCTTCGGAGATCAGCCTCAGCAGGTTATCGCCGCAGCCCGCGAACGCCCCCGACAACAGGACAATGAGCCAGAGCAAAAGACGCTCGCTAAAGAGGCCGTGACCTTTGCCCGTGAAAGCATCTTCGAGCGGGAGGCCGTTGCGGACGAGCGGGCGATTCTCCGGAATGCTCTTCGGCGCGGCATGGGCGAGGCCTCCTATCAGGAAATCCGAGCGGAGTTCGACAGTCGCCGGGAGTTGGGAGAGTTGCGCGCCGTCCAAGGCATGAAGCACGACTCAGCTCGTAACTTCACCACTCCCGAAACCATTGCCGCCGAACGTGCCAACATCCGCTACGTTCTGGAGGGGCGGAATGCCGTCGAGCCGATGATGACTGCCGAGCGGGCGCAAGAACAAGCCACCACGCGATCCTTTCTGAATGACCCTCAGCGTCGAGTTATCGAGGAAGTTCTCAACTCTTCCGACCGAATCCACGGCCTGCAGGGATTGGCCGGCTCCGGCAAGACCACGACCCTTCAGACTATCCGCGAGGGGGCGGAGGCCGGCGGCTATATCGTTGAAGGATTCGCCCCAACATCAAAGGCGGCAGGACAACTCCGCGAAGCCGGAATCGACGCCACGACCCTCCAAAGCTTTCTTGCCCGTGGTTACAACCACCCGAGCGCCGATCCAGTGAACCGGCATTTGTACATGCTTGACGAGTCAAGTCTCGCCAGCACAAAACAGATGCGGGCGTTTCTCAGCAAGCTCAATCCAACGGACCGTGTACTCGTCATCGGCGATACCAGGCAGCATCAGGGCGTGGATGCTGGACGGCCCTTCCAGCAGATGCAGGAGGCCGGAATGCAAACCTCGCAACTTGACCGGATTATGCGCCAGAAAGACCCCGAACTCCTGAAGGCGGTCCAGCATCTTGCGAACAATGAGACGGTGAAGGGCGTTGCGATGCTGGCAGAGCAGGGCCGCGTCACTGAGATTCCAAACGGACGAGATCGTATCGCAGCCATCGCCAGGGACTATGCCGCACAGACTGACAATACGATCATCGTTTCCCCGGACAATCGGAGCCGCCAGCAGATCAATGAGGCCGTAAGGGTTGAATTACGGCGGAATGGAACTCTCGTCGAAGACGGCCAGGTATTCCGAACACTGACGCATCGTTCGGATATGACCGGAGCGGATCGGAAATGGGCAGCGCGATACAGCAATGGAGACGTTTTGCAGTACACCAGCGGGAGCAAGGCCGAAGGCATCGAGCGTAACGGTTTCGCTACCGTCCGTTCTGTCGATGCGCGCGCCAACACCCTCACGGTCGAGTTGGAGAGTGGGACGAGCAAGACCTACGACCCGCGACGCTTGAGCGGTGTTAACGTCTTCCGTGAGGTGGATCGTGAGTTCACGACAGGCGACCGTCTCCAGTTCACCGTGCCGAACAAAGAGGTTGGGGTTGCGAACCGCGATCTTGGAACCGTGACCGCTATCGAGGATAGCAAGATGACCGTCCGCTTGGATGGCAAAGCCCAGCGCACCGTGACCTTCGATACATTGGACTTTCGGCAGTACGACCACGGCTACGCTGTGACTTCGCACAGTTCTCAGGGCCTCACTGCTGGCCGGGTTCTCGCCAATATCGACACCGATTCCTCTCGCAATCTCATCAATTCCAGGCTCGCCTACGTCGCCATCTCCCGAGCTTCCGACGACGCCCGCGTTTACACAAATAACGCGGAGACGCTCGGTGAGCGGTTGGCGTCGGACATCACGAAGAGCGCCGCCGTGGACTTCAAGGAGAAGATTTCGAGTGATTCAGGGCTGGCCATCCATCAAAACGCGTCATCGGCCAACATCAAGCCAGTCTCTGTCCCAGCCCTGCCGGAGATCGAACGGGAGGGAATGGGCATCGCCCTTTAGGTCAAATGTTTGTAAGCCCGAAGTTGGACCAGATTCTCTCCATTGACCTAATGACGATACAATAAAGTAACCTTGACGCTATTTCTTCGATCCTATAACCTGCTTGGTAGAGGTGTCACATGTCTGCTGCCCATACAGTACCGGCAATGGAACCAGCTCTATTCAATCCCCAAACAGGACGCTTGGACGCGGCTCGAATTGCGCATGAATTCAATGTCCCGGTGGCGATCATTGCCGAGGCCATTGGACGGAAGGCGCCTGGCGTCCGCAAGTCTCCCGATGCCAGCAGCTTGCAAGGGGAGTTGCGCCGTCTGTATCGCATCTGGGTAGCACTGGTTGATCTCTATGCCGGTGACAAGACCAACGCTCGCATCTTCCTCAATGCCCCCAACCGGAGCCTTGAGAACCATGCCCCCATCGAGTTCATCCAGAATGGGGATCTTGCCCCCCTAGAGCTATTCGTTGACGCCATGAGCGTCAGACAGCCGGTCTAACGAGCAGAGATTGCATTCCATCGAAAAGATTATCGCCGTACTTAGTCGGGCTTCGCTGACTTCCCACTCGCAACCGAGTTATCGGGTCATTGCCGACCGCTGGCGGGAAACGCCTTTGTCCGCCATTGGCGCTTTCGAGCGTGGCGGTCGGTATAACGCTCCGCATACATTCCCGGTCCTCTACACGGCAGACAGCCAGGTGACGGCGTTGCTCGAAACGGAGGCCCTGTTTACGACCGCCGATGGACAGTTGCGCGGAGCGCCACGCGATCCAGACCTCGTTCTGACCCTTGAATGCTCCCTCTTCCGCGTTCTGGACTTAACTGTTCCTGAACTCTACCCGGAACTTGGCACCTCCTACGATGAACTGGTAAGCCCCGTGCCATCGCGGTTCATTCTGAATGCGCGTAAGAAGCTGACGCCGACGCAGCAACTCGGCTCCGCGTGCTTTCGCAGCGGACGCATCTCCGCCTTGAAGGTTCCCAGTGCACAGAACGCGAAAGGGTATTGTCTCGATGTCCTGATCGAATCCCTCGTAGTGGGAGAGCGGGTTGTCATCCTCGACAAGAGCGGACGCCTCAAAGGCGAGGTGAACGGATGGATACCAAAACCACCCCTAGCCTAAAGCTGAAACTCAAAAGATGAACAACTTAGTCGGCACAACCTGACGCTCATCAGTGGCTGAATCACGCTCACAGAGTTTCTGGAATAAGCCCAAGGTCGTGCTCCTGCGGAGTTCTTGGTGCGAATGCGGCCAGGTGCTTCAATTGATCGACAAGTGGGTTGCTAACGACGTTTCTGAAACGACCTTTGGTCGTCAGGCCCCCTCCGCAAGAATTGCAGCAGCGGACAGCTCTCGGTGTGTAAGCAGCTTCACCCGTATCGAATTGAGCTGTACCACAAGACCCACAGGTAATCGTGAGTATTCTTCCGTTCAGGGAAGGAAGCGCTTTTTGCGCCATGAGTGTCCGGACCATCGCTGGATCGAGACTGATCCCGTCAATCCGAACTGTTGAGTAGGTTTCATCAAAGACATGTTTGCCTTGAGCATCAAGACCGTGGACATGTATACCTTCCTCCTCTGGCTTTTCTCCAGTCCAAAGGATCGCAGAATTGGTCCCCCAAACCTGGATGCCACCCGGATAATCCTCTTGCCTGATGTCCAGAGGCCTATCGGGATGGACAGGCGGCGGAATGTCGCCCCCACAGGCCTCTTGTAATGATTGAATTGGATTTCCAATACCCTTAGAACTGTCTTGGAAGTGCCTGCCACATGCCGCGCACAAATGACGCCGATGAGGACGGACGCTGAAATAATCCTTGTCCAAGTGGGATGCTCCGCAGTACGAACATTCGACGTGTTTCACCTTGTGACCGAGCACTGCCGTCACCATAAAGTAGATCGCATCGATTTCGGAAACCACAACACCGCCCTCAGCTAAACGCGAGGAGCTGACGCGCAGCGTTTCGAAGCTACGGTCCAGTACTTTTTTCTCCCCAGCGGCCTTTCTAGCATGGACGTGAATACCACGCTCCATCGGAAACTGCGTGGTGTCGTATACAGGCGGAACAGCACCCCAGAGGGCCACCCCTCCGGGATATGACTCAAGGTCCAAGCTTGAGATTTGTGAAGCATCAACTATCGTGCGACTGTGTGCCGAGCAGACAACCGCGGGCCGACCATACTTTGCGGTCGCATCAGCCTTGTGTGTTGTGCACCAGTATCGCGTACCACCGTCGCGTCGCTTTCCTACGGGCGTTACGTGACATGATGCAAGGTCCTGCATGTCCCTTGTGTTTTCGTCTGGCGGTTTTTCTTTGAAATCAAGGCCTGGATTATCGAACTGCTTTACCATCGCTCAACCCTCCGACCCTGCTTTGCTCTAGTTGACGGTACCCTTAATTGTTCTTAACCACTTCCTAAGCTCTACGACTTGCTCTTCCGTCAGTTTTGTTCCGAAGCGTCCCACGACAGCAAACGGTGAGTCTCCTGGCTTGTGGAGAATATCCTGAAGCGCTTCTAGAGTCTGCTGCCGTCCCAAGGCAATTTCGGCCGGTTCTGACAACGCGATAAGATTCTTACCGACGATGTAATTCTTAATTCGCCGATCAAAACCATTATGGTCGTCTAGCGAATGCTGCTTTCCCGCGTGGTCAATAATGATATTTCCGATCAGTTGTCCGTCTTCGCGCTGCTGAAGGCGTTGCTCTGGAAAGCGAGCGTATGCAACTTCGGCATCGATCTTTTGATCGATCTCGAAGCCCCCCATGACATATTGATTAGCGTCCGGCACCCTGCCTGAGATTGTGAAAATGTGATCACCTTCCTTAAGCGCCTTCCGAATATCAGGGCGACACGCGCCAAGGCTTGGAGAATCACCAAGGTATGGATCCTTCACATGTTTACCGAGCTGAGGATCATAACCTTGACGAGTGATGAATATTTTGCCAACCATGCTTTACACCTCTCCCACTTCTTTGTAGTCAAGCCTTTGTTTGAAGGCATTTCCTTGATGTCGTTTGAGGATTCCATCATGCTGCAGTCTTCCTACCACAATCCCTGGCCCCACATCTATCGCTTCCGAAAAGTTCAGAATTGACTCGCTTGTAAATGTCTTCGCGCGAACAAAATCTTCCAATGCGCGCGCCGGCACTAGGGTGTCCGAGGAGAATCGGTCTGCTTCAGCCTCGAATTGCAGCATCTCGGGGTCGATAACACGGTCGGACATGTCCTCAACCGCATTGTCGATCACAAAAGACCGTTTTCCTTTATGAAGCAAGATATGGCCTATTTCGTGAAACAACGTAAACCATAGTTGGTCGTCCGTCTTGTATCTAAGAGTCAACCCAATGAGGGCTTTCCTGTCCGTCAGCCAACGAGCGCACCCGCTGATTCTCGTATTCTTCAATTCGGGAACCCAGACTACGGCGAGACCGCATGATGCGCAGATATTTTGAACCGGCTCCATTATCTCGTCAGCACGTAAACGAGTAAGGTGCCGCAAGCTACCTAATGACGCACGTAAACGGGCCTCGCTGTACGCTGCAACGTCAAGCTCCCTAGCGACAAGTTCTGTCTCCCGTACCCATGCGAAGACTGCTTCCTCATGAACATTGAACTCCCTTGTTTGACGGTAGTTCACTGAAGCTGCACCCCAAACGGAGCTCCAGCTATCTGGAGAGGCAACCCCAAAAAAGTTGAGCAGCGCGTCCGTTTCCGAAGTTCCTTTTGGGAGCGAGAAGTTAAGTTTTCTCATCTCTCGTAGAGGAAACTGCCGCGCCCACTCTGACCACGACGCAGCCTTCGCGGAGACCTGTGCGCGTGCTTGCGCTTCGTCAAACTGACGTTGTAAACCGAGCCAAAACGAGGCTGGTCTCTGGAACGCCTTCTCCAAGGCCAAAGCCGTCACCGGTGTTATTCCAGCTTTACCATTGCAGACCTCACTGATCGTCTTAGCAGTCAATCCCGTCCGACGAGCGAGATCGCTCTGAGTCCAGGCATTGAATTCAAGGTACTCCGCCACATTGTCGCCAGGGTGTGGGACTGTAATCGGCTCGTACAGGTACTCTTCAGTGCTACTCATGTGTGTCCTCAATCGACGTCAGTGTAATGGCGGTTATCTGTTCCCAACGCGCTCTTCCATCTAAGCGATTGTCTTTGTCTACTTCCTTCGGTCTAAACAACAGGCGGTAAGGATGTTTAAGGTCTACCGAGAAGATTCCCTCAAGTTTGCCGGTCAATTCATGGCAACGCTCTGGGCCGGATTTTGGAGGCCAAAATATGGCAAGGGATGCAGCCGCTCTAAGGGACGTCAGTCGGAGCAACAGTTTCTTCGCCATTTCAGCACCCAGCAACGTGCGGCTGGATGCCTCGCTCTCCATGGCTTTACGCAATGTCTTATCGCTGACTGATATTTCCATTATTCCCTTGTAGGTAAATCCATCGTTCAATGGACATTTACCAAAACGGTAATCCATGGCGAGCGGTCGTGTCAACCCCAACCACATAGGCTATTCAATTCAACATGAGCGCGGGAGGAGGCTGTCCTCCCTGGCTCCGGCCCGTTTCGGTCCTCCACTACCCTCCTCAGCGGGACTTTCCTTCCCGCAACGCCCTCCCTTTGAAGCGTCCGCTTTGCGATCAAGAACGGTTGACAGACCGTGCGCTAAGGGGTGAGTGTACCGGGACATGCGTTACGCTGTGGACCTGAGACATCCGTTACAAGCCCCTTGCGGCGGCCATGATTCGCGTTGAGGGGACGAGAAGACAACTATCTAGTCGTCGAGGCCGTGGGAATGTGGGAATCCCGAAGGGATTTCCAAAGAGTGTGGGAAGGGTGGGAAGCCGGATTTATGGCTTTCCATGCTTTCCATACTCTGTCATTTCCACAGCCTGCCTTAACGCGGCGACGCTGGGTTTACAGCTACAGCAACCAGCGCAATGGGCCGTACCCGCAAACAGTGTTCGTCGCGATCTTTGTGGATGAGTGATTTGGCGAGGATGCACCATTTCAGATTTGCCCAGAAGGCTAGCGCGTTGAAACACCAACGCCTCCGCAACCTTGCTAGCACCCTTATGTTTTCAAAACCTCTAGCGAAGGCCTAACCACGCTGACCCTGTGCAGTACAGAGACGGAAACTGGCCAAAAAGCCGCTAAAACATGGCCGCTGTTTGGCGGAGGTCAGGTACGAGTAACGGACTGCTTGTAGAGAAAAGACTACCTCTGCTATCCGCCTTTTTCAGGGTGCTGGCGAGGTTGCCAAGGATGCATCCCGTTAGGCCGGTGCAGGAGAGTTCTCTCGGGGAACTGCGCCGGCCGTAACAAGAAAGTCGTTCCCTTCCCACCGTCCTTCCGCCGTCCACAGGAACGTGAATTCGATGCGGGTTCCCTCAACCGTCACAACATCGTTGAGATCAACATAATCGATCTTCAGCGAATTACTCCTCGATGCGGTGTCACTCACGGTCTTCCATCCATCGATGGACCAGTGAAGCATAAAGGGAGCATCACCATGCACGCGGAGCGTTTCACCGGGCCGCATGAAGCGGACATGCCTATTTGGCTTCCAGACTGCCAGCTGCTTGCGTTTGCTCCGTTTGGCTAGATAACGCGCGGCGACCTCGGGAATCGCGTCATAGACTTTGCCATCGTGGGATGACCGTAGAAGCTTGATGTACTCCGCGTGCGCCCACATGAGGGGCATTGCAGAACCGGTAGGCTTGCCGAGCCACATATAGATGTCCGGGCGGTCGGCCTCGTCCCATGATTGCTCTGGGAGAAGGCCGGTTCTGGAGGCGAGACCTTCCATGGCGCGGATGCAGCTTTCCGGGCTGCGGCCGGCGGCAAGTTCATAGTGTCCACGTTCGCCGGAAAGCAACGGCCATACACGGCCCATTCCATGAGAGGTGAACGGTTGCCCGTCCTGCTGTTGGCCGTAGCCGTCGTGATTGTAGCGATGCCATGTCGGACCAGCTGGGGTATCGACCTTTAGAACTGCGTCGATAACGGCTACAGTTGCAAGAATGATGGGATCATCGGGCTTCCTAATTCCATAGCGAACCAGTTCGAGAAAGCCACCATCCACAACGTTGCGCGCCGGGAAGTCGCTCTGCTCGTTCTCGGCATGGTTGGCGATATGCAGGATGCGCGTCTCTTTGTCCTCGGCCGGATGCTCTTCGCCGACTTGTTCTGGAAGAATGCGCATGTAATAGGTCGAGGTTCCTTCGAGGAGCTCGCCGGTAGTTGTCGTCGTCCAAGCCTCAATATGAGCCTCGAGATAATCGGCATATTCCTCGACAAACTTTGCCGCATCCTTGTCTCCGCGTTTGAGAAGGAGAAGCGAAGCACAAATGAGCGCAGCGATGTTGGAAGCCAGTGTGGAAGGAGAATAGCCAGAAGCTTCTTCCCAGCGCTCCTGTTGCGTGACGGGACCATTGCGGATCAGGTACTCGGCACTCTTGCGTACCAGATGCTCTGGATCGAAATCGGCAAGCGCGTTCTCACAGTGCAGCCGCCAAGCGAGCATGATTGGGAAAGCGGTCTCGTCGAGCTGAATACCGTTCCAATAAGCCGTTCCGTTAACCCAGAAGTTTTGCGCGAAGCCCCCATCTGGATGCTGAGATACGGCAAGAAAAATCAGAGCCCGGAGTGGCGTTGCCTTATCACCCGCAGCAAGGAGCGCTGAGGCGCTGTTTACCATGTCTCGCGTCCAAACGAGATGATAGCCACCCGCGTCTGTATCGGATTTTGCTTCTCCCCAAGGAATGGCAAGAGACGCGATGAGCGCACCGGCAAATGCCTTGTCCTCATGTGCGAGGAGAAGCGCATAGCTGCTGTTGTACAGATTTCCTTTGTCGAACGAAGCCCTCTTGAGTGACTTCATATGCTTGGTCGTCGCCTTCCATTGTTCCTTGTAGGTTTCAAGGTGTTCTTCAAATGGCACGCCAAGCGACTGTAGAAGATTAGAGATGGCACGATGTTCGCTGTTGCCGAAAGCAAGGCCCAACGTGAACTCATGACCCTTGCTTAGATCCAACTCACCAGTTAGAGCTACGTTGCCGTCGCTCGCGCTTTCGAACTCCCAATCCATGATGAAATCTTGATGCAGGTCAGTCCAGCCGTCGCTTTGACCGACGTAACCGCAGGACATGCGGGAGAAAGGAACCGTCGCTGCGAGCGCCATCCATTTGTCATCTTTTTTGGCCATCAGAATGCGCTGTCCACTGGCCTGAACGATGTACCCGCTGTTATCTGCGCCGCCGATTTCCAGATGCGGAGCGCATAGCGCAAAGAGCTTTATAGTCGAGAGAAAGGTCTTGTCTTTCGCGCTCAAACGCACCCGCATGAGGAGAGTTGGGGCATGGGGATCCGAAATGATGTCCTTTGTAAGGGTATAGGTGTCGTCGGGCGCAGAATTGACGCAACGGTAGCCAAGGACGTGATCTCCGATCCGTTCCATTGCATGAGTCAGGTCTCGCTTTTCTTCGTGAAAGAATGTCTTTCCATCGGTGACGAGAAATTGAAGGTCGCGGAGCTGCGGCCTGTCGACGGTGGGATAGTAGAGCTCTGTGACGATACCTTCCCACAATGTGAACCATAGGTGACTGGAGGCCGAATAGGCGGTCCCCGCGCCTGTCTTATTGCTGTGTGTCCACCGGGGCTCAATACCTGGCTTGCCGAACGCTTCCTTGCCACCGACGGTTTGCAATTGGACTACCTCTACTGTGTAGGATGCCGAGCAGAACAAAGATCGAGACAATTCTCTGGAATAAGAGACGTGTCGTGGCTTTTATCGAAGCGCCTGCGAATCGAGTCGATTAGAACTCAAGAGGCGGATGGTCACCACGACGGCTGGAGCAAGAAACGCAAACGATCCCAACACCCACATGACAACGGCACCGAGAACTTGATCTTCGAGCGGCGGCAGGCCAAAGCCCGCGGGATGGTAGAGATAGAACGTGTAGACCGGACGGTCGCAGAAGGCGAGCATCGCCGAAAGCATCGTGTTCACAACATCGGCAGAGACGAGAAAGACAAGCATTCCCCAGCCTTGCTGTTTTCTGGACGCCGGCCAGGGCCGCAGAAGACACCACCAGAACAACAACGAGGAACCCAGAAAGCAGAGGTGCTCGAAGACGTGCCAGTTTTCATGTTCGAGCGCGAAGTCATAGGCAGTGGGAATGTGCCATGCGAGAAACGTAATGTTCATCAGGAGCCATGCGACAAGAGGCTGTGTAAGCCAATGGCCAAGGCGGCGGGCAGGCGGCATCCGGAGGAACGGCGAGATGACGTAGCGAACGATGGTGCGAGGCAGTCCGCGCAGGAGCGGAGCTGCTGGAAGTCCGCATAGGATTAGTGGAGGGACTGCGGACATCAAGAGCAAATGCTCGATCATGTGAGCGCTGAGGAGAGCATCGGCAAAGCCATCCATCGGAGAACCGATAGCGAGCCAGAGAATCGCCAATCCGCCTAAGAACGACGTGAGGCGGACGCCATGGAACTGGGCGCGGCGTGTCTTTCGTAGTGCAAACCAACCGCGCAGGTAAATGCAAGCCGTCAAGAGGATCGAAAGAGTGAGCGGATACGGAACGCTCCACTCCGCGAAGACTTTGCTGACGGCATCGGACACGATCAGGGTCTCGTGCCTGATGTGGCCAATGTGGCTTGCGGGACTCGTAGTTCGCTCGCGTTCGTCAGGCTCTTTGCCGGGTCGATGGCGGGCGGGAGATCGTTTCCACGCAGTGTTGTCAGAAAGCTGACGAGAGCCTTGGTTTCGGAGGGATTGAGCGCATTGCCATAGGCTGGCATATTGCCGCCGCCCTGCAGAACCTGGCGGATGATTTGGTCCTCTGTCATGCGGGTTGCGACGGAGTCGAGTGCCGGACCGCGAAGGCCACCCGCGCCAGCGAGAGAGTGGCAGTTGCGGCATTGCTTGTCCTGCAACACGAGAGCTCCCTGATGTTGAAGTGGCGTGCGACCCTGCAGATATTTGGGCGGAACGGCGTCACTTGTCCAAGCGTCCATGATGGGACTCCACGGCGTATATGTGCCCAGTCGCGTGAACACGCCAAGCGTCACGGCAATGATCGCCACCATGAGTACGGCGACAGGCCGGCGGCTCCAGTGGCGCTCGCCCTGGCCGGCGAAAAGTGGCAGTAACAGCATGGCAGCGATGCCCAGAACAGGAGCGACAAGGATGACAGGCGTCTCAATTGATGGTGGAAGAAAGGCGAGAACCGAATAGATCCAGAGGAAGGCGAAATCAGGTTTAGGCGCGGTCTGGATGATCGTGGGATCGGGCGGTCCACCCGGTCCAATCGGGCCAAAGCAAAAGGCGCAGGCCATGACGGAGAGAAGGATGGCGGCGGCGAAGACGGCATCTTTCCAGGCGGCATCCGGAACGAAAGGGATGCCAGTCTTGTGGGTCAGTTCCTTGTATTCCCGCTCGTAGGTGGCTTTGCGGACGAGACGGCCGGGCATGGGCCACTCACTGACGCCGTGGAAGAGCACCATCCAGATATGCACGCCGACCCCGGCGAGCAGAAGGCCGGGAATGATGAAGACATGGAGCGTAAAGAATCGAGAGAGGGTCGGGCCGCCGATGATCGGACCGCCGAGAACTAAATGCACCAGTGGTGCTCCGATGAGTGGCACACGACTCGCAATGGACGCGCCAATGCCCAGCCCCCAGTAAGCGTCCTGATCGAAGCGCATGACTTGTCCCGTAAAGGCCATGCCCAGCGTGAGAAGCAAAAGGCCCACGCCCACGATCCATGTAAGTTCGCGTGGAAATTTATACGCTCCGAAGAGGAAGACCTGCGCCATGTGGATGAGCACGATAGCGATCATGAAATCCGAACCCCAGCCGTGGATGGCACGCAGATACCAACCAAGCGGAATATTTTGGTTCAGGATCAGCAGGCTTCCGTAAGCGTCGTTCGCCGTCGGGCTATAGACAAGCGCCAGTAGAATGCCGGTCATCACCTGTAGCATCAGCAACACGGTCGCCGCACTACCGAAGACATACCACCAGCTCGCGCTGCTGGCAGGCGTGGGATGCTCCGCGGCTTCGGTGAGCGGCTTGATGAGGCCGAGACGGTGTTCGAGCCACTGATAGCCCTTCATTCCGGCTTCCACTCCACGCTGCTTCAGGCTTGCCATGAAGACCTCGCATCTGCGGTGGCGGGCGCGATGTTCACAAGCGGTTTCTCGCCGCAGGACGCCCGCGTAGCGAGCGTCGGCATATCCCCGGCGTGGATGACGAGTGACTCGCCGACAACCTTGTACTTGTATTCGAAGAGACCGCGCTCCGGCGGACCGGAAGCCCGCTGACCGGTTTCGTAGTACGTGCCGCCGTGACAGGGGCACAGGAAGAGCTTTGATTGCGCGAACCAGTGGACCGGGCAGCCGAGATGCGCGCAGTTGAGAGCAAAGACCTGGAACTGCTCCCCGGAGATACGCCTCACCCAGCAGGCCAGCTTCGCAGTCTGCCCATCGCCAAGCGCCTTTACTGGACTGATGAAATCTGCCAGCCGGGTTTCCCCTTCGGGAAAATCTTTCAGCGGGCCCAGATTGACCCACGCGCCCGTGTCTTTGTCTTTCTTCATAGCTGGTCCCAGCAGGTAGCCGATCAACGGCACGGCGAGCACCGCTCCCACTGCGACGTTTAGACCGACGGCGAGCTTGAAGAGAAACGTCCGACGCGTGTGTGCGGCAGCCTTGCCCTCGGGTGAGAGGGTATCGTTTTGGGATTCGCCGGGATGTTGGAGAAACTCACTCATGCGGGTTGTGCCTCGGTCTTCAAGTAATGCCTACGGGTTCTTCTGGTACGGTTGACCGGGCGTGGCGATGCGCTTTGACGCAAGCCACGCAACGATATCGGTCATCTCGGCGTCAGTGAGTGCACCCGCCGGGTACGAATGCCAGTCCGGCATGCCCTGTTCGGGTTCTCCGGCGATCACGATGCTCCGCAGCCCCTGATCGCTGATGAGGGAAAGGTAAGCAGGATCGACGAGGGAGCCTGTGTGCTGTTTGCTGTCGGCACCGTGACAACTCGCACAGCGAGAGGCGAAGGCAGCCTGGCCTTGGCTTGCGTTACCTGCGGCGGTGGCGGCATAAGGAGGAGCACCTCCATCGCCCGGTGCCGAGGACTTGCTCCAGGTATCGATCATGCCCTGCGAGATGATTTGGATCTGCTGGTCGGTCAGCAAGCCTCCCGCGCTTCTAGCGAAAGGCGGCATCATCGTTCCGGGAACACCGTTGGCGGTGGTCCGCTCGATATTGTTGAGTCCAGCTAGCCTGAGATACACAGGATTCGCCAAAGAAATTGCCGCACCGCGCCTCCCCTGATCGCCATGGCATCCGGCGCAGTTCTTCGCGTAAAGAGTTGGGAAGTCGAGCACCTGGTCGGGACGCTTGGTCTGGCTGGTGTACTGCGGCTTGCCGGGCGAGTTGCGGCAGCCCGCCACGCCAATGGCCGTAGCGCACACCAGACCGACAACGCAAATTCGCAGCTTCATTCGGAGTCTTCCTCTGTGGCGTCGTCGGAACGGCGCTCAAGCGCGTCGCCGTGTATTCCTGCGCGTAGAGCAAACGGTAAAGCGCGGAATTGGGGTGTGCGAACTCGTTCATGCAGGTTGACGACGAAGCCGCAGACCAGACCAAACGCTATTTGCGAAGCAACGAACCAGAACCAGTCAATCCGCTCATTCAAGATCGGGCTGACAATCCCGATTGCGGAATACAAGAGGCCGGTGAAGAACAGGGGCACGAGAATTCCAGCGGTGAGGATCGGGAGCCTGGGGAACATGGGTAGCACCGCCCCATAGAGAAGCCCGACCAGCACCGACGTGACGGCATGAATGGCGAGCGCTGCCAGTAATCCCTGCAAGTGGAATTCACTGAGGAAAGCGTTGCTCGCGCCTGCCCAACTCACGAAGCCCCCGGCTGCGAGCAGATTCATCGCGTACCATATGCTGTGATATTTCAGCAGGCCATACAGTGCTGCGGGTATCGTCATGGCCGCGCCCCCGGCGAGGCCGCCTTTCACCCCGGCCATGATATTGAAAGTCTGCACGGGGAGCATCTTGCGATGCATCTCGCTGGTCGGCAGCCGTTCTTGCATGGTCCTTGTGCTGACGATGCGAATGTCTTCGGCGTGGATCTTCACTGCTTCATGCAGTTCGTGCGGAAGCACCTCGCGGAACCAGCCGGCGGCTCCCATCAGCAGAAGTACGAGGCCGAGAATCCCAACGGCAGCGTTCGTCACCATGCTGGTGAACAGGAGCGCGATGCCGAGCGCAAGCACCATCGGCCATACGGTAGGGGCCGGAAGCTGAAGTTCCTGAACATCGTCGGTTCTCTTATCGCTTTGCAAAGAGTGCTCCTTTCTTTAGGCTGACTTCATCGACCAAAAACGTATACGACGAGGAAGACGATGACCCACACGGCGTCGACGAAGTGCCAGTAGAACGACAGCACCTTGAGCTTCTCGGAATGCTCATGGTTCATCTGACCGCGCAATGAAAAGAGCAGCGCGAGCGAGAGCATAAAAAGGCCGATGACTACGTGCGTGGCGTGCAGGCCAACCAGCGAGTAGAACGTGGTGCCGAATAGATTCGTCCGGATTGTCAGGCCGTCGTGGACGATCAGGTGGTACCACTCTTGCGCGGTGCCCGCTAGGAAGATCGTGCCGAGCAGAACGGTGGTCGCAAGCCAGATAGAACAATGCCCGCGCTTGCCTTTGTGCAGTGTCTCCACGGCAAAGTGAACGGTTAGGCTGCTAGAAAGCAGGCAGATCGTCGTGAAGATGGGAAGTTCAAGAACATCGTGCGGCGTGGGTCCTGTAAGGCTCTTGCCGAGATAGAAGACATACGCGACAACAAAGATGATGAAGAGCGAAGCTTCGGCGAGGATGAGGCAAACGATGCCCACAACGCCACGCGACGGCAGCGTCCACCGGTCGTCGGTATCGCGCGGCATGTGGGGAATAAACCCCGGTCTTGCTGTCACCTCACTCATTTGTGTCCTCCTTTCCTCTTCGCGTTACATCTCATAGTTGCTGTCGGGGTCTTCGGGATGTTTCAAATCCCACAGTGGCCGTCGGCTTTCAACGCTGGGAATGACAGCGAAGTTATAGGCGGCAGGCGGAGAACTTGTTGCCCATTCAAGTGTCCACGCATCCCAGGGGTCAGGACCTGCAACCGGGCCTTTGAAATAGGACCAAACGAGGTTGTAGACGAAGAGCAGTGTCCCGATCGCCTGAAAGATCGCTCCACTCGAAACGATCATGTTCCAAATCGCCCATCCGCGGTCGGCTTCGTAGGTATAGACACGGCGCGGCATGCCCATCATGCCGGGTATGTGCATAAAGTCGAATGTCAGATGGAAGCCGATCAGGAAGATCCAGAAGTGCCACTTGCCGAGCTTCTCGTTCAACATCCGCCCGCTCATCTTCGGATACCAGTAGTAGAACGCGGAGAAGATCATGAAGAGGATCGCGCCGACGAGCACATAGTGAAAGTGCGCGACCACGAAGTAGGAATTCCCAAGCTGCCAGTCGAACGGCGCGGCGGACAGCATGATGCCCGTCAGGCCCGCTATCAGGAATTGAAATAGGAAGCCGACGGCGAACATCATGGCGGCGGTGAAGTGAATCTTGCCGCCCCACAGCGTTGCCAGCCAGTTGAAAATCTTGATGCCTGTGGGGACGGCGATAATCATCGTGGCCAGCGTAAAGAACGTGTTCGCTCCAGCACCGAGTCCGACCGTGAACATGTGGTGTGCCCACACGCTGAGACTGATGAAGCCGATGGCCACAGTCGCCGCCACCATCGCTGGATAGCCGAAGATGGCCTTGCGCGAAAAGACTGGGATGATCTCATTGGCGAACGCAAACGCAGGCAGCACAAGAACGTAGACTTCGGGATGACCGAAGATCCAGAAGAAGTGCATCCACAGCACTGCGGAGCCTCCTGCCTGCGTGTCGAAGAAATGCGAGCCCAGGTATCGGTCCAGCATCAGCATGATCTGGGCGGCGGTCAACGGGCTGACGACGACGAGGACCATGCAGGCGTCGATGAAGTAGAGCCAGACCAGCAAGGGCATGCGTGTGAGCTTCATGCCAGGGCAGCGCATACAGATAGTGGTTGCGACGATGTTAAGCGCAACGCCGACGGAGCCGATACCGCTTAGCAGAATCGAGAGAGTCCAGTAATCCGTGCTGTGACCAGGAGAGAATGCCTTGGCGGTGAGTGGAGCGTAGGCGAACCAGCCCACATCGGGAGCTGTGCCTGCGCCATAAAGCCCATCGCCACCGAGAAAACTGAAGTACAGCAGCAGGCCCCCGAAGGCTGAAATCCAGAAGCTGAAAGCGTTGAGCCTAGGAAACGCCATGTCGCGTGCACCGATCATCAGCGGAATAAGGTAATTGCCGAAGCCGAAGAGGATGGGCATGCCGACAAAGAAGACCATCGTGGTGCCATGCATGGTGAAGAGGCGATTGAACGCTTGCGGCGAAACGAAGGTGTTGTTTGGAACGGCGAGTTGTACTCGCATCAGCAGGGCTTCAAAGCCCGCAATCACGAGGAATAGGAGGGCGTAGCCGATGTACATCAGCCCAATCCGTTTGTGGTCGACTGTTGTGACCCAGCCGTGCAGCACTTCGAGCCACAGACCTGGTCCTGAGGGTTCCGGAGTCTCGTCCAGAACTGCCGTAATCGGATTTTCTGGGATCGGGCTCTGCGTTGCCATGGCTTTTTGCCTCTACTTCAGTGTCGTGAGGTACTGGGTAACAGCGTTGAGATCATGGTCGTTGAGGTGCATCGGCGGCATGAGAGCGCCGGGCTTGAAATGATCCGGGTTGTCGACGAAGCTGCGGAGGTTCGCGGGTGTGTTCGGCACAGCGCCGGAGGCAATGGTGTCCCGACTTGCAAGGTGCGTCAGATTGGGGCCGAACCGTCCAGTCGCAACGGTGCCGCTGATTGTGTGACAACTGATGCAGGCATTGTTCTCAAAAACCGCGCGTCCCTCAGCTGCAGCAGGATCCTGTATTGCGGGTTGCTGCTGATGCGCGAGCCAGGCAGCGAAATCCGCCGGGCTCTGCGCGTACACGCGGATGAGCATCTTTGCATGCTGTGCTCCGCAGTATTGTGCGCACTGACCTAAGTAAAGATCGGCTAACTCTGGGTCAATCCACATTACATTGACCTTGTTGGGGATCAGGTCCTTCTTCCCGGCAAGCCGAGGTACCCAGAAACTATGGTCGGTGTCGGCCGATGTCATCGTCAGGTAGGTCGGCTCAGGTTGTTTCGGATCGGAGACCGGAACGTGCAGTTCATTGGCGACAACGACGCCGAAGGCGGGATAGCGATACTCCCACCAGAATTGGTGCCCAATGACGGTAACGTCCAAGGCTTTCGGTGGTTTCGTGGCATGCTCGGTCGAATACAGGACGCGTGCTGTGGCGAGGAAGAGCATGACAACAATCAGGATTGGGATGACAGTCCACGAAAGTTCGATTTGGTTGCTGCCGTAAATCTGTGCCGGTTCCTGGGAGGCCTTAGGGTCCGATGGACGATGGCGGTACCTGATCAGCGCAAACAACAACAGGCCGGCAACCACCAGGAAAATGGCGAGGGTGATGCTCAGCACTAGCAGGGACAGGGTATAGACAGAATGCGACGGTGTTCCTGCCGGCTTGAAGATGCTAGTTGGGGAGTGGAAGTGTTCCGAAATTTGGGCGACCGCGAAGGCGCCGGTCTTGCGTGCAGACATATGGCTCCGGAAAACACCCAACTGAACGACAGCGGTGTAGCTTTTTCGCCAGAGCTGGAAACAACGATGTGCTAAGTATGGCACTTTACTGAGGGTGTCGCGTGAAAACCCGTCAATGGAGGCGTATGCCGCTGCTTTCCAGCGACCGACCCTCGCGGAGAGCAGTGATAGGCTGACGATGCCGCCAGTTTCTTCCGTTTCGGTGGCGAAGTAGCTTGGCTTCGAGATGGACTTCAGGGGGCCAGATTGCCGATTGTCGAGGACCATGCACAAGCGGTTACTAATCGGACGGCTTGGACTGCGTTTTCACAAGACTGGCTTCTCTACATCTACGAGGGCGCGGAACTCGCCATCTTCATGATCTCGGCGTGCGTCTGTACTGTCATCCTCTTCCACCCGGGCTATGCCGCCACACGTTTTTTTCCTAGTGCGATCCTGCGTCGAGGTTTCATGGGCATCGGTATGGGATTGACTGCGGTCCTCATCATTCATTCGCCGATGGGCAAGAGTTCCGGGGCCCATTTCAATCCTGCCATCACCCTCACATATCTGAGATTGCGGAAGATTGCCGTCTGGGATGCAGTGTTTTATGCTTTGTTCCAATTTGCTGGCGGCATATTTGGAGTTGGAGTTTCGTCGCTTATCCTCGGGAAATGTCTTTCCGACCCAGGCGTAGATTATGCCGTTACCATTCCGGGCAAGTACGGCACAGCGGCAGCCTTTGGTGCCGAACTGTTCATGGCGGCGCTGCTGATGGGAGTTGTGCTTTTTACATCGAATCGCCCGCGTCTAGCCCGATACACGAGCTACTGCGTAGGTATTTTGATTGCCTTCTATATCCTGCTTTTTGCACCAGTTTCCGGGTTCAGCATCAATCCAGCACGTACCGTTGGCTCCGCGGTCTTTGCACATCTCTGGACTGCAGGATGGGTATACTTCATCGCTCCACTGTTCGGAATGATGGGAGTGGCAGAGGCGTATCTACGCTCGTACGGCCCCGACCGCATTCTCTGCGCGAAGCTGCACCCTGACCCGACTTACCCTTGTCCTTTTCGTTGTCATTTTCCACTTCACCGTCACCCAATCGCTTCTGGCGACTGATAGATGAAAGAAGTGGATGTTTTCGGGAGACTCCGCCGGCTCCTGCATCCTAGGAGTATGTCTATTCAGTACGACGCGATTGTCATTGGCACGGGGGCTGGCGGTGGAACGCTTGCTCTGCACCTGGCGCAGGCCGGTAAGAACATCCTGATTCTAGAGCGCGGCCCATTCATGCCACAGGAGAAGCTGAACTGGGACACTCAGGCCGTCTTCCTCGACAATCGCTATCACACCAAGGAGACCTGGCAAGACAAGGACGGGAAGGACCTCCATCCGCAACAGGCCTACTACGTGGGCGGACAGACGAAAGTTTACGGTGCCGCGATGTTTCGCATGCGCGCCGAAGACTTCGGCGTGATTCAGCACAAAGGCGGCATATCCCCCGCGTGGCCGATCTCCTATGCCGACATGGAGCCTTACTACACAAAGGCGGAAGAGCTCTTCCATGTGCATGGCGATCTTGGTAGTGCGCCAAGCGTGCCAGGCGGCTTTGGTTCCTCCTTCGATCCCAGCGAACCCTTTCACTCGAAGAAATATCCCTATCCGGCATTCTCGAACGAGCCTCGCATGCAGCGCATTGAGGACGATGTCCGCAAGCTAGGCATCAACACATTCCCAATTCCTCTCGGCCTAAAGCGTAACGAGGCAGACCCTCTTGCTTCCAAGTGCGTGCGTTGCGATACGTGCGATGGCTATCCGTGCCTCGTTCACGCCAAGTCGGATGCGGACATCAACTGCATTCGCCAGATCATGCATCTGCCGAACGTCACGCTCATGACTAATTCACGCGTGACTCGTTTGATCACCAATGCTACCGGGACAGCGGTGACCGGGGTTGAGGTACTGCACTCCGGCTCGGGCAAGCCCTACGGCAGTGCGGCTGATCCCGCAGACAACGACGCTCCTTCAGCATCGAAAACAGGACAAACCGCAACCTACACCGCGGGATTCTTCGCCATTTGCGCGGGAGCTATCAACTCCGCAGTCCTTCTGTTGGCATCCGCGAACAACAAGCACCCAACCGGGCTCGCCAACAGCTCCGACCAGGTCGGGCGCAACTTTATGTACCACCAGGCCGATGCGCTGCTCGCGCTTTCTACCGAGCGCAATGAAGACTCGTACACCAAGACCTGGGGTACGAATGACTTCTATTTCAAGGACACCGATCCGGCCTATCCGTTTCCGCTAGGACAGGTTCAGCCAGTGGGTAGCTTCCACTTCGAGATGATGAAGGGAGATGCGCCACCACTCACCCCCGGATTCGTCCTTGAAGGAATGAAACACCACGCGGTCCCGTGGTGGTTGACCACCGAAGATCTCCCCGCGCCGGAGAACCGCGTCACGCTGCACAACACGACGCCGCTCTCGGTAGAGAGCCTGCAGCCAGGTCTCGTAGGCGCACATCCATCTGGAGACACAGGCCGCACGAACGAGTCGGAGACCGTCACGGATAACGCGCCGCATCGCATTCAGCTTTCCTACACGCCCAACAACGTTGAGTCCTTTGATCGTCTCAAAGACCGCTGGGTGGACGTTTTGAAAAAAGCAGGTCACGCGACGACGCATGTGCCGCTTCATGCGTACTTCAAGAAGCGTATCCCGCTGGAAGGTGTCGGCCACCAGAACGGCACCTGCCGCATGGGCAACGATCCCGCGAGCAGTGTCCTCGATGCGCATTGCAAGGCGCATGACCTCGACAATCTTTATGTGGTCGATGCATCATGCTTCGTCTCCGCGAGCGCGGTCAATCCGTCGCTCACAATCATTGCGAATGCGATACGCGTGTCCGACCATCTGCTGCAGGAGCGTCTAAAGTAAGGATCACGTTAGTGTCGCGCGGACTTGCGCGGTACCTTTGCCTTTGGCGGAACAGCGGCGCGATGGGCGGTGAGCGTTAGCTCCAGCAAGCTCAACTGCTGCTGGAGCTGCTTTGTTATCAAGCCAAGCGCGATTGGTGTCAGGTCACGCTCGCTCTGGTAGCGAGCATCCAGTGTGATGGCGCTCGCGCTCAGGTCCAGATCAAACCCAGTAAGCGGCGCTTCCGGCGGCCATATTGCAGATAACACCGGGGTGATCCGCTTGAGCAGTTCAGTCCGTTCATCGTCGATGGACAATGGCTTCGCTGCGACTGGAGGCGGCGGTGCAGCGGAGGCGGCCGACAGGCGGCCTGCAAGCTCGGCGAGATCACTCTGGCTCGCTACGCTCAATACAGACAGCTCTGTAGGCCGGCCAGACTTCTGTTGGATCGCCTGCTGAGCTTGCCTTTGTTTCTCCTCCGGCACAGCCTGCGTGGAAAACAGGCGAACGGCAATGTGGTGGCGTCCCACCTCCACTTGTTGCGAAACGAGTGCGCCGGACGGGAGCAGATTCTTGACGACCTGCTGCACGGCGCTTCGCGCGGCTGCCTCTTCGGTGAGCTGCACAAAAGCATTCTTTAGCGGAATCGCGATCGCGCCCAGCAGCACGGCTACTATCAGGATTCGCCAGCCGAGGTTTCCCGAGTGGGATAGCGCCCGACCCGCGCGACCGTTCCCGAGCCGCCGCGCAAAGAACTCGCCTTCGCGAGACTGCTTCATCTGCTCGGAGAGCTCTGAAGCGTTCAAGCCGACGAGAAGAAACACTGCGAAGGCGCTGCTGATGATCGCCACAAGGTTTGTCAGAAAGAGCAGTCCGGCACCACCCATGATGCGTGTGTTCAGGCCACTTCCCACACCAAAGCCGACGCTGCAAAGTGGCGGCATCAGTGCCACGGCGATAGCGACGCCCGGGAGTGCCGCTAGCCCGCTCGCTCCCGCTCTGCCCACCCCAACTGAACCAGCCAGCCCGCAAAAGATCGCAATCCCCAGGTCCAGCAACGTCGGATTCGTGCGTGAAAGAATCTCGTTAGTCGCCGAATGGAATGGAAGCAGCCATACAATGCCCGCGGACAGCGCCACGGAGACTGCGATACTCGCTATCAGGTTGAAGATCGCCTTCAGCGCAAGATAGAAGTCCCCAAGAGCAAGGCCAAGACCGGTCGCCATAATAGGACCCATCAAAGGGGAGATCAGCATCGCCCCGATGATTACCGCCGGGCTGTCCTGGATAAGGCCGAACGTAGCAATGCCGGCCGAGAACACGATGCCAAGCCAGTAGCTCAGGCTGGACAACTCCGTCCCTTCGTAGACCTGCGCATAGACCCGTGGTCGATTCTGCGGGTCGATCTTCAGCCATTTTTGAAGTCGAGTAGTTTTGGATTCTCCGCGATCTTCCCCAGGAGGTCCGCGCCGAGTCGTCTCATGCGACATGGCCACCGCCTCCGGTTCGCGTGCCGGGAGGCTCCATCTGTACCCGGATGGGAGGCAAGCCTACGATGTCGTATGTACTAGAGGCAATACCGATCTTGGCTTTATCCAGGTTAGCGATAATCTCGCGGCTCATTCGGTCCTTGAGGCCTCTGATGTCGTGCTCCTTGCAGAGGAAGCGCACAGTGAGTTCTACCCAGTTGTCGGTCAAACGCATGTATACGCGGGGACGAACATCGACGGATTCGATGGAAAACTTGTCTTCCAGAAGTTTGAGCGCGGGAGCGGCCATCTCTTCGATCTTTACAGTTTCTTTGCCGGCAGCCTCCAACAGAATTTGTTCAACCACGCTGCGGTCGTCCTTGTAGGAAATTGGAAGATGCATTTCCTCCCAGATAAACGGAAAGTCGCGTGTGTAGTTGTAGACGGGTTCTTCGAAGATCTTCGAGTTGGTGACGGTCACGATCCGACCGGAGTATTGCCTGGACTGCACCCACATCCCCGGGTCGGAATCCTGCACGCTAGGCGGCTGGCCCATTTCCATAATCACCGTCTGTATGAAGTTAAGGGCGATCACATCCCCGCGGACTCCACCCATCGTGATTCGGTCGCCGACGTTGAAGGTCTTTCCACGAAGGATGACGAAATACCCTGCAAAGCTAGTGATGACCTTCTGCAGGGCAAACGCGAGCCCCGCGCCCACAAGTCCTATCCCTGTCGCAAGTCGGGCTGGGTCGTCGAACCAGATGGATACAAATCCCAGAAGTCCAAGCACGAAGGTAATTAGGCTTACGCCCTGCCGGGTCCAGAACGCAGTTCGCCGCCCTGATCTCCCGCCAGCTACATGAGCGAGACCTCGGAGACCCTTGCTGATCAGGTACAGCAAAAGGAAGAAACCGGCAGTGAACAGCAGTTTGTGCCCGTTGTGCGCGTCAACTCCGAGAAGCCTGATTCCAAAGATTTCTACGTTTCGGGATGGGCCCACGACCTTGAGATAAGGCATGCCGACAAGTGTACGGTGTTGGACATGCGTTCTCCCATCGAACGACCACGCCTAATGGCTTTTCTTGGGATTCTCTACAGGCTTCCTGCATTCCTCAGCATTCCGCCGTCAATGAAATGAGTGCTCCCGGTAATGTAGGACGCTTTGTCGGAAGCGAGATAAACGGCAAGGTCACCGATCTCCTCCGGCTGCCCCCAGCGGCCAAGTGGAATCTCAGCCAGAATCGCGTCGTTCATCGCTTTGTTCTCTTCCACATCTTTGTCGATGGGTGTGTAGATGGCGCCCGGCCCGATGTTGTTCACCGTGATCTTGTGGGGAGCAAGCTCGACGGCTATCGTTCGCATCAACATCCGTAGACCGCCTTTGCTCGCGCAATAGGGAGCATTCGTCAGCAGAGGCAAGTCCTCATGGATCGACGAGATGTTGATGATGCGGCCGCCGTTGCCCTGTGCGATCATCTGCTTCGCTGCGGCTTGAGAGCAGAGAAAGGGCCCCGTCAGGTTGACGGCCATGATCTTCTGCCATTCCTCCAGTGGATAGTCAACGAAAGCGAACTTCTTTTCGATACCTGCGTTGTTCACAAAAATGTCGAGCTTGCCGAAGGATTCCACTGTCTTCTGAATCAGCATGGCCACATCGTCAGGATTGGAGATGTCGGCGTCTACACCGATCACCTTTCCACCGATCTTTGTGATCTGGTCAATGGTGTCCTGGGCGATTTCTGCTTTGCCCACGTAGTCCACTACGATGGAAGCGCCGGCTTTCGCCATAGCCAACGCGATCCCCTGACCAATGCCGGTCCCAGCCCCGGTGATAACAGCAACCTTGCTCTCTAGACTCATCATGAGGCAATCCTACGCCGAACCGATCGCCAATACGTTTGGGAGCGTCGGGGATGATTAGTGTTCACGGAGATAAGGCGCTCAATCAGGCGGACCTGTTTCGTCGAGCCGCTTCATCTATCCCAACATTCTCTTCCTCTTCTTCGTCTTCCTCTGTCTCTGCAACCTTGTTATCTTGCTGCTCGAGCCTTTCGTCTTTTTGATCCGCGTTTCTATTTGTAAACGCTGCTTCTACGAATAAAATCTGCATTTTCGAACCCCACTCAACCCACGTTGAAGGCCACTTCAAGCGGGTATAGCGCGCGGCCACCGTTACCGATTCCATAGAGTCTTCTCGCCCCTAAGATAGGGAAACCAGTCGTTTGTTTGAAGAATCTCAGCGGACAGCGATCAAGAAATTCAATCGTGGTGTCCCGAGGCGACGAGCCCCTGACCTGAGGGATACAGCGCAGACCGCACTCCAATCAATGCCATACTACTCTTAGAAGTCTGCGCGGCCCGCTCGGGCGATCAGGCACAAGGTGCCACAATGCAAGCAGCGCGTAAGGCTAGCGCAGTCAGCAAGAATATAAACGTGCCCGTTAAGGGGTTCGTTTACTTTGCGGTCGCGATCGCAGCGATCGGTGGGCTCCTTTTCGGTTATGACACTGGCGTGATCTCGGGAGCGATCATCTTCATCACCCGGCAGTTCAGCCTGTCTTCCACGATGGAAGAGATCGTGGTGAGCGCTGTCCTGGTCGGGGCCATCCTTGGTGCGTCACTGGGTGGCGCGCTGACGGATCGCTTTGGACGACGCAGCCTTATTATCGTCGCAGGCTTGGTCTTTATCGTTAGTTCTCTGGGAACGGCATTATCTCCGTCAGTTCTCTGGTTGATCGCTGCGCGGGTCGTCAGCGGAGTAGCCATCGGCCTGGCTTCCTTCATCTCTCCGATGTACATCGCAGAACTCGTACCAGCGAGAGTTCGCGGCGCACTCGTGGCGGTCAACATGCTCGCAATCACCACGGGCATCGTCGCGGCTTATCTGACCGATTACGCGTTGACCGGCAACGGCGGCTGGCGATGGATGTTCGGTCTGGGGGTCGTACCCGCAGTTGGGCTCACGGCAGGCATGTGGTTCCTGCCCGATAGTCCACGCTGGCTCATCAGCAAATCCAGAATCGATGAGGCCCGAAAAGCGTTAAGGCGTTTGCGCGCTCCGAACGAGATTGCTCCCGAGATCGCGGATATTGAGCAAAGCACGGGCGAAGCCAATCGTGATTGGAAGACGCAACTCTTTCAGCCCTCTCTGCGGATGCCACTCCTCATCGGCATTGGCCTTGCGCTATTCCAGCAGCTATCCGGAATCAACACTGTCATCTACTATGCGCCGACCATCTTCAAATTCGCCGGATTTCAGAGCAACGGCGCTTCCATCCTTGCCGCGGTGGGCCTAGGTGTCGTCATGTTGTGCTCCCATGTGGCGGCAATCTTTCTAATTGACCGTGTGGGACGAAGACCGCTGCTCCTGGTCGGAATTGCCGGTCAGATCATAGGGCTGGCGGCTTTGGGCGCGGCATTTCACTTCAAGCAGCTATCGAACTCAATTGGAGACATCGCTGTCGGGAGTCTGATTGTCTATGTGGCCTGCTTCGCATTTGGCCTGGGCCCGGTCTTTTGGCTGCTGATTTCGGAGATATATCCTCTGGCTGTGCGCGGAGCTGCGATGAGCGTAGCCACCGTTGCCAACTGGGGCATGAATCTTGTGGTCGCCGTGACATTCCTGACGCTCGTCGAGGCTGTCGGCCACGCGACAACTTTCTGGATATACGGTCTGATTACAGTGGGCGCGTGGCTGTTCATCTACAAACTGGTGCCGGAGACCAAGGGCAAGACGCTTGAGCAAATAGAAGCCGACTGGAGCCCGCGCGGTGAAGATTGGCACCGATGAAATGGGTCCCGTCGTCACAGGAAGAGGCGGGCGCCTATAGCTGCGCTTGGGCATCCTAACAAGCGCGTTTCGTCTGATTGTTGACCTGCCAAAGAGCTGCGATTTAGCTCGCAACATGCACTTCCCCTAAATAAACTCTACGTAGAGAGATTCCAATGGCTTTACCAATTCTTCCGTCCGCAATAATCGACCAAGTATCGGTGCTGGTAGCCCAGTATATTTCCAATCAGCGAGAAACGTACTTCCAACGCGCGGTTCCCTTGTCCGCAACACAACGAACGACGATGGCTCCCTTTTTCTCGACTTCGTTGCTCGATGGCACACGCCTGATCGTTCTCAGCGGAGAGCGAGTCAAAAATCCAGACTTCTACCCGATGTTGGAGGCAGCTGGCTTCAATAATCTTCCCAACCAATCGGAGATGGCGGCGATCACGTTCTCCGATTGCGTCGTCGCCCATACGCCGTTCACAAACGCTCTTCTGTTTCACGAGCTGGTTCATGTGGAGCAGTATCGGCAGCTTGGAGCGCCAAGGTTTGCCGACCTATACCTGAAAGGCTTCCTTAGCGGCGGGGGCTATTTCGAAATTCCGCTGGAGCAGAATGCCTATGCACTTGGCGATCGATACGAAAGGGATTCCACCCGCCCTTTTTCAGTATCGGAGGATGTCGCTCAGGCGCTAGCACAGGGGCGATTCTAGGCCTATACCGACCCGGTAAGTCCTCTGACCGCCCCTTGCCTAACTCAGCACCCTCTTAGACACCGTGTATATGCAAATACATGGGCGATTGTTCCGATACCTCTGCTATGGAACTGCAGAGATCCAGATTTTGGGGTCTAAAGTTGGCTGGCGTCCTCGATCTGTCTCCGCGTGGTCTCGGTTGACGTTATCAGGCCGATGCACTCATCGAGGCTCAAACGACTCTTCGTGCAGCTCTGAAACGAAGCTCTTCCGCGTTTAGCTCTCCAACCTCGAGATCTCGAAAGTAGACTCTGTAAAACCCTGGTGTGGTTAGCTCAAGCGCGAGCTCTTCGAAGCGGAATACTTCGCTGATGAAAATTCTGGTCTTGTGCCAGCTGATGTCGCCACTATTATTCACTTTTCGCAGAAGAATCCCTTTCGGATACGTGAACTCCGGCAATTTGCGTGGCAGTCGGACAGAACTGGGGTGATAGAGACTGGCCGGAACCGCGTTCTTCAGGCCCTCATGTGGGCGCTCGTTATTGAAGACGTAGCGAAAATTATCGAAGCGGCTCTGCTGTGCACGAAGAGATGACGCAGGCGGTTTCGTCGTGTCCTCCTTCAGCGTGCGATGCATGCGCTCGTGACGACCGTTCTGTTGCGGTCGGCCTGCTTGAATCCGTTCGTGAACAATCCCAAGCTTCATCCAGCCGAGCGCGAGCTTCGAAAGTCCCATGAGCCCTGTGCCCGCGAACGGCGCGCCGTTGTCGGTCCTAATTCGAGCGGGCATTCCGTACTCCCGCATAGCTGCTTCACAGATCGCTCGAACCTGGCTAAGGTCGATGCGCGACACGATCTGGCAACGAATCAAATAACGGCTATACGCATCGGTTATCGTAAACGGATCGCATCGCTTGCCGTCGCCCGTCACGAAGTAGCCTTTGAAATCCATACACCACAGCTGATTGGGTCCCGTGACCGTTGAGAACGGCTCTGAGCAAGGTGTGATGCGTTTCCTTTTCTTCTGTGGACTCGTCAAGCCCGCGCGGCTCAGGATGTTTCCGAACGTGCTAGCTGCAGGCCATACCAGTTCTGGCTGCAACATTTCCAGCCTTGCCTTGAGTTTGCGCGCGCCCCAAGACGGATGCTTGGCACGGAGCACGAGAATAGCGTTCTCCATCGGCTCAAGGGTTGCATGCGAGCAGGTATGCGGCCGGCGACTGCGATCCACCAGTCCTTCTGGCCCGGTCTCGTTGTAACGGTTGATCCAGCGGTAGGCCGTTGGACGTGAGATTCCATACGCGCGACACAGGTCCGCCACTGACATCTCTTCCTTCTGATAACTCGATAAAAACTGCAAACGTTGATCCAAGATACAACTCTCTTTCCAGGGCATACACCATCGTCGTGTGTCACCCAAACGGCGCCTGTCCGTTACCGTCGCGCTTCGCTGTAAACCATGTCTCCGGTCTATTTCGTAACGCGAGTGCCAAGTACGCTCAGGGGCTCTGCCCCGATCGCGCGGCGACAAGGGGCTTCCCCAATCTTCCGCGCTTCGCTTGTGCAGACCGGCCTTTGGCCGCCTCCGCTCCGCTCCGGTGGGGAGACCCCTCCCCTTGCGCCTTGCTACCCCCGCCTTCGCCAGGTGGCGTTCGGCATGTACATGCCGCGTTTCAACGCGGAAAGTGCAGCAGCCAAACCCAAGGAGGAAGCACCCATGAACACCACCAGCACCGTTACCCCCATCAACGAACCCCCCAAACAGCCGCAGCAACGGCAGACCGCCAAAGACATCATCGCCGCCAACGTGGAGAGCCTTATTGAGCAGCTAGAGGCTGGACACTCCGATGCGCTGACCGCCTACCTCGACGCGATGAGCCGCTTTCACAACTACAGCTTTGGAAACATCCTGGAGATTGCACGGCAGCGACCGACCGCAACCCGCGTTGCTGGCCTGTACGCATGGAACCAGTTAGGCCGGAAAGTGATGAAAGGGCAGAAAGGCATTCGGATACTTGCCCCCATCGTCGGCATCAAGCGCAAGAAGGACGAGGAAGCCAACAAAGACGTTACCAAGCAGAACACCCGCGTTCTAGTCGGCTTCCGCAATGCTTATGTCTTCGACGTGGAGCAGACCGAAGGCGCAGAGCTTCCCACTTTGCGCGAGATGACCGGAACGGTAGGCGAGAACCGCGCACGGCTTGTTTCCTTTATTGAAGCCCAGGGCATCGAGCTTGCCTTTACCGAGAAGATCGCCCCCGCTTTGGGCATGAGCTACGGCGGAAAGATTGCCATTCTCCCCGGCCAGTCCGAGGCCGAAGAATTCAGCACCCTTGTCCATGAACTGGCGCACGAGATGTTGCACAAGGCCGAGCGCAGGACAACAACCACCAAGGTAGTCAGGGAGACGGAAGCCGAGGCAATCGCCTTTGTGATCGGCAAAGCCGTAGGACTGGAAACAGGTTCGGCATCCGCCGACTACATCCAGCTCTACCACGGCAACGCTTCACTCTTGGCCGAGAGCTTGGAAGTCATTCAGCAGACCTCCGGTGTCATACTTGCCGCCTTGCAGCCACCCACCGCAGAACAGGCAGCAATGCCCGATGCAGAACTGGCGAAGGTGGCGTAAATGCTGACCATTCTCCGCATTCTCAAACAGGCTGGAGGTTGGCACCACGGCCTGTATCTCAAGATCGAGAACCTGCCCTATATGACGTTGGTTATCGAGGCGACCGACGAATCAGGCCCTTGCGGTCTTCCCGCACTCTCTGTCTGTCACTACGGAGAACAGAACGGCGACCTGATGCGCGACCCGGAGATGTGTTTCGAGCTTGGACTGTCAGGAGGGGCGCACCTGAACCCTTTCTACTGGCGAAACGACTACGCCGGGATTGAGCAGTGGAGCCGCAACATCGTCGGCGAACACTACGTGCATTTGTCCGAGTTACACAAGCAGCACGAGCAATTCGCCAAGCTGTGGGACAACAACCTGCGATTGCAGGGCTTTGCCGAAGCCTTCGAGCAGCAGCAGACACCACGCGCCTAAACCCTTTCCTGTCCTAGAGCGGATGGGAAAGCGCGTCCGCTCCACAACCGCAGATGCAGTGCAACCGCCTCAAGGAGAAACAGCCATGCAAGATAGCAGCGCATTCCAGTACCTCGCCATCGATACCATCCACGAATCGACCACCAATCCCCGCCGCACCTTCGAGGACAGCAAGTTGCAGGAACTCGCCCAGAGCATCCGGCAGCACGGCCTCATCCAGCCGCTGACGGTACGCCCCAACGCGGAAGGCTTCGAGATCGTTGCGGGTGCGAGGCGGTTCCGCGCGTCGCAGTTGGCCGAACAGTTTTCCGTTCCCGCCCGTATCGTCGAGATTGACGACGCCCAGGCGCTTGAGTGGCAGTTAGTCGAAAACTCGCAGCGTGTGGACGTTCACCCTTACGAGGAGGCGCAGGGCTTTCAACGCTTGCTCGACATGCCCGGCTACGACGTTGCTGCGCTAGTCAAGAAGTCGGGTAAGAGCGCAAGCCACATCTACGCCCGCCTGTCTCTCTTGCAACTCATTCCCACCATCGCGGAGGCATTCACCGCCGAACGCATCACCGCAAGCCACGCCAACTTGCTTGCGCGTCTTCCACAGGAAGCGCAAGCCACAGCCTACGAACAATGCTGGCGCAAAGACTGGCAGGACAAAGAACCGCACCTGCTACCCGCCAAGCATCTTTCCGCTTGGATTCAGACCAACCTCTATTTGTCCCTTGCGGATGCGCCGTTCGACCGCGAAGACCCCACCCTAAACCCCGCCGCCGGAGCTTGCCCCACTTGCCCACGTCGCAGTGGCTTCAATACGTCACTCTTCAACGATGTGCAGGGCGACCAGTGCCTCGACTCACCCTGCTACCAAACGAAGATCAACGCTCATATCGACCGCGAAGTTGCCGCGCACCCCGATCTCATCCAGATCGAGAACGTCTACCGCAGCCCGAAGGAGCAGAGGCCGGGAGCCGTCCAGCGTGGACAACTCCGCGAAATCGATACCGTTGTGCAGAACCCCGACGCAGAACCAGCCCCGCCATGCGCCGCAGCCAAGCCAGCCATCATCGTCTACGGCAAACGTGCAGGAACCACCATCACCGTATGCACCGACAACAACTGTGCGATTCACGACCCCCGCGCCGCCGCGCGTCTGGCCGAGAATCCCGCCCCCACCATGCCATCAGCACCCGAAGCCGAAACAGAGGAAGAGGCCGAGGAGCGGAGGCAACAGCACGAGCAGGAACGAAAGGAGTATGAAGCAGAGCAGGAGCGCAGGGCCGAAGCGTTCCGAGAGCAGCGAGAGCGCGAAGAGCAGGAGCACGAGGCGGAGCAAGCTCGAAGGGATGAGCAGCGCACCGCCCGTGCCGCGACCTTCGAGCGCATTCTTGAGAACGCCCCGGACAGCTTTACCGCAGTCCAACTGCGCGTTCTGCTACGCGCCATCGTCAACCTCGACCCCTATACCTTCGCCGACGACTTGGCCGAAGACATCGCAGCAGACAACGAGAACGAACAGCGCAGTGCCGAAGAGGTACTGCTTTCCACCATCGACGCGACCGCAGACGACAAGCTAACTCGCTTCGCCCTTCGATTCGCACTGGCAGGACACGTCGGCATCCCACGCGCAGGCGAGTTCGACTTCCTCACCGAGGCCGAAGCCGTTTTTGCTCCAACGCCACCAAAGAAGAAGGCTTTGCCAAAAAGGGCCAAGCATCCAACGCCCATCGAACCTTCTGTGAAAGCCGCAGCGCATAAGGTAGCTACGGGCGGGAAGCAGATCGCAGCCTAAACAGCAGCGGGACGTGTCAGGCTCGCGCTCACTCGACAGCCTTCGACCCCGCTCCACGCGCTCGGTCGAAGGCCACGAGAGTTTGCGAAAGCACTGGATGGAGGCCGACGAAATATCTAGAGCTTGCCTGATCAGCCTCATTACGACGCCTCGTTACCGGTTGCCGTAACTGACGATACAGACGTTGCTGTTTGTCTGCCGCTGCCTAGCAGGAGAAGTAATTTAGGTCGTTGCTGCATTTTGGAAGGTGAAGTCGTTAGCGACTGAACAG
>CBDAQY010000002.1:0-1456717 GCA_965199215.1 Acidobacteriaceae bacterium
ACGCCAACCATGGTTCCTGGTATGAGTACCACGACGACTTTGTCTTCGAGGCAAATCGCTTCTTGAACGCATAACGAAACGCGCGGCGGTGCGTTGCAAGACGCGCCGCCACCAAGGACGGAAGTGAGGAGTACGAAACATGAGTCTCAATGGAAAACTCGCGTTGATCACGGGCGCCTCCCGGGGCATTGGCAAGGCAACGGCCCTGGCACTCGCCGCGGATGGTGCCCACGTCCTCCTGCACTTTGGTAAATCGAAAGATGCTGCGCAGGGGTTGAAGCAGCAGATCGTAGCGGCAGGTGGCAGCGCTGACCTCCTAGAGGCTTCACTCGAGACGTTGGACGGTGTCGAGCAACTCGTCAGTCAAGTCCAGAGGCTTGCTCAAGACGGCCTCGATATCGTGGTCCTGAATGCAGGTATCTCAAAGGCAGGATCGATGGAGTCCCATACTCTACAGGACTTTGACAACCTGTTTGCCACAAACGTGAGAGCGCCCTTCTTCCTGATGCAGAAGCTCATATCGTCGCTGAAAAAAGGTTCCAGCGTCATTGTGACAACGTCGCTAGTTGCCAGGTACGCTGCGGGTGAGTCGGGTGCGAGCGGTTCTCCATCGCTGCCCGCATATGCGGCGACCAAGGGCGCTTTGGAGACACTGGTTCGCCACTGGGCAGCACAGCTTGGTGTACGAGGCATCCGCGTCAACGCTGTGTCACCGGGTGTAATTGCCACGGACATGTCCAACTTCACTAAGACGGAAGGCGGGCGTTCGCTTGCCTTGAGCATGCAGGCAATCAAGCGCATTGGACAGGCCGATGACGTCGCCGACGTGATCGCCTTCATGGCGTCCGATAAGTCGCGCTGGATCACGGGCGCGAGCATACCTGTGGACGGAGGCTCAAAGCTATGAGTACCGAACGTATCCTGCGACCAAAGGAAATAAGGATTCCCGGGCCGGAGCACCCTATCTCGATCGCCCCGACTAAGGGCCGCGTGCGCGTGCTGATCGGAAACATGGTCATCGCCCAGTCCGTTCGCGCCTTGGTTCTTGAGGAAGGGGGCTATCCGCCCGTCTTCTACGTACCACGTGAGGACGCGAACATGTCGCTTCTGGAACGGACAACACATTACAGCTACTGCCCCTACAAGGGCGACTGTACCTACTTCTCGATTCCTACCGGCGGCAGCAAGTCGGAGTTCGCGGTGTGGAGTTACGAAGAGCCATACGACGCCGTAGCGCCCATCCGCGACTATCTAGCCTTCTATCCGACTCGTGTCGATGCGATCGAGTTTGAACCCGAACCCATCGAACAGTGAAACATCGAGGAAGCACCATGTCTGAACAGCCTCTTCTTACCCCTTACCAATTGGGCGATCTTCAGCTCGCGAATCGGATCGTCATGGCACCTCTCACCCGTATGCGAGCACATCCGGTCAATCATGTGCCCACGGCCATGGTGGCTGAATATTATGCGCAGAGGGCGACCGCCGGTCTCATCATCTCGGAGGCCACGGCCATCAGCCCGGAAGGCTTTGGATGGGCGGATACACCCGGCCTTTGGAGCCGAGAGCAGGTACACGGCTGGCGCCATGTGACAGAGGCAGTGCACAAGCAAGGCGGCAAGATCATCGCCCAGCTATGGCACACCGGGGCCATCTCACATCCAGAGCTTCGCGACGGGGAGTTGCCGCTCTCCGCATCCGACGTCGACCCGGGTCAGGTCTCTGTGACCCGCGAAGGAAGGAAGCCGACGGTCGCCCCCCGCGCAATGACGATCGAGGAGATTAAAGTCACGGTGGGGGACTATGCCCGTGCTGCGAAGAACGCGATGGACGCAGGATTCGACGGCGTTCAGATCCTCGCCAACTATTTGTACCTGATCGCTCAATTCATGAATCTATCGACGAACCGCCGCACGGACATCTATGGCGGAAAGCTCGAAGATCGCGCCCGCTTTCTCTTTGAGGTAGTTGAATCGGTAGTCGAAGCTGTAGGCAACGAACGTACAGGGGTGAAGCTTAGCCCGATGCATGAAGGCGGACCCTTCGCAGCCAATGAAGAGACGCTTCCAATCGCCGAATATGCCATTCAAAAGCTAAGCGGCTACAGCCTGTCACATCTTCTCTTGATGGGGAACACCACAGACTTTACAGGCACCCCGCTCCAAAAACTGACGGGCGATGGCATGTTCAGGCATTTTCGTCCTTTGTATCAAGGCACCTTGATTGCAAACGTCATGATGGATCACGACCGGGGCAATAACTTGATCGCATCTGGTTTGGCGGACCTCATTGCTTTCGGTCGCCCCTTCATCGCAAACCCCGACCTGGTGGAGCGCTTCAAGAGCGGCGCGCCTCTCGCGGAAGTTGACTGGAGCACTGTTTACGCCGCAGGTGCCGAAGGCTATTCCGACTATCCAACATCTCAAACGACCTAGCACCTGTCCTAGTTGAACTACCGCAACCGTAAGGAGCATCTTCTTGTTACGACCGATCTACGCCCTACTTGTCTTTCTTGTAGCTGGTTCCATGAAAGCCCAGTCCTCCCCGCAACTCTCAGACGAAACTGGCTGGGGTTTTCAGACCGCGTCGGAGGACCATGCTGTCAGAGCGGGCGATGATTTCTTCCTCTTCGCGGAAGGAACTTACGTGAAGAATCTGACGATCCCGCCCGACCGCAGCTCCATCGGCCTGCTCAGCGACATCGACGCGCGCACGGAAGACCAGATCCGCGGCCTGCTCCAAGCTGAAGTGCAGCACCCGGGCGCAAGCTCGGCCGAGCAGAAGGCCGGTGCTTTTTATCGCGCCTATATGGACGCCGACCGTATCGAGACCCTCGACATCGTACCGCTCACGCCCGTGCTGGCCCAGGTGCGCGCTGTCAAGACTCGAACTGAAATGACGCGCGTCATGGGTGCGCTTGCGTTCTCCTTTGGCACCTCCGTTGTCGACACTGACACCATTCCTGACAGCGGCGATACGACACGTTACCTCCTGGAACTCCGTCAAAGCGGACTCGGCCTGCCCGGTCGCGAGTACTACATCGACCCGCGTTTTGCTGCAGTGAAGAAGAGCTACATCGACTACGTCTCTCATATGCTGCAGCTCGTCAAATGGCCTGTGGCGGAGCACGAAGCGCCGCTCATCGTGGCCTTTGAAACAAGACTCGCCGACGCTGCCTGGACGGATGAACAGGAGCGTGACGCGCAAAAAACCTATAACCCCACCAACCTGCGGATGGCCCAGTCCTCCCTCCCCGGGTTTGACCTGCGCACCTTTATTCAGGCCGCAGGCTACGCAAAGGCGGATCGTCTGTCGCTGCGTGAAGCCTCCGCACTTCCAGAGACAGTCAACCTCTACCGGGCTGAAGATCTGGCGACGCTGAAAGCATGGGAAGCCTTTCACATCATCGATCAGGCATCCGGCTTACTCCCGCGCCGTTTCGCTCAAGCCCGGTTTGACTTTCATGGCCACACCTTGGAAGGCCAGGTCACCCCCTCACCGCGCTGGCGACTGGCAGTCGATGAGAGTAATCGTAGGCTGGGTGAGGCTGTTGGCCAAATTTATGTCGGCCGTTACTTTACGCCTGAAGCCAAGAATCAGATGGAGCAGCTGGTGGCCAACCTCATGGCGGCTTTTCATGACGGGATCGAGCATTCCACCTGGATGTCTACGGCCACTCGACAGGAAGCTCTCAACAAGCTGAGCAGCATGAGCGTGGGTGTAGGCTACCCTTCTCGCTGGAAGACCTATAGCTTCGTCGTCTCGCCAACCGATCTCGTAGGCGATGTGGAGCGGTCGATTGCATGGTCACAGCATCAACGCGCATTACGTCTTGAGAAGCCAGTGGACCGCGAGGCGTGGGAGCTTCTTCCGCAGTCGCTCGCGTCGGAGTACAACCCGTTGATCAATCGCATGACGTTTCCAGCGGCTAATCTTCAATTTCCTTTCTTCGACCCACATGCGGATCCAGCAATTAACTACGGTGCTATCGGTGTCGTGATCGGTCATGAATTAACCCATGGCTTTGATGATGAGGGAAGACGCTATGACAGCAAGGGCCTGCTCCGTGACTGGTGGACAGAAACGGATGCCAGAAACTTTCGCCAGCAAGCCGACCGGCTTGCACAGCAGTACGCAGCGTTCGAACCCCTTCCAGGTATGCATGTTAACGGTCCGCTCACGCTAGGGGAAGACCTGGCAGACACCGGAGGGATAGCCATATCGCTGGATGCGTACCACCGATTCTTGGGGGATACTTCTGCGCCAGTTCTGGACGGAACCACAGGCGATCAACGCTTCTTTTTGGGTGCCGCGCAAGTATGGGCGGGCAAGTCTCGCGAGGAGGCGATTCGTCGCCAGCTGACCAATAATAATCACCCTCCAGGCAAAGAGCGCGTCAATGGCGAGGTACGCAACCTTAACGCCTGGTACAAGGCCTTTGATGTCAAGCCGGGCGAAAAGCTTTATATACCCGCCGCCGACCGCGTCCACATTTGGTGAGTTGCCACGTTGGCCGCACGAGTCGCGAAACACCAGAACACAAAAGCATACCTGTCAAAGCGCATCAAACTTACAATTCGTCGTATAACCAAGCGGCTTGAACAGACGGCTTACCAAATCCTCATCGCCCTAAGCGGCGACAACATGAAGGTGAGCAGCCAACAGAACCGCCATTTCCGCAGGTTATAAACGATCATTGTTACGACAGTCTTAGTGTGCAAAATGTGCGACCTGGTGTCACGCTTATGACGGAATTTGGGATCACAAGGCCGGGCCATTCAGTCTATTGAAAGTGCCCACCCTCACCCGAAGGGCCGTACCCCCAAACGAGCTCCACCGGGTCAATTCGATCAGCAGGCCGGCGGCACAGCGGTCAGCCGATGCCTCTTGGTAAGTGACATGGGCTTCGCCAACGAAAGCTCTCTCGGTTGAAGGTCAGCGGGATTCTTGTGCATTTATTAGCCGAGCTCAGGCGCCTGTTGGCGAGTTGAGGAGCATCGGCGTTCGCCTAGTTGAAGAGACAAGACGCCTTCGGCGTGAAGGGAGCGCTCAAAAGCTCTGATTCTGTGCACTCACGCCGGCTAGTTCGCAGTTTTGTGCGAAATGGGCCGATCCGGAGTCTCTTCGTGGCAGTAGCGGGCGTCAACGGTCAGACGGGCCCCTACGGCAATCGACAGCTGAGTCCCATCTGAGAACCTGACGAGGACTTCTTTCCCAAACTCTGGGTCTTCGGTCACCGCCAATTCAGCTACCGACTTTCCGACAACTTCAGGGAACTGCAGCTTTTGTTCCGACATTGTTTGCCGCTCACCTCGACGCATTCATGATGTCCCTTATTAGGGGATCAGGTCAACCGTTCACCACACTTCAGGTGTGGCAGGAAAAGCGAAACCGGATGCTCGGAGATCTCGAAAAGGGCGCAGTCCCGCGATGAGAGATTACTACGCCGGAGTCTTGTCTAAACTAATTTCTGCAAGGCAAGACGCCGGCCTCACTCAAAGGGAGGTTTCGCTGCAATTGGGCATGGCGCATACGTACATGAACAAGTGCGAATCTGGTGAGCGCGCTATCGACGTGGCTGAGCTTTGGGCCATCTGCAAGCTCTATCGAAAGCCGATAAGTTTCTTTGCGCCGGACGAACCGTAAGGCTTCTTAAGCTCGTGCGCACGATGCCGACGGCAGGGCACCTTTGCCGATCGGAAGAACCATCTGTGACGGTTGCAAAACAAGCGTAGAGCGCGTGACGAACGCACGAACGAACTCGCTTACGAGCCTAGATTGATCGTCGGCGCGAGCCGCGATCCACTCGTCCAGGCAAAGGGCTGATTCATCGAGGGGTTTCGCAATAAGCCGATCTCCGTTCAGCTTAAGCGCATTTGCCTTTGTCAAAAACGCGACTCCGCGATTCGCAAGAAGGAGATGCTCTGCTTCGTCTGGGTAAAGTATCCGGTCGATGCGCTTTGGGTGGATACTCTCCTCCTTCATTCGCCTCATGATCCTTTCGTACAAGAGGGGGTGCGTGCGCTGCTGATAGATGATCCAGCGTTCATCGCGAAGGTCAGTCAGCTTGATTGTCTCCTTCGCAGACAACACATGTTCCCGTGGGAGGACGATGTGCATTGGCGTTTCCGCCAGCTTGGTCATCGTCAGTCTGGCGTTCGACTCCGGTTGAGTTATGAGGGCAACATCGAGGTCTGCGCTCATAAGGTCATGCGCCAAATCCGACGACGACTCGCTGTGTACGCCGATGTCTAGCGTCGGGAAGAGGGGCAAGCGGATGGAGTACAGAATCTCCACAAGGACCGGGTCGAGGTCTGGAGACTTTCCGATCTGAAGAACGCTGTCCGCACCTTCGCGACTCTCCTTTGCCGAACGCATCGCGCGCTCTCCAGAAGCAATCGCAATCCGGGCATACTGGACGTAGGATCTCCCCGCGTCAGTGAGTTCAATCTTGGAACGGTTCCGTTCGAAGAGGATGGCGTTCGCTTCGCGCTCGGCACTTTGGATACACCGGGTCATTCCCGACTGAGTGAGGCCGATTCGCTCTGCGGCTCTCCCGTAGTGCATCTCTTCTGCCAACGCAATCACTGCCTGGAAGTGCCGCATCTTGATTCTGTTCTGCATGGCCCGCCCCCATCTATGAGAGGGATCTATTCACCGGCAGAAGTGGCGACCTTCTCCACCGCCGTGCCTCATTTTCCACAGGCTGCCACCTGTTGTCAATCTTGGTTCGCTTTCCCTTTGAGTCATCAATCAAATGCGGGCGCAAATTGATGGGGAAATCAAAGTGCCTGCTTATGCGCTTTACGCATAAGGGAGAACGCGAAACTCATTGGACTTCGCGTGTGGGAACGGTCACCTTCAAGTCTCGTACTTGGAGGTTTGGATGTTCAACGATAGAAAACCACCCACATCTGAGCGCCTGCTGCCCATCCTCGGTCGAGTGGGCGTGGAACCCTTACTAGACAGTCACGCCGCAGCTGCTGTGCTCGGGGTACACCCGCGCACTCTGCAGCGCATGGTGCTACGCGGGCAGATTGCCGGCGTTCAGGTAGGCAAGCTATGGCGATTCCGAGCCTCCGCAATCGACCAGTGGATCGACCGCAAACAGGCTGGCTGATACCGAGCCCAACCGCCTAATGTATCCGTTTCTACTGACGATTCACAACGCAATGGACTACCCTATAGGTACGCCATTAGTGCCGTGAGTCAGGGAGGAAACCTTGAGATCACGAGCATATTATCAATTCGGAAGTTTAACCCTCAAGAAGCGGGCGAAGAGCGCAGACGTGTGGGAGTTTCGATACTACGAGGACGCGGCTGGAGGAGGGAGAGAACGTAAGGCTCTCTTCATCGGCACGACCGACAAGTACAAAACCGAAGCTCAGGCCCGAAAAGCCGTCGAAGCGATTCTTCTCAACCTCAACGCTGAAAAGCCCATGCACCACCTGGGAACCGTGACGTTCAGCGGTCTCTGTGACAGGTATATCGCGGAAGAGTTACCGGAACGCTACTCCACGCGGAAGTCATACTTGTCGAACATCAACCTGCACATCAAGCCGCGCTGGGGCGAATACCTCATCGGGCAGGTACGACCGATGGCAATTGAGGGTTGGTTCAAAGAGATGAACAAGTCTCCCAAGACGAAGTCGCATATTCGAGGCGTGATGCACGTCATCTTCGAGTGTGCCGCGCGTTGGGAGCTTTTCAACGAACGCCGCAATCCCATCGGGATGGTGCGTGTCAAAGATTCGACCAAACGGCGCAAGCGGCCCATGATCCTCACCAACGAAACATTCCAAGCGATTCTGGCAAGCCTGCCTGAACCGTACCGGACGATGGTCGTGGTGGCGCAATGCCTCGGACTTCGCGTGAGCGAAATTACAGGGTTGCAGTGGGGTGATCTCGATATCGAGCATCGTCAACTCCTCGTTCAACGGAGTGTCGTGAACGGGCGTGTAGGCGAGGTGAAGACCGAGTATTCCCACGATCATGTACCGATCCACGAGTCATTGCTGGAGGTACTGCTTGCCTGGCGCGAAGAGTGCACAAGGACCGAAGAGGGCTGGATGTTTCCCAATCCACTTTCGAACAAGCCCTACTACTCAACCGAGATCCAGAAGCGCTATCTGCGCCCCTCGGGATGCTGCGTCGTTCCATGTCCTAGCTGTGGCGTGGCGACGGGAGAGTGGTGTGTTCAGGATGGGCCCACAGCGAACGGCAAGAGGGTTCTCATCCATGCGGCCCGCGTAGCAGCAGCAGGTAAGTTTTCCGAAATCGGCTGGCACACGTTCCGCCACACGTATCGTTCGTGGCTGGACGAGACCGGAGCACCGATGAAGGTCCAGCAGGAACTCATGCGTCACGCCTCCATCCAGACGACGATGAATGTCTATGGACAGGCGATGCCGGAGTCGAAAAGAGCAGCAAATGGGAAGGTTGTCACGATGGTTCTCAAGCCCTTGCGGGCGAGTGCCTAAAGTGCAAATTTTCTTATTGGGAGTAAATGGGAGTGAATCCGTTTTGCTGATTCTCTCTAAGTGATTGATTCTTTGGTTGCGGGGGTAGGATTTGAACCTACGACCTTTGGGTTATGAGCCCAACGAGCTACCGGGCTGCTCCACCCCGCGTCTCTACTATAACTCCAACTTAGAACCAGGTCAATCACTTGCCATGGAACTCCTTATGGATTCTGCAAGCAGCGCCGAATGCACCTTCACTCTCCCAGTGATGTTTTCCGTCCTATAGACCGATTTGCCAGTGACTTCAAGCGTATTCTGGGTCGTAAAGCGTAACTATTTCTCTGAAAGTGCGTCTGCATAATTGACCAGTCTGAGCTGCCTAGGTGGCTCAGAAACTGTTGATGGAGGAACGATGCGGAACTATTCTTATTTCTTGAGCAGGACAGGCGTGCTCGTTTTGACCGGGGCAATCAGCTTCGGAGGAGTGGCCATTGCACAGACCAAGGGCCTCCCCGATGCCCAGGTCGAAGCGAACGTGCTTAGAGCGCTTGCCGGGGCTCCCGCACTGGCGACGCAGTCAATCAAAACGACGACGGTATACGGCACAGTGACTCTCAGCGGAAGTGTAAGCGATGAGGCGGCGAGGACTCTGGCCGAAACTTTGGCTTCAAAGGCACAGGGAGTTCAGAAGGTCGTTGATGAACTGACTCTCGCGGAGGGATCAGACGGTGCCGGTTCTTCCCAGCAGGCGATTGCTTCTCCCCAGGATTCCAATCAAAATCAGAGTTCTGCGCCCCAGCTTCAATCAGATGGAACCATGGCTCCGGCAGACAACAGCCAGCAGAATCAGCAGCAACCTGCCTACTCACAGCCTGGAGCCCAGAGCGGCACAGTGGATCCGCGATACGGTCCCGCAGGACCACCTCCGGATGTGCAGCAAGGCCAAAACCAGGACGCACCAAGCCAGAACGTCCCCGATCAAAACGGCCAGCCTGCACCTCCCGTTTATCGTCAGCCCTATCGAGGCGCGCCGCCGGCGCGGTATGGCCAGCAGGCGCCTTCGACTCAGTACGGAGCGCAGGAGGGTGGACAAGCTGTGACCATCCCCAGCGGAGCCCTACTCCGGGTTCGGCTTGTAGAAGGCTTGACCGCCAAACGTATCAAGGCTGGAACCATCTTCGACGCCACAGTTTTGAATGACGTGATCGCGGAAGGCGAAGTGGCAATCCCTCGAGGAGCATCCGTACAGGGAACGATCGTCGAATCCAATCCATCGGGCGCAGTCGGCGGCAAAGGCGAGCTCGCATTGCAGCTTACCTCAGTCTCACTCAGTGGAAGGAACTACCCGATCTTCAGCGATACTTGGACGCATTATGGCAGAAACAAGACTGGGCAAACGGTAGGGAACGCGGTAGGTCTGGGCGCATTCGGAGCTCTGATCGGAGCAGTTGCAGGCGGCGGCGCCGGCGCAGCCATCGGCGCGGCTGCAGGCGGTGCGGCAGGCATCGGTGCCTCGGCGGCGTCCGGGCGCAACGATGTTGTGGTTCCTCCGGAGGCGATCATCAGTTTCCACCTTGTGCAGCCCGCCGGGGTGACGACCGTCTCACAGCAGGAGATGGATAGGCTCGGATACGGTGTGCAGCAGGCGAACCTGCAACAACGCAGACCGCCTTCTCCGCCTCCCGGCTACTATGGTCGCCCGGCGTATTACCCTTACGCTTATTAGTCATTGTAAGTAGCATGAGAAGGTCCGTTCACTTATCAGAACGGACCATTTCTTTTGCAGCCCGCTGATTTATACTTTAGGCTTGCCCTGCAGTCGGCGGAGCCGCTGCGTCTTCAAGCGCTCTGATCGCGAAATCCGCCGCGCAAAATCCCGGGCACGCGTCTTGTTTCAACAGCAAAGCGCGCGAAGTGAAGGTCGTTAGCTAAGCATGATTCGTATTCTGCAAAAAGACAGCAAGACTCTCAAGATCATCTTCGCTCTAATCATTGGTGTTGTAGGCCTTTCGATGGTGGCCTACCTGATCCCTGGCGTCGGCGACAACCCGGACTCCGCCTCCAATACAGGCGTCTATGCCACCGTTCGCGATCCCGGTATCCTCGGGAAGTTCAATGGCGATTCGACGCCCATCAAGACCACCGAAGTCAGTCAGCAGGCGCAGCAGCAATTGCAGCAGCAGCGGCTGCCGGATTTCCTTCTGCCCTACATGATGCAGCGCGCCGGCACGATGCTCGTGCAGCGAGCCATCCTGAAGCATGAAGCGGATCGCCTACATCTTGAAGTAAGCGATGCCGACCTTGCACGCGAACTCCAGACCGGATCGTTCGCGCGGTATCTCTTTCCGAACGGGCAGTACATCGGTGACGAGAAGTACATCAACTTCGTGCAGACCTACTTCCAATTGAGCCGTCCCGACTTCGAAACACAGGTCAAAAACGACATGGAACTGAACCGGCTCCAAGCGCTGGTTACGGGTGGTGTGTCAGTCTCGGATAACGCAGTTCGTGAGGCCTATAAGGCCCAGGGCACCAAGGTAAAGTTCAACTATGCCGTGGTCTCGGCCGACGATATTCGTAAGACCATTAACCCCAGCGACGCCGACCTGCAAACCTTCTTTAAATCGAATGCCGCGAAGTACGCAACAGCGGTTCCCGAGCAGCGCAAGATCGAATATGTGAGCTTCGATGCTTCGAACCTTCCCGGCGGAAAGCCGCAGGTAACGGACGCAGAAGTAGCCGCTTACTATGGCCAGCACCAGGATCAGTACCAGGTTAAAGAGCAGGTAAAGACGCGCCACATTCTTATCCAGGTTCCAGCTGGCGCGGATGCAAAGACTGATGCTGCGGCTAAAACCAAGGCTGCGGATCTGCTGAAGCAGATTAAGGCCGGCGCGAACTTTGCCGACCTCGCCAGCAAGAACTCCGATGACCCGGGCAGCAAGACGCAAGGCGGCGAACTGCCGATGATTCCGACCGCTGGTCTTGACCCTGCATACGCGAAGGCGGCAATGGCGCTCAATCCAGGGCAAACTTCGGACCTCGTCAAGTCGCAATTCGGCTATCACATCATTCAAACCGAGCAGAAGGACGCAGCCCACTCCAAGCCTCTCGCCGAGGTGAAGGACTCGATCGTTCCCGTGCTCGAGCAGCAAAAAGCAGGTTCGGCGGAACAAAGTTTCGCCGCGCAGCTTGCGGCTGAAGCCAAGCAGAACGGCATCGACAAGACGGCATCCGCGCACGGTCTCAAGCCAGAAACGACCGACTACATCGGCAAGACGGGTGTGGTTGGCGGCCTGGCCGATTCAGCGCAGCTACTGACGCAGGCTTTCGGCGCAGCCAAAGGCGCGGCGCCGTCCAGCGTCTCGACCGGCGATGGATTTGCGATCTTTCAGGTTCTTGACGTGAAGCCGGCACATGCTCCTGATTTCGCCGATTACAAGTCGCACATCCTTGATGATTACCGCGAGCAGCAGGTTCCGCAGTTGCTGAACGCTAAGCTGACCAAGCTTGAAGACCGCGCGAAGGTGCTGAATGACCTGAGCAAGGCTGCTGCTGAGATGAACGTGCCCATGAAGTCAAGCGATCTAGTTGGCAAGGATGGCCAGGTGCCTGATGTGGGCTCGATGAGTGGCCAGGCTGCCGTCGCGTTCACGCTGGCTAAGGGAGCGATCTCCGCGCCAATCAGCGCTGGCACAACGGGCGTTATCCTCTCAGTAACCGACAAGCAGGAACCATCCGCCGACGACATCGCGAAGAACTTCGACGCGACTCGCGAGCAGTTGCTCAGCCAGCAGCACGAGGAGATCTTCCGCGTGTACATCGGCACATTGACCGACACATATACAAAGAAGGGCGCGATCAAGTACTCGCAGAAACAGCCTGCGCCAGGCTCATCCCCGTTCGGCGGCTAAATCGCATCGGGCATTTTATGAACTTCAGCCATCACTTGAGCGCAGCGAAGACTTCCCGTATTGTCTCAACTTGCTCAAGAACAGCTATCTGCGATCCGCTCCATTCCGCGCCGAACTCGGAGCGGATCGCAGGCTTCGCATCGACGACGTGACAACTTCGTCAGCGCTCATGACCAGAGAACGGCCTGAGTCGCACGAAAACCGAAACTCCGTAAGGATGCGATCCGTAGATTGCAGTCAGTGCGTCCGGAACCCCATACGTGCTTATCTGCGCACCGATCGCTGTCCTCAATCGAGGCAGCAGATCGACATCATGATCGTAGCCAAAGGTATACGCCGCAACATGCCCAATCGGTTTTTCTTCAAAGTCTGCAGGCAGCGGATTCGCTCCGTTGATCAACTCGTTCGAGCGACCGGCATCTTCCATCCTCGTCCACGCATAATTGCTCGTCTTGAAGCGCACCAGCGACTCCAGTAGATAGCTGTTCTCCTTTGATCCGTCGACGAGCGAGCGAGTCCTTCCCCATAATGCCGTGCTTGCCCAGCTGCCGTTCGGGAGTTGCCGGTTGTACATCACGGAACTCGTCATGCGCACCTGGTCTTCGTTCGGGAAAAGCTGCTCCGGGCTGACGATGCGCGCATAAGAGTACTGTCCGCTCCAATTCTGGCCCGGCTGCACCGTCAGCCGCGTTGACCACGAATCGACCTTCCCTTGATCGATGTTCCAGCGATATTCATCGGGCTCGCGGCCATGAAAGCCGCTCGCCTCAATCCGGGCAATGCCATGCGTAAGGCCTACGGTCACGACATCGCTTGCGATGTGCGTCGAGTCCTCCTGGTGATGCCCAAGGCTGCCTACGGGATCTTCCGATGCGGACGCACGATGTGGGTATGCTGTCGGTCCAATGGAAGGATCACCGATCGGCGCGAAGTAAAATGAGAGCAGTGTCTTCTCGCCCAGGTTCAGGTCGTAGAGCGCGGCGAGCTCCATGAAGAAGTCATGCGGATGCTGACCATCGGCTATCGGCTTGCCGAACGCCGTCTCTCCCTGCTGAAAGAGCAGCGGATACTGCCGCTGTGTAATCGTCGCCGGCTCCAGGCTGAACATTGTGCGAACGGTCAACTGCCCTGGTCCCAGTCTGCCCTCCGCCATGGGCATAAACCAGTTCGTAGAGTAGAGCTTGTCGGCACCCCGTTCCTGCGGGGCGGCGCTGCTCTGCTGCGTGTCCGTAAGGAAGGCGTTGGCGTGGAACATCAGCATCCACTTACCTCTCATCGTCATCAGCATGGGCGTGGAGGTGGAGTTTGGCTCAGCGCTCGTGCCCGAAGAGGCATGATGCCGGATCTGCTGCAAAAAGGTGCGAGGTTCCATCTGGTCCATCAACATCTTCATGCCGCTGTCGATCTGCATGCCGGGCATCTGCTCCATATTGTTTGAGGCAGGCATCTGCATCCCGCCCATGTCGTTCGGCGCCTTCTTATCCTGTGAGTGGCCCGGCAGCGTCGTAAAAACAAGCGTCGCAACGATTGCGATTGAAATCTTCATTCCGGCCCTCTTGCCGCGCATGTTTGCTTCTGCGCATGAGTTAGCGTTGCTCTTCGGAGTTCGGGCAAGCGGTATGCGTGAAGAAGACGCAAGACACGGCTATGCCGACACACAAAAGGCAAAGGCGCGGATTAAATTCGAAGACTTAAAGGAATGCGATGGTCTGAAGCGGCAAGAGGCAGAGATTGCTTCTGAGGCAGAGCCGTTACCCTAGGCGCGAGTTGACGGGCCGATTTATTCCTCAGACAGGCCCACTGTGGGACTCTAGACAAGCTCTTCGACGCGGCCGGGCTTTCGACTGCTGGTGAGAAGGAGTGCCCGCACCCGCTCCGGGGAAGACTGCTGACGCTTCGCACCTTTCCCGCTTTAGGAGCGGCTCGCATGGCGGAAGAGCAGTGGCCGTGTGGCATCTCCTGCATCGCAGCCGGCGCCACGTGGCAAGCTAGTCCATGTGCATCAAGCCCGCAGGACAACTCGCAAACCGCCGCCTGCGACGATGCACCGCACACAAGAAGCGCAAGAAGCAGGGAGAAGATCGGCTTGAGGCAGCTCATCATCTGCACTTAGTTTAGATGATCCAAAGCGGCTCTAGTTGAGAAGATCAAAATCATAAACGTGTCAGCTTGTCAGTAGCAGGCTTGATGCATCCGGATCTTTGAGCGCCGTCCCCGTGGCCTGCAGGCGCACCGCCTCGCGCAGAAAGAACGCAATCCGCCCCGCTGCGTCAGCAGGCGATAAACCTTCTCCCCGGATGTTGGAGATGCAGTTCCGTTCGGCATTGGTGCGACCTCGGCGCGGCTCCCACGTAAGATAGGCACCAAGTGAGTCTGCAGCAGTGAGCCCCGGCCGTTCGCCGATCAACATGAGCGTCGCCTTCGCCTTAAGCGCCGCGCCGATCTCGTCTCCAAGGGCGACTCGTGCCTGCTCCGCGACCACAACCTCGGTGATCTCCCACGTATTGCAGACCAGCGGCAGTAGGGCATCGACAACCGCCAGCGCATGACGATCCGCCGCCAACGCAGACAATCCATCGGCAAGAATGATCGTCAGCCTCGGCCATCCGCCCCCAACCGGGTCTGAATGCAAAGCTGCCACTGACGCATCGCTCAATCGACGCCCCAGATCAGGCCGCTTCAGATAGCTCTTCCGATCAGGCGCCGCGCTCTTGACTGTCACAGCAGTAAGACCTCGAGAGTGCAGCTCATCCAGCAGTGTCGGCAGGCTCAACGTCGCATGAACCGCGTCGCGCGCCTTAGCATGATCGAGCGCAAAGGCAAGCGTGTCTCTCGTCGTGATGCTGCTTCCCGTACGAGCGAGTGCGATACGCGCAGATGTGAATGAGCGGAGATCACCTTCAAGTGCAGTCAACGCTTTCGCAATGGCGATTTCGTCAGACGACAACGGCCGCACCATCCATGGCTTCGCTTCCAAAGACTCTCCGATACCGCGCTATCTCTTCCGGCGGCCCGGTCGCTTTACGCGCATTATCAGAGAGCTTCACCGCCGGCCTTCCTTCCACGGATTTCAACTTGCATACCAGGCTGATCGGCTCGAGCGCATCGGCACCTCGAGGATGACATCCGCGAAAGTCATTTGTCAGCAGAGTGCCCCAACCGGCGCTGAAGCGGATGCGGTCATTAAAAAAATGATGGAGCTTAAGAATGTCCTCAACGTCGAGTCCATCAGAGGCTATAAATCGCTTTCTCCGGGCGTCCTTGCCGCAGGCAGTAAGCCATGCAACGTACTCATCACCCGCGACATATGGATCAGCGCTGTCGCAGCGTTGACCTGTCCAGTCGGCCACCCAGGCCGGTGCTCCCTTAAGAAACTGTGAAGTGCCAAAGGTGTCCGGCAGCATCACCAGCAGTTCGCCGCCGTAGCTCTTCTGCCAAAGCTCCAGCACCTTGTACTGTGCCGCATAGAGTTCTTCATCGTTATCGGCAAGTGCAGCAAGTGCCATCGGAAGTTCATGCGCATTCGTTCCGATGGCTTCGAGGTCATGCTTATAAGCGAGGTAAGTATTGGACGATCCAGTAAAGCTTGCGCCTAACGATGCGCGCAGCGCTCCGACAACGTACTCCTGCCAGAGAAAGGAGTGCCTTCGCCGCGTACCGAACTCCGACAGCCGCACCCCGGGCACCGTCTGCAGGCGAACGATCTTGTCCCACAGCTTCGTCTTCGCCCGTGCGTAGAGCACGTCAAGCTCAAGCTCCGACAGAATGCCCAGTGCTGCCCTCGTACGAAGTTCACTCACCAGCGCCAGGGCGTGGATCTCCCACATCGTCACTTCGGTCCACAATCCCGAGAATCGCAGAATCAACTGCCCGTCCTGCTCTTCGATCTCGTAATCCGAGAGCTTGAAGTCATGTTCCAGCCAGTCGAGAAACGCTGGCTCGAAGATGCTACGAGTGCCATAGAACGTATTTCCTGCAAGCCAGATCAACTCCGACTTGCGAAAACGCAGCTCGCGGACATGCTCCATCTGCTGTCGCAGTATCTCGACCGGTATGTGCTCTGCGAGTTTTACCGTCAGCGTCCGGTTGAAGACTTCGGACGATACATGCGTGCCCGGAAAGTTCTTCCAGATGAACTGCAACATCAGCAGCTTGTAGAAGTCTGTATCGAGGAGCGAACGCACAATTGGGTCGAGCTTCCAGTTGTGATTATGGGCGCGTTCCGCAAAGTTGACCTGCATGGGAAAATTGTCTCGTCTTTCTCAGGGAACAGGAAACAGGGAACAGGGAACACTTCTTAGGCGACAGCGACTCCTGGCGCCTTCAGCAAGTCCTCAATGCGTATCGGCAACTCGCGCACGCGCACTCCGGTCGCGTGATACACCGCTGCAGTAATCGCGGGCGCCACTCCCGCTAATCCGATCTCCCCGATGCCACGAGCGCCCAGCTTATTCAGAACGAGATCGGGATGGTCGAGAAAAGTCACATCGATCTCCGGGCAATCGGCGTTCGTCGCAACGATGTAATCAGCGAGGTTGTTATTGATGGGCGCGCCAAAGCGCTGATCGTAGATCGTCTCCTCGAACAACGCCATGCCGACACCCATCACCACCGCTCCCTCAATCTGGTTGCGCGCAGGCTTGGGGTTCATGATGCGTCCGCCATCGATGACGGTCACGATATGCGAGACGCGCAGACGTGCTGTCTCCGGCTGCCACATCACCTCGGCAAACTGCGCTCCGAAAGAATGCGTCGAGTACTTGCGATCCGGAGCGCCGAAGGTCCCCTGTGACTTGCCCTGCCCAGCGACTGCGCGCACGTTGCCCTTCTTGAGGATCTCTTCAAACGCGACACCAGACCCATTAGCCCCATCCTTCAAGATCACGCGGCCGTTCTTGAACACAAGCGCGTCAGGCTTCTGCTTGTAGAAAGGTGTCCCTTCCGTTGTAGTCGCCGCCGTGAAGAGCGTCTGCTGCGCCTTCTCGATCGCGTCGAGCACTGATGGAATGATAGACGCCGTCGCCCACGAACCACCCGAGATCGGTCCCGCAGGCAGCGACGTATCGCCGAGCACGACCTCAATCTTGTTCGTCGGAATGCCGAGCGTCTCCGAGACGATCTGCGAGAGAACCGTGTAGGTTCCCGTGCCGATATCCTGCGTTGCCGTTGAGACGCGCGCTGTGCCATCGTCGCGCAGTTCTATCGAGGCCTCACTCTCCGTGCGCTCGGCGATCCACGAACAGCCGGCCACACCCCAACCGATCGTCATGCCATCTTTCTTCATGGAGCCGACCTGCGGGTTACGCTTGTCCCAGCCAAACTTCTCCGCGCCCGTCTTGATGCACTCGACGAAGTGCCTTGATGAGAAGGGAAGGTTCAGACCCTCATCCTTCTCCGGCTCGTTCATCAGGCGAAGCTCGACCGGATCGATCTTCAACTTCACTGCAAGCTCGTCCATCGCGGATTCCATCGCGAACAGCCCAGGCACCGCGCCCGGCCCACGCATCGAAGTCGGTGTCCCCACATTTCGCCGCACCAGGCCCGAAGTAGCGCGGAGGTTCGCGACACTGTAGCTGTAAGGCGTGGCCTCGCTGCACCCTTCGCTGTAGTCATCGAGAATCGACGTGTGATTGATTGAATCATGCATCAGCGCAACAAGCTTGCCCTGCGCCGTTGCTCCCAGGCGAAAGCGCTGCTGCGTCTCCGGACGATGGCCCACGTTCTGGAACATCATGTCGCGCGTGACGACCAGCTTCACTGGCCGGTTGAGATTGCGCGAAGCAGCAGCAGCAATCATTGCGTGCGGCCAGGGCCAGAGCTTGCCGCCAAATCCCGACCCGAGAAAGCGCGAGATCACGCGCACATTTTCCGGCGGCACGCCAAGCATCTGCGAGATCACATCGCGAGAGTTGCACACCGCCTGCGTCGTCTCATAGATCGTGAAACTCTGCCCATCCCAGGATGCGATGCTGGCATGGAGCTCAATCGGATTATGGGTCTCTGTCGGAGTTACATAGATCTGATCAATTGTGACTGCGGCAGTCTTGAAGGCGGCATCGGGATCGCCGCGATGGCTGTCAACATGCGGCTCCGGCTCCGTCATTTCTTTCGTGTCGAAGTGGCCGCGAAGGTCGGGCTTCTCTGATTTGTATGTTGCCTTTATTGCTTTCGCGGCGGCAAAAGCCTGCTCATACGTCAGCGCCACAGCTACGGCAACATACTGGCCGTAGTATCGAATGGTGTCGTCTTCAAAAGGCGGCCGCCGCTCATCCAAAATGCCGGAAAATCCAGAAGGCGGCGCGGACCTGAAGAGCTTTCCAACGTTCTGCCGATGATAGACAGCCTTCACTCCTGGCATCTTCTCGGCGCGGCTCGTATCGAGCGAAGTAATCGTCCCGTTCGCAATCGTCGCGCAGACCGGCACAGCATAGAGCATCCCGGGCAGGTTGTAATCGGAGCTGTACATTGCCGCTCCGCTAACCTTCAGCGGCCCATCGACGCGAGGCCTCGTGCCTTTGGTTTGTGGCGGAAAATTTGGCGGAGTGAGCGTAGATGCTAAAGCCATGGAAAACTCCTCTTATGCGGTTGCTGTGGCGAGAGTGAGCGCGTGCTTGATGCAACGCTTCGCTAACTCGATCTTGAATCCATTCTGGCTCTGAGCATGTGCCTCATGAAGCGCCGCCTCGGCAGCGCGATGAAACATCACCGCATCCGAAGGTTTGCCGAGTAGCGCCTTCTCCGCTTCATGCGAGCGCCACGGCTTGGTCCCAACTCCACCAAGCGCGACACGCACGAATGTGAGCTTGCCATCGGATCCCTCAGCGACAATAGCTGCCGACGCTAGAGCAAATTCATAGGCAGCGCGGTCACGCAGCTTGAGATAAACCTGCTTGCTCTTTGCTCTCGCAGGAGGCAGGGTGAGGTAAGTGATCAGGTCGCCCGGCTCCAGGACGTTCTCGCGCTGCGGCGTGTTTCCTGGCACTACAAAGAATTCGCCAATTGGAACATCACGCTCGCCCTTCACTCCTTGAATGTGAATGACTGCCTCAAGCGCGGTCAGCGCAACATTCATATCGGAAGGGTTGGTCGCGATGCACTCCTTGCTCGTCCCCAGGATCGCCAGCGTCCGGTTGTCTCCTTCAATCGCGGAGCAGCCAGTTCCCGGCTCGCGTTTGTTACAGGGCATCGCATCGTTGCGGAAGTACATACAGCGAGTCCGCTGCAACAGATTTCCGCCGGTCGTCGCCATGTTGCGCAATTGTGCGGAAGCTCCAGACAGCAGCGCCTGCGAGAGCACCGCATAGTTCGATTGCACCAGCGGATGATGCGCAAGGTCCGAGTTGCGAACGAGAGCGCCAATCTTCAACCTGCCATCCGGCAACTGCTCGACCTTGTCGAGTGAAAGGCGATTGATATCAACGAGTGTGGAAGGACGTTCCACATCGAGCTTCATCAAATCGAGCAGCGTCGTGCCCCCGGCGATAAAGCGGACCGTCGCTCCCTGCTGCGCTGTGCTCGACATCGCGCCTGCCATAACAGCCTGCGGCACATCGTTAGCTTTTGTGAACTTGAACGCTTCCATGCCATGCTCCTCAAAACGATGGAAAAACTATGCTTGTTGGCGAACGTACTGGATGGCTGCAACGATGTTGGGGTAAGCTCCGCAGCGGCAGATGTTCCCACTCATCAACTCCTTAACGTCAGCGTCCGTTGGCCCGCATGGCTCTTTCAGAAGCGCCACGCCCGACATGATCTGTCCCGAAGTGCAGTAGCCGCACTGATATCCGTCGTGCTCGACGAACGACGCCTGCATCGGATGCACACTGTCGGGTGTGCCCAGACCTTCGATGGTCGTAATTTCGTCGCCTTCATGCATTGCTGCAAGCGTCAGGCACGAGTTGATTCGGCGACCGTTGATGTGCACTGTGCAAGCCCCGCACTGGCCGTGGTCGCAGCCCTTCTTGGTGCCGGTCAGGGTCAGCGTCTCACGCAGCCCGTCGAGCAGCGTCGTCCGAGGGTCAACCTCAAGGTTGTACTCTTTGCCATTTATGTGCAGCCGAAGAGGAATCGCACCTTCAACCTTCTCAGCACTATTGTCTGGCTGAATGACTGGTTGGGCAGGTGCTTGAACTGTCGCGAGAGCTGGAGCCGCTGTCGCAGCCACTCCCGCTGCACCAAGCTGCGAAAGGAACGATCGCCGGCTGATTCCTGAAGTCTTTCTTGCTTCACTGTCTTGCTGCTCGGGCTTTTCAGATTTATTGGACATGGCATCCTCTGATTGCGTGGTTGCGGCATGGCGCATTTGGAACAGATCTAAAATGACGGCTGTAAGAACTCGATTCTAGCTGCCTTCTTAGAAAAGTGCGATTCGCCTTGCTCATTCCGCTTTTCAAGCACGCTGCCCGTCAAGCCTCGCCATTTTCACATCGGGACATGTCCGCCAATCAATTTATTCACAGGGTAACCTTCATGTTTTCAGTTTTCTAAGTGCAAACCTGCACAGTTCTGGGTGCAGGGAATAGTTGTCACGAAGCTTGGAATAGGCGAATATAAGGCGAATATGGCATCCGCATTCAAACTACGAGCCCAGATCGAATCGGCACTGTCCAGCAAAATTCCTGCCGCCCTGTCGCCTACGCAACGGGCTGCTCCCGCGTTAACGGCTACGGGAATTTTGTCGCTGGACAAGCTGCTGCACGGCGGATTGCCTGACGGCACAATTAGCGAACTTGTTGGGCCGGCCTGTTCCGGCCGTACGACGATAGCGCTTGCGTTTCTGGCAGCGGTAACGAAAGAGGTCGGTGTTTGTGCCTGGGTCGATGCCTCGGATGCGCTCGACCCTGAGACGGCTGCGGCCAACGGTGTGGATCTGGAACGTCTCCTTTGGGTGCGCTGCGGAAGTGCAACTCCGCTGGCTCCCGTAGCTATACAGGTAAGCACAAATCAGACGCCGGCAGTAGCCGCATCACAGCCTCGCCACAGCGGCGGAGGTAGCCCTCACCCTCGCTCTGAGGGTCGAGACATGCCGGAAGCGATTCAGACGCTGCTGAAAGCGCATGGCGGTATCTACGATGGACAGCTTCGCCGCGAGAAGAAATCAATCGGAACCCCTGGAACTCAGAACCGGTCCCTAGGCACCCGTCCCAAAGAACGTGAAGAGCAGGTCAACTCCGACCGCCTGCCCCCTCGCCGTGGCGACAACCTCGCCATCGCGCCGCGTTGTGCTGAGCCACAACCCCGCCGCTTCGCAAGCATTCCATCGACCAGAACCATGTCTGCGAGAGTCGCTGGCTCCGCTTTGCATACACCAGCCAGCGGAGCCTGGCAAGCGCTCGACCAGGCCATACGCTCGGCCGATCTGCTGCTGCAAAACGGGGGCTTCAGCGCGATTGTTCTCGACCTCGGCAGTACGCCGCCAGAGATGGCCTGGCGAATCCCACTTGCGACGTGGTTCCGCTTCCGAGCCGCATGTGAGCGCAGCCGCACCAGCCTTGTGTTGCTGACGCAGCATCCCTGCGCCCGCAGCAGCGCAGAACTTGTCGTGCGCCTCGAAACCGGAGAGATGGAAGCGCAGAGCAAAGTCATGAGCGGCGTCCGCTACTGTGCCGCGACCGAGCGTAACCGGTCCTATGAGTCAACTGCTCGCGTCATTCCTATTCGCAAGCCGCCTCAATCGGAACATCCGGATCGTCCTGGTCAATGGAAGAGCGAGGCCTCATGGGTATGAGCACACCAAAGCCTCCGCTGTATGTCTGTGCTTATGTGCCGGAGTTTCCTGCTCAGGCGCTGCTTCGTCTGCGGCCTGCTCTCTCTCACTCTGCCGTAGCTGTGATCGCAGGCGACCCTCCGCTGGAGCAGGTGTGCAGCGCCAACGCCCGTGCGCTTCGGCTGGGAGTTGCACAGGGCATGACCCGCGCCGAACTGGAAACTTTCAGTGACCTCACCGTGATTCGTCGCGCCAGAGAAGAAGAGCGCCGCGCCCTCTCTGTACTGCTTGAGGCCGCAGGCGCGTTCACCCCTCGCACCGAGGTGCAGATCTCAGCGGAGTCGGCCTTCGTTATGGTGCTCGACATGACCGGCACAACTCGAATCTTTGGCTCCTCCGCACAGGCAGTTGCAACTATTGCGAGTGCGCTGGCCAGGCTTCGCTTTCATGTCCAGATCGCCGCAAGCGCGAATCACAAGAGTGCCGTATGCATGGCGCCAGCAGCGCGCAAAGCGCCGATTATCGTACCGTCCGGCCGTGAAAGCGAATCTCTTCGCAATCTTCCGATCGCAGCACTCAATCCAACTCCGCAGCAGTCCGAAACATTAGCGCTATGGGGATTGCATACGCTCGGCGGACTTGCCGCTTTGCCGGAAGTAGAGTTGGTCGTTCGATTGGGGCAGGAGGGCAAGCGTCTTCGGCTGATGGCGCGCGGGGAACATCCGCATCTCATGGTCCCCGAGGAGCCGGTGTTCCTGCTCGAAGAGTTCCTCGCCTTCGATGCCCCGGTAGAGCTCCTTGAATCACTGCTCTTTGTTGTCGGCCCAATGCTCGACCAGTTGCTCACCCGTGCCCAGAACCGCGCCCTCGCACTCGCCAGCGTAACCATCAAGCTCGGCCTCGATGGAGGCGGCGAACACGAGCGTACGATCAAGCCCGCGCTTCCTGTAGCGCAACGTGATGTGCTGCTCAAGCTCCTGCATCTAGACCTTCAGGCGCACCCACCCTCAGCAGGCGTAGTCAGCATTTTTCTTCGCGCTGAGCCTGGAGATCGCAGCAAGGTGCAGCTTGGTCTCTTCGCCCCGCAACTGCCCGAGTCGATGCGTCTCGACGTGACTCTCGCCCGCATCGCGGCGCTCGTCGGCGAAGGCCGTGTGGGACGTGCTACATTGCTCGACCGACACCGGTCTGACAGCTTCAGCATGGAGCCCTTTGTGGTCCCGAAAGCGATTGCGAAGAGTACACCCACGCGACACGCGGCAGCTGTCCGCCGATGCCGCCCGGCTGTCTATCTGTCAGTGCGGTACGAAGGCCAGCGCGTTGCCTCGTTCTTTCTGCATGGCAAGCTCTACACCGTGCAGCAAGCCTACGGCCCCTGGCGCAAAAGCGGCGACTGGTGGGCCTCTGAAGTCTGGTCCTGCGAGGAGTGGGACGTGCAGGCCGCCACCAGTGAAGACGACACGCTGCTGTGCCTGATTACGCATGATTTGCTTCGCAACAAGTGGCAGCTTGAGGCCTTTTATGACTAATGGCATCGCTGACTATGTCGAGCTTCATGCGGCAAGCGCCTTCAGCTTTCTCGAAGGCGCGTCGCAGCCCGAAGGGTTGATCCGTGCCGCCGTCGAGACTCAGATGCCTGCGATGGCACTGCTCGACCGCAACGGCATTTATGGCGCGGCACGCTTTCATTCTTCCGCAAAAGAGAATGGTATTCGTGCCCATATTGGCGCAGAGATAGCGGTCAGCGATCTTGGCCAGTGCATTCAGCCGCCACTCTGGCTGCCTCATCAGCACAACGCTCAGCCCGTGCGTGTGCCGATCCTTTGTACCTCGCGCACCGGCTATCAAAACCTCTGCCAGCTCGTTACACGGTTCAAGATGCGCGAGCCGAATAAATGCGAAGGCGCGGCAACTCTCGACGATCTTTCAGAGTTTCGCGATGGCCTGCTTTGCCTGACGGGGGGCGACGAAGGCCCGCTTGCTTCTGCGCTCAACAATGGTGGCGATGCAGCAGGCCGCGAGTGCGTTGAACACCTCATCGAACTCTTCGGCCGCGGGAACGTTTATGTTGAACTGCAACGCCACGGTGACCGTGCCGAAGAGGTCCGCAATCAGGCCGCACTCCGCATCGCCGAGAGCCTGCGCCTGCCAATCCTTGCCACCAACGGAGTTCGTTACGCAGCGCAATACGAGCGTGAGGTGCTCGATGTCTTTACATCTATCCGCCATCACGTCTCACTCGACAAAGCAGGCCGCCTGCTTCAGGCAAACTCGCAGAGACAGCTCCGAAGCGCGCGTGCCATGCGCCGATTGTTTAGCGATCTTCCCGAAGCTGTCGAGAACACGCTGCTTGTCTCACAACGTCTTGAATTTGAATTGAACGATCTCGGCTACGAGTTCCCACGCTTTGATACGGAAACCGGCGAACCGATGGAGATCTATCTCCGCAAGCGTGTTGCCGAAGGCATAGAGAACCGCTATCTGCCTAAGCGAGACGCGGCCCTCCACGAACGCGCGAAGAAGCAGGCGCAGCGAGAACTTGCTCTCATCGAAAAGCTTGGCTTCGCGGGCTATTTCCTCATCGTCTGGGACATCGTTCGCTTCTGCAAGGGCAATGACATCCTCATCCAGGGCCGCGGCAGCGCCGCCAATTCTGTTGTCTGCTACGCGCTCGAGATCACAGCCATTGACCCTGTTGGCATGGATCTTCTCTTTGAGCGATTTCTTAATGAAAATCGCAACGAGTGGCCCGATGTCGACCTTGACCTGCCCTCAGGCGACAAGCGCGAGCAGGCCATCAAATACGTCTATCAACGTTATGGAGAACTTGGCGCCGCCATGACGGCAAACGTCATCACGTACCGTGGCAAATCTGCCGCACGTGAAGTTGGTAAAGCCCTCGGCTTCGACGAGGAGACTCTGGGCCGTCTCTCCGGCCTGATCGGACATTGGGAGTGGCGCAAGAAAGAGGAAACCCTCGGCGACAACTTCCGCCATGCCGGTTTCGATCTCGGCCATTGGCGCATCGCCAAATACGTCGAGCTCTGCGAACGCATGCAAGACCTGCCGCGCCATCTCGGCCAGCATTCTGGAGGCATGGTCATCTGCCAGGGTAGCTTGAACAAGGTCGTGCCTCTCGAACGCGCGTCAATGCCCGGCCGCAGCGTCGTCCAGTGGGACAAGGAAGATTGCTCCGAACTTGGCCTGGTCAAGATTGACCTGCTGGGCCTCGGCATGATGGCCGTCATGAAGGACTGCCTTGACCTGATCCCGCAACACTACGGGCAGGACATCGACATTGCGCAGCTTCCACCTGATGATCCAGAGGTGTATGCCGTCTTGCGCAAAGCCGACACGGTCGGCATGTTCCAGGTGGAGAGCCGCGCGCAGATGGCCTCTATCCCACGCAATGCTCCAACAAAGTTCTACGATCTTGTCGTGCAGGTGGCGATCATCCGGCCAGGGCCAATCGTTGGCAAGATGATGCATCCTTACATGCGCCGTCGTCAGAAGAAGGAAGAGGTCACCTATCCTGTCGAGTCACTGAAGCCTGTACTTGAGCGAACGCTTGGTGTCCCACTTTTTCAGGAGCAGCTCCTTCGCATAGCCATGGTCGTCGGTAACTTTTCAGGTGCCGAAGCTGAAGAGCTTCGCAAGGCAGTCGGCATGCGTCGCACATGGAAGCGCATGGACGAGTTGATGGTGAAATTGCGCAAAGGCATGGACGAAAACGCAATTGCACATGAGACGCAGGACACCATCGTGCAGAGCATTCAATCCTTTGCCCTCTATGGCTTTCCTGAGTCGCACGCCGCGAGCTTTGCGCTTATCGCCTACGCCTCAGCCTACTTCAAGGTGAAGTATCTCGCCGCCTTCACCTGCGCCATGTTGAACAATCAGCCGATGGGCTTTTACACGGCTGCCGTACTGGTCAAAGACGCGCAGCGCCATCTTCTTCGCGTGAAGCCCATTGATGTACAAGTATCGAGTACTGTCTGCACGGTCGAGCGTGAGGCCGATGGCTCGCTCTCTCTGCGTCTCGGTCTGAACTATACGCGCAGCCTCAAGGCCACGACGGCGTTGCAACTTGTCACAGCACGCAATGCAGATGGACCGTTTCAAAGTGTCGAAGATCTTGCGCTGCGAGTTCCAGCATTGCACCGCGGTGACCTCGCGCAACTGGCTCGAATAGGTGCACTAAATGCTCTTGGCGGAGTTGGACATCGCCGCGATGCCATTTGGCAGATTGAGCAGGTAAGCCGTCCCGTAGGTCCACTGCTGCGTCAAACCGAAGCCACCCCGCACTCGTTTCAATCGCCACTCCGCAGAATGGAGACCGAAGAGCGCCTCGTCGCTGATTATTCCGGGACCGGCCTCACCACCGGGCATCACCCTATGGCCTATCGCCGAGCCGAGCTGCAGCGCAGTGGCATTGCTTCTGCTCGCGACCTGCAACATCTGCCCGACGGCCGTCGCGTAATAGCTGCTGGTGCAGTCATCGCTCGCCAGCGTCCGGGCACCGCCCAGGGCTTCATCTTTTTATCCATGGAGGACGAGACCGGCATCTCGAACATCATCATCAACCCGCAACTTTATGAGCGCGAGCGTGTGTTAGTGACACGAGGAAGGTTCCTGAAGGTCTACGGTAAGCTTCAAAATCAAGAGGGAGTCGTCCATGTAAAGGCCGACTCCCTCGAAATACTCAATGCCCCAGGAATTGAATTGCGATCCCATGACTTTCATTGAAACTGGCGATTATGAAACAGCTTCAAGATGAGATTTCACTTCATTTGGAGAGATGCGGAAGCCTCTGCCTCCGTAATAGATGATGAAGAGGTAGCAGAGCATAGGCATCAGCAGGGAGCGATGAATTCCATAATGATCGGCAAGGTAGCCCATCAATACGGGGAAGACTGCGCCGCCGACAATTGCCTGTACCAACAGACCGGAACCGCGTCCGGTAAGAGGACCGAGCTCAGCGACGGCCAGGGTAAAGATGGTAGGGAACATGATGGAATTGAAAATGCCCACTGCAAGTATGGTTACGATCGCGAAGTACCCCGTACCGAACAGGGAAGCGCCGACCATCAAACAGGCACCGACACCCGCCCATGCAAGCATCTTGTGCGCTGCTATCTTTTGCATGGCGGCAGAGCCGATGAATCGCCCGACCATCATGCCAAACCAATAGATCGTGACCAGCTTAGCCCCCTGTGCCATCGAAAGTCCGCCGATCAATGGGTCAGCGAAGTACTTCACAAGGAAGCTGCCGATCGATACCTCCGCGCCAACATAGACAAAGATCGCAATCGCACCGAGGTACAGGTGCGGATGCTTCCAGATGCTGTCCTGTTCAATGTCAAGACTGGCGGGCCGGTAGTCCTGCGTGACCGCGATATGCGGAAAGCGATAGAGCGCAACAGCCAGCGCCAGAACGATCGCAGCGCCTGCGATTGCGAGGAAAGGCAGCTTGATGTTGGCAGCCTGCTGAATGCGAAACGCGGTCAGCGCCGCTCCCTGAAGCTTCGGCCCGGTTGCAACGACTGCTCCGCTCAAAATCAGCGCACCCCCAATGTAGGGAGCGACGGTATCGCCAAGCGTGTTGAAGGCCTGGGTGAGGTTCAAACGGCTTGATGCGGTCTCCGGTGGTCCGAGGATGGTCACGTAAGGATTTGCCGCGACCTGCAGGATCGTAACTCCGGCAGCCAGGACCACCTCCGCGCCCAGAAAAAATCCGTAGGTCGCAACTGCAGCTGCTGGCACGAAGAGAAGGGCGCCCACACCCATCGTAATAAGCCCGACAACCATGCTTCGCTGATAGCCTACCCACTCAACAAGCTTGCCGGCCGGCATCGCAAAGATAAAGTAGGAACTGAAGAAAGCCAGTTGGATCAGCGACGCCTGCACGTAGCTCAGGTCGAAGATCGATTGCAGGTGCGGGATCACCGTGTCGTTAATTACAGTGCAAAAGCCCCACGCGAAGAACAGCGTTGTAACCATGGCCATGGCGCTGTAATTGGTAGTGCCGGAGCCATGGCTGGGACCGGCATTACTTCCCGCTGCGTTTGTAACGATCATCTATGGGTGTCCACCTTCCGAAGCGAAGTTTAATCTCCGCCAGACAGTTATAGACGATATTGCTAACAGGTGTACAAGTCGGAACAAATCTGTGTTGCACCGACGGCGGTTACTTTGCCTCTATGCGAAGGCGAATGAACCACACACTTCCGAAGCAGGGATACAAGGCATTGCCACAGCAACGCTGTTCAAGCTCTGCTTGATGCATTTACCAGCGGAACAGCTCTCATCGATAAGTGTTGGGATTTTGGAGGCGCGGGTCGGGATCGAACCGACGCATAAAGGTTTTGCAGACCTCTCCCTTACCGCTTGGGTACCGCGCCTCGTTCAGGTCTAGCCAAACACTGTATCCGGTTGAGTCAACCTGACTGCTGAAGAAGTGTAGCGCAGAAAGGTGCTGATTGGAGCGGGAGACCGGGGTCGAACCGGCGACATCTTCCTTGGCAAGGAAGCACTCTACCACTGAGCTACTCCCGCTCGTACTTACAGAAGTATAGCGATTGGCCTGCATGAGGTCAACGCAGAGAGGCGGTGCGCTTTGCTCCCAGCCAGCGAGCTTCCAATAGGACGGTGGCAAATCGAAACCTTTACGGCGCTCCACCCTGTCAGAGGCATGATTGTGTCAGGAAGGGGGCCTATCTTTGACGAATCAGCATCCTAACCCACCAGCAGCTAGTCAGTGAGCAGCGGAGGATAAGGATTTGACGGCTCAATTCATCGACGGAGGAGGGTCAGCGTCTGAACGTAAGCTGGACCCGCAGTGGCAAGCATTGCTTGATTCCGCCGGTGAAGGTATCTGGGGTGTGGACCTGAATGGCGATTGCACCTTCGTAAACCGCATGGCAACTCATCTCTTTGGCTTCAGAAGCGGCGAGATGATTGGCAGAAATATGCACGCTCTTGTTCACCATCATTACGCTGACGGCACCGAATATCCGGACGCTGACTGCCCTGTCTATGGCGTATTCCGAAACAGTGAGCCTCTCCGTCAGCAGACGGACACCATGTTCCGCAAGGACGGCAGTTCCTTTCTCGCAGAGATGTCCGCTCAACCTGTCCTGGTAGATGGAGCCATCGTGGGAGTTGTGGTCACCTTTCGCGACGTTAGCGAGTTCTACCGCCAGCAGCAGGAGTTGCGACGCGCCTACGATGTTGCCGCGCAGCGCACGGCTGAACTCGACGCCGTCATCGAAAGCATGCCACACGGAGTGTTCATCGCCACCACGGATGGCCGCATCCGTTCGAACCGCCTTGCGCGCGAGATGACCGGGGAAACGTTTCCGGCTCAACTTCATACACTCAAGCGCGCGCTCACGGGGGAAGCCTCTACCGAGACAGTTCATGGATCGGACGTCTGGATCCGCAGCGTAGCGGCACCGATTCTCCTGAATGGCAAAATCCTCGGCGGGGTTGCTATAAACACGGACATCACACAAAGCCGGATGCAGGATGAAATGCTGCGCAAGTCGGAGAAGCTCGCGGCAGTAGGTCAGCTTGCCTCGTCGATCGCGCATGAGATCAACAATCCGCTGGAGTCGATCACCAATCTGCTTTACCTCATGCGCAACTCAACCAACATGGACGAAATTCAGCAGTACACCAAGGTTGCCGAACAAGAGCTCGCCCGGGTCAGCGAAATTACTCTCCAGACACTTCGTTTTCACCGTCAGCAGAATAAGCCAGCCAGGGTCGATCTTGCGGACTTGGTGGGTGCGATTCTGTCGCTCTATACTGGCCGCTTCCTCGTACGCGATATCGCGCTTACAACTAAAGTGACACCATCGCCGTCGGTGATTTGCCTCGAAGGAGAGATTCGGCAGGTGCTGAATAACCTGATCCGCAATGCCGTTGATGCAATGTCCACCGGCGGCCGGCTCTTTGTTCGCGTTAGGCCCAGTTGCGACGCGGCTTGTCGCGAAGGCGTTAGAGTCACAATCGCGGACACCGGCGAGGGAATAAACCCGCTTATACTCCAGCATCTCTTCGAGCCCTTCCACACGACAAAGGAACTGACAGGTACAGGCCTTGGCCTTTGGGTGAGCAAGGGAATCATCGACAAACACAACGGAACGATCGGTGTGCGGACTCGCAGAGCAACGCCCCACGGAACCGTTTTTTCGTTATGGCTGCCAACAGATGGACAGAACCCGTTTCCGGCGAGCGAAGAACAGGGACGAGGCGATCACGAACCGGCAAGCATGCGCAAGGAAAGCTGAACCAGCTAACGCTAGTCGGTCGATGCAGTAGCGGGCATCGCCATCGGAAACCGGGGGCCGGCAGCGTCGTTCATTCTCTTACGTACCAGGTGGGGTGTCACCACCATCAGGAGCTGCGCGACATCGGTCGTTCGTTGGACTTCAGGCGTGCTTTGGAAGCCAGGAAGTTCGCTGAGCCCAGGAATTCCCGTCACCGCCGCCGCCTGGTTTTTCGTCATATTACTTACCAGAAATGCCGTCTGGCCATCTTTTACAGTAATGTCTGAGGTGAAGGCGCTGTTGGTCAGGATCGGAATGTTATCGATAGTGCCTCCCGCCAGTGATTCAATCTTGAGATCGAGATGTAAGCCGATTAGCCCGGACTTCTGCACTGTCGGTGTTGCCTTCAACGTCACACCCAAATCCTCGTACTGAATCTGCGGAGTCGTCGCGGTTGTGGCTGCGTTCAGAAGGCTGGCCACGCTCACACCATTCACCGTCGCCCCGGCGAGCGCCGACGTTGCGGCTGCAGGCACTGTGGTCGAGTAGGTCGACTGCGTGATGGGGTACTTGGAGCCTGCGCGAAACGTCGCACTTTGGCGGTCGCCGACACGCAACTGGATCTCGTCGAGGGCCCGCGTATCGCTTGAATTCAGGGCAAGATTCAGTGTGGAGTTCAGCGTGGCGTACACGCCGGTCGTGGTCAGTCCTCCGCCCACAAAGGCCAGCGTGTCTGTGAGCAGAGTGCTCGTCGCCAGGCCGTACTCCAGCAGCAGCGCGGCAATCTCAATATTGCTTGTCCCAGCCGGAATGAGGCCCTGCGCAATGGCTTGGGTCACCACAGACTGGTTCGCATTGACGAGAGCGGTCGCCGCGCTCGCCGCGTTGTAGGCTCCCGCTTGGCTCGGAACATTCGCGCCGATGTTTACCGTCCTTGACTTGTCTACGCTATAGAGCTTCAGGTCAATCATCACCTCGCTGCCACCGTCCAGCATGTCGGCCAGGGTCAGGTTCAGCACGCGCAGCGTCTCGGCGGGTGCCCGGACGACAAGCGTTCCGAAGCTGTTTTCGACGCTCAACTGTTTCACCTCGAAGACACTTTTGATCATGTTGCCTAACTCAGCAAGCTGCTCATTGGTCATGCCGGCGGCGTAGATCGTCTCCTGCACCTGCCGCTCATATTTCTGCCGGTTTTCCTCGGTGTCTTTCGCGACGAAGATGCTGGTGGGCGTAAGCGGAACAACCAGCAGCGACCCCATGTCCGTAAGAATGTGCATCGCTTGCGCAAAAGGGACATCTTCAACATCGAACTTCATCTGCTTGGTTGAAACCGTGTTGTCCAGCGATACCTTAATGCCGTAGCCAGTAGCGACTTGCCGCACAGCTTCTTGCATCGTGGAATGAACATGGAAGCTTTGCAGGCCCGCCCTGGGCTTAAGTTCAACAGGGCCGGCAAGCCGCGGACCGTCGACGACCCAGGAGTGAAGCTTCTCCGGCGCCGAGACGCTGCCCGGCACAGGATGCTGCAGAAGAATGGAGCTGTTCGGGTCGATCTTGCGCGCCTGCGCAAGCAACTGCTCGGCCTCGATATCATGGCCCAGCAGTCGTGCTTTTCCAGCCTTATGTACCAGGTCGGTTATATCGCTCTCCCGCAAAGCTGAGAGCGCCATCACATAGTCGGGATTGTTGGGTGCAAGCTGGACGGCACGCGTGAACTCGTGTTCTGCTCCAACGCGGTCGTTGCGTTCAAGCAGCCGCGCCCCGGCGATGAAGGCATCGTCGGCGGTATGGGCTTCCTTTGGGTTCGCTTTTGGAATCTTTGCAGGCCTTGCATTGCCTCCAATTGTCGCACCGAGATTAGGAACGCCATCCTGAGACGCCGCTTGTGCAAAGGTAGTCTGGTGCATCACGCCGAGCCCGACGGAGAACACTATACCCATCCCAAGCCGTGCTCCTCCAGAAGAAGGTCGCAACCGAGGGCGAAACTGGGGTCTCTGCGTCATCTGTGTGAAGTTTAGACGCAGCGGAGCGTTATCGGGCGCTGGCGATGTTGCGTATGCGGGCACCACGCTCGGCGAGCTGCTCCGTTACGGAACGGTCGCTTCTCGGCGGACGCCGCATACCATTGCGGATCTGCGCCGTATCCATGTCCAGCTCCGCCAGGGTGCGGCTCAGCGTGTTGCGATGCATGCCAAGCTCTTCAGCCGCCTTGCACTGGTTGCCCTTGTGGTGCGAGAGCACCTCCAGGATGTACCGCTTCTTGAACTGCCGGATGGCCTCGTTATAGGCCACTCCGGAAGTATGCATCTGTGTGATCAAGATATCGAGCTCGCGTTTCAAGATCGTCCCCCACCGCGGCCCCGCCTTTTTATGCGGAGCAGCAAATACATTGTGCCTCTACTTCGACGGCTTGATCCAATCGGGTGTGCCGTGCTTCAGCAGGATGACGCCCTCGCGGATATGGTGTTGAAGGTTGGTTGGCACCACGAAGGATACCGCATGCGCACCTTCAAGGAAATAGTCCGATAGCTGCGAATCGCGAATATATTTCGCGTGAGGCAGAAATGCCGCTCCTGCCATCAGAAGCGCAACACCCAGCAAACAGCCGCGGGCCAGCCCGAACACTCCGCCCAGAACGCGATCGAAAAAGCCCAGCCCGATGCTCTTCGCCGTGCTGCTCAGCAACCTCCCGGCAATGCCGCACAGCACCATTACGAGGAGCGCAATTAGTAGAAACGAGACGATCTGCGCGGTCGTCCATGGAATCCAACGGCTAAGTCGGTCGGCGAGCAACGGGTAGTTCCAGCTTGCCAGCAGGATGCCCGCGACCAGTCCAACCAGCGAGAAAATCTCTCGAAAGAAGCCACGCACGAATGCAATCACGGTCGAGTAGACCACGATCGCGATCAGGAGCCAGTCGAACGGATTCAGAGTGCTGAGAATGAGCATCGAATTTGTATCGCAGGCGCCGATGCGCCTCACATTCCATTCTCCGGCGAAGCCGGTGCCCGAGCCTTCACTTCCACGCAGAGGAACCACAACCGGCAACGACTCAGGCGTTAACCTCAAGCCCCGCTCTGCCCGTAATCAGGCGAAACGCCTCAAGGTACTTCTCCCTCGTCTTCGCAATTACTTCATCCGGCAGCGACGGCGCGGGAGCCTGCTTGTTCCACCGGATGGACTCCAGGTAGTCCCGCACATATTGCTTATCGAAGCTTGGCTGTGCGCCGCCAGGCGAGTAGCTCGCCGCCGGCCAATACCTCGAAGAGTCCGGCGTGAGTACCTCATCCGCCAGCACGATTTCCCCCTCCACCAGCCCGAACTCAAACTTCGTGTCCGCCAGAATCAGCCCTTTCGATGCCGCATGGACTGACGCCTTCTCGTAGATCGCAAGCGTCAGCCGCCTAAGCTCAGTTGCATACTCCTCGCCGATCGTCTCAACCATCACCGCAAAAGAAATGTTCTCATCATGCCCGCCGGTGTTGATCTTCGCCGCCGGCGTGAAGATCGGCTCCGGCAGCTTCTCGGACTCGCGGAGCCCCTTTGGCAACTCAATCCCGCACACCGACCCGGTCGCCAGGTAGTCCTTCCACCCCGAGCCCGAGAGATACCCGCGAACCACGCACTCCACCGGAAACATCTCCGCCCGTTTGACCAGCATGGACCGCCCTGCAATCTGCGCCCGAAACGGCTCCAATCGTGCCAGCAGCTTCGCCGAAGGTTTGGCAAGCAAATGGTTAGGAACAGTCTCCGCAAGGAAGTCGAACCAGAAGTGCGAGAGTTGCGTAAGAATCTTCCCCTTGTCCGGGATCCCCGACCCGAGTACATGGTCGAAGGCTGAAATGCGATCAGTCGCGATAAACACCAGTTCATCATCCATGGCGTAGAGATCGCGGACCTTCCCGCGAGCCGTAAGCGGGATGTCGCCGAGAGATGTTGTCAGAAGAGCGTCATTCATCGAGCTACCAGTATCGCTTATGCGATCATCACGCCAGAGAAAGTTCTTTCTCTCACGCCTTCAAAGCGGTTTATAGCTTCAGCAAAGCCTTGTCGAATCGTCATCTCGACCGAGCATCGCGAGCGGAGAGACCTCCGCATTCCGCTCGACGTACCCTGATGCGAAAGGAGCGCACCAAGCATGATCGTTCGGAAGTTAGCCGCAGAAGACGCCGTTGCTTATTGGTCTATCCGCCTCGAAGCCCTCGAACGCGAGCCGCGCTCCTTTGGAATGATGCCGGAAGAGCATCGTCGAATACCCATTGCGCAGATAGCGGCTCAGATATCGAGTTCTTCCTCCTTCTTCGTTGGCGGGTTCGACTGCGAACAAATGATAGGGATTGCCCGGTTCGCTCGTGAAGACCGCGAAAAGGAGTGGCACAAAGGCCACATTTATGGCGTCTACGTGACCGCGTCACATCGCGGGCAGGGAGTCGCAAAGGCGCTGATCCAGGCTATCGTTGCGGAGTTGAAGCACGACCCTACCTGCGAACAGCTCCTCCTTAGCGTGGGCACCTTCAATTCAGGCGCACGAGCGGTCTATCTCGCGATGGGCTTCGTCCCTTACGGGATTGAGCCGAGAGCACTTCGAACAGGCGATGAATACATTGACGAAGAACACATGGTGCTTCTTCTGACTTCCGCGCAGTAGAATGCCCGGTATGAGTTTAGAGCGACGCGCAATACTGAAAGCGATAGGAGCGGGAACGATGATGCTGGCGATGGGTGGTCTGAATGTGGCGGCGGCAGAAGCTCCAGGAACAGTCTTCGAATTGCGGGTCTACCACACGGTGGAGGGCCGCCTGCCCGCTCTCCTGGCCCGTTTCCGCGATCACACGGTCAGTCTCTTCACCAAGCACGGAATGACGAGCATAGCTTACTGGACACCCACCGATGAGCCCCTGAAAGACCGCACGCTTGTCTACATACTCAAGTTTCCCAGCCGCGACGCAGCCACGAAAAGCTGGAAAGCCTTCCAGGACGATCCGGAATGGATCAGGGTGAAGACCGAAAGCGAAGCCAGCGGTCCAATCGTCGAAAAGGTCGACTCAACCTTCCTGCAAATGACCAACTTCTCCCCAAAACTTTCCTGATCACACGCGTTCGGCGAAAAATGCCGGGGGGCGGCTGCCCGCCTCCCCGGCTGCGCAAACTTGTTCCTGCTTTAAGCAACCGCCCGCCGGTCCTCATTACGGTTGCCCTTGCCAAGCGCCACCGAGACGATCTTCGACACACCTGGCTCCTGCATCGTCACGCCGTAGATCACGTCCGCCTGCGACATCGTCCGCTTGCTGTGGGTGATCACAACGAACTGTGTGGTCGCGCTCATATCTGAGATCAGCTTCGCAAATCGCCCCACATTGGTCTCATCGAGCGGCGCATCCACTTCGTCCAGCACGCAGAACGGCGCCGGTTGGAACTGGAAGATGCCAACCAGCAGCGAAAGCGCTGTCAACGCCTTTTCGCCGCCCGAAAGCAGGAGGATGTTCTGCAGCTTCTTTCCCGGCGGCGATGCCACGATATCGATTCCCGATTCGTTTGTATTCTCCGTGTCGGTAAGCTTCATGAACGCCTGGCCGCCGCCAAACAGCTTCGTAAAGGTCACGGAGAAGTTGTCGTTGATCAGCTTGAAGGCTTCATCGAACTTGATCCGCGAAACGTCATCGATCTCCTTGATCGATGCCTGCGTGTTCTCTATCGAGTCCAATAAGTCCTTGCGCTGGCCTTCCATAAACGTATGGCGCTCCGCAGTCTCGGTGTACTCTTCGAGCGCCATCATGTTTACCGGCCCCATGGCTTCAAGCCGTTGCTTCAGCGCCCTCGATTCTTCTTCTTCAGATACAAGCGCCTCACCTGCGATCCGCGCGATGGCCTCATCCTCGCGAAGCACAGTCGCTACAACCGCAAGATCGTTCAGGCAAGTAGCCTCAATGTGTTCAATATCCGAAGCCAGCTTCGCCGCACGTGCGGTAAGCCCGGCGCGCTGCTCCCGCAGTACTTCGGTCTCATGCCGCAGCGTCCTGAGCTTCTGATCGAGCTCCGTCATCTTCGCCCGCAGTTCCGCCGCCTCGGCGCTGATGCGTGCTCCGTTGGCGACCGCCGTGGCCTGCGTCTCGCTCAATTCCTCATGCTGCTGCGCAAGCTGCGCCGTCTCTTCCTCACGCCGCAGCTTCTCCGCTCCAGCCTGCGTCAACTGCTGATCAAGCTGCTGAATCCGCGCATTCTGTGTGTTGAACAACCGCGTCGTCTGCTCGAGATTCGCCGCTGCATTGCGCCGCCGCTCCTCAAGTCTTGCCAGCGCCGCCGAGGCCTCCGCCGCCGCCTGCTGCAGCAGTTCGCGGTGCGTGCGAAGCTCCCCGAGCTGCTGCTGCAACTCCGCAAGGGCAGCCTCTAGCGTTGCTCGCTCCGCATCTAGCTTCGAGGCGGACTCCTGCAGACGAGCGATTAGATCCGCCTTCTGCGTCCGCGCGTCGCGATTACGCTCACTCGTCAACTGCCAATCTTGCAAACGCCGCTCGATGCGCTGCGCCTCGGAATCCATCTGCCGCAAGGCCGCACCGGAGTTCGCAGCCTCCCGCTCAGCCTCGCGCCGTTCTTGCGACTTGCCGTCGAGAGCCCCTGAAAGCGCCGCAATCTGGTGCTGCAAATCCGCAGTCTTCATGTCAGTTGCCGCCAATTCAGCCGCGGCCGCGTCGACCTTCTGCTGCACCTCATTCAACTCACGCTTCAACGCTAGCGGTCCCTGTGCACGAGTGCGTCCACCCGTTACGGTGACATTGTGAAACATCTCTCCACTCGGAGCCAGAAAGAAGGCCTGCGGATACTCCAGCGCCATCGTCCGCGCACGCTCCGCATCCGGCGCCACATACCCATCACGCAGCCGAGGCAGCACCACCTCAAGCGAACGCCCGAATCCATTTCGGACGCGAATGCAATCCTTCAGCGACACAACACCGTCGCCGCTCGGCTGGTTCTCCCCGCTCATCCCGTTGGCGAAGCCAACCGGCTCGTCCGTATGCACCAGGAACGTCGCCCGACCCGCAACGTCCTTCTGCAGCAGCCGGAGACCTTCGCCCGCTGAGTCCCAGCTTTTCACCACGACATAGTTCAACTCATCCCGCAGGAACTCATCGACGATGCTCTCGTACTTGCCATCCACTTCAAGAAAATCCGCCAGCGTCCCCATTGGCGCAAGCTCTCCCGCGCCCGCAGAAGGTCTCGCGCGGAAGAGATTCTTCACCGTGTCGGTCGAGTAGCTATGCTCACGGATCAACGTCTCCAGCGAGTTTCGCCGTCCCATCAGCGTCGCCTGTTCCCCGCGAAGCTGGTCGCCGCGCTTTTTCGATTGCGACTCCGCATTGCGGCTGCCTTCGATCTCAAGCCGCAACGCTGCAATCTCGGCCTCGAGACGATGCAGCCGCTCCGTCACCGACTCGAACGATAGCTTCACCTGTCCGCGCTCAAGCCCAAGCTGCGTCAACTCCTGCCGCGCCACGTCCGACTCCGACAGCAGCCGCTCCGCTTCACGCTCCAGTCCGGCCAGCGCCGCCGCCGCTTGCGCCTCTTCATTGCGCGTCTGCGAAGCTCGCTGCATCAGCGACATACCGCTGCGGCGGTTGTTCTCCACCTGCTGCTCCGCCTGCGCCAGCGCGCGAATCGCGTTCTGCGCCGCCTGCTGTTGACTTTGCGCCGCCTCCCGCGATCCACCAGCCTCAGATGTTGCTGTTTCAAGGAAACTCCGATGCTGCTCCTGCTCCCCCGCGAGCTGTGCCAACTGGGTCCGCGCCCCCTCAAGCTCCTCGCCACCCGTTGCCAGCCGATTCGTCAACTCTGCAACACGGTCCGTGTTTGAAGCAGTTCGCGCTGTAATCCGTTCCAGCTCCACGGCAGATTGGTTTGCAATCCCACCCGTCTCGCGAATCTGCGCGTCGAGCGTATAGCCATTGCGAACGCCTTCCGTATGCGCCGCGTCCATAGTTTCTAGCTCTGCCGCCGAAGCGTCGATCACGCCACCCAACCGCCTGATCTCAGTCGCCGCGGCTGCCGCTTCCGCATCAAGCTGCGCCATCCGGCTCGCGAGCACCACCCGCAGTTTGGTCCGCAGCTCATCCCGCAGTGCGCCGTACCGCTCAGCCTTCGCTGCCTGCCGCTTCAGAGTGCCCATCTGCTTCGTCACTTCCTCGAAGATGTCGTTTACCCGGCTCAGGTTCTGCTTCGCGGACTCAAGCCTTAGCTCCGCCAACCGCTTCTTCGTCTTGAAGCGCGTAATGCCTGCAGCCTCTTCGATGATCCCGCGCCGATCCAGCGGCTTCGAACTTAGCAGCTGCCCAATCCGCTCTTGCCCGATAATCGCGTACGACTCCCCGCCAAGCCCGGTGCCCATGAAGATGTCTTGGATATCGCGCAGCCGGCAAATCTTTCCATTCAGCAGGTACTCAGAGTCACCCGTTCTGAACAAACGCCGGGTAATCGTCAACTCACCCGCCCGGACCGGTGCTCGTCCGAACTTCCGGCGGCGAATCTTCAGCACAACGTTATTCGGATGAGCCGCGTTAGTCGTCTCTGCGTCTGCCTTAGCGGAAGCCTCCGCGGCCAGCGCGATTGCCTCGCCTTCGAGCAATGTCCCGGGCTGTGCCTCCGCAACCGCCTCCTCGGTCTCAGCCGCGCGCTGCTGCCGAAGCGAGGTCTCGTCCCAGTCGGTCAAGTGAGCGCTGTCAATCGAGACCACGTCCCCTTCCTCTTGAAGGTTCGTTCCGTCGTACACCTCCGGGTCGACCAGAGTCAGGGATACCTCCGCCATTCCCGTAGCTTTACGCTCACGCGTTCCCGCAAAGATGACATCCTCCATCTTGATGCCGCGCAGGCTCTTTGCACTCTGTTCCCCGAGCACCCACGTAATTGCGTCCGAAATGTTGGATTTGCCGCAGCCATTCGGCCCAACGATCGCTGCGATCCCCTCGCCGGAGAGCTGCACCTCGGTGCGATCGCAGAAAGACTTGAAGCCGAGTATCTGGACTTTTTTGAGCTTGAGCATTTTGCCTCGCAGGTTACGTCTTCACATTCCGAACCGCCGCACGCCGGTCCTTTTGAGCCGAGTCCACCAACACTCTTTCCAATCGAAGGCACGCGCTTCAGTTCATGTTCATTCTAGGCAGCCGCTCAGGACAGATCAACAGATATGGCCCCACATCTTGTGGATAAGGCGGACGCAACCCTACAAATGGGTAGAGCATGTCAAGAAAGCTCTCCCATTTCCTCCCAACCTCTTCGGCCCGAAATGAGAGCGACCTTCCGGCGGATGTCACTTCTGACGCAAGGGCAGTGCGTCTCTTCAAATGACATCTCATTCCTGTGCTGAAATTCCAGTTCACCTGCAGTCAAGACAAAATCACGTCATCCAGGATTCAAAAACGTGTATTGTTGAGCAAAAAGCCGGAGACTTGCGTGAGAGCAGTGCGCTTTCTATAATCCGCTTCACGTGGCTGGAGTCAGAAAGTCCTACGAGAGTGCCTGTTCTCCGCATCTCAACAACCAGAGAATCACTGTGGCCACAACAGTTTAGGGAAGCTAATGAGGAGCTTTGAATGAAGAAGGCAGTTTTTGCGTCTCTCCTGATGGTCGCGAGCTTTGCGCCTCATGCCACAAATTTCGCATTTGGCCAGGCTGCTCCCGCTGCGGACGCAGGGCAGGTCCAGATGTCCGCGGCGGAGTATGCCTCCTATAACGGCGCGGTCGGCCAGACGACCCCGGCAGCGAAGGCTTCCGCATTTGAGGCGTATCTCACCGCGTACCCGCAATCCGCTGTCAAGGCCAGCGTGCTGCAGCAGCTGATGATTGCCTACAGCCAGGTTCCCGCGAACGATAAAGCGCTCGATGCCGCCGACCGCCTTCTGCAGGTCGATCCCAATAACCTCCGTGGACTTACCTTCGAGGTAATCCTCCGGAAGCAGACTGCCGATGCCGCGACCGATCCGGCCGCTAAGCAGTCCGGTCTCGATTCCGCCGCCTCTTATGCCACCAAGGGACTCGCCGCCACCAAGCCCAAGGACATGTCTGACGAAGACTTCAAGGCGCTTCAGACGGGCGTCACACCAAACTTCTACAGCGCCATCGCCACCGCGGCGCTAAACAAGAAGGATTATCCCACCGCCATTACAAACTACAAGGCTGAACTGGCTTATGTTCCTGTCGACCAGACCACCAAGCCCGGCGCTCTGCTCCAGGACACCTACGAACTCGGAATTGCCTACTACCAATCCACTCCGCCTGACTATGTGAACTGCACCTGGTACACCTCTCGCGCGGCGGCCTTCGCTCCAGACCCTTACAAGACTGAGTTCCTCAAGGTCGCCAATTATTGCTACAAAAAATACCACGGCAAGGCCGATGGATACGACGCCGTCACCGCTGCCGTTCAGACCAATCTGAACCCACCCTCCGACTTCACGATTGCGCCCGCTCCTTCACCTGCCGACATCGTTGCTGACGTCATCAAAACGACCCCTGACCTCGCAACACTGGCTATTGGCGATAAGGAGTTCATCATGGCCAATGGCAAGCCCGAAGATGCTGAGAAGGTATGGGCAACGATCAAGGGCAAGGACGTCGAAATTCCGCAAGTCACAATTGTCTCTGTTTCCGACAGCGTCATCACCGGATCCGTCTCTGACGATGCTGTTCAGGCGAAGACAGCGGACTTCACCTTCAACCTGAAGGAGCCGATCAAGACTCCTCCTGCCGTTGGAGACAAGGTGAACATCGACGGAACCTATGCCTCTTACGCTCCCAGCCCGATCATGATTACGATGAGCGATGCTGCGCTCGTAGTTGCGAAGAAGGCGCCCGTGAAGAAAGCTCCAGTGAAACGCGCTACACACAAGTAAGGTAAGGTCCCGCAACGCAGAAGAGGCAGCCTCCGGGCTGCCTCTTCTGCGTTGTGCGATCGCAATCATTCCCCGAGCATGATTCGCTGAATATGTGTGGCTCGTCCCGTCGCACCATCGCATTCGATCAATGCCGCGCACATCTTCGCGTTCCCCTTTGCGGCTTCAAACTTTCCCGGCATGCCAGTCAGGAAGCGGTTAAGGACGAGTTCCTTCTCCACTCCAATCACGGAATCGTAAGGTCCCGACATTCCAACATCGGTCTGAAACGCCGTCCCGTTATGCAGTATCCGCTGATCCGCCGTCGGAATATGCGTATGCGTCCCCAGCACCGCAGTCACCCGGCCATCCAGATACCATCCCAGCGCTACCTTCTCCGACGATGCCTCGGCATGAATGTCGAGCAGGATGACCTTCGCCGTAATCTTTGAGAGCATCTCATCGGCCTTGCGAAAGGGATCGTCGCACGAGGACATGAAAACCCGCCCCTGGAGGTTCATGACGGCGTACTCCTGTCCCGTTGGCAGCGCGCCCTGGTACACGCCAAACCCCGGCGTCCCCACAGCATAGTTAGCCGGCCGCAGTACGCGCCGGCCACGCACATGCGAGTCTGCCGAGACGGCCATGTATTCGAAGATCTCGCGTTTGTCCCAGATATGGTTGCCGGTGGTGATTACATGCGCGCCCATGTCGAAGAGTTCTTCCGCCAGCGAAGGCGTAATCCCGAACCCACCGGCGGCATTCTCACCATTGATAACGAGCAGGTCCACTGCATTGGTTTCGACGACATGCGGCAGATGTTCACGAACAATATAGCGGCCGGCGGAGCCGAAGACATCGCCGACGAAAAGGATATTCACCATGAAATGCTAGCAGAGCGTGTGATAGCTTGGCTCTCGATGGCAATGAACGGACGTTTCGAACTGGCCCTGCGCATCCTTGCGCTGCTGGCTGAAGATCCCGGCAGGATGCAAACTTCAGCAGCAATCGCGGAAGTCCTTGGCACCAGCCCTGTGATGGTCCGTCGCGCTTTTCTACAACTGCACAAGGGCGGTTTCCTCGCGCAACGCAAAGGCCCGCATGGCGGAGCCCGGCTGAAGCTTACGCCGAAGGAGATTGGGCTCGGCGACATCTTCGCCGCAACGTCCGCCGGGTGGCTGCTGGCCGGCGATAAAGCTCTCGATCCGCTCCTGAAGCGCACTGCTGCGAATGCCCTCCGTGCCATGAATGAAACTACGTTATCGCAGGTCGTGAAGCGTTTGAGAAGACCGAACGATTGATAACTGTGGTGCGATCTTGACAATGACGGACGAGCTCTGTGGATTGGAGCTGCAAATGTTCCACGTGGAACATTCTGGAGTAAGCTGCTCATTCCACTGATTGGTTCTCCGGGAGTTGGTGGCTGGTTCCACGGCAGCAAGCTTTCCAAGCCGCCTCGGCGCACCCAAGACGTGTTGCTAGAACATGTATATGAGAGCACTTTGGATGCATTTTGATGTCTTCTGAAGGATTTTCCTTCTGGCGTTTGGGTCCGCTTGCGATGCAGGGACTTCAGGTGGCTATGGCTTTGCCGGTTTTGGGACTTCCGGAGTGGAAGATTTGGCTTGAGGGCGAAGGAGGGGGAAGAGGATGACGTCGCGGATGGAACGGCTGCCCGTGAGGATCATGGTGAGGCGGTCAATGCCGATGCCCTCGCCGCCAGTTGGTGGCAGGCCGTAGCCGAGGGCTCGGACATAGTCCTCGTCCATGCCGTGGGCTTCGTCGTCGCCGCGTTCCTTTTCGGCCATCTGGCCTTCGAAGCGGCGGCGCTGCTCGTCGGGGTCGTTGAGCTCGGAGAAGGCGTTGCCGACCTCGAAGCCGCCGATGTAGAACTCGAAGCGCTCGACCCAGTCGGGGTCGTCGGGCTTTTGCTTGGAGAGGGGGGAGACGGCGAGAGGGAAGTCGTAGATGATCGTGGGCTGAATCAGATGACCGTGAAGCAAATCCTCCCCAATTAGTTCGAAGAGGCTGGCTATCAGCTTACCCAACGGCGAACCCTTGTCGAGGGCGACAGCAATTTCTATAAGACCAGCAAGCGGACCGAATACGATTCTGCCTAGTAGAAACTTCGGGGTAGGGCGATGGAATACTCCGACCCAGTTCATCGACGGCTCGTCGTCAAGCCAAGCGACGATTTTCGGGTCGTCAGCCAAACGGTATACCGCAGCCTGGATCAAACTGCGAAAAGCAGAGATGTCCCTAAAATCAGCTTCACTTGGCTTGGCGCCGAAATCTTTGGGCCACCATCTGATGATTGCCTCACGCATAGACAACCTCGTCCATTTGCCCAGATCGATTTCGTTCCCATTGAAGGTACAAATGGTCGTCCCATTCACTTCCATCGCCACGAACTTCACCAGCTCTTCCGTCAGGTCCATCAGGTCGTCATAGTTGGCGTAGGCCTGGTAGAACTCGAGCATGGTGAACTCGGGGTTGTGCTGGGTGCTGATGCCCTCGTTGCGGAAGTTGCGGTTGATCTCGTAGACGCGGTCGAGTCCGCCTACGACGAGCCGCTTTAGATACAGCTCCGGAGCGATGCGGAGGAAGAGGTCCATGTCCATGGTGTTGTGGTGGGTCGTAAACGGGCGTGCCGCCGCTCCGCCGGCAATGGAGTGCATCATCGGCGTCTCGACTTCGAGGTAGCCGCGGGAGTCGAAGAAGGTGCGGAGGGCGCGGAGGATCGCGGCGCGCTTGACGAAAACCTCACGGACGTTGGGTGGGCCCTCGGGTTCCTGTTTCGATCCTGGGGCCGCTTCACCCACATCTGGCGATGAGGCCGCCAGATGTGGGGCACCCGGTGCCGTGGTCTCCGATTGAGGGGATGGGGCTTCGAGCGAAATGCGGGGGTCCTTCGACTCGCTACGCTCGCTCAGGATGACGGCTTGTGGAGTTGATGGGTCGTGAGCGGGCGAGGGCGTGGCAGGCGAGTGGGTGACCTGTTTGACCGTGTGGCCGGTGTTCATGAAGAGGTCGACATAGCGCTGGCGGTAGCGCAGCTCCGTGTCTTCGAGGCCGTGGTACTTATCCGGTAGAGCCAGCATTGCCTTCGCAAGAAACGTAAGCTCGCTCACATGCACGGTCAACTCGCCTGTCCGTGTGCGAAAGAGGAAGCCCCTTACCCCAATGTGGTCGCCGAGATCGAGCAGCTTGTAGACCGCGAACGCCGACTCGCCCACATCGTCCTTGCGAACATAAATCTGCAGCCGCTTGCCGTTCTGCTGCAACTGCGCGAAGCCCGCTTTGCCCTGCACGCGGATCGCCATCAGCCGCCCGGCAATCGCAACCTCGATCTTCTTGCCGACCGCCAGATCCGCCTCGAACTGCTCGGCGGTCATCGAGTCATGCGCCGCCCAGATCTCCGGAATCATCGTCGAAAGCCGATAGCTGTTCGGATAGCTCCGCTGCCCGAGGGCCTCGATCTGCTTCAGCTTGTCGCGGCGCAGTTGGTACAGCTCTTCTTCAAACTTCGATTCGTAACGGTTCTGCTCAAACTCAATCTCGGACACGTGTATTCCTTTGAAGTCGGCGCTCACGCCAGACACTTCAGTATAACGAGCGCAATCGCATACCCCGGGCCAGGGCCACGGCGGGCGTGATGTAATGAAGAACGAGAGAGCCATGCCGGACGAGAAGAAAAGATCGGGAGCGATGAACGAGGTCGTCAGGGCCGAGTCGATGATTCAGCTTGCCATCGCCCTCCCCGCGGCCTGCGTCATCGGCTGGCTTGCCGGTGGCTGGGCGGATCGGCACTTCCACCAGCATTGGATCGGCATCGCCGGAATCCTGCTGGGAGCAGTCGCTGGTTTCATCCAGATCTTCCGCACCGCCTCGCGCTTCCTGGGCAAATGAATTGGAACTGAAGACATGAAGTTGCTGGAAGAATTCACCGACGCGGACTTCCGCCGAACCATCCTTGGCGCAATTCGCCTCCTCGCCATTGTCACGGCCGTTGGCGCAGTCCTTCTGTGGCTCAAACTCGGCTGGCAGACGGCACTGCTTCTGGTGGTCGGCTCGCTCATCTCAGGCTCCGGCCTCTGGGAATGGCTGCGGTTGATGTCCGCCATCATGGTCCAGATGGATACTCAGCCCGGCGGCAGCGGCAAGGTGAAGCCCATGGGCCGTGTTTTGTTCGGTTTCTTCCTGCGCCTCGGGCTGACGCTGGTGCTTCTGTATGGTAGCCTTAAGCTTCTGCATGGTTCGGTGTTCGCGCTTGCGGCCGGCCTTGGTTTAGGGGTATTTTGCCTCTCGATTGAAGGCATTCGGCTGATGAAAGCGTGGACGGTCTAAGCCAGGCGGCCACACTTCTATGCCAACACAGTTACTCTTCACCCGATTTCTGAATGCCCACTTTGCCGCGCCCGTCGACGCGCTTCTGGCTACGCTGCATATAACGCCCGCACACGCCAGGGCTCCAATCACCAACGCTGTCTCGATGGAGCTCCTGGTCTTCGTCGCCCTCCTTTGCTATTTCCTCGCTATCCGCCTCACGCTCAGTGTTGAGAAGCCCGGCGGCGTGCAGCATCTCGCAGAGATGACCGGCGAATTCGTGAACGATCAGGCAGAATCGATCATCGGCCATGGCTACGAACGCTTCACGCCCTACCTGACGACTCTCTTCCTCTTCATCCTGCTGGCAAACCTCATGGGCATCATCCCGGGGCTCGAGTCGCCGACTGCCAACGCCACCGTGCCGCTCGGCTTCGCCCTCTGCACATTTATCTACTACCACTATCACGGTGTCCGGGCGAACGGCTTCGCATACATCAAGCAGTTTCTCGGCCCCGTCTGGCAGATTTCACCCTTCATGTTCGTCATCGAGGTCATCTCGCACCTCGCGCGCATTCTGTCGCTCACCGTCCGTCTTTACGCGAACATGCTGGCCGGCGATCTCGTTACGCTCGCCTTCTTCTCGCTGGTGCCGATCGGCATTCCACTCATCTTCCTCGGCCTGCACCTTGGTGTCGCTGTGATCCAGGCCTACGTCTTCTTCCTGCTCGCGGCAATCTACTTGTCGCTCGCCGTGTCGCACGATCACTAGGTTTTCACAAACAGGTTTTGCTGTGGAGAGTGGCTCCCACTCCACAGCAATGCAACAACGCCGCAAGCGTGAGGGTGCCAGCACGGTGAGCATCAACCACCCACTGGCGGCGTCCATCCCGGGAGCAGGAGCAACACAATGAAGAACACGTTCATGGTTATGAAGTACGTATTTATGTCGTTGGCCGTGCTGCTCATCGCATCGCCGGCGTTCGCGCAGGGAACCGCCAATGGCGGCGCCTTCAACTCGGTACCGCTCGCTGCCGGTCTCGGCATGGCACTCGCCTCAGGCCTCTGCGGTCTCGGCCAGGGCAAGGCAACCGCTTCCGCAACGGAAGCTCTCGCCCGCAACCCCGGCGCCCGCCCTGGAATCTTTATCTTCCTGATTCTCGGCCTCGCGTTTATCGAGTCCCTCGCGCTCTTCACCTTCGTCATCATCTATCTCAAGGCTGTCTAAGTATCACCCGCTAAAGTAAAAGGCTTGCGCCCTTTGATTGTTATTCCGCAAGGAAATCTGCTTCCACTATCTTTCTCAGTAAGACGAGTTGATTCCAGTGCTTACGAAAAGCCTCCTCATTTGCGGAGGCTTTTTCGTGCGCGCCAGCATTAAAGCTTTCTCATCAAGTGCCGATCAACTCTCTGTGGAGTCACGCCTTCGCGGGTTACTTCACCCGAGGTCAGCATGTCCATCGCCGCCCTATCGAGCGCCGCCTTCTCGCAGTATGTCGCCTCTTCGAGCAACATAAACGCCTCCCAGCAGGCGCTGCAATCGCTCCAGAACAGCCTCTCCTCAGGCGACCTCACAGCAGCCCAGACAGCTTTTAACAGCTATCAGGCGCTGACCCAGAACCTCGCCAATGCAAGCGGTACCGCCACCAAGTCGCAGTTCTCGAAAGATCTCACCGCCCTTGGAACGGCGATTGGATCGGGCGATGTCGCCGCCTCGCAGTCTGCATTTTCAACCCTGCAAACGGATGCGAAATCGACCACCTCGCCCGCGATCGCCGCCGCTTTGGCAGCGGCAGCTCAGACAGTAACGGAGGTCGAGGATCTGCTCAGCATCTTCAGTAAGAGCAATGCTCCGGTGACGACGAACGACCCACTGACCGAGATCTTAAATACCGCCTACGGGCAGAACCCATCCAGCGCGACAGATCCAACGACTTCGCTGCTCGAAAGCCAATACGGTGTGATTGCCGCCACCGGAAGCAGCAGCTCTGGCCGCACGAGCGGTGTGAGTGTCTACGCCTGACCGAAAACCTTACTTGATTTCTGCTGGCGGCATCGCAGCCTTTTCGACCGGGGCCAGTGATGTCGTTCCTGCCCTTTGCGCAAGCTGCAACACGCGTCCCGGGAGAATGCCAAGGATGAGTGTTGCGGCAGCCGCCAGAGTCAGTCCAACACCCGCAGGAACGCTTAGGAACGAGTGCGCCGGGACAATGTCCACGCCTTCCGCCGTCACGTCCTTCAACGACTTCGTATAGAGCGCGGCTATGAGGCGAAGATAGTAGAAGCAGGCGAAGCCGCTGTTCGCAAGGCCGATCACCGGGATCCAGATGTGACCCGAGCTGATTGCTGAAGAGAAGACGTAGAACTTGCCAAAGAAGCCACCGGTGAAGGGAATGCCGATCAACGACAGCAGGAAGAAGGTGAGCAGCGCGGCCATGACAGGACGCCGCAGCGAGAGGCCGGTGAAGTCGTCCGCGGAGCGCGAAGTCTCATCGTAGCCGGACACCTGCGTAATGACGGCGAACGCCCCGACGTTCATCGCCGCGTAAGCCGCCGTGTAAAAGCAGGCGGCGGCGATGCCATCCTGCGGGAACGCGGTGAATGCAACGAGCAGGTAACCAGCGTGAGCGATGCTCGAATAGGCCAGCATCCGTTTCACGTCTTTTTGCAGCAGAGCCCCGAGATTGCCAATGGTCATCGAGAGCACCGCGATGATGCCGATCAGCATGGCCCAGCGGGCCTCCATGCCTGCGAATCCCGAAAAAGTAATCCGCAGCAGGACGGCGAAGGCAGCGGCTTTGGGGGCGGTCGACATGAGGCCGACGACGGGCGCGGGTGCGCCCTGATAGACGTCGGGCGTCCACACGTGGAACGGGGCGGCGGAGACCTTGAAGCCGAGTCCGATGATGATCATGGCAAGCGCGAGGAAGGCCATCGTGGGTGTGGCTGAAGTGCCGAGCCCGGCAGCAATCGCCGCGATGCTCGTCGACCCAGTCGCTCCAAATGCCAGCGCAATGCCGTAGAGGAAGAAGGCCGTGGCGAAGCTGCCGAGCAGGAAGTACTTGATGGAGGATTCAGAGCCGGTGGCCTGGCCCTTGCGGAAGCCAGCCATAATGTAGGTCGAAATCGATGAGATCTCAAGTCCGATGAAGACCATGAGAAGTTCAACGGAGCAGGTCATCAGCATCATGCCTACCGCTCCAAAGCAGGTCAGCGCGAAGTACTCGCCGGCATGGGTAGCGTTGCCTTCAAAGTAGTCGAGTGAGCCGAGAAGGGTAACCAGCACGACTGCCGCGATCAACACATGGAAGAAGACTGAGAAGGCATCGATCTGGATCGAGCCTGAGTAGGCCTGGAGCGTTCCGAACTGAAGCTGATAGAGCGCCGCTGCACCCGAAGCGAAGGTGCCGATGATGGCGAGCCATCCCAGGGGCTTGCGATTGCTGCCGGGTTTCAGGACGGCTTCGATCAGCATCACGAGGACGCCGGTGATGGTGAGGATCTCTTCAGGGAGAAGGTCGATGATATTCGGAGACATTAGTAGCGGGCTCCCTTGTTTGTCTGCGGAGCTTTTTGGCCGAGCGCGGCAGCTGCGAGTTCAGGATCAACGAAGCTGCCCGGTGCAGTGTGGCTAGCTGTATCAATAGCTGGCGATTTAGGCGCAATCCCCGCCTGCTGAATCGCAACGCCAAACGTGTCGATAGCGCGCGTCCAGTAGGGCGACGCAACGCCCATAGCAAGGAAGATGATGGCGAGCGGCCAGAGCGCGATGTGTTCCCGTGCGTCAAGGTCCCAGCCGGTGACGCGCTCGCTCTTGATGCCGAAGCCGCCGTAGAAAACCCGCTGAATCATCCAAAGCATGTACGCTGCCGTCAGGATCACGCCTGAGGTCGAAAGCGCTGTCCAGAAGAAGCTGGATCCATGCGCCAGCGACCATTGCATGGAGCCGGAGAAGACCAGGAACTCACCAACGAAGCCGTTCAGCATGGGCAGGCCAATCACAGAGAGCGTTGTGAGGACAAACATCGTCACCATCCAGGGGAACTTCGCCGCGAGGCCGCCATACTCTCGCATGTCGTATGTTCCGTAGCGTTCATAGAGGAGCCCCAGCAGCATGAACAATGCCGCTCCACCGAGACCTTCATTCAGCGTCTGATAGATGCCCCCATCGATGCCCGCAACGGTGAACGTAAAGATTCCCAGCACGGCCACGCTCACATGGCCCAGCGTCCCAAAAGCCGCAAGCTGCTTCAGGTCTTTTTGTACAAGAGCAATCAGCGCGCCGTAGACGATGCCGATGGACGCAAGAGCAATCATCCAGGGCGCAATGTGCATGCTCTCAACCGGGAAGATGCCGAGCGAAAACCGCAGGATAGAGTAGAGGCCGAGTTTGCCGACGAGCACCATCACGGCGGCAGTTGGAGCTTCGGCGACTGCATCCGCAAGCCAGCCATGCAGCGGGAACACAGGAACCTTCACTGCAAACGCGAAGAGGAACGCCAGCGATGCAAGCCACAGAGCGGAAGAGTTTCCGGAGATGCTGTGTGAGGCTGCTTTCGCCATCAACACCGGCACATCGAACGTTCCGGTCTTTACGTAGAGCCAAAGAACCGCGACCAGCAGAATGGCTGATGGGATAAACGCGTAGAGGAAGTATTTAATGGCTGCCTTCCGTCGGTTCTCAGTCCGCCCGAAGGTGGCGATGAGGATCGTCATCGGCACCAACGTCAGCTCCCAGAAGGCATAGTAGAGGAATAGGTCGAGTGCAACAAAGACGCCAAACATCGCGGTCTGCTGCAATAGGAAGAGGACATAGAAGGTCTTCTTCCGCTTCGGAATTGCGTTCCACGAGATCAAGACGCCGAGTGGCGCGAGGAAACCAGTCAGCACCATCAGCCACAGCGAGAGACCGTCTACTCCGAGGTGGTAACGAATCGCAGGCGAGGCAATCCATGCCGAATCCTGTACGAACTGAAAGCCCCCAGTATTTCTTAGACCGGCGCTGTAGTCGTAGTGCCAGGGCAGATGCAGCGTCATCAGGAACGTGAGCAGGGTGACGGCAAGTGCTCCCCACTGCATCGTCTTTCCTTTATCCGGCAGCAGCGCAAGCACCACCGCGCCCACGAGCGGAACGAAGGTGATGAGCGAAAGGATGGAGTGGTCAAGATTCATCATTACCCTTAGAAGTGCATCCACGTTGCATTGCCGAAGATCATGAAGACAACGACGGCAGCCGCGCCCAGCGCGAGCCAACCAGCATAGGAGCGAATGTTTCCGGACTGCATCCGGCGCGTCAGGCCTCCAAGCCCGCGAACTCCAGCCGAGGTCGCTGCCGGAACGCCATTCACCACGCCCTTATCGACGAGCCCAGCCAGCAGTAATCGAGAGACCATCATGATCGGTGCCAGAATAAAAGCGGAATAGATTTCATCGATATAGAACTTGTTCTCAACCAACGCGTAGACAGGCTTGTACTTCGCGGCCAGCGCTGTGGAACTACCCGGCTTGCGCACATAAAAGAAGTAAGCGATTCCAAGCCCGGCAAAGGCGGTAAGCACCGAGATTGCGGCAAGCCCAAGTTCGACGCCTCGGCTGCCTTCAGCGCCCACAACGGAACCAGTTCCGAGTACCGGCGCGAGGAAGGCCCCGATCTCATCATGGCCGCCAAGTGCCTCCGGAACTCCGACCCATCCTCCGATAGTTGAGAGAATCGCAAGCACCACCAATGGGAGCAGCATGATCCACGGCGACTCATGCACGCCATGCGGATGAGCCGCCTGACCCTCATCGTGCTCATCTTCCATCGTGTGCGTTGGATTCGCTTTTGCATGAACCGCGGCACCGTGATGGGTTGCAGAGACATGCTCTTCCACATGCGATTCGCCGAAGAAGGTCTTAAACCACAGCCGGAACATGTAGAACGAAGTCATACCGGCGGTCACAAGCCCGACGAACCAAAGCAGCTTGCCCAGCGGATTCTCTGAGATGAAGGCGCGGTAGAGAATCTCATCCTTCGAAAAGAAGGCAGCCCACGGCGGAAGTCCGGCAATGGCGAAGACGCCCATCGTCATGGTCCAGAACGTGACGGGAATGCGCTTGCGCATCGCGCCCATTTTGCGCATATCCTGCTCCCCGGAGAGCGCGTGAATCACCGATCCGGCAGCGAGGAAGAGCAATGCCTTGAAGAAGGCGTGGGTCATCAGGTGGAAGATCGCCGCCGAGTAAGCACCGACTCCGCAGGCGAGGAACATGTAGCCAAGCTGTGAGACGGTGGAGTAGGCAAGGACGCGCTTGATGTCCTGCTGGACGAGGCCGATGCAGGCGGCGAAGATTGCCGTTGCCGCGCCGATGCAGGCGACGACGGTGAGCGCTGCCGGGGAGCGGTCGAAGAGCACGTGGCAGCGCGCCACCATGTAGATGCCGGCCGTGACCATAGTTGCCGCGTGGATGAGGGCGGAGACAGGCGTGGGGCCTTCCATGGCGTCGGGGAGCCAGACGTAGAGGGGAATCTGCGCCGACTTACCCGCTGCTCCAACGACGAGCAGGAGGCAGATGGTTGTGATGAATCCGCCGCTTATGCCAAGCGATGCGGCGCGGGAGAAGACGGTTGCGAAGTCGAGCGAGCCGAAGTGGGCGATGATCAGGAACATCGCGAGGAGGAAGCCGAAGTCACCGATGCGGTTGACGACGAAGGCTTTCTTGCCCGCGTTTGCGGCGGCGTCTTTCTTGAAGTAGAACCCGATCAGCAGGTACGAGGCGAGACCGACGCCCTCCCAGCCAACGAAGAGCAAAAGGAAGCTCGACGACAGCACTAAGACGAGCATGAAGAACATGAAGAGGTTCAGGTAGGCGAAGAAGCGCCAGTAGCCATCTTCATGCGCCATGTATCCGGCGGAGTAGAGATGAATGAGGAATCCAACACCAGTCACCACGCCCAGCATGATCGCCGTAAGGTGATCGACGGTGAACGCGAAGTTCACCGTGAAGCCGCTGATACTGATCCATGGAGCACTGACGGCAGACATCGTCTCCGCACCAGCATGGACTCCGACCCAAATCCACGCCACCAATGCAGCAGGACTCGCCGTGAACAGCAGTGAAATCACCGTCACCAGGGTACGCGGCAGCTTGCGGCCAACCGTCCCATTGATCAGGAAGCCGGTGAAGGGAAGCAGCGGAATCAACCAGAGATACGAAGAAGGCATCGTTTCCATTTCCTGCAAGCTTAGGACTGCATCAGGTTGATCTGGTCCACGTTGAGTGTGTTCCGCGTGCGGAAGATAGCGATGATGATCGCCAGACCGACTGCAGCTTCAGCAGCGGCAACCACCATGACGAAGAAGACGAAGATCTGGCCGTTTACTTGATGCCACATGTGGGCGAAGGCGACGAAGGTAAGGTTTACGGCGTTGAGCATGAGCTCGATGGACATGAAAATGGTGATGACGTTCCGCTTGATCAGGAACGACCCCAAACCGCAGGAGAAGAGAATGGCCGCAAGGATCAGGTAGTAAGCGATGGGCACCATTAGCGAGACCTCCGATGAGAGCGGGCGATCAATAGAACACTTGTGATGACCGAGAAGGCGAGGAAGAAAAAGAGAATCGTAACAGCGACGGGCATGTCTACTGCTCCTTCCGTGCGAGCACGACCGCGCCCAGAATCGCTACGAGGATCAGAACGGATGTTACTTCGAAGGGCAGCAAAAGTTTCGTAAAGAGCACGGTGCTGATCTCGGTGATGTTGCTTGTTGCCCCGGTTAAGTATTCGCCTAACGAAGAGTAGCCCATGGCTTTGCTTTCTTTGAGGAAGACAAAGCTGAGCAGGCAGAAGATGGCTCCCGCTCCCGGAAAACCCGCGATGTAGGCGATCCGGCTTCCGTTGGTACGCTCTTCCTCACCCGCGTTCAGCAGCATGATGACGAAGACGAAGAGCACCATGATCGCGCCCGAGTAGACGATGACCTGCGCCGCTGCGAGGAACTCCGCGCCGAGCGACCAGTAGAGCACCGCCAGCGACATCATCACCATCACTAGCGAGAGTGCGGAGTTGATCGGGTGTCGCTGCAGCAGCAGATTCAGCGCACCGGCCACAGCGATCGCACCGAAGATAATGAAAAGTGCCAGTTGCATGAGAGTCCGTCGAAGTCCTTTTGAACAGCGCTGGATGCTTCCAGAAAGATGAGGCTATCTGCTGATTGTAAAACAGCTTGTGTCCATATGAGCTATCCGTAGATGGCCAATGCCAAACTGGTCGCAACGATGTTCGCCATCGCCACAGGTAAAAGGAACTTCCAGCCAAAATCCATCAACTGGTCGTAGCGAAAACGCGGCAACGTGGAGCGGACCCAAATGTACAGGAAGAGGAAGAGAAAAATCTTGAGTACAAACCACAAGATCGGGAATATTGCGGTCAGGACCGGGCCACCGAAGTTGTCAGGTAGGAGGTGCCCGAGCGGACTGGAGGCGCCGCCGAAGAAGAGGAGCGTGGCGACGCAGCTTACCGTGATCATGTTCGCGTACTCAGCCATGAAAAACATCGCAAACTTCATGGAGCTGTACTCGGTGTGATATCCGGCGGTCAGTTCTGATTCGGCCTCGGGAAGATCGAAGGGGGAGCGGTTCGTCTCAGCGTATGCGGCCATCAGGTAGATGAAGAAGGCCAGTAGTTGGAAGCCGCCAACAACGGTCCAGACCATTGTGCCCTTGCTGTTCTGCTCGCGAGCAAAGCCGCCGAGGATGTTCCACGACAGCAAGCCGTGTGTTGACTGTACCGCGACGATGTCGCGTAGCCGCAGTGAGCCTGCCCGCAGCACGACTCCTACCAGCGAAAGCCCGAGCGCAAGTTCGTAGCTGATGACTTGCGCCGTTGCGCGGAGGGAGCCAAGTAGAGCATATTTGTTGTTGCTCGACCAACCGGACAGCGCGATGCCGTACACGCCGATCGAGGTGATTCCGAGGATGACCAGCAGCCCGATGTTCACGTCTGCGATCTGGAAGAGGTCAACGCCCTTCACTCGCTGTATGGCGCCGAAGGGTACAACAGCAATCGAGATCAACGCGCAGGTCAGCGCGATCACCGGAGCAGCAAGAAAGAGCGGCCGTTCGACTGCAAGCGGAGTCAGGTCTTCTTTGAGGAAGAGCTTGATGCCGTCGACCAGCGGCTGCAACAGTCCAAACGGCCCGACGCGGCTGGGGCCCCAGCGGTTTTGCATCCGGCCAATGATCTTGCGCTCAAGCAGCACCGTATAGGCGACGGCTGTCAACGTGATGACGAGCACGACGAGCACCTTCACGATCGTGAGCAGAATGAAGATCTGAAACTCGGACAAGCTGTCTAAAAGGTGAGTCATCGTGTGGCTCTGGTCTCGGCTTTCTTAATCAATGTCAATCGGCTGCGGCTTGTTCGGAGGCAACATTCTTGCGCGACTCGTTCTGCTGCAAATCCGTCAGCATGGCGGAAAAACGTCCAAGCGTACCAGAGGTGAACAATCCATCGTTGGCGGGAAGCACAAGATCGCGCCGGTTCGTAATCTGAACCAGAGCCTCCGATCCGGCAGGCGAAAGATGCTGGTCGTTGCCGGAAAGCAGTTGCAGCCGAAGCAGGCTATATCCCGGCACCAACCGGTTGATCTCGTCGAGAATCGCCATCGGGTCGAAGGGGCTCAGGCGCGGTTCGAGGCTGTTCGCCGTGAGCCACACGGCGTGGCGATCGGCTTCACCGGACTGTGCGCCGCGAGTCTGGCCCATGTCGGCGCGAAGACCTTTCCCGAAGGGAACGAGGGCGCGCATGTTTGCACCCATCTTGTCCGCGATGCGAACGATCATTTCGAAGTCGGTGCGAACGCCGGCGCGGTCGCCAGCCTTATTGACTTGCTGGAGGTCGCCATAGCTGTTGGTGACGGAGCCGGACTTTTCATAAAGATTTGCGGCGGGCAGAATGACATCGGCCAGCGCTGCTGTCTCGGTGAGGAACATCTCCTGCACGACGACAAAGGCGTTTTTGAGCGCCTTCGGATCGACGCCGAAACGCGCCACCGGGTTTGCCCCGACTACATACAGTGCCGAAAGTTCGCCCGCTGCAGCAGCGTCGAAGATCTCCAGCATGTCTAATCCTGGCTCGGTTGCAATGTTGTATTCGGAAGCGAGGTTGCTACCGGCCGTGATTGGCGTATAGCCGGGCAACATGTCGGGCAAAAGCCCCATATCAGCCGCACCGCGCGAGTTCACGTAGTCAGACAACAACGCAAACTTCCGCCCTTCAAGCGTCGTGCCAAAGGCGAGCAGCCGCTTCAGGTCGCCGCCACGCATCTCCGATCCGATAAGAACGACAACTTCTTTCTCTGCCCAGAGCGAAGCCCGGAAATCGAAATACGGCTGCGAATCCGAACCCGGCTGCTTCAGAGCCTCAACCGCCGAATCATCGCCCGCGATAAAGCTTGCCAGCGCGCCGTATGCGAAGGGAGCCACATGCAGGAACGCCTTCGCATTCCGCCGCAGCTTGATCTCTTCCGTATTCGCGACATAGATGCGGGCCTTGTTCAGCCGGACGTTGGTGCGCAGGTTCCATGCCGTCAGCGGATTCTGATTCGTAGGGTCCCCGCCAATTATGAAGATCGCGGGCGCCTTCTCTACATCGCGCTGCGAAGCTGTCTTGCCTGTCATCCCGGCCATCGCTTGCGCGAAGGTGACGTAATCCGCCGTGCGATGGTGATCGATATTGTTCGTCTTCAGCACCGTGCGGGCGAACTTCTGCAGCAGGTAAGCCTCTTCGTTGGTCAGACGATTTCCGCCGACCACACCAATGCTCTTACCGCCCCTGGTGTCTCGCAGTTCACGTAGCTTCTTGCCCACGTGCTCGAGAGCCTGCTCCCAGCTCACTGCCTGCAATACGCCGCTTGCGTTCCGCACCATCGGCTGCGTGATCCGGTCGGGCGAGTTCGCAAAGTCGAACGCATACCGCCCCTTATTGCAGAGAAAGTCGCCATTAATGCCGGACTTGTCGCGGTTGTCGCCGCGCACAATCTCCGCCCCATCCGAGGTCGAACGCACACCGAGCGTCGTCTTGCAGCCATCCCCGCAATGCGTGCAGATGGTGGCAACATGGTTCATCTCCCACGGCCGCGTCTTGTATCTGTAGGTGCCCGAGGTCAGTGCGCCCACCGGGCAGGCGTCGATGCACATCCCGCACTGCTCACAGTCCACGTGCGCGAGATCATCCGGCGACATCTCAGCCGGAACATTCGGTGCAATCACTGAAGACGATCCGCGGTTCTGGATGCCCAGGGCGAAGACGTCCATGCCCTCGCCGCACATCCTTACACAGCGGTAGCAGAGGATGCAGCGCGGCCGGTCGAAGTAGACGACCGGAGACCACTTCTGTTCTTCGCGATGGTTCTTCGGCTCGGCGTAGAAGCTGTCGGCGGCGCCGTACTTGAAGGTCATGTCCTGCAATTCGCACTCGCCGCCCGCATCGCAGACTGGGCAGTCGAGTGGGTGGTTGCCGAGCAGTAGCTGGAGCGTGGCCTTACGGGCCTGCGCAATCTCCGGCGTCTCGGTCTGCACCACCATGCCTTCAGCGACAGGCGTGGTGCAGGCGGTCTGCAGCTTGGGCATCTTCTCGATGCGGACGACGCACATCCGGCACGCCGCCTGCAGCGAAAGGCCAGGGTAGTAGCAGAACGCGGGAATCTCAATGCCCGCAGCCTTGCATGCTTCAATCAGCAGCGTTCCCGCAGGTGCGGTCAGCTTGTTTCCATCAACAGTAAAAGTTACGTCTGGCATTAATGTGCTCCTACCAACTGCTCCACGGTAATGATCGGGGTTCCTACCCGCTTGCCGTCGATATACTCCTCAAACTCTTTGCGGAACTTCTTCACGAATCCCAAGGTGGGCATCGCCGCAGCGTCGCCAAGCGGGCAGAAGGTCCGGCCCATCATGTTGTCGGCGAGATATTGAATGTTGTCTATATCCTTCTTCGATCCGCCACCCGCGTGGACACGGGTCAAAGTTTTCTTGATCCAGTCCGTACCTTCGCGGCAGGGGATACACCATCCGCAGCTTTCGTGCTGGTAGAAGCTGATGACGCGGAGGGCGAACTCGACGATGGAGACTGTCTCATCGAGCACGACAATTCCGCCCGAGCCGAGCATCGTTCCAGCTTTGCCCATCTGGTCGAAGTCGAGGCCAACGTCAATCTCGTCGGCGGTGAGAACGGGGCAGGAGGAGCCGCCGGGGACGACGGCCTTGAGCTTCTTGCCACTCTTTACCCCACCGGCGACATCGTAGATGGCTTTACGGAGGCTGTAGCCCATGGGGAGTTCGTAGACGCCGGGGCGTTCCACGTGGCCGCTGATGCCGAAAAGGCGTGTGCCGCCGTTGCGTTCGGAGCCGAGCTTCGCAAACGCCTCGCCACCCATCAGCAGAATGTGCGGGACTGCGGCGATTGTCTCTGCGTTATTGATGACCGTCGGCCCGCCATAGAGCCCGACTAAAGCTGGAAAAGGTGGTTTGATTCTGGGGACGCCGCGCTTGCCTTCGAGGGACTCCATCAGCGCCGACTCCTCGCCTACTTCGTAGGCTCCCGCGCCGGTCTGCGTGATGATGTCGAAGTCGACGCCGGTGCCGAAGATGTTCTTGCCCAGGAAACCTTTGGCGTAGGCATCGGCGACCGCCTTCTCGACGATCTTCAGAAGGTAGCGATACTCGCCGCGCAGATAGATGAAGCCGAGCTTCGAACCGATGGCGAGACCGGCGATCATCGTGCCTTCGATCACCGCGTGAGGATCGTGCAGGAAGATGACGTGGTCTTTGCAGGTGCCGGGTTCGGACTCGTCTCCATTGACGAGAACGTACTTGGGCTTCTCAGACTGCTTCGGCACGAACGACCACTTCATCCCGGTTGGGAACCCAGCACCGCCGCGCCCACGCATGCCCGAGGCCTTCATGGTGTTGATGATCCACTCCGGGCCTTCGGCGATGGCATTCTGCACGGCTTTGTAGCCATCGAGCTCGATGTACTTCTCAATGTCCGTCGCGCCCTGGCCAAACCTGCGCGAGATTACCTTTACTTCATCGGGATGGCTGACGAGCGATGGCATCTACTTCACGTCCTTTCCCGTTCCGTCCTTGTACATCTGAAACAGCACGTCAACCTTTTCGTTCGTCAGGTCGTCATGGAAGTCGTAGTTGATCTGCATGGCCGGCGCCCAGCAGCAAGCCCCGATGCACTCGACTTCTTCAAGCGAAAACACGCCGTCGGGAGTCACTTCCTTGTGCCCAATCCCGAGCTTCGCCTTGCAGTGGTCGAGGATCTCATACCCGCCGCGCAACATGCAGGAGATGTTCGTGCAAACCTGCACGTTGTACTTGCCCGCAGGCTTGGTCCTCAGCATGGAGTAGTAGCTGAGGACGTTGCGCACATCGAGTTCGTAGATCCCGATGCGTTCGGCAAGCTCAGCGACTACCTCATCCGAGACATACCCAATCTCGTCCTGCGCATACAGAAGCATCGGCACTAGCGCCGACCGGCGCAGCGGATAGATCGTGACGAGATGATCGAAGCGTGCGGCCAGCTCCGGAGAGAAGATCGTGTTGGCGATTGTGCTCATTCGAATCGAATCCTTGCGGTCTTAGTTGCTATTTTCCAGCTTGGCCATGCGTTCGTGTAGAGGAACCATCTAGCCCATCAAGGCCATGTTGTCTTTGTGGTGGTCGTTACGCATTGCTACCATTTCCGCACGAAGTGTCTCTCCCACGCGATCTACCTTGTCATTCAAGCGATCGATGTCTGACCTGTTAGAAAGCCATGCGAGGATTACCGTGATCCACGATATGAGCGCCTCAAAGCTCGGAACGCCAATAGTGAGATAAAGCTGCGTGATGTTCATCTCAATCGCTCCTCTCTCTAAACCTACACTTACGAGCCCTGCATTAGTTCCCGCGTCAGCCTTTCGGCTGTGAAGTCCATATCCTCGGTTACACCTCCGACCGTCACGGTCCCATCTTCGTTCAGGTGGAAGGTGTGGGTGCGGTCGTCGTCTTCCGTCATCTCGGCGGGCGTAAACCGCAGCCAGCGTGTTCCCACGCGAAGCAGAATCACTTCGCTTCCAACTTCAACCACTGCCTGGTGCTGCGAGTTCATTCCATGTGCCGCGCCGTAAGCTCTGATCTGCGATGCAAACGACGTCCAGAGTTCGGTGTGGAGTAAAGCGTTCGTAGCAGCCCTCGTAGAACAAAAGATATGCAACTACTTTGAAAAGTGTTCTGCTTCAGATCGATAGCCAACGTGGAGTCCAGCTCTTGGCGACTTCTAACAACGATCTCAACGGTCGATCTCGCCGAGAACAATATCGATCGAGCCAATTACCGAAACCACATCAGCCAGCAAGCGCCCCTTACACATCGTTTCCAGAGCCTGCAGGGTCGCAAAAGAGGGATTACGCATATGAACCCGATACGGCTTGGCGGTTCCGTCCGAGACGACGTAATAGCCCATCTCGCCGCGTGGGGATTCAATGGCCTGGAAGACCTCTCCGGCGGGTACTGCGAAGCCTTCGGTGACGATCTTGAAGTGATGGATCAGCGACTCCATCTGGGTCTTCATCTGCTCGCGGTCGGGGAGGATGATCTTTGGCGCGTCGGCGACAATCCTGCCGGAGGGAAGGCCATCGAGCGCCTGCAGGCAGATCTTTACCGATTCACGCATCTCCTGCATACGGACGACGTAGCGCGCCCAGACATCACCGACGTCGGAGACCGGTACGGCAAACTGGAACTTCTCGTAGCTCGAGTACGGCATGTCGCGGCGCAGATCGAAGTCCACGCCACTCGCTCGCAGCGGCGGCCCGGTCACGCCCAGCGCAATTCCGTCTTCGGGCGAAAGATAGCCAACGCCCTTCAGGCGTCCCATCCAGATCGGGTTGCCGGTCAGCAGCTCTTCGTATTGGTCGATATGCGCGGGCATGGTGTTGAGGAAATCCCGCGTCTGTTTATAGAGGTCGAGCGGCGGCTCGAGGCTCACTCCGCCGATGCGGAAGTAGCTCGTCATCATCCGCTGCCCGGAGAGGTTCTCAAAGATCCGCAGCAACTCTTCGCGCTCGCGGAAGCAGTAGAGAAACATCGTCAACGCGCCAATGTCGAGCGCGTGCGTTCCTAGCCACACAAGGTGCGACTGCAGCCGCGTCAGCTCGTTCATTAGCACACGCAGCCACTGCGCCCGCTCGGGAATCTCAAGCTCCAGCAGCTTCTCAACCGCGAGGCAATAACAAAGATTGTTCGACATCGGCGAGAGATAATCGATGCGGTCGGTCAGCGGAACAACCTGTTGGTAAAACTTCGCCTCGCAGGTCTTCTCGATGCCCGTATGCAGGTAGCCGATATCGGGCGCCAGCCCAACGACTGCCTCGCCATCGATCTCCAGCACCAGCCGCAGAACGCCATGCGTCGAAGGATGCTGCGGCCCCATGTTCAGCACCATGGTGTGGTCCTTGGTGCTGCCGGTGTTATGCGCCCGCGCATCGGCGAGGATGTCTTCCACGCCGGGATTCTGCGCCGAATACCGCGGCAGTGCCGGGTTCAGCAGCTCGTCTTGTTCTACATCAGGAGCAACAGGATCATGAACGACAGGAGCCATCAGCGGTAGCCCTCCACGGGGTAGTCCTTACGCAGCGGATGGCCCTCCCAATCCTCAGGCATCATGATGCGCACGAGGTTCGGGTGCCCGCCAAAATGAACGCCGAAGAGATCGAAGATCTCGCGTTCGTAGAAGTTACATGACGGCCAGACCGAGATGATGCTGTCCACCTTTGCATCATCGCCATCGAGCCGAACTACCAGCCGTACCCGCTGCTTCAACTTATGCGAAAGAATGTGGTACGTGATCTGATAGCGCGGCTCGGATGGATACCAGTCGACAGCGGTCACATCTTCAAGGAAGTTATATCCAGCCGCCTTTACCGCAGCCGCGGCTTCGACGATGTTCTCGCGGGTGACCGTAATCGTCAGCTCCTTACGGTCGAACTTGGCGTCTGTCGCCATGGTTGTGAGTGCAGCCACAGCGGGATGCTCTGGCATCGCCTCTAGAACGGCGGCAAAGCCGCTGATCTTGCTGGAGGGCTCGTACATTAGAGATCCCCCTTATCGTTCGACCAGTCCAGGATGCCCTTCTTCCAGACATAGAACAGGCCGACCGCGACGAACCCGAGATAGACGATCATCTCGTTGAAGCCAAAGTACTGCGACCCGGTGATTTTAGGCAGCTTGCGGAAGATCACCGCCCATGGCAACATGAACACCGCCTCCACGTCGAAGAGGATGAACAGCATCGCCACCATATAGAAACGAACGGAAAAGCGCCCCCGGGCATCGCCGACGGGATCCATGCCGCACTCGTACGCTCCACCCTTGGTGCGCGAGTTTTTATGCTTCCCGATGAAGAACGACGCGCCCACCATGCCGCCCGCGACACCCAGCGCGACCAGCACCTGCAGCACGAGCGGAACGTAATTCCAGATGTACGGATAACTTTGCATGGCCAGTTTCGAGACTATGAGCGTGGCTGGCAAGTGTCAAGCAAACAGCCACTTGGCTCCCGCCCTGTCGAAACTCCAGTCCCATTCTTGCTGCAACATGCGCGATTCATTGCAGCAGCAGGGAGTAGGCGTTGATCACCTGCTGTCCGAATACCGCCGAAAACAATCCCCCCACCGCCAGAAAACTCCCAAACGCAATCCGCGTCGCTGCCCCCGCCCGGCCACGAATCATCAGCGCAACGGCATAAATCGCCGCCGCCAGCACCCCGACAAAAAGCGCCAGGATCGCCGGCCAGAAGCCCAGGAACGCCGCAATCATTGCCAGCATCTTCACGTCGCCAAGTCCCATGCCGTCGCGCTTTCGCAGCGCCTTGTAAGCCCCCCGAATCGCCAGCAGCAACAGCGCCACCCCAACTACTGCCGCCAACCTTCCAAAGATCAGCGACTCCGGTCCGGTCAGAAACACGTTGCCCTGCGCGGCAAAGCTCCCCGGACTTCGCAGCCGAAGCTGCTTGCTCGAGTTCAGCACCACTTGCCCCTCGCCCGGTCCCAGCATGATGGCCTGGCTGCAGACCAGAAAAAACGCCGCCGTCATCCCGCCAAAGGTGAACCAGTCCGGCAGCATGCCTGTCTGCCAGTCCATCACCATTAGCCCGATCAGCAGAAACCCGAGAACGGCAATCGCCAGCGCGGTAATCGCCGCCACTACCCACTCCTCTCCGAAGTAAGGTTGTGCCGGCGCAACATCAGTCAGCATTCTTGCAAAGTGGCTCACCGCGATCGCGAACCACGCCCCCGTTGCGAGTTCCACGGCTGGATATTGCCACGAGATCGTCACCCTGCAATCCCGGCATCTCGCCCGGAGAGCCATCCAGCTCAGCAACGGGAGATTGTCGTACCAGCGAATCGGGTGCCCGCACGCAAGGCAATGAGAACGCGGCATGGCCACGCTCTCGCCCCTTGGCAGCCGCGCGATACACACATTCAGGAAGCTACCGAACAGCAGGCCCACGGCGAACACAGCCGCTTCGAGCAGTAAATAAGAGACGCTCACCCTTCCAGTATGCCCCCGCCAGCGACCCTCAAACCAAAGGGCAGCAAACACGTCTTGGAACACATCAATCGAGTTGTCACTTGCCCTTAGGAGCAGCCGGAGCCGCATGCGAAGCTGGCGCAGGCGGCGGCGAGTATCGCGGCGCAGGAGGCGGAGAGTAGCGGGGACCCGAAAGCTGCGCAGACCGTTCCACCGGAGCCGGTCGGCTCACCGGAACGGAGCGCTCTTGCTCCTGGAGCCCCGTCGTCCCCGGTCGGTATTCACCTCGCGCAGGTTGTCCTCCGCCTTGAACAGGCTGGCTCCGAACATGGTTCGAGTAGGCCGGCCGCTGCGGATAAGGTATCCAAATCTGTCCGTTCGATACCCCTCCCGCCTGCCACGCCGAGCGCTCATTCGAGCCTTCCCCGAAGCCGCCATGCGTGGTGGTAGTCACCCCCGTTACCGGTGTGTGCGTCTTCCCGTCCACCGGATAGTCACGCCGCAAACCGGCTCCCAGGGCGCCACCTCCAGTTACAAACCCTGACCCAACCGGCTGAATTGGCTGCACAGTATTTCCGGCAATGGTGCGCTCTCGCCCAGGCTGATGCACCGGTGTCACTGGCCCAAACTTGCCGACGCGCCCGCGCAAAATCGGGTGAATCGGTCCCGGTCCCGGAATCGGCCTGTGTGGGTGCCTGTACCCTCCCGGAACATGCCCGAAGTTGAAGCCACCATAACCTGCGCCGCCAAAGCCGTAAGTACCGCAGTAAAGATTTGGCGACCATCCCCAACCAAATCCGTCGTAGAAGCTCCATAGCCCGCAGCGGTAGGGCAGCCATCCCCACCCGTATCCCGAAGCCCAACTGTACCCAGCCGGAGTCCACGCCCAGCTGCCGTTCCCGTAGGGATCGAAGCCGTTTCCATAAGTCAAATCCTGATTCGCGGCATCCGGATCTCCAGATAGCGCCGCATCTTCGTCAGGCGCCGCGACATCCGGCTGCCAGACCTGACCATGCCCGGGGACGTCATACCAGCTTCCACTCGCATCCAGGTCCGACCAGCCATACCCCTGGTTGCCGGCGAACTTGTTTCTCACATCGGTCTGCGAGTCTGCTTCATTCGCCGCCGCCTCGTCGCGGTCTTCATTCCAGCGGTCCCAGGATTCCGGCGCGATCCCCGGCTTTATGGTGTACACGCCGCCTTTCGATCCCGCGTCATTGTGGACCGTCTGTCCGGCTCCCGCATCCACACCTGCGCCGCCTGCTGCCGAAACATGCGCCGACCCGTCCAGCACCGCAACTGCCGCCGGCGGCTCGTCGAAACTCACTCTGATCGTCGCATTCTCGATCGGCGAGATGATGTCTCCGCCCGCGTCCACGCTGTAGACGTACTTCGTGCCCGCCCGCAGTTCCAGATAACTGAGCCCACCCAACAGGGCAATCCGCGTCTGGTACGTCCCGCTTGAATCGACCGAAAGGCTCACCAGGCTCAGTCCGGAATTAGGCGTAATCCGGGCCAGACTGCCATCTTCAAACTCAATCTCAGCCTGCCCGTCCGCCCCTGCCGAGATCACCGTGCCTTCGACCAGCGGCATATTCACAACCGCCGTGCTGTTCGCTGCACTGTTTGCCTGCTCTACGCGGACCTGGCCTTCAAGGTAGGTAAGCCGCGCCGCCCGAAACGGCTTCGCCCCTTCCGCCCTTGCGGAGGTAGAAACCAGCGCAACTCCCAGCAGTACGACAGCGTTCAACCTGAGTGCCTGCCCAAGGCCGCGAAACAGCCCTTCCAATTGCCCTTCTAATTGCCCTTCTAAGAAACGAGAAAACTTCATCGCCGCACTTCCTGTGCCGCGCGACAGCGCCACGGCTGATTTCGATTAGACGTGCCGCCAGGCAGAAACGGCTCAGGCGTCCGGCTGGGCCTGCTTCAGGAGCCGCTCCGCTCGTAATCGTACCCGCTCCAGCACGTCACTGTCCCGCGCTATCGACTTTAGGGTCGACGCGATAGTACCCAGTTCCATAGCCCGCCCGGCATCCACCATGTCTGTCAGCGACGCCATGGTCGCGTCCAGCCCTAACCGGTCAAACCGGTGGTCGAAGTCGAGCTTTCGCCCCATATCGAGCGTCAACGAAATTGCCTGAAACATCTCGGTAAGTGCCACCACCCGCTTATCCTGCGAGTAGTTGTAGGTACAAGTTCCTTCGCCGCCGGGGCCGGTGTAGTGCAGCGTCTTCTTGCCGGTATCCGCGATGTTCTTCGCGGAAGAAGCACAGGCGGCATGGAATCGATCCAGAGCCCGCGCCGTCACGAAGATCTGCCCTGTAGTCGCCGCACTCATTGTGATCGCCCGGTCGACATGCTGCATTGCCGGAGCATCCGCGCTCGGCGTTCCAGGAGCAGCCGGAAAGACCTGGTCTGCCTCGTAGCGGCCCGTCCCATCCTCATTCACGGTCAGCGTAAATTTCGGGACCGCCAGCCCCGGTCTTTCGAAGGCGAACGAAACCTGCGCCTTCGCCGGAGCATCAGCCACGGAAGTCGCTATCTGCGCAACTCCCGCTGCCGCCCCGAACAACAAGAGAAGGCAAAACCCGATCCCAGCCCTCAACGCCCCGCTCCCTGGAGGGTCAGCGTCTGAGCCGTATGGATGTGGCAGATCGCAATGGCCAGCGCATCCGCCGCATCAGGAGACCTCGGCGCTTCTTCCAACTCCAGCAGCCGCGTCACCATAAATTGCACTTGCTCCTTCTGTGCGAGTCCGTACCCTACAACGGCGCTCTTGATCGAAAGCGGTGCGTACTCCACTACCGGCATCCCGCACGTCGCCGCCGCCAGCATCGCCACGCCACGAACCTGCCCAAGCTTCAGCGCCGACTTCGCATTCGCCGAAAAGAACACCTCTTCGATCGCGACCGTATCAGGCTCATGCAGCGCAATGAGCGCGATCAACTCGGCATAGACTTGCGCAAGCCGCTGCGGAGTCGTCTCTTTCTTGTTTAGCTTAATCGCGCCCGCCGCGAGATGGATAAGGCGCGGGTTGCGAGCTTCGCAGTCCACCTCGACTACACCGTAGCCGGTGAACTCCGTGCCGCAATCGATTCCGAAGACGCGCATTGGGTGAGTCTATCGCAACGGATGTCCGAGCCTGGATGTTCAAAATGGTTCGCGCTACAGAGTGATTCCCACAACCACCATCCTTGCTGTTCTGCGGCTAGTTAGGAATAGGTCGGTCAAGGCAGGCGCGATTCAAGACAGGCATCAATAGCTCCAAGCTGTTGCTGGTTGCCTAATAAAGGGTCCTCTTATAATCCTCTTCAAGGTCCAGATCCAGTTTGCTCTGCTCTTTTGGATCGCTTGGTGCCCCCATTGTTTCATCGAGGATCATCTTTACGAGCGACGGCATCTCTCTACGATCCTGTAAATGATCGGGACTCCACAGGTGAGACCGCCGAAACGCTTTGGCGCAATGCAGGAAGACTTCGTTCACGCGGACGATAATTGCAAGTTTCGGAGTGCGACCGTCCACTGCCATGCTAAGAAGCAGGTCAGGATCTCGAACCAGACTTGCTCGCCCGTTCACACGCAACGTGTCGTCGAAACCCGGAATAATGAAAAGCAATCCGATATTTGGATTGGCAAGAACGTTGATCAGCGTATCAAGGCGATTGTTGCCCGGTCGGTCCGGTATCGCAAGGCTGCCGTCGTCCAGAACGCGGACGAATCCCGGGGGGTCTCCGCGAGGACTTACATCTGCATTACCAGACGCGCCCTGGGTGCCGATACACACAAACGGGGAACGGCGGATGAACTCCTTGGCATAACCGCTGAGTGCCTTCTGGCACTTCTGAAGAGCAATGGCATGAGTCGGCTCAAAGAGGCTCCGAAGTGAGTCCTCATCCGTGATTGCAAACTCTGGACTCATGCTGAACTATCGCCTCACGGAGGATCTTGTTGCGCTTTCAGACCTGGTAAGCGCAGCGACGATCACAGACACCAATAAATATAATTCGCAAACACAAATAATTGCACGAGGAATGTCTTTGCGAGAGCAGATTGTTCACCCGGCTTGAGTGAGCTTTTCGCTATTCGGACTTCTGGTGAACCTTCAAGAGTTAGCTGACCGAACCGGGCCTGAGAAACCGAGTGCATTATGCAGCAGGGCTACTTGGAGATTCCCTCCAACGGCGAGCTCGCCGTTGCGTACAGCTTCCTCGGCATTCTTCCCGCAAGAAACGCCTGCCGCCCCGCGAGCACTCCATGCTGCATCGCCTCTGCCATCAGGATCGGATCGCTCGCCGCCGCAATCGCCGTATTCATCAGCACGGCATCGAACCCCAGTTCCATCGCCAGTGCCGCATCGGAAGCCGTTCCTACGCCGGCATCGACGATTAGCGGGACTTCGGTGATCAGTTCGCGGAGAATGCGCAGGTTGGCCGTGTTCTGCAACCCGAGCCCGCTGCCAATCGGAGCTCCAAGAGGCATCACCGCCGCCGCTCCCACATCGATCAACCGTTTTGCAAAGACGATGTCATCAGAAGTGTAGGGAAGCACCGTAAAACCTTCTTTCACCAGCACCCGGGTCGCCTCGAGCGTCGCCTGAATATCCGGATAAAGCGTCTGCTGGTCGCCAATGACTTCGATCTTGACCCAGTCGGAGAGGCCGACCTCGCGGCCAAGCCGCGCCGCGCGAATCGCCTCATCGGCCGTGTAACAGCCTGCGGTGTTTGGCAGGAGGAAATAGCGTTGCGGATCGAGAAAGTCCAGCAGCGACTCCTTCGACCGGTCGAGATTCACCCGCCGAACGGCAACCGTCACCATCTCCGCGCCCGAGGCCTCGACCGCCGCCTGCGTCTCCGCTCCGTCCTTATACTTGCCCGTGCCGACGATCAGCCGCGACTGAAACGCCTTACCTGCAATCACCAGAGGATTCATCATGAACTCCATTTTACGGCTGCCTGCGCGAAGAATCATCCGCTGCGGGGAAAAGCAAACGGCCCGCACCGGTAAGGGTGCGGGCCATCTGGCGGTGAGCTGTTGAGTTTGACTTGAGGCGTCCACACTCGTGCATGGGCCGCTGCGGGAGTACTTGAGAAATACCGCTGGGACTAGAGCAAGGACGCTCTAAGCCTCAGTCACCTCACGTAGCGTTTTGCAACAGTTACTGTCAATTTTCATAGGCTGGACCATCCTCCTTTCCCGTGTAAGAAAAGAGTAGCGCCGGGCCTCTCTTCAAGTCAAATCGTCAGGTAAAAGCTGTCGTCTATTCTTCCACGGTTTCAAAATCGGAACACCGACGGCCTGGAATGGCGCAACCTCTCTCGTTTCGACCGTCAACTCGCCTGTACATGACATCAATGGCGTTCCCCTGAAATCCCATGGTCACTTTAGATAAGCTCTTACCAGATCGATCAACTCCTCACCCAAGTCAGGAGTCAGCGGCACTCGCCCATCCTGCAGCAGGTGGAGCCGGACATGGTCCTCCAGCACCTCAGCCATCAGCCCATTGATCCCGCCGCGGACCGCCGCCAGCAGCATCAGCACATCGGCGCAGTTCTTGTTTTCAGCGAGCGTCCGCTCCACAGCATCCATCTGCCCGCGAATCCGCTTCACCCGGTTCAGCAGCTTCACCCGTTCCTTGCCTGGAATATCCGCCATTCTTTCCCGCTCTCCAATACCCTACCGGGGTATACTCGACACCAATCTGCCAGAAGTTTTCTCTTCCAAAGCCATTTCGCCTGCAATTCGCACGGCGTTCATCTTGAAACGCGAGAATTGTAGCCTTATGCACCAAACCCATCGGCCAGGAACTCTGTCGCTCTCGCTCGCCCTGATCTTTGCCGCGAGTCTGGATCGTCGTGCTCCTGCTCAAACGATAACTGAAACTTCGCCGGCGCCCGCCGCGCAGAGTTCCTCTGCTCCCAACGTGCCCGAGACCTCGAAGTCCGAAGGCGAAGCCGCCACCATCTTTCCGCATACTGAGAGGTCCCGCTTCTTCGCCTCCGGCCAGGCGAACATTATCTTCCAGGCAGATCCTCCCTTCCATTCCCCCTATGAAGGCGCGAACAGCTTCATAAGTCGTGGCGAATACAAGGTCTCCCTCGTCGGCACCCTCTTCATGGGCATGCAGCTCCGCCGCTCGCCGCGCACCGCGACCGACTTCATTCTCGACTTCGAATCCGCCGGCGGTCGCGGTCTCTCGGAGGCGCTCGGCATCGCCGGCTTTACCAATCTCGACGTCGTCCGCAATCCCAATTTGGGTTCGAAGCCTTACCTCGCCCGCGTTCAGATTCGCCAGACCCTCGGCCTCACTAGCAAGCTGGTGGAAGCCGAGCGCGACGACTTTCACCTCCCAACTCTCGTGCCCGAGCGCCGCATCGAGCTTCGTGCCGGAAAGATGGGCATCCCGGACACCTTCGACATCAACAGCGTCGGCACCGACAGCCACCTCCAGTTCATGAACTGGACCGTCGATAACAACGGCGCATGGGACTACGCCGCCGACACCCGCGGCTACACCTACGGCTTTATCGCCGAATATATCGACCGCGCCTTCACCGCTCGCTATGCGGTCGCCCTCATGCCGACCGTCGCCAACGGAATCGATCTCGACTGGGCGCTTCGGCGAGCCAGCGGGCAAAATGTTGAAGTCGAGCTTCGCAAGCCACTCACCGGCAATCTTCTGAATTCCGACCGCAAGGGTACCGTACGCTTCCTTGGCTACAGCAACCACGCCCACATGGGCCTCTATCGCGACGCCATCAACGCCTACCTGAAAGGCACCGACGCCGTCCCGGATGTCACGAAACACGCTACGTTCTCCGCCGTAAAGTATGGTTTTGGTCTCAACGCCGAACAGGAACTCACCCCGAACATCAGCGTCTTCGGCCGGCTCGGCTGGAACGAAGGCCAGCACGAGTCGTACGCCTACACCGAAGTCGACCAGACCTTCGAAGTTGGGGGTGCGTATGCCGGGGCCGCCTGGTCACGCCCGCTCGACAAAGTCGGCGTTGCCTTCGTCTCCAACGCCATCAAGCGCGACCACCAGGAGTACCTGAAGCTCGGCGGACACGGCTTCATTCTTGGCGATGGCAACCTGAGCTACGGCCGCGAAGATATCCTCGAGGCCTATTACAACGCCCACGCCTGGCGTGGGCTCTTCTACGCCTTCGACACGCAGTTCATCGATCATCCGGGCTACAACACCGCCCGCGGGCCGGTTGTCGTCTTCAGCGTCCGCGCCCACGTCGATTTCTAAGTCGATTTCTAAATAGTCGCAACTAATGCCCGGTAGAGCCCGGCCATTGTCTCCAGCCCAAGGGACTCCGCCCGCGCCTGCGCCGGAATCTCCGCTGGCCATGCCTCCGCCAGCCGTTCCGCAGCAAATCCCACTGCCCGCAAGTTGTTCTGGAGCGTCTTCCGCTTCTGCGCAAATACCTGCTTCAGAAACGCATCGAATCCCGCTGCATCCACCTGTAGTTCCGCAAACCGTGGCGCAAAATGCAGCCGGAGCACCGTCGAATAGACATCCGGCGGCGGACTAAATGCCTCCGGCGGCAGCGTAAACAGGTTGTCCACCGTGGCATTCATCTGCGCCGTGGCCGACAGCAGCCCATAATCCTTCACTCCTGGCGCAGCAGAAATCCGGTCCGCTACCTCGCGTTGCATCATCAACACTGCACGTCCCAGAAGCCCATCCCGCCCTGCCGCAAACAGCTTCAGCAGAATGTCCGACGTAATGTAATACGGCAGGTTCCCGATCACATCCACGGTGGTTTCCGCCGTCATCAGGCTCACGAAGTCAGCCTCGAGCACATCGCCCACGACAATTTCCACCTGCGGCTGCTCGCGAAACCTGAAGCTCAACTCCGCAGCCAGTGCCCGGTCCAACTCCAACGCCACCAGCCGCTTTACCCTCGGAGCCAGCAGAGAAGTGATGGCGCCGTGGCCAGGCCCGATCTCGATCACCGTCCGCTCGGACACGTCGCCAAGCGCATCGACGATCGCATGACGTGCGGCATCGTCGACAAGAAAGTTCTGCCCAAATTTCGGTTTGCGCTTCTGAGACATCTCTCCTATAGAGTAGCGGTTGGCGACGTTCAGGATATTCAAGGCAAGGAAGAGGGCTGCATTGCGGATTTCGGGAACTGGTCTTCTGTTCGCTCTTTCATTGGGCCTCGTCTCCAGCGGGCTATCACCGGCCCAGGATCTCAACCTCAGCCCCACCCGCCCCACCATCGCCAACAGCGCAACCATCCAGAGCGCCGGCGTCCTCCAGGTCGAGACCGGATACGATGCTTATCCGCAACGTGTCCCGGGAAACCAGCAGACCGTCGACACCCTCATCACTTACGCTCCCTTGCCGCGTTTTCGGCTCGACTTCGGCTGGTCTGCCTTCAATCATCAGCAGGATGAAAGCGGCACTGTTGACGGCGTCGGCACGATCTCGCTCGGAGGCAAGATCGAGGTCAAGAAGGAAGATTACCACCGCCCTGCGCCGGGCATAGCCGTGCAGTACGAAGCCGAACTTCCGACCGCCTCGAACTCGACGCTTCAGGGCTACGGGCAGCAGGCCATTCTGCTTCTCAATCACCACTATGGCAAAGACGGCGATCTCGACGTCATCGTCAACGGCTCGGTTATCCAATCCGACTGCCAAAGCCCGACCGGCTGCACCTACAGCGGCCAGCAATCCTTTTCGCTTAGTTATCACCTGCAGAAAGACACGCGCCTCTACGCCGAACTCTTCGGGCAGAACACCTCCCAGTCCAATACCCCACCCGGGACCTACGTCTTCGGCGGCTTCTACCACCAGTTCAGCGACGCCTTCGCTATCGATGGCGGCATGCGTTTCGGAGTCACCGACCACTCCGCCAGCATCGGCACGACGGTGGGCCTCGTCTTCGGCAAGCGCCTCAAACGCGAGACCCCTCCTTCGCACTAACGTTACCCGAGGCTCGTAAATACCCCACCTTGAACGTCCGCCCGAAAGCGTAGAGGATAGAGCGATGCACATCGTATTTGCAGCATCGGAGTGTTCCCCATGGGCCCGGACGGGCGGCATGGCCGAAGTCGTCAGTTCGCTTCCCAGGCAGCTGACTAAGCTCGGCCACAAGGTCACGACCTTCCTCCCGTACTACCGCCAGGTTGCAAAGCTCGTCCCCGATGCTCCGGTCGTCCTCTCCAGCATCACCATCCCGTTCCCGAACTACAGCCGTTTTGTACAGGTCCTCGACGGCGGTACCGACCACGGTGTGCAGACCTACTTCGTCGCCTGCCCTGAATTCTTTGACCGCGAAAGTCTCTACGCCACCCCGGGCGGCGACTATTCCGACAACGCCGAGCGCTTTGGCCTCTTCAGCCGGGCCGTTATCGAAGCCACGAAGATTCTTGGCGTTCCGGATGTTTTTCACGTCCACGACTGGCAGACCGCCATTCTCGCCGTTCTCCTTCGCTCCACCTACTTCTTCGATCCCATTCTCAAACATGTGCCCGCCGTCCTCACCATCCACAACGCCGCCTACCAAGGATGGTTCCCGCCCGGCACCATGGAGACGCTTCTCCTCCCCTGGGACATGTTCACCGTCGATAAGCTCGAATCCTACGACAGGGTGAACTTCCTCAAAGGTGGCGTGCTTTATGCCGACGCCATCACAACCGTCAGCCGCAAATATGCTGAAGAGATTCAGACGCCCGAGTTCGGCAACAACCTCCAGGATGTGTTTCAGCGCCGCAGGAGTGACCTCTTCGGCATCCTCAACGGCATTGACTACGAAGAGTGGAACCCCGCCCACGACGCCAACATCGCTGCGCACTACACGTTCGAAAACCTTGCAGGAAAACAGGAGTGCCGCCGCGACCTCCTCCACGCATTCGGCCTTCGCGACGTGCCGGACACCGCCTCCGTCATCGGCATGGTCTCCCGCTTCGCCACGCAGAAAGGCTTTGACTTACTCGCAGAGATTATGGACCGCCTCGTAGAAGAAGACATCATCCTGGTCATGCTCGGCGATGGCGAAGAGTACTACGAGCGCCTGCTGTCGGAGATGGCCAACCGCCATCCCGGCAAGGTCCGCGTGCACATCAAGTACGACAACGTGCTGGCCCACAAGGTCGAGGCCGGCGCAGACATCTTCCTCATGCCTTCCCGCTGGGAGCCCGGCGGGCTCGGTCAGATCTACGGTCTCCGTTATGGGACCATCCCCGTCGTCCGTGCCACCGGCGGTCTCGACGACACCGTCGACGAGCAGCCCAACGGCGGCGGCAACGGCTTCAAATTCTGGGGCTACAAGGCAGATGATCTCCTTGAAGCTGTTAAGCGCGCCCTGGGCACCTTCCAGAACAAAGAAGAGTGGACGGGCATGATGCGCCGCGGCATGACCCAGGACTTCAGCTGGGAGAACCCGGCGAAAGAGTACATCCGCATCTACGAACGCACCATCACGAACCGCAACTAAGTTTCCTTTTGTCATTCCTGAAAGGAATCTGCTTTCGCATTGCGTCCTGCATCGGCCCGTCGTCCGCCTCAGCTACGCCACATCTCTCCGCCTCTTCAACGCATAATGAAGGGGCACGCCGAGCAGAATTACCGCCAAGCCCGCCAGCGAATTTCTCGGATCATTCACGACGGCGAACCCTGACAATGTCGCCGCTGCAATCATGAAGATCACCGGCAGCAACGGATATCCGATCATGCTGTAAGGCCGCGTCGCCGGATCATCGCGCTTGCGGAACACAAACACCGTACTCACGGTAAGCCCGTAGATCAGCCACTCAGCAAAGATAGCCAGCGAAAACAGCGACTGAAACTTCCCGACGAGCAACAGCAGCAGCGTCGACAGGATCGCCTGCAGCAGCAGCGAAGCGTCGGGTGTCTTAAATCTCGGATGCACATGCGCCAATCTTTGAAAGAAGAGCCCATCGCGTGCCGCCGCGAACGTTACCCGGGCACCCGATAGCGAAGACCCCACAAACGTCGCCGCCATGCTCACCGACATCCCAATCGTCACCAGCGCCGCGCCCCAGCTACCCGCCACAATTCGCATCGCATCCACGGTTGGCCGGTCTGCCAGTGCGATGGTGGTCGCAGGCAGGACATACTGAATCGCCGCATTCGTCAGCATGTAGAGCACTCCAACGATCGCCACGCCGCCGATCAATGCCAGCGGCAGACTCCGCTGCGGGTTCTTTACCTCGCCCGCCATCTGGCTCACATCGGACCAGCCGTCGTAGGCCCACAGCGCCGCGATCATCGCAATCATGAACCCGCTGAATCCGCCCCTTGCCCCAACAAAGCTCGTCGCAAAATTTTGCCATCCGCCGTGATGCCCCGCCGCAAAGAAGCAGAACCCTGCAATTACGACGATCAGCACGCCCTTCAACCACGTCAGCACCAACTGCACATTGGCCGATTCCCGCGTGCTCGCGATGTTCAGCGCCGTGATCGCCCAAACTACCCCGATGCCGAAAAGTTGGCTCCAGAGCAAACCACCGAATGCCGTATGCGGAAAGAAGCTGAAGACAGCAAACGTCCCCAGTACCCGCGTCAGCCCCGCAACGATCGTTGCCAGGGACGCGGGCTTCGCGATGGAGATAAACGTCCACATATAGAGAAATCCGGTCAGGTCGCCATAGGCCTCCCGAAGGAACGCATACTCGCCGCCGTAGTGCGGTCTGCCCGCCGCGATCTCCGCATACGTCATCGCTCCGAAAAGCGAGAGCAGTCCGCCTGCGATCCACACCGCATACACCATGCCGGACGAGCCGACCGCCGCGATCATCTCGCGCGGCACCAGGAAGATGCCGCTGCCGATGATGATCCCCACCACGATCGATGTCGCGTGGGAGACGTTCAAGACGCGCGGAAGTTCGTGCTCTCCTCTTGAATCGGGCATGTGGGTTGAGATGGAGAGTAGCACACCGCCCTGCCTCTGCCCGCTAGAAGTAATCCTTCTTTGAAGGCCATTGCTTGTTAAGGTCGAACTTACGGCCGCTGCAGAGATAGATGTTTTTGTGTTCGAAGGGCATCGAGTACGTGGTGCCCATGCGGCCGACAATTTCGACTGAGTTAAAAAAGTTCAGAAGGTGTTCGCGGGAGGTGTGCTCGATGACGATCAGTGAGTCGCCGTTGTAACCGCGCGGGCCCCAGAGGTAATAGTTATTATGGGCGGAGATGGCGGGTGGAAGATTATGCCCGAGAAAGTCGATGGCACCGGCTTCACCATAGTTCTCGCCGAGAATGCCGGTGATCTTTTTCTGATCAGGCGGGAGAGCGTCAAAGGTTTTCTGGACCTGATCCACCTCCTCCTGCCAGTCAAAACGGTCCGCATAAAACTGCGGTAGCGGCCCGCTCGAAGCCGTCTCCGGGTTTCCGCCTATTCGATCCAGCCCCGTCGCCTTTGTATAAGCCACCCACTGTGCAGGCGGCATCAACGGCAGCGACAGAGGCAGAATGAAGATCGCCCCAACGATCAGCGTAGTCGCATAAATTGGAAACGCAACCGCGCGTCCTGCCGCCACCCATCGCCTCCTGGCAAACCGAGTCTCCCAAGCGATGCCACCTGCCGCAAACAGCACCGGATAGATCGGAGAAACGTAGTAATCCTTTGCGTGCATTGCCATCATGCCCGCGAAGAACAGCAGGAACGTGATCCCGATCCACCTCTCGCCCTGGCGTCGTAAAATCCGCACCAGCCCCGGTATCCAGAGGAAAGCTAGAAGCGGCCCCATATTCAGGATCTGCTTTACCGTGAACTCCACCGGCGAAAGCTTTACCGTCTTGTTCCCTATCTGCCCATTCCGCAGGAACTCAAGCGTGGGCCAATGATTATCAACCTGCCACAGCAGATTTGGCAGGGCAATCAGGATCAGCAGTGCAACTCCAACTGCCGCCCATCTGCTCGCCAGGAAGCGCCGTTGCGGAGTCAAGATCAACGCGACCAGGAGCGCCACCAGGAAGAACGTCATCGAGGGCTTGTTCAACACTCCAATCCCGCCCGCCACCCCAAACAGCAGCCAAAGCTTCTCCGATCCACCCTTTTCAAGAATCAACACGAGCGCCAGCAAGCAGCTCATCCAGAACAGCGACTCAAACGAATTCATCGAGAGAAAGCTATCCGTCCCCAGGTACTGCGGCACCAGCAGCACGCCGAGCATTGCCAATCCCTGCGCCGGCCTTTTCCCACCCAGCCCCCACGCCAGCATCCCTGTCAGGAAGACGCGTCCCGCCCCGGCTAAGGCCGAAAGAAATCTCAGCCCAGCGAGCGACTTCCCGAAGACCAGTTCCGAAATCCGCGCCTGCAACGCCACAATCGGCCCATGGTCGACATATCCCCAGTCCAGGTGCCGTCCGCAGGCGATGTAGTAAAACTCGTCGCGGAAATACCCGTAGCCAATGTGCGCTTCCCAAAGATTGGCCGCGACATGCACCACTAGCTTGATCATTGCGAAGAGAAAGGCTAGCCGCAGCGCGGCGCGAAGAGTCGGGTCGGAAGGACGAACAATCGTTGTGGCCATTTGCAACACCATACGTTGTCCTTATGGAAAGAGTTCCGACGTTCGCGACAAATTAGCTGGCTAATATCTAGCTTGCTGTTTATGCTTGCTGAAGAGGTGAATCGTGCCAAACTCAGGATTGAGCGACAAAATAAGGCTGCTGGTGAGCGAGCGCTATGTTCAGCCGGCGATGAAGCTCGGAAGCGAGCGCCTTTCGATCAGGGTAAAAGACATCCTGAAGGATGTTGCCGGAGACCCTGACGCACGGGGGCGCACACCGGCCATCTGCGAGGTTCTTCAGGGAAACAAGCTCTTGAGGGAGAACGATCTAGAAATCGAAGGTGTCGAAGGTCCGCCCTCAAAGCAGAGCACCACAGTCGTGGTCCACTACCGCATCCTGCATCCTGGCCAGTGGGCTGGAGACGCGCATGCAGGCAAAAGGGCGCAGGCGGCGGTGGCTCCGGCAGAAACTCCGAAGGAGCGGGCGAGGCGCCTGACCAACAGGATGGCAGGTTTACTGAAAGACGAGATGGCCGCGTACGGTGGAGGGGACGCGTACATGCAGTGGGTCAGGTCTGATGATGACGAGGCTGCGTGAGCCGAATCTACTGGGACACCATGCTCTTCATCTATCTGCTTGAGAAGAATCCGCTCTACTTCAAGACGGTGCAACGGGTTCTGGAGCGCTCCTACGAGCGCAACGATCAACTCTTTACCAGCTATCTCACGCTCGGCGAGGTGATGGCAGGCTCGGCCAACTCTCCCGTGCCCAGACTTGCGGAGGAGATACGCAGCCTGATGAACGAAATGGGCTTCTCCTACCTGCCCTTCGTGGAGCGGTCCGTGGCGCCCTTCGCGCATCTACGTGCAGTTCACCGGGTCAAGCCTGCCGACGCAATGAACCTTGCATCCGCTGCCGCAGCGGGCATCGATCTTTTTCTTACAGGGGAGAAGAATCTATTCAAACTCCACGTGGCCGGAGTCAATTTCATCAGCAACTTCGAAACCGCCCCGCTCTGAAATCTACGAGATCTGCACCAGCGATGCTGCCGTCTCCGCACCGCTCTCCTCCGCGAAGTGCCCCCTGATCTTTTCCGCAATGGCCGGCGAGACCACCGCCGTCAACGCGTCATGGCTCGCCTGCTTGATTCCGCGCACACTTCCGAAGTGTTCCACCAATCTCTGCCTGGTCCTCGGCCCCACGCCCGGGATCTCATCAAGCTCACTCACGCGGTCCCGCATCTGACGCCGCTTTCGGTGGTACGTCACTGCAAACCGATGGCTCTCATCGCGAATCTTCTGCACGAGATGGAGTACAGGCGACCGTCTGTCCAGTACAACAGGGTCGTTCTCCTGTCCGTAGACGTAGATAATCTCCTCGCGCTTCGCAATCGAGGCCAGCGGCTGCAGCGTAACCCCAATCTCTGCCAGTGCGTCGGCGGCCGAGTGCAACTGGCCCAGGCCGCCGTCGATCAGGATCAGGGAGGGGAAGTCCTTCTTGTCGTCGAGCAGCCGCTTGTACCTGCGATGAATGATCTCCCGCATCGAAGCGAAGTCGTCCACACCCGTCACCGTCTTCACCTGGAACTTACGGTAGTCGGCCTTTTTCATCGCCCCGTCTTCCCACACCACCATGGATGCGACCGTCTCCGCGCCTTGAATGTGCGAGATGTCGAAGCATTCAATCCTTCGCGGAAGCTCTTCCAGTGTCAGCGCCTCTTGCAGGGCCTCCTGGATCGCCTTTTGATTCGGCTGCAGAACACGGAATCGCTGGTCGTAGGATTGCTTTGCGTTCTGGCATACGAGATCGACAAGCGATCGCTTCTCCCCGCGTCTCGGAGCAGCAATCTCAATCCGATGTCCGGTTCGCTCGCTCAGCAGTTCGGCCAGCACAGCCCGGTCGGCAAAGTCTACCGGGAGCAGGATAGACCTCGGAACGTAACTCTGGTCCAGGTAAAGCTGCTTCAGCAGCGCGGAAAAGAAAGTCGAAGCGCTAAACTCGGCCGCCGGTGTCGCCGTAGGCTCCGTCTCACTTTCGAACGGCGTCGCAATCGCACCGTGTTGTAACACCTCTCCCGCCTCGCAGATCTCCGGCGCCGGATAAGCCGGATCGGGTTCCAGGCTTTGCTCTGTCTCCCGTTCGCAGGAAGCCTCGATCAGCGCCGTGGCAGCTTCTTCAGTCTCGTTCAGCGACTCACCAAGAAACGTCGCCACATCCGGCAGCTCCTCCCAGAAGAAGTCCCGCCGATCGACGATCTTCCCGCCGCGCATGTGGAACAGATTCACCGCCAGCATTTGGTTCTCGAAGTGGAACCCGAACACATCGGCATCCTCGTTGTCTGCCGTAGCAATTCGCTGTTTGTCCTGCATCTGGTGGACAGTCACCACCTGGTCCCGCAGCCTCGCTGCCATCTCAAACTGCTCGTTCTCAGCCGCCGCCGCCATACGCCTGGTCAGCTTCTGCTCAAGCTCGCCGGTCCTGCCTTCCAAGAAGAGCTGTACGTCCCGAATCGTCTCTTTGTAGATCTCCGGTGTAGTCAGCCCCTCGACACACGGCCCCAGGCACCGCTTGATGTAGTACTGCAGACAAGCCCGCGGGTGATAGCGTGAAAGGTCGATCTTGCAACTCGGAATCAGAAAGCTGCGGTGGATCAAATCCACCAGCCGATGCGCCAGGTTCCCCGGAAAGTAGGGGCCGAAGTAAGCCCCGCCATCTTTCCTGAGTCGCCGCGTCACAAAGACCTTTGGATACCGTTCATTCATCGTCAGCTTTATGTAGGGATAGGTCTTGTCATCCCGCAGCAGGATATTGAATCGCGGCTTCCGCTGTTTGATCAGGTTGTTCTCGAGCGCGAGCGCCTCGCGCTCATTGTCGACAGTGATGTACTCCACGTCGACCGCCTCGCGCATCAGCGAGCCGGTCTTCGCGTTCATCTGGTTTGCTTCCAGAAAATACGAGCGTACCCGCGACCGAAGGTTCTTCGCCTTACCGACGTAGATCACCTCACCCTCTGCGTTCTTGTACAGATAGCAGCCCGGCAGCGTAGGGATCGTGCGGATTTTTTCGAGAAGGTCCATCGCCGACTCCAGTGTAGATGGTTCCCGTCCATCGCCCCAAGGCCGCACCTTCGAACCTTTACTGCGCATGAAAGCCGGGAAAATTTACCCGATTTGCAGAGCAAAATTTCCCGAAACATCTCTGCCTACACAGCCGTACGTACATTGATCCTTCCATGCTGCTCATTAGAGGCGGCTTATGCATCAACCAAATGCGTGGTGCGACAACTGCATCCAAGGAAGAGCAATACCGAAAGAGGGAATGACATGAAATTCAGCCTTTCCGGTACCGGAAACCCTTACTCCCAATCCAGTATCTCTGTAGCTTCTGCGGGTCTTCTTGTTTTGGCCCTTGTCAGCGTCACCGGCTGCGCCTCGAAGAACTATGTCCGTTCGAAGACCGGTCCGCTCATCAACCATACCAACGACCTCGACGCCAAGACCGCCGCCGACCACCGCGCCATTGGGGATACCGATGCTCGCGCGCAGCGGGGCATCGCCGGAGCGCAGTCCGCTGCCGATGCCGCTGGCAATCACGCCGACGCCGCAGGTCAGGCCGCCAATGCCGCCGGTCAGAGTGCTCAGGACGCTTACAACCGCGTTGACACGCTCTCTGGAGTCGTCGCAAATCTCGACAACTACAAGTCCGTGTCCGATGTTAGCGTCACATTCGCATTCGATAAGGCTGTCCTTACGCCCTCGGACAAGAAGCAGCTCGATGACTTCGCCGGCGCCCTCGATTCCACACGTGGCTATCTGCTTGAGGTGACCGGAGGTACTGACTCCGTTGGGGACGCGCAATACAACTATCAGCTTAGCCAGCGCCGTGCGGATGCTGTAGTTAATTACCTAGCAACCAAATACAACGTTCCACCCCATAAGTTCTATCTCATTGGCATTGGTAAAGATCAGCAGGTAGCAACCGATAAGACCTCTGCAGGCCGTGCCAAAAACCGCCGGGTAGAAGTGAAGCTCATGACAAACATGGGCCAACCGACTACATCGGCCACACCAAGTCCGAGTGGCCAGTAGCAACAACGGGAAACTGGCCGCCAGAAAGCTGCATTACCAAACCTCGCTTCACATCCGCTATACCAATCCCGCACTCCGGGCGTATCGGGAGACTATCCGGATCCGCTAACATCCAACAGCAACGGGACCGCTTACACAGGGTTCCGTTAGCTTCTTTTGCCGTATCCTAGTCCCCACTCCCCAAGGGAATCTGCTCCAGCTTCCAAGTAGGTGATAACCCAACGAAGGTTTTCATCTACTCGCGCTGACGCGCCGTTTTGCCGGTAAGACTAGAAGCTTTCGTCTTCAGATAGAAGATCCCTAGCAGCCCCGAAGCCAGCAGCACCCAGCCAAACTGGTACCAGTAGAAAAAAGGAAATCCCCAAAGCACCGGCGTCAGTCGCACATACATCTGCGGAAAGCACAGCCCGACGTAGGGAAGCACCAGCAGCACCAACCATCCGCGCGAGGTCTTCCGTTGTGCCACATGCTCCGCTGCGAGTTGGGTGGTTTGATCTGCCATTCCGTCTATGAGCATACTGTAGGCTCGTCCTAGCAGGAAAGCGCATCGACAGGAGCACGCAAGGGAATGGCAGACGAAGTTCTCAACCAGCAGTCCGCCTCACCAGCAACGTCACAACCGGGTCAAGCCGCCATCGCCGAATCGATCGCGATTATGGCACGCCTCCGCGCGCCGGATGGTTGCCCGTGGGACCGCGAGCAGACCTTCGACAGCATCAAGCGCCACACCCTGGAAGAGACTTACGAAGTCTTCGACGCGATTGAACGCCGCGCATGGCCCGATCTGAAGGACGAACTCGGCGACCTTCTCCTGCAAGTACTCTTCTACTCGCAGATGGCTTCCGAAGCCGGCCACTTCGACATCGCCGACGTCGCCGCCAATCTAAACGCGAAGCTCATCCGCCGCCACCCGCACATCTTCGGCGACACCTCGGCCACCGATGCCGACGCGGTCCTCCGCAACTGGGAACTGATCAAGCGCGAAGAAAAGAAGCAGAAGCAAGCCACGTACTCGAGTGAGACATCGCTCCTCGACGATGTGCCGCGCGCGATGCCCGCAATCCTCGAAGCTTCAAAGCTCGGTTCAAAGGCTGCCAAAGTAGGCTTTGACTGGCCAAACACCGATGGCCTCTTCCAAAAGCTGGACGAAGAGATCGCCGAACTCAAAGCCGAGTTGCAACCTGGCAAACCCACTCCTGAAGCCATCGCCGAGATGGGTGACATCCTCTTTACCGCAACCAACCTGGCCCGTCACCTGAAGATCGATCCCGAGTTTGCCCTTCGCGAGACCAACGCCAAATTCCGCCGCCGCTTCGCCTCGATGGAATCGGCCGCAGGCGGCCATGAGGCCCTCGAACAAAGATTTGCGGCCGAGCTTGAAGAGCTCTGGGTGCAATCGAAGACCGCAGAGACCGCCTGATCCATGTCTATGAATGAATTCACGATCCGTCCTCTTACCACCCTCGAAGACTTCCAGCAATGCGTAGAGATCCAAGGCGCAGTCTGGGGCTACGAAGACAACGACATCGTCCCGCGCCGCATGTTCCTGCTCGCCCGGAAGATCGGCGGCCAGGTCATCGGAGCCTTTGCCGCAACCGCCCCTGAAAGGCTCATCGGCTTCGCCATGGCCCTCCCAGCCTATCGCGACGGCCAGGTTTATTTGCACTCCCACATGCTTGCCGTCCTTCAGGAGTATCGCAACGCCGGTATCGGCCGCCGCCTGAAACTCGCACAGCGCGACGACGCTATCGCCCGCGGCATCGAGCGCATGGAGTGGACCTACGATCCCCTGGAGATCAAGAACGCTTACCTCAATATCGCCAGGCTCGGCGCCATATCCCGACGCTATCAGGCCGACTTCTACGGCCCCTCATCCTCGCCGCTGCAAGGTGGGCTGCCGACTGACCGCCTCTACGCTGAGTGGTGGCTCCGCTCCCCGCGCGTCGAAGCCGCGCTCCGCGGCGAAAGCCTCCTGCAGCCGATCCTGATGCCAATTCTGGAGCGCATCACCGTCCCCGCTGCCATCGCCGAATGGAAACAGACGCCACACCTAAGAGATCGGGCGAAAGCCCTGCAAACCACGAATCGGATAGCCCTTCAGTCCGCCTTCGCGCGTAATCTTGCCGCTATCGGTTATGTGCGCGACACTGAAGGGAGCGGTATATTTCTTCTTGGAGAGGTCGATGAGGCCTCAATGGCGGTGGAATAGAGCTTGACCCCTTCCGCAGCGTATGCACCGCCACAATCGAGCCAGAAAGAACAGGACACGATGCCCACCCTCCAGATCGACGCCCTCCACCTTCGCGAGATCAATCTTCCGCTTGCCCAACCCTTCGAGACAAGCTTCGGCGTCACCACCGCCCGCCGTATCCTGCTCATCGAACTCGAGTCCGACGGCCTTACCTCCTGGGGCGAGTGCGTCGCTGGCGAGCATCCTTACTTTTCCGGCGAAACTATCGACACAGCCTGGTTCATCACCGAGACCGAACTTGCACCTCGCTTGCTCGAAGCCGACTCCGCTCTGCGCGGCGGTGGCAGTTGCCCCCACATCTTCAAGCAGGTTCGTGACCATCGAATGGCCAAGGCTGCCGTTGAAAATGCGGTCTGGGATCTTGAATCGCAGATGCAGGGCATCTCTCTCTCCAGCCTGCTCGGAGGCGTTCGCGACACCATCCCTTGCGGCGTCTCGATTGGAATCCAAAGCTCGCTTCCCGTCCTGATGGACAAGATCGCCACCGAAGTAGACGCCGGCTACCAACGCATTAAGCTGAAGTGCAAGCCGGGCTGGGACACGAAGATCTTCGAAGCCGTCCGCAATCGGTGGCCCAGCATTCGACTCAGCTGCGACGCCAACTCTGCCTACCGCATGCGCGATTTCGATGCCATAGCCGCCTGGGAAGCTTTCGATCTCCTCATGATCGAACAGCCGCTTTGGTACGACGACTTCTATTTCCACTCTATGCTGCAGAAGCGCCTCGAAACTCCTATCTGCCTCGACGAGTCCATCCGCAACCGCCGCGACGCTCTCGCCGCCATCAACATGGACTCCTGCCGCGTCATCAACATCAAGGTCGGTCGTGTAGGCGGCTTCAGCGAGGCCATCGCCATCCATAACGCGGCCGAAGAACGCGGCATCCCCGTCTGGTGCGGTGGCATGTTGGAGACCGGCATCGGCCGCTCCCACAATATCGCCCTCTCGTCGCTCGCGAACTTCTCACTCCCAGGCGACGTCTCCGCCTCTGCCCGCTACTGGGAGCAGGACATCATCGAGCCCGAAGTCCTTGTCAGCAGTGCTGGCGAGATCACCGTCCCGCAAGGCCCCGGCCGTGGCTATGAGATCCTTCGTGATCGAATCGACAAATTAACCGTCCGTCGGTCTACCATCAAAGCGAAAGCTCGCGTCCTCGCCTGACCCGATGCCCAGCAGGCCGCCGCTGCTTCTGTGCATTGTTGTCATTCTGAGCCGACCAATCACAATCTTATGGTGATTGGCGCAGTCGGTCGCTTTGCCCGTTTCCACCCGAAACTATCTCGGCAGCGCCGTCCCCAGTAGCACCCGAACCGCATCCTGATAACTCATCGTCCTTGGCAACTGCTGAAAATCAAACGAATGCACCTCGGAGTTCACGCTGATCGTCTTCACCATCAGCGCCTTCACCGTGACGTGCTCGTGAAAGCTCGTCATGTTCCAGCGATCGCCCATGGCAGCGGTCTGTTCCAGATCAACCTTGCCTCCGGGGTAGATATGCGCCAGCATTCCCCACCCGAAGTTCACCCCTTGGAAGATCTCTCCATTCATCTGCACAATTGTCTTCGCCTTCGCATCGATCCAGATCCGCCCTCTCAGCCCTGAAAGCGCCTGGCTCTCCGTCGTTGGCGGATTGAACTTCGGGTCTGGTGCATAATCGATCACCACCTGCGGCCCGCCTGCGGAAGGTGCCGGACTCTGATCGGACGCGTACGTATAAATCATCGCGCTTGGCATCAGCTTGATCAGGTCGATCGCCTGCTTCTTACCCTTTGCATCTTTGCTGACGTGGTTCTGAAACTCCGAAGGATGATCGACTAACCCATTCAGCCGTTCGCGTTCCGCATTGTCTTCTTCAGCCGTCAATGGCCGGTTGTTGCGCATCAGCAGACGCGCCACGGTTCCGTCCTTTGACTCGATTACGTCCCGCAGTTCGTCTTTCCTGGTATCGATCGTTCTCTGCCTGTATCGGAGAAAAGAATCGGAATGTTGAATGATCTCGATCTCTTTCACCGCCGCTTGCTCAGCCCATCCCTTCGCCGGACCCGACATCAGGGAATTGCTGGCGGCGCCCTGCTCGGCCGCGAGCGTAGCGGTAAACGCACCCGGTACGGCGATCAGGAATACAACTGCAAATATGGCCGCGCGGAACCACCCGCCTTCAGCCCCAAATCCGACCACGTGGAAATCTTTCACCTTGCGGCCCAATAGCATTCTTAGCCCTGTCTCATTTGCAGTCTTAGTGTCCGTTCCAGTATCCACCCCAATCAGACGTTTACCGGACAAACATGGTTGCGGGTTTGCCTCAGGTCATCGGCTTGGGTATAGTTCGGGCTAAGCGGCCAGATAATGCAGCGTCGCGAATGGGAGACAAAGAGCGCATGAAGCCAGCAGAAGATTCCACGGTCATCGGAAAATCCGTCATCATTCGAGGAGACATTTCAGGCGGTGAAGACCTCTACCTTGACGGCGAGATTCAAGGCACCGTGACCCTTCCCGGCAACCGCCTCACCGTCGGCCCCAACGCTCACGTCCTCGCCGATCTTGAAGTGCGCGACATCGTCGTCAATGGTCACATCGAGGGCAACATCCATGCCTCGGGCCGGGTTGACCTCCGCGCCACCGCCGTCATTCGTGGCGACATCTTCACCTCACGCCTCTCCATCGAAGAGAAGGCAAGCATTCAGGGCCGCGTCGATGTGGGTGCCGCTGGCCCGACCATCACCGTCCCCAAGGCCGCCACTCCCGTGCATGAGCCACCCGCACCGCTCTTCGCAGAACCGAAGGCATAAGTCCGGAACCACACTTCATGCGCAATCTCTTTGGCAGCCACGGCACATCAGGCGACCGCAATGACGCGGAACGTTCGTCGCGTCATTCGAGCGGATGGGCTCAGTTGCAGAAACATCTCGCCACCCACGAAGGACTGCGCATTCTTGATATCGGCCCAACCTCGGCCATCAACATTAACTACGTCACAAGTCTTGGCCACAGTATCTACATGGCCAATCTCGTCGACGAGGCCGCCAAGCCTGAGTGGATGATCCCAAACGAGTCCGGAGAAGGAACGCGCTTCGATGTGGATCGTTTCATCACCACTAACCTGGATTTCTCCGGAAGGACCTTCGACGTGGTCACATTCTGGGATACCGCGGATTATCTTCCCGCGGCACTGCTCGCCCCGGTCATCGACCGCATCCACGATGTCATGCAGCCCGGCGGTCTTCTGCTCGGCTTCTTCCACTCCAAGGCGAACGCTGGCGAGACGCGTTTCTCGCGCTACCACCTCACCCCAACCGACTCGGTCGAGATTCAGCGCGCAACGAACCATCCGCTCCTGAATGTCTATAACAATCGCCAGATTGAGAAGCTGCTGCACGGATTCAGCGGCTATCGCTTCTTTCTGGCAAAAGACAACCTCAGCGAAGTTCTGGCTACCCGATAAGAGCGTGCGACCGCTCTGCCGTTGCTAACTTTGCAACGTGTAAAACGGGCACTGCCTCAATGAGCAATATTTTATTTTCCTATGGGGAGAATCATTAACCTGAGCACGAGAGACGCTTGCGATGGAGAACCACACAGTGTTCCGAAAGGATCCTTACTCATCATCTTCTTACGTGCAGGTTCAGCCTTACTTCGTCGACACTTTGCGACGCTCGGCCCAGCGCTTCTTCATCGCGTCTGCGATACGCTTGCGACCTTCTGCGCTAAGCTTCCGCGTAGTAGCTGTCTTTGCTGCTGCTGGAGCAGGAGTCTTTACTACCGCTGCCGCTTTTTTCACGCTGTTCTTGCTTCCCTTGGGGCGTCCGCGTCCGGCGCGTTTCACGGGAGTAACGGAAGGTGCACTCACTGAACTGGTCTCTGAAAGAAGAGCGCGGGCTTGCTGCAGCTTCGATATCTGCGAGTCTATTTCCGAGATAATGCGGCTAACTTCCACTTAGTGCCTCCATGGTAAGAGCGTTCCTGTAAGTGCTCTCCGCAGGTATAAGATAACGCGTCTACTTTTTAGGACGATACAGAAGACGCGTCTGGTTTGCAATTCGAATCCCAGGATGGGACACGTTTCCGTTGTCGAAAATACATCATCCGCGCTTGCATAACTAACTTACTAACCTGGAAGCATCCTTACTTGGCTCATCTTCTTCGACCTTTGAATAATCGAGCTCATCAGTCTCAAACGCTTCAAACCTCGGCCCACCTAGTCTCTGTTTTGTACTCTGTTCCGCAATCGATGTTCTAAGACCACGCAGAGTGCCTTCCCGGTCACGCGTAAACTCGTTCGCCATCCTGGTCAGCGCATAAGAGATGACATCGCTGTGATGCAGATCATGCATCTCAGGTGCCTTGCGAAGGTTTAGCCAGAGACGATGAACAATCTGCACCTCGTGTGCATCGATTGTCGGTGCGTGTGGCCCAATGTGAAAGCTCAGCGCCTCGCCATCCGGGTCAACTACATAGAAGGTGAACTGTCGCTTCGGCTCTGGAATCTGTTCCCATGCCTGTCCCGTATGGTAAGCCTGCTCCTGCGCGGTCAGCTTCGAAGAAAGTCCGCAAACTACCGCCGCAGCGTCCAGCGAGTGCGCAGTCTGCACCAGCGCTGCAAAAATATCGCCAGCCGGAACTACCAGCAGCGAAATATGCTTCCCAAAGCTTTCCGCGACGGATACAGCCTTGGTAAACAGCATCTGCTCGTGCTCGCTGAATAACTGGTCGTCGGCGCTCATGTAGTCAGGGCCGCCCGCGCCCATCATGCGCGCCGCAAGAACTACCAGGTCCTGCTCATCCGTGTTCGTACGTGATAGCGCCCACTTCAACGCGAACGGAGCACTGGCATCCCGCATCGAGACAATGGCTGCCCCGGGCCGAATATGCAGCGCCTCGGTGCCAACGTCGTCTCGATGCTCCAGTTGGAAGTGTTCTTTCATCTGGCGCGCCGTAACGTCGTGCCGTCTTTTATTGTCCCGTTCCGATAAAGAAAAAATTACAAAAAATGCCGCAGCGAAGAGTATGCCGCTCACCGTCGCAACCGACTTCGTGAAAAGGTTCACAATCGCTGTCGTAAGCAGCACCAGAAACACGGACAGCAAGCCCAGTGGGATTTCCGTCTTGCCGATCCTGATATTTACCGGCACCTTCCACCCGCGCTCACCGTGATACTTGAAGCGCAGGATCAGCATTGCCAAGCTGTTGAAGGTGAAGCTCCAGATCACTCCGAAGGCATACGCCTCGCCCAGCATAATTACGTCGCCGTGCGTCACCACGATCGTAAACATCTGCAGTGCTACAACCAGGTTGACGATCCGATAACTCGTGCCGAACTTATGCTGTGGCTTGCGGAACCAGTCCGACAGCACACCATCTTCGGCCACACGCATTAACACGCCGGTTGATCCAACTATCGCGGTATTTACCGCTCCACCCAAAATCAGGAACCCGACTATAACAACAAATATCCGGAAGGCGATCCGCGCAGCCAGCGGTCCCACCATGAACATCGCCATGCCCGCGATCAGATTATCCCGATACACCGACACCCGTACCGAGTCAGGAATCAGCATTACCGCCAGCAGCGACCCCACGCCTGTGAAGATAAAGCTATAGATTGCTATAACAATCGCGGCCCGCTTCAGGTTCTTTAGCTTTGGATGCTCGATCTCGCGATTTACCTGCGCCAGTGACTCTTCGCCGCTCATCGCCAGCACCGAATGACCGAAAGCCATCATTACGCCGAACAATCCCAGGGTTCGAACAAAGCTCGTATTCTTCAGAAAGCCCAAAGCATCGTTGCTGAACTTCAGGTTTGAAGGCACCGGTAGCGGAGGCAGGTGCGCGCCTGTCGCGAACACCGAATAAAATCCCCAGCAAAGAAGGATCACCACCATCACCGTAGTGATCTTCATCACCTTCAGTGCCTTGTCGCTCGACTCCTCAATGCCTTTGATGTTCTGCCACCAGAAGTAAATCGTCACCACGGCGGCCAGCACAGCGGACGTTCCATCGACAGGGAACTGTCTCGCCACTCCATTGGCGTGGGTAAACGCACCACCTATCCAGTGATGCGCCGACCCCAGCCGGAACAACTCATTCAACAATCCGACAATGTATTGCCCTGCTGAGACTCCCGAAATCGGTCCCGTCAGAATGTAATCGAACATCAGCGCCGAAACGCTCAGCTTGGCAAACGTGCCGCCCAGCGCCTCTTTCACGATTCGGTACACGCCGCCCCGCGTGAACATGCTGCAGCTTTCTACATACACTGCCCGCACCGCGAAGCTGAACAGCATCACGCCAAGGATGAACCACGGCGCCGATTTTCCGACTGCCTCTTCCGCAATACCACCCGCATAAAACGCCGACGACCCAAGATCGTTCAGCACAATCGCCGCCGCCCGCCAGAAAGAAATAAACGTCAGCATCACCGAAGATGCGACTACGAGGCGTACGCGGTTGGATGGGGGACGTGAGGTGGTCTTCGTGGGGGTCATTTAGTTCGAGTCAGGGATGTCATGCTGGCAAACACACTATCCTTCAGACAATCGAAAGAGCGCACAGCGATCTGTTGTTTCCTTGCCATCGGCCCAGCCACTCTATTCTTCTTCACCGAAGAGCTCCGTCAAATCTTCGATAAAACTGATGACGACCACAACGGCCGCGCCCGCCATTCCAGTAAAGAACAGCGGCACCAGAATCTTCGCGATCACACGAATCAACGGATCCATAACTTTCATTGTATCTCGCCTGGTCAACGATTCAATTAATTGCAGTGTTAGACTTCGGTAGCGATGCGACGGATTCCAGCGCGTTTTTTTGCTCTTGCCGCAATCTCTGCCGCCCTGCAGATACTCTCCTTTCCCATCGCCGGCCCCATTCCGCTCTGGCGCACCGCATTCGCCTGGATCGCCCTACTGCCTTTGCTCTACGCCCTTTCAGGCCGCGATAAGGAAGATCGCCCCCTCTCTATCGCCCAGAGCGCCACCATCGGCTATCTCTGCGGAGTCCTCTGGTATGCAGGAAATTGTTACTGGATCTACCAGACGATGTACCTCTACGGCGGCCTTCCCAAACCGGTCTCGCTCGGTATTCTTCTTCTATTCGCGCTTTACCTGGGCCTCTATCATGCGCTCTTCGCCGCCATCCTTGGAGCCCTCCGCCGCTCCATCCTTACCCGAAACCAGGTACTTCTCCTCGCTCCCTTTGCCTGGGTCGCCGTTGAACTTGCCCGCGCCCGCATCACCGGCTTTCCCTGGGACCTCCTTGGCCTCACCCAGATCGACAATCCCGTCCTCTCCCGCCTTGCCTCCTACACCGGCACTTACGGCCTGTCATTCTGCGTTGTCTTCATCAATTCGCTATGGCTTATGCGGGTCGTTCTCCGCGAGCGCCGCTACATCCGCCCCGTTCTCACCGCTGGCGGGGTCGTCGTCTTCCTCGCCTACGTCTTCGCGCTGCACGCTCTTCCCTCGCCTCGGCAGAACCCCGCCACGGCGACGGCAAACCTGGTCCAGGAAAATATCTCCGTAGGAGCCGAACGCACCGGCCCTCCCGAAACAACACAGCAGCTGCTGAATTCGTTCTCCGACCTCAGCACGCATCCTTCACCATCCTTTCTAAGCGGCATCCCCGAGATGCCCGGCACGCCTGAAGTCGTCATGCTCCACAAGGGCGGCCCATCCGACCTCCCCGAGGGCGAAGATCACACGCAATCCTGGCAGCCCCGGACCGACCTCATCGTCTGGCCCGAAGCTCCCTCTGGCTTCTACACCACAGACCCCGTCTTCCTCGCCCGGATGCACACCCTCGCCGACACCTCCCACGCGCTCCTCATCATCGGTAGCCTCGGTGTCGTTCAAGCTCCAAACCCGGAAGCAGCCCGCTCCTACTTCCTTTACGACTCCGCGACCTTCTTCCGCCCGGATGCACCCAGCACAACTCGCTACGATAAGATCCACCTCGTCCCCTTCGGCGAGTACATCCCCTTCAAGAATCTCTTCTTCTTCGCCCGCAAATTGACGGCCGGAGTGGGCGACATGGACCGCGGTGTCTCGCGTACCACTTACAAACAGGACGGCCACACCTACGCCGCCTTTATCTGCTATGAATCCATCTTTGGCGACGAAATCCGGCGCTTCGTACAAAATGGAGCCGAAGTCCTCGTCAACATCTCCGACGACGGCTGGTATGGCGATACCGGAGCCGCCTGGCAGCACCTCAACATGGTCCGCATGCGCGCCATCGAGAACCATCGCTGGGTCCTCCGCTCCACGAACACCGGAGTCACCGCAGCCATCGACCCGGCCGGCCGCGTCACTGTATCCGCTCCCCGCCACATCCGCACCAGCCTGCATGTCGCCTTCGGCTATGAGACTGACACTACCTTCTACACCGCTTATGGCGACCTCTTCGCGTACGCCTGCGCTCTCGTGACCGTCCTCGGAATATCTCTTACCTCTCGCCTAAAAACAAATTCGCCGCCCTTGTAAGGGGCGGCGAGTTCATTTTTTGAAATATACCTTGTAGCTTAGAAGCGATAGACTACGCCGGCGACCGGCTCATCCGTTACCCTCCAGCTCCGTGTGCTCAGAGACGGCTGGTTAAAATTAGGAGCCCGATAGATCAAAGAGCGCCCTTCGATCCGAATTGCAATGTGCTTGTTACCGGTAGGTAGATCGAGGCCTGCTTCCAGAAGGCCGGTTGCGCGCCACTGATTGGAAGCTTCCCGTGGAATGAAACTGATTGCTCCTCCGCCTACGTTGACGAACGGCTGTAGCGGAATGTGCTTCGGGTGAAACTCATAGGCCGCGGTAGCCTCGTTCGCGGTGACTGGAACAACCAGTCTCTGCGACGAAGTCGCGCTGGAGTAGTTGAAGGTGTAAATTTCCGACGATCGGTAGTACCCGTAGTTGAATTCCACGCCCGCGAAGGGAACAGGATGCAACTGCGCGGAGAGCAACAAGCCGCCACCGTCATAGGTAAACTGCTGCTGTCCGCTCACCGTCTCATTCAATACTCCGCCCGCAGGTGTGCTCACATTGCCTGTTACAACGCTCGGATCGCTCGTCAACGGCGTTGTGAATTGGCCCATATAAGATGCGGAGATGCTGCCACCTTTCAAACTGTAGAGCTGCTTGTAATACTGGCCGTGCGCTGAAGTCGCAATGGTTGCAAATAAGATCGGAAGGATGCTGCGTCGAATTGCATGAATCATTTCTGTCTCCTGAACCGCCATTGCTGGCGACGGACTTTGGTTGGCCCCGGTCGTAAAGGCGTAAATGTCGGAAGGCATGCACGCTCGCCCAAATTAGCTGGTGATGATTGCTCCGTTGAGGCCATTTGGGAAGAAGCCGCCCGATGAAACGCCGATTGCTCCTGGAGCCCTGTAGACGATCTGTAGCACCTGTGAGGTGGTCCGCACCGGGTTCAACCCGGTCGTCGGGCTCGTCTCGAAAACCTGCGTCGCTGTCGGCGGGATGTCGAGTGCGTCCGCTGCTGGTGACGTCACGCCGAGATCGAGACACAGCTTGCGAAGCAGCCCGGAATGCTGAGCTTCCGTGTGTAGGATTCGTGCGGCATAGTTCAGAGCTACCGTACTCGGAACCAGGTACTGGGCGCCTCCGATATATGCGCTGGTGCCGACACCTTCAAGCTGGCGTGCAGCGGCCAGGAAGCTCGCATCCGAGTTAACCGTCCCGCCGGCCGCCAGGTTGATGTTTGGCATCGCCACTGGAACTCCGCCCACACCAGTTATCGTGCTCCGCAGAAACTCCACATGCTGCTGCTCATCCTTGGCGAGTTGGCTGGCCGCCATGGCAACAACCGGATTGGCGAATGCGACCTGGCCGCCACCCGTCACCGTTCCCGCCTCTGATCCCATGTCTGTGGAAGATAGGCCGGTGCCGGTCGTGACGTAGAGGTAGAAGCTCGCCTCCAGATACTCAAGGTTCAATGCAAAGTTCAGCACATCGAGCACCGAGGGAACGATGGAAGGGACCACCACCGGCCCATCATTACTGCATCCGGCCAGCGCACCCACACCCAGAACTGCACCTGTGGCTGCTACACCCGAAAGGAAGTTGCGGCGCTTGAGCAGCGTCGAGGAGCGTTGCGAAACCAATGCGCTTGCGGCATCTTGCTCATTGCTGAATACATCTAGAACTTGTTCTGACATGAATCGCCTCCTGGCGAAAGATGGATCGTAAAAAGGAACTAGGTTTCTGAACGACGACTTACCGCACGAACTAGGTCGACTTGATGTTGCCGTTTACTCCGTTCGGAAAGAACCCACCTAGCATTACGCCGGTAGGTGGAGTGACCGTAGCCGGCGTGGACACACCATACGCAACGCCAAGCACCTGTGACGTGTTGCGAGCGGGCGCAAGTGCCGTGTTCGGATCGACGATGAAGTAGTTGGTCGCGCTCGGCGGAACATCCTGTGCATCGATTGCCGGACTGGCGACATTCTGTGTAATGCAGAGGTAGTCGACCGCACCTGCGTGCTGTCCTTCAGCTGCTAGAATCTGCGAGGCGGTCTGGAGTATGGTCGTGTTCGAGATCAGGAACTGCGCCGATCCTGCGTATGCCGATCCGCCCAGCGCCGTGAACTGCCGCGCTGCCGCAAGAAACTGCGCCTGCGTGGTGATCGCGCCGTTCGCCGCGAGGTTGATCAGTGGTTGAGGAATAGGAGTTCCGCCCAGCGTTGTGATTGCAGACTGCAGGTCGGCGATGTGATTTACCTCATCCTGTGCCAGACCCTTCACCACAGCAAGTGTGCCCGCATCGAGCGGCAACTGCGGTGGCGCGCCCTCGACCGCCACTCCCGATTCGTTCTGTGCGCTCGTCAGTCCCGATCCCGTCGAAACATACAGATAGAAGTTTGCCTCGAGGTATTCGAGATTTAGCGCAAAGTTTAGAACGTCAACGATCGATGGCGTAGCCGTGCTCTGTGCCACGCCCTGCCGCGTGCTCGCCAGCGTGGCGGCAGCAGCGGTGGCGGCAAGCATCGTGCCCATAAAGCCACGCCTGCTGATGTGTTGTACCGTTCGCTCGAACGCAATAATCTTGCGGTCCGTCTCGAGCTGTTCTTCGGTAACGGATGCGGTTGGGCAGAGGAGTGATTGCAACTTATATTTGGACAAGGGACTGCCTCCAGGCATGACTCACCGTGCGAGAGTTTCTCGTGGGTCAAAGGTGTAATTGTTTTGGGGTAAGCTCGAGCCGAGTACAACTCACCGGTAATTTGTTTTGGGCGAACGGTTGTGCTGCATAACGTAGAAGGTAGTTGAGACAAATTGGTTGTTCACTCTGCGGCCGCGCAGTTCGTCAGGACATCTTGAAACACAGGCTTCCGCCACCTTGGCGACGCACATTGCCGTATGATCAAAAAATGCCTCGTCGTGTTGAAGAAAATCATTGCTGGTAGGGGATGAGTTCGCGCATCTTTGACGCTTCTCGATGGGTTTTCTCCACCGCGAGCGTGAGTCCCGAACGATGAAGTTTTTAGGTAAGCTGTTTCTCGCTGGTGTCGCTCCTGTTTTGCTGCTTCAACTTATCCGGCCGAGCATCCCTGCTCAGCCTGTCACTGCAGAGATTGAAGATCCTCCAGAGGTCAAACAGATCCTTCGAAAGGACTGCTACAGCTGTCACTCGAATGAGCGCCGTCTCTCATGGTTCGATGAGATCGTTCCTGGCTACTGGCTCGTTCGCCACGACATCCTAACGGCTCGTGAACATCTGAACTTCTCGAGCCTCGGCACAAAGCCAGCTGCCGCACAAAAGGCTACTCTGTACGAAGCTGTGAACATGATTCAGCTCGGCGCAATGCCGCTCCCATCGTTTCGTAAACTTCATAGCGATGCCAACGTGACCCCGGAAGAGACGGCGACTTTGAAGGCCTATCTTTCACCCTGGGCCACACCGCCGTCTCCATCCCTGCCGCCTCAGCACCTGCCGCTGCTCCTGTCTCCCTGGCGTCCGTCTCCCCCGAGTTCGATGGCTTCAAGTTCGATCCCGCCTTCGAGACCTGGCAGCTCATCAGCACCACCGACCGAGGCGACAACGGCACCTTCCGCTTCATCCTCGGCAACGGCATCGCCATTACCGCCGCCCGCACTGGCCACGTCTCGCCTTGGCCCGACGGCGCCCGCTTCGCCAAGATCGCCTGGAAGCAGGCCACCGGCACAGACGGCCTCATCCATCCCGGTGGCTTCATTCAAGTTGAGCTCATGCTCAAAGATGCCTCGCTCTACAAGCATCAGGAGGGCTGGGGCTGGGGTCGCTGGCTCGGCACGAATCTCAAGCCCTTCGGCACGGACATCCACTTCGTCAACAACTGCACCGGCTGCCACCAGCCTGTACGCGGCGACGACTACGTCTACACCCTGCCTATCTCGCCGGCGAAGATCACCGGGACCGAGGTCCTGAACAACGCCGCCGCACTGCCGGCAAATCTTCCGTACCAACCGCTCACCTGGCGGGGCATCACCCTGTACGTCAATCCTGCCACCCACCAGACCGCGACCCTGTTCGGCAACGATGCAGCCATGCAGGCCGTGCATCCGCGCGACGCTGCGGCTGTCGCTCTGTCCTACTCCATTGGCAAGGTCCTTGCGCTGGTGACCTGGGATCAACGCGAAGATCCGCATTGGTTCGGCGACCGAATCCCTGACCTTCCGAAATCCGTCGAGTTCGTACAGATCGTCGACGGTCAACCATCCACCTACCGCCGCTTCTCAGGCCCCGGCCTCACTGAAGAGCAGCCCGCTGTCGCACTCGTCACCCAACGAACCAGCCTCATCCTCGGCCTCAACCCCGCACCTCTGCCCTAGCTCTTATCTCCATGCCGTAAACTAAACAAATGCTCTCTGATCTCGAATACACGTACTCCCCAGTCCGCGACAAAGTCCGCGACCTGCGGGAGTATCTTTGACGCACCCCGCCTTCGCCGTGAACTAGTTACCATTGAAGAGAAGACCTCCGACCCCGCCATCTGGGCCGACGCCGCGCGTTCGCAACCCCTCATGCGCGAGCGCAAGCGCCTCGAAACGCTCCTCGCCGACGACACCGAACTGGCCCGCCGCTCCGATGACATCGAGGCCTACTTCGAACTCGCCAAGGAAGGCGAAGACACCGAGCCTGACCTCGCCCGCGAGATCCCCTCACTCGTCGAGTTCTCCGACAGGCTCGAATCGAAGACCATGCTCTCCGGCGAGACCGATCCGCTCAACGCCATTGTCGTCGTCCACCCCGGCGCCGGCGGTACCGAGAGCCAGGACTGGGCCGAGATGCTCATGCGCATGTATCTCCGCTGGGCCGAACGCGAAGGCTTCAAGACCGACATCAACGAAATCCAGGATGGCGACGAGGCCGGAATTAAGTCCGCCACCTTCACCATCACTGGCGAGTTCGCATTTGGAATGCTCTCCGGCGAAACCGGCGTGCATAGACTGGTCCGAATCTCCCCCTTCGACTCCGCGAAGCGCCGCCATACCAGCTTCGCCAGCGTCTTCGTCTCTCCCGAAATCGACGACACGATCGTAATCGACATCAAGCCCGACGACCTCCGCATCGACACCTATCGATCCGGGGGCAAGGGCGGCCAGCACGTCAACACCACCGACTCGGCCGTCCGCATCACCCACCTCCCCACCGGCCTCGTAGCCGGCTGCCAGAACGAGCGGTCTCAACACAAGAATAAAGAGCGCGCCATGAAGATGCTCCGCTCGCGCCTCTACGAATACGAACTCGACAAGAAGAAGGCAGTCACTAAGAAGCTCGAAGACTCCAAGCTCGACATCGGCTTCGGCTCCCAGATACGCAGCTATGTCCTGCAGCCGTACCGCATGGCTAAAGATCTCCGCACCCGCGTTGAAGTAGGCGATGTAGACCGCGTCCTCGATGGGTACCTCGAACCTTTCATTCGCGGCTACCTCCGCATGCGCCGCGAAGGCAACTTCCCCGCCGAGTCGGCCGATCCCGACGACCTGTAATTACCAACAAATTTGGGTGCCCCATTTTCTCGATTCTGAGACGTGGGTCTTCGAATTAAAAACCTTTTCCGGTTGACCACACCTCCCAACACTGTCAAGTTTCGCCGCAGGCAGAGGATCCGCTTCTCGCTCTTGCTCTTGCCGTCATCCTGAGCGCAGCGAAGGATCCCGCGACACTTCATGCCACCACAACCTCTCAACCCTTTCCGCCATCGTCCCTGTAGCCCACAGCATGACATCTGTCACCGCCCCGCCTGACAAAAGATACTTCTATCGCCCGTCCATGTAACGCATACTCCTCACAGACCGCACTTCAGCGGCATGAGGCACGACATGACCACCAAACCCGACTACGGCATCGACGCCCCCGCCGTCCTCCGCAATCTGTTCCTCTTCGGCTTTCTCTGTCTCATCACGTCGTATCTCACGCGCAAGCCGATCCATGTCGGCAACATCATCCTGGAACTCCACACCATGTTTCTCTGGACTGCCGGCTTCCTTCTGGCCGAAGGCTGCCTCTACCTTCTCTACGTGAAATACGGTAAATTCCGCCACCGCGACTTCATCCTCGCCTTCCACACCTGGCGCGGCGATGAACAAGTCCTCGATGTCGGTTGTGGCCGTGGTCTCCTGCTTTGCGGGGCTGCAAAGCGAATCACCACCGGCCACGCCACGGGTATCGATATCTGGTCGAACGTCGATATGGGCGGCAACGCGCTTACAGAGACACAACACAACATTGACCTTGAACACCTCACCGACCTATGCACCCTCGTCAGTGGTGGAGCCCAGCAGATGCCGTTCCCCGACTCCCACTTCGACGTGATCCTCTCGAATCTCTGCCTCCACAACATCTACGACTCCGCCACCCGCCACAAGGCCCTCGACGAGATAGTCCGTGTCCTCAAGCCCGGTGGTCAGGCCTTGCTCTCTGACTACAAGCGCACCTCGGAGTACGCAAAGCACCTCCGCACCGCCGGGTTCGAAGTCACAAAGAAACGCGGCAGCATCTGGGCCACATTCCCTCCACTTGCTGTCGTCGTCGCCACCAAACACCTCGCCTGAACTGCCAGGCCGGTATTTCCAGTCGCCCCAACTTCAGAAGTGTCACGCTGAGCGAAATCGAAGGATTTGCGTTTGCGCTGCGCTGCCACAAACGTCCGGGCGGGATCCAGAACCCGAACGAACGCAGACGCATCAAATCCCCACAGGAGCGACCTCATGCCCACGACAGAAAAGCCGAATCCCGACCTGATCAAGCAACTTCTCGCCCTCTTGAAAGGCGGCCAGGCTCACGCGGATTTTGAGACCGCTATTATGGACTTTCCCGCCGAGCACTACGGCACCGTCCCCGCAAACCTGCCATACTCCGCGTGGCAGATCCTGGAGCATCTCCGCATCACCCAGCGCGACATTCTGAACTTCAGCGCGCCACCCACGGGCGGCTACCAACACATCGCCTGGCCCGACGACTACTGGCCACAATCTCCCACGCCACCCGACGCCCAAGCCTGGAACAACACCATTGCCACGATCCGCGCCGACCAGAAGCTCTTCGAAGCTCTCCTCGAGAAGCCCGATGTAGACCTCTACAAACCCTTCCGCTGGGGTGATGGTCAGAACCTCCTCCGCGAAGCTCTCCTCATCGCCGATCACAACGCCTACCATCTCGGCGAACTCGTCGTCATCCGCCGCCTTTTAGGCATCTGGCACTCGTAACCGCCTTGGCGTCTGGCACCCGTAACCGTCTTAGTATCTGGCACCCGTACCGCCTTGGCATCTGGCTCTCGTATCCTTCATTTGTCGTTCCGAAGGCAGTTCGCTTTTGCTAATGCCGTTGTTGTCCTTGCCGTCATCCTGAGCGCAGCGAAGGACCCCGCGAGACTTCATATCGCCTCAACCGTTCGAACCTTTCTGCCACCAATCGCCGCCTTTGTACTGCCGCAGGAGCCGCATGAACGAACCCGTCACCATCCACGAAATGCTCACCACGGCGAAGACGATCGCCGTTATCGGCCTCTCCGCCGACGCCGCCAAGCCGAGTCATTACGTCTCCGCCTACCTGCAGCAGCACGGCTACAAGCTTTACCCGATCAATCCCTCCGTAACAGAAGTCCTCGGCGAAACGTCCTATCCATCCCTTACAGCTCTTCCTATCAAGCCCGACATCGTCGACGTCTTCCGTCTCCCGAACGCCGTCCCCGCCATCGTCGAAGAGATGATCGCCCTAGGTCTCTGTAACCTTTGGGTGCAGCAGGGAATCATAAACACGGAAGCAGCGGCACACGCCGAAGAAAGCGGCATCCGCGTCGTCATGGACCGCTGCATCATGGTCGAACACCGCCGCCTCTAAGTTCAACCACAAAGGGGGTGTCCCACATCCCGCATCTGGAACACGGGTTCTTCCCCCGCTCATCATCTCGGTGTTCCATCCACCGCATCTCTGTTTCACGTTACGGGTGAGAGACGGACGACCCACTCCGCCCTCCTTCGCCCTGCCTACCGTTACCTCCGACAACTCGAAACGTAATACCGCCTACAATCAACCCAGATGAAGACACGTCTCCACATTCTTTGCCTTGCCCTCTGTGCCATTGCCGCGCCCGCGTTCGCCCAACTCACCGCCGTCGGCGACGGGGGTCCCGGCCCCGTCAAGGCCCAGCACCTCACCGCCGAACTCGTCACCTACGGCAACACTGTAGCCCCCGGAGGCACGCTCCAGGCCGGCCTTGTCCTAACCATGGAAGAGAAGTGGCACGTCTACTGGCTCAATGCCGGCGACTCCGGTGAGCCGCCGCACATCAAGTGGACCTTCCCCACCGGGCTCACCGCCGGCCCCATGCTCTTCCCGCCGCCCAGCCGCCTCCCGCTCGGCCCGCTGATGGACTTCGGCTACGAAGAGACCGCCGCCTTCCCCGTCACCTTCACCGCGGCTCCCGGTATGAAGGCTGGCCCTGTTCACATCGACGCGCTCGTCGACTGGCTCGTCTGCGCCCAAGTCTGCATCCCCGGCAAAGCGCACCTTGGCCTCAACCTGACCGTCGGCCCCGCCGCCGCCGCCGTCCAGCCTGTCGGAGCGCTCGGCGCGGCCCTAAGCCTCATCCCCAAACCCATCCCGTCCAGCGACAGCGTCACCGTCAACGGCGGCTCGAAAGACTTCGTTGTTACGCTTAAGACCGGCGCCCGCGAGACCGACGCTGAGTTCTACCCTTACGATCCCGACCTCATCGCCAACGCCGCCGAGCAGGCCATCGAGCCGCTCCCAGACGGCCTCCGCATCCGCATTCCTCGCTCCGAAGATCTCAAGACACTCCCGGTCCAACTCCACGGCCTACTCAAGCTCTCGGACACCGTCTCCTATGAGTTCACCGCCCCCGTTGTCCCCGGCGAGATCGCTCCGCCGCCCCCATCCGCCGCGAAGACCGCAGCCTCCGGAGTCACCACCGCCTCCGCCATCGGCCTCGCCTTCCTCGGCGGCATCATCCTGAACCTGATGCCCTGCGTCTTCCCGGTTCTCTTCTTGAAGGGCCTTGCCCTCGTGCAGTCCTCCGGCGAAGAGCGCAAGCAGCTTCGCAGCCACGGTCTGGTCTACACGCTTGGCATCCTCGTCTCCTTCTGGTCCATCGTCGCCGTCCTGCTGATCCTCAGAGCGGGTGGATCGCAGGCCGGATGGGGATTTCAGCTCCAGTCGCCCACCTTCATCGCGATCCTGGCGTCATTTCTCTTCTTCTTCGCACTCTCACTCGCAGGCCAGTTCGACCTCGGCCTCTCGCTGACCAGCGCCGGCGGCGAACTCGCCACCAAGCCCGGCTACACCGGCAGCTTCTTCACCGGAGTCCTCGCCACCGTGGTCGCCACGCCCTGCACGGCTCCGCTGATGGGCGCGGCCATCGGCTTCGCGCTCGTGCAGCCCGCGTGGATCACCTTCGCCATCTTCACCGCTTTGGGCCTCGGCCTTGCGACGCCGTACATGCTGCTCAGCCTCCAACCCGCGTGGACGAAGATCCTGCCCCGTCCCGGCGCCTGGATGGAGATCATGAAGCAGCTCACCGCCGTCCCGCTCTTCGCTACGGCTATCTGGCTCGCCTACGTTTACGGCCGCCTCTATGCCGGGGGCGCCACCGATCCGGGCGATGGAGTCTACCGCCTCTCGCTCCTGCTCGGATGCTTCCTTGTCCTCGCCGTCGCCGGTTGGGTGCTCGGCAAATGGCCCGCCAAGTGGTCGAGCGCGATCACGGCGATTGTCCTTATCGCCATCGGCCTTGCTATCCCGCTCTACCAGCCCAAGGACACGAACCTCGTCTGGGCGCCCTACTCGCAGACCACCCTCGACGCCGCCCGCAAATCCGGCAATCCAGTCTTCATCGACTTCACAGCCGCCTGGTGCCTCTCCTGCCAGGTCAACGAGAAGCTCGTCTTACACGCGAAAGATGTGCAGCAGCAGTTGTCCGACCACCACGTCACCCTGCTCCGTGCCGACTGGACGAAGTACGATCCAGCCATCACCCAGGAACTCGCCTCGCTTAATCGCAGCGGAGTCCCCACTTACGTCCTCTATCCCGCCGCAGAATCCGCCACACCCGACGTCCTCCCCGAAGTCCTCACCAAGGACCTGGTCCTCGACGCCATTAAGAAGGACACTGCCGCTAAATAGCACCTTGAAAGGGTGTGATCCTGAGCGAAGTCAAAGGAGCTGCGCTTGGCTTCTGTCGACCTGCAATAAGTTCGGGTGTCCCACATCTCGATTCTGAGCTGTGGGCTTGTGGTCGCCGAGGCGTCTGCTGTTCATAACAACTTCTCGTCGCTAAGAGCGAACCACTCCTAAGACCGTCCTTCAAAGAACGCTGCGCTTGCCACCTTGATCTGTTCGTCGCTCAACTGCGCCTTGGTCTGCCCGAGCGACCAGACATGCCCATACGGATCGACAAGCTGCCCATACCGGTCCCCCCAGAACTGGTCTGCCAGCTCCATCTTCACGAGCGCTCCAGCCGCTGTAGCCCGCACCCAAAATGTGTCCACATCTTCGAGCACCAGGTGCAGCGTGATCGGCGAACCACCCAAAGCCTCGGGCGTCACGGAAGTTCCACCCATCATGCCGGAAAAGTCATCCGACAGCATTACGCTTCCGCCGTTCACCAGCAAATGAGCATGCGCGATCTGCTCTGAAGCTCCCGCCGTATGCCGCGTCAGCTCGATCGCCCCAAACGCCTGTTTGTAAAACTCAATCGCCCCAGCCGCATCGGAGACGACCAGGTAAGGAATCAGCGGCGGATAATCCATAAGTCACCTCTTGCCCTTCATCATACGTTCCTGTTCGTGTTCCTCCATAGAGCGGTCTGGCTCGTCTTCCAAACTCATGTCGACTCAACAGATCACAAGCGTCTTCCTTCTGCAAGAAAGAGCGGGCACCCACATAGAACGCCTCTGAAAGATTATGTAACCGGGAGAGAACTCCGATCCTCCTATACGCAGGCCGTCGCGATCTCGTGGATCGCCTAAGACTCTCAATGGGGATCAGAGAACACCGTGTCACAACCATCAACGTTTCTCGTATTCGGGGCTACAGGTGGAACCGGCAGACACTTCACTTCCATGGCCCTCAAAGACGGCCACACGGTGAGGGCACTCGTGCGGAACCCGGCGAAGGTCGACGTGCAGAACCCAAATCTGCGGATACAGCAGGGTTCCATTACCGACGTATCCCATCTCGACGAACTGGTGCAGGGAGTTGACTTCGTTATCTCCATGCTGGGCGACGTCAAGGTGCAACGGAACGCCAAGATCAACACCGCCTTCGTCAAAGAGCTTGTTCCGGTCATGCGGCGGCACGGCGTGCTTCGCTTTCTCTATCAGGCTGGTGGCCTGAGCACACCTTTCAAGGGGAGCCTCTCACCCGTTCTTTGGACGATCAGGCATACCCTGGCCCGAGGCTTCGACGGTCAACATAGAGACAACGAAGCCGTTATGGAATACCTGGCCGAGGAAGCTCCGGACGTGGAATGGATCGTCCATCGTGCCGGCATCGGTTCCGATGGTCCGTCGAAAGGAATCCTGAAAAGGTCTGAGAGCAGATTCAGTGTCGCCACGTTTCAAGACTGTGCAGCCTACAACTACCGCACCTTGACGGACTCATCCGCAATCCACACATGCGACCTAAGCTACTACGCCAAACCTTAGGGCAGAGTCACAGGGAGTCACAGCATTCGCATCGTTGCGTTCGTCACCTCCGCTTCTCCACCTTGATCTTCGCAATCTCCTCCATCCTTGCCCCTAACTGCTTCTCCCGGCCTTCCCCTGTTGGCACATAATACCTCCGCCCCTTCAGGCTCTCCGGAAGACACTCCATATCTGCCACGCGCCCTTCCAAATCGTGCGCGTACTCATAATCCCTTCCATAATCCAGCTCCTTCATCAACTTCGTTGGAGCATTCCTCAGATGCAGCGGCACCGGCTCCGCCGCCGTCCTCTGAATGTCCGCCTGCACCGCCGCGTAAGCCTTGTAAACCGCATTCGACTTAGGAGCCAGCGCCAGGTAAACCACTGCCTGTGCCAGAGCCAACCCGCCCTCCGGCTGCCCCAGAAAGTGCATCGCATCCCGCGCCGACAAGCACAGATTCAGTGCCTCCGGAGCCGCCAGCCCGATGTCCTCAACCGCCATCCGCACTACCCGCCGCGCGCAATACATCGGGTCCTCGCCGGCTTCGAGCATCCGCCCCAGCCAGTACAGCGCCGCATCCGGATCGGAGTTCCTCACGCTCTTATGCAGCGCCGAGATCACGTCATAGTGCTGTTCGCCCTTCTTGTCGTACAGCAGCACCCGCCGCTGCATCGCCTCTGAAGCCAGTGCCTTGGTCAGCACCGTATCGCCGCGCCCGATGGCCAGCCGCGCAGCTACATCCAACGCATTCAGAGCGTTTCTCGCATCGCCGCTCGCGTAAGCCGCGATGGTGCCCAGCGCCTCATCACCTGCCGTGACCCCGCTTGCCCCAAGTCCCCGCTCGGAGTCCGCGAGCGCACGCTCAAGCAGCCCGACAACCTGCGCCTCGCTCAAACCTACCAGTGTGTAAACCCTGCACCGTGACAGAAGCGCCGCATTGATCTCGAATGAAGGGTTCTCCGTCGTCGCCCCGATGAGCCGAATCGTCCCCCGCTCCACATAGGGCAGAAACGCATCCTGCTGCGCCTTATTGAAGCGATGAATCTCATCGACAAAAAGAATAGTGCGCGACCCGAACCCCGCCGCCTTCTCTGCCTCGACCATCACCTGCTTGATCTCTTTGATCCCGCTCAAGACCGCCGAAAACTCGATGAAGCTCGCCTCTGTCCGCTGCGCGATGATCTTCGCCAGCGTTGTCTTGCCTGTCCCCGGAGGCCCCCAGAAGATCATCGACGTAGGATCGTCGCTCTCGATCGCCAGCCGCAGCGGCTTGCCCGGCCCAAGCAAATGCTCCTGCCCGACATATTCTTCCAACGTCCGGGGCCGCATTCGTTCAGCCAGCGGAGCCGTCTTCTGAACAGCCGCTCCCACACTCACCGGCGATATATCAAACAAGCTCACAGTGGCCATCCATTCCCTTCTTGAAGTGTCATCCTGAGCGAGCGCAGCGAGTCGAAGGACCTGCGTCTTCTTTCGCCGGCACTGCTTTCGGTCGTCATCCTGCGCGGAGCGAATGGCCGCCCGCAACCTTTCGCCAGTTCTGCTTTCTGCCGTCATCCTGAGCGCAGCGAAGGCCCCGCGCGATCTCGCATCCCACAGATACCCGAAGCCTTCTCCCCATACCATCGCGTCGGCCTATCCTTCACCGTCCATGACTCGCCCTTTGCCGGGAAGCTTCATAGAGCAGCAAACTTCCTGCCACCGCCGCATTCAAACTTTCCACCTTGCCGGGGCAGGGAATCGTCACCCTTACATCCGCCATCTCCAGCAACTCCTCGCTCAAGCCTGCCCCCTCATTGCCAATCAAGATCGCGGTCGCCACTGCAAACTCCACATCTTGAACCTCAACCGAATCTCGAGAATCCTCAGCAACTGCAGCCATCAACTTCACACCCCGGGCCTTCAACCCCGCCAACTCTTCCACGGTCACAGAAACCACCGGCACCCGGAACAGACTCCCCGCCGAAGCCCTCAGCGCCTTCTGGTTCCACGCGCTCACCGTTCCTGGAGTCGTTACCACGCCTGTCGCCCCAAACGCCTCCGCCGACCTGACCAGCGTTCCCAGATTCCCCGGATCCTGCAACCCCGCAGCCACCAGAATCAACGGCGTTCCTTGCAACACCTCTTCAAAGGAATCCACCGGAGGCACAAGCAGCGCAGCGATCCCTTGTGGAGACTGCGTCTCCACAACGCTCGTGAACACATCCTCGCTCAGCCAGACCACCTCAATGGTCCGGGGCACAAATCGCGGCAACTCCCGCCGTTCGCTCACGAAGATAGTCTTCAGGACAATGCCGCTGCGAATCGCTTCGCCCAGGAGATGGTCGCCCTCAATCGCAACCATCCCCCCGCTCAGCCTCGCCTGCCCCGCAAACGCTGCCCGTAGCTGCTTCACGCGAGCATTTGCACGGCTGGTCACCACCCCCGCGCTCTCAGCAAATCCCATCAGGAAATCTTACGCGTTCAGAGAATGACGGCCCTTTCGCGAGGGGGTACCCCCCCCTCCTTTTTCGCGCAAAGTCTTCGAAGCAGGCAGCTTAGGTCTGGACCTCCCTGTGTGTGGCCCTTGGCGTGCACTGTACAATCCTGCACTTTTGGAGCGACCGAATGCGACCTGCAAGCCTATCGTCCCGCCCGCACCATCGGTGAATCTACCTTCACCCACTGCATCCCCGCCGCCTTTGCCGACTCGATCCCCGGGTCTGCATCCTCAAACACCAGGCAGTCCTCCGGCTTCACACTTAGCATCTCCGCCGCCTTCAGGAACGGCTCCGGATGCGGCTTGCCCTGCGCATACTCCCCCGCGCAAACCAGCACCTCGAACCTGTCCCGAATGCCCAACGCATCGAGCGATGCCTCTACCGACCGCCTCGGCCCGCCTGACACCACGGCAAAGGGAATAACCCCGTAGCTATGGTCGATATGCTCCAGCACCTCGGGAATGCCCACCAGCTTTGGCAGCATCTCGCGATACAGCCCCTCTTTGGTCCGCAGCAACGCATCCACCGGCATGTTCAATCCCTGGGCCTCATTCAGCGCCCGGATAATCTCATCCACCGGCCTCCCACCCCACGCATAGAACTGTTCCTCGGTGAACGCGCACTCCCACTCGCGCAGCGCCTTGCCCCAGGCCACAAAGTGAAGCGGCATGGAGTCCACAATCGTCCCATCGCAGTCGAACAGATACGCCTTGAAATCACCTTCAGGAATCGTCAGCTTCATCCCTCTATCCTCTCAGATCGTCTCCGTAAAGCCTCGCGCGGTATGCTAAAGATCGATTGCACCGCACCAGAAAACAGGAGCCCGCACTTTGACGGCTGAGATCCTCCGCATCCATCCCGACGAACCCGAACCCGCCCATATCGCCACCGTAGTCGCCAGCCTGAACGCGGGCAATGTCGTCGCCCTCCCCACCGATACCTTCTACGGCCTGGCCGTCGACCCCATCAATCTCCACGCCGTCGACCGCATCTACGAGATCAAGACCCGCGCCCGCCACAAGCCTCTCTCGCTCCTCATCTGTGAGGTGGAACAGGCCTACGAGCTAGCCCGCGAAATCGACACCGCCTTCGATCGCCTTGCCGAGAAGTTCTGGCCCGGACCACTCACCATCATCGTCAAGGCCGGCTCGAAGCTCCCCTTGCGCGTCACCGCCAGCACTGGCAATGTCGCGTTCCGCGTGCCCGAGGCGGCCATCTCACGCGCCGTCGTCGCCAAGCTCGGCCTGCCCATCACGGCGACCTCGGCCAATCTCAGCGGCCATCCCGAGTGCACCTACGCCAACTGCGTGATGAACCAGCTCGGCGACCAGCTACCGCTCATCGTCGACGGCGGCCCCACTGCCCGTTCCACCGCCACCACCATTGTCGACCTCTCCGGCGGCGGCAACTCCTGGATGATCGTCCGCGAAGGCGCAATCGCCACGCACGAGATCGCGCTTGCCCTTCAACGGTAAGCAATATCTCAGTTGGCCGAAAGCTGCCCTGGCACCCTTGTTTGTCATTCCCGGAGGGAATCTGCGTTTAGTACTTCTTTTCTTGACAAAATAGCGTTGCTTCGCTCCACGGTCATATCGGCCGTATTTCGCGCGAGCAGGCCAAAGCCCAAAGCATAGATCAGATAACTCGTGCCGGAGTAAAAGGCACCCCATCCGAGTACACGTGTAAAGAATGGATCCGATATTGCCGGAAGCAGGCGCTCGGCTGGGAAGGCAATGTTGTCAGCAGCCAGCGCCAAAGGTGTCTGAAATATTCCTGCGCCACGCAGATCCACCAACGTCGCTTCTGAACGTCCGCAGGGACACAGAGGGCAGGCAGCCATCCTCCCGTTGCCCAAAGAACCGCCGCATAGAGCTGAGGCAAGACGATCGAAGGGAGGGGCTCGATAATACCGAACGCCGCAAACTGATGGATAATGAGGTAGATACCGACGATCAGGGCGCAGCCATGGTATCCAGCCACGCTAAGGCCAACACGAACTAAGGCACGCGGAAGCTCTTCACGCATGGTTACCCCGCAGACTTGCCGATCGAAGGCCAGAGCCTGAGAAAACTATCGACCCATAGCAGATTCTACTTGCCCCAGTGTCACGGCATCCCGCGTTCATTCGAAGGGCGCTCCCGCCTATACTAAATCCACCCCACGCATGACTTCCGCCACACGCCCATCCCGCTCCGGCAACTTTCTCCGGCGTCTTCTCGGCCTCATCCTCATCGCCGTGCTGCTCTGGTTCGGCTGGGTCTACTTCCAGATCAACCAGGTCGCCCACGAAGACCAGGCCCAGACGGCCGACGCCATTGCCGTCTTCGGTGCAGCCGAGTACTCCGGCCGCCCCTCGGCCGTCCTCCACGCCCGCCTCGACCACGCCGTCGCCCTCTACAAGCGCCAGATCGCCCCGGTCGTCATAACGCTTGGCGGAGGCGGCGATCCCGGCTCCGGCACCACCGAGGGCGGCGTCGGCCGAGACTATCTCCTTGCCAATGGCATCCCCTTCGACAAGATCATCGCTGAGACCCGTTCCGTCGATACCGAGCAGCAGGTCGATCGGCTCGCCGCCATAGCCGAAGCGGATGGCTTCCATCACATTGTCGTCGTCTCCGATGCCACCCACCTCTTCCGCATCCGCGAACTCTGCCGGATCGCTGGCCTCGACGTCTACACGTCGCCGCGCCCTCCTGTCGGCCGCATCTCGAACCTTGATCTTACCGAGCGCTACCTCCACGAGATCCTCAGCTACACCTCGCTCAAGCTCGATCTCCACGCCAGCTGGCTCCATCTGTGGCTCGAAAACAAGGATGACTCCAGCAGCTAGCCTCCTCACCCCGCCAGCGCTCGCCCAACTTCAATCGGAGTGTAGAGAAGTGGGATCCTGAGCGAAGTTGGCGCGCTCTTGTGCCAAACGGAATCGAAGGGTCCGGGTTCCTCCCCGAAGCCCCACAACCCGGGTGCCGGGTGACCCACATCTCGCTTCTGAGATGTGGGTCTCACGAACACTCCATGCCGACCTAAAGCAGGGCCATCAGTCCCCAGGCCACCCCTGCCGCAAACACTGTCGACGAAAAGTTCACCAGATCATTCCCCAACCACCCTCTCCGCTCCACCGTGGCGCCCAGCAAGCTGTCAAACACCAATCCCGCGCAAGCCGCCACAAAGACCGCCATCGCCGGTCCGACGTCGCGCCGGAACGGGCTTACCGCCACCACAACTGCCACCGAGAACACCCCGGCTGCCGTCCCGGCCAAACTTACGCCGCCATCCGTCCCGGCAGCTACAAGCTTTCCCGTAGTAATCATCAAAGTGCGTCCGAATAAAGCCTGCCCTATCTCCGACGAAACAGTGTCCGCAGTAGCCTCCGCCAGTGCCGCCACGCAAGCCGCAAACATCGCCGACGAAACAAACGTTCCCTCCGTTCCGCCCGCCGCCAGAATCCCCGCCGCCCCAAGGTTCGCCAGCACCTGTGCGGCCCGCCTCCCGTGCCGTGCTTCCGCCAGTCCTGCAGCCTCCTTGCGAGCCCTTCCGAACCGCGTCACCGCAAACGTCAAAAGGAAGAGTGCCAGCAGCGAGGGCATCGCCGTATCTATCCACGTGCCCCCAAACTGCTGCCGCAGTAAAACATGCAGACAAACCAGCCCACCCATGGCCGCCGCAGGCCCGGTCGCCGACTTCAGCAGCCACACCACCGCCGCGAACCCCAGACTCACTCCGCAAGCCACCCAGAACCATCGCGGCATCGCGTCAGGCAGTGAACCCCGGCCTCCATGTAGCCCCACAACTTCAATCGCCGCCTTCACCGCAAGCACCATCCCCACCGCGCCGACCAGCAGTTCACTCTGCATCCTGTCTCGCGCCTGCGGGATCGACTTTGTCCAGCCAGTCTTACCTCTCGTCTTAGCCGGGTGATTTACAATCATGGCTTGAGCATAGCCAACACCAGCACCACCGTGGGAGTACTTTTGCAATTAGCAGAGACGCACGAATCAGCAGCAAATCAGGGGTCGCCGACCGATCAGTCCCAGCCAGCCCAATTTAGGTTAGCCCAGTTTCGGAAGGGGCAGTCCAAGCCCTTCGCCCGGTCTCTAGCAGCAGCAACCCTCGCTCTCGGCATCTTTGCGACCGGCTGTGGCAATAATTACCGCCCCGTCGTCACTGCCATCAACCCCGTAGGCCCTGCCGGACAGCCCACAAAATATGCTGTCGTCATCTCCGACCCCAATCTCGGCAACGCGACCGGCACTCTCAACGGCCTTGTGACCTTCGTCGACTTCTCTGGGGACACGGTGCTCGTAACGGTGGGCGTAGGCGTCAAACCGTATTACCTGATCCTCGCAAGCGCGGGCGGAGCCGCCTACACGCTCAACGGCGATGGAACGCTCAATACCATTGCTATCTCTACCGCTGTGATCGCAAGCAATGTCGCGCAAACCACGCTCCTCACCGACCCTGCGCCCACGCCGACCAGCATCTTCCCGCAGGGTACCTTCACCTACGTCACGCAGCCGGGCCGCAGCAGTATCGCGGAGTTGACAGGCAGCCCCCTTACGCTGCAACAGGAACTCTCCGCCGTCGGTCCCTCGCCCATCTACATCGCCGGAGTTGCATCCGCGCCGCGCGTCTATGTTCTCAGCCCCAGCGCTACGGCAGGGGCACCCGGCACCGTCACCCCTATTGAAGTCAGCACCAACACCCCGTCTGGCTCGCTGCCCGTCGGCATCAATCCGATCTACGGAGTCATGACCGCGGACGCCCGCCGCGCCTTCATCTTGAACAATGGTTCGAATACCGTCAGCGTCATCAATGCCCAGAACAATCAGGTGGACGCCGGTGTCACCAATGGCATCATTCAGGATCCCAAGGCCGTCGCCCCAATCTGGGCCGACTTCGCGCCCACCCTCAACGAGATCATGGTCGCCAACGCCGGCGACGGCGTCTCGAATGGCAGCGTCAGCATCTTCAGCATTCCGCTCTGCTCCGCCGCTGCCCAGCCCTCCAACCCAAATTGCAACATAAACAACCCAATCGACGCCGCCGGCTTTGGTACGCTCGTCGCGAACATCCCGGTCGGCAAGAACCCCATCATGGTGGCGGGCCTGCAGGATGGCACGCAGGCCTACGTCATCAACGAGGGCGACAGCACTGTCTCGGTCATCAATCTCACTACCAACACAGTTTCGGCGACCATCCCTGTACCCGCGTCCGCCAATCCGACCTTCATCGCCGCAACTACCGGGACTCCAACCGGCAAGGTTTACGTCACGTCGAAGACGTCTTCTAACCTGACGGTCATCCGCACCGACACCAACGCTATCGACACGACAATCCCGCTTCAGGGATTCGGCATGCAGGTCCGCGTCACCGCCCCGTAACGAAGCGTTCAATCCTGCCGCGCCCCGAGGATCGGGGTGCCTCACCCATCGCGCTCGCGATGGTCGGATCGATGGATCTCAACCCCGCATGTGAACGGATGCTTCCCTGGTTTCCGCTCCAAACACCCGCATGCGTCCTCGTTCCTTGCGTCGCATTAAGAACAAACAACAACGCCATCCATCGGGATGGCGTTGTTGTTTGCACCTCGATACGGTTGAACCTAAGCTCCGGACAAGAGGATCGGCATCGTCGGCGTCGTCGATCCTCCTTCATCCTCGATCGTAATCGCGAAGGCCTTCGCGATCACTCCCTTTGGGACGGTCGGCAGAATAAGGCTTGCGTTGCCGCGTCCATCCGGTTGAAACGTCCCGGCTGGCACAGGGTCTTTTCCATCCGCCGGGATCAGCCAGAGCTCATAGGTCTTATACGGCTGCAGCGGTGCTAGGTTATTGGCGATGAAGATCAGCGACCCCTTCTCCGGAACGTAAGTGGCACGTCCCTGCGGAGCGGCCTTACCCGGCGTCTGGTTCAGCGTCACCCGCATCGCGTTCTGATCGGTCAGGGCCTGCACCAGCGCTTTTCCGCGCTGTGCGTCGGCGGAGATCGATTGCATCTCGCCCGCCTGCTTCGACACGGCGGCTCGCAGATCGTCCCGTTCTGTATACAGGTCAAATACCATCACTGTAAGTCCCGCCGCAACTGCCCATCCTACCCAGCTGATCCACGGGATGATCTTTGCCGCCGAGCTGCTTGGCGGCACATAAACGTCTTCATTCAGCACCCGGTTGCTCAGTGGGCCGTCTGCCTGGGCAATCATCGCGCGGTCGATAGACACCGTCTTCTTTTCGCGCATCACCTGCGTCATCAACCGCTGTCTGGCCGCAGCTGGGGGGGAGTGCATCTCTGTCGTCATCGCCAGCGCCGCCATGTCTCCGCGCATCAGGGCCGCCACATCGCTGCAGCCTTCACACTCGGCCAGATGCATCTCAATGGCCTTGATCTCAGCATCGGGCAGCAGATGCATCGCGTACAACGCGAGGTCTTCCTGATCTATATGGTTGTTTACGATCATGATTGGAAGGCCTTTCTCAGCGTGAGCAGCGCGCTGCGGATTCTTGTCTTTACCGTGCCAAGAGGGTCGCCGGTCATCTCGGCTATCTCGGAGTGTGTCAGTCCATCGAAGAACGCCATCTCTAAAGTCTTTCTTTGTTCCGCGGGCAGTTTGTGGATCACCAGCCTCGCCCGCTCCATCATGATGTTCCGCTCTGCTTCGTCGCCCAGGTTGCAGGGAGAAGCGAGCGCGACATCCTCTACCGAATCCGTCGGGCGTTTTCGCCGCAGTGTATCGATTGAGCGGTTCCGGGATACGACGGCAAGCCAGCCTCCCAGGCTGCCCCGCGTCGCGATGAAACTGTCCGGATTACGCCAAATCTGCATAAATATTTCCTGAAGTACATCTTCTGCCGAGGACGGGTCACGCAATACCCGCAGCGCTACGGAGTACACCACCTTCGAGTATCGGTCGTACAACGATGCCATTGCCTGCTCATCGCCGCGCTGCACCAGCGACAGAAGATAGGTATCACCATCCATCGAAGATTGCGGCATGTTCAACAAGCCCGTGTCTCTGTACATAGAACGCACCTACATAGAATTCAGATTGCGATGAGATGAAACTGAAACGGGAACAGATCGTCTGTAGTCAACTGACAACATCCGCTACATCTTTAGTAATGCCGCTTGGATACCTAGACTACTGTAATCGAAGATGCTCGCATTTGGTGCAGTGCATTCTTCTCCTTGAAATCGAGCCTGGAGTCGAACAGAAGACCTGGCAATTGGTATAACTCTTGCACATCTACGCTTCAGCTTCGGTCCTCAGAAGAGCAGGCGGCTGAAAGCGAATCCTGATCGTGGCACCGGCTTCGAGGAAGTGCAGATTCTCTTTGATGGAGCGCACATCACCGACCAACGTTCCGAGGACCCTCAGCAGCCATGGGGTGGGTAGGTAGCGGCATGTACAGCGATTTATGAGAGTCGTGATGATCATGAGGGCGAGTTCTCCCATCTCGTAACTTTATGGAGAGAGCAACAAAGGAAGAGAGGAGGGCCAATGCCGAAAACGTCTACTGAATCCATTCATGGAGAGAAGAGCGCCGAGATGGCGGATTGAAGGCAAGACATCTCAGCGCACTTCACAAATCGCTTCACGGTCATCAGGCCAGCAGTCCAGAGAGTCAACGTAGACTTCTCGGGGCCTATGCTCAAGGAACTGGATCAAGAGGCAGAGCGATGAACATCAGTCGCCAGGCCGTGGTCAAGACCCTGCTTTGCGAAGCTCTTGAACGACGCTATATCGCCCAGCAAGCCCGCCAGGTGTAGGTGGTAAGAACTGAGCAGGATTAGCCGTAGACTCGAATGTTGACGAATGATATTTTCACTGACGGCCTGAGGAGATAAGTGGAATGACTTCGGCGGAAGTGACAGCAAGCCTTGGAGGTAAGAACGAACCGAAATGGCTCGAGTCACTTATCCCAATGGTGTCGTCGAGATGTTGTTGATCGACTGCGTGGACGGTGACGGATTCTATGCAGTGGCCCAGACGGTGTCGACCCCGGATATTGGTGGGTCAGGTGTACCGAAGCCCTGAAAGTAGAACTCGCCGATCTCAGATCAGTCGAGTGACTCTGTCCCGGATCACCTCGGTCGAAACGTTCAATTTGAACCTCCCGCAACGATATACCCTCAAGAAGTGCCTGCCGCGTATCCTGCAGGCTTTCGCTAAGAATGACCGAACTCCCTCAAAAACCGACTAAGCTCCGCCTCGATAAGCTTCTCGTCGACCAGCGCCTCGCCGCCTCCCGCGAGCGCGCCCAGGCCCTCATCCTCGCTGGCCGTGTCCTCGTCAACGACCAGCGCATCGACAAGCCCGGCACCCCTGTCGCATCCACCGTCACCATCCGCATGTTGGGCGACGATCTCCGCTATGTCAGCCGCGGCGGCTTGAAGCTCGAAAAGGCTCTCGCTCAATGGGCCATCGATCTCACCGGTCTGCCCTGCATCGATGTGGGAGCCTCAACCGGAGGCTTCACCGACTGCATGTTGCAGCACGGCGCACGCAGCGTTCTCGCTGTCGACACTGGCTATGGTCAGATCGCGGAGAAGTTTCGCCACGACGCCCGCGTCACTCTGCGCGAACGCACCAACGCCCGTCGGCTCGAACCTGGCGAACTGCTCGCGAGCAAGCCCGAAGACACCCCCGTCTTCATCGCAATGGACGTCTCCTTCATCTCCGCAACTCTCGTCCTTCCCGCCGTTCTTCCCGCTCTCGCACCGCTCGAAAAAACATGGCAGGGACGTGCAGTCATCCTCGTAAAGCCGCAATTCGAAGCCGGTCGCGAACACGTCGGCAAGGGAGGCATCGTGCGCGAACCCGCCGCCCGTCAACTTGCCATCGATCGCGTCCGCGAATGCGTGGTTGCCCTCGGCGGCACTGGTATAGAACTTATTGATTCCCCAATCAAAGGCATGGAAGGCAACCATGAATATCTGCTGTACGTGGTATTTGGATAAACATCTTCACCCGTGCACGAAGCTGTAAGCCGTTACACTAATGCAGATGCCCTTAGCCGCAATCATCTCCAAGCCGCAGAAGCCCGAGCTTCGCACCATCCTGCCCGAACTCATCACCTGGCTTTGTGCCCGCGGCTATACCTGCATCGTCGACCCCGAGAGCGCCTCCTACATCGACGCTGCTGACCCCATCGAGCGCGAAGATATGCCCGAGCAGGAGCCCAGCCTCGTCATCGTGCTCGGCGGGGACGGCACCCTGCTTTCTGCCGCCCGCGCCTTCGCGAAGACCACAGTTCCAATCCTTAGCGTCAACCTCGGTTCGCTCGGTTTCCTTACCGAGATCCCGCTCTCGGAGATGTACCAGATGCTCGACGCCTGGTGCGCCAACTGCGCCAGCATCGAGCTCCGCAGCATGATGCGCATCGACCTTATCCGCGACGGCCAGCCCTTCCAGAAGTGGGACGCGCTCAACGACGCCGTTGTCGCCAAGGGAGCCATCGCCCGCATGGCTAATTTCACCGTCGAACTCGACGGCCAGTTTGTCGCAACCTTCCGCGCCGACGGCGTCATCGTTTCGACGCCCACCGGCTCAACTGCCTACTCGCTCGCCGCCAACGGACCCATCGTGATGGCCAGCGTCAATGCGATGGTGGTCACGCCCATCTGTCCCCACCTGCTCACGATTCGCCCTATTGTGGTTCCGGGAGAATCAACCATCAGCGTCAATATTGAAGGCGTACCGAGCCAGACCTACCTCACGGTGGACGGCCAGGAGGCAGTCGAGATCCACCGCGGCGACCGCATCACCTGTCGCCGCTCCGAGTACAGCGTCCGACTGCTCCGACTCCGCCCGAATGGCCTCTTCAACGTCCTCCGCTCCAAGCTCAAGTGGGGTTAGCCCCTTTGTCGTTCCCGGAAGGAATCTGCTCTTCAGCTTTACGAGTCCACGGATGCGGTCGCGATCCTGCATGCTCGTGGATCATCTAATCGTTGCGATTTGAATGAGCCGCTTAAAACGAAGTGTTCCACGCGGAACACTTCGCGCTCCAATCCATAGGGCTGATTAGCGCTGAATTCGTATCATCCGCGACCCTGCCGTCGGATGGCAAAACACCTTGCCATGGCTTAGTGCAATTTTTCGCTGCGCTAACCCTGCCATCTCCGGATCATGCGTCACCATGACGATGGTGTGCCCCGAGCGGTGCAACTCGCCCAGCAGACTCGCCACAATCCGTTGATTTGCCGCGTCCAAGTTCCCGGTAGGCTCATCCGCCAGCAGAATCGGGGGATTGTTGATCAAAGCCCGTGCAATACAGACGCGCTGCTGCTCCCCGCCGGAAAGCTCGCTTGGGAGGTGCGAGATTCTCGACCCAAGGCCGACCTTCTCCAGCGCCGCCTTTGCCTCACCCTCATCCGTCATGGAGTGAAAGTACTGCGCCAGCATCACGTTCTCAATCGCAGAAAGGTACGGAATGAGGTGAAATTGCTGGAAGATGAAGCCGATTTTGTCCGACCGGAACCGGTCCAGCTCCGTCGCCGACATCGACGCAACATTCACGCCATCGATCTTCAACTCGCCTGACGTAGGCCGGTCAAGACATCCGAGGAGATTGACGAGGGTGCTCTTCCCTGAACCCGATGGCCCGGTGATCGCGACCCATTCGCCGGTTTGGATGTCGAAGGTTGCGTGATCGAGAGCGCGTACCGTGTTGCCGTGTCCGGCATACTCGCGCGTCACGCCGTTCAGTTCGATCACCTTCGCTTCAGACACGTTCATTCACCCTTCAGCAGTGCGGCGGGTTGCAATCCGCGCAGAACGCGCGCAGGAAATAGCGCCGCCATGATCGCAATCGCCACATTCAAGAGTAGTACGAGCGGAAGGACCTGTACGCGGGGCAAGGTCGCCGTCCCAAAGTTTCCTTCGCTGATGGCCCACGCGAGTGCTGATCCGACAACGAATCCGACGACAACTCCAGCAAGGGCGAGAAGCAGCGCCTCCAGCAGAAACAACGCAATCAACTGCATCTGCGACCCGCCGAGAGCCTTCATCAACGCGAAATCGCGGCGCCGTTCCAGCACGCTTGCGGAAAGAGTCGCCAGCACCGACACGCCCACTGTGAGCGCGATCAGCAGCACCGCTGCATACATCAACGTGTGCGTGCGGTCGACGATGCGCGACTCGCCTTCGACCAGTTGCCGCACCGGCTGAACTTGCATTCCGGGCATCGCCTGTTGCAAGCGCATGATCGCAGACTCCACCTTCGCCGCACCGCCTGGAACCTGCACTTCAACGACGCTCGTGCCCGCACCAGTCCATGCCGTAAAGGCCGTCATCGGCATATAGATACGGCTGTCTTCATCGCCGCCCGTCTTCATCCTTCCAATGCCATGCAGCACAAGCGGCTTGCCTGCGAATGTGAGCTTCACTTCATGCTCATCGGCGACAAAGTTCGCTGCCCGCTGCCCCAGAAGTGCTGCATTCGCATCGTTCTCGGCTGGCCATGCATCGACCGACCACCACGCATCAATCTTCCTAACCGCCGCAAAGTCCGTTCCAGAGACGACGACCGGAGTCCCACGATCCGTGGTTGCGACCGCATATCCAAAACCGGCGATGAGAGCATCTTCGCCCGCTGCATGCTTAGCTTGTGCAAGCGCATTTGCCGGCAGGGAACTCGCAGTTGGTGCGGTGATGACGATGTTGGCTCCGAAGCTGCGGAACTCGTGGTGCAGCTTGGCATCAAGATCGGCGTAGAGCGTCAGCAATGCCGTTGCGACTCCCGCAGAGACAGTCAGCGCGACCAATGCTGAAAGACTCCGTGCTCTCCGATGAACTAATGACCGGCGCAGAATGTGTCCCATGTTGAGGGTCATGCGCTGGCCCGCAGGATTGCCGTCGGGTCCATTTTCAACGCGGTCCGGATCGCGGGTGTGCTGCCTGCGATTGCAACAAACAATGCAAGCCCTACGATCACCGGCAACAGGACAGGATTCAGAACGGCTGACAGATGTATTGCTGAAGTTGTGGCTGCATCGGCAGCAAAGATCCGAGCTCCCAGCCAGGCCGCAAGGCCCGATCCGATCAGGTAACCGCAGGCTCCCGCAAAGACAGCAAGCAGTCCGGTCTCTGAGTAGAAGAGCAGCGCGATCACGCCACGACTCGCTCCAAGCGAGCGCATTAGGCCAATTTCCGCGCGACGTTCGAGGATCGCCGTCGCCATGGCTGCTGACACGGCGAAGCCCGCGGCGAGCAGTGCCGCCGCAGAGATGAGCCACATCAGACCGCTAATGCGCGAGAGCACGGTGCCTTCGCTCTGCTCGACGCGTCGGACCTGCTCGGCTTGAGCGCCGGGGATTGCCTCGCGGATCTGGTAGGCGATGGAGTTCGCGTAGGGGCGGCAGTACCAGACATCGCGCAGCTTCGGAGAGAGCTTATCGGGGTCGGATTTTGCAAAGGCGTCTTCGGGCTTGGTGCGGGCGGAGATATCCACGCGGGAGATGGCATCCGGGGATCCGTTGCTGATTTGTGCAAGCTCTAGAGGTACTAAGAACTCGTCGTCTGTGTCATCCCCGGTAGAGACAACGCCGCTCACCACGGCCTGCCCGTGTCCGCCCACGCGTTGCTGCGCCGGGCCGTTCAGGATCAAGCTGTCTCCGGCCTTGAGACCAAGCCGCTTTGCCAGGGCAGACCCAACAGCCACCTGAAAGGAGTCGCTACCCTCGTACATACGCGGCCACTGGCCAGTGAGCTTCCACCAAGGATGAAGTTGCGGCGCGCCGGTCTTGAGTCCGCCCAAGTCGTGATCAAACCACAGACCCCGTTCTTTGACGGGAACCGCTTTCGAGTTCATGTCTCCTACAATTGCAACAGAGGTTACCGTCAATTCAGGGCTAATTCCAGTGATGTTGTTGGCCCAGAAGATTCCGCGCAGCTTCGCGAGATCGCTCTCGTGCAGATAGGCCCCGCCGGTAGCGGGCTTGAGGTTTACTCCGCCAACCTTCACATCGAGCGTGTCTGCCTGTGGCGTGACCACGATGTTTGCGCCATAGACTGCGAGTTCCTGGTGAATGCGGTCGCCGATGCCGAGTGCGAGCGCGAGCATCGCTGTTACAGCCGTGGTACCAAGAAAGATTGCCACTGCTGCCAGCAGCTTGCGCCTGCGCTGGCGGCGAAAGCTTTCGAGGAGGAGTCGGAAGAACATTATTTGTTGAACACGTCAGACAGCGCCTTCAGATCGGCGGCCGCTATAGTCACCTGTCCGCTGGCGATGGTCGACTTCAACGGCACGGGGTTACATCCCCCTGCCTGACCCATCGAAGCGGCATTCAGAGGTGAGGCGCACATCTTGCAGGTGATGCCCTGGCTGCCGATGTAGAAGCCGACCGGGCCGCAAATCTGACAGGCGTCGGCGACGGAGACGATGTTGCCGTCAGGCTTCTTGAAGAGCAGGAAGCGGATCTGGCGCACGCCGCCTTTGCCGTCGTCGACCATGACGCCGTAGCGGTGCAGCTTGTCGTCGTTCACCTCGGCGGCGGGGACGGTGACCTGCTCGCCGACGAGCGTGACAGAGGTGGTGGCGCTCAGGGCAGTCGAGCTTTTCGCGTAGATGAACTCAGCCGTCGAAAGGAAGATGAACAGAAAGCTGGTGCCAACGACGGCGTTCATCCACATCTTCTCGCGGCGAGCGGCCCATGCAGCGCGGCGCTTGTCGGATGCCGATGCGTTGGCGTCGAGCGCTGGAGGAACGCGACGCTTGAACTCAAGCAGCATCATCAATCCGGCGAGCGCCAGCATCGTGACGAAGAAAAAGAGGTCGTTGCGAACGATTGGGCCGATGAAGCGCATCTCCGCTGTGCTCGAAGGCAGAACGCCGTTCTCGGAGAGTTCATGCAGGCCGCTGATGATGAGTTGGAAGGTGACGAAGTAAAGGATGACTGTCGTCACGCGGAAGAAGCGTTGCAGGTTGATCTTGACGCTGCCACGGATAAACAGGACGCCGAAGACGACGGCGACGGCGATGCCGAGCACAGTGCCGGTGAAGCTGAGGATCTCGGTCGAGTTGAGGGATACGGCGGAGAGGATCAGTACCGTCTCCACGCCCTCTCGCAACACCATCAAGAAAACGAAGAAGAACAGCCCTAGCTTGCTGACGCCTTTGTCGCCACTACCCGTGAGGCTGGCAATCTTATTCTCAATTTCGCCCTTCATGCCGCGTGCGGTCTTGTGCATGAACCAGATCATGCTGATGACGAAGACGGCGGCCGCCAGCATCACCCAGCCTTCGAAGATGTCGGAGTTGAACTGCGTGCGTGCGATGATCGCGGCGACGCCGACCGAAGCGGCGACAGCCGCCCCGAGCGCCCAGAAAACGGTCTTCTTCAACTCCGGCCGGCCCACCTTGCTGAGATATGCAAAGATGATGCCGACGATCAGAGAAGCTTCCACACCCTCTCGGAGTGTAATGATAAACGCTTGCAGCATAACGACTTTCTCGCTTCTGGACGGATTCCCGGCAAGAGGCTGAGAGGTCCAAAGACGCTACCGTATGAGCGAGGGCAGACTCATTGGCGCTTTTAGCAAGTTTATGTCGGACTAATCTGGTCGTCAATCCCGCGAACGCGTTATTCACGTAGGTAAAAGCAATAGCCGCCGTTTGAAGTGGAGTTCAGGAGGTGAGAATGGTGCGCCCGGAAGGAGTCGAACCTCCGACCTACTGGTTCGTAGCCAGTTGCTCTATCCAACTGAGCTACGGGCGCACATTGCGAGGATGCAACTTTCCTAGAATAGCGGATATAGACAGGGAGAGCAATAGGGAGTGGGGCAGTCTGAGTGGCGCTTTGTTCGAATCACCGTTAGCGGCATTCATCCCACCCGTCGCGAGGACAAAGCGCTATGGATGGTGCACCCAGACACTTGGGCGTAGTTCAGGCGGCAGGAGCTTCGACGGGCGGCGCTGGTGGCGGAAACATGGGCATGGTCTCGACCACATCGAGCCCGGCCCGGCGCAGCATCTGGTGGATGACGGGTTCGTTCAGGCGGGAGGCGTCGTACTCAATGCGGACAGTCTTTTCGGCTTCGTTGAGCTCCAGCTTGCGAACGCCATAGACCTCGCGCAGACGGGCTATAGCGGCGACTGCGGCCCCGACTGGCGGAACTCCGTAGCGGTAGAGAACGTCAAGTTGCGTCATAGCACCATCCTATCAGCGAGTTGTCGGGGTCACGATGCGGAGAGCTTCTTCAGGTAGTCGGTTATCTCGGGGCTCGTCCAATTTTGGGCTGAGACAAACTTGCGCCGCAAGATGCCGTTGCGATCGATGACGTAGGTCTCTGGGATCTGAGAGGTTCCGTAGAGCGTGTTGATGCGGCCGCTCTCGTCGCGGATTGTCACCAGATCGACATGGTTGCGGGTGAGAAAGCTGCGGTAGGTGGCTTCATCCTGGTCGAGACTGATGGCGACGACAGCAATTTCAGGATTCTCGCGCTGCATCTCGAGCAGGCTGGGAAGTTCCTCGATGCAGGGCGCACACCAGGTCGCCCAGAGGTTGAGGACGACAGTTTTGCCGCGCAATTTGCTCAGGTCGGCGCTCTGGACGCCATCGGAGACGGTGAACTGCGGGGCCGGTTTGCCGATGTTGCCGGGGTGGTCGCCGCGCTCGCAACTGGCGGTGAAAAGAGCGGCAAGCAGCAGGCAGGGCAGGATCTTTGGCAACTTCGCTCGCGGCACGATGGACTCCTGCTTCCTATAATACGAAGCTGTGAGTGAAATAGTCCCCGAAACTGCCCTGGTTGAAGACGAAACAGAGTATTCGCTGGAACTCAGCGTTATTATTCCGGCGAGGAACGAGGAGCGGTCGCTGCCGGAGTGCCTCGCCTCGTTGCTGGCGCAGAGTGAGCCCGGGTTTGCGCTAGGTGTGCAATGGGAACTGATCCTTGTCGATGATGAGTCGCTGGATCGGACTGCGGCCATCATCGCCGAGGCAGCTTCGTCGCATGGAGTCAGCGTGGTTCAACCCCCGCCGCTCGATCTTTCGGAACGGGGCGGCTTTACGGGGAAGAATAATGCCTGCTGGACCGGAGCGCAGGCCGCGAAGGGACGATGGCTTCTGTTTACCGATGCTGACACGGTGCATGAGGCGGGGGATCTGTCCCGGTCCCTGCGCGAAGCGGAGAAGCACCGGGCGTCGCTGGTGTCGTATTCACCGCGCCAGATTGTCGAAGGATTCTGGCAGAGGGCGGTGATGCCGCTGGTGTTCTCGGAGCTGGCAAGCGTGTATCCGCCCAAGCAGGTGAACGACCCGGAGAAGCGAATCGCTGCCGCGAATGGGCAGTTTCTGCTGGTTGAGGCGGAGGCGTATTTCGCGGTTGGCGGACACCGCGCCATTGGTCGCGAGGTGCTCGAAGACGTGGCACTTGCAAACAGGATCAAGCGCAGCAACCACCGGCTGCGATTTCGCTACGCCCCGGATGCTCTTTCTGCGAGGATGTATCGCACGCTGCCAGAGATGATCGAAGGCTGGACGAAGAACCTGGCGCTGCTGTTCCCGAGTCCGATTGCGCTGGCGCTGTGGCGCATTCTCGATGTGCTGCTTTTTCTCGGAATCCCCTGGGTTGCTCTGACGTGGCCCTACATGGTTCCGTGGCAGCGTGCTGCGTTGCTGCTGATCTGGGTGCGAACGCTCTGGCGCTACTATGCGCGGGTCGCCCGGTCGAACTTCCCCGCCGTCGACTGTGCGATCTCGATCATCGGAGTTCCACTTTTTGTCTACCTTCTATGTCGCAGCGTTGTTCATCACCGCATCAAAAAGACTGTGACCTGGAAGGGCCGGAGCTACTCCACGGGAAAGTAGCGCCTGAATCAAGTGGCTCAGCTCGGTAGTCTAACTCTCAGCAAACGAAAGACACTTATGATTTTTCTAACCCGGAAGGCTGAGTTCTCCGCGGCCCATTTTTACTGGAACGATGCCTGGTCGCAGGCAGAAAACGATCGAGTTTTCGGTAAGTGTGCGAACCGCAACGGCCATGGCCACAACTACACGCTGGAGGTCACGGTTGGTGGCGAAGTGGATCCGGTAAGCGGATTCGTTGTCGATCTGAAGAAGTTGAAAGACATCCTTGAACGTGAAGTGGTGAGCGTCTACGACCATCGCCATCTGAATTTCGAAGTACCGGAGTTCAAGACGCTGGTGCCGACTACGGAGAACATTGCAGTCTCGGTGTGGCAGCGGCTTGAGGGCAAGATCCCCAATGCAAAGCTGCATCGCGTTCGCGTCTACGAGATGCCTGACCTGTTCGCGGACTACTATGGGGAACGCGATGGCGAGTGACAGCGCATTCCGGCCTGTAGCCTCGCTCTCGCGCCGGTATCACTTCAGCGCGTCGCATCGGCTGCATACTGATCGTTATGACGCTGACCGCAATCGCGAGGTCTTTGGGAAGTGCAACAATCCGCATGGGCATGGGCACAACTACACGGTTCAAGTCACGCTTCGCGGACCGGTCGATGGTGAGACAGGTATGGTGTGCAACCTCGGCGACCTCGATGCATTTGCGCGAACGAACCTGATCGAGCGCTTCGATCATAAGAACCTCAACATGCTGGACTGCTTTTGCGAGACAGTCTCGACGACCGAGAATCTCGCTCTGGAAGTTCATCGGATCTTTGCAAGCTTTCCCTACGCGAGACTGCAACGCGTTCACATTGAAGAGACAAGCAACAACTCGTTCGACTACTCGGGCCCGGTCTCTGAGCCGGGTAGGTTTTAGAAAGGTCAACCAACATGGCAACCACTCCCGATGCGCTTGAAGAAGTTACTTTAGCCTCGCTTTCCACCGAGAACCTCTACCGCGAGCTGCTGTCGCGCATCGGCGAGGACCCGACCCGCGACGGCCTTCTGGAGACGCCAAAGCGGATGGAAAAGTCGATGGCTTTTCTGACGCGCGGGTATGCAATGAGCATCGAGGCGGTGCTGCATAAGGCGCTGTTCGATGTTGATTACGACGAGATGGTGATCGTGAAGGACATCGAGTTCTTCTCCATGTGCGAGCATCACCTGCTGCCGTTCTTTGGCAAAGCGCATATCGCCTATGTGCCAAATGGGAAGGTGATCGGCCTGAGCAAGATCCCCCGATTACTGGACATGTTCGCGCGGCGATTGCAGGTGCAGGAGCGTTTGACGCGGCAGATCGCGGAAGCGATCGAAGAAGCGATCCATCCGCAGGGAGTTGCGATCATCCTGGAGGCGCAGCATCTCTGCATGATGATGCGCGGCGTGGAGAAGCAGCATTCCCACACCACGACCTCGGCGATGCTTGGAGTCTTCAAGACTCAGCTGCAGACGAGAAACGAGTTCCTTTCACTGGTGAAGCGGGCCTGACGAGCATCTACGCCCCACCCACGCGATCAAGCCGCTTGGACCGGGCGCCCGTCGCAAGCACCTATCCCGCGTATCCTAAGACGAGATGAATGGACTTCTTGTTTTAGATAAACCCGCGGGGATGACCTCGCACGATGTTGTTGCTATCGTTCGCAGGGCCACCGGCGAAAAATCAATCGGACACCTTGGTACGCTTGACCCGATGGCGACCGGAGTGCTGCCTCTGCTGCTGGGAAAGTACACGCGGCTGGCGCAGTTCTTCGGGCAGGCGGAGAAGAGTTACGAAGGCACGATCCGCTTCGGCTACGCGACCGATAGTTTCGATGCCGATGGCGAAGCTGCTTCGGAGCCGCTTCCACTCGCAAAACATTTCGACGAATTGTGCGAACTAGCAAAGCACTTTCACGGCGCAATGGAGCAGGTTCCGCCGATCTTTTCCGCAAAGAAGATTGGCGGGGTTCCCGCGCATAAGCTCGCCCGCGCCGGCAAGGAAGTCCCGGTAAAACCAGCGAGCATCTTCATCCACAGCTTTGTGCTGACCGCGCTCAATGGCGAAACTGCATCTTTCGAGATGATAATCTCTGCAGGCGGATACGTTCGCTCGGTTGCGCATGAACTTGGTCAGTTGGCCGGCTGTGGAGCGCACCTTGCAAGTCTGCGGCGCACACGCGCAGGAGTTTTTTCGCTCGCGCAGACGATCACGGTCGACCAGTTGAAGGCGGTGGCCGGCGATGAAGCTGCCGTCGAAGCGCTGCTGCCGCATCCGCGGTCGATGCTGGCGGAGATGCCGTCGGTCACGGTCGACGGCCAGGCTGCCGGCAGATTGCGGAATGGAATGCAGGTCAATCTGCCGGAGTTTTCGAACGCTCCGTTGATCAAGGTGTTTACGAGCCCGACAGAGCTGCTTGCGATCGCGAAGAGGATTGCGGGGACGCTGGCGCAACCGATTGTTGTGATCGGATGATTACTTCCTGAGCAGCGGCGTGATCAGCTCAAGGATATCGGTGGCTACGATCCTGTTGCCCGCGGCAGTGGCGTGGGTCTCGTCTGCCTGCATCATTCCGGGAACGTTGTAGACATTTTTCAGCAGGAACGGCATCACAGGCAGATCATACTTTTTTGCGAGCAGGAGATACGTGGCGTCGAACTGCCTGATGTAGTCCGCGCCGTAGTTTGGGGGCAGGGTGATGCCGGCGATCACTACCTTCGCGCCGCTCGCCTTCAACTTCGCAAGGATGGTATCCAGGTTTGCGCGCGAGTCGGCGATGGGAACGCCGCGAAGGCCGTCATTTCCTCCGAACTCAACTACGACGAGGGCGGCCTTCATCGCGATTATGCTGGACAGCCGGTTGATGCCATCCTTCGTGGTGTTCCCACTTACTCCCGCGTTGACGACGTGATATTTATAGCCACGGCTGTCGAGGTCCGCCTGAAGGTAGTCGGGATAGCTTTGACCCGGGTCGGCACCGTAGCCTGCGGTGAGACTGTCGCCGAAGCAGACAATCAGCGGGCGGGAGTCTGTGGCCGAAGCAGTCTCTGTTTCCGGCGCGCTGCCTGGAGCAACAGGAGCGCCAGCGTCCGTCTGCTCTGGCCGCGCGGCTGCCTGGTCGGACTTGCATCCGGCTGCGAAGAGCGCGCCACCGGCTAGAATGAAGAGAAGAATGAGTCGCCGCATAGATCGAATCTATCAAAGCTGAAGCCGCGACAAGGTGCTAACGCTGAAGCCGGGACAAGCGGCCAAAGCTGAGGCGCGACGAGCCGGTCTGGAACGTCGAAGAGACATTCTGCGTATTGCGAAGAGACAGCACGATCAGGAGAGCTTAGAAGGTGAGTGATTCAGCAGTCGCAATGATCGTCGTCGAAGGGCTTCGCAAGTCGATCCGTAACGGACCGCGCACGGTCGATATCCTGAAAGGCATTGATTTCAGCGTGCCCAAAGGCGAGTTCGTCGCCATTATGGGCGCGTCGGGATCGGGCAAGTCGACACTTTTGGGCCTGCTGGCTGGGCTCGATACGCCGAGTGCCGGCCATGTGCATTTGAACGGCACGGCGATCAGCTACCTTGCCGAGGACAAACTTGCGCAGGTGCGCGGTAAAACAATCGGCTTCGTCTTTCAGTCCTATCAATTGATTCCAACTTTGACGGCGCTTGAAAACGTGCTGCTGCCGCATGAACTAAATAGTGATTCGAAAGAATCGGCAGCCGGTATGGCGCGGTCTCGCGAACTACTGAAGAGCGTCGGCCTCGGGGACCGCATGGACCACTATCCTGTACAGCTCTCCGGTGGAGAGCAGCAGCGTGTGGCGCTTGCACGGGCGTTTGTGCTGCGGCCGCCTATCGTGCTTGCCGACGAGCCGACGGGCAACCTTGACACGACGAACGGCGCACATGTGCTGGAGCTTCTGCTGCACCTGAATCGAAGCGAAGGCACGACGCTGGTGCTGGTGACACATGATCCCGTGCTGGCGACCTATGCGAATCGCAGAATCGTACTGCGCGATGGGCTCGTCGTAGCGGACGAATCGAATGCGAACCCTGCCGGACTCGCACCTGCCCTGGATGCGGACGAAACCAGCGCTGTGGCGCACTGATGGCGGGACTCTCTTACACTTCGGCGGCCCGAATCGCGGCACGCGAGATGCGGTCTTCGCGCGGCAAGTTTTTCTTCGTCATCCTGTCGGTCGCGATCGGAGTGGCTGCCCTTACGGGCGTGCGTGGCTTCAGCACCTCATTTCGTGGAGCCCTGCTGACGCGGGCACGCAGCATCATGGCTGGCGACCTAGCGGCGAGGATGTTTCAGCAGATCACGCCGGAGCAGCAGAAGGGGCTCGATGAGATCGCTTCAGAAGGCGTCGAGATCACGCCGGTCACAGAGCTGCTTTCGATGGCGAGTTCGCCGAAAACGCTCGATCCGCTGCTGATCTCGCTCAAGGCGGTCGATCCCGGCAAGTATCCGTTTTATGGCAAAGTTGACCTTGAGCCTGGCAGTGCCTTGAACTCCGTACTTGGCGATGAGACTGTGGTGGTGGCGGATGACCTTTTGATCAGGCTGCACCTGAAGGTCGGCGACCTGTTGACTGTGGGCAGCAAGACGTTCCGCATCGCATCTGTGGTGACCAACGAGCCGGACCGGCTCTCCGGCAATTTTGCCGCGGGGCCGCGGGTGTTGATCTCGCGCGGAGGTCTGGATGCGAGTGGACTGCTGGCGCCGGGAAGTCACTCCGGGCAACGCTATTTGTTTAAAGTGCCGCCGCCGCGCAACGGGGCGCCGATCTCAGAAAGCCGCGTCGCGGACATGAAGCTGCGATTGGAGAAGCTGCTGCCTGAGGCCCAGGTGACGGACTATCGTGAGACAAATCCCGCGCTGACGCAGGGTCTTGATCGCGCCACCAGTTTGCTTTCGCTGATGAGCCTCGTGGCGCTGGTGCTTGGGGCGATCGGGGTGGCGATGGCGATGCGCGCGCACCTGCAGCAGCGACTGGACACGATCGCCATTATGAAGTCGCTGGGTGCGGGCTCGGGGCAGATCATCAAGATCTACCTCTTGCAGACTTTGCTGCTCGGTGTGATTGGAGGGCTCATCGGCGTGGGGCTTGGCGTCGGCGTACAGCTTGCCTTCCCTTATCTGCTTGCGCGGCTTATCAACGTGCAGACGGATGTGCATCTGCAACTTCGTACCGTGCTGACGGGGCTTGGCGCGGGGGTATTGACGACGCTCCTGTTTACGCTGCCTCCGCTGCTCGATATACGCGGTGTGCGGCCGATTCTAATTTTGAGGCGGGCGGTTGATGAGGAAAGAGAATCGTTCTCCGTTGAAGCATTTCGCGCCTTTCGAAAGAACTTTCTAAAAGCCGTCATTGCAATAGCTTTCATTGTCGTAGTGACAGCGGTTGCAAAAAAGATGAACCTCTCGGAAGTATTTGGAGAAATCGGGATACTTATCTTTACCGTCGTGGCAACGACAGTGCCTTGGAAGCGGGTGAAAAATCCCGCGCAGATCGGCGCAGCGGTGCTGATTCTGGTTGGCCTCGCCCTGATAGCAACGACGCTCAGCGATTCCCGGACGGTGGGGACGGTCTTCTCGATTGGCCTCGTCGTGGTGCTTGCGGTCCTGCTCGCGGCTTCGTCGGGATTGCTTGCCGGGCTACGCTTCTTTCTTGCGCGGACACGGCTGCATCTTCCTTCGTCACTGAGGCACGGACTTGCCAATCTCTACAGGCCGGGCAATCCAAGTGCCGCGCTGCTTGCTGCTGTGGGTATGGGCGTGATGCAGATCATGACTGTCTACCTGGTGCAGCAGGCGGTCGTGACGGAATTGCATATGTCCTCTGCGCCTGATCTGCCGAACGTCTTCCTGATCGACATTACGACGGATGAGATCGAGGGCGTCCGCAAGCTGCTGGTCGCGCAGCCGGGCGTGACGATCGCGCCGGAGATGCTGCCGGTCGTGTCGTCGCGTATTATCGCGATCAATGGTGTGCCCGCGAGCGAGGTGAAGCTGAAGAACTTTCCGCGGCGCATGCTGCAGACGATCTCGCTGACGTGGTCTGCGACACCGCCACCAGGAACAAAGACCGTGGCAGGGAAGTGGTGGGCTGCTGATTCCTCTGTGCCGCAGGTCGTGGTTGCGAAGCGGCAGGCGGACCGGATCGGTGTAGGCGTCGGCTCAACTATCACGTTTGCGGCGCAGGACAAGCAGATTGTCGCCACGGTCGCGGCGTTGATCGAAGCCGACGGGCAGCATGCTTACTCGCGGGCGGAATTCATCCTGCCGGAGCCCGTGTTGGCTGGTCTGCCCGTCGTCTGGTATGGCGGGGTCCATGTCGACCCAACGCTCGTTGAAGGTCTGCAGCGAGCGCTGTATAAATCGTATCCGACGGTGACCGTCATCAACGTTGCCGCCGCACTCGAGACAGTCCGCAACGTGGTGATTCAGATCACGTATGTGATCCAGTTTCTGGCGGCTTTCTCGATCTTCGCGGGCGTGGTGATTCTTGCAAGCTCCATCGCGGGCACGCGCTACCGGCGCATCCGCGAGGTGGTCGTGCTGAAGACGCTGGGTGCCACGCGGGCCCGGATTGCTACGGTGTTCTCGATCGAATTCGCCGTGTTGGGCCTTGTCGCGGGGCTGGTCGGGGTTTTCTTCGCCAACATCATCGCCCGCGTGCTGCTTAATCGGCTGACGATCGTCTATCACTTTGCGTGGACATGGACCTTTGCCGCGCTGCTTGGGACAGCGCTGTTGACGGTGATTACGGGATGGGCGGCGAGTCATCGCATTCTTGGGCAGAAGCCGCTCGAAGTGCTGCGGGAAGAGTAGATGCGCGGCTCGGAATACCCTACTGGGGTATACTCGGAAGACATGATTGCGGCGAAAGAAAGAGTGATACCGAGCAAGTCTTTTGCGGCTTCCAGTGCGTCTTGTCAGGGACACCTTTACGAATTATTTACGGCTTGTGTGGCATTCTTGAGACTCTCGGCTGAGCTTTCGTTCTGAGATTGATGACATGGGTTGGGGGAAGATTGCTCCACATTTACCGCACGCTGTATGCCGCCGGGTTCATGATGACCCTATCGTGTTTGCCGCTTCTACCGCAGCAAACTCAAGCCCCGTCGGCAGCGGCATCGGTCCAGTTCCCATCGTTACCGGGCGCGCTGAACTGGCAGCAGGTGCAGGACCGCTTTAGAGCATCGAACCCGACGTTGAAGGCTGGCGTGATCAATATCGGCGAATCGCGCGCGCAGGAGATTACGGCGCATTTACGGCCGAATCCTACGTTCAATGCGCAGCTTGACCAGGCGACGCTGTTCGACAAGAACCCTTACCAGCCCTTGCATGAGGCGTATCCGAACATCACGTTCAACTACCTGCATGAGCGTGATCACAAGCGCGAGTTGCGCACCGACAGCGCAAAGCAGGGCACCGCGATCGCCATTTCGAACCAGAACGACCTGGTCCGCACGCTGAACTATTCGCTGCGCGCCGCTTTTGTGCAGACGCTGCAGGCGAAGGCGGTACTCGCGCTGACCAGCGAGAACCTCAAATTTTACGATCACGTCCTCGACGTCAGCCGTGACCGCTTCCAGGCCGGTGATATCGCGCAGGTCGATCTCGACCGGTTGGAGCTAGGGCGTGTGCAGTACGAGCAGGACAACGAGACAGCGGATGTGAATGTGCGCACGGCGAAGATCCAGCTGCTGCAGCTGCTGAATGACCGCACGCCGGTGGACCAGTTCGACGTGACAGGGCCTTATGAATTCATGGATGCGTTGATGCCACTCGATCAGTATCACCAGCTTGCGATCACCGGGCGACCCGATCTACAGGCTGCAATCCAGACGGTGGAGAAGGCGAAGATCGACCACTCGCTGGCCATTGCGAATGGCTCGACCGATCCAACGTTCGGGTTCGACGCAGCGCATCAGCCGTATCCGCTGGACAGCTATATCGGAGTGAGCGTGAACATCCCGCTGCGAATCTTCGACCGCAACCAGGGTGAGAAGCAGCGAACGCTGCTCGATATCGACCTGCAGCAGCAGCAGGCGGAGGCGGCGCGGGCAGCCGTGTTTTCAGATGTCGATTCGGCTTACGTGACGGTGGACAGCCAGTTGAAGCTGCTGCGGCCTTACAGGGACAAGTATCTGCAGCAGGCGTTCCGTGTGCGCGAGACGATCTCGTTTTCGTATCAACATGGCGGCGCTTCGCTGCTCGATTTTCTGCAGGCGCAGAGCGACTACCGCGGCGCCCAGCTCGGATACTTAAATTTAGTCGGTGCTTATCTGACCGCCGCGGCGCAGATGAACGAGGCCGTAGGACAAGAGGTGCTTCCGTGAACGTGAAGATATTCGCCGCAGTCTCTATTGCCGCAGGCCTGATGATGACGGGCTGCGACAAGAAGGCCGATCCCAAGGATGAGGCTCCGCCGCCGTTGAAGGTGGAGCAGGCGCAGGACGTCAACACCGTGCATGTGGATCATCCGGAGCAGTTCCCGCTGATTGCTGCAGCGACGCAGATGACGGCTTCCACAATGAACGTGACGGGACAGGTGCAGCCGGATGTGACCCGGGTGATCCCGGTGATTTCGCTCGCCTCGGGCCGCGTGATCGCGATTTATTCGCACATCGGCGACTTCGTGCATAAAGGCCAGAAGCTTTTTACCGTGCAGAGCAACGATATTGAAAGCGCTTATTCCGACTACCGGAAGGCGGTCGCCGACGAGGCCCTCTCCAAGGTGCAGCTCGATCGGGCGAAGCTGCTTTACAGCAAGGGAGCCGTGTCGAAGGGTGCTCTCGAGATCGCGCAGGACACCGAAGACAAAGCCGTGGTGGATGTCGAAAGCGCAGCCGAACACCTAAAGCTGCTTGGCGCGAAGGACCTGAAACAGCCCTCCGGCGCAGTCGACGTGTTCGCTCCCGCGACGGGCGTCATCATTGAGCAGAACATCACGCAGTCCGCCGGCGTGAAGACGCTGGACAACGCGCCAAACCTGTTCACGATCGCGAACATCGAGGATGTCTGGATCGTCTGCGACGTCTATGAGAACCAGCTTCCAAACCTCTCCGTAGGCCAGGTGGCGACGATCCACTTCAACGCGTACACGGACAAGACGGTAACGGGCAAGATCAGCGAGATCGACCCGATCCTCGACCCGACGATTCGCACTGCAAAGGTCCGTGTGCAGGTAAAGAATCCCGGCTTCATGAAGATTGGCATGTTCGTCACTGCATCGTTTCAGGCCCAGAAGCAGGAAGCACATGTTGTTGTTCCGGCGACGGCGATCGTGCATCTGCATGACCAGGATTTCGTCTACGTTTCGAAAGACGGGGTGACGAAGTCGCAGGGTAGCTTCGCGTTGACCAAGGTGGTAAGTGGTGCAATGGTGCCTGGAGGGATGCAGGTCATTCAGTCAGGGCTTCAGGCTGGGCAGCAGGTTGCAAGTAACGCCCTCGAACTGCAGAGTACGGTGGCGCAATAATGGGATCGCTCGTTGACTTTGCGCTGAAGAACCGATTTCTTGTCCTGATCCTGGCGGTGCTGTTGTTTGCCTGGGGCATTATCTCGTTTCGTGCGCTGCCGGTCGAAGCGTATCCCGACGTTGCAAACAACTATGTTCAGATCATCACGCAGTGGCCCGGACGCGCGGCTGAAGAGGTAGAGCAGCAGGTGACCGTGCCGGTCGAGATCCAGATGAACGGCATACCGCACCTGAAGAACCTGCGGTCTACATCGCTGGCCGGTTTATCGAGCGTCATGCTGGTCTTCGACGACGAATCGACAAACGACTGGAACCGCGAGAAGGTGCTGGAGCGGATCGCGCAGGTGACGCTGCCCACCGGGCTGACGCCGCAGATTGGCACGGACTGGAGCCCAGTCGGCCAGATTTATTGGTACACGCTGGTGAGCAAGAATCCCAGTTACGACAACATGGCGCTGAAGTCGCTCGAAGACTGGACACTGGAGAAGCAGTTCAAATCGGTGCAGGGTGTTGTCGACGTGTCGAGCTTCGGCGGCATCACGCGTGAGTACCAGGTACAGCTCGACCCGAATAAGCTGATCTCCTATGGATTGACCATAGCGCAGGTGGAGCAGCAGCTGACCGCTAACAATGTGAACGCGGGTGGAAGCTTCATCGAAGAAGGGCAGCAGGCGATCAACGTCCGCGCGGTCGGCCTGTTCACCAATGTCAACGACATTGCGAATACGGTGATTAAGACGCAGAAAGGCACGGCCCTGCGTATCCGCGACATCGCGAATGTGGTGCAGGGCGCAAGGATTCGGCTGGGGCAGATCGGCAAGGCGATTCGCCGCAAAGACGGCGTCGTTGTTGACGATTCCGACACAGTCGAAGGCATCGTCCTGCTGCAGAAGGGTGCGAACTCCGACGAGGTACTTGAAGCAATTCATGCCAAGGTACTGGAACTGAATGGCACAGAAGCGGTGGCAGCGAAGCCCGGCGGCCTGTTCAAAGATGGCAAGCTCTACGAGAGCGCGCAACCTGCAATTCCGGCCAAAGCGGGTCTGCTCCCTCCGGGTGTCAAGGTTGTTCCGTTTCTCGATCGCGATGATCTCGTGCATCTCACAACGCACACGGTACTGCACAATTTGACGGAAGGGATCATTCTGGTGATGATCATCCTCTTCCTGTTCCTCGGCAATGTGCGCGGAGCGTTAATCGTCGCGCTTACCATTCCGTTCTCGCTTTTGTTTGCATCGATCTGCCTAAACCTTCAACACATTCCTGCGAACCTGCTGTCGCTGGGCGCACTGGACTTCGGCATGGTCGTGGATGGTGCTGTCGTGATGGTCGAAAACATCGTTCGCCACATGAACCGCAAGCACGACGAACCGCGGTCGACGCTCGACATCGTTCGTGAAGCGGCGCATGAAGTGCAGCGCCCTGTCTTCTACGCAATCGGGATTATCGTTACGGCGTACCTGCCGATCTTTACGTTGCAACAGGTGGAAGGACGACTGTTCCGTCCCATGGCCTGGACGGTGGCCTTTGCGTTGCTTGGCGCCCTTGTCTTCTCAATGATTCTCGCGCCTGTGCTTTCGAGCTTCCTCTTCAAGAATGGCGCGAAAGAGTGGCACAACCCGGTCATGGATTTTCTGACCAAGTACTATCGCCGTTCAGCGCTGTGGGCGGTTGAGTCCCGCTGGATCGTGCTTGGCGGGACCCTTGCCGGCCTTGCGCTTGCGATCATTCTGACCGAAGGCGGGGCGATTGGATCGGAGTTTCTGCCGCATCTCGACGAAGGCGCAGTGTGGGTCCGCGGTACGCTGGCTCCAAGCACCGGTCCGACCGAAGGCATTCGCGTGATGAACGAAGCCCGGCCGATTCTTGCGAACTTTCCTGAGGTCAAAGACGTCATCAGCCAGGTAGGAAGACCGGATGACGGTGTCGATACGACTGGCTTCTTCGACACGGAGTACTTCGTCGATCTGAAACAGAAGAAGGAATGGCGTCCGGTCTTTCACCAGAACAAGGAAGAGCTTATCGCTGCGATGGATCGCGAACTGGAGAAGATGCCGGGCGTGCTCTGGAATTTCTCGCAGCCTATCTCCGACAATATGGAAGAAGCCGTCAGCGGGGTAAAGGGCGAACTCGCAGTAAAGATCTATGGCGATGACCTGAAGACGCTTGAACAGAAGGGCGATGAGATCGTCGGCGTGATGAGTAAGATCTCCGGTATTCAGGACCTTGGGCTGTTCCGCGTGATTGGCCAGCCCAATCTAAACTTTGTCGTCGATCGCACGGCTGCCGCGCGTTACGGCATCAACGTCTCCGACGTGCAGGACGCAATTGAGACGGCAGTGGGCGGGAACGCAGTGACACAGGTGCTCGATAAGGAGGCGCGTTACGACGTGGTGCTTCGCTACGCCCAGCAGTATCGCAGCAGCCAGGAAGCGATTGAGCAGGTACGTCTGGTCTCGCCCTCCGGCGAACGGGTTTCGCTTGCACAATTGACGAAGCCGACGGTCGTCGACGGAGCGTCCGAGATCTATCGCGAAGGGAATTCGCGCTACGTAGCGATCAAGTACAGTGTGCGTGGCCGGGATCTTGGCGGTGCTGTGGAAGAGGCGATCAGCAAAGTGACCGCGCAGGTGAAGCTGCCGGTAGGGTATTCGCTAAGCTGGGCTGGTGAGTATGAGAGTCAGAAGCGTTCTGCCAAGCGCCTGGCGATTGTGGTGCCTATCACGATCTTCCTGATCTTCTTTATTCTGTACATGATGTTTGGCTCGCTGAAGTGGTCGATGCTGATCATGGCGAATGTGATCATCGCTCCCATTGGCGGCACGCTTGCGTTGTGGGTTACACATACAAACTTCAGCGTCTCGTCGGGTGTTGGATTTCTGGCCCTCTTTGGCGTGTCTGTGCAGACGGGCGTCATCATGCTCGAATACATCAACCAGATGAGGGTGCGTGGCCACTCGGTCGAGGACGCCGCTGTTGATGGCGCGGTGATGAGACTGCGTCCCATCATGATGACGATGCTGGTCGCCACCCTCGGTTTGCTGCCCGCCGCGACATCGCACGGTATCGGCTCGGACTCGCAGAGACCCTTCGCCGTGGTGATCGTTGGCGGCCTGCTGATGGACCTCATCATCAGCCTGTTCCTGCTGCCGACGCTATATGTCTGGTGCGCCGGCCCCAACGATGTTCTGCCGGAGCCGGAAGGCGAATTCGATTAGCGCCTCAGAAGGTTTGCGAGCCCTGCGGCCCGGTGAGCACCATCATCGAGCGGCCGCCAAGGATCACCTTGTCTCCCAGTTCTGTCGTGGCAAATGGGTCGTCAATGTTTTCCGTGTCGATGAGATGGCTCCAGTGACCGCCATTGGGGGTTGGGGGCAGCGTAAATTCGACGCCTTCACTTGCCGCATTCACCATGAGCAGAAAGCTGTCATCGACCACCGGGCGTCCCTCGTCGTCGCTCACCTGAAGCGTGTTGCCATTCAGCATGATGGCAAGGGAGCGGTTCCACTCCGTATTCCACGCATCGTTCGATAGGGGCTGTCCGTCCGTGCCAAACCAGGCAAGGTCATGTACGACGGCGTCGCCAGTGGTCTTGCGAATGACTCGATCCTGGAAGAACTTTCTGCGATGAAGATTGGGGTGCTCGCGGCGAAGGTGTACGAGCCTCGATGTGAACTCCAGCAGTCGCTGGCGAGGCGGATCGAGCTTCCAGTCGTACCAGTTGAGCTCGTTGTCCTGGCAGTAGGAGTTGTTGTTGCCCATCTGCGAGCGCCCAAACTCGTCTCCGCCGGCAATCATCGGGACGCCTTGACTTAGCAGAAGTGTCGTCAGGAAGTTGCGCGTCTGGCGCTCGCGCATCCTGTTGATCTCGGGATCGTCCGTCGGACCTTCGACGCCCATGTTCCAGCTCTCGTTATCGTTCGCGCCATCCTGGTTGTTCTCGCCATTGGCTTCGTTATGTTTTTCGTTGTAGCTGACAAGGTCGCAAAGGGTAAAGCCGTCGTGTGCTGTGACGAAGTTAATACTTGCGTAGGGCTTGCGACCATCGAACTGGTAGAGGTCGCTCGACCCTGTGAGGCGATAGGCGAGATCAGAGAGTTGACCGCCATCGCCTTTCCAGAACTTTCGAACGGTGTCGCGATATTTACCGTTCCATTCGGCCCAAAGGACAGGGAAGTTGCCCACCTGATAGCCGCCCTCGCCAACGTCCCATGGCTCTGCGATCAACTTCACGTCGGCGAGCGTCGGGTCCTGGTGGATGGTGTCGAAGAAGCTCGATAGCTTACTTACATCGTGCAACTCCCGCGCCAGGGTCGATGCGAGATCGAAGCGAAACCCGTCGACATGCATTTCCGTCACCCAGTATCGGAGTGAGTCCATGAGCAGCTTCAGAACCTGTGGATTGCGCACATTCAACGTGTTGCCGGTGCCTGTGTAGTCCATGTAGTAGCGAGGATCTTCAGCGGCCCGATAGTAAGTGGTGTTGCAAACGCCTTTGTAGCAGAGCGTCGGCCCCATCTGGTTGCCTTCGCAGGTGTGGTTGTAGACCACGTCAAGGATGACTTCAATGCCCGCGGCATGCAGGTTCTTCACCATCTGCTTGAACTCGGTTACCTGCCCGCCAGTATCGCCACTTGAGCTATATCGCGCCATCGGCGCGAAGAAGCCCAGGGTGTTATAGCCCCAATAATTTCCGAGGCCTTTATCCACCAGATGGCCGGAGTCGATGAAGTGATGCACAGGCAGTAGTTCCACCGCCGTCACGCCGAGCTTCTTCAGGTAGTCGATGCTCACCTGATGTCCCAGTCCCGCGTAGGTGCCGCGCAACTTCTTCGGGACATTCATATTGCGGTAGGAGAAGCCTTTTACATGCGCTTCGTAGATCACTGAATCAGAGAGCGGAGTCTGCGGCGCGCAATCCTTTCCCCAGTTGAAGTCATGGGATACGACAATCGACTTCGGCACACCGTAAGCATCATCCTTGTCGCACCGAATAAGATCGTTGCCCTCCTCTACCTTGTACGCGAAGATCGGCGCCTTCCAGTCCACCTTGCCGCAGATCGCCTCCGCGTAGGGATCGACGAGGAGCTTCGACACGTTGAAGCGATGCCCTTGCTCCGGCTCCCACGGGCCGTTTACGCGAAACCCATATCGCTGGCCGGGCCCGATGCCGCGGATCAGGCCATGCCACACAAAGGCTGTACGCTCGCGAAGATCAACGCAATCAGTCTGGTTGCCCTGTTCATCAAACAGGCATACCTGTACGGCTGTTGCATGTTCAGAATAAAGGGCAAAGTTGGTCCCTTTGCTGTTGCACTTCGCCCCGAGAGGGTACGGTCTTCCTGGAAGTAAGGTGTAGTTCATCTGCCTCGCTCGTGCTTTGATTTGTTGCCGTAAATACGTAGATGCAAAATCGGGGCCGTTTGTACTTCGAAAAATTCAGGGATGAGGACAGCTTGAGCCTTTTGCCAGGCCGATTAGGGTGACGGCCACCGCAAATCCAAGAGGTCGAGCTCCCTTTCGAGCTTGCGCAATGTGCTGTCTCCGACCCTCCCCTGAGTCTGGAGTCGCAGAAGCTCATTCCGCTCCGTATTGCGCAGCTGGCTTGCGAGCGTGACAAAGACCTGCTTGTCTGGCTCGGTTTGGTCGCCGCCCACCTCGACGTTTTCGTCACGCTGCAAGGAATCGAGCCGCTGCGCGTAGGTGTTCTCCAGCAGCTTTAAAGTTCGTTCGCGGCCATTGGAGGAATCAGCGCCCAAGGTCTTCATACGGCCCAGTTCTTCGAGTGCAGCGGAGAGTAAGGCGCGCCGAGCTTCGTTCTCTTCCACGCTCGTCTCGGACGAACCACAGACGCCCAATCTCCGGCTGATGTAAGGCAAGGTCAGGCCCTGCCCAACAAGCGTCACGACGATGACGGAAAATGCCAGGAAGAGGATCATGTCGCGATGCGGGAAAGGAGCGCCGCTCGCAGTTGTATCGGGCAGCGACAACGCGGCCGCGAGCGTAAGCACACCGCGCAGGCCGCTCCATCCGAGAACGATCAGCTGATTGCGATTTGGAAGGGTGTGCTCCTGCTTGAAGACGCGCTGGCGGATCAGGTGCGCGAGACGCGAGCCTGGAACCATCCAGACCATGCGCAAAGCGATCAGCAAAAGGGAGAGCAGTCCGGCGGCGGCCAGCATCCTCGGCCAATTGAGCGGCCTCATGCTCGGCAGCACCGCGGGAAGCTGCAGTCCGATGAGGATGAAGACGAATCCGTTGAGGATGAAGTCGATGGTGTTCCAGACCGCGTGTGATTCGAGGCGTGCCTCTGAACTGTAAGCGGTCGATGTCTGCCGCCCGAGGTAGAGCCCGCAGGCTACGGTAGCGAGCACGCCGGAGGCATGGATGCCCTCGCCCAGCAGGTAGGCGCAATAGGGGGTGGCCAGCGAGACCATGGTCAACAATGCCGAGCCCTGCATCGGTCGCTGCAGCATGTGCACAATCTTGCCGACCAGTAATCCCGACAACAGACCGCCCGCGACCAGCGCAAGAAGTTGCATAACGCCATGCCCGATTGTGGGAATCGTCCCTGAGACGACCAGGGCGACGCTGAACTCGAGCGCCAGCAGCCCGGTCGCATCGTTCAGGAGGCTCTCTCCCTCGATGATGTCGAGCAACGAGCTCGGCAGGCCGATGCGCTTCGCAATGGCCCCAATGGCGATGGCATCGGTGGTGCTGACGACTGCGCCCAGTACGGCACCCGTACGCCAGTCAAGGCCAGGAAGGAAGAAGTGCGCCGCCACTGCGACTCCTGCAACGGTGAAAGCGACGAGGCCGAAGGCGAGCAGCGAGATGCTGACCAGGTTGTATTTGAACTCCCGCCACGAGGTCTGCAGAGCAGCGGCGAAGAGCAGCGGAGGCAGGATGACCAGGAAAACGAAGTCAGGTCTAAGTGATATGTTCGGGAAGATAGGAACGAAGCTGAGAACCAGGCCGCCGAGCACCAGAAGAATAGGGTAGGGAACCTTCCACTTCTGTGCCAGCGCCGCCAGCAGAGCAACAAACGCGACAAGGGTTACAAGGACAAGCTCGACAAAATGGAGTTGGCTCTCGGGCATGGAAGGAACAGAATACTTGGTCAGGGGGTCGAGCGCGGTGAATCGGGCTATTCCGAGAGGTGCCGCGGTTCGCTGGCGAAGTCAGCGCCGAAATAGCAGAGCTCTACCAGCATGCAGAAGATGTGTTCGAGCGCAAGGTGCGCCTCCTGGATATTCATCGTGACGTTCGACGGAATGATGACACTGAGATCGCACAGCTTCGCCAACTCTCCGCCATCATTTCCGGTGAAGCCGACGGTAGTCAGGCCCATGCTCTTTGCGAGAGTGACGGCCTTCACGATGTTTTTAGAATGCCCTGAGGTCGAGATGCCAAGAAATATGTCGCCCGGACTACCAAGCGCCTCCACCTGGCGTTCGATGACGTGGTCGAAGGAGAAATCATTCCCGACCGCCGTCAAAATCGATGTATCGGTTGTGAGCGCGATGGCCCGCAGAGCAGGACGATTTACGACCAATCTGCCCACGAATTCAGCGACAAGATGCTGTGCGTCGGCGGCGGAGCCTCCGTTGCCTGCGACCAGAAGTTTGCCTCCCGCCTTCATCGCGGCAGCGGTCAGTTCGCTGAGCCGCACGATCGTATCCGCGATAATTTTGTCGGCGAGCACAGCCTGCAAGGTGGCTATGGACTGGGCAAGCTGCTTCTGGACAATCGCTTTCATCTATCTCCCAAGTGACCTGACCGTGACCTACACACACGTGAAGTTGCGTTCCGTCTTCCTCATGCCTCAAGTTTATATAACGCGCTGAGCGTTAGTAAGATGCCGCCGTGCGCGAAGGGAGTGTGTCGATGAGGATGTCTTTACAAGTGGCGGCGTTGTTCGCGGTTGTTCATGCCGGTGGAATTCATGCAGGTTCGCAAACCGCTGCCCCGGCCTCGGCAAAGCCCGTGCCAAAAGCAGCTCCCGCCTCCGCGCCTGCCCAGACCACTCCGAACGCAGACGCAGTCTCCCATGGAAAGACGATTCTGCTGTGGCCCGACGGAGCACCGAAGGCAGCCGGCAAGACTCCCGGAGACACGCCGACGCTGACCGTCTTCCTGCCGGCGAAGAACACGACGAAGACGGGCGTGATCGTCGCGCCGGGTGGCGGTTACCAAAACCTGGCCATGCAGCACGAAGGCGAAGACGTTGCGCGATGGCTGAACCTGCATGGCGTGGCCGCCTTTGTCCTCAAGTATCGCCTCGGCCCGGTCTATCACCATCCTATCGAGCTTGGCGACGCGCAGAGGGCGCTCCGGCTCGTCCGCCTGAACGCGAAGGATTACGGAATTGCGCCCGACCACATCGGCATGTGGGGCTTTTCGGCAGGAGGGCATCTCGCCGCCACGGCGGCGACGCACTATGACAAGGGAGTCGAGGCTTCGCCCGACCCGATCGAACGCCAGCCCTGCCGGCCCGACTTTCTCATCCTTGCCTATCCGGTGATCACCCTGCTGCAGCCAAATGTGCATGGATCCTCGCGCAAGTACCTGCTGGGAGATGACCCGACGCAAGCCATGCTCGCCAATCTCTCCGACGAGACCCAGGTGACCAAGGACACTCCGCCCACGTTTCTCTTCGCGACGACTGACGACGGCGTGGTTCCGGTAATGAACAGCGTTGCGTTCTACGCGGCTCTGGTCAAAGCGGAGGTCCCGGCAGAGATGCATCTATTCCAGCACGGAAACCATGGCGTCGGCCTCGCGTCTGGAAACCCACAGCTTAACATCTGGCCGGAGCTGCTGATCAAGTGGATGCGCGAGCGGGGCCTTGCCGCCGCCGCCGATACTCCGCCGGCAAATGCCGCGCACTGAAGCGGGATTTGCGCTGCGCCGCCGAACAATCGTGTCACGGCGAGAACGGCCGGGTTGGGCTACTGTAATGGTGGAGATGAAATGACAAAGGTCGAGGCAGTGATTCAGCCTTCGAAGCTGGATGCGGTGAAGGATGCTCTGGTCGAGATTGGCATCGAAGGGATGACTATTCTGGAAGCGCGCGGCCATGGCCGGCAAAAGGGTCATACCGAGTTTTACCGAGGTCGCGAATACTCGGTCGATCTGCTGCCGAAGATCAAGCTGGAACTGGTGACCAGCGATGAACGCGCCGAAAGAGCGATCCAGGCGATCATCTCCGCTGCCCGCACAGGAACCATCGGCGACGGTAAGATCTTTGTCACCAGAGTAGACGAGGCGATCCGCATCCGCAACGACGAACGCGGCGATATCGCCCTCTAGCACGAAGCCGAGCGGCTCGAAGAAACTCCTCGGCCAACTGTTGCGTGCGTGTAATGTATTCGAAAGCGCACCTGCATTTCCGATTCCGGTTGGTCATTTCAACACTGCCGTCCGTCTCTACGCCTATGCTCAACGAACCCACCCACTCGATCGACGGGATGCGCGAGGTGTACCAGCAGACGATGCTGGAGATTGCTGCTGCGTTCGCGGCCGGGGCATCCGGCCCGGTAACGCTGCGCAAACGGTCTTACGCCATCGACGCGCTGGTGCTCTACCTTTGGCAAGTGGCGCTGGAGCGGGAGCCAAAGCTGGCAAAAGGAGTCGCATTGGTCGCAGTCGGTGGCTATGGGCGCCGCGAACTGTTTCCTTATTCTGACGTCGATCTCCTGTTCCTGACGGATTCGAAGCTGCAAGACAAAACGATCGATGCAACATTCAAAGATCCAATTCGCAGGATGAGTCAGTCGCTATGGGACTGCGGGCTGCGTATCTCGCCGACCACGCGCAAGCTGAACGAGTGCGAGAAGTTTGACCCGGAGAACACGGAGTTCGCCCTGGCACTGCTCGACCAGCGGTTCGTCTGCGGCGATGAAGAGCTCTACACGCGCCTTTCAACCCAGGTACTTCCGAAGTTTTTCGACAAAGAGCGCGAGGGCATTCTGCGGCGGCTTGCGGAGATCACCGTGGCCCGCCACGCGAAGTACGGCGGCACGCTTTTCCATCTCGAGCCGAACATCAAGGATTGCCCGGGCGGCTTGCGCGACATTCATGTCTGCGGTTGGGTCACCCGGCTGCTCGGAGGCGAGGGCCCGAGATCGGCCGAGGGGACTGGCGACAGTTCCGAGTTCCATGGGGCAGTTGCTTTCCTGCAGATATTGCGATGCTTTCTCCACTTCCGCCACGAGCGCGACGACAACACGCTGGACTGGCAGGCACAGGATGCGGCGGCGGCAGCGGCGGTGGGTCTCGACCGCAGAGGCAACACCAGCCCCGATGCGGCGTACTGGATGCGTCGTTATTTCCGCAATGCGCGGGTAGTCGAACGCAAAGCGATGCAGATGCTCGAAGAGGCTCCGCTGCCTGCAACGACCAGCGGACGATTTGCGAGACTGGCCGGCTTCAGGAATGCACCCAGACCGCGGAAGAAGTCGGAGATGGTCATCCCTGGCGTGCGTATCGAACATGGCGCTGTGCTTCTTGATCCACCGCTGGGCGTGATCAACGATGTATACGCGCATTCGTACGATTCCGCGCACGATCCCGAGACCGTCCTTCGCATGTTCGAAGCGATCTCACGCATGGGCTACAGGCTTGGCATGGAAGCGGAGGAGCGGCTTTCACAAGCGCTTCCATTGCTCTCGGGCGAACTCGAAGAGGGAATTGTGCTGTGGCGGCATATCGAGGTGATTCTCTCCGGGCCATTCGCCGGGAGCGCTCTGCGGGCCATGCACGCGCTGGGGCTTCTCGAACTCCTCATCCCGGAGTTCCACGGCATCGATGCGCTCGTGATCCGTGACGCGTACCATCGCTACACCGTCGATGAGCATACCTTCGTGCTGATTGACACGCTGCACGATCTTGAGGCGCAGCCGCCTTTGCCAACAAATTCCACTCAGCCTAAACCGGCGGAGGAGATCACCCATCCAATGGATGAGTGGGCGTCGCGTTTCGGCCAGCTTCTGCGCGACCTGCAGCAACCTGGGCTGCTCTACCTCGTCGCCCTGCTGCACGACACCGGCAAGGGGCGAAGCACGCGCGACCACGCCCAGGAGAGCGTCCGCATGGCGGAGGGCGTTCTGGCTCGACTGGAACTTGACGGTCACGAGAGCAATCTCGTGCTGCGGCTTATCGGCAGCCATCTTGAGATGTCGGCGGCGCTCCGGCGCGACATCTTCGACACGGACACGGTTCGCGCTTTCGCTGGAAAGGTGCAGACGCCGGAGGCTCTCCGCATGCTGACGCTCTTCACGTATGCGGATATCCAGGCTGTGCATCCCGACGCGCTGACGCCGTGGAAGGCTGAGAACCTGTGGCGGCTGTTTCTCGCCACCTCGAACTACCTGGATCGCAACGTAGATGAAGAGCGGGTAGGCTCTCGCCATGAGAATGAGCAGGTGCTGCGCGTCATCGCGACCATGCCCTCGCGCCGCGTTGAAGTGGAGGCGTTCCTTGAGGGTCTGCCCGCCCGCTACCTGAGCACGCGTACACCGGAGCAGGTGAGGTCGCATTTTGAGCGCTACACGCGGTTTTCCGAAGATAGTGTCCAGATCGAGTTCGCCTATTCGCCGAGCGTCAACGAGATCACGTTGATCACGCCGGACCGCCCGCTGCTCTTTGCGAATATGGCGGGGGCGCTGGCGGCATGGGGTATGAACATCATCACGGCAGATGCGTTCGCGAATCGGCAGGGCGTTGTTGTAGACAGCTTCCGCTTCACGGACTCTTTTCGCACGCTCGAGATGAACGTCTCGGAGCGCGACCGCTTCGTCGAAAGCGTTCACGATGTAATGACCGAAACAGTTTCAGTCGAGGCACTCCTGCACGGTAAGCGGCGTGGAAGACGGAAACCGCCAATGATACCGACGTCATCGCGGGTGGACTTCGACGATGTTGCCTCTGCAAATAGCACCCTGGTACAGGTCGTCGCGCAGGACACGCCAGGGCTGCTACGCGCGCTGAGCCTCACCCTCGCAGCCCGGAAGTGCAATATCGACGTCGCTCTGGTGGACACGGAAGGCGAGACGGCCATCGACGTCTTCTATGTGACGAAGAATAACGCGAAGCTTGTTCCAGAAGAGGAGCAGGAGCTCCGAGCGGCCCTGATCCAGGCGATCGAGGAACATGCCCGTTAGCAATCGACTCGTGGCGCTCGGAGTTCTGGCGGGTCTCGCGTTTGCGCGGCCAAACCTTGCCGGGGCTTCTGAGGTGCCGGCATGTCGGTTTGCGGTGATCGAAGGTGAGGTGAAGGCCGGTCAACCGTTCGAGCGGCCAATCGGAAACGGCCTGGAGATCATGCTGGAACCTATCGCTTCCGGCTGGGTCTTGCGGGTGATCCCGGTAAGAGGGCCGCGCGGGCAGCACGACTATGCGGAGCTGGCGACGCCGCCGTACCGGTCTGTCAGCCCGCTGCTGATCGGAACCGACTTCAGCTTTCGCGCGCAGGATGCGCTGGCATGGAACCCTCGCCGCTTTCGCTTCGCCGCCTCCCGCAGGTCTTTCGCGGAACTCACAGCGGCCTATAACGAGGTGATGCGGTTTTCCGTTCCCGTTTCGGCGACAGGTGAAGCGGCCCGCGTTCTTGCGCTTCGCTCGGCTGAATTGCAACTTTCGTCTCTGGTTGGAAGGGCCCCGGAAGCGGAGTTGACTATCGTCGATGCCCGACTGGAGCAAGGAACCGCGAACCAGGCGCAGACCGCCGCGATGGTCGCATCGCATCTTAACCGCAGCGCGCACGAGGTGGAGCAGCCCGCCAACGGCCCTGCGACGGGACTGGGAAAGATCAACTGGTTCAGGTTTCGACTTCGCATCACCCTGCAGCCGGGTTTCGAAGCTGATAAGCTGCTCCCGATCGAACGATCAGGATGTTTCTGAGAGGACCGTTTGCCGGTGGTTGGTGAAGCGGTGCGAGACCGCCGATGTTACCCGGAGAATTCCTGCTCCTGAAACCAACCTTTATGCGTAGCCGCAACATCAATGTTCATGTCCCTACTAATTTGAGTTCGAAAACTGATCCATCGGGTTTTATACTAGAGTGATGAGCAACTTAGCAGACCAAACGACCAGCAACGGTCGGCCCGTTGAAACGCCCCAGAAGAACGATCGCTACTTTTTCGGGTCGCTGGACAGCTTTGGAAAGAACCAGGACAAGCTTGGTGAGGTGAGCTGGGGGTATGACCAGCCCGAGGGCATTGTTCTGGCTTCGCTGGATTCGGCGATCAACTGGGTGCGCAAGAACTCGATCTGGCCTATGACCTTTGGCCTCGCCTGCTGCGCAATCGAAATGATGTCGATGGGTGGCTCGCGTTATGACATCGCCCGCTTTGGAGCCGAGGTGTTTCGTCCCTCCCCGCGCCAAAGCGACCTGATGATCATCGCTGGGCGGGTGTCGCAGAAGATGGCGCCGGTGATCCGCCGCCTTTATGAGCAGATGCCGGAGCCAAAGTGGGTGATCTCCATGGGAGCCTGTGCGACCTCGGGGGGAGTGTTTAATAACTATGCGCTTCTGCAAGGCGTTAACCAGGTCATTCCGGTGGACATCTATGTACCCGGCTGTCCGCCGCGTCCGGAGCAGTTGCTCTACGCGATCACTTTGCTCCAGGAGAAGATTCAGCAGGAACGGGGCACAATCCGTAAGACCCTCAACCTGGCCTAAGGGCGAAAGAAGTTTGAAGGAAAGTTCTCTGAGGTCGTTTTTGATCAAGGCAGGTTGCGACGGTCCTTGATTCTTGTGGTACTCAAAAGCTATTACTTCAAAGGCACGGAAGCGATTTTTCAGAAGGAGTAATCCGAAAGATCGCTGATAGAGTACCTAGCGAGCATCTTGCCGCAGATTTAGTTCGGGAACGGACGTTACCTGCGGTACACTTTTGGTTCTAACAACATTGCAGGAGCTTCACTTAGCAGGCTCGCAATAGGTTCTATTTCAGCGGAGGATAGTCGAATGGTTTATCGCCCGTTACGCAGTATCGGCCGGTTTGTACTGGCTGCATGTGCAGTCAGCGTCGGAGTTTCCAGCCTGAGTGCGCAAACTACACCCAGCACAGCCGCCCCTATGGGGCCTAACCCTTCGAAGGTCGATGTGTTCCTGGGTTACTCGTACTTTGGTACCCACAGTCCCTTGAACCCTTCAGGTGTTCAGTATAGTTCTGTAGACGTGGGCGCAATCGGCAGCGCCGCATACTATTTTAATAAGTATGTCGGTGGAGAGATCAACCTCGTCGCACATCCGGACGGCAGGAATGACGGCTTGTACACGGCTTCTGCCGGCCCCATCTTCCGTGCGCCTATGCAGAACTTCACGGTGTTCGCACATGGTCTTGCTGGCGGGGCTCGCCTGCTTGGACCGAACGACGATTCCGCGACTGGATTCTCGCATAATCCTTACCAGTGGGGCGTTGGCCTCACGGCCGGTGGCGGTATGGATTACGATCTTCCCTTCAAATACAGCAATGTCGGATTTTCGCTACGCTTGTTTGAGGCTGATTACCGTTACATTCATACGGACTTCGGTCCTTATACTCCAGCTCCTACCGGTGGAGTTGGCGGTGGTCGCGCGAACATAAATGGCGTGGATCTCAGCACCGGGATCGTTGCTCATTTTGGACACATCATCCCGCCGCCCCCAGTCATGTATGCCTGCGTAGTTTCGCCGGCTTCGGTATACCCTGGCGATCCCGTCACGGTGACCGGCACGGCGACGAACGTCGACCCCAAGAAGACTGCCTCCTACACCTGGATGGGTGACTCTGGCGTGACTGTCTCGGGCACTTCGAGCACCGGCAACATCGACACAAAGTCGCTCGCACCTGGTACCTACAATGTGAAGGGTCATGTCAGCGAAGGCACCAAGCCTGGCCAGATGGCGGATTGCGCTGCTTCGTTTACAGTCAAGCCGTTTGAGCCGCCGACCATCAGCTGCTCCGCGAATCCTTCCACGATCAACACAGGCGACTCGGCCACGATTACCTCTTCCGGCATGAGCCCGCAGAGCCGTCCGCTGACTTACAGCTACAGCTCAACTGCTGGTTCGATTAGTGGTAGCTCCTCCACCGCGACCCTGACCACGGTTGGCGCAGCGGCTGGAACGATCACCGTAACCTGCAACGTCGTCGACGACAAGGGACAGACGGCTTCGGCACAGACTTCCGTGACGATCTCCGCTCCTCAGCCCCCGGTCCTGCCGAAGACATCCTCACTTTGCTCGATCAACTTCACCAACGATCCGAAGCGTCCTACCCGCGTCGACAACGAAGCGAAAGCCTGCCTCGATGAGATCGCACTCAACCTGCAGCGCTCCACCGATGCGAAGCTCGCAATCGTTGGCAACGTCGCAAGCACCGAGAAGCACGCCGACAAGTTCGCCGCAGAACGCGCAGTGAACGAGAAGGCTTACCTGACAACCGAGAAGGGCATCGACGGTTCTCGGATCATGGTCTACACCGGCACAGCTGGTGATAAGACCGATACGAACACCCTGATCCCTGCCGGAGCGACGTTCGACGCAGCTGGAGCAACTCCAGTCGACGAGAACATCTTCAAGGCAATCGGTCGCAAGACGAAGGCGCTCGTTCATCACAAGAAGAAGTAGTCTACCTCGCAGCAATCAGAAAGGCCGACTGGGAATTCCAGTCGGCCTTTGTGCTGCAAGGCGAGGAATTTCTACAGCGCGAACGTGGTAGCGGAGCTCAAAGGCGCATCTGATTCATCATCAATCGCCTACTAAAATGGACCGCACTTCGGTCGCGATCGATTAAACTCTAATTACATGATGGACTCCTCTTTGAAATCTCCCCGGTCGCACTTCCGCCTCGCCTCGTTGCTCGTTCTCTCCTTCGCCACCCTCTCTGCAGTCGCTGCTACTCCCTGGTTTCCTTATGGCCCCGATGGAGGGGATGCCCGCGCCTTTTCCGCCGACCCTCATGATCACAACCACCTCTATCTCGGCGCGGCAAATGGGTGGATCTACGATTCGCACAATGGCGGTCAGTCCTGGAAGCGACTTGCCCGCGTGGGCAATCGCGATGATCTTGTCATCGACAACATTCTTGTCGACCCGGCGGATTCAAAGCACGTCCTCGCAGGCACCTGGGTACTTGGAAGCAAAGATGGAGGCCTCTTCGTCAGCAATGATGGAGGCAGCACCTGGGCGGCCACTGCCGACATGCAGCACGAATCAGTTCGTGCGCTCACGGCTGCACCTTCCGACCCGAAGATCATCACCGCCGGGACGCTGCAGGGTGTCTTCCGCTCGACGGACGATGGCACGCACTGGAAGCTGATCAGTCCGGCAGGCAGCACCGAAATCCACGAGGTCGAGTCTGTCGCCATCGATCCTGTCAATCCCCAGATAATCTACGCCGGAACCTGGCATTTGCCATGGAAGTCGACCGACGGAGGTGCGACCTGGAACAACATCAAGCAGGGGATTATCGAGGACTCCGACGTCTTCTCGATCATTGTCGATCCGAAGCAGCCGAGCGTCGTCTACGCCAGCGCATGCTCAGGAATCTATAAAAGTGTGAACGGCGGCGAGAAGTTCGCCAAGATTCAAGGCATTCCTACCACGGCTCGCCGAACCCGCGTTCTGATGCAAGACCCAAACACTCTCTCCACTGTCTTCGCCGGAACCACTGAAGGCCTCTTTCGCACCACCGACGCCGGTACTGTATGGACGCGCACTACCGCTCCGGACGTGATCATCAACGATGTCTATGTCGATCCGACCAACTCGAAGCACGTGGTGATGGCTACCGATCGGAGTGGTGTGCTGACCAGCGAAGACGGGGGTGTCAGCTTCAACCAGACGAACGCCGGCTTCTCCTCGCGCCAGATCGTCTCGTTTACCGCTGATCCCCAGCACCCGGGGGACCTCTACGTTGGGGTCGTCAATGACAAGCAGTGGGGCGGCGTCTTTCATAGCAAGGATGGCGGCCTGACCTGGTCGAAGCAGTCGGACGGTCTCGAAGGCCGCGATGTGTTCAGCCTCGGCGAATCAGCAAATGGCACTCTCATCGCCGGCACGGAACACGGGCTTTACACCTATGAGACCGCGCAGCAGAGCTGGAAGCGGGCGGGGGACATTCTGCCGCCGGCAGTTCCGGTCAAAACAAGGACCGTGAAGACCGCGCATGGCACGAAGACAGTGCCGGTCGCCGTTCACAAGCCAGCTTTAGCTCCTAAATCGGAGAAGATCGATGGGGCGGTGATGACCATAGCGCGTGTGGGCGATCAGACCTACGCGGTGACCACGGAGGGTGTCTTTGCCGTCGATGATCCGGCAGCGGCATGGAATAAGGTTGAAGGCCCAACCGGGGAACCATGGCGCTTCCTCGCAAGCAAGGATGCAACCGTATTGCTGGCGAGCTTCAAGTCACTGACGCTGTCAAGCGACTCCGGCAAGACGTGGCGCACGGTTCCTCTTCCGTCGGAGCTGACGCAGGTAGGCGCAGTAGCCGTAGACGGTAACGATGGTTTGTGGATAGGCGGGCGCGAGGGGGTCTTTCTCTCGCCCGACAAAGGCGCAACCTGGACAACGCTCAAAAACCTCTATGTGAGCGACGTGAACAACATCTTTTATGACCACGCAGGCGACCGCCTACTGATCACCGCCAACGGCGCAGCGACGATCGCGTTTTCTCTCCACATTCCGGACAAAGCCGTGAAGTATTGGGACACCGGCTGGAATCTACGCTTCATGCGACCGGCGGGCGACGGCTTGATAGGTGTAACCCGGTTTGACGGCGTGGTTGTGCAGCCCCGCATGGTGGAGTCAAAAGAGTTGGCCAGCCACTGACCATTCCGTTCTGCAGGCGGGCGGCATCGAGGAATAGAATAAAGAAATGGGATACGCCACCTTGCAGCCTCGCCACTCCTTCCAGACCAGCGACCCTGACCTGCTCCCGATCGCGGAGAAGGTGCAGGCAGGTGAGCGGCTGAACTTTGACGATGGTGTCGCCCTCTACCGGAGCGGCGACATCCTTGCAGTTGGCTGGCTGGCGAATTCTGTTCGCGAGAAGCTCCACGGCGACATTGCGTACTTTAACGTCAATCGCCACATCAACCCCACCAACGTCTGCGTCGCCTCCTGCCGGCTGTGCGCCTTTGGCCGCAAGAAGGGCGATGCTGGCACTTACACCATGGCGCTTGAAGAAGCCTGGGAGACGGCAGCTTCCGGCTACTCGGAGGCAGTAACCGAGTTCCACATCGTCGGTGGCTTGCATCCCGACCTGCCCTTTGAGTACTTCATGGATCTCGTCCGGGGCCTCAAAGTCCGTTTCCCGAAGGTCCACATCAAGGCCTTCACCATGGTGGAGATCGCTTTCCTCGCCAAGCGCGGCAAGATGACGATACCCGACGCAGTCCAGCAGATGAAAGATGCCGGCGTCGACTCCATGCCCGGCGGCGGTGCGGAGATCTTCGCCGACCGCGTCCGCCACATCATCTGCGACCACAAGATCGATGGCGGTGAGTGGCTTGAAACGGCCCGTACTGTGCATAAGACAGGCCTGCGCTCGAACGCGACGATGCTCTACGGGCACGTTGAGAACGACGAGGACCGCGTCGACCACATGCTGCGTCTGCGTGAGGTGCAGGACGATACTGGCGGGTTCCAGACGTTCATCCCGCTGGCCTTTCACCCGGACAACACCGTGCTCGGCCACATTCCGCGCACGACGGGAATGCTTGATATCCGGCAGATCGCTGTCGGTCGCCTCATGCTCGATAACTTCAGCCACATCAAAGCCTACTGGCAGATGATGACGCCGGAGATCGCGCAACTCGCCCTGCGCTTTGGCGCCGACGATGTCGATGGTACCGTCATTGAGGAAAAGATCTATCACGATGCCGGAGCGACGACACCGCAGGGAATGCGTCGTTCAGATCTGGTTCGTCTCATCACCGAGGCAGGCCGTGTTCCTTTCGAGCGTGACACCTTGTACCACGCCGTCACCCGAACCGAAGACACCTTCACAGTAGCCGTTTAGTCGTACATCCGGGCCCCCGTCAGACTTAGTATCATCGCCTGCGGAGGTCTCGTGCAGCTTCGTGGCTACTATCGTCCCGGTGATTACGAAGCGATGCATCGCCTCGATCTCCTGTGTTTCACGCGCACTTTCCAGTTCGACGCAGAGACGATGCGGCAGGCCGCTGAGGCCGAAGAGGCGATCGTGGTTATCGCAGAGCGCATGAAGAATCGTGAGATGGCCGGCTTCGTCATCGTCCATATGGAAGAGTCGCGAAAGAAGAAATATGCCTATGTTGTGACGCTCGATGTTGCTCCAGATGCGAGACGTACTGGAATCGCGACCCTGATGCTGACACACGCCGAAGAGCAGGCACGCGCGGCTGGAGCCCGCCAAGTGGCGCTGCATGTCGCCGTCGATAATACAGCGGCAATCCAATTTTACGAACGCCAGAGGTATGCCAAGACGGGAGTGGCAAAGCGTTTCTACCGCGATGCCGGCATCGATGCCTTTGTCTATGCGAAGCAGCTGCCCAAGCCTGGTGAGGCGTAGTTCCTCGCACGGATTGCGTTCTGCATCAAATCGGCCTGGTCAAACATCAGAATCAAGTGTTTACCGAAACGTATAATCGAGTGATGCCGTTCGAGTCCGTCCGCCAGATTGCCAATGCCGACTTTCCTACACGCTGGGGACACTTCCGCATCTACGGCTTTGAAGGTATTGTCGATCATCCGGAGTCCTGCAACGCAGAGACTGCCGCTCCGTTGAAGCGCGTGGAATCGGCGGTGGCGCTGGTGATGGGCGACGTGCACTCTGAACCACCCATTGTTCGGATCCACTCGCAGTGCCTCACTGGCGATGTCTTCCATTCGCTTCGTTGTGACTGCCGTCAGCAACTCGAACTCGCCCTGGCTACCATCGCCGACAAAGGCGCAGGCATTCTGCTTTACGAGCAGCAGGAGGGCCGTGGCATTGGCCTGATGGCGAAGCTCCGCGCTTATGAATTGCAGGACAAAGGACGGGATACGATCGAGGCCAATCTCGAGCTTGGCTTCAAGGCGGATTGCCGCCACTTCGAACTGCCCGCCGAGATGCTGCGGATGCTCGACGTGAAGGCTGTGCGCCTGATGACGAACAATCCCGAGAAGGTCGAAGCGCTGGTTGCCGCTGGTATCGATGTGGTCGAACGCATCTCTGCCGATGTTCCCAGCGAGCCCACCTTCGAGCGTTACATCCGCACCAAGCAGGAAAAGATGGGGCACCTCGTAGGCTAGACCGCGCGCTTTCGCGGTTGAATTGGTGCGCTTCTTAGCCCCGATCCGGGTCGTTCTTCCGATACGCTGCGTCGTTCTTTCCAGTACTCAGAGATGCAACTTGTGTGTTACTTTCAGCAAATCTCCTGGGCTCGAAAGGAACACCGTGCAAGTTACAGCAATCTCTTCTCGCCGTCCGTGTCTCTCCCCTCGTTTTGTGATGGCCGCAGCGCTCCTGTTGCTTGGGCTGTCTGCTCCTTTGCTGCGGGCCCAGGTGGTTCTCATTCCCGCAACTCCGCAGGTTGGCTCCTCGAACCCTGTCACCCCCGAGCCGCTCGTGAGTCGTCCGCCGACGAAACCCTGCACAGTTTCATTGTTGAAGGAAGCGGAGTTCGCAAACTATACCCCGAACCCGATTACCTACACACCGCCTGCCGCCTGTCCTGGCCCGTGGGCGAAGGTCGTCCTCACTGCTGACCTTACCGTCACTGCTGGCCGCCAGTTCGACCGCACCGCCGAGTTTATCCTTGGCGGCGCAAACATCTTCTATGGCACCACCGCCGAGCCACGCAGCGCACTCAGCCCTTCGTTGCATGTCGAGCGCGACGTCACCGACTTTTCCGCTCTCTTCAAGTCCGCGCAGACCGGCAAGGCCGAGATCGGCAACACTGTCGATGGCACGTACACCGGGATCATCTACGCCGATGCCGCATTGGAGTTCTACCCGGCTTCGTGGAAGGCCCCTGCACCAGTTGTCCCTGACGTCGTCGTTCCGGTGAATGGCACCGGCGGCGATGCTGGCGCCGTGAACGCCGGCCAACAGATCACACAGGTCGTGGACCTTCCCGCTAACACCGAGAAGGTCTTCCTCGACGTCATTGCACAGAGCCAGTCCAGCGATGAGTTCTGGTACCTCTGCGTTCCCACGCAACAAGCCGGCGAGCTCGAAAGCTGCGGCAACACTGCCTTCCGCGAGACCGAGATCACCATAGACGGCAAAGCTGCCGGCGTCGCTCCTGTTTATCCGTGGATCTACACCGGCGGTCTCGACCCGTACCTGTGGGAGCCGATCACCGGCGTACAAACGCTCGACTTCAAGCCCTACCGCGTCGACCTGACGCCCTTCGCTGGCATCCTCGCCGACGGTGAGTCACATACGATCGGCATTGGCGTCTTCAATGCAGACAACTACTTTCAGGTCACCGGGAACATCCTCGCCTACACCGACAAGGGCCGCAGACGCACTGGCGGCGGCATCATCAGCAACACGCTCGCTCTAAATCCCACGCCCACCGTGGACGAGAACCTCGTCACCGACAAGAACGGCACAACGACCGGCACAGTTGCAGTCGGCTCGAAGCGCAAGTTCGAGATCAAAGGCTATGTCGACACCTCGCATGGTCGCGTCGAAACCACTGTGGAGCAGGCTGTAAACTTCCTCAGCACGCAGACCTTCGACGTCAACGTAAACAGCGGCCCGGAGATCCAGAACGTCCTCCAGACTTCCACGGTCGATTCGGTCACCACTACCCGCGACGGATTCCTCTTTGAGACGACCACACAGCATTTCTCTTACCCGCTCAAGCTGGATTACACCTTTCTCTACAACACGGACGGAACCTACACGCAGAAAGTTACCTCTGACCAGCAGGACATCGTGAGCGAATCGAAGGCGCTCAATGGATTTGAGTTGTTCGAAACCAAGTACGACGAACAGGTCAAGTCCACCGATGCACTGCAGTTCGATGCGTCGTTCAATGTCACGGCGGCCGGGATTGGAAGCTCGTCTGCCAGCTACAAGAGCAGCGACAGCCTTGGCGATTGCTACAGCCGCACACTCACAGCCGCAAACCAGAAACTCACCTCGGTGACAGATGGTAAAGGCTGTAGAGAAGACAACCACGGCCACGGCTGGTAGGTGCTCTCCAGGAAAAGAAGAAGGCCCAGCATATTTGCCGGGCCTTCTTTGTTCTACTTGCGATTGTTCTAATGAACGGTCTTCATCCGCCTCGACATGAAGTCCATCAGCAGATAATTACCAAGATTCTCCGGGCTGGTGAAGTACGCCTTGCCTCTGCACATCGCGCTTACCTTCTGCACGAACTGCACCAGGGCATAATCCTGCGCGAGCATGAACGTGTTGATCATGATGTTCGACCGCTTGCAGCGAGAGACTTCCTCGAGCGTCTCGGCGATCACCAGTGGATCGAGACCGAAGGCGTTCTTGTAGATGCGTCCGTCGGGCAGCGTCAGCGCGGAAGGCTTACCGTCGGTGATCATGACAATCTGCTTCATGTCCTTATTCTGCTTGGACAGAATGCGCTGGGCGAGGCGCAGACCATCGCGGGTGTTCGTATAGTGTGGGCCAACCTTGACGCGCGGGAGCTGCGAGATGGGAATCTCCTCGGCAATGTCGTGGAAGAGGACGAGGTTCAAGGTGTCGCCCGGGAACTGCGTGCGAATGAGGTGCGAGAGCGCCATCGCGACGCGCTTCGCGGGAGTGAATCGGTCTTCGCCATACAGAATCATTGAGTGCGAGCAGTCGAGCAGAACTACCGTTGCGCAGGAAGACTGGTAATCCGACTGATGCACGTGGATGTCTGAGTATTCGATCATCAGCGGGCTATGCTCTTCCCCTTCAATCGCGGTCGCCAGGCCTTCGCGGGCGAAGACGCTTGAGAGCGTTGCAGTGATGTCGAGGTTGAGCGTGTCGCCGAACTCATAGAGCTTGCTGCTGCCGTTCGTTTCGACGCCGGAGGCCTCATGCCGGGTATCGTGGCGGCCCATGTTCGACTTACCCAGCGGCCCCAGCAACTCGCGCAATGCCTTGTATCCGAGGAAGTCCATGCCCTTATCGGTCACTTCAAAGCGAGCGTTTGCTTCGCCCTCACCGGTCTCGCCCTGCCCCTGCTCTGGCTGCTCGGCGTTAATGAAGTTCTGTTCCTGCATCTTCTGGATGATCTGGTCGATCAGCTCTTCCACTTGCTGTGCATCAAGCTGCTCGAACTTCTCCTGCGCTTCTTCATCGAAGAGCTCGCCGGACTCAAGCGCCTGCTTGATGGCTTCGCGCAGGTTTTCCATCGTCTGCTCGCCGTCGAACTCCTGGAAGCGCGAGAAGGGGTCCTGAAACCCGGAATCGAGCAGGAACTCGGAGAGAGCCTGCATCAGGTCTTCAAGCCCGAAGGAGCTTGCGAGGTCGCCGGTGAACTTTGTGTAGCGTATGCGTTTCATGTGCCGCTCCTTGGTTTGAAGCTGCGGCTAGTTGAAGCCTCTGCGAGTGCGGTTCTTGAAGTCGTCGCGGTCGATCTCGCGTTCGCGCATCTTCTCGGCATAATTCGCCGCATCGTTGTTGCGCTGCTTCTTGTCGGCGGCGGAAAAGCTGCGCTCCTCGCTGCGACTGATGCGCTTGTGCGCGTACATGCCTTCCAGCAGGAACTCCGCCGCGCTGACGGCGATCTCCGGCTTCGACTTGCTGTTGATCTGCAACGGCGAAAGCTTGTCGAAGAGCCCCTGAATCTGCTGCAGTTCTTTCAACGAACCGGCAGCCGAGTGCTCGTCGGTCAAAGCGACTGTGCCGCCTAGATTGAACCACTGCTCGATCTGCTGCGTGTTCGTGCCCGTGAAGTACTCATCGAAGATCGTTGCCACTGCCGCACGAATGATCTCGCGGATCACAGTGTCGGCGCCACGCATCTCGCCTTCGTATTCCAGCTCGATTTTGCCCGAGATGCCCGGCAGTGCGGCATAGATGTCGCCGACACGAGGCACCACAGTGCTCTCGCCATGAATCAATGCGCGGCGTTCCGCGTTCGAAACGACAAGCTCCATCGTCGAGATCGGCAGCCGCTGCGAAACGCCGGAGCGCTTGTCGACCTTCTTATCCTCGCGGGCGGAGAAGGCGATCTGCTCAATGACCTGGCGAATGTAAGTAGGAACCTCCACTTTCAACCCGTTCGCATCCCCGCGCTTGGTCCACGCCTCCTGCTGCGTTATGGCGATGCCTTCATTGATGTTCTCGGGATAGTGCGTCCGAATCTCAGAGCCGATGCGGTCCTTCAGCGGAGTCACGATCTTGCCGCGTGCCGTGTAGTCCTCCGGGTTGGCGGAAAAGACAATAGCCACATCAAGCGCGAGCCTTACCGGGTAACCCTTAATCTGTACATCGCCCTCCTGCATGATGTTGAAGAGCGCGACCTGGATCTTGCCGGCAAGGTCAGGCACTTCGTTGATGCAGAAGATTCCGCGGTTGGCGCGCGGCAGAAGGCCATAGTGCATGGTCAACTCAGAGCCGAGGTCCTGATTTGAACGAGCTGCCTTGATCGGATCAATGTCGCCAACGAGGTCAGCCACGGTCACGTCCGGTGTCGCCAGCTTTTCGACATAGCGATCGTTGGGAGTCATCCAGGCGATCGGCGTCTCGTCGCCAAGCTTCGAAATCAGGTCACGCGAGAACTTCGAGAGCGGAGCGTACGGATTGTCGCGCAGCTCCGACCCGGCGACATAGGGGCACTGCGGATCGAGCAGGGTAGTCAGGGCACGAAGAATACGCGACTTCGCCTGGCCACGAAGGCCGAGGAGAATGAAGTTGTGCTTTGAGAGCACCGCGTTCACAATCTGTGGAACGACGGTGTCCTGATAGCCGACGATGCCCGGAAACAGAGGCTCTTTCGTCCGCAGCTTGGCGATCAGGTTGTCGCGGAGTTCGTCCTTAACGGATCGGGCGAGCCGGGCTGGAGTGTATTCACTGGCGCGCAGAGCGCCTAAAGTCGTCGGAAGGGAAGTCGCCATGTCTAAGTATAGATGTTGGCGAACGCTGATGGATGCGGGGCAAACCAGATGTGCGTGCGGTCGAACTGCTAGGCGAGTTCGTCCAGCAGCCCCTGCATCTCGCTTGCTGCATGAGCATTGCCAGTGCGAGCTGCGGCCGCGAGTCCCTGCTGCAGGAGGGTGATGGCCTCGTCACTGCGATTGTTCTTCGCCAGCGTCTGTGCGGCCATTTGATACGCCGGCACGTAGTCCGCGTTGTGCTCGATAACCTTGGCGAACTCGGCGAGCGCCGCGTCGGGCTGCTGCTGGCTCAGGTGCTCCATGCCAAGGCCATAGCGGGCGAAAGCGTTCGTGGGGTCGAGCGTCAGGATTTCGGTGAGGGCGGCGATCTTGTCCATCTCATGATGGTGCTGGTTCGGGCAGAGAAAAACAAGCGGAGTGAAACTTGTTCTTCCCACATCTTAGAACCGAGATAGGGGGCACCCGTGCGTTCCAAGTAGAATGAAGGAAATGAGTGACACAGTTCCACCAGGCCGCACGGTTGCGGAGTCGCAGTCTGAGCGCAGCGAGATCGTCTTCCCCAGCGATTCGAACGGCATTGGGAACCTCTTTGGCGGGCGATTGATGCAGTACATCGACCTCGTCGCCGCTATGGCCGCCTCGCGCCATGCCCGCGCGATCACAATCACGGCGAGCATGGACCACCTCGACTTTGTGGCCCCGGTAAAGGTTGGAGAGCTGCTTATCCTGAAAGCGAGCGTCAACCGGGCCTACCGCACTTCGATGGAAGTGGGCGTTCGCGTTATGGTGGAAGATGTGCGTGCGCAGAAGCTGCGGCATGTTTCGTCCGCTTATTTGACGTTTGTGGCGGTCGACCGCGAAGGAAACAAGCTCCTCGTGCCGCCAGTGATTCCGGAGACCGATCACCAGAAGCGGCGGTATGAGGACGCTGGGCGAAGGCGCGAGATGCGGTCAGAAGAGACGCAGCGAAAGAAAGAGTTACGCAGCGAACTAAAGCCGGATTGGCACTTATAAGCACGACGATGCTGAAAGGATTTTGCAAATGGGACATATGGGCGCAGGGCAGCCAGCACCACAGCCTCTACCTGGCGTGGCGCATGTTGTGGCCGTAGGCAGTGGTAAGGGCGGAGTCGGCAAGACAACCGTCGCAGTGAATCTCGCAGTGGCACTCAGCAAGCTTGGCCACAAGGTCGGCCTGATTGACGCGGACATCTACGGCCCGAACGTCCCCATGATGCTCGGCGTCACACGCCAGCCGAACATCGTCGGCGAGAATCGCATTGAGCCGATCTTCTCGCATGGGGTGAAGTTCATCTCGGTCGGCCTGATCTCGCCCGGCGACAAGCCGATGGTGATGCGCGGGCCGATGCTGCACCAGATCATCCGGCAGTTTCTGCAGCAGGTGGAATGGGGCGAACTCGACTTCCTGATCGTCGACCTGCCTCCGGGAACCGGCGACGTGGTCATCTCGCTCGTCCAGACCGTGCCGCTGACCGGTGCGGTAGTGGTCTCAACCCCGAGCGATGTGAGTTTGCAGGACGCCCGCAAGGCCCTGGAGATGTTCCACCAGGTCAAGGTCGAGGTGATCGGGATAGTCGAAAACATGAGCCACTTTACTTGCCCGCACTGCCAACAGGTGATCGACATCTTTTCGAGTGGCGGCGCCGAACGGACGGCAGCGCAGTTCGGGCTTGAGTTTCTCGGCTCGCTCGAGCTTGACCCTTCAATCCGCAAGGGCGGTGACTCCGGTCTGCCCGTGGCGCTCGCCGGCCCGGACTCCGAAATTGCTAAGGGTTTCTACGAGATAGCCCGCAAAGTCGCGAATGCCGCAGCAGATATTGCCGGGCGCAGCGAGGACATTCTGGAGATCACCTAAAAGTCCGGCCGCAATCTCTGCGACGGAATCGACCGGGGCTTGACGGCTGGCGTATTCTTAAATGTGAGTGGAACGCCCTACGATTCTTACGCGGAGGGCCCAAACTACTGAGAAGCGGAGGTGGCTGGAAGAATGGCAGATGCAAACCGTACGCATCAATGCACGGCGCGGCAGCGCGCAATCCTCACAGCCATCGTAGAAAGCTATATCGGAACCGGTGAACCCGTGGGGTCGGGGACCATTGCTCGTCTTCAGGTAGTCGATGGTGGCGGCAACGTCATCGGCATGTCTCCTGCCACCATTCGTAACGAGATGGCTGAGCTTGCGGACGCCGGTCTCCTCGAGCAGCCTCACACTTCCGCCGGACGCATTCCTACCGCGCAGGCGTTTCGCCTTTATGTCGAGCAGCTCAGCGCAGGGACTACCCCGCGCATTGCACCGACCCGCCTCTCCGCCACCTCTCGCTCGCAGATCGATTCGAGCTTTGTCGGAGTTGCCGGCACCCAGGCCGTTTTGCAACGTACCTCGCACGTTCTTGCCACGCTTTCGAGCGGAGTCGGCGTGGCCATTGCCGCCGCCACCGAAGGCGACATGCTGGAGCACGTACACTTCTCGCGCCTGGCCGAGGCACGCGTGCTCGCCGTCGTCGTAACCCGGTCCGGCATGGTTCGCGACCGCGTTCTCGCCCTCGACCGTGATCTTTCGCTCCGCGAACTCGAGACCGCCGCCAACTTCCTGAATGCGAACTTTCGCGGCTGGAGCGTCGAGCGCGTCCGGGCGGAGATTGGGCGGATGCTGGAGCGTGAGCGCAACGATTATCAACTTTTGCTGACACAGGTCCAGCAGCTCTGGACGCGAACCGTCCCTAATGCTCCCGAACCGCATCAGACGGTTTACGTCGAAGGCGTGGCCAATCTTATCTCCTACGAGGTCGTCGGCAGCCAGCAGGACGCCCACCGTCTCCGTGAGATACTTGCCGCACTTGAAGAGAAACAGCGGCTGGTCGATCTACTTAATGCATATATAGATGCGCGGCAGGAATCCGTCCGCGTCATCTTCGACCTAGAAGAGCATGCGCCGGAGATGGCAGGACTGGTGCTGATCGCGGCCCCGGCAAGGATGGGGAACGAGAGCCGTGGCACCGTAGGCGTGATCGGGCCAAAGCGGATGCACTACGAAAATACGATGAATGCGGTGAGTTACATCTCGCAGGTCTTCGACAGGATGCTGCATCCTTCGGGATAAAGAAATTGGAGCAGGGTGTGGCAAAACGTGAAAACAGCTGGGACCGGGTCGCCCGGTGGGCCGGTATAGAAAAACTTAGCGAGAACAAGATCAGCGACGGTAAAGAGGAAATGATGAGCGCAGGAAATGAGACGACAGTGCAGGACGAAATAAGAGAAGACAGCACCTATGAGCCGCATACAGGCGGACGCACGGTGCAGCAGGCCGGCGAAGAGAGCGGGCCGGAGATCGTGTCGCCAAGCGCCGCACATTTGGAGATCGAGCAACTTCGCGGAGAAAAAGAGCAGCTTCTGGACCGCCTCGCACGTCTTCAGGCAGAGTTCGACAACGCCCGCAAGCGCGAGCAGAAGGAGCGCGCCGACGCCCGCGAGTACACCATCGGCAGCGCGGTCGAGCCGTTTCTCGGCGTCGTGGACAATTTCCAGCTCGCTCTGAAGGCCGATGGCACCGCCGAGCAGCTTCGCGGTGGCGTGGAACTGATTCTGAAACAGATGGATGAGGCGCTCAAAGGTCTCCAGGTCCAGATCGTCGAGACCGTAGGCACGCAGTTCGACCCGCGAGTCCACGAGGCCCTCGGCAGCATCGAAACCTCTGAGTTCCCGGACCACCAGGTTCTTGAAGAAATTCGCCGCGGCTACAAGATCCGCGAAAAGCTTCTCCGCCCGGCGCTCGTGCGGATCGCTTCCAACTCCGCACAGGTTTCTGCGTGACTTACTGCTGGCACAGCGGCAAAAATTGAAGGATAAGACCTAAGAGATGAGTGCGACGGCAAACGTGACGAAGATAGATTTTTACGAAGTTCTAAGTGTTTCGCGAGACGCCTCCGACCAGGAGTTGAAGACCGCGTACCGCAAACTCGCGATGCAGTACCACCCCGATCGCAATCCGAACAATCCTGCGGCTGAAGAAAAGTTCAAAGAGTGCAGCGAGGCCTACCAGGTACTCAGCGACGGGGAAAAGCGCGCCGCGTACGACCGCTACGGCCACGCCGCGTTTGGCAATGGCGCGGGCAACGGCGGCGGCAGTCCCTTCTCTTCCGGTTCGCCGTTCGGAAGCCAGGATGTGGGCGATGTCTTTAGCGACCTTTCGGGGAGATGTTCAACATGGGCGGGCAGAGGAAGGCGTCGCGCGTGCAGCGCGGCCGCGATCTTCGTTACGACATGACGCTTGAGTTTGAAGAGGCCGTTTTCGGCAAGGAGAAAGAGATCACCATCAAGCGGATGGAGGTCTGCCACGAGTGCCATGGCACCGGCGCCGAAAAGGGCAAGGCTCCTGTCACCTGCCCGCAATGCAAGGGCGCGGGCCAGATGCGTTTCCAGCAGGGCTTCTTCTCGGTTGCGCGAACCTGCCCGAAGTGCAACGGGACGGGCACGACCATCAGTGATCCATGCCTGGTCTGCCGCGGCGAGACGCGCGTTACGCGCGAGCACCAGATCCTCGTAAAGGTTCCGGCAGGCGTCGAACAGGACACCCGCATCCGCTACCAGGGCGAAGGCGAAGCCGGCGTGTTCGGTGGCCCGACGGGCGACCTTTATGTCGTGCTGAACGTGCGGCAGCATAAATTCTTCGAGCGCGATGGCGATGATCTTCATTGCATCGTGCCGGTCTCATTTCCACAGGCGGCGCTGGGTACAGAGCTCGAAATCCAGACCCTCGAGGGCACTGCGACAATCAAGGTTCCTGAAGGCACCCAGAGCGGCAAGGAGATCAAGATGCGAGGCCAGGGTGTGCCGCATTTGAACGAGCACGGCAAGGGAGACCTGATCGTCGAGATTCGGGTATCTACGCCGGCCAAGCTCACGAAGGTGCAGCGTGACTTGCTGAAGCAACTCGGCGAGACGATGAATGTTGAGAATACGCCAGCGAGCCGAGGCGTCTTCAGCAAGGTTAAGGACATCTTCAGCTAGCTAGCTAGATCAGATGAGTTGATGCAATGGCAATGGCGGCGATGGCTGCTGTCTCCGCCCGAAGGATGCGCGGGCCCAGCGTCACATGCCGCCAATCGTTCGTGGTAAACAGCGACATCTCTTCGGGCGTCCACCCGCCTTCAGGCCCAATCGCCAGTGCAAGCTCACCATTGCCTTTATGCAACTGAAGTGCTGAACTGAGCGACATCTCCTGCTCCGTTTCGCTCAGCAAAATCCGTGTTCCGGCGGTCTCGCCCTCAAGCGCGATCTTCAGCGGCACAGGATCGCTAATGGCAGGGATATCCGTCCTGCGCGACTGCTTTGCCGCCTCGAGCGCAATCCGCCGCCAGCGCTCAACGCGTTTTGCTGCAGCCTGCGCAAGATGCTTCTCCGTCCTCCGCGCGAGAATTGGTGTAATAGCTCCGACTCCTAACTCGGTCGCTTTTTCGACTGCCCACTCGAAGTGATCGAATTTGAAGACGGCAAGCAGGAGATGCAGTGGGAGCGCGGCGTTCGCCTCCAGTTCTTCGTAGAGTGTGAAGATCACCTCAGATTCCGAGACCCGCGTGATCTCTGCGCGGTGCAGAAACCCTCCAGCGACGATGTCGTAGATCTGGCCCGGCTCGGCTCGCAACACGCGAGCAAGATGCACCGCCTGGTCGCCTGTAAGGGTTGCGGTCGTTCCAGTCCACGTATCGGCAATGAATCTTCTTCGCATAGATCAGGGCTTCGGGATCGGGATCGTCATCGAGTTCTGATGATAAAGGTCAATGGTCAGCGTCGCCGACTGCCGCTGGTCCCACACATTCTGCGGAATCGCAAACTGTGCAAGCAGAGTGCCTTCAACGGTTGCGCCAGGAGCGATCTCCGCATCGCGCAACAGCGGCTTCGTCATCAGCCCTTTAATCTCGGGAAAGGACGCGTACACGACGTCAAGATCATTCTTCTCAATCGCGCTTGTATGCAGTTCGCCATCTGCCACAGTCATCGTTATGGTGAAGTCTTTCAAGAACAGCGGCACAGTCAGATGGTTCTCGATCCGGATATTCGGAACAAGATACAGATCGCTCTCACCGGTTGGGCCTCCAAGCACCTTGAATGACCCCGTCTGCGCCTGCTTCGTATAGACCACATGGATCGGATGGACCGTCGTATGAGTCACGGCCGCGATCACAACTCTGCGTGAATACGTCCGGTAGAGGAACCCGCCCGCAATCCCAAGAATAAGGAGCGCAACCAGGACCGGCACCAGGTAACTGCGGCGTTCAGGTTGCGAGAAGTTCAGGTCTGCCACTGCTTCAGAATAGCTTGTCTGAACCCGAAGCGCTTACTCGCCCGGCGCATGCCGTCCCGCACCCACCGGCGGAGCGTCCCTCTCAACTGGATCGACGACCGTGCCCGCAAGTTGTGCCCGTAACGAGTCATCATCGGTCCGTGCAAAGTAAGCCCGGAGATCTTCGCCTTCGACACGCGCCGCAAGATACGCCCTCAGCATCCGCTCAATCGCCGCCGGAACCTCGTCCGCAGCCGCGCGATACCCCAGCGGCCGTGCCGTGCGAGCATACTTGCCAACTGCTCCACCGACGCAGAAGTAGAACGCATCTACTGACTGGCCATCCTTCTTGATCTTCTTGCCCTCAAGCCCGATGTCCGCGATCCAGTGCTGGCCGCAGGAGTTCGTGCATCCCGTCACATGCAGTTTGATCTGCTGGTCGAAACCCGGCAGCCGCTCTTCCATCTCGGAGACGAGCCACTTGCTGAAACCCTTCGTCTCAGCAATCGCGAGCTTGCAGAACTCCGTTCCCGTGCAGGCCACCGCGCCACGCCAGAAGGCCGACACATCGACGTGCAGCCCAAGTGAATTCAGCTCGATGACCAAGGCGGCAGTCTCTCGATCAGGCACGTTGACGAGGACGATGTTCTGCATAATCGTGGCCCGCAGTTGTCCGTTGCCGTACTTGTCTGCAAGCTCTGCAAGCGACGCAAGCTGGTCGCCGCTCAAGCGTCCGCGCAACACGCTTGCACCGACGGAACTCAACCCTGCCTGCCGCTGCGGGGTGATGCCGATGTGGTCACGGTAGATATCGTCGAGCAGATTCTCATCCGTGGCTGGAGGACCATCGAGCTTGTATCCAAGCTTCGCCTCCAGCGCCTCAAGGAACGACTCCGCCGTCCACCCATGCCGCATGAAGAGATACTTGATGCGAGCCCGCGTGCGGTTCTCGCGCAGTTCCTGCTGTTCGCGAAAGATCTCCGCCGTTGCGTGCACGACAGCATAAGCCTGGTCCTGCCGAACAAAAGCAGGAATCTTCACCGCGAGGTGCGGCTCCGTCGACAGTCCGCCGCCAACGCGGAGCGTATACCCAACTTCTTCGCCACGCTTGATTGCAGTAAGAGCAACATCGTTGATCTCCGGATACGAGCACCATTCCGGGCAGCCGGTCACCGAAATTTTAAACTTCCTCGGCAGGTTGTAGAACTCCGGATTTGCCGTCAGCTTGTGCGCAATCTCCACTGCCAGCGGACTCGCATCGATCAATTCATGGCTGTGCAGTCCTGCAAGCGGGCAGCCGGTCACGTTTCGAACGACGTCGCCGCAGGCACCCTTTGGCGACAGCCCTACCGCCGTCAGCGCATCGACGATCTCCGGCAGGCTCTCAATCGTCAGCCAGTGCAATTGGATATTCTGTCGCGTCGTAATGTCGGCGAGGTTTCGCGCATACTTCTTGGTCAGGTCCGCGATCACACGAAGCTGTGCGCTGGTCAGAATGCCGTTCGGGAGCCCGATCCGCATCATGAAGTACTCGGTCGCTTTACCCTCGCCGCCAACACCGCCGGTCGCGCCGACTCCATCGCCCTGCGTATAAACGCCCCACCACTTGAAGTAGAGCCCGGTCCACTCCGGCAGCACGGAGCCGCGGCCTTCCTTTGCAAACTGCCGCACCTCTTCCCACGCATCCCACGGGTTCTTCGCAAGCTTCAACCGCTCGGACTTTTGCGCTTTGGTTTCCTTTACAGGCTTAGCGGGTGCGTCAATGTTCAGGTCAGGCATCGTGATCCTTGGATGTGTCAGAAATTGGAAGGCAAAAAGAAAAGCCCACGATCTTCGTGGGCGGCTGTGAACTTTGCGGTGACTCGGACTTAGCGGTGGTGCAGTCTACGAGACTTTACAAAGGTGGCAGCGCGCGTCGCGGCAACAACACCGCATACATCCTTCGAGGCGCGCATTTGCGGAAGAGTTCACTAACTTAAGATTAAAGGGACGGCACTTCAGCGTCAAGCCGCATGCACCCTTTGTTTGTCATTTCCGACCGGAATCTGCGTCTATTATAACAATGGTCCTTCAACCCATGAAAAATACAGAGGCCCTTTGCACAATATGATGGTGTAACAACTCTTGTTCACTTCGAGGACAAACATTGACGAGCGTCTCCTGCGTATTGGCCGCAGCGGTTCCGGGTTCCGTTACACGCCTCTCCACGTTCGATCTCGCGCTGGTCGCCGTTTACCTGATCGGCATCACCCTCTTCGGCCTGCGTTTTCGAGGTGGTCGCGGAGCCAACGGAAAAGTAGACAACTCGCTGAAGAACTACTTTCTTGCCGGGAACACCATCCCCTGGTGGGCCATCGCGCTCTCCATCGTCTCAGCGGAGACCAGCACCCTCACCATCATCTCAATCCCCGGCGTCGCCTTCGCGGGAGACTTCGGTTTCCTCCAAGTAGTCATCGGCTACATGCTCGGCCGCATCGTCGTCGCGCTGATCTTCCTGCCGCGATATTTCGAGGGCCAGATGATGACCGCCTACCAGCTCATCGACAGCCGCTTCGGCCACCCGCTGCACAAAGTCACGGCGCTGCTCTTCCTGCTTACCCGAGCCGCCGCCGAGGGCGTGCGCGTCTTCGCCGTATCCATCGTCGTCGGCATCGCCATCGGCACGCGCGACGTGCTCTCGATTGCCATTATCTCTGCGCTCACACTGCTCTACACCTTCGAAGGCGGCATGGCTGCCGTCATCTGGACAGATGTCGTTCAAATGGTGATCTATGTTGGCGGCACCATCGTCGCCATCTCGACGCTCGGCCATCACGTTCCCGGAGGCTGGACCGAGATCCATCGCGTCGCAGGCCTCGCCGGTAAGTTCCACCTGTTTAGCTTCGCCTTCAACCTCACGCAGTCCTACACCTTCTGGGCTGGAGTCATCGGCGGCACCTTCCTCACCATGGCCTCGCACGGCACCGACCAGCTCATGGTCCAGCGTATGCTGGCCGCAAAGAATCTCCGCGAATCGCGGTTTGCATTGCTTGGGTCAGGAGTCGTCATTTTCATGCAGTTCACACTCTTCCTCCTCATCGGCGCAGGCCTCTACGTCTTCTACAAAATCCACCCAACAACCTTCGCATCCGCTGACCGCATCTTCCCCAGCTTTATCGTGCGCGAGATGCCCATTGGAGTCGCAGGGCTGATAGTTGCCGCGATCCTCGCCGCTGCGATGTCGAACCTTTCGGCCGCCCTGAACTCGCTGTCTTCGACGACGGTTGTCGACTTCTACATGCGCTGGCGGCCTTCCGCTGACGATCGCGAACGCATCATGATCTCCCGCGCCTCAACGGTAATGTGGGCGCTGGTTCTCTTCGCCATCGCGGTTTACAGCGTCGGCGTTGGAGGCAAAGGCCATGTCGTAGAGATCGGCCTCTCCATCGCGTCGGTCGCCTATGGGGCTTTGCTCGGCGTCTTCCTTCTCGGAACTCTGACTAAGTACGCTACGCAAACAGGAGCAATCATCGGCATGGTTGTCGGCTTCGCTCTCAATCTCGCATTGTGGCAGCAGTCTCACGCAATCATTTTGAGCAACGGGCTGACTCTGCCGAAGGTGGCGTTCACCTGGTATGTGCTGATTGGCTCAGTGGTGACGTTTGCGGTGGGTTCGGTGGCGAGCTTGCTGTTCCGAGGTCGAAGGCATGTAACGGCTGTCGTTGCTGTTCTCTTTTGCGTTGTTACGACTGGGAGCTTGCAAGCGCAGGCGAACCCCACATCTCAGGATCGAGATATGGGGCACCCAGGTCCAGCCCAAGGTGTGACGGGCTTCAGCGCGGTTTCGACGCTGGTGAACGACGCCATTGCTGCGAAGAGACTCCCGGGCGCAGTAGTCGTAGTAGGGCACAACGGCAAGGTCGTCTTCGAGCAGGCATACGGCAATCGCAAGCTCGCGGGCGAACCCGGAATCAACGGCGAAACAGTCGCCGAGCCGATGACCGAAGACACGGTCTTCGACATGGCATCGCTTACCAAGTGCCTCGCGACCGCAACAGCGATCATGCAACTCTACGAGTTACATAAATTCGATTTCGATGACCCTGTCGCGAAGTACCTTCCCGACTTCGCTGCCAACGGCAAAGAGCATGTAACCATCCGCGAACTTCTCACTCACTACTCCGGTCTGCCGCCCGATGTCGACCTCAAAGATCCATGGGGTCTCGCCGCACCGGACAAGGTCGAAGGCTACAAGCGCGCCTTCGCATCGCCACTTGCGAGTGCTCCCGGCACCCACTTCGAATATTCCGACATCAACTTCATCACGCTGGGCGCACTTGTAGAGAAGCTTAGCGGGCAGACGCTTGACGAGTACGCGTTGGAACACATCTTCACGCCGCTCGGCATGACGCACACGCGCTTTCTCCCACTCGACAAAGGTTGCGGCCCGATCGTCTTTCCCGGCGCCGCGCTCGGTGCACGAAGCACCTATGCCTGCCGCCCCGGCCAATGGTCGCGCGCGCAGTGGATTCCGAACGCCGCGCCCACCGCCCACGACAACGAACTCACCGTCGCCGTAAATCCCGACTTCGACCATCTCCTTCGCGGAGTCGTCCACGACCCCACGACCCGCCGCATGGGCGGAGTCGCGGGACAGGCCGGCGTCTTCTCAACCGCCGCCGATATTAGCCTCTACGCGCAGGCATTGCTGGATAGACTGATCAGCAACACTGGGGCATTCCCGCTCAAGCAATCCTCACTGAAGCTGATGACGCAACCCGAGCAGCCTGCCACCGCAGAATCCGGCGCAACCGTGTTCACGCCCGGTGGCAAGGTCACGAAAGGCATCGCCATCCGCGGCTTTGGCTGGGACATTAACACCGCCTACTCGCGGCCTCGCGGTGAAGTCTTTCCGATCGGCGGCTTTGGCCACACCGGGTTTACGGGCACCAGCCTCTGGATGGACCCAAGCAGCGATAGCTACGTGGTGCTGCTTGCCAACGCGATTCACCCGCGTGGTGGCGCGCCCATATCTGGCTTACGCGGACAAGTTGCGACCGAAGCGGCGAAAGCTCTGGGGCTTTCGAATGAGGCTAGCGATGATTCTTCCCACGTCTCAGAATCGAGACATGGGGCACCCACTTCTGTGGCAGTGCGTACGGGCATCGACGTACTTGAGGCAACGAACTTTGCGGCTCTCAAGCAAGCCTCAAAAGCCGGTCAACTGCGCGTAGGCCTCCTCACTAACCAGACCGGCGTTGACTCCCAGGGGCGTCGCACTATCGGCATCCTGAAATCCGCTCCCGGCATCGAGCTAACAACGCTCTTCTCCCCCGAGCACGGTATCGCCGGCGCGAAAGATTCAATGGACATCCATAACAGCACCGACACCGCAACCGGCGTACCCATCGTCAGCCTCTATGGCCCGAAGGACTCTGACAGGCGGCCGAAGGTAGAGGATCTCGCCAAGCTCGACGCCGTCGTCATCGACATGCAGGAGGCGGGGGTCCGCTTCTACACCTACGAATCCGTGATGGGCTACTTCCTGGAAGCCGCAGGGAAGGCTGGCACGCAGGTCTTCATTCTCGACCGCCCAAATCCCATCGGAGGAGAACTCGTTCAAGGGCCGATCTCCGGCGCTGATAAGAACTCCTACACAAACTATCGCGTCGAGCCCATCCGACAGGGCATGACCCTTGGCGAACTCGCACAACTCGACAACGGCGAAGACCACCTCAACGCGAAGCTTACGGTCATCCCCATGCAGAACTGGCAGCGCTCCGAGTACTTCGACGCGACCGGCCTGAAGTGGATCAACCCCAGCCCCAACCTACGCTCCGTCGCTGCGGCCAAGCTTTACCCGGGAATCGGTCTCCTGGACTATGCCAACGTCTCCGTTGGTCGCGGAACCGACACACCCTTCGAGCACATCGGCGCGGCCTACATCGACGGCCCGCAACTCGCCGCCTATCTGACCTCCCGCCATATCCCCGGTGTCACCTTCACGGCAACGAGGTTCAAAGTAGCTGACGACGTGAACCACTATCCATTCCACAGCGAGGAGATTCAAGGCGTAGCGATGACGGCGACCGACTCTGACCTGCTCGATGCCCCCGAACTCGGCATCGAGGTTATAGCTGCTCTCCGCAAGTTCTACCCCGGGCAGTTCCAACTCAAGGGAGTCGCGAAGTTGATCGCGAACACCGCCACCATGGACGCGCTCGAAAAGGGAACTGACCCGCGTGAGATTGCCGCAGCCTGGCAGCCCGGGCTTGCTGCCTTTACTTCCATTCGAGCGAACTATCTCATCTATAAATAAAACGTACCTGTATCGGAACCAGGTGTTCTTCGCCGATTCACATTCACTCGCCCCGAAGTGAGTCACAATAGAAAATTACATTCGGAGTAATGCCAGAGGAGGCAGCCTTGCCGCGCATCAACTTTCAACAACAGCTCGTCGCTCTGAAAGACCGGCTGCTTGCGATGGCGGCTCTCTCGCAGCAGGCGCTTGAATTTTCTGTCGAGGCTTACCTTGCCGCCGACATGACCCTCTGCGACCATGTTCTCGAGATTGAAGCCGCCATCAACTCCGCCGAGACTACGGTCGATGATATGGCTTACGACCTGCTCGCGAAAGAGCAGCCCATGGCCATTGATCTGCGGTTCATTCTTTCGGTGATCAAGATCAACAGCGATCTTGAGCGCATCGGCGACCAAGCTACAAATATCGCAACCCGTGCGCAGTCACTGAAGGACGCACCGCAGATCTCCCTTCCGGTCGACATCAAGGACATGGGAGAAAAAGTTGGCAAAATGATCCGCACCGCAATCCAAGCGCTGCTCGAGGCCGACGCGAAGTTGGCGGAGTCGGTGCTCGAGATGGATGACGAGATCGACGAGATGAACCGCTCCGTACAAACCGAACTCATCGAAGTGATGCAGCAGCACGCCCTATTCAGCGAGCAGGCGTTGAACGCTATCCTGATCTCGCGCAACCTCGAGCGCGCCGCTGACCACGCCACCAACATCGCCGAAGACGTTATCTTCTGGGTGCGCGGATCCGACGTCCGCCATAAGCTCTCGCTCGACGGCGTCGACTAGCTTCACTGCCATTCGCCAAGGGAATCTGCTTTTCAGCCGCGGTACCGAACCCGGGGTGCTCTGTCTAACGAGCCCTTGTGCTTCGCGATGGGTGAAAACAACGGTCTCAAGTTGAGATCCTTTAAACGGCCGCTCCCTGCGCCGCGCTCAGCGCCAAACCCTTCGCAACCGAAGTAAACTCGCCACCTGTCACTACCCGCTGCTCTGTAAAGCGATCGCTGAAGATCCTTCTCACTGCCGGCACAAAGCTCGTGCCGCCTGTAAGAAAGACCCGGTCGACGTCCGCCGCTGCGAGACCTGCGCTCGCGAGCAGTCCGTCTACGGTGCCGACAATTGCGGCGAGGTCGTCTGCAATCCAGCCTTCGAAGTCCGACCGCTTTACCTGCGCAATCACGTCCAGACTTCCATCGCGGAACCTGAACTCCGCACTCTCGTCGTGCGAGAGGTCCACCTTTAACCTCTGCACTGCCTGGTGTAGCTGATATCCGAGATCTTCCTCGACAAGCGTGATCAGTGCGGCGATCTTCTCGGGCTCTTCCGCCCGCGCCCGTGCGGCTTTCAAGATCTCGGTCACATTCCGTGTCTTCAGAAACGACAGGTAGTGCCACCGCTCAAGGTTGGCGTAGATCCACGCAGGTACGGCAGGAATGATCGGCGCCGGCCGATCGGAAGCGTGCGCGAAGGTGCGTTCGAAGGAATCCGACCCAAGCGCCGGAGACACCAGCTTCCTTACGATCCTCGCATCGAAGGCATCGCCCGCCAGCCCAAGTCCGGCGTTTCCGAGCAGGTCGCTCGCCGTCCGCCCTCGCGCTCGAACTCCCGGCCCAACGTGCAGCAGCGAGAAGTCGCTGGTGCCGCCGCCAAAGTCGCCAATCAGGATCAGCTCATCGTGCACCAGGGAAGACTCGTAGGCATAGGCCGCGCCGATGGGCTCGTACTCGAAGGTCACGGAATCGAATCCCGCCTGTTTGAACGCCGCCTCCAATCGCGATGCAGCGAACGCGTCGTCCTCCGCAGTTTCAGCGGAGACGAAGCGCACCGGCCGTCCCACGGTCGCATGCCGCACGGGTTCCCCGATGTGCCGTTCTACTGCGAGCCGCAAGTCTGTCAGGATTCGCGCAATAAGCTCTTCCAGCGTGTAGCGGCGACCGAAGACCTCGGTGCCTGTAAGCGACCGGCTTGGAAGATACGACTTCAATGATTGGATTAGCCGGCCAGGCGATTCGGCCTGCAGGTACTGCTCAATTGCCTGGGGGCCGGTAAACGACTTCAGCTGCACCCGTCCTGCGTGCTTCTGCTGTTCCAGGTACAGCACGGAGCGATAGCTCTCGGTCATCCCGTGAATCGATGGGAAGGAGAGTAGTTCCAGCTTGCCCCCGGTGATCACGGCGAGCGAGCTGTTTGTCGTTCCAAAGTCGATGCCGATGCTGGGTCCCGTGTGAGGCATGAGTTGATTAGAGTAACTTCATTCCGCTTCGGATCAAATTCAACTCGTGCCTCACACGCAGTTTCAGGCAGAATTATTCCTGTAATCGAACCAGCTTAAGGTTTCAGCGCGGAGGAAAACCATGCCAACCCTGCAAAGCATCATGAGCGATCTCGCGAGCAGAGGCAGCGAAAAGACCCGCATCACCTATGCCCGCCACGGCATGCCCATCGACCGCATGTTCGGCGTGACGAACGCCGACCTGAAGCTGATCGCAAAAACCATCAAGCGCGAACAGGCGTTAGCGATGGAGCTCTACGCAACCGGCAACCTGGATGCCATGTACCTCGCCGGTCTTGTCGCGGACGGAAGCCAGATGACCCGTAAACAGCTTCAATCCTGGGCCGACGGCGCAGCCGGCATGATTATGATCTACGAGCACCCGGTTCCCTGGGTCACCGTCGAAAGCGAGCACGCCCTCGAGCTTGCCGCCGCTTGGATCACATCGAAGAAGGAACATGTAGCCGCAGCGGGCTGGCGTATCTATGCCGGACTTGCCACAATAGAGCACGACGAGAACCTCGATCTGGCGCTCTACAAGCGGCTGCTCGATGAGGTAGAAGAAGGCATCAGCACTGCGAAGAACCGCGTGAAATCCACCATGAACGGCTTCGTGATCTCGGTGGGGAGCTATGTGAAGCCGCTGCACGCGCAGGCGATGGCGACCGGCAAGCGCGTCGGCCCCGTTGCAGTCGACGTCGGCGATACGGACTGCAAAATCCCACTCGCGACCGAGTACCTCGCCAAGGTCCAAGCCGCCGGCAAGCTCGGCCAGAAGAGAAGAAGTATCCGCTGCTGAGCGGTGCGTCGTCGCCTACACTGTCACCGGAACGGCGTGCACGGATGCTCCATGGAGCACCGTATCTATCAGCGTCCCGTCCGACGCGAAACGGTTGAAGTTGGCAGGCTGTCCTGGCGCTATCGAAAGGCGCTCTTCCATGCCCATCATCTTTGCCGGATTCCGTGATGCCGCCTGCGTCACCTCCGCGAAGGAGGTCTTCGTAAAGCGCGCAAAGTTCGCCACCGCCTGGTCGAGGGTCAGCACTGATCCCGCCAGCACGCCCCTTGCTGTGGCCCTGCCTTGATGCACTTCGACATCGAAGCTGCCCAGCTGGTAGGTTCCGTCCGGCATCCCGGTCGCCGACATTCCATCTGTAACCAGAATCGCCCGCTCCAGGCCCTTGCAGTGCAGGAAGATTTCTACCAGCTCCGGCGCAACGTGGATACCATCGCAGATCAACTCGGCGAAGATATACGGGTTCGACAACACCACTCCGATCACGCCGGGCTCACGGTGGTTCAGGCTGCGCATTGCATTGAAAAGATGCGTAGCGCTGCTCGCGCCTTTGCCGATCGCGGCATTTGTCTCCGCGGCGCTGGCGTTGGTGTGTCCAATGCTCACCCGAACTCCCTGTGCTGTCGCGTGTTCCATCAAGTCGAGAGCTCCAGGCATCTCGGGCGCGGCGGTCATCAGGCGGATGTGTCCGCGCGCGGCCTCCTGAAACCTGTCGAAGAGTGCGATGTCCGGCGGAAGAATCTCATCTGGCGGGTGAACTCCACGTTTCACATGCGAGATGAACGGCCCTTCCAGGTGAATTCCGACAGCCACTGCCCGTCCGTCACCCCCGCGAGAGGCTGAGCTCTCGATCTCGCCCGCGATGCGCTCCAGCGCGCGTAATGTGTCCTCGACCGGCGCAGTCACAGTCGTCGGAAGATAGTGCCCCACTCCGCGTGAAGCCAGGAATCGCTCGATCTCGCAGAAACCGGAGCGTGACGCCTGCATCACGTCATGACCTACTGAGCCATGTATATGGATATCGAAGAAGCTTGAAGTGAGCGTCGTCTGATCGTTTGTGACGTTCCCAGCCTCAATAGAGAGGATCATCCCATCGCCATCAACCTCGATGCGTGGACGCTCTACAGTTCCGTTGGCCATGACGAGCCGCGATGCAGTGATCGTTTTACGCATAAACGAACATTTTAGTCTGTTACGGCGAGAAAGTATGTCCGATTATCGATAAATTATCTACCACTATCGTGTTGAAGCCGGCACTAAGGGTATGGCTGAGATCCCAAGATCGTTCGCTGGAGGCAGCGTGTGCGAATCGTTCCACTGCCGCAGCGCGCTCCTGAACCGGTCACTTCGGGCCTGCAAGATTCCGACTGTGTAGTCGTAATGCTCCAGAACTGGTCGCAGTGCATAAGGCCGGTTTGAGCGTAGCCATGCCGCCTCAAACATATCGCGCAGTAAAGAATAGGCATCGCGAACATCCTCGATCCGGCCATTGATCCCATTGATGTCCGAGAGTTCCCGCGCCACTGCTGCCCGCTGCTTCTTGTCTGTCGTATTCTGCATCGCATACGCCCGTTGATATCCCTGAGCGATCTCGTCCGAGAGCTGAAAGTTCATCCCGATCAGATCCATCCGCCGAGCTCCAACTTCCATCGCATCCACTGCATCCGGCTCCGCAAGATTCGAACTCGCCGCTCCATAAACCGCGGCGTCATAAAACGTACCCGGCGCAGACGCCGGCACTGCCCGTGCTCCCGCCGCCGCCCGGGCCTGAGCAATCAGCGTCAGTGCCGCCTCCGCGTGCAGGCGAAGATCATGGGTGTAGGGCCGTATCTCGCCGCCGATCTTCAAGCCGTCTTTCGAAAGTGGATCGAGCCAGAACAGGCTGTTCGATGCATCCCCCACTTTTGCCTGATCCTTAAGAAGTGCATGCGCCGCCATCAGTTCAATCTGCGCCTGGTTCAGTTTGCCGGTCGGGTCGTTATGAAACACCTGTGCATACGACCCTTGAAAGCTCGCGATCGACGACTCGCCCGGCTGCCACGAAGCCGCCGCCCCAAAGAGGATTCCGTACCAGTCCTGGTTGAAGAGTCCCTCGCCGTCGTCGTTCCAGATCGTGTTCAACATGCCGGTCGAGCCCATCCGCTGGCCGTCGCGTGCGAATCCCTGGATGTTTGCCAACGCGTAGCTGTTGTTCGGATAGACCTTGCGGAAGTTGTTCACGCTCGGTGCGACCCACGTCTCGAACCCGGCGTCCTTGAACGGCTTCAAAAAGCGTTCATAGCCCCGCGCCTCCGGGCTGTACACCCACGCTATCGCGATCGTGCTCTGCTTGAAGCTCGCAGGAAGCTGTTTCAGCAGGTCCGGCGCGTCCTGCGCCACATCTCCCCAGAAGAGCAGTTTGCGATGCAGCGGTTCGAGCGCGGTCACAATCCGTTGCATGAAGTCGAGATAAGCCGGGGCCAATCCCCGCGCGTCCACATCCGCCTTGGTCTGCCCCAGGCCCAGGTCGACCGTCTCGTCTGCTCCAATGTGCAGAAAAGGCCCAGGATACTGTGCCGCCAGTTCCTTTAACATCTGAGTAGTCAGGGCCAGAGATGCCGGTTGTCCCGGCGCGAGCACTGCCCCATGCGGCGTCTCCGCAAGCGGCTGATACATCTCCCAGGTCAAATTGTGGTGGAGATGTCCGAACGCCTCCTGCTCCGGAATGATCGTCACATGGTAGTCGCGCGCATAGGCCACCAGGGCCGCCGCATCTGCCGCCGTAATTGTCCCCCCTGGTGGCGCAGGCAGCGGATTAGACGCGTAACCCGCGGTGTGCTCGAAGTAGGGCGAGTAGACATTGACCTTGTACCCTGCCAGCGTTCGAATCATCTTCTTTTCGAACTCGAGCGTTGTCACTGGCCCGCGAGAAAGGTCGTCCTGCAGCCCACGGTAGCGCATAGCCGGCCAGTCGCGAATCGTCGCCGCATGCAGCACGGCGGGGGTGGTCGAGTTGGCCTCGACCAGTTGCTTCACCGTCTGCAGTGCATAGAAGATTCCTTCAGCCGAAGCCGCGGTGATCGCCAGTCCTTTGCCGTCCGGGATCATCGCATAGCCTTCGGCCTTCATCTCCTCTGGAAGGTCGGTGGGCGTATCCGCGCCAGCGGGCTTCACGGAATCTTTATAGATGGACCGCGCGAGCGGAGAACCATAGCGAACCACCAGCAGGGTGACTGGCGACGAGGTGTTGACCGCCACGCCCCTGGTTGCAAGAAACGCAGTGAGGTCGGCGATCGCGAACTCGTCTTCCGCAGCACAGGGAGCGGAGCAGTTGATCTGGATTCCTCCGGAAAGAGACTGCGAACCGGCAGCGCTTACGAGGCGCGGCATTGGGATCAAATGCAACGGAGAAGTCTGTGAAAGAGCGGTTCCGCTGCTTGCGGCGAGCGAGATGGCGGCAATCAGGCAGAAAGCAAGGGGCTTAGCGACCGGTTTGCGAAGCTGTTTCAGCGAAGGCAACATGGATTGACGGTAAACCACAGCGGCATTCCTGTGGAAATTTCAGAGTCCCAATGGCAAAGGTTTCGCTCGGCGTAAGTGCTTCTGGAAGGTACTTCCGATTGCATTTTCATGCGAAATTGGCCGAAATTATCTCTCTATTAACGCAACTCTGGGACGATTGTTTATCGAAACGATGCGAACTGGCCTCCATGCACCCCCTGAGTCCGAGTGTCACTCGTGTGTCAACCATTGAAGTCAATTTTCTGAGAGGTTCCATGACCAAGCAATTACAGGCGACCCTGGCGGCGATCTTAGTGATCTCAGCCATCAGCGTGCCTGCACAGACGACAACTGCAACCCCAACCTCTGCCTCTTCCAAGAGCAAGAAGAAGCACGTTGCTGCCAAAGCCCCGCGCGAGTCTGCAACCGAGCGCCAGATTCGCGAACTTCGCGAACAGATGCAGAATCAGCAGGCCGAGATCGACAGTCTGAAATCGCAAGGTGCGGCCAAGGATGCCGCCCTCGCCGCTGCACAGCAGACCGCCACGAATGCAGAGACGGTCGCCGCCGCAGCCACTACTCAAGCTCAGACCGTCAACACCACGGTCCAGGCGAACGTGGATGCCGTTGCGAGTCTTCAGGGCACGGTTACCGATCTCAAGAACTCGAACACTGGTCTCGCCCTCACGATCAGCGACACCAAGAAGGACCTGACCGAGAAGATCGAGAATCCCACCGAGGTTCACTACAAGGGTGTCACCATCAAGCCGGTTGGCTTCGTGGCGGCTGAAACGGTGTATCGTTCGCGTTCCATCAACTCGGACGTCAACACGCCGTTCAGCGCAACTCCCTACGGGAACAGCGCTCAGGCCTACACGAGCGAATTCAATGCCTCAGGTCGTCAGTCGCGTATCGGAATCTCTGTCACCGCTCCCACCGAGTGGGGCAAGATGGCCGCTTACTACGAGTTCGACTTCCTCTCCGCCGGTACAACCTCCAACGACAACCAGACGAACAGCTACACCGCCCGCCAGCGCGAGATGTGGGGCCAGGTTGCGCTGAAGAAGGGCTTCACCTTCACCGGCGGCCAGATGTGGACGATGGCAACCGAACTGAAGAAGGGTATCGACGAGGCTCCTGGTATCGAGAATCTGCCGAACACCATCGATGCTCAGTACCATGTCGGATTCACCTTCACCCGTCAGTACGGCGCGCGCTTCACCCAGGCGATCGGCAAGTACCAGCATGTCGGTTTCTCCCTCGAGGAGGCTCAGACCGTGCTGGCTGGTTCAACCAATGCTCCGGCAAGCTTCTTCTTTGGCAGCGCCGGCAACACGGGCGGTCTCTACAACAGCACCGGCAACGGCAGCACAGCGCAGAACTACTCCAACAACGTCGCGCCTGACGTCCTCGTGAAGTACACGGCTGACGTAAAGTACGGTCACTTTGAAGTAGGCGGCATCGGCCGTTTCTTCCGCGACCGCTACTATCCTCAACTTCCCTACTCCACGGCCGTGGTCACTACCAGCCCAACGTCGACAACTCCAGTTGCCGTCGGCTCGGGCACCAACAATACCGTCCTCGGCGGTGGCTTTTTCGCCAACGCACGCGTTTCGGTCAAGAAATATGCAGATGTCGGCGTCCATATCGTTCAGGGTACGGGCACCGGTCGTTATGGTACCTCGAACCTCGGCGATGTGACCGTCAAGCCCAATGGCACACTTGAGCCGCTGCGCAACTCGCAGGGTCTCTTCTCGCTCGAGACGCATCCTTCGAAGAAGCTTGATGTTTACGGCTACGCCGGTGGTGAATACCTGCAGCGGACGGTGTACACGGCCTTCACGGCGGCTGCCCCGACCACTCCGGTCTTCGTTGGCTACGCTCCGATTCAAGGCGAGAAGGATGGAGCCTGCTCCACCGAACTGCCTCCGACGGCCGCCAGCGGGTACGCCCCGGGTTCAAGCTCCTGCCCGGGTCACACGCGTGCAGTCATCGAGGGAACGGCTGGCTTTACCTACAAGTTCTACAACTCGCCCACCAAGGGCCGTATCCAGTACTCGATGGTCTACAGCTACCTGACCAAAGAAGCCTGGGAAGGTCTGAACACCGCCGGTACCGCTCCTGTAAACCCGAAGGCGACCAACAATATGGTCTTCACGGGCTTCCGCTACTATCTGCCATAAACCGCAGTGCAGGACGAACGGCAAAGGCGCTCCCACAAGGAGCGCCTTTTGCCGTTCTGCACCTGTTTTCGCCCATGTCGCGTGCTTAGGCTATTGGTTCTTGGCGCAATTTTTTTTGCCGAAACGGGGTGGGTACCCGGAGTTCAGCCCGCAAACGGAGCCGGCACCGCCGCTTGCTGAACAGTATCGAGCAGGGTGAGCAGGATGCGGCGAAGCGCGGTCTCACGTCCAGTGGGGTCATACCACTCATTCAGGGTATGGATCCCGCCACCGAGACCGCCCCCCGCCATAGCTACCGCCGGAACGCCCATTGAAAGGGGAAGGTTGGCATCGGTTGATCCCCTGCGTACTTCGGTGTGCAAGGTGAGGTGGCGATCTACTGCACGAATGGTATGAAGCAGAGGCGAGTCTTCGGGCAAAGCGCCGCCGGGCCGGTCGCCAATGGTCTCGATAGAGGCGATGCCTTCAAGAATCACTCGCATCCGCGATTCTACTGCGCGCAGTTCGCCGGAGTCGGTTGATCGAAGATCAATGAGGGCCGTGGCGGACTCAGGTATCGAGTTGATCGAGGTTCCGCCGGAAATGTGCCCCACATTGAGAGTTGTGCGCGGCTCATCGGGGAGCTGGATCTCCGAAAGCTGAGCGAGTGCGCGGCTGAGGATCAGAATTGGATTTGGCCGGCCGGCGTCGGTCCAGGAGTGGCCGCCAGGTCCGGTGACGAGGACACGGAATCGCCGGCTGCCGAGCGCCTTGGTGACAACGGCTGGCGTACCTGAACCTTCCAGCGCGATCGCGGCGGCGATGCGGTCGCGATAGGCGCCGCGGAGAAAGATGTGGCGCATGCCGCGGAGGTCGCCCTCGCCCTCCTCGCCTACGTTGGCAGCGAAGAGGATCGGAACCGGCGGCGTGACGTCAGCGAAGCGCAGGGCAGCGGCAACGGCGAGCAAAGCGGTGAGTCCGGCGGCGTTGTCGCAGGCTCCCGGGCAAAGAATGCGCGCGCCGTCTTCCGTCGGAATGCTTGGCGTGCCTGCCGGAAAGACAGTGTCGAGATGGGCGGAGAGCAGGATGCAAGGCAATTCGGGAGAGTTCGCGGGCTTCAGTTCTGCGAGGGCGTTCCCCGCACCATCGAGATGAACGTTCACGAGGCCAAGAGCTTCGAATCTGCCCAGAAACCATTGGGCCCGTTCTGCCTCGCCAAAGGGCGGCGCAGGGATCGCGAGCATCTCAAGGTGCCAAAGGCGGAGCTGCGGCTGGTGCAGGTGCAGCCAGTGGAAGGCGCGGTGGACTGCGGTCAACGTCGCAAGCCGGGCGATTCGTTGATGCGCCGAGGCCGGAGCGTAGTTGAGGGCGGCGGATGACATCAGTATTCAACGTCTATCAGAAAAAGACCCCGCGCGGGTGCAGTGGGTCCGGCGGAGGAGCGATCTTGAGCTGCCAGAAGTGCCGGAATAGAATCAACCGGGATGCGGTTCGCGCCGATGTCGACGAAGGTCCCGACCAGGTTCCGCACCATATGATGAAGAAAGCCGGAGCCGGTGACGCGGTAAATGAAGAGGCCACCGCGTTCGCTCCAGGCAGAGGTGTCAATCCGGCGGATGTTGCTGCGTGGATCGGCTTCGCTGGCTTGTTGACGCGTGGCCAAGTCGGGATCGCTGGCTGCGAAGGTGGTGAAGTCGTGTTCGCCCAGGATGTCTGGCGCGGCTTGTTGGAGCAGGGATAGATTGAGCGGCCAAGGGCAGTCCCATACAAACGGAGCGAGCATGGGGGAGCAGATGCGTTCGGTCTGCGGCTGCAGCCTTGGGAAGATCCGGTATTCGTAAGTCTTGCGGCGAGCACTGTGCCGGGCGTGGAAGCCTGGCTTGGCGAGTTCAATGGAGAGGACACGGATGCTCGGCGGAAGTGCGCGGTTCAGGGCATGGTGCAGATTTCGCGCCGGGATGGAAACCGTGATCTCGAAGGTGGCCACCTGCGCGAGAGCGTGAACTCCGGTGTCTGTCCGGCCTGAGCCCTGCGGAAGTACGGTTTCTCCGGTAACGTGGCGGATTGCCGCAGCCAGCGTGCCCTGGACAGACGGCAGCGAGGGTTGGATCTGCCAGCCGTTGTAAGGGGTGCCGTCGTAGGTGAGAATGCACTTCCAGAGGGACATGAGGAGATTGGCCGAAAGATAAGGGCGGCTGATTGGACTGTATACGTTCCCACCCATCGCGATGAAGCTGGGACAGATCGCTCACCCGAGCGTTTATTGCAATGCGACTGTGTAGCTGGATGGCTTCGGCGTTCCGGGAATCAGGGCGCAGACATTCACCGTTACCTGGTCAGGGGCGGTCACCTGGGCGGAGACTTGAAACGCTCCCTGCGGGCTGAAGCCGGGAGCGCCGATGGTCGACGCAACGGTGACCGGAACCATGTTAAGGGCCGCGCCGGGAATCTGAGCGACGCCGGAGGCGCAGGAGCCGAGGGCGAGGGGTGATCCGCCAATGCGTTGGCTGGTACCGCGCAGCCCGGCGAAGTTGCGCGCCTGGAGGTGCGGCGCCTGAAGGGTCGAGGTGACCGGGTTCCAGGTGACCTCGCCCCCGGGCATGGCGAAGAGGGTCATCGGTTTGGAGGAGTGGTCGGCATTGCCGTAGATATGGAAGAGTGCGCCAGGCGCGTCGTTGAAGGAGAAGCCGGTAGCGAAGTAGCCCTCAATGCGGTGCATATCCGGAGCGCTGAGGACCCCGCCGAAGGCGTCGAAGATCCTGTAGGAGTTAACGTTAACCGTGCGATGGGCGATGAAATTGGCACCGACCGCACCCATCCCGTGAATCTGAAGGAGGTCGCCCGAACTGAGTGAGCCGTTCGCCGGAGTGTTTTCGACGAGGTCTGTGAAGTGGCCAACGACGTTGAAAGCGACGTTGTGCGGGGCTTCGATGACGTCGCCGACGGCCCAGGGAACAGAGTTTGGCTCGCAGACTGGATCAGCGCCGAGAGACTTGTTCGTGATCACCTCGCAACCGGGATAAAGGTGGTACCCGTCGAGGCCCGCGACCCCAAACTTCTCTGCTTCGCTTGCCATGGGTAGCCCGCTCATGACGCCCTTGATGTTCATTCCATAGATGAGGTGATGGGCGTCGAGCGCACCAAAGGCGTAGTAAGAGGAGCGGTAGCCGCTTACGGCAAAGTTGGCGTCGAAGCTGATGTACTGTCCGCAGAGACCCCCTTGGAAAATGATCGCGCCTTTCTGGTTCGGATTTCGAAGCGCGATCGTAATACTTTGCGACCCTGCGATGGAGGGACCGGCGGCGGTGATCGGCGCCTGTTCGGGATAGTTAGGACCGGCAATGCAGACCAGGCCACCGACCTTGAACTGGCCGTACTTGAGCCTGACGTTACAGGTGACGGGAGTGTTGACCTGCACGAGCTTGTTGCTGGGGATCTCGTCGTTGCAGACGCCCCACGCGGTGGTGAGCGGAAGCTCGTTGTCTACGGGGAAGGCGTAGAGAGAGCCGCCATCGTTCAGTGACTGGCTCGGGCCGGTGATGAGACCGGAGATGTTGCCTTTGCTCATGTCGAGCAGCGGGGCACCGTCCGTGGTCCAGTTGTTCCCGGAGACGAACCTGAGGGCGGGTGTTTTATCGCCGGAGCCGCTGGTGGAAGCGATCACGCCATGAAAGTACCCCGTGGTCTCGCCCATGTCGATGGCCTCACCCTTGAGACTTTCGTCTGAAAGAGCGGTCGATCCGCCGTCGGAGAAGACATAGTTGTAGCTGCCCATCGTGTCGCCGGCGGCATGTTTGTTGAGGAAGAGACTATGGGCCTGCGTGATGCCGCGAACCGCGGAGGTGAACATTTCGACATCCACTTTGTTGACCCGCCAGCCGCCGATATTGCCCAGGCTGACGCCGGGGCCGAAGGCGGACATGTCGACGCGCCGTGCGGCCTGGGAGATCAAGGCATCCGGCCCGGTGGGGGCGTCGAAGATGACTTCATTGTCGTTGCAGGCAGCCTCATTGACCTTCGTAACGTTGGGGCAGTTTTGATAGCGGTTCCCGGACTTGAGAGCAAGCGTGCTGAAGTCTAAGGGAGGCAGGTTCTTTGCCTGAGGCAGCGACGTCTGTGTGTCGGGAGACTGGGCGGGGGCGGAACGGCTCAGCCCGAATGCGAGCACAGGTAAGAGAAACGTCAACGCACGCCGGAAGAGTCGGGAGTTGAACATGGCGATAGTTTACCTCTGGGGTGCTGGATGGAGGGTTAGCCTGCATGGCTGAACTTCTTTCTTCCACCGGAAACCGAAAGGCGGATTGGTATACTTCGGGATACAAGAAGAGGCTGGACTGTCAGAAAGATGAGCGCCACAGGGAACGAAGGCCCGCCGGGGTGCGTAATGACGAAGGAACAGACAAGAGATGTCTAATAAAATTCGGCGGCAGGGATGAACATCCAGAGCCCAGACCCTGCTTGATGAACACCCGTTGTCCGTTGCGGGAGCAGATTGTTCCAACCTGATGCTGATCGATAACAGGGCATTCTAAGTTCCAAGCGGTCCAGAGCAGCGAATGTGCCGGAATACGAGCGCATCGTTCGGGACACGACGATGAAAGTTGGAGAGCGCAAGTGAAATTAAGAGACTTACAAGCGGCAGTGGCGATTTCTCTGGTCTGGATGAGTTCTGGCCTACAGCAGGGTTTCGCGGAGCAGAACACTGCTGCGCCCGCGCAGTCTACGCAGACGGTCAGTAATCCCACGGCACCGGCTGCGCCTCAACCGGTTCAGAACGACACGACAGGAACGCCCGGGCTGCCGCAGGCACCTCAGCCGAAGTTGACCGAGCCACTGTATCTCCGCGACACGCTCAAGGACTATACCAAGCCCAAGAGGCATTTCATCAACCCGCTTGCGCCGTACACGGCGACCTCGGTTCCTTTGTTCCGGTTGGGGAACTCGGGGCAGCTGGACTCGTTGTTGAAAGATGGAAAGATCTACCTGAGCCTCTCGGATGCGATCGCTCTGGCGCTGGAGAACAACTTCGATATCGCCATCGCGCGGATCAACCTCGACATCGCCGACACTGATCTTCTGCGGGCGCGTGCGGGCTCGAGCCTGCGCGGCGTGTCGACGGGTATTGTCGCAAACACGCTTGGCGGAACGACGACAACGATCACCGGCGGCGGCGGGCCAGGCGGCACGTCGAGTTCAGCAGGTGGCGGCGGTACCGGCGCTTCGGGTCTTGTGCTGAGTACAAATGGAGGTGGTCCTGTACCGGAGGCCCTGGACCCGGTGCTGACCGGCGCTCTGGAGTACGAGTCGAATAGTCAGCCCACCAGTTCAGCTCTGAGTGGAGTCTCGAACACCACGACACCGACAACGACGACGGCACCGCTCCCAAATCTGAACACAAATACGTCAACCTATAATTTTGGTTACACGCAAGGATTTCTGACGGGCACCCAGTTGAACGTCGCTTTTGATAACTCCCGGGTGACGACTAACAACTCCTTCAATTCGTTCTCTCCGCAGATCACGCCTACCTTTCGCGCGACTGCAACGCAGCACCTGCTCCAGGGCTTTGGCTGGGGCATTAACGGCCGGTTTATTCTGCAGGCCAAGAACGATCGCCGGATCACAGACTCCGCATTTAGGCAGCAGGTGCTCTACACGGTGAACCAGGTGGAGAACATTTACTGGGGCCTGGTGAGCGCGTACGAGGACGAGCAAGCAAAGGAGCGTTCGCTGGGTCAGTCGACGCAATTGGCTTCAGACAACCGCAAACAGCTTGAGATCGGTACGCTGGCGCCGCTCGATGTCGTCAACTCAGATAGCACCGTTGCGAGCGATAAGCAGGCCTTGATCTCCTCGAAGTCGAACCTGGAATATCAGCAACTGATCATGAAGCAGGCGATCGCCCGCACCTTGAACGATCCCCAGCTTTCAGCGGCCCCGGTCGTCCCGACCGATCGCGTGGGCCTGGACAGGCTTCCTGAGGAAGACACACCAGTCGAAGACCTGGTTCGCCAGGCTTATGTCAATAACCCGCAGATCGAACAGGCGGTGTTGAACATGAAGAACAACGAGATCACGATCAAAGCAGAGAAGAATGGGCTGCTGCCGATCGTAGATGCGTATGCGTTCTATGGAGCCAGCGCGATTGCAGGAGCGCAGAACCCGAACGCGGTCGACTTTACGACTGGCTTGCCCTACGCTGCCGGAACCTACCCGCCGGTCAGCTATGGGACTGCTCTCAAGAACCTCTTCAACAATGACGCTCCGGACAAGGGCGTGGGCGTGAACATCACCATACCGATTCGCAATCGGACTGCGCAGGCCGACCAGGCGCGATCTCAGATGGAGTACCGGCAATCGCAGATGCGTTTGCAGCAGCTCTACACACAGATTCGGATCCAGGTGATCAACGCGCAGTATGCGTTGACGAACGATCGGGCGCAGGTCGCGGCGGCGCAAGCCGCAAGAGATTATGCAGCGCAGAGCCTCGATGCAGAGCAGAAGAAGTACAAGCTGGGTGCTTCGACGACCGCAAACGTTTTGCAGCAGGGAAGAAACCTGGCGACGGGTGAGAACAACCTGTCGTCCTCAACTGCGGCCTACGCAAAGGACCGCGCGGCACTGGAACAACTGCTTTCGACGACGCTTGACCATTACGGCATCAGCATTGAGGCTGCGGCTACGGGGAACATCACACAGGCTCCGGTGATTCCTGGCCTGACGGCGCCGGTGGCCCCGAGTGCGCCGAAGCCGATCTCGGCTACGCCTCCACCTCCACAGTAGGCGTGACGGTTGATTCGGATTGTCTGGAACCTCGAGGACACTCCGCAGAACCTGAGAATGGCCTGCCTTCTTCACGAAGGTGGGCCATTTTTAATTTCTAAAAGAGACGGCGGCCGGGAAGTATATGCTTCGGAATGGAGGCGGCAACCGTGATCATCGGGCGGTTGACGACCTGGGCCAGACGAAGATCCATCGCTACGCTGCAGAGGAGGTAGGCCTCTAACGGGTTGAAGTCCCAGCGCCCGGCAAGGAGGTCGACCATACGCGAGGTCGCGGCGCGGGCGGCTTCCAGCGCGTCGGGCGCTGACTCTACGACCGTCCAGAGGCCTTGCGGTGCGGGCAGAGGTGGCGGAGCTTCGACCAACGGAGCGGAGAGCGGCTGGGATTTGTGGAGTGTAAATCGCAGCACGGCATCGGCGGGGCACTCGATGCCGTTAATGCAGACCTCGCCGTCGCCCTGTGCGGCATGCGCGTCCCCGCAGGAAAAGAGTGCCCCGGTGTTGAAGACCGGAAGAAAGAGCGTTGCGCCGGTGGCGAGATCGCGGACATCGATATTGCCGCCGAAGGTGCCGGGCGGGCGGGTCTTGAACGCGCCGGGTTCCGGAGGCGCCACACCCATGACGCCGCAGAATGGGCGAAGCGGCAGAATTGATGGCCCGAGAGACCGGCTAATATCCCCTTCGAGATTCCAATGGAAGAGGCTCGCTTCGGTGAAGCGCTGGTCCAGGAAGCCGAGACCGGGGATGGTGCTGGTCCAGCCCCAGCCTTTGTGAGCGACCTCAAGAACCTCCACTTCAAGGACGTCGCGAGGTTCTGCTCCGGTGATGAAGACGGGGCCGGTGAGCGCATGGATGCGGTCGCGGTCAATAGCCAGGTATTCGGCAAGGGTGGATGAGGGAGTGAGTTGGTTGCCGGTGGCGTCGTGGCAGGCAAAGTGGACGATGTCGCCGGATGCGATGGTGAGGCGCGGAGTGAGGTCGCGGGACCAGACGGAGTGGGTGGGGTCAGCGGTCAGGGTGTGAGTGGCCATAGCTATTCGATCTCGACGACCATCTGAAGCTCGACGAGAGCGTTGCGCGGAAGAGAACTGACCGAGACTGCTGCGCGAACATGGCGGCCCACCTCGCCGAAGACCCGAACGAAGAGGTCCGAAGCTCCGTTGATGACTCCTGGAGAGTCCGGGAACCCGGCAGGGGCGGCCACATAGCCGTTTACGCTGACGATGCTCCTTACCGCCTCAAGCGATCCCAGGTGCTGCTTGATGACGGCAAGCTGAGTCAACGCGCACCGCTGGGCTGCTAGGTATCCCGTTTCGATGTCAGGTGATGAACCTGCGCTGGCCACAATAATGCCGCTTTCGTTCGACGAGATCACGCCCGCAAGGTAGACCAGGTTGCCGACTGTCTTCGCCGAAAGGTAGTTTCCTCCAGGCGAGGGAAGCGTGGGCAGGGTGTGGCCGGCGGCGATCAGGATCTCTTCGCGGGTCATGTTCCGGTACTTTACCACGCGGTAAAAGGTGATTGGATTAGGCGGGCGCGCCGGGTTCGCGATAGGCTTCATGCATGTCTCGGCAGATTGGACTCTTGATAGCCATCTATTGCGGAGTCATCGCTGCGGCTTCGGGACAGAGCGCGCCATTACCTCTTCATGAGGGACGTGAGGCGGCGACTGACCTTGAGGTCTCGGGAACAGTGCGCGGAGTTCCCCCAGGAGAGTCGCGTTTTGTTTCGCGCGAGTTCCTTATGGGGCTGCCGCAGGTAGCTGCCAGGGTGCGGCAGCGAGACCTTGGAGTATCAGGACGTGAGCCGTCGATCGCGGTAAAGGGCATCTACCTGGATGTGCTGGCGAAGGAACTCGGTGCGCAAGGTGGAGCGGTAGCGGCGATCTGCGGCGACGGGTATACGTCTACGTTTCCGGGAGAATACATCCGCATTCATCGGCCCATTGTGGTGCTGAGCGTTGAGGAAACGACACCGCATGATTGGGCCGTGCAGCAGCATCGGTTCGACCCTGGGCCGTACTTCGTCACATATGACAACTTCGTGCCGGCGTTCCAGGTGCTGAAGCATTCAGACCGCCCGGCGGAGCCGAACGGGATAATCAAAGTGGTGTTTGATACGGAGGAGCATCTGTATGGCGGAATTACACCCAGGAAGGTGGCGGGGAGGAGCCGTTCGGCAACTATGGATGGCTACAGGATCGCGCAGCAGAACTGCTACAGGTGCCATAACTCGGGCGAATACGGAGGAACGAAGGCCGGTGTGAGCTGGGGCAAGATTGGCCGGATCGCGAAGGGCCGACCGGATTACTTTGCGAACTGGGTGCGTAATCCCCAGGCAATCAAGCCGAAGAGTCCCATGCCGCCGAACAAAGACTATGACAGGGCGACGCTTTCGGCGCTGCAGCGATACTTCGCAACATTTGCGGAGGAGGGTGAGTGAAGGCAGTCCGGCTCTCGAAATGTGTCTTAGTTCTTGGGGTCGCGTTCTTTTGCACACTTGTGGTCTTCAACAATCTCTCTGACTACGATTCCAACTTCCAGTTTGTTCGACATGTGCTGCAGATGGACTCCACATTTCCAGGCAATAGAGGCATGTGGAGGGCGGTCAACTCGAGCGCATTTCACCACGTGGCGTACGCCTTCGTGATCCTGTGGGAGGCGACGACAGCTGGGATGGCGTGGTGGGGTGGCCTGAGGATGCTGCATGCCGCAAGCAGGACTGCCGGGGAGTTCGCTGCGGCGAAAGCTCAGAGCGTGATCGCGCTGACGATGGGAATGACGCTGTGGTTTGTGGGGTTCATCGCGATAGGCGGCGAGTGGTACCTGATGTGGCAGTCAAAGACATGGAATGGGCAGGAGGCGGCGTTCCGGCTGGTTGTGGTGCTGGGAGTTGTGCTGCTGTACGTTGTTGGGCCAGAGGGCGAGCATGGGTGAGGTTACGACCGAGCTACAGAAGTTACGAGAGCGCTTGCGGACTGGAATCGTGGCACCAGTTAGCGTCACTCGGGAGGCGCAGGCTAATGCCGATGCGAGTAACGCGTTGAAGCAGGATGACTGCGGGACCTATGTGTGGAGGGATGCAGAAGCTGCAATCGGATACGCAGAGAAGTTGCCGAAAAGATTTCCGAGCCCCGACACCAGGCCTTTGCTCTATGGCGTTCCAGTCTCGGTGAAGGATTGTTTCGATCTTCGAGGCACAGTGACGGGATGCGGATCGAAGTTCTATGCGAGCGTGCATAAGCCTGCGATTGAGAATGCGTGGATCGTCGAGCGGTTGCTGAATGCAGGAGCTGTCGTCATGGGAAAAACGCATCTGCACCAGCTTGCTTACGGGATAACGGGAGAAAACGAGGACTATGGCAATCCGCTGCAGCCGAGGAACCGATCGCTGCTGACGGGCGGATCGTCGAGCGGCGCTGTGGCGAGTGTGCAGGAGGGCTCGGCATTGGTGGCGGTGGGGACGGACACCGGCGGATCAATAAGGGTTCCGGCTGCGCTGTGTGGGTTGGCGGGGTATCGGGCCTCGCGCGATCTGTTTCCCGAGGAGGTCTGCTGGAAGGGCGGAGCCCACCTGGCACAGAGCTTTGATACGTTGGGGTTGCTGTTCAAGGACTTGCGGGACGGACCTTTGCTGGGTAAGGCGGTATTCGGTTTAGCGGCTGCGAGAAGCCCGAAAGAACCGAAGATCGGGTTTGTGGGAGAAGAGTTTCTCGGTGACTGCGACGCCGATGTGCTGTCCGCGTTTTCAGCCTGGAAGGGGAGGCTGGAGCAGCGAGGAGCGGTTCTGGAGCGGTTCGACACCGGGTTCTGGGGAGAGAGCAAGGAAATCTTCATGGCCATTCAAGCGAGCGAGGCTGCGGAGTTGCATTGCGGGAACTTCGAACACTTCGAGAAGGCGATAGGAGACCGGCTGGCGTGGGGAGCTTCGATCTCGGCACCGGAGTTGGCTGCGTTGCGAGAGAGGCATACGGAGTTTTGCGCAAGGATGGAAGCTCTCTTCGGGCGATTCGATTTTCTGGTGCTTCCTTGCGCTCCAGTGAGCAGGCTTGTGGCCGGGCTTGATCAGAGCGGAGCGCGGGCGAGGATTCTGCGCTATACCGCGCCAATCAGTATGGCGGGATTGCCGACTGTCACTCTGGCGGGTGAGGTTCTAGGAGATTTTTTCGGGGCGGGTGTGCAGTTGGTTGGGAAGACAGGGCACGACGCAGAGCTGCTGGCGTTTGCGGCAGCGATGGCCTGAGCATTCGTCGAGTCCCACCCGTCGCATAAAGCTAGGACGCGATAAATGATGCGTTTAGTCTTCTGTCAGATGACGGACATTTGAATTATGGCTGGTATTCTGCTGGAACATTGAAATTTGAAACGGGGGCTCCTATCGCGATGCGGATGGTTTTGAGGCCGATTGCAACGATGCTGGTGGGAGGGCTCTGCCTGCTGAGTGGATGCAAAAAGCAGGCAGCCTCAAGCGGCCTGTTTCCCGTGACGCTGCAGACGGACTGGTATCCGCAGCCGGAGCATGGCGGCTTCTATGAGGCACTGCTGAAGGGCTATTACAAGCAGGAAGGTCTGGACGTGACGATCTCGCCTGGCGGACCGATGATCATCGGCGATCAGCAGGTGGCGAGCGGCGCGGCGACGTTTGCGATGGAGAGCTCGGACCAGGTTCTCGTGTCGGTCTCGCACGGGCTGCCGCTGGTGGCCGTGGCGGCGACGCTGCAGCGTGATCCTCAAGGCGTCATGGTTCATAGGGACTCGCCCGTAAAAAGCTTTGCCGATCTGAATGGACACGCGGTGTCCGTGCGACCGGGGTCTATCTGGTTTCAGTACCTTATCAAGAAGTACAACCTGAATGACGTCCGCGAGATCCCGGCAACCTTCAGCGTCGCGAATTTCCTTGCCGACCCAAACTATATCCAACAGGCTTTTGTCACGTCGGAGCCGTACTTTGCGAAGAAAGGCGGAGCAGAGGTAAGAATGCTCCAGGTGAGCGACACGGGTTATGTGCCGTACCGGGTTTACGTCACGTCGCAGAGGTTTGAGAAGGAGCATCCAGACGTAGTGGCGAAGTTTGTGCGGGCTTCGACGAAAGGATGGCGGGACTACATTGCCGATCCAAGTCTGGCGGATGGAGAGATTAACAAGCTAAATCCGGCGATGAATGTCGACCAGATGGCGTTCAGCGCGCGGACACTGAAAGAGATGAAGTTCGAGACCGGCGATGGGCCGGATGGCGACCAGTTGGGAAGATTTACGCCGGAGCGATGGGCGACGATGTACCAGCAGCTTGTGGATTTAAAGGTGATCACGAATCCAATCGATCCGAAGACAGCTTACACGTTGAAGTATCTGCCGTAGAGACGAGGAGTTTGATGGCAAAGAGGCATCTGAGCGAACAGCGCACGAGGGACGAGGCGTTCATGAGCGGGCTCGTGAAGTTTACGGCTGCGACCATGGAGACCGAGACGCCGGTGCCGTTTGGGGCGCTGATTGTGGAGACGGCAACAGGAAAGCCGCTGATGCAGGCGCTGAATGCGGTTGCGGCGGAGAACGATCCGAGTGCCCATGCAGAGTTGCGAACGGTTAGAAAGGCGACGAAGAAGCTGAAGGCGCGCTCCTTGGCGGGGTACACGATGTACTCGACATGCGAGCCTTGTGCGATGTGCATGGCGAATGCGTTATGGGCGGGGCTTGATCGTGTGGTATTTGGCGCGACGATTAAGGACGCGAACCGGCATTGCAGGCAGATCTTGATTCGGGCGGAGGAGGTTTCGCGCCGCAGCGATATGCCGTGCGAGATAGTCGGAAAGGTGCTCCGGGAGGAATGCTACGCATTGTTTACTCACCCGAATATGTTGAAGGTCTTCGCGAGTTGGAGCAGCGGCAGCCGGAAGATTACGAAGAAGGAGAAGGCATGACGGAGATCGATTTCGCCGGGTTGCGCGGGTGCGTGGAAGACGAGACACGAGTGGTGACGAACCCGCAGATCGTGCAGCGGCTCTCTCGCGACTTTTACTGGTACTCGCCGATCCTGAAGAGGCAGCTTGAAGACAAGACTGCCGAAATTGTTGTGCAGCCCATAAGCAGTAAAGAAATTGTGGAGGTGCTGACCTATTGCAATGCGCACGAGATGGCGGTGACGGCTCGCGGTGCGGGTACGGGCAACTACGGGCAAGCGGTTCCGCTGGCTGGCGGTGTTGTGCTTGACCTGAGTGGGATGGACAAGATCAGCGAGATCACCAGCGATGGGATTGCGGTGTGTGAGCCGGGAGTGAGGCTGGGAGCACTGGAAGCGGCGGCGCGTGAAGTCGGATGGGAGCTGCGCTGCTATCCCAGCACAGTGGTGAAAGCATCGGTGGGCGGGTTTCTCGGCGGCGGGTCTGGAGGGATTGGCTCAGTCACGCATGGAGGGCTGCGGGACTTCGGGACAGTGAGAGCGATCGAAGTTGTAACTATGGAAGATCCTCCGCGCGTGGTGCTTCACGAGGAGCAGGCGGTGCACGACGTGCTTCATGCCTGGGGAACGAACGGCATCATCACAAAGATCTGGCTGGCGCTGACTCCGGCGGTGGACTGGTCACAGTGCGTGGTGGCTTTCGATGGGTTTGAGAGTGCGTTCACGTTTGGCGAGACCATAGCTGTAAGCGATGCGTGGACGAAGCGCTTAGTCACGACGTTCGAGTGGCCGATTCCGTCGTGCTTCGCGCCGATCAGGCACGTCACGCGCGAGGGAAAGGCACTCGTGTTCTTTATGATTGCGGCGTCTCAGCTTGAGGCTCTGTCAAAGGCTGCAGTTGCGGCAGGTGGTGACGTCACGTTGGCTGCGGATTACGGGGGGTTAAGGACGTTGCCCTTGCTCTCAGACTATACGTGGAATCACACCACACTTTGGGCGATCAAGCAGGATGCTGAATTCACTTATCTTCAATGCGGCTTCGATGCGGCTAGAGTAAGAGAGCAGTTCGCGGCGCTCAAAGAAAAATTTGCTGACGAGATTCTCTTCCATATCGAGTTCATGAAACGCGGGGATGGAACGGTGATCCCAGGGGCGATTCCGCTGGTGCGATTTATGACGGAGGAGCGGCTGAACGAGATGATCGACTTCTGCAGAAGTATCGGGGTGGGCGTTGCGAATCCGCATGTGAACAATGTCGAAGGCGGGGGACGGTATCGCGAGGACAATGTGCAGTTGCTGACGAAGTACAAGTACGATCCGAAGGGTTTGCTGAACCCCGGGAAGATGGTGACATTCCAGCAGGCTGAAGCGGTGGCATAGAGGTCACACCTCGAGTTCGGAACGAGATAGCCCCCGATGTTTTAGCCGAAGAGGAGCAAGATGCAGACCTGGATTGCAAATGAGCGACAGTTTGCCTACCTGAACTGGAAGCAGGTTGAGGCGCTGCCAAAGGAGAAGACGCTTCTCGTGCTGCCGACAGCGGCCATTGAGCAGCATGGGCATCATCTGCCACTGGCAACAGATACTCTGATCAACAATCTTCTGTTGGGAAGAGCGCTGGATAAACTGCCGAAGGATGCCCCGGTGTATGCACTGCCGCCGATTTGTTACGGAAAGAGTAATGAACACATCGGGTTTCCTGGAACGATGTCGATGACTGCGGCGACCTATATGGCCGTGGTGCGGGACATCGGCGCGAGCGTGGCTGCGTCGGGATTCAAGAAGCTGGCGCTCTATAACTCGCATGGAGGGAACAGCGCGTTGAACGACGTGATGGCGCGCGACCTGCGAGCGGAGTTCGGGTTGAGGACCTTTCAGATGGGGGCTTCTGGCGGAGCGAAATTCGCAGATATCGGCGCGCAGGAGCGGGCATATGGATTTCACGCTGGCGAGTATGAGACGTCGCTGCTGCTGGCTGCTACGCCAGCACTGGTCGACACATCCGCGTACACGGTGAACTACATCGCAGACGTGCTGAAGCCCGAGGTGTTGAAGCCTGAATTTGCCCCGGCAACCTTCGCATGGCTTACGCGGGAAATTGCTCCGAGCGGCGTGATGGGTGATCCTAACCCCTCGACGGCGGATAAGGGCGAGCGGTGGATCGAAGAGGCGGCGACCTGCGCTGCCAGGGCGCTCGAGGCGATGCTCGTTTATGAGAACCTGCACACTCCATGATTGCGATTGATTGCGGCGGAGGAGTGATGCTGCGGCGCGGACTGCGCTGCACGATGTCCGACGGCGTGAAATTGATTTCGGACCTTTATGCGCCGGAGGGTTGCGGTAAACTACCGACTATCCTGATGCGCCAGCCCTACGGACGGGACATCGCATCCACCGTCGTCTATGCGCACCCGGTTTGGTTCGCCAGGCAAGGTTACAACGTAGTCATCCAGGACGTGCGAGGAAGGGGCGACTCGGAAGGAGAGTTCTACCCTTTTCTGCATGAACTGAAAGATGGCGCCGAGACGATTGAATGGGTGCGGGGACTTCCAGAATCCGATGGCAAGATTGGGATGTATGGATTTTCTTATCAGGGCATGACGCAGTTCCTGGCCGCCGCAGCGAAGCCTGAAGGACTAATGTGCATTGCCCCGGCGATGGCTGCGCATGATCTGCTCCAAGGCTGGTTTTACAACAATGGTGCGCTTCGGCTGGCATCTTCGCTGGGATGGGGATTGCAGATGTTGAAGGAAGACGCTCGCCGGCTTGGGTTGCGCGCGGCGAGCGACCGTCTCGAGCGGGCGTGGGCTTCGCTGCCCGCGCAATTTCTGGAGACTCCTTACGGAGAGCATCCGGCAATACAGGGCGAGGGACTTCCGACGTATGTGAAGGACTGGATCGAGCATGACACGGCGGGTGAGTTCTGGTCGCGGATGGATCTCAGCGAGACGCTGGGTGATGTGAGCATTCCAGCTCTGCATGTCTCGGGTTGGTACGACACTTATCTTAAGGGAACGATCGATGGCTTTCGGGCGATGACTTCAGAAGCGGGTTCTGAGTCAGCAAGGGCGAATCAGTACCTCGTGGCAGGACCATGGGTCCACATTCCGTGGGGCGCACGGATTGGTGCGAAGGATTTTGGCAGCGGTGCAGAACTTGATACGGACACGCTGCTCCTGCGCTGGTTCAATCACTGGTTGAAAGATTCGGGTGAGTTTGCGTCAGAACCAAAGGTGCGGCACTTCGCGCTCAATGCGAATAAATGGTGCGAGGCAGAGGCGTGGCCTCAGTCTTGCGCGGTGAGTCTCTACCTGCGGAGTGGCGGCAGGGCAAACTCGTCGAAGGGTGACGGGTTCCTGGGTGGCGCGGCTGGAAGTGAGGATGAACCGGCGGATCTTTTTGTTGTCGATCCTGAGGTGCCCGTGATTGCTCCCGGGGGTATCGTCCCGGCGAGCGGCTGCTTCAACCAGGCAGCGATGGAGCAGGGGAATAACTTACTGGTCTACACGGGCGAGATGCTGGAGAAGCCGTTGCACGTGTTCGGCTCACCAAGAGTGAGCGTCTGGGCCGCGACATCTGCGACCAGTGCGGATCTTGTGGTGAAGCTGGTCTGTGTACGCGGTAATGGTGACGCGGACTTCGTGTGCATCGGCGTGGCCCGGAGCGGGTTTCTGTTTGGCGGGAAGTACGACGCGGATCGCGTGATGTTGTGGGAGTTCGAAATGGAGCCGACATCCTGGATGTTCGGCGCCGGGGAACGGGTAAGGCTCGAAGTTGCTGGTGGTAGTTTTCCGCTGTTTGACAGGAACTCCGGGAACGATGTGAAACCGAGCGAGGCATCTTCCTGGAACTGGAAGAGGTCGACACATCGCATTTATCACGATGCGGAGAGGCAATCCGCGATTCACCTGCCGATTGCTGCTGTAGACTGACGGTTCTCCCGTTGCAACAGAACGTGTACCAAGACCTGGTTGATGACGATCAAGAGTGTAATCGCGGATACTTCAAAGACCGTTGTGGAACCGGCAATCGCATTGAATGCGGTGACCAAGCGGTATGGCGCGGGTGCGGCCATCCTCTCCGAAATCACTCTGTCTTCTGCCAGGCGCGAGTTCATCAGCATCATTGGGCCGTCCGGGTGCGGAAAGTCAACGCTGCTGAAGCTTGTGGCCGGGTTGAGCCCAGTAAGCGCGGGGTCGATTTCGATCGACGGGATGACGCCGGCTAACGCACGCGAGACGGTGTCGTTCATCTTCCAGGATGCGACGCTGCTGCCCTGGCGGAGTGTGCGTGAGAACGTCGTTCTCGGCCTGGAGCTTGAAGGCGCCGCGAAGGTACGGCGAGACGGAAGAGTCGATGCAGTTCTGGCGATGGTTGGATTGCAGCATGTCGCGGATGCTTTTCCGAGGCAGCTTTCGGGTGGTATGAAGATGCGCGTCTCGATTGCGCGGGCGCTGGCGACGAGGCCGCAGGTGCTCTTGCTCGATGAGCCGTTTGCGGCGCTTGACGAGATGACACGGGACAAGATCAACGAAGACCTGCTCAGGCTGCGCGAGGAGCAGGGTTGGACGGCACTCTTCGTGACACATTCCGTTGCGGAAGCAGTCTTTCTTTCGACCAGGATTATCGTGCTTGCTCCGCACCCGGGAAGAGTGGCGCATGATCTTGCAATTGCGCTTCCGTTTCCCAGGACTGAAGCGACGCGAGGTACGACGGAGTTCGAGCGGTGCGTGGTTGATGTGTCGAGAGCACTGCGGGGCGTCAGCGTCCGATGAAGAGGATCGTCATCAATCTCGCAACGGCAGTGGCAATCTTTGCCGGGCTGTTGCTGATTTGGCAGGGGGTGATCTGGCTCTTTACCATTCAGCCATACCTTTTGCCTTCGCCAATGCGAGTTGCTCGCGCGGTCGCGACGAACTTCCCCTCACTGATGACTTCGCTGGCCATTACTGCCGCGGCTGCGGCGGGCGGGTTGGCTGCGGCGCTGATCGTGGGCATATTGGTGGCGCTGCTGTTTGCGCAGTCGCCATGGGTAAGAAGAATGTTTTATCCCTATACGATTCTGCTGCAGACTGTGCCCATCGTTGCCGTAGCTCCGTTGATCCTGATGTGGGTGGGAGCGGGCATTGGATCCGTGACGCTGGTGGCTTTTATCATCTGCCTTGCGCCCATCATTGCGAACACAACTCAAGGATTGATCAGTGTCGATCGCAACCTGGTCGATCTCTTTCTTATGCATAACGCTTCGCGGTCGCAGGTGCTGCTGAAATTGAGAATGCCTCACGCGCTGCCCTCCATCTTTACCGGGATCCGCATCTCTTCGGGAATTGCGGTAATTGGTGCAATTACGGGCGAATTATTCGGCGGAGCTGCACGTGTCGGCGTAGGTGGGATCGGCTATGCAATCCAGTATGCGAACTCGCAGTTGCAGACGGATTACCTGTTCGCGCTAGTGCTTGCCGCTTCGGCGCTGGGTTTTGTGTTCTTCTTCATAACGATGTTCCTGGAATGGTATTTTCTACACGAGTGGCACGAATCGGCTCGAAGCGTGGAGGCTGAGTAAGTATGTTGCGTCTGGAAACCGAGACGGGCTGGTGGCTGGTGACGCATCCTGACCACGCGCGGCTTGCCGGCGCGATAGCGGAGCGCTGGGGGAATCATTTGTTTGCTTCCCCACAGCCGCGTGCCCATGTGCTGCTGGGTATCAACACGCACGACGATGGCTGGGCAGCGCGCGATGCCAAGCCTTCGGTGACGAAGCAAGGAAAGCCTGCTGCGTTTTCGATAGAGCTGGTGGGGAGGTATTCGGCGTTCGAGGAGATCGACCTGCAAGACTACCTGGATGTGCGTGAAAGGGCCGTGACGAAGATTGCGGCGAAGGATGCCTACGCCGCTCTTCTGGTGTCGAAGCACACCTACAATCTGCTGACCGCGCGCGCTGACAGGTCGACGATTGCGGCTGGGCAGTTGCGCCTGCTCGATGCTTTTCTTGAGAGGCAGACGGAGCTGCAGGCGAACCTTTTTGCCGCGATCCGCTCGGATTCGGATTTCAACGAAGGGGATGTCACCGAGGAGCGCATCGAGGAGCACTTCCGGCTGCTCCAGGCAACCGACAACATGTCTCTGCTGGCTTGCGTGGATTATGGGGCGCCCGCGACGCTGCTGCATAAGTTGAAGCTGCGGGATGGAGGAGTTGCGGAGATCACGGTGGCGCCGCTGGGCGGTAGAACATTTCGGCTTCACCCGAATCCTCTAAGCGAAAAGTGCACTTCCTTTCAGTTTCCCGCCAGGCATGTCGTGGGAAAGGTGTTCTCTTCTTCAGAGCAGTTAGGGAAAGCTTTCTCGAACGCGCTGATTGAGACACTCACCCTGACCCTGACCGCGTAGAGCCACCTATCAGACTCGCTGCTCAGCGCCGTTGTGAGTCGCCCCAGGGCCGGCGAACGATGGTAGTTGTCCGTAGCAGGATGGCTAAAGCGGTGTGGCAATCCGAAGAGACTGCGGTTTACCGAATCGGATAGACTCAGAGACCGTCATGATTGATTGCAATCGCAGGGCCGGAGCCGGGCGCGGCTGGAAGTACTTCAGCACCGCTATTCTTATTGGAAGTTTTGCTGCCGGGCCATTTGCAGGATCCTCGCCGGCGCAGACGGCGTCAAGTCCGACTGTGGCCGCTGAAAGCCAGACGAAGCCGCCCGTGGACACCCTGGCTGAGATTCAACGTTTGATCGATCAGGGCCATGCCGATGAGGCGCTCACCCGACTTGACAAAATTGGGGCGACGGCGCCGGTCCCCGCAGGAGTGCAGAGGCTTCGCGGGCTTGCATTCTATTCACAAAACAAACTGCAGGCTGCGGTTGAATCCTTTGCGGCGGCGCTCGCCGCTGATCCAGCGGACAGCATGGCTTCGCGCATGGAAGGCATAACGCTGTACCGGCTGGGTCGGCCTGCGGCGGCGGTCCCGTTGCTTGAAGCCGCGGCAAGTGCGACCGATCAGAAAGCCGGCGAGCGGACGAATGGCCCCGTCGATCCTCAGTACGTACTTGCACTCTGTTATGCGGATACGCGGCGCTATGACGACGCCCGCCGCGCCTTCGCAGTGCAATACGGAGTTCCACCGGAATCCGCAGCGGCATACCTGCTGGCTGCTCGCCTGATGCTGCGTCGTGAGTTCCTGCCGATTGCGCAGCAATTTGCACGGAAGGCTTTGGAGCTGTCTCCCGGACTTCCGCTTGCCCATCGGCTGCTGGGAGAGACGGAGCTTGCTGACAACCACCTCGAGCAAGCCGAGGCTGAGTTTCAGAAAGAGCGCGAGGTAAATCCGCTGGATGCGGTCACCTACAACAGGCTGGGCGATGTCTATGTGCGGCAAGGCGAGTTTGAGAAGGCGAGAGCTGCTCTGCAGGAGGCAGTGCTACTAGATCCAAGTTCGACCGGCCCATACATCTTGCTGGGAAAAGTGCTCTTGAAACAACAGGACGCAAGTGGGGCTAAAGGGTACCTGGAGCACGCGCGTGATATGGACCCACAGAACTATATGACTCATAGTCTTTTGGGACAGGCTTACAGGCAGATGGGGCGCTCGGAAGATGCGAAGGTGGAGACGGCGATGGCGGAGAAGCTGCAAACCTCAACTGCTCCCAAGCTTGAGGATGTCAAGTAGATTATGAGGATTCCTTTGGAGGCCGCCGCGGCCCTCGTGGTGGCATCCGCGATAATGTTGGCGACGATGATTGCGCCTGGCGGCGAGCACGAACATTCCCTGGTACAGGCAGTGGATGCGGCATCGGCGGCACCGGCGATGCTGAATCCGGATGCAGTTTGCAGGAAGTGCCATCAGGAGATCTATGACCGTTACAAGAAGACCCCGATGGCGATGGGGAGCGGGCCCGCGCTCGATGGACTTGATGATGAAGAACTCAGCGCCAAGAACCTGGTGCATGGTGCGTCAGGAGTAACGTATCGGATTGCGGTGAAGGGCGGGCAACCATTCCTGAAGTTCGATCGTGCTGAAGGAAATAAGCATGAGGCGCTCGAGGGCGAACGCCGGCTCGACTACTTCATAGGATCGGGACGCAGGGGCCGCACCTTTTTGTATCAGCAGGAAGGCCTCTGGTTTGAAGCACCGATCAACTGGTATGGAAAGAAAAAGCTTTGGGACATGGCTCCGGCTTATGAAGATGCTCGGTCCATGCCTGATCCGCTGCCGGTTGACCCGAACTGTCTGCACTGCCATACGAGTGAAACGCAACCATCGATCGGACCGGCGAGAAATCGCTATACGGACGCCCCCTTTCTAGCTGCCGGCGTGGGGTGCAGCGCTTGCCACGGGGATGCGAAGGCGCATCTCGCGGGTATCGCAGGCGGAAAGCAGGGAACCGGGCCGATCGTCAACCCCGACAAGCTGGATGCGGTCCGGAGAGACAGCGCCTGCGTCCAGTGCCACCTCGAAGGGGATGCGGCCATCTATCTTCCGGGCAAGTCGCTTGCGGATTTCCAGGCGGGGGACGACCTGAGCAAGTCTGTCGTTTACTTTATCGATAAGAGTAAGGCGCAGTTGGGACGTCGCGCCAGCAGCCAGTATGAAGCGTTACTTCGAAGCGCCTGCAAGCGTGCGAGCGGCGACAAGCTGACGTGTACGACCTGCCACGATCCGCATAGCTCGCCTGCACCGCAGGAGCGCATCGCTTTCTTCCGCGCGAAGTGTCTCGCCTGCCATAACGACGCAAAGATGGAAGTCCATCATCCGGAGCAACAGGATTGTGCGAGCTGTCACATGCCTACGCGTTCGACGCTGGACATCTCGCACGAACAGTTGACGGATCATGACATCGAGGCGAAGCCGAAGAGTTCAACGCTGATGCTGACGGACCTTACAAGGGGATCTGCGCGCGAGTTAGTGCCGGTGGGAGATGCAAAGGCAGGGGATCGTGAGCTTGGGCTGGCATACGCCGAATTGGCGCAGCAAGGGGACAGGAGCTCGGGTGAGCGTGCGCTGCGGCTTCTGAAAGCGGCTGAAGATAGAGGCAGCGATGATGCCGAGCTTCACGATCGGCGGGGATACCTGCTACAGGTCTCGGGCGATGCAAGAGGCGCGGCTGCGGAGTACATGGCGGCACTGCGCCAGCGGCCACTCGATACGACAGCGGCGGCGAATCTTGCGGTGCTCGATGCCGGTGCAGGGCAGAGTACAGAGGCGGTTCGCTTACTGCTGCGGGTGGTGAAGGACGATCCGAGCCAGACCGCCGCGGGTTTAAACCTCGCATTCCTCGAATGCAAAATGGGGCGAAAGGACGAAGCGAGCGCAACTGTGCGTAGGATGCTTGAGTTCAACCCGGATTCGACGGCAGCGCGACGCATGCTTGAGAGTGGTACTTATGGCGGACAGGTTTGTACGCTGCGCTGATGCGCTTCACGAACAAGCGTTGTACATAGCCGTAACGCTCATCCTGGAAAAACAGGACACGACACCGCATATTTCTCCCGGAAAGACAGATCGGGGAAGAGCTTCTGTCTTGATAGCACTAGAGCTCTAGGGCTTTGCTGCGAGAGCGGATTGGAGTTCGGCAGCCTTACGGCGCTCTTCTGCTGCCTCTGCCTTGCGTCCGGCGTGATCCAGCGCATCGGCCAGAGCCAAGCGCGGCGCAATGTAGTTCGGGTCGGCGTCCACAGCATCCTGAAACTGCACCAATGCTTCGGCAGTCTGGCCGCGCTTCATCAACACTGTGCCGCTATCCAGCCCAAAGTTGGCCTTCTGCCGATTCGTTACAGCGCGGGTAAGCGCAGCACCGACCTTGCGCTCTGTTGCAGCCTCTTCTTTGTGCCCTTGCGCAGCCAGGATGGCTGCCAGTGTGATATGGGGGCTGGGCTGCTGGGGCATCAACTCGATCGCCCGTCGTAATGCTGGGATGGCCTTATCCGGTTGTTGCATCTGCTGATACACACTGCCGAGTGTCGACCAGGCTTCGCCATTGTCGGGACGCAATGCCAACGCAGTCTCGAAGCTGGCGGCCGACTTTTCGAATCTTCCCTGCTGCATGTAGAGGATGCCGAGCGTGAAAGGAGGATCCGGCAGCTGAGGATCAAGCTCGGCGGCGCGCTCGAACTCCGGTAGCGCGGCGGTAAGGTCGTCTTTGAGTTTCAGCGCCAGGCCAAGGTCATAGTGCAACTGGGGACTTTGTGCGTCGATCAGTATTCCGGCGCGAAAGTTCTCCAAAGCGTGATCGAGGTCCGCCTGTTGCAGGTAGGCTACGCCGAGATCCTCAAGAAGCGTTGGATTTGAAGGCGTCAGCTTCAAAGCGCGCAGATAAAGCGGGATGCCGACCTTGGCATCTCCGATCTGGACGTGCGCGAGCGCCGCATTGGTCAGCGCCTCGGCGTCGTTCGGACGCGCGCTGATGACCTCCGTGAAGAGTGGCATCGCTGATTTGACGTCATCCGCGGATTGCAGCGCGAGGGCGAGGCGATACTTTATCTCAATCGCTTGAGCACTCGACTGAGGCGCTTGCTTTGCAAGCTCCGTACGCAGAAGTTCGATTGCGGCCAGCTCCTTGTGGTCGGCCGTGAGTGCTCGCGCCAGGTCGAGCACATACTGCACATTGTCAGGAGCGAGATTATGGGCCTGGCTGAACTCCGCCAGCGCTTCGGGCGCGCGGTTCGTCGCAGACTCGACCGAACCGAGATGATAATGGGCGGAGGCGAGCTCCTGATCGAGTGTGATCGCTTTCCGGAATCGGCCCTCAGCCGCTGTATAGTCCTGCTGCTGCGCAAGCAGGGTGCCGATGGCATCTTGCAACGGCGCATTGTCAGGATCAGCTTCAACCGCGCGCTCGATGACACTCTGAGCGGCGTGAGGGTCGCCGCTTGCCGAGAACGCTGTGGCGACAGAGAGAGCGACATCTGCAGGAAGCGGGGCAGGCGCTATTGAACCGCTCTCAATCTCTCCATAGGAAGAGATCGACTTTGCATAGTCGCCATTCTTCGAATACGCGACGCAAAGATTCAAGAGCGTCGACTTATCCGCATGATCCAACTGGTGGGCTGCTTCAAGCTCTCTTGTGGCGGGCCCGAGATCGCCCATCGCAAGCAAGATCGAACCCAGGGCCGCGTGTCCGGCGGCGATCTCGGGGGTGAGCCGGACGGCTTTTTCAAAGCTCAGGCGGGCAGCGGGCAGATCGTTCCGCTGGGAGGCGGCGTACCCGCCCTGAAAGGCAAGACGCGCAGCCTCGATCGCGTCGCTCGCCGGAGCTGTCTGCGTGGTTTGCGTGTTCTGGGCCGCGCAGCAGGTTGTAGAAACAGCCGGCACCAGCGTCGAAAGAAGAAGCGCGAGTGGAAGGGCCTTCATATCCAAATCATTGTAACGATCGCGTGAATCTGAGTGCTTCATGCCCGCAGATGACGGAAAGCCTCAGTGTCCTCTGAGCTGCACCAAACCACACGGCCAAAGATTTCAGGCTTGAGGGAGCGGTTTTCTGTTGATAGCTATATCGTTTTAGTACTCGGAGACTGTGAAACCTAAGCAAATTTATTGACAGCCTCTTCGCTTGTGACGTACTGTTTGCTCGCTTCTAGTCATGACATTTCTGCGTGATGAACTCCGGCCATCTGAACCGGCATTCATTCCGACCTGGATTGCGCGGCGAAGAACAGGACAAGGGTTGACCAGCTGGGACCGCACGACGAAAAGCGGTTTTGGAACCGGAAAATCAGCTCTGTTCCTGTGAAGACTTTTGGGAGGACTACAACATGCAAATGATCAAGCGTTTCATGGGTCTGTTTGCCGTCGGATTGCTTCTGGTCTCAGCGCCAGCAAGCTTCGCACAGGCAATCTTCGGATCCATCACCGGTACGGTCGCCGATTCGACAGGCGCATTCATTCCCGGAGCCACGATCACCATTACAGACGTTGCGAAAGGGACCTCGGTTACTGCCACCTCGAATGGGAGTGGCGAATTTACCGTAGAGCACCTCATTCCTGACTCCTACAATGTACGAGTCACGATGAACGGGTTTAAGGGTTTTGAGACGGACGGTCTGCCGGTATCCGCTGACGAGACGCGGAAGATTGATGCCGTTATGCAGACAGGAGGAGCGGGCGAGACGATCACGGTCAGCGCAGACAGCATCCCGCAGCTGAAGACGGACCGGGCTGACGTGGCTACGAATTTCAGTGCTGCGGAGGTCGAAGACCTTCCACTCCCGGACCACAACTTTACGAATCTTCAATTGCTGCTCCCGGGCGCTGTACAGCTCGGCTGGGCGCACGCCGCGTCGGAGAATCCGCAGGGATCGAAGCAGATCCAGGTCGATGGGCAAGCCTTCGGCGGTGTGAACTACACGCTGGACGGCACTGACAACCAGGATCCCATCCTCGGAATCATCGTGGTCAACCCGAACTATGAATCGATGTCAGAAGTAAAGATTGCGACCCAGAACTTCGACGCCGAGTTTGGCAAGGCTGTCTCCTCCGTGCAGACGGTGCAGACTAAATCCGGAACCAACTCCTTTCACGGAACCGTTTTCGATAACCGCGAAAGCAACGCGAACCTTGCGCGGGATCCGTTTACCGTCACCAAAGCTGCCGGCTATCCGGGCGGCCTGAAGAATCAGTTCGGAGGTTCAATCGGTGGCCCAGTTCTAAAGGACAGAGTTTTCTTCTTCGGCGACTATCAAGGTGTGCGGCAAAGGGTTGGCGGCTCCGGAATCGGGTCCATTCCATCGACGCTTGCGCTGAACACGTGTACTGGTGGCGCATTGGCTTCAGACGGAACAGCCGGATGCGACTTCAGCCAGTATCTTCCGTACGGCTTTCAGGTGTATGACAATTCGACTGGCAAGCCAGTAGCCTATGCCAACAACATCATCCCGCTCGCGCAGGTATCGCCGCAGGCACAGAACCTCTTCAAGCTGCTCCTTGCGGGAGGCATCACGCCGAATCAGGCCCCTTCAACGGCCAATGATAATGGTCTCTATAACAACTACTCGGGTAGCGGTAACGGCATCTTCAACAGCAACCAGTGGGACGTCCGCGGAGACGCGACGCTCAACGAAAAGATGCACGTCTTTGGCCGTTTCAGCCGCTTCACCGATGTGCTCAGCGGTGGAGGCCTCTTCGGTGCTGCGGGTGGGCCCGGGCTAGGCATTGCGGGCTTTGGCGGCAAGTCTCTTGGCGCAAACGATTCCTTGGCTCTCGGAACTGACATCGCGATCAACTCCAAGCTGGTAACGGACGTTCGCCTTGGCTACTTCCGCTACAACATCGGCACTTCCAAAAACGACCCCAGCAACACCAACCTCCCACTCCTGGGTGAGAACGTAGGTGTTCCGGTGAACTATGGAACTCCGGACATTCGAATCGCCGATCTGAACGTCGGGTTTGCGGCACAGGAGAACAGCAGTCAGAATACAGGTGCCCAGTTTGGATCAGGTCTCCAGCAGGGCCACTGTAACTGTCCCCTGAAGGAGAAAGAGGACCAGTTTCAGATCGTCAATAACTGGACAAAAACAATAGGAAATCACGCGATCAAGTTCGGTGCGGACATCCGTTATGCGCGCAACCTGCGTGTACCGAGTGACGCAGACAGGACCGGAGTCAATCACTTCGATGAAGGTCCGACTTCGAATGGTACAACTGGCGGCCTTGGCTGGGCGACGTTCATCCTGGGCGATGTGAGCCGGTTCAACCGCTATACAAGTTCATTCGCGGGAGAGTCAAACGCCAAGGAGTTCCAGCCGCGTGACTTCTTCTATGCGCAGGACACCTGGCGCGTTACGCCCAAACTGACAGTAAATGCCGGCTTGCGTTATGAGTACTATGCTCCGGAGCGTGTCAATGGAAAAGACAATGGCGCCCTCCTCAACCTCGATACAGGCTTTATCAATGTGGCGGGGGAAGGCGGAATACCACTAAATCTGGGAGTTGGTGCATCGAAGAACGCCTACAATCCACGCATCGGTGTTGCCTACCAGTACAACGAAAAAACGGTCATCCGGGCAGGCTACGGTCGCAGCTTCGACCTGGGCGTTTTCGGCTCTGAGTTTGGCCACGTTGTAACGCAGAACCTTCCCGTTCTTGCCAACCAGTCACTGAACGGCACCGCCGGCACAACCAGCTATGCTTTCAACCTGTCCGACCCGTCCAACGCGGCGGTGTCGATCAACAAGGGCACGGCTACGGGCACTCCAGCAAATGCAACCAGTCCGCTGCAGGCCTTCGGAGTTCCTGCCATCAGCTCGGCCGGACAGATCTCCATCCAGGAGAATGTGCCAGGCACAACGTCATCGATCGGCAGCCAGGTAAACGTCAAAGCTCGTCCGTTTACGGCGCGCCTGCCCACGCTTGATGCTTTCAACGTCGCTGTCCAGCGCTCACTTACTGCGACTCTCTCAATGGAAGTGTCGTACGTGGGGAACAAGGGCACGCACACTCTTAGTGATGGCGATGGCAACAACACCAACCCGAATGAGCCTGCCATCTTCCTTCCAGGAACATTTACCCAGAACGGCGTAGCGCTGCACTACGACGGTTCAGATACTACAGGCGTCGCAGCGGACGGCGGCACGAACAACACAACGCTTCTGCGTCGCTACACCAACGGAACCCTCCCGGCTTGCGTCGGTGCATGCGGTTGGACCCAGGATATCTCCTACTACGGCAATAACCAGGACACGCACTACAATTCTGTCCAAGCCAAGCTAACGAAGGCTTATTCGAAAGGGAACAGCCTCAACTTCAACTACGCATATGCCCGCGCTACCTCTAACTCCAGTGGTTTTGCCACTTGGGACAAAGCAGCAGTGAGAATCCAGGATAGTGCTGTACGCCGGTCAGCTTTCACGGCTTATGGTCTCTATAGATTCCCTTTTGGTCACGGTCAGGCGTTCCTTGGAGGCGCCAACGCGATCGTCAACTACCTGGTTGAAGGATGGGAGTTAAGCCCTGTCTTCCAATGGCAGAGCGGTCTGCCGTTCACACTAAGCTATGGCGAGTGCACTGCAGTCATTCCAAGCGACGCTCCATGCCGCGTAAATGGCAACGCCAGCAGCTTGAAGAGTCGCATCGCAGGTGTTCCAGGGCAGGGCGTCACGTTCTTCGCGAAGTCCGGCACAGGCACACTTCCAAACGGCTTCTCCTACCCTGGTCTCGATCAGATTGGCAATGTTGGCGGGAACACAGCTTTTGGACCCAACTTCTTCAACGGTGATGTCTCTGTCTCAAAGAACATTACGTTCAAGGAGCGGTATACCGCGCAGTTCAGAATGGATGCCTACAACGCCTTCAACCACATCAACCTGGGCACCCCGAACGGTAATCTGGAAACCGGCGGCGATATCGGTGGCGGTCCTTACCCGGCCGGCATCGGCGGATCCACCAACCCACGTCAGCTGCAGTTCACTGTGCACTTCCAGTTCTAAATCAGAACGTAGCAAGAGAAAGCGGGGAAGCCTTCGGGCTTCCCCGCTTTCTCTTGCCTGCTACTTCTATGCTGCCTCTGCTCTCCTTTGGAGATTGTTTAGATCCCCATACGAGATTCCTGTTCGTCCATCTGAGGGCTTACGTGGGTGATCTTCTCGGCGACTGATTTGCCTTGGGTGAAGAGGAGAAGGTAATCGGGGCCACCCGCCTTTGAGTCTGTGCCGGACATGTTGAAGCCGCCAAAAGGGTGCGCGGCGACCATCGCGCCCGTGCACTTGCGGTTCAGGTAGAGGTTGCCGACGTGGAACTCGTCGCGGGCACGGTCGAGGTGTTCGCGGGAGTTGGAGTAGATCGCGCCGGTAAGGCCGTACTCGGTGTTGTTCGCTATGGTAAGGGCGTCCTCGAAGCTGGAGAACTTGATGACTGCTAGGACGGGGCCGAAGATCTCTTCCTGTGCGATGCGGGCTGTAGGGGCGACATCGGCTATCACGGTGGGAGCGATGTAACGGCCCTTTTCGGGGGAGTCGACAAACGTGCCGCCGGTGAGAATGCGGCCTTCGGATCTGCCGATCTCGATGTAATCGAGGATGCGCTTGACGGCGATGTCATTGATGACTGGGCCGGCGTAGAAATTCTTCACAGGGTCGCCCTGCTCGATGGCGGCGACGCGCTCGGTGAGGCGGTCGCAGAAGATGTCGTAGATGGACTCGTCGACGATAACGCGCGAGCAGGCGGAGCACTTCTGGCCGTTGAAGCCGAAGGCGGAGGCGGCGACTCCTTCGATGGCGGCGTCGAGGTCGCAGTCACGGTTGACGATGATGGAGTCTTTGCCGCCCATTTCCAGTATGGTCCGCTTGATCCAGATCTGGCCTGGGCGCGTCTTCGCGGCGGACTCGTGGATTTCGAGGCCGACCTTCTTCGAGCCTGTGAAGGCGATAAAGCGGGTCTTCGGGTGTGCGACAATCTCGCTGCCGAACTCAGGGCCTTCTCCGGGGCAGAAGTTGACAACTCCGTCGGGAAGGCCGACCTCCTCGAGGAGGGAGAAGAAGATGGCGGCGATGGTGCTGGCGTCGACCGAGGGCTTGAGGATGACGGTGTTGCCGGTGACGATCGCGGCGGCGGTCATGCCGGCCATGATGGCGAAGGGAAAGTTCCAGGGCGGGATCACGGCTCCGACACCGAGGGGAATGTAGCGGAAGAGATTGCGCTCGCCGGGGAACTGGATAGGCGTGATGGCGAGATCAAGGCGCAGAGCTTCGCGGGCGTAGAACTCAAGGAAGTCAATGCACTCGGCGACATCGGCGTCAGCCTCGGCCCAGTTCTTGCCGACCTCATAGGTGAGCCATGCGCAGAAGGCGAACTTCCGTTCGCGGATGAGTGAGGCGGCGCGAAGGACAAGATCAACACGTTCAGACAAGGGAGTACGCGACCATTTCGCGAAGGCCTGCTGGGCGGCGAGCATTGCGGGCTCGACGTGTTCCGCAGAGCCGCGCTGGTGGGTGCCGACCACCTGCGACGGATTCGCCGGGTTGGTCGAGATGATCTTGCCCTCGGTGCGGAGGCGCTTGCCGCCGATCACGAGATCGTACTCACGGCCCAGTTCGGATGCGACCTGGGCGAGGGCCGATTCCATCAATGCTTTGTTGTCTGGGGTGGTGAAGTCGACAAATTGCTCGGTGGCGAAGGGGGCGAGGGTTTGAGAGGCCATTGCCTTTGATTTTACGCGTTCATTTAGATCGCACGTTCCACTCGGCGCGAGAGGCAGAAACACAAAGGATAGCGTACTCGTCCGGAAATGGCGCGGTTCTCCCCCAGACTGCTCCGGCTTTTTTCGCAGCGGACGCAGATCTCCATCGGGAATGACAAAAGACTTGCAATGGGTAAAGATTGCCACTGTTCTGGAACTGCTGTTCTGAGGTGAGATGAAGGCGCTTCTAAAAGCTAAGTTGTACGGTCTCTCGGTGATCGGCAGCACGCTGCTCTTATCAGGGTCATCTCCTTTTTTGATCGCGCAGAGCCGCGCAAGAGACTCAATACAGCCGGAGTATGGGCGCGGCAATCTGCAGGCTGTTCAGAACGCCGATGTGATGGTGTTGAAGGAAGGTCTTCAACTTCGGCGGATAGAGAGTCATAGGCCGATGAAGCTAACGTTTGTCCGCTGCGAGGGGCTCGGAATCGAACGGGAACGAAACCAATGGTGGATTCTTCCAATGAACGCAGAGGATTCAATCAAAGCAAATAGTGCCCTCTGGGTGTTACCGCTTGATGCGAAGTCGAGCGAGGGTTCCTGGCATGTGGAGTTGCATGGTGGGGACGCACAGGCGACGGAGACAGGAGGCACGAGAGTAGAGATCGCGGTAGATGCGGACAACGCGACACTCACAAAGTGGGAGGCGCGGCCGCACAGCGATCCGTTTGGGCGCAGATTCGCGGTGAGGGTGGATGGCGGTACAGAACTTGCGGATGCACTGGCGGGGTTCTACTGGGGAACGATCCTGCCGCTGGTGGTGGAGAAGACGATGGCGGCGCATTTCGATTACAGCACCGGGTATGTGTTAAGCACGCTAAACACAAAAGCTTATGCGGGATCGTATCCGGCGGTGGATCATGAATTCCAGACTAAAGGGCGGCTGGCGATGGGATCGGAGTTGGACCTGGATATTGTGAGGCGGATGATCGAACTGCAGTTCCGGTTGATGAAGGACGATCCGGAAGGGCTGTACCGGGCTCCTACATCGGTGCAGCCGGATGGGACGCGCGAGTACCACATTCGCAGAAACAGCAAGGACAATCATGTAAATGCGGGAATGTTTCCGCTGACCGGCGACATTGAGGTGATCGAGGAGGCATGGCATTACTACGAGGCGAGGAAGGACGTCGGCTGGCTGCGGTCGCATATCGAGGACCTTGAACATGCGGCGAGATGGACGATGGCCAGCGTGGATCAGTATGGGCGGGTGTGGGCGGACGTTTATTACGAAGACCAGGTGATGAAAGACGGGCGCGAGACACAGGCACAGGCGTTTGCCGCTTACTCATTTGGGCTGCTGGCACGGATGGAGATGACTTTAGGACGGCGGCAGAAGGCTGCAGAATACGCGGGAGATTCGAAGAAGATGGCGAGCGCTTTGATAGCGCCGCTGCCGATGGGTTATTGGGACGAGAAGAATCAACGATTTATTGACTGGGTAGATCGGAACAGCAAGGTGCATGACCACATTCATCTGCTGGCGAATGAGCTGCCGGTGCTGTTTGGATACGCAACGCCCGCACAGTCTGGCGCGGTACGGCGTCTCATCGAGAGGAATGATATGCAGTTTGAGCGGTTTCCGAGCTTCCTGGCCGCAAAGATTGCGGAGTATGACGACTCCGAGATTGGGGATGGCGGGCCTTACGACCTTAGCGCGGCGGGAAGGTACTGGTACTGGGATGCTGCGTTCCGAGCGTCGGAGAGGCAGGATGACCTGCTGCTGAAGCAATTGGAGACCGTGGCCGCTGAAGGCGCGAAGGACAACTACTTTATGGGCGAGCGATACGACATGGACTATGTCTACTACATCGACGGAAAGAACGCGCATGGAGCGGAGAAGTACTACGAGTATCCTAATGTGTTTGCAGCGGTGCTGATTGCGAAGTACCTGGGGCTGATGGTTCCGGCGGGCGCGGATCTGGCAGTTGCGCCGCATTTGAGCGGCTATGGCAGCGTCGAGTTCGAGAATCCCACGTATTCGGTGGGTTATAGCTATGACGAGAAAGGATTCTTACTAAGGAATTTGTCTGGAAAGGCACGACGATTTGAGGTGGATCTGTCGGCGCTCGGCAAGACGGCGGAGCGGTACCGGTTGACGGGTGACGCTGGTGCGGTGGGGACGCACTTCGAGTTGACGTTGGCTGCGAATGCGGAGGCGAAGTGGGTAGTGGAGCGGTGAGGGAGTGAATGGCCATGCCAGAGATGCGATAGCAGATTGCCTTCGGGAATCACAACCGACGGGTTTTCAGGTTTACTGTTCGGTGAAGGCTTTCGCGCACTCGTGAGCGATTTGCAGGGCTTCTTCCACAGGGATGGCCCATGCCTGAAGCCGGGACTCGCCGGTAGTGATGCGGCAGAGGCCGGCGGTGGAGCGATTCGCTTCGAAGTCGAGTTTTATGCTCCAGCCGGTGAGACCGGCGCAGACGGCTTCACGAAGCCAGGGGGAGTCTTCGCCAATGCCGCCGCCAAAGAGAACGGCGTCCACGGTGCCGAGCGCGGCGAGGTAGGCACCGACGGCAAGGCGGACTCGATAGCTGAACATTTCGAGTGCGAGACGGGCGGGGGCGTCCTCGCGCTTGACGAGTTCGCGGGTGTCCAGAGTCCCGCCGGCGATGCCGAGCATTCCGGATTTTTTGTTGAGGAGGTTGAGGATGTCGTCGGCACTTTTTTCTTCCTTGCGCATGAGGTAGGGCAGGATGGCCGGATCGATGCTGCCGGAGCGGGAGCCCATCATGAGGCCTTCGAGCGGGGTGAGGCCCATGGTTGTGTCGATGGAGCGGCCATGTTCTATCGCGCAGGCGGAGCAGCCGCTTTCGAGATGCAGGGTGACGAGATTGAGTGCGTCGGGCGGCTTGCCTGTGGTGTGGGCGAACTGCTCGAGCATGTAGCGGTGTGAGACGCCGTGGAAGCCGTACTTGCGCACGCCGTGACGGTCGGCGGTGTCGCGGTCGATGGGATAACGCCAGGCTTTCTCAGGGAGTGTGCGATGGAAGGCGGTGTCGAAGGTGACGAAGACGGGCACGGTGGGGAGTTCTTTTTCAAGAGCAGAAGCGATGTCGAGGGAGCTCTGATTGTGGAGCGGCGCGAGGTCTTCGAGCGCTTCGATGTCGGAGCGGACTTCGGGGGTGAGGCGGGTGGCGGCGGTGTACCTGGGGCCGCCATGGACGACGCGGATGCCGATGAAGGAAAGGCGCTGAAGAACTCCCTGGAGAGTATTGTATTGGCGGAGAAACTCCAGGGCGGCGGTGACGGCTTCGGCCATGTCTTTGGCCTGCGCGTCTTCTTTCGAGACGACTTCCCGGTCATGATTTACGGAAAGCTTTGGCTGTTTGCCTATATCGTCTAGTGTGGCACTGGCGAGCTTTTTGGCTTGTGAGGCGATCTGCTGGGCGGGGTCGCACTCGATCAGTTCGAACTTCAGGGAGTTGCTTCCGGGGTTGAAGACCAGGGCCGTGAACATGGGTGGTTGGATGCTGGTGGAGAGATCTGTGCCACGCGGGATGGCGTCAGGGAGTTCGACCCATCGGGAAAACAAAGGCGCGATGGCTTGGGCGCCCGGCACTCTTATTGAGGATCCTTCGACGGCACGAATCACGATGGTGCCGTGATTTGCCTGCTCAGGACGACACTTCCTTTGCGATGGGTCGTGCCGGGACTTCCTACTGAATCGTGTGCAGCAAATTACAAGAGGATCGTTAGTCTCTGGGCAGGGTGAGGCGATGGCGGAGGTCCTCGTAGAAGACGGCGATGGTGAAGCCCCAGAGGATGTGGCCGAAGAACTCCGAACCTTGCTCGCTGGCGGGGAGGAGCCAGGCGGCGGGAGTGAGGCCGATCCAAGGCATGATGACTTCATGGGCGCCGATCTGGATGGCGAGCCCGAAGGCGACTCCCATGCCGAGGGTGACGATGGGCAGGACTTCTGCGATGAGACCGTAGGCTGCGCCCATGAGGATGCTGAAGGTGAAGTGAATGACAAGTGAGGCCCAGGCGGGGGTGGGGTGGTGGGTGAAGAGGGAGACGAGGACCTGGGGCTCGGGAATGCGGCCGGGGGCGCGCGGGGGCCAGGGGACCTCCCATCCAAGTTTAAGGAAGCCGCCTATGAGACCTCCGACGGAGCCGGCGATGACGGCGACGAGGTAGCGGCGAGTGGAGGGTGGGGTCGTGGCGAAGAAATTAGTCGGCATAAGGGAGAGATCTCTCGAGGCAGATTATTTGTAGAACGCTACTTCGTTCAGAGTACATGGCGATCGATGGCAGGCGGATTGATTCAAAATCAGGATTGACCGAAGTGCAAGAGGCTGCGATTCTGGTGCGATCGAGAGGTCTGTGGCCGATAAATGGCTCGTCAGATTGAGCTGCGATGGTCGAGATGTCACTCAACATTTGGCCAAGAAGAGGTGATTGAGATGAAACTGTTGCGAAGCTTTCTGCGATTTGTGAGGAGTGAGCGACAATCGGACCAGAAGCCTTCATTCTTGCCGACGCCATCCGTTAGAAGCCCGAAGAGCCTGTCCGGGGGCCGAGTCGTAACGAATCCAGCCAGAACGAATGGACCAGTCGAGACTCTGCCGACCTATCCACCGGGGAATTTCTATAGCTTCGACTTCTTTATCGAAGTGCAACTCCGAGAGATCGTGAACATAGGCTATCCAAAGGTGCCGCTCCGCGATATGACGAGCGGCAACATTCGGTGGGGCTCAAAGATGGAATGGTCCTGGCCCGACCCTTCAAAGCCGCGTCAGTGTTGGATCGACGATGAACAAGCGGGTCTGGCGCAGAGACGGCTGGAACAGCCCGAAGACGCGCTCGGGGCGGAAGGCCGCATCGGCGACATGCGGCTGCGCTTTGAACAGATTCTTGACCTGGGCGAAAACCAGATCGTGTACGCGCTGTATTGCCCTGACAAGCAGATCCGGCTTGCTTATGGCTTCAACCGATTACTCTTCGAGCCGTCTTACAAATCCGCTGTTACCTAGATGTGCATCTTGCGTACGGAATCAGTGGAGAATGAGGAGGTAGACAGCCATGCCAATGCCGACCGAGGCGAGGATGATGGCTAAAATGACGGCGCTGCGGGAGGGACGGCCGGGGAGCCAACTGCCGGTGCTGAGTTCGCGGACGAGGATGAGATGCTGGATTACGGAGGAGATCAGGACGACGACTCCTAGAGTGACGAGGGCGACACCGGAGTAGACGGAGAGGCCTGAGCCGTGCGGGCTGGCGCGGAAAGCAACTTGCGATTCGGTGGCCTGCATCTGGCGGAGAAAGAGGCCGAAGCGCGCTACGGCGAAGCCTACGCCCATAAGTCCGAGGCCGGTGCGGATCCATGCGAGGAAGGTGCGCTCGGCGGCGAAGTAGACCCGCGGGTCGCGTTCAGACGTGGGTGTCGGTGGTGGCATAGGCTTAGAAGGAGTGCGTGGCGGGATGCAAGATCATGTCTTACCCTAGCACCAGGTTCGGAGGCGAACTTGGGAGACCAAGGGAGGTTCTGTATTTCCCCTATCGCGAGAGACCGAGACGCTACGGGTGGGCAACGGCTGCACCTGTAGTACCAGTCGGCGCTCAGGTCGTCCTGGCCCCTACGCAAATCTCATCCAATATCGATCGCTGGGCAATGGTATTTTGCTTGCTCTTGCTATCATCGCCCCGACCCTCGACGCGAAGGTTCATGCAGCTCAACAGGCCGAAAGCTAGATGGCGTCTCCTCTTCTGGAGGCGATCATGGACTACCAGGAAAGTGCAAAACGCAAAGACGACGAGAAGCCACTATTGGCATCGTGGCGCCAGGCTAGAAAATTCTGGAGAGTGAAACCGTCAGTGCAACGCCTCCGAAAACGGGCAATGACAAGCAGGGCCGAGACTCTAATAAGGACCTGATGATACTCGCCCCTCTCAAGACCGGCACTGCTGCCTCCCACCATCAGGACCAGAGCACGCCGCGAACGCAGCCAAAGCCACAAGGAAGATGAAGATCTATTCTTCGGATCTTCCACCAACGCGTTCGCGTGCGATTGAGCAAGTCCAATTGTCGCGTTGATACGGGAACGCGAAAGGGATCACTGGGGAACACAGCAACCGCAGATTCCCTCGGGAATGACAAACAAGTGGGGGATCGGCAAGAACGACGGCGGAGCGGGTCTTCCGGTTGCGGCGACGGACCACAGGGTTCGAGGGAGGAAACACGATAAGAGTGTGAGTTTGTGGCGGAAAGATCCGGGCGGCTGGGGCGCTCGACCGTCGCGCGCGGGATCCTTCGCTGTGCTCAGGATGACGCCCTAAATGCGCGATGAGTTAGGCGACTACTAGGGCTTCGGCTTCGGTAGTGATGTGGGGAGCGTGCGTGTAGCGTTTTTCCACGTATTCGTCAAGGATGACCTGGAACTCCTCTACGATGCGATCACCCTTGAGAGTTGTGAAGAGTTTGCCGTCGACGTAGACGGGAGCTTTGGGCTCTTCGAAGGTTCCGGGAAGCGAGATGCCGATGTTGGCGTGTTTGGACTCTCCGGGGCCATTGACGATGCAGCCCATGACGGCGAGTTTGAGCTCTTCGACTCCGGGGTACTGCTTCTTCCATTCGGGCATGGAGGCGACGAGGTAGGCCTGGATGCGCTCGGCGAGTTCCTGGAAGTAGGTGGATGTGGTGCGACCGCAGCCGGGGCAGCTGGTGACTTGGGGCATGAAGCTGCGGATGCCGAGGGACTGCAGGATCTGCTGGCCGCAGCGGACTTCTTCGGAGCGGTCGCCGCCGGGGGTGGGGGTCAAGCTGACGCGGATGGTGTCGCCGATGCCGGCGAGGAGGAGCGGGGACAGGCCGGCGGTGCTGGCGACGATGCCCTTCATGCCCATGCCGGCTTCGGTGAGGCCGAGGTGCAGGGCGTGATCGGTGCGGCGGGCGAGCTCGGTGTAGACGTCGACGAGGTCGCGAACGCCGGAGACTTTAGCCGAGAGGATGATCTGGTCGCGGCGGAGGCCGTAACGTTCGGCGGCGGCGGCGTTGTCAAGGGCGGAGACGACCATGGCTTCCATCATGACGTCGCGGGCGGGAAGTGGATCGGTGAGTTTGGAGTTCGCGTCCATCATGGAGGTGAGCAGAGCCTGGTCAAGTGAGCCCCAGTTGACGCCGATGCGGACTGGCTTCTGGTGCTTTACCGCTACTTCGACCATCGTCCGGAAATTGTCGTCGTCCTTGCGGCCGATCGAGCAGTTGCCGGGGTTGATGCGGTACTTGGCGAGGGCTTCGGCGCAATCCGGATATTTTGCAAGGAGCTGGTGGCCGTTGTAGTGGAAGTCTCCGATGATGGGCGTGCTCCAGCCTTTAGCGGCGAGCTGCTCGACGATGTAGGGCACGGCCTTGGCGGCGTCATCATTGTTGACCGTGACTCTAACGAGCTCGGAGCCGGCGCGCGCAAGGGCGGCGATCTGCTGAACGGAAGACTCGATGTCCGCGGTGTCGGTGTTGGTCATCGACTGCACGACGACAGGGGCTGAGGAGCCGGTGAGGATGCCGCCTATGTTGACTGTGGGGGTGGGTCTGCGCGTGATCGGTGGCATAGGGGCTCCAGTCACGAGTTTATCACTGGACGCGCTCTCAGCGGCCTGTTCTCACCTGTCCGTCAGAGGCGCTTGGGGAACGTCCGGAGCGGTGTTTGAGGACTTCAGAGACGTTCTCTTCGACCCAATTAGTGAGGACGCGGATGTGAAGGGCGGCCTGTCTGCCAAGGGGTGTGAGGCAGTATTCAACCTTTGGCGGGATCGTCGGGTATACGGTGCGCGTAAGGAGTCCATCGGCTTCGAAGGTCTGCAGGGTCTGGGCGAGCATCTTTTCGCTGACTCCGCCGATGGCGCGGGCGAGCTCCGAAAAGCGGTGCGTGCCATCGAGCAATATAAGGAGTACGAGGGTGCCCCATCGAGAGGTGACGTGGTCCAGAACGATGCGGGAAGGGCAGTTGGCGTCGTACACGTTCCCCTTGCGACGGCGCTGACGGGCGGCCAGAACACGCGATTGTCTTGCTTCGATCGTGTTGGTTGCCATGTAAGTAGCTTACCTTAAAGTACGTCCTTACGAAAAGTTAGTCAAAGGCATAGAGTCTTGCTTGTGACCGCGGATGCGGTCAGATGAGAGCGACTGAGGAGAAGAGCAATGATCGTAGTGACGGGAGCAACTGGGAAGCTGGGAAGTCTTGTGGTGAAGGCACTGCTGGAGCGAGTTCAGGCGCAGGAGATTGTGGCTGTGGTGCGGAGCTTGGAGAAAGCCGCGGCGCTGCAGTCGCTGGGCGTGCAGGTTCGAGAGGCGGACTATGCGCGGCCAGAGACTCTGGCTGCGGCATTTGCAGGAGCAGAGAAGCTGCTGCTGATCAGCAGCAACGTGCTGGGCGAAGAACGGGTTGTGCAGCATAAGGCAGTTCTCCACGCGGCGGTAAAGGCGGGCGTGAAGTCCATCGCGTATACGAGTGTGCTGGGTGCGGACACGGCGAGACTCATTGTGGCTAAGGACCACCGCGCGACGGAAGAAGCGATTGTCGAGTCAGGACTAAAGTACGTGTTCCTGCGGAATGGGTGGTACCTGGAGAACTACACCGAAAACCTGGGGCCTGCGCTGGAGCATGGAGTGATCCTTGGCGCGGCCAAAGAGGGGCGGTTCTCCGCCGCGGCCCGGGCGGACTATGCGGATGCGGCGGCAGTGGTACTGACGGAAGCCGGCCATGAAAACAAGGTTTACGAGTTGGCCGGGGACTCGTCCTTCAGTCTGAGTGAACTTGCGGCGGAGGTGGCGAAGGCCTCTGGCAAGGCGGTGGTTTACAAGGACCTGCCAGAGAGAGACTTTGCTGGAATCTTGACCGGATTCGGACTGCCTGCACCGCTTGCGGAGATGCTGGCGAACTCCGATGTACGGGCGTCGGAGGGCGAGTTGGAGAGCAAGTCACGGGAACTGAGCAAGCTACTAGGGCGACCGACGGTGACACTCGCCGACGCGGTGGCTGTGGCAGTGAAGTAGCGAAACTCGAAGCGAGAAGTCTCTCGTGCCGATCTACCTGAGAATCAGGAGCGCCGGAGACTCTGTAGTCACGTTACGCCGAGTGCTGGAGGTCAGTAACGGCGGCGACCCACCAGAGTGTTACTGAGAAGAGCTCCAGTAGCCAAGAGACAGATGAGCGACAGTTCTGGAGCGAAAGAGAAGGGCTTCCGCGAGCCATCCACACTGGTGGATGGCCGGGGATCTGAACCTGTTGTTGAACCGTAGGCGGAGGGAACGAAGACTGAACCCAAAAGCAGCGCTGAGGCAAGAAGTTGCTTTGAAGCTTTCATGTAAATCTCCTGACGCGAGAGTCGGATGTGACTGCGGTAATCCGTTTCCCGTAACTCTTCGACGGCAATAATAGACCCTCCGGAGTGGTTTTGGCTTGTGTAGGCAGGAAGCAGAGTGAAGCAATACACGGCTGCCGTGCTTGCGACGCTGTCAATTCAGGAAAAAGTGACCTGTTTCGCAGGCCGCGGGCGACGGGACACGGGCGCGGTACACTGAAGCGGCAGGCCTGGGGCGACATTTCTTTCGTATGTGCGCTTCAGTCAGTGGCCCGGTAGCTCAGTTGCATAGAGCAGCGCACTCCTAACGCGAAGGTCGCAGGTTGGACTCCTGCCCGGGCCACCATAAAACCAAGAAAATAAACAGTTTATAGGAGGCCTCCCGGTCGCGGTTTGTAATCGATGTGGATTGGTACACCGATTGGTACACGTTGCGCGCTTTGCAGTCCATTGCACGGTCGGATGATTCGATTGCTATCGGAGCGGGTGTTCGAAGGGCTCGTATTCCTCTCAAGGCGAAGAGTTCGGGTTCGAGCCCCGGTAACAAACACCTCAATGAAACCAATAGTTTGAAGGCAAGCGCACGAAGGCCGCCGTTTGCCATTTTAGTTCTGGCGGCACTTTGGTAGTACTTTTGCCATTGCAGTGCGTGGTGGGAACTCATTGGTGCAGGCCGCGCTCCGTGTTATCGCAAAAGCATCCACGAATTTCAGACCTGTTACCGGAAACAATTAGTTGAGAGAAGCAGCCACGCTGAGATCGAAGTCATCCGGCAACTCGGCGGTAGAATTACTGCGAGCCTATGCCCACAGAAATTGTCCACCATCTATCGCCGGAGGAGCAGGAACTTGTCAGGAAGCGTCAGGAACTGGCGATCCTGCAAGCCGAACTCACCGACCGCGAATTGTCGCTGGCCAGCCTGCGCGCCGAACTCGCCGCATTCGAGGGACGCTACCTGCGGGAAGTCGGCATACTTTATGCCGAACTCGACGACTGGAATGCGAAGATCGCCGAATTCGCGGCGGAGGCTGCGGGAACCGAGCAGGCTCGCGCTGCTGCGTCAGAGGCGCGAGCGCAGGCAGACGAATCCTACGCCGCCGCACATGGCGAGGCTGCCAAGGCAAAGGACTTTTCACCGTCGCCAGAGTTGAAAAAGCTGTTCAAAGACGTAGTGAACCAGATACATCCTGACCGTGCGGCGAACGAAATCGACCGCGCTCTGCGCAACCGGCTAATGGCAGAGGCCAATCTTGCGTATAAGCGGCAAGATGCGGATGCTCTGAGGAAAATCCTGGAAGAGTACAAGAGCAGCCCTGAATCTGTGAAGGGCGACGGCACGGCGGCGGATTTGCAGCGCATCCTCCTCCAGATCAGGCGAATATCAAAGAGGCTTGCTGAGATTGATGCCGAATTCGCAGAATTGACGGCTTCCGAAATTGCCCTACTGATGGCAAAGGTAGAAATTGCAGCGGCCAAAGGCCGTAACTTGCTTGCCGAAATGAAGAAGGACGTTCAGCACCGAATCGAGCTAGCCCGGAAAGAGTTTGAAGATCAGCCTTAGGAAATGAGGCCGCAATGAGTGCCGACGAAGAAAAACAGTCCGCATTGGTTCCGGTGCGGTCCACCGCGTTGACGAAGGTTGGAGCAAAGTCCCTCGCCGCCCGTGGTCGGTATCACCTGCGCGACAAGGAGGAAGCTGAAGAGTGGCTTCGCAAGGGTCTGGAACTGCAAGACGCCGCACCCGCTGATCCCCGATGGACAGGTCCGATCGATCCCTACGCCGCCCCGCCGCCTGTTCTGACCGAAGAGCTTCGGCGAATCAAGCGGGAGGTGGAGCAGGAGCAATTGAAAAGACGAGAAGAGAAGCTCGGAGAAGCATTTCGATGCTTTGAAAGCGGACATGAGCTTGATCCAATCAATCCGGAGCTGTTGTATTGGTTTGCGGAATGCTACTACGAGGGCCACGGGGTTTTGAAGAATGAAGAGAAAGCTGTAGCTCTTTATCAGCGGGCCGCAGATATGGGACATGCAAGGGCTCAGAAATCCATCGGCGACGCCCACGCCCGATGCGGATTTACATGCCTTCCAAAAGACGAAAAGGAAGCAGCCAGATGGTACCAAGCTGCGGCGGAACAAGGCGACGAGGAGGCGATTTGCATGATCGTAGACATGTATCTGCACGGCGAAGGAGTTATACAAGACTATGCTGAGGCAGCGAGAATACTCCAAAATGCGATAGAGAGGGGTGACGAAACTGCAAGGCATAATTGGCGACTCTTCGCAAGACAATTCGGATCGGCCTTTGAGACTGCGTTGCAGATAGGCCGTAACTACACATCAGGACGACAGGCTAGACGTTGCGCCGGGTTGCTGACGGGGTGGTGCCGACCGGGGAGACCTGCGGGTTGGCCGAGGCAATGGAGGTGAGTAGGGCGACCGCAAAAGATGGATTTAGGATGCGGTTGCGCCACCGGTACGTGGAAAGGTTGGCTTGCATTGCAAACGAGTTATATACCGACTAAAACAAAGGCTTTTGTTCCCCGGTTCACTCCTCGGGGAACTTGTCTGTTTTTGTCCACGAACTCTCAATCGGGCCGCCTCAGTGATGCAGGATTTACGCCTCTCACAAAAGCCGCCAAAGATTCGTTGACGTCGTTACCGCTTTCGAGAGCTTCCAAAAGACGGTGAAAGCGAGCCCGAACTCGCTTGGTAGCCTCTGACTTTGCTTCTTCGGTAATAACTTACTTGACGAATCAAGGCGCAGAATGTCACTCTAAAATTGGAGTGCCCGATCTTTTGTGCCGTTGGATGAGTTAGTGTAACGCAGCTATTTCTGAGTTCAGGTAGCCGCCGTCGGGGGTGTGGAGAAGTGGGAAGCGCGGAGCGGTTTCCACTTCTCCATGCCCCATGTTGTTGGTCATCCATGCCTCCGGTGCTGGTGGTCTGTAGCCCAGCGAGGAGTGTGGTCTGACGGTGTTGTAGTGGACGCGCCAGCGTTCGGCCAGCACGCGCAGTTCTTTGAGCGAGTAGAAGATCTCCCCGTTGAGGAACTCGTCCCTCAGCTTGGAGTTGAAGCTCTCGCAGTAGCCGTTCTCCCAGGGAGAACCGGGTTCGATGTACAGGGTCTTTGCTCCTGTTTTGGCCAGCCATTTCCGTAGGTCTTTCGCGACGAACTCCGGCCCATTGTCCGAGCGAAGGTGTTCCGGCACGCCCTTCATCACCATCACATCGGCCAGTGCAGAGATGACCCTGGCGGTGGGCCAGCGGCGTTCCGCACGCACCAGCAAGCTCTCGCGCGTGTGCTCGTCGATCAGGTTGAGAAGCCGTACGCTGCGGCCATCATGCGTCCGAGCGCTGACGAAGTCGTAGCTCCATACATGGTTCCGCCGCTCCGGCCTTAGCCGCACGCACGAACCATCGTTGAGCCACAGACGTCCTCGTGGCTTCTGCTTCTGCGGCACCTTTAGCCCCTCGCGACGCCAGATACGCTCCACCCGATCCTTGCCTACTCGCCAGCCGGCCCGCTTCAGCAACGCCGTGATCCGGCGATACCCATAACGGCCGTACTGGCTGGCAAGCTGGATGATCGCCTGTGTGAGGGCATCTTCGTCTTCTCGCCGGATCGCACGATAGCGCTGCGTGCCGCGCGGCTGGTTGGCCAGCCGGCACGCCCTGCGCTCCGTCATCCCATGCTTCTGCTGGGCATGGTCTGCTGCGATCCGTCGTCGCTCAGGGCTTAGAAGTTTCCCGAGGCGAAGTCCTTCAACACAAGGTTGTCCAGGCTCAGGTTTGCTACCAGGCGCTTCAGCTTCGAGTTCTCCTGCTCCAACTCCTTCAGCCGCTTCGCCTGGTCTACCTGCAACCCGCCGTACTCTTTGCGCCAGCGGAAGTACGTCTGCTCCACGATCCCGGATTCCTTACACGCCAGAGACGTCGTCTTCCCGTTCGCTACGGCCACTTCGATCTGACGCAACAGATTCACCACCTGCTCAGGCTGGTACTTCTTCCCTCGTCCCATATGCTCTCCTTGTCCAGTTCTCTCTCATCCACTGGCACATTTCAAGCCGGGCACTCCAGTATGGAATGCCCGGCCTTTTCTCTACCAGTTAGGAACGATAGAACTGTTATTGAGAGGAGTCTCCAACCACTTGTAGGCTTTCCGTGTTGTCCTACTGCGTCAATGGTGTGAGTAGCCCCCGAGTGCGCAGCCACGTCGTTAGAAGTTCGGGCCACTGAGAAAGGGAGGGATCCGGTCCACCTGTGCCAAAGCCATGCGGACCGTGAGCGAAGAGGTGCAACTCAGCGTCAGCACCGGCAGCATGCATCGCGTCGTAGAACGCAATACTGGCGCTGACTGGAACGACCGCATCGTCCGTCGAAGCGACGATGAAGGCCGGAGGTGTTGTGCCTCTGACGTAATTCTTTGGCGTAAACTCTCCATTCAGCCGTCTGCAATCAGACTGCGTAAGGCCGGGCGTAACCGAGCAGTAGTTGATGAGAATCTTTCCAGGTTCGCTCGGGCTCGGTAACGGAGGCTCCATTGCGTTCAGCCACGGATAAACCAGAATCTGAAAGTTGAGTGCACTGGACTCGTGCTCGACAGGGTCGGCTGCTTCCGCATTGGAAGGTTCGAATAGGGTCGCAGCCATGGCAGTAAGGTGACCGCCGGCAGAAAATCCCATCATGCCGATTCGGTTTGGAGCGTAGCCGTAAACCGAAGCCAATGAGCGAACTACTTGTACAGCGCGACGCGCATCCTGAAGGGGTACAGGATAAAGATAGGCAGGTCCAAGACGATAGCTGAGAACAAAGGTTGTGATCCCAAGTTCGGCGAGACGATCAGCCGCTTGACGACCTTCCAGGTTACTTGCCAGACTTATATATGCCCCGCCTGGTGCAACGATGACCGCAGTCCCGCTTGAATGAGAGGGACGGAAGACCGTCAAAGTCGGGTTGTCAGAAGGTTTTTCCCCTTTGGCGCCAGGTGCTCGATCGGGCCAAAGCCGGAGTGTCGTAATCTCAAGTCCGTCGTACAGTCCCACCTGAGTTGTTGAAGACACCTCTTGTGCGCGACTCCGAAATTCAGGTAAAAGGAGGATCAACAGCAGTATTGCAAGCCTAGTCCCTCGTCTTCTTGAGATAACGGCACTATGTGGTGCGGAGCTCTCGACGAGAGACTTACCCTGAGACCACTTAATCTGAACTTGAACATACATTCGTCGCCCCTCCGAATCTTTCCTTCTTAAGGACTTACAACATCAACGCGATCGGCTGTGATTACATCGGCCTGCGCTTGCGGATTCGTATTTCCTGAGACCGTGACTATAAGGGTGTGAGACCCAGTTGGCAGAATGAATGTGCTGAAAATGGGTACCTGGTAGCTAGTTGTCGAAGCATAGGTGTCCACGGGGACCGCTGTACCGCCGTCGACCGACACGGAGGCGATCCCGCCGTATACACTCGTTGCGGCATAGAGTGTCGCCTGGCTACCGCTGAAGGTGACAGTGTAAGATGCACCCTGCGTTGAGGAATAATGGTTATCGTTGTCAAACGCACCAGCCTGGGGCGAGTAAAAGCTCCACGAACCGCTGTAGGAGAAAGCTGAACCGCTATCGTTTAGTGACGTTATCGTATTGCCCTGGGTGGGAGCGACGACATCCACGCGGTCCGCGGTGATCGTATTGCCTGTCGCACTACTGTTCTGGTTGCCAGTGACTCTGACAGTGAGCGTATGCGGTCCGTTGCTGAGAATCGGCGAAGCGTAGACTAGCACGCTGTAGTCGATCGGATCTGAACCGCTTGTGTCGCCAGAATAGTTGTCGACGTTTACCGTCGGGCCACCATCGACCGAAACTGCGGCGATGCCGTTGTAGTCGCTTTCGGCGTTATAGATCAGAGCTTGTGTACCGCTGAAAGCCACACTGTACGAGGCACCCTGGCTGGTGCTCCAGTGATTGTCCCCGTCGAAGGCACCACTGTTGGCTCCGCTGGACCAAGCACCGCTGAAATTGAATTGGTTGACGCCAGTACCGGTTGTGCCGTCGTTAACTGAAGTGATTGAGAGCGCGGGATTGCTTCCGCTACTGTAGACCTTGAGACCTTGCAGACTGGCGCTGAGCTGTGACTCCGCTATCTGGGACCAAGTGGGATCGAGAATGCCATACCCTTCAGGAGCCGTCGGACCTGGCAGGCCGTTTCCATTCTCGCTGGTTCCGTTAAGCGCCCAATAGGTCCAGTCGAGGCTATTCGCTGTAATGAACTGTGTCACGTAGCTCCACCAATTTCCAGCATCTGCTGGCACATCTGGATCTGTATATCCAGCAGAAGTGTGACCTGTGCCAAATTCCCCGAGCCACACCGGTTTGGGGTTACCCCCTGTTACGAGATAGCCCCATCGCGGGCCGATCCAGTTTAGCCAAGCGCTATAACTCCCCTGATTGCTGGCTCCGGAGAAAAAGCTGTAGTCGTGAGCCTCGTAGACGACTTTGTTCGGAGTCGTCAACGTTATCGGAAGATTGCTGACACCACTGAGATCGGACGCATTGGAAAGGCCTTCCACAAAGATCAAGAGATGCGGGTTAATGCTTAAAACCGCATTCCCGCCCCGGATGGCAGCGCTCTGCCAGTCTGTTCCAGGATTGCCGCTGGATCCAGTCCCCGTCCAGGTGGCCGAGCCGCGGAGTTCGTTCCGCAGGTCGACACCTATTACCCAAGCCCGCGTCGCATAGCGATTGGTCATACCTTGCCAGTCGCTGATCCATTTAGACTCAGGATAATTGTTGTTGTACCAGAGTGAGTCGGCGTCGCCTCCGTTGCAACAGATTCCGGCATCGCTCTCGTGATTGTCGATGATGACCATGATGCCCTCCGCTCCAAGCGCGTCAATCACGTGGTCGAATATCTGAAGAGCTGTGAGTCCTTGGAGGCCCGGGTTCGCAGATAGCAGGGAGCTGTTAATAACAGGGTTTGTCTCATACATCTGATTGGACCAAGGTAGACGAACAACGTTGTAACCCATTTGATGGATCAGGCGCGCAATGTTTGGTAGAGTGTTGTATTGCAAGCCCGTGACGACGAAATCATCCGCTTCAGCTCCATACCAGTTCACGCCGTTAAACCGAACGCGTTTACCGTTCGCGTCCACGATATGGTTGCCGGTGGTCTGCAGAGGAAAGACTTGCGCAAAAAATCTTGGGACTGCTGTAAGGAGAGTAAACCAAATTACCAACGCGCGGAGACAGGTTTGCATGACTCTTCTCCTTTCACAACGGTTTATAGAGATCTCTGTGTTCGTTTAGACAGACGATGCGCACTGGTTAGATTGCACTCATGATGTTGTACCGGGTAGATACGTGTGTCTGGTCAAGGTCAAAAGCTGTAGCGAAGTCCGAGTTGCAGCACGCGCGGTGCGAGTGCTTGGTTTAGCACTCCATTGCTTGTGCTGGTAAGGTTGCTAGTGCTCAGCAGGAATTGCGGATGGTTGAAGACATTGAAGGCCTCACCACGAAACTGCAGTTGATGTTCGCGATAAATATTGAAAGCCTTGATCACAGACAGATCTATCTGGTCTTCACGCGGGCTACGCACCGCATTCCGACCGCCCTGCCCGTAGGTGCCCGTCGCTGGCTGAACAAAACAGCTTGTGTTGAACCATTCGCTGCGCGAACGCGTGAAACCGGCGCTTGGATTACAGACGCGGTTGGCGTACATGGGCGCGCCGCTGTTGTCTGTGTTGTTATTGGCGTAGATCGAGACAGGTTCACCGGAAGCAAGACGGTACACCTCACCGAACTGCCAGCCGCCGAGCGCCTCACGCGAGAAAACGTTGCCGGACGCAAGGAAGCGCTGGTGCGGACCGATAGGCAGCTGATAGGTGCCCGCTAATGTGAACTGGTGAGTGCGGTCAAAGCCCGCGGGCGCGTAATTGTATTCCGGATGAGAGTACACCTCATACACGTTTCCATCGCCATCGATCAGATCCATCGCTTTGGAGTAGGTGTAGCTAGCGATGATCTGTACATTGTGCAAGCTACCGGTAACATTGGCCAGCAATGCATTGTAGTTAGTGGCCTGCGTCTCTTCCCAGCCAATGACATTGCCGATAGCGGGGTGTGGGGCGACAGTCAAGAGACCGCTGGTGTCACCAGGGGCCACGGCGGTCGGCTGATTGGGTCGCGTCCAGATGCCGATATGGCGTGAGAGATTGCCAAGATAACCGATCGACGCGGTAAGATTTTCGCGGAGCTGACGCTGAACCTGAAATGTCGTCTCTTGGACGGAGGCGTCCTTCGAGTGCGGAAAAAAGATGAACCCAGCGGCCCCCGAAAGAGGAACATTCGGTGAGAGGGAGTTCTCTAAGAGTGTCGGGTCCGCGATGGTGAACGTCGGTGATTGTTCCACGTGATTCGGCGGATTTAGCACCAAGAACTGTAGATCGTTATAAGGGAAAGAGGTGTAGTAGATGCCCCATCCGCCACGCACCGTGGTGCGGCTGTTCGCGGCATAGGCGAAGCCGATACGCGGACCGAAGTCGGCGTAGTTGGTGTACCATGTGCCGGACCGGCTAAGACCTGTGTTGATGTCGACGATGTAGGAGTGACCTCCCTGCGCGTTGGGTGGATCGTCGAAGTCGTAGCGCAGACCGTAATTGATGGTCAGGCTCGGTGTGAGTTTCCAGTCGTCCTGCACATAGCCAGCGACGTTAATCTCACGAAAGTTTGCAACGGAGTTGCCGACAGCTCCCTGCGAGTTGGCCGGAAATCCCAGGACGAAGTCCGCGAGGGCGCTACCCTGGCTGGAAGCACTACGAACGCCATTCAGATATTGCGACGTGAAGCGACCATCAAAGCTGAACTGGCCGTTGTCGTCGTTTACCCAGGTACCGTCAAACTGTGTGCGAATGACCTCTGCACCGAAGACGATGGTGTGTTTGCTAGCCTGGTAGCTGACTTCATCGGCATACTGGAAGCGATTCTGGATGTCGCCCTGAGGCGTGTAGGAGGTGCCGAAAGAACTATAGTTGTTGATGCCGACAGCGGGCGGCGCATACTCGCTGGGATTAGCAAAAAGATTATGGATACCATACAACGCAGCAAAGTTCTGACTGCCTGCACCTTCCTGCGAGATGAAGTAATACGTGCGGTTGTAGCCGACTCGGGCCGTGTTAACGAGGCGCGGCGAGAGAACGGCCGTGTCCTCGATGGAGGCATTGGTCCCGCGATCTGGATAGGATGTTCCGAAAAGATTGGGCACGATCGTCGTGGAAGTGTTTACACCCGTAACACGGGCGATCGTTCCGAAGATGGTGTTGTTAGAGGCAAGATTGAAGTCGACTCGACCAAGAAACTGGTCGTAGTTGACCATGCTCTGCGTGTTAGCGACATAGTTGGTTCCGTCGGCGCGTTGAGCGATGTTGGGCAGGGGATAGTTCTTGACCCACAGCTTGGAAAAGCTGTCGGCGCGCGAAGCGGGGATCCCGTTCATGCCGGTTTCAGCGAGAAAGGTTTGGCTTGTGCCTGTTGCGGAGTTGTAGGTGGCCGGATCGTACAGCGTGATTCCCGTGCCGGAGAAGTCACAGATGCCCGAGCCGTCCAGGCAACCGCGCTCCGCTACTGTGGGTACGATGTTGCTTGATACCGATGACGAGTGATTCCGCAAGCCAGAGTAGTCGAAGAAGAAGAACAGCTTGTTCTTCAGGATGGGACCGCCGAGGTTTGCGCCAAACAGGTTGTAACGTACGGGAGGACGCGTAGAAGCGAAGTAGCTCGTCGCATCGAGGGCGTCATTCTGAAGAAAGTCATAGGCGACACCGTGGAAGCTGTTGGAACCACTTTTAGTGGTGACGTTCACTACTGAAGGCCGACTGAAGCGTGCCGGAGAGCCGCTGAGCTGAGTGTTAACCTCCTGTGCGGACTCGACAGAAGGCAGGATGTTGGCGTTTTGGGTCAGCAGGTTAACGTTCTCGGTGCCGTCCTGCAGGAACGAGGTGTTGATGTTAGGCAAGCCACCAAGAATGACAGAGTTTCCGAGAGTAGCAAAGAAAGAGCTAGAACCTTCAAATTGCGTGCCGTTGTAGTCCGTACCCTGCTGCGATCCGGGTCCTAGCGTTGAGAGGCTGAGAATGTTGCGCCCGTTAGCAGGCAACTGTTCAAGCTGCTGCTCACCGACGACCTGATTCGCTTCGTGGTCGCTTGTGTTAAGTTGCGCAACGTCACTGCCGGTCACCAACACCTGCTCTGAGGCCCCAATCCTTAGCTTTGTATTCAATGAAGTGGGAGCGCCAAGGATCACGCTGATGGTTGCCTTCTCCTCGCCGAAGCCCGACGCTGTGATGTCGACCTCGTACTTGCCAATGGGTAGCGAGGCAAAGTTGTATGATCCGTCCGCACTAGTTGTTGCAGTGCGGGCCGTGCCTTTCGCCAGATCATGCAAATGCACGTTAGCGCCGGCAACAACCGCCCCGGAGGGGTCAACGACCGAACCGTTCAGTGAGCCTAAATCGTACTGCGCGAGGGCTGCAACACTAAACGCGCTCAGCAGGATGCAAGCGGCAAACCTCAAATAGCGGGTGGACATCACGTGTGGACTTTTGAACATACGACCCCTGAGAGCAGTTTGATGGAGAGTAAACGATTCAGCTTCTTAAGCTGACGCAACCGTAGCGCTAATGAAATCGACCTGTCAAGACAAAAAACGTTTATAGGTAAATAATATCAATACGGAACAGTCGCAGAGATGAGTGGCTCTACGACCCGCAATCAAGGTGAGCGGGTCGCGCTGGTTACGTGCTGGACTGTGTGGTATGTGCCTATTGGTTTTGTTCTCCTATGACTTGCGTAGGTCTCTGTATTGCGGTATGACTGGCTTTGATTCACCTTCGGCGGCCTGATTCAAACGCCGGATGGCTGACCGAGAACACAAGTCCGCGCGACCGCGATTATGAAGAGGAGTGGCCTACTTTGAAACGAAGAACTTTCCTACGCTCATCAATGCAAGCTGGAGTTCTTGCAAGTCTTACTCGCATAAGCGCTGCTGCGCAGACCAGCGATCGGCTTCAGCAAGACGGACAGCGGGCTCTTGCACGCCCGAGCTCTCTCATCGGTCCGGACGCGACAGCGGCCTATTTCGACGAGCAGCAAATGCTGTTGGCCGCCGGTACAAGCGAACTCAAGAAACCGGCGGATGTGAAGGTCGTGGCTTTCAACTTCCCAAGCTGGCATCCTTCGCCGTTCATGGAATCGAGATTTGGGAAGGGATGGACCGAATTCGACACTCTTCGCAATGCACGGTCGCTCTTCCAAGGTCACAGCATGCCCTACCTTCCACTATGGGGCTACTACAACGAGGCGGATCCCCTCTGGGCCTCTCGCGAGATAGAACTTGCAGCACACTACGGTGTGGATGCTTGGATGATCGACTGGTATTGGCACCAGGGAACGCAGTTCTATCAGGAGCAGCTCGAGCAAGGGTTTCTTAAGTCACAGAACCGCAGCAAATTGAGATTCGCTGTAATGTGGGCAAACCACGACTGGAAGAATGTTTACCCCGCCCGTTCCCCAGCAGACGCGGCGATGATGTTGCCGCAAGTTCACACCCTCGCGGATTTTGAACGTGTCGCAGAGTACTGCGCTGAGCACTATTTCAGTCAGGAGAACTACCTCCGCATCGACGGCGCTCCGTTGTTTGCGCTCTTCGACGTAGGGAAGGTGATCGAGCAACTTGAGGTAGACGGTCTTAAGCGTGCTCTGCTAGGGATGCGCGAGCGCGCGAATGCACTTGGCTTTCCCAAGTTGCACCTTCAGATTGTCGGCGGCTATGATCATCACCTGCTGAAGCTAGCTGACTTTGGCTTCGATAGCGTAACGCAATACGGCACGTTTGGTTGGACCTACGGAACAAAGCCGCCCGGCTCGCGAATTCCTTACGGTGTAGGAGCAAAGGAGGCGGTGGAATCGTGGCACGAAATCCGCAAGGCGGTTTCGATACCATTTTATCCGTGCGCGCAGGTAGGCTGGGACGACAGTCCCCGTTTCGAGGAATTTGCAGCGATCGCCGTTGATCGAACACCCGATCAGTTTGAGCGCCTCCTCCGCGTGGCACGACATGTATCGGCAGATCAGCAGACAGAAAAGCTGATCTACGTCGCTGCGTGGAACGAGTGGACGGAGGGACACATGCTGCTTCCGGATTCAAATTGGGGTTACAGCTACTTGGAAGCGTTGCAACGTGCAGCTCACGATCGGTGAAGCAAGACCGTCCACGTCCATACATACCGTGTACGCCGTCTTCCTAGATTTAGCAAGGACCGAAGAACGCATGTTGTTAACGGACGAATGCGCTCGCTTAGGGGCACATTCCGCGCAGATGGAGCTTTGCTAATACGTTTTGGTCAATGAGGCATCACAACCTGTTGCGTGTCCTTGAAGGCATTGAGGTAATTGCCGTATCCGACGATCAAGGTGGATCCGATCAGAAGCATTAGGCCGGCTGTCACCAGCAATCGTGTCCGAAAGCTTGTTCCAACCCATTCCTTGAATGCAAGTCCCAGAGCGTCGCGAAGATTATGATCGATGCCATGTGCAACGTCCAGGAGGAAAACTCATACTTGCCTATTTTGGTCTGGCCTAGCGAAAAGAAGAAAAACTGGAGGTAACCAGATCACGCCAGCAAGCGCGGCAAAAGAGTAGTTTCGGATCAACAAACCTCGGACGATGTGACCTACCTGATCGCGAAGGTCGAATCCTGAACGGTTTCACCGCTTACACGCCCTAGTCGCATTGGATTAATGAGATAAACAGCCCCGGACCGTTGTCTTCGTTCAGATTGGAGCCACTATCGTTGGCCAAGACAAAGCGCCCTTACCTCATTCCGGTTTTATCCAAGGCACTCGACATCCTCGAGCTTCTACAGCTTGAGAGTCGGCCTATGACGCTCGAAGCTATCCATCAGCGCACAAGGGTCTCCAAGACTACGGTCTATCGCCTACTGAAAACTTTTGTGCACCGCGTCTATCTGTCCCAGTCTCTTGACGGTACATATCGACATGTAGTGCGACCACGCAAGATGAGGTTCGGATTTGCTGGTCAAAGCGCTGACATGCCTAGCCCTGCACGTACGCGAGAACTGGGAAAGGTACTGCAACAAAGGTGCTTGGAATTGACTTGGCAGCCGCGGGCGCTCTTTTCCAAGGACGTGTTTCTGGAGCGTTTGAGGCAGTCCGCGAGGCCATTCCTGACCTCTCAGAAACAGCCTTCCCGCGCATGGACGGTAAAGGTCAATACGAGACCAGCCGAGAACTCGTGGGACAGTACTTGGACAGTCACCCAAAAGAAAAGCGCGTTCTCATCGCTGCTGCTATTGACACCAGCGCACTGGGCGCAGTAGCTGCAGTGCGGGAGCGGAGGCGTAGGCGCCAGGTCGCCATCGTCGTTCAGGACTGCATCGCCGACGCAATGACTGAGATGAAGCGCAACGATTCACCCATGATCGGAACCATCTCTTATGAGACTGCAACGTATGGTCCTTCCCTGATGCACCTTGCATTGAATCTGCTGCGTGGCCAACCCGTGCCGCCCTACAATTATGTCGCGCACAAGGTGGTATTTAGAAAGTCAGTTGTGCTGACACCGTTCAGCTAAGGACTCACAGAGCGAATCGGTGCTGCTGAGAGAACCGCGCTGGAATCTCTGGTCCAACTGGGAAATAATTGCTGCGGACGCAGGTCACCTCTCGTAAGCGTACTTTTAAAAACGGCGCCGCAAGGAGAGTTTCTTTGGCATATAAGTTACGCAAATTACTAATGATCCTGGGGCTGCTGGCCCACATCTCCTGGGCCCAGCGAGCAACTTTTCCAGCTGCCTGGGTCTCGACTTTCGAAGTCAGCCCCGCCACCTACGGTAACTTTGGGATTCGAGCAGGCGCAATCCCTGCCGCCCCCGTAATTGGCACTCTTCGTTATAGATTTGGCGTGTCTGTTGGCGGTTCGCAAATCATGGTTCGTCTATCTAACGAGCTTGGAGACAGACCTCTGAGGATTGCAGGTGCCAGTATTGGCATTGCATCCACCGACATGAACGCAGTCCCAGGGTCTCTTCGTCGTCTTACTTTCAGCGGTAAAGAGAGCGTCGAGATTCCCGCTGGCGCCCCGATGCTGAGCGATCCAATTCATCTTGAACTGCCGAGCATGGCTGAGTTGATTGGAAGCTTGTACTTCGCGGAGCCTGTAACTCTTCTGCCTCCCGGTGGAGCTGCGATGATGTTCACACAGGGTGACGCCGTGATGTCCGAAGTGATTACGGAGGCGCGAGCCGTGACCAGTCGGCCCATCATGACCTCCGTTCTTGTGGCTCCCGCCCGGCCTACCCGCGCGATTGTCGCCATGGGCGACTCGATTACTGACGGAGTTCGAGACAAGCCGGCAGAACCTCATGGCTGGGTTGCGACTTTAGCCGATCGTCTCAATAGGACGAAGAACATTCCTGCCTTTTCGGCCGTCAGTGCTGGCATTAGTGGCAATCAGATCATGCGTACCATGCTTGGGCCAGCTGGCCTGACTCGTATGGACCGTGACGTTTTGTCGATACCCGGGGTGAGCCACGTGATCTTGCTTGAAGGAATTAACGACATTGGATTCTCTGGTATGACTCGCGGAGGGGTGACGACGCCGCTGCTGCAATTCGATGATCTCGTTGCTGCTTACCGTCAAATCATCACAAGAAGCCACTCTCACGGCTTGAAGATTTACGCTGGCACACTGCTTCCTGCGGAGAAATCATTTTATTTCTCCGACACTAAAGAGGAACTTCGTCAACGTGTTAATACATGGCTTCGGAACTCAAAGGAGTTTGACGGGGTCGTAGACTTCGACACGCTGATGCGAGATCCAGAACGGCCCTCGCGCCTCAATCCGAAATACGATTCCGGAGACCATCTGCATCCGAATGCTCTTGGGTACAAGGCAATGGGGGACAGCATAGACTTGTCGATGTTCCGATAACCTTGGGGTGCCCGGCTTCTTTGTACCAGTGGAGTTGATACAAACTGGGGTCAAAGGAGCGTGGTATGGCACGGGGGAAGAAGCATAGTCCGGAGCAGGTAGTGAACCTGCTCGGGTTGGTACCGCTTACCTCGTGCCATCTTGCTCTCCTCATTTCAGTGTCTCTCTTAGTCACTGGTACAAAGCAAGCCGGGCAGACCACGCAGCGGACGCATCTCCGCATTGAAAATACCCACTGCCCAGAACTTAAAAGGTATTGTCTCGCTGTCCTGATCGAATCGCTTGTGGTCGGAGAACGGGTTGCGATCCTAGACAAGAGTGGGCGCCTCAAAGCCGAGCTGAACGGATGGATACCCAAACCGCCTTTAGGCTGATGCTGGAGTCGTTCGCTGATCGCAGCCCCGCCGGCAACCATTGTTCAGACAGCGTCTGAAAAAATCTTTTCTGCCCTTCAAGAGTTGGCGGGTGAAGCAACGTCCTGCCCTAGCTTCGTCCGCGACAACGTTAAGAATTCCCGATTGATGAGCATCAACGACGGCTCGCCGCCATTCCGGGTTCTTGATGCAGCCCGTCAGGAAATTGTGTAGACGTTCATGGCGTAATGCCAAACTCCTCAACTCATTCGGTAGCCGACGAGGTCTCACCTTCTGGCAATGGAGCGGGCAATCATAACTGTAATCGCTGGCCCCTCCACTGGGCCCATTTTTAGGCCCATCTTTTCACCTTGCACAGGAACTCTGATGGGGTTATCACGCAGCAACCTATCAAGGCACTTGCGCATCGTGGCATTCGATCTTGCTGTTGTCGCGGCCTTGGCTAACCCGTCAGGAAGTAACTGCGATTAGCCGAGGTCGGTTGCCGGGATCGCGCGGAATCCGTTCGAGAATGGGAAGCTATTTGGTGTACGGGATACGACTGCTCCGCCTGTTACTTTCGATTTGCCGACTACGTTCCGCACAAAGTCGAGATTGACCGTGTCGCCGATGTCCGGCAGCTCCGTCCACTTCGCTTCAAACAGCTCCAGGCGTCCCCCGGCATCGACGACGAAGTCCACTTCACGGGTGCGGTCGCGCCAGAAGAAGAGGCTTCCGGTTCGACCGGCACTGCGTTCCCGCGCCCGCAGCTGGGCAAAAACAAATGTCTCCCAGACTGCTCCGACCGCTGGCGATTGACGGAGGTCGTCCTCAGTGCGGATATTCAGGAGAGCGCAGAGCAGACCTGTATCGGTGAGGTAAAGTTTGGGGCTTTTGACGATGGATTTGGTTCGATTCGAGAACCACGGCTCAAGCAGAACTGCCTGCCCGGAAGCCTCCAGCATGGACAGCCATTGGTTCGCCGTCGAAGGCGAGATGCCCACGTCGCGTGCCAAGTCGGCTTTGTTCAACAGGTTTGCTGAGCGGAGAGCGCAAGCTCGCAGGAACCTTTCAAAATCTCGGAGACTGCCGACGTTGGCGAGGGCGCGCACATCGCGTTCGAGGTATGTCGCAAGGTAAGAGTTATAGAAGGCCGCCAGATCGATGTCTGGGTTGGCATATAGCTCTGGGAAACCGCCACGCACGATGGCAGTTCCGACGGAAGTTTGCGGCAGCGCCGCGAGAATTTCGGCGTAGGAAAGGGTTTCAAGCTCCACGATGTCAGCCCTTCCCGCCAACGATTCGGAGACGTTCTTCATAAGCGTAAATTTCTGGGAGCCGGTCAGCAGAAATTGGCCGTTGCGAGTGCGTTTAGCGTCTACCTCCGCCTTAAGATGTCGGAATAGCCCAGGTGCATATTGCACCTCGTCGATGATGACGGGTGGGGGATGGCGTTGCAGGAAGTTGTGTGGTTCCTTCTCAGCTTGCTCGGCTTCGGTGGGCAAATCGAGGGACACAAAGGAATGGTTTGGGAACAGGCGCAGAAAGGTCGAGGTCTTGCCAGTCTGCCTGGCTCCTGTGAGCACGATAACGGGCCGCGTTTTCGCGGATCGTTCTAACCGAGGTTCAACAGCGCGTGGAATCCACATATGCAAAATATACGACGCAATCGCATATTTTGCACTAATGTGACGTGAGGGTCGGATATGCCTTGACTTGCCCCACTGATATTCTAGGCCGCCGCGTCTTGAAAGCAGAGGCACGCTGCTGCGCAGCGGGTATAAGCTGACACGTCATCCCCAAATGGGTGCTGTGAAGCGACTCCGGGACGCATTCTGTTAACTTCTTTTCTTGCAATGGATTACCGTTTTGCGTTCACAAGCGTAAACACGCGGCGTCTCGCCGTTTACGCGCAATAAATGCCCTTCAGAGGCGTCTAAATAGAAATTACGCCGACTCGAAACGCATCCAAGCGGACATCAGCGAAGTCTCAATAGGTGGTACTGTTCATGGCCTCACCTGATACCAAACCGCAGCAAACCGCAGCATCAGGGTCGGGCAGCCCGCCAGCCAGTGATGCCTCCCGGGTGAAATCCATCGCAACTCGGCTCACAGAAGCAGAGCTTGGCGAGATCGAAGTAGCGGCTTCCAAGGCCGGGAAAAAAGTATCCGAATGGCTGCGCGACACTGCCCTCGCATCTGTTCGGTCGCCACAGCAAGAGCACACCGATGCGGTTCTCTTGGCGGAGATCATCGGGATGCGGGACCTCATGCTAAACCTATTTGCCCAGGCATCGAAGGGGCCGTTGAGCATGGAAGACATGCGCAAGATATCCGCTTATGCAGACTCGATTAAGGAACAAAAGGCCCTCGAATTCCTGTCCCGAAAGCGGTCGCAAACCACCACCAAATAAGAGGAGAAAGCATCATGCAATGGCCGGTTCTTCGCAGGGCGTTTCCGTGGAGAACAGGACTGCTGATGTGCTCGATTCCAGCTCTGACATTGGCTGCATTTCTGGCGTGGTTCCGATGGGAATTGCCGCCGCTCGAACGCTATTATCTGATGACCTATTGGGACAGTTCTAAGCACGCTGAAATCCCCAACAGTACGACTCAAATTGAGTGGCTTTACAAGGCGGCTCCGGGACGGAAAAGCGAGATCGTCATTCCTCAAGATGTCGATTCAAAGGGAGCCGGATTGCTTCTGATTGGATTGTCCTCTTCCGCACGCGAACGGGGATGGTCTCAACTGGTCAAAATTCCCACCCAGAGATGGAAGTCATCCGAGTTGGAAAGCTTCCTGCAAGAGGACTTCTATGGCAACCGTACCTTCGGAGAATTGATCGCCGAACCGCTCTCCTTCATCTGCGTTATTCCGTTCCTTGTCCTCTATGTCGCAGTCATGATCAGACAGGAGTTGGCTGCTGAATGGAGAGGGCTTTATGAAGAGATGTATGGAGCCGAGTTCCCCTCCGATTGGAATGCTCTTTGGAAACAGTTTAGAGAGCAAACTGAAGAGTGGAAACATCGTCTGTTTGCCAAGGCTAAAGCAAGTCTATCGAGACGCCAATTAGACCCCGAAAAGCAACCCGTTGCAGTTGCTAATCAGACACCATTTCAGGCTGAAGGTGACGCGCCTCTGAAAGGTGAAAAGCAGGTTGTTCCAGTAGCTTCTCCTGCGAAGCCAAAGCGGTACATGATCTTCCCTGGAGCAGCTATTCGCAATGGTGATGCACCACCTAAACCGTGGGATAAATCGCAGTGGATTGACTAGCTTCGTAATCCTCAAAGCACTCCATTACGACCTTCTATATTCTCTGAAATCGATGTTCAAAAGAGACCTTCATTGATCTTGCTTGTGTCGATGCATTCGTGTGCTTCTTCGTCCACTAGAAGAGGTCGCATTGGCCTAGTTATATGCGATAAATTAGACGCGCAATAACTGTTTCATTCAATATCCATGAGGGTATTCGCAACTATCGCCTCGAAAATATTTCTTGAAATTAGGCCCCACATTTCCACATTTGGAGTTACGCTATGCAGCAAGCAGTTGCGAGATTCTACAGTTCACGTGTCGAGGTTTCCACGCATGTTGACTCTTTCCAAAGCGCTGTCGGCCAACCAAGCCCGCACATACCATGCGCGAGAGTTTACGTCAGAGAAGCAGAACTACTGGAGCCGTGATCGCCAGGGGCACAGTGAGTGGCAAGGATCACTTGCGCGTGAATGGGGTCTGCATGGCTCCGTCGCCGATGAGCAATTTGCGCTATTAAGCGAAGGCCAGCATCCAGAGAGTGCCCTACAACTTGTCCGGCATCAACCTGCAAAGACTTACGAGAACGAATACGGCAAGCAAATCACGAGCGCGGAACATCGCGCAGGTTGGGATGCAACGTTCTCTGCGCCTAAGTCCGTATCGGTGACAGCTCTTGTCGGCGGTGATGAACGCGTGCGTGAGGCACATCATGAAAGTGTTCGCGTTGCGCTGTATGAATTGGAACGTTACACGCAGGCTCGCCTAGGCAATGTTCATGCACCTGAAACAACTGGCAAGTTTGTCGCAGCAACTTTCGAGCATGACACCGCACGGCCTGTTGATGGATACGCAGCTCCTCAGCTTCATACCCATGCAGTCATCTTCAACATCACAGAGCGCGAGAATGGCCAGACCCGCGCGTTGCAGGAGCGCAGTCTCTTTCAGTCACAGCACTATGCGACAAGTGTGTATCGCTCAGAGCTTGCCATGCGGCTACAAGGACTTGGCTACGAGGTGGAGCGTGGTCAACATGGGCAGCCAGAAATCAAGGGGTACTCACAGGAGTATCTGGAATCATCGAGCCCACGGCGCGCACAGATCAAAGAACATCTTCAAGAGATAGGCCGCGATGGTGCAGGAGCCGCACAAGTTGCAGCCCATCGGACAAGAGATAGAAAGGACATTCTTTCATGTGAAGAGGTGCTGGAACGGCATCGTGAGCTTGCGGCGAAGTTCGGCAATCAGCCCGATCATGTCGTAGCCCAGGCGCAGGAGCGCGAGCATAAGGTCGAGCAGCAGCCCGAGAAAGTAGTACAGCAGTCGATGACGTACTCGCGGAATCACGTATTCGAGCGGTCGGCTGTGCAGGATGAGCGAAGCATCTTGCAGGCAGCAATGAATCGCAGTATGGGCCATGCGACGTATAGCCAGGTTCGACAAGAATCCGAGCAGCGTGTGCGGAATGGGGAACTCCGCAAGGTTGAGCGCTCCGATGGTAGAGCAGCACCGCAGTACACGACAGCCGAGATGATTCGTTTGGAGCGGGAGCTCGTCGGCCTTGTGAAGAACGGCAATGAAAGCCGGTATGAGAGTCCCATGCTGGTATCTCCGATCCTGCGCATCCGCATGGAAGATTCGCATCCAGAGTTGAGCAAGTCTCAACTTGCTGCAGTAGATGACATCTTCCTGACCCGCGAAAAAATTGTTGGACTTGATGGTGTAGCGGGCGCTGGCAAGACGACCACGCTGTCAGTTATTCGTGAAGGCGTAGAAGCACAGGGCTACCGTGTCGAAGGATTCGCACCAACAAGCCGAGCGGCGCACAACCTGGCCGAAGCCGGTGTGATGTCATGGACTCTTCAGCATCATCTAGCGAAAGGATTGAGGCCGGACACTGGAGAGAAGCGGCTGTACGTCTTGGATGAGTCGTCTCTCGCGTCCACACGGCAGATGCATGAGTTCCTTACGCACCTCCATCGAAATGATCGGGTGTTGTTGGTTGGCGATGTGCGTCAGCATGAAGGCGTTGAGGCCGGCCGCCCCTTTGCGCAGCTTCAAGGAGCGGGGATGCACACGGTAAAGCTGGATGAGATTCTGCGACAGCGCGACCCTGAGCTGAAGGAGGCGGTTGAGATGCTGGCACGCGGTCATGTTGCGGCGGCAATCGAAAGCCTCGACGTTCAGGGCCGCGTTCATGAGGTGATTGCGCGTGAAGCGCGAATCTCTGCAATAGCGCGTGAGTATGCAGCTTCGCCGGAAAACACGCTTGTCGTGTCACCTGATAACCGCTCCCGCGCCGAGATCAACAGCGCGATACATCGGGAATTACAGAAGCAAGGCATTGTTAGCAAGAGGGAACATACGATGCAGGTGCTGGTCCCACGACAGGAGTTGACCGGCGCGGATCGCAGTTGGGCACAGCGGTATCAGTCCAACGACGTACTGCATTATTCGCGGACATCGAAGGAGACCGGCATCGGGAAAGGAGAGTATGCCCGTGTTCTTACCGTGAACGGCCAGGAGAATCTGCTTACGGTTCTGCACGGCAACGGTGAGCAGACGACCTACGATCCGCGCCGTCAAATGGGCGTCTCTGTTTATCGAGGTGATGAGAAGGCGTTTTCCGTTGGTGATCGCATTCAATTCACGGCACCCAATCAAGAGCTAAAGATTGCCAACCGGGAGCTCGCCAGCATTGAGAACATCGGCGCGAACGGTTCAATGCACCTGAAACTTGATAGCGGACGCAATGTTGAAGTCGGGGTGCATGGCTTCCCGCACATCGACCACGGTTACGCTGTCACCAGCCATTCGAGCCAGGGACAGACAGCAGAACGTGTGTTGATTCATGCGGACACTGAGCTTGGAGCCAAAGATTTGCTGAATCACCGTATGGCTTATGTGTCCGTCTCTCGGGGACAGTGGGGCGCGCAAATTTTCACCAATGACCGCGACAAGCTGGTGCAGGCCTTGAGCCACGATGTTTCGCACAAGAGCGCGCTCCAGCCGGAACAGGCAATCGCTGGAACGCTCCAGAAGATCGGTCCCGCTTCAGAGCATGTGGTGGAGCGGATTATGGGATACGGATTAGGTTTGTAAGCAAAAACGAGTTCTTATCAAAGGAGCAAACAATGCAGTCATTCAACGGCGCTCACAAAAAACCACCCCAGCGGGTCTCTGTGGCCCCAGAAGACAAACTGCTGGTGAGTCGTGAAGAGGCTGCACAGCTTCTTTCGATTAGTCAGCGTGGACTCGATTATCTTGTGTCGTCGAAACGCCTGCCAACTCGGAGAATCGGAGGACGAGTTCTCATTCCCGTAGCTGACCTTCGGAAATATGCTCGCTGCGATCATCCTGAACATATCGTGGCTTGATCGCATACTGCACGATTCGTTTCGCAATGGGGAGGGGTCGCCGATGAAAAGTCGATGCTCAGGCCGATGATCTCGTGGATTACGCCGCTCTGTTGCTGTTCAAAAAAGATACAGCGTTCTCTAAGTGCCTCTGATCCATATGGGCGTAACGGGCCGTCATCTGGATTGTCTTGTGTCCGGCAAGCTCCTGAATCGTCTTAAGAGGAACGCCAGCCTGTGCTAGACGTGAACAAAATGTGTGCCTATTGTCATGCCACCGGTAATTCTTCACCTTTGCCCTTTTGAGTGTTTCAGTCCACCACTTCTTGTTATCGCCGATCCCGAATATGGAATCTGAAGGAGACTGATTGGGCCTGTCTTCAGAGCGATTTTTCCGCGACAAGTCCATCGCAAGAACCGCTCGGAACGCTTCATAGACGTCATCGTTCATGGGGATGTAACGAACTTCACCGTTCTTTGTATCACTGACGGAAATACGACGACGTTCAAGGTCAACATCTGGCCTCCGAAGGCCGTACTGTTCCCCCTTACGCATACCAGTCCCGAGGGATATGGTGAGCTCATGGATTCGATGCTCCAGCCGTTTCCGCATCTGCTTATTTAGAGTCGGGCACGCCTCTACGGCATTCTGCAATACCTTACGGATTTTCACTTCTTCCTCCTCACGCAGAAAGCGGATCACCCCATTGTTGATCTTCTTCTGTTTGACATCGCGAGCAGGATTCACTTGAACCTTGTCCCTTTCCTTGCCATAGCGGTACATGGAAGAGAACGTGACCTTAAGACGATTGCGAGAAGCCGGGGCTAAGGGCTTGCCCGTCTTGTCATTCTTTACGGAATCAAGCCAATCGGCGAGTTCGGGCGGCCTGATGGATGCAGCGATACGATCTCCAAACTCCTGCTTGATTAGGCCGATGCGGTAGACCGGGTTCCTTTGGTCCTTATACTCTTTCGGATTGCGCTGGATATGACGCAATAGATCGTCACACAACTCGCCGACTGTGACCGAGCCTGTGATGATCGGAGTGGCCTTTAGATCATTGGCGGTCTGAGGTTTCTCTTTCGCGGTCTTGGGAATATAGCCTTCGCGGTCATCCCTAATCTTCTGAATCGTGGCGAGATGGGCAATAGCCTTTTTCATGCCGGCCTTGTTGGGCCCAAAGGATTTCTTTACGCCAACGCCTTTCACCTTATAGCGGGCGTACCAGTAGCCCTTGCGTTCATACAGTCCGGGAAAATCCTCATGGGCGAGCATTGCGCCGATTGTCTTTGTTGTGGTGCTGGCAGCCATATCAGCCTCCGAAATCACTGCCTCAGAATACGCCAGATTGGTACACCTTTGGTACACCATGGACCGATTTCTATGCAGGTTATTGCGACTCTTTCCAAGCGCGGATATCATCACTAATGTCAATGTTTATAAGGGTATTAAGCGCATCGACCCGCAATCCGCTGAAGTGAGTTGCAAGAGTCTGATCGCACTCCTAACGCGAAGGTCGCAGGTTGGACTCCTGCCCGGGCCACCACTCATATCTCGCTGACAGCTAAATTTCACAGATTTAAGGATTTCTGGCGGCCTCTCGTCAGAGATGGAGCAGACGTGCCGCACGATTTCGCCAGGACTTCTTCGCGACGTGTCGCCAGGATAATCGCTTCGCACCGGAATCAGCCGTAATGTTATGTTTAAGTGCTCCGAAAAATCGATTTTGCCAAGCGTTCTACTCCGTTCCTATCTCTAACCTGTTAGTGAGGACCTGTCTGTGAAGCTTTTTGCTTTCACTCTCGTGACGTTGTCGGCCGCCTCCGCAGTGGCTCAATCCAAGCCACTTCCCTATCTAGATTCTTCGCTTCCGGCGGCGACGCGGGCGCATGATATTGCTTCCCGGATGACCCTGGAGGAGAAGGCATCGCAGCTTGAGGACTGGGCGACCGCGATTCCGCGGCTTGGGGTTCCGGATTACCAGACATGGAGCGAGGCGCTGCATGGGGTTGCGAACTCCGGGTATGCGACGGTGTTTCCGCAGGCGATCGGCATGGCCGCGACGTGGGACGCGGCGATGGTGAAGGAGATGGGCGACATCATCTCCACCGAAGGGCGGGCAAAGTACTACCAGGCGCAGAGCGAAGGAAACCACCGGATTTTCTACGGGCTAACGTTCTGGTCTCCGAACATCAATATCTTTCGTGATCCCCGGTGGGGACGAGGGCAGGAGACCTATGGCGAAGATCCATTCCTGACGGGGCGCATGGGAACGGCGTTTATCGAAGGAGTGCAGGGCGATGACCCGGACCACCCGAAGGCAGTCGCGACGAGCAAGCACTTCGCGGTGCATAGCGGGCCGGAGTCGACGCGGCATATTGCGAATGTGGATGTGAGCAAGCGTGATCTCGAAGAGACGTACATGCCGGCTTTTCGGCAGACCGTGATCGAGGGCAAGGTGAAGTCGGTGATGTGTGCGTATAACGCAGTGGATACGACGGCTGCCTGCGCGAACACAATGCTCTTGAAGGAGCATCTGCGCGATGCGTGGGGCTTCAAGGGCTTCGTGGTATCGGATTGCGCAGCGATCGTGGATGTAACGAATGGACACCACAATGCTCCCGATATCGAGCACGCGGCGGCGATTTCTATAGCTGCGGGGACCGATCTTTCGTGCAGCATCTGGGCGCCTGGATTCAATACGCTTGCTAAGGCAGTGAAGGACGGGCTGGTTTCAGAGGACCTGCTTACGCGGTCGGTGGAGCGGCTTTATACGGCGAGGTTTCAGTTGGGGCTGTTCGATGCTCCGGGGCAGAACCCGTTCGACAAGATCGCCTACTCTGAAGATGATTCCACGGCGCATAACGAGGCTTCGCTGAAGGCGGCGAAGAAGTCGATTGTGCTGCTGAAGAATACGGGAATTCTTCCGCTGGACAAGGGCGGGAAGCGCATTGCTGTGGTGGGTCCGACGGCGGACTTGATTACGGCGCTTGAGGCGAACTACAACGGCCAGGCTTCGTCGCCAGTGACGCCGCTGGATGGGATGCTGCAGCAGTTTTCGGGGGCTGCGGTGAACTATGCGCAAGGAGCGACGCTGGCGACCGGGTTTACTGTTCCCGCGCCTCGGACGGTGTTTCCTGAAGGACTTCGTGCGGAGTTCTTTGCGACTTCGGACTGGACGGGAAGGCCGGTGGCGGTAAGAACTGATTCAACGATACAGAAGGACTGGCGTGATGCTCCGCCGGTGCCGGAGATCAAGACTTCGGACTACTCGGTCAAGTGGACCGGCAAGCTGAAGGCTCCGGGGGCAGGGAAGTATACGTTTGTTGTCGAAGGTGGATCAAACTTTCCCTATTCGCCGAAGGAAAACTACCGGGTTGAGATGGATGGTAAGGTGCTTTCTGAAGGAACGCTGACCAAGGGCAAGCTGGATATGGGAGCGTTCGCTTTGCAGACGACTGGCGCGTCGCCGACCGCTCCGCCGGTCATGTCGGCGTCGACTCCGGCGAAGGTGGAGATTGATTTTGCGGATACTAACGCCCATGACTTCGAGCTTGCGTACAGCCATTTTGGGGATCGCGCAGGCGGAGGCGTGACGCTGCGGTGGGAACCGCCGGCGCAGGCGCAGCTTGATGAAGCTGTTGCGACGGCGAAGGAATCGGATGTTGTGGTCGCGTTTGTGGGCTTGTCGTCGCAGCTTGAAGGCGAGGAGATGTCGATCAAGATCGACGGCTTCAATGGCGGGGACCGGACAAGCATCGATCTTCCGGCTTCGCAGGTGAAGCTGCTCGAGGCTGTCGCGGCAACGGGGAAGCCTGTGGTTTTGGTGTCGCTGTCGGGCAGTGCGATTGCGCTGACCTGGGCGAAGGACCATGCGGCAGCGGTGCTGCAGGCATGGTATCCGGGCGGCAAGGGCGGGACGGCGGTTGCACAGACGCTGGCCGGTGAAAACAATCCGGCGGGACGGCTGCCGCTTACGTTTTATGCGAGCACCTCGGACTTACCAGCGTTTACGGATTACTCGCTGAAGAACCGGACGTATCGCTACTACACAGGGAAGCCGCTTTGGGGTTTCGGGTACGGGTTGAGCTATTCGACGTTCAGTTACGGGGACTTGAAGGTGACGAAGTCGGCGAAGGCGGGTGAGCCGATCTCTGCGAGCGTGTCTGTGAAGAACACGAGCAGCCGTGCCGGCGATGAGGTCGTCGAGGCTTATGTGAAGACACCGCAGAAGGGTGGGCCGAGCCACTCGCTGGTTGGGTTTGAGAGGATCCACCTGGATGCTGGAGAGAGCCGCGAGGTTACGCTGAATCTCGACCCTCGCTCGATTTCGAGCGTCGATGATCAGGGGCAGCGGTCGATCCTGGCAGGAAGCTATCGTTTGAGCATCGGCGGAGCACAGCCGGGAGAGACTGCGGCGAAGGCGGAGGCGGACTTTACAGTGACGGGAACGGCGGCTCTGCCGAAGTAGGGCGGCCGATAACCTTCGCGGCCCGAAGCCGTACGGGAGTTATCTCCGCGAGGCGAGGTCATTTGGGCCTGGCGGTCGCATTGTCTGTGCCGGCTGAAGCGTGATCTCTCGAGACGCTACCCGGCCGACAGGGCATGCAATGCTTTCTAGATAGGTATAGGGGTTACTGCACGTCCTTCGCGGAACGACAGACTGCACCGTGAGTGGCGTGTTTGCCGAACCATCTTGTGTGGTGGTCCTGGCGGCGACCTTTGCGGCAGGTTCGGCGGGATTTTGTTTTGACTGCAGAGGAACGCGCAGCATGGAGACGCCCTGGGCTTTGCTGGAGGCGCTCCCAAGGCAAGACCCGTCTGTGCCGTTCGCGGCCAGCTTGGCACCGCTACTCCGCTGCCCTGCCGACTGAGGATGCGACTGTACAACACGAATACATCCCGGCTTGCTTTACTATCGAGTGTCTCTGAAGGTGAAGGGGATTGTTGCTCAAAGCGTTCGAGTGTGAAGATTTGTAGTCCGCAATCGCGATATCTGGAAGCCCGAATCGTTAGAGAGAGGAGTTGCTGCCATCGCTGAATCGAACATATTCTGGGGCCAGCTTATCCAACTCATCGAGGAAGGCAAAGTCGTTCCCGTGGTCGGTCAGGATTTGCTGACGGTTCCGGAATCGACGGGACACACATCACTCTACCCCTACCTGGCCGAGCGCCTGGCTTCGTGTCTGAACGTATCCAGCGAGGACCTTCCGAAAGGCGCGGAACTCAATGAGGTCGCCTGCCGATACCTGGCAAAGGGTAAGCCTGCGCAACAGGTCTATGCCGCACTAAAGATCGTTGCCGCAGAGGCAGAGTCGTTGCCTATTCCCGAATCGTTGCTCCAACTTGCCGCAATCCGTCCGCTTTCGCTGTTTGTCTCGACGACGTTTGATTCCTCGCTAAGCCGGGCGTTGAACGAGACGCGGTTTGCGGGAGTTGAGCGGACCAAGGTGTTTGCCCACTCGCCGAACGAGGTGCAGGACCTCCCGGGAGACCTGGTAAATTTGGGAGCACCCGTCGTCTATCACTTGATGGGCAAGCTCTCGGCTACGCCGGCCTATGCGGTCACGCAGGAAGATCTCGTCGAGTTCTTTCACTCCCTCCAATCTGAAACACGACGACCGGCCCAACTCTTCCACGAACTAAGCGGCCGCAGCCTGCTCATGCTCGGAACCCATCTGTCCGGCTGGCTGACCAGCTTCCTGATGCGCATGTCGAAGCGGCAGCGGCTTTCCTCCGACGATAAGACGGATTACGTTGCCGACGATACTGTAAGCAACGATGAGAGTCTGGTTCTCTTTCTGGAGCGCTTCAGCAGGGCTACAGAGGTCTTTCGTGACGCTGATCCCGTTGCATTCGTCGCCGAGTTGCATAGGCGCTGGATAGAACGCCATCACGATCTGCCGCCAGTACCGGCTGCTCTGCCCAGTTCCTTACCGCGCGTCATCGAGCCGGGCGCTGTGTTCCTGAGCTATGCCAGCGAAGATCGGGCAGCCGTGGAAAAGCTCAAGGCTGCTCTCGAAGAGGCGCGTGTGGACGTGTTCTTCGACAAAGATCAGTTGCAGGCCGGAAACGACTGGGAGATGAAACTGCGACGGAACATTCACCAGTGCTCACTTTTTGTGCCGGTGATCTCCCGGCAAACTTTGACGCCTGACCGCCGCTTCTTCCGGCTCGAATGGAACCTCGCGCTGGAAGAAGCACAGATGGCATCTTTCTCGAGCGAAGAGGCGTTCCTGCTTCCCGTTGTGATTGACGAGACGGCGATCGATCATCCAGATCTGCCGGAGAGATTTCGGAAGATCCAGTGGAAGTCTCTGCCTGGCGGCGATCCCACGATGGAGTTCGTGGAACGCGTGAAGCATCTGTATCGCAAACGCCAGCTCGCGAGGTTGGGCAACAAATGACCGCGGCGGGAGTCACGTTGCCGGATACAAGCCCTGGCGCAACCGTCAATGCCGACAACCCGTGGCCTGGCCTGCTCGCCTTCAGCGAGACTGATAAAGACTTCTTCCAGGGGCGGCAGATCGAAACGGAGCAGCTGTTCCGTTTGACAATGCGCGAACGCCTGACAATCCTGCTTGGCCTCTCTGGTCTGGGTAAGTCTTCGTTGTTGCGCGCCGGTCTCTTTCCAAAGCTGCGGAAGGAGAATTACTTTCCCATTTATATACGTCTGGATTATTCCTCAACGCATCCGGACCTAGCCGCACAGGTATGTGCAGCTATCGCGGTGGAGGCGAGCCTTCATACGATTGAAGCGCCACTACGTAGGGACGAGGACACGCTTTGGGAGTATTTCCACCGGGACGGGAACAGCTTCTGGAATACCCGTAACAAGCTGGTCGTGCCTCTGCTGGTGTTCGATCAGTTTGAAGAGATCTTTACTCTCGGACGCATTGATCCCGATCGTGCAAAGGCTGCCGGAGCATTTCTCGATCAACTTGCCGACCTGTCTGAAGGTCGTCCGCCCGTTGTGCTGAAGGAGTGGATCGATAATCATCCCGCCGAGGCAAGCGCCTTTGATTTTGGACGCCATCACTACAAGCTGCTTCTGGGTATCCGCGAAGATTTCCTGGCTAATCTGGAAGCCTGCATGCCCACCATGGCGCGGAATCGGTTCTGGCTGCGCAGCATGAACGGCGACGCGGCGCTCCTGGTGGTCAACCAGGCACGACACCTGATCGATCCGGAAGTCGGGGAGCAGCTCGTCCGATTCGTTGCGGCTGACCGTCGCAATCTTCCGCTGGCTGATCTAAAAGTTGAGCCTGCGCTGCTGAGTGTAGTTTGCCGCGAACTGAATAATCGACGCGTGGCTTTGGGAGAGCCCAGGATCAGCGCTGCTCTGCTGGAGGTCAAGAAGGAAGAGGTACTGGCCGATTTCTACGAACGCAGCATGGCCGATCTTGCCCCGGATGTCAGATCATTTCTTGAAGACCACCTGATCACCGATTCGGGGTATCGAGACAACGTCGCAATGGAAAATGCGCTGAGCGCGCCCGGAGTTTCGCGGGACGCTATCGATCGTCTGGTTGAGCGGAGATTAGTGCGTCAGGAGGACCGGGGTGGAACGCAGCGACTCGAATTAACCCATGACCTGCTGGCCGGTGTCGTCCGCGCCAGCAGGGATAAACGCCGGGTGGAAGAAGCTGGTGAAAGAGAGCAACGCGCGTTACTCCAGGCGCAGGAAAGACAACAGCAGGCGCTGCTTATAGCAAAGGAGGATGAGCGACTGGCGCTCGAAAAGGCGCGGGAACATGAGGAGAGGCAAAGAGAACGGCGAGACCTGCGTAGATTCCGGATCGTCGCCGCTGTGTTTCTGGTGCTTACCGTTATATCGATCGCACTTGCGATATGGGCGGTCAGGGCACAGCAAAGGGCAGATCTGGAAGGTCAGGCGGCGAAGAAAGCGGAACTGGCAGCCGAAGACCAGCTTAAGAATGCAACAACACAGCATGCACTGGCGGACTCCCAGACCCGAAAATTGAGCGCTTCGCTGGACCTGGTGAGTGCGTTAGGCAAGCTGAACGGGCAAGACGTGGAGGCTGCGGTGGAATCGCAACCGACGGCGGTGGCGGACCTGCTGCCGCGTGTCTACATTCAGATTGTCGACCAGGGAGATCGGGATTATGCAGGGTCTGTAAAGCGCCGTTTAACAGCAGCAGGTGTCTTGGTTCTGGGAATTCAATACGTTGCACAAGCTGCAGCCACCCAGAGCAGGACGGATGTCCGCTACTACAGGAAGACAGATGAGGCGGAAGCCGGGAAGATCGTAGATTTGCTCAAAGCTGCCGGGCAGGGTTCGGCCTACTCCTTCATTCCGTCAGGCCAGGAGAACAATCCGAAAGTACGCCCAAACCATTTTGAAGTCTGGCTTGCAAATGGTAGCGGGAGTACCTGCCAGATCGGTTATGTCTGGCGTGAAGCCACCCCCGCCGACCGTGTGTGCGTGACACCCTCAACACGTGACCAGACAGCGAGCGATAATGTCGCGGCGGCCTCGCGGCGGGCGGGAGACGGTCCGTACGGACCAGATACCTGCCAACAGGGTTTTGTCTGGCGTGGTGCGTTTCCAGACGACCATGTTTGCGTTTCGACTGCTACCCGGGCACAGGCGAGCGCCGACAATGCAGCGGCTCAAAACCGGATTGTGCAGTAGGAGATCATTCTCCGCACGTAATATCTTGAATCGCGTATTTGGTGCCCGGAGGGGGACTTGAACCCCCACGACCGGTTAGGGTCTGCGGATTTTAAGTCCGCTGTGTCTGCCGATTTCACCATCCGGGCGCTTCCTCGATGCGCAAGGGACTCGCAGCGCTGCGAGCCCTTCGTCTTTTATCTTAGATGAGTGGATGGGATGTTTCACGCATCAGTGAGGCTGCCGGAAGCCGATGAGTCCGTCGCGTAGGAAGTACTCCGCGGAGCAGGTGCCGCCCCCACATATCATCGACTCGATACCGGCATACTGGGCGCGGGTGATAAGGCCGAGAGCGCCGCAGTCCGGGCAGGCGAGGACTGCCCAGTACGGATTACGGGCTTCGCCCAGATCGCCAGCATTTTCTAGCACGAAGAGCGTTCCGGGTTCCATCTGCTCGGGAATCCAGTCCTCAATGAAGCTTAGCTCTGCCACCATGTCTCTGCCTCTTTAGGTCGTTTTGGTTGATTGCATGTTCGCTGGCGATGTTCCGATGGGCCGGACGGATCTGAAAGACCGAGCGAGAACCTCCTGAAGAGGTTTGATGTGAGTGCACCACTTCTGGTGCAGATCATACCGTAGGTTGCTGAGGATTGATGTAACTCGAATGTGTGAATTTCAGGACGTGACGGTCTCTTTGTAGTCGGGCGGGCCGCGGGAGGAGTCAAAGGCAAACTCGGGGGAATTAAGCTCGCATTGAGTGGCGCTGAGTGTTAAGACCTCCCTGGAAGCGAAGGCATGTCGGCTCTTGATGGACTTGTCTACTCGGGGCAAAGACAGCACAGGTGTCAATGCATCTCAGTGAAGAGGGTAGAGGGCGCGGTACATTTCGCGGTTACGCAGAATTGCCTGCACGTATTCGCGGGTCTCGGTGTAGGGAATCGATTCGACGAACTCAGGGACGTCTTTGTAGTCATTCGAGGAGAGCCACAGACGAATGGGAACATCGCCCGCGTTGTAAGCGGCGAGGGCGTACTCGGCTTGATCGCCGAAGCGATCAAGAACCTGCTTCAGGTTGATGGTGCCGAGTTGCAGATTGATGGCGGGGCTCAGCAGCATGGTTGCCGTGAAGTGCTTGATGCCGGCTTTCTTCGAGACTCCTTTGCCGGTCGAGGGGAGGAGTTGCATGAGGCCGTAGGCATTGGCTTTGCTGACAGCGCCGGCGTTGAACTCGGATTCCTGACGGATGAGGGAGGCGACGAGGAAAGGGTCGAGGCCGTTGCGCTGGGCATTCGAGACAAGATCGGACCAGTAGGGCTTGGGAAAGAGAAGCTGCCAGTAGACGTTCGGGACCTGATCGATGGGAAGGGTGAAGTAGGAGATGCCGCTGTGCTTCATGGATTGCAGGGCGCGGGTATATTCGCCGAAGGAGACGTAGATTTCGGCCTGGGCGAGGGCTCCCCACTGAGCTGAATCAGGGCTGGCCTGAATCTCGGGGCCGATGTACTCGTTGAGCGAGGCATTCGCGAGAAGGCGGGCCTTGATGAGATGGGGATCGTTTTCGGGGAGTTCGTCGGTGAGTTCGGGAACGTCGCCGGGGCGGACGTTGGCGAGCGCGGGAGCAAGGGCAACTGCGGTCTGACTGGCCAATTGCGGGGAGAGAACTTTGAGCCGCTGCCGGGCGAGGATCGCGTAGTAGTAGTTGATATAGGTGGTGGAGAGGGCCTGGTAGTAGTTGGCGGCCTGGGCGAAGTTGTGTTCTTCGTCTTCGAGGATGCGGCCGCGCCAGTAGAGGGCGCTGGGGACCTCAGTGCCGCCCGGGTAGCGCTGGATCTGCTCGTCCATCAGACGGGCGGCTTCGGAGTAGTTGCGGATCCGGTAGTTCAGCCAGGCAGCATGCCAGTGCGCGGAGGGCGCGTAGGTGCTGTTTGGGAAGAGTGTGACCAGGGTGGTGTAGTGGTAGATGGCCTGCTGCGAATCGTGCTTGATCAGGTACATGTTCCCGCCGGAGTAGAGGGCCTCTTCGAGCCAGCGGCTGGTTGGGAAGCGCTTGACCATATCGGCGATGATGGCGTCGTGTCCGGTGCGATCGTCTTCGTTGCGGGAGATTTCGGCGAGCATGTAGAGCTTGAGGGCGGCGGAGTCGTCGCCGGTGTCCGGCAGCTTTTCGACATCGCGGCGGCTGAGGTGTTTGAGCTTCAGGTCGCAGACGGCTTCGTAGATGCGGAGCGCGTCCAGGTCGGCGGTTGAGAGCCCGGAGGTGTTTTTGGCGATCTCGTGGTACTCGTCGCCGGCATCGGTGTAGCGCTTCGCGTTGAAGAGCTGGTCCGCGTGGGATTTTCGCTCCGCGGCAGTAATGGGCATGTTCATCGCCTGAAGCTGGGCGCGGGATTGCGTGGCTTCGTAGCTGAGCGGAAGCTGGGTGTAGAGCTTGCGGTAGACCTGCGAGGCCTGGGCGGTGTTGCCGGAGAGCTGGTATGCGCGGCCGAGGAGGTAACGGAAGTCGGCGTGGGTGGCGAGTGGAGTGTCCTGCAATGGCTGCAATACGGCAAGAGCGCCGGGGGCGTCGGAGCTTTGCAGATGGGCGTTGGCGAGGAGGACGGGGGCTGTGGCGATGAAGATGCTGTCGGGATGGCGGTCGGCGAAGTGGTCGAGGAGGGCGTAGGCGTCGGCGGCACGATTGGCCTGGAGAGAGGCTTGCGCACCGAGGTAGTCCGCGTAATCGTCCAGAGCCTCACCACTGGTGGCGGCGCGACGGAACATGCCGGTGGCTTCGGGATAGTGGTGGTCGAGGACATACGCGTGGCCGAGAGCGAGATAGGCCGCGGCTGCGCCTTCGCCGGGATGGGCGGCGGCGTAGTTCTGGACTCCGGCGTATGCGGCTGAGGAGCGGGTGGCGGCGAGTTGCTGCGCCATGGGCCGGAGAGTAGCGGAGGCAGTGAAGGCGCTGGTGAGCTTGATGCTCCGGGCGGTCGGCTTGGCGGTGAACTTGTGCTTCCTGCTGGAGGCGGCAATCTTGCCTCCCTTGGCGGCTTTGCCCCTGGCTCCTGAAGTCTTCTTAGCGGGAGCCGCCTTGCTTGAGGACGCTTTGGCCGTCGCCTTATGCTTCGTTTTGCCGGTGGTCTGGCCCGGAGCGCAGAGGGGCAGAGCCATGGCAATGGCCACGCCACACGCTATGGTCAGCGGAACTCTGGACCATCGGTTCAATTGCGACGCCTGATGAATTTCACCCACTCTACAACTGTAAGCTGTCAAGGGGGCCTGAGACGAGGCTGCGAACCTTTGCGGATACGTTCCCTATTGTTACGGAACGATCAGATCGGGCGGAGTTCGGCGATGCTGCAACGTGGGACAGCTTCTCTCGATGACTCTTGTCAATGAGGAAGTTTGGGGAAGAGGCCGGGAATCTTCTCGACGGCGAACGCATTGAAGGCTTGTACGGCTCGAGAAAGATGTCTGTTGCCCAGGTGGAGCAACCAAAGGTCGAAGGTCCGGAAACGCCACTTGGGCATCACCTCAACGAGCGCGCCTTTCCGCGAAAGCTGCGGGAGTACGACTGGCGGAAGTTCTCCGATTCCGACACCGTTGGTGATTGCGGGCGCCAGCCCCGCGTAGTCATTCATTGAAAGATAAGGATTGAAAAAGACTGTCTCTTTTGCGGTGCCGTCCACGTGTTCGAAAATCCATTGATCGCGCGGCTTCCATCGTGCAAAAGACAGAAGCCGGTGCTTCCGAAGGTCCTGCGGATGCCGAACAGGAGGAAACTTCTTCAGATAATCCGGGGCAGCGAGCAACTGATGTCGATAGCTGAGGAGCTTCTTTCCAACCAAAGCGGAGTCGCTCAGTTGACCGATACGAAAGATCAGGTCGATGCCGTCCTCAATGTGCTCAACGGCCCGTTCGGCGATAAGCACCTGGACCCGCACTTCAGGGAAACGTACCTGGAATGCATTGATCAGGGGCGCGAGGAGCGAATCCGAAATGCTCGGTGGAGCGGAAAGCCTGAGCCTTCCTGAAACGGTGGCTCCGTAATTCGAAGCGATGCTGGAGATGGCGTCGCTCAACTGCGCTCCCTGCTGGGCGTGTCCAATGAGATCCGATCCAACGTCTGTTAATCGCAGCCGGCGCGTGGACCGATCCAGAAGACGCACGCCGAGCTGGTTTTCAAGCTCCGCGATACGGCGGCTCACAGTGGAGGTGGGCATCTTCAGTCGCCGCGCCGCTTCGGAGAAGCTGTTGGCCTCGACTACGTGCGCAAAGACGACTAGGGAGTTCAGATCGGCCATTTGAGTATTGTCCCAAATACTGGAAAGCGTCTTTCAGTTTATGCCACTACCGCAATGGTTGCGCGGGAGCTAGAGTCTCGTCTGGGAGCACATCACCATGCAAAACGAGCAGCAGGCAATCACCTCAGTCCTGAAACAGTACGAGCAGGCATTGAACGAATCCAACACTGACGCCGTGATAAAGCTGTACGCCGACGAGGGAGTCTTTATGCCGCAGCACTTCCCGTCAAGCGTGGGAGCAGAGGCAGTTCGCGGCGCGTATGCGGCCGTATTCAGCGCGATCCGGTTGTCAGTGTCGTTTGCAATCCAGGAGGTCCACCTGGTCGCACCGGAGTGGGCGTTCGCGCGAACCAACTCATCGGGAAAGGTGTTGATTCACGCCTCAGGTGAAACCTCGTCCGAAGCAAACCAGGAGCTTTTCGTCTTTCAGAAGACTGCAGACGTGTGGAAGATCGCCCGCTACTGCTTCTCAACAACAAACCCACCGCGCGCATAGCCGAGGAGACCCATGGCAAAGATGAAGGCGGTTGTAATTCGCGAAGCAGGCGGACCCGAAGTTTTGAAGATCGAGAGCCTTCCCATTCCGATACCCAGGATGGGCGAAGTGTTGATTCGCGTGAAAGCGTTCGGGATTAATCGGTCCGAGATGTTCACCCGACAGGGCCATTCTCCGAATGTGAAGTTTCCGCGCGTGCTCGGCATCGAGGCGGTTGGCATCGTAGAAGATGCTCCCGGCGGCGAGTTTCAGCGGGAAGATGTCGTCGCGAGCGCAATGGGTGGTCTGGGGCGGGAGATCGACGGCGGCTACGCGGAGTACACCTGCGTTCCCGTGAGCCAGGTGCAGGCGATTCGAACGAGGCTAGACTGGCCCGTCCTTGGCGCGATGCCGGAGATGCTTGAGACAGCGTGGGGATCTCTGTTTCGTTCGTTGCGGCTGATGAAAGGCGAGACGCTCCTGGTCCGCGGCGGCACGACCTCAGTTGGTCAGGCCGCTGCTGCGATTGCAAAGAACCATGGGGTTGAGGTTGCCTCTACCACGCGCAACCCGGACCGGGTCGACCTGCTTCGTTCCTGCGGAGCGGACAAGGTCTTCGTGGATGGTGGAAGCATTGAGAAGGAGGTCCGTAAGACTTATCCGCGTGGTGTCGACAAAGTACTCGAGCTTATAGGAACCACGACGCTGGAGGATTCTCTGCGTTGCGCACGGGAAGGCGGAATCGTCTGCATGACGGGCATTGTGGGGAACGCATGGGCCTTTGAGCAGTTCGCTCCAATGGAGAAGATTCCAACTGCAGTCTGTCTGACGTCGTACGCGGGCGAATCTGAAGATTTTATGCAGACGCCGCTCGAAGAACTGGCGCAACAGATTGCGGCAGGTACGCTACGCATTCAGATTGGACACACGTTTGGGATCGACGACATCGTCGAGGCGCACCGAATGATGGAGGAGAACAAGGCAGGAGGGAAGATCGTTGTGTTGGTGGACTGAAGTCTTCCGCGCTCCAGCTTGTTGCGTTCGGCGGCTGAGGCTCGGGGCAACATCGAGTTAGTGGTTTTGCGCCTGCAGCAAAGGTAAGGAAGTCCATCTCTTATTGAGAGCCATTCTGTGATCTGGCTGGCGGCTTCCATTGCGTAGATCTCTGCGTGTCGCAGGGCGGCTGGCTGCTGGATGCGGGCTGTTTCTTTTGCGGGCCCACGGGTGAGGCGCAGGGATCAGCTGCGATGGGGCGATCGGCGATGCGCTCGACGATGATGAGCAGGTGCTGGTCTTCGGTTTTAACGCTGGTGACCTGGTTGGGCTGCGAGACAGCACGGTAATTGTGGCCGTCGAGGAACTGGTCGAACTGCAGTCTTAAGAGGTAGGACCGAGGCCGGGTGTCGCGAAGGAAGAACGCGCCGTCGGTATCGGTGAAGAGCAGATTGGGGCCAATGCCGAGGGCGGCTCCGGGGATGGGCTCGCCATCGGTGTCGACGACGCGGCCTTGCAGAATGTAGGTGCCGAAGCGGGTATGTTCGAGCTGCGGCGGGGACGGAGCGCGGCTCTCGATGGCATGTGCATTTGCGGTGTAGAGGAGCTTGCCGGTGGGTCCGACGAAGGTGCCTCCATGTAGGGTCACCCGGCCAAAGAGGTTCAGTTGCAGGTCAAGGACAAGGGTTTGCTGAAAGGGGTTCCCGGGACGCGTGGGGACGTAAAAGGTTTCGTAGTCGGCGGAGAAGGTGAGGAGGTTCGAGAGGATCGAACCGCCGTAGCCGATGGTTGTCTGGCCATTCGAGTAGGTAATGGTCTGGTTGGCTGCAAAACGGCGGGTCAGGACCTCCTGCACGTTGGTCACGATGGTATTTGTGAGTGTGTTGCCGGTCAGGTCCTGCAGCAGAGGGGAACGCTGGAGGAGGCGGCTCTGGAAGAAGCTGCTTTGAAGATGGACACGCTGGGTGGGTGAGGCAGCGGCGGAGATGACCAGGGCAAGGTTCGAGGCACCGGCGTAGGCGGACTGGATGACGGTGCCGGTCAGGTTCACAGATTTGTAGTTCGTCGATGCGGAGACCTGGTTGGAGGTGCTGATGAGGTTCGGTAGCGTCGTTCCAGCAGGGGTGGTGACGGTGTCCGCAGCCACCATGAAGTTCTGGCGGCCGCCCGTGATGGTCAGTCGAGGGTTGCGGGAGGAACGGACGGTAAAGAGCAAATTCTCGTGGATGGGTTCGGGGCTGATGTCAGGCTCAGCGCCCACCCGGTGGAAGCTGGCGCCGGCATCGACGTAGGAAGCCTTCAGGTCGAGGAGGGGGCGTTTGATGTCGGCCGAGACGGCTTCGTAGTGCGAGGTGCCTCCGAAACCGCCGGCCGACGCTAGAGTGAGCCAGGGTCGTGCTTTCCACTGGATCGCCTGGAGAGCCGTTCCGGGGTTGGCGGCCAGGAGTTGGGTCGTCGTGTAGAGCGTCGGAGAGTAGAAGTGCTGCAAGATGAATGCGGCGGCGGGCTGGTCGGCGCGGACACCGGTGAAGAGCGGCGTGTCGAAGCGCTGTGACGTGCCTCCGGCGAAGAGCTCGAGCTTGGTGGTGGGATGGACGGATTTCAGGCCGATGCCGACGCCAAGAAGGCGATGGTCGGAGTCGAAGAGGTCAGTGGGCAGGTCGAAGCGAATCTCTTCCACTCCGGCGCTGTAGGTGTTGGACTTATTGCGGTAGGCGAGGTGACCCCCGGCGACGAGACGGCCGGAGATCAGGCCGGCACCCACTTCACTCTCATAAGCGGAGCCGTGCAGAAGAATCGAACCACCCTGGGTTTGATAGAGAGAGGAAGAGCCGCCGTTTACTTCGAGAACCTGGGCGTAGGCGGCGGCTCCGCAGAGTGAGACGAGCACGGCAAGGAGAGAGCGCAGGGGGCGCGAGCGAATCGCCTTGAAGTATCCGGCCACGTCATTTTCCGGGGAGCGGGGTCGGAGGCGCGGCGGCAGATCGAATCACCGGGGAGGACGCTGTCGCGGAGTGAGCCGGGGGATCGGCCCCGATGGCAAAGGGCGGCTTGAGAGTGAAGCGGTCAAAGGCTATGTTGAGGGCAGTGGGTGGCTGGCTGCCTTTCCAGTCGACCTCGATCGTTCGCAGGGAGCCGGGCAGGAGCGGAAACCCAGCGAGGGCGACAGGCTCAGCATGTGGGCCGCTGGTGCGGACCTCTTGCACGCGAGTCAAGGACTTGCCGGTATTCAGCATGTCGCAGACGAGCTTGTGGGTGATGGTGGAGTAGCGAGCATTCAGAACATGGACGTCGTCTTCATTAATGGGCTTGTTCTGGTAGAGGTAGACGGTGTGCGGGAGCTGGACGCGGACGCTGATGGACGCTCCAGCGCGAGCCGCGGAAAAGGTGGAGTAGATGGTGAACCAGGCGGGAAAATTCTCAGCATCGGCCTTATAGAAGATGGTGTAGCTCTGGAGCGGTTGCAGCTTGACGCTCATGGTGGAGAGCTGGACGTGGATCGTAGGGTCGAGATTGCGGAAGGTGCCGCGACCGTCGGGAGAGATGGAGAAGCTCTTGGGCTCGAGGACGACGGCCATGGGCTCGAGTGTATTGTTGATGACCGAGAACTTGCCTTCGGCCTTGTTCCGGTACTCCATGATGACGGGCTGGATCTGCTGGGCGCTTGCTGAGTGATGGGCAGTGAGGATGGCGACTACCGACGCGACAGGGAGAAAGGCCGTCAGGAGAATTCCGAGCAGGCTCTTTTCTTGCATGTAGGACCTCCGTGAGGTTTACGACTTTGTGGCCCGATGAGAGAGGGGTGTCTAAAGCGCTTGCGCCTGCAGCAAGAGCGACCCGGTAAAGGTGCCGGACGGAAGCTGAGGGATGGCGACAAGGTTGATCTCGAGTGTCAGGTTGTCGGTGCGGCTGGAATTGCGGCTCGCGCTGGTGAGAATTTGAGTAAAGAGCGGAAGACCGGCGCTAACCACTCCTAGCGGAGTGTTTACCGTAAATGCCGTGAAGACGGTAGGGAGCCCTGTCGACATGAGGCCAAAGACGGCACTGGTAGGGATGTCGACCTCCGGGATGGAGCTACCTGCCAGAGCGGTGGTGGGCGATCCAAAGGACCCTATAAGCGTGACTGCGGCACGGCTCGAGGCGAGAATCCATGTCGTGGTGATGGCGATTGGAGAGCTCCCCATCGCGATTCCGCCGGGCACCAGATTAAAGGTAACGGTAGAAGGCGTGGCCGAGACGCTGATGGATTCGGCGAGGGCGGCATTGAGCGTAATGGCTGGGGTGTTCGAATTCAATTGCGCGAGGCCGGTCCGGCCCGCAGAGAGAAGCAGCAGCAGGAAGGTGGTCCTGATTGCGGTTGTTGCGTACCTGTTACCTCTGCGAGTCATTTTGGAACTCCAACGCTATTCTCTGAGTGAAGCAATCTCTGAACTATGCTTCTTTTCGGCACACCGGTCGGAAAGATGAGAATCCAAGTCGGGTAGCTGCTGCGGAGGACTCCTAAAGGGCCTGCGCCTGCAGAAACAAGGACCCGGTGTAGTTCGAAGCGGCGGGCAACTGGGGCTGCGCGGCGAGGTTGATCTCCAGCGAGAGATTGTCGGTGCGCGTGGAAGCGCGGTTCAGGGTGGTGAGTGCCTGGGTGAAGAGCAGCAGACCGGCACCGGTTGGTCCGAGCGCGGTATTTGAGGTGAACGCGGTGAAAGATGTTGGCGTGCCGGTGGACATAAGGCCAAGAACTTCGGAGGAGGGTATATTGACGACCGGCGAGGCGCTTCCAGAGAGAGCGGCGGTGGCCGTGGCGAAATAGCCGTCAAGGATGACGTTGGCTCGGCTGGACGCGAGGACCCAGGTGGTGGTGATGGCGACAGGTACGTTTCCTGTTGCGACGCCGCCGGCGATGAGCGTGAAGGTGACGGTGGTCGGCGTGGCGGATACCGAGATGGACTCAGCGAGGGTGGCGTTGAGCGTGATGGTCGAGGTGTTCGAGTTGAGCTGGGCGTGAGCGAGGGGCGTCAAGACAGACGCTGCTAGAAGGGTGAACAAAGCGGTTAGAAGGCGAAACCGGTGTGATCCAACTACCAGGAAGCGTAAGTACCGAGCGTTCATTCCGTGTCTCCAGCGTCCTTCGGAACACCTGCTGCTGTGCGAAAGCCGTCCAGTTGCTCTTTCGGCAAAGCAGGCGTGGAGAACAGGGGTGTCCGGCATTGGGACACTTCGAGGGCTGAAATAACCATCCGTAACCTGCGCTGCCGCCTCGCGGCGATTGCCCGGGAGAGTCCCGCCATTTACACTTCATGTTGGGTCGTGCGACTTTTGTTGCTGGCTGCTGAGCGTTTTCTCCTTATGGCTACAACCCCAAGTCCAGTAACAAGTCCAGTAACGGAAGAGATCCACCCCGATGTGGCGCTGGTTGAACGCGCCAAGGCCGGAGACGTGCCCGCGTTTGAGCAACTTGTGCGGCAATACGACCGCCAGATCTTCCGGGTAGCGCAGCACATTACGCAGAACCGCGAAGACGCGGAAGACATCACTCAGGACGCGTTTCTGAAGGCTTACCAGAAGCTGAACCAGTTTCAGGGGAACTCAAAGTTCTCGACGTGGCTGGTGCGGATCGCGGTGAACGAGAGCCTGATGCGACTGCGGAAACGAAAGACGAGCAAGACCGTCTCAATGGATGAGGATGTCCATACGGAAGAAGGTTCGATCCCGCGCGACTTCGCCGACTGGAGCCCGAATCCGGAGCAGCTGTACAACCAAGGGGAACTTGGCGATATACTCCGCAAGACGATTCAAGGGCTTCCTCCGGGATTTAGAACCGTTTTTACTTTGCGAGACATCGAAAACCTGTCTACCGAAGAGACGGCAGAGGCACTTGGGTTGAGCGTGCCGGCTGTCAAATCGAGACTGCTCCGGGCACGGCTGCAATTGCGTGAACGGCTCAGCCGGTACTTTCGGCAAAAGAAGGAGATTCCGGCCCAGTGACCTGCACAGACTTCCTTAGCAAGATGACCGACTACTTCGATGGACAGGTGGAACCGCAGTTCGTCGAAGAGGTACGCGCCCACCTTTGCGAGTGCAGCCACTGCGAGGTTGTGGTGAATACTACGAGACAGACCATCGAGATCTATAAGGACAACGAGATCTACGAGCTTTCAACCGAGACGCGGGAACGGATGCATACGGCGATCATGGCGCGGTGTGTCGCGAAGTAGCATGTCGACTCCATCGATTGGTGGACTGAGTTTCAACCGGCAGGATGAAGAGCCAGAAGGGGATGTGCCCTACTCTGAAGAAGCAATGTAGAGCTCTCCCCGCCCCCTGATGGGGGCGTTTTTTTGCGTGGTGGGGAGATGTTCAGAAGAGGCGACGACAAAGGCAGCTGCAGATCCTTCGACTGCGCAGATCACGATGACGCCGTGACCTGCTCCGCTCGGGATAAGACTTCAAGGGGTGGGACTTCGAAGGATGAACTTCTACGGCAGGGAGTAGGGAAAGCTGAAGCGGCCTAGCTGGATGACTGAAAGCGCAGCGGGTGGGGAGATGTGGAAGGACTCGACGCGTTTAATTTCGGGGTTGCGGGTGGCGGTGACTGCCACTTCGGGTTTGCCGGTGGTGGCGTCTGACAGGGTGACGAAGAGTTCGCTTTCGCTGCGAGTCCAACCGATAAGGTAGTTGCCGGGGGGCAGCGTCGTATCGGCAACCTTGATTGGCGACTGCGACAGCAGGAAGTACGAGTACTTGCCGTTGGCGGAGTAGCCGGCCGTGATCAGGAGAACTCCGGCAATAATGTGGCCCTTTGAGTCGGTGATGCCGGATGCGGTGCGGAGTTCGGTCTCGATGCGTTCGGAGATGACAGGAGCCCGGGCGGGGATGACAACTTTCAACTCGTCTTCGGTGGATTGGTGCCAGGTGAGGTGGGACTGGGCGAGAACGCTTAGGGGTGCCAGGAGTAGAAGCGGGACAAGGCGGGAGAACAGACGCATCGTGTTGTTCATCCTATCTGAGTCTATTGGGATTGGCCGCAACGATCGCCTGGAATGATTTCAATTCCACCCATGGCAGAGGACAGCTGCCTGACGGACAGCGAACCCGCGCGTTGGTGGCGGGAAGGCAGATCCTCAGCCTGCGGCGAAGGTGACATGTGTTGCTGGGTCACATGAGGTGGACGGCGTCGACATCGATGAGGAGGTTGCGACGGGGGATCTCGTGTCCGTCGGCGAAGGCCAGTAGGGCGCGTAGTGTGCGGCTAAGTATTTTGCGCTGTTCCGCTTTGAGGATGAAATGAAAGCGGTAAATGCGCTTTATGCGGGAGATGGGGGCGGCGGCTGGGCCAAGGACGCGGACCTTTTCAAGGGGAGTGCTCTGGAACCACTTCCCGAGAACGGTAGACCAGCCGGCGGCTTCTTCGAGCTTAGAGCTTTGGATGATGACGTTAGCCAGGACGGCGTAGGGCGGGTAATGCATCCAGCGGCGGTACTGAAGTTCCTTGGCGGCAAATCCGGGGTAGTCGTGAGTGGCGGCGAACTGAATGGCATAGTGGTCGGGGTGATAGGTCTGGACGAGCACTTTGCCGGGGAGGTTTCCGCGACCGGCTCGGCCGGAGACCTGGGTGAGGAGCTGAAAGGTGCGTTCGGCGGCGCGGAAGTCGGGCAGGCCAAGCGCAAAGTCTGCACCGACCACGCCGACGAGGGTGACGCCGTGAATATCGTGGCCTTTGGCGATCATCTGGGTGCCGACGAGGAGGTTGATTTCACCGGCATGGAGGCGGGCAAGAAGGCGCTCCATGTCCATGCGTCCACGAACCGTGTCGCGATCCATTCGCCCGATGCGAGCGTTGGGAAAGAGTTCCTGGAGGCGCTCTTCACCCTGCTGAGAGCCCGCGCCAAGGTAATAGAGGTGCTCGCTCTGGCAGGTTGGGCAGGTCTTGGGGACATTGCGTCGGAAGCCGCAGTAGTGGCATTGGAGGCGCTCGCCCGGTTGCGCAATGCTCGTGTCATCGTTCAGGTGTTTATGGAATGTCATTGATATGGCGCAGTTTTCGCACTGTATCTTGTCGCCGCAGGAGCGACACATGACTACAAAAGAATAGCCACGGCGATTGAGCAGGATAATGGCTTGCTCATTGCGGTCGAGGGTGAGTTGTGTCTCTTCGAGGAGGCGGCGAGAAAAGATCTGTTCCTGGCCGGTCTGCTGGAACTCGACGCGCATGTCAACGAGTTCAACGGCGTTGGCAGGGGACGGTTGGCGACGCGCTGGCGCATTTCGATGAGGGTGTAGCGGCCTTTTCGAGCGTTCGACCAGGATTCGAGCGACGGGGTGGCGGAGCCGAGGACGACCGGGATGTTGAGGAACTTGGCGCGCATCACGGCGACGTCGCGACCGTGGTAGCGGGGAGTCTCTTCCTGTTTGTAGGAGCTGTCGTGCTCCTCGTCGACGATGATCAGGCCGAGGTTGGTGATGGGGGCGAAGACTGCCGAGCGGGTGCCGACGACGATGCGGGCTTCGCCACGGCGGATGCGGTGCCACTGTTCGGCGCGCTCGTCGGGGGTGAGTTGTGAGTGGAGGAGGGCGACCAGGCCGCCGAAGGCGGCATACATCTGCCCGGACATGGCCGGGGTGAGGCCAATCTCCGGAACGAGCAGGAGGGCGGAGCGGCCGGAGTCCAGGACGCGCTGCATGGCGGCAAAGTAGACGGCGGTCTTTCCAGAGCCGGTAATCCCGTAGAGAAGGTGTGGACGAAAGCTGTTCTGGTTGAGTGAGATGACGATGCCACTCAATGCTTCAAGTTGAGCTTCGTTCAGAGGGTGCTGGTGCGTGTGGAGCTTGCCGGCGGGGTGGGTGGCAGAGCGGAAGAATTCTTCGGCGATCTTCTCGACCGTGACGAGATTCCGTTTTAGCAGGGTATTGAGGGTTGATTCAGGGATGGGAAGATGGCGGATGTCGGCGACCCGCATGCGCCCGCCGACGGCAGCGATCTCGGCGAGGAGGCTGGTCTGGTTTTCGTTGAGTTTGGGTAGGCGAGTCTCGGGAACGAGGACGGCGATGCGTTCGAGGCGGCGGGCGTCACGCTCTTCGGCGACGGCTTCGCGAAGGAGCCACTTCTTCCTGACCATACCGTCGAGGAGGCTCTTGTTGGCCTGGGTGGCGGAGCGGAGCGCGGAGGCTTTGGCGACGGCGCCGTCTTCAAGATAGTTGAGGACAGCGTATTCGCGGTTCTGCTCCTCGGGTGAGAGCTTAGACCGACGGGAGCTGCCTTTTTCGGCACCCTGGTAGAGGACCTTACGGCCAGGTTCGGCGATGCGGTAGGCGAAGTGGCGCTTCACCTCGGCGGCGAGGGGAAGCATGCCGCGGAGCACTTCGCCGAGGGGAGCGACGTAGTACTGGGCGATCCAGGCGGCGAGCCGCATGAGTTCGTCGGAGAGGATCGCGGTGGAGTCAAGGACCTGCTGCACCGGTTTGGTCTCGATACCTTCGGGAAGGGGATCGTCGTGGAGGCGGGTGACGACACCCATGAGACGCTGACCGCTGAAAGGAACCAGAACGCGCGCTCCGACGACAGGAACTACTTCAGCTATTGCATAGGTGAAGGTCTGGTCGAGCGGAACAGGCAGGGCTACATCACAGAAGGCGGGCATCGCTGTTCTGAGGGTAACGGTTTTGGAATAGGAATAGGGGGTTACGGAGTCGGGTGGCGAACGGCGGTCAGTCTTCCAGGAGCGAGATGTGTCGCAGGTGCATGGTATTTTTTCGGCACAATTCCGTGGTGAAAGTCAGCCATGAGCGAGAATGGTCACTGGTCGGTGAGCCAGGCAGAGAGGTCAGGTCACGATCCGCAGTGACTCCGGAGGCAGCAGAACCATGGCAATGATTGAGTTTGTCCGTAATTACACCGATCGCTCGACGGATCGCGGATATCAGTTCGAGTTTCGCTGCGACCACTGCAGCAATGGGTATATGTCGTCGTATGAGTCTTCACTGATCGGGACGGCGGGCGGATTGTTGCAGGCGGCGGGCAATATCTTCGGCGGGCTGCTGGGGAGCGCGGGGAACTCGACCTATGAAATTCAACGGGCGATCGGCGGGCCGGCGCATGATCGCGCGCTGCAGACCGCAGTGGCCGAGGTAAAGCAGAAGTTTGAGCGCTGCCAGAGATGCGGGGAGTGGGTTTGCAAGGAGATTTGCTGGAACGCGCAGGCTTCGCAGTGCACGGGATGCACGCCGAAGTACGAGCAGGAGGTGATCTCCATGCGGACGCAGGCGCAGATCTCGGAGACGCGGCAGCAGTTGCAGGATAAGGCGGCTGGCGTCGACTATGTTTCGGGTGTGGACATGAATCCGGATGCCCGGGTGAGCTTGAGCCCGGGTGGCTCCGGGGGACAGTTGCCCTCGGCAGGCTGGCAGACGGGAGTTCCGCAGAGTCTGCCTTCCGCAGGGCAGGGTGGGTGGACGAAGGTTCCCGATGCGGCAGTGGCGACGACCGGGGTGGCGACACATTGTGCCGCTTGCGGCGGGGCGCTTACCGGAGGCAAGTTCTGCCCGGAGTGCGGGGCGGCGGTAGCCCAGGTGGCAAAGACCTGTGGAGCTTGCGGTCATGTTTCGGCGGCGGGAGCAAAGTTTTGCGAGGAGTGTGGCGGGAAGCTGTAGGAGTGCTTCGGCCAGAGCGGTCTGTACGGGGTTCCTCTCTTGACGGATTTGAGGGTTGCTGGCGCGGCAAAAGGCTTTGCCAGGAGCGAAGGTGGAGGCTGAAAGTTTTGAGCGGCTGAGGCGGATCGAGGGTGTCGGGATTCTTCGCTTTGCTCAGAATGACGGCCAACTCTTTTAAGATGAAGTCCATTCTTCCAGAATGACGGCCGACTCTTTCAGAATGACTGCGGGTAACGGGATAAAGGTCTTGGGGAAAGCTTAGGCGTCGGTCATGTTGGAACTTAGGCGCGCGAGGGAGTGGATGGCGGAGGCACGCACGGGACATAAGCTGCTGGCTTTGGACGCTTTGCGGGGCCTGGCGGCTTGTGCGGTGGTGCTGTACCACAGGGCTTACAGATTTCCTTTTCCCGAGGGGTATCTGGCTGTCGATTTCTTCTTCATGCTGAGCGGGTTCGTGCTGGCTTACAGCTATCAGGCGAAGCTTGACGATGGATGGAGCACGAAGGACTTCCTCGCGACGCGGCTGGCGCGGCTCTATCCACTTTATCTGCTTGGTTTGGTGCTCGGATTCGCAGTATCGCTGTCAGACCCGGCGATGCAGATCGGCGTTCACGGCTGGGCAAGTGCTCTGCTGAATGTGTTCGTGCTGCCTGCCTGGGTCGTCCCGCGCCTCGGACCGCTGCACGCGTTTCCCTACAACATTCCTGCCTGGTCGCTGATGTTCGAGAGTGTGGTGAATGTTGTTCACGCGGTATTTCTGAGACGGCGGTCCACTGGCTTCCTGATCGCGGTGGTGGTGGCCTCGGGTGCGGGATTGATCGCGTGGACGGGCCGGGGGCCTCTTAACTTTGGCGCCAATACGTTTGAGTTTGCGGGTGGCCTGCTGCGGGTCCTGTTCGCTTACGTCATGGGTATGGTTCTGTGCCGGGTGTGGCGGCGGGAGTTGTGGCGGCTGCATCCATGGGCTCCGCTGAGTGGGGTTGTTCTTCTCATACTGTTGGCAGGAGTTGGAGCATCGCGGCTTGGGAATTCGTTCGACCTGATCGTGGTGATCGGCATCTTCCCGGTGCTGTTGTTGCTTGGCGCGGGGGCAAAAATCGAAGGGCTTGTGGCAAGGGTAGCGCGGCAGCTCGGGGCGGCCTCGTATGCCGTTTACATTCTTCACCAGCCCATTCTTCATTTTTTGTTACTGCATGGATGGTCTTCGCCGAAAGGTGGCGGGGCGGCCTCGCATGCGGCGGCTTCAGTTTGTTTCGTTGGCGGGATGTTCGTGGTGGCGGGGCTGGTGGACCGGTTTTACGATTCGCCGGTGCGGCGTTTTCTGACGCAGCAGAAGATGGCGGTTTCGAGGTCGGTCGGGGTGTCTACGGAGAAGCGTGACTACAAGGCGAGTTGAGCTCGAGACGGATAGTGGATCTGGTAAGAAGAACTTTAACGCTGAGTGCTGGCGCGGGTCTCGGGGGAGAAGGTTCGAGCGGTTGTAGTGATGTGAGCGGTGTCGGGATTCTTCCGCTGCGCGTCAGAATGACTGCAAAGGCGCGAGCAACAGCAGATTCTCTTCGGGAATGACAAACAGTGAATGACAAACAAGAAAATGACAAATAGATTCGTCGCGAACAGAATAAAGACGAACGAGGTGGTCAGACGGCTTTGGTGGGGGGCTTCAGGCCGAGTTCGGCCATGACGCGCTGGAGATCTTTCCAGGCCTCGCCCTTCTGGGTGGGGTCGCGGAGCAGGTAGGCGGGGTGATAGGTGACGCACACCTTTGCTCCGCGACAGGCGTGCCAGGTGCCGCGGAGTGAGGCGAGGGACTGCTTGACTCCGAGGAGGTAGGTGGCGGCGGTGCCGCCGAGGGCGACGATGACCTCCGGGCGGATGGTGTCAATCTGTTCGAGGAGGAAGGGGCTGCAGGTGTTGGCTTCGACGGGCTCGGGGGTGCGGTTGGCGGGGGGGCGGCACTTGACGATGTTGGCGATGTAAACCTCGGTGCGTTTCAAGCCCATGGCGTTGATCATGTTATTGAGGAGCTGGCCGGCCTTGCCGACGAAGGGAATGCCGGAGGTGTCCTCGTCGGCACCGGGCCCTTCGCCGACGAACATGAGGCGGGCGTTGGGGTCGCCGTCGCCGAAGACGATGGTGCGGCGACCGGCGTAGGCGAGCGGGCAGCGGGTGCAGTCGCCGATGAGGTCGCGGATGGCTTGCAGGGCGGCGGGTTTCTGGTTCGGGGCGAGGCGATCCTGCGGGATGGGCATCAGCTCGTCGAAGGATTTTGGCTTGGGGATGGGGAGCTCCAGGAAGCTGGGCTTCGGGGGGTGGATCGCTTCGGGGGTGGCAGATGGGGACAGGTTGAGGGTCGCTGGCTGTTGGTTCCTGGGTGGAGCGAAAGGGGAGGCTTCCGAAGTGGGGATCCCACCCATGCGGTGAGGCTGCATGGATGGGCCACCCATTACCGTGGGGGTCGGGCGGGCGACGGGCGGAGCGGATTTGGATGCGGGTGTGGCTCTTTGCGGGGGTGGGGCGAACTCGGCGAGAAGGGCTGCGAGGGCTTCCGGGGCGAGGGGATCGCCCTGGCGATAGAGATCGTGGATGCCCATGTCGCGGAGGTACTCGACATATGCGCGGAGTTGGTCTGTTGCGGCGGGCACCTAATGATTGTACTTGGGTGTATTCTGCTGGCGTTGGTTGGTCTGAACGATATGACAGCGCTGCACAGAAGATGTTCGCTTTTTGCGATGTGCTTTGTCCTGGCCTGTTCCTGGATGGCGCTCGTGAACGAAAGCCACGCTCAGGACTTGAGAGTGGTTCACGTCGCGCTCCGAGTGAGGGCTCTTTCAGGTGAACCTACGACCGGTCTGAAAGCTTCAAATTTCGAATTGTCCAGCGACGGAGTACCGTTGCCGTTTCGCATAGACCCGCCATCGCGGCATAAGGCTTGTATGTTGATCATTGTTGCGCCCGGAGTCAGCGGGGACCTGCGCAGCTACCTGTCCGGTCAATTGCCATCGAGGTTCCCTGGCAACCAGTCGTTTCGCTTGATGAGCCCGAACGGAGCATATGTAGGGCCGGTCGGAACGCGCGATGAACTGTTGCAGCCTGTGGCACCCGGGCGTGGTGTCTTTAAGGGGTACGAGCAGGCCATTGGCGATCTCGCCGAGTGCCGGGGGGAACGCTCGATCATCTACGCTACACCCCGAGCGGCGGCGAATCAACCGCTTGACATGGTCCGTGATGCGGAGCAGGCGAGTGCGTTGATCTACCACGTGGGAGGCGATCCGATTGAGAACTATACGGTGAGCGGGGAACCCGGCACGACGGCTCCTCCGACAAGTGTTGGAGAGTTTCCGCTGCAGACGACAAGTGTTACGGGTGCGGAGACCTGGGAGACCAATTTGTCGCCGTCGATCAGGACTGTATATGTCGTGCGATCGATGGGCGGTGCTTTGAAGAATATCGAACGCGTCTCCAAAGGCTGGTACCAGTTAACGCTGACCGTACCGCAAGACGCGGCGGCGATCTCCCTGCGGGCGAAGATCCCCGGACAATACCAGATGAGCGCTGTTGACTGGCTTGACGCGAAGGGAGTCGCACCCTCTCTCATCCTGGCGAAATGATCAAGCTTCAAGAAGGAACTTTAGAGTTCGGGTTCGATGGGCGGCTTGGCGAGATGTTCCTGGACGACGTAGGTGACGTGGCCGGAACGGATCTCGTCCTGTGCGACGCGGCAGGCCTTCATCGACTTTGAGTTGCCGACGGCTGGAGCGCCGCCTTGTAGTTGACGTGCGCGACGAGCGACACCCTTTACCAGGCTGTACTTGTTGTGGAATGCACTGTCCATCGTCATGCGTTTCACCCCGTGTAACGAGCTTAACGTAAGGAGCGGGATTCGCAAAGGCAATTCGGGTAGCAGGTGCCAAAGTGGCGATTACGGCTGGGCGAAGGTGGCGAGTGCATCCTTCAGGCGGCGCGACGGCGCGTCGGTACGGCAGGTTGCGGCAATGATTGCTGAACTACTGGAGAGGCTCTTCGTGGTTTTGTCGCGGATTTCGGTATAGAGTGCATGGGCGAGGGTGCGTTCGGTGAAGACGATGGCGCGGAGTTCGGTGGCGGCCTGGTCAAGGATGTCGTTGACGAGGGCGTAGCGGTAGCTGCCGAGATGCTTGAGCTCTTCGCGGGCTTCGGCAAGGCGGCGCTCAATGACGGACTCGATGGTCATGTGCTCGGCCTGGGAACGGTTGCGGAGACGCATCTCGAGGACCTGCGGACTGGGCGGAAGAATGAAGATGGAGACGGCTGCCGGGAGGGTGCTCATGACTTGGAGCGCGCCTTGAACGTCGATGTCGAGAAGGAGATCATGGCCGCGGTCACGGGCCTGCACCAGGGCGGAGGCGGCGGTGCCGTAGAAGTTGCCGAAGACCTCGGCCCATTCAAGAAAGTCGCCGGCGGCGATCATGCGCTCAAATTCTTCGCGGGTGGTGAAGTGGTACTCGCGCCCGTTGAGCTCTGACCCGCGCGGTGGGCGCGTGGTGTACGAGATGGAGAAGTCGATGCGTTCGACGAGAGTAAGAAGCTGGCTGACCAGGGTCGATTTGCCCGAGCCGGAGGGTGCCGAGATGATGAAGAGTATGCCTGCCATGCGTTCGGCTTTAGTGTAACCGGTGGCGTATTCCTGCAAGGGTTAGAGTAGACGTGTGAACCACACCGCGAGCCACATCGATCCCAAGCTGATACTGATTACGCTGCTGGTGGAGCTGGGTGTGGCGGCGGCGATTTCGAGTTCGCTGGCGAGGTCAATACGGTTCAAGCGGCTGCTGCTGCTGGCCGATCGGACACCGGGGCAGACGCTGCGGCTGATGGCAATCATCTGTGTGCCTCTGACTCTGGGCGTGTGGGTGCGGGTGACAGTGCCGAACTTCCTGGCGGCGGATATCTCCTTCGAGGCGACGATCCTGCTGGGGCTATTGCTGGGACCGGGATACGCGATGGTCGGCGGAGCGGCGATGGCGTTTCCGGCGGTGATGCACCATGAGTACTGGGCGCTGCCTGTGAACCTTTCGATTGCTGCGATTGCAGGAGGTTTCCGAAGATTCGCAGACGAGGAAGATATCTGGCTTTTCTCACCGCTGATCGATCTGAGTATTTACAGGTGGTTTCGGCGGAACATACGGCGGCCGCGTTTCGACAGGCAGATCCTTCTCCTGCTGCTGATTACGGCGATGCAGTTTGCGACCAGCATATTTGGGCGGTTTTATCCGCGGCACTTCTTTGAACTGAACTCGGAATCCTGGCTCACGGAGCTGGCGATCTGCGCGTGCGCGCCGGTAGTGGTGGGGATTCCGTTGAAGATTTGGAACGCGATCCGGATCGAGCGGCAGCTGGAGGAGCAGGGAAGACTGCTGCTCGAGGCGAGGCTCGATGCACTGCAGCGACAGATCAATCCACACTTTCTGTTCAATACGCTCAACTCGATAACCTCGCTGGTCCGGTCGCAGCCGGAGCTGGCGCGGGAGATGATCGTGAAACTGGCAAACATCTTGCGGGTGCTGCTGAAGGACCGCGAGGCATTTGTCCCGTTTAGCGAGGAGCTCGCGTTTACGGATGACTATCTGGACATCGAGGTGGTGCGGTTTGGGTCGAAGCTGACGGTAGTGAAGGAGATTGCAGAGGAGACGCTAAGTATCGTTGTGCCAAGTATGCTGCTGCAGCCGCTGATCGAGAACAGCATCAAGCATGGATTGGAGCCGAGGATCAGTGGAGGCACGGTGACGCTGCGGAGCCGGATTGTGGAAGGCCGGCTGGAGCTTGAGGTGGAGGACGACGGCGTAGGAATGGCTCCGGAGCGGGAGGCTGCTGCGCCGGTGAGCGGGCTGGTGAGACCGGGCACGGGGATTGGGATGCGGAATGTACGGGAACGGATGGAGGTGCTCTATGGGCATGAGGCGGAGGTGTCGATTGAGAGCCGGCCGGGACGAGGGACGAAGGTATTGCTTGTGATGCCGATTCTGGATTCGGGAGCAGGGCCGTGGGCGGAGTTGGGGGCGGTGGCGCAGGTGGGTTGGGGCGCGGCTATGAAGGCGATCTCAAGAGGGTGAAGGTGGTGGATCCCACTCATGCGCGATGAGGCTGCGCATGAATGGGGCACCTGGCGGCGCGGCTGGTCAGAAACAAGAACAAACGCGGATTCCCTTCGGGAATGACAAACAAGACGGGAACAACATCTTGTTAGAAGGGAGATTAGCCGGCTGTTGGGGTGTAGGCCGGGTAGTCGGTGTAGCCCTTGGCGTCGAAGGTGTAGAAGGTGTCGCGATCGTAGTCGGTGAGGGGCAGACTTTCCTTTATGCGGCGCGGGAGGTCGGGGTTGGAGACGAAGTGACGACCGAAGGCTACGGCCTCTGCGGTGCCGGCTTCGACGATGGCCTCGGCGTCCTCAGGTTCGAAGCCTCCGGCGGCGATGATCTTGCCCTTGAAGATGGTGTGAAGACGCTGGGCTCCGACGGGCGGCTGGTTGTCGCCGCCAACTACGATGTTGCCCTTGACGCGGGGCTCAACGACGTGGAGATAGGCGAGGCCGAACTGGTTGAGCTGCTCGGCGAGATAACCGAAGAGGGCGTCTGGGTTGCTGTCGTTCATGTTGTTCCACTTGCCGCTGGGGCCAATGCGGACGGCGACGCGGTCGCCTCCCCAGACTGAAACGAGAGCGGAGACGACTTCAAGGAGGAAGCGGCTGCGGTTTTCGATGGAGCCGCCGTACTCGTCGTTGCGGTGATTGCTGTTGTCCTGGAGGAACTGGTCCATGAGGTAGCCGTTGGCGGCGTGAAGTTCGACGCCTTCAAAGCTCGCGTTCAGGGCGCGGTGAGCGGCAGCACGGTAGTCCTCTACGATGGACTTGATCTCGGGGACTGTTAGGGCGCGGTGGGGCGAAGGATTGACCCAGCCGCCGGGAGTTGACGTAAGGTGGCCGGCCTCCTGCCAGTACTCGGGATTGACGGAGGCCGAGACGGGGTCGGCGCCGCCGGTCATGGAGACATGCGAGGAGCGGCCGGTGTGCCAGAGCTGCGCGAAGATGTGGCCGCCCTTAGCGTGGACGCCGGCGACGACCTTCTTCCAGCCCGCAACCTGGGCGTCGGTGTAGAGGCCGGGAGCACCGAGCCAACCGCGGCTGGTGAGCGAGATGTTGGTGGCCTCGGAAATAATGAAGCCGCCATCGGAGGCACGCTGGGCGTAGTACTCAGCCATAAGGTCGCCGGGGATGGAGTCGGGCTGGATGGAGCGAGAGCGGGTGAGGGGCGCCATGACGACGCGATGCTTTAGGTGCATGGGACCGAAGCTGACAGGAGTGAAGAGCTTGCTGGTGTTGCTCATGATCGTGCCTCCGTGCTGCTTTCCGGAATTCCAAGCAGCAGTTATGAACTAGATGGTTCAGAAGTCCTGGAAGGTGCAAGGATTTGCAGGCCGGTTGGATCGTACGAGGAGCGGGAACGGTCGTTTAGCTAAGTCTGAGGCAGGCATGTGGAGCAGCAAAAGCAGATCCTCCGCATGCGGCAAAGGCTAACAAAGGTTCGATGGGATCGCAGGGCTATTATTGCACTGTGCGGTTCAAAAGACCATAATCATTCTATGAAAATTGGACGACCAAAGAACTTTAATCGCGAAGATGTCCTGGATAAGGCGATCCCGGTCTTCTGGAGACGCGGGTTTGCCGATACGACGCTGGCCGATTTAGAAGCTGCAACAGGGGTGAACCGGTCGGGACTCTATGCGGAGTTCAAGGATAAGGAAGATCTATTTCTAGCGGGGTTGAAACGATATCTGGAGACGAGTGGGTTGACTGAAATGCTGGCCGAAGGGCCCAAGGGTTGGGGAAATGTCGAGCGATACCTGAGGATGGCCCTAAGCTGCTGGCCGGGACAGAAGGGATGTTTCTCGGTGAGCTCGATGCGGGAACTGGCGGTGCTGCCGGACGAGGCCCGGGCGATCGTGGCGAAGAGCATGAAGCCGATCAAGCGGCTGCTGGTCGAGAATATCAAAGCTGCAGGAGCGAAGGGGGATGCGGGGGAGATTGCGGAGATGGTGATGACTTACTTTTCAGGAACCAGTATCGAACAGAACTTCCTAAGTAATGCATCGGGGATGCGTAGGATTGAGAGCTTTATGCTGGTCGTGAAATCGCTTTAGAGGCTGGCTCAGTGTTCTTAGGCGTAGGATTCTGCGCTAAAAGCGGGCCGTGAGTCCAGCTGCGAATACTTGATTGTGTTGCGACTGCCCAGTCACAGGGAGAGCGAAGTCAGGCGGTTCCAGGGCATAGAAATCGCGATACTCGGCACGCAGACCTATCGGCACGATGAGACGGACGGGCGTCTTTATGTCGACACCGCCGCCGAACTGAAGTACGCCCGTGTTGGTATGTATGACCGGATTAGGCGTTCCGCCGCGAAGCCTGGAACTGGTCTCGTAGAGACCATAGCCTCCGCCAAAAGAGAGCCAGGGTGCGACTCTGTGGGAGTCAGGAAGTTCCAGTCGCAGTGAAGGAGTGACGAAAAAGGTGGCAACGTTTGTCGGGAGAAGGTCGGCGCTACTTGCGATTCGATGGCTGGGTCCGACGGCTGCAGGCACATCCAGCCACAGCGTGGTGTGGCGGAATGTATGGATTCGACGACCATAGTCCAGGTCGAGGGCGTAACTACTGCTGTACGTAATTGCCGGACCGACGCCGGAGGCTGGGCTCGCCAGTGAATTGGAGGGGATGAGTTCGCCGCCGACCGTGAAAGCGAGCTCATTCTTCTTATCCTGCGCGAGCGTGTGGAGCGGAAACCAAGATAGGACGAGCACAAAGCTGGCTAAGGAACGAAACCGGATCATAGCCGTATGAGCGCTTATCGGGTGAAAGGTTACGAATGAAAAACGTTGGGGGTTCCGAGCACGAAGGCGGACCTCTCGATTACTGCGGGTGGGTGGAGCTGCGGGTGATGACGCGGGTGTAGTACTCCTCGTAGAGCGGGATGATGCGGGTGGCGCAGAAGCGGTCCTGCGCCGTTCGGCGGGCGGCGTGGGCCATGGTGCTGAGGTCGATGCGGTCGCTGAGCAGGGCGAGGGCGGCAGCGGACATGCCTTCGATGTCGCCTACTTCGAAGAGGCGACCAGTGACGCCGTCGTCGATGAGTTCGGAGACGCCGCCTACGCGGGTGGCAATGGTGGGCACGCCGCAGGCCATGGCTTCGAGGGCGGCCAGGCCGAAGGACTCCATCTCGGAGGGCATGATCATAAGGTCGGCGAGGGGGAGGAGCTCGTTGACGTTATCTTGCTTTCCAAGGAACTGGATCTGCTGGAAGACGCCGAGACGATGGGCGAGGTACTCGGCGGCGGAGCGGTCGGGGCCGTCGCCGATGAGCATCAGCTTTGCGGGCATGGCTTTGGCGATGCGGGCGAAGACTTCGACGACGTCGGTGACGCGCTTGACGGGGCGAAAGTTCGAAAGGTGGACGATCAGCTTCTCATTGGGAGCGGCGAAGCGGGGGCGCATCTCGGCTACCAGGTCGGGATTGCGGATGTACACGTCGCAGTTGACAAAGTTGCGGATGACTTCGATCTCGGAATGGATGTCGAAGGCTTCGCGGGTCCGGTCTCTCAAGTAGGACGAGATGGCTGTCACTCCATCTGACTGCATGATTCCGAAGCGCGTGATCGGAAGATAGGAGCGATCGAGGCCGACGAGTGTGATGTCCGTGCCGTGGAGTGTGGTGATGAATGGAAGATGTTTGCCGCGGGCGGCCAGCATCTGGCGAGCGAGCAGGGCTGAGACGGAGTGTGGGATGGCGTAGTGGACATGGAGGAGATCGAGGGAGTAGAGCTCGGCGACTTCAGCCATGCGGGTGGCTAGGGCGAGATCGTAAGGTGGGTGTTCGAAGAGCGGGTACTGGTAGACGGCGACTTCGTGGAAGAAGATGTTGGCTTCGCGGCCGGTGAGGCGGAAAGGCGCGGAGGAGGTGATGAAGTGGACTTCGTGGCCGCGGGCGGCGAGCTCGATGCCGAGCTCGGTAGCGACTACGCCGGAGCCGCCGTAGGTGGGGTAACAGGTGATGCCGATCTTCATGGAGGTCCTGGGGTGCTGGTGCGTGAAGACAAAGGCATAAGGAGATCCTCCGCTCGCGAAGGATGACAAGTCTTGAATCATGGGCAACAAACAAGTAACCCGAACGAAAACAAACAACGGCAAGTGCAGACGCAGATTCCCTTCGGGAATGACAAACAAAGTGTGCGGCCTGTTTCTAATTGTGGTGGCCAGATTCCAAGAGTCTCGCCTGTTTCTAAGTGTGGTGGCCAGATTCCAAGAGTGTCGCCTGTTTCTAAGTGTGGTCGAGGCTGGTGTCGGGAGTGTGAATGGTTGGGTTGTACTTGCGGCCAAGGTCTCCATAATGGATGAGTTCGGGCGGGTTTGGTTGCGTGAGGATTTGCGGGACGATGGCGAGGAGGGCTTCGCGTTCGATGTCGCGATGGCTTCGGAGGCGGGTGGTGATGGTGGCTAGATCGGCGTCGTTGTAGCCGGGGTGGAGGACGAGCTCCCAGAGGCCTTCGGGGGCGGCGGTGAGGATCTGGCGGAGGGATTCGGAGTTGAGCTCGCCGGTTGCGGAGACGCCGGCGGAGCCTGCGGTGGTGAGGACGTCGCCGTTGCGGATCTGGGGGTGGGTTTGGAATTGGGTGCGGAGGCGGTTGAGGAGTGTGAGTTGCAGCCGGCGTAAGAAGTTCCCCTGGCCGAGATTGCGGCACCACTTTGGTTCGAAGGGGTTGCGGATGGCACGGATGGAACTGTTTTCGGCTACGCGCAGGATGGAACGGGTGACGGTGGGGAACATGTGAGTGTGTTTATGGGTGTCGAGGTGGGTGATCTCGATGCCTGCCCGCTGGAGTTTTCGGACCTGCGCGGAGGCTTCGCGCTCGATGTCGGATTCGCGGACACGACCCCGGAGGAGGGCCTGGGCGAAGTCGGCGAGCGAGGTGCGTAAGTTTCTGCCGTCGGGGCCGATCAGGGATGGGATTGAAGCGGGATGCGAGATGGGGGTGCCGTCGACGAGGATGACGTGGCAGCCGACGCCGAGGGTGGGAGTAGCGCGGGCGATGGCAACGGCATCGTCGAATGCTTCGGCGGATGCCATGAGGGTGGCGGAGGTGAGGACGCCGGCCTTATGGAGTTCGTGGATGGCGCGATTGACGCCGGGGGTAAGGCCGAAGTCGTCCGCATTAAGGATGAGGCGCGTGGGCATGGTCAGGGCCTTCTATCCACAAGCAGCGGAACTTTGCGGAGGAGAAGCGCCATGATGATGCAGCTTGCGAGGCTGACGCAACCATCGACGATGTACATGCCGTCAAGTCCATGAAAGCCTGCGAGGGCGTTGTAGGTGTGGCCGTCGAGAACACCCATGTAGAGGATGGGGAGGACGGTGGCGGAGGTGAGCAGGCTGAACTGGGTCGCGGCGAGGGGATTGCCGCTGCCGATAGTGGTGAAGCTGATGGCGACGGCGGCGGTAAAGCTGAGCGCCTGCATGACGTTCTCGACCATGAAGGCGAGGGCGAAAGTTGCGGGCGTGCGCGGCAGCAGAAGCAGAGCCAGGGTGAAGAGGCTGCCGGCGGTTCCGATGAGGAGATAGAGCGGGAGGGGCTTGATCCAACGAGCGAAGACGGGGACGAGCAGGCAGACGGTTGCGCCAGCGCATGAGAGGACGGTGCCGCCCATGCGGGAGACGAAGGCGTCGGGGGCGCGGAAGTCGTGGGCGACGCCGGTGAGCTGGTTGGTGAGGGCAAAGGCTCCCGTGGGAGCGACGAAGAGAAGCATGGTGAGGAGCACTTCCCGGCGGGTGAGGAGAGTTTTGAGCTCGCGGAAAAGAGTTCGAAAGCTTTCCTGCGCGGCTTGAAGAGTAGACGCGGCGGCTGTTTGACCTTCGGTGCTGGTGGGGAGCGGAATCCAGGGGAAGATAGCGGCGGGCAGCATGACGAAGCTTCCGAGAAGTATGGCGGCGGCGTGGAGCGGAAGCAGGCGGAATAATTCGGAAGGAAGGATGGCCATGGCTCCGCCGCCAAGAAAGCTGCCGACCTGGGTCCAGGCGCTGAGGCGGGCGGCTTCGTGGTTCGGGTCGTCGTGGTCGGACAGTGCGATCTCGGGAAGGACCGCGCCGAACCACCCGCCGATAGCATTCGAGTTGAGGACGGCAGCGGTGTAGGCGGTCACGACACCGGTCTCAAAGAGGAGCAGATGGGAGCGCATTATTACGGCGAAAGCCAGGCCGAGGCCGGCAAGAATGGCGAAGAGGGTGGCGTAGAAGCGACGGCTGAAGCGGATGTCGAGGACAGGTCCGACGAGGAACACCCAGAAGCCAGGTGACAGGCAGGCGGCGCTGATGGCTGCAATGCGAGCTTCGCCGAGACCCTGTGCCGCGAGCATCTGCGGCAGAGGCAGGACGATGAAGCCGCCGACAAAGCCGAAGGTGGCGTTCGAAAGGCCCATGAGCCAGACAGGAGCCCGGCGCTGTTGTGATGGCATGGGGATAGTGTAGGGGAATGGTGGGCAGTGAGGGACTCGAACCCCCGACATCCTGCTTGTAAGGCAGGCGCTCTAACCAACTGAGCTAACCGCCCGATCTCCGGGACAAGTTCAAGTGTATGGGAGCGCGGGTTGGGAAGCAATGGCGAGGGAGTGCTGATGTGGCGAACCTACGTGTCCGCCGTGCGCATTACCTAGCGTTCACGGGCCCCCACGGCTGCTGATGCTGCGTTGCGGGCCGAGTGCTATCCTACGGCTGGAAGAGGTGCTCAAAGCCATTCGCCGTTCCCGCGGAGAGATTTGAATCTGCGACGGACTTCGGCAACTCTCATCTTGAACTAAAGCTTTCCTTTCCTAAACGCGAGTGCGAACCGCATATGCACCAACTGATGCTCGCCCGTTTGGAACGGCCTGGATCAAAACAATAGGTTGCTCCTCTTGCCGAACGGGGTCTAACGTCAGTGGCCGAATCCGCACCCTTTTTCAAGCGCATCTTCAGAGCCTTCCGGTACCGCGACTTCCGGATTATGTGGCTGGGAGCCTGCGTTTCGACAATTGGGACCTTTGTGCAGCAGTTCGCACAGAGCTGGCTGGTCTATGACCTGACCAAAGACCCCTTCTACCTTGGGCTGGATCTCTTTCTTGGACAGCTTCCTTTCATGCTGTTCTCACTTGTGGGTGGGGTCTTTGCGGACAGGCTGGATCGGAGAAAGATGCTGTTGCTGTCGCAGTTCATCCAGATGATCTGCGCGTTCATCCTCGCGGCACTATTTGTGACTCATACCGTCAAGGTGTGGCACATATTGACGCTGTCTTTCTTTGTTGGAGTGGGGCAATCTTTCGGCGGTCCCGCTTATTCGGCGCTACTGCCGACGCTCGTGGATCCTGAAGACCTTGCCAACGCGATCTCGATGAATTCGATCCAGTTCAACCTGGCACGCATCATCGGCCCTACGCTGGGTGGCCTTGCTTACACGGCGCTTGGAGCGACGTGGTGCTTCACGCTCAACGGCATCTCCTACATTGCGGTAATCGTTTCGCTAATTGTCATCAGGTTCAAGTTTGTGGCACCGAAGACGCAGACGTCCGTGATGAAGAGCATGAAGGAAGGGATACGCTTCATCCGAGACCGCGAAGGACTGACGCCTCTGGTTGTGCTTGCCTTTTGCACGACGCTGTTCGGATTTTCCTTGACGGGATTTCTCCCGGTGATGGTTCGCACCATCTTTCATCGGGGCCCGGAGACGTATGAGCTTCTGCTTGTCTGCTCGGGAGTTGGTTCAATCTGCGGCGCGCTGATAATTGCGGCTATGGAGAAGGTGAAGGGGCAGGCGCGGATCGCGTTGCTTACCCTATTCATTCTAGGGGCCGCGACGGCAGCGTTTGCGTTCTCGCGGTGGCTGCCGCTCTCATGCGTTCTGATCTTTCTGTGTGGCGCGGCGGTGATGGCGTCGGCATCGCTGATGCTGTCAGTGGTGCAGCTGATTGTGGTTGATTCGATGCGGGGAAGAGTAATGAGTGTTTATAACCTTGCGTTCCGCGCGGGCATTCCGCTGGGAGCCCTGACACTCGGGAAACTGATGCCGTTCCTTGGGGTCTCAGTTGCGCTTTCAAGTTTCGGGTTCGGACTTGTGGTCGTGGTCGCAGGCTTCCTGGTGGTTATGAGGAACGCGCCAACATTCCGCCGACAGGTGGAGACCAGGGTGTGAGCCCTGCCGGCACGCGGATTGCATGAACGGGCAGGCCGACAATTTTGTGGGACCGGAGAGTAAGGCGCTTCGAGTCTGATAGACTTAGTTCTGTCGTCGAGCCCAGTGATTGCCTTCTGATTCAAGCTGAAGTGCAATCCGGATCAACGAAACGATAGAAACATGGCGTCGAAGCGAGAGCTCAAACGGCCAAGTCTCTATGTGACACCAAGCCAGGTTGTGCGAACAATCCTGGGGACGTAGCTCAGTTGGTTAGAGCGCTGCCCTGTCACGGCAGAGGTCGCGGGTTCGAGCCCCGTCGTCCCCGCCACTAAACTTCCGGCAAGAAGGGGTTTGTGGCGACAGACCAAAGTGACAGTCAAGAAAATGGTGCTGTCGACGCGCTGAACGTTAGCCGGCCTCCTCCACATGCCCTTCCAGCACTGCATTCCATAAACATCTTTTGGGCTACATCGTCCCTACCCCGCGCCGGGCTAATAATTGGCGGAAGGCTGAAAACTCGCGTAGCTATGGCGGCAGGAAGCAGTACACATCAGGCCAGCCAACGATAAGCTTCGCTCTTGTAGAAACGACAGAGCGGTCTCGGCCTGTCCTAAAGAAGACAGTCTCTTGAAACCCGCAGGAAAGGCGAAGTGAGACGGCCCGAGGTAGCGGCTGCCCTGGAGTAGCTGTTTTACCGCAGCGGGCGGAGCGAATAGTTCGGTAGAGCCAGTCCCACTTGGTGCAGTAATGCCGCGAATCTCGGATCGTCGTGAAGGTTGTCGAGCATCGGATTTTCAGCCAGCAGGATCGCAGCACCGTCGTGGTCAGTAACAACGCGCTGAACCGCCGCGATAGCTTTGTCGCGTTGACCGGTGAAGGCATACCACTCGGCGGGATCGAAGTCGTTCCTTCGACGAGTAGTTTCAGGAGCGTGCCGTTCCATGGCTTCGAGACGCACAAGGGCGTAGGGTTGAATTCCCCCGCGGTGGTATGCCGCCCGACCACGTTCTTCCAGAGCGATGCGGGCCGGATCCTTGTCCATTTCCGCCATTCGACCCCATTCGGCTAACGCTTCGTCGTAGCGTTTCGCAACGAAGTAGGCCCAACCGAGCTGATTGTGACTTTCGGGAGAGTCGGGCACGAGTGACTGATATTTTTGTGCAAAGGCAATCGCCTTGTTGTTGTCGTGAGCCACGCCGGCCACATACGTTGCCATACTGTAGACCAGAGGCCAGAGCGGGTCGTCAGCAACGGCGCGGTCAATCTCTGCCATGGCTTCATCGAAACGCCCCTCGTACACCAGCAACGAGGCCAGCCACGCGTGATAGGTCGACTTGCGCGGATCAAGTTCGATGGCGCGCCGCAATGCGCGTTCGCCAAGAGTAAAATTCCACTCTGAGCGCAAGGCAACATCACCCAGAGCAGCATGTGCCTCTGCAAGTGCAGGGTCGAGTTGTAAAGCCTGCTGAGCCAGTTGCTTTGCTGTGTTCTGGTGCTCGATAGGACTGGAGAAGTAGCGCAAGGCGAGATGGGTGACGGCCATGCCGGCATAGGCCTCGGCAAACTTCGGGTCACGTTGGACCGCAATCTGGTAATGGCCCAAAGCCTGGTTTAGGGCGCTCACCTCACGAACCCGGGTCAACTCACGTCCCTGCAGATACTCACCATAGGCCTGGGGGTCGTCGGTACTGCCACGAATGGCTTGCATAGACTTCCCCGTACCTTGAAGTGTCAGGAAGATGTCCCTTTGCAACTTGTCGCGAATGCCGGCGAGTTCGTCTTTGCTGCCTTCGTACTGAAACGATGCCAGGTGGAGCGAGTCGCTACCCCGAATAAGTTCGAATTCGACCCTGCAACGATCGCCTGCAATTCGAAACTTGCCGAGTAAAATCATGTCGAGACGGAGTTTTTCGGAGATGCTGCGAATACCGCTGTCATCGCGGTTGATGTTGTTCAGCGAATGTGTCGCGGTAATCTGAACGATCGGAATCTGCGCCAGCGCATCTGCCAGATCAAGACGAAAACTCTCCCCTGTCTCTTCGGCCCCAGAACCCTCGCTTTGAAACGGCGCGATTCCGAGCAATATGGTGTTCGGTCCAGCAATCGGCGGTCGAGGCGGATGTCGGAAGAATGCAAATGCGACGATGAGCAGAATTGGAGACGCAGCCAGGAGGAGCCAGCGATACTGTTTGATTAGTCGCCCTGCTGGGTTATGCCCCTCTCCAATTGTTCCATCCTGATGGGTGATGCTGGAACTGGCGGAGGCTGCAGGCAGAGATGATTCAATTTGGGAACTCTCCGCCTGCGATTTGGTGAAAGGAGCTGGAGTCTCCTCCTGCGCGTCGGAAGTTGGACTCAGAACTTTACTCTTAGTAGGAGCTACGGAGACTTTAGGGATAAACCGGTAGCCGCGTTTGTGGACGGTCCTGATGTACTTCGGATTCTTGGGATTGTCCCGAAAGACCGACCGCAAATCCGCTATGACCCGATTGATGGCATGCTCGTGGTCCAGAAACTCGCCTTCTGGCCAGAGCAACTCCTGAAGCTCGGCGCGTGTAACGACCGCTCCAGGCCGCTCGAGAAAAATTTCCAAGAGGCGCGAGGTCTGCTTCGGCATCCCGACCCGTTTGTCCCCACGCAAGAGATCGCCCGAAGAGAGATCAAATTTGAAGTCCAGGAAGGACACCAACTCTGTTTTGGCCATGAGAAAACTCTACAATATTGCGGACACTGGGCCAGCAAGATCTTCCGTCTGGTAAGCAAATCTTCTATAAACCTTTCATTACAGGGGTGTTGCTTCCATATAAATTGCGAAGCTATTGCTCGCCTTCTGAGTATTGCGTCACCCCTCTCCCACACCTAAACTCAATCTGTCTCCATTCAATTGCTGGCTTCTACCGCCCGTACCCAGGTCTGCAGTGCGACACCTGTCGACTGTGGCTGGCATCAGTTTGCTCATAAGCCGAACTTTTCGAGGATTACTATGAATCCCGCACGACTCATCTCTTCCGCTCTCCGTGCCTGCTTCGCCACGCTGCTCCTCGCAAGTTACGCCGTCGCGCAACCCTCTGGATCCTCCCCCCAGGTCGCAAGGCCGACCGACGTTATCTCCGGGACGAGGACGGGTCCTATAGACCGCGTCCTCGGCAAGCTGACAGCGGAGCACACTGCCCTGAAGGGGCAGACGCGTCGTCTCCCTCGCGAGGCGGTAGATCTCGGGGAAGCACCGGCATCCCTGGCGAGCGGAAGGATGGTCTTGTGGCTTCGCAGGAGCGTTGAGCAGCAGGCTCGGCTCAGCCAGTTTCTCAGCCAGGCGCAGAATGCCGGCTCGGCAGATTACCGGCACTGGCTGACGCCAGACAGCTTTGGCACTGCATACGGCATCTCCGACCACGATCTCGCAGCAGTGCAGGAGTGGCTCCAATCGAACGGGTTAAAGGTCGAAGGGGTCACGGCGGCACGCAATGCTGTCCTGTTTTCTGGAACGGTGGGATCGATTGGCAGCGCCTTTCATACAAGCATCCACCGCTATACTGTGGGGCAGCAGACGCATTTCGCCAACGCCGCAGACCCGGAAGTTCCGACCGCGCTTGCTCCGGTCATCGGCGGACTCTCGCCCATGAATGATTTCCGCGCAAGGCCCCTCCACGTCCTTGGCAAGTCCGCGCGCTACGATGCAGCCTCCCATCGTCTGAAGTCTGCCATCACCGGCGACAATCCCGATGGCAGCTTCGATCTGTTCGTCACTCCGGCAGACGCTTCGATCATCTACGACACTCCCAATCAAGACTTCAATCCCGCCGCAACCCAGACGCTCGATGGAAGTGGAATCACAATTGGAATTCTGGGTTATTCGGCGCTGGCTATGGCCGATGTGCAGAACTACCGGACGGCATTTTTACCTCCGGCTGCGGCCAGCAACCTGCCGACAGCAATCCTCGACGGAGCGATCGATCCGGGCGTCATTCCCGGAGGCGCTGCAGAGGAGGCTCTTCTGGACGTAGAAATTGCGGGAGGGCTTGCTCCGGGTGCGGCGATCAAGTATTACTATGCTGCTTCGACAGACCTAGCGGATGGCCTCATCCTCGCCGGACTGCACGCGCTTGAGGAGAACAAGGTCAACATTCTCAGTGTGAGTTACGGAAATTGCGAGGCGGACCTCGGACCAGGCGGCAATCTAGAGTGGTCCGAGCTATGGCAGCAGGCGGCAGCGCAGGGAATCACGGTCACAGTCTCCACCGGCGACACCGGCTCAGCCGGGTGTAACCTTCAATCCGACACCCAGGCTACGCAAGGGCTCTCGGTTAGTGGACTTGCATCGACGCCCTACAATATCGCGGTCGGCGGCACGGACTTCTACTCCCTGGCGAACAACCTCAGCACCTATGTCAACACCACGACCACGGGTGCGTCTCCGTACTACGCAACCGCGCTTAGCTTCATCCCCGAGAGCCCGTGGAACGACTCCTCACAGGTGATCGGGAGTAGCTTCACAGACAATACTCCCACCTACAACGGCGTTGGAGAGACGAACGTCATCGCAGGGGCAGGCGGACTCAGCAGTGCGGCCACCTGCCAGGGATACATTCAGGGCGACGGAACCTGCTCGCAGACTCTTTCCGGCTATCCTCAACCTGCATTCCAGACAGGCTTCCAGTCGATCAATCCAGTCCGGTCTCTTCCAGACGTGTCCCTTCTATCCGCAAATGGATTCTTTGGCGCGGCGTGGGTCTTCTGCTCCGATTCGGTCACAGGTGCGGGTGGCGGCGTCTATACCGACTGCCAACTGGACGCCAACGGGCACCTTATAAACGATCAGTATGTGGGAACTGTTGGCGGCACATCCGCTTCGGCACCCGCATTCGCCGGCATGCTCGCGATGATCTCGCAGTCACAGGGCGGTGCGCGCCTGGGGCAAGCCGATGCGGTCCTCTACAACCTCGCGCAGGACTATAACCCGAATCCCAGCACCCCAGGCAAATACCAGCGGGCGTTTCACGACGTTACGATCGGCAACAATTCGGTCTATTGTGCCAGCGGCACGCTTAACTGCGGTTCAAACAACTTTCTTGAAGGCTACAACGCAACGCCAAGCTATGACATGGCAACAGGCCTTGGCAGCGTCGATCTTTCGCAACTCATCAGCCTTTGGGGATCGACCAACTTTGCCACAACAAGCAACGTGCTCACGGCCGGGACCGAATATGATTCGCTCTCAAGCGCGGCCATCAGCGTCGTTCACGGAACCCCGCTGTACTTTGAAACCGCAGTGACGCCGAGTGACGCATCGGGCCAGTTCAGCATCATCGCGACCAACACCACTAGGCCCGCGAGCTACACGGACTTCGGACCGGTGGCCGGTACGGGCGATCTGACCACCAACGACCTGCCCGGCGGCACTTACACGGTCTCGGCCTACTATGCAGGTGATACGAGCCATATCGCCAGCCAGTCATCGAACAGCATTAGCGTCACGGTCAGCCCTGAAGCCAGCACGACCTCAATGTTCTTCGGCGATTACGACCCGACCACCTTCGTGATCAAGGAAGGGCTGAGCACCATGGCCTACGGCCTCAACTCTTACGTCAACGCGCAGCCATTCGGCAACAGCTCCATGGTCGATTACACCGGGAACCTGCTCGCGGATGGCCTTCCGACGGGGAATGTCACCTTTACTACGAGCGGGGGAACACAGGCCGCTCCGATCAACAGCCTGGGATACGCGCAGATCTCAATCAGTTCACTCGCTCCGGGAAGTTACAGCTACCAGGCCAGCTACCCGGGTGATGCCAGTTTTCAAGCGAGCGCGAGTTCTTCCCAGACGCTTACCGTGACCAAGGGAGCAACCTCCTTCCTGTTGCCGCAAGGTGGCGGCGCCGTGACCCCCGTTGGAGTCTTTCAGTTCACCGCACTGCTCCAGACGAACAGCGTTGCGCTTTACCCCACCGGAGGCATCTCGGCGACCGCCAACGGCCACACCTACGCTCCGCTTAGCTCTGTTCAAGGGCAGTTGAATGGCGTAGACACTATCGAACTCACCTTCTCGATTCTGGCGTCCGATCTGGCGACCGGCTCCAACCTCATCGGTGTCAGCTATGGTGGCGATGGAAACTACCAGGCTGCGACCGCCACCACGAACGTGACTCTTGTCGGTTCGTCCGGCAGCTACAGTCTCAGTGGTCCAACCCAGCCGCTGGTCGTTGTGGCAGGCCAGCAGATTTCGACCACCCTCGCGATCACACCTTCGAACGGTTTTACAGGACTGGTCAGCATGGCCTGCACGGTCAGCGCCGCTGCAACAGGACATACCCCGACCTGCGTGGCTGCATCCACCACGGTTTACGGAAGCTTTGGGGCCACATCAGCGGTCGCAATTTCTACCTTCGCGGACACGGCGGTCGGCAATTACACGATCACGGTCACCGGCACGAATGGTACGCAGAGCCAATCGGCGCAGGTCTCCATGCAGGTAACGGCTGGCCCTGGCTTCACACTCTCAGCCGCCAGTAGTTCATTGTCGATCTCCGCAGCTGGGCAAGCGGCAACCGACGTCCTAACCCTCTCGCCCACCCAGGGTTTCACAGGCACTGTAGCGCTCAGCTGCCTGATTGCGCCCGTGCCGGCCACGGGCAAGGCAGCCATTTGCGTCTTGCCGGCCAACGCAGTTCTCAACTCCAGCACGCCAGCTACCGCGACCCTGCAAGTGACAACAGACAGCACCACCCCGGCTGGTGCTTACACCGTTACAGTGACAGCTGTGTCTGGCCTGCTCCAGCAATCAGTGTCCGCTTCCTTTATTCTCCCGCAGATAGCCGCGACACCTGCCTTCGAGCTCTCGGCTGCCAGCAGCGCTGTGGCGATTGCAGCCGCTGGTGAATCTGTGACTGACACGCTCAGTATTCGCCCGGCGGGTGGCTTCACAGGGACGGTTCAGTTGAGCTGCGCCGTCGCTGTCTCTGCAACCGCAAGCACCGCTGTCCCGACATGCTCCGTCCCGTCAAGCGCCTCCGTCACAGGTGGCTCCGTGGTAACCGCGATTTTGACCGTAAACACGACAGCGTCCTCGGCGAAGCTCGATCCTGGTGAAGGCGGGATGCTCGCAAAGCGAACCGGCGGCATAGGCCTTGGAGGCCTCTTGCTGCTGATGATTCCGCGCCGCCGTAGATGGATGGCGCTGGGACTGTTCCTTCTTTCCCTCGGCGGGTTGGGCATCACGGGCTGCGCTGGCGGCGGCTCACAATCAGCGACAACCGCTACCACCGCCGGATCTCCCGGCACGCCGGCCGGCGGATACACGGTGACCGTCACTGCTACAAGCGGCTCGATCACCAACACCGCCCAGGTTCAAGTGACGGTGCAGTAACAGGCGACGCTGTCCGGAAGAGGCGTCGCTGCCTGGGGAGTACCCATTCAGCGTGCCTCTTCGGGACCTCGTCTTGCGATCGGTAACGGAACAGTTGTCGCGTTTGAGAGTAACCATGCGGAACCTATCAGATTTGCGAAAGGTCGAAGAGATGAAAAGCGGAATGAAGTCTGGTGTCTCCACTCTGTTCGCCACGGCATGCGCACTTGCGATCGGTTGCAGCGGCGGAAGCAAGTCAACGACTCCTGCAGCGCCTGTCACTTACACCATCGGCGGCACTGTCTCCGGACTCACGGGTGCCGGGCTTGTTCTTGCAAACTCTGGGGGCAACAGCCTTACCGTGAGTGCGAACGCCACTGCTTTCAGCTTTAACAACTCGCTTCCCGTCAACGAAATCTATAGCGTGACCGTGGCGACACAGCCTGCCGGCGAGAGCTGTGCTGTGGCAAACGGCAATGGCAAAGCCACCGCCAATGTAACCAGCATTGCCGTCACCTGCACAACTCTGGACACCATCGGTGGCGCAATCACCGGTCTCGTCAATCCGGGACTGGTGCTGCAAGACAATGGCAGCGATAGCCTGACTGTCGCCGCTGACGCCAGCAGCTTCAGCTTCCCCACGCCACTCCTTGACGGGGGCGGCTACGTCGTCACGGTTCTCACCCAGCCTCTCGGCGAGGTCTGCCTGGTGGGCAACGGCAGCGGCACAGCCGCTGCTGCCGTCAATAATGTGGCGGTCACCTGCACTCCGCAATACGAGATCAGCGGCACCGTCACCGGACTAAACGGCGCGGGCCTGATCCTGCAGGATAACGGCGGGGACGCTCTGACCTTAAGTGCCCATGCCGCGAGCTTTACTTTTCCCACGTCGGTCGCCGCGGGTGGCGCATACAACATCACGGTTCTCACTCAGCCTTCGAGTGAGAACTGCTCTATCATCGCTGGCAGCGGCACAGCGACTGACAGCGTCAGCACCGCACGTGTCGTGTGCGTGGGTGATTGGACGTGGACCGCAGGCAGCAGCACCCTGGGCCTCAACGGCGGTCAACCCGGAATGTACGGCACCCTGGGCACTCCGGCCCCTGAGAACCTTCCCGGAGGACGCGAGCAGGCGAGCACCTGGACCGATGCTTCAGGCAATGTCTGGCTCTTTGGGGGAAACGGAAAAGATGTAAATGGAACTGGCGGCCAGCTCAACGATCTTTGGAAGTTCGACCCTGCCGCAGGTTCAAGCGGGCAATGGACCTGGATCAACGGGAGCGCCATCAACATTCCCTCCATATCCTCTTCGTTCCCTCCCGGCGCACCAGGGGTTTACGGCACGCTCGGAAGAGCCTCGCCCACAAATGAACCCGGCGGCCGTGAGCAATGCTCCAACTGGAAGGATGCTGCGGGCAATCTTTGGCTCTTCGGCGGCATCGGCATTGACGTGAACGGCGTCTACGGATACCTCAACGACCTCTGGAAGTTCGACCCGCAGGTCAGCCAGTGGACGTGGATGAGCGGCAGCAACACAGTTTTCTATTATGGTGGACACCCCGGAGTTTACGGCACGCTGGGGACCGCAGCCCCCGCGAACATTCCGGGAGGCCGCTACGGCGCGGTCAACTGGACCGATGCTTCAGGGAACTTCTTTCTCTTTGGAGGCAATGGCGTCGTTACCGATCCAACCAGCGGAAACACGGTGACTGCCGGTCTCAACGACCTCTGGGAATATATACCTGGCGGCAACAGCACCGCAGGTGAGTGGACCTGGATAGGTGGCAGCAGCACAGTACCGCCCAGCAACAACCCATTTGGCGGCGCGAGCGGTCCACCCGGAGTTTACGGCACCCTTGGAACAGCAGCCTCGACGAACGTTCCTGGAGGACGACAGTCTGGCACCGGTTGGACGGACGCGTCAGGAAACTTCTGGCTCTTTGGGGGGCTGGGCGTTGACGCGGCTGGCAGCAGCGGTTACCTCAACGACCTGTGGGAGTACACACCGGGCAGCGACGGAGTTGCCGGCCAGTGGACCTGGCAGAGCGGGGCGGAAACTGTTGATAGCAATGGCGGCCAGCCTGGGAACTACGGCATTCAAGGAACTACGGCTTCCGCCAACGTTCCCGGAGCACGATTCAGCCCGTCAGCCTGGGTCGATGCATCGGGCCATTTCTGGATCTTCGGTGGCCAGGGCTATGACGTAACGGACACGACTGGATTACTGAATGACCTATGGAAGTACACGCCGGGAACTGCCGGAGATCCGGGCAAGTGGACATGGATGGGCGGCAGCAATGCAGTCCCTCCGCCCACAGCGTTTGTGTCGCTTTTCGGGCAATCGGGAGTCTACGGCACGCTAGGCACGCCAGCCCCTGCAAACTCCCCGGGAGGTCGGCTGGGCGCGGCCGCCTGGATCGATGGATCCGGCAATCTGCGGCTCCTGGGCGGCCTGGGAGACGACTCGACCGGCACTCAGGGGTACCTCAATGACCTATGGCAGTATCAGCCATAAGAAGCAGAGGCGAAGGTCCGCATGGGGACGATCACGGAACGAACCTTGCTCAAGAATTACCAAATCTACCAAGCGGCAAGTAGAGGTGCATCCCGGGTCATCGATCGGACCCAGAGTGCCTGATGAAGCCTGTTGCAGGAAATAACGAGGTCAAACAGTATCTTTCATGGAACTGGGTGCAAACGCTGCCTGACGGGATAGAATCGATGCAGTTCCTGGGGGGAGCCGAAGGGCATGATGACGCGCCGAAAACCTGCCAGCCAATCCTCACGGGCGTACCTTGTTTCCGGGCGAATCTTGGTGCTCTTCCTGCTGACCCTGGTCGCAGTGATGCCGTTGACTGAGTATCTCTGGCACTTCGATCAGTTCATCTGTAGCGGCCAGGACTTTGAGTTTGGCCTGCTTTCAGTGATGACCTTTCTATGTCTCATCCTGGTCCTGTTTAAGCAGGGAAAGTGCAGCGTTGCTTTCTTCTTGGCGCTGCGATGCTGGTTTGCCTTTGTGTTCCGGCGAGGCGATCCAGGAGCTCCAGGAGCGCTGATAGGACTCATCACGCCATCCCATGCGGTCCCGCTTCCGAGTCCGGCCCTGGGCTTGTACAACCTTCCCTCACAGATCTGAGGTGCCCCAGGCATAGTTGCGGCGGCATGATAGAAGCCGTTCTATAACTCAACATCTATGCAGATCCCTCACTGACGTGAGCTGATCCTGGAGACGCATGAAGAAGTCTGAAGTTTTCCAAGCCTGGGCTGCCATCCTTGCCGGCCGCGCCCCCTCTCTGTCTATAGAAATCACGAAAGAATGCCCTCTACGCTGCCCTGGCTGTTACGCCTTTGACGCGGCCCATCTCGGCAGCAGCACGCTTCTCCGCCAGTTGTCGGACTTCAAAGGAGACGAGCTTGTTACTCGGATCCTGGCCATACTCGATGAACGCAAGCCGTTGCATGTTTCGCTGGTCGGGGGCGATCCCTTCGTGCGTTACCGCGAGCTGGAGCAACTGATTCCACAGATCGAAGCTCGTGGAATCCATACCCAGATTGTGACGAGTGCCTTTCGTGTTGTTCCTGCTGAATGGAACAGATTCGAAAAACTTAACGTGGTTGTCTCCATCGACGGGCTTCAGCCGGAGCACGATGAGCGGCGGAAACCAGCGACCTACGAGAGAATTCTCAAGAACATTGTTGGCGCCCGGATAACGATCCATTCCACGATTACGGCGCAGATCGCGTCGCGTCCGGGGTATCTCGAAGAGTTCCTCGCCTTCTGGAGTGCGAATCCGGCGATCCGCAAGATCTGGTTCAGCCTGTTCACACCGCAACGAGGCGCCACCGATCCGGAGATTCTGTCTCCCAATCAGCGAATGCTCGTGATGCAGGAACTCCGGCGTCTTCGCCCTCTGTTCCCAAAACTGGATATGCACGATATCGTTATCAATGAAATCGCGAACCCCCCCGCAAATCCGGAAGAATGTATCTTCGCCCGGACGACGGAGACGATATCCGCCGACCTAACGACACAAATCACACCGTGCCAGTTCGGCGGAGACCCGGACTGCTCGCAGTGCGGGTGTATTGCTTCCATGGGATTGGCAGCGGTGGGCCACCACAAGGTGGCTGGCAGATTGACTGCGGGTCACCTCTTCATGGCATCTGACCGGTTTGGAAAGGACCTTCGAAAGCTCCGAGAATCCTTCGCACCGAAACCGATCCTTGCAGTTGAGCCGGCGCCATTTAAGATTCTTTGACGTATCATTCGCAGGATAAGGAGCTCCCAGTGAGAGCGAGCCAATTGGATGAACAAAGTGAGTTTCGCCGCGAGCTGGCCCAATTCGGTCGATTGCTTGCAAAACTTGGCTTCACCCCAGGAACGTCCGGGAACCTCTCTGTTCGGCTTGATGAGCGACGCCTGCTCGTCACGCCGACCGGAGTGAGCAAACTCTTTCTGGAAGAGTCTGACATCGTGGTCACGGATATCGAAGGTCGCCTGCTGGATGGGACGCGAAGGGTTACGAGCGAGGTCAACATGCATCTTGAAGTCTACCGAGAGCGTAGCGACATAAACGCTGTCATTCACACGCACCCGCCTGTCGCCACGGCCTTTGCCTGTTGCGGACGAGCTCTCGACCAGATGCTTTGCCAGGAGGCAGTCATGACGCTTGGCACAGTCCCTTTGGCGATGTACGCGACGACTGGAACAGCAGAGGTCGGAGCGAGTCTTCGCCCGTTTCTCAGAGGGCACGACGCGATCCTGATGGCAAATCATGGCGTGATCACCTATGGCCACACTCTCCTGGATGCGTTTATGAAGATGGAAACCGTGGAACACCTCGCCCAGGTCACGCTCGCTGCGCACCAACTCGGCACCGCACAGCCGTTGCTTGATTCTCAGGTGCAGGACCTGAGGAAGGCGCGAGCGAAATACGTCAAGAACACAGCGGGAAACGGTGTCCCAATGTCGACCGAAATGGAAGACACTGACGTTCCTTCGGACTCTCACACCGCAAGGGCGCTCGTCGTTATCTAGATAGAGCGATATCTGGACCGCTGAAATCCAGACCTGGCGGTTATTCAACCGCCTGCCCGGCCGCACCGCAATATGCGCGCCGGGAGCCCGCTCGACTTCGTAGCGTCTATCTAGGGAGTTCCTATCGCGGCAGCTCAACCTTGCTCGGTTTAGTTGCCGCGAACCTGCATGCGTTGCTGGGCACATACTGGAGTGTTGCGCCTTACTTCAGGCCTGAGGGAAGTTGCTGAGTGCGGCGGCGCTGCGGGACGCGCGCAACGATCGGCGAACCCGGCTTTCAACTGCATCTCGTGCACTACTGCGATACTGACAACAGCTACCATGCGTATTGTCCCGCTCGACTGCCTGATATTCCTCTGCTGCCTGGCTGGGCTTCCGTGTCGACCCAGCATTGCCGCAAGCCTCCAAGCGAACAGTCACCAGCCGCAGGGTGCTGCTCAGCAAGCCCCGGTCCACCCGCGAGTCATCGTGTTCGTCCATGGACTTCACGGGGACCGCAACTCATGGCGCGCAGCTAACGGCGCTTACTGGCCCGATCTCGTCAAGGCCGACCCGCGCTTTGCTTACTCCGACATCGTCGTGGCCGAATACCCATCGCCATCCTCGAATGGCAAAATGTCCAGCGTGCAGTTGGCTGATATTCTCTGGAATCGTCTCCAACAGAGCCATGTCTGGGACCATCGCGAGGTCGTCTTCCTGGCGCACAGTCTCGGCGGCATCCTCGTCGAGGAGATGCTGCTTCGCCATCCCGCCGAAGCCGCTCGAGTCCGCTTTGTGGTCTCCTACGGAACTCCGCACGAGGGTTCCACGGCTGCCCGCGTCGCTTCGCTCTACGACAAGGATCCGCTGCTGAACGATCTCAGCGATGCCGCCGGCAATGCTTTTCTCACGAAGCTGGAGGACCGTTGGCGCAGCAGTCCCTCGGTCAACGGGATCCACCGCTTCTGTGCGTATGAGGCTCTTGATACAGCGGCCGACGAAGGATTCATCCGCTATCTGAAGCCGCATACCAGGGTGGTCGGCTACTTCAGCGCGACTTATGGCTGCGATGTCACCACACCGCCGCAGGAGATCCCGGCCGATCACATCCGGATGATCAAGCCCCCCGATCGCAATTCTCCGGCATACGATTTTTTCCGCCGCGTCTACCAGGACAATCCGGTGCTTGAAGATCAGATCGTCACTCGCGACAACATCATCAAGGGCCTTGAAGCGGGCTGCAATCAGACCAATGCCGACCCCGACCTACAGGTCCCTGTCGCGCTCGATGGCACCCTGCGCGAAAAGGTGGTTTCGGCCAGCGCCTCACTTATCGACGCCGTCGATGTTCGCGAGATCTTTCCCAACCCGCCAATCGTCTCCAGGATTGATCCCAGCGGAGTGGCCCACATCAACTACGGCTTCAGAGGGCCAGGAAAGAAGCTGCTGGTATGCCTCGCGAATGCACACGCGTCGCTGAAAATTGAATTCTCGATTGATCGCCAGGTTCCCGTCCGTGAACCATAGGACTGATGTATGGTCCGCAAGCTGGCCCGCTCGCCAACTACCGGTGGATGGACTGCCAGCAGAACTGGAGACCTATTACCGTGAGCCAGAGGCTTAGTGCGAGCCGCAGCGTACGGTTCGGGATTTTAGGTGCGAAGCCTGACCCGACAACACCGCCGACAACACCGCCGATGGACATCTTGATCAGGATGTCCGCCGCGTAATGACCACCGACCATGTGAACGCCAGTGCCGACCAGTGCGATGGCAAGGCCAAAGGCAAGATCCGTGCCGACGATCTGAGAAGCGGTGAGATTCGTCATTCCCAGCAGCGCAACCGTGCCCAGTGCTCCGGCGCCCGAGGATGAGAAGCCAACCTCCGCGCCTATGGGAAACATGACAAGACCAAGCAGCCTGGCGCGATCGCGCACCGGGCGAGCGATGCCGGATGGACGAAAGTGGCGATAGATGTGCCAGCCGGAGGTAAAGAGGATGATGGCTCCGAGTGCAAACATGAGCGTCGCCCTTGGCCCGTGGGCGGCGACATGCTTGAAGAGCAGCGAGCCGAGGATCACGCCCGGCAGGCCGCCGATCAGCATGAATCCCAGCACGCGGTAGTTCACCTGCTTGCGGACGACTTGCACTGGGACAACGATCAGCTTGACCACAGCGGAATAAGCGAGAGCTGTGCTGACAGCGATCTCAAGCGGGATGTGCAGGAAGAGAATGAGGAGCGGTGCTGTGATGACACCCGCGCCTACGCCGGTGAGTGCGATGACTACCGCGATGACAAAGCCAATTACGAAGTCCATAGACGCCTTCTGGTTCTTATGCCGTGCCTATTGCGAGGAGCCGGACAGGTGAATGCCGCACTCCTGTTTTTGGCCTCCCCAACGGCCTGACCGCGGGTCGTTGGGGTCGAGTGGAAGACTGGTGCAGGGCTCGCAACCGATGCTGGTGTACCCCTTGTCGTAAAGCTTCAACAGAGGGATGTCGTTCTGCGTTGCGTAGCTCCAGACATCCTTTGTGGACCACTCAGTGAGCGGGCTGAGCTTGCGGATGATACGGCCGCTGGGTAGAGGAAAGTCGTCAACCTCTTTGAGCGCCGCACGGCTCTTGGCCTGCTCTCGACGCAGCCCCGTGAACCACAGCCCATACTTGTCAAGCGCGCTGAAGAGCGGCTTCACCTTGCGAAGTCCGCAACATCGGCTGGGCTCGGTCTGGTTCAGGATGCCGAACTGCGACTCCTGCTCCGCAACTGTGAGTTCGGGAAGAAGGCTGGTAAGTTCGAGCGACCATTCCCGCGCCATACGATCGCGATATTTATAGACTTCGGCGAAGTGATAGCCGGTGTCCAGAAAGAGAACCGGCACATTCGGCAGCGTCTGGCGCACCATGTGCAGCAGCACCATGTCTTCGGCCTGGAAGCTGTTGGTCACGACAATATCGCCGGTGGCTGACGTGAGTTCCTGTTCGACGAGTTCCCGTGCTGCATGAACTCTCTCTTCGTATGCGGTGGACAACAAGGTTTCGATCATCGCGGACTCGCCTTCCGGGATTGCAGAAGAAACTCTGCAAGCTCTGCTGTTGAGAGAAAGCCCTCGGCTTGGAGTGTTAAGAACTCTGCAAGCGCTTCCACTGTTGCGGCAGGCAGGTGCGCTTCGGCCAGCACGATGAGGCCAAGTGTCAGCAGGCCGCGCAGCGTCTTCTCGCTCGTTATGGAAGTGCGCACGACCTCCGCGCCTTTTTCGAGTAACTCGTGCTCAAGAAGCTGGCTCTGTGACAATGCCGAAGGCAAGATCACCAGAGCGGGCCCGTGCAGCGGTCCTGTCGCGTTGTCGATGGCCACGCTGCGACGGATCATTCCGGCAGCGAGCGTCGCATTGCTGTGCGGGTCGATAAGTATGAAGCTACCCAGCGCACGGTTCTGTGCGTAGGTGTCGAAGTAGATGGGCCGCGTCAGCTCTAACTCGATCACTCCAACATCGTTCATGCCCAGCGAGTTCACAGCTTCGTCCGCCAGGGTTTGCGTGTTCGTACGGTGCAGGACCCGCGTGATCCGGGCGTTGTTGGTCGTGGTGCCATGCTTCAGGAGATAGGGTCGGTGGCTCTCCAGGCGTTGCGCGTCGAACCAGACTAGCGAGGCCTCGATGCTTGAACTCGATTGCGGTGGCTGAGCGAGTTCGGTGAGCAGGTCGCCACGGCTGATGTCCAACTCGTCTTCGAGCGTGAGTGCGATGGAGAGCGGCGCACTCGCTTCGTCGAGGTCACCGTCGAAGGTGGTGATGGATGCGACGCGGCTACTGCGGCTGGATGGATGCACGGCGACTGTATCGCCGCGGCGCACTGTACCGGATGCGATCTGTCCGGCAAAGCCGCGATAGCTCTGGTCCGGACGGATGACACGCTGCACGGCCATGCGGAAGGGCTGTGCGGCGATGTCCGTCCACACCGGCACGGATTCGAGATGCTCGAGCAGAGTGGGGCCGTCGTACCAGGGGGTGCGCGCGCTTGGCTCGACAACGTTGTCACCATCGAGCGCACTCACTGGAATCGTCACCAGCTCCGCCCCCCCGTACTCACGGACCAGCGCTGAGAAATCGCGGCTGATGGTGCGGTACACCTCTTCAGAAAAGTCGACAAGATCCATCTTGTTGATGGCTGCAACAAGATGCCGCGTACCCAGCAGAGATGCGATGTACGCATGGCGGCGCGACTGCGGCAGGATGCCCTTGCGGGCATCGATCAGGATGATGGCCAGGTCGGCGGTGGAAGCGCCGGTCGCCATGTTGCGCGTGTACTGCTCGTGGCCGGGCGTATCCGCAATGATGAACTTACGGCGCTGTGTGGCAAAGAAGCGATACGCGACGTCGATGGTGATGCCTTGTTCGCGCTCGGCGCGCAACCCGTCAGTGAGTAAAGCGAAATCGATCTTCGGCTGCGTCTGGCCTGCTTGTGTGCCGGTCACGGAGCGGAGTTGATCTTCGTAAACATTGCGCGAGTCGTAGAGCAGTCGCCCTATCAAGGTGGACTTGCCATCGTCGACACTGCCTGCGGTGCTGAAGCGCAGCAGATCTTTTGTTTCTTCGGTCGCGAGGAATGCTTCGATAGAAAAAGTGCTGTCTTCACGGTTCACGGCATCTGTCTGTGCGATCAACTCTTCGGTTGGCATTAGAAGTAGCCCTCCCGTTTCTTGATCTCCATGGAGCCATCGGTATCGTGATCGATGACCCGGTTGGCGCGCTCGGAGCTGCGGAAGGACATTAACTCCGCGATGATTTTCGGCAGCGTGTCCGCGTCGGAGCGGATAGCTCCCGTGCAGGGGCTGCAGCCCAGCGAACGCAGGCGTGAGCGGATGAGTTGTTCTTCGCCAGGCAGGCTCTTCACGAAGCTCTGCTCCACCGGGATCAGGCTGTCGCCGCGCACGATCATGCGCCGCTCCTTCGCGAAGTACAGCGGCACTATGGGGATGTCTTCGAGCAGGATATAGTGCCAGATGTCGAGTTCGGTCCAGTTGGAGAGCGGAAAGACGCGAATAGTTTCGCCGGGAGAGATGCGCGCGTTGTAGAGATTCCACAACTCGGGCCGCTGGTTCTTCGGGTCCCATTGACCGGCCTTATCGCGGAAGCTGAAGATGCGCTCCTTGGCGCGTGACTTCTCTTCATCGCGCCTCGCGCCGCCGAAGGCCGCGTCAAAGCCGCCGTTACGCAGGCCATCGAGAAGTGCCGTGGTCTTCAGCAAGCCGCAGCAGCGCTGGGTTCCGAGAGCCACTGGATTTGCGCCATCTGCAAGCGCTTGTTCGTTGCGCCAGACGCGGAGGTCAAGCCCGAGATCCCGCGCAAGCTTGTCGCGAAACTGAATCATCTCGTGGAACTTGTAGCCTGTGTCGACGTGAAGCAGAGGGAAGGGAATCGGGCCTGGATAGAAGGCCTTTTGCGCGAGGCGCAGCATCACCGAAGAATCCTTGCCGATGGAATAAAGCATCACCGGCTTCTGAAACTCTGCCGCAACCTCGCGAAAAATCTGGATGCTCTCGGCCTCAAGCAGACGCAAGTGGCTTAGCGCTGGAGTGCGCAAAGGAGTCTGCTGCGGAACGTCTCGTTGGTCAGTTATGGAAAGGGTTTGCATGGTCTCGGCAGATACCTGGAATCTATTGGATGGAAATAAAAAACCCACTGCTCCGTTGGAGAGTGGGTGCTTGATCCTGGCTTGTCAGCGTTCCGCTACTTCGCTCGACAACCCGCGCACCCACGACAACAGACCGAACAGCAACAGGAGTTGCCGTGCATCAGACCGTTGTGGATGGCGCGTAAGAACATGTATCCAGCGTGGACGAGTGCCGTTGATTTGTCAATCGACCACACGCGTTGCTGGCGGTCGGCTTGACATGGCAACGCGTACCGTTTAGCTTCGCAACCAGTCATGGATATCCGCATCCAAAGCACCTGTCGCCTCTGTTGTCTGCTCTGCAGCATAACGGCCCCGTGCGTTGGCGATGTGGTTTCAGAGGCAATCTCTTCCTGACAGAAACGTCAGACAAGATGATTCGATGAAGCTAAGGACCCACGCAACCAGCGTGGGTTTTCTCTTTTCACCAACGACACGAGCCTGCCATGACACCCTCTCACAATCCGCAACAAACCGAGTTCAAGACCTACGCATCTCTGCGTTGTTGTTGAACCATTATCTCTCTACCTCCTCGTCAAGACGACACCCACATACCCTCGCGTGACTACCTCCGCAGTAAGACCTCTACAGGAGATTGACCTTGTTTGCATCCCTCTACTTCCTGCGACGAACCGTTCTTCCGATACTTGCCTCGCTCGCCTTCTTGCTTGCTCCGGTCGCGCTTGAGGCGCAGGTGGTTGGTGGCAGCATCGGGGGCATCGTCAGCGACCCCACCGGAGCGGTCGTGCTCAATGCGCATGTGGTCCTTCGCAGCGAAGATACTGGCTCGCAGCGCACGCTCTCCGCCGATGCAAGCGGGGCCTTTGTCGCCTCGTCGGTTCCGGCAGGAATCTACACAGTCTCGGTTGATGCCGAAGGGTTCGCGCACTATGTCCGCAAGAGCGTTGGCCTCGCCGTCGGTCAATCGTTGAAGCTGGAACTTGCGCTCGTGCTCTCCGGCAGCGACAGCGTTACGGTGCAATCTACGCCGCCAACGGTGAACACATCGACCGAACAAATCTCCGGCCTAGTCGACTCGCGGCAGTTGAAAGAGCTTCCGCTGAATGGCCGCAGCTATGACCAACTCCTCACGCTCAATCCAGGTTCTGTGAACTACACCAACCAACGATCGGGTGGCACTGGCAGCTCAAACTCGTCGGTTGGCAGCATGTTTGCTATTTCCGGCCGCCGGCCACAGGACAATCTTTTCCTTCTGAACGGCATCGAGTACACGGGGGCGTCGCTGATCAACGTGACGCCCGGCGGTACGTCAGGGCAGCTGCTCGGCATCGATGGCATCCGCGAGTTCAACGTGGTCACGGACACCTACTCCGCGGCCTACGGCAAGCGTGACGGCGGACAAATCTCTATCGTCACAACGGGCGGAACCAATGCACTCCATGGCTCGGTCTTCGAGTTTGCGCGTAACAGCTTCTTTGATGCGCGCAACTATTTCGATGGTGCGCGCGTCCCTGAGTTTCAACGCAACGACTTCGGGGCGGCGCTGGGCGGACCGCTGCATAAGAACAAAGCTTTCCTGTTTGCGAACTACGAAGGCTATCGGCAGAACCTCGGTGCCTCCCTGGTCACGCTGGTTCCAGACAATGCCTCACGCGCAAAGGCTGTTGCCAGCGTACAGCCATTGCTCAACCTCTGGCCTGTGGCCAATGGCCCCGAAGTGCTGACCAACGGAGCCGCCAGCGGCATTGCGGAGTACATCGGCACGGCGCCTCAACACATCCGCGAAGACTTCGGCACGACACGTTTTGACGAGAACATCGGTGCAAAGGACACCTTCAATGCGATCTACACCGTGGATGACTCAACGGCCTCCACCCCTTCGTCCAACCCCTATTCCTACGTGAACGAGCGGCTCCGCGAACAGGTGCTCAGCGCGCAGGAGCAACACATCTTCGCCCGCATCGTGAACATTGCGCGGTTCGGTTACTCGCGGTCGAACTTTTATTTTTACGGGTACGTCCCGGCGCAACAGCAGGCGCTTGCGCCGAGCGTACGTACGGGTGTTCCCACCTATGCCGTGGTCATCGCCGGTTCAACAGCGTCGAATGGCGCGTCGTCCATCACCGCCGCTGGCGCGAACGTCGGGTCTAACAACGCGATCACTCGCAATCTGTTTACCTTCGACGACCACGCCTACTACACCATCGGCAAGCACACCATTCAGGGCGGTGTCTGGGTCCAGCGCCTGCAGTCCAATGACAACCTGGCGCAGGACCAGTACGGCCAGGCATCTTTCGCTTCACTCAGCACCTTCCTCGCGGGAAATATTAAGACCTTCACCTATGCTCCCGCAACAACAGAGCTTGCCTGGCGCTCACTATTCGTCGACGCTTTTCTTGAGGACACCTACCGCATCTCCTCACGTCTGGAGGCACGCTTTGGATTCCGGAGCGAGTCCTCAACCGGGTGGAGTGAAGCGCAGGGGCGCGCGGGCGTTTACACCTTCACCAACGGCATCATCAACACCACACCTTCCGTGCAGCAGAACGCTCTCACCGACAATCGCGCTTTGTTCCTGCCTGAGCCGCGCCTGGGGCTTGCCTGGAACGTCTTCGGTGACGGCAGCACCAGCATCACAGCAGGTGCCGGGCTGCATCACTCCCTGCTTGATGCGCTGGATTACCGACTCGACCAGGCAGCGCCCTTCAACACCGTCTACTCTTACTCCAGCACCACAGTGGCGAACCCTACCAGCAGCACGCCGCTCGTGTCTCCATCCACGGTTGCGAGCAACATGTCTACGCCTGCGCTTCTTTCGTACAACTTGAAGGTTGAGCAACGGCTGGCGCCTGCGACGTCTCTCTCCCTCTCCTACAGCGGCTCGCACAGCTATCACCAGATACTGAATGGCGACCTCAACGAGCCTGCCTTTACAACAATGGCCGACGGCACCATCTACTATCCAACGACGACGAAGGCGAATCCTGCCGTGGCCAACACCACCTCATGGTGGTCTGGCGGCTCGGGCAACTACAACGCGTTCATCGCGGACTTTCGTCACGATCTCTCGCATCACTTTCAACTCCGAGCGAACTACACCTGGTCGAAAAACCTCGACGACGGCTCCGCATGGAATACCTCTGTCTCTTCAAACACGCCCGCGTTCGTTGAAGTTCCGTCGCTTCCTCATCTCGACTACGGGCCGGCCGCAACGGACGTCCGTCATATCGTTGCGATCAATGGAACCTACGTTCTTCCCGTCGGCAGGGGTGAGGCGTTGTTTGGCGATGCGACGGGTTTTACGAACCGTGCAATCTCCGGCTGGTCGCTTTCAACCATCGCCAGCCTCTTCACCGGATTCCCCTTCTCGCCTCAGCTTGGCTACAACCCAACCGGCTCTGGAGACTCACGCAACCCGGTGCGTCCGAACCTGAACCCCGCCTTCACCGGAGCGCTCTATGCGAAGGGATCGACGGCGCAAAAGGTCACGCAGTACTTCAACCCGGCAGCTTTTTCAGCGCCGGCTTACGGCACGATCGGCAATGTAGGTCGTGATTCGCTCACCGGCCCCGGTTACGCGGACTGGGACCTCTCACTGCTGAAGTCAACGCCGATTACGGAGCGCGTCCACCTGCAATTCCGCGCTGAATTCTTCAACATCCTGAACCATACCAACCTGCAGCTCCCGAATGAGGTTGTGTACTCCACCGGGCCAACGCAGGGAACAGTAGCGAACCAGACTGCGGAGGCCACCCTCGGCTCACCGGGGGTGATCTCGGCTACAGCCAATACTAGCCGGCAAATCCAGCTGGCGGCCAAGATCGTCTTTTAGCAACTCGCCAAACGAAGCGGAGGCTACTGCTTGTAAATGCGTGACTCCCACGCTTTCAGATGTAGGACCGTCGATGAGCCTTCTGAGCCGGGATAGTTCGCCAGAAGAAGCGTACCTGCAACTCTGTGCTCCGGCAAAGTGTACTCGATCGGCTTCGAAGCAACGTTATGGACGATGAGATAGGTGTCTCCATCCAACGTTCGCGTGTAGACAAAAAGCTGAGGATGAGCAGGATCCAGGTCTTTGTAGTCGCCATAGACGAAGGCCTTGTTTTCGGCGCGCAGCTTGATGAGCTGCCGCGTATAGTTCAGCACCGAGTTGGGGTCCGATGTTTCAGCTGCGGCATTGATCGTCGTGTAATTAGGGTTGACGGCGAGCCATGGATGACTACCAGTGGTGAAGCCGCCGTTGGCGCTGCTCGACCACTGCATCGGCGTGCGCGCGTTGTCGCGGCTGGAGCCGCTCAGTTCCTTCAAATACGCTTCAGCGGAGATTGTCTTAGCCGTTTCCACTTCAGCCTTCCAGGCGTTCCGGGCTTCGATGTCGTTATAGTCGGCAATGCTTTTGAAGGGGTAGTTCGTCATTCCAAGCTCATCACCCTGGAAGAGGTAAGGCGTTCCTTTGAGCGTCAGGATCATGGCCGCAAAGAGCTTGGCGCAGGGCGTGCGAAACTCGGGCGAGTCATCGCCGAAGGTCGACACGATTCGTGGATTGTCGTGGTTGGAAAGGAAGACGGTGTCCCACTCATGCTTGCCGAGCACCTTGTCGTGATTGGTATAAATGGCCTTCAGGTCGATCAGGGCGAGTGGCTCCACTTTGCGGCCGCGCCGATTTACGCGAACGGCGTCAAAGTTAAAAATTTCGTTTAGCTCGTGGCGCCGATCGTCGACGAGTTCGGGCTCCTGTGCGAGGGTGATACCAGCTGCCTCTCCTACCGACATATCGTCGTATTTCGAGAGGACTTCGCGATTCATCTCTTGCAGGTAAACATCGCGGTTCGGACCTGCGGCGAAGACGGCAAACTCATTCTTCAACTGCTCGGGCGTCAGGTCAGGCAGTCCGGGCTGTTTGGAGATGATGGGAATCACGTCCATGCGGAAGCCGTCTACGCCTTTGTCCAGCCAGAAGCGCATGAGCGAGAAAACTTCCTGCCGGACCTTGGGGTTGTCCCAGTTCAAATCAGGTTGTTTGATCGCAAAGTAGTGGAGGTAGTATTCCTTTGTCCTCGGGTCGAACTGCCAGGCGGACCCGGAGAATACTGACCGGTAGTTGTTAGGCGGGTCGAAACCCGTGGGACTGGCAGGGTCGGGTTTGCCGGGACGCCAGAAGTAGTAGCTTCGATATGGATTGTCCTGCGACTTCTCGGCCTCGATAAACCACTTGTGTTCATCGGACGTGTGGTTCGCGACCAGGTCGATAATCAACCGCATGTGCCGCTGCTTGATTCCGGCGAGCATGGTGTCGAAGTCGGCCATGGTGCCAAAGTCTTTCATCACGGCGCGATAGTCGCTGATGTCGTAGCCGTTGTCAGTATTGGGACTGGCGAAGTGGGGAGAGAGCCAGATGACATTGATGCCGAGGTTTTGAAGATAGTCGAGATGCTGAGTGATGCCTTTGAGGTCGCCGATGCCGTCGCCGTTCGAGTCCTGAAAGGAGCGGGGATAGATCTGGTAGACGACTGCTTCTTTCCACCATGCGGGCTCATAGCCGTTGATCAACGGGGCGGCGGCATCTGGTTTTGACGAAACTTGCTGCGCCGTACTGATGGCGGGGGCTGCGAAAGAGAAAGCTACGAGAGAAGCGGCAAGTGCGAAACTGCGAATCATCAGCAGACCCCTTCGTGAGGAACAGTCGGTTGCGGGAGAAGTATATAGGAGCGTTTCGTGGTCGGGCGCGCTTTCGGTCAAGGCGATCCTGCGCAGATTAACCCGGTAAAGCTGATAGAGAGGTGCTTCCACGCTTCGTTGCGGTCGTCTTAAAGCCTATGCGGATTTCCGCTCGGGCAAGTCCGCATGGAAGGTCCAAAGCTCCGTGGTAAGGAGGCCGCAGAGAAAATGGCGCTCTCCTCTTCTCGTCCAGAGGGATGCAAGCGGACTGACGTGGTCGGGAAGGCGCTGGATGCGGAGACCGGTGAGAACGCGAAAGGCAAAATAGAGGCCGCGGACGATAAGCCTCGCCGGATAGCGCATCGCACCGGGCGGGATGCGGAAGTCGGAGATCAGCCAGAGAGCGCCGGGCGCAACCCTGAGGGTGATTGCGTGAACGAGGAACTCAACTTCAGCCTGCGTGAAGCAGTCCAGGAAGAAATGAGTGACGACAAGGTCGTAGGTCTTCGGTGTCGCGGTGGCAAGATAAGTAAGGGCATCGGTGTGGTGAGTTTCGAGGCACGGTCCAGGGTTCGGTGCTGTTCGTTCGCAACGGGTACGCAGTAGCCCGAGCATCGCGGCGCTGCTGTCTACGGCGTCGACAGCGAGGGTAGGGTTCCGGGCAAGAAGGGCGGCAAGGAAGCGACCATCTCCGTCGCCGAGAACAAGGGCGCGGGTTCGGTCGGATAGCTGCGGGAGAAAGTGCAGTCGGCAGCGCTCGAGCGAACGACCCAGGGTGAGGTACTCAAGCCACCGGTAAGGACGAGCGATGCGGTCGAAATCCGGCGTTGTCAGTTCGACCTCCTTCGTCTGGCCCTGAACTTAGTGGCGGAGGAGCGGAACCAGAAGGGCTGGGGTAAGGAGGCACAGGTCGGCGGCGGCGCGAAGAGTGGTGGGCGAGAACCGCTGACGGCTGTGATGAAGGCAGAGGAGGAAGCAGGCCGCGAGAGCGCAGGCAACTGGGACAAACCATGGCAGTGTCCGGTCGGCGATTCCAATCGTTATGCCGGCAAGGATTGAAGTGATCGTGATGTGCGGCAGGAAATGCAGGAGTGTCCGCGTAACGGCGTGGATCTGGGGTGATGGAAGTGGATGCTCCCATGCGTGGATGAAGAGACAATTAAGGCAGCACACAACGGCAAAAAGGACTGCAACGGGAAGTAGGACCGGCCGGAGCTCGTTTGCGCGCGCGACCGTAGGAATGAAGATAGCGGCCGAAAAGAAGATGCCCACGGCGAGCTCCTTCGGGAGGCGCTGAGGCCGTGCCGGCGTGGCAGGGGCAAAGGCGTGAATGAGTACGAAATATGCGAAGAGCAGAGTGCCCAGCACAAGATAGAGGCGAATAGACTGCGGAGCGATCTGCGGCAGCAGCAGAGCAAGGAGAGCGGAAGCCGCAATGATTCCGATGCGAAATACACGTTGGTGTCTGCGATGGAAGTAGTGGCGCGCTTCGAGATCATCACGCTGGGAAGCGATCGCGACTGGTGATCTAAGATCGCGACTATCGAGGATACGGTCGGCAGCGTAGAGCATCCAGACGGCAAGGCCCATTGCAATCAGAGCTGTTGGAGGAAGCACGATGTGGTTCGCTCTGGCGATGAACCAGGTCCAGAGAACGGCGACGGTTGGGGCATCAAGTGAGAGAAGATGCCAATGCGCGAGCGCGCCCAGCAAAAGCCGATGAGCACGAAGAGGGACAGGATGATCGGTGAGGACAGCGGGATGTGCGATTGATGCCACACGATTATTCTAAGCGGTGCTCAGAAGGTGATAGCTTTGTCGGATGCGAAACAGATTGATGCAGTCGTGTCTACGAGGTTCAGGTGTTTTGGCGATAGGCATGGTGCTCGGATTGGGCCTGCAGGTTGGGGTTGCCCAGGCGAACGTTGCTTCGCTGACGTCGGCACAGGCGGGGGACGGATTGAAGGAGGCGCTGTCGCGGGGTGTCTCGACAGCTGTCTCTTCCACGGGAAGGCCAGGTGGGTACTTCGAAGACGCGGCCATCAAGATCCTGATGCCACCGAAGCTGCAGTCGGTTGAGAAGGCAATGCGAGCAGCGGGTATGGGGCCGAAGGTGGATGAGTTCATCAGGAGCATGAACTCGGCTGCGGAACAGGCTGCTCCGGCCGCGAAGTCGATCTTCATGGACGCTCTGAAGTCGATGACGATTGAAGACGCAAAGGGCATCGTAACCGGAGACAAGACCGCGGGAACGGAGTACTTCAAACGGACGACGTCCGGGAAGGTGTCGGACGCGTTCAAGCCGACAGTTGACGCTTCGATGGACAAGGTGGGCGTCACGGCACAGTTCAAGGAGTTGATGGCGAACGCGCCTTCGATGCCGTTTATGAAGACACCCAGCATCGATATCAATGCGTATGTGCTGCAGAAGGCGGTGGACGGGCTGTTTGTGGTGATGGGTCAGGAAGAAGTAAAGATCCGGACAAACCCGTCGGCGCAAGTGACTCCGCTGCTGAAGATGGTCTTTGGCGGACGGTAGAAAACAGCGGACTCTCCGCTTTATGAACAGTGACAACATTGAGCGGGCTGAAGCGGCTACTCCGTCAGGGGAGGGGTCGCCCAAAGCGCGGGGTCCAGGTTGGGAAAGATGCTGTCGCGGAGTTCGACTTCGGTGAGACGAGCGTCCTCTTCAGTACTGATCGCTTTGTGATCCAGGCAAGCTTCGTATAATGTGCAGAGCTCGTTGAACTCTCGAAGATGATTATTGAAGCGAGACTCAGCGTAGTCGCGAGCAGTGCCGGTGCTGATGAGGAACTGCCAGTCGGATGACTCGAGGAGAAGGAGTTCGCGGCAGAGTTGCCGGGCGACGCGTGTGGCAAGCTCGCTCTCTCGCCAGTGGCCCTCAGTGGCGATCTTCCGGATGTAGAGCTCCGCAGGATAGAGCTGGGCGTAGGTCCAGGAAGTCTCCGAGTTGAACCAGACCTGGCTTGAGCCGCCTACTCCCCACGAGCCCTCCGCCATGGAGATCGCGGAGGACGGAGCATAGAGTTCCAGGTAGCGCTCCCCGTCAATAAGGTCGACCCGGGCGATAGACGGATCGGTCGCCTGGCAGTGAAGTTCACGTGCGACCGCCTCCAGCCAGTTAATGCCTTCGAACCACCAGTGGCCGAAGAGTTCGGCATCGAAGAGTGCATTGAGGATAGGCGGAGCAGTGTCGCTCGCTACGGGTTGGAGCGCCTCTCGAACCAAGCCTGCGAAGTGCGCTGCGTGTACCTTGACTCGTTGGTCGGCGGCGGAAGGAGCATAGATATGCTTGTCGGCGATACCAACGTTTTCTCCGGTGACCTTCCAGTAGCGATGACCGCCGGGAAAGCGCTTCTTGTGAAAGTCAAGGTAGTTGAAGTCGCTGGGATAGCCAGCGTCGCTCGACCAGACCTGTATGGCGGTGCGGGGATCGCGAGCGAAGACAGTCGGGGATGAAGGACTGTCGTTCGTCGCGCCGGAAGTGGTCACGGAATGTGGCCGGTAGACATTCGCGGTGCGCGTCTTCGAGCGCTTCTCACTTTTATGATGAGGAACCGCTCCCTGAACGAGATGGGTATCAACGAAGAAGAAACCTAATTTTGCCTGGGCGAGACACTGTTCGAGCCCCTCACGGAAAAAGCCAGGAGCAGGACTGACTGAGCTAACATTTGGGTATTCCCAGTAGCCTGCGGGCCGGTAACCGCACTCGGGCAGCCAGACGCCCTTCGGGGCAACGCCGAGATGATGCGTGTGAGTCTGAACTGCGAGTTCAACCTGGGCGCGAACACTCTCGTCAGTGCCGAGCAGCGGAAGGAAGCCGTGGGTCGCCGCCGAGGTGATGATGCTAATCAGGCCGGCGTCATTGAAGTGTCGAAAGCCGCTGACGATACTGCGGCCAAAAGCGTTGAAGTCGATCAACGTGCGGACGTAGAAATCCTGCCAGAAGCGGGCAGTTGCGGCGAGTGTCTGGTCGCCCATTTGGAGGAAGAAGGCTTCATCTTCGCGCGCGGCAACGATCTTGCGGGTCACATAATTCGGAAACTCGGCGATGAACACCGGATGGGCGAGCTGTTCCAGCAGAATGGGCGAGAGATCGATATTGCAGTGGAGAGCGATGCCATCGCGTTCGAGACGGCCCAACATGCGCAGCAGAGGAAGATAGGTCTCAGCGGCGGCTTCGATAAGCCACTCAAGGCCGTGCGGCCAGGTTCCATGGTTGATGACGTATGGAAGGTGCGCGTGCAGAGTGAAACTGAGGAAACCGGCAGGATGAGAGGCTGAACCGGGCGCTGCCGAAATCTGCCGCGAACCGCTTGTCGGATCCATTCCCTCTTGCAAAACATTCTTCCTTTCGCAGGCTTGCCTCATAGAGATGCAATGAGAACCAAGCAGGATTCGATACGGTAAACGCCGCCGTTCGCGCTGCGATGCCGATGCATCATCCGGCGTCTGGCTGGTCTACAGTGTTGAAGGTCAGCGGATTTATCTAGGTGCAGCTAGCTTCTGGTGAGCCTGTATCGACGAGCCAACTGTCAGCAAAGCGTTTTGATCCTGATCAGGGGGAGTCTTCAGTGGACCTAGAGTGCAAGCTAACACGAGGAGGCAGGGCAGGCCAAGCCTTTCACATCCATGATGACTACTCGCACTGCAGGGGCTGGTCTGGCGGCGTCCACTCACGGATTGCCGGATCCGGGAACGCAACCTAAAGAGATGCGGGGGCATCTTCTCATTAGGTGCGTATTTCAGCGTCGCCAGCAGGTTGTTTCCAGATTCTTCTACTCAGCTCGGACGGGCAAAGCTGAGGGCGTATAAACTTCAAGTTGTGTTTTGAAGAGTAGATTTCGAACAGGCCCGTAAAGTCTGGCATCAGCGTCAGGCAGTCCAGTTATAGAAGATCCGAATCGGAATTCAAACGAAATAGGATAGAGGAGATAAGTAATGGCAGACAACGAGAGTGGCGCAAGTGGATTTGGATGGTTTCTGGCAGGTTTAGGTGTAGGTGCCCTGGTTGGCGTTCTTTACGCGCCCAAGTCTGGCAAGGAGACACGCGAAGATATCGTAACGGGGGCGCTCGATGCGAAGGAGCGTGCGGCTGTGTTGGCACAGCGCGGAGCTGAGGCGGCCAGCCAGTATGCAGACCAAGGGAAGCAGGTCGTCAACCAGTACGTCGATCAGGGCAAGCAGGTTGCCGGTGAATATGTCGATAAGGGCCGTGAATACTACGACAAGGGCCGTTCACAGTGGACGGAGTATGTCGAAAAGGGTAAGCACCTTGTGAATGAGCAGCAGGAGAAGGTCGCTGCTGCTGTGGATGCCGGTAAGGACGCTTACGTAAACACAACGACCGTTAGCTAGACATTCGAAGTTTCAGAAGCAATGGGGGTGGCGCGATGAAGCCCACCCCCATTCTTCTGTATGCAGTAGCCGTTCACTTGTATTCGAGAGTTCTTGCAAAGAGCCGAGCGCAGTAGGTATTCAATTTATGGAGCAGCGCAAATGTTGACGATGGCTATGTGGCAGGGGCTGCAGAATGATTCGATCTCCGCCGGAAATACGAAGTGGTTGATGTTTTTTGTCGGCCTCGTGGCGGTCTCTCTTCTGGCCCAGGCCGTTGTTGTAATCATCGCGGCGGTCGGCGGGGCGAAAGCTCTGAAGCGAATCCTTGCAATTACTGAAGAGTTGCACACAAAGACGACGCCCATCCTGAACACGACCGAAGCATTGATCAGGGAGACTATACCGAAAGTGAAGATCATCTCGGACAATTTGGTCGAGACAAGCCACGTCGTAAAGGCTAAGGCCCAGGAATTCGATTCCACTCTCACCGATGTCAACAAGAAGACCAAGGCCCAGGTGGCAAGGGTCGACGGCATGGTATCCACTGCCTTGACGGCCACAGGCGCGCTGGCAGAGATGATCCACCAGGGCATTCGGACGCCGGTGCGGGAAGCAGTGGGCGTGGTGAATGGCTTCAAGGCAGCCATTGACGTTCTGGCGAGTAAGTCAAAGGGATTTGCGAACTCTGCCAGCACTAGAAAGAAGACCGCGCTTGTGGTCTATGAAGACGACCACACCCGAGCCTGAGCCTGGGCTAAAGAATCCACCCGCCGCCAACCACTTCGTCTCCTCTGTAGAAGACAGCGGACTGTCCTGGCGTGATTGCGCGTTGCGGTTCGTCGAACAGTGCAAATGCGAGAGTCCCGCCGTCGCTTGAGAGGGTGGCCGAAGCAGGTTCGTGGCGATGGCGGATCTTCACGTAGACGCGAAGACTATCGCCAGCGGGGAGATTGGGCACGGAGATCCAATTGACCCGTTCGGCGCGGAGTTCGCGGGACATAAGGTCTTCGTCGGCGCCGACAGTAACTTGGTGAGTGTCCGGGTGGATATTCAACACATAGAGTGGATTTGCTGAAGTAAGTCCGAGACCCTTCCTCTGGCCGACCGTAAAGCTGTGGATGCCCGTATGGCGACCGAGCACCTCGCCGCTTGCGGTCACGAGTTCGCCGGAGCTGTCCGGCAGGTTCTCGCCCTGCTCGTCGAGGTATGCCGCGAGAAAGGTGCTGTAATCGCCTCCGGGAATGAAGCAGATCTCCTGCGAGTCGGGCTTGGTGGCAACGTTGAGACCGGCTTCGGATGCCATGACGCGGACCGCGGGCTTCTGCATCTCGCCAAGGGGAAAAAGAGTGCGGGAAAGCTGGTCTTGCGTGAGGCCGAAGAGGAAGTAAGTTTGGTCCTTCGACTTGTCTTCTGGGCGGGAGAGGATCCAACGATTACGGATTTCGTCGAAGTGATTGCGGGCATAATGCCCCGTGGCGATGCGATCGGCACCGATCTGGCGGGCAGTGATGAGTAGCTGGTCGAACTTCAGGTGATTGTTGCAGAGGGTGCAGGGTATGGGGGTGCGGCCTGCGAGGTACTCGGCTACGAATGGCTTGACTACCTCGGCTTCGAAACGGGCTTCCTGGTTGACAACATAGTAAGGAATGTCGAGGTGCTCGGCGACGCGACGAGCGTCGTAGACATCGTCAATAGAGCAGCAGCGGCCCTGGACGGCTTCGGGCATTCCTTCATGACCGGCGAGGCGGCGCTGATTCCAGAGCTGCAGGGTGAGGCCGATGAGGGTGTGGCCCTCGGCGCGGAGCATAGCGGCTACAGCGGAAGAATCAACTCCTCCGGACATGGCGACGGCAATAGTTTCAGGCGCAGGCATCACTCTCTATGATAACGGCTTTACCGGTCGACATATTCTTCCAGTCAGCGCGTCTTTCGGGATGTCAGCAGACTTTGTGAATGGTAGCTTCCCAAAAGGTCACATTGCCAGATGTGCGACACCGGCCAGTACTCCCCGCCCAAGGCGCCTGATCCCTTGATCGGAGCATCACGGAGTGGGTACTTGGCACCGGATTCCGCTCGCCATGTTGAGCCCTGAAGGAACGACTCCTTTAGCCACGCCCATCAGACTAGGTTGAGGGGCGTGGCTTCTCGACCAGGAGGTTGGGAACAGCGATGGTGCCGGCCGCTCCGCTAAAACTAGGCAGAGCGGGAGCTATGGTCTTCGTGTCCGTAAGGGTGCTGGTGCTGATGATATGGACCAGGTCGTCGCCGGACGTTCCTACATAGAGGGTAGAGTTGTCGGCGCTGATCGCTCCGCTTGTAGGGGCAATCGCAGCACCGGAAAGCTTGATGGTGTTGTAGGTGCCCAGGATCGGGGCACCGGTGGTGTTTCCCGCTGGGAAGAGGTTGGTCGGCTGATAATAGGGAAGAACGCCGCCTGTGCCTGTGTAAGTAACGAAGGCCACCTTGGAGTCCGAAGTGGGTAGGACGCCGGTGATCGAGGTAGGGACGATTCCGGTAAGGGGAGTCGTGGCGACAACGTTGGTAAACGTAAGGCCGGTGCCGTCCGCCGGGCAGACGATGCTGCCGGACGGGCTGCGGGTGCCGTTCGGGGTGCCGGCTGCGACGGCGACAGGGGCAAGGTTAACTTCGATGTCGCTGAGGGTCGCGGTGGCGGCAGTTGCGCCGAGGATGTGGAAGCCATCACTGGTGGCGGCCAGCCGATCTGTAATCGCGGCTGCGTTGTCGGCGGCGGGATAGAAGGTATTGCCGGCGGAGGGCGGGTTGGTGGCGCCGCTGGTGGTTGTGAGCGGGCAGTAGCCGCGCGCGGTGGTGGTGGGGCCGGAGAAGTAGGCGCCTACGGCAGGCACGGTCACAGTGACATCGGTGACCGCAGTTGCGTCAGTGAGCGGAACCTGCTTCCATCCGGAGAAGAGGGAGTGGACCAGGATTTGATTGCCCGCGGCGATGTATACGGTCTGGCTATCGGGGCTCCAGGACGCATGGGTGCCGGTGCCGCCGTAGAGGGTTGAGACCGTCCCGGACGAGGTGTAGAGATAGGTCTGCTGGCGGACGGGGTCGCTGATGACCAGGGTGCCGTTATCGGGCGAGATGGCGAGCACTTTGCCGCGGACGCTGACATCCTGGCGGGAGAGAGCGCTGGTAAGCGCACTGACGACCATCAACTCCGTGTCACTGCCAAGGTAGATGGAAGCTCCGTCGTTCGAGATCACCATGGAGTTTGGAACATAGGGCAGGCGGACAGGAGCACCGAGATTGGTCTGTGTAAAGTCAACAGGAACGAGGTACTGCGAGTCTGTGCTGGCAATGTAAAGGTAGGTGCTGTTGACGCCGGGAGTGGTCACGGAGACTGCCTTCGCGGTTACGGATTTGCCGTTGCCATAGACGCCGATAAGGCTTTGCGGCGCGTTGTTGCAGGTGGGCGGCTGGCAGATGGCGCTGATGGAAGCTTCACCAGGGAAGACTGGGGTCACCGTACCATTTGTAGAAGCCGGAATGGTGATTGGAGTGGTCGAGACGTACTCAAGCGCGAGCCCGGTGAGCGAGGTGCCATTCTTATCGACCGCAGTTGCCGTGATGGGCTGGGTGTTGTTCTGGTTGACGAGGATGTTGGTCGTGCCAGAGGTGCTCCCGGGATAGCTGAGCGCGATATCTACCGGTGGGCAGGTGGAGAAGAAGCCGGCCGAACTGCCTGAGAGAGAGACGGCGGCGTTTACGATGGTGGAGCCGGGCTGCTGGGCGGTCGCGACGCCGTTCTCGTCAATCGTGACGACGCCGGCGGATTGTGCGGAGTAGGTAAGGTGTCCGACCTGGCAGCTGATGTTGGTCTGGTTGGCACCGGCGCCGGCCATGACGCGGGCGGCAAGCTGACCGGTCTGGCGCTGGGACAGGCATCCGTCGGCCAGGTATGGGGAGACCGTGCTCGCCGGGATGGAAGCAGTGGCGCAGCAACCATTCGCGTAGGCAACGTTACAGCTCACGGCGGAACTGGCAGCGAGGTTGGTGTTGGTCGCGGCGGGACTGCAGTTCGTTGCAGGATCATTGAGGCAATCGGTAGATGGAGCGCCGAGGACGACGCTGGTGACAACCGGATGGACGTAGACCGGCAGCGGATTGCTGGTGACTCCATTCGAGGTGGCGGTGATGTAAGCGATACCGGCCTTACCGGTGGAGTTGCAGACCGTATAGTCAGCGATGCCGCCGCCGGTATTCTTGTTCCACGTGCCGCCGCACAGACGCCCGGTGGCGGGCTGGATGTCGGCAATCGTCATGTCGGTGGTGCCATAGGTGTAGCTGCTGACACTGACAGCGCTGCCCTTGCAATCCGTCGATGCCGGCAAGGAGGACTGGCTGATCTCAGCCTGGTTGATCGAGATGCCATAGATCCTGGGCTGCAGGACGATCGTAGTGATCTGACCAACTGCGGGACCGGCGCTGCTGCCATTGCAGTACACGACGGCGGCCCCCTTCTTGCCGCAACCTGAGATCGAAATGCCAAAGGGGATCGTGAAAAGAAGTAGAGCAAAAACTGTGACGAACCGACGCATTGAACCTCCCCGTTCAACCGACAACCCAAGCTGAACGGTTTTACCGCAAACGCTGAGTTACTGAATCCTCAGTGTAAAGGAAAACAGGCCCCAGGGAACAGGCCTCAGGCATCAGTAGGGCAGGGATCAGGTCCCAGGGATCAGACGGCCGGAAACAACCGATGGTAAGCGATTCGGAGGCAGATAATCCGTTGGCCGTTGCTGCCCCTGAGGCCTGATCCTATTGCGGCATCTGGGTTGCAAACCAGTTGAGCATCCGCTCGTCGCGATCGCGGGTGTGAGTAGGGTCGACGAAGTGGTGGCCTTCGTTGGGGTAGACGACAAGCTGGGTCTTGACGCCCTGGGCGCGGAGAGCGTGCCAGAACTCAAAGCTTTGCGGGGCAGGACATTCGCCGTCGCGATCGCCGACAATGACAAGGGTCGGAGTCTTGACCTTGCTGATGTACTCAATGGCGGAGCTTTTGGCATAGACAGCAGGGTCGTCGTAGACGGTCTTGCCGAAAAAGGGGATCATCCACTGGTCAATGGAGTTCTCGCCGTAGTAACTCTGCCAGTTCGAGATGCCGGCTCCGGCGATGGCTGCGCGAAAACGGGTGGTCTGGGTGACTCCGAACATGGTCATGAAGCCACCGTAGCTCCAGCCGGTGAGGCCCTCGCGATTCTTATCGATGGGATACTTCGCTTCGAGCACGTCCATGCCCTTGAGGATGTCGCGGAGATCGCCGTAGCCGAAGTCCTTGACGTTGGCGTGGGTGAAGCGCTCACCCTGGCCGTAGCTGCCTCTTGGATTCGGGGAGAACACGAAGTAATTCATCGCCGAAAAGAGGGCACCGCCGCCGCCCCAGGAGTTGCTGACAGCTGCGGACGGACCGCCATGGACTTCCACGATGAGCGGATACTTCTTCGCCGGATCGTAATCCGCGGGATAGAGGAGCCAGCCCTGGACATGGAAACCTTCGTTCTCCCACTCGACAGATTCGGACTTGCCCCAAACAGGCTTGATGCCCTCGTTGAGGTGAGTAATTTGCTTCATTTCGCTGAGCGGGCCGGCGAAGACTTCGGGCGGAGTACTGAACGAACTTCGAATGAAGGCGAGGGATTGCGCGTCGGCGGAGAGAGAGATACGCATTTCAAGGCCGCCGGCACGGACGGTGTCAGGGAGGGTGACGTTGTATTGAGGCGACTCCTTTTGCGAGGCGATGTCGTAAGCAAAGAGGTGCGACTTGCCGCGAGCGACTTCGGCTACGCCAAGGGTATCGGAGTTGACCCAGGTGAACCATTGCGGGGTGGCTTCGCGGTTGGGGGTGATGTCTTTGGGGGCTTCGTTCGATCCTGGTTTAGAGGAGATGGTGTAGATGTCTCCTCCGGTGGATCCCTGGTCAGACATGATGCCGCCGATGAAGGCGATCTGGGAACCATCGGGGGAGAAGCGGGGGACGGCGATCTGGAGGCCGTGGAGGGGACCGGAGACGGTGGTGGGATCGAGGATCGCAGTTGCCGCGAAAATCACCTGATCTTTCATGTGCGCAAAATCGGGAATATTCCCCTTCTCATCGGTCGGCAAATCATCTGTATAGAGCTTGGCGATCCACCAGTTGTTCTCTCCGGGAGGATTGGCGGCGACGAAGGCTACATGCTTCGAGTCGGGAGCCCAATCAAACTCGTAGACATGAAGATTGCTCGGTGAGAAAGCACCGCCCGTTCCATCGTTGGCGTTAATCGCTGCGACGCGCTGAATTTCAACGCCGTCTTCGCCTATGACGCCGGACCAGGGCTTCATTGCGGCGAGTGCTCCGGCGGATCGGGTAGCGTTTTCGACGAAAAGGAAGCCGATGGATTTGCCGTTGGGCGACCAGGCCAGCGAGTCGATGTTGCCCTTCAAATGGGTGAGCTGTTTAAATGCCCCGGTCGATTCGGTCCAAAGGAAGATCTGTTCTTGTTCGGGCTTCTCGGACTTTGGGGTGCAGGTGGAGGTGAACGCGAGGGCGGAGCCGTCAGGCGACCAGACGGGGGCTTCGCTGGCGCAGTCGTCGCGGCCGGAGACTTTCAGAATCGTGTCTTTCGACGGGTCCGCGACCTGCGCGAGGTGTATCTGGGTGCCTTCGGAGCGGCGGAGTGTCCAGGCTACGGTCGCACCGTCGGGCGAGAGGGCGACCCAGGTGGGGGACATGGACTTGTGCATCGCTTCGGTGATCTTTTCAAGCCGCGGATCGTGGGTGGCGAGCGGCGCAATCGGGGCGGGGGTGCCGCTCTGGGCGAGAGCGGAAGCGGCGAAGAGAGTAAGAGCGGAAATTTGCAGGAGTGCGGAGGTGCGGAGGCGCATGAGAAAGGCTAGCATGCGGTTTGCGGCGCGCGTTCAGCCAGTCAATGAGGGTTTAACGGGTTGGAGGTTAAGCGGCCTGGTCCCATCCTCGCGATGAAGCTGCATGGATGGGACCAGGGGTAGTGCGAGTTAGGACGCGTTCTAGTGGACGACGGTGTAGGAGTAGGGAATGCGGGCTACTTCGTCGCCTGTGGAGACATTGCCGTTGAAGGTGTCGATGAAGAGGAAGCCCTTCACCGTGGCACCAATCTGCGATGGATCCGGCGTGATGGTGAGATGGATGACGCCGGTGGCGCCTGGAGCCAGGACCAGCGGGTTGTAGGTGTTAGTGCCGAAAGTCAGGTCCGTGTAGGCATTGCCGCTGTCGGAGGTGACGGCAGCATCGAAGGGACGCATCTTGACGGTCACCGCAGTCAAGACGGGAACACTCGGTGCCCCATTCGCGCCGTAGGGGCCGATTTCAGAAGGAAGAATGTACCAGTATCCCCATGGGACTTCGGGAACACTCAACGATGCTTCGACAGTGTCGGTGCCGATGGGATGGGCGAAGATGTCGGGGCTCCCTGTTCCACCCACGCCATAGCCTACCGAGTTGAGTGCGTCCATGGTGATCGGCACGGTGGACTGCGCGAGGAAGTGGACCTTATCTGCCTCTGGCGGAACGTACGTGTAAATGCACGCGCCGGGAAGCAGGTCGTACTGCGAGCAAAGAAATTGCGGGAGTTGAATCACCTGGCGCTCGCGAAGGCGGGCATCGGCAAAAAACTCCTGGCGAACGTTGCCGGTGTTTTTGACGGTGATCGCAACTTGGACTGGCTTGGCCTTCAAAGAGAGTTCGGTCGATGGACTGTCGGGCATATCGGTAACGGTGTACGGAACATCTTTGAGGCTGATGTGCGCCTGGAAGAGAAGCGACGTCGTGTCGCCGGAGGCGGTGTAGTTTAAGACGAGCACGAAATGCCAGCGGCCGGCTTGCGGATGTTCGTGGAAGAGCTGGAGCAGACCGAGGCTCTTGCCGGTGATGGGATCGAGGCTGGGCTGGACGCTCAACTGGATGCCGTTCGGATCGACGAGGACGCCCTCGAGCAATTCGGCTGATTCCGTGATGTCGACTGAAACGTTGAGGCCCTTGGCACCGTCCGGCACCTCGAACTCATACGATTGTGTAGGACCGACACCGGAGCGGCCGTTTCCGCCGGTGAGGGTTCCCGAGAAGTCTCCTTTCCCAGCGTTGAGCGGGACGAGGGTGCGCAGCGTCAGGGGAACGGATGGTTCACTGGGCTGAACAGTCTCGCCGGTGTTTTCGAGGCGGAGGGCGATCGCCGAGTCGCCGGGCTGAGAAGGCATCGAAAAGCTGGCCTGGACGACCGCGGTTGCCCCCGGTTTGATCTCGAGCGCCGCGGGGGAGACGGAACCGAAGCGCACGAAATGCTGGGTGCTCCAGGTGAAGTGCACAGCGCCCGTGTAGGCGGTGGCACCGGTAGCGCGGGTGAAGACAATGGCAGTCCACTTGCCGGCGGCAGGCTTGCTGACGTCTACATGGGCGTAGCCGCTGCCGAAGCCCTGAGGCAGGGAATAAGCCGCCTGCTTTCCTGAGGGATCGAGAAGCGAGAGATAGACCGCCAGTGCAGTTCCATCGGAACCGTATGGCTTGAAGGCGATCTCCGCGTCGAGATGTTCCGCTTCGGCGGTGACGTTGAAGGTGTGCGTAATGTAGGACCGGGCGGCGCCGGTCACATTTGGAAAAGTGGGGTCGGTTGCGGGAGCAAGGTGCAGGGTGGCGTTCGCGCCACCTACCGGGCTGAGCGTTTGCAGGCGAGCCGCAAGGTGGCGGGGCAATGCCGAGGTGTTGGTGACAACGAAAGACTCAGCATGCTGGGTGTTGGGATTGCTGGTGACGGATTCGGTTCCCGGCGTGATTACGAGGCCACCGCCGCGAGTCTTGGGCGATCCGTTGTCGTCCTCGAACGAGAGTGCGGCGTGGACGGCTTCAAGCGTGTTAATCAATCCTGCACCCTGTTCGTCCGCGGGTGCACCCAGGTCGGTTGCCGTACTCATGATGATCTTCTTAACCGTGGCAGGGGTAGGGTCTGCACCGCCGTGCGTACTGCGGTAAGCCTGGATGACGAGGGCGGCTGCTCCGGCTGTGAGCGGTGCGGCTTCGCTGGTTCCGCCGAAGTCTTCTATCGCCGACGGGTTGTTGTTGAAGTCGTAGCAATCCTCGTAGATGTCGACGTTGGTGGAGCAGAGGGCCCAGCCCGAGTCGCCGGGTGCGACGACATCTACAGTGCGGGGGGATTTTTGTGCAAATCCGCCAGAGCTGATCGCCGAGATGTTGTTGGAGAGATAGCCTGTGGAGAGAGCCTGAGCGCCATAGGTGGTCTGAGCGTAGAGGCGGAACTGGGTGCTTGCGCCGGCCGCGATCACGTAGGGATCGGTAGAGGGAGAACCGAGGGTGCCCGCGGAGCCGGCGTCGCCTGTGCTGACGACCACTGTTATGCCGGCGGCGGCGGCCTCATGGTTTGCGAGGGAGATGGGATCGTTGGCACTGTCGAAGTAGGGATTGCCACCGAAGGACTCGTTGATAACATCGACCCCGTCTTCGTAAATTGCCCATTCGATTGCCTGGATGAAGTTCGAAGTGGTGGTGGAGTAATCAGAGAAGACTTTCAGGCCGACCAGAGAGGCGCCGGGAGCCACGCCGCGGATGCGGATGTTGCAGGGCGATGGCAGAGGATGAGAAGGGCTGACGTATGTCGAGATGTCGAACAGGATCGGTGCGCCGTTGTGAAGATCCTGGGCAGCGATGGAGCTGGCGTCACCAAAGGCTTCGCCGCCGCCGGTAGGGGTCCCTGCGGGGTCGCCTGAGAAGTCCTGGTAGTCGATGAAAACCTTCGAGCCGTCGGGGCGTATGAAGCCGGGATTGTTGATGTCGAGTCCGTCTGCGATAAATGCCACCTTGACGCCTTTACCGGTCACGGGCTTGCCCTGACCGTCGAGCAATTGCTGCGTTTGCGGCGTGGAGACGTTGGCGAAGGCAGTATTGGTAAGCTGGAGAGCCTCGGGCTCAAGGGTGTTGCAGAGATTCGGATCGGCTGCGGCTGCGCTGATTGACGGAGCAGCCGACTTCAGAGCCTCGCTGACCGCGCGGGTGCGATGGGGAAGGCGGATTACGGCGTCAGGGACAACGGCCTGCACTTCCGGGCTGCTGGCGAGCTGAGCGGCTTCGGCGCTCGAGACGCGGGCGGCGAAGGCATTAATCATGCTGAAGGAGCGGATGTTCCGCGGGTGGGCGGTCTGCAGGCGGCTGACGATGGCGCCCTGGGCCGAGGAGACAGCGGCCGAGCGGCTCGGACGCGCTCCGCGTGCAGCTGGCGCCATGCTTTGCTGGTCCTTGAGGATGACAATGACGTCGCTTTCGTCAACGGGCATCGACTGCAGGGTGCGTGCAGGGACCTGGGCCACTGCGAAGCTGGAGCAGGCGAAGAGTAGAGCGAGGCTCCAGACAGCGGCGCGCGAAGCAAATGCAGAACGCATGACAATCCTCCATGAAAAGTGCGACGACGGCGGGTGGATTTGGGTGCCGTCGTGGCAGTTGCTTGTAACTGGTGAGTGAGAGGAAGCTACTTGTGCGCGAGAAAGGAGTCAAGTGCATTCTCTTTTTTTTCATGTTCTAACAAAATTCCGGTATGCGGTGGCCAGGTTTTCCAGTTCGATCGCGTGCCGCGAGAAGCCTCGTAGCGGCAGTCCTTCTCTTCCACGCCGCTTCCATCCCTGCCCGCGATCTCCTGCTTTCGAGTTTTCACGAACGGGGTTCAAGAACGGGGAATGATGAACGGCGAATGCCCGAACATTTGGAAAAATATTGACGGGGAAGACGTGTCTTGATATGGTTAGAAGGTTCCGCGAGTATCCGGAGCGCGCCGTCGGGTGTTCCCGCAGCGTGGTGGGCTAAAGGTTAGCCTAAAGTGAATCTTGATTCTGCTGGCAATTCGCCAACAATCAGCACTTCCTTTACACTGGATACAAGAGATTCACCTGGACAGGCTGGCCGGATTTGGGCCAGGATCTGTTTCAGGCCTATCGCAATCGTGCCTGTGACACCCTCCACCCGAAAGGGATCCAAAGGACGGGCTATACGGGCCGGAACAGCGAAACGGAGTTGACTCTTCCGACCTGCTGAAAGGCTTCGGAAAACGCTCGGCCACCGTCGACTGTTTTCGTCTGGTTTGTTGTACGGATGTACAGGCGTGAAGCAGGGAAGATCTTCGTAAGAGACGCATCAGCGTTCTCACTTTTTCGCACGTTCGCGATCAAGAAACGAAGCCCTCGACCTTCTGCGCGTCTGAAAACGAGTTTTGTTCAGATTGGTTTTCAAGGAGCTTCAGTGCCTACGTTCCATCAGCTTGTCAAGCAGGGCCGCACGCCGACACGTTATAAAACCGCCAGCCCCGCGCTTCAGGGTTCGCCCCAGCGGCGTGGCGTCTGCACCCGCGTTTATACGCAGACTCCGAAGAAGCCGAACTCGGCTCTTCGCAAGGTTGCGCGTGTTCGCCTCACCAACGGGATCGAAGTGACGACCTATATCCCGGGCATCGGCCATAACTTGCAGGAGCACTCGATTGTGCTGATCCGCGGCGGCCGCGTGAAGGACCTGCCGGGTGTTCGCTATCACGTTGTGCGTGGCACGCTGGATTCGGTTGGCGTAGCGAATCGCAAGCAGAGCCGGTCGAAGTATGGTGCGAAGCGTCCGAAGGCTGCTGCTGGTAAGTAAGTGCAGGGAGAAAGGCCAAGGGAGAAGTGAAAAGCTCCTAAAGCTTGCAAGTTTCGGATACGTGATTGGCCTTATCCCTTGGCCCTTATCACTTATCCCTCACAGGTTCAGGTCTAGAGAAGTCAACGGCCCTGAAGGAAGACGAGAAGAGAAAGCAATGCCAAGAAAAGGTTACATCGCGAAGCGTGAAGTTTCACCGGACCCGGTTTACGGATCGACCTTGGTGACGAAGTTTGTGAACAGCATGATGTGGGGCGGCAAGAAGTCGACCGCACAAGGAATCTTCTATACCGCCATGACGAACCTAGAGTCCAAGGGTGGCGATGAGGCTTTGAAGCTGTTCAAGAAGGCGATTGAAAACTGCAAGCCGCTGCTCGAAGTAAAGAGCCGGCGTGTGGGTGGTGCCAACTACCAGGTGCCGATTGAAGTTTTGCCGGAGCGCCGTACATCGCTCGCAATTCGCTGGCTGGTGACGTATGGCCGCGCTCGTGGCGAAAAAGGCATGGTTGATAAGCTGACTGCCGAGCTTCTGGACGCTGCGAATGGCCGTGGCGCCGCGATGAAAAAGAAAGAAGACGTTCATCGTATGGCTGAGGCGAATAAGGCGTTTGCGCATTATCGCTGGTAGGTAAGTGCAGGGAGAAGTGATCAGGGAGAAGGGAATCGAAGAATGTTCCTTCTCCAAGGGTTTGATTGTTGGTTTACCGCGAACGTTAGTTCGCAGATGAGAGACGACCGTGGCACGCACTACACCTCTGAATCGTTGCCGGAATATCGGGATTATGGCGCACATCGACGCCGGCAAGACGACGACGACCGAGCGCATCCTCTTCTATACGGGCATCACGCACCGTATCGGCGAAGTGCACGAAGGAACTGCGACCATGGACTGGATGGAGCAGGAGCAGGAGCGCGGCATCACGATTACCTCTGCCGCAACGACCTGCACCTGGAAGAACATCCTCATCAATATCATCGATACGCCCGGTCACGTGGACTTTACTGCTGAGGTAGAGCGTTCGCTACGCGTGCTCGATGGCGCGGTGGCTTGCTTCGACGCGGTTGCCGGTGTGCAGCCACAGTCTGAGACGGTCTGGCGGCAGGCTGACAAGTATAAAGTTCCGCGGATCTGCTTCATCAACAAGATGGATAAGGCCGGCGCGGATGCTGTCTATGCGACTTCGACGATTGTCGATCGCCTGGGTGCGCGTGCGATCCCGATCAACATTCAGATTGGCGCGGAGGCGAAGTTCCTTGGCGTAATCGACCTGGTCGAGATGAAAGCGATTCTTTGGCATGACGAGACGATGGGCGCGGAGTACTCGATTGAAGAGATTCCGGCGGCGCTGCTCGATACGGCGAAGGCTGCTCGTAATGTGCTGATCGAAGCGGTTGCTGATTCCGACGACCTGATCATGAACAAGTATCTCGAAGGCGAAGAGCCGACGGTTGCTGAACTGAAAGCCGGAATTCGCACGGCGACCATCGCCATGAAGATCTTCCCGGTGCTGTGCGGGTCGTCGTTCAAGAACAAGGGTGTGCAGACGCTGCTCGATGCAGTGGTCGATTATCTGCCGAGCCCGCTCGATATTCCTCCGATGATTGGATCGAGTATCGACAATCCGGAAGAGAAGATTATTCGCAAGGCTGATGATTTGGAGCCGTTTTCCGCGCTTGGTTTCAAGATCATGACCGACCCATTTGTAGGTCAATTGATTTTTATTCGCGTTTATTCCGGTCAATTGAAGACGGGTGATTCTGTCCTAAATCCTCGGACGGGTAAGACGGAGCGCATTGGCCGTCTGCTGAAGATGCATGCGAACAAGCGTGAAGAGATTACCGAGATTCTTGCGGGCGATATCTGCGCGGCGGTTGGATTGAAGAACCTGATCACCGGCGATACGATTTGCACCGACAAGAGCCCGGTTGTGCTTGAATCCATCGACTTTCCGAAGCCGGTTATCGAAGTCGCAGTCGAGCCGAAGACGAAGGCTGACCAGGAGAAGATGGGAATGGCGCTGGCTAAGCTGGCGCAGGAAGATCCTACCTTCAACGTGCGGACGGATATTGACTCGGGCCAGACGATTATTGCCGGCATGGGCGAGCTTCACCTCGAAATTATTGTCGACCGCATGATGCGCGAGTACAAGGTTGAGGCGAACGTCGGTAAGCCGCAGGTGAACTACCGCGAGACGATCCGCTCGAACGCCGAAGCAGAAGGCAAGTACATTCGCCAGACGGGTGGTTCGGGTAACTACGGACATTGCAAGATTCGTGTCTCACCAAACGAGCCGGGCAAGGGTTACGAGTTTACGAACGATACCAAGGGCGGAGCGATTCCGAAGGAATACATCAAGCCCATCGACCAGGGTATTCAGGATGCGATGACGCGCGGCATTCTGGCTGGGTACGAGATGGTGGACATCAAAGTGTCGGTGTATGACGGCAGCTACCACGATGTGGACTCAAACGAAATGGCATTCAAGATCGCCGGATCGATGGCCTTCAAGGAAGCTGCACGCAAGGCGAAGCCAGTGCTGCTTGAGCCGATCATGGCAGTCGAAGTGACTGTGCCTGAGGACTACATGGGAACGATCATCGGCGACTTGAACTCCCGGCGCGGCCGTATCGAAGGCATGGAGATGGTGGGCAACACGCAGGCGATTCGCGCCAGTGTGCCGCTGTCGACGATGTTCGGATACGCAACGCACATGCGTGGAGCGACCCAGGGCCGCGCGAACTACTCGATGCAGTTCAAGCAGTATGAGGAAGCGCCTCGGTCAGTATCGGAAGAGATTATCGCCAAGGTCCAGGGCAAGGAAGCAGTCGAGAAGTAAGTCGAACCACTCGTTTATCTCGATATTTGTAACTAACGATTTTAGTAACAAGAAACACGGAGAGAGTCATGGGTAAGGAAAAGTTTGACCGGTCTAAGCCACACGTAAACATTGGGACGGTGGGTCACATTGACCACGGCAAAACGACGCTGACGGCGGCGATCACGAAGGTGTTGTCGAAGCATAATCCGCACAACGTGTTCCGCTCGTTCGACACGATTGATAACGCTCCGGAAGAGCGTGAGCGCGGCATCACGATCTCGACCTCGCACGTGGAGTACGAGACCCCGAACCGCCACTATGCGCACGTGGATTGCCCAGGCCACGCCGACTACATCAAGAACATGATCACGGGCGCGGCGCAGATGGACGGCGCAATTCTCGTCGTCGCTGCGACCGACGGCCCGATGCCCCAGACCAAGGAGCACGTCCTTCTCGCACGTCAGGTTGGCGTTCCGTACATCGTGGTGTTCCTGAACAAGTGCGATGCGGTTGAAGACGAAGAGCTGATCGAACTGGTCGAGATGGAAGTCCGCGAGCTTCTTTCAAAGTACGAGTACCCCGGCGACGATACCCCGATCATCCGCGGTTCGGCCCTCGGAGCTCTCAACGGCGAAGCCCAGTGGGAAGCGAAGATCGACGAGCTGATGGAGGCTGTGGACAAGTACATTCCTCAGCCCGAGCGTGCGATCGATCTCCCATTCCTGATGCCGATCGAAGACATCTTCTCGATCTCTGGTCGTGGAACTGTGGTCACGGGCCGTATCGAGCGCGGCAAGATCAAGGTCGGCGAAGCCTGCTCGATCGTTGGCTTCCGCGATACCCAGCAGACGGTCTGCACCGGTGTCGAGATGTTCAAGAAGCAGCTCGACGAAGGTCTTGCGGGCGATAACGCTGGCTTGCTCCTGCGCGGCGTTGCGAAGGAAGATGTAGAGCGCGGCATGGTGCTGGCGAAGCCGGGTTCGATCACGCCGCACACCCAGTTCAAAGGAGAGATCTACGTGCTCTCGAAGGAAGAAGGCGGACGCCACACCCCGTTCTTCAACGGCTACCGTCCCCAGTTCTACTTCCGCACCACGGACGTGACGGGATCGGCGAAGCTGCCGGAAGGCACGGAGATGGTGATGCCGGGCGACAACATCCAGCTCGACATCACACTGCATACGCCAGTGGCAATGGAGAAGGGTCTCCGCTTCGCGATTCGTGAAGGCGGACGCACGGTTGGCGCAGGAACGATTAGCGAGATCATCAAGTAATTCAAGACTAACGAGAGTTGCCGTTCGGTAGAGAGGTTTATCGGCGGCAACTACTCCAAACGATCTTTGTAGTAAGAAAAGAGAAGTGATATGGCTGGACAGAGAATCAGAATTCGTTTGAAGGCTTATGACTACCGGGTGCTGGATACGTCGACCGGCGAGATCGTCGAGACGGCAAAGCGCACCGGAGCACAGGTTGCGGGACCCATTCCGCTGCCGACGATGAAGAACAAGTATTGCGTTCTGCGTTCGCCCCACGTGGACAAAAAGTCGCGCGAGGCTTTCGAAATCCGGACGCACAAGCGCTTGATCGACATTCTTGAGCCGACACAGCAGACGGTCGATGCGCTGATGAAGCTCGATTTGCCGGCGGGCGTGGACGTAGAGATCAAGACGGTTCAGAAGTAAGTCATTTTTGTTGCTAATCAGTACGAGTTGCACCGGCAGTGCTGGGCAGAAGGTTCAGCATGATGAGGAAAGGGAATACAAATGTCAGTCGTAGGAATTCTAGGTAAGAAAATCGGAATGACCCAGATCTTCGATGATCGCGGTGACGTTCACCCGGTCACGGTATTGAAGGCTGGCCCATGTGTGATTACGCAGTTGAAGACGATGGCGAAGGATGGCTATGAGGCCGCGCAGATCGGCTATGTCGACTTCATCAAGGCTTCGAAGATCAATAAGGCGATGACGGGTCACTTCGCGAAGTCGAACGTTCCTCCGGTAAAGATGATCAAAGAGGTTGCTCTTCAGGCAGTCAAGACTGCCGACGGCGAAGAGAAGGTTGAAGCGAAGGCCGGCGACCGCATTCTGGTCGACATCTTCAACGACGAACGCTTTGTGGATGTAATTGGAACCTCGAAGGGCCGCGGTTTTGCTGGCGTTATTCGCCGCCACGGCTTTGGCGGCGGTCCCAAGTCGCACGGTCATATGTTTCAGGTGCAGGGCTCGATCGGTGCATCGTCGTTCCCTTCGCGTGTTTTTCCGGGGCAGAGAATGCCCGGACACATGGGAGCTGCACAGGTCACGGTTCGTAACCTGCGCATTCGCGGTATCGATCTCGACGACAACCTCCTGTTGGTTGAAGGCGCTGTCCCGGGACCTCGCGATGGTTTCGTGCTGATCTCGAAGGCAAAGGCTCCGCCGCGTGAGCGTCGTGGGTTTGCTGGTGCGGCTACGAAGGACGCGTTGAAGGCTTCCAAGAAGGCTGCTCCTGCTAAGAAGAAGTAAGTAGGAATAAATCGAGGTTTGTTTGGCGGCACAAACGCAGATTCCCTTCGAGAATGACAAACAAAAATACCTCATAAACAAAGTTAGGGCCTGCCGCATCGATGGCAGGCATGAAGAGAGAAAAAGATGGCAAACATCAATGTAGTAAGTCTGGCGGGAGTGAAGGTTGGCGAGTTTGAACTCGCAGAACTGTTCAGCCAGGAGATCAATGACGCTCTGCTTTGGGAGTCGGTAAAGCACTACCGTGCTGCTTTGCGCCAGGGAACTGCCGCGACCAAGACGCGCAAAAATGTTTCGGGTTCGGGCAAGAAGCTTTGGAAGCAGAAGGGCACGGGGCGCGCACGTATTGGATCGATCCGGTCGCCACTCTGGCGTTCGGGTGGTACGGTCCATGGACCGCAGCCACGCAGCTATGAGTACCAGTTCCCGCAAAAGAAATTGATGGGCGCGCTGCGTTCTGCGATTTCGGCGAAGATCTCGGAAGGCAAGATCACGATCGTTGAGAACTTCGATGTTGCGGAAGGCAAGACGAAGCTTTACCGCACGGCGCTGAACAAGCTCGAAGCGGGCAAGACGACGTTACTTGTTGAGAGCAGCCGCAAGCTTGACGAGAAGCTGTATCTGGGATCGCGCAACCTGCAGGGTGTCGAGTTGGTGCTCAGCTCCGAGGTACATCCTTACGATCTGCTTCGTTACGAGCATGCAGTGTTTTCTGTGGATGCGTTCGAGGCGCTGCAAGACACGCTGAAAAACTTTGTCTCCAAGCGTAGGCACGCTGAGAAGCCTGCTGCTGGCACGTCTCATGAAGAAAGTGAGGTTGCGTAATGCCAACCCTCTATACCGTAATTCGCCGCCCTCTGATTACCGAGAAGGGCATGACCGTGAAGGAGACGCAGAATACCTTGGTGTTCGAAGTCGCCCTGAAGGCCACCAAGACTGAAGTGAAACAGGCCGTCGAGACGTTGTTCAAGATCAAGGTCGACGGAGTTCGCACCGCGACGGTTGAAGGCAAGGAACGCCGCCGAGGTAAGTATTCGGGCTACCGTCCTGACTGGAAGAAGGCTTATGTTCGCCTGAAAGAAGGCGAAAAGATGCCAGAGTACCTGAACAGCCTGTAAGTGTTACCTAACTAGACATTCGAACTATGCGTTGCTAATCTAGCCGCGCGGCAGAAGGAACAAGATAATGCCGATTAAATCATTCCGACCGATTACACCGACCCTCCGCTTCCAGACGAAGCTCGTCAATGACGACCTGACAACGGACACGCCCTACAAGCCATTGCTCTCAGTCAAGCCGCGCACCGGTGGACGTAGTAGCACGGGTAGGCTCGCCATTCGCCACCAAGGCGGCGGACATAAGCAGAAGCTGCGCCTTATCGACTTCAAACGCGAGAAGTACGGCATCCCCGGCAAAGTTGAGACGGTGGAGTACGACCCGAACCGCAGCTCGCGTATCTGCCTGATCGCCTACGCCGATGGCGAAAAGCGCTACATCATTCAGCCCATCGGATTGAAAGTTGGGCAGCAGATCATGAGCGGACCGGATGCGGACATCCTGGTTGGCAACGCGCTGCCGCTGAAGAACATCCCCACCGGTACGATCGTGCATAACATTGAGCTTCGCCCAGGCAAGGGTGCGCAGATGGCGCGTTCGGCTGGAGCACAGGTAAACCTGATTGCGAAAGAAGGCGATTATGCGCTTCTGAAGCTGCCTTCTGGCGAGACGCGCAAGGTGCTGGTCGAGTGCATGGCGACGATTGGACAGGTTGGCAATACTGACCACGAGAACGTGACCATTGGTAAGGCTGGACGCAACCGGTGGAAGGGCATTCGTCCGGCAAACCGTGGTGTCTCGATGAACCCGGTCGACCACCCGCACGGTGGTGGTGAAGGTAAGACTTCAGGCGGACGTCACCCGGTAACTCCGTGGGGCCAGCCGACGCGTGGCTACAAGACGCGGAATAACAAGCGGACGGATGTGTTTATCGTTACCCGCCGCAACAAGGGCAAGTAAGACAGGGAATAGGGCCTAGGGAGTAGAAACACCAAGTCTCGCACGTAAGAGATTCGTCGTATCCAGCATCGCAACAGATTTACGGAGCTAGAGCAAAAATGTCACGTTCACTGAAGAAGGGCCCTTTCATCGACGCGCACCTCATGAAGAAGATTGAGGGCATGAACCAGATCAACGAGAAGAAGGTGCTGCGCACCTGGTCTCGCCGGTCGACTATTCACCCGGACTTCGTGGGTCACACCATCGCCGTGCATAACGGCCGCAAGTTCATTCCGGTTTACGTAACGGAGAACATGGTGGGTCATAAGCTTGGTGAATTCTCGGCAACGCGTACCTTCAAGGGCCACTCGGCCAAGTCTGGCGAGTCGGCAGCGAAGCCCCGCTAGTTCTGTAGGCGGTGTTTGCCGCGATGTGTGGGCCGCTATTTACGTTGGCCGAAAAGTTTGATTTACGAAGGACGAAATTATGGCTAAGGCAGCAGCAGTAAAAGTCAGAGAGTTTCGCGCGGAAGCAAAATTCCAGCGCACCAGCCCGCAGAAGGCGAAGCTGGTTCTCGATCTCATTAAGGGTCTCCGCGTAGAGCAGGCGCTCAACACGGTCCACTTCAGCACAAAACGCATTGCTCCAGTGGTCGAGAAGGTACTTCGGTCGGCGATCCAGAATGCCAGCTACGTCTCTGACGAACAGGGTCTGGATGTTGATGTCGACAACCTCTACGTACATACCGCGGTGGCGAATGAGGGCCCACGCATGAAGCGCATCCGCCCTGCTCCTATGGGCCGTGCGTTTCGTTACCAGCGTAGGCTGGCGCACATCATCGTTACCGTCGCCGAAAAGAAGTCGTCGGTTGCGCTAGGTGAAGCGGAAGCTCCGGTTGTAAAGGCTGCAGGCAAGAAGACGGCCAAGAAAGCAGCGGCCAAGAAGGCTATTGCGAAGAAGCCCGCTGCAAAGAAGACTTCCGCCAAGTAGCTTGTATTCAGCCCTTCAGAAGCAGTTTGAAGTAAACTTAAAGTTTTGCAATGCCCTGCCGGCTCAACCGGCAACAGGGCCGGAGTAAAGGAAGCTATGGGACAGAAAGTCCATCCGTATGGGTTTCGGCTCGGTATCAACAAGCCGTGGAAGTCACGCTGGTTTGTGGAACGCGGCTTCGACAAGCTACTGGTCGAGGACGTAAAGCTGAAGGCTGAGTTGCGAGAGAAGCTGAAGGCCGCTGGCGTCAGCTCGGTTGAAGTAGAGCGCCCAGGCAATAAGCTGCGTCTGATCATCCGCACCGCGCGTCCGGGCATCATCATCGGCCGCAAGGGCGCCGAGATCGACAAGCTGAAGGCTGATATCCAGAAGCGTACCAGCCGCGAGGTGTTTATTGACATCCTCGAGGTGAATAAGCCGGAGCTCGATGCTCAGCTTGTGGCCGAGGCGATCGCGCTGCAGCTCGAGAAGCGTGTCAGCTTCCGCCGGGCGATGCGCAAGTCAGTTGATTCCGCGTTGCGCTTTGGCTGCAAGGGTATTAAGGTTCGCGTCTCCGGCCGTCTGAACGGCAACGAGATTGCGCGCTCCGAGTGGTATCTCCAGGGCCGTCTGCCGCTGCACACGCTGCGTGCCGATATCGACTATGGTTTTGCCGAGGCGCACACCACCTACGGCATTATTGGAGTGAAGACCTGGGTCTATCGCGGCGATATTTACGAGCAGAAGAAGCGTCGCGACCAGGTTACGACTACGGGTGCTTTCGCTTCCTAAGTCGTAAGTACAAGTTAGTAGTAAGAACTTTAGATTTGAAGGCCAAAGGGTAATAGCCCATGGCTAAGAGGGTTTCATTATGTTGATGCCAAAGAAGGTCAAGTATCGCAAGCAGCAACGCGGTCGCATGTGCGGCAAGGCGTGGCGCGGCTCCGATCTATCGTTCGGCGACTTCGGCCTGAAGGTCATGGAGTGCGGGTACATCACCGACCGCCAGATCGAGGCCAGCCGTATCGCAATGACACGTTTCATCAAGCGTGGCGGCAAGGTTTGGCTGCGGTTGTTTCCGGACAAGCCGATCACGAAGAAGCCTGCCGAAACCCGTATGGGTAAGGGTAAGGGAGCCCCGGATCATTGGGTCGCAGTTGTTCGCCCCGGCAAAATCCTGTTCGAGATGGAGGGCGTTACGCCTGAGCTCGCGCGGGAGGCCATGCGCCTGGCTGCGCACAAGCTGCCGTTGAAGACGAGCTTTGTGCAGCGCCACGACGTGAAGGTCACGGTAGCGGCTAAGTAGATTTATTCGGGCGAGTTAGCTTATTCGCCAAGCATTTTTGCAGTGAAGAGAGAAGAACAATGGAACTCAGCAAAATCCGCAATCTCAGCGACGACGAGCTCAAGAGCGAGCAGTCCAATGCCGGCGAACAGCTCTTTCGCATTCGCTTCCAGAAAAGCCTAGGCAACACCGAAGGCATCAAGAAGCTGGGCACCCTGAAGCTGGACATCGCCCGCATCAAGACCATTGCTCGTGAGCGCACCTTGAGTGCGGAGCGCGAAGCAAACCCGGTGGTGAAGCACGCTGCCCCGGCCAAGAGCACGCGCACTGCGCGCCACCAGGCGAAGGTCGCAAGCGCTAAGAAAGCGAAGAAGGGCTAACCCATGGCAGAGACAGTGAACACGACTCCAGAGACGAATCAAGAGACTACCGAAGCAGCGGCATCACGCCGCAACGAGAAGGTCGGTCTCGTCGTATCGACGAAGATGCAGAAGACCATCGTGGTTGAGATCGAGATGCGCAAGGCGCACCCGAAGTACAAGCGCGTGATGAAGTCGAACAAGAAGTTCTACGCGCATGACGAGCAGAACTCGGCGCGTGTTGGCGATGTGGTCCGCATCCGCGAGGCACGGCCGCTTTCGAAGCTGAAGCGTTGGTCGCTTGAAGAGATCGTTCGCCGCTCTTCGCTGGCACAGGCGGAAGAGAAGAAGCCGGTTGTTGTTGCCGCAAAGTAAGTGCGGATTCGATTTTAGTATGTCTGGTTTAGAGATTTAGGAGCCGAACGATGTCAGTACAAATGAGAACAATGCTTGACGTGGCCGATAACTCCGGCGCGCGCAAGTTGCAGGTAATTCTTCCGCTGGGCGGCGGACTTGGCAAGAAGGCCGGTCTCGGCGACGTGGTTACGGCTGCTGTGAAGGAAGCTTCGCCCGATGGCACAGTTAAGAAGGGCAAGGTAGTGAAGGCGGTCATCGTCCGTACACGCAAGGAGTATCGCCGTCGCGATGGTACGTACATTCGCTTCGACCAGAATGCCGCCGTCGTGATCAACGACGCGAACGAGCCTGTGGGCACGCGTGTCTTCGGACCTGTAGCTCGTGAGCTGCGCGATAAGAAGTTCCTGAAGATCGTTTCGCTTGCACCGGAAGTAATCTAACCTATTTTCGCCGCTGGTTTAGGGCATGGAGCGAATTCCGACTTCGCGGCAGCATGTGGTCGAGGAAAAGAGAGAGTAATGGCAGGAATTAAGATTAAGCGTAATGATCGCGTTGAAGTCATTGCTGGCAAGGATAAGGGCAAGCAGGGCCGCGTGCTTCGCGTCCTCGGAGAGAAGAACCGCCTGTTAGTCGAAGGCGTGATGATGATGAAGAAGCATGTAAAGCCGAACCCACAGCGCAATATCAAGGGTGGTATCGCAGAGCAGGAAGCGACTATTCACATCTCGAACGTGATGCTGCTTGATGCTGAGGGAAACAAAACCCGCGTTGGCACACGACTTGAGGGTGAGAAGAAGGTTCGTTACTCAAAAGTTTCGGGCAATACCATTGCCGAGAAGAAGAAGTAACTATGTAGACCGCAACTTAGAACAAGGGTTCACCCCACGAAACGGTAATTGCTTGAAAAAGCGACACCCCGGAACCGTGGAGAAAGCGAAGAGCAATTATGGCGGCGAGATTCAAAGAGAAGTACAACAGCGAGATCAAGCAGGCGATTGCCAAGGAACTCGGCATCACCAATGCAATGGCGATTCCGAAGCTCGAGAAGATTGTCATCAACATGGGTCTGGGCGAAGCCACGCAGAACGTCAAGATCATGGATCCTCTCGTAGCGGACCTGGCATCGATTGCCGGCCAGAAGCCAGTGACCACCAAGGCGAAGAAGTCGATCGCGGCCTTCAAGGTTCGCGAAGGCATGCCGATCGGTGCGATGGTGACTCTGCGCGGCGACACGATGTATGAGTTTCTCGATCGCCTGATTTCGATCGCCCTACCGCGTGTGCGTGACTTCAAGGGTGTTTCATCGAAGAGCTTCGATGGACGCGGCAACTACACGCTCGGCCTGCGCGATCAGCTTATCTTTGCCGAAATCGATTACGCAAAGGTTGACAAGCTGAAGGGCATGAACGTGACCATCGTGACGACCGCCAAGGACGATAACGGTGCTCGGACACTGCTGAAGGCGTTTGGAATGCCCTTCCGCACAGCATAGGCGACATAAGATCCCGGCGAAATCCACAAGTTTCGAGTAGAATTGAAAGAGAGTTATGGCAACTACAGCAAAGCGCGTCAAAGACGCACGAGTTCCGAAGTTCAAGTCCCGCCAGCACAACCGCTGCCAGATCTGTGGTCGCCCGCGCGCTTTCCTGCGCAAGTTTGGTGTCTGCCGTCTCTGCTTCCGTTCGCTCGCCCTCAAGGGTGAGATTCCGGGTGTTGTGAAGTCCAGCTGGTAAGTATTGTTTGATCAAACTCCAGAGACCTCATTTCGTTGCCTTCATCGAAAGCATTCAGAATGCAGAAGTCTGGACATAATAGGTAGGACATTCCCGCTGGTTCTTGCGACTGCCTTCACAAAGGGCGTGCGCGAGCGAACGGGGAATGAAGGAGAATTGATGAACCTGACCGACCCAGTAGCAGACTTCCTGACCCGCATCCGTAATTCCATCCGCGCCCGCCATCAGAAGCTGGACGTTCCCGCCTCGAAACTGAAGGCCGAGATCGCCCGCATTCTTAAGGAAGAGGGCTACATCGCGAACTACAAGCCTGCTGAAGAAAATGGCCAGAAGGTAATTCGTGTGTATCTGAAGTACGGCCCGAACAACGAGCCTGTTATTCGAGACCTGAAGCGTATCTCGCGTCCTGGTTGCCGCGTTTATCTCGGTCGCGAAGAGATTCGCCGGGTGCAGGGTGGACTTGGGATCTCGATCATGACTACGCCGAAGGGTGTGATGACTGGCCGTCAGGCTCGCCGTGAAGGTGTTGGCGGTGAGATTCTCGCGGAAGTTTGGTAGTTAGATTTTTATTCGGGAATAAGCGCGGCAAATCGCGCGGCTGCAGTGGAACTCAGGGGTTTAGAGCCTTGAGGGACTCGCAAGCCATAGAAGGATTCGCAATGTCACGTATCGGGAAAAAGCCAATAGCGCTGCCGGCTGGAGTAAAGTGGACGGTCAACGAAGAAGGAACTTCGGTGCTTGTCGAAGGTCCGAAGGGCAAGGTTAGCGCGCTTCTTCCGGGCGGCATCAAGCTCGTTGTGAAGGAAGGCCAGTTGGTCGCGGAGCGCGAGAACGACAAGCAGGCTGCATTCCATGGCCTGGCCCGCTCGCTTGTGTTCAATGCTGTGACCGGCGTCACGACTGGCTGGACGAAAGAGATTGACATCGTCGGTATCGGGTACCGTGCGGAACTAAAGGGCAAGAACATGGTTGTGTTCACGCTCGGCTATTCGCACCCGATTGAGTTCCCGCTGCCTACGGGCATCGAGGTCACGATCGATCCAAAGCAGACGCACCTTGTGGTTTCGGGAATCGACCGGCAGAAGGTTGGACAGATTGCCGCCGATATGCGGAAGTTGCGTAAGCCCGATCCTTACAAAAACAAGGGCGTGCGTTACACCGGTGAGAAGCTGAAGAAGAAGGTCGGTAAGACCGGAGCTAAGTAAAGGCGAGGGTGTAGGGGGCAGCGTAAGGGGCGTAGTCGGCCCGACGCTACACCCCACTCCCCGAGCAAGACACCTTGCATCACCCGAACGTCATTAGCATTCTGGTGACGCTACTAGGAAGGAAGAAAGAACAATGATTAATCCTCGGCAACGTAACGTAATCCGCCAGCGCGTTCACACGCGCATTCGCGAGAAGATGTCTGGCACCGCAGAGCGTCCGCGCCTGAATGTGTATCGCTCGCTGAACCACATCTACACGCAGTTGATCGACGACCTGAATGGCGTAACGATCGCTTCTGCTTCCTCGATGGGCAAGAAGAACGAAGAGAAGAACTACGGCGGCAATGTGGAAGCGGCAAAGGCTGTCGGCAAACTGATCGCAGAGCGCGCCATCGAGAAGGGCGTGAAGAAGGTTGTTTTTGATCGCGGCGGCTATCTTTACCATGGCCGTGTAAAGGCTCTCGCCGATGCTGCTCGCGAAGCTGGACTCGATTTCTAAGATTCCCTGAGATGTTTTTGGGCGCCATATTAGGCAGCCAGAAAGCTGGACAAGAATTATGGCAATGAAGAAGAAGATCGATGCAAACCGGCTGAACCTGAAGGACGAAGTGGTTTCGATCAACCGCGTCACAAAGGTCGTTAAGGGCGGTAAGAATATGTCCTTCGCCGCTTTGGTTGTGGTGGGCGATGCCGGCGAAGGCGTGGTTGGCTACGGTTCGGGTAAGGCCAAGGAAGTTCCCCAGGCGATTCGCAAGGGGATCGAGTCGGCCAAGAAGAACCTGTTCAAGATCAACCTGACCGAGACGACGATTCCACACCAGGTGCTTGGGCATTTCGGCGCTGGTTCAGTGATGTTGAAGCCGGCTCCGGAAGGTACGGGAGTTATCGCGGGTAAGACCGTTCGCGCGGTGATGACGTCCGCTGGAATTCAAAACGTTCTGACTAAGTCACTTGGCACGGCCAACCCACATAACGTTATCAAGGCGACGTTCGACGCGCTCATTCAGCTACGCAATAAGAGTGAAGTAGCTGCTCTGCGTGGCAAGGCTGAAGACGAGCTCTAAGCTTTTTGCAACAACAATACTGAGGAGTAAACCATGGCCGATACCAACGCAATCGCCAAGATCAAGCTGCAATACTTTCGCTCTAAGATCTGTACGCCAGTGAAGCACAAGCTCGTCATAAAGGGGCTTGGGTTTACGCGGTTGAACCAGATCGTTGAGCGCGAGGACACGCCTTCCGTTCGCGGAATGGTGGCCAAGGTTCCGCACCTCGTGCGTTACATCAGCTAAGACCAACAACGAGCAAGCGTCACAAAACTACATGCGAGTCGGATGGCTGAAGGGCCTTCGGCGTTATAGCGAGGAAATAGAAATGGCAATTCGTAATCTTTCCAATCTGCGCGCTCCCAAAAAGGCGAATGAGAACAAGAAGCGTGTCGGCCGTGGTATGGGTTCGGGCATGGGTAAAACTTCCACCCGTGGACACAAGGGGCAAGGCTCGCGCTCGGGTTCGTCCCTGATGCGCGGTTTTGAAGGCGGCCAGATGCCGCTGCATCGCCGCCTGCCGAAGCGCGGCTTCACAAACATCTTCCGGGTTGAGTACGCGGTACTGGGCCTGGATCGTGTGGCGGAACTGGTTGCCGAGCATGGCGCGATTGAGTTCACGCTCGAGAAGATCGTTGAGCTGAATCTGCTGCGTAAGAAGAACGGCCTGATCAAGGTGCTGAACAACGGCGAGATTTCGTCGGCGATTACGATCCATGCGCATAAGTTTTCGAAGTCAGCCAAAGAGGCGATTGAGAAGGCTGGCGGTAAGGCGATCGTGATTGGTGAAGCGGCTGCAGGTTAGTCCTGCTTCAGCGTTTCGCGAGCTGGAGTAAAGCGAATGCGGAGGTTCTTCGCTGCCGTCAGAATGACGGCAAGTTGAAACCAGCGGTAGAATTCAGTAGTTAGCAAACTTCAACCGTGTCAGCCCAGAGGCTTAGATTTCCGATGTTCGAGAAAATTGCAAACATCTTTCGTATCCCAGACCTCCGCAAGCGTGTGTTTTTTACGTTGGGTTTGCTGGCTGTCTATCGGCTGGGCGCACATATTCCAACGCCGGGCATCAATGCTGACCTGCTGGCGCAGTTCTTCAATCAGAACTCCGGCTCGGCGCTTGGATTGGTGGACTTGTTTTCGGGCGGCAACCTTCGCAAGCTGACTGTGTTTGCACTGGGAATCATGCCGTACATTACGGCGTCGATTATTTTCCAGTTGCTCACTGTGATCTATGAGCCACTGGCAAAGTTGCAAAAAGAAGGTGAGCTTGGCCGCCGGAAGATCACGCAGTGGACGCGCTATGTGACGGTGCTGCTGGCGATCGTCCAGTCGAGTGCGATCGCGGTCTCGCTTACCGGAACGGCGACGGGCGCGAACATGGTGACGATCTCGCATTTCCTGTTTGTGCCACTTTGCGTCCTGACGCTGACTACGGGTACGGCATTCATCATGTGGCTGGGGGAGCAGATCACCGAACGCGGCATTGGCAACGGCATGTCGCTGCTGATCTTCACCGGCATCGTGGTGGGACTCCCGAAAGGCATCGAAGACCTGTACGTAAAAGTGCGCGATAACGCCTGGGGCGCGCTGACGCCTCTGGCCGTGTTGATTCTCGTGGCGGGCATGGTTGGGGTCGTGGCGTTCATCGTCTTTGTTGAGAAATCTGAGCGCCGGATTCCGGTGCAATACGCGAAGAGGATTGTTGGCCGCAAGATGATGGGCGGGCAGTCAACGCACCTGCCGCTGAAGGTGAACTCCGGTGGCGTTATGCCGGTCATCTTTGCGAGCTCGATCCTCTCCGTGCCTTTGCTGTTTGGCGGCATCAACTGGTTTGGAACACCGCTGCGCGAGACTTCATTCTTCGGGCCGATCTTCAGGAACATCGCTCCGAGCGAACCTGGATACGAAATTCTTTTCATCATCGCGATTATTTTCTTTGCTTATTTCTATATCTCGATTGTGTTCCGTCCGGACGATATTGCCGACAACATGCGGAAGTATGGCGGCTTTATTCCAGGAATTCGCCCGGGCAATAGAACGCGGGACTTCATTAATGACGTGCTGACGCGCATTACCCTGGTCGGCGCTGGCTACCTGATTATTATTTCAATTATTCCGACGCTGCTGATCAGCGGTATCCACTTCAACCACCTTCCCCTGATCGGGGCGGCCTTTGACCGCTTACCGGCATGGACGACAAATGGTCTCGGCGTGAACTTCTACTTTGGTGGAACTTCGCTGCTGATCGTAGTGGGTGTTGCGATGGATACGGTGCAGCAGATTGAGTCGCAGCTAATCATGCGGCACTATGACGGGTTTACGCCTAAGTCGGGGCGGATCCGCGGCCGGAAGAGCTGGTAAGGACCGCATTGACTGATTCTTCCTCACAAATTTCTTTAGAAACACGGCCGGCCTTGGCAGAGGATAAGTTCCTGCCTGGGCCGGTTCTTCTTCTGGGTGCCCCGGGAGTTGGGAAGGGCACGCAGGCGCAGGCGCTGCTCGCAGAGTTCGGGATTCCGCAGATCTCGACGGGCGACATACTTCGTAAGAACATCGCCGATGGAACGTCGCTCGGATTGAGAGCGAAGGGCCTTATGGACCAGGGCTTGTTCGTCGACGATGAGACGGTGAACGGCATGGTCGCGGCGCGGTTGAATGAGCCCGGGGTGGAGCGCGGATTTATTCTCGACGGCTATCCAAGAACATTGGCCCAGGCCGCTTTCATCGACAGCCTGCTGGATGTTCATCGGGACTCGGGGACACGGGTGAGTGCGCTGCATCTGCCCTTGCTGGCGATCAGTATCCGCGTCGACGAGGATGAGCTACTGCGTAGGATCACAGGGCGCAGGATCTGCCCGACGTGCAAGCGGAGCTACAACATTTATGCGCAGCCCCCATTGGTGGCAGGCGTGTGCGATTTCGATCAGATGCCGCTGGTACAGCGGGCGGATGATACGGAAGAGACATTTCGCGAGCGGATGATGGAGTACAACGCGAAGACAGCATTGGTGATAGAGCACTATCGGGGTAGAGGGTCTTTCGATGAAGTCGATGGGGCGCGGGCGGTGAACGAGGTAACGCGAAGTATTACGGAGGCGTTGAAGCAGTTGCGGGGAATGGCTGAAGGTTAGGATTCTGCCGCGCACTGGGCGGTTCGGAACTTGCTGATCCCAATCATCGCGAAAGACAGGAGCGCGATGCATGGGCCGCCCGAGCGGTTGCGTCGGGGAAGCTCTGTAAGACTTCCTCAGAGTCTAAAGCCGTGCCAGAAGCGAAACAGGTGCGGGCAGAATGCCTGGGAAATTGAAGAGAAGCTATGGCGATTGTAATCAAAACCCGGGCTGAGATTGAGAAGATGCGGGCTTCGGGCAAGCTGCTGCGGCAGGTTCATGATGTGCTCGCGCCGCTCGTCGTGCCGGGTGCGTCCACGATGGACCTCGAGAATGCTGCGAATGCGAAGATTGCAACTTTTACAGGTGTCAAGGCGGCGTTTAAGGGATACCACGGTTTTCCGGCGGCGCTTTGTACTTCGGTGAACTCGCAGGTGGTGCATGGGATTCCGAACGAGAAGGTGGTGCTGAAGGATGGCGACATTCTTTCGATCGACTGTGGGTTGATCCTCGGTGGATATTATTCGGACGCGGCGGTGACGTATGCGGTGGGAAGGGCGACTCCACTGACGCAGAAGCTACTGGATGTGACGAAGGCGTCGCTGGAAGAGGCAATCAAGTTTGCGGTTGTAGGTGGGCGGCTGTTCGATATCGGCGCGGCGGTCCAGACGATGTGCGAGGCGGAAGGCTTCGGCGTGGTGCGTGATTTCGTCGGCCACGGGATTGGACGATCGATGCATGAAGACCCGCAGGTCCCGAACTTCGGCTCGCGAGGCAAGGGGCCGAGGCTGAAAGAGGGCATGGTGCTGGCGATCGAGCCGATGATCAATGCCGGCAAGCCCGAGGTGATTACGCTGAAGGACGGATGGACGGCGGTTACGGTGGATGGGAGCTACAGTGCTCATTTTGAGCATACGGTGGCGATTACCAAGGAAGGGCCTTACGTTCTGACGCGGTAGGTGTTCAGTCGAAACGCAAGTTCCCTACGGGAATGACAAAGAAACGCGTTTTGCTAGAGAAATACTAGGAAACGCGATACTATAAAAGATGCTGCGCGGAGAGTGATTTTTGCTCGGCACCCGTAACAAAGGAGATTCGTTTGTCGAAGGAAGATGCAATTGAAGTGATGGCGGTGGTCGTTGAGACGCTGCCAAACGCGATGTTCAAGGTCGAGCTCGAGAACAAGCACCAGGCGCTCGCGCACGTATCTGGACGTATGCGTAAGAACTTCATCCGCATCCTCCCCGGTGACCGCGTCGCGATTGAGTTGAGTCCGTATGACCTCAACCGTGGCCGCATCGTCTATCGCTACAAGTAGACGTACTCTCCCCGAAAAGATCTTGGCTGCTGGCTTTTAGCCGTTAGCTTAGGCAAACGTTCTAGAAGCACCGCGCCCTTTTGCCGGTTGTTTGCGGCTGAGGGACACAAGTTGTGGTTTGAAGGGAAATACAAATGAAAGTTCGTGCATCAGTTAAGCCGATTTGTGACAAGTGCAAGGTCATCCACCGCCGTGGCGTGGTGCGTGTGATCTGCGAGAACGCCAAGCATAAGCAGCGCCAGGGCTAATCACCTGCGCTTTGCACAATGCAAAGGCAACAACAAATTCAAAAGCGACATGCGGGGAGTCTTCGCTTCGCTCAGAATGACGGCAGTTTGAATTTCAAGGAAACACCCGGACCCAGCAGGCGAGTTAGCCGAAGTAAAGGCTTGCGATGAACCTGATGGAATCGATCCGCAACTTATGAACCCCGCTTCGCGACATGATTCGCGAGGCCCTACAGAAAAGGAAATCTATGGCACGTATTGCCGGTGTCGATGTCCCGAACAACAAGCAGGCGAAGATCGGGCTCACGTACATCTTTGGAATTGGCGACTCACGGGCAGCGAAGATCCTTGCGAAGGCGGATGTAGATCCGATCGCGAAGGTTGGAACGCTCGATGAAGACGCACTCAACCGCATCCGTCAGGTAATCGAAGCAGAGGGTGGTATTGAAGGCGATCTCCGCAAGGACATCTCGCTGAACATCAAGCGCCTGATCGAGATCCAGTCCTATCGTGGTCTCCGCCACCGCCGCAGCCTTCCGGTCCGCGGCCAGCGTACGCACACGAACGCTCGTACTCGCAAGGGTCCCCGCAAGGGCACGGTTGCCGGTAAGAAGAAGGTGACCAAGTAATGGCTAAGACTCAAAATCAGCAGAAGAACAAGTCGGCGGCAGGCAAGAACAAGAAGTTCAAGAAGCGTGAGCGGAAGAACGTTCCCTACGGTCTTGTGTTCATCCAGGCGTCGTTCAACAACACGATCGTTACGATCACGGACCAGACCGGCAACACGCTGAGCTGGAAGAGTTCAGGTTCGCTCGGCTTCCGCGGATCGCGTAAGGGCACTCCGTTTGCGGCCCAGCAGGCAGCGGTTGGAGCGGCGAACGCTGCTCGCGACCATGGTCTGCGGTCGGTCGACGTACGGGTTTCGGGACCGGGTTCGGGACGTGAGTCGGCAATCCGTGCGCTCGCAACCGCGGGTATCGATGTGCGCAGCATCCGCGACGTTACGCCAATGGCGCATAACGGATGCCGGCCACCGAAGCGTCGCAGAGTTTGATGAGGCAGGGCTTAGGGAATAGGGGGTAGTAGACCTACACCCTGGCCGCTACGCCCTACACCCTGTACCTGGATCGGGACCAGAAGCGCTGCCAGCGTGTAAACCGATCGTCACCCGAAGTTGGATTTGTCTAGGAGATTTTGAATGGCACGTTATACAGGCGCAGTTTGCCGTCTCTGCCGTCGCGACGGCGTGAAGTTGTTTCTTAAGGGAGCCAAGTGCTTCACCGATAAATGCCCCGTTGAGAAGCGCAATTTTCCTCCCGGTCAGCATGGCCAGAGCCGCAAGGTGAAGAAGGTTGTGGGCTACGGCCTGCAGCTTCGTGAGAAGCAGAAGGCCAAGCGCGTCTACTTCACACTAGAGACGCAGTTCCGAGCGTATTACCAGAAGGCTTCAAACAAGACCGGCGTCACCGGCGAACTGCTGTTGCAGCAACTCGAGACGCGTCTCGACAACGTCGTGTACCGGCTTGGATTTGCGATGAGCCGCCGCCAGGCTCGCCAGGTGGTTCGTCACGGACACATCCAGGTGAACGGCCGCAAGGTAAATATCCCATCGTTTCAGTGCAAGGTGGGCGATGAGATCGCAATTCGCGAGGGTTCGAAGGCGCTTACGATTCTTGAGGAGTCGAAGAACTTTGCCAGCGGACAGCACTCGGTAGTATGGCTTGATATCAACCGCGAAGGGCTTTCGGGCAAAGTTGTCGCCCTGCCGACGCGTGCGGATATCCAGTTGCCGGTCAACGAGCAGCTGATCGTCGAACTTTACAGCAAGTAAAGATAAGTTTTGGGCCGCCAGCGTTTCGTATCTACGAACCGTTGGCGGCTTCCATGTGCAGTACCCACAACTTAACCCGCAACCGTACCACTCCGCCAGATCGCAGAATGCATCGCGAATGAGCCGGACAAGGAGATCACCCATGCTTTGGAGAGGTTTTCAGAAACCCAAGCGTCTTGCAGTCGAAAACGAAACTTTAACCGACAAATACGGCAAATTTTCCGCGCAGCCTTTTGAGCGCGGCTTCGGTACGACTATCGGGAACGCTCTGCGTCGCACCTTGCTTTCATCGATCGAAGGAGCAGCCGTCACCGCCGTTCGTATCGAAGGCGTACTGCACGAATTCCAGTCGATCACCGGCGTTGTAGAAGACGCGACCGACATCATCCTCAACTTGAAGCAGATCCCGTTCAAGCTGAACGGCGAAGGTCCCAAGGCGCTTTATCTGCGGTCGGATGCTGCGGGCGTTGTCACTTCCGGCATGATTGAAGCCGATGGCGATGTCGAGATCCTCGACGCCAACGTCTACATCTGCACGGTTTCAGAGGGCGGCAAGATCGACATGGAGATGCGCCTCAAGCGCGGCCGCGGATATATCTCCGCAGACAAGAACTTCGATGGCGATCTCGGCCTCGGCTTCATTCCTGTCGACTCCGTCCACTCGCCGGTGCGCAAGGTGAACTACCTCGTCGAAGCCGCACGTCTCGGTCAGATCACCGACTATGACAAGCTCTCGATCGAGATCTGGACCAACGGCACCGTTCTTCCGGCGGATGCTCTTGGACTTTCGGCCAAGCTGCTCAAAGACCACATGACGATCTTCATTAACTTCGAAGAAGAGATGGAAGTCGGACATGACGGAGGACACGATGGTCCGGCGATTCGCAATGAGAACCTGAACCGTTCGGTTGAAGAACTCGAGCTTTCGGTGCGCAGCTACAACTGCCTGAAGAACGCGAACATTGCTACGATCGGCGAACTCATCCAGAAGACCGAAGCCGAGATGCTGAAGACGAAGAACTTCGGCCGCAAGTCCCTCAACGAGATTAAGGAAATTCTTGCTCAGATGGGCCTTTCGCTTGGCATGAAGATTGACGAGAACGGCAACCCGCAGCCTGGTCCAACTTCGGTTCTGCCGGCAGCGACGTTGGCGGCGAGCTTTGGACACTTCGATGATGACGACGAAGATGACGAAGATGAGGACGATGACCTCGACCTTCCCGGTAACGAACCAGAAAATTTCTAACCTGTAGGGAATAGGGCTCAGAGACTGCGTCTCTCTGGGCCCTGCTTTACGCAACACATTCTGCTATATCCGGCGCCCGCAAAAGTGGGGGTCGAAGGAGATCACAATGCGCCATCGTAATGCCGGATTTAAACTCGGCCGCAATACCAGCCATCGTCGCGCCATGCTGCGTAACCTCGTCACATCTGTCATTCTGATGGATCGCGTTGAGACAACCATCACCAAGTGCAAGGCTTCCAGGCCGATCGTCGAGAAGATGATTACGCTGGGCAAGAACGGGTCCGTTCATGCTCGCCGGCAGGCTTTGGCTTACCTGATGACGCCTGAGTCGGTTGACCGCTTGTTCAATGTTGTGGCTCCGCGCTATGCAAGCCGCAATGGCGGGTACCTCCGGATTACGCGCACCGGGCCTCGTAAGGGCGATGCCGCGGAGCTGGCTTACATCGAGCTGCTTGGTGCAGAGCATGAGCTGAATGAGAAGGCGCAGAAGCGTGCTGAATCTCGTGAGAAGAAGCGCGAAGAGATGGCTAAGCTGATGGAAGAGCGCGGCGAAGGTCAGGAACCTGATCCGAACGCAGAAGTCTAAGGACAGGAACTAGGGCCCGGGATCCAAGGAATAGAAGACGCAAACCACGGTTATGGTTTGCGTCTTTTGTTTTGGTTGGGAGTTGATCGCTATTCGGAGCGGATGTCGAGATGATCGACTGTTAAGGTTCCGATTGATAGCTTCTCGATGCGGGCTTCAAAAATTCTCAAGCGCCTTATGGTCATAGCACCGACTGCTAAAGCTCCGATTGCTGCGGCACCAAAGGCGACTGCTCCGATTGCGAGCGCGCCAGCTGATGCGGAGCCTACCTTTGCCTTGGCGAGTGCGCTGTTCGGTTGTGTCACGGTTCCTCGCTGAAGATCTTTCCCGCAATGGTGGAGAAGCCAAAGGTAAATTGACTCCGAGAATGGCAAACAGACTAGACAGGCAGCTAAATCGATTGCTACGCCTCATCTATTTCACGATGGCGTTGTAGCCGTCCGCGAGGAGGCGCTGGCGCATGGCTTCGGCGTCCTTCTTACTGGCGAAGGGACCTACCTGGACATGGAGGAGATGGTCCTGCGGCTCCTGGCGGATAAAAACTGCGTACCCGCGCTTTTTCAGGGCGGAGATGAGCACATCAGCGTCTTCTTGGTGGGAGACGGCGGCTACCTGCACGATCGAGGTGCCATTGGGATTGATGGCCGGCATCGCAGTGGGCTGCGCAGTTTGGAAGGCGGGCGCGGCGCGCGGGGATTCGCGCATTGCGGAGGAAGCTGCCTGCTGTGCGAGCTCTTTGCGAATGGATGCTGCTGCGCGCGGGGCCGGTTCGATGGCTTCGGAGTCGGAGGATGTGACGGGAGTTGTCACGATTGTCGCATCGGGGTCGGACGGGGGTGGCGGCGCGGTCGCAGCGGGCTGCTTCGAGGCAGGGACGGGCTTGCTGCCCGGACTGCCCGCGGCGGGTTTGAAGCCGCTGAAGATGGAACTTGAAGTGGATGGGTCGGGGTTTGCGGCGACGGTGGCGGGCTGGGCGGATTTGCGGCCCATGGTATAGCCGAGACCAAAGAAGACAGCGCAGACGAGCGCAAGGGCAAAGAAGATCGCAAGGATGGTGCCGGTGCCAAGAGAGATTTCGCGGTCGTCTCCACTGTTGCGGGGAGCCTGGTCGCGGTAGTCGGTTGTGTCGCGTTCGCGGTGGAGTGCGGGCATACTCAGGCCTCTTTGGATGGTGTGGTGTCTGTTGCGATTGCGGGAGCGCTCGGTGCGAAGGTCTTATTGAGAAGGTTCATCAGCTCCATCGGCAACGGGAAGACGATGGTGGTGTTCCTCTCGACGCCAATCTCGGTGAGTGTTTGGAGATACCGGAGCTGGAGGGTCATGGGCTGGGTGGCCATCAGCTCGGCGGCCTCGACAAGCTTGGCGGCGGCATTGAACTCGCCTTCGGCGTGGATGATCTTGGCGCGGCGTTCACGTTCCGCTTCGGCCTGCTTGGCCATGGCGCGGAGCATGGACTCGGGCATGTCGACCTGCTTTACTTCTACGGAAACGACCTTCACGCCGAATGGAGCGGTGTGGCCATCAATGATGGATTGGATGCGGATATTGAGCTGCTCGCGGTGGGCGAGGAGGCCGTCGAGGTCGACTTCTCCGAGAACGGACCGGAGGGTGGTCTGGGCGAACTGCGAGGTCTGATAGATGTAGTTGGCGACTTCTATGACAGCCTTGGTGGGGTCGACGACGCGGAGGGTGATGACGGCGTTGACCTTGAGGGTGACGTTGTCCCGGGTGATGACGTCCTGCGAAGGGACTTCCATGGCCTCTTGGCGGAGAGAGACGCGGGTAAGGGTGTAGATGGGCCGGAGGACGAAGACAACCCCCGGACCGGCGGCAGCCTGGCGGACACGGCCGAGACGGAAGATGACGCCGCGCTCGTACTCCTTAAGGATGACGATGGAGTTGAGGAGATAGAGGACGAGGATGGCGAGGACGACGAGGACTGGGATAGACATGAGGCGACCGGACTTTCTGGAATGCTGGGCTGCTCGCGCGAAAGGCTGCACGTGAGTCAAGTCTACTCTTGAAGAATGGCAGGGAAAGTGCTTAGGAAGGCTCTCCTTGAGCCTTAGGCGGTACTTCTGTATCTTGGCAGTCAGGGAGCTTCATTTCACACCTGAGCAGTAGGCTCAGATTGCGCAGATTGCCGAGAGGGCCGGGACTGACCCGGAGCATGTGGTGACTACTGCGGTCAAGCGTTTGCTTGAAGATGAAAAGACCTCTGCACTCCCGTCTCTGAATTGCCCGTTTTTCATCTTGGCCCAATGAAGTCACTCCATCGCCGGGACATCTACGATGACCTTGCTTGAGCCGGGACTCGTCGACGCAAATGTTCTGGTTTACGCCATGAACGCCGACGCTCCACAGCACCAAAGTTCAAGAGCGCTGATTGATTCGGCCCGCGATTTTTCGGTGACGCTTTACGTCACGTCGCAAGTTCTTTGCGAGTTCTATTCGGTCATCACCAGCCCGCGCCGTGTCGCTGCGCCATCTTCTTCGATAGAAGGCCTGAGCATTATCTCAGCGCTGTTGAGATTGCCGGGCATGCATGTTTTACCAGTTCCTGTCCGTGCGGTGGAAGGATGGTTGAGTTTGTTGAGGCACCAACCTGTGACGGGTGGGGAAGTGTTCGACTTGCAACTCGCGGCAACCATGCTTGCGAATGGCGTTCAACGGATTTATACGTTCAATACCGACGACTTCGAGGTCTTTGACCAACTGGTCGTGGTATTGCGCTAGGGCGGCGCACATGCCCAACTCTGCGGAATTCTTATAGTGCGCCGAGCCTGCATCAATCAAAATTTAAAACGCTGAACGCTCTATAGGAGATACATGACCGGCCATCACGACGCCCACCCGACTTATCATCGTCACACAAAGCGCTGCAACACAAAATATCCATCTTTGCTCGTTGTCCTAATTGCTCTCGCGGTCTCAACGCCTCTCTGGGCTCAAGCTCTGCCGCAGGAACTCCTGGGCAGATGGCGATCTACCCAGACATCCAAGGGCGGTCTAGGGGTGATGCTCTACTTTAGAACCGATGGCACTTTCGACTTTAGCCCTGGCGCTGTTGTGGAGATGCCATATCGAGTCGAAAGCAGCGAGATTGTGTTTCCTCCAGCCACGACGACCGGTTCTGAACAGCGGCTTAGAGTGCAATTTGTCGGGCAGGATCAGTTGACACTGCTAGGTGAACCGCGCGAACAGCTTGCGCGCAAGGGGGTAGCGCCTGACCAGAAGGTTCCGATCTTAGGAGAGTGGGAAGGAAAGAGAGATGTGGGCGGCAGGCAGGTAGAAGTACATTACCTCTTCTATCCCAACGGCAAGTGTTTGCTCCTGATTCCTTTTGCGACGAGGAAGCTGAAGTACACCATTGAAGGTGGAAGCATCCGTATGGAACGGATAGATGAGACGCCAGCCTCTGGCAAGTTCCGGATTAAAGATGATGTTCTCACTATCTCAGACCCGAACGGCAAGGAGGATGAATATAGCCGGTATTGAAGCGGGCTGTTTACATCTTTGAATTAGTTGGAGATCGCAGTTGAGCCTGGGGCCTGTGCACTGGGCTTGCCACCGTATAGGAACAGCTGACAAGAACTTTGAACTGAACTAAAACGGTCAGCGGACTTCCCAAGGGTTGGAGAGCGGAACGCCGGTGGATTCGAAGTCCGCAAGGTCACGTGTCACTACTGTCATGCTGTGAACCAGAGCTGTGGCGGCGATCAGGGCATCCCGTTCAGCTCGTGGATCCGGCACATGCAAGGACGCACAGCGGAAGGCTACTGCTGCATCGACGGGCAGGATCCGATCGAGGAACTCAGGCAAGACATGATGGGTCATCCAGGTTCGGAGGCGAGCGCCCTGAGTAGCGTCGCGCCGCTCGGCCCGGAGAATGCCAAGCTCAATTTCCATCAGGGATATGGCCGAAAGGTAGAGGGTCGCAGCATCTACGCTGGATAGCCAAGCAACGACGTTGGTGTCGGCCTTTCGATCGCCAGCCTTGCGCAGTTCGGAGAGGACGTTGGTGTCGAGCAGGAACATCAGGAGAGATCCGCTGGCTGTATGGAGATTTGAAGCTTCGGTGGATCGAGTTCGATGTCTGCGAGGCCTGGCATGGAAAGAGCGTCCAGGATGCTGCGGCGCTGCCCGGAGAGGCGCTGGTACTCCTGAATGCTGAGCAAGACGTGGACGGGCTTCCCCCGGTCGGTGATGAACCCGGGACCCTCCGAAGAGGCCTTCTTGGCCCGGCTGGTGTCCTCATTGAACTCCCGGCTGGAGAGAGTCGTGGTCGCCATCGGTGGCCTCCTTCGTTTGCTGTAGAGGTGTTACTAAATTCCTTTCGGGATCGGATGTCATACGGCCGGTCCGAGCGTGAGCTTGTGGGAGAAACGTTCGGGCGGTATGGGTAGGATTGACACTCGCGGGATCCTTCGCTGCACTCAGGATGACGGCGTTCTCTCTCGGGGATGTCTCTTTACCGTGTGGACTCGAGAATTTAGCTGTCGATCGCGTGGACGAGGAGGGTGAGGCCGTCGATGGCTTCGACGCGGGCGCGTGAGCCGGGCGAGAGGGTGGCGGTGGGGTTGGTGAGGCGGGCTTGCCAGATTTCGCCGCGGACTTCGACCTGGCCGGTGGGGGCGAGCGGGGTGACGACGGTGGCGATCTGGCGGAGCATGGCGGCGGGGCCGGTGAGGACCTTGTTGTGGCGGGCGCGGAAAGCGATCCAGGCCAGGAAAAAGGAGATGCTGCCGAAGCCGAGGCCGCAGGCTATGGCCGTGGAGAGGTGGACGCGGAGTTCGGCGATAGGGGCGTCGACCAGGGTGGCGAGGCCGAAGATGAGGGAGCCGACGCCGACGGTGGCGAGGATGCCGTGGCTTGCAAACTTGGCTTCAAGGACAATCATGACAACGGCGGCGAGGAGCAGGGCGACGGCGGTGTGGCGGACGGGAAGCAGGTTGAGGCCGAAGGCTCCGAGGAGGAGGCAGAGGGTGCCGAGCGCCCCGGGGACGATGGTGCCGGGGACGTTGAACTCGAGATAGATGAGCAGGCCGCCGACGACCATGAGGAGGACGGCGAAATCAGGGCTGGCGAGGCGGGCGAGGAGGCGCTCGCGGGTGGACGGCGGGTCGGTTTGGATGACGGCGGACTGGAGGTGGAGGGTGACGGCGGTGCCGTCGAAGCGATGGAGAGTGCGGCCGTCGAGTTGATGGAGGAGGGTGATTTCATCGGGGACGATGATATCGATGAGATGAAGGTCGAGGGCTTCGGTGTCGCTGTAGGACTTGGAGTTGCGGACGGCGTCTTCAGCGGCGGTGACGTTGCGGTTGCGGCGGCTAGTGAAAGAGCGAAGGAAAGCGGCGGTGTCGTTTTCCAGCTTTTCTTTGAGGATGGGGTCGAGGGTTCGGCCTTCGACGATGGGGTGCGAGGCTCCGGCATTGGTGCCGGGAGCCATGGCGGCGATGTCGGCGGCTTCGAGGAGGAAGAAGCCTGCGGAACCGGCCCGGCTGCCAGATGGGGAGATGTAGACGATGACGGGAACAGGGGAGGACTCAATGGCGGCGACGATGTCCCGGGTGGAACTGAGCAGGCCGCCGGGGGTGCCCAGGGTCAGGAGGACGGCTTGTGCCTGCTGCGACTTTGCGTCGGCCAGCCCGCGGGTGATGTATTGGGCGGTGACTGGCTGGATCGTGTCGTGGAGGGTGAGTTTGAGGACGGTGGGTTGGGCGTGGACGCTTGCGGTGAAGATGGCTATGAGAAGGATGAGAATCCCACTTCTGCGATGAAGCCGCAGAAATGGAGTATTTGGCTTGGGTCGGGAATCCGGCGTGGGGTTCGGTTGGTGAAACGTTCGAGCGGTACAGGGGATGTGGGCGGCGGCGGGATTCTTCGCTGCGCTCAGAATGACGGCCAAAACAGGGTGGTAATTGCTGGAGTGGGTCATGGGACGGGCTGGTTCCGGGATTGGAGTTGCTGCTTCATGCCCAGGGCAGGGCCGTTTCGGGGGTCGAGGCGGAGAGCGTTGCTGACGTCGGTGGCGGAGGCGGCAAGGGCATCGTTCCTCAGATCAAGCCGAGCGAGAACAAGGTAGGCGGTCGCGTTGGGACGGAGCTTGATGGAGGTCTGGGCTTCGGTGCGGGCTTCGGCTTCAGCACCGCTGCGTTCGCGAACCTGGGCGAGACCGGCGTGGGCTGGGGCACTCGACGAATCGGCCGCGATGGCGGCCAGGAACTCGCGTTCTGCTTCGGGGATAAGGCCCTGGCCGAGGTAGTCAGTCCCGACTTTTGTGTATTGTGTGGCCTGTTCGGCGGGTGGGAGGGTGGCGAGGCGCATGGCGCGAACCTCGTCCATCTGGAAGGCGGCCTGGCGGAAAGATGCTTCGGAGTAGCTGCGGCGAATGCGTTCGAGGGGATCGAAGCCGTCGGCGGTAATGGCAGCTTGCAGCGGTGTTCCTGTGAGGTGCTGGGCGGCGGCGAGGCGGGGCTTCAGGTCGAGTGCCTCGGAGTCGGTTGGGCGGAGCTTGAGCGCGGCTTCGAGCTCGGGGGTGGCGGCGACGGGGTCTCCGCGATGGATGAGGGAGACCGCGAAATTGTAGTGGTAGTCGGCGTCGTTAGGGTCGGCGGTGGTGACCTGCTGGAAGAGCGGGACCGCGTCTTTGCCCTGGCGGCTGATCGCGACGGCTTCGTTGTTGACGACTTCGGGAAGCGGAAGGCGGCTGGCCACAAATTCGAAGGCCTTCTGGGCTTCAGCATATTTGTTGCTGTTGAAGCGAGCCAGCCCCAGATAGAAGCTGGATTCGAGGGCGAGCCGGTCGGTAAGAGGAACCTTGGCGAGCGTTGCGGCAGCGGCGTCATACTGGCGCGCGGCGTACTGGGCTTTGCCAAGGGCGAGGAGTGCGGCGGAGTAGTCCTGTGCTTCGGCGACTGCGAGCTGCAGGCGCTTGATGCGTTCGACCGAGCTGGGTGCGTCAGTCCCGCGGATGTAGTTTTCGAAGGCAGTCAGTTTGACTCCGCCGGATGCGGCCAGGAAGGTCTGCTGCGCAACCGGGAATTTGGGGTCGATCTGGCGCGCGACCTTCCAGGCAATGGCGTTCTCGATGTCGAAGAGGCGGGGCAGTTCTGAGGAGTCTTCGAGTGGGTTCGAAAGGTGCAGGCTTTTGACGGCTAAGACGCGGGCCTGGACGGCGATGCGGCCGGAGTTTACGGAGTAGTTCCCGACGATGATGTAGTCGGCGTCAAGGGTCTGGGCAATACGAAGGGTGGTAGCTCGGGTAGGCTTGAAGTCGATGGGGAGACCGAGATGGTCGAAGGCGTACTGACGGTCGTCACGGGTGATGGTGAGGAAGCCGGCGGAGTTCAGGCGCTGATTGAGAGTGTCGGGAAACGAGTCGCCAATCCAGTTGAGGGAGGCGTCGCCGGAACGGTTCTCGAAGGGGAGAACGAGGATGAGGCGGCCGGGAGTGGAGCTATCGAGGCTTTGAGATTTCGCCGCAGGAAAGATGGAGCAGAGAAGAGGTAGGGCTAAAAGGAGCGGGCGGAGACGGGGGTGGATCGGCACGTGATCAGTATAGTTCTTGCGGCGGGACGGATGTTCAGGTGGCGCCTGGGTACACGGATCTCAAAACCGAGAACATGTGCCGATGAAGTTCACGCTTAGTACTCCGCGCGAGGGAAGCTTTGGAGGTAGGCTATCGCTTCATCGGCGCGTGTGCGAAGTTGAACGAGCTCGGCGGACGATTTCTTACGCAGAGTGTTGTAGGGCATTTGAAGGCGAAAATTGCTGCCAAGGACGGACTCGTTTCGTTCGAGAAAAGTCCAGTAGAGCGCAGTAAAAGGGCAGGAGCCTTCACCGGTTGATTTCTTCGGGTCATACTGGCAGTGGCCGCAGTAGTTGGACATGCGGTTGATGTAAGCCGCTCCGGAGACGTAAGGTTTGGTGGCGGTGAGGCCGCCGTCGGCGTAGGTGGCCATGCCGAGGACGTTGGTTTCGACAACCCAGTCGTAGGCGTCGACGTAGCCGAACCAGAACCAGTCGGTGAGTTCGCGCGGAGAAAAGCCGCAGAGGGTGGCGAGGTTCGAGAGAACCATGAGACGAGTAATGTGGTGCGACCAGCCTTCCCGAATCACTTGAGCGACCACTGTATCAAGGCAGTGGAGGCCGGACTTGACGCCCCAATAGGCAGCAGGGAGAGGAAGCGAGGCGTTCAAGGCGCTGGGGATGGCACCGTCAATGGGATCGGTCTTCTTCTTGAGCTTGGTTCTCTCCTGGGGAATCGCTCCGGCCAGCAGACGGTAGCCGTCGGTTTGCTCGTGGATGTGACGCATAAACTCGCGCCACCCCATAAGCTGGCGGATAAAACCTTCGCCGCTGGGCAGCGGAACGCGGCCGTCTTCGATCGCTTGTGCCGCGTCGGCGATCATCTGGGCAGGTAACAGGCGCGAGAGGTTGACCAGGCCGGAGGTACGGCTGTGGAAGAGCTGGAGCTCGTCGTCGCGCAGGGCGTCTTCGAAGGGGCCGAATTGGGGTAGGAGATTCTCGAGCGTGAAGGTCCAGGCGCGGTCGGCGTCGACCTGGGTGACGGGGCTGTCGAAGCCTTCTATCTCGCCGAAGTGATGGCTGTACTCGCGGGCAACGAAGTCGATGACTTCGAGGGTGAGTTCATCGGGCGGAAAGCTGAGAGGCTTCGGGATGGGGACCTGGCCCTTGTAGGGATTGCGGTTATCGGCATCGTAGGAGAAGTTGCCGCCAATAGGCTTGCCGTTCTTCATCAGGATGCCACTCTTCTGGCGTTGAGCCCGGTAAAAGCGGTCCATGACGTAACTCCTGCCGGGTTTGTAGGCGCCGTAGACGTCGGTGAAGTCCTTCGCGGTCGAAAACCATGTGGTGTCGGGGAGAATGTTGAGCTTGAGGCCGAGATTGGTGGCTGCGGCAAGATCGAGGCGAAGTTCGCGCTCAGCAGGCTGCATGACGCTTATGTCGGGAAGCGGAAGGGCCTGCTGCAGTTCAAGCAGGGCAGTGGCGTGGCTATTTGGAGAAAAAAAATAGATGACTTTGCAGCCGCGCGCGGCCTGCTCCAGCGCGAAGTGGCGCATATTGCTGATCAGGAGGACGAGCTTCTTTTTATGGTACGGGCGTCGGTGGGCCTTGGCGGTGGATTCGACGATGACGATGCCGGTCTTCGCGGCGGGCTGTTCGGTGAGCGGGCCCGTGCGGTCGGTGAAACGGTCGTAAGGAATAAAGATCCAGCGGCGGGATTTCAGGTCGCGGGCGGCAGGGTAGGCAGCCTTGATGAGGCGCTCGAACTTCGGGGCGATGGACTGCATCTTTCGACTTTACGGCGGTGGACTGCCAATTTGATGAGCAGGTTGATCGGTGTATGTGAGATCAACAATCGCCACAATGCGTGGAGTTGAGATTGAAATTCGCGGCTGTATATTTTTGAGTATGCCGGCAATCTACAACGGACGTTACTCCACATCCATCGAGGGTCCGTTCGTGGTCTTCCTCATTGGATTCAAATCAACAAGCTGTTGGCTGTAAACAAGTGGCTGCCGGTAATGAAATCCATGGGACCGATGCTGAGCGAGCTTTATGCCAATCCTTCGCTCGGCCTGCTGGCAGGGTTCCAGTCGGTCTACTGGCGTGGTGGAATGCTGACGCAGTACTGGCGCAGCTTTGACCAGTTGGTGGACTATGCACAGGCGCGGAACTCGGCACATCTCCCGGCGTGGAAGGCGTTCAACCAGAGTGTGGGATCGGATGGAACGGTGGGTGTCTGGCACGAGACGTACCAGGTAGAGAACGGCAAGTCCGAGTGTGTCTACGTGAACATGCGAAAGTTCGGGTTAGGGTTGGCGGGTGGGGTCGAGCCAGCAACAGGGCATCTACGCGACGCAAGATCGCGGATGAAAGCAGACTCGGTGGAAGCTCAGCAACAGCAGCGCTAAGAGAAGATGACGGTCTTGTTGGAGTAAGACAGAATTCTGTGGGCGAGGTGCCAGCGCACGGCGCGGGAGAGGACGAGGCGCTCCAGGTCGCGGCCCTTCTGGATCAGGTCGGAAAGCTGATCGTTTTGGCTCACCCTGGTTACGTCCTGCTCAATAATTGGGCCTTCGTCCAGCTCGGCCGTGACGTAATGGCTGGTCGCGCCTATCAGCTTCACACCGCGCGCAAAGGCGGCGTGGTAGGGCTTCGCTCCGGTGAAGGCGGGGAGGAAGGAGTGGTGAACATTGATGACTCTCAGTGGGTGCGCATCGACGAATCTCGGCGAGAGAATCTGCATGTAGCGGGCAAGGACGATGAGATCAATCTGGTTCGCGGCGAGGAGATCGAGATGTTGCTGCTCCATTGCGTCGCGAGTGGCAGCCACCACGGGCGTGAAATGAAAAGGAACGCCGTAGAATTGCGCGAGCGGGCGAGCGCTCTCGTGATTGCTGACGATGAGTGCCAGTATGCAGGGAAGTTCGCCAGTCTGGTGGCGGTGGAGGAGGTCAGCGAGGCAGTGTAGATAATGCGAGACGAAGATCGCTACTTTGAGAGGCCTCTCCTGGAAGGTGATGGTCCATGTGAGATTCATCCCGTTCGCCAGTGTGGCAAAGGCCGCTTGAAACTGCGCTTCTTCGCAAGGTCGGTCGGTTGCGAACTCGACACGCATAAAGAAGAGCCCGAGGGCGGCGTCCTGGTGCTGGTCGGCATTGAGAACATTCGCGTCGTATTCGGCGACGAGGAAGTTGGCGATGGCGGCGACCAGGCCTCTGCGATCGGGACAGTTGATGAGGAGTACGGCTGTTGTGGTCATCTGCTAATGACTCTACCGCAGAGAGTTCAGAGCCTCGTTACTTGCTGGACCAGTTGGGACCGATGAGCGACCGGAGGTTTGCCTCAGTGGCCCACGGCGCCGCGCCTTCATAGCGCTTGATCCAGTCAGCGCCTGCACCGATCTTTACCCGATCAGGCGTGAACTCTGGCGAGAGAGCGTTGGCCATCAAGGCATAGCTCGCCCCTTCGTGAAGGCGGAGGGCCTTCCAGCATCCGCCGGGCACAGCGACGACAGGGCGCTCGCCCGCGGCCAGGTTCAGACCTAGAACGATCTTTTCGACGTGCCCGTCAGGATGGAAGATGAAATAGTCGACAGGGCCGCCTTCGATCAGGATGTGCGTGTCATCGGGTGCAAGCCAGTGAAGATAGTTCACGGGCAACTCGCGCGTGAGCATGTAGTACACCTGGCTCTGGATGGCAACGGGGTGACCGGAGACCTGGGTAGTCTGCGCGGAACTGCCAATCAGGCCCAGATAGCCTGACTCTTTAGGCAGGATCTTGAGATTAAGCTCGCGGATAATCTCATCGGGGCGGCCTTCTGTAAGGGAGTAGCTGGCGGAGTGGCCGTAGCGCTCAGGCACTCGCTGGGAGTGGGCAGCGGGGACGAAAACCGATGCGAGCGAGATGGCCGCGGTTGTGAAAAGCGTCTTCATGCTGCCAGCCTACATCGCTGGCCGGCGTTTTCCCTGTCTGCTGAGAACAATTGCTTTAGCAAAGGACCAATTTGAACCTTCCAGGAGCCAGTGACCAGCCGCACAATGTATATATTGTGGGTTAGAACTCGAACCAGGTTTACTGTGCCCGGTTGCACGCGAGTCAATGTGCCGTCAGGAAGTAAGACGGCGATGTGTATGCGGAACGTAACGATCCCGGCGCACGGGGGTAGGGAGCAGATTGATGAGTTTGGAGAAGAAGACGCGGCGCGGATTCCTGAAGTCGCTTTCGCGGACAGCGCTGGTGTTGGGTCTTGATGATGTGCTGAGCGTGGCAGTTCCGGTACAACAGTCAGTCGGTTCCGGACCAACAGTCGGATCCAGGCCAACGTATGACGTGGCTCCAAAAGCGGCCCCAAGATTGGCGTCGAGCGTGTCTGGGACTTCGCTCGGCTTTAGCTTTGTAGATGTAGCCAAGGCTTCTGGGCTGAATGCGAAGACGATCTTCGGCGGAGAGCACAAGAATCGATTCTTGTTGGAGACGACAGGCTGTGGCGTTGCGTTCTTTGACTACGATCACGATGACTGGCTGGATATCTTCCTGGTAAATGGATCGCGTCTCGAAGGATTTCCCAAGGGGCAGGAACCCGTCTCACATCTATTCAAGAATAATCGGGATGGAACCTTCACCGATGTCACAACCAAAGCCGGACTAGCGCGGAGCGGGTGGGGACAAGGGTGCTGCGTTGGCGACTATAACAACGATGGATGGAACGACTTGTTCGTTAGTTACTACGGCCAGAATGCCCTCTTCAGGAATAATGGGGACGGAACTTTCACAGACGTAACAGAACAGTCCGGACTGGGCCAGGTAGGAGCGCGGCAGCGGTGGGGTTCCGGATGCGCCTTTCTTGATTACGATCGCGACGGGCACCTCGATCTGTTCGTTGCCAACTACATCGACTTCGACATCAAGACGGCTCCCCTTCCGGAGGCGGCAGGCTGTGCCTACAAAGGAATTCAGGTGGCATGTGGGCCGCCGGGACTGCAGGGTGGTAAGAACCTGCTCTACCACAACAATGGTGACGGGACTTTTACCGATGTCTCAAAGAAAGCCGGGATGTGGGACACGATTGGAACTTACGGTCTTAGTGTGCAGGTCGCTGACTTGGACAATGACGGCTGGCCTGATATCTACGTGGCGAATGATTCGACCGCCGCCACGTACTACCAGAACCAGAAGGATGGGACCTTCAAGGACCTGGCCATCGAATCAGGAATCGCTTACTCGCCGGATGGAAAGCCGCAGGCGGGGATGGGTGTTGCGGTGGGAGACTTCAATCGCGACGGGCTGCTGGACATTGTAAAGACCAACTTCGCTGGCGATACCGACTCACTCTACTTAAACCTTGGAGATGGAACATTTGAGGACCACACCTACCTCTCCGGCCTTGGATTAAATACTCGGTACCTGGGATGGGGAGTTGGTTTTCTCGACATGGACAATGATGGCTGGTTGGATATCTTCATCTCAAACGGCCACGTTTATCCGGAAGTGGACGGCTCACACATCGATGCGCCTTATGCCGAGCATAAGTATCTTTATCGAAATCTGCGGAACGGGCAGTTCGAAGAAGTAACGGCAAAGGCTGGTTCGGGGATCAACGATGCAGCGGCGGCGAGGGGATGCGCGTTTGGCGACTATGATAACGATGGCGATATCGACGTGGTGGTAAATTGCGTGAACAGTTACCCGCAATTATTGCGGTGTGATTCAACAATTAGGAAGAACTGGCTGAAAATTCGGACAGTTGGAACTAAGTCGAACAGAACAGGCATTGGCGCCCGCATTAGCGTGACAACGCAGCAGAACGGTGACGCAAAGCCGCTGGTGCAGGTAGAAGAGGTGCGAAGCGGGGGCAGTTACTACTCGCAGAATGATCTGCGGATTCACTTCGGACTGGATGCCTCTCCGAAGGCTGATATTGTCGAAATCAATTGGCCTTCAGGCCGTGTGGATCGGTGGAAGGATCTCGCGGCGGGCTCACTATATGTCCTTGAGGAGGGCGGCAAAATCCTCAGGACAATGTCGATGGGAGAAGGAGTCGCTAAGTGAGGTCTCCGCTTGCTGTACTCCTGCTGTTGCTCGCAGGCCTGGCATGCGGACAGGCGGTGCCTTACCCCGCGACCAGGAACCACGAAGGTCCAGCGTGGTTTATCGATGTCGCGGGTAAGGCTCACATCGCCGTGAGAAATGTGAATGGGGGGGCCACCAGCAAGCAGTACATCATCGAAGCCACGGGCAGCGGAGCCGCGATCATCGATTATGACAAGGATGGATGGCCGGACATCTTCCTGGTAAACGGCAAAGAACTTGCCGCGGCAAAAGGAAGTAAGCCTACCAGTCATCTCTTTCACAATAACCATGATGGAACGTTTACCGACGTGACAATCAAGGCTGGACTTGCCGCAACGGGTTGGGGTCAGGGAGCCTGCGTTGGAGACTATGACAACGATGGCTTTGAGGATCTCTACATCACTCAATACGGAAAAAATCGGCTCTACCACAATGAAAGAAACGGGAGTTTCAAAGAAGTCGCGGAGCAGGCGGGTGCGGCTGGAAGCGGAAAGGAGTGGGGCACAGGATGTGCCTTCATTGATTATGACCGTGATGGGAAGCTGGACATCGTCATAGCCAATTACGTGCATTTCGACCTGACGAAGACGCCTAAGCCGGGCGAAATGTCTGGGTGTATGTGGAAGGGCGCTCCGGTGATGTGTGGACCGAGAGGTCTGGAGAGCGCTCCGAATATGTTGCTGCATAACCTGGGTGACGGTAAGTTTGCGGATGTAAGTAGGGTGAGTGGCATTGAAAAGACAACCGGGCACTATTGTTTTTCCGTGACGACGCTGGATTACGACAAAGATGGATGGCCGGATATCTATATTGCCTGCGACTCCACGCCCTCTATCTTGTACCGGAATAATCATGATGGAACATTTACGGACACGGCGGCAGATGCGGGCGCCGCTTATAACGAGGACGGGCGCGAGCAGGCGGGGATGGGCGCCACCGCCGGGGATTACGACGGTGATGGGAACATTGATTTATTCAAAACCAATTTCTCCGATGATACGTCCACGCTTTATAAGAACAACGGGGATGGCACTTACACGGATGTAACTTATGCGGCCGGCCTGGGAATCAATGCGGATGCGCTCGGATGGGGAGCGATGTTTGCGGATGTAGATAACGATGGCTTCCCCGACTTACTGGTGGTGAACGGCCATGTTTATCCGGAAGTGGACTCAGCCAAACTGGGAGCTTCCTTTCGCGAGCGCAGGTTCCTTTACTGGAACCTCGGAAATGGAAAGTTTCGCGATATCTCAGCTGCGAGTGGGCCAGGAATGCAGGTGCCGCAGAGTGGGCGGGGTCTTGCAGTCGCCGATCTCTGGAATGATGGCAGGGTTTCGGCGGTGGTCAATAACCTCTCAGACCTTCCCATGCTTCTGGTGAACGAAGCGAAAAATCCGAACCACTGGCTCGGGTTGCGGCTCGTGGGAACAGTGTCCAACGCAAGCGCTATCGGAGCGAGGGTTACCGTGCATGGAGCAAAGCGTTCCTGGGTCGATGAGGTGAGGAGCGGGTCGAGTTATAACTCATCAAGCGATTTGCGGCTGCACTTTGGGCTCGGCACGGAGGACAAAATTGGAAGCATAGAGGTGCGATGGCCAAACGGAGCTGTGGAGATGTTTGCGATGGCTACTGTTGACCGAATGGCGACGCTGGTTGAGGGAGAGGGCAAGAGGTAGCAATTCCCTCTGACCGAACTGCATCGTCAATTTGGTGTATATGCATAAACACGAGGTGATATAGTCGGGCGTTGATTTTCTGTCTGGGGGGTTGGTCGTGAATACTTCAATGAAGATACGGAACGCATTTCTTTGCGCACTGCTGGCGGTTGTTGCGGGAACGGGCTGCGGTCCGGCGATGGCGCAGAGTAGTTCAGGCGCGAAGGGTGCGGACATCTGGTGGAAGCACGCCGTGATCTACGAGGTTTACCCCCGCAGCTTTCAGGATTCGAACGGCGATGGGACGGGGGACCTGAACGGAATCACACAGCGGCTCGGCTATCTGCACGACCTTGGCGTGGACACGATCTGGATTGCTCCTATGTTTCCTTCGCCGCAGGTGGACTTCGGATATGACATATCCGATTACGAGGCGGTCGATCCCCAGTACGGCACCATGGGCGATATGGACAGACTGATCGCCGAGGCCAAGAAGCACGACATCCGCGTGATGCTGGACATGGTGTTGAATCACTCGAGTGACAAGCACTCCTGGTTCGAGGAGTCGAAGAGTAACAAGACAAATCCGAAGCGAGACTGGTATGTGTGGAAGGATGGCGTGGGCCCGGACAAGATGGACCCCCCGAACAACTGGCAGAGTATCTTCGGACATTCGGCATGGAAGTATGACCCAACGACGAGGCAGTTCTACTACCACAAGTTTTATGCGGAGCAGCCGGACCTGAACTGGCGCAATCCCGAGGTGGAGAAGGCGATCTTCTCGATGCTTCGGTTCTGGCTGGACAAGGGTGTGGCGGGGTTCCGGCTCGATGCCATCCCGACCTTGTTTGAGAACGAAGACATGAAGGACGAAGTGGTAATGAAGGATGCGAACGGCCAGAGTTCAACGAACGCGTATGGAGATGTCGTTCTCGATGATGCCCAGACGAGCGGCCGGCCCGAGGTGCAGGATGTCTTGCGGCGCATGCGGAAACTGGTGGACAGTTACCCGGGCAACCGCGTGCTGGTGGGAGAGACGTACGTGGCGACCATCAACGATCTCGATAAGCTCTACGGTGGCGACAAACACGATGTGCTGCACATGCCGATGGACTTCAAGGTGGGCATGTTGAATCATCTCGACGCTACGGGCTTCCGCAAAAACGTGAACGAAGCGGAGACGATGCTGGGGACTAACCATCCGCTCTTTGTCTTCGATAATCACGACAACGCACGCATCGACCGCTACTGCAAGGCCGAAGCGACGGACACGGGCAAGGATGCGACGCCGGAAGAGTGCGTGGCGATCCAGAAGATGCTGTCGACGCTCCTGTTTACGTCGAAGGCGACGGCGCTGATGTACTACGGCGACGAGATCGGAATGTCAACAACTCCGCCCACGCGCAAAGAGGATGTAAAGGATCCGATCGGTGTGCTGGGTTGGCCTAAGGAGAAGGGGCGTGATGGCGATCGCACCCCGATGCAGTGGACTGCTGGTAAAAATGCCGGATTCTCAACTGCGGACACGACCTGGCTGCCAATTCCATCAAGCTACACGGCCGTCAACGTTGAGGTGGAGAAGGGCAAACCGGATTCGCTCCTCACTTGGTACACGAACCTGACTGCGCTGCGAAAGACGAATGGAGCAGTACACTCGGGCGTGATGACGATGCTCGATCCTTCGAACAGCAAGGTGCTCTCGTATCTTCGAAAAGGCGACGGCGGCATGACTGTCGTCGTGGCTCTGAACTTCACAAATCAGCCGCAGGAGGTGAAACTCGATAGCGGGCTCGTCGGCAACGGCAAAGTGTCAACGTTGATGACGGATTCTCAAGAGTTGAAGTCCACGACAAAGCTTGGGATGATGACGCTGCCTCCCTATGGGAGTTGGGTTGGTGAGATCCGCTGATCCCGAGTGGCGGAACTGAAGATGGAGTTGCACAGCGCGGTTTTCGTAGTTTGCGAAATGCGGCAATCCGCTGTCTGAGAACGACAGCCCATCACCCGTCTTGCCGTGAGGCGCAATGGCGGCTATGTTTTTACCAACGGTTGCTGCGCGGGTGGAGCGGTGGGGTCCGCGTGCTGCATGATCAGCATGTTGGCGGGGTCGGTGCCAAGCGGAATGCCCTGGCGCTCGAAGGTCTTAATGATGCGAATGCGGAGTTCGCGCAGCACGCCCCATTGCTGGTTGGCGCGGCACTTGATCGTGATTGGGTAGATGACCTCGCGACCCTTAATGGCGTCAAGGCCGGGCACATCGGGATCGGCGACAATGACCTGTTTGAAGGCAACATCATTTCGGACATCGGCGGCGACGGAGCGAAGGATTGAGAGTACGTGGTCGGGGTCGGCGCTGGCGTCCACGCTCAGATTGAGCGCGGCGACCGAGAAGTCTCGCGAGAGATTCGATACGGTTGCGATCTGACTATTAGGGATGATGTGGAGCGTGCCGTCCCCATCGCGCAGGCTGGTGCGGCGCAGGCTCATGTCTTCTACCGTGCCGGCTAGTGAAGCGATCTTCACAACCTCGCCCACGTTGAACTGGTCTTCGAGCAGGATCAGTATGCCGTTGATCATGTCTTTGAAGATGGACTGCGCGCCAAGTCCGATCCCCACACCGAGTACGCCTGCGGAGGCGAGCAGCGGGGTCAGGTTGATGTTGAAGACCGACAGCACGTGCAGCAGGACGATGAAGCCGATGATGCTCAGGGAGGTAGCCCGTATGATTGCCGCCATCGTGCGAAGCTGCGAGGCGCGCTGAGAGTTGCCCACCTGACGATCGGCGAGGCGCAGCATCCGATTGACAAAAAACTGCACAACCCGGCTCAGAATGAAGGCGAGCAGCAGCACGACGGCGATCCGGGGAACATCGTATTGAACGAAATCGATCACTTCGTTGTGCCAGCCGCGTTCGAGGCCCTGGATGGTTCTTTCCTCCCCTGTAACGGAGGGAGCGGCGGATTGCATTTGCAGTGCAAGGGAGGCTAGGTGCATGATCTTGTGTAACTCGCTTTCATTTTGATTGGCAGGAAGCAGTTCGGCCAAAGCGACTGAGTATGCGAGCCGAAAGGTGCGGCGCGGAAATCGTCAAGGTTTCGATCTTCCACGATGCTTATCGAGCGAGACAAAGGCAGGATCGATGGACGCATCAATTAAGCCTCGGATTCCATTCTAAGAGTGAGATGCGGGTTGGATCGAGAGAGCTTTTTGCAGCTGGAGGTTTGGCTATGTGCAGAGCAGGGTGGAATCGGAGCACCGTTCGAGTGGCGGTAGCAGTAGTCGGGGCGCTTAGCTTTGTCGCAACTGGGGGCGCGCAGATGCAGTCATCTGGTTCGGCTCCGATGCAATCATCGGGCTCCGCTCCGATGCAGAGCGGGGCACATCAGGCAGGCGGGAATAATCCCATGGGGCCGGGCGGGTCGCTCGACACGGGGCCCTCGCCATTTCCTGATAACAGCCGGCAGAAGCGGAACGAGGAACGGCAGCGCCGGCTGGTCAGCGATACACAAAGGTTACTGACCCTGACTTCTCAACTGAAGGCCGAAATTGCGAGCACGGGGGCAGAGACGATGTCGTCGGAGATGCTGAAGCAGATGGAGGAGATCGAAAAACTCGCAAAGAGCGTCAAGGACAGGATGCGCGATTAGTTTTGCGGGTGAATTGAAACGAGACCTCGAAGGAGGCGAGCGATGCGCAGTATTTCAAAGTTGGTGCTAATGGCCGTGATAGGGGTGACCGGGTGTTTGCAGGGCTGGGCTCGGACGATGCCGGCACCGCAGACGGCAACAAAGGTGGGCGACAACCATGAAGGGCAGCCCACAACGCAGGCTACAGACTCCAGGTCTGAGAAGCAGAAGTTGCTGGCAACACAGGCGGAACGGCTCTTTGATATGGCGACAGAGCTCAAAGCACAGGTAGACCTCACGAACAAGAACATCCTCTCGCTCAAGGTGGTGCAGACGGCGGAGCAGATTGAGGCCTTGGCGAAGGGAATGAGAGGTCAGGCGAGAAAATAGCCGCCGCTCAGTAAAGCGATTGGGTGGATCTTGCCTCGCGCGGAGCCGATGCCTAAGAATGGAGACGTAGGCATCTCTTGCTAGGCGTGGTGATGGTCCTGGGAGTGGTACTTGCGCTGAAGCAGGCTGAGCGGGATCCCGGCGGATCCGAGGATGGCATTCTTCGCCCGGATAGTGGGACGGGCTACGGCACTCTTCACGGCGTCAAGCCCGCGGTTTACTCCCGGAGGCGTGGGATGCAGCCCAATCTTGCGGAGATACGCGTTCAGGAGATAGACCTCTGCTTCAGTGAACTGGGCGCGCTGGAACCCGAGACTGAGCGATACCGACATCTGGTTGCCGACGCGAACGTTGTGCGGGAAGAAGGACGGGTGATGGACGCCGGTTCCTGCCTGGAGCTTGAAGGTTTTCGGAGTGCTGTCTTCCTTCTGCTCGATAAAGTGTTTGCCCGTCCAGAAGCCTTCGAGGTGCTGCGGCGTCACGATGGTCCGGTCGCTGCCATCGAAGACATTAACCTCTTTTTCGCCCGCGATCTGAAGCAGGAAATTGACCTCCTGGTCGATATGGTAGGGCGTGAACTCGCCGGGCGAGGTAATGAAAAGGGTCGCTATGGCACGGCTGAAGCGACGGACGAAATTGACGCCGGTCGCGTCGCTGAGATCGGTCACGCACTCCGCGAGCACTTCCGCATAGGCGTCGATCTGGTGGATGCTTGAGAGCTTGATGCGTGCGCCTGAGAGGTCGATGTCGTTATAGGCGCGGTTCAGGGCGGTCTGGAACTCGGGGCTGCCCCACTCGAGATTGCCGACGTCCTTCATGATAAAGAATCCGCGGGTGACGGCGCGGCCAGTCTTCGGGTTCTTCGGGGGCAGGGCGCCGATCTGCTCGACGAGACGCTTAAGAGCTTCGCGAGAGAAAAGATTGTTCTCGGAGAGGTTGTGCTTGAACAGAAACGGCTCGCGGTCTACGGAATGGATGAACTCAGCAGAGGGCGGAATGCATTGACCCAGGCTCAACATTTGCTGCAACCTCCAGTACTTCTTGCTCGCAATACTCAATACCCTACACTACGTATTGACGCGGAACTCGGAAATATGACTCAATTTCCGGACGTTCCCGGAAGCAGGCAGGGCAGGTAACTCCTTTGCCCCGGGGGTAATAAGCTCGAAGTTCGAAGAGCATCAGTTTGCGACTTCCAAAGTGAAGAGTTTATGTGACCCGCATATCAGGACTTTCCGGGAAGCCGTCTCGCGCGGATTTATCGGGTGCTCCGAAGTTACCAGCAGTCTTCTAAATGCATTCCGGTAACCCGACTTTTGTTGCTTAAGTGCCGGAGAGCGGTCGTCGCAGGAAGCCATTGGTCCGGAGATAATCTGTCACCAACAAGCCAAACTGAAATGGGAAGCCTTACAATCGAGAACGGCGAAGTGGTAAAGTTCGCCGAAGCAGGTCAAAGGACATTGCATGGCTCTCGAAAGTTTACCGGTTATTGATGAGGCCTTATCGTCATCGCCTGGCGCGGATGAGAGCCTGTTGAGTCGGGAACAATTGGTGGAGTTCTACCGGCTGATGTACCTATCGCGACGGACGGATGATCGCGAGATTGTGCTGAAGCGCCAGCAGAAAATCTTCTTCCAGATCTCCTGCGCAGGACATGAAGCGCTGCTGGTAGCTGCCGGGATGGTCCTAAAGCCTGGATACGATTGGTTCTTTCCTTACTACAGAGACAGGGCCATCTGCCTGGCGCTCGGGAACACGGTCGAAGAGCAGTTGCTGCAGGCAGTGGGCGCCGCAGACGATCCGGCAAGCGGCGGTCGGCAGATGCCTTCGCACTGGTCGAGCAAGCGGCTCAATATTGTGACGCAGAGCTCTTCAACCGCAACGCAGTGTCTTCATGCGATCGGGTGCGCGGAGGCAGGACGGTATTTCTCGCGGCATCCAGAGGCAGCTCGTCGTCCTTCGCTCTCAGATTCCCAGACGCGAGCAGGGATCGATTACCGGCAGTATAAGGATGTCTCGTTTCACGGCGACGAGGTGGTTTACGTATCAATCGGTGAAGGCTCGACGAGCCAGGGAGAGTTTTGGGAGTCACTAAATACCGCAAGTAACGGTCGACTTCCTGTTCTCTATGTTGTTGAAGACAATGGCTATGCAATCTCCACGCCCGTAGAGGCAAACACTCCCGGCGGGAATATCTCAAGGCTAATTGCAAACTTTCCGAACTTCCACTTCGCGGAGATCGACGGCACCGATCCCATCGCCACTTACGCGGCCATGGTGGAAGCAGTAGCGTACTGCAGGGCGGGCAAGGGGCCTGCTCTGGTGCACGGGCATGTAGTGCGGCCTTATTCACACTCGCTTTCAGACGATGAGCGGCAGTATCGGTCGAAAGAAGAGGTAGATGCGGATTCCCTGCGGGACCCGCTGGCCCGGATGCAGATGCATCTGTTGCGCGAGGGAATTTTGGATGAGGCAGCTATCGATCGACTGGAACGTGCAGTCGATGAAGAGGTTCAGCGAGCGGCGGATCGCGCAGTTCGAGCGGCGCTGCCTACTGTCGACTCGATTAAAAAGCACGTGTACTCCGAGAACCTGAGTGTTATGGATGCACGTTTTTCCACAGAACCGCAAGCCACTGTGGATAACACGGAACGCACGATGTCGGATTTGATCAATCTTTGCCTGAAAGACGAGATGCGCCGCGACGACCGCATCGTCGTGTTTGGCGAGGACGTGGCCGATGCGACTCGGGATGAGGCGTTGCGTGCCGGAAAGATCAAGGGTAAAGGCGGCGTGTTCAAGCTGACCTCGGGCCTGCAGACGGAGTTTGGGAGCGATCGTTGCTGGAACTCGCCGCTGGCCGAGGCGAACATTGTAGGACGCGCGGTTGGGATGGCAGTGCGCGGAATAAAGCCAGTTGTGGAGATTCAATTCTTTGATTACATCTGGCCGGCTATGCATCAGATGCGAAACGAGTTATCTCTGATCAGATGGCGGTCGAATGGCGAGTATAGCTGTCCCGTTGTAATGCGGGTTCCAATCGGCGGCTACCTCACTGGAGGTTCAATCTATCACTCGCAATCGGGAGAGAGCATCTTCACGCACACTCCGGGAATGCGGGTGGTCATGCCCTCCAATGCGCTCGATGCCGTGGGGCTCTTGCGAACGGCCATCCGATGCGATGATCCGGTTCTCTTCCTCGAGCACAAGCGGCTGTATCGAGAGACATTTGGCCGGGCGGCTTACCCGGGCGCGGAGTATGCAATTCCATTTGGGAAGGCCAGGATCGTGAAACCCGGCGAGGATTTGACCCTGATTACGTACGGCGCAGTGGTTCCGAGGGGCCTGCAAGCAGCGTTGAAGGCGAAGCGGGAACTGAATGTGGATGTTGAGGTAATCGATCTCAGGTCCTTAAGTCCATATGACTGGGAGGCCATTGCCGAGTCCGTCAAGAAGACCAGCCGGGTGATGATCGCGCATGAGGACATGCTGAGCTGGGGGTACGGGGCGGAGATCGCGGCGAGGATCGGGGACGAGCTTTTCCACGATCTGGACGCACCAGTAAGGCGGGTCGCGGCCATGGACACGTTCGTGGCATACCAACCCTTGCTGGAGGATGCGATTCTGCCGCAGCCGGATGATCTGTTTAAGGCGATGGCGGAGCTGGCGGCGTTTTAGACAACTTTCTAATCTTCAGAGCGTTGAACTAAGTACAGGCTTCGCGGCTGGTTCGCCATAAACATCCGCTGCATGTTCTAGGAGGTCTTCATGCCGACTTTGAAGAGTACGGATAGTGGGAGCTGGGGCTGTGATCTCGGCGGGCGCGATCTCGCCCGCCGGACGGTCTCAAGGCGCGGTTTTATGAAGGGTGGAGCGCTGGCGCTGGTCGGGACTTCGGTGATCCCTTCATTCCTGGTCCGGAGTGTGATGGCCGAGGTGACGTCGGCAGTCGCGAGTAATAAAAAGCTGGTGGTGCTCTTCCAGCGCGGGGCGGCGGACGGGTTGAACGTGGTCGTGCCCTATAGCGAGAAGAACTACTACGGGATGCGGCCCTCGATTGCGATCAAGCCGGAAGAGGTTCTGGATCTGGATGGGTCCTTCGGGCTGCACCCTTCGTTGGGCTCATTCAAGCCGCTCTACGAGGCTGGGCATCTTGCGGTGATCCATGCGGCGGGGTCTACGGATACGACGCGGTCGCACTTCGACGCACAGGATTTTATGGAGAGTGGCACTCCGGGGGTCAAGCAGACCGAAGATGGCTGGCTGAACCGGGCGCTGCAGGATGAGCGCTTGCCTTTGAATGCGGCGGGCAAGCCTTCGGCATTCCGAGCGGTCGCTCTGGGGACACAGGTTCCGAGGACGCTGCAAGGAAAGCTGCCGGCGATCGCGATCTCAAATGTGAATGATTTTTCGGTGGCGGGTAAGGGGGCGCAGACGAACTCGATCTCGAATGCCTTCCAGGCGATGTACGACGAGAGCACCGACGCGGTGCTGCACGGGACAGGTCAGGAGACGTTCGAGGCCGTGAAGATGCTGAAGTCGGCTGATCCCGCGAAGTATAAGCCGGCCGGCAGCGTGGTCTATCCGAACACCGGCTTTGGCAACAGCCTGAAGCAGATCGCTCAGTTAATAAAGGCGAACCTGGGCGTGGAGGCGGCGTTCTCGGACATCGGCGGGTGGGACACGCACCAGAATCAAGGCGCGGCGAATGGCCAGTTGGCCAACCGGCTGAAGGAGTTTTCGGATTCGATTGCGGCGTTCTGGAAAGACATGGGGACGGACTCGGAGAACATTACGCTGGTGACCATGTCAGAGTTTGGCCGGACGGCAAGGCAGAATGGTACGGGCGGGACTGACCACGGGCACGCGAATGTGATGTTCGTGCTGGGAGGCTCGGTGAAGGGCGGGAAGGTTTATGGAAAGTGGCCGGGCCTCTCGAATGAGCAACTTAATGAGGGTAGAGATCTGGCGGTGACGACGGACTTCCGGAGGGTGTTGGGAGAGGCGGCTTATAAGACTTTGGGAGCGAAGGATATGGAGAAGGTGTTTCCGGGGGCCAGAGTCAGGGTGGGGGACTTTCTGGGGTTTGCTTAGATCGTGACAAGGGTCCTCGATGAGTTAAATCCCTCAGCGACTATAGGCGCGGCTCTTAGAGCTAGATGGCGCCGCAGCTAGTGAACGCTTAAGTAGCAATCCTCTGCCATACCAAATCTCCAGACGCGCGATATTCTTTGCCGCAGCATCCGCATGGGCCGAAGGATGTCTCTCCGCTCGTCTCGATCGTAAAGCTGGTCTTCTCAATGGTGCTGCTCAGCCTAGGCGTGAGTTACAGTACCGCATATGAATTCATTTGGACTTCGTGTGGGGTGTCGGCTGTCGCTGGCTGTAATCTTATTTACCTCCTTGGCTCTGGTGGCGCAGGCTCCGGAGGCGGGACAGGCTTTACTCAGGCAGCAAACCTCGGTGCCTCAGCCTCTGGTGAAGCTGGGGCCGGTGCCGGTGGGGGCGCAGTTCGATGCGGAGGGGCATCTGGATGCGGACCGGGCTACGCGGGCTTACCTGGATACGATTCCGGCGGATAAGCGGGCGGCTTCGGACAAGTACTTTCAGGGTGGGTACTGGTTGTTGCTTTGGGACGCGCTTTACACCGTGGCCGTGATGTTGCTGCTGTTGTTCACAGGCGTTTCAGTGAAGCTGCGGAATTGGGCGGAGCGAGTGACGCGGTTCAAGTGGCTGCAGGCGTGGATCTATTTTGCGCAGTTTTCCTTGGCGACGGCCGTGGCGGGTTTTCCATGGAGTTGTTATGAGGGCTTCTATCGCGAGCATATCTACAACCAGTCGCACCAGGCGTTTGGTGGATGGCTGCGCGACCAGCTCATTGGCGGAGCAGTAGGGCTGGTGTTCGGCGGCATCGCCGTTGGGACGCTCTATGCGGCGGTGCGGCGACTGCCGAACAGCTGGCACATCTGGGGCAGTGTGATCGTGGTGGTGTTTATGGTCGTGGGATTGATGATCGCTCCCGTGTACATTGCGCCGCTCTTCAATACATACACGCCGCTCGACTATCCCGAGGTGACGGTGCCGGTGTTGAAGATGGCCCATGCGAATGGGATCGCAGTGGACAGGCTTTATGAGGTCGACGCTTCACGACAGACGACGCAGGTGAGCGCGAATGTGAGCGGGCTGTTTGGGTCGACGCAAATAAGGCTGAACGACAATCTGCTGCACCAGGCGAGTCTCGAAGAGATCGAAGATGTGGCGGGGCACGAGATGGGGCACTATGTGCTGAACCATATCCCGAAGATGCTCTGCCAGTTGACGATCCTCATCTTCGTCACCTTCGCTCTGTTGCGGACATGGCTGCTCAGTATGCAGCGGCGTTGGGGCGCTCGATGGGGAACTGACGGAGTGGCGGATGTCGCCCTGCTCCCGGCGGCGGTGCTTGCGCTTACTGTGATTGGGCTGCTGGCTACACCAATCACCAACACGATGACTCGCACACAGGAGTATGAGGCGGACATGTACGGGTTGAATGCGGCGAGGCAGCCGGACGGGAGCGCGCAACTCGACCTGAAGCTGGCCCAGTACAGGAAGATGGAGCCGGGTCCGGTGGAGGAGGCGCTGTTCTTCGACCACCCAAGCGGGTATGTGAGGATCCGCGCGACGATGCTCTGGAAGAGCGAGAATGCCCGGACGTTGAAGAGCGCTGCCGGGTACTGATGGAAGCAAGGGTGTGGGATTCCAATCGGACGTGTAACCATGGTGGCGAAGTGGTTCGAGTCCTTTTGGTCGAGGTCTGAGTGGCAGGATGGGTTAAGGATACGGACGCGGCGTTTGAGCGAAGCGCGGGAATGAGCTTCGTAAAATATCAGGTGCTGTTACTTTGTGTTGCGCTAAGCCTGTGGGGAATTCAGTGGCTGCTGGTGGGGCACGCTGGCCTGTTGAGTACGATCTTGTACTCGCTCATCATGGGGAATATCGTGACGGTCTCGCTGGTCGTGGCGAGTCCTCTGTTCGACCAACCGTTTCCCCGGGACTGGATCATCTTCTTTGCAGTGTTGGTTCCGGTGACGCTTGTGGCAAGCGTGGCGGGTGGTGTGCTGCAGCGATTGATCCTGGGCTTTCCATTGCGGTCGCTTACGAATTTAAAGAATGGCGATGTCCCGTTCGCGTCGTTGGTCGGATTTGTGCTGGGTACGGGAACACATATTTATTCGAGCAATCGGGCGAAGCTGCAGGCGGCGAACAGCCAGTTAGCCCAGCAGGTGCAGTACGGGCGGCAGGAATTAGCGGCGCAGGCCTCCGAGCTGCGGGATGCGTTCGAGATCCAGTCGAGTCTGCTGCCCAGGACAGTCCCGCAGATTGCCGGTGTCGAGATAAGCTGCGCCTGGCAGCCAGCGCGAACCGTAAGTGGAGACTACTTCGACGTGCTCTGCTGGGAGAGTCTCGGATTGCGTTTTGCCTGGCGGATGTGTCCGGCAAGGGCATGAGCGCAGCGCTGATTACGGCGAATCTGCAAGCGACCCTGCGGGCGTTCGCTCCCGACGAGGACAGTCCGGCACGACTATGCCAGCGGCTGAACCATGCGCTCTGTCCAAGCCTGCCCACCGGAAGGTTTGTGACCCTGGCCTACGGAATCGTCGATAGGAAGAAGATGACGCTGACCTATGAGCTGGCTGGGCATAATCAGCCTATGTTGCTCAGGGGCGGAGAGGTGATTCCGCTGCAGGGTTCAGGGCCGGTGTTGGGCATCCTGCCCGAGGCAATCTTTTTTGACCAAACGATCGATCTGCGGTCTGGCGACCGGCTGGTGCTGTCCACGGATGGAGTGACGGAGGCCTTCAGTCCTGACGGCGAGGAGTTTGGCGAAGAGCGGCTGGTTGCGGCGGCCTTAGCGGCGGGAGACACCGCACATGGGATTCGGGCAGAGGTAATGCGAGCGGTGGGAGAGTTCGCGGTGGGAAGCTTCCACGACGACGCTTCGCTGGTAGTGGTGCGGCTGCAGGGGTAAGAGGCGGTAGGAACGGAGACTGGTGTCCGTTAAAACGCCACAGATCAGAGCGACTTTGAAGTGTAGTTCTGCGCGTAGATGTCGCGTGGAAGCCCTTCGCCATGAAGCTTGTTCTTGAGCCTGAATGCCGCTTCGCGAGTGAGTGATCCGCCAAGCGTGACCAGGTAAGGAGCATGGCCGGTCGGAGTAAACACGCTGGGATGAAGCGACGCAAAGCGCTGCTCAAGAACGCGCGCTTTGGCGCTCGCCTCGGCCTGCCTGTTGTAGGTGAAGGCGACCACACGCCATTGATTCCGGGCAATAGAAGATGCTGGTTCCTCCCGAAGGCGAGCAGGCGCAGGGGCGGGGTTTGGGGAAGCTTGCAGTGCGGATGTCTGGCCTGACGCAGTTTGTGCCGTAACAGGAGAGGAGACCGGATCTGTTGCAACAGTCTTACTGTCGCTGTGATGAAAAAGGGCGTATGGGCCGACGATCAGGATGCCGGCAATCGCAATCGCTAAAAGAACGATCCTCCTCGGGAGGGACTCGGACTTCTGCCGCATTGGCACTCGAATCCGGTCCCGGACTGGCTCGGGAACGTGGCGAGCGGCGGCGGTTCCTGACGTTCGGTGCGGAAGCGGATCCCTGGCGATTCCTGTTCGGGTTGGAACGGTTCTCTCGACGCTGTTTGTCGCCACTGAGGCTGCTGCGGACGCAAGAGAGGGAGAAGTAACGCGCGAGCCACTCCTGGAAGACTTTGCAGGTTCCCCAGACGGTGAGGATGACAGTGAGGATGACGGTGAGGATGACGGCAAGGATTCAGAGACCTTGATGGGCTTCGGAACTGAGGCCTCAAGAGCGGCACCCATCCGGGCGAATGTCCAGGCGCCGGAGATGCCGTTGTGAATGATCTCGCGAAAGGGTGCAGGAAGCGGTGGCCCAGTTGGACTGATCGCGTGGTTTCGCTGCAGAGTGAGGCATTGCAGCAGGAGGGTCGCGAAGTCCGACACATCGCGGGTGCGCAGGGCATTGCCTTCCTCACCCTCAGGAGCTTCGCGGATGCAGTCGCTGCGGAGTTTCACCATCTCGCCGACAGCCAGGACATTTGCGGCCTGGATGTGCTCATGAATAAATCCCTTTTCGTGGAGCGCCTGCAAAGCGGGAATTAAACTGTCGGCAACCTGGCGGGTCTCGGCGACAGTAAGTGGGCGCTCGCAAAGGATCTGGCTCAGATCGGCTTCGGTCGGCTCGAGGACAACATAGACCAGCGACGTCTCGTCCATCATGGCTTGTCCGAAGCGGGTCATTGTGAGCAGGTTGGGCTGATGCAGGTCGGACACGCCGGTCCATCGCGCAAGAATCTCATCTTCATCGAAGTGCGATTCGATCAGCCGAATCACGGTCGCGATGCCGCCGCTGCTTGTCGAGAAGAAAGCGCTCCGGCCTTCGGGGCGAATCAGGCGCTCAAGCGGAAACAGGCCGTCGATTGACCGGCCTTCGTATTCATTCCAAAGATCCATTCGTTGCTCGATATCCAGTCTGGCAGGTTGACAAGGGGAAGATGCGCCATCGCGCATAAAGTATGTTGGCTCCGCCTCGTCCGGGCGGTGGGCCGTGGCAGACTTACGCCCATTCGCAATTATCGGCTAAGTGCCTGTGGGCAAGATGCCGGAGGTATCCTTTGTGGTTCCCATTTCAGATTCGGAACTGTGGAAATGCAAACTTAACCTGGATTCGTCCAGCCGCCATATTTTCCGTGGAGAACGTCAGCTTCCGGAGGGCCCCAGGAGCCTGGTTCGTACACTTTTATCGGAAGTTTGGCGGTAAGAATGGGGTCGAGCAGGCGCCACGACTCTTCGACATAGTCCTGGCGCGCGAAGCGCCGCTGGTTGCCGACCATGGCATCTTCGATAAGCTCCTCATAGGGAAGCATGTCGTTCGGAGTGGGTGTGGTGGCGGCGATAAGTTCCGTCGGGTGGCCGATGAATCCCTGGCCGAAAGACTTCTCAAGCGCGCCAATAGCGATCTTTACATCCGGGCTGACCTGGAAGCGGATGTAGTTCTGCTGGCTGCCCTCGTCGGAGAAGATCATGGGCGGCTTGCGCAGTCGGGCGACGATCTGGGTGTGGGTAGTCGCCAGATTCTTACCGGTGCGGATGAAGAAAGGTACGCTCTTCCAGCGCCAGGAGTTGATGTTCAGCCGCATGGCTACGAAGGTCTCCACTCGCGAGTCTTTCGCCACACCCGGTTCATCGAGATACCCCTTGAACTGGCCGAGAACGACGTCTTCCGGTCTAATGGGCATGATCCCGCGAAGAACCTTGACTCGTTCATCGCGGAAGAGCTCCATATCGATGCCCGGCGGCGGCTCCATGGCAATGTTCGAGACGAGCTGCATGATGTGGTTCTGGACGACGTCGCGGATAGCGCCGACATTGTCGTAGAAGCTGCCGCGGCCCTGCACACCGAAGTTCTCCGCCATCGTGATCTCTACGGATTTTATGTATTGGCGATTCCAAATGGGTTCGAGGAAAGCATTGGCGAAGCGGAAGTAGAGAAGGTTCTGCACGGCGTTCTTTCCAAGATAGTGGTCGATCCGGAAGACGTCCTGTTCGCAGAAGCTCTTCTGCACCGTCTTGTTCAGTTCATGGGCCGATTCATAGTCATGGCCGAAGGGCTTCTCGACGATCACGCGGGCACCGTTGGCGCAGCCCGCGGCGCGGAGCTGGTCCATCACCTCGCCGAACAGGCTTGGAGGGATTGCAAGATAATGGAGCGGGTGCTTCGCGGAGCCGAGCTCCTCCCGTACCTGTTGAAAGGTATGCGGATCGGCGTAGTCACCGTCGACGTAGCGGAGGCGCTCCATGAGGATGGGATACCCGATAGGATCGATGCCGCCATGAGCCTCGAGACTCTTGCGGGCGTGGACTTTAAACTGGTTGAGGTCCCAGCCGGACTTGGCGACACCGATCACGCACATGTTCAGCTTGCCGCGTTTGGCCAGGCGTTGAAGCGATGGGAAGATCTGCTTGAAGGCGAGATCGCCAGTGGCCCCGAAGAAGACGAGTGCGTCCGATACTACCTGATCCATGAAAAATCCTCTTCTTCTATGATGGCACGGCTGCAGTACCTGGTCATCACGCCGGGACGAAGAGGTCGCAAGACACAGGGATGAACCTTCACGGCTGTACTTTTGGCGAGGCGCTGCGGAATCCTGAGGTCGGTTAGGCAGGGTTGGCTGGACGCATCTCAAGCTTTAGATGCGGTTGTCGGCCACGTTGAGGGCAGCGGCGACCACCAGGTTGCCCTATGCGCCCGCACTGGTCTCTCGATGCAATTTGATATTGGACCTACGAAGTCGCTCGCGGTGTTGGTAGCGGCAGGTGAGCTCGCTGGAGATGGTACGTCGATTATCGAGGCGGCGCGTACTCCTCTGCCAGACTAGTCCGTGCCGAGGGTGATCTTCGCGGATGCAGTCCATAAGCGTTCTTGAAGCGGACGCGAACAAGCCAGTAAATCATGAGGGGAAGCGGAAGCAGTGCTGGCACGATCAGGTAAATGGAGCCGCGAAGCCACACCGGAAAAACCTGTGGCTGGCCGAGAAAGAAGGATCCGGTTGCGATAAACAGTCCGAAGCACATCCGCCAGAGATGGCGCACGATGCGCGGACGTCCGGAGATTCCGCCGCGAATCAGAACGCGCACGTCTCCGAAGGCAGCTAGTAGAAGGACGCCGCCGAAGAGGAAACTCATGGCAGCGGGAGCTCCATTGTCAGTGCCTTTTCCGCTGAGGACCGCGCGAAATCCAAGGGTAAGAACACCGGTTGCGGAGGCGAGGCAGAGAGCCAGGCCCGCATAGTCAAGAAGATCGGTGCCGTCTCTGCGACGGCCCGCGAGCCAGGCGCTGGCTATCAGGTAGAAAGTCAGGACGGCGGCGATGACGTTGCTCGTTTGCGATTTGAGAATGGCCAGCCAGAGGGCACTGGCTGAGAGCGTCAGCATTGCCACGGTGAAGACGTTGCCGGAAAGACGATGCAGGCGATCGCCTTTGCGTACGCTCATCGCGACCGTGCCCGCCATAAGGCTGATTGAGCCGCCAAGGATGTGCAGGATCAGGAGCGGCAGCCGCATGACGGCACCACCTTTCGGCATCTCGGTGAGTTGTGGAAGAGTACGCCGGTGGGATCGAAGAAGTTCCCTTGGACGGAAAGCGCGGATTCTCCGCGACAAGGACTGGACCGCAGTGGCACCTGCACACAGCCGCTTGACATGCGATCGTACCTTGGGTAGGCTCTGCCCTCATCCGTTGATCTGCGTTTCTAGCTGAGCTGGAAAGGGAATGCGCATGGGTGTTTCTGGTGGGAACCTTAGTAGCGGTGCTGCGCGAGAGGTGGCGCGGCTGGCGTGGATGGCGCTCACGCTTACTCCATCAATGGGGCCCAGGCGTGTCGCGCGGGCCGTCGAGCGTCTCGGGCAGGCGGAGCGGGCCTTTCAGGCTTCACTGACTGAACTTGAGGCGCTGGGAATGCCGGCAAGTGCGGCGCAGTTCTTCTTCGATGGCCGTGCGCGGACTGCAGCTGAGGATGAAGTCCAACGGATCGAATCTGAGCCGGGCGCCTCTTTTCTCACGCGTGACGACGAAGCGTATCCGGAGCGTCTGCTCGAGATCTTCGATCCGCCGCCGGTGCTCTGGTTAAGAGGCGATGTGGAGTTGCTGACCCGACCCGGGATCGCCGTCGTGGGTACGCGCTACCCGACGATCTATGGTTCTGGCATGGCCGAGATGCTAGCGCGCGACCTTGCCCATCGCAGGATGACGATCCTTAGCGGTATGGCCCGCGGTGTCGATACAGCGGCGCACAAGGGCGCGCTGGCGGCGAAGGGTCGCACAGTGGCGGTTTGGGGAACGGGCATCGACGTCATCTATCCAAAAGAGAACAAAAAGCTGGCGGAAGAGATTATCGCCGCGGGCGGTACGATCGTTAGCGAGTTCCCGCTGGGGACGTTTCCCGCTCCGCAGAACTTTCCGCTTCGTAACAGAATTCTCAGTGGTCTGAGTGTGGGCGTGCTGGTGATCGAAGCGGGAGAGTTTAGCGGCACGAGGATCACAGCGCGCTGCGCAATGGAGCAGAACCGCGACGTCTTTGCCGTTCCCGGTAATGTTACAAACAAGCACGCCTGGGGACCGAACACCCTGATCAAGCAGGGAGCGAAACTGACCGCTACCTGGGAGGATGTTTGGGAGGATTTGCCCTCGGGAATACGGCTGCAGCTTGAGGATGAGCTGCAAGCCTTGCGCGGTGCAGCACCGGGCGGCAATGAATCGAATGCGGTTGCGTCCGCATCTCTGTTTAACGAAGCACCGCTGGCAAAGCCTGAACAGATGGTGCTGGAGAGACTGAGGCATGATGAATCGCTTCAGCTCGACGAGTTGATCGAGGGGCTTGATGGCGAGATGGGGTCGTCAGAGATCTTTGCGGCGCTTTTCGAATTGGAACTTGCCGGGCGAGTGAAACAGCTCCCGGGTAAGAACTATGTCCGTTCGTTTTAGTCGGTTAGGACGGTTTGCGGGGAAGCGTGGGGCTTCCAGAATGCACGCACAAAAAGTGACCTTCGGAGCTTGGCTTCGTCCCTTCACCGGCGGGGGCAAGATGACGTGATCGCGGAACCGTGTTAGGTTCGCATGGAATCGCTTGATTTTAGTTAGAAGGTAGGGCGGCTGAGTTTTTAGCCGTGTTGTAAGGGACGAGAAGGGAACGAATGGCAAAATCACTTGTGATCGTGGAGTCGCCGGCAAAGGCGAAGACGATCAATAAATATCTCGGCAGCGAGTACGTGGTGGAGGCCTCCATTGGCCACATCATGGACCTGCCCAAGAACGACATCGGCGTGGAGCTGAAGAAGCGTACCTTCGAGCCGACCCTGATCATCTCGCCGGGTAAAGAGAAGATTGTGGACCGGCTGAAGAAGCTCGCCGCGAAGGCAGACATGGTCTACCTGGCGCCCGACCCTGACCGCGAAGGCGAGGCGATTGCCGCGCATTTGTTCATGCAGCTGCGCCCGATGGTGAAGGACAAATCGAAGATCAAGCGCGTCACCTTCAATGAGATCACGCAGAAGGCGGTGAAAGCCGCGTTCCTGAAGGCCCGCGATGTAAATGAAGACCTCGTCGACGCACAGCAGACGCGGCGCGTGCTGGACCGCCTGGTGGGCTATCAGGTGTCGCCGCTGCTTTGGGATAAGGTGCGGCGTGGCTTATCCGCCGGACGTGTGCAGACCGTTGCATTGCGCTTGATCGTGGAACGCGAGAGTGAGATCAATGCATTCGTACCGGTCGAGTATTGGAACATCTCCTCGAAACTGCAGGCGAAGGGTCAGGATTTCGTCGCCAAGTTTACGGGGATCGATGGCGAGGCGGCCCGGGTTTCGAATGGCAAGGATAAAGAAGGCAAGGAGCTCTTCCTGTCTGGCGCGTTGGCGAATCAGCAGCTGACCGACGCCGTCGTCGCGCAGTTGAATAAGGCATCGTGGTCGGTGGCGAGCGTTGAGCGCAAGGAGCGCAAGCGCAACCCGACCGCACCGTATACAACCAGCAAGCTTCAGCAGGATGCATCGAGCCGCCTTGGCTTCAATGTGCGGCGCACAATGGGTGTGGCGCAGCGTCTGTATGAAGGCGTCGAGATTGGCAAGGACGGAACAGTCGGACTCATCACTTATATGAGGACCGACTCAACGCGTGTCTCTGCAGACTCGATTACCGAGGCGCGGGAGTACGTGCAGAAGAAACACGGCGCCAAGTACCTGCCGGGCGGTCCCATCGATTACAAAGGCAAGAAAGACGCGCAGGATGCCCACGAGGCGATCCGTCCAACACGGGTCGAGTACACGCCGGAGTCAATCAAAGGTTCGCTGAGTGACGAGCAGTACCGCCTCTACAAGATGATCTGGCAGAAGTTCGTCTCGTCGCAGATGATGCCCGCGATCTTCGACCAGACCACCGTCGAGATTGCCGCAAAGGCTGACAAGACGTATGACTTTCGCGTTTCAGGATCGATCCTTAAGTTCGATGGCTATCTTGCCGTTTGGGACAACGCATCGGAAGACACAATCCTGCCAGAGATGACGACCGGTCAGGCTCTTGCAATGCAATCGGTTGACTCCGAGCAGAAGTTCACCGAGCCGCCGCCGCGCTACAACGAGGCCTCGTTGGTGAAGGTGCTGGAAGAGCAGGGAATCGGGCGGCCTTCGACTTACGCGTCCATCATCAATACGATCCAGGACCGCGACTACGTCAAAAAGATCCAGAGTAAATTTGTGCCGACGGAGATCGGCACCGTCGTGACCGGACTGTTAGTTAAGAACTTCCCCTACATCTTCGACGCACAATACACCGCCAGGCTCGAAGGCGAGTTGGACGCGGTTGAAGACGGCGAAGAGAAGTGGACTGACCTGCTGAACAGCTTCTATGACCACTTCGAGAAGGAGCTTATCTTTGCCGGCGCGAACATGGAAGACATCAAGCGCATGGAGCATGCCACCGATGAGAAATGCGACAAGTGCGGAAGTCCGCTGATTCTGAAGTGGGGTAAGTTCGGCAGCTTCTACGCCTGCAGTGCGTTCTCAAAGGCCAAGCCGATGACGGTCGCAATGGGGCCTTGGAAGAAGGATGCAAAGACACTGGTCAAGAAGATCACCACCGCGTTTACCTTCCCAATGGAAGTGAAGGCGATGACGGAGGAGATGCCGGACTTCGCCAAAGAAGTGAAGGACGCCAAGGAACTGACGGCGGCGGTGAACGATGCCCAGGCTAAGGTGGCCGAGGGTGGAAGCAAGAAGGTGATCGTTGAGCCGGTAAGCTGCGACTTCACCAAGGAAAACTTCGCGGCGAAGCCGGATCTAAGCGCTCCCGGGGCGGATGATGTACCTGAGGAGGAGTTCTGCGATAACTGCGGCCGGGTAATGGTGCTGCGAAATGGGCCGTGGGGCCCGTTCATGGCCTGCCCGGGCTATAACGACGATCCGCCCTGCAAGACCATCCGGAAGCTGACTCAGAAAGTCCAGACGAAGCCTCCTGTGCAGTTGGAGGAGAGCTGCCCGAAATGCGGAAAGCCGCTTCTACAGCGCGACGGGCAGTACGGCGAGTTCATCGCCTGCAGCGGTTATCCGAAGTGCAAGTACGTCAAGCAGGACCTTCTCGACGTAAAGTGCCCGAAGGACGGGGGCGACCTTGCCGCTCGGAAGACGAAGCGCGGCGACGTCTTCTACGGTTGCGTGAACTACCCGAAGTGCGACTTTGCCAGTAACCTTAAGCTGGTAAACGAGACCTGCCCGAAGTGCGACAGCGCTTACCTGCTGGAGGTTGTAAAGGACACGGGAACCTGGCTGGTGTGCCCGAATAACCACGAATCGCTGCCGAAACGGCGCGCAAAGAAGGGTGCTCCGACGGAAGAGCCGGCCCACGCTCCGTGCAGTTATGAGCGTAAGACAGCCGGGCCTGCTCCTGTGGTGCCGCTCGAAATGCCTGATCCGGAGAAGACGCGGGCGGTGGTGGCGAGCTACGCATAGGCCGTGGAGGCGTGCGGCAATCCATTGCGGTGCTGAGAAGAACCGCGGTCTGGACAGTGGAAGCGGGTGATAACGGTTTATCGCTCGCAAGCCCGCTTCCGTTTCCGGTTGAGTTCTGTTACAAATGCGCTATTGGCATTTGAGGTTCCAGAACCTCCGGCGGCGAAAGTATTGCTTTCGCATTGCGCTGCAACTTATTGAAAAGATTGTGAGTACGCTGATATGGCAAAAGCAGTATGGAATGGCCAGACACTTGCCGAGAGCGAAACGTACGAGACGGTTGAAGGAAATATCTACTTCCCTGATGAGTCGGTGAAGCGGGAGTTCTTCAAAGCGAGTTCGACGACCTCGAGCTGCCCATGGAAGGGGCAGGCAAGGTATTACACCCTCATCGTTGATGGTCAGGAGAACCCGGACGCCGCCTGGTACTATCCCGATCCTAAGCCTGCGGCGCGGAACGTGAAGCACCATATCGCGTTCTGGCGTGGAGTCGAAGTTACGAAGTAGATTGGTGGGATTGTCGAAATCGCGATGCCTGAGGCTTAAAGATCCAAGCAGTTTAGGAACTCGACCGAGCGCCAGGCTCTTTGACTTCGCATCTCGCAGAGTCAGCGAGATACTTCGCTCAGGACGACGGCTTGCTATTTTTCTCTCGGAGAAGCTTACTGGGCAACCATGCGGCGACTGAAAAGCGGCTGGAGGTAGGGCCGGGCCTTCTCGAGCGCGGCCTCTGCGGTTAGCCCGTACTTGGCCCGGAGAGCGTCTGGTTTGCCGTGCTCGATGAATGCGTCGGGCCAGCCGACGCGAACGACTGGCGCGGCGATCTCCTGCGTGTTTACAGATTCAAGCACGGCGGAGCCAAATCCGCCGGCAAGCACATGATCTTCAATCGTGATGAGCAGGCCACAACGGGCACCGAAGGTCGCAACGCAACCATCGTCGACTGGCTTGGCGAAGCGCGGGTTGATGACGGCAACGGAGAGGCCTTCTCGTTCCAGCATCGCGGCAAGACGATGGGCTTCGGGCAGCATGGCTCCAAGGCCGAAGATGGCCACATCTTCACCATCCTGGATCACTTCCGCTTTACCGATCTCAAGAGCGCTGGGTAGAGCTTTCAGCGGAACGCCGGGGCCAACCCCGCGGGGATAACGGATAGCCGAGGGCCCGGAGTGCAGCATGGCCGTGTACATCATGTTCTGTAACTCGTCCTCATCCTTTGGAACCATGTGGATGAGATTCGGGACGGAGCGCAGGTAGCTGATGTCGAAGAGTCCATGATGGGTAGGGCCGTCATCACCTGAAAGGCCGCCGCGATCCATGCAGAAGACGACGGGAAGATTCTGCAGACAGACGTCGTGGACAATCTGATCGAAGGCACGCTGAAGAAAGGTCGAGTAAATCGCAACGAAAGGTTTGTAGCCCTTGGTTGCCATTCCTGCGGCAAAGATGACGGCGTGCTCCTCCGCGATGCCTACATCGAAGTAGCGGGTAGGGTGGAGCGGGCGGAACAGGTCGAGCGCGGTGCCGTTTGGCATGGCAGCGGTGATGGCCACCACTTTGTCGTTGTTGCTCGCCAGCTTGGAGAGGCTCTCCGCGAAGATTTCGGAGTAGGTCTTCTGGCCGGCGGGCTTGGTCTCGCCGGTTGCGGCGTCGTAGGGCCCAAGGCCATGGAACTTCTTCTGCTGTTCGATGGCAGGCTGGAACCCGCGGCTCTTCTGCGTGATGGCGTGCAGGATGACCGGACGGTTTTGCTGCTTGAGGAACTTGAAGGTATCAATAAGCAGCGGAAGATTGTGGCCGTCGAGAGGTCCGAAGTAGGTGAGACCGAACTCCTCGAACAGCATGCCGGGGCCGATCAGGCCCTTCGCCGCTTCCTCAGCCTTGCGCTGCAGGTGAGTGGCCGTTTTTCCGCCGAAGCGGCCGATCAAGCCCGAGGCCCGTTCGTGCAGCCCTGCGATCGTCGGGTTAGTGACGATCTTGTGGAAGTATTCGGCGATGGCGCCCACGTTCTTATCGATGGACCACGCATTGTCGTTGAGCACGACGATGAGGCGCTTCGTCTGCGCGGCAATGTTATTCAGCGCTTCGAAAGAGATGCCGTTGGTGAAGGCGGCGTCGCCGGCGAGGGCGACGATGTGCTCGCTGCCGCCGGACATGTCGCGGGCGACGGCCATGCCCAATGCCGCGCTCAGAGCCGTTCCGGCGTGACCAGCACCATAGCTGTCGTGCTCGCTCTCCGTCCGAAGCATGAAGCCGTTCAGGCCGCCGGGCTGCCGGATGGTGTGGAACTGCTTCTCGCGACCGGTCAGCAGTTTGTGGACGTAGGCCTGATGGCTCACGTCGAAGACGAAGCTGTCGGTGGGCGTGTCGAAGACGTAGTGCATCGCGAGGGTCAGTTCGACCACGCCGAGGTTTGGGCCGATGTGGCCGCCGGTCTTCGAGACACTGTGGATCAGGCGCTCGCGAATCTCGGCGGCGAGGGTTTCAAGCTGAGGAAGCGAAAGCTTCTTGATGTCTGCGGGGGACTCGATGGTCGAGAGGATATCGGTCATTCAGGTGCCAGTCTGCCCGGATGAAACATGGCTTTTGGCCAGGCGAGCTTGCCGGGACGGTGGTGCGCCGCCTGCCGTAGCTTCCTAGTATATCAACCGTGTCGCGGAAAGAGTTGACGAGGTTTGTGACGTCTCAACCCTAACCCCCGATCTATCCCATCCCCGATCTATTCCATCCCCGATCTATCCCATCCCGACCTTCCCGGCGAACGAAGTGGTGGCTCTCGCCGCGCATGGCCGCCTTCGAGCGTTCCCAGGGCAAATGGATTTCCAGAACTCGCTTCGTCTCGACCGCGAATCAACATAAAGACTAGCCGAACAGCGAAGCGCAATTGTCCCATGTACAGGTACAGATTTGATCAACCCGCCCCAGCTATGCCGCGTTGGCCTCGCTCATGCGGCCCGCTCGAGAAAGTCAGCGCGAAGCTTTTTACTCCCGCCGCGGATGAAATCGACATGGATGATGTCGTGCTCGACCTCGAGGACGGTGCCTGTACCGAACTGGGGATGATGAACTTCGTCACCTCTCTGGAAGCAGGATTCAGGTTCGGGATGGGGAAGCGTTTCGGGCGCGGTGGTCCGGATTTCGCCGATGGGAGCCTGGATCGTGGTGCAGGGCTCTTCATTCGAGGTTGTCGGTGTGGGTTCATCAATGGGTGTGGTGCCGGAGTCCTTCCGTTTGTGACCGATCACGTCCAGTGCAGGATGGTGACCGATCTCGTGGTCTCTGGCGCAATTGTCGCAGCGCAGGCAGGGTTCGCCCTCGCGGTCGCCGAAGTAGGTGCGAATGATCTGTGTCCGGCAGTTCGGAGTCTCGGCGTAGTGCATCATCTCTTCAAGTCGCGACTTATCTGCGGCAGCGCGGTCGATGTACGTTCTGAGCAGACCTTCGAGGACCTCCGCTGAGGGAGCTTCGCCACGATTGAGATGATAGTTTTTGCCATCTTTGTGGATCAGGTTGGCTTCTTGAAGCAGATGAAGTATGACCTGTGTGCGGCGTTTTCCTACGCCGGCGGCGGACCCAATCTCTTCTGCGGTCTGTTCCTGGGTGGGTGGTTGATCTACTTCCGGTTGCGCCTCATCTTGGCTTGCTGCGATAGCTTCGTACACGGCCTGCAGGTCCGCTGGTTTGGGGTAGCGTCCGGTAAGAAAGAAGTTCTGGATCTTCCTGTCTTCCAGGCGGTAAAGCAGGACGGCATGGCATGGTTTGCCATCGCGACCGGCGCGGCCGGCCTCCTGGTAATAGGTCTCCAGCGAATCCGGAAACTCGAAATGATAGACGTAGCGGATGTCTGTCTTGTCGATGCCGAGTCCGAAGGCTTTGGTGGCGATCATCACCTTATGGTCGCCGCGCATAAAGGCCTCCTGCACCTGCTCGCGGTCACGGATCTTCATCTTGCCGTGATAACGACCGGTCGAGATGCCGTGCTCGGTAAGGTGCTCATAAAGCTCATCAGCGGCTCGGACGCTGGCGGTGTAGATGATGCCAGTGCCTTCTTCACGTTCGAGCATGGCCGTGACCCGGGCGAACTTGGCCTGCTCATTGACCGTGGAGTGGACCGAGAAAAAGAGATTCTCGCGTTCGGTGCCGGTGTTGATTAGGACGGAGTCTTCCGCGTGGAGTGAGGCGAGGATCTCCTGGGCCACCTGTTCGGTAGCGGTCGCGGTCAGAGCAAGCACGGGTGGCTTGCCGAGCTGCTGGCGTGCGTCGCCGATGGAGAGGAAGGCCGGGCGAAAATCATGGCCCCATTGCGAGATGCAGTGGGCCTCGTCCACTACGAGCAGGGATATGCCGCCGGCGTCGTTGAGCGAGGCGAGGAAGTCCGGGGATTCAAGGCGCTCGGGTGTTACATAGATGAGCTGGGCGCTTCCTTGCTCGATATCCTTCGTGGCCTGGGCAGCCTCTTTCGATGTGTTGGCGGAGTTGAGCTTTTCAACGGTGATGTCAGCATGCTCGGCCTTGTCCTGCTGGTCCTGCATGAGTGAGATGAGCGGGGAGACGACCACGACCGGCTTTGGCAGGAAGAGTGCGGGAAGCTGGTAAGTGAGGGACTTCCCGGCTCCCGTAGGCATCACCGCGAGAACATCGCGGCCCTCAAAAACGGCTGTGAGGACTTCCTTCTGGCCGCTGCGGAAGCGCTTAATGCCGAAACGAGCCTGGGCTTCGTGAAGGATCTTAGGCCAGGAAATATGCGTCGCAGTTGCTGACTTTACGGTTGCGGTGGTGCGCCTTCTGGGCATGGTGCGGAGCTCCCTTTCCGGCGTTTGGATGCGGAAACGGAGTTGAAAGTTGAGGCTCCTTGGGCATGGGCGTTCTCACCGTAAAAGGGTGCTCCTGAAAATTTAGTAAAACGAACGAAGTCAGATTCATCCGAGTTCGACAGGGATCACCAAACTGGGTTCGCAAGCTGGATGCTGACGATCGGACCGTTGAGATAAAGAGCACCGTCAACGCGGACAATGGCGGGGATCTTGCCAACCGACGTCCAAACATCGATATCCGATGGTTGCTTCCCAATCAGCGGGGCGACCACTCCCGTGATACCGCCGAGGTCGACCTTGACCGCGTAATGAACAGCGGCGAAGGCGTGGCCGGCGATCTTGAAGGACCGCTGCCCGACATTGGAGATTGCGAGTTTTACGAGACGTCCCTTGGGCGAGAAGGCAAGATAGGACACCTTTGTCTCTTTGTCCTCGCTCTTGAGGTTCTTAATAAGAGTCAGCACGATGCCGTTCGAGAGGTCCGCCGGCAGTTCCATGTGCTCGGAGGAAGCAGAATCGGGGCCTTTGTCGAGCTGCACGGTCTTTACTTCCTGCGAGGCCATGTCGATCGAAGCGTCAATGGGATGGGGAAAGAAGGGACCGCGCTGTATGTGACGGTCACTGATCAGATGAAAGATCCGGTCCTGAGAGTATTCCGTCGTTTCGTCATCGATAGAGCCATCCTTGAAACGAAAGACGAGTCGTACGGACATGTGTCCTTTGTGGGGGTACTGAATCACCTCGCCTGAGCCGATGGTTGCTCCTGCCTCACTCCGAACGACGAGGAAACCGTGGAAGGAACTCTCGATCTGACGAACCGCTGCTGGCTCGGCCCATGCCTGAAGTGAGGACAACGATGCGAACGCCGCAAGGAACAGGGCGAAGCATGTCCTTGATAGGACGGGGGGTGTACTTGTCATACTTTCAACTCCAATGTGGGGATCAAAACGGGTTGCGACGGGCTCGTGGTGAGCTATAGGTATCAACCCTAAAGCATGGGTTATGTAGCGCTGGAATTCCGCTAAATCGTGTTTACTCGAGCAAACCTTCGACGGCTGCGGCCGACGGGAGTTCGGTATCGAAGACGCCCTCCCAGCGGGCGATGATGGCTGAGGCGAGGCAGTTTCCGGTGACATTAAGTGCGGTGCGGGCCATGTCCATCAGGGCGTCGATGCCCAGGATGACGAAGATAGGTTCGGTAGGCAAGCCGAAGGTGGCAGCCGTTGCGAGCAGGACGACGAGGGTTGCGCGGGGAACGCCGGCGACTCCCTTGCTGGTAAGGACGAGCGTGGCCATCATAACGAGCTGCGTCGAGATCGGCATGTGAATGCCCGCGGCCTGTGCGACGAAGATGCTGGCCACCGCGAGATAAAGTGTAGATCCGTCAAGATTGAAGCTGTACCCCGCAGGAATGACGAAAGAGACGATGCGGCGCGGGACCCCCAGGGCTTCCATGCACTCCATCGCCCGCGGCAGGGCGGCTTCGCTGGTGGACGTAGCGAACGCGATAGTGGCGGGTTCCGCGACCGCAGAGAGGAAGCGGCGGAGCGGGACCTTGAAGATCAAGCCGGCAGGCAGCAGCACGAACAACACAAAAGCGATGAGCGCCGCGTAGAGGGTCAGCAGCAGCTTGCCGAGATTGACCATAACCCCGAGTCCTATGTGGCCGACAGTGAACGCCATCGCGGCGCCGACTCCGATTGGCGCAAAGTACATGACGACGTTGGTAAAGCGGAACATGACCTCGGAAAGAGATTCCGTGAGGCGAAGGACGGGTCCGCGCTTCGAATCAGGCAATGTGGCGAGCGCGATGCCGAAGAAGACGGCGAAGACGGCAACCTGGAGGATCTGGCCCTCGGCGATGGATTTGGCGATGTTTTCGGGAAAGATGTGGAGGAGGAAGTCATCCCAGCGGAGAGCGGCAGGAATTACGATGGCTTCGTGTTGGGCCGGAGGGAGGGTAAGACCAACGCCAGCCTGGGAGAGGTTGATCGCGATCAATCCTATGACGAGCGCGAGGGTCGTGACGACTTCAAAGTAGACAAGACTCCGGATGCCCATGCGACCCACGCTCTTGATGTCTCCATGCCCGGCGATACCGGTGGTGAGTGTGACCAGGATAAGTGGGGCGACAATGGTCTTGATGAGGCGCAGGAAGATGTCCGAGAAGACGCGAAGGTGTACGGCGAAGGCGGGGGCGTCGAAGCCGATCTCACCCCCGGCCAGCATTGCGGCGAAGATCCACGGAGTAATTGTTCGGCGGCGGACCGCGAAGGCGCAAAAGAGCAGGATCGCGAGCCAGCGGAGGGTTTCGGCCGCAATCAGCAGACGCGACGAGGCAAGAGGTAGAGTGACTCCCAATGTGAAGAGGACGAGGGCGGGGACGAGGAGGCGCAACTTGGGCGAAATAGAGCGGGGTTGGGCCATGTGTGTGCGAAGAATATCAGTTGCCGGGCTCCCGTAGCCGTGTACTTCGCCCCCCGATAGTCGCCTGGAAGGTTGCGATAGGATTTTGTCATGCGTCAAGTCTTGATCTTCGCAATAGTCCTTCTTGGAGTGGCCGGCGAAGTAGCTGCCGGCCAGTCTGCTGCCGGCCAGTCTGTTTCCGGGTACGATCCGCTGGGCAAGAGCACGTATCAGATCAGCCCATTCACCCAGCCGACTATCACTCCGGGAATGCTGACCTTGCTGGAACTCGAGACGAAGTTCTCTGAGGCGGTTGCCAGGGGCGGGGGAAAGGCGTTCTCGACCTGGTTTGCCGAAGACGGAGTTTCGCTTGCGAACAAACAGCCGGCGGTAATGGGAAGGGCGGCGATCGCCGCACAGGCGCAATGGGACCCAAAGGTCTACCAGCTGACCTGGGTGGCGGACGGCGCGCAGATGGGCCCCTCGAACGACATGGGATTTACCTGGGGGCACTACGAAGGCGTCTCGAAGGACCAGCACGGCGAGACGGTGAAGACGGCGGGCCGCTACATGACGATCTGGAAAAAGCAGTCCACGGGGGAGTGGAAGGTAGCGATGGATGCAAGCGCGGAAGAGCCTGCCGGGGCAGGAAGCTGCTGCGTTCTGCCGAAGCCGTGAGTCGCGCGTACCAGAAGTGTAAGTCGCCTATAGCCGATGGGCCACTCATTTTCCGCTAAAGAAACGCATCGCAGGGTATCGTCACCCTTAAGTGGCAGCAGTGCCTGCCCGATACTCCATCTACGATAGATGCAACCATGAGCCTTCGATCGCCTCAAGGCGATGTCCTGCGCGTTGAGGCATTGGACCAATCCGAACTGGGCAACACATCAGCCGATCCAGAGCTGACAGACCTGGCGCGTCTCACAGCGCGAATCTGTAATTGTCCCGTCGCGGCTGTGATGCTGCGGGATGGCAATCGTAAGACCTACCACGCAGTCTTTGGGACGACACTGATCGCGCAGGATGAGGGCGAGACAGCGTCTGACCAGACGATGCTAATGTCCGCAGACCGCATCTATGAGGTGCCGGATGCCTATCTTGACGACGCTTACGCGGAGACAGGGATTGCCATCGGCGGCCATGTGTTCCGGTTTTATGCCGGCACGCCGCTGGTGGACTTCCAAGGAATCGTCCTGGGAACACTCTTCGTAGCCGATGCGGTCACGGGAAGGCTTGACCCGCAGCAGCAGGATGCATTGATCGTAATGAGTAAGCAGGTGGTGGCACGCCTTGAGCTGTCTGTGCGTATGCGCGAGATTGACGTCGCGGACCGTGACCGCCAGAGGACTGATTCCGCGCTGACCGTCGAGCGGAACTTCGTGTCCGCGGTGCTCGATACCGTGGGAGCGCTTGTGGCGGTGTTCGACACGGCGGGACGGATCGTGCGGTTCAATCGTGCGTGCGAGACCATCTCCGGGTACGAATCGGCGGAACTGGTTGGGCGCTTCGTGTGGGAGCGGCTGATCCCGAAACAGGATGTTGCAGACGCAATGCTGCAGTTTGAGGCCATCCGGTCAGGCGGCTTTCCAGCGGCCTTTGAGAACTTCTGGCTGACCCGCGATGGGGCACTGCGAAGGATCTCGTGGTCGGCGACGGGGTTGCTGGATTCGCAGGGTCAATTAGCGTTCCTTATCGCCACGGGAATCGATGTGACCGAGCAGCGTGTGGCGGAAGAGACCTTGATGGAGAGTGAAGCACGATACCGTCTGATCGTCGAAGGCAGCCTGGGCATGATCTGCACCCACGATGTTGAGGGCGTAATCCTGTCGGTAAACCGAAGCGGCGCAGAGACGATCGGGTGGACGGTCGAAGAGTTGGTGGGCCAATCGCTGACGGAGTTGTTGCCGGAAGGCGCCAAGCCTGCCTTCGAGGGCTATCTTGCGCAAGTGACCGGGACAGGCGAAGCGGAAGGTTTGATGCATATGCGGCATGTGGATGGAGGCGTCCGGGTGATCGCATATCGCAACAAGAGGGTGACCGTCCCGGGATCTGATCCGCATGTTCTGGCCTTCGGTGTGGATGTCACCGACAAAGTGCGGGCTGAAGCGGAACTGAGGGCCCTGGTGCGACAGTCGAACTCGGTGCTGGAGTCGGTCGGCGACGGAATCTATGGCCTGAATCTTGAGGGCAAGGTGACGGTAGTCAACGCCGCCGCGGCGGAGATGCTGGGCTACACGCAGGAAGAAATGCTGGGACGCTCGATGCACGAAATGGTTCATTACAGGCGCATTGATGGTTCCCACTATCCCTGGAACGACTGTCCCGTACACGACAGCTTGCGGAAGATGGACACGGTGCGGGTGTCGACGGAGGTCTTCTGGCGGAAGGACGGGACTTCCTTCCCGGTAGATTATGTGGCCCGCCCGCAGATCGAAACGAATGCCCGGGGTGGCGGCAAGGCAGTAGGGGTTGTGGTCGCCTTTACAGACACGACCGAGCGCCAGGCGCTGGATCGGATGAAAGACGAGTTTGTGTCGACAGTCTCCCATGAATTGCGAACGCCGCTCACCTCCCTGCGCGCCGCGTTGGGTCTGGTGCAGAGTGGAACGCTGGCAGCCAGGCCAGAGAAGACAAAGCAGATGCTGGAGATGGCGATTGGGAATGCCGACCGGTTGGCAAGGCTCGTCAACGACATTCTCGATCTGGAACGGATTCGAAGCGGGAAGGCAGAGCTGCACTACACAATGTGCAGCATGGAAGATTTGTTGCGCGCTGCCGCCGTGCTGCGGGAGAAAGACGCGAAGAAGGCGAAGATCGAGTTCAACATCGAGGCTGGCAAGGTGAAGGTCTGGGCGGATCCCGACAGGATCATCCAGGCGGTCACAAACCTGATCTCGAACGCGATCAAGTTTTCCCCGGAGGGCGGAAGCGTGTTGCTTAAGGCAACGCAAGCGGTTAGGGACGAGGTACAGATCGAGGTGAGAGACAGCGGGCAGGGAATTCCTGAGGACAAGCTCGAGCAGATCTTCGACCGGTTCCAGCAGGTGGATGCATCGGACTCGAGGGCCATGGGTGGGACTGGGCTCGGCCTGGCGATCTGCCGGGAGATTGTGCTGCAACATGGTGGAAGGATCTGGGCGACGAGCAGGCAGGGCGAAGGTGCAAGCTTCTTCTTTACGCTGCCGATGAAGGCCAAGGAGCATCTCGGGTAGACTGCTGCATCTTGGCTGCGACTTACCTGTGTTCTGCATCTGACCTTAGGAACACAGGAGAAATCATGACCTTGGAGCGTGCTCGACTTTCTGTTGCCGCAGTGTCGTTGCTTTTGTTTACCTCAGCCGTTTATGCAGTCGCTCCGGGATCCGATGTGGACAAGGCGTTTACAGGCAAGGTCTCGCAGGGCGGGTTGTATGAGGTGATGGCCAGCAAGTATGCGGCGACAAATGCGACGGCTCCTGATGTGAAAGATGTCGCGCTGACCGAGGTGCACGATCACGAGCTGGTGAACGCGGGATTGAAGAAGGTCGCGACGGGCGCGGGGATTTCAATTACTCCCGGGCTGAATGCGGAGTTTACGGAGCGGCTGGCCAAGTTGAAGGCTTTCTCGGCTGCGGATTTCGATGCGGCGTATATCGCAGATATGCAGGCGATCCACGACAAGGATGAGAAGCTGTTCGCGCAGGAAGCGATGGAAGGCACGGACGCGTATAAGGCGTTCGCGCACCAGACGGACCTGATTGTGAAGCGGCATATCGGGGAGTTGCATGGGCTGGATAAGTAGCCGGATCAGCCTATCGACTCCAAGGGTCGAGAAGGGTTACGCCAAGGCCTGCGAAGTCTTTCACGTTTCGGGTAACGAGCGTCAGGTCATCTTTCCAGTGCGGTCGCCGCAATCGGACCATCGACAACTGATAGAGTTGCTCCCTTTTGTTTCGCTTCGGCTGTCACTCGTCCCCATCGCTCCGCAATTGGTTCGGTGATAGACAGGATCGCCCGGCAAACCAGGGCCGTACATCCGAGTCAAGCCATGTTTGCAGGATCGTCCGTTTTTGACTGACGGGTAGAGCGTGTATGCCCTTGAGTATCTCGCCGACTGTTATAACGCTCAGGAAGACATTGTCCCGGCCTGCGTGTCTCAGAAAGGCCAGCACCTGTGGATCGGGTTCGTTTCGTGTCAATTCGGATGGGATATTGGTATCGACGAGATACATCATCCCAGATCGACGTCACGACCCGGATCCCTGTCGCGCTCAAACTCTAGATTGAACCCGCGTATGGGCGCAAAAAGCTCTACCAGATTCGCTGCTGTTCCGTTTGAGGGGAGCGGGGTGGAGGAAGCGCCCGCTGCCTCAAGGAGACTGGCGGCGTAGGCATTCACTCCAAGCCCGGTCATGGCGGCCTGACGGGCGAGGCTCACTTCAGTTTCAGGGCTGATTTCAAGCGTGATGGTCATGGGTCACCCCTGACCTATTATGCTGGGCGGCGGCAACAAAGCCAAGGGAATCATCGAGGGCGATATACTTGAATTGTGACCAAAACGTTCTACATCGAGACCTTTGGCTGCCAGATGAATGCCCATGACTCCGAGAAGGTCATCGGCACGCTGGAGCATGAAGGCTATGCGCAGGTGCAGGATGAAGCCGACGCCGGGCTCATTCTTTACAACACCTGCTCGATCCGCGATAAGGCCGAGCAGAAAGTCTTCCACCGCCTTAACGAGTACAAGAAGATGCAGGGCGAAGGCAAGAAGTTCGCCGTCATCGGCTGTGTCGCGCAGCAGGAGGGAGAAAAGATCTTCGAGAAGGCGCCTTACGTGTCGATCGTGTCGGGATCGGCTTCGTACAGAAACCTTCCGGGCATGCTGGCAAGGCTTGAAGCAGGAGAGTCGCGGATTACCGGCCTGGACGATCGCCAGACCAACGAGACCTTCGAGACAGAGTTCACCTCGCGGTCGAACCCGCATCGCGGCTACATCACGATCATTGAAGGTTGCGACAAGTTCTGTGCGTACTGCGTCGTGCCCTACACACGCGGCAAGGAACGTTCGCGCACGGCGCATTCGGTCGTCCAAGAAGCTCGGCGCATTGCGGATGCGGGGTTCACGGAGATTCAACTGCTCGGCCAGAACGTGAACTCGTATGATGACCCTTCGGGCAGGATGTCTTTTGCCGAGCTTCTGGAGGCGGTCGGAACCGTGCCGGGAATTCGTAGGGTCCGGTTCACCACCTCGCATCCGAGGCACTTCTCGAAGGACATAGTCGATGTGCTCGATGCCGTGCCGACGCTCTGCGATCATGTCCATCTACCGGTGCAGAGCGGCTCGAGCGATGTGCTGAAGGCCATGGCGCGCGAATACACCCGCGAGTGGTATCTCGAACGCATCAGCTGGATTAAAGCAGCGAAGCGTGAGATCAGCATGACCTCCGACATCATCGTCGGCTTTCCGGGTGAGACGGAGTCGGACTTCGAGGATACAAAGACTCTCTTGGGCGAGGTCGGCTACGACGCGATCTATGCGTTCAAGTACTCGCCGCGGCCGAACACTCCGGCCATTACGATGGCCGACTCGATCTCCGAAGAAGAAAAGGTCGATCGGTTGAAGCGGCTAAACGATGTTCAGCGGGAGTTGCAGCGCACCAGCTACGAGCGTCATCTTGGGCAGACGATGGAAGTCATGGTCGAGGGCCATAATCGCCAGCGTGGGCAGGTGATTGGAAGAAGCTCGCAAAATAAGACCGTCAACTTCACGACGATGCAGGCGATTCTTCCGGCGCCGGGAAGCTACCTGCAGGTGAAGATTACGCAGACCTTCCCCAACAGCCTCGTCGGAGAGGCAGTCTGATGCCGAGCGAGACCAGGATGGTGCGGACTAAATCGCTTGAGGTGCCGGTAGAGATCGAGGTGCAGATTCGCGGCCTCATGATGGATCCGGTGACGAACATGCCCATTGTGATCCTTAAGGATGTCGAAAGCGAGATGGTGCTGCCCATCTGGGTGGGTATCTTTGAGGCAAATGCCATCGCGATCGAACTCGAAAAGACGGCAACTCCCAGACCGATGACGCATGATCTGTTGCGCGATATGGCTCGCGGCTTGAATGCTCGTGTCAACAAGGTCGTGGTCTCTGAGCTCAAGGACGACACGTTTTATGCCGTCATCTGGATGGAGCAGGAAGGTGAGATCGTCGCGATCGATGCTCGTCCTTCAGACGCAATTGCGCTGGCGCTCCGCTGGGACTGCCCCATCTACGTAAACCGCGATGTGTTGGCGAGCTCACGAGTGGCGGCGAACGGGACCCAGAACATCAACCCCGACGAGCTGCGAAAATGGCTCGAAAATCTGAATGATGACGAGATGGGCCGCTACAAGATGTAATCCGCTCTCAGCGGACAGCTAAGGTCTCCAGGTGCGTGAAGAACTCAGGGAACGAGATGGCCGCCGCCTCCGCTCCGTGGATCTCGGTCTCTCCGGCAGCCCGCAGCGCTGCAATCGAAAAAGCCATCGCTATTCGGTGATCAGTACCAGAATCGATCTGCGCACCTCGCAAATGCTGGTTGCCCGGGATCTCTAACCCATCTTCGAACTCGGTGAAACTCGCGCCCATCGCGGTCAGGTTCTTCGCCACCAACGCGATCCGGTCGGACTCCTTCACGCGAAGCTCCTTCGCATCGCGAATGCGAATTCCGTCGCGGGTATAAGGGGCAATTGCTGCGAGCACAGGAAGTTCGTCGATCAGCATGGCCGAGAGCGCTCCGTTGATGTCTGCGCCTCTCAAACCGCCCGGAGCCACATTCACCTGGATCGTCCCGATCATCTCGCCGTGCGCCTCTTCTACGTTCAGCACCTTGAACCTCGCTCCGAGCAGGCCTAGAACGTCGAGCAGCGCGGTCCGCGTCGGGTTCATGCCCAGCGAATCAAGAATGAGATTAGAGTCGGGAAAGAGCAACGCAGCGCAGAGAAAGAACGCGGCGGAGGAGATGTCGCCGGGAACCGTGGCATCAATTGCTTTCAGCGTTTGGCCGCCGGCAATGCTGAGCCTGTCTCCAGTGCGCGTCAGCGTAGCGCCGAAGGCGCGGAGCGCGTGCTCAGAGTGGTCGCGGGTGCGGACCTGCTCCGACAGGCTCGTCGTTCCGCTGGCCTGCAGTCCGGCGAACAGAACCGCGGTCTTGACTTGAGCCGAGGGGATAGGGGTGTCGAAGTCGATGGCCTCTAGCGGACCACCGTGGAGTGTAACGGGCGCGTGACCGTCTACCAGATCCATCTTCGCGCCCATCTGCGAGAGCGGTTTGCGGATGCGCTCCATGGGGCGAAGCGTAAGCGAGTGATCGCCTATCAACGTGAAAGTGTGCGGATGCGGAGCAATCAGCCCGGAGAGCATCCGCATTGTTGAGCCCGAGTTGCCACAGTCGAGCGGAGCTTCGGGCTCGACGAAATTGCCCGAGGTTCCGATGACCTCGATCACGCGGGTAGGGCCTTCGCCAATGGTCTTCACGGTAGCGCCGAGCGCTTCCATGCAGGCGAGCGACGACGCAGGGTCAGCGCCGGTCGAAAAGTTCGAGAGTCGAGTGGTGCCTTCGGCAAGCCCCGCGAGCATCGCGTAACGGTGCGAGATAGACTTGTCGCCGGGAACGGTGAGCGATCCTTGAATGGAGCGGGCGGGGCGAACGACTTCAATGGCCATTCAGCTTAGTTTACGGGATCAGGCAATGCGACGACTCACGGCCGTCGAAGTTGCCTGGTCGACTTCGCGAAAATGAACTCCAGCTAAGAATCAAGTTGAGAGCATCCTAAGACCCCGTCCCGGCAGCAGGAACATGCTAGACACAAGCGCGTTTATGAGGATTGATCCAGACACATTCAGGGCATAGGGCTGTCTTCGTCCAACGGTACTTCTGGTTAGTTGACCTTTCTGTGAAGAGGATTTCGCCGCTGATGCGGATGGTTGATTCCCGGCTCTCAACATTCTCCTTTGGCGTTACCCTTAGAAAAGCAATTAGAATTCTAAGTAGTTGCAAATTGACGCATCAAGGAGATTTCTATGGCACCCATCGGACCTCGTTTCTCGCCCTCCGACAGCATCATCCTGCTTGTCGATCACCAGACTATGACCATCGATTGGGTCAAGAGTCTGCCGAAGACCACGGTCATCGCCAGTTGCCGTGTTCTCGCCCGCATGGGCGTCACCTTCTCCATTCCGCTTTTTCTTACCACGACAATGGAGGAGTACGTAGGGCCTACGCTGCCTGAAATCCAGGATGTGGCGCCCGACGCCTTTGCCGCGCGCTTCAAACGCGGCGGCATCTTGAGCTGCTTCGATCAACCTGAACTTGTTTCCGCCCTCAAGGCAACGGGACGCAAGAACCTGATCCTTGCCGGCCTTACCACCGACATCTGTTTGTTCTGGGCCGCTCGGGATGCCGTTCGTCTGGGTTACAACGTGAATGTCATCGCCGATGCCTGCGGCACCATGTCGACAATCGGCGATGACACCACGTTTGATCGACTCCGCGGCCTTGGCGCGACGGTCAGCGTCGTCAATCAGATCGTCACCGAGCTCGAAAACGACTTCGGCAGTCCGGACGGCCTCAAAGCCCAGCAGATACTTTCCGACGAAGTCATCTCAAAGCTCTAAAAGCGTTCTATCTCGCCTCGCTCGGAGTTAAACCCTCCGGGCGGGGTCTTCAGAAAGGTCAACCTTTGCGCGTTCGAGCATCTCTTTCCCTCGCCACGACACTCGCTCTTGCGGTATTTGGCACCAGCTCCCAGGTTGCCGCTCAGACTGGAAACCCACCGTCGTACACACCACAGGTATGGGACATCGACTGGTCTTATCTCGCCCGGCCCGCAGCACCGGGGTCGTCCGAACGGGACCTGACCGACCGGTTCCATTACATTTCGCTGGACGACACCAGCTTCCTCTCGATCACCGGACAGATACGCGAGCGCGGCGAGTATCAGGACCACCCCGCTTTTGGCGCGCAGCCCCCCGACAACGGCTACTTCCAGCAGCGCTACCTAATAAGCTCAGACCTACACCTCACTGAGCATTTCCGTAGTTTTGTCCAACTCAACAGCGGTCTAACGAACGGTCGCGACGGGGGACCGCGCCCTGGCATCGACGAGGATAAGCTCGACTTCAATCAGGGTTTTGTCGATATCGCCCCGTTGAAGTCGTCAGATCAATCTCTCACCATTCGGGCTGGCCGCCAGCTCATCTCACTGGGTTCGACACGCCTTGTCGCCACCGGCGCTGGCCTGAATGTTCAACAGCCATTCGATGGCTTCCGCCTAATGCTTCACGCAGGACGATGGACCGTGGACGGCCTTGCTGTCCGCCCGACGGAGGTCAAGACCGGTATCTTCGACAACCAACCGAATCCCGCTGAAGAGCTCTGGGGAATTTACCTAACCAAGGCCATTCCGTCAGTCCACGCCAATGTCGATCTCTACTACCTTGGCTATGACCACAAGTCGGTTCGCTACGTCCAGGCCACAGGCCGCGAGCAGCGCGAAACTATCGGAGCGCGCGTTTGGTCGCACACGCAGACGTGGGACTATGACTTTGAATACACCGGTCAGTTTGGACGCTTCAACACGGGAAACATCAGCGCCTGGGGCACGGGCTATCACCTCGGCTACACCTTCAATCACGCCCGCTTCGCGCCACATCCAGAATTCGATGGGGGCGTCCTGAGCGGGGACCACGATCCCCACGACAACACGCTTGGCACATTTAACCCGCTTTTTCCAAACGGCAACTTTTTGAGTCAGAGCATTCTGCTCGGCCCCTTCAATCTGATCATCGTGCGCCCCACCTTCAAGACAGCCCTGACTCGCAAAGCCAGCACGAACACGAATGTCGAAATGCTGTGGCGGCAGGCCACACAGGATGGCGTCTACAACATCGCCGGCATTCTCACGCACCCACCCGGCAGCTCAACCGCACGGTTCATCGGGACGCAGGTCCAGCAGGAGATCGATTACGCCTTCAGCCCGCATATCAGCGGCTCGCTGGCCTACGAGCATTTCTTTACGGGTGGATTTTTGAAGCAAACCCCGCCCGGTCACGCTTTGAACTTCATCTCTCCTCAGTTGACCTATAACTTTTAACCCGCGCAGGTATCCGTCATGCAAAGCCCGCTTGAGCAAGCACTCGTCTCAGGAATCGTTCTGTTGAATGCTTATTGCTTTGGCGCTAACTGCGTGGAGCGCTTCGTCAACTATCAAACGTGGAATCTCATCCCCGCCGATGCCTTTCAGGCGTATCACAAAGCGCAGCAGCCGCTGATTCAGGCTTTCGTGGTTGCTCCGATGGTGGTCGGATTCACGCTTCAGATATGGTTGGCTTTCAGTCCGCCTGTTGGCGTTGACCCCTTGGTGGCCTGGGTGATGGTTGCTGCATCTACGGCAGGAGCGTTCTCTACCGTGACGCTTCAGCTTCCGATCCACGCAGCGTTCAATCGAGTCGGGTACTCTCCTGAGCTTATGAGAAAGCTGCTGCGGACCGACTGGATCAGGAAAGCTGCTGATGCTGTGCGCCTGGCTGCGACGGCGGAGTTGCTGCACCAGCTACTCAGCGCTCATTAGGCCCCAGACCACGCAGCTTGCGCAGCAGCTGGGCGGCGGTCTTCTTGTCTTCAGTGGAAAGAAGATGCATAGCTTCCGCAAGTTCGGCGGCGTGCGATGGTGCAATCTTCTTCGCCAGAGTTCGACCTTTTTCGGTGATGACTCCCATTACCACGCGCTTGTCCTCGCTGCGCGACTCACGTGCGATCAAGCCCCGCTTCTCCAGCTTCTTGACGGTGTATGTGGTGCTTGCGCCAGTGAGCAAAATCCGCTCACTCAGCTCACCCAGCGGAGTGGGTCCCCCGTGCCAAAGGACCATCAACACTGAGAATTCAGTCATGGTCAGACCGTGCTTCTGCATGCGCGGGCGCACATAATCATCGACAAACTTGAACGCTCGACCGATCGAGAGGATGAGCTGAAGCGACGCAGTCTCATCCGGCGCAGGTCGATGTGGCCCTCCCGGCTCGGAGCCGCCGCTTAGTGGAGATCCTTGCATTCGATGATTCTATCGCCCTGGCTTGGCTTCCCGGTTGCCGGAAGACCGCCGACGCACTCGCTGACAGCAGATTAGTACCCATAAGTCGGCTTATCGCCAGCGACCGCCAAATGAAGAAAGTGGATTTTCCGAGAAACAAGATTTCACCCTGGCACATGCGAAGAAGCGGGGACAGGATACTGGAGTGAACCCCTGTCATCGGTCCCTGCCTAACACCGCAGGGGATCTTCCGCGTCTTAGCCAGAAATTAATCATCAGAGAGTCTTCGTGGTTCTCCACGAAATGACTCCACCCCGCGGGCACATAGAGCAGATCGCCCGCACGTTGCGTGATGGAGATCGGTGTCGCCTTCGAGAACTCCGGGAAGCGCATCGCATCCGGAGACTTTGCGTTGACCATGCTGACCCCGAACTCTGGAAGTGCCTTCGGGTTCGGATGAATCATGTAGAGATAAGGAAAATCGGCTGGCGGATACAGGAGCCATTCTTTGGCACCGAAGTATGCGAACGAGAAGTTGTCCGGGATGTCCTTGTGCAGGGCAGTCACCGTTCCCTTCTTACCCATCCACATCCGTGGCTCATTGAAAAAATACTCAGGGTAGAACATTGGAAAAGGGACTCCGAGATCGCGCGCCATTTCGACGGGTATCACGGTGCCGGCGGCATAGGCCGTCCCGGCGTCGTTCACCTGCATGAAGTGTTCCCCTATAAAATTTTTTAGGGGCATTGCCTCTTCGCGGCGATTCAGGTAGCTACCTGGATCTGCCATATTGCCGAAACGGACGTTCACGGTCTGATTGCCGTAAGCCCCTTGCAACAGACCTAAGATCTCCGCTTCAGAAAACTTTAACGGACCCAGCCGCAGTAGAAAAGGCATGGAGCGCGCCGCATACTCTTTCGAAAACGCCCCGTCACTCAGAGAATCAAGAACGTCCAGGGCGGCGAGGCGAGGCATCTCACAGGTAGCCTCACATATCTGGGGAAACCAAACAACAGGACCGTCCATCTCTCGACTCCTACACACTTAAGAATAGATCCTGGACGACTCCAGCCCGGTCTAAAGTAGAACAAGCAGTACGAGAAGATCGGTGACTTTGGCGTCTTCTATGCAGTCTCGACCGGTTCACGGGACGGGCTCGAATATCGCTTTGCCGTCTTCGTAAATCCGCACGCGCTGCCGACGACCAAGCCGCCGCCTCCCTGTTTTGTGCGAGGGACGCAACGGTGCGGGCCGTAGCTCGCGTCACCCGAAGTTCCTCGTCGAATACGGCGGTGTCCGACGGTGCAGCATGGCATGCCAGCCGTCCCACTATCACTTCGCCGGATCCCTTCCTGCACGCGGCTACTCGATACCTCATAAGTCGGCTTGTCGTCAGTTGGGGTGCGTTCCCGGCGAGAGGCGCGTTTGTGAAGACTTGTTCTTACTTGGCCCGCTTAGTTGCGCTAATTCGCCAGCCGATCGGTCCCCAGAGAAGGATGGGGCCTTTTGAAGCTGTGTCTATCGCACCAAGATCACGCAATTGCGCCAGGTAGGTTCGTGCGTGTCGTATGTCGAAAATAAGAACTTGTCCCCCAGGCTTCACGACACGCCACGCTTCATTGATCGCCTTCCGTCTTCCCGCAGCGTCCCCGATATTATGGAGGGCCGTCATCGAAGACACGACATCAAAAGTGCCGTCGGCAAAGGGAAGATCGCGAGCATCTCCGGTTTCGACCACCATGCGTTTGCTTACGCCCGCAGTGGCCGCATTTGCTTGAATGGCGTCTGGGCTGTTTCCGCTGAGATCTGCCGCTTGCCAGATGTCGACAGCGTGAACCGCGCCAAAAGGGACGCGCCGCGCTGCTTCGATGGCAACAAGACCTCGCCCGCAACCAACGTCGAGGACAGTCTCATCGCCACGCCAGATCCGCTGATTCATGAGTGACTGCATGACTCTTTTCTTAATCAACAGACTTGATGCAAGCATCCAGGCGGAGGCTGCGAGCAGGCTCACAGCTGTCGGCCAGAACTTATGCGCCATCGATGCGCCGAGGATGCTGTTCGGAAGAAGTCCATAGCCAAGCGATAGAAAAAAAAACGAGATCCAGAGTTCGAACTGCCCCAGGCGCATCGATGCCGTAGTCTTCGTGATTTGTCATCATGCGCTCCTGTGGGGCTCGGCAAGTAAACATCTAGCTTCTCATGCTGGAAGTCACGCGGCTTAGTAAGGGTAAGTCGGCTTATCGTCAGCTATTCGCTCGCTACTCGAGGAACGCAAGTCCCGCTAGCGAAGGGCCAACCTCTAGGGACTTCTCGTAGAGAGGAACTAGAGCACCCGAAGAACAACCACAGTCTCATCGTCGAAGTGCTCCGTCCCAGCCTGGAACTCCGTCACCGCCTGAAGCACGGCGTCGACGGTCAGCTCCGCCGTAGTGGAGTTCTCATTCTGCAAAACGTGATTGAGCCGGTCGGTGCCGAACATGTCCCCGTCGGCATTTTCCGCATCAACAATACCGTCAGAGAAGAAGACAATCATGTCACCAGGCTGCGTCGAAAACGTGAACTGCTCATAAACCGCGCCGGGAAAGAGTCCGAGCGGAAAACCCTCAGCCTCGATCGTCTTTACCACGCGATCAGCGGGGTCGCCGGTGGTATTGGTGACGAAGACTGGCTGGACCGATCCCGCATTCGCGATCTGCAGCGTCTGGTTCTCGTCGTCCCACACCGCCATCAACATCGTCACGTACTGCGCGTCGAGCTTGCGCTCCTGTAATTGGTCGTTCAGCGCAGCGAGCATCAGCGCCGGCGAGAGACGCCGCGTCGCCAACGACCGCAGAATGCCGCTGACCAGCGCGGCATACAGCGCCGCCGGAGCAGCCTTGCCCGAAACATCGCCGATAGCCAGGGCAGTCCGGCCATTGCCATATTCCAGGAAGTCGTAAACATCGCCGCCGATCGACCTCGCCGCGATAAAGCGGGCGGCAATCTCAGCGTGAACGGGCTGCGGCGGCGTTGCCGGAAGCAGGCGAAGCTGAACCTCCCGCGCCATGTCGAGATCCCGTTCCATGCGCTGCTCTTCATCCGAAATCCGCTGGTAGAGTCGCGCGTTAGCAATGCTGATCGCGAGCTGTGCCGCGAGCGTGGTCAGCGTTCGCTGGTGATCTTCGTTGAAGTAGTTGACGCGTGTGTGTTCCAGGTCGAGCACGCCAATCACGTTGCCCTTATAGATCAGTGGCGTGGCAAGCTCCGACCGTGTCTCGTGGTTGGCGTTCACGTATCTCGCATCTTTGCGGACATCGGAGGCGAGCACCGGCTCGCGGCTTTGGGCAGCGATGCCGATCAGGCCGTGGCCGAGCGCAACTGCGTGCTCGCGAACTACCCGTTCACCGTACCGCGAACTGAAGCGATGCTCGAACAGATGGGTGCGGTCGTTCCAGAGAAGAATCGAAAACATTTGGAAGTCAACAACGCGTTTCAGTAGCTGCCCCACGCGCTCCAGCAGATCGTCAGGATCGAGAATGCTGGTGATCTCGCGCGAAATCTCACCAAGCACGGTCAGGGTCTGCGCCTGCCGCGAGACCCGCGTATAAAGTCGTGCATTCTCGATCGCGACGCCCATGCGCGAGGCAGTAAGTTCAAGCAGCCGTCGATGTTCGTGGGTGAAGAATGCGGGCTCTTCCGACTGGATGTCGATGACGCCGATAACCTTGTTCTTCACGATCAGCGGCACGGCGAGTTCCGACCTTGCCTGCGGCGCCTGCTTGATGTAGTTCTCGGCGAGAGAGACGTCGTCGATCATGATGGACTTGCGTTGCAGCGCGGCCTGGCCTACGATCCCGTGGCCTACCTTGATCTTCATGCGCTCCGCTTCCTGGGTGTGTCCCGTCTGGAAGCGCATCCGCAGGTCGTTGGTTCGGTCGTTCGTCAGCAGGATGGCGAAGATGCGGTAGTCGATGACGGCGCGGACGAGGTCGGCGACCCGATGCATCAAGGTGTTCAGGTCAAGCGTTGTGTTCAGGGCGTCGGCAAGTCGCAGCAGGAAATCGATCTGCAGCGGTTCGAGGCGGACGCCTGCGTTTGGAACCTCAGATGCGCCCGTCGAAGGACGATAGTCGCCCTCAAACCGGTCGTGATGAGTAGTGGGGTCGGCTCCGGCGGCGGTCGGGCGCGGTTTGGAAGGTGATGAGGACATCGGATCGGTAAGTAGCGATGATACTACTCGACTTGGCTCCAGGTAGTGGCGGAAGGGTCTCCTGGAACTGAGCGCCTCGCAAAAAAAATTCCGCGCCCGTCTTCCTTTTGTAACGGTTTCGTTATATCTTATTTTTAGATATAACTAGACTCAATCAAGGAACACATTATGCGTGAAAAGTTCGGTTTTGGCTTTGGTCGAGAGAGCAGAGGCTTCTTCCGCGGGCCGTTTGGACACGGGGACGGGGAACGCGGACCCGGTGAGCACTTCAGGCGGCACTGGGGCGGCGGACGAGGAGCCGGACGCCCTTTCGATCACGGTGAGTTGCGGTTCGTGATTCTCGCTCTCATTGCGGAGAAGCCGCGACATGGATACGAGGTGATCAAGGCGATCGAGGCGCAATTCGGCGGCAGCTATTCGCCGAGCCCGGGCGTGGTCTACCCGACGCTTACCTTTCTCGAAGAGTCGGCGAACGCCACGGTCGTCGAGGAGAATGGCAAGCGGGTCTACACCATCACGGAGCAGGGCAGGGATTTCCTCAATGCGAACCGGGCATCGGCTGAGGCGGCAATGGGGCGGATGCGGGGAGACGGATCTCCGGCTGGAGACCGGCACTCACCGCAGCTTATGCGGGCGATGCAGAACCTGAAGCTCGCACTGAAGCTGCGGTATCGAAGCGGCCCGCTGTCGGAAGAACAACTACAGAAGATCGTCGCGGCACTGGATGCGGCAGCGGTTGCAATCGAAAGGAGCTGATCATGACAGGCACGGTGAAAGTTTCGACAGCAGAGGTTCCAACCGGGAACGCGGCGAGTCTAATGCGGAAGCTGTGCGCGCACTGGTCGCACAAACTTCCGGTAACGGTGGAGGGCGATCACGGAAGGATCGAGTTGCCCGCGGCGATGTGCGATCTGCAGGCTTCGGAGACGACCTTGACAGTGCGGCTGAAGTTCAAAGAAGGCGCAGATGAGGCGCACATGCGGACGGTGGTTGAAGAGCATCTACAGCGTTTCGGATTTCGCGAGGAGTTGTTGTTTCCATGGAATTCAACCTTGGAGTAGTCATGTGCATCACAGACGGTGGCGAGCGGCGCGAGGAGAAGGTGGAGGCGCTGCGGGCGGAAAACCTTCACCTGCGGCAGCTCGTCGGCGAGCTCCTTCTGAAGAACCAGCGGCTGCGGGATGTAGCGGTCAAGGGTCTCCTCGCGACCGAGGCACAGGAAGCGGCAAGCTAGTTCGAAGCCGGTCTGCGCCGGGTTAAAAGAAAAGGCCGGTGCCGCGCGAACGGTCTCGGCACCGGCCCTTTCCACTGGTTAGAAGATGAAGCGGAGGGATAGCTGTGACTGCAGCGGATCGCCTGTACCGGTGCGCAGGAAGCCGCTGAAGTCGAACAGGGCTGGTGAGCTGAGCGGGTTGAGATTGTTCTTGTTGTTGAAGGCGTTGAAGACCTCTCCACGCGGTTCGATCGTGAATTTGCCATTGTGGAAGTGGAAGGGACGGGCAAGCCCGAAGTCGGTGACGAAGAAGGCGTTGTCCTTGCGGAGATGGTTGCGGCCGCAGTCGACTCCGTCCACGAAGCGGGTCAGGGAGTTGTTGATGCTGCATGGAGCGCCAGTGCCGTCGCCGTTCGAATTGTCGGTCTCAGGTTCAGCGGTGTGCGACTGGATGCGGACGTTTGCCTTGATGCCAAGGGGTAGATCGCCAAGACCGAAGGCATTGAACTTGTGGCGCTCGTCACGGTCGGACAAGGAGTACTCCGCGCCGAGGTCGTAGAGGTTGGCGTAGCGGAAGGTGAAGGGGTCGCGCTCGTTGGAATCGTCGTCGCGGTCCACAGAGTAGGTGTACTGCGCCTGGAATTGGAAGTGATTGCTCATGCGCTTGCGCAGACCTATAGTGACGCCGCGATAGAGCGACTTCGAGTTGCTGATGGTGTCCGTGATGGCCCCGAGATTGGCGAAGGGCGCGTCTCCACCGTAGGAGACGGTATCCGCATTGACTGCTGGGATCACCGTCGGGCCGACGTTGGGATTGGTGAAGCGAGTGAGATAAACGCCCTTCGAATCCGTGAAGTCGACGAACGCGACGTAGTCGCTGCCTACCTGCTGCTCAAAGCCAACGTTATAGGTGTAGATGCGCGGGTTGTGGTAGTTCTTGTCGAATACCGTGATACCGGCACCCGGGCAACCGGTTGTGGGGCAGGGATCGAGTGGCGGCGGCGTCAGCGCGTAGACAGGATCCGACGGCAGGGAGAATTGCGAGATGCTCTGCTGCTGAACACCGTTGGTGGTAATCGCGCCGACCTGCGTCAGCATGTTCTGGCGTGCGTTGAAGATCCCAGCACTGCCGCGAAGCAGAGTCTTGCCATTGCCGAAGATGTTATAGGCGAAGCCAAAACGCGGTTGGAACTCCTTGGTCTGGCTGGGGAGTAAGCCCGTGGAGGGGAACGCCGGGTTGGAGAGATAAGGGCCGTAAAGCGCCGCGGAAGGTGCGATCGTCATCTGCGGGAAAAATTGCGCCTCCCAGCGAAGGCCATAGTTCAGGGTCAGTCGCGAGGTCGCCTGCCAGGTGTCCTGGAAGTAGACTGCGGGCTCTTTGTTGGCGATGCTAGAGTAGCCGGCCTGCTGAACCGTCTCACCTGCCTGCGTTGCCGCGTCTTGCAGGTAAAGCGCAAGCGGACTGGAACCGGTGCTTCCATCGCCGCAGCCGGTCGTGGAGACGAAGCTTCCATCCGTGCATTGGACCGCATTCGGCCCGAAGCCGTTGCCGGTCGAAGCAGGCGAGGCGTAGTGCAGGAAGCCGGTGGTACTGGAGAAGATGAACCGGCCAAGGGCGAAGCCATCGAACACCTGCACGTTGTGGCTGTACAGGAACTCCCCACCCATCTTGAAAGCATGTTTCCCTAGAACGAACGAGAAGTTGTCTTTCAGGTCGACGTGATAAAACGTCTCGCTGGCGCCTGGTCCGAGGAAGAACGGCTGGCCGAAACGGAAGGACGGAAAAAAGCCGACACCCGTATCTGGCACAGCGTTAGGATCGATGGGCGAGCGCGGACGCGTCTCATGCCCATACGTGAAGTGGGCCTCGTTCAACATGCGGTCATTGATCGTTGTAACCAGATTGGTGTTCAGCGTTTGGACGTGCGAGGGCCCTTCGGTGCCGTTCGCAGTTGTACCGTAGGTGGCAACGTCGAAGGTCTGGTTGGGGTTGTTAGAGTAGTCGAAGTTGTAGGACGTATAGAGAAGGTTTTTCTGGTTGATGTTGTAATCGCCGCGACCGAAGAACGCTGCATTGTGAACAACGTGGTCGACGGGCGCGCCCTCGTTCTCGTTGAAGTTCGATTTGTAGAAGTTCAGCAGCGCCAGCCGTTGGCAGTCCCCGTTGCCGCTGATCACGGCATCGAGCGCAGGCGTTCCAAAGGCGGGTGTCGCTGTGGGGCACGGAGCTGAACCGAGCGCGGTGGCGTTGTAAGCGCTCAGGTTCGTGCGTTGCAGGTTCTCGTCGATCCCCTCGGCAGCTCCAAAGTAAAAGAGCTTGTCCTTGATGATCGCCCCGCCGGCGCTGCCACCGAACTGTTCCCGATGGAAGTTCGTCAGCGGCGTTCCGTCCGATGCGTCGGCTGCCAGCGATTGCAGACGCTGATAGTGGAAGAGGCTGCCGTGAAAGTTATTGGTGCCGGACTTCGTGATTACGTTCACAACTCCGCCGCCCGTGCGGCCAAACTCGGCATTGGCACCGCTGGCGACGATCTGAAATTCCTTTACGGCTTCAAGCGTTATGTCGACAGCGGCCCGCTGGCCGCCGGACTGTTCCCCGAAAAAGCCGTTGTTATAGTCGCCGCCGTCGAGCGAGATGTTGTTGAAGATGCCGCGCTGGCCGTTGATGTTGATCTCGTCGCCGTCCGGACCCTGCACGATGCTTACGCCCGGGGTCAACGTTAGGAGGTCCTCAAACTTGCGGCCCAGCACAGGCGTGGTCGCGATCGTAGCGTCATTTAGCGTAGTGGTCGAAGAAGCCGTGACGACATCGACCAGGGGAGCCGAAGTAATCGTGATGGACTCGTTTCCGCTGGCAATCTGGAGTGTGATCTTCAGCGATTGCGTGCGGCCTACCGTGAGAGTGATGTTTTCCTGGAGCGTGGTCGCGAACCCGGACTTCGAGACCTTCACGACGTAACCGCCCGGCTTGAGCGAGAGAAAATCGAAGTGACCTGAACCGTCCGTCACTGCCGGATGAACTGTCCCGGTTTCAACCTCATCTGCTTCGACGGCTGCCCCGGGGATAATTGCACCCTTGCCGTCCATGACTTCGCCCTGGATGCTGCCGTTCGTGGCCTGGACCTGGGCACGCAACACACTCGGAAGGCTAAGGAGAAGTGCCAGGGAGTAGGCAATTCGGCGGGAGTACTGATGGACTGCGTTCGTCATCTCGGCTCCAGAAACGGGTTTTACCGTGAAGGCAAATGGCGGAAACAGGTAGGTCGAGCGGGCTAGGCCAGCGCTCAAAGGATACCCATGAATTGTGATGTTGTGACGACAGTATCACGGGAGTGCGAAAAACCGGAGAGAAATTGGTCTGGCTTGAGGATATGTCGGTACAGTGATTCGATACATGCGCAACTTATAGGTTGCATATTCTCGCGGAAGGGCCTAGAGCCATTTCGAATATGCAACCTGGAGGTTGTGCTTATGGAAAACACCATTGAAAAGCAGATTGAGATTGCGGCTCCCGCCTCCCGGGTATGGAAGGCGCTAACAGACTTCCAACAGTTCGGCGAGTGGTTCAGGTCAGGATGGATGGGCCTTTCGTTGCGGGCGAACCGATCGGCGGTCAGATTACGCATCCCGGCTATGAGCATCTGCGTATGGAGATCGTGATTAAGGAAATCGGGCCGGAGACATACTTCTCCTATACGTGGCATCCCTATGCCGTCGATCCGGCAATGGACTACTCAAACGAGGAACCCACGCTGGTGGAGTTCTTTCTGGAGGCGACAGGTAACGGAACGCTGCTGCGGGTTCTCGAATCCGGCTTCGAAAAGATCCCCGCCGTAAGGCGCGCAGAGGCCTTCCCAAAGAACGACGGCGGATGGGCACAGCAGATGAGACACATCGAGGCTTATGTCTATAAGACGTCGTAAGGCTGTTACGAAATCGGAGATGTTCGCAGCGCTCGGCGACCAGACTCGGCTTGCGCTGTTGCGAAGGCTTGCGGAGGGCGGGCGACGCTCGATTGCGGAGTTGACGGAGGGAACGGCGCTGACGCGCCAGGCGGTAACAAAGCACCTGCGTATCCTGGAGCGAGTCCGTCTGGTACATGGCAGGCGCGAGGGAAGAGAGAGCCGCTTCGAGTTCGATCCGGGGCCGCTCGGCGAGATGAAGGAGTTTCTGGACTTAATGTCGAAGCAGTGGGATGGAGCGCTCTCGCGGCTCAAGGCCTTTGCAGAGCGGGAATGAATAACCGTGCGACCTTCGCCCTGGCTGGTAGAACTGTTGAATGGAAGAGATTGAGCATAGAGCGGCGTGGAAGACGCTGCTGGCGTTCGCAATCATTTACATAGTCTGGGGATCGACGTTTCTGGCGATCCGGGTGGGTGTGAAAGAGCTTCCGCCATTTCTGTTTGCGTCGGCGCGCTTTACCGTGGCAGGGGCGGCGTTGTTTGGCTGGATGATGGCACGCGGGCAGGAGCTTCCGACCAGACGGCAATGGGGCTCCGTGGCAATCATCGCGCTCCTGATCTTCGTCATTGACTACGGTCTGCTCTTCTGGGCAGAGCAGAAGGTGCCCTCTGGGATAGCCGCCGTGATGATGGCGACAATCCCGGCATTTATGGCCGTGGCGGAGATCCTCTTTCTCGGGACGATGAAAATGACGGTCCGGCTTGCCGTCGCCCTCCTGATTGGCATCTCGGGTGTGGCGGTGCTGATGAGCCATTCGCTTAACCTGGGCGACGCATCTATCGACAACGTCGGCGCAATTGCGTTGATCATCGGCGCGGTGAGTTGGTCTGTCGCATCGGTGCTGTCCAAGAAACTTCCGCTCCCGGCGTCGAAGGTCGTGAGTTCCGGGTCGCAGATGCTGGCGGGCGGCTTAATGCTCGCAGTAGTTGCGGCGGCCCGCGGAGAGCTGAAAGGCTTTCATCCGGAGGCGGTCTCGCATGCGGCCTGGCTGGCTCTGATTTATCTGATTCTGATGGGGTCCATTGTAGGATTTACCGCATATGTTTGGCTCATCCATCATGAGTCGGCGACGAAGGTAGGGACATACGCGTATGTCAATCCTGTAGTGGCTGTGATGCTCGGGTACTTTGCCGGCGGCGAGCCGGTGGGTGTGAGAACCGTCTTCGGCACCGTATGCGTGCTGGTGAGCGTTGTAGTCATCACCACCAACGGGTCGAAAAATATCGTGGGATCGAAGAAGGCGGCGTGAGCATCCAAGGGACGGACGTAAAGGAGAAGTGGCAATGGAGATGACTGGAAACACGATCTTGATTACAGGCGGCGGCTCGGGAATTGGCCGCGGACTCGCTGAGGCATTTCACAAGCTGGGAAACCAGGTGATCATCGCGGGACGACGGCAATCCGTGCTGGACGAGACGACGAAAGCGAATCCGGGAATGAAGTCACTGACTTTGGATGTTGAGAAAGCTGACTCGATCACCGAATTCGCTGAGAAGATCACGGCGGAGTTCCCGAGGCTGAACGTGGTGATCAACAACGCCGGGTCCGGACAGTTTGAGAACATCGCTGCGGACGGCATCGACGTGAAGCTGGTTGAGTCCGCCTTTACCACCAACGTGCTGGGCCCGATCCGGTTGACGGCAGCGCTTCTGGCGCACCTCAAAAAGCAGCCAAAGAGCGTCGTTGCGAATGTAACTTCGGGGCTTGCCTTCCTTCCTCTGGCCTGGATGGCAACCTACTGTTCGACGAAGGCGGCCCTGCACTCTTACACGGAATCGCTACGTTATCAGTTGAAGGACACACCGGTCGAAGTGTTGGAAATTGCGCCTCCCTATGTGCAGACACACTTTGGCGGCGAGGCCCAGAAGAGCGATCCGCGAGCGATGCCGCTCGAAGCTTACATCGATGAAACGATGGAGGTCCTCAAGGCTGGTGGAGTGGACGGCGAGATCAATGTAAAGAATGTCTATCCGTTGCGGTTCGCCGAGAAGGAAGGAAAGTACGCGGACACGTTCAAGTTCCTGGCCCAATCGATGGGGCCGCACTAGAATCAGTCGTAGTGTCCAAAGGCGGCGAGGTCGAGAAGAGTGACCTTGTCACGGGTCTCAAGCGGAATGCTTGAGGCCCGTTCTTTCGCGTTTAGAATGGAGTTATCGCTCCAGACGATTCCGCCAAAAACGACCTCCCCGATAAGGCGGCTTCCCAGCTTTCCAGGAGTACCTGCGGGCCGCCCTTCGCTTCCGCTTCCTTCAGGAAGTAATACCAGAGCGGCGTGCCGGAAGTTCGTCTCTTCGCCGTATAAGATGGGACCTTTATTGGCGACTTTGCGGTGCAGAAGACCGCTTTGCTGCAGGCTTCAAAGAATAGCCGCTCCACAGGTACTCCAGGGCTTCGGGCAGTGTTTGTTCTTTGGTTGCGCGATCAACGTGTCCGGCGTTGCGGGCGAAGACGAACTGGTAGTGGTATCCCTTGCTTGCGAGCACTTTGGCCATGGCCTCGTTCGCGGTCACCCAGTCATGCATGTGGTCGTCCATGACGTTGGGGTTGAGCAGGTCCCTGTCGCCGACTTCCATCCAGATCCGGATCGGCTTGGCAGGCGAGTCGGCGATGAGGTGTTCGGGAAACTCAAAGGCACCGTGCGGCGTTTCGGGATGGTAAGGCCACTGCTGATTTACCCATGTGCCGGAGTAGGCAAGAACGCGATGGTAAAGTTCCGGGTGATACCACGCCATGATCAGGGCGCAGGCGGCGCCGGAGCTGCCGCCCATGGTTGCGCGGCCCTCGGGATCCTTCGTCAGCAGCACGTGGAAGCGGGATTGGACCTGGGGAAGCACTTCGGTCTCGATGAAATCGGTGTAGCGTCCGGACATGGTGTCGTATTCAAGACCGCGTTCGCTGCCTTGGGCGTCGCCTCCGCCGTTCGAAACCGAGATGGCGATCATGGGCGGAATGCGGTGCTCGGCAATCAGGTTGTCCAGAACGGTAAATAGGAGTGGATCGGGGCCGTCGGCGCCGACCAGGAACGGAACGCTGGTGCCGGGAACGTACTGCCTCGGAACGTAGACGGTAACCTTGCGGGTGTAGGGCGCGGGGTGGCTGGTAGTTACGATCAGCTTCGCGGGATCGGCAGGGTCGGGTGTGCCGAAGGTGTGGGGTTCGCGCGCGATTCCAGGGTAGATCTTGCTTTCGGCGGAGTTGAGTGTGAAGTCGGCTACGGTGCCCTGCGGTGAACCTGATTGCCGGACACTTTCAGAGGCGGGAACGTGGGTCGGGCCGAGGATAAAGTTACCGTCTGCGCCTGCAGGAGCACCGGTTCCGTCGGGCAGATTCGCGGCGGCGACATATCCGGGAGCATAGGGATCGCGAGCGACCGGAGCGGGTCGCGCCTGGCTCTGAAGCAGAGGCACCGCGAGCGCAAAGTTGAGCAGTATCGTGATCGAACTGGTTCGCGGCAAGGAACTCCTTTATCAGTAACTGTTGATCTATTAGGAACTGTGATGTCAGTAACCGCTAGTCGTTGAAGTGGACGGGAACTGGCCATTAAGTTCGGCGAGGATCTTCACACTGGCGCTGGCTCCGATCCGGGTGGCACCTGCCTGGAGCATTGCCGTCGCGTCGGCCAGGGAGCGAATGCCGCCTGAGGCTTTTACGCCAGCGCGGTTCCCAGCCGCTCCACGCAGCAGGGTAATGTCGTCTGCGGTCGCCCCGCCGGTGGAAAAGCCGGTACTGGTCTTCAGGAAGTCGGCTCCCGCGGAGAGTGCAAGATCGGCTGCGCGCAGCTTCTCTTCGAAGGTGAGCAGGCAGGTCTCGAGAATGACTTTCACAAGGGCACCCGACGCGTGGGCCAGTTCGACAACCCCGCGGATGTCCTGGCGAACGGCCTCAAAGTCTTCCTTCTGCCCGGATTTGAGGAGGCCGATGTTCAGGACCATGTCGACGTCGTGGGCGCCGAGCTTGAGCACTCGGACCGTCTCATCGCGCTTGGAACTGGAGAGGGTTGCGCCCAGCGGAAATCCGATGACCACACCGACGGGCACGCCGCTCCCGGCAAGGGCGTTCACCGCCGTTGCGACCCACGTAGGATTCACCATCGCGCAGGCGAAGCGGTGCTCTGCCGCCTCGGCGCAGAGATGGAGCACCTGCGAGCGCGTGGCTTCCGGCTTCAGAAGTGTGTGATCAAGGACCGCAGCGAGGTGTGCGGCGGAGCTAAGGGTGTGGGCCGCAAAAGCGGCGGCGTCAAAGGCGGGGAGGTCGGAGAGGCTGACGGTGTTCAATGAAGCTCCTGCGTGGTTCTCTGATTCGGAAAGTTCGTAAGTCTCTTTCAGGAGACGTGATAGGCCGGCTAAAAGTATGAACTATCAAGGGGAGGATTGGCGATACTTGGCCTCTTGGGAACCGACAAGAGTAGAAACGCAACCAGGCATTCTGAGTCCAGAAAGGACAGCAGTGAAGGAACAGAGTCTCAGGGGAGCAGCGTCGGCAACCGCCACCGGCTAGCGGTCATACCTGTGCGAAACTCTCCCCTGCAAGCTCCAAAGATCGCGGCGCGCGTTCAGAGCCGTATGCTCAGGCCCAGGGCTGGCGGGTATGGAACGCCTTCCTCATGGAGCGCGCGATCCTTCTAGCCGTCGGACTCACTGCTCGATGCGGGAACGACATAAGACGTCGGGTGCGCGTCAGGATGAAGGCGCGGCAGAAGCCTCTTGCCGGTGTCACTTAGCAGAAGGTACGCGACTGCAAACAGGATGATGATTGTGACTCCACTAAGAACCACAACGAGAAGAAAATTTGGCTTGTTCGGTCTCTTTTCAAAGAGTTCGTCGTCGATTTTGTCGCTCATGATTCCTGAGATGCAAATGGGCGTGCAAGGTCCATTGGAAGAAGACGACTGATGGGTCGTTCGGCGTCCCCGGACATCTTATAGAGGTGAGCGATATGGGCGTAACCGATTTGCGATTGTCAGTGTTGGACCAGTCACCGGTTCCGGATGGCAGTTCACCAGCGCAGGCGCTGGCAAACTCCATCGCGTTGGCGCGGCGAGTGGATGAGTTGGGCTACACGCGTTTCTGGATGTCCGAGCATCATGCAATGGATACGCTGGCATGTACCGCCCCGGAGATCATGCTGGCGCGGATCGGTGCGGAGACGAAGCGAATCCGGATCGGCTCGGGCGGAATTATGCTCCCGCACTACTCGGCCCTGAAGGTAGCGGAGGTCTTTCGCACGCTTCATGCGCTCTACCCTGAGCGCGTGGACCTCGGAATCGGGCGGGCTCCTGGCGGCGGACCGATCGAGGCTCTGGCGCTCAAGCGGGACCGGAAGACGCAAATGGCCGATGACTTTCCGGAACAGGTACAGGAACTGCTGGCTTACTTCGGCGAAGGGTTTCCCGAACGCCATCCCTTTGCAAAGATGCGGGTAGCGCCGCAGATGCCGGGCGCTCCCGACGTGTGGATGCTGGGGTCAAGCATGTGGAGTTCGGCCGCGGCGGCGAGTTTTGGCTTGCCGTACGCATTCGCCCACTTTTTCAGCCCGGTATATACGAGGGCTGCGATCGAGGCTTACAAGCGCGGCTTTCTGGCGAGCGGGCGGGTGGGCGCCCGCGAGACTCCAGAGGCTACGGCCGCTGTGGGCGTCCTCTGCGCGGAGACGCAGGAAGAGGCGGAGTACCTGTCGTCAAGCGTGAAAGTACTGCAGCGAAGAATTCGCCTGGGAGACAGGCGCCCGGTAGCGGAGCCATCAGAGGCTCTCAAGGAATTACAGGCGTTCGGGCCTGGCGGCGGTGAGGATGGCGAGTGGACGAGATACTTTGTCGGAACTCCGGCAAAGGTTGGCGCGGAGCTGCGGGCAATGGCCTCTGCGCTCGGCATCGGCGAGATCGTAGCAAACACCATCGTATGGGACCCCACTGCTCGGGTGCGGAGTTACGAACTGCTGGCGAGAGAGTTTGGACTGACATAAAAGAGCCTTCGAACTCCGTTCTCCCGGAGATCGTTCGTTCCGGACAAAGTATCTCTCGACACTGCCACCATGATGAGTGAAGCGAAGAAGTTCCGCATCTGTACCTGGGCGGAAAGCAAAATCACTTTTTATTCCGCCACAACACGATTCGAAGTAGTAGCTGCCTTCACTTGACAATTAACGCCCCAGAAACCATCTGACGGGCCGCGCCTGACCGCTTGCGAAAGGTCCATACGGGCACGAAGTCCAGACCTAAGCTGCTTCTTTCGAAGACTTTGGCGAAAAAGGGGGGGAGGGGGTGGGCACGTCGTATAGCCCCAGGTTCATCCAAAAAGGACGGCACCTGATTCCTGCGGTGCTAACGTAGAAAATATCTGTAAGGGTGGTGAGCATGTTCAGAGCGGCGGCGGTGTGCCTTTCGGTCTTAATGATGGTGGCGAGCGGCGTCGCCCAGCAGCCGGTCGGAGATGATCTGGCGAAGGATTTCAAAGCGCCGGCGGTGGATCGCGACTACCGCAAGCGTGTCGTGATGGTGCCGATGCGCGACGGCACCAAGCTCTACACCGTAATCGTGGTGCCGAAGAATGCAAAGGGCGCGCCGATCGTGCTGACGCGGACCTGCTACAACGCCGCAGAACGGGCCGCGCGCTCGGATTCCCCGAAGATGATCGAGGCGCTGCCGCTGGCCGACGAGATCTTCGTGGGAGCGGGATACATCCGCGTCTACCAGGATGTACGCGGCAAGTATGGCTCGGAAGGTCCCTATCTGATGATTCCGCCGCCGGTGAACTCCGGATTCAACCCCACTGGCGCCGACGACACGACCGATGCGTACGACACGATCGACTGGCTGGTGAAGAACGTTCCTGAGTCGAACGGTCGGGTCGGAATGATCGGCTCATCCTACGAAGGCTTCACGGTAGTGATGGCGCTGCTGGCCCCGCATCCGGCACTGAAGGTGGCCGCTCCCGAGAGCCCGATGGTAGACGGGTGGATGGGCGACGACTGGTTTCACTACGGAGCATTCCGGCAGAACAACATCGACTATTTCGTGGGGCAGACGACGATGCGCGGGACCGGCGCGAAGGTTCCGCGCGAAGGTCGGGACGATTACACGAACTACCTGGACGCGGGCTCTACCGGAGACTTTGCACGGAGTGTCGGTGGCGATCAACTGCCCTACTGGAAAATGGTGGAGGCGCACCCCGCGTATGACGCTTTCTGGCAGAGCCAGGCGCTGGACAAGCTGATGGCAAAGGCCCCGATGACGGTGCCGACCATGTGGGAGCAGGGACTCTGGGATCAGGAAGATATGTGGGGTGCGATCCACAGCTATCGGGCGCTGGAGGCAAAAGACACTCACCATATGAACCATCTCGTCATGGGCCCGTGGAGACACAGCCAGGTCAATCGCGAGGGGCGGACCTTGGGGCCACTTACCTGGGCGACGGATACCGCGGCCCAGTGGCGCAAGGATGTTCTGCTGCCGTTCTTCAACGAGTATCTGAAGCCGGGTTCACCGAAGGCGGAGACACCGAAGGCCTGGATCTACAACACAGGCGAAGACCACTGGGAGACGCCGAAGGCATGGCCGGCAAGTTGCGAAGCTGGCTGCCCGGTCAGGTCTAAGCCGCTCTACCTCGCAGCGGGAGGAAAGCTCTCCTTTGAGTCGCCAATGGCGGGGGCGGACTTCGACGAGTATGTCTCCGATCCCGCGAAGCCGGTGCCTTACCGGCCCAGGCCGGTCGTCGAGGAGGATTATGCCGGATGGGGTAACTGGCTGCTGAACGATCAACGCTTCGTCGATGGCCGTACAGATGTGCTTACCTACGAGACGGAGCCACTGAAGGAAGCGATGAAGCTATCCGGCGAACCCGTGGCGCATCTCTTCGCGTCGACGAGCGGAACGGACTCGGACTGGGTGGTCAAAGTGATCGACGTCTATCCGAGCCGGATGGCGCCGCCGCTCGAGATGGGAGGCTATGAGCTTCCAATCTCTACGGACATCTTCCGCGGACGTTACCGGACGAGCTTCGAGCATCCCGGGGCGCTGACACCGAATGAGCCGTTGGAGTTCAAGTTTGGCCTGCCGATGGTCAACCACACGTTCGAGCCGGGACACCGGATCATGGTGCAGGTGCAGTCCACCCTGTTCCCGCTCTATGACCGGAATCCGCAGACGTTTGTGCCGAACATCTTCGACGCGAAGGCGGCGGACTACCAGAAAGCGACGGAGCGAGTGTGGCACAAGCCCGGAACGGCGAGCTATGTGAGTCTGCCGGTGGTTCCCGTTTCGCAGTAGATCTCCAGAGCTTCGCGTACACTCGGGGGAACAGCTAAAAAGTGAGTGCACTTGGGCTACCCCCGGAGGTTGCGCGTGAGGAATCGTCTGTTCGTTTTGATGGTAATGTACGGCTTCGCTGCTGGCGTAGTTCAGGCGCAGGAGAAGCCCTGGCCGGTGAAGGTCGTGATCGTGACGACGTTCGAGCCGGGTGAGGACACAGGAGATGTTCCGGGCGAGTTCCAGTACTGGGTGGAGCGGGAGCATCTCGACGAGATGGTAACGTTTCCCGGAGGAGTGCGAGCGCTCCGCGTCAATAAGACGCATGACGTTCTTGGGATCGTGACCGGGATGACGCTGGCGAATGCCGGGCCATCGATGATGGCGCTCGGGTTAGACCCAAGGTTGGATCTGAGCCACGCCTACTTTCTGGTGGCGGGGATCGCCGGGGTCGATCCGAAGGTGGGATCGATCGGGTCCGCGGCGTGGGCAAGCTTCGTGATCAACGACGTGTCGCGTCAGATCGACAGCCGGGAGATGCCGGCAGCGTGGCCTTACGGACTCTTTGTAATCGGAGCGCACGAGCCGAACGTGCTGCCGGACAAGCCTATGAGCAACGACCTGTACAAGCTGAATGCAGGTCTGGCTCACTGGGCTTATGAGAAAACCAGGGAGGTCAGGATTCCGGACAACGATGCCATGCAGAAGAGCCGCGAAGGCTGGGATGGCTATCCGGCTGCCGGAAAAGCTCCGATGGTGTTTGAAGGAGACAGCTTTGCCTCCGACACTTATTGGCATGGCAAGGTGATGACGCAGTACGCCGAAGACTGGGTTAAGTTGTGGACCGGCGGACGCGGACGGTTCGCAATGACAAACATGGAAGACTCGGCCATTGCAGAGGCCATGCTTCGGCTCGACCACATGGGACGCGTCGACTACAAGCGACTGATGGTGTTGCGAGTTGGAAGCAATTACAGCATGGAGCGGCCGGGAATGACGGCTATCGAAAGCGTGAACAGGCCATACATCAAGTCGACGGCGTTCGAGGCTACGTGGGCAGTCGGGAGCACGGTTGTGCATGAATTACAGGAAAACTGGGCTCAGTACCGACAGCATGTGCCGGGTACTTAAATTTTGCCTCTCTACTTACGCACTTCTGGGATGGCAACTCTCGCGAACTCTTCTGTCTGCGATGGGAGCAAGCGGGACATCAGCGGACAATGCGGGCCATTTCGGAATTAGATTCATGTAGATCAAATTTCGTGCTTTACATCCTGTCCCTATTTGGCGAGACTGTTCGCGGACTTCAAGGCCTTCAGAATCTTCTGCCAACTTCCGGGAGACTCGTGACTGCGGTGCGATCTGGTCTCGCTGCAGGATCAGATGTTTGCAGGATCAAGATGCAAAAGTCTGTAAAAGATTGGATCGTCGGCAAACCGATCCTTTACTCGGGGCGTATTTGCAGCAGTCCTCCCCAGATGATTTCAACAGTTCTAGATCGGAATCTTCATGAATGATTTACGGCTTGGAACAATCGCAAAGTTCGTCGGGGCTTCGCTTTTCTCCGCGGCGCTGGTTGCCTGCAGCAACGGAACCTCGGGGAGTTCCGGGTCCTCAGGGAGCACGCTTTCGCTTACCACGGCCGCACTAAGCGGCAGCTATGTCTTCACAGCAACCGGGACAGACGCAAGTGATGGCGACTACTCAGTGGTCGGCAGTTTCGTGGCAGACGGCAAAGGGAACATTACAAGCGCGGTCGCAGACTACAATCTTGGCTCAGGCGTGGACGACGATGTAATGCTGACGGGAACCTACACAATTTCTGCCGGAGCGATTGTAGTGACGCTGATGGACGGTGGAGTGGTGAAAGACACATTCAACACCGCTCCAATCAGCGCGTCAGGAACAGCGGGAGTGAGCGGCTTCGATGGTACCGGGAGCGGCAAGCTGTATTCGCAGGTCACGTCCGGATTCACGCTTCCGGGCACCTATTCGTTCTCGGTGAGCGGCGAGGGTGACGGCGTGATCTCGGGAAGCGGCCAGTTTGTGGCCGGAGCTTCGGGTGCTTTCGCCAGTGGAACCGCGACGGTTACCGACGGGTCGAGTTCGATCAGTTACTCCCCTGTTGCAGGCCTGTTGACGCCGCCCTCAACGGGCGGACGGGGCTTCGCAAATATCGCAGGCAACAACCTGGCCTACTACGTCGTCGGGCCTAACCAGATACAGATGATGGGCCTTGATGCGCGGTATCTGCTGACGATACCTGCACAAAAGATGTAAACGGATTCAGAGACTTCTTATGCCGAATGAAAGATACCGGGGGAAAGATGAAAGTCAATAGAAACGTTCTACGCGCCGCGGTTGTGGTGACGATTATGGGCGGCACGGCCGCGTACATGGCCCTTGCGCCCGCCAGGCACATGAAGAAGGTAATGGGATCGGACCATCGCGAGGCTCCCACGATTGATGGTTTGCCCGAAGGCGACCTGACGGACGTGTATAGTTTCGTCGATCCTGTGGACTCGACGAAGGTCGACCTGATCATGAACGTCAACCCCTTCGCGGTGCCAGCGGAAAATGGCAGCTACGCCTTCTCTCCGGATCTTTTGTATCAATTCAAGATTGACAATACCGGGGACGCCAAGGAAGACCAGGTCATCCAGATCAAGTTCGACCAGCCTGGCCAGACGCAGACTGCTTCGGTCTACATGGGTGCGCCGACGACGACGGGCGCTCGCAACACGCTGCTGACGGGCGCGCCGGCGACGACCGCCAAGTTTGGCGTGGTTCCAACGGTCGGCTCTGGCGTGACCGCTTTCGTCGGCCTTCGCGACGACGCGTTCGTATTTGACTTCGGCCAGTTCAACCGCATTCTGAACGGGTCGCAGGACCTGTTTCGCGCGGTAGGATCATCCTTTCGCGGCCGTCCTGTGCGTGCGGACGGGACCAGTGGCGTTGACGCCTTTGCCGGCTTCAACCTGACATCGATTGTCGTCTCTGTGCCAAAGTCCTCCCTTAGAGGATCCGGGCCAATCATCAACGTCTGGGCGACCGTCAGCCAGCTGGTTCCTTCGCGTCACGGGCAGAACACCTACACGCAGATTGAGCGCCAGGGCCAGCAGGCAATCGCAACCGTCTTCGTGCCAAGCGGCGCTGCACGCGATGCGTTCAACTTCGCCATTCCGGAGAACGACGTCGCGAACTACTCGTCGCTGATCCCCGATGCGCTTACGAGCACGGACACTGCGGGAAACACGATTGCGGCAAGGGCAGCGTTGTTGACCTCACTCGGGGTTACGGCGTTGCCGAACGGAGCTCCACTGCTCTTACCGGCGACCTTCGCTAACACAGACGCAAATCTGCTTCGCGAGGCATTGCTACCAGATGTTCAACGTTTGAACGTGGATCTGCCTTCAGCAACTGCTGCGAACCTGGGCGTAGGCAACGGTGCATTGCAAAACGGCAGGCCGATCGACTTTTCTACAATTGACATTCCGTTTCAGGTACTCCGTCAACTCGCAGACGTACAGTTTCCCTCCGGCGTTCCCGGTAGCAACCCGCTTGGTTCGCGAGCGGCTCTGGTGTGTCTGGCCTTTCCGCAATGTGAAGATCGGCGTGTCCTAGTAGTGCTGCAAGGTACGCAATTCATCACACCAGACCCACAAATAACGCAGTACCTCGATGGAAACGACTATCCATTCCTCGCTACGTTCCCATATTTGGCGGCTCCGCATCCTCTGCCGGGCGCTGCTGGCACAGTCAACTACCCTCCACAGCAGTAACGTTCTTACGGACGGACAATGAAGCAGCAGGCCCTGAGAAAAGATGCGAGCGCTCACCTCCTGGCGCTCGCATCTGTTTTGCTGTGGAGCGTGGCGATAGTTTCTGCGCAGACGGCGGCTGCAGGCAGTCCAAACGCCGACCGCGCTTTGGAGCTGAAGCGGGCTGACCTGAACATCAAGTTCTGGCAAGCGCAGGTGGCGCGGGATACGGAGAATAATCAGAGCTATAACCGTCTGGCTTCGGCGTATGCGCAGAAGGCACGGGAGACTGGAGACATCAGCTATTTCGAGCTGGCCGAGGGAGCGCTGAAAGAGTCGCTCAAGTTGGAGTCGACGCATGAAGACGCGGCTCCTGCGTTCACCCAGCTGGCGGCCGTGCACCTGGCGGAACATCGATTCCGCGAGGCGGGTGATGATGCGGAGAAAGCCATTGCGCTGGTGCCGGGATATCTGGGGGCCTATCCGTATGCGGGAGACGCGCAGTTGGAACTTGGGAACTACGAGGCTTCAGAGAAGTTCTATGGGCTGCTCGTGAAACCGGAGGATGAGCTCGAACATCCGGGCATCGAGTTTTTGGCGACGAGCCACGGGGCCGGGCTGGACTGGATCAAGGGCGACACGGCCAAGGCAAACGACGATTTGACGCGAGCGGTGGCGCTGGGCGTGTCGATGCATCTTCCGGCGGAGAACCTGGCATGGACGGAGTTCATGCTGGGGGAGCAATATTTCATGATGGGAGACTTGGCGAAGGCGGAGGAGAATGCGGCGAAGTCACTGAAGGACTTCCCGAAGTATCACCGGGCGCTCGCCGAGATGGCGCAGATTCGCGCTGCGCAGGGCAGATATGCCGAGGCGATCCAGTTTTACAAAGACGCGATTGCAATCATTCCCCTGCCGCTTTATCTCACGGCACTGGGCGATGTGTACGCGGTCAGCGGTGATAAGGCGAATGCGGAGAAGCAGTACGCGACGGTCGAGTTTATCGGGCGCCTGAATGAGATCAACCAGCAGGTCTATAACCGGGAGCTGGCGGTGTTCTATGCTGACCATAACCGCAAGTTGCCCGAGGCGCTGACGCTGGCGGAGAAGGAGTTCGAGATTCGGCACGATGTGTATACCTCGGATGCGCTGGCGTGGGTGCTGTTGAAGAACGGGCAGGCGGCGAGGGCGAAGGTCGAGATGGAGAAGGCGCTGCGAATGGGCACGAAGGATGCGTTGATGCAGTTCCACGCGGGCATGATCGATGTCGCGCTAGCAGACAAGGCTGGGGCGAGGCGACATTTCGAGAAGGCACTGGCCGTGAACCCGAAGTTTCATGTGATCTTTGCGGCGGATGCGGAGAAGAGGCTGGCGGGGTTGAAGGCCGAGGTGGCGCGGCTGGCGGTGTGCGATGTTCGCTAGGGGCGTGGGTGCTGGTCTGGGGCAAGTGCGGAGATACTTTAGATTCTCCTTCACAGCGTTCAAGGTCAGAATGACGGCAGCGTGTGCGCTCCTGTTTATGTTCACGAGCATGTGCCTGGCGCACCCGATGGGTAACTTCAGTATCAATCACTACGCAGGGATACGGGTGGAGAAGGGCTTTGTTGAGGTCAAGTACATCATTGACCTTGCCGAGATTCCGACTTACCAGGAGATACAGAACGCTGGCATTGTGGCCCGGGTTGGAGATGCGACCTTGCCTCCTTATCTGAAGACACAGGCGGCATTCTGGGAGAAGGGCATCCGGCTGGAGGTGGATGGGAAGATTCTGCCATTAGAGGCTGTGTCTGAGAGTGTGATCTTTCCTCCTGGGGCGGGTGGGCTGCCCACGATGAAGATCGGCGTGGTGTATCGTACGACGGTGAGTTCGGCGTCGCCGGCCAGGATACATCTGCGATATGTGGATGGGAATTTCGAAGGTCACGCGGGATGGAAGGAGATCGTCGTCTCCACTGGGAACGGCGTGGTGCTCGAAGAAGCGAATGCATTCAAGCTAGATCGCAGTGCGCAGTTGACGGACTATCCGACAAACCTGTTGAACAGTCCGCCGCAGGATCTTGAGGCGGAGTTCGAGTATGCGATAGCAGCGCTGCCAGCGGCTGTGGCTTCAACGGCCGTTCCGGCACCCCTGAAGGCGGCGAGCGTGACTGCTCCACCGGTTGCTCAGGCGAGCATGGCGGCTCCAATTGCTGGGCGGACCGTTACCCCGGCTCCGGCTTTGCAGCTTGCGCCGAATAAACAGGCAACTCCCAGGAACAGGTTTACGGAGCTGATGGCGAACCCTGAGATGGGGTTCTGGTTTCTGGTTACGGCAGCGTTTCTGGCGGCAGGGATTGGGGCGGCCCATGCTTTGGAGCCGGGCCATGGAAAGACGATTGTTGCTGCTTATCTCGTCGGATCAAGGGGGCGGACCAGACATGCCGTCGGGCTTGGCTTGCTCGTAACGGCGGCGCATACGGCAGGTGTTTACGCGCTGGGAGCGGTGGTGCTCTATGCGTCGAAGTACATCATCCCGGAACGGATCTACCCGTGGCTGAGCATCTCTTCCGGGCTGGTCATTGCGGTCCTGGCGGGGTATCTGCTGCTCCGGGCATGGACCGGAGTTGAGGAGCCGGAGCATGACGATGCGGTGATGCATTCGCACTGGTACTCGACGAAGCGGGAGAGCTCTGAGTTCGACGGCGGCGTTCCCATCTTTCGCGATGGAACTCTGATAGACGCAACACCCGGGGTGATCGCTGCAGAGAAAAAGACAGTTCCCCTGAAGCAGCTTTTATTGCTGGGCATCACGGGCGGAATCATTCCTTGTCCGGCGGCGTTGGTGGTGTTGCTCAGCGCGGTGTCGCTGCATCGGGTCGGGCTGGGCTTGTTCCTGATTGTTGCGTTCAGCGCGGGTCTGGCCGCAGTGCTGATCGGGATTGGGATTGCGATGGTGAAGGCGCGCACGCTGCTGTCGCGGTGGAAGACAGATTCACTGGTGCTCAAGAAGTGGCTGCCGATGGGGTCGGCGACGGCGATGTTGATCGCCGGTCTGGCGATTGCCGGTTCGGCGCTGCCGGCTGCCGGCATCTCGTTTCATCTAGCCGATTTGACGGGCGGGCACGTGGCTTCGTTCCTGGGGATCGTGGGGCTGGGACTATTCCTGGGAATGCGGCACTCGACCGATCCCGACCATGTTGTTGCCGTCTCGACGATTGTGAGCCGCGAGCGGTCCGTGAAGCAGGGCGCGGTGATCGGCATGATGTGGGGCTTCGGGCACACGTTGACGATCTTCATCGTGGGCGCGTTAATCATTCTCTTCAACCTGACGATTCCGCCGAGGCTTGGTTTGTCGATGGAGATGGCCGTCGCGGGTATGTTGATCCTGCTCGGAATACTGAACCTGACGGGCGCGATGAAGCGGATTACAGCGCGCTTTCAGGCTGCTCCGAGTACGGATCTGGCCACGGCTGTCGATGAGGGCGGGAAGCGTGGATTTGCCGGCAGGATGCTAGGCCGGTTCGGGTATTTTCATCTGCTGAGGCCGCTGGCAATCGGGCTGGTGCATGGGTTGGCGGGGTCGGCCGCGGTGGCGCTGCTGGTGCTGTCGATGATTCCTAGTCCGGCCTGGGCGATTGCTTATCTTGTGGTCTTCGGGTTGGGAACCGTGGCTGGAATGATGCTGATGACAACCGTAATGGCAATCCCGATTGCGCTTACGGGAAAGGGCGTCTCGAAGTCGCTGACTACGGTTTCAGGGTTGGTGAGTGTGTGTTTCGGATTGTTCCTCGTGTACCACTTGGGCTTTGTGGATGGCTTGTTTACGAGTCATGTGCACTGGACCCCCGAGTAGGAGATCTCTCGTCTGCATCTGTTGCAACAGGGCAGGGATGCAGTGGCTGAAAGGTTCGAGTGGTATGGGTGACTTACTCTTCGTCGGGATCCTTCGCTCCGCTCAGGATGACAGCTTCCTTAGGCTGCGGGCTATAGAAATTTGAGGATGGTTTCGCGGTAGCGGGAGTACAGGAATGAGACCAGGAGCAGGACCGCGCCGGTGACGATCAGGGTAAGGATGCGGTCGGTGGTGGAGAGGCTCCAGATGTCGACGAGGACGATCTTGGCGAGGCCGAAGAGAAGCATGCCGAGCCCGGCGAGGCGGTAGCTGCGCTCGCCGATGGGCAGGGCAGAGAGAAAAGCTGCCAGGCCAAGGGCTATCCAGCCGAGGGTGATCATGCCGGTCCGGAGTTCGAAGGCTATAAGGATCGCGATCAACGCATACGGGACGAAGAAGAAGGGCTGCTCGGGGTGGTTGAGCAGGAAGTGCCACGGGCCGTCCGCCTGTGTTGAATCCTGCCGGGCGAGGGCGTTGCGACGGAGTGCAAAGGCTGCGGGCAGGCCGAGGAACATCACGGCGCAGGCGATGATGATGGTAGTGGCGCGGGTGCTCCAGAAGGACGACACCGAGGTGATCTCAAAGAGGTTATAGAAGAAGGACCGCAGGGCGGCCGCGGCCAGCAGGGCGAGGGCTTGCGCGGTGAAAATCCTGCGGCGGAGAAGGCTCGCGATGGTGATGAGAACGAGGGCGAGCAGCGACCAGGCGATGCCAATGAACTCGGTGCGAACTTCCATGTAGACCAGCGCGGCAGCGGAGATGGCGGCCATGTACGAGGTCAGGGTAAGTGCGGCCCGATCGAACGCGGCTTCTGGGTCGAGGGTCGGAGGCGAAGGCCAGAGAGAGCGGGCAAACTCAGAGTTGAAGTAGAAGACGAGTGTGGCGATCGCAAGGGAGATGGCTGTGGAGGTGTGAGTGCCGTGGTCTGCGGTGAAGAGGCGAAGCCCGAGGATGGGGAGCGTGTCGACCATAAGGAGCTGAAGGCCGGTGACGAAGCCGGCGATCAAGCCGAGGCGGCGGAGAGGTCTCTCGTGGATCAGGATGCCGGCGATGAAGAGGGCCTCGGATTCGGTGAGCCAAAGGAGCGTCCAGTTGGAGCCGGCGAAGCGAAACGGGATGGCGGCAAGCAACAGGGCGGAGGCGATGGTTGCGAGGACCAGGAAGGCGGAGCGATTGCGTGGACGGGCCAGGAAGGCGAGGAGGAGTTCGATTGAGCCCAGGATGAGAAGGACGTTGAAGGTCCATTCCGGGTTCGAGGATTGGTACTTCAGGAGTGCGAGGAGGCCGGCGGAGTTGAGGATTGCCGTAACGGCGGTGATGAGTTGCTGGCGCTCATTTTGTGGTACGCGCAGGATGTATAAGCCGCGGAAGAGGAGCCAGTAGAAGAGCAGAAGTCCCACGCTGGGCAGGAGGTCAGCAAACGGCTGGCCGGGCTGGCCGCCGCTAGGCAAGACACGATGCAGCCACAGAAAATGGTTGAAGTAGACGCCGCAGAGACCGGCGAGGCCGAGCTCGAACCAGAACTCGCGGGCTGCGATAGAGACGAGAGCAGCGGCGAGGATAGCTCCCGCAACGAGCGAGAAGAAGGTGATGTCGCTGATGCCGACCGTGGCGAACGCAAGCAGAAAGGCGAGCGCTGTGACGACCTGCGACTTGTATCGGAGAGAATGCCAGACCATTGCGGCGGCGACTATGGACATCAGGACGAGGTCAGCGGCCTGCGAGGTGAGGACCTGCATGGCTGCAACATGGTAGAGCGCAAAGGTGGTGAAGAAGAGGAGCGCCCAGCCTCCTCCAATACCGGCGCGGGCGAAGATGCGGTAAGTGGGCCTGCGTTCGAGGAGAAGACCACCGATGAGGAGAATGAGCGCGGTGATGAGCCCCGTGAGGCTCTTGCCTAGCGGGCCTAGGGTAACGAGCTTGTAGCCCAGAAAAGTAGCGATGCCAAGGACAACAAGGACGATGCCGATCTTGCTGAGCCAGTTCTGGCCGAGACGTTCTTCAAGCGAGATGGAGCGGGTTGGCGTTGCGAGGTTAGAAAAAGCAGAAGGCGCAGGGCGGGGTGGCGGAGGTGTGTGGATCGCGGACGGGGCATCGAAGACCTCTCCGGCGATCTCCGGCTCGTGCAGCGCGCTCTCCGAAGAACTTGCAGGGAGAGCATCGGCAGACGGCTTTGCCGCGAGTGAAGTTCTGGACGGGTGCGTGATGTGACGTTCCAGGCTGGTGAGGCGTTCTTCGAGGCGGCGGACCTGGCTGGAGAGCTGCGCCAGGGCCTCTCTCGCATCGCTTATGCGGCTAAGCCTGATCGCAAGCCCTATGACGGCAATGCAGAGAATTGCAAGGAGAAGTGCTTCCATGGGTGCCGGGGTCAGTATTCCATGGAATGCGGCTTCGCCGTATTTGTTGCGTTCTCGCGGGAGATGAAGGTGTTGGAAGAGAAGCAGATTCCCTTCGGGAATGACAAAAAGGGCATGACAGAGGGCACGACGAAGAGGCAATAACGAAGAGGGAGTGACAAATAAAGGAAGACGCGCGAGACGCATGTAAGGTCCGTGCTGGTCGAAGCCTTGCTTGATGTGGGAAGTGGGCAGTAACTTGAAGGCGTTGCCGGAAGGATGTTTGTGTGGAGTTGAGGAATCAGGTTGGGTCGGCTCTCGAGGCGAAGAGCGCACGGGCTGCGGGAAATGCCGAGGCGCTGCGGGTGTTGATGGCGGAGTTGCGTGGGCAGGAAGATGCTATCCGCTTGGGCGGCGGCGCAAAGGCGGCGGAGACGCAGCGGGCGAAGGGAAGGCTCACGGTGCGGGAGCGGCTGGCATTGCTGCTCGATCAAGGGACGGAGCTGCTGGAGCTGGGGCTGTGGGCCGCGCATGGGATGTATGCGGAGTATGGTGGTGCTCCGGGTGCGGGGGTGGTGACCGGGCTCGGGCGCGTGGAGGGGCGGCTTTGCATGATCGTGGCGAACGACGCGACGGTGAAGGCTGGGGCGTTCTTTCCGATGACGGCGAAAAAGGTACTGCGGGCGCAGACGATTGCACTTGATAACCACCTTCCGACCCTTTATCTGGTGGATTCGTCAGGCGTGTTTTTGCCGCTGCAGGAGGATGTGTTTCCCGACACGGACGATTTTGGGAGGGTGTTTCGTAACAACGCGGTGATGAGTTCAATAGGGATCCCGCAGATCACGGCGATCATGGGGATGTGTGTTGCGGGCGGGGCATATCTGCCGGTGATGACGGATACGGTGCTGATGACGGAGGGATCGGGCCTTTTTCTGGCGGGGCCGTCGCTGGTGCAGGCGGCGATTGGGCAAAAGACCGGAGCGGAGGAGCTGGGCGGGGCGGCGATGCATGCGGAGATCTCGGGAACGGTGGACTTTAAGGAGCCGAATGACCATATGTGTATCGCAAGGCTGAGAGCGCTGGTGGGAAAGATGGGGGCTCGTCATCGCTCGGCTTTTCATGAGGCTGCGTTCGATGACGCGAAGGATGCGCCGAGGTTTGCGGCGGAGGACGTGCACGGTTTGCTGAACCCTGCGCCGGGAGCGAGCAATGTATATGACATGCGGGAGGTGATTGCGCGGATCGTCGACCGAAGCGAGTTCGATGAGTACAAGGCGGAGTTCGGCAGGACGGTGCTGTGCGGTTACGCGCGGATTGGCGGCCGGGCGGTGGGAATCGTCGCGAACCAGAAGACCAATCAGCACCAGACGGTCGCGATGGGACCGGCAGCGGGTACCAGGCGGATGGAGGTCGGCGGCGTGATCTATACGGAAAGTGCACAGAAGGCGGCGCGATTCATCATGGATTGCAACCAGAATCTGGTGCCGCTGATCTTCCTGCATGACGTGAATGGCTTCATGGTGGGTAAGGATGCGGAGTGGTCGGGGATCATCCGCGCGGGAGCCAAGATGGTGTCGGCGGTGAGCACGTCTGTGGTGCCGAAGATTACGGTGATCGTCGGCGGCAGCTTTGGAGCTGGCCACTATGCGATGTGCGGGAAGGCTTATGATCCGCGATTTCTGTTCGCGTGGCCGACGGCTCGGTATGCGGTGATGAGCGGAGCGTCGGCGGCGACTACGCTGGCGGGGATAAGGGCGGCGCAGATGGAGCGCGGGGGCAAGATGCTTTCGGAGGCGGAGAAGAAGGCGGTGTTCGATGAGATCAAGAATGCCTACGACGCACAGGCTGATGCGAGGTATGGGGCGGCAAGGTTATGGATCGACGCGATTATTGATCCGGCGAAGACGCGCGAGGTGCTGATGACGGCGCTTGAGGCCTGCGCGTTGAATCCGGAGGTGGGGAGATTCAACCCGGGCGTGTTGCAGACCTGATCTTCGGGGGTGTGGTTGAGGTGGCCTTTGAGGCAGAAAGCTTCGAGCGGTTTCGGGCATGTGAGCAGTAGCGGGATCCTTCGCTGCGCTCAGGATGACGGCAAGTGCCAGATGACGGCAAACCTCAGAGAGGTTTCCCAGGGAAGAATTCCTGCTGTGTGGCGTTTGATTTCAGGGAGACAGCGGTCTGCGCCGGGCGGTATGATTTCCCGCGTGTGGGTGGCGGAGGTTTGCGATGGTAGGTGAGTTGGAAGCAGTGCAGAGTCTTTATCCCTTTGTGTTGACGGAGCAGCAGGAAGATCTTCGGCGCGAGATTCGCGAGTTTGCAACGCGGGAGATTGCGCCGAATGTGATGGCGTGGGATGAGGCGAGCGAGTTCCCGAAAGAGGTGGTGAAGAAGCTGGGCAAAATGGGGCTGCTGGGCATCATCTTTCCCGAAGAATATGGCGGAGCTGGCTTTGGGTACGTGGACTACGTGCTGGCCGTAGAGGAGTTGTCGGCGGTAGACGGATCGATCGGGATCATTGTCGCGTCGCACAACTCCCTGGCGACGAACCATCTCTTCCTGGCGGGAACAGAGATGCAGCGGCGAAAATACATTCCCCTCTTGGCGAGCGGAGATTGGCTGGGAGCGTGGGCGCTGACCGAGCCGGGGTCGGGGTCCGATGCGGGCGGGGCGAGGACGACGGCGGTGAAGAAGGGCGACCGCTGGGTGCTGAACGGGAACAAGATCTTTATCACCAATGGCAGCTATGCCGATGTGGCCGTCGTGATTGCGGTCACGGACAAGAGCAAAGGAACGCATGGACTTTCGGCGTTCCTCGTGGAGAAAGGAACGAAGGGGTTCCGACCGGGCAAGAAGGAGAACAAGCTGGGGCTGCGGGCGAGCGATACGAGTGAGTTGATCTTTGAAGACTGCGAAATTCCGGAGGAAAACCTGCTCGGCGCTGAGGGTGAAGGATTTGTGGATGCAATGCGAGTGCTCGATGGTGGGAGGATCTCGATCGCGGCACTGTCGCTGGGGATTGCACGCGGAGCGCTCGATGCGGCGGTGAAGTATGTGAAGGAGCGGCGGCAGTTTGGGAAGGCGATTGCGGAGTTCCAAGGGATTCAGTGGAAGCTGGCAGATATGGCGATGGAACTGGACGCGGCGAGGCTGCTGACGCAGCGGGCGGCTGTGCTGAAGGATGCGGGACGGAAGGTGACGCGGGAGTCGGCGATGGCGAAGCTGTTTGCCAGCGAAACGGCGGTAAAGATCTGCGATGAGGCGGTGCAGTTGTTTGGCGGGTATGGGTTCATCAAGGACTATCCGGTGGAGAAGTTCTATCGCGATGTGAAGCTCTGTACGATCGGCGAAGGGACGAGCGAGATTCAGCGAATGGTGATCGCGAGAGAGATCCTGAAGGTAAATCCATCGCGCGGGTAGCCCTTCGTGCGGCGTTGATCGAGGAACAGCTGCGGAGGACTGAGATGGGTGTGGTGAAGATTGTGGAGTGTCCGAGGGACGCGTGGCAGGGGTTGCCGGAGGTTATCCCGTCAGAGGTGAAGGCGACGTATCTGCGGTGGCTGGTGGAGGCAGGTTTTAGAACGATTGATGCGGTGAGTTTTGTTTCCCCGAAGGCGGTGCCGCAGATGGCGGACGCGGAGGAGGTGCTGCGGCTCTTTGAGGTGCCTGCGGATGTGGAGATCATCGGGGTTGTGGCGAATGTACGCGGAGCGGAGCGGGCGATCGCGACGGGGAAGGTAAGGACGCTGGGATTCCCGTATTCGGTGTCGCCGCGATTTCTGGACCGGAATCAGCGGCAGACGCAGGATGAGGCAATGCGGGAATTGGTGGCCGTCTGCGATCTGGCGTATTCGGCTGGGCTGGATATGGTGGCGTATGTTTCGATGGCATTTGGGAATACGTATGGGGATACGTGGAGTTCAAAGCTGGTGATGAAGGCTTGCGGGCAGTTGGACGATGTTGGCGTGAAGACGATCTCGCTGGCGGATACGGTGGGCGTGGCGACGGCTGCGGTGGTTGAGGAGACGGTTAGAGCGGTGCTCGCTGAGCGCGATGATGTGGAGGTTGGGGTGCATCTCCATGCGAAGGCGGGTGCCGGGGCGGAGCTGATCGAGGTAGCGTACAGGGCCGGAGTCAAGCGATTCGATTCGGCGATTGGTGGGCTGGGTGGGTGTCCGTTTGCACAGGATGAGCTGGTGGGGAATCTTGCGACGGAGATGCTGGTCCGGGTGCTGGCGGAGTCAGGTGCGGAGATGCCGAAGTTAGAGGCGCTTGGTGGGTTGATTGCGGCGAATGCGGAGATCGCGCGTGGGTCGGTGAGTGCCGGGCGATGAGCCTTTTTCGGACGATCCTGGTAGCGGATGAAGATGCGGTTCGGACGATCACGCTGAATCGGCCTGAGCGGCGAAATGCCATGACTCCGGAGATGCAGGCGGAGTTGATCGCGGCGATGGAGGAAGCGGCAGCGGGCGATTGCCGTGTGGTGGTGTTTGCGGGCGCGGGTGAGGCGTTTTGCTCGGGGCTCGACTTGTCGGCGCTGCAAGGCATGAACGATAAGAGTGCGGACGAGCATCGTCTGGATGCCGAGCGGATCGCGAAGCTGTTTCGAACGCTGTATGAGCTGCCGAAGCCTACAATTGCGGCGGTGCATGGGGCGGCGATTGCTGGCGGAACGGGGATTGCGACGCTGTGTGACTTTACGCTGGCTACGCCGGCGGCAAAGTTCGGCTATACCGAGGTGAGAATCGGATTTGTACCGGCCGTGGTGTCGGCGTTCCTGGCGCTGCAGGTCGGGGACAAGCGAGCCCGGGACCTGCTGCTTACCGGGCGACTGTTCGATGCGGGCGAGGCGCTGCCGATGGGGTTGGTGAACGAGGTTGTTGCGGCGGAGGAGTTGCAGGGCAGGGTGCTCTTGCTGGCGGAGGCGCTGGCGGCGAATAGTCCTTCTTCGCTGGCGGCGACGAAGCGACTGCTGGCGAAGCAGAACAAGGTCTGGCTGGACGAGGCGCTTGCGTCTGCGATGGAGGCGAATGCGGAGGTGAGAGAGACGGCCGACTTTCGCGAGGGTGTGGCTGCGTTTCTGGAGAAGCGGAAGCCGGTCTGGGAGTGACGGCCTAAGGTGCAAGTGCGCCCTGGCGCCGGGCAGGCGGTGCTTCGCACGGTACTCGACGCTTCGTAAGAGCTAAGACTTGACGATGGATTGCAGTTCGGCGATGGTGTGGGCGATCTCATCGTCTGAGGTGTAGAAGTGCGGGGCGATGCGGACGCCGGCACCTGGGCGAAAGTCGACGAGGATCTGGCGAAGGCCGAGTTCGGCGGTGGCCTCGCGGCCGTTCGGGACGTCGAGGATGATGGTGCCTCCGCGTTGGGCGGGATTGCGCGGGCTGCGGACCTTGAGGCCGGCTTCGTCAGCAAGCTCGATGAGGCGCTGGGTTTGGCGCTGTGACTTGGCGCGGATAGCGGCGACGCCGATTTCATTGACAATCTCGTAGCCGGAGCGAGCGGAGTACATTGCAGGGACGTTCGGGGTGCCGTTGAGGAAGCGGTGGATGTCGGGGGCATACTCGATAGGGCCGTCGACGAACTCGAAGGGATGGGCGTGGGCGGCCCAGCCGGTGGCGGCGGGGTTTAGTTTCGGGTCGAGATCGGCGCGTACGTAGAGATAGCCTGCCCCGGGGCCTCCAAGCAGCCACTTGACCGAGCCGCCTACGGCGAAGTCGAGATTGAGGGCTGTGACATCGATTGGGACAATGCCGGCGCTCTGGTAGAGGTCGGCGACGATGTAGGCGCCGACTGCGTGGGCCTTCGCGGTGATGGCGGCGAGGTCCTGCAGGAAGGAGCTGCGGAAGGCGACGTGGGAGATGCTAACGAGCTGGGTGCGGTCGTCAATGGCGGCGAGGATCGCTTCGAGCGGGACGGTCATGCCGTCTTCTGAGGCGACGGAGACGATCTCCGCGCCCTGGCGCGAGAGACCGTGGTAGATGTAGTCGTTCGAGGGGAAGTTGAGGCCGTCGGTGACGAGTCTGTTGCGGGGACCATTCCAGTCAAAGCAGGAGGTGACGATGGATTGACAGATGGAGACGTTCTGGTGCATTACGACGCGGCCTTTGGGAGCGCCAAGGATGGATCCGATGAGGTCGCCGCAGGTGATGGGCATGTCCCACCAGCCTTCGGCCCAGGCGCGAATGCCGCGGGTGGCCCAGGTATTGGTGAAGTCGAGCAGCGCGGTCTCGGCGCGGCGAGGCATGGGGCCGAGCGAGTGGCTGATCATGTAGGTGGTGTGTTCGAGGATGGGGAACTCTTTGCGCCAGGCAAGGAGAGGGTCTTCGGTGTCTTGTGCGGCAATGAATGGCTGGGTCGCGATGCTCATGAGGCGGTTGTACTTTCGATAACGGGATCGGTGGAGGCCATGGATTTCGAGCGGCGGAGCGTGTAGACGAGCGTCAGGAGAAGAAGAAAGGGAACTCCGTAGATGAGGGTAGGACGGAAGGCCGCAGTGAAGATGGTGGTGACGAGGGCGGCAAACATCAGGATCGCGCCAAGGGTCGTGAGGTAAGGGAAGCCCCACATGCGAAAGGGAAGGTCGCGATCCTGGTTGCGGCGGCGGAAGCTGAGGTGCGTGATGAAGATCATCAGCCAGGTGAACATGGGGCCGAACATCGAGATCGCGAGCATGATGAGGAACGAGCGCTCGTGATAGCGGACGTTGAGCAATGCAGCGAACGCGATGCCGACGGTCGAGACGAGGAGTGCGGCAATAGGAACTCCGTTGCTCGAGAGGACGCCGAGGCGCTTCGGGGCGAAGCCCGAGCGTGAGAGCGAGAAGAGCATGCGCGCGGTGATGTAGAGCTGGCTGTTCATGGCGGAGAGGGCGGCGACCAGGATGATGAAGTTGACGACTGCAGCCGCTCCGGCGATGTGGGTGCGGATCATTACAGTGACGAAGGGCGACTGGGTCGCGCCGGCGGCGGTGATGGTCCAGGGCACGATGGCGAGGATGAGCGCGAGGGTGAGGATGTAGAAGAGGACCAGGCGGAACATCGTCGCGCGGAAGGCGTTGGTGATGGCGCGCTGCGGGTCCTTGGCTTCGCCGGCGGCGACGGCGATCATCTCAATGGAGAAGTAGCTGAAGAGCGAGACCAGGACGGCGACCCACATGCCCCAGACGCCCTTGGGAAAGAAGCCGCCGAAGGCCGTGTAGTTGGAGAAGCCGATAGGGGTGGCGTTCGCGGCGACGGGGTGAAGCGAGGCGGAGAAGACGACCCATGCTCCAAGGCAGAGGAAGGCGGCGATTGCGGTGACCTTGAGGGCGGAGAAGCTGTACTCGACTGCGCCGAAGAGGCGGACGTTGAAGGCGTTTACGAGTACGAGAATAAGGGTGAAGCCGACAATCCAGATCCAGCCGGGGACAGCGGGGAACCAGAAACGCATGTAGACGGCTACGGCGGTAATCTCGGTCCCTAAGGCGAAGACCACTCCCGCCCAGTAGGCGAAGCGGACGAGGAAGCCGCAGAGCGGCGATAGGTAGAACTCTGCCCAGGCGCCGAAGGAGCCAGCGGTAGGATGAGCGACGGTCATCTCGGCCATGCAGCCCATGAGGAGCAGGGTGATGAAGGCCCCGATGAGATAACTGATGAGGACCGACGGGCCGGCAAAGCCGATGGCGAAGCTCGAACCAAGAAAGAGACCGGTGCCGATGGCACCGCCAATGGCGATCATTGAGAGCTGGCGAGAAGAGAGGCTGCGCCGAAGGCCGCCTTCGCGTTCGGTGATGGTATCGAAGCGCGACGGTGGCTGAGTCTCCATGCTGCCACTATAAATTGAAGAGGCGGTAAAGACGTGGAGCATGGCGGCGCGCTTGATGAGCCGCATACGCTTTACAGGAGGCTTTCTGATCATGAGTGGCGTCTCAGATGTTCTATCGCGGCCTGTTCCGGTTGCCGATCATCGCATTCCTTATGGGGCAGGGCCGTACCAGTTTGGTGATCTTTGGCTGCCGACCGTGACAGGAAAATCGTTGGCGCCGCTGGTCGTGTTCTTTCATGGGGGATGGTGGAAGTCAGAGTACGACCTTGGCTACGCGGGGCACCTTTGCGCGGATTTGAAGAAGCAGGGGATCGCCTGCTGGTCAGTCGAGTATCGCCGGGTGGGGATTACGGGTGGCGGTTGGCCGACGACGTTTCAGGATGCGGCGTCGGGATTCGATTATGCGGCAACCCTGGCGAAGACGTATCCGCTTGACCTCACGCGCGTGGTGACGATGGGCCACTCTGCGGGCGGGCACCTGGCGTTCTGGGTGGCGGGGCGGCACCATATTGATCCGCACAGCGAGGTGTATGAACCGAGGCCGCAGGTTCCTTTGAAGGCAGTCATTGCGTTGGCGGGTGCGGTGGATCTTCGGATGACGATCGACTTGTCGGGTTACTTCACGTTCGCGCATGACAAGCAGGAGGTGTATGCGCTGATGGGAGGGAGGCCAGCCGATCTGACCGACAGGTACAAGGCGGGGAATCCGGGTGATCTGCTGCCGTTTCACGTGCCTCAGGTGGTGATTCAGGGATCAGAAGACGATCAGATTCCGCCGAAGTTGCCGTCCCGCTGGACTGAACTTGCGAAACGCAACGGAGAATCGGTACTGGTCCTTATGATCCCAGATGCTGGCCACTTCGACGTTGTGGATCCGCAGAGCGGAGCGTGGGAAAGGATCCGGGAAGTCGTAGCAACGACGCTCAGATGAGCGTCGTTCGTTTATCGAAGCGGCGGTACGGCGCTAAATCGTTTAGATTGAAGGAGCGCAGGTTTGAAACTTACAGTTATATGTATATTTCTTCCATTTGCTGTTGCTCGTTGTGGATTTCGTGTTACTCTCATTTCAAGGTTGCTGAGGCTTTGCACCTGAAATCTAGTCGACCCGGTCGAGGTTCGCTCCCGGAAGTGGACACAAGTTGCGTCACTGGCCTCCCGCCATGAACAGAGTACCGTTCATGGCGTCCTTTTTTGTGGCCTGCACGTGACGCCAGGAATTCTTCCAGACCTGACCTCCACGAAGTAGAATGGCGAGTATGAAACGAGTCTTTGGAACCCTCGCGCTTGGTCTGGCTACCCTGGCGGCGTCCGCACAGTGGTCGAACCCGTCCAGCGACGTTCCTGCCTACAATGCAGAGCCTGCAAAGCAGGCGCTGCCGCCGATCATGAGCGGGGACCAGCTTACGGGGCCCTACTTCCAGCACCAGTACCAGGTGGTGGCATACAAGATGGCGGCGAAGATTCCGAATGTGCTGCACCAGCAGCCCTGCTACTGCCGCTGTGATCGGGAGATGGGCCATAACAGCCTGCATAGCTGTTTTGAAGGAACGCACGGGGCTGCCTGCTCCACTTGCATGAAGGAGGGGGTCTATAGCTATCAGCAGACGAAGCTGGGCAAGACGCCGATGCAGATCCGGGCCGGGATCGAACGGGGTGAGTGGCAGCAGGTGGATCTCGAGAAGGCAGCGTTGTGATCCGGTAATGGGTAGTCAGTCGTGGGTGTTCTGGGCTTTTCTGTCTGCGATCTTTGCGGCTGCGACAGCGCTGCTGGCAAAGGTTGGAGTATCGGGTATCGACTCGAACCTTGCGACGGCGATTCGGACAACGGTGGTGTTCGTTTTCGCGTGGGCTGTTGCGATTGGGCTTGAGAAGCACCACGCGATCACGCTGATCGATCGACGAAGCTGGATCTTTCTCGTGCTTTCAGGCTTGTGTACAGGGCTTTCGTGGCTCTGCTACTTTCGGGCGCTGCAGATGGGACCGGCATCGAGCGTGGCTCCGGTGGATAAGTTGAGCGTGGTGCTGGTGATTGTGTTCGCGTGGCTGTTCCTGGGCGAGCACCTGACGTTGATGAAGGTGCTTGGGGGAACGTTGATCACGGCGGGGGCGATTTTGATTGCGTTCGCGTAAGGCGGGGGAACGTATCGATCTCACGAATCGCGGAAGATGAGAGCGCGATGGATGGGGCACTTGGACATTTTGGCTCGAGCTCACCCATGACTCGGAATTGAAATGCCGCAATGCAACCGCAGGTCCTTCGACTTCGCAATCACGATAAAGCCGTGATTGCTTCGCTCAGGATGACACTTCAAGCGGGGCAATCCAGGGACTAATGACACTTCAAGCAGGGAGAGGCTGTGGTTAATGACACTTTAGGTGGGGTGAGGCTGTGATTAACGACAGTTGGAGCGGGGTGAGGCTGTAGTTGGTGAGACTTCAGGGCGGTGCCGGTGGAGGGTCTTTTCTCTAGGGCCGGAGTACGTAGGCGGCGAAGTGCTGCATGAACGAGACATGCCCCAGTGCGTTCGCAAGCGGGAAGACTGACAGCACCAGAAGTGAGCCGATGACGGTGGCGGCGTAGGGTTTGCGCCGGGTGATCAGGTCAAAGACGATGAGGCTGAGCGTGAATGCCAGGAGGGTAGGCGCGTTGAGCGCGGGTCTATGGATGATGAAGACGAAGAACCGTGTGGTTGCGGGAGGCAGCAGGTTCAGGGTTGCCAGCAGCATCAGGCGCTTGTGGATGGGCCGGTTGTTGCGGAGGATGACGGCTGCGGCTACGAGGCTGCCAAAGAGAAGAACTCCGTAGATGTTTAGGACGAGAAACATGGGCGGCGTGAAGATGGAGGGTGTACGGCCGGCGTGAACAGAAGCGATCGTAGCGGTGATGCCGAGAGTCACCATGAGCGCGGCGAGCACAGCACCTGCGTAGCCCAGCTTCCGATGCAGCCTGATGTTGTGATTGGCGACGAGCAGTGTCTGCACGACAAAGAGAATGATCCAGGTGGAGAAGACAGCTCCGTGAAAGTGGACCAGGATGCTCGGGAGCGGGGCAAGGAACATGCCGCGGAAGAAGTAGGTGCGCGAGAACCCGGCGACCACGGTGATGAGCATGGCGATGGAGATGCTGACGAAGTAGATGTCGTCGGTACGGGTGCGGGTGGGACGAGCTACGAGGGTGGCCATACTTAACAGGCTCCTAACTTTGTTCAGTGCTCAGGTGATGGAGTGGTGCTGAGCCCAGACGACGAGCTGGTGGGAGAACGGCCTGGCGATAATCCAATCGGAGACCGGGTCGGCGGCCCAGAAGAGGATGCCGCCGATTACGGTCACGGCGAGCACGCGCTTCTGGGTGAAGAGGTCGAAGACGAAGAGCGCCACAATCATCGCGAGGGGAATGACGCCGATCAGGAACGGATTGTGGGCCATGAAGGGGATCGTCGCCGCGAGACCGTTCGAGGTGACGGGGAAGGCCATCCTGGCGAGCGCAGGTGACATCAGCATCGCGTTCGCCATGAACATCATGCGCTTATGCACGATGCGGTTGTTGCGCTTCCAGATGGCGAAAGCGACGTAAGCACCGAAGACGATGATGCCGAAGACGTTGCCGACGAGGAATGATTCCGGCGTAAAGATGGCCGGGAGTGCCACACCGCGGTGAATTGTTCCGAAGGGAGTGAGAGTGCCGAGAACGACCATGAGACCTGCGAGGACCGCGCCGAGCACACCGAGCTTGCGGTGAAGGCGGATGTTGCCGGCGGAGATGAGCGAGGACTGGAGGACGAAGAGGAAGATCCAGGAGGAGAAGACGGCTCCATGCAGATGAACGAGCACGCTGGGTAGAGGGGCGAAGACGGCACCGCGAAGGAAGTAGCTGGGAGCGAAGCCAATGACGATAATCGCCAACTGGAGGACGGACATCGAGGTGAAGAAGATGTCGTCGGCACGTTTTTTTCGGACAAGAGGAGCGATAAGGGTAGCCATGGGTCTCGAAGGAGAGTGAAGTTTTCAGGGTTTGCGTTTCAAGCAAGAGTCTTCGCGTTCCTGTTCACCCTGTCAAGAACGAAGTTGGCGATTCAGAGCAATCGCGCTTGTTATTCTGACTGCTATGGCGAGACCGATTGTTTTGACGATTCTGGATGGGTGGGGCTACCGGGCCGAGACGCATGCGAATGCGATAGCGCTGGCGAGAAAGCCGGTTTACGACAAGCTGCTGCGGGAGTATCCGAATACGCTGCTTCGCGCCAGCGAACACTTTGTAGGCTTGCCTGACGGGCAGATGGGGAACTCGGAGGTTGGGCACCTGAATCTTGGCGCGGGACGGATCGTGCGGATGGACATGACGCGGATCGATACGGCGATCCTGACGGGGGAGTTTTTCAGCGACCCGACGCTGGTGCGGGCGATGGAGCTTGCCGGGCAGAAGGGCCGGGCGCTGCACTTTCTGGGGCTGTTGTCGGATGGCGGGGTGCACTCGCACCAGCGGCATCTGTATGCGCTGTTGAAGATGGCCGCGCAGCACAAACTGACGCGGGTGTTCGTTCATGCGTTTATGGATGGCCGGGACACGCTGCCGACGGGCGGGGTTGGGTACCTCGAGGAGTTGCAGCAGAAGTTCGCCGAAGTCGGCGTAGGACGGCTAGCGAGTGTGAGTGGGCGGTACTTTGCCATGGACCGCGACCTGCGGTGGGAGAAGGAGCGGCAGGCGTTCGATGCGATGGTGACGGGTGCTCCGATGGGTGGAATTTACCCGGACGCGGTGGCGCGGGTGAAGGAGCTTTATTCGAACGGAGTGACGGATGAGTTTGTGCCTCCGTTTACCTGCGTCGATGCGGACGGTTCCGCGGTCGGGTTGGTGCGAGAGCACGACGTGTGTCTCTGCTTCAACTACCGGGCGGACCGGGTGAGGCAGATTACGCGGGTGCTGGCGCGGAACTCCGGGGCTGACGGCCGATGGTGGACTGGGACTGCCGAAGGCGGCGGAGCTGGATGCGGAGATACCGCGACACCTGGTGCCGGAGGGGCTGCACTATGTCTGCATGACGCAATACGACAAGAACTTCAAGCTGCCTGTCGTGATCCCGGCGGAGTCAATGGATAACCTGCTGGCGAACCTGATGGCGCAGGCGAACCTGCGGAATCTACGGGTGGCGGAGACGGAGAAGTATGCGCATGTGACGTACTTCTTCAACGGCGGAATCGAGAAGCCGTTTGGCGGCGAGGACCGGGAACTGGTGGCTTCGCAGAGAGGTGGCGACGTACGACCTTGCTCCGGAGATGTCGGCTGCGGGGATTGCGGATGCGGTGGTAAAGGCGGTGAACGATACGGCGTTCGACGTGATCATCGTGAACTTTGCGAACGCGGACATGGTGGGGCACTCGGGGAAGATCGAGCCGACGATCCAGGCAGTGGAGACGGTGGACCGCGAACTGGGACGGATCTATGCCGCGGTGAAGCAGTATGGCGGGAGCCTGCTGGTGACAGCGGACCATGGGAACGCTGAGATGCTGATCGATCCCGCGACCGGCGGGCCGCATACAGCACATACAACCAATCCCGTTCCATTTCTGCTGGTTACAGACGAGAAGGGGATTTCGGTGAGGGATGGCGGGAGCCTTCGGGACATCTCCCCGACGATCCTGTCCCTCCTGAAGATGGAGCAGCCGGGGGAGATGACGGGAGGGGACCTGAGAGTTATAAGCAGCTAGATCGAGTGACCTTCGAGGCACTTGGCCAGTGACGGCGCTGGAAGTCTTTTTCTTAGATCAATTCCTGCAAGATCGTCAAAACAGGAGGTTTAGCGAGCTGCTCGAAAATCAAGTGATTGAGACGAAAGGAGTTAGAGGGCAAAATCGTCATAACAAAGAGGTTAGGGTGAACCAATGATTCTGACTTTTGCCAAGGCGTTGTTTTATGCGAACCGATTCTCAGATTTTTGCCGGCGCAAGTGGCGTGGCTGTGCGTAGTCTTCGATTCAACGGCTCAGAGAACCAATGCGCCACAGCCCATCCCAAAGGGGCAGTGAGTGCTGTGATCGCCAATGTCCAAAGCCCAGGTCGCGCGCCATGCCAACGCAAGAACGCCTGGACACCCAGGATGATCAAAAACTCGTGTGTCAAGTAAACCTCATAGCTGTGTCTTCCGAACCATCGCACCGGGGCGGTCAGCACACCACCTGCGCGCGAACCGCGCAGGACTGTAGAGATCATCACCAGGCAAACGCCAACTGGCAGCATGGTGTCATCGAGATCGTGCACTGCCAGGAAGTGATCGGTGCCATGCAGCCAGTTCCATGACGGCCAACTGGCAATCCAGGCGATCAAGACCCACCCTGACGCCTCAGTGACATAAAGCCATCTCCGGCTGACCCGAGCCGAGTGCGACAGCCTGTCGCAAAGCAACGCAGTCAGGCAGCCCAAGGTGATTGCGCTCATTCCTCCTAGATAGCTCTTTTCCTGGGCGATCTCGCTTGACGCCATCCAAACCGATCTTGCCCACGGCCCCAGCACGAGCAGGGCAGCGGCCAGGAGGAACAGCAACGGCCAGCCAATGCTTTGCAATGGGGAACGCTCACCGACCAACGCAAGGCACACCAAAGGAAAACACAGATAAAACATTTCTTCCACGCTGAGGGACCACATTACATCCCAGTTAGCAGGGAGGTAGCCCGTCTTTGCCTCGAGCCAGTTCAGGTGGAATGTTACCGCTGAGAACAACGCTTGAGGCAATCCTACGGCGCTTTTCACATGCCAGGCTGCAAAGGCATCGGAGTGAAGACTGCCCCAATGCAACAGGCTCAAGACGGTTAGAACCAGCACCAGCAGAGGCGCAATACGGGCGAAACGGATGCGGTAGAACAGTGCAGCCTGGATATGTGCCAGCCCGCCAAATCGACGCAGGCTGGTCAGCGTAATCAGGAAACCGGAAATCGCGAAAAACACCGTGACTCCATTGCCGCCGTTCTGAAAGATCAAGTGCCGCCAATCTCTGGAGAGGCCCATGCCCACGGATACGTCGCTGCCGCCAAATCGAATGCGGCAGTGCAGCAACACCACTGCCAAGATCGAAAATCCTCGGAGCAGGTCCACTGTTTCAAAGCGAGAAGCCGCAGCCGACAACTCAGCTCGATCATTCTGCATCATGTTTTCTAATTGAAGCCAGTCCAGAGAAGCTCTGCAGCAAAGATCACGGGGTTGTCGCCCTTCGCTGAGGCGAGAATATGAGCGCGGTAACGGCTAAATTCCTTCTCATCGGGAGAGACTCTTTTGTTGCCTGATTTAAGAGTAACAAAGCGCGGATACCCTATGCCCAAAAAAATGTTTGCGCGAAACACCTTAGAATGTGGCGGTTAGGCGGGTAGAGCGAAGCAGAGGGACTTGACAGGCTTGCGGAGGGGCCGGCGATATGGCTCGATGCTGGGCATAGAGGACGGCGTAGCTGACGTCGGCGTATGGGGTCAGAAACGCAGATTCGCTTTGGGAGTTATCGGCGAAGCAATGCGTTAGAAGCGGGTGCCCTGGTGGAAGATCATCTGCCAGGAAGGCTCGTTGCCGTACTGCTTGGATAGGGAGCGGAGAACCCAGACGGAACTGCGAAGGGCCTGCGTGGGGGAGCGGTTCTCGTGGGAGCTAAGCGATTTGTAGGTAACGAGTGCTGTGGTGGGCGATATGAGGTCGCAGTCGAAATCGGTAAGGCTGATTACGACCGGCTGTTCGGTGGAAAGTTCGGCGAGGATGTCGAGCTTGGTGTAGATACGGCCGGAGCTTCCGAATTCGCGGAACTCTTCAGTAAGCAGGTTCGAGACCGCCGAGATGTCGCGCCGGGCCACCGGATCGAACAGAAAATTTTCAAGGTTTTCCAGATGTTCGGACAGGTGCTGACGGTTCATACGATTGAGGGTAGATGATTCCTCAGTAAAGTTATACGAGTGGGTTGCCATATCAATTACCTCTCTGTTCTATGTCGCTGCGTCGGCGTTTCGGATGCGGCGGCTCGGAGCTTGAGGCCTTCCCCACTGGGGCCCGGTACACGAAGGGGCGGACAGGTTCATCCTGGTTAGTGATGGCGGTAGACGACACGGATTGAGGGACTTCCGTATCGCTTGAATCGTGTTTACTCTCTAAAACGTGTGGCGATTCAGAGAGTTGCGGGTTCGAGCTCAGTAATAGTCTGCTGGTTAACTTGCTGTTCGGCTTGCTGTTCAATGGGATGCTTCCTTGGGTCGGGATGGTTACCAAGCCGTGGACGCCTTCGCGTGTCACGGTTAGCTTATCGACGATCAGGAAGTAATAAAAGAGCGATTGACACTGACTACAACGCAAGTTGTAGACGCACCCCGCGATATCGCGAGGGGACATTCCCTTTCTACAGGAGCAGACACCGGGCTGGGGAGGATGTTGTGCGAGATCGACTAGGAGGCGCGAGTGGAGGGCGCTGCCTGGTCCATTTCGGGACTGACTCTCCGCTCGTCTTCTCGTTCCGTACCATGTTCGATCATGTTCAGGAAGAGTTGGTGAATGCGGACATCGCCGGAGAGCTCCGGGTGGAAGGTGGCGGCGAGGAGCTGGCCGGAGCGGACAAGGACGGGGTCGCCGTCGCGGGTGGCGAGAATCTCCACCCCAGGACCGAGGCGGGAGATACGCGGTGCGCGGATGAAGACCATCTCCAGCGGACCGCCGGGGATGGTGGTGGCTTCGGTGAGGATGGTGGAGTCGTTCTGGCGGCCATACGCGTTGCGCTCGACGGTGATGTCGAGGGCGTGGAGGGATCTCTGGGTGGAGTTGGCGATGTCCGTAGCAAGCAGGATGGCTCCAGCGCAGGTGCCAAAGGTGGGTTTGGTGTGGACGAAGTCGGAGAGGGAGTCAAAGAAGTTGTCGCGCTCGAGGAACTTGAGGATGGTGGTGGATTCGCCGCCAGGAATGATGAGGGCGTCTATTCCGGAGAGAGCCTCGGGGGTGCGGATGAGGCGGGGAGTGGCTCCGAGCGAGGTGAGAACCCGAGCGTGGGCGTCGTAGGCTCCCTGGAGAGCGAGGATGCCGATGGTGAGGTGGGACATGGGGTGATTATAGAAGGGCGTTTGCAGGGAAAGGCGAAGGCTTACGTCCCCACACACCGCGCGGAGCAAAGGCGCGATGGAGGCCCACCCGGAGGGAGCGCAGCTTCCCCCGGGATGACAAGCGAAGAGGTAGAACGGCCTCTAGTAGCCGTGGGCTAAGAGGTAGGCCTCGGTGAGGAGATGTTTGGTAGGGGTTTGGAACTGGCGCTCGGCGTATTTGCCCAGGACATCGACCTCGATATTTAAGGGGCTGCCGGGGGCCAGGGTGTGAAGGCTGGTGGCGGCGTAGGTGTGAGGGATGATGGCGACCTCAACCTCCTGACCCACGAGCGAGGCGACGGTGAGGCTGATGCCTTCAATGGTGATGGAGCCCTGGGGGACGACGTAGCGGGTAAGGGTCTCGGGAATACGGAGGCGGAGGCGCCAGTCGGTCTCGGGGGCGCCGGGGGTGATCTCGTCGAGGGCGATGAGGGTGGCAGTGCCGTCGACGTGGCCCTGAACGACGTGGCCCCCGAGAGGCGAACCGGCCGGGGTGGGAAGTTCGAGATTCACGAGGCTGCCGACGCCGAGGTGCGAGAGGGTGGTGCGGGCGATGGTCTCGGCGGCGAGGTCGGCGGAGAAGCGCGGGGGGAAGGCGTTGGGCTCGATGTCGAGCGCGGTGAGGCAGACGCCGCTGACGGCGATGCTGTCGCCGGTGTTGAGGCGCGCGGCGAGGGCGGGGGCGGCGATGGTGATGCGGGTGGCGCCTGAGGAGGGTGTGAGGGCGAGGAGGGTGCCGGTGGATTCGATGAGGCCGGTGAACATAAGGACAGGGTACAGGGTGTAGGGCTTAGGGTGTAAGGGTATAGGACGAAGGCGGCTCAGGAACGAGGGACTAAAGGATAGGGATGGGCGCGCTGTTAAGTGTGGGCCATGGGGTGGTTAGATAGCCGGTCAGACAGGAGTCAGCACCGAAGGTCGTGCGGGTGGTGCGGCGGAGATTTTGTTCGAACAGGAAGGGGGACTGGATGCCGGCGGCGAAGGGGATGGCGTCGTCGCCGAGTTCAGTTTCGGAGTAGAAGAGGATGGCCTTGTCGACGAGGCGCTGGGTGAGGAAGCTGCCGTTGAGGTGAGAGCCGCATTCGAGGAGCAGGGAGAGAATGGCGCGGTCGGCGATCTCGCTGAGGACGGCGGGGAGACTGAGGCGACCGGCGTGGTCGAGGGTTGGATCGACTTCAACGCCGAGGTCTTCGAGCGCGGCGATCTTCTCCACAGGAGCCTTGGTGCCGCAGAGGATCAGGAGGTCTTCGTTGGAGGCGCCGTTGGTGCCGGCGGATTTCACGAGCTGCGAGTCAATCGGGATGCGAAGGTGGGTGTCGAGGACGATGCGGAGAAGCGGGCGGCGACGGGGGAGGCCGGTGCGGTCGGTAAAGGCGGGATCGTCGGCGAGGACGGTGCCGATGCCAGTGAGCACGGCGTCTGAGGCGTGGCGGAGGCGCTGGACTTCGGCGCGGGCTTCGGGGCCGGTGAGCCAGTGCGGCTGGTTGGGGATGCGGTCGGCGGAGGGTGGGGCTAGTCTACCGTCGACGGAGAGGGCGGCTTTCAGGGTGACGAAGGGGACGCGGGTCTGGATGAAGTGGGCGAAGGCTTCGTTGAGGTCGCGGGCTTGTTGTTCGAGGATGCCGACGATGACTTCGATTCCGGCGGCTTTCAGCCTGGCGATTCCGTTGCCGCTGACCAGGGGGTTGGGGTCGCCGGTTGCGATGACGCAGCGGCCGATTCGGGCGACGATGAGGGCGTCGGCGCAGGGGCCGGTGCGGCCCTGATGGCTACAGGGTTCGAGGGTGACGTACGCGGTCGTGCCTTTCGGACTTAGATTGCGGAAGGTGGCGTTCTTGAGGGCGACGATCTCGGCGTGGTCGCGGTCGGCAAAGATGTGCACGCCTTCGCCGACAATTTCGCCTTCCGTCTTCTTTTCATAGCTGACCAGGACGCAGCCCACCTGGGGATTGGGCGAGGTCAGGGCGGTGGTTGTGGCGGCGAGATCGAGGGCTCGCTGCATGAAGCGAATGTCATCGAAGTGGGTGGGCATCGGGCGTCCTGCTCTGCGGATGCTCAGTATGACGTGATTTGTGACTATTCCAGAAGGGAATCTACAAAAGAATCGCTGTCGAAGGGGAGGATGTCTTCCATCTTCTCGCCGACGCCGGCGTAGACGACGGGGAGCTTGAGCTCGGTGGCGATGGCGAGGACGATGCCGCCTTTAGCGGTGCCGTCGAGCTTGGTGAGGACGATGCCGGTGACGCGGGCGGCCTCGGTGAAGAGGCGAGCCTGCTGGAGGCCATTCTGGCCGGTGGTTGCGTCCATGACGAGAAGGGTCTGGTGGGGCGCGCCGGGGACGAGCTTCTCGGCGGTGCGGCGCATCTTGTCGAGCTCCTTCATCAGATCGGTCTTGGTGTGGAGGCGACCGGCGGTGTCGACGATGAGGACCTGGGTGCCGCGGGCTTTGGCGGCGGCACAGGCGTCGTAAAGGGCGGCTGAGGGGTCGCCGCCTTGTTTGGTCTTGATGATGGGGACGTTGGAGCGGCTGGCCCAGACTTCGAGCTGCTCGATGGCGGCGGCGCGGAAGGTGTCGGCGGCGCAGAGGAGGACGGTTCTGTTCTGGCTGCTGAAGAGCGCGGCCAGTTTGCCGGAGGTGGTGGTTTTGCCGGTGCCGTTGACGCCGACCATCATGATGACTTCGGGCGATGTGGCGGGAGGGGTGTAGGGGCGGGCGACGCGGTCGAGGACGGCTTTGAGTTCGAGCTTGAGGAGACGGCGGAGTTCCGGGCCGCCGTCGATTCCCTGGCGGAGGGAACGCTGCTTGAGGTTCTCGATGATCTCGGAGGTGGTGGCGGAGCCGATGTCTGAGGAGAGCAAGACGGCTTCGAGCTTATCGAGCGAGGCGAAGTCGATCTCGCGGGTGAGGGCTATGACGGAGCTGATGGACTCGGAGAAGGTGTCGCGAGTGCGGGTGACCGCCTGCTTCATGCGGTCCTGCATGCGGGAGAAGAAGCCGGATTTCTGGTCGGGATCGGCGCGCTGGTCCGCTACGGAGGGCTTCTCGGCTTCTGGAACTGGATCGGGATTCGGGTCGCGTTTACCAAAGAGGGAGAAGGCCATGACTGAGCTAGTTTAGCGGATCAGGTGGATTAGTATGGTTCAGCGAGGTGATTCGCATGGCTACTTCGACGCTTGTTTCGCTTGAGGTGTATCTGAAGACTTCCTACCGGCCTGATTGTGATTGGATCGACGGTGAGGTAAGGGAGCGAAATATGGGAGAAGGGCAACACTCAACAATCCAGGTTTTTCTGATTGACTTCTTTCGTCAGCACCGAAAGCAATGGGGAGTGCGTGTTGTTTCGCAACAGAGGGTACAGGTAGCCGTTACCCGCTTTCGCGTTCCCGATGTGGCTCTCGTGAGCAGTTCGGATGCGTTCGAGCCGATCGTACACGTGGCACCAATTTTGTGTGTTGAGATTCTTTCGAGTGAAGATCGCATGAGCCGAATTCAGGAGCGGGTGGACGACTACCTTGCGATGGGTGTCGTGATGGTATGGATCATTGATCCAAAGCACCGGACGGCGTTCCTGTCGGATGGCGCGGGGCTGCGTCAGTCAACGGACGAGCTTTCTGTGCCAGGCACGGAGATCAAGGTGACTCTGTCCAAGGTCTTTGAGGAGTTGGATGAGTTAGAAGGCAGAGTTTAGCCGCGAAGTGCCGGAACCCTCACTTCTCAATGGACAATCGAAAGCATCCCCATCCATCGTTGCGGCCCCCAACGGTTCGGCGACTGATTTCAAGGTCTCTTCAAATTCGGTGATTCCTGGGTGTGAAGGCTGCATGAACTTGACGACTGTCACGTCGCACGGCAACTCGGGCATACCTGCGGATTGGTCAACGGAGTTTCGAATCCCAACTCTTGAAAATGCGTTGCGAACTTCCCGGCCGATGCACTCGATGGAAAGACAACGCTGAAGTTCATATCGCGCGACCTATTGAGGGGATCGCGGCCGCTTTTCATACGCCTCAGGGCGTCTCCCGTATCATCGCTGGGAAATTGATCGGACATGCTATTCGTCCCTGCCGGGGCGGGTCATAAGTTCGCGGATGGCTTCTTTGGGTTCCTTGCCACGGTGGAGGACTGCGTTCATCTGCTCGGTGATGGGCATCTCGACGCCGTAGCGGGCTGCGAGGCCGAGTGCGGCGGCGGTGCTGCGAACGCCTTCGGCGACCTTGCCGTTGAGGCTGGCGAGGATTTCGGGGAGTTTGCGGCCTTTGCCAAGCTCGACGCCGACGGCGCGATTGCGGGAGAGAGCGCCGGTGCAGGTGAGGACCAGGTCGCCCACGCCTGACAGACCGGCGAGGGTCTGGCGACGGCCACCGCAGGCGACGGAGAGGCGGGTTATTTCGGCGATGCCGCGGGTGATGAGGGCGGCGGCAGAGTTCGAGCCGAGGTCCAGACCGTGAACTACGCCGGCGGCCAGGGCGATAACATTTTTTAAGGCGCCGCCGAGTTCGACACCGGCACAATCGTCGTTGGTGTAGACGCGGAGCGAGGGGCTGGTGAACTCGGTCTGGATGAGCTGGGCGAGGACGCCGTCGGATGCGGCAGCGACGATGGCGGTGGGGTGGCCGTTGGCTACTTCCTGGGCAAAGGATGGTCCGCTCAGGACGCCAACCGGATTAGTAGTGAGCGAGGCCATGACCTGCGACATTCGCAGGAAGCTGCTCTCCTCGATGCCCTTGCTGGCGCTGATGAGGATCTGGTTGCGGGTGAGCAGGGGCGCGATGGTGCCAACGGTGCCGCGGAGGTGCTGCGAGGGCGTGACGCAGAGGATGACGTCGGCTTCAAAGATGGCGGCGGGAAGGTCGCCGGTTATCTGGACATCCGCGGGAACGATGGAGTTGGGAAGATAGATGGTGTTCCGGCCGGTGTTGACCATGGTGTCGACGAGCGGTGCGTTATGGGACCAGAGAACGAGCTCATGGCCTCCACGACGGGCGAGGGATATGGTGAGTGCGGTGCCCCAGGCACCTGCTCCCAGTATGGCAATTCGGCTCAAGCGACAGCCTTTCTGGAGCCGAAGCGGCTTTCCGTTCCGGCGAGCAGACGGCGGATGTTCTGGTGGTGCTTCATGATGATAAGGAAGGTGATGGAGAGAAATCCTGCAATGACAATCGGAGAGCGTTGAGGGACGAAGTAGAGCGCGAAGAAGGGGAGTGTCGCCGCAGCAATGATCGATGCGAGCGAGACGAAGCGGGTGCGAGCGACGATTAGGATAAAAACAGCAAGGATGCAGAGGGCGCTGGGCCAGGTGAGGGCGAGGAAGACGCCGAGGGCGCTGGCGACGCCTTTTCCGCCTTTGAAACGGAGCCAAATGGGATAGCAATGGCCGAGGACGGCTGCCACGGCGGCGGCGGTGGCGAGGTCGAAGTTTCCCGGGGCGAAGCGGAGCCTGACGAGCTCGACGGCGAGGAATGCTTTGCCGAGGTCGAGCAGAAGCGTGGCGATGCCGAGTCCCTTTGCGCCGGAGCGCAGGACGTTGGTAGCGCCGATGTTGCCGCTGCCGGTGGTACGGATGTCCTCGTGCCGTACGAAACGGACGAGGAGATAGCCGAAGGGGATCGAACCGAGGAGGTATGCGACCGGAATGGAGATGAGCCAGGGATTCATTTGCCTCGTCTTTGTTACCAGTTTGGAGGCAGGTTGGGCAAGCGGGATGGGTACGGATGTTGATGGGGACAGCCGGATTTGCTTATCGTTGCATGGCCTTCTCCACCTAGAGAACGTTGCTTTGCCTTCTCCACCCAAAGGATGATGCTCAAGTGGCATAGCGCACGCGTATGCTCATTGCGAGCAGTTATGAACTCTAAATTACGCAATCCAGCCATTAAGGCAGCTGTAATCGCTATCCTGCTGCAGTTTGCTGCTGCGCAGGCGCAGGACAATGCGAAGTCGGGAGGCGGTACGCCTTCCGTGGGAGCGTCTGCGCGCTCACAACAGAGCGCAGGGCCGCAAGGCGGTTCGGCTACGGCGGGAGTGTTTGCCCCGGTGAAAGACTCGGAGATGCGGCCTATCACCGCGGGCGGCTTCGTCAAGGACGGTCCGGTTCTCTTTCAGGAGATTGCGAAGCAGGCCGGGCTGACGGGGTGGCATCACACGATGGGGTCACCCGAGAAGAAGTACATCGTAGAGGCTACAGGCTCGGGAGTCGCGCTGCTGGATTATGACAACGACGGCTGGCTCGACATCTACATGGTGAACGGCTCGACCTTCGAGGCCTTGAAGGGTACCGCTGAGGCTCCGCACGCTGCGCTTTTTCATAACAATCATGATGGCACCTTCACCGACGTCGCGGCGAAGGCGGGTGTAACGAATGGTCGGTGGGGTTTCGGCGTGGCCGTGGGCGACTACGATAATGATGGCTGGCCGGACCTTTATGTCAGCAACTACGGGAAAAACCGGCTCTACCACAACAACCATGACGGCACGTTTACGGATGTTGCCGAAAAGGCGGGGGTCACGCTCGGGAACTGGTCGACCGGGGCGACGTTCGGTGATTACGACGGCGACGGTCTGCTCGATCTTTTTGTGCCGGGGTATGTTCATTTCGATCTCGAACATCTGCCCGATTCAGGTTCGGCTGCTGCAAGCTCGGTTTACTGCCAGTTTCGCGGCGCGAAGATCATGTGCGGCCCGCGCGGCCTGCTTGGAGAGCCTGACCACCTTTTTCACAACAACGGCGACGGCACCTTCACGGATGTAAGCGAGAAGGCGGGTGTCGCGGATAAGTCACGCTACTACGGATTTACGGCGACCTTTGTCGACATCAACAACGATGGCAAGGTTGACCTTGTCGTGACCGACGACTCTTCCCCAAACTATCTGTACATAAACAACGGCAACGGCACCTTTGAAGACAGCAGCTACTACTCCGGCTTCGCGCTGAATCAGCAGGGGCGGGACCAGGCGGGCATGGGTCTGGCTGTCGGCGACTATCTGAATAACGGCATGGTCGATCTTTATACCGGGACGTTCTCCGATGACTACAAGCCCTTGTTCAAGAATGGCGGAGAGCAGGGATTTACCGAGATAAGTCCGGAGCTCGGCATCGCGGCAGCCACGTATCCTTTCCTTACCTGGGCGACCGAGTTTATCGACTATGACAACGACGGCTGGAAGGACATCTTCCTGGTCAACGGCCATGTCTATCCGCAGGTCGACGATCACGACTGGGGAACTTCCTACGCGCAGCGGACGCTGCTCTTTCACAACATCAAGCATGGGGAGAAGTTTGAGTTGATGCCGCCGGTTATCGGGACTGGACTGGCGGAGGTCATTCCGGGTCGCGGGGCGGCGTTCGGCGACCTCTTCAACGATGGCAAGACGGATGTTGTGATCAACTCGATGGACCACGTTCCTTCGCTGATGCAGGACGTGAGCCCTGACCATCACCATTGGGTAGGCCTCAAGCTGGTTGGAGGGCCGAAGAGTCCGCGCGACGCGGTGGGGGCGACTGTATATCTGACTGCCGGCAGTCAGCGTCAGCGTGCCGATGTTCTTAGCGGTGGAAGCTACGAATCTTCAAACGACCAGCGTCCGCACTTCGGTATTGGAGACGCGACCACGGTCGATTTGGTCGAGGTGCATTGGCCGAGTGGGGCGGTCGAAAAGCTCAACCTGCCGGCGGTGGATCGGTTCTTCACCATCGAAGAGGGTAAAGGCGTTTCGCCCTATCGATTCGCTGAACCGGCACCGGCGGAGCGGCCCCGGAAAGTAGCAGACAATCGTGTTCCGAAGTGAGTAGAATTCGGGCTGCACGGTGCCAGACCGCCGCGCCCTTATGAGGCGTGAAGCACAGAAGTGAGATGCAGCAGCAATTTCCTGGACCAGGCCAACAATGCAGCAAGTAGTTAATATTATCCGGAACTCGCTCACGATCAGAGCAGGCTACAGTCTGCTGGTCGCCGCACTGTCGCTGGCCAGCGTGCTGGCGTTCCTGCCTAAGCAAAAGATCCAGGCGCACTCCGACGAGAGTACGACCCAGCAGAAGCTTACCGACCAGGAGAACGCTCGGAAGCAGTACGCCGAGCACATCTCGAAGAGCTATAACTTCGCCTTCGGTCCTGGAGTTATCTCCGCGCCAGGAAATGGAGCCGTAGAAGGCAATACGTTTCTTCAGCCGGACACATTTCCCACTGCCGACTACTGCGGAAAGTGCCACAAGGAGGCGTATCACGAGTGGCGGCAGTCGCTGCACTCGAACTCGTTCCGGACACCGTTCTATCGCACCAGCGTCAACATCCTTATGCGGACGAAGGGGATTGAGTTTGCGCGGCACTGCGATAGCTGCCACAACCCGGTCGCCGTCCTTGGCGGGGGACTAACGCAAAGTTCGCTTGTCGATCGAGGCTTCGATCAGGATGGCCTGACCTGCATGACCTGCCACTCCGTGCAGAAGCTGCAATCAACCAACGGCAATGGCGGTTACGTGATGGGAGTACCGGCTGTGATGGTGGATGAGAAGGGGACGCGCATTCCCGGGCTTGTTCCCGATGCCGAGATTCTTGCACATCTTGACCGCCACTCGAAGGCTGTGATGCAGCCGATCTATCGGTCGCCGGAGTTCTGCTCCGCGTGCCATAAGGCCAACCTGCCGAATCCGCTGAACGGCTACAAGTTTATTCGCGCGTTCACGGCGTATGACGAGTGGCAGAACTCGAAGTTCTCGCAGCGCAACCCGCTTACCTTCTACCAGGCTGACTTTACAAGCTGCCAGGGGTGCCACATGAAGCGCTCTGCCGTGGACTTGCCGGAGCCTGGCGCCAAAAAGGGCCAGTTTGCCTCGCATCGGTGGCTGGCCGGGAATACTGCTGTGCCTTTCTACTACGGCTTCAACGAGCAGTTGAGTAAGACGATCGAATTTTTAAAGAGCGGCAACTATCTCAATGTCGACTTGTTTGGAATAAAGAAGGCATCGGGCGAGATGATCGCGCCGCTTGGCACGACCGCCTTCGACCTGAAGGCTGGCGAGACGATCCAGGTGATGACGGTTATCCAGAATAAGAACATCGGTCACTCCCTTATTCCCGAGGTTCGCGATCTTTACGAGGGATGGGTTGAGTTCTCCGCGACTGACTCCACGGGCAAGGAGATCTATCACAGCGGTTTCATAAAGGCTGACGGGAAGCTCGACGAGCGGGCGCACAGTTTCACGAATCGGCCAGTAGACGTAACTGGCGGATTTGTAGACAACCACAAGGTCTGGGCAATCCACTCTGTCGCATACGACAACTCGATCCAGGCGGGCCGATCAACGCTCATTCGCTACGAGTTTCAGATTCCGGCGAATGCCAAGGGGCCGATCTCGATTACAGCGAAGGTGAATTACCGGCATCTACGGCAGAGCTACTTGAATAACGTTTTCGGTGAGGACCACCCTGCTTACCCGATCGTCGAAATAGCGTCGCGCACCCGCACGTTGAACATCGGTGAGAATCGAGTCACCAAGCCCGAAGCAAACGACAATGCCGACTGGATGCGGTGGAACAATCTCGGCATTTCCTACCTGGACCAGCTTCAGTACGGCGAGGCTGTCGATGCGTTCGCACAGGTTGTGAAGCTCCGCCCCGACTATGCCGATGGCTATACCAACATCGGGCTCACCAACATCGAGTGGGAGAAGTATGAGTCTGCTCGTGGCGGATTTGAGAAGGCGCTTGAACTTACGCCGAACAATGCGCGGGCGCTTTACTACCTTGCATTAGTCGAACGGCGGGCTGGGCACTCCGAGGCGGAAGTTGCCGACCTGCAGAAGGTGATAGCACAGTTCCCGCAGTCGCGTGACGCTCGCCGGGAGCTGGGTGTTTCGTACTATCAGCAGCATCGTTCGCAGGAGGCCATGGAGCAGTTCGAGGCGTTGCAGGCGATCGATCCCGATGACCTTGCGGCGCACTACAATCTTGCGCTGCTGTATCGCCGGATGGGCATGAAGGACAAAGCGAAGGAGCAGTCGGCGATGTTCGTGACGAAGAAGGTTGATCCGGGCGCTCCGACTTATTCACTCGACTTCCTTCGCAAGCATCCGGAGATCTCGATCGAGAGCGTTCCCTGGCACATACATACCGGCATGCCGCACACTGAGAATGCTGGAGCCGATCCGTCGACATCGAAGGCTGCTTCGGGAGGCGCGCAGTGAGGCGTGGCCACTGGCTTCTGCTGGTGCTTGCGGAGTTCTTTGCGATTCCGGCAGCCTGTTTTGCGCAGGCGCAGTGCCCCTGGATGAATGCTGCGACGGCTGGTGGCTTTCTCGGCGGAGACGTGCAGATAACTGTAACCGGAGTGAACGAAGATGGCGATGCCACCTGTCAGTTCACGCGCGCGGGCGGCTCTGCAACGGGCGCGATGCTTCGCGTCGAGGTGCACACGATGCCTCATCCTGCGCCCGACTTTGCAGGTTATCTTGCGCAGTGCGGAGCTGGCGGTCTCGCTTTGAAGGGCATCGGCAACCAGGCTGTTCATTGCATCGCAAGCACTGGCGCGAATAAGGGCGAAGAGTTGATTGTGGGGCGGGTCCGCGAGCGTGCCTTCGTCATCACGATCAAGGCCGAGTGGATTACACGAGCGCCTACAAGTCCGACCAAGACGAGGAATCAGATCAGTGACGACTCCGAGAATATTGCGGAGCAAGTGGCGGGGTCGATGTTTTAGCGATGACGCGAGCCATAAGATTCGGTGATCGAGTTCGGTCTTTCCTGCTGGTCGCTGCGTTTGCTGTGACGACACCGGTGATCGCCCAGCAGACTGCAAAGCCAGCCGCTTCACGTGCGCCGCAACAACTCCCTGAGATCAAGCAGATGCTAACGCGTGGGCAGTTGAAAGAGGCAGAAGCGCACTTGAATACGCTTGCCCAACAGCATCCCGAGCCCGCCGGCACCGAACGTCTGCTTGGAACGATCCACTACCAGCGCAACGAGTTCGCTGCGGCGGACACCGCCTTTGAACACGCGATCGCCCAGGACCACGACGACCTTGAGGCCGTGCAGATGCGTGGCGTCACTCTGTACCGCATGGGGAAGGCGGCTGAGGCGATTCCGCTGCTCGAGCGCTCAAACGATGCTGTAGGCGCTGCGAACTCCGACAGTACCTATGTTCTTGCGGTCTGCTACATGGATGTACATCGCTACGACGACGCGCGCCGCGTCTTTGCGAAGCAGTACAAGCTGGCTTCAAATTCTGCCGGGGCCTATCTTTTCCTTGCGAGAATGCTGCTGCGGCGCAACTATCCGGTTGAAGCGGCACAGATGGCGGAGAAGGCGCTGGCGCTCGAACCACATCTCCCGCTGGCGCATTTTCTACTTGGGCAGATTGACCTCTCGAAGTCGCAGGAGGCCGAAGCTGTCCTTGAGTTCGAGGCGGAGCGCAAGATCAATCCCATGGATGGCGAAGTTTACGAACGGCTCGGCGACTCATATCTGCGGGCAGCGCGGCTTGAAGAGGCGCAGCAGACACTGGACTGTGCCGTGGTTCTGGAACCGAATGCGACCGGCCCCTATATTCTTCTTGGGCAGGTGCTCCTGAAGCGCGACGATCCGGCGACGGCGCTGAACTACCTGGTTCGGGCGGAGAAGATGGACCCCGGTAATCACCTGACGCATTTGCTGCTCGGGCAGGCTTATCGCGCTGCCGGTCGCAAGGACGACGCCACGCGTGAGTACAAGGCTGCCGAAGCCATTCAGAGTTCACCTGGCGACCATGACTAGCGATGGCAGTGCCTCGTCACTTTGTAGTGATCTTTTTAAAGATGAGATCTACAAATGACTGAATAAATGCAAATGCAGATATTCTTCGATTCCGACGAGCACCAGCGTTGCCAGGGACAACGTGAATTGCAAGCGCTCGGTCCAGATCTTCTTCGTGCTCAATGGTGCGATGCGCCATTGTGAAGCTGGCCTGCTTCTGAGGTGGCGAACCTGCGCCAGAATGACCAGATTCAGGAGAGCTCCGAAGAGAGCAAACGTGATCATCGGCACACGGACCCAATCTGTATGAAAGCGATCCAGCGCTGATCCCATCCAGGCACTTATGGATAGAGTGCCGATGCCGATCGCTACCCTCAAGCCATCGACTGCGGCAAAGAAGGTGCAGATGCTCTGCAGAAGAGCGAAGCACATGCTGGACCAGGCAATGCCTTTGGCGGCTGTGGGGCTGACCTGCAGGGTGTGCGGCTGTGTCTTCTCGGGACTGCGCGTACGAGTAGAAGTTGTCGACATCTCAAACCCTTTTCCAGGAGGGTGGTCCTCCTGGTTCATGCCTATCGTGTCCATGATTCTAACGGCTAAGCAGGGATGTTGCAGGTTGAGAGTTGGGAGTAACTGTTTTCTTGACCTCCACTGGGAATGATTCCAAGTTCGTTGCGAAGCGCATGCAGAGTGCGGGAGGTCGAGGAATGCAAACCTTTCAGGCGCGGTCAGACGAAAAGGCCGGGTAGCCGCTTCATCAGGAGCGCGTCGAGGGAGAAGAGGCCAGCACCGAAGATGAGCACCATCAAAGATGCGAAGAGAAAGGTGAAGGGATCGGCCGCGTAAAACTTACCTGGATCGGAAAAGATGGAGACGAGCGCTTCGTGATCGGCGGTCCAGTAGGCTACCAACATATTTCCGGCGAGTAGAAGCCCAACGAATCGTGTGCCGAGTCCAAGGATGAGAAGGACGCCGCCGACAAACTCCAGGCCTGATACGAAGTGGGCGTTGAAGGCTGGAAACGGGATGTTGAGGGTGGTGAAGAAGCCAGTGATCTTCTCGATGCTGTGGAGCTTGCCCCAGCCGGTCTGGGCGAATTGCCATCCCCAGTAGAGTCTTACGGCGAGCAGCATTGGCGACTGGAGATAAGAAGCAAAGATCGAGAACTGAGTGTAGATGCGGAGAAGAAACTTCATGGGTCCTCTATTCTGAGTTGGCTATTACGGGCCCGGGGCGAAGCGTGCGTCGGCAAAAGCCATGGAGCGGGTCATTTGATCGAGGGCTGGAGAATCGTTACACAGAGAGGGCTTCAGTGCTGCGATGCATGTGCCTGTAGCTGCGCCAGGACATCGGCTGCGGTTGTACGGTCGCCATGGCCACTAGAGACCCTGCTCGAAAAGACGACATGGTCGCGGTCGATGAGGAAGGTCGACGGATGGGCGGTCTCGGCGGGAGCATCCCAGCGGAGTCCATACTGATTTGTAAATTTGTAATCGGGATCGATGACGAGATGAATGTTCGGGGGAAGCGGATTCTGCTTCGCGAGAAATTCTTTCGCGTGTTCATCGAGACTCGCGGGTGGGCCTGGATAGACCAGAACAACGTCTGTCCCAGCGGCGGCAAAGCTGGCGGCTGATTCGACGAAATCGTGCACCTGGCGCACGCAGTAAGGGCATTGATACCCGGGGTATCCGCGCAGGACGACGAGTACGACCGGTCCGCCCCGCGTAGTGCTATAGAGACTCAGCGCATGACCGTCAGGGGTCGAGAGGGTAAAGTCCGGAGCCTTTTGTCCTATCGCTGGTGTTGCGGCAAATGCGGGCACGGACCCAAGGAGGAGAGCCAATGTAAGGGTCAGCCACTTCGTTGTGCGGGTCATGTTTACTGCTCCTTATGTTTGAGAGTGACTGCATGCGCCACGCATTTCCTGAACAATACCTGCGGCAGTGAACGTTTGAGTAGAACTGTGAAAAAGGGTTACAAGTTTACGGAGGTGCGGAGCTGTTTGTTTTCGTTAGAAAATGCCTCTGCTGCAGCTAAGGCGGGAGACCTTGATGCAGCCTGCTGTGCGATGCGCTATTGTGGGTTGGTCGGGATGGGTGGTTGATGAGAGAAGCATTGCGCCGGACTTTCTTTGCGTTTGCGCTGCTCTCAATCGGCGCGTCCGCTGGTGCAGGCCAAGCGTCGGTGCGTTCGCACAAGCTAGTTACGACCTACTCTGTTCAAGCGGGCGGGGCCGATCTGCAGATTGACTTCGAAGCGGGGGAGTTCGACCTGCCCCGAAAGGAGTTTGTTGACCGATTGCAGAAGTCCGCGCTCACGGTGGCTCTCTACTACGGGCGCTTCCCTGTGCCTCGCGCACGAATACTTATCATTCCTGTCGCAGGAGAAGACGGCATCCTGCAAGGAACCACCTGGGGTGGAGTGGGAGGCTGGCCCGGATTTACGAGGTTGCGTATCGGGCAGCACACCAGGTATGCGGAGCTGCAGTCTGATTGGGTGATCCCCCACGAACTGACTCACATGGCTTTGGCTTCTTTGCCCGATGATCAGCACTGGCTTGAAGAGGGAATTGCCACTTACGTTGAGCCGATCGCCCGCGCGCAGACCGGTGAGCTGACTGCGGAGCAAGTTTGGAGCGGCATGGTAGCCGGCATGCCCAATGGCGAGCCTGGTGCGGACGATCATGGCATGGACCACACCCATACGTGGGGAAGGACCTATTGGGGCGGAGCGCTCTTCTGCCTTGTTGCAGATATCGAGATCCACAAGCAGACAAACGACGGAATGGGATTGCAGGATGCTCTTCGCGCCATTGTGGCGGCGGGCGGGACGATCGACCAGGAGCGGCCCGTCGAAGAACTGCTGCGCGTGGGAGACCGGGCCACGAAGACCCATGTGCTGGAGGAGATGTACGCACAGTGGAGCCAGAAGCCGGTCGCCGTCGACCTCGACCGGTTGTGGAGTCAACTCGGGATTGTGCCGTCAGCCGATTCTTCAAAGGGAAACATTCATTTCAACTCGGTTGCTCCCTTGTCCCGTATCAGAGTAAGGTTGACGACACTGCATGAGACAGCCGTTCTTCCCCTGGCTAAGACTCGGGCGGCGGTTTCCAACAGCGCTTCTCGGCCCTGAAATATTCCAACGGAAAATCCTGTAACCTCCCTCGCACCGAAGGCTCAAACGTGGAGCACGGGAGAACTTTTTTCGTGTACCCACTTTCCTGAGGATGTCGCAGTTCAAGATCAACGTCCGGCGTGACAAGCGCGTGGCCAAACCGAATAGAAAGGTTTATCTCATCATGAAGAACACTCAATCGCTCGCTCTGGCCGCCGCATTTGCAGGTCTGCTCGGTGGCACCACCGCTCGTCTGAACGCACAACCGACCCAGCCGGCTGGCGCACCCGCCACATCGGCAGGCGTTCTGTTCGCCCAGGATGCTCCGGCGCCAGCCAAGCACTCCTGCAAGGGCAAGAATGACTGTAAGGGGCAGGGCGGCGGCGATGCGAAGCATGCAGGCAAGAACAGCTGCAAGGGCAAAGGCGCCTGCGCCACCGATGGTTCCACTCCCTCGAAGTAGTTGCCATGGAGGCCTGAAGGATTTCTTCAGGCCTCCATGGCCTTTTCTTTCTTCCATTCAAAACAAACCTGCTTCAGGAGAACGGATGCCCGCCAATCGCTTCAACGGATTCACTGACTACGGCGTGGGGATTGGCCTGCGCGTGCCGCACTACGAACACATTTTTGCCGAGAAGCCGGTCGTGGACTGGTTCGAGATTATCTCTGAAAACTACATGGTGGATGGGGGCCGACCACTCAAGGTGCTCGACCAGATCCTTGAGCAGTACCGTGTGGTGCAGCATGGCGTTTCGATGTACTTCGGTTCGGCCCAGGCGCTGGACCGCGAACACCTGAGACGGCTGAAAGAGCTTACGAGGCGGACCAAGACGCCGTGGCTTTCTGACCACCTCTGTTGGGGCAGCGTCGATGGACGCTACACGCATGATCTGCTGCCGCTGCCTTATACGTTTGAAGCTGTGCGCATCACGGCGGCGCGCATTCGGGAGGTCCAGGACTTTCTGGAGATTCCGATTGCTGTCGAGAATGTGAGCAGCTATGCGGAGTTCCACGAATCGGAGATGACCGAGTGGGAGTTTCTGAATGAAGTAGTGCATGCCGCCGATTGCGGCATCCTGCTCGACGTGAACAACATTTACGTTTCGTCGCAGAACCATGGCTTTGATCCGCTCGAGTACGTGAATGCGGTGGCAGCCGATCGCGTTGCGCAGATCCATGTTGCCGGCCATTCGAAGTTTGAGAAGTACACGCTCGACACACACGATCACCCGGTGCTCGACCCGGTGTGGGCAATGTATGCGCGAGCGATCGAGCGCGCCGGTGTGACCGCGACGCTGCTTGAATGGGACGACAACATCCCTTCCTTCGACGAAGTGCATGGAGAGGCGCTGAAGGCCAATCGCTATCTTAAGAGCGAACAAAGATCACCCGTGCGGGCAGAAGTGCTTGAGCTTCAAGGGGCGGGGGCATGAACCTGCTTGAGCTTCAGCGGCGCATGTCGGAAGATGTTCGGCGGCCATTGACCGATGATTTCGACATGAAGCAGAAGGCTGAAAACGGGCGTTCGATCCACGAGATCGCAGCGACCTACGTCAAGCCGAATGCGGTGTTGTCTTCATTCGACCGGCTGGAGATCTATAACCAGCAGTACTGGTTTCGCGTTATCGGAGCGGTGTCCGAGGATTTCCCGGCGCTGGCTGCGGTGCTTGGTCCGAAGCGCTTTGACGCTCTTGTGCTGGCTTACCTGAAGGAGAATCCCTCGACCTCATTCAGCCTGCGCAATCTTGGCGCAAATCTTCCCTTCTGGCTTGAGGTGCATCCGGAGTTCTCGCACAGGCGCCATGCGCTCCTGGTCGATGTTGCGCGGCTCGAATGGGCTTATGTTGAGAGCTTCGACCGGGCCGCTATCGTACCGCTCACTGAGGCGGATTTTACGGGTCTGAGTGGCAATTCGCGGCTTTCACTGCAGCCGCATCTGCAACTGCTCGATCTGCAATATCCAGTCGACGAACTTGTACTCGCAGTGCATAAGGCGACGCCGGAATCAGACATTATGAGCAATGCGGTGACGGAGCGGAAGGCCGCCGCACGGATCCGTCTACCTGCGATGCGGCGAAGGGAGGTGTATCTTGCGGTGCATCGTTTTGAGTATTCAATTTATTACAGGCGTATCGACCGCGAGGCTTACCTGCTGCTTTCGGCGCTGCAGCGGCGGCACACGCTGAGTGAGGCGCTTGAAGTCGCGTTTGCGGAGAGCGGAACTGGGTCTGAAGAACAGGCGGCGAAGATCCAGGAGTACTTCGCGCATGCGGCAGAACTCGGATGGTTTTGTTATCAGGTTCCGGATTCTGCTGGCCTTCAATGAAGCTGCGAGCGGTGCTTTTCCTTTTGCTCTTCGCGAGCGTTGCCGGGGCGCAGACGAACTCGCAGCCGATCGTGTGGCATCCGTGGTCGGACGAGATCTTTGCACAGGCTGCGCGTGAGCATAAGTTCGTGCTGCTGGATCTTGAGGCAGTGTGGTGCCATTGGTGCCATGTGATGGACCAGCAGACGTATCGGGATGCCGCGGTGCGCCGTTTGATGGGGAACAAGTACATTGCGGTGAAGGTCGACCAGGATTCACGCCCGGATATTTCCAATCGCTACGGAGACTATGGCTGGCCCGCCACGGTGATCTTCAATTTCGATGGAAGCGAGATCGTGAAGCGGCAGGGCTATCTTCCACCGAAGTTGATGGCTTCCATCTTGCAGGCCGTAATTGATGATCCATCGCCCGGGCCGTCAATCGAAAAAGAGACAGCCATCGCTTATGCGACGACTCCGTTTCTTGCGCCGGCGCTGTTGGCGGATGTGAAAAAGGAGTACGAGAAGCAGTATGACGTTGCAGGCAAAGGCTGGGCCTTCGGACACAAGTATCTCGATGCGGATTCGGTAGAGTATGCGACGGCACTCGCTGCACAGGGCGACAAAGTTCAGGAGCAGCGCGTGCGCGAGACGCTGCAGGCGGCCCGGAAGCTGCTCGATCCGGTGTGGGGTGGGGCGTACCAGTATTCCACCGGGGGCAATTGGAACGAGCCTCATTTCGAGAAGCTGCTCTTCATCCAGGCGCAGGTGGTGCGGACCTATGCACAGGCTTACGGCCACTTCGGGTCGCCCGAATACCTTGCCGCTGCGCAGAACGTTCACCGCTTCGTTCGTACCTTTCTTACAAGTTCTGACGGTGCATTTTATGTGAGCCAGGATGCCGACGTGATCGCGGGCAAGCACAGCGCAGACTTCTTCGCTCTCGACGACGCAAAGCGCCGGGCCATCGGTCTTCCTCGCGTCGATAAGCACCTGTACGCCCGCGAAAACGGCTGGATGATTTACGCCCTCTGCTCGCTCTACGCCGCAACCGGCGACGCGGCAACGCTCCAGGAAGCCGAGCGGGCCGCAAAGTGGGTCGTCGCGCACCGCGCGCTCCCGGATGGCGGATTTGCGCATGGCGAACATGACGCGGCCGGGCCGTTTCTCGGCGATACGCTGGCGATAGGACAAGCATTCCTGTCGCTCTACGAAGTCACCAGCGATAGAGAGTGGTTGAACAGGGCCGAAGATGCACGCCGCTTCATCGCAGGGAATTTTGCTTCGGAGAACGCGGCGGGTTTCGCGACTTCGAAGTCCTCCACCGACCATGCCTATAAGCCGCACCCGGAGCGCGACGAGAACGCGCAGGTCGTGCGGTTTTCCAACCTGCTCTCGGAATATACGGGCGAGAGAGGCGACCACGAGACTGCGGCGGCGGCGATGCGTTACCTGGCAACGCCCGAGGTCGCGACCGCCTGGCTCTCGGCTCCTGTACTACTGGCGGAAGCACAATTCACGACGCCACCGACTCACATTACCGTCGTTGGCTTGAAGAGTGACCCGACTGCGAGAGCGCTGTTCCAGACAGCCCTGCTCACGGCCCCGGCATACAGTCGACTGGAATTCTGGGATAGGAGTGGAGATCCTCTCCCTCGCCGAGATGTTGCTTACCCTAATCTCTCCCATGCTGCCGCGTTTCTCTGCACGGCAACAACGTGCTCGTCCCCGATTGTTGACCCACAGAGCCTGGCAGCGAAGCTCCGAAACGGAAAACGGTGACTTCCCGATAATGGAGGAGTCTGACCGTTCGACCGGCATGTGGCTTATAGGCCCTAAAATTCGAGCCGCAAAGAGACCTGGCCCGTCCGGTTTCCTCCAAAGTCGGAACCACGCGCTTGCAGGATCCTGCCGAAGCTGCTCGATGTCAGGTCGAGTGTGGGATCCGCAAGGTTTGTGTGGTTGAGCACATTGGTAAAGGTACCCTCCGCGCGTATGTGTACGCTCTCACGAATGCGGAAGGTCTTGCTCGCACCTGTTGAAAGGTTCACGGTGCCCGGTCCGTGTAAGTCACCCACTGATTCTGTGCCGAATCTTCCGATGGGGAGAGAGCCGGTGCCCACATCGCAGGCTGAGATGGAGGCCGGGTCGGTGCTGCCTGGGCAAGTAAATGCTGCATTGTTAAAGTAGTGGGAGCGGGTACGCAGCCCGCTGTTCGCATTGGCGATGCGGTCAGGCCGCTGGTTTGCGCCACCAACGTATGTTCCGGAGCCAGTGCCGGACGGATCAATCGAGCCAGCCGGAAAGTAAGCCGTCAAGAATGGACCGCTCTGCATCAGAAAGATGTTGCTGACCTGCCACCCACCTACAACGGCGTCTGCAACACCGTTCATCTTATTTCCGAAGGTCCGTCCTCTTCCTACAGGCAGTTCGAAGATAGCGGTCGTGAGCCAGCGGTGCCTGCGCGTCGCAGCCACGTTGCCATAGTCGAGGTGCCGGTCGAAACTATCTGTCGCGCTATAGCCGCCCTGCTCATCCACGAACCCTGCCGAATTGAAGTTACCTGCGCTGCCCTGATTGTCTGAGAGGTTTTTCGCCAGTGTGTAAGCAGTGTTGAAAGACAAACCGTGGCTGAACCTGCGCGTGAACTCCGCCTGCAGCGATTTGTATTCTGCCTGCGCGGAAGTGCTGCGATCCGTTACCTGGTAGAAGTTCGGGAATGGGTAGTCGGTCTGTGCTGCCTGGGTGGACATCCGCGTGTTGGAGCGCGGCAGTTGGTTGAACTGCGGCTGCCACACAAGGTGCCACGTATGCAGGCCCACATAGGAGATGCGGCCACCGATGTTGTGGCCGAAGTCGTGGTCGATTGAAAGGTCCGTCTGGAGCGAGTACGGATCGTGCCAACCCGGGTCAATGGCGCTGTAGAAGTAGAGACTGCCCAAGGCAGGTGCGAACTGGCCGCTCGCGCTGGTGTTTGGAAACGTAAACGTTGGGCTGACAAACGTAGCAGAGCCTGCCGTGTTGGATCCAGTCGAGTAGAGGTTGGTGAACGTCTGATAGTTCTCCTGCAAAGTTTGGGAGATGGCATAGAACAGAGCACCCGTTGTCGTGATGTTGTAATAGTCTGCACCGCCGCGCAAGACCGTCCTGTCATTGCCAAACGGCCGGTAAGCAAAGCCAAAACGCGGCATGAAACGGAGGTGGGGCGCTTGACGTAATCCATTGGGCAGGCCGGCGTCTACATTGCTGATAACCGGCGTGCACGGCACTCCATCGATGCTGTTGCCGGTTGCATAAGGATTGTTCACTCCGGCGACGGGGCAGGCATTTACGTTCGCAAGCTCCTGCACATCGAGCGTATTGGCGTACCCAGCCGGATAGATAAGGCGACCTGTTCGCGCAACTGATGGATCGAAGTTTCCCGAGAGACCATTTGTAGCTGCAAGCGCTGGATGGAACTCGTAACGCAGTCCGAAGGTAAGGTTCAGCCTTTGCGTCGCCTTCCAGTTATCCTGCACGTAGAAGGCATAGCTGTTGGCCGCCGCATCGTTGTCCTGCGTGATGTTGTTGCTTTGGCTCTGGTAGGGAACGCCGATCAGGAAATCTGCAAACTGGTTGCCAGTGGCCGTGTTCCCCGCGTCGAAGTAGTAGTTGCCATAGTTGATCGAAGGCGTTGCTCCGCCGGCTTCCGTGTGCGCTACAAGGTGGCGGAGGTCGGTGCCAACGCGGATGGTGTGGCCTCCGACGGTGTAGGTCACGTTGTCGATGTACTGGAATACGCGCGAACGTTCTTCGTAGCCAAGCCGTGACCCAATGGAGGCGATGGGTGCATTGCCGCCGTTGAAGTTCAGGTGCGGGATGCCGTTGAAGAATGGTGTAACGCTGGTCGGCAGGCCTGTGCTCTGCGTGAATGCGAGGCCGTCGAAGGGATTGCTGTTACCGTCTTGCTCCAGCGTGAATCCAAACTTGAACTCGTTTGCAAGGCGGGGAGTGAAGGCGAAGGCGAAGTTGCTGGTGAGGATGTGATAGTGCGCGTATGCCGTGCTGTTAGGGAGCGTCAGGTCGGCAGGCTGGGTCTGATTGTTGTTCTTCATCGAGTAGCGGACAGAGGTAGTTGCCCTGCTGCCCACCGTCTGGTCACCGCGAACGTCGAACTGGTCGGAGTCGATATCGTTGCGCCGTGAACTCAGGTAGTTGTACCCGCGGTCAGCGATGGCAGCGGCCAGGGACAGGCTCGGGTCCACGTTCGGATCCGGATAGAACTGCAGAAAGTTCGCGGAAACCGCATTGATGGGAACGATGTTCCCCGTGTATGTGCCCCCTGTGAAGGGATTTTGCAGCGGAGTCGCGCTCTCCTGCGAGAAATTGCCCTGCTTCATTAGCACGGTTGGCACGGTCTGCTGTAGAAGTGTTGTCTGCGGAAATCGCAGACCTTCATACGCACCAAACAGGAACGTGCGATTTCGGCCGTTGTACAGGTGCGGAATCACGACAGGAAGACCGATGCTTCCACCGAAGTCCTTCGCATCCTTCTGCGGTTTGGTGCTGGCGTCGGCTCCGTAAGGCGTGGCATCCAGAGCATCGTTCTGGTAATAGAGATATGCCGAGCCATGTACGTTGTTCGTACCGCTTTTCGTAATGGTGGTTATCTCACCGGGCTGGCCGTACTCCGCGTTGTTGTTTACCCCGTCCACTCGGATGTCTGCGATCGATTCAGCCGACGGAAATGCGTCAGCCTGCACGTTGTTGCTTGTCTGGTTCTGTGCTGAGATTCCGTCGACGGTCGTGTCGGTCTGTGAAGGTAGACCGCCCTGGATGGAATAACGTACGGATGGCACCGGGTGGGTCGAGGGCGCGGGGGGATAGGCACCACTGTCGGGCTGCACGCCCGGCAGCGCCTGCACCACACTTATGGGTGAGGTAGACCCCGCTCCCCGGTAGTTGGCAGGGAGGTCGAGTACCGCTTCCGGTGTCAGGGTGGAGGAGATCTGCGCATTCTCCAGGTTAATAGCGCCAGCATCTGTCGCATTGACTGTGACCGTATCGGTCACCGGGCCGGGCTTCAATGTGAAGTCATACCGCAGTTGCTGGCGCGCCTCAAGAACGATGCCCGTTGCCGTCGTCGAGACCAGGTTGGCAGCCTGTACGTTGATGTCGTAGTGACCGGGTTCAAGGTTGGTGCTTGCATAGTCGCCGCCGCCATCCGTTGTTACCACGCGATCGGTGTTGCTTTCGACGCGGTGCAGGCGAACGCTTGCGTTCGGCACCCTGGCGCCCGAGTTGTCCTGCGCGGTACCAGAGATGCTGCCAAGGGTGGACTGAGCCAGAGCCCAGGGCATAGCGGTTAGAAGCAGTGCCACTGGGAGAAAGATGGAAAAGCGCATGAGAAAGGCCTCGTGAGAATGTGGGTGATGGTGCCGCAAGCGGTGCGCTTCAACGCACTCTCAGCGGAGTCAATAGAGAAATAGAGCGAGCGCCGGATTTGCTCTCGGCGCGCATGCGTTGTTGCCAGAGCGCAGCGAGCAGAAGACCGGAGCTGACTGAAGCGATGGCACGACCCATCCACAGGCCCGCGGCACCGTGTCCCATGTGGAAGGCAAGCAGGTATGCGGCAGGCATGCCTACACCCCAGTTACAGATCACACTGACCCACAATGGCGTGCGCGTGTCTCCGAGCCCGGTCAGTGCAGAAGCCAGAACGACGAAGACGGCGTCCGCCAGAATGAGGATGCTGCAGAGCCAGAACAATGGCACCGCTGAGGTGGCCACCAGATCGTCCGTCGTATAAAGAGACGCGAGGCGATGCGCGAAACCAAGAAAGACAATTGCCGCAACGACTCCATATCCGAGTACCAGCAAAAGGGTGGCGTTTGTGGCCCGCTTCACGCCGTCCAGTTCGTTGCGCCCAGCCGCCTGCCCTACGCGAATCATTGCAGCATAGGAGAGACCGGTGGGTACCATGTAGACGAAGGCATTCAGATCCAGCGTGACCTGGTGCGCCGCCAACATCGTGGTGCCAAGACGCGCACACAGCAGCGACATGAAGGTGGAGATACCGAGCTCAAGCGAGAACTCCAGCCCTGAAGGCCAGCCAATGCGCAGCAGTGCCCGCAGCCTCGGGCCATCTGGCGGCAGCATTGCGACGCCGGACTTGACCTGCAATGCTCGCAGGGCAAGCACCGTCCCGGGAACTAAAACCAACAGCATCCAGAAACGCACAACCACGGTCGCCCATCCAGAACCTGGAAGTCCAAAGGCCGGCACGTGCCAGTGCCCGTAGAGAAAAACCCAGTCAAAAAGCAGGTTCACAGCGGCGGATGTGACCAACGAAACTGTGATCAGTGCTACACGGTTGATCGATTGCAGAAATCTGCGCAATGCCATGTAAACCATAAGCGGACCGGTAGACCAGACCAGCGCTCGAAGATAGCCCTGTGTCGCAGTTGCGATCTCCGGCGAAACTCCAAGCTCCGGCAGCAGATAGCCGAACCCCAAGGTAAGCAGCATCACGACGGGTGTTGCAATCAGAACGATCCACATCGACTGCGCGAGCATCCGCGCGCCTTCCTGGCGATCGCCGCGCCCCGCAGCCTGTGCGACGAATGTCTCGAGACCATTCAGCAGATAGATCGCGAAAAACACAATTGCGTAATAGATCGTGTTTCCAAGCGACGATGCTGCGATGGATGCCGCGGAGTGGGGCAGCCTGCCAATCATAAGAGCGTCCACGAGATAGGTGGACATCCAGCCCAGCTCGCCAAGCGCCAGGGGCATACCGATGCGCATGCAACTGACTACTTCGCCTCGGAAACCAGGCGCTCTGGGTGAGGAGACATCGCCATGCGGCAGCAAAGTCTCCGGTTTATCCGTCGCCGGCAAGACCAACTTGAACTCCATTTAAGGAAAGACAGGCGATATGATGCGGGTTCTCCGCGAGATGCCGGTCGTACTTTCACACCGTGAAACTTCGAGCTCGCCTCGTTTCAGAGACAAACACAACCCGCATCGCTACCCATGACTATCGAACCTAATTGGCAAGACGGTAAAATCAGGGGATCGAACAAGGGGCCAGAATGCAGATTGCAGTCCTGTCACCGCATCGTGATGATGCGGCCTTCTCATGTAGTTTGACTCTCAGCACTCTGTTAGGAGCCGGACACAATCTGACCATCGTCAATGTGTGCACCATCAGCCGGTATGCGCCCTACCTTGTCTCGGAAGACGCCGGTGCAGACCTTACGGAACAAGTGACGGAGCGGAGGCGGAACGAAGATGCTTCCTTTGTCGAGACGCTGTGCGCTCTTGCCGGAGTTGAGAACAGCCGTGTCGAGTTCGTCGATCTCAAGTGGCAGGACGTGCCCATTCGCTGGAGCGTGCAGGACGAGCATGCCCTTGCCCTCTCAGGCCTGCCGCCGGCAGAAGTTCAGGCCTTAGGCGATACCTTCCGCATGCTGCCAGTGTTCGATATCGTTCTCGCGCCGATGGCTTTGGGTGGCCATATCGACCACAGATTGGTGTTGCAGGCTGCCCGGCAAGCATTTTCGGCGTCGTCTCTCCTTTTTTACGAAGACCTTCCCTACGCATGCAGAATGGCCGCACAGGAGCGTATGTCTGACGGAGTTGAGTCTGATCTGGAGTCCTCTGCAGCATGGCTTCCTGAGCAGGGCTTGAAGAATGGTCTGAAGCTTGCATTCGCCCTCTGTTATCCATCGCAGATAGCCGTCGATGTCGCCGAAGAGATGGAGAACTACGCCGCGGAGCATGGTGGAAGAGAGCGCTTCCTTGCCGGGCCGCAGGTTATGCGGACGCTGGCCGCATGTTTGCACCAGGACCTCGCGCTGTGAATCGAGGGCGATCTCCGGAAATTTCGATTCTTATGACTGCGTTCAACTCCGCGACCTACCTTGCGGAGGCGCTGGAAAGCATTTTGAGGCAGGAGACTTCCCGCATCTGGGAGCTACTGTTCGTTGACGATGGATCGTCCGATGAGACTGTTGCGATTGCGACGGACTATGCCCGGCACCTTCCTGGCATGGTCCGTATCTTCACCCATGCGAATGGAGTCAATTGCGGCATCAGCGCTTCGCGAAACCTTGCACTCAGCCATGTGCGCGGCCCGCTGATTACGTTTCTGGATTCAGACGATGTCTGGCTGCCTCACCAACTCGAGACGCAGGCTTCACTGCTGGATCGCATGCCGAACGTCGCCATGGTTTATGCAGCTGCGGAACGCTGGATTGACTTTGGGGAAGAGTTCGACGAGAAAGTCTCCCGCGCCGCCAACTGGGGCAGCAACTATCTTCCGCCCCTGGTGCCTCTGGGCGAATCAGCCGGTCTGCTGGCCCGCGGCAGGCTGCTGCAGTGGTTTCGCGATGACGAAAGTATGGTTCCATGCATCTGCACCGTCATGCTTCGTACCGCTGTCGCGCGCGCGGTCGGCGGCTTCTGCCAGGATTTTCGCGGCCTCTACGACGATCAGGCATTCCACGCCAAGATAGCGCGTGCCTACGATGTTTACGCTAACGACGTTTGTCTGGCCCGGTATCGCCAGCATGCGGCGTCGTGTTGTGCGCTGGCTGGTAGAGATCCTGCAACTGCGTGGCGGGAACGCGAAAGGCTAGAGCGCTTTCTAGAAGAGGCCTGAGCCAAACTAGTCCGGTGACTGAAAGCCATCGAGTAGAGCGAATGATTGGAATGGACGCGAGGGAATGGCGGCGGCAAAGCGTAGGTGCTGCTCAAGATGAAGTGAATTGATCGTATAAGCGATGATGTCTGCTTTGCCATTGACGACCAGCACTGGCATTTTTATCTCTTTGAGGTAGGCAAATCGCCCGCCCAAAGGCTGCCCCACTCCAGAAATGCAGCGGCTTGCGCGGGCCGCACCTTGTCGCTGATTGGGATGTCGCGATCCTTGATACGAGCATCCCTGCGCCTGAGAAAGGCGTAGCCAGCTGCAAGGCTTTTCGGGGATTGCGTAAAGAAGCCGTCGATCCAAAAATCATCCGGGTCCGCATATTCTTTCGATAACCCGATCTTCGCCTCAGGCGTTAGCTCACTCATGTTGTCGCCGTTTCGTGGCCCCCTGCCGACGATAATGAGCCTGCGCACGAGATCGGGGCGCTGCATCGCGATGTTCTGTGCCACCATTGAGGGCGCTCTTCGAAGACTGAGCCTCAAACTTCCTCGTCTGACGATCTCTGTAGCGACATAGCCTTCGATTTCAGTCGACCGAGATTCCCGGACTTCGTTCCCGCATAGCTTACGACCCCGCCTTCAATGGTTCTACAACCAAAGGTCTATTACTTATAGCTGTACGTAAGCCATAACGTATTTGTAGAAGGTGATCCATTCTGAGACAGCCTTGAGCACGCAGAATCGCACTGGAGATGTCTAGGCCCATATGAGATTGCGAATCAAGGTTCTCGTGTCGAGCGTCGTAGCCGGCGGAATCGCCGCGTTCTATACGACGCTTGGGCCGCACACAGATCACTGGGTACTGTTCACCGTTTATCTCTTCGCGATCCTCCTGTGTTCGGGGATGAAGGTTGGGCTCCCTAAGAGCGAAGCAAGCATGTCCGTGAACTTCCCGTTCATTCTGCTCGGTGTTGCGCAACTCTCACCGCTACAGGCGGTTTATCTGGCTACAGCGAGTGTCCTGGTACAGTGCCGCCTTAATGTAATGAAGCCGTTCACGCTGGTACAGACGGTCTTCAACGTCATGAATGTCGTGATAGCCACAGTGCTTGCCTGGCATGGCTACTCACGGCTGATCCAGGCGCATATGGAGTCTGCCCCGGCACTGGCGCTGGCGGCGACCATTTACTTTCTGGCAAATACTGCGGCAGTCGCACTCGCAATTGCCTGGGACATTGGTACAAATCCATTTGTCCAATGGTGGAAGGACTTCGCCTGGTATCTGCCTTTCTATCTCGTAGGCGCGATGCTCGCGGCGGCGGCCTCGCTGATTGCGTCTTCTTTCGGGTGGATGACATCGCTGCTCCTCGTGCCGCTGGTTTATACGATCTATCGGGCGTATGCGGCGCAGCGTGCGATCGCGCGCGACCGGGAACAGCATGCGATGGACATGGAGGATCTGCAGCTGCGGACCATCGAAGGGCTTGCCATGGCGATCGAAGCGAAAGACCACAGCACGCACCAGCATCTCCAGCGCGTGCGCGTTTATGTGCTTGGAATTGGTAAGTTGCTGAAGCTGGACCACCCGACGATGCAGGCCCTTACGACAGCGGCCTTTCTGCATGACATCGGAAAACTGGCCGTGCCGGAACACATCATCAACAAGCCGGGCAAGCTGACACCCGAAGAGTTCGAGAAGATGAAGATCCACCCGAGTGTGGGTGCGGACATTCTAAGCCGGGTGCGCTTTCCCTATCCCGTGGTGCCGATCGTGCGATCGCATCATGAAGCGTGGGATGGAAGCGGCTACCCCGATGGCCTGAAGGGTGAAGAGATCCCGATTGGGGCACGTATCCTGACAACGGTCGACTGCTTCGATGCGCTTGCATCCGAACGTCCCTATCGTAAGGCGATGACGACTGCCGAAGCGATGCAGATCGTGCGGAAGGGTGCGGGTACGCAGTTCGACCCGGCGATCGTGGCGCTGCTTGAAAAGCATTTTGTAGAGCTGGAGGAGCAGGCGCGGCAGCAGATCACGAGCATGGAGCCACTGAACACGGACCTGGTGATTGAGCGCGGTGCCGCTCCTGGCGCAGGTTTCCAGCCGGAACAGGCAATCGCAACAAGCACTGCGGGGAGGGACGAGGACACGCCAGAGCGCAAGCAGACTGACTCGCTCAACCTCATCGCGGCCGCAAGTCAAGAGGCCAAGGCAATCTTTGAGTTAAGCCAGATGCTGGGCAGTTCGTTGAGCGCAAAGGAAACAAGCTCGATGATGTCCAAGCGTTTGCAGCCGTTGATTCCGTTCGACTGCTTTGCGGTGTACCTGAAATCAGAGGGAAGGCTAATGACGCAGTTCCTCGATGGGGCAAATGCAAAGGCCTTCTCGGAGGAGCCGATGCCGATAGGCGAGGGTCTATCGGGATGGGTGGCGCATAGCGAGCGCCCGATTGTGAACGGCAATCCGACAGTAGAGGCCAATCTCATCCCAAAGAACGGGATCTATACAGAAAAGAGTTCCGCGCTTTCGATTCCACTGTTCGATGTGAACGGCGTCGTCTTCGGCGTACTCACGATTTATGCGGCGCAATATGGAGCGTTTTCGAACGACCACATTCGCATCTTGCAGGCGATCGAATCGAAGTTCTCCCTGTCACTGACGAACGCGCTGCGCTTCCGCACGGCAGAGGTGGACGCAAAGATCGACCATCTTACACAGCTGCCAAATCTGCGGCACTTCTTCAGCTTGATCGACGGAGAGTTCGAGCGCGCGAAGACCCAGAAAGCGCAGTTTGCGCTCGTGGTTTGCGACTTGAACTCGTTCAAGGCGGTGAACGATCGTTATGGGCACCTGACAGGAAACCAACTGCTGCGCATGATTGCGGACGCATTCCAACAGTGCTGCCAGCCAGGAGAGGTGGTTGCACGCATGGGAGGCGACGAATTTGTGTTCTTCTTCCCGAGCCTGACGCAGCGTTCTGCGTACCAGCAGCTTGGAATGATCGAGGCCGCAGTGCAGACCGCGCGGGCGCAGCTGGATGTTGAAGCGAATGTGTCAAGCAGCATCGGCGTTGCGTTCTTCCCACAGGATGGAAATAGTGCGGAGCAGCTGCTTGGTGTCGCGGACCGCAGAATGTATCTGCAAAAGCAGAGCGCAAGCGTGGTCCGGATTGATGATCGTCGACATGAACTGGCGGCATCCGCATGACTGCCGCCACGCTGAGTTACGACCAGCGCGATGCCACTGCGACCAAGCTGCGTGCGGTCAGGCTGGGCCAGCGCGTCCTTTTCCGCTTCCTGCGTACGGCGGCGGTCCTGCTGCTGGTAAGTACCGGAGCGACGGCCCTGGTCCGGTTCGCGCCCGGCTATCTGAGTGACGCGAGAGAGATGGATCAGCGATATGCCGGCGCGGCACGCACAGAGTTGGCGGAGCAGGCCAGGCAGAATGGCTCACTGGTGCAGATGGTAGCGCAGGAGATACGCGGCTGGGTGCATGGCGATCTGGGTGAGTCGCGAGAGTTTGCCGTACCCGTGCGTGACTTGATTGGTTCCCGAGTAGCAATCACGGCGTGGATCATTGTGCGGGCGATCGCGGCGGCTTGGTGCCTGGCCGCGAGTATCTCCCTGGTGTCGAGCACGCGGCGAAAAAGGCTAGTGATATGGCAGATCCCGGCGACGCTGCTGCTGGCGGTCCCGACGGCGGCTTTCGCGACGGCGTGCCTGCTTGGAGGGGACGGCGCAGTGTACCCGGTGACAGTCATGGCGCTGCTGCTGGCGGCACGGGACTTCAAGTTCCTTGACCGGATCCTCAGGGGAGCCTGGCAGACGCCACATGTATTGCAGGCAAGGGCGCAGGGAGTCGGCGGAGTTCGATTGCTGCGGACTTATGTGCTGCCGGGAATGCAGTCGCAGGTGCTGGCGCTGGCGACGCTCTCCGTTGTGACCGCGCTGAGCGCGATGGTTCCAGTGGAGGTCATCTTCAACGTGCCGGGGCTGGGCCAGATGGCGTGGAGCGCGGCGATGAATCGTGATCTTCCGGTGCTGCTCGCCGTGACCATGATCAATGCGCTAGCGGTGACGGCTGCGGGAATGATCTCAAATCGTATCGGTGAACGGGAGTGGAACACGGCATGAAGCTGAACCGCGTAGCTCTGGGCCTGCTGGTCGCAATGGTCATCCTTGCGGCGGCGCTTTTGCGCGGAGGCGCGGGGTATGCGGACCAGGACCGCGAGCAGATATTTTCGGATGCGACGAAGCAGCATCCGGCGGGCACGGATTCGCTGGGACGCGATCGCATGGTGCGCGTTGCGTCGGCGCTGCTCCTCAGCATGGCGGGGGCGATTGCAGCGGCGGCGCTGTCGACGGTGGCAGCGGCGGCCGTGGGCGGAATCACGGCGTTTGGTGGTGAGTGGATGGGTAGATCGGCGATGCTCGTGTGCGACGTATTCCTGGCGCTGCCGTGGCTGTTTCTGTTGATGATGGTGCGATCGGCGATTCCTCTGACAACGTCACCGGCGCACTCGGCGACGATCACGTTTCTGGTGCTGGCAGCGCTGGGCTGGCCGCCCTGTGCAGGCGCAGTATACAAGGGCGCGCGGGCGCTCCGGCGTTCGGAGTGGATGATCCAGGCACGAGCGACAGGATTGCGCAGGCGGCAGATGTTTTGGTCGGTACTGCCGCATCTCGTCCCCCTTCTGCTGCCGCAGTTCCTTATTTCGGTGCCGGCGTTTGTGATTGCGGAGGCAAACATGGGCGCGCTAGGGCTAGGCGTAGGCGAACCGCTGCCTTCCTGGGGAGGAATGCTGCTGGAGTTGAGCAACTCGGCAACGCTGGCGCGTACGCCGTGGGTTTATCTGCCCATCGCGCTGCTGGTTCTTACGCTGATTCTGTTGGAAGCAGTTGTTTCGGAGGTTCACGCCCATGCTGTCTCTTAGGTTCTGTTTTGCCGTAGGGCTTTTTCTAGGTGCTGGCTTTGTTCAGGATGGCTTGTCGCAAGCTGCGCCTCGCTTGCCCGGGGAGCTGGCATGGACGATCGGTTACGACCCGAAGACCTTCGACCCGGCTAAAGTCGACGATCAGGAATCCGAAGAGGTGCGGTATCTCACGGCGGGTGTCCTGGTGCGCTTAAATCGATCAACGCAAGCGATTGAGCCGCAGCTTGCGGAGAGCTGGAGTGCGTCAGCCGATGGGAGGACGGTGACGTTCAAGCTGCGTGCGGGGCTACAGTTTTCGGATGGCTCGCCGCTTACGTCGAAAGACGCGGCTTGGTCGATTCGGCGAGTCTTATTGCCTGCGACAGCGGCGCCGGTAGCAGAGGAGTTCCTCGCTGCATCAGGCGTGACGGTGGAGACTCCGGATGTGCGGACAGTCATGGTGCGGCTGCCGAAACGTGTGATCGGAATTGGCAGGGTCTTCGATGAGATTGCGATCGAGCCGGCAGACCGCGAGAGTGAAGGACGTGTTAGCGCAGGGCCCTTTCTCGTGGTCGAGTATAAGCGTTCCCAGTACGTGCGGCTGAAGCGAAACGATCGGTACTTCGCGAAGGACGCTGCCGGACATTCGCTGCCTTACGCGAGCGGCATACGGCTGGATATACTCAGCAATCATGAGCGCGAGGTCGGGCTGTTTCAACGCGGCGAGTACGATCTGATCGATGGCCTTGAACCGGACTACTTCGGACTGCTGAAGCGGCGTGCTCCGGCTTCCGCGCGGGATCTCGGAGCCTCGTTCAACACGGAGCAGATGTGGTTCAATCAGAGCTCGGGCGCGGCGATCCCATCCTGGGAGAAGGCATGGTTTCAGAACCAGGCGTTTCGGGTTGCTGTATCGATTGCGATCCACCGGGCGGACCTCACTCGAATCGCCTACGAAGGACATGCAACGCCGGCGTATACGTTTGTCTCTCCGGCCAACAGTCTCTGGTACAACAAGAACGTTACAGCTCCGCATGAGGACCCGGCGCGTGCGAAGGCATTGCTTAGCGGCGCGGGATTTCATCTGAATGGCGCGGTGCTGATGGATAGCGGCGGACATCCGGTGAAGTTTTCGATCCTGACAAACGCTGGCAACGCCGCGCGGCTAAAGATGGCAACGCTGATCCAGCAGGACCTGAAGACGCTTGGGATCGAGGTCACGGTCGTGTCGCTGGACTTTCCGTCGCTTATCGAGCGGCTCATGCATACGCAGGACTACGAGGCGTGTCTGCTGGGGCTGGAGAACGTCGATCCCGATCCAAACGCAATGATGAATGTGTGGCTGAGTTCCTCGCCCAACCACCAGTGGAACCCAGCGGAGAAGACGCCAGCGACAACCTGGGAGGCCGAGATCGATCGCATGATGAATCAGCAGGCGAGCAGCACGAACCAGGCAGACCGCAAGCGTGCGGTGGACCGGGTGCAGCAGATTGTTGCCGATCAGCAGCCGTTTATCTACCTCGTATATCCAAACAGCCTGGTTGCCGTCTCAACCAGGCTGCAAGGTGTGAATCCGGCATTGCTGTCCCCCGGCGTTATCTGGAATATCGAAAGCCTTCGTCTGCAGGGAGCGCGATGACACTGCAACCTGCATGGGACGGCCCGCTGCTGCGCGCACGGTTGCAGGCGGAGTATCCGGGCAGGTGCGTCCTGCGCGATGTGAGCTTTGATCTTAGCTACGGCGAGATCCTCGGGCTGGTGGGCACAAGCGGAGCAGGGAAGAGCACACTGGTACTTTCGCTGCTCGGGCTGCTGCCATGGCGCGGAGGGCGGGTGACGGGCGAGGTGCTGCTTGAAGGCGAGAGCATGATTGCCCGGCCGGAGCGTGAGCTCCGTAAGCTGCGCGGAAAGAAGGTGGCACTTATTCCGCAGTCTCCAATGACGGCTTTGAACAGTGCGATCAGTCTGCAGGCGCACTTTGAAGAGGCGTGGCGAGCGCACGCGAGTATGGAACATTTGGCATTGCAGGACAGAGTGCGTTCGCTTATGGAAGAGGTGCAGCTTCCGCGCGACTCCAGCTTTTTAAAGCAACGGCCTCAGCAGATCAGCGTAGGACAGGCACAGCGCGTACTGATCGCGCTTGCGCTGCTGCACAGACCCTTGCTGGTCATCGCGGACGAGCCCACGAGCGCGCTCGATCCGGTGACTCAGACGCAGATCGTCGAGTTGGTGAGGACTCTGAATCGAAAGCATGGAACGGCGTTCCTCTACATCTCGCACGATGTTGTTTCGGTTGTGCAATTGAGCGATCGGGTCGCGGTACTCGACCAAGGAACGATCGTCGAGGATTTACCTGCGGGTCAGCTCTGCCACGCGCGCCACGAAGCGACACGCTCTTTGCTACGGTCGCTGCCTGTTCCTGTAGAGGTTTTGCTGCAGCATCGGGGAAACTCTAATTTTTGCAGGAACGATCAAGCTGATAGGCAGTCTGACGGGCTTGATACCACGAAAGAGCTATTGAGGGTACCTTAGTCTGGCCGCTATGGTCGTTGCTGAACCGGACCCCGCACGCAGAGAGTCCATGATCGGGAACCATCCTAGGGCAACGTACGACCTGCCTCATTGGTACGTTAACTGTTTCGCTTACCCAGGAGTCTTTATGTCCTCTCCGTCTCTACGCCGCCATATTGTGGCGGCCCTGCTCGTTGCGAGCAGCAGCGTTGCTCTTGCTGCACCTCCGCAGCACTTCCATCCCAAAGTTGCACGTGAAGCATACAACGCCGATCCTGCATCCCCGGTCCATGTCATCATAACCTACAACTCAGAGCCCGGAACCGACAAGGATGCGAACGTGGTGCGCGGCGGCGGCACTGCGAAGAACCATCTGCATTCCATTCACGGTCTGAGCGCCGAAGTTACGCCGACGGACCTGGATCGTCTCGCTTCCGATCCGGATGTCGCACATATCTCGATCGATCATCCGTTGAAGTCGCGGCAGATGTCTGCAATCACTGCGCCCGATTACACGACCGAGCCAATCAATGCAGCTTATGTGTGGGCGCAGAATTATATTGGGACGAACATTGGCGTGGCTGTTATCGACAGCGGTATTACACCTGTTGCGGACTTGAGCTTGCTCCCGAAGAGTCCGCTTTCTGGCAATCAGCCGGCACCGCTGAAGTTTCCTCCGTTGCCCCCGCTTGCCCCTACTCCTCCGGCTCCTGGCGCGCCTGCAGTTCCAGGCACTTCTTTGGTTTCGGCCATTATGGGACAGATCCCGAACACACGGATCGTATACAGCCAGAACTTCGTTCCGGGGCAGAACGACGCATTCGACCACTTTGGCCACGGTACTCACGTAGCCGGCCTGATCGCCGGGAATGGAACAGCCTCGACGGGCGGTCCTTACTGGCGGACCTTCTTCGGTGCTGCACCCAATGCCAACATCATCAACCTTCGTGTTCTCGATCAGAATGGTGCAGGGACCGACTCATCCGTGATCGCTGCGATTGAGCAGGCAATTGCCCTGAAATCCACTTACAACATCCGCATTATCAACCTTTCGATCGGACGCCCGATCTTTGAGAGCTACACCGTTGATCCGCTCTGCCAAGCAGTCGAGCAGGCCTGGAAGGCGGGTATCATCGTGGTCGTCGCTGCGGGCAACGACGGGCGCGACCTCAACCTGAATGGCGAGGGCTACGGGACGATTAATGCCCCGGGGAACGATCCATACGTGATTACGGTGGGCGCGATGAACACCAATCACTCGGTCGGCCTGAACGACGACATTATTGCAAGCTATAGCTCGAAAGGCCCGTCCTTTATCGATGATGTCGTCAAACCGGACATCGTAGCGCCCGGTAACCTGGTCATCAGCCTCCAGTATCCGTCCGATTCATTGGCGGTGAACAATCCGCTCTTTGTCACTCCAATGTCTTTCTACAAGAACGGCAACAATCAGAATGCTTCGACGGACTACTTTCCTCTAAGTGGCACGAGCATGGCAACGGGTGTGACCAGCGGCGCGATAGCATCTCTCTTGCAGGCCGTTCCGCTGATGACCCCGGACCAGGTGAAGGCGCTGTTGATGGTGCATTCGGACCGCAGCTATTTCCCGTCGACAAGCTCCGTTACCGATAGCGGCGTAACCTACAACGCAAACTACGATGTGTTTACGATTGGAGCGGGATTTCTCGACATGAACGCGGCGCTCCAGAATGCGTGGAGTGCACCTTACAACACGCCGACCGGTACAGCGATGTCGCCGATTGCAACGTACGATCCAGTAAGCGGAAACACGACACTGGTGACCGATCAAACGGCTTTATGGGGACGCACGAGTGTCTTCAGCGCATCGGGAGTTTACGGAAACAATGCTTTCATTCCTTCCGTCAGTGGATCTACGGCGCTGTGGGGCCGTACAGCTCTCTGGGGAAGGAACGACCCGGAGGGCTTTACGTCCTTGTACGGCAGCACGGCCCTCTGGGGGCGCGGCACACCGGATGCGGAAACAGCTCTTTGGGGACGTGACACTCCGGACGCGGCAACGGCTTTGTGGGGGCGGTCGTCAACTGACGCACAATCGGGCCCATACGATAAGTAATGATCTCCACTTCAACTCAAGAGGGAGGTTTGCTGAGAAAGCATGCCCTCCTTCTTGGGGAGATGCGTTTGAAGATTGCCAGATCACAGGCGCCTTCCTTCAGGGGAGCAGGCCTCAAAGGCGGTGCTATACCGACTGGGCCCAAGGGGGCTTGCAACTGCTTTCCAGAGCAGTCTTCACCGCTGTAAGTAACCCTATGGATCTGACTACTCGATATTTTCGAAGTATGATCGCGCCATAGGGGGCGTGGAAGATGCCTTTACGACACACTACAACTGGAACTTGGACATCTGGTACGAGCCCCGCTGCGACGGCGATCCTGCCACTGCTTGTTGGTCCACAACACGAGTCGTGATCTCTTATCGTAGAAGTCCTTCATGCCGCTCTTTCGAGTATCAAGTCGAAATCTCGCGTGCAATTTTTTGTGATCGACGCCTCGCGTGGGTAGCCGTGAACGATCCGCGCTGACATTAGGAGGAGTTGAGGGAAATCGACAGCTCGGGCGTCGGTAAAGCGCATCTGCAAAGCGGATAAAGCCCGTAACGTGATCTTCGCACAGCGAGCTGAACGCGAAACCTGATGTGACCACCGGTGTACTCGTCGTCCCCTTCGATTGTTGCCCCTTCGACAGAATAAGAAGTCAAAGAGAATGCCGTCGTTCTGCAGGATTTCGCAGGTGCTACTGAAGAAGGGAAAGGGAGAGAAGCCTGGCAGGATGTATGCCGCCAGATTCTCATTGGGTTCTCGGGCTAGATAGCTTGCATGTATGGGCGAATGAAACTGCTTACTCGGCCTAGAGAGTGATTGATGCTCGCCTTTCTCTGCAAGAGGCAGGCTTTCAGAGCTTGAACTACGATCTCGAGGCAATCCTGTTCCAGATTTGGGCCGTCCCGTGTGCGGAACCGGAGATGCGCTGATTTTTGAATTGCCTAATTTGGTGCCGGGAGGGGGGGTCGAACCCCCACGAGGTTGCCCTCGGCGGATTTTGAGTCCGCTGCGTCTGCCTGTTCCGCCATCCCGGCATGTGTCGCTGATTAGGACCTGAGAAGCCAGGTTGATCGTTCCTACTGAACGTAATCGATCCTGCTCAACGTGAATCGATCCTGCTCAACGTGAATCGATCCTGCTCAACGTGAATCGATCCTGTTCAACGTGCATCAATCCTGCTCAACGTGAATCGATCCTGCTCAACGTGAAATAATGACGTCGCAAAGCTGCTAGAACTTCGCTGAATCGAGCAGAGTAAGTATCTCATATCAACAGAGCAGGCTGAAGTCGGCGGTCCTGCACAGTTCGCCTTATCAGGTGGCCCAAACGCCTGGAGAGTGTTGGATCTGAGAGATCGTGATACGGCTTGGGGCTATTGGGCGGCCGAGAGTACGGCTACTCCGTAGACAGGAAGCATGATCGAGTGAAGCAACCCGCCTTTCAGAACGTCCTCCATAGGCTGGGGTAGAGAGATGCTTTGCGAAGTCCTCGAGAAATTCACCAAAATGTATACCTTGCCGTGTTCGCCTTCGCGTGGGTACACATCAACTCCGGCTGGGACCGGGCCGAGTTTAGCGGTGATGCCGCTGGCGTCGGTCATCCATTTGGCTGCGTTCTTCATCGTCGGTTCGTCGAGCCACGCGCCGATGTAAGTGATGCTGCCTTTGCCTACCTTGCGAGTAATGGCGGCGGGTTGGCCGTCGAGCCAGCCGTTTGATTTGCCGTAGCGCATCAGAACTTTAGTGGCGGGATCTTTGGCGCTGAGGAGTTCGGCCCACTCCTTGCTCGTGCCGGTGCCCCATGAACCGGTTACGGGAACGGGCGCGATGAGGGCGTAATACTGTTCGACCCTGCCGCCGAGCATGGGCACGAGCGGACCCGGCTGGCGTTCTATTTGCAGGCCGTTGTCGATGTCCTTCATGCCGGAACGCTGGCCGAGGACGAGGTTGCCGCCTTGTTCGACGTAGGCAATGAGGTTTTTGCCCTCGGCTTCGGAGAGAACGTTGAGGCCGGGCGCGACTACGAGTTTGTACTGGCTGAGGGAAGAGGAGGGGTTGACGATGTCGATGGATTGGGCGATGTCGCGCAGCGGCTTGTAGTAGCTGTAGATCTCATCGACGGGGTCGTATGCTTTGTTGTGGCGCTGCCAGTTGATGGCCCAGCGGCTGTCGTAGGAGTGCAGGATGGCGACGTCTGATTTGACGGAGGTGCCGGCAAGGACTGGCCCGGCCTTAGCGAACTCGGCGCCAAGTTGCGCGACTTCCTCGTAGAGGGGGACTGGGGTTCCATCGGGGCCGACGAGGGTGCCGTGGTACTCCTCTTGGCCGTTCAGGGCGCTGCGCCACTGCCAGTAGCTGACGGCGTCGGCACCATGGCCAATATCGTGCCAGGCCATGGCGCGGACTTCGCCTTTGTCGAGCGAGTTGTTGTCGGGCGACCAGTTGACGAAGCCGGGTTGGGTCTCCATGACCCAGAAGTTCTTGTGGAGAAAGCCACGGGTAAGGTCGTGGGCGATACCGTTCCTGTACGGATCGAGCTGGCCGGTGCCAACGTAGTCGTCCCAGGAGGCGAGGTCGAGATCCTGCGAGACGATGTAGTGGTCGTAGCCGTCGAAGAGGCCCATCATATTAGTGGTAACGAACTGGTGCTCGGAGTTCGCGCGAATGACGTCGAGCTGATTCTTCTGATAGCTGCGCCAGGTGTCGGAGACGAAGCGCTTCCAGCTAAGAAGCAGGCCTGGATTGCCATAGGCGGTCTCGATGGGGATCTGGTTCCAGTTGGAGTAGGTCTCGCTCCAGTAGGAGGTAGTCCAGCGGGTGTTCAGGTTGTCGAGCGTGCCGTAGCGTGCCTTCAGCCAGGCTTGGAATTGCGCCTTGGTGTTGTCGTCGTAAGAGTTGTCGCCGTACTCGTTATCGATCTGCCAGCCGATCACATTCGGATTATGACCGAAGCGTTTGGCGAGCTGTTCGGCCATGGCGCGGGCGAGTTCGCGGTACTTGGGATCAGCCCAGTTGAACTGGGTGCGGTTGCCATGCTCATCCTTGCGTCCGTCGGCTTTGGTGCGGAGAGTTTCGGGATAGGTCTGGGTGAGCCAGGCAGGCGGGGCGGCGCTTGGGGTTCCGATAACCGTAACGATGTTGTGTTTCGCCGCAGCTGCGATGGCGTGGTCGAGCCAGTCGAGATCGTAGTGGCCTTGGGAGGGTTCCATGCGGCTCCAGGCGAACTCGCCGACGCGGACCATGTGGATTCCGGCCTTCTGCATGAGGTCGAGGTCGGCGTCCCAGCGGGATTCGGGCCATTGCTCGGGATACCAGGCGGTGCCGAGGACAAGTGGCGGAGCTTCGGCGGCCTTAGTCTGTGCGTGCAGGAATGCCGGAGCCGTCGCGAAGAGAAGGACGATCAGGCGGCTGGATGCTGGAAGCAGATGGCGCGAGAGGTTCAAGGATTGAGCTCCTTAGTAAAAAGAGACGGGCATGAAAACGCTTGCATACACTGTAACGGATTGGCGGCAGACCTGACACATGCCTCTCCAGCCCGGCAAGTGCCTGCGGACTGATTCCGGCCGTAGCCTACAGGGTTGCGATCACTTCGCCGGTATACTCGGGACGTTCCCGATCAGTGACCAGGCAAGAGAGCGAATCTCCACCGCTGGTCGGTTCATGCGTTTCCAAAGGCAGCGCGGCTTGAAACGAACCTCGACGCCGCGCCACCACCTCCTGTCACTCTGCTTATCTTTCTAATAATTCCGAGGAGTATTCCATGCGTTTAAAGGTTTCGTCCTGCACTCCGTTTTGCGTGGCGGTCATCGCCCTCTCCGTATTCAATCTTGCTCACCTGGATGCCCAGGAGCAGGAACTCGATTCCGTCGCTGGCAAGGTGCAAACCATGGGCCCAGCAGCGAGGGTCCTCACTCTCGAGCCCTTGACAACCGAAGAGGGCCGGATAGAAAGCCTGCTGAAGAGCAAGAAGACACCCACGGTTCTGCCGGAGGACTTCCGCGACATGGGCACAGTACAGGGAAGACAAATAGCGGACACAAAGACACTGACCCTGCGGTTCGCGGCTTCGGCGAAGCTGACGAGGATCGAAAGCACACCGGACTTCAAGGTGGAGCAGGGCGGCAGTTGCGTCGAGGGAAGCTCTCACCCGGCGAATTCTACTTGCACTTTACTGGTGCGGTTTACGCCTCAGGGTGCAGGACGGCGAACCGGCAAGATCGCGGTGACGAATACGGCGGACGCCACGCCGCTTGCAATCGGGATCATCGGTTATGGCAGCGCACCGACGATCAGCTTCACGCCGTCGATCATCACGACGGTGCCGCAGACGGTGAGCGGGACTAACGGGATCCTCTCCGGCGCGAGCAACCTGGCAGTAGATGGCGGTGATGCGCTCTATATGGCCGATACCGGAAACAAGCTGGTACGGTATCTGAATCCAAGCGGCACGCTACAGAACATTACGTTTGGGTTCACCATAACCGATCCACAAGGGATTGCAGTGGATTCGTTCGATAGCGTGTACGTCTCGCAAAACAATCCTGCGACGCTGTTGCTTGGCCTGAGCTATGGCGTCTCGACGGAATACTCCAGCGGATCGACGAGCTGCTCCTATGGATCCACCTGCGCTCTCGGTGGCGCACCGCTCAGTGATTCCGGTGCGCTTGCGATCGACCCTACCGGGAACGTTTTCCTTTCGGTTTACAGCGACGCTTACGAACTGATCGACACATCACTTATCTATAGCAAAAACTACGTTCGTCTTGCAGATGGATTTAACTACAACAACGATTCTTACAATTCTCCAGGCCCGCTAGCAGTGGATGCAAGCGACAATATCTATGCCTTCGAGAACAGCAACAATATCTGTTTTCTATCGGCGACCCCTAGCTATTACGCTTCGGCCGATAACTACTCGCACACTACAACCGTGGCCGGTGGTCGAGGCTGCGGCTTTAGCGGCGATGGCGGACAGGCCCGCAGTGCATTGATTGGGAAGAGCGTTAAGCAGATGACCTTCGACATTGCGGGGAACCTCTACTTCAGTGACACGCTCAATAACCGTGTGAGGCGGATCGATGGCTTGACGGGGATTATTACGACGATTGCGGGAAACGGGGTTGTGGGTAGCGCCGGAGATGGAGGGCCAGCCACAAGTGCACACCTGAACGCTCCGACTGGAGTCGCGGTGGACTCGCAGGGGCAGGTGTACATCATTAGTGCGGCGACCTCAGGACAGATGGTGCGCAAAGTGGGCACGGTAGGGGCGGCGTACCTGGGAGGATTGCCGGTGGGCACTGCTTCTACGGCGCAGACGGTGACCGTCTCGAATACGGGTAATTCCGAACTGGACTTTCTGCATGTTGGACTTAGCAGCGGCAATACGTCGGACTTCACGATGGATGTGAACACTACAACCTGCAACTTCACGGTGCCGCTCGCTTCAGGGCGGAGTTGCAAGGTCGGGTTCATCTTCAAGCCCACGGCTACGGGTAGCCGGACTGCGGTATTGACGATGACAGATGACACCATAGCAGGCGTGAATACGATCCAGGTTAGCGGCACGGGCTATACGACGGCGACGCTGACTCCTGCCAGCATTGCCTTTACAAATACGAATGTAGCGGCGTCCAGCGCAGCGCAGAAGGCGACACTGACGAACACGGGCAAGGCCACCATGACAATCACTTCGATTGCGCTCTCGGGCCCAAGTGTCAGCTCCTACTCAGAGACGACGACCTGCGGCGCGACACTTGCAGTTGCAGCGAGTTGCACGGTCAGCATTGTCTTCAAGCCGGTTTCGTCCGGGCCTCACACGGCTACCCTGACGGTGTTGGACAACGCGGTGAACGCCCAACAGACGGTTTCGTTGTCGGGCTCCGGAGTCGCGGTCGCGACGAAAGCTGCAACCAGGACAACATTGAGCTCTGCGGTGAGTCCGGTGGTTCTGCGCAGTTCCCTGGTGCTCAGCGCCAACGTAACAACAGGCTCGCAGGTGATATCGAGCGGCAAAGTACAGCTATGGGAAGGCAAACACATGTGGAGAGAAGCCACGCTGATCGATGGTCATGCAGCGTTTACTGTCCCACAGATTTCGAGTGGGCCGCACATGATGAACGCTCTCTACCCGGGCGATAGTAACAGCCTCGCTTCGGCATCTGTACCCATGAGGATCGTGGTGGTCTCGCCGCTTCGGGGTCCTCTTACACGCTCTGGAAGACCGATCCGCTAGACACGCTAAAGTCGATCCGCCAGCCAGGAAGCCACGCGTCCGGGGGCAGCCGTTGTCTTGTAAGGGATGTTCCCAGGCGCTGGGTGTCGCTTCACACCGAGGATGTCGATCGCGTACTCGGGAGGGCGCGGTTCGAGGCGGGCTCGCGGCCGACGAAGCGGCAGGTGCTGCAACCTGTCGGCCTGCAACCGTGGTTGGCTTGGGTGCGTCCATACGTCAGTAACTTGAAAGGCTTTCGCAATAGATTCTTATTTTTCACGTTGGTTCCTGGTTCTCAATCTGATGTGCTCGTGGATGATGCTTGCGCAGAGTCATCCTTTGGTGTCGGGCAGAGTCGTCGATATGCACGGCAAGCCGATAGTGGGAGCGACAGTCGAGCTCTTACGTGAGCATGATCTAAAGCGGAGTTCGCAGACAGATTCGAGTGGGCGATTCGAATTTGCGGAAACGGTATTGGGAAGCTACACGCTCACAGTCAGTGCGCCGAAGCTGCAGCCAATCTCGAAAAGATTTGCACGAGGTGCTGAGGGAACGAATCTCGAGATTGAACTCAGCCCTGTTCATCAGGAGTCCGTTATAGTGACGGCGGACATCAACGAACTGGATGTGCTTTCGCCCGATCCCGCGGAGAAGGTGTTCGTAAAGCAGGACTTGATCGATGCGAATCCGGGTAGACCGGGTGCTCCGGTCTCGGTTCCGGGATATCCGATTGAGACGGCTTCGAGCGGGATCAAGGCTCCGCAGTATTTCGCACCAGGAGTGGCGGGAGATCACGGCGAACCGATTGCGCAGTTCATCGGAGTGGGAACCTACCTGGTGCCGAACAATCTTTCGGCGAATGCACACGGCAATGGCTATGCCGATCCGAATCTGTTGATCCCATCCATCCTCGAGAGTGTGCAGGTAGACGGCGGAGCCTTCAACGTGAGGGAAGGGAACCATGCAGTAAATGTCGCGGCGACGTATGGGTTGCGAACGCGACTTGATCCTTTCCTGTCGCTTACAGGGGATTATCGCGACTTCGATTTCGTGGCGGGAGCGAGTCCGACAGCGAAGTCGTTCGCGGCGGTGGAGCTTTCGTTTGGAAATGGTTTTCTGAAGAGGCTGGAGCATCGGCAACAATACAAAGTGAACTCGCAACGGATTTTTGATCTGGGGCAACATCGGCTCACCATTCTTGGGATCGCCTACTACGGAAAATCTTATATTCCGGGCCTCGTGCCCTCATTTCCTGCGGATGGGGGCGACGCCGGCGTGGTGAACTACGGTGACACGATCGATCCGCGTCAGAGGGACCAGACGCATACGGCGCTGATAGCCGCTAACGATGCCTGGAGATTGAGCGCACGCCAGCAGCTTCAAACATCCGGCTTCTTCAGGACTTACAACCTTGCACTGTTTTCCAACTTTGGCGAAGGATTGATTCGACAGAGCGAGTTCCGCACGGTGGCTGGGCAGAGCACGACTTATCTCAATAAGTTCAATGAAGCGTTCTCGCTGCTGGCTGGATTTGACCTTGAACGAGAGGCGCCGCGGAGAGACAATCTCGACCACTATGACGAATACACCGGGAAGTTCGTCTATGGACCGTTCACGAGGGTTGATTCAAGCGATGTGACGATCACGTCGCTAACTCCGTATGGCGCGGCTGCGGGAGCCCTGGGGTCGCACCTTAGATACTATGCGGGATGGCGGCGAGATCAGATTGACATCACGAATAGTGATCGGATCTATGCTGAGAATTCATTTCAGAAGTGGGTTGGGGTGAACTCGCCCAAGGCCACCCTGTCGTTTGTGCCGGGCGCGTTGAAGCTGCTGCCACTGGTCTCGGCGAGCTTCGGGGAGGCGTTCTTTACAGAGGATCCACGCATTGCATTGGGGAGTGGGTCAGGTAGTTCGGTAGCGAGATCGCACAACTACCAGCTCGTAATGAGTAAAACGGTTTCGTCGACGGACATGAAGTTAACGCTTGGACATGTGACGACAAGTTCAGAGCTGGCAAAGATCGATCCGGATACGGGTTTGCAGGAAGACCAGGGACCAGGGCGGCTCGAGTTTCTAACGGCGGCTGTCCGGAAGACGTTTTCGGGGGGATCGCTGCTGGTGACTTACTCGAAGGCGGACGCGAGAGATGTCGATTCAGGCCAGCCCACTCCGGAGGCTCCGAGGACGATCTTCGATGTGCTTGGCAGCGTCCAGAAGCTGCCCTTCAAGCTGCAGGCTCGAGCAGAGTTCGAATTTGCGGGAAGGAAGACGCTGGGGACGGGGTGTTTGCCGGATGCGAATGCTCAGTGCCTTGGGACGCAAGTCAAGGAGTTTCGCGGGGCCGTCGTAAGGCCGTTCTTTGACGAGAGATTGAACCTGGGTGTGAATTTCCTTACCGCAACCGGGCATACAGGACAGACTCTGGAGACGTTTGAGAGCTCCGACATTGCTGAGGTGGTGGGAGTGCGAATCCCTTCGTATGCCAGCGTTAATCTCACTTACCGCTTTGGACGGAAGACTGCGCCGTAGAAGCCGGAACCACGTGGCGTTTGACACGGAGATTGTCGATCGCATATTCGAGGAAGCGGCGCTCAAGGGCAGGTTCGCGGCCGACGAAGCGGCAGGTTGCCGCAACCTGGTCGAGAATGAATCGCGGATGGTAGGCGGCTAACTCCAATTCTTTTTCATACATGATCTTATGGACAACGAAGTCGAAGATCTCGTCGGTGAGGGTCAGGTCGTACGGCTTGCACTCGATCTCGAAGATGCGCTTGAAGAGGTCGAGCGCAGGAGCGCCAACCTCGATTTTGTATGGCAGGCGGCGGAGAAAAGCGGGGTCCATCAGGTCTTCGGGTTCGAGGTTGGTGGAGAAGATGACGATCTCGTCGAAGGGAATGCTGAAGCTCTTGCCGGTGTGAAGCTTCATGTAATCGACGCGGCTTTCTAGCGGGACGATCCAGCGGTTGAGGAGTTCGGTGGGGCTGACGAGCTGGCGGCCGAAGTCGTCGATGATGAAGCAGCCGCCGAGCGCCTTCATGTGCAAGGGCGCCTCATAGAACCTGGCGGTCTCGTCATAGCGGAGGTCGAGCATCTCAAGATTGAGTTCGCCACCGGCGATGACAAATGGGCGGCGACAGGGCACCCACCGGGCATCGCACTCTTCGCTGCGGAGCAGGGAAGATGTGGGTTCTTGACGCTCAGGAGCGGGCACGGGCGAGTGAATGCTGGGGTCGAAGAGGTTGATGATCTGGCCATCCACGATGATCGAGTAGGGAATATAGATGACATCGTTGAATACGCTGGCAAGGCGGACGGCAAGCGATGTTTTGCCGTTACCGGGAGGCCCGTAGAAGAGGATGGCACGACCGGAGTTGAGGGCGGGGCCCATCTGTTCGACACGGGTATCGCTGATGGTGAGGTCAGACATGACGGCGCGAATGCGCTCGTAGGTGACGAGTTCGTTGGTGATCTTCTGATGATTAATCTGGTCGGTAAACTCCTGCAGGGTGACCGGTGCGGGGCCTGCGTAGCGCGACTGGTTCATCGCGTCGAGAGCGAAGCGTTTGCCCTCTTCGGTGATGCCATAGTTCATCTCCAGGGCGGCATCGGTCGCGCGACGGCCAAGGCTGAAGAGGAGTTTGCGGTCTACTGCGAGGCGGACCACCTCAATTACGATTCCTGTAGGGAGCTTGATGGCGTCGGCAAACTGGCGGACGGATTCAAGGCGGCCCTTCTCGATCACCTTCATCATCAGCGTGAGGATCTCGTTTATGTCGAGGTTGGTGGCTGCGACATTGCGAGGTTCCGTGGGCATCCGGTGCAGGAATGCGTCCAGGTCTGATTGAGTAATGGCGTTGAGAGCGACGAGGTGGTCACCGAGGCGCCCCCCTTTTTCGCCCTGGAGGGCCATGGCTGCCGATACCTGCTCGGCGGTGACGAGGCGGGCACGGACCAACAGGTCGCCGAGGCGCATACGAGCGTCGATGATGGTCCTCCTGGGGAGCCGAGGGGAGAGCTCCACAGGAGTGAGCCTAGTTCGGCGGTAGAGGGATTGCTATCCCACGAGTTGACCACTTACCTGCGTCATGTTGCGGACTCAAGTGGCTGATCACCGAGTGGGGGCCGGCTGCAGAGAGCGGACGACGGCGAGGAGGTCTTCGCCTACGGTACGGGTTTTGGCGATGGCGTCTTCGAGCGGGATGTCGGAGATGGTGGTGCCCTTGAGCACGACGAGGCGGCCGAACTTGCCGGTATGGACGAGGTCGATGGCCGCGATACCGTAGCGGGTGGCGAGCATGCGGTCGTAGGCGGTGGGAGTGCCGCCGCGCTGGGTGTGGCCGAGGACGACGCTGCGGGTCTCGTATCCGGTGCGCTTCTCGATCTCCTCGGCGAGCACCTGGCCGATGCCGGAGAGTCGGACGTGGCCGAAGGAGTCGAGCTTGGTGCCGACGGAGGTCTGACTCGTGTGTTCGGGCAGCTTGGCACCTTCGGCGACGACGACGAGGGCGAAGCGTTTGCCACTCTCCCAGCGGGCGCGGAGCAGGCGGACGACATCGTCAATGTCGATGGGGAGCTCGGGGACGAGGGTCACGTCCGCTCCACCGGCGATGCCGACGGTGACGGCGATCCAACCGGCGTCCCGGCCCATGACTTCGACGACCTGCACGCGGGAGTGCGCTTCGGTGGTCGAGTGGAGACGGTCGACCGCTTCGGTGGCGATAGTGACGGCGGTGTCGAAGCCGAAGCAGGCGTCGGTGCCCGAGAGGTCGTTGTCAATGGTCTTGGGGACGCCGACGCAGTTGACGCCGCGTTTGGAGAGTTCGACGGAGATGGATTGGGTGTCGTCGCCTCCGAGGGCGATGAGGGCGTCGAGCTTGTGGCTCTGAATGACCTTGAGGCAGGTCTCGAAGCCGCCTTCGATCTTCTTCACGTTCGTGCGGGAGGAGCGGAGGATGGTGCCGCCGCGATGGAGGATGCCGCTGGTGGTCTGGAGGTCAAGGGGCATGGTGCGGTCGTCGAGGACGCCGCGCCAGCCTTCGAGGAAGCCGACGAACTCGTCGTTATAGTGCAGGATTCCCTTGCGGACGACTGCCCGAATGACGGCGTTCAGGCCGGGACAATCTCCGCCGCCGGTCAACATTCCAATGCGCATTGTGTGGCCTCCGATGTGGCCGGGAAATGATACCGCCAAATCGGATTGGTGACTTGTGGCGGGGCACCCCCCTCCCCCTTGTTTTTGCGCAAGGTCTTCGAAACATTGGAGTTAGGTCAGGACTTCGGTGTCGAAAAGTGGCTAAAGTCCTGATTCTACTGGGTCGATGATGTGCAAAGTATTCAAAATAAAGGGGATAGTGTCATCATGGGACGGGGTCGGGAAACGGGTCTATTCAGGTGAGATTATGGGGCGCGTCAGCCAGCGGCGAGGGTCTCGTTTTCCATGGAAGCAGGCAAGGACGACGATCCGGTCTTGTTCGATGATGAAAAACAAGCCGTATGGAAATCGGGGAACTCCGGCACGCCTGCGATCCGTCTTGACCACGGCGAAGTGCAAGGAATCTCTGGCTAGCTTTGCGACTGTTTCATCGACCGCACGGGCGAAGCGAGTCGCCAACTCCGGGCGAATATCGGCGTACCACAGCTTGGCTTTCTCCAGTTCTGCGACGGCCTCGGGCAGCCAAACGACCGGTCGGATCACCGCTTGAAGAGATCCGCTCTGACCTGTTCCCAAGGAATGACGGCCGAGGGGTCTTGCTCATAGTTTGCGATACGCCGGTCGAGTTCCGCTGACTGCTCATCGCTCAGGGCAGGAGAATGAGACTCGATATCCTGCCAAAGCGCGTCCAGGAGTTCGTACTTCTCTGTGACGGATAGATCGGCGATTTGGCTGGGGAGCGTGCTCATAGAGCTAGGCTAGGAGTCGCCGCGCGGTGTGTCAATGGTATTTGCCAAGGTTCAACGGTGGTGGCTGGAGAAGCGTACCTCAGCGGCTGAAGCCGAAGTGCAGGCGCGGAGTTGGTGGCACGGCTGAAGCCGTGCCCTTAAGCAAGACGGGCTTGGGCGAGCAAAATCTACTTGACGGAATTCTCAAAGTGAACGATGCGGCCTTGCTGGCCTCCGCGCTTGGGGATATTGCGCGGGCGAGGGGGATGAGCGAGATTGCGAAGTCGGCGGGGATCACGCGAGAGGCGCTGTACAAGGCGTTGCGGCAGGGGAGCGCTCCGCGGTTCGATACGGTGAGCCGGTTTTGCGCGGCGCTCGGGGTGAAGCTGGTGGTTGAGGTGACGTGATCTTTCCCAGATGGTTTGGGAAGAACGTGCTGTTGCTGTGCCCAACCCATGACCAAAAGCGAGTCATGGCTGGGGCACCCGGCCCCCGGCGAATGGATTTTATTGTTTCCTTCGCTCACAAAGAAGAGCACAATGGTGCAATCTCAAAAGGACAAATGGACAATGGGCACACGTGCCAAGCTTCTTGCTGCGACGATAACCGCGATTGTCGTTATCGTCTTCGCATACCACGAATTTGTGTTTCCGCAAATTCACGCTTTCACCTGCCAGAATCCGACCATCCATCCCATTCCAGCGGCGATGATAGTTCCTGGATATGTAGCGCCACCGAGGAACAGGCAGGTAGTCGTCTTTATTCATGGCATTCGTGATGATGGGCGAAATACATGGACTAACGGGAACAATCAGTATTGGCCATCCCTAGTTGCAAGTGAAGCTACCTCATGGGACGTATTCGTTGTTCAATACCAAGATCGGGTTCCGGTCCACGAAATCAGTAATTATCTAAAGCTGGGGCTCGACGAAGTATTTAATAGTCATGAGCGCGTCTTTGTAGTCGCACACAGCATGGGTGGCTTAGTAATGAGAGACTTCCTCATTCAAAATCCAAAAGCTGCTGCAAAGGTGGCAGGCATGTTCCTGCTTGCGACACCATCGCTGGGATCAGGGATTGCTAATCTGATATCGCGGCTAGGCTTAGGCAACCAACAGTCTCAAAATCTGGAACAGATCGAAATAAACCCTTTTCTCACACATCAGATCGAGACTTGGCAAAAGCTCGCATTTCGCTTTCGCACTGATTGCGCTTACGAAACACGGAAGACGTGGTTTTTCGAAGTAGTTGACTCAGAAAGCGCCAATGCCCTCTGTACCGATCCAGCAATCCCCCTAGATGCCAGTCACGGTAGTATCGCAAAACCTGCTTGTGAGCATAGCGATCAACACGCTCTACTCATGAAATATTTGTCGTCTCTTCCCATTCTTCCTAAGCCACTTGTGACCGTTGCTTTTATTTTTAGAGGCCCATTTAATGTCTCTAGAGTTGATAATTCAGTCATGTTTGATCTAACTGAACCGCAAGCTGGGAGCGATTTAGCAGGAAAGAAATTTATCATTCGTAATGTCACAATGACCTCCCCCGTTCTAAGCGAGAGCAACGAGGGCTTCAAATTTGACGTCGAGCTTTTGGTGCCTCCTGTCGATGATATTCAGACGGCCAAAGACTCGACCGACTACATTAAATTGGCTGGCCTTCGTTCGCTCTACACAAGCAGCCGTGATATCGTCCATTTCTCGGTCCCTACCGATGCGGGTCGAGCGCTGGGCTCTGTAGAGCCCCTGACTGCATCAGTAGGCCTACGATCCTCGAACATCTCAAACAATGGCGAGGTCTTTTCGGTTCATGATCAAATTATTACGGCACCGTCAGATGGCCTTCAGGTTCAGTTATTTCTTTGGACTCTCTGGGGTGGCCAACATTCCGTAAAGCTAGGCGATGTGACAGTGGCTCTCCAAGTCGAAATGATCACGAATTAACCAACAGAGATCGCCTTCTGCATTCTGGAGCATTTGTTCTTCCCGAGACCTCTTGCTCGGCGAAAACACGGCTTCTGACAGCAGTGCGATATAAGTCACTCTCATAGAACCTCAAACTTAAACGCGGCGGCTTTGAAGTCGCCGGTTAGGTCGGGGTCGAGGCGGTGGTGCATGCAGTAGGCGCCGGAGGCGGTTTCGGCGGTGTCATTTCTGAGGGTGCCGTAGATGGCGGTGACGTGGTCTTGCTTTGCGGGGTCGAGGCCGGGTGCCCCATATCTGGCAGCTTCATCGCCAGATGTGGGGTTTGTAGCTGGTCGGACATCAGAGTTCGGTGATCGTGACCGTGCTGTCTTCTCCCAGGAGATAGGAACGAAATGATCAGTGCGACCACTCTTCTGGTTTTTCAACCAAGCCACGTGCTACGGGGTTGCGATGCATGTAGCGTAGCTTTTCTACTCGCTTGTTATGCGAGAAGACGTTGAAATCATAGTAACGGCGTTGCCAGAATGGTTTTTGGGGCATGCGGCGTGCGACTGATATTTTCCAGGCTTGCAGGGCCATTGCTAGAGAGTGGTTCTCGTGATTGGGTCGTTCAGAGATGAGCAGGTGGACATGCTCCGGCATTACGACGTAGCCGAGGACTTCGAACTCATAGCGCTGGGGTGTGGCTTCGAGAGATTTTAGGGCTACTTCTCTGGATTGCGGAGTGTTCAAGTAAGGTTGCCGGTGGTAGCAGCTAACGGTGACGAAATGGTTTTCGCCTTCGTGGTGATAACGTTTGAGGCGGCTTGGCATGGTGGGGATTCTACTTTATGGGAGAACCCCACATCTGGCGGTGAAGCTGCCAGATATGGGGCACCCAGATTTTGTACGATCACTGCACCTCGAATTTGAAGGCGGCGGCTTTGAAGTCGCCGGTTAGGTCGGGGTCTAGGCCGTGGTTCATCCAGTAGGCTCCGGAGGCGGTTTCGGGGGTGTCTTTTTTGAGGGTGCCGTAGATGGGGGTGATGCGGTATTGCTTTGCGGGGTCGAGGCCCTTGAGGTAGACGCGAGGGTAGGGGTAGCGGAGGGTGCTCGAGTGCAGGAAGGTGAAAAGGACGGCTTGCCTTTTGTCGGGCGAGACGGACTCGGTGGCGGAGTGCTCGGTGCCGGCGGGTTCGCCATCCTGCCTGGCGTTGCGCTGTGGGCTGATGAGGCGGTAGAGGCTGCCCTGCTGGACGGTTTGGCGGATGGTTTTGTAGGCGGCGATGAGGTCTTTGGCGGTGGCGAAGTCGGTGTCGGTCCACTTGTTGAGGTTGGCTCCGACGCCGAGGCCGCCCTGCATCGAGGAGAGGAAGCGGTAGGCGAGGGACGTGGTGCGGTCGTTGGCCCAGTTGGGGGAATCGGTGACCCAGGCGGTCATGACCTGCGGGGTGTAGGCGTAGGTGAAGCCGTCCTGGATGCTGAGGCGGTCGAAGGGGTCGGTGTTGTCGGAGGGCCAGACCTCGTCGGTGTAGGCGAGTATGCCAAGGTCGACGCGGCCGCCGCCGGAGGAGCAGGACTGGATTTCGACCTTGGGGTGTTTGGCGCGGAGCTCGGCGAGGATGCTGTAGAGGTTGCGGATGTATTCGACGTAGACGGTCTTCTGGAGGTTGGAGTCGGGGCCGAGTTCGGGCCATCCGGGTTCGGACCATTGGCGGTTGTAGTCCCACTTGAGGAAGGCGATGTCGTTGTCGGTGAGGAGCTTGTCGAGGAAGCTGAAGACGTAGGCGCGGACGTCGTGGCGGGCGAGGTTGAGCATGAGCTGGTTGCGGCCTTCGGAGCGGGGGCGGCCGGTCATGTTGAGGACCCAGTCGGGGTGGGCGCGGTAGAGGTCGCTGTTGGGGTTGACCATCTCGGGCTCGACCCAGAGGCCGAAGTCCATATTGAGGGCGTGGACCTTGTCGATGAGCGGCTTGAGGCCGTCGGGGAACTTCTGCTTGTTGACGTACCAGTCGCCGAGTCCGGCGTGGTCGTCTTTGCGCTGGCCGAACCAGCCGTCATCCATGATGAAGCGTTCGACTCCGATGCTGGCGGCTTTTTCGGCGAGGGCGGCCTGGCCGGGATAGTCGACGTTCATTTCGGTGGCTTCCCAGGAGTTGTAGATGACGGGGCGGAGCTTGGGCGTGGGGCGCTGCGGGAGGATGTTGGCGATCTGGAAGCGGTGGAAGATGCGGGAGGCTTCGCCGAGGCCGTGGTTTGAATAGCCCGCATAAAATACGGGTGTTGAGAGGCTGGCACCGGGGGCGAGCGGGTAGGCGAAGTCGAAGGGGTTGTAGCCGCCGGTGACGCGGATGTCGTGGACCTGGTTGCGCTCGATGTCGATGCGCCAGGAGCCGGACCAGGCGAGAGCTCCGAACCAGACTTCGCCGGACTCTCCGTCGGGATTGGGGGCGGAGCTGCCGGGGGCGGAGCCGGAGATGGCGCGCTGTATCGCGAACCACGGATTATTTTGCTGGCCGGTGCTGCCGCGGCGGGATTCGAGGACGGTGGTGCCGTCGGCGATCTTCTGCTGGGTGAGCTGGAACTCGGCGGCCCAGCGGCCACTGAGGTAGCTGAGCGTGTAATCCGTTCCGTGGGGGAGGTTCCAGGTGGCGGAGGCGGCTTGCTCGATCGTGAGCGGGGATTTGGTGCGGTTGGTGATGACGGAGCTGCGGCCGATGACGCCGGTGGCGGGGTCGACGGTGTAGATGAGGTCGACTAAGACGTCGCGGGAGATGTCTTTGGTGGTGATGGTGAGCTTGGTGGGTTCTATCTTGTGCGAGACGTAGTGGAGGACGAGGTCGCGGTTGCCGTCGGGGAAGGTGATCTTGAGGTCGGGCTCGGTGAAGTTGAGGCCACCCCAGGCGCGGTACTCGTAGGGAGTGATGGTGGTGGGGGTCTCCATGCCGGAGAGCTCGCGGGACTCGACGGGTTGCGGGAGCGGATCGGCGGCAGCGAGGGGTGCTCCCCAGTAGATGGCCTGGAGCTCGCCCTTGGGATTGACGCCGAGGGCGTAGGTGACGGCAGGTGTGTCGATGCGGAAGACGTGGGTGGTGGGGGAGTAGTGGATGTGGTCGCTTTGGGCGCGGGCGTGTGCGGCGGGAAACATGAGGGCGACGGTGATCGCGGCGGCGAGGGGCAGGTGGTTGGGCATGGTGTGGGCTTTCCTGGTGCAGACGTGGGTGAGTAGAGTGGACCAAGCGGGGATTCTAGCAAGTTAGGAAGGTATACACCGGCGGGATCGTGGATGTCAGGGGCGGTCGGGTCTCGCAGTAGCTTCTGTATGGTTTCGCTAACGCAATTATCTGTTTCGGAAAGTTCGCCGCTCAGCTCGAAGGTAGAATGCCGACATGCATCCTCTCCTTGATATCCGACCTGTCCGCGAGATACAACAAGCTTACTTTGATTTGCTCCATAGGTTCTTCGGCCATCCGTTCGAGGAGATGATTAAACACAATCTGTTGCCAGAGCAGATTGCATCAGGTATGTCTACAAAGGATTCCCTCGTTGAGGCGTTTGATAGCGAGCGCGTCGAACTGATGCGAGTTTTCATCGACTTTTGGCAAGAAAACCGATCGACAGTGAATAACTATCTTCGACGGGTTGAGACGATGAAGTCATTCTTCGGCGGCGATATCTCACCAATCATAGATATCAAACACTTCTCGTGCACACTTCTTTATACCGATACTGTGGTTCTGCAATGCCCCGTGCTGCGACTATTGCCCCTGGTGTCAATCAGCGATCCCAAGCAATCCTTAAGGCTTTTGGTAAAACATTCGCTGAACGTTATGCGATTCCGTGAATTGGCTTTGGCAGAGGTTGAGCCACCGATCCTACTGATGACTGGGGCAGCATTTGCCGTAGACGAAGATTACAGCACCGACTTAATCAAAGCTTCCCAACCATATGTACTTGCGCATGCCAAGGCGCTCCTAGGTCGTGACTTTGCCGACTCTGGAGCACTGAACCAGTATCTGGCGACGCTAAGAAGTACCTCAGAGGTCACTAATGCCATTGCTGACTCTGAGCGAGCATTATTTGACACGGAGTGGGGAGGAACACTTGAGGAACAAGTTCGCAGAAATGCTGAGGATTTGAAGGTCAGGATCGGTTTTCCAGAATCTGCTCTCGATCCGGGATTTACATTACATAATTTGATCAGCGGTCGAATGATTCAAGCAAACGAGACGGTGTTATTAAGCTCTTCTATCGGGGCGTCACCTCTAATTTCTGCGCCAACATCCTGGCAATACTTACTGTGGCGATATGAATATGACGCCAAAATTACACATCCAGAGTCGGACATCAGAGACTTGCTCATTACCAATGCGATTCTTAGTCGCGGCGACAGGGAGGAAATACCGCTACTCTCGGGTCTCTCAGTCAAAAGCATCGTTAGGTTGCGCCGAGAAGGGGCGATAGGGTCTATCCGCGAGCTTCTACGTAACGCCCTTAATCGGATTGATTTGGCCTCGCCACAAGAAATAAGACAGGTATTCGAGGAGGTGAGCCGTGAGATGGGTGAGGCATTTAGTCGGCATGAACGGGAATTGCAAGATCTGCGTAACGGGAAGAAGCGCTTCTATGGGGTTGACGTCGCTTCGTCGGTTGCGGGCGGGATACTTACTATCGCGGGTGCTGCAACTGGGAACATACCCCTGACCACAGCGGGTGCTTTCTTATATGCCATGCTGGGAAGCAAGTCCGTCTTGGTATTGAAGGAGTCTTGGAAAAACCTTCAAACGAAGGACAAGGAGATTAAGAGGTCACCGGCCGCAGTCTTGCTTCGGAGCTTGGATATGTAGGTTCATATGTTGTGCTGAGTCAATCTTTGGATTGAGCTTGATTCGTTCGCTGTGGGTACACTGGTGTGCGTCGAAAGTGTTAGGAATGCGGTGGGAGAGATTTGGCGGATGACGGCTGGCAAGTGTCGTGGGAGAAAGGTTCGGGCGGATGTGGGGATGAGGAATGCTTCGGGATTCTTCGCTGCGCTCAGATTACGTCTCCTTGGGCGGGTTGCCGGAGCCGGGTGATGCTGATCCTACTAGACTGCTTTCGGGCGGGCTGCAGGTAAGGGCGCCGGCGACCGACGTGATGAAACACGCTCCGTATTGTCTGTTCTCGATGTCCTCAGTCTTGCCCGTCCAACTTTTCGGCTGATATCGATCCCCTCGGGATGGGTACACTGATGTGCGTCAAAGGTTTGAGACATTGTGGTTGGAGATTGATTGGATGATGGTGGTTATGAGTGTGTGGATTCGTGGGAGAAAGGTTCGAATGGTCGTGCGGATGTGGGCAGCGGCGGGATTCTTCGCTGCGCTCAGAATGACGGCTCCTTGTCCTTGGGCGCTGAGGGTGGCAACATTGAAAGGCAACCGCAGGTCCTTCGACTCCGCATCTCGCATAGAGCCGCGAGATGCTGCGCTCAGGATGACACTTTCCAGGCTAGGGATGAAACTTTCTGCGCTCAGGATGACACTTTTTGGGAGGCTGATGACACTTTCTAGGAGACTTGGAATGGCGGTGGTGGGACAAATGCGGGGGTCCTTCGACTCGCGTTGCTCGCTCAGGCTGACGGCTCTTCTGAGTGAGCGGGCCATGGTGGGGTTCGTTACGGGGATTTTGATTTGTCCCGCCGCGTTTGGGCAGGCGGCGGGTGGAGCGGCTAAGACAACTGCGGCTGTGGTCAAGGCTCCGATATTGGCGGTGACTGGGGCGATTGTGCCGGGGAGGTTTGTCGAGACGACGGCGGCGAGTGGTGTGACTTTCACCGGGGTCGCTTCGCATACTTCGAAGAAATATCTGATGGAGACGATGGGGTCGGGCGTGGCGATGTTCGATTTCGATAACGATGGATTGGAGGATCTCTTCTTTGTGAATGGGGCGCAGATTGCCGATCCTACGGCGAAGGGGACCATTCCGCAGAAGAGCGGGCCGAAGGACTGGAACCGGCTGTTTCATCAGAAGAAGGATGGGACGTTCGAGGATGTGACGGAGAAGGCGGGGCTGCAGGGGGTTGGATATGGGATGGGCGTTGCCGTGGGTGACTTCGACAACGACGGTTTCGATGACCTTTATGTGACGGCTTATGGGGGGAACAAGCTCTACAGGAACAATGGGAATGGGACCTTTACGGATGTGACGGCGGAGTCAGGGACGGGCGGGAGCGGGTGGTCGACGAGTGCGGCCTGGGTGGATCTCGATAACGATGGGCTGCTCGACCTGGTGGTGCTGCGGTATGTGAAGTGGGACTTCGACGATGTGTACTGCGGAGAGCATCGCGAGGGGTACAGGGCTTATTGCCACCCGGATATCTTTCCGGCGGTTGTGCCGCTGGTGTATCACAACGACGGCAAGGGGAAGTTTACCGAGGTTGGGGCAAAGACGGGGATTTCGGTGCCGGGGAAGGGGTTGGGGATTGCGATTGCGGACTTCGACCGCGATGGCAGGGTGGATATTGCGGTGGCGAATGACTCCATGCTGGAGTTCCTGTATCGGAACAAGGGCGATGGAACCTTTGAAGAGACAGGGATGACATCGGAGATTGCGGTGGATGGCGACGGAAGGACGTATGCCGGGATGGGAATCGACTTCGAGGACTACAACAACGATGGTCTGCCGGACCTGGTGATTACGAACCTGGCGAACCAGAAATATGCTCTCTACAAGAACAATGGCGATGGGAGTTTTACGTACGACACGTATATGTCGGGGATGGCGAGGATGTCGCTGCTGCATTCAGGGTGGAGTCTGCACTTTATTGACTATGACAATGACGGGCTGAAGGACCTGCTGGTGGCGCAGGGGCATGACTTGGATACGGTGGAACTGAATTCGCCACAGATTCGGTATAAGGAGCCGATGTTGCTGGCCAGGAATACGGGCAAGGGATATGTCGATGTGAGTGCGGAGTCGGGAGAGGTCTTCAAGCAGGCTTGGGTGGGGCGGGGGATGGCGGTTGGGGATCTGGATAACGATGGACGGATCGATGCGGTGGTGACGACAAATGGCGGGGCGGCACATATTCTGCACAATGAGACAGTGGGTATAGACGCCAAGACGAATGCGAAGAATCATTGGCTCACGGTGGAGTTGGTGGGGCATAAAAGCAACAGGGATGGGATTGGCGCAGAGGTAAGAGTGACCGACTCACAGGGGGAGCAGGTCGTGACGGTGTCGACGGCGGGTGGGTATCTTTCTTCGAGCGACAAGCGGGCGCACTTCGGGCTAGGGGCGGATGCAGTAGCGAAGGCGGTGGAGGTTCACTGGCCGAGCGGGATCGTGCAGAAGCTGGAGGCGGTCAAGGCGGACCAGGTGTTGAAGATGGAAGAGCCGGCGAAGTAGGGGACAGACTCGCTGCTCATTGCGGTGACGTTGCTCCGCGCGAAGAGCAGGCTTCTACGGGAATGGCGAATAAGGGACTGCCACCCAGGCTCGCTCCTAGGTTGAGGTGTGGGGGTTGAGAGGTGCGGCGCTTTCGGCGGGAACATTACGCTTTCGGGTGCGTTTGCCGCGGTCGGTGGAGTAGAAGATCCTCCAGCAGGACCTGCACTCCCAGGGGAAGCGTCCGAGCTTCGTCATGATGACTTCCTGAAAGAAGCCTTTGCGTTCGGTCCTGGTGGTTCGCTCGGATCCACACTTCTTACAACGGGGAGGGTTCAATACAGGGCCCTTAGGTAACTATGATGGGTGCTCGAGTCACCTCTGAGAGGATTCTACCCAATAAAGACATGAATGAATGGAGATGGTCCGGATTTTGCGATGATGCCCTGTCACACGAGAAGAAGGACCGGAGATTCTTGTGCCGGTCGCGGGCAGGTTGCGATCTTCGACGGTACAAGCAGCCAAGCCGTCGATAATCTAGGGACGATTGACGTCGAGCAGGCCGGGCGGAAGCGACATGTCGATGCGCTTGCGCTCGGGGTGGAGAGAGACAAGGAAGGCTTTCGCGAAGGGTACGAGGACTTCATCGCCCTCAGCGGTTTCCATTACAAGCAGGGGAGCGGCGTCTTCGAGGCGACGGTTGCCGTCCGGGGTGGTGGCAAACTGGACGTCGGTGACGGTGCCGACGGAAATGGGGTGGCCGGGGTCCACGAGATCGAAGACGGCACAGCCGATGAGGTCGCTGATGTAGTTGGCGTCTTCGTCCTCGAGTTCCACGCGCTCGGTCACGGGAACGATTACTTCGAGTCCGGAGAGTGACTCGGCGGCGTTGATGGATTCGATACCTGTAAATTGGAGGACGATGCGGCCCTGGTTCTTGCCAAGTGGAAGCCAATAGGCGAAGACTTCTGCGATGCGTGCTGCGCTCTCAGGGCCTGTGAACTCGGCTGGTGCGAGGAAGACACGCTTTTGGGAATCAAAACGTTCGGGGAAGTCAGTAAGGAGTTCGGCGAGGATCTCGCCTTTGCGGCCCTGGGGGCGGAGAAGCTGAGCAAGGACTACCCACTGCGGCACCTGATCCGGTGCTGGAGAATCGCGATTCGCGATGGGGTCCTGCGTAGGGTTGGGTGATGGAGTCTTCACGACGACAGCTCGAAGTTTCGATGGAGGCAAGTCACTCCTGCGTCGAATCCTTGATCGTTCCGGCGGAGTTCGGAACACCTTCTTCAACGATGTCCAGTGAAAAGCGATGCTGCAACTTCATACTGGCTGCGCTGAGGATGGTCCGGATCGAGCGAGCAGTTCGTCCCTGCTTGCCAATTACCTTCCCGATATCGTTTGCCGCTACGCGAAGACGCAAGACAGTGGAGGTCGCCTCTGGAATTACCTCGACACTGACGGTTTCAGGACTGTCGACTAAAGCTTTCGCCAATCCAGCAATGAGGTCTCGCATCCGGAGAGTTTGATCTAATCCGGCGAGACTATCTTGTTGCGACATGTAGGCACCTGATGGGAGAGAGATGCCACGTTGTGGGTCTTGAAGTCGCGCCTCATCTGAATGCAAGGTCTGTGACCGACAATCTGGAAGAGTGGAGAACTCACTCATTTGTTCGTTTGTAATACAAAGTGACGTCTTCTTAGTGAGACGCTCACATGTTCAGGATGGATGTAACGAGGCCAAGAGGAAAGGGAAAACGGGCCCGGACCGTAATCATTAGGTATACGCTTGAATACCCAAAGATTACGGTCTTGATTACTAGACCGCCGGCGCGTGCTCAGGAGTGGCGGGATTTTTGGTAAGAAGCTTACCGACAGTCTCTGAGAGCTGGGCTCCGTTGCCGGTCCAATAGGCGATGCGGTCATGCTTGAGGTTCACGCTGGCCGGGGTGGTGCGGGGATTGTAGGTGCCTACAACTTCGACAGAGCGGCCATTGCGGGCGCGGTCCTTTTCAATAACAACGATGCGGTAGTGGGGCTGCTTACGCGCTCCAACACGCGCTAGACGGATCATCAACACAGGAGAATACCTTTCGAAAACTGAAGATTTAGCGAGCGAGGCCGCCGAGATATGCCAGGCCGCACGCTATGAGCCGCTGAACCTAACAACTAAGTATGGCGGAGTTTCAGGATTTCCGCAATGCGGAGAGATGGAAGTGAGTGAAAAGGGAGGAGGGAGCTCGTAAGCGGGTGATTCAGAAACTGGCAGAGAGGCGACGGCGGAGAGGTGGCTATTTCAAGACGAACTCGGGAGTTTGTCGCTTCGCTCAGAAGGACGACTGGATCTGGGCCCGTGTGGCGGCGAGGCGTGGCCCGGGAGGGCTCAGTCCGACCTCGAGAGGTGGCGACTTGGCCCCTGCTTACTGGACGGGAAAGAGGAAGCGGAGAACGTCGTCGAAGCGGTTGGCCCAGGCGTCTTCGCTATGGACTCCACCGGGGACGCGCTGGTAGGCGAGGTCGATGTGTTCCCGCCAGCCTTTGCGTTTCAGAACGCGGAAGAGGTGGTCGGTGTCACGGAGGTGACGGGAGCCCTCGGCCATGCCCATGTCGAGCCAGATGCGCAGATTGGGCCGGCGCTCCGAGAGCTCGATAAAGGTAAGGATACTGCGGTTATTCCACCAGATTGATGGAGAGAGGACGGCGATGCTGCCGAAGACCTTGGGGTATTCGAAGCCGAGAAAGAGTGAGACGAGACCGCCGAGAGAGGAGCCTCCAACTGCTGTGGTGGCAGGGCCGGGTTCAGTGCGGTAGGCGACATCGATTTGGGGCTTGAGCTCCTCAATAAGAAGGCGGGCGTAGCTGCGGGCTTCGCCGCCGCCGAGTTTAGCGTCGCGGGTGGGGGTGTACTCGGCCATGCGGCGAAGGCCGGTGTTCGCGATGCCGACGAGGATGACGGGCTCAATTTCGCCTGATTCGATGAGCCGGTCGGCGGTGAGGTGGGCTTTCCAGGAGTGGCCAGGAACGTAGGCGGTGATGTCGTCGAAGAGGTTCTGGCCGTCGTGGAGATAGAAGACGGGGAAGCGACGGGTGGGGTCGGAGAGATAGGCTTCGGGGAGATAGACGGAGACGCAGCGCTCGTGAGGGTCGGGGAGGATGGCGGAGTGGAAGCGATGGCGCTCGAGGCGAGGGATGTCGGAGATGCGTGGGGTGGTATCGGAGGATAATTCTGCGTCTAAGGGCTCTTCGGCAGGGACGTCTTCAGGGATAAGAAAGCTGGGGACGGGTACGATTTTGACGGTTGCCGACGAACTCAATGCGCTCGACGGGCGCTCGGATGCTGCGAATTTTGAGGGATATAGCAATGCCTGGTGACGCTCTCATTTACGTTAGGATTGCGTTAGGGTAGCAGAAAGGACGCGATGAGACGCGAATACCACAAGTGGTTTTCACCGCGTTTGGGAAGGGATATGGAGATGCTGGTGTATGGCCATGCAGGCCTGCCGGCGGTGGTCTTCCCGACTTCCCAGGGGCGATATTACGAGTTTGAGGATCGCGGGATGGTGGATGCGATCCGGTGGAAGATCGATAACGGCGAGGTGCAGTTGTTCTGTGTCGACTCGGTGGATGCGGAGAGCTGGTACAACCGGAACGTCGGACCACGATGGCGGATTGCCCGGCAAGTGCAGTACGACGAATACGTCATTCACGAGGTTGTGCCGCTGATGAAGAAGCTGAACTGGTCGCCAAAGATGGCGGCGATAGGATGCAGCTTTGGCGGGTACCACGCGGTGACGATGGCGTTGCGGCATCCGGATGTATTTACGGCGTTTTTGTCGATGAGCGGGGCGTTCGACATGGGTAGTTTTCTTGGCGGGTACTACGACCAGGATGTGTATTTCAACCAGCCGACGCACTTCATTCCAGGCATGACGGATTCGTGGTTCCTAGATCGATACCGGCAGAATACTTATGTGCTTGCCACGGGTGTTCATGACCAGTGCTGGGACCAGAACGAGCGGATGGCGGGGATCATGCGGGCGAAGGGAATCCCGGTGAAGCTGGATGTTTGGGGCGACAACGCCCGGCACGACTGGCCGTGGTGGCAGAGGATGATGCAGACTTACTTGTGAAAGCGGACTGGCGAGTGAGCGGACAAAGACAAAGCAGGTCCTCCGCTTTGCGCAGGATAACGAGCCAAACCGGTGAGCGAAAAGGAGATGGCATTGAAGAAAATTGGTGTGCTGTTCGGAGTGGAGAACACGTTTCCAGGGGCGTTGGTCGAGAAGATCAACTCGATGGGTCTGGATGGGATCGAGGCGGAGTTTGTGCATCTCGGCGGAGTGCACATGGGGGAGCCCTCGGGATATGCGGTGATCGTGGACCGGATCTCGCATGACCTGCCGTTCTACCGGTCGTATCTGAAGAATGCGATCTTGAACGGGACACAGGTGATCAACAACCCGTTCTGGTGGTCGGCGGATGACAAATTCTTCAACTACGCACTGGCTGAGAAGCTGGGAGTTGCAGTTCCTCGGACGGTGCTGCTGCCGCATAAGGATTATCCGCCGGAGATTAACGCACAGTCGCTGCGGAACCTAGACTATCCGCTGGATTGGGATGGAATCTTCGACTATGTGAAGTTCCCGGCATTTTTGAAGCCGCACGACGGCGGCGGATGGCGCGATGTGTTCCATGTTTGTAATCCGCACGACTTCTTCAATGCGTATCACCAGACGCGCGACCTTTGCATGACGCTGCAGGCGGCGGTGAACTTCAAGGAATATTTCAGGTGCTACGTGGTGGGGCAGGAGAAGGTGCGGATCATGGCTTACGATCCGCGCAAGCCGCACCATGAGCGGTATGTGTTGGGACCCAACACGGCGGACAAGAAGCTGCTGAAGCGAGTGGAGAAGGACGCTCTTACGCTTTGTAAGGCGCTGGGGTATGACCTTAATACGGTTGAGTTCGCGGTCGAGGATGGGGTGCCGTATGCGATCGACTTCATGAACCCTGCTCCGGATGCGGACTTGCACTCGGTGGGTAAGGAAAGCTTCGAGTGGATTGTGAATGCGGTGGCGGAGCTTGCGGTGAAGAAGGCGAAGGACGCGGATAAGGTGATGACTGGCATGAACTGGTCGGCGTTTTTGAGTGGAGCCACCGTCGCGAAGAAGGTTCCGAAGACCGATACTTCGAAGGAGGCCGCGAAGAAAGTCGCTGCAAAGAAAGCGACCAAGAAGAAGGATTGATGTGGTTCTTGCTGATTGCTCGCATCAGCAAATGCAAACGCAGATTCCCTTCGGGAATGACAGACAGGGAGAGGTAAGTAGTCCAATGCGGCCATCATTTTCGTTAGGGATTGAAGAGGAGTACCAGACCGTTGATCCGGAGACGCGGGATCTGCGGTCGCATATTGCGACCGAGATGCTGTCGGAAGGGAAGCTGCGGCTGGAAGAGCGAGTGAAGGCCGAGATGCACCAGTCGGTGATCGAGGTGGGGACGCGGGTCTGCCAGAACATCCAGGAGGCGCAGGAGGACCTCTTTGATCTGCGACGGAACATGATCGGGCTGGCAGAGAAGCATGGGTTGGTGCTGGTTGCGGGGGCGACTCATCCATTTGCGGACTGGCGGGTGCAGGAGATCTATCCCGACCCGAGGTATGCGCAGGTGGTTGAGGACTTGCAGCTCGTGGCGCGGGCGAACCTGATCTTTGGACTGCATGTGCATGTGGGGATTGAGGACCGCGAGGCGGCAATCCGGATCATGAACTCGCTGCGGTACTTTTTGCCGCATATCCTGGCGCTTTCGACGAACTCGCCTTTCTGGCTGGGCATGGAGACCGGGTACAAGAGTTATCGGGCCAAGGTGTTTGAAAACTTTCCCCGGACGAACCTGCCGGACAGTTTCTCAAGCTACTCAGAGTTCGAGAATTACGTGAATCTGCTGATCAAGACGAACAGCATCGACAACGCGAAGAAGATCTGGTGGGACGTGCGGCCGCATCCGTTCTTCGACACGATCGAGGTGCGGATCTGCGATATTCCGCTGCGCGCTCAGGAGACGATCGCGATTGCGGCCCTGATCCAGGCAACGGCTTGCAAGCTGTGGCATCTGCATTCACAGAACCAGGATTTTCGGCAGTATTCTCGAGCGCTGCTTATGGAGAACAAGTTTCGGGCAGTCCGGTATGGACTGGATGGCAAGATGATCGATTTCGGGAAGCAGTGCGAGGTTCCGGCGAGAGACTTGATCACAGAGTATCTCGCGTTTGTTGACGACACGCTCGATGAACTGGGCAGCCGGGCGGAACTTGGCTACGTGAAGACAATCCTCGAGCAGGGCTCGGGCGCGGATAGACAACTGAAGGTGTTTCGCGACACCGGAAGTCTGCGGGCGGTGGTGGATTTCATGGCATCCGAGACGAAGGCGGGATTGTAGCGCGAGAGTGGATCGATCTCACCCATCGCGAAGGAGAAGGGCGCGATGGTGGGATCATGCAAGAGCTGGCGGGAACTCTGAGCTTCTAACAAAAGATTGGTCATGTTACGGGACAGATTTCTGGGAGAATGAATAGAACATGACAAACCTGGTGGAACAGCCTGCAGCGATCGACCTTCGTACCCTTTCCTTTCCTCCGGAGTTCACTCCGGGAGCGCACAATGCGGTGACGACCTGCCTGCGAATTCAGCCGGAAGAGAAGGTGACGCTGATCACCGATCGGAAGTGTGCGGAGATTGCGGCTTCGATCGCGCTCGAATTGGAACTGGTGGGCTGCCAGTGGAATGCGTTTGTTCTGGAGGATTTTGCGGCGCGGCCGCTGATCGGGATGCCGGAGGAGGTGCTCGAGGACATGGAGAGCTCGCAGGTGAGCATCTTCGCGGTCAAGGTGCAGCCGAACGAGCTTCGCAGCCGGATGCAGATGACGGATGTCGTGAACCGGCGGCGGATGCGTCACGCGCACATGGTGAACATTACGGCAGAGATTATGACACAGGGGATGCGGGCCGATTTCCTGGCGATTGACCGATTGAGCCAGGCGGTGCTGGATAAAGTACGCGCGGCGACCTATGTGCGGGCGACGACGGCGGCGGGTACGGATATCCATGCGGAGCTTTCGCCGAACTACAAATGGTTTAAGACTTCAGGGATCATCAGCACAGAGAAGTGGGGAAACCTGCCGGGCGGGGAGTGCTTCACGGCTCCTGGCGAGGTGAATGGGGTTTTTGTCGTGGATGGCGTGGTAGGAGATTTTCTGTGTGCGCGGTACGGGATCTTGCGAGAGACTCCGTTGACCATCTCGATTGAGGGCAATCGGATCGTCAAGGTTTCCTCGGCGAATAAGGCGCTGGAGAAGGATTTCTGGGATTACACGCATACCGATGAGAACTCCGACCGGGTGGGCGAGTTTGCGATTGGGACGAATATCGGGGTGGAGCGGGTGATTGGGAATATTCTGCAGGACGAGAAGTTCCCAGGGGTTCATATTGCGTTCGGAGATCCGTATGGAGCGCATACGGGGGCACAGTGGAAGTCTTCGACGCACATTGATGTGGTGGGGCTGGGGTTCAACATCTGGCTGGGAGATGCGGATGGGGAAGAACAGATCATGCGGGATGGAGTGTTTCTGCTGGACGCGTAGGAGGCTGGAGGATCTTCGTAGTCTGCAGAGGACAATTGAGGTTCCTCCATCGGTTTTTATGCGTAGCGCCGTCGAGAAACGGCGATACAGCAGATTCCCCTCCTCGGGAATGACAAACAAAGTACAAGAACGCGACGTGCCCGGTGTTGCATCTCAACTGAAATGGATATGGGAACAAGAACACTTGGAGATTCGGACCTCGATCTGACACGGATCGGATTTGGCGCGTGGGCGATCGGCGGCGGGGACTGGCAGTTTGCGTGGGGACCGCAGGACGATCAGGAGTCGGTCGAGGCGATTCACCGGGCGCTGGAGCTTGGGATCAATTGGATCGATACGGCTGCGGTGTATGGCCTTGGGCATTCTGAAGAGGTTGTGGCAAAGGCCCTAAAGAGTACGTCGGCGAAGCCGTACGTGTTCACGAAGTGCTCGATGATCTGGGACGAAATGCGGGAGATCAAGCGATCGCTGAAGCAGATTCGGCGCGAGGTGGAAGAGAGCCTGAAGCGACTGCAGATAGAAGCGATCGACCTGTACCAGATTCACTGGCCTAATCCTGACGACGAGGTCGAAGAGGGCTGGGCGACGATGGCCGACCTGAAACGCGAGGGCAAGGTGCGCTGGATCGGCGTCTCCAACTTTAACGTGGCGCAGATGGAGCGGGCGTTGACGATTGCGCCAATCACGTCGCTGCAGCCGCCTTACTCGATGATCAACCGGACTATCGAAGCGGAGATACTTCCTTTCTGCGAGAAGAACGGAATTGGGATCATCAATTATTCGCCGATGCAGTCGGGGCTGCTGACAGGCGCGATGACGAAGGAGCGGGCGGCGGCTTTTCCGAAGGATGACTTTCGCAGGAACGCGAAGGCGTTTCAGGAGCCGCAGCTTAGCCGGAATCTGAAGCTGGCGGACTTTTTAGGAGAGATTGGCGCGAAACACGAGGTGAGCGCGGGTGTGGTGGCGATTGCGTGGACCCTGGCGAAGTCTGGCATCACCGCGGCAATTGTGGGTGGCCGGAGTGCAAAGCAGGTGGACGGGGTGATTCCGGCAGCGGGGTTCCGCTTGACGGACGGCGAGGTAACTGAAATAAATAGTTACCTCAATGCGCACCCATAACCGTCCTGAAGTGGCGGATTGCCAAGCTAGTCATCAGCTGTCCTAAGATTCTGAACGGCCGGGGCCACGATCAAATCCTATGCTGCAGCCGTTTCGTCGAGAGTTCAACGCCGCGTTTACGGCAGAGAAGTACCAGCGACTGCTTCGATCGCTGGATGAGACGGTGCGGACTCACGTTGAGTTCCGCGTGGCTGAGACGCCCTGCTTCTTCCCCAAAGCGTTGCTCGACGAGATGGCAGCTACCGGGGCCGAGCTGACGCACCAACTGGTTGGGTCACCAGGGTATATGGCGGCTTCCGGTGCGGCGATTCCAGAAAAGTACAAACTTGGGAACGACAATCCGCAGCCGAACTTCATGACAGTGGACTTTGGGCTGGTTCGAACGGCTGACGGAGCGCTGACACCGAAACTGGTAGAGATGCAGGCGTTTCCGTCCGTATTTGGATACCAGGATGTGCTGGCCAAGGCATATGTCGAGACGTATGGGCTGTCGAAGGATTTGAAGTGGTACCTGGGCGGCCATAGCGGGGAGAGCTGCTGGGAGTTGCTGCGAAAGGTGATCATCGGGGAGCACGCGGTGGAGAACGTGGTGCTGCTCGAAGTCGATCCTGAGCGGCAGAAGACTCTACCGGACTTCCACATTTACGAGGATAGGCTGGGGATCGCGACGGTCGACATTGCCAAGCTGAAAAAGGATGGCAAGCGGCTATTTTACGAGAAGGATGGCCGGTGGATCGTGATTGAGCGGATCTTCAACCGGGCAATAGTGGATGAGATTGAGCGGAAGCAGATCGTGCTGCCGTTCGACTATCGCGATGAGCTGGATGTAGAGTGGGCGGGCCATCCGAACTGGTACTTCCAGATCAGCAAGTTTTCGCTCCCATATCTCGATCACCCGGCGGTGCCGAAGGCGGTCTTTCTGGACGAATGGTTCGCGGGGAAGAAGCGGGATCATCTGCCGGAGAGCCGGGACCGTATTTTGCTCAAGCCCCTGTATTCGTTTGCCGGGCAGGGGATCAAGTTTGCACCGGAGGACTGTGACCTAGAGGCAATCCCGGTTGCAGACCGTTCCCTATACCTGCTACAGGAGCGTGCCACTTTCGAGCCAGTGATTGAAACACCAAACGGCGATACCATGGCCGAAGTGCGGATCATGTACCTGTGGCCGGATGGGGAGGCGATGGAGCCTGTAATCAGCCTGGTCCGCATGGGGCGCGGGCTGATGATGGGAGTGGATCAGAACAGAAACCAGGAGTGGGTCGGCGGGTCGGCGGCACTTTTCGAATGACCTGGGCTATCTTTCGGCGGGGTTTAAGCCGATTATGGTTGGGCAAGTCCGGCGCTTGAAGAGGCCAGTGTTGAACGATATGCGAGCTATGAAGTTGAACTATCGAGGGGCAAGCGGAATGGCACAGTTACAGCAGGCAGGTGAACAGAACGCGGTCCGCGCGTCCGTGCGTTTCCCCATGCAGCTTGCGGTCGTCCTCGAGACTGACGATGGGCCGATCGAGGCCGTGACGGTCGATGTGTCTGCGAACGGATTGCTTTTCTCGGCCGATAGGTTGCCGGCGGTTGGAAGCAAGATCGTGTTTACGATGACGATGCCTTCGGCGGTGATGGGATCAGACAACGATGTCTCTGTACATTGCACGGGGCGTATCGTTCGCCACCAGCTTACCGAGCATACGTTGAGAGCTGCTGCAGTGATCGACGAATATTTCCTAAAGGTGTGACGAATGATGGCTGATATGGCGGAATCGAAGGCAGCCAACGCAGAGGTCGCGGAAGAGGCTGTAATTACGGCGGGCATACGAGTGATCCTGGCGGACTCACAGGCCATTTATCGGGTTGGGCTCAGGAAGGTGTTTGCCCTGGAGGATGACATCCGCGTCATAGCACAAGCGGAGACGCTGTCGAATCTTTACGCCGCGCTTCAGCGGTACCCGACAGATGTGGTTGTGCTTGAGGGACAGTTAATCTCGGGGACGGTGGATGCGATCCCTGAACTGGTGCGGCGCGCGCCGGATGCGAAGCTGATTGTGCAGGTCGTCGAGAGCGACGAGATGAATACAGTGGAGCTGTATCGGCGCGGAGTGCGAGGGGTTGTCCCGCGGTCTATAACGCCGGACCTGCTAGTGAAGTGCGTGAGGAAGATTGCCGAAGGCGAGACGTGGATCGATAACCAATCGATCAGCTGGGTGATCGACGCTTATCGGTCGCAGGCGACGTCATTGACAAACCCGAAGACGCAGCCGAAGCTCTCGAAGAAAGAGATTGCGATCATCGGGTGTATTACGCGAGGGATGCGAAACAAGGAGATTGCTTACCAGATTGGCACTACTGAGCAGGTGATCAAGAATTATCTGCGGAAGGTGTATGACAAGCTGGGCGTTTCCGACAGGCTGGAGTTGGCGCTGTATTGCCTGCATCACCAGTTGCTGAGCAAGTATGTTGACGAGACGGGTGGGGATCCATCGCAGCTTGTGCCGCGAGCGGCGACTCCGCTAGGAGCGAAGCTGTAGACCGTTCTGTAACGTGTCGAAGCTGAAAAGCGGATTCCGTTCGTTAATGACCAGCCAAGTACAACGGCGCTTGCGGTTGGTGCTATGCTTCGGCTCGGCGGTAGTCTTCGGTGCTAACATCGCGGAGATATGGGCCTGGTGCGGGAAGTCCGATCACTAACTAATATTCAACGCAGCACATTCAGCGCCTGCTTTCTTGGGTGGACGCTGGATGCGTTCGACTTCTTTCTGCTTACTGTTTGCCTAAAGGCAATTGCGGCGGACTTTCACGTGGGGATCAAGCAGGTTGCCGAGGCGATCTTCTGGACCCTGGTAATGCGGCCGGTAGGGGCATTCCTGTTTGGGACGATGGCGGAGCGCTTTGGCAGGAAGCCGACCTTGATGGTGAACGTGGTTGCGTTTTCCGTGTTTGAACTGGGGTCAGCGTTCGCTCCTGGACTGCACAGCTTCCTGATTTGGCGGGCGTTGTTTGGCATCGCGATGGGCGGCGAGTGGGGTGTGGCTTCGGCGCTGGCGTTTGAGGTGCTGCCGAAGGAGGCTCGGGGATTCTTTTCGGGACTGCTGCAGGAAGGGTATGTCGTTGGGAACCTGCTCGCGGCGGCGGCGTATGGGCTGGTTTTTCCGCATCTGCACGGAACGGGGATGTTTACGCCGTGGCGGATGATGTTCATGATTGGCGCCCTGCCGGCGCTGTTGGCGTTCTATCTGCGGCTGTATGTGAAGGAATCGCCGGCATGGCTGGAGTCCCGGGAGCTGAAGAAGTCGGGTGCGGGAAGGGGGGCGGGTTTCGATTTTGCGGCGTTGATGAAGTTCCTGCCAGCGTTTCTCTTTATTGTGGTGCTGATGACGGCGTTTACCGCTTTCAGCCATGGGACGCAGGACCTTTATCCAACATTTCTGGAACATGATCAGGAGCTGAGTCCTTCGCGAGTTGGGTTTGTGCTGGTCATTGCGAATCTTGGGGCGCTGTTTGGCGGGGTCTGCTTCGGGACACTGTCGGAGAAGTTTGGACGGCGGAAGGCGATTCTTGCTGCGGCGCTGCTCTCGATTCCAATGGTGCCGCTGTGGGCGTGGTCGCACTCGGTTGCTATGTTGACCGTGGGTGGGTTCCTGCTTCAGTTCATGGTGCAGGGGGCATGGGGCGTGATTCCGGCGCATCTTAACGAATTGTCGCCGGGGCCGGTAAGGGCGGTGTTTCCCGGGCTGGCTTATCAGCTTGGAAACCTGCTTTCTTCCAGAGATAGTGTGTTTCAGGCGGCTTATGCCAATTCGTTTTCAGGCGGGATGCTGAAGGTGGCGCTGTCGGGTACGGTGGTGATTGTGGCTCTGGTGGTGGCCATAATCACGGTGCTGGGGCCAGAGGCGAAGGGGAACGATCTTTCGACATTGTGAGGAAGTTTCCCCATATCTGGCGATGAAGCTGCCAGATATGGGCACCCGGCACTGGACAGCAGGTTCCCTCGGGGAATGACAAACAAGGGGAGCATTCCCGGCTCGTGCTTAGTTTGCGGGTTGAATGTTCCGCTTTGCATCACCTTCAAGGCGCTTGATGCGGATCTCGCGGAGAGCGACGAGGAAGAGGCCAGCAAAGGTGAAGGCGAGAACGAAGACGGCGTAGCGGCCGTTGAGCTGGGTGAACTCTCCATAAAGCAGGGCCAGAGCGATGAAGACGAAGATGATGTGGGCACAGAAGACCTCGAGCGAGGCCTTGCCGAGGGTGAGAAAGGGTTCGATGAGGACGAGGCGTTTGACGGGCTTGCGGAGCCAGTAGAGGACGATCGAGAAGGCGATCAGGTTGACGGCGCGAAGCGGGCCGATCTGCCACTTGTCTAAAAGCAAACCGAGTGAGTCCTGAGTGAGGCGGGGGTTGAGCCAGTTGAGCCATTCGTGCCGGATGCCGAGAAAGAAGAGGCAGACGAAGGCGGCTATGGGATAGGCGTAGCGCGGGAGTTTGCGGAAGGGCATTCCACCGCTTGGGCCGGGGTCGGCGGATTCGGCGCCGATCCACATGCCGAGGAGCCAGATTTCCTGCCAGGCGAAAAGATTGAAGGCCCCAGTCTCCTGCAAGGGGATTTTGAGACCGGTGACATGGACGACAAGAGTATGGACCCAGGTACGAAGGCCGAGTTGGGCAAGAATCCAGATGAGAGTGCTGACGGCAAGAAGGAGTCTCCAGCCCCGCCGGGCGGCGAAGGCGAGGATGTATGGGGAGGCGATGAGGAAGAGGATGTACATCGGGAGAATGTCGAGCAGCGGTGGGCAGTAGATGAGGAGAAGAGAGCCGATGACCGCGGTGAACGGGTGGGCAAGGTAGAAGTTGAGCAGGTTGGTGAGCGCCGGGCGGTGAGTGTGGACTCCCACCCAGGCTGCGGCGGTGAAGGCAAAGATGAGCAGGGTGACGTGATAGCCGTAAATTTTGAGGGCGCGTTTCCAGAGCTTGGTCCGAAGGGCGAGGGCGTCCTCTGCGGCTTTGCGGATGTAGAGGCGGGCGACGAGCAACGCGGAGAGAAAGACGAAGCCTTCCGCCGATGAGACGAAGCCGAAGGGCTGGTTGACGAAATCGCTGGCGCGGGTGGGGAGATGGGTGAGAGTCATCCAGACGAGGAAGAGGCCGCGGAGGGCGTCAAGCTCCGGCTTGCGCTCGAGCTTAGGGACCGCTCGACGAAAGTTGAGGCGACGGCGGGGAGTTAGCTCGGGTTCGGGTGCGGTAATTGGCAAGAAGATCCCCACTCCAGGTTAAACGCTGGGGAGGGGCGATGTGTTGCGTTCTTATTCCTAGCGGATTTGTGGACAGACAAAGGCATCAGCAGATGCTCCGCTTCGCGAAGGATGACAGGGTTGGGGGCGAAGGCGCGGTTAGGACAACCGCAGGTCCTTCGACTGCGCGGATCACGATGGTGCTGTGATTCGCTTCGCTCAGGATGACACTTCATTTTCTGGGGTTCTGAATGGCTTCGCTCAGGAGTAAATTTCATTTTCTGGGTTCCGAAAAAGCTTCGCTCAGGATGAAACTTAATTTCTGGGCTTCTGAAATGGCTTCGCTCAGGATGACATTTCATTTTCTGGGGTTCCGAAATGCGTTCGCTCAGGATAAAACTTCATTTTCTAGGCTTCTGAATTGGTTTCTCTCAGGATGAAACTTCATTTCTGGAGTTCTGAAATGGCTTCGCCCAGGATCACATTTCATCTACGGGATTCCAGGGAGGCATCGCTCAGGGTACATCTGTGGGTGGCATTGAGGAGCTGTGCAAGGTTAGTTCTTCAAGCTGAGGCGAAAAATGCGGAGCCAGTTTTCATGGGCGATCTTGTTCAGGGAGGTGTCGTCAAAGCCGTGGGTGCGGAGGGCGGCGATAAGTTTCGGGAGGCCGGAGGAGTCGCCGATGGCAGTTGGGATGGTGGCGCCGTCGAAGTCGGAGCCCAGAGCGACTCGATCGATGCCGAGACGGTTGACGAGGTAGGTGAAGTGGCTGACGACCGTATCCAGGTCTGTGTCGGCGTTGCGATGGGCGTCGGGACGGAGATCATTGACGCAGAGATTGAGGCCGACGATGCCGTCTGAGTCGCGAATGGCGTCAAGTTGCTTGTCGGTGAGATTGCGGGCTGAGGGGCAGAGCGCGTGGACGCAGGTGTGGGTGGCGACCAGAGGAGCGGTGGAGGTGTTGGCGACGTCCCAGAAGCCGCGCTCGTTGAGGTGGGAGAGGTCGACGAGGATGCCGAGGCGGCTGCAGGCGCGGACGAGATCGAAGCCGGCGGGTGTGAGGCCGGGGCCGGTGTCGGGCGAACTGGGAAAGGCGAACGGGACACCATGGCCGAAGATGTTGGGTCGGCTCCAGACTGGGCCGAGGCTGCGGAGGCCTTCGGCGTAAAGGGCATCGAGTTCGGCAAGGTCAGGGCCGATGGCCTCAGCACCTTCCATGTGGAGGAGGAGAGCGAAGGCTCCGTCGTGTTTGGCCTTTTCGATGGCGGCGGCGGTGATGGCGATGCGGATTGCGCCGTTCGAGCGGGCGGTGAGGGACTTGAGTGCGGCGAACTGGGCGGCGATGGAACGGCGGGCGTAGTCGGGGTCGAGGGGCTCGGCCATGCGGACGGAGTAGGAGGTTTCGGTGGCGGTGAGATCGTTTTCTGCGGGGTGCTCGGCGGGAACCCACAGGGCGAAGAAGCCGCCGAAGAGGCCTCCAGCGCGGGCTCGGGGAAGATCGAGGTGGCCGGTGGTGTTAGCAACGAGAAAGTCGATACCGGGCGAATCGGCTTCCAGACCGCAGAACTCGCGGAGGCGATAGACCGTGTCGTTATGTCCGTCGAAGATTTGAAGCTGGTTCGTGCTCGGAATCAAGAATAAAGTTCCCTGGATTTGAAAAGACTCTGCCCCGATGCCGATAGTTCGTCAGCGAGGTCTTATATGTCATTGTCCATCCAATCTTCTATCCATGCAGTCGCGAAAGCCAGTCACGATGTCGAACCGGTCTCGGCCAAGAAGACGGCCGACCAGTCTGCAAAGACATCTACCCCCACTTCCAAGGCTCCGATTACTGCTCCAAAGCCTGCACCGAAGCTGGATGAGCGGGCTCAGATCCAGCAACTGGCTCTCCAGGGACACTCTAATGTGCAGATTGCCGCGACGGTTGGACTGCCGGAGAGCGTTGTGGCCCTGACGCTGGGCGATTCTACGACCGCAAGCGCGACGACTTCATCGGCCTCTGCCCTGGTGGCGTTGAGCGGACGACTGTCTGTAAGCGCCTGATTCTGCTGACTGCAGATTGTTCGATCGCTTTAGTTAGATGTTTACTTGACGGACTGAATGACCATTCAGTATGCTTCGCAGCGTTCGGGTAATGCGCCCGGAGGAGTGCAAGGCATGTCTGTTTCGGGGATACAGATTCGTAAGGTGGCGGTGCTGGGCGCGGGAACGATGGGGTCGCGGATTGCGGCGCATGTGGCCAATGCGGGCTTGCCGGTGGTGCTGCTGGATATTGTTCCGCCGGGGACCATGGCGGATGCGGCTGTTTCCGAAAAGAACAAATTTCTGATCGCGGCGATGGAAGGGCTGAAGAAATCCAAGCCGGCGGCTTTCTACGCAGGCGATAGTGCGCGGTTGATCCAGATTGGAAACTTCGAGGATGACCTGGCGCTGGTGAAGGACTGCGACTGGATCATCGAGGTGGTGGCCGAGAACCTGGAGATCAAACGGGCTCTGCTGGCGAGGGTGGAAGAGCATCGCAAGGCGGGGTCGATATTGACATCGAACACTTCGGGGATCCCGATTGCGAGCATTGCGGCTGGGTTGAGCGATGAGGCGAGGCCGCATTTCTTCGGGACCCACTTTTTCAATCCGCCGCGGTATATGCGGCTACTGGAGATTATTCCTACTCCGGAGACGGATGCAGCGGATGTGGCGGCGATCTCGCACTTCTGCGAAGCGCGACTGGGCAAGACGGTGGTACGGTCGCACGATACGCCGAACTTCATCGCGAACCGGATTGGGACGTTCTCGATGGGGAACGCGATTCGGCTGATGATGGCGCAGGGGCTGACGATCGAGGAGGTTGATACGTTGACCGGTGCGGCGCTGGGATGGCCGAAGACGGGAACGTTCCGGCTGGGGGACCTGGTGGGTGTCGATGTGCTGGCGCATGTGGCGACGAATTTTTCGGCGAAGGCGGAGAGTATTCAGGATGAACGGCAGGATGTGATGCTGGCCCCGTTTATTGCGACGATGCTCGAGAAGAAGTGGCTTGGGGACAAGGTTGGGCAGGGGTTCTATAAGAAGCAGGGGAAGGACGAGCAGGGTCGGGATGTAAGGCTGGTGCTCGACTGGAAGACGCTGGAGTATGGGCCGAGTGTAAGGCCGAAGTTCCAGGCCATTGAGATGGCGAAAAACGTGGAGGCGACGCCGAAGCGGGTGGCGCAGCTGCTCCATGGCGATGCGGGGAAGGATAAGGCGGCGGCGTTCTACTGGCCGCTACTGACGGAGCTGTTTACGTATGCGGCGAACCGAATTCCGCCGGCTGCGAACGCAATTGCGGACTCGATCGTTGAGATCGATCTGGCGATGAAGACGGGGTTCAACTGGGAGCTTGGGCCGTTCGAGATGTGCGATGCGGCGGGGGTGAAAGCGACCACCGAGAAGATGCGGGCGGCGGGGCTGCCGGTGTCGGCGAATGTGGAAAAGCTGCTGGCGAGCGGTGGGGAGAGCTGGTATCGCGACGATGCTTCAGTAGCTTCGGGGCGGCTGTATTTCGATCCGGCTGCGGGGGCGTACAAGCCGGTTCCGGTTGCGGAGGGGGTGACGTCGTTTGGCGTGATCAAGAAGGCGCGCGGGGTGGTGAAGAAGAATCCTGGGGCTTCGGTGGTTGATCTTGGCGATGGGGTTGCGGGGATTGAGTTGCATTCCAAGATGAACGCGCTGGGCGAGGACATCGTCTCGCTGATTACGCAGACACTGAAGCCGGGGAGCGCGGCTGTGGCGGAGTTCGAGGCGTTTGTGATCTCGGGGGATGGAACGAACTTTTCCGTCGGCGCGAACCTGATGCAGCTTCTTCTGGGCGTGCAGGAGGAGGAGTGGGACGAGGTCGACCTGATGGTGCGCGGGTTCCAGAACATGACGCAGGCGATCAAGTTCTGCCCGCGGCCGGTGGTGGTTGCGCCGTATGGCATGTGCCTCGGTGGCGGGGTCGAGATGGCGATCCATGCGGCGGCGCGGCAGGCGCATGCGGAGCTCTACCTGGGGCTGGTGGAGACGGGTGTGGGCCTGATTCCAGGCGGCGGCGGATGCAAGGAGATGACGATCGCCTCGGTTGCGGCGGGGAACAGCATTCGGCCCGATGGGCGCGGCGAGGGCGTCGAGACCTTCGAGGCGCTGAAGAAGAACTTCGAGACGATTGCGATGGCAAAGGTGTCTACCTCTGCTTCGGAGGCAAGATCGCTAGGGTTTTTGAGGGCGAATGATGCGGTGACGATGAATCGCGACCGGTTGCTGACGGATGCGAAGGCGAAGGCGAGGGCGCTGGTTGAGGCGGGCTATGCGGCGCCGGTGATGCGGACGGACCTTCCCGCTCCCGGAGAGAACGCGCTGGCGACGCTGAAGCTGGCGGTGTGGACGATGCATGAGGGGCAGTACATCTCCGACCACGATATGAAGGTGGCGAACTGGGTGGCGTGGATTCTTTGTGGCGGCAAGGTGAGTCCGGGGACGCTGGTGAGTGAGCAGTATCTGCTGGACCTTGAGCGGGAAGCGTTTTTGAGTTTATGTGGAGAGAAGAAGACGCAGGAGCGGATTGCGTTTACGTTGAAGACGGGGAAGCCGTTGAGGAATTGACATACATACATAGGTATGTAGATGATTAAAGCCAGAGGTGGTCTATGGCTTATGTTGATCCAGGAACTGTTCAGTCACCAAAGGGGCGAGTCTCGGACGTCACCGTGCTTTATGACAAGGGGCCAACGAAATCAAGTTGGTCGATTGCAAAGCTAAAGTGGGAGGGCGCCGATGCCGTTGGTATCCGCTGGAATGGGGAAGTAGATGATGAATCCGGCGTCGGCTCTCCACAGTCGAGAGGAATTCCCGTCTGGCTCATCGTCCCGCCAGAGATTTCGGATGCAGTCCTAAAATCGGTGGCAGCACTGGAAGCGGATAGAGACAAGGCCCTGCTGGAAGGATATCGGCAGATGGCAGCGGATGAAGAGCGTGAGGCAGAGGCAATGGAGTGGAGCGAAGGCTTGATCGGAGATGGAATTGAAGCGCGGTGAGGTGTATTGGGTCAACTTCGATCCGTCAATCGGAGGTGAGATACAAAAGGCTAGGCCTGCGGTGATCGTCAGTAACAATGCCGCAAACGTGATGACAAATAGAACTCTGGTGATTCCGCTCTCCTCGCAGGTAACGCGGCTTTATCCAGGGGAAGCTCTGATCCAGCTGAACGGTAAGAAAAGTAAGGCAATGGCGGACCAACTGACCACGGCCAGCAAATTGAGATTCAAGTCTCGTATAGGTGCGGTGTCGCCGGAGGAGATGGGACTTATCGAACGGGCGATCCTTGTGCAACTGGGCATCAAGATTTGAGGCAAATATGAATGAAGTGGTGATTGTTTCGGCGGTACGGACGGCGATTGGCAAGGCCCCGCGGGGGACGCTGAAGACGACGCGGCCCGATGATCTGGCGGCGTTTGCGATCATGGCAGCGCTCGAGCGCGTGCCGCAGTTGGATAAGGCGGAGGTGGAGGACGTGATCCTTGGCTGCGCGATGCCGGAGGCGGAGCAGGGGATGAACGTCGCGCGGATAGCGAGCTTTCGAGCGGGGTTGCCGATAACGGCGAGCGGAATGACGATCAACCGGTACTGCGCTTCGGGGTTGCAGTCGATTGCGATTGCGGCGGACAGGATTCGCGGCGGTGGCGCGGAGGTGATTGTTGCGGGCGGGACCGAGAGTATGTCGTATGTGCCGTTCGGGGGCAATAAGATCTCCGTGAACCCTTGGCTGGTGGAGAACTATCCGGGGAGTTACATGTCGATGGGGCTGACGGCGGAGCGGGTGGCGGCGCACTATGGAATTACGCGCGAGGCGATGGACAGTTTCTCTTATGAGTCGCACAGGAAGGCGCTTGCGGCGATTGAGGCGGGGAAGTTCGAAGATGAGATTGTGCCGGTGACGGTTACAAGCTCTTCGGTGAATGGCAAAGGGGAAGCTAAATCATCAGAAGCAGTGTTTAGTGTGGATGAGGGGCCGAGGGCGGATACTTCGCTTGAGGCGCTGGCAAAGTTGAAGCCGATCTTTCATGCGAAGGGGACGGTGACGGCGGGAAACTCATCGCAGACATCGGATGGAGCGGCTGCGGCTGTGGTGATGTCGGCGGACCGGGCGGCGGCGCTTGGCATCAAGCCGATGGCCAAGTTTGTGGCGTTTGCGTATGCCGGGTGCGATCCGGAGGAGATGGGCATCGGGCCGATCCATGCGATTCCGAAGGTGTTGAAGATGGCGGGGCTGTCGCTTGAGGAGATTGGGCTGTTCGAGTTGAACGAGGCGTTCGCGGCGCAGTCGCTGGCGGTGCTGAAGGTGCTGGGGATCGATCCGGCGAAGGTGAATGTGAATGGCGGGGCAATTGCCCTGGGGCATCCCTTGGGATGTACCGGGGCGAAGCTGACGGCTACTTTGCTGCGAGAGATGCCGAGACGGAATGCGAGGTATGGGATTGTGACGATGTGTGTTGGTGGTGGGATGGGAGCGGCGGGAATATTTGAGGCGGCGTAGTTATGAAGTCTGTTAGCAAACTCGCATTGTCGCTGTATGGCCTCGCGCTCCTTGCGAGTCTTGCGGGTGCGTCGATGTTGCTATCTGCCTTTCTGATTGCTGCGAATTGGAACTATGGCATTCATGCCTTGATGGTCGCTTATTTCCTAGTTTCGTCGCTTGGAACTTTCGGACTACTGATCGCGACGTTATTCTTTTGGTCGAACAATGCAGTGGTCATAAGCGTCGGCTTGATAAGCAATGTAGAGACGCTAATTTTCTCTTCGCTGTTGGCGGCAGCGACTGTCTTAGATAAGCATGTCGATCCTTCGCCTATGTCGGTCGGGCTTAGTCGCTCAGTCAGTATCGGCATCTCGCTAGTAACTTGGCTGGCGGTTCCGATATCTGCGGGTCTAGTCGGAACGCTCGCTTCTTTATGGAGAAGCAGAAATTCCGGCATCTCCGAAGAGATTTTAATGCCACAAGGAACAGAATCGAATGCATACCCCAGGGGCTAAAGCCTCCTTCTGATTCGATGGCTTTGTGCCAAGGCTGAAGCCTTGGCCTACCTAAAAGAGAAAGCATCTACGGCTTTGAATTGAGGAGTAACACCATGGCTACGATGACCGCACCTATTCCTACCGCTAAGAAGATTGCTGGCGGCGCGTTTCTTATTTCGGATGTGAGCCCGGCTGATTGTTTTTTCCCGGAGGACTTTACCGACGAACATAAGCAGATAGCGCAGACTACCGCCGAGTTTGCGACCAATGAGATTGTGCCGATGGGCGATGCCATCGAGGCAAAGGACTTTGCGGTGACCCGGAGGCTGATCAAGGAGGCGTCGGAGCTGGGACTTACTTCGGTCGATATTCCGGAGGAGTATGGCGGGCTCGAGATGGACAAGGTGACCTCGGCGATTGTGGCGGACAATATCGCGAAGCAGGGCAGCTTTTCGGTGGCGTTCTCGGCGCATGTGGGGATTGGGACGCTGCCGATTATCTGGTACGGGACCGAAGCGCAAAAGCGGAAGTATCTACCGAAGCTGGCAACGGGCGAGTTTGTGGGGGCGTATGCGTTGTCGGAGTCGACCTCGGGCTCGGATGCGATGAACCCGCGCAGCCGCGCGGTGCTGAGCGAGGATGGCAGACACTACACGATTAATGGCGAGAAGATGTGGATCACCAATGGAGGTTTCGCGGACATCTATACGGTGTTTGCGAAGTGCGCGATTCCAGAGGGTGAGAAGGCTGGAGAGGAAAAGCTGACGGCGTTTCTGGTCGAGCGTGGGACGCCGGGATTCGCCGTCGGCAAGGAAGAGCACAAGCTAGGGATTCGCGGGTCTTCTACGTGTCCCCTGATCCTGACTGACTGCAAGGTGCCGTTTGAGAACCTGCTGGGCGAGGTGGGCAAGGGGCATCACATCGCGTTCAATGTGCTGAATGTAGGGCGGTACAAGCTGGGGTCGGCGGCGATTGGTGGGGCGCGGGAGGCGTTTAACCACGGGATCAAGTACGCGAAGGAGCGGAAGGCGTTTGGCAAGTCGATCGCGGAGTTTGGGCTGATCCAGGAGAAGATTGCGGAGTGCGCGGTTGAGATCTTTGCGGGTGAGGCGATGTGTTATCGCGTTGTGGGGATGATTGATGCCGCGTTGGCTGATGTGGATAAAAACGATACTAAGGAAATTCAGAAGCAGATTGAGAATTATGCGGTGGAGTGCAGTATCTCGAAGGTGTGGGCTTCGGAGATGTTGGATATGGTGGTGGACCATGTGGTGCAGATTTTTGCGGGGTATGGATATGTCGAAGAATATCCGGCGGAGCGGGCTTACAGGGATGCTCGAATAAACCGGATATTCGAGGGGACTAATGAAATAAATCGGCTAATTATTACGGGGTGGCTGATGAAGTCGGCGATGAGCGGCAAGCTGCCACTGATGCAGGCGATAAAGACACTGATGGATGAGGTGATGGCTGGGCCTACTCCGAAGGAAGATCGCGAGGGGCCGCTGGGGGAAGAGTACAACTTGCTTGCTTCCGCGAAGAAGCTAACACTGTTTGCCGCGGGCGCGGCGACGCAGAAGCATATGGCTGCGATTGCGGACGAGCAGGAGGTGATGGCCGCGATTGCGGACATGATCATCCAGGTGTTCGTGATGGAGAGTGTGATTCTGCGGGCCGAGAAGATTTCTTCTCGCAAGGCTAGTGCTGGGCCGAACAAAGAGATTGCTGTGGCGATGGCGCGGATTTATGCGGCTTCCGGGATGGAGATTGTTGAGCGCTCGGCGAAGAGAGTGATTGCGGCGGTGGCTGAGGGGGACACGCTGCGGGTGCAGTTGACGATTTTGCGGAGGCTGGCGAAGCATGATCCGGTGGATACGATTGCGTTGAGCCGCGTGGTGGCAAAGCATGTGGTGAAGGCGGGGAAATACGTGGTTTAGGGCGTTGTAGGTTTTATATTGTACGAGGCGCCGGGGCTGAAGCTCCTTGTGTTGAGTGGTGGCTTGCCGCGGGCTGAAGCCCGCTGCTACTCCCGGTTCGTGCTTTAGCACGAATGCCCATTCATCGCGAGAGACGGAGGCGCGACGAATGGGGCACCCGCGTTCTTTACCTTCTTGATGCGATCAGATTAATTGCAAAGGGGCCGCCTAACTGGTCAGGCATTTGCTCGTAGCGCAGCCGACATTGGTGGCGTTGGCAGTAGAGCTTTGTTCCGTCTGCAAGCGTACGATGTGCTTCTGCTGAGGTCACAGTCGTGGTCATCTGTCTAAGGCAATATAGGCACGAATAATCGTGTTCCATTGGTGATCTCCTTTCGCGACGAAGGTTACCATTTCGCTGATCCCTGGCAAGCGCAATTCTGAAATCTTTTAATTGCAGTAGTGGTGCGGCTTAGGGTTTGAGGCGAAGATTTGCCTTGAACTCTTCGAGCGGAAATGTGTTCAAGAGGTCGGCGGGGGTGAGCCAGGCGCGGCGAAGCTGTGTGATTCCGAAGCGCATCTGGTCGAGTTCTTCGGTGGCGTGGGCATCGGTGTCGACGACGATTTTGCAGCCGTGTTGTTTTGCGAGCTTGAGGTGGAGGTCGTTGAGGTCGGCGCGGGCGGGGGCGGCGTTGTGTTCGACGGCAACGCCTAGTTCGGCGGCGCGTTTCAAGATCACGTCCATGTTGAGAGCGTAGGCATCGCGCTTGAGGACTTTGCGGCCGGTGGGGTGACCGAGGATGCGGGTCTGGGGGTTTTCGAGGGCGCGAAGGATGCGGTCGGTCATCTGTTCAATCGGCTGGTCGAAGCGGCTGTGGACGCTGGCGACGACGATATCCATCTGGGCGAGGGTGCTGTCGTCGAGGTCGAGGGCGCCATCGGCGAGGATGTCGACTTCGATACCGGCGAGGACGCGTATTCTGCCGGGGTAGAGTTCGGCGAGCTGTGCGTCGACCTCGCGGATGCGGGCGACGTGAGCGAGGGCGCGAGCGTCGTCAAGGCCATTGGTCATGGCGAGGTTTTTGGAATGATCTGTTATGGCGATGTAGCTGAGGCCGCGGGCCATGGCAGCTTCGGCCATTTGGAGGATGGTGTCGCGGCCGTCGGTGGCGTTGGTGTGCATGTGCAGGTCGCCGCGGATGTCTGAGAGCGTAATGAGGTTGGGGAGACCTCCGGCGGTCTCGCCGCTGAAGCTGATGGCGGCGGCTTCGAGCTCACCGCAGTTCTCGCGAAGTTCGGGCGGGATGTAGGCGAGGTCGAGGGCGCGGTAGATCTCTTCTTCGGTGGCGGCGGCGACGATGACGTTGTCTTCGAGCCGGAGGAGCGCGTACTCGCTAAGGGTGAGGCCGCGCTTGATCGCGCGCTGCCGGAGCGCTACGTTGTGCATCTTTGAGCCGGTGAAGTATTGCAGGGCTGCGCCGTAGCTGGCGCGGGGGAGAAGGCGGACGTCTACTTGCAGGTTATTGCGGAGGGTGAAGGAGACTTTGTTCTGGCCCTTGGCGAGGAGCTTGTCTATAAGGGGCAGCGTGGAGACATGCTCCACCGCTGCCGCCACAACGCTGGGTTCGCAGGCGGGGCCGGTGGCGAGAAGATCGAGATCGCCGACGGTTTCGCGGCCTCGGCGGAGGGAGCCGGCGGGAGTGATCTCATCGATGCCGGGGAAGGCGCGGATGAGATCGATGATGCGGGCGGCTTGCTCCTGGGCTTTATCGATGCGGAAGCGGCTGGAGTTTTTGCGATAGTCTTCGATGCCCTTGAGGAGCTTGGTGGTGAACTTCGTGCCCATGCGGGGGAGGGTGTCGAGATGACCTGCTTTGGCGGCGGTTTCCAGAGCGTCGATATCACCGACGGCGAGGGCTGACCAGATGAGGGCTACCGTCTTGGGCCCCATGCCGGGGAGGCGGAGGAGCTCGAGCATGGATGGCCGGTACTTGGTGAGGAGTTCGTCGCGAAGCGGCATGGAGCCGGTGGCGACGAGGTCTCGAATGTTGGCGGCCATGGCTTTGCCGATGCCGGCGATGGCGAGGAGTTCTTTTGGATCAGAGTCCGGTTGGGTGAGAGTGGCGAGCTGAGTGGTTTGCTGCTCGACGGCTTCAGCGGCGCGGCGATAGGAGCGAACGCGGAAGGGGTCGGCAGCGTCGATTTCGAGAAGGGCGGCGGTCTCGTCAAGCAGGCGGGCGATGGTGATGTTGTCCATAAGATCGAAGCGGGTACAGAGATACTGTATCGCTTCGATCTTCAGAACGAACAACGACGAGGGTACCCGCAGATCCTTCCAGTGCGCTTCTAGCGATGAGGCTGCAGGCGACACTGTTCAGAATGCCTTTTCTTTCAGGGAAGATTGACACTCAGGTTCGAACCGTACAGTTGAAACAGGGATGAAAGTCTCGGAGGATAAGTACGGATAACTAGGCTGCGACAAGCGGTCTGGGCAGGAAAATATCTGGGAAAGAAAATGTCAGGGCGAGAAAATGAGCGAACCTGAGTGTTCCGGCTCGCTCATCTTGTGCACCGCTTATACGGTGATGTGTCAGGTTTGATGTGGGAGGGCTAAAGCGCTTCTTTTAGTCGGGCTACCTGGTCCGCTTGCGGCCCCTTGGATCCCTGGATGATGTCGAATTCCACTTCGTCACCTTCCTTCAGGCTTTTGTAGCCTTCAAGCTGAATAGAACTGTAATGTACGAATACATCGGCTCCGTCATCGCGGCCTAGGAAACCGTATCCCTTCGCGTTGTTGAACCATTTCACGACGCCTTTGTACTGTGGCACTGTTTGCGCTCCTGCTGCCTCTCGGCCCGAATTCTGCTCTATCTTTACGGGAAGGTAAAGAGATGCATTGGTCAATGAGACGCAGGGCCGTGAGGGATGGTTTTCCGCTTGAGCTTGGCTGAGATAGAGGCTAAGTGTCTTTCTTATGATGCGCGAAATGTCGGGTTGATGACTTAGAGGTCGCCTTCGCGCAGAGCGGCATCGAGAAAGGAAAGGCCGATGATGGTCTTGCCGTCGTGGATCTTGCCGGAGCGAAGGAGGACCATGGCGTCTGAAAATTTCATGCGCAGGATTTCGATCTGCTCGTCGGGCTCGGGCTGGGCGAGGCCTTCGCTGATGCCGCGTGCGAGGAAGATCTGCATGCGTTCGCCGAGAAAGCCTGGGCTGGCGTAGTACTTTGTGAGGAGTTTCCACTTCTTCGCGCGATAGCCGGTCTCTTCGATCATCTCGCGCTTGGCGGCGGCAAGGGGAGCTTCGTTGGGCTCGATGCGGCCAGCGGGAAGTTCGAGGAGGAACTCGCCGACGGCGTGGCGGTACTGGCGCTCGATAACGATCATGGGGTCTTTGGGGTCAGCGGACTCGTCGATGGCCAGGATGACGACGGAACCGATGTGACGGATTACATCGCGCTTGAGGATGAGGCCGTTAGGCTCCTGCACTGTGTCGGAGTGGACGTTGAGGACGCGGCCTTTGTAGACAAGTTTCGAGGAGATGAGGATCGAGGGCTTGAAGGGCTTCTTCGGAGCGGCCTTCGCCGCAGGTTTGGTGACAGATGTCGAGGAGTGCTTTGTTACGGATGACTTCGCGGAGGCGGGTTTTTTGATCGGGCGAACCATATGGCTACGGTATCATCCAGCAGCAGGAGAATCTGCATCGGGGCTGGTGCGGATCGCATCAAATCGCGGATATCTGATCCGGTTTTTTCACCCACATCTGCAGGATGAGTTTGAATTATGAGCACTGAGTGTTACCCCATCACGGTTCTGCCGCATGTGACGCAGCTCTATCGCGACTACATCGCCATGCCGGATGAGTCAGCGGTGCGCGGCTGGTATGGAGCGAGGCCGTTCGGGGCAGAGTGGATGGGGTCAGCGGCTGCGGCGGGTGATCGCGAACGACTTGCGGAGGCCCTGCGGGTGCAGAGTCTGGAGCTTGGAGCGGCACCGGCGGTACTGGCGAATATTGAGAAGCTGCGCGGTGGTGCGCGGGCCGTGGTAACAGGGCAGCAGGTGGGCCTGTTTGGCGGGCCGCTGCTGACTTTGCTGAAGGCAGCAACCGCGATTGCGCGGGCGGGCGAAGCAACAACTGCGACCGGTGTCGAACACGTGCCGGTGTTCTGGCTCGCTACGGAAGATCATGATCTGGAAGAGGTGGACCAGGTCTCGCTACTGACGAAGACTTCCGTTGAAAAGATTACGGCTGGATTGAAGACGGCCTTGCCGGTAGAGGTTGGTAGGGTCGCGCTCGGAGCGGGGGTCGATGCTGTGCTTGAGCAGGTGAGTGAACTGCTTGAGTATGCGCCGATATGCGATGACCTACGGAAGTTTTATACGACGGACGCGACGCTCGGTGAGGCGTTTGCACGGCTGATGACCCGTGTGTTTGCGGCGCATGGGTTAGTTGTGATGGATGCTGCTTCGCGCGAGTTTCATACGCTGGGAGCGAGTGCGCTGCGAGCAGCGATTGAACGCGCGTCGGAGTTTGAAGAAGCACTGCTGGCAAGGAGCCACGAGCTCGAGCGCGGGGGGTATCACGCTCAGGTCCTGGTGAAGCCGAACGCTTCGCTGCTGTTTTTGATCGACGATGCGACGAATGAGCGGCTTGCGCTGAGGCATCTGCCGGATGGGACGTGGAAGGCGGGAAACAAGGGCTATTCGACTGCGGAGTTGCTCGTGATTCTGGAGAGCGCGCCGGAACGGGTGAGTCCCAATGCGCTGCTTCGACCAGTGTTTCAGGATACGATTTTGCCGACGGCGGCGTATGTGGGTGGGCCGGCCGAGATTGCCTACTTCGCGCAAAGTGCGGTGCTTTATGAAGGCATCCTGGGACGGATTACGCCGGTGCTGCCGAGACTAAGTGCAACCTTGATCGAGCCGGCGATTGGCGAGGTGATGACGAAGCATGAGGTATCGCTACCGGACGCGATGACGACCTCGGAGGCGCTGGCTCAGAGGCTCGGCGCACGGGCGATGCCGATCGAGACGAAGCGGAAGTTGGCGGCGGTGGGCAACGCGATGGATGCGGAGCTTGCAGTGCTGACGGAGTACCTGGCGGGAATGGATGCGAGCCTTGGGCGGGCTGCGGGAGTTTCGGGATCGAAGATGCGGTACCAGATGAACCGGCTGCGCCGGATGGCCGCGACCTTCGAACTGCAGAAAGAGGCGAGTCTGCGGAAACATGCGGATGCGCTGACTCTAAATTTGTTTCCTGATGGGCATCCTCAGGAGCGGCTGGTGAGTGGGGTCTGGTTCCTGGCGCGGTACGGGGACGGGTTGATTGATCGGCTGGTGGAAGAGTCCAAGAATCTTTGTCCGGGACACGTCGTGGTTCGGCTTTAGTGGTCTGAGCTTCCGTAGACCCACGCGGAAGAGAAAGACGCGATGGATGGGGGCAGCCGGTATGCCTAGGAGCATCGAAGCCGTGTCTCAGGATCGAGACGTTTAGCACCGATGTCAGCGCGGGTGGGATAATCGTCGCTATGGAATGTACTCATACGGATGAAATTAAGGATGTGAAGCCGCATACCAACGGGTGTGAGGAGTGCCTGAAGATCGGGCAGGAGTGGGTGCATCTGCGGCTTTGTATGGAGTGCGGGCATGTGGGGTGCTGCGACTCTTCAATCGGGAAACATGCGACGAAGCATTTTCACAAGATAAAGCACCCGATCATAAAGAGCCTGGAGCCGGGCGAGACGTGGGGATGGTGTTTCGTGGATGAGGTGATGTTGGATTTTGAGTAGGACGTTTCAGTTCTCAGTTCTCCGTCCAGCGCATCGAAGAATGATGGAGGTGCTTCGGATGAAGGTGGCGCAGATTGCGGAAAACGGATGGCAGCTTACCCAGTTGGGTTTTGTGAACTGTTACCTGGTGCGGGAGGGCGATGGGTTCTCGCTGATTGATACGGGTGTTTTGAGTGGTGGGCGGAAGGCAATCGTCGAGGCAGCGAGGGCACTGGGCGGGACGATTCGCCGGATTCTTCTGACGCATGCGCATGGAGACCATGTGGGCGGTGTGGATGGACTGATTGCGGCGATTGGGACAGGAAATGTCGAGCTGATTTCGAATGCGCGAAGTCTCCCGCTGCTGCAGAAGCCGCCAGTGAAGACGCTCCAAAGCGGTGAGGCGGTGGGAACGGTCAAGGGCAGTCTGCCGGGAATCGGGAGCAAGCCGACAAAGCTGGTGAACGATGGGGAATTGTATGGCGTCTTTCGCTGCATCGAGACGCCGGGACATATTCCGGGGCATATCGCGTATCTTGATGAGCGCGATGGGACGTTGTATGCCGGAGATGCTCTGGTCGGGGTAGGCCGGCTGACGGTGAGCGGCTATTCCCCGTGGTACTTCCCTCTGCCCAACTTTGCTACATGGAACAAAGGGATTGCGCGGGCGAGCGCAGAGAAGTTGCTGGGGTATTCGACGGAGCGGTTCGCTTGCGGGCATGGCGGGGTGAAGGACGGCGGGGCTGCGGCTCTGCGGGCGGCGTTAGGCAGGGCGAAGCGTTACTGACGATGAACCCACTCTTAGAATCGGGATATGGGCCACCCGATGTTCAGGTCGAATAGAAAGTTCACGGTAGATCAGCGAGGGTCTGCGAAACCCGGAGTTCGCGAATCGTTTGTTATGCTGGCTTATCAAGAGCAGATTGGCTTGCGGGAGTTTTGAATGTCCGAAGATGTAGTGATAGAGCAGGCTGCAGCAGCAGTGCCTTCAGTAAAGATTACAGTTCGACCGAATGGGCCGTTCCGGGTTGAGGGTTTGATTGAGCTGGTGGATGTAAACGGAAATGTGTGGGACCTGACAGGCAAGCCAGCGATCTCGCTGTGCAGATGCGGACTTTCCTCGAAGCGGCCGTTCTGCGATGGGACACATGGGCGCGAGGGATGGAAGTGCGATGCGAGCCCGATCCCGGTTGAGCCGGTTGCACAGGGGTAAAGGCGCGTTCTCCGTTGTTCGTTCTCCGTTATCAGTAAATACGTTTCCTATTGCATTGAGAGGGTGGTGCTGATGCGGAAGTTCTTCTGTGGATGGGTGATTGTTGTCGGGGCTGCGCTCGCGCCAGTGATGGGAAGTGCGCGGGCGCAGGACGCGGCTACAAAGGCTGAGCCGCACGTCACGTTGTCTGACGCTGACGTTGGCGCTGTTCTGGGTGTGTATGGCGTAAAAGATGAGCCGGAGACGGAGGTCAGCGTCTCTCGCGAAGGTACACATCTGTACGCCGAAGGGGAGCGCAATCCGCGGGTTGAGATCTTCGCGGTGGCGAAGGACAGGTTCGTTGCCGAGAACTACCCTGCAGAGTTTGACTTCACGCTCGGCGCGAGCGGTCGGGCGACTGGCCTGAGCGTCAAATTCAGAGGCCAGGTTGATGAAGCTCTTGCGCTGCAGGAAGAGACGCCGAGAAAACTGAACCACTTCCGCGACTACACAAAGCAGGATGTGATGATTCCGGCGCGGGACGGGGTAAAGCTGCATCTGGTGATCCTGCGGCCGAAAGGCTCTGAGACCTCGGGCGAGCCGCTGCCTTTCCTGATGCAGCGAACACCCTATGGCGTGGACGGTTTCGAGTCCAGCCGCGTGAATGCGGCGAAGCCGGAGCTTGCGGCGAGTGGGTACATCTTCGTGGTGGCGGACATTCGGGGACGGTATAAATCCGACGGGCAGTTTGTGATGAATCGGCCGATCGTCGCGCACAAGTCGATGAAGGATGTCGATGAGACAACCGATACGCGGGACACAATCGATTGGCTGTTGAAAAATGTGCCGAATAACAGCGGCAAGGTGGGTGTGTTCGGAGTATCGTACCCGGGGTTTCTAGCGATGATGGCGGGGATCGATGCGCATCCGGCGGTGAAGGCGATCTCCCCACAGGCCCCCATGACAAACATCTGGCTGGGCGATGACTTCTTCCATAACGGCGCGTTTCGCGAGACGTATGGCTTCGATTACGTGCAGCAGTTGGAGGCGCAGAAGACGGACATTCCTGCGGACTCAAAGGAAGATCAGTACGAGTTTTTTCTGAGCCATGGGAACTTTGCGAACGCCGCCGCGTCGGCGAAGATGGAGAATCTGCCGACCGCCAAGGTGTTTATCGGCCAGCCGGCTTATGTGAAGTTCTGGCAGGATATGGCGGTAGAGAAGCACCTGACCAAGGTGGAGGTTCCAACGCTGGAAGTGGGCGGTTGGTGGGACCAGGAAGATATGTGGGGAACGCAGGCAGAGTATGCCGCGTTGGAACCACATGACACGAGGGGCGAAGTCTTCATGGTGCTCGGACCCTGGAACCATGGTGGGTGGGGCGGTTCGGGGCGGACGCTGGGCGCGGTGAACAACGGCCAAGCGACGGGCGACGAGTATCGGAAGACCATCGAGTTTCCTTTCTTCGAAAAGTATCTGAAAGGGAAGAGCGGGTTCGATCTGAAGGGCGTCGCGAGCTTCAGGACGGGTGTGAACCAGTGGGAGCGATATGATGTTTGGCCTCCGGTGAGCGGCTTTCATGGTGAAAAGCTCTATTTGAACGCCGATCATGGTTTGGAATTCCTAGCACCCGAGGGGGAGTACAACAAGGTTGCGGCGGCTTACGTGGCTGACCCTGCGGACCCGATTCCGTACAGACCGAGGCCGATTGAATCGACGTACGGAACGAACTCGAAGTGGCGGACATGGCTGGTAGGAGACCAGAAGTTTGTGGCCGGTCGGAAAGACCTGGCGACGTTCAAGACGGCGGTGTTGGATCACGATGTGACCGTGACCGGCGATGTGATGGCCGATATATTTGCGGCGACTACGGGTACGGACTCTGACTTCGTGGTCAAGCTGATTGATGTTTATCCAGAAGATGCTCCGGCCCCGATGAATGAATATCAGCTGATGATTGTGGATGAGATCTTTCGTGGCCGATATGTGAAGAGCTTTGAGAAGCCGGAGGCGATCACGCCAAGCAAGGTGACGGAGTACAAGTGGAGTCTGCATGGGGCGGACCACACTTTCCTGAAAGGTCACAGGATTATGGTCGAGGTGCAGTCGAGCTGGTTCCCGCTGTATGACCGGAATCCGCAGACTTTTGTGCCGAACATCATGACTGCTCCGGCGGATGCTTACAAGGCGGAGACAGTGACGGTGTACGGGTCGCCAAAGTACCCGTCACACCTGGAGTTTCTGAGTCCGAACTAGGCTTGATGCAACTCTTGAGGGAGAAGGCTTTTGCTTGGCTCTTGATAAGGTTAGGAGCGAAGGCAAAGGCAGATCCTCGGCCAACGGCGAAGGATGACACTTCTCGGGGTTGATTCTCTGGCGGGGGCGAAGGATGACAGGTTCGGAAGTGGACGTGACTATGTCGATCAAGACAATCAGTTCGCGGGAGGTTTACCGAAACGCCTGGACGAGCGTACGCGAAGATGTGATCGAGCGGGCTAATGGTCAAAGGGGCATTTACGGTGTGGTGGACAAAGATCCCGCCTGTATCGTAATCCCGCTTGATGTGACGGAGGCAGGCGAGTTCGTTTACCTGATCGAGCAGTACAGGTATACGGTGCTCGGGAAGTACATGGAGTTTCCGCAGGGTGGGTGGGAACTGGCTGAAGTCGATCCTGAAGAGCTGGCCCGGGGAGAGTTGCGCGAAGAGACTGGGCTGACGGCGGGAAAGATGACCCACCTGACCACGTTTCAGATTGCGTACGGTGTGATGAATCAAAAGCACCACTGCTACCTGGCGGAAGAGCTGAAATCGGGTCAGGCTGAGCCGGATGCCGAGGAGCAGGACCTTGTGCTGCATCGCGTGCCTGTGGACCGGTTTGAGGCGATGATCCTCGATGGAACGATCGTGGATAATTGCACGGTGGCAGCGTGGGGAATCTATAAGCTGTGGCGGGAGAAGAAGAGCTAGTCAAGCTCAGCGAAGAGCGCCGGAAGATCCAGATAGATAGGCGTCTCGGGAATGGTGAGGCGGTCAGTCACCAGTTTCAGACTGTTGGGCGACGTATATATGTAGCCGATGCGCTGGGCTGGGTCAATAATCCAGAGGTTGGGGACGCCCATATCGGCGAAGTCGTCGAGGCGTTTCGTGATGCGGGCGAGCCGGTCTTCGGGAGACAGGACTTCTACACAGAGAAGAGGCGGTGTCACAGTGACCTGTTCGACTGGAATATCGCGGCTGACGAGGCATACATCGGGTATGCGGACTCGGCTCTTGGAGACACGGGTACGCTGTTCCGGAATGGACTCGATGTTCCACTCGCGCTCGTGGTTTAGAAACCAGGAGGCGACGAGCAACTGAATACGGTTGTGATCGCGTTCTCCCACTTTACGCTCCTCGATTTCGCCGTCTACAAAGTCACAGTCGGGCCGATACACGGTCTTCAGATACTCTTCGAGGGAGAGGAGTGCAGTGGTCGTAGCCATGGGATAGCTCCTACGGTCATTATGCGCTTGAGCGACAGGAGCGCGCGCTATTTTTTCCCGAAGACATCGCCCATGCGTCGAATCTGGGCACCGACTCCGCGAAGCTTTTCTTCGAGGCGCTCGTAGCCGCGATCCATGTGGTAGACGCGGTCGAGGATGCTTTCGCCATCGGCTACCATTGCGGCCAGAACAAGGGCGGCGGAGGCTCGAAGGTCAGAGCACATGACGGCGGCCGACTGGAGGTCGCTCTTGCCGCGAACGGTAGCGGTGCGGCCGGAGAGGGTGATGTTCGCGCCCATGCGGATGAGTTCATTGACATGCATAAAGCGGTTTTCAAAGATGTTTTCGGTGATGGTGGAGGTGCCTTCGCACTGGGTGGCAAAGGCCATGTACTGGGCCTGCATGTCGGTGGGGAAGCCGGGGTATTCTTCTGTTGAGATATCGACGGCTTTGAGGCCGCCCTCGGTCTTCGAGCCTTCGGAGCGGACGCGGATGTTGTCTGTGCCGATGTCGAGGCGGACGCCGGCTTGTTCCAGCTTGGCGATGACGGAGCCGAGATGTGAGGGGTCGCAGCAGTCGATGTTGAGGTCGCCGCCGGTGATGGCCCCGGCTATGAGGAAGGTGCCGGCTTCGATGCGGTCGGGATTGATTCGGTAGCGGGCTCCGTGCAGCTTCGAAACGCCCTGAACCTTGATGGTAGAGGTGCCAGCGCCTTCGATGTTCGCGCCCATGGCAGTGAGGAGAGCGGCAACGTCGGTGACTTCGGGCTCGCGGGCACAGTTTTCGAGGATGGTTTCGCCCTCGGCGAGTGTCGCGGCCATCAGGATGTCTTCCGTGCCGGTGACGGTGATCTTATCGAAGACGATGTGAGCGCCTTTGAGGCGATCTGTGCGGGCTTCGAGATAGCCGTGGTCGTAGGTGATAGTTGCGCCCATCTTTTCGAGGGCGGTGATGTGGAGATCGATGGGGCGACCGCCGATGGCGCAGCCTCCTGGCATGGCGACGCGGGCGATGCCAGTGCGGGCAATGAGCGGGCCCAGCACGAGAGAGCTGGCGCGCATGGTCTTGACAATCTCGTACTTGGCGACGGGGTCGGAGAGAATGGCGCACTTAATTGACGTGCGATGCTGGGCGCGGCCGTAGCCGAGCTCGACTTCGGCGCCCATGGATTCGAGGAGCTTCCGCTCGGTCTCGATGTCGCGGACCTGCGGGATGTTTTCGAGGATGACCTCGTCTTCGGTGAGGATGGCGGCGGCCATGCAGGGAAGCGCAGAGTTCTTTGCGCCTGAAACTTTGATGGTGCCGAGAAGCGGGTTGCCGCCGCGTACTACAAACTTATCCATGCACTTTAGTTTATGGGGAGTGCGGGTGGAAATGGGTGGCAGCGGTGGTTCGTGGATAAGTGCGTTAGAGTGTTGGCATGACAGGACGACCAGGGAAGGATGAGGCGGCGGCGTTTCACTGGAACTACATCAACCAACTGCAGGGTGAGGAGATATCGGCGATCCTGCTGGGCCAACTAACTCGGTTTGACGAGTTGCTTGGGAAGTTGCCAGAGGAGCGATCGTTGTATCGCTATGCCGAGGGAAGGTGGAGCATTCGGGAGTCGATGGGGCATGTGACTGACACGGAGCGGATCTTTGCCGGGCGGGCGCTTTGGTTTGCAAGAGGACTGGGCGATACGCTGCCGAGTTTCGATCAGGATGTGGCGGTGGTTGGTGCCGAGGCTGACCGGATCGTGCTGGCTGATCATCTCGAGGAGTTCCGAGAGGTGCGACTTTCGACGTTATCGTTGTTAAGGAATCTGCCTGAGACTGCGTGGATGCGAAGAGGAACTGTGAGCGGGAAGAGTTTCACGGTACGGGCGATGGCGTGGATAATGGCGGGGCATGTCGAGCATCATCTGACGCTATTCAGGCAGAGATACCTGTCATGAAGCGTGACGAGCCAGAGTCTGGTCATGATTGCGCCGGGGTGTGGTTGGAAAGGTAAAGCTTCGGCTTGAGGAAGATGCCAGATTTGGTAGTAGTCCTGGCAGCAGCCCAATACGCCCCAAAAGAATGGCCCACCCTCTGCGAGGTGGGCCATTCTGAGACGGATAGTGTCGACTCTAAAGTTCGAGGCGGGAGTCTTCGATGGCAAGACGGACGTTTCCATCAGACTTTGTGAGGCGACGGACGGCTTCCATCTTGTCAACGTTGGCCTTGAGCATGACGACCGCAATAGGAATCGACTTACCCGCTGACTTAATGGTGCGGATAGCGGTGTCGCGGTCGATCTCGCAGACCTTCATCAGGACGCGAATGCCGCGCTCGACGAGTTTCGCGTTCTTCATGTGCACGTTGACCATGAGGTTGTCGTAAACGTAGCCGAGGCGGGTCATGGCACCCGTGGTGATCATGTTGAGGATCATCTTTTGAGCGGTGGAGGCCTTCATGCGGGTCGAGCCAGAGATTACCTCCGGGCCAACTTCAGCAACGATGGTGGTATCGGCTACTTCAGCGAGGGGAGTGTGGAGATTGCAGGTGACGGCTGCGGTTTTGGCTCCGCGCGCGCGGGCGTATTCGACGGCACCGACGACATAAGGAGTTCGGCCACTGGCGGAGACGCCTACGACGATGTCCTTGCGGGTGGGCCGGCGGCGAGCGATGTCGCGCTGGCCGATTTCGGGCGAGTCTTCGTTGACGTCGGAGGCGGAGGCGAGTGCCTTGGGGCCGCCGGCCATGATGTATTGGACTTGTTGCGGAGATGTCGAATAAGTCGGCGGGCACTCGGATGCGTCGAGTGAGGAGATGCGACCGCTGGATCCGGCACCGACGTAGATAAGGCGGCCTCCATCTCGAAGGGCCCGGGCAACGGTGTCGATGACCACGGCTATCTCGGGAAGGGCTTTCTTGATGGCGGCTGCTACTTTTGCGTCTTCCTGATTGATGATGCGGGCAATTTCGAGGGCGGACTTGGTGTCGAATCCCTCGGACGCCGCATTGGACGTCTCGGTGGTCATCAGTACTGGTTCGGACACGTGAAAGTTACCGTTCTTGGGCTGCGCTGTTAGGTCGGGTATCGTGAGAGTGGCCATGTTTGATTACGATCCTGTGCAATTCTACTGCTTACTTTGATGTTGTCTACAGCCATCACAGCAGTATGGATAACGTTAAGGATACGCCTGCCTTGTGGCCAGTGCGACCGGGCATAAAGATTTCCTGGAAGCTTCATTTGCAGCAAAAAATTCGGAGCTTGGCAAGGCCTGCTTTCTGAATTTGCGAGCCAATCAATAGAAGAGCCGGGTGATCATCGCTGAAGCGAGTGTAAGCGAGCGCACGTCGATCTCCCCTCATCCTTTAGTGGGAGACTAGAGGACGCCACGGGGAGCCTTCGATATCCTGACCGCAGTGCATCCATATACGTAAATTCGGCTAGCCCTTATGTGGGCTAGCCGACTAATTCTTTCGACAAATGTTTGCCGAGCTCGAGGAGTTCTGTAAATCCCACCTCTGCCGCTCGATGAGGTCTACTGTTGGCTTTTATGTAGGGAGCGAGGAATCTTCATATCGTTAATGCTTACGTCACCCTTATGGCCGAAGAGTTCAGGCGAGAGATAATGGCCCTTCTCCTTTTCAGACTTCTCGATTTCATTCGGGATGCGGTGTGCGTTGGCCCAGGCATCCTGGCGAACGCCAGTGACCTGCCATGAGACTTCGACTCCGGGCTTGTCTGTCTTGATGAGAAAGGAACCGTTGGAGATCTTTGAGCCCACGATGGCGTGCGCGAACTGCCCCATTACGGTGAGTTGATAGCGGAAGTCACGGTTGAGAGCTTCGAAGTAGGTGGGCATGGTGACGACGGCTTCTCCGCGGCCATCTGTGATGACGTTGCCGTTGTAGATATTCATCATGTCAGGGGATTCGACGAAGGAGTGGTAGAGGTACTTGTTCGAGGGATTGACGGGATCGTCGATTTTGAAGGAACCGCCGGATTTCGAGAGATTGCCATATATAGATACGTCCCCGTCAAATTCGGCGGCGAGGCTATAATCGGAGCCTGCTAAAACATAAATTCCGGGGCCCCTGGGCCCCCCGTAAAACGCTCCGCCGATTCCGCCAAGGTCCGGCGATGTGTTTGCCGACCCACCCATACCTACGACTCCAGTGCCGCCGTAAGTTGGAATTGTGGAGGATCCGGCACTGCCGCCGCCAAAACCAATCAGCCCGTCACCGGCGCCATCGTTGTTCTTGCCTCCGGCAGGTCCGCCGTAGCCGATGACGCCGGCACCGTTCGCGGACTGGATGTTGGAGTTATCGCCGATCCCACCTGTGCCCGCGATTCCTATACCCTGTACGGCATAGTTATAGATGTTGACGAGCGCCCCGTTTGGGTTTGAAGCCTGCGCGGAGTAGGGAAAAGGCAGGCCGCCCGCCGGGCCGGTTGCGCCTGTGGAACCCTGAGGGCCTGCCGGGCCGGTAGCTCCTTTGGGACCAGCCGGTCCTGCCGGACCTTGCGGGCCGATGGCGATAGGGAAGGTCTGCGCAGAAGCGAAGTGGATAGTGCCGTTGGAGTTGATGTAAAAGCCGCTTTCGGAGGCCCCGCCAGTGCCGGTGCCGAAGAGGAGATGGAGCGACGAGGTGGGGGCGGAGGTGTTGTTGCCGGAGACCTCCGCTTCGAATTCAAGGTAGGGCGAGACAGCTGCCTTGGTTGAGGAGTTGTAAGCAGAGGTCTGGAGTTGGAAAGAATGCGAGTTATAGGAGGTAGAGCTGGTGGCGGTGCCTCCCTTTTCGATGACAGCCTGGCCGCCGAAGAAGGAGATGCCATTGACGTCTAGGGCCGCGGCGGGCGACTTACCGATGCCGAGGCTGCTGTTTGTGTAGTAGAGGCCCGAGTTGATGACGGAGGAGCCGCCGTTGAAGACGGGAAGAGTGCCGGTGGTGCCTCCGGTGGTGGTGACATTGGTTGCGGCATCAGGGGTGATAGCGTCCGGGGCGGAAGGTGACTTCTGGGCGTATCCGGCCGACGCTGCGAGCAGGACGAAGAGGGCGAAGGTGCAAGACAGGGGTTTCACGGGTTTCTCCTAGTGAAGAGGTAGAGAATTGGCGGCGTTTTCGTCCCCAAAAAGTTGTCAAGTTTGCTTCAAGGAGTCTCGTTTCGCTAGTGCTGAAGATTTGGTCTCGCCGGAAGCGAGCGTTGGCCAATTCTTTTGTCTTCAGGGTGGCCGAAGAGCTCGGGGGAGAGGTAGTGGCCTTTGTCCTTTTCTGCCTTATCTACTTCGTTCGGGATGCGATGGGCATTGGCCCAGGCATCCTGGCGGACGCCGGTGACCTGCCATGAGACTTCAACTCCTGGCTTGTCGGTCTTGATGACAAATGAGCCGTTGGAAATCTTCGAGCCTACGATGGCCTCGGCGAACTGGCCCATGACTGTGAGTTGGTAGCGGAAGTCGCGGTTGAGAGATTCGAAATAGATGGGCATGGTGACGACCGATGTGCCGCTGCCATCCGTAACGACAGTGCCGTTGTAGATATTCATCATGTCAGGGGATTCGACGAAGGAGTGGTAGAGGTATTTGTTGGCGGGGTCGGATGGGTCGTCGATTTTGAAAGAGCCGCCGGACTTCGAGAGATTTCCATATATAGATACATCGCCGTCGAATTCGGCGGCTTGGCTGGTCTCGGAGCCTGATGAAGCATAAATTCCGAGGCCATTTGGTGCTCCATAAAACGCTCCGCCGTTTCCGCCAAAGTCCCCCGGTGCGTTTGCCGCCCCACCCACGCCTACGACTCCAATGCCACCGAAAGTTGTAACGGCTAATCCGGCGCTGGCCCCGCCAATACCCATCAGCCCGTTACCGGCGCCATTGTTGGTGTGGCCCCCGGAAGGTCCGCCGTAGCCGATGACGCCGGCGCCATTCGGTGATTGGTCGGTCTCGGCATTGGCGATGCCGCCCGCGCCTGCGATGCCTATACCCTCTGCGGCATAGTTATAGATGTTGACGAGTGCCCCGTTTGGGTTTGAAGCCTGCGCGGAGTACGGGAGAGACAGGCCCCCTGCGGCGCCGGTTGCTCCTGTTGGGCCTGTTGGGCCGGCGGGGCCGGTTGCGCCCCTGGTTCCGGTGGGACCAGCCGGCCCCTGCGGGCCGGTGGTGGTAGGGAAGGTCTGGGCGGAGGCGAAGTGGATAGTGCCGTTGGAGTTGATGTAGAAGCCGCTTTCGGAGGCGGCGCCCGTGCCGGTTCCGAACAGCAGGTGGAGAGATGTCATAGGCGATGAAGTGTTGTTACCTACGGGTTCGGCTTCGAACTCGACGTAGGGAGAGACGGCGGCCTTCGAGGAAGAGTTATAAGCAGAGGATTGGAATTGGAACGAGTGAGAGTTGTAGGGCGTGGAGCTAGTGGCGGTGCCTCCCTTTTCGATGACTGCCTGGCCGCCGAAGAAGGAGATGCCGTTGACGTCTAGGGCCGCGGCGGGCGACTTGCCGATGCCCAGGCTGCCGCCGGTGTAGTAGAGGCTGGAGTTGATGATGGAGGCGCCACCGTTGAAGACGGGAAGGATGCCGCTGGTGCCTCCGGTGGTGGTGACACTCGTCGTGGCATCAGGGTTGATAGCATCCGGGGCGGAGGGTGACTTCTGGGCGTGTCCGGCCGACGCTGCGAGCAGGACGATGAGGGCGGATCTACAAGAAAGTGGCTTCACGGGTTTCTCCTATTCAAGAGGTAGCGGATTTGCGGGGCCTTCGTCCTTAAAAGTTGTCAAGTTTGCCTCAATTCTTCTCAATCTGGCTATTGCTGGGGATTTGGTCTCGCTGGAAGCCGGCGTTGGCCGATGCTTAGATCTTCAGGGTGGCCGAAGAGTTCCGGTGAGAGGTAGTGGCCTTTGTCTTTTTGATCCTTTTCGACTTCGTTGGGGATGCGGTGGGCGTTGGCCCAGGCATCCTGGCGAACGCCTGTAACCTGCCATGAGACTTTGACATTCCCCTCTTCGGTACGAATGGCGAACTTTCCATTGCTGATCTCGGAAAGCACCATGGCTCGTGAGAAGCTGCCGATGGTAGTTAGTTGATAACGGAAGTCGCGATTGAGTGCTTCAAAGTAGACAGGCATCGTGACGATGGCATCGCCGCGAACATCCGTGACCACGTTACCGTTGTAGATATTCATCATGTCAGGCGATTCGACGAAGGAGTGGGAGAGATACTTGTTTTCAGGATCGATCGGATCGTCAATCTTGAAGGATCCCCCCGCTTTATAGACATTCCCGGTTATGTCAACATTGCCGTAGAAAAGACCTGCGTAGGTTCCGCTGTAGGAACCCGAACCAGTCGCAATAAGTCCGATCCCTGCGGGAGCACCGCCGCCCGCATAGACACCCGTGCCCCCGACGCCATTGCCACTGACGCTGGCATCTCCGCCGTAGAAGACGCCGCCGTAGCCGCCCTCAGTGGAATAGGTGCTGACGGGATTTCCTGCGCCGCCGGTACCCAATACACCTATGCCTCCGGTATTGTAAAAGTCCGCAGATGAAATGCTTGCGGCCGGTCCGCCATACCCAGCCACACCGCGCCCTCCGGACTCGTCATTCGTGGCGCCGGAGTTACCGCCGTAGCCTTCGATGGCGTTGGCGTAACCGGAAGTCGTAGTGGCGCCAGTGTTGGTGACCTTGAATGCGGGACCGTTGGCTGTAGACGAGCTACTGGAGTAGGGAAGCTTCAGCGTTGTGCCGGCTGGCCCGATTGGCCCGGTTGCGCCCGTTGCGCCTTTAGGCCCTGCTGGGCCAGTGGGGCCTTGCGGACCAGTGGGTCCGGCGTCAATTGGGAAGGTTTGTGCGGAGGCGAAATGGATCGTTCCGTTCCCGTTGAAGTACAAGCCGCTCTCCGTGGCGGCTCCAGTACCCGTCCCGTAGAGGAAATGAAGCGACGAAGCAGGGGCGGCGGTATTATTGCCGGAGGGTTCGGCGAGGAACTCAATGTAGGGAGAGACAGCTACCTTCGAAGAGGAGTTATACGCCGAGGTCTGAAATAGGAGTGAATGGGAGTAGGCGCCCGACGAACTGTTGGCTGTGCCTCCCTTTTCAACAACTACCTGCCCTCCAAAGAAGCTGGTGCCAGAGACATCGAGCGCGGCGGCTGGAACCTTGCCGATGCCGAGGTTGCCAGTCGCGTAGTAAAGTTTGAGTTCGCAATGGTTGAGGCCCCGGTGTACACAGGAACGATGGCGCTGGTGCCGCCTGGAGTTGTGACCGTCTGTTGCGCGAAGAGGCCGACGGAGATAAGTGCGGCAGCCGGTACACCCCAGACTTTGAGGTAGGGTTAAGTTTTTCATCTCTCTCCTGAGCGTTCGCGGACGCGGTACTGCGTATGTGGGCCTTTAGTCTGTTGTGAGGCAACGTTACCGTACGTTTCCTAGTTGGTCACCACTTTTCCCAAAGAGTTGGAGGATCAAGAAGACTCAACGGCTCTCTTGAAAGCAGCAACCGGTACCTCAGTGAGTTGAGGCGAGGTGACCGTGAGAGGCCTGTATCTCTTCAGCCTTACCGACACCGGCACGAGAGTGCCGTTGGCGTTGATGTAGAAGCCGCTGTCGGAGGCAGCACCGGTTCCGGATCCGTACAGAAGATGCAAGGCCACGGTGGGGGCCGAGGTGTTGTTGCCCGTGGGTTCGGCTTCGAACTCTAGATACGGAGACACGGCAACTCTTGAGGATGAGTTATAAGCGGAGGTTTGGAACTGGAGCGAATGCGAGGCATAGGAGGAGGTGGTGGTGGCAGTGCCGCTCTTTTCCACGACAGCCTGGCCGCCAAAGAAGGTGATGCCCGATATGTCGAGGGCGGCGGCGGGAGACTTGCCGATGCCGAGGCTGCCGTTCGAATAATAGAGCGCAGAGTTCGCGATCGACGAAGTTCCGCTGAAGACCGGAACGATGCCGCTGGTGCCGCCTGTAGTGGTCACTGACGCCGTTGCGGCGGCCTTGATTGTGTCAGCTTTCGGGGAGAGCGTCTCAGTCTGCTGTGCGACGACGTGAGCGGAGATAAGCGCGGCGACAGTGCACGTGATCTTGGAAAGGCCAGCTAACTTCATGGGGCTCCTCAGTTAGTTCGGCGCGGAAATGATGGGACTGCATGTCTGGCAAGCAGTAGTGAGGCAACGGTACCGCACGTTTCAGAGCAGATGGTAAACCCCGGTCGAAATTCGGTTGATAGCCGGAGATCGAGGACGACCTGAGAGGAAATTGCTCGCAAGCAAACGTCGGATTTGGAACGAACGGCGACCGGGAGTAGATTGATCCTAAGTGCAATTTTTTCGATGAAGTACAGGAGAGAGCGTCGCAGTGCCTGAGAAAGAGAGAGACATCTTCGCGGAAGTGCCACACGCTGAGACACTCGAGTTGGAGGCTAAACCGCCGACGAGTGGTGGATTGCGACCGTGGACGTCTTCTTGGATAAGGGATGTGCTGGTCTCCATAGGAGTGTCAGCGTTCATCATCGTGTTCCTGTACCAGCCGGTTCGAGTAGAAGGCACGAGCATGTTGCCTACTTTGCAGGATGAAGACCGCTTGTTCATAAACAAGATTGCGTATCGTGTGGGAGAGATCCATCGCGGAGATGTGATCGTGTTCTTGTACCCGCATGACCACTCGAAGAGCTACATCAAGCGCGTGATTGCGGTGGCCGGGGACGAGATGCGCATTGACCATGGACGGGTCTATGTGAACGGGAGACAACTGAAAGAAGATTATGTGCCGCTGCGGTTTGCGGACGAGCGGTCCTCTCCGGAGGAGATCGTTCCGCCGCACGAGTACTTTGTGCTGGGAGATCACAGATCAGTGGCAAGCGATAGCCGAGACTTTGGGCCGGTGGAGCGCGACCTGATCTACGGGAAGGCGGCCTTTGTTTACTGGCCAGTAGACCAGATAGGAGTCGTTCGGTAGCAGCATGCTATGCAGGCATGGATTTCTTTACTGGAATTGCGTTTTCGATGATGGCTGCAAAGCTGCGGGGATCGAGGCTTGCACCGCCGACCAGAGCGCCATCTATTTCCGGCTCGGCCATGAGGCGAGCGATGTTGTCTGGCTTGACGCTGCCGCCATACAGGACGCGAATACCTGCGGCGGCGTGTTCGCCAAGTCTTGCGGCCACTTCACGGCGAATGATGCGGTGGGCATCAGCGATCTGGTCGGGGCGGGCGACGGATCCGGTGCCGATGGCCCAGACGGGCTCATAGGCGATGATGATGGGTTCGGCGTCCTGGGGACGGATACTGTTGAGGGCGCAACTGATCTGCCAGCGGAGAACCGCTTCGGTAAGTCCGGAGTCGCGTTTGTCGGCGGTCTCGCCCACACAGACCATGGGAACAAGCCCCTGGGCCAGGGCCGCCTTGAGCTTCCAGTTGACCATGTCGTCGGTCTCATGGGCGTAGATGCGACGCTCGGAGTGACCCAGCAGGACGTGGTCGCAATCGATGCTGGCCAGCATGGTGGGCGAGGTCTGGCCGGTATACGGCCCCTCATTCAGCCAATGCATGGTCTGAGCGCCGGCGGAGACGTTGGTGCCCTTGACCGCACCGATGACGGATGCGAGCGAAGACATCGTCGGATAGATGGCAATCTCGAGATCGCAGCAGGTTTTTACGAGCGGGAGGAACTCGTGCAGAAACGCGACCGACTCGGTGGGGGTCTTGTACATCTTCCAGTTGGCGGCGATGAGTGGCTTACGCATGCGTGCTACAGTATCCCATCTTGAATGGACTTCTGGGAAGGCCATCTCCAGGTCGGGCGATCCTGGTCAGTACTGCGCACGCGGTTCGGCGGACGGAGCCATCGCGTGGGTCGTCTGCTCGACGCTGCAAGCAGGGTTGTGGGTGCCGATGCGCCGGAAGAGTTCGACATTACTATCTGCTGATTTGTAGATCGACTCGAAACTACGGGTTGCGTTATGTACCTGGGCAAACATATCTGATGGTCGCCTGTCTAGAACGCCCCATAGAAGGATATAGTCGACCCGCATTCCCGAACTGGATTCAAAGCCTGGAATGTCGATGGTCTCGACGTCATTTGGAATGTGCTCAGGCTCCCAGTGGAAGATGTTCGCCTGGGGCTCAACGCCGGGACGGAAGTGGACCGGGTACGCTGCGAGACGAGCCAGGTAGTTGAAAAGGACGACTCGATCGTCACGGAGTTCAAGCCGGCTTGCGGACTGATAGAAGGGTTCGTAGTCCATCCAGTCTGGATTTCCATCCCGGTCCATGAGGAAGGCTTGAAAGACGACTGGAAGCACGGTGCAGTGCGCACCGACGAGAGCATCGACCTCCGCCAATGGTCCCATCTGCTCCCGGACCATGCGTTGCCTGACCGTCATCGAAGTGATGAGCAAGACAGAAGCGAACGCACCTGCAGTTGTGAACGTCGTGGAGACCGCCGGCGAAAAGTTCCCGAAAGCTATAACCAGGAGCATCCAAAAAAAAGGAAAGACTTCGAAACGTCGAAAATGGGTCCAACCGCCGCCCCCGACGTCAGGAAAGGCAAACATGAACACCATGCATGTGAGAGTAGCGATCATCGCCGCGATCGCCTGGTTACGAAGCGCCTGGGGCATGTCGATGCGCTTTACCAGGATACGAAAAGCCACGACCGCGAAAGCAATGAAGAGAAGTCCGCTTATCAGCGCCGCCGAAAAGCGGTCCCAGGCAGGATAGTTTGCCGATAAGAGGTGCAGCTCTGCAAATTGTCGAATGCGATACGGGAGTGTAATCCCGTAGCTGGTGACGCCTTTTTCCCCGGATGCAAGAAACACCGCGCCCAGCGGAAGCGGGAGCACCATCGCCAGCGCCGCATATCGCTGAGCTATCAACACTGGAATGAGTTGACGTGTGCGCGAGAAAGAGAGCACTGCAAGAGTCGCTGTCATTGCCGCTAGACTGAGGAATGCAATAAGAAATCCACTCGCATGACAGAGAAACGCGAGAACGAGTGAACTCGCAAGCACGACGGACCGGAAGTAAGAAGGTGCTTTGTTCAGCCAGAAGCAGGTACCGATGACGAGTAGGAATGCGGCGATCGAGATCGAGTGGTTGTACAAACCCAGAAAAAACATCTGGTTCAAAGTAAGCGGAAGCAAGAAGATAGAAAGCCAAACATTTCTTGGATTAACCATGTAAATGGCAAAGTATCCTGCCGCAACAGGGCCAAGCAGACAAAGGAGTTGGATGATGGATTCTGTGAGAGCCGGTGACAGGACCTTGAGTAACTGAGCCATGACAACGTAGACACCCAGATTGGGGTCCGGGCGTAAATGGACGCTGTAGGCTGCTGATTGCAAGGTCTGACCGGGCTGCTGATAGCTGGAGATCAAGTGAGCAAACGCAACATGTACCGGGCCGTCATTGGTAGCCAAGGGGTGCTGAAGAACACTGATGGTGATAAAGGCTAACAGGCCCACCAAGAGCAAGCGGAAGATCCATATGTGTTTCATAAGTGTCAGGCCCTAAGAACCTATCCTTCTCTCGTCTCATCTACACGGCCGAGAGATCGGGGAAGACTGCACGATCAGTGTTCTGCGCTTCAAAACAACTCAGGGAAGCTTTTCGACAGCAACCGTCTGATTGCGGTCATAAGAAAACCGCCTCTTAAATCCGAGCAGGGGTTTTTCAAAGAAATGCCAGGAAATTGAGGCGAAGGCGAGACTCATCGACACAGCGCCGACGAAATAGAGTGGATCGTCTTTATGAAAATGAATGAAGTTCTTCTTGGCGAACTCCATGAGTACCCAAAGAGCGATCGGGTGGAGCAGGTAGACACCATAGGAGATCTTCCCGAGATATTGAATGGGCGAAATCTGCATCCAGCGCGTGTAGCGTGAATCCCTGAAGCAGATGAGCCACAGCACAAGGCACGCACATCCAGCCGACGAGATGGAATACCCGGCGACACGATCCCATGCAGTCGACCAGGCTTGCTCGTGAGTGCCCCAAGTGCTTAGGAGCGATCCAGAGAGGGCGACGCCAATCAGGACAACCGTCCACAAGGTGAGTCGTGGCCTTGAGATGTTCCAGGGACCGCTGCGAAAGCGGATAGCAATCAGCGCTCCGAGGGCGAGACCATCGCAGTGCGTTGGAAGTTCGACGTACTGCAGGTAGGGATTGCCTGGCACCCAGATATAAGCGACAAGTCGGAGGATGGGGCTTATGCATACGGCAGCGATCAGAGTGCGGCACAGAGAATTGCGACGCATGACCGCCACGAGCACGGGAAACAGAAGATAGAACTGTTCTTCGATTTGTAGAGACCACAAGACTGCGTACCCCAGAGCGGGGTAATTGCCGAGTAGCAGGCTTTTAGGGAAACCGACGACAGCTTCTCGAATGTTTCCTGCGTAGAAGGTAAACCAGGCGGGTGAAAACCAATAGGTCACGATTTCGTGGTAAAAAATACCAGAGTTGGTGAGCCTGGCGATCGCCCAAAGAAGAAATAAGACGAGATAGTAAAGAGGGAAGATGCGAAGTGATCTTCTAGCGTAGTACTTACTGTAATATCCCGGCTTATCTTTGCTGTCGAGCAAAATGCCCGTAATGAGAACGCCGCTCATAACAAAGAATGAGTCCATCGCGATCCAGCCGGCGTTTCCGAGTTGGAAGACGAGGTAAGACAGGCCTTCAGGCCAGAAATGATCTATGAGGACGAGGCACAGACCCAGGCCCCGCAGAGCATCAAGCTCTCTAATGTGACCTCGGAAATTGGGCTGAAAAGGAGTGCTCTTGGGCGGCCGTCGGTCAAGCCCGTTTTTCTCCGCTACTGCATAAACCGGCATTACGGCGTCTCCAATTCTTTCGAACGCGGAGTAAATTGGATTGCTCATTCACCTGAGCGATTGATTGTCCAACGACACGTTGAGAAATCGTGCCCCAATTTGGGCCAGTTGGTCAGAGACCGCCGTTCGGCGACCAAGTAGCTCAAGTGAGTGCAATGTGAGCCACGGCTTCTTACCGCTTCGCTTATTTCGCTGAAGGCAGGCTCGATCTTACGTTGGGTAAACGGGCGTTACTACGTCACCATAGTGTCAGCTAGAAAACACTAGGGGTTACCTTCGATCGGCACTAACGGGAGATCGAAGAACAGCGATAGGCCGGGCAACGAAGCAGCTAGGCTTCAGTCAACGCCGCTACGCCGGGAAGGATTTTACCTTCGAGGTATTCGAGGCTTGCGCCACCGCCGGTCGAGATGTGGGTGATCTTCGCGGCGTGGCCGGATTGGTGGATGGCTGAGACGGAGTCTCCGCCTCCGACGATCGTGGTGGCCTCTTCGTTGTGGGCTACGGCGTGAGCGATGGCATTGGTGCCGTGGGCGAAGGCCGGCATCTCGAAGACGCCCATGGGCCCGTTCCAGATGATTGTGCGGGCGTTGGCGATCTCACCGGAGAAAAGTGCGATGGAGGCGGGGCCGATGTCGAGGGCCATGAGGTCGGCGGGGAAGGCATTGTCGCCGGAGAAGATGGTGGTGGCGGCGTCCGGGGCGAACTTGTCGGCCAGGATGTGGTCGGTGGGCAGAAGGAAGCGGACTCCCTTTGATTCGGCCTTGGCGAGAGCTGCCTTGGCAATGTCGAGTTTGTCGGACTCGACGAGGGACTTGCCGGTGCTCTGGCCCTTTGCGTTGAGGAAGGTGTAGGCCATTCCTCCGCCGATGATGATGGCGTCGGCTTTTTCGAGAAGGTTGTCGATTACGCCGATCTTGTCGGAGACCTTGGCGCCTCCGATGATGGCGACGAAGGGCTTGTCGGGGCCGGAGCCGGAGGGCGAACTGCTGTCGCCGAGAGCTTTGCCCATGTAGGTGAGTTCTTTTTCCATGAGGAGGCCAGCGGCAGACTGCGTGACAAAGTGGGTAATACCTTCTGTGGAAGCGTGGGCGCGGTGGGCGCTGCCAAAGGCATCGTTGACGTAGATGTCACAGAGGCTTGCCAGCTGTTTGGCAAAGGCAGAGTCGTTGGCCTCTTCTTCAGGGTGGAAGCGGAGGTTTTCGAGGAGCAGCGTCTGCCCGGATTCGAGATTAGAGGCGAGCTCACTGGCGATCTCGCCGACGCAGTCGGGGGAGAAGGCGACGTTCTCGTCGGGATCGAGGATGTGGTCCAGGAGGTTTCGGAGGTGGTCGACTATGGGGCGAAGGCTCATGGAGGCGACGGGCTTGCCCTTGGGACGGCCGAGATGCGAGGCGAGGATAACCTTCGCTTTGTGGCGGAGGGCGTACTCGATGGTGGGAAGGGTCTCGCGGATGCGGGTGTCGTCAAGGATTGCGCCTTCGGGAGAGAGTGGGACATTGAAGTCGACGCGGATGAAGACGCGCTTGTCGGTGAGATCGAGATCGCGAATGGAGAGCTTCGGCATGATCCGGTAAGGATACTCGATGACGATGGATGCGAGGTTGCCGGAGACCCCACATCTCAAAATCGAGATATGGGGTCACCCAGGTTTGGTCATCGATTTAGTTTGGCGCGGAGGGCTGCGTTCTCGGCTTCAAGGGTGGCAAGGCGGTCGCGAAGTTGCGACAGGGAGGGCTCGAGTTCTTCGAGCGTGTAGCGCGGGGTGATGTGTTGTGGGCAGTTCCAGTCGAAGGCCTCGACATGGATGAGGATGGCGCGTTCAATGACTGCGCCGGGTTCTGCGGTTTTGAGCGATTCGAAGAGCGTGGGCGCCTGTGCGTCGTTCTCGTGGATCTCGACGCGGCCCAGAATCTTCAGGCGGGTCTGGTTGGGGTAGTCCATGAAGAAGAGGGCAGCGCGGGAGTCATGCTGGAGATTCCCGAGCGAGATGTATTGCTTGTTGCCGCGGAGGTCGGCGAAGCCGAGGAGAGTCGGTGAGAGGACGCGGACGAAGCCGCCAGGGCCGCCGCGATGCTGGATGTAGGGCCAGCCGGTCTCGCTGACGGAGGCCATGTAGAAGCTGTCGCGGAGTTGAATAAATGCCTGTTCGGCGGGGCCGAGCGAGTCGGTCGAGGCTTGGAGCGCCTGTTCCATCCGGGCGTACTGGCGGCGACTGTTGTGGAGTTCCTGCTGCTGTTTGACGAGAGGGGTGAAGGCAAGTTCAGGGAAGCTGCGGCTCATGGCGGCGTGCTCGTTCTGGGCAGGTGGACTCGCTGCTTAGGGTTGAGATTCGGGGGAGCGGCGAACGACTCAAATATGCCCATTGACCGTGGGGAAGCTGATTAGCTAAGATTGGTTAGCAGGGTGAGGTGGCTCCCATGGTAAGTGCAACGATCTTCGAGGCAAAGACGGGCTTGTCGGATCTGATCAAGAAGGCTCAGAACGGTGAGACAGTGGTGATTACCTCAGGCAAAGACAAGACTCCGGTGGCGAGGCTCGAGGCAATCGAACCGAAGAAGAAGAAGCGGCTAGGGGCGATGGAGACACCCGGGTTTATACTCGGCCCGGGCTTCTGGGAGCCGTTGCCCGAAGAGGAGCTGAGGGCTTGGGAAGGCGAAGAGGAGTGAAGGTCCTTCTTGATACTCATGCTCTGATTTGGGCTACCATGTCCAGCAACTTGGTGAGCAAAGCCGCAGCAGGTGTATTGGAAGACGAAGCGAACGAAATTCACGTTTCGGCTGCTTCTGCGTGGGAGATTGCGACCAAAGTGAGGCTGGGTAAGCTGCCTGAAGCTGAAAGGCTCGAACGAGCATTTTTCGATGTAATGGAGATTGCTGGCTACACGCTACTATCGATTGATGCTGCGAGTGCGATGCGCGCGGGCAGGTTCAAAGGAGCGCATCGCGATCCGTTTGACAGGATGATTGCGGCGCAGGCGATTGCGGGTGACTTGTTACTCCTGAGCAACGACGCCAAGCTGGATTTATTTGGGGTGCGGCGACTCTGGTAGAGTAGGCGATTCGTTGCTGTGTCTCGGAAGCGGTGCTATCCTTTATGGAGACTACGAGAGTAGAAAAAGAAGACGAAAAGATCAGGAGCATCATTCGCTGTGTTGGCATCCGTAAAGAAGACAGACATCATTGAGAAGTTCCGCACGCACGAATCTGACACGGGAAGTCCCGAGGTCCAGATCGCGATTTTGAGTGAGCGCATTGGCGAACTCACCGAGCACTTCAAGACGCACAAGAAGGACCATGGCTCGCGTCGCGGGCTTCTGATGCTGGTGAGCAAGCGCCGCCGTCTTCTGGATTACCTGAAGAAGGTCGATGCTGATCGCTACCGTGAAGTCATCGGGAAGCTCGGAATCCGCAAGTAGCCTCCACCCCTCCCGGAGACACAAGTACCCTTCATGGAAGATTGCCTGGGTCACCCAGTATCGTTTGCAGACATCGTTCGGAGTCTTTCGGGACTCGGTTGCGGGGCACTGCTGACCATGAATATCTCTGAGGAAACTTCGAAGTTGAGCAGGCGCAGCCCGCTGACGATGCATGACGCGTCGCGGCCGGGTTGCGCCTTTCGCGGTTCTATCCAGAACGCGCGCCACAAGTTCCCAAAACGATAAAACAGAAGAGGAAGAAGACGATGAAAGAAGATGTCGTAGTAGAGCTTGCCGGTGGCAAGCAGATCAAGTTCGAAACGGGACGGATGGCCAAGCAGGCCTCCGGCGCAGCCCTCACGTCGAGCGGCGACAACGTAATTCTTGCAACGGCTGTGGCTTCGCCTGACCCCAAAGAGGGAATCGACTTCTTCCCGCTGACGGTCGAGTATCGCGAGTTCACGTATGCGGGCGGACGTATCCCCGGTGGATTCATCAAGCGTGAAGGACGCCCGAGTGAGAAGGAGATCCTGACGAGCCGTCAAATTGACCGGCCGATCCGTCCCCTGTTCCCGGAAGCTTTCCGGAATGAGACGCAGGTTGTGGCCTTCGTTTATTCGGCCGACAAGGAGAACGATCCTGACGTTCTGGGTATCAACGGAGCAAGCTGCGCCCTGGCACTAAGCGACATCCCGTTCCATGGCCCCGTCGGCGCGGTACGTGTGGGATTGATTGAGGGAAACTACATCGTCAACCCCAGCTATGCAGAGCGTAAGGCAAGCACGCTGAACATTATGGTCGTCGGCACGAAGGACGGCATCGTGATGGTGGAGTCGGGCGCGAAAGAGTGCTCGGAAGAAGAGGTTGTGGGAGCGATCGAGTTTGCACATGTAGAGATCAAGAAGATCTGTGCGGCGATCGAAGATCTCGTCGGACGCGCGGGCAAGACGAAGCGGACGGTGACTCCGGTCGAGATCGATCACGAGTATCTGAATGCGCTGAAGGGCAAGGTTGGCGATCGCCTGAAGGACGCGCTGGATACGCAGAAGCATCCCAAGTTCGAGAGCTACGCACTGGTTGCGGAGATCAAAAGTGAGTTGAAGAAGGAGCTTCCAGCGGACGACGCTTTCGCTCCCAAGAAGCTGAGCAAGTACTACGAACTGCTCCGGGAGAGCATCTTCCGTGAGCAGGTGCTGAACGAGCGCATTCGTCCAGACCATCGAGCGTTCGACCAGATTCGGGCAATCAGCATCGAGGTTGGTGTGCTGCCTCGGGTCCACGGCTCGGCTCTGTTTACGCGTGGTGAGACCCAGGCGCTTGTCTCCGCAACGCTGGGAACAACCGACGATGCACAGCGAATCGAGACCTACGAGGGCGAACAGAAGCGACGCTTCATGCTGCACTACAACTTTCCTCCATTTTCGGTGGGTGAAGTCGGGCGCATGAGCGGAGTTGGACGTCGCGAGATCGGGCATGGTGCGCTTGCGTACCGCGCGATTGAAGCTGTTCTGCCGGGTGAGGATGAGTCGCCGTACACGCTGCGCGTGGTGTCGGACATTCTCGAGTCGAACGGGTCGTCGTCGATGGCTACGGTCTGCGGAGCTTCGCTCGCGTTGATGCAATCCGGTATCGGCATCAAGGGCGCGGTCGCCGGTGTTGCGATGGGCCTGGTGAAGGAAGGCGATAACTACGCCGTTCTCTCCGACATTGCAGGCGCGGAAGACCACTACGGCGATATGGACTTCAAGGTGGCCGGAACCCGCAAGGGCATCACGGCGCTGCAGATGGACATCAAGATCATGGGCATCACGCCGCAGATCATGCGTGAAGCGCTGGAGCAGGCGCATCGTGGCAGGATTTTCCTGCTGGATACGATGGATGCGACGATCTCGTCCGCGAAGGAAGAGAAGTCTGCATTTGCTCCTCGGATCCACACAATTCAGATTCCTACGGACAAGATTCGCGACCTGATCGGACCGGGCGGCAAGGTGATTCGCGGCATCGTTGATGCGACGGGCGTGAAGATCGATGTCGATGACACGGGCCGGGTGAATGTCGCTTCGAGCGACGCCGACGGACTGGCGCGCGCGATCCAGATGATCTCGGACATTACGGCTGTTCCGGAAATTGGCAAAACCTACTTGGGCAAGGTGGTTCGAATCGCCGAGTTCGGTGCGTTCGTCGAGATCTTTCCGGGAACCGACGGTCTGCTGCATGTGTCCGAGATTGCGGAGCATCGCGTGAAGGACGTCAAGGACGAGCTTCGCGAGGGCGATCAGATCCTGGTGAAGGTGCTGTCGATCGAAGGCAACCGCATCAAGCTTTCGCGAAAGGCTGTTCTGCGTGAGCAGAGAGCGAAGCTGGGACTTCCGGAGGGCAACCAGATCGGCATCGATGCTCCTACACCGGGTGCGACGAACGGCGAGGCTGCTGAGTTCGACGAGGACGAGGAAGACGGCGAGGAGTTCGACAGCAGCGAAGAAGGTGCGGAGGACGAGCCGAATTTCAATCGTGCGGATGGCGTGCCGGTTCCGGCTGGCGCTGGGGTCGGTCGCGCTCCTGGCGCAGGTGTCGGGGGCGCTGGTGGCGGCGGAGATCGTCGTCCTGGTGGCGGCGGTCGGCGACGCCGAAGTGGACGTCGTCCAGGACAAGGCGGCGGCGGTGGCAACTCAGGCGGCGGAGCGTCGCAGGGTGGCGGCAATCGCTAGTTTTCCAAGGCAACGTACTACAGAAAGGGTCGCGCTTCGGCGCGGCCCTTTCGCTTGCGCGCGGTGATGCAATGGTGAAGGGGCGGAGAATGCTCGGCATGGCGACGCTTTGTATCCTGGCGGGCAGCGGTTGGGTACTAAAGCAGGCTTGGCCGAGTGAGATTGGATGGCCGTTCGCGGGATGTATTCACTATGCGCTGATCGGGTGCGTGGGAATCGGGTTCGCTTCGAAGGCTGGTGGGTGGAAGCGATATGAGCGGCGGCGAGTGCTGCTTTTGATCGCTACCGGGCTCTGCCTGTTTGCCGCTCCGGCAGCAGCACTGGAGATCGCGGCGGGCAAGGTCCCGGAGTTCACGAGTGCGGCGATATTTTGTGCGGTGCCGCTGATCACTGTGCTGGCTGCGAATGCGTTTGGTGGTGAGGAGTTGCGAGCGCAGAATCTGATTGTTCCGGCGCTGGCGGGGCTTGCGGGAGCGGCACTGCTGTTTCCGGTCGGAAATCCAGGTTCATTGAGGCGGTGGTTGTTCCTCGGACTGGTGGTCTGCTCCTGCGTTGTGGTCGCGGTTGCGAGTGTGTCGATGTACCGATTGATGCAGGGCCTTAGAGTTGCTGTGGCTGTGTCAATGATCGGGACGTCTGCGGCGTTCGTGCTGGGAGTGTATGGGCTCTCGATAGGATGGCCAGCGATGGATGGCAGTGCTGTTGCGGGCGAGTTGCTGCGCGGGGCGGCGCTCGATCTGCCGGATGTCTGGCTGGTGGTCTGGTTAATGCGGGAGATGACGCCGGCGAGGTTGTCCGCGCGTTTTCTGCTGGTGCCGTTGGTAACGGTAGTGGAAGGGTACGCGGTCGAGCGTGGGGCGCTCGACTGGAGAGTAGTGCTGGCGATGGGGCTCTTGTGTACGGGCGGAGTGCTGCTGCTTTTCAAAGACGAACCGGAGGAGATACGGGGACTGCGGTTGCGGTGAGGTTTCGACAGGGTATTTCAAAGGTAAGATTCGGAGCATGGCAGCTTCCATGTATATCGTCGTCGAGGGGGAAGACCCCGGATACGACATCTTTGTGAATGGCTCGGCGCTGGCTCAGCATGAAGACGAGGTGGAGCGATTGGCGCTGCGACTTGGGGTGAGGCCGCTGATTGAATTCTTTTCTGCCGATGAGAACTCGATGGCTCTGCTGATTGAAGAGGGCGCGGGAAATCCCGAGTTGCTAAGGAAGCTGCCGCCGCCACAGTGGTATCCGGCGGAGGATGGTGTGGCTACGGTGACGGTGCTGGTGGATGCGCTCAGGGAAGACCCTTTGCAGCTGGGAAGCGAAGGTGCGCTGGTGTTGGCGGAACTGGAGGAGTATCGGCGCGTGTTGCAGAAGACACAGGAGCGGGGACTGCGATGGCATCTGGCGGTGAGCTGGCGATAACGGGCTGGTATCTTAGCCACGACAAAGATGGTCTCGCTTCGCTCGGTCCAAATCTCAAATTGAGATATGGAAAGCAGAATCTTGCCAACCAAGTCAAGCCCAAGGAACATCTTCGACTTGGCCCTTCCATCGTCCCATTATTGTGCGATTTCCATATTTTCCGGTATATCCACAAGCGGAAAGGATCACCAGGTCGACATACCACTGCGCAAGACAATACGCCTCATAGTAAGGAAATTGTTCCGCAGGTGTGGAGGTTTTCGGCGGGTGGGTCAATCGATTGCGAATGTAGGTAAATACTCCGGGACCATCTAAGCCCTTCGCCTGCCCTAAAGTCTGCAGCTTAGCCAATCCCATGGGGATTGTCGTCGAAATTGAAAGAATGTCCAACATCCGCCGCAACTGCTCAACAGAATTCAGCTTTTCAAAGCGAGTTGCGGTGATTGCGTTTCGCTCTCGAACTAGTATGTGCCATGCGAGACGTTCGAGAGCAGCCTGCAGCAAGATACAGGCGCCGTCTGGCCCAACGTTGTTCGTATCTGCCCGTGCGAACCAGTAGATGACGTCTTGTATGGCAGCAAGCCAATTGGGCTCCATAAGCTTAGTGAAGAATAAGCCGTAGAGAGAGGTGATACAGCTGCCGCTATATTCATCGAGCCAACCGTCAGGTTCATGCCAAGCGCTGACTCGCCCTATTCCCCATTGCAAGAGTGCTGCTTCTCCGTCCACATCGAAGCCTACACTGAGCGAATATCCTACCCAATGGCCGCGACAGAAGGATAGGAAGAGTGACAATTTCCAGAGGAAGTCTTGTGCCTCTTGCTCTGTAAACGAAGTCTTATCAGTGCGAGAAAACTCCACCTGATGTGTGAATCGGAATTCATCGTTGCCTTTCAGTACTGGGAGTTCAAGGGACTCAGGGTTTAAGACTACGAATTGGACTGACCAGCCGTCCGCTTCTAAAGTGAAATTTAGATTTCTTGGATGGCCCATCCAGTAATGAGCAAAATTGATAAGAACCGAACGTCCCGAGTAGAGGGGTCTGCCTGGACCGAACCAGTGGGGGCTTCTGAGCGGACTTAGGCTTAGGAAAAAATCACCTGCCGCGTTTGTTTCGCTTTTATTCGCTTATAGATTTAGAGGCTCGGTGACTCCAGCAACTTCAAGGCTAAGGTCTCCGGCAGCTATAAAACTAATCGGATGCAGTGTGCTAGAAGCATCTTCGCATGATATGCGAAGTTCTCCTTTACCATTCGCCTCGTGATAAGCGTAGCAATCTAAGGCCGCGCTTCGCTCGCCGTATCGCAAGTTCCCCGAACCAGCCCAGATAACGTATTTGGAGTCGGCGTTATGAATGGGCATGCCTGCTTTCATTGGAACCGTTCAAAGGATTCGTCCTCCATCACCGCCGTTAAATCTAAGTCAGTGGCGTGTTTCGGTGCTTTCCGCTGGGACAGTTACGAGGTCGCCTTCGCCGAGCTTGCGGTGGAAGAAGTCGAAGACGAGGCCGTAGAGGGAGTAGGCAAGTTCGGGGTCGTAGCGGATGCCTTCGTCGCGCATGAAGGCGTGGGCTCCGTTGACCTCGTGCCAGCTCATGCGGGCTCCGAGTTCGTTGAGGCGGGCGAGGACCTTCATGCGGCCTTCGAGGGCGATGTGCGGATCCTGGCGGCCCCAGATCATGAGGAGTTCGCCCTGGATGTCTTTGGCGCGTTCGAGCGAGTCATCGTTCATGCCGGCGCCGAGTGAGCCTTTGTGGATGTCGGTGGCGTAGAAGCAGGCAGTGGCGAGCACGTCGGGGTTCATGCCGGCGCGGAAGGCGAGGTGGCCGCCGATGCAGATGCCCATGGCGCCGAGTTTGCCGGTGCAGTCAGGACGGGCGGCGAGGTGGTCAAGGACTGCGCGGGCGTCGGTGTCGTAGCTGACTAGCTTTTTGGTGGTCTTCAGGATGTTGCCGCGGTCGGAGCCGGCCTGGTCGTAGGCGAAGACCGTGCCGGGAGCTTCGAACTCGTGATAGATCTCCGGCATGGCTACGATGTAGCCGTGGCCGGCAAGCATGGCGGCGGTGCGGCGGATCGGCGCAGTGATCTGAAAGATCTCCGAATAGAAAACGATGCCGGGATAACGGCCGGGTGCGGCAGGGCGGACGATGTGGGTGCGCATCGGGCCGTCGGGAGTGTCGAGGGTGACGTACTCGTCGTTGACGATGATCATTCTGGTCTCGCTTTCGCAGGGCGGTTGTTCAGGGCAGAGATTGCCGGCTAGCCGTTGGGGAGGAATGCGGATACAGGGAAGCCGAACATTCGAATCTCCAGGCAGCGCGTGGCTTCGAAGGCATCGAGGAAGATGCGATGCAAGAAGCTATATTCCGCTGGCCAGAGAGAAGCGTGCGTGTGCCAATCGACGGCGAGGTCTGGATGAGCCTTCGCCGTAGCCTGGAGGATCATCGCGGCGCGGCCGATGTGGGCCGGGGAACTGACGACCTCAGCGGAGTGCCAGTGGTGTGCCTGCATGATGCGTGAGGAGTAGTAGACGTTCTGAATCGTGTTTCGGGCCTCGGGTTCTATGAGGATGGCGGATGCGGGTACGCCTTCCCGCTCCGCCAAAAGAGCCATCACGCCGGCTTCATTAAACTTATTGTGGGCAGAGGTTCCAGTCATGATGATGGCTGGGGCGACGCCGGCTCTATATTCGCGAACGCCTTCGAGGATGCGCTCACGCATCTCCGGCGAGGCGGTGCCGTCCAGGTTGGCGGGGTAGCCAAGGACGATAAGGGTGTCAAAATGTGTGGCGGCAGTGTTCCCAGAAGGAATGAGAAGTCTATTCGCGGCGACGAACGCAGCCCCGAAAAAGGCGCATGCGAGCAGAAAGATCAGGATGCGGGTGGTGAGCTTCACACCATCATCGTAGCAACCAAACGATGTCGAAGGAACGACCCGGCAGCAGAATGCGCTGCCGGATCGTGCGTTCTGGGCTGCTACCGTTAACGCCGAGCGCCATGCACGGGATGGGACTCGATGCGGGGTCCGACGGGCCGTATAACCGGGCGACCATAAGGATGCACGTAGACACCACGATTGGCGAAGGTGCGATCCCATGGCCGGTGATCGATGAAGATGGCGTGAGCGCCCCAGCCGAAACCTGCACCGAACCAGCCGAAGACTCCGAACGATGGTCCGATGACGATCGCCGGACCGAACCGGACCGCGCCGGCGACTACGAATCCGGGGCGTGGAGCGTAGAAGACGACCTCCGGGTTGTAGACCGGAACGTAGAAGTAGGCCGGATTGAGCGGATCAATTTCAAGATAGCCCCCGTTGTCGACGACATCGTAATAGGGGTTGGGGCCGAGATAGCCATAGTTGTGGGCAATCCGGCGCTCACGCTGCACCGCGTCCATGATATCGGGGCGCTGGTTGAGGACCGCGTTGCCAAGAGCGCCTGTCCACTGCGGGTCGCGAGCCATCATGTCAAGCACCGATGGGAACGGCAGAAGCGCCAGAACACTGGGATCCCAGAGGAGACTATCTGCCTTGATGGCCTGCGCCAGCGCGTCACCATGCATGTAGGAGTGCTGGTTTGCCCATGCAGCAGCATCGGCAGTCTGATACCAGAAGGTGGATGCCGTGAGGACCTGCGCGAGAAGCGGGTCGGGGTAGAGCGCAATGCGCTGCACCAGTTGATCAAGCTGTTGCGGCGCCATCGGTGGAGGCGGGGGCGCCTGATCGGTTGGCGGCGGCGCGGAAGCCGGGTAGTTGGACTGAGGTTCGGGTTGAAACTGCTGTTGCGGCTGAGACGGCGCCTGCCGAATGATCGGCGCAGGTGCCTGATCAGACGTCTGGGCGAGCGCAGAGGCTCCAAGAGAAGTTGCAGAGAGCAGAAGGATCAATACAAATTTATTCATGGCAGTGTTCCTATTCCCGTAGTGAGTGATCTGGCGACTTTCTGCGCCAGGTTGCTCAGTAGAATCGACGCAAATTTGAGCGGAAAGTTGCGCGATTAGGAATTTCCGGAGTTCAAGTAAGCGCCTCAGGAGAACAGGAATTCCTTGGTGCGAAGTTCTTTGACAGTGTCGCGGAGTTTAGCGGCTTTTTCGAATTCGAACTTCTTCGCGGCTTCGCGCATGTCGGATTCGAGCTTGTTGATAAAGCTGTCGAGTTCCTGTTGCGTGGTGAAGTCGGGCATGCCTTCGGCTTCGTCGGTGAGGTCGGCGTAATCGGCTTTGAGGATGCCAGCGAGACCCATTTCAAGAGGCCGAATGACAGACGTGGGAGTAATGCCGTTCTCTTCGTTGTAGGCGACTTGCTTTTCGCGGCGGCGGTCGGTCTCGTTGATGGCGCGCTGCATGGAGTCGGTCATCTTGTCTGCGTAGAGGATGGCGCGACCTTCCAGGTGGCGGGCGGCGCGGCCGATAGTTTGGATCAAGGAGCCCTGCGAGCGGAGAAAGCCTTCCTTATCGGCGTCGAGGATGGCAACGAGAGAGACTTCGGGGAGGTCGAGACCTTCGCGGAGGAGATTGATGCCGATGAGGACGTCGTACTCGCCTTTGCGGAGATCGCGGAGAAGTTTAATCCGCTCGAGCGTTTCAATTTCGGAGTGCATGTAGCGGCAGGCTACACCTACTTCGGTGTAGTAGTTTGCCAGGTCCTCGGACATGCGTTTGGTGAGAGTCGTTACAAGAACGCGCTGGTCTTTACTGACGCGGTCGCGAATTTCGGCGAGTAAGTCGTCTATTTGTCCTTTTACCGGCCGAATTTCTACAGGTGGATCTACGAGGCCCGTCGGGCGGATGATTTGTTCTACGACAACTCCGGCAGCCTTGGTGAGTTCATACGGGCCGGGCGTGGCGGAAACATAGATGATCTGACCGGTGCGGCCCTCGAACTCGTCGAACTTGAGCGGGCGGTTATCCATCGCGCTGGGGAGGCGAAAGCCATAGTCGACGAGGTTCTGCTTGCGGCTACGGTCGCCGTGCCACATGCCGTGGAGTTGCGGGACGGTGACGTGGGACTCGTCAATGAAGAGAAGGAAGTCACGAGGGAAGTAGTCCAACAACGTAGGCGGTGGCTCTCCGGGAAGACGGCCGGAAAAGTGGCGGGAGTAGTTCTCGATGCCGTGGCAGTAGCCGACCGACTTGATCATTTCGAGATCGAAGCGGGTGCGCTGGTGAATGCGTTGGGACTCGACAAGACGGCCTTGCGACTCCAACTCTTTCTCCCACCATTCCATCTCGGCGAGGATAGAATCAGAGGCGGTCTTCTTACGTTCTGGCTGGACGACGTAGTGGGACTTTGGGTAGATGGGCAGGCGGGAATACTTCTGCTTGACGGTGCCGAAGAGCGGGTCGATCTGCGAGAGGGAGTCGATCTCGTCGCCAAAGAGCTCGATCCGGTAGGCCATCTCATCATAGGTGGGGTAGACCTCGATGATGTCGCCGCGCACGCGGAAGGTTCCACGGCGAAAATCGACGTCGTTGCGATCGTAGAGGATCTCGACGAGGCGGCGGGTGATGTCTTCGCGTTTGAGCTTCTGGCCCTTTTCGAGGAGGAGGAGCATGCCGTAATAAGCTTCGGGCGACCCCAGGCCGTAGATGCAGCTGACCGAGCTGACGATGATGGCGTCGCGCCGTTCAAAGAGGCTGCGTGTTGCGGAGAGGCGGAGCTTGTCCAGTTCCTCGTTGATGGTGGCTTCTTTTTCGATGAAGAGGTCGCCGGATGGAATGTAGGCCTCGGGCTGGTAGTAGTCGTAGTAGGACACGAAGTACTCGACGGCGTTGTTCGGGAAGAATGTTTTGAATTCGTGATAAAGCTGCGCGGCGAGGGTCTTGTTGTGTGCAAGAATGAGCGCGGGGCGATTCAGCTCTTCGATGATCTTTGCCATGGTGAAGGTCTTGCCGGAGCCGGTGACTCCGAGCAGCACCTGATCCTTTTCGCCCGCGGCGATGCCGGCTACGAGTTCGCCGATGGCGCGTGGCTGGTCTCCCTGGGGCTTGTAGGTGGTTGTGAGCTGGAAGTCCATCCTTACAGGATAGTCGACTCCTCGCTTTCCGCCTCTTCTCCAATCGGAGTTTTAGGGAAGCAAAGAACCTCCCATGCTTTCCAGTCAGGGTTCTCTCCCTGTATGTCAATAAGCAGCCGGAGGCATTCGTACCTGAGCAAGCCAAGTGATGCGAGATAGCGCAACGTGAAATCGTCCACCTCTGAGATCGTTTGAATGCCGGCCAGTACGTCACGTACGTCTGGAAGGCGCGCGGTGTCATTGACGCCTGTCGCCCACGTCTTGGTTTCGTCGCTAGAGGCGGTGATCGTGCCTCGTCCAATCGCTTCCGCCAGACAGCGTGAGAAAAAAGCATCCGCCTGATTTCGCTCCACTCGGATGTCCCAGGTGGGCCGGAGCCGCGTTCCTGAAAGGATCGAGGCGGGATTTGTAAAGATGCTGTGGGAAGCCTTGTAGTTCATCTTCGGAAGAGAGGTAAGAGGGGTTAGCGAGTTGTCTGTACAGAGCGTCCAGCGCAGACAGCGGAGGATTTCGAAACAGGAGTACGTGCCCTGAATCTGTTCTTGCGACCAACGCCCGTCGGGCAGAAGAAGCAACTCCCGAACCGTGCCGGTGAGCTTCTCCCAGTTATCGAGATTTCTGAGCTTGTCAATTTGCACTCTTCGCGTGATGATCTCGACTTCGGGCGGCAACTCTTTTGCCTTTAGCATGGCTTCACTGGACGCGCGGCTGAGGAGTGTCGCCATTACGAAGCCATCCTCCGCAAGACGGTCCCGGACAGCCGTATCGACGTTTGCGGCCTCTTCACGCTCCGCGATCTTTTCGTCGTGTCGATTGCTGATCCAGCGGAGAAGTATCGCTCCACCAATGATCAACGCGAAGAGCCCCAGGATTGATCCGGCTCCATTCAGGGCAAACGACCAAATCAAATACCCGTAGTATCCAATAAGAAACATAAGTCCCACGGTAAACCTGATCACGTTCTTGAGATCTCTTCGATCGCGCTTGCTTCTCCTCAGCGCCACCCAATAGCTGCGCCAGAAAGATGAAGAGAAAATGTGACCTGAGAACATTCTTCAAGCATACTGAGGTGGTTGAAACGGAGGATTTTGTGATGGCGGAGCTTTGGTTGATACGGCATGGCGAGACGGAGTGGAGTTTGAGCGGGGCGCATACGAGCCGTACGGATATTCCGCTGACCGACCATGGGCGGCTGCGGGCGGAGGAGTTGAAGGCATTTCTGAAGGGGAAGAAATTTGCGGCGGTGTTTACGTCGCCGATGCAGCGGGCGCGGGAGACCTGCAGGATCGCAGGATATGGCGATGTGGCGACGGTCGACGAAGGGCTGCGGGAGTGGAACTACGGGATCTACGAAGGGAAGACGACGAAGGAGATCCAGGTAGAGCACCCGGGCTGGTCGGTCTGGAAGGACGAGATTGTGGATGGAGAGCCGGTGGAGCATGTCGGCGAGCGGGCAGATGCAGTGATCGCTCGGGCGTTGGCGGCAGCGGGCGAACATGAGACTGTGGCGCTGTTCGCTCACGCGCATATTCTGAGGATTCTGGCGGCGCGATGGATTGGGCTGCCGGCGACGGGCGGGAGCCTGCTGGCACTGGGGACAGGCTCGCTGAGCGAGCTTGGATTTGAGCGGGAGACGCGAGTCATCAGGCGCTGGAATCGCGAGTTTGAGGACTAAGCATTGCTGACCTACTGCAAGCGGCAGCCAATTCTGCTCTCGACGAAAGGGAGGATTCTGTCGTCGGTGACTGCAGCCGCCTAGCAGAGAAGCCAAGAGCGCCTTGGCAGGGTTACGATGTTTGCATGAAGAGATTGTTGGCGGGACTTGTCTTTGTAGTCGCAGCGGCGGTTGGATGGGGCCAGGGTATTGCGTTCGATCGGGCGGCACACCTGCGAAGGGGCATCAACCTGAGTATGTGGTACGCGCAGGCGAGTGACTATTCGGCGCAGCGGCTGACGACTTATACGACTGAGGATGATTCCAAACTGGTAAAGTCGCTGGGATTCGACCATGCGCGATTGAGCATCAATCCGGAGCCGCTGATGCTGAATGGCAGGTCGGATGCGCTCGACCCGGAGGCGATAGCACGGCTGGACAAGGACTGTCGCCGAGATTACGGCCACCGGGCTGGTTGTCATTCTCGACATTCATCCGGAGATGCCTTACGTCGAGGCTTTAGGGCTAGGAGATGACGCTCCGGCGAGGTTTCTGACGTTCTGGAAGACGTTTGCAACGCACTACGCGAAGACTGACCCAAAGCAGGTTTATTTCGAGGTGCTCAACGAGCCGCACATCAGTGACAGCTACCGGTGGGCCGGGATCCAGAGCAGAGCGGTAGTGGCGATCCGTGAGATCGCACCGATGCATACCATTATCGCGACCGGAAACCATTGGGGCGGGTTTGAAGGTTTGCAAGAGTTAGAGCCGCTGCGCGATACCAACATCATCTACAGCTTTCATGACTACAACCCGATGGCGTTCACGCACCAGGGTGCGACTTGGTCAACGGAGTATCTGAAGCCGCTTCGAAAGGTGCCTTATCCCTCCACGCCGGAGAACATCGCTCCACTTCTTAGCCTTGAGCTGGACGCGAGCGGCAAGAAACAGCTGGCGGCGTACGGCGCAGAGCATTGGGACGCGTTGCGCGTCGACAAGGAGATCGCCGACGCCGCCGAGTGGGGCGCGCAGCATAAGGTGCCGGTATGGTGCGGGGAGTTCGGCGTGTATAAGACTTACTCCGAGCCTGAGGCGAGGGCCGCGTGGTTGCATGACATGCGTGTGGCGTTCGAGGCGCATAAGGTCGGGTGGTCGATGTGGGATTACCAGGGCGGGTTCGCGCTCGTATCGAAGACGAATGGAAAGACGACCGTCGACGGGTCTGTCGCTTCGGCCCTGGGGTTGAAGGTCCCACAGGAACGATGAGAGGTAGTACTGGTAGTGAGGCTGGATCAGGGATGGCAGTTTTGGCGACGCGGGTGGAGCGGGCGGGTGTGGCGGCTCCGTTCCTGATCGAACAGGATTGGAACGCGTATACGGCAGAACAGCATAAGGTCTGGTCGGAGCTGGTGGGGCGAAGGATGCCGCAACTCTGCGAACACGCCTGCCAGGAGTATCTGGAGGGATTTGAGCAGATTGGATTGCGAGAGGACTCACTTCCGGATCTGAAGGCGGTAAGCGCACGGCTTGCGCCGCGGACAGAATGGGAGTCGGCTCCGGTGAGCGGGTTCCTGCCGGCCGATGCGTTCTTCGCGATGCTGGCGGCCAGAATGTTTCCGACGACCACGTGGCTGCGATCAAGAGAGTCGATGGAGTACACGCCGGAGCCCGATATTTTTCACGACGTGTTCGGGCATGTGCCGATGCATGCGCATCCTGTGTTCGCGGATTTTCTGCAGCAGTACGGAAAGGTGTGTGCAGGGCTGACCAATAGGGACGACCTGGAACGGATGGGGCGGCTGTTCTGGTTCACAGTGGAGTTCGGATTGATCCGGCAGGTCGGCGGATTGAGGGTTTATGGGAGTGGGCTGATCAGTTCGCATGGGGAGTGCACACGGGTGCTCGCAGGTGGCTGCGAGGTACGAGACTTCGACCTGGACACGGTGCTTGAGCGAAGATTCGATACGGGAGCGATGCAGCCGGTGCTGTATGCGGTGGAATCGTTCGAACAGATCTATGAGGCGGCAAAGTTGGCTGAAAAACGGCTGGGGTGAGGCTCACGCGACGACTGCAAGTGCAATCGAAGCTTAGGCTGCGTCGATCCCGATGCGGCTGTGATCGGGTGTGCTCAGGACGACTCGCATTTAGACGTTCTCAGATTGAGTTAGACGGGAATCTGAGCCGGAGTGGAAGTCGCGGGGATGAGTTCGGTGAGGGCGATTCCAGCGACGATGAGGGCTGCTCCGGCGAGGGCGCGACGGCCGAGATGCTCATTCAGGAAGATCATTGCCATAAGCCAAGCGAAGACAGGTTCGAGTGACAGAATGACTGCCGTATGCGTGGGCGGGAGATGCTTTTGTGCCCAACTCTGGATGGTGAAGGCGGCGGCGGTGGCGAAGACGCTGGTGATGAGCAACGCGATGATCAGGCGCGGCGTGAAGGCGGCGTGTGGGTGCTCGCCAAGCGGCAAAGTGATAAGCATGACGAGAGCGGCGACGCCGATCTGGAGTGTGGCGAGTTGCGCCGCAGGCAGGCCTGGCGAGGCGTGCGCGAGCGAGAGCAGGTGTCCGGCGAAGGCGATGGCGCAGGCAAGGGTGAGCAGGTCGCCGAGACCGATCGAGGCGAAGAGATGGGCCCATGCGGTTCCGGCGGGCGTGGTGAGGAGGAGAAGTCCGGAGAAGGCCAGGGCCGCGCCGACGGCGGCAGTCCAGCGCGGCGCGTAGGTTCCGGCGGGGCGGAGGGCGGGAATCGCCGTAAAGAGTGGAACAAACACGACTACGAGGCCGGTGATGAAGGCGGACTTCGCGGGCGTGGTGCGAGCGAGGCCGCTGGTCTGAAACTGGTAGCCGGCGGCGAGGAGAACACCTACAAGGACTCCTGAGATGACGGCCCGACGTGAGAGATTGCGGAGAAGGCGATGGTTCACGGCCGCCAGCACGACGAAAGCGAGGGTCATACGGAGAAGGTTGAAGAGGAGCGGCGTGGAGTCTTGAAGTGCACCCTTGACCAAGACGAAGGTCGCTCCCCAGACAAAGACGGTGGCGAGGAGCAAAAGATGGGCGATGGTGGAAGGTTTGAAACGTGCCATGAGGTGTAAGTCCAGCGTACAGGCTGTGACCTTTCGCGCATTTTGAGGAGAGTGACGAATCGGCGGAGTTCTTGCAGAGGCGGTTTGCTCCCTGATGCGTTTTGGCCGATGCTGGAAGGATGAAGCGTGCCGGTATTGCTTACTCCGTCCGATTTGGCGTGATCTTTTTTTTGAGCCTGGTGGTCTGCGCGGTAGTCAGGAGCCCAAGCGGATTGCGGGCGCAGAACGCAAAGACAACGCAACAGCGGGCTACGAGCGATCCCTATGCGGGCGACCTTTCCATCTTTGAATATCCAGACAGAGACAAGAAGCTGCAGATCGAGCGAGTGATGGACCTGCTCGGAATTACACAGGGTAAGAACGTTGCGGACCTTGGCGCGGGTTCAGGATGGTTCACGGTGCGTGCGGCGCGGCGAGTTGGGACGGCCGGAACTGTCTTTGCGGAGGACATCAATCCGCAGGCGATCAGGTACATTGATGAACGCGCGAAGAAGGAGAAGCTCGGGAACGTGCGGACGGTGCTCGGGACGCCCGATGATCCAAAGCTGCCTCCTAACAGCGTCGATGCCATGCTGCTGCTGAAGGTCTACCACGAGATCGCACATCCGGTGCCGGTGATGAAGCTGCTGCGAGCTTCGCTTCGGACAGGGGCAAAGGTGGGGATCATCGACCGCAGCGGCAACGGCACCGACCACGGACTTGACCGTGAGATTGTTGAGAAAGAGATGGGCCAGGCCGGTTACAAGCTACTTGCGAAGTATGACTTCACAAAGGCAGACGGACAAGATTACTTCCTGATCTTCGCGGCGCGGTGACCGCCCCGATCTACCCAGATTCCCGTCCGGAATCAGGGTAGATCGAACATCCACGTTGTTAGATAGCGATCAACTCCTGGATGAGCTCAACGAACTTCTTCGGCCCATCCAACGCTCGCACAATTCCATCCGCTTCCGGCGTTGCCGTAGAGGATGCAAAGGCGGGTTCCACGACCAGGCAGGGAAGCCTTGGAGCCGCCGTGTGCGCGGAGTCTATGATCGTTTGCCGAGCACTTGTACTCAGGCTGGAACATGCCACGACTAACGCGGTCTCCGCCCTGATTAGGGGCTCCGCCGGGGCAGCTTCGACAAGCCTTGTCTCCGCCTGGATGCCATGTGCTTCAAGAACGTCCCGGCGAGTGTCAAGGAGCATCGAGTTGCTCCCAATAATTAGGACTCGCTTACTCATAGTCGCCTGCGCCATTCGATGAATCTGGGTTCCGCGTTAAAGCTAAGATTAGATCCGCCAGTCCTTCTTCGGCGGCGTCCATGTATGTCCTGACTCTACCAGCGTCCTCTGCATGGTGTTTTGTAAGGTAAATAAGGTTCGCCAGGATTTCAAGCGGCAAGCCTACCTCAGCCCTGAGTTCCGGTGACCTGTCCAAGGGTAAGCTCCAGCGTCAATCGATGCCGCGAGGCACTGGTCTGGTTGGCTCAAACCGTTTTGATGGGGTGTGCCCTCCAGAAGCTAGTTTGAAAATCATATCTGTTGCATAATGAGCGGATGTTGAGACCCTGTTTCCTGATCGTAGACCGCGAGTTTTCCAATGGTATTTCGACTCGGAAGCTCGTCATCGAGACCGCAAAGTTCAACGTTATAACTGCATATAGCGGCGCGGAGGCAATTGAGACGCTGGCAGCATTCCCTTCAGTGCACGGGGTGGTGCTTGATGACCATATCGAGGACATCCCCTGTCCGGAACTCGTAAGCGAGTTGAAGCGCGTCAAGCCAAACCTGCTTGTGATCGCGATTGGAAGCCAGGTAAAGTGCGCGGCCGCGGACTACCATGTTGAGTCATTCAGCCCTGAAAAACTTCTCGAGTTGCTTCGGCAGTTACGGCCAGCAGAAGCGGCAGCAATTGAGAAGACCAGCCGGACACTGGAGTCGATCGAAACAGACCGGTAAACGCTGGCGTCCCCGACAAGATTTGAACTTGTGTTGTCGCCTCGAGAAGGCGATGTCCTGGGCCGGCTAGACGACGGGGACGCGATGCTGCCGAACCTCATGCTACCAACATGGACGGGGTGAGGCAAAGGTCCGGCCATTCCGACGGAGCTTTGCCAGCGCTGCATAGTATCGTAGTGGTTATCGATCATGGACAGCGCTCCACGCAGATACAAGTATCTCGACGCACTGACGACTGCCTTCGTCGTGATCCTTCTGGTGTCGAACCTGATCGCGCAGAAGATCATCATGCTGGGTCCTTATACCGGGCATGTGTTTGGCAGCAGCTTTGCAACGCCGCCGGTCTACACCAGCGGGGCCATGATCCTGTTTCCGATCACGTATATCTTCGGCGATGTATTTACCGAGGTTTATGGATTTGCGGCTTCACGCCGAGCAATCTGGCTGGGGTTCTTTGGAACAGCACTACTCTATGCCGTGGGTGCTCTGATCATCGCACTGCCGGCATCGCCGGAGTGGAAGAACCAGCAGGCGTTCGATACCGTCTTCGGGATCATTCCGCGCCTTCTTGCGGCCAGCCTGACGGCATTCTGGGCGGGAGAGTTCGCAAACTCCTACACGATGGCCCGGCTGAAGTTGTTGACCAATGGGAGCAAGCTGTGGACGCGGACGATCGGGTCTACGGTGGTTGGACAGGCAGTAGATACAACACTGGTGATCGTTCTCACCTTCGCGGGGACGTACAGCGTGCATACGCTGATCAAGATTATCTATACCGGTTACCTGCTGAAAGTGGCGTACGAAGTGATTGCTACGCCGGCTACTTACATGGTGATCAACTGGCTTAAGAAGGCGGAAAATGCGGATGCCTTTGATCGCAATGAGAGCTTCAATCCATTCTCTTTCAGGGAGAAAGAAGCGTCGACGACCTGATTCAAGCTGGTACCTAGGCGCGCGGCTCTGCTGTTTGAGTTGCGAGACAATCTCCGCATCCTGAGCCGGACAATTTCATCTAAACGACGCGAGCGTGCTCAAGAGAGAGATGCACTGGTCCGCGATCTCGCTCCTGAAGCCTGGGACTGGATTTACCTGGTCTTCGCAATCCGGTCTGCTGTGGCTTTATACTGGCGTCACCCCAAACAACTGCTCCGCTATTCAGCAGGGACGAACTTCAGGAGTTGCACTTGCTTCTAGTCTCTTATCAGTTCCGCACCCGGCAGCAGGCCGGCGCTCTCAGTATGATCCTCGGAATCGGTCTCCTGGCTGGTTGCAGCAAGCCAGCACCAGCGCCGCCGCAGATGCAGGTGACACCAGTCCAGGTACAGGCAGTCACCCTGAAGCCGGTGCCGAACTCCGACACTTACGTCTCGACGATCAAGAGTCGCCGCACGTCAACAATGCAGCCCCAGGTAGATGGCAATCTGACGAAGATCTACGTTCACTCCGGTCAAGCTGTGAAAGCGGGCCAGGTGCTGATGCAGATCGATCCGCTAAAGCAACTTGCGGTATTGCAGAGCCAACAGGGAACACAGGCGCAGAAGAACGCCCTTTACCAATACAACCAGGCAGAGTTGGAGCGGCAGAAGAAGCTCTACGAGGCGGGCGTAACCTCCAAGCAGAGTTACGATCTAGAGCAACAGGCGTTTCAGAATGCGAAGGCTGATTACGAGTCCTCTGAGGCTCTGACAACGACGCAAAAACAGCAGCTTGGCTACTATGAGATCCGCGCACCCTTTGCGGGAATTGTCGGCGATGTGCCGGTGCATGTAGGCGACTATGTTTCGCCAATTACCATACTCACAACATTGGATGAGAATGTGGATCTTGAGGCATACATCTACATTCCGACGGATCGCGCGACGATGGTACATACGGGGTTGCCGGTGGACCTGCTGGCGAGTGATGGCTCGGTCCTGGCGAAGTCTTCGATAAGCTTCATTTCGCCGCAGGTGGACAACGGACTGCAGAGCATCCTGGCCAAGGCAGAGATCCCGAAGTCGCAGCAGATGCTGCGCAACCTGCAACTTGTCAATGCGCGAGTCACCTGGAGCACGGCGCCGAAGCCAACTGTTCCGGTTCTTGCCGTGGTGCGGGTTGGAGGCCAGCCGTTTGTCTTCGTCGCCGCAGCAAAGGGCGACGGGTACGCGGCGCACCAGGTTGCAGTCACGCTGGGCGAAACAGTCGGAAACACGTATCCGGTACTGACTGGTCTGAATGCGGGGGACAAAGTCATTCTCTCCGGGTTGCAATTCCTTCAAGAGGGTGCTCTGGTAAAACCGCTCGGGTAGGAGAGGACGTTGTCGGTTCTCAGTTGTTAGTTGTAGTTGTCATGGATGAAGCAGAGTGGCTGACTCTATCTGACGACTGAAAACTAACAGCGAATAACGCGAAGTAAGAGGTTTGACTTGGTAGATTTTTTCATTCGACGCCCGATCTTCGCTACGGTCTGCGCGCTACTCATCGTGCTGGCCGGGGCAGTTTGTATCCCGACGCTGCCGATCTCGCTGTATCCCGATCTTGCGCCGCCGCAGGTGGTCGTTAGCTCGAACTACATTGGAGCAAACTCCAAGGACGTCGAATCTGCGGTCACAACGATCCTCGAGCAGTCGATCAATGGCGTTGAGGGGATGCGTTATATCAGTTCGACCAGCTCGAATGACGGAACCTCGACGATCACTGTCACGTTCGATACGGGGTATAACCTGGACATCGCCGCGGTCGACGTGCAGAACCGCGTGTCTTCGGTATCGGGACGCCTGCCGGCCACGGTGAACAACACTGGTATCTCGATTACGAAGGCGAACGCCAATTTTGTGATGGCGATCGGATTCGTTTCGCCTGACCGCTCGCTCTCGCCTCTCTTCATCTCTAACTACCTTGACGTTTACGTTGCGGACGCGCTCAAGCGCGTACCGGGTGTCGGGGCGGTAGTCATCTTTGGTGAACGCAAGTACGCGATGCGTGTCTGGCTGGATCCCAATAAGTTGGCGGCGCGTGGATTGACAGCGCTCGACGTGACGAATGCGCTTTCGGCCCAGAACGTGGAGGTGCCGGCAGGGCAGCTTGGGATACCGCCCGCGGACTCTAAACAGACGTTCCAGGTTGCGGTCCGTGTGCAAGGCCGATTGGCTGATCCGAAACAGTTCGAGAACATCATCCTCAAGAATGGCGTCGGTAATAACGCGCTTGTGCTGCTCAAAGATGTCGGACATGCGGAGATTGGGGCTGAGAATTACAACACCGATCTGAAGTTTTCGGGCGGCGATGCGGTCGGTGTCGGTGTGCAGCAACTTTCGACGGCGAACGCTCTGAACGTGAAGACGCAGTGCATCGCAATCCTGAAGGAGCTGAAGAAGTCGTTCCCGCCCGGAATGGACTACGTGGTGGCTGTGGATACCACGCTGGTGGTTTCGGACTCCATCAAGGAGGTGGAGAAGACGCTGGCTGAGGCGATCGTGATCGTCATCATCGTGATCTTCCTCTTTCTGCAGGATTGGCGATCGACGATCATTCCGGCAGTTACGATCCCGGTCTCGCTGATCGGGACGTTCGCATTCATCAAGATCTTTGGTTTTTCGATCAATTCCTTGACGCTCTTCGGCATTACGCTGGCGACCGGGCTCGTTGTAGACGACGCGATCGTAGTGATCGAGAACGTTCAACGACACCTCGAAGAAGAACAAGCGAGCGGCGAGATCAACGAACATCGCGACGCACACCACGCTACGAGTGTCGCCATGGCGGAGGTGACGTCGGCGGTCATCGCGACGTCGCTCGTGTTGATCTCAGTGTTTGTACCGGTAAGCTTTTTTCCGGGAACAACGGGCATTCTCTATAAGCAGTTCTCGCTGACCATTGCTTTCTCAATTGCGATCTCGGCGTTCAACGCGCTGACGCTGTCGCCCGCACTTGCGGCGATCCTGCTGCGGCCGCAGGCTAGACCCACGGGTCTCCTGGGATTGCTGTTGAATCCCATTGAAGCGGGTATCAAGAAGCTGATCAGCTGGTATGCAGCACTCGCTACCTTCGTGGTTCGCATTCGCTTTGCCGTTTTAGTGCTGTTTCTAGTGGCGCTGGGTGCGACCGCGTACATGTACAACCATGTGCCGACCGCGTTTATTCCCTCTGAGGATCAGAGTTACTTTCTAATTATTGTGCAGACGCCGCCCGGAGCTTCGCTCTCCTACACGTCGGAGTTTGCCGCTCGCGGAGCGGACCTGGTTCGCCAGGATGATGACGTGTTCGGCACGTTCTCGGTGATGGGATTCTCGCTGTCGGGAGGAAGTTCGCCTAATTCAGGATTGATCTTCGCGCCGTTGAAGCCTATCGATGAGCGTACGAAGAAGGGCCCAGGGCATGATGCACGAGATATCGTGACAAGGATCGGGCCGAAGCTGTTTCAAGTCCCGGGCGGAATTTTGTTTGCTGCTGAGCCCCCGGCAATCGCCGGACTCGGTACAGTGGGTGGGTTCCAATTCATGCTCCAGGACGCGGGCAGGAATACGTTCGGCGACATCGACCGGATTGCGCACACGATCGTCGGTGCGTCTCGCGCGCCGGTTTCGGGGCTGACCGCATTGAACACGACGTTTACGGCGAACGATCCGCAGTTGCAGGTAGTGATCGATCGCCAGAAGGCGCAGGCGATCGGTGTACCGCTGTCGCAGATTACGGCGGCGATGTCGACGTTTATGGGATCGAGTTACGTGAACGATTTCGACTTCAACAACCGCTCGTATCGTGTGTATGTGCAGGCCGACCAGATGTTCCGGCGGAACTCGGCCGACCTGCGACAGTTTTATGTGCGGTCGGATTCGAACCAGATGATTCCGCTCGATAACCTGGTGGGCTTGAGCGAGACATCGGGGCCGCAGGTGATCAATCACTACAACCTGTTCCGTTCGGCGGAGATCGACGGTTCGCCTGCGGCAGGGCTTAGTTCCGGGCAGGGTCTCAGTAATATGGTCACGCTGTTTAACAAGTTCAAGCTCCAGGGTATGAGCTACTCGTGGACGGGCATCGCGCTCGAAGAGGTTGAGTCATCCGGGAAGGCGATCATCATCTTTGGACTGGGGCTGCTCGTCGTTTATCTTGCTTTGGCGGCGCAGTACGAGAGCTTTGCGTTGCCGTTCATCATCCTTCTGGCGGTGCCGATGGCGCTGCTTGGAGCGCTTCTGCTGGTTTCGGCTCGCGGCCTTGTCGATGACGTGTATGTGCAGATCGGCCTGGTCATGTTGATTGGACTTTCCGCCAAAAACTCGATCCTTATTGTGGAATTTGCGGAGCAGCAGCTGGAGCATGGCAAGAGCATCATCGACGCCGCTATCATTGCGGCGGAACTTCGGTTGCGACCGATCATGATGACGTCGATCGCGTTCATTCTCGGAGTGCTTCCGCTCTACTTTGCCACCGGCGCTGGAGCCTATGGACGGCACTCAGTGGGAACAGCGATTGTAGGCGGCATGATCCTTTCGACGGTACTGAACCTGGTCTTCATTCCTGTGCTGTACGTCATTCTCAAGACCGTACTGAGGGCGCTGTCAGGGTCTGACAAGACTGCAAAGAGGAAAGAGATTGCTGCGCAGATGTCGGCCGACTGATCTGTAGCCAAGCGCAGAATAGACAAGCGCAATATCAGTCGCTGACCAAAGCAAACGCCAACTCGGTAGAGTTGGCGTTTGCTTTGGAGTCCATCACTGAAAAGGGAGAGGATGTCGGCTCAAGCTTCTGTCGGCTCGCATCAGGTGCGAACGTCCGAACTAGGACTTCGAGAAGGAGGAGTCCGCAGTCTCGAAGTAGCCTGGAGATTTGCGCGTCTTCAGATGTACTGATTGCTCTTCAACCTTCTGGAGCTTTCTTGCGCCAGAGTTATGTGTCGTCGCTTCGTTCGAATGAAGTGATGTTACGCCGGCCGGTACTGCCAGTGAGCGAACCGCTCTCCAGCTACCGGATGGATGAGACTTCTGAACTGGGATTTCTGATTTGGACATAGAGGCTCCTTATTAGTTAGGCCTTCGGTAAGGTGATGCCGGGGATACCAGTGCCAACCATTTCTTGCGAGCGGAAAGTTGAAGGTTCCAGTACTTCCGGTTCGTTCCTTGGAGAATGAGGAGAAGACTGACGGGCTATTGGTGTGCCCTCAGCCGTTCCTGACGGCTGAATTGTAATCCTTAGTAACTGAGACAAGCAATGACCTGGAAGTTACTTATTTGCGTCCCATGATGGTAGGACCTTTTCGGGAAAACACCCGTTGGCTTCTCTCCATTTTGAGACGAAGCCGATAATAAAACGAAAGCATCAATATGCGCCAAAACCCGCATAATCATTCATCTTGACGCACCCTCCGGGCACTGCCAAGCTGAAGGTCGAGGCAATCAGAATGAGCACGGCAACTACCGAGTTAGAGGGAATAGTTCTACCAATTGAAGCAGTATCTGATAGGCCGGGCCCCAGTTTCCTTATGTGCCCTCCCCGACTTTACGACGTCGACTATGTGATCAATCCGTGGATGGCTGGGAATGTCCATGCCGCTTCTCGTGAGCGGGCTATGAAGCAATGGCAGGAACTCCACGACGCAATTTCCACCGTGGCGGGTGTGGAGCTTGTTGAGCCTCAGCCTGGTTCGCCGGATATGGTGTTCACCGCGAATGCTGGTTTGCTTCGCGGCAACGTGGTTGTAATCAGCAGCTTTTTTCATTCCGAACGGCAAGGGGAAGAGCCACACTTTAGAGACTGGTTTCGGGAGAATGGTTACAAAATTCTCGATGTAGCGCGGGAAACTCCATTTGAAGGCGAGGGAGATGCGTTGTTCTCCGAGGATTGCGCGCGACTCTGGGTCGGCTACGGACCGAGGACGGCGGAAGCGAGTCATGAGGCGCTGCGCCGTGCATGGGGGCTCGAGGTGGTGGGCCTGGAACTTGTCGACCCACGGTTTTACCATTTGGATACCTGCTTCGCACCCCTGAAGGGGGGACACGCAATGTACTTTCCGGCGGCTTTTTCTGCGGAAGGGATTGCGGCCATTGAGGCGTTCTATCCCGCCGACAAGAGGATCGTTGTGAGCGAGGCAGATGCGATGCGGTTCGCCTGCAATGTTGTTAATGTGGGACAGACGGTAATTCTGAACGAGATCAGTGTGGAGTTGTCGGCTCGGCTGGCTTCACTGGGATTTGACGTGATTCAGATTGAGTTGAGCGAGTTTCTGCGCGCGGGTGGAGCTGCAAAATGCCTGGTCATGAAACTGCGGGCAGCATAGGCGTTCGAACTTGTGATTCGAGGCTGGTCACGCAGACTTCCATGGAGAATCACGACAAGGAGAGCTAGATTTTCACTCCGAGCGATCTGATCGCTTCAGGAGTAAGTCGCTGCCTGCTTTGAAGAATCAGCTTCCAAGGATCTTTTTTGAGACGCGGGAGCCACTCGGCTTGAGCAGCCACGTGAAAGGCAGGACGAACGGAAGATTTCAGCTCACTCCACGCCAGTGGCATAGAGACGGTGGCGCCGGATCGAGCGCGGGGGGAGTATGGGGCGACAGCGGTTGCCCCACGCTCGTTGCGGAGGTAATCGAGATAGATCTTTCCGGTCCGAGCTGCTTTCGTCATTTTGGATAAGTAGAGTGACGGCAAAGACTTCTCCATACCGAGCACGAAGTTGTGAGCGAACGACTTGATTATGTTCCAGTCGTGCTCGGGGCTGATGGGAACGACGATGTGAAGGCCCTTGCCGCCGGTGGTCTTTAGAAAGCTTTCAAGGCCGAGTTTCTTGAGGCGGGCGCGAACATCGGCGGCGGCTTCGGTGACGGTAGACCAAGCGAGCGATTCATCAGGATCCAGATCGATGGTGATGCGGTCGGGATGTTCGAGGTCCTCGTTGCGCGATCCCCAGGGATGGATTTCGAGGACGCCCATTTGGGCTAGACCGGCGAGGGCTTCGCGGGAGTCGAGGGTGATGTAGGGCTCGGGCTTGCCGGACTTCTTGTCGGTGACCATGACGGTGCCGATGCCTTTGGGGAGCATCGGTGTGACGTGCTTCTGATAAAAGCAAGGACTGGTTGAGCCTTCGGGGCAACGGACGAGCGAGAGCGGGCGGTCGGCGATGTGGGGAAGCATGTGCTCGGCGATGGTCCAGTAGTAATCGGCGAGCATCTGCTTGGTGAGGCCGGAGTCCGTGTCGAGGATCTTGTCGGGGTGGGTGAGCCGGATGTCGGGCTTCACGGCCGCAGCAGGCTCGGAGACTTTGGCAGAGGTGCGCTTCGGCGTCGCGGTGGGTGCGGGCGTTACAGGCTCTGTGCGGGAGCGTTTCGGCGTGGGCGCGGCTTCTTCGCGGACGACTTCTTTGGCGGGCTTATCTTCGCGGAGGCCGAGGAAGGCGGCCTGACGAAGCTGGTTGTCGGCGGTCCAGGTGGCGAAGCGTACCTGGGCGACAAGGCTCGGCTTGAGCCAGTGGGCTCCTTTGCGGGCGGCGGTGGGGACGTCAGCAAAGGGTGAGGCGTTGGCAGTGAGGATGTCGAGCTGGTCGCGAACGGATTTGTGCGTCTTCTGGTTGAAGCCGGTGCCAGCGCGGCCGGCGTAGATGAGTTTTCCGTCTAGATAGTAGCCGAGCAGCAGCGCGCCTACGCCATGCGTGCCGTTCGAGGGCAAGGTCAAGCCGCCGATGACGAACTCCTGTTCGTGGAGGCATTTCAGCTTGAGCCAGTCGCCGCTGCGGCCTGAGACATAGGTCGATTGAGTTCGCTTGGAGATGATGCCTTCGGCGTGAAGCTCGCAGGCATTCTGGAACATCTTTTGGCCGCTGGTTTCGATGTGTTCGCTGATGCGGATCAGGTTCGCGTCGGAGCCGTCGAGCAGGTCGGCAAGCAGGGCCTTGCGATCGACGAGCATGCGGTCGCGCGTGCTGTGGCCCTCGAGGTGGAGCAGGTCGAAGCAGAAGTAGGTGAGGGGGTGTTTCGCTCCATCCTGGAAGGCGGCCTGCAGGTCGGCGAAGTTCGTGGTGCCGTTGTCGGAGACCACGACCACTTCGCCATCGAGCGTGGCTTTCTCGACCGGGAGAGTGCGGACGGCATCTGCGACGGAAGGGATGCGGTTCGTCCAGTCGAGGCCGCTGCGGGTGAGCATCTGGACTTTGTCGCCATCTTTACGGGCCTGGATGCGGTAGCCGTCGAGCTTCAGTTCGTGGAGCCAGCCTGTGCCCTCAGGGGCGGTCTCGGCTTCGAGGGCGAGCTGGGGCTTGATGAAGGTGGGCTGGGGCTCCGCGGTGAGATGCCGGGTGATCGGCTCGAAGTTGAGGCGCCGGGTGGGTGCGTCCGTTGACGTCTTCTGTGCAGGCGGGGGATCGGCAGCGGCCTTCTTCGCCTGCTTGCCCTCTTGTTTGCTCGGTTGGCGATACCAGGCTTTGCCTTTGCCGGCGGTCTCTTTGGAGTTCCAGACGTGGTCTTCGCTGCCGGCGATCTGTTCGAGCGAGCGCTTAGTGACGACGGAGTTTGGTTCGGAGTCGGTGATGGCGGGGTCGGAAGGGGAGCGTTCGAAGTCGTCGTGCTCTTTGATGAGGAGCCAGTTGGGCTTTCGCTCGGTGGCGGCCTTACCGCCCATGCGAATGAGCGCCCACTTGCCGTGCATCTTTTCGCCGTGGAGGATGAACTTGAGGTTGCCGTCGCGGAGACCGGCGTCGACATCGGTGTGGCCCTCCTGAGGCTCCCAGGTTCCCTGGTCCCAGAGCATCACGGTGCCGCCGCCATATTGGCCGGCGGGGATGATGCCTTCGAAGCCGCCGTACTCCATGGGATGGTCTTCGACCTGGACGGCGAGGCGCTTGTCGGCTACGACGTAGCTTGGACCCTTGGCGCAGGCCCAGCTTTTCAGGACGCCGTTCCAGCCGAGGCGAAAGTCATAGTGCAGATGTGAGGCGGCGTGTTTCTGGATGCAGAAAGGGAGTGCGGCCTGCTTGCTCTGCTTGCCGCCGGCGGGTTCGGCGGTGATGCCGAAGTCGCGCATGGAGCGGTAGCGGGCAAGCTGCTCGTCGATGGCGTTCGAAGCGGTGTCGGGAAGGGGCTTCGCAGCCGACTTTTTCTTTGCTGACTTCTTAGCCGTGGCCATGGCGAGTTACGCGGACTTCCGCTTCACGGCGTGCTTGGCTGCAGGGGCGGAGTCTTTTACCAGCGTGATGCCTTTCTTGGCTGCGGGAGCGGACTTTGGTGCCTTCTTCTTGCTGTCTTCGGGCGCGGCTTCCTTGTCGCCGAGGCTCTTGCGAAGGGCATCCATTAGGTTGACGACGTTGTTGCGCCTGGGCTCGGCCGGCTCATCCTTCGGAATCGGAGCGTGGTTTACCTTGGCTTCGACGAGTTCCTTGAGGGCGACTTCGTAGCCGTCGACGAACTTCGAAGGATCGAACTTTGCGGCCTTCTTCTTGATGAGGGTCTCGGCGAGGTCGAGGGAATCCTCATTAATCTCAACCTTCTTGATGTCGCGGAAGTACTCGGCCGGGTTGCGGAGCTCTTCCTGGTAGCGCATGGTGTAGGCCATCATGCCGCGGGAATCGTCTCCTGGCGCTGCCGTGATCGCGAGGACATGCTCGCGGCCGCCGAAGGCGATCTTGCCGAGGGCGGCTTTGTTCGTCTTTTCGAGGGCGCGACGGACTACGGCGAAGGCCTCGGCCTGGAGATCGTTTTCGGGGACAACGAAGTAGGGCTTTTCCAGGTATTCGGGGGCGAGTTCGTCGAGCGAGACGAACTGGGTGATCTCTACGGTGTGCTTGGAGGGGACGCGGAGGTGCTCCATCTCTTCGGACTCAATGGTGACGTACTGGCCCTTGCTGTACTCGTAGCCCTTGATGATGTCGTTCTTCTCGACCGGCGCGGAGCCTTGCTCTGGGGCTGCTTCCAGCGCCGAGGCGAGCACCTTCTGGTGGCGAACGCGCTCGCCGGTCTTGCGGCTGATCTGGTGGAAGTGGATCTCGCCCTTGGATTCAGTGGCGACGAAGAGCTTCACGGTGAAGGAGACGAGCGAGATCTGGATCTGGCCGGACCAGTAGGGACGTGGCATGGTTTTGCCCTCGAAGATATTAGGACGCTGGAGGATCGGCTGCAGGATGTATGGTCCTGCAGAAGCGACGCACCCTAGTGCTCGATAAAGATGTTCTGGCTGACAGTTCTGAACTGGTTCGAGACCGCAGCGTCGGGATTGAGGGTCGCTTCGCTAGCCACGTAGATGCCGACCGGGCAAGAGGAGATGGTGGAAGACTGTACGACGGCAGAGGCACCATGGGTGATGCCGACGCCGCCACCGACTGCTCCGGACTTCGATCCGGCGAAGCGAATCTCGACGTGTTGGAGGATGTTGCTGGAGCTCTTCGACTCGAAGAAGATGCCAGCCCAGTAGCCGGGCGTCTCGTCGGTAGCAGTGAAGATGATGGGATTGGTCTCGGTTCCGATGGCGGTGAGCGAACCATTGGAGTTGACGTTCAGTGGGAGTGCCTCGCGGAACTGGAGTTGCGTGCCGGCTTCGATGGTGAGCTTGGCCTCGACTTCCGCGCTGCCTTCGAATCGGTAGGGCACGGTGAGCTTGCGCCACAGGGAGGGTTCTTTCACGTTGCCCTGGCCATGCGCGACGTCCACGACGTTGTTTGTGTTATCGGCGAAGGTTGAGGCGGCGTCCATTTTGGAGAGGTCGCTGGCCTTCAGGCGCAAGGGAGTTTCGGTGTGGTCGAAGTGGTTGGCTTCGAAGCGGCTGAAGGTGGCATCGTCCATCGAGAAGATGCCTGTGCCGAGCGCCCGCATCACGCTGGAGTGGTCGATGCCCAACTGCGCGTTGGGAGCGAGCTTGATCGCCGCGTCATCACTGCCGTTCGCCCCGGCGTCACCGACGGTGACATAGCTGAAGCTGTTGTGACTGCTGCGCGACTCGATGACGAAGCCGCCCCAGGAGCCCGCGGTCGCGTCCCTGCCGCGAAAGACGATGGGCTTCTCAGCGGTGCCGACGGCAGCGAGCGAACCGTTGGATTCGACCGCGACGACAGCGCCCTGACCAAAGGTGATGGTTGTGCCCGGGCTGACGGTGAGCGAATGCTCGACGTTGTTGTAGTGGTCCAGGGTGTAGCAGCCTTCGGGAAGCATGAGATCGCGGCTGAGCATCTGTTCGGTGATGGCTTTGCAGGGCGGAGGCGTGCGGGGTCGGGCGCGGGATGCAGTGGTCTGGGCGAATGCCGCAGGGAGGAGGCCGGGGAGTACAAGCATCAGCGCGAAGCGGTTCATCAGGAGTCCTTCTGAAGATGGGCTAAGCAACCCTAGCACAGGAGGCAATCAGGCAGGGACGTAGGTGAGACGGACAACATCCTCGCCGATGAGGTCGCTGGCCGCAAGGTGAAGCGGAGATGGCGGGGCGGAGAAGAATGGCGTGCCGCTTCCGAGAACCACGGGGCGCAGATAGATTTGGTACTCGTCGATGAGACGGGCCTGGGTCAGGCTTCGCGCAAGGTTTGGTCCGCCGACGCGAATCTCGCCTGGCTGCTCAGCCTTCAGCATCCGGACTTTGGCCTCAACTTCATCCGCAATCAGGGTGGCGTTCGGGCCAACTACTTTCAGCGAGCGCGATACCACCCACTTTGGTTTGCTTTCGCCATGCCGCCGCGAACTCAACTTCCTCGGCGCCCCAGTCTGGCGAGTCTCTTTCCCAGTAACGCATGATCTCGTACAAGTGACGACCGTAGATCACGCCCGTCAGGCCACGCACCTGCTCGATGAAGTGACGGAAGACGGCGGGGCCCGGCGGCCCGATGCTCCTGTGGTCGACGTAGCCATCGAGAGACTGATGCAATCCATAAACGAGTTTCGCCATGCTGCGAAGTTCCTCCCCAGGTTCTTCGGAATCATAGTCTGGGTCGACGCCGCATGTAAGGGAGGTTCAACTCCCGAAGCGCTGGATGCTCTTCGCCTTCAGCTTCGCGGCGACGTCTTCACGGTTCTTCGGCGGGGCGTTGGTTTCGAGCGAGCGCAGAAAGTCCGAAGAGATGTTCGCGATGGCGTCGATGGCCGCCTGGAACGAGGCCTCGTTTGCTTTGGAGGGCTTGTTGATGCCGCTGATCTTGCGGACGAACTGCAGGGAGGCGGCGCGGACCTCGCTGTCGGTGACGGGAGGATCGAAGTTGAAGAGGAGTTTTATGTTGCGGCACATGGGTTTGTCTCTAATTAGTCGGAATCTTCCAACTGCGATGGAAATATCTTCGCCGAGCTAGGAGCTACGAAATTATGAGAAGCGTTCGAAATTGCCTATGTTGATCCAATCCGTGCCGTTCATCTTCGGATTGCAGCCAGCTATCGTCAGCCGCTGGATCAGATCGTTTCGGCGTTCGGGGGAATTATCAAGCGATATAAGGTGTCTGCCGTCCAAGTCAGACATCCCTCGTAGCTGGCCGGTAGAAACGAGAATCGTTCGCGCGTCATCGGTTGCTAACGCCATACCAGCTTCCAAGATGACGTTAGGGCGGGGCTGAAAAGCTTCCTGGGCATCGTGGAGCTTTTTCTGTAGTTCGGGACGAAGCACTGCTTTTTCGTCGGGCGTCATCAGCACGAGAAAGGCCTGAGCCATTGAGAAAGCAGCGGAGACCACTTCCCCGACGTACGGGGATGTCTTTCCCGTCCGCTGTACTGCGGTGTTCCATTCGATCGGCTGAAGATGTAGCGAACGCAGAAAACTGAACATGTCGAGTCGGGTAGCTTCGTCACGCCCGTAGACAACCATCACCGTATTCTTACGCTCGTCGTCATCAATGTCGTTAGTCACTGCACGAGGCGTCGGTACAACGGACTTGAATCGGAGAATGGTGTCGCGATGGAGTGCCCACTTATTCTTGTCACGTACGAACGCCCCCGATTTCCCGATTGTGTCTGACAGGTTTTTAGGGACCGGCAAATGAGATGCGGCATAGCACTCTGTAAGGGCGGAAGGCGTAACTGCCCTTCCTAAAACCTCGCTAAGGAAGAAACCGAACAAGGCAACGGCATCACTGTGCTTCGCCAGAATAGCGGTCGAATTGGGAATCGAGGCTAGGAAAGTCTCAAGAGATTCTCTCATTCAGTAGCTCCATTACCAGACATCATCTCTCTAACTTTCCGAATGCCGGATTCGGTTATTTTGTAGGATTTTCTAGCTTGCTTTGAGCTGCCACTCTTCCGAAGTTGAAGTACCAGCGCGGGCTTTTGGTCGATGAGAGCTGTCAGAGATGAAGTGATGTTTGAGGAAGGATGTCCGAGATGCTTCAGTTCAGTGTTTGCACTTTGGGCATCGAAGCTTTGGCCTCCCTTCACAACTTGGAGCCAATATCCGGCGACTAGGGCTCGCATCGCGTCGGTCTCGGGATGAGAAGCATCGACGAGCGACGCGAAATCCTCGAATACTGCTGCGGCATCGATCGAAGAATTGTCTTGAGGTGTTGTAAAAGTTGTTTTCGTCGATTTGGTGACACCGGCGATATTGAAACGTTCGGTTATATACCGAATTACGCGCCCCCTTTGATCCTCCTGCAGCGCCTCCACGATTGCTGTAATTGTGCCCATTGCGCTGATCTCGTTGTCGATATCTGCCATGTCGTTATCACCCAAAGCTAATGTAAGGTGAACCCGTATGAGATGTCAAGAGCATAATAATTCATTGGAGATTTTTATCGTTATTGATCTCATTAGCTTGGCCTCCCGCCGCTCCGTCCTATGAACTCTTTATACCCCATAAAATTTAGAGATTTCAGGTCATTGCAGCGCCTACCATTCGTGAGCCGGTCTGGACATGAAGACTTATTGGACTTCATGTAGTTTCAAGTACCAATACAAATCGGATTATAGAAGCCTAACTTCATCCATAAATTGGCTATAAACTGTTTGTATGCAAACATATACATTTGAATTGGCGCGGTGTAGGTTTCTCTATAAAACACTAAACACATGAGTAAATAAGAAAATACCAAAAGGCGGGGACGGATGTGCTTATGCGCTGAACCTTGGGCTGCGGAATTGATTCCGAGGCAGTAGTCCTGGTGGACGACGAATCCACGTAGAAGGTACGAGTGATTAAGAAGTCACGGAGAATGGGGAATTTACGCGCAAAGGCATATGTGAGAGCTGGTCTAAGGGCCGAGGCTAAGCGGGGAGAATCCTACGGATAGGGTCCTCTGGACATCAAGCCAAAAGCGACGACTCACGGCTCGTTGCGAGGTTAGCTGACGATCGCATAAACCAAAAGTTTCTTTCACGAAGAAGGAAAAGCGTCTAAACGATTCAAAACGAATCACTTGAAGGAAAATGCGTCGGAATCTTTAGATAGGACACTGGCGCCATGAAGCAAACGCTTCAAGCCGGTGGACGTGGATAGATATGCTTATGCGCTGAACCTGAACTGCGAACTATGTCCGCGAGGTCGCAAAGCCTAAATTGGTCTGCGGCTCGACGTCTAAATAGCGAAGTTCTCATTCGCCAACACCCTCGCATAGGCAGGCACCGTCAAGAACTCCTGAAAATGGGGGGCCTTGACCAGCTCGCGTATAAGGAAGGCGGCGTGTTTGTAGGATTCGAGGCGGGTGGTGTCTAGGCGGATCTCGGCGAGGGCGAGCTCTTCGGTGATGGCCTGGTCGACGAGCTCGGCGGTGACGCGGCGGCCGTCTTCGAGGTGGGCGTGGTGGTGGACCCACTGCCAGAGCTGGGCGCGGCTGATCTCGGCGGTGGCGGCGTCTTCCATCAGGTTGAAGAGCGGGACGCAGCCGATGCCGCGCAGCCAGGCTTCGAGGTAGCCGATGCCGACGGCGACGTTGAGGCGGAGACCGGCCTCGGTGATGGCGCCCTCTGGAACCCGCAGAAGGTCGGAGGCTGTTGCTTGATAATCCGGTAGCTGTTTGTCGATCTGGTTGGGTTGCGGCATGATGCGGTCGAAGACTTCAATCGCGACGGGGACGAGGCCGGGGTGAGCGACCCAGGTGCCGTCGTGGCCGTCGGTGGCTTCGCGCTCCTTATCGATGCGGACCTGGGCGAGGGCGCGCTCGTTGGCGATGGGGTCGCTCTTGATGGGGATGAAGGCGGACATGCCGCCCATGGCGGGCGCGCCTCGGCGATGGCAGGTCTTGATGGCGAGCTTCGAGTAGCTGCGCATGAAGTGGGTGGCCATGGTGATCTGGCTGCGGTCGGGCAGGAGGATGCTGGGGTCGCCGGAAAACTTCTTGATGAAGGAGAAGATGTAGTCCCAGCGGCCGCAGTTGAGGCCGGCGGAGTGGTCGCGGAGCTCGTAGAGGATCTCGTCCATCTCGAAGGTGGCGAGAATGGTTTCAATAAGGACGGTCGCTTTGATCGATCCTTGCGGGATGTCGAGGACGGTCTCGGCGAGGACGAAGGCGTCGTTCCAGAGGCGGGCCTCGAGGTGGCTCTCCAGCTTGGGCAGGTAGAAGTAAGGTCCCGACCCACGGGCGAGCAGTTCCTGCGCGTTGTGGAAGAGGTAGAGGCCGAAGTCAAAGAGGGAACCGGACATGGGGTCGCCATCGATGAGGATGTGGCCCTCTTCAAGGTGCCAGCCCCGGGCGCGGACGAAGAGGACGGCGAGGGTTTCGTTCAGCTTGTAGGACTTGCCAGTGCTTGGGTCCTCAAAGCTTATCGTCCGGCGGATGGCGTCGCGGAGGTTGATCTGGCCGTCGAGGAGATTGTCCCAGGTGGGGGTGGTGGAGTCTTCGAAGTCAGCCATAAAGACCTTTGCGCCGCTGTTGAGGGCGTTGATGATCATCTTGCGGTCGACGGGGCCGGTGATCTCGACGCGGCGGTCGAGGAGGTCTTGCGGGAGTGGGGAGATCTGCCACTTTTCTTCGCGGATGGCTGCAGTCTCTGGGAGGAAGTCGGGCTTTTCTCCGGCGTCGAGGCGGTGCTGGCGGGCGGTTCTCTCCGAGAGCAGATGCTTGCGCTGGCCGTCGAAGGCGCGGTGGAGCTTGACAACGAAGGCGAGGGCCTCGGGGGTGAGAACGGCGGCGTATTTCTGTGAGATGGGAGCGAGGAGTTCGACGCCGGGGAGTGCGGTGGTGGTCATGTAGGTTCCTTCTTGGTCATGCAAGTAAGGCGTAACCGCAGGTCCTTCGACTCGCGTGCTCGCTCAGGATGACACCTCTTATTTTAAGCTGCGCTAAGCGAAGGGCCACGTTAGGCGACGGAGGAATCTTTCAGGCGAAGCGGAGGTCGACGCGGCCGGCGGTCGAGAAGGTGGCGTGGACGTCTGATCCGGACATGGCCTGGATGAGGCCGGTCCAACTGCCGGTGGTGATCCACTGGCCGCGCTTCAGGCCGCCGGTGCGGGCTGCGCCTTCATTGGCAAGGAAAGGAAGCAGGCGCATCAGGTTGCCGGAGGTGTTGGATCCGGTGCGGTCTACGCGGACTACGCCGTCTACGGCGAGGATGACGGATTCGGTGGTGAAGTCGATGGCTTGCCAGCCGGCGTAGGCGGGGCCATAGATCAAGCCGCCATGCATCTGCAGGTCGGCGAGCATGGACATGCGGAGCTCGGGGCGAGTGGGATCGACGAGGCCGGACTCGATGACTTCAACTACGGGGTGGCAGCTTGCGATAGCGGCGACAATCTCCTCGATGGTGTGGGGCGTTGCGCGGGGTGGAAGGTCTTTTTCAAGGAGAAAGGCGATCTCGGCTTCGAGACCGCGGTAACGCCAGGTGCTGCCAGAGAGGGTGCTGCTTCCGGCAGCGATCCAGACCTTCGGCATTGGCGCAAAGATGGGCGTGGCTTCGGGTGTGGGCGCACCGACCTTCCAGCCGCCGATCTCGCCGTAGGCTTCGGCGATCATGTCCTGAATGCCGTAGGCCTCTTCGAGCGTGGCAGGCTTTAGGTCAGCAGGGAGGTCGTCGATGGGCGTGGTGGTGCGGCGAGCGTTAAGGAGGAGGTCTGCCGCTTCGATGTATTTGGATTCGAGTGAGCCGGAGGTCATGGGTGTAGTGTCTCTTAATCGCCGCTATCGCGATGTGGCTGGGCTGAGGAGATTGACGAAGAGGCGGTAGGCGCCGGGGACGGCTTCCGGGAGTTGGCGGTAGAGGGCGAAGGCGCAGTAGGTCCAGCGGCCTTTGCCGAGAGGCGTGGTGATCAGGCCGCCGCGTTGCGGGTCCTGGTCGGGGTCGTGGGTCTCGGTGAGGGCGGTGTAGTGGCCATCCCAGCTTTCGAGGAAGCCGTGGCCGCGCTCTTCCACCCAGTTGTTGAAGTCGGTGGGGGTGATCTTGTTTGGAGTCTTAAGGAACTGGGCTGAGGTATCGAGGAGCTGAACAGGATCGGTCTCGTCGACGACCTTTTCGTTGCTGCCGAGGGATAGCGGGTAGGGGGCATCGGCGGCGGTAAACTCGCTCGTTTGATATTGGACGAGGACGTTGCCGCCGCTGCGGGCGTAGTCGAGCAGCGCCTGGGTGGGAGCGCCGTGAAGGTCGGGGTGGGCGGCGTAGGTGCGGACGCCGAGGACGACAGTGTCGTATTGCGCAAGCTTGGCGGGGATGAGGTCGGCGATGGTGAGGATGTCGGGCTGGAGGTTGATGGAGGCGAGGGCTTCAGGGACAGCGTCGCCGGTACCGGGGACTATCGCGATGCGGTGGGCGGTGGGTAGGTTGAGGTCGACAGGGACGATGCGGACAGCGGCGGGAGTGTAGTAGTTAGTGCGGGGGAGATCGCCGTAACCTATGGACCGGTAGCCTTCGGTGACCTTCTGAGCGCCTGGCAGGATCGCGTTCGCTTCAACTGTAATTGGGTTGGGTTTGCTAGACAGAGCTTCCACGCGAAGGTAGAGAAGGTCGTTTTCTCCTGCGACGACCTGCCATTCGCCGGTACTCCGAGCCCGCACCGGCAAATTGGAAGGGCTCACTTTGTAGGGCAGCGTCAAGGATTTCTGACCGGTTGGGAGTACCTGCGCATGGGTGGAAAGAGAGATTGAGGCAGGCGGAACGGACAGGGTGGATGCTTCGGCATCGAGTTGGATCACGACGATCTGTTCTTTTGCGAACAACCAATCCAAAGCGAGTTCAACGTGGCAGGTGAGCGCTGGCGGAGTCGCGGGAGCGTTGCGCAGTTTGTCGTCAAGCAGATCGTAAGTTGGCCTTTCGATGCTTTTTCGAAAGAAATATGGCTTCGTCGCAGGAGACTGATCAGCGGCAAGAATGCAGACCAAATCGGACGGATGATCCGGAGAGGGGGCGGTCTTCGGAGGCTCGATGGGGGAGCCATTGCCGCGACTGCCAATGCTTCGACCGCTTCGAAAAGTCAGTTCGAGAGGCTTCGTAGCGCTCAACCACGGATCAGCCCCGAGCGGCATAGGGCTGGAAACAGCAAGGCTTAAACGAGTTGTTGCAGGGCTGCCCTCCGTCTGGTCTGCGCCAGATGCTTGAGGGGTCAACGAGAGCCCCAGAGCGCAGACTAGAGCGTTGTTGAACTGGATCCGCTTGATTCGAAGCTCGTGAAGCACGTTTACCTTTTCCTCCAGAGAGAAGGAAGAGTTGGCGGACGTCTTTTCAATTGACTGGACTGCAGCATCGATGCGATGTGTCGCGTCAGCGAGCAGCAGCGCGGTGTCAGGGGCGCGTTCGGGGTCTTTTAGCCCGGAGATGATCTGGTCAACACCCGATGAAGCGCCGTCGAGAAGGCTCTCCAGACCGGGTGGCGCGTGGGGTGCAAGTGAGGCGATACCAGCCATGCTAGTGTCGATGCCGTCGAAGAAGCTGGCGAATTCGGCGTTGTGGACGGAAGGCTCGGGCGGAACCTCAGATCCTTCGAGTGCGCGCTGCGCACCGCGCTCAGGATGACACTCTCTTATATGTGTGGGTGAGGAGCAAAGGGCGGAGCCGTAGAGGTGGTAGGCGACATCGAAGGCTCCCGCGGGTGGGACGCGGACGCCGCCGCCGATCTGGGATTTCTGCATACCGAGGCCGATGCGGGCGAATTGGACGTACGTGCGGGGTGGGTCGGAAAGATTGTCGGAGAGGAGCTTGTCGGCGGTGCCTTCATGGACGATCACGTCAGAGGATGGGACGGTCGTGGTGATCTCACCGGTGACGTAGTTCTCGAAGCGCGGAGCGGTGTACTTGCCGGTAGCGTAGTCGAAGAGGCCCTTCTCCGAGACGGAGTAAGACGGAACGCGCGCATACACTTTGAGGGCCTGCCAGGGGAGGATGCCTTCGGCGATCATGTCGGGAAAGACGGTGGGGTCGGCGGCGGCCTTGAAGGCCTCCTGCGCGATCTGGCCGGAGACCTGATGCTGGCCGTGGCCGTCGGTGACTCCGCCGATGAAGACGGCGGCAATGACGAGCGGCCGGTAGAGGCGGATCGAGCGGACGGCGTCGTAGAGAACGCGCTCGTGGGTCCACTTTTTGAAGGCTTCTTCTTTCGTTTTCGAAAAGCCGAAGTCTACTTCGGTGCCGAAGAACTGGTCGACGCCCAGATACCGGTCTGCGGACAATAGCTCCTGGGTACGGAGCAGGCCGAGTGCGTCTTCGAAGTCGCCGGTCACCGCGTTCTGGCCGCCTTCGCCTCGGGTAAGGGTAAGGACCGCGACGCGGGCGCCGAGGCCGCGAGAGTAGTAGGTGAGCATGCCGCCGTCTTCGTCGTCGGGGTGGGCGACGATAAGCATGAGCGAGGCGCGGGTCTTGAGCTTGCGCAGCATCTGCTCGAGGCCACGTTCGCCCTGGTCAATGGGGAGTTCGCGGCCGTCGCGGGGCTTCACGCGTTCACCGCGGAGGTTGGCGGGGTCGGTGAACTGGGTCGGCTGTTGCGCAGGCGCGAGGAGGTTTGAGAGCAGGGCGAAGCTGGCAACGGCCGCTGGGAAGGTTCTGAGCTTCATTGGTCTTAATCTCTCATAGTCACGCTCGAGAGTGCGAAGCCCGAGATGCGGGGGTTCTTCACTCCGCTCTGAGTGACGGCCTGTAAGGTGATGCAGGGCGACGACTCTGGCGAATAGAATCGATACATCGACGTCGTTGAAGACAAGCCGGAGCTTGCACGGACACTGACCCTTCGCGGCGCGGTGGCGTTGAACATGCTGGACATGATCGGGGTGGGGCCGTTCATCACGTTGCCGCTGATTCTGGCCGCCATGGGCGGCCCACAGGCGATGCTGGGATGGATTCTTGGCGCGGTGCTGGCGCTTTGTGACGGATTGGTCTGGGCGGAGCTTGGCGCTGCGATTCCTGAGGCGGGCGGAACATATCACTTTCTGCGGAAGATTTATCCGGGGAAGGCTGGCCGGTTTATGGCGTTTCTTTTCCTTTTTCAGCTTTGCTTCTCGGCGCCGCTATCGATGGCTTCAGGAGCGATCGGGTTAGGACAGTATGCGACCTATCTGGTGCCTGCGTTGGGTCACGGCGGTGCTTCCCACACGCTGCATGTCGGCGCTTATAGCGCTGGTGTCTCGGTAAGTTGGGCGACGGCGGTGGCGATTGCCGCTGTGGTGCTGGCAGTCGTGCTGCTGTATCGAAACCTTGCCCGTATCCAGGTGATCTCGATTGCTATGGGCGCGGTGGTGATGGCGACGATCGGGTGGATTCTGGTGACGGGAGTGATGCATGCGAACTGGCATCAGGCGTTTCTGATGCCGCAGGGAGCGTTTCATTTGACGCCAGCGTTCTTTGCCGGGCTCGGGTTGGCGATGCTGATTGCGACGTATGACTACTGGGGTTACTACAACGTGACGTTTCTCGGCGCGGAGGTGAAAGACCCGGCGCGAACGATCCCGAGAGCGATCCTGATTTCAATTGCGCTGGTGGCGGGGCTCTATCTAGCGATGAACATCATGGTGCTTGCGGTGGTGCCGTGGCAGACGATGTTGATGCAACAGGATTTAGAGGCGCGGCGGGCAGTGATCTCGATCTTCATGGAAACGGCTTATGGGCCAAGGGCCGGTCCAGTGCTCGGAAAGATTGCGGCGCTGTTGATCATGTTCACTGCGTTCGCCGGTATCTTTTCGTTGCTGCTTGGGTACTCCCGAATTCCTTTTGCCGCTGCTCGCGATGGCAGCTTCTTTAAGGTGTTTGCAAGACTGCATCCGACGCGCGGCTTTCCGTATGTCTCTTTGCTGACGCTTGCGGGTGCAGCGGTGTTGTTCTGCTTCTTCCAGCTAAAGGACGTGATTGCAGCGCTGGTCGTGCTCCGGATTCTCCTGCAGTTCCTGATGCAGCATGTGGGAGTGATCTACTTACGGAAGACGCAACCGGAGCTGCTGAGACCGTTCCGGATCTGGTTCTATCCGTTGCCTCCGCTGGCGGCGATTGGTGGATTCGTCTACATTCTCTTTTCGCGGGCTAATTTTGAGCGAGAGTTGATGCTGGCAGGAGTGCTGATCCTGATTGGAACTGCCCTCTTTATGCTCCGCCGGGAACAGCCAGCGGTACATCCGTGAGGGTTGCGGGACCGTCCTTCTATAGGGACGTAACCTAATGGCTGCAATTGCTTCTAATACATTGAGGCAGGAAAGAAATACAGATGCTATTGCGCAAGGGAAATGAGATTGGGTCGTCGGAGATAACCCCGGAAAATGTGTTCACCCAGCACTCGCAGGATCGCCGCAGATTCCTGGCGACCGCGGCAACACTGGCGGCGGGAGCAGTGGCGACGACACGACTGCCGGGTATTTTGAATCCGGGAACGACTGTGTTCGCCGATACGCAGAAGCTACAGACAATCGAAAGCAGCTATAAACTGCCGGATGTCGAAACTCCACTTGCAAAGGCGACCACTTTCAACAACTTTTACGAGTTTGGGACGGACAAGAGCGATCCTTCAAAGAACGCGCACACGCTGCAAACGCGACCATGGACAGTGCAGGTTGATGGCATGGTCGCCAAGCCGGTGACGGTCGATGTGGATAGCCTGATGCGATATCGACCGCTGGAAAGCCGCGTCTACAGGCATCGCTGCGTCGAGGCATGGTCAATGGTGATTCCGTGGGACGGGTATTCGTTGGCGGAGTTCATCAAGTTTTGTCAGCCGGCGTCAGACGCGAAGTACGTCCAGTTCATCTCGAACATTAACAAGAAGCAGATGCCGGACCTGCCGGGTGGATACGACTGGCCTTACTCCGAGGGATTGCGGCTGGACGAAGCAATGAATCCGCTGGCGCTGCTGTGTTTCGGATGTTACGGAAACGTGCTGCCGAACCAGAACGGAGCTCCCGTTCGAGTGGTGGTGCCGTGGAAGTATGGGTTCAAGAGCGCCAAGTCGATTGTGAAGTTTCACTTCACCGATAAACAGCCGCGGACGCTCTGGAACGATATCGCGTCGAATGAGTATGGGTTTTATTCAAACGTGAACCCAAGCGTTGATCATCCCCGGTGGTCCCAGGCACACGAGCGACGGATCGATTCCAGCTTCCTGCCGAAGACCATACCCACGTTGCCGTTCAACGGTTACCAAGATCAGGTATCGAGTATGTATGCCGGAATGGACCTTCGTAAGAATTTTTAACGAAATCGTATAGCCAACCAACATCTGAAGAGCGCACTATTGCGTTCTTCCTTAGGAACACCTGCAATGCCTGTTCCGCAAACCCCTCTGCCTTATATTCTCTCCCCTGAAGATCCTCCACGGCGGCCAGCTTAGAAGCAGGCGGCCGTGGAGGAGCCCGCCTCCCGCCGAGACGCTAGACTAAATCCAACCATGCCGACACGTTTGATCACGCCTTTGAAGGTTGTAGTGCATCTGCTGTGCTTTGTTCCGTTCCTGTGGCTGGTGCACCTGTATCAGAACGGGACACTGGAAGTGAATCCCGATCCGGTGAACTTCATTACACACTTCACCGGCAATTGGGCGCTCTGGATCCTGCTGGCTGACCTTGCGATTACGCCGGTGCGGAGACTGCATCCGGCGCTGAGTTTCCTGATCCGGTTTCGGCGGTTGGTGGGACTTTGGTCGTTCTTCTATGCGACGCTTCATCTGGCCACATACGTGTTTCTGTTTTCCGGATATGACATCCCGACAGCCCTTGCGGGAGTGAAAGCAGGGCATCTGTCCGAGATCTGGGCACAGTTCAAGCTGGTCTGGCCGAGGATGTGGGATGACATCCAGAAAAGGCGATTCATCCAGGTCGGGTTTGCGGCTTGGGTCATTCTGCTGGCGCTTGCGGCGACTTCGCCGACGGCAATGCTGCGAGCAATGGGCGGGAAGAACTGGCAGCGATTGCACCGGCTGATTTACCTGGCGGGGTGGCTGGCGATCACGCACTACTGGTGGCTGGTGAAGCCGGGCGTCACCGCTCCGGCAAAGGTTACGATCCTTCTCGTCGTGCTGCTGCTGGCTCGACTGGTGTACTGGGCGATGAAGAAGATGGCGGCGAGGCGGAGCCAGCAGACGGCGGCGAAGGCTGCTTTATAAGCCTTCGAAGAGATCATTGGATTGACTAGCAGGCTGTGGCGTTTCGGTTGCGAGAAGCGTGTAAAACTCCCGGTCGCCGTGTTGCTCGAAGAGGTGCTTTGTCTTCTCCATGAGCGGAGCCTGCGAAGCGTGGGCGCGAAATGCTTCCGCTTTACGCTGCTGCACGGACCGAATGTCGAGAACGGCGGTCCAGGGTGAAAGCAGGGGCGGCTGGCGGTCGGGCAGAAAGAAGTTCGAGCTCTGGGTGAAGAGGCGTTTTGGCTGGAAGGGCGCTGCGAGGTCGGGGTAGCGCCTGGGGCGTCCGGACCAGTGAAACGCCGCCGTGGTCAGCATGGAGACGATCATGTGATCCGCGTGGCCGTTCAGCGAGCCTTCGCTGCCGAAGGTGACGACGACATCGGGCTTGAAGCGGCGCATCCGTTCGACGAGGCGACCGGCGGCGCGGGAGAAATCGGCAAATTCGAGGCGCCCGTCCTGATAGTCGAGCAGCTCGTGGTGGGTGACGCCGAGCACTTTGCAGGAGGCGGCGAACTCCGCGCGGCGCATCTCGCCGAGTTCCTGGCCGGAGGCGGCTTCACCGCGATGTGTGGCGGCCTGGCCGTCAGTGAGGCAGACAACGTAGGTCTCTATACTGCGGTCAGCAGCAAGGCCCAGGACGCCGCCGAAGGCGAAGCACTCGTCGTCAGGGTGGGCCACCACCAGCATTAGCTTCAGGCCCAATCGGCACACTCCTCTAGATCTGCGGGTTCGAGTAAGACGTCCTCGAAGACTGCATCGTCCTCGAAGAGGGATTGCGTCGTGACGGTCGTTCGGGTGCTGAGGGCGACGGGCGCGAAGGTCTGACGGTGCAGCGCACACGGGCCGTGCTGCTTCAGGGCGCGGCGGTGTTCGGGCGTAGCGTAGCCCTTGTGCGAGGCGAGGCCGTACTCCGGGTGCATCTCGTCAAGCTGGCGCATCAGGGCATCGCGATGAACCTTCGCGACCACTGACGCTGCGGCGATGGAGAGGCTGAGTGCATCGCCGTAGAAGAGCTTTGTTTGCGGGCAGACGTGGTCAATGCGGAGGGCGTCGATCAGAAGGTGGTCAGGGGCAAGGTCGAGGCCCTGTACCGCGAGCAGCATGGCGAGGCGAGTAGCCTGGTAGATATTGATGGCGTCGATGGTCTCGGCAGCCACCTCGGCAATGCTGACGGCGAGTGCCATGCGACGGACGTGGCGGTCCATGTCTTCGCGGTCCTCGCGGGTCATCTGCTTGGAGTCTTTGAGGCCGCGCTGTGCAAGAGAGGCGATGCGTTCGGGAAGAATAACGGCGGCTGCGACGACCGGGCCGAAGAGTGCGCCGCGGCCGACTTCATCGACGCCCGCAATGCGCTGGAAACCGTGATAGCGGAGCGCCTGCTCGGGAGCGTCGCTGCAGACGAGGAGCTTCAACATGCGCTGCTTGGCGGTTGCGGCTTTGACAGCCTTTATAGTTGGCTTGAGCGAATTTCTTGAGGCGGTGGCGGGCATCTCTGATAACAGTTTACCGCCCCGACATGTGGAGAGTGTGGGACAGTTTCGTCAACCTGTGACTCCATCCCGCATGGAACGAAGCCAGGGCTTGAAGCGATTGATCCAGAGGTCGTTTACGCCGAGGCGGGCTAGTCCTTTGGCAGGGACGCCGTTTGAGCGGAAGAGCCGCATCAACTCGCGCGTGTACGCAAGAGGAGCTTCCTTGGCGGCGAAGTGCATCATGCACGGAACGAAAGGCTCGTTAGTTTCTGTCGAGATGTAGCGACAGAAGGCACGGCGGGAGTCCATTTCAAGAGTGCCGGGGATAGCGCTGAGATATCGCGAGAAGAACTGTGTGTAGGGCGAGGGCTCCAGCCTGAGCATGGTCATGGCGATGGACATGACATCTTCATCGGCGTACGGAATATTGCCGGCGTAGTCGTGGTAGTTGGCGGTGATCTCGCGGGCGAGGTCGAAGAGTTCACGACTGCCGGCCTTCTGGAAGCAGGCGTGGCCAGCGCCGTCTATGATTACGAGTTCGGTGAAGCCGATCTTCCTGAGGACGGCGGTGCGGTCCAGGCCGAAGGCGCTGACTCCGCCCGGGTTGTAACGGCCGCAGGCGGAGTAGACGGGATCGCCCCACTCCGCAACATAGGGTTTGACGGGGCGGAAGACCAGGACATCGGAATCGAAGAAGAAGGTGGTGTCGAAGGGAGTGTACTCGTCGAGGTAGACCTTGTGGACAAAGCCGCGCAGCCCGGAGCGCTCCTCGACGATGTAGTCGAAGTAAGGTGCGAGCAGAGGAGCGAGCTTGGCGGAGCAGGCGACAGCGGTTGGGACGCCGGGGTTGCTGGCCTTCAGCGAGAGAGCGAGGCCGATTGCCTTTAGGTAATCATTGGGGGACGCGAGCGTCAGGATTCCAAAGCTGGTGTCGTTCTTAGACATCGGTAAGGAAACCTTCGTTCGGCGATGACTTCAACCGAGAGCGAGCTTAGTTTACCGGTGGCAGCGGCTTCAGGGTACTCAACCTTTTGGGGATGCCGTCAGGGCTGACGGATTCCCCAAAAGGGAGTGGACTACTTGGTAGCGCGGGCAACTTCCTTCAGACGGGCAGCCTTGCCACGGAGACCGCGAAGATAGAACAGCTTCGAGCGGCGGACTTCGTAGGAGCGGACCTTGGTGACGGTGTCGACGACCTTGGAGTTGTAGGGGAAGATGCGCTCAACACCCTGGCCGAAGCTCATCTTGCGGACGGTGAAAGTGCCGTGCGGGCCCTTGCGCGAGGCGATGACCATGCCTTCAAATGCCTGGAGGCGTTCTTTCTCGCCTTCCTTGATCTTGACCTGAACGCGGACGGTGTCGCCGGGAGCGAATGGAGGGAGGTCGGTCCGCTCGAACTTGGCGGCCAGCTTCTGCATGATTGGATGGATTGACATAGCTACTTTCCTGTAAAGAACTCGAATATTTAGTTTACACAAAACCGGTCAGATCGCGAAGGGTTGAATGAAGCTCTCCGGAGATCCATCTTCTACATTTACAAAGATAATGTCCTTCGGATCACGCCTCGGCGTGTCAAGCGCAAGGAAGACTAGCGGTTCTGAATGCATTTCGGGCATGGCGTGGACGGTTCCGCGCTTGAAGTAGAGGAGGTCACCGGGGCTGAACGCTGCGCAATTGCTGGGGTCGCCCATCCAGAACGTGCCGGTTCCGGACAGGACATAAAGATGCTCGTCTGAGCCAGCGTGGTAGTGGGGAGGCGTTTCACGGTAGACGCGAAAGACGCGGGTACTCGCTGTCGCTTCATCCGTGAGATAGACATCGAGGAGAAGCGACTCTGCTGTTGCGGGAAAACTCTGCACAATTTCGTTCAGGGTTGAAACGTCCAAAGGCTTTTTCTGACATCGGTTCCTCTGTTTTGATTTTAGGACTAGGTGCCTTGGGGAGTTCAAGAGCAAGAGAGCGTGTGGTGCGTGTCGATTTGAAGATATGCGAGATATCCACAACAGGTAGTTGTGCAGAGGTGCGCAGGTCAAGCTATAGTGGATTTCATTCCATGGTCATCCCAAGCACTGGGGTGCGAAAAGGGAATCCGGTGAGAGTCCGGAACTGCCCCGCAGCGGTAAGCAGGTACGAAAGCCCACACGCAGTAGACGACACTGGCCGAGAGACCGGGAAGTCAGGGTGAGTAGGTACGAGCCTGTGAAGTCCGAAGACCTGCCATGGAAACATTCGCTAAACGCCTCCGAGGGGAGGCGAGGTGGCAGCGCATCTACGTCCTGTTCGGGCGGCGTTGTTTCTTCGCAATACCTCAGAGGCCAGGGAGATCGATCCATGGCCGCTTTCACTGACAACACACCAACCCAGACCACCCTTGCCGACTTTACGCCGGGATTTCCCGTGCGCGAAGAGACTCCTGTGATGCATGTCCGCAAGCGCAATGGGGCGCTTGAACCGGTGGACGTGAACAAGATCGTTCGCGCGGTGCAGCGGTCGTCGTACGGGCTGACGCATGTGGATGCGATTCGTGTCGCTTCGAAGACCATCGGCGGGCTGTATGACGGCGCGACGACGCGGGAGCTGGATACGATCTCGATCGACACGGCGGCATCTTTGATTGCCGAAGAACCGCAGTACTCGCGCTTGGCGGCCAGGTTGCTGCTGGCCACGATCGTGAAGGAAGTGTCGGCGCTGAACCTGCATTCGTTTTCGCAGGCTATTGCGTACGGGCACCAGGAGGGAGTCGTCGGGAAGGCGACCGCAGAGTTTGTGCAGACCCACGCACGCAAGCTGAACCATGCGATCGACGACAGCTTCTCGGACCGCTTCGAGTACTTCGGACTGCGAACGGTGTACGACCGGTACCTGCTGCGTGACCCGATCTCGCGCGGCATCATCGAGACGCCGCAGCATTTCTTTCTACGGGTGGCGTGCGGGCTTGCAGTGACGCCGCATGAGGCGATCGAGTTCTACCGGCTGATTGCGTCGCTCGACTACATGCCTTCTTCGCCGACTCTCTTCAATGCGGGGACGAAGCATCCGCAGATGTCGTCGTGCTACCTGCATGATTCGCCACAGGACTCGCTGGATAGTATCTACGACACCTACAAGAACGTCGCGCTGCTGTCGAAGTTCTCGGGTGGCATTGGGCTGGCGTTTCACCGGGTGCGGAGCGAAGGCTCGCTGATTCGCGCGACCAACGGGCTTTCGAACGGGATTATTCCGTGGCTACGGACGCTCGACAGCTCGGTCGCTGCAGTGAACCAGGGAGGGAAGCGGAAGGGTGCGTGCTGCGTGTATCTGGAGCCGTGGCATGCGGACATTGAATCGTTTCTTGAGTTGCGCGAAAACACGGGCGATACGGCTCGGCGTACTTACAACCTGAACCTTGCGAACTGGATCCCAGACCTCTTCATGCAGCGTGTCGAGGCGGATGGCTTGTGGTCGCTTTTCGATCCGAAGGATGTTCCGGAGCTGCCGGACTTGTTTGGCGATGCGTTTACTGCGGCTTATGAGAAGGCGGAAGCAGAGAAGAAATACCATCGCCAGATCAAGGCGCGGGAGCTTTATCTGCGCATGATGCGTTCGCTGGCTGAGACCGGCAACGGATGGATGACGTTCAAGGACGCGACCAACCTGAAGTGCAATCAAACTGGGAAGCCCGGCAACGTTGTCCATCTTTCGAACCTGTGCACCGAGATCACAGAGGTGACCTCGAAGGACCAGACTGCGGTGTGCAATCTTGGTTCGATCAACCTCGCGCGGCATGTCACGACTGATGCCAGTGGCATGCCGTGCTTCGACTTCAAGAAGCTCGGCGAGACGGTGCGGGTGGCGGTTCCCATGCTCGATCGTGTGATCGACATCAACTACTATCCCATCGCGCAGGCTGCAAGTTCCAACTCGCGTTGGCGGCCGATAGGGCTGGGATTGATGGGGCTGCAGGATGTCTTCTTTCAACTGCATTTGCCGTTCGACTCGAAGGCAGCGCAGGCGCTATCGGCGAAGATCCAGGAAGAGATTTATTACCACGCCATGGTGGCCTCGTGCGAGCTTGCGGAGAAGAACGGGCCACATGAGACGTTCGCGGAAACACGACTTGCCGACGGACACTTCCAGTTTGATCTATGGAATGTACAGCCGAACGAGCCTGCTCGGTGGAATGATCTGCGGCAGAGAATCGTTACTAACGGTGTGCGGAATTCACTGGTGATCGCGATTGCTCCAACGGCGACGATCGCTTCCATTGTGGGCTGCTATGAATGCATCGAGCCGCAGATCTCGAACCTCTTCAAGCGCGAGACCCTGTCGGGCGAGTTCCTGCAGGTCAATCGCTACCTGATCGAAGAGCTGCAGGTGCGCGGCATGTGGACGGAAGAGATGCGGATGCGGCTGAAGCTGTCGGAGGGCTCGGTGCAGAACATCGACGGCCTGCCTGATGATCTCAAGCTGCTGTACCGGACAGTGTGGGAAGTGCCGATGCGGTCGCTGATCGATATGGCTGCGGCGCGGAATGCCTACATCGATCAGTCCCAGTCGCTAAACCTTTTTGCGGAGTCGCCGAACATCGGCAAGCTCTCTTCCATGTACATGTACGCCTGGAAGCAGGGCTTGAAGACGACCTACTATCTGCGCTCGCGACCTGCGACGAAGATTGCGAAGACGACAGTTGCGAATACGAGCAGTCGTATCGGCGCAGCCGCTTCGAACGCGCTTCCAGCGGTACAGGCCGCTGCGGAAGGAGCGATCGCCTGCTCGCTTGAGAACCCCGATTCGTGCGAAGCCTGCCAGTAAACTATCGATTCATCAACGAACTTAGAGAGCGAGTCACTATGTCTGCAACACTTGCACCACACTCCGCTGCGTCGTCTGTCGCTGCGCCAACGCACATCCTTGATCCAGGGCTTTGCCTTACGCTGAGGCCGATGCGTTTTCCCGTCTTTTACGAGATGTTTCGTGATGGCATCAAGAACACATGGACCGTTGAAGAAGTCGATTTCCAGACTGACCTCGTCGACTTGAAGCAGCGGATTAAGCCTGCCGAAGTGCATGTCATCCAACGCCTCGTGGCTTTTTTTGCGACCGGCGACAGCATCGTTTCGAACAATCTCGTGCTGAATCTTTACAAGCACATCAACTCGCCTGAGGCGCGGCTCTATTTGTCGCGGCAGCTTTTCGAAGAGGCCGTGCATGTGCAGTTCTACCTGACGCTGCTGGATAATTACGTTCCCGACCATGAAGAGCGGGCGGCGGCATTCGCGGCGGTTGAAAACATTCCTTCCATCTCGAAGAAGGCCGACTTCTGTATGAAGTGGATGGACTCCATCCAGGAGCTCGACGCGCTAACGACGCGAGAGCATCGGAGGCAATTTCTGCTGAACCTGATCTGCTTCGCCGCGTGCATTGAAGGTCTCTTCTTCTTCGCGGCGTTCGCTTATGTCTACTTCTTCCGGTCGAAGGGATTGCTTCACGGTCTCGCTGGTGGAACGAACTGGGTTTTCCGCGATGAGAGCTGCCATCTTGAGTTTGCATTTGAGGTGGTAAATGTTGTGCGTGCGCAAGAGCCCGATCTTTGGGACGCGGAGCTTGAGGCGCAGATCGTAACGATGTTGCGAGAGGCTGTCGATTGCGAAGTTCAGTTCGCGGAGGACCTGCTTGCCGGCGGCGTGGCCGGGCTATCCCTTCGAGACATGCGACAGTATCTCGGGTTCGTTGCGGATTCTCGTTTGCAGCGGCTCGGGATCGCGCCGGCGTTTCACGCGAAGAATCCGTTCTCGTTCATGGACCTTCAGGATGTGCAAGAGTTGACGAACTTCTTCGAGCGCCGCGTGTCGGCATACCAGACGGCGGTCGAAGGCGAAGTCGGCTTTGGCGAGGACTTCTAAGCGAGCTTGCGGCCTTCAATGTCCAATGCGACGTGGTAGAGAGCGTCGCGGGTAGCGAGAGCCGCGCAGCCGTCTTCAAGAAAGGCGAGACCGACAAGGTTAGAGCCGGAGACGGCGAGCGAGGCTTCACGTCGCGGCGTAATGCGCACAATGCCTCGCTGGCTATGGAGCGAGGCGGCGACATAAAGATTATCGTCGACATCGAACGCCATGCCCTGTGCACGCCCGAGACCGTGATAGAAGACGGTGGTAGTTCCATCAGGTGCGATGGCGTGAATGGCCTGATTCGAACTGGTGGTGGGGCCGGTCACGAAGAGCGTTCCAGTGCCGTTGAAAGCAAGATGATAGGCCGCCATGCTTGGCTCCAGTGTGGCAAAGACGAAGAGATTACTGGGATCGGGCAGGCCGGCTGTGGCGGCGATCTTGAAGATGGTGCCCGATCGGTCCCCGACATAAAGATTTCCGGCCTCGTCGAAGGCGATGCCGGTAGCGATTCCAAGACCTTCGGCAAAGAGGGTGGCGTCGCCGGACGGGCTGATGCGGTAGACGGTCCCGTCCGCGCGAGAACTGGCGTAGAGGAAGCCTTGCCGATCGAATGCAAGTCCAGTCGGATTCAGCAGGTCGCGGACGAAGGGGCGGATCTGGAGATCGCGGTCGATCGCGAAGATCGAAACAGGAACCTGCTGGCCCCGGGACCCGGAGAAGGTGGCGAAGAGGCGGCCATCAGCGTCGACGGCGGGGTTTGCAACGGGGTGCAGGTTCTCGGCCATTGGGACGGCGATGCGGGCATGAAGCGGATTGCTTGTTGAGCCATTTCTGTGAAGGATCAGATCGCCGGAGATTGATCCCTCGGGTATGCGGATCACCGCGCGATTGGTGCGGGCGAGGGTGACTGCAGCCGGTATGTCTCCAATGGAGACGCCGGGGAGGTGAGCGCTGTGCGGGCCGAGGTGCGAGCCGTGAACTTCGATCTGGCCGCCGGGCATGGCTGCGGGAGGGGTGAGGTGAGTAAGATGCGGGGAGCCGGGGAGTTCGGGTTTCAGGAAATCGAGGAGCGGGGTCACTCTTTGAGTTTAGTGCAGAAGAGCGTTGTCAGTTCCTCGGTCGTCCGCAGGAGCTTCATCGAAGAATGGAGGATGGAGCACGGACCAGGAGCAGCAGCACCTGTGCCACAATGCAAGCGATCAGACCGGCGGCGACGTCGTCGAGCATTATGCCCGTACCACCGTGAAGGCGTTCAAGATTGCGGATGGGTGGTGGTTTGGTGATGTCGAGGAGTCGGAAGAGAAGGAGGGCGAGGGCGGCGTGAGGCCAGTCAGCGGGAAGGAAGATAAGGGCAAAGAGCTGTCCGGCGACCTCGTCGATGACGACGTGGCCGGGGTCTTCGCGACCGGACTCATGGGCCACGATCGTGGCGGCGGGAATGCCGATCAGGGTGGCGGCGACGGCTGCTGCTGCGGTTCCAAGCGCCAGCGCAACAGGGGCTGGGTGGAGAGCGTGAGCGGCGGCGAACCAGAGGAGCAGGGCCGCGATGGAGCCGTAGGTTCCGGGGCCGGGTTTCAGCAGCCCTGCCCCAAAAAAGGTGCCGACGGTCCATGCCCAGAGGGTCTTTTTTTTGGCGGGCGGATGCAGCTGGATATTGGAGTTGGCCACTAGCTGTTGTCGTCTTCGGGGCTGTGCGGATGACGGCCGGCGTTTGAGCGGGCGAGCTCTTCGAGGAGGTCAGGATCCTGGATCGGCGAACTGATCTTGTAGTCGCCGGAAGCCCATTTTCCAAGGTCAAGGATGCGGCAGCGATCGGAGCAGAATGGGAAGTCTTCGTCGGTCGCGAGGACGACCTTGCGGCAGGTGGGGCAGAAAAGCGCTTTGGGGTTGGTGGACATGACTCTTCCATTTTAGAAGATGGATCAATGAGGATGTGCTGGACTGGGCTCCAGGGAGACGATAACAATCCTTAGCGTTGCTCGATCCCAGAAGGGACTGAAGATTGAGCAACGCTAAGAGTCGCGATGTCACGGAGGGAGTGAAGACGCGTGTTCTGGAAGTATCTTGGTAGGTCATACAAGCTGATTCTTCAGGTTCGCGATATCAATGACGAAGCGGAAACGGGACTCACCATCTTCGACTTGATCGTAAGCATCGTTTATCTCTTTAATGTCGATCAACTGAATGTCGGGCGCGATGTTGTGCTCGGCACAGAAGTCAAGGACCTCCTGTGTCTCGGCGATACTGCCGATGAGCGATCCGCCGACGCTCCTGCGATAGGAGGCCATTTGCATGTTGTTGAACGGGCTCAGCGGCTCGAGCGCGCCGACGATGACCAGAGAAGCATCGCGCTTGAGTAGCGGGATGAAGACAGATAGATCAGACTTCTCAGGGATCGTAGACAGCATGAAATCGAAGCTTGCGGTAAGGGGGCTCTTCGGGTCGGGTGTGGACTTGAGGTCTTCGGCAAGGACGGCGGTTGCGCCGATGCGGTGGGCTTCCGTAATCTTCTCCTCGTGCGTGGTGAAGAGGACAACCGTTGCGCCCATGGCAATGGCGATCTTGGCGGCGATGTCTCCGAGACCACCAAAGCCGATGATGCCAACCTTATCGCCGGTTTTGACGCCCCAGTGCTTCATAGGTGAATAGGTGGTGACGCCGGCGCAGAGAATGGGCGCGGCCTCTTCGGGCTTGAGGGCGGAGGGGATCTTGAGGACGAAGTCTTCACGGACGACGAGCGAGGTGGAGTAGCCGCCGTAGGTGTTGTCGCGGCCGTAGTGGTTCTTGCCGTCGGGAGATTTGGCGGAGGGAATCATGGGACCGTTGTAGGTTGCGAGCCAGGAGTTCGGGCCTTGGCAGTAGTTCTCTTCGCCTGACATGCAGGGCACGCATTCGCGGCAGCTGTCGATCATGCAGCCAACGCCGACGAGGTCACCGACCTTGTGCCTTGTGACCTCTGCGCCGATTTTCTTGACGCGCCCGACGACCTCGTGTCCGGGCATGCAAGGGTAGACAGTGTTCGACCACTCGTTTTTCACCTGGTGGATGTCGGAGTGGCACACGCCGCAGAAGAGCACTTCAAGCTCTAACTCATTGGGTTTGGCTTCTTCGCGTTCGAATTCGAGGGGCTTGAGGCTGGTGAAGGAATGGTTGGCTGCGTAGCCGAGAGACTTGATCATCTGGGGGGCTCCTTGGGCGGTTGGGTGCACGCCAAGGGCTAGGATGTTACGAGCGGGAGCGGGGGTGCTTGCGGGCGATCGCTACTCGGGGTGCGAAGTTAATGCTGAAATGCTTTGCTGATGACCGAGTTGAGTTTCTGGTCATGCTCCTCGGCACGCGCGCGGCCCTTCAGTGAAGATTCTTTATAAGACGCACGTTCAGGCTGCTTTGAACGGAACATTCGGACGTTGCCATTGTGGATGACGGAGTTCAAAGTGTGACGGGACGCTTGAACTTCTTCCGTAACGCCCGTGGTCTTCATCTCGTAGCCGAATTCGTCCATAAGCAATTTAGTTCGCTCCAGTCGGTATCTGTCGGCTAGAGAGTAGGCGCCGAATGACAACTCCTGAGCCAAGCGCCCCTTAGTCAGGTCGGAATCCCCAGGATCGAGTTAGATCAAGCCTCTACTCAAGAATGCGTGCGACCACGTCGTAGTCATGCGACTCGGTGATTTCGGCGCGGTAGAAGGTGCCCGGCACGAGTTCTTCGTGCGGGCCGAAGTCATTAATGAGCACCTTGCCGTCGATCTCCGGGGCGTGGAGCGGGGTGCGGCCCTGCCAGAGGAGATCGGTTTCCTCGGATGGGCCTTCGACGAGGAGGTCGATCTCGCGGCCAACCCAGGCCGCCTTCGAGCGCGTGCTGATCTTCTGCTGAAGCTTCATCAGCTTGCGGCGACGGGACTCGATGGTGCGCTTCGGGACTTTCAGTTCGGCGGGGAGCCCAAAAGCCGCGGCGCCTTCTTCGTCGGAGTAGGTGAAGACGCCAAGCCAGTCGATTTCGGCTGCGCTTACGAACTCGCATAGTAATTGAAAGTCGAGTTCGGTCTCGCCTGGGAAGCCGACGATGAAGCTGGTGCGGATGACAATGCCGGGGACAATGCGGCGTGCCTTGGCGATGAGGTCGAGAAAGATCGGGCCGCTCCCGCCGCGCTTCATGATCTTCAGGACGGCGGGGCTGGCGTGCTGGAGCGGAACGTCAAGGTATTTGGCGATGGTGTCGTGCTTCGCCATGGTTTCGAGCAGACGCGTGGTGACCTTATTGGGATAGGTGTAGAGGAAGCGCAGCCAGCGCAACCCTGGGAGAACGGCGAGAGCGTCTAGTAGCTGCGCGAGACCTTCTTTGAGGCCGAGATCTTCACCGTAGCAGGTGGTGTCCTGGCCTATAAGGGTGATCTCCCGCACTCCCTGGGCGATGAGGTTTTGGGCTTCGGCAACGATTGAGCCCATGCGGCGAGAGCGGAACTTTCCGCGAAGCTGCGGGATGATGCAGAAGGTGCAGGGGTGATCACAGCCCTCGGCGATCTTTATATAAGCTGAGGCCCTTGGCGTTGTGAGGAGCCTTGGAGTTTCGTCGGAGTAGAGGTACTCAGGGAGAGCGGCGGTGGCTCCGTCCCAGGATTGGCGGGAGAAACGGCCGGATTGTTCACGGGCTGCGCCCTCAGGACGCGATGGGATCGCAGAGGAAAGCTCGGCGGAAATTGACATCTCAGAATCGAGATGTTGGGCTCCCACTTCGTCGTAGGATTTCAACTCGGTGATGATTTGAGAGCCGACTTCAGTCGGGTGGGAGTGCTGGTGAACGGCGCTTGGGGCGCGGCTGACCATTTCGCTTGACTGCGGGAGGATGTTGAAGAGGTCATTCTTTGCGTGGCCGGATTGTGTAAGGCCGGCTGCGGCGAGGATGGCTTCAAGCTCGCCGGTTCCCACCACGGCATCGACTTCGGGAATGTTCTTCTGGATCTCGTCGCGGTAGCGCTCGACCAGGCAGCCGGCGACGATGAGGCGGCGAGCTTTGCCTCCCGCAGCAAGCTTGTGCTTCGCCATCTCCAGGATGGTGTTCACCGACTCCTGTTTGGCGGAATCGATGAAGCTACAAGTGTTTACGACGATGATCTCCGCATCTTCGGCGTTGGGCGTGAGCTCTGCGCCGCCGTGGTGGAGCATGCCCATCATCACTTCCGAGTCGACGAGATTCTTAGGGCAGCCGAGGGAGACAAAGCCGATCTTCGGGCGCGTAGCAGATGGCGCCGGGGCTGTCGTTTGGAGTGGTTGACTTTCGAGAATGGAGGAGGGTGTCACAACTAGATAGTTTACCAGTATCCCGGGAATTAGTTCTTCTGGTTATTTGCTATCGCTTATCTGCAGACGGCCACTCGCTCGTAGCCGGTTGCCCCGCGAAAACAAGCGTCCCGGATGATGAAACCAGACCTGCCCCAGGTCATTTAGGCTGCCAGGTCACTAATACGGCCAGCTCACTTCTCATCCGAAGACAAAGAGGAGGACGATCGTCAGGTGGAGTACGACCAGTGAAACTCTCGAGATATCAGCGAATACGTCGAATGTTTTCATGCATGCCTCTTGAACCATGAAGTTTTGATCCTGGAGGGCCCGGGTGCAGAGCGGTACGGCCGGTACTTGTACTGGCGCTGACGCTCTTCTGCCAACCTGGGAGAGCGTTGTTGGACGCAATGGCCAGCGGTTGACATCTGGATTACGCTGGGTTCACAGATTCGGACGGGTGATTTCGACGATATTTCGAAGTTGTGGTCGCTTCTCGTGTGTAAGGTTGCAAAGAGTCTTTGAAGTACCCTTATCTTTGAGCCTTAAAGCGGAAGCACGAGGCTGAGGAGAGTTGCGAGTGGGTCTGGTAAAGGTTGTGGAATCGCCGCGTCTGGCGTGGCAAGGACTGGCGAAGCCGATGCCGGCGGAGATCAAGGCAGACTATCTGCGAACGCTGGTCGCGGCGGGGTTTAAGCAGATCGATGCGGTGAGTTTCGTCGGGCGATCGATCGTGCCGCAGATGGCCGATTCGGAGCTGGTGCTCGAGTACCTGGATCCACCAGATGACGTGGAGATCATCGGGCTGGTGCTGGATACGAAGGGTGCGGAGCGGGCGATCAAGAGCGGGTCGGTGCAGACTCTGGCATTTCCGTATTCGCTGTCCCCTAAGTTTCTTCAGAAGGAGCATGGCCAGACGCTGGAGGAGTCGCTGGATACCCTGGAGGAGGTGGGGACCCTCGCATATAAGGCCGGCCTGGATGTGGTGGCGTACGTGTCGATGGCGTTCGGGAACCCGTTTGGGGATGCATGGGATATCGATGAGGCCGTAAATGCTGTCGATCTGCTGGTGGAGGGCGGAGTGCGACAGATTTTGCTTGCGGACACAGCGGGCCAGGCAACTCCGAAGCTGATTGCGGATGTATTTGCCGATGTGAGTGCGGTGCATGACGAGCTCGAAATCGGGCTGCAGTTGCGGGTCCCTCCGGAGGGTGCTGCCGCGAGAGTCAGGGCGGCTTACGAGGCTGGTTGTACAAGATTTCACTCAGTGATGGGCGGGTTCGGATTGGAGGCTGTTGGTGAGGCCGGGATGGTGCCAAATCTCGCCACAGAGACTCTGCTTAAAGAGTTGAGGGCGTTGGGAGCGGAGTTAGAGCCGATGCGGCCAGTCGAAGAGCTGGCGAGGGCAAGCGCGGAGATTGCAGGGAAGTACAGGGCCCGCATTCAATGACCGAGCGCATGAGGAGTTCGGACCTGCCAAACGAGCATGTTGGCGAGGCTCGGGTAAGGGTCCGCTACCAGGAGACCGATCAGATGGGCGTGGTATATCACGCGAATTACCTGGTGTGGTTTGAAGTAGGACGGGTGGAGCTGATGCGGCAGATGGGGCTGTCATACAAAGACATGGAGCGCGAGGAGCAGTGCGGGATTGCGGTGGTGGAGGCAAACGCACGGTACCGGGCTCCGGCGATGTATGACGACGAGCTCGTCGTGCGGACGTGGCTGACGGCGGTACGCGGGCCGGTAATCAAGTTTGCGTATGCTGTCGTGCGGGCGGCGGATGACGCGGTGCTGTGCGAAGGTCATACTGTTCATGTTGCCGTCGACAAGGGCATGAAGAAGTGTGCGCTGCCCAGGAGATACGCGGAACGCTTCGCAGAGTTCCTCATCTGATGGCCCATAGGAGAGACGCATGAGTGAGCAGAAAAAAGTGGCGCTAATTACGGGAGCGAATAAGGGAATTGGGCTGGAGACGGCCCGTCAACTGGCGGCACAAGGCGTGACAGTGCTGCTTGGGGCGCGGGACGCCAGGCGCGGAGAAGCCGCTGCGAAGACGTTGAAGGCTGAAGGGCTCAAGGTGCGCGCGGTGAAGATCGATGTGGACGACCGGGCTGATCACGCTGCGATTGCGGAACTTATTGGAAAGGATTTCGGGAAGCTCGACATCCTGGTGAACAACGCGGGTGTCATGCTCGATGGTGAACTGGGGAAAAACTCCACGCTGACGGTCTCGGAGGAGAACATCCGGAAGACCTTTGATACGAACTTCTTTGCCGTGGTCGCGCTTACGGCAACCTTGTTGCCGCTGCTGCGGAAGAGTGAGGCCGGACGAATCGTGAACCTCTCGAGCATTCTTGGGTCGCTTACCTTGCATGCGACGAAAAGTTCGTCGATCTACGATGCGAAGGTTTTTGCGTATGACACATCGAAAGTCGCGTTGAACTCTTACACAGTGCACCTTGCACATGCGCTGAAGGGGACGAAGATCAAGGTCAACTCGGCGCACCCGGGCTGGGTGAAGACGGACATGGGGACAGATGCGGCACCGATGAATGTGGTGGAGGGTTCGAAGACGAGTGTATGGCTGGCGACTCTGCCGGCCGACGGACCGACAGGTGGCTTCTTCCACATGCAGGACACGCTGCCCTGGTAGATGCGGGAGGGCGCTAGGTCGCGCTGGTGAGCGTGTTGCCCACCGAAGAGAAGACAGTGGCGATGGTCGCGCTGAGCGACTTCATCGATGCGATGGCGCCCAGCGCTACGAAGCTGAAGACAAGAGCGTACTCAATGAGGTCTTGGCCGTACTCTTCACGCAGGAAGATGCCGAGGAGCTGAAAGCCCGTCTTCAACGCCTTTTTAATGCCGGGTTGGGTATAGGTCGCTAAAGTCATTCAGTGGTTGATCCCACAACCAGGTGCACTCGTTCAGCTTATCGACAGAAAATTTAGTGGCAATAACCCGAACGTCTGGATTCGAGGTAACCAGCACCTCGTTGGCTGCTTCTCCACGGAAATGTACCAGTCACGCTTCCAGAAAGACTTAGATAACGGTATCTCACGGACGCCGTGTACGTTACCAGACGATTACTGAAGCCCTGTTGATGATTACACCGGTGCCGCTCTGCGTAAAAGACATCTTGGAGCGTGCAGACTTCGATTGGATAATCGGCTCAACTATGAACGACTTTAGTGTTTCTGCTCTCGTGGCTGTCCCTATCAATCAGGCCCGCGAACTCCACGCGGAACAAGCGAAGAGAGCTCGATTCGCAAGTAGAGAACTCTTCTTTGACTCTCTGCGCCTAATCGGACGCTGCGCGATGGTCTGTCTTGTCCCATCTCGTTGGTGAGACCGTCGGCATCCGACCCCTCCTGCAGAATGCGGCAGGTGGGCGCCTTTCTAGTCAGCCGTTTCCAGTAGGGCCGGATGCGAGATCATGCGATGCCTGATCTGTCCCTGTAGAATCGCTATCGCCTGCTGTTTCTGAGGCGATCGCGGAGATTCGGTGCCAGACTACATTGACTCGTCGGACTATTTGAATCCAAAGCGGCCCCTTCGCCGCCGTCGGTTCGTGATCATCGCCGCGCTTCTTCTCGCCAGCTTCGTCGTCGCCCGACTCTCTCTGTCGGCGTGGGTGGACCTTCTTTGGTTCGAGTCGCTGGGTTACGGCGGCGTCTTCTGGAAGAACCTGGTCGTAGAAGTTGTGGTCTTTCTTCTGTTTTCGGTGACCACCTTCATCGTTCTGTACGGCGCTTTCTTCATGATCCGCCGCTCGCATCACGCGGACCTGCCGACAAATCATGCGATTGTGGTCGGCGGTCAACGTGTCAACCTTTCCGTCGCTCCTGCTTTAAGGGTCATTTCGCTGATCGTCTCGAGTGGGGTTGCCTTGGTGACGGGACTGACGATGATGTCAGAGTGGCCCACTCTTGCTCTGTTCTGGTACGCACCCCATGCGGCTGGCACGGTTTCTGATCCGATCTTCTCGCGTCCACTGAATTTCTTTCTCTTCACCCTTCCGGCCTGGCGGCTGATCGATGGCTGGCTTCTTACTCTGGCCATAGCCACTTGTGCGGTGGCGATCCTGTTCTTGATCGTAACCAGCGGGTCTCGAACGCTGGGTGCTCGCAAGCTCAGTCTTGCGCCTTCGCCGTGGAGGGGGCTTTCGTGTACCGCTGCTTTTCTTCTTCTGGTGCTTGCCCTGACGGTCTTTGCGGAGCGCTTCGAACTGCTTCTCGATCATCACACGCTCTTTGACGGCATCAACTATACCGACGCGCACATCACCGCTGGCGGCCTTCTGTTTGTGGCAGGTGCTCTTGTTCTCGGTGCGATGATGGCCGCAGGGAATGCCGTGCGGGATTCTCGTGCGGTATGGATCGTCGCTTCTGTTTTGCCAGCAGCGCTGTGTTACGTGTTGCTGACCGTGGTCAGCTGGTATGTGGCGAACTTCATTGTGAAGCCTAATCAACTTGTCCGCGAAGAGCCGTACATTGCGCACAACATCCAGATGACTCGCAAAGCTTACGGCCTCGATCGCTTTTCGCAGAGCGAGTTTCCTGCTGAGGCAACGCTCGAGGCTGCCGACGCAAGCCACAACCAGCCTACGCTGCAGAACATTCGCTTATGGGACTGGCGAGCGTTGCAGGATACGCTACGTCAGGTGCAGGAGATTCGAACCTACTACGACTTTCCCGATATCGATATCGACCGATACGTCTTGAACGGCACTCTTCGCCAGGTGATGCTGGCTGTCCGGGAGCTGAACGTTGAGAAGCTCCCGGTAAGCAGCCGAAACTGGATAAACGAGAAGCTCATTTATACACATGGCTACGGGGTCACGATGAATCCGGTCAACGGATTCACGCCGGAAGGGCTGCCAAATCTGTTGCTCAGCAACATGCCAGTTCAGAGCATGGTGTCAGGCCTGCAAGTCACCCGTCCTGAGCTTTACTTTGGCGAGCTTACGGATACCGATGTCTATGTCAAGACGCGTCAGCAGGAGTTCGACTATCCGCAGGGGCAGGCGAATAACCTCACGTCGTATCAGGGAACCGGCGGCATTGCCCTGGGCGGCTTCGCTCGCCGGGTAGTGATCGCGTTCGATCGCGGTGACCTGGGCACGCTGCCTTTCTCCGACGACGTGACGCCGGAGAGCCGCCTGCTCATGCACCGGAACATCCGGGAACGCGTTGCCCGGCTTGCTCCATTCCTGACCTTCGATCAGGATCCATACATGGTGGTCGGCGATGATGGCCGGCTTTCATGGATGGTTGACGGCTACACGACGTCCGACAGCTTTCCGTATTCCACCCACTACTCACTGGGCGATGAGCCTGTCAACTACATGCGGAACAGCGTTAAGGCCGTTATCGATGCATATAACGGCACCACGACCTTCTACGTGTTCGATACGGAAGACCCGGTGCTGGGGGCTTACCGTCGCATCTACCCCACGCTTTTCACAGACGCGTCGCGGATGCCTGCCGATCTGCGCCGCCATGTCCGGTACCCGGAGGGCCTGTTCAACCTGCAGGCTGAGGTCTACGGGCTTTACCATATGACCCGGCCAGAGGTCTTCTTCAACCGCGAAGACCTTTGGACAGTCGCAACGGAGACCAGCAGTGACGCCAACGGTCAGCAGTCCGTGCAGCCAATGCAGCCCAACTATGTATTGATGAAGCTACCCGGTGGCAGCACGGAAGAGTTTGTGCAGATACTGCCCTTCACCCCCGCTAATCGGAACAACCTGATCGGCTGGATTGCAGGACGCTCCGATGGGGAGGCGTATGGCACTGCGGCCGTTTACAACTTTCCCAAGACGCGCCTCATCGACGGACCGCAACAGATCGAAGCGCGCATCGACCAGAACGCGCAGCTTTCGGGTCAACTCACACTCTGGAACCAGCAAGGGTCGCATGTCCTGCGCGGGAACCTGCTGGTGATCCCGACCGGCCGTGCTCTGCTGTATGCCGAACCCATTTATCTCCAAGCCCAACAGAGCCCGATGCCGGAGCTTCGACTGGTAGTGCTCGCGCTCCAGGACAAGCTGGCGTATGGCACGACGTTTCAAGGAGCGCTGAGCGCGCTCTTTGGCGGAGAAGCTTCTTCGCTTACGGCATCTGAAGCGGCGCAACCCGCTCAGAGCCCTGTAGGCTTATCGCCGGTGGGGATGCCGCAGACGAATCAACCTTCAAGTCAGATTTCACCGGACCTGAATGCTTTGATCGATGATGCGAATAAGAACTTTGAGGAATATCAGCGACTCACAGCCGCTGGAAAACTGGCCGACGCGGGTCGAAAGTTGGAAGCCCTTAAGGCCGATCTGGCGAGGCTTGGTTCGCTCAAGCGATAGCGCGCGAATGCCGAGGGAACGTAAATCGCAGCAAACTAAGTAAGTGGTGGACGCGGTAGGGATCGAACCTACGACCAGTCGATTAAGAGTCGAATGCTCTACCAACTGAGCTACGCGTCCACTTTGGAGGGAATCCTTTCAACATACAAGGACCTTGCGGCAAAGACCAACTAAACTCCGGAGAGAAACCGGAAGATTCAGGGCTCGTGTGCCGAACCATCTCTACGAGAATAACACAGCGGGCGGCCCGGAATAACGCCGCACAACCCGCTGATCTGGAGATTCGAAACGAAAGATACATATCACAGCGGCGTTCTAATAAAGAGCCGAAACTCTCCAAGGCTGAGTATCAGCCGATGAAGTCGACTTCGGTCTTCATCGGGATGATGCCGCGTTCGTGGCCAAGAGCCAGGAGCTTGCGGATGGCGTCCTTGCCGTCCGGACCGTAGTCGAGCGTACGGTCGTTGACGTACATGCCGACGAAGCGGTTGGCAAGGTTGGTGTCGAGGTCGCGGGCGAACTGCATCGCATATTCAAGCGCTTCTTCGCGGTGGTCGAGGGCGTGCTGAATGCTGTCGCGGAGGGCGTTCGTCGTGGTCAACATCGTCTCCTGACCTAACGATCGGCGGATCGCGTTGCCCCCAAGAGGAAGGGGAAGGCCGGTTTGTTCGCGCCACCACTGGCCAAGGTCAAGGACTTTCTGCAGGCCTTCGGTGGCGTAGGTAAGCTGGCCTTCATGGATGATGAGGCCGGCGTCGAACTCGCCTGAGAGAACGGCTGGAATGATCTTGTCGAAGGGTACGGTGACCGTCTCGATCTCGGGGGCGAAGAGCTTCAGGGTCAGGTAGGCCGTGGTGAGGGTGCCGGGGACGGCGAGCTTGACCTTCTTGATCTCGTCGAGCGAGAACTTGCGGCTGGAGACGATCATGGGGCCATAACCGTCGCCCACGCTGCCGCCGCAGGACATCAGGGTGTACTTCTCCTGCATGTAGGGATAGGCGGCGAAGGAGATCGCCGTGACGTCGTAGAAAGCCTCGTTGATGGCGAGGTGGTTCAGGGTTTCGATGTCCTGGAGCTTGTGGGTGAACTTGTAACCGGGGACGCGAACCTTGTTGGTGGCGAGGCCGTAGAACATGAAAGCGTCATCTGAATCGGGGCTGTGGGCGATGCTGATCTCTTGAATCATGGTGCTTGAAGCGGTCATTCTTCTTGTTCCTCTACCAGTTCGATGCAATGCCGGACGGGCGGCGTTTGGTTATGTTGCGATGGAGAGAAATCGTCCCTTACCCGACCATGGTCGGGAGAACGGTCGTATCAAAGTTGCAGGTCAGCGGCCGGGTTGGGGAGCAAGCCAGCGTCGGGTGGAACTGAAGATGGCAGCGGCTGCAACGACCTTGGCCAGCGAGCCGAAAAGAAACGGGGTCACCGCGACGCTCCAGGTGGAGGAGGAGCTGCCAAAACCCATGTGGTTGAGCCAAGCTGCTCCGGATGCAAGGATAATGGCAATGGCTACGGCGCCGGTGAGAACGGCTGCGGTAAAGGCGGCACGGTTCTTGCGAACTAGGGCATCAGCGAGACCGGCGAACGCAGCGGCAATGGGGTAAGAAAACAGATATCCACCAGTGGGTCCAATAAGCTGGAAGATCCCGCCGGGGCCCTGTGGGCTGAAGACAGGCAATCCCATTGCTCCTTCTGCGAGATAGAGGACCATCGCCATGAAGCCGGCGACAGGGCCCAAAACTATCCCCACAAGAAGGACAGCGAAATCGGAGAGCACGATGGGTACCGGCGTGTACGGCAGTGGGACGGAGACATGAGCGCAGACCGCGACAAACGCGGTGGCGGAGACGGCGAGGAAGATGCGACCGTAGATGCTGCGGCGGAGCGTCTCCATAAAGGAGAGTTCCGCGGGTACGGCGCCGAAGTTTGGTGAGAGGGAAGACTGCATGCGGGAATATCCTTCTTTCTTTGCCTTTGTTCTGCTCGCCAGAATGCATGTGGCATCGAGAGCGAGACCGGTTCAGGTACACCACGTTCGCTTTGCCACAGATCGACTAATGCTCAAGGCGGATTCTTTTATCGGTGGCTGCGGGACCTTGTGTTCCGGTGCCGCGAAGAAGGTTAGTGTAGGGATCAGTGAGATCACCCAGGTCGTTGTTGAACTGCGAGAGATCGACACGGCGGCGGAGCCCCGAGGCGCGGTCAGGTTTCGGCGGGATCCGGCGAGTGACATCAACAGGAAGGGACGTGAGTGAGCCGTCGGTGGCTGGACGGCGAGCCCCGTTTCCGCCCTCGTTGCGGGTTTCAATCTGAGTGATGCTGACGTTCTGGCCGAAAAGCGTCGCATAGGCAGTGGATCGCGGCCGGATGGGGACTATTTCAGGGCTGTTATGTCTCCTGAGATCGGCGACGCTAGCCGCTACCGACGGCGTTTGGTCTTCGAAAGACAAGTTGATGTCGGCGAGAGGCCGCCGCGGCTTTTGTTTAAAGATCTCCTGATCGAGGTGCAGAGGGCGCGGGGTGCGGAACTCTCCCGCTTCGAAGAACTCGCGGGCAGGAGGAATTCGAACCGGCTTTGCATTTGGCTTCGCCGTGAGTACCTGGCCAAGGCGGATGCGGCGCGCCAAGGCGAGCGCAACCCAGAGGACAGTGCAGAAGCAACAGATCGTGATGGCGAAGAGAAGACGCATCGTCACCCTCAAGCATAGCAAGGGTGTGAGGCTCGGAGAATTTAATTCATTACGACTGTTGTCAAACCGATACGCAGGTCTACACATTTCGTGTCATCAGAGGTGGTTTAGTACCGGGCCGTTTACATCCTTGGTTCGCCAATCGGCTTGCCGCCTTGGGCGCGAGTGAAGTCTCCCGTATCGTGGAGAAATGGTGCGGAATTCGGTCAAGGATAAGCCCATGGGGCCATTACGCAAGCTCGTCACGCGAGTGTACACATCGCGTCGCAAGGTCGCGACTGCTGGTGCGGCTGTGCTTGCGCTTGGGCTTGGATATCACGTTGTGTTTGGTCGCAATGGACTGCTGCTTTATGAGCAGAAGCGGATGGATTCGAAGACGCTCGACGGAGAGCTGCGTTCGCTTGAACGAGAGAACGACCAGTTGAAGGGCCATGTCGACCGGCTGCAGAACGATCCGGATGCGATCGAGCACCAGGCACGTGAAGAGCTGCATTACACCCGGGCGGGGGAAGTGATCTATACGATGCCGAGTACGCCGGGCAAGTAATCGCAGATCGCCTCGTAAAGGGAGTGTTCACGCTCTCCACAGGAGATTGATGCAGGAACCGCAGGTCCTGCGACTCCGCAAATTCTTAAAAAACCGCGAGTTGCTTCGCTCAGGATGACACTCCTTGGAAGTCAAACACAACTGGGAAAGGCGAACCTCCCTGGTTGCGACAAGAAGTTCCAAGGCTGACCCGAGGCTCCTGGGCTGACGTAATTTCCTGTCAGCCCAGGCTGATTCTACTTATGTTTACTGAAGTGGCGCCGGATGTCGGGGTAAAACTCGATCAGGAGAGCGCCGAAGGCGCCTTCTGCGGTGACTTCAAAACCCTGCTCTATTGTAAGAGCTGCGCCGCGGTCGGCCTTCGGATAGTAAGAGTTAGAGATGCCACCGGAGACGAGATTGCCGAGTACGTTCGAGTAGTTCGGCTGCCTCTTGCCATTGTCTCCGCGGGCGACAACCGTCGTGGCCAAAGAGTAGAAGAAGCGTCTCTTGAAGGGCTGGCTCTCTCCCATGCGGTAGTATCGGGGGTCCTGGTGAAGGATGACAGGCAGAATGCCGTTACCGATGATAGTGCCGTCGAACTGATCGACAAAACTTGAGCCGTACCGGCAGCCGAAGCCGGCCATTCCGCCGGGATAACCATGATGGACGCCGTCTGGATCGATGGTGCTGTGAGAGGCCGTCGCCTGGCCATAGCCGGAGGTGACGAGAGCGAGCCCGAACTGGTAGGGATCGATAGCACTGCGAAAGGCGGCCCGCATCTTTTGACTGGGACTGAGCGGTAGAGCGGTGCCGCCAAGGACGGCATTAAAGTTAGGAACTACCCCGGCCATACGCTGATGGAGCTGACGCTGAAGCTGCTCTTCGGAGGCTTTCTTCTCTTCTTCCGGAGTCATGGGATGATCTGGCGGGGGTGTTTGAGTCTGGGTCTGAGCGCGGAAACCGAGTGCGGAAGAGGAGATTCCGACGGCCAGAGGCTCGTTGGTCGCGGATGCAATCTGGGTGGATTGGGGCTTTGGTTCTTCGGGGAGTGAAGATTTCGAAGCGGAAACAAGCTGCGATTGGAGCGGGCCGCTGAGCAGGAGTGTGGCCGCAAGGGCCGCGGGAACAAAGAGACGTCGTGGGGAGAAGATCACTGTTGAAATGTACCTGCTGTGCCTTTCGCTAGGACGGGATTGAGAGATACGGAGCCTCAATACGCCAGTATTTACATTCTTTCACGACCTTGAAGCGTTGAATGGGCGGGAGTGAAAGATTTACTCTCTTGGGGCTGCCGCACACGACTCCCGCAGACGACGGCAAGCATCTACTTTGGAATGAGATGTATTGGCTCGATTGCGGGCCAGGGAGATGCGATGCACTACGAAGTGAATGCGATGAAGCCGAACCAGGTCTACAACCTGTTGATCGGGCTGGTCGCGCCGCGGCCGATCGCGCTGGTGACCAGTTTGAATGAGACGGGAACGCTGAATGCAGCGCCCTACAGCGCGTACAACTACCTCTGTACCGATCCTCCGATCGTCGGGCTGGGCGTCATGAACAAGCCGGGCGGCGAGTTTGTCCCGAAAGATACGGCGCGGAACATCCGGCGGACCCGGGAGTTTGTGGTGAATGTGGTGACCGAGGACCTCGCGGCGGCGATGAATATCTGTGCGACCGACTTTCCGGAAGAGATGAGCGAGATTGAGATGGCGGGGCTGGAGACGGAGCCCTCGCAAGTGGTCAAGGTGCCACGGATCAAGCAGGCCCATGCGGCTCTGGAGTGTGAAGAGTTTACGAGCATGGAGATTGGAAATTCGCGAATTATCCTGGGAAAGGTTGTGGCGATGTATGTCGAAGATCAGTTTATCGATCCGGCTGGACCCTACATTTTGTCAGAGGAGTTGCACGCCGTCGGGAGAATGAATGGTCTAGGTGGATACGTAAGAACGCAGGGAGCGTTCTTCAAGATGCCAAGGATACCTTATACGGAATGGGTGAAGGGGCGGCGGGACTAATTGAGGACAGTGACACACATCAGGAGAGATAGGCCTTGAGCCATGGGTCTTCGGAGTGGACGAGCTTTTCGGTTGAGCCATCGAAGACGACCTTACCTTCGTTAAGGACGAGGAACTTCGTACTAGGGTCTATACCGCCGGCTGGGATTGGCTCCATATGCCCCTTTTCTCCGTCGAAGCGATGGGTGGCGAGGGTGAAGGCGTCCTGCAGGCGGTGCGTGATCAGCAGCGAAGTCGTGTGCGAGACATCGCGTTGCTTGACCACGAGCTCGACGATGGTGGTCGATGTGATGGGGTCAAGGCCGCCGGTGGGCGAGTCATAAAGAATCAAATCTGGCTTCGTGATGATGGCTCGGGCAATCGAGACGCGCCGGCGCATGCCTCCGGAGAGTTCGGAAGGGAACTTGGCGATGGCTTGCTCGAGTTCGACAAATCTGAGTGATTCGACGACGCGGTTGTGGGACTCCTCTACGGGAACGTCTTCCTCGTGAAGCCGGTAGGCAACGTTATCTTCCACGGAGAGTGAGTCGAAGAGCGCCGACTCCTGGAAGACCATTCCGATACGGGCGCGAAGTTTGTAGAGATCGGTCTCGCGCATCTTCGTGACGTCGTGACCAAAGACCTTGATGGTGCCTTGATCCGGTTTCAGGAGGCCATTCGCAAGCTTCATCAGGACGGACTTACCGCAACCGGCTGGACCGAGGATGACGCGTGTCTCGGCCGGCATAACCGTGAAAGAAATGTCTTCAAGTACAGGCTTGATGTCGAACTTGATGGAGACGCCTTCAAAGGAGACGACCGGGATCCCTGGACCTTCAAGGGACGGATCAGTCTGCGGCTTGTCGAGCGCAACGGCTGGCGGCATCTCTATTGGCTCCCGAAGATGCCAATCATGGCGCGGCTGACGAGGAAGTCCACGATGATAATAAAAACAGAAGACACTACGACCGCCTGCGTGGTGGCGCGGCCGACACCTTGGGTGCCTCCTTTGGTGTTCATGCCGAAGAAGCAGCCCACAGTAGCGATGATGAAGCCGGAAAAGAGCGGCTTGACTAACCCCTGCGTGATTCCGGCATAGGTGAGCGATCGATAGGAGCTGTGGAAGTAGGCGGAGAAATTCAGTCCCAGAAGAGTTACGCTGACCAGGGCTCCGCCGGCGATGCCCACGGCGTCGGAGACGATCGTGAGGAAGAAAAGCATAAAGACTGTAGCAATCAGGCGCGGTGTGACGAGCTTGCGGGTGGGATCGGTGCCAAGGGCGCGCATGGCATCGATCTGTTCGGAGACTTTCATCGAGCCAAGTTCAGACGCCATGCCGGAGGCGTTGCGACCGGATATCATCAGACCGGTGAGTACGGGACCGAGTTCCTTCACCATGGAAAGAGCGACAAGGTTGCCGGTCATGCTGATGGCGCCGAAGGCCTCGAGCGAACTGGCGGATTGCAGGGCCAGAACGCAGCCGGTAAAAAAGCCGGTCAGAATGACGATGGGCATGGAGCCGACGCCAATGGAATCCATCTGGGTAAAGACGTCGTCCCAGTAGTGCGGGCCGGTAAAGATATTACCGATGGCGCGACCGGTCAGGACGGAGTAGTCCTGAACGGACTGCACCCGTTCTTTGAGGAAAGCTTCTGGGGACAGAAAGGGCATGTTTGGCTCACTCTATCAGATGCGGGGCGCTACGCGATGGAACTCGAATCGAACCTTTTTCCTTCCGTGGGATTGGAAGCGCACCCGAAGATGCCCGCAGGTGAGAAAATCAGAAAGATGACACTACCCTCTCGAATGATCGCGGCAGTGCTGTATGGAAAAGAAGATCTCCGTATGGAAGAGGTGCCGGTGCCTGTTCCTGGTGAAGGCGAAATGGTGATCCGGGTTGCCGCGGCGCTTACCTGCGGAACGGACCTGAAGGTGTACCGGCGAGGCTATCACGCGATGATGCTTCAGCCACCGATTCCGTTTGGGCACGAGTTGGCTGGCACGGTGGCGGCATTAGGCCCCGGAGTCAAGCGGTTTCAGATAGGAGAGCGCGTTGTGGCGTTGAACTCGGCGCCGTGCGATGTTTGTTTCTTTTGCACGCACGGACAACAGAACCTCTGTGAAGATCTGCAGTTCAACAATGGCGCTTATGCGGAGTACATCCTGATTCCGGAGAGGATCGTTGCGAAGAACACCTTGCGGATTCCGGATCATGTGGCCTTTGAATATGCTGCGTTGACGGAGCCTCTGGCTTGCGTTGTGCGAGGGCTGGAAGAGACGGCGGCGCGGCCGGGCGATACCATGATCGTGCTTGGAGCCGGACCGATCGGCCTGATGTTCATGCATGTGGCGGAACTCGCCGGCGTCGACGTGATTGCGGTCGTCAAGCGCGAGGACCAGGTGGCATCCGCGAGGCTGTTTGGCGCGAGCCAGGTTGTGCGGGTAAGCGATCACCGCGACATTGTCTCCGCGGCGCGCGCACTGACTCCTGACGGTCGCGGAGCGGACTCAGTGATAGAAGCGGTTGCTACTCCGGTGACGTGGGGGTGGGCGGTTGACATGGTGCGCAAGGGCGGTACAGTTAACTTCTTCGGCGGCCCGCCTTCGGGAACAAGAGTGACACTCGATACCAACCGCATCCACTATGGCGACATTACGTTGAAGGCGAGCTTCCACCACACGCCCGCGGCTTGCCGGACGGCCTTTGAGCTGGTCACGAGCGGGCGGTTCAGGGCGGCAGAGACAATCACGGGACGGGCGACACTCTCAGATGTTCCCGGATTATTTCAGAAGATGATGACGCGCTCCCGGCATCCGGCGCGGCTGGACATCAAGACAGCTGTGTTCCCAGCCGGAAATGTGGATGCGGATGTCGTGGAGCGAGAGCCTGCATTTGCGGGAGCGGTCCGATGACTCCGGTAGCAGTTCCGGCAGGAGACTTGGTCGGGGCTCCAGCGGAGTATCAACTTTCGGCGACACGACCGACGCTCGAAGAGGCTAAAGCGTGGTGCAGGAATCTTGCGACAACGCACTACGAAAACTTCCACGTGGCGACGTGGTTTTTGCCGAAGAGAGTTCGACCTCACTTCGAAAGCGTTTATGCTTTCTGCCGGGTGTCGGATGATCTCGGCGACGAGGTTGCCGATTCGCAGACCGCGTTGAGGCTGCTAGGCCAATGGTCCGCAATGCTCGATGAGTGCTATGACGCGCCGGGTCGGTCCCGGCATCCGGTGTTTGTAGCGCTCCACGAGACTATTACGAAATGCGATCTGCCGCGGAGCTTGTTCCATGACCTGGTGTCGGCGTTCAAGCAGGACCAGACGAAGACACGCTTTGGATCGATTGCGGAACTCGAGGAGTATTCACAGAACTCGGCGAACCCAGTGGGACGGCTGGTGCTGCTCGTTTCAGGATATCGTGCGGAGCCGATTGCGCTGCTGTCCGACAAGATTTGTACAGCGCTGCAATTGGCAAACTTCTGGCAGGATGTAGTCGAAGATTGGGAACGTGGAAGAAGGTATCTCCCGGGCGATCTGATGCATCAATTCGGTGTGACGGATGACGATTTAGCGGCGCGGAGAGGCACGCCAGCCTTTCGGAACTTAATGGAATATCTCGTGACCGATACGCGGGAGATGCTGCGCGAAGGCGGAGCGATCAGCGGAATGGTCGATCGCGAGCTTGCCACAACCCTCGATCTTTTTCGTAAGGGCGGCGAATCAATTCTCGATGCCATTGCGGCACAGGGATATGACACGTTGAAGAGTCGGCCTGAGGTTTCGAAGGTGAGGAAAGCCAGGCTGCTCGTGGGGGCGGTGTGGGGCAAAGTGATTGGAGCCCGGGCGTGAGTACCTCCACCTCCGTGCTGCCGCGCACCGACAAGGTTGCGGCGGCGTATCAGGCATGTAAGGCCATTGCGAAGCGCGAAGCAAAGAACTTCTACTACTCGTTTCGCGTGCTGCCGAAGCATAAGCGCGACGCGATGTGCGCGATTTATGCGTTCATGCGCCGGGCAGACGACATCTCGGACGACGAGACGAAGTTCCTGGAGGAACGCCGCGAGATGATGGCTGAGTGGCTCGCCGCGTGGCGGGCTTCTACACTCGAGGACAGCGACCCGGTCTTCGTTGCTGTGAGAGACACGCAGGCGCGCTTCAACATCTCCAACGAATTGTTAGAGCAGCTGGTGCAGGGCACCTCGATGGACCTCTACCCCGATGTGCAGTTGGAAGGGGCGACACCGGTGTATGCGGATTTCGACGCGCTCTATCGGTACTGCTACCTTGTGGCCTCAGTGGTGGGGTTGGTGTGCATTCGTATCTTCGGATATAGAGATCCTAAGGCGGAGAGGTTGGCGGAGGAGACAGGCATTGCATTTCAACTGACGAACATTCTCCGCGATGTGAAGGAAGATGCGACGCGTAACCGGATCTATCTGCCGATGGATCTAATGGCGGGCTATGGGCTTACGGTGGAGCGGGTCCATGCGCTGGCCGAGGGTACGACGACCCTGATTCCAGCCGATCGCGAGATGCTCCAATCTCTGGGAGAGAAGGCGGAGGCTTATTATGGCTCGGCGGAGCGACTGCTGCCGCTGATCGATAAGGACAGCCGAGCGGCACTTTGGGTGCTCGTGACGATCTATCGGAGGCTCTTGAGGCGTATTGCGGCGGCTGACTACGATGTGTTTTCGCATAGGGCGTCGGTGCCGAGAGCGATGAAGATTCTTCTGCTGGGGCAGGGAGCGGTCAGGGCATTTGTCAACCGCTTGACGGCTTGAACGAAGCAATACAGCGCGACGTGGTGATCGTCGGCGGGGGGCTTGCAGGGACGGCGACGGCGCTGGCGCTCTCTGAGGGCGGCGTTGGTGTTACATTGCTAGATCGAAGGCCCACGCTTGGGGGCCGGGCCTACTCGTATGAGCACCCCGCGCTTGAGGAGACGATCGATTCGCAGCATGTAATTCTGGGTTGCTGCACAAATCTGATTGAGCTGATCGAGCAGGCGGGTGCGGCGGAGACGATTCGCTGGTACAATGAGCTTTTGTTCCTGGAACCGAACGGGAACCGGAGCCGATTAAAGCCTGGAACTTTGCCTGCGCCTTCGCACCAGACGATGAGTTTTCTGCGGGCTCCCATGTTGGGAATTGGCGATAAGCTGGGGATCGCGCGAGGTCTTATGGATTTCCTGCGCGGCTACCCGGCGAACGATGCAGAGAGTCTTGCGACCTGGCTGAAGAGGACGGGGCAGACGGAGCGCGCAATACGGCATTTCTGGGAGCCGGTGGTGGTCGGTGCTCTGAATGACGGGTTCGAAAACTGCTCCACGAAATACGCAGGGAAGGTGTTTCACGAGTCTTTCCTGCGATCGGCAGAGGCAGGAAGGCTGGGAATCCCAACGTTGCCGTTGAGCGAGTGGCTCGCTCCGCTGACCGGTATGGCACGGTCGCGGGGGGTAGATGTGAGGATGAAAGCGGGGATGACTTCGCTCGAGCAAGTTCCGGGTGGTCGCTGGCTCGTGAGTACGGAGGACGCGACATTCGAAACAAGTACCGTGGTTCTGGCGGTGGACTTCAAACAGACTTATAGCATCCTGAAGAGATTGCCAGGCGGTGAAGCGGTAGCTGCTGATTTTGAGCATTTTGTGGCTGCGCCAATTACGACAATTCATCTCTGGTACGACCGCGAGGTGATTGATGTCGATCACGCGGTCCTTCTTGATACGCGAATTCAGTGGATATTCACGAAGTCGCGGATTCGGCATTGGAAGGCGGAGCGAGGGACTTACCTGGAGCTGGTAATCAGCGCCTCGTGGGCGGAGTTGAAGATGTCGCGCGAAGAGATTCTTACGGCGGCGCTTGAAGAAGTGGCGCTGTTTTTTCCAGCGGTAAAGACGGCCCGGCTGGTTAAGTCGAGCGTACTGAAGGAGGCTCGAGCGACTTTCTCCGTGACTCCTGGATTGGATCAGTACAGGCCTGCGCAGAAGACGCAGTGGCCAGGACTTTTTCTTGCAGGGGATTGGACGCGGACGGAGTGGCCCTCGACGATGGAGGGCGCCGTGCGAAGTGGGAGGCTGGCGGCGGGGGAGGTGGTCGGGGATGCCAAGAAGTTCATGGCGGAAGAGTTACCGCCGGGTGGAGTCATGCCGTTCCTGGTGCGCTAGTTACTTGGCCAACAGGACAACGCCTGCAGTCACACAAGCAGCGGAGATCCAGCGGCGACGGTCTACATTCTCGTGGAGGAAGAATTTGGCGGCGAAGGCGTTGCCGATGTAAGTCATCGCCGCGCTGGCTGGAGCGGCGAGCGAGACGTCGACGACGCTGAGCGTGAAGAGCAGGGTAAAGAAGCTAAGGGCCATCGAGCAGACGCCGAGGAGGAACATCGGACTGCCGGTCACGGCTTTGATGGCGCCGGGAAGGCCGGATTTAGCGCGGATCAGGTCGAGGTCGCCGATGCGGCGCATTGCTCCGGCGGTGAGGATGTCTCCTGCGACGGCGGTGACGGCGACGGCGGAGATTGTCGCCCAGGTTTCGAGACCGCTGACGAGGGTCATGGCTTGGCCTCCTTCAGAGGTGAAGGATCAGGATGCTCGGTAAGGGCGGGGCCGTTGGCGACGAAGCCTACTCCACAGACGATCAACAGGATGCCGAGCCAGCGGTAAAGAGATATGCTCTCGTGCTGCCAGAACTTTGCCAACAGCGCTACGACAACGTAGCCAAAGGCGGTCGAGGGAAGGACGAAGGTGAGGTCGGCCCAGCTAAGGGCGGTGAGATAGCTGGCGAAGAAGCCGATAAGCAGCGTAATTCCAGCGATGACCCACGGATTCTTTATCGCGACGAGCAGCAGGCTGAGATGGTGGATCGAGACCGGGCCGACCTGCGACATGCCGTGCGAGAGCAGGGTGTCTCCCACCGATGCGGTGAGCATGACAGCGAGCAGGATCAGGTAACGATTGAAGGTAAGGGTGTGTTTTTGAGGCATTGCGGAACGTGACACACTCAGTACGCAAAGATCGAGATTTCGCGCTTTTCGGTATGGAGTGCAGCGTACTGAACAGCTTGCAACACATCTTCCAACTCTAGAAACGGGTAGTCAGCTACTAGCCTTTCGGGTGTGTGCCGCATCCGAACCATACTGGCGATCAGGGCAACTGTAACTTGCATTCCACGAATGCAGGGTTTGCCGCCCATCACGCTGGGATTCTTGCTTATTCGATCGAACTCTTGCACCCTGTTCATTCAAAGCACCTACGCGTTCATGCTGACGGATTCCTGGGCCTTGGTGGCGTTGGCTTCTTTGGCGGCGCGGGCGGCCTTATTGCGCTGCGAACGGAGCTTCATGAAGCTGACGGCCTCCGTGTAGAGGCGCGGGACGTCGCGGTTCACGACGGCCTGCCACACCACGCGAAAAGCAGCCTTGGGGCGGAAGTAGTATTCGTCGTAGAACTTGTGGACCATCTCCATGACGTACTCGACGGGTAGGCCGGGGTACTCGATGTGCGCCATCTGGTGGCCGCCATCGTCTGCCATGGCTTCGTTGGTGATGAAACCGTTGACCTTGGCGTAGTCGTAGAACTCGGTGCCGGGAAACGCATGGGCAATAGAGACCTGGATGGTCTCGCAGTCGAGTTGCTTGGCGAACTCGATGGTGTTGCGAATCGACTCGCGCGTCTCGCCGGGCAGGCCGAGGATAAAGTCGCCGTGGACGACGAGTCCGAGCTTGTGGCAGTCGCGGGTGAAGTCAAGTGCGCGCTGGACCGTGGCACCCTTCTTAATGTTCTTGAGAATCTGCTCGTCGCCGGACTCATAGCCGACAATGAGGAGGCGGCAGCCGGCTTCCTTCATCGCTTTAAGGGTTTCGAAGTCGGTCGTGACGCGCGAGGTGCAGGACCAGGTTAGACCGAGCGGCTTCAGCTTCGCGCAGAGCTCGACAGTGCGGGCGCGCTGGATGTTGAACGTGTCGTCGTCGAAGAAGAACTCTTTTACGTGCGGGAAGAGCTCTTTGGCCTGCTTCATCTCGGCGGCTACATCATCGGTCGAACGCTTACGCCACGCGTGGCCGGAGAGCGTCTGCGGCCAGAGGCAGAAGGTGCATTGCGCCGGGCAGCCGCGTGTCGAATAAAGTGAGACGTATGGGTGAAGAAGGAAGGGAACTGAGTACTTGGTGACGTCGAGATCGCGGTGGTAGATCTCCGTCGCCCAGGGCATCTCGTCGAGTTGCTCGGGGGTAACCTGCGGACGGTCGGGATTGTGGATGATCTGGCCATCCTGCTTGTAGCTGATACCTGCGATCTCGGCGAGCGGCTTGCCCTGAGCGAACTCGACGACAGTGAAATCAAACTCGCGGCGGCAGATGAAGTCGATGGCGGGGCACTCGTTCAGTGCCTTGTCAGGCGACGTAGTTACAGGCGGGCCGACGAAGGCGATCTTGATCGAGGGGTAAGTCTGCTTGATGACCTCAGCCATCTTCTGGTCGCCTTCCCAGCCCATGGTGCTGGTGAAGAGAACGAGAAATTCATAATCCTTGAGGATCTCGACCACTTCCTGCCACTTAATGTGGTGCGGTGGGGCGTCGACGAGGCGCGAGCCTTCCAGCATGCCAGCGGGATAGGTGAGCCAGACGGGATACCAGTAGGACTCGATCTCGCGGGTTGCGGGCCAGCGCGAGCTGGCACCACCGTCGAATTTTTCGAAGGAAGGCGGGTTCAGGAACAGCGTCTTTAGAGGCTTCATTATTACCTTTAGTTTACCACTCTGACACGGTTCAGGACGGTCTCAGAGCTTGGCGGGGGTTATCTCGGTAGAGGCTTCAGGATCGGTCGACACAGACCTAAGCCAAGTTTCTAGCTGACCCGTCTGGCGAAGAAGACCGATCTCAATCTGGCGCAGTTGAAACTGCGAGTCGAGCAGGTCGAGATATTTTTGCCGCTCCTGAATGCGCGCGTTCTGCTCGTCCTTGGGTGTCATCTGCGGGCCGCTGCTATTGCCGTTGCCGGCGTTGAGCTGGACGATCATGGCATCGAGCTGCTGCTTCGCGAGTTCGTTGTCGAGACCTGAAAGCTCGAGGCGAAGACGGAGTTCGTCAGCGGAATGCTGCCGCTTCAGGAAGCCTTCAGCCTCTTGCTGGCGTGCATAAAAGGCGTCCTGCTCGCTGCTGGCTGCCGCAGCGACGGACTCGCGGGCCTTGGCTTTGTGGACCGCGTCGAAGAGGGGAAGCTGTATCTGGACGCCCGCGCCGATCGCATTAAAGTTGTTGTTGATCGCGGGGTAGTAGAGCTGATAATTGTTGAACGTACTGAACCGGCTGTACTGGGCGGCGAAGTTGATCTGCGGTCGCCAGGTGTACTTGGTATCGCCAATTGCCAGCTGGCGCTTGGCCTTCGCATTGGCGAACGCCGCAAGCACGGCGGGGCTGTCCGGGATCGCACCGTTGCTCGAAGACGTAACTACCGGAATCTCAGGAACACTGTTCGGCACCGTCTCGATCTGCGTCCCGGTGATGCCGACCAGCCGAAGCAGGTGGTCGTTGTGCGCAGCGATCTCGTCGTCCATCTGCAGCTGCTGCAGACGAAGCTGGAGAACGGTGCGTCGAGCTCTTGTCAGCTCCATCGCGGAATCCTGTCCTGCATCGAGGCGGTCGCGGACGATCTTTTCAAGCTTCGCGGCATAGCTTGCCTCTTCTGTCATTGCAACCTTACGCTGCTCGGCGCGATCAAGGGCGAGATACGTGATCGCCGCATCTTCGGCTACCTGCTGACGAACATCCTTCAGAGAAAAATTGGTGGCGTCGAGACTGGTCCGTGCGGAACTGACGTAGTCGTGCTGCGAGAAGCTGTAGACCAGGGATTGGGCCTGAAAGCTGAAGATGGTCGGTGTGCCGAGCGGATAGCCGTAGGAATAGCCAAGCCCTGAAGAGGCGATCAGGCTGGGGATGTAAACATCCTGCGTCTCGGCGAGCGCGGCCCGGGCGCGGTCCACCTCGGCTTCCGCCATGCGGACGCGAGGGCTGTTGCGAAGCGCGAGATCGATGGCCGAGGCGAAGGAGATCTGCGCGGATGCGGACACCCCGGTAAAGCAGATGCCCAGTGTCATCGCCTGGGCTGCCCTATACATCGCTCTCGAGATAAGTGATAAGCGGAACATACGTGCGCGCGGACCTCTTGGTGTTGCCGATCTTATTCTTTGATTGGCAAAGACGATGGTATCGCCTTTGGTTATGGAGCCTGTTGAGGGGGCAGAGACTTCAGTGCTCTCTGCGCCGGAGCGTACAAAGATGCGAGCGCGAGCGCGGCCTGGAACTCGCGCCGGGCACCCGCTTCATTGTCTGCCTTAAGGAGCAGCTTGCCGAGCTGGAGATGCACCTTCGCGGCGGGCGCATTGTCTGATTTTGCGGATGAGGCAAGGTAAAAGGCGAGCAGCTGCCGTGCAAGTTGCGGCGAGCGGTCAGCGTCAGTCAGGATGCTGGCAGCGTCGACCAATGCGGCATCCTTCGCATGGTCAAGACGGACGACGGTCTGAATGGTCGTGACACACTCGTCCTCCTTTTTCTGGCGCTGGTAGAAGGCGGCGAGATCGACGTTGGTGTCCGCGGAGGGCTGAGCTTCGACGGCCTTCATGAATTCAGCTTCGGCAGTGACAGCGTCGCCCTTCTTTTCGGCAATCAGGGCTAGTATTCGGTGCGTCTTCGCCGCATTCACGGGCATCATGCGGGTGGTAAGCTGCTGGGCCTTATCGACGCCGCCGCCGACTATTGAAGGAGCGGCAACATAGTATTCGCCCAGGTCGCTGAGGGCATCGGCGTTTGTGGGATCGAGTACGACGGCCCGCTGGAAAGCCGCGACTACCTTCTTCGCAACGCGAAACGCAGAGATCGGGTTGGCGCGGGAGGCCCTAAGACCATAGGCTCGCCCGAGCCATAGATAGTTTTCGCTGCTCGCGGGATCGTTTGCAACGGCGGCCTCGCACTCGTGGATGGCAGGTTCTTCCACGTCGATGGAGTAGTACGTACGGCACAGCAGCTGATGCGCGACGGCGTCTTTGGGAGCGGCTGAGAGCTGCTCCCTGAGAGTCTTGATGGCATCGTCAGCCCGGCCCTCGTTCAGCGCGGCTAATGCCGGGGAACGCTCGGCGAATGCGGCTGGGTGGAGTATTAACAGGGATGAGAGCAAGACAGTAAGACGCACGATACCTACCCCGCTCATTCGACGGGTTTGACCAACATGCCGTCGGTCAGGTCGCGATTGCTGGTCGCGCTGAGAGCGACGATGTCGTTCTCCTTGAGGCCGGACTTGATCTCGACGCGTGTGAGGTTCACGGCGTCGATCTGGACCGGGGTGCGGCGCAGCTTGTTGTTGATGATTCGGAAGACATAGTTCTGTGCGCCGTTGGTGTGGAGCGCTTCGCGGGGCACGCTGAGGACGTTGTTGTGCTGCGAAGTCGTGACCGTAACGGTAACGTTGGTGTTCGGCAGGAGGTCGCCACGGGCGTCGTCCACCGTGATAAGGCACTCGCCGACATTGCGTGTGCCGTAGGTAATCACGGTTGTCGGTACTTGCTCGATGTGGCCGTGCCAGATCTTGAGCGGCTTGGCGTCCCAGACAATTTTGACGGGCTGCCCGACGGCGAGCTTGCCGATCTCGGGCTCATCAAAATAGGCGCGGATCTGGATGAGGTTCAGGTCGGCGATGTCCATGAGATCTTCGCCGGCGGGAACGTAGTCATATTCAGCCACGGGCACAGAGTAGACGGTGCCCGAGATGGGCGAGTGAATGTTCGCTCCGGCATAGCTGTTTCGCGCAGCGTTCTGGTCTGCCTGGGCGTTGGCGAGCTGCTGCTTCGCGCGGTCCACCTCGTCCGGGCTGTAGCGCGACTTGGTGCGGGCCGTCATCCCCTCGAGCGAACTCGTCGTGCTGTCGAGCCGCTGCTGCGCGGAGATCACTTCCCCGGCTGAGGCTGCGCCCTTCTGCTGAAGCTGCTTCAGCGCAGCGAGATCATTGGCGGCTTGCTGCTGCTGCATCTTCGCGCGGGCAATATCGTTGGCAAGTGCCTGGCGCTCTTCCTGCGAGCCATTCTGTTGCGTGCTGCTGAGTCCGACCTTGGCGGAGCTGATCGACAGCGCTGAAGAGGCAAGCCGCGCCTTGATGTCGGAGTCGTCCATCCGGGCAAGGAGCATGCCCACACTTACTTTATCGCCGACGCCGACGTAGAGCTTCTGGACAACGCCAGGGAAGGCCGCGTGGGCCTGATATTCGTGGATGGGCTCGACCTTACCATTGGTGGAGGTCGTGCTATCGAGATTCTGAAAGCTGGCAATGGCAGTCCGAATGCCTACGCGTTCCCGGGTGAGCCGGCGAACCGTGAAGACGATCGCGACAACCAGGATCAGGAGGGCAGCCCAAATTATGTACGAATTATTGCGCGTCTTTTCTCTTGGCGGCATCGTCGGCGAGATTCAGTATATAAGACGCGGTCGCGAGCTCGAAGAAGCAAGTTTTTTGCTTGCAGCGGCTTGCGTGATGGCTTCGTTATTTTGACGGGTGGCTGGAGGCAAGCTTCAGGTCACAGAGCTCCAGTTCGATGCCGCCAAACTGGGAGCTCGAGTTCTTGCGGATCTTGCAGGCGAGGTCCACTCGCGAGCCTCGATCGAGTGACAGACCGGTGCAGCAGAGCCGCCAGTCGATACTGCGTGTCCACCCCAGGGCGCTTAGCGGCGGGGCCCCGGGGCGTTCGAGGGTGAGACAGATGTGCTTGTCCTTAATCACCCGGGGGGCAGCGCAGAGGACGGCGTTCCGGATTACGAAGATCGGCTCCGGGTGAGCGTTGCCAAAGGGGGCGCAGCGTTGAAGCCACTCGTAGAACTCTTCCGAAATGGAGGCGATGGAAAGTTCGAGGTCGCAGTCGAGGCGCGGTGCGAGGAGTGGCGCAGTAAGAAAGGCAGCGGAGTACGTCTGCATACGATCGCGCAGGCGATCAATCTCAGAGGTGGGAAGCGAGAAGCCGACGGCGTGGGCGTGGCCTCCGAAACGGGTGAAGACGGGCGAGGATGATTCTCCGTCGTGGACGGCAGTGAGAGCGTCGAGGAGATGAAAGCCCTCAATTGAGCGACCTGAGCCATGCGCCTGGCCGTCTTCGTGAGTGAGGACCAGTGCAGGACGGGCGGTGCGGTCGATGACACGGGAGGCGAGGATGCCGATCACGCCGCGATGCCAGGTTGGGTCGTCAAGGATGATTACCTCGGCGGGGTAGTCGCCGGTGATGGCCTTGAGGCTTGCGAGTTGGGCCTCGATGGCTTCGAGCGCCTGGGCTTCGGTCGCGCGGCGGTCGTTGTTCAGGGTGTCGAGTTTTACAGCAAGCGCCTGGGCGACGGCAGGATCGCGGGTAAGGAAAAGCTCAACGACATCGCTGGCGACGTCCATGCGGCCGGCGGCGTTAATCCGCGGGGCTAGCCGGAATCCTATCTCGGTGGCAGAGGGTGCACGGTCGAGCGGAATCTGAGCGACCTGCATGAGCGCTCGAAGGCCGGGTTGGACGGGGTTGCGAAGTTCGCCCAGACCAAGCGCCGCAATGGCACGATTTTCGCCGATGAGCGGAACGGAGTCTGCAATCGTGGCAAGCGCGACGAGCTTGAGGAAAGACGGGATAATGATGGTCTTCAGGCGAGTGCGCGCGACATCGGTGTTCGCATCGGCGGAGAGCAGAGCGTGTGCAAGCTTGAAGGCGACGGCGGCTCCGCAAAGGTTTTTGAATGGGTAGGGGCAGCCTTCCTGTGCGGGATTGATGACTACAAGAGCTTCGGGAATGCCGTTGATCTCGTCCGGGAGATGGTGGTCGGTCACGATAAGGTCCAGACCCAGGGCCGTCGCTTCGTCGGCTGCAGCAAAGGCGCGAATGCCGGTGTCGACACTGATGACGAGCCGTATGCCGGCAAGGGCAGCATCGCCGAGGACGTTTGTCTGCATGCCGTAGCCTTCGCGGATGCGGTGCGGGACGTGGTACTTCACCTGCGCAGGGCGGTCTTTCGGGGCGATGCGCTCGATGGCTGTCTTGAGGAGAACGGTGGCGGTTGTGCCGTCGACATCGTAATCGCCATAGATGAGAATGGGTTCAGCCGCGACGACAGCCTGCTGAATCCGGACGACAGCCGCTTTCATGCCGAGGAGCAGCATGGGGTCATGAAGGTCGTCGAGGGTAGGGCTAAAGAAGGTGTTGGCGGCGGCGGTAGTCTTGATACCGCGTGAGGCGAGCAGGCTGGCGATGGGCAGCGGGCAGCCGAGGTCGTCAGCAAGCGATGCCGCGAGATCTGAATTGAAAGGGCGGGTCGTCCACTGCTGGGGCTTCGTTGCGGGTGCTTCGGTCGCCACGAGACTCAGTCGTCGCCTTCGCCGTCATCAACAACGATGCCGCCGAGCTCAGTGACTGTCTCCAGCAGTTCCTGAAAACGCTCATACCACTCAGTGGAGGTCTCGAAGAGGAACATGATCCCCTGATGGGCAAAGCCCAGCTGGAGATATCCGAGCTTGCCGACGTGCTTCACAAGCGACTGTGCGTCGTCGAACTCCTGGGCATCGTCATCAGGGTAGTTCTGGTCGCGAAGCTGCTCGAGCAGGATGGCGATGTCGGACTTCTCGAGGACCACCTCGCTCATGGTGACGAACGGCGAGTTAGCCGCCTTGGCGTGCTCGACAAAGGTCTTCCATGCGTCGACGTCGTCTTCTTCAAAGAGAACAGTTGGGACTTCTTCGGTAACGTAGCCATTCAACCGCCTCATGCCGTGTCCGGCGATGAAGGCGATCATGTCGTCTTTGATCGAGATGAGATTGTCGGGATGCATCAAGTTGTTATTGTCGCAGAAAGTAAGTTGCGACGCATACTTTCGCTTTGCAAACGGGAGGGAATCGTTGACTCGTGATTGGCTTTCTAGTAAAACCTACAAGGCGTCCGCCTTCTGAGCAACTTATAAGGCCTAACTAGATCCACGAGAGTAGGCCTGCTTTGAGACAAACCAATCCAAACCACAGGCCAGACATCAATGGTCTTCGCGACGTTGCTGTCTCCATGGTGCTTCTTATCACATCGGAACGCGCTTCCTTAAAGGCGGCTTCATCGGTGTCGACATCTTCTTCGTCATTTCGGGTATCTGATCTCATCAGATCCTGATGAAAGAACTGGGTGAGGGTAGCTTCTCGATTGCAGCCTTCTATGTGCGCCGTGCAAGCGGATCGCTCTGGCGCTGACCGCACTGCTGGTTGTGGCGAATGCTGTGGCGGAGTGGTACAAGTTGGCGATGTCGAGAGCGCTGGATGTAGGGATGGCGAAGCTCGCAAAGACGGGTGGGGAAGTTCCGTATATCTCCTACTTCGATACGCTATGCCGGGGTCAGGCTTGCGTAGAGTATGCGGGCGTCGTTGTACCCCTGCAGGGCGATGCGTCCCACTTTACAGGCGAGGGTTCGATTGTGTTTGCGCAAGGCTTAAAGCGGAACATGCGTTGGATTAAGCGACCGCGGGTCTGGTGGCGGGCTGATTGAAGGCATGATGTATCCTTACCAAAAGCGATGATTTTTTCAAAAGATTACGTAGGATATCTGGCTCGCCAGACGGTCAAGCACCTCATTGAGCAGAAGATGATTGAGACCACGAAGCCAATGGTGGTAAACGAGCGGGTTTCGGAGGCGATGATCGAGGAGCTGTCGCTCGAAGACCGCATCAACGACGAGGTCCGTGTCATCCTCGAAGCCTTTCAGGACGACATGCGGAAGACGGGCGCAAGCTACCCCGAGATGTTCAAGAAGGTCAAAAACGAGCTTGCCCGCAAGTACAAGGCGGTGCTGTGAGGATCTCGCGCGACAAGTTGAACAAACTCGCCCATACGGTTGCCGACACGCTGGCTGAGATCCCGGAGTGCGACTTCCTGGAAGATCGGAACACGATCCGGCAGGAGGCGCGCAAGGCGCTTGAGAAGCTGCTGCTGGAGGAGACGAAGCTGGATGCGGCGGCCCGGCTGAAGATCGCTTCCCAGCGAAAGATCATCGTCGAAGGCTCGCAGGAATGGGACATCCTTTACCGCAAATACTATAACGATGAAGTAAAGAAGCTTGGGCTCTAGCACACGGCTTTTTGCGGACGCGGGTGGCTTCAACGAAAGCCTACGGCTATCTTTCAGAGGCTTTTCCCTGATACACTGGAGTCATCGCGCGCAATGCTGGCGTCATGGTGTAACTGGTTAACACGCCGCCCTCTCAAGGCGGAGAGTCCGGGTTCGAGCCCCGGTGACGCTACCAAAGAGTCGCTCCCAATCCCTGATCTTCTTCAGATTTGAAAGCGTGCCGATTCAAAGTAAGGCCGTTCGCAACGCGGCGCCATGGTGTAACTGGTTAACACGCGGCCCTTTCAAGGCTGAGAGTCCGGGTTCGAGCCCCGGTGGCGCTACCAAATTCCCACAATCGATAAATGATGCACTGCGAACGCTAGCGGGCGTATGTGTACGTGCCGCACAGGTTGGGGCTGTCGCGCAGGGCTTCAAGGGTGAAGACGGGTGGCGTCGCGTTGGAAAAAAAGGCGATTTGAAGCTGCTTACCGGAGACGTAGGTTGCCATCCACTGGGTCTCGTCGGTGCCGCACAGGGTGTTTTTGTGCAGGAAACGCTTGTCTCCCGGAACGCTGAGGCGGTAGAGGTGGCCGGCTCCGGTGGCGTCGTCGGCGCTCGCATCCGAGAAGGCGGCGGAGGTTTCGGCTGGCTTCAGGAGGCGGATCTCCGCAACGGTCAGGGTAAAGAAGTTAATCGTCATTTTGTCACCGCTGAAGGTGACGTCACCGGTGATGGATTGCGCCGTCTTGCTGAGCGGTCGCCAACTGCCGCGCTCCTGTGCGAGGAGCGGCAGTGTCAGGAAGATGGCCAGCGAGAGAGACGTCGCGAGTGCCTTGCGGAGATTCATCTGTCGAGGATTACATTCGGCAGGGTTGGTGGCAAGGACAGCTTGCTTCGCCACTGATGGGCGCAAACCCGAAGGGAAACTTCCCGGGCCATCGATGATTCTGCTGTACAGGTGCTAATTTGTTCATCCTGATCGCCAGTTCTGAGGGTTCCTTCGGTCGGGCGTGTGGCACTTTGGTTTGCACAAAATGCGGAGCTCTCGCTATATGATTGGCGCATTCAGATGAAGCATGAAATTGGGAGCGCGAAGGATCTGATCAGGTATGCGTGGCAGTCTGCGCTGATCGCTGTGGTTGCTTGCGGGCTTGTGTTCGCGGCGTCGACAGCGACTTCCTTCAAAGACCTGAACTCCTGGACATATGATTTCACCGTGCTTGCGGGTGGGGACCAGTCGGTGTCGAAGGACATCGTATTTGTCGACCTCGACGAGGACAGTTTTGCCAAGATTGCAAAGTACCCGATCCCGCGGAGTACCTTTGCCGAGATCGTTACAAAGATCGGCGAACAGAATCCAAAGATCGTCGGGATGGACATATTCCTCTCAGAGGCGCGGACACCAGAACAGGACAAGCAAATGCAAGCCGCATTGACTGCCGCTGGGACGGTGATTCTGGCGAGTCAAAGTTCTACAAACGCTCTGCCGTCGGTCTTGCCGTTACGAGATTTCTGCCAACCCGAAGATGCGAGGGCGGTGACCGGATACTGCCTGGAAAATACGCCAGGGGCTTTGGGCTATGCATTCGTGAACTTCGGGTTCGATCCGGATGGCTTCATTAGGCAGGCATCGTTATTTTTCGCGGGACCGCCAGAGGCCGAGTCATTTCCACTAAAGCTGGCAGAGCTTTACACCGGGCAGGTGATCAAGCCGGTAGATCGATCCCACGGCATCTTCAATGGACACCCGGTCTACTACGCAGACGAAACTGAAAGCACGTTCCTCATTGGCTCGTGGGCACCGCAACCGGTGCCCGTGGTCCCGGTGTGGAAGTTGCTGACAGGGCAACTTCCGCCCAATGCACTTACGGGCAAGTTGGTTCTGATCGGGCAGACAAACGATGCAGGAAAGGACCGGCTCTTCTCGCCGGAGTTTCGACATGAGGAGGCGGACGGCAGCAGACTTCGGCTGGGTGGGACGGAGGTCCTGGCCGCGGCGATACGAAGTTTGTTGGAGGGCAAAGTAGTTCGACCCGCAGGGCCTGTGCTGCGATGGGCGGTAATCTCAACGTTCGCGTGGGCATCGTCCTTCCTGATGCTGACGATGCGTCCCTCCATCGGATTTGCATGCACGGTGGTGTTGGCGATTCTGCCGAGCGTGTTCGCGGTCTACCTGTACGCGCATGCCAGGTTCTGGCTTCCTTTCCTGCCGGTTCAATTGGGCGTCGAACTAACGCTGCCGCTTTCGCTGGGCCTGCAATTTGTTCTGGAACGCCTGGTGGCGCATGAGGCAAGGGAACAGCGCAAGCAATTGATGACGCTATTTTCAAGCTATGTCGATCCGAAGGTAGCGAAGACGATCTGGGACCGGCGGTCCGAGGTGTCGCTGAGCGGGGAAGAACGCGTAGCGACGGTTGTGTTTACCGATATCCGGAGCTTTACCAAGCTGAGTGCGGGCAAGCCTCCGGCTGAGGTGTTGAGCTGGCTCAACATGTATGTGACTGAAATGGACAAGGTCATCCGCGATTACCACGGGTTCCTGAACAAATTTATCGGCGATGGACTGATGATCATCTTCGGGCTTCCGCTGAGCCAGGGCCCATCAGAAGATGCGAAGCTGGCGATTCAGGCATCGCTGGCCATGCTGAAGAGTGTGACAAAGCTGAATGAATCGAACGCGAACAATCCGACGATACCGCAGCTTCGTATAGGAATCGGGATTCACACAGGCACTCTGATGGCTGGTAGTATCGGCTCGGCCAGCCGGCAGGAGTACTCGGTGATCGGTGCGACGGTAAACCTGGCCTCCCGCCTCGAGAGCTTGAACAAGCCGTTCCACACGGAGATCCTGATGAGCCAGGCGACTCACGATATGGTGGCGCATGAGTTCCCCGGGATAAGGGCGCTCGGAAAATCGAGCGTTGCAGGGTTGGACGAACAGATCGATGTATTCACTATCGATTCAGAAGAAGTGGTACTGGATCCGAAGTACGTGGCATTGCTTGATACAGATGAAAGAGGGCACAAATGGCTGGCATGAAAACTGGATTTGCGGGACGTGTTGTATTGAGCGTAGCAGCGCTTGCGCTGGTCGCGGCGGGTGGGAAGAGCTTTGGACAAGCCCCTGCACCGGCGCAGAAGGTGGTTCGTGTAAGGGCGAAGCTGGATGGTTTCAACATTGCGCCGACCTCAGGCAAAGCTCCGAACCAGATTGGCGGAGCATCGAGGGACCTGGGCGCGCTGACGCTTTATGCGCCGAAGCTGGGCAAGGCATACACGTTGACTCCGACGTTCTTCTGGAGCGCTGCGGACGATAAGACGGAGTACACGTTCAAGCTGTCGGCACTGTCCGCGGAGGAGAGTGTGTTGTATGTGAAGAAGGTGCTGGGCGGGAAGTTTACATACCCCGCGGATGCCCCAGCGCTCAAGCCTTCGGAGACTTATGTGTGGTCGGTGCAGCCGGAGAATGATTTGATGGGTGGCCTGGCGCAGGCGAGTCTGCTGGTCGTCGGCGGCCCCAACCGGAGCGCCGTGGAATCCGCTCTGGCGAACGCCAAGGTGCCAGCGGGTGAGCCCTCGGCAGCAGCGGCGAAGATCTACACGGACAACCGGCTGTGGTTCGACGCGATTGCGGAGTATACGGCGCTGATTGAGAAGCATCCCGAGATGACACAGTATTACAAGGACCGCGCGGCAGTGTACGATCAGCTTCCCGAGACGCAGGAACTAGCCGATGAGGATGCGGCGAAGGCACAGCAATAGAGCAGAGCAGCACGATCGATGGAGGCTGTGCCGTTGAACTCAGATGGAATCTCCGAAGCCTCTCCCGTGCCCCAGGCCCGGACCCAGATCAGGGTTCGGGCCTGGGGTGTTCGTGGGTCCATTCCTACACCCTCGCAAGGTGTGCTGAAGTTCGGGGGAAACACGCCCTGCATCGAGGTGGTGTTCGTTGATGCAGGCGGCGGCGAAAAGCGAATGATCCTGGATGCGGGGACGGGGATTCGCAACCTGGGTACGCACCTGCTGAAGACACAGAGCGAGGACAAGGACTTCCACGTCTTCCTGACCCACTTCCACTGGGACCATGTCCAGGGATTGCCGTTCTTTGCGATGCTTTACGACAAGAGGGCGACGATTACATTTTACTCTTCGCGCAAGCCGGAGTTGTTGCAGAAGATCTTGTGGGGACAGATGATTACTCCCTACTTTCCAGTGCGATTCGACGATATTGCTGCCACTGTCAGGTTTGTGCAGATCAGCGAGAAGCCGATGAAGTTCGGGGACGCGGATGTGTCTTGTTTTTGCCTGACGCATCCGCAGGGTGCTACGGGCTTCAAGATGGTCTTCGACGGAAAAACCGTGGTTTATGCGACCGACCATGAGCACGGCGATGCGGCCGCCGACCTTCGACTAATGAATGCGGCCCGGGGAGCGGACCTGCTGTTTTATGACGCGCAGTACACGCCGGAGGAATACCCGAAGCGGCGTGGCTGGGGGCACGGAACGTGGCTCGAAGCGACGAAGGTGGGGCGCGAGGCGGAGGTGAAGCAACTGGTGCTGTTTCATCATGACCCCAGCCATGATGATGCAGACATGGAGCGGATCGTGGAGCTTGCCCGGGAGATCTTTGAGTGTACGAGTGCGGCGACCGAAGGCGTGACGATTACGATCGAATGACTCCTGTACGGTGGCGGCTCCCGCGGTCTCGCGAGTGCGCAAAGGTCACGCATTCAGGTCTGGAAGCGCGGGCTTTTCCGTTGACAATGCTATAACGAGAAACCTACAAAGGGTGGGCGATGCTGTACCTCAATCGCTGAGAAGAGTGGTGCGACTTGGCGAATAGGAGACCAGCGGTGAAGGGCAAGTCCGGTAAGGCTGCTACCCGGCGGGAGTTTCTGATTTCGGCAGCGGCGTTGGCGGCTGTTTCCGTTTTGCCGCGGAGTGTGGCGGCGCAGGCTCAGCAGGGGGATGCCGCTTTGGCGGCGAAGCTGGCGGACGACCCCATGCGGCCGCAGTTTCATCTGCTGCCGGCGAAGAACTGGATGAACGATCCTAATGGGCCTGTGTATTTCAACGGCAAGTACCACATGTTTTTCCAATATAATCCGCTGGCCGCCGTGTGGGGAGATATGAGCTGGAACCACGCGGTGAGCGAGGACATGCTGCACTGGACGCATCTGCCGGTGGCGATGACGCCTACTCCGGGTGGGCCGGATGCGTATGGCGTGTTTTCGGGATCGGCGCTGAAGGTGGGGAAGCGCGTCTACCAGGTCTATACAGGGACAAGACTTTCAACAAAGGAACTGGCGACGATTCGCGATGGCGAGGACAAGATCCAGGAGTCACAGTGTCTGGCTTACTCCGATGACCCCAAGCTGGTGAGGTGGACGAAGCTGCCGGAGCCGATTATACCTTTGCCTCCGGCGGGGATGAAGATCACCGGGTTTCGCGATCCTTCGGTGTGGAAGCAGGGCGAGTGGTACTACATGACGGTGGGTGCGGGTGAGGCGCGCGTGGGCGGGTGCGTGCTGCTTTACCGGTCGAAGAAGGTCGAGGATGCGGCTGCCTGGGAGTACCTGCATCCGCTGACGAGCGGCGAGTGGACGGGGAAGCTGACAGCAAACCCTTGCGACGACGGCGAGATGTGGGAATGTCCGGACTTCTTCGCGCTCGACGGGCAGCATCTGCTGATTTATTCAACGCTGGGCAAGGTGATCTGGGAATCGGGCAAGCTGGATACGGCGACGATGAAGTTTACGAAGAACAAGACGGGGGAGCTTGATCTGGGGGCCTTCTATGCGCCGAAGACACAGCTCGATGCGCAGGGAAGACGAATTCTGTGGGGATGGATTCAGGAGAAGCGGAGTGAGGCGGAGATGAAGAAAGCGGGATGGTCGGGAATGATGGCACTGCCGCGGGTGATGAATCTGGACAAGGATGGGACTCTGCGGGTGAAGGTGTTGCCGCAGGTGGTGGCTTTGCGAGCGGGCATCGTGGAGGGTTCTGAAGGCGTGAGGACGCTGGCAGGCACTTCGGGCGAGATGATGTGTTCGGGGGCGAGGGGAAAGAGCTATAAGTTGACTCTGGGGTACGGCGAGACCGAAGTGCTTAAGGTGAGCTACTCAGGGGAGACGCATTCGTTTATGACGGATGGGAAAGAGATTGCCCTGCAGCCGGGAGATGTGCCGACGCTTCATGCTTACGTCGATGGGTCGGCGATCGAGCTGATCGCTGGGGAACGGATTGGATATACCAAGCGGTTCTATTACGCGGATGCTACGGCGCCCGATATGAAGGCGATGGTGAAGGGTGAGGGTGTGAAGTTGAATGTCTGGAAGATTGCGGCGATCTCGCCGGACAGGTTGACTACTTAGAACGCGATCAGGCCGGGTGGGGTTCTCGATCCATCCATTGCGTCCGAGAGAGACGCGATGGATGGGGCATCTGGCAATGAGTGACGCGACGCTGCCTTTGACATAGAGACAGATGCATTTCTGCTGACGGTTGCGGCACGCAGCATGTAGAGTTTCAGACTCGTACCGAAACCTGACTTGCATCCCGGAGAGAATTTTGAATCGTTACTTGGTGAAGGCTACGACCGTCGGAGCGCTGGGCGGTCTTTTGTTCGGATTCGATACGGCCGTAATCGCAGGAACTACCGAGCAGCTGACGCAGGTGTTTGCCTTGACGCCGAAGACACTGGGCCTGACCGTCTTTATCGGGCTGGTGGGGACGGTGATCGGAGCGATGGGCTCTGGGGTGCTGGGGCAGAAGATTGGCGGGCGCGAGGCTTTGCGAATCATGGCGATCCTGTATACGATCTCGGGGATCGGGTGTGCGTTCGCATGGAACTGGGACGCGCTGATGGTCGCGCGGTTTGTGGGCGGGCTTGGGATTGGTGGTTCGTCGGTGCTGGGGCCGGTCTACATTGCGGAGCTTGCTCCGGCGAAGTGGCGCGGACGCATGGTGGGGCTCTTTCAGATCAATATCGTCATTGGCATACTGCTGGCTTACCTTTCGAACTACGTCATTACGACTTTGAAGCTTGGTGCATTGCAGTGGCGGTGGGAGTTCGGCGTGGCGATTGTGCCGTCGATTATCTTCCTGATCATGCTTTATGGGATTCCGAGGAGTTCGCGGTGGCTGGTGACGAGCAATCGGACGGACGAGGCGCTGAAGGTGCTGGAGCTGATGGGATCGCCGAACTCGAAGGCGGAGTTGCAGGAGATCATCGATTCGGTCCACATGGAACGCGGCATGAAGCAGGAGCCGGTCTTCAATGGCAAGTACAACCTGCCGATCTTCCTGGCTGTGTCGGTTGGATTGTTCAATCAGCTGGCGGGGATCAACGCCATTCTTTATTACGCGAACTCGATCTTTGCTTCGGCAGGGTTCAGTTCTAATTCGGCGGCACTGCAGGCAGTTGCGGTGGGATTTGTAAACCTGTTTGCGACGCTGCTGGGGATGAGCCTGATCGACAAGCTGGGACGGAAGACGCTCCTGCTGATCGGGTCTGTGGGAATGGTTGTCGCATTATCGGGAGTTGCTGCAGTCTTCTACACCCACACGCATCAAGGTTTGCTGGTATGGCTGCTGGTGGTATTCATAATCTTCTTTGCAATCTCTCAAGGGTCGGTGATCTGGGTGTATATCGCCGAAGTGTTTCCAAACCGGGTGCGATCGAAGGGGCAGAGCATTGGCTCGTCTTCACATTGGATCAGCGCGGCACTGATCACACTCTACTTTCCCGTTGTGGTAGCCAGATTCTCCCAGTGGACGCCATTTGCGTTTTTCGCAGCTATGATGGCGGTGCAGTTTTTCGTAGTGCTGTTCGTGTTTCCGGAGACTAAAGGAAGATCCCTCGAGCAGATCCAGGCGAGATTCGGGATCCACTAGCGCCGATCAGAGGGTGCTGCACGTTCGGGGATTGGGACAGGAATGTGAAAATTCCTTGTCTGACTGAGAATGACGGCAGATCACTAGACAGAATGCAGCATCTCAGCGGCCAGAATAATGACAGATTTTGGCTCGCATTACGGCGAATTAACGGCAGGGAAGTTGGCAGACAAGTGGCCGGGACGACGATCGCGATCAGGGCCAACAGTTTCACCGTCGCTCCAAGGCATTTTTCTCGCAGGTGCGAAGGTTCAGGAGAGTGTCATGAAGCTGGGTGTAAGTGCATTCGCGTGGACGGCGGCGTTCGGGACGGGGCATCTGCCGTTGGTTGCGAGGGTAAAAGAGTACGGGTTTGACGGTCTCGAGATCCCCATGTTTTTGCCGTCGGCACTGCCGGTAGCGGAGCTGCGGCAGGAGTTCGAAGCCAATGGCCTGGAGTGCACGGTCTGCGCAATTTTGCCGGCCGGGATCAATCCGATAAGTCCTGAGGCCGGGGTGAGAAAGAGGTCGCTGGCGCACCTGGTGGAGTGTGTCGAGACCGCGGCGGAGATGGGGGCGCACCTTTTTGGCGGCCCGATCCTGGCGCCGATCGGCTACCTGCCGGGACATCGGCCGACCGGGGATGAATGGAAGTGGGCGGTGGAGACGATTCAGTCGCTCGGCGATCTGATCGAGAAGGACGAGATGGATCTTTCGATCGAGCCGGTGAACCGGGCAGAGACATTTTTTCTGCGGACGGCGGCGGAGGCGAAGGAGTTTTGCGAGGATGTAGGGCATCCCTGCATCGGAGTCACGGTCGATACGTTTCACTCGAACATCGAGGAGAAGAGCGTTCCGGCGGCAATCAACCTGCTGGGCTTCCACTTGAAGCATGTGCATGTCAGCGAGAACGATCGGGGTCTAATCGGGACGGGGCATGTGGATTTTGCGGGTTGTGTGAAGGCTCTGAACCGGATTGGGTATGACGGGTACTTGATGATCGAAGGCTTTGGGTTCTCGGAGACGGAGACCTCGGCTCCGGGGACGCTCTGGGCGGACATGGCTGTGTCGCCGGAGGATGTAGCGGTGAAGGGGATGGAGTACCTGAGTGGGTTGGTGCGTCGTTGAATCGGCCGCTGATTGTGGTTGATAGTGGCAACGCTTCGAGGTCAGAGGTTTCCATGCAGAACGGACGAAGAGCCGTGTGCGCGCGATCTTTAGCTGGAGTTCCGGGCCGTGCTTTTGGAGCGCTCCTGAGCGCTGCCATTGCGCTGTGCACGACCGGGTGCACCTTGTCGCTTTCGCCGCTGGCGAAGCACACGACGACCTTTTCCGCAGCGACGGCCGCAGTGGTCGATGGATCGAAGAACGCGTATTTGGCGGCGAACAAGCTGCACATGGAGGAGCAGGTGGCTGCGGCCATCGATAGCTATGGATCGCCGGGCTGGAGTCCCTACACGGACTTGAAGCCGTTGCTGACGCCGGAGCAATTAGCTGCCCGGACGAAGGTGCTGGATGGCCTGAATGCTTACGCGAGCGGACTTGCCGGGCTGGCGGAAAGTAGGAAGCGTGATAAGAAGCTGGAGGATGCGAGTTCGGCAGCAGGCTCCAAGCTGGCATCGCTTTCGGCCGCCGGCGCGCCTGAGTTGAAGAGCCTGTTTCCGGATTCGACAGAGGCAAGCGGCGCGAGCACGGCCATCGTGGGACTTACGCGCTTGTTGCTCAACGGGCGTGCACAGCGAGATCTGGCCAAGGTCACGGAAGAATCGGATCAGAATATCCAGTCGCTTTGCCGGCTGCTCGAGAGCGATGTGAAGACCTTGCAGACAGTGGCCGACCGGGATTACAGAGAGCCCATTGGAGACCTCGATGAATTCCTTCAGCATCACGCCAACGCCGATCCCGTAGGGCGGCGGATGGTGGTCGGCAGGATGATTGCCCTGGCGCAGCAGCAGAGACTGAATGACGAGATGCTGGCACAGTTGCAGAAATCTCTGAGCGCGCTGGCAGGAGCACATAAAGCTCTCACGGATGCGGCAGCAGGCAAAGACCCGGAGACGATCAAACAGAAGTTGCAGGAATTGATCTCGCTGGGCACTGAGCTTGGGGCGTACTACAGTTCGTTGCAGGCTGCCGCTGCGGCGGGCAGTTAGAGGAAAGTGCGAGGAGAACTAGAGATGAGTTTGCCGCCGACTTTGCAGAATCCCGACCCCGCCGATGCTTATAGGGAGTTGTACGACTCGCTCGACGACGCGTACTGGCATGCTTCGGATATCTCGTCGAAAGACCTGGTGCATGGGGTCGAGACCGAGGTCGGCATAATCCTGGACGCCATCGTTCAGCAGCAGCTGGCGAGTAACACCGCTCTATTCACGGCGCTCCGAGCGAAAATACAGGCGACCAACACGGGGCTGAAGAAGATCCAGGCGAACATCGACAAGATTACGCAGAATATCGCACTGGCGGGAAAGCTGCTGGGAGCGATCAGCACGGTACTGACGTTGTTTCCTTGAGACTGACTCTGTTTCGTAGAAGAGGAGAGGCGGGCTGATCTGACGTCCGGCACTCCCACCCGTCGCGAGAGACAAAGACCGCGATGGACGAAGCACCCCGCTTTGGAGCGGCGTGGGTGCTACTTTGACCGGCTGTGGAACTGGCGTGGAACGGGTGTCACGAGGGTGTGGGCGAAGCCAAGTTCGAGGAGGCGCTCGGTGACGCGGTCATAGTCGTGGCGCAGAAGGCTGCCTTCGTGGACGAAGCTGCCTACGATGGGTTCGACGCCCAGCGAGCGGATGCGGGCGAGGTCGGCTTCAATCGGCTGCTGGCCTTCGCGCGCATATTTCTCAAGCAGCTCGGGTGAGATGGGGGCGGTGTTGATCAGGGCGAAGTCGAAGATGGGGGCCCCGGTTGCGCCGGCGTGCTGCAGAATTTTTTCGATGTGCTGCGAGGCGGTAAGGTCGAGCGACTCGTTGGCTTGCGTCATCAGATTGCAGACATAGACGCGGGTGGCTTTTGAATCGGCCAGGGCCTCAGGAATTCCCCGTACAAGCAGATTTGTGATCAGGGATGTGTAGAGCGAACCAGGCCCGAGGGTGATCAGGTCGGCCTGGGCGATGGCTTCGAGCGTTTCGGGAAGCGGCCCGGCGGTGGGTGGCTCGAGCTTGAGCTCGACGATGCGGCGATGGCTGGCGGTGATGTTGCTTTCGCCATGGACGGTGGAGCTATCGTCCATGAGCGCGGAGAGAGTGACGTTGATGTTGGTGGCGGGATAGATGCGGCCTCGGGTGGCGAGGACCTGCGAGGACATCTGGACGGCCTGGGCAAAGTCGCCGGTGATCTCGGTCAGGGCAGCGACAAAGAGATTGCCGAAGCTGTGGCCCTGGAGATCGCCCTGATCGAAGCGATGGCGGAAGAGGCGGGAGAGAAGATGCTCGTCTTCGGAGAGGGCGACCATGCAGTTGCGAACGTCGCCTGGAGGAAGCATTTTGAGGTCTTCGCGGAGACGGCCCGAGGAGCCGCCATCGTCGGTCACCGTAACTACAGCAGCAAGGTCGCGGATGAGGCAGAGCTGGCTGTTGCATGTGGGATCGGGTGAAGCCGCGGATCCGGTGGGTGCGGCGACATAGCGCTTCAGGCCGCGGAGCAGGGTCGAGAGGCCTGTGCCGCCGCCGATCGCGACCACCCGGAGGGGAACGCGGGAATCGGATACCGTGCTGGTGGCCGGGTTACGGTCTGACTTGGAGCGGTCGGGAGATGTGGGCAATGTTCTCGGGAGTATGTCTGAGCTGATTCTACCGCTGCATCGACACCTGAAGCCTCGCGATTGTGGAGATCGGCGGGGATGCTCTTCCGGTGTAACGAGGTGGAAGTTACAGACGCAAGACCGATTCCAGGCGCGTCTCGAGCTCGTCCGGAACGGTTACGGAGGTCTTCCCACGCCGAAGAGACGGAGCAGCATCTACTTTTGGAGGGCCGTCAGGGAGCCTTCGGATGGTTTTGCCGAGCATGGCGGCGAGGTCGTTGGCAATGTCTTTGAGAGTCTGAAATTGCAGGTTGAGCTGCTTGGCGGCTTCGGCACTTTGCTCGGCGCTGGCAGCGTTGCCCTGGGTGACCTGCTCCATCTGGAGGACAGCCTTGCTGACCTGATCGATGCCGCGAGACTGTTCGCGGCTGCCGTCTGAGATCTGGTCGACGAGAAGTTTCACCCGGGCGGACTGGTCAATGATGGAGCGGATCGCAGCGGCGACTTCATCCACCTGGTGTTTGCCGGTCTGCGATTTCACGATGCAGTCCTCGATAAGGACCGCGGTGTCATTTGCCGCCTGGGCGCTGCGCTGGGCGAGTTCGCGGACCTCATCGGCGACAACGGCGAAGCTGTGGCCGGCGTCACCGGCGCGGGCGGCCTCGACAGCAGCGTTGAGAGCAAGGATGTTGGTCTGGAAGGCGATCTGGTCGATGAGTTTAACGATCTTCGAGATCTCCTTGCTGGCGAGGGCCACGCCGTCCATGGCGGCGACCATCTGGTCGAGCGCGCGCTTCCCTTCTTCGATGGACCGCTGCGATTCTGCGACCATGCTGGCGGTGGCGACAGCGTTATCGGTGTTGCGGCGCGCCATAGAGTTGATCTCCTCTGCGGAAACCGAAGTGGCTTCGATGAAGGCGGCCTGCTCGGACGCACCCTGGGCGAGGGACTGGCTGGAAGCAGAGACCTGCACGGCTGCGGCAGCGACCTGTGTGGCACCCTCCCCCAGGTCTGCAGCGAACTGGCGGAGGGTGCGATCGCTTTGTACGACGATGTGCGCGAGTATGCCACCGACGACGAAGAAGAGGATCAGCATGAAGTTAGTGAGCCAGCGGGAGCGGAGATCAATCTGACGAGTCCGCTGTGAATCCTGGGTGAGCAACGCTGCTTCGTCCCTCCGCAAAAGATCGGCCCGAGATTTTGCGAGATTGGCGCGGGGCAGGAACTGATCGCGAAAAATCAGATATGGGGAAGAGGAAAAGTCGGAGGTTGGGCCCTTTTCGATGGCGATCTGCTGATAGGTGAGATCGTGGATCTGGCGCAGTTGCAGGTTCAGATCGATGAGTTGAGCGCAGAGACGCTTGTCGGCTTCGGAGACGAGAAGGGGTGCGAGCTTATGGGTGTTTGCAGACAGCTTGCCGGAGGAGGTAAGGAACTGCTGGTTGTAGATCTCCGCGGTGGCTGGGTCGCTCATAGAGGTGCGGAGGTGAATGCCGCGCTCGATCGAGAGGAGTTCGCTGAAGTCGAGACTGATCTCGGCCGTGAGTTGCTGCTGCACGGACATGGAGCGAACAACGTGATCGATGGTGCTGCTGAGGATCGCGTTATTTGCTGATCCGATGAGTGCGATGAGCAGCGTAAGTGTCATCGCGGTGCCGAAGCTCAGGAAGAGCTTCCTGCCGATGGTCATGCTTCCGATGGAGCGGCGCGTGAACTTCACGAATGCGATTCTCCTCCGGGGGTGCGACGCGGCTGCATTACGGCACGGCGAACGAGCCGGTCAGGAGAAGTTATCGGCTGGGGCTAGGCATCGCTTGAGGGAGGAGGTGCAGCCTTCCCTGACTGTAGAGGCAGATGGGCGTCGCGAAAGGCATGGCGGTCGCGAAAGGCATGGCGGTAGGGCTCAAACGGGCCGAGCGCGGGATCGTAGCCGGGAGTATTCCTGAAGGCACGGTCGTGTTGTGGGTGATAGCGGCCGACCAGAGTAGGCGTCTCGAGCGCCATCGTCAGCGCCGCTGCGAAAGCCGTTGCGGTCAGCAGCATCAATCAACGGAGGACGCCGGGCGTACGGCGCGGGTGCGGGCGGCGGCGGGTAGTAAGCGTGTGACGCGCAGCCGGTGACGCTGAGCATTGCTGCCGCGCCGGCGAAAGAGAGAATCAGAGTGCGAAGGTTGCGTTGAGGGACGTTCATTCCGGGCCGCTTTCCGTTTGCGTCGATGGCTTGCTGGCGCAGGTCTCGCTAGTGAAAACGCAAGGTGAAGGGAAAGCTTGCAGGAAAAGAAGCTGCGGTGAGGCGCGCGTTTATCCAAAAATTGCGCTACAAGCAAGACGGTTCGCCCTTGCAACGAAGGCCCATCTTGCGACGATGTAATCGTTGCAAAGATGGGCCCTGATTCCGACTCAACGAAATGACTAACGGACGGTGATGTCGCCAGAGCCGGTACTGATGCGGACTGTGGGGCCACCGCCTCGGACGCTGCCTACGATGTGCTGCTTGTCGAGGCCGGCCTGCATGGCGATGGGAGCCGAGACGTTGACTGAGCCGGAGCTGGTGCTGGCGTTCAGGTTGCAGCGGGCCTGACCTCCGAGGCTGAGACGGACAGAGCCAGAGCCGCTGTTGAGCTTCCACTCCGATGCGGGGTTGCCATCGACTTCGAGGTCGCCCGAGCCGGTTTCAGCTTTGAGGGCGCCATTGATGCCGTGGAGACGGAGGGAGCCTGAGCCGGTCTCGGCCTTCACGTCGCCGGCGGACTGCTGGTTGAACTCGATGTCGCCGGAGCCGGTTTCGAGGTTCGCGGAGCCGTGAATGCCTTCGGCGCGGATGGTGCCGGAACCGGTCGTGACGTGCGGGGTGGGGCCAAGGTTGGCAAGGTGGATGTCGCCCGAACCGGTCTCGGCGGAGACGAGCGAGATGACGTTGGCGACTTGAAGGTCTCCGGAGCCGCTGGCGACCTTCAGCGTGGTGGCGGCGGGTAGTACGACATCGTAGTCGATAGAGATGTTGCGGAACTTGTTGGAGTCGCCGTTCGAAGAGCCGATGGTGATGGCGTTCCCATTCTGCACGATGGGGGGATTGTCGGTGATCTGCTTGACACGGTCGGTGTCAGAGCCGCCGCCGAACCAACTGTGTTCCGATTTGACGCGGGCGTTGATGCGCACTTCGGATTGTGAGCCGGTGGAGACGTGGATGTATCCGGAACCGGTGGCGATGGTGATGGTCGGCGCGCCGGAGACAGAAAGATTGCGAGAGAAAGAGCCTTCGGCGGCGAAAGCAGTTGCGGTGGTGGCGAGAGCGACGGTGAGAGACAAGGTGCGGAGATTCATGGCAGGCTCCTTTGTTCCGGGTGAGACTTGAAGCAGATGCGAGGACCGAAATGCGGATGCGGCAATCGTACGGTGAATTCCTTTACTGCTGAAGAATAACGGTGTCGCCGGGTTTCAGTCCGGCGAGGATTTCGGTCTTGGTGCCGTTCGAGATGCCGGCTTTGATAGAGATTTTCTTACGGCCGTTCTTCTGGCTGGTGTCGGGTATTTCGACGCTGGCGTTGCGATCTTTATCGTAAAGGACCGACTGCTCGGGAACGGTGAGGACATTCTTGTGCTCGTCGAGAAGGATTTCTGCGTTGGCGGTCATGTTGGCCTTCAGCTCGCCGCCGGGATTGTCGATGGAGACGCGGACCTCGAAGGTGGTGACGTTGTCTTTTTCGACACCAAGCGGGGCGATGCGCGTGACCTTGCCGAGAAACGTCTTGTCTTTGAAGGACTCGACCTTGATGCGGGCGGGCTGGCCGAGATAGACCTGACCGATGCCGCTCTCGTCTACCTTGCCCTGGACGTAGACCTGGTGAGTGTCGCCGATGGTCATCACAAGTGTTGCTGTAGACCCGAGGACAAGGATTGAGCTGACGGCGTCGCCCACTTCAACGTCGCGGGAAAGAATGATGCCATCCATCGGCGAAACGATCGTGGTGTAGCTGAGTTGGTCTTCAAGCTGCTTGAGCGAGGCCTGTGCCTGGGCGACCTGCGCCTGCGCCTGATGCATCTTCGAGGTGTCGACTGCGATCTGGGAGAGGGCGCGGTCGCGGATGTTTACGGCGGCGAGATACTTCTGCTGGGCATCGTCGAGTGCCTGCTTCGACACAACGCCGTCCTTCGACATTTCGGCGGCACGCTCGTAGGTGTGCTTGAACATGGGCAGGTCGGGAGCTTCGGCGTTCACCTTGTCGAGGGTGATGGCGGCGGAGGCGGCGTTGAGATTGGACTCGGAGGCGGCGAGGGTGGCCTTCTGGGCTGCGACCTGGTCGGCAATCTCCTGCTGGTCTAATTGAGCAAGAACTTGACCTCTGGAAACGCGGGCGTTGATGTCCGTGTCGAGGCGGGTGACGATGCCGCTGGCCTTGGACTTTACTTCGACCTTCGTAATGGGCTGGACTTTGCCTGTGGCGACGACGGAGCGGGCGATATCGCCGTTCTCGACCTTGGCGAGCTGGGAGGGTTCGAAGGTGGTAGCCTTGCCGCGCGCAACGAGGGTGATGCCTCCGATGATAAGGAGAACGAAGACGCTGAGACCTCCCCAGAGCCAGATGTTCTTGCGTTTGCGGTTCGATGCCACGAGTGCTCCTCCGATGATGCGTCTCTCATGGTTATACGCAGGAGGTTGGGGGATGGTTCCATGGGGCAGGAGGGCAGGGGAGCAGAAAGGTTCGGGATGGCGTTCTGATCGAGGGGTTCGTCGAGAAGCTGAACGCTTCTCTTCACGACGGATTTGTTGCAGAGGCGGTAATCAGTTGTATTTGCGGAGTACGCCCAGGACTTTGCCCTGGATGCTGACGTTGGCGGCGGGAGCGTAGATGGGTGCCATCTCGGCGTTTGAAGGCTGGAGGCGGATCATGGCGCCTTCGCGGTAGAAGCGTTTGAGGGTGGCCTCGGCACCATCAATGAGGGCTACGATGATCTCGCCTTCGCGGGCGGTTTTGGTGCGTTCGACCAGAACGTAGTCACCGGAGACGATATGTTCGTCGCGCATGGAATCGCCCCGGACTTCGAGGGCGAAGACCTCGCGGTTGCCGATGATGTCGTTGAGAGAGATGCTTTCCGTGCTCTCGATCGCTTCGACCGGCTGGCCGGCGGCGATGCGGCCCATCAACGGCAGGCGGTCAGAGCCTTTCTTGCCGGCGCGGCTGGGAAGGACGTCGATGGATCGGCTGCGGTTGTGGGCGCGCTGCAGCAGGCCTTTGCCTTGCAGGTTGGTGATGTGTTTATGGACGGTGGCGAGGGAGCTGAGGCCGAGACCGGCAGCGATCTCTTCGTAAGACGGGGAGTAGCCGTTCTTCTGGGTGAAGGTGGAGAGAAAGTCGATAACTTCTTTTTGCCGCCGGGTGATCGCCATGGAAATCATTGTAGCGAATAAAAGGCGAAGCGCAAGCAACAACTTTCGCACAAGGGGAAAGTGAGGTAGCCAAATTGGTTCAAGTCCTAGTCGGGAATCGTGGAACCACATGAGGCTGAGGAACCACACGAGGCTGAGGATTAAAGGATCGTAATGAGAAAAGTGTCGGCGTTTCCGCATTCGGGAAAGCACGACGAGAAAAGAAAGAACAACTGTTGCTCATACCGCCCCCAGAGAGGAAGGTAGAGCAACGAGTCTTGCACGAACTCGATACCAACGAACTCTGCGGCCAGATACACACTTTTCATGGGGTGACGATGCAAGTCTTGATTGTGGAAGATGATGCTGCTCTCGGTTTGTTTCTACAGAAGGGTCTGAAGCTTGAGGGTCACGACGTGGAGTGGCTCGGGGATGGTGAAAGTGCGATGGAGCGGCTGGCTATTCGGCGACCGGACCTGATGGTGCTGGATTTGAGCCTGCCAAAGAGGGACGGCACCGAGATACTCGAGTCGCTGGCGGGCCGGTTCGAAGGGATGTCCGTGCTGGTGCTGACGGGCCGGAACGAGGTTGAGATCCGGGTGAAGTGCCTGAACCTTGGCGCGGATGACTGCATGTTGAAGCCTTTCAGCTTCCACGAACTGCGGGCGCGCTGTAGAGCGCTCTTGCGGCGAAGGGAACAGTTTGCCGACCCCGTACTGCGACAGAGCGGCATCGAGCTTCACCGGATGGAGCGGCGGGTGACGCGCGATGGGACGCCCGTTGATCTGACGGTGAAGGAGTTCGCGCTGCTGGAGTTCCTGTTGCAGCGGCGCGGGCTTTGCTGCAGCCGGGCGGAGCTGCTGCGGGAGGTGTGGCAGATGTCGCCGGACACGGGGACGAATGTCGTCGATGTGTACATCAACTATCTGAGAAGGAAGCTGGCGGCCGCGCACTCTCTGGATAAGATCGGCGGCATCGGGCCGGAGCTGATCGAGACGGTGCGTGGTTCGGGATACATGCTGCGGGACAACTCCTCGGCGGCTGCCACGGATTCTGGACGCAAGCCCATGCAGCGGGTCCGAATGCTTGACCCGCAGGGCGCAAGAAAGGGAGCTTGAGGCGGAGATGTTGTTCACAAACGCAGCAGGAGACGGTACACAAAGCGAGGCCCTGGGACGCGAGGCGAAGCTGCTGCGGGAGTTGAACGAGAACCTGCATGCGCTGAGTCAGCCGATTACGGTGCTGCTGTGTGCGCTGGAGTATGGCAATAGTGTGGGCTCGATAGTGGAGGTGAAGGAGATGGTGAAGATCTCGCAGGAGGCCAGTGAGCGGCTGAGGGAAATTGCGGGGATTATGCGGGACAAGGTGCGGGATGCGATCAAAGAAAAAGCCGCGAGTCCGTCGAGCCTGGCTTGAAGATCGCGGTCGCATGAAGAGATTCGGTTGAGCAAGCATAGTCTTCAAGACCAGTTGGTTGGACAGTGGGGTAGAGCGATGAATGCAACTTACGGCGCCGTTGTGGAACTTGGAACCGCGAGCAGCAGGACGGTGGTCGTGGCGAGTACGGACGCGGCGCTGCGTGCGCGACTGCGAGCGAGTCTGACGAGTCTCCGGTGGCAGGTGCGAGAGGCGAGCGGCGGGGCAGAGGCGATCGCGATGCTGGAAGAGCGTCGTCCCGAGGCGTTGATGCTCGACAGCTGGCTTCCTGACCTTGATGTAGCCGAGGTGGTAGGGCAGGTGAAACTCATGTATCCGTCGATCGACCTGCTGCGGATGGATGGGGCGGTGGAGAGCGAGGGCGGGCGAAGTCCGCGACGGAATGAACTGCTTCATGCGCTGCGGGAGGCGCAGGACTCGCTGCCGCAGAACGATACGGCGATCTGGGCGGCGGCTCCAGTGGCCACCCCGCATGTGTCGGCAGTGACCAGGCCAGCGGTGCAGGGGCCGACCCAGAGGGTTCGGGTAGAGGCTTCCGTGAGACCGATGGAGACGGGGCTGACGGAGCTTGTGGGCAGAAGCAGCTGCATGGTTCTGCTGGGTGAGATGGTGCGGCTGGTGGCGCCGCGGTCGACTTCGGTGCTGATCGAGGGCGAGACAGGAACGGGTAAGGAAGTGGTCGCGAAGGCGATCCATCGGCTGAGTTTGCGGTCGAACAAGCCCTTCGCGGTGCTGAACTGCGCGGCGATTCCGGAGTCGCTGCTCGAGGCGGAGCTGTTTGGGCACACGCGTGGGGCGTTTACCGGAGCGGTGCAGGCGCGGACGGGAAGGATCGAAGCGGCGCACGGGGGAACACTTTTTCTGGATGAGATTGGCGAGATGCCGCTGGCGCTACAGGCGAAGATGCTGCGGTTCCTGGAGTGTGGTGAGTTGCAGCGCGTGGGCGACAACGAGACGCTGCGTGTCGATGTGCGGGTGATTGCGGCGACCCACCAGCCGCTCGAGCAGAAGGCAAAGGAGAAAGCTTTTCGCCTGGATCTATATCATCGGCTTGCGGTGTTTCCGATCGAGGTGCCTGCACTGCGCGAACGGCGGGAGGACATTGAGGAGCTTGCTGATTTCTTTCTGGAACGGATGGGACAGGGAGCTCCAAGGAAAACGGCTGAGCGTGGAAGGCGTGGCAAAGCTGCTGCTCTATGACTGGCCGGGAAATGTTCGGGAGCTGATGCATGTGCTGGAGCGCGGGGTGATCCTGGCGCAGGACCGGATGGTGATCGAAGCGTCGGATGTGCGGTTTGGGCGGGTGACTGGCGGTAGGTTGAGGCCGATCTGGATCCTAAAGCTACAGCGGCTGCAGAAGCAGATTCCCTTGGGAATCGATAAAGCTGAAGAGCAGCAGTCCAAATGCGGCCTTAATGAGCAGAAGGGCGCATTCGAGCATGTGGATGGTGTGCAGCCAGGCCTCGGCGAGGGTAGGCCAGTGGGTGACTGGTAGTTCGGTAGGCCGGAGACCGTAGCCGTGGCCTCCTTCGGCGAAGAGGTGGATCTCGGCGGGAACTTTAGCGTCCTTCAGGGCCTGGAAGTACATGAGCGCGTTTTCTTCGTGAACGGGATCGTTCTCCGCTTGAAGGACGAAGGTCGGCGGAGTGGTTGCGGTGGGAACGGCTTCGGGGGCGATGGTCGTCTTGTCGGGCCAGTGCATGAGATAGCCGGGGTAGAGGATAAAGGCGAAGTCGGGTCGGGCGCTGATGCTGGGGTCGAGGCCGCCGTGTTCTTTTACGGTTGCGGTCTTCGGTGCAAAGTCGGAGTGGATGCTGAGAACGACGGCGAGGTGGGCTCCGGCGGAGAAGCCGAGGACGCCAATGCGTTTGGGGTCGATGCCCCACTCGGCGGCATGCTGGCGGGTAAGGCGCATGGCTTGTTGCGCGTCTTCGAGGTCTTCGGATTGTTCGGGGAAGTGGCCGTCGTAAGGAACGCGATACTTCACCAGGACACAGGTGACGTGGATGGAGTTGAGCCAGGTGCAGACCTCTGTGCCTTCGAGATCGTAGGCGAGGATCTTGTATCCTCCGCCGGGGAAGACGACGACTGCGGTGTGGCTGTTGGTTGCGGCGTCGGGTTTGTACACGGCGAGGGTGGGCTCGCTGACATCGGTGAGACGGATGATCTTGCGGCCGGCGATGAGCGGGTCGGCGGCGGTGTCCGTGTCCCGTTCCGGGCCTTTGGCGGTGCGGGGCTCGGGCGCTCCGTGGGACCAGAGCGGTAGGGTGACCTGTTGCGCGTTAGCGGTGGCGATGCCAAGGGCGAGAACTGGGAGCGAGAGGAGATGAGAGATCTTCACTCTGACATCGTACTGCGATGCGGCTGTCGCGTGTGATTTGCGCAGGATGTTGATCGGCTCAGGCGCGACGGGCCTGTAGAGCGGCGGCTGATTATGGCAGGGTTCTTATGTGCCGGCGCTCTGTTTTGGCACTGCGGCTGCTTCTGCATGGGTGAGGTAAAGCCGATGCAATTGACGTCACCGATGAGCGAGGCGCTGGGACGGTTTCTCGATCTGACGAGCGACCAGATGAAGTTGACTGCGGGCAATATGGCGAACGTCGATACGCCGGGATTCAAGACGGTCGGATTCGACTTCGAGCAGGAGTTTACGCGGCAGTTGAATACCGTTCCAAATGCGCTGGGGATGGCGCTCGACCCGGAGGTTACGGCGGTGGATGGGTTGGTGGCGAGGCCGGATGGGAACAACGTTTCGATGGACCGCGAAGGACTGGAGCTGGCGAAGACGCAGCTGCGGTTCAAGCTGGGAGTGCAGCTGATCAAGGGCGAGTTTGCGCAGGTGTTGAGTGCGATTCATTCGGCGGATGGGAAGTAAAAACAGGGAGAAGGGAAAAGGGAGAAGGGAATAGGGGGCGTGATGAATCTTTTTGGGGCTTTGGATGTGAGTGCTTCGGCTTTGCAGGCGCAGCGGGTCAGGGCTGAGGTGGTGGCGGCGAATATGGCGAATGCGGAGACGACGCGGGCGGCGGACGGCAGCCCTTATCAGCGCGAGCATGTGGTGTTCGAGGCGCAGGATGGCGGTGCGTTTCAGGATTCGCTGATTGGTCAGGCGGGGATTGGGCAGGCGGCGTTGGGGCAGGGTCCATTTGCGTCGATCGGCAAGTTGAAGAATGCGAGTTTTCTTACCGGGATGCCAGGGAGCGTGACCGCTTCGGATACGGTGCCTGGAGGCGTGGCGGTGTCGGGAATCATTCGCGATACGAGCGATCCGCTGCGGAGGTATGAGCCGGGGCACCCGGACGCGGATGCGGATGGGTATGTGTCGTATCCGGATATCAACCCGCTTACGGAGATGGTGGACCTGATGGGGGCGACAAGGTCGTACGGGATGAATGCAAGTGCGGTGCAGGCGGAGAAAAGCATGATCGCGTCGTCATTGGACATTCTGAAATAGGACTTTTGAACTAAGTAGTTTGGACATTCGAAGGAGATTGCGATGATCGGTTTGGATAAGGCGGCGGGTGCACTGGCGGCGACAGCGACGCCGGTGCTGGGTAAGGCGGAAGGCTCGGTGGCGACGCCGTTTGCGGGGATTGTGCATTCGCTACTCGACCAGACGCAGACGCTTGGAAAACAGGCGGGGGAAGCGGTGACCGGTTTGTTGAGCGGGCAGGGCGTGGAGATCCACGACGTGATGATCGCGCAGCAGAAGGCGAGTGTCGCGTTTGAGCTGGCGCTGCAGGTGAGGAACAAGGCGGTGTCGGCGTATCAGCAGATGATGGGGATGCAGTTTTAGAGAGTTGTGGAATCCCACCCATCGCGAGAGACAAAGGCGCGACGGATGGGGCACCCGGGCGTTTGCTTGCAGGTAGAAAACTGTAGAGAAAGAACAAGGGGCGTTTGGTGGCGGAGCAAGCGGGAACGGCGAAGACGTTGCAAGGCAAACCGGGAGCGGTGCCGACTGTGCCGGACGTTCCGGCGATGTCGCCCCGGGAGATGCTGGGGAACCTGCGTGACCGCATGGTGGCGATGCCGGTGGGCAGGCGCAATGGGCTGGCGGCTTCGCTGCTGTTTATTGTGGCGGCGATCCTGGCGATGGTCTGGTATGCGGAGCGGCCGGACTGGAAGCCGCTGTTCAAGGAGCTCGATGCGAAGGACGCGGCACAGGTGACGCAGGAGCTTGCGGCGGCGGGGATACCTTATCGCATGTCGGCGGATGGCATGGGCGTAGAGGTTTCATCGGGCGACGTCGATAAGGCAAGGATCGAGGTTGCGGCGAAAGGAATGCCGCAGTCCGGGCGGCTGGGGTTCGAGTTATTTGATAAGCCGAACTGGGTGGGAAGCGAGTTCGATGAACGGGTGAACTATCAGCGTGCGCTTGAGGGAGAGTTAGAGCATACGATCCAGACGCTGGGCGTGGTGAAGTCGGCGCGGGTACACCTGGTGCTGCCGCAGCAGAGTCTGTTTGCCTCTGAGGACAAGGTGGCGAAGGCTTCGGTGGTGTTGAAGCTGAAGCGGTCTGCTGTCGACCCGGGCGAGGCGGATTCGATCCGTGGGTCTGGTGGCGGGGGCGGTTGAGAATCTGAGTCCGGCTGATGTTGTACTGGTGGATGCGGATGGGCGGGTGAACCTGAAGCCGCACTCGCAGAGTATGGCTGAGGGCGATAAGGAACAGGAGCTTGAGGCGAAGCTGGTGAGCCTGATGGAGCCGCTTGCGGGGCGCGACAACGTGCGGGCGACGGTGCGGTTGAACTATGACCAAGGTACCGAGGACAAACTCGATGAGGTGTATGACCCTGCGCAGGCAGCCACGTTAAACATGCAGCGGAGCGAACAGACGTCGACTTCGGGAGCGAGGGCTTCAGGAGTTCCCGGTACGGCGAGTAACACGCCGGCTGCGGCCCCAAAGGGTGCGGTACAGGGATCGGAAAAGGCGGCTGCGCCGGGCACTCCGCCGCTTTTGGCGAACAAGGATGCGAAGGACGGGCAGCCGGTGTATCCGCAAGGCGGACCGCAGGGGCAGACGACGAAGCAGGAGAGCGGGACGTATGCCGTGACGAAACATACGACGCACTTCGAAGAAGGGCCGGGACGGCTGGCGCGGGTGACTGCGGCGGTGGTGGTGAACGATCGCATGGCGACCGAGGGGACAGGCAAGGCGATGAAGACTGTGTGGAAGCCGCGCAGTCCGGAGGAGATGCATCGGCTGGAAGAGCTGGCGCAGGCGGCGGTGGGCTTCGATGCGAAGCGCGGGGACCAGGTCGTGATCGAGAACATGAGCTTTAGTGGCAATGCTCCAGAGCCACCGGCGCCGCTGCTGGACAAGGTGTCGGATGGGGCGAAGGGATTTCTCCGTACGCAGCCGAACTTCATGAGGACGCTGATGCTTGGTGTATGCGGGCTTCTCCTGGTGATGTTTGTGTTGAAGCCGGTGGGGCAGCAGGTGATGACGACATTGAAGGAGCCGGTGTTGCTGGGGCCGGGAGCGGTGCGGTCGGCAGGTGCGCTGGGGAGTGGAAGTGGCGAGGACGCTGTACCTGGCTTGGCGACTGTGAAACAGCTAGGCAGCGTGGACGAATCGGGGAACCTGCTTGCGACGAGCCAGCCGGATACGACGTTTGTGCCGAAGCGTAAAGGAAAGAACTCCGCGCAGGCGATCTTCGACAGCATTACCGAGAGCATTCATGCCGATCCGACTCCGAGCACGCGGCTGTTGCAAGGTTGGATCGCGCCCGAGCCGGAGAGTCAGCCACAGGCTTAGAGGCAGGGAACAGGGAACAGGAAGGCGTTCGGCGAGGGAGTAGGCGATGGCGGCAGGTGCAGCAGCATTGACGGCAGGCGCGTCCGAGAACCAGTTGATGCTGGCTGCGGACGCGGGGTTTGTGCCGGCGAACATCCCGGGGATTCGCAAGGCGGCGATCCTATTGCTGTCGGTGGGGGACGAGCTTGGTAAGAAGCTGATGCAGGGGCTCGGCGAAGACGAGATCCAGCGCGTTACGGACGAGATCACGAAGGTGGAGTCGGTGTCGCCGGAGATTGCGACGCAGGTGTTGACGGAGTTTTATGGGCTGCTCGAAACGCAGCAGTACATGGTCCGCGGCGGGCCGGACTATGCGATGAAGCTGCTGACCGAGGCTTTTGGTGGAACGCGGGCGGCGGCGATGCTGGCGCAGGTGAAGGGACTGCAGGAGCGCACGGCAGGCGACCTGGCGATGCTGCAGAAGATGGACCCACAGCAGCTTAGCAAGTTCCTCGAGAACGAGCATCCGCAAACGGTGGCGCTGGTGCTGGCGCATCTTGATGCCAAGCGTGGCGCGGTGCTGCTGATGTGTCTGCAGGAATCTTTGCGGGTGCAGGCGGTGCAGCGACTGGCGGAGATGCGGCAATTTTCACCGGAGATGGCACAGAAGGTGGCCATCATCCTGCATCGCAAGATGAAGTCCTTGGGGTCGACGGGACGCAGGAGCTATGCGGGGTTTAAGGCAGTGGCCGATCTGTTGAACCGGCTTGACCAGAGCGCGAGCAAGGGCATCCTCGAAGAGATCGAGCAGAAGCAGCCGCAGATTGCAATCGGGATTCGGACGCTGATGTTTACGTTTGACGATCTGCTGACGGTGCCAGCGGCGAGCATTCGCGAGATCGTTGGCGGGGCGGACAAGAAGATGCTGGCAGTGGCGTTGAAGGGCGCGAAGGAGAACATCCGGGCGCACCTGTTCTCGGCGATGAGTTCGCGTGCGGTGGAGATGATGAAGGAAGACATCGAGGTGATGGGGCCGGTGCGGATGAAGGATGTGACGACGGCGCAGTTGGAGATTCTCAACCTGGCGCAAAAGCTGGAAGCGGAAGGGAAGATCATGCTGAAGCTGGAGGCCGACGATGCAATTACAGTCTGACGGAGCGGCAGCGCAGCATAAAGGGCGGCCCGTGGCGCGGGTGTTCGGAGGAGAACGGAAAGGAGTGGAGAGGCTCGACTTCGAGACGATCGAAGAGGTCGAGGTTGGGATACGCGAGGATGCGGCATCAATTCTAAAGGCGGAGGTCGCGACGCTTGAAGAGCAGATGCGGCAGCAGCTTGAGGCTCTGCCGGGAAAGCTGGATGAGGCGAAGCGGCTAGCTCGTTTGCTGGCGCGCAAGGATTGGGACCAGGAGATGGAACAGCGCATGGCCGACGACCGTGGGATGGTCCTGAAGGCGTGCGAAGACTTTGCGAAGGAACGGACGCGATACTTCGCGGCAGTTGAAGGTCAAGTGGTGAAGCTGGCGCTAGCGATTGCGGCGCGGGTGCTGCATCGCGAGGCACGGATGGACCCTCTGCTGCTGTCGGGGGCAGTGAGGGTGGCGCTTGAGAAAGTGGATGAAGAGAGTGAGACGCGGCTACGCGTGCCGGTGAGTGAGGTGGCGATGTGGAGCGCGGAGATTGAAGCAGACTTGAAGGCTGGGCACGCAGGTGCGGTGCGGGTTGTGGGGGATGACGGCATGGCCCGGGGAGAGTGCGTGCTCGAGACGAGTGTGGGGGCGGTGGAGCTGGGGATCGAGGCGCAGCTTGGGGAGATCGAACGCGGCTTCTTCGACCTGATGCAGCGGCGGCCTGCGTGATGCAGGGACCTGTCCCGATGCCTTCGGCGGGGTCGGTGATCGAGATGCGGGACACGCGGATGGAGCCGTACTTCAGGCATCTTGAAGCGCGGCCGGCATGGCGGTGGTGCGGCAAGGTGGTGGAGGCGAGCACGCAGACGCTGGAGTCGCTGGGGCCGCTGTGCTCGGTGGGCGAGTGCTGCGAGATTGTCGATGGCCAGGGGCGGCGGCATGGCGCGGAGGTGATCGGGTTCCGCGGACGCAATGTGCTGGTGATGCCGCTTGAGCCGACGACAGGGATTCGGTTTGGCGACACGGTGATCGCGTTGGGCACGACGCCGTGCCTTGCTGTTGGCGATGGAATGCAGGGGCGGATTCTGAACGCCATTGGCGTTCCAATCGATGAGGGTGGCCTGCCGCGGGTGTCGCAGATGTGGCCGCTCGATGGCGCGGTGCCGAAGCCCATGGAGCGGATGCCGATCCGAACGACTCTGCCGACTGGTGTCAGGGCGATCGACGGGATGTTGACGGTGGGGCGGGGGCAGAGGATCGGTGTCTTCGGCGGGTCGGGCGTGGGGAAGAGCACGCTGATCGGCATGATGACGCGCAATACCGCGGCGGACATCACCGTGGTTGGGTTGGTGGGCGAGCGCGGGCGCGAGGTGCGGCAGTTTGTCGACGAAGCGCTGGGGGTTGAAGGGCTGAAGCGGTCGGTAGTGATGGTGTCGACTTCGGATGAGAGTCCGCTGTTGCGGATGCGGGCTGCGATGGCTGCGACGGCGGTGGCGGAGTTCTATGCGGCGCGGGGAAAGCATGTGCTGCTGGTGCTCGATTCACTGACGCGGTATGCGATGGCGGCGCGTGAGATTGGGCTGGCCGCGGGTGAGCCTCCAGCAAGCAAGGGGTATACCCCTTCCGTGTTTGCGCGGCTGGCGAAGCTGGTGGAGCGGGCGGGGAACTTCGAGGTGGGAAGCATTACGGCCTTCTACACGGTGCTGATGGAGGGTGATGACCAGCAGGATCCTATCGTAGATGCGGTGCGGTCGCTGCTCGATGGACACTTTGTGTTGTCGCGGGCGCTAGCTTCGGAGGGGTGGTTTCCGGCCATCGATGTACTCGATTCGTTGAGCCGGTTGATGCCTGCGGTGACAGGGCCGAAGCATCGCGAGAAGGCGGCGATGGCGCGGCGATTGATGGCGACGCATCAGAGGTCTGCCGACCTGGTGCGGATCGGAGCTTATAAGCCGGGAATGGATGTGGAACTGGACCGTGCCATCGCGGCGTTGCCCGGTCTGCGCGGCTTTATGCAGCAGCGTGTCGAGGAACGGGTGGAGTACTCGCAGACGATTGCCAGCCTGCAGGCGATGGAGATCTAGCAGTGCAGAGCCGGGTGGAGGGGCTGCAACGAATCGCGCTGGTGTATAGGGCGGTGAAACACGAGCAGGCCCTGGAACTGGAGCGTGCGGCCGCGGCTTTGCGTGAGGCGGAAGAGATGATCGCCCGACAGGAGGCGCAGGCGAAGCGGTCGAGCATTGAGGGGAAGGCGGCGCTCGATGCAGGCGACCATGTCGACTGGCAGATGCATGAGTCGCAAAGACACTTTACGGAGTGGAACGCCGCGGAACTGGTCGGATTGCGGGAACGGCGCGAAGCACTGATGCTCGAGGCTGCCGAGGCGTATCGCGCTGGTCGGATGCAGCTGGAGCAGATGGAGAGTGTGCTGCGCGAGTTGCGGTCGAAGCTGGAGATGGAGCGGGCCCACGATGCGCAGCGGGAGTCGGACGACCGCTTCCTTTCGCGGCAATGGTGGGATGCGAAGGGTGAGTCCCACATTGGTTTTGAAGGCGAAGCTCTCCAGGCAATCATGAAGGACGGCTCATGATGGACACGGATTGTTTGGTGCCTTGAGTGCTTTTTGCTTCCGTGTTGGAGAAGCAGCCGGAGGCACACCGAGTGATCACGACAGCCGTGCAGCAAGCTTCGCAGATGGTTGAGATTCAAGGTGCGCCTTCGACGGTACAGGCTGACAGTGGTGATTTTCGCGAGACATTTGCGGCGAACGTGAGTGCTCCTGTTGGGCAGAAGAGCGTTCAGAACCAGAGCGATGTGGCCGTGGCTTCGGGTGGTTCGTCTTTGGTAAGGCAGGCGCTTGTGGCTAGCCTGACGGTGAAGAGCGCGGGCAGCAGTTCAAGCCAGAGCCAGCTCAAGCTGAATGAAACGGGCGAGGTTGAAGACATATCGCAGCAGGCTGCAGAGAGTGCCTCCGTTGCGAGTTTGAAGAGTGGCTCGGAATTGGCACTCAAGGACGCCGGAGACGAAGCGTTGATCGCAAAGGATGACTCCCGTTCGGCTGTATTGACGCCGGTGGGGGATGAGGCGTCGGTCAAGACAGTGGAATCTCTGAAGACAGTTGCTCTGGTGCCGGCGGGCGCGGGTGCTACGGGCGCATCCACCGCTGCCGTGAAGGCAGATGACTTGGGCAAGGTGGTGGATGAGGGAGCCGCAAAGAGTCGCAAGACTGGTGGCCTGGGTTCCGGTAAAGAGGAGAGCTTCGCGAGGAGGCAGGCGATTGGTTCGGGCAACTCTGCCGTAACAGGGGCTGATCAGACACAGTTGATCGCAATCGCAGCGGTTCCTTCGCAGCCGGTAACGGGGGCTGGCGGAAGTTTGATTGATCCAAAGGAAAGCAAGCCCGGAGATCTTACAAGTGCGCTTCAAGCGAGGGATGTGACGGGAGGTGCGTTTGGCAGCCCAAGTGTGTCCAGAGCCGCTGCTGAAGCTGCGATCACGGCTGCTCAGCTTGGCGCTGCCGGTCAAGATGCGGCCGCGAAGGTAACGAGTTTCGCAGGAGATGGAACTGCTTTGCAGGCTGTGCCTGACAAAGGAACCAGTGCCCTGACCAAGGGCACGGACGTAAAGATCGGCACGGAATTGAAGAGCGCGGATGGGAAGGCGGCGAACTGCTCTTCGGTGCCTGCGGGTGCCACGGCGTCGCAGGCGAGGTCGATTCCTGTGCCGCATGCAGGCGTGGCACTGCAAACAGTTCATGGTGCGCAGGCATCGTTATGGAGTGCTGCAGGCAGTGATCAGGTTGAGTCTGTGAAGAGCGATGCCGGGACTCGCGTGCAGCAGACGAGCGCAGGGCAATCATTGACCAATGGCGAAGCAGCTCCTGTGCAGGTTGGAACAGTCGTAGCGCCTCAATTGGAGGTTGTGCGTGAGGCTACGCCGGTGAGCGCTTCAGCCCGGGGAGTGGCTTTGAAGACGGAAGGAACGGCGGTCAAGGACGGCAAGACGAAGGCAAGTGTGGACGGAAGTGCGGATGCGGCCGCGTCGAGCATCGTGCCCGCAGTGCTCGCGGACGCTTCGAACGGATTGAGCAGTCCTGTGGCTTTGGCGGGGAGTGCTGCGGGAAGAGCGGTAACGGCCGGTGAGACCGCAGCGCAGCCTGCTCAGGTTGCGCCGCACATCGCTGGACCAGCGACTCATCCAGTCTCCGGGAGTTTGGAATCTACCGTCGCAGCGCGGGTTCAGGGAGCGGCGAGCGCGGGAGCAGTTGCTGAGTCTGCTTCTGCCGGCGCGCAGGTTGGAGAGTCGCACCGGACGCTGCTGTCCACGCCAACGACGCTTGAAGTCGGGGTGCAAAGCGGGACGCAGGGCTGGCTTCGGATCCGGGCGGAGGTTGGCGACCAGGGCGCTGTAAATGCGTCGCTGGCTGCGGGCACCAGCGGAGGCAGCTCGCTGCTGCACAGCCAGTTGCCGGCATTGAATGCATTCCTGCACAGCGAGCAGATGGCGGTGACGACCACGGTGGTGGAGCGAGGGAGTTTGCCGGGCGGAGGTTTGGGATCGGGTGGACTGGGCAGTCCAGATCAGAGCGGCTCGAATGGGTCGCTGCTGCAGGGAGGTGGAGCGCAGGGCGACGGGGGTCGGCAGGAGTCGTCTCAGCAGGCGGCGCGTTTGAGCGCAAGTGACAGCGCGAGAGGCTATGACGCTCGCAACAGAGTGAGCGGAGTGGAAGGAGCGTCTTCAGGCAGGACGAGCGCTTCTGAGGAGAGCGGACGATGGCTGAACGTGCGGGTGTAGATCAGCAGCGGGTGGCGACTTTCGAAGTCATCGAAGGGCGAGGCCTCGAGCTACAGAGGTTTATTGGATCAGGGTTGGAAGAGCGAACCAGGAACCTGAGATTAGAGAAGCAAGGAGAAGATCATGGACACACGATTGATGCACGAGATGCTGGCGCAACGGGGAGCGGCTTCACATGCGGTGGCGGGAGCGCTGGCACCGAAGAGCACGAGCTCAACCTTCAAGAGCAACGCAACTAACGCGGCAGATAGTGGTTCGAGCCCGACCGATGCGTCATCGGCGATCACGAGCGATGACTTTCTTACGCTGCTGGTAAGTGAGTTGAAGAACCAGGACCCGACGCAGCCTACGGACCCGAATGCGTACATCACGCAGTTGGCGCAGGTGAACAGTCTCGAGCAGTTGATCCAGATCAACAGCGGGATCTCGACGCTTGACTCGTCGATACCGACGACTCCCGCGACGGGCTCCACCTCGGGCAGTTCGACAAGTGCGAACGCCCATGCGGCAAGTCTGCAGCCGGCCAGCGCGGGGGCTTTCACGAGCAATCTTCACAAACAGGTTCCGGGGGCGGTTGCGCAGTAGAAGGTGCGGGTCTTCCGCGCAGGCCATAACGAGTATGCAGTTTCCAACCGAATTCAAAATGGAGAACAGAGATGCCCAATTTTTCAATTCCTTTGTCTGGATTGTCAGCCGACTCGCTGGCGTTGAACACCATCGGCAACAACCTTGCGAACCTGAATACAACCGCTTTCAAGGGACAGAGCACGGAGTTTGAAGATCTGTTTTACCAGCAGATCGGCAACAACGGCGCGGGCGACACGCTGCAGGTCGGTGTGGGCACGAAGATCGAGACGACGGCCACGAACTTTTCCCAGGGCAGCATCAATCCCACAGCCGGCGTTCCGACCAATCTGGCTCTCAGCGGCGATGGCTTCTTTGTGGTGCAGCAGAATGGCTTGAACGTACTGACGCGGGCGGGCAACTTCCAGCTGGACTCGAAGGGGAACTTCATTACAGCCGAGGGTGCAAGCGTGATGGGGTATGCGGCGACCAATGGCGTGGTGAATGCCAACGCGGCGCTCACCCCGCTTTCGCTGCCCATTGGCACTACCGAGACGGGTATGGCGACACAGAACATCGGGTTTACGGCGAACCTGAATGCCGGATCGACTGCGCCGTTCAGCACCGCGGTCACTGGCTACGATTCACTTGGCCAGACACATCTGTTTACGGTCACGTATACCAAGACTGCGGCCAACACCTGGAATTACGCCATCACCATCCCCTCCACCGACTACACCGGGACCGCAACCAACACGACGGGTACTTTGACTTTTAACTCGTCAGGCCAGCTAACTTCTCCGACAGCAAATGTGGCAAATGTCACCTTCCCAGGCCTCACCGATTCGGCAGCAGATCTGAACGTCAACTTCAACCTTTACAGCCCATCGGGAGCGCCGACGATCTCGCAGACGATCGCTCCTTCGCAGCAGAATGCGAACAACCAGGACGGCTTCCCCAGCGGCATCTATCAGAGCTTTTCGACGGACCCCAGTGGCGTACTGACGGCAACGTTCAGCAACGGTCAGCTGGAGACGGTCGGACAGGTCGCCGTGGCTTCGGTAGAAAACACGCAGGGGCTGACGGTCATAGGCAACAACAATCTGCAGACCTCGGCTGCTTCGGGCCAGTTCATCGCCGGCGTTGCCGGGACCGGGTCTCGCGGCACAATTACGGGCAGCGCCCTTGAGGAGTCGAACGTGGACATCTCGACGGAGTTTGCAAACCTGATCGTGGCGCAGAGAGACTTCGAGGCGAACTCGAAGACCGTAACGACGTTTGACACGGTCACCCAGGACACGATCGCCATGATCCGGTAGGCGCCGGATCTGTGATTGGGTGAGTAGGCGAGTCGGTGGACCATGAGAGCGGCGGCTGCGGGTGTGGGAAGCGATTCCGACACCGGCCCGCCGATTCGTTCTAGGCGTGAGGCGTTTCGGCGAACGTGGACTGACTTTAGAAGCGTGAGCAATAACTAATGTCGATGGTTCCCGGATTGGCATCCTGACTGCTTCATTGTGGGCATGGCGGCAAAAGCAGCAGTCAGTGAAGACAAGGCCTCGGCAAGCAAGGTAAAGCTGCCGACGGTGATGCTGCTCGTTGTGGTGATGATGGGAAGCCTGCTGGGCGTGGGAGCGTCTGGCGCTGCGGTTATCTTCCTGCTGAAGTCGGGCAAGCTGCCGGTTGGAGCGATGTCTGGCACGCCCGCGGCAAAGGCGGCAAGCGAGGCACCGGGTCACTCGGTTGTGCTGGAGCCGCTGCTCGTAAACCTGGCGGATGACGGTGGCCATGCTTATCTGCGGCTTGGACTGACGCTCGAAGTGGAAGGCGAAGCTCCGAAGGCCGAAGCAGGCGGTGATGCGAAGCCGAGCAAGGCACCGAATGAGCAGGAGCTGGCAGTGCGGGACACAGTGCTTGCGGTGCTTGGACAGCAGACGAGCGCGTGGTTGCTGGGGCCCGACGGCAAGGAACATTTGAAGATCGAGTTGAAGGAAGCGCTCGCAAAGCACAATGCGGCGCTGAAGGTGAAGGACGTCTTCTTCACGGATTTTCTGGTGCAGATCTAGACGACGGAGAGGGTTCAATGAACGCGACGGAGACAGAACACAAGTCGGCTGAGCTGGCGCTGGGACATCACGGATTGTTCTCGCGCAACCGGGACCATCTGCCCTGGGTACAGCGGATTGAAGACCATACCACGTGGCACGTGCTGGCCAAGGTGCCGCAGACGGTGACAGCGCTGATCCCACTGCCGAAGTTCACGATGCACGATCTTCTGACGATGGAGAAGGGCCTTGTGATTGAAAGCAATGTGCTGACGTCGGAGATGATCCCGATCCGGATAGGGTCGGTGCGGATCGCATGGGGCGAATTTGAGGTTGTCGAGCATGCGCTGGCATTGCGCGTGGCGAAGCTGGCGTAGCGGTTGGAGGCGGGGCTTATGGGCATGCAGCTCACTGGTAAATGGCAGGGCGACGAAGCGAATAGGCCGAGCAGGCATGACCATGCAGAGAGTTCGCGCGGAGAGTTCGGTGTGTGGATTGAGGCACAGGCGGTGATAATGATCGATCGTGTTCGCCGAGTCGCGAAGCAGGCCGTCGAGAGGATTAGGCATGCGCAGGCGCATGGAAGTAAGCCGAAGCAGATGAAGCTGATTGAGTCGCTGGCGCTTGGAAATCGGCGACAGTTACTGCTCGTCGTCTGTGATAACCAGAGGTACCTGGTGGGCGCTGGCGCGGACAGTGTCGGAAGCATTCTTGCCCTGGATGCTGGCGGTGTCTCGCGCGATCGTGCTGCGAGAGGGCCGGAGTTGGTGCGACGGCGGGGCCGCGACGCCAGCAATGAAGCGCGTTTGAAGGCTGCGGAGTCGGGGCTCGATCTATGGCATTGATCGCGCTGGCGGTGATCGTGAGGACGACGGCCGCCTGGGCGATGGGGAACGCGACGCGGCCGGTAAGGCGTGCGACGCTGCTACTTCTGGGCGCGGCGACGGTGCTTGTCTTTCCTCAACACTTGAGTGCCGCGAGTTACGCTGCTGGTTCTAGGTCGGGAGTCCACGCGGCGTTGACGTTTGTGCAGGATGCAGAGACGAAGGCTCCGGCGCAAGAGGAAGAGAAGAAGCCGCTGGCCATGAAGCCCTCTGCGGCGGCCAGTAAGAAGCCTGCGCCGAAGAACGATCTCGCGAAGTCGCTCGCGGATCAAATGAAGGGCGGCCAGAGCACGCCCTGGGCGATCGTCTTCGGACTGACGTTCCTGACTTTGTTGCCGGCGATTCTGTTGTCGATGACGCCGATGATTCGACTGCTGGTGGTGTTTCATTTTCTGCGGCAGGCGTTGGGAACTCAGACTGCTCCATCGAACCAGGTGCTGATGGGGCTGGCGTTGATGATGACGTGGTTCCTGATGCAGCCGGTGTTGCTGGACGTGGAGCAGAAGGCGGTGACGCCTTATCGCGAGGGGTCGATGACGGGCGAGGTTGCGATTGAGGCGGGGCTGGTTCCGGTGAAGCAATACATGCTGCGGTATGCAAGGGAAAAGGACCTGACTGTGTTTGCCGCGGCGGGCATGGCAGTGCGGCCGCAGACCAAGATGGACCTGCCTCTGCCGGTGATCTTTCCCGCATACATTCTGAGCGAGTTGAAGGCCGGGTTCCAGATCGGCGCGGTGTTGTTTCTGCCGTTCCTGCTGGTGGATCTGGTCGTGGCGAGTGTGACGACTTCCATTGGCATGATGCAACTGCCGCCGGTGGTGATCTCTACTCCGCTGAAGATTTTGTTGTTCGTGATGGTGGATGGTTGGAACTTGCTTGCGGACCAGCTATTGAAGAGCTTCTGAGGATAGGCGATGGGCGCGGACCAGACGGTAGAGATCATGCGGCGACTGATGTTGGAGGCGCTGTTGTTAAGCGCTCCGCTGCTGGTGGGCGCGGCGCTGATCAGTCTTGTTGTGAGTCTGCTGCAGACGTTGACAAGTGTGCAGGAGCAAACGTTGACAGCAGTGCCGAGACTGCTGGTTGTCTTCGGCGTTGCGATGGTGACAATGCCGTGGACGGTGCATCGGCTGATCAGTTTCACGGTGCATCTTTGGACGGGTTTTCACCGTTATTTGGGATAGGTACTTGGGATAGAGGTTGCTGTGGCTGGCGATGTGGCGGCGGTGATTCACGATTGGCCGGGATACCTGAGCGCAGCGGTCCTGGTGCTGGTGCGCTTGAGCGGGCTGATGGTGTTTGCGCCGGTCTTCAGTTCGGGCGGGATCCCAACGCAGGTCAAGGCGGGACTCGCGATTGCGATGACGATCCTGCTGGCTCCGCCGGTCGCGGCGCTGCCGGGAGCAAGGGCGGTGCTCGATGCGAAGGCTGTGCTGGGGGAGCTTGGTGTGGGGATGGTGTTCGGGCTTTCGCTGATGCTGTTGAATGAGGCGCTGGCGTTTGCGGGAACCATGCTCGGGTATCAGTTCAGCTTCTCGCTGGTGAACCTGCTCGATCCGAACACGATGGTCGAGACGCCGGTGCTGGGGCAGATGTTGAACTGGCTGGGCGTGTTGGTGCTGCTCGATGCCGGGCTTCACCGCACTCTTCTGATGGCGGTGATGCGGAGCTTTTGCATTGTGCCTGTGGGGCAGGCGGTGGTTGGTGCGGCTACGGGTAAGGCGCTTGCAGGGATGATGGCGGGCGTGTTCCTTGCCGGGGTGCAGCTTGCGGCTCCGGTGATGGCGGCGGCCCTGACGGTGGAGATCACGGTGTCGTTGATAGGCAGGCTCTCGCCGCAGCTGCCGTCGTTTGTGTTGAGTATTCCGTTGAAGACGATCACGTCGTTTGTGGTTTTGATTGCCAGTCTGGCGGTATGGCCTGCATGGATTGAAAGGCACTTCGATGCGTTGCTGGAAGCAGCGACGAAGCTGCTGGTGCATGCATGAGCGAAAAGGGCACAGAGCAAGCCACGCCGCAACGCAAGAAGAAGGCGCGTGAAGAGGGCGACAGCGTTCGCAGCCGCGAGCTGCTGTCAGCCGTGGCAATGCTGGGTGGCGTGCTTGCTTTGGGGCTGGTCTCGACCGAGTTTGTGAAGGGGTGGACGCGGGCTTATACGGACAGCCTGAGCGCGTTTGCGATTGAGGACATGTCAGGGCAGCGCGGGCTGGATGTTGTGCGAAGAATGCTGCTGCCGGTGCTGGTGCCGATGGCGATCATCATGAGCGCGGCCTTCCTCGGATGTCTGATTACCGGCATTGCACAGGGTGGTGGAATCGGCTTTCACCCGAGGTTGATCGGGTTCAAATTCGACCGGCTGAATCCTGTGACGAATGCAGGGAACCTGTTCAGCCTGCGGTCGACCACACGGGTGATGAAGTCGCTGGTGCCTGCCGGTGCGATGGCGTTGTTTGGATGGCACACTCTGCGGCAGTTGATGCTGCCGATGCCGGTGATGAGTCTGCTTCGTTTACCGGAGACGTTCACGACGGCGTACAGGCTGATGTTCGACGCGGCACTGGTGACGCTGGCGTGGTCGGGGCTCGACTATGCGATCGAGTATCGAGCGTGGAACGAGCGGCTGAAGATGACCAAGCAGGAGATGCGCGAAGAGATGCGGGATGCCACCGGCAATCCGCAGATCAAGGCGCGCGTACGGCAGATCCAACGGGCGATGCGGCGGCGAAGGATGAAGGTGGATATGTCGCGGGCGAGCGTCGTGATTACGAATCCGACGCACTATGCTGTGGCACTCGAGTTCAGCTTCGAGACCATGCAGGCGCCAACGGTGCTGGCGAAGGGACGCGATCTGCATGCGGCAGCGATGCGTGAAGAGGCTCGGTGGGCCGGCGTGCCGATCATCGAAAACCCGCCATTGGCAAGGAGTTTGTATCAAGGGGTCGAAGAAGGCCGGTCGATCCCGTTTGAGTTGTACCAGGCAGTCGCGGGCATCCTGGCGTTTCTTTACAGGCAGAAGGTTGAGGAGAAGATGCGGGCAGAGAGGCAGGCACGGAGCAATGTGGATTCGAAGTACAAGGGCGGAAACTTCACAGGAAATGACGGAGGTACCGGGGACAAAAATGCCCGGCATCCGGGTGGCGGCATGGAAGGAAGGCAGGCGCGAAGCAGTCGAACAAACAGAGGTGATGTGGTTCCGTCCGGTCTGCCGCTGCTGGCGGGGCGGGTGATTGAAGGTGCAAGAGAGAGCGCTGGAGGTGCAATGTGAGCAATGGCGCGGCGGTTGCACAGCGGTCCGATCTTGCGGTGAGTCTCGGGAAGTTAAGGGTGTTCCTGCTGCCCGTGATGGCGATCAGCATGGTCTTTGTGATGCTGATCCCGGTGCCGAGCGTGGTGCTCGATCTTCTGCTGGCAGCTTCGATCACGGCATCAGTGATCGTGTTCCTTACGGCGATACAGGTGAGGCGCGCGGTGGACTTTTCGGTTTTTCCAACGCTGCTGCTTTTGCTCACGATGTTTCGGCTAAGTCTGAACCTGGCTTCGAGTAGAAGGATTTTGCTGCACGGGCATGAAGGAACGCATGCTGCTGGATCGGTGATTGAGGCGTTTGGGCAGTTCGTGGTTGGCGGAAATTATGTGGTTGGATTCGTGCTGTTCCTGGCGCTAATCGCGATCCAGTTCCTGGTGGTGAGCCATGGCGCGGTAAGGACTGCTGAGGTCACGGCGAGGTTCACGCTCGATGCGTTGCCGGGCAAGCAGATGGCGATCGATGCGGACATGAACGCAGGCCTGATCGATGAGCAGGGTGCAAGGAAGCGGCGTGAGGCGATTGCACGCGAGGCGGAGTTCTACGGTGCGATGGATGGTGCTGCGAGGTTCAACCAAAGGGACTCGCTGGCGACGATTCTGATTACGGCGATCAACATCATTGCGGGCTTGCTGATCGGTGTGCTGCAGCAAGGCGCCGACCTTTCAACGGCGGTGAAGACGTACACAATTCTGACGGTCGGCGATGGTCTGGTCACGATGATCCCAAGTCTGTTGGTGTCAATTGCCGGCGGTATCGTGCTGACGCGCGCTTCATCCTCTGGGAACCTCGATCTTGAGCTGGGGACGCAACTGCTGCGCGGGCGCAACACGCTGTGGATCGCGTGCGGCGTGCTGCTGGCGCTGGCGATGATTCCTGGGCTTCCGAAGTTTGCTTTTATTGTGATGGCGTGCGGTGTGGCGCTGATTGCGAGGAAGCTGCCGGCGCAACAGGAAGAGGCTCTGCTGATCGCCGACGATGTTCTGTCTCCGGATAAGACAAAGGCCGATGAGATGGCTAAGGGCGACAACTTCACGTCGCTGCTGAAGATGGATGACCTGACATTGGAGATCGGGTTTCAACTGATCCCTCTGGTCGATGAGAAGCAGGGCGGACAGATGCTGAACCGGGTGCGGTCGCTGCGGCGGCACCTGGCTTCGGAGCTTGGGTTTGTGGTGCCGCCGATTCATATCACGGACAACCTGCGGCTCAAACCGCGGGAGTATGTGGTGAGTCTGCGCGGGATCGAGATTGCGCGATGGCAGATGGAACAGAACTTCGTGCTGGCGGTGAATGCTGACCCGAAGGCGCGGCCGCTGCCGGGTGTTGAGACGAAGGAGCCGGCCTTCGGCGTTGCGGCACGATGGATCCAGCCGGGGATGGAAGAGGCTGCACTCGCCGCAGGGTACTCGGTAGTGGACCAGACGACCGTGATTGGGACACATCTGGGCGAGTTGATCCGCAAACATGCGTATGAGCTGCTTGGAAGGTCGGAGACGAAGCGGCTGCTCGACAGCATGACTGAGGCGTATCCGAAGCTGGTCGAGGAGCTGGTGCCGAAGCTGATGAGCCTGGGCGAGGTGCAGAAGGTGCTGCAGCAGCTGCTGCGGGAGCAGGTGTCGATCCGCGACCTGGGGTCGATCCTCGAGGTGATGGTCGAGGCGGCGGGGCAGTCGAAGAACATCGTCCACTTAGTGGAAAGTATCAGGCAGTCTTTAGGCCGTGGGCTGGTGCATCCGCTGCTCGATGCGGAGGGTGGGTTGCGGGTCCTGACGCTTGAGAACGTGCTCGAGTCGGAGATTGTGAACACGTTCGACCCTCAGCGTTCGGCGTTGCTCCTGGGCGATGGTGGGCCGGCCGGGCGTGCTCCGACCGAGTTCCTCAGGCGGATGATCGAGTCTGTGAAACGGCTAACCGGAGGTGCCAGTGCCACGGCCACTCCAGTGCTGTTATGTCCGAGTCCGGCAAGGTATCACCTTCGCCGTTGGCTGGAACCGTTCTTGCCCAAGGTGATTGTGCTGGCACCGGCAGAGATCCCGGCGGAGGTACGGGTGAGAAGTATCGGGACAGTGAGCTGAAGGCAGGGAGAAGGGAGAAGGGACAAGGGACAAGGGACGAGCAAAAGCATAAGGGAATAGAGGGGCCGGGGGATGAAGGATGTTGACGGAATGAATATGGGGAATCCGATACCGATGAGTCTGTTTCAGAACCTGCCGAAGAGGCCACACTTTGACGAGATGGATCCGGTGCCGGAGGACAGCGCTTTGTCGGCGATGCCTCTTCTCGATGGTGCCGTCGATGCGGGGCACGGAGAAGAAACAGGCGATGCCTCGGCAGAGATAGCAGCGCCTGACCGTGACCGGCTGCTGCTGGAGCATCTGCCGACCGTGCGCTATCTGGCGCGAAGGATTCATGAGCGACTGCCGCAGCACGTTGAGCTGGATGACTTGATCTCTGCGGGTGTAGTCGGGCTGATCGATGCCTTTTCGAAGTTCGACCATACGAAGAAGGTGCAGTTCAAGAGCTACGCGCAGTTCCGGATCCGCGGGGCGATTCTCGATTCGCTGCGAACGCTGGACTGGAGTCCTCGCGAACTGCGCAGGAAGGGAAGGGCAGTTGAAGAGGCAATCCGCGCTTCGACGCAGCGGCTGGGCAGAGCGCCGACCGAGCCCGAGATTGCGAAGGAGATGGAGCTCTCGCTGAACGATTTTCAGCAGCTGCTTGGCGATCTGAAAGGGCTTGAGATCGGCAGTCTGCACATGGAGCGGACGGAAGATTCGGGCGACCAGGAGTTGGCGTATGTGCCTGGGTCGCCGGAGGAAGACCCGCTGTTTCGATGTCTGAAGGGCGAGTTGAAGCAGAGGCTCACGGATGCGATCGACGAGCTGCCGGAGCGGGAGCGACTGGTGCTGACTCTCTACTACTACGAAGAGCTCACGATGAAGGAGATCGGGGTAACGCTGGGTGTGGTGGAGTCGCGGGTGTCGCAGATACATTCGGCGGCGGTGCTCCGGTTGAGGGTGGCGCTGGCGGCGCTGCGGTCTGAGGGTGGAGTGATGAAGAAAGGGCCGACCAGACTTAGGGGCGAAATGGTGAAGAGGCGTGGGGCGGCGTGAGGTGAGTGGGCGGCGCTTGGGGTCGAAAGGTTCGAGCGGTATGGGTTTCGTGAGCGGTCTCGGGATCCTTCGCTGCGCTCAGGATGACGGCTTCAGACAGGAAGAAGGAAGACCGAGTTAGCAGGAGTACAGGAGGCTGTAGATGGATAAGATGCTGGCGCAAGAGGATATCGACTCGCTGTTTGCTGAAGCGATGGTGAACCGTCCGAAGCATGTCGTGGAGGAGCCGAAGGTAAGGGCAGACCTGTACAACTTCACGCGCTCGGGGCAGATCACCGACGAGCAGATGAAGGCCATCAGCAGTGTCAACGACTTCTTCGCGATGAACCTGAAGCATACGGTGGGCGGGTGGCTGCGGACGCAGTTTCTGGTGAAGCTGGTTTCGGGCGAACAGTTGCCTTATGCGGAGTTCCTTGACCGATTGTCGGAGCCGACCTATCTCTGTTCGATACGGCTGGAGCCGCTTGGGGCGCTTGCGCTGCTGGAGGTCGATTTGGCGCTGGCTTCGCCGATTGTCGACCTTCTGCTTGGCGGGGTGGGTGGGACGACCGCGGTGCGCGAGTTGACGGACATCGAGGAAGAGATCCTGAAGTCGGTGGTGCAGTTGATCACGCGCGAGCTGAATACCGCATGGTCTGCAATTGGACTGACGTTTGAGTTTGAGCAGAGGGAGTCGGCGGGTTCGGCGGCACGCATGATGTCTGTGACGGAGAAGACGCTCTGCGTCAGCTTCGAAGTGAAGATGCCGGGAGTGCAGGGTGAGTTGAACTTCTGCTTGCCGGCAGTGGTGCTGAATTCGATCCTGCGTCAGTTGGCCGCGGAACGGGACCGCCCGAGGCGGCAATCGCCCGAGACCATTGTTCGAATACGCGACCTGGCGGGGGCGACGACTGTAGGCATGGTGCTGCAGTTCACTCCGATGAAGCTGATGGCGAGGGAACTGGCATCGCTGGCTCCGGGAAAGATCTTGCGGCTGCCGCTCTCGCGGTATGAGACGGCGGACCTTTGCGTGGGCGGGTTGCCAATTGCAAGGGCCCATCCGGTGCGAAGTGCGGAGCATCGCGGGGCACAAATTGTCCATTTGATTGCGGGACAAGACCACTCTGTGCCGGGCCAACTCACGAACTGACACCTAACGAATTTGAAGACCAGGGGAAGCGACGATGGCGGAGATGCAGGAACCGAAGGGCAGTGAGCCGGAGATCGCAGACGCGGCGGCCGCCGCAGAGGCGGAGGCGATCAAGGCTGCTGCCGCATACGATTTTGGAGCCGCTACTGGCGCGGAGAGCGATGGCGGGATCGGGCTGCTGTATGACATCGAGCTCGATGCAACGCTCCAGTTCGGCTCGAAGGAGATGCTGCTGCGCGACGTGCTGGAGCTTGGGCCGGGCGACGTGGTCGAACTCGACCGGCATATTGCGGAGCCAGTGGACCTGGTGGTCGGCGACCGGATTGTTGCCCGGGGCGAAGTCGTGGTGGCGAACGGCAACTTCGCGCTGCGCATTCTTGAAGTAGCGACGCCGCAGATGCGGTTGGAGAGTATTCGATGCCTCTTCTAAGTGACGGTCGAAACGCGGGCGGAAAGACGGGCGAGTTACGGAAGTCGAACCGTGTTGAGCTGAGCTTCATCACGCGTGGCGAGGAGTACCGCATGAACGCCATGGCCGATGGGGTTGCCGGAGGGCAGAGCTCGCCCATGCGGAATGTGATGCGGAAGAGTGTGCCGGACGACCAGCCCAAGTGCGGCAACGCGGGCTGCCGGACGGTTTGGAACTTTCCCTGGAAGAGCCGGAGCCATCCGATCTTTGAAGAGCGATGGGCGTGTTCGGCAAAGTGCCTGCTGGCGATGGTCCATGCAGCGATCGTGCGCGAGGTGGGCGATGGGCGGCGGGATGGCGTGGAGGTGCAGCATCAGCATCGCATTCCGCTGGGGTTGGTGATGCTGTCGCAGGGCTGGATCACGCATGCGCAGTTGCAGATTGCGCTTGAGGCGCAGCGGGCAGAGGGCGTGGGGCGGATCGGCGACTGGCTGGTGTCGGAGTGTGGACTGGAAGCCGAGGTGGTGACCCGCGGCCTGAGTGTGCAGTGGGGCTGCCCGGTGCTGACGACCGAGGGCTTTTCGCCGTCGGCAATGGCGATGGCTTTGCCGAAGATCTTCGTCGAGAAGTTCGGGATTCTGCCGTTGCGGGTGGCGGGATCGAAGATCCTTTATGTCGGGTTTGAGGATCATCTTGATGCGTCGTCGGCCTTTGCCGCGGAGCAGATGAGCGGGCTGCGGACTGAGAGCGGCATGGTGATGGAGGAGAGGTTTCTTGAAGCCCGGGAACGTCTGCTGGAGTGTGAATTCGCGCCAGTGACCGAGTGCCGCGTCTCCGATCAGGACACGCTGACGAAAGCAATCGCAACAGTAATCGACCAGAAACAAACCGTCGCCTCACGGTTGGTACGTTTGCGACAGTATTACTGGCTGCGGGCGTGGACGACAGGTGGACGCTACGCGCGCGGAGGGAACCTGCCCGCAAAAGCACAGGACGCGGGCGACTACCTGTTCACGATCGGCAAGAACGCCTGACCGAAGCTACTGGGAGACGAAGGTGGATTCGAGGTGGCTGTTCGAGGAGAGGGTGGGCTCCTGCGTCCTTACTTCTGACACGGTGCTGGTCTGGCCGGTGTTGGGCCCAAGTCCGAGCAGGATCAGGGCGCGGGAATCAGGTGTCAGCTTGGTCTGCCAGCCTTGGGCGCCCTGAAGCCTCTGCATTGCTTCCTGGCTTTCGGCGTCCCAACGGCCTGAAGGAGTTCCAGTCATATATCCGTTCTTGATCAGAGCGGCCTGAATCTGGGTGGCGCGGTCTGAATCAATCGCGCGAGGACCGGCGGGGTGGCTGACGGAGTGAACCGTATTCCTGGAAGAGTGCTTCTTGAAAAGGTTGGGCGAAGTCGGGCCACGGCGGGCGTGGGTGTACGCGCATGCGGGAAGTGCGGTGGCGAGGAGAAGCGCTGACGAGAGAAGGATTTGCATCGACTTCATAATGTTCGAGTACTCCTAAGCACTTCAGGATGAACGAGAGGTCTCGCGCCTTGCGGAGCCCGCATCGTTAGAGTATCGGGTGTGTTACAGGATTGCAACAGGAAGAGGTTACCTGTCCTGGGGAATTTCTTTCCGGGGCGAATCGTGGTAGTCAGCAGCCGACACAGCTCGCATTAGCGGAGGGATTGGTCGAGGAAACGGACTATCTCCTCGCGGTATTTTGGGCCGCTGCGGTCAGCCCCAGAGAGTGTGGAGATCATCTTTGGCGGGGCAGCCAGAGAGGTGAGGCGGTCGATCCCGGGCGTTGTGGCCGTCGAGTCAGCCGGTCCGGGAGAGAGCAGGAAGAGCTTTGGAGTTTTAAGGGTTGCCGTGGGAGTTGCGATCTCAAAATTCTCGTGGAAGAGCAGGTGAACCGGCAGGGACTTCGTGCGGGGGTCGGCGAGGACGCTCTGGATTACATCCGGGCGGGGAGCTTCGAGGATGATTGCGGGTACTTCGGCGTGGGAAGAGGCGAGTTGTGCAGCGAGTGCGCCGCCGACTCCGGTCCCGAAGAGGATGACGTGCGAGCCCGATAGAGCGCGAGAGACGGTGAGGTACTGCCAGGCGGAGGCGGCGTCTTCTGTCATGCGCTTCTGGTTGGGGCGGGTGGGGGAACTCTGGCCGTAGCCGCGATAGTCGAAGGCGAAGATGTTGATGCCGATGTCGTGAAGTGCCGATAACGTAGGAGTTGCATCGGCCAGTGAGCCATCTCCGCCAGGAAGATAAAAGACGGTATAGGCGGCATAGCGAGCGTCCGGCGCGGCAGGAATCAGCCAGCCTGTGAGCTGGGGGGAGCCGGTTTCGTCGACCCCGAAGCGAACGGTCTGGAAGGCAGTTCCGGCAATACTTGCGGGGGCAGGATTAGATCGTGAAGGGTGCAGGACAAGCTGCCACTGGCCCTGGTAGAAGAGCAGGCAAAGAGTTAAATATCCGCAGAAGAGGGCGGCGAGAAGGGTGAGGCCAATTGCCTTGACGAGCCAGATTGGATCGACGACTTCTGGCGGAGCTTTCTGTGTTTGAACGTTTGCATGTGGGTTCCTGCGTTCCGGCTTGCCCGAGGGCTTCGAGGGTTGAGACCGGGACTTGGGAGATATGGTTGCCATGTCGCCTGCTGAGTGAACTTTAGCAGGTCTTCAACTGGCGCTTCGGGGTGGGGTAGGCTTAGGGCAGATCACGGAGGTAAGGATTTGGCGCAGTGGGTGCGGATTTGCAGTCTGGCGGAGGCCCCCAAGCCGGGAAGTGTGATGGAGGCTGACGCGAACGGAGTTGGAATTTGCGTGGCGAATGTGAATGGGGAATTGTCGGCCCTGAACAATTTGTGTCCTCACCGGGAAGGGCCGCTTGGACAGGGATGGATCGAAGGCGAGACGGTTATCTGCCCGTGGCATTCTTGGGCGTTTCATGTGCGGACAGGAATAGCGGAGTATCCGGCGGATGAATCTGTCGACGTGTTTCCCATCAAAGTGGACGGGGAGAACGTGCTGGTGGAGATGAGCTGATCCCGCAGGAATCAAGCTTGAGGCATGGGTATGAGGAAAACTATTCACGTGCCTGAGTGTTGAGAGAGGTAAGCTAATGCGAAGAGCCGGGGCGCTCGGAGATCCCCGGTTTCGAGGAGGATTCCCATGAAGATTCGTAACCTGATGCTCGCAGTTGTTGCACTGATTGTGTTTGCAGGCGCAGTAACGTCTGCAGAGGCCCGTCACCATCATCGTCACCATCACCATCACCACGGGTAACCGTGTTGCAAAAGAGAGAAAGAAGCCCGGCCTTGTGCCGGGCTTTTCCTTTGTAGCGAGGGAGGTTTTGACCTGCTTCTGCTGATAGAATCGATTGAATCCACTCCAGATTCGAATCCCGGCTCCCCACGGAATCACAGGAGAGGCAATGCAGGCAATACTCGCGCTCGAAGACGGGCGCATCTTTCGCGGTACAGGTTATGGCGCACGAGTAGAACGCTCGGGCGAGGTGGTCTTCAATACATCGCTGACCGGCTATCAGGAGATCTTTACGGATCCCTCTTATGCGGGCCAGATCGTTGTTCTAACAAACCCACATATCGGTAACTACGGAACGACGCCCGGTGATGCGGAGGCAGCGAAGCCTTACATTGAAGGGTTGGTGACGCGGGAGTTTTCGCCGGTGTCGTCAAACTGGCGATCGACCGAAGTTGCGGATGAGTATCTCGAACGCAACGGCGTGCCCGTGATTGCGGAGATTGATACGCGTGCCGTGGTGAGGCATCTGCGGGCGAATGGCGTAATGCGCGGCGTGATCGCGATCGGCGATGTGCTCGATGAGGCGGCGCTGGTGGCAAAGGCGAAGGCCGTGAAGAAGATGGACGGCACGGACCTTGCAAGTTTCGTGAGCACGAAGACTCCCTATACGTGGGATGCTGACGAGCCGAAGAACCAGACTGGCGATAAGCTGCTGACAGCTGACCTACAACCGGGGTCGGAGAAGATGCACGTGGTCGCCTATGACTTCGGCATCAAGCAGAACATCCTGCGCATGCTGACGCGAGAGAACTGCCGCGTGACCGTGGTGCCGGCGCGGACTTCTGCTGAAGATGTGCTCGCGATGCAGCCGGATGGGGTCTTCTTTTCGAATGGGCCCGGCGATCCGGAGCCACTCGATTACGCGATTGAGAATGTGCAGAAGCTGCAAGGAAAGGCGCCGATCTTCGGGATTTGTCTTGGCCATCAAATCTTCGGGCTGGCGCTTGGCGGGAAGACATACAAGCTAAAGTTTGGGCACCACGGCGGCAACCATCCAATCATGAATCATCAGACGGGCAAGGTTGAGATTACCGCGCAGAACCATAACTACAACGTCGATCCGGAGAGCCTGCCCGCGAACGTGGAACGGACTCATACGAACCTGAACGATCAGACACTGGCTGGATTGCGGCACAGAACCGATCCAATGTTCAGCGTGCAGTATCATCCGGAGGCGAGTCCGGGCCCGCATGATTCGCACTACCTCTTCAAGGATTTCCGCAAGATGATGGAAGAGTGGAGAGGCCGGTGACGGAAGGCATCAAGGAGCAGTCGTTGGCTGCGAAGATCGGCCATGGATTTGCTGATGACCGAACATTCTGGAAGGCGACGGCACTCCTGCTTGGAGCAGTCAGCCTATTGAAGGGAATGAGGTATCCGGGACTTTGGGCGGCGACCCAGGTGCTGATTAACTACGACTTCGGGCTCATCAAGCGAGGGCTGTTTGGGGCAACGCTTGGCAACTGGCTACACCTGGAGCACTACACGCGCTTTTCCTTGGTCTCCTATGTGCTGCTTGGATTGTTTGTGGTGCTGCTGGGCGTGTTCACGTTGCAGGCTGGAGCTCTGCGGAAGCTGGGATCGATTGAAGTTGTGGCTCTGTTCGCCGGAAGCTGCACGCTGACCTTTATGGCGCACATCGTGGGTTATATGGATATTCCGCTGGGTATCCTGACGATGCTGCTCTTGCTGGTTCGGAATCCGATGATTCGGATCATTGCTGCCGTGCCGGCCTGCCTTCTTGGGATATTGATCCACGAATCGTTCCTGGTCGTGTTCTTCCCTTGCGTACTCTTCAGCTTTATTCTGGATATCGTTCGAGCCACGGATGCGAAGAAGCGTGTCACTCTTTTGGCTTTCGTAAGTATGTTGTTCGCAGCGGTGTTGTCACTGACTTTTGGCATGGCTCTGAAGACGCGGTTGACGCAGGACCAGATCAGCGCGCTTCGTGTTGAGGGGATTAGACGGGCGGACTTTCCCATCAGGGAAGATGTGTTCGATCTGCTGCGGCATTCGACCGGCCAGAATATCGTCTCGATGAAAGACCACTTCCTGCAGCCGTGGATGGATCTTCTTTATATCGAAGACAAGCTCATCTACGGCGCGACGATCGTGCTGCTGCTTATCAGCGTCGTGAAGATTACCAGGTCCAGTCATGCAGGAAAGCCTCTGCGTATTTTGACTGCCGGTGCAGTAATTGCCGCATGTGCGCCTATCCTGATGATGTTTCTCGGGTGGGACTTTGCGCGCTGGGACGCGTTGTGCTGTCTCGATTGCTTCCTTGTGTTGCTTACCCTGTGTCGCGTTGCACCTGCGCCTGTGCCGAGTCTCTCTGTCGGCTACCGGAATGCCGTGATATTGACTATCGCGCTGAGTATGGCAAGTTCAGGCGGCTTGATGGACAACGTTCAACCGAACGAGTTCCCCTTCTTCGAGTCGATTATTGCTGTTGTTCATGATGTGCGACGAGTCGGATGGGTGCCGAAGGAATAAGCTGCGTCAGGCGTAAAGGAAGTGAAGTAGAAGCAGTTACGAGGAGAGGTCAATTCAAGATGTCTGTAGCGATCCCAGGGAAAGGTGCGAATTTTGTTGCCGGTGTAGTAGCTTTCGCGGTGGCCGTGTACGCGCTGTTCCGTCTCAAGGTGGCGCTGCAAACCCCTCTTATCTTTGATGATTCGTATATGTTCTATCGCTATGCCATGAATATGCGGCATGGGCTTGGGATGTCGTGGAACCAGGACGGAGTGCATACCTACGGGGAGACGGCGCCGCTTTGGGGAATTTTCGTATTAGTCCTCACATACCTGCCGATGACTGCCGCCCATGCATTGATCGTAGGCTCCTGGGTATGTGGGATTGGGGCGGTAGTCGCAATGGCCTGGGCCGTCGCGCGGAATGCGGAGAGCATTCTTCTGAGAAGTACGTGGCGGGTTCTTCCCATGATTGCGCTGCCGTTGTGCGTTTCTCCTATCTTTACGGCGAATGCCGTTACGGGCATGGAGACAATGCTCGCTGCCATGTTGGCGGCCATCTATCTCGGCCTGGCGATCAGCTGGAGGAGTGGACGAGTTACGGCTTACTGGCTGGTCCTGGTTGGCCTGGCGTTATTTCTGACCCGCCCGGAGTCTGCGCTGGTGGTTCTGATGGTTCCTGTGCTGCTTGTCTTCGCGGGGCGTGGACATAGAAGTGGTGTGGCGATCTTTTCAGGCATCTTTCTTTCGGGTATTTTGCTTGACGTTATCTTTTGTAAGCTGTACTTCCATACTCCGTTGCCTTTGAGCTTCTACATGAAAAACGGGCAAGCGTACGAGGGCTATCACCGGGCATGGCATCCCTTGGGGCGCGCGCTGGTGATGCTTGCCAATTGCGGACTCTTTCTTGCGGTCCTGGTGTTGTTCACGCGTAAGTCTGAATGGAAGTTTGTGGCTGCTCTTATGCTTCCCATGCTGGCTACGTTCGCTTATCTGTGCACGGTAACTCAGATTATGGGTTGGAATTCCAGATACTACGTTCCATATTTTGCTTTCTTTGTGGTGCCGGCGCTGCTGATTCTCGATCAGAGGATCAAGTCCATTGCGCATAATTCTATGAAGTTGTCTTCAAACAAGAGGCTTATCTGGGCTGCTGGAGTAGCTGCTTGTGCGCTCGTCTTCGTACTCTCCCTAGGGACTGCAAAGGCTGCCTCACTTGTCGAGGCTGCGGACCGGCGGCTCGAACGAAGGGCCTATGTCTATGACCCGGTGCAATTAGTAATAGAAGCCGATCGGCCTTTGCCGAGAAAGACCTGGTTCGAGAATATTCACGGTCTCGGCGATCTTCTGTTAGGACCGCTGCCGAGGGGCACAACGATTGCGGCGAGCGAGGTAGGTTATCTCGGAGCCGCAAACCTGCAGGCGAACGTAATTGACATCGAGGGCTTGAACGACAACGCGATCGCGCTGCATGGCTTTAGGACAGATGCGCTGGTAAAACGGGCTCCGGACATCATTTGGATGCCGCATCCGGATTACACGTATCAGCGAGGGCTGATGCTGACGAATCCCGCACTGCTTGAGCAGTATGACGTCTACGCGGGCGTCGCCGATTATGGGATTGCGTTGAGGAAGGCTAGCCCTCACCGGCCCCAGATCGATCGACAGATGAAGATTCTTTGGGAGGAGTTTTACCCAGGTTACAAGATGGAGGACTATCTTGTTCGTTCCACAAGCTGGAGCGGAAAAAAGTACATGCCTACAGCGGAGCAGGACAGACAGGCGAAACGAAATGGATCGAACGGGTCAGCGCAATTCCAGTAGCGCCCCATTTACAGAACGGGCGAATCGATGCTTTATGCCGATTCGTTTGAAGTTGCGGAGAAGATGAATGCCACGCAGAAGTGATATAGCGAAGATATTGGTGATCGGCTCCGGGCCGATCGTGATCGGGCAGTCAGCGGAGTTCGATTACTCCGGGACACAGGCCTGCAAGGCGCTGAAGGCGGAAGGATACGAGGTTGTGCTGGTGAACTCAAACCCGGCATCGATCATGACTGACCCCGAAGTCGCGGATCGGACTTACATTGAGCCGCTTACTGCTGCTTACGTGGAAGAGATACTGCGTGTCGAGACGGAGATGATGGGCGGTCCGAGTGAAAGAGCAACCGCAGGTCCTTCGGCCTCGCTGCGCTCCGCTCAGGATGACGCTTCAGGTAGGGTACGAGGTATCTTCGCTGTGCTGCCGACTGTGGGTGGACAGACGGCGCTGAATCTTGCGGTGGACCTGGCAGATTCGGGCGTGCTTGAGAAGTATGGTGTGGAGTTGATCGGCGCGAAGCTCGATGCGATCAAGAAGGCGGAAGACCGGCTCCTCTTCAAGGATGCGATGAGTAAGATCGGGCTCGATATGCCGCGGTCCGCGCTGGTGCGGACGGTTGGCGCGGGGCTTGAGTTTGCGGCGAAGATAGGCTTCCCCGTGGTGATCCGGCCGAGCTTTACGCTGGGTGGATCGGGCGGCGGCATCGCTTATAACCGCGAGGAGATGACGGAGATCCTGGCGCGGGGCATCGATCTTTCGCCGGTAAGCGAGTGCCTGATCGAAGAGAGCGTGCTGGGTTGGAAGGAGTACGAACTTGAGGTGGTGCGTGACCTGAAGGACAACGTCATCATCATCTGCTCGATCGAAAACTTCGATCCGATGGGCGTGCATACTGGCGACTCGATTACCGTGGCTCCGGCGCAGACGCTGACGGACCGCGAGTACCAGAGGATGCGCGACGCGGCGATTGCGTGTATCCGCGAGATCGGTGTGGAGACGGGCGGAAGCAATGTGCAGTTCGCGGTGAACCCGGCGAACGGTCGCATGACGGTGATCGAGATGAACCCGCGGGTGTCGCGGTCATCGGCGCTGGCGAGTAAGGCTACTGGGTTTCCGATTGCGAAGATCGCGGCGCGGCTGGCGGTGGGTTATACGCTCGACGAGCTTCAGAACGACATCACGAAGGCGACTCCGGCTTGCTTTGAGCCGACGATCGACTACGTTGTCGTGAAGATTCCCAAGTGGCAGTTCGAGAAGTTTCCCGGTGCGGATGAGGGCCTAGGGCCGCAGATGAAATCGGTCGGCGAGGTGATGGCGATTGGCAGGACCTTCAAGGAAGCGATGATGAAGGCAGTGCGGTCGCTCGAGACGGGCAAGAAGGCTACGGCGGATGACATCGAGCCGCGAAGGTTGACACAGCGGCTGGTGACTCCGCATCCGGATCGGCTCAGCTATGTGCGGTATGCGTTTGAGCGCGGGATGAGCGTGCGTGAGGTTGCAAGGATGACCTCAATGGACCCATGGTTCCTGCATCAGATCAAGCAGATCACGGATGAGATCAAGGCGGTTGGCGAGAAGCCGATTGGCGAGGTGACCGCGCGGGAGTTGCGGGTTGCGAAGCGGATGGGAATCTCCGACGAGCGGCTGGCGGCGAACTGGGGCCTGACTGGAGCGGAGGGCACGGCAGAGGTTCGCGCGCTGCGTAAGAAGCTCGGCGTGATGCCTGTCTTCAAGCTGGTGGATACGTGCGCGGCCGAGTTCGAGAGCTTCACGCCATATCTGTATAGCTGCTACGACGAAGAGGACGAGGCGCCGCCAACCTCGCGCAAGAAGATCATGATCCTGGGAAGTGGACCGAACCGGATCGGGCAAGGAATCGAGTTTGATTACTGCTGCTGCCATGCGGCGTTTGCGCTGCGTGAAGATGGCTACGAGACGATCATGGTGAACTGCAATCCGGAGACGGTGTCGACCGACTACGACACGAGCGACCGGTTGTACTTCGAACCGCTGACGCTGGAGGATGTGCTGTCGGTCTATGAGCATGAGGCTGCGTCTGGTGCAGACATTGGAATGATCGTGCAGTTCGGCGGGCAGACTCCGCTGAACCTTTCCCTGCCGCTGAAGAAGGCGGGCGTGCCGATCATCGGGACGTCGCCGGAGTCGATTGATCTCGCGGAAGATCGCAAGCGCTTCGGAAAGTTGATCGAGGAGTTGAAGATTCCTCAGCCGCAGGGCGCTATGGCTACGAGCGTTCCGGAGGCGGTCGCCGGGGCGAATCGCGTTGGGTATCCGGTACTGGTGCGGCCTTCCTATGTACTGGGAGGCCGCGCGATGGTGATCGCCTATGACGACGACGCAATTGTGAAGTACATGAGCACGGCCATCGAATATTCTCAGGAAAGGCCGGTGCTGATCGACCACTTTCTTGAGGATGCAGTGGAGTGCGATGTCGATGCGTTGTGCGATGGCGACGATGTGCTGATCGCGGGCATCATGCAGCACATCGAAGAGGCAGGCATTCACTCGGGCGATTCGTCGTGTGTGCTGCCGGCGGTCGACCTGGCTCCGGATGTGATGGACACGATTCGCATCTACACGCGGAAGCTGGGGAAGGCGTTGAACGTGATCGGGCTTGTGAACATCCAGTTTGCGATCCAGCGCGGAACGGTTTACGTGATCGAGGTGAATCCACGGGCTTCGCGCACGGTGCCTTATGTTTCGAAGGCGACCGGCATTCCGCTGGCGAAGATTGCTTCGCGATTGATGGTGGGGCAGAAGCTGAAGCAGTTGCTGCCGGAGCAGGTTGCTTCGGGCAAGGACCTCGATACGGGAGCTTACTTCTTTGTGAAGTCGCCGGTGTTTCCGTGGGGCAAGTTCCCGGGTGTCGATACCGTGCTTGGGCCGGAGATGAAGTCGACCGGGGAAGTGATGGGCGTGTCGGACAACTTCGGCGAAGCGTTTGCGAAGGCGCAGATAGCGGCAGGACAGGTGTTGCCGATGCAGGGGACGATCTTCCTGAGCGTGAACGATCATGACAAGGCTGGGCTGGTTGCGCTTGGCAAAGACTTCATGAACCTCGGCTTTCATCTTGTGGCGACGCATGGGACAGCGGAGGTGCTTGAAGCTGCGGGACTGCAGCCGGAGCGGGTTTACAAGGTGAAGGAAGGGCGGCCGAATGTGGTCGATCTGATCAAGAGCGACCGGATCCAGCTGATCATCAATACGCCGCGCGGGCAGGATACGTTCTTCGATGAGAAGGCAATTCGGAGGGCGGCTGTGCTGGCGCGAGTTCCAACGATAACGACGCTGGCGGCGGCGAGGGCGGCGGCGGAAGGGATTGCGGCGTTGCAGAAAGGCTCGGTGAAGGTGATGGCGCTGCAGGCGCTTCACGCGGAGCGGCTGCTGGCTGTGGCGGGGGATTAGTTGGGTTTTTACGTCCCACATCTCAGAAGCGAGATGTGGGGCACCCAGATTCTCTGAGTTGCAGCGGCGGCCAACGCAGATTCCTTTCGGGAATGACAAACAGAGTAGAGGCGCTTCGGATCAGCTACCTACGATGCTAGTCAATCGCGAAGCGGGCGCCGAAAGCGTAGCCGATCATGGAGAGCGGGATCCAGGTGCCGATGAGGAAGCCGTCGCCGCTCATCAGGCCGCTGCCGTGGCTGATGTCGAAGAAGGTGCGCCAGAGCTTGTCGACGGCCCCGCATTTTTCGCAGAGGCCATTACCGGTGGGCAGGTCGAGAACATAGACGCAGACGACTGAGAAGACGAGCAGACCGGAGATCCAGACGTAGCCGGCGATGTCGTTCTGTTGCTTGCGTGCGATCAGAAAGCCCATGGCCATGGGACCGAGGAAGGCGAGAAGCGTGCCGATCAGCTTGGGTTCGATTGCGTCTGCGTCGGGGTGAGTGAGAGCGATGCCGCCGACGACGAGGGCGAGAACAACCAGGGCCGCGACGGTGTGAACGCTGAACCATAGGGCTTCGCGGCTCAGGTCGCCGAGGGTCTTATTTTGCGAGAGATCGACGTTGTCCATACTCTTTGTGCCTTTGCGGTGATTGGACGGTAACAGGACGATTGTACTTCCGGGAACAAGCGTGAAGCGGCGCGAAACTGAGGGTGGAAGTCCCACGTTTGGGTCACTTGCAGGGCGCTGGACTCGTAGAATGAAGAGATGCTGCTTGATGGAATGCACCTCCCGCTGACGACACCGTTCCTGCCTGACGGGCGACTGAATCTGAAGAAGCTTGAAGACAATGTGACGCGTTACTCGAAGACGCCTGCGGCAGGTCTGGTGGCGCTGTCGAGCCTCGGGCAGCCAACTCTGCTGTCCGACGTTGAGACGCAGGACGTGCTGCGGGTGGTGGCTGGGGTCGCGGCGGCCGAGAAAGTGCTGCTTGCCGGGGTGAAGCGGGACTCGGTGGTGGGTACGCTGGCGTTGATTGCTTACGCGGCGGAGGTTGGCTTCGATGCGGCGTTGGTGCCGATGCCTTCTCTGTTGCGCAGCGGGTCTGATGGACGCGAGGTGTTGAGTTTTTTCAGGGCCGTGGCGGATGGGGCTGCGCTGCCGGTGGTGCTCGACAGCGGAGCGATGGGGCAGATTTCGGTGGAGATGGTGGTGGAGCTTGCGGGCCATCCCAATGTCATTGGGATGGTGGATGGAAGTGGCGACGCTTCGCAGGTGTCGGCGGTGCTTGCCGGGACGGCGGGAGTGCGGCGGGAGGTTACGGTGACGCCGGTGTTTGCAGCGGTGACGCGGCGGATGCTGACGAAGAGCGAACCTGTGGGCGGCATGATGCTTTCGGCGGATGACCTCTTCGGCGGCGGGACTGCGGTGTCGGTTGCGGCTCCGGTGGTGAGGGCTGCCGTGAAGACGCGAACGAAGGTGGTTGGTTTTCAGGTGCTTGCGGGGCGGACGGCGGGGGTGCTCGATGGGCTGATGGCTGGCGCGGTGGGGGCGGTTCCACCACTGGCGGCGAGCGCTTCGCAGAGCTGCTATGAGGTGCTGGCGGCGTGGAAAGATGGCGACCCGGCGCTGGCGGCGGAGAAGCAGGAACGGCTGCGGACGCCTGCTCTGCGCGTGGAAGAGGAGCTGGGGGTGGCGGGGGTGAAGTTCGGGTGCGACTTGAATGGCTATTTTGGAGGACGGCCGCGGCTGCCAGGGCTTCCTTTGACGGGGATGGAGCGGGGAGTTGTGGAGCGGGTGATGGCGGGGCTGCGGAACTAGTCGGGGGGAGAATGAAATGCGGGGGGCTCTCCACTCGCGATGCTCGGTCGAGATGACGCTTCTTTCCGGTTGGGAGCTTGGCCGAGATGACGCTTAATCTCAGCTAAGGGCTCGGTCGAGATAACGCTTCTTTTAGGCTCGCAGCTCGGTCGCGATAACACCTCTGTGCTCGAACGGGCTACTGACGCGGCTTGACGGGGATGCCCATGCCGCTGAGTTTGCTGCGGGCCTGCATGGCTTCTGGGGAGTTGGGGAAGCGCTGGATAAGGCCGCGGAGTTCAGCCACTCCGGCGGCGGTTTGCTTGAGTGCGATGAGGGCATCGCCCCTGTGGAGACGGGCGGCCGGGATCTTCGGGCTGGAGGGAAACTGCGCTGCTAACTTGTCGTAGTACTTTGCGGCGGAGGCATACTTGGCGGCGCGATAGTCGATTTCGCCGAGGTAGTAGAGGGAGTTCCCGGAGAGAGGGTCTTCGGGGTAAAACTTCATCACGTCGCCGAACTCTGCAGTGGCGAGGGCGTAGCGGGCACCCATGTAATCGCCGAGGGCGGTTTTGTAGAGGTCGCCCACCGGGGGTGCGGAGCCGGCACTGCTCTGGGGCTGCGAGATGGCGGCGGAGGGTTTGGTGCGGGTGACGGGCGCTGCAGGAGCATCGCCGAGCGGCGCAGGATTGTCCTGCGTCGGCGGGGCAGCCTGCACGGGCGGAGGAGTGGACGCAGACGGGGCAGGCGAGTTCTGCATGTTTGCGTTAATCGATTGCTGCTGATTCTGAATGCTGGCAATGGATTTATCGATGTTGGTCAGGCGGGCCTTCAGTTCGTCAAGGGAGTCGTTGAGAGACTGGATCTGGCCGGAGAGCTGGTCCTGCTTGGCACCCTGGGCCTCCTGCTGGGTGGCCATCTGGGTCTTCAGGGTGCCGACGACGGCAGACATCTTGTTGACGGAATCAGCGGTCTGCTGGACGAGGTCCTTCATGACACCCATGCGTTCGTCGTTGGACTGCTGGAGCCGAGCAACGGCGTCCTGCAATTGCTGGATCTGGGTCTGGAGCTGGATCATGTCCTTGTTGGCGGCGAAGCCCGGGGAGGAGATCAGGGCGACGGCGAGCAGGGTGAAGGCGAGGCGAGGCGTTCGGAGATTCATGGAGGCATTTCCTCAGCGGCTGAGGCCGCATTGCTTTGAAACGAGGAGGGCGCGGCGTTGGCCGCGCCCTTCCGTGGTGGCGTTCAGTGCATCTACCGGTCGATGGAGAACTGGGCGCGGCGGTTTTGCTGCCAGCATGCCTCAGTCTCTTCGCCGCAGAACTGCTTCTCTTTGCCGTAGCTGACGACCCGGATGCGGCTGGCTGGGATGCCGGCGGTGACGAGGGCGCTCTTGGCAGAGTTGGCGCGGTTTTCACCGAGAGCCACGTTGTACTCGGCGGAACCTCGATCGTCGCAGTAGCCGCCGATGACGACCTTAATGGCCGGGTGCGCGGTCAGGTAGGAGGCTGCTGTGGTAGCCGCGGTGGTGGCATCGGGGCGGAGCTCGTAGCTGTCGTAGTCGAAGTAGATGTCGGGGACGTTCTGGTGGAAGACTGCGTCCGAGCCCATGTCGGCGGAGGTGTCAGCGACCGGCGTTGGAGCCACGGGAACGTTGACAGTGACGCGGACGTTGGCTTCGACGGTGCCGCCATCGCCCTTGGCGACCAGGTGGAAGTTGGTCGAGTTGGCGGGAGAGACAGTCTGGGTGCCGTTGGCGTTGACCTGGCCGATGCCATCAATGGTGACGACGTTGGCGTTCTGGGTGCGCCAGTTGAGGACGACGGAGGAGCCGAGATCGATGGCGATGGGGTCGGCGGTGAGGGTCGCCGTCGGCGCGGGAGATGTCGGCGCGGTGACCGGACCCATGCTGTTCGGGTCAGGCCCTTGCTTCTTGTGGCAACCAGTTGCGAGGGCGAGTACCAGGGCGGCTGCAGTGAAAGAAAGCTTGTTGAGTCTGGTCGAGTGCAAGTTCATCAGTTCCTCCGGAACGTTCTTACGAGGTGAAGTGCGAGGTCATTTGCCGATGTGGTGCCTACTGCGGACTTTGCTCGACAAGACTGTGAAAGAGTACACCTTACTTCCAACTCCAGTTTGGCATGTCGCCGCCGGTTGCGGAAAGTGCGTGCTTCTGTGTGCCGTCGGCGAGCATGGTCCAGATCTTCATGTGATCGTCGCGGCCGTCGGCGGTGTTGGCGTAGGCGATGTGGCGGCCATCGGGCGACCAGGTTGGGAAGTCGCAGCGGCCCCCGTCGTGGGTGAGCTGGATCCAGCGCTTGCTGGCGACCTCCATGACGTAGATGTCCTGTCCGCCGGGAGCGCCGGGACCGTACTTACGGTTCCAGGCGAAGGCGAGGAACTGGCCGTTGGGCGACCATGACGGCGAAGTAGCGTAGCCGCCGTCCGTCATGCGCTGAACGCCGGAGCCATCCGTATCCATGATGTAGAGCTGCGGGAGGCCGGTGCGGCCGCTGATCCAGGCGATCTGCGAGCCTGTCTTGGGGTTGAAGACAGGCGAGACATCGGGGCCTTTGAAGCTGGTGACGCGCCGGGCGAGGGAGCCGTTGATGTCGGCAATCCAGATCTCTGGGTCGCCGGTGCGGGAGGAGGAGTAGGCGATCTCCTTGTTGTTAGGTGACCACGCGGGCGACAGATTGGTGCCGCTGGCGGCGGAGAAGTTCACCATACGGTTGAGTAGTAGCGAGTACATCTTTATCTGAAAGCCGTTGCGATCGAGAGACGAGAAGGCGAGGCGGGAGTTGTCGGGCGAGATGCGGGGCGAGAGAGAGACGGCCCCGAGATGGGTGATGGCGTGCTGGTTGGCGCCGTCGTAGTCCATCTGCCAGATCTCCTTGGTGCCGCCGCCCTGGTGGACGTAGAAGATCTTTGTTTCAGCGATGCCGGCGATGCCTCCGCCAAGACGGAAGATGATCTCGTCGGCGAACTTGTGGGCGGTCTGGCGGGCCGCGTCTTCGCTGGCGTTGTCGGAATACTGCTTGGCGAGGACTTGAGGATACTGCTGGTTGTTCGCGTCGAAGAGGAAGCCGCTGGTTACGAGCCTACCGCCCTGCACGGAGAGACTGCCGAAGGCGACCATTGCGGCGGAGGCTGGAGCCACTGACCACTGCTGGATGCTGATCTCTGCGGGGGTGCCGGGAGTGGTTTGGGGGATGAGGCTCTTCGAGACAATGTCGAAGATGCCAGCGGCGGCGAGGTCGGAGTAGAGGGTCGCGTCGAAGGTGCGCTTCAGGGGGATTGTGCTGGGGTCGGAAGAGCCTGGCTTGAAGTCCGAGACGGCAATGCGGATGCGATCGGCACCTGTGTTGGTGCCGGTGAAGACGTTGTCTTGTGCGACGGACATTAGGGATGCGAAGAAGGCCAGGAGAAGCAGGCTCGGAAGGAAGTAGCGGAGGAGTTTGCTGGTCGGGCTGTGCATTCTCACTCTATGGTAGACGCGATCCGGCGTGGGTGGGTTGTGGAGGGGAAAGTTTATGGGCGAGCTTCACGCTTTTACCTGATGCGAAAGACGAGGGAAGAGGCGTGCGTCCCAGTGAACGATCTCGGGCGCGCTTGCCTGAACCAAGTGGAAGTCCGCATGGTCGGTGTTGAGGACGAGGTTGTGTTCGCGGCCCTGGGTGATGACGCTTGGTACCCACAAGACTGCCGTCCGTTTCGAACGGATCCATTCGTCTCCGTAAGCGCGTGATGCGAGGGCATCGTCGACGTCCCATCCGGATACGTTTGCCTGGTCCACTTTCTCGATCTTGAGCTTCTGCGGTATCTCAATGTGGACCACGCGGTGGTTCTTCGGTGGATGGGAGAGGTTTGAGTGGACCAGAACTTCGAGCAGGGCCCCGGCATACGTCTCGGCGGCGTAGATGACGCGGGAGCCAGGAGAGTTCCAGCGTCCACCGTGCAGCATGGCGCCTGTGTGATCGAAGACAGGGTGCCGGACGTCGGCGATGCGATAGGCGATCATTGTGAAACCGCCGGGCTACGCGGGCAGACCGTAGAAGAGCTTGTCGAGAAGGTCCTCCACGCGGCGTGCACCCAGTTCGGTCCGAGCGGCTTCGAGCGGGGCACTGTCCTGGAGTTCAGGGTGCGGCTTGCCCATCCACTCGCGCGCTTGGTCCCGGTCATCCCAGACGTACTCGGCTTGAGCGAGAACGCGAGCGAGACGTTCTGTGCGTTCGCTCTCATCCACGGAGAGGCGTTTGCCACGACGCTTCCACGTGGCCTGAGGAACGATCTTGAACTTGTAGGCGCTTGCAATCCTGCGGTCGAGATGCAGCCTTGAGGAGAGGCATTCGAGAGAGCGCTTGGGGAGTCCGGCTGAGACCGCGGCCTCGAGGTCGCTAACGCTGCGGATGGAGGTTTGCAGACCGAGGATGTTTGCGATAAGTTCGGGAGCAATCATGGACGATTCCCTCAGGCCCAGTATAGCTCAGTCCGAGGCTCATGTGAGCCAGTCATCAGGAGGGTGGGTCGAAGTAGTAGACGACGTTGACGTAGCTGCCGCTATAGCCATCGGGTAGGGGGCCGAAGGTATCGATGTGCTGGACGGCGCGGAGGGCGGTCTGGTCGAGGGTGCTGTCGCCGCTGGGTTGCTGGATCTTGATCTCGGAGGGGCTGCCGTCGCGGCCTACCTGGAAGACGATGTAGACGCGGTGGCCTTTCGCGGAGGGATCGAGCATGGTGGTGTACCACTGGCTGGCGACCTTCTGCTTGATCTGGGCGACATAGTAGGCGTAGCGAGCACCAAAGGCGGCATCGGTGGTGCCGACGCTGATGGTTCCGGCGCGAGTCTGGGTGGCGGACATGGCGATGCGGACGCCGGGAGCTTCGCCGGTCTGGGCCTTCGAGGGCAGCGGCTTAACGGGCTGCGGGTGCGGCGTGGCGGTTACGGGCTTCTCCGCGGCCTTCAGAGGCTTGGTGGGTTTCTCGGGGATGGCGAGGGCTTTGGGGTCGGGTGGTGGGGCGGCTTTTTCTTTTTCGACGGGTGGGGCGGGGCTGGGGGTTTCGGAGGCGAGGACGTTGTCGGCATTGGTGGGCTGGCGCGGGGGCAGCGGGATGGAGTTGACCATCGTGGCCTGAATGGTTGAGGACGGAGCGGCGCTGTCGCCCCAGGAGTGCCCGCTGGTGTGGACGATGTAGCCGTAGCCAAAGATGGCGGCGACGATGGCGGCGTGGAGGACGAGCGCGCCTGCGAAGTTGCCGCCGAGGTTTTCGGTGGGGGGCTCGGTGCGGGTTAGTGGGTGAGTGGCCATGGCGGTCTACATTTTGCTGTGCTCAGCTGTGAGGGAACCGCAGGTCCTTCGACTCCGCTCAGGATGACACTTACAAACATCGTGGTCCCTTCTGAGGACGTTCCAAGCAATCAAAATCAACTCTGGTTAATTACTTCTGGTTGAGGGGTTGGGTGACGATGCTGATGTTGGTGACGCCGGCCTGCTTGATGGCGTCCATGACGGAGGCGAAGGCGCCGAAGGGGACGCGCTCGTCGGCGCGGACGTAGACGATCTTGTGGTCGCCAACTTTCAGGCGCTTCGGAAGGTCGTTGACGTTGATTGGTTTGTCCTGGAGGAAGACGTTTTGTTCCTTGTCGATGGTGATGACTTGGCGCTCTTCGGTGAGTTGGTTGACGGAGCGGGTCTTGGGAATGGCGACTTCGACGCCCGACTGGAGGACGGGGGCGGTGAGCATGAAGATGAGCAGAAGCACGAGGACGACGTCGACGAGCGGGGTGATGTTGATCTCGGCGAGGGCGGTCTGGGTGCGGGCGCTGCCACCGGAGCGGGAGGTGAAGGCCATGGCTAGCGCGTCCTCTGGCGGGGTTGTGGTTGATCTTCGGGAGCCTGCTGCTGGGTGATGCTGGCGGCGTTTTCGATGAGGTTGAGAAACTCGCGGCCAAAGTCGTCCATGCGGGCGGCGAAGTTTCGGAGCTGGGCGGTGAGCTGGTTGTAGCCAACGACGGCGGGGATGGCGACGACGAGGCCGGCGGCGGTGGTGATCAGGGCTTCGGAGATGCCCGGTGCGACGGCGCGGAGGGTGGCTGCGCCTGCGGTCCCGAGGCCGTGGAAGGCATCGATGATGCCCATGACGGTGCCGAGGAGGCCGATGAAGGGCGCGACGGCGGCGATGGTGGCGAGCCAGGTCATGCGCTGTTCCATATTCGTTAAAGCCTCACTCGAGGCAATGAGAGAGGCGCGTTCAAGGGCTTGCGAGTTGCGGGGCATGCCGCGGCCGCCGGACTGGCGAAGGTACTCGTCGTTGATCTCGTTGAAGACGGGGACGAGCGGGCTGGGCTGGAACTGGTCGGAGATGGCGGCGATCTCCGAGAGGCGGCCGGACTGGCGGAAGGCGCGGAGGAAGCGCTTGCTCTGGGATTGGGCCTTGCGGAAGCTCGACCACTTCATCAGCATGATGGTCCAGGAGAAGACGCTGGCGGCGAGCAGGGTGATGAGGACGGCGAAGGCGACGGGGCCGCTGTTGTGGACCATCTCCATGAGGGCGCTGCCGCCGGTGGTGGCGGGAGCTGCGGCTGTGGTCGGGTCGTCCTGGAGCAGGAGGGCAAGCGTGAGGCAGGAGATCGAAGAGTAGATCATGGAGTCTATTTCACCAGACCCCAGTTTACTTGGGCCGGAGGCGGCTGGTGTTTGACGATCTATTTTGGAAGTATCTGGGTTGGTGCAACGGCATGCCATCGAGCAGCCAGCACTCATAGGTTCGGTTTCTACTCTGTGATCACGCGGTCTGCCCATTCCACAAGTGAGACGAAGATCGCCGGGTTCCCGAATTTTGCCGCATAGTTGCTTAGATCGGCTTCGGTTACGCCCCTTGCCCGCGAACATGTTCCACAAGCGTAGATCTGCACATGCTTTGCTGCCAGCTTATCGAGGGTCTCTCCGACCGGCGGCCATCCCACCGGGGTGACCGCGTTCGCAAGGGTCTTTCGCATGAGCGAAACCGCCTCCCCCAGCAGGAAGAATTGCACTTCGTGTCCGGCTTCCACAAGAGCTAAACCATGCAGGAAGGGGAAGGCAGACTTGGTCGGATCGTCGGAACCCCAAGCGCTCTTCATCATGATCTTCAGCGATTTGTGCGTCGCCTGCGCCTGGACGGCACTGCCAGCTACGACCAGAGATGTGCCGGCGAACCGCGCGAGATGGGACAAGAAGAGTCTACGAACCATGGGCTTCTCCTTTGATGGAGATGTTATGCCTAATCCGCGTGTTTGGTTCCTAATTCCATCTCCCGGTGCAAGTTTGAGTTGGGCGCGGCGCGCTTGCGTTCGGGTGGGGTGGAGTGGTCGCTCATGTGGCGGGGGGCAAGTTCGAGGCCGTCGAGGGTGGGCGTGTAGGAGCGGACGGTGGAGTCGGGGTGAGGCTCGGTATGGACGAATTCAGTGAGGTTTCTTGAGGCAAGTTGGAGAGCTCGGATGATGGAGGCCGCGCGCCTGTCGTCGAGATGGCCGGTGGCGAGGGCTCCGACGATGACGGATGCGGCGACCTGGATGGACTCGCGGTCTTCGATGGGCGGCAGGATGAGCGGCGTGGGGCCGGCGGCGGCTTTCGCCGAGCGGACGGCGCGGTGGCGGAAGTGAAGACGAGTATGGAAGAAGCACCAGAACTCATTCGTTAGGGCGGCGGCGTGGCAGCGCTTTCCATTGGCTCGGATGTGGCGGCAAAGTTCGTACGGCATGGGGAAGTCCTTTGTTTTGTAAGTCTGTTTGTGTGCCGGGGCACAAGAAAAAAGCGGAGACTACCTGCGTGTAAAGTCTTTAGTTTGAACTAGTTGCGAGGGTAATAATATACTTGACTAACTCAAGTCGCCTCTGTCACCATCAAACTGCCGTGACAGGGTAGCGAATTATTACTTTAGCGGGAGTTTAGAAAGCACGACAGGTTTGCGCCATGCGCGACCAAATTCATGAGAGCATGGGTGTTTCGTACATCCCATCGCGGGGATTGGCATTCGCCGTTCATCCCGCAAAAAGCAGATATAAGTACATGCTTTTTCTGACTGCCTACTTCGATGAATCAGGTTCCCTAAGCGATCCTACCAAGAATTTCACCGGGATTGCTGGTTTCGTGGCCCCTATAGGCGTATGGAATCAGGTCGAAAGGGAATGGGATGAAATCGTTAGATCGCCCAAGTTTGCTTTGACCGAATACTTCCATATGAAGATTTGTACAATCGTCAAAAAGGACAGTTTTCTTCGTGGTCATCTGATCTTAGAGATGAACTGCACGAAGATCTGGTATCTGTCTTGGTTCGCGCTGAGGTAATTCCAATTGGTAGCCTTGTCAATAATGGTGCATTCAGATCCTTAACTTTGAGACAGCAAAAGCTATTTAGGAACCCCTATTCAATCGCCTTACAGGATTGCATTTACATGGCATCCATTGAGGCTGGATTCTTGAACCCGAAAAGGTTTCATTCGTATTCGCACATCAAAAGGAATACGGGACTGTCGGCGTTCAAGGCAGAAGGAAACTCAAAAACGCTGGAACTTCAGAGGATCTTCTTTCACATGAAAGAGAACACTACCCACGGAGAATGGATCGGCAGCTATTCAGTTAGCACTCCGGAAGACTCCATTCCCCTTCAGGCGGGATATTCTGGCTTGGGAGCTTACTAGAGAGTTTGAAAGCCTAGTCAAAACTGACAATCAGCCTCAAATGCGTCAGGGAATACGTAATCTTCTTCGAGCCGGTGGCACCTTTTGTAAGGCTATATGACAGGATCGGATTGCTTAGGTTGGCGAAACAGGGCGGATGCCCTGATCAAACCGGTTGTGAAGAGGTAGATGAATACAGCAGGCTCAGATGTTTGCCCGCCAAGCAGCGCAAGATGTTCTCTTTATGAGACGTGCGAATTCAGAGCAATTCTTTACACCAGCCAAAATGGAAGAAGCAATTGAAAAGATGGGGAATAGTTCAATGACGGAACGCGAAATCTTCAATGCAGTTTTGAAAAAGGTTCGCCAAGGTCTCGAAGACAGAAATGCAGCGCAGATTGGACGCGGAAAAGACGGCTAAGACTTCCGTTTCCCGCGTCCCTGCCGTTTCCGGAGCAAAGGCTTAGAAAGCCGTTTGCCCCTCCTTTCCGGTCAATTCCTTGTAGGTAAGGCGGCGGCCTGCGACCTGAGAGAGCACCTTGGCCAAGCGGGTCTCGTCTGAGTGGGTTTTACGGGTGTTGTAGCGGAATACTTGCTCATCCACATAGGCATCAAGATGGAACGGCTCTTACGGCCACGTAGGTGCCAGCAAGCGACCTCTTGAGGCATGACCAGAAATTCTCGATACCCTGAGTGTGAACGCGGCCATTGACGTACTCGCTTACGTGATTCACGGTCTTGTGGGTAAAGTTTTTGAACTTGTCGATTCCCTCATAGCCAACCGCGCCATCGGTGTAAACGGGAGTGTTGAAGCCGACATTCTTGAGAATTTCAGCCTGTAGGGTCTCGCGCTTCACGTTTGGGATGACCTGAGCGCGGATCTGGCGAGTGTTACGGTCTAGCATTCCCATTACGATAGCCTTCTTATCGCTTTCAATGTTGCGCTTGCCTACATGCTTGTTCTTTGGCTTGCCGCCAACGAAGGTCTCATCGACCTCTACAGGATTGTTGCGGCTGTTGCCCATAGTGTGAATGCCGTGATCCTCGCGCATCGCAACCCGAATCCGATGCAACATGAACCATGCTGACTTTTGAGTGATCCCCAGATCGCGGGCAATCTCATACGAACTAATTCCATTCTTACAGTTGCCCACAAGCCACATTGCGACGAGCCACTTGTCCAAAGACAATGCAGAGTCCTCAAAAATGGTTCCAACCTTGACCGAAAACTGCTTAGCGCAACCCTTCTCACGGCACTTCCAACGCTTCTGATTCTTGAGCCACAAGACATTCTTACTATTGCACTTAGGGCAAGCAGCTTCGCCATCTTCCCAGCGCATAGAGGCAACGGTATCAATGCAGGCTTGAGGGTCTGAGAAGTAGCGGATGGCATCGACTAAGGTCTTCATTCCTCTAATGTAGAGAAGAATGGTTAGTTAGTCAAGTATATTATTACCGTTGCGAGAACTTAGTTTTGCAAATATTTCAAAACACAGGGGTTCCGCGCAAACATGTCTTTCTAAAGGAGTTACGGGCGCTAGAGAGGTGAGCGTAACAGACAGCCGGAAAGGAAACAGCAGATCCTCCGCTTCGCGAAAGATGGCATGTGACGGTGAGGGGATGATCTTGAATTTTGAGTTTATCGAAGGCACAGAAAAGCCCCAGATTTGGTCTGGGGCTCGCTTCTTGCGTCTGTTATCAGGATAGCAAGGAGCAGGCATCCTTTGCCCAAATAAAATTGTGAGGTAAGCGACTCTGTTTGTACGAGTTAGATGGGATCAGGAGAAGTCAGGGGCTTGACAACAATGTATCGGGTCGCCTTGCGAGGTGTGTCTACGGAAGACTGCTTGGGAACACTGATGATGACCCCCGACAACCGGAGTTGTCGTGGGTGGACCGTATGCGAACATACCTGAGATGAGCCGCTTCTTTGTATTAGCCGCTATATGCACTCTGTCGCTCGGTGCAACGATGCCAAGTCATGGGCAGATCACGCGGGCACTCCTAAGCGTTGATGGTTTGAAGATCCCAGCGGATCGTTCTCTCTCCGCTTTTAGGATCAGCACATGGGGCGTGTCCCTGTTAAGCGTATGCACCATTCCCCCGAACTGGAATCTCATCGAAGAGAAATTCGAGGACCCGGAAGGGCGTTTACTGGGCACCTCGGACGTCCACGCAACTCCTCTAAGAGAACTCCACCAGATGTACCTCGTGGACGTGTACGGCTATCAACCTTTGCCGAAGGGAGATCCAAAGGGTGAGTTTCATCCGGCTTCCTTCTCTGGCTGGATTGAGATAGCGAAGGAAAGTTGGAATATGCATGGCAAACGTCGTGCGCTACACGCTAGTAATTTTCACTTAACTCCCGCTTCCCAATGTCCGGTCCCACCTCCAGCTCAGCCGTAGAGTCGATCTTGTTACTCCTGAAACGGACATTTCAGCCGGGTACACGCATGCGCCTGGCCAGTCCGCGCTGTCTCGTGATTGCACATAACGGAGACTTTTCAAGGAGCGGTCTTAGTTCGATGCCTGGAGGCTACGGCAATCTCAGCGGTGAGGAACTTCTCTTCATGGAAATTATGAACGTCCCGATCAGGGCGAAAATACCCACGCACAAGCTTGGCAAGTCTGCTCCATATACTTTACCGACGCCTGGTTCAGCATGAATAAGCCATCTAACCACGACCAAGAAGGCCAGAAACGTGCCTATAGTTCCGATTAGGAAGGCAGTGACAGCATAGAAAGCGGCTTTTAAGAACCTCTTCATAGAAGCAGTCCACTCCCTCGCGATGATCCAATGATAGCGAAAGCCCAGAACCTCGGGCCCAACGCCGCGCAAGCGTTTTACATACGATAAAGGACGTTGTCATATGTATCTGGCTGGTAGTAATGCACCCTTCAGGCGCGGGTGAGGGCGCGGCGCATGAGGACTTCGAGCGCGGCTTTTTGTTCGGCGTATTCGGCGGCAGTGACGGTGCCCTGGAGGCGGTCGGTTTCGAGGGCGAAGAGCTCTTCTTTCAGGGCGGCGAGGACTCCGGTGGGGGCGGACCTTGAGGCGGCAGAGCTTGCGGAGGCGGCGCTTGCCGATGCGGTGTTTGCGGAGGCGAAGCCGTCGGAGCCGTAAGGGATGCCGTTGGCGTCAACGGTGGGGGTGGCAGGCGTGGGGGTGGTGGCGGACTTTGCAGGTGGGGATTTCAGCATGAAGCCGGCTCCGGCTGCAAGAACCAGGCCTAGACCTCCCAGGATCCACCACTTGTATTTCGACCAGGGATCGTTGGTGCCTTCGGGGTCGATGGGATTGTTGAGGCCGATGCCGGGGCGGGTGTCGTTGGCAGAGGTGACGGGGCCCGAGCCAGCCTGGCCGCTGTTGGCGGCGGCTTGCTGGGAGGCGTTGGTGTTGTCGGATGCGGGGGCGTTGTCTTCGCGGGGGAGCTGCCCGGTGCCGGAGACGGTGAAGCCGAGCGGCTGGGACGGGGACACGTTGCGGGCGACGTAGGTCTGGGCGGTGGTCTCTTCGGTGACGGAGGTGTAGGGGGCGCTGTTCGCGGCCTTGAAGGTCATGCTTTTGGGCATCATGACGGCGATGGTGTCGGTGACCATGCCGGGTTTGGGGGTGAAGTTCAAGCTGCCCTTGTATGGGAGCTTGTAGGTGACCTGGAAGCGGGTCTCGCCGGGGCGGATGGGAAAGATGAAGGTGTAGTGGTTGGGGTCGCCGAGCGGGACGGGGGCGGAGCGGACGGGCATGCCTCCGGGGCCAAGGGCGGCGGAGCCTTCGATGACTGCGCCTTCGGGGAGGAAGAAGTCGAAGGGGTGTTCGGAGAACTGGGTCTTGGGCGGGCGTGGAGTCGTTCTTGACGAAGAAGTTTTCGACGACGTTGAGGTTCTGACCGCCGGGGTCGCTTTGGAGGCGCATGACGTCGGCTTCGCCGGTGATGCCTTCGACCTTGGCCTCGGCGGTGTAGACGTCGACGTCGATGGTGTCGGTGCCGGGCTGGACGGGCTGGAAGTAGTTCGCTTTATCGTGGGTGACGCGGACGAGATGGACGCCGCCGGGGTCGGGGACGGCGAGGGTGAAGCGGCCCTTGCTGTCGGTCTTGCCGCGGGTGCTCTCCTGCATGCCCTGCGAGAGGCGGATGAGGACGACGTCGTCTCCGGCGGCGGGTTTGCTGGTGGTCTTGTTGGTGACGGTGCCCTTGATGGAGGTCTGGGCGGTCGCGAGGGACTGCGGCGAGGAGGCAAATTAAGCAAGTTCAGGAGCAGCAGTTTGGCGAGTCAGGTATGAATGCGGGGGCTTTCTTTGCTTACTAGACGAGCTAATTTTTTATCGTACATTCGTCTACGAATGTTGAGGGGCCACCATGACGCCGCTCTTTACAATCCGGGTCACCTCGCTGCCTTTTTGCAAAACTTCCGCCGGTGCGATGTCCTAAGAAGGCGGTCGTCCTTCAATGTTGCGTGTACCTGCGAGAAGTTGGCTAACACCAAATCCACTGTGGGCGGTTCGTGATGTCGAGGCCGATACTCTTTATGTCGGGTCTATTTTGTGCCCACGATACTTCGCGTCAGGATGCGGCAACTTCATTTGCTTGGTAGTCGGTATCGTACTGCGTTGCGCTAACGACGATTGGCGGCTGTGAAGGACTGGTGCATTCTTATCGAGTAATTCGCTACAGCCATGCCTACTACAGAACAAACTGCGCCGGTGATTAGCGTGACCGCGATGCGTTCTAAAGGCGTCACTTTTCACCTGTTCTCGTGTCCTGCTGGGGTGGAGACCCTTGTCGTAGACCGCGCAGGTTTGCTGCACTTGAGTTCGCAATGAGTGTGTCTGGGTTCGAGCGGTAAGGCCTTCGAGTTCGGCGATGACCTGGGCGGCTTCGTCTTCGAGGCCGGCGCGCTGCTCGGCATAGTCGGCCTCGGGGTGCTTGCCGGCGAGGTACTCGAAGTTGAGGTCGCGGAGGTTGTCGTAGATGACGTCTTTGCGCTCGCGGAGGTAGTCGGCACGGGTCTTGTCGCGCTGGACGAAGGGGTTCTTATCGGGCCAGAAGATGAAGGCGACAAGGCCGAGGGTGAGGATGATTCCGGGCAGAATGCTGCTCAATATTCTGTCTCCCGTCGAATGCGTTCGCGGAGGTCGTCGGTGCTGGAGGCGGACATGCCTTTGATCTTTAGGGGGGCGCGCGCGAGGGTGCGGGATTTCCAGATGCGGATGATGAGGGCGGTGCCGAGGATGGCGGCGAGGAAGAGAGCGATGGGGGTGATCCAGGCGACGTTGTCGAAGCCGCCGCGCAGAGGAGCGGCGAGGATGGTGGCACCGTATTTCTGGACGAACCAGTCGAGTACGACGCGGTCAGAGTCGTCGGTGGCGAGTTCCTGGTGGAGTTCGGTGATCATGCGGGCGGAGTCGGGGCAGCCTACGTGGTTGCACTCGAGGAGGATCTGGCCGCATCCGCAGGCGCACATCATGTTGTGGCCGACGCGCTCGTAGCGTTTTTCGGTGGTGTTGCCGGCGCCGAGCATGACGATGGTGAGGCAGGCGACGAGGAGGGATTGGAGGAGGCGTTTCATAGGGTGGCTGCTTCGATGCGGCGTTTGGGGGAGAAAGGGTCGAGAGGTAGAGGTGATGTTGGCGGTGGCGGGGTTCTTCGGCTACGCCTCAGAATGACGGCAAGGACAGGCAAGGGCAAAAGCAAACACAGATTTCCTTCGGAAATGACAAACAAAAGAGGCAACAGCAGATTCCCTTCGGGAATGACAAACGAAGAAATGTCAGACATGGTGGACCTCGGCTTCCACGAGCTCGGTAGCGAGCGGTTCGGGGGTGGCGGCGGGTGTCTTGAAGGCGTTGCGGGCCAGGTTGGGGGTTAGGCCGAGCAAAGTGCCGGCGATGACGATGAGGACGCCGATCCAGATCCAGGAGATGAGGGGGTTCAGGAAGACCTTGATGATGGGGCGGTCGGTGTCAGGGTTCTTGCCCTCGTAGATGACGTAGAGGTCGGCCTGGAGGGTGGATTTCAGGGCGACGATGGTCGAGGGCTGCTGGCTGGCGATGTAGAAGCGGTGCTCGGGGGCGAGCTGAGTGATCTTTTTGCCGTATTTGTAGACGTCGAGGAGAGCGTACTCGGTGTCGTAGTTCGGATTCGAATCCTGGCTGAAGGACTGGCATACGAGGCGGTAGGGGCCGAGTTGGAGGGAGTCGCCGAAGCCCATTTCGGCTTCGTGGGACTGGTTGAACGCGCCGCCGGCGATCCCGATGAAGAGGACGACTATTCCGAAGTGGACCAGGTAGCCGCCGTAGCGGCGGGTGTTCTTCTGGACGAGCTGGAGCGTCGAGGCGAAGAGATTCTTGCCAGTCTGGGTGCGGACTACGTTGGCGCCGCGGAGGAACTCGCTGGTGATGGCGGTGATGACTCCGGCGGCGAGCGAGAAGGTGACCAGCGAAAAGATGGTCGCGTGCATGTCGTCGCCATCGTTCCAGGGGCGGACGCCGGCGGCCATGAGAACGATGGCTGTGACGGCGAAGGCGATGCCGGGAAGGATGAAGTTGCGCCGGATGGAGCGGATGGAGGTGGAGCGCCAGGCGAGGAGCGGGCCGACTCCGGTGAGGAAGAGGAGGAAGAGGCCGATGGGGACGTTGACGCGGTTGTAGTAAGGCGCGTTGACCGTGGCCTTGGTGCCGGTGACGTACTCGGAGAGGACGGGGAAGAGGGTTCCCCAGAGGACGGTGAAGCAGGCGACGAGGAGGATGAGGTTATTGAAGAGGAAGCTGGACTCGCGGGAGACTATGGATTCGAGCTTGTTTTCGGACTTCAGGTGGTCGCGGTTTTTGAAGAAGGCGAAGAGGCAGACCGCGAAGGTGATCATCATGAAGCCGTAGAACCAGCTTCCGATGTTCGATTGCGCGAAGGCGTGGACGCTCGAGACGAGGCCGGAGCGGGTGAGGAGGGTTCCGAGGATGGTGAGCAGGAAGGTGGAGAAGATGAGCCAGACGTTCCAGTTCTTCATCATGCCGCGCTTCTCCTGCATCATGACGGAGTGCAGGAAGGCGGTGCCTGTGAGCCAGGGCATGAGCGAGGCGTTCTCGACGGGGTCCCAGCCCCAGTAGCCGCCCCAACCGAGGACGGAGTAGGCCCAGTGGGCTCCAAGGAAGATGCCGCAGGTGAGGAAGAGCCAGGTGACCATGGTCCAGCGGCGGGTGATGTGGATCCACTTCTCGCCGGGGTAGCGCATCATCAGCGCGCCGAGTGCGAAGGCGAAGGGCACGGCAAAGCCGACGTAGCCGAGATAGAGCATCGGGGGATGGATGACCATCTCGGGGTACTGGAGGAGCGGGTTGAGGCCGTTGCCGTCGAGGGGGGTGGGCCCGGGCTGGATGGAGAACGGAGGAGCGGCGAAGTTCAGGAGGAGAAGGAAGAAGACCTGTACCCCGGCGAGGATGGTTGACGCGAAAGCAGAGAGGCGGACATCGACGCGGTGACGCACGCGGAGGACGAAGCCGTAGGTGGCGAGCAGCCACGCCCAGAGGAGGAGTGAGCCTTCCTGACCCGACCAAAGGGCCGAAAACTTATAGGCCGTATTCAAGGAGCGGTTGGTGTGGTGCAGGATGTAGGCGACCGAGTAGTCGTTGGTGAACGAGGCCCAGATGAGGGCGAAGGCGGCGCAGGACATCGCGATGAAGCTGGCGATTCCGGCGCGGCGGGCAGTTTCACCGAGGCGGGAGGCGTTGTCGATTCGCTGGGCGGCGGAGGACCGAGCCAGCGCGATACCGCCGATCACCAGCGTGTAGACGCTAAGGACAAGGGCGAGAAGGAGCGAAAAGCTCCCGAACTCCGGCATGGGATGCGACGGCATGTAGTGGAACTCCAGTATGATTCTCTCAACTGGAGAAGGAATCGGCAATGGAGTTGGCGGTTACCGGCAGGACCGTGTGTGTAACGCTACACAAATCCACCGCTTGGATGACTTTGTGGTCGTCCAAGGGGTGGAGGTTCTCAAGGATGGAGGAAGAGGAGTAGAGCGTATGACCGAGTTTCAGGCGGGAGAGGGATCCGCCTCATCGTCAAGATCCATGTGAAGAGGAGGCTCGGGTTCGGCCTCCGGTTCAGGAGGTGGCATCAAGGTGTGAACACTTGCCAGCAGATTATCGGGATTGAGAGGTTTCAGACGGAAGGTCACGTCCATGCCGGCGTATTCTGCTTCCGCCTCTTCGAGTCCGCTGATGACAAGGACGGGCATCTCGGGGTGGAGGGCCCGCAGTTCCTTTACGAAGACAGAGCCGTTCATCCCGGGCATGATGTGATCGGTGATGACCAGGCCGATGTCTTCAGGAAATTCGGAGTTCTTAAACTGCTCGAGGGTGCGCTGAGGGCTGAGTGCCGCGATGACGAAGTAGCCAGCACGCTTGAGGATCGTCTGCCGAGTCGCCGCCTGAATGGCGTTGTCATCGATCAGGAGAATGGCCGGGGAGTTAGTCGTCATCTGAATCGAATGCCCTATCGTGCTGTGGTTGTGCGCCAAGGATGAGAAAAGTGCAGGAGTGTTTCGGTTTCCGCTATGCTCCGTTGGATGCAGAAACTTGAATGTGGGCAGGATCGCGTGCGCAAAAAAAAGAATCCTTCGGCGACGTCAACAAATTGCGCAGAGGTAACATAGAGCAACTGTTGTACAAGCTTAATCGTTTTACTTCACCCGGTTTGATTTTGTGGAGGGACGACAGGCTGTCTCAGTGCAATGATTCTAAGGGATGCCGTGAACCTCTCCTACATCGACTGGCTGATCATGCTGGTCTACTTCACTTTCGTGCTGGGCATCGGGTTCGCGCTGAAGCGATACATGCGCACCAGCAACGATTTCTTCCTGGCTGGGCGGTCGATCCCGGCGTGGGTTTGCGGCCTGGCGTTTCTGTCGGCCAATCTTGGGGCGCAGGAGGTGATCGGCATGGGCGCGTCGGGCGCCAAGTACGGCATCATCACGAGCCACTTTTACTGGATCGGGGCAGTTCCGGCGATGGTGTTCGTCGGCGTGTTCATGATGCCGTTCTATTACGGGTCAAAGGCGAGGTCGGTGCCGGAGTACCTGCGGATGCGGTTCGACGAAAAGACGCGAGCGTTGAATGCGATCACGTTCGCGATCATGACGGTGTTCAGTTCGGGCATCTCGATGTACGCGATGGCATTGCTGATCCAGACGCTGGGGCTGCTGCATGGGATTATTCCGGACGCGTATATCTTTCATGTTTCGGTGGTGCTGTCGGCTGTGATCGTGCTGGCGTATATCTTCCTGGGCGGCCTGACGAGCGCGATCTACAACGAGGTGCTGCAGTTTTTTCTGATTGTGGCGGGGTTCGGGCCGCTGGTATGGGTCGGGCTTCGGAATGTTGGCGGGTGGGAGGGAATCAAGCGGACTCTTCCGGTTACGATGACGCGGTCGTGGCACGGCATGGCGCATGCATCGACGAACTCGCTGGGTGTGGAGTGGGTTGGGTTGACGATGGGGCTGGGTTTTGTGCTGAGCTTCGGCTACTGGTGCACGGACTTTCTGGTGGTGCAGCGGGCAATGGCGGCGGACTCTGAGGAGAATGCGCGACGCGTGCCGTTGATTGCGGCGATCCCGAAGATGTTCTTTCCGTTCCTGGTGATTTTGCCCGGGTTGATTGCGGTGACGGTGACTTCGCACATGGCTGCACCTTCGGCTTTTGTTGCGCAGCATGTGCGGGCTTCGAGTGCGATTACTCAGGCGCTGCCTGAAGGGCCGGGGCACCCGCATGGGTTGATTCCGGTGAAGACGGATGCACTGAGCGGGCGACCGGTGATCGATAGCGACGGGAACCCGGTCTACAACTACGACCTTGCGATCCCGGTGATGCTGCTGCACTTTTTTCCGACGGGGATACTCGGGCTCGGCTTGACGGCGCTGCTGGCGAGTTTCATGTCGGGCATGGCGGGCAATGTGACGGCGTTCAATACAGTCTGGACCTATGACATCTATCAGGCCTACATCAACAAGCGTGGGACCGATGCGCACTATCTCTGGATGGGCAGGATGGCGACGGTTGGCGGGATCCTGCTGTCGATTGGGGCGGCGTATGCGGCGACCAGCTTCAATAACATCATGGATGCACTGCAGTTGATCTTCTCGCTGGTGAACGCTCCGCTGTTTGCGACTTTCTTGCTGGGTATGTTCTGGAAGCGGACGACGGGTCATGGGGCGTTTGCGGGTTTGCTTGCGGGGACGGGTGCGGCGCTGGCGCATCATGGTCTGACGCTGCCGTATGGAGCAGTGACCGGGCTGCATGGCGGATGGATCGATGTGGTGCATCAGTACCCGAGCGACATGGCGCAGAACTTCTGGACTGCGATCTTTGCGTTTTCGGTGAATTTGATCGTGACGGTAGTGGTGAGCCTGGTGACGAAGCCGCGTGCGGAACTGGAGTTGGTGGGGCTGGTTTACTCGCTGACGCCGAAGCCGGTTGAAGAGCACTTGAGTTGGTGGCAGAAGCCGGCGACGTTGGGGATCGGGGTGCTGGTGTTGCTGGTGGCGCTGAATTTGATCTTTGCTTAGAGAGAAATTGCAAATGCAGATTCCCTTCGGGAATGACAAACAAGAGAGATCTGGGAGAGTTTATGGGACTAGATATTCGTGTGCCGTTGGGACTTATCTTTCTGATCACGGGCGGGATCATGTCGGTGTATGGGCTGGTCACGCGGAATAGCGCCATCTATGAGAAGTCGATGGGCGTGAATTTGAACCTGGGGTGGGGACTGGTGATGGTGGCGTTCGGGGCGGTTATGTTCTTTTTTGGGAGACGGCAGAAGTGGCAGGACGATCCGGTAAGTCCGAGGCCGTGGGAGCGAGGGGATGGGCCACGGCGGTGAGGTGAATTGCGTGGAACACTGAGTCATTTTTTGACGGGTTGCGGCGAGGACGGCGGGCGTGGGGGTGTTGGTCTTGGCGGGAGTGGCTTCGGAATTGGTGGATAGCTCGCTTTTGTCGAATCGCTCGTGCTCAAGCTTTCCTCACGCAACCAGTTGATTTTGGTGGTACGTTACTACGTTCCGCTGAACTTTTTCCAACAGGCCCGTGTACGCAGGTTGCGAGGTGCTGCTCTTGGAGACGGCCAATTCTTCTGTTCGAAGCTGGGCGAGAACTGAGGAAGCGTCTTCGGCGAAGGTGTTGCACCATAGCGTTTCGTACTGGAGTGCCAGAGTGTTCCAACGGAAGTGCAGATCGGCACAATCGATGGCGCTGCGCTCATTCTTCGCTACAAGCGACCAGAGACTGAATCCGGCGGCCAGCAAGGTGAGTGTGGGTTTGATCCAGTTAAGGCTGGGGGGAACGACGGCGGTGAGCAGGGAGATGGTGGCTCCGGACGAGAGAAGGAGACCGCCGACCACTAGAAACTTTTGCCTCGATTGGAATCTCTGCACGAGCGCGGCGAAGTAGGCTGCGCGAATTTCGGCAGCCAGCCAGCTCTCCCAAACCGTGTCCTGCTGAAACTCTGAAAGCATGGCGCTCCTGTGGATATTATGCTCTCGTTCCTTCTTCGACGCACTTGCGAATGATCCACGCTGATTTCATCTTTTCTTTGTAGCGGCTTGAGATAATGGTGGAATGGCTCGAAGGGTAATTAAGCACTACGAATTTGTGCGCAGGATTGGTGCCGGCGGCAGCGGGGTAGTGTATCTGGCCAACGATACGCTGCTGCAGCGGCCGGTAGTGATGAAGCTGTTGAAGCGCGGTGCGCTGACGTTGGAGCAGATGCGGACGACGCAGCTTCGCGAGGCACGGCTGGCTTCGGCGATCGACCATCCTAATGTTTGCGCCATTTACGATGTGGGCGAAGCGCCGAACGAGGCGGGCACCGTCGAAGAAGCCTACATCGTGATGCAGTATATTCCCGGCAAAAGCCTGGATAAGCTGATCCAGGCTGGGCCGTCTAGCCTGCAGCTTGTGCTTTCAGGTGGGATACAGATTGCGGATGGGCTTTCCGCGGCGCATCGGCTGGGGATCTTCCATCGCGACCTGAAGCCGGCGAACGTGATGCTGACGGAAGGTGGGCTGATCAAGATCCTAGACTTTGGGTTGGCGCGACGACTGAATGTGGACGAGGCGGAGTTCGATCCGGCGAGGCCGACGAACAAACGGACGGCTTCGGGCGGCGGAACCTATACGGCGCGCGGTGGAACGATCGCATACATGGCGCCGGAGCAGTTTGTTACCGGGCAGTCGAGCGTGCAGTCAGACCTCTTTGCGTTGGGGCTGATTCTTTATGAGCTGGCTGCGGGAAGGCATCCGTTCCATCGGCCCGATGCGCAGGAGTTCCAGAGTATTCGGGCGATCCAGTTTGCTGACCCGCCTGCGATACGGGAGATCGTTCCGACGCTGCCGGTGGAGTTGGAGTCCGTGATTCTGAAGTGCCTGGAGAAGCAGCCGTCGGCGCGATATGCTTCAGCGGCCGATGTACGGGAGTCGCTGAAGACGATCATGATGAAGATGCAACTGGACTCAGTGGTCATGCCGGGGGACTCCATGGCGCTGCTGCCTTCGCAGAGCCGGCTGGCGTTGCAGTCGCCTGAAGAAGAGAAGCGGACGACGGGCATTTTGTCGATGCTGGCGGAACGGTTTCGCGAACCGGGAGCGACGACGGCGGCCAAGCAGAACAGCATTGTGGTGTTGCCGTTCGTGAACCTGGGAGCTTCGAACGGGGGGCCGGACGATACGGCTCCGCTGTATGGATATGCGTTGGCGGATGCGCTTGGGGCGCGGCTGGCAAGGATGCCGTCGCTGGTGGTGCGGCCTTCGAGCACGCTGATGGCGGTGTCGATGCAGCAGCTTGATCCGCTGAGCGTGGGCAGGAAACTGCTGGTGCAATATGTGCTGGCGGGGAACTTCATGAGGTCGGACAAGGGCTTCGATCTGAACTGGCAGTTGCTGGATGTGCCGGGGCAGAGCGTGCGGACGGGCGGGTCGATCAATGTGGAATCGTTTGATCTGATCTCGGTGCAATCGGAGATCACCAATGAGGTGTTCAGCACACTGCATGGGTTTGGGGACCTGAAGAGCTCGACGGACAATGCACGTGACGCTTCGCTGACGCAGGTGCTTTCGGAGGATTATTTGCAGGCGCGGGCTGTGCTGTCTTCATTCATCTCGCGGACGGGAAGCAGGGACGATCTTGACCGGGCGCGGGACCTGTTTCAGTCGGTGGTGAAGCAGGATGAAGATTACGCGCCGGGCTGGTCTGGGCTCGGGATTACGCACCTGCAGTATGCACGGCACGGGCTTGGTGGGCAGATGCATGTGCTGGAGGCGCGGCGGGCGTTCGATAAAGCGCTGGCGCTCGACCCGGGGTCGGTGGAGGCGAATCTTTATCGCGTGTATATGCTGCTGTCGCGGGGTGAGAAGGAGTCCGCAAGGCACGGAATTGAGAACCTGCTGCAGACGGCTGGGAACGACTGGAACGTGCATCTTGTGGCCGGGCAGACTCTGCGTATCGACGGGATGTATGAGGAAGCGCTGGAGCAGTTCAATATCTCGCTGAGGATGAACCCTTCAAACGCGGCGATGATCTATAACCATCGGGCGCGGGTGTACCAGTACCAAAACCAGTTGGAGCTTGCGGGTGAGGAGATTGAGAAAGGACTCACCTTAGAGCCACGGCAGCCGCTGTTGCGGATCTCGCTTGGGTATCAGCAGATGCGGCTGGGGGATTTGAGTAAGGCGGTTGAGACGCTGGAGAACGTGATCAGCGATGAGGCTTCACTGCGGATTGTGTTCCCGACGATCGCGCTCTGCTACGTGCAACTGGGCGACCGGAAGAAGGCGGCTTCCTTCATTCTGGAAGAGACGTTGTCGGCGGCGGAGGCGGACAGTGAGATGTCTTACCGGCTGGCTACTTACTTTGCGCTGGAAGGGGATGAGTCGGAGGCGCTGCACTGGCTAAGGCGGGCGATTTATCTGGGGAATGAAAATTATCCCTGGTTCTCGAAGAATCCTGCGTGGCGGAAGCTGCAGGGGCATGGGGATTTCGAACGGATACTTGAGGATTTGAAGAAGAGCTACGCCAGGAATAAGAAAAACTGGAAGAGATTGTTGGCGCAGGTGCGGGACTAGAGTGTTTTGCGGATTCGCGTAGCTGTTGGAGAAAGCAGATCCTCCGCTGCGCGAGATCGACAAGGATGAACGGTCATGGGTACGGCGCGATGTACCTGCTTCAAGTTTCCACCTCCCACTGATTGCGTGGGACGAGAGTGGGATGAATGGGCACATCCGAGGCGGCTTTTGAGGCTTTGTCTTGCCTGGGCGAGTGCTGTCGCTTAGGAGAAACGCAGGTCCTTCGACCTCGCCTCTCGCGATGAAACTGCGAGAGGCTTCGCTCAGGATGACACGTTTTGCGGGAATGCAAGAAGGAAGAGACCCGACATGTGTCGGGTCTCTTCGCATGTCGGCTTCTTCGTGTATTGGCTGCTCGTGAGCCGGATTTTATGAGGCGGATTCTTGCGTGCGGGAGGTCTTACGTGCCGCATTCCTTCGTGCACGCACTTTTGTTTGCAATGAGACGTGTTAGTTGGTGCCCATGGTGAGGGGGGGGATCGACATGGGAGCGCTGAGACTGAAGATGATGGCGGTGTCGGCAGGGACGACCTCCTGGCGATCCTGCTTGAGCCACCAGACGGTGCTGACGCCTGCTCCGATGCCTGCGCCGATGAGGGCTCCGGGGACGCCGCCGAAGACTGCGCCTGCCGCTGCTGCGCCGCCCGTCGTGACAGACATTGCCGCGAGCGTTCCCTTGATGTGATCGCGGCGAAGGATTGTGCCCTCGCTGTCGATGCGGGTTACGTTGTGCTGGCTGGTGTCGACGACCTGCGCGTGAAGGATGTAGTGGGTGCCGTCGGGGAGGGTGACCGACTCGGGTAGAAGATGGATGGCGGCGGCTCCGTTGACGCGATGGCCGCCGCGAATGACGGAGACGTGGCCCTGGATGGTTGATCCGGTGGGAATGATGACGCGGCCGTCCTGCTCCATTGGTGCGGTGACCTCGGCGGTGAAGCGGGTGCCGACAGGAGTCGTCTCGGTGGAGATGGTCTCGCGGATGCGCGTGGTGATGAGGGTGCCCTGGGCGACTTCGTTTGGCCGAGTGGGAACGTAGGTGACGATCCCGGCATCATCGTCTGCGGTGTCGCGCCGCGGCATGGAGGTGACGATTTCAGCGTCGGGATCGATGGGAGTCTGCCGGTCGGTCGAAGAGCCTGCCGAGGCGTATGGAACATAGGCGCCATAGGCTTGGCTTGACGATTGATTCGACGTTTCGCTCGACGGCTGATTCGACGTTTGGGGCGTCGGCGCCAAAGGCGATCCTGGAACATAAGACTGAGAGTTCGGCGTATAGGGGACCGCTGGCGAGGGCTTTACGCGAACAATTGGAGCTTCGTCCGAGTTTGCCGTGATGACTGCCGGAGGAGGAGTCGAGACACCTGTCTCCTGGGCATTGGCGATGGCTGGGACGGCGGCGAGCGCGAAGGCTGCGGTGGTCAGGAGGAGCTTCATACGGGTGACCCTCTAAGTGCGATTGAGCTTGTAGTTCGACTCCCTTTGAGGGTAAAAGGCTCGGGGGAGCAGAACAATAGAAATCGGCTGCGGGAACCGAAGGCGCTACTAGCACCTGAGGCCGCTGCGAGGGCGTATCGGAGCTTCATGCGGCATTGGCGGAGGCTTGCTAGAATTCGGGTGCGGGGGAAGTTTGACTACAGGCAAAAAAGTGGAGCTTGTCGAGACGATCGGCGGCGCGGGCGGCCGCGCTGTCGCAGTCGATCGCAGGCCGAAGCTCAACGAGCGTCTCGCACACCGGGTAGTGGCGGGCGGATCTTTTTCAGAAACGATAAACGACAAGAACGATAGGAGCTTTATGACCGAGATTGTATCCATTCATGCGCGCGAGATTCTGGATTCACGAGGGAACCCGACGGTTGAAGCCGACGTGACGCTGGAAGGTGGCGCGATGGGACGCGCGGCAGTGCCGAGCGGTGCTTCGACGGGCGAGCACGAGGCGGTGGAGCTGCGCGACGGCGACATGGAGCACTATCTCGGCAAGGGCGTGCTGAATGCGGTCGAGAATGTGGAGTCGATCCTTGGGCCGGAGCTGGCGGGGATGGATGCGAGCAACCAGCGGCTGCTGGATGCGACGATGATCGCGATTGATGGGACGGAGAACAAGTCGCGGCTGGGAGCGAATGCGATTCTGGCGGTCTCGATGGCCTGCGCGCGGGCCTCGGCGACGGCGCTGAAGCTGCCGCTGTATCGGTATCTGGGTGGCGTGAATGCTTGTTTGCTGCCTACGCCGATGATGAATATTTTGAATGGCGGATCGCACGCGGACTCGAACGTGGACTTTCAGGAGTTCATGGTGATGCCGGTAGGGGCAGAGAGCTTTTCGGACGCGCTGCGGTGGGGGACCGAGGTGTTTCATACGCTGAAAGGCGTTCTGAAGAAGCGTGGGTACAGCACTTCTGTGGGGGATGAGGGCGGGTTTGCGCCGTCGCTGAAGTCGAATGCGGAGGCGATTGAGCTAATCCTGGAGGCGATTCAGCTGGCGGGGTACACGCCTGGCGAGGATATTTCGCTGGCACTCGATCCGGCGGCGAGCGAGTTCTACAACAAGGAGACGGGGAAGTACGTCTTTAAGAAGTCAGACAAGAGCGAGAAGACTTCGGAAGAGATGGCTGAGTTCTGGGCATCGTGGGCAGAGCAGTATCCGATTGTGAGTATCGAGGATGGGTTGGCGGAGGATGACTGGGACGGGTGGAAGCTGCTGACGGACAAGATCGGGGATCGGGTTCAGTTGGTTGGTGACGATCTGTTTGTGACGAATACGCGGCGGCTGCAGCGCGGGATTGAGGAGAAGATCGCCAATTCGATTCTGATCAAGGTGAACCAGATTGGGACTGTTTCGGAGACGCTGGAAGCGATTGAACTGGGGCGGCGGTTCGGGTATACGAGCATCATCTCGCATCGCTCGGGGGAGACGGAGGATACGTTTATTGCGGACCTCGCGGTGGGTACGGGTGCTGGGCAGATCAAGACTGGATCGGCGAGCCGGACGGACCGGATTGCGAAGTACAACCAGCTGCTGAGAATTGAGGAAGAGCTGGGGCAGTCGGCGGAGTTTCTGGGGATTGAGTCGTTGAACTGCGGGCAGTAGGTTTGGCTCAAGCGGCCGCTAAGAACTACTCTTAGAATTTTTCTTAGCGGCCTTCGCCTGCCGCACAGCTTCGACGTCGGCAAGATCTTGAAGCCTTCCGGACGCGAGTTTATTTATTATGAGATCGTCTGCCGAGATGTAACGCGCGGGCAAATCGCCATCGATCATGATCGAAAGGCTATTCCGATAGACGGTGGCAAAGTCGATGCCATCGATGCGTTGTATGACGTCAACGCATAGGGGTGGATTGCCGCAGCGGGCTATGGTCTTTCCGTCGGCAAGTCTTCGACGGTGAATTGGTCGAGAGGCGCGCCAAAGTCGGCGAGTGCCTTGTAGATAGCCAGTCCGTTCGTACGAGATGATTCGATGAATATGTCCAGGTCTTTTGTCGCTCGGGGCTGAGCATGAACAAAGACGGCATAGCCGCCAACTACGACATATCTAACGCTGTGCGTATTGAAGGCGGCGAGCAACTGTTTTAAGTTCTCGTCCATCGGTGGAATAGCCATGTTCGCGATATGCCTCGACGCTCAATTCGTGTCCTGCAGCGAAGCGCTCCTCGGGTGAAACGCTTTGCCAGTAGCGGTATTCCTCGATCTTGGCTTCTTCAAAGCTTGCGATTTTGCGGAGAGTCTTTTCCATATCATCCCTATCGCTTCATTTTATGGAGAAGTGATCCGATCTGAGTTAGAAGTTCATGAGCGGCTTCGTGCGAGACCCCGAGTCTTGTCTGGAATTCCGGGAGGTGGATGCCGTTCAAGACTTCGTTCAGGGAATTATTAAGAAGAATCAGCTCCGCCTCGGTGAGTGAAATCGAGGCGGAGCCGACGCTTATGTCAATGTGCTGCAAGTTACAGGCCTTTTTCGACGAGGAAGAGTATGAGGTCCTTCACCCGGCTGGAGTAGCCCCACTCGTTGTCGTACCAGCTGATGACCTTGCCCATGTTGGTGCCGACGACCTTAGTCAGGAGCGAGTCGAAGATGCTGCTCAAGGGGTTGCCGCGGAAGTCGGTGGAGACGAGCTCTTCGTCGGTGTAACCCAGGATGCCCTTCATTGGGCCATCGGCGGCGGCCTTGATGGCGGCGTTGATGGTTTCGACTGGTGATGGGCTTTTCGGAGACGAAGGTGAGGTCGACGACCGAGACGTTCGGGGTGGGGACGCGGATGGCGAAGCCGTCCAGCTTGCCCGCCATCTCGGGGACGACGAGCTTAAGGGCTTTGGCGGCGCCGGTGCTGCTCGGGATCATGGAGAGGGCGGCGGCGCGGGCGCGGCGGAGGTCCTTGTGCGGGGTGTCGAGGATGACCTGGTCGTTAGTGTAGCTGTGGATCGTGGTCATGATGCCGGAGGCGATGCCGAAGGTGTCGTGGAGGACCTTGACGACGGGCGCGAGGCAGTTGGTGGTGCAGCTCGCGTTCGAGATGATGTTGTGCTTTGAGGCGTCGTACTTGTCGGAGTTGACTCCGAGGACGAGGGTGATGTCTTCGTTGGTCGCCGGGGCGGAGATGATGACCTTCTTGACGGTGGTACCCAGATGCGCTTTGGCCTTCTCCGCGTCGGTGAAGAAGCCGGTCGATTCGACGACGATCTCTGCGCCGACGGAGGCCCAGTCGAGCTTGCCGGGGTCGCGCTCGGCGAAGACCTTGATCTTCTTGCCGTCGACGACGATGCTGTCGCCTTCGACCGAGATCTCGTTTTTGAGGTTGCCGAGGATGGAGTCGTACTTCAGCAGGTGTGCCAGAGTTGCGGGGGTGGTGAGGTCGTTGACGGCAACGAATTCGATGTCGGGGTTTCCAAGTGCGGTGCGGAAGACGTTGCGTCCGATTCGGCCGAAGCCGTTGATGCCAACCTTAACTGCCATAAGTCGATGAGCTCCTTGGTGGTTCCAGTTCGGTATCAATTGTAGTGCGAGGCGAGGTGCCTTGCATGACAGAAGGTATCCCGAGATGGGTCTGGATGCCGGTGAGGTGGCGTAAGCGCGTCCGTATTGAGCACGCGGCGAAGGCTGGTGAACGTGATTGCCGGGGAGCAATAAGGGCCGTCTTTTCCTCATGCGTCCAGAGCCTAGAATGGAAGGATGGCGGCTGAGTTTACCCATCTTCATCTTCATACGGACTATTCGCTTCTTGACGGTGCCTGCGACGTCGATAAGCTGGCGGCACACCTGAGCAAGATTGGTCAAACGGCGGCGGCAATGACCGACCACGGGAACATCTATGGGGCAGTCCATTTCTCAAATGCGATGCAGAAGAAAGGCTTGAAACCAATTCTTGGGTGCGAGCTTTATTTGTCGAAGACGGAAGACCATCGGACGATGGCGGATGGGTACAATCACTTCCTGGTGATCGCGGAGAACGAGGCTGGGTATCGCAATCTGGTGAGGCTGACGAGTGAGGCTTCGCTGAATGGGTTCTATCGGAAGCCACGCGTGTCGAAGGACTTTCTGGCGAAGCATACCGAGGGGCTGATCGGGTTTTCGGGATGCCTGGCAGGTGAGGTGAACCAGCACCTGATGGCTGGGAAGTACGACGAGGCGAAGCGGTCTGCCGGGAACTTTCAGGAGATGTTCGGCAAAGGGAACTTTTTCCTGGAGGTGCAGGACCATGGGCTGAAGCCGGATAAGGAGGTCTGCGACGCGATCTTTAAGATGGAGCGCGAGCTGGACATTCCGGTGATCGCTACGAATGATTCGCACTATGTGGAGGCGGATGACTCGCGGGCTCACGAGATTCTGCTGTGCGTGCAGACGGCTGGCTCGATGAACGACCCGAACCGGTTCAAGTTCGATACGCAGGAGTTCTTTATCAAGTCTGCGGAGGAGATGACCCGGACATTTGCGGAGCATCCTGAGGTTTGTAGGCGGACGATGCAGTTTGTGGACCGGTGCGACCTGAAGTTGCAGAAGGTGGACAATCCGTTTCCGGAGTTTCCGGTGCCGGAGGGTGAGACGCTGTTCAGTTATTTTGAACGGGTGTGCCGCGAAGGCTTGCAGAAGCGGCTGGAGACAGCGGTCGCACATCTGCGGTCTCGCGGTTTGCTGCGGAAGACGTTGGACGACTATCACGCGCGGCTCGATCGAGAGATCGGGATCATCAAGGACATGAAGTTCCCCGGGTACTTCATGATTGTGTGGGACTTCATCAAGTATGCGCGGGAGCAGAACATTCCGGTGGGGCCGGGGCGTGGATCGGCGGCGGGATCGCTTGTCGCTTACTGCATGGAGATTACGGACGTTGATCCGCTGCAGAATGAACTGCTCTTTGAGCGGTTTCTGAATCCGGAGCGAATCTCGATGCCCGATATCGATATCGACTTCTGCATGAACCGTCGCGGCGAGGTCATCGATTACGTCACGCGTAAGTACGGAAGGGACCAGGTCGCGCAGATCATCACCTTCAATACCATGGCGGCGAAGGCGGCGATCAAGGACGTTGGCCGGGCGCTCGACATGCCGTATGGCGAGGTGGACCGGATCGCGAAGATGATCCCGGCGACGATCGGGATCACGATCGGCGAGGCGTTGAAGGACCATGGGCCGCTGTCGCAGGCGTATGAGAGTGACCAGAAGGTAAAGGAGGTCATCGATGCGGCGCTGCGGCTGGAGGGGCTGATTCGCGGGGCCGGTGTTCATGCGGCCGGGGTGGTGATTGCGCCGAAGCCTCTGACGGAACTTGTGCCGGTGACCCGGGCGAAGAACGAGGACATTGTTACGTCGTATGACATGGGCGCCATCGAGAAGATGGGCCTGTTGAAGATGGATTTCCTGGGCCTTACAACGCTGACTGTTATCGATGATTGCTTGAAGCTGATTAAGCGGACGACGGGCGAGGATGTCGATATGGCGACGATCCCGCTGGACGATGTGACGACGTACGAGCAGGTCTATCATCGAGCACTGACTTCGGGAGTGTTTCAGTTTGAGAGTGGCGGCATGCGGGATGTGCTGCGGCGCTATAAGCCGAACTCGGTTGAAGACCTGACGGCTTTGAATGCGCTTTATCGGCCGGGGCCGATCCAGGGTGGCATGATCGACGACTTCATCGAGCGCAAGTGGGGGCGGCGTGCGGTGGCGTATGAGCTGCCCGAACTGGAGGTCATTCTCAGGGAGACGCTGGGCGTGATCGTGTACCAGGAACAGGTGATGCAGATCTCGAATGCGCTGGCTGGTTACTCGCTGGGCGATGCAGACCTGCTGCGGCGAGCGATGGGTAAGAAGGACGCTGCGGAGATGGGCAAGCAGCGCGAGCGATTTATGTCGGGAGCGGCAAAGAACAAGCACCCGAAGGATGTTGCGGGGAAGATCTTCGACCTGATGGCCCAGTTTGCGGGGTATGGATTTAACAAGTCGCACTCGGCGGCGTATGCGCTGCTGGCGTATCACACAGCCTGGCTGAAGACGCACTATCCGGTCGAGTTTATGGCGGCGCTGCTGACGAGCGAGACTTCGAAGCCGGAGAATGTCGTCAAGTACATTTCCGAGTGCAAGGAGATGAACATTCCGGTGGTTCCGCCGGATGTGCAGGTGTCGTTTGCGAACTTTACGCCTCTGGATACAAAGGGCGTGAAGGCGATCGGGTTTGGGCTGGCGGCGATTAAGAATGTGGGGCATAACGCGATTGAGTCGATCATTGCGGCTCGGACGTTGCTGGAGGCGGAGGGGAAGAAAGGCTTTGCGAGCCTGTGGGAGTTCTGCGAGAAGGTTGACTTGCGGCTGCTCAATAAGCGGGTGCTGGAGTCGCTGATCAAGGCGGGCGCGATGGATGCGTTTGGGCCGCGGGCGGCGGTGATGTCCGCGCTGGATAAGGCGATGGAAGGCGCGCAGAAGGCGCAGCGGGATAATGCTGCGGGACAAAGTGGATTGTTCGGGATCTTCGATGATGATGGGCCGGTTGGGAATGCAGGTAAGGAACATGCTCTGCCGAATGTGCCGGAGTGGGACGAGCATACGCGGCTGCAGAATGAAAAGGACGTGCTGGGCTTCTTTGTGTCTGGACACCCGATGGACAAGTATCGCGAGAAGCTGCGCAACATGAAGGTCTGTACGACGGCACAGGCTTGCGAGATGAAGCCGGAGCCGCAGGTGTTTCGGCGCGGCGGGAACCAGGAACCGCAGAATGAGATCTCGATTGCGGGCGTGATTACAGGGCTAAAGGTTGCGAAGTCGAAGCGGTCGGGGGAGATGTATGCGCAGGCTTGTCTCGAAGACACGGTGGGGAAGATCGAGCTGATTGCGTTTCCGCAGAGTTACGAGAAGCTGGCTGAGAAGTTGAAGATCGACGTGCCGGTGGTGATTACAGGGTCGCTGCGGGGCGAGGAGGATTCGGCGCCGAAGCTTGCGATTTCGAAGATCCAGGCGCTCGAGGATGTGAAGCTGAAGCTGCCGGAGTCGCTACGGATCAAGGTGCCGCTGCACCATCCGGACTCGGCGCTGCTGATGAAGATGCAGGCGGTGTTTCTGAGTGCTCCGGGGACGGGAAAGCTGCTGCTTGATCTGGAAGAGCCGGGAGAGTTTTGTGCTGTGCTCGAGCCGCAGAACGTGATGGTGGCGGCGGACAGGTTGTTTATCGACCAGATTGAGGAGTTGGTGGGTCGGGGCGGGGTGAGGGTGATTGATTGAAAGACAGTCCGGCGAACGGTATACACCCATCCATTGCGTGAAACAAAGGCGTGGTGGATGGAGCACCCGGGATGTCGCGGCATGTTGTGGGAAGACGATTCGCGCGTCGAATGGGGGCCCATACCCAAGGATCGAGACAGGGTCACCCGAATCTTGAGGCTCAAGTAAGATGGACAGGTAGATATGGCTGAACAACAAGTGACACGAACGAAGCCGAAAGCGCCGCCGGCGGCTCCTGAGGCATGGATCAAGACGGAGCTTGCACGGCACCAGGACCGCCCTTACCCCATGGATTTCATCACAGCGCTGTTCACGGACTTCAGCGAGATTCATGGCGACCGGGCCTTTGGCGATGACCATGCCATGGCGTGTGGGATGGCGTTTTTTCATGGCGAGCCCGTGATGGTGATCGGGAACCTGAAGGGACGAACGCTGAAGGAACGCGTCGAGCGCAGGTTCGGCAGTCCGGAGCCGGAGGGATATCGTAAGGCGTTGCGGGCGATGAAGGTTGCGGAGAAGTTTGGGCGGCCTGTTTTTACTTTTCTGGATCTGGCGGGTGCGTTTCCGGGGCTGGGCGCGGAGGAGCGCGGGCAGGGTGAGGCGATTGCCCGGAATCTGCTAGAGATGTCACGGCTGAAGGTGCCGACAATCGCCACCATCACGGGTGAAGGTGGATCGGGTGGGGCGCTGGCACTGGCTGTGGCGGATCGGGTGTTGATGCTTGAGAACTCGATCTACTCTGTGATCTCGCCGGAAGGTTGCGCGGCGATCATGTGGAAAGACCCCGGCAAGAAGCAGCAGGCAGCGGCGGCTTTGCGGTATACGGCGAGCGATGTCCTGCGGCTTGGCTGCGTTGATGACGTGCTGACCGAGCCGAAGGGCGGTACGCAGATGGATTCGACTAAGGCTTATGCACTGGTCGATGAGCGGCTGGGTTTTCACTTTGCGGAGTTAAGAAAGCTGAGCGAGGCGGAGCGGCTGGAGCAGCGATACCAGAAGTTCAGGAATATTGCGCAGTTTTACACGGGTGATTAGACGATTGCCGTGGCCAGAACAGGACACGGCAAGTGCGAACGCAGATTCCCTTCGGGAATGACAAAAGCTTTACTGTTTTGTTGGCTCTAGCTGGGGCAGATCGATGTCAATGCGGGTAGCCAGCTTGATGTCGCGTTTGGTGATGCCGCCGGAGTCATGGGAGATGAGGGCGAGGCGGACCTGATTGTATCGGATGTCGATGTCCGGGTGGTGGTTGGCGGATTCGGCGAGGGCAGCGACCTTGTTGACGAAGATCATGGCGGCGGCGAAGTCGGGAAAGGTGTAGTCGCGGACGAGCTTGCCGTCTTCGAGCTGCCACATGGGGAGGTCGCGGCGGGCGATGCCGAGCTCGGCGTCAGTTAGTTTGGGCATGTTCGTACCTCGTGAGCGTGTTCCATCCCACCCATCAGATGGTACCAGAGCGCGCCGGATGCGGCACCCAAGATTTGGGTGGCGCTATGAGCAGGGACGAGCACGTCACTTGCCGCCGCGGGAGGCTTCGCGCCGGGCGGCGGCCCAGCCGGATTTAGTGACCTGCCGGGCGCGGCCGAAGGCGAGGGCGTCGGGCGGGACGTCGTCGGTGATGGAGCTTCCGGCGGCAACGTACGCGCCTTCGCCGATTATGACGGGAGCGACGAGGGTGGAGTCGGAGCCGATGAAGCTGCGATCGCCGATGGTGGTGAGATTTTTATGAATGCCATCGTAGTTGCAGGTGATGACTCCGGCGCCGATGTTGACTCCTGTACCAATGATCGCGTCTCCGAGGTACGTCAGGTGATTGGCCTTTGAGCCTGCGCCCAGCGTGATCTTCTTTGTCTCGCAGAAGTTGCCGACGTGGGCGGCGGGGCCAATGTTGCTTTCGGGTCGGAGATGGGCGTAGGGGCCGAGAATAGCGCCATCGCCGATGGTGGCGCCGTCGAGGATGCAGCCGTTACGCACAAGCACATCTTCTCCCAATGTCGAGGACTGGATGACGGAGTAGGAACGGATGCGGCAGCCTGTGCCAACGCGCGTGGGACCGAGGAGCTGGACGAACGGCTCGATGACGGTGTCGGGGGCGACGTGAACTTCGGCGTCGATGACGCAGGTGTCTGGGCGGAAGATTGTGACACCTTCGGACATCAAGCGGCGGGCGGTGGCGAGGCGCATGGCAGAGTCGAGATGCATCATCTCCGCAATGGTATTTGCGCCGAGAACTTCGTCGATGTCAGAGGCCTTGGTGGCGACGACTTTTTGATGGTCAGCTACGAGGAGGGCGGCGACGTCGGTGAGGTAATACTCCCCATGGGCGTTGTTGGTGGAGAGGAGATCGAGTTTAGAGAAGAGGGCGGCAGTTGCGAAGCAGTAGATGCCGGAGTTGATCTCTGGCGCTGCTCGTTGATCGGGGGTGAGGGATTTCTGCTCGACTATGGCTTGCACTTCAGAGACGGGGATTTCGGGTGAGTCGGGGGTCTTCCGGATGACTCGGCCGTAGCCTGTAGGGTCGGGCGGGACGGCGGTGAGGATGGTCATCGCGGCATGTTCGGAGGCGTGGAAGGCGGCAAGGGCGCGAAGGGTCTCCGGGCGAATAAGGGGAACGTCGCCGGAGAGAACGAGTAAGTTTTCGGGCATGGGACCGTCGGTCAGGGCGAAGTGAGACTTGACGGTTTGCAGGGCGTGACCGGTGCCGCGCTGCTCCGTTTGCTCAATGAAGTGGACGCCGGTGTGAGCGACGGCGTGGCGAACTTTCTCGGATTCATGGCCGACGATGCAGTAGATGCGGTCGTGGGCGACGAGAGACTTGGCGGCGGTAATGACGTGGAGCAGGAGGGCGCGACCGCCAATCTCGTGGAGAACTTTGGGGCGTTTGCTCTTGAGGCGCGTGCCTTTGCCAGCGGCCATGATCACGATGGCAAGATCAGAGGTGTCTTCAACGGGCGCTTGATTTTCTAAATGCGGCATAGAGGTATCGTAACCGGAAGCGGGGAATGGTTTCAGGGCACAACAAAAGGCGAGACCCGATGGGCATCGCCTTGAGTGTCTAGAGCCTGAGGTTGTTTACGCCGCTGCTGCGGGAACAAAGCCATCGCATCCGCTGATGGGTGTGACCTTGAGGTGAAGGGCGGCGTGTTTGGGATGACCGCACTCGTCAAGGACTGACTCGTCAGCCTTCTTGCTTGAGAGAATGGTTACGAGAACATCCGTCTTGTGATGTTCGCCGAAGTGACCACATACACCGCACTGACCGTCATGAATTGCCTGCATCCCAAACCTCCTTGTGTTGTTCCTGCGTCATTGCATACGACTCCGCAAAGTGGCTTGCGGTTGTCTTCATGCCTGAAGGTACATGAGACGGAAACTCGCGTAAATCGCGACTAGAGTGGTCGTAGAGCACAACGGGAAGAGCACATAACTGCGACCGCATTGGTCGGATCGGGTTGTGGTGCAGGCGCTCCGCGAAAATATTGTGGAGACAAGGCAAACGCAGATTCCCTGCGGGAATGATAAACGAAGCAGGGTAAGAGGACAGAGGGAGACAGAGGATGACGGCGTATGAGGTAAAGAAGTTGCTGGGGCTGGTACCGCATCCGCGTGAGGGTGGGTGGTATGTGCGGACGTACGAGGCGGCAGAGATGGTTCCGGCGGCAGTGTTTGCGGATGGACGGTATGGCGAGGCGAGGAGGACCTCGACGGCGATCTACTACCTGCTGGAGCCCGAGACGTTCAGCGAGATGCACTCGCTGCAGTCGGACGAGATCTTTCATTTTTATGCGGGAGGAGCGGTGGAGATGCTCCAGTTGTTTGCGGATGGATCGAGTAAGACGGTGGTGATTGGGAACGATCTGGCGGCGGGGGAGAGGCCTCAGGTGGTGGTGGAGCGCGGGGTCTGGCAGGGGTCGAGGCTGGTAGTGGGTGGGAGTTGGGCGCTAATGGGATGCACGGTGAGCCCGGGGTTCGCGTTTGTGGATTATGCCGAGGGGAACCGTGCGGAGTTGATCAAGCAGTGGCCGAAGATGGCAGAGATGATTCGCCGGCTGACGCGGGAATAGGGCTAAATCTGTATTCTGTTTCGGCGATGAGGAGATAGTTCTGCGGAGTAAACTTTGAGCATGAATCTTGATCTTTCCTCGCTAATGCTGCCGATTCGTTTGAGACCTAAGTCACCGATGAGTGATGAGGAGTTAGCGATATTCAGTGGAGAGAACAATCCCTTTCGCATGGAGATGGAAGCAAATGGGGAGATACTCATCATGACGCCCACGGTCACTGACTCTGGCTTTATCAACCTCCGAATAAGTCTGGCGCTTGGCAATTGGGCGGAAGAGGATGGGCGGGGCCAGGTTTCGGACTCGAGCACAGGATTCAAGCTGCCCAATGGTGCTGTCCGTTCTCCTGACGCGGCCTGGGTCAGCCACGCGAAGTGGAACGCGCTAAGTAAGGCAGAGCGGAAAGGATTTGCCCGGATTTGCCCTGAGTTTGTAATCGAGCTGACTTCTCCGAGTGACCGGATTAGTGACGTGAAGAAGAAAGTGGCCGAGGAGTGGATCCCGCAGGGAGTTGAGCTGGCATGGCTGATCGAGCCAAAGGAGCGGCGGGTAACGATCTTTCGGCCGGGGCAAGAGGCTGAGGTGTTGGAGAACCCGACTTCGGTGCAGGGGACGGGATGCGTGGCGGGGTTTGAGTTGGTGATGGAGCGGGTGTGGGGTCGTAGCTGAAGAGGGTTGGCGGGATATCGCTGGGCGCGATGCCCGCTCATCGCGATGAGTGGGCGATGAATGGGAACAGGTTCGTCGCGGATGGAAGTACCCACATCTCAGGGTCGAGATGTGGGTACTTCCAGTTTCGTTCTAAGGCTTCGGGGCGGTGGTGAGGGGCTTGGTGATGTCATCCATGTAGGCGGGGGTACCATCTACGCGAACGAGGGTGGGGTAGCGTTCGCCTTCGTGGTAGTTGATGTCGGCCATGGTGACGAAGCCGTCCTGTTCGAGGATGAGGTGGATGGGTTCGGCGGTGCCCTTGGCGGCTTTGAGGGCGGCCTTAAGCGAGTCGGCTGAGAAGACCTTGCCGTTGACGGCATAGATCTTGAGGCCGGGTGAGAGCCTGGCCTGGTCGGCGGGGCCGTGGAAGCGGACGTCCGATATAGTTCCATCGGCTGTCGCCGAGAGGCCGATCGAATACCATGCGTTGATGCCGCCGCTGCGACGTCCACCGGCTGCCATCAAGGTCTTCTGCGCGTCGGAGGGCTTGTCTTCGTAGACGAGCTTGTAGCCGCCCTGCTCGATGCCGGCGAGGTCGGCGTGGGGATTGATGTTGTCGATGCGCTCGTGGAGGAACTTGGCCCAGTCGTAGGAGACAACTTCGTTGAGGTCGGCGATGAGTTCCGGGCGCTCGTACGGAACGATGAGCGGGCCGGTGTTGCCGCCCTTGCCGAGGAAGATAGCTTCGAAGTCGTTAAGCGACTTCTTGTTGTCGGTGAGCTTGCGTATTAGGGTGTCGGCGTCGAGCCAGAGGAGTTCGCCTTCCTGGTAGTAGTCCTGCCCGCGTTTCCAGTTTGACCAGGAGGGTGTGCCACCACGGAGGATGCTGGAGGCGATTGCTGTGTCTTCGGTGGAGCGCCACTCGCGACCGGATTTGTAGTCAAGCTGGGCGGCGGAGAGGGCTAGCATCTCGCGGTACTGCTGCTGATTCTTGAGGCTGGAGCGGGCGGCGAGCACGTTGCCGAGATACTGCGTCATGCCTTCGTAGACCCAGAGGAGATCGCCCTGCTGCGGGGTGGCGAAGTCGGGCTGATAGAGACGTGCTGGGCGGCGGTATTTGCCGTTCCAGGAGTGGGTGAACTCGTGCGCAGAGGAGGTCGGCGACGCCGAGTTGGTGGGCGTCGTCGGAGAAGTCCTTTTCGCCGACGCCGTTGTCGGAAGACTGGCCGTGTTCGAGGCCCTGGCCGCCGGTGGCATCGGTAAGGGTGAGGAGGAGGTTGTAGTGGTTGTAGTGGTGCGACTTGTAGAGGGCGTCGGCTTCGCGGACGAGGTTGGCGATCTCGGCGAGGGTGGCGGGACGAAGGTCGCAGTCGCCGGGTTCGTCGGAGACGACATCAATGAAGTGGGCGGGCTTGATCTCCGGGGCGAGCGGGAACTCGTGAAAGTAGAGACCGGTATCCACGGGCGAGTCTTCCAGCTGCTCGACCGTAGTGACGGCGAACTTGTGCGTATCGGTGGTGCCGGTGCTGGTGATGCCGCCTTCGGGTTCCAGGGCGGTGCCGATTCCCCATCCCTTGGGGACGGTGACAGAGGGCTGGATGGCGATCTTCGCTACAGGAATGTGAGCGGGATAGAGCAGCAGACCTTCCCACTCAAAGGCGGCCAACTTGGTGGTCTGACGCCCCGGGTTGATGAGGTCGAGATGGGCGTGGAGGAGGGTGACGCCTTTAGGGATGGTCAGGTGGTACTCAAACATGTCGACGTTGTCGCGACGCCATTGCAAGGTTTCGCCGTTCGCGGTGAAGACGACGCCGGTGATGGAGTCGACGATGGGCGTGGGGCGATGGGTGCCGGGGATCCATTGCGGCGTGATGAGGGTAACAGGGCCGGGTTTGACGGGGATGTCGATCTCGGCGTGGTAGAGCTTGCGGGCGGCCTCGGAGAGGTCGGCTGTGATCTGAATGGGCGCCTGCGAGTAGGCTGTAGCTGCGCCGACGCTGGCGAAGCCTGCCAGAAGAGCGAGAGGGAGGACGGTGTGGCGAACGGAAAACGACATCAGACGGTGAATCCTCTCTTGGGCAAAATGGTATTTGGGGACAAGTATAGGACGAGCTAAGAGAGGAAAAGGCCGCAATGCTGTTGCAGGATTTGGGGAGACGCCGAAGAGATGGGTGAAGGATGGGAGTGGAGAAGCAGACCATCCGGGTCTGAAGATCACGATGAAGGCGCGATCTTCAGACTCGAAGGGCAATCAGGAGTGGGCGGAAAGACGTCCCGGAACAGGCGGAGCCCGAAGCGACCACCGGTCAGTGGGATGGATCGGAGCGGTCTTTCGGCTCGTTTGCCCGGTGATGGAGTGCGAAGCGCGTTAGTTCGATTCGATTCATTACCCCCGCTTTGCGCATGATGCGCCCAAGGTGACTCTTGACCGTGGTGGAATCTATGCCAAGATGGGCCCCGATCTCCCGATTGGCCTGACCGCTGAGGAGGAGCTTGAGGACCTCATTTTCGCGCGGCGTCAGCGGGACGCCGGCGGTGCCGTCTGTAGCTCCTGTGTTGTAGTCGCTGACGCGCTTGCCGACGAGCCGTGAGAGCACCTTGCGGGGCGCCCAGATGGAGCCATCGCTGACGTTATCGAGGGCCTGTCTGAACTCCTCAGGAGGTGCGGTGGCTGGGATGAACCCTTTCGCACCCGCTGAGATTACGCATTCGATGTAGGTGTCGTCCGCGTCGGTGCCGATCACAACGATCTGTGCCCGGGGACAGCTTTCGCGAAATCGGGAGAGAACTTCGAAGAGCGGACTGGTGGAACCGGCATCGATAAGGATCAATGGCAGCTGATTACGATCCAGTTCGAGCGGAAGGCAGAGTGCTTCTGAAAGTGATACAGGGATAAGTTCTATCCCACAAGGATCGCCATATACACCTTGAAGTCCGGCGATCCGCATCGGGTTGGAGGCAACGAGGCGTACGCGCTCACGCGCGCTGTTCAATGGGTGCTTCATTCCTTCACGACCTTTGCTCAATGTGTTTGAGGCGGAAGAAAAATCGGGTTATGTTGTCTCTGCTACGGAGCACAATACTACAACTTGGGTAAAACAATCCCTTTCTGATTTTGATATTTTCCCTTGCGGTCGGCGTAGCTGACCTCGCAGGTTTCGTCGGACTGGAAGAACAATATCTGACAAAGGCCCTCGTTGGCATAGATTCTTGCGGGAAGGGGTGTCGTGTTGGATATCTCGAGCGTGACGAAGCCTTCCCATTCAGGCTCGAACGGGGTGACGTTGACGATGATGCCGCAGCGGGCGTAGGTGGATTTGCCGACGCAGATGGTGAGGACGTCCCGGGGGATCTTGAAGTACTCGATGGAGCGGGCGAGGGCGAAGGAGTTCGGTGGGACGATGACGCTGGGAGCCTGAACGGTGACGAAGGAACGCTCGTCGAAGGCCTTGGGGTCGATGATGGCGCTGTTCACGTTGGTAAAGATCTTGAACTCGTCGGAGACGCGGAGATCGTAACCATAGGAGGAGAGCCCATAGGAGATGACTCCGTCTCGGACCTGCTTCTCACTGAAGGGTTCGATCATATTGTGGGTAAGCGCCTGTTCGCGGATCCAACGGTCGCTTTTGATAGCCATAGGAAGCAGTTTCCCTTTCTTGCAGTGGTGTGAAATCCATATGACACGCGACGCCGTATATCCTGTGCGTAGAATGCGGAGCGGGCGAAGATCGATTGTCAGAAGCCTTTAGCTTACGGCAGGCTTATGCCATTGACAATCGCCCCGGCGATTTCTACCATCGGATGAATTGTCCCGGCAAGAAGGAAGTGCTGTTGCCCCGGGCCGCATTGTCCGCCGGATCATCAGATTTGTCTCATGCGTAGGGTTATGGAAAGGCGTCCCCGTCTTGATCAAGCAAGATCTCATTCAGCGAGTAGTTGAGCGGACTGGACTTCCACGGACGAAGGCGGAGTCTGCCGTCGACGCAATCTTCGACAGCATGAAGCAGACGCTCATAACCGGCGAGCGGATCGAACTTCGTGGGTTTGGGGTCTTTACCGTGAAGCCACGGAAGACGGGGATTGGCCGCAATCCAAGGACCGGGGCCGAGGTGAGTATTGCGCCGGGCAAGGCAGTGCGGTTTAAGCCGGGTAAAGAGCTACATCTGCTGGATTAGGTGGCTGGGGTGCTGTTCATTTTGGCAGCGTGAGAGAGACGCAGATTCCCTTTGGGAATGACAAACCAGAACCTGCAAAGAAAGACGCAGATTCCCTTCGGGAATGACAAACCAAACCTGCAAAGAAGACGCAGATTCCCTTCGGGGATGACAAACCAGAACCTGCAAGGAAAGACGCAGATTCCCTTCGGGAATGACAACCAGAACCTGCAAAGAAAGACGCAAATTCCCTTCGGGAATGACAAACGACGAGACGCGGTCAGTCGAGGTGGACGATGCCACGCTGGAGGGCGATGCGAGCGGCCTGGGTGCGGTCGGTCGCTCCCAGTTTACTGAGCAAATTGTTGATGTGAGTCTTGACCGTGGCTTCGGAGATGAAAAGGGCGGATGCAATCTCCTTGTTGCTCTTGCCGCCGACTATGTTCTTCAGGACTTCGGTTTCGCGTTCTGTGAGAGCGTTGCCGGAGAGACGCTCGGCGAGGCGTTCGGCGACGGCAGCAGGGATCTTAGAGCGACCGTGGTGAACGGTCTGGATGGCGTCGATGAGCTCGTCCACGCTCATGCCCTTGAGGAGATAGCCGCGAGCACCGGCCTGGATGGCGCGGAAGATGTCTTCATCGCCATCGAAGGTGGTGAGGACGATGATGCGGGCCTCGGGAGAGTCGCGACGGATGGCAGTGATGGTCTCAACACCGCCCAGGACCGGCATGCGGAGGTCCATGAGAGTGACATCGGGCTTGTGCTGCCGGAAGAGTTCGAGGGCCTGCTGGCCGTTTGAGGCTTCGGCGACGATGCTCATGCCGTCGACCATGTTGAGCAATGCGACAAAGCCCTGGCGGACGACCTGATGGTCCTCTGCGATGAGGATGCGGATGGCGGCCGAGTCGGCTTTCGATGGTGCGTTGGCTTCTGTGTGGGTGTGGGTGTCGGTCATTGTGCGGCCTTTCTGCCGGTGAGCCTGTAAGTGAGCTCGACGGTGGTTCCGGTGTCTGGCCTGCTTTCAACCTTGAGCAGGGCGTCTACTGCCGAGGCGCGTTCGCGCATTCCCTGCACGCCGTAGTGGCCGGAGGGTACTGCGGCAGGGTCGAAGCCTTTCCCATCGTCGGTCACGGTGAGCTTGAGCCAGTTTGTATCGTAGCTGAGGACGACTGCGATCGTGGGGGCGGCGGCGTGACGGAGGGCGTTGGCGATTGCCTCTTGTGCGATCTTGAGGAACTCGTCTTCGACGCGCGGCTCGATAGGACGAAAGATCCCGCGGACGTCGAACCGAAGCGATGCGGCGGGACTGCCGGACAGTTGATGGAGCTTGACGGCGGCGGCAAGACGGGCGGGGTAGGTCTCTGATTCGGCACCGGGTGAGCGGAGGTTCCAGATGGAGCTACGGGCTTCGGCAAGACTGCTGCGGACGTACTCTTTTGTGTTTTCCAGCTGTTTGGCGGCGGCCTCTCTCGAACCCTGGAGAAGCCGTGATGCGACTTCAAGCTGGACGGAGATGCCTACATAGCCCTGAGCCAGCGTGTCGTGGATCTCGCGGGCGATGCGGGTCCGCTCGGCGAGAACAGCCTGATATTGTTTCTCGACAGCGCGGACGCGGGCGCGGTAGATGAGCCAAGCGATCACAGCTGTGAGGAGGAGGGCGAAGCAGTAGAACCAGATGGTCTGATAAAAGTGCGGACGGACGGTGAAGCGGAACTCGCTGGCTTGTTTGCTCCAGACGCCGTCACCGTTTGAGACGTAGACGAGGAAGCGGTACGTGCCGGCGGGAATGTTGGTGTAGAAGGCGGTACGGCGCGTGCCAGCATCGATCCAGTCGCGGTCGAAGTTCTCGAGCTTGTAACGAAAGCGAAGCTTCTGAGGGGCCCGGAAGCTGAGACCGGCGTAATGGATGGTGATGCGGTCTCGACCCGGAGGAACCGTGAGCGGCTCACTGGTGGCAGCTGAACGCTCATCTACGAGGACATCCTCAATTGCGGCGAGCGGTGCGACCGGAGTTTCGTACGCTGAAGCGGGAAAGATGGAGGCCACGCCTTTGAGGGTGGCGAACCAGAGAGCGCCGTCGGTCATGCGCCATGCGGCTGGGTGGCCACCGCTGCTGCACTCGTTGATCTTCATGCCATCGGCGGTGCCGAAGGCGTCGACGAGAAGATTTTTGGAGTGCTTGTCTGCAAGAGCGTTAAGAGCAGCGATGGAGACGCGGAAGATGCCTTTCGAAGAGCCAAGCCAGAGGCTGGGCGACGAGGGAGCTTGCGGAGTGGCGGCTTCGAGGATGCTGTAGATCTCCTGAGGGAGGTTGAGGCCCGGAGATGCGAGTGCGGTGAAGAGGCCGTTGCGGCGACGGGTGAGACCGGAGGCGTGTGACGCGATCCAGAGTGTACCGTCCTCCTGTTCGGCGAGGGTTGTGATGGCGTCGCTGCCGAGACCGTCTTTCGTGGTGAAGTTCTTGAAGACGGTGCCGTCGAAGCGGCTCAGGCCATTAAGGGTGCCGACCCAGAGGATGCCGTTGCGAGTGCGAAGAATCGTCCCGACAAGATCGCTGCCCAGACCATCAAGCCGGGAGTAGGAGGTGAAGGTATTGTGTGCATAGTGGGAGAGCCCGTTCCGGGTCCCGATCCAGAGGGAGCCGTCTCTGTCCGCGTAGAGAGAGCGGACGAAGTCGTCGGGGAGGCCGTCGGCCGTGGTGAAGAGCTTCAGGGTGCCATTGCGTAACCGGCTGAGGCCATCGGGTGTGCCGACCCATAGGTCTCCTTGAGACTCAGCAAGGGCGAGGACGACGTTGCTGGAGAGCGTGGCGGCGGCTCTACCTTGAGTGGCGCGCAGAGCCGATACTTTGCCCTGGGTAATACGGTTGAGTCCGCCGCGATTGGTGCCGAGCCAGATCGTCCCGGCGTGGTCCTGGAAGACGGCACGGATGAAGTCATCGGAGAGGCCATCCTGGGTGGTAAGGGTGGAGAAGGCTTGTTCGCGCAGGATGGTTGCGCCGCCGACGTCGGTGCCGAACCACATGTCGCCCTCGCGATCCTCGAAGATTGAGAGAACGCCGGGGAGGGCGAGTGTCGCTTGTAGCTGCCCGGGCGCCGCAGCGATGATGCGGCTCAAGCCAAGGTCGAAGGCGACCCAGACACTTCCTTCTTGGTCCTGGAAGAGGCGAAGGACGCGACCGGCAGTGATGCCGGTCTGTTCGCCAAGGCGCTTCAGGGTGCCCTGGCTGAACGCGAAGAGGCCGGCGCTGGTGCCGATGTAGGTATCTCCGTTGGGCATGGGCATGATTGCGGTGACATTGAGAGTTGTGCCAGCCAGGTTGAGTTGGAAGCGTTTGCCGTTGCGGACAAGGACAAGGCCGCTGCGCCCGCCGAGCCAGAGGTCGTTGCCGGAGGCGGCCAGGGCCTGGATGTCTCCAATGTCGGTGATGGCCTGGGTGGAGAGTGCGGAAGAGTTCCCAGCGATCGAGAAGAGCTGCTGACTGGAAGCCATCCATAGGGTGCCGTGGATGTCCCCGGCGATTTGTTGGGGCGTAATCTCCGTGGGGATTGAGGGAAGCGCCTCGAGGGTATTGCGATCGCCGATTGCGACGCCGCCAGCTGTGGAGATAAGGATGCGACTGTTGTGCAAGGGGCGTACGAAGCGGACAGCTTTGGTAGACGGTCCGTTGGGAGTGGGCACGGGAAGGAAACGATTGGCTGCAAACGTTACTAGGCCGGAGGCGGTGCTGATCCACAGGGTGCCTTGCTGGTCGAGAGCAAGGTCGTTGATGGAGTCGCTGGGGAGTTCTCGGGTGTTGCCGGTGTCGAAGGTCCGGAAGTCCTGGCCGTCGAAGCGGACGAGGCCGGCCTCAGTGGCCATCCAGATGAAACCGTCGCGCGATTGGACGATGGCGTTTACGGTGTTCTGCGGGAGGCCGGTCTCACTCTGCCAGGCTTGCCGGCCATATTGCTTCAGTGGCTTCGAAGCGTCCAGAGCAAACGAACCTGGTGCATACGCAAGGAGAACCGAGGCAAGCAGGAACAGCGCCGGCGTTCTTAGCAGGACGGAGGATCGAAGAGTGTGGAGAAGTCCGGGGCGACGGATTTGCGAACGAGAGCCGGGATGGAGAGCGTTCCAAGTCACTAGATATTACAGTAAGCCCAAATGCAGACGGTTCCACAGCGACAGAGAGGGACGGAGTCAGCGTGATACTCTTCTCGGAATTTGTGAGGCCAGTTGAGAGTGACAGTTGAGAGAGCGAATGGTGCGGACACGGCTACACACAGCCAGCTTACGATGCAGGTAGTCGAGTATGTGCGCGGGATGATCGACAGAGGCGAACTGCACTCGGGTGACAGGCTGCCGCCAGAGCGGGAGCTGGCTCGATCGCTGAAGATCAGCAGGTCGAGCCTGCGGTCGGGGATTGGCTTTCTTTCGGCGATGGGCGTTCTGAAGAGCAGGCACGGTGCGGGGACGTTTGTGTCTTCGGGGCCGGCGGCTCTCGATTCGCAGTCGTTGTCGGTGCTTGGGTCGCTGCACCATTTTCTGCCGTGGCAGATGTTTGAGGCGCGGCTGGTGCTCGAGGCGAACATCGCGGCGCTGGCGGCTGAACGGGCGACCGACGAGCACATCGCGGAGCTCGCTGAGGAAGTAACCGAGATGTATGCGGCGCTCGACGATCCACAGGAGTACCTGATCCACGATGTGCGATTTCACAGGACGATTGCACGGGCTTCTGGCAATCCGATCCTGGGAGCGCTGATGGAGACGATCGCTTCGAATCTCTACGATAATCGGCAGCTTACGGTGGAGAATTCACTTGATCTAAAGCAGTCGGCCGAGATGCATCGAGAGATTTACAGAGCGATCCGATCGCATAACCCTTTGCAGGCGCGGAAGGCGATGGAAGAGCATTTGAACCTGGCTCGCATGGCGCAGGCTGCGGAGACGAATACGAGGCAGAGAGTTGTGGATACTCCGGCGGACCCTGCTGTGAGTCGGCGATAGCGGCTCTGAGGGCAGGTGTCTTCGAGTTCCTTTCGCGACACAGGACGCGGCAGAGCATTTGGAACTGTGTTCACTTGTGCGGATGCCTCGGACGCTGAGAAGAACGGCGTGGCGGGCACCTGTTCGAAGCAGGGCTAGCGACTTGGCGAGGTCATCGCTACTACATTGTTGCCGAATCCTTCGACGCGGTTCCTGCCCTTCTTCTTAGCGGAGGCAAGACCGGCTTCGGCTGCGGAGATCAGGAGATTGGGCTTCAGGTCGTTATCGGGAAGCATTGTGGCCCAGCCAACAGAGACGGTGACGCGGTTGAACTGGCTGCGCGCGTGAGGCCATTCGAGGGCTGCGATGTCGGCGCGGAACTGTTCGGCGATGCGTTTGACGGAATCGCCCGCAGCGCCGGGAAGAAGCACGGAGAAGCGTCCGCCCTGGAAGCGCGAGACGAGGTCGTACTGGCGGTGGGGCTGCTCGGCGAGCTTGGTGGCTATGAGACGAAGGCACTCGTCGCCAGCATGCGTTCCGTAGAGCTCGTTGTACCGGTCGAAGTAGTCGATGTCGATCATGAGCAGAGCCATCGGCTTGGGATCGCGGGTGGCGCGCTGCCATTCGCGGGCGAGGACGAGATCGAAGCGTTTTCGGTTGGCGACACCGGTGAGACGGTCGAGGGACTTGAGCTTGTCGAGTTCGGACTGGTAGTCCTTGACGCGCTGTTCGAGTTCGGCGCGATTGAAGAGGGTGACGGAGAGCGGGAAGATTGTGAGTACGACGATCGCCAGGCAGCCTTGTACAAGACTGGGAGAAAGCGGGAAGCGTGCTGCAAGAAAGAGAACCAGGGCGCAGGCGCTGGCGGTGGCGAGAACGGTTCCGCGAAGGCCCAGCAGGAAGGCCGTTGCGATGAGGACAGCGCAGGGCAGGAAAAAGAGAGTGTGCGTAGCTTCGCTGAAGGAGAACCAGACGGTCATGAGCAGAAGGGCGAAGAGACCGAGGGTTGCAGGCAGTGCTCGCCAGCGGAAGAGGCGGTAGGTCTGGCGGTTTAAAAGAACGAGAACGAACGAGTTCCCGAGTGCGACGCCTAAGGACTCGGAGAGACCGATAGTGCGGGTGCGTTCCCAGAATCCTGCATGAACCCCGTAGACCGCAGCGGCAGCAAGCGCCTTGATTGCGGGGCCGAGGACAAGAGCGTATCCGGCAAAGGCGGGCAGCAGCCGTGGCTCCTGAAGCCACTGCTTGAAGTTGCGGTAGGGCGGCAGAGCGAACGCTGCGAGGGCGAGCTCAAGGACGTTGCCGAAGAGTTCCAGAGAGCCGAAGTGTGGTGCGAATGGGACGAGAGCACTGCAGCCCGCGAGAGCGGTAGTGTAACCAAGCAGCAGGAAGGGCCAGAGCTTGCGGCGGCTCACAAGGACTACAGCGAGGACGACTCCGTTGAGCGGACTCACGATGAGTGACCCCGCAGCGGCGGGAATCACGGTGACAAAGGATAGGAGGAGCGCCGAGACCGCGATGGCGACACATACGAAGAGGGCGAATGCACCGAGGACCGGGTGCCAGTCAAACCAGGTGCGGCAAACCCGCGCAACCTCTTTCAAGCTGAATCCAGCGGAACGCGAGGAGCGGCCTCGCAATGGGTTTACAGGGTGCAACGAGATATTGTCGGTGATCGCGATGGGACGTTCCTCGGGCACGTTCTGGCGCAGGGCAGCGGCGTGAAATTCGTTCAAGCGAAGGCTAGTCGGCGAGGGTAGCAGGGTCAATGGCCTGTTCGGGGTACGATGCCCCAAAGGTCACCGGTCTTTACGGTGCTTGTCCTCTCGAGATGGAGGTTTAAGCGCAGATTTCCTTCGAAGAGAACAAGTATAGGGAAGATGGCACGACCGCCCTGGACGAAGAACATGCGAAACTGGACGAGTCCATGGAATTGACGACGCTGCTGCACCAGACATTCGGATTCCCGGCGTTCCGGGCGAACCAGGAGGCAGTTTGCCGTGCCGCTACCGATGGCCGGGATGTGTTGCTGGTGATGCCGACGGGGGCAGGTAAATCACTTTGTTATCAACTGCCTGCGATTGCGCGCGGAGGAACGGCGTTGGTGATTTCGCCGCTGATCGCGCTGATGGACGATCAGGCGGCGAAGCTATCGGCTGCAGGGCTCAGGGTGGCAAGGATCCACTCGGGGCTAGACCGGGAGCAGTCGCGACAGGCTTGCCGGGAGTACCTGGATGGATCGCTGCAGTTCCTGTTTATTGCGCCGGAGCGGATGCGGGTGCCGGGTTTCCCCGAGATGCTGGCGAAGCGGAAGCCGGCGCTGATCGCGATCGACGAGGCGCACTGCATTTCGGCGTGGGGACATGACTTTCGGCCCGATTACAGGACGCTGGGAGATTACCTGCCGGCGCTGCGGCCCTCGCCGATCATTGCGTTGACGGCGACGGCGACTCCGGCGGTGCAGAGGGACATTGTCGCGCAGTTGCAGTTGAAGGAGCCGGAGTTATTCATCCATGGATTTCGCCGCGACAACCTGCATATCGAGGTTGTCGAGATGTCGAAGCCGAGGCGGAACGAGTTTACGGCGAAGCTGCTGGCCAAGCCGGAGAACCGGCCGGCGATTGTGTATGCCCCTTCGAGGAAGGCGGCAGAAGAGCTTGCCGGGATGCTGGGCGGGAAGGCGGCGGCCTATCACGCGGGGCTCGAGGCAGGTGTGCGGGAGCGGGTGCAAAGGCACTTTCAGTCGGGAAGGCTGGAGGTGGTGGTGGCCACGATTGCGTTTGGAATGGGGATTGATAAGGCCGATGTGAGGACGGTGGTGCATATTGCGCTGCCGGCTTCGGTGGAGGCTTTCTACCAGGAGATTGGAAGGGCGGGGCGCGATGGGCAGCCGAGCAGGACGGTGCTGCTGCACTCGTTTGTAGATAGGAAGATCCATGAGGGATTTCTGGAGCGAGACTATCCTCCGGCGACGGACCTGGCGCGGGTTGCGAAGGTGCTGACGGATGAGTTCCTGATGCCTGATCCGCTGTGTGCGAAGCTACGGATGAGTCGCGATATCTTCGCAAAATGCATCGAGAAGCTGGTGGGACAGGGCGCGGCACAGATTGATATGGCGGGGAATGTCCGGTATTCTCCGGCTTCCCCCGCGCCGACGGCATGGATGACGGGATACGCGCAGCAGGTGGAGTTTCGGCAATCGCAGATTGATCGCATGGCGCAGTTCGCGGAGACGCAGCAGTGCCGGATGTCGGCTCTGGTGAGGCATTTTGGCGATGTGGCGGATGGGTTGAAGCCCTGTGGGTGCTGCGATTTCTGCAATCCGGAGGCGGCTACAGCTCAGGCGTTTTGTGAGCCGACGGCGCAGGAGGAGCGGCATCTGCGGTCGATACTGCAAGGGCTGGCGAACGGGCAGGCGAAGGCTACGGGACGGCTGTTCACGGACCTGGCCCTTGGGATGGATCGGCGGGCGTTCGATGGCCTGCTGGATGGATTGTCGCGGGCCGGGCTGGTGTCGATCTCTTCGGACACGTTTACGAATGGGGAAGGAACTGTAATCAGTTACAAGAAGGCCACGCTGACAGGCGAGGGAAGGGAGCATACGGGAGCTGCCCGAGAGCCGCTGCATGTGAAGTTAAAGGAGGTTGAAGCTCCGGCGGCGAAGACCAAAGTGCGGGGTGGGGCGAAGTCGAGTAGTGCTTCGGCGAAGGTGGCGCGGGAAGAGGTTACGGCGGCTTACTCTACGGAGCAGAAGGCACTGGAGACGAGGCTGCGGGAATGGCGCAAGGCTGAGGCGGCGAAGACGGGGAAGCCGAGCTTTCTCATCTTTTCGGACAGCACGCTTCATGCGCTGGTGGTGGCGCAGCCGAGGTCGATGCCGGAACTTCTGCGGGTGAGTGGGATCGGAGTGGAGAAGGCGGAGCGGTATGGGGCGGCAGTGATTGCGCTGATGACTGGGGCGCAGGTGCCGGGGGAGTTCGGAGAGCCGGTTGTCGCGAGGGCTGTGGCGCCGAAGCGGGCTGCTGTTTCGCGTGAGCTAAGTGAGGCGGCGGTGAAGCGGGAGCGGGGCGCGTCTGCCGAGGAGATGCTTACGAGGGAGCAGCAGGCGTTGGACCAGCGGCTTAGGGAATGGCGGAAGAGTGAGTCGGAACGGCTGGGTTTGCCGCAGTTCTTTGTGCTGGGATCTTCGGCGCTGCGGAGTATCGTGCTGGAGCATCCGCGGACGTTGACAGAACTGGGGCGGATTGATGGACTTGGGGCGGAAAAGATCGAGAAGTATGGGGCGGGGATCTTAGGTGTGTGTGCCGCGCAGGCAGGTCTTAGTTATGAGTGAAGCGAGGTCGGATTCGCATCGCGATCATGCTCCGACGATTGATGAACAGGCGGGGCATTGCTTTGGGTGCGGGCCGGGTAATCCGGAGGGGCTGCATCTGGTGTTCACGTTCGATGCGGAGGCGCAGACAGCGACCGCGCTGGTGAAGCTGACGCGTGTGCACGAGGGGCCGCCAGGGCATATTCATGGAGGGATCATCGCCACGCTTATGGATGAGGCCATGAGCAAGCTCAACCGGCCATTAGGAGTGATCGCGATGACGCGGCATATGGAGGTGGACTACCTGCGGCCTTCGCCGCTGGGGAGGGAACTTGTGCTGACGGGAAGACATTTGCGCCGGGATGGGCGGAAGCTTTTCCATGAGGCGGAGTTGGCGACGGCGGATGGGACGGTGCTGGCCCGGGGGAAAGGTGTGTTTGTGGTGATCGATGAGGCGATGATTGCGGCGGCGAGGGCGTCGGGTCGGTTTTAGGATGGCATCGGGCCGCTTAGCCGACGACGTTTCTCGCCTAAGAGGTTCGAGCGGCGGGGGTGGCGTGGAGTCGCGCGAGATTCTTCGCTTCGCTCAGAATGACGGCTCGTTGAGTTGACGTAGTTGGATGAAGGAAAGCTGACTGCTACTTGGCTTCGCCCCAGTAGCCCTGGTCTTCGAGGAAATATTCTTCGTCCCAGGTGTGGAGCATGGTTTTGAAGAACATCCAGATCATCCTGCTGTGGCCGAGCTTCCGGAAGCGGCGGTTCGTGGTGAGAACGCGACCGCGGACGATGCGGAAGCGGTTGCGGGCGACTCGTTTTGAGAGGAGATAGTCTTCTGCGAAGAGGGCGCGCTCGTTGAAGCCGCCGAGACGCCAGAAGGCTTCGCGCTCGAAGAGCATGAACATGCCGGTGGCGAAGGGCTTCCAACGGGAGCCGATGTACTGCATGACGTTGCTGCCGGCGTAGAGGAGGTCATCGAAGAAACCGCCCTGGCGGCAACCGATGCTGACGGTGGAGAGATGGAGGTTGCGGCGGCGCATGGCTCCCATGGCGCGTCGGATGAGGGTGGCGTCGGCGAGTTCTACATCGGCGTCGAGGAAGAGGACGTATCTCGTGGTCGCGAGCTTTGCTCCGGCATTTCTACCGACCGACGGAAGCCCACCGGGGACGATTTCAACCTGTAACGGATAGGGGAGGCGGTCGCGAAAGCTGCGGGCGACTTCGATGGTGCCGTCGGTTGAGCCAGCGTCGGCGACGAGGATGCGGGTTTTGGCAATTTGCTCGTAATCCTGGCGCGCAAGGGAGGCGAGCAGGCGGGGCAGCATGGTGACTTCGTTCCTGGCAGGGATTACGATGGTCAGTTCGGAGTTCGGATCAGGATGCAAGGGCACCTCGTGCGGACCGGGCTGTCTCTTCAGTGTGCCCAGATTTTGCGGGGGAACCATCAATGCGGGTTGAATTTTGCCGCGCCCATCGGGGAGTATCAGAATCGTCACTAAGCATGGGCCAAAACTGCTACTGTTAAGTTTCGAGATGAGACGCGCAGTTGGCCCCGGTTCGGGCGCACGGAGCAGTGAAAGAAGGAGATCTTCACCATGGCAGAACACACCAGCAACGGAAACTATCCGGCTACGTCCCTTCGCTTGAAGACCGGCCTCGCAGAGATGCTGAAGGGTGGCGTGATCATGGATGTCATTGACGCGGACCAGGCCGTGATCGCGGAGCAGGCTGGGGCGGTTGCCGTGATGGCGCTCGAGCGGGTTCCGGCGCAGATCCGCGCGCAGGGTGGCGTGGCGAGGATGTCGCACCCGAACATGATTCGCGAGGTGCAGGCCGCAGTGACGATCCCTGTGATGGCGAAGGCGCGGATTGGGCATTTCGTCGAGGCGCAGGTGCTGCAGGAGTTGGGCGTTGATTTCATCGATGAATCGGAAGTTCTCACTCCGGCCGACGAGACGCACCACATCGACAAGCACGCGTTTACGACGCCGTTTGTGTGTGGCGCGAAGGACCTGGGCGAGGCGCTGCGGAGGATCGCAGAGGGAGCGGCGCTGATCCGGACGAAGGGTGAGCCGGGAACGGGCGACGTAATCCATGCCGTGCGGCATATGCGGCAGATCGTGTCCGAGATGAAGGCGCTGACGGTGCTGGATGACCAGGAGCTGTATGCGGCGGCCAAGAACCTGCGGGCGCCGTACGAGCTGGTAAGGATGGTTGCGAAGACGGGTAAGTTGCCGGTACCTAATTTTTCGGCGGGCGGGATTGCGACACCGGCTGACGCGGCGCTGGTAAGGCAGCTTGGAGCGGAGACGGTGTTCGTGGGGTCGGGAATCTTCATGTCGGATTCGACGACGAAGCTGAATGTTTCCAGCTACCGCGAGGGCGACAGGTTCGAGCAGGGTGACTGGGCCGAAGGCAAGCCGGTTGCGCCGGAGTTTATCGGGGCAGAGGTGAAGTCCGGGCTATTCGGGCAGTATCGCCGTCCTCAGGAGCGGGCAGAGGCGGTGAGCCGGGCTGCGGCGATTGTTCGGGCAGCGACGTTCTTCGACGATCCGAAGGTGATCACGGAGTGCTCCGCTGATTGCATGGGAGCGATGAAGGGACTTGCTGTGGCCAGCATCCCAGCCGATGAGATGATGCAGAACCGAGGCTGGTAACCCTCCTTCACAGGAGGGCTCTTCGCTCTTAGGGAACGGCCCGGTTCGACGGCGATCTCACGTGGGACGGTAGTGGCTGAGATCTCGCGCGACCTGGTAACCACACTGGTTTGCACTTTCGGTGTAGCGTTTCAAGGATGTTTCTCTTGATCCGTGATGCCGTGCGTGATAAACCTGCGCTTAGTCTGTAAGAAGTATGGAAGTTGCTGTCCAACCCCGGAGAGATGCCGGGTAGTTGGCGATTTCACTCGCGAAGCGCTCTGTCCCTACACACCCACAGGAGAGTCGAAAGACATGTCGACCCAAGTCCTTCCCAGCGTTCCAGGCACGGCGACGACTCCGGCTGCTTCGGGATACATTGTGCCTTCGGCGACGTTCAAGAACGAGTTCAACAAGCACCCCTTCCTGTTCGAACACAAGCTGGCAGATCATCCCTTGTTCAGCCTGCCTCGATTGAAGCAACTTGCGCTGGAGACGCGGGAGAAGCGACCGCAGGAGCTTTACTACGACGCCGGGCACAACGTTGGTGTCGGGACCAAGTGGAACGAGATGGGCGACCGTCCGCCGCTTGAAGAAGCATTCGACCGGATCGCGGATACCGGATCATGGATCACGATCCACCAGGCGCAGCTTGATCCGGAGTACGGAGCGATCTTCAACGACTGCATGCGCCAGTTCGAGACGTACACGGGACTCGATTTCAAGAAAATGATGCGGGTTGAGGATGCATTGATCTTTATTACGTCGCCGAACCGGACGACGACTTACCACATCGACCGTGAGTGCAATTTTCTGCTTCAGATTCACGGTGAGAAGACCATTCATCTGTTCGACCAGCGCGACAAGGATGTTGTACCGGAGACGGAACTCGAGAAGTTCTGGGCGGTGGACAAGAACGCCGGGACGTACAAGCCGGAGCTGCAGCATCGCGCTACGCCGATGCGGCTTGTGCCGGGTAACGGGGTTCATATTCCGATCAACGATCCGCATTGGCTGCAGAACGACAACAACGTGTCGGTCTCGCTATCGGTGAACTTCACGTTGAAGGATTCGGAGCGAGCGAATATCTACCGTGCGAATTACTTTCTGCGGAAGGCGGGTTTGAAGCCAGCGCCGCCGTTTACCTCGCCGATTGCGGATGGGTTGAAGAATGCGATGATGTCGGCGTCTTATGTTCCGGCGCGGTCCGCTCTTCGTACGCTGCGGCGGCTGCGAGGGCAGGAGACGCGTACCAGCTAGTTTCCAGGGATCTTAGAAAGCCTGCTGTGGGTGCGACTTTAAGGTTGCGGCTGCGGCAGGCTTTTCTTTGACGCTGCGTTCGGTGCATTAGAGGACGAAAAGCAGATTCCCTTCGAGAATGACGAATAAAAGAGACTAGATGTCTCTGCGGCGTTGCTCTGCGTATGCTTGAGCAATGCAACTGGCGTTCAGGGATAGGGAGAGATGACTTTTTCAAGGGGTGTGCTTCAGGTGGTGCTTGCGGTGTGTGTCTTTACAGCGGCTCATGCCGAGACAAGCTCGAAACTGAGGATCTTTTTCATGGATGTTGAGGGCGGCCAGGCGACGCTGTTCGTAAGTCCGGCGGGCGAGTCGCTGCTGATCGACACGGGATGGCCCGGCAACGGAGGGCGGGACGCGGACCGGATCGTGGCTGAGGCAAAGAAGGCCGGGCTGGCGAAGATTGATTATGTCCTGATCACGCATTATCACGACGACCATGTCGGCGGAGTGCCGCAACTGGTTGCGCGGATCCCAGTCGGCACTTTTATCGACCATGGTCCGAACCGCGAGTTGGATCATGGAATCGTCGATCACGACTATGCCGAGTATCAGAAGGTATTGGCGGGCGGAACTTCGAAGCACATGACGCTAAAGCCGGGTGATGTGCTTCCGATCAAAGGATTTCATGCGACGGTGATCAGCGCGGATGGGGAGTTGATTTCGAAACCATTGCCGGGAGCGGGGCAGGCAAACACGGCTTGTGAGAACTCGCTGACGAAGCCGGCGGACCAGACCGAGAACGCCCGGTCGCTTGGCGTCGAGATCAACTTTGGAAAGCTGAAGCTGGTCGATCTTGGCGACCTGACGTGGGACAAAGAGATGCAGCTGATGTGTCCGGCGAACAAGCTCGGACATATGGATGTATACATCGTGTCGCATCATGGCTGGTATCAGAGTTCGAGCCCCGCGTTTGTACACGGGATCGCTCCGCGGGTCGCCATTATGGACAACGGCGAGAAGAAGGGTGGATCGCCGGGGACGCTGGATACGCTTCACTCCAGCCCGGGACTTGAGGCTCTGTATCAGCTTCATTACTCGACTGAGAGTGCCGAAAAGAATACTGCGGCTGAGTTCATTGCGAACTTGCAGGGCACGGACAGCGGGAACCCAATTGAACTGACAGCTTCGAAGGACGGGAGCTTCAGCGTTACGAACACCCGAACTGGTGTGACGAAGGAATTTGCGGCACGGTAGTGTCTTTCTTTCGGGGCACTCCGCTGTATGCGAAGGATGACCGATCGGTTGAAGGCATTGTTCTTTGCTCAAAGTAAACGCTGACAGGTATAGTGACAGTGTTTATTTCGGGAGAAAAACTATTATGGTTCGCCGCCGTCTGCATGCTCTTGTTGTGTCTGCCGTTGCCATTTCAGGCGCTTGTACCTCGGTGATGATTGGACAGGCGCCGGGGAGTTCGCACTCTGCTCCAGCAAGCGGGACGCCAGGTGCGGGAAGCCCGATGCGGATGCCCGGAGACGGCAATGGAGCGTTCCGTTCGAAACAGTACCGGAACCTGTTTGTGGAGGAGGGCAAGTCTTCCGCAGAGGTCCACGCAAAGATCGAAAAGGCGTTTCAGCAGCTATTTCATGGAGACCCGCTGACGGAAAGGGTTTATTTCGAGGCAGGATCGAATGCCAATGGACCACTAGGCTACATGACGGATTGGGCCAATAACGACGCACGTACCGAAGGCATGAGCTACGGCATGATGATCGCCGTGCAGATGGATAAGAAGCGGGAGTTCGATGCGCTTTGGAACTGGTCGAACACGTACATGCTGATCACAGACCCAAAGAACCCAAACGTGGGTTACTTTGCATGGTCAATGAATACGGATGGGACGCCACGTTCGACTGGACCGGCTCCGGATGGCGAAGAGTATTACGCAATGGCGCTGCTGTTTGCGGCGCGGCGGTGGGGCAACGGGCAGGGGCTCTACAACTATCAAGCGCAGGCGGAGAAGATCCTGAGCGGCATGCGGCATCATCCGGTGATGACAGGGACGGGGCCGTTTCGGATCCATCCCGAAGACAAGCCGTTTGAGTATGACGACGCTAAATTCCAGAGCCCGAATAAAACAGAGCGGTTGCAGGCAGAGAAGAACGCAGACATCGAACTCAAGGGCGAGGGGAAGACGCCTCCTGCTAAGCCAGTAAGGCCAGCAGGAATGGGGTCTGCTCACTCTGAGACTGCGGGGCCAATGGTCGACGAAGAGCATACGATGATTCGGTTTGTTCCCAATGTCGGGCGAGGCTTTACGGATGCGTCGTATCATCTTCCTGCGTTCTACGAATTGTTTGCGCGGTGGGGACCTGTCGAAGACAGGGAGTTCTGGGCCAAAGCGGCTGATGTGAGCCGGGAGCTGTTCTTCAAGGTGACAGGGCCGCAAACCGGGTTGTCACCGGAACGGAGCAGCTTCGAGATGACCCCGATCCCGGGCTGGGATGGGAAGACGATCCCGTTCAGTTACGACTCCTGGCGAACCGTAAGCAACTGGTCTGTCGACTATAGCTGGTGGCGTAAGGAACCGAACGAGCCGATCCTGAGCGATCGCGTTCAGGGCTTCCTGGCGGGGCAGGGGATCAGCATGTTTGTCGATCAATACACGCTGGAGGGCAAGCCGCTCTCTACGCGGCATTCGACGGGGATGCTGGCTGCGGCTACGGTTGGCGGCCTGGCCGCGACTCCGGGGGCCAATGAGAGGGCGTTTGTCGAAGAGCTTTGGAGGACGCCAATCCCGGTTGGGGACCAGAGATACTTCGACGGGATGCTCTACATCATGAGCATGCTGCATTGCAGCGGCGAGTTCCGGGTGATCGAGGGTGGGGCGGGACGGTGACAGGAAGAGGCTTGTCTGTCCCATCCATCGCGGAAGACAAGAGCGCGGTGGATGGGGCACCCGGGCTTTTCAGACTGAAACAGCAGATTTCCTTCGGGAATGACAAACCAATGGGCATTCGAGTTCGACAGCAAACGCAGATTCCCTTTGGGAATGACAAACAGGGGTCAGTTGGCGGCGCGGAGTTGTTTTGCGGGATGTACCTGGAGGGTTGCGCGCTGGCGGATGTCGTCGGAGGATGCGCCGATGCGGACTTCGATGTGATCTCCTTCGAGGGTCCAGCCCTTCTGGTGCTCGTTCCAGTAAGCAAGGTCTTTTGCATTGAGTGTGAGGGCGACGGACTCGGTTTTGCCGGCGGCGATGTGGACGCGGCGGAAGGCTTTCAGTTCTTCGAGCGGCCTGGGGACGGCTGAGCCCTGATGGGCGATGTAGAGCTGGACGACTTCGTCGCCGTCGCGGGTGCCGGTGTTGGTGACGTCTACGGTGGCCTCGACTGAGTCGCCGTCGCTGAGAGCAGCCTTGCTGAGGCGCAGGTGGTCGAAGGTGAAGGTCGTGTAGCTGAGGCCGTATCCGAAGGCGTAGAGCGGCTTCTCCTTGAAGTACATGTAGGTGCGGCCGTCGCGGATGTTGTAATCCATCATGGGTGGAAGCTGGTCGACGAATTTGGGCCAGGTGGTGACGAGATGGCCGCCGGGGTTGTAGTCGCCGAAGAGGACCTTGGCGATGGCGGTGCCTTCGTCCTGTGAGGCGTGGGTGATATGCAGGATGGCGGGAACGTGCTCCTGGCTCCAGTTGATGGTGTAGGGAAAGCTGGAGACCAGGACGACGATGGTCTTCGGGTTGACGGCGTAGACCTGCTTGACGAGTTGCTCCTGCTCGAGGGTGAGCGACTCGCGATCGCGGCCTTCCCGGCCGTCGCTCGGGACGGTGCAGGCGAGGGTGCCGCCGCCATCGACGGTGTCGTGCCAGTCCTTACCCATGTCGGGGCCGCAGGTGGGGTCGTTGCCGACGACGACCACGGCTATGTCGGATTCTTTCGCTGCGGTGATGGCGGCCTGGCCGAGTTCGGCGGCGGCGTAGTTGATCTTGATGTCGGCGCCAGCGGCGGTTTTGATTCCTTCAAGCGGAGTGACTTTGTGAGGTGGGAAGCCGCCGTACCAGTCCCAGTGGACTGAGTCGGCGAGCGGGCCGATGACGGCGATGGATTTGATCGACGACTTCTGAAGAGGAAGGGTCTGATGGTCATTCTTCAGGAGGACAACGGATTCGAGGGCCATACGCTCGGAGACTTCCATGTTCTTCGGGCCCTTCCATGGTTCGGCAGAAGCTGCCGGAGTGGATTCGCTTGCGGGATCAAGGAGGCCGAGGCGGAGGGAGATGACGAACTTGCGGCGAAGGAGCGCGTCGATCTCGGGCTCGGTGACGGAGCCTTCCTTGATGGCGAGTTTCGTCTCGTCCTTGTAGGTGTCGAGGAACTGGTTGATGCCGGCGTGCAGGGTGGCGATGACTGCTGCTTTCTGATCGGGGAACTTCTTGTGGCTGTCCCAGAGGAGCTTGACGGCGCCGCCGTCGCTCGAGAGAACGTCGACGCCCCACTTGTCTTCGACGATGCTCTTGAGGATCGGGTTCACGGCCATGGGGGTGCCGTTGTAGGCGTTGTAGCTGGCCATGACGCCCTTGGCTCCACCATCGAGGAAGCCCATGCGGAAGGGGACAGAGTAGTACTCCCAAAACAAGCGTTCGTCGAAGATGGAGTTGGAGTTGGTGCGGTGGTCTTCGTTGCTGTTGGCGAGGAAGTGTTTGAGGAGTGCGGCCGATTGCCAGTGCCTGGGATCGTCTCCCTGCAGGCCGTGGACGAAGGAGACGACCATGGTGCCGTTGAAGAAGGGATCTTCACCGTAGACCTCTTCGCTGCGGCCCCAGCGTGGATCGCGTGCGAGATCGGCCTGCGGTCCCCAGAGCATGAGGAGGGAGCGGTTGTATTCGGGGCGTTCCGAGATATAGCGGGCTTCGGAGCCTTCGACGGCGGCGGCTTCGCGGACAAGGGCGGGATCCCAGGTTTCGCCCATACCGGGGGGTTGAGGGAACTGGGTGGTGGTGATGACGGGGCGGTCGGCTTTGCCGCCGCCGCGCTGGACGACGCCGTGAATTCCTTCGGAGCTGCCAAAGCTCCTGACGCCGAGACGAGGGATTGCGGTGTCGGTGCTGAGGCAGTCGATCTTTTCGTCGAGGGTCATGCGGGAGACGAGGTCGGCGATGCGGGCGTCGTCGGACAGTTTGGTGTCTCGGAAGGGAAAAGCGTCCTGTGCCCGTGCCTGCGTCAAGGTGGGAAGGAAGAGAAGGCCGGCAATGGCGATGTGGATGGAGGAGTCGAAGCAGCGTTTTGACTTATATGCTGCGGTGCGTGCTTTCCCGGTCTTCAATGGTCGTTCTCCCTTTTTGCTATGAAGCTGCGATGTGATGGTAATACGCGGGCGCATGGGTTGGCATTCGGCTGGAGATCTGTCATCAATCGTTTTAGGAACGAAGGAGGCTAGCAGCAACCGCTTGTCTGGTCTTGTCGATACCTGCAACAATACGTCGTGCCTGTGAAGCCTGCCTGCGTGTCTGTTGCTGAGCAGGAAGCGGCTATACAGGAAGCGGCTGAACGGGAATTCGAGGTGCTGCGATCTACCGAAACAAGAGGTTGCTGTCCCAAGAGAATGGCATCGCGTGGCGCAGAGTCTTTTTTGTCCGCGTGGGCGTTATGGCGGTGCTCGTTCTGACGATGAGTTTGCAAAGAGGATGGGCGCAAGGAGGACAAGCAGCGAGTAACCTTCCAGAGCTAGTCGATATTACGAAGAAGACCGGCATCGAGTTTCAGCATTTGTCCTCGCCGGATAAGAGATACATTGTCGAGTCGATGAGCGGTGGGGTGGCTTTGGTCGATTATGACCGTGATGGCTGGCCGGACATCTTTTTCACCAACGCGCCGGATGTGGCAATGTCACTGAGCGGCACCAAGGCAAGGAGCGCGCTGTACCACAATAACCACGACGGAACGTTTACCGACGTGAGCGAAAAGGCAGGCGTGGAGTATCCGTGCTGGGCGATGGGCGCCGTGGTTGGCGACTATAACAACGATGGATGGCCGGACCTGCTGGTGTCGTGCTTTGGCGGGGTGGTGCTGTATCGGAACAATGGAGACGGCACGTTTACCGATACCACGAAGCAGTCCGGGTTGAATGTGGATTCGGGATGGGCCATGGGGGCTGCTTTCGGTGATTATGATAACGACGGTTTTGTGGATCTGTTTGTGCCGCACTACGTCAACTTCAGTCTGAAAGACCTGCCGGAGCTGGGATCGAAGAAGACGTGCATGTATCACGAGATTGCAGTGCAGTGCGGTCCGCGGGGGTTACAGGGTGCGCCGGACAGTCTCTATCGGAATAACGGGGACGGGACATTTACGGACGTGTCGAAGCAGGCGGGGGTGGACGATCCACAGCGGTACTTTGGATTGATTGGTGTGTGGTCCGACTTCGACGGGGATGGCAAGATCGATCTGTTCGTGGCGAACGATGGCGAACCGAATTATCTGTACAGGAACGAGGGAAACGGACACTTTAGCGACGTGGCGTATCAGGCCGGGATTGCTGTAAACAAGGACGGGTATGAGCAGGCAAACATGGGCGTGGCGCTTGGGGACTACACGCATTCAGGCCGGTTCTCGGTAGCCGTGACACACTTCAGCGATGAGTACATGACGCTGTTCCGCAACGATGGAAAGATGAGCTTCAGCGACGACTCCGCAGAGGCGGGAGTTGCAAAGCCGACGACACCCTTTGTGGGCTGGGGAGCGGCGTTTCTTGATGTCGACAATGATGGATGGAGCGACCTTCTGCTCTCGAATGGGCACGTTTATCCGCAGGTTGATTCCAAGGACATTGGGACAAAGTATCGCGAGCCCAAGCTGCTGTTTCTGAATCAGCGCAATGGAAGCTTTCGTGACGTGAGCAAGCTTGTTGGACCGGCGATCGAGGAGCCTCGGGTCGGGCGCGGGCTGGCGGTTGGCGATCTTTTCAACGACGGACACCTGGAAGTCGTTACCGAGAACCTCGAGAACGGGCCGATGATCCTGCGTCCTGAAGGTGGGGTCAAGAATCACTGGGTGAGCTTTGAGCTTGCGGGCACGAAGAGCAACCGTCTTGCGCTGAATGCCCGAGTCCAGGTGGCTGCTGGTGATCTAGTGCAGTCTGATGAGATTCGAAGCGGAGGAAGCTACCTGTCGCAGAGCGATCTAAGGCTGCACTTTGGGCTTGGCAGCCATAGCAGGGTGGACAGGGTGGAGATTGCCTGGCCGGACGGCAAGAAGGAGACTTTGCGAGACCTGGCGGCGGACCAGTTTTATGCAGTGATGGAAGGGAGAGGCGTGGTGCCTGTCGAAAAGATCAGGCCGGTGGCTGTTCCGAAGAAGTGATGAGAAGCTTAATCGTGCGACGCCTTGAGCCTGGATTGGGCGAGATCCTGTTGGAAGGCCTGGTTGGCCGGATCGAGCTGAACGGCGAGTTCTAAATTATGGATTCCATCTTTGTTGTTGCCCTTCTTCAGCTGTATGCGGCCCAAGGCAGCGTGCGCTTCGGCGTTTGAGGGGTTGAGGCGATTGGCTGCTTCCAGCTCATCTGCGGCCTGCGGAGAACCTTGCAAATCGTAAGCTTCGCCAAGAGCGAGATGAATCTCCGCGATGTCGGGAGTGGCCTTTTCTAGGGCCAGAAGGCGCGGCATCCCTTTGGCGATGTCGTTGGTCTCGACGAGCGACTTCGCATAGGCGAACTGGACTTGCGGCGTAGCTCCTGGCTTATCAGCGACGGGAGCGAGGGTCTTGCAAGCGGCGGCGTAGTCTTTGGTGAGGAACTGGCTGACGCCAAGAACGTTGCGAGCGCCATCGTCGCCTGGGTGGGTGCGGATGTAGGACGTGAGCGGGGCGATTGCATCTGCGGGACGGCCTGCGGCGAAGGCGGCGCGACCCCAGTTGAAGTCGAGGCCGGGAAGGGAGGGGCTCCATTCGGCGGCTTGCTGGAAGTAGGTGAGGGCCTGGCTGTAGTTACTCTGAGTGCCTGCGATTGCTCCGAGATTGTTGTAGCTGTCGGCGATGGCGGGGGCGAGTTTCTTCTCAGCCTCGTCGATGCGGTGAGCGGCTTCGACGTCCTTCTCTTGCGGCGCGAGGTGATTCTCTTTGCCTAAGCCGGCGATGGATGCTGTTTTGCTGTCGGCTCTGCTGTCCTGGAGGTAGTCGGTAAGGCGGTTCTCGTCGCGTGAAAGGTTCTGCTTCATCAGCGCCTGCGATGCGGCGAACTCTTTCTTGCCTTCTTCTGGCTGGCCTGCCTGAATGAGGATTCGACCGAGGAGGTAATGGGCCTTCTGAACCTGATAGCCGTTGCGTGAGACATCCCGGGTGAGCTCGATCGACCTACGAAGTGCCGCTTCGGCTTCCGGCAGCATTTTTGCGTCGGAGTAGAACTGGCCAAGGTAGAGAAAGGCGTCAGGATTCTTCGGGTCAAGCTCGGCCGCTCTCCGGAGGTTCTTCAGGGCTTCGGAGCCACGATCGGCGGTCTCACGCTGATTGTTGAGGAGATGGCCCAGTGCGGCGTAGGCGAGGGCGCTATCGGGCGAGACGGCTATCTCTTTACGCAGCTCGGCTTCGACTTCGGGCAGCTTGGAACTTCCAACGGTCGAGAGGTAGACAGATGCGAGGGAGTAGTGAGCGCCGGGCAGCCGATCGTTCTTTGCGATGGCAGCTTTGAACTCGTCCACCGCCTTGTTCTGGAAATCTGAGCTGGCGTAGGCCTGTCCGAAAAGCATGTGGATCTGGGCCGTGTCTCCGAAGGAGGCGAGCATCTCGGAGAAGAGCTTCGAGGTGGCTTCTCCGTCGCCGAGGTCGAGGTCCGCGATGGCGAGCTCGTAGCCGTTTTCAAAAGTGGGATCATGGGCGACAGCCTGCTCTATTTCAACCTTTGCTTCGGAGTTTTTGCCCTGGTGCAAGAGCACACGACCGAGCAGAGCGTGAGCCTTGGCGGCGAGTTTGGGATCGAGCGAGGAGTCCCGAAGAGCGTTTGAGGCCAGGAGCTTGGCGTGATCCACGTTGCCGCTTTCGAGGGCGGCGCGGGCGTATTCAAGCTGCAGGGCAGGGAAGTCTGGCACGAGCTTGAGGGCTTCGTCGAATGCGGGTGAGGCTTTGTCGAACTCGCCGGCATGAGCACGGCCGAGGGCGATCTGGCCGAGCGAGTCGGCGATAAAGATGCGGTATTGCTGGGCAGCTTTATCGAGTTCGTTTGCGGCCTGAAAGTTTTGAGCAGCCTTGTAACGTCGATCGAGGATCGAGTGATCTGGTCCGTTGGCCGGCTGTTGCGCAGGAGATGAAGCGAACACAAGACCTGCGAGCGAGAGTGATAGAAGGACACGTGAGTGAAGACAGTTGGGCGGCCAGGAGGCAACGTTCTTCTGGCTGCGGCGCATCGTCGAAGATGGGAAGGAAGGCATCACGGGATAAGTTTACGGGGATTCGAAATGCAACGGCAAACTCGGATTTGGTACACGATGCGCGGCAGCCTTCAAAGACAAGGACAGGCGCAGATCCCATACAGGAACGACAAAAGGAGATGACAGACAAAAGAATGGCCGGGTGCCTTGTGGGCGACCCGGCCAATTCGGGGTTGAGAGTGCATTTAGAAGACGTACTTCACGTTGAGCTCGATGATGCGTTGGTAGGGCGCGTGAGTCTTCTGGTCCAGGAAGCCGAACGTGCTCGACGTCTGGGAGGAAGGGGTGATGGCTTTGCTGTTGTAGTCCACGTTGTAGTAAGGCTGGACCTGCGTTGCTGAGCTGAACTGCGGCAGGGGGTGGTTGAGCCAATCGAACGCCGAGATTCTGAACTGTACACTTTGATGTTCCTTGACCGGGAACGACTTGTAGAGTGCAAGGTCATTGTCAAAGAACGACGCGTTGCTGAGGTACGGGTAAGCCTGACCACCCTGCTGCCCGATGGCGGGAGCAGAGAAGCACTGTAGGCGGAGACGCTGATACTTCGCGAGACCGGTTGCCGGGTTGCAGGTAAGGACAGGGCGGATGGCGAGAGCAGCGTCCGTCCCGTAGTAGGTAGCTGTTCCGATGCCAGTGGCGATGCCGTTTGCAGCCGAACCACCACCAGGGATTGAGGTTGTGGTGTATGTCTCTGTGAGACCGAAGTTAGGAACGTTGTTTCCCAACTGGGCCAGAAGGCTTCCGCCCGCCTGCCAGGTTGAGATACCAGAGACCGTCCAGCCGCCGAGAGCGCCGTTGAGGAGCTTGTTCTGCGTATGAAGCCTTCCGGACTGGTACTGGTAGGAGGAGTTGAATACGAAGGGGCGATCGATCGGAGCCACTCCGTAGTTGCAGCTTCTGACGTTGAAGGGATCGCACTGAAGTACGGTTCCCAGGGTCTTCGACCAGGTGAAGTTGAAGTTGTAGGTGAGTCGGCCGGTCTGCTTCAGGAGCTCGATCTGCAAACCGTTGTAGTTGGAGTACTGGTTGCTTTCGTCCTTGTAGACGCCAGCCGTGCCGTAGGCATAACCGTAAGGACGGTAGTCTGCGGCGCTGTTACCGGTAGGTGTGCCGAGCAGACCGTTCGGGTTGGTAGCGAGGTTTTCAGGGTTGGTGGAGATAACACCGGTCTTCGGGTCGGGCTTGAAGTAGGCGCCGATTGGCGTCTTGTTCTGGTCCGCGATGCCGGTGAAGCCGCTGCCTTGAATGGTCTCGCCGTTGTCGATGATTTCGCTGCTCGAGTTGCCGACATAGGCGACATCGAGAAGCATGTTCCACTTCAGGCGCTGGTCGATGGTGAGGTTATAGGCGTAGGTGATTGGCACGCCATAGTCGTTTGCATCCAGGCCGGTCTGCGAACCTGAGACACCGCAGGGCGGAGTCGTGCAGTTAGCCGGGGCAAGCATGCCGATCTGCGAGAGCAGCACGCTCTTCTGGCCGGGCAGGTTGTAGTTGCTTACAGCCTGCGCCGTTGTGAGGGCAGATGCGTAGTCGTTGTACTGGCCGGCGAAGCGATATGCGCCCCAGCCGCCGCGGACGATGGTGTTGCCAGTCCCGAGTGCGTCGTACGAGACGCCGAACCTGGGTGAAGCTACAGCGAGACGATTGGGCTGGCCGCTGAGCGGTACAGAGGGGTCAATCGCGTGCCAGTAGAAACCAGGATCGATCTTGCCGGAGTTGTAGTCGGAGAAGACGCGGTCCGGGAAAAAGGCTGCCATACCCGTGCCACCACGATCGTACCAGTGGCCGACGTGTTCGAAGCGGACACCGAGTTCGACGCTTAGACGCTTGGATACTTTCCAGGAGTCGTCCACATAGAACGCGGTGTTCTGGTAGGCCATGTTGCTAACCGGCGAGCTGTTGCTCTCGCTGTAGCTTGTGACGTTGCCGATGATGAAGTTCACCACTGGATTGTTTGGCGATCCGGTGTTGATTCCGGTGAAGATGTTGGGGGATTTGCCTGAGAAGCTGCCGATGCTGCCAGCCAGGTTGGTGCCGTCGTTCGCCTGGAGGTTGTTCGTGTTCTGGGTGTAGCCGCCGACCTTGACAGTGTGCTTGCCCCAGACCTTGGAGAAGTTGTCGGTAAAGCTTGGAACTTCCTTACGGACGAGGTAGAAGCCGTTCGGTTCAAACCAGTCGCCCTGGGAGAAGTCGGGGAAGGTGTACTGACCGGCCGAGCTGTAGGAAGGAATGAAGCCAGACTGGTTATACACGGAACCGTAGGTGTAACCGAGGGTGGTCTTCAGTGCTGCCTTGGTGTCTCCAGGACCTTGCGGGAAGCTGCCAAAGCCCCAGGCGGCGATGAACTCGTTGGTTGTGGTTGGGTTGAAGACGTGGACGAAGTGGCCGGAGATCTGCTTGGTGAAGACCTTGGCAGAGAGACCGCCACCCGGGTAAGGAATGGAGTTGCCTGGGGTCCAGTAGATGTGAGCGCCGTTACCCTGGGACAGCTCGCCCGTGTATGCCTGCTGGTAGGCGATGAAGAATTTGTTGCTGTCGTTAAAGTTGTAGTCGGCGCGGAGACGATAGAGCCAGCCGTTGTTGGTGTTGTCAATGGGCAGGAAGTAGTTGTAGCCGCCGGTGTTTGCCTCGTTGGCATTGGCTTTGGGCCAGAAGCTAGCGAGAGCCGCTGCGCCGGGATCGAGGTACCGGGTGGGGACGTGACCGTCCGGGAGCACATAGCCGTCAGGCATCACGCTGCCGGTCGGGTCGTTGCAGAACCTTCCGGTGATCGTGGCTGAGAAACCTGTTGGATTGGTTGCAGAAGCAGGGCAGAGCGCCTGGTTGTCAGCATTGTCGTTGGTAAAGTCGCCGGCGAGCATCTCCGGGGTGGGAACATTGGACGAGAGGGAGTTGGCGTTGCCCTGATTCTGAAGGAAGCGCTCATAACCACCCCAGATGAAGGCCTTTTTATGGGTGAAGGGGACGGGTCCGCCAATGTTGCCGCCAGGATAGTAGTAGTGGGCGCCGCCCTTGGGGTTGCCGGTGTGATTGTCGTACCAGTCATTCGCGTTCAATACGTCGTTGCGGGCGTCGAAGTAACCTTCGCCGTGGTAGTTCGCACCACCTGATTTGCTGATGGCGCTGACGACGACGGGGCCGTTCTGCTGATAGGCGCCGAAGTTCGAAGCCTGAACGCTGACTTCCTGTGTCATTTCGGGGCTAATGATGCCGAGCGAACCGGCGTTGTCGCCTGGGTCGAGAACGCTGACGCCGTCCGAAAGAAGGGCGGTACCACCGCGGTTTGGAGCGCCGTTGAGGTTGATGCCGCCGCCGATGGAGGATTCGTTGGCTGAGACGTTGAGGTCACTAAAAGCCGGAGAGTTGTTGGTAAGGCCGCCGGAGACAGTGGTGGCACCGGGAAGGATCTTTAGTAGCTCAGTTGTGTCGCGGCCTTCAAGGGCGAGATTGTCGATGTCCTTGGATGAGAGAACGGCCTGACGTTGACCGTTGTCGACGGGCAGCATTTCGCCGGTTGCTTCAACCGTGACAGTCTGTGTTTCGGCTCCGGCTGCAAGGGCCAAGGGGGGAACGGAACGCTGGTCGCCACCGTGCAGCTCGATGCCAGTCAGGTTCGAGGATTGGAATCCTTTGGCCGTAACCTGCAGGGTGTAGGTAGCGGGAGACAGCGCCGAGAAAGAAAAGATGCCGCTATCGTTTGTGACGACAACGCGGGTGTCTTTAGAGGCTTCGTTGACGATGCTTACCGTGGCTCCGGGGATGATGGCTCCGGTGTTGTCCGTTACGGTGCCGCTCAGTTGGGCGCTTGTCTGGGCGTGGAGAGCCGGCAAGAGCACCAGCAGAGCGATCAGACAGGCTCCGAACCGGAGGAATTTTTGGATGACTGGGATCCGAATTGGCGTGGCCCAGGGTATTTTGCTGTTCGTACAGTGTTGCATGCTGCCTCCCTTATTGCTTCAGTTGTTCGTTTGGAACTCGATCCGACGTGGACAGACCGGATTTTAGTGTCGTGTAGAGCCTGCGGAATTCGCCGCGATCCTTTCGGCTTTGGCCGCTTCGGACCGAGATAGTTGTTTCGCAGCAAGAAATAATCATTAGCTTTGTTGTAGAAAGGGTCTACACACTCCGAAGAACGATTGTCAAACGTTTCTTTCACTACAACTAAAAATGCCCGATTCCGGGGCACTTAGAGGGTACGCAAAGAAAAGACCTGTGTCGTTCCCACAAAAGTTCGGGGAACCAATTTGGAGACCTGAAGACTCCAAAACGGGAGATACGTTCAAGGTGCGGATAGACCTCGCCGTGTGCGGGAAACGTTTGCTGCAAGCCTGATCAGCTCAATGCGGTTGATCTCGTGGGCATCCGACGTTTTTAGGGGAATCCAGCAAACTGCCGAAGCTGCGCTGGTGAGCGACAGCCCGGAGGCTCAAATCAAATGAGTTGCACTTCGGGCGCCCTGCGGCGACGTTACTTAGGTGGCAGGAGCTTTGACGAGGACCACTGCCCCTCGGAGCCGGTCGCATTCCCAGGCGCGAGGATGCATCGCGGTTTGGCGGGAGATGCTTGACATCGTTTGGAAGATGCCAGTAGAGTCCGGCCTAGCGCAAGTGTCACTAATTTCGAAGTTCAAAATTAGTCCTGAGACGGCCCCAGTCAGTGGCTGAGCAGGATCTTTGCGATGTCGTACTGGAGGAACGTTTTTGCTGAAACTCATTCTTGTTCTGGCACTTGCTGCAAGCGCCGAAGCGCAGAGTCCCACGCCACCTTACCAGGATTTGTCCATCACGCCGCGAGAGCGGGCGGTGGACCTGGTCGGGCGCATGACGCTTGAGGAGAAGGTTTCGGAGATGGGGAACGGCTCGGCGGCGGTGCCCAGGCTAGGAGTGCCGGCCTACGACTTCTGGAACGAAGGTCTGCACGGGGTGGCGCGCTCAGGGTACGCGACGATGTTCCCGCAGGCGATAGGCATGGCTGCTACATGGGATGCGGCGCTGATGCGACAGATCGGAGATGTGATTTCGACCGAAGCGCGGGCGAAGAATAATCAGGCTCTCCGCGAAGGAAATCACGACATTTATTACGGTCTTACGTTCTGGTCGCCAAACATTAATATCTTTCGTGATCCTCGGTGGGGTCGGGGGCAGGAGACGTACGGCGAAGATCCGTATCTGACGGCGCAACTGGGCGTCAATTTTATTCGTGGGCTGCAGGGCGAAGACCCAACCTATTACAAGGTGATTGCGACGCCCAAGCACTTCGCCGTTCATTCGGGGCCCGAGAGCAACCGGCACAAGTTCGATGTAGAGCCTTCAGCGCATGATCTATGGGATACGTATCTGCCGCAGTTCCGGGCTGCAATCGTAGATGCGAAAGCGGACTCCATCATGTGCGCGTACAACCGGGTCAATGGGGAGCCGGCCTGCGGAAGCACGATGCTGCTGAAAGACGTGCTGCGGAAGGATTGGAACTTCCAAGGATTTGTGACGTCAGATTGCGGCGCGATCGACGACTTCTACAAACCGAACACGCACATGACTGCGCCGGATGCGGAGCATGCTGACAAAGCGGCTTTGCTAGCCGGCACGGACACGAACTGTGGCTCGACTTACGGGCGGCTCACGGCGGCGGTGAAGGCGGGGTTGATCAAAGAATCGGACATCGATGTGAGTCTCATTCGTTTATTTGAGGCACGCATGCGGCTGGGGCAGTTCGACCCGCCGGCAAAAGTGGCCTATACGCAGATTCCTTTCGATGCGGTGCATTCGGCAGAGAACAGGGCGGTTGCGGGGCGCGCTGCTGAGGAATCGATGGTGCTGCTGAAAAACGACGGAATACTTCCGCTTGCTACGGGAAAGTACAGGACGATTGCGGTGATCGGGCCGAATGGTGCCTCGCTGGCTTCGCTCGAAGGGAACTATAACGGCACGCCGCACGATCCGGCGATGCCGGTCGATGCGCTCAGTGCGGCCGTGTCCGGGGCGAAGGTGCTCTACGAGCCGGGAGCGCCCTATGTAGATGGGTTCGCGATGCCTGTTCCGCGCACGATGCTGCACCCGGCAGAGAACTCATCGGAGTCTGGGTTGAAGGCGGAGTATTTCGCTTCGGCAGATCTGGCCGGATTGCCTGTGCGGTCCCGTATCGATCACGAACTCAACTTCGACTGGTATGGAGTTTATCCTCTGGCTGAGGCTAAGGCTGAGGCTAAGGACAGGGGCTTCGGGGTGAGATGGTCAGGGTATCTCAGTGCGCCAAAAGCAGGGAGCTACGACTTTACCCTCCGGGTCGGTCGATGCCGTGGATGCGCGAGTACGCAGCGTTACAAGTTGACGCTCGACGGGAAGCAGGTGGCGGCTTCGGCGACTCCTACGGCTGATGGCAAGGTCGCGATGCGGATCAATGGGACCACTGGTTTGCCTGAGGAGGCGCATCAGGAAGGTCCGGCCCGCTTTACTCTTAACTTTTCCGAAGGACAGCAGCACAAGATCGAGATTGAGTTCGCGAGAACGTCGGAGCGAAACGGAACGGGGGTCTCGCTCGAATGGACGCCGCCTGTCGACGTGCTTCTCCCTGGTGCTTTGAAGGCTGCGAAGGACGCCGACCTGGTGATTGCGATGCTTGGGCTTTCGCCGAATCTTGAAGGCGAAGAGATGCCGGTCAAGCTCAAGGGCTTCGTGGGTGGCGACCGCACGGAGATTTCACTTCCCGCATCGCAGGAGAAGTTGTTGCAGGAGTTATCCACCACCAGCAAGCCGCTGGTGGTGGTGCTGCTGAATGGTTCCGCGCTGGCCGTCAACTTTGCCGATGAGCATGCAAACGCGCTGCTGGAAGCCTGGTATCCAGGTGAGGCCGGTGGAAAGGCAATTGCCGATACCTTGACGGGCGCGAATAACCCGAGCGGCAGACTCCCTCTGACGTTCTATGCCTCTGAAGAGCAGTTGCCTCCGTTTGAGGATTACTCGATGAAGAGCCGTACCTATCGATACTTCACCGGCAAGCCGCTTTATGAGTTCGGCTATGGATTGAGCTATACGAAGTTCAGCTACGGCGAGGTCAAGCTCTCAAGCAAAGTGGTGAACGCTGGCGAACCGCTCACAGCCGAGGTGGAGGTTACAAATTCAGGTGTGCGCGCCGGAGACGAGGTCGCAGAGCTCTACCTGATTCCACCGGCGGAGGGCAATGGCGGGCTCTCGCCGAAGCTGCAACTTGAAGGAGTTCAGCGGGTGTCGCTCAAGCCGGGTGAGAGCCGGGCTGTAACCTTCAAGCTCGATCCGCGGCAGCTTTCAGAAGTAGATGGACAGGGAGTGCGGGCGGTGCAGCCGGGTATGTATCGTGTTGCAGTGGGTGGCGGTCAGCCGCATGATGCGAAGGCCGCGTCGGAGAGTAAGACGGCTGAATTCATGATCAAAGGGACGCAGGTGTTGCCGCATTAGGCCATATTCCTTTCGAGAAAACAAACAAGCGACAGACGTGCTTCAGCTCTACCAGCGGATAAGGTCTATGGAAAAATGTTTGGCTTGTAGAGCCGCGAAGGCGCTGTGCTTCACACTGGTCTTGGCTGCATGTGGGAGGTCGCGCGCGGAAGATGGGTCGGCTGCGTGGCTTCGCTATGCGCCGATTGCGAACCCGGGCCGCTACAGTGCGCTGCCCTCGCGCATAGCTGTGCTTGGCGGAACGGCTGTTGATACGGCTGCGGGTCTAGAGTTGCAGAAGGGCTTGTCTTCCATGCTTGGGCGGCAGTTCACCCTGCTTTCGCCCGCAGAAAGCCTTGCGGAGAGTGGACGACGTGCGATTGTGGTGGGTTCAGCTTCCGAATTGAGCAAAATCTTTGTTTTGGAGCAAGACGGAAAGCCGGTGCAGGACGAGGCGTATCGGATCGGGTATAAGAACGATTCCGGCGGCGCGAGGCTCGTAGTTTTGGGTGGAACTCCACAAGGGGAGTTATATGGCGTATTTCATCTGTTAGAGGAGGTTGCGGCTGAGCGGACTATTCCTGCTGAAGAGGTGCAGTCGCCAGCCGCGCCGATCCGTTGGACGAACGAGTGGGATAACCTGAACGGAACCATCGAGCGAGGCTACGCGGGGCCATCTATTTTCTTTGAGGGTGGGCATGTGCGCGGCGATTTGTCGCGAGCTGGCGAGTACGCGAGGCTGCTGGCTTCGGTCGGGATCAATGGCTGCAACGTTAATAACGTCAATGCTGATCTGGATCTGCTGACCAGTGAACATCTGCGCGAATTCGCCCGTATCGCGGATGCGTTCAGGCCGTGGGGGGTGAAGCTTGCGCTGAGCATCGACTTGACGAGTCCGCAGACGGTTGGCGGATTGTCGACGTTCGATCCCCTCGATCCGGCGGTGATTGCATGGTGGAAGACGAAGGTCGATGAGATTTATACGCTGATGCCGGACTTCGGCGGGTTTACGGTGAAGGCCGATTCGGAAGGGCGCAAGGGACCTTCGCAGTATGGGCGCAGCCCTGCGGACGCGGCGAACGTGTTGGCGCGGGCACTGGCACCGCATGGCGGCAAGGTGCTGTATCGCGGATTCATTTATAACAACCATCTGGACTGGCGCGATCCGAAGGCAGACAGGGCGAGGGCGGGCGTCGACAACTTCGTTCGCTACGACGGCAAGTTCGAGCCGAACGTGATTATCCAGATCAAGGAAGGGCCGATTGACTTCCAGGCACGGGAGCCGGTGAGTCCGTTGTTCTCGGCTCTGCAGCACAGCAACGTTGCGATCGAGGTCCAGTCCTCGCAGGAGTACACCGGTCAGGAACGGCACATGGTCTGGCTGCCGAGCATGTGGAAGTGGGTGCTTGACACAGACCTGCGTGCGGACGGTCGAAGCACGCCTGTGAAGGAGATTGTGGAGGGGCGAAGCTTTCCGCTAGCGGATGGACGGGCACGGCCAGGAGGGTTCATCTCTGTGACCAACGTTGGCATGGAGACGAACTGGCTGCATCATCCTATGGCGATGGCGAATCTGTATGGGTTTGGAAAGCTGGCCTGGAATCCTGATGAGCCACTTGAAAAGATCATCGATACCTGGACCCGCTTGACGTGGGGGAACGAGCCCGAGGTAGATCGAACAATTGATGAACTGCAGATGCAAAGCTGGAAGGTCTACGAAGGGTACACGGGACCGAATGGCATGGGAACGCTGACGAACATTCTTGGATACCACTTCGGACCCGGGATCGAATCCGCCGAACGGAACGGCTGGGGGCAATGGTTTCGCGGAGAGAAGGATGGCGTTGGGATGGACCGCACGAGTGCGGGCACCGGATATGTGCAGCAGTATGCTCCCGAGCTTGCGAAGGAATACGAGTCTCTCGCGAGTTGCCCCGATGAGCTGCTGCTGTTCTTCCATCACGTGCCGTATGACTACAAGCTTCACTCCGGGAAGACGCTTGTTCAGTCGGTCTACGACACGCATTATGCGAGCGCGGCTGAGGCGGGGAGCTACGCGGCGCGGTGGGCAGGTCTGAAAGGGAAGATTGATGAAGCGCGCTATATGCAGGTACTCGCTTTGTTTAACTTTCAAGCGGGGCATGCCCTGGTATGGCGCGATGCGATTGATGCATGGTTTGCGCGGGCTTCCGGGATAGCAGACGCCAAGGGCCGGGTGGAGCACGATCCGAATCGGATCGAGGCGGAGGCGATGCGTGCCGCCGGTTACGAGGCGACCGATGTGACGCCGTGGGAGACGGCTTCGGGCGGCAAGGCGATGGTGTGCCGCATGGCCGCGGGCTGCTCGCTGGCGACGAAGATAGATCGCGCGGCAGGGCTGTATGACGTAGCGGTGCAGTATTACGATACGTGGCGCGGTTTATCTCGCTATGAACTGCTAGTGAACGCTGAGAGCGTGGCAACGTGGAGCGGGGATGACACCTTGCCGCCGGCACAGTTCGATCCGAATCTGGATGGACAGGACTTAACGCGATTTACCGCGCACGGCGTCAGGTTGAAGCCGGGGGATATTTTGACGCTGCGTGGGGTACCGGATCTGCGGACGGAGTTGAATAGTCCACGGGTGTACGGGGCCGACGCCGGCGCTGTGGATCAAGCAGCGCGAGACCGGAGAGATTATCGCGAGTACGCGCCCGTGGACTATATCGAGATAGGTCCGGACAGTGCAGTGACTCCGCAGTAAGTGTGGAGCTAGGGATTGCTGGTAAATAAGGCAAGAGGGATGGCGTTGGCCATGGCTTTATAGCCTGCCGGGGATGGGTGCAGGTGGTCGCCTGAGTCGTATGCAGGCAGCAGGTGCTTCGGATCCGCCGGATCGGCAGTGGCTTTGTCGAAGTCGACAGACGCATCGAAGTGACTGGGCTGCCGAATCCATGTGTTGATCTTCTGACGGTCGGCCTCACTCATCGGGCCGGGGTGGTAGTAGTCAGAGCCGGTGTAGGGTGTGATGGTTGCGCCAAAGATGCGGAGGCCATGAGCGTGGGCGCGTTCGATCATCTGGATGTAAGCGCCGAGGATCCAGGCTACGAGGGCGTCGTGTTCGGCCTGAGAGATCTCGGAGTTGCGCGTGGCGCCGCCCAGATCATTTACGCCTTCGAGGACGAGCACGTACTTAACGCCGGGTTGAGCAAGTACATCGCGGTCAAAGCGGGCTAGCGCGCTCGGGCCGAGGCCGTCGGTCAGAAGATGGTTGCCGCCAATGCCTTGATTGAGCACGGCCATCGTTCGCGTTGCGGGCGAGGCTTGCAGGCGGGCAGCGAGGATGTCGGGCCAGCGGTCATTGCCGTTCGTGGTGGCGCCGTGGCCGTCTGTGATGGAGTCGCCGAGGGTGACAAGAGCTGAGGCGACAGGTGACGAAGCGACATCGACACCGGATAGCTGGAACCAGTGGTCGATTCGCTTCGCATTTGGCAGATCACGCGATGCCGGGTCGCTGCCGGTCAAGAGGTAGGATGTCGCGCGCGATCCGGGGTGACTGGTTTCACCTGTCGGAGGATCCTTGTACTCGATGGTGACCGCAAGATCTGAGAGGGGCGGCACGCGAAATTTTATTGCGTCCGAAAGATATTCAGCGCCGGCGGGGATGACTACGTCTTTTGAGAGATTGAAGGTCAGCGGAAGATCCGTTGTGGGATCGATGACCGGGCTTGCAGGAGAGAGCGGCCTGGCTATATGGACGCTGGCGAGATGGAGAGGTTGAGTGCCGAAGGCATTCGAGAGGTGAATGCGGAGGATGTCGCCCCCGAGGGTGAGATGCACGACCTGGCGTAATGCGGCGTTACGAAAGTCGTCGGGCGGGAGCGCATTGCCGGGTTCAGGGACTTGCTGGGAAGACGCCCAGGAACCTGTCCAAGACAAACGAGAGGGCTCCTGTGCCGCGAGGGAGGAGAACGCCATGATTCCGCAAAGACCTAGGAGAGTACTTCGGACGGAGTTCATGGATAAGATCCTCGCTGCGGAATGTGGTTGAGAGACTAAGGTCCGTTGACACTTGTCAGCGACCGAGAATATATTTCGTATCGACTAATAATGTAAATGACGAGGCCCATGAACTGCTCAACTTCATGCCCACAGGGTGAACTCCGGCTTGCGAGTGTCGTTGGAGCGATGTTTTCCTGCGTCTTGCTGATGCCTGCTTTGGCATATGCGCAGAGTTCGACCGCAAAGCCGCCGGTTACCTTTACTGCAGAGCAGGACCACCAGAACATGATGGACCAGCTTGGGATCAAGGCGCTGCGTCCGGGACCGAGCGGAGACGAAAGCGACCCGAACCACGCTAACTATGATGAGGCACAGGCAAACCCATTCCCCAATTATCCAGATGCGCTGTTGCTGAAGAATGGCCAGAAGGTCACGACGGCGGAGATGTGGTGGAAGCAGCGGCGTCCGGAGATCGTTGAAGACTTCGAGCGAGAGGTGTATGGTCGCATTCCCAAGGACACACCCAAGGTGGCGTGGACCGTGACGAAGACGATCAATACGATCGTCGGCGGGGTGCCGGTGGTTGCAAAGGAGCTTTCTGGGCACGTCGACAACTCCAGCTACCCGGCGATCGAGGTGGATATCTCCGCGGTCGAGGTTGTGCCGGCCAATGCAAAGTCCCCAGTGCCGATGCTGATGATGTTCGGGCGGCCAGTGTTGCCACCTCCGGCTCCGCCGACGAGTCAGGAGGCAGCGGAGCTCGACAAGGGACTGAAGGCGTTGCTGGCGAACAGCGACCCGAAGCTGAAGGCGATCCTCGAGAGATATCCGAGCTACGAGCTTGTGCCGAATCCGCGGCCCGCACCGGCGTTTGTCTTTGGCGGGCCTGATCCGGCGGCGACAACGCAGTTGATCGCTGATGGCTGGGGATACTTTACGATCAGCCCTTCGAGTATCCAGGCGGACAACGGCGCAGGATTGACCAGAGGAATCATCGGGCTGGTGAACAAGGGACAGCCGCGCAAGCCGGACGACTGGGGAGCACTGCGGGCATGGGAGTGGGGCGCGGCTCGTGGACTCGACTACATCGAGACCGACCCGGCAGTGGATGCAAAGCATGTGGGGATCGAAGGCGTATCGCGTTACGGCAAAGGGGCGCTTGTGACGATGGCTTTTGAGCCGCGGTTCGCGATGGTGCTGATTGGGTCGTCCGGAGAAGGAGGAGCGAAGCCGCATCGCCGTAATTTTGGTGAATCGGTTGAGAGCCTTACCGGCGCGGGAGAGTACCACTGGATGGCGGGAAACTTTATCAAGTACGGGGCCTCGGAGGCGGCGTCTGGGAGTAAGAACGCGGACGATCTACCGGTAGATTCACCGGAGCTGCTTGCGTTGTGCGCTCCACGATTGACGTTTGTCAGTTACGGCGTTCCGGAGAATGGTGATGCCAAGTGGCTAGACCAGAGAGGGAGCTTCATGGCTACGGTTGCGGCACAGCCGGTATTTGGGCTGCTTGGAGCGAAGGGACTGGGAGTGCCGGATGATTACCACAACGTTGCTCTGCCGCCGGTGAATGAAGCGGGCCTGCTGGGCGGAGAGCTTGCGTGGAGGCAGCATAACGGTGGACACACCGATGCGCCGAACGTGCGGTACTTTATCGGGTGGGCGGATAAGTTCATTCACCATCAGCGACCGCCCTTCAATTTTATGGCTCCGTGAGATGAAGTTTGGGCCGAGCGCTTGCCAGGTTGCTGGCCGGACGTTGCCGCCGACACAATAGGAGCCACCTAAACGGGTGGCTTCTCTCATTTCGGGAGGTGGTTTTCAGCCCTTGATGAAGGCAAGAAGGTCCCTGTTGATTTCGTCTGCGTGGGTGGGCATGTCATGGGAACATCCGGGGTAGATTTTTGAGTGTGGCGCCCTTGACCAGCTTGGCGGTGAGCGCGCCGGAGTCGGCGAGTGGAACTGTTTGATCATCATCTCCATTTCGGGTGCGCGCCGCCCTGGATTTGTAGTAATCAATTCTTGTGGGATGCTTAGTAGAATCATGCTTCGAACGACCGAAAGGAAATCATGACCAGCACACAAGAACTCATCGCACGCCAGAAAGCTCCGCTCTCCACACCCTCTGACATATCTCCGGAGCATGTCCACGAGATTACGGGTGCGCTGAACGCATTGCTCGCAGACGTCTTCTGTCTCTATATCAAGACCAAGAATTTTCACTGGCACATGAGCGGCCCGCATTTCCGCGACTATCATCTCTTGCTGGATGATCACGGTGACCAGCTCTTCGCCATGACGGACGAGATCGCGGAGCGGGTTCGCAAGATTGGCGGCACGACCCTTCGTTCCATCGGACAGATCGCCCGGCTGCAGCGCCTGGCGGACAATGACGCCGAATTTGTTACCCCGCAGGACATGCTCAGCGAACTTCGCGAGGACGAGAAGGCGCTTGTGCTGAGCATGCGCGCCGTCCACGGCCTGTGCGACGATGCGGGAGATATCGCGACGGCCAGCTTGCTTGAGAACTGGGTCGACCACGGTCAGCGGCGTATCTGGTTCCTGTTTGAGGCGACCCGCGGCTAGACGGAACCTGGACATTTGGGTGCACTCGTGCCCGGCATTGGAGACGGTTCCACGCTACAGGCCCGCTCGCAACCGCGAGACGTTCAGGTCAGCCAGAGAAGGCCGGAACGTCTGCGTCACCGGCGTGTCGTCCTTGGAGATGCTGGCTCAGAGCTCGGCTGAGAAACGGAAAGACGATGCAGCTAGAGATTTGCGTTGATTCCTTGGAGTCGGCGATTGCGGCCGAGGATGGAGGCGCACAGAGGGTGGAACTGTGCGTTGCGCTGTCTGCGGCCGGGCTGACCCCGAGCGTCGGGTTGATACGCGCGGTCCGCAAACGGATCAACATAGGCGTCCATGTCATGATCCGGCCTCGCGGAGGAGATTTCTTCTACTCCGAGGATGAGGTTGCCGTGATCCGTGAGGACATAATGCTGGCAGGCGAGAATGGGGCAGACGGTGTGGTCTTCGGCCTGCTGACCCGGGATGGTGAGGTCGATGTGGTGCGGACGACCGAGCTGATCCCAGACGCGAGGCCAATGGAAGTTACCTTCCACCGCGCGGTGGATATGACTCGCGATCTCCATCGAGCCGTAAGGGACGTCGCTCGAACCGGCGCCGACAGGGTATTAACGTCCGGCGGAGCGCAAAGCGCTTTGCTGGGCGCGGCCAGCCTGGAGCGGGTGATTCGATCGTGCGGGAACCAGATACAGATCATGGTTTGCGGCGGCGTGCGTGCCGAGAATGTTGGCGAGATCTTCCGGAAGACGGGAGCGAGTCAATTTCATGCAGCTCTGCGCAGGGAAGTCGGGAGCCAGGTTACATACCGGCCGCAGTCGCTGCATCTGGGAGCAACGGCTGATGATGACTTTGCAAAAAAGATAGCGGCGAAGGAAGACGTTTTTAGGTTGCGCGCAGCGATAGAAGCGCTGGAATCAGAAGCCCTGAAGTCGTAGTTCAACTCGATCAGGCTGACTTCCCGATGAGGCCGCTCCCAATCTGCAAGGCAGGCACTCTACAACTTCCCGGGCACGCGCGTGCCATGAACGACGGCGGCAGGTTTGACGATAGCACCTGCGTATCTGAGGGCTTTGCCTTTTTGGCCGGACCAACAATCTACGACGATTGCGGCAAGCCGGCAGGATTTCTGACTGAGATGGCGAGGCTGCCATTTTGCGTGTCTAACAGAGCTTTACCTGACCAAGTTGGGAGATGGAGCAGTGATGAGTCGTGCAGTTGTAACAAAGCGTATTTCAGCAATTCTTCCTATCAATAAGGACTGTCTCACCCTGATGTTCAAGGACGGGACCAACGAGACCCTGACCTACCGGGAACTCCGTGATCTATGGAACGAGATGAATGGATATAAGACTGAGGCCGTCGCTCCAAAGGACCTCGAGAAGGCAAGTTCCAGTCGCAGCAAGCTATCAAAGGGAAGTATCGCTCCTGTGAGGGAGCCAGTCGCGCACAGTAAATACCCCAAGCTGCACCCGCTGGCGACTCCGCGGACGATAAGCTACGAATCGTAAGCAGAGTCATGAACCGGGTTGATCGATGAGCTACCTCCGGCTCGAAGGTCAGGCGGTTTTGTGCCGCGCCTTGTCGGCATGCGGAACTTGCTGCGTGAGTGAAAATGCGACCATTCGGGCTTGTAGGCACACTTAGGTCGTATGGACTCCCCCGATCAGGGTGTGAAAGGTTGAGATTCACTGCTCTCGAGTCGCTCGCAGAGGTTTCAAGGAGGTAATTTGAACCCCGCCATGTCCACGACCGGTCATTACGACCCAATCTTTGTGGCAGTCTCTGTTTTGATAGCTATGTTATCGGCGTATGCGGCGCTAGATTTAGCTGGCCGGGTGGCCTCAAGCAAGCGCCCCGCGGTTCGGTTTGCGTGGCTCAGCGGCGGCGCGGTCGCGATGGGCATCGGAATCTGGTCCATGCACTACATCGGCATGCTGGCGATGCGGATGGACATGGTTGTCCTCTACGACTGGCCAACGGTCCTGCTCTCGCTTACCTCGGCTGTGCTGGCTTCCGCGGTCGCCTTGTTTATGGTCAGCCGCGAGACCATGGGAGCTCTCTCGACGATCTTCGGGAGCCTCTGCATGGGCGGCGGCATCGCGAGCATGCATTACATCGGCATGGCGGCGATGCGAGTCCCAGCAAGGCGGACCTATGTCGTGCCCGTTGTGGCATTGTCGATCGTCCTCGCCATCGTGATCGCGTTCGTAGCGCTCCGGCTTACCTTTGCGTCACGCCACGTGAACAAGACGTGGAGCTGGCGCAAAGGAATGAGCGCCGTGTTGATGGGCTTCGCGATCCCGGTGATGCATTACACGGGTATGGCCGCAGCGCGCTTTACACCCGCGACGCTTGAGGCGTCACAGCTCCGGCACTCGGTCAGTATTTCCGATCTTGGCGCCGCAAGCATCGCGCTGGTCACGATCGTGATGCTGTGCCTGGTGTTCCTGTCGGCGATGGTCGATCGTTACCTGTATCGCCAGGCAACCCAGCTGGAGGGTAGTGAAGAACGTTACCGCAAGATTGTCGATTCAACCTTCGATGCGTTTTTGAGTTTTGGCTCCGATGGTCGAATCACAGACTGGAACGCCCAGGCGAACAAGACCTTCGGATGGGGGAAAGACGAAGCCGTCGGTATGCACCTGGGGGAGCTGATCAAGATCCATGTAGACATGGACAGCACAGCCCCGGAAAACGTATCGAGTCTCAGCCAGCTTCTTCTATCAAGCAAGGACTCTCCTCTGCAAGACCGTCTTGAAGTTGCAGCAAGACATAAGACGGGGATCGCTTTCCCGGCAGAGATGGCCATATCCGCGATCGCCATAGGAGACAGCACCATCTTCGCCGCGTTCGTTCACGATGTCACGGAGCGAAAGCTGGCCCAACGGCATATGGAAGAGTCTCGCCAGGCCGCTGAAGCGGCTTCGCTTGCCAAGAGCGAGTTTCTTGCCAACATGAGCCACGAGATCCGGACGCCGCTGAATGGTGTGATCGGAATGACGGAGCTTGCGCTGGAGACAGAGTTGACGCGGGAGCAGCGCGAGTATCTCGACACGGTGAAACTGTCCGCGGACTCACTGCTCAGTGTGATCAATGACATTCTTGATTTCTCGAAGATTGAAGCGGGTAAGGTGGACATTGAAGAGATTCGTTTCGATGTGCGGGAGTGCATCGAATCGACCTTGAAGACGCTGGCGTTGCGGGCTGACGAGAAAGGTCTGGAACTGCTCTGCGATATCAACCCCGCTATTCCTGAGATGGTGCTTGGCGACTCCGTAAGACTTCGCCAGATCACGATGAACCTGATCGGAAACGCGATCAAATTCACAGCAAAGGGAGAGGTTGCGCTGCATGTGTCGACACAGGTAACGGACGCAGGCAATGACGAGTTTCACTTCATCGTCTCCGACACTGGAATTGGTATTGCTCCAGAGAAGGCAGAGAGCATTTTCGAAAGCTTCAGCCAGGCGGACACTTCGACCACGCGCGAATACGGCGGAACGGGTCTGGGCCTTACTATTTCCAAACGTCTGACCGAACTGATGGGCGGCAAGATCTGGATCAAGAGCGAACTTGGCAAGGGTTCCCATTTCCATTTCACGCTTCCGCTTCGCAAGGCTGAGGCGGCGCAAAAATCGCCAAATGAAGGACCGTCTCACGAAGACCTGCTTGGACTCAAGGTCCTCGTCGTGGATGACAACAAGACGAACCGCCGCATCCTTTGCGGTTTGTTGACGGCCTGGGGCATGAAACCTATCGCAGCGAGCGATGGACCAGAGGCCCTCGAGCTGCTGGCGGGCGCAGCCGACAGCGGCGATTGCTTCCGGGTAATCCTTACCGATATGCATATGCCGAAGATGGATGGCTTCGGATTCATAGAAGGCGTCCGGGGAATGCCAGGGCTTGCAAACTCTACGATTCTGATGCTCTCCTCCGGGGGGCACAGGGGAGATGCCGCAAGGTGCCAGGCATTGGGAGTGGCTGCTTACCTGCTAAAGCCGGTACGTCAGTCGGAGCTCAGGGAAGCGATCGCACGCGCGATTGGAATTACCTCCAACTCAGGGAGCGCCTCAATGATCACGCAAGAGAAGCTGCGGCGGGAGCAGCCCGTGAGCCAATTCCTCAACATTCTTCTGGCTGAAGACAATCATGTGAACCAGAAGCTGGCGGTTCGCCTGCTTGAGAAGCGCGGACATACGGTAACGGTCGTCGACAATGGAAGCGAGGCGGCGATTGCGCTGGAGAAGCGCGCCTTTGATCTTGTCCTGATGGACGTACAGATGCCCGTAATGGACGGCATCACGGCTACCACGGTTATTCGAGAACGCGAGCTGCAGACCGGGCTTCACCAGCCAATCGTCGCAATGACCGCGCTGGTTATGAAAGGGGACCGCGAACGCTGCCTGGCCGCCAAGATGGACGGGTACCTTTCGAAGCCGATCCGCCCCGTAGAGTTGGACGCGGTACTTGAAGAGTACGCGCAGAAGAAACATCGTGAAGCGCCAGCGGGCGCAAGTTGCTCAGACCGCGCCTTCCGGTGAGGCGGTCAACCTGAAGGAACTGCTGGAGAGAGTCGACGGAGACACGGCATTCATCGGAGAACTCTCAGAGGTGTTCAAGGAAGACTACCCACGTCAGATGGATGCGGCGAGGTCCTGCCTTCGAGATCAGGATGCCCAAGGCTTGAAGCGTGCAGCACACGGGCTAAAAGGAGCATTAGCGAACCTTGCCGCAACACGCGCCATGGAAACAGCGGCAGCGATCGAGCGCATCGCCGGGTCGGGAACTCTGGATGGAACAGAGGACCTGTTGAACGAACTGGAGCTGGAACTCCCCCGGGTGCTGAACGCATTGTCGGAGTGCAGCAAGGAGTTTGCGCTTTGAAGATCCTGATCGCTGATGACGATGCCGTTTCGCGGAGCATCATGAGTCGCCTGCTTAGCCAATGCGGATATGAAGTCTCTACGGCAAGCAATGGCACGGAGGCTGTATATCGTTTGCTGCATGATGATGGACCGCGCCTTCTGCTGCTTGATTGGATGATGCCGGGACTTGATGGGCCGGAGGTATGTAAGGCAATCCGCTTAAGTCCTCGCCAGGCCTATGTCTACATCACGCTGCTGACGAGCAAGGACCTGAAGGAAGACATTATCGAAGGACTCCAGGCCGGCGCTGACGACTACCTGACCAAACCATGCAACCTGCAGGAGCTTCGGGCAAGGCTACGCACCGGTGAGCGTATTCTCGAGCTCGAAGATAAACTGATTATGGCCCGCGAGGAGATGCGTTTTAGAGCCACTCACGATGGTCTTACGAACCTGCTGAACCGGACTTCGATCATCCAGAAGATGCGCGAACAGGTGGAACAGTTGAGCGACTTTGGAAAGCAGTTCGCTGTCGTAATCTGTGATGTTGATCACTTCAAAGTGATCAACGATAACCATGGCCATCCTGTAGGCGATGAGGTGCTTCGGGAGGTCGCGATGCGCCTGGGCCGGTCAGTCCGGGTCGGCGACTCGGTCGGGCGGTTCGGAGGTGAAGAATTTCTCTTCGTCCTTGCCGGCTGCACAGCGGACGGCTTGAATCACCTGACGCAAGCTATCTGCGACACGGTGCGATGTACGCCGATCGAGACCAATGCAGGTCCTGTGAAGGTTTCTATCAGCGCTGGCGCGATCCACCTGGGAAGGGCGAACGCGCCAGTGAGTGCGGAACGCGTGCTTCAGTTAGTCGATGAAGCGCTCTACAAGGCGAAGTTCGGCGGACGCGACCAGTTTATTCTCGCCCATCTGTCGACTAAGCGGCTCGCTGTCGCCTGAATAAACATACTTGAACCTGTGAGCTGCCAACCTTGCGCAGCTAGCCGAACCGAGTCGCACCTAGCCGCACCTGGCTGCGGCCTGGCTGACAACGCAGCGTTGTTGATGGCTGAATTGCGAGTTCTTTCCATCGTGGGGCCTACAGTGTCAGAATGAACGCTGAAGGAGCGCCCCCAATGCCGCAACATCCCGACTCTTCCATTCGCATTCGTTTTCAGGAGGAGACTAAGTCCGGCGCTCGCATAAAAGTAGTCGGCGTCGGCGGCGGCGGGATCAATGCCGTAAACCGGATGATCGAGTCCGGTATGGATGGCGTGGAGTTCATCTCCATAAACACCGACCTCCAATCGCTGCAAAGCTCCAAGGCGATGATCCGGCTGCAACTCGGCACAAGGCTCACCCGCGGCCTCGGGACGGGAGCTAATTCTGAGCTCGGCCGGCTGGCGGCGCTTGAAGACTCAGAAAAGATCATTGAAGCACTGGAAGACGCAGACATGGTTTTTGTGACTGCGGGTCTCGGCGGTGGAACCGGAACCGGGGCCGCACCGGTGATTGCGTCCCTTGCAAGCCAACTTGGAGCGCTCACGGTGGCGGTTGTCACGCGGCCATTCGCGTTTGAGGGCAAACGGCGGATGACTCAAGCCGAACGAGGCGTTCAGGAATTACTTGACCACGCCGACACGCTGATCGTCATCCCAAATGAGAAGCTGCTGACCGCCGCAAAGAATGCGGGTTTCTTCGAGTCTTTTCGGATAGCCGACGATATTCTGCGCCAAGCTGTGCAGGGAATCTCGGACATTGTGACGGGCAACGGCGTCATCAATCGCGACTTCGCGGACGTCAGGACGACGATGGCCGGAATGGGGTACGCGGTGATGGGTTCGGCGACTCGCACCGGACCGCATCGAGCGGCGGAGGCTGCAATTGCAGCTATTACTTCTCCGCTGCTGGAAGAGGGCGCAATCGACGGTGCACGTGGGATCCTGATCAACATCACCGGATCGAGCTCGCTCAAGCTCTCCGAAGTGAGTGAGGCCTCTACGATTATCCAAAGCGTCGTTCACGAAGACGCGAATATCATCTTCGGCGCTATTCTGGACGAGCGCTTCGATGCTGAAGTCAAGGTGACGGTGATCGCCGCAGGGTTTCGCGAGGATAGCCGTAACCGTGCAGAACGCCGCCTAAATATCTCGAGCCAGGTTGAGCCGACGCCGATCTACCTGGAAGCGTCATCGAAGCCTGGAGACTCCGCTCCGCCCAGGCTTGATGTCACTCCTGCAGTCAAGCGACCGCCAGAAGAACGCGAGTTAGCAGAGCCGGAGGCAGCGGCTGTCTTGCAGGCGGAGTTTTCAGCGGCAACCCCAGAGCCCCTCGCCGGGAGTGTTGTTGTCGAAGCATCGATCCAGAGTGTTACAGAAGGTCCTGTAGTAACAACAGAGAAGGACCTGGAACAAGCGATGATTGAGGCCACCGAACCGTATTTCACGAATGAATGGTTTGAAGAAGATCTGCTTGCCAGGATTGAAGGCCCCGCCTTCGACTTCGACATCACCACGGCAGAGCCTGAAGCTGCTCCGCGAAGTGAAGCGCCAGCCCAGCCGGAGGTCGCAAGACTGAGACAGACAGCCGTGGCAGCGTATGCCTCCAGTTCGATTGTGGAAGAGGAAGAGGAGGAGCCCGCGATTTTGGGCGAGCCGAGCTTTGCTGAGATATTAGCAAGTCGTGAGAAAGCACTTGGGCCACTTCGCGTGAATGAAGGCGCCCAGGATAGTGTTGACACCTCGACCGAGGCCCACGAACTCGATATTCCGATGTTTTTGCGCCGGCGTGTTTAATGCGGGATCAAGGCAGGTCGTATTTACGGTGTCACCTGAACCGTAAATGAGTTACTCGGAAGAGTTCTTTACCGGGTGCTTTGCTTCGATAATTACCAAGTCAACTCTGCGATTCATTCTACGGCCTTCCGGAGTCGCGTTGTCAGCAACAGGGCGATACGATCCATAACCCGCGACTGAGATCTTGGCGGGAGGGAAAGCCGCTTCGTCTACTAACATGGTGAGCACACTTGTCGCGCGAGCCGTAGAGAGCTGCCAATTGGATTGGAAGAGTGGAGTGTGGATCGGTTGATCGTCGGAGTGTCCCTCGACGCGGATTTCGAGATTGTGTTGGATCAGAATCTGGGCAGTTCGTTTAAGTTGGACCGCCGCGCCGGGCAACAGCGTCGCATCTCCTGAATTGAAAAAGCCAAAGTCACGAAGGCTGATGATGAGGCCTTCCGAGGTTTGTTGCACGACGATCTCATGCTTGTCGATTGCGTCTCCAAGAACACCTTCCAGTTGGGTCTTCAACTGCGTGGTGCTGAAAGGCATTGGAGGGAGGGCGCCGCCCTGCTTCGGTTGCGGTTTTACGATCTCTGGGGGAGTGCCTGGATTCCTGGGTGGAACATTGAGTCCTAACTCTTCAAAGCCCGCGTGTATGCCTACGGAGACGGTCTCGATACTTTGCTTTTGCACCCTTGAAAAGGCGAACAGGACGATGAAGACTGCAAGCAGAAGAGTAACGAAGTCAGCATAGGAGAGCAGCCAGCGGTCGTGGGTTGGTGCGTCTTCTACTCTGCGGGCAGCTCGCCTGATTCGCGTGCGCCTCATTGACTGACCAACTCAGGCTCAGGAAGCTGCTCGACCTGCGCGGCGCGCTCCGCGATGTAGCATTGCAGCTTTTCTCTAAGAGCACGGGGTCCGAGGCCCTCCATGATAGAGGCAACTGCCTCAAGCGCCATCTCGCGAAGGAGCTGCCTTTCTCGAAGGCGAATACGAAGCTTCCCTGCCAATGGCAGGAGCAGCAGGTTTGCGAGGCCAAGGCCATACAGGGTTGATACAAAGGCCACAGCAATACCTTTACCTATCTCTGCAACGTTGTCCATTCGCTGCATAACCTGAATCAAACCGAGGACAGCACCCATGATGCCAAGGGTGGGTGCGAACCCGCCCGCTGCTTCAAGGACTTTGACGACCGCGTACTCGCGTTCGTCGGCAAGATCCAGTTCCATCTCCATGTTTTCACGCATGACCCTGGTCTGGGCGCCATCTACTGCGAAGGTGAGCGCCTTTCGTAAAAAGGGGTCTGAGATGTCGTTCAGCTGGGAGTCAAGTCTCAATAGGCCATGACGGCGAGCCTGCACACAGTAGGAGATGATCTCCTCTAACGCGACGGCGAAGGCGGGACCGCGCTCAAAGACGACGCATGGCAGAAGCTTGAAGGTTTCAATGAGCACTTCGATTGGAAACTGAATCAGCACTGCGCCTAGTGTGCCCGCGACCACGATAAAGGCAGCACTGGGCTGAAGGATCTGCCTGACACTGCCGCCGTCAAGCTTCAATCCAATAACAACCCCTGAGATAGCTAACAGAAGTCCAAAGATGGTGCTTCTGTCGAGTCGCTGTTTGCTCATAGAGAAGGTCTATCAGATCCAGCTGATTGCACGTATCGTGCCAAAGATGTAGACGGTCCCGACGCGAAACGGCAAATGAACTGCTCATAATCACGGCTATGTCGAGAGGCAAAGCGTTCTGACTAATAGAGCGGACAAGAATGAGAATGTGGTGAGAAGTGTGCATAGCAGGTGATGCTCGCTGATGAGAAAACGCCGCTGAGGAGCGGCTTCTGAGAAATCGGTAAGGAGGGTTGAACATAGCCGGGTTGTGTGTCGATAGAAGTGCTGCAACATGATGGCCAGCCTGAAAGAGCAGGCCCGAAGAAGTCCTAACGAGTTTAGATTCAAAATCCAGAAATAAATAAAAAAGGAGCAACACCATGGCACTTAGCATCTTGAACAACGTCTCCGCTCTTCAGGCAGAAAATCAACTTTCCATCACGACAGCGGCGGCGAACAAGAGCTTGCAGCAGCTCTCCTCTGGTTCGCGCATCAACTCCGGTTCGGACGACGCAGCCGGTCTCGCGATCTCAGATGGATTGAATGCAAACATTGCTGCGCTCAACCAGTCCTCGCTCAATGCGACAAACGCAGTCGGTTCTTTGCAGACCGCAGACGGCGCGCTTGCCCAGGTCACCGCTCTTCTCAACCGTTCGATCACCCTCGCGACCGAAGCCTCGAACACAGGTCTCAGCACCGCACAGCAGACCGCAATCAACAACGAATTCCAGGCTCTGCTCACGCAGATCGGCAACATCGGCACCACCACCAACTTCAACGGCACCGCAGTATTCGGTTCGACCGTTTCGGCGTTCACGAGCGACGGCACGAGCGGCGGAACGGTCACAATCGGCGGAACGGTTTCCGCTCTGTCCACGACGAGCCTGGGCCTCAGCACCTCGCTTCTTACCTCGGCGACCGCAGCGCAGTCGGCCCTGACCGCTATCACTGCGGCGATCTCGACTGTCTCGGCACAGCGCGGTACCCTCGGTGCCACGGTTGAGCAACTGCAGGCTGCTTCGACGGTTGACACCAACGAGTCGCAAAACCTGGTGAGCGCATCGAGCAACATCACCTCCGCTGATATCAGCTCGGTGGTTGCGAACGATACGAAGTACAGCATCCTTCAGCAGACGGGCATCTCGGCGCTGCAGCAGGCCAACCAGCAAGCTCAGACTGTCCTCAAGCTGCTTCAGTAAAACGATGGGAGTACGGTCGCCGAGCCTTAAAGCCGGCGACCGTGCTCTCTTCTTCAGCATCAACTTGAGTTTCGTCATTTCGAGCGTCGAAGGGTCCCCGCTTCATGAGCACAACATCCACACTGAATTCGGTCCTCTCGGCACTGGGCGGTTCCACTGGCATCGATGTTGCTTCCGCAGTCGACACCATCCTTTACGCGGACCGCGCACCGGAGCGAGGATGGCAGGCACAGCAGACGACCCTCTCCAACCAGACAGCGGCGATCAATCAGCTCGACAGCGAGGCTTCCTCCCTGAGCGATGCTCTCAGTGCCCTGCAGAGTGCCTCTGGTGTGCTAAGCGCAGTCACCGCAACGAGCACCAACAGCAATCTTCTTACCGCCACCGCGACCGACGGCACGGCGACCAGCAATCACACGATCACTATCAACAACCTTGCGACCGCAGGCTCCTGGTATTCGGAGGCCGAGACGAGCAGTTCGGCGGCACTTCCCGCAGGCAATTTCAGCATTACGGTCGGCGGAACTACAAAACAGATTGCGACAGGTAGTGGGGTCGATACTCTCGATGAGCTTTCTGCGTCGATCAACAGCCAGTCCCTGGGTGTTACCGCGAATGTAATTACCGACAATACGGGGGCGCGGCTCGCGCTTACTTCGACAGCAACCGGCAGCTCCGGTGACTTCTCCATCGCAAGCGGCGGAAGCCTTGGCTTTACGCGGTCTGGCCAAGGGGCGGACGCATCCCTGACAGTAGATGGCGTGCCGATTACAAGTTCTTCTAACACCGTCACAGGAGCTATCAGCGGCGTCACGTTGAACCTTCTGGGAGCGGCGCCAGCGACCACGGATTCCAACGGGAATGTCACCTCTCCCGCGACTGCGATCAACCTCGGTCTCGCGCCTGACACGAGCTCCATCACAACGGCAGTCAGCAACTTTGTGACGGCGTATAACACTTTGTTCTCCGACGTGAATACTCAGATCGGGTACGACAAGAGCACCCAGACGGCCGGCGTTCTACAGAGCGACAGCGCGGCACAGGGGCTCCAGTCAGCGCTACTTGCGTCGACAAATTTCAGCGCATCCAGTGGCACGTACAAGTCACTCGATTCGATCGGTGTGACGACTAACGCCGACGGAACTCTGTCGTTGAATACGACGCTGCTGACAAGCGCGCTTCAGTCCAACAGTTCAGCGGTTGCCAGCTTCTTTCGGGGTACAGCTCAAGACGGCTTTGCGGCCTCGATCAGCTCTTCGATCAACACCTACACGGATCCGACTCAGGGTGCTTTCACGGTTGACCTAAAGAGCATCAGCACCGAATACCAGGCGCTGACGGACCAGACAAACACGCTAGAAGTTTACCTGAGTTCGCAGCAGACGATTCTCACAGCCAAATACAATGCAGCCGATATCGCCATTCAACAGCTCCCTGAGAAGTTGAAGCAGATACAAGCGCTCCTCAACCCGAACCAGGACAGCAGCTCTTCCTAATGACTTCTATGACAAACCAAACTGCATCTCTTGAATACCGGCGCGCGGCAACCCAGCAGGCTTCTGTTGTAGGGCTTGTGATTGCGCTTCACGACACACTGATGGGAAACCTACGACGGGCGGCCGAAGCGGTCGATCGGGGAGACATCCAGGTGCGCTGCGATGAACTGGTGCACGGGTTCAAGGTGCTGCAGCAACTGGAGTCGATGCTCGACATGGCTAATGGCGGTGAGACGGCTGTGAAGATCAAATTCTTCTACGCGCACGTGCGGGGACAGATCCTGATCGCGCAATTCAAATTGTCCTCAGCTATTCTTCGCAAACAGATTGAAATCGTCCTCGAGGTTCGCGAGGCGTGGCAGCAGCTTGACAGCTCTGCAATGGAGAGCCGCAACGTGAGTGCATCATCCTATGATGCACATCACGCTACGACGGGGCCTGCTTTTCCAGCAGCAGCCCGGCTCTCCTTTTCTTGCTCTTTTTGAGCGACGATAGTTCCCACGCTACGTTGGGAATTCCTTCGGCGGCGACCTGAACAACTTCAGGTCGCCGCTCTTTCTTTGCCTGATGCGTGGGCTTGTGAAGGGAAGAGTGTCAAAGATGTTGTGCGAGGAAGCCGGCAGACGCTTCACCCCGGGACCGACAGCGCATGAGATGAAGCAGGCTTCAACCAAACAACCGCCCTACAAGGGTGGCGCTGGCTCGGGGTGCAAGAATTCATTTCCATAACAGAGCACAAAAAAGCAGCAGGCCACATGGCCTGCTGCTTCCTGCGAATTGATTAGTTCTGTAGATAATTAAGCAGGGAAGTCTGAATCACCTTGGCAGCAGCAGCGAGCACCGAAGAGTTGCTGGTCTCCGCCTGCGTCAGGTTTTCAGCTGCAGTAGCGGCGTCGATTCCAATCAATGAGTTTTCCCGGGAGGTGAGCGTTACCTTCTCTTGCGAGAGATAGGTTTCCTGCGACGTGAGCTGGTTGATGGTGTTCCCAAAAACTGCATGTTGCGCGGTGACGTAGTTCAGGGCCGTAGTAATCGCGGTGGTTGCGGTTCCGATCTGCGTACTGGTGCCGCTCTGTAAGGCGGTAGCGAGATTGCTGAGCGCGCCGAGCACGCTTGCATTCGAGTTTGTGAACAGTGTGGACCCCGGAATGTTTGCCTGAACCGAGAGAGAGTCGCCTACAGAGATCTGGTTGACGTTGTTGTTGCCATTGTAGGTATAGCCAGTGGATGAGTTCGCGTCCGCGGTGAAGGCCGATTGACCGCTTACAGTGCCGCCGAAGAGAGAGACACCCTGGAAGGTGGTATTCGCCAGACCGACGACGTTGGTCAAAATCCCCTGGATATTGGTCGCGATTGACTGGCGGTCCGCATCTGAGTTGGTGCTATTAGCACCACGAGTTCCAAGGGTGATCGCCTGGTTCAGCAAGGAGACGACGGAGGTCAGGACTGAGTCTGAGAGCTGAGCCTGCGAGAGAGCCGAACCTGCATTGGTCGTGTATTGATCAACGTTAGCGGCTTGTGACTGAAGTTGAATGTATGCGGCTGAGGCCGCAGGATCGTCAGAAGCCTGGTTGACTCGCTGGCCGGTGGATACCTGTTGAAAAGCGGTCTGCAGAGCTTGTTCGCTCTGCTGGATGTCGATCGATACTGCGGCGTTGATGCTTGGATTGAAGCGCATAGGCTCACGTCTCTAAGAAGAAGGTTAGTTGATCATGTCGATGGTGGATTGAAATAGACTCTGGATGGTGCTGACGATCTTGGCGGCGGCCTGGTAAGCCTGCTGAAACCTGATCAGGTTTGCAGACTCCTCGTCGACGGAGACGCCAGAGATCGAGCCCTGCTCGTTATTCAGCGCAGTCAGACTTTGCTGAATGGAAGTGGAGCTAGTAGTAGCGGTCTGGGTGAGACTGCCGATCTCATAAACGAGGTTTGCAGACTGGGAGGTGGCGCTCTGGCCTGATGCGAGAGCCTTAGTCTGGAGCGCCGTGAGGTTGGCCAGGTTGCCGTTGCTTCCAGAAGAGCCGTCTGAGCTGGCAGCGATTGCTGCAGGGTCAGTGGATGCAAGCTTGATGGCGGCGGCCGAGCCGGCGACAGTTGCAGGAATCGTGAACAGGGCGGTCCCCTTCACACCATTCTGATCGTAACCCTGCGTTTGAGCAGTGTTGAAGGCGGTCGCAAACTGATTTGCCAGGGTGTCGAGCGAGTTCAGGAGCGATGGGATCTGAGTGTCCCTGACCTGGAGCGTTCCGCCAATGTCTCCACTTGAGATTGTGGAGGTGATGTCTTTGCCGGATTGATCGAGGATTTGAGTATTGCCGTTTGCGTCGTTGACAACTGAAAGAGCGAAGCTCTGATTGCCCTGCACAAGCGGAGTTCCACTGCCCGTGGTGATTGTATCGCCTTGCGCTGAGTGGGTCACAGTGATGTTGGTGAGGGTGGCGAGCTGGGTCTCAACCTGGTTCAACTGGTCGCCGATGGGGCCAGTGTTCTGTCCCTGGCCGTTCTGCTGCGCAAGCTCCTGGTTGAGGCTTGCGGCTTGCGCACTCAGCTGATTGATCTCTGAAACGTCGGACGAAACTGTAGAGTTGAGGCCGCTCGTAGGGCCGGTAAGTCCGGCGGAGATTGAGTTGAACTGGCTTACCAAGGCCTGCGCACCCTGCAGCGCGGTCTGGCGACCCGCCGCACTCGTCGGCTCAGTCGAGAGAGCCGACAGGCTGGTGAAGAAGGATGAAAGGCTGCTTGCCAGGCTGGTGCCGGTGCTGGGGAACAGCGTCTGTACCTGGCTCAAGGCGTTTACCTGAGCTTCAGCGCTGCTTTGATCCGACGTCTGCTGCTGGATGCGCAGGGTCAGAAGCTCGTCACGAACTGACGTGACGCTGTCAATCGTGACACCGTTTCCAACCGTGAGGATCCCGTTCTGCGAGGGCGCTGACTCGCTGAGGCTTACGATCTCGCGGCTGTAGCCGGCGGTGTTCGCGTTGGCGATGTTATTGTTCGTGACCTGCAGTTCCAGTTCCTGCGCCTGAAGAGACTGGGATGCGATTGCTAAAGATGAACTCAGGCTAGCCATGTTTATAAGCTCCTTAAATCTCGCAGGACCAGGTCGGGAGAGCTGCGCGGCCCTCGGATTCTTGTTGAGCAAAACCGCGATAGCTCCGATAGAGCCCGGCAAGGAGATGCAGGGTGTCTCCGGAGTGTTTCAGCAAAGCAGAGTAGCTTCTGTTGAGAGTCAACAAAGAGTCTGTGGCCGCTTCGATCTCCGATGCAAGGTCAGCATCGATCGAAACGGTTTCAGACGTGGAAGGATCGTCAAGTCGCGTGGTCGAACGATGGCGCAGATCGGCAATGCGGCCGCAGCTAATCTGTTGAAGCTGCAAGCTATGCTGCAGCGAAGCAAGACTTCGCTGCACGATAGCGTCCATTGCGCTCTGGAGGTGATCCGCGAGTCCGCGCAGGTTGGTGAGGTACTGTTCCCCTTCGGACTGCGAGAGTCCTTCGATCGCCGATTGCTGAGCCTGCGTCTGCATGTTCCTTCCGATCAGTCGCCGGTCAGCCTGGTCGCGCAAAGACAAACTACTCTTCTGCGTTGGCGAGGGATGCGGCAATCTTTGCACTATCAAGCTGGTACTGGGCACTGTTTACGGCGAGCTTCAGATTTTCGACCTTGACCTGCCGCGTCGGGAACGTCTGGACGGCGGTGTTGCTCAGCGACTGAACCGTCTGTTTGTCGGAGGTGAAGCTCGTGGTATCCCCCGAGACTGCCTTGTGTTGCACGACAGGAGCCTTTGAGGTCGCAACCTTTGCCACGCCGTCGTGATTAACCTGCTGCGTTGAATTAGCAGCTACTACGCCTAAAGCATTGATGCTCATGACGCACCTCCCTTTGAACGTCCATCCTATCGGCATCGGTCGGAGCTCTGTTCAGCAAAAGGTTCAACATTTCTCTAATCTTCCTCACAGAGAGCGTTTGGCCGGGAGTTGCGGATTCGTCGGAGTCTGGTGTGCGTCCTCCGACGCGGAGTGCAGGTGCTTCGTGATCATCCTGGCAATGCCGATTCCGCCTGAAGCGGTCAATGATCCCGCTAAGGCCTGCATTGCTATGCCCTGGAACTGATCTTTGCTGGAGTCGTCATCGTCCTCGCCATCCCCGCCTGGGACTTTAGCGAAGCTTTGTTCCGCCTGCGTCAGCCAGCTCCCTAGAAGAATGGATTCGAAATCCTTGCCGGCTTTCTCAATCTTTGCGTCCTCTTTCGAGGCGGAGGTCGGAGTAGCGAGTGAGGTCTTCGCACGGCTTAGAAGCTGGTCAGCCTGCGCGTTGAGCGAGCCCGCCTGAATGGATTGAGATGTGTCGATTGCCACTAGATCACCTCCAGATCGGCCTGCAGACCACCCGACGCCTTGATCGCCTGCAGGATGGAAACGATGTCGTGAGAAGTTGCGCCAATGGTATGCAAGCCTCGGATCAGATCATCAACGTTCGCACCGTTCTCCAAGCGGATTGATTGCGCCGGGAGGTCCTTGACGGCCACTGCAGTGTTCGCCACCGGTGTCGTTGTACCTGTGTTGCTGAAGGGGAGCGGCTGCGATACGGTGAAGGTCGTTTCGACCTGGATGCTCAGGCTGCCATGCAGCACGGAGACTGGCGACAGGGTGACGTTGCCACCCATAACGATGGTTCCCGTTCGTTCATTGATCACGACCTTGGCAGGAGCGTGAAACTTGATCGAGAGACTTTGAACTCTGGAGATGAGGAGCGGGACCGATTTCATTCCGGAGCCCGGCACGTCAATCTGGACGGTGCGATTGTCTAACTGCGTCGCGATCGTTGCGTGGAACTCGTCGTTGATGACGTCTGCCATGTCGCGGGTTGCGGCGAAGTCAGGATTCCGAAGTATCAGTGAGACCGAATGGAACTGGCTTAGATCCACCTGTGACGCTCGCTCGACGATTGCGCCTTCGACAATCCTTCCCACGGTCGGATGATTGACTGACCTGATATTTCCACCTCCGCCGGCGGCGTATCCGCCAAGTGCGAGTGGCCCCTGAGCCTCCGCGTAGACTTGCCCGTCCGGCCCGCGAAGCGAGGTCATCAGGAGCACTCCGCCTTCGAGACTCTTTGCATCCCCGGCCGATGAGACGGTGATATCAAGCTTGCTGCCCGTGCGCGAAAATGCTGGAAGATTTGCGGTAATGAATACCGCCGCCACATTCTTAACCACGACCTGCGCCGGAGATATCTGCACGCCCATGCGTTTCATAGCATTCGCGAGTGTCTGCACCGTAAAGAACGTCTGCTGCCGGTCGCCCGTACCGTTGAGTCCAACCACCAGACCGTACCCCACAAGTTGATTGTCGCGAACACCCTCGACATCGGTGATGTCGCGAAGCATGACCGGGCGATCGTTGGTCAAAGCACAGGCGGGAAGCGCGCCAAGCAACAGAGTTGCGATCAGGGTCAGGGCGGCATTCGTGGCACGCTGCTGGACGGGAAGAGGAGATGACATGAGAGTGGAAGGTCGCAAGTGTTTTCCTAGAAGTTGAACAACCACAGAACAGCGCGGGTAAGGGGATTCAGGTTGCGGACGCTGTCAGAGATGATGCCTTTGCCCTTCATCTCGATCTCCAAATTGCCAAGTGCAGCGGAAGGTATGGTGTTGGCCGAACTAATATCTCCCGGCCTGACAATGCCGCGGATGATCAGGTCTTCGTGCTGGTTGTTCATCGCGATCTTCCGCTCGGCTTCGATGACCATGTTTCCGTTGGCCAATACAGCGATGATCTGGCCGGTGAGGTCCGTAGAGAAGGTGGTATTTGAAGCAGTCGATCCTTGCCCCTTGAGGACGTGGGACGAGTTTGCGGCGAGCAACGGATTGGTGCCGCGAGGCACGGCACCGACAATGCCGGTGATCGCGGAGTTGGTCGTGAACGATCGTTCACTATCGACGTTGCCACTCTGGGCTGCTGTCGTCTGCACGGAGACTTGAATGATGATCGTGTCAGTTACGTTGCGCGCCCGATAGTCGGACGAAAGATCGCCAAGCGCGTTTGCGGCCGACCAAAGACTGCCCACGGTGCGCGGGTTTGGAGGAGGCATGTACTGCTCGTTGAGGTGAGCAAGATAGTCCGCGCGCAGCTCTGACGATGTCTTCTTTACCGGCTTTATACCGGCATGAGAGGGAAGCGCAGACAGCGCGACAGCAAGGGATGCGATTGCAACTGGGGCAACACGCGAAGATCGAGTCATCTTTTGAGGGTGCCTTTCAAAGCTTTGGGAGCGACGATCTCCGCCAGGTAAATCTGCTTATGATCGCGTGTGGTGACGTGGATACTGTCCCCGGTGGTTCCGCTTTCAAGGCAGATGACCTCGACACGAACGTGAACGCGATCGGCATCAAAGTCGAGAGTTGCGGGTGAACCGCTGCGTAACAGAGGGGGCTTAGTGGAATCGAGGAGCTTAGACGGAGTGGACCGCACCGGAGCTTCAGCGACCGCCCTGGTTTCCGGTTCCGGCTTAGCTCCGATGGAGACATGACGGCTGGCTTTGAGCTGAAAAGTTGCTGGATCAAGTGGCTCAGGATAAGTGACGAACGCGAAGAAGGGAATGCACTCCAGGCGATCGAGACATGCCATGCGAAGACGAAGACCGTGCTGGTTGATGACAGTGACTTCCTGTATCTCCAACGCAGGATCGGGGCGGGCGGAGGTCATCGGAATCGCAAGCCTCACCTCGACTCCGGATGTTGGAAGCTGCCGATCCTGCATGGCCTTGACGATGGTGGGCACGGTGAGGGGTGTGCGCGCAGGAGATCGCTGCGCGTTCATCCCTGAAGGTGCCAGTATCCACGCCAGAATGCATGAAACAGCGAGCGATGCCACAGGGCCGAAGGGTCGAGATATTCTGCTTTGACGCTGGCTCTGAATCATAGACAGGTGTCCTTATTGCGAGAGCTGGTTGAGTTGTTGAAGCATCTCGTCCGCAGCCTTGACCACGCGTGAGTTCGATTCGTAGGAGCGCTGCGCCACGATCATCTGCACGAACTGATCGACAACGCTGACGTTCGATTCTTCGAGGTTGCCCTGAAGGATGGTGCCGAGACCTTCCGCACCGCCAGGGGTGCCAATGACCGGAGAACCCGACGCGGTTGTTTCAAGGTAGATGTTGTTCCCGACACTGTTCAGGCCGCCGGGGTTGATGAAGAGGGCCATCTGCAGACTGCCCACCTGTGATGCCGTGGTCGTTCCGGGCTGGGTCACAGTTACGGTGCCGTCGGTGCCGATAGTGACGTTCGTGGCGTTGGGGGGAATCGTTACCGCGGGTTGAACCGGGTTGCCATCACCCGTTACAAGGGAGCCTTGCGAATCGAGGTGGAAAGAGCCTGCACGGGTGTAGCCGGTCTGGCCATTTGGAAGAAGAATTTGGAAAAAGCCGCCGCCGGAGATCGCCAGGTCAAGCGGATTTCCGGTCGCGTTGAAGTCGCCCTGTGTCTGAATGGTCTCGGTGGACGTTGGCCGGACACCGAGGCCAACCTGCAGGCCGGCGGCATTCGTGGTCTGCTGCGTCGCAGCCGAACCCGGAGCTATGGTGTTCTGGTAGAGCATGTCCGAGAAGGCAAGCCGTCTCTGCTGGAACCCGGAGGTGCTGGAGTTCGCGAGATTGTTCGCAATGTTGTCGAGGTTCATCTGTTGGGCGGTCATGCCGCTTGCAGCCGTATAGAGAGCGCGGATCATAAGGAGACCTTTCGTTCTATGGTGAGAGGATTAGCTGACGCGAGGGATATCCTGCGCCGCAGTCTTGTCGATTTCGGTGTCGATCATGGTGAGCGCGTGGCGCATGCCTTCGAGAGCCCGCTGTGCGTTGATGAGTTCCACAACGCTGGAGACAGGGTTCACGTTTGACGATTCGAGCATGCCTTGCCTCACCTGAGACAAAGGGGAGGCGACCACATCTTTTTCGGGCACGGTGTAATACGTTGCCCCAAGACTTTGGGGATCGGATGTGGGCGAGAACTCAACCACCTTCAACTTGCCGGCGATAGCGCCTTGTGCAGAGATGGTGCCGTCAGGGCTGATTGTGACCGAGGAGCCGCTCGGAATATTGATTGGCCCAGATACGCCAAGGACGGCATCCCCGGTTTGAGTAACAAGCTGTCCTTTCGGAGACACCTGAAGGTTGCCGTTCCTTGTGTAGGCCACACCATTTGCGGTCTGCACCGCAAGGAAACCAGGGCCATCGATCCCGAGGTCCAGCTCATTGTTTGTTTTCTGCAAAGACCCTGCCTGGAGGTCAAGCTTGGAGTTGCCGAGCAGGCCGTAGCTGTTTGTCACCACGTTGAGTTGGGAAGCGAGTTGATGACCAGATCCCGCGAGAACGGAGCTGAACGTCGTGTGACGCTCACGAAATCCGCTGGTGCTGCTGTTGGCCAAATTGTTCGCGATCGTATCGAGCGCGTCGGTCCGAGCCATCAAAGCTGTGCAAGCTGCATAGAGACCACTGTCCATGTGAAACCTCACCAAGACAAAGTGCAAAGTGAGTGCCAAACAGGACCTGTGCGTCTGCCTATTTCGTGGGATGTAAAGCGATGCCAGGGAGAGTTTTCGACACGAAAAGAGTTGCTGAGAAGGCTTGCTCTCTCATTTGATCCAACGCCATCTCACCGCACGCTAATAAAGATCGTCGGTGGCTCTTCCTAAGCGGCGCATTGGTCCGCAAGCTGATGAGCAAGCGATAGGAAGCTCTTCCACTTCGGAGAGGTTTCGATTTCCTGGTGTTCCCGGATCGCCACCATCACACATTGCGGAAGATGCCAATGGCAAGCCAGCATGAGCCCCAGCGCATCAGACTCAGCAGGTAAGAAGCTGCCGCTCTTCCATCCGAGAAGTTGAGGGAATCTGCCAATACGGTAGAGAAGCCCGACCAGGTAGGCTTCCTCGGGGGAAAAGCCGTCAAGCTCTTTTGCAAGTTCACGAGCGCACTCTGCAAGTCGGCGGCAATGCTGCCATTCTGGTACGTACGCATTGGAGTGGGAGATCTCTGCCGCACAGATAACCTGGTAGCAGCGGGCGAGACTCAGGCTGACAATGCAATCTTCGATCCGTTTGGGGCGTTCTTCGTCATTGGGAAATTCCTCACCAACCACCCGCAGTATCTGGAGGGTCGCGCCGGGGTCTGAGAGGATTACCTCGGTGACGTTCTTCAGATCGACGACAGAATCGTTGCGCAGCAGCTCCAGTTGAAGACGGGTTGCTGCCATGGTCGGCAGACTGGGTAGCGGATCCTTGACCAGAGACGCGTTGGACGAGGAGGAGACGTTCAGCGAGAGAGACTCAACGTGGTCTCCTGTTATTTGCTCGCTTTGCATGAGGGGCCCCCGGGGATCTCTACGATCACCTGTAGGTATCGGCAAATTCCGCCTTGAGTTTAGTTACTTCTGGCAGAAACGTACTCCACCGCAGGTATTGCTTAAAGCAGGGGTTGCTGAACGAGCTGAGTTATGCGCATACCGTAATTCCCATCGATAATGACTGCTTCTCCGCGTGCGACTACTCGACCGTCCAGGACCAACTCCACTGGCTCATCTACCTGCCGATCAAGCTCAACAACAGAGCCGCTCGTCAGTTCGAGTACTTCCCGGAGCGCAAGCTGGCGCTGGCCGAAGCGAAGAGTCACGTTGAGTTCGACATCCATGACCAGGTCCAGATTCGCACCGTCTGCGCTCACGGCATCTGGAAATTCAAACGGTTTCGCAGATGCTCCACGAAAGGCTGTAAGGAGTCTCTGGCTCACGCAGATGTGCAACGAGATTTTCGTCTCCGGATCTGCTGGATCGCTCTGTACCGAAAGCTCGAGGAGCTGCTCCTCCGCGGGTCCAAAGTTGTCGATGGTTTCGATGAGTAGCGACGTTGCACCGGCTTCATCGACCGAGGCCGCGAGTGCAGGGAGTCCGGCCTGTAGTCCGGTGAGCAGCGCTGCAATCTGAGATTTGGCTGCTTCTGGACCAGCTTCAACGACATCTCTAAGCGCAAGCCTGGTCAGTGCCTCGGCGGGGAGAACCAGGAAAGCGTCGCCACTGTAGTTGCCGTCGAAACTGTAGCGAAACGTGGCGCCGAAAGGAGCGGCCGGAAGCGCGTTGAAAGGCTCGGCCGCCAAGGTCACAAGCCAGGTTGAGGCACAAGTGTCTGACAACACCTGGGCCAGCGAACCACAGAACTTCTGCGCAAAACTCTTTAACAACTCTGAGATTTCAGGAGCTTGCATTGCTTTCACCCTCGCTACTTTCATTTGCGGCCTGGTTCGGCTGGAGAAGATGGACTAACTGCATCGCCTTGTTGTTACCCTGGCGTACGGGCAAAGCATGGAAGTAATTCTTGCCTTCGAGGGCGAGCGTGGCCGGGCCGGACACCGGTGCGGAGAGGAGAAGAACGCTACCCACCTCAATGGCAGCAAGACTTCTTACAGAGACCTTCAAGCCGGGCAACTCCCCTGAAAGGGCGAATTTGCACTCCAAAATTCTCTTCCGCAGGTTGGGTAACGTTTGGAAGCTGGAGCCTCCGGTTCCACCGGGACCATCCGAACGGCTGCTTCGAACCAGGCTGCCCGCCAGAGAAGCAGGGAAGGCTACATAGAGAGCGCCGGTCATATTTGCGACATTGACATCGAACTTGATTCGGAGAACTTTCTCAGTCTGAGGAAATATTCGATGGGCATAGGTAGGTTTAATACACTTGCCAGGGGTCAGCGGATATCCAACTGGTTGCCATGCTCGCTCGATCTCGGCAGCTATGAGGGAACCTACTCCCTCCATAATGTCCTCGTCGATCTCCGTGACCTCTCTGACGGACTCTACCTTCTCACCGGTCCCGCCGAGCAGGAGATCGATGACTGTAAACATGAGCGGGCTGTCCATCTCGAGGAGCACTGTACTCGATGCCGACCGAGTGGAGCAGGGAAGCATATAACCTCCCGCCATGCACTTCGTCTTGAACTCCTCCATCGCGAGCTGCTCCAGTGAAGAGAGGCGAACTTCGAGCCCTGTGCCTAGATAAACATCCAGCGAGTTTGTAAGATAACGTGCGACGATCTCGTGGAGAGCGGTAAGGGTGCGGGCGCTCTCGTTCGAAAGCCTTCCTGCCGAACGGAAATTGCAGGGCATGACGGCCGGATCAGGGTTCACACGTCTTGCGGGTCGCCGTATCGCTGGTGTGTTCAATTGACGCCTCTTGATTTCACCACGATGCGTTTCGCGGCAGGTTCACCTTCCAACGTAACCCTCAGCTTGATCAGAGCAGCGGAGTGGATCTGAGACACACGAGAGACTGCCAGATCGACGACTTCTGATACTTCCTTCATAGTGAGCTCTTCGACATAGTAAAGAGAAAGGATCAACTGTTCGCGTTCGGAGAGTTCGGAGATAGCGCTTGCGAGGCGAGCTCTCTCTTCGGTCTTCTGATAGATCTGGAATGGGTTGTCCCAGGAACTCGGCGACGACTCGATGAGGTCAAAGGACTCGCCCCCTTCAATCGAAGAAGCCGCCTCCTGTCCGACAACAAACAGGGAGCTCAAGTCGCTTCTGACCTCGTTGAGAGAGCTAAGGCTGATGCCGAGGTTTGCTGCGAGTTCCTCTGAAGTCGGCGAGCGCCCGAGAGCGCATTCCAGGCGTGAAGTAGCATCGGCGATCTCGCGTGCCTTCCTTCTGATGCCACGTGAACCCCAGTCCAATGCACGGAGGCTGTCGAGGATCGCACCTCTAATTCTGAACTTTGCGAAGGTGCTGAACTGCGCGTTTTTACCGGGGTCAAAGGCGCGATAGGCTTCAAGGAGTCCGATGACCCCGGCGTTGATCAGGTCGGAGAGTTCGACCTGTTGCGGAAGTCGTTCGAGAATTCTAGAAGCGATGTATTGAACCTGCGGTAGCTCTCGCAGGATGATTTCATTGCGAAGATCCAGATCGCTTGTACCTTCCGCAATGTTTCTGTAGACCGAGTGAGCTAATGCCATTTTCCCTCCCGAAGTTAGCGATGATCTATCGATAACTCCGAAACCATTCCTAAATTTTTCTTAGTTACCGAACTACACCTACGGACTGCACCATTGTCATAGCCGGGATTTCACTTGGCGAGATTACCGTGATTTTTGGAAGAAACGGCTCCAGCAGGCGGCGCAGATAGAATCTCCCTGGAGACGAGCACAGCAACACCGGCGGTGCCTCGCTAATCTGATCTCCGAACGATGCACGAAGACTGTCTAGCACGCGCCGTGCCACGGAGATCTGGAGGCCTGTGGAAGAGAGTTGTCCCGACTGCGCGTTTGCCGCTCTCATGCATTCTTCTTCGATAGCGGTGTCGAGGGTGACCACTCGCAGTTCACCTTTTTCATCAAGCAGGGGACGAATCAGCCCTCGGCCCAGCGCCTGCCGCGATGCTTCTACAAGAGCGACGCCATTCTTATTGATGGCCGCAGTATCGACGAGAGCTTCAAGGATGGTGCCGAGATCTCGGATGGAGACCTGTTCGCGGAGAAGCTGTTGTAAGACTTTCTGGACTTCGCCAAGGCTCATCAACTTAGGAATTAGCTCATCCACGAGCTTTGGGTGTGAGTCTGTGAGCCGGTCGATAAGCCGCTTTACCTCGTGACGCGACAGCAGTTCGTAGGCGTTGCGTTTGATAAGTTCGGCAAGATGCGCCGCCAGCACGGAGGTTGAATCAGCGACTGCATAGCCGGCGGCGATGGCCTGGGCCTGATGTTCTTTGACGATCCACTTTGCGGCGACGTCAAAGGCTGGCTCACGGGTCTCTTCGCCTGGTAGATTCGGGAAGCCGGATTCTGAACTAATGGCGAGAACGAAGCCGCGGCGCAGCTCCCAGCGTGCGATCTCTACTCCGCGGATGTAGACGACGTATTCATTCTCTCGAAGCGAAAGATTGTCGGTGATATGAATGGACGGGACAAGGAAACCGAGTTGCTGCGCGAGGTTCTTGCGCAACGCCTTGACGCGCGCGAGGAGTTGGCCGCCTTGATTTGCATCGACCAAAGGGACGAGACCAACACCAACCTCGAGCATCAGTTCATCGAGCTTCAGCACGGAGTCCATAGATTCTGATGCGAGAGCGGGCGCGCCTGGCTTGCCGCTGACGGGTGCGGCTAACTCCAGTGTCTCAGTATCTTCAGGGGCTTTCTCCGTCTTGATCTTGTAGGCCGCGAACATCAAGCCACCAGCGACGCTGAAGAATGCGACCTTGGGCAGACCAGGGATAAAGCCGAGCGCAGCGAGTACGCCGCCGCCGATCCACAGAAGGCGCGGGCTGCTGAGGATCTGGTTTCTAACGTTCACGCCGAGTGATTCTTTCGACGCGGCCCGGGTGACAACGATGCCGCCTGCAACGGAGACCAGCAGCGAGGGCAGGATGGAAACCAGCCCGTCACCAACAGTAAGAATTGTGTAGGTCTTAAGCGCCTCCTGAAAGGGGATGCCCTGCTGGAAGACACCAATCAAAAAGCCGGCGATGATGTTGATCGCCATGATGAGAATGGTGGCCAGTGAGTCGCGTTGCGAGAAGCGGGCCGCGCCGTCCATGGCTCCGCAGAACTCTGCTTCTCTCGCGACGTTCTCGCGACGTTTACGGGCCTGCTGCTCGGTGATGAGACCAGCGTTAAGGTCGGCATCGATGGCCATCTGTTTGCCGGGCATCGCGTCGAGGGTGAAGCGTGCGGTTACCTCGGCGGTTCGCACGGCGCCGTGGCTGATGACGAGGTATTGAATTGCGATCAGCGCCAGGAAAAGAACGAAGCCGACGAGGTAGTTGCCACCGACTACGAACTGCCCAAAGGCTTCGATGACTTTACCTGCAGCCGATGATCCTTCATTGCCATGCAGCAGGATTCGACGCGTGCTGGCAAGATCGAGCGAAAGGCGCAGCATGGTGAGCAGAAGCAGGAGGCTAGGGAATACGGAAAATTCCACCGGCTTCAAAATTTGTACCGCTGTCAGGAGGACCAGGACAGAAGCGGTGATGCTGATGGTGAGCATCATGTCCAGGATGAAGCTGGGCAGCGGCACCAGCATGACGAAGACCATTGAGACTGCAGCCATGGGTACGACCCATTCGCCGGATGCAGCCAGTGTCTTGAGCAATCCTTTTTTGCTGTTCATGCTCTAACCAACTCTCCCGATGCGTTGCGGCTGCGGCGGATCTTCTCTTGTTGGCGGACTTCAGCCTGGGCTCGGAAGACGAGGACGAGGATATCCGCAACCGCCTGATAGAGGGCAGATGGGATGGCCTGATCTACTTCGACGGTCTTGTAGAGTGCCTGGGCGAGGGGCTTGTTTTCGAGTATCAGGATTCCATTCTCAGCTGCCAATGCCTTGATCTCCTGGGCAAGCAGATTCATCCCCTTCGAGACCACGATCGGCGCTGGCATGTCAGGCGTGTAGCGCAAAGCCACGGCATAGTGCGTCGGATTGGTAATGACGACGGTCGCGGTTGCGGCGGCCGCGAGTGCCTGCTTCTTTCGCATCCGGCGCTGCATGCGGCGAATGCGGCCTTTGCTGACCGGGTTGCCGTCGCTCTGCTTGTTCTCTTCCTTGATCTCCTCGCGGCTCATCTTCATGTCGCCTTCCATCTTGAACCAGGTGAGAAAGTAGTCCACGCCGGACCAGGCGATGAGGACGAGGCTGCCCTTCCAGCCCACCTCATAGATCATGGTGCCGAGTGTGGAGACCAGCATGCGGATGCCAAGTGCTGAAGCCCGCACCATCAAGCCCCAATGAGAGTGAATGCAGTCTTCTGCGATCCAGGCGATCGCAGCGAAGGGTAAGAGCGACTTAAGTAGATTGCTCAAGCCCGAGAGTGAAAAGATTTGGCCGAACTTGGTTGCAGGATTGAAGCGTTCGAACTTCAACATCATGGCCTCCGGCGCGATACTGAAGCCGCCTTGTGCAAGACCAGCCGCCACCGAAAGGACGAGCGCGGTGAGAAGAACGGGAACTATCCAGCGGAAGACTTCGACCGAACTCCAGAAGAAGATGGGACCGCTGCTCTGGAAGTCTCCGGTGGCGGCGGAGTCGAGGACATTGCGGTAGAAGGTTGTCCAGTGGGTCACCGCCCCACGAGACATGACGCACAGTGCCGCCACCGCGCCGACGATCGCAAGGATGCTGGGCAGTTCTCGCGAACGTGCGACCTGTCCCTGCTCACGGGCCTTCTCGCGGCGCTTGGGTGTGGCTTGCTCTGTTTTACTTGAATCTGCCATAGGTCAGTTGTGTGCCAGGTGAAGCACTCGTTCGGCCATGCCGACTGAGTCGATGAAGAGTGTGCGGAACATGTCAGGCCAGTACTTCATCGACGCGAAGAGGATTGCTAGGCCGAGCAGACTCTTGACTGCGGGGCCAAGAAGCATTAGCGGAAGTTGCGGCGAGGCCTTGCCGAGCAAGCCAAGAACGATGTCGGTGAGAAGAGTTGCCGAGAGTACGGGTGCGGCAATCTGCACACCCGTCATGAGAATGGCACTGCCGGCGCCGATCAGGGTCATGACGAATGGCTTCGAGAGCGACGCGGTGCCTGGCGGAAGATACGAAAAGCTGTTGCCGATCGCGCGAAGCAGCCAGAGATGAACGTCGAGACGAAGAAAGATCAGCATGGCAATGGACTGATGGAACATGGCGACTACCGTTGTGTCGACTTGCGTGTTTGGGTCGAGAATGTTAATCAACGAGTAGCCCATCTGAATGCTGAGGATCTGGCCGGCCATCTGGACGGCTTCGAAGACAATCTGGGTTGCGATGCCAAGACCGACTCCAACAAGCAGTTCGCGGAAGATCAGCAACGGCCATTCTGCAAGAGACAAAGAGGGCCAGGAGTGAGCCACCATCGGATACATCATGAAGGTGAGCCCAAGTACCAACGCTGCCTTGATGCGTGCGGGAATGACGCTGCTGCCAAGGAAGGGTGCGAAGAGCATCAGCCCGGAGAGCCTGACCCCGATTGCCAACAAAGCCTGCAGGACGTCTGCGAATGGAATCTGGATCACTGGAGCACCTTATGGAAGTCAGAGAAGAGAAGCGTCGTGTAGGAGCTGAGGTGACGCCACATCCAGGGCATCAGGATGAAGAGGGTCGTTCCAGTGGCGAGAAGACGAGGCACGGTCGAGAGCGTCTGGTCCTGCAACGAAGTCAGTACCTGGATGATGTTGACGATCAAGCTTACGCAGATAGCGACCAGCAGGATGGGCGCTGTGAGAAGCATCACCTCTTCGAGCATCAGTCTTCCAAGGGTTACAACGGCGTCGGTTCCCACTATTGGAAGCTCCTCATCAGGGATCCGATCAACAGGTGCCAGCCATCCACCATGAGGAAGAGCAACAGCTTCAACGGTGTAGAGATGACTACCGGGGGCAACTGCATCATGCCCACAGAGGTGGTGATTGAAGCAACGACCATGTCCACGACGAGGAAAGGAAGGAAGAGTACTGTGCCAATTTGAAAGCCGGCTTTCAGCTCAGAGAGGATGTACGAAGGCAGAAGGACTCGAAATGAGAGGTCTTCGACTTTGTGGGGCCGAGGCTCCTTCGCAAGATCGAGGAAGAGATCGACATCCCGGTCGCGCACATAGTGGGACATGAACGTTCGCATCGGGTTGCCGGCGGTGGCAAGGGCATCCAGCGGCGTCATCTTCCCATTCTCCAGAGGAACGATTGCGGTGTCGTAGATGACCGCGCCGACCGGTTGCATAAGGAAGAAGGTGAGAATCATCGAGAGCCCGATGAGTGTCTGATTCGAAGGCGTCGTCTGCAAGCCAAGGGCCTGACGCAGGAAGTGGAAGACGATCAGCAACCGCGCAAAAGGAGTAATGCAGAGCAGAAGGGAAGGGATGAGCGAAAGGAAGGTGAGCAGGACCACGATTGTCCATGGTGCGGAGTTCCCACCGAGGCCATTAATCTGCAAACCGCTGTTCGTTGCTGTGGCACCGGCCGGCGCGTGCGCGACTACCATACCGAGCGTCATGAAAGCAGTGTTCACGATGCCCTCTCTATTTCTGAAGAGCAGTCGATGACACTATCCTTTTTATCCAATACGGCAAGCAGTTGAACGCTTCCGGCCGAGCAGCCGATAAGGAACTGCGCGCCGTCAACCTGGACGATGGAAACGGAACGTTTCTCGCCAAGCGATATGGTTTCGGCAATGCGCAGCCGGCGCGATGCGAGCTGTAAAGTGCGCTTGCGCTCCAGCCACTTCCAGGCGAGTTGAAGAGTTCCCGAGACATTTCGCAGAATGTCCGCGTAAGGAACGCTGCTCGAGGGTCGTGAAGCAACCGAGGAGGTCTGCGCAATTTCGCTGATCCGAAGCCCTTCTGTCCATGTTTGTTGGCGGTCCGCTGCTGCAGCGGCGTGTATCGGATTCATACGAGATCCGTAATGCGTGCAGCGAGACGCTCACCGACGACTTCGAATTCGGTCCACGCCATCAAGATGTTGTTCACATTGAGTGGAAGGTCAGAGCTCTGATGGCATCCTGTATGCACGAGAGAGCCGGGTTGCAGCTTTAGGAGATGTCTTACCGTGAAATCCTCAAGCGGGAGTTCAAGCGCGAGGGTGCATGGTAGCCATGGCAGCAACTCCAGCGCGCTGGGTGGTTTGGCTGCACCAGCAGGGGCTGCGGAGTTGTTCATCATCTGCTGCGTAACCGGAATCTGTGTTGTCGCCACTTGCTACCCCTTGTGCCAGCGCCTTGGACCTACCGGCGATGGCAAGCTTACTTCCGTCGGCGGTGATCACACCCGTCCCTGGAAGGACATGGCAGATACTCGAGAGACAAGGAAGTTGCCTTGACTAATGCAAGCGGGGTGCCAAAAAAGGAGAAGTCCCACAGAAGTGTCAGCGGGATGCAAGCAGTGGATGAAGGGCCTTATACGCAAGGTAAAACGGCTTCGCCATATCCAGATAGAAATACGGAAGAGCAGCTTTTATCGCAACGATGAGTGCTGGTGAGCGACTTGCGGCCGCGCTCGCACGGGGCGAGCGCGGCTGCTTCTCATCAATCACTCATAATTGCTGCGGCTGGTACTTAGGTCGAGATCATCTGGATGGTGGCCTGCGAGATCTGCTGGAAGGTGGTGACCGTCTTTGCATTGGCCTGGTAAGCCTGCTGAGCGACGATCATCTTGGAGAATTCAGCGGCTACATCCACGTTTGAGCCCTCTACCGAGCCTCCGGTGATGGCGCCACGTCCGCCGGTACCGGCAACTCCGACCGCGGCCACGCCTGAGCCCACAGTGGCCTGGTAGTCGTTCCCCCCGGTACGGAGCAGCCCCTGGTCATTTGCGAAGATCGCTACGGCAACCTGTCCAATCGAACTGGAATTTCCATTTGTGTAACTGCCCTCGATGGTGCCATCGGACAGAACCGAGATCTTGCTCAACGTTCCGCTCGCCTGGCCATCCTGCGTAGGAGGAGTTACCGAATTGGGGAGGCTGGTCTGGGTGACGCTGGAACTGCCGTTCGTGTTTTCAAGATTCCAGGTGAGACTCATCGGGGCCGCACCGTCTGTCAAATTAGGGATGCTGACCGGCACGCTGCCAGTAGGAGAAGTGAGATTGCCTGACGTGTCGAAGGTGAGATTGCCGCTGGCCACGGTAGTGGAGGCAGCTCCGGTGGCGGAGGTTGGAACGTCTACCGTGTAGCTCCAGCTGTTGGCAGCGGTCTTGGTGTAGTTCACCGTGAGGGTTTGCGTGCTTCCAAGCGAGTCGTACACCGGCGTGGAACTGGAATAGCTTGAGCCTACCGCAGCATTTGCACTGAGGTTGACGGAGAGCTGGAACTTGCTCGAAGCAATGCCGGGGGTCACCGAACCCAGACCAACCTGGAGCGGCTGCAGGGTTCCAGAGGTTGCATTGGCTCCCTTCACGGCGGCATAGCCCAGCACAAGCTCGCCATTTGGAGTCGCCAAATAGCCGGACGAATTGGTTGTGAAGTCGCCTGCGCGCGTATAGCTGATCGAGCCGTCTTTGCCTTGAACGACAAAGAGACCGTTGCCCGTAAGCGCCATGTTGGAGTCGACTCCAGTTGCGCTTGTGCCGCCGTCGGTGAAGTCAGAGGTGGTCTGGGATGGCAGAACGCCGAGACCGGTCTGGATGGGGTTGTTGCTTGCATTCACCAGGCTGCTCTGGGCGAACAAATCGCTGAACGAGACGGTCTGGTCTTTGTAGCCGACCGTATCAAGGTTGGCAAGATTGTTCGAGACGGACTGAAGCTGATCCTGACTTGCAATCAGACCTGAGAGTGGAACACCAAAAAATGCCATTACTTGCCTCCGTGGGGAATGTTAAGAGTGGATAGATCTAAAGTCTGGTTCGGGTCGCTCGCTGCCTGGGATGCGCTGACATTCTGCAGGCTGTTGAGCAGCGCCGCACGTTGCGCCATTTGCGTCGAGGAACTTGTTGCGGGACTGCCTGCGGACACGGCAGACGATGACGCGCTGGCCGAACCGCCAGTTGCGGTAGAAAGCACCTGGTTGATGCTGATCAACTGGTCAAGCTGGTTAAGGGAAATCATCTGCCCTACCATTGCAGTTGAATCCATGGGAGCGGTCGGATCCTGGTTCTGGAGCTCCTTCACCAGGAGGTTGAGAAAGGTAGATCCGGTTGACGTTCCCGTGAGACCGTCGTTGGCGGTCGTGCTGGAACTGCTTCCGGTTGTCGCCGCTGCCTGAGCCTTCGACTTTGTGGTCGATGACGCTGCATTCAAGAGATTGGATGGTGAAAGCATTGAAGCGAGACTAAGTACGGATGTAGCCATGATTCCTCCGGGAAAGAACTAAATTCGAATGTCAAGCCGTGACCCGTTTGCGGCCATGTTTGCAGGTGTGAGTGTAGAGCGGTTGGCAACCCGGTCGAACATTGCACCCTGGGTATTAGAAGAACTACCGGTCTCAGACTGGCGCTGCTCCCTGGATTGCTGGCCGGAGTTGCTGTACCCGGACTCGCTGGACGACGACGGATTGTTGCTCTCGCGAAGCTCCACCCTGGCCTGTACTCCATAAGCGCTTCCGAGCTTCTCTTCGATCGCGGGCAGATGTACAGCGAGCGCTCTCCCGAGTTCCGCGTGATCGATAGAAATCTGTGCTGAGATTGCCTGGTGATTGAGCGATGTGCTGATGGAGATGTTGCCGAACTCCGTAGACTGCATGCCCAGCTTCATCTCTGACGACCGCATCGATTGTGTCAATTGTGCCCCTGTAATACCGGGCATCGCCTGAGGATCTGAAGGCGCCTGCACAGGGGCGTTCTGCGGGGTGGTTTGTGTTGGATCGCTGCCGCTGAGAGTCGTCTGTGCGATGTGGGCGGAGTTGTCGGGCGTGGCAGTTGGCGGGATAGCTTGAATAAGCGTAGTACCAAGCCCGCCTCGGGTATCAGCCGCCACGTGATTTGAAAGTGCAGGCGCGTCAGGAACCTTCAGAGGCGGGGTGCCTGATGCTTGCGCGGCAACTGTCTGTGTATCGCCGTCGTTCTCTCCGGTGGCTTTGCTGCGAGCGTCCGATGCGGGTGAGACAGGCTTAGCTTTTGATGGAGTGGTTGCCGCCTGGCGTGACGTTGTCTGCTTCAGGGAGTCGGCGAGGCCACTTACATCTGGAGTTTTACCTGTCGCTATTTCGGATGACGGTTTCACTGCGTTGACGGAACCCATGCTCGGGAGCGGGTTAGACGCAGCAACGCTCTGAGCGGCTGCCGCAGCAGACTGCTGTGCTGTCGCGTTCGCCGTGTTGGCAGGATCGGCAGCGGAAGGCGCGTTGGAGTTGCCTGAGAGATCCGCTGGCTCATCAGTCTTCTCCGCAAGTGGAGACTTGGGAATAACTCCGTCCGAAGCAGGCGTCGTGACTGCGGGAGGAACGGAAGAAATTACAGTAGGAGTCAGCGAGGTCTTCTGCGTTCCATCTGCAGTCGTGAAGTCTTGTTTCTTTCCGACTGGCGCCGTCAAGTTCTGTTGGGCAGTTATCCCATCTGTAGAGAGACCCCCACTCAGGATTCCCGGTATCTGTCCGAACGCCTCGGAGGGATTGTCCGCTGCGGCGTTGTCGTTCGCAGGGAGTGCGACTGGCACCTGGATGGCGATAGCCTGCGACGCCGGCTTCAACGGTTCCACGGCGGCCAACGGCGATTCAGAAGGGGAAGAAGTGGAGGCTGCATCCTTCTTCTTAGGCTCGGCAGAACCTGGCTTCGTGTTCTGTGTCTGCTTTGGATTTACTTGGCGCGTTTCGTTTTCAACGGAAGCCCTGGCGGCCGCGGCTGCATTCAGGGTGCCGTGGAAATCGGCTCCGCTTTCCGAAGGAGCGGATCCCTTCATGCTGGCGTTAGGAGCGGAATGCAGGAGTTCGATCGCGATCTTCACGCGTAAGGTAAAAGCACACTACGGGCCAAAGACGAATGTAAGTAAGAGATTGTTGTAAGTGCCTATTACTGTGCAATTTATCTCTATTTAGAGAATGACAGAAGGGAATGGTAGCTCTGGTGAACCCGGCATGTAGCTCGATGTCTGCCTAGTTACCCGGCAAAGTGTGCCTAGGAGAACCTTTTCCGTGAAGCAAAGTTATCGTCCATGACGCGTTGTTCCTGCCGGACCTGCTCTGCCTGAAAGAGCTCCTGCCGCTCGTGTTTCATGCCGGAGAGCAGTTCTCTGTCGCGATGAGCGGTCTCATAGATTGAGATTTGATGTTCACGTAGCGTGGCGAGCTTTGCAAGATGCTCTCTGCCAGCTACCTCCAGATCATCGATGTGACCCATTTGAGCGTCGAAGCCTAGAATCTGGAACGCCGAGGTAGTTTGTTGCAGTGCAAGGTCACGCTGCATACGTAGGCCGCGGCGTTGCGTCTCCAGCTCTGCCAGCGTCTGACGGCTCGCGACGATTTGATTAAGTATCTGTCCAAGCAGACGCTCTTCGCGCTGCTCGGTAATCTCGCGGAGTCGCAAGAGTGTCGCCAGTGGAAAACGAAATCCCATGCTAAGTCGGCAGCTGACTCAAATATTGAGTCACGGCTGAGAAGGTGGGTGTTTCATGGGAGTTTTGCTGGAGGAATTGATTTATTGCTGGTACTACCTCCACTGCGCGATCCAGCACCGGGTCAAATCCCTTCTGGTAGGCCCCGATACGAATGAGATCTTCAGATTTGGCATAAGAGGCTAGAAGAATGCGCAGTGCACGACTCTTGCTCATGTGCTCTTGCGAGGCGACCGATGGCTGCAATCGACTAAGACTGTCCAACACAGAGATGGGCGGATAGTGATTTTGAAGCGCAAGGTTACGATCAAGGATGATGTGTCCGTCGAGCAGAGAGCGCACCGTATCGGCAACTGGATCCTGCTGGTCGTCCCCTTCCATCAGAACGGTATAGAAGCCGGTAATGCTGCCGATGCCGAAGTTCCCTGCGCGCTCGACGAGACGAGCCAGGCTGTTCAGAACAGAGGGCGTGTACCCCTTGCTTGTTGGCGGCTCGCCCGCTGCTAGGCCGATCTCTCGCTGCGCCATGGCGAAGCGGGTCAGCGAGTCGACGACCAGCAGTACGTTCTTGCCCTGAGATGCAAAGTGTTCCGCGATCGAAGTCGCGGACAGTGCTGCGCGCATCTTCAGCAGGGGAGACTGATCTGAGGTTGAGACGACCAATACTGCGCGCTGCCTGCCCTCATCCCCTATGACTTCGAGGAACTCCTGCACCTCTCGACCACGCTCTCCGATGAGCGCCATAACGATGCAATCGGCTTCTGTGCCGCGTGCCATCATTCCGAGCAAGGTGCTCTTACCCACACCACTGCCGCCGAAGATGCCAAGCCTTTGACCCCTGCCGCAGGTGACAAATGCGTCAAGCGCGCGAACTCCACACCCAAGCGGTTGACGGATTGGAACGCGGTCAAGTGGGAGTGGCGCAGCTCCGTCGACGAGCATGGATCGGCGTGCGGTGTATCTTCCAAGTGAATCAAGCGGCTCTCCGGTGGCGTCGATGACGCGCCCAAGCAGCTCGGGGCCGACACGAATGGACGGCCTGCCCCCGGTGGCGACGATCCTGTCGCCATACCGGACGCCGCGGGGCAGTTGGAGAGTCATCGTCAACACGATGGGGCCACGAAAACCGACGACCTCACCCGCGAAGGTGCACTTGTCGGCACAGGTAATCTCTACCTCGTCACCGACCGAGCAGAAGGGACCTTCCGACTCGATGAGGTTCCCAACCACCTGAAGCACACGGCCGCTCCACCGCAGGGTTCCCGTGTGTTCAAGCTGATTGAAGTAAGGTGACAGCGGAGTGGGCATCAGGCCTTTGGCTTTTGCGCGAGCACATCAAAAAAACCGCGTTCTACTTCTTTCAACTGCGCATCGAGGCTGAAATTGACGGTGCCCAGCTCTGTTTCAAGTAAGCAGTCGCCGCGCTCGAGATCGGGATCTTCGGTAATATTAACGGTCATCTCGCCAGTCTGAGAGGAGATGTACGCTCGCCACTTGTTCGCTTCTTCCGGTCTGACTCGCACGGTAGCTGCTGAGCCTTCCTTCAACTGTGCGAGCGCGAAATGCACGATGGCGGCGAGGAGCATGGGATCTACCTGCGCCTCACGGTGGAGTATCTTGCCGGCTATGGCAAGGGCAAGTTGAACGACCTCAGCTTCGACGCGCGCAAAATAGTTCTTCTGGGCCTGCTCGAAGACTACGATTGCCTGAGATATCCTCGCAGCCTGCAGGGCGATACTCTGCTCTGACTCATGCCGCATCTTCGATTCCGCCTCGGCGAAGCCAGCTGTTCGTTCCGCGGAGAGACGATCGAACAGTGATTTCTCGGTGAGCGTAACTTCAGGTTCGAAAGGCACCTCCTGGATTTCCACATCGTCTGTCGCTGGAGCCGCAGCATCCGTGGGCCGGTAGTGGAAACTGGACATTGACTTGGAGATGGCCGCTGCGATCGCAGTACTACTAGAGGACATACTCATCGGCTCCTTCGCTCTTCAGGATCATTTTTCCTTCCGCTTCAAGTTTTCGCGCTACGGAGACCACGTCCATCTGAGCTTTGGCCACATCTTTACTGCGGACTGGACCTAGCTGGTCAGCCTCTTCCTTCAACATTTCTATGGCACGCGACGACATCGTGGAGAAGAAATGATCTTTAAGCGTTTCGGAGGCGCTCTTCAGGGCAAGAGTAAGCGTCTTTTTGTCTACTGCACCAGTAAGAGCACGTAGTTGTACCTCTGAGACATCGAGGAAGTCTTCGAAGGTGAACATGAGGTCGCGAATGCTGACGGCCAAGGTGGGTTCTTCTCTGTCGATTGTTTCGAGGATTTCACCAGAGGTCGTTGCATCAATATTGTTCATCAAATCCGCAACACTTTGGAAACCGGAGTAGGTTTTCTTCTTTTGATCACCAACCGAGCGAAGTCTGCGATTGAGGACTATTGCCACCTTTTCCGCCATCGCTGGCGAGAACTGACGGAGGTTCGCGAGCCGGCGTACAGACTCTGCGCGGACAGGGTGGGGAAGACACATGAGGAGTGCCGATGCCTGCTTTGTCTCAAGGTGTCCGAGGATCAAAGCGATGGTCTGCGGATGCTCACCTTCCAGGAAGCGCGCCAATTGTTTCGGGTCAATCCTCTGCAGGGATTCAACGCGCGAGGAGTTCATCTCCTGCGAACGAACCAGACGCTGAACCATGGACTGAGCGCCGTTCTCTCCAAACGCCTTGACCAGCATCCGAGTGGCTACATCGCGACCGCCGGATGAGATATGGTCTTGCGCAACTGTCATCTGCTGGTATTCCTGCAGCACCTTGAGGGAGACTTCCTTAGGGACACTCCCGAGTCTGGCGATCTCATGCGTGAGCCCCTGCAGGTCCTCTTCAGTGAGGTGATGAAAGATGGAGGCGGCGGCCTCTTCCGTGAGCATCGTCATGAGAATGGCGGCTTTGCGGGTTCCAGATAGATGTTGGATCTCGGGTTCTGCGGTCACTTCGCCTCCTCGCGCAGCCATGCCTGTAGCAGGCGTGCACTCTTCGCGGGCTCAGCGGCGACCTGCTGCCCTAGTTGTTCTCTCAGAGCTCGCGTGTTCGTTGGACCCGCACCAAGTGGAAGGGCCACCGCCGCTTCCAACTCAGGAGGTAGAGGCTGTTTTGGCATTTCGATCTCCTGGGCAAGAACCTTTTTCTGCAGCGGACGAATCATCAGGATGTAGGCCAGAGCGAACAGGAGCATCAGCATTGCGTACCGCACAACTGACGAGTAGTCCGATAATCCTTTGCGAGCCTTGTCGAAGACGGTTGGCGGAGGCGCTTCGTTATCTATCGCTGCGGCAAAGGAGAGGTTTTGTACAGTAATGACATCGCCTCGCGAGGCATCAATGCCAATTGCATTCTGAGCCAGGGTTTGTATCTGTTGCAGTTCCTGCGGGGTCCGCTTGACGCGTGTATCCGTCCATTTGCCGTTCTTCTCGAGCTTGCGTGTGACTGCATCATCGACCAAGAGGGCTGCCGTAATGCGCTTGATGCGCCCGGCGGGCTCGAGTGAATGCATCGTTGTCTTGTTTACTCCGTAGGTTGCGCTCTCACTTTTTGAGACTTGCGCGTTGCTATCGTCGCCGTTTGCTGGCGGCGGCACATTCGGTAGTTTTTGCGGCACGTTGCTCGTTGTTCCAGGGACACCCCCTACGCCGGCCTTGGCTCCTGACTCTTCATCAGAACGTTGGATTTGGAGGGTGGCGCTCACGGAGGGATCGTATCTTTCCTGGCTTTCCTCTTTTGTGCCTGGATCGTATTCAACATTGACGCTGGCGCGCAGGTGGTCGCTGCCGACGACGGGGCTAAGGGTAGTTACGAGCCGCTGCGTCATTTGCCTTTCGATGCCTTCTTCACCGGCGGAGTCAGCGGTGGAGTTAAGCGCCTCGTTGGAATCGGCGTCGATGATTGAGACGTCCGTCGGCCGCAATCCGTCCACCGCCCCTGCCACCATGCGTTGAATGGAAGCAGTCTCCTCGTGGGTGAGCCCGCCGCGGTTGAGCTTTAATGTCACGGAGGCTTTCGCACCACGCTCTCGATCGATGAACACGGAATCCGTCGCCATGACAAGGTGGACACGCGCACTCTTAACGTTTGCAAGCGTGGTGATCGTGCGCTCCAGCTCTCCTTCAAGCGCTCGCTGGTAGTTCACCTTCTCGTCAAACTCCGTCTGACCCCACGACACTTTGTCGAAGATTTCAAAACCCATACGGCCTGAATGCGTCGATTGGTTCGAAGCGACATCCAGCCGTGCCGCGTCGACCTGGTCGGCGGGCACGCTGATGCTCTTACCGTCCGGGCTCAACTTGTAAAGGATGTTTTTCGCCTTGAGGTCAGCCGTGATCGTCTGCGCATCGGCCGTTTCAAGGCCGCTCATAAGTGGCTTATAGTCCGGGGTCGCCATCAGATTAGCAAACAGCCCCACTAGACCAATTGTCGCTGCGGATCCCGCTCCTAACAGTAGGCGCTGCTTGGAGGTGCGGCTCATCCAGAACTGCTTCAACTGTGCAACGATTTGATTCATCTCGGCCATATAGTCTTTAGCTCATCCGTGAACTACTAGAACTGCATCTTTTCGATGTCCTGATATGCAGAGACAATCTTGTTTCGGACCTGCATCATCAATTGGAAGGCTACATCGGCTTTCTCGACTGAGATCATCACCTTGCTCATGTCCGCGTTGCCGCCTTGCAGCAGCGTGCCTACTTGCTGTTGAGCATTGTTCTGCAGGTCGCTCACCTGGCTGACTGCATTCTTCAGAACATCGCTGAAACCGCCGCTTTGATCGCCATCACCCAGAACGCTCGTCAGCGAACCACCACCCGTCGGAAGGGAAGTAAGAGGGCCGCCTGCGCCAATGGGAACTGTCATACTCATGAGTGTCGCTCCTTGATTACTGAACTAACGTTTTGATTACTGAACTAACTTTTTAGAATGTCGATAGATTGTTGAATCATCTGCTTCGCTGCACTCACTGCAGAAGCATTCAACTGGTAGGCGCGGGTTGAGCCCATTAGGTCAACCATCTCCTGCACAGGATTGATGGCCGGATAGGCCACGTATCCATCCTTATCCGCGTCGGGGTGACCCGGCTCGTAACGCATGACAGGCGGAGTTGGATCATCCACTACCTGCGTCACACGTACAGTGCCGGCGCTCTTGGCGGAGTTCCCGTTAGCGCTCGCAAATGCGAGGTGAAAGGAAGCATTGCTTGCGGAGGAGAAAACGACTTCCTTGCGGCGGAAAGGGCCGCCTCCGTCAGTATGTGTCGTCTCCGCATTGGCCATGTTTGCGGCAATCACCTCGGAACGTTGTCGCTCGGCAGAGAGAGCCGATGCGCTGATCTTGAGCATGTCGAAAGGACCCATGGTTAGTTGCCTCCGTTGATCGCGCTGAGCAGCTGATGAAATTGCGCCTTCACCATCTGCGTGCCCATCTGGAATTGAAGCTGCGACTGGGCGAGCAGCATGCTCTCGCGATCCAGGTTGACGTTGTTGCCGTCCGGCCGTTCCAGCAGGCCGCTGACCTCAGAGACCACTGGCGTGAATTGTGCGCCGTTGTTGTCGCTCGCCTGCATCAAGGCTTGTTTGAAGTTGACGTCCCTCGTGTGATATCCGGGAGTGTCAACGTTCGCCATATTGGCAGCGATGGTTTGTTCGCGATCAGTTGTCACTTCGAGAAAGCGTTCCAGTGACGAAGGAAGAAAGTTTACGTCTGGCATCTATGCATACCTCCTGGGCGGAAGCCCATATTCACGAATTCTGTTGCGCATGGTGCGGATACTGATCCCCAGCATCTCCGCGGCCTGCGTACGGTTGCCGCGGGTCATCTCGAGGGTGCTCTCGAGATGTGCTCGTTCAAGATCACGGATCGGTGCACCGGGGGATATTGTTGGCAAGGAAGCGACAGTTACCGGGAGAGACTTGATGCGCGGCTGAAACTCCTGATCGAAGCACTCGCCGTTCAGTAGAACACCAGGATGCAGGGAGCAGACTCGGCGCATGAAGTTGCCCAGTTCGCGCACGTTGCCAGGCCAATTGTGAGATACAAGCCGTTCAATAAAATCGATACCGAGTTGCTGCGACAATCCTCTGGTCTTGACGGAAAATTTCTCCGCGAAATAACGGGCGAGCAATTCAATGTCTTCCGGTCTTTCACGCAAGGGTGGAAGGTCCAGCGGGATCACATTGAGGCGATAGTACAGATCGCTGCGGAACTTGCCTTCGTCCACCATGGACGCGAGGTCGACGTTCGTTGTTGCTACGATCCGAATATCGACCTTGATTGAGCGTGTTTCACCCAGGCGTTCGAACTCGCGCTCCTGCAAGGCGCGCAATAGCTTTGGTTGAAGGTTGAGGGGCATCTCGCCAATCTCATCGAGAAGAAGTGTTCCGCCGTGGGCCATCTCAAACTTGCCGGCCTTTGCTGTTGTGGCACCGGTGAAGGCTCCTCGCGCATGGCCAAACAACTCGCTCTCAAGCAGGTGTTCTGGCACAGCGGCACAGTTCACAGCGATGAACGGCTTTTTGCTCCGGCTGCTGGCTTCGTGAATGAAGCGCGCAAGCAGCTCCTTCCCCGTGCCGCTCTCTGCTTCGACGAGTACATCTGCGTCATTGGCTGCAGCAGCACGCGCTCGTTGAAGGGATCGCATCAGCCTGGGAGACCGACCGACCATTGCACAGGCATCCATCACTTCGCTCTTCGACGACGGGATGATCTGATGCATGACGCGTGCCGCGGCTTCTTCCAATTGTTCGAAAGAGATCGGCTTGGAGAGGTAATCAAAGGCCCCATTGCGCATGGCGTGTACGGCGTCAGGTACGCTGCCAAATGCAGTGAGCAGAATCACTGCGACGTTCGGCGAGGTCTTTCTTGCTGAGCGCATGACATCCAGCCCGTCGCCGTCAGCCATGCGCATATCGCTTACTACAAGTTGAAACTGACGGCTTTCCAGGAGCCCAGCTGCCTCCCTCACGCCGCTGGCCGTTTCAACGGTCCAGCCATTTCGCGAAAAGTTAACTCGAAGGGCTGTTCTGATTCCTGCTTCGTCATCCACGATAAGCACTGATGAAGGCGGCGTATACGTCATAAGGCGGGGATCTCCACGTAAAAGGTCGTTCCGCTACCAAGGGTGCTCACTACCCGGATTGAACCTTCATGCTGCTTTACGATTTGTGTGCAAACCGCGAGGCCCAGCCCTGAGCTGTTGCCTTTGGCGCTATAGCCCGCGCGGAATATTTCCTCAAGGTCTTTCGGAGCGATGCCGCAACCTGTATCGCAAAACTCAATCACGCCGAAACCCTGGTTGTTCTCTGTTGAACCTTCACTGCGCCGCACCTTTACCGAAACTTTTCCTGAGGGCTGCGTGTGACGCAGCGAGTTGCTCACCATGTTCAACACCACCTGCTGCAGTGCGCCGCTGTTTGCCTGCACCCACAGGCCCGAGTCATCGGCCTCAAAGGTGAGCGAGATACCCGCCTGATCGGCTATTGGACGAACAAATTCGACGCTGCTACGGATCGAAGCAATCAGGTCGATTGGCGTCAGGGAAGGAAAGCCGACACCATGAAAGCTCAGAACGTTGTTGACAGTCCCCGACAAGGAACGAATGCCGGCGTAGAGATGAGCGACCCATTCGCCCGTGTCCTCGCCGCCCGCGGCAATGAGACCGGCGAACAGCTCAAGGCTTGCCAGAGGATTTCTAATTTCATGAGCAAGCGTCATTGCGACTTCCGAGAGAGCGGTTGCTTTCCGCGCCCGCTCCCGTTCGATCTCCGTCTGCTTGTGCAGCGTGATGTCGCGGAGGATCAAGATGGTCTGCTTCCGACCATGGAAGCCGGGCTCGTTGCCTTGCAGCAGGCAGCGGTCGTGAACGGAAAACCAGCGCCGTCCGGCTGCTGTGGTTTTGCAGAACTCCTGCTCCTGATCGGTGCCCGTGCGATGCTTTAGAAAGCCTGTAAGGTCGACGCCTGCGGCAATCGAGATGGCATCAAGATGTTCAGCCGGCGACTGGTCGAGGGAAAGAAGCTTTCGCACTTCCGGGTTCATCATGGAAACCGAACCGTCTCCCTCGACAACCAGCACACCGCAAGGCATGGAATCGACTATCTGCCGGAGAGCCCGGTGGACTCTTTCATTTTCCGTCAGGCTCGCTTTAAGAGCAGAGTTGCGATCAGCCAGCTCGCGACTTAGATGGGTTACTTCCTGCTGAAGTTGCGCATACGAGCTCTCCAGCTTCGTTGAGGCCGCAATAAATTCGGCGAACGCGTCAACGAGAAAGCCAAGGTCCTTCTGCTCAGGGATAGCTGGCGCATTTATTGGATGTAAATGAGAGAAGAATTCCATCTACTATCCTATTTGCAAGCCGAGGGCCAAAGTAGGATCTAGAGCAGAATTTCGCTTGCGTGGATTTCTTTTGCCGAGCCAGCCATTATGCTGGCCCTTTCAATCACATTTCGCAGTTCCCGGACATTCCCGGGCCAATTATGTCCATTGAGAACCGCAATCGCTTCTTCTGTGAGTTTGACACCGGGGCAGAACTTACTCGCAAAGAAATGGGCCAGGATCGGTACATCCCTCTCACGCTCGCGCAACGGAGCAAGCCTGATTGGAAATATCGCCAAACGGAAATAGAGATCTTCGCGAAACAGTTTTTGCTTCACCAGCGTAGAGAGATCGGCGTTTGTTGCTGCAACTACTCTCACGTCTACGCGCATGTTATCGTTGCTGCCCAGTCGCTGAACCTCACCTTGCTCGACGAAGCGAAGAATCTTGCTCTGCAGTGCGAGCGGCATGTCTCCGATCTCGTCGAGAAACAGGGTGCCGCCTTGGGCCGCGTGAATGCGCCCAATGCGCGATTGCATTGCGCCCGTAAACGCACCTTTCGCAAAACCAAAGAGTTCGGATTCGAGCAGCGCCTCGGGAATAGCTGCGCAGTTGACAACTACAAACGGGGACTGTCTGCGCGCGCTTATCTGGTGAACAGCTTGCGCGACGAGGTCCTTGCCCGTACCACTCTCCCCCGTAATCAGTACGGTGGTATCGCGCGCCGCCACCATGTGTGTCAAGGCATAGACCCGCTGCATTGCAGCAGATTCACCTAACACGCCGCGGAGCTTCGGACCATTTGCCGGATACCTAAGGTATTCCGGCTTGTGTATCAGAACCGGCTGCGGAGACTGGCCGTCCTGATGCAGCAAAGCTGCTACTCGGGCCGCGAGAGGTGTAAGCGATGACGTGCCGAATAACACGTGGCAGGACTCGGTATCTACTTTCAGGATCTCTGTGTCGGGGAAGTTCTGGCGAACAATCCCTGAGAATTCTGCAGGAAGAAGATCGGGAAGAGCAGGATCAAGCAGAAGCACCTCGGTAGCTGCACGCGTATGGAGAACTTCGAGAGCCTCCGCGCCGCTGGTCGCCTCTGTGAGAACCCATCTTAGCGGTTCTAGGCGGCCGCGCAACTCTTCACGGAAAGCCGCATTGTTGCTCACAAGGAGTACACGAACAGCCCGGTCGTCCTGCTGCCAAATTAGAGGTGCGCTGGGGAGACTAATTTGGAGATCCTTTTTTTACCGTTCGAGGTGCGTGCAAGCTCACTTGGGATCTGACTTACTTAAACACTATTCGGGACTGTCGGAGGAGTACATGAAATACGTCCCGAGAACGGGAGCAAAAGCTGAGAAGGCTTACATATTTATTTATTAACGCTATAGCCGACGTTATTCAGAGTGTACATCACGGTTGGGCATGATAGCTATAACCCATGCCTCGCACAGTCCTAATCAACTTTACATCGTTGTCCCCGTCCAACTTGTCGCGTAGGTACTTGATGTATACGTCCACAATGTTAGTGCTTCCTTCGGCGGCCATATTCCAGACCTTCTGTGCAAGCACAGCGCGCGAGAGCGTTTTCCCTGTATTTTGCATAAGGCATTCGAGCAGGGTGAACTCTCGAGGCGTCAGCTCAATTTGCCGCCCATCTCTTTCGACGCAGCAATGCTCGCGGTGGAGGATTAAGGTTGCGGATTTTGCGGCTGAAGAAGGTGTGGCAGTTTGCGAGCGGCGACGCAGTGCCCGAACCCTTGCCATCATCTCAAGCAGGGAAAACGGCTTCTGGAGATAGTCGTCGGCACCGTTATCAAGCGCCGAGACCATGCTCTCAACCCCACTCTGTGCGCTCAGCGCAAGTATCCGGACCTCAGGGTGTCGGGCGCGAAGCTCGCGAAGCAGTGCAGGGGAGTCCATACCCGGAGAATCGACGTCCAGGATGAGAAGGTCAGCGGGATCTTGTTGGAAGTCTTCGCGAAGCGAGATGAGGTCGTGGGTGACCTCAACCGAGAGGTGATCGGCGAGAAGTCCGGTCGCAAGCAGTCTGCCAAGCGGAATGCTCGCCTCCATGATAAGCACGCGGAAGGGCAGCAGGTTTGTGTCAGGAGCCGAGACAGCAGGAGGCTTTTCCTGATTTATCGGCAGAAACCTTGACAGTAATCCATATTGTTCAGCGGTTGTGGCCTGCATGCTTCTCTCCCCCGGGCTTGCTATTCTTATAGCAGCATCCAAATGGAAACGAAACAGAAGTACCTGGTACTTTCGTGGCACACTCAATACCCCTGAGTTGTGAGATTATCGCAGAGAATCTGGAATCACGTCGTCTCCATTTTGCGATGACCTGTCGTGAAGAAGCCCTTCTATGAATCGGATAAGAAGTTTTCTCTATCGCTCGCCTCGCTTCAAGACGGACTGCCGGATGGACTTCGTCTGTGGCGATGCGGTTTTCCTTGGCGCCTGCACAGATCTAAGCGAATCCGGCCTGCATGGCACGTTTACCGAGGATCTTGCGGTGGGCGCTGAAGGGTTGATCACCCTCTATCACGAGGAACAGTCCTTTCAAGTTAGAGGCAAGGTCTATTCCGTACGGAGCGGCGAAGTCCGAATTCGTTTCAATTTCGCTACAGATAGAGAGCGCTCGATCATCGTCGGTCTTACGAAGACTCTGGCCGCGCGCTCTCGTAGCTAGATCGTCACTTCTTGTGAGAAAACAGCGCTTTTGCCCGACCAAGTAAGCCCTGTGGAGCTGATTCGCTGCCGGTTGAAGAAGATGCTGCGGTTGGCTTCGCTTCGCCTTTGGATGCCTCGGCAGATACTTCACTCGCAGGAGAGGCAGCGGCTTTGGCAGACTTGGCAAGCTCATCGACCTTGGACTTAGCAGGTGTCAACGACTTGAGATTCTGAACGACGAGCGATATGCGCCGGTTCGCCGCATCGAAAGGCTTGTCCGGAACGTGAAGCTGCTGGTCGGCAAATCCTCTCACCTGAGATACCTGGTTCGATCGGATTCCATTGCTCTGCATCTCTCGCCTGGCTTCGTTTGCGCGGTCTGTCGAGAGTTCCCAGTTCCCGTAGCCATTGCTGTTTGCGTAAGGCTGTGCATCGGTGTACCCCTCGATAGAGATGTTGTTAGGCAAATCCTTGAGCTGGGCTGACAGGACCTTGAGAATGTCCTCCAACATCGGGGTCGGCTTCGCCTTTCCTACCTCGAAGAACGTACCCTGCTCATCTTCAACAAGCTCGATTCGCAGCCCTTCTTCTGTAACCGTAATCTCGATCTGCTTCTTGACCTTATTAAGAAGGTTCATCTTCTCAATGGCCTTCTGCAGATCGAGCTTGAGGGCGGCCATGTCGTCCTTCTTCTCGACTGGCTTCTCCTTCTGAGCTTCTGTACCGGTGGATCCCTTTTTGGATGCGGTGCCCTTCGGATCATTGAAGTAGCCTGCGATCGCCTCCTGGACGGGCTTGGGTGTGGAGTTCATAAGCCAGAGCACGATGAACAGAGACATCATGGCAGTAACGAAGTCCGCATAGGCGACCTTCCAGGCGCCCCCGTGATGGCCGCCATGGCCACCCTTCTTCTTGATTACGATGATCGGCTGCTCGGCTTCCATGTGGCCCCTTTATGCGGCGATTGCAGTTGGCGCGGCTGACTTGGCACGGCAGGCCTTCTCCACATCCTGGAAGCTGGGACGGATGTGCGCCGGGATGGCACGCCGGGCCAGCTCGACGGCGAGTATAGGGCTGGTGCCTTTGATGAAAGCAAGCATGACGACTCGCAGGATGTGATAGTAGGCGTGCTCTTCTTCATTCATCTTGGTCATGCTCGATGCGAGGGGACCAAGCACGCCGTAACACAGCAGGATTCCAAGGAACGTTCCTACAAGCGCGGCAGCTACTTTGTGGCCGATCTCTTCGGGCGGTCCGCCCAACGCTCCCATCGTGATCACGATACCCAATACCGCCGCCACGATACCGAGACCGGGAAGGGCATCGGCGACCGTGTTCAACGCGCTGGTTGGCAGGCCGGTGCTGTGATGGTGGACGTCCATATCCAACTCCATCATCTGATCGACATCGAAGGGCTGGACGCCACCTGTGATCGCCATGCGCATCGTGTCGCAGACGAAATCCTTCACATGGTGGTCTTTGAGAAACTTGGGATATTGGGAAAAAATGGGGCTCTTGTCCGCACCTTCGACGTCAGACTCAATCGCCACAAGACCTTCTTTGCGGGCTTTGGTGAAAAGATCGAACATCATCTTCAGGGTATCCAGGTAGCGCTGCTTGTTGTAGGGCGATCCGCTCAGCACGCTAACAAGACTCCCAATGAGCCCCTTCAGAACGTGAACAGGGTTTGCCACAAGCAATGTGCCGAGCGCCGCGCCTACGATAGTGACCACTTCCGCCGGTTGGATGAGGACGGCGAGTTGTCCCTTTTCCATCAGGAACCCGCCGATTACCGCACCAAAGACAACAACAATTCCTACGATCGAGATCATGGTCCAGCATCCTCCGCTCCCTGTGCAGTCGCATGCCCAGGTGCGCCCCAGCTATCGACATCTGCTCTGTGAAATTTCAGTTGCAGACATCGAAGAATTGTGGAGGGCTGCGAACCCGGACACTGCCATCAAGTTGGAGTAAGAATGGAACGGAAGCTGCGGATGTTCTCAACCCAGTGAGTTGTTCAACATCTCGAGACCGTAAGAGAATGCGCACATATTCGCGCACCAATAGTGGTACGAAAGTGGCACGAACCAGGTGCTCTTCTGACGACAAAGCAGATTACCATCTAGAAGCGCGGCACTCAGCGCTCCATGGAATGACAAAGACCGAAAGCAGACCGGCGGTAGCAACTTCAGTGTCGATCCGTTTCGTCGGTCGTCAGCCGATACTCGACGCCAACTTGAATCTTTACGGGCACGAACTGCTCTTTCGTTCGGGCGCAGCTAATGAATTCTCCGGCGATCGAGAACTGGCAACGCGAAGTATTATTGACGATTCTTTATTCTTAATTCCCCCTGGCAGCACCGACATCAGCTTCATTAACTGCACAAGAGAATCTCTTATGTCGGGACTTGTGACCCTTCTGCCGCCCGAGAACACAGTTCTCGAGATCCTCGAAGACATTGAACCTGACGCCGAACTCCTGGAGTGCTGCAGATCCCTAAGAGCGGATGGCTATCGGTTCGCGATGGACGACTTTTCTGTCGACGAGTCAAAGCTTCCCTTTCTCGAGATCGCAGAGTTTATTAAGATTGACTTCCAGCTATCAGATGCCGCTGCTCGAAAGATGATCTACTCAGTGGCGGCAAAGACGAACATCACTCTGATCGCGGAGAAGGTTGAAACCGAAAAAGATGTTGAAACAGCCTGGGCTGAGGGCTGCACGTTCTTTCAGGGCCATTTCTTCTGCAGGCCGATCATGGTGGCACCGCGATCGATCCCGCAGAATCATCTCGTCTATATAAGGCTTCTGGCCGAACTGACGCGAGAGCCCGCAAACCTTGACGAGATCGAGCAGCTCACGATGTCTGAGCCCTCGATCTGCTATCGACTTCTAAGGCTGGTTAACTCGGCACTGTACGCGTTACCAACACCCGTTGAGTCCATCAGGAATGCGGTCATGATGGTCGGCGACGATGAGTTTAGGAAACTGGTTACGGTCGCTCTAACGAATGTGGCCAGTTCCTCAAAAGCCAAGGCAGCCACGCGCGTCGCATTGGAACGAGCGAAGTTCTGTGAGCTGCTTGCTCCGGTGCTGAAAGAGTCAAGCTCCATGCTGTACCTCCTAGGTATGCTTTCTTTGATGGATGTGATCTTGAACATGCCGATGCGCCAGGTTGTCGAGTTGCTGCCGCTTCATCCAAGAATAAAGGCTGCTCTTGTTGGAGAGCGCAGCTCACTCAGGGTAGCGATAGACCTGGTACACGCCCGTGAAAAGGGCGGCTGGATAGAGACGACGAGCATTCAGGAGAGCATAGGCCTCGCCGGCGTTGTAGCTGCTCGCCTTCACGCCGAGGCAATCCAATGGGCTGACAAGGTGAGTGAGATAAGTGGACTTCCAGAACAACGGAGTGAAGTATCCAATAGAGCTGCAGCACATTCCTTGAGAACGCGCAGGTAACGTCACCTGAAAGTGGAGTATCCGTTAGCGGGTGACATCGTTACTGTCGCAACAGAAGAGTATTTTCGTACTCAATCATTCTCAAAAGGAACTCTCACCCGTGCAAGAAAGGCCAGCGCTCAGGCGAACGATTGGCGGATGGCCATGTTGGACATTGGCGGTAATTGCTTGCCTGGTTGCTGGTTGCTCAACCGGCATCAACAACACCGGGAGTACGACGCCAGTCCAGACGGCAACCCCTTCCTTTTACCCGGAAGCGGGCACCTACACCTCTCCTCAAAAAGTTGCAATTACAGACGCTTCGAGCGGAGCGGCTATCTATTACACGACGGACGGCTCGGCTCCGACTACCTCGTCCATGGTTTACAGCGGTCCGATTCAGGTTGCGACTACAACGGCCATTAACGCCATGGCTGTGACAAGCGGCGGATCCCGCAGCCCGGGTGCCTCAGGAACCTTTGTTCTTGATCTTCCTGTTGCACCGGCCCCGAAGTTTTCTATTGCATCAGGGACCTATACGACGGCTCAGAGTGTCTCCCTCTCCTCTGATATCCCGGGAGCGGAGATCCACTTTACGCTTGACGGCTCGTCGCCCACTGCTTCCTCCACACTTTACGCAACTCCGATCCAGGTAATGAGTTCGTCGACCATTCGCGCTTTGACGACCGCTTATGGTTTTCAGCCGAGTCCGGAGGGTGACGCGCTCTATAGCATCGAGAAGCTTCCGGCGGCCGCGCCATCGTTCGCCCCATTGGGTGGAACTTACACCACTTCGCAAAACGTAGTCATCACAACAACAACGCCAAATGCAGCTATCCACTACACCACGGACGGCTCTACACCGACATCGGCATCGACGATGTTCAGTCGCTCGGTCCCAGTATCAAGCAACGGATCGACGACGATCAGAGCGATAGCCACTGCACCAGACCTCGCACCCAGCGATGCCTCTTCAGCTACCTATCTGCTGAACCTGCCAATGGCGCCGCCACCAACTACCTTCCCCGCTGCGGGCGGCTATACGACAACGCAAAGCGTGGTTCTGGCTGATGGCGCTGCAGGTTCATCCATCTTCTATACGGTCGACGGCTCGCTTCCCACCACGTTGTCGGCTCGCTACAGCATGCCGATCTCTGTCTCTACTTCGACAAACATCCGGGCCATTGCCACGGCCCCGAACTACACTCCAAGTATCGACAGCTCCAACCGATTCACATTTCCAGCACCTGGTCCGGCAATCTCTCCGGCAGGAGGTGCTTACGCGATGGGTCAGACCGTCACCTTGACCGATCTGATGCCAGGAGCGAACATTTTCTACACTCTCGATGGCTCAAGTCCAAGCGCTGCCTCCATGCCATATACAGCGCCTATTCAGATTTCTCGCAGTGCAACTGTAAAGGCCGTTGCCTCGGTTCCAAACTTTACGCTTAGCCCGGAAACTGCTGCTACTTACACCATCTATACCATGGCCCCTTCTGTAACTATCTCTCCGAATGGCGGAAGTTATAATAGCCCCCAGGCCGTAACGCTTTCCGATGTACTTGCCGGCGCGGTGATCTACTACACGCTTGACGGCTCGTTACCTGACACTTCATCGACGCTTTACACCGATCCGTTCTTGATCAGCGCTGCCGGATCTACGACGATCAACACTTTCGCCACGTACACGGGACTCACGAGTAGCGCCGTGAGCTCGGCCACATTTACGTTGATACTTCCCATCACGGGCCCGCCCAGCTACACCTACAAAAACGTGCAGATTGGCGGGGGAGGTTTCATTGATGGACTCTACTTCCATCCTGCGCAGCAGGGCCTCATGTATGCACACACCGACATCGGTGGGGCATACCGCTGGAACGCGGTTTCGGGTGGCGATGCGCAGTGGGTTCCACTTAACGACTCTATCGGTCGCTTCAATAGCGGCTTCGATCTTTCGGTTCAGTCACTTGCCCTTGATCCTGGCGATGCCTCACGCCTGTATCTCGCAGTGGGAGCTTACACCGAAAGCTACGGGGTAAACGGCGCAGTTCTTGCATCCAGTGACATGGGTAAGACCTTCACTTCAACGGCATTGCCCTTCAAGAACGGCGGTAATGACAGTGGTCGCAATGATGGCGACCGTCTGGTTGTCGACCCAAACAATGGAAGACATTTGTATCTTGGGACCTTCTTCAATGGTTTATATGAGACGCTGGACCGTGCTGTCACATGGATGCAGGTCCGTGCGTTTCCGATCACGGGGTCGACAAGTAACCCGGAGGATCCGGAGGCTGGTATCGTTTTCGAGCAGTTTGTCGCGTCGAGCGGCACCGCGACCAACGGCAACACGAAGACGGTGTATTACGGTGTTTCCAGCCCAACCAAAGGAGTCTATGTCTCACAGGATGGCGGGTCGACCTTTGCTACCGTGCCGGGTCAACCCACCGGATATTATCCCAACGCCGAGGCATTCGATGCGGTCAGTAACAGCCTCTATGTGACCTATGCAGTAAATCAGGGCTGTTTGCAACTGTGCGGCAATGGAGGTCTTACCAATCCCAACGCGGGTGAAGTGTGGTCTTATAAGCTGCCGACAAGCGCATCGCCGAACGGTGTATGGACCAACATCACGCCGCCGCAGACGACTCCCTCTGGTGGCGCCTATGGGTTCAACTCGGTCGCCGTCGATCCCAGTCACCCCAGCGCGATCGTTGTCACAACACTTAATAAGTATTATCCAGCTCCCTATGACGATGTCTTTCGCTCTACAGACTCCGGGGCGACCTGGTTCAACCTAAACACGAATGCGGTCCACGATGTTTCGCTTGCACCCTGGGTCAGCGTCTTTGAGCCGGGGAACTGGTTTAATCACTTCGCTATCGATCCCTTTGATTCGAACCATGCTGTCTATGGAGACGGGGAGACGATCTGGATGACGAACGATCTGCAGAGTGCGGACGGTGTCGCGCCGAGTACAAACTTCAGCGTTCACGGCAACTCCACCCACTGGTCTGTTGGAGCGAGCGGCATTGAGGAAGCCGCGATCATAGCTCTCGCAAGTCCGCCTTCGGGCCCGGCACATCTGCTGAGTGAGATGTACGATCTTGGTGGATTCACGCACACGGACCTTGACGAGAGCCCTGCGAACGGGCAGCAGAAGTCTCCACTCTTCACGACGGGCACCAGCGTCGACTTTGCGCAAAGCAACCCGTTGTTCGTCGCAAGAGTGGGCGAAAGCAGCGGCACTGCTGGTACTTCAGGCCAAGGCCCAGGGTCGTTGCGTGGTGCTTACTCCATGGACGGCGGTTTGACCTGGGCGGCATTCGCAAACGACCCGACCGGCCTGCTCCTGGGCGGGGGTACTGTTGCTACTTCCGCGGACGGCTCCACGATTGTGTGGATGCCAGCTGACATTGGGCTTTCCGCGTCGTACACCACGGACAATGGAACAACCTGGAAAGCTTCCACTGGAGGTCCGGTACAGACACAGACTGCACAGGCTCCTGGTGGATATATGCGGGTCTATGCAGACCGTGTGAATGCAAAGAAGTTCTATTTATTTGATTCCTCAGGCACGAATGGAAGAACTCCAATCTATCTATCTATCGATGGTGGCCACACCTACAGTCTTACTGCTACACCAACGGCCTACGATACGGAATTTGTGGTCTCACCTAATGCCGAGGGAGACCTATGGCTTACCGGAAGTAGTGGTCTGTACCACTCTTCTAACTCCGGAAGCACCATTACACAAATAGCAGGTGTAGATAGCAGCTTTGGCATCAGCTTTGGAGCCGCAGCGCCGGCCACGACCTATCCTGCCATTTATCTGATCGGGCATGTTGCTAGCGACACCACATGTCTTCCAAACTCGCCTTCGGGCTTCTCAGTGCAAACGCAGTGCGTGTACCGGTCGATTGATGCAGGAAAGACATTTCTACTCATTAATGATTTCGCGCATCAATATGGAGAGTTCAACGTAATTACTGGTGATCCTCGCGTATTTGGCCGGGTGTACTTCGGCACCAACGGCCGGGGAATTATTCAGGCTGACTCTCCAAACTAGTAGTTCGAGGATCGCACGATCACGCGTTGGAGTGGCTTATCGCAGCTCCGGGTGTGAGTGACTTCGCATAGTCGTAGAGGATGCCAATTGAGAGACGGTCCATGTCATTTTCGATGAGAAATGAGAGCCCGCAGCCGTCTCCAAATGTACGAGCCACACGAGCTTCTATTTGGATGTAATACTCGCCTGCAGTAAGTGAGAGCTCCCCTACCAGCCACAGTTCTACGGGTGAATCAAGCCTTACCAAAATGCCGGATTCACTTACGTCGATAGTTTGACCAGTGATCATGCCGTCGCTGGTCTTGAACGATAAAGGGACTTCGAGGCTGCACCTTGTGGAGCGATTGGTCGGAGCATTCACGGGGAGGTATTTCTCCAGTACAACTTTGAATCAATCAGGAGGAGGACGAGTACTGGAGCTTACATGTGCGACGTGCGACATTGATGAGATCGAGCTTACTCACATCTCATCAGGGTCAGATGCCGGGACGACCGGAAGAAGATGGCTGTAGTGAGACAACAATCAACCTCTACTATCGACAGCAGCGGAACTATGAGCGAGCCGGCGTTCCAGTTGAATTTTTGCCGGTGCAAGTACTGCTGCTCGGCTGTTTCCGTTCGTCGTCTTCTCGGCAGGGACCAGGGCCATGCCGTCATTGAAGCGGAATACGGTAGACGGTAACAGAATACGCCCCCAGCTTTGCCATGACGACCCCCTGGTTGACCGCAACGCTCGATGACACAGGCGATATGGCTGTTGGATGCTCAAAGCTGTTTTCCGCATTGAGATCGCTGCTGGCGAGGGTGCTAACGTTGGCCGTTCCAGAGAGGCTGATTCCGTTCAGCTTGATCTCTACAGGTCTGGTCTCGGAAGAATAGTTTATGGCCTTCAGAATGAGCTCGTGGGTGTTCTGATTGATAGTTCCGCTGGTGTAAAGGCCGTCGGAAGCTTGCGGCGTAACGGGAATGACCCTGGTTCCAGTGTTCTTCGCAAAGATCTGTTGAACGTAATAATCGGTCGTTCCATAGGATCGCAGATTGTCGAACCAGATTGCGTCCGGCTTCCATTGCCAGGCATCTACATGGGCAAGCAGCGGCATAGGAAGCCATCTGCACCACATCGCCATTACGCTCCAGGCCGGTCATGAAGGCAGCCTCCGAGAGGGCGGTCTTCCAGTTGTTGTGATTGTCCGGGCTGGTGGAGGCGACACTTTGCGCGGCGTATTCGCCTGCGAAGACTTTAGGTCCGGACCGATCATACTGGTCATACCGGCCTGTGTTGGTGAGGAACCACTCGGGGCTCATGTAGTAGTGTTCGTCTACGATGTCTGCGTGAAGAGCCCGCCAGGTGGACCACATGGTGTTGAACGGTTCGCCTGCTGGAGCCGGCCCGGCGGCGACCACCAACTGGATCTCCGGATGCTTGGCCTTCAGAGCTGCCGCGAAGATCTTATAATGTTCCACGTACCGCGGTCCCCACTGCTCGTTCCCCACTCCGATCATGGTCAGATGAAATGGTTCGGGATGGCCCATGTCCGCACGCAGCTTTCCCCATGGTGAACTGGTTGGGGCGTTGGCGAAATCGATCAGATCAAGCGCGTCTCGAACGTATTCATCCAACTGACTCAGCGCGGCGGTCTCACTGCTGTTGAACTGGCACGCCATTCCACAGTTGAGAATTGGTAGTGGCTTTGCCCCGATGTCTTCTGCAAGCTGGAAGTATTCATAGAAGCCCAGGCCAAAGGATTGGAAGTAGTCCGGAGCAGGCCTCTGATCGAACTCATCGTTCCAGCGATTTATGATCGTTTGCCGCTGAGCTATGTCGCCGACAGTGCTCTTCCATCGATAGCGCGTCATAAGTTCGCGGCCTTCCACAATGCAGCCGCCGGGGAAGCGCAGGAATCCTGGATGCATATCGCTCAGAAGTTGCACCAGGTCCTTTCGAAGCCCGTTCGGTCGATGCTGCCACGTGTCCACCGGAAACAACGAGACCATATCGAGATCGAGGTGTCCGGTTTCGTTGATGATCAGGTTCAATCGCCCATGCTGGGCCGTGCCGTTCATTCGGATCACAGTCTGGTACTGCTTCCAGGTGCCGTCGAATCCCTCGAGTTTTCCGCTGCCGACAATGTGACCGGCTTCATCCGTGACCGTAGCGCGAAGCGCTTTGGGCCCACCGCTGCGCACGTATGCCGAGAAACGGTATTCAGCCCCGTTGGCCACTCCCATTCCTCGATAGCCGGTGTTGTAGAAGGCGTAGCCAGGATCATAAACACGTGCGGAGAGGTAATGAGGGTTGGTCTGATTGAGGGGATCCTGCGTGTGAATACCCAGTTCGCCCTTTGGGCTTTCGAGTCCGTTCGCGTTAATACCAAGGACCTCGTGCCAGCCTGTGAGCGGCTCCTGGAATTCGAAGGACCGGTTCTTGACGAGCTCCGGGTATAGGCCACCATCCGCCCCAAAGTTTATGTCTTCAAAGAAAATGCCGAACATGGACGACGATATCGTCGCTCCCGGATGCAGGGCGTCCACGCTGATCAGGGAAACATTCTGCTGGCTGTGGGCGAGCAGTCCCACCGAAATCAAGGCGCTGCAAACGGAGACGAAGCGAATGATGTTGCGCATAAGAGTCGATTCAGATACTAGCGCGTGCTCGCGAGAGCGTCCAACATATCCCGGCCGTAGATCCGAGCGGAAAGGCGGGCGTAGAGGAGATCCGTCCAGGAGACCTGGTCCCGCCCGTTGAGGAGCGGCAACGGCAAGGAGGAAGACCTACGACCGTCCTGGAACGGCGCATCCACTTTGCAGCCCTAGGCCAAAGGCCTGGGAAGCGTTGCGATCAAGGAAGAAAGGCCATTCCAAATAATCTGGACGCCGATGCAGAGCGTAATGAAGGCGACTACCCGAAGAAATCCGTGGGCCGTGGTTGGGGAGATCGTCTTCGTAATCTTCGGCGCATACGCGTAGCAAAAGAACACTGCGGCGCTAAGAACAACGACCGCGATCAGCAATCCTAGATGCCCGAGGATGCTTTGTGAGACAACGCTGCCGGAGAGGCGTGCGCTTAAGGTTAGCATCGTAACCAGAGTTCCCGGTCCTGAAGTGACGGGGAAGGTGAACGGGTAGAACGCCTTTTGCTCAAGATTGCGTAGGCTGGTCCTCTGATCCAATTCAATTTCTTCGCGCTTATTGCGGGCGCTGGCTTCAGAGTCCTGCTCGTTCAAAACGGACCATCCTATACTTGCGATCACAATGCCGCCCGCAACCTGCACGATGGGAAGTGAGATCCCAAAAAAATTGAGGATCGCCGATCCCAGGAGTTCGATGACTGCGAGAAAGATGATGTTATTGATCGCGATCTTGCGGGCGAGCGACTTGTAGACCTCGGATGGAACCTCGCCGACTATACCGAGAAAGACGAGTGCGGATCCCAAAGGGTTGATCAAGGGTAAGAGAGCAGTAAACGAGATCAAGAAAGCATTCCAGATAAACAAGAGCGTCTCCCCTAAGCGAGGATACCTTCTTCGGACGATCCAGAAAGAGAGAGGCTGAGGCAGAGAGCATTCGGGTCCCGCAGCAAGAGCCTGACCAGAAGGGCCGGTTGCGGCGACGCTGTCTGCGTGACGCAGAACTCAGAAACACCGGAGTCTGGAATTCCTCTGTCCTGAGTCCGGACTCACACGGAGAGGCCAACACGATAGACATGTGCTTAGATTGGGTTCGTTCAGTAGATGCGCCCTACTGAACGTCTCTTACCGTGAGCCTTAGAGTGACCTGGAGGAAGTTACCTGAACGCGATCCTTCGATCGAGACCGGATCGATGCGCGAGTCGGGTTGTTCGGCTTTAGGGACGGTCCAAGGTTGCACCTGAAACGTAAGCTTCACCAGGCGCGTGTCTACAATGGGAAGATGCCGACGAAGACGCCAAACAGGCCTGACATGCGAGTCAAGGTGGCCGGGGTAGAGCTGCGGTCACCGGTCATTGCGGCGAGTGGGACGTGGGGCTATGGGGTAGAGTTCGAGGAGATCGTTACGTTCGAACGTATTGGCGCGTTCGTGACCAAGGGGCTGTCGCGAGAGGCCATGGCGGGGAACAAGACTCCAAGGATCGTCGAGACGGCGGCAGGGATGATGAACTCGATCGGGCTGCAGAATATGGGGGTGCGGGCGTTTGCGGCGGAGAAGATGCCTCGTCTGCGGAAGTTGGGCGCAACGGTGATTGCGAATGTCTTCGGGTTTACGGTGGCGGATTGCGTGGAGGTGATTCGGGTGCTGAACGACACGGAGGGCATCGAGATGTATGAGCTGAATGCGAGCTGTCCGAACACGAGCCATGGGGGGATGGTCTTTGGGACCGACAAGGACCTGCTGTTCGACCTGGTGGCGCATTGCAGGTATGTGGCGAAGCGGCCGTTGATGGTAAAGCTGTCGCCGAATGTGACGAGCATTGCGGTGATGGCGAAGGCTGCGGAGGATGGCGGGGCGGAGGCGGTGTCTCTGGTGAACACGTTTCTGGCGCTGTCGATCGATGTGGAGACGCGGAAGTCGCGGATCGCCAACTTTACTGGAGGGCTGTCGGGGCCGGCGATCAAGCCGATTGCGGTAAGGATGGTGTATGAGGCGGCAAAGGCGGTGACGATTCCGGTGGTGGGGCTGGGCGGGATTACCCGGGCTGAAGATGCCGTGGAGTTTATGCTGGCGGGGGCGACGGCGGTGCAGGTGGGGACTGCCAGCTATGCCGATCCGAGGGCGGTGGAGAACATCGCGAATGGATTGAAGAAGTGGTGTGCGGAGAATGAGGTTGCGAAGGTGGCGGATTTGACGGGCGGGCTGGTCGGTTAGTTGAACCCATGTCTAATCTTCGACGCGAGATGTGGGGCGGCTGGCTGAGGCTTATGCTCCGAGCGAACCGCAGGTCCTTCGACTGCGCCACTCGCGATAAGACAGCGAGTGGCTTCGCTCAGGATGACACCTCTAGACTTCTCGACCCTCGACCCTCGACCCTCGACCCTCGACCCTCGACCCTCGACCCTCGACACTCGAGAAACAACACTCGACCTTCTCGAGAAACGACACTCGACCTTCTCGAGAGAGCGGCACATCCAGACTTGGCGAAACTTCTCGAGAGGGTGGCACGTCTCGGCAGGATGAGCCACCTCGGCAGGGTGGCACTTCTCGAGAGGTAGTCGGAACGTGCAGCAAGCAATGCATAGGAAGACTCCCTCGCGCATGACAAGCAAAGTGGCGATGCGATCAAGCCGCTCCGCGAATAGAATATCGGTTGTGAATATTGAATGTGTGACTGACGCTAATCCTGAGCTTTCGGGCGATCTCCGCCAGATTCGCCGTGCGCTGCTTTCTGTGACAGACAAGACCGGACTGGTAGAGTTTGCGCGTAGCCTGAGTGGGTTTGGAGTCGACCTGGTGTCGACTGGGGGGACGGCGAAGGCGCTACGCGAGGCGGGCCTGCCAGTAAGGGACATCAGCGATCTGACCGGGTTTCCGGAGATGCTCGATGGGCGGGTCAAGACGCTGCACCCGAAGGTGCATGGCGGCATTCTGCACAGGCGCGCCGATCCGGGCCACGTGGCCGCCGTGACGGAGCATGAGATCGAGGCGATCGATATGGTCGTCGTGAATCTGTATGCGTTTGAGAAGACGGCGACCAAGCCGGGGGCGGCGTTCTCGGACATTATTGAGAACATCGATATCGGTGGGCCTTCGATGGTGCGATCGGCGGCGAAAAACTTCGAGGATGTCGCAGTGGTCACGGCTGTCGCAGACTATGCTGCGTTGACGGCGGAGTTGACCGAGCACAAGGGAAGCCTGACGCGGGCGACTCGATGGCGACTGGCGAAGCTGGCGTTTGCGACGACGGCGGCATATGACGCGGGGATTGCGTCGACGCTGGAGACGATTGTGGAGCCGGGCGGGGAGGGCGAGCCGGCGAAGTTTGATGTGGAGACGATGCCGGGGACGCTGCGGGTGATCGAGCAGTTGAAGACGACGCTCCGGTACGGGGAGAATCCGCACCAGAAGGCGGCGCTCTATGTTGACGGCAGCGGCAAGGGAGTCGCCGCGGGGAAGCAGTTGCAGGGCAAGGAACTGAGCTACAACAACATCGTCGACCTCGACGCGTGCTGGGAGCTTGTGAGCGAGTTTGCGGGGTCGGAGGATGCGGCGGTTGCGATTATCAAGCACACGAATCCTTGCGGCGCGGCGACCGGCGGGACGGTGCTCGAAGCGTATAAACGCGCGTTGGCGGCCGATCCCGTGTCGGCGTTTGGCGGCGTAATCGGTATCAATCGCGAGGTGGATGCGGACGCAGCCGAAGAGATTGCAAAGCTGTTTGTGGAGGCGATCGTAGCGCCTTCATTTACCGCCGCAGCGGTGGAGAGGTTTGCGGCGAAGAAGAACTTGCGGCTGGTAGAGATCGCTCCGGCGCACTCCTCGCGCGTGCTGAAGCAGGTTTCTGGGGGATTTCTGATGCAGGATGCCGATCTGTTGAAGGTCTCTGAGGCGGAGTTGAAGGTGGTGACGGAGCGGGCTCCGACCGCGGAGGAGATGCGGGCGCTGCGGTTTGCATGGACGGTCTGCAAGCATGTGAAGTCGAATGCGATTGTCTACGCTCGGTTTGATGGGGGCCATGGCCAGACGGTCGGCGTAGGTGCGGGGCAGATGAGCCGGGTCGATGCGGCGAGATTTGGGGAGATGAAGGCGGTTCTTCCACTCACGGATTCAGTCGCCGCTTCGGACGCTTTCTTTCCGTTTCCGGACGGGCTCGAGGTCGTGGCGAGGGCGGGTGCGACGGCGGTGATTCAGCCGGGCGGGTCGGTTCGGGATGCCGAGGTGATTGAGGCGGCGAACAAATTGGGGATTGCGATGGTGTTCACGGGGGTTCGACACTTCCGGCATGGGTGAGGTGAGATGTGGGTCGCTCAGTTTCTTGGTAGAGCTATTGATTTTCAGTGGTTTGAGGAAGCCGCAGGTCCTTCGACTGCGCCTCCCGCGATTAAGCTGCGGGAAGCTTCGCTCAGGATGACACCTCCGATAGAAGTCCGGAAGCTTGGTGGTTCGAGGGAGCCGCGGGTCCTTCGACTTCGCCTCCCGCGATGAAGCTGCGGGAAGCTTCGCTCAGGATGACACCTCCGATAGAAGTCCGGAAGCTTGGTGGTTCGAGGGAGCCGCGGGTCCTTCGACTTCGCCTCCCGCGATGAAGCTGCGGGAAGCTTCGCTCAGGATGACACCTCCGATAGAATTCTAGGAAGAGGTGGTTTGAGGGAGCCGCAGGTCCTTCGGCTGCGCCTCTCGCGATGAAGCTGCGGGAAGCTTCGCTCAGGATGACACCTCCGATAGAAGTCCGGAAGCTTGGTGGTTTGAGGGAGCCGCAGGTCCTTCGACTGCGCCTCCCGCGATGAAGCTGCGGGAAGCTTCGCTCAGGATGACACCTCCGATAGAATGCCAGGAAGAGGTGGTTGAGGGAGCCGCGGGTCCTTCGACTGCGCCTCCCGCGATGAAGCTGCGGGCGGCTTCGCTCAGGATGACACCTCCAGTAGCTCCCAGAGTTTAGTTGCAGCGGGCGAAATGCCGGTTGACAGACCGTTCGGCATCTGGGGTTGTGGTTGATGCGTCTAAACTGATAGAGAGTCTGATTTTCATTTGCCGATCAGGGAAATATATTCATGACAATGCTTCAACGCCGATCTGCACTTGCTTCCTGCCGCGTTTTTCTTCCCACTGTAGCTTTTTCGGTTGTGAGCTCTTCGCTGCTGGCGCAGGGCCTCAAACATCATGTGCCTGACCCTCCGGCTGAGACGCAGAAGAGTGCCGCTCCGGCCGTGGACCATGCGGCCTCGTACTACCACTATGGATTGGCGCATCTGTACGAAGACATGGCGGTGAATGCCGGGCGTCCCGACTATGCGACGCAGGCGGTGGAGGAGTATAAGCTGGCGCTGAGTGCCGATCCCACATCGGCGCTGCTGCAGAATGGGCTGGCCGACCTGTACTTCAAGCTGGGGCGGATTCGCGAGGCGGTGACGTCGGCGAAGGACCGGGTAGCGGCAAACCCGAACGATGTCGATGCTCACAAGCTTCTCGGTAAGGTGTATTTGCGGTCACTGGGAGACCTCCAGGGGCAGCCTTCGAACGAGATGCTCCAGCTTGCGCTGAGCGAATACGAGACGCTCGCGAGGTTGCAGCCGAACGATATTGAGAACCACCTTCTGCTAGGGCAGCTTTACGGCCTGAACCATGATTCGGCAAAGGCCGAGGCGCAGTTCAAGCTGGCGGAGAAGATCGATCCAAACTCGGAAGAGAGCGTTCTGAATCTGGCGCGGCTGTACAGCATTCAGGGAGATTTTCAGCGAACGACCGATGTATTGAAGGGTGTTCCAGTGGAGGACCGCAGCGCTCGAATCGAGCTGGCCCTGGGTGGAAGCTATGACCAGGTGAAGGACTGGAAGGAAGCGTCGGCCGCTTATCGGCGCGCTTTGGACCTGGAGCCGGGGAATATAGATAGCGAGCGTGGGCTGGCGAATTCGCTTCTGAACGAAGGGAAGCTGGATGAGTCACTGAAAGAGTTCAACCTTGTGCTGGCGGCGGAGCCTTCGGATGCACAGTCGCAGATACGGGTGTCGGATATAGAACGGCGGCAAGGGCATTACGAAGAGGCCTTGACGACGCTGAAAAAGGCGAAGGAGCTGACGAAGGACAATCCAGAGCTGAGCTACAACGAGGCGCTGATTGACGATTCGCTGGGTCGATACGACGATGCGGTAGCGGTGTTGACGGGGTTGATTGACAGCACGACGCATCCGGATGGGAAGTACGCGGAGGGCGAGAAGTCGAATCGCGCGATCTTCCTCGATCGGCTGGGCATTATCTACCGCGAGCAGAACAAGACAACCGAAGCGGTCGCGGCTTACAAGCAGCTGCGTGGCCTGGGTGGGGAATACGTCACGCGTGGATACCAGGGCGAGATCGATTCTTATCGCGACGCGCACGACTGGACAAAGGCGACAGATGTTGCCGCAGAGGCTGCGAAGACTTCGCCGAAGGACCAGCAGGTGCAGTTGATGTATGCCGGCCAGCTTGCGGACACGGGCAAGGGCGATGAGGGGATTGCGCTGGCCAAGGCGCAGTTAAAGGGCAGTCCGGAGGCCGCAAAGGACGACCGTGATGTGCAGTTGGCGCTGGCGAACATCTATCTTCGGCTAAAGCGGTACGACGATGCGGCGGCGGAGATTGACAAGGCAGATGCGACTTCCAAGGGGTCGCGGGAGAAGCTTTTCATCTACTATATGCGGGCGGAGATTGCCGAGCATCGCAAGGACTTCGACGGCGCTGAAGCGGAGTTGAGGAAGGCTCTGACGGTAGACCCCGACGATCCGACGATCCTGAATTATCTCGGTTACATGAATGCGGACCGCGGCGTGAAACTGAACGAGTCGCTGAAGCAGATTCAGAAGGCGGTTGATCTCGACCCGCAGAATTACGCGTTTCTGGACTCGCTAGGATGGGTTTACTTCAAGCTGGGGCAGTACACGCAGGCTACGTTGAATCTGCAGAAGGCTGTTGAACGAAGCAGCACGGATCCGACAGTGCACGACCACCTGGGACAGGTTTATGAGAAGACCGGCAAGCTGAAGCTGGCGGTGACGCAGTGGGAACGGTCGATGGCGGAGTATTCGAAGTCACTGCCGGCAGATGCCGATCCTGAAGATGTGGCGAAGGTGCAGCATCATCTCGAGTCGGCGAAGGTAAAGCTGGCGAAGGTGAGTACCACGGCCGCGAAGTAAGGTTGCGGCAACCCACCCGTGGCCAGGTGGAGCCATGGGTGGGTCGCACCCGGCCATGTTGCTGCGAGTGACTCCGCTCAGGATCACACTCCTGTCTCTCCGGCCATCTTTCGACTGCGTTGATCTTCGCGTTACGGCAGGTCGAGTCCGATACACTTTACTTATGGCGGAGACAGACCTCAGCTTATGCGCGGTGGGTGGAGATGCGCTTGCGTCGCTGTGTGGACGGGTGTATGCGGCTCCGGCACGCGCCCATCGAACGGCGTTTCAGCGCGATCGCGACCGGATCGTTCAGGCGAGGGCTTTTCGAAGGCTGGCGGGGAAGACGCAGGTGTTTACCAGCCGGGCTTCAGACCATTTCCGCAGCAGGCTGACGCACACGATCGAAGTAGTCCAGATTGCGCGGGATGTGGCGGCGGCGCTGGGTTTGAATGAAGACCTGGCGGAGACGCTCGCATTGGTGCATGACATCGGGCATCCTCCATTTGGCCATGCCGGGGAGAGGGCGCTCGACAGCTGCCTGAAGCGGCATGGGTTGCGGTTCGACCACAACCTTCATGCGCTGCGGATAGTGGAGCATTTCGAACAGCGGTATGCGGCGCATCGCGGGCTGAACCTGACGCTCGGGGTGCGCGAAGGAATCATCAAGCACTCGCGGGATTACAGGGCTGAGGAGCATCCGGCGTTGGCGAGCTATTATCTCGGAGAGCGGCCGCCGCTGGAGGCGCAGTTGATTGACCTGGCGGACGAGATTGCTTACCTGACGGCTGATCTGGACGACGGTGTGGAGTCGGGACTGCTTGAGATAGGGCATATCTGCGAGCATGTTTCGATCCTGCGGCGGTGCTACGAAGCCGTGGCGAAGGAACATGCAGGGATCGAGGAGAAATATCTCTTCAATGAAGCGCTGCAGTTGATGCAGCACGCCCTGACTGACGATCTGATCGCGACCACGAGAAGGAATACGGAGGCGATTGGGGCGCGTTCCCTTGAAGATGTAAGAAGGCACCCGAAGCGGCTCGCCGTGTTCTCGGAGCAGGCGGAGAGCGAGCGGCAGGAGGAGAAGCGATATCTGTACAACACGCTTTACACCTGCTCGGCGCTCGAGAATGAGCATGATAAGGCGGAAGAGGTAGTGACTGCGCTGTTCAATTTCTGGGTGCAGAATCCTCAGGAGCTGCCGCAGGGGTACTTCGATGAGTCGGAGGCCGAGGGGGTTCCGAGGATTGTGGCGGATTATATTGCGGGGATGACGGACCAGTACATCTTGCTCCAGTTTGCCGAGGTGAGGCGGGCGGTGAGGCGATAGAAGGGCAACGGCAAGTGCAGACGCAGGTCCTTCGACGAAGCACATCGCGATGAAACCGCGATGTGCTTCGCTCAGGATGACACTTTTACTAATCAAGCTTAATCAAGCAGGGAGACGTGGGCCGCTATTATGCGCCAGCCTTCGGGCAGGCGTGCCCAGACTTGAGACTGGCGGCCCTTAATGGTGCGGCCGTCCGGGGTGGTGCGTTCGAATTCAAGGGTGATGCTGCCGTGGTCCGTTCCGAAGGTGACGATGTCGAGGCGCTTGATGGTGCGGGCGAGCGCGGTGGAAGGACGGGATTTGCGGAAGGCTTCTATCTCGGCGGTGCCGTAGAGGTTCTCGGTGGCGCCGAAACGCATGACGTGGTGTGAGTCCCAGAACATGGCGGTGAGGGTTGGGACGTCGTTGGTGACCAGGGCGGTCTCGTAGAGCGGGTAGAGGGCGGAGAGCTCGGCGTGAGTGGCGGGGTCGTTGATGAGCATATTTGAAGAGTAGCCGGTTCGGCGGAGGGCGATGCTACCGCAGGTCCTTCGACCTTGCAAATCACGATGGGACCATGATTTGCTTCGCTCAGGATGACACTTTCCTTGGAGAGCGACTGGCCTGTGTATCTCTCAGGTCTAGACTTGAAGGAGTAGGGATTTGGAGCTGGGATGAGTTCGGAGCATAGGAATGGATTGGCGAACGCGGCGTCGGCGTATTTGAGGTCGGCGATGCATCAGCCTGTGGAGTGGCAGGAGTGGGGGCCGAAGGCGTTTGAGCAGGCGCAGCGCGAAGACAAGCCGATCCTGTTGGATATCGGGGCGGTGTGGTGCCACTGGTGTCACGTGATGGACCGCGAGAGCTATGAAGACCCGACGACGGCGGGGATCATCAACGAGCACTTCGTGGCGGTGAAGGTGGATCGCGATGAACGGCCGGACGTGGATACGCGGTACCAGGCGGCAGTGTCTTCGATCAGCGGGCAAGGCGGGTGGCCATTGACGGCGTTTCTTACACCCGATGGGTTGCCCTTCTTTGGCGGGACTTACTTTCCGCCGAAGGACCAGCATGGAAGACCGTCGATGCAGCGAGTGCTGCTGACGATGGCGGAGGCTTTCGAGAACCGGCGCGATGAGGTAAACGAATCCGCTGGAAGCGTGATGGAGGCGATCGAGCAGAACGAGTCGTTCGGCGGAGGCGCGCCCGATCCGGGAGCTGAGTTGGTGTCGAAGATCGCGGGATCGGCGCTGAAGCAGTTCGATGGAAAGAACGGCGGATTTGGGTCGCAGCCGAAGTTTCCTCATTCGGGGGCAATCGATCTGCTGCTGGATTTGGCTTCGCGGGGGGCTTCATGGGGGCAGGCCAGGCAGGCGGCTATGTTCACGCTGGAGAAGATGGCGAAGGGCGGCATCTATGACCATCTCGCGGGCGGGTTTCATCGCTACAGCGTCGATGAGCGGTGGGTCGTGCCGCACTTCGAGAAGATGGCTTACGACAACAGCGAGCTGCTGAAGAACTATGTCCACGCATACCAGACGTTTGTTGAACCGGAGTGCGCAAGGGTGGCGCGGGAGACGATGCAGTGGATGGATGAGTGGCTGAGCGACCGCGAGCAGGGCGGATTTTATGCGTCGCAGGATGCGGATTTTTCGCTTGAGGATGATGGCGACTACTTCACGTGGACTCGCGATGAGGCTTCGGCGGTGCTGAGCAAGGAAGAGATAGCCGTTGCGGGCCTATACTTCGATATCGGTGAGCTGGGCGATATGCACCACAATCCGTTGAAGAATGTGCTGCACATCACGCTGCCGCTGAGTTCGGTGGCGCGGTCAGCCAAGGTGAGTGAGAGTATGGCGGCGGAATTGATCGTCGCAGCGAAGAAGAAGCTTTACGCGGCGCGGCTGGGGCGGCCTACGCCGTTTGTGGACAAGACCGTTTACACGGCGTGGAACGGGATGTGTATCTCCTCGTATCTGGAGGCAGCGCGGGTGCTTGGAGTGCCTGAGGCGCGCGAGTTTGCGCTGAAGTCGCTGGAGCGGGTGCTGGCTTCGGCGTGGAGTTGGCGAGGCGATGGCGCATGTCGTCGCTTATGGTGAGCAGGGTGCGGCGGCGGAGCGGGTGGCGGGAGTGCTCGAGGATTACGTGTTTATCGGGCATGCTGCGCTCGATGCGTGGGAGTCGACCGGGGAGATCCGCTACTACGAGGCTGCCGAGGAGATTGCGGGTTCGGCGGTGAACAAATTCTGGGATGAGGCTGGGCATGGGTTCTTCGATACGGAGCGGGCGGCTGCGGGCGAGAAGCGGCTTGGCGCTTTGACGACACGGAGAAAGCCCCTTCAGGACTCGCCTACGCCTGCGGGGAATTCGATGGCTGCCGCGTTGCTGTTGCGGCTTGAGGGGCTGAATGGGAACGCAAGTTATGGTGTGAAGGCGAAGCAGACGCTGGAAGCTTTCGCGGGAGTTGTTGAACACTTTGGGCTCTATGCGGCGAGCTACGGGCTGGCGTTGCAGCGGATGATTCTGCCGCCGGTGCAGGTTTGTGTGTTTGGCGAGGACGATGTGGCGAGAGGTCTTGAGGCGGCTGCGCTGGCCCGGTTTGCGGCGAATAAGACGGTGATCCGCTTGCGGCGGGACCAAGTCGGTGCTCTGCCGAAGATGCTGGCGGAGACATTGCCGCATCTGCCGGAGTTGCGTTCGGAAGGGAGCTTCGCGGTGGTTTGTGCTGGAAACAGCTGTTTGCCAGCGGTGAGGGATGTGGAGGGGCTGGTTGGGGCGCTGAGTAGGGTTTAGGGGCGTCGACCTGCGCCGTTATTCCCGAGGTGCGGGAGTGGGAACCGTTGGGCGCTTCTGGCACAACTCGGACGGTCGGGTTAGAGAGGGTCGAACGGCATGGCCAATCGAGACCCTCGGGATTCTTCGCTGCGCTCAGAATGACGGCCACTACATTAGTGGCGAGTGGCTACTACAGTTCTGCCTAAAAGATGGTGGCGAGTTCGGAGAAGCTGCCGAGTTCCAGGAGCTTCTGACCGGGGGCGGGGCGAGCAACGATCTCGTGTTCCAGCACCCAGGTGAAGTCGTGCGGGATGAAGACGGCGTGGAGTCCGGCGGCGAGAGCCGGGTTGATGTCGGATTTAGGGCTGTTGCCGATCATCCATGTGGTGGCGGCGTCGCAGGCGTGGTGGATGCTGAGCGAGCGGTAGGCGTCTTCGTGCTTTTCTGGGAGCACTTCGACGGCGGCAAAGAGGTCACTTAGTCCGGAGCGGGCGAGCTTGTCGGTCTGCTCGTGAGGGTCGCCCTTGGTGACCATGATGCAACGCTGGCGCGCGGCGAGTTCCGGGAGGGTATCGCGGACGCCGGCAAGGAGTTCGATCTCCTGTTCTGCAATGGAGTTGGCGAAGCTGACAATGCGCTGGTGCTTCTCGTTTGAGACGGGCTCTGCAGAGAGCTGCTCAAAGCAGTTGATGAGTGATTGACGAAAGCTCTTCAGGCCATAGCCGTGGGCGGCGATGGTGGCGTGCTCAACCTGGTTCAGGTGACCGCGTACCTCTTCCGGCGTATAGACGCGGTGATCGAGATAGGAGATAAAACTGGTAATCGCCCGTTCGAAGTAGATGTTGTTCTCCCACAGCGTGTCGTCCGCGTCGAAGAGGAGCGTCTGTCCAGAGGGAAGCCGGGAGAGAGTACGGGTAGAAGAATTCACAGCGTAATTATAGGAGCAGAGACCCGGAGCGGGGGGATTGACTTGAAGGTACGCGCATATCAGAGGGACAGCGCTGCGTACGAACTGCGCGGTATGATTGGGGTTTGTCGATAGGCGCAGAGGGAGTATTCGTCCAGAGAAACCTCTGGTGCCTGAAGATGTTTCAAAGGAGCAGAAGGTCATCGAGGCGCATGTTTCCTGAGGCTGGAGAGAAGTTAGGTCCGTACGAGATCCTGGGTGAACTGGGCGGCGGAGGCATGGCCCGTGTTTATCGCGGATGGGACCGCCGTCTGCATCGCGAGGTCGCGATCAAGGTGATCGACGACCGGCTGGCAATGCCCGGGATAGGAGAAAGGTTCCTGCGCGAGGCCCGGGCGGCTTCGGCCCTGAGCCACCCAAATATCTGCACGATCTTCGATATCGGCGAGCAGGACGGCGCACCGTATCTGGTGATGGAGCTGCTCGAAGGCGAGACGCTGCGGGAACGGATCAACCAGGACGTAATACCGGTTGACGAGATACTTCGATATAGCTCCGAGGTTGCGGACGCCCTGGCGGCGGCGCATGCGCGGGGCATCGTGCATCGCGACGTGAAGCCTGCCAATATCTTCCTGGTGAAGAAGCCGAATGGCTCTGGCCAGGCGAAGATGCTGGACTTCGGATTGGCGAAGATCGACCAGTTTGCGAGCGAAGAGAGGGAGTTTGGTTCAAACCTGACGACGATGGGGGCCACTGTGGGCACCGTCTCCTACATGTCGCCGGAGCAGGCGCGCGGGGAGAAGCTGGATGCGCGGTCGGACCTGTTTTCGCTGGGCATCGTGATGTACGAGATGGCGACGGGACAGCTTCCATTCCGCGGCAATACGAGTGCTCTGGTCTTCGTTCAGCTGCTGGGGCAGATGTCCCCGGAGCCGATCAGGAAGTTCAACGGGCAGATTCCGGCGGAGCTGGAACAGGTCATCATGAAACTGCTGGCGAAGAGTCCGCGGGCAAGATACCAGTCCGCGAATGAGCTTACCGACGAGTTGCAGGAGCTGGCGGAGCAGCGGTCCGGATGGCTGACACGGGTGAAGACTCCCCCGGTGATCGAGCCGGTGCTGCCGGCGGGGGCGCGAACAGTTGAGCCAATGCGGCCGAAGGCCTCGCCTGATGATCATGCGTCTGATCCGCCGGAGCGGACGCTGCCGGCACGGCCGGGCGATCCGCAGGGCGTCCGTGCGGGAGCCAGAAAGCGAAAGGAATCGGCTGAGCATAAGTTGCAGCAGGAGAAGAAAGCATCGCCGCGTTTTGATGGCAGGGGGGACGGGAGCAGCGGACAGGTGCCCGTTTCCTCGGGCGCGGTAAGTGACCGGCCCTCGGAGATGAAGCAGGTGAGAACGAGCATCGCGACCAACCCCAAGATGAGCTACCCTGCCGCAGCGCCTTATATGGGGCAGTCAGGCACACATCGCGCGGAGCGTGGGCCGGAAGCAAAGGCAGGGGAGAGCTCGGGTCACGTTCCTGCCCAAAGGGGTGAACCAGGCAACACAGGACCGACCAGTTTTTCAGGGATGCGGCCTGTGGTGCGGGATCCAAAGCCTTCCGGAGCGCGAGAGGTGGCGGGCAGCCGGCCCGACCCGAGGCGTGACGAGCGTCTGGCCGACGACGGCGAGGAGGGTGTCGCATGGCAGTTGATTGCGCTCGCGATTGCCATTCTCGTCCTGGTCGGGGGATTTCTGGCGTGGAAGCTTGGGTGGCTGGGTGGGGCGGCGCCGATGCAGAGCGGGCTGGTGCTCTTGCTGCGGCTTCAGCCGTCTTGTGGTGCTGAGGCTAGACGTCTTCTGCGACCGAGGTGAGGCGGGACCAGAGGGTCTTGATGCCGGCATCGGTCTTGGCTGAGATGGGCAGGATCTCGTCCACTTCGTGGGCCTTCTTTAACGCGGCTATGGACTTGGTGAGAACGTTGCCGGACATCTTGTCGGCCTTGGTGCCGACGACGAGGTAGGGGCGTTGGCTCTGCTTAAGGTAGGTGATGAGCTGGGTGTCGTTCGACTGCGGCGGGATGTTGGTGTCGACCAGGCAGATGCAGAGGGCGAGGGTGTCGCGGTCGGCGAGGTAGGGCTCGATGAACTTAGGCCATTCGGAAGAGATGGACTTTGAGATCTTTGCGTACCCGTAGCCCGGCAGGTCGGCGAAGATCAGGGTAGGACGGATCTTCTTTTTGTCGCCTGCACCTTCGTGGAGGGCAAAGAAGTTAATGGCGCGGGTACGGCCGGGGGTGGAGGATACGTGGGCCTCCTTCGAGCCCAGCAGCGAGTTGATGAGGGATGACTTGCCAACGTTCGAGCGGCCGAGGAAGGCTATTTCAGGAGCGTCGAAGGTCTTCGCCTGGGTGGGGAAGTGAGAGACGTCTGTGGCGGAGAGTAGAAAGACCGGCGTGAGACGCATAGGTCATTTTAGCGTCTCGTTTTCTACAGCAGTTGGTCTCCAGACAATTCCCACATCTCAGAATCAAGATGTGGGGCACCCAGCGACCTAACGCTTGATGGTGACGGGGGCGGTGAGATGGAACGTAACGAGGGACTCGGAGGGAAGGACGACGTCCTTGTTGCCGGTGTAGGCGGCTCCGGCCGTGCCGGCTCCGGCTCCGGCCAGACCGCCGATTAGGGCTCCTTTGCCGCCGCCGGCGATGCCGCCGATGAGGGCACCGAGGCCGCCGCCGCCGCCGATGAGAGCGCCAGTGCGTTTGCCCTTGCCTTTGACTTCACGCTCATACTCGTCGGATTGAACACGGAGGCCGGCGATGGTGTTGATCTCTATGCCGAGGGCACCTGCGCCCTTGAAGCGGCCGCGGCCCTTGGCTGCGACTACGGTGCCGGTAACGCGGGTTCCGCGAGCGAAGAGCGTTGCGCCGCGGGCGATGACAGGGGTGTCGAGAACGCCGGTGAAGCCGTCGCCTACTTCGTTATGGCTGGCGCTGAGCGATTCTGTTGTGCGAATGAGAACGCGGGTCCCGGCGGGGGCTGTTAGCGCAACGGGGGCCGGGGGTGGCGGAGGAGCCTGCTGGACGATGGGAGCCGGGACGGGGGCGGTCGAGGGCGGAGGCGCCTGGGCTACCTGCTGCGCGGGCGCGGTTGCCTGCTGTGCGGGCGGGTTCGTGGTGCCGTCGGAGTTCAGGGTTCCGCTGGATGCGGGGGCGGCGGCGCTCTGGCCCGGTGCCGGGGCGGCCGCGGGAGCAGGCTGGCTCGATTTGCATCCGGCAAGCGAGAGCGAGGAGGAGATAAGGAGAGCAGCTAGGATCTCGAGTTTTTTCATCTAGATAAGTTTCCTTCCGATTCCGGGGTCTGTCAAAGTCGGTGGCTTCGGGGTTAGCCCGTTCCATTTTGTTCGATGCGCGTGAAGCCAGGCGGAGCGGAAGGTTGCAGCAACCGGGGGTACCCCCCTCCCCCTGTTTCCGGCCAAAGTCTTCAAGAGAAAAGACTTAAGGCTGGACCTCAAGGGTACGCCCGGACGGGTGAAGCCCGGGGTCTGGCCGGACTTCGCTTTTCGATTGTTGCTCCAGGAAGATCGTTACGTCAAGCTTTACCTGGAGTCTGGGCTGGCGTTCCGTGGACGGGTTTGAGAGGCAGGTGTGGCTCGTGGAAACGCAGGTCCTTCGACTTCGTTTTGCGCAAAGGCGCGCAAAACTTCGCTCAGGATGACACATCGGTTCCCGATGCTGGATGATACATCGATTCCGGACGCTGGATGACACGTCGATGCAGTCGCTGGATGATAGATCAATTCAGTCGCTGGGATGCCCCGGTTCCAAGGGGATTCGGTCGCTGGATGACACCTCATTTGGAGGTGTCGCTGTTCCGCTTTAGCTCAGTTCAGTCTCTGGGAGACGGTGCACTTATTTGAGGATGATGGAGTCGTCGGCGAGGAGTTCGCGGAGGAGGCGCTGGGTGAGGGGCTTCAGGGCTTCGCCAGTCTTAGCGAGGACGAAGGCGGAGGCGGACTCGGACCAGTCGAGCTTGAAGCTGGTGGACTGGGCAGAGATCCAGATCTGACGGACGGGAGTGTTAGGGGTGAAGACGAATTTGGCGGAGCCCTCGTCAAAGAGGACGTTGAGGACGCCATTGTTGTCTTCGGCCTCGAAGCCGCCTTCTTCCTCGGCGTCGATGAGGGACTGCTTGAGGAATTCGAGGGCGCGGTCGGACTCGCGGCGGAAGGTGGCTTCGTCGATCATTGGTCTAGTTTACGGGATGAGGCTTGGTGGCCGGTAAAGACCCACATCTCAGATTCGAGATGTGGGGCACCCGGCACCCGGCTGCGGCCAGCCAGGTCTCGAGTTCAGGTATCGCTATGCCACTGCAGGTGACAGATCCGGCAGGTGACCGGCATGCAGGGAGATCGCCTGCATCTCGTCTCCGATGATTGTGGCAATCAGCACGCAGTCTCTTCCATGCTCTGCGTCCTCGGGTTTGAAGTGCCAGGGGATGACGTACGTTTCAGCTCGTTCGGCGGGCGCAGGGTTATCCATCGAATCCTCCAAAGATACTGTTCGAGTCCTCTTTTGAAAATGGCGTAGATTGGCGGTGGGGACAATACGGCTTGAGGGTCATCTGATACCACTAGCGGTGCGTGGGCTAGTTGCCGACACCGCCGTTTCCCGGGATTGACACTTGTAGATATCGTGATTTACCAACCAGATCTTACCGAAAACTCTTTAGCTAGAGACCCTCGCGTGTAAGGAGTCCGCGAGCGGTGCTGAGAGCCCACAAAGCATTCAACCAGAGAGTGACACCGGCACCAAGGGTGACAAAGGCTGCCATGATGTTGCCGTCGTGTTTGAAGACCACCGCACAGATTAATGCCCATAGAACAAGAAAAGCACCGGTGACAAAGCTGGATCGATGTCGGTAAAGCGGAGGCATAGGAAAGAAGTGCAGTCCGATGAGTGCGATGAAGCCTGGAAAGACATAGTTGGATAAACCGAATCGGGGTAAAACAAGAAAAAGCAGGAAGACGAGCACGTACATTACTGCGTTGATGATGCCGAAAAGTCGATCGTTATACTTGCGCTCAGCTTCAGGGTAGGCATCCTTTGCGGCCGCTTCGCCCCGCCTTTTCAAGCGCAAAGCTGTCACCACGAACCCTGTCACAACAACTGCATCTACCAGGCAAAGTGGCAAGCTGAAGCGATGAAACCAATAGCTTGAGACCAGCAGCCAACAGCCGCCGAAGATGGAGAAGAAAAGAGTGCCGGTGCAACGTCCCACCGCACGCGCAGCTAACCGACTTTGAACCATAGGCAAGTTTATCTCGATATCTTCTGCTACGGCACATACAGAGACACTACTGAGAAGCAGAGCGCAGCGTGGCCAGCAAACCGCTACTGCGCTCCAGCAATGCTCCTCGAAAGTCGGTGTTTTCGGAAATCGCGCCGCTTCCGACCGCCCGAACCGGTCGAAGTTGGTCAAAATGCCGTCTTTCAGGAACCAAGCGCCTGTACTCACACTCGCTATTGCACGCGACAGGGGCTAGTCAAATTCATAAAACTCTTAAGCTGGCATCTGCTCGACGGCACCATCTGGAGGTTTGTAGAAACCGTCTATCGCAACATGTTTGCCCGGTATGAATCGAGCCTGCATGAACCCTTGAACGATCACGCGAAGACTACCGCTTGGTAGGGGCTGCACGATGATTCCAATCGTCGCTTGACGTGCTTCCACAGTGAGGTGCTCGATGGGTTGCGAAGAGAGCCGCATAATCTCTTCGGGGGCCAACCCGCGAAGCTGGTCGCCGCGCTCGTTGACGATCTTTCGGAAAACGGCAAGCGACTTTGGAAAAGTTTGCATCAGAAGAACGCCTCGCACCAATCATACGTCTGGGCAGAAGCTCTTCCGGAAGGCTGCGAAGGGGGCAGAAGTAAGCATGAGCGCGTCTCAACCCTGCGTTCGTGTTGGCTGTTCCTTGAAAGTCGGTGTTTGCGGAACTTCACTCATGCCGGTATGGCCGAAGTTTGGAAGAAAGGGATACGCCAGCGGAACTTTCATGGGGCAAGTGCGTACTGATCGGTGAAGGAACTCAACCTATGAAGATCGCTGGCGTCATGATTGCTTTGTCCGCTGTGTTTACCGGGAGTGTCGTTGCGAGGGCGCAGGAGTTTGCCGGGAGTGTCGTTGCGAGGGCGCAGGATATTGCCTGGGAGAAAAGTTACCCCGTGGGGAACCAGGCGAAGCTGGTGTTTGAGACGGGCGACAGCGGGTTGACGGTGCGGTCTTGTGGGAGCTGTAACCAGGTGCATGTGAAGGTGATTCTGAAGAACATGCAGCTCTCCGGGTTCAACCTGCAGGAGGGCGGTAGCGGCAGTGGCGTGAACTTCTCGCTCAAAGAAAAGTCGCACATGGGGTGGCACACCGATTGGCATGGGCCGGAGCGGAAGTCTGAGGTAGTGGTGGAGACGCCGGCTGAGGTGTCTCTGGATGCGCGAACGTCGGATGGCGGGCTGACGGTGAGTGGGCTGCGTGGGGAGATGAAGCTTCAGGCAAGCGATGGGGGAATGAAAGTGAGGGAGTGCTCGGGGACACTGGAGGCCCGGAGTTCGGATGGAGGAATGGATGTGGCCGGGGCGTTTACGGCGATCCATCTGCATAGCAGCGATGGCGGGATCAAGGCGGACCTGTCGAAGGGCGGCAACCTGAGTGCGGAGTCGCGGGTGGAGAGCAGCGATGGCGGCGTGTCGCTGGTGCTGCCGAAGAACTTCGCGGCTGAGTTCGATATCCATACCAGCGATGGCGGGTTGGTGAGCAACCTGCCGATCCTGATGGATGGCTATAACTCGAAGGGCGGGTCGGGGCATAACGTACACGGGAAGATGAATGGTGGCGGGGCGTTGTTGACGATCCATACGAGTGATGGTGGGGTGCAGTTAAGTACGGCTGGGTAGGGATAGTTCCATTCTTTGCGGAAGGTGGAGTGGTGGCTGGTCCCACCCATGGCCAAGTGCGAGCCATGGGTGGGGCACCCGCACCCACCTTTCTGCCGCCGCTTATGAAGCAGATCCCCTTCGGGGATGACAACTAAAAAACGGGGATGACAACTAAAAAAGTATCAGGGTTGGCCGTCGTCGAATTTGGAGAAGAGGTTGTTTAGACATTCGGCGTAGGTAGGGTGGGCGAGGACGGCTGATTGCAGGGCGGTGTATCTGAGGCTGCCCATCATGGCTATCTGGATCATGGACATGATTTCGCCGCCATCGGCTCCGAGGACGGCGGCGCCAAGGATGAGACCGGTTGCGGGGTCGACGAGAGCTTTCATGAAGCCGCGGGATTGGCTGGTCTCCATGGCGCGGGCGACGGAGGTCATGGGGAGACGGGCTATGCGGACTTTGCGACCCTGGGCGGCGGCCTCTTTTTCGCTGAGGCCGATGCGGCCGAGTTGCGGATCGATGAAGACGCAGTAGGGGAGGGCGCGGTCTTTGGTGGTGCAGGTGCCGCCTTCGAGGAGATTGGATTTCAGGATGCGGAAGTCGTCGTAGGAGATGTGGGTGAAGGCAGGGCCGCCGTTGACGTCGCCTACGGCATAGGTGCCGGGGATGTTGGTTTCGAGCTTGTCGTTGACGGTCATGAAGCCGTGAGCGTTGGTGGAGATGCCGGCGGATTGGAGGTTCAGGGCTTCGGTGGCCGGCTTGCGGCCGGCGGCAACGAGAAGGTGGGAGCCGGCGATCGTCCGGGAGGTGCCAGAGATGTTGATTGTCAGTTCGAGGCCTTCGGCGGTCAGGCTGGCGGAGATGGTTTTGGCGTTGAGGAGGACGTCGATGCCGTCTTCGGTGAGGATCTTTGCAATCGCCGCGGCGATGTCTTCGTCTTCGGCGGGGAGGAGTTGCGGGGAGTTCTGGATGAGGGTGACGCGGCTGCCGAAGCGGCGGAACATCTGGGCGAACTCGAGGCCGATGGAGCCGCCGCCGAGGACGACGAGATGTTCGGGAACGAGATCGAGTTCCATGATGCTGGCGTTGTCGAGATACGGGATTGTGGACAGGCCGGGGATGGCGGGCGGAGCGGGGGTGAGGCCGGTGTCGATGACGATGATGTCGGAGGTGAGACTGGCGGTGGTGCCGTCGTTGAGGGCAACCTGGATTTGCTTTGGAGCGGTGAAGCTGGCTTCGCCACGGATCAGGTCGACATTCTTCGAGGAGGCGAGGCGTTTTTCGCTGCCGGTTCGCCACTTGTCGACCATGTCGCGTTTGCGGGCGCGGACCACGGTCATGTCGACGTCGACATCGCCGACGAGGACGCCGTACTGGCTGGCGCGGCGAGCGAAGTTGGCGACTTCGGCGCTTGAGACCATGGTCTTCGTGGGGGTGCAGCCGTAGTTGACACAGGTGCCTCCGACGGCGGCGCGTTCGATGAGGGCGACGGATTTGTTGGCGGCGGAGAAGGCGGCGGCGAGCGGGTTGCCGGCCTGGCCGGAGCCGATGATGATTGCGTCGTAGTGCTTGGGGGTCATGAATACCTCATTTACTTGAGTTGCCTGAAGTGTGCGGTGATGCAGTTACGGTTCGCGCGAGGCGCGAAGGTCCCACCCATCACGAACGACGGAGCGCGGTAAATGGGGCGCCCGGTGTTTGGGCTGTTCAAGAGTAGCGCGTGGGCTATGGTTAAGGGGTGAAACTGGTTCGGACAGTGCGGAAGATGATGCGAAGCCGAAGATTTAGGACTCGGCCGACTTTCGTGCGGACGCATGACGAGCTTTATGGGTTGACGCAGAACTTCTGCGATTCGGACAGTGCATCGGTGCGGGTGCGGAGAGCGGCGGCGCTGTTTGCGTCGATCTGGGGAAGTTCGAGTGAGCGAGGATTCGAGGTCCGGCTGCTGCGGTGGATTCGGATGCTTGAGCAGGACCACGAGCTAGGGAGATGTTTCGCCGTCGCGTGGAACGAGATGCTGGTGGGGCTGGACTCCGTGACGCTGTTTGCGGAGGCGGGACTGCCGGGACATCATGCGCTTCCGGCAGAGTTGATGGGCAGAGTGTTTCAGCGGCTGCTCCCCTCGGCGAGAGAGGAGTCCGACACGGGACGCTTGTTTGCGGAGGTGTTTCCTTCGCAGGTGGCCGTAGAACGGTTTGTGGGGCAGCAGCGGTTTGTGTTCGAGCGGCTGATGAAGATCCTTTGGCCAGGTGATGGGGCGGCGGCGGCGAGGATCGAAGAAGATGTGCGGCAGGCGATCTGCCTGCTGGCGACCCGGGTGGCGGGGCGAGGGGTTACGGCCGCAGTGCGGCAGAGGGGAAGTACGAAGCATGTGGAGGACTCGCCGTTTTATCGGCTGATCTTTGCGACAGACGCGCTCGTGAGCGTGGGGGCGAAGGAAACACTGGTTCGGGCCGGGGATGAAGCGGCGCGACAGCAGGAGCTGGCGGGTTGGCAGGAGGCGGTGCGGCGGTGCGTCGAGGAACTCGATCAGATCCATCTGCACATGGAAGATGCCGGGGTGAGTTCGGCGCTGGTGTATGACTTGCGGAGCATTGAGGCGAGTCTGCTGCGCATGGAGATGCTGGCGACGGTCTATGCGGGCGAGGCTCCAGCGATACGGGCTGGGGCGAGCCACTCGGCTGTACGGGAGCTGGTAAATACTTTGGTGCGCGGACGGCTGGAGGACATGCGGCTGCGCGTCCTGCTGGGGCAGAGCGTCAACTTGCTGGCTCGCAAGACGGTAGAGCGGACGGGGCAGGGTGGCGAGCATTACATCGCACACTCGCCTAAAGCGTACTGGGGAATGTGGCGGGCGGCGGCGGGTGGCGGATTGCTGACGGTGTTTACAGCGGCGATCAAGATGCGGATCATCGAGGGGCACTTTCCGCTGGCGGTCGAAGGGTTTTTGATTGGAACCGACTACGCGGTGAGTTTTGTGCTGCTGCAGCTATTCGGATTGGCGCTGGCGACGAAGCAGCCTTCGATGACGGCGGCGACGCTGGCTGGGATCATTCGCGAGAACCGAGGCGTGACGCGGTGGAGCAAGATCTCGGAGTTTGCCGCGGACATTTCAAGGACCCAGCTGGCGGCGGCTTTTTCGAACGTGATTGCGGTGTGTGCCGGGGCGGTGGCGTTCGAGAGTCTGTGGGGACGAATGTTTCAGAAGCCCTATCTGGCGGAAGAGAGCGCACATCACGTGGTGACGACGCTGCACCCGTTTACTTCGGGCACGGCGATCTTTGCGGCATTTACGGGGTTGCTGCTATGGCTGGCGGCGGTGATTGGCGGGTGGTTCGAGAACTTTGCGGTGTATCACCGGGTGCCGGAGGCGGTAGCGCAGCATCCCTTTGGGCTGCGGGTGGGTGCAAGGAAGATGAAGCGGGCGGCGGACTGGCTGGAGCGGAACCTCGCAAGCTGGAGCACGAGTATCGTGCTGGGTTATCTGCTGGGGTTTTCGCCGGTGGTCGCGAAGTTCTTCGGCGTGCCGCTCGATGTGCGGCACGTCACGCTGAGCACAGGCACGCTGGCGCTAGCCGCGGCGCGGTACGGGACAGCATCGTTCGGGCATGGATGGCTCTGGTATGCGGTGGCGGGGATCGGGATTACGTTTGTGCTGAACCTCGGCGTCAGTTTTGCGATCGCTTCGCTGGTGGCTTTGAGAGCGTATGAGGTGCCGTGGGAGGAGCAGCGGCAGATTCTGAAGTTCCTGGTGCGGGAGGTGGTGGATGCTCCGCTGTCGTTTGTGTTTCCGGTGCGGGATGAGGTGTTGTCCATCGTGGCGGCGGAGGAGGAAGAGGAGGTTGTGGCGGAGAGGTAGGGGGGCTTGCGGGTGAGGAGTTTGTGGACCCCACCTATCGCAGAAGCGCGATAGATGGGGCACCCAGATTTTCCAGTTGTCAAAGGAGCGGCTCTCGAGGGGATGAGCAGGGCAAGTGCAAAAGCAGATTCCCTTCGGGAATGACAAACAGAGGACTGCAGCGGTCGATGGTGTGGGGCTAGCCCTGGTAGCGGCGGATGACATCAGCTTGCGAGAGGACGCCCTCAAGGGCTCCTCGGATGGCGCGGTTCGAAACCGGGATAAGAGGCCAGCGTTTGAAGTAGGGAAGAGCGCTTGCAAGAGGCAGATCGGGGAACATGACCGGGGTGCGGTCGGGGCGGAGACGTTCTTCGATGGTCTGCTTCGTGTCGGTGTCGTCGGTGATGGTGGCAAAGATGGCTTCGAGCTCCTGGCGGGTGGCGGCGTACCAGGCGCTGTCGCGACACTGAATGAGGACGGCGGTAGCATCGGATTTCTCGAAGGCTTCGGCGACTGATTTACGAGCGTCGAGGAGTGGTTCGGAACCCCTAAGAACGGGGACGTTAATGGGTCCTAGAGCGTCTTCGAAGTGGAGGTTGGTCTCTTCGCGCTGCTCTTCCATGGAAGGGAGATAGAGGCCGTCCTGGTGAGTAAAAAGCTCGAAGATGGGGACCGGCTGGAGACTGCGGGAGATCAGGTAGGCGATGGTGTTGGCAAGGATCACAGGGAGAATTACGGAGTAGTTGCCGCTGACTTCGAGCACCATGAAGACGGAGGTGAGGGGAACACGAAGGAAGGCGGCGAAGAGAACGCCCATGCCGACGAGCGCGTAGGAGCCGGTCGAGCCGGTGAGTTGCGGGAGGTAGTGCTTCTCGATGGATCCGACGGCTGCGCCGAGCATGGCTCCGATGAAGAGGGTGGGGGCGAACATGCCGCCGGGAGTTCCGCTGGAGAAGGAGAGCGTGGTGGCGATGATCTTGAAGACGGCGAGCAGGATGAGGATCTTGAAGGCGAATTGGCCATGCATTGCCTGGTCAATTGAGTCGTAGCCGGCTCCCATGACCTGAGGCAGGCCAAAGTAGCCGATGCCTCCGACGAGAAGACCGGCGAGGGCGGGTTGCAGGAGCGTCCAGGAGGTTTGAGTGCGGAGACGGGGACGGAGATAACCGAGCGCCTTGGCGAAGGCGAGCGAGGCGACACCCCCGACGAGGCCAAGGAGGGCGTAGGCGAGGAGCTCGCGGGAGTCAAGTTCGGTGACGACGGGGATGCGGAACATGGGCTCCGAACCCCAGAAGGAGCGGGCGACGACGACGCTCGAAACGGCGGCGAGGACGATGGAGCCGAGGACGCCGGCGCTCCACTGACCGATGACCTCTTCGATGACGAAGAGGATGGCGGAGATGGGGGCGTTGAAGGCGGCGGCGAGGCCGGCGGCTGCTCCGACCGGAGCGAAGATGCGGAGCTTTTCGCGAGAGAGGCCCATCTTGCGGCTGATGAGCGATGCGACGCCAGCACCGATCTGGAGGGATGGGTCTTCGGGGCCGAGGGAGTGGCCGCTGCCGATGGCGAGTGACGAGAGGAGGAACTTGCCCATGACGGTGCGGATGGAGATGTAGCCGTTCGAGATGTAGAGGGCGGCCTTGGTCTGATTGACGCCGCTGCCCCGGACCTGCGGGAAGACGTACCGGGTGAGCAGGGCGATGACGAAGCCGGCGATGGCGGGAACAAAGATGAGGCGGGGTTGGCGGGCGGCCGGCGATGGGCCGAGGAGGAGGACGCTGAGCCAGTCGATGGCCATGCGAAAGGAGACGACGAGCAGGCCGGAGATGACACCAATAAAGATGGAGAGCAGGAGGAAGATACGTTCTTCGCGAGCGGGAGAGATCTCCGCTTCCTGCCGGGGCCCGGCTTGTTGTTCCGGCTCGATTTTTTCCTGAACGGACATTCGTCTCCTGCTAGGGGTGGAGAGGTCAAGGTAGCTGTACTTGCCTGTGCATATGCGAGATTTTTCGCTCTGCCCAGAGAGACGGCCTCTTTAGATACCGGCCTGTTTTAGATACCGGCGGTTTGGGTACTGGGCTGTTTGATGTGGCCTAATTCTTTCCTTGTTGGGCGAGGAGCAGCAGCAGGGAATCATCTCCCTGAGGCGGGCCGCAGAGTTGCGCGGTGGTCATTTCGGTATCTTTGATGAGGCTGCGCACGAGATCTCCGTTCGAGTCGTCGCGCATGAGAGCGGAGCGGGTTGCGTTGGGAGTAGAAGTGTTCCAACGGACGGTGAGCGTCTGCATGGATACGGGCACTGCGTCGAGCGAACTGAGCTGCTTCGCGCAGGTGTCGAAGCGCTTTCTTGCGATCGCGCGGTCTGCCAGGATGCGGGCTACACGCTCGCTGCGCGAGGTGGCGACGTCAGGCTGCAATGTCAGGATGCGTTCCGAGTTTCTGAGCAGCGTTGCGGTGTCGCCTTCGGGTTCGGCGGCGTTGTTGACGGCTCCAGCGCTCTCGCGGAGGGCCTTCTCAAGCGAGTCGCGGGCATGGACGTAATCGCCCATCCTGTAGGCGAGGCGGCCGGCCTTCTCATAAGCGATGGCATGATGAGGGTCTTCGGCGATGGCCTTCTGGTACTCCTTCATGGCGTCGGTCTGGTCGTTTGCCCGGAGAAGGGTGTCGCCAAGGTCCAGGTTGAACCCGGGGATGGATGGGGCGTTGCTCGAGGCAATGAGGAGTTCGGTCTGGGCGAGGGCGAACTCCTTCTGATCAATGAAGTAGTTGGCGAGCTCAAGGCGAACGTCGCGTCGCCGGACGACGCCGTTGCCGTTCCAACTGCCGAAGATGGAGGCGCGGTAGTAGTTGATCGCGGCTTGTTTGTCGTTGCGCTGGCGTTCGAGCCGGGCGAGCTGGAGATTGATGAAGCCGTCGCCGGGTTGCGACTCCCATAAATTGAGGAAGTAGTTGACAGCCTCTTCGAGGTGGCCATCCCGGCCGAGCGCCTGTGCCAGCAGGAGCTCGTAATCGCGACTGTTTGGAGAGTAGGAGAGCGCGGTGCGGAGATTGGCGATGGCGTCGTGCGGCCGGTTCTCGAGGAGCGCCTTGCGGCCATCTTCGCCGGCCTGCCTGGCGATGTCCGCGCGATGAGTCGAGAAGCTGCGGAAGAGGAAGAGGGTGACGGCGAACAGGACGCCGGTGACGGCAAGCAGGAGGACGAAACCAAGGCTGTCGTGGAGGATGAGCTGTCGCTTGTTCGTCTTCAACTGCGTTTCGAGTGTGGCCATCGGTCTGTCTCAAGTGTAGAACGTCAATTGAGGGAGGGGGTTGTTTGTGTGTTCGAAAAGACGAACCTGGAAGCGCTATGATCTGTGTCGTAAGCAAGTTGCCCGCTACGATGCTCGCTCGAGCTGGTTGAGAAGGGTTAGGCGAGGCATCTTCGAGCAGCCAGGGAGGCGTAAGCGGGGATGAAGTTTTTACTGCTGAATACGTGTGGGGCGGAGGGAAGTCTGGCTCTCGCCGATACAGGGTTTGCAGAGCCGGTTGTGACGCTGGCGCGGATGCCGGGGCGGACGGCTTCAGAGAGGCTGGTGGCGGTATTGCGCGAGACGATGGCGGACGCGGGGTGGAAGCTGCGGGACGTGGCGGCGATCGCGGTAGTAACCGGCCCGGGATCATTTACCGGGGTGCGGGTGGGGCTGAGTGTAGCGAAGGGGCTGAGCGAGGCTGGCGGCGTGCCGATCATCGCCGTATCGAGGCTGGCGATGCTGGCTGCGGGTGCGGGTAAAGTTTGCTCGCTGCTGGATGCGGGCCGGGGCGAGTTTTACTGCGGGCTGTATGGGGACGGAGTGGAGTCGAGAGAGGCGTTGCTGCCGCTGGAGGATGCGTTTGCGGCGGCGACGGAGGCTGATGCGGCTGTCGTCTGCGAAGAGAGCGTCGCGGCGGCATTCGCGGGCGTGGCCAGGCTGCGCGTCATTGGGGATCCGACAGCGGCAGAGGCTCTGCCGTTTGCGCTGAGGCGGTTCGAAGCCGGGAGCTTCGACGATCCCGAGACGCTCGACGCGAACTACCTGCGGCGAACGGATGCGGAGATCTTTGCGCCGAAGACAGCGGCCTCGAAGAGGGCTGCGGTGCCACCTGCGCGGCAGGCGGGTTGATCGACTATGGATGCGGCTTACAGGATTCGACCTGCGGTCATGGGGGACATTGAGGGAGTGATTGCCCTTGAACGCCAGATAGAGACTCTTCCCCATTGGGCTCTGTCGCAGTACCTGGCCGCCCTCGCTTCAGCCGAAACCAGCACGAGAGGGGTGGGTACGTGGCGGTGCCTTTTTGTCGCCACAGGCGACGGGGCATTGGCAGGCGTAGCAGTGGGGAGAGTAACGGCGCTCGATGCGGAGGTGCTTGCGGAGCTGGAGAGTGTCGGGGTTGGGAATTCGGCGCGGCGTAAAGGTGTGGCGAGAGCGCTGTGCGAGGCGGTGATTGAATGGGCGCGCGGGCAAGGGGCTGCCGAGATCGAACTTGAGGTACGGAGCAGAAGCGACGGAGCTATCGAGTTGTATCGGGGGTTGGGGTTTGAGGGGGCGGGGATGCGCAAGCGATATTATCGCGCGCCGCAGGATGACGCGGTTTTGATGCGGCTCGATTTGAGTGGTGCGTCCAGAGGGCCATCAAGAGGAGACTTGCTTCGCGAATGACAAACAAAAACGCAAGGGTATGACAAGCAAGGAGAGAGTTGTGCCGGATAAACGGAACAGGCGGCGGCGCGGAGTCTTCGCCGGTTCTGCGTTGGCCGGGATTTATAATCGACTTCTATGGTTAAGGACGGTTTCTTCTATGCGGTCGGATGTGGATTGGTGGCCGCGCTTCTCTGGTACTTCACCTCTTCCTACATCCTGATCGCGATTCCAATTCTGCTGGGACTGTTCTTCCTCTGGTTCTTTCGCGATCCTTCCCGAGAGATTCCGAATGGGCCCGGAGTGATTGTTTCCCCAGGGGACGGCGTTGTGACCGAGGCGGCCTGGGTGGAGACCAAGGGCGGCAGCCGGCTGCGGATCAGTGTCTTTCTGAATGTGTTTAACGTTCATGTGAACCGTTGCCCGGTAGGCGGAACGGTGACGCTGTGTGAGCACCACAAAGGCAAGTTCCTGAATGCGATGAACCAGGAGTCTGCGCTGTTGAATGAGCAGACGCTGATCACAATCGATGCCGGGGGCTACGAGGTAAGTTTCAAGCAGATAGCCGGTCTCATCGCGCGGCGTATCGTATGTAATCTGAAGGTTGGGGACAAGGTGGAGCGGGGAGAACGGATGGGGTTGATCAAGTTCGGATCGCGCGTTGATGTGTTGATGCCTGCAGACGCCGATCTGCGCGTGCAGAAGGGCGACAAAGTCTCGGGCGGCTCGACGGTGCTGGCCGTGCTCTCCGAAGCGAATGCCTCGGCGGAACCATTTACCCGAGCGATGGGTGCCTGATGGCGGAAGAGGTCCTCTCGGCGGGATTAGGCAGTGGAGAAATACGCAGGCCCAAGCGGAACCCGCGGCGCGGAATGTACGTGCTGCCGTCTCTGTTTACGGCAGGCAATATTGGCCTCGGGTACTATGCGATCACGCAGAGCATTCAGGGGAGTGTTGCCGATCCGGCGTATTTCAAGCGGGCTGCGCTTGCGATAGGGTTCGCGGTGATGTGCGATGGGCTCGATGGATTCATTGCGCGAAGCACAAATACAGCGAGCGACTTTGGCAAAGAGCTTGATTCGCTGGCCGATGTGATCACGTTTGGCGTGGCACCGAGTGTGCTGGCGTACATCTGGGGATTCCGCATGCTGCCCCCGATGCTTTACCCGCACATACGGGAGCGCATCCTGCACATCGGGGTCTTCGTTTGCTTCCTCTTTTTGATCTGTGGTGCAAGCCGGCTGGCGCGGTTCAACATCAGCGTCAATCCGCAGCCGCGTAATCCAGGACGGCCGGGGCGTAAGTACTTTGTCGGTATGCCGATTCCGGCCGGCGCGGGCGTGCTGGCGGCGGTGATTTATTTCTTCGATGGATCCCCGATCGATGATCCGCGGATGTCAATCCTGTGGATCTGCCTGATTCTGGGTACAGGATTTCTGATGGTGAGCAGTTGGCGGTTCTGGAGCGGCAAAGAGATCGATCTGGGCGATCGGCACCCTATTCGTCTGCTTGCGGTGATGACGACGGTGATCGTGCTGCTGCTGATGTACTCGGAGTGGATGCTGCTGTTGATCGCGCTGGGATATCTGGTGTCGGGAGTTCTGGCACGGCTGGCTTATTCGTGGAGTCGCGACCGGAGACGTTCGGGGCAGGGTGGCGGGGCTTAGAGTAGGATTCCTCTACTGCGGCTTGAACCAATGCAGAAATCGGATGGTGGGTGAGTGACAGCGAATCGAATTTATCGGATTGCGATTGTGGGAGCGTCTTCCCTTGCGGGCAAAGAGTTGAGCGACGCGCTGAGCGAATCTTCGTTCGCGGCGTCGAGCTTTACGCTGCTTGATGAAGACCGCGTGAATGGACAGATCGCCGCAGCTGGAGATGAGATCTCGTTTATTCAGAAGATCGATGCCGCTTCGTTCGAAGGGATGGACCTGGTCTTCTTTGCAGGCGATGCGGACGTGGCGCGAAGGTTCTGGAAGAGCGCACGCGAAGCGGGTGCGGCGATCATCGATCTTACTTCCGGGCTTGAAGGGGAAGAGGGCGTCTTGATTCGTTCGCCGTGGGTTTCGGCGGGACCAAAGGGTTCAGCTGGCCGGGCTTTAGAGCTCGATCTCGAGACGTCTGTGGTTGTGGCGGCGCATCCCGCATCCGTGATGCTGGCGCTGATTGCGGCGAAGATGGCGACTAAGTTCGAGGTGAAGAGCCTCGCCGCTACTGTGCTGGAACCGGCATCGCAGTACGGCCGGCTGGCGATGGATGAGCTGCATCAACAGACCGTCAGCCTCCTCTCGTTTCAGTCGATTCCGCGTGAGCAGTATGACGCGCAGGTCGCGTTCAATCTGCTGCCGGCGCTGGGCGAGGACGCGAAGGTGAAGCTGGCGGAGACGGAGGCGCGCATCGAGACGCAGTACGATTCCTTGCTGACCGGTGGGCCCGCGATGGCGCTGCAGTTAATTCACACGCCGGTGTTCCATGGGTATGTGATGTCCTTGTTTGTCGAGCTTGCGCAAGCGGCAACGGCAGAAGAGATCGAGGCCAGCCTGGTGGGCGATCACATAGACATCGTTTCCAAAGAGTCGGAGCCTCCCAGCAATCTGAGCGCGGCGGGTCAGGAAGACATCATGGTGTGGGTCGGTTCTACGAAAGGCGCGGGAACGCGCTTCAAGCTCCTGCTCGCGGCGGACAATCTGAAGCTCGCGGCGGCGAATGCGATTGGGTGCGCGAGGGAGTTGGCGCAGTTGAGGCCGCTGGGTAAGGTGCAGTAGTTCGCGATCGTTGAGGCATACTGGAGCGGATGGAGGCTGGGCCGCCTCGATTCGACCATTTCAGAAGACCGATGCAGAAGACAGCGACGCGATGGATGGGGCACCCGGTCATCAGACGTACGTCAAGTCTGAGTTCGCTGTATCTGAACGAATGGAGATCCGATGGCATTGCTGATTCAAAATGGCGAGATTGTGACCAGTACAGATCGCTACTTCGCAGATATCTATGTTGAAGATGAGACGATCACTCGCATCGGTGCAGGAATCCATGCGCCGAATGGGGCAGAGGTGATCGACGCAACGGGTAAGTTGATCTTTCCCGGATTCATCGATCCGCATGTGCATATCCATCTGCCATTCATGGGAACGTTTGCCAAGGACAACTACAAGACAGCGAGCACGGCTGCGCTGGTGGGTGGGACGACAACGCTGATCGAGATGTGTTGTCCGTCGCGGCTGGACGATGCGATGGAGCAGTACAGCGTCTGGAAGGGCGAGGCTGCCGGGAAGAGCGCGTGCGACTATGCGTTTCACATGGCGGTGACGCGGTTCGACGAGACGACCGAGGCGCAGCTGCGGAAGATCGTTGCGGACGGGACTACATCCTTCAAGATCTTTCTTTCCTATAAGAATTTCTTTGGCGTCGATGACGGCGAGATGTACCAGACGCTGAAGCTGGCGCGTGAGCTGGGCGTGATTGTGACGGCGCATTGTGAGAATGCGGAGCTGGTGAGCCGGCTGCAGGCGGAGTTAATTGCGGCGGGCAAGACGGGGCCGGAGTGGCATGAGCCTAGTCGTCCGGAGACGATAGAGGCTGAGGGGACGACGAGGTTTGCTACGTTTCTAGAGACGACTGGAGCTACGGGGTACGTGGTGCATCTCTCATGTGAGCCGGCGCTGAAGGCTGCGCTCGATGCGAAGGCACGTGGGGTCAAGATTTCGGTGGAGTCGGTGCTGCCGCACTTCCTGCTGGATAAGACGTATGCGGAGCGTGAGGGCGTTGAAGGATTGAAATACGTGATGTCGCCTCCGCTGCGGGATGAGAGGAACCAGGCGAGGTTGTGGCACGCGCTTGAGGCGGGTGAGATCGATACTGTTGGGACGGACCACTGTCCGTTCGATCTCGAACAGAAGCTGCTAGGCAAGGACGCGTTTACGTTGATTCCGAATGGCATTCCGGGGCTGGAGGACCGTGTGAACCTGATGTACACGTATGGCGTGAAGCGCGGCGGGCTGAGCTTGCATCGCTTCGTAGACGCGCTGAGTACGAAGGCTGCGAAGCTTTTCGGGCTCTATCCGAAGAAGGGAGAGATCGCGGTGGGGAGCGATGCGGACCTGGTGATCTATGACCCGGAGTATCGCGGGACGATCTCAGCCAGGACGCAACATATGAACTGCGACTACAGCGGGTTTGAAGGTGTTGCGATCGATGGGAGGCCTTCGCTGGTGGTGGTGCGCGGACAGGTACAGGTGCGCGATGGCGTGTTTGTCGGGGGATATGGGCGGGGAGAGTTTCTGCGGCGTAAGCCGATGACGGGGGCTGCTGATGCCAGTTAATGCTCAGCGTGTGATCGATGATTTGAATGAGCTGCGGGCTCTGACTGGCGACGCGAATGGAGCGCAGCGGGTGGCGTGGACTCCCATGTGGCTGAAGGCGCGGGAGTGGTTCGTAGCGAAGCTCGCGGTGCTGCCGGTAGAGGAGCATCTGGATGCGGCGGGGAACCGATGGGTGACGCTTGCGGGAGATTCCTTCAAAGCTTTGGTGATTGGCAGTCATCTTGATTCGGTGCCGAATGGCGGGTGGCTCGATGGCTGCCTGGGTGTGGTGGCGGGGCTCGAGGTGTTGCGGAGTTTTGTTGAGGACTTCGATGGGAAGCCGCCGTTCACGGTGAAGCTTGTGGACTGGGCAGACGAGGAAGGTGCTCGGTTTGGGAGGAGCTTGTTCGGCTCGGCGGCGTTTGCGGGAAAGCAGACGATTGAGGCGGATAGGGTGAGGACGGACCGCGATGGCGTGACGCTTGAGGCGGCGCTGCGCGAGTGTGGCGTTGATGTAGAACGCGTTAATGATGCGACTTTTGAGCAAAAGGATCTTGCTGCCTATCTGGAGTTACACATCGAGCAGGGGCCGGTGCTGGAAGCTGCGGGATTGCCGCTGGCGGCGGTGCTGGGGACGAAGGGTGTCGAGCGGCACGCAATTACTTTCTATGGGCAGGAGGCGCACTCGGGGTCGACCCCGATGGGCGCGAGGAAAGATGCGCTGGCGGCGGCGGCTAAGCTTGCCCTTGAGATTCGAACGATCGCGATGAAGCATCCCGATGCGGTCTGCACGATAGGAAGTGTGAAGACGTTTCCGGGGATCGTGACTGCGGTGGTTGGACGATGCGAGGCGACGCTGGACCAGCGGGATCTGAGCGCTGATGTGCTCGCGGAGATGCTTGCGGAGGCGAAGGCGGCAAGCGAGCGGTTCGCGGCCGAAGAGGGATGCACGGTGGAGTGGTCGAAGATCTGGAGCATCGAGCCGATCCCATTCGATGCGGCGCTGATCGGGTTTTGTGAAGATGCGATTCGCGAGATTGCGGGGACTTCGCTGAGCATCCCTTCAGGGCCGCTGCATGATGCGGCTGAGGTGGCGAGGCTGGGTGTGCCGACGGTGATGATGTTTGTGCAGTCGCTGCATGGGATAAGCCATAACAAGATCGAAGACACGAGGGTGGACCATCTGGAACTTGCGGTGGATGCTTTTGCTGGACTGGCGAAGAAGACGATGAGCTCGATGGACGCGGGCTGAGAGGCTACAATTCTGCCGGTACGCGGATCGAACGCGGGGAGGAGAATGAGATGGCAGACGCAACTTTGGTGCCGGCGATGGAGCTGGCAATGAAAAGTCAAATAAAGCTTCCGAATGAGAGCGCGGAGTACCGTAAAGCGCGAACGCAGCTTCTCGCGGAAGAGATAGAACTGCGCCGGCACATGGAGCGCGTGGCTGCATTGCGTCGCACCCTGCCACCGGGCGGAGTTGTACCAGAGAACTATCGATTTACGGGTGAGGACGGGCCGGTAACGTTCGCGGAGATGTTTGGGAACAAGCGGACACTGCTCGTATACAGCATGATGTATGGACCGCAGCGGGCGAAGGCATGCCCGGTGTGTACTTCACTGCTTTCCGCGTGGGATGGAACGACGAGGAATGTCACACAGCTTGTTTCGCTTGTGGTGGTGGCGCGTTCGCCGATTGAACGGCTGGTTGACTTCAAGAAAGAACGTGGATGGCAGAACCTGAAGCTTTATTCAGATTTGAGCGGCGACTACACGCGGGCCTATGTAAGCCCCGACGATGGCGATGTTCCGGGCTTGAATGTGTTCACACGGCGCGATGGGACGGTGCGACACTTCTGGACGGGAGAGATGGGGCCGGTCACGGCTGATCCTGGGCAGGATCCTCGTGGGGCTCCAGATATCGATCCGTTATGGATCATGCTCGATCTTGTGCCGGAAGGACGAGGAACGGACTGGTATCCGAAGCTGGACTACGCATCGGAACCGCTGGTGAATATCGAATTGCCGGCCATGTCGGCGAAGTAAGTCCGTTACCACGCGTTTGACAACCCTGAGAGAGCGAGCATAGGTTTACTGCCGCAGTTCATCCTCCCTATCTACGGAGTTACATCGTGAGTAACAAGAAGTTCCAATATTCATTTGGTAGTTTCGCGCGCGTGTGTTCTATCGCGGCTGTAACTATCGCAGCAGTCATGGTAAGCGGGCCAGCGTTGGCCCAGACTCCAGCGTCGGTAGCAGCGGCGTTTGGTCCCAACGTGATGATCTTCAATCCAAGCATGCCGACGAGCCAGATTCAGGCTGCGGTCGATGCAATTTCGGCGCAGCAGGTGAGCAACCAGTTTGGCGTTCAGCGGTATGCCTTGTTGTTCGAGCCGGGTGTCTATGGAAGTACAGCGACCCCACTTACTTTTCAAGTGGGTTATTACACCGAAGTAGCTGGGCTGGGTAAGTCGCCCGGCGACGTAACGATCAATGGGCATGTGGACGTGTATAACCAGTGCTTCGCGGCTGACAACTGCATCGCGCTCGATAACTTCTGGCGGTCGCTTTCGAACCTAACGATCAATGTGATGGGGTTGGCGGATTGCAGGAGTTCGGCGGACTTCTGGGCTGTCTCGCAGGCAGACCCGATGCGTCGCGTGAACATCGTTGGAGCGAACCTAACGCTGCAGGACTACTGCACGGCAGGGCCGCAGTATGCGAGCGGCGGATTTATTGCAGACTCGCAGAGTTCGTATGTGATCAACGGTTCGCAGCAGCAGTTCTTTGTGAGGAACAGCAACCTTGGTGGCTGGTCGAACGGGGTTTGGGACCAGGTGTTTTCCGGAGTAGTTGGGGCTCCGGCGCAGAGCTATCCAAACCAGACTTACACGACTTTGGCGAGTACGCCTGTGAGCAGGGAGCGGCCTTATCTCTACGAGAAAGAGACTGGGAAGTATGCAGTGTTTGTGCCGGCATTGCAGCGAGACTCGGCTGGTACTACATGGGCGAATGGTGCGACTGCGGGTAAGGAAGTGTCGATCAGCCACTTCTTTATCGCGAACCCGAAGACTCCAGTGGAAGAGATCAACCTTGCGTTATTGCTGGGTAAGGACTTGATCCTGACTCCGGGTGTTTATGCATTGAAGCAGCCGATTATCGTTGAGCGGCCAGACACGATTGTGCTTGGCCTGGGCTTTGCGACACTGGTTCCGCAGACGGGTAAGGAGGCCATTACAGTTGCCGATGTCGGCGGTGTAACGATTGCGGGATTGATCCTCGATGCGGGTCCGGTGAACTCGCCGGTGCTGCTTAAGATGGGCTTCGGGCTGTTCGGGCTGCCCTTGCCGAGCGGTGGTTTTTTCTCGCATGTGAATGATCCTTCGCTGGTGAGCGACGTGTTCTTCCGCATCGGTGGAGCGACTGCAGGAAAGGCGACCACGAGCGTTGAAGTGGATAGCTCCGATGTAATTCTCGATGATATCTGGGCGTGGCGCGCGGACCATGGCAACGGAGTTGGATGGACGCTGAATACAGCGGACCACGGTGTTGTGGTGAACGGCGATCGCGTGACGGCGCTTGGGCTTGCGGTGGAGCATTACCAGAAGCAACAGGTACTTTGGAATGGGAACCGGGGCGAGACGATCTTTTACCAGAGCGAACTGCCTTACGATCCTCCAAGCCAAAGCGCCTGGATGGATGGGAAGGCGAATGGATACCCGTCCTTTGTGGTGACGGCGCTTGCAAATACGCACCAGGCGTATGGGCTCGGCATCTATTCGTTCTTTAGCCAGGGGATCGATATTGTTGAGGACAATGCGATGACCGTGCCCAAGGCGCCGGGTGTTTCGGTGCAGGATGCAGGGACCGTGTTTCTAAGTGGCAATGGGCAGATCACGCATGTGATCAACGGGGTGGGAGGGACGGCGAACAGCAGCGATGCGGGAGCGCTGCAGCCAGTGGTCACCTACCCATGATTGGCGGGTAGCTGGTGTGAGAAGGGCGGTGGAGCTTCGGCTTTGCCGCCCTTTCTATTGCAGGACGAAGGTCTGAGAACAGCAAGCTTTCTGCGGCTAGATCGTCTCGGTAAGCAGGTCACAAACGTACGGAAGTCTGTAAAGATAGGCTCACTACTCTTTGCCACTCAATTTTATGTTCTGGAGAGCGACTGTGCCTATTTGCCGCCTGATGAGAGTTTCGCTCGCGATGATGTTTCTGGGGATGACTGCCTGCGCTCGCGTCGCTTATGCGGATGCCGAACCTGCGGGATACGCGGAGTTGGTGAAGGTGTTTGAAGGGTGCGGGGCTTCGAGCATCCGGTGACGAATGGGCTTGTACCGGACTACACGGCGAGTGGGATGGCGGAGAAGGCGAAGACCCTGCCGGAGTGGCAGAAGAAGCTTGAATCGATCGATACGGCGGGATGGCCGGTCGCAAAGGTGAACGACTACAAGCTGGTGAAGGCGGAGATGAATGGTCTCGACTTCAACCTTCGGGTGCTGCGACCGTGGGCGCGTGATCCCGCGTTCTATGTAAGCGTGTGGGCCGAGCGGAGTGATTGTCCTTTGCGTGAAGGACCGCTGGCCTGGAAGGCGATTGAGTTGTACAACTACAAGTTTCCACTTTCGCCGAGTGACCAAAAGGAGTTGACGGCGAGGATCGGGGCGATCCCAGGTTTGCTGGCTCAGGCGAAGACAAACCTGAAGGACAGCAATGCGCGCGACCTTTGGGTGTGGGGTGAGCAGGAGCTAAGGAACCAGGCCCAGATACTTGCGTCGCTTGAAGCGGGGACGCTGGATGTGATGACGCTGGAGGGGCATCAGCATGCGGAGTTGACTGGGGCGGCGCCGGAGTTGCGGGCTGCGGTGGCGAATGCACATAAGGCTACGGATGACTTTGTTGCATGGCTGGTAAAGCTGGCTCCTGAGAAGACTGGGCCTTCAGGTGTGGGCAAGGAGAACTACAACTGGTACGAGAAGAACGTTCACCTTGTGCCGTACACATGGGATGACCAGGTAGTGCTGCTGCATCGCGAGTTGGAGCGGGCGCAGGCCGCGCTGCGGTTGGAGGAGTTGAACAATGGGAAGCTGCCACCCCTTGAACCTGTGAAGGATGCAGCGAGCTATGATGCGATGGCTCACGCTCGGCTCGACAAGTTTGTGAACTTCATTACGACCAAGCCGATTATTCCGGACAAGCCTTATATCAAGGGCGCGCTGGAGCCGCAGGTTGGGCACTATGTTCCGGAGGAGAAGAGGATCTTCTTTACGCGGGTGACGCATCGCGAGCCGATGCTGCTGATGTCGCACCAGTACCACTGGATCGACCTGGCGAGGATGCGGGATGAACCGAATCCTGATCCGATTCGCAGGGTCGCTCCGCTGTCGAATATATGGGACACACGGGCGGAGGGATTTGCGACAGCGTTTGAGGAGATCGTGATGCATGCGGGGCTGTATGACGATGATCCTAGGGCGAAGGAGCTGGTTTGGATGATGCTGGCGAACCGGGCGGCGAGGGGGCTGGCGTCGCTGTATGTGCAGTCGAACGAGTTCACGCTGGAGCAGGCTGGAGCGTTTCATGCGGCGTGGACTCCGCGCGGATGGGCGGTAGCGGGGGATTCTCTAACAACGTTTGAGCAACTGCTCTACCTGCGGCAGCCGGGGTATGGGGCGAGCTATGTGGTGGGGAAGCTGCTGTTCGATCAGCTGATGACGGAATACTCGCGACAGCAGGAGATTCAAGGGAAGCCGTTTGTGATGCGGGACTTTATGGATAAGTTCAATAATGATGGGATGATTCCGGTGCCGCTGATGGAGGCGGAGATGATCTCGAAAGAGGCGCGGGAGCCGTAGGTGCGATACTGTTTGCGAGCGAGGATGTTATAGCGGCGCCCATGATTTTTTCCTTAGACGTGTATCTGCATACGTGCTATCGGCCCGATTGTGACTGGCTTGAAGGCGAGGTAAAGGAGCGGAATACGGGTGAAGGGCAGCACTCCGTTGTGCATGGATTCTTTATCTACTACTTCGCGACCCGCGAAGAGGCGTGGGACATTCGTGTATTCCCGTCGTTGCGGATGAGGGTTTCGGAGACGCGGATCCGTGTGGCGGATGTGGCAGTGCTGCTTCGTTCCGCTCCCTATGAAGAGATTCCGACTGTCGCGCCTCTGCTGTGTATTGAAGTGATGTCGAGTGAACAGCGGATGAGCGAGATCGAGGAGCGAGCACAGGACTATCTCGCAATGGGTGTGCCGATGGTGTGGATGGTCGATCCCCTGAGGCGGACGGCGTTTGTTTTGGATGCGAGTGGGCAGCGGCAGGTGATGGAGACGCTTGAGGTGCCGGGGACGGAGATCAGGGTGACGTTGGCTCACGTATTTGCTGAGCTGGATGAGTTGGAAGGAATTACCGGTGCCAGAGTCGAGCCGGTCTGATCGAGCGCGAGGCCGCGGGTCTATTCCTTTGCGAAGTGGATGGAGTCGTTGTTGAGGATGGACCCATTGTCGTCTTCCTGGAAGAAGAGAAACTTCGTTTTGGATTCCTCGGGGTTGTACTGGAAGAACATGCTGATGGCATCGTTGCTCTCCAGGTCGGGGCAAGGCGCTTCCGTTGCATCCTCAGAATTAAACTTCTTCAGCTTTGAGTATGGCCCTGTTGCCTTGATGGAATAGAACTGGATCGACGGATTGTTCTTGCTTATGCCCGTATCGTCCGGGGTGCCATTCCCGAAGTCTTTTATTACTTTGCAGCTGGTGCGGGCGGCGGGGACTTTGAGCTTCATGACGAACTGCTGCCTGATCGCGTCTTCGATCGATTGACCCGCAGGTTTCGTGAGGACAGTGAGAATCTGCCCCTTCTGCACCGTGCCGCTTTCTGGCAAAGTCTGCCACTGGAGGCCGGTCTCGGTTTCGGTGACGAGCGTGGTCATCTTGGGATCGGCACACGTTTGTACGGCCGCTTCAAAGCCGAACTTCTTACTTTCGAAAGGGATCCACCAGCAGTTGTCCTGGGCCACCGGATTGGAGGCATGGACGGGCGGATAGCCGGGCGCTGCGGGTGGCAGATCGACGACAGATTTATCTGGATGCTGCGGGCGAACGGAAGCGCGGGTAGACGCGGGCTGACCGGGTCGGGGACGAGCGGGTCCCCGGGCTGTCGCTTCGCCAAGGGTGAAGATCACAACGGTGTTTGCCGGAATCGAAAGGGTCTTGCCGCTGGCGGGCAAGCCGTTGGGAAGCGCGGCGGATGCACTCTTCGTTCCGAACATCTGGCCGTTGATGCCCAGGCGCGCAAGCTGTACGGTGAATCCTACTGCTGCATCGGAGACGAGCTGGATTGCAGCTCCACCGCCAGCGGGAACGCTGCCATTGCTCGATGCGACGACCGTTCCCGGGATGGCCTGGCCCGGTCGCATTGTGGAGGAGTCGATCGCGCGCAGGATACGGATAGACACGGTTCCGCTGGGTGAAGATGTTTGCGCAGAGACTGCACCACAGAGGGCTATCGCGAACCCAAAGGCGAGGGTGAAAGCTTTGCGGAACATTGGCCGAATCTCCCGGTTGCTGGTGAAGTCGGAAGTGTAGCATGGGGTGTTTTCGGGATGAAGACTGCGTGGTTTTGGCAGGAGGCCGTGGATCTGCCCACGATGTGGATTACCGATCCGCTGCGGCGCACGGCGTTTGTCTCGGATGAGGGTGGGCAGAGGCAGGTGATGCAGTCGCTTAAGGTTTCTGGGACCTGGTCAGGGTGGCGGTAGTCGAGGTGTGCGTGGAAGTGGATGAGTTCAAAGCAAGCAGCTGTTGGAAGGGGGCTGACGCTACCGCGTCTTCAAGATAGGTCTGTCGTTGTTTGGCACTTCGGACTAGATTGACCCCTTTGCCGACCTGCAATACACGCGCCTTGAGAGCTCTACCCTCTACGACGATCAATCCTTCTCGTTCCCAGTCGTTGATCCACGCTCGCAGGTCGGTCTCGTAGACCGCCGAAAACTGTAGAGCTTCAACCCAACAATCGTCATAGGAGGCTTTGTTCGCGGTTTCGATCAATGTTTTAACTGCATCGCGGGCGCGTCCTTTGTTTGTGCGCGCGAGCCGTTGATGACAAGTCTCGTGATACTGAACGCCAGCCTCGAAAAGCTCAAGATTGCCAGATCGGGACTCTCGCTCTTTCTGTTGTAATCCCGCTCGGATTTCATGCGTCTTCTTTTCAGTGCGCTTCTCGACTTCTTTGAATACTTCGACACCTTTTCTGCTTCTCGTAGCGTAAATCAAATGGAAATTGAACGAATCCATATCCGGGTTCATTATTGGCAGTGAGCAGACATAGGCGAAATTGCCTTCTCGTTTAATAAGATCACAATACTTGTCAACGATTGCTTGCTCCAACTCTGCGCCCTGTAGCGATCTGAGCGAAGGGTAGTCTTCGCCTAGAAGGCCACTGAAGTCGGTCTTATTGTCTTTGATAAAACGGCTGATGAAAGGCGACATCAAGTTAATCAGGACTTCTCCCGGATTCAAGTGTAGCAACGGTCGTATGTTAGCGGTTTCCGCAAGCTTCCAGCCCGTTGGATCGATGAAGATAAATGGAAACCCGCCTGCGCCGGAACAGAATCTGATGATTTCAGAAAGTTTCTCCGTGAAATCCCAATTTCGAGCAGTTATTAGTAGCGACTGACTGCTGTGCTGCTTTGCGAAGCCCTCAAGCTTTCTAAACGCACTCATGTCTTTCTCAATGAGCAGCAAGGGGAATTTCCGTATGATCCCGCGTCCCGCCAACGCTGCGGCGGCCCGTCCAAAGACATCAGTGGCTATACCGAACGAGGTGTCACTGCAATCCGGCGCGCAAGCTTTCCATGGGCCTGCGCAACAGTCCACGTAGGTCACACTTCTGGTGGTACCAAGTATCCGGGCCGCGGGTTCAAGGTATAGACGAAGAGCGTAGTGCTTGATTTCGGATTGTTCCCGCTCATCGTAATTCGAATCCGTATCGCTCATGTGTGTCGGATCAGTTCAGAATAGGAAGTTCATCGTAAGTTACACCATCGAGCAATCGGCCCGCTTCTTTTTTACGAACGCCACCCCACTGCTTGAAGAAAAACGCGACCTCTGACGCCTGACATTGGTCCTTTATTCGTGTTACCCAATCGCCATTCATTGGTCGGGCACCCGCACCGCTTTCCCCCCCCACGATGACCCACGAGATGCCGCGAAGATTCAACGTGCCGAGTTCTTCAAGAAGTGGTTCGATTGAGAGAAAGCGGACGCTCGCCCTGGCTTCCCGAAGGTGGGTGATTCTGGGTTTGCCGTCTCTTTTATTTTCGACGCTCACTCCCCACCAGATATGGGTGCTCGAAGCCGCAAACTCAAGTCTTGTGTTCAGCAGTCGCGACATCCTCTCGGAGCGCTTCGTAAGCACTTGAAACGTGTGCCAATCTGCCTCCATCATTACCCGAGCGACAGCGACGATGTACTCGTCCGGCACCTCAGGATGAAACAGGTCACTCATCGAATTCACGAAAATCTTTCTAGGTCGCTTCCACCTTAGTGGTTCATGTAGTTTCTCCGGCACTGTCCGTGGTTCGAACCCTCTTTCATACGGGTGGCCGGGCACGCCAGCAAAACGCTCCGCGAATGTCTTGGCGTAACAGTGCTTACATCCGGCGCTAATCTTGGTGCAGCCGCGAACAGGGTTCCACGTGGCATCCGTCCATTCAATAGAGGAATTCTCAGACATATTCGCCCTTTCTTCGCCTTACACTCAAACTCTATACATGCAATATGAATTGTGCAACGGGAATGGCATTCCGTGTCCATGTTTAGCAACTGCTCTTTGGCTTATTCGGCGGCTAACTGTTCTTGTTCCGGAAAGGCTACACGTTGAATTTGAAGAACAAGATGTCGCCGTCTTTAACGGTGTACTCTTTACCTTCTGAGCGGAGGAGGCCCTTCTCTTTTACGGCTTGTTCGCTGCCGTAGAGGAAGAGGTCGTCGGAGGCGTAGCAGTCGGCTTTGATGAAGCCCTTTTCGAAGTCGGAGTGGATGACGCCGGCGGCGCCGGGGGCTTTGGTGCCGCGTTTGATGGTCCAGGCGCGGACCTCCTGTACGCCGGCGGTGAAGTAGGTGATGAGGTCGAGCAGGCGGTAGGCGGAGTGGATGAGGCGGTTGAGGCCGGGCTCCTTCAAGCCCATGTCGGCGAGGAACTCGTCGCGCTCGGAGGGTTCGAGCAGGGCGATCTCGCTTTCGAGTGCGCCGCAGATGCTGACTACCTGGGCGCCTTCTTCTTTGGCTCGTTGTTCGACTAGCGCCGTGTATTTGTTGCCTTCCGTCAGGCCGGACTCGTCGACGTTGGCGACGTAGAGCTGCGGCTTCATGGTGATGAGGAAGAGATCGCGGGCGAGGAGGCGTTCGTCGTCGGTGAGGTCGGCGGTGCGGGCGGGCGAGCCGGCGTTGAGGACGGCGAGGAGCTTCTGCAGCATGGCGTGCTCGGACTTGATCTTCTGGTCGGCGGTGGCCTTGGCGGAGCGCTCGACCTTGGTGTTGCGCTTTTCTACAGTGTCGAGGTCGGCGAGCAGAAGCTCAGTGTTGATGATGTCGATGTCGTGGAGCGGGTTGACGCCGCCGGCGACGTGGATGACCTCGGGGTCGTCGAAGCAGCGGACGACGTGGCAGACGGCGTCGGTGGCGCGGATGTGGCCGAGGAACTGGTTGCCCAATCCCTCTCCTTTGGACGCGCCTTCGACGAGGCCGGCGATGTCGATGAACTCCATCGTCGTAGGAACCAGGCTCTTCGGTTGAATCAGGTCGGAGATCTTGGTGAGGCGCTCGTCGGGCACGGTGACGACGCCGGTGTTGGGGTCGATGGTGCAGAACGGGTAGTTCGCGGCCTGGGCCTTGGCGGAGGTGAGTGCGTTGAAGATGGTGCTCTTGCCAACGTTCGGCAGACCTACAATTCCACAGTTCAGAGGCATTTGTTTTTGGATTCCTTCTTATCTATTTGAACATGCTGGGAAGGCGACGGCACCGCGACGAATTGGATGATGCGACGAGCGGCGGTGTGATATGTGATGTAAGACAGTTATGGCGACAGATTTCACAGAGGGACATGAGTTCGACAACGCGGAGGCGACGAATGCAGTCGCGTGGATGGGGCTTGCGGATGGGGATGTGCTGCTGGGGCGGTTTCGGGTGGTGCGGCGTGTCGGGTCGGGCGGCATGGGGGATGTGTACGAGGCGATCGACCTGTTGATGGATGGGAGCAGGATTGCGCTGAAGACGATTCGCCCAGACCTGATCGCGGACGCGGAGCAGATGGCGCGGTTCAAGAATGAAGTCCAACTGGCGAGAAGAGTGAGCAGCCAGTATGTTTGCCGGATCCATGAATTGTTTCTGACGGATGGGGTATCGCAGCAGGCGTTTCTTACGATGGAGTTTCTGGAAGGCTCGACGGTCGCAGACAAGCTGCGGCTCCATGGGCCGCTGCCGTGGGCGGAGGCGCGGAAGGTGGCGCTGGATCTATGCGAGGCGCTTCGATGCATTCATGAGGCTGGGGTGATTCATCGCGATCTGAAGGGCCGGAACATCATGCTTACCGAACGCAACGGGAAGACATGCGCGGTGCTGATGGACTTTGGGATCGCGAGGGCGATTTCGCAGCATACGGGCAACACGCAGACGGCGTTGACGCAAATTGGCGTAGCGGTGGGGACGCCGGAGTATATGGCTCCCGAGCAGTTCGACGGCAGTGAATTGAGCGAGGCGACGGATGTGTATGCGCTGGGAATCGTGCTGTTCGAGATGACGACGGGAGAGAAGCCGTTCTCGGAGAAGCTGATTACAAGAGCAGCCGAGGGCCGGGCGAGTTCGGCGGGCAGGGGTTCGAAGAGTGCGAGCGGAAAGACGCGAAGCAGGACGAGAGTTCCGGTGAAGGCGTCCATGCTGCAAGCAGGAGTGCCGAGCCGATTTGATGCCGTGATTGCAAAGTGCCTGGAGTATGACGCGAGCCGTAGATATCAGTCGGCTAAGGAGGTTGAGGAGGCCATCCGGGGTGGCGTTTCGCTGGGTGCGATCGCGCGTCGACCGTTCGTGATTGCGGCGGTAGTTCTAGCGCTCCTGCTGGTCTGCTGCGTGCTTTTCATCCCGACGGTAGGCGAGCGGATGCGCGGGATGGTGCTGTCGAGCAGTGAAAAGCATGTGGCGATACTGCCGTTTGAGGTGATCGATGGTGGGCCCGAGGTGGTGGCGCTCGGAGATGGGCTGATGGACTCACTGGCGGGCGACCTGGCGAATCTCGATGCGGCGAACCAGACGTTGTGGGTCATTCCGGCGAGTGAGATCAGGGCGCGCAAGGTTTCGAACTTATCGCAGGCGGTGCACGAGTTTGGAGCAACGATCGTGATCAGCGGTAGCTTTGAAAAGGACGCGGGCGGAGCGCGGCTGAAGCTGACGCTGACGGATCCTAAGAAGATGCGGGAGATCGGGTTCGTCTCCGTGGCGAGCGCAGGCGACGATCTTGCAACGATGGAAGGCGACGCGGTCACCAGGCTTGGACGCCTGATGAACCTGTCGGACCACGCGGATTCGATGCGGAGCGGGAGCAGCTCAGGAAGTGGAGCGGCGTATGAGAGCTACCTGGCAGGAGTGGGGTACTTCCAGAGATATGATCAGCCCGGAAATCTCGAACGGGCTACAGAGTCGCTGCAACAGGCGATCAGGATCGATCCGAAGTTCGCGCTGGGATTTGCCCGACTGGCGCAGGTCTACATCATGAGATACCGGATTGAAGGCAAAGGTGAGTTGCTGAAGCAGGCGGAGGCAAGTTGCAAAGAAGCGGCGGAGCTCGACGATCGGGTGCCGGCAACGTATGTGGCGCTGGCCCAGATCCATGAATTTACAGGCAGACAGGACCTCGCGATCCAGGAGTATCAGCGCGCTGAGGGCCTGGATCCAAGGGACGCCGAGGCGATTGCCGGGCTAGCCCGAGCCTACGCGAGCCGGGGACGCAACGAAGAAGCGGAGGCGGATTTTGTGCGTGCCGCCGCCTTGAGGCCGGCCGACTGGAACGGATACAACGATCTTGGCAATTTCTATGAAAAAGCGGGCAAGCCGAAAGAGGCGATCGCGCAATGGCAACGAGCCCTGCAGTTGGCTCCTGATAACTCCGGAATCTATTCCAATCTTGGGATGGCCTATATGGACCTGGACGACGCGCGGATGAGCGGAGCCGCGGAAGATGCGCTGAAGCATTCCATTGCCATCAACCCTACGTTCTTCGCGTACGCGAATCTGGGGTTTCTGTATGCGGCGGAACATCGGTTTCCCGAGTCGGTCGATGCAAGCCAGAAGGCGCTTGCGATCAACAGCCAGAACTTCGACGCCTGGAGCAACTTGGCCGCTGCCTACGAGTGGGAGAAGGATACGCCGAGAGCGGATGCGGCCAGAAGCAAGACCATCGCACTGCTGCAGAAAGCTTTGAAAACAGATGCGCAGAACGCCGAAGCGCAGGCGATGCTGGCAGCGCTTTGGGCGAAAGGTGGGCGGCGGGCGCAGGCGATGGAAGGCATCGGAATAGCGCTTGCATTGTCTCCGGATAGCCAGTATGTTCTGTCTCAAGTCGCAGATGCGTATGAGGTTCTTGGGGACCGGGAGAAGGCTATCCTGTATCTCGCACGCGCAGTTCAGGCTGGCTTTTCAAAGCAGCAGCTGAATGAAGATCCGGAGATACAGGGTGTCCTGGTCGATCCGCGATTTAGATCTTCGAGCAAGTAGCTGACAAAGAGCAGGCGGGCCGCGAAAACTAAATAAGACAAATTGGAGGACAAAATGGGAAGAATTCCGTTTCCGCCGCCCCCTGCGGAGTTGCATGTATCGCCGATACCGAAGGCCTTTACCTATGGTGAGGAACTAATTATCGAGTTCGGCGATACCTGCTATTTCACGGCCAGCAACCAGCATACGTTTATGCCGATTTTGCCTACAGGTAACTTTGTGGCGGAGACAGAGCTTGGTCCGTATTATGCCGTACCGGAAAACAACACGGTGTTGCTTACATCGTTCGATGAAGCAACGAGAGACACGTATCAGTACGAGATCACGGTAGCTCCTTCGCTGATGCCTGGATCTCCGCTCGACGAAGATCCTCCGGAGTAGAGCGGCGACTAAACCGGGGAATTCGTGTGTTTTACGGTTTTCTGTTTTCCATCCATCATGCCTGAGTGATCACCAGAGTGTTCTGCGTGGAACACCCCATCATTGACCTGCGGCAGTCCGGAGGGAGGCGGGGACAAACTCGGTGGCGAGGGGCCTGGAGGCCTCGGTTAGGTAGTAGGTGGGAATTGCAGGGTACTGCTCCTCGACCAGGATGAGGGTGCGGAAGTCGAAGCTTTGGACGTCGGAGCGGGCCTCCATGTGATTGCGCTGGATCGCGCCGCAGAGGGTGTCGACGAAGACCTGGGGGCCGACTGTGTGATTCTTGAGCATTTCGGGCGGAATCTTCAGGGCAGGATCCATGGGTGGGATGAAGTCGGGAAGAATCTTAGTTTCCAAGTTGAAGTGCACGCGCTCGCCTGCGCTTGCGCGAGCTTGAGCGTGTGGAGACGACTTGCCGGGGCCGGTGCGATACCAGGCGGTGTAGAAGGCGGTGAAGCGGAAGAGCTGTTCGACATAGGTGGGGACGTAGGGGCTGATGAGGTGCTCATGATCTGCAAACGCGACCGCAACCGGTGAGAGGGCGAGGTCGTTCTTCTGGTCAGGGCCACGGTGAAGCTTGTCGCAGATGAAGGTGGCCTGGGCTTCGGCCAGGGAGATGTCTCGGGTGTAGACGCGGTCGGCGAGGGTGTAGGGCTTGCCGTCGGCGCGGCGGCAGGACTCGGGGTTCAGGAACTGGTCGTGCCAGATGAGGGAGACGTGGTCGGTGGTGACACCGGTATCGGTCTCAATGGTGTCGATGAGGTTGTCGAGGCCAGACTCAAAGGCTGGCAAGGTGTTTTCAGGCCGAAGATTTCGGCCTCCGCGGTGGCCGGAGACGTTGAAGTTTTTGAGGCGGGTGGCGGCTTCGGGTGAGACGGCCCGTTCTTCGGCGAGAACCTTCTGCAGGAGGTCGGGACGGTCGGAGATGAGGCCGTCGACGCCTGAGCGAAGGATGGCACGCATCTTCTCAGGGTCGTTGGTGGTCCAGGGGACGATGCGGATGTTTTGCGCATGCAGGGCGGCTACGGGGACGGAGCCGTCGAGGATGGAAGAGTCGATGGGAGAGAGGGCGGGAATGTTGGCGTCGCTGTGGGCCCTGGCGTGGGCGGCTGCCTTCTGCATCAGGTCGAGATAGGGGTTCACGTTTGGCATGGCTTGCTGGGCGGGGAGCATGGTTGCGATGAGAAGGAAGGCGGCTCCGCTAAGAGGCTTCGATGTAAGGGTCATTGATATCAGATGGTCTGTGATGCCGGTTACAGCGCGGTGAATGGCGGAAGCGTAAGTCCATGGTTATGTTTAAGGGCGTCTTTCGAGGAGTTCGCGATCAAGGCTCATCCGACACGATGCAAAGGAAGCTGCATGACGAGACGATCGATCTGAGCGGCTATTGAGGATTGTTTTTACCGGCAAGTACATCCTGGTGAAGTATTATGGCCGCGCATCTTCCTACTTCTTTCGCTGAGGTCTGTATGGAATCGAACCAGACGCCGTATACCTACCGCTTTCCGATTCTTTCCTTATGGCAGTCGGCGGTAAGCGAGGTTGTGCCGCAGTTGATTGCGAAGAACACCGCTGCGGCTGCCGGTGATGGGGTGGCCTCCGCAAAGTCTGCGACGGCCCCGCTGACGGAAGATACGTTCATGGCGCCGGCCCATTTGATCGGTGGGCCGCTCTCAGCGGGGCAAGCGCCTCCCGCGGAGCTTACCGCGCCGGCGCCGGTTACTGCTTCCAAAGCGGCGGGTCCGGTAGGAATTGCGGTGGATTGCGCCGAGACTACGGCGAAGTTCCTGTGGGCCGAAATAACAGGGGACGACAGGAGCGCAGGCATCTATGCGTCGCAGTTGAAATACAGCGAGTGCGACGCAGTGGGCTGGCTTGAGTGCGTGACGACCTACCTGGGCTATAAGGATTCGCTTGGAAGCCTGCCGTATAGGACGGACCAGAATGTCGTGGTGACCATTCCTGCCCAGGTGAAGATTGCGATTCTTGGCGACTGGGGGACGGGCGATTCAACCTCAACGAACCTGTTACAGCAGGTCGCCACGCTGAAGCCTGACATCCTGCTGCACCTGGGCGATATCTACTTCGCCGGGACAGAGAGCGAGGCAAACGACAACTTCCTCACGATCTGCCGGGAGGTGCTGGGCGACATACCGCTGTACAGCTTGTGCGGCAACCACGACATGTATTCGGGAGGAGACGGCTACTACTGGCTGCTCGACCAGATCGGGCAGAAGTCGAGCTACTTCTGTCTGCAAAATGACCATTGGCAGCTGCTCGCGATGGACACGGGGTACAACGACAACGACCCGTTTACTGTGAACACCAACATGACCAGCCTCTACGACAAAGACGGTTGGCGCGAGGCTGACTGGCATCTCGACAAGATAAAGCAGGCGGGCAAGCGCAGGAATGCGATGTTTTCGCATCATCAGCTGTTCTCGCCGTTCAATTCGGTGGGCGAGAGCCCGAATGGACAGAGGTCGGCCGTGAACCCGAACCTGCTGGGCGACTTCAAAGCCGTTCTCGATAAGGTGGATATCTGGTTCTGGGGACATGAGCATACGCTCGCGCTCTACGATCCTTATGAAGGTGTGGTGCGCGGCAGGTGCGTTGGAGCATCGGCGGTGCCGGTGTTTACGAACCAGCAGGTTTACGAAGCCGATGTGAGCCTGTTGAACGCGACGGTAACGACGCTGCCAACGTGGAACCCGGCAGCGAACCTGGAGAGCACGGATGGCGCTTATAACAACGCATTCGCGCTGATGACGCTGAATGGCCCGGAGGCTGCGGTGGTGAACTACTATCAGGTCCCGCCGGACGGGAAGTATGAGCAGATCAACTTTACTGACACGATCTGATGGAGCAGCAGATCGCTGTGGGCGTGCCGGGAAGGGTTGAAGCTTCGAATGGGCATAAACTAGGGATGTAAGAGCGGCTCGACGGAGCCGCATTGCAAGCATTCCAAGCCCGCAGGGAGCCAAGCCGTTGCCGTTGTCCGATACTGTGCAGAGGAATAAGCCGCGTGCTCCTCGTTCGCTTCAACTTGCGTTGTTTGCGGCTTCGCTTAGCTGGGTGCTTGCCGCGACCCTGATTGCGACGCGGGCGGCGCGTGGGCTTGCGGTGCGGCTGAGGTGGAGCGACGAGTTCCTGCTGATGGATGCCGTGTTCCTGGTATTTCTGCTGGCGATGGGATTCGTGGTGCTGGAAGGGATTGCAGCGGGGCAGGCTCCGCTGCGGAGAACACTTGGTCTGCCAAGGAGGCCAACTGCGCGGGCGGAGTGGGTGACGGGAGCGGCGATCGGCTGGGGGGCAGTGGTGCTGGCCGTATTGCCGATGGCTCTTGGCGGGGCGCTGCATGTGCGGTTCTGGGTCGAGGCGCGGTCGCTGTGGCTGGCGGGACTGAACCTGCTGACGGTGGCGCTGCTGGCCCTGGTTTCGGAGATGGCGTTTCGCGGGTATCCCTATAGAAAACTGATCGATGCGATTGGGCCGGCGTGGGCGACGGTGGTGATGCCAATCGTGTTTGGCCTGGCGGTGACGATCCATGCGGATGCGACGTATCTATCGACGCTCATGGCGATCCTGCTTGGAGTGGTGCTTTGTTCGGCGTGGCTGCGGACGCATGGATTGTGGCTGGGATGGGGGCTGCACTTCGCGTGGATCGCCTGCGCGGGGGTGCTGTTCGGGCTGCCGGTGACGGGAGTGGATAGTCTCGCGTCGGTGGTGGAGACGCGGGCGATCGGGGCCCGGTGGCTGACGGGCGGGGACTTTGGGGTGGAGGGCGCGCTGTTCACGCTGCTGGTCATGCTTGCGGCGATCGTGGCGGTGGTGCGGGTGTCGCGGGACTGGGCCTGGGACTACACACGGCCCGCGCTGATTCCGGCGGGCTATGCGATGGACGTGGCTCCGCCGGCGGAGCATGTGGAGATGGAGAAGCAGGCGGTAAAAGCTCCGGTGCTGGTGCAGATCCTGCCGACGACGCCGGGGACGCGGTCGGTGGAGGGGGATCGGTAAAAGGGAAGCGGTCGAGGCAAATGCGACCGCAGGTCCTTCGACTACGCGGCTCGCGATGGAACCGCGCACCGCTTCGCTCAGAATGACACCTGGTTTTCACCACACCTGGTTTTCACATAGGAGTGACCTTCGATAGAACGGTCGCAATGACCTTTCATCGGGAGGAAACATGGCTCCCGGTTTGAATCCGGCGTAATACTTGCGTGTCAATTTGCTTGTCAAAAGCACAAAGCAAGAGCAGAATCTTTTCATCTGAGGTGCAACATGGCCAAGCGCACGCGCAGATCGGCCCTTTTATCCGGCATCGGTTCCGTGATGCTCGGCGTGGTGACGTGTGGTGGCGCGATGGCGCAGGTGTTCGTCGTGGGGGAGCACAGCGCGACGTCGGGCATCGCAACGGACTTCGTTCCCACGAACTTTCCTCTTCCGGATGGCAAGCTTTCTGAGCGTGGACGGCGCGACCTGGTACGGAATTTAGAGGCCGAGCAAGGTTTCGCGCACCGCGTGCTGCCGATGGGGGCGGGTCTGGTGCTCGATGCAAATGGGCCGCTATCGCCGGGGCCGGAGCAGTACAGGAAGATGATCTATGAGAAGGGTCAGTCCTCCGGGGTTGGGGAACGGGTAGTGGTGACGGCGCTGCAGATCAAGCCTGACCGGATCGTGCTCGATCTGAATGGCGGGCCATTTGCGAAGCATCGGTTCCTGAGCCACGTCTCGTTCAATGACGCTCCGATGGCTGCGGGAGCCCAGCAGCAGATGACGGGGTCGCGGGTGACGCTGGTATTCAAGGGCGGGGTGCCGGAGATCTCGGCGCCGGAGGTAAAGGCGCTGCTGACGCCGGTGATCGACTTTGGAGCAAAGACATCGCTCGATGCGTATGCGGATACGCTGCCGGGGCCGATCAAAGAGTCGGTACAGGCGCATGAGGTTCTGGTGGGGATGGATCGGCGGATGGTGCAGGCTTCGCTCGGAGCGCCGGAGAGCAAGGTGAGAGAGCGGGCATCGGATGATGCAGATGGGCCAAGATACGAGGAGTGGATCTACGGTCATGTGCCGCAGACGGTGAAGTTTGTCCGGTTCAAGGGCGATCGCGTCGTGATGGTGAAGATTGCGGCGCTGGGTAAGCCGATCGAGGTCAACGATAAGAATGAGATGGGTGAGTACGGGCCGCAGGTGGAGACGCGGGAGATCGCTATGGGGGACAAGCTTCCCGACGCCGAGCATCCGGCAGCGGCTCCTACACTGCGCGAGCCCGGGGAAAAGGTTGCTGTGAATCAGACGGCCGTGAACCAGCCAAACAAGGTGCGGTACCCGCCGCCTTCGAAGCCGACGACGACGGATCCGTCTGATAAGCCCGCATCTGATACTTCTGCTCCAGCCGATGCCGGGCATCTGTTGACGAGTTCGCGCTGAGGTCGGACCTGCTCAGCGAGACAGTTTACGGTTTGTCGCACGAGGTCCAGGGATCAGGATGGAATGTCTTGCGGAACCTTTCTCTGTGCTCAGGATGAATGCTTTCTCAGGATGGAGGCACCTCAAACAAGATGGCCCTTCTGGCAGGCCGCCAGTTAGGTGAGGCTCACCTGATGTTGCTCGAGGGCGGCACGGACCTTTTCTACCTTGGTTCCGTGGACGCGAATCGCTTCGTGGAGAATCTGGCCGGTGACGTTGAAGTGTTTTGCCCAATAGTGGATGTCCGAGGCGAGCTTGGGGTTGATCTCGTGCGGGTCGTGCGGACCGTTCGGGGTGGGTTCGACTTCGTGTTCGAGCTTGCTGATCATATCGCTCAATGCTTTCTCCTTCTAGGTTCTTCTAAGGTGGATGGGGGTGAGGGTGTTCGAGATGCCCGCTGCACGGAGGGAGCAATCCTCGTGTAAACTTGCAGATGGGCAGTCCCTGCTGGCGTAATGGCATCGGCCCAGACATTCACAGTTCAGAGAGAAGAATCAGGAGAAGATTATGGCGAAGATTGCCAAGACCGGCGACCGGCAAAAGGTCATGGACACCAACAAGAGCACGGATTGCCCGAAGTGTTCCAAGCCCACACGGATCGTGAAGCGCGTGAAGGACCGTGAGCGCGGGATCCCGGGTGGAGTTTACATTTCCTGCTCGGCTTGCGAGTTTTTTGAAAAGCTGTAAAGCGGGGCGATGCAGTGAGTTCAAGGAGGCCCCGGCGACGGGGCTTTTTTTCGTTTTGCCGAAGGTGAACGGCAGATCCCTCGACTCTGCAGTTCGCGATGAGGACGGACCCGCCTCGCCCAGGGTGACACTTTCCTGGAGGCCGGATTCGACGTGAATGATCCGCGAGCTGGGCAAAGCAGATCCCCCGGAGGGACGAAGAGCAACGGTTCCACGTTGGTACTGTTAATTCCGTTTCATGTGCTTGACGAAGGTGGGTCGAGAGGGGGAGACTCGAACACTGAAAGCAGGACCCTTGGTGATGAACAGCAGTACAGTAAAAGTTTCTACCCCCTCTGCAAGACTGGCACCTCCGCCGCACTTTGATACACCCACCTTCCTGATGTGCGCTCCCCAGTGGTACGACGTGGACTACGTGATCAACCCGTGGATGGCGGGAAATGTGCATCGTCCCAGCAGGGACCTTGCATTCGCGCAGTGGAAAGAGCTGCATCGTCATCTCCAAAGCGTCGCGGATGTGAAGCTGATTCCTGCGGTTCCGGGATCGCCGGACATGGTCTTCGTCGGACACACGGCGGTGGTGCAGCATGGCATCGCGGCAGTTTCGAGCTTCGCGCATCCACAGCGTCAGGGCGAAGAGCAGCCGCTGCGAAGCTGGTTGCAGGACCATGGCTTTCTGTTGTGGGACACGCCGCGTGAGACTGCCTTCGAAGGTGAGGGCGATGCCTTGTTCAACGTGGACGGACGGCACCTGTGGGCGGCGCATGGCGTTCGCACCTGCAAACACTGCCATCGGCACATTGCGGATGCATGGCAGGTAGATGTGACTTCACTTCACCTCGTAGATCCAAGGTTCTATCACCTGGACACGTGCTTCGCTCCGCTGGCCGGCGGCTTTGTAATGTATTTTCCGGAGGCGTTCGACGCGCCTTCGCTGGCTGCGATTGAGGCGGCTTATGCGCCGGAGATGCGAATCACCGTGACGGAGCAGGAGGCGACGGCATTTGCATGCAACGTAATCAACATCGGCGAGACGATTCTGATGCAAAGAGGTTCGACTGACCTCACGCAGCGCTTATCGCGGCTCGGGTTCGATATGGTGCAGCTCGATCTGGGCGAGTTTCTGAAAGGTGGCGGATCGGCAAAGTCGTTGGTCTTACGGCTTAGCGATGTGCAGATTCAAACTGCACTCGCAACTTGAGACAAGTACAAAGACTTTGGGACAGAAGCTCTCGTGCGTTGATCCATTCGGAAGAAGGCGGTGCGTCAATTCAGGCTATATGTCCCGTTAGGGACGTTGCCTGCAAGCTATCAAGCGTATGGTGATTGTAGTCTCCGGTGCAGCAATCGGGACTTCTAATCAGAGACGTGACTCCTTTCGCCGGTGGCGGTGGGTCCTTTGCGAACTGAAGCAGAGGATTTTCTCATGTCAGCCGAATCTTCAAATCTCTTCCTGAATGCTCTAGCTCCCGAATGTAGAGAGTGGCTGGTCTCCCGCTCAACGCAGGTGCAACTTCCCGTACGGACATCGCTTTACGTCGCTGAGAAGCAGCCCGACTTTGCCTACTTTATAACGTCGGGGATTGCATCGGTCGTGGCAGAGATGGCGGATGGCAAGGCGGCAGAGGTTGGTGTGATTGGACGCGAGGGCGTCGTAGGCGCATTCCATCTGCTTGGACCGGCAATGCTCTCGACTGACTGCTTTATCCAGCTAACGGCGACGGCGCTCCGAATCCGTTTGTCCGATCTGCGAACGGCCTTCAAAATTTCAGAGGAGATCCGGGACCGTTTGCTGCAGTTCGTGCAGGAGCAGGCGCTAAGCCTGAGCCAACTTGCAGGATGCAACAGACTGCATGAGCAGGAGGAGCGTCTGGCACGCTGGCTATTGATGGTGCAGGACCGGACGCAGACCGAAGTGCTGGAGATTACGCAGGAGTTCCTGGCGGAGATGCTTGGCTCAAAGCGGACCACCGTGACAGTAGTCGCCGGGGCACTGCAACGCGCGGGGCTGATCGAATATACCCGGGGCAAGATCAAGATTCTGGATCGCAGCAAGCTCGAGGAAGCTGCCTGCGGGTGCTACCAGGTGCTGAGGAACTATCACTCGAACTTGTATAAGGAGCCCTGGGTGGCCTCAACGGCGCAGGTCAACTAGATCCTGCCTGGGCTTCGAGGAAAGGCGTGTCGAGCTCGGACAGGGTATAGCACGGCTAGAGCGCAGATGCGATTTCGGCGAGGATGGCCGCGGCGGCGGCGGCGGGGCTGGCGGCCTGCGTGATCGGGCGGCCGACGACAAGCAGGGAAGCGCCCTCGCGGATGGCGGAGGACGGGGTGGCTATACGGCGTTGATCGCCCGCAGCTTCTCCGGCAGGGCGAATACCGGGGACGACGAGCATCGTGCCGGGGTGGAGATCGGCGCGGAGGGCGGCGACTTCAAGAGGAGAACAGACCATCCCGTGAATGCCCGATTGCTGGGCCAGCTTTCCGAGGCGCATGACCTGCTCTGCTGCCGAGGCGGTGATTCCTGTGCCAGCGAGGTCTCCGGCGTCCATGCTGGTGAGGACGGTTACAGCCAGAAGGCGCGGGGCTCCGGGCACAAGCGCGGCTTCTGCGGCGGCGGTCATCATGCGTTCTCCGCCGGCGGCATGGACCGTAAGCAGAGAGGCCCCGGTTTGAGTGACGGAGCGGATGGCCCCGGCGACGGTGTTGGGGATGTCGTGGAGCTTCAGATCGAGAAAGACCTCGAAGCCCCGATCGCGGAGGGTGTGGAGGAGGGAGGTCCCGGAGGCGTAAAAGAGCTCCATGCCGACCTTGAACCATTGGCAGGTGCCTTCAAGGCGATCGACGAACGCGAGGGCCTCTACGCCGGAAGCGAAGTCGAGGGCAACGGCGAGGCGGTCTTTCGGGACGGTGGAAGCCGGGGGCGGCGCGTCGACTAGCGGCTGTGTGGCCATGGGTCTAGTCTAGCGGCTTAGGACCGCCAATGTGAGCGGGAGTGGCAGCTGGACCTGGGCCATGAGGGCCTTGGCGAGGTCGGGGTCGCCGGGGTGCATGGTGTCGAGGCGGACTTTGCCGATGCCGCGGAGACCGACGGCCTGGGCGGCGGCATAGGAGAGATCGACGATACGGTCGTTGAGGGCGGGGCCGCGATCGTTGACACGGACGACAACCGTCCTACGGTTCTTAAGGTTCGTGACCTTCACCCAGCTACCCAGAGGCAAGCTGCGGTGCGCACAGGTCATGAGATTCATGTCGTAGGTTTCGCCGGTGGCGGTCTTGCGGCCCTGGAACTTCAAGCCGTACCAGGAAGCCTGACCGATCTCGATGAGGTGCTTGAAGGTCTTGACGGGATGAATGTCCGTTGCTGCCGCGTTGGTGGTCGAGGCGGGGAGTCCGAGGGCGAGAACGACGAGACTGAGTGAGACTCGGACGACTGCACGCTTTGCGGTCTGGAATGGAGTCTTCGCGACTTCGTGCTGACTTGCCGGGCCCTGAACGATCTTGATGGAGTTGAACTGCATTTACACGCTCCTGAGAACTATTGTCCGGGGATAAAAGAGCTAAGTCAAACATAGAAGACGGTTTGCAAGGGGGTCCGGTTTGCCATGTCTTAAATCAATGTGCTAAAGGAAATCGTGCGCAAAGATGGCTGCGGGGCGCAAGAAGGGGCTGAAATCAGCGGCGAATTCGAAAGAATGTCGGCGATTGACGGCCCGTTAATCTTTTTTCGTTCTTGCCGATTTTGCGGGTCTCCAAGGGCATAAGTTCGGGTCGAATGAGGTCGCCGGGTAAGATTCGTTGAGGATGAAAACTGTTCTGACTATCGCGGGATTCGACCCTTCGTCAGGTGCTGGGGTGACCGCAGACCTAATGGTCTTCGCGGCGCATGGAATGTTTGGGACTTCGTGCATCACGAGTCTGACTGTGCAATCCACCATGGGCGTTCGGGCGACGCATCCGGTGGAGGCGGAGATCTTGACGGAGACGCTAAAGACCCTTGAGGAGGACATTCCTGCGGCAGGAATCAAGATTGGGATGCTGGGGACGGCGGCGGCGGTGGAAGCGGTGGTTGGTTTTCTCGAGGCGCTGCGCGGACGGGGGAGCAGGATTGCTGTCGTGGTGGATCCCGTGTTAAAGGCTACTTCGGGGAGCCGGCTGCTTGCTCCGGGGGCGGCGCACCTGTTGCGCACGCGCCTGCTGCCGTTGGCGGACTGGGTGACTCCGAATATGGAGGAGCTTGGGTGGCTGACGACCTTGCCTACAACCGATCGCGGACAGATAGAACTGGCAGCAAAGAGACTACAAAGCGAGGTTGCGGAGCAGGGTGGACGACAGATCAACGTGCTGGCGAAAGGCGGAGATCTGGAGGTGCCGGATGACCTGATGCTGCTGACCGGCGGAGAGACGGTCTGGCTGCCAGGAAGGCGGATCGAGACGACTTCGACGCACGGGACGGGATGTGCGCTTTCGAGCGCGTTGATGTGCCGGCTGGTCGCGGGGGTTGAAGCGGTCGAGGCTGCCAGGGGCGCAAAGGAGTATGTCGCCGAGGCGATGCGGCGGGCTGTGAAGATCGGGCGCGGCAAGGGGCCGATGAATCTTCTTTGGCCGTTGCGCTAATCGGAGAGTGTTGAGGTTCGATGGCAACGCAGGCTGCACGTTCGAGCGTCAACAAGCGGACGGACGACTATGTATCGTCCTCTCTCGACCGAAGGCGGTAGCGCGAGAGGGCTGCTGAAGGACGCACTTATAGCGGGAAAGTGGTAGTTGGGATTGCTTCGCCCGCCTTTAAGGTAAAGAGCATGAAACGGTGTCTGGTGTCCTCCCCTGGTGCGGTATTTTCCCTTTTGGTGGCAGTCTTCTGTCTGTTGCAGGGCGCAGAGGCCCAGACCGGCGCGATGGTCTACGCCATGCGTCCGCTCTCGCATGTTGGTGTTGATGCGCATGTCGGAATCAACGGAATCGGGTTCGATGTGGCGACTCCCATTGCGCAGCACTTCAACGTGCGGGTGGGCGGCGACTTCTTCAGTTACAGCACGAACTTTACAGAAGAAGGAGCGAACGTCGATGCGTCGCTGCAGCTGCAATCAGCACATGCGAACCTGGACTGGTTTCCGTTTCACAACGGCTTGCATGTGAGCCCGATGGTAGTGCTGGCGAACAATAATCACGGGCGGGCGACGGTGCTGGTCCCGGCGGGAAACACGATCAATCTAAATGGCCAGGACTACATCAGCAGTCTTACCGACCCGCTGCATGGAAGTGGGTCGGTGGACTTTCGCAAGACCTCGCCGGGCCTGACTGTGGGATGGGGAAACATCCTTCCGCGATCGAGAAAGCACTTCAGCTTTCCGGTAGAGCTCGGGTTTTACTACGTCGGGCAGCCCACGTTGAAGATTGCCTTTACCGGGAGCGCTTGCGATCCGACGCAGCCGGCGTCAATTGGGTGCGAGTCGGTGAACGACGATCCGGATTTCGAGAAAGACCTCAATGCGTTTCGGACGCGGAACGAGCACAACCTGAGCTACGCTTCCTTCTTCCCGGTGTTTTCATTTGGCGTCGGGTATAGATTCTAGGAGCACGCGCAGTGCTTCGGAGTCGTTCAAGTGTTTCCCTTCTGAATGGATTAGTTGGACATCACAGCGTGCTTTTGGGAATGACAGGCATGGTTTAGCGGCGCTGGAACTCCGGGGAGCCGAAGAGGAGACCGGCGGCCAGGGCGGATTGCGGGTCGGCGATTGGAGCGCGATTGAGTCGTTCCTGGATGGCGAGAGCGGCGAGCGGGTCGCGCTTGCGGTCTTTGACGGTTACCTGCTGGAGGTTCGCTTCCTGCTGGGCAGGATCGGCTGTGATCTGGCTAAGAACGGTGGAGCGAGTGCGGTCGCTGATTTCGATGTGGAGCAGGCGGGATTCGAGGGTACGCTCCTTTGACTGAGGATCAAGTTCGTTTGTTTCGGCGGGGTCTGCGGGGTCGGAGAACTTTGCCGCGAGGAACGCAGGCCAGTCGCTGTGGACGCCGACGACGCGATTGGTCGAGAGAGCAAGGGCGAAGTTGAGACGGGCGATGAGGGAAGCGGTGTTGTTCCACGGATCGGCCTTCATCGAGTAGCCATTGGGCGTCTGCATTCCATAGAGGGGCATGCCCAGGTCGGAGATAACATCTGCGAGCGCACCGGCGCTTACAACCTCTGCGCCGGAGGCGCGGACGGCAGAGATGACGAAGTCCTGCGGGGTTTTGACTTTGGCGCGGTAGGTGGCGCGGCTGAAGAACTCGGGGGAGTTGACCAGGGTGAGGAGGACTTTGCGGATGTCGCCATGAGTTGTAAGGAAGGTGCGGGTCATGCGGTCGACGAGGGCGGGCGGGGGGTCGTCGGAGACGAAGCGGACGGCGAGCTTGGTAGAGATGAATCGCGCGGTCGCGGGAGCAGTGGCGAGCAGGTGCAGCACCTGGAGTCCCTCGCGCTCGCCATTTTCCTTGATGGTCACGCCGAGGACGGTCTTCGCGCCGGGCTCATGCTTCGCCTGGTCGAACTGGGCCTGGGCGGGAATGCCGTTGCGCTCTGGTGAGCCAACCGTCCAACCAGTGAAGACCTTGGCTACTTCAGTGACGTCGGCCTGCGTGTAGCCGCCGTTGACTCCGAGCGTGTGCAGCTCCATGAGCTCGCGGGCGTAGTTCTCGTTGAGGCCGGTCTGCTTCTTGGGCTTCGGAGCGAATGGGCGACCGGGCCGCTGGGAGAACTGAGAGTGGGGACCGGTGCTCGATGAGTTGTCCAGGTATTCCAGCATCGCGGGGCTGGCGATGGTGGCGACAAGCAGGTTCTCAAAGCTTCCGAGGGCATGAGGGCGTATGTTGTCCCGAGCGTAAGCTGCTATAAAGTAAGGCGCATCCTGCGACTTCTTCATGTAGACATTGAAGTGATTAAGCCAGAAATCGACCATGATCTCGTTGAGCTGACGGTTGGAGTAGATGTCGCGAAGGAGCTTGGTCTGGATATCTTCCGCTGCGACGACCCCCTCCGGCGTGGTGAAGGCGGCGAGCGCTTCAAGCTGCTGCGGGGTGAAGCCGGCGACTAATTGGAGGCGTTCTTCGGGGCGGGCCGCCTGGCGAAGGGCTTTCAGCTGCGGAGGAGTGAACTTGCAGAGAGCCGAGAAGCGCTTGTCGGGTGGGAGGTCGATGAGGGTCTGAGTGTCCTGCGGCAGGGGAGTGGCATCTGGTGGGTTCTCGTCGGCGCTTGATTTGTCTCCGGCTTGCTTATCGGCCTGCTTAGCTTTATAGCGGGCGATCGAGTCGTTGTAGATGGCTTTTTCGGCTTCGCCGCCGGGCCGGTCGGCATTGCCGTTCATGACTTTTCGAACGATCTGCTGATTTGGGTAGCGCTCCATCAGCTGTTTGAGCGGAAGCTGCATGGCAGGATATGCGGCGAGTCGCTTGTCGAGGGCGCTATCGTCGATCCTCTGTGGTCTCAGCTGCTCGTTGAACCATGCCTGAAGACCGATAGCGCGGATGTGTTCCAGATCGCCGGGGCGCGGACCATAGGTGAAGCGATTAAGGACCTGCAGGAGCTTCTCGTCACCAGAGAGGGAAGCGGTCGTGGTGGCAGGCTTCACCGCGGCAGGAAGGCTGCCAGTTAAGGCGCTCATCGCGACAATCAGAATCGAGGCGATGGCGGATTGGAGGTTAGAAGAGCGAGGTCTGCGGTGCATGGCGGCTCCGGTCGTGCCTGGGGACAGGACCTTCTTTGTAACCCGGGGAGGCGGACAGAGTTCTGTTGAATCGGATTAGGGTTGTCTGATGTCTGATACCGGGACAGCGCGGCGCTTCGTAAGCGAGCCTGATACGCTCAGGATATGGCTTTGAAGGTGATGATTAATGGGCAGCCGAGAGAGTTTGAACTGCTTGCGGCAGGTGCCACGGTGTTGGATTTAGTCCAAGCGCTGGAGTTGAAGAGCGACCGCGTGGCACTCGAACTCAATGGCGACATTGCTGCGCGAACCGCCTGGGCCGGAAAGACTTTGGCCGACGGGGACAAGGTGGAGATTGTGCACTTTGTGGGAGGCGGGAGCGGGACAGGAAAGAGCGGGGCGGGGCAGCAAACCTCGGAGCGATCCGCCCGTACCGGAGCGCTCGGAGGAGGACAGGTTATGGTTGCCGGCACCCGTCTGGATAACTGAGAAGAAGTCGTGGGACCTTTGCCGCGCCGGAACCTGCCGGAGGTGCGAGTGTGTGGCTGGAAGGTTCAGGGGGGGCCTGAACCTTCCAGGCAATTAGAGACCGCCGCTAGCGGCGAGGAGCTCACCGGTGACCCATTGGGAGTCATCAGAGGCAAGGAAGACCACAGCGCGCGCGATATCGTCCGGAGATCCGATGCGGCCGAGCGGGGTCTGGGAGACCATGCCCTTCTCCATGTCGGAGTTCATGACACCTGCTGTGTGGGTGCCTTCGGTCTCCACCAGGCCGGGGTTAATGGAGTTGACGCGGATCTTTTTGGGGCCAAGTTCCTTCGAGAGCACGGAGGTGATCATGTCCACGGCGCCCTTGGTGGCGGTGTAGACAGCGGTGGAGGCAGGCTTGATGCGGGTGATGGCCGAGCCTACATTGATGATGCTTCCGCCTTCGCCAATGTGTTTCACGGCAGCCTGCGTGGTGAGGAGAAGACCGAGCACATTGATGTTGAAGTGACGGTGGAAGTGTTCCTCTGTAATCGCCTCAAGCGGCGCGAATTCATAGACTCCGGAGTTGTTGACGAGAATGTCGAGGCGACCATAGTTCTTGATTGCGGCATCGATGATGGCCTGGGATTCGGCTGTCTTTGAGACATCTCCTCCGACGGCAACGGCTTTGCCACCGGCGGCGGTGATGGCGGCGACAACGGTTTCTGCACCGGCCTTGCTGGAGGCGTAGTTGACGACGACGGATGCGCCCTCGGCGGCGAGAGACTTGGCGATGGCTGCTCCGATACCCTTGGAGGCGCCGGTGACGACTGCGACTTTACCTGTGAGCTTGCTCATTCTGTTAACCTTTCGAAATCGTGTTGTTGCCTAGTGGAAGGGCCGCTTCAAGAGATGCCGTGCGGTCCATGCTTGCTTCCCAGTTTCAGATGAGTGCGGGGCGGCAAGGATTCAATAGTTCAGGATTGTGAAACTATTGGGAGAACGGAGGCTTTTGTCCCGTTAATGACGTTTGTTGGTGCCCATAGGAAGTCTCTCAGGCGCTGGATAGCTGTGGCAGTGTTGGCCATCCAATAACTTGCTGCCGTTAGCGATCTCACCCCGTAATTGTTTGGTTTGCGCCCCCGTTTTGACGACCTTTCAGCGCCATCTGTTGCGACCTCGGAACTCACAACTCTGCGATTAAAGCCGTGCCGAGGCACGGTTGAAAGGGCGCGTCACGAGGCGCACGTCGGCGCGGACTTGCTTAGGGTTTGTCAGGAGTTACGGTCTCCTAAGACAGCGGGTCGTTCCTTGCCCGTCAGTCGCACCATGTGCTCGGAATCGCTCCAGAGCTTTGCAGCGATACCTTCCTGGTACGACATTATGGAGGACCTGGCTTCACGAAGCTCACCGTTTTTCGAGTGAAAGTACTTCCCCGAGCTCCCGCCGTAGGCTGCATCCTCCGCGAGCATGGCAAGTGCTTCGCCGGAGAGCGGCATCTGACCCATCGTCATACCCAGCTTCCTCAGAAGGAACTTGACCAGAGAGGTGCGGAAGATGGCAGGAGCTCCAAGGCCCATTCCTGTGTCCGGTAGGAACCCGGGATCATATGCGATCGACGATATGCGCGTTCCTGCTCTACGAAGCCGCCTGTCCAATTCATAGGCGTACATGATGATGCACAGCTTTGACGTGGCATAGCGGCGTCCACCGGAGATGGGTTTGCCGTTCCGGCCCTGCTGTGCAAGCGCATTCGCATCCGGCTCCGCCGCCCTGCCTACAGACTTGCCATCCATCAACGCCGGATCGTGTGTTCCACTTGCTGTCCAAACGACGCGGCCGTCTCGTGCGAGAGAATCGAGTAGAAGGTTTACCAAGAGGAAGTGCCCCAGGCAATTGGCCGCGAACGTCTCCTCAAAGCCATCTACACTATAGCTCACTGATCCTTGCGGATGCACGCCGGCATTGCAGACTATTCCCTGCAACGTCGCGTCAGGCCCTTCTCTGGCTTGAAGCATCGTCCTGCACCTTGCTGCACCTTCACGCACTGATTGAAGTGAGTTCAGGTCCATGGCCAGCACCTCAACTCTGGCGCACGCCTCCGCTCGCAACTGCTGCGCGCCTTTTTCCACGCGCTCCAGGTTGCGACCGGCAAGAATCAGATCGCATCCATAGCGCTTCACCAAGGTCTTCGCGCCAACAAGCCCAAGGCTGGAATGGCCACCCGTCATTAGTACAGTAGGCATACTTTGTCCCTTCAAACTTTTCTTTAGAGGAGAAGATCGCTCGCCGGAGGTGCTCGCGAGTCCTTCGAGGCCCCGGTCACTCGCCGTCCCGGTGAACGCTCGGCAAGGTCGCTTGTTTGAGAACAGGGCGTACGCCGGTCCAGTGCAGAGTGGGGTAGCGCTGGTTGTCCAGCGGCGCCAGCAACCCGCTTCCCTCAAACATGCAGTAGAGGTACTGCATGCCCTGCCACACAGGGAAAGGTTCCTCTGACTTCGGCGTTAGAGCTTTGGTCACACCGATGATTCGCCGCAGCCGGCCCAAGCCGCCGCCGCGCAGCAGCCGAAAGGTCTTGCCACTCACTTCAGTAGCGGCCTCGGCCAGGCCCGCAGCACTGATCTGTTCTCCTGAGATTCGCAGTATGCCCGGCGCTGCTGGATCAAGCGCCACTTCCGCGGTGTACGCCGCCGTGTCGTCCATGGTAGTGAAGTCGAGTTTCTGTTCCGGGTACTCTCCCCAATAGAGCACACGGCTGACTTTATAGAGCACCAGCGGGGCTTCGCCTGTCAGCAGGTTCGTGAACGCGCCATTCAGGATCGCAGTAGAACGTATGGGTGCGCGAATCAGGCGTTCACGAAATTCCCGGTGGAGATCGAAGTTGCGGTTCAGTCCAGGGGTAATTTTGGTGAAGTCCATGGCAAAGTCCGACGGGATGAAGCGCGGCACGCCGGCCTCTATAGCGGCATCCAGAAGTGCTCCCTGCGTCTCAATCATGGTCTTTTCCAGGCCCAGAAGGCTCGACACAACACACGACGCGCCCTGGCAGGCCCGCACAACTTCTGCGCGTGTGTGCAGGTCTGCTTCGACGATCTCCACCCCTTGTTGCCGCAGGCTTTCGAGTCGTGAAGCGCTTGTGCCGGGACGGACAAGGGCACGAACGGAGGCGCGTCGTTGCCGCAGCGCGCGGGCGATGCGGCCACCCAGATCTCCCGTTGCTCCTGCAAGCACGATCCGCTGCTGATCCATCGATGCCCCTCCAAATAATTCCTGGCTGATAAAACCATAGCACTCTTTGTGACCATAGGTAACTTTATGTGCAAACAGTGATCATTTTGTGACTAGCGGTTTATGGTTAGAGAATGCACGCGAAGTCTCCCAGCCGCGCAGCGGAACGTCGTCTCGAACGAAGACAACAGATCGTCGATACGGCGAGCCAGCTTTTTTCAGAACGCGGTTACGAGAATGTCACCTTGCGTGCAATTGCCGAGAGACTTGGGTACGCGCACGCGGCCTTATACCGCTACTTTCCTGATAAGGCGTCCCTGCTAGCGGAGATATGCAAGGAGACGTTCGATCGTCTGACAATGGAACTGGACATTCAACAGAGCCAGGCACAAGGGCCGGAGGCTCAGTTGCTGGCTGTTTCACTTGGCTTTGTGCGCTTCGGCCTTGCACACCCTCATCATTTTCAGGTTGTGTTTTCCGGCCCTCTTAGCCACGCCCTCGGGACAAATGAGCACTTCGGCGCGATCGGTCGCTCGCTGTTTGAGCGCCTGATGAAGGCGTTCCTTACCTGCGCCGAAGCGGTCGGTTTGAGCCCGAAGACCCGAACGCTGGATGCCAATACATGGTGGACCTCGCTCTTCGGCACAACCCATATTCTTATCAGTTCCTGCGCGGTCATCAGCCCGGTATCGAGCGACGAAGTGGTGCAGCGGCACATCCAGGTGATGTGGCAAGGCTTTCAAGGATTGGCAACTCCTATCAAGTCGAGGACTGTACAGGGAGGGCGGACCAAACCGAGCCAGACCAGCAAGAAGATCGCCGCATCCGCCTCAACAAAGAATAGGCCGGAACAAAAAAGGCTTTGAAAGGTTCGAAGAACCAACGCGTGGGCTACATCGGGAGGAGCACGCTCGATTAGCGACAGGACAGGCAGCTTGCGAACTGAACTGGACGGACGCTTTATCCGCGAGCGTCACGGAGGAGCGAATTGCGCTGGCAAAGAAGCGCGGCGTCTCTACAGGTATCTCACTTGGGATCAGACACCTGGTTAATCTTTGGATTGGTTTTCGCAAAAACATCCTGTTCTGAGAAGAAGGTTTGGTTTGTCGCGGCTAGAGTTTCTCAAGATCCTCCGAGGAGTGAGACATGAACAAGCTGACGACCCAATTTGGAGCGCCTGTTGTAGATAACCAGAACTTTCAAACTGCAGGTCCCCGTGGTCCTGCGCTGCTGCAAGACATTTGGTTCCTCGAGAAGTTGGCCCACTTCGACCGTGAAGTGATACCGGAGAGGCGAATGCACGCGAAATTCGTTCCTACACAAGAGCCAAGCTCTTTTCAGAGGTAGGAAAACAAACTCAAATGTTCGTTCGGTTCTCTACCGTCGCCGGGGAGCGCGGCGCCGCAGACGCCGAGCGTGACATTCGTGGCTTTGCACTGAAGTTCTATACGGAAGAAGGAAACTGGGATCTTGTGGGCAACAACACGCCCGTGTTCTTTCTTCGTGACCCGCTCAAGTTTCCTGACCTGAATCACGCGATCAAGCGTGACCCGCGCACCGGAATGCGAAGTGCTGACAACAACTGGGACTTCTGGTCGCTGCTTCCGGAGGCGCTTCATCAAGTGACGATCGTGATGAGTGATCGGGGAATTCCGAAGTCGTTTCGGCACATGCACGGCTTTGGCAGCCATACCTTCAGCTTCATCAACGCTGCCAATGAGCGTTCGTGGGTAAAGTTCACCTTCAAATCGATGCAGGGCATAGAAAACCTGACGGACCATGAGGCTGAAAGCCTGATCGGTAAAGACCGCGAAAGCCATCAGCGAGACCTCTTCGAGTCCATCGAGGCTGGGCGTTTTCCATCCTGGAAGCTGTTCATCCAGGTGAGATATCCCTTCAGCGCTTCAAAGTAGGAGTCAGTGCTCTCGCTCAGCACGAAGCGTAGTTGCATCAGCTTGCTGGTCGCGTCGTCGATGAATACCAGCAGAGTACAAGGCTCGCCGCGCTGCTCGAACCAGCGGTGATCACTGCCATCGATCTGGATCAGTTCACCGTAGCTCTCGCGTCGAAGGCGAGGCTGGTGGAAGGTTCTTCGTTGCGTTCGCGACAGCCACAGACCTTCGCCCATCATCCAGCGACGAAGCGTCTCACGGCCGACTCGCAGCTGATGCTTATCCAGCAACACCTCGGTCGCCAGCGTCGGTCCGAAGTCGGCGTACTTGGTCTTGACCAACTCGACCGCGTACTTCCGAATGCCTTCGTTCCGGCTCCTGTTCGACGTCCGGCCACGCGCCCTATGGGTCAGCCCGCTGCCGCCATCGGCTTCATACCGAGCGAGCAGCCGAAACGCCTGGCGCTCGCTGATCGCGAGCACAGCTGCTGCCGCAGCTACCGTTCGACGCCCAGCCCGCACGTAACTCAACACTTCGATCCGTCTCAGATCTCGTTCGCTCATCGATATCCAACCCATTCTTAGACCCTGACACTTCTAATGGGCGGAACCATGACATTTCTAACGGGCGGCTACAAGGTAGCTATACATAATATGTGTTATCGGACATACCGTCCCGGCTTGATGGAGGCGCTGTTTGAACTCTGACACCTAATTGGTATTTCCGCCCGCAAATCACCGGGCTATACTTCAGCCCTGTCTGGTGGAGGCAGTCTGAAATGGTTCTGGAGCAGTCCCTTGATACGCGCGATGATTTGCAGCCAAGCGATACTGCAAGCTCTCCAAGCGCGCTGCCTCGAAATGTGAGCGAATCTGGCAAAGCGTCTGCGGGGCCGGGCTCCGTTTCGGTGGCAATCGTGGCGGTGCTCCTGATGCTGGCCAGTGTTCATTGCGCAATGAGTCTTTTCTTTGTCAATTACAGTTACCTCGACCTCAAAGCTTATGCAGCGGGCACGGAGCGGATGCCGTATCAGGGGCGGATTGGGATGATTCCGGTGGTGCAAGCGGCGGAGCGCTCACCGGGGTTTCTGGCGTTTACGGCGAGACTTGACCGCAGCCTCGCGGCGCATAAGCGAAGTGCGTTCAAGAGCGTTTCGCCAGAGGAGCTGGCTTGCATGGTTGCTGGACTTCTTTCGCTGTGGGTGTCCATTGGTGCGGCGTCGGCGTATGGAATGAAGCGATTCAGGCCGGTGTGGTGGATGCCTCCAGCGCTGTTGCTGGGGATGCTATACGTGACGCAGAGCGCTCGATATGAGACGACGCTTTGGTATCCGTATGACCTGCCACATGCGGCGCTGTTTGGGACGGCTTGCATGCTGGTGATCGAGGGTGCGTGGCTGCCTGTAGTTCTGCTCTTCCTTGTGGATCTGCCGGTGCGGGAGACCGGTATCTTTCTCGTGCCGGTTTGCCTGGCAGTGGGCTGGGCCCGTGGACAGATGCATCAGTCGACGACAGTTTCGGGGCTAATGATTGCGGCGTGGCTTCCCTTCCGGTATTACGTCAAGGGGCGATTTGCCGGAAATGCGAGTGAGCTTGGAGTCCATTGGCACAGTACGTTAGCGGTGATTGCTAATCCAGTACATTGGCCGCAGATCGCCAGCGCCTTCGGATTCTTGCTGATTCCTCTTTGTCTTGGGAGCGGCGTACTCTCGCGCGTTCAAAGGGCTTTTATGCTTGGGGCGCTTCCGGGGCTGCTGGTGACGCTCGGGTTTGGGGTTTGGCCGGAGACGAGGATCTTTGGGGAGTGGCTGCTGCCGGCGGCGGTGCTTCTGACGGCGGAAGTGGTGGCGCTATTTCCGCCCCAGGGATTGGTCAAGGGGTAGGGCGACGACGCTTCTTAGCGTTGGCGTTCAGGGTGTGCATCGATGAAAAGTTAAATGCCGAGATCGATCCATTTCGCTGAAAACGGCGGCGGTGCGGCACAACCTTAGGTCACTTGTATCGCTGCTGCCTTCGGCTGAAGAGCGGAGAGACTTCGCTCTACGCCAACGACAAACCGGCGGCGTCGGACGTCTATATTCTGGAGACGAGCTCAGGGAATAACTCTGAGGCGTGGTGACCAGGTGACGCGATTGGCTTTTCCGAGGTGCTGGCGGATGTCGGGCTTAGTGTCGGCAGTTGGGGTGGTGCTGGTCACGTCCATGGCCATGGGTCAGACGGCTGCGGCGCCCATTCAAGCGGCAGAGGAGAGCACTTCGATCCACGGCGTAGTCTTGAATGCGGGAAACAACCGCCCGGTTGCAAGGGCGCTGGTACACGTTGAGGGACGTTCTGTTCTGACGGGGTATGACGGGCGGTTCGAGTTTGCAGGACTGAGTGGGACGACGACCACCGTGCGGGTGACCAAGCCGGGGTTCTATGAGGGCCTTGATCCGTACCAGACAGCGTCGAAGTCCGTGGCTGTGGGAACACCCGATCAGGTAGAGGTGAGGCTCTATCCGGAGGCACTGCTTACGGGAACCATGACGGCGACGAATGGCGATCCGCTGGCACAGGTCCAGGTACAGGCGCTGCGGAGGATCGACGACGAGTCGGGCGGGCGGTGGACAATGGCCGGGCAGACGAGCACAAACGGCGACGGGCAGTTCCGGCTGCCGCTGCCGGGCGGCGACTACGTGGTCGAGACGCAGTACATGCCGGAGCGCTTCGGAGCGCATGGGGCGATTCTGCCAATCATGGTTCCGGCGGGGGGTTCGAATGGCGGAGGAACGGGAGGCAGTGGAGCTTCGACGCTGCGGCTGGCGAGTGGATTGGAGCAGCACCTGGATCTGCATCCATCGGTGAGACCGAGCCATGCCGTCCATATCCAGATCGATAGCTCGGCTGGACCGGGAGAGGGACAGCTTGCGCCGCAGGTCCAGGTGCACCTGGCAAATGGACTGGTGTTTTCGGCGCAGTCGCGCGGGGCCGAGAAGCAGGGTGAGACGATCGTGAACCTGCCGAATGGCAGCTACCTGCTGAGTGCGACTACAGGTGGTCGCGAGGATGGATCGAGCTACGGAGAGACGCGGGTAACGGTTGCGGATGAAGACGTGACCGGGGCGACGATTCACTTGCAAAAGGCACTTGAAATGACGATCGAGGCATCTGTCGATACAGCGGGGGCGACGGCAGGCTCGGCGACAGGTTCAACAGTCACCGCTTCGGTAGGAGCCTTCGATCCAAGTCTCAATGGGACCATAGACCCGGGGAGCGCCACGTTCGTGCAGCAGCTTGGGATCTTTCTACAGCGGACGAATGAAGGGGCAAGCTTGAGGACGGAAAACGTATCGCCGATGTCGAGGCGCGGCGGCCCGACGGTGTTCCCCTTGCTGCCGGGAAGCTATCGGCTGAGAACCTCGGGGTATAGCGGGTGGTTCGTGAAATCAGCGACGGCCGGTGGAACCGATCTGCTGACGCAGGACCTGGTGGTGGATGGCGGGAGCTCGCCGGTGCCGCTGCGCCTGGTGGTGAGCAACCAGGCGGCGACGATGAGAGGAACGACAAAGATAGCGGAGCAGTTGGGGACGTGCTACATCTACCTGATTGCGACGACTCCGAGCACTTCGCCGGTGATCAATGCGCGGAGCGGAACGGATGGCAGCTTCGTGCGTGGGCAGATTCCGCCGGGAAGCTACCGGGTGGTGGCTTCGGAGACACGGCTGTATGTCAACCTGGTTGATCCGGTAGTGGAGAGGCAGCTTGCTCCTTATATGAAGACGGTGACGGTCGGCGCGGGAGAGTCGGAGAATGTCGATCTCGATGCGGTGCCGGAGTTGAAGCCATGAGGGCGACGCGATTTTGCGAGGTGGCCGGTTCCCTGCTGCTTGGGCTGCTGCACGGGATGGCGACTGCGAAGGCGCAGCAGAGTGTGGGATCGACGGGCACAGGCAAGGCGGGTAGAAGCGCCACGAGAAGTGTAGCGACTCCCTCTTCGGACGCACCCTCGCCGTTTCGGATAACGGGCAGGGTCATCAATTCCCTCTCGAAGACGCCGGTTGGAAGGGCCGAGGTGTTGGTGTCGGCGATGGGAGCTCGACGGACAAATGGACGGTTTGCAGGCAGGGCTGCGGGACCCGCAGCTACAGCAACAACTGACGCCGAAGGACGGTTTTCTGTAGAGGTGCCGTCCGCCGGTGGATGGAGCTTGAGCGTTCAAGGACACGGATACCGGACGCAGACCTTCGAAGAGCATAACGGGTTTTCTACGGCGATCATTCTGAGTGAGGCGAACCCCACGCACGAGGTATTATTTCTGCTGGCTCCAGCGGCGACGATTGAGGGCTACGTGCTGGACGAGGCGGGAGAGGCGGTGCGGAACGCGCAGGTGACTCTTGGCCTGATCCCGCCGGCAACTCCGGAGGACCAGCATCCAAGACGGCAGGGCCGGGGCAGCCTGCGGACGGACGACCGGGGCTACTACAAGTTTTCGGGGCTGCTTTCAGGAAGTTATGACATAAGGGTGCAGGCGCAGCCTTGGTACGCGACGAACAGCAGGGGCGGCAGCCGGGGCGGTATAGGGTCCGGCGGTGGAGTCGACAGGGTGACTGGAAGTGCCGGCGTGGGCGCATCCGGGACCGGTTCGGTGGCCGCTGCACCTGATCCACTGGACGTGGTGTATCCGGTGGTCTGGTTCCCAGGGGTAACCGATTATTCCGGCGCGACTCCGATTGCGGTGCACGAAGGCGAGACCAAGGAGGCGGACTTCCGCTTGCTGCCGGTGCCTGGCTTCCACTTGCGAGTGGCCGCGGAGCCGCCGGTAACGGTCGGCGGAGATCAGCGCTTTATGCGCAACAATACTTCGCTGAGCCAGGTACTGCCGGATGGAACGGAGAGTCCGATTCAATACGCGGTGCGGGAGCAGGCGAATGGGCAGATGGAGTTCTCCGGGCTTGCTCCTGGAACCTATGTAGTTCATCAACAGGATGCGGGGACGGCAACGCTTCGGATTGCCGAGAACTCGACGCGCACTTTGGATGTGAGCCAGGCTGCTCCAGGAGTGCCGGTTGTGATTAAGGTAGACGCGGCGGCGGATATGGCTTCACTGCAGATCTCATTTCGGGATGTTGAGAGCGGGCGGCTGAGCTATGTGCAGGGTCAGCGGGAGTCCGGCGGGCGGAGGCGGGAGGCTGCAGATGCGCTTTCAGGCAAGTCCGAGGATGCGCCGGACCGCTCGATCAGCCTGCAGCCGGGGCGTTACGAGGTAACGCTGAACGGAGTCGACGACCTGCACCTGACAGGGATCGAAGCCAAGGGCGCGACGGCGACAGGGCGGACGGTGACCATTGCCGGCGGTGCGCCGGTCCTGACACTCCACGTCGCGGGCGGGCGGGCTACGGTGACGGGCTTCGTTCAATCACACGGCAAGCCGACGGAGGGTGCGATGGTGTTGCTGGTTCCGGCGACGCTGGGAGATCCTTCAGGGCTCGATGTAACGAGACGCGACCAGAGCAATACCGACGGGAGCTTCAATATCGGTGCGGTTCTGCCGGGGGCATATATCCTGATCGCCATCGACCATGGATGGGACGTGAACTGGAGCGACCCGGCGACTTTGAGGCGGTTCCTGATGCGCGGCGTGCCGCTCGACCTAAGCAACGCGGGAGAGCGGAAAGAGACGGTCGAAGTGCAGTCACCCTAGTGGTCTGCTGCAACGGATTCGAGGCTGCAAATGTGTTAGCCTCGAAGAGGTTCGTTGGCTGGAGACCTGACAAGGTTCCGCGGCGCGGAGAGATGGCCGAGTGGCTGAAGGCGCACGCTTGGAAAGCGTGTATACCGCAAGGTATCCAGGGTTCGAATCCCTGTCTCTCCGCCATATGTTCTGCTAGGTCCCGTGAATGAACGCATAGCGTGGAAATAGAGCCATTGGTGTGACCGAAACCAATACTAGAAACGCGTCTGTGCCTGCTGATTCCCTGCTTCCCGTATCGGAATCCTGTCATATTCGCAAACATGACCACGACATCAGGTAATTGTTATCGCGTGTCGTCATGGTGAACGCACGCGATTGTACTGGGGACGCTGTCCTGCCAGTTGAAAAGGCCACAACAGGAAGTGTTGTGTATTCCGTATTGGTCCCAGTATCTGACAAGCACCATGGAGTAACCCGACACCTTGCCGGAGCCAAAGCCTCCGTTGCGCCCTCCGGCAAGTGCCACGTGTACTTGTAGGATCGGTGAACACCTACGGGTGTCTGCGGCTCAAAGAAGAATCATTCGGCACCGCCTCGTCCAAGCCCCTTTCATATGGCATCCGCTTCGCGGTTAATCTCTGTCAGCAACTATCTGCGCGGCACTCTGATGCAGGCGAGCGCGCGCCATCGACTCAGGCGTTGGTTCCGCCATCTACCGTGAGATTCGCCCCGGTGATGTATGCGGCCTCCGGGCTTGCTACGAACGCCACGAGAGCGGCGACTTCGTCCACAGTTCCGTAACGCTTGAGCGCCGTGTTCGCTACCTGAGGAGTTGCCCAATCGCCAGATGCGGGATTGAGATCGGTGTCAATAGGGCCTGGCTGGACGTTGTTGACCGTGATGCCGCGATCGCCAACTTCCCGGGCAAGTCCCTGCGTGAACATTTTGACCGCTCCCTTGGTGGCCGCGTAGGCAGCGAGCCCGGGCGTATAGTTGCGCTCGCCGACACATGAGCCAATCATGATAATGCGCCCATTCCTGTTGAGGTGCTTCAACGCCGCCTGCGTTGTGATGAAGACCGCGCGAACGTTGAGGTTAAGCACGTGGTCCAGCTCCTCGGTTGTCGCTTCTTCGAACGGCTTGGGAATGGCCGTTCCGGCGTTGTTCACCAGAATGTCCAATGATCCGAAGGCCTCAACGGATCTTGCAACGGCGCCTTTGATCGCTTCGACGTCAACCGAATCAGCCTGGATCGCGATTGCCTTTCCGCCAGCGTCCTCGATCGCCTTGACCACTGCTGTAGCCGACTTCACGTCCTTAGCGTACGTGATGGCGACGCCCGCTCCTTCCGAGGCCAGGTGCTTTGCGATAGCAGCTCCAATGCCGCGAGATGCTCCGGTAACCAGCGCAAACTTTCCTGCAAGTTTCTTCGACATGACTCTCTCCTTTTTGCGACTTGTTTTTTTGTTTTCGATGCGAACAGACCTAGTTACAGCGAGCGGCGGCTCGCCCTCTCGACCGCAGCCCGGCTGAGTGCTCTTCGAGCTGATTTGCTTGACTGCCGCGCACTTGATGAGGCAATTGGACTAGAAGTAGCGCGATCAGGCCAATACTTTGTAAGCTTGCCGATATGCCTTTCGAGCATAGGAGGGGGAATGGAGCTTCGGCATCTTCGCTATTTCGTAGCCGTCGCTGAGGCGGGCAGCCTGAAAGTTGCAGCCCACCAGCGACTACACACAACCCAACCTTCGCTCAGCAGGCAGATCCGCGATCTCGAAGAGGAGATCGGCGCTATCCTGCTTACACGCTCGTCACGCGGAATCACCCTGACAGCTGCAGGCCGTGTCTTTCTCGACCACGCCAAGGTGGTACTTTCACAGGTGGATGTGGGGGTAGAAGCAGCTCGCCGCCTGGCTGATCCAGCCAAGCCATACTTTGTACTGGGATTCATGATCGGCCTCGAATCAACATGGCTGCCTGAAGCGCTTGAACTTTTGCGTGACGAACTGCCGGGGGCGCATGTAGTGGTTTCGAGTCAAGCGTCTCCTCAGCTCGCCCTGGCGCTTTCGCGCGGACTGATCGATGCGGCCTTCCTTCGAAGGGAAAAGGCGTCTTCCGACCTGGAGCTTCGATTGCTAACCCGGGAGCCCTTAGAACTGTTCATGCGGGGCGATCACCGGCTCGCAGCTTTGAAGCGAATCAACCCACAGCAGATTCTTGGAGAACGGTTTCTAAGCATCTCGGGAAACGCGCTCAGTGGTACGGGAGCGGCACCGGCATTGCGAACAGCAATCGATGCATATTTGAAGAGATGCGGCATGCAGATCAAGCCGAACTATGAGGTGGATAATCTTGCAGGCGCCATGTCCCTGATGACGACGACAGGTTGTGTCGCGCTTCTCCCCGCTTATGCCAAGAACCTGATTTCGGGTTCAATTATCTGCAAGCCACTGAAAGGTGAAGTGCCGACTATTGATCTTTGCCTCGGTTACAGGAAGGGTAATGAATCGCCAATTTTGAAGGTGCTGCTTTCCAAGTTAGATGAACTCATAGCTCGTGTGCCTGCGAATCTCACTAGAAAGTAGAGATTCGGCATGGCCTTCCAAAATTATGTGTACGTCTGCTTGCCTAATCCAGCCGGACGAGGCTCAGAGATGGAGACCAGACCGTTTAGACGAGAACAATCTGTGAGCGACTACCGTGGCTGCTTTAATCAGCCTGAATGATACTGATCGCGCCGTTCCGCTCGAGGATTGCGTATTTGATCTGAAAGATTGAGGTCACGCCTTTGGTTCGTCCGGCGGCCATAACATCCTCAGGACTAATTCGCATTCCCTTCATAACTCTCGTCTGCCACTCGCCATCTTTGAGCAGGACGAGGGGCGTGCCATCTACCACGGCACCTACTCGAGGAGACCGCGATTTGAGCCACGCGACCAGGCGGTGCATGAGGCCTACAGTAAGGATCGCTGTCCCGCAATTCGTGATTGAGCGATCGTTCCCCACGGTCGCCAGGATAATGACGCCACCGACCAGAAAGACGATGACAAACTCAAACAGCGTCATCTGCCCACCGGGACGGCGACTAAGCACGCGGACGGTAAGGAGCAGGAAGCAGTAGCCGAAAATAGCATGAATGATAGTAGCCATGAGATCTCTAAGGAACTACGAATACGTCTGCCTGTACGGGACTCGCGTCGATGACCTGCAGTTTGAAGGAGTACTTACCCGGCCCGGATGGCTGCAACGCAAATTGAATCACTGCTGGTTGTGTAGATGCGGGGAATGTATAGGTAAGACCGCCGTCGCCCACAGCGGTAGATTCGGGCGCTGGGACAACTCGCTGATTTCCCAACTCTTCGACTATGCTGTTGCTTGCAAAGAGCCGAATCTTTCCGTCTCTGATTGCCTGCTGGCTGAATGTGACGCGCATGATGGCCGGCGTTCCTGTCCTTGCAATCCTCTCGTATTGAACATTGATTGTTCCATCCGAGCTGGCCTTTTTCGCCCTGGAGAGCGGGCCTCTACCGAAGAGTCCCGCGAGGTCGAGCAAAATAAGGATGCCGAAGAGGATCCACACCGCATGTTCGAAACGCCACCAACGTTCCTGGAAGGCAAGGTCCTCTCCAACAGCAACCTCGTTGTTAACCTTCGCAACGGAATCTTTTACAGAATCTGAAAAGCTAACCTGAGCCACAACCGTCTCCTGACGAGCCTTAGTCCTTTTGCTTTGCTACGCTGATTTCACCGTTACGTTCAAGTACTGCTTGTCCGATCTCCTCCAGATTCTTTATGCCGTTATCCCTCGCGGAGGCCATCACGTCATCATCCTGGATGCCCATGTTTGAGAGCGTATTGGACCGCCACTTGCCATCTTCCAAGAGAATGAGCGGTGTGCCGTCGAAGAGACGCGCAATCTGATCAGACTGGTTACGAAGCCACACGACCGTGTAATGGGCAAGCGCTACTGCAATGATTTGGCAGATTGCATTCGTGAACGAGGCGTCATCGCCCACCATGGCCGTTAATGCCAGGCCGCCAATGAAGAAGATAAGCACGAATTCAAAGGGAGTAAGTTGTTTTCCCGGTCGGCGACCGACGATGCGCACCAACAAGATAAGGAAGAAGTATCCGAAGAAAGCGCGTAGGACTGATGCCATGTTGTGCTCCTGGGCAAGGCATGCCGGAAAGGCAAATCGGTCGTCCCGCCTGGTTGAGTGGTGCAGCGTCGACAGCGCACTTTCGTCGACCTGTGACACCCGATCATGATCAAGGTAGACGTTCGCCTGAATGGGTGAGTTGCTCAGGAAATTTGCTGCAACACTCCGGCTGAAGAATAGTGCGATGCTGAGACTGTTTCCGCTTTACGCCACGTATGTCGGTTGCGTTACGCAGTCTCAGGTCCGTCGTCTCCAGCCAATCAAAGCATCTTCTATATAGTTCCTGAAGCTTTCTGCATCTGACCTGCAATGCGGATTCACCCTCTTTGGTCAATGCCCTGTTCTGTTGGCGGGTCAACTCTTTTGAATTTGAAGCGAAGGCGACAAGTCTCCGTCCGCACTGCCTGAACTACATTGATCGAGCACTTGCCGATTGGAATTCGAATGCATTTCGTCATCTTCGGTCTAAGCATGTCGTCGTCGTGGGGCAACGGACATGCCACGCTTTGGCGAGGGCTGGTGAAAGCACTGGTGCAAAGAGGGCACACCGTTCGCTTCTATGAAAAAGACGTACCGTATTACGCGGATACCCGCGATGGGTGGGAGACGCCGGAAGGCGCAGTTCTGAGGATCTACGCTAACTTTGTGGATATTGTGGCTGAAGTCAAGCACGAACTGCGTCGAGCAGATGTCGCTCTTGCTACAAGCTATTGTGCGGACGGGGTAGCAGCCTCTCAGTTGATGCTTGAGTCCCCGGCAATGATCAAGGCGTTCTACGATCTCGACACGCCCGTCACGCTGGATGCACTCCGAGCAGGTGCGACGGTCCCCTACCTTCCAAGCGATGGTTTGGCTGGGTTCGACCTGGTGCTGAGCTATACCGGCGGAAGGGCGCTCTCCGCCTTGCAGAGTGAACTTGGGGCTAAGGCCGTGGCGGCAGTCTATGGCTGGGTAGATCCAGAGGTGCATCGTCCGTCGGCCCCGCTGAAGGAGTTCAGGTCTGAGCTATGCTATCTCGGAACCTTTGCGCAAGATCGGCAGCACGCGCTTGACAGGCTATTCGTGCAGCCGGCGCGGAGCAGCCCAGCGCTCCGCTTCGCGATTGGTGGCGCTCAGTACCCGATGGATTTCCCATGGACCCCAAATATCTTCTTTGTGCGCCATCTAGCGCCGTCGCTACATTCCAGTTTCTTTTGCTCTGCGCGGGCAACGCTGAATGTGACACGGCAGGCCATGGCTCGCTATGGATACTGTCCCTCAGGCAGACTGTTTGAGGCTGCAGCATGTGGCGTACCGATACTGACAGATGTGTGGGAGGGGTTGGATGACTTCTTTGTGACTGGTGAGGAGATACTGCCGGTAAATGACTCTGACGAAGTTCAAAGCATGTTGTCACTGAGCGACCACGAGCTAAGAGACGTGGCTTCGTCAGCGATGGAACGTGTACTTTCGTGCCACACGGCGGCGCGAAGAGTCATTGAACTGGAAAACATTTGCGATGCGGCGCTTGCACACAAAGTGCCGTCGCCATTGCACGCATAGAAAGGACTGGCGATGTGGGGCATTGTTCCAGCTGCGGGCATAGGTAGTCGCATTCAACCGTTGGCGTTTTCCAAAGAGCTTCTTCCGGTAGGCAGCCGCATTCACGGTGGCGAAGAGCGGCCGCGCGCGGTGAGTGAATACCTGGTTGAACGAATGATTGCGGGCGGAGCGGAAAAGCTTTGTTTTGTGATTTCGCCCGGTAAATCAGACATAATGGAGTACTTTGGTGCCACAGCCTGGGGCGCCGAGATTGCTTATGTCGTACAGCCAAGCCCAGCGGGTCTATGCGATGCGATCTTTCGGGCAGCTGTGCTGATCCCGCAGACTGAACCGGTGCTCATCGGCCTTCCAGACACAATCTGGACGCCTGCAAATGCTCTATGTATGCTGCCCGCCGATGTTCTGTCGTTTCTTCTGTTCCCCGTAGATCATCCAGAGCTTTTTGATGCGGTGGTGACCGACTCGGCAGGTTACGTCACCGAGATCGCTGTGAAGCGAGCTGGAGTTGCATCCAAGTGGATATGGGGTGCAATAAAGATGCCCGGGAGCATCTTTCATGCGCTGCATCGCCTTTGGTTGCGACCGGAGCGGCGCGACGAGTACTTCGGCACACTGGTCAACGCATGGATCGCGCAAGGAGGGCATGCTGTCGGCATTCGCGCAGGTGATCAGTATGTCGACGTAGGAACGTTGAACGGATATCGTTCAGCGATCAGGCTGCTCGATAACTCCGATGGTAGTTACTTCAACGTGGATGGGCTGGGAAAGGCTGGTAGCAATGGGAACAGTAAGCGCGACTGAAGCAGAGCGCGTAAAGGATGAGGGTGTCGCAGGTTACGAGAGATCAGCTGTTGAGCGGCGCATTGTTGAACTCGGCCCGTGGTTTCATAACATGAGCCTGGCAGGAGTCCGGACGGCACCGGACCATTTTCTGGGTGATTACCCTGAAGTGAAGTTTGCGTGCTTTCGTGACGCGGTACCACACAACCTACATGGAAAGACGGTCCTCGACATCGGGTGCAACGGGGGCTTCTACTCGCTGGAGATGAAGAAGCGGGGAGCGGACCGTGTGCTGGGAATTGATACGGACGAACGCTACCTGAAGCAGGCACGCTTCGCCGCGGAGGTGTCCGGGATTGGAGTCGAGTTTCTGCGGATGCCCGTCTGGGACATAGCAAGCCTACGTGAAAGATTCGATCTCGTAATCTTTATGGGCGTGCTATACCATCTGCGTCACCCGTTGCTGGCACTTGATCTTATCCACGAGCATGTGGCCAAGGACATGATGCTGTTTCAGAGTTTGCAGCGCGGAAGTAGCGAGGTAGTGCCTGTCCAACCCGACTATGATTTCAATGCGCCCGCTCCGTTCGACGAGCCGGGGTTTCCGAAGCTGCACTTCGTTGAGCAGCGGTATTCCAATGATGAGACCAACTGGTGGATTCCAAACCGGGCTTGTACTGAGGCCATGTTGCGCTCAGCGGGATTTAGAATAGAGGCGCGGCCGGAAGGAGAGGTTTATATCTGCCGTCGCGATGAGGTAGCAGTCCCACCGGATGGCCCGCACTGCGTCTATCCCGTGCGGAGTAACGAGAGATGACCGAGGCCGAGTTACTGATCCATGAGGCCGAGCAGGAACTCCGGGCGCGCAGGCTGGATGTGGCTCTAAAAGCTTTTGAGCACGCGGAGCGTGCTGACAGCGATAGAGACAGGTGCAGCGGCGGTCGATGGATGGCGCACATGTTACGCGGAGATTTCGAGAAGGCTTGGCTTGAGAATGACGCTATGCGTCAACGAAATTCGCGCGATCCGCACCGTCTCTGGGATGGTCATTCGCTACTAGACAAGCGGATCATGGTTCGGTGCCTGCACGGCTTCGGCGACGCCGTACAGTTTCTTCGTTACATTCCCAAGCTGCGCGAATCAGCATCGAGAGTCATCATCGAGGTGGCTCCACCACTGGTTGAGCTCGCTAAGTATTTCCAAGGAGTTGACGAAGTGATTACGTGGGGAGAAGAGGCTCCCATAACGGGGCCGCTCTGGGATGAGCAGATCGAAGTCATGGAACTGCCTTATATCTTTCGCACGGCGGTAAGTGACTTACCATTAGCCGAAAGGTATGTGAACATACCGGAGCAGGCGCGAAAGAGACACATAGAGGACAGCGGTCCTCTACAGGTCGGCCTTGTATGGACGGCAGGTGAATGGAATAAGGCGCGCTCAGTCCCTTGGCCTCTACTGGGTCCGTTGTTCGAAATAAGTAATTGTGACTTTTGGAACCTGCAGCCTTCAGCGCTTTCGGAGTGCGACGATTTAAGGCACGATGAGAGTTGCCAAGCTAGTCTCGTCGGCTTAGCGAGAAGTATTTCCCGCCTCGACCTGGTGATTACCGTCGATACCCTGGCGGCACACTTGGCCGGCGCGATGGGAGTACCAGCCTGGGTGATGTTGCAGCATGAGGCTGACTGGCGCTGGATGCATGGACGAGAAGACAGTCCATGGTATCCATCGTTGCGTCTATTTCGGCAATCGGAAGCCGGAGACTGGAGCAGCGTTATCGAAAAGATAGGCAGAGCTCTCGAAAGCAAGCGGGATTCTCTGCGACGGCAGTTGGTCGCGTGAAGACAAATTCTTTCCTGGTTGGGCAACAGCCCTGGGACACCTTTGACGCTTACCTCTTTGACATCGATGGAACTCTGCTCCACTGCAGCGATGCAGTGCATTACTTCGCATTCTGCGACGCATTGCAGACCATATCAGGGCGTCCGCTCACTCTTGAAGGAGTGATAGCGCACGGGAACACGGATGTAGGAATTCTTCGAGATGCACTCAAATTAGCAAATATCGACGATGAAGAGTGGAGGCCCCGCCTACCAGAAATTCGCGCGGCGATGTGCAACTTCGTTGAAGCTCACAAAAGCGAACTAAGCATATCTGTTCTTCCGTTTGTAACCGAAGTGCTCGGGCATCTGAGAAGCCGCGGGGCTGTTCTTGGGATCGCAACAGGAAATTTGAGAGAGATCGGCCAGGAGAAGCTACGGAATGCAGGTTTGCTCGACTACTTTGAAATAGGTGGATGGAGCGACTCCTTTGAGTTCCGCAAGGACGTCTTCCGAGGAGCAATCGAGCAGTTAGAAGGTGTAGCGCAACCTGGCGCTCGCATCTGCGTTGTAGGAGATACCCCATCAGATATTAATGCTGCTCATGTGAATGCGCTTCCTGTGATTGCAGTGGCTACAGGGGTGTACTCCCGGGAACAGTTGCTGCAGTGTGAGCCCGACCTTTGTCTGGCATCGTTTGCGGAGCTTTCGAGGGATCCATAGCGCTGCTACCTACGCTTGCGATGATCTCTTCGAATTGCAAGGCCCGGTGCATGGAAGTGTGATGTGCAAGTGTCCGCTCACGCGCACGTCGGCCGATACTTGTGCGCTCCGCATCTGAAAGGTTCAAGATGATATCGACTACATCATGCTCGTCGCGCGGAAGAAGGATTTGCTCACCAGGTGTAAAGAACTCGTCGATTCCCTCCCAATCATCGGAAAGGATCGCCGCTCCGCAGGCGGACGCTTCGAAGAGACGCACAGAGGGAGAATACCCGGCCGACACCATATCGGCTCGTGTCAGATTAAGGGTGAATTTGGCTGAGGAATAAAATGCCGCATGTTCTGACGGTGCAACGTGAGTCATTCTCTTTACACCGAAACTCCACGCAGTCTCTTGAGGGTAAAGCGGGCCGGCAACGATAAAGCGGCCTTCGGGGAGTAACTGTGATGGCCCGTTAAGGAGACGCATAAGCTTCGGTTGCCTATCTGCAGCATAGGTGCCGAGATAGCTGAGATGACAGCGGTACTCTTCCCGTACCGGCGAGGGCTGATACATGTCGGGGTCGACCGAACAGTAAAGCGGAAACGTACGTTTGGCACCGAAGCGCGCCTCAAGTTGAACCAGAGCAGGCCCGCCGGTGAAGCTGAGATATGCATCGTACAGTGGAACTAGACTGCAATCCAGATACTCCGTGCTTCCAATTGATCGTAGCCCCGCCATTGTGATTGGCGTGTCAATGTCGTAGAACAAGAGTGGACCGAAACCGGCTTCCAGGATTGCTTCACTGGCGAGTATCGCATCGGGGAAGTAAGAGCCAACGACCACGGCATCGGCGTCGCGGCAGATGTCTACAAGATAACGTGAGCGCGATTGCCACTCCTCATATAACTCCAGTTTGCAAAATGCGGGACTAGGAAGATCGCGGTTCTCTCGATACCACGCAACATCCTTCTCAATAAAGACGACGCGATGACCCCGTGCAGCTAACGCTTTCACCAGAGACCTGAATGTGGTCGCATGGCCGTTACCCCACGCAGAGGTAATCGTCAAACCGAAGATCACGATCTTCATGCAGTCTCCATGACAGGTTCGGCAAACTGTTCTGGCGATCTCTCGTTCCGACGCTGCAGACACTCCTGGAAGGCGCGCGCTGCTTGCCGCGCTCGCTGTTCGTACGTGTGGTCGCGCAGAGCGCGATTGAGAAAGGCGTCGCCAATGGAGCGCCGTGCCTGCGCGTCATGCTGGTGAAGTGCGGCGACTACCTCTTCGGCGTTGCGGACAATCAGAATCTCTCTACCCGGCTCGAAGCAGTCATTAATGCCTGGCCAGTCGTCGCATAACATGCAGGTTCCTGCTCCCGCAACTTCAAACACGCGGGTTGGAGGGGAGAAGCCGAAGTCCGCCATCGAAGCACGGTTGATGTTCATCACCATGCCGGCGGAGCAGTTCAAACGATTGTGATCGTTTACAGATACGTGACCGATCCACCGCACGTTCGGCGGCAGCGACTTATCGCCCCAGCCTTCGCCGCCGAGAAGGAATTGTTGATCCGGTGCAAGCTCAGCGGCGTGAAGAAATAACTCTTCAACTCGAGCTTCACGGTCCGGTAGCCTGTTGCCCAGGAAAGCGACATCACACGTAAGATCCGCATCGGCTGGAACGGGATGGTGGGTGTCCGGATCAAGGCCGTTATAGATGCTGTAGTAGGCACGAGCCCCGGCATCTAGGTATCCCTGCCGCGCTCGAGGTCCGCCACCGTACGAGATAATGGCATCGTAGCCCGGGACGTCAACGTGGAAAGGATCGTTTGGGTCCAGCGACATTCGACCTAGCGTGGCGGGCGCATCTACATCCCAGAAAATAACTATGCGTTCGGACTGAAGCTCCAGAACTCTGCGCTCAAGCAAAGCATCATCGACGCCCAGGCCGCTATGCTTAATGACTACATCAGCCTCCGCGGCGAGGGCGAGCATCGTGTCAACGCCCGCGCTTGTAGGCGGATAGTACAGAGCGTCCACGTAGGAGAAGTCGCCAGCATCATGGTGGTGCCGGCGATCGAAAGCGTCAGGCGAAGCAAAAGTAACTTCATGGCCATGGCGAGCCAGGTATTTGTAGCAACCTCGATAGTAGGTTGCTGCACCATTCCAATAAGAGGTAAGTATGCTTGCTCCAAAAGCAAAGATCTTCATGAAAGGGATTCCTCAAAGATAGTGATAAGTTGCTGGGCGCGGTGACGACAGGTGTGATGAGCAAGGATGGTTTCGAGTCCGCGAAGGGCCTGGGCCTCCGCTGCGCCTCGATCGCCAAGCAGAAATTCCACTGCGCGCCGCATTTCGTTTCCATTGCGTACCATGAGGAAGTCCCCTTTGCGAAACAACTCTTCGGAATCCTGCCAGGGAGCAGATATAAGCGGGATGCCGCAGGCAAGCGCCTCGAAGACTCTGATAGTGGGGATTCCCGACATCGCTGCCACATATTGCTGGCGAGGTATGTGTACCGTTAGGCGGGCGGCAGCGTAGGTCAACGGGGCAGAGAGATTAGGAAGATAACCACAATAGTGCACCCCTGCTTTAGCAAGTGCCGAAAGTCCCTGTTCTGGATAACGCACCCCGTAGATAGAAAAGCGATGATCGAGCATCGCCAGTGCAGGATCAAGCAAAAATTGCGTGATCTCCGTTGAGCGCTCGTCATCACCCCAGTTGCCAATCCAGATCACGTCGTCGGTCTTAGATGTGTGTGGGTGCGGTCTGAAGAGGGTTGTATCTGCAGCTTCGTGCAAGGTCCAAACACGACTGATACTGAACGTTTCGTTGTAGAGATCGCGCAGGGATTCGCCAAATGCGAGTACCCCGTCGAAGCGGTCGACGCTAAAGAGGCGGATCTGCTCTGGTGAGGACGACACACGATGATGTGTGTCATGGAAGACGAGACGAAAGTCCATCTCACCACGAAGAGCCAAAAGTCTTTGCGCAAGCTCTGGTGGATTCCATTCATGCACGATGACGAAGTCGGCCTGCCCCAGACGTTCCCTCCAGAGTTCACTGCCGGCGATGTCTGAAGCATCATAGGGTGCGACCGAGAGGCTTGGATAACTGGCAGAAAACATTGCCAGTGCTGAGGCGCCCTGACTCTCGAGCTCAAGATTTGTGATCGACCAGCCGTTCGCAGGCTCATGAATCGTGACGGTGTGACCTAACTCTACGAGACTGCTAAGAAGCCCACGCAGAAAATGAGCGTTGCCGTTATTCCAATCTGATCGAATGGAGTGCGCAAAGTAAGCGATGTTGAACTTATGCGACATCCGCCATCTCCTTATCGGATTGTGCCGCAATCACCTGCTCAAATAAAGAGAGGTAAGCCTCCGTCATCTTCTCGCGAGAGAACTTACGCGCTCGTTGTTGTGACTGTTCTTGCTTTAGGGCAAGGAGCCCGGAGTCGTGGGTCAGCTGATGAAGCAAAGCTGTTAGAGAGGCAGCATCGGAGAAGTACATCGCGGCCTCCTGCCAGATTTCCCGAAGTGAAGGAATGTCATTCAGAAGAAGAGCGCAGCCGCAGAGCGCAGCCTCAAGAGGAGCCAACCCAAAGGGCTCGTACTTCGACGTGCAGATATATATCGCGCTCTCACGAAAAAGCAGAAGCAACTCCTCTTCACTTAGCAAGCCGAGCATTTGTACTTGCGAAAGTTCCAGTACTTCCCCCGACGGACCAAGGCAATCGCCCGCTGCAAAGATGGGAATGTCTGACGCAACGTTCGCAAGCATAGCCACATTCTTTGCTTCGTCCCAAACTCGCCCTGCAGTTACGGCCTGAAGGTTTCGGCCGCGGGATGGTCCTTGCGGGATGGACCGGCCATTCGGAATAACATGCCGCTGCAAAGGGATGCGAAAGTTATGTGAAACCGCATCCAGCATCCACTGCGTGGGTGCTACGACTGTAGTCACGCCTGCAAGACCGTTTGTTACCAGTTCACGGTAACGATCAAGCCAAGGGGACTGCTGAAGTGGAGTCAAACGGCACGATGCCGCCCAGCTCAGCACATCACTGTGTACAGTTATTACTGCTGGGAGAGGAGTACCAAGTGCACCGAAACAGAATTGGTTGGCATGAACGATATCGGCGTTGAACTCACTTAGTACTTCTAGTAGGAGAAGTTCAGCCCCTTCATGAGCATCCTCATTATTTTGCATCCACTCCAGCGCGAACTCTGTTGGCGTGAGAGCGAAGTGACAGCCCCACCGCTTCTCCATCTTCTCAACCCAAGACTGCTGGGCAGGAGAAGGCAGCTTACCCAGGGTCACCAGAGCAACATCACAATCTTTTTCAAGTAAGCCCGATGCAAGTTCCTGAGTAAAACGCCAGACCCCGCCGATCGTATCTGTCGTCATCAGAATGCGCATTCAAGCTCCGCAAGGGTTTCAGGATGTTGTTCCTGAACGTCGCTGTAGCCCTTGTCTGCGAACATCTGAAGATAGAAGGAGTGTGCACGCTCCCACGCCTCCTCGTCCGGCTGGGTTCCGAACGTCTCGACGTAGAGTGGGCTGCCTGGAAACGGGAACATCGGCACTGGCTCACTGACCCAGACGCCGTTCGCTTTGAGTCGCTGCTGCCACGCTGTTACAAGGGCTGGGTCGTCCTTAGCGGTCTTAATCAGGTTGGCCTGCATCCAGGGAATGAAGCGGCGAGCATAGATGAGTAGGTCTGTGATGCGGTCCGTAGTGAGACGGCAATTCTTATTGAGTTCATCCCGCCCAGCATCTGTAATTGATTCGACTCCGCACTCGAAAGAGACACAGTGCGCTCGTCCAAGAAGCTCTAACGACTCTTCATTCCAGAGATCGATCCTTGACTGAAAGCCGATTGAGACATTACGTTTGGCAATCTCCTCCAGCAAGATGTGGACCTGCTTGCCGACGCCGAAGATCTCATCGATAAAATAAATATAATCGACGCCACGCGCAATCAGTTGATCTATCTCCGCGAGAACCGAATCCACATCCCGTTCGCGGTATTTATTCCGGAAGAGAGTTTTATTGCAAAAGGTGCAAGCGTAAGGGCAACCGCGGGCAAATTCGATTTCCGCGCCAAGTCTCAGATGGTCAGCGCCATTACCGGGGAAGATATGGTGCAAGTGCTGGTGGCGTTCCACAGGATAGTCGGAGTAGTCGAGCGTGGGAACAGAATGCATGTCGGTGACGCCGAGAGTGTGAGAGGTGCGGAAGAGTTTATCGGAGCCTCGCCAGCAGCAGCCTGCGATCATCTCCCAGGGCATCGTGGCTAATTGCGAAAGTGTCTGATCGGGTTCCCCGCGGAGGACAATATCGGCACCTATTTTCTCAAGTGTCGATCGTGGAGTGACGGAGCCGTGCGGTCCGATGGCAACAATCTTTGAAGTCCTTCTAAGTTCTGCAGCCCAGAGGGCGGGTATACGCAATTCCGGTTGCGGGCAGCGCCAGAAAAGATAGGAGGGCGCGGTGGGAAGAACGAGAAAGTCTTCGTTGAAAGCTTCAAGGCGATCACGCACCTGCATGGCCGTAAGAGTCTCCATGAATGCATCGATTAAGAGGACTTCATGGCCTTCCTTGCGTAAGAATTCGCGCGCAGAGAGAAGTTCTAAGGGAAAGTGAGGTTCTGCGCATCCGAAGTAGGTAGACCCTGCGAAACTCCACTGGGGATTAACTAAAGCGTACCTCATGCCACCTCCTCAGCGACAAGCTCATCCATCTGCATGGCAGGGGCTTGGGAGCTCACGATGGCGTCACGATTACCTTCCCAGAAAGACATCAGATCGGCTAGGATTTGATCGATCGATCGCTGCGCCTGCCAGCTTGTGTGGGTCTGCAACTGCACAGTGTCGGAGATGTAGAGTGGCTGGTCTCCGGGACGAACCTTACTCCGTTCGATCAGGGGTGCCTTACCTGTTGTCCGCTCGATCCTTTGAAGCATCTCGATGACTGAAGATGTGCGGGCAATTCCGCCCCCTACGTTGTAGATATGGCCGCAGGTAGCCGCAGCGGCCGACCGCGCTGCAAGCATGGCGTCTACAAGGTCATGAACATGCAGTACATCGCGAACCTGAAGACCATCGCCATAAATTGTGACGGGCTGGCCGGAAAGGATGGAGTACAGGAAGTGTGCGACCCAGCCCTGATCTTCGTTTCCGAACTGCCGCGGGCCGGCAATGCACGACATGCGGAAGACCACCGTAGGAAGCCCGTAGATTCGCGCGTAGTCTCGAACATACTGATCTGCTGCCCCTTTTGAACAGCCGTAGGGTGAATGGAAATCGAGGCGGGCTGTCTCACATACGCCGCGGAAGGTCTTATCGATGGGTTGGTAGCGCGTATCTGCGGGTTCAACAGGAACATCGTACAACGAGCCATATACTTTATTCGTCGAGGTAAAGAGAAAAAACGTCATCGATCCGGAGAGACGTGCCGCTTCAAGCACGTTGAGCGTGCCGAGCGCGTTGGTATGAAAATCAGATAGAGGATCGCTTACAGAAGTTGTGACGGCTACCTGTGCAGCGAGATGATAGATCTCTGTCACGTCCTTTGCGGCCCTCCGCACGGCTATCTCATCTCTGACGTCGCCCTCTATAATCTGCAGTCTCCTGCTGCCTGGAAGGGACCGAAGCGCGTCGACATTATGTTTCACTCCGCGCCTCGAGCAGTTATCGAGGATGCGTACCTGCAAGTCTGGTTCACTGAGTAGCCGCTCGGTCAGGTTTGAGCCGATGAATCCAGCTCCTCCAGTGACGAGGGCTATACGTCCTGTTCCGATTCCCATGTCCAATTCCCTTCCCCTACTGCATCAAGAGTGACGTTGGTGCGTTGCTTGCCACGGAGATATCAAGCCGTAAGTCCGTATGCACTCAGCTCCTGGAGCATCGCATCGGCCTTGTCTTCCGCTCTTTGGCTACCAAGCCACTTTGCCAGTTCCCGAAAACCTTCCTCATAGCTAACCTTCGGCTTATAACCCAACAGGGTGCGGGCCTTACTGATGTCGGAGTAGCAATGTCGTATGTCCCCGGCGCGGTATTTCTGTGTGATCACTGGCGCCAGGTCCTTGCCGAGCGAGGCAGCAAGAATTTTTGCGACTTCACGGATCGCAATCGGCTTACCGCACCCGATGTTAATTACCTCGCCGTCCGACGCAGGGCAATTCATTGCCAGAATGTTTGCTTGAACAATGTCATGGACGCTGACGAAATCGCGCATCTGCTCGCCATCCTCGAAGACCAGAGGGGGAAGATTGTTAATGAGACGCGAAGCAAAGATAGCGGCAACTCCGGTGTATGGATTTGATAACGCCTGACGAGAGCCATAAATGTTGAAAAAGCGAAGGGCTGTAACAGGCAAGCCGTAGGTTCGTCCGTAGATAAGGCAGAGCTCTTCCTGGTCTCTCTTGGAGAGCGCATACATGGAGTTGATCTCCGAGGGCTTGGATTCATCGGTCGCTGCAGGGAGCAGACATCCTCCACAGGAACTGCACGGAATATCCCATTTACCTGATCTTAGTTGGCTGGTAGAGCGAACCGGCGGAGCGGCAGGCTGGCCGCATGCAGAGCATACATACCTGCCTTCGCCATAGATAGACATGGAAGAGGCGACAACGAGTTTCTCCACTGAGGCTTTAGAGTCCAGGATCGCCTGAAGCAGCTCTGCGGTCCCCTGCGTGTTGACACTCATATAGCGTGCGATCTCGTACATAGACTGCCCGACACCTACTGTTGCAGCGAAATGGTATACGACGTCCATGCCACTCAAGGCCTCTCGAAGGAGGTTCGGGTCGCGCACATCTCCTGTGATCAACTCCACATCGGCAGAGAGGTAAGTGGGGCGGCCCAGCGGGTGCACCTGCGGCGTGAGGTCGTCCAGAATGCGGACCTGATAGCCTGCCTGCAGAAGACCGTCTGCCAGATGCGAACCGACGAAGCCGGCACCTCCAGTAATCAGAACTCGTTTACTCATCGCGTAGACTCACTCTCTTTAGACTGAATTGGTAACGCTTACAACCGACCGGCTACGGCGACCTGCGCTGACGCGTAGCGTTCGACCGCCCATGCTGCAAACTCCGCGAACTGTCGCGTGTCTTTTGGAGGGCTTGCGTGATGCGGCTCGATACCAAGGTGCTCAGGCGTGAAGCAAATCGTCAGTGATACCTGGAAGGGTTCTAAAGCCTCCATCATGCGGTCAAACCATACAACTGCGTCGGGACGAAACGAATCAGCCCAACTGAGACCCGTACGAAGGTAGCGAACTCCAAGCTCCTTCATCCACTTCACGGCGTCGTCGAGTCTCGGATCTTCGAAATGGAACCACTGACAGAAGCCTACCGAGCCGTCGCGGGGAAATGAAGGGAGCGAGCGCTTCGGAGTTCCATCTGCGCGGAACAAGCCAAGATAATAGTGGCGATAGTAAGAAGAACCCTCTGCTTCCTTATGGCGCGTCTCAGCGGGCCAGGAGGCTGGAAGGTCGAAGAGGCTATACCAGTGGATGCGATCGGTCTTACCCTCCAGTAACTTGCAGGTGCGCTCTAAACCAAATGCCTGCACCTCTTCCGCTCCGAAGGATGAAACTCCTACTTCAAGAACCCACACCGGTTTGCCGGCAACACCTGCCGCCTCATCTATGCGTAACGGCCATTCATCAATCTGCCAGTGGTTCCAATCCAGCGGAAAGCCGTGCACTCCAACAACGTCAACAGAATCGATCACGCCTTTGGCAGACATAAGTCGAAGAAAATCGGAGTCGCAGGAGGATACACCCCCAAGAACTATTGTCATGTCAGGACTAATTGCGCGAATAGAGGCTGACGCTTCTTTCACCATCTGTGCGAAACGGTCCCAGTCTGGGTCCAACTTAAAGTTCCAATGCGATAGATTATTGGGCTCGTTCCAAAGGACGATTGCTTCGACCACATTATGTTCCCTAAATTACAGAGTTGATTGCTTCTGGTAGGAGCTTGGAAGGAACATAGAACAATTTAGTTGTATGTACCTTTGGCGCAAAGGGAACCATCGAAGGAATTTAGCGCTACAGAACTATGGGTGTGGATATGTGAGTCACCTGAACGACGACCACTTCTGCAATGGCCGACAGGCGCCGTTCTGATGTCTACCGAGACGACCAAAATGGCGCGGCCCGCATCAAGAGCAGGCAGGAGGGTGGGATGAACAAATTAGCAGTCGTTACAGGGGCCTCGAGCGGCATCGGTTATAACCTTGCCAAAGTGTTTGCGGAGAACGCGTACGACCTGATCATCGCTTCCAACGGAGATCGACTGGACAAAGCTGCGTCCGACTTCATGGCGATTGGGGTCACCGTTCATGCATTCGAGACGGACCTCGCTACGTTCGATGGCGTACGCAGCTTTTGGGGCCAAGTTGAAGGGCTGGGGCGGTCCGTGGATGCCATAGCGATCAACGCAGGTGTGGGGGTGGGCGGCCTCTTCGCGGAGACCTCGCTTGATGAAGAAATCAACATGGTGCGGCTGAATGTAGAAGGAACAATGCACCTCGCCAAGCATGCAGTGCAGCATATGCAGGCACGCGGAGAAGGCAAGATTCTCTTCACCGCGTCGATTGCAGGCGAGATGATCGCTCCCCGAGAGGCTGTCTACGCTGCTACTAAGGCCTTCGATCTTAGTTTTGCGAAGAGCCTCCGGGCGGAGCTAGAGGGTACCGGTGTAACGGTCACAGCGTTGCAACCTGGGCCAGTGGACACGGACTTCTTTCATCGTGCGGGGATGGACGATACGCAGGTGGGTCAGGAAGGTAAGAAGGAGAGCGAGCCCTACGATGTTGCAAAGCAGGGGTTTGACGCGCTGATGGCGGGCGACAAACATGTCTACGCTGCAAGCCTGAAGACAAAGATAGAGGGTGCGGTCGCGAATTTCGTCCCCGACGCTGTGAAGGCTGCGATGCACGAGAAAATGGCGAAGCCAGTAGAGAAATAGGAGGATAAAGCAATGGCAGAAGTAGGGGTACTTAGCCGGGAGTTGGAAGTCGGAGATGCTGCGAATGCAATTCCGGATCGGGGCTTTCATTATGTCGCGCCGGATTCAGAAGACAGCGAAGGACACGTCATGGCAACCACCTGCCAGACGATACAGGCTGAGCCTATGGCGCTGTACAATTTGTGGCGCGATGTAGCCCATCTTTCACGATGGCAGGAGCATGTAGTCTCCGTAACGGATCTGGGAGGCGGTAAGAGCCACTGGGTGATGGGAGATCCAGAAGACAGTGACGGCAAGCGAGTGGAGTTCGATTCGGAGATTACGCGTGACGAGCCGGGATCGCTCCTCTCGTGGCACTCTATCACGCCGGAGGTTGAGCAAAGCGGAACGGTGACGTTTGCGCCGACACCTTCGGAGCGAGGTACGCTCGTGACGCTTACGCAGACAGTGCGGGTGCCAGGGGGGTCGGCTGGTAATGCCGCAGCGGCTGTCCTCAAGCGGAGTCCACGACAGACAGTTATTGAAGATTTGCGGCATTTCAAGCAGCTCGCGGAGACTGGCGAGATCCCCTCGGTGAAGGGCCAGCCTCATGGACCGCGCGGACTCAGTGGATCGATTAAGGAATGGTTTTACGGCGAGACGAATCCGACACCTCCGGGTACGAGCGTGAATGAGTAATGAAGCTCAATGCGCAGAAACCCGCAATGACTTAGGGAGATGAATTATGAAAGCAGTTTGCTGGATGGGTAAGGAGTCAATTGAGGTGCATGATGTGGATGATCCAAAGATCATTAATCCACACGATGCGATTATCAAGATCACACGAACAGCAATCTGCGGCAGCGACCTTCATCTCTATGCAGGCCTAATTCCGTCGATGCAGTCGGGCGACATTCTTGGGCATGAGTTTATGGGGATCGTTGAAGAGGTTGGACCCGAAGTCAAAAAGCTTAAACGTGGCGATCGCGTAGTGGTTCCGTTCACGATTGCCTGCGGAAATTGCCTCTTCTGCAAGGGCGATCTATGGAGCCTTTGCGATAACACCAACCCAAACGCCCAGATAGCGGAAACGATGTACGGCTACTCGGGTTCAGCGCTGTTCGGTTACTCGCACATCTACGGCGGATACGCGGGCGGCCAGGCACAGTATGCGCGCATCCCCTTTGCCGATGTGGGGCCAATCAAGGTAGAGAACGATCTGCCCGACGATAAGGTCCTTTTTCTGTCAGACATCTTCCCCACGGGATATCAAGGAGCAGTGAACGCAAACATCAAGCTGGGCGACACCGTGGCAGTGTGGGGTTGCGGACCGGTAGGACTGTTCGCGATCGCCAGCGCATACATGCTGGGTGCCGGAAAGGTGATCGCGATTGATCGGTATGCGGAGCGCCTTGCATTGGCACGAGAGATCGGGGCGGTCACAGTCGATTACAGCGAGAAGGATGTGTCCATCGTAGAAGCGCTGCGCGATCTAAGCGGAGGGGTAGGCCCGGATGGCTGCATCGACTGCGTTGGCATTGAGGCGCACTCTCACTCTGCGGCCGGCATCTACGATAAGGTAAAGCAGACGCTGATGCTCGAGTCGGATAGGCCTTTTGTGCTTCGGCAGGCGATCCAGGCCATTCGCAAGGGCGGCACGCTTTCCATCCCCGGCGTGTATGGTGGTGTACTGGACAAGGTGAACTTCGGCGCTGCCTTCGGCAAGGGCATTCACATGAACATGGGTCAAACGCATATGCATAAGTTCCTGAAGCCCCTTCTGGAACATGTAGAGCATGGGGACATCGATCCGAGCTTCCTGATCTCGCACGTGGTGGGGATTCAGCAGGTGCCAGAGATGTACGCGAAGTGGCAGAAGAAAGAAGACGGCGTTACCAAGATCGTGATCGACCCATGGTCTGACACGCTGGAGCAGACGCCTAACCGTCGCATGGCATAGGGAAACAGAACCGATTCTGGATAAAAGGCCGCATCGGATTTTTACGATGCGGCCGTTTCCATCTATTGGCGTGCAAGATAGGTTCAGGAGAAGTCTGGAACGCCTTGACGCGGAGCGGGATCTGGAAGCACAAAGGTATTCACGAGCGCGGCGATCGCTTGCGCCGTCTCCGGAGCGCAACCGGCAAATCTTGCGGCGAGCCACGCCTGGGGAGTGATGGTGATCTCAGCCCGACCAAAATTGACGGCGTTGAAGATGCGATTTGCGGCGTAATGCACGTTTGCGGAGAGCAGCGGCGTTTCGGCAGAGGTCTGGAACCAAAGCTTTTCCTTTTCTGTTTGACCAGTGAAGTGAGCATGCTCCTCGCCACCAGTCTGCATAAGTCCTGGACAAACTGTGGTCACGCGAATGCCTTTGTGACGAAGTTCGGCATGTAATCCTTCAGAGAAGCCGGTGAGTGCGAACTTTGCAGCAACATAAGGAAGCAGATGTGGAACGGCAACCTTCCCGCCGATGGAGGAGATATTTACGATCGCCCCGGCGCTTTTCTCAAGGAGGTACGGCAGCGCGGCGTAGGTGGTATACAACGCGCCGAAGAAATCCGTGGCCATCGCCTGTTCGTAGACTTCCACAGTCTGGTTCTCGACGGGCCCCACCTCGATCACCCCAGCGCTGTTGATGAGGACGTCAAGTTGGCCGAAGGCGTCGCGCGCCGCGTCGATCAGGTACGCAGCCTGATGTTTATCGCTTACGTCGCAGACGACGGAAATGGCCGCCTCCTCACTCCCGACCGAGCCTGAAAGCAGCAACTCTCTTCGCGCATTCTCGAGGTCTTCGGCGCTGCGCGCGGCAAGGACCAACTTGCATCCCGCCTTTCCGAAACGATGAGCGAGTGCAAGGCCGAGGCCACTCGATCCACCGGTGATGACCACAACCTGGCCAGGAGCGATTCTCTGTTTCCTGAGCATGCGCTTCACAACGAGCGCAGTGATTATGGCTGAGGTGGCAATCTTGAGGGCAACAGAATTGGAACTCTTCATAACGATGACAACTTTCCTCCCTGACGGTTGATGCGGATCGACGGCACGATTCCTGCTTGGATGGTGAAAACGTCGACGAGGTCACTCAAGGTGAGTTGGAATCTGTATCGCGATGAAGATGTCCGTTCGGGCAAATGCGAAAGCAGATGTGATTTGTGCATTTTTTTCGCTCACATGCTTGCGTAACGATCAGAATGGTGATTGAATAGCTTCCAGACCAACAACGATTCATAGCTTTGTAATGATTCCCTTCTCTTCTTTTCGGTAAAGGGCTTATGAAGGACGATTCACCCCGACCTTGACTTACACAGGTCAGGGCAGCCGTTTTGCGACGATCCTTGACGATCAGACGCTTACGGTGCGGCTCATCAACTCGTAATCCATGAACTGGAAACGCAGGCTTTGGACGCATGACTTCTCCTTTACCGCAGAAGACCTCGGAAAGGCCACACTTCAACTCGCACATCCGTCTCGCTGTTGACCTGGATAGATGGCGTGACACCAACGAGCACTCATTATTGGAGGCAGTATGACGAAGCTGACAGCTTATTTGCGATCGGCCACGATTCTCTTTATAGGGATCTTCTTCCTGGCGCTCGGTGCCGCGCGGGCCCAGACGATCACCGGCGCAGTCACCGGGACGGTTGTGGATTCGACCGGGGCGATTATCCCGAATGCCACGGTGACTGCAACCAATGTGCAGACCGGCGTTTCAACACCGACCCACACCAATCAGGACGGCATCTACACAATCCGGTTCCTGCAGATTGGCCGGTACAAGGTGTTCGTTGACGCTTCAGGCTTCAACAAGCAGTCGACGAGCGAGTTCGGTCTCGAAGTGAACCAGGAGGCCCGGGTAGACGTGAAGATGGCTGTTGGTGCTGACACGCAGTCTGTTACGGTAACCGACACAGCGCCGATTCTCAACACAGAAGACCCAACTACCGGCGTGACGATCACCGCAGCCGTAGCGACTGAGCTTCCGCTCCAGGCGCGAAATTTTTCGTCGTTGACTACTCTGACGGCGGGTGCGGTGGCTACAGCGCCGTCCAATGCAAACAGTGTCGGCCGCCCCACCTATAACGCTGGCTTTTTCGTCAACGGCAACCGCGAACAGACGAACAACTACACGCTGGACGGCGTGGACATCAACGACGCGATCGACAACTACATCAACTTCTCACCTAACGTGGACGCAATCGGCGAGTTGCACATCATCAGCGGGAACGCGACCGCCGAATACGGCAATGCGAACGGCGGCCAGGTAGTCATGGTCACCAAGAGCGGCACAAACAAGTTCCACGGGAACGCCTTCTGGTTCCTGGAGAATACGAACCTGAACGCTGATAGCTGGACCAACAAGCACACCCCTGATCCAACCGCGCGAGGAGCTGTCCCGGACCTGAATCGGAGCATCTTCGGCGGCACGCTTGGTGGCCCTGTCCTGCGCGACAAGCTCTTCTTCTTCTTCGATTACCAGGGAGCCCGCCAGCACAACAACACTACGGAGTTCGACAGCGTTGCCAGTGCGGCGATGCGCGCCGGATTCGCACCGACACTTGGCCAGACCGTTGCCATCCTGAACCCGGTCGCAACTTATCTCTTTGCACATCCTGAGATCTACCCGCTTCCCAACGTTGCTACGACTTCGCTTACGAACAATTATGTTGGTACGAGCTCAAGTGCTACCACCAACAACCAGGGCGACATCAAGGTGGATGGCAAGCTGACCGCGAAAGACTCGGTCTCCGGCCGCTTTACCATCGGTCGCGAAAACGACGGCGACAGCAAGGTCTCGATCCCAACCCGTCTGGGTGGCGCGAACATCAGCCCGTACACCGGCTTCTCGGTAAACTGGACCCACCAGGTTTCGAACAATGTCGTCAACGAGGCGCGCGCCGGGTTCAGCCGCGGCCGCTTTACGAACCTCGTCTCTGATCCTGCAGGCAAATTTGGCCTCACCGGAAACAACGCAGCCGGCATCCCTGGAAACCAGATCGCTCCGGGTCTGTCGGGCATCTACATCAACAACTATTCGCTCGGTAGTCCCTCGAACAGCACGCCTGCATTTGGCGGTGAAGGGGTTCAGAACGACAGCCTCACGAACGCATTCACCTACGGCGACCTCGTGAGCTGGCAGTTGGGACGGCACTCGCTGAAGTTCGGCGTGACCGCCATCCGCTACCAGTCGAATCGCAACTACTCGGGTAATGACGGCGTTCTAGGCCATTTCGATTACGACGGCACCTACAGCGCTAAAACTCTGGGAACGGGCGATGCGTGGGCCGACTTTCTACTCAATCAGGCACACGCGTTTGGACAGGGCTCCTACACCACAAAGTGGGGCCAGCGCCAGTGGCGTGACGCTCTCTTCTTCCAGGACGACTGGAAGGCGACTCCGAACCTGACGCTTAACCTTGGCATCCGTTGGGAGTATGACCAGCCGCTTTACGAGCAGCATGATCGCGAGTCAAACCTGAGCCTAGCAACGGGAGCGGTTACGCTTGCCGGCAAGAACGGTGCGAGCAGCGCACTCTACAATCCTTACTACTATGGCTACATGCCGCGTGTCGGCTTCGCTTACTCGCCTGCGGAGTTCAAGGGTAAATTCGTAGTTCGCGGCGGCTATGGCATCACCAACTTCCTTGAAGGTACGGGCGCGAACCTTCGCCTGACTCTCAACCCGCCCTTCTTCAGCAACTCCTCCGGACAGCAGAGCGGCGATAGCCCCTTCTTCCAGACACAGAATGGCTACCCGCTCCCGAGCTCGACGGACATCTTCTCCGGCAATGTTCGCGCATGGCAGCCTAACCTGCGGCCGGCACTTATTCAGCAATTCAACCTGACTACTGAAACGCAGCTTTCTGCTAATACATCAGCTGGTCATCGCATACCTCGGGCAGACCGGCAACCATCTGGTGGATCCTCGTGAGGGCAACCAGCGCACCTGTCCAACCTGCCCCCTGCCAATCACGACTTTGTCGGAGCTGGCACCCTACTCAGCAGCTAACCCGAACCCGGTGATCTCGCAAATTTCGCAGATCAGCTATACGGAATCGGAGTCGGGAATGAACTACAACTCGCTTCAGGTCACCGGGCGCCAGCGTCTCACCCACGGGCTTGAGGTCTTGACGAACTATACCTTCAGCAAAGGACTTACGAACAATCTCGGCTACTACGGTGGCAGCCACACCGCTTCGCAGAGCGCCTACTGGCAGGATGCGTACAACGGTCGCGGGGATTACGGTCCGGCATTCTTTGATGCAAAGCATATCTTCAGCTTCGCTGGATACTATGAGCTGCCAGTCGGACGTGGTCGCATGTACGGTTCAAACATGAACCGCATTCTCGACGAGGCTGTAGGCGGATGGAAGATTGGAGCAATCTCGAACATTCACTCCGGCTTCCCTTTCACTGTCAGCTCGCCGGGTAACTATGCAGTCAATCAGCGCGCGAACCGTGCAAACCACTATCGCAAGCTGATCGTGAAGAACCGCTCCGTTGCAAGCTGGTTCGGCACCGACCCCTCGGTTGTAGGTTGCGGTGTGGATGTCGACAACGGCGTCTGCGCTTACGGCCAGGAAAGCACGACCGGCTTCGGAAATGCTTCGGTGGGTTCGGAGCGGTCACCCGGCTTCAAGAATGTTGATGCCAATCTGAGCAAGGCCTTCGCAATTCGCGAAGGATCGAACCTGGAGTTCCGCGCCAACTTTTACAATGTGCTGAACACAACGAGCCTGGGCGCACCGCAGAATAGCGTGTCTGCTTCAAACTTCGGTGAGATCACTGATACGGTCTCAACCGAGCGCCAGATCGAGCTTGCGTTGAAGCTTACTTTCTAGTTGCTTTTCTTGCTGGATACAAATGCGGGAAATTAGAAGCTGAAGCAGCTTCTAACTTCTCGCATTTCTTTTGTGCTGACATATTTCTGACTCCATATTTTTCGAAGCCTTGGGGCGTGGACAAACAAGGCAGGTCGCCTAAGAGACCGACAACCCTGTCGCAGACACGATTTAGGAGTCTTGCGGCTCCGGCCCTCGGGTCGGTCCTTGCGGTGCAGAAAGCTTTATCACTTTTCCCGTGCGCGCGGATTCGTAAATCGCATCCGTGATTCTCTGGTCCTGCAAACCTTCTTCGCCAGGAGTGTGCGGCTGTAGTCCTTTCTGGACACAGAGTGAGAAGTGATCCATCTCGGCAGCAAACTGGTCCTTGGGCTCAAGCGACGGTTCGTGCGCAATCTCTGCTCCGCCCTCTACAGCCTTGTCGAACTTGGTGAACTTCAGCTTGATGCCGTTGTATACGAACGCCGGGTTCAACTCTGCGAAGGCTTCTGTTCCTTCGACTCGAAGGAACTGCGATTTGTGCGCGTTGTAAGCGGAGTTGAAAGTCGCGGTGAAGCCTGATGGAAACTTCGCAATCACCTGGCAGCTAGCTTCTACCTCAGCAAATCGGGGGTCATCCTTTGGCTGCGTGGTGCTTGCCTGCACCTCGTAGGGCTCCTCGCCGGACAAAAACCTTGCTGCATTCAGGCAATACACGCCCACATCCGGCATACATCCGCCACCGGCCAGTTCCCTCTTCAAGCGCCATTGCGTGGGGTCACCCTGGTTCTGTGAGTTGGTCGAGATGAACTGCTTGAGACTTCCAAACTTCCCATCGCGGATCATCTTGATCATGGCGCGGTCGTAGACTTCGTACTGGCTGCGATACGCGATCATTAGCTTTACGTTGGCCGCCTTGCAGGCCGCGATCATGCGCTCACAGTCCTTCACGGATGTGGCCATCGGCTTTTCGCAGAGAATATGTTTGCCGGCCTTTGCGCCCCGCACCACAAACTCCGCATGCATACTGTTCGGCAGGACGATGTAGATCGCTTTCACTTCGGGGTTCTCGGCAATGCGATCGTACGAGGTGTAATCGTAGATCGCGCTTTGCTTGATGCCATACTGTGCCGCGATCTTCACCGCTTTTTCGCGATCGCCACTTACGAGCGCAACCGGTTTCGAGTATTTGCTCTTGCCCATGGCGGGAAGGATCTGACCTAGAGCGAGGCGGCCAAGGCCGACGATTGCATACCCGGTTCGCTGATCGCCGGACTCGATCGGTCCGGGAACCTTCTCCGGCTGTTCTGTTGTGGCGTGGATCTGGGACAACTGCACGTCGTCGGCTTCGTTCGGCTTGTTTGCGCCACTCTGTTGCGCCATTGCCTGGCTCGCCACAGCCGCTGCCATCAAGCCTGAAGCAGCGCGCAGGAAGTCTCTGCGGCCTGTTACCGTTCCGTGTTGGGTCATCTCCGCGTCATCTGTCATGACCGCTTGGGATGCGATCGCAGTCCATCGAAGATGCCCCAACGCTGACGCGTCGAGGCGCGTTTTTGATTTCAGCAAACATGGATTGCGGACTGAGACTGGTCTACTTCGGCGCCATGCGAAGAGCGCCATCGAGACGGATCGTCTCCCCATTGAGCATGGTGAGTTCGCAGATCGTGGCAACGAGCGCGGCATACTCGTCAGGCTGACCGAGGCGCGCGGGGAAAGGTACAGCCTGTGCGAGTGATTCCTGCACCGCTGCTGGGAAGGCGGCCATCATGGGCGTCATGAAGAGACCCGGAGCGATCGTGACGACTCGGATGCCGCTGCGCGCAAGCTCTCTTGCAGCGGGGAGAGTAAGGCCGGCGACTCCGGCCTTCGATGCGGCGTAGGCGGCCTGGCCGATCTGGCCTTCAAAGGCGGCGATGGATGCGGTGTTGATGATGACGCCGCGTTCTCCGTCGGCGAGTGGCTCGTTAAGGAGCATCGCGCCCGCCGCCACGCGAAGCATGTTGAAGGTGCCGACCAGATTGATCATGATGGCGCGGGTGAAGATTTCGAGACTGTGCGGGCCGTTGCGGCCAGCGATCTTCTCGCTGGGTGCGATGCCGGCGCAGTTCACGAGGCCGTGGAGCGCGCCGAAGTGCTCGCGGGCGGCAGCTACGGCGGCTTCGCCATCGGCCTCGCTGGTGACATCGGTGCGAATGAAGCGGGCGGAGTCGCCGAGTTCCGTTGCGAGGGATGCGCCTGCGGCGTTTACATCGGCGAGGACGACCTTCGCGCCACGGGCGACGAACATGCGCGCCGTCGCTTCGCCGAGTCCGGATGCAGCTCCGGTGATGAGGAAGACTTTGTCGCTAATCTGCATGCGTCGTCTCGACGTGAGGGATGTACAGATCGACATAGCTGTGGACCGGCATGGCTTCGAGCGAGGCGAGGCCCGCGGAGGCGTCGAGGATTGCCTGCTGCTGTGAAGACGAGAAACGGCGCGCGAGGTTCCGTTCGAACTTCGCTTGCAGCAACGGGATGCCGTCGATGCGGCGGCGCTTGTGGCCGATGGGGTACTCGACTGTCTCTTCGAGGCTCGATCCGTCGGTGAAGGTGACGAGGAGTGAGTTGGCTATCGATCGCTTCGCGGGATCGTGATAGTCCGTAGTAAAGGCTGGATCTTCGATGCAGAAGATCTTGTCGCGCAGCGCGTCGATGCGCGGGTCAACGGCGATCTCCTCTTCATAGTCGGAGGCGATGAGGCGGCCGAAGAGGAAAGGGATCGCAACCATATACTGGATGCAATGGTCGCGGTCGGCGGGGTTCGCGAGGGGGCCGCGCTTGTCAATAATGCGGAGGCAGGCTTCATGCGTGCGGATGGTAATGGCTGCGATGTCGCTTGCGGTCTTGTTGTGCTGCGACATCCGACCGTGAATCGTCATGGCGGCTTCGATGGCGGTCTGGGCGTGGAACTCCGCGGGAAAACTGATCTTGAACAGGATGTTTTCCATGACATAGGAGCCGTAGGGTCGCTGGAAGGTGAACTCCTTGCCGCCGAAGGAGACGTCATAGAATCCCCAGCGGCGCGCGGTGAGTACGGAGGGGTAGCCGGTCTCGCCGGTCTTCGCGATGAGGGCGAGGCGTACGGCGCGGCTGGTGGCGTCGCCTGCGGCCCAGCTTTTGCGTGAGCCGGTGTTGGGGGCGTGGCGGTAGGTGCGAAGGCTCTGGCCATCGACCCAGGCGAGTGAGAGGGCGTTGATGGTCTGTTGGTAGGTGAGGCCAAGCATGTGGCTGACAACGGCTGTGGACGCCACTTTTACAAGCACGACGTGGTCAAGCCCGACCCTGTTGAAAGAGTTTTCAAGCGCGATACAGCCCTGGATCTCGTGGGCCTTGATCATCGCGGTGAGGACCGTCTTCATAGTCAACGACGGAAGGCCGGCAGCTCCGTTTGATCGCGAGAGCCAATCGGCAACGGCGAGGATGCCACCAAGGTTATCTGATGGGTGGCCCCATTCGGCGGCGAGCCAGGTATCGTTGTAGTCGAGCCAGCGGATCATGGTGCCAATGTTGAAGGCTGCCTGCACGGGGTCCAATTGAAAGCTGGTGCCGGGGACGCGAGCGCCGTTCGTAATTTCGATGCCGGGCACGAGCGGGCCGAGGAGCCTGGTGCAGGCGGGGTACTCGAGCGCTTCGAGGCCGCAGCCCAGGGCGTCCATGAGGCAGAGCCGCGCGGTGGCATAGGCGAGATCATTTTCGACCTGGTAGTGGAAGACGTAATCGGCGATGTCGACGAGCACCTGGTCAGGCGCGGGACGTTCTGTGTTGTTGCTGTGGGACAAGCAGCCTCCATGGCGGTGTTGATCTCAGGCGCGTTCGGCTAGGGGGACGAAGGTGAGTTCGTCGGGGCCGGTATAGTTGGCGGACGGGCGAATGATCTTGCCGTCCTGGCGCTGCTCGATGACATGCGCGGCCCAGCCTGCGGTGCGGGCGATGACGAAGAGAGGCGTGAAGAGTGCAGCGGGGATGGCCATCTGGTTGTAGGCGACGGCGCTGAACCAGTCGAGATTCGGAAACATACGCTTGGCATCCCACATGACGGTTTCAATGCGTTCGGCGATGTCGTAGAGCTGGGTGTCTGAAGCCGCACGGGAGAGATCGAGCGCTACATTTCTAATGATCGCGTTGCGCGGGTCACCGACGGTATAAACGGGGTGGCCAAAGCCGATGATGACCTCGCGAGAGTCGACGCGGCGGCGGATGTCGGACTCGGCCTCGTCGGGAGTGGTGTAGCGCTGCTGGATCTCCAATGCAACTTCGTTGGCTCCGCCATGCTTTGGGCCTTTGAGTGCGCCGATTGCGCCGACGATGCAGGAGTACATGTCGGAGCCGGTGCCGGCGATGACGCGGGCAGTGAAGGTGGAGGCGTTAAACTCGTGCTCGGCGTAGAGGACGAGGGAGATAGCCATGGCGCGGATCTGGGCTTGCTGCGGCGGGACGCCGTGGAGGAGGTGAAGGAAATCAGCTCCGACCGAGGCGTCTTCGGCTTCGAGGTCAGTGCGGTTGCCGTGGCGCGAGAAGTGGTACCAGTAGAGCAACGCAGGGCCAAGCGTGACGATCAGCTTGTCGGCTATCTCGCGGGCAGCGGAGAGCTCATGGTCATCGGCCTCTGGGGTTACACATCCCAGCACGGAGACGTAGGTGCGCATGACGTCCATGGGGTTGGTGTGCGCGGGGAGAAGTTCGAGCGACGCGATGACGCTGGCGGGGATTGCCCGGAGCGACTGAAGCTTTTGTTTGTAGCTGGCGAGTTCCGTCGCGTTGGGGAGTGTGCCATGGATAAGGAGATGTGCGATCTCTTCGTAAGTGCATTGGGCGGCGAGGTCGACGATGTTGTAGCCGCGATAGTGCAGCTCGTTGCCGTTGCGGCCGACGGTGCAGAGTGCGGTGTTACCGGCTGGTGTCCCGGAGAGGGCTACGGACTTCTTGGGCTTGAATGCAGGTGTACTTGCCTGCTGAAAGCCAGGAGTTTCGGGGGCGGTGGTCATTCGGCTTCCCTCTTTCGGGTGAAGAGTTCGTCGAGCTTGTCTTCGAAGGCGTGGTAGTCGAGATAGCGGTAGAGGTCAGCACGGGTCTGCATCATGGCTACAACGCTTTGCTGCGTACCTTCGAAACGGATGGTCTCGTAAACCTTGAGCGCGGCGGCGTTCATGGCGCGATAGGCGGAGCAGCAGTAGAGGACGATGTCCACTCCGGCAGCTGCGAGTTCGGACTTGGTGAAGAGAGGCGATTGGCCGAACTCGGTGATGTTGGCCAGGATGGGTACGGTGATGCGCTGCTTGAATTCGGTGTACATCGCGAGTTCGGTGACAGCCTCGGCGAAGATCATGTCCGCGCCGGCTTCAACGTAGGCGGCGGCGCGATCGATTGCGGTGGAGAGGCCTTCTATCGCGAGCGCATCGGTCCTTGCCATAATGACGAAGGAGAGATCGGTGCGGGCATCCACAGCGGCCTTGATACGGTCGACCATCTCGGCGGTGGTCACCACTTCTTTGCCGGGCCTGTGGCCGCAGCGCTTCGTACCGACCTGGTCTTCCATGTGGACGGCTGCGGCACCGGCCTTCGCCATGGAACGGATGGTACGAGCGATGTTGAAGGCTCCGCCCCAGCCGGTGTCGATGTCGACCAGTAGAGGAAGAGTGGTCACGTCTGTGATGCGGCGGACGTCGGTGAGGACGTCTTCCATGGTGGAGATGCCGAGGTCGGGCATGCCGAGCGAGTTGGCGGCGACGCCGCCACCGGAGAGGTACAACGCTTTGAAGCCGGTGGCTTCGGCCATGCGGGCGGTATAGGCGTTGATCGCGCCGATGACCTGCAAGGGCTTCTCTTCGTCGACGGCTGACCGGAAGCGGAGTCCAGGCGACGACATTGAGCTTCTCGCCAGAGTCATTCCGATTCCTTGGCTGAACGCTGTGAGTGGGAGAAGACTTCGATTCTGGTGCTCAGACGGACAGCCATCGCGCAAGTGTAACCGCTGGCCGGTACATCTGCACAGAAGAGCCGTAGCGCGGATCGTGTCGAACCCAACGCGCGCGGAGTTCGTACAGGAGCATGCGATGCGTCGCGCCGCATGCCCGGGTCTCAGAAGCGAGACCCGGGGCACTCGCGACCCTTTGTCTATCCTGTGAGATCTTTGCCTTAGTTTGATTGCGCGGCTGATTCAGAGCCCAGGTACAGGTCAACATTTACTTTGTCGACGATTGCTGTGCCGGTGTCGACGAAGAGCGGATACCGCGAAAAGGAATCAACCGCGTAGTTATTGCGGAAGGGCCTGGGCAGGTTGTGATGGATTTCGTCCAGCATCTTCAGTCCCACGTATCCCATGGTGAACGGCTTCTGAGATACGGTGGAATCGATGCTGCCATCCTTGATCAGGTTCAGGGTCTCGGGATTAACGTCCATTGCAATGACGAGCCGATCGGTGGCGCTCTTCCGCTTCAGCACCTCGGCAATCGCCGGCCCCGAGGACGATTCCAGAGCGACGAACGCGTCGATCTTGTCCTTGCCCGTTCTGCCCATGTACTTCTCGGTCTGGTCGAAGGCCGCGCCAGTGTCGCCCTTGGTGTCGAAGATATCGACAATCTTGAGGTCCGGATGGTTGGCGATGATATCTTCGTACCCCTTCAGTCGCTCTTCAAGATTTGGCTGGCCGGTGATGGTGTAGAACGCAACGTTCCCCTTGCCATGCAGCTTGTCTACAAGACGCTGGCCGCCGAGATGACCAGCGGAGAGATTGTTGGTGCCGATGAAGTAGAGGCGGCTGCTGAGCGGCGCATCGGAGTCGACCGTGATGACGGGAACGCCTGATTCAATCGCGGAGTTGATCGCCGGACGCATCAGGTTTGCATCCGCCACCGACACAAGAATGCCGGCTGGGTGGTAAGACGCTGCCTTGGTGAATGCGTCGAGCTCCGCCTGGGCGTCGTACGTGTCCGGGCCCTGAAGCTGCGGAGTCACGCCATACTCGGTGGCCGCTTTCGCAAAGCCCTGGTTTACTGTCTTCCAGTAGGGGAGCTTCAGGTTATTCGAGATGAGATAGTAGGTGTCTTTTTTGTTGTGATACTGGCAGCCCGTCAGTCCAAACGAGCCCAGCAAAATTGACGTAGCGACCAGACGCTGTGCGAAGTTGCTCATGGATCCTCCCCCTCGATTCGTCTCCTGAATGCTCTGCACCCAAATAAATTTCGAGCATAGCAGGATAGCTACTGCGAGACGCGCCGAATAATACTCCATTGCGCGAATCATTGGGGAGGAATAAGAGCGAGCACCTGTTCTGGTTATAACGGTGCCCTGAATCCGGTCTACAGCGGAGCTTCAAAGTTGCAGTAGGGCTGGCGCCTCAATCATTCTGATCGCTCACAGAAAGGGCTTCTTCCTCGACGTCGAGGTCCGTCACTGTCATCGGTTTCCGGCCCTGTTCGACGAGCAGCTGAATCTTTCCTTCGGCACCATCGAGTTCTGTCTTGCAGGCACCGGACAACTTCACGCCTTCCTCAAACAGCCTGACAGAATCTTCGAGCGATAGGTCGCCACGCTCCAGGCGCTCTACTACGGACTCCAGCGCGGTCAGGTTTTCTTCAAACTTTGCCATCGATCTACTCTTCCCTTCTAGTTGGTCTCGCCATCGCTGAATCCTAATACCTGCGCGGCTGCGGTGTACTTGCCGAACGGCGCGCTCACCTGAACGCCCTGCACCTGGTCGCGGACCTGGGCCAGCATCTCGCGGGCGATCAGGATTCCCTCGGCACGAGCGGCTTCTGGAGTCCCCACGCCACCCATCCGCGCCATGATCTCTTCCGGCATGCTGACCTTGAGATCATTCCTCATGAACTCGGCGTTGCGCAGACTGGTCAAGGGCCAGATGCCCGCGATGACCGGAATGCGGAAGCTCTCGATGCGTTTGAGAAATTGCTCGAGCAGGCGGAGATCGAAGACAGGCTGCGTGATTGCGAACTCCGCACCTGCCTCGACTTTGAAGGCGAAGCGCCGCACCTCATTGTCGATGTCAGGAACGCCGGGGTTTGCCGCGACCGAGACGGTGAAGCCGGTAGACCCGCCGATGGCGTTCTGGCCGATATCGAGGCCGTGATTCAGTCCCTTAACAATCTTTACGAGGCCGATCGCGTCGACGTCGAAGACCGCCGTGGCGTCAGGATAGTTACCAAGCTTTGGAGGGTCACCGGTGAGGCAGAGGATGTTTTTCAAGCCGATCGACGACGCTCCGATCAGGTCGCCCTGGATGCTGAGGATGTTGCGGTCGCGGCAGGTGTAATGAAGAATTGTCTCGATGCCGACCTGCTGTTGGATCTGCACGCAAAGGCTCTGGGCGCTCATGCGGGCACTGGCCCGGGGTGAGTCCGGAACATTGATCGCGTCCACCCCGAGACGATGCAACTGGGCCGCGCCCTCAAGCTCCTTGGAACAGTCGATGCCTTTGGGCGGGACGATCTCAACCAGGGTGACGAAGTCGCCAGCGGCGACCATTGCGCCGATCCTGGACCGCTCGCCAAGAGGCGGCGGGTGTACTTTGTTTTCCGTCGCTTCGGCGAGCGTGCTTGGCGCAACCTGCACGGCGGCCTCCTGCGCGCCCAGCGCACGAAGGGCAGATCGTAGTGCGCGGATGTGGTTCGGGGTCGTGCCGCAGCAGCCGCCGATGAAGGTCGCTCCGGCTTTCACGAACTTTTTCGCGAAGCTGGCGAGGTATTCAGGCGAGGTGAGATAGATATTGCGGCCATCGACCGAGCGTGGCATCCCGGCGTTCGGCATGGCGGCCAGCGGCAGCGCCGTCACCGTCCGCATCCGCTTGATGGCGGAAAGCACCACAGCGGGACCGGAGCTGCAATTGCATCCAAGCGCATCGACGCCCCAGGAGGTAAGAAGCTTCGCCGCATCCTCGGCCGTCGTTCCGTCCAGACAGTTCCCTTCTTCGTCGACCGTCACCATGACGACTACCGGCAGCTCCGGCGCGACTGCGTGGGCTGCGTTGACCGCCTGCTCGCACTCCGCCAGCGAGACCATCGTCTCGATAATCAGCAGGTCTGCACCCACTCCTGGGCCGCCCTCGACCAGCGCCTCGATCTGCTGCTTGAATGCGTCATACGCCTCGCTCACGGAGAGCTTCCCGGCAGGCTCAAGTCTCACACCCAATGGGCCGAGCGCACCGGCCACGAAGGCGTCCGAAGCCTGCTTCTCGCGAATCTGCTCAACCGACTCCCGTGCCAGCTTGACTCCGGCTAGATTGAGATCACGGACGCGGTCGGTCAGGCCATAGCGTTCCAGGCGGACGGCGTTGGCGCCAAAGGTGTTTGTCTCGATGACCTGCGCGCCAGCCTGGAGATACTGCATGTGAATGCTGCGCACCAGGTCCGGTTGCGAGGCGTTCAGTTCGTCGTAGCAGCGATTGATGAAGATGCCGCCGCCGTAAAACATCGTTCCCATCGCACCGTCGCAGAGTACAGGAAGTATGGTCTTTTCACTTACAGCTTTCGACGTGCCCGCAGGCGATCCATCCGCCTTGGTGAAGAGGCGCTCTAACTTGTTCTGAGTCTCCATGTATTTCCATCCTAAGCCACTTGAGGAGCGGCCTGCTTTCGGCACGCAGCGGGGGTGACGCAGGGCTGCGTATGGCTCGGCGCTGCGACATTCGCCAGAGCTTCCTTTGATATACTCAGGCAAATAGTACTTGCGTTCGGTCATGCGCTTGAAGGTTGGAGTTTGTCTACGTTGAAGAATCGAAGTCTAGTGGCAGGTCCGGATACAGTACGTCTAAGCAAGATGAAGTCATCACGCCCTTCCCGCTCTGCCGTCTTCTGCGGTTTGATGCTTGCCCTGGCGACACTCGGACTTACCTCCTGCAAGGTCTATTACAAGGTCCCGCAATATAACTTCGGTGGACGCCCAACGCCGCCGAGTCTTCTGTTCGAACGTGTGCTGGTGGGCGTTACGACGAACGGGTCGCAGGGATTTCTCGAGATCCTGGACGGACTTCGCGACATTCGCACCAACATCCAGGACACGAGACAGAGCTTCACGATCTCCGGATATTCCTCCGGCTATCCGAATCAGATCTATAACTTCCCGGAACAAAGCAGAGGGTACGTCTACTCCTCTACAGACGGCTCCTTCACAACGGTCAACTACGGGACCGAAGCCGCCGCAGGCCCCGGGGCGGCGTTCCCTGCAGCCTCAAGCGCCATTGCAGTCTCTGCAGACTTTGTCCGGTTTTTCTCCGCGGAAGAGAACGCCGGGTTCCTTACCATCGTCGATAACAGCACGGGTGGCACCTACCCGCTGAACCTGCCGAACGTCTTTCAAGTGGTGATCAACCAGGGCGACACGGCAGCCATCGCGATGACCCGGAACTCGAATTCCCTTTACCGGATCGTGAAGCTGAATACGAACCAGTATGCGACGGCGGCAATCGCTGATGCGACAATCGGTGCGATCGATTGCCAACCGCTTCTGGTTCCGGTTTACTGCGTGGTTCCTGTTCCCGGTAATTTCGATCGCCCGAGCGGAGCCTATTTCTCGCTCGACGGCAGCACGGCTTATGTCCTGAACTCCGGCCCGGAGCTTGGCGGAACGGCGGCGAGCATAAGCCTGATTCCGCAGGCTGCGCTGGTCAACACGAACATTCCCACTGCTCCGCCCACCGAGAGCCCGGTGACCGCGACGATCCCCGTCCCCGGTGGCATCACCACTTCGATCTCCGATGGAAGCACGTTGTACCTGGCGGGACAATCGCAGTTCGTTATCGGAGCCAATGGCCAGTCGACAGGCGCTCCAAACCCGAACGGGCTCTTTGCAGGGTATCTCTCTACCTTGAATCTGGCGACGAACACGGTTACAGGCGCCTACTCGATCTCGGACGGCCACCACTCGCAGCTTCTCTTCGCCGACAACAATACGTTGTGGGTGGCGTCCCAGCAATGCGCAAACGGCGTCCGGCAGAGCCTCTTCGCACAGGGGAATACGACGCAGGCGGCGAATTACAACTGCCTTACCCGTTTTGACCTGGGCGCGCACACGGCGTCCATTGTGCCTGCGGTTAACCAGGGTGCAACGCCCGCGACCGTGCCTTATCCGAATACCAACCAGGACCTGTACTACTACGGCAGCCTGACCAGCATGTGCTGGGTGCAGAACTACAACAAGGTCTATACGGCCTATGGCGGCCAGGTCCATGCGTTCAATACCGCCGACGGTTCGGAGATCAACAACGTCAACATCACAATCCAGGGGACTGCCCTCTCGGTGGCCTACATGGACGCCTTGACCAACGCAGCCAACTAGCTCCATGCCGCCCACGGAGACTGTCGACATCCTTGCCATCGCAGCGCATCGCGATGATGTGGAACAGACCTGCGGCGGCACGCTAATGGCGATGCAGGCAAAGGGTTGGGCGACCGGCATTCTCGACCTGACGTGCGGAGAGTCCGGAACCCGTGGGACGGCGGCGGAGCGCGAAGCCGAGGCGAACGAGGCTGCCCGCATTTTGAAGGTGAGTGCTCGCGAGGCACTCGACTTGCCCGACGGCAATGTACAGAACACCTTTGAGAACAGATTGAAGATCGCCGGCATCCTACGGCGGCTGCGGCCGCGCGTGGTGATCCTTCCCTACTGGCAGGGCCGGCATCCTGATCACTACACCACGGCGACGCTCGGCTATGAGGCGTGTTTTGTGAGCGGGCTGGCGAAGGTCGACACCAGAAGCTCAGGCTTGCCGCACCGGCCGTTCAAAATTCTTTATGCGAGTCTCTATGCCGATGTGCGACCGACCTTCGCGGTTGACGTAACCCCGTACATGGAGCCACGCTTCCAATCGCTTATGGCCTATCGATCGCAGTACGCGACGCGGGCTGAAGGAGGCGCGCTCTTCGTGCCTGAGGACGAGATCCGCGAGAGAACATTTGCCATGGCAAGACACTGCGGCTTGCTTGCCGGAGTTCGGTATGCCGAGCCTTTCGTGCAGAAAGAGATCGGCCTCGTCGACGACGTGATGATGCTGCCCGTCGCATCCATCTAGCTGGACTGCTATCTCTTCACAGTCTCCTGATCTTCGACTGCAGGCTCATCGGTTTGCGTTGCCGGCTCTTCTTCTGAGATGGTGGTCGACCTGGCGATCTTACCTGCTGGAGCTACGGACTTCGCGTCTGATTCCTTGGCAGCGGTCGTAAGTGGCGCGACCGGCTTTGGCGCTATCGCGGGAGCGATTTTCGCCGTCAGCAGGTCCCGCGTTTTTGCGAGGTCATATCCGGCGGTCTTGGCCGCTGCGGCAGCCTCTGCAGCCAACTTTTCTATTGCCGCTTCATCCCCGCCCCGCAATAGGCGCGGTAACTGCAGCCACCATACCGCCTCTTCGAAGCACTCCTTGTTCACGTACGTGATACCGCCGGATTCGCTCAGGCGCGTCAGCCAGCGGAAGTCCGCGTCGTCCCATAATGCGGCACCGGCAAGCTGTGCCGCCGTCGTAATCGCCGAATTTGCCAGCAGGACGCGAACGCGCGCAGCCATACGCCAGACATTCTCTCCTTCGACGCCGACTGAGCTGAAGACCTCCGACAAGGCAGATCGAAGATTCAGCTGATCGAAGAGCGCTGTTGCAGCCGACGGGTCTGCCGCGAGGCTGTCGACCATGAGCCAGGCAAGGACAGGTGCCCACGCCTGACCACCACCCTCGTGGGCGATCTGATCAAGCAGATTCGGGATTACCTTCTTCGCGCTCTGCGGCCAGGGCGAAGTGAACTTTGATTCGGCCACTGGCAGGCACGCCGCGCCGCGCACCAATTGGTGGAACCTGGCATCGGCCTGATGACTGCGCGGAATTGCAGAGATATCGTCACTCGCTTTTTCGAGATCTCCCACGCGCTCGAATAAGAGTGAGGCATGGCCGAAGAAAGGCTCCAGCATCGCGCCGGCGACTCCAGACTCCGCTGTTGTTGGCGCGGCCGGTTTCCGGGATTGCACAACGGTCGTTTCCGCCTGCGCTGTTGCAACCGGCACCTCCGCTGTTGCAAGCGGAGATTTGGTCTGCACAGCCGCGGGGGCAGCATCTGCGACTGGAGTTCCGCAACTGGCCGCCACGCTGCGCAATGTCTCTGGAGAGATGGCATGGCGCAGCGCCTCATGCAGCGGCCGCAGACGCAACTTCGTGAGCGCCTCGTCCAGGCTATAGACGCCTCCGCCACCGAGAGCGCCAGCAAGCTGATCCCATGGCTTGTCGGCAGTCGCATGGAGCTCGCGCCAGCCAAGCAGCACGGCGTATTGGTAGCCGCGCAGTTCGAGAGAGAATCCATGGTGGTCGAAATCTGACGACCGGCGAATGTATTCCAACTGGTTCGCTGAGTCGCGCCATGCGAGATAAAGATTTGGATCGGAAGGCAGGTGCAGCGCGTCGTTCAGCGTGCGCTGACGCAGTTCGCCGCTGCCTTTGTCCATCGAAGCGACGGAGGTGTGGATCGTCCCATATGTGCTTTCATAGGCGTTATTGTAGAAGATCAGCGCCCGCTCTTTGCCTGAACCGCCATAACCTGTGCCGGAATGATCGACACGGTTCGACCAGACGAATACGTTCTCGTTAACATTGCCCTCGCCTGCCCAGAAGTCGTACATGACGAAGTTATGGCTCTCCGCGAAGAGCTGGCGATTCTTCAGCAGTGGGGCAATCTCGCGCATGTGCCTGGAGATGAGGTCTTCATTCGGCCATTCTTCGAACCGCGCCGTCTTGTACTCCATCCCGTATTTTTCGGTGAATGCCTCAACCTGGCCATGCCCGATCATCGGCAGACCGGGAATGGTGGCCAGCATGGTGCAGGTGCCAAAGTACTTGTCTCCCGTGCCGAACTGCGCGATTGCGGTCTTCTCGTCGGGATTGCTCATGAAATTTACGTAGCGCTTCAGGATGTCGGGATCGAACTCGATGGTCTTCTTCAGGTAGGAGCGGTACTTTGCGTTCTCCTCGTCGCGCAGCATGTTCATGAAGGCGCTGTTGTAGACGCGGTGCATTCCAAGCGTGCGGACGAAGTAGCCTTCGAGAAGCCAGAAGGCTTCGGCGAGCAGCAGAGTTCCTGGAACTTCGACCGCGACCCGGTCGACGACCTCTCGCCAGAACTCATGCGGCATTAGTGCGTCAAACTCCTCTTGCGAGATGGCCGACTCGGCGCGGGATGGGATCGAACCACCGATCCCCGGCAGAGGAAACCATAACCGCTGCACATGCTTCTTCGCCAGCGTCATGGCGGCATCGAAGCGGATGATCGGAAAAAGTTTTGCGACCTGCAGGATGGTCTGGATCACCTGCTCGCGTACAAACGCCTTCGAGTAATCAAGCTGCGCAGTATCGTTCCAGGCGAAGGTCGTTCCATCGTTGCCGTGATACACAAACTCCGTGTGCCCGTTCGAGCGTTCCCGCAGACGGAAGACTACGGCAGCGTCGGTCTGGTTGAAATAATGATCTTCAATCTTGATCTCGTATTTGCTCTCTGTGGAGAGATCGGGACCTTCGAAGCTGTAGACCGGGAAGGGACTCTCGTAGCGCGACAGGAACCAGTCCGGATGCTCGAGGACCCAGTTCGAATCGATGCCCATGTGGTTCGGCACCATGTCCGAAGCGAGCCGTATGCCGTAGCGTCCCGCTGCGTTTCTCAACTGCTCGTAGGCATAGGTTCCGCCAAGGTCGTCGGCGATACGGTAATCCTTCAGTGAGTAGGCCGAGGCTACCGCATCATGCTGTCCCATCATGCGTTTGATCGTCTGCGAGGCGGTACTGCGCTCCCAGAGACCGATTAGCCAGAGCGCATTGATGCCGCGGTCTGCGAGTACGCCGAACTCTTCGCCAGGAATCTGGTCGAGGCGTTGAATGTGCCGCTGGTACTTCTTCGAAAGCTGTTCGAGCCATACGTACGTGCTTTTGGCGATCATCACGACTGTAGGCATCCAGGCCTGATCGGGACTAAAGGCCTCGTATTCATTCAGCGGTTGCGGCTGTTGCGGAGCATCCCGGGACAGATTTTCATACCCTACAAATTCGTCGCCCTCAAACCCGTAAGCCTCCCACTTTCCATCTCCGTGACGATGTTTTCCACCTTCCGTAGGGTGGAACATCATCCAGATCGCAATCTCCTCTTCCTTCACGATGCCAGCAGCCACTACCGCCCTCTTCAGAGTCTCTGCGAACTCTTCGCCAAGATATTCGACCCAGTTATCGCGCATGTAGGCGAGCTGTCCCGTCAGCGAGTCCGGCGAGGCAAGCATCGGCGCCTTCAGCGCATCGAGCAGCGTCATCTTGCCCATTGGCGGCCGAGTCGCAAAGTATTCCGGCAAAGCCTCCGTGATTGTCGCGTAGATCGTCTTCTCCTTCAACGGACGATCGTCGAATAATCCCTTGAAGATCTTGAAAGCCGGATTGATGTTGGCAAGCCAGAGCATCAGAAGCTCTTCCACTGCGATCTCTCGGTTCGGCATGTCTTTCTTCGAGGCGACTTCGCTGGCGGCAGTCTTTCCTGACAGCCACTCTGTTGCAGTCTGCTTCTCGCGGTAGACGGAGACCGTCGGGAACTCGTTCGTAAATTCAAGCAGCAGCTTGTCTACTTGTTCTTCATTCCCTTTGGCCTGGAACCACTGCAGCGCTTGCGGCAGCACCTCGGGGTCGAGCGTTTCACGATACCGCGCGATCATGGCGTGGTTCAACTCGTCGATCAGGCCCATGGCGAACAGGGCACCGGCGTGAAGGACTGGCGCTGCCTCCTTTGTCTCAGCATCAACTGGCGCCGCTTCGTTAAACTTCTTCACGAACTCGCGGCTAGCCGCAAGATTGGCGAAGATCACGTTCCCGGCATAGTTGAAGAGCACATCGTCTACGCCCGTGCGGTTACGGACCTCTCGCGATACGTGAAATTCCATCCTGTTGCCTCTTCTCTCTCCAGTTTCTGCTGCGGAAGTTACGGTCTAAAGAATATAGGGCTGAGACGTTTGAAGGCCAAGAGACGGGAAGGGATGTATTGGTTTGCGCGGCTGCCGGGGCGTGGCCGTAGAACGCGATCATAACTCAGTAGATCGTTGCCACACACACCAGACGCCAAAAGCCCCGGACCAGAACAGCGGTCGCGGGGTCTTTCCTGATGTTGAGAGTTGGCCTGGTTGCGAGAGGGCCGCTAGAACTTGTTATCGTTAAAACTTGATATAGACACCGATCGCCGGTTCTGAAGTGATGGTCTGCTGGTTGATCGTAAGATAGTTCTGACCGAAGTCTGGCGCCTTGTAGAAGGTCTGGCGAAACTGGGCGCGGAAGCCGAAGAAGCGGGTGAACTGGTCATCGATACCGATATCGTAGTAGTAGGTCGCGCGCGCTCGCTCGGGAAGTCCTTGGCCGCCCATAGGAGTTGGCTTGAAGGCGGTAGCTCCGGCTCCGCCGCCGGCGAAGGGCTGGAAGCCGAGGATGCCTGGCAGGTGCGCCACGTAGCCCACGCTGTACTCTGAAGCGTTGGTCTGGACCCCGAATGGAGTGGGAGTGCTTGCGGTCGAGCCGAAGGGAGATCCGGAAAAGTTCTCAGTGAAGCGAGCGTAGCTGTAGTTGAACTCCGCTCCGAGCAGCGGCGACTTGGTATAGCGCACCTGAACCAGAGCGCCAAGAGTGGTACTGGCGTCGAGGCTCACCGCCTGGTTCACATAGTTGCCCCCTGCAACGCTCTTGGTGATAATTGCCGCGCCGCTGGCCGCCACGTCGAGCCGATCCAGTTGCCGGCTAACAAAGGTGATTTGCTGTGCCGGTGCCTTGGCCGGCGCGAGGACCACGAAGGCACTCAGAAGAGCGAATGGTACACGGGAAACACGAACCAACTCTAACGGCAAACGGGCCAGCTTCAAGGAAAATCCAAACGCTTTCAACATCGAGATACGACTCCTTATATCCAACGCAGCCGTCCGCCAGAATCGGCAGGCGCTCACATTAGTTTACGTTACAAAGATGTGCTCCGTGGCATTGAACCCCGGGGCAATCTTGTCCTGTTGTGTGCCTAGTGATGGGCCACCGACGATCGTCTGGGAGGGATCCTCATCTTCTGGTCTCGTGAAAGAGTTGAGAAAATGTCGGCCAACCAGGCAAATGAACCGTCTAACGGATCAACTTGTTACCGGCCGAGTACATTGAGTAAGCCGCTTGCAACATTTCACATTTCGTCTGAGGTACAGTTTTGCCGTCGTTGAAGATCGATGAAGAGGAGGCGGTTCTCCAGCCGAGAGTCGCGTCAGGCCTTGATCCCAGCGAGCAGCCCGCTGGCGACACGCCGCGATTTGCAAGCAGGAATGGTGTTCGTCATGCCGCACAGCTTCTGCTCGCCGCCCTCGGCGCAGTAGCGATCTCTGGGTACCATCCCTTTGGCGAAGACGCCGGGATATATGTCGCCGGAATAAAGAGCGCCGCAAATCCCGGGCTCTATGGCAACAGCGGTGCCTTTATCGCTCCATACCTCCGGGTCTCTCTCTTTCCGCAGATTGGCGCGTGGCTGGTGCGGTCGCTCCACCTTCCTCTGGAAGTCTTTCTGTTTGCCGCCCAGATATTGACTACCTGGCTGCTTCTCTTCGCCTGCTGGGAGTTGGCGAGACACTGTTTTGATCGACGCGAGGAACGGTGGGCTGCGGTCCTGCTAACTGCCGCTTGTCTGTCTATACCGGTGGCGGGAACCTCCCTCTTCCTGATGGACCCTTACCTCACCAGCCGATCGTTCTCGACTCCGCTCTCGCTGCTCGCAATCGCAGCCTGCCTCGACCGGAGCTTTCTACGGACCGCCTTTCTGCTTCTGCTGATCGGCCTCTTCCATCCGTTGATGGTGCTCTACGCGGCGTTTTTCGTACTTTTACTCTGGGCCGTCCAGGTCAGGTCGCGGCCTGGAGCGGCAGCCATTCTTGCGACAGGGCTCGCTGCCGCGGCCGCCATCCACTTCTCCCAGCGCACTTATGTCGAGTCCATCGCGTACCAGAACGCGGTCCTGTCCCGCTATTATTTCTTTCTCTCAGAGTGGCAGTGGTACGAACTGTTCGGCCTCGCCGCCCCCGTCCTCATCCTTGCTGCCTATGCTTCACGACGAAAGGCTGTTACAGCAGCCGGCGGCGTTTACCTTGCAAAAACCTGTGTCATCTTCGGCCTTGTCTCTATCGCTCTTTCGCTACTCTTTGCCCGGCCTGTCGGTCACTCTCACCTGATAGCAGCTCTTCAGCCCTTGCGGCCGTTCCTGCTTATCTACTTCTGCATGTTCCTCCTCCTCGGAGGGTTGATAGGGGGCGCGCTTCTCAAGCGATCCTCGTGGCTGTTCGCCATCCTCCTGGCAAGCATCGGGACAGGTCTGGCCTTCGCGCAGCACCAGATCTATCCTGCCTCAGCACAGGTCGAGCTTCCCGGCCTGGTCAGCCACAATGGCTGGACGCGAGCGTTCCTGTGGATACGGGACAATACGCCGCAGGATGCCCGCTTCGCTCTGGACGCCGATTACATTCGCGTTCCGGGAGAAGACAGCCAGGGGTTTCGGGCGATCGCTGAACGCGGCTCCCTCGCAGATCAGTCAAAGGACGGCGGAGCGGCGGCTGTCTTTCGCCAGCTTGCCGATCGCTGGTGGGTTGAGCAGACTGCAACCACCGGCCTGAACCAGATGGACGACTCGGAACGTCTTCGCCGCCTCGCTCCTTTCCACGTGGACTGGGTCGTCCTCAACGCTGATGCACCCACACATCTGGATTGTCCCTTCATCGACGACGCAGTTCGCGTGTGCCGTCTGCGTTGAATTGGCCTGCGCCTCGAAATGACTCCGCGTCGAAGCTCCGCCCGCGAGCATCTAGAATGGTGAAGACGCATGGCGAGCCAAAAAACACCTGCAGAGAAAGATAAGAAGAAGCCGGACGATGAGGTTGTCGGCAAGATATACGACAGCCGGCTGATGCGGCGCCTTCTGACGTATCTGCAGCCCTACCGGCTGCAGGCGGGTCTCTCTGCGTTCGCGATCCTGTTGAAGGCCGGGAGCGATGTACTTGGGCCATACCTGACGAAGGTCGCCGTGGACACCTACATGGCGGACACGCCGCCGGAGAAACTTTCCTGGCTGGCGCGCCACCTGAGCCGTGCACCCATGACCGGCATCACCCAGATCGCCGGCCTCTATGTCGCCGCGCTCTGCGTCAGCTTTGTGCTTGAACTCTTCCAGACGTACCTGATGCAGTGGACCGGCCAGAAGATCATGTTCGATCTCCGCAGCCAGATATTCCGCCACATCCAGGGTATGTCGCCCTCGTTCTTCGACCGCAATCCCGTCGGCAAGCTCGTTACCCGCGTCACGTCGGACGTGGACGCCCTGAACGAGATGTTCACCTCCGGCGTCCTTGCCATCTTCGAAGACGTCTTCGTGCTGCTCTTCATCGTTATCATCATGCTGCGGATGAGCTGGCCGCTGGCTGTGCTGACGCTTGCCGTGATCCCCGCAATCCTGTATCTCACCAGCATCTTCCGCAAAAGCGTTCGCGAAAGCTATCGCCGCATACGGACGAACATTGCAAAGATCAATTCATTTACGCAGGAGCATGTCAGCGGCATGAGCGTCGTGCAGCTCTTCAACCGCGAACCCCGCGCATATAACGAGTTCGTCGCCGTGAACCAAAGCCACATGGCCGCCTGGACCGATGCCATCTTCGCCTATGCCTGGTATTATCCGGCGGTGGAACTGCTGAGTTCCGCGGCGATTGCACTGGTGATCTGGCGCGGTGGATTCAGCGTGTTACATGGCGCGGTCACTCTCGGTGTCCTGATCGCCTTCATGCAATACGCGCAGAGGTTCTTCCGCCCAATCCAGGACCTCAGCGACAAGTTCAACATTTTGCAGGCGGCCATGGCCGCGAGCGAGCGCGTCTTTCACCTGCTCGATTCTCAGCCCGAGATCCTCTCGCCATCGAAGCCGGTGACACCAGCCGACGAATCTGCCACTGGACGCGTCGAGTTCCGCAACGTCTGGTTTACCTATCAGCAGCTCGACGAAGCTCAGAAGTCGCGGATGGCGAGTGCTTCGGACGAAGAGCTCCGCACCTTCGCCGACATTGAGTGGATTCTCTGCGGCGTCAGCTTCATCATCGATCCCGGCGAGACCGCCGCTATTGTTGGTCACACCGGCGCGGGAAAGACGACCATCACCGCTCTGATGATGCGCTTCTATGACGTGCAGCGCGGCGCCGTGCTTGTCGATAGCATCGATGTGCGCGAACTGGACTTGAAGCGCCTTCGTCAGCGGTTCGGCGTTGTACTGCAGGACTCCTTCCTGTTTACGGGAACGATCGCCGACAACATCCGCCTCGGTACCGCCTGGATCACGGACGACTCCGTCGAGCGAGCGGCTGATGAGGTAAACGTGGGCGACTTCATCCGCTCGCTCCCGCTTCAGTTTAAGGAGCCGGTCAACGAACGCGGTTCGACCCTCTCGACCGGTCAGAAACAGCTCATCAGCTTTGCCAGGGCGCTGGCCCATGCGCCGGGAGTACTGATTCTGGATGAGGCTACGAGCTCGGTCGACACCGACACGGAGATGCGCGTCCGCGAAGCCCTGGGCCGCATGATCAGTGGCCGCACCAGCATCCTGATCGCGCACCGGCTTTCGACCATCCAGTCTGCGGACACGATCCTCGTTATGCACAAGGGGACCCTCCGCGAGCGCGGCAGCCATCAGCAACTCCTTGCCGGGCGCGGTCTCTACTACAAGCTCTACCAGCTGCAATATCGCGATCAGGAGGCGAGCCCAAATCTGCCGGTCCTCGCCTAGCAGCAGCGGCAGCAATGTATGTTTTGCAACCGAATAGCGGACGCTTTCGCGCCTTTCTGACCGGGTCTGTGTAGAATCTCGCGTGTATGGAAACGTCAAAACTTCTGTGTCAGGAAAACAAGGAGAAATTGCAATGACGAAGCTGACCCCAGGGAAACTCGCCGGACTCAAGGCCGTCTCGACGCCAGATGCCGTTATCGCCGCCGCCGCCATGGACCAGCGCGGTTCGCTGCAGAAGTCGATCGCCAAAGACCGTGGAGCTGCCGCCGATGCACACGATCTGGAAGTATTCAAGGAACACGTCACCGAAGTCCTCACGAAATACGCGTCGGCGATTCTGCTTGATCCCGAATTTGGATTGCCCGCCTCCAAGCACCGCAACGGCAAAGGCCTGCTGCTCGCCTACGAGAAGACCGGCTACGACTCGAACACGCCCGGCCGCCTGCCCGACCTGCTCGATGTCTGGAGCGTTCGTCGCTTGAAAGAGGCCGGTGCTGACTGCATTAAGATCCTGCTCTACTACACGCCGTTCGAAAAGGCCCCCATCAACGATCTCAAGCAGGCGTGGATCGAACGCATCGGCGACGAGTGCCTCGCCCACGACATTCCCTTCTTCCTCGAATTCGTCGGCTACGATGTCAGCGGTGTCGGCGAGAAATCTGTCGAGTACGCCAAGCTGAAGCCGTCGGTGGTATCCGGCTGCATGGCGGAGTTCGGTAAGGACCGCTACAACGTCGATGTGTTAAAAGTTGAAGTGCCGATCGAAATGACGCATGTCGAAGGCACGAAAGCGTTCAAAGGTGAAAAGGCCTACACCCGCGCCGAGGCCCTGCAGCACTTCCGTGATGCCGAACAGATGACGGACAAGCCGTTCATCTATCTCTCCGCCGGCGTCACCAATCCAATCTTCATCGAAACGCTGGAGCTTGCCGGTGAGTCCGGCACGAAGTTCAACGGAGTGCTTTGCGGTCGCGCTACCTGGTACGACGGCATCGAGATCTACGCCAAGAAAGGGGCCGATGCCTTCCGCAAGTGGCTTGACACCGAAGGAGTAGAGAACATCCAGAACGTGAATAAAGCGCTCAAGGCAGCGAGTCCGTGGTATCTGAAATATGGCGCGAACAGCCTCGCCGAACTCGAATAGCTTCGTTACAACAAACAAATAGGGCCGGAGAGGGTTCACTCTCCGGCCCCTTCAGTTACAGCTTGCCATCGCTCTGCAGCTTCTCGATCTGTGTCTTAAGGCCTTCCTTGCCCTTCTTGCTGTACAGAATGAACAGCCGCTCCGCGCTATTGTTGCTCAGCACCACGTTACGGTACTTGTTGTTGTATTTGGCAACATCGGTTGGGTCGTAACCGAAGTCAGGTGCAAGCTCTGCGAGCACAAGCTGCACCGCCGCAACCGCAGGACCGGAGAACGTGAAGTCCGCGTCCGAGAGGTTGTGAATGGTGTATTCAGCCAGGATGTTCGTCTGCGACGGGGTCGCGTCAATCAGGCTGACCTCACCCGTTTTCCGCAGCGCGGGCAGACGGAAGTTGTTGCTGCTGTCTTTTGTCAGGAAACCCTTTGCTACCGGATCAATGCCGTCGATAATGGCGGCGGCACGGATCCAGTTGACGACTTTGTATTCGTTGCCGCTCGTCGGCGCGGAATGAGCGCACGCCTGCGTGATGACGAACGCCGGTGAGAACCCGCGCTTCATCGACTCCGCGATGGACAGGATGTGGTGTCCGCCAGTCTCAGCATTGCCGGTCGTGCCGTTGTTGTCGGTCACGCCATTGCCGCCGATCGTGAGTTCCTGGAACTCGGTTCCATCAGCATTCCATTGGAAGACGATGCTCTTCGCCCAGTCATGCCACAGGGGCGCGCCCACGATGATGTCCTGATCGATGGAAAGGACGCTGGGAGTTCCCTTCTCCGGCTCAGGGTGCAGGATGCCCTCGCGGCTGACCACGGCGAAACCGGCCTCGTCGGTTTGACCATAGACGTTGCGGTACTCGTCGGCCAGGTTGATGTCAGCGGTGTCGTTGTTGGTCTCATGTATCGGGAGTCCGCCGGGATAGGAATGGTGGCCGCCAAAGCTGCTGCCGGGAGCCGACCAGAAGCGCTGCGGAAGGTGCGGGCAGCTTGTGCCGTCGTTCAGCACGGGCGGGAAGACACCGGCGAGCAGGCCGCCAGGAAAAGTCGCGTTGTCGTTCGGGTTCAGCAACCCGGCAGAGAGCAGTTCCTGCACGATCGCCTGCTTCCTGGCGAGCGTAAGGTTGGCGCGATGGAGAATGCAGGTCTCCGGATTCGCGATGGCGTCGTAGGTCTGGACGCGCAGATTGTCGCCCTGAAGCTTGTCGATCTGGCCGAGGATGAAGTCATACGCCGAGTTGACAAGCGCGGACTTGATGGCGGTCTCGACCGCTCTGCCGTTGCCCGCGCCGGGCACGGTCTGGTTCTGTGCGTCGGCGGACAAGGTCACGGCTAGCAATGTGCCCAAGCCAAAGACGGGGACGAGGTTACGGAACGAAGCTCTCATGCAGTTGATCCTTTGAGACGAGATAGGACGACTCGGTCCTTCCGTTTCAAGAGACAGCCGTTGGTTTACTGCAGTGTCAACCAGACATAAATGTTCGAGTTCCTGCCTGGCGACTTTTCAGCGCATAGCTCTTGTCGCCATCGGTAACACAGAGAGTCCATACCCGGATCACCAGAGCGGTGCCACATGCTCTCGCAACTCCTTCAGCGAGTAGAACGTCCCGCGCCACACCACGCCACCCTGCCGCAGCGTCGTCACCACCGACCGCCCCATCGCATAAGCTGCCAGCACCGCTGCGAAGGGTACCAGCAGAACGTTCCAGGCCGAGATACCGGAGTGCCTCCCCATTGCCAGGTAGGCTGCCGTTATCGCGGCAAGGGTCAGCATGCCCGGCAGCAGCAAGCCCCACCACCAGAAGCCCGCCACAATCCCGACAAAGGGCAGCACGCAGAAGCCCACCAGCCACCCGCACGCTCCGAGCACCATGAGCAGCCGGAACCCGAACGCCGAAAACATGTTCTTCGTAGTAATGCGCACCACGCCCATGGCTCCCGCAGCCCAGTGCAGGCTAACGAGGTCTCTCCCGAACGCGAATCTCTGCCGAAACCCGGCCTTCCGGACCCTCTTGGCCATGGAGAGATCCTCGACGATCTCCATTCGCAGTGCCTCGAATCCACCGACCGCCTCGTACGCCGAACGCCGAAACAGGTTGAACGCGCCAACACCCACCGCATCCCGCTTCGCCGTCGGATCGGCAACCTTCCAGGGCCGGGCCGCCCACAGCGCGCACACCTGCAGAAATCCCAACAATGCCGCCTCATCCCATCGCTTCAGAATCAGCGTCGGCGCGGTCACCATGTGGTCCGCCTCGCTCTTCACGACGTAGTCCATCGTTCGCCGTAGCGCGTCCTCGCGGAACAAAATGTCCGCATCCGTAAACAGAATGAATTCGCTCTTCGGTTCGAGCGCCGCCGCCATCGCCATCGCATGGGTCTTCCCCAGCCAACCCTCCGGCAACTGCGTAATATGCACCACGCTCAACCGCTCCGTATACCTGGCAGCCAAGGCGTCCATCAACGCCCCGGTCCCGTCCGTCGAGCGATCATCAACAGCCACAATCCTCAGCGATTCATACTCCTGCCTGATCAGCGACTCGAGGCACTCCCCCACCTTCGCCTCTTCATTCAATGCCGGAACCACAATCGTCAGAGTCGGCCCGCTACGAGCAGCATCATCAAACCCTGCGCTTAGAAGATCTGGAACTTTCGGCAGCCCTGCAACGGCACCTAGCCCGCGCCACAACCAAAGCGCCGCGACTCCCCAGCTCTCAAACACCCAGAAGCGCATCACCCAATGCCAGATCATGCGGCGGACTTCATCTCCGGATCCGCGCCCTGCGTGTCCACCGTCCTCGACCCCAGGAACAGCAGCCCCGCCGCGACGACCATCGTAATCAGCGTCACACCCAGCCCCGTCCCCAGAGTTGTGTGGTCGCTCACGAGCCCGATTAGCCGTGGACTAGGCGCATCCCCAAGCGCGTGAATCAGAAACAGTTCCATCGCGATCGCCGTTGCCCGAATTGTCCCATTCACCGAGTTCACAATCGCCGCATTCAACGGCCCGTTCCCCAGGAAGATAAAGAACAGAGCCAGCGCCAGCCCAGGAACCATCGCCCACTTCGGACCAAAGAAACAAGCCACCGCCGGCGGCACAGTCAGCAGCGCCGACCACGCGGAAATCAGGTAGAGCGCCCGCTTGTTCGTCTTGAGCCACTGCTGCGCGATCCATCCCCCAACCGCCGTCCCACCCAGTCCGCCCAACACCGTCACCCCGCCCACAATCAAACCAGCCGCACCGGAAGAGTACCCACCCGCCCGCTGCAAAAAGCTCGGCACCCAGGCCGAGATGCCGCCCAGCGAAAACACCACCATTGCCATCCCAAATGTCGCAAACAGGTACTGCGGGTTCTTGGCAAGGCCCAGAACAGAGTCCTTCACAGACTTCTTGCCGCCCTCGTGAGAGAAGTCCGTCTCGCCCCGCTTCGGTTCTTTCATGAAGAACCAGATAAGCACCGCAATCAGGATCCCTGGCCCAGCGGAAACATAAAACGGCACCCTCCACCCAAACCTTCCGCCCAGCGCGCCCCCGAGCGCAAACCCGAACGCGGCCCCTACCGGGATCGCCGTGTAGAAGATTGTGAGTACCCGGTTCCTCTGCTCCGGTTCGAAGAAGTCCGCCAGCAGAGCCGGCGCATAGACACTGAAACTCGCCTCCGCGATCCCCAGGGCCGCGTGCCGTAAGTTCAGCGCAAAATAGCTATGCACCGTTGCCGTAAATAGGTTCATCCCGCTCATCAGCAATGCCGAGATCACAATCAGCGGCTTCCTGGGAAAGTGATCGCCCAGCCACCCCGTCAACGGAGCCGCGCACATATACGTCACAAAGAACCAAAAGGTCAGCGCTCCAACCCGCTCGTCGGAGAGCGAAAACTCCTTCTTCACCAACTCCTGCACACCTGCAAGAATGTACCGGTCGATGAAGTTGACGAAGTTCATCGCCGTCAGCAACACCAGCGCCGTCGTCGCCCCCACCACCGACATTACGGGCAGCTTGCTCTGCTTCGTCTGAGCCATCACCGGAAGTCTAGCAGCCTTCGCAGCAACTCTGCTCTAATCGAGACTATGCAGAACCGGCCGCCGCTCCCGCCCTTCACCCACGAGACCGCCCTTCAGAAAGTCCGCCTCGCCGAGGACGCCTGGAACTCCTGCGACCCCGTTCGCGTCTCGCTTGCTTACACTGAGGACAGCCGCTGGCGCAATCGTTCGGAGTTTCTCACCGGCCGTCCCGCCATCGTGGACTTCCTCACCCGAAAATGGGCCGCCGAGAACGGCTACCGCCTCATCAAAGAGCTCTGGGCCTTCACCGGCAACCACATCTCCGTCCGCTTCCAGTACGAGTGGCACGACGCCGCCGCGAACTGGTTTCGAGCCCACGGCAACGAGCAGTGGGAGTTCACCGAATTCGGCCTTATGAGCCGCCGCGAAGCCTCCATTAACGACGTCCACATCGCCGCCACCGACCGCAAGTTCCTGTGGCCGACCGGCCCTCGCCCCGCCGATCACCCGGGCCTCACGGAACTCGGCCTCTAGCGTCATCGCAGGTCTGTGCCCGGGAACGAACGCTTTCTGCTCGCTAGAAGTACGGTCCTGGGCGGAGCAAATCGCAGTCTCACCGCGATTGGAAGTCTAAGGATCTACAACTCCACTCATAGAACCCGCCGATCTATACAGACCTACTCAACCCGCCTAGGATACCTGGCCTCGATCGTCGTCGAAATCCCGCCCCGCGGCCGGAAATCCCCCTTCACCACCGCCCACACCGGATCACAGGCTTTTACGACATCGTTCAACACCTGGTTGACGACATTCTCCTGAAATATCCCAAGGTTCCTGTATACAAAAAGGTATTCCTTCAGCGACTTCAGCTCTAAACAAGTCGTGCGCGGAGAGTACCGGATCGTCAGCAAGCCAAAATCCGGCAACCCGGTCTTGGGACACACCGAAGTGAACTCCGGATCGTCCACCAGAATCTCGTACCCTTTGAACTGATTTTCCCAGGTCTCGATCGCAGGAAATATTGTCTCTAGACCAGCCTTGGCGTGGTCGTCCGTGTAACCAGTTGTATGAATCGCAGCCATTCGACTAGTTTACTAGGATTCTAGTTACGGCGTCCCAGGGTGGGCCGGTCATCCGTCGTCGAGTTAGGGTTGTTCGGATCATTATTCGTCCCGCCAACCCGCCGCAGCGTGGGCTTGTTGCCACCTTTTCCATCGTTGATCTTCCGCTTGTTTTCGAGCCGTGCCAGCCGCGCTTTCACATCGTCGAACTCGGAAGTGGTGACCACATAGTCCGGCTTCGCCGGCATAATTGTGGCAATCTCATCCTCCGACCGGTTGATCCGATCCGGAGTCTGAGGGTGGTCCGCGAAGACCTTCGCCAGCGTTCCGGGCTTGTGCTTCTCCAGCGCGTCGATCTTTTCGAAGAACTGGATAAACGCCTGCGGATCGTATCCGGCGCGATACATGTACTGAAGCCCCAGATAGTCCGCCTCACTCTCAAACTGCCGTGAGAACTGGAGGAACGTCACCGGAATCGCGAGCTGCGTGGCTTCGTAGATCCCGTATCCTGTCCACGTGCCCTCGGTCATGATCATCAGCGGGATCGACCCGATCTGCATGTACCCAAGCCGTGTCTGCTCGCGCGCCGCATGGTGCGCGCACACGTGCGCGGTCTCATGGGCCATCACGCCCGCAAGCTCCGCCTCTTCATCGGCCGCCATGATCAAGCCGGAGTTCACATAAAAGAACCCGCCTGGCAGCGCCATGGCATTGATCTCATCTGTATCGATCACCTTGATCGTAAACGGCACCTTGCAGTCCGAGTTCTTCACGATGTTCTGGCCAACCCGGTTTACATACTCGTTCACCACCGGGTCAGTCACCAGGTGCGCTGACTTCTCGATCTCCATCGAATACTGCTTGCCGTTCGAGATCTCCCAGTTTGTCGAGAACCAGTTGCCCAAACCGCGTCCGCCAATGTTCCGGGTCCCTACGGCAGCGACATCGTCCTCGCTGCCAGCCTTGATGTGCGGATCGAGCGCCTCGCCGGGCGAAGGCAGCGAGTCCGTCTTCTTCCCTGCATCCGGACTGGCTTTAGCATCCTTGGCGGTGGGCTCACCCTTGCCTGTGGGCAGAGGAGTCGACACCGGCGGAGCAGCTATCGGCACTTGATCGTTCGTCTGGATCGTTGTAGACGTACTCGCCGGGGCCGTGGGCGAGGCAGGAGCCGAACCTGCAGCGGGAGGAGTCGCCGCAGGGGTCTGCTGCGCCGACGCAGAAGCCGCAACCATCAGAAGTGAAGCAAACCCAAGTGTAGCGGCGGAAGTGACAGAGGCGAATCGCATAGGGAGGTTCTCCGGGGAACTCGGCTGGCTTCGCCTGCTTACCCGCGAAATACAGCTCTACACGTACTTTGACGTTAGTATGCGCCTTTTCGTAAGCCGATGTGAAGCAATCCCTGGTTTGTGGCGGTGCTTTGCCGTTCCAGAAGGAGTCTGCCTTCGCCCTAACGTCGCTTGGCGCCAGAAGCTTCACCCAAAGCCTCTTCTCCATGTTCAACTCCGCAACCGCTCACCGCGCGCAGCCTTTTATGCCCTACTTCCTATATGCCAAACTCTGCCCTTCACCACGTCGAATAACTCGTCCCCTCGGTCGACGTCTCCTGCGCCCCGCTGTGCACGTCATCGATCCCGGGCTCCGTCTCGTCGATCGTAGTCAGCGATTCACTCTGACCGGTGATCCAGGTATCCGTTCTCGAGGTGATCGGGTCCTTCGGAATTGTCTTCAGATATCCTGCCTGCACCAGGTCGTCGAGCGACTGCGGCGCCTTCGCCTTATCCGCCGTATAGGAGTCGATTGCCACCCGCATCGTGTGCAGATCTTCCTTCAGCACAGCCTCCTTCGCCTTCTTGATTGAAGCCAGGTACGACGGCACCGCGATGGCGGCGAGCACCAACATCACCGCCATTACGACCATCAACTCCAGCAGCGTAAACCCCTGCTGACGTTTGCCCCGTGCACCCTGGCGCCGCGTTTTGTGGAGCTTGATCACCATGTGTTGTACTTCGTCCCGTCCAGCGCCGTTCCGTTACTCTTCGTATGCACATCAAAGACGTTCTGGCCGCCAAACGAGTCCGAATCCGCATCGTCCTGGTTGGAGCGCAAACCCCAGTCCGTGTTCCCGGTCATCGGGTCAGTCGGAATCCGGCGCAAAAACTTCACCTTCTTTGACTGGATATCGACTCCATCCACCAGCGTCTGCAGGTCGGGCGGGTAGTTCATGCTGTCGGCTTTCGTCACCATGCCACCCTTCTGCGCCGCGTCCTTGTAGGCGTCGATCGCCGCCCGCATCTCCCAGAGGTCCCGCCGCAGTTCCTTCTCTTTCACCCGCTTCACCTGGAAGCGCGCAATCGGGACAGCCGCCCCTGCGAGAATTGCCAGCATCGTGACCACGATGATCAGCTCGACCAGCGAGAGCCCCGCCTCGGAACTCATCGGCCCCTTGGAATCGAGGAAAGCACTCCGACCGGGAGAAGGCCGATTCACCTGGCCGCGAAGCCCGAGCATCACTTCACCCGCACCACGGCCTGTCCTCCGACCGCCGGCAGATTCACATTCTTGCTGTCACTCGCTCCCACCTTGACCAGCGTGATGGTCGAGTCTCCCGCCGCGATGGCCTTGAACGTCATCGTGCAGACGCTTCCCGAGCCGTTCACTCCCTTTGAGTTCGGCGGCCGTCTCGCCGACATCGCCACCAGCCCGTTGCCCTCATCGCGGTGCGCCATCGCGACGGCCTGTCCGTCCGATCCGAGGAAAGTGCCGGTGTCGACGTTGACCAGTTCCAGGACTGCAGGATTGAACTGCACCTGCAATGGAACCGAGAACACGTCGACCGCGTTCGCTATCTGCACCGACGCCTGGAAGGTGCTGCCTACCCTCTGCGAGGAACTCGGTGGCTGGATCGAGAACTGTATCCCCGTGCCCGCAGCCGCCGGCGCACCCGTTCCCCAGCCCGGAATCGTCGCCGTTCCATTCGCCTGCACCGGCGCCGTAACCGCCGGAATGCTGCTTGGCAGGTTCGAGGTCATCTGTTGCGGAGTCGGATGCACCATGGCCGCCGCCGCATTTGCCGCCGTGACCGGAGCCGCAGGCTGGATAGCAGAAGGCCCTGCCTCCGCGTCCGTCGGGTCATTTGAAATGGCCGCTCCGCCTTCGCGATGTAGTTCGATCGACTGGCTCGTACCTGTGTCGATCGCGCGCATGTTCAAGCGCGTCAACAGCGACTCACGCACGATGTGCGGGATCAGGAGGAAGACAATCTCGTCCTGCTGCTTCTCCGTCTTGCGCGAACCAAAGAAATACTTCAGCAGCGGCAGCTCGCCCAATCCAGGGGTTCCGCTGAGCGACAGGCTGTCCTGCTGCGTAAGCAGACCCGCGAGCACACTTGGCTCGCCATCCTTCAATTGAATCACCTGCTCGGCCTTGCGTTGCGAGATGATCGGCTCTGTCACGCCGCTGATCGTCACGTTTCCGTTCTGCGACGAAACTTCGACGGCCAGCTTCAGCGTCACTTCGCGATCGAGATGCACCGTCGGCGTCATGTCGATATTCACACCAACGTCGAGGTAGGTGAACTGTGTCTGGACGCCGATGCCGGACGTCAAGCCTGTCGCCGCGCCCGCGCTATACGATCCGGTCGCCACCGGGATCTTCGATCCAATCTTGAGCGTTGCTCGCTGCCCGTCAGAGGCACGGATGCGTGGGTTTTGCAGGATGCGGGTGTCCGAATCGGTGAGGAGTGCGTCTACCTCTGCCCCGCCAATCGTGATCGCAAAGTTGTTCGCGTTCAGGTGTGCCAGCGAGTTCAAGGTGAAGTTGGTGGTGGTCGTGGTGGTTCCAGTCGTCGTCCCGGTCGAACTCGTGTTCGTCGTCGAGTTTGCGTTGGTCGCCTGCGCCGTCACGCCGAAAGACTGCGGCAGCTGGATTCCAAGCTGACGGATCCGGTCGCGGTTTACTTCCAGCACCGCCACATCGACCACCACCTCCGGCTTGGCCCGGTCAAGGTCGTTCAGCAGCTTCTGCGCCAGCAGCAGCTGATCCGGAGTCGCCCGCATCACAATGGCATTCTGCGTCGCCACTAGGAAAATTTTGACGCTGGGATCGAGCAGGTTGCGGATCGCCGTCAATACCTCGGTCGCATCGTTGGCCGTGCTGGTATTCGTCAGGTAGAAGGTCTGCACCGCCATCTCGTCCAGGTCGGTGCGCTTCTGCCGGGTGTTCTGCGCTACAAAGATAGTGTTTGCCGTCACCGGCTTGTAGAACGTATTCGAAATCGTTCCCACGATGCGCAATGCATCGGAGAGTGTCACCGTGGTCAGGTCCACGGGAATGCGCTTCGACGTATAGTCCGGATCAAACAGAACGTTCAGCCCCGCCGCCTTGCCGATCGCCTGGTAGATCACCTTCGTATCTTCGACCATGTGCAGCGTGATCGGATCGTTCGACACGGGCTTCAGCTCCACGATGCCGGTCACCGAACCAATCTGTTTCTGCGCCTCGCTTTGTGCCCCGAGCTGCCCCGTTGAGACCGACGGCGCAGCCAGCTTAGGGTTTCGGATCTGGTCGATCTCCTGCGCAGCGGTCTGGTTCGATGGGTCGATCTGGAGGGCGCGCGTAAACTCCGTCAGAGCTGCGCCGGAGTCTCCGCCCTGAAGATAGACACGGCCGCGATCGACGTGCGCTGCCGCCGCCTTGAACCGCATATTTTCATAGCGCGTCCTGTACCGGATGTCCCTCGGAGCCTTCTCCGCAGCCTTCTTGTAAGCCTCGTAGGAAAGATCGTAGTCCTGCCGCAGCTCCGCCTTCTCTCCACGCTTGTTCCATCCCGCCGCAGACTGCGCCTGCGCCGTCCGCCCACCCGAAGCGACAACCGCGCCGAGAGAAAGCACCAGTAGAGCCAGCGCCAGCATGCGAGAGCCGTCGTTCCCGGTCGCGTAGATACGCGGGCACGAACATAAAACCGAAGACTTCAACAGAGACTTTCTAAACCGGCGGCCCATGATGCGGATGGCGTCCTTTGCATTCAATTGCAACTTCGTTTTCCTGAGGCTTTTTTGACTTATGCCCCAAGCTGCTTGGTAGCGACCGGCAGAGATGGATCGAGGTTCAAGGAGCCGCGGCGTGCTAGCGCGACTCGGGTGAGTATAGCATTCAGAGGTGAAGCAACTGTCTACTAAAGACTGTTAATGGAGCAGTTTCAGGCCCTATCTGGAACTCGGAAGAACAGCCTGTATTCCCTTCTAACTTCATCGGCTTCTTCCGCAATCCCACCTTCAGGCGAGTGCCTTCGCGGATGCTGCCGGCGATCTTCGCGGCTCGTCCGCAACCATTGCATCCGAATCTGCCCCTTCACCATCCCTGTTAGACTGAGGAGATTGCCATGCCCCGCTCGCTCTCCAATCCGACGGTCGCCGCCCAGCCCAAGCCGGTCGTCAAGGCCAAGGACCGCGACCCCGTCGCGGCCGGAATGCGCGATGCGGCCTTCAACCGCGCGGCGAGCCACAACTACTTCCTCACCGACAAGTTCGAAGCCGGAGTGGCCCTTCGCGGCACCGAAGTCAAGAGCATCCGTGAGGGCAAGGCCAATCTCAAGGACGCCTACGGTCTGCTCAAAGACGGCGAGTGCTTCCTGCTGAACGCCCACATCGGTCCCTTCTCCCACGGCAACGCCATGAACCACGAATCGCTCCGCACCCGCAAACTGCTGCTGCATAAACAAGAGGTAAGAAAGCTCGAAGGTATGACGAAGCAGAAAGGGTTTACGCTCATTCCGACAAGGCTTTATTTTCGTCACGGAAGGGTGAAATGTGAACTCGCTTTGGCCAAGGGCAAGCAGGAATGGGACAAGCGCGCCACTGAACGGAAACGTGAAGCTGACTCCGAGGCCAAGGCTGCAATCGCACGTAGCCAGCGCCAATAGGGGCCTGAACGACCAGACCTCCGTAGCCGCTTTCCCGGACCTTTAAGAAGCCACTGCCTCGTGGCCAAGAAGCCGCCCTTCTGAGCCTGAGCGGGGCGAAACCACTCCTGTGATATCTCTCACCGGAACAACGTTCGGGTGCCCCATCCCTCGCGCCTTTATCTCACGCGATGGTGGGAACAATGCGCCCAAACCCTCAAACTACCGGCGCGCTTTCACCGGGGCCTTCTTGACGGTCTTCTTCGCGGCAACCTTCACAGGCGCCTTCTTGACGGCCGCCTTTGCTGGAGCTTTCTTCGCCACTACTTTTGCCACTTCCTTCTTCGCCGGAGCCTTGACCGTCGCCTTCTTCAGGGCAATGTTCGCAGCCGGCTTCTTCGCGGGGATCGCCTTCTTTGCGACAACCGCTTTCTTTGCCGGAGCAGCTCTCTTCGCGGGCACAATAGCCTTCTTCGCGGCGGGAACTCCCTTCGCGGCGACCTTCGCCGGCGCAATCGCCTTCTTCGCCGGAGACGTCACCTGCTTCGCAGGAGGCGGGACCTTCGCGGCCTCAACCTTCGCAGGTGCCGAGACCGGCTTGGCGACCGGCTTCGTGATCGGCTTAACAACAGGTGAGGTCTTCGCGGACGCACCTTTAGCTGGCGCAGAAGAGATCTCTCCCGTTGTGACCGCCGCTTGTTCCTCGGCGCTTGCTTCGGGCACAGCAACACCATCGATACCGGCTTCATCCGCGGGCGTCTCTGCCGCTGCTTTCTTCGATCGCCCCTTCGGCTTCGCTTCCTTCTTGGCCGCACGGGGCCGACGCAGGTGAACCGGTGGCGGGGGCGCCGGGGGCGAGAACGGCTCAAGAAATGCCTTCATCTCTTCGGCCGTGCCCAGTTTTCCGTCCATCAGCTCGAAGACCAGCGACTCGACAAACTCCGCATATCCGGGCAGATCGGGCTGAATCCGCATCTCCTGCATCAGCGCGTAGGGCACCTTCTGCTTCGCCTGGGGCCACTCCTTGTAGAAGTTATCAAACTTAGCCCGGATGGCCGGGCTCTTGGTTCCGTGAGCCACCATCAGCACTGCTTCTGGCTTGGCTGAGTGCAGCAGCTTCCATGCCTGCGACGGCAACGCCGCTGTCTTTGTGGAAAGCTGTGCCGCAAGCTCCTTCGTCTCACCGTCCAGCGCCTCGATCTCCTTTACAAAGCCCTGCCGCGGAAAGCTCTCTTTCAGCTCCGCAAGTTCCTTCGGCGACAGCTTCGCCGTCAGCAGTGGAAAGTTCGCCGCGGCCGTATTCGGGTGAATTCCCTGCATCTGGAGCTGGGTCTGGCTCTCGCGCAGCTTCTCAAGCTCCGGTGCGTTCACCTTCGCCGCCGTCCAGACCGGCGTAAGCACCGTCATCCAGCCTTCGGCCTCAAGCCGGTTCAGCACCCGAAGCGGGTCTTCCTCGTGGACAATCTCTTCCGTCTCATAGCCAAGTTGGAACTTCGAAGCGGCCGAGATGTACTGCTCCTGCTTGCCCGTCTCATAGCGCGCGGCGGTCTTCTCATCCATCTGCCAGCCGAGCCGAGCCATAAGCCGCGCCGCCCGCACCATACGGATAGGATCCTCGATAAAGCCGTAGTTGCTCACCAGCCGCAGCTCGCGATTTTCGATGTCGGCAACGCCGTTGAGCGGATCCATCAGCAGGCCATACGATCCGTCATTCAGCGAAAGCGCCATAGCGTTCGCTGTAAAGTCCCGCCGTCGCAGATCGTCGAGAATCGTGGCCGGCTTTACTACAGGTTTGCCGGGTTTTGGGTAGGTCACGCTGAGCGTGCTTCCAACTTCAAGCTTTACGCTGCGCGGAAACTGCACAAATAGAGACTGGCCAGCCTCATTCTCGCCCACAATTTTTCCACCGGCCTTCTCGATCTCTTTCTTAAGTTTAAGAGCATTCCCTTGAACCACCACATCCAGGTCGCGTACAGGAGAGCCACTGGTCAGATCGCGAACTGCGCCGCCAACCAGAAAGATTGTGAGACCCTTTTCGCGAGCAATCTCGCGCATTGCAGTCAGGGCGTTCTGCTGGGACTTCGAAAGCCTGCTCTCAAGCAGATAGATATAATCGGCCATAAATTCCGCGAACACTCCATGGTTGTTACATAGGGCTGATGCTTCTCAGCGTAGTTCTGGTGCCAGGCCATGAGGACAGCTCTTCTGGGCTATCAAAGTCTCTGCTAAGCCTCTGCGAATCAGCCGCTTAGCAGGGAGATAAGGGCCGAACACAAGACTCCACTTTACCATGAAGATGTCAGATTGACTACACATTTGCACCTTTTATGTGGCGATGTCGTTCCCGGACTGCAAACATGTGCGACAATCCGCCAGTTGCACTGCACTTTGTGCCGGATTGGCCGCAATGTCGAACGCACGCAAGAAGGTCATCGTTCGCCGCTTCGCCGGAGACACCCTCCCTGGCTATCTCGCCCTGTCCGGTTTCGTGCGCGGGCAGCCTCCGGCACAGGTTCTCGATCTGCTCGACCTCTCCGGGCGCATTGTCCAGATCTCCGTAAAGGACATCAAGACGATCAGTTTCGTCCGCGACTTCAACCTTGCCGACACAACTAACCCAGAGCGGCTCACCCGCCGAACCTTTCTTGCACGTCCTCGAAATGAGGGCCTCTGGGTGCGCCTCACCTTCCATTCGCCGGACCATACGCCGGACATTCTCGAAGGCTTGGCTGACACCGGAATTTCGCTGCTTGACTCTCTGATCGAAGACTCCGGCCTGAGCATTTCGCCGCCTGACATCCGTTCGAATACTCAGCGCATCTTCATCCCGCGAACTGCCATCAGCGATCTCCAACTGCTCGCCGTTGTAACCACCCCATCGCGAAGACCCGTTCCCATCCAGACCACAGAACAGCAGCAAAAGGAACTCCAGGAGAGTCTCTTCCAGGCACCGACACCGCCCAATACGCGCCCCAACTGAAGCCGCTACAATCTCCCTCATGCCGTCCGATCCAGTTGAAGCTTCACTCAGCCTGACCCTGGGAGACCTTGCTGCCCGTCTCGGCGCGGAACTCCATGGCGACCCTGCAGCGCTGATTAATGGCGTTGCCGGCATCGAAGAAGCAGCCCCAGGCGACGTCACGTTCGTCTCAAATCCGCGGTATGCCCGCCTCGCCCGCACCACCCGGGCCACGGCCGTACTCGTCGAACCCACCTTCCCCGAGGTCCCCGCCGCTACGCTCCGCCTCGCAAACCCCTATCTCGCCTTCGCCCGCGCCCTCGCCCTCTTCAAACAGCCCCCTGCCTATCCACCGGGCATCCACCCTACTGCCGCGATCTCCGAGACAGCCACGATCGGGGCCAACGCTCACATTGGCGCCTTCGCTGTAATCTCCGATCACGTCATCATTGGGGACGATGCCGTGATCCTCTCGCATGTCGTCCTTTACTCCCATGTCACCGCCGGCCACCGGTTCTTCGCCCACGCCCACTCCGTCGTTCGCGAATTCTGCTGCCTTGGCGACGATGTCCTGCTACAAAACGGGGCTATCATCGGAGCCGACGGCTTCGGCTTCGCCCGCCAGCATGGTTCGGGTCATGAAGGCAGCGCCTGGTACAAGATTCTGCAGTCCGGTCCGGCCATGCTTGAGGACAACGTCGAAATTCAAGCCAATGCCTGCATCGACCGCGCCACCATTGGCGAAACCCGCATCGGTGCCGGAACCAAGATCGACAACCTCGTCCAGGTCGGCCACGGCTCCGTCATCGGCAAAGACACGCTGCTCTGCGCGCAGGTGGGCCTCGCCGGTTCAAGCACTGTGGGGAACAATGTAATTCTCGCTGGCCAGGTCGGAGTTGTAGGCCACTCCGTCATCGGCGATGGCGTAGTTGTCACCGCACAGAGCGGCGTTCCAGGCGACGTGGCTCCCGGCACCACCGTCAGCGGTTCGCCCGCGTTTGAGACCCGCCAATGGAGGCGGTCCGTCGCGCTCTTCAACCGGTTTCCGGAGATCCTTCGCGAACTGCGTTCTAAAGCAAGGGAATAGGTCAAAAGAACCGCCTATTTGCCAGCCCCTTGGCCAGTCGCCTGAGCCAACTCGGCATCCTATCCTAGATGACGGAACGCCCCTCTTCCCGCCACCTCGAAGTCGTGTCCAAAGGTGCTCCGGTCAGGGTTCTCCTGCTCGACGACGAACCTGCCAACCTCTTTCTTCGCGCAATTATTCTCCGCCAGCATGGCTATGAGATTTTCACTGCCGGCAGTGTTGCCGAGGCCGTCGCGGCGTTTCCAAACATCGACATCGCCGTGCTCGACTACCATCTCGGTGCCGGCCAGTTCGGGACCGATGTCGCTGTGACCCTGCGTGAGCTTCGGCCGGAAGTTCCGATTGTTATCCTCTCGGCCACGCTCGAATATCACTTCGGCGGCGTCGAGGACATGCACCTGCTCAAGGGCTACAGTTCGAATGAAGACCTGATCACAGCGCTGAAGTCGCTTGAGGCCAAGAGACGCGGCGATCCCGTCGTCATTGACGCGCGCGAGTTCTTCTACTCACGGATAGCTCTCGCCATTGGGTCTGATGTCCTCATCCAGATCCTGGACGCCGACGGCAACTGGGTCTACTGCAACGACACCGCCGCCGCGTATCTGGGAGAAGCCAGCACCTGGTTTCCAGGTCGCAATCTGTTCGTAGAACTACCGGCTCTCTTTCGCGACTGGAAGCAGGTCATCTCCGACGTCGCCTCCACCCGCCAGACGTACATCGATCGCAGCCGTCGCGGCCTCCTTTCCTTCACCGCGGACCACGACCCTTCCGAGACATGGAGCGTCCTCGCTTTCCCCATGACGCTGCATGACGGCCGCAGCGGCGTTGTGCTCACCGCCCGCGTTCTCGGTCGCACTGGCGTCTTGCCTGCCTGATACCCTGTCAGGATGCTCGTGCGCTTGACCTCTGCCTATCGCTATAAGAAGGAAACCTTGATCTTCGCCGGAAAGGCCGTCTTTCTGACCCTGAGCAATGCAGAGGGGAAGCATCGCCGAATGTTTGCGGCAGACAGGAAGCATTCTCCGCAATGCAGAATATCTCTGTTCGGATGCCTGGGCGTCATCCTTCTCAGCTTGACCGGCTGCCACTCTGCCTATGTCAATGCCACAGTCTCGAATCACACAGCCAACGCAATCTCTTTAGTGCAGGTCGAGTACCCAAGCGCGAGCTTCGGCACCCAGACCATCGCCCCCGGTAAGGACTTCCACTACCGCTTTAAGATCCTCGGCTCCGGGCCCATGAAGATCACCTACACCGACACCGCGCAGCACGAGCAGAAAGCCACCGGCCCCACCCTCCACGAAGGCACAGAAGGCAACCTCACGATCGACGTCGAGCCCGATGGTGTCCGTTGGCAAACCCCGTCCGCCGTAAAGTAGGGAACAAACCTGAATCATCGGGTGCCCCACATCGCGACCCCGAGTCGTAGCAGTCAATCGCCACGAACCGCCGGGCGCCACCCATTACCCCTTCGGCTCACGCGATGGGTGGCAACAACACCGCCCAGTCTCCTTTGCCTGCTGTTGCCGGATCTCTTCGCCCTCTTCCCTATCCTGCTAAACTGGCCTTTGCGATGTCCACTCCCAAAAAGTTCTACCTGACGACCCCGATCTACTACGTCAACGCGCGTCCACACATCGGTCACGCCTATTCGACCATCGTCGCCGACGTGATCGCCCGCCGCCACCGCCTGCTCGGCGAAGATGTCTTCTTCCTCACAGGCACCGACGAGCACGGCCAGAAGATCGAGCGTTCCGCAGCCGCCGCAGGCATCCCGCCGCAGCAGTTTGCCGACCAGGTCTCGAAGACTTTTTCCGACCTCTGGAAGCGGATGGGCATAACCAACGACGACTTCATCCGCACCACCGAGCCACGCCACAAGGAACGCGTCCAGAAGCTCTTCGCCACACTTCAGGCCAACGGCGCAATTGAGAAAAATACCTATACCGGCCAGTATTGTGTCTCCGACGAAGCGTACGTCGAGGTCGGCCCAGGCGAGCCATGTCCGGAATGCGGGCGGATCACGGAGACCATCAGCGAAACTAACTACTTCTTCAGACTCTCTGAATATGGTGCAAAACTCGAGGCACTCATAGTCTCGAACGAACTCCTGATTCAGCCCGAATCGCGCCGCAACGAAGTCCTCAGCTTCGTCCGCAGTGGTCTCAAAGACCTCAGCATCTCCCGCACCAGTTTCAAGTGGGGCATCCCCGTCCCGGGCGATGAAGCCCATGTCATCTACGTCTGGCTCGACGCCCTTGCCAACTACATGACCGCCATTGGCTATGGCTCCGATGCCCCCGAAGACATCGAGAAGTTCAACCGCTACTGGCCCGCCGATCTCCACCTCGTCGGCAAGGAGATCATCCGCTTCCACTGCGTCTACTGGCCCGCCTTCCTGCTGGCCGCGAAACTGCCGCTGCCGAAGTCGATCGTCGCCAACGGCTGGCTCCTCTTTCAGGACTCGAACAACGTCGCCTCGAAGATGTCCAAGTCTCTGGGCAACGTCGTCCGCACCGAAACCATCCTCGACGCCTTCGGCCCGCTTTGCCCTCCGACACCCATCGCCCCTCAAACCCTGTCATCCTTCGCCGAAGACGGAGGATCTGCTGTTCCGCTTGAAGCGCTCCAGCCGCTCGCTCCATCGAAGCAGCAGCAGGACCTCTTCGCCAGTGACGTCCTCCGCTACTTCCTCCTCCGCGAAATCCCCTTCGGACAAGACGGCAACTTCTCCTTCGAAGCACTTTGGGGGCGTTACAACAGCGATCTTGCTAACGGATACGGGAATCTCATCAGCCGTATTCTGAACATGATCCATCAATATTTTGATGGCCGTGTCCCATCAAGCGCTTACGGACTTGTCGGCACTACAATTTTCCGAGATGGCATGGAAAAAATTGGTGGCACGCCAGAGACTGCGGACGAGTTTGAATACAAGTTGAACAGTGCCGCAGATTCGCATAACTTCTCTGCGTTCCTCGAAATAACACAGCAATTCATCAAGCGTGTAGATCAGTTCCTCTCAGATAAGAAGCCTTGGAAATTAAACCCAGAAATCGCTGATGAACGTATCGAGCGTGAACACGTTCTATACGCAGCAGCCGATGCGATAAAGAACATTACGTTTTTACTCCATCCATTCATGCCCTACACGACCGCATTAGCTTGGGCGCAGTTAGGATTTGATGTTCAGATCAAAGAGACAAACCTCGTACCCGAAATGCTCAATCTTCGTAATTTGAATTGGGGAGATCTGAAACCCGGCACAAAGCTCGGCACACGGGGCCCCATCTTCCCCCGAGCAGATAAAGGAATCATCCAAACCATGATCGACACCGAAGAGCGCAACGCTCAGGAAGTCATTGCCGCGAAGAGCAAGACCAGCCTCCCAGTCTCTAACCTTACAGACGAAAAGTCCCCCACCGCCGAGGAGGACCACCTCCCCACGCATCCCGCCGCCGCTCCGCGCAACGCCTCGGTTCTCGGCGAAAATCCCGGCACTCACGTCGGCGGCAGTGCCGCTATCACCACCGAGCGCCCCGGAACCCCGCCGCACAGTGAAGCTCCCTCATCGGCTCCCTTCGCCAATGCCGCCGCTGCATCAGCCACGCCCGACACCCCTCAAATCGCCATCGACGACTTTGTCAAAATCGACCTACGCGTCGCCAAAATCATCGTCGCCGAACGCATCCCCAAGGCCGACAAACTCCTCCGCCTGGAAGTCGATCTCGGTTACGAAAAGCGGCAAATACTCTCCGGCATCGCCGAGTGGTACCAGCCTGAAGACCTCATCGGCCGCAACATCGTCGTCATCGCAAACCTCGCGCCCCGCAAGATGCGCGGCCTCGAATCGCATGGGATGCTTCTCGCGGCAAGCCACGGCGAAAACGGCAAGCCCATCCTCGCCACCTTCGGCGAAGAGATCGCCCTCGGCTCTCGCCTCCGCTAACCCCGTTCATCCCACATCTCAGAATCGAGATATGGGGCACCCGAGCTTTTGCGCAGTTACGAACATTTGGGTGCCCCATATCTGCTAGCTTCATCGCCAGATGTGGGGTTCTTCCCAAGCCCCGAACCTTTCCAACACTCAAACATGCTCATCGACTCCCACTGCCATCTCGACTTCTACACGGACGACCTCGCCACCATCCTGGCCAACGCCACCGCAGCAGGCGTCGACCGCCTCCTTGCCATCGGCATAGGCGATGGCCCAGACACCATGCACCGCGCCCTTGAAATCGCATCGCTGCACGAACACATCTACGCCAGCGCCGGAATCCACCCCCAGGAGGCCCACCAGGTCACCCCCGGGAATCTCGCCAAACTTGCCAGCCTCGTCGCACAGGAAAAATGCATCGCCCTCGGCGAGATTGGTTTGGACTACTACCACGTCGAAAATCCCGAAGTCCCCACCCAGCAAGCAGCCTTCATCGCACAGATAAAGATCGCCGCAGCAGTCCGCAAACCCATCCTCATCCACTGCCGTACCAGCGAACTCGCCACACCGGCTGCAAAAGAAAAATACGGCCCCGCCAACGCCGAGGAAGACTTGCTCACCCTTATCGCCGAGCACTGGACACCTCACGGCATCCCCGGCGTGATGCATTGCTTTTCCGGTGATCTCGCCCACGCCCGCCGCTCACTTGACCTCGGCTTCTACCTCTCTTTTGCTGGCAACCTGACCTATCCGAAGGCGCAAGGCATCCGGGATGTTGCGGCCTTCGCGCCCGCCGATCGCATCCTCGTCGAAACCGATGCTCCGTTTCTTGCGCCCATCCCGCATCGCGGCCAGCGTAACGAGCCTGCCCTCGTCCTCCACACAGCAGCTTTCTTTGCGAATCTTCGCGGCATCACGCCCGAAGCCCTCGCCGACCTCACCTCCGCAAACTTCAAGCGACTTTTCCCCACTGTCCTCTAGTCCCAGCCACACAACCGGAAGCGCTGTCATAATAGACATCGACCGCAGCACGTACCCAACACCAAGAGGAACAACATGGCATCCGACAGCAGCTTCGATATCGTCAGCAAAGTAGAACTTCAGGAAGTAAAGAACGCGATCGACCAAGCCACCAAAGAGGTTGGCTCGCGCTTCGACCTCAAGGACTCGAAGTCCAAGATCGACCTCGAAGGCACCGAGACCATTCAGCTCGCCTCCTCCGACGAGTACAAGCTCCAGGCCGTCATCGAGATCCTTTCGCAGAAGCTCGTCAAGCGCGGCGTCTCGCTGAAGAACCTCGAATACGAAAAGATCGAACCAGCCGCCGGCCAGAGCGTTCGCCAGAAGATCAAGCTCCTCCAGGGCATCCCCTCGGAGAAGGCGAAGATCATCGTCGCTGCCATAAAAGACTCCAAGAAGAAGGCTCAGGCAAGCATCCAGGGCGACACCGTCCGCGTGGTCAGCAAAGACAAAGACACGCTCCAGGACATCATGTCGATGCTCCGCGCGAAAGACGTCGGCGTCGAACTCCAGTTCACCAATTTCCGCTCCAACTAAGCGAACAGTAGGCTGCAAAGAGTGTCATCCTGAGCGAAGTGTGGCGCGCACTTTGCGCCACACGCAGTCGAAGGACCTGCGGCTCGCCTCATCGGACTGCGATACTCTGCTCTCGCGAACTTCCTTGCACTCGTGTGCGTACCTCAGCACAATGATCCACTACAGGCCGAAGATCCTCCTTCTAGCCCTCTGTGCCGCGTCCCTGCACGCCCAGCAACCGGCCGCACCCACTGCCGAAGCCATTATGGCCAAGGTCGCTGCTCACCAGGACACCGCAGAAGACGCGCGCCGCCATTACGTCTACCTTCAGCACGCCAAGGTCGTCTCCCGCAAAGGCCACACCGTCATGTGCGAAGAGATCACCGACTCCCGCATTGCTCCGACCGAGAAAGCCTACCACGCCGAACTCGTCAAGCTCGACGGCCGCCTTCTTCGCAAGGGCAAGTACGTCACCTACACGGAACTCCCCGGCAAAAAAGACGATGACAAAGGGGACGCCAAGGAACACGAAGCCGCTGCGGCGGAAGAGAACAGAGACTCCATCACCATTGACACAGGCGATGACTATATGGACCGCGACCTCGTCGAGAATATTCGCGGCAATCTTACCCGCGACGACAAATCCAAGGACGGCATCGATACCCGCCTCTTCCCGCTTTCAACAAAGGCTCAGGCCGACTACCTCTTCGATCTCGTCGGACAGGAACACCTCAACGGGCATGATGTCTTCCACATTGCCTTCCATCCCAAGGATAAAAGCGACTACGGCTGGAAGGGCGACGCGTACATCGACACGCAATCGTTCGAGCCGGTCCTTATCCGAACCGCGATGTCGAAGAAGGTCCCCTTCGCCGTCCGAACCCTGATGGGAACGAACGTGCCCGGCCTTGGTTTCAACATCATCTACGCGCGGCAGCCGGATGGCGTCTGGTTTCCTGTCAACTTCGGCACGGAGTTTAAGATTCGCCTGCTTTTCTTCTTCAGCCGCGACATCATCATCAATGCCGAGAACCGCAACTTCGAGAAGACCCACGTCGACTCAAAGATCATCATCCCTACGCAATAGTTTTACTTGTGGATCGGCGGGGTTTCCCACACCGCCGGATCTTCTTCACCCAGCACCCACATACAAATTCCTGCCAGCTCGTTCTTCTTCGCGGACACATAGCGATCACTGAACGCCTGCTTGTTCGTATAAAGAACCACTCCCGCATCTGGTCGCGATAGATATAGAACCATGGCGAGTGGTCGTCTTCATCCCACTGCTCTTTCCCGCCGTAGGTCTCACGCAGGTACTGCGTGTCGCGATAAGAGATGTAGTCAACCGTGGGGTTCGGCTTCTTCTCCGCCTTGCCCAACCCCGGATCACCCGTGTACCAGCGATATCCATAAAGCGCTATGCCGAGCGACAGCTTCTCCTTCGGCACCACCTTCAGCGCGTACTCCATGTTGTCCTTCGTCCAGATCCATCCGCCGACTGGCCCCGGAGTCGTCCAGTGCGTGTTCTGATCGTAGGTCATCAGGCACAGCGTATCGACTGCCTCGCCCAGCGCCTTCAGGTTATAGGCACCGCGCCAATCTTCATAGATTCATTTGCCGAAAGGCGTCTCGCCCGCGTGGCCCGGAGCGTTCGGCACTACATCAAACTGCACCTGCAGATGCTCCTTGTGCAGCAGGTCGGCTGTCTTTTTTACCATCGCCGAAAGCGCGTCGCGGTCGGTCCACATCACGTCCTCAATGTCGTAAATAACGCCGTAGCCATTCTCTTTGCACTCGCGGAGAAAGGCTTCATTCATCTCCTCCTGCGCCTTCTGGTCGTTGAGCAACTGGTGCGTCTTCACAGGATCGAAGAGCGGGAACAGCGGAATGATTGTGACGTGCGCCGCCTTGGTCGCCTTCAGCACCACGGGCTGCGGCTCGCCGGTGACGGGTCCTGTCTCATCGATCTGATACCAAGTTGGCGAGATGATATCGATCTTGGCCTTGTGCTCCATAAACGAGTTCACGAGGTGATCCCGTTGCTCGTCCAGAATTCCGTTTTCGTCGTCTGAGCACGGATTTTCGCCGCGAAAGACGTGCTTAGTATCGTTAAGACAAATAGTTTGTGCATTCAGATCCGCTCCAGACCGCGCTGACCTATGTTATCCACAGTTCTCTTGCGCTTTTGGCATCGCAAATGTTCCACGTGCAACACTCCACCGGGCACCAGCTAAACCCGGAATACCTTAATCCCGCGCGCAACCAGGTCGTTGTAAACCGCTTCCGGGATCCCCATATCTGTCACCAGCACATGCACAGCAGAGATCGGGCAGATCAGCGCCGGGCTCACATGCCCGATTTTGGTCGAGTCCGCAACTACGATTACTTCCCGCGCCTGGCGCAGCATTGCCTGGGAGACGGTCGCCTCTTCGGATTCCAGCGTCGTCACTCCGCGCTCAATGTCGAAGCCCGTGACGCCGATAAAGGCTTTGTCAAGATAGACATCCTTCAGCGTGTTCAGAGCGGCCTGCCCCGCGAGGGCGAAGGTCCAGGCCCAGGCCAGCGAGCCGCCGGTGAGCGTCGTCTTGATTGCCGGCTGATTGCATAGCTCCATGCCAATGTTCAGCGCGTTGGTCACTACCGAGATGCCGCGCCGGTGCCGCAATGCCCTGCCAATCTGCGTCGTAGTGGTTCCCGCGGTGAGCCCGACAGTCTCCTTTTCGGCAATCAGTTCACTCGCCGCGAGGCCTATGCGTCGCTTCTCATCAGCTGATCGCAACTCTCTAGCTTGAAATGAAGTATCGTGGCGAAATGGTTCATAGAGAAGCTGTTCCACGAGCGTGGCGCCGCCGTGTGTCCGCAGTACCAAGCCACGTTTTTCCAGCCGTGCAAGATCGCGGCGTATGCTGGGCGCGGATGTTCCAACCTGTTCGACCAGTTGCTGCACGGAGATGTCTCCCGCGCGCAGCAGCGCTCTCATGATGCGATCCGACCGCACATCGATTTTTTTCGACACGTTTCCCAGCCCTGTTTTCCTGAAGTTTCGAGTTTAGCTCATTAGACGAAAAAAAGTGCCGTGCCCGGGTCTCAAGACGTTGATACGCCGATTATTATGATCAAATAGAGATCAAACGCTCACTTTGCACTGCCACGGGAGAGATATGCCTGATTCTGTAAGTCCCTCACCTTTCGCTCACTGGATGCTTCGTGAGATCTATGAGCAACCAGACACGCTGGCCGCGACCCTCGCCGGTTACGTATCTGGAAACGCTTTCCGCGATGAGGTCTGCGCCCCTATTCGCGAGTGGCTGAAGGACGCAGGCGGCGAGATCGTTATTGCCGCGAGCGGCTCAAGCCGGCACGCCGGCCTTGTCGCGGAGTTGCTGCTTGAGGAGTTAAGCGGCGTGCATGTCGACGTGGAGTACGCCAGCGAGTATTCCTACAGCTCGGAAAAGACGCCAAAGGGCGGCTCCGTCATGCTGATCTCGCAATCCGGCGAGACCGCCGATACCCTAGCTGCTCTTCGCAAGGCGAAAGCCGCCGACTGCGAGACCCTCGCGATTACCAACGTTGCCACTTCCACGATGGCCCAGGAGGCAACCGTTTCGTTTCCCACAAAGGCCGGACGCGAGCGGGCGATCCCGGCGACCAAGAGCTTCACGGCGCAGCTCCTGAATCTCTACATCCTGGCGCTGCTCTCGGCGGAGTCCGAGGGTAAGCTCACATCCGAACAGCTCGAGGCGCGGCTGATCGAGTTGAGCGGTGTTCCGGAGAAGGTCAAGTCTCAGCTGTCCGCGTGGGAGGCCAGCGCCCGCGAGATCGCGGAGAAGTATCGCTCGGCTAAAAATTTTCTCTTTCTCGGCCGCGGCGTCCACAATCCCATCGCCCGCGAAGGCGCACTGAAGCTGAAGGAGTCTGCCTACCTTCACGCAGAAGGCTATCCGAGCGGAGAGCTTAAGCATGGGCCGAACGCGCTCGTCAGCGAAGGCACGCCGCTGGTGATGATTGCCACGGTAGATACATCGGACCCTGACTCCGTGGTCCGTTATGAGAAGGTTTTACAGCTGCTCCGCGACATGCACGAGCAGGGTGCAAACATCTTTGCGATCGCGAACACCGGTGACAAGCTCGTCGCCAGCCTTGCAACAAATGTGGTCTTTGTTGACGAATCGGCTGAAGCCCTGCTGCCGATCTTCGAGATCATCCCGCTCCAGCTATTCTCGTATTTCATGGCAATCAACAATGGCATTGACGTGGATAATCCCCGCAATCTGACCAAAGCCGTGCTCGCCGAGTAATCTCATCTCACGAGTTCTCCTATGAGCTACTTTCTCGCGATCGATGCTGGCGGCACCAAGACCGACTATCTTCTCGCTGATGAGACGCGGGAGCTTGCACGCGTGCGTGGCGGAACGATCAAGCGCATGCGTACGGACGAAGGCTCCGCCACCAAGAATCTCGATCAAGCCCTGGCTGAGCTCAGGAGACAGTCAGAGATTCCGATGTCAGCCATCGATCGTACCTGCATCGGGACCGCTGGCGAGACAGTCCGGCTCGTGACCGACTGGCTGCGAACCGCCTTCAGCACGCGCGTCTCAGGCGAACTCATCCTGCTGGGGGACGTTGAGATCGCGCTCGATGCGGCGTTCAAGGGTGCGCCCGGCGTGTTGGTCATGGCGGGGACGGGATCGAATGTAGCTGGCCGTGATGCCGCCGGGGAGCTTACTACCGCAGGGGGGTGGGGTCCTGCACTGGCCGACCAGGGATCAGGTCACAGGATCGGCCACAACGCGCTTCGTGCCCTGTTTCTTGCTCTCGATGAAGGACGCGAGACTCAGCTTCTCCCAGCGGTTATGGAGTACTGGCATCTCAACTCCCTTGAGGAGATCGTTGGATTCGCCAACCAGATTCCTTCACCCGATTTCTCCCAACTGACTCACCTGGTGCTCCGGTGCGCGGAGAGTGATGACGAGGTAGCGCAGGCCGTGTTTCAAAAGGAAGGAGAAGACCTCGGCTACCTTGTACGCCTGGTAATGCGCCGTCTTACGGCCGCTTCGAGCGATCTCTCCTGGGTGCCTCAGCTTGCGTTTACCGGCTCGATCCTCGAGAAGGTCAGTCGCCTGCGCGGGTCGCTCATCGCCGCGGTCCAGGCGGAGTTCCCTGCAGTCGATGTGCAGGACGGCATTGTCGATCCCCTCGAGGGAGCCATCTGGCGCGCCAGACTCGGTCGCTAAGTCTTCGCGGCCAGCTTCTCGCGTTGACCTTGATACCCTGTGAGCGCCTGGATCACGTTTGTAGTGGTCCAGGCGCTTGCAAGTCTCCGCTTCCATTTGGCTATCTTTCGCTCAGATTACTTGTTCTTTTCGCGATAGAGTTCAATCAGTTTATTGGTCGAGCTGTCGTGCTTCAATTCCGAGTTGCTCTTCAACTCCGGAATGATCCGATTCGCGAGCACCTTGCCCAGCTCCACGCCCCACTGATCGAACGAGTCGATCTGCCAGATGCAGCCCTGCACGAACACGCTGTGCTCATAGAGCGCCACCAATTTACCCAATACTTCGGGCGTGAGCTTGTCGGCCAGGATCACATTTGAAGGCCGGTTCCCCTCGAACGTCTTATGCGGGATCAGCGCCTCAGGAACTTTTTCTGACTTCAACTCCTCGGGCGTTTTGCCAAACGCGAGCGCTTCTGCCTGCGCGAAGACGTTCGACATCAGGAAGGTGTGGTGATCGCCCAACGGGTTCAGCGTCTCGAAGAACCCGAGGAAATCGCACGGGATCAGCTTCGTCCCCTGGTGAATCAGCTGGTAGAAGGAGTGTTGCCCGTTCGTTCCGGGCTCGCCCCAGAAGATCGGCCCGGTCTCATAGTCTACATGCGCGCCAGACAGGGTGACATGCTTGCCATTCGACTCCATCGTCAACTGCTGCAGATAAGCCGGGAACCGTTTGAGATACTGCTCATACGGAAGCACCGCGACCGTCTGCGCGTTGAAGAAGTCGTTGTACCAGACCGTCAGCAGGCCCATGATTACCGGTAGATTTACCGCGAGATCGGTCGTACGGAAGTGCACGTCCATCGAGTGAAAGCCTGCCAGCATCTGTCTGAACTGGTCCGGTCCGATCGCCAGCATCGTCGACAGACCGATAGCCGAATCCATGGAGTAACGGCCACCGACCCAATCCCAGAAACCAAACATATTCGCCGTATCGATGCCGAACTTCGACACTGCCTCGCCGTTAGTCGAGAGCGCCACGAAGTGCCTGGCAATTGCCGCCTCGTCCTTCAACTCGGCCAACGCCCATTTGCGCGCGGAGTTCGCATTGGTCATTGTTTCGAGCGTCGTGAACGTCTTTGAGGCCACGATGAATAGCGTCTCGTCCGCCTTCAGGTCATGGGTCGCTTCAACGAAGTCCGTGCTGTCGACATTCGAAACAAACCGGAAGGTCAGGTCGCGCTTCGTGTAGAACTTCAGAGCCTCGTAAGCCATCACTGGACCCAGGTCCGAACCGCCGATGCCGATGTTTACAATGTTTTTTATTGTCTTGCCAGTGAAGCCTTTCCACTCTCCCGACCGGATTTTTTCGCAGAACGCCGACATGGCATCCAGCACCTCATGCACCAGCGGAACCTGGTTGACTCCATCGAGGTTGATCACTTCATCCGGCGTCGAGCGCAGCGCCACGTGCAGGACCGCGCGGTTCTCCGTGATGTTGATCTTCTCGCCCGAGAACATCGCCTCGATCTTCGCCTTCAGTCCCGACGCCTCGGCGAGCTCGATCAGCAGCTTCATCGTTTCGGGCGTTACGCGGTTCTTCGAATAATCGAGATATAGCCCTTCCGCAGCAATCGCGAACGCCTCGCCGCGCTTCGGATCGGCGGCAAACAGCTCCCGCAGATGCGTCTTTTCGATGGTAGAAAAATGAGCTTCCAGCGCCTTGAACTCAGGCATGTCGCGCAGCAGTGTCTCAGCCATTTGCTTCGTCCTCTTTCCGTTCCAATTTCACCTAACCATAATGCACCAGAACGCCATCCGAGCCCCCCTAAAGTGCCAATTCTCAGTGAAAAAACGAAATGCCCGCTTAGCCAGTTTCGGTCTAAGCGGGCTTCCTGTGCCTATCGATAAAGTTAGCCGGCGCTGTTCGGATGCACGACCCGGTAGCTTGCGCCACCGCGCGACCAAACCAGCAGAATGATGTCCTTGTTGGAACTTGCCCGAACCGCAGAGATGAATTTATCCGCTGTCCCGACAGGCTGCCGATTAAGCTCCAGGATGACATCCCCCGGCGCCAAACCTGCATCTTCAGCGGGGCTTTCCGGTCGCACACTCTCGACCGCCACGCCCTTTACGTTCTCCGGGATGCGCAGCTGCTGCCGCACATCGTCCGTCAGATCGCCAACGGAAACCCCGAGCTTGCCTGGCTTCGCATTCGGAGCAGACGGGTCGCCTTCGTTGTCCGCCACTTCGGCTTTCGCGTGGAACTCGCCGACCTTGATCTTCAACGTCTGCGGGCTGCCATCGCGCAGAATTCCAAGAGAGATGTTCGTCCCCGGCATGTCTTCGCTGACCACGACCTGCAGCGCACCTCCGTTGGCGATCGGCTGCCCATCAAGCGAGCGGATCACGTCGCCACTCTTAAGCCCTGCCTGCGCTGCCGGAGAATCCGCACTGACCTGCGACACGATCGCGCCATCCGCATCCTGCAGCTTGAAGAAGCTTGCATTCTCCGGTGTCACATCGTTCATCGTGATGCCGAGGTAGCCGTGATGCACCGTGCCGCTCTTGATAAGCTGGTCGGCCACCGAGCGCACGATCTGCGATGGGATGGCAAACCCCGCACCCGCGAACGAGCCCGAGCTGGTCATGATGCCGTTGTTGATGCCGATCAGCTCGCCGTGTGCGTTCACCAGCGGGCCGCCCGAGTTGCCCGGATTGATCGCCGCATCCGTTTGAATCAGACCACCTGGCGCACGCCGGTCGCCCGAAAAGTTGTTCGGGCGATTAAGGGCGCTGATGATGCCGCGCGTCACCGAGAACTGCAGCGATCCGAATGGGCTGCCAAAGGCCAGCACCGTTTGACCGGGATGAAGCCGGGCGGAGTCGCCCCAGGCGATGCTGGGCAGGTTATGCGCATCGACCTTCACCACAGCGAGGTCCGTCAGCTTGTCTGTGCCGACCACCTTGCCGGTGAGTACGCGGCGGTCGTTGAGTGTCACCTTGATCTGCGTCGCGCCTTCCACCACATGATTGTTGGTCACAATGTACCCATCGGGCGAGATGATGATTCCAGAACCGATGCCGTGCTCAACCTGCGGCTGCTGCGGACCTTGCTGCATGTTGCCGCCACCGAACGGGCTGCCCGGACCAAAGAACTGCGAAAATCCTGGAGGTAGCGCCTGCTGTCCCTGTTGACGACGGCCATGTGGCTGGCTGTCGCCATCCCCATCTGATTCGGCGTCAGAACCATCGCCCGTCGACTTCGAGGTCACCGCGATGTTTACTACCGCAGGAGTAACCCGCGCCGCAACCTGCTCGACTGCTTTATCAAGAGCTACAAGCGATGAGACGCTGTCATCGTCGATCGGAGCGGCCGTGAAGCTGGCCGCATGAACTCCGTTGTGGTTCAGGAAGAGCGTCGCTCCTCCAACAATCGCAGCGCCGAGTACGATGGGCGCTCCGTACCGCTTTGCCTTTACGACTAATGAATTAGTTGATGCAGACATGACTATCCCTCACGAATACTTCCGGTTGACTACAGTTGAACGAACAGCCAGCCGGCCTGAGTCGGCACAGCGGCATACGGCGTAAGAAAAAACCTTCCATCGGGAGTCTGTACAGCCACCCGCGAAACTGGCGAATCGTTTTCCCAGGAGGTCAGCACGACCAGCCGCTGCTTTGGCGTCGCCGACATCTCCTGCGAGATTTGGCGGACCCTTTGCTCAGTTTGATCAGGCGCTGGCTTGTGAAGGGACGCCTTCTTGCTCTTCACGCGAACGGACACCGGCTCTCGGAGACTCACATTCTGAAACTTACCTGCCGCGAACTGAGAGGCCGACGGGACCTGGCCGCTCTTTGCCATTGGGGAGACTACCTGGTGCGGAGCTATCGTGAAAGCCTGTTCCTTGATCGTATGCGCAACTGCGGGCGGACCGAAGGAGACCAGTTGCGGAGCGTGCGCCAAGCCTGCTCCCGCAGCGGCAACACCCACCACGAAAGTGGCGGCCATCACGGTGCCGACAAGCCGGTTTACCGGCGACCTGTTACCCAGGATGCTCTCGATCCGGAGGCCAAGTTCCGACCTCCTGTACCGCAAACCTGTCGCCGCCAGCGCCAGCGCTCCAAGGCGTCTATGCCGCCGGACGTCGAGGCGGCGTTCCGCAATAGAAGCCAGGCTGGCCGCGTAGGCCCTTGGCCTGTTCGTCCGCTCCAGGACGCCGTCGTCGCAGGCCAGTTCCCGCTCTGTGGAGAGCCTGCGATCGATCCAGAACAATGCGGGATTGAGCGGGAGCAGCACAAGTCCAACCTTCTGAAACAGGTTCAACCAGTCGTCGCGACGTCGCAGGTGCTCCAACTCATGCAGGACGATGTGGTTTAACTCCACTGCTGTGAGTTGATCGAAAAGCCACGCCGGAATCAGGATTTTAGGGGTAAAAAAGCCGATTACGCTGGGCCGGTCTACTTCCTCCGTGGTGCAGAGCTGCACCATGCGCCCGTTGACGATCAGCGGCACATCAAGAAGTGACAGATTGCCGGATGCAACAGGAACAGCACTCAACCAGAGTGACCGCAGACCGAGCGCCTGCATAGCGAGCTGCGCCAGCCGGAAGCACGCAGCGACTATCCAGAACCCCGCCAGGATATAGCTCCAACCCAGGTCGAGAATCAGATGGGAGGGCACATGCGATGTGGGTGCAGTACTGGCTTTTCCGATGAACCCGGTTCCCGAAAGATTCACAAACGGCATGGAAACCGAGACGACGAACACCGCCATCCAGACGATAAACCGCAGGGTCGCCGTGCTCCTCGGCACCAACTTCAGGATCAACCCCGCTGCCGCGCACAGCGCCATCCCCTGCCACACCCCACCAACCAGCGCCCCGGCGGTGGTTCGGGCCAGACTGCTTACCGCTTCACCTTGCCACGCGCCGATCAGGTTGAAATAGCTGCTCACGCGTCCTCCGTATCAGCCGCCGAGCTGGCAATGGCACCTGCATCTTCGGAAGCATCTGCGATCGCCTGCTTCAACCGTTGCAACTCCTCCGGCGTAATCTCGTCGTCGCCCAGGAGCGAAATCAGCAGCCGCTCGCGCGAGTTCCCGAAGAAACGCTGCAGCATGTGCCGCACCTCAGTCTGGCTCGCCTCCTGCTCTGCGACGCAGGGAGTATAGAGAAATGCCCGCCCGTCCTGCCGGTGCTCGACATAGCCCTTCTGCTCGAGAATCCGTATTGTCGTCAGCACAGAGTTATAGGCCAGCGAAGTACCTTCCGGCATTGCCGCGACCAGATCACCAACCCCCGACTCCCCGCGTCGCCACAGGATCTTCATGAGCCTGAGTTCAGCTTCGGTCAACGTGATGGATTTCCGCGGCGGCATTGTGTCTACAAGATAGACAATCAACTAAACGATTAGTTAGCAAGGATTTTCCACAGAGGGTTGCATTTCGTTGTCACTGTTCCCTGCCGGCTCATCTGCAGTTCAAAGAGACAATCTACTTCTGTCTGCTGTCGCTCGTCCTCCGCCTCGGCGCGTTCTTTACAATCGAGAAGAGATGCCCACCCTCATTCGTACCCTTCGCCTGCTTTCGATCGTCATCTGGGTTGGAGGCATCGTCTTCTTCGCCTTTGTCGTCGCCCCGGTTGCCTTCCATCTCTTGCCGTCGCAACATCTGGCTGGAATCGTGGTCGGCGGCACCCTACGCGCGCTCGACATCATTGGCCTGGTCTGCGGATTCATCTTCTGTGCCGCGACGGCGCTTCTTCTCCGCCAATCACCTCCGCAGTACAAGCGGCGCTGCGAAGCCCAGATCCTCTTGGCGTCGATCATGCTGCTGGGCACCGCCTACCTCCACGCCGGGATCCTTCCTGCCATGGAGATTGACCGCACTGCCGCCGGTGGCGACATCGAAGCCGCATGGGATGCCAGCCCCGCGAAGGTTGATTTCGAGAAGCTGCACAAGCGCTCTGAACGAACCGAAGGTGCAATCCTCTTCTGCGGCCTCGCTATCGTCTTCCTCATGGCTGGCCAGTCCCTGCCGCCGGACACGATAAACTCGTAGTCACATGCGCATCAGCCTGATCGACATCACGAAAGCTGGCGGAGACGATCTTCGCCATAGCAGGTAGACGGATGTCGACCTTCTGGCTTAGTCTCACTCTCGGTCTCGGCGCGGGGCTCGCCGACTACCTTGGCGGCTTCCTCCTCGTTCGCCGGTCTCCATCTGCTCGAGCGCTGCGCTACTTTGTCGCGCTCGGCTCTGGTTTCATGCTTTCGGCTTCGCTGCTCGAGATGCTTCCTGAAGGGATGGCCGTCAATCCCCATTGGGCGCCCCTGCTGATCCTCGCTGGCTACTGCGGCGTCCATCTTATCGAACACACCCTCGTTCCCCACTTCCATCCCGGCGAACCGATCGTGCAGTTCGGCGAAACTCCGCATGAACACGAGTTTCTCTCCGCAAAGACCAGCTACTCGGTCCTGCTCGGCCTCGCCATGCATACGTTCTTCGACGGCATCGCCATCGGCTCCGGTTTCGCAATCAATAACTGGCTTGGCTGGATTCTCTTCTTCGCCGTTTTTCTGCACAAAATTCCGGAGGGTTTCACGGTGGCCAGCGTCATGCTCGCCGGAGGCCGGAGCCACTCTGCCGCACTCAACTCAGCGCTTTTCCTAGGGGCCACGACAGTAGCCGGAGTCCTCGTCATCAGCCTGTTCCCCACGCTGGTGAGGGCCGGTCTGCCACTCTCGGCTGGAGTAACGCTTTATGTCGCTGCCACCGACCTCGTTCCCGAAGTCAATCGTGAGCCGGGCATTCGCATGGCGCTGGTCTTCTTTCTGGGAGTCGCGGTTTTTCTCGTGCTTCGGCAGTTCGGCCCTGCATAAACGTTCGTTTAGAAGGTCACCGAGAGTCCAGCCTCAAGCGTGCGCGGCGACTGTGCCAGGAACAGCGTGTTTCCGTCAGAAGACAGAAACGGCCGATATCCCTGTGCCAGCAGGTTCGTGACATTCACGACTCCCTCCAGCCCGGAAGGGAGCATGCGCCCCACATGAATGGGCTGCCGAACCGAAAAACTCAGGTAAGCCTGGTCGCTGAACGCCCGGTATGGGTCAATCGCCGTCACCAAACCTGCCGGCTGCCAGCGGTAAGCCGCCCGAATCCGCGTTCCACTCTTGACTACTCGTCCCTTCAGAGCGAAGGTAGCGGACTGGCCGGAGATCTTCTGCAGACTCCCTGCCGCATCCGACAGGGACATTCCATCACCGAGGCCCCGCCCGGAGAGAGCTGAACCTGTACTGTACTCGACCGCAGCCCATAGCCCTTGGCTCAGTGGTTCACTCAACATCACGTTGACGCCACTCGCACTATACCCAGGTCCAAGGAAACGGAAGCTAGCCGTCGAAGGATCTTCGAGGACGCCCTCCGCGCCTGCACTCGCCCCCGCGTCCAGCAAGCCGCCGCCGCCGATCGCGGGATGGTTGATGGCGTCGTGATAGTACGCGACCTGGGCAAGACCCGGCCCGGCTTTGCGCGAGAGGGACACCTCTTGATGGTTTCCATGCTCGACATCGACCGTCTTGCCGTTCGTCACGGCTACCGGCACGTCCCGTTGGATCGCGTCGAGGTCGGCGAAGCTCTGCAGCTCCCGCGAAGTTGCCATTCGGTATCCCACAGTCCACGCACCGGTAGGCTGCATGGCCACACGAATAAAGGGCCGCGCTCCTGCAACGGTCCGGATCGTTCGCACGGCATAGACTTCGCTTCCAGCCTCAACCTTAATGGTGTCGCCGAGCGCCATCTGCTCCGCGCTCGCCATCTGCATGGAGGCGATGCCAAGCCCGACGTCAGATCCCCCGCCAGAACGAATGATCTCCGGATGGTTCTGATAGCTGACAACTGTTCTGGCCGCACCGGCGAAGCCTATCTGCCGCCCAAAGCCGGCATCGATCTCGGTTGACGGCCCGATCCCAATCGGCACCGAGGGCAGACCGACGTCCATGCGAATGAGCAGGTCGGATCCGTCCATCATCTCGCGATTCTGGGAGAGGATGGTGTGTGTCCCGCCGTGGCCAAACTCGCCATTGCTGCTGCTGACGGCTTCTTTCGTCCTGATCTGTTCGCGTCTGTTCTCCGCAGCACTGGAAGATACAAGCACGGGGCTCCCGTCATCCAGCATCCGCAGCATCGGCCGATTCGCCGTAGAGCGCAGCGTCCACTTCCAATCGTCACCAGGCTCGTCGGTCTTCCGCCGCTCCGCGGGCAGCCAGGCAGAGGCATCGAAGAGTGTCGCTAACGTCAGGTTGACGACGGCCCACCGTCCCGGCCTGAGTTGAAGATTATCTTTCGTGGAGGAGATGAAGAGAGCGGCCGAAGCCTGAACGGCGTATTTTCCGGGAACGAGACCCGCGATGGAATAGCGACCATGTAGATCCGTAAACGCCGTGCGCGGAGCGTCGAGGCCGGCAGTCATCACCTGCACCAGAGCGCCCGCCTGTGCGATGCCCTGCACGTCCCGGACGATCCCGGTGACAGCAGCGCCAGAGGTGACCGCAGCCTGGGACGATGTCGGCAGGCAGACAACCACTGCAACCATTACTGGAAGCAGGAGCGTTACGCCGAATTGCCTTACTCTAAGCTGCACAGCGTTTCCTCTGTGCGTCGATGGCTAACTCCAGAATGCGCAACCCGAACCGGATTGCCTGAACATCTCGTTCAACCAGCTATCGCAATCGAGATGCGTAACTGTGTCGCCGCTCACTTCAAAGCTGCATCTTTACGGTTATGTCACCGAAAAATCTAGTCGACGGTAAATGGGGCCGACTCTGCAACCTGCTGCTTCGATACACCATCGTTTATTTTGATGGTTACTTTGTATTTGCCCGGCTGCAGGCTTGCAAGTGGCATGCTCTTTTCGAGGGTAACCTGGTCCGCATTCGGGCTCAACTTTGTTGAGGATTCCTGGGTCTGCAGGACGGTCTTGTTCGTAGCCAGATCCATTACTTCATAGTCAATCGTAGCGTCGTTTTTCTTGCTCTTTTCGTCGATACCGAGATTATAAACCTGCATCCAGAAGTTCAGGTTCTGCGCCCGGTGGAAGGTCACTGGTACGGCAACCCCCGTCGGGACACGCGGACGGATGCGGGTATTACCAATCACGAAGTTGCCCGCTCCAATGTCCTTGCTCGGCACCCGCTCCATCTGGTCGGCCAGGATAAGGGACGAGGTCGCCAGGCGCTCGTCATCATACTTCGGGACACTGATGCTGCGCGACCACGTTCCGACATGGTCCGGATTGTTCACGTCTTTGATTACGATGTCCACCCGGTACAGGCCCGGACGTAGCGGCAAGGACTTCCAGTAAACCGAAGCATTGTTCTTCGAGCGCTGCAACAGTTCGCTCGGAGTCTGTACGCTCACAGTATCTTCAAAGGTCTGGATCGGCTTATGGTTCAGGTTCGTCACCCGGCCCAGGATATTGACGGTGCCAATCGCAACGCCGTCCTTGTTGGAAAAAGTGATGTCGCTGTTTTTCAGCGAAAGCGTCAGGGGCACGATCACAGTATCGTTCGTGACTTTAACGTAATCCGTTCGAACGTCAAACAGAAAGGGCGGTCCCGTCAGGATCTTCGAGCTGGTCAGGAACTGCTCCATATCTTTGAACTTGATTGGCGGCGGCGCGAACAGCTTCGAAAACGTATCCAGCCGATCGAACTGTTTGCTCTGGTTCATAGCACTCATCGGCCCCTTGCCAAGCTGCTCCAGACCTCCGCCCGAAAACCGGTCCGCCTTCTTGGATTGGCCCTGTTCTTCGGATTGCGTCAAGCCGGCGCCGGGCACGGTCTTGAGAGCGTCTTTCTCTGACCGGTCGATGGTGGCATGGTAGTCGCCACACATGCAGGTATCTACGAATTCAATGTCGATGTTGTCGCCAATGCCTTCGAGATAGCGGTAGTGCCAGGTCTCGAACGGGAAGGTCGCGGTCTCGCCGCCGCCTTCTTCCTGTGGCCGCTCGTAGTTGCCGCCGCTTGGATGTGACTCAATGCTGTCCGGCTTACCGTAGGCAATATAGATATGGCCGCGGTCCGTTCTCCAACCCGGCTTGCCTGCCGCGAAGTGCTCATTTGCGTAAGCAATGCGGGCATAGTGCTCTTCGCGGAACTCATTATCGGGCGAATCGGGATTGGGATTGCGCCTCAGCCAGAACTGCTCGATGAACTGGTCGCGCTCTTCGTCGTTTCCAAGGCTCTTAAAGGCCTGCAGTTCGGTGTCCGTGATGATCCAGTGAACATCCTCGTCGACCCATTTCTTGTACACGCCGTGCAACTCACCCTTGAGATCCTTCTGCTGCTTGTACCGTTCTTTGTCTGTCAGGCGGCGCTTCAACGGGTCAGGCTTCTCTTCAGTAACGGGAGCCTTCGTGACTCCATCGGGCGTCGGAGCAGATTGCGCATAAACCTGACCGACGGACAGTCCGGGAAAGAAGAACATACCTAGCAGAACGGGTGCAGCTACCGGCAAAAGCCGACGAAGGGATTTCATGTGGAAGGTGCTCCTGGATCTCAACCCATTGTAGCGCTTCTGCTCTCCGCATGACAGTTTTGCGGAATCGAATCGGGTGCTTTCTCCTGATATTATGTGGGTACTCAAAAGAAACATAAAGTCGTGCCCGGCCAGTCCTTGTGCGGAGCTAGAATCCAGCATCCGCTCCTGCTATACAAGTGGAACTTAGCAGTTCAGTAGCACGTACTCTGCATGAAGGAACTAGGCCTTACCAAAAACTTACCGCGATTTGCCCCTCTCCGTTGAGGAGTCCGGGGCATCGAGAGAGCCGCAATGAGCTTCAAGAAGATCGCCATCCTCGTAGTCGTCCTGCTGGTAGTCTCCGGCGTTGTCTTCGGAACCATCCAACATAACGCGGCGAGCGTCACCGCTGTCTCGACCGCCAAGGTGACGCGCGAAGATCTGATCTCCGTCGTCAGTGGTACTGGCCAGATCAAGCCGAAGACCTACGTCAACATTGGCGCCACCGCCTTTGGCCGCATTACTCACCTCTATGTAAAGGAAGGCGACCACGTAAAGGCTGGCACAACGCTGGCCACGCTCGAAAACGTGCAGCCCGAATCCACAGTCTCCGCTCAGCAGGCCACAATCGCCTCCTCGAAGACCGATGTCAACTCCTTCGTCGCCGCCGAACAGACCGCCGAGGCCAACATCACGCAGGGCAAGGCTGATCTCGTCCAGAAGAAGGCCGACTATGACCGCGCGCTCGCTCTCTACAACGAAAAGCTGATCGCCCGCCAGGATTACGACTCAAAGAAGGCCGCTTACGACGTCTCCGTTGCAACGCTTGCGCAACGCGAGGCCGCACTTGCCCAGGCCCAAGCGCAGACCGCTTCGCAGCGCGCCAAGGTGAACCAGGCCATGGCCAGCCAGCGTTCAAACTATGACGCGCTCGACAAGACCATCAGCCGCGCTCCCTTTGACGGCCTCGTCACCAACGTTCCCGTTCGCGAGGGCGAGACCATGGTCACCGGCATCCAGAATGCCGAAGGCTCAACCCTAATGACCCTCGCCGACATGTCTGTCGTCACCGCCGAGGTAAAGGTAGATGAGACCGACATCGTCAACATCAAGCTGGACCAGGCTGTCGACGTCACGGTCGACGCGCTTCCCGGCCGGACCTTCAAAGGTCACGTGACCAATGTCGGCGACCAGGCGCTGCTCCGCACCACCGGCATCGCCACCAGCCAGAGCACTACCGGGACCGAAGAGGCCAAGGACTTCAAGGTAGTCGTGACGATCGACAACATCCCGCAGAATCAGGATGAACTCCGCCCTGGCCTCTCCGCCACCGCCAAGATTACGACCGCCCACAAGCCCGACGCGCTGACTATCCCCATTCAGGCTCTTGTACAGCGCGATCCCATGGCGGAGAAGACCCTCTTCGACAACGGCGGAAAGCCCGCAACTGTCAACGCTTCCGCAACGCCGTCCAGGATCAAGCCCGTCACCAGCCAGGGCGTTTACCTGGTTTCTACGAATGCCAAGGGCAAGCTTGCAGTCCGTTTTGTTCCCGTCACCACCGGCATAACCGGCAGCACGGAGATCGAGATCCTGGGTGGTTTGAAAGAGGGGGATAAAATCGTGACGGGCCGATACAAAATCCTTCGAACCCTGGCCAGTGGCACCAAAGTAAAAGAGGACAATACCGCCGAAGTCACCACCACGGACAGCTAGAGCTTGCAATTCCAGGTGTCGTCCTGAGGGAGGTCGTCGCATCTGCAATTGCTTTGGTTCGATCACCACCGCATTAGAGGGAACTCTGCTCTAAACAATTCCGTATCAGACTGCGAGCGAGCTCGGAGAATTGCACCCCACAGTGCATCGCACACTTTAGCAATAAAGCAAGACTAATACCCGGAGAACCGGATGCCCACAGAAGTCGCCGAACCCAGCACCGAGTCCCGCCCCAACGCAAACGGCCCTGAGGCAGGAGACGTCATCGTTACCGACAATCTCTGGAAGACCTACGAGATGGGCGACCAGCAGGTCAACGCCCTGCGTGGCGTAAACCTTCGCATTAGGCACAACGAATACGTCGCCATCATGGGCCCTTCGGGCTCCGGCAAGTCGACGCTGATGAACCTAATTGGCTGCCTCGATTCACCGACCAAGGGCAAGTACTGGCTGAACGGCCACGACGTCTCTGAGCTCAATGACGACGAGCTCGCCCGTATCCGCAACAAGGAGATCGGGTTCGTCTTTCAGACCTTCAATCTGCTGGCCCGCGCGACCTCGCTCCATAATGTCGAGCTTCCACTGATCTATAACGGCACGCCCGCCGCCGAGCGTATCGCCCGCGCCACCGCCGTTCTTGAATCCGTTAATCTCGGCAGCCGCATGATGCACAAGCCGAACGAACTCTCCGGCGGACAGCGCCAGCGCGTGGCTATCGCCCGGGCGTTGGTTAACAAGCCTTCAATCATCCTGGCCGACGAACCCACCGGCAATCTCGACTCGAAGACTGGCGTCGAGATCATGGCCCTCTTCGACGATCTCCACGCCAAGGGCAACACCATCGTCGTCGTTACCCACGAGCCTGATATCGCCGAGTACGCCCACCGGATCGTCACCATCCGCGACGGAGCCGTCGCCTCCGACCACCCGTCCTCCCGCGTCCTGGCGAAGCAGTAAGTTATCTTTCGTCTGTCTGTGTCGTCGGTTCTCGAATCGCCGGAAATGCTCGGGCGTCCATTCCATCGCGTTTTGTCGTTGCGGTGCGTCGAATCCAGGATTCCTGGCTACCTCACCGCCACTCGCTCTATCCTCACGGGTAACTGCTCGACAATCTCAATCCCAAACCCCTGTAGCGCCGGAACGTGTGTCGGGGTATTCGTAAGCAGTTGGATCCGGTGTATCCCAAGGTCTGAGAGTATCTGCCCGCCCAGACCCACCTGACGCAGCGTCCGCTGGCTCTTATCGTCTCCGGAGCGATCCCGCCCGCGCGCCTCACGGTGCAGCGAGATCCTGCCCAGGCCGACCCCATCCTGTGAAATCCCGAAGCCCTTCGTCCCATTGTGCAGATAGACGAGCGCTCCGCGTCCTGCCTCCGCAATCATCTTCAGCGATCCCTCGATCACCGCGCGGCAATCGCACCCGGTCGCGCCAAAGACATCGCCGGACAGGCAATGCGTATGCACCCGCACCGGCACCACGGCATCGCTCGTCACATCGCCGAGCACGAGTGCCACATGCGATTCGCCGCCATCGACCTCGTTCTCATAGGCAATCATGCGGAACTCGCCATGCACGGTAGGCATTACGCCCTCGGCCACGCGATGAATGTACCGTTCGTGCTGCAACCGGTAGCGGATGAGATCGGCGACTGTCAACATCTTCAGCGAGTGCTCCTCGCAGAACTTAACCAGATCGGGCACCCGGGCCATGGTGCCATCGTCGTTCATGATCTCGCAGATCACTCCTGCCGTAACCAACCCCGCCATCCGCGCCAGGTCGACCGAAGCCTCAGTCTGCCCCGCCCTTACCAGAACGCCACCCTTGCGAGCCCGCAGCGGAAACACATGCCCCGGACGGGCAAGATCAGCGGCCGTCGAACTCGTGGCGATAGCTACAGCGATGGTGTGCGCCCGATCCGCAGCGGAGATGCCCGTCGTCACGCCCTCGCGCGCTTCTATACTTTCGGTGAAGGCTGTCCCGAACCGCGACGTGTTCTCTTGCGTCATCGGCCCCAGCCGCAGGTAATCCGCACGTTCTTCGGTCAGCGTCAGGCAGATCAGCCCGCGCCCGAACTTCGCCATGAAGTTCACCACTTCGGGGGTGCAGAACTCCGCCGCAATCGTCAGGTCGCCTTCATTCTCGCGGTCCTCGTCATCGACGACCACGACCATTTTGCCAGCCTTGATATCCGCAACCGCTTCTTCCACCGTGGCAAACATGCTCTCTCCCAAACCCTCTACCATTGCCCTCTACTCAGTGTCGTCATTCTGAGCGCAGCGAAGAATCCCGATGAAGCTCAGATCATCGCCACCGCTCGAACCTTTCTCCCACAGAAGCTCACGCAAGAAATCCGAAAGCCATTTCAATCCTATCCCCAACCCAATCGACAGCCGTTTCAATCCTATCCCCAACCCAACTCTGATTCCCGCCACCATCCACTGGACGCAAAAACGCCGCCTCATCGAGGCGGCGTCTCCCATCAAACTTCCCATAACCTACAGAGTCGATTCGATCTCAAATCCCCAGGCCTCGAGCAGCGCCTCCGGGATGTACTTTGAGTTCTTGTTCCGGCGGGCCCATTCACGAAGCCTTGTCGACCGGATGTACTGGTCGGGAGTCAGTTTGAACTCCTTCACCACCTGCTCAAAAGAAGTAACGGTCGGAACGACCGGGCCAATCGGCTCCGGCTTTCCCCAATTTGGATTTCCACGACGCTTTGCCATCTTTATCTCATTCCTCTCGCGTGGGCGAACAACAGATTATGCCGCTTTAAGACGCAACCCCGCTATCATCATTCTAGGGCACTTAGCCCAAAATGGCAAGTGGTCGTTAGTAATCATGATGCGGTCGAACTAACCATCTTCAGTCATTCCCGCAGGGAATTTGCGTCTCCCCCAAGACCTATTCCTAAATACTTAGGCGTGATGTCCGCAAGGATGTTTTTTGAAGCGACAACGCTTTTCAGGTGAAGCTCGCCGATTTCCAACTGGACACAAGTCGTTTGAGGTATTCGTAATAGGCTAGGTTCTTCGGAATCAAAATGCCGCCCCAGAAGAATGTTCCGACGCGATTGTAACGTGAAACAATCATGCCACTTCGCTTCTCAAACGCGGTCTTAATCTCAGACCGCCGCACCGTTCGAGCCGCTAGCCAGTTCATGGATGTGAAGTTGCCGGTTCTGATCTCCTCGTCATCAACGACGATTTGATATTGAACGGCTTTTCTGAAGGTGAACGTTAGGCTCATTATCAAAGCCCAAAAAGCCGCTTTAAAAGCAAAACTCCAGACGCTCTCTCCTCTATGACGAGCAGGCCAAAGCCACTCAAGAACGAACTGAAGGGCGAAATACAAAAGGCCGAATCCCGCAAATAAAGCCAGAAACGTTATAAGACGTTTGCTTATAGGAATACGCTGGGCGGCTAAGTCTACGTTATAGATATCCACGTCAAGAGCGTACAGTGTTCACAACGCGAAGTCCGACCGCAGGCTGGCGGAACGCCAGGTTTATGGTGTCATTGGCTATTAGCCCGACTTCCACCTCACACCAACCTAAGCCTCCGCAATCCCAATTACGCGCTATCCTTAAAACAAAGTGGTAACCTCCGCAACAACCCGCCCCGAAGCTACCATCGCCACCGCTGCGACCGCACGCGCGTCCCTCTTCGCCGACTACGCCGTCCTCTTCAAACCCCGCGTCTCGCTGATGGTCCTCATTACCGCCGCCGGAGGCTTTTATCTCGGCAGCCTCCGGTCAGGAATCTCCCCGTTCAATCTTGGCGCGGCCGAGGCCCTCGCCGGAATTGCCATCGTCACCATCGGCTCGAGCGTGCTGAACCAAGCCCTCGAACGCAAGACCGATACCCTGATGCGCCGGACCGCCAATCGGCCAATGGCTGCCGGAAGAATCGGCCTTGCCCACGGCCTCATTCTCGGGTTCGCAGCGATCTTCCTAGGCTCACTTTACCTCGCCTCGGTCACCAATGTCCTCACCGGCACCCTGACGCTCCTCACCGCCGTCGGATACGTCGCCATCTATACGCCGCTCAAGCGCGTCACCAGCATCAACACCTTCATCGGCGCATTTCCCGGAGCACTCCCGCCCCTCATCGGCTGGACCGCTGCCCGCGGTGTCATCGAGTGGCCCGGCGTGGCCCTCTTCGCCATCCTCTTCGTCTGGCAGTTCCCCCACTTCATGGCCATCGGCTGGATGTACCGCGAAGACTACGCCCGCGCCGGCATCAAGCTCACCGCGACCCAGGTCCCCGCCAAATCCGCCGCACAGATGGCCGTCGCCCAGGCGCTCTTCTACGCCGTCCTGATGATTCCCGTCGCCCTCTGGCCGGTTGCGCTCGGTACGACCGGCTACGCCTACGCCGTCGTCGCGGCGGTGCTCTCCGCCTATTACCTCTGGTACACGATCCGGTTCGCCCGCATCCTGCGCGATCCCGTCTCTACCATCTCCCGCACGTACGCTCGGGACCTGCTCCGCGCCTCAGTCATTTTTCTTCCGCTGCTTCTCGCTGCCATGATGCTTAACGCCAAAGGACGACTCCTCTTCTAAATGCCCGCAACCGCGCTTCCGAAATGGAACAATGTTCGTACTCCGCCTTCGATCCTCGCCACGATCATCGTCGTCAGCGCCCTTGCCAGCGCACTGATCTGCTACCTCGTCTATTTCCACGCCCCGTCGGACGTCTCCGGTACGCATCTCCGTTCGCTGCCGCTGCTGAACGCCGTCCTGAACGCGCTCGCCACGGTCGCCCTGCTCTTCGGCTACAGCTTCATTCTTAGCCGCAAGCTCACGCCGCATCGCAACGCTATGTTCGCGGCGTTCTTCTTTTCGTCGATCTTCCTGGTCTCGTATCTCACCAACTTCACCCTCCACGGTGAGACCCACTTCAACCGCCTCAGTCCCTGGTGGCCGTTCTACTGGAAGCTGCTTGCCTCGCACATCCTGCTCTCGATCGTCGCGTTGCCGATGATTCTCATCACGTTTTTTCTCTCGCTCACCGGACGCTTCCCTGCTCACCGCAAGCTCGCGCGCTACACGTTCCCCATCTGGCTTTATGTCTCGGTCACAGGCGTCATCGTGTACGCGATGCAATCGGCGCTGCGGTAATGGCGATGCAGCAAGACACCCGGACGCTGCTTCGCACGGGCATTGGACTCTTCGCCACCGGAGCGGTCTCGGCCATGCTGATCTTCGTTGCCTTTGGCGGCATCAGCCGCCGCCAGGGCCCGCACACCAATGCGGGATGGCTCGCTCTGATGCTTGCCATGGGCTGCCTTCCTACGGGCGCGCTGACGCTGGCGCTCGGCATCTCGAAGTTCTTCGGCGAACGCAACAGGTAGCGATCGCCTGTAGTATCCTCAACCTCTAAAACCAGAACGGAATCGGAGCCCGAATTACATGGCAAAAGGCGTTAACAAAGTTCTTCTTCTCGGCAACGTAGGTAAAGACCCTGAGATCCGCGCCACCGCCGGCGGCATGACCGTGGCCAGCTTCACGCTCGCCACCGCCGACCGTACCAAGGATGCCCAGGGCAACTGGGCTGACAAGACCGAGTGGCACAACCTGGTCGCCTTTCAAAAGACGGCGGAGGTTGTCCGCGACTACGTCAAGAAGGGCACCCAGCTTTATATCGAAGGCAAGATCCAGACCCGCTCCTGGGACGATAAGGAGTCCGGCCAGAAGAAGTACCGCACCGAGATCATCGTCAACGATCTGACGCTGCTCGGCAGCAAAGGCGGTGGCGGCGAATCAAGCGGCGGCGGCTATTCCAAGTCCAATACTGCCAGCTACGATCAGCGCCCGCCTGCCTCCCAGCCCGACTACGCAGACACCGGCATCACCGACGACGACATACCCTTCTAGACTTCGCGCCAGCGAGATGGCTCGCTTGATCGCCCCTTTGCGCCCTGGGGACAACCCCTGCTCGAACGGCGTGCCTACCATGTTGCGCTCAGCACAAGGAGTTGTTCTCCCCCCTTACCTATGCTCACCCCAATCAGAGTGGTTCTGCTTCTCGCCCTAGTCTCCAGCGCACGCCTGTTTGCCTCCGACCTTTCGTTGAAGGTGAACGACAAGAACTACCTCGACACGCAAGGTTTCAGCGTCTTCCTCTACGACAGCACCTATCATCCTGTATTCGTAGACCAGAAGAACACGGCCATGGAGATGATCTTCCATGGCCAGCGTGTTGCCACGAATGGCGACGTGCGCCTGACACCGACCCCCGAGCAGTGGGACCTGGTGGCCACTCTCAAGGGGAGAAGGGCGGACAAGGAGCACAATCGACTCAGCGCCGACCTCGCCTTTCCTACCTTCGATCTCAGCTACACTCTCGCAGTCGAGGCGGAACCGGGCGGCATAAAGGTCAGCATCAATCTCGATAAGCCGCTTCCTGAGAAGCTGGCTGGGCGTGCGGGGTTCAACCTGGAGTTCCTGCCCTCGATCTACATGGGTAAGGCGTACCTGGTGGATGGAAGCAAGGCCGGCATCTTCCCGAGAACGCCTGACGACGCCATGGTCAAGGTGATGCCGCTCCCCGACGAGCCGAAGAAAGCCTACTACCTGGAAGACTGGGACAAGGCTAAGGGGTACACCCAGCCGCTGCCGTTTGCACAAGGCAAGAGCATCACCCTGGGAGTCGACGATGCTCTGGACCGGATCAACGTCAAATCGGACACTGCCGACCTCATGCTGTTTGATGGGCGCGATCGCGCGCAGAACGGCTGGTTCGTGCTGCGCTCGCTGATTCCTCCGGGTAAGACCACTGGAGCCATTGTCTGGCACATCCGACCGGACGTGATCCCAAACTGGACGCGGCCGCCGATGATCGCGCACAGCCAGGTCGGTTATGCGCCGGACTTCCAGAAACAAGCCGTGATCGAACTCGATCCGAAGTACGAAGGCCCGAAGACGGCCAAGGTGCTCCGCCTTACCGAGGACGGATCGTACAAGCAGGTCTTCAAAGGGCCGATCACCCCTTCCACGCCTTGGCTGCGCTATGTCTATTCCAAGTTCGACTTCACTCCGGTCAAGGAGCCCGGTCTTTACGTCATCGAGTATGCAGATCAGCGCACGGCGCCCTTCCCGATTACGAAGGACGCTTACGCGAACATCTGGCAGGACAGCCTGGACCATCATCTTGCTGAGCAGATGGACCACGTCTCCGTGCGCGAAGCGTATCGCGTATGGCATGGCGCTTCGCACCTCGACGACGGGATCATGGCGCCTGTAGTTGGCGAGCAGTTCGACGGCTGGAACCAGGCTTCCGCAACAGATGGAAAATACAAGGGCGGCGACCGCATCCCCGGGATGAACGTAGGCGGCTGGTACGATGCAGGGGACTTCGACCTGGAAGAGCCAGCGCAGTTAAGCGTCATCCAGAACCTTTCTCTGGCATACCGCGAGTTCAACGTTAAGTACGACGAGCTTTCGGTGGACGAGACCGCGCGCCAAGTAGAGATGCATCGCCCGGACGGTGTGCCGGATACGGTCGAGCAGGTAATACATGGGGCGATCCTCATCCTGGCGCAGTTCCACAATATCGGGCACTCGATTCGCGGCACTCACGAACCTGATCTGCGGCAGTACACACACCTGGGCGATGGAGCATCGAAGACTGACGGCCGCACGTACGACCCGAAGCTCGGTTTAAACGAGGTGAAGGGCGACTACTCCGGCAAGCCCGATGATCGATGGATCTTTACGACCACGAATCCGTTCTTTCAGTGGAACGCCATTGCCGCGCTGGCTGCGGCGGCCGATGTACTGAAGGGCTACGACGACGCATTAGCGAAAGACTGTCTCGATACCGCCATGAAAGCGTGGAACGAAGAGCGGGCCCATCCAACTCCCTTTGCAGGTCGCGGCTTTGGTGCAGAGGCTCCGGACGGCGCTCTCGAAGGCGGCGTGCTCGCGGCGTCGCAGGGCGGAGTGGCTGGCGCTTCGAGCCGCACCCCGGCAGCTTCCAGCGCGACGAGCGCACCACCAGCCTCTCAAACTGACTTCCGCCGTGGCCGATTTGGCCCGGGACAGGACTGGGCTGCAGCGCTCGAGTTGGCGATTGCCACGCACGGAGCCGAGCCCTACAAAGCTCGCTTGAAAAAATTATTCCCTCAGGTCATCGCTCCCGATCAGATGGAGTATCGCGGCTGGACCGCAGTACGGGCACTGCCATACCTGGACGCGGGTGCGAAAGATCAATTGCATGAAGCGGTGAAGGTCTACATGGCGGGTCTGGACAAGAAGTTGGCCGACACGCCTTTCGGCGTACCTCCAAGCCTCGGAACCTGGGGCGGATCGGGCGCTGTGATGGACATGGCCATCCGCATGTACTTCCTGCACAGAACCTTCCCTGATCTTGTCGGCCCGGAGTATACCCTTCGTGCCGTGAATTACATCCTTGGAACCCACCCGGTGTCGAGCACCTCTTATGTAGCGGGCGTGGGTACCGTCTCCAAGACCAAGACCTACAGCAACAACCGCGGTGACAACTCTTACATCCCTGGCGCTGTCATTCCGGGGTACATCATCATCAAGCCCGACTTCCCGGAGTGCATCGACGACTTCGGCTTCCTCTGGTTTGAAGATGAAGCCGTCGTGGCCGGTTCGGCAAGCTGGGTCGTGGCTGGAAACGCCGCGGACGCAATCACGAAGGAGAGCAGGTAGCCTGCGAAGAGAGGACGCGGTTTGTACTCCCACCGGTTTCCGTCTACTCTTAAGGCAATGGCAGACCGCAAGGTTTGCCTTCGAACACGATCGACGCATGTCGCGGGAGAGATCGGGCTTCTGATACAGAACGCCCGGCGCCGAAGGAGCAACCGCCCCGGAAACTCTCAGGCAAAGAGGACCGCGACATGCTGCATCGACTTCTGGAGAGAGGCACCCCACCGACTTGGTGAAAGGGTGTCCGCCGACGGGATAACAATCTCAGGCAAACAGACAGAAGGGGCGCACTTGGGAGGCTGATGACTCAGCCCCTAGAGGATTGCGCCAGATGAGTTCGACACCCACCGCGACCACGAACCTAGCCACAGCGAACACCACCGAAGCCACATCAGAGGCTTTTGCCCGCCGCCACATCGGACCATCGGCCCCGGATGTCGTTGCGATGCTCAGGACCATCGGCGCAGGCTCCGTGGAAGAGCTCATCGCACAAGCTGTCCCTGCGAGCATCCTTGCTCCCGGCCAGCTCACCTTTGGCCCCGCGCTGACTGAGACCGAAACCCTCGCCTGTATGCGCGAGGTCGCAGCGAAGAACAAGGTTCTTACATCGCTGATTGGCCAGGGATATTACGGGACGCTGACCCCGGCGGTGATTCAGCGCAACATCCTTGAAAATCCTGCCTGGTACACCGCGTACACGCCCTACCAGCCGGAGATCAGCCAAGGTCGTCTCGAAGCCATCATCAACTTCCAGACCATGGTCGCCGACCTCACCGGCCTCGACATCGCGAACGCTTCCCTTCTCGACGAAGCTACTGCCGCCGCCGAAGCAATGGCCATGGCCAAGCGCGGAGCGAAGTCCAACGCCGCCAAACAGAACGCCTTCTTTGTAGACTGTAATTGCCACCCGCAGACCATTGCCGTCCTTGAAACGCGCTCGAAGCCGCTCGGCTGGACGCTTGTGATTGGAGATCCGGAGAAGGACCTCCAGCATGACGCGGTCTTCGGCGCGATCTTGCAATATCCCGGCACAAACGGTCAGATCACCGACTTCCGCGCGCCCATCGCTGCTCTCCACACCCAGGGAGCCGTCGCCGTAATGGCCGCCGATCCGCTAGCCCTCACGTTGCTCGCCTCGCCCGGCGAACTCGGCGCGGACATGGCCATCGGCAGCACGCAGCGTTTCGGCGTGCCGCTCGGTTACGGCGGCCCGCACGCCGGCTTCATCGCAACCAAAGACGAGTTCAAGCGCAACCTCCCCGGCCGCCTCGTAGGCGTCTCCATCGATGCCCGGGGCGCAAAGGCCTACCGCCTCGCACTCCAGACCCGCGAACAGCACATCCGCCGCGAGAAGGCCACCTCAAACATCTGCACCGCGCAGGTCCTGCTCGCTGTCATGGCCGGCATGTACGCGGTTTACCACGGGCCTGAAGGTTTGAAGGCCATCGCAAACCGCATCCACGCGAAGACGGCAAAGCTCGCAGCCGGCCTCGACGCTCTCGGCTTCAAGATTGTTCCCGAGTTCTATTTCGACACCCTCACCATCGCTCTCACCAGCGAGTTCGAGGCCGAAGTAATCCACACCCGCGCCGTCTCTGCTGGCGTCAACTTCCGCAAAACGAGCGCCACCGAGATTGGCATTTCCCTTGACGAGACGACGACCGAGGCCATCATCAAATCCGTGTGGGAGGCCTTCAGCCCCGGCAAGAACCCGATTTTCTACAGCGACGCCGCCGAGCAATCGCTTCCCGCCGCGCTCGCCCGCACCAGCGCCTTCCTTACGCACCCCGTCTTCAACCAGTACCACTCCGAGACCGAGATTCTCCGCTACATGCGCCGTCTCGCCGATCGCGACCTCGCCCTCGACCGCGCCATGATCCCGCTCGGCTCCTGCACCATGAAGCTCAACGCCACCACCGAGATGCTTCCCATCTCCTGGCCCGAGTTTTCGAGCATCCATCCCTTCGTTCCCGCAGACCAGGCCGCCGGATACGCCGAGATGATATCTGCCCTGAACGATCGCCTCTGCGAGATTACCGGCTACGACGCCTTCAGCTTCCAGCCGAACTCCGGCGCGCAGGGCGAGTACGCGGGGCTACTTGCGATCGGCGCTTATCATGCGAGCAGAGGCGAAGCTCACCGCAAGATCTGCCTCATTCCCGCATCAGCGCACGGAACCAACCCTGCATCCGCGCAGATGGCCGGCATGGAAGTTGTCGGCGTGCTTTGCGACGACCACGGCAACGTCGATGTGGACGATCTCCGCGCTAAGGCTGAGAAGTACTCGGACATCCTTGCCGCCGTCATGATTACTTATCCTTCCACCCACGGCGTCTTCGAAGAGCGGGTCCGGGAGATCTGCGAGATCATTCATGCCCAAGGAGGCCAGGTCTATCTCGATGGCGCGAACCTGAACGCCCAGGTCGGTGTCGTCTACCCCGGCAAGTTTGGCGCCGACGTCTCGCACCTGAACCTGCACAAGACCTTCTGCATTCCGCACGGCGGCGGCGGCCCAGGCGTAGGTCCTATCGGAGTCGGTGCGCACCTCGCACCGTTCCTGCCCAACCACCCATCGATCGATTCCAGCAGCCCAGTAGGCCCGGTGTCGGCTGCGCCCTTCGGCTCGGCCTCGATCCTCGCCATCTCCTGGGCCTACATCCTGCTCATGGGCGGCGAAGGCCTGACGGCTGCAACCGAGACCGCCATCCTCAACGCCAACTACATCGCCACCCGCCTCGATCCGCACTTCCCGGTTCTGTACAAGAATGAGCATGGCCGCGTCGCGCACGAGTGCATCCTGGACACGCGACCGCTGAAGGCATCCTGCGGCGTATCGGTCGATGACATCGCCAAGCGCCTCATCGACTACGGTTTCCACGCACCCACGATGAGCTTCCCTGTTGCTGGCACCTTGATGGTCGAGCCCACCGAGTCCGAATCGAAGATGGAGATCGACCGCTTCTGCGATGCCATGATCGCGATGCGTAACGAGATTCGCGCCATCGAAGAGGGTCAGCACACCGCTGCCGAAAGCCCGCTTCACTTCGCCCCGCATACTGTGTTCGATCTAACCGACGATGTCTGGGACCGCGTCTACACCCGCGCCCAGGGCTGCTTCCCGCCAACATCTCGCAGATCCGACAAGTACTGGGCTCCGGTCAACCGCATCGACAACGCCTACGGTGACCGCAATCTCTTCTGCTCCTGCCCGCCCACAGCGGAGTACGCCGAAGCCATCGGCGAATAGACCGTGTAATTGTCATTTCAGAAGGAAATCTGACTCTGAGCGGCTGCTACGTAGCCCTCGTGCCATTAACTGCAAAACCCTAAGCCTTGAAGTCAGAGGCAGGGCTTCTCAGTCAACACGAGCGTACGTTTCCTGTCCCAGCACGCGCTCATAGTAGCTCTTCACAATTGAGTAGCACTCGCAAGCCACGCCCTCAAGTCTGGGCCTGTCCGAGATCCGTATCTTCCCACGCTTGTAATCGATCATGCCCTGGCGCTGCAGCTCGCCTGCTGCCACTGTCACTGTCGATCGCCTCGATCCCAGCATTTGCGCCAGGAACTCCTGCGTCAGCATCAATTGCTCGGTCTCGCTGCGGTCGGCGGAAGTAAGCAGCCACCGCGCCAGCCGGGCATCCACCGCATGAAGCCGGTTGCAAAGCACCGACTGCGAGGTCTGTACCATCTGCAGATAGATGAAATCGTAGACCAGTTGCGCCAGAATGCCGCCTTTTAAGAACTCCTCGCGCAGCACTGAGATCCTGATTCGCAGAGCCGACCCTGAATCCTGCACCTGTACCGTGTGCTGCATCTGCGAGTGGCCAAGAACTCCGGCAAACCCGGAGAATCCTTCCCGGCCCACAACACCTACCTCAACCGATTCACCCGATGAGGTCATCGCGTCTGTCGAAATCAGGCCCGTCAATGGAAAGTAAGCGTATTCGATTGGCCGGTGGGGCTCCGACAGTTGCATGCCGAGGGGGAGATCGACGGGTACAAGGAACCTCGTCAGCGCTGCGAGTTGCGCCTCTGGAAGCCTGGTAAGAATTAGGTTCTGCGGCACTCGTTGTTCTGCTGCAAACCATCTCTCAGTTGCCAACTTTAAGTTCCTCTGCGCGGCAGATTGACGCGTATTGAAATCGACCGGGAGCTTGCATCCACTTATGTGACATCTTGCGTCGTCAGATAACACTAACTGCTCGTTTTGCCCCATGTCGGTCGTATAAACTACATAAAGGCAACGACTTGCGACTTTTTGTGCCCATTGAAATGAGCCTCCTTTTCCAAAGTCGGATACCCGACTTTCTGTGCGTACTCGTGTCGTCACTCTCGGCTCCTCGTTCAGAAGTTAGAATGAGATTCGTAGCTTTCCATACGTTGCAGGCTCCTCTGAAAGGTCTCACCTCTGCTCATGCAACAAGCCCGTAAGCAAGTCGTCCATCGCTGGTCGCAACTCTTCATTCCCACCCTGCGCGAAGCTCCCGCCGACGCCGAAGTCGCCAGCCACAAACTGCTGCTTCGCGGCGGCTACATCCGCCAGCTCGGGGCCGGAATCTACAGCTATCTTCCGCTCGGCCAGCGCTCTATCAACAAGATCGTCGCCATCGTTCGCGAAGAGATGGACAGCATTGGCCAGGAGTTCCTGCTGCCGACGATCCATCCCAAAGAGATCTGGGAAGCGAGCGGCCGCTGGACCATCATGGGCGATAACATGTTCCGGCTGAAGGACCGCAAAGGCGCGGACCTTTGCCTTGGCATGACCCACGAAGAGGTGATGACCGATATTGCCCGCAGCGAGATTCGCAGCTACAAGCAGCTACCGCAGATCTGGTACCAGATCCAGACCAAGTTCCGCGACGAGCCCCGTCCGAAGTCAGGCCTGCTCCGCGTCCGCCAGTTCCTCATGAAGGACGCTTACTCCTTTGATATCGACGAGGCGGGACTCGACGCCAGCTACGACAAGCACGACGCCGTGTACCGCCGCATCTTCGACCGCTGCGGCTTGGAGTACGTGGCCGTAGAAGCCGATTCCGGCGCAATGGGCGGCTCGCAATCGCAGGAGTTCATGGTCTACACCGATGCCGGAGAGGACCTTATCGCCTCATCTCCATCCGGGTATGCCGCGAACCTGGAGAAGGCGGTTTCTGTCCTGGCTCCAGTAGAAGACCTCGCGCCGACCGGGGACGGTCTTCCCGAACTCGTCCACACGCCCGGCAAAGCCTCCATCGCCGACGTGACTGCCTTCTTCGGCATAGAGAGTTCCCAGGACATTAAGTGCGTCGCCTTCATGGGCACGGTGGCCGCTCCCACAGCCGAAACTCCCAACCGGCCCGTTGTCGCCTTCCTTCGCGGCGACCATCAGGTGAACGAGACGAAGCTCTGCGCGGTTGCCGGCGTGGCTGAGCTTCGGCCCATGCTTCCTGCTGAGCTTGAACTTCACATTGGCGGACCCGCCGGCTTCCTCGGCCCGGTCGGCATCGCGGAGGTCATGACGCAGGGATCACTCAACGGTCTCAACTCGGGTAAAGAACTGGCCAAGCTCAAGGGCGTCTCGCGCGAGAGCGGCGGCGAAGGTCTCAAGACGATTGTCGTCATGGATCTCGGTCTCGGAGGCCGAAGCAATCTCGTTGCCGGGGCGAACAAGCTCGACTATCACTACCGGAACGTCACGCCGGCGCGCGACTTCACCGTTACCGCCACCGCCGACATCCGGAACGTGCTTGAAGGCGAGCTGGATCCGAAAGGCCAACAGCCGTTGCGTCTCGGCAAAGCCGTCGAGATAGGACACATCTTCAAGCTCGGCAATCGTTATACAAAATCGATGGGCGCTACCGTCCTCAACAAAGACGGTAAGGAAGTAGTCCCAATAATGGGCTCCTACGGCATCGGCATCGAGCGGATTCTTACCGCAGCCATCGAGACCTCTGCCGCACGTTCTGCGAAGCAGGCCGCATCCTTACCCGACGCCAAACCTGCGTCTCAAAGCTATGCCCTGCCGCCTTCCATTGCGCCGTTCGAAGTGGTGGTCACGATCACCAACGTGAAAGAGACGGAGATGTTCGCTGCCGGCGAGACCGTCGCCGCCAACCTGGCAGCCGCCGGGTTCGATGTCCTGCTCGACGACCGCGACGAACGCGCCGGCGTAAAGTTCAAAGACGCCGAGATGATCGGCATTCCATTCCGCATCAACATCGGCAAGAAACTCGCCGAGGGCAAAGTAGAGCTCGTGGACCGCCTCACTGATCAAATCTTCGACATCGCCATTGCCGACACCGCTTCCAAACTCGCAACTCTGTTTTCTGGCACTTTATCCTGAGCGAGTCTCCATTCCTCGCTCGTCGTTTTTGGCCTCATTCTGAGCGCAGCGAAGCAACCCTGAATCGCTGACGCCACCTGAATCGGCCGAACCTTTGCGCCGCGCAACCGTATTTGTACCTGCAAGCCGAATCCTTCCTAAGATGCCCGTAAAACTAAAACTCGGCAGATCGATCCACCGCGGAACCTTCGGCGGCACGATCCTGCGTGGCGCCCTCGTGTTCGCCCTCGTTTGTCTCGTGATCTTCGCGAGTATCTTCGGCTACTTCTATTTCAAATACGAGAAGGTAGTCGACGACCGCCTCGCAGCCGGTCCGCTGTTCTCGAACACTGCGCAGATCTACTCCGGCGCAAAGGAAGTCCGGACCGGCCAGAAGCTCACCGCAGCCTCGATCGGCCGCGAGCTCCGCGCCGCCGGCTATAACGCCAATCCTGAGCTCGGCACTTACCAGCTCAGCGGCGACACCATCCAGATTAAGCCCGGCGCGCAGTCTTTCCATTCCACCGACGGCGCCACCATCACCACGACGGACGACGTTGTCACAGCGATCACCGCCGAAAACGGCGCCGCCCTACAGGGCTACAAGCTCGAGCCCCAGCTCATCACAGCCCTTTCCGAAGACAAGGGCCGCGTCAAGCGCCGCCTCGTCGCCTACAAAGACATCCCGCCGCACATGGTGCAGGCCGTCACCTCCATTGAAGACCGCCGCTTCTTCGAGCACGGCGGCATCAACTATGCCCGCCTGGCCAAGTGCGCCTTCACCGACATCGTGAGCGGTCGGAAGAGCTGCGGCGGCTCGACCCTCACCCAGCAGCTCGCGAAGAACATCTTTCTCTCCTCCGAAAAAAGCTACAAGCGCAAGATGATCGAGTTCATCATCACCTTCCAGCTCGAAGCGCGCTTCAACAAGCAGCAGCTCTTCGAGATGTACGTGAACGAGATGAACCTCGGCCATCGCGGCAGCTTCGAGATCAACGGCATCGGCGAGGCCGCGCAGACCTTCTTCGGCAAGGATTTCAAGCAACTCGATCTCGCAGAGTGCGCGACGCTCGCGGGCATGTTCCAGCGGCCAAGCTACTACAACCCCTACCGCGCCCCGCAGCGCGTCGTGGAACGCCGCAACATCGTGCTCGATTCTATGGTCGAGACCGACAGCATCACTGCCTCCGAAGCATCCCGTGCAAAAGCCGAACCACTACACCTGGCGCCGCCTAATGTCGACGCAAGCGAGGCCCCCTACTTCGTCGATCTCGTCCACGACCAGCTCGTCACGCGCCTGGGCGACCAGGAGCTTGGACACCAGAGCCTTCGCATCTACACTTCGCTCGATCCCGAGCTCCAACGCTCCGCGTCTGAGGCCGTGGAAGCCGGCATGAAGAACGTCGACGAACTCGTCCGCAAGCGCCACAAAGAGGGCGAAGGCCCTATCGCCTATCCGCAGGTCGCCCTCGTCGCTATCGACCCTCACACCGGCCAGATCCTCGCTCTGGTCGGCGGTCGCAACTACGGAGCCTCGCAGCTCGATCACGCCCTGGCCGAGCGTCCCACCGGCTCCATCTTCAAACCCTTCGTCTACGCCACCGCGTACAACTCTTCGCTCAACGGGACCGAGCTAGACGACGGTGGTGTCTTCACCGCGCTCACCCGCCTCAACAACGACTCCCAGGACTTCGGCACCAACGGCCAGACCTACACCCCCGGCAACTTCGAGCGCGGGGAGTATCCCGGCATGGTCACCGCCGTCCAGGCCATCGCGCACTCGCTCAACATCGCCACCATCGCTCTCGCGCAGAAGGTTGGCTATGAGAATGTCGCTGCACTGGCGCGCTCCGCCGGCATCGTGAACGCGCGCGCCACTCCTTCGGTCGCCATCGGCACCTACAACGCCACGCCCATTGACATGGCTGGCGCTTACACCGTCTTCGCAAACAATGGCGTCCACCTGAAGCCCTGGATGCTTGCGAGCGTGCGCAATACCAACGGCGACATCGTCGCCGACTACGCTCCCGAAGCCAAGCAGGTGCTCGACCCACGCACTGCGTATCTGACGCAGTCGCTGATGGAAAACGTTATGACCTTCGGGACCGGAGCGGCCGCGCGCGCGCACGGCTTTAGAGCTCCTGCCGCCGGAAAGACCGGCACCTCGCATGACGTCTGGTTCGCCGGCTACTCTTCGAACCTGCTCTGCGTCATCTGGGTCGGCAACGACGATTACACTGACGTCTCCCACGGCCTCACGAAGCCGCTCCAGGGAGCCGACGCGGCCGCTCCCATCTGGGCAGAGTTTATGAACCGCGCCATCAAGCTGCCGCAGTATTCGGACATGAAGTCGTTCACTGCTCCATCCGGTGTCCATACCGTCCGCGTTGACAAAAATACCTGGCTGCCCGCAGACGACACCTGCACGAATGACTACTACATAGGCTTCCTCGACGGCACAGATCCCCAGAGCACCTGCAGCCACATGGGCGAGACCCCGCAGAACTTCCTGCAGAAGATCTTTGGCTTGGGCGGACACTCCGATTCGCCGCAGCCGGCCACCCCAAATCCCGACGGCAATGCCGCCCCGGATCTCCCGCCAGTGCAACCGGCAGCGCCGAAGAAAAACATCTTCAAACGCCTCTTCTCAGGCGACAAAAAGCCGCAACCGACCCCAGATCCAAACGAACCACCACAGTAGCTAAATCGTCAGTCGCTTGTGATTCCCGTGGCGATCCTGCGTTCCAGCCTCTACGCCACGAGGGAAGATCAGCCGCTCTAGCGCACTGACATCTCTACCTTCTTCATCTGTGCAGCAAACATCGGCGCGTTATAGCCCGACGGATTCTTCACCTGCACGAACAGCGCATCGATTGCAGCCCGTGTTTCCGCGCTCGGAGATCCAGCCTTCGCCGTCGCAATGTACAGCGAGTCGACCGTCATCGTAGCCTGTTCCGCCGCGCGCTCGCCCTGCCGCGAGATGATGTCGCCCTCACCGGCAATGCTCCTGATCAGTCGCTGCGTTCGCGCACGGTCGTACGAAGCACTCTGTACTTCTCCCAGCAGCTTGTCGGACAACGACGCCGCACGCTTTGCCGCAGCAATGACAGCCGTCCGGTCCGGACTCATCGTCGTAATTAGCTTCGCGACCTTGTCCGTCTCGGCCTGTAACTCGTGGTTCGTGCCGGGATCGACCTCTTCGGCAAGCTTACGGAACGCCACGTACCGCGAAACATTGTAGGGCGCATCTCCCGGACGATGTCCCGCATAACCTTCCTTCTGCCGCCAGCTCTCCGCGCCCGTCAGAGCATGATGGCAAGTGATGCAGTCCATCTCACTGAACTCCGGCCACGGCCCACTCTCGGCATCGCGAGCCACGCGCAACATGCTCTCGCGCATCTGCACGGCCTGCCCAATGCCCCACGCCCGCATGCCAAACAGTGGATCGGTGTTCTTCTCCACCCAGTGTGGCGGCTCCGTCGATGTGTACGAATCCAGTTCAAATCTCAGGTCCGGATGCCCTGCGGCAATCAGCTCATGGTCTACGTGCAGCCCGGGCGCGCCCAGGTGACACGTCAAACACTTTTCGCTGCGGATCGAGAGATTCTTGCTATCGACCAGCCCCAGCCGCACCATGTCCGCATGCTTCGCGGTCGGCTGAATATGTGGCCCAATCCACTGCGAAGCCGCTCCATGACAGCTCTCGCAGCTCACGCCTTCACCGATGTCCAACGCCGCCGTGCTGTGTCCCTCAGGCACGCTGATCGCATGACACACCAGGCACCGCTGCGCCTTCTCCGCCGGCCCGATCTTCAGGATCGCGGACATCTGGCGCCCCAGGCTCCCCGTCAGCGATGCGTAAGCGCGGGCATGGCTGTCTTCGGTGACCCAGGTGCTGTACTCGTTCTGCAAAACTTTCGTTGTGTTCCGCGGTGTCACCGATCCATGACAAGCACTGGCAGAACACGATCCCGGCCCCACGTACTTCCCCACCGGCTGCGGGTCGCTTGCAGAGGCCACAAGCAGCGCATGAAGGTGGTCCTGGGCGCCGGTCACAGCGCCAGACTGCGCGAAGGCACCGCCACAAACGCTGACACACATCCAGCCCCACGCGAGCGCCGTACTCAGGAAGCCGAATTTTTTCAGCGAACGCACCAGCGCCACCCTCAAACGTTTGGATTTAGTTGCAGCCGTTATATCCTGCTCCCCGCGCGATTGCAACCAGCATTTTGTAGCAGTTCCATATACATAGCTTGATGGCAAACTCTCACGAAGTTACTAGACTCGCAACCATGTGTCTGCTAAATTGACCCGCAAGCCCCGCAATCATTTTTTCCTTCGCTGAACCATCTGGAGAGCACGTCAGAATGAGCACGATGCCTGAAGTCCTGATCAGTATCGAACCAGGCCGTAACAAGCTCGGCGTCTTCGAAGACCTGCGCCACGTTCAGGAACAGATCGGCTTCGTCCCCATTCGCGAGATAGAACGCATCGCGACCCGACGCGGTGTCGGTGTCAAAGACGTGCACACCGTCGCCAGCTTCTATCCGCACTTCCGCCTGAAGCCACCTATCCGCGTCGACGTCCGCGTCTGCGACGACATGAGCTGCCATCTCAACGGCTCCCGCGCCCTGAAGAAGTCCCTCGAACTTCAATACGCCAACGCCACCGATCTCGTGAAGGTCCGCGACATCTCCTGCGTCGGCCGCTGCGATCACGCCCCCGTGGTCAGCATCAACGAGCACTACTTCCAGCACTGCAACTTCCGCGACGTCGTCACCATCGTCGACAAGGAGATCCTCGCGCCTCGCGAAGAGCGTCACAGCCCCCCGCCCCGCAGCCCGGAAGAACGCGGCCTCGCCATCCAATGCGATCCCTACCCGACTGAAGACGACCACTACAGCATCTTCCGTCGCGCCATCGCCGAAAAGAACTTCGACGAGATCCTAGGCAAGCTCAAGACCGGCGAACTCCGTGGCATGGGCGGTGCAGGCTTCCCCGCACACATCAAGTGGGAAGGCGCGCGCAAGTCTCCGGGTAAGGAAAAATTTGTTGTCTGCAACGCCGATGAGAGCGAGCCCGGCACCATCAAGGACCGCTTCATCCTGCAGTATCTTCCGCACATGGTCTTCGAAGGCATGATGGTCTGCGGAGCCATCGTCGGCGCGCAAAGGGGCTATCTCTATATCCGCCATGAGTACGAACTCCAGACTGAAGTTCTCCAGGAAGAGCTTGCACACATCTACTCGCTCGGTCTGCTAGGCAAGAACATTCTGGGCTCGGGTATCGACTTCGACCTTGAAGTCTTCGTCTCCCCCGGCGGCTACATCTGCGGCGAAGAGACGGCACTCATGGAAGCCATCCAGGGCAATCGGTCGGAGCCCCGCAACAAGCCGCCGCGCACCGTGAACTCGGGCGTCTGGGGCAAGCCCACCGCGCTCAATAACGTCGAGACCTTCTGCCATGCCATCACCATACTCGGCAAAGGCGGCGAGTGGTACCACAACGCAGGTCTGCCCGGCTCCCCGGGCATCAAATTCGTCGGAGTCACCGGCCACGTCAAGCATCCCGGCATCTTTGAAGTTCCGATGGGCACAAGCTACCGCGACCTCATCTACAAATACGCAGGCGGTCCGCCCGACGGCCACGACGTTATCGGCTTCGCACCATCCGGCCCATCCTCCGGATACCTTGCTGCCGACATGCTCGACACCGAGATGAACTGGGACAAGCTCAAGGCCCTCAACTCCATGGTCGGATCAGGCGCGGTCGTCGTCGTAGCCGACCACGGCTGCATGTTGGACATGGCGCTCAATTCCGTCGCCTTCTATCGCAACGAGAGCTGCGGCAAGTGTTCGCCATGTCGCATCGGCACGCAGAAACTCGTTGACCTTCTCAGCGGTTGGGTTAACGGCGATGTCGGCGCGGGCGATATGAACATGCTCCGCGATCTCTCGAATGTCCTTCGCACCGCATCGCTCTGTGGCCTCGGCCAGATCTCTCCCGCACCCATCCAGTCCGTGATGAAGAACTTCCCCGACGTGATGCGCCAGCACCTTGAAGACAAGTATTGCAGCGCCGGCATCTGCTTCCAGAACGCTCCCGTAACTCCCAAGCAGGAAATGCAACGGAGCGCCCTCTAAATGGAACCGAGGAGCGAACACGCTGCCGCATCCGCGCCCGGCCATGGCGGCGGCCACGAGATGATGACGCTGACCATTGACGGTCAGGAGGTCACGGTTCCCCACGGCACGTCCGTCTTCGACGCAGCCCGCATCCTTGGGATCACCATACCGGTGCTATGCCACCAGCAGAACCAGACGCCCATTGGCGTCTGCCGTATTTGCCTCTGCGATGTCGGTGAGCGCGCCCTGCAGGCTGCATGCGTCTTCAAGGCAGAGCCCGGCATGGTGGTCCACACCGACTCCGAACCTATCAAGGCAGTCCGCAAGACCCTCTACGAGCTCATGCTCACCGACCACCCGTCGCCCTGCATCCGTCAGCAGCAGAGTAACGATTGCGAACTCGAAACCCAGGCTGCAAAGGCGGGCATTCTCCCGCCCGATGTCCGCTTCAAAAAGCGTGCCGTGCCGGTGATGTCTGCGGACGACACCTCGCCCGCCATCCACGTCGATTACAGCGCCTGCATTCTCTGTGACCGCTGCATCCGTGGTTGTTCCGAAATCCGCCACAACAACGTGATCGCTCGCCAGGGCAAAGGCTACTTCACCACGATCGCCTTCGACGCCAACGAGCCTATGGGCAACTCCTCCTGCGTCACCTGCGGCGAGTGCATGGTCAGTTGCCCCACCGGCGCGCTCACCAACAAGAAAGTCCTCGGCCAGAACCTCCTCCAGCAGCTCATCGAAGAGAACGGCCCCACCGTCGAAGCCTTCTCGGTCGAAACCGAAGACCTCCTCGCGCTGCCGATCTTCAAAGGCGTCTCCGGAACCTTCCTTGAGCTGAACGCCGGAGCGGTCGTCCGCCGCAACTACGCCGCCGGAGAGATCATCGTCCGCGAAGGCGACAATGGCTCGACCGCCTTCTACATCCTTGAAGGGGACGCCGATGTCTACCTCGGCAGCCCGCGCGCCCACGTCACCACCTCCAGCGAACCGGAGGGTTTCTTCAGCAAGATGCGCAGCAAGCTCCTCCCGCTCAAGACCAACAAGCGCGAAGAAGAGCGTCCCGACACACCCTCGCACATCCGCATCGACGCCCCCGTCGATCTTCCTTACGAGAATCCCCTCGCGACCCTCGGCCAGGGCGATCTCTTCGGCGAGATGACCTGCATGAGCTTCTATCCGCGCTCAGCCACAGTCCGCGCCAAGACCGATTGCGTCATGCTGGAGATGCTCCGCAACGTCCTCGACGTGATGCAGAAGAACAAGACCTTCCGCAGCCAGCTCGAAGCCAACTACCGCGGCCGCGCGCTTGGCACGCACCTGCGCAGCGTGCCTATCTTCTCCACCATCAGCGAAGACTTCATCGACGTGCTCCGCGACCGCGTCGAGCTCGTCCGATACGCTCCCGGCCAAGTCATCTGCACCGAGGGCGATATCGCCGATTCCTTTTACCTCGTCCGCATCGGCTTCGTCCGCGTCAGCCAGATGCGCAACGAGGAAGAGATGGTGCTCGCCTACCTCCCGCGCGGCGGCTACTTCGGCGAGATGGGCCTGCTCCGCGATGTCCCCCGCACCGCGACCTGCACCGCGCTCGATCACGTGGAAGTGGTCAAGATCTACGCGCCCGACTTCTCCGCCATGCTCGACCGCTTCCCCGAGGTCCGCATCCAGATCGAGAACGTCGCCCGCCAGCGCGACAAGGAGAACACCTTCCAGGCCAAGCGTGCCGCCGACAAGGCCAACTCCGCCCCGCTGCACAGCTTCCTCGCTCAGGGTCTGATGGACGCGCAAAGCCTGCTCATCCTGGATCTCGAGAAGTGTACGCGGTGTGACCAGTGCGTCAAAGCCTGCGCCGAGGCCCACGACGGCGTCACCCGCCTCCTCCGCGACGGTGTCCGCTTCGACAAGTATCTCGTCGCCACCTCCTGCCGTCAGTGCCGCGATCCGCTCTGCATGGTCGGCTGCCCGGTCGGGTCAATTCGCCGCCGCAACTCGCTCGAGGTCATTATTGAAGACTGGTGCGTTGGGTGCGGACTCTGCGCCTCAAACTGCCCCTACGGCAACATCACCGTCCATGAATTTGACCGCGACGGCAAGGACGCCGAGGATCACGGCAAAGTCCGCAAGGCTACCTCCTGCGATCTCTGCCACGACCTCGAAGAGCCAAGCTGCGTCTACGCCTGCCCCCACGACGCCGCCCACCGCGTCAACCCGACCGAGTTCTTCTCGAACCTGCTCGGCCAGGACATCAACACCGGCGTTCCCATCGGCATCAACTCCGCATTATCCACCTCTCAGGTCGAGGTAAAAAGATAAGCCATGCGGATCGACAGCACTCACCGCCCGTGGCTCTACTTCTCGATCGTCCTGATCGTCGTCTCAACCGCCGTCTACATCCCGTATGCCCGGATGACCACTCCCGCTGGCAGCACTGCCGTCGGCCTCACCTTCGGAGTTATCGCGATCGGGTTCATGGTCTTCGCCGCGCTGCTGAGCCTGCGGAAACGCTATCGCATCGTGCGCATCGGCTCGGCCCGTGTCTGGATGAAGGCCCACCTATGGCTCGGTGCGCTTGCCCTGCCCATGGTGCTCTTCCACGCCGCCTTCCATGCTCGCGGTCTGCTCGCTTTCATCCTTATGCTGCTGACCTTTGTCGTCGTCCTCAGCGGCATCTATGGGGCTTACCTGCAGCACACGCTTCCCACGCGCATGTTCCGCGAAGTTCCCTACGAGACCATCTACGACCAGATCGGCGTCATCCAGGAACAGCTGATCGAAGAAGCCCGCCAGCACGCGACAAACGTGACGCAGATGCTGGCACCCGCGAGAGGGGCGGGCGCTACCGTCACCATGACCCTTGTCGAGATCCCCGAATACGGCTCTGAAGTCGCCGCCTTCGACAGGTTCTTCGACACCGAGGTCGAACCATTCCTTCAATCCGACCGAAAGCAAGCCGTAGGCATGGACCTGCGCCACCCCGCCGAAGCCGCCCGCGCCTTCGAGGACTACCGCAAGCTGTTTCCGCCCACTGCCTGGCCGCCCATCACCGCACTTGAAGACATCTGCAGCGAGAAGCGCCAGCTGGACCACCAGATACGCCTCCACCACTGGCTCCACGGCTGGCTGCTGATCCACCTGCCCATCTCCGCCGCACTTCTGCTGCTGGCCTTCATTCACGCTATAGTCGCCCTGCACTACTAGCAGTCTTGTTTGTCATTCCCGCAGGGAATCTGCTGTTCGTTCTTTGCATCGGCGGCAACCCGCATCAGCCATTCATCTTGAAGCAGAAAGGAGGTCCACCGCATGGCAATCCGCAAACGCACCACCAAACTCCTCGCCAAGCGGCATGACCTCAACTACTTCAAGAAGGGCTCGCCGATCCGCACCTGGCAGTTCAAGCTTGCACTGGTCGCCGTCATCGCGGCCATCGCCTGGATCAGCCTCTCGTCAGCACACAGTGCCCAGGCATTCTCCTCCGGCCCCATCTCCTCCTCGCACGCCGTCTTCGGCCGGAAGTGCGAGGCCTGCCACAAGCCCATCATCACGGGAGCGGGCTTCCTTCCCGTGGGCTTTGGCTCTGCCCGGAAAGTTCCGGATTCCGCCTGCGAGAGCTGCCATACCGTGGGCCTGCATCACGCCAACCAGACCATCACCAGCAAGCAATGCAGCACCTGCCATATTGAGCACGTCGGTGCCATGCACCTTGCCACTGCTCCTGTTTCCGGCTGTACCCAATGTCACGCCAATCTTGAAGTAAAGAACGTCCCCGCCGCCGTCGCAACGAACATAGCCGGCTTCACTAGGGGCCATCCCGACTTCCGCGCCCTGCGCACCGCCTCCCCCGAGATCCGCGCAGCCGCCTTTGGCCTCAAGTTCAACCATGCTGACCACTTGAAGAAAGATCTCACCGCCCCCGGCAACTCAACAACAACCCTCCACTGCGAGTACTGCCACCAGGTCGAAGACCCGGCCGGTCGCGATACCGCGCATTCGGGCCGCATGGCCAACGTCAGCTTCGAGCGGTCCTGCCAGTCCTGCCACTCGCTCGACTTCAGCGCCAGGGTGAAAGAACAGGCTCCTCATGCCGAGGCCGCGAAGTCCCTGGAATTCCTTCGTGCGCAGATGAACGAAGTTGCGCCCGGCGATAAACTTGCGCTCGTCAAAGCCGAAACCATCCTCTTCCGCCAGAAATGCGCCCTCTGCCACACCGTCGGCAACATCGACGCGCTTCCGGCCACCACGATCACGAACCGGCTCAATAACTCGGGCGCGACCCTGATGAATGCCTCGTTCTCAGCTTCTGAGCTTCAAACGGCACTCACCGAAACGCCGACTGTCGCCCCATCCCACGCCCCACAGCGCTTTTTTACAGCCGCCCTCTTCAGTCACACCTCCCACAACACCGTGCAGTGCGAAGAGTGCCACGCCGCCGCCCTGACCAGCACCAGCGGCAACGACCTTCTGATGCCCTCGATCGGCACCTGCCAGCGGTGCCACGACGGCCAGAGCCGGCCGCAGGGCCCGGCGCTCTCGAACGGCCACGCCGAAAGCGGCTGCTCGCTGTGCCACGAATATCACGAGACTCTGAAGGCTGAACTGAAAACCGGCACCGGCGCCCCAACGCCGGCCGCCTTCCGCATTGACCAGCTCACCACCCGCTGAATAACGCCGCAGATGCTGTGACCCGTTCGACATCGTCGAACGGCATCTGCTTTACCCGCGCCTGAACCATCGGGCACGCTGGATCAGCTGCCCCAAACAAACTCAATCGGCTTCTGCACATCCGGATGCAGGCTCCTGTGCACCGGGCAGGTATGCGCGGCCCGTTCCAGCTTCAGACGGTTTACCTCACTCACCTCGTGCGGGACGCGGATCTTCACCTCCAGCCGTTCGATCATCCGCACGGGAGCATTTGCCATCTCCTTCTGCACCGTCGCCGTCGTTCCCTTCAGGTTGACATCCAGCGTCCGCGCCATAATCCCCATCACCGTCAGGACGCAGCTTCCCAGCGCCGTTGCCACCAGGTCAGTTGGAGAAAAACTCTCGCCTCGTCCCTGGTTGTCTTTTGGGGCATCCGTCGTCAACTCCGTGCTTGATGGGCCATGCACCGCCTTGCAGTGCAGATCCCCTTCATACTCCAATTCGATCGCGACCATTTCGTTCCTTCTTCCAGAGAGACTCGACCCTACGGCACAACATCTCACAAATGCCGGCGCTTCCCGCCAGTAGCTTTAGTATAGGCATCCATCCGGAGCCCAAGAAGTCGGCTACGTCATCGCGAGAACATTTGCACCAGCCTCTCCATCGCACTCCCTTCCAGCCGCCGTTCCGACAAACATCTTCGGCCTCGCCTGCATCGTATCGCAGCGAAGAGGTCACAATGCCGCAGCGTTCCACAAGCGATTCCCAGCCCAAGTCCGCAGTCACACGCCGCAAATTCATATCCTCCACCGGAGCCGCCCTTGCGGCCGCCGCTGCAGTCGCACCCCTGGCCGCGCAGCAGCAGACCAAAGTTCCGCACTCGCCAGATCATCACCTCCCCAACGAGCAGCAGGTCGGACCCAACAGTTCTGCCTCCGACGCCCTGAACTCCGACTCCGTCTGGGCGCCTGAGACCGACAACGGCACCATGAAGCCGTTCAAGTACTCCTTCGACCTCTCCCACAAGGAGATCGATACCGGAGGCTGGACCCGTCAGGTCACAGTCCGCGATCTTCCCGTCTCAACCACGATGGCCGGTGTCGAGATGCGTCTTACCGCCGGGGGCGTTCGCGAACTTCACTGGCACGTCTCCGCCGAGTGGGCCTACATGATCTATGGCACCGCCCGCATTACCGCCGTCGACGCTGATGGCAAGAGCTTCGTAAATGACGTAAAAGCCGGCGACCTGTGGCTCTTCCCCGGCGGCAACCCGCACTCTATCCAGGGTCTCGGCCCTGATGGCTGCAAGTTCCTTCTCGTCTTCAACCAGGGCGACTTCGACGAGTTCTCTACCTTCCTGCTCAGCGACTGGTTCAAGCACACCCCAAAAGATGTCCTCGCAAAGAACTTCAACGTCCCCGAATCCACGTTCGACAAGCTACCGAAAGAGAAGCTCTACATCTTTCAGAGCGATCTCCCTCGCCCGCTTGCAGACGAACAAACCGCAGCCGCAGCGGGCACAGGAAACGTGGACGAGAAATTTGTCTTCCGCCCCGGAGAGATGGCCGTCACCAAGTCCACTCCCGGAGGTGAAGTCAAGATCATTGATCGCAAGAACTTCCCCGTCACTAATATCGCTGCAGCCATCGTTCGGCTCAAGCCGGGTGGTCTCCGCGAACTTCACTGGCACCCGCTTTCCGATGAGTGGCAATACTACGTCTCCGGCAAAGGGCGCATGACCATCTTTGACTCTGGCAATAAAGCCCGCACCATGGATTTCCAGGAAGGCGACGTCGGCTACATCGAGGTCTCCCGACCGCACTACATTGAGAACACCGGCACCGAAGACCTGCTCTTCCTTGAAGTCTTCCCCATCTCGAGTTATCAAGACATATCCGCCGCAGAGTGGCTTGCCCACACGCCCGCACGCCTGATCGATGCACATCTGCATACCGGCGAAGACTTCCTCAATCGGATCCCGAAGAAAGAGGCCGTCGTTGTTCCCCTGTAACCCTCAACGCTGTGCCCTTCGCTTCTGCCCGGTTGTCGCCGTCGTTCTTGCATCAACCCTCGCGCTCATAGCGCAAGACTCTCAGCCCGCGCCGGCCAAACCTAAGTCCGTCGGCGCGCTGGGCATCGGGTGGACCTATATCTACGCAGATGTTGGAGCCGGCGAACGCGAAAGCATCAATGGCTGGTACGCCCGACCTTCGATCAACCTTCCCCGCGGCTACAGCCTCTTCGCCGACTTCACCAACTATTACGGCACCACAAAGAAGGGTTCGCTCAACTCTCACGGAGACACTCTCGGCATCGCAAAGAAGGTCATCGACACAAAGAAGATCAGCTCCACCGTATTTGCTGAGTCAGGAGTAGTCCGAACCTCGAACGTCACCGTCGTAAATCAGTTCGCGTTCAACGCCGGCTTCAATCTTTCCATTCCCATCAACAAACGCATTGCCTTCACCATGACTCCCGCCGAGTGGATCTTCCTGTACCCTGACGGCGACCCCGCAACGACTACAACGCGAAGGTGGGCGTCAGCTTTCCGTTCTAGGACACTCTGTTCGTCCTTCGCGTCGGAAAGCTGCTTGCTTTGTCTCTGCCCAACCCGGTGCAGGGCGCGCCATCTTTTCATCTGAGATGTGTCTTGCTCAGCTACACGGTCCGTTCCCTGCTTCGAAACACCTTCGCAAATCCGACCCTCAACATCCGCCACCCAACGAACACCGCTCCAATCCCGGCTACTGTCAGAACACCCACAGCCGTAGCTCCGGCGATCGGGTGATGCGTCGCAACCCAGCTAAGCCCAACCGCACCCGCGTCCTCAGCCGTGCTCAGCGCAATGTTCGATATCGGCTCCGGACTAGGCGTCACCGCAACCCGTGCAGCCGTCTTCGATCCATGCGCGATCGCTGCGAACGCAGCGCCCAGGCACGTCGCCAGTACCCGCAACTCAGGCGAGAGCTGCGACCCTGCTGCATAAGCCATCAGTGCAGCCGCAGGGATTCTCACAAAGGTATGCAGCGCATTCCAGACCAGATCGAATCCCGGGACCTTGTCCGCGAAGAACTCCACCGCAAAGAGGCAGCCACTCGCGATTACGATCCACGTACTCGCTAATCCGTCCAACCCCACCGGCAACTCGATCCAATGCAGCCGCGCCATAATTCCCAGCGAGAACGCCGTAGCGTAGACGTTTAGTCCCGCCGCAAACCCGGTCGCCACTACGAAGGCAAGAATGTCGCCCTGCGAAAATTCAGGCATCTGCATGTCGAGAAGTTACCACGCTGCCCTATCGCCTGGTCATCATCGCCGCCCCTACCGCTGGCGCCGAAGGGTCATCCGTCACCGTATAAAGCTCCCCAGCGCGCAGATACATCCTCCGCATCTCCTCGCCGTTGAACGGCCTCGCCCCGCGCCGCCCAAAGACGGCAAGCTGGTTTCCGTCTTCATCCACCGCCCGGTCGCGATCGATCCCCTTCGAGATCGCCAGCGCCCGCCCGCGCATCGGCTGCGTCGCAATCAACTGCGGCACCGGCAGCGGGCTGAAGCCATAGAAGTTTCGCTGCGTTCCAGGCGAGAACAACTGCACGATTCTCATGCCATTCTTGCCGTCCGCGACGAAAGCGAACTGGCTCGAACTCACCATGCCAATCTTGAGGTCGGTCGTATCGTTCAGCGCGCCGCCGGCGCTGAAGCTCATCGCCATCTTCGGGTGCTCCGGCTGCTCTACATCGACGATCCCGATCCCGTCTTTACCTGCCGAAACATACGCGTACGTACGCGCAACATACACATTGCGCGCATCGGCAAACGGGACGGTGTCACCCACGCGATGGATCTTCTCCGGCATCGTCACGTCGAAGACCTTCAGCCCCTCGCGATCGACTACAAACGCATACCGGAACTGCACGCCAACGCCGCGCCCATCATGAACATCCGTTACCTCGGCGATCACCTTCGGATGCAGCGGGTCCGCCAACTCAACGACAATCATCCCCTTGTTCGCCAGGATGTAAGCCTTGGTTCCCGCAATCGTAATCCGCCGCGCACCATCGAGCACTCCGTTCGGGTTGAAGGTCAGTGCCCGCTTCAGCACATTGTTCCGCGGGTTTCCGTCGAGCAGCGTTCCTACGCCTTTTTTCGGATCGCCAATCACAACAAGCCCTTCATACTTGTCCGTCACATAGAGGAACGCATACAGCGGCGCAATCCCCTGCTCTTCGTTCTCAGCAATCTGCGTCCGCAGCGGATCGAGCGCGAGTGTTGAAGGCGACGCCACCGAAGTAGCGAACTTCGTCTTCACATAGAATCGCTGGCTGAGGGGCGAGACGGGCGCAGTCTGCAGGTGTTCTGAATCATCCTTTACATCGACATTCGCCACATCGAAGACCCGAAAGCCGCCCTTGCCCATCGCCGCATACAAGTACTCGCCGCGTAGTTGAACATCGAGCACCTCGTCTCCCTCGTGGCTCTGTGTGCCCTTGATAATCCTCCCGCCCGCAAAGAACTTCTTGTAGTCGTCGGGATACGCAAGCTTCTGGAAGTCGCTGCCCGCGATCACCGGTGGCTCCGTGCTCGCCGCTACAGGAACCGCTGAGAAGCCATGCTCCCCGCGCGCCACGTAGATGTACTTGCCCATAAAGTTTAGGAAGTTGGTTCCCTGCACCAGCAGTTGCGACATCCACGCGTTATTGTCTCCCTTGGCGGAGACATGGCAGTCCGTGCAGCCCTTAGTCTCCTTGCCACGCACCGTGTGCGGCACATACGTGCTGAATGCTTCGCCACTGAAGCCCGGTGCTGACACCGTCTGCTGCGTCTGATAGATCCAGTTCCGGTTTGCATTCTGCGAACTCACCACTACCGCGCACGCTGATCGCACCGGCGACACCTTGTTCCCGGTAACCGTTCCATCAATGCCCAGCATGTACACGTCGTCGCGCAGTACCTGAAAGTTATAAGCCGTCCAGTTGCGCGTCATCTCGCCTTCGTTATGCAGCATTGGCATCCGCTGGTTGGCGGACATCGAAAGGTGGCACCCGAAGCAACTCGTCGTCCACGAAGAGTGGCAGCTCTGGCAGGTCATCCGCTTATCGCTGTGCGCCAACTCAGCGATCGGGTCGGCGGAACCCCACTTTACACCATCCTTCTGCATGGTCTTTGCGTAACGGCTCTTCTCGCTATAGTGCTCATTGCCCGGGGTGATCGTATCGAGCGTTTGCACAACCTCCCACTCAGTTCCCTGCTCCACATTCGAGCGCTGCCATAGCTTGCCCTCGCGCCAGTAGAACCGCGCCTGCTTGAAAGGCGTCCGCATCCGCAGCATGTTCGACGAAACGTCACTGGCGGAGGCCGGCCCACTCGTCGTTAGCAGCGCCTTCTTGTAGATCGTGCCATGGCAATCCTGGCAGCCAATCTCGATTGCATTTCGCGTCTCACCGTAGAGCTTCCCGTTCCCGTGCACGTCCTGCGTAAAGTGGCAGTCGATGCAGTGCATCCCCTTTTCAAGATGAATGTCCGCAAGATGCACTGCCTTACCGAGCGCCTCGGGATCTTCCGACGAAACGATTTTGTCGTCCTTGTCCAGCAACTCGCCCTTACGGTCCCGCTTGTAAACTTTGCGGAAGATCCAGCCATGCGAGTGGAAGTCTGCGAACTGCGTGTCTCTATTGTCCTTGTTGAACTCCGGCGTCCCCACCGTCTTAAGAAACTCCGGATCGCTCCACAGCCCGCGCGGCGCGCTTCCCTCAGGGTTCCTCACCCGCACGTCATGCAGCTCTTGTTCACTTGGATTATGCTGCTTCGCCGGATACATCTTTGCACCATCGGCCTCGTTGTCCCACCACGTCATGCCGTAGTACGAAACCACCATGTTCGTTCCCGGATGCACATGGCATACCATGCAGCTTGAAGAAGGAATGTCTTTCGCAAAGGTGTGCTGCAGCGGATGTCCGCTCTGGTCCTTGTTCACCGTGGGGTCCATGCTGATGCTGGTGCCCGCATTGCCAAACTTCGCCAGCGCCGCCGAGTGTTGCGGATCGCGGTCGTTCGCATACAAGACATGACAACCGGAACATCCCGAGCCGCGGTAGTCTCCCGGCTGCTCGTTCGTTCCGGGAAAAGACAGTAGAGGATCGAGCAGCCGTGTCTTCTGCAACCCGAGAAACACCGGGTCGGTCCGCAGACTCGTTCCCAGCCCACGGTCGCTCAGCTTCGTATCCGGCTTGCCCGGCATGTCTTCGCGATCAGGATTCCCAAGATCCGGTCTCGGTCCACCACCGCGCTCAAACGCTCGTAGCAGGTTGCCCGGCTGTGAGTACTCCCACCGCTGCAGCGGATCGAGATACGGCAGCACTCCCTTGTACTTTGTCTCGTCAGGCGTCGGAGGAGGAAAGCTCCGCAGCCGCGCCGGCGTTCCGTTGATGTCATACGCTTCGCCGAAGTGCGGGTTCTTTAACGGATACGCTCCATTGTTGTAGAGCGCCGCTCCCCAAAGCATCGCGCCGTGCGTCATCATGCTGTTCTTCACGTTGCGCGTTTCGGCCGCATGACATCCGCCGCACGTCTCTGGCGCAACCCGCAGGTCGCCGGGATCGGCAAACTTTACAAACTCGTAGCTCTCCTTGATCCAGCGGGTGTAGGCGCGAACCGGATGATCGCCGCGTTCAGCATCCTCAGGGAATATCGGCTGGACATGCGCCTTCTGCTCGCGCTCATCATATTTGTCGGAGCCCTTCAGCCACCCATCCCGCGTCACATCCGAGTTGCCGCCGTGGCAGTCCGTGCAGCCCAGCACGACGGTCGCCTCAACGTGCATGTTCGGATGCTCGATGCCGGTGTGGCAGCTCATACAACCTGAGCTTGCGCTGGCCGCCCGCTCCGGCGTCTCCATCCGGGTCGCCGGATGCAGCTTCGACCGCTCAAACGTTGGAGCCACTGGTGCACTCGCTGGAGCATTCGGCATCGGTGTCGAAACCGCGGCGCCTCCCGTCGTCTGCTGCGCAAAAACCCACTTCACCGGAGAGTTCACTAACGCCGTCGCCACGAACGCAGCGCACGCGACCGTCAGCACAGTCCAGTGAACAATGCGGCGCGACGCCAGCGAAATGATTCTTCGGAACCCTGTCAACTCGACCCTTTCGCTACCCAAAACGAACAACTGACAGCCGCCTCTAGAACTGAAACTTCACCAACCCAAACACCGACACCAGCGTCTGGCTTGTATAGATATCCCTCAAGCCTCGCAGCGGAGTTAGATCTGTCGCACCAACATGAACAATCACGTTGTCATTCAGAAACGGCCTGTAGATAAATCCGATTCCCGAGTCCACGCCAATCGTACGTCGTAACCCATTCTGTTGCAGCAGAAATTCCAGCGACTCCGTGCGATCGAACTGCATGAAGTTTGTATTTACAACCATCTTCAAAGTCGGCAGCAGGTCTGCATCGAATCCCGCGTTATATAAAAAGATTCCCGGGTTTACAAAATTCGATTGCCCCTCATCTTTACTTGACCGCAAGTCCGGCAGAAAGCTGTCCGGTGCAGTCAGCGCCACACCAGCCCGCGTCAAGCCAATCCCTTCGCGGTTGAAGAAGCTGAACTCGCCACCCGCAAAGGCCACGCCATCCACAATGGAGCTGAAGCCCCGCGCGGTGTTATCTCTTGGCTTGCCATCGCCCGAAGCGAACAGGAACGAAGTCCTGAAGCGTAGATAATCGCGATCCATCGAAAACTCGACCGCAGCCAGTTGCGCGTTGATCCCCGTCTTCTGCGCCGCTATCTGGTTGTAGGTGTCGTGACCCAGCGTTTCATAGAACGCATGGGTAACATTCAGCTTTCCTAAATGCCCGTCACCCGTCCAGCCAAAGTAGTCCGCATCGATGCGGTGTTCCTTGATCGTTCCAATCGGCGCAGGCCTTACGATCACGCCGTTGTCGTTATAGTGCAGGCTGTTATTGTCCCGCTGGAAGTGATAGCTGAATTGCGTTGTGTATCCCTTCGCGAAGAAATCCTGGATGAAGATATTCGCGACCGCTACCTCGCGACCTCGGCGATGGAACGAATTCAATCCGCTATTGGTGTCCTTCTCCAGCAGGTCGAATCCAACGAGATTGTATTGAAACCGATTCGATTTCAGGTTCCCAAACAGCCTCGCTCCCGGCTGCTCGTCCGCAAACACAAAGCCGCGGAAGTCCGACACAAACGGCTGGATCCCAACCCGCAGATTGAGGAAGTCGTAGTTCGGTCCGAAGTCATGGATCTTCACTTCACCGAACGCCTCCTGCAGGCCTACATGCCCATCCAGCCGGGTTGTTCCATTCGTCACAATCGGGCTCACCACCTGGTTCTCGCGTGCCAGCAGGTAGTTGATATTTGCCGCCGGAGTTACGCGAATCCGCCAGTCCACAGGCCGGAACGCCGACGTATCGCCGTGGAATAGATCGAAGCTGAACCGAAAGGTCTGCGCCAGAAAGAATTGACCTCCGTGTCCGAAGAAATCCGGTTCAACGGCGTTCACCGTCGATTGTCCTGCAGCCGTAGGCAATCTCTTCCCTTCAAGCGCCGTGATGCTGTCTGCCGTGAAGCTGAAGAATGTCTTCCCGATCAGCGGCTTGTCCGCCTTCAGGCGGTTCCGATTGAACGGGTCGTACCAGTGCCCCATCACAAACGGCGTCTCATCGCCAAGGTTGTACCGGTGATAGTTCGGCATCTCCGTGTTCCACCGATCAGGTCGCGGCTGAAAGTAAGCCGAGTCCGGCAAGACATTCTCCGCAGGCGCGGCCACAATCGCACCATCTGCATCCGGCCTTCGGCTCAACTCCGTGTAGTCCTTTTCGCCGAGCAGTTCCACCGGGGCCTGTCCCATCACCGACGCCGGGCCCTTTTCCGCCACCGGCACATGCACCTCGATCGACAACACCTCGCCCGCGTGGAGCGTGACACCCGGGCGCTGCACCGCCACGCCCCCCCGAGTCGTCAGCGTCAACTGATAACTTCCTGGCGAAATCCTCAGCACGCGAAATATGCCATCGCCGGAGGTCAGGACCGGCGCCACCGCACCAGCACCCATCAACCTAATTTCAACGCCAACCAAAGGGCGACCTGCCTGATCCAGCACGACGCCTTGCAGCGCACCCACCGTCGACATCGCCTGCTGCGGAATCCTGCGATCGATCGCCGCCGAGCGCTGCATGTCCACTGTCGGAGCCGCAGGCGCACTCTGCCCTCCAGCGTCAGGAGAAGCAGCCTGCCCCTGCATCGTCGGCGTCCGCCAATAAGCAGACCCCAGCAGCAAAGCACATAGCAACGGCTTCCTTCCAGACATCCTTCTGGTCACTTGCATCTTTCTCTCGGGAACGGTTCGCACCCAGCCTACCGGCACCGCCGTCGCACTGCAACCACAATCCGCACCATGCCTGCTACACTCCTGCCTATGCCCGACCCGGCCCTTGTAACAGAGCCCGCAGTCCACCATGGCGAAGACACCTACAACCGCCTGTGGTTCCTCTTCCAGACCATTAACGACACTCAGGAGACGGTTCGCTTCCTCGACACAAAGGCGGGCTTCTGCGTCACCCTGCTCTCTGGAATGGCTGCGGTGACGCTTCAACACCAGGGCACGCGGCCTGTCATTCACTCGATCCTCTTCGCTCTCTTCATGGCAACAGAGGTCTGCTCGATACTTGTTTGTCTGCGCGTTATTTTTCCTACCGTCAAGCCGCACATCGATGTCAAAGCACCGGCAAAACCCGCGTTTTACGTCGGACACAACAAAGCCCATCACTGGATCCTTCACACCGTCGCCAACCCGCAGGACAACATTCTGTCTGAGTCGAAGGCGACCTATCTGAATTCGATGGAACACGCGACAGACCACAATCTGATCTCCAGCCTCTGCGACACCGTACTCACCCTGGCCTACATCCGCCAGATCAAGAGCGACCGGATTCACGCGGCGATGTTCTGTCTTATCGCATCGGTCATGCTCTTCGCTACGATCATGATCGTTGGATAATGCATCCATCGAGCTCGTGTTACCAGACCTGTTCGGGTGCCCCATTTATCACGCATCTGTCCTTCGCGATGAGTTGGATATGAACGGTTCACCTTTGGGCACTCACTGCACCTGGGCCAAGACCCCATCAATGTTCTTCACATACTTCTTCGCGCGGTCGGCTTCGACTGTATCCGGATTCGAAGCAATCGCCGCCGTGAAGTGCAGCTTGGCCGCCGCCAGCAGCCCGAGCGAGTTATGCTCGTTGAACTCCTCCGAATACAACTCGCCCAGCCGATAGTTCACAGCCGTATCGTTCGGCAGGAACGCCAGCGCCTTCTGGCAATGGGCAATCGCGGGCTCAAACTGCTTCTGCATACGTTCGCAGTTGCATAGTCCGAAGTTTGCTTCGCCATGCACTTCCTTCCAGATATCTGCCTGGGTCGCGCGAGACTTTTTCCCCATTCCGAACAGAGATCCCAGCACGTAGTAATTAAACTGCCCTGCCGCGCCGGTATCGAAGTTCGACAGCGCCAAGTATTGGTTGTACTCCCGTGACGCATCCGCCGGAAGCTTCAGCATCCTCAGACACTCCGCCAGCCAGAAGTGAGCCTCCGCATTTTTGGGAGTCAGTTGAATCGCTTTCTCCGCAGCGGCCCTGCCCTGAACATAATCTTCCTTTCTCGCATAAGCCTGTGAGAGCAGATACCACGACCATCCCCGCTCGGGTTCCCTGCGAGTCACAACATCAAGCTGCCTCACCGCTTCGTCGAGATTGCCCCCATCGAGCAGCACCGCCGCGTAGCTCGCCCGCGCCTCCTGGTAGTCAGGGTCAAGGTCCACCGCCTGTTTTAACGAAGCGATCGCCTGATCGTCTTCATACAGCGCGCTCTGCGCCCTTCCTAAATAAACCAGTGCCGCAGAGAACTTCGGATCGATCGCCAACGCCGCGTTGAAGTGCTCGACAGACTTTTTATAGTTCTCCGCGTATCCCTTGTTATAAAACTCAATCCCCTTATCGAACTCCTCCACCGCCGCATGGTTCGCCTTGCGTTGAATCAGTATTCTCACGCTTACGGTTGAGTCCTGCCCGGGATACACCTGCTCTTCTCTCGGCCCATCAGGCTCGTATCCAAGGTGCACGCCCTTGATCGTATGCACCCCCGGCGAGATGCCCGGCAGCCTCAGCGCTACGCCCTTGTTCACCACACCGGCGCTCTTGCCGTCCACCCAGACTTCAACGCCGTCCATGTTGCTCTCGATAATCAAGTTCCCATATTGCGGGGCCGGTAAATTCGCGCCCTTCACCCGCGACGAGTTATAGGCCAGCACCATGTTGCGATCGAAGCTCCCGCGCTCACTTGTAGGATTCTGCCTGCCCTCGGTCGCGAGTCTCACGTTGGTATGCACATATTCGGCAAGCTCATCCGCATCGACAACGCCATCGCCGTTTGTGTCCGCTTCACCCTCGATCCCCTTGATCACATAGTAGGTAAAGATCCCATGGCCGCCGCCCCAGCGGTCGCTCTCAAAGCTCTGTTCGCGATCGCGACTGGCCGTGAGCGAAAACAACGACTTCTGCAGATCGAGCAGCGTATTCGTCACCTGCTGTCTATCTGCCTCCGGCGTAATTGCGCCAGAGTGGCAGGCATCCGTGATCAGCACCTTCCACTTGCCCTTGATCTTTCCGCCGATTTCGGAACCCAGCTTCTCCATCGGATACGCCGTCGTCGTGATGTTGTGCAGGTCGACATCGTAAGTTGCCAGCCACCCCTTCCCACCGGATACAAATCCATGCCCCGCGAAGTAGATCAGCACGCGGTCGTTGTCCTGCGTTACCGAAGGCAGCCACACCTCAAGCTCATGCCGTATGTTCTCGACCGTGGCCCGCTCGTTGATCAGTTTATGCACGTTCTCCGCCGGAAACTGTCCCCCTTCAGGCGAGATCAATGCGGCGTAGATGTCCTCCGCATCGCGATTCGGAAATTCCAGTTGCGCGCTCTTAGGCAGGTTCTTATAAGCCGAAATTCCGACCACCAGTGCATAGCTGCGAGGGATTGTCACCGAAGTGCTCTGTTTCGTCTGGATCGGCTTCAAGTCACGCGAGTCCTGTGTGGACGGCGCAACCGGCGGCGCACCTTGTCCTGCCGGAACGGGCGCTGGACTTGCCTGGCTCAACGCGATGGACGTGATCCCGAAGAAAAGCACGGCTGCAACAAAACAAAACCGTTGCAACCGATCAACTGCTGTTGTGTCCAACTTCATCGTTCTCACCTTAGGAACCTTCGGCCTCCGCGCAGAGGCCAACCTACAAATGCGCTAACCGGAACGTGTACAACATTGGCGCGGAGCTCTCTCCCTGCACGCCTACAGCTCCGTTTGATTTGTTCGTAAACGTGATGTCTCTTGACGCACTCCCCGCGATCGGGGCCAGCGGAGCGGGTAGGTCTTCTCCGCGCGGCACCACGGCAGGGCCCGCGGAATCGTCTGTGCAGTCTCCGCGTGCGCGAAAGATCTCGTCATTGCAGCGAGGCCTCAAAGAACTCACCGGCCCTGGCGCAGAGAAACTCGACAGCACAGGAGTCGCCAACACCCCCGGGCTCAAAAGGAAGTAGAGAACGTCGAACCCAGCCGGGCCGTTCACCTCGAACCACCCGTCCTCGACGGCAGGCACAAGGTACTGTTTGCCCAGCTTCACCCGGTTGTCGCTGCCGGTCTGCATTGCCGGGAATACCGTCGCAAACTTCCCCGAGGTTCCCTGGTTCATTACGTAGAGATAGCCGTCGTAGTGGCTCGTCACCTTCAGACGAATGACGTCTCCCTTAGTGAACACATGCCCCGGGACCATGGTTTCGACCTTCCCATCGCGCTGCCGTTCGAGTGTGATATCCACCACTCCCGGGATCGAGGAGGCGATCTCCGCCGCATGGCTGGATCCGAGCGCGCCCGCCGCCGGCTTTGACGGAACGGACTGCCCTTGCGAGGCGAGAACGTAGCCAGAAAAAAGAATCACCACCACCAGCGCTGAAGAGAATTTCTGGACTAGGTGAGCTCTTCGCTGCTTCTTCTGCTGCCCGGCCCACTTGTTCTCTTTCACTTCGTTCATCGCCATGCCTCTTACGTTTCCTGGTCGTCTGCTTGCCGCTGTTGCCACGGATTCTACTAGCAACTACGCAGATCTGTGCCGCCTGGTTTTTCCAGGCGGTGACTGGCAGGTCTGAACCAGTAACCCGTCCAGGTAATTGCGCGATGTAACGATTTCCGCTAAAGCCACACTCTTAATTACTTGCTCTTCCAGATTGGACACGATATCTTGCAGCGGTATCTCCCGGCCATCTTTTTCAACTCTCCAGTCGCTCCCCTTAGGAGGAACATGCAATTTCAGGCCCCGCTTCGCCCACTAAGTTCAATCACCAGAACCGGCTCCGCCCCCCGTTTTACGTCGCTGTGCAGCGTCTCTGCTGCCTCCGCTCTTTTCATGGCCGCGGCGTTTGTGGCGACCACCGGGTGCGGCAGCGGCGTACTCGGAACTGCAGCAGTGCCTCCCCAGAACATTGCCACGCCTGTCGCCTCCGCCAAAGGTCCTCAACTCGGCTATCTCTGGGTAGCTTCCGACAAGACCCTTCGCCCAATCCTCGGCGTCACCGGTGCCTCGCAGATCGGCCAGAGCGTCGTGCCCGCAGGTGTCTACGTCGGCGCGACTGCGTCCGCCACCGCCAGCGTCGCTGTGCTTCAGGACAGCGACGGCTCATTCGATCTCATGTCGCTTCCCTCCGGCTCGCCCGTCAGCCTCGGACTCACCCTGCCTGCTGGAGCCCGCATCCGGCTCTCGCCCGGAGCTACGACCGCGCTTGTCTACACTCCCGGTGCGTCCACCGCCTCGCTGGTCACCGGTCTGCTATCCATTCCCGCTGTCCACTCCGTGACGACTCCCGGAGCCATCGCCGAATCAGCCGTCAGCGATAGCGGCGCAATCAGCTTTGAATACGCCCAGGGCTCTTCCTTCACGGTCGCGGTGATGGCTTCCGGCGGTCGCTTGACTCCTGTCGCCACCGTCAAAACTACCGGCGGTCTGAACTTCCTGCCTGGCCGCGACGACCTGCTCTTCGCCGATGCGACCGCAAACTCGCTCGCCCTCATCCGCACCGCGACGACCACGCCTTCAACGTCCCTTATCCAGACCGCGCAGCTTCTTCAGAGCCCCACGGCCGTAGGTGTCTCCGGAAGTGGCCGCTGGGCACTGGTCGTCAACAGTGCCGCTAACTCTGCCAGCCAGAGTCTTGTCCGCGTCGACCTGACCACGCTTGCAAGCGTCTCTGTCACCTGCTCCTGCAAACCCACTCTGGCTTCAACCCTCGCGGACGACGGCGCCTTCCGCGTCACCGACGCCGTTACCGGCCCCAACTGGATCGTGGATGCCGCCCAGACCTCGCCACGCCTGCTCTTCATTCCCGCACTCCCGGCCCCCGCAAAGACATCCCTCGTCGCTGCGGTGGTGCCATGATCCCATCTGGCGTCTCTTCCCGGCGAAACTCCCCTTCGCCCGCCATTCTTCTGCTCCGCTTGCTCTTCTTCTCATTGGTTTCTGCATGCATCGCACCCTCCGCCCGGGCCCAGTACCAAACCTACCCCATCAATACAAGCGTCAGTTCACTGTCTGCCGGCTCCTATGGAGCTACCTTCGCCGCAACAGTGAGCGAGCCTGCCCGAACCCCCAACTTCCAGGTGTGCTTCGATACCGGATACGGCAGCAGCAAGGTGCCGATCGCTCCCTATAACTTCAGGAACCTTGGCCGAATCGCCGAGTTCAACTTCGATGTTCCCGCCTCCACCATCCAGGACGTCCCTCCTGCAAAGTTTGTAAACGGCAGCTTCGCCGTCTCCATCTACAGTGTTCCTACGAACTTCACGGCCTGCGGCGGCAACGAAGGCGGAGCGGCCCAGGGCAACACCGTTACGCTGAACTTGCCGATTCTGCGCAGTGTCACGCTGCCTGAACTCCCTGAGCAGAACGCCTCCCTCAAAGCTCGTGAGCCATCAAATCTCGCGCTGACCGGCGCAAACTTCATCAGCAACTCCGGTACCAGTGGCAAAGCCACAAGCGCGGTCAGGTTTACCTCTTCGAACACTCTTGCCGGAGCCGTCAGGTTCATCTCCACTTCCTCGCTCATCAGCACCATCCCCACAACCATTTCCGCAACGGCTTCGCAGATAACCGTTCAGGTCTGCAACATCGCCACCTACAGCTACTGCAGCAATAGTCTGTCGCTGAAGACAGTAGCCCTCCAGCAGAATCCCGGCACCCTCATTGCGTCTCCCAACCCCGCCCTGACCTCCCAGCCCGTCACCCTAACCGCCACCTTCGGCCCGGCTGCCCGCTCTGTCGCCGGAGCACCCAGCGGCCTCGTCAGCTTCAGCAACTCGAGTACGACCCTTGGCACCGCGAACCTCGTCCTCGACGGGAACGCCAGCTTCGCTTTGGCACCCACCCAGCAGATCTTTACCTACGCCCAGCCGATTCCTCCGCTCGTTGCTGACTTCAACGGCGACGGAATTCCCGACACGCTCTTCATCGATCCCGGCACCGGCAATGCCGGCGCAAGCCTAAACCTGCTCCTCGGGACCGTTCCCTCGGGCAGCTTCGCTGCAAATCGAGCCTTCAATATCCAGTCAGGCGGCCCCAGCTTTATCATCCGCAGCGCGGCCACGGGAGACTTCAACGGCGACGGCATACCCGACTTAGCCCTTCTCGCCCTGGCCAAAAATCCCACCGCCGCCGAGACCGAGACCATTTACACCATGCTTGGCAATGGCGATGGCACCTTCCAGGACGGCTTCGTGTCATCTCCTGCACTTTATGGCTCGTCTCTCGTTGCCGGGGACTTCAACAAGGATGGGAAGCAAGATCTGGTGCTCTCCGGATACCTGGATGCAAAGCGGACCATCGTCGGTCTTGAGCCTCTCCTGGGCGACGGTAAAGGCAACTTCACGGTCGGACCGGCGACGGGCGGGCTGAGTACCGGCCAGTTCCCGGTAAACGGCGAAGCCAAGATCACTCCGGACTTCCAGATTGCCGCATCCGATCTCAACGCGGATGGCTATCCCGACATCATCGTGCTCAACGGCCAGAACAGCGCCGGAACCGTGGACAGCTCGATCGAGATCTACCAGAACAATGGCAAAGGAGTCTTTGACAAACCGGTACAGATAAAGACCGACGGCTCGAACACTGCGAGATTCATCCCTGCACCACTCACCGAGTCCAGGGCTATAGACATCCTCGTGATGAGCACCAAGGCACAGGCCATCTCTGTCTTCTCGAACCAGAGCAAAACCGCCGCGATCGCCTTCTCGAAAACTCCGATCGTAACCAGCGTTCCTTCCCTGTCCCAGGTCGTTGCGGGCGACTTCAACGGCGACGGGCTCCTCGATATCGCCGTCGAAGATCCAAAGTCGATTCACATCCTCAGCGGCAACGGCGAAGGCATCTTTGCCGCAGATTATAAGGCGCTCTCCATAGCCCCGCCCGGCGTGGCCAGGCTGATCGCCGCCTCTGACGAAAACGGCGACAAGTATGCCGACCTCCTCCTCTACACAGTCGGCAACCAGGACGGTAACACTCGCTATCCCATCACCCTCTACGACTACATCACCGCCGGCACCGCCACCGCAACTCTCCCGGCCGCCACTTTCTCCGCTGGCATGCACGCGCTCAAAGCCTCGACGAATGGCACCTTCACCATCCTTGCCGGTACCGTCACGACGACCCTGAACGTGACCGAGATCACCCCCAGCATCTTGATCACCAGCTTTCCCGGTTCTCCGCAGACCTACGCCGGCACGACGACCACGCTTATCGGCTCGATCTTCGACAACTCGCAAAACCCATCCGGAGGCTCGACAGCCACAGGCACAGCTTCGTTCTACAACGGCAAGGCACTCGTCGGGACCGGGCCGCTGGTAAGAACTGTTGACGGCGCGGGAGACGTCAACGATGCCGCGACGCTCAGACTCACAAGCCTGTCGGTCGGCACCTACAGCTTCACGGTCCGCTATCCGGGCGACGCCAGCCACGAGGCAGCGACCTCGCGAGCCATAACCTTCCAGGTCGTCGCCGGGGCGCCAACAATCACGTGGAAACCAGATCCCGCAACCATCCCCTATGGAAGCCCTCTCACAGCAGGCCAATTGGACGCTCTCGCTATCGGCATAACCGGTAAGACGGTCCCCGGCACGTTCACCTACGCTCCTGCTGTTGGAACAATTCTCACAGTCGGTTCTCACTCAATCGTTGCGACGTTTAAGCCTACCGACGCCAACTACACCTCGAAGGCCGCCACCCAGAATATTGTCGTCACCCAGGCATTCCCGCGCCTCACCTGGAAACCAAATCCCGCCACGATCCTCTACGGCACGGCCCTTTCTACAGCCCAACTCGACGCCACCTCCTCCACCCCGGGCACTTTCGCTTACACCCCCGCAGCCGGTGTCGTCCTTGCCGCCGGTACCCACACCCTCTCCACGACGTTCACGCCGAACGACACTACCGACTGCAGCACCGTTACGAAGACGGTCGACATCGTCGTCAGCAGCACCACGCCAACCATCAGCTGGTTGCCAAGTCCGGCCACCATCCCTTACGGAACCCCGCTCTCAGACGCTCAACTGGATGCAACCTCCAACGTGGCCGGCACCTTTGTCTACACGCCTGCCTTAGGCAGTGTCCTCAACTCCGGCACACAGATCCTGACCGCCGTCTTTACGCCGAGAGACACCAACGACTTCAAATCAGTCACCACTACAACCAGGATCATCGTCACCAGCAACAACTCTGTGATCACCTGGCGACCGGACCCAGCCACGATCCCCTACGGCACACTGCTCTCCGGAGCGCAACTCGACGCGACCTCCAGCGTCCCAGGCACCTTCGTCTACACTCCGGGCATCGGAGCTCTCCTGGCTGCCGGCACGCACACACTTTCTGCCCTCTTCACCCCCACCGATACGGCCAACTTCAAGTCGCAGACCTCTGCTGCGATCATCACCATCACCCAGCTTACTCCGGTCCTCACCTGGGTTCCCAATCCGAGCGACATCGCCTACGGCACTCCGCTCTCCGCCGCACAGCTCGATGCCACCTCCGGCACTCCGGGCAGTTTCGTCTACACGCCAGCCCTGGGTACTATTCTGCCCGCCGGTTCGCACGTCCTTTCCGTCACCTTCACTCCACGCGACATCACCAACTACGCCGCCGTCACCAGGACCGCCAACGTTCTCGTCGGGATCACGCAGCCGGTTCTTACCTGGACGCCAAATCCCTCGACCATCACCTACGGAGCCGGTCTCTCCGCCTCCCAGCTCAATGCCATCGCCAACACTCCGGGCACCTTCACTTACACGCCTGCTCTCGGCACCGTGCTTGACGTTGGACCTCACCTTCTCTCGGTCACCTTCAAACCAGTCGACACTACCGACTTCAGCTCCATCAGCAAGACGGTTCCGATCACAGTGGACTCCGCCGCGCCCAGCGTTACCTGGAACCCAAATCCCTCCACCATCTCCTACGGAACGCCGCTCTCTGCCGCCCAGCTCGATGCGACTTCGGCGATGCCCGGAGCCTATACCTACGGGCCCGCAAACGGTGCGATCCTCACCGCAGACACCCAGACCCTGTCGCTGCGTTTCCATCCCACAGACAACAACTACAGCATCGTCAACCTTACCCGCACCATCACGGTCGCGCAGGCAAGACCCACCCTCACCTGGGCCACACCCGGGCCTATCAATCTCGGCGCCGCGCTCTCATCGACGCAGCTCGACGCCGTCGTCACAGGAGTCGGCGGCCTTACGCTGGCGGGAAGATGCACCTACACGCCTCCGATTGGCACCGTGCTCCCGGTCGGCGCGAACACCCTTACCGTCCTCTTCACGCCGACAGACTCCGTGGACTACACCACGGCAACCGCGTCTGTCGTTCAGGTAGTGGGACTCCCCGCGACCATCACCCGCCTTGCCACCACCATCAACTCGAGCGAGTATGGCCAGCCCGTTACCCTCACCGCGACCACGCTCGCCGGCTCAAAGGTGGCCACCGGCACGACGAACTTCTTCGACGGCAACACCCTCATTGGTTCCTCAACGACCAGCCCTGCAACCTTTACTACCTCTGCCCTCGTCGCGGGCACGCACGATATCGTCGCCACCTTCGTCGCCAACGACAGCTTCGCGGGCAGCACCTCAACCGCTCTCGCACAAAAAGTAAGCCCCGCGACAATCCAAGTCACCTGGACACCTGGTCCGGCGACTATCGCCTTCGGCACACCACTCTCTGCCGCGCAACTCGACGCTACGGTCGCCACCACCTACATCAAGTCGGTCGCTGGCGTCTTCAGCTACACCCCCGCACTCGGCACCGTACTCGACGCCGGCACCCAGACTCTCAGAGCTAGGTTTACACCGGCAGACACTCGAAACTTCCTGGCCGGCTCTGCCACGTCCGTCATCACCGTCACCAGTATCGCTCCCGTCGTGACCTGGCTCCCGAACCCTGCGACGATCACCTACGGAACGCCACTCTCCGCAGCGCAGCTTGACGCCACGTCGGTCCTCCCCGGTGCCTACACCTACAGCCCTGCCAGCGGAGCCATTCTCACTACCGGCGTTCACACGCTTTCGCTCCGCTTCCATCCCACCGATCCGAACTACAACATTGCCACGCTTACTCGCGTCATCACGGTCTCGCCAGCTGGAGCAGTCGTGACCTGGCTCCCGAATCCAGCAATCCTCACCTACGGCACGCCGCTCTCGGCCGCGCAACTTGATGCAACCACCAGCACGCCAGGCACGTTCACCTACACGCCGGCCACCGGCACAGTCCTGAGCGCAGGAACCCACACGCTCTCCGCCCTCTTCACCCCCACGGACACCGTCAACTACAGGCCGCAGACTACGACGGCCACGGTCGTCGTCACGCAAGCCACGCCCACACTCGCCTGGCTGCCCAACCCGGCGACGATCTCATACGGCACTCCCCTTTCTGCCGCTCAGCTCGACGCCACGTCGAACACTCCCGGCAGCTTCACCTATACGCCAGCCATTGGAGCCGTTCTCGGAGCGGGCACCCAGGCCCTCTCGGTCTTCTTCACTCCCACGGACGGAGTCAACTTCAAGTCTGTCACTGCCAACACGAGCATCACCGTCACCGGCGTCAGCCCCGTCATAAGCTGGTCACCAAATCCAGCCACTATCCCCTACGGAACCCCGCTCTCTGCTGCACAGCTTGACGCTACCTCGAGCACCCCGGGCACCTTCACCTACGGTCCGGCGCTCGGCACAGTCCTGCCTGCCGGAACCCAGACGCTCTCCGTCCTCTTTACGCCGAGAGACACCATCAACTTTAAGCCGCTCACATCGACCACCACGGTCACGGTCACCCAGGCCACACCCGTACTGACCTGGAAGACGCCAGCCGCAATCAGCTTCGGAACGCCGCTCTCCGCCGCCCAGCTTGACGCAACCGCCAGGGGTCTAAGCGGCGCAGCCCTTCCCGGAACGTTTACCTATACGCCTGCCTTGGGCACGGTCCTGGCCGCGGGAACCCACACACTCTCCGTCCTTTTCATCCCTGCCGGTGCGACAAACTATAAGACGGCCACCTCGACCGTGACCCTCGCAGTCACCGCAAGCACCGCTCTGGTCACCTGGCTGCCGAACCCGGCCACCATCGCCTACGGCACTCCGCTCTCCGCAGCGCAGCTCGACGCCACATCGGCGACGCCCGGCACCTTCACCTACACACCTGCTTTCGGCACGGTGCTCAGCGCCGGCCCCCAGACGCTCTCTGTGCGCTTCACGCCCACCGATGCAACCGACTTCAAGACCATCACCGCGACGACCACTGTCACGGTCCTCCGAGCCATTCCCGCCCTGACGTGGACACCTCCGGCAGCAATCACATTCGGCACTCCGCTCACCGCCAGGCAGCTCGACGCAACCGCACTTGGCACGAATGGCCTCGCACTTCCCGGAACTTTCTCCTACACCCCGGCCGCAGGAGCCGTCCTCTCATCCGGGAGACAGACGCTCTCCGTCCTCTTCACTCCCACGGACGCAACCGATTACCAAACCGCCACTAAGACTGTTCCTCTCACAGTCACGGGAGCCAACGCTACGGTCACATGGCTGCCTAATCCGGCGATGATCGCCTACGGAACTCCGCTGTCTGCCGCCCAGCTTGATGCCACATCTACAACGCCGGGCACCTTCGTCTACACGCCCGCACTCGGAACAGTGCTCGGTGCCGGCACCCAGACTCTCTCTGCTCTCTTCACCCCGATGGACACAACCAACTTCAGGCCTGTTACTACAACGTCGACGATCGTCGTCACCCAGGCCACCCCCGTCCTGATGTGGGCCACTCCTGCCGCAATTACCTTCGGCACACCGCTCTCCACAACGCAACTCGACGCAAGTGCCGCGAGCAAGAGCGGCACTGCACTGCCCGGCACCTTCTCCTACACGCCCGCCCCCGGAACCGTACTCTCCGCAGGTTCCAACACGCTCACGGTCCTTTTCTCTCCCACAGACGCCGTCGACTTCAAAGCCTTCACCAAAACGGTGACCCTTGCCGTCGCCAAAGCGACGCCCTCGCTGACCTGGACAACTCCAGCCGCAATCACCTCAGGCACGCCGCTCTCCACCACCCAGCTCGACGCGACCGCAGCCAGCGCCAGCGGCACCGCTCTTGCTGGAACCTTCATCTACACACCCGCTGCCGGAACCGTCCTTCCCTCTGGCACCTCAACTCTTAGAGTCGTCTTCACGCCCACTGACGCCGCCGACTACACTGCTGCGGCCGCCACCGTGATCCAGTCTGTGAACCTGCTGGCGACCACCACCGGTCTAAGCAGCTCTCTCCCTGACACCCAGTTCCAACAGCCTGTCACTCTTACAGCGACCACCACGACCTCAAATTCCGGCCCCGTCACCGGCGTGGTGAACTTCTATGACGGATCTACGTTCCTCGGCGAGACAACGAAAAATCCTGGGTCGCTCACAATCTCGACGCTCTCTGTCGGCACTCACGCGATCTCAGTCGTATTCATCTCGAGTAAGGATTTCGCGAGCAGCACCTCAACCACGCTCACCCAGACCGTGAGTCCCGCAGCCACCTCGCTGCTTTGGACGCCCAATCCGGCTACGCTCGCATTCGGAAATGCTCTTTCCGCAGCGCAACTTGACGCGACCGTCTCCACGCCGTACACGAGCAAAGTCGCCGGGACCTTCGCCTACGCACCGGCGCTCGGCACCATTCTCCAGGCTGGAGTGCAAACTCTCAGCGTCACCTTCACACCCGCGAACAAGATCGACTATCTCCCGTCCACCGGCACTGCTCTCTTAACGGTCACCGGAAGCACCACTCCAACCATCACCTGGACGCCTGTGCCCGCGACGATCACCTACGGCACCTCGCTCTCCGCCGCTCAACTGGATGCGATCGCAAGCACTCCGGGCACCTTCACCTACGCACCCGCCCTGGGAACAGTCCTTGGCACTGGGACGCATACACTCTCAGTCCTCTTCACGCCGAACGACACGATCCACTTCAAATCCGTAAACGCTACGACCACCGTCATCGTCACCCAAGCCACTCCCGCGATAACCTGGCAGCCGAATCCAGCCACACTCACCTACGGGACTGCGCTGTCCGCTGCCCAGCTTGACGCCACCGCAACAACCCCCGGAACCTTCGCCTATACACCAGCCGCTGGTACGGTTCTTACCGCCGGAACTCAGACGCTCAGCGTCGCCTTCTCGCCGAAAGATCCGACTGACTTCAAGTCCGTCACGACCACTACTACGGTTATCATCAAGCCCGCAACCCCGACCATCAGCTGGATTCCGAATCCAGCGACCATCGCCCACGGCACCGCTCTCTCAGCCGCGCAGCTCGATGCCACTGCCAGCACTCCCGGCACATTTGTCTACACTCCAGCCGCCGGAACCGTTCTTGCACCCGGCACCCAGACGCTGTCCGCCGTCTTCACGCCGAAAGATGCCACAGACTTCAAGGCCGTAACGACTACCACCGCAATCGCTGTAACTTCCGGCAATCCTGTAGTCACCTGGACACCGAACCCGGCCACTATCTCCTACGGAACTGCCCTCACGGCCGCCCAACTGGACGCCAACTCGACCACCGCTGGCACCTTCACCTACACGCCGGGTCTGGGAACCATCCTCAACGCAGGAGTCCAAACGCTCTCAGCCGTCTTCACTCCGTCCGACACGACAAACTTCCAGCCTTTTACCACGACCACCACCATCACCGTTACCGCAGCCGTTCCAACAGTCTCGTGGACTCCGAACCCAGCCATCATTGCGTACGGCACCGCACTTTCCGGCGCCCAGCTTGACGCGACCTCCACCACGGCGGGCACCTTCATCTACACCCCGGCGCTCGGAACCATACTCGCCGCCGGAACGCACTCCGTCTCCGCACTCTTCACTCCTACCAACACCACGAACTTTAAGCCGGTCACGATGACGGTCTCCATCACGGTAACTGCTCTCACCCCCACGGTCACCTGGGCGCCAACCGCTGCCACAATACCTTACGGCACTCCCCTCTCCGCAGCCCAGCTTGACGCCACCTCCACAACGCCTGGCACTTTCTCCTACACGCCCGCGCTTGGAACTGTGCTCGCCGCCGGGACCCAGACTCTCACCGCCGTCTTCATCCCCAAGGACACTGCAAACTACAAGGCCATCACTTCAACGATCACCATCGTCGTAACCGCCGCCACCCCGACCATCACCTGGACGCCGAATCCGGCCACCATCGCCTTCGGAACCGCCCTCTCCGCCGCCCAGCTTGACGCGACATCAACCGCCCCGGGCAGCTTCGTTTATACCCCGGCGCTTGGGACTGTTCTCTCCGCTGGAACACAGAATCTCTCCGCGGTCTTCACCCCAACCAACACCACGGACTTCAAGCCCGTCGCCGCAACCACCACCATCACCGTAACGACCGGCAGCCCCACCATCTCCTGGACACCGAACCCGGTCACTATCACGTACGGCACGCCGCTCTCGGTTGCCCAACTTGATGCGACATCGACCACGCCTGGCACGTTCGTCTATACCCCGGCCCTCGGCACCGTCCTTTCTGCCGGGACGCAGACCTTGTCCGCAGTCTTCACCCCGACCAATACCCTCAATTCCAAGCCCATCACCACCACAGCGACCATCTCCGTGACGGCCTCCATACCCGCCATCACCTGGTTGCCAAATCCCGCCAGCATCGTTTACGGCAGCGCGCTCTCCGGCGCGCAGCTCGACGCAACATCCAGCACGCCCGGCACCTTCGCCTACACGCCGGCTCTCGGAACGGTCCTTACCGCCGGGCCGCAGACCCTCTCCGTCACCTTCACCCCAACGGACAACAAGGATTTCAAGGCCCTCACCACCTCTACCGTCATCACCGTGACGACCGCCACACCTGACGGGTCCTGGCTGCCCAACCCTGCCGCCATCCCTTACGGGACTGCGTTGTCAACTGCGCAACTTGACGCGACGGCAAACACGCCCGGCACCTTCGCCTACACGCCCGCTCTTGGAACGGTCCTCGCTGCCGGCCGGCAGACCCTTTCCGCCACCTTCTCTCCGACCGACGCCAAAGACTTCAAGTCGTTTACGATCACTGCCGTAATCAACGTCCAGCAGATTGCTCCCACTATCGTCTGGCCTACCCCTGCCAGCATCGTTGCCGGCACCGCCCTCTCGGGCGCGCAGCTCGACGCCACAGTGACCGGCGCGAACTCGGCCGCCCTGCCCGGCACCTTCACTTACACTCCGGGTGTCGGAACCCTCCTCCCTGCCGGAGCCCAGACACTGAAAGTCGCCTTCACTCCCAGCGATCTCGCCGACTACACCAGCGCGACGGCAACGGTAACGCTCCAAGTGATACCTCTTTCGCTGACTGCTCTCTCGACCATTCAGGCCGCTCTCGGCGATCCCGCCAAGACCATCACCCTCACGGGCACAGGCTTCGTCTCCACCGCCGTCGTCCAGGTCAACGGCAATGCCATCCCAACCACCTTCGTCAATATGACGACCCTCACGGCGACAATTCCCGCCTCGGACTTCCTCGTCGCCCAGATTCTCCAGATCAGCGTTGCTGAGATTGCCCAGAACCAGGCCACCACCTCTATCGCCTTCCTTGTCGGGGCTCCGCTTGCGAACGCTGTCTTTGAAGGTCCAACGACGATTGCGCCGGGCACCGACACGGACCTCACCTTTAAGCTCACCAATCCTTATCCCGTTGACCTTGCCGCAACCTTCACAGTCAGCTTTACTCCGATAGCCGGGCTTCCAAACGATCCCGGAGTACTCTTTACTAACGGCAGCACCACCTACGCGGTCGTCATTCCGGCCAACTCGATTGGCTCTCCCTCGGTAGCGGTACAAGGCAGCACCGTCGCCGGCAGCATGACTGTCACTCTCACGCTCCGGGCCGGCGGGGTCGACGTCACACCGCCCACCATTCAGCCTCTCGTCATCCAGGCTCCGCTCGCTGTCCCAGAGGCCCGGTCTGCCACTGTCACACACAGCGGAAATGTGTTGACCGTCGTTATCCGCGGTCTTTCCAACCCCCGCGACATGACCTTAGCGAAGTTCCACTTCACCGCTGTGCCGGGTGGTTCCATCGGTACACCGGACATCACAATTGATGTAGTCCCCATCTTCACAACGTGGTACGCTGATCCCGCTTCACTCCAATACGGCTCAACGTTCACCTACACGCAAAGCTTCAACCTGTCTTCCGACGCCTCCGTCGTTGGCCAGGTGTCCGTCGCGCTCACCAACAGCGTGGGCGAGTCGCAGGAGGCGGACACGCCATGAACTCCAAACTCGCGATCTACGAGACCACGCATCTTTTGTCCCTTATTCCAAAATCCAGATCATCCAGGTCCACGCCCATGTCCGAAGCTCGTCTTTTCCGGCCCCTCTTTCCGGTTTCCCGCAGCATCGCCCGGCAGTTCATCGCGCTCACGCTGGTCTTCGCGTCCATGTTCAGCATCGGCCCTACTGCGCCTCTCTTTGCCCAGGTCGCCGCCGCGCCCATGATGCTGCACATCACTATCCTTGATGGTGAAGACGCGCTGAACGACATCCGCGAGCGCACTGCCCGTGAGCCTGTCGTTCAGGTAGAAGACGAGAACCACAAGCCCGTCGCCGGCGCCCTCATCCTGTTCTCGCTCCAGAACGGCGGCACCGGCGCAGGCGGCACCTTCAATGGACTCTCCACCCTTTCCGTCACCACGGATGCTCAGGGTCGCGCTGTCGCGCACGGCCTCAAGCTCAACGCAACCTCCGGGTCCTACACGATTGCCGTCACGGCAACCCTCGGCGCACTCGTGGCAACGGCCGTCATTCACCAGTCGCTCGTCGCCGGTGGCGGCGGCGGAGCCGCAACCGCCCCTCCAAGTGCTCCTCCCGCAACACCCGCGGCTCCCCCGGCAGAGCCTGGCGCTCCCGCTGCACCTGTCTCAGAGGCACCAACCTCCACAACGACCGGGATAGCCACCAACACCAGCAAGAACATACACCGGGGAATCCGGTTCAACCACATTCCGAAGAAGGTCTGGATTACCGGCGCGACCATCGTCACCGCCGGTGTCGTTGTTGGCGTAGTCGCAGCCACTCGTGGCAACAATCCCACAACCATTTCGGCTGGCACTGGAACCGTCGGCCCGTAAACCGCCTCCTGCATACCAGTACGTGAGGCAGAGAACGTCCGGCCACGCCGCCACAAGTCTCTAACGGAGATCTCCACAAGAGGTCTCCGCCACAGGATCTGGCCCACGCCCTTGCACGGATCTTCGGGTGCTTCATCGATCGCCCTTTTCGCGATAACTGGGCAGAACCCGCCCGCACAAGGACCCTTTCAGTTGCCCGCGCTTCCTCGATCAGCGTAGCCTCATCTCAATGCACCTCGTCTCAGAAGACCCCAAGGCATGAGCAACCGGCAGCGACTTTCCGTCGCCATCGTCGCCTGCAACGAGGCCGAAAACCTCCGCCGCACCCTCGCCAGCCTCTCTTCCGTAAACGGAATCTCCGTCGACGAGATCGTCCTCCTCGACTCCGGCTCAACCGACGCCACCCTTGATATCGCACGTGAGCACGGCGCCGTCCTCTTTCAGGAACCCTGGCGTGGCTATGGTCCCGGCGTCAACTCCGCGCTCGACCACTGCACGCAGACCTGGATCCTCAATCTAGATGCCGACGAGTCCCTCACTCCCACGCTCGCCGCTGAGATCGAGTCTCTCCTCGCAGCAACTCCCCGATTTGACGGCTACACCATTCCCCGCCTGAACCTCATCTTTGGCCGTTGGATGCGGCACGGCGGCCTCTACCCGGACCGCAAGCTCCGCCTCTTCCGCAAGGACTTCGCCCGCCTCGAAGAAGATACTGAACCTCACGCGACGCCCAAGCCGACCGGCCCCACCGGCCAACTCCACGGCGACATCCTCCACTTCCAGTACCCCACCCTGCCGCTCTACAAAGAACACATGCGCCGCTACGCCAATGCTAGTGTTCCCCTTATGCTTCGCCGCGGCAAAGTGCATGACAACCCGCTCGCCTACTTTACCAACACCGTTCTGAACCCCATCTTCACCTTCCTCTACAACTATGTCCTCCGCCTCGGCTTCTTGGACGGACAGGAAGGCCTCGAGTTCCACTTCCACCACTCAATCTATATCCGCTGGAAGTACCAGGCCGCCCACGCTGCACTGAAAGCAACTTCGTGATCGTGCGCGAGGCCTGAGAACTTCTTCTACGACTGGTCATCCTCAGCGAACCGAATCACGCTTCATTGTGGTTAGCAGAGTCGAAGGATGTGCGGTTGTTGTGGCAGTCCCTATGGCAACGCGCGCACTGAGTCCCACTACAATCGAAAGAGCATGCCTTCCCGCCTTCGCGCCTTCTTCGCCCATCCCGGAACTGGATTTCGCGCCCCTGTACGAATCTTCTGGATTGGCCTTCTTGTCCGCGTCCTTTACATCGCCATCGCGCACACCTATCGCATTCGCCCGCTCCTCGACCACTTCCAATTCGGCTGGGAGGCAGGCCGCATCGCCCGCGCTGTCGCCACCGGTTACGGCTACTCCGACCCATTCATGGGCCACAGCGGCGCCACCACCTGGATCCCTCCGCTCTTCACACTCTTGCTTGCCGGAGTCTTCAAGCTCTTCGGTGTCTACACCCCTGTGTCGGCCTTTGTCATCCTCACCATCGACAGCGTCTTCTCTGCTGCCACTGCATTGGCCATCTACGAGATCGCGGCCCGTTGCTACGACGCGCAACGCCATGGAAGAAGGATCGCCCTCTGGTCCGCCTGGCTCTGGGCACTCTACCCTGCCGCCATGCAATACGGCGTCCACTGGATCTGGGACATGGCCCTCACCACGTTCCTCTTTGCGGTCTCGCTGGTCGTCACTCTGCGCGTCCGCGCCGTCGGCGATGCACCCTCAAGCGAAAACCCGCAAAGGGCCACTCGCTGGGCCGCATTTGGTCTTCTCTGGGGTCTCATCGCGCTCACCAATCCCTCCCTGATGATCGTTCTTCCCGCCTGCGGCCTCTGGATGCTCTGGGGCGCCCGTGCCAGCCTCAACACCTTCATCGCCGTTTCCACGAAGGCAGCCCTTGCGGCGGTTGTTCTCTCCGCCTGCCTCGCTCCGTGGATCTATCGCAACTTTCAGGTCTTCCACGCCTTCATTCCAACGCGTGGCAATCTCGGTGCGGAGCTGTACCAATCCACCCTGCTCGAAAACGACGGCTTTCCCTGGGGTCCAACCCTTCCACTCGCCGAGACCGCCCCCGAGTTTCTCCACTACAAAGCCATTGGCGAACTGGCCTACGTAAAGGAGAAGAACACCGCAGCCCATATCGCCATCCACAAACACCCGGATCGCATCGTGAAGTGGACCATTCGCCGCATCTACTTCTTCTGGGCTAGCGTTCCCCACCCCTTCGAGAAAACTGTCCTTATCGAGTACACGCGCGAGATCAACTTTGGCTTCCTCTCGGTCACAGGAATCCTCGGCCTCATCCTCTCGATCAGGCGCAAAGTTCCCGCCGCGTGGCTCTTCGCCGCGATCTTTCTTATACAGCCTTTGATCTATTACGCAGTGACCGTGCAAGCTCGCTTCCGTCACCCGCTGGAGCCGCTCATCACAATTTTTACCGTCTTCCTCTTCCAGTCCGCCGAACGAAGAGTTCCACCCATACCTCTCACTCCCGAGTAGTCATCCTGATTGTTAGAGGTGTCGTCCTCATTCTCAGGAGCGTTAACCTGAGCGAAGTCAAAGGATCTGCGGTTCCACCTGGTCGCGCCGGCCTACGTGTTCGTCGTCAGCGTCGTTCCAATATTCGTGAACGCTCCGCCGATCTTGGTTCCCAGCGTCTTCATCGTCGCGACTGCTCCGAGACCGATCAGCGCCGCCACCAGCGCGTACTCGATCAAATCCTGCGCAGACTCGTCGACAAGCAGCCGGTCACACCCTCGCATCCACTTCCCGACAGCATCTCTGCACCACATAGCCATAAACACATCCAGCCTTAAACCGAGTGACGAACGGTCATCCACCACCAGCTTGAACTCTCAAAGCGGGAGCGGGAATCCCACAAAAGTACACCTCCTTGCCCAGACGGGCGCCGTTCGCTATCCTCTGCATCAATGTCTCTCAAGAACGCATTGCTTTCCTGCTGCCTGCTTCTGTGCGGTGCCCCGTCCTTGTCCGCACAGCAGTACACCGTCAAGAACCTCGTCTTCGACGGGAAAACGCCGTATTCACAAACCAGCCTCGAAGCCGCCACGGGCCTCAAATCCGGGGACACTATCTCGAAGGCCGACCTCCAGGTCGCCTCGCAGCGCCTCGTTGATACCGGTGCCTTTGACGACCTGCAATCGAGCCTTGATGGCCCACTCAAGGCCATCACGGTCATCTTCAAGCTCAAGGCTGCCGACCCCTCGCGGCTGCTTACCGCCAGCTTCGATAATTTCGTCTGGTTCTCGCCGGAAGAACTTCCCGCCGCACTGCAAAAGCTGGTGCCGCTCTTCAACGGAACCGTGCCCGAAGCAGGCAATCAGTCCGATGCCATTGCCACCGCGTTAAAGAAGATGCTGAGCGAAAAAGGCGTCGACGCGACGATCACCTTCGAGCCTCTCGCCCCCTCTTCCAGCCAGCCTCTTCGGCTTGCCGAGTTCCGGGTCACAAAACCCGAAGTCCGTTTCCACTCCCTCACTCTGGAAGGAGTAGCACCGCCCTTTTCGGATCGGCTGAACAAGCTCACCACGGCCGCCCCCGGAAAGCCCTACGTCGAGGGCATTGCTCCCTTCAGCCTCTCTAACGCGGTGCTCTCTGTCTATAAGAATGCCGGCTTTCAAGCCAGTAGGATCAGCTCGCTGTCTCGGAAGATCGCCACCACCAGCGGCTCCAGCGTCGATATTGACGCATCGGCAACGTTGGAACCCGGCGACCTCTACCACCTTTCAAAGCTGGAGTGGGCAGGCTCTCCCATGATGAGCGCTGAAGGCTTTGCAGCCGAAGCCAACCTGCATACAGGCGACGTCGCCTCGCAGAAAGTACTGCTGGAGTCTCTCGGCAAGCTCGAATCCGCTTACCGCAACAAGGGATATCTCGACGTCGTCGTTACCGCGACTCCAAAGCTCGACACCGCTTCGCACCAGGTCGCGTTCACGATTGCGGCCGTCTCCGGCGACCAGTACAAGCTGCGGCAGGTGACGCCGGAGAATCTTTCACCCGCCCAGCGCAAGGACTTCGACTCTGCGTGGAAGATGCACCCGGGAGACGTCTTCGACGAAGGCTACATAAGCTCGTTCCTGAAGAACAACAGCGCACTACAGAGCTTTAACGGCTATTCGGCAAAGTTCAAGACCGTTGCCGATCCGGACGCGCACACGGTCGACCTGATCATGACCTTCGTCAAGGATGGGAACGCATTCCACTAAGTCTTATTCGCTTGTGACTATATCGCGAACGCCGCTGGCAAAGGCCGCGGGATCGAACTCCGTGCGCAGGATCTCGTCCGGGCAGTCGGTCAGAGCAGCCACGCGCCAGTTACAGACAAAAGCGACGATCTGTTCCGGCTGGGCGGTCTTGATCTCCGAACACATCGCTTCCGCACTGTGAATGGCGTCCTCGCCTTCCACGTCGATCAGCACCAGGTCATAGTGCTTGGCCCAGAACATCTGCAGTCCTTCCGCTGGCGTCAATGTGGAGTCGACATCGAACCCCGACAGCCTGAGAATTTGGTCGCGCAGCGGCCTGAGCATCTCGCGCCGGCAGATATGCAGGATTGCTCGCTTCTCGTTTGGCAGGGTGATCCTCGTCGTCTCAGTCGCCATGGCAAAACTTCCAGTCTTATCGTCCATTCGCTCAGATTGCTTCAACGAAGCACAGGTTCTGAAGAGTTGTACGGTATGCGGGCAATTCTACTGCGAGTCACAAATCTCTGCAAACAAACCGCTTGCGTCAGGTAACAGACAGATGGATGCATTACCGCTACCCGAACGAAGAGCAAGTCGTGTGAGCAAGGCGAAGGCGCCCGTCGCTTCGGTTATCTTCGACTACCCACTAAACTGAATCATCGCCAATCTCTCCAATCCGACGATCTTTCTCTCTGCAGGCGAAGCCAGCGGCGACCATTACGGCGCACACCTTATTGCCGCTCTCAAGCAGGCTCAGCCATCGGCCACCTTCTTCGGCCTTGGCGGCAGCGAGATGGAGCACGAAGGGCAACAGCGCATTGTGCGAGCGGAGGACGTAGCCCACATGGGAATCACCGAGGTCCTCCGCCACGCGCCCTACATCTACGCGCAATACCGGAAGCTCGTCCGCAGCATCGAACGCGAGCGCCCCGCCATTGCCGTTCTCATTGACTTTCCCGACGTCAACTTCCGCCTCGCCAAACACCTGAAGCGGCTCGGTATCCCTGTCGTCTACCTCGTCAGCCCGCAGCTCTGGGCCTGGAAGCGCCGCCGTCTGCGTTGGGTGCAGGAGCGCGTCACGAAGATGCTCGTCATCTTCCCCTTCGAGGCCGAGTTCTACCGCAACCGCGGTGTTGACGCCGAGTTCATCGGCCACCCTCTCGCCGCGCTGCCGCTGCCCTCCATCACCCGCGAAGCTTACGCCGCCCACTACAAGCTCGACCCCGAAAAGCCGTGGATCGCCCTGCTTCCCGGCAGCCGCTGGAGGGAGATCACCGCCAACCTTCCCGCGATGGTAGAAATGGCCAGCCGCATCCCCTTCGCCTGCGAATACATCCTGCCAGTCGCCTCCACGATCGACCGGCTCCGCCTCCAGGAGTTCGTCAAGGGCTGGATCACCTTCCGTCCTACCACAACGACCACACCGCTGCCCTACATCCATCTTGTTCCCGACGCCCGCGAAGCACTACACCATGCCCGCGTCGCGGTCGTCGCCAGCGGCACGGCGACCGTACAGGCGGCGGTAATAGGCAATCCGTTCGTTGTGGTCTATCGGGTCTCCGCAATGACCTTCGCCGTAGCAAAACATCTCGTCCAATACCCGCCAGAGATTGCCACTGAGATCGATGAGGAGGGAAATCTGCCCATCGCGATGGTCAACCTCATCGCTGGGCAGCGTATCGTGCCCGAGTTGCTGCAATCCAAGTTCAACGCCGAGGACCTCGCCGCCGAGATGCTGCCCCTGCTTGGAGACACTCCCCAGCGCGCCCAGATGATCGCCGACCTAGCCGAAGTTCGCCAACAACTGCTTCCAGGCGGAGTCGCCGACCCGATTGCTCGCGCATCCGAGGTAATCCTTCAGCTTCTTCCGGGCTAGACCCGCCCCGCCCGCGACGAACTCCTCAAACTCGAAACTTTTCATCCATCGCGAAGCGGAGGATCTGCTGTTCGCCCTGCCCAGTACGCGAAATCAACACTCGCAACAGCTTCCAATTCAAACCCTCGACCTCATGAAGTTTCCGCAATCTCCATCCCCACTTGCCAGCGTCTAATAGACTGACCATAGTTTTGCAGAGGAAATCCGACCGCATGACCTGCTTCCGCCGCACCCTTCTGGCGTTGACGACCGTTCTCCTCCCGATAGCCCTTGCCGTCGCTGCGCCCATCCGCCCGCAGTCGCAGGCGACCGCCTACGTCATCACCGCCGATCTCGACCCCGCGACGAATAAGCTCACCGCGACTTCCGCCGTTACGATCACCGCTCTCGAAGACCTGACGCAAATCACGCTGGAGCTGAACAACGGCCTCCAGATCACGAAACTTGTCGATGCCGCACATCATCCGCTCTCTCCGGAACGCCTGACCACGAACTCCACCGTCCGCATCCCGCTCCTGAGTACACTTGCTAAAGGAACCAGCACCACCCTTACCTTTGACTACACCGGCACGCTCGCCGGCTCCGACACCAGTCCCGTCGAAGGCATCAAGCTCGCCGCCGTGGCGGCTCCCGTCTCAATCCTGCTCTACGCGGGTCGCTGGTTCCCGCTTGCAACGCCCGGCCTCTTCACCAATCGCTTCACCGCCGAGATGCACATCCGCGTGCCTTCCGACTATCGCGTGATCGGCAGCACGACAACGGAATCGACGCCCAAGTCTCTGCCTGGCAATCGCACCGAATACAACTTCAACTGGACGAAGCCCGGCTTCCCCGGAACCATCGTCGCAGGCAAATTCCTCGCGCCGATCGCCGCTCCCGGCATCCCGAACGTACACATCTTCGTCACCGAGCCGCACAAGGCAGCCGCTGAAGCGTACGCCGCTACTGCCGCCGAGCAGTTTGAATACTTCAGCTCTATCTTCGGACAGCCTGAGTCCGGCCGCCTCAACATCGTTGAACTCCCAGACGACGCGGTCTCGGCGGCCTGGGCTCCGGGAATAGTCGCTATTGCCGGTCGCCGCATCGGCGACAAGTCCAGTTATCGCCTTCTTGCCAACACTGTCGCCCATCAGTGGTGGGGCTCAGAGGTGTCGCCCGCTACGCTCAACGATGCCTGGATCACGAACGGCATGTCTCGCTATTCGGAACTTATGTACCTCGAAGAGACCTCCGGTCACACCGCCTTCCAGACTGCCGTCGGCGACATCTCTGCCGGTGCGTTGGCGTACGACACCGAGCCGCTCACCACTCTCGGCCGCCTCGATCCCTTCTCGCCGCAATTCCAATCCATGACGCTCGAAAAGGGAGCGATGGTCTTCCACATGCTCCGCTGGGAGATGGGCGACGAAGGCTTCAAGAAGTTCCTGCGCGGCCTGCTCTCGCAATACACCGATAAGGGCATCCGCAGCTCGAATGTCGAAACCGTAGCGGAAAGCCAGTCCGGAACCCAACTGCAGGCCTTCTTCGCGCAGTGGATCGACGGCACCGGTGCTCCGCAGTTCACTGATAAATTCACCGTCTACCGGCTCGGCAACAACAAGGGCTTCCGCACCGTGGGCTCCATAGACCAGGACCTCGACCTCTTCCGTATGCCGGTTGCCCTGCGCATCGAGACCGATGGCAAAACAGAGATCCGCCGCGTTGACGTCTCCGGCACCGAATCGCAGTACACCATCGAGACCTTCGGCCGGCCGCGCAAGATCAACATCGACCCCGATGGCTGGGTGCTGAAGAGCACTCCCGACCTCGCCGTCCGCGTCGCCGTCCTTCGCGGCCAGCAGCAGGCGTCTCAGGGAGACCTCACCGCTGCCCTCGTCGAATACCAGAAAGCGCTAGACATCAACAAGAACAGCTCGCTCGCGACCTACCGCATCGGCGAGATCTTCTTCACTCAGCGGAACTACCAGTCCGCCGCCAACTCCTTTCGGGACGCCCTGCGCGGCGATGGTGATCCCAAATGGGTCGAGGTCTGGAGCCACATCGAACTCGGCCGCATCTTCGACGTCACCGGCCAGCGCGACCGTGCCGTCAACGAGTATCGCCTTGCCGTCCAAACCAATGACAATACCCAGGGCGCGGTAAACGAAGCCCGGGCCCTGATGCAGAAGCCCTACCAAAGGCCGCGCGAAGAGAACTAACTCTACCTGCGTCTTACCCTTACGGGAGACGTTTCAGGGTAGGCTGCGCTATCCTTAGTGATCTGAAAAATGAGTCAGATACAAAGGCTGAGGAATGTCTATACCTGCGGGAAAAGAAGCAATTAAGACTGCTGTAATCGGCTTCGGCCTGGCTGGCCGCGTCTTCCACGCACCCTTTGTCAGCGCGGTTCCAGGCCTCGAGCTGACCTACATCGTGCAGCGGAGCGGGAACGAAGCCGCGCAGGCCTACCCCACAGCGAAGGTGCTCCGGAGCTTCGAGGAAGCGCTCGCCTCCGATGCCGCGCTGATCGTCGTCGGCACTCCCAATGAGACCCACTACGGTCTCGCGAAGCAGGCGCTCGAGGCCGGCAAGCACATCGTAGTGGACAAGCCTGTCGCCGCAACGAGCGAACAAGTCCTTACGCTGGCGAAGCTCGCTGTCCAGAAGAACCTCATCTTCGCTCCATTCCACAACCGCCGCTGGGATGGCGACTTTCTCACCATCAAAGCCCTGTTAATGCAGCAGGCTCTGGGCCGCCTTACCACCTTCGAGTCGCACTTCGACCGTTTTCGCCCCACTCCCCGCCCCGGCACGTGGAAAGAAGCTGGCCACCCGGCAAACGGAATGCTCTTCGACCTTGGCCCTCACCTCGTCGACCAGGTCCTGGCGCTGTTCGGCTCCCCGCAGTCGATCACCGCCAGCGTCCGCCGCGACCGTGAAGACTCCGAGATCGAAGACGTCTTCGACATTGCACTGCACTACCCGCGCCTGATGGCCTACTGCCGAGCGAGTATGATCGCCGCCGACCCCGCCCCCCGTTTCCTGCTGCATGGCACCAGCGGCAGCTTCCGCAAGTACGGCCTCGACCCCCAGGAACCCGCGCTCGTCGCCGGAGCGAAAGTTCCCCGTCTAAGCGAGAACGGCAGGTCGAACGACGAATGGCTCAGCGAAGACCCCAACTTCTGGGGTATGTTGACGCTCGCCCCCGACCCCGAGAACCCCAAAAACCTCGTCACACACGAGGTCGAGACCGAGCCCGGCGACTATCGCGGCTTTTACGCCAACGTCCGCGATGCGATCCGGGGAACAGCACCGCTCGCGGTAACCCCTGAAGTCGCTTACCGGACTGTGAGACTGCTCGAACTTGCGCGGGAGAGCAGCGAGCAGGGACGTACCCTCCCAACTGAATTCGCTGCGTTTCAGTAGGGTCAGCTTGCCAACAGGAGCAGCCCCGTGGTCTTTACCAGGCGACTTTGCGATCGAATCGTCAGTGGGGAGATAACCTGTACCGTCAGGATCTGGCAGAGCCGTCACGTGACCGTGGGCAAGCATTACCGCATGCTGGAGGGGACGATCGAGATCGCCTCGATTACTCCGATCGGGCTGCCAGACATCACTCACCAACTGGCGACCGAGTCAGGCTTCCTGGGCGTCATCGACTTGTTGAAAGTCGCAAAGCACGGCCCTGGAGACAAAATCTATCTGATCCGTTTCCGCTACCTTCCTGCTGAACCTGAAGTGAAGTCAAACTTGAAATAAAGATCAGAGCACCCGTGGTAAGCCGGGAGCTGGAGGCGCGATCCAATCCTAGCCTGCAGCCCGCATGAAGTCGCCGCATCACTGGCCGTACGTTGCCTTCGCCCCATTCTTCCTGAAGTAATGCTGATCCAGCAGCGCCTGCGATACCGTCGTGGCCGCCGCATTCAAGGTCAGTGTCCGATACGCCATCTTCGCGACCGCTTCCAGCACTACCGCATTGTGCGCGGCATCGTGCGCATCCCTGCCCCAGCAGAACGGTGCATGGCCGTTGACCAGCACCGCCGGGATCGCCAGCGGGTCAATTCCTCTAAACCGCTCGACGATAGCAACGCCCGTCTGGTGGACGTACTCCTTGCCAAAGGCGGTATCGGCCAGCACCTCGGTCACTGGAACCGGTCCGTAAAAATAATCCGCATGGGTCGTACCGAATGCCGGGATCGCCATCCCGGCCTGCGCAAAGCTCGTCGCAAACTCCGAGTGCGTATGTACCACCGCGCCGATCGTGAGAAACTCGCGATACAGCAGCGTGTGCGTATCCAGGTCGGAAGACGGCTTGAGGTCGCCATCCACGCGCCTGCCATTCAGGTCGACGACCACCATGTGCTCCGGCATCAGCTTGTCGTAGTCCACACCCGATGGCTTGATGACCACTAATCCCTGCTCCCGGTCTACTCCCGAAGCATTCCCAAAGGTATAGAGAACCAGTCCCCGCGCAACCAGTTCCAGATTCGCTTCCAGCACTTCAGTCCGCAGTTCCTTTAGCAACATCTGTTCGTCTCCCACGCTTCCCTGTCATTTCTACTCTCTTGTTTGCTCTCGCCGGAGGGAAGCTGCTTCTCCTCTCGCAGCCAAGTAATCGTTTACCCAAACAGGATATCCCGCCCGCCGCGACCACGTCGAGACCACCTTGATACAGTTATCTCCATGAGTTCAGTTGCAACCCTCCCTTCCGCCGGCCTCCCTCTTGGTTTCCTTTGGGGGGCAGTCAAAGCCGGCATTAAGTCCAGCGGCAACCATGATTTAGCTGTCGCCCTCGCTCCTGAAGGCGCTAAAGCGACTGCCATGTTCACCAGGAACCAGGTGGTCGCCGCGCCGATCATCGTGGGTCGCCGCCATCTCGCCGCGACTGGGGGCCGCATCTCCGCCGTTCTCGTCAACTCCGGAAACGCCAACTGCGTCACGGGTGAGGCTGGCATCGAGGCTTGTTTGCAGACCTGCGTCGCCGCCGCCGAAAGCTTCCGCTGCATCTTCGATGAAGTCTTTCCTTCCTCGACAGGCATCATCGGCGTCCCCTTCCCGGCTGAAAAAGTCATTGCCGCGATGCCCGCCGCCGCCGCATCGCTCGGCTCCTCTGCCGCCCACGCCGAGCTCTTCGCCCGCGCCATCATGACCACCGACACGAAGTTGAAGGTCGCCCGCGCCGTCATCGAGATCGAGCACGGCGAAAAAGCTGGCCAGGAGGTCCGCATCTTTGGCGCGGCCAAGGGCGCAGGCATGATCCACCCCCAACTAGGGCCGCCGCACGCAACGATGCTCGTCTACCTCTTCACCGACCTCGACGCCGAGCCCTCCGAACTCGCGGCGCTCCTCACCCCCGCGGCCGAGAGCAGCTTCAACAGCATCTCCATCGACGGCGACACCTCCACGAACGACACCGTTCTGCTTATGGCCAGCGGTGCCAGCGGCATCAAGCTCGACTCGCGGTTGGGCGAGGCGTTTGCCAACGCGCTTTCGCTCGTCTGCAACTCGCTCGCCCACCAAATCGTCGACGACGGCGAAGGCGTCACCCACGTCGTCAACCTGCATATCACTGGAGCCCAGACCGCCGCCGACGCTAAAGAGGTCGCCCGCACAATCGCCCACTCCCCCCTCTGCAAAACCGCCTGGTCCTCCGGCGACCCCAACTGGGGACGCCTCCTCGCCGCCGCCGGTTACTCCGGCATTCCCTTCGATCCCGCAGCCGTGCAGGTCTGGATCGGTTCCCAGCGTGTCCTCTTCGGCGGCCTCCGCGCTCCCGACTTCGATGAAGCCGCCGCTCACGAGACCATGATGCAGCGCGAATACGCAATCCGCATGGACCTCGGCCAAGGCACCGCCGAATCCCGCTTCCTCACCTGCGACCTTACCGCCGAATATGTCGCCATCAACGCCGACTACTCGACTTAGTAGTTCAAGTTGCCGAAAACAACGACTTCGCGGGAGGTTCTATTTACGAACCACGTGATCCTGCAATACCCTCTCTCCAATGGTTCAGAGCTTCCATCATGTTGCGTTACTGGCGCTCGCAATTTGCGGCTCACAATCCGGCGGTGGCGGCATGCCTGTTTTTCCGCTTCCCCACGACTACATCTCTCAGGCTAATAGTGGAGCGAGGGGTGAATCACAGCAGCTTGCCCTTGGTTCCTTAGGAAGGAGCACCATCCTTGTTCAAAGCAATACTGCCCAAGATCATACGATCTGCGGCGCGACAGGAAACTGTCCCATCTCAGTGGTCTACCGCTGGCATGGCCGCAGTCATCAACAATACTTGACATACGGTTGGGCATACACTGTCGTCCGATCAACCTCATCTGTTCCGAACATCATCATCATGGCAAACATGAGCGCCTCATCTGAGCAAGTCACTCGATTCAACTTCAGCAAGGGTAGGTATGTCGAGACCGGCTGTGACTTTGTCGAGTTAAGGGATGACGCTAATTCTGACATCCTTGATCCGAAATCCGTAAACATCAGTTCCTACTGACCCCGCACGGTGAGGCGGCACCCCCTGCTTAATGCCGAAACACGGCGTTTGCGGAAGTTTCGTGGCGAATTTTCCGCAAACGCCCACTTTCTAGGAACTTGAAGCCGGGAGCCTTCGCTTTAGGCGTTTGGATTATCGGTTTTAAACTTTGTGTACATACTCCACGTCGGATCGTGAGCCGTATGAATTTCTATCGGTAACGGGGGTAGGTCCCCGATGGCTTCATCGAACCGCTCTACAAAGCTGTCTTCTGATTGCGTGTAGTAGATCCATTCACGCAGATTCTCACCCGTTGAGACCAGCGCCAGGGTCGCGACGTGGGCCCACTTTAGAGCACCTTCTAAGGCATCTTCTAACTTGTTCATACCACCATCATCGATTGGGCCGGGCTGGCCACTCTCCGATTCATATTTCCACACAATAATGATCCGAAAAGGCTGCGTAGATTGATCAAAGTTTGGCCTTAGATCCAAAATTGTCACGGAGTCTGTTTGTCGTTCGGCTTAGTGGCACTGAAGCGCCAGCCGAAGGGTCCCCAAAGAACGATTGGGCCTTTGATGATGGCGTCAAGGGCATCCTGGTCACGGATTTGCCGAAAGTACGTTCTGGCGTGGCGTATGTCGAAGATGAGAATCTGGCCGCCGGGGCGCAGCACACGCCATGCTTCTGCAATCGCATCGTGTCTGCCTGCCGCGTCGGGAATATTGTGGATGGCTGTCATCGATGCGACAACATCGAAGCTTGCATCGGCGTACGGGAGTTTGCGGGCGTCGCCGGTGTCGATGGTCAGCCGATCGGTGACGCCGGCCACGGCGGCGTTCTCCAGGATTGCTCTCGGGGTGTTGCTACTGAGGTCTTTCGCCTGCCAGATGTCGATGCCATGAACCATGCCCCTTGGCACCCGTCGCGCCGCCTCAATCGCAACAAGCCCCCGGCCGCAACCGACATCGAGAACAAGTTCATTGCCGCGCCAGTTCCGCTGCCCAAGGAGAGCACGCATAACCCTCTTCTTCAGCCACAGGCTGGAGGCAAGCATCCATGCGCAGGCGGCGAGAACGCTGAGGCCGGACGGCCAGAAGTTGTGCAGCACCATCGCACCGGGAATACTCCTGGGAAGCCATCCGCAAACAAGGAAGGCAACGCCCACAATGCTGAGCGTGCGGACAACACCCGGCGCGTCAATCCCGTGATCTTCACGACCTGCCATGGCGCTCCTTCACGGATGCTGCATTTAGAGTAAGCCCCTGAAGTCAAGTAGGCCGATGGGTCCCCGGAAGCCATTTGAATCCCACGACGACACCGGACAGTTCGTCTCCCAGCGATTCGCTCCTCCACACGATCCTGGAAAAACAAAAGTGGTCTTCCTGAAGAGGAAATCGCCGAAGTGTTTGAGCTGCCCGTGGAATCTGTGCGGGCGCTGTTGGCCTAAGCGGAGCAACACAAGCCAGTCGCCGGGCAGTGAGGGTACTGTTTGACAACAATGTGCCTGCCGTACTTCTGTGCTCCAGCAACCCTAAAGCGCCCAAAGATGACGTTTCCCGCCGCACCTATTATCTTTATCAGTAGCCGCATTAGGGGTGGCCACATTCATGTCAACCAAGCTCGAAGCACCCGACCAGACCGCCACCCAAATCGATCACTCCGCCGAAGTCGCCGAGTGGATTGAAGCCTTCGACGATGTCGTCGCCGCCGACTGGCAGCATAGCGCCGAGATCCTCGCCGCCCTGCGCCAGCGCGCGCGCGAGGCCGGTGTCCCCGCCCCGACCGAGCTGACCACGCCCTACCGCAACACCATACCCAAGCATGACGAAGTGCCCTACCCCGGCGACCGCGCCCTCGAGCGCCGTGTCGAAAGCCTCATCCGCTGGAATGCCATGGCTATGGTGCACGGGCAGAACAAGAAAGACGCCGGAATCGGCGGCCATATCTCGACATATTCCTCGCTCGCCACGCTGCTCGAAGTAGGCTTCAACCATTTCTTCCATGCGAAATACCCGTCGGCCGCCGGAGGAGCACAGCAGCCCGGCGATTTCATCTACTTCCAGGGCCACGCCTCGCCCGGCGTCTACGCCCGCGCCTTCCTCGAAGGTCGTTTTGACGAGTCTCGCCTCAAGAATTTTCGCCACGAACTTCACGGCGAACCCGGCCTCTCCTCCTACCCGCACCCATGGCTGATGAAGGACTTCTGGAACTTCCCGACCGTCTCCATGGGCATTGGACCGCTCAACGCCATCTACCAGGCCCGCTTCATGAAGTACCTCGAAAACCGCGGCCTTATCGAAGCCACGCCGCGCAAAGTCTGGGCCTTCGTCGGCGACGGAGAAACCGATGAAGTCGACACCCTCGGCGCCATCTCGCTCGGCGCGCGCGAGAAGCTCGATAACCTCATCTTCGTCGTCAACTGCAACCTCCAGCGCCTCGACGGCCCCGTCCGCGGCAACAAGCGCATCATCGACGAGCTCGAAGGCGTCTTTCACGGCGCTGGCTGGAACGTCATCAAGGTCATATGGGGCAGCGATTGGGACGCCCTCTTCGAGAAGGACCACACCGGCCTGCTTCTCCGCCGCATGGAAGAGTGCGTCGACGGCGACTTCCAGACCTTCAAGGCGAAGGATGCCGCTTATCTCCGCGCAAATTTCTTCGGCAAATATCCTGAGCTCCTCGAACTGGTCAAAAACATCTCCGACGATGACCTCGCCAAGCTTCATCGCGGCGGCCACGACCCCCTGAAGATCTACAACGCCTATAAACGTGCCCTCGAACACAAGGGCAGCCCCACGGTCATCCTCGCGAAGACGGTAAAGGGCTACGGCCTCGGGTCTGCTCAGGCCCGCAACGCCACCCACTCCGAAAAGAAGCTGGCCGACGACGCTCTCGCCGCCTTCGTCAAGCGTTTCGACATCCCCGTCCCCGAAGAAGCCGCCAAGGACGGAGCTTTCTACCGCCCTGCCGCCGACTCGCCAGAGATCGCCTACATGCAGGCACGCCGCAAGGAACTCGGCGGCTATCTTCCTTCCCGCGAGACCCCGAAGCTCGACTTCGCCGCCCCCGGCCTTGACTACTTCAAGGAGTGGACCGCCGGATCTGGCAAGCGCGCCGTCTCTACCACCATGGGTTTCGTCAACATCCTGAAGCACCTGCTGAAAGACCCCACCATCGGCAAGCTAGTGGTCCCCATCGTTCCCGATGAAGGTCGTACCTTCGGCCTCGAATCGGTGATTCGCCAGGTCGGTATCTACGCGCCGGAGGGCCAGAAGTACACCCCGCATGATTCCGACATGCTGCTCTACTACCGAGAAGCCAAAGACGGCCAGATGCTCGAAGAGGGCATCACCGAGGCCGGTTCGATGGCCTCCTTCACCGCCGCCGGCACGGCCTACTCCAACTACGGTGTCCCCTCGATTCCCTTCTACATGTATTACTCGATGTTTGGCTTCCAACGCATTGGAGACATGGTCTGGGCGTTCGCGGACTCGCGCGGCAAGGGCTTTCTGATGGGCGGGACGGCTGGCAGAACCACAATGTTAGGCGAAGGATTGCAGCACCAGGACGGCCACTCGCTCGTACTCTCGAGCACTGTTCCCACCTGCGTCACCTACGATCCCGCCTACGTCTTCGAGCTCGCCGTCGTTTTGCAGGACGGCATCCGCCGCATGTACCAGGACGGCGAAGACGTCTTCTACTACGTCACCATGTACAACGAGGACTACGAGCAGCCCGCGATGCCCGAAGGCGCAGCCGAAGGCATTCTCAAGGGCCTCTACAAGTTCCGCGCCGCCACGTCAGGCACTGCACAGGCCCAGCTCTTCGGGAGCGGCCCTATCCTCAACGAAGTCCTCCGCGCCCAGACGATCCTTGCCGAAAAGTATCAAATCGCCACCGACGTCTGGAGCGTCCCCAGCTACACCGAGATCCGCCGCGAAGCATTATCGGTAGAACGCTGGAACCGCCTCCATCCCGCATCGCCCGAGCGCAAGCCCTACCTCGTCACCGCTCTCGAAGGCGCAGCCGGTCCTATCATTGCTGCCAGCGACTACATGAAGTCCATGCCGGACGCCCTCGCCCCCTGGCTCAACGTCTCGAGCCAGCGCCTCGTCTCTCTCGGCACCGACGGCTTCGGCCGCTCCGACAACCGCGAACACCTCCGCCGCCACTTCGAAGTCTCCGCCGAAGCCATCGCCGGGGCCACTCTCTCCAAGCTGGCCCGCGATGGCAAGATCAAGCCGAAGAAAGCCCAGCAGGCGTTGGCCGAACTCAACCTCGACGCCGAAGCTCTCGATCCCGCCCACGCCTAGACCTTCTTCGCAGCTGAAGCCGCGCCCCGTGCAAGGGCATGGCTTCAGCTGCTGAGATACGCTCTCCATCACCCTTGGATCGAACGCAATAAGGGGAAGACTTGAAGTCTGTAAAAGCCGCCGAAGCACCCGAGCCGACAACCTCCTGGGAAAATCCCCTGATCCCCAGCAAGCGTCTTCGGCAGCTCTATGCAGCAATGGTGGAGCTGCGCCTTCTTGAAGATCACCTCGGCAGACCCATGCGCAAGAAGTCTGCCCTGAGCTTCCATCGTGGCGAAGAAGCATGCGTCGTCAGCACAGTGCTCTCCCTCAATCCCGGAGACCTGACCAGCGAGTCCTTGCCCGGTCTCGCGATCGAACTTCTCCGTGGTGTGAAACTCAGTGAAATCCTTGGCCCCGCATCGAACTCCGTGAAGAAGTCATCCACCGAGCTCCCCGCAGTGGAAGACACCACCGACCGGCTGCATCTCGTCCTTGGAGCCGCGATCGCTCTTGCATCCCGCAAGAAGAGTCTTTTGGCAGTGGCCTATGTCCATGCAGGCGACCTGAACCTGCCACAGTGGAAGCCATTCCTGAAGCTGGCCGCGTCGCATACCGCACCCATCCTGTTCGTCGTTCTGCCCGGCTCCGACAAGCCGTCCAAGCCCGGCCAACTCAGCCTCGCCGCCACAAGCTGCGGAGTGCCAGGCATCCCCGTCGATGCATCCGACCCCATCGCCCTCTACCGCGTCGCGCAGGAGTCTCTCCTTCGCATCCGTGCCGGCGGAGGCCCCGTGTTGATGGAATGCATCCCCTTCCGAATCGCCGGGGAGACAACCGGATCCACCGACCCGATACACAGGATGCAACAACTTCTGCTACCGCGCGGAATCGCCACGGAAGCGTGGTTTGAAGAGGTTGCGAACCGATTCGGCACTCGCCTCACAGCTGTCGGCAGGTAAATCCCGCATCGCCCGCTGGTTTACACTTTTTATAGCGAGGCAGCATTTTGTCTTTTAATTAATCCCTCAAGGAATGCGCGTTCGTCTCCGACTCGAGATGAGCGCTCCAGATTATGCGAATACGGTTCTGAGGTGCAGGTGCGTACAGGAATTTTCTTCGCCGTGGTTGTCACAACGGCAACTCTGTGGTCTCCGCTTTCCGCTCAGACTTTCGCCAATCTCCGCTCCTGCGTCGTTCCGCCTGAACTCACCGAAGCCGCAGTCTTCCTGCCGCAGCAGACGCAACAGAACCAGTCTGTCCCCGTCCCCACTCCGAACCATGGGCCGGTTCCTGCGTATCCCCCTTATCAACCTAACAGGACTCCGCCCAGCTCGAATCAGCCCTCGCCACCTCCTGATTCCAGCCTCCCTGCCGCTACCCCTCTACAGCCAGAACAGATCGCCAGCCGCAACGAGTACGATCCCGGTGCCGTCATAGAGCCCCCCGATCGCGCCGGTTCGGTCTACATCCCTGTCGACAACTGGGTTTACCCGGAGATGGTTCGCCTCTACGAACTGGGCTATGTCGACACGATCTTCCTCGGCCTCCGCCCCTGGACGCGCCGCAGTGTTCTCCGTGCACTTCACGCGTCGCAACCAGACATCATGCAGGGCGACAGCAGCGAAGCGAAGGGCATCCTCGCCACGCTGCTCGACGAGTTCGACGACGAGAACGCCAGTGTTCTCCGCCCTCGCCCCATCGTCTACGGCACTCAATCCGCCTACGCGCGACTGCTGGGCATCACCGGAACCCCGCTGCGCGACAGCTTCCACATCGGCCAGACGATCGTGAACGACTATGGCCGCCCCTACCAGCATGGCTTCAACGCCATCGCCGGCTTTTCCACCGTCGCCGAGGCAGGCCGTTTTTCGCTCTATGTCCGCGCGGAATACCAGCATTCGCCAGCAGCCGACGGCTACTCTCCAGCGCTCGCCAACACGCTCTCGATCAACGATGGCATCGGCCCATTCGCCCCGCCAAACGCCCCGCAGGCCACAATCCCCGCCGGGCCCATCGCCGCACAAAATCCCTTCCGCATCGTCGAGACTACCCTCTCGTACCACATCCTCAAGCACGAGATCTCTCTCGGCAAATCGGACGCGTGGCTTGGCCCCGCAGCAGGCGCGTCCATGGCCTGGTCGAACAACGCCGAGAACATCTACTCGTTCCGCATCAACCGCGTCGAACCGCTGCGCATCCCGCTGCTCTCCCGTCTTATCGGCCCGGTGCGCTACGACTTCTTCTATGGCAGCCTCAAGGGCCACACCGACCCGAACAGTCCTTACGTGCACTCGGAGACGCTCAGCTTCCAGCCCACGCGCGATCTTGAATTTGCCTTCCAGCGCTCCATCATCTTCGGCGGAAAAGGCCACGCGCCTGTCACGCTGCACACCTTCCTGAAAGGCTTCTTCAGTGACAGCGGCACCACTGCGGATGAGAAATTCTCGCGAGAAGACCCGGGTGCACGCTTCAGCTCGTTCCACACAAGTTACCGGCTTCCTAAAATCCGCCATTACGCAACGTTCTACGTGGATTCCGAGGTGCATGATGACGTTTCGCCCATCGATGCCCCGCGCCGAGCCGCCTTTCGTACCGGCGTAGACGTGTCGCAGTTCCCCGGTCTTCGCAAGCTGGAACTACGCGTCGAAGCAGCATCGACCGATCCCGGCGTCCGCACCAGCGTCAGCGGTAATTTCATGTACTTCGAGGGAATTCAAAGGCAGGGGTATACGAACAAGGGCCTCATACTGGGCGATTGGATGGGCCGCGAGGCCAAGGGTGGCCAGGCATGGCTCACCTACCATCTCGCGCCCCAGGAGTGGATCCAGCTTGAGTACCTTAACAAAAAGCTGCCAAAAGACTTCGACTCCGGGACGACCCAGAACCAGTTCAAAGCTTCGGTCGTGAAGCGGTTCTCCCGCAACTACGAACTGAATGCCTTAGTGCAATACGAAGCCTGGAAGGCCCCGATCTACAAGCCCGGCCTGCAAAAGGACACGACAGTCGCCGCCCAGATCACCTGGTTTCCGAAGCTACATACCAAGGACCTAAGCAGGTAGTTCCCGTCCGAACCTCGGCCCGCGCCCAGACCTCGCCCGTGCTAAAACCCTTTCCGCGCCAAGCCTTGTCAGCCTTCGCCGCAGGCAGAGGATCTGCTGTTACCTTTCCTCCGTCACACCCACCGCGTCCAAGAGCACTCTAAACTTTCTGCTTCTCCCGCTCCAGGCTTTCCCGGAAGTATTCCACCGACAGCTTCAGCCCCTCGTTCAGCGAGACCTTCGGCTCCCATCCCAGCAGCGTCTTAGCCTTGGTAATGTCCGGGCGGCGGCGCATGGGATCGTCCACCGGAAGCGGCTTGAACACGATCTCCGACTTTAACCCCATCACGTTCTGAATCTCCTTCGCGCATTCGAGAATCGTCCACTCAACCGGGTTTCCGATATTCACTGGTAGCGCTTCATCAGACTTCGACAGCCGCACAATCCCTTCAATCAGGTCCGAGACATAGCAGAAGCTCCGCGTCTGCGAACCATCCCCGTAAACGGTGAGAGGCTCACCGCTCATCGCCTGCACCAGCAGGTTTGAGATCACGCGCCCATCATGGATCTGCAGACGCGGCCCATACGTGTTAAAGATCCGAACCAGATGCGTGTTCACCTTGTGGTAGCGGTTATAGGCCATCACTGCGGCTTCGGAAAACCGCTTTGCCTCGTCGTATACCGACCTCGGCCCAATCGGATTCACATGTCCCCAGTAGGTTTCTACCTGCGGATGAACCTCAGGATCGCCATAACACTCTGACGTCGATGCATGCAGATATCCCGCCCCGTACTTTTTCGCAATCTCAAGCGTGTTCAGCGTTCCAGCCGAGCCCACCAGCAGCGTCTCGACGCCCAGTCGCGAGTAATCGACGGGGCTCGCGGGCGAGGCGAAGTTGAAGACCGAGTCGACCGGACCCACGTCAAACGGCTTGATGATGTCCGCTTCGACAAATTCGAACCGGGCCTCGCTCTTCAGGTGAGAAAGATTAAATGTGTCGCCGGTGCAGAAGTTATCTACACCGACGACCGACTTGCCCTCGGCCAGCAGGGCGTCGCATAGATGCGACCCAAGAAACCCTGCAGCTCCTGTAACCAGAACTCTTTGAGACATAGACCCTCGACCTTCCATTGGTAAGACTTTGTGAGAGATACCGCAGGAAGCCTGAGCGTCAGCTTCCCTTCCAGTGATTTCCTGAAACTAGGAGCTGGCACCCACCAGTTCAGGCACAGCAACCCGCACCGGGTAAGCCGTAGGACGGCCTACGCTGACATAGGTGAACTCATTGGCTGTCATCTTTGCCGGATCAAACATGTTGCGTCCATCAATGATGATCGGAAAGCGCATCGACTTATTGAGGCGCTTCAGGTCGAGATCGCGGAACTCAGACCAGTCGGTAAGGACCAGCAGCGCGTCCGTATCGTCCGCCGCACCATAGGCGTCAACCGCGTACTTCATCTGCGGTCCCTCAGGAAGCACAGCCTGCGCGCGCTCAATCGCTGCAGGGTCAAACGCAACAATAGAGCAGCCTTCACCGATCAGCATCTCGATCAGTTCGATAGCGGGTGAATCGCGGATATCGTCCGTCTCGCCCTTGAACGACAGCCCAAGAACACCCAGCTTTTTGCCACGGAGCGTCCACAGTGCAGCCCGAACCTTGCGGACAAAACGCGTCTTCTGCGTCTCGTTGATCTTCTCCACTTCGCTCAGCAGGTTGAAGTCGACACCAAGCTGGTCAGCGACCGAGCGGAAGGCTGCAACGTCCTTCGGAAAGCAGGATCCGCCGTAGCCGATACCGGGGCGCAGAAACTTCGGTCCAATGCGCGAATCGAGCCCCATGCCCTGGGCAACCTGCTGCACGTTGGCGTCAGTCGCTTCGCAAAGGTTCGAGACCGCGTTGATGAACGAAATCTTCAGCGCGAGGAATGCATTCGATGCATGCTTGATGATCTCTGCGCTCTTGGTCGAGGTATGCAGCAGGGGCGGCAGGGCCGTCTCGTTGCAGCTTCCAGGGATGAAGTTCGCCTGCTTGTAATATGAGCCGCTCGTCAAAGGCTTGTAGATGTCGCTCAGGAGGGTGGCCGCGCGCTCGCTGTCCGCTCCCACGACGATCCGGTCGGGATGGAGGAAGTCCGCAACTGCCGTGCCTTCACGCAGGAACTCAGGGTTCGACACGACATCGAACAGATGCCGCGCTACGCCGTTGCGCTCAATTGCACGCCGGATCCACTCATTCGTATAAACGGGAACCGTGCTCTTCTCGACGATGACGGTGTACTTCGTTAGCGAACGCGCGATCTCGCAGGCGACCGCTTCCACGTACGAAAGGTCCGCATCGCCGGTCTCGCTTTGCGGCGTTCCCACAGCGATAAAAATCGCCTGGCACTCGAGCGTCGCCTCGTGGAGGTCGGTCGTAAACTTGATCTGATTATTCCTGTAGCGGCCCAGCAGCTCCGGAAGATGCTCCTCGTGGATCAGTGTGTCGCCCGCGCGCAGCGCATCAACCTTCCGCTGATCGTTGTCGACGCAGATGACCTGGTGGCCCATCTCGGCAAAGCAGACGGCGGCTACTAATCCCACGTACCCTGATCCGACGACAGCGATCTGAATCGAAGACGGCATATAGTGTTCTCCTATGTTTTTTGTTGGGGAGTTTTAGGTGACTCCTCCATTCTAAGCCATGATCGATTGATGTTCGCAAGCTCTTTATTTGGAACAGGAACGATCTGTTCTATGGGCTACAATCAAAGCCATGGTTCCGCAGACAGAGAAATCCAGCGCATCGCGAGATGCGCCGGACTTGCCTCAATTGAGCAATGTGAGCTCGACGGATTCCACACTCTCAGAAACTCTTATCGTCATCAGGAAGCGACAGCTCGTGCTGATCGTTGCGGTTGTTCTTGCGGTGGCATACGGTCTGTACCGGGCCTACGACCAACCCAGGATCTTCGATTCATCAGCCAAGATAGAAGTACGCAGCGGCTCGGCGCAGGAGTTTAAGGTCGATCCAATACAGGCGCTCGGCTCCGACAACACCAGCAACAAGATGGCCGCAGAAGTTGTCATCCTGCAAAGCGACTCCCTTCTGCTGACCGTCGCGCGTGAACTTAACCTCGCGAACAACGCAGACTTCCTCGATGGCAAAAAGCCGCCGACGTTTCAGTCGCTCGACAATGCCACTATCCGTGAAGCGACGCTGCACCGCCTGCATACAGAGCTTAAGGTCCAGCTCGTCCCGAAGACAGACATCATTCGCATCGGCTATTCGAGCCTGAACGCGAACCTCTCCGCGGACATCGTGAACCGTGTCGTTGCGGACTACATTCAGCGCAGCTACGAGACCCGCTATCTCTCCACGCAGCGTGTCTCGCAGTGGCTCTCCGGCCAGCTCGACGATCTCAAACGCCAGGTGGAAACTTCGCAGGAGCAAATGCTCGACCTGCAGCGGAAGCTCGGCATGCTGGGCTTCGACCCCACGAAAAACCAGAACACCACGACGCTTGAAGATCTCTCCGTGGCCGTAGCCCAAGCCCGCATCGCGCGCATCATCGCCGAGTCCCGGTACCGCGAGATGTCGACCATGGATCCGAACTCCATCGAAGATTCACTCGACGCATCGCATGGTGTCACTCAGCCGGCCCTGACGCAGCTTCGGACAAACATCGCCACAACCAAGGCTCAGCTTGCTGACCTTCAAGCGACACTCGGCCCCAATCATCCCCAGGTAAAGGCGGAGAAAGCCCAACTCGACGCGCTCCAGAAAGAACAGGACTCCGAACAGAATCGCCTGCTGCAACAGGCCAAGGAAAACTTCGTCATCGCCAGGGCCAGCGAAGAGCGCATCATCGCGTCGCTTGACGACCAGAAGGCCCAGGCTTACAAGATGCGCGACGACCTCGTTGAATACACCCTGCGTCAACGTGAGTTCGAGTCCAACCGCACCTTGTATGAAGGCCTGCTGCAGCGGCTGCGTACTGCTGGCGTCGAAGCCGGCCTCGAGTCCCTCGAGATCGATATAGTCGATCCCGCCGTGGCCCCCGCCGCACCGACGTTGAAACCCAAAACCACCATCCTTCTTACCGCCTTGATCGTCGGTGCGACGCTCGGCATCATGCTCATCTTCCTGCTCGAAAGCCTCGACACCGGGATCAAGAGCATCTCCGATGTCGAAAGCGTCACGCAACTTCCGTCGCTTGCCATCGTTCCGCGCGTAAAGCGGCCCACCGAGACCGCTCCGACCGCAAGCATTGCGTTGAAGAATCTCGAAACGCTTAGTTCGCCAAAGTCACAGTTTTCCGAAGCCATTCGCTCGCTGCGGACTTCTCTTCTCCTGTCCACAACCGGTCGACCGCCACGGTACATTCTCTTCACAAGCGCCACTCCCGCCGAAGGCAAGACCACCATCTCCACCAACAGCTCCATTGTGCTGGCCCAGGGTGGCACAAAGGTTCTTCTGATCGACGCCGACATGCGCCGCCCTGCCGTACACCCGCGCTTCGGCTTGACCGGCAAGGTCGGACTCAGCACTCTCCTGACCGGTGGAAGCACCTTCGAAGAAACCATTCAGAGTGTTCCTGAAGCTCCGAGCCTGGACATCATCAGCAGCGGCCCGGTCCCGCCCTTCCCGGCAGAACTGCTCGGTTCAGAAGCCATGCGGACGATGCTCGCCAATGCTTCAGCCAGCTATGAGTACATCGTCATCGACTCGCCCCCAATCCTCTCCGTCACAGACGGCGTGATCCTCGCCCGCGACGCCGATGCCGTCGTCCTCGTTGTGCGCCACGGAAAGTCCAGCAAGCACATCATCCGCCGCGCCCGCGACCTGCTCATCCGTGCTGGAGCTCCGATCACCGGCATTGTGCTCAATGCCGTCGATCTCAACTCACCCGAGTATCAGGGATACTATGGACAATCGGGTTACCACTACGCCGGCACCGATTCGACGAACTGGGAGTCGCAGGACACGGACAAGAAGGGATAGCCAGGTTCACCGTCATGCCAAAACGCACCGCTGATCTCCGCTCCGCCTTACCTCGCGCCCTGCTTGTCGCCGCTCTTGCGGCAGTCTCCTGCCTGACTGCGGCTGCGCAGTTCAGCGGTCCCGGGGTGAAGACTCCCAATCCGAATCTCAACACCGAATCAATCACGACCGACCCTTCCGTTCTTCACCCCGCCGATCGCTCCATCTTCCTGAACCCGGGGGATGTCATCACGGTCCACATCTTCGGATCCATTGACTATCAACCGACGGTCCGCGTCTCTCTTGACGGAACCCTTCAATTACCTCTCATCGGCGTCCTCTCGATCAAGGGACTGACCATCGATCAGGCAGAAAACCTGATCGCCCAGAAGCTAAAGACCGCCGGGATGTACAACGACCCGCAGGTCACCATTCAGATCATCGAGTCGACGAACGGCGTCATCACCATTTCGGGCGAAGCCCACGCGGTCGTCCCGGCAAGCTCAGAGCGCGGTCTGCTCGAGGTCATTGCCGCCGCCGGTGGTCTCCCCATAACCGCGAGCCACACTATTGTCATCGACCGGCCCGGAGTCGAAAAACCGATCGTCGTCGATCTCGGAAATGATCCGCTCCACAGCAAAGAAGTGAATGTGCCGCTCTATCCCGGAGATACGGTGGTCGTCTCCCGCGTCGGGGTCATCTACATGCTGGGCGAATTCAAGACTCCAGGCGTCATTCCCATCCAGCAGAACTCTCCCCTGACTCTGTTACAGGCGACCTCGGTCGCAGGAGGCGCCCTCTTCGACGGTAAGTATCAGGACCTCCGGATCATCCGCACCATCAACGACAAGCGCAGCCTGGTCCAGGCTGACATCAAGCGAGTCATGCTTGGCAAGGACCCGGATCCCCTCCTTCAGGCCGACGACATCATCTATCTGCCGACCAGCAACATCAAGTCGGCCATTGTCTCTGGCGGACTCAACCTGCTTGTGAACGTCGTCAACCTGGCGCTTATCGCCACGATCCGTTGATCGAGAGTCGACCGGTCTACACCGTACCGCGTTTCAGATCGCATCCGTACACGCCGACACTGGAATCCGACCATGTCTAGCTCCAGCGATGTCTCTGCGCCCCTCAGAAAACTGAAGATCGCCTATCTCGTCAGCCATCCGATCCAGTACCAGGCTCCCCTGCTGCGCCGCATCGCGCAGGAGCCAGACATCGATCTAACCGTCTTTTTCGGCTCCGACTTCTCCCTTCGAGGCTACTCGGACAAGGGTTTCGGCGGTGTCAACGTGAAGTGGGACACTCCCCTCGTTGAGGGATACAAGCACGAGTTCCTGCCCGTCATTCGCGACAACGCGACGGTAAGCCCCACCGCTCCGATCAGCCGCGGCATCTTGAGCCGGTTATGCGGCGGATCCGGAACTGCGGCCTTCGACGTTCTCTGGATCCATGGATACGCCAGCGTGAACGCTCTCCATGGCATCCTGGCAGCAAAGGCCCTCGGCATACCCGTGCTCCTGCGCGCCGAGTCGACGCTTGTAGACCGTCCTCGCAATCGCATGAAACTCTTCGCCAAGAAGCTCTTCTTCCGTGTTCTCCGCCAGCTTGTAGATGGCGTGCTGCCCATCGGAACCTTGAATTCCAAGTACTGGAAGCACTACCTCGGCGAAGACTTCCCTGCCTGGACGATGCCCTATGCGGTCGATAACATGTACTTCCGCAATCGCAGCCTTGAAGCTGCCAGCGGCCGTGCTGCTCTGCAGGCGGAACTGCACCTCGAGCCCTCGCGCCCCGTGATCCTCTTCGCCTCTAAGCTTCAGGAGCGCAAACGCTGCATCGATCTGCTGGACGCATATGCGCAACTCGTCTACTCGCCAAAAGCAGAGCCGATCCCTTATCTCCTGATCGTCGGTGACGGCGAGGAACGCTCCGCGCTCGAAGCCCGCGCCGCTGCGGAAGTTTGGCGTGACAGCATCCGTTTCTGCGGCTTTCGCAATCAATCCGAGCTGCCCCGATTTTTCGACCTTGCCACCGTCTTCGTGCTTCCCTCCCGGCACGAACCCTGGGGGCTCATCGTCAACGAGATCATGAATGCCGCTCGTCCAGTCATCTTGACCAGTGATGTCGGCTGCCAGCCTGACCTCATCACGGATGGCGTGGAAGGCCGTGTCTTCCCGCCAGGCGATGTCTCCGCGCTTACCGAAGCGCTGCGCAGCGTTCTTGCGATCCCTGGAGCAGCCGAACGGATGGGACAGGCCGCTCACGACCGAATTCAACTCTGGGACTTTGAAGCGGACGTTCTTGCCCTGCGAACGGCGGTCTTCGCCGTCACAGCGCAAGCTCCCGCCCCTGCTTGTCCCTGATCCTTCAACGTCCCATACGTCACGGATGGTAGCCTTCAGCAATGCGCATCCTGCACATAATAGGAACGCTCAACCCGGAGTCGGGCGGCCCGGCCGTCGCGGTGGCAGCACTGAACAAGTTTCGTGCGCAGAACACCGTAAACGAAGTGGTCACGCTGGATGACCCAGCCGCAGCCTTCCTGCGGAACCTCGAGTTCCGCATTACGGCCCTTGGTCCGGTGCATACAAAGTACGGCTACAACTCCAAACTTGTGCCTTGGCTCACCGCTAATCGCGACCGTTTCGACGGTGCCGTCGTTCATGGCCTCTGGCAGTATTGCGGTGTCGCCACCAGAAAGGTCTTCCACGGCAGGAAGCCCTATATGGTCTTCGTTCACGGCATGCTTGACCCCTACTTCAAGCGAACATTCCCCTTGAAGCACTTGAAGAAATGGCTTTACTGGCTAGCCGTTGAATACCGGGTAATGCGGGATGCCCACCGCGTCCTCTTCACCTGCGCCGAAGAGGAGAGGCTCGCCCGGCAGAGCTTCTCGCTGCAAAGCTGGACGGGCCACATCGTCTCACTCGGCGCAAGCATCCCGGAAGGCAAAGAGAGCGACCGTCGCATCGCATTCCTGAGCCGTTTCCCCCAGCTTCAGGGCCGCCGCTACCTGCTTTTTCTCGGGCGCATCGACCGTAAGAAGGGCTGCGACCTGCTGATCGACGCGTTCCTCAAATCGGCCACGCTCGATCCGGAACTCCATCTCGTCCTCTCCGGGCCGGATGAAAAGAAGTGGCGAGAAGAGCTGCAATCCTCTGTTGTCGCCGCAGGTCTCGCCTCCCGCGTGCATTGGACAGGCATGATCACGGGGGATGTAAAGTGGGGCGCATTTTTGTGCTCTGACGTCTTTATCCTGCCCTCCCACCAGGAAAACTTCGGCATCGCAGTCACCGAAGCCATGGCCTGCGGCAAGGCCGTACTGCTCTCCGACAAGGTCAATATCGCTCCGGACATCGTCGCCGCAGGTGCTGGCCTGAAGGACTCCGACACGGCGGAAGGCACTTTCCGGCTCGTCTCTTCCTGGATTGCCTTGTCGCCGGAGCAGCGTCGGGCTACAGAACTCCGAGCGCGCGATCTCTTCGAACGGAGTTACGATATGCGAACGCACGCGCGCGATATCGGATTATTGCTGCAAGATGCGAATCGGCCAGACCTCGGCGGCCAGACCACGACCGCATCCGTAACCGACTGAACTCTTCGACGGAAGTAATCTGATGTCCAGAAAGATGCTCTACAACGCGGCCGAACACATCTCCCCTGAAACGGCGAGCGATCCATATCTACGCCCGGCCTTCTCGCTCACTAATCGCCTTCGCCGCGTCTCATGGAATCTCGTCTGGCTTTTCCTGTACCGGCCGTCCCCGCGGCCATTCCATTCCTGGCGGGCCCTGCTGCTTCGTCTTCATGGAGCGAAGATGGGTCCTGACTGCCACTTCTATCCCGCCTCGAAGGTCTGGGCTCCCTGGAACCTGGTCTGTGCGGAGCAGGTGACCGCAGCCGACCACGCCGAGATCTACAACCCCGCCCCGATCACCTTTGGAGACCACGCCATCCTCTCGCAAGGCGCCTACATCTGCGGCGCAACCCACGACTATGACGATCCCGCCTTCCCGCTGCTGGCCTTCGCCATGCACATCGGCTCTTATGCGTGGATCTGCGCCCGCGCCTCCGTCTCTCCTGGCGTAAACATTGGAGACGGCGCGGTACTCGGCCTCGCTTCGGTTGCAAGCCGCGATCTTGATGCGTGGACGATCTACGCTGGTGTGCCGGCGATCAGGATCAAGCAGCGACGCAGATCACTCTAGCAGATGTGCAGAAGGGGACCTCGCGGACTCCCCCATTTCCTCGGATAAGTAAAACTCAGCTTCTAAGTTTGGCAAGAAGGTCTGTCGGGTGGACTGGCTTCGCAAGGATCTCGAACTCGTGCCCCTCGGATCTTGCCTTCTCCAGGAGATCCGCCGTCGCCGCCTGACCCGAAAACAACAGGATTTTACATTTGGGCATCTTCTCGCGTGTGACGATTGCTGCTTCGATGCCGGTCATTCCGGTCATTATCACGTCGCTGATCAGCATATCGGGTTGGAAGCTCTCGAGCGCCTCGATCGCCTTTTCACCGCTGTACACCGCCCGCGCTTCGAAGCCGGCCTGGTTGAGAATAATAGCAAGGGTATTGGCGATCACCTGCTCGTCGTCGGCTACGAGGACCTTCGATTTCGGCGCAGGAGTAGTAGTTGCTTCAGACATGCTGTAATTTCCTTGAAAGAGTTGGAAAAGTCGTTCGAACCGCTTTGCGCGTTGATTCCATTATGTTTGCCAAGGCACATAAAAACGTTCATCAAGCCGCCACACTTGCAATGATACGCTGACAACAATACGTCTCAAGGTTTCAACCGCAACTTTTAGGGTGGACGTACTCAAATTTCATTTAATGAGCTTATGCCAGAAGCGATCATACGCGCAGAACGTGTAGAGAAGTACTATGCCCAGCCCAGTGAGAACAGGATCCAGGTCATTTCACCGACCGACCTTTCGATCGTGCCGGGCGAGATCGTAGCGCTGCTCGGTCCTTCAGGCTCCGGTAAGTCGACCCTCATGCGGATGCTCACCGGCCTTTCCGAGCCCTCCGCCGGGCAGGTCTACTGGCATGGAAAGCCAATCGGCACAGCCAACGTCAACGTCTCCATAGTCTTCCAGAGCTTCGCCCTTTTTCCGTGGCTCACCGTCTTCGAGAACGTCGAAGCCCCGTTGAAAGCGCGCGGCATGGATGCAGCCGAGCGTCGCAAACGCGCCACCCGCATCCTCGACACCGTCGGCCTCGACGGCTTCCAGGCGGCATACCCAAAGGAACTCTCCGGCGGTATGCGCCAGCGCGTCGGCTTCGCCCGCGCCCTCGTCGTCGAGCCGGAAGTCCTCTTCATGGACGAGCCCTTCTCCGCCCTTGACGTCTTAACGGCTGAGAACCTCCGCTCTGAACTTCTCGAGCTCTGGCAGAAGAAGACGATACCCACCCAGGCGATCTTCATCGTCACCCACAACATCGAAGAAGCCGTTCTGCTCGCCGACCGTATCATCGTACTCGGCCGCAATCCCGGGCACATTCGCACCGACTTCAAGGTCTCCCTCATTCATCCGCGTGATCGCAAAGCCACCGCCTTCACCCAACTCGTCGATTACATCTACAAAGTCCTTACCCAGCCCGATGCCAAGCCGCCCGCCCTGCCCCAGACCGGCGACGGTCGTGCGGTCCGCGACCAGCGCCAGATGCACTACCAGATGCTCCCGCATGCCCGTCCCGGCGGCATCGCAGGCCTGCTCGAAATTCTGATAGATCACAATGGTAAGGACGACATCTACCGCTTGGCCGACGACCTCGCCTTCGAGATCGACGACCTCCTCCCCATCGTCGACGCCGCCCAGCTTTTAGGCTTCCTCAAAGTTAACGAAGGCGATGCCGCCATCACTGAGACTGGTGCCGAGTACGCGAACTCAGAGATCCTTCGTCAGAAGGAGCTCTTCCGCATCGCCGCCGTCGAGAATGTTCTTCTCCTCCGTCAGATCGTTCGCGCCATTGAAGCCAAGAGCGACCGCAGCGTACCGGAAGAGTTTTTCCACGACGTGCTCGACGAGCAGTTCAGCGATGACGAGACCATCCGCCAGCTTGAGACCGCCATAAACTGGGGCCGCTACGCCGAACTCTTCGACTTCGACGCCTCGCGCCGCCGCTTCATCCAGCCAGAAAAACTTCACCACGAAGCCGACACTGAAGAGGCCGCGGAGATCGACGCATGATCGATCTGGGCGACGGCATTTCGGACCGGATCAAAGATAGCTTGAGCCGTCTTCAGCCACGAGAGACACTCGCCCGCACCCAGGTCCTCGAACGCGGCTGGCCGTTCTTCATCGATCTCGCTGTCGCCGTTATCGGTCTCGCCATCTTCTACGCCATCATTCGTATCGCGATGTTCTGGGCCGGCCGTCCCGAACCTGAGATGGTCGTCTCTCTCAGCCCGCGTTCGCTTCCTCTCTACGCCTTTTACTCCGTCGTCCGCATCGGCCTCGCCTACCTTCTCAGCCTCTCCTTCGCAATCACCTATGGTTACATCGCCGCCTACAACGAGCGTGCCGAGAAGGTCATGATCGCAGTCCTTGACATCCTCCAGTCGATCCCGGTCCTCAGCTTCCTTCCGCCCGTCATGCTCGCCATGATTGCGCTCTTCCCCACCCGCCAGTTGGGCGTGGAGATGGGCGCTATTATCCTCATCTTTACCGGCTCAGTCTGGAACATGGCCTTTAGCTTCTACTCGTCTTTGAAGGCGCTGCCGCGAGAGTTGACGGAGGCCACCGACATCTACGGCTTCTCGCGTCTGCAGCGCCTCTTCCAACTCGAACTGCCCTCCGCCACCATCGGCCTCATTTGGAACTCCATCATGTCTGTCGCAGGAGCCTGGTTCTTCCTCATGGCCTGCGAGATGTTCCATCTCGGCTCCCGCGACTTCCGACTTCCCGGCCTCGGTTCCTATCTCCAGACCGCTGCCGACAAAGGCAACGGCGCCGCCATCCTCTACGGCCTCTTCACCATGGTCGCGATCATTGTCGCCACCGACCAGCTCCTCTGGCGGCCTCTCATCGCCTGGTCAGACAAGTTCAAGTTCGAGCAGGTCGAGAGCAACAAGCGCGTCAACTCGCCCATCCTGCACCTCATCACGCACTCCGGAGCCCTTGCCGCCCTGAGCAGTCACACCGTTACGCCGCTTACAGAAGGCATCTACAGTCGCCTCGCCGTCCATCGCGTTCACAAACTACAAAGGCTCGAAGTAGCAGCCATCAACCCGCGCCGAAGATCCCGGCTGCGCACCTTCGGCCTTCCGCTGCTCTTGCTCATATTGATTGCCGCCGCGGTCGCCTATGCTGCCTATCAAGCCGTTGCACTCCTTCGCCCTCTACCCGGCCGCGAATACCTCCAAATTCTCCTCGGCGCAATCATCACCTTCCTTCGCGTAAACCTTGCACTGCTCCTAGCCTCCGCATGGACGATTCCCGTCGGCGTAGCCATCGGCTCAAACCCACGTCTTGCCCGTATCGCGCAGCCGCTCGCGCAGATCGCCGCATCCGTCCCTGCAACCGCCCTCTTCCCCATCCTTCTGTTGGCGCTTGTTCAGATAGGCGGAGGCATGGGCGTCGGCTCCATCGCGCTCATGCTTCTAGGCACCCAGTGGTACATCCTCTTCAACGTCATTGCAGGGGCCATCGCCATACCCTCCGACCTGAAAGAGGTCGCCACGCTCTTCCACTTCAGCACCGTGCAGCGCTGGAAGACCGTCATCCTTCCCGGCATCTTTCCCTTCCTCATCACCGGCCTTGTCACCGCTTCCGGCGGAGCCTGGAACGCCAGCATCATCGCCGAGTACTTCCCCATTAAGGGTCAGATACTGCAAACCCGCGGTCTCGGCGCCATCATCAGCGAAGCCACAAACCGCGGCCAGTTCCCGGTGCTTCTTGTCGCCACAATCTTCATGGCCCTCATGGTGGTCACCACGAATCGCCTCGTCTGGCGCCCACTGTTCCGCCTCGCCGAAACGCGCTACAAGCTCGGCGCCTGACCGAACCACCTGTTACTCCTCTTTCCTTGTCACTAAAGTGACCTCTTTTCGGCGCGATCGCTGAGAATTCTCGGGTGCCCCTCCATGCGGCTTCCTCGCATCAGTGGGATACGTGCAGGTTGTACCAACTCGCACTGTCGGCTTGGCATCCTAAGTTACAGTCCACCGAAAAGAGATCACCCATGGCAGTAATGATGCAGGCCTTCTTCTGGGATTGCCCGAAGATTGATGAGCAGGAGCATAACTGGTGGAATCATGTCGCCTCAAAGGTCGAAGACCTCAGTAAGGCCGGCATAAATGCTCTCTGGCTTCCGCCCGTCTCGAAGGCGGCGAGCAACACCTCCATGGGTTACGACCCCTATGACTACTTCGATCTTGGCGATCACGATCAGAAGGGCGGCATTAAGACCTGGTACGGCAATTCGAAAGAGCTGAAGACCCTGATCGCCAAGTGTCACGACAACGGCATCGGCCTCTACGCCGACATGGTCATCAACCACAACTCCGGCGCCGATGAGCAGGAGATAAACGAGCTTGACGGCGAAACTCGCTGGACCAAGTTCAATCCTAAGAGCGGCCGCTTTCCTCGCGACTGGAACTGCTTTCATCCCAGCCGTTACGAGCAGGTGATGATGGAAGGTGAGAACTTCGCCGGCTTTCCGCACCTCTGCCATCGCAACCCGGTTGTCTACACCGCCATGTTCGACTACGCCCGCATGCTCATCGAAGATCTCGGCTTCGATGGCTTTCGCTTCGACTTCGTGAAAGGTTTCGGCGCGTGGATCATAGGCATCATCGCCAAGTACAAATACGTGAAGGACGGCAAGGAGTTCGCGCCGTGGGTAGTAGGTGAATACTGGTCAGGCGACCAGGACATCGACGAGTGGCTCGCAAAAGTCAACAGCTACACCGACAACCAGATCTCAGCCTTCGACTTCCCTCTTCGCTATCAGTTGAAGAAGGTATGTGACGAGCCCAACTACGATCTCCGCAATCTCACCTACGGCGCAAACATCCTGATGAAGCGCCCCGCTCACGCCGCCACCTTTGTCGACAACCACGATATGGGCGCGGACATGATCGTCAATGACAAGCTGCTCGCGTACTCGTTCATCATGGTGCATGAAGGCTACCCGAGCATTTTCTGGTTCGACTACTACAACAACGGCCTTGCTCGCCCGCTCACGCCCAATGGCATCGACGCACTCATCCAGGCCCACTATAAGTACGCCGGCGGCGACTCGCAGATCCTCCACGCTGACCCCGATCTCTACATCATGCAGCGAATCGGCTTCAAGGACGACTCTACCGACCAACCCGGCCTCATCTATGTGCTCAACAACCTCGGCGACAAATGGTCCGGCACCTCGGTAAAGACCAAATGGGCGAATCAGAAGTTCGCTCCCATCGCCTGGGACGGCCACGATGGAGCACATCCCGACGAACGTACCACGGACGCAGACGGTAACGCCGAGTTCCCTGCCCCTCCCCGCGGCTACTGCATCTACGTGCCGGTGTAGCTCACTGAATGAAAGAAGTGGCAGCCTCACTTTGCAAACAGTGTCGGTCTGAGCGCACCCCCCTCGCGGCTCCATCGCGAGGGGCCTAAGACTAGGAATCTGCGGTTCACTCTGACCTCACATCTCCACGACTGTCGCCTCCCCCATTATCTTCAACGTTGCAGAGTCCGCTCGCTTCAACGGCATCACTGCCGTCCCTCCGGAGACCAACCCGCCCGGCTCCCCTGATATCCTGACCTTATGAAATTCGGCGTCCTCGTCTTTCCCGGGTCCAACTGCGACCACGACACCTACAACGTCCTCGACAAGCACGTCGGCCAGCCAGTCACCTTCCTCTGGCATGCCTCCGAAGATTTGGAAGGCTGCGACGCGATCCTTGTTCCGGGGGGCTTCGCCTATGGTGACTATCTCCGCACCGGTGCCATTGCCAGGTTCGCCCCCGTCATGCAGTCGGTCAAGAAGTTCGCAGACCAGGGCGGCCTCGTCCTTGGCATCTGCAACGGCTTCCAGATCCTCTGCGAAGCTGGCCTGCTTCCCGGAGCGCTCATGCGCAACGCCCACCAGCACTACATCTGCAAGCAGATCAATCTTTTCACTGAGACCACTTCCTCGCCCTTCACCCACGGCCTGAGCAAGGGGCAGGTCCTCAAGATGCCGATCGGCCACATGGAGGGCAATTATTTCTGCGACGCTTCCACCCTCGCAACCCTCAAGACACAAGAACGCATCGCCTTCCGGTACTCCACTCCATCCGGCGAGATCACACCCCAGGCCAATCCCAACGGCTCGCTCGAAAGCATCGCCGGCATTCTCAGCGAAGGCAAAAACGTCCTTGGCATGATGCCCCACCCCGATCGCTCCAGCGAGTCACTGCTCGCTTCAGCCGATGGTCTGCTGCTCTTCAAAGCCATGGCCGAATCGCTGGCCTCAGCGGTCTAGATGATCGGCCGTCTTTCTGAGCGAAAGCAAATTCGAAATCGCACCTGGTGACGATCGTCATTGGTGCGCTCGCCACAGTGCTACCCTTAACACGCATGGTAGACATTCACCACCACCTGCTTTTCGGTCTTGATGACGGCTCACGCGATCTCGAAACCTCGGTTGGAATGGCCCGTATGGCCGCCGAGGAGGGCATCACCCACGTCGTCTGCACTCCTCACGCCAACGGCACCTATGAATTTAATCCCGAAGTGAACCAGCAAAAGCTCGCTCTCCTCCGCGAGCAAATCGCGGCCGCCAACATCCCGCTCACGCTCGGCCTGGGTTGCGACTTTCACCTCTCCTACGACAACATCCAGTCCGCCCTCAAAGATCCCGCTCGCTACAGCATCAACGGCCTCGGCTACCTGCTCGTCGAACTCCCCGACTTCAGCCTCCCCACCGGCCTGACCGAGACCTACTACGAACTCCAGCTAGCGAAATCTACGCCGATCCTCACTCATCCCGAACGCAACCAGACGCTCCAGGCCGACTACAGCCGCATGGTCGCATGGTTACGCGGCGGCCTTCTCGTGCAAATCACGGCGGACTCGATCCTCGGGAAGTGGGGCAAACGCGCTGAGCAGCTAGCCCACAAATTCCTCGAAAACCGCTGGGTAAACTTCCTCGCGACCGATGCCCACAGCATGCGCAGCCGTCCGCCCCGTATGCGCGAGGCTCACAGCATCGTCGCCAAAAAGTACGGGCAGTCTTACGCCGACCTCATCTGCACCATCAACCCCACCGCCGTCTTCAACGGAACGCCCCTGCCGCAGCAGGAAGAGCCTCTTCGTCTCTATGAAGACATGGACACCAAATCAAGCTGGTGGAGCAGGCTTTGGGATAAGTAGTACTCATGCTGCTGCGATATGCCGGGTCAGATCCCTCTGCTCGCGCCCCGATTCCGCCCCGATCGTAAACGCATCCAGCACGCCCGTCCCGAGCGCATACCGGATCGCTTCAGCCGGCTTGTCCCGCAAATCTCCCTGCCCCAGAATCTTCATGCCCACAATTCCCTTTCCCTGCTCCCGCATCTGCTTGATCACCGGAATCACCGCCTCGGGTTTGGCGTCCATGTGCGACCCAATCGGATTCAGCCTCACCAGGTCGACCTCGACCCATGGCGAAGCGGCCGCAGCCTTCAACGCCGAAAAGCTGTGGCACGACACGCCATGCGCCCGGATAATACCCTTCTGCTTTGCTTCCGAGAGCACATCCATCACGCCGCGATACCGCGTTGTCCAATCCGCCTCGGTCACGCAGTGAATTAAAACGACATCGATGTAGTCGACGCCCAGCTCACGCCGGAAGCGGTCAAGATCGTCCCGCACACCTGCCGGATCGCGTGTGTCTGTCTTGGTCAGCACCGTCACCCTATCGCGTGGAAGCTGCTTGATCGCGGCTGCCACGTAAGGGTGGCTCCCATACGAATCCGCCGAATCGAAGAACCGCAGTCCATTGTCGTGATAGCCATCGAGCAGTAGCCTCGTCAACGGAGCCGTCCCAAGCTGCGTCTGGTTCGACCGCCCGCCGTACCCGACGGTGCCTGTACCCATCGCCAGCCGGCTTGTCCGGATGCCGGTGCGCCCAAGCACAACCTCATCGCTCGCTTTGAACTTTGTTGATAGCGGCTCAGGCTCCAGCAGTGCCGCGCTTACGCCAATGGAACGGCTCAGGATGGCTGCTCCCAGACCACGAGCCGACCGGCTGAGAAAATCTCTTCTCCGCATGCACGATCTCCTTTGCCGGACTAGGATACATCCGGAAGATGGCGGGTTGGTAGATGATGCAGGAGTAAATTCCTGACGTTGCCCGACTGGTACATCGTGGAGTCCTGCAGCAACTCCGATTTTCTGAGCAAGTCCTCTAAGACAATCAGCCAGGTTGTTGATATGGAAAGCTCAGAGGCGAAACCACTCGTCAGTGGTCGCGTCAGCACTGATTCATGGACGACAGGAATATCCAGGGTAATGATTATTGCTTCCGGCTCGGCGGATAGTTTTTCGACGCGAAGTGATTCCGACGGACGCTTCGAGTTGAGAGTAAAACCTGGGGATTACAGGGTGACGGCAAGTGCGACGGGTTTAGCGATTGCGACGGGAACATTCAGTTATAAGAATCCCGAAAGCCTTCACTTAGGCAACGGAACCTGTGCATAAATACACTTTGAAGGCGATCCACTAAAACGCTGAACCTCGCAAAGGGTTTACGCTTTGCTTCCACGAGATCTTCTCAAACAGACATTAAGCCAGCGCCAGCGGTACAGCTTCCTCCCAGCGCCCCTGCGCCTTGAGGATCAGTTCCACCACCTCACGTGCCGTTCCACGCCCAGCCACTTTGCGAGTGACAAAGTGGCATACTGCCTTTAGCTCGGACACGCCGTCGGCAACGCAGACTGCAAGCCCGGCTCTCTTCGCCAGAGGAATGTCCGGCAGATCGTCGCCCATGTACGCGACCTCTTCCTCGGTCACCCCGGCCTTCTTCATAGCTTCCTCGAAGGCATCGGTCTTGGTCGCCTGCCCGAGATAGACGAACGTTACGTGCAGCTCCTTTGCGCGCTGTGCGACAGCCGGAGACTTTCTACCTGTAATAAATCCTGTCTGGATCCCCATAGTGTGCGCGAGAGACAGACCTTGTCCATCCTGCGCATTGAAGACTTTCATCTCCGTAACGACAGCCTCGCCGGAAGTATCGGCAGACGTCGCTGAAATGAGACAGACGCCACCATCCGTCAGTGTGCCATCCACGTCCATCAGGAACAGTTTGATCTTACGGGCACGCGCTAAGACATCGGGGGCAGCAAGGTAGGCGAGATCTATGTCAGACATAGGCCGATCTTAGCTCAAGACGGAACTGAAGGGGCTTGATAGCTGTGATCTCACAGTGGCTTTATTTGCGGAATGCGAAAAGCAGATTTCTACGGGAATGATGAGAGAAACACGCGTCCATGCTCTCGCTACAGCCCTAAGCCGCCGTCGACCGCCAGCAGCTGTCCTGTAATGAAGTGCGGCCCGGTAGCGAAGAACAGCGCCGCCACTGCCACATCCTCCGCCGTCCCATTCCGCTTCATAGGAGTCTTGCGTGCGAACTCCTCGTACCCCGCGCCAACCTCGCCCTGCACGATCATTCCGGGCGCCACGCAGTTCACGCTGATCTCCGGCGCCCACGCCTTGGCCATCGTCCGCGAGAGCATGTGCAGCGCCGCCTTTGAAGTGCAGTAATGCGCGTGCGTCGCCCAGGGATGTATCCCGCCGAGCGACCCAATGTTGATGATCCGTCCCTTCGCCGCCTTCAACTGCGGGTACGCCGCCTGGGCCATCAGGAATGGCCCACGCGTATTCGTCTCAAACATCCTGTCCCACGCTTCAACAGAGATGTCCTCCAGATCGAGTGACTCGAACGTTCCGGCGTTGTTTACCAGCAGATCCAGCCTGCCAAACTCCTCGACGACCGCCCCGACCGTCTGCTTTACATCGGCCGGATCGCGGATCTCGCACCGGACAGCCATGGCCTCCACATCGAGCGCCGCCAGGTCACGCACCGTCTCTTCGGCGTCGTTCTGTGAAGAACTGAAGGTAATCGCAACGTTCGCACCGGCGCGCGCAAAGGTCAGCGCGAGCTCGCGGCCGATACGTTTTGCAGCGCCTGTCACGAGCACAGTCTTTCCCGCCAACAATCTGTCCATGTGTCTGATTCCTGAAGCTCACCCCAGCACTAAACCGCCGCGGGATATTGGCTGTGTGGCACGGCTGAAGCCGCGCCAGAACAAACTTTAGTTGTTCGGCTTGGCGGGCGGCGGCGCACCGTCTAAATCCGGCACCGGAGTGGTTGTCGGAGCAGTGGCAGGTTTAGGCCGAATCGGCTCCTGCACACCAGGCTTCCGTTCGGATGCCTTTCCGGTATTGTCCTGATACGTTGAGATCTGCGCGCGCGGGCGCACCATCTTGATGCTGATCTCTTTCTTGTCGGCTTCAATCATGTAGTCGTCCGCGAACGTCGCGAACCCATCCGCGATCACCTGCACACGCACTTTGCTGCCGGTTGGGATGACGTCTATCGAAGTTTTGCCGTCTGGCCCGGTCTTCACTTCTAGGTTGCCCTCGTCCTTGCCGTCCTTCTCCGGATTGAAGATTACAGCAGCGTTCGAGATCGGTTTTCCGTTCGACGCACGAAGCACCTCAACCTCGATGTGCGAGGTGTCCGGTGGTGGCTTGTACTTTCTTCCACGCTGATGATCCTGTGCGTCGGCGTGAAGCGAAAGCGGCGCAAGGCTCGAGCAAAGAAGGGCGGAAAGCAGCAGAGGTCTACGCAACAGCATAGGTGCAATTCTACTCCGCCCCGCCCCTTTCAGCGGAACATCCGGGCAATCAAGCGCTATGCTGCTTCTGCTCGCGATACTCCTCGATGTGCTTGTATACGGCATCCGGAAACTTCAGCGTGCGATAGAGATTTCCGCAGTCGGGGTCGCTTGCATCCGGCATGATCGGAAACTCCTGCTCCTTCTGCCATTCGAGTATTCGATCGCGCTTGGGCGGGTTGTAGCCGCTCGCCTCGACCTGCCCCAGCATTGCCTCCGCCTTCTCTTCATCGAAGTCAGAATCCTTGGTCAGCCAAGCCAGCACTTCATCGTGAGACAGGAAGTGCCGCGCCACCATCGCGAATGTCAGCCTTCCATAGTGACCAATGTCCTTGCCCGCTTCAAGCGAGTCGAGCAGGTGGGCCATCATGGAGTCCTTGCGAAGCTCTTCCTCGCCGCCACTCTCCGTCATTTCGGTCTCCGCCTCATCCGCGTCTCCCGTATCCGTATCGTTGCCCGTAGTGCCCTTCAACGCCGCAAGTTCGGCCTCTGCCTTGTCCGCGCGTTCCCGCGCCTTTGCAAGCTCATCTTCCGCCCCAATGTTCTCTCGTTCAATATCTGCTGCCGCCATCCGCATTCTCCCTTGCGCCTTTTCTTCGCTTCTTCCTTGTCAACTGGGATGTACCTAGCGTCCCCGGTGTTGTATGCCACACAGAGCCGGCATGCATGAAATCGATCTGCGCGCCTTTCACTCATATTTCACAGAGTCCTGTTGACACAGCTAACGCTCATGCCCTATCGTTAGCAGTCGAAGGGGTAGACTGCTAACGCTGCTAGCGGCCAGCAGTCCTCCTCAAGTCAGAACTGCGATCTTCCGGCACCACGGGAGTCGTTCCCAAAGCCTTAGAAACTCGCGGGAGATTCGCCACCGTGCCGATCTCTTGCGCAAAAGAATGAAGGAGATACGCGTAATGGCAACAGCATCGTTCACACCGCTTCATGATCGCATCCTGGTAAAGCGCGTCGAAGAAGGCGAAAGCATCCGCGGCGGCATCATCATCCCCGATTCCGCAAAAGAAAAGCCCCAGGAAGGCCAGGTCATCTCGGTCGGCAAGGGCAAGTCAAATGATGAAGGCAAGACCTTCCCGCTCGATGTGAAGGCTGGCGACAGCATCCTGTTCGGCAAGTACTCCGGCACCGAGATCAAGCTCGACGGCGAAGAGTTCCTCATCATGCGCGAAGAAGAAGTCCTCGGCATCCTCAAAAAGTAAGCACTGCGTGCGGCGGACGCGCCCTCTCGGGCGCAAAACCTTAAACGACGGCAGCAACAATAAATTTAGGAGTAACGAATCATGGCAAAGCAAATTCTGCACGGAGAAGATTCCCGCCAGGCGATCCTGCGCGGCGTCAACATTCTGGCTGACGCAGTCAAGGTGACTCTCGGCCCCAAGGGCCGCAATGTCGTTATTGAGAAGAAGTTCGGTTCGCCCACCATCACCAAGGACGGCGTCACCGTTGCCAAGGAAATCGAGCTCGGCAACGCGCTTGAGAACATGGGCGCACAGATGGTTCGCGAAGTCGCTTCGAAGACCTCGGACGTAGCCGGCGACGGCACCACGACCGCAACGGTTCTCGCCCAGGCGATCTATCGCGAAGGCGTGAAGACTGTTGCTGCCGGCGCAAACCCGATGGCGCTGAAGCGCGGCATCGATAAGGCTGTCGAGGCCATCATCGGCAAGCGCGATGAGAACGGCACCGTCATCGGCGGCGCGCTCTCGGAGTTCTCAAAGCCTGTTACCGGCGAGATGATTGCTCAGGTCGGCACCATCTCCGCAAACTCTGACTCGCAGATCGGCACCATCATCGCGGAAGCGATGAAGAAGGTTGGCAAGGACGGCGTCATTACCGTCGAAGAGTCGCGCACCATGGAGACACAGCTCGATGTCGTCGAAGGCATGCAGTTCGACCGCGGCTATCTCTCGCCCTACTTCGTGACGGATGCGGAACGGATGGAGGCAGCTTTAGAAAACCCTTACATCCTCATCTACGAGAAGAAGATCTCCTCGATGAAGGACCTGCTTCCCCTGCTCGAACAGATCGCCCGCACTGCCAAGCCCCTCGTCATCATTGCTGAGGATGTAGACGGCGAAGCGCTTGCGACCCTGGTCGTCAACAAGCTGCGCGGAACGTTGAATGTCGCTGCCGTCAAGGCTCCCGGCTTCGGCGATCGCCGCAAGGCAATGCTGCAGGACATTGCCATCCTCACCGGCGGCAAGGCCATCACGGAAGACCTCGGCATCAAGCTTGAGGGCGTCAAGATCGAAGATCTCGGCACCGCAAAGCGCGTCACCATCGACAAGGACAACACCACAATCGTCGACGGCGGCGGAGCGGATGAGGACATCGCAGGCCGCGTAAAGGAAATTCGCGCTCAAGTCGAGAAGACCACCTCTGACTACGATCGCGAGAAGCTCCAGGAGCGTCTTGCAAAGCTGGTTGGCGGAGTCGCCGTCATCAAGGTCGGTGCTGCTACCGAGACCGAGATGAAAGAGAAGAAGGCCCGCGTCGAAGATGCCATGCACGCAACCCGCGCGGCAGTTGAGGAAGGCATCGTCCCCGGCGGCGGCGTAGCGTTGATTCGCTGCACTCCTGCTGTCGATGCAATCATCAAGAGCCTCGAAGGCGACGAGAAGATTGGTGCGAACATCATCCGTCGCGCGATCGAAGAGCCGCTTCGCATGATCGTTCTCAACGCTGGCGAAGAAGGCGCGGTCGTCATCGGCAAAATCCACGAATCGAAGGACACCAACTTCGGCTACAACGCCGGAACCAATGTCTACGAGGACCTGGTTGCTGCCGGCGTCATCGACCCGACGAAGGTAACGCGCACTGCCCTGCAGAACGCGTCGTCCATCGCTGGATTGATGCTCACCACCGAAGCCATGATCTCCGAGATTCCCGAGAAGAAGGAAGCTGCGGGCGGCGGACACAACCACGGCGGCGGCGGCATGGATGGCATGTACTAAGGATCTGCCATCCAGGCTGACGCGCCTTTCGGCGTAAGAGGCAAAACAGAAGGCCCCGGAGAAATCCGGGGCTTTTCTATTTCATTAACTCCATCACCTTTGCCGCCCCAACCCGCTACCCCTCATGATCACCCTCGAACCCACAATCAGCATCTTCGGACTCCACGACTCAATCTTGTCGCCCTTGAAGTAAAGCAAACACGGCCACCGCCCGCCTTCATCGCTTCAGCGTGCTTCCGCATCGGCTGCAATCCCTGAACGACTTCGAGGTCAAAGCTCGTTGTCGTGGAGGAAACGCGGACGTTTGCCAAAGCAGCGTTATTCTGTGCCGGAGACGGAGCGGGATGAACGCAACATGGCGTAACGATGAGGAGAGTTGCACCTCGAAAGCCAGAATGTCGCCTCGGAGTCCGGCTCCGATATGCCCATTCCCATGCTTGCAACTGCGGTCTATCGTTCCGGCGGAGTCGGCACTGGTCGATCCGGATCAGGCAGATCGCCCGGCAGCACCTTCTTCTTCCGCTTCACCGGAGGCGCCGAACTCGGCGGCTTGTGCTTCCCTCTCCCGTTCTTCTTGCCGTTGGGCACCTCGATGACTGCACGCATCCAGTACTCGCCGTTGCCATCGACCTCGATGCCATGCGTCTCGCGTTCAAAACCCGGAAACCGCTTGCCAAACTCCTCCATCGCGAGGATCAGCTTGATGACCGGACTGTCCGGGCCGCCGAGACGTTCACCCGGCATACTCATCGGAATACCCGGCGGATAGGGCACCAGCATCACTGCGGCGATCCGGCCCGCCATCTCCGAAAAGCGAATCTTTTCCGTCTCGTTTCGCAGCAGCTTCTGGTAAGTCTGCGAAGGCGTAAGGATTGGATCGAAGTCTTCGTCGCAAGCTGCATTCACTAATCCGGAGAGGTTCAACTGCTGCATCACAGAATGCATTTCGTCAGAGAGATCCTTCAAGGTGACATTGCGATACCGCTGCGGATACTTCAATACCAGTTCCGGCAGCGCCTCTTCAAGCGAAGCCTCGGAATCGTAAAGCCGCTTGAACTCAAAGAGGTTCTCGAGCAGCGCGCCCCACTTGCCTTTACTGGTTCCAACTGAGAACAGGACCAGCACGGTGTAGTCGCCGGTACGGGCGATCTCAACTCGGCGGCCATCCAGAAACTCAGTCAAAATTGCCGCAGGAACACCCCAGTCGCTCACGACTCCCTGCGCATTCACGCCCGGTGTAAGGATCGTTACCTTTGCGGGATCCAGCATGCAGTAGTCGTCCGCGATATCTTCGTCCTGAAAGCCGTGCCAGTCCTCTCCCTGCTTGAGCGTCCAGCAGCTCGACCGGTTGGTCAGCGCACCGTCCGGGGCCTCTTCGATCAGGTATCGTTTCCCATCCAGCGGATCGGTAATGTACTCCGGCTGGTACAGCGAGAAGAACCATCCCTGCTCCGCCGCACGCAACCTGTGCGCGATCGAAGACATTGCCTTGCGGAAGCTGATCGCGTCCTGCAATGTCTCAGACATCAACGTCGGCCCTGCAGGTTCATCCATCATCGCGGCCGCTACATCAAGGGATGCAATGAGCGGATAAAACGGTGAGGTAGTCCCATGCATCATGAACGACTCATTGAATTGGTCATAGTCCAGCGGAGCCCTTGGGCTTAGCTTGACATGCACCATGGACGCCATCGAAAAGGCTGCCAGCATCTTGTGCGTGGACTGTACGGAGAAGATCGTGGGCCTGTCCGGCATGTCGTCCGGAACATCCATCGCAAACCGTCCGCGATAGATCGAGTGGAACTTCGCATACGCGTACCAGGCCTCGTCAAAGTGAAGGCGCGGCACGCTCTTTGAAAGCTCTTCTGTCACACGGTTCACGTCGTAGCAAAGTCCGTCGTAAGTGGAGTTCGTTACTACCGCATAGGTCGGAGCCTGCGATCGCGCACCGGCGCTGAAAGGACTTTTGGTGATTAGCGCCTGGATATTTTCCGGACTGAAGCGCTTGATTGGTACGAGCCCGATCATTCCATAACCGTTGCGCGTCGGCTTAAAGTAAACCGGCCTCGCGCCCGTCACCGTAAGCGAGTGGCAGATCGACTTGTGGCAGTTCGCGTCCGCGAGGACGATGTCGTCCTGCGCGATCACGCCATGTCCAACGATCTGGTTTGAAGTAGACGATCCACCCAGAACGTAAAAGGTCCAGTCGGCACCAAAGATCCTCGCGGCATTCCGCTCAGACTCACCCGGAGGGCCCAGGTGATCCAACCACGAGCCCAGCGGCGCAGTCGAGATTCCAAGGTCCGACCGCATGATGTTTTCGCCGAAGAATTTGTGAAACTCCATACCGACTGGATGCTTCAAGTACGCCACGCCACCCATGTGCCCCGGAGCGTCCCACGAGTATGCACCCTGGTCGTTGTACTTCTTCAACTCTCGAAAGTAGGGCGGGAGCAACTGCGCGTGATACCGTTCCACGGCGAAGTCCACGCGGTTCGCGATGAACGCGGGCGTGTCACCGAACAGGTGAATGTACTCGTGCACCTGCTGCACCACTTCCAGCGGTAACTCGCTCACGAGCGTGCGGTCCGCAATCAGGAAGATCGGTATCTTTTTATTACGCCGACGAACTGCGCGCAGGATCATTAACGCAGCGCGTTCATCGAACTGATCTTCGCCTTCGAGGTCCCAGTCCAGCAGGATCGCACTGTGCGATGGATCGCTGGTTACAAGCGACAGACCATCATCGGGTGTCGACGTTCTTACAACTTCGTAGCCTTCTTCACCGATCGCATCGACCAGCCGCTCCATGGCCCGGTCCGATACCGAATCCGTGCCACCCACTTCACTTGCAATCAACAGCACCCAACGACCTTCGCTCATACACCTCTCACTTCAAACTTTATGTTACAGCGGGAGTTTGAATGGAGTGTGCACAACCGAACGAACAGGAGTGGCCGCCCCACCCGGCGGCCCACTACTCATCATTCCGCCATGGCTGTCTCAGCGTTGCCCGGACGCACCATCTTCGCCGCCTGGAGCTTTACACCGTGCAGCTTCGTCCCGGCTTTCACCTCCACAAGCTTATTACCAGATGCGTTTACTTTGAAGGTAGCGACGTAGGTCTCTGAGATTGCGTGCTGAAACTGAGCCAGGTAGGGCGCCAGTGAGACAGGATTACCGCCGCCCTCATAGTAGCTCCTGCCACCAGTCTCATCCCCTGTCTGCGTCAGGTAACTCTGACCGCTGAAGTTCGCGCGACCACCTCGAATGCCCGCGTCGCCATAGTAGACCGATGAGACCGCAACGCCGGCGCGCTGTGCGTCGGTGATCGCCGCTCTTACATACGGACTGTCCTGGTTCAGGATGCTTGTGCTGCCGTTGTAAGGGTCGACGCCGTTGGTGATCATCAGCACAAAACGTGCAGCTGGCCGTGATGAATCTGCCGGCCAGTGTTTTACAAATTCAGAGAGGCAGAAGTAAGGACTCGCACTCTCGCCCGGAACCCCCAAAGGCAGCCGGAAGTTCTGCGCAGCGGCAGCGTGGTCTGTCGTAAAGGGCTGTGCCGTTCGCACCGTACCGTTCTGCATATAACCGACAAAGATCTGTGCGCCTGGCGGCAGACCGTTTACGAAGCTTTTCAGAGAGTTCAGCTCGCGGCCGACAGATTCACGAAGGCCGTCGTCGATCAGGACAGCGATCTGCACACCGTTGGCGGGCACGGGCGACCAGGCTGTAACTGGCTCCTCCTTGCCGTTCACCTTCAATGTGATGTCTGCGAGAGTGGGAATCTGCTCGGCCTTTGAGTCGACCTGGACGAGCATTTGCGTGTTAACCGGTCCTTCAACCTGGGCAAATCCGTGAGTTGAAAAAAGCAAAACAGCAGCAACAGGTAAAATCGGCAACTTCATGGTTACATCCTTCCTTCAGCCCATTAGACGTGCAGAAGATGGGTCTAGTGGTACAAACCCGGCAACTCATCTAAGTTGCGCTCCGCGCTGCTGCTACGGGCTCTGAATTACTCCCCTCCAAAGCGATATTTGATGCCTCCCCGGACCGTGAACGGCAGCGCCGGATAGCCGATCGGCCCGATATGTTGCTGGCTCAGCAGGTTGTCGAGCTCCGTATAGACCGTGAGGTGATGCGAGGCCACAAAGCTTAGATTCGCGTCCATTTTCGCGTACCCAAAGTCGAGATCACGGTTCGGCAAGAGCAGCGTATTGCCGCCATTGAGGTCCGAGAAGCTGAGAAACGTCGAATCGTCGCTGCGGCTCGCGAGCGCCCCCTTGATCCCTGCCGCAAAGTGCTTGTCGGTATACTGCACAGAAAAAAAGCCGCTGTGCGGAGGCCGGCGGAAAGGCCTCGCTCCAACCAGGGGCGATGTCGCTCCGATTGCAACTCCCGGCAGGTTTGGGTTCGTCGTCGGCATGCCGTTCGTCGCGTCGGCTGCGTCTGCGGCGAGCGACTGCTTTACCACTGCGTCAAGGTAGGTATATCCGCCGCGCACGAAGAGGTGCTTCATCGCCTGCCAGTTGATCTCCGTCTCGGCCCCTTGCGCTCGGAAGGCGAGCGAGTTGGTATAAGCCTCAAAGATGGAATTGGCGAGTGTGACCGGGATGTGGAAGTAGTTGTAGAGACCGTTGTAGTCGACGCCTTCGAGTTGATGGTCGAAGACATTGTGGAAGTATCCTGCCTTGAAGACGAGCCGCTCTCCCAGGATGTTCTGGTCCACTCCAAGATCGTAGCTGCGGGAACGCTGCGCGGTCGCCTGGGTCACACCGTAAAGCGCGGGGTCGTCCTGGTTGTTGAGGATGGCGGTGTAGAGGCTTGCATACTCAAGCGCAAGTGTTGGCTCCTGCACGCCCGTTGCTGCACTTGCGCGGAGTTTCGTACCGCGAAACCTGCGGTTGGCGATCCGCACCGGCACGTACGCAAGCCCGACGCGCGGCGTTCCAGCAATGCCGTAGAGGTGGTTCTTCTCGATCGCGCCGCCAGCCGAATAAAAGAATCGGTTCTTCACGTCACCCTGAAATTGTAGTGTGTACTCGTAGTTTGTCCGCTTGATCTTCTCGTCTTCAGGAAAGGTAGGGTCGAGGTTTACAAAGCTGCCGCGCTCATCCTCGTAACGAAATCCAAACAGTCCAGTGAACCGGCGATGAAATGCATAATCCGACTGGAAGTAGAGCTCATCGCGGTTTGAAGCGGAATCGCTGTTCGGCGAGAAGAACGATGTCTGACCCGTAGCCGTATAGCCGTTGGCGCCGCGAATCGTAACGACGTCTCCGAAGTACTGCGTGAAGCCAAACGCCGTCACCGGTGTCCCGATGTTGTCGTATTGCCGCTCCTGCTCCCGCTTTCGCGTGATCCCGTAGCGGGCAAGGTTGTGCCACCGATCATTAGCCGTCCGGCTCTCCAGCGTCAGGCCCGAGTAGAGATCCTGGTCGGATTGTTTGGCATCGTTCGAGATGCCGAAGAAGTCGTGTCCGCCTGGCAGGCCCGTTGCGGAGACCGCGCTCCGAAGCGTGAACCGCGCCTGGATCGACGGAGTCAGGTTGTAGCCGAGGTTCGCCGCGGTGGTCGCTGAGTGGTACTTATCGCGCGGCAGATCGTTTGATGTGTCGAAGCGGCCGAACGCGCCGTAGTAGTCAATACGGTTATGTGTCCGCTGACCTCGCCCTGGTTGCGGTACGACTGGAAATTTCCACCGTCGCCGGTATAGACCAGCAGCGGACGAATCGAGTCGCCATGCGGCGTCCGAAACGAGACTACCGAAGCTCCCGCATCCGATCCATAAAGCACGCTGTTCGGTCCGCGATAGGTCTCAATCGAAGTAATCGCCGTCTGCGCTACCGTGCCGAAGTCGAATGTCCCGCCGACATCTTCGGCAGTGATGCCGTCGATCAGGACCTTATTAGCGGTTGAGTTACCCCCGCGCACGAACAGTGATGTGACTCCACCAGTCTGCCCCTGCTGAACCACTTGCACGCCCGGAGCCAGGCGGAGCTCGTCGGCGACGCCAATCCGCGTCGCTAAATCCGCGAGCGAGATGAGCGATACCGGTGCGCTGGTCTGCTGGATTGGCGTCGGGATCCCTGTCGCCGTAACAGTCACCGATTCCGTCACTGATGAGATCTCGAGAACAACGTTCTGAGCCACTAGATCCGTAGCCCCGCCATAGAAGTCGTCGCTCACGCCCGGAGTGAACGTGGCCGCGCTGGTCAACAAGCGAAATCGTCCTTTGGCCGTGCTGCGGATCTCAAACGTGCCATCCACCTGGGAGCGCGAGAAAGCGATCACAGACGTCCCCTGCACCAGCTGCACCCGCGCTCCGATGACCACCGCTCCCAGCGGATCGGTCACCGTACCGCGCACGACCACCGCATGCGCGGCCCCGGTTGTCGCACTGATTGCACCGATGAGAACCAGCAGCGAGAAGCCGCGCTTTGCGACGATGCTCTTCCTGAACCGCTCAATCATTCCACATACTCCGTTCGTTCCTGAAACTGAAACAGGTCGTCCTTTGCTCATGGCGTCAGCACGACTTTCCCGGTCGTCCTGCGGGACTCCAGATCGCGATGCGCCTGGGCGGCATCCTTCAATGCGTAGGTGTGCTCGATTCTTAGCTTCAGCGATCCCTCGCCCAGCCAGCGGAAGACATCCGCGGCGCGCATCGCGAGATCCTCATGCGAAGCGATGTAGTCCTTCAGGGTAGGGCGCGTCACGTAAAGCGATCCCATCTGCGAGAGCCGTATCAAGTCGAACGGAGGGACAGCTCCGCTCGATCCGCCAAACAGCACCATCGTTCCTTGTGGTTTAAGACACTGGAGGGATCCTTCGAATGTGGACTTTCCCACACTGTCGTAGACCGCTGCCAAAGTTGCCCCTCCGGCCAATCTCTTCACTTCGCTGGCAAAGTCGACTTTGGAATAGAGAATGACTTCGTCCGCTCCTGCCGCTCGCGACAGCTCAGCTTTCTCGTCCGTCGAGACAGTCGTGAAGACATGCGCTCCGAGCATCTTCGCCATCTGCGTCAGCAGCAGACCAGTGCCACCGGCGCCGGCGTGAATCAGCACCTGGTCGCCAGCTTTGATCGCGTAGGTCGCATGGGATAGATAATGCGCCGTCATTCCCTGCAACATTGCTGCTGCTGCCTGCGTCCCCGCAACCCCATCCGGCAAAGCGACCAGCCGCGCCGCCGGAGCGACGGTAAACTCCGCATAGGTGCCAGGGATCGAGCACCATGCGACCCGGTCGCCGGGCTGGACTGACGTCACTCCCTCACCTACTGCGACGACTGTTCCCGCAGCCTCCTGCCCGGGCGTAAACGGCAGCGCAGAGGGATATCGCCCCTCGCGAAAGTAGACGTCGATGAAATTGACGCCAATCGCCTCGATGGCAATCAGGGCCTCTCCGGCTTTCGGCGAAGGCTTGGCGACCTCGGCATAGACCAGCACCTCTGGCCCGCCTGTTTGTGTAATTTGAATGGCTTGCATGGAATGATTGTAGTCGTCGTCACGGAGGCAGGAACGAGTTCCCCAGAGCTGCCGGTCGGGGCAAAGGCGCTGTTCCCAGAGCAGGAATTCACGCTGTGTTCATCCATGCACTGTGTAAGTTCTCTAACCTGAACTTTATGCATGACGAACCACTGACTTACACGATCACAGACGGCGCCCATGAAGGCACTGTCGTGATCAAGCTGAATGGACCTCTGACCCTGACCAATATGTTTACGTTTCAAACTGAATTGCGCGCCATTCAGCCGCGCGTGACCATCTTCGACCTGACCGAATCCGAGTACATGGACTCCGCCGGGCTCGGCGTATTGGTCAACTTTTATACCTCAGCCGTGAAGAACGATCGCAGGATGGCACTCGCCGGAGTCAACCACCGCATCGAAGCCCTGCTAGACATGACTCACGTCAAGTCGCTCCTGCGGGTGTATGCAACCGTTGTCGAGGCTGAAGCAGCCGGGTAAAGCTTACTGCAACAGGCTCTCTTCCGAAGACCGCAGCCGCAGAATCCGATCTACAGCATATGGCGCGCGATGCGATGCAGTATGGAAGTGCCGCACCTGGAGTTCGCCCAGAAGGCCGATCCCCATCATCTGGATCCCCGCGAGGATCAACACTCCGGCCACCACGAAGATCGGGCCGTGGACATTCATCACACGCTGTCCGGTGAAGACCTTTAGCAGCAGAAGCCACATCGCCAAAGCAGATCCTGAAAAGACGCCAAGTGCTCCGATTGATCCGAAGAAGTGCAGCGGCCGCGTCATGTACTTCAGGAGGAATCGAATGGTCAGCAGGTCGAAGAAGACTCTGATCGTCCGTGAGATGCCGTAGTGGCTCTTACCAAACTCACGCTTCGGATTTGAGATCGGAATCTCGCAGATGCTCGCGCCGAACCACGACGCCAGCGCCGGGATGAACCGGTGCATCTCGCCGTACAGCGGAATGTTCTGGATCACCTCGCGGCGATACGCCTTGAAGGTCGTGCCAAAGTCGTGGATGTTGACTCCCGAGAGCCTCGCCATCAACCAGTTTGCCGCGCCCGAAGGGATCCGCCGCAGGACGAAGTTGTCACCACGCTGGCTGCGCCATCCGCTTACGACGTCGTAGCCCTCTTCGAGCTTGGCGAGAAATCCCGGAATCTCGTTGGGATCGTGCTGTAGGTCGCCGTCCATGGCGAGGATGTAGTCCCCCTGCGCGTGGTCGAACCCGGCCGCGAGCGCGCTTGTCTGGCCAAAGTTTCGCCGCAGTTTAATGACGAGAACGCGGCTGTCCACCGCAGCAATCTCTTCCAGCAGGCGGTAAGTCCGGTCGCGGGAACCGTCGTCCACAAAGACCATCTCGAACGACTCGCCGACCTGTTCCATCACGTGCTTCACACGGTCGTAGAGCGTGGTGACGTTGTCTTCTTCGTTATGGAAAGGAACGACGATAGAGTATTTGGGCACATAAGGATGATACGCCGTCCGATCCCCCACAAACAACTACTCTTTGAGCTCTCCGGATGCTGCCTCATCAGGGCGTTCCTGTGATAAAACTGGCGGAGATGGTGAAGCGCATCCTGTATGGCCTGGTGCTGATAGTCGTTCTCGGGCTGTGTTATTTCGGGCTCAGGAACTATAGGCAGAGGCGCGCCATGATGTCCGGTGAGGTAACTGGAGGTCCGTCCGAAACAAGCTCTCCCGAACCAATCTCTCCTGACCCGTCAGTTCCTCTTCCTCAACCCGCTCCAGCGACAGCCGTACCTTCTCCTCCAGTTTCGAGATCAGCCACGGGAGCACCCGCCACAGATACCCTGCCTGCCAATCCGTTGAACGGAATGGCCTACTCAGGTTCCGGACACTTCCAGGTCTACCGCCAGGGAAATCTCACCTTTCGCCTCAACACCGATACCGGCGAAAGCTGCGTCCTTTATGCAACCAATGAAGAGTGGCGCAAGCCCCAGGTCTACGGCCATGGTTGCGCAAAGAACCTAGCGCGGTAAATGCATCGCCATTTTTTGCCTCTTCCGGTTTACACTTCTGTCACTAAAAACAGGAGCTACCCGGCATGGAAACTGCAACCCTGAATCCAAAGGTTGACGCCTACTTCGGTAAGGCGCGACCCTTCGCCCAACCGATTTTGTGGCACCTTCGCGAGCTCATTCACAAGGGCTGTCCCGGCGTCGTTGAAAGCATCAAGTGGAGCCGCCCCTTCTTCGAATACAAAGGCGTGATTCTCTTCAACATCTCTGCCTTCAAGGAGCACTGCAGCCTCGGATTCTGGGGCGTAGAGATCGCTGCAAGTTTGAAAGAGGCCGGAGTCTTGAAGTCCGGCGGAATGGGAACCTTTGGTCGTATCACCAGCCTCAAGGGCCTTCCCTCAGACAAGCTGATGCTCGGCTGGATTCGACAGGCTGCCGCGTTCGTGGATAAGGGCGAATACACCAGCCCCATCGTCGCGAGAAATAAGGTGGTCAAGGCTCCCAAACCTGAGACACCACTTCCCGAAGAACTCACCGAAGCTCTGAGAAGAAACAAGGAAGCGGGGAAAGTCTTTGCCGAGTTCAGCCCCTCCTGCAAGCGCGAATACACTGAATGGATCGCCGAGGCCAAGCGTTCCGAGACTCGCCAAAGACGCGTCGCTACAGCCGTAGAGTGGATAGCGGAAGGCAAGCAGCGGAACTGGAAGTATCAGAGCTGCTGACTAAGAATCTCGCAGGAGCTGACTCCCTTGTCCATTCACACCCTGTTGTTCTTCTGTTCATAAAGCTGTCGAACTAGCTGGCTAATCTCACGCCATGCCCTATTCAGAAACTGTTCGCCGCCTTGCGCTTTCCTGCGCCCTGCTTCTCGCTTCGCCGACCGCTGCTCTCGCCCAGTTTGACTCCGGTTCGTTCATTGGCACGGTGCATGACTCGACGGGTGCCGTCGTTCCCGATGCCACAGTCACCGTGACCAATCCTCAAACTGGCGCCTCGATCACGCGCACCACGGACGGCTCCGGCGCATGGGAGGTTCCTTCGCTCCACACCGGAACCTACGCGGTAAAGATCAGTCACGCAGGGTTTGCCGACGCCTCGGCCAGCGACCTTACACTTTCCGTCGGAGCCCGCGAGCGCGTTGACCTCACACTGAACGCCGCTGGATCGTCAGAGACAGTCGAAGTCTCCGGCGTTGCGCTCCAGCTTGAGACCGAATCTTCGCAGCGCGGCCAGACCATCACTGGATACCAGTCAGCAGCTCTCCCTCTCGTAAGCCGCAATTACTCGGACCTTCTCGGCCTCGTAACCGGCGTTCGCCAGGCCCCGACCGCGGCCACCACCAGTTCCATCAACAGCCTCGTTCGTGCCGGCTCCTACAACGTCAACGGCCAGCGCAGCATGTTCAACAACTTCCTGCTCGATGGCATGGACAACAATGCCTACGGAGAAAGCAACCAGGGCTTCGACAATCAGATCATCGCCGTCCCGCCCGACTCTGTCGCCCAGTTCCAGATCGTCACCAACAACGAGAGTGCGGAGTACGGCCGGTCCTCCGGCGCAACGATCAACGTGGCCTCGAACAGCGGTACCAATCGCTTCCATGCCCTCGCCTACGAGTTCCTCCGCAATACCGACCTCAACGCCGCTGGATACTTCAAACCGACGATCGTCAGCAAGACGGGCCAGGTAACGCCCTTCCAGAAGCCTACCTTCAACCGCAACCAGTTCGGCGGCAACTTCGGTGGCCCGATCTTCAAGGACAAGCTCTTCTTCTTCCTCGATTACGAAGGCTTCCGCCAGACACTCAAGCCGCTCAGTGTTCTTACGCTGCCTTCGCAGAATGAACTCAACGGTATCCTCGTCGTCCCCGTAAAGAATCCCGTCACGGGCGTAACCTATGCCGCCGGTACACCGATCCCTGCCGCAGCCATCAATCCCATTTCGCAGCAGATCATCGGCTTCTTCAAGCAGATCAGCGGTGCGCTCCCGGTCGCCGGTCTGGCATCGACAGGGCTCGCCGACAACGACTACTCCGTACAGGTTCCCTTCACCGACAAGTCCGACAAGGGCGACCTCCGCTTCGACTACCAGCAGTCGCCTGCCAGCTCGTGGTTTCTCCGCGTCAGCGACCGCAAGGAGACCGGTGTCAACTTTCCCCCGCTTCCCTTGCCTCTTGACGGCCAGAGTAACGGCTCCATTCGCGTTCTCGACCAGCAGGTAGCACTCGGTTACACTCACCTGATCGGTGCCAACAAGGTGCTGGACGCCCGCGTCGGCCTGTCGCGCACTAAGGCCGGTAAGTACACCCTATCGATCGGCGACGACGCCATCACAATCCCCGGCCTGCCCACCAATCCGGTCGTCGCAGGCGGTCTTCCTTCCATCGCCATCACCGGGTTCACCGGATTCGGCCGCCAGTCCACCAACCCGCAATGGCAGAACCCTGCTGTCCTGGACCCCAAGCTCAATTTCACCTACGTGAAAGGCAAGCACTCCCTCAAGTTTGGCTATGAGTATGAACATGTCTGGATGGCGGTGAACGACAATAATCCGCTCTACGGCTCATTCACCTATGGCGGTGCCTACTCGAACGCAGGCGGAACAAGCGTCACTGACAACTATTGGGCCGACTTCCTCTTCGGCAATCAAAGCTCCTATTCCATTGCAAACTACTTCGTTGTGCATCTCCGCCAGACCGAGCACAACCTCTATGCTCAGGACGACTGGAAGGTGACCCCGCAGCTGACCCTCAACCTTGGTCTTCGTTGGGAGTATGGGTCGCCCTACTCGGAGGAGAACAACTACATCTCCAACTTCGATCCCGCTTCGCAAACTGTTCTCACGACCTCACCCGGCGCGGTCGCGGGCAATGGCATAACGCCCGTCTCTCCGGGCGGGATCTACGGGCATACTCTGGTCAACCCTGACTACACCGACTTTGGCCCCCGTCTCGGATTCGCCTATGCCGTCGATCCCAAGACCGCCCTGCGTGGCGGGTTCGGCATGAGCTACGTTCACTACACCCGGGCCGGTTCAGGCGACATCCTCGCCATCAATGCTCCACAGGCGCAGTTCGCCGCTGTCACCCAGCCCAACCCGGCGACCACGCCACATTGCACTTCCCCGCTTCCGGCCCAGATTGTTGCCGTCGGAGCCACCACGCCAAGCTGCTTTGCGACCACCGATCAGGGCTATCCTGCCGCGCTTGCAACGACCTTCAATCCGGCCACCGACAACATCACCTACATCCCCAAGGACACCAAGGACAGCTACGTCGAGAGCTACTTCCTGAGCGTCCAGCGCTCCCTCGCGAAGAACACTGTCCTCGACATCGCGTATGTCGGGAACCATGGCGTCAAGCTGCAGGGATTTCTGAACGCCAACCAGAAGAACCCGGCGGTCCTTACCAATGGTCTCTTCACCCGGCCCTTTGCGAACTGGCCTTCTGACATCACCGCCGCGGTGAATGAGTTTTATTCGCACTACGACAGCCTGCAGGTGAGATACGAACAGCGCTTCAGCCACGGTCTGACACTGTTGAACTCCTTCACGTGGGAGCACTCGCTGGATAACGCCAGCGCCTCGCTCGAAGCCAACACGCCCTCGCCGCAGGACGCCAATAACACGCGCGCCGACTATGGTCAGTCGGACTACAACCTGCCGATCATCAACGTGACCAGTCTTGTCTACGACCTTCCTGCAGGGCACGGCCGGCGCTTTCTTGCCAACTCAAACTCGTTCGTAAACGCCGCTCTCGGCGGCTGGCAGGTCTCCCTCATCAACACCGCGCAAGCTGGAACGCCCTTCAACCTTGGCTATACGCCCAACTCAGCAACCGCCGTCTCGCAGCAAATCTCTGCCACGTATCGTGGAGCGAACGAGTACCGCCCGAACTTCGTTCGTGGACAGCCTCTGACGCAGGGCCGCAACGTCCGTCAGGCGAACACAGGTTATGTTCAGTACGTCAATCTTGCCGCATTGACACTTCCTGCAACCCGGGTCGGCGGAGCCGGCACGGCGCTCGTGAGCCCCTTCGGCAACCTTGCTCGCAATCCGGGCCGCACTCCCGCCTTTTACCAAAGCGACTTCGACCTCAACAAGCGCTTCTCTACCCCGGTAGAGGGCCTCAAGGTCGAGTTCCGCACGGAGTTCTACAACCTCTTCAACCACACCAATCTCTACTTGCCCTCAAGCGGCCTCAGCGGTACTCTTGGCTCTGGTCCCGCGACCGGCGGCGGAGTCATCAGCAGCACCTTCGAACCGCGCATCATTCAGTTCGGCTTGAAGATCATCTACTAAGACGTTGTGCAAACTAGCCCTGAGTAGTAAGAAGCGGCCTGACATCGGGCCGCTTCTTCTTCTCTGCCATCCATCGCGAACCGCCCGGACTACGCGCCCGACTGGAGATACTTCCGCCATCCGCCAAAGTGCGTAATCTCGGTCGCATCCTCAACCCCTGCAGGTTCCACAAGAAAGCCCTTGACCAGAGATCCATCCTCTAGCCGCAGTGTCCCAATCGCAAGCGGCGGTGGCACTCCTTCGACGAAACTCCCGGCCGTCTGCTCTGGCAGAGCCCAGATCTCTACTTCGATTCCCGGCCCTTCATATCCCGGAACCCGCACCAGCCCCGGTTTGGCTGGCACCGTTCCCTTCAACGCATAGAACTTGTAGTCCGGATGCGTCCTGCAACTCCTGACCAGCCTTCCCTTACGTTGCGTCAACTGCCAGTTCAAAGGTTGACCTGTAAGGTGTGCCCCAACGACGGCCATCAGCAGACATCCGGGAGGAGGAACTGACCCCGTCAGGACGGCCGCCTCGCTTAGTTTGCGGCTCGAGCCGCCAAGCGTGGTACCAAGCGATCGATGCAGCTTGTCTCCGAGCACAAGCAGCGACGTATCTTTGAATGCCTGGCCTATCAGGCTGACGCCAAACGGCAACCCATCTCCGCGAAATCCCGCCGGCACCGCCACCGCAGAAAGATCGAGCAGGTTAACGAAATTCGTGTAGTGTCCGAGATGGCTGTTCCGGTCAATTGGCGACTCCGTAATCTCTGAGATGGTGTAGGTACGAGGCGCGGTCGGAAGCACCATCACATCGATCGAATCCCATACGCCCCTGGTCTTGCGGCGAAGCTCTTCGAGCTTGTAAGCGGCATCAAAGGCGTCCACAGCCGAGTAGTTCTTCGCGCCCGAGATGATCTTCTCAACCGTGGGATCCATATCAGCTGCATGCTTCTCGATGAACTCAGAGATCGCCGCATACCGCTCCGCGACCCACGGCCCCTTATAGAGGAGTTGAGCAACAGCTAGAAAGGGCGCCAGATCGAACTCAACGGGTTCGCCACCAAGCGCGACCAGCCCCGCAACCGCCTTCTTGTAGAGCTCCGCGTTCTGTGTATCTCCAAAGAACTCAAGCGTCCCCGCGGAAGGCACTCCGAATCTAAAACTCGCCGCAGCGACCCACGGCGCAGCCTCAGCCCCAATCGCAGCGACCCGCGAGTAGGAGTCCATCGCATCGGCCCCACGCGACACGCTCCAGGACCATCGACGCGTCGAACGCCGTCTCCGCAAAAATCGACACGCAATCGAGCGTCCTGCAGGCGGGCACAACGCCATGCGCACTCAGCACGCCCCTAGTCGGCTTTAATCCCACAAGGTTGTTGAACATTGCCGGAACCCGTCCCGACCCTGCCGTGTCCGTACCCAGCGAGAAGCTGACCAGCCCGCTCGCGACCGCAACCGCAGATCCCGAACTCGATCCTCCCGAGATGAACTTTTTGTTGAAAACACTGGAGCAGATTCCATACGGCGAGCGTGTCCCAACCAGCCCCGTCGCAAACTGGTCCATGTTCGTCTTCCCGATCAGGATCGCTCCCGCCGCCTCCAGCCTTGTCACTACCGTGGCACTCTCCGTCGGCGTATAGGCGTATTCAGGGCATCCCGCAGTCGTCGGCATTCCCGCAACATCGATGTTGTCCTTCACCGCAAACGGCACACCGTAGAGCGGAAGCGTTGTGCGATCCAGCGACTCCAATGCCTTCACCCGCGCCAACACAGCCTCGCGCGGCACAATAGAAATCCAGATCGGCCGCTCACCTTGTTCTGCAATGCGCTCGTGGATCGCGAGCATCACCGCGCTGACGTTCATCCCACCAGAAGCATAAGCCTTATGAAGCGAAGTTATATCCATTCCGTGCTTATCTCCTTCTAAAATGTCATTCTGAGCGAAGCAAATCACAGTCTCGTCGTGATTTGCAAAGTCGAAAGATCTGCGGTAGCCCCTGCCTGTAAAATCTGCCGCTGCCTGTCCCCTTTATTTGTCATTCCCGAAGGGAATCTGCGTTTGCTCCTGTTTTAGCGGACGAATCGACACCAGCAACTGCCCCGCACTCACCACCGCGCCAAGTTCGCAATGAATCTCCTCAACCACACCTGCCACATGCGATGGGATCACAATCTCCGTCTTCATCGCATCGAGCACGATCAGCTTTTCATCCTCCGCAACCACCTGCCCCTTCGCAACCGCAATCTGAAAGATACTCGCCGTCAGAGGCGAAGACACGCCCTCGCATCCTTCAGCAACAGTCGCAGCCGCGCTCTCATCCACCACCTCGGGCGGCTCGACCACCGTCAGCAAGCCCGCTTCACGCCAGCGTTCCCGCTCTGCGTCAAACGAAGCCTTCTGATGCTTCTTGAACGCCGCCGCCTCAACGCTGATCGAATCCAGAAAGTCCATGTACTCGGCAAGGTTGAACGTCGTCTCTTCAACCTTCAGCTCAAATCCGCCATGCGGGAACTGCTCTCGCGCCTCAAGCAGTTCTTCCCCGCTGATGGGAAAAAACCGTATCTGATCGAAGAACCGCAAGGACCACGGAACGCCGGGCGCGAACGCAGCTGTGGACTTCCACGTATTCCAAACCTGGATAGTGCGGCCAACAAGCTGATACCCGCCGGGCCCTTCCATCCCATAGACGCACATGTACGCGCCACCGATACCAACCGCATTCTCCGGAGTCCAAGTCCGCGCCGGGTTGTACTTCGTCGTCACAAGCCTGTGCCTCGGGTCGACCGGCGTAGCCACCGGCGCTCCAAGATACACATCGCCCAGACCGAGTACGAGATAGCTCGCCTCATGCACGATGCGGTAGACATCATCGATCGAATCAAGACCATTAATGCGCCGAATGAATTCAATATTCGAAGGGCACCACGGAGCATCCGGTCGCACCGCCTGCATGTACTTCTGCTGAGCCAGCTTCGCCTGCGGATCGTCCCATGACAGCGGCAGATGCACAACACGCGAAGGTACCGTAATGTTCTCGAGCGCCGGCATCGTCCGGTCCATCTCATCGAGCGTGTCGATCAGTACAGCACGCGCCAGACTCCGAGAGTCATAATGAATGTGCAGCGATCGTATGCCCGGCGTGATATCGATGATGCCCGTAATCGCCCGCTCGCGGAGCCTCTGCTCCAGCACATGCACGCGAAACCGCAGTTTTAAATCCAGCTCAAGCTTGCCGTACTCGACCAGCAGATACTTGTCCCCATCCGCACGGAACGTCATCTCCGTTTCGCGATCCGTGAACCTTGCAAGCACCGCCGGCTCCAGATCCGGCGTCTCCGGCAAAACCGGCGGCGCACTCGCAAACTCCGTGAGAAACGCATCCTGCTCGCGCTCCATCGCCTCAGCCTGCGCCAGCGTCAACCGCTTGAACTGGACCGTATCGCCTGCCTTGAGCTGGCCAAGCTTCCAAAGCTCCGCCTGCACAATCGTCGCCGGGCAGACAAAGCCGCCAAGGCTGGGCCCATCCGGCCCCAGCAGAATCGGCATGTCGCCCGTGAAGTCAATGGTCCCAATCGCATAGGCGTTGTCGTGAATGTTCGAGGGATGCAGGCCTGCCTCTCCGCCATCGGGCCTCGCCCACTTAGGCTTAGGTCCAACAAGCCTGACACCGGTGCGATCGCTCTGGTAGTGCACCTTCCAGGGCGTCGAGAAGATCATCGCGATATCTTCATCAGTAAAGAATTCCGGCGCAGTATGCGGCCCAAACAACACACCGACGCTCCACTCACGCGTGAACGCCGGAATGAACTCCGGAGGCAAAGCCACCGGCTCGTCAACTCGCAAATCCTTCTGCCCGATGTGGATCACATCGCCCGCGCGCAACGCCCGCCCCGCACTTCCGCCAAAGCCACCCAGCACAAACGTGCTCCGGCTGCCCAGGTACGGCTGCGTATCGAAGCTTCCCCGCACCGCAAGATAAGCCCGAATCCCTTCCTTGGAAGCCGCCCCTAATGCAAGCACGCTTCCCTGCTTGACATTGATTGCTGTCCATCGTGCGACAGGCTTGCCATCGAGCTTCGCACCCATATCCGCGCCAGTCAGCGCAATCAGCGTGTCCGCATGGAACCTGATCCGCCCGCCCATCGTGGCAAACTCGATCGCCGCTGCATTCTCTCCGTTACCGGCAAGTTTGTTCGCAATGCGAAAGGAAAGATGGTCCATCGGTCCCGAAGGCGGCACTCCCACGTTCCAATAGCCAATGCGTCCCGGGTAGTCCTGGATCGTTGTCTGTGTCCCGCCGTCGAGCACCTCCAGCGCCCGCCGCGCAAACGCAAACGTACCCAGAAATGAGGTTGTAACCTTTCCTGATACAAACTCCGGCGTGCGCAGAACCTCGCGCAGATAGCGCAGGTTCGTCTCCGTTCCATCGATCGCCGTTGCTTCAAGCGCCGCAGCCATCTTCTCCAGAGCCTCCGTGCGATCCCTGCCATGCACAATAATCTTCGCAATCATGGGATCGTAGAACGATGTAACCGTCGTTCCTGACTCTATCCACGTCTCAACTCTTGCCACATCCGCCACCGGGAAATTCACCAGCGTTAACTTACCCGGAGTCGGCTGAAAGTTATTCGCCGGATCCTCCGCATACACCCGCGCCTCAATCGAAGCTCCCTGCGGCGCGATCTTGAACGACTCCAGCGGCAGCATCTCGCCCGCAGCCTGCAACACCATCCACTCCACCAGGTCGAAGCCCGTGACCTCTTCGGTTACGCCGTGCTCTACCTGCAGCCGCGTGTTCACTTCGAGAAAGTAAAACTGCTCCGTATCGTCGTCGTAGATGAACTCGACCGTCCCCGCCGAAGCATAGTTCACCGCCTTCGCCAGCAGCACCGCTGAAGCCTTCAGCTTCTCGCGCGTAGCGTCTGTCAAACCCGGCGCCGGAGTCTCTTCCAGCACCTTCTGATGTCGCCGCTGCGCGGAACAATCTCGCTCGCCAAGAGCAAGCATTCCGCCCTTGCCATCGCCAAAGATCTGCACCTCGATATGCCTTGCCCGCGAGACATACTTTTCGAGATACACCCCGCTATCACCGAAGTTCGCCTTACTCAACCGCAGCACGGACTCGTACGCCTCGGTCAACTGTCCGGCTGACTGACAAACCCGCATCCCGATCCCGCCACCGCCGCCCGAGCTCTTCAGCATTACCGGGTACGTAAGCGTCTCCGCCTGCGCCAGCGCGTCGTCAGGGCTTTCCAGCAGCCCAGTCCCCGGCAGCAGCGGAACTCCACACGCCTTCGCCGTAGCCCGCGCTGTATGCTTCAATGCAAACGCGTCGATGTGCTCCGGAGCTGGCCCGATGAACGTTATTCCGCGCGCCGCACACTCTCGCGCGAACGCAATATTCTCGCTCAGAAATCCATAGCCGGGATGGATAGCCTCTGCGCCGGTCTTCGCTGCAGCCGCGAAGATCGCCTCGAAAGAGAGATAGCTCTGCGCCGCCGGAGCCTCGCCGATCAACACCGCTTCATCTGCATTCAAAACATGCAACGAATTCTTATCCGCGACCGAATACACCGCGACCGAGCCGACACCCATCCGTGCCAGCGTCCGTTCAATCCGGCATGCGATCGCACCACGGTTCGCAATCAACACCTTCTTAAACATGGGACTGCTCGGCACTTTCTACTGCGGACCAAATCAAGATTCTTACCGGCGTCGGGTTATATCCGTTGCACGGATTGTTCAACTGCGGGCAGTTCGAGATGACGATCAGCGTCTCCATCTCAGCGCGAAGTTCAACATACTTGCCCGCACCCGACACGCCATCTTCAAAGCTCAGCCCGCCATCTGGGGTCACCGGAACGTTCATGAAAAAATTGATATTCGCCGTAAGATCACGCTTGTCGAACTCCCGCCCCGTCTTCTGCGACCACGCAAGCGCGCCTCTTAAGAAGCTCTGCCGGCAGGCATGCATGTGGCGCTTCTCGATCATGTATCGCACCATGTTGCTCTCGGTCGAGCAAGCACCGCCCAGGGTATCGTGTCTTCCGCAGGTGTCTGCAACGATTGTCATCAGCACATTGCGCTCGGTCGAGATCAGCTTCGTCCCCGTCGTCAGATACACATTGCCCTGCACGCGGATGGTGTCCTGCGCGCTGTATCGATCCGCATAGTTGCTCGCGTTATAGAAGAGCGTATCGACTGCCTGGTTCCCCTTAAGGTCAACGATGCGGATAATCTGTCCCTGCAAAATCTCATGCACGAACGAGTCTCCGGCCTCGACGACCTGATCGAAGATCGCGTCGTCAGCCACACGTTCGCTCACCGAACTCAAAGTCTCTAGCACTTTCAAAGCTCCTGATAACTTACAGAAAATAACGTTCCGTCAGCGTAAACCCGCGCTCATTCTCCGGCCTTGAATTACGGCACAGATCATCCGCCCCTGGAGCCTCAACCTTCTTCACCGTCAGCTTCACCGGCCTCTGCGCATAGACTGGATCGGGATCCATCGGATGCTGGCATGTATTCAGCACTACCAGCGTATTCATCTCCGCGCGAAGCTCCAGCGAACTTCCCGCCTTCGCATGCCCTTCGACGAAGTGCATCGCCCCGCCCTCAAGCACCTCCACCTTGCTGAAGAAGTTCACATTCATCATCAGGTCGCGGCTGTTCAACCCATACTTCGCTAGCTCGACCAGAAATCCGTCCAGTGCATTCTGATGCCACTCGTTCCGCACCGCCTGGTAGCTGCTCTTACCCCAGTTTCTCGCCACCAGCCCCGCATCGGAGCAGCCCCCCAGCGGATCATGCCAGCCGACCGTGTCGTCCGTGATCGAACACAAAATCCTGCCCATATCCGAATACAGCACCGACCCCGCCGTCAGCCGCGCAATGTGCTGCGCCTTCAAAGTATCCGGAAGACTCAGCCGCTCCGAAGCATTATCCGCATTCGAAAAGATCGCGCCAACATTGCAGCCGTCCTCAAGTGCCTCGATACACAACGCCGTCCCGCGCTTCAGCACATGCGACCACGTCGACGATCCCGACAGTACCTCTTCCCAAAGGATGGCGGAATCCAAAAAGTCTCCATGAACTTCTCTGCTAAGGATCTCTACTTCTGGTCTGGTGACAGCCGCCATACGCTCCCCATTGCTCCATTTGAAAGCCATACCGAGTGGAACCCGAAGCGAATCCCGTCACCTCCCGGGCCACCCCACTGCGCCGCAACCCTGTTCGTCGCTGGATCGATCTTCGTCAGCGGAAAATCGAACATCGTCGCCCAAACAAATCCATCGCCAAAGGTGACCTCGCCGCCGCCGCCCTGTACTCCGCACGCGATTGTCGCCCTCACATCTCCCGTCATTGCATCTACACGCGACACCGTCCCGTCGCCCTGGTTCAGCGTCCATATAGAGCCGGCGCCAGCCGTCAAGAAACGCGGCTTCGGCCCCACGGGGATCGCTTTCAGCACCTTGCCGTCAGAAGGATCGACCTTCAACAACTGGTCATGGCCATACGATGTAACCCAGATAAACTTATCGCTAAACAACGGATTCTCAGACTCTGACGGCAGCGGGTAGCTCTTCACCACGGCATTCGTAGTCGGATCAATTCTCACGAGTGTTGCAGGCTTCGTCACAATCCATACCGACCCGTCGCCCACCGTGATCCCGCCTTCAGAGTTCGCAGGATCGGCCGCAATCTTCGCAATCACCTTACCCGTCGCCGGATCGATCCGCATCACCATGTGGTCCTTACAGCTCGGAGCCCACACCGACCCAAACCCATCCGCCAGCCCCGAGCAAGGCCTCGCTACATCGACGATGAACCCAACCTTGTTCGTGGCCTCAACCATCTGCACCACATGATCTGCGCGTCCGGTCGTCACCCAGACTGAATCCTTTGTAACGACAGACCAATCAGGGCTCCCGGTAATTATGAACTCGGCTGTCTTCTCAATCGTGCTCATCGAACGCGACACGCCCGGAGTCTCCACACCTTTACGCGCAGGCTCTTTCGGATGTGCAGCCGTCGCCTGCCCCGGCGCAGCGAGTGCGAAGCCCAGCCCCGTAATGGCCGTGGCGCAGGCAAACTTGACGAAGTGACGTCGCAAGGACATGCCTCTAGAGCTCCTCAAGGAAAGAACAACGCATGGCAGCAAGTTTCGATGTTAGCCCAGAACACGGGCCCGAACAGCCGCTATTCGGTTCCTCAATAAAGCGAATAGGCCATTCCTATATTGTTCCTCGCTCTCCTGCCGCCTCGCCTTAGAATGACTCCATCACCGCCAGAATCCAGCAGGAGCATCGCTTGCAAGACACGATCGTAAACGAGCACCCAGCAAACGCCACGGACCTCCGGCCCGCGCTTCGGGCCAACGTCGTGCATATCGCCCTGCTGCTTATAATTCCGCTTGCCCTCCCTCCGGCCTTCGCCGCCCAGGCCAGCGCCGCAACGAAAGCTGCAAAGTCCACAAAGAAGGATCCCGCGGCAAAGGGCGACACTCCCGCGAAACCCGCCGACGCGAAATCCGACAAACCCGAAAAGATCGCATACGACTTCAATCTCCCCGGGCCTGACGGCAAGAACATCCCTGTCTCCACCTACAAGGGCAAGTTCCTTCTCATCGTCAATCTCGCCCGCAAGTCCTCCTACAACGACCAGCTCCCCGCCCTCGTCAAGCTCAACAACACCTACAAAGACAAGGGTCTCGTCGTCATCGGCATCCCTTCCAACGACTTCGGCACCGAAGAGCCCGGCACCCCCGCCGAGATCCAGAAGGCCTACGCCGACGCCAAAGTCGACTTTCCCGTTATGGCCGTCTCGAAGGTGAGCGGAGAGGACGCATTGCCCATCGCCACTTTCCTCACCAAAAGCAAAGGCGCACCCGCCGGCGGCCCTATCCATTGGAATTACACCAAGTTTCTTATCGATAAAAAAGGCGCAGTCATCGCCCGCCTCGGTCCGGACGTCGCCCCTGACTCGCCCGAGTTCCTCTCCACCATCGATCAGGTTCTCGACGGCACCTACAAGCCAGCCAAGAAGGGCGGCGAGAAGCCCGGTGCAGGCGACGAAGATGACGACGACTAATCAGCACTCCGACTGCTCGTGCGCACTCAGCTTGGCATCGAAACCTGAGCGTCCTATCCAACAACAGGTGTCGTCCTGAGCGAAGTTTGGCATGCATTTGCGCCAAACGCAGTCGCAGAATCTCCGTCCACAGCACTCCATTGCCGCGATCACTCCCATTTTTGCACCAGGACCAAACTCCGCAGTCCTCCACGCATAACAACTCTCTATCACTCTCATCACCGCCAGCAATAGACCCTCGAACTGCACCGAAAAAGGTCTAAACTGTATTCATCTGAGACGGTTCCCGTCTCATTGCTTCTTCTGGACGTCCCCACGCCGTGACTCCAGATGCAGCCTGCCCGCTCGAACCCGAGCAATGTGGCACTCCATACATCTTTTCGAATAGCTGACTCACGACTCTGAATACAGATTCAAGGGTGCCAATGCAAGCGTTCAAGCTTCGTTCTCTCGCTTTAGCCTGTGCTTTCGCAACGTTCGTTGCGATGTTCCCGACGACCTCTGCGCAGGCCCAGACCCCATCCTTCACAGTGGGCTGGTCAGTCTACGCGGGATGGAACCCCTACTTCTACATGCAGAAGTCCGGCATTCTCAAGAAGTGGGCGGACAGGTACGGCATCGCCATCAAGGTGCAGCGGTTCGACTATGCCGCGTCTCTTGACGCTTTCGTCGCCAAAAATATAGACGCCTGCACCATGACCAACATGGAGGCCTTCGATCTTCCCGCCGCGGCCGGGGTCGACTCCACCGCCATCATCGTCGGCGACTATTCGAACGGCAACGACGCCGTGCTCGTCCGCAACGGCCTGAACTTCGGCTCCCTTCCAGGCAAGCCTGTCATGCTCGTCCAGAAGACAGTCTCTGAATACCTGCTCGAGCGCGGCATGGTGCTCAGCGGCCAGCAGACGCAGCTCTCGAAGCTCAAACTCATCAACACGTCGGACTCAGACATCGTCGCCGCCTTCCTCAACAACAAGTCGAACCAGGCGGTCGTGACCTGGAAACCGCTCGTCTCACAGATCGTCGGGGACAAGAGCGTGACGAACATCTTCGACTCCTCAAAGATTCCTGGAGAGATACTCGATCTCCTCGTCATTCGCACCGAGGTCCTCAACCGTCCAGACGGCCAGAAGTTCGCCAAGGCCATCACCGGCGCCTGGTACGAGACCGTCGCGCAGCTCGCCGCCGGACAGGCGAACGCCATCAAGTACTCCGCCGCTGCATCAGGCGACTCCATCGAGTCCTACAGAGAGCAGCTGAAGACTACAGCCCTCTTCGCAACGCCGAAGGCCGCCGCCGACTTCACCGACGGCCCTGACCTACAGCAGAAGATGGACCTCGTTCGCAAGTTCTGCTTCGCCCACGGCCTTCTCGGTCAGGGCAACAAGTCCGCCGACGACGTCGCCATTCTCTATCCGAACGGCGCAATTCAGGGCCGTAAAGACCGCGTCCGCCTTCGCTACAACTCCGCCTTCATGCTGGCAGCAGAACAAGGAAAGCTCTAACGCAATGGCAATGCTAGCGAATCCGTTCGACATTCAGGCCCGGCCTAACCGGCTGCTGACCCAGGCGCTCTCCTGTCTGCTGTTTGTCATTTGCATCGGCCTCTACATGAAGACCTCCGCGAATCGTCATCGCGAGAACCCTGAAGACCGCGTCGTCCCAAACCAGCACCAACTCTTCGCCGGAATCAAGTCTGCGGTGCTTGAGCCTGCCGAAGAAGACGATTACATCGCATCCGACAATGCCTCAACCTGGGAGCGCCTGCACCACTCGATGATCTGGAAGGACACTGCATCGAGCGGGCGCCGCTTCTTGATCAGCCTCTGCCTGCTCATTCCCGCCGTCGTGCTGGCGCTGCACATTGGCCTCTTCCCCTGGTTTGGTGCAGGATTCCTGCGCTTTGTCCTTTTCTTCGACAAGATCGTCGCGCTCTCGCTGTTGCCGATCCTCTTCATTGTCTTCGGCATTGACGAGTGGTCAAAGATAGCCCTTATCGTCATTGGCGTCGCACCCACCATGATCCTCGATGTCACCCAGATGGTGAAGTCCGTGCCGCAGGAACAGATTGTCAAGGCCTTCACTCTCGACGCGAACAACTTCGATGTCGCCTATCGCGTCGTATTCAAGCAGGTGATGCCGCAAGTCATCAACAGTCTCCGCCTGAACTTGAAGCCCATGATGCTCTTCTTGTTCGCCGGAGAGATGATCGCCGCTTCTGACGGCCTCGCCTATCGAATCGCGATCATGCGCCGCCACATGGGCATGGACATCATTCTTCCCTACGTCCTCTGGGTCGCATTCCTTCTCTTCCTCATCGACATCTCACTGCGCGTTCTGAACCGGAGGTTGCACCCATGGTTTCAGGCATGAGCATTCCTGACATGACAGTCCCGCTCACGCTTCCCGCAATCGACACTCGCGTGGTCACTACGGCTGCGCGTGAAGGCCACTCGATCAGTATCGGGAATGTTTCGGTCTCCTATCCGATTGCACGGAAGGCCCATCGCACGGTCCTGGAGAACATCTCGGTCAATATCGAAGAGGGTGAGTTCGTCGTCCTGCTTGGAGAGACCGGCTGCGGCAAAAGCACACTGCTCCGACTGATGCTCGGTCAGGAGCGGCCCACTACAGGCCGCATCTCCGTCGCGGGCAGCGCCGTCGAGCGCGTCGACGCCCGCTCCGGCTACGTCCCCCAGCGCTACTCGCTTTTCCCCGACCGCACCGTCCTCGAGAATCTCTGCATGGGCCCGGAGACCTCGAAGTTCCACATCCTCGGCCGTCTGCGCCCCAGCTTTCGCGCCTTCCGCCGCATGGTCCGCGAAGAAGCCTACCGGCAGCTCAATCACATGGGCCTGCAACGTTCTGACGCCTTGAAGTATCCCCACCAGCTCTCAGGCGGAATGCAGCAGCGCGTCGCCATCGCGCAGGCGCTGATGATGAAGAACCGCGTCCTGCTCATGGACGAGGCCTTCAGTGCCCTCGACCCTGCTACGCGTTCGAGTCTTCAGCGCCTCCTTCGCACCGTCTGGCAGGAGACCCGCCCAACGGTAGTCTTCGTAACGCACAACACTGCTGAGGCAATTTACCTCGGGACTCGGGTCATCGTGCTCGCCCGCGCCAGCCGCGAAGATAGCTGCGGCTCGCACGTTGCTCTCGACATGAAGCTCCCCGCATCCGGTATGAGCCTGCGCACACACGGCCAGCAGTTCCTCGATCTTGTAGACCATGTAGACAGCTTCTCGCGCGGTGATCGCAAAGCCATGTATGACTTCGGTGCCGAAGAACCCGCCTCAATCTCTGACGGAGACTCACAGATATGATCCACCAAACTTCGGCCCGTTCCTCTAAATCCGGCACCACAGAGGGTGTCCCGTCTCTCGATTCTAAGATGTGCATTTCCAGAGCTGTGCGCTCCTCTAACATCCCTCGAACCGTCGCTATGTGCGCCCTTGCCGTTGCGACCACCATCGCCGTCAGCGAATACACGGTCCATGGGCAGGAAAAGGTCGCCACTGCAGTCCCGGCACGCGCCGCCGGCACCCGCACCGCCGAGCAACTTGCCGCCTCCTCTTCCCAGGAAGATCCTACCCAGTTCTTCACCCAGAAGATCCGTCCTGTACTCGCCCAGAACTGCTACAGCTGCCACACCACCGAAGAAGCCGGCGGCCTTCGTCTCGACTCCCGCGCCGCCGTTCTCAAGGGCGGCGACTCTGGCCCAGCCATGGTTGCCGGCCACCCGGAATCCAGCCTCCTGATCACCAGCATCTCGCAGACCGGCGACCTGAAGATGCCCAAGAAAGCGGCGAAGCTCTCAGACGCCGACATCGCCAACATGATCGAGTGGGTCAAGCGCGGCGGCATCTGGGACAGCGCCGATACCGTCGTCCCCGTCTCCGCTTCGGCCTCAGCTCCAGTTACTCCAACCGCCGTGGTCGCTACACCCGTCAAGGTGAGCCTCACCGCAGCTCAGGCAAAGGCCGGCCCGGGCGACGACTTCTTCGAAAACAACGTCCGCCCCATCTTTGCGAACAACTGTGCAAGCTGTCACATGGATAAGGCCTCCGGTGGCCTGAGCCTCAACTCCCGCGAAGAGATGCTGAAGGGCGGCGAAACCGGCCCTGCCATCGTCGTAGGCGATCCCGAAAAAAGCCTGCTCCTCCAGGCCGTCCACCAGACCGGCGACCTGAAGATGCCGCCCAAGGGCGCCAAGCTCACCGCTTCCGAGATCGACACGCTCTCGCAGTGGGTCCGCATGGGCGCACCCTGGCCGAAGGGCACCGCCCCCGTCCGCACAGGCAAACAGATCACAGACGCCATGCGTAAGTGGTGGTCCTTCCAGCCGCTCGTCATCTCCGAAGTTCCAGTCATCAAAGACCCGGCCTTGAAGTCATGGGCAAAGACCGACATTGACCACTTCGTTCTCGCCAAGCTCGAAGAGAAGGGCCTCAAGCCCGCAGCGATGGCCGACAAGCGCACCCTCATCCGTCGCGCAACGCTCGACCTGACTGGCCTGCCACCCACGCCTGAAGAGATCGAAGCTTACGAGAAAGATTCCTCGCCCGACGCCTACGCCAAGGTTCTCGACCGGCTTCTTGCTTCGCCCGCGTACGGCGAGCGCTGGGGCCGCCACTGGCTCGATGTGGCCCGGTATGGCGACGACGACATCCGCGGCCTTGACCCGCGCGGCCGTGGCTACATGCCTTTTGACGGAGCCTGGGTCTATCGTGACTGGGTCATCAAGCAGGTCAACGACGATCTCCCTTACGACAAGTTTGTGAAGATGCAGCTCGCCGGGGACCTGCTCTCCAAGAAGCCAACGGCTGACGACCTCAAGGGCACCGGCTTCCTGGGCGGAGCGCCATGGATCTGGGACCAGGCCGAACCCATCCAGGGCAGAGCCGACGAACGCAACGAACGCATCGACGCGGTAACTCGCGGCTTCCTCGGCCTCACCGTTGCCTGCGCCCGCTGCCACGACCACAAGTACGATCCCATCCTCGCCAAGGACTACTACGCTCTCGGCGGCATCTTCGCCAGCTCCACCTACAAGGAATACAACTTTGTCCCTGAGTCGGAAGTCACCTTCTGGCGCGACAAGCTTTCGAAGGCCAACGATAAAGACAAGGCCACCCAGGACTACATCAAGCAAGCCAGCATGCAGCTGTCCGAGGCCTACGCAGCACAGACCTCCGAGTACATGGTCGCCGCGTGGCGCGTCGCCGGCAAGCCGAAGATGAAGGTCGCCGACGCCGCCGATCAGGACCGGCTCGATCCCGAGATGCTCGACCGCTGGGTCGCCTTCCTCGCCAAGAAGCCCCTTTTCTATCCGTACCTCAAAGAATGGCAGGCCATGGTCGCCCAGGGCGGCACGGAGGATCAGGCCAAGTTCCTTGGAGACTCCTTCCAGCAGCGCATCCAGGACCTCGTCCTCGAAAACAAAGCCATCGATACCGAGAATGAAAAGATCAAGGCCAAGGCCGGCGTCCCGACAGAGCGCGAGAAAGATGTCAAGCCATCGGACTTCGACACCTACGACCAGTTTTGCCCCGGCTGCACCCTGGAACTAAAGGTCATGGCAACGGAGAAGGCCAATCTTTACTCCGACCTCTTCATTCGCCAGCTTGGTACCGGCGTCTTTGAAGAGCGCGGTCTACCCGGCCTCTTCGCCTTCCGTGGATGGGACATGGTCCGCCGCCTTGGCCCCGCCGAACAGGCCTACCTCTCCGCGCTACAGAAGAATGGCAGCAACTTCAAGAAGATCGGCGAGCAGTATGCCTTCGTCCACGGAGCCGCCGACAAACCGCAGGCAATCAATATCGCGCTTGATCTGCGGGGCAATCCGCACGCTCATGGCGACGTGGTTCCTCGCGCATTCCCCACCGTCCTTGGTCCCGCCAGCAAAAAACCATACACCGAAGGCAGCGGCCGCCTCGAACTGGCCGACGACATTATCGCCAGTCCTCTGGCCAGCCGCGTTTACGTCAATCGAGTCTGGAAGTGGCACTTTGGAACCGGCATCGTCAACACTGCTGACAACTTCGGCGCTATCGGCGACCCGCCTTCGGACCAGCCGTTGCTCGACTATATGGCCATCCAGTTCCAGAAGAATGGTATGTCGCTCAAAAAGCTGCAGCGCATGATCATGCTCTCTGCCGTCTATCAGCAGGTCACCAAGGAAACGTCCGACGAGCACGTCAAGGACCCTCTCAACCGCTACTACTCGCACTTCTCTCTACAGCGCCTCGACGCCGAGCAGCTTCGCGATTCCGTGCTCTTTGTCGCAGGGGACATGAACACGAAGGAACCCGGCGGCCCAGCGACTCCGCTCGGTCTCGATAACGACAAGCGCACCGTGTATGCCAAGGTCAGTCGCTTCCACATCGATCCATTCCTCCAAGCCTTCGACTTCCCCAACCCAACATTTACCGCCGAGCAGCGCTTCTCCACCAACGTTCCCGTGCAGCGCCTGTATTTTATGAACGACCCCTTCGTCTACAAGCAGGCCGAGGTGCTCTCAAAGCGCGTCTATTCCAAAGGCGATGACTCAGCCCGCATCACCGAGACCTATAAACTTCTTTACGGCCGCGCACCTACACCTGCCGAGCTACAGGCCGGGGTCGACTTCCTAAAGACCACGCCAGACAAGCCCGGCTACATGGTCAACCAGGAACCCATCAACGCGTGGAAGGAATACTGCCGCGTGCTCTTCAGTTCGAACGAATTCGAGTTCCTAAACTAACAAGCAATCGCACAGCAGGAGACCACACCATGCCTTGCCAGAAACCGAAACCCACAACACGACGCGACGCACTCCGCAAGATCGGCGGCGGATTTGCCATGATGAGCTTCGCCGGAATGATCGGCGAATCACTCGCGCAAGCCGAAGCACTCGATGCAAAGAGCCCGGGCTCCGTCGCTGCCGACACTGCAGCCACCAACCCTTGGATGTTGAAGGACCCGAACTTTAAGCCGAAGGCCAAGCACGTCATCTTCCTGTTTATGAACGGCGGCCTCTCGCACATCGACAGCTTTGACAACAAGCCTGCGCTGACCAAGTATCACGGCCAGCCCATGCCGGGCGGCGACCTCGGCCACGAGCGCAAGACCGGTACGCTGATGAAATCGCCCTTCGAGTTCACACGTTACGGTAAGAGCGGCCTCGAAGTCTCCGAACTCTTCCCCAACGTCGGTGCCTGCGCCGATGACATCTGCGTCGTCCGCTCCGTTTTCACCGAGATCCCAAACCATGAGCCAGCGCTCATCATGATGAACACCGGCGCAAACATCATTGGACGTCCGTCCATGGGATCATGGCTGACCTACGGCCTTGGCGTTACGAACAAGAACCTGCCCGGCTTCGTCGTTCTCTGCCCGCAGGTCCCGAGCACCGTTGGTCCACCACTCTGGAGCGCGGGCTTCCTTCCCGCAGTGAATCAGGCCACCTACGTCTCGTCCGACACGCGCGACAAGAACTTTGACCCCTACAAGCTCATCCCGGATATTCACAACGAGAAGTACGACATTGCGCAGCAACGCAAAGAACTTGACCTCGTCAAGAAGCTCGACGCGCTCTCCGAAAAGGACACATACGGCCCCTCCGAAGCCGACCCGCAGCTCGAAGCCACGATTGGCTCCATGGAGACCGCCTTCCGTATGCAGACTGAGGCTCCGGACGTCTTCGACGTTCGCAAGGAGTCTGACGCCGTGATTAAGATGTACGGCGAAGGCTCAACCGCCCGCGGCTGCCTCACCGCCGCTCGCCTCATCGAGAAGGGCGTCCGCATGGTGCAGGTTTATTACTCGCTTGGCGACCCGTGGGACGCTCACGCCGACATCCAGTCGCATCGCAAGAATGCCAAAGACTCCGACCAACCCTTCGCCGCGCTCATCAAAGACCTCAAGGCCCGCGGTCTGCTCGACGAGACCATCATCGTCTGCGGCTCCGAGTTCGGTCGCACTCCGGTCGTTGAGATCGGCGGCGCAGGCACCCATGCCGGCCGCGACCATAATCCCCATGGATTCTCGATGTGGCTGGCGGGCGGTGGCATCAAGGGCGGCACCACCTACGGCGCCACCGACGACTTCGGATGGAAAGTCGCCGACAAGCCCGTCCACGTCCACGACATACATGCCACCATCCTTTATCTGATGGGTATCGACCACACCAAGCTCACCTTCCGCTCGAGTGGCCGCGACTTCCGCCTTACAGACGTTTCAGGCAAAGTAATTCACGACATTATCGCCTGAAGTCTCTTCAGCTGCATCCGCGAATCATCGCCAGCCAGAGCAGCGAAAGTATGACAGAACCGGCAATGCCGAGCGCGAGCAGGGGCGCTCGGCCCCAACTCACATTGTTGCCAGACCGGTCGTTCTGATGCGGTGCCAAAGGGTTGTAGCGGATCGATAACTTCTCGTTTTGTGCAACTGCTGCGGCGGATTGAAATTCATCTGAGTAGGTCTGCCCGTGTGCCACATAGTCGAACGCAATAAGGTACTTCTCACCGACCTGAATACCCATCGTAAGCGTGTTCATTCTCGCAAACTGATATTTGCAGGAGACGACTGTCGCGGTGGTTGCAATCCATCCCGATTGATCCGTCACGCTGTTATCGCCTCCGCTTCTATTTAATGCTGTGAGGATTTCACCATCAAAACTCTTCTGGTGGTCGATAAGGAGAATCTACAATCAGATGGTGCCTAGCCCCTCAAAGACGACACATGTAGCCAGGCTAGTGCTGTTATTTGCGTCGACGCTTGCTCTCTCCGGTTGCGCCGCCAAGCCTCCGTTGAAGTTTGAAACGAAGATTGCAACTTGGACCAAGCACCACGTCACCATTGGCGGGAAGAAGGACAGAAATCCCTTTGCCGCCTCCGCCGATAACATCGACGAAGGCAAGCAGGCGTTCACCTCGTACTGCATGGTCTGCCACGGCCTCGACGGCCAGAACACCGGCGTTCCCTTCGCCGCCACAGTCTCACCGCCTGTCCCGTTGCTCTCCTCTGCCGACGTCCAGTCCTACACGGACGGCCAGCTTAGATGGATCATCAAGAATGGCATCTACCCTTCCGGAATGCCGCCCTCAAACGGCGACTTCTCGGACCGTGAGATGTGGGAGATGGTCCTCTATATCCGTCACCTGCCCAAAGCCGGCAGTCTGGGCGACCCCGCGGTTTACAGCGGTGCTAAAGATAAGTAACGGGAAGTGGGTTGAAGATAAAGCGGCTGCGCTTCACGCCCTCCTGCAATAGCAGCAAAGGCTAGCCTAATCGACCCGTATCGATCCGGATCGCGATAACCCGCACCGGAACCACGACCGGGGTGCCCGCCTACCTCGCCTCTTGGTTCCACATCTTTGCCCGCTGCGCCTTCACATGCTTCTCATAGCTCGTCTTCTCTCCCGGAGTCATAAACGCCGGCCCCACCGGCCACACCGAGATGTCCCGCATCACATACCGCCTCGGCGTCCCATGCATCGACTTCACCGCCGCATCTTCCTCCAGCAGCGTTCCCCGCGAGAGCGCGAGCTCATGCTCCTCCGGCTGATACATCGTCCCGACTGGATAGTCGAGAAACGGCGTGCTCGACTGCTCGATATGATTCCCGAGGATATGCGCGACCGGCTTTCCCTCCGTAAACTTCACCAGCCTATCGAGGCTCGCGCCAAACGCCTCGAAGTCATTCACATAAATCCGTCCCGGATACACGGTGTCTCCACCCAGCAAGACACCCGTCTTCCGGTCATACAACGCGACACTCGCCGCGCTGTGGCCAGGGATCGGAATCAGGTCGAGCACCCTCCCACCGAGGTCCAAATTCCCGATATCTTCGGGCCAATTTGCGATCCCGTAGAACTTTTTCGTCGCTTCCACCTCCGCCGGAATAAACGTAACCGGCATCGCCGGATCGTTCATCGCCTGGATCGCCTTATCCCCAAAGGTATGGTCTTCATGCTCATGCGTATGCGCGACGATCAGCGGAATGCTTGTCCGCCCATTCCGCGCCAGCCAGTTCTTCACCGTCATCTGCAGCATGGGCGCAAGGTTCCCATTCCGAGATCCCGTATCCATTAGTAGCGCCTTTTCCTTGCCGAAGATCAGAAAGACGAACGGCTTTTCGTAATCCGTACACGGCGACTGCCGCAGGATGTAGAAGTCCGGGTTGTACTCATGGACCTGCCACTCCGGAATCTCCATGCACTTCGGCTGCTGCGACAGCCACTTCGCCGGCAGCGTTCCGCGCTCGAGCCCGCCCCCATCGGGCTGCGCCAATTGTCCCATCGCAGCGCCGCAACACAGCCCTAGCCCCACGACAGCCCACATTCCAACCCTCGCTACACAAGACATATCTTCATACCTCAGGTTGAATCGCATCACAAGGAAAAGTGGCGCGCAGCCCATGCGGAATGCGCGCCAGAAGAGGAGACGCTAGCCTAAAAGATAAACTTACCCGAGAACTGCATCTGCCGCGGCTGCAGCAGCAACGAGCTCGTACCTGGCTGCGTACCCTGCGGCGAGAAGTTAGCCTGGTTTTGGTACACGCCGAAGTTGGTGCTGGTACCGTCAATCAGCGGCGTTGCGAATCGATTCGTATTCAACACATTGAACACCTCAGCCGAGAGCCGCAACTGGTGCTCACCCCAGACCCGGAAAGATTTCGCAAGTCCATCATCCAGCGAAAGGTATCCATCGGAACGAAAGTTGTTTCGCTGCCCGGATTCCCCAACATAGGCGAAGCGTAAGTTCTTCTGTGCGTCCGCTCCAGAGATCCCCTTCAGTGCCGTCTCTACCTGATTTGCTGCATCGTAATGATGACCACCAGTCGGAATCGCGCCGATCTGCACCATGTTGCTGTTGAAGGCGAAGTTCGTCCCCCAGTTGCCTTCGGCCACAGCACTGAATGGAAAGCCTGTGCTGTAGTGGATCACGCCGTTCAATTGGAAACCGCCGACCAGCCGATCCATCAGCCCGCCGCCATTCAGGAACTTCTGCCCCTTGCCGAACGGAAACGGAGCCGTGTAGTTTGCCGTGACGTTCTGCCGCACGTCAAAGTCGGACAGCCCGCGGAGCTGATGCGGCATGAAGGAATTGATGATCGCGCTTCCATTTACCGCGCGCTCCGGATCCGACCCCTCATCGATTGACTTGGACCAGGTATAGTTCACGTCGTACTCTAAACCGCTCCGCAGTTCCTGCCGGACCGAAGCTTGGAGGGCGTTGTAGTTGCTGCTTCCAATCGTGGACTGGGCATAGATCGACGATGTCTGCGGGAAGAAGAACCGACCCACTCCATCGCCGTTGTAGCCAAGATAGTCGCAGTTCACCTGGTCGACGCAATCCAGCGCGAACAGCACATTCGTTTCGTTGCCGCGATTGCCGGAGAACAGGGAGTAGTAAGCCTGCGCCCCCTTGTAGGTCCCTCCATTGCCATTGTCTACAGCAAGGTTGGGAAAGAGGTTGTGGAAGTAACCCGAGTCTGGGACGACGGAAGCATCAACCCCGGCGTCCACCATCTTGTCGTATGCCGTCGCAGCCTGGAAGTAGGTTTGCCCACTGCCTGAGTCATAGAGATTGGAGGGCATGGCTACGTCAATATTCTGAAGCAGATGCCGACCCAGCCTGCCAACATAAGAGAGCGTGAACGCCGCGTTATGCCCAAGCTCCTGCTGCACCGTCAGGTTGAACGTCTCCGCATACGGCGTCTTCTGCTTGTCGTTGATGCTGTAGTCGAAGGTGAACGCGCTGTCGTCCGGAGTAGCCGGGAGTGCGATTGGTCCCGTCGTCGTGCTCGGGATAGACGGAACATCATGATAGCCGGTAAACCGGGGGTTTGAATTAATGTCCGTATAGGTTGCCAGGTTGATCTTGGACAGCGAGAGCAGTGACTGCGAGTTTGACTGGTAGCTATCGATGACTGCTGTTCCGAAGTGGTCGTAAGAGAGCGCAAAGCCTCCATGAATCGATGTCTTGTTGCTCGGCGTCGAGTACGCGAAAGCGAAGCGGGGAGCGAAGTTCAGGTTCTGCGGCGACCAGAAGTTTGGCTGGCCGTTCGGAGAGCCAGAGGCACGGAAGGAGACATCCTGCGTATAGGCTGTCCCATTATTGGCCGCAGCGATCCGGTTTTGAAGAAACGTATCTAGTGGAATTGTCGGAGCAATCTGTTGACCGTTCTTCTCATACGGTACGCCGAGGTACACATACCGCAGGCCGGCAGTCAGGGTCAGGCGTGAGGTCGCCTTCCACTGGTCTTGAACGTAGTACTCCTGCTCGACGTTCTTGAACGTATGCGTAGGAACTACGCCCGCCGCAAGAGGCACCAGCGAGTTGTTCTGTACCTGGAATTCGGTTCCTGACTGTGCTGTCTCAAGCGCACCGACATTCGCGATGATGGCCGCGTTGTAGAAGTTTGAGAAACCACCCGACACAGTCGCACAATCAGCGCAGTTGAAGGCGCCCGGATCGAAGCTGCCCTTCTGATTTGCGATCGCAGCCGACGACAGTAAGTTGGCGCTCACATTCGAGTACGACAGCAAGGGCGAGTCGAAGTACTGACCATTCGATACGAGATAGATGGTCCCGCCCGCTGAGATCGTGTGCCTTCCCTTCACGTAGGTAAAGTCGTCTGAAAAGTTGTTGGTCGTCACCCGGTAGAGGGCCGATGTTGTTGTCGCCGTAATCGTGTCGAAGGCGCCGAAGTTGACATAGGGCTGGCTTCCCGTGCCGCGCGACGCGCTACCAACCCGCGTCAAGCCATAGCGGAAGTTATTCGTCATACGATCGTTGATGGACCAGATGTGCCCGGCAGCGATTCCTTTGCTGTTTCCAAAAATGGTCGAAGCCGCGGGCAATCCAGGAAATTGCAGCGCAGTCGCCTGGTTATCGCTCTGCAGGTTACCGCGAACAAAGACAGTCTGCTTCGGGTTGATGGTGTAGTCGATGCGCGCAATGTTCGTGATCTGGTGGATCGGCGCCGGCGAGACGAAATTATAATTGCCGGTGTTATAAGGGTCTGCGGCACCAGGTGCGTTCGAGATCGGAAAGGTGTTGAAATATGCCACAGCTGCGGTATCAGTTGCCGGGGCGAAGCAGGTTGCCGGCGTGCAGGAGCTGTCCTTTGCCCGTCCATCGAGCATGGCAATGTCGGTTGGGGTCAGCGTCAGCTTCTGCGTTCCCTGACCTGTCGCGCACGTCGTTGCGCCGGTGCCGCACACCGCGTCGTAACTGACATTGCCGGTGATCAATCCGCCGCCGCCGAAGGCCGACGGCACTGTCCGTCCCACCGGCACGTCGCTGGCCTGCTTGAATCCTTCATACGCCCCAAAGAAGAAAAGTTTGTCCTTCTTGATGGGAACTCCCAGCGACGCGCCATACGTATGCTGCAGCACCTTGGCGGCAATATTCGGCTCGTCGGAGCTCAGCTGCGATTGCTTGATAAACCAGTTGTTGGAAGTCGTGGCCGGGTCGCGATAGTACTCATACGCGCTTCCGTGGATTGCGTTCGTTCCGCTGCGGGTCACCAACGATACCTGTGCGCCTGAAGACCGTCCCGCATCCGCATTTGCGTTTGTCGTCGTAACGCGGAACTCTTCAACGGAATCACGCGTGGAGCGGAGCGCTCCATTGAAGGCGTAACCAAATACCTGGTCGTTGTTGTCCACGCCGTCGAGCGTAATGTTGCTCTGGTCCTGGCGTGCGCCATTCACGATACCGGTCCGGGTATCGGTATTCAATCCACCGCCTTGCGCTCCGCTATCCAGCGCTAGTACGCCAGGTTGTAGCGAAAGCAGGTAAGTGATGTTATTTGCGAGATAAGGAAGGTTCTGTACCTGTCTACTGTCGAAAGCCTTACCCAGCGTTCCATCCGAAGTATTCAACTCCGCCAGGTTCGTCTCTACGTTGACCACGTCGCTTGTGCCCGCAGTCAGCTTGAAGGCGAGCTTCATGGGTGTAGACACCAGCAGGTCAATCTTCTCGTCTTCTTCGGAGAACCCCGCGCCAGTCACCTTCACCGTGTAGGCTCCGGGTTGCACCTGCTCAAACGAAAACTCGCCCTTCGACTTCGTCTCCGTCGTCAAGACCGCACCAGTGGCGCTGTTCGATATGCTGACGCTGGCTCCGGGCAGGCTCGCGCCAGTCGCATCTGTCACCGTCCCCGACAGGGAGGTCGTGTTCGTCTGGCACCAGAGCTCTAAAGAGCCCAGCGCAAGGACAACGAGAAAGGCGAGACTGCAACGCAAGAGACGGGTCATCATGAACATCCTCCAGAAAAAAAAGCATTGGGCAACCGAACGAGCCTGTATCTTGGCAATCTTGAACGACAGTAGCGATGTAGTTGAATGTGCCTGAAGAGGATTGGTCTAATAAGCCAATCAACCCTTTCGCTTCACTCTTACGCCGCGCGTCCTGGCACGGGTTGAGCAGGCATTTTGAAGACAATTCTGGTCGTGACGAAATCTCGGCGGATGAGGAAATCAAAAGCCAGAATCGAAAAGCTTTTCCAGATATTCACGGATGCGAACGGTGACCTGATTATGCGGAGGCGGCACTTGGAAATCAATCGCTGCCTCGCATTTACCTATTGAGCTTATAGAGAAGTCTGATAAGGAGAGGTCTCCCGGCGCACCCTCCGTATAGACTTTGGCTATTCAAAGCATAGGCACGGCAAGGTGAACCTCACTGGAAGCCAGCACCGCATTTCTTCTGGGGAAAATAGTGAATTTTGATTGGCTGACGACGTTTCTTGAAGTAGCGCGGCAGAAAAGCTTCTCACGGGCCGCCGAAAAGCTGCATGTAACCCAACCTTCCATCTCGGCTCAGATCCGCGCGCTTGAGTCCCATCTCGGCCATCGGCTTCTGGATCGCGGCGGCGGCAAGGTCACACTCACCGCTGCCGGCAAAGCGTTCGAGCCCTTCGCGGAACACTCCCTCATCCAACTCAAACAGGTCCGCCTCACCCTCGCCGACATGGAACGCACACCGCGTGGCAGCCTGACTGTCAGCGCCAACGACTCCACCGCCCTTTACGTCCTTCCCGTTCTGATCGGCAAATTCAAGAAGCAATATCCGAAGGTCGCTCTGAATATTGTGCGTGCGGAGCGCTCTAAGACCCTTGAGCTGGTCCTCAATCGAGAGGTGGAATTCGGCATCGTTTCGCTTCCGGTCCGCGACCCGCGTTTGCATGTGGAGTTGATCCACGAAGACCGCCTCGTTCTTGTCGTTCCCGCCGGCCACCCGCTCACCCTTATCGAAGCGCCTACCTTGTCGGACGCCGCCAGGCACGAGTTTCTTGTTCCGAAGGAAGGCCGCCGCCGCGAACTCATCGACCACCTCTTTATCCAGAACAAGACCGCACGCCGGATTGCGATGGAGCTTGACTCGAGCGAGCTTCTCAAACGCCTCATCGTTGCCGGACTTGGCATCAGCTTCATGCCGCATATTAACGTCGTCGACGAGCTCAAGCAGGGTCTTGTGCAGATTGTCCATGTGGAGGGCGTCGACATCCCTCGCAATCTGGGCCTGATCTCTCCGCTCGACGCGACCCTCACCCGGGCCGGCAACGCCTTCTTCAAATTTGCCACCGGCAACACCCGCTCCAAGGTCTCCAAAGAAGCCGTCGACGCTCCCAAGCCTTAGAATCCATATCGATGCAACAGGAGCTCCTTTGACGATCGCCAATCCGGCCCAGCCCAGCACTCAGCGGCTTCTCTCCATCGACGCACTTCGCGGCATCACCGTCGCGTTCATGATCCTGGTAAATAACAATGGCAGCGAAACCGCTTCTTATCGCGCTCTGAACCATGCGCCGTGGAACGGCTTCACCCCGACCGACCTCGTCTTTCCCACATTCATGTTCATCATGGGGATTTCGCTCGTGCTTTCGCTTTCCGGCAGGCTCGCAAAGGGAGCCACCGCATCCGACATCCTCCCACACGCCCTTCGACGCTTCGTTCTCCTCATCTTCTTCGGCTTGGTCGTCAACGGATTTCCTTATTTCCACCTTTCCACCTTGCGCGTCTACGGAGTTCTCCAACGCTTTGCCGTCTGTTACATCCTGGCTGTGCTGATCCTGCTCGCAACCCGTAAGGTCTCCGTTATGGTAGGTCTTGCCGCCACTCTGCTCATCGGCTACTGGGTGCTCCTTCGCTTTGTACCTGTACCGGGGCATGGTCTCCCCGTTCGCGACTTCCCTTTCCTCGACCACGACCTGAATCTCACCGCCTGGATCGATCGCCACGTCTTCCTTGGCCGCTTGTATGAAGGCACGCGCGACCCGGAAGGCCTGCTGAGCGACCTTCCTTCGCTTGCCACCGTTCTACTTGGAATGATTACCGGCATCTGGCTTCGCACAAATCGCTCGCCGCAAGCAAAGGCGCTGGGCCTGCTCGCCGCCGCTGTGTGTCTTCTCATTGCTGGCTACGTCTGGAACTTCAGCTTTCCCATCAACAAGAAGCTCTGGACGAGCTCCTACGTTCTCTTCGCCGCAGGCTGGAGCCTGCTCGCACTCACCATCACATACTTTCTTATCGAAGTCCGCAAACTTCCCAAGGCATGGACCACACCGGCGCTGGTCTTTGGGATGAACGCCATCTCGGCTTACGTTCTATCTGAACTTCTCGCGGGTGCCTTCTACTCGATTCTCATCACGCCCCACCAGACGCTGCAGCAATGGCTTTACCTGAATCTCTTTCAATCGATCGGAACCGCGGCCTTCGGTTCGCTCCTGTACTCGCTTGCATTTGTCTTTGTGTGCTGGCTTCCGATGCTCGTCCTCTACCGCCGGAAGATCTTCCTAAAGCTTTAGGGCAGGCAAGCAGCTTGTCATTGCTAATCAACAAACCTGCCTTTGAACGCCCACAAACCGAGTCCCGGATTCGACACAAAAAAGATCTCTTCACCATCCACAACGTTCCACCCATCCTTCAATACAGCAGGATCGTACTTCCGCATCATCGCTGCGAGCTCTCCATAGTCGTAGTGCACACCTTCGACCTCTTCCCGAGTCAACCCGCCGGGGCAGTACCGGATCGAGAACCGTCCTTCGCTTGACCCATGGATCAAGTGCGCCGCCGCACTTAGGTTTGCGGCAAGGTTTACGTCCGTCTTTACATAATTGAGAGTCGCAGGCGTCCCGCAGTAGCCGTACTTCCGAATCAGCAGATCGATCGCCTTATCCTCACCAAATTCGTGAACTCCCGGAGCCAGCACCAGTAGCTCCGCATCATCTGCCAACGCCATCCGAGTTCGATACACGCTCTTGTTCCCCAGCCACGTACTTTTGAACTCCTGTGGATCGAGATACACGACGGCCTTCCTGATCTCGCGATCCAGCATCAGGAAGTTCACCTGCAAGCTGAGTTCAGCCGCCCGCTCAAAGCACTCCGCATCGTCTCCTATAAAAAGTCCGCGCAACACCAGCTCGCCATCACAATTCTTGCTCACCACGGTCTGCACATACACAATGGGCAGCTCCTTCGCGAAGTGCTCGCTCGCATAATTCAGCACTCGCCGCACCGGCGTCTCCGCCCGGCCCATCATTCGTTCCATCCCGTAGACCGCACCGAGGAAGTGAGAGCGGTGAATGCCCGTTGCGCCGCCCGTCCCCACGAAGATGTTCTTGTTCCCGTTAGCCATGCCCACCACCTCATGCGGCACCACCTGGCCGATCGACAGGATCAGATCATGGCCACCATCGCGAATCAGCTTGTTCACCTGTGCCGGCCACGTGTAGTCGAGCTTCCCCTCGCTCACCTCCAGCATGAACTCCGCAGGAACCTCGCCCAGCGTCACTACGTCGTTCCGCCAGTCATGCACGCGAAACAGCTCCTTCGGAATGGCCCCAAACATCGAGGCAATCTCACGATCGCTCATCACCTTGTGAGTTCCCAGCGCCGGCAACACGTCCGTAAGCGCCTCGCGGTAGAACTCCCAGGCATACTCGGTAAACTCTCCCGCCTTCGAGTGAAATCGCGTAAAGTCCGGCGGCACGGCCAGCACCCGCTTCCGTTCACCCAGCTTCCCCAGCGCCTCGAACAAATAAGCCTTTGCGGCTTCCGGCGAAATCTCCATCTCCTTCGAACCCACAGCCAGCAATAAACCCATTCCAGAATCCTACTCCGCACTGTCCTCTCTCACTGACCCTGGACTACGATCCCTGTACCCTGTCCTTGTGCGCTTTGACATTCTCACGATCTTCCCTGCCTTCTTCGCCTCGCCGCTCGACTACGGCGTACTGAAGCGCGCCATCGCCACGAACCTCGTCGAGGTCCTCACCCACGATCTTCGCAACTTTACGCATGATCGCCACCGCACCGTCGACGACCGTCCTTTTGGTGGCGGCGAAGGGATGGTACTAAAACCTGAGCCGATCTACGACTGCTTTCAAACCCTTGACATCGTGCCGAAACCCACTCGCGACACCCGCCGCGAGACCGTGATTCTTCTTTCCGCACAAGGCCGTTCCTTTACACAGAGCGTCGCCCACGAACTGGTCGCTTGCGATCGCGTCGTCCTCCTCTGCGGCCGGTACGAGGGCATCGATGAACGAGTCAATACCCTCCTCTGCGATCGCGAGCTCTCCATCGGAGACTACGTCCTCTCCGGCGGAGAACTCGCCGCCGCCGTCATCCTCGATTCCGTCGTCCGCCTCCTCCCCGGCGTTCTCGGCAATCCCGACTCATCCCGCAATGAAAGCTTCAGCCCCGAGGTCTCGCAATCCGGAGTGAACACCGCCGCCCTGACGAAGGACGGCGTCCCCGACTCTACCCACCTCTCCGGCGGTCTCCTCGATTATCCCCACTACACGCGTCCCGCCGACTTCCTCGGCCTTCCCATCCCCGAAGTCCTTCAGAGCGGCGACCACCTCGCCATCCGCAAGTGGCGCCGCCAGCAAGCCCTCGCAAAAACCCATCGCAATCGCCCCGACCTCCTCGCCCACGCCACCCTGACCCGCGAAGACCGCGACTTCCTGCACCGCCTCGAGCAACTTTCCCCTGAAACCGATAGCTAAAAGCCGTCCTCTTTCCTTCTGCCCCGTCATTCTTCGTAAGCCCTTTGCCTTCCTCCGACAAACTCGGAGGATTAGCTACCCGCTTCCTCTTGCTTACTTCCTGCCGTCATCCTGAGCGCAGCGAAGGATCCCCACTCCCTTCCCGAGCAATACCGCCGCTCGAACCTTTCAACCTTAACCGCAATGCCTCACCTTGCACAAAAGGAGGCACCTTACACCTAACTACCACCAACCAGCCGCAGCCAAATGTGGGACAACCGTCCGCCTGATCCCACCAGAAATGAAATAGTAAAGGGATGATCGCTGAAATCATCGCCGCCGGCTCCGAGATGTTAACGCCCTACCGGCAGGACACCAACTCCCTCTTCCTCACCTCGCAACTCAATGAGCTTGGTGTTACCGTTGCCTTCAAAACCATCGTTGGCGACAACCTTCAGCACCTCACCGGCGCCGCCAGCGTAGCACTCTCCCGCGCCGACATCGTCATCTTCTCCGGCGGCCTTGGTCCGACAAACGACGACCTGACCCGCGAAGCCGCCGCCGCCGCGCTTGGCCTCGAGTTGATACGCTCCACGGAAATCCTCACACGCCTCGCCGACCGCTTCGCCTCCCGCAACATTATGATGACGCCCAACAACGCCAAGCAGGCCGACATCCTCGAAGGCGCGGAGATCCTGCCGAATGTAAATGGCAGCGCCCCAGGCCAGTTCCTCGTCACTTCGATGACTCCGCCCTTCGATACCGGGCGGCGCATCATTATCCTGCTGCCAGGGCCGCCTCGCGAGCTCAAGCCTCTCTTCGAAGCCGAGGTCCGGCCGCGCCTCGCAGCCATCATTCCTCCCAGCCACATCGCCAAGCGCCTTCTCCGTATGGCCCTCATCCCCGAATCGCAAGCAGACGCCCGCACTGCTCCGATTTACAACGAGTACCCCGACATCGAGACGACCATCCTTGCCGCCCAGGGAGAGATCCAGCTCCACTTCCAGACCTCCGCCCCCACAGCCGCGGAAGCCCAGGCCCGCGTCGACGAACTTGCCGGGAAAATAGAGCTTGAGATGGACGAGTCCATCTTCTCCTCCCAGGGCGAATCGCTCGAAGAGGTCGTGCTCCTCATGCTCGGACTGCGCCACCTCACGGTTGCCGCTGCGGAGTCCTGCACCGGCGGTCTCCTGGGCCAGCGCCTCACCGCCATTCCCGGCAGCTCGCGTTACTTCCTCGGCGGAGCCGTCGTCTACTCCGACGCACTGAAAACCACCTTTGCCGATGTCCCGGCCGACCTCATCGCAAATTCAGGCCCTGTCAGTGAGCCCGTCACCCGCGCTCTCGCGGAAGGCATCCGAGCCCGTACCGGCGCCTCCATCGGCGTAGCCATAACCGGCATTGCCGGCCCCACTCTTGGCACCGGGCTCGACGCGAACAAGCCCATAGGTCTTGTCTACGTCGGCCTTGCCGACGACCTCGGCACCCAGGTGAGGGAGCTCAACATTATGGGCGACCGCGACCGGGTACGCTGGTGGGCTACCCAGCACGCCCTCGAACTACTTCGTAAGTCCCTCCTCTAGTTCGTAGTAGGCGCTGGTTCGGCCGAACCATCGCACACTTGCCGGGGTCCGGCGTTGCTTTAAGAAACCGAGACATTTTGCCTATTTGGGCAGGCAGTTTCTGTTCAGAGGAACTCTCCTGAATACTCCCGGCCAAAGGTCGTCCCTCTATAATCTGACTCAAAGTCGAGATTCCCTCCCGATCTCTCAGACCTTCTTCTGTCGGTCTCACTCCGCGTCCGGCGCCTTCCGGCTACGAACCAGACCAGGAATCCAGGATCTATGGACATCCACACGCTGCACGTCGAACATACAGTCCTTCTTGCCGTTTACACCCTTCTTACCGTCGTCAACGCCCGCATGCACCGGGGTATTCAGGGCATTCACTGGTTTTCCGTCTATAACGCCCTGCTCTTCGTAGGGGCACTGCTGGTTGCGATGCGGGGCCACACTCCGGCTTTCCTTTCCATCGTCGGCGGCAATATGTTCGTCATCTCCGGTTATGTCGTCCTCTTCGTCTCACTTGCCCGATTCTTCGGCGCGCGCCTCTCGCAGATCTATATCCAGCTCGCGCTTGCCGCAATCGGCCTCGCCACCATGCTCCAATACGGCTGGTTCCACGCAGATACAGACAAGCGCCTTATCGCTTATAGCGTCATCCTTTTTGCCCAGCAGGCCCACATCGGCATCTTTACCGCTCGCAAAGAACGCCGCCGCACCCACGCCGCAGCCTCCATGGCGGTAATGCTCGCGGCACTTGCGGCCATGAATCTCTTCCGGATCTACACCCTGCTCCGGAACGGGGCGCCACAGGACTATCTCAGCGTCCGCGGCAGCCTCGTATGGATGGTGCTCGTCAACACCGCTCTCCAGTGCGGAGCCATCGTCTCATACGTCTGGATGACGGCCTCTCTCCTCCGCGGCGATCTCGCCGTTCAGGCCTCAACGGACCCACTAACCGGCCTTCTCAATCGCCGCGCCCTCGATCGCGCGGCCGAGCGCATCCTCGCCCTGGCCAGCCCTGCACGCCCTGCCTCGGCCATCGTCATCGACCTGGACCACTTCAAGCGCATCAACGACTCCTTCGGCCACAGCTCCGGCGATGCCGCGCTTGCCGCCGTGGCCCGCACCCTGGAACTCGGCCTCCGCCACAGCGACTTCATCGGTCGCATGGGCGGGGACGAGTTCGTCGCTCTGCTTCCGGCTACTCCCCTCGCCACCGCACGTGTCATCGCGTCCCAGCTTGATCTCGCCCTTCGTGCCATCAGGCTTCCTGCCCCTGAAGGCCAGACTTCCTCCTCTCAGATCACCGTCTCCGCCAGCTTCGGCTGCGCCCAGGTCGATGGCCCTCCGCACGATTGGGGTCATCTCCTCATTGAGTGTGACAAGCTGCTCTACGCCTCGAAGAACAGCCGCCAACCCGACGCCAGCAACCGCGCCAGCGAGGTCGATTCTCTTCGGGGCCAGCCTATCTAGCCCCTCCATGTAAAACGCGATGGAGTTCACCAACTTCTTACATCTATGGGAGTGCGAAAGTACTAAGGCATGGAAACAGTCCGCATCGATAAGTGGCTTTGGGCTGCCCGCTTCTTCAAAACCCGTTCGCTTGCCTCCGACGCCTGCGACATCGGCCGAGTCGAATCCAACGGGCACCGCGCCAAGCCGTCACGCGATGTTCGCAGCGGCGATCGTCTTCGTATCACCAATGAAGCCGGGATCTTCGAGATCGAAGTGCTGTCCCTCAGCGAAGCCCGAGGTCCGGCAGCCGTAGCCCAGACCCTCTACCGCGAATCGTCCGAGAGCCGCGCCGCTCGCGCAATTGTTGCTGAGGAGCGGAAGCAGCTGCTCGCCATGGGTGGAGGCACGGAGGGTCGTCCCTCGAAACGCGACCGCCGCGACATCAATAGACTTCGAGGCCGCATTCATCGCTTCTAGCCGCGCTCCTCAGAAAATGATTCGCATTTGCGCCCCGATCAGGGCCGTCGTGTACTCTTTTGGATTGTTTGTCGGGTGGATCGACACCTCAAGATCAGGACCCAGTTCGAGATTCTGTGTGACGCGCACGCGATAGAACGTCTCGAAGAGACTCTCATGGTGGAGCGCCCCGTGGCTGGGATCAGTCAGGTTGAAGGAGGCACCAAACATGTCGCCGCGACGGCCAAACGGCCGCACGTGGACCACGCCCGCATCGAACACCCGCTTGATCTGCGATCCCGTGTCGGTCGCAACGCCGAGCCGGCCAAAAGGCACCCATCCGCTCCTGAGCTCATAGTCTGATCCGAAACCGATGCCCACGCCACTTCCCTGCGTCGCCGTATCGTCGCGCCACAGCACGAAGCGATAAAGGTGCTCCTGTTGAGTGGGTGCGCCGCTCTTCCAGCCTAGCTCGATCGCGTTCATGTACTTCTTGTCGACGAGCGTCTTCAGGTTCCGCTCCTGACCGCCCTCTCTGTCCACCGTTACCGCATGAACGTAGAAATGTTCGGTCGCCTGGTACTCCAGCGCCGATCCTCCAGCGTAAGTCCCGTCCGAAGGAATGGTCAGATTGCCATCATTCTCCGCGTTCAGAAACTGCGTCCGTTCATCATTGTTGTAGAGGCTTAGCTGATGAACTCATTCCGGTGAATCTTGCCGATGTAGAACGCAAACTTATTGCGAAAGAAGTCCTGGCGGTAGTAAAGAACATTGAGTGTGATCGGCCTCTGCGGACCTCCACCGGGCAGGCAATTCAGCACGAGGCCTGAACCTAGAGAGTCACTGAGATTGAACCTTTCGCTTACGCCGATGTTGGTTCCCGACCGGACCAGCAGACTCAGAGACCCGGAGCTTCCGCCATGGTCGTAAGCTTTCCAGCCGCCGACGAGATCGAACCGACCCGTCCCCCAGTTGTGCCGAATTCCCTCCGGAGTCACCGTCGCGTACTGATTGACGACGGTATACGTGGCCCCAAAGCTCAGCCGCTCCGTCTTGCGTAGCTCGTTGATAGCCCGGTCTGCCGGACGCAGGATCGAGGACAGCAGCTTCGGCTTCAGCAACGGATCCGGTGGGACGTTCGACAACACGGCTACGTCCCGGTCAAGCGCCTGCCCAGGATAGATGTGAGGCGGTTCACTAGAATCATCAGCCTGCGTCTGCACCTGAACATGCGCGGAGGCCTGCGGCGCTCCCGACCCCACCTGTGCCCTGGCGATTAAGGGCATAGATGCGAAAAGTAAAACCACTACCGGCGCAAGTGCTTTCACTCTCGGCAGCCTGAAATCAGGATCGTTCATCGTTCTCAGCTTTCCAAAGAGACTACAAGGTGCAAGTGACCGCTTCTGCAAGTCGCTTGCACAGGGCCCTTACCGCTGTCCAAAGCATCACAACAATTCCAATCGCATCGTTAGCTTCCGCCTTCGCTCAGTCCTGAAGCGAGCTTCTGTCGTACGCCTGGCTCGACAAATGCAGCCTGAACGCTGACTCGATCTAATGCATCCAGGTCCTCTACGCTGAAGCTCAGTTCCTCCACAAGCACGCGCCGTTCGTTTGAAAGCAGCGACCGCGTCTGGATCGGGTTGTCATCTCCGAGAACGATCTGCAGGCCTTGCTCGCGAAAGAAGCGAGCGGGGTGTTCCGCACGCCGCGCGATCGCGCCGGTGTACCAATTGGATGTGGGGCAGCACTCCACCACGACCCCATGATCACGAACCCACCGCAGCGCATCCAGGTCCTCGGCGAGGTGAGCGCCGTGCCCGATGCGGGTGACTCCGAAGCGCTCGACAGCTTCGCGCGCCGCACTCCCAGGAGCAGCCTCGGCGGCGTGGCAGGTCAGCCCAAGACCTGCGGCGCGCGCAAGTTCAAAAGCCTCCTCGTAGAGGGTAAGGTCGTTGAACCGCGACTCGTCGCCGGCCAGATCGAATCCAGCAACTCCTTTTCCCGCAAATCGAGCAGCAGCACGCGCGACCTGGAGGTTCGTCTCCTTGTCGTGGTGGCGCAACGCGGCAATCACAACATCAGACGGAATGCCCGTACGGCGAGATCCTTCCGCCAGGCCGTCGCACACCGCTGCCATCACGGAATCCATATTGAAGCCCATATGCACATGGGTGGCTGGGCCAAAGCGCAACTCGAGATAATCTGCGCCATCCGCCGCGGCATCTTCCACGGCTTCACAGGTGATCCTGGCAACATGGTGCGGCGTTCTGAAAAACGGATACGTCGCCGCCACCTTGGTGAGATAGATGGTGAGGTTTGATGGCCCTTCCAATTGGAGAGCCTGCTCCCAGCCGCCCGCCGGTGGCGGAATGCCCGCTTCAGCCGCGAACTCTGCGGCGGTCGAAGGACGCAGCCGTCCCTCAAGATGTGAATGCAGGTTGAGGTTCATCAGAGGTCCAGGTTTACGGCCGTCTCGAGAGCCGCTTCGATGCTGTTCATCCATCCCGTCTTCAACGCGGCATGGACGTCATCGTAAAGGCTCGCCCCGGCGACCAGGTTGCTCGAACAGGAACAGATCATGCCTGCGCGAAGTCCGCGAAGACGCGCGACCACATACAGGGCGGATGCTTCCATCTCGACGTTCAAAATGCCGAGAGAGTTCAGCTGCCCAATCCACGCTGGCGTCTCTGCATAGAAGGCATCGTCCGACACAGAGATGCCCGTGTAGACCGAGAACCCTCCCTGCTTCGCCGCAAGCTCGCGAGCGCATCGCTCTAACTCGATCGTGATGCGCAGGTCCGGCACTGCGGGATATCCCGGTAGAACATAGGCCGCCGTGGTTCCATCGTTACGTAACGAAGCTTCGCTGACCAGCAGGTCACCCGGTTCGATATGCGCCTGCAGTCCCGCCGAACTACCTACCCGGATAAAGGAGCGCACGCCGACGCGAGCCAGCTCCTCCACCGCAATTGCAGTCGAAGGACAGCCCATCCCGGTCGAGGTCGCAGTGATCTTCTTGCCCTTGTACATGCCGGTCATCGTCCGGTGCTCGCGGTTATGCGCCACGTCTTTCACGTCGGACAGAAACTCCGCGATTAGAGGAACGCGAAACGGATCGCCGGGAAGCAGAGCAACGCTCGATACTTCCCCGGGTGCGATGCCAATGTGAAACTGCCGCACGCCCACGCCGACACTGCTCTTGTCCACCGCCGCAGGCAGAGTTGATTCCGTCATCTTCCATGTCTCCCTAAGCAAAGGTACTTCATATCTTCTCGTCTGCATGTTCGATCGAGCCTCTTACCCACAGCGACGCGATCAAAGCCACTGCAGTGATCCCAACCGAGATCCACAGAGCCACCTGGTAGCCGTGAAAATCTCCGGCAGCGGCGATCGGAGCAACGATCGCAATCCCGAGCCCCGCTCCAATCCCAAAGCACGCGCCGTTCAATCCCGGAAGCGAGCCGGGACTATCGCAAGGAGAGAGAATCACCCCAAGGCCGTTGATCGCCGTCAAGGTCAGGCCGTTGTAAAAGACCCCAAGCAGCGCGAACGCCACACCGATTGCCCACGGGTGACCGAGCAGCAGGGTGGCTGTGATCAAAGTCGCAACACACAGTGATAAGCCGCTCCACATCAGCATCCGCCAGCCGATGCGCGGTGCGAGCCATCCGCTCAGCGGCGCGGCCATCATGCCGATGAACGCAGCCGGCGACAGGAAGAGAAGCGATGATTCCGTCGCCGACATCCCATAGCCCACGTGATGGTCCTGGCTGAAGACGATCACCGTAAAGTTGATTGCGGCAAAGATGCCGGTAAGCGTCGCAAGCGTGGTCGTGACGATAGGCCACACCTGGCGGGACTTCAGATGTTTCGTAGAGATAAGCGGATGAGTCCGGCGCTTTTCGACAAACCAGAACAGAACCAGGCAGGCTATCGCAGCCAGGATCAGCCCCGCGGTAACGGGATCGAACCAGCCATGCGAACCACCGCGGTTCACCCCGATGTTCACGCAGATCAGGGCGGCCGACAGCGCCGCCGCTCCGGGCCAGTCCATTCTGCCAGGTGTCGCCGTCGTGGACTCCGGCACGTATGCAATCGAAAGCGCAAGGGCAATGACGCCCACGATCAGAATGAACAGAAAGATGGAGCGAAAACCCCAGTGATCGCTGAACACTCCCCCGAGAAACTGGTCCGCTCCACCCACTCCTCCGCTGATCGCGGTGACCAGCCCCAGCGCCGGGCCGAACTGCCTTGGCGTCAGAATCTCGCGCATGATAAGGTACGTGATCTGGAACGTCGCTCCACACGCGCCTTGGAGAAGTCGCCCGAGCATCAGTATACAAACACTTGTGGCACACATTGCAATAGCGGTGCCGACACACATTGCGATCAACGAGTAGAGCAGCACCTTGCGCCTGCCCGCGTGGTCGCTGTACCTCGCCAGCACGACGCCGCTGATCCCGCCTATCAGGAAGAACAGGGTCTGTGAAACAGCCACGTCTGCTGCCGTCGAGTGGAGTCTCCGGGCGATTTCTGGCACGGCGGGAGCCACCATCGATGCATTCAGCTGGTAGGCGATCACACCGAAGATCAGCGCGGTCATCTTCATCCACGTCTTCGTGTCTTTCTTCCTGACCGCCGAAGTGTTTCCCATGATCAAGCGTGTCTCCTCCCACTTGGCACTGCTGATCCACAAGCGCACCTCTGCTTGCGTCCGCTCACGAGAGCAGCTTCTTTGCCAGCCTGTTGTGATGGGCGATCAACACAGGCAGTTCAAGCGTAGTAACCTCTCCCTCGCGCACCACGATGTTGCCGTTCACGATCGTATACGCGGCCGGAACCGGTTGACAGAACAGCAGCGAAGCCACAAGATCGTGCCCTGCTCCTGCGAAGGCGAGCTCATTCCTGTCGAACACCGCAAAGTCCGCGGCCTTACCTGGCGCGATCTGTCCAATGTCGTCGCGGTTCAGCACCTCCGCACCTCCACGGGTTGCCATCTCAAGGGCCTCGCGCGCCGTCATCGCCGCTGGTCCACCAAGCACCCGCTGCAGCAGCATCGCCTGCCGGGCCTCCGCCAACTGGTTTGCGCCGTCGTTCGATGCCGAACCATCGACGCCCAGCCCTACCCGGACACCTGCACTTCGCATCTCGCGCACCGGTGCAATCCCGGACCCAAGCCGCATGTTGGAACTCGGACAGTGAGCGACGCCGGTGCGCGTGCGACTGAAAAGCTGGATGCCTTCGCTGTCCAGCTGCACGCAGTGCGCATGCCAAACGTCGGGTCCGGTCCAGCCCAGCGCCTCCGCATAACGTGCGGGTGTCAGCCCGAACCGTTCCTGGCTGTAACTCACGTCTTCCTTGTTCTCGGCCAGGTGAGTATGCAGCGAAATGCCATGATGCCGCGCCAGTGAAGCCGACTCGCGCATCAGGTTCTCGCTCACAGAGAAGGGCGAGCACGGCGCGGCGGCGATGCGCAGCATGGAACCGAACGAGGCATCATGGTAAGTCTCGATCAGCCGCTGTGTGTCTTTCAGGATCGCAGCCTCGTCCTCGACCAGGTAATCCGGCGGCAATCCTCCCTTGCTTTCGCCGATGCTCATGCTTCCGCGGGCCGCATGGAAGCGCATCCCGATCTCTGCCGCGCCCTCGATGCTGTCATCCAGCCGGCAGCCGTTCGGATAGAGATAAAGATGGTCGCTCGAAGTCGTGCAGCCGCTCAGCAGCAGCTCAGCCATCGCCGTCTGCGTGGAGATCCGAATCATCTCCGGGGTCAGGCGCGACCACATCGGATACAGCGTCTTCAGCCATTCAAAAAGGCTTGCCTCCTGAGCTGCGGGTACGGCCCGCGTCAGGCTCTGATACATGTGATGATGGGTGTTGATCAGGCCGGGACAAACAATATGTCCCGACAAATCTAGCGTCTCACTCACCTCTTCCGGCACAGCGAGATCCACCCCAACATCGCGGATCACGCCATCCACAACGTGAATAGCAGCGCCATGCAGTTCCCGGCGCTCCGCGTCCATCGTCACCACGAGGGCGTTCTTTAGGAAGAGACTTTTTTGCATCGGTGTATGAAGTAGAGACTAACCGATAAGTATGATTGGGACCGTGACCTCCAGCTAAAGCTGCGCACAACGGACCGCTCTCGCCGAAGCTTCCTGCGCAGCGTCACCCCTATCGTGTGACATACGTCACTTCCCCGCCCGGCATCAATTCCGGATGATAGGAGACGTGCCGGAGATGACATGCAGTACCCAACACCTTCCCCTCACCGGGAGCTGATCCTGATCGCGCTTCAGTCCTGTCAGGTTCTCTTTCTCGCCATTCACCACCTGGTTCCGCTCGGACCGCTCAACGATGTTCGTGCAGTCCGCAGCCAGGACACGGCTACTCGTTTCGCAATCGTCACACTGGTGCAGACTGCACCCTTCGGCTTCGGCCTCTTCCGTAGCATCATCGACTTCGGCACTCCCTACCCACGTTCGCTGATGCAGTGGCTGTTTATCAGCTATCTGATTCTGCTTCTCGGTCAACTCCGCGCCTGGTGGCCACCGTATCTCCTGCGTCCGGAGCCTGCGCGGGCTGCAAGGTACAAAATCATGTTTGGCAGGACGCACTCCTTCCTTCCCGAGCGTAACGGGATCACGCCCAATACGGCCCACGTGCTCCTCCATCTCGCAACGTTTCTAACGCTCTGCGTCCTGCTGGCTTCGTGAGCTCTGGACAGGTGGAGGAACCGACCGCAGGCTGAAGCTCGCGATCGCAGCAGGGCTTGAGCTTGGACGCACCTGCAGCGTGCCAAGAACCTCGGTCGAGAACGGGGTTTGATCGCGAAGTCGAAACACGAGCACACCCGGCAGCACTTCCTTGGCAGAGAGCAGGTTGAACCCCCCGGTCGCCCGGCGAAGTTCCATCTGTCCAGCAGCCGCGATGGCGGGTGCGACGTTAGGAAGCGCGCTCCCAAGCGCGGGATAGCTTGCCTGGTTGAATGCGGCAAGCCAGCCGTAAAGAAGATGGCCCGCAGGCGTGTCCGGAATCAGCCCAGTTTGCTCCCCGTAGCGAGGCAGCGAGATCAGAATGGTGGGATGAACGGGGCTGACGTGGTCTCCCTTTCGGCCCGGCACCGGGGCATCGGCAGGGTCGCCGAGCACGATGGTGTCGATCTGCGACGGGTCATCATCGTCGTCACTGGCCGAAGCGGCCGCTGCAGCCCCCGCGGAACGCCCAGCCCCCACGCCTCCAGAAGCGTGCTTCGCACGTCCGTTGCGACCCATCGCATACACGATCAAACAAAGCGCGCAGGCAGCAGCCAGCACCGCGAGCAGCAGAACTCTCCGGCCGCAGCGGCTGGCGGTCTATCAGGTAAAAGCTCGGCGAGGCACGATTGGGCGATCCGATCGGCACGGGCTGCTGCATGGGTGTCCGGTGCTTGGGCATTCTGAGCCGTCACCGATAGTGTACCCGCCGGTTAGGACGTCCGGAGCGACGATGAGGCGCGTCGTACGGCCTCTCCCGTCCAATGCCACGGACGTCTCTTGCCCCAGCTCCATCCCGCCTCTTCGCGGCTTACAGCTTCGAGCCGCCGTCCACGGGAATGCTCGCACCGGTAATCCAGCGCGCCTTATCGGAGACAAGAAACGCCACAACATCCGCAACATCTTCCGGCTTGCCGATACGCTTCAATGCCTGCATGTTCAGCGCCGTCTCGCGGCCCGCTTCCGTCTTGGTGAAGTTCGACATATCCGTCTCGATCACGCCCGGGGCCACTGCATTGACCCGGATCCCGCGCGGCCCAAGCATCGCTGCCCAGTTCTTTACCAGCGTCTCCAACGCGCCCTTGGTGGAGGCATAGGCAAGCACAGATGGATTTTCGAGGCCCGGCTTACCTACGACGGTCCTCGCAACCGCAGATGTGATCGCCACAATGTTCGCGCCCTGCGCCAGCAACGGCATAAGCTGCTGCACCAGGAGGAAGGGGCCACGCACATTCGTGGCGAAGAGCCCATCGAGATCCTCCGCTGTATAGGCGGCGAGCGGAGCGGCTTTGCTGACGCCGGCATTCAGCACAACGATATCGATGCCTTGCGGTGCAAGGCTGTCCGTCGCCGCCGCCAGCGATGCCGCCCCTGTAGCCGAAGACAGATCGGCGCCAAGCACCTCTGCCTGTCCACCACGCTCGCGTATAGCAGCCGCGACACTCTCAGCTTCGTCTCTTGAGCGGCCATAATGCACGAGCACCCGCGCTCCGTCCTCCGCCAGTGCAGAGGCTATCGCCCGGCCGATACCACGCGATGCTCCCGTAACAAGTGCTGTCTTACCCGATAAGACCTTCATCGCAACCTCCAGGCTTCAAGACGCGCTGGTCTTCGCTACAGGTATCGCGCGAAAGATCACCTGCCGCATGTGGCCCTCAGAAGCAGCCTGATCGAGCGCATTGACCGCGACTCGTCGGGCGGCCATACCTATACGCTGACCGCTCCTCTGTTCTATTCGGATCTCAAGTGCGATCGTGATCATGTTAGCGGATGCCGGATAGCTTCTGCGAGATCCATGAAAGCAGGAGCGATCTTGCTCGCTACAGCCATCTTACCGCCGTCATACCCTGACGCGCGGTCTCGGCCAATTGCCTGAAGTCAGGACGCGAAGTTGATCTGGGGAAGAACGGGGAATACCTGGAAGCGAGAACTCTGCTCGAAACTCTGGTGTCCGTTCAGTCCATCCAGAAAGGCACCCAGGTCCGGCAGGGTGAGGGGTTTGCTCAAGTAGTATCCCTGCACTACGTTGCATTGTTCTTTCTTGAGGAGCAGGAACTGCTCTTCGGTCTCCACGCCTTCAGCCACCAGTCGTATATCCAGGGCCTGCGCCATCGCCACAATGGCGCGAAGTACTGCCACGCTGCTGCGATCCGTGGTGCAATCGCAGATAAGAGACCGGTCGATCTTGAGCCAGTCTGTAGGGAACCTCGTGATGTAGGAGAGGCTGGAGAAACCTACTCCGAAATCGTCGATCGCGATTTGTATGCCAAGCGCTTTGATCTTCGCCAGATGGTCACGCGTCTGCTGCGAGTCGCTGAGAAGCGTTGTCTCGGTAACTTCCAGTGTGAGAGCACGGAACGGTCGCTTGCATTCAGCAAATACGCGTTCCACCGTGCTTACAAGGTCAGGATGAAGAAGTTGGCGCGGGGAAAGATTGACCGCCAGAAGATAGCTCGTTTCGTGCAAACGTTCCAGCTCTGCTATGTCGAAGCTTGCTTTGCGCAGGACCCACTCGCCTAGAGGCACGATCAGTCCCGACTCTTCGGCGATAGGGATGAAATCATTCGGCATGATCAGTCCGAGTTTCCTGCTGCGCCACCGGACGAGGGCTTCGAAGCCGGACACCTTGCCGGTCTCAAAGCTGACCATGGGCTGATAATGAAGTTCCAGTTCGTCTCGCTCCAGCGCTTTCCCGAGCTCTGCCTGCAGCTCAAGTTTGCCGAATGTCGCAGCGGCTAGATCACCGCTGAAGACCTCAAAGCAGTTCCGGCCACGCGCCTTGGCGTGATACATCGCGAGGTCTACCTTCTTCAGCAGCATGGCGGCATCTATGCCTCCATCTGAAACAGTGCAAACTCCGATACTCGCCGAGATCGGTATCTCACGATTCGCGGAATGGATCGGGCGCGATAAAGACGACCTGATCCTGCCGGCGACCACCTCAGCCTCCTGAGTGTCAGCGATGTCGCTCAGCAAAACGAGGAACTCATCCCCGCCCATTCGAGCGGCAGTATCCGAGCTTCGAATCGCTTCCAGAATTCGTTCAGCGGTCGTCTTCAGAGTTTGATCGCCTGCTTCATGGCCAAAGGAGTCGTTGACGTGTTTGAAGTTGTCGAGATCGATCATGAGCACGGCAAGGCTCGTCTTGAATCGCCGCCCGCGCTCCAGCGCCATCTGCAGCCGATCGTGCAGCAGCATACGCGTCGGCAATCCGGTAAGCGCATCATGCTGTGCCATGTGCCGGAACCGTTCTTCGCTCTCCCGAAGCATCTTGGTCTGCTCGTAAACCCGCCGCCTGAGCACAACCACCCAGCCCAGCACTACAACGGCAACGATCGCCGCAAACCCGAAGGCCATCAGGGAATGTACCGGCGTCCACCACGAAGGTGATTCAAGAACTTCAATGTCTTTGGGCGATCGCGCGAGGAGTCGGAAAGACGTGATGACGGGGTGGCCGTCACCCCTGGAGGTCATCTGGGTATCCAGATCGACCGCGCAGATTCCCGCGACCTGCAGCGTGCTTCCAGTCTTGAGAGATGCGAGGGCGGTCACGTCGGATCCGCTGGGAAGAACGACCGGGAACAGAACGCCATCAGCCGTAAGCAGCAGCGTTTTGTCCTTGGTGGCAAGGTCGTAACTCATCAGGCGGCCTTTGATGGTTACAAATTCGCCATCGTATACCCCGCCAAGAGCTTGCTGGACAGAGACCGTAGAAGGAAGCGGAGCACGTCCCTTCGAGCCAGGTTCGAAGATCGCGTGAAACAAGGTAGGCCGGTAGCCGCCGAGCGCTACGAAACCCGCAACATCGACCATCTGCCCCACCTCAACCGGCGCTGCCTCCTGGGATTGAGCGCACAAGGGCCGCGTCTGGTCCTCGAAGCAGATCAGCTTGCCCGGCCACTGGAGCGTCACCATTCCGCGCAGGTGGACCATGTGAAACGAGCTTGTCTCCGGCTCAAAACGCGAGAGGCTGCTGATCGATCGCAAAGGAAGATTGAACGGATCGCCTGCGCCTGACTTGTCCACCGTGATGGATGCCACGTTCGGGAACATCAGGCGGAAGCCGGTCAGTTGACGGTCATGGTTGAAGAGGGCCGATGCATTGCCTCTCAGTCGCACGCGTGAGTCGATCAGGTGTAAGTAGTCGACATCCTTCTCTTTGACCGTCACCGCGCTGATGATCCCATCCTGCATCGCGACTTCCAGGATCACATTGGTCATCGTCTGAAACACAGACTGTACGACGCCACTGATTTCGACCAACTGCGAGTCTTCAACGCCGGTCAGCAGATGAGGAAGAGTAACCTGCTTCGCGGGAAGAGTCTCATGAGATTTTCCAATTACTTGGATCCTCGGCTCGGCAATGATTGCTGCGTAGTCACCCGGAGAACTTACACCCTGTATATCGACCAGCGAACCGGCAACCGGAACTCCTTGCGGCCACGAGGAACGATTCGGGACAAGAACGAAGATCCCTCCCGTGGCATCGTGAATGAACATCGACGCATGACGCTTGTCGCTGAATTGGTCGAAGTACGTCACCTGTGCCCGGACATGAACCGGGAACCCCTTCGCGGCTTGAAAGGCGGGAAGCTCGTGTACCTCTCGGAGAGTGGTAAGCGTGCGAGCAGCATCCTTATTCAACAAGCTTGCTTGGGAGTCTCCCCTGGCGCTGATAACAGCAATCGCAAGGACCGTGAAGACGCACTGAATGAGGGAACGGGACATGAGCATAGGCAGATTTCACCTCCAGAAGAGCGAAGCAAACTGTATGCGAAGCAGCCTACTCACCGGTCATCTGGAACGAAATACCACAAACGCTGCATATCCTAGCGTTGTTGACGTACGTGCGTTAGATCCTTCCTCGCCCACGTCCGAAGATCAGGTACAGCAGGACCAGGACCAGCAGCAGGCTCAAACCGCCGCCCCCATAATAGCCGATACCAGGGCCTGCGTAGTAGCCGCCGCCGCCGAACAACAGGATCAGGAGTACAACAACGAGTATGAGAGGCATGCCCGAAAGTCTAACACCCGGAAATTTCGGTTTTCTACAATCCGCGGCGTTTTCTTCTTATCGACTATTTGCGAAGAAGCGACTCGGTCATGTACGCAACATTGCCGTCGAGCGACACCTCCAGTTGGAGCTGAACCTCGTATCCAAAGCTCGACTAGGACGACAGTCCCCAAGCGTTACTCGGTTGGCGGAAGACTCTCACGGATGGTCTGCGCCACATCCTCGATTGACGTGTGCTTGCTCAACTCCCGCACCTCGGCAGTCTGCGCCGCGTCGGCGGCCCCAACCCGCTGGGCAATCTGACGATCCATCTTCAGCACTGCAGTGATCTCCTTCTCCGTCAGCAGGAGGATCTGCAACATCAGGTGATCTCGCTCATCCGCACGCCGCGACATACGCGCCTGCCGCATCAGGATCAGGCTTGCAAGGATGATCGCTTCCATCGCCAGCAGCGTCGCCAGCATGGAGAACGGCGCAGGGTCAAAGTGCGGCAGACCCGCCATCAGGTTCCACACCACCCACATCAGAAAGACCAGTATGTGGACACTTACGAACCCGATGCTTCCGACGAAGCTCGCGACGCTGTCGCTGAATCGCTCGACACCCGTCCGCTGCTCGAGGAACTCCTGCTCGTGCTTTGCGATCAGTTCGATATGTTCCTGAATATGTCTCTGTGCCATCGCCCTGTACCTTCACTCCGACCATCGAGACCCCGATAAAAAGGTTCTCTCGGAGCGATGAAGCACTCCGCGTCCCCACAACCGCCACACTTCTCGCCCAATCATTTGGTGCCCCATCCATCGCGCCCTGGTCTCACGCGATTGGGTGGGACGTACAACTTATAGGCTGCCTACTTCTCCGTTTTCACAATCTCTGTAAGTATCCGGCCCACACTCGCCGAAGGCGCATTTACTCCAAGTATGGACGCAAACGTAGCCGCAAGGTCCACCGGAGCCACCTGCTCCCGATATCTTCCCGGAACAACCTCCGCCCCGAAGAACCCCAGCGGAACGTGCCGGTCATAGCTCCACGGCGAAAAGTGCGTGGTCTGGATCCCGGACAGATACTCCATCTGGTAAGCCGTCGGAAAAACCATCACATACCAGCCGCCGTGGTCGGTATAACTATGTGCGATCCTCCGCCCAAACTCCGTCGCAGGAATCTTCCCGTCCGCCAGCTCCGTCTTCGTCCTCACGAACGCCAGCCTCGGGTCGGCGTCCATTCGGCTCTCCGCATACTTTCTCGAACTCTCCGGGATCTTAGTCGGGTCATCCATCTCGCCAGCCGGAGCGCCCTGAGCTCTCACCGCCTCCGGGACCGCCTCTGCGACCGCCGCTTCCGCATCTGCCTCCTTCACGCCCAGCTTTTCAAACACCCGGGCATCGAGGGCAATGTAAGGCAGCTCCTGTGACGGCATAAAAAACTTCACCGACCCACCTGTCGCCGGAAACTTCTTGTTCAAACTCGCATTCAGCGAAACAATGAAGGTCTCCAGATCGAGCCTTGCAGACTGCACGCCCAGCTTCGCCGACTCGGACGGAATCGGCGCAATCCCGTGGTCCGCTGTAAATCCCACCAGCACATTCTGCAAACCGATCTTCTTATCCAGGTCATTGAAGAAAGCGTTGATGTCTTTATCCAACTGCAGCACCATCTCCTTCTCCGCATCCGAATCCGGCCCGAGCTGGTGCCCTTCGATATCGTTCGCCGACAGACTCACCGTCAGCACATCCGTCACCTTGTGCGTGCCCAGCTTCTCGCCGTCCATCAGCGCCTCCGCAAACGCTAGTTCATAGCTGTTCGCCGCCGGCGTGCGCCCCACCATCGCATAGAACTGCGTCGTCGCATCCAGCCCCGCTTCTTTCACCGCCTGTGCCACCCTCGGCCCCTTGTTGAACTTCGTCGCCCACTCCGGCAGCTCCGCCATGTAGTAGCTCGAAGTCACAAACCGCCCCGTAGTCTGGTCGATCCAGAACGCTCCATTAGCCGTCTGCCCCGCAGGCAGAATCGCCGCCCTGTCCTTCAGCGACACTCCGTACAGCTTCGACTCACCATTCGTCGCCAGCCTCACCTCATCGCCAATCGTCGTCGCCATCAGATTGAAAGGCGAAGATCCCACCCTTGCAGCTTTGGGATCGACCGCCGGCGGATCGGGCACCGGCAAATCATCGAACGTCCCGACAATCCTGTAACGCTCGTCTTCCACCGAGGACACTGGATGGTCGGTACTCCGGCTCAGGTCCCACCACTCGTTCGAGCCGATTCCGTGCCCATCCGTATAAGCCCCCGTCCCAATCGTCGAGTGTCCCGGAGCCGTCTTCGTGTTCGCATACTCGTAGTAGCAAGAGCCGAAGTATGCGCCCTTCTTCAGGAAAAGATTGAACCCGTTTGTCGTCGCAAAGGAAGCACGATACCGCTCGAGGTAGTCCCCGCGAAACTGATCAATGACCAGGATCACCACCAGTTTCGGCTTCGCCTCATACACCTGCGCCAAGCCGCGATCTGCACTCGCAACACTCAAAAGGGTCAGGAAGGCCGCAACGATCTTTAGCATCCCAAGATCATAAACTTTCTTTGATACGCCTCCGTAAACAGCAATCTCATACCGCCAAGCAACATAGCCGTCCCATTTGTGTCTAATCCACTGTGGCTGCAATCGCCCGAAAGAGGAAATCTCAATGAACCCAAGAACAGCTCTATCAGCTCTCGCTCTTACCGTTGGTATCCTCAGCACCGGAGCGGCGCAGGGTCAGTACCAGCAAGGCCCCCCACCTCCGCCTCCAGGCGCGTACCAGAATGGGCAGGGCGGCTGGGATGCTCCCCCGAACGAGTTCACCGATGACGTTCTACGCAACGCCTTCCGGGATGGAATTGAGGGTGCCCGCAAGGACTATGAGAATCACCGTGCTCCCAATGTCAATAACCGCGATGAATACCGCCATCCGAACGCTCCGGGTAACCTGCGAAGCGCTTACCGGAAGGCCTTCCGGCGCGGATACGATGCTGGTGTCCGGCACCTGATGAACGGTGGCCCCGGACCTCGTTAGTAAGGGGTAAGTTCCTCCCCAAACTGGCCTGCACCCTAATTGGGTGCAGGCCTTTTGCGTATGCCAGCCCTGCTACCGGTTCAGAGCCACAATGGGACTTGAATCAGGAAGAGCTGTCATCCTGAGCGAAGCGAAAGATCCCGATGAACCAACACGTCGCCCACACCGCCCGGACCTTCTGCCATGACCTTAGAGGCCCCCACCTATGCAATCGCCAGTTAGAATAAAGGACGATGCTTGATCTCGCTTTCGTCCGCTCCAACCTGCCTTTAGTAGAGGAAAAACTTCGTGCCCGAGGCACTGACACCGCACTCCTCGTAGACTTCGCCGCTATGGATCTCGCCCGCCGCGACTCAGTCACTCGCCTAGAAACGCTCAAGGCTCAGCGCAACAAACTTACCGATGAGATCGCAGCTCTCCGTCGCGCGAAGTTCGACGCCGCCGTCCAGACCGAACAAACCAGGCTCCTGAAGACCGAAGTTGAAGCTCTAGAAGCCACCGCCGCGGCCGCCGACGATCGTCTCCGCGACCTCCTCCAAACCCTCCCCAATCTCCCACAGGATTCCGTCCCCATCGGTAGATCCGAGCACGACAACGTTGTCGTCAAGCACTTCGGCACTCCCGCCACCTTCGACTTCTCCGCCAGGCCTCACTGGGAGCTCGGCGAATCCCTCGGCATCCTTGACTTCAGCCGCGCCGCCAAGATCTCCGGCTCCCGCTTCGTTGTCCACTTCGACCAGGGAGCCCGCCTCGAGCGCGCCCTTGCCAACTTCATGCTCGACCTCCATACGCGCGAGCACAGCTACACCGAAGTCCTGCCGCCCTTCATGGTCAACTCGAAGTCGCTCTTCGGCACCGGCCAACTTCCAAAGTTCGCCGAAGAGCTTTTCCACTGCGACGACAAAGGATCTTACGAGCTCGGCAAACTGCAGGAGAGTGATCATTGGCTCATCCCCACCGCCGAAGTCCCCGTCACCAACCTCTTCCGCGATGAGACCCTCGACGAATCCCAACTCCCCATCTCGCTCTGCGCCTACACTCCGTGCTTCCGCTCCGAGGCTGGCTCATACGGCAAAGACGTCAGAGGCATGATCCGCCAGCACCAATTCCAGAAGGTCGAGCTGGTCAAATTCGCCCGCCCTGAAGACTCCGAAGCCGAGCACGAGCTGCTCACCCGGCACGCCGAGACCGTTCTCGAACTACTCGGCCTGCCCTACCGCCGCATGCTCCTCTGCACCGGCGACATGGGCTTCTCCGCCTCCAAGACCTACGACCTCGAAGTCTGGCTCCCCGGCCAGCAGCTCTACCGCGAGATCAGCTCCTGCTCGAACTTCGAGTCCTTCCAGGCTCGCCGCGCCAACATCCGGTACAAACCCGGGACCGCCTCGATTGCCAAAGGTGCGACATCTCGCAAATCCGAGTTCCTGCACACCATCAACGGCAGCGGTCTCGCCGTAGGCCGCACCTATCTTGCCATACTTGAGAACTACCAGCAGGCAGACGGCACCATCCGCATCCCCGAAGTCCTCATCCCCTACATGAACGGCGAAACCGTCATCGGGCAGCAAAATAACTTCCCCCGCAAACCCGCCCCGAGAGCACCCACTGAATGAAACTCCTCCGCAGCTATCTCTTCTGGACTTACGAGCGTGGCAGCATGCACTACGACGTCATGGTCTCGCTCATCCTCGTCTTCCTCTTTCTCTCGCCCCGCTTCATCGACTACGGCGACAAACCCGTGCAGACGGTTCCCCTCCGCGCCAGCGAAGTCCTCGTCAAAGAGGCCGGCACCAGCGGCCAGAAGAACCGCTTCATCTACGAGATCCGCGCCACCGAAGCCAATGGTTACCCCAACCCGTCTCAATCCGACACCGACCGCCGTACCTCCATCCTTCGCGTCGTCGAACCCATCTCCGGCGAAGTCACCCTCGACCACTATGAACCCGTCCTGGACGTCAAAGGCAGGACGGTAGCCTATGACGCCTACGTTCTCCGGTAGCGCGACATCACATCGCATCGCCGACGTCGAACTTATGATTTATGTGTTCCATTATTAGAAGCGAAGAATGAGCAAGCCTGGCTCTGCTTAAGGGCACGGCTTCAGTAGTGCCGAAACGATCATCCTGGAAGCGCGGCTTCAGCCGCTGAGGTACGCTCTTGATCCCTACGTCCCCAAAGCTCCTTCTCGCCGTCCCCTTCCTCATCGCCGCCACAGCCACCGCCCAAACTTCGAACCTGGAAACCGTTCTTCATCAGCTCGACACAGCCAGCGCGAACTTCCACTCCGCGCAAGCCGACTTCCGCCGCGACGGTTATGCCAAAGTAGTCAAAGAGACTACCTCCCAATGCGGCGTCATCTACTTCGAGCGCAAAGGTACTGCCCTCGAAATGGGAGCCAAAGTTGCCCCATCCCCCACCCAATCCTGTGCCGGAGAAGCCGCCGCCACTGCCAACGGCACCCGCACCCTGGCCTACAAGGGCGGCGAGCTCCAGCTCTTCGAACCCGCCACCAACCGTCTCACCCTCCTCCACGCCGGCAGCAACCAGGCCCAGTACGAAAGCTTTTTCACCCTTGGCTTCGGCGGCAGCGGTCGCGAGCTCGCAAAGACCTGGGACATCACCGACCAGGGCACCGAAGTCCTGAAAGACGGCACCAGAAGCATCACCACGACCAAGCTCGACCTCGTCGCCAAGGACCCCGCGAACCGCAACATGTTCTCGCACATCACCATCTGGGTCGACCCCATCCAGGGCGTCTCTTACAAACAGCTTTTCTTCGCCCCATCCGGCGACACCTACACCAGCTACTTCGACCACGTCCGTTACAACGGCAAGATCAACGAATCGGCCTTCGGCATCAAAACCGACAAGCAAACCCAGGTCGACCGCCGCTAGCCTCTACTGACCAATCTTCTCCACAGGTGTCCTCGTGGTCACTCCTTTCCACAGGTGTCATCCTGAGCACTCTTCTCCACAGGTTTCCTCGTGGTCACTCCCCTCCACAGGTGTCATCCTGAGCGAGCATCGCGGAGTCGAAGGACCTGCTGTTGCCTTACGATCCGATGGCCGGGTGCCCACCCATGGCTCGCCTTCGGCCATGGGTGGATGGATCAGCCCCTCGATTCTGACCCGGCGTGTTCCCCATTCATCGCGCTTTTATATCCAGCGATGAGTGGGCATCGAGCGAAGCTCGACCGCCTCCCTCCCCCGCGGCACGAAACACCCGCGCTCCCCAAGCCCACAGCACCGGGAAAAACTCCAGCGTATACCTCGGCTCCGAATTATCGATCGTCAACAGCAGCGCACATCTCAAACCCACATAAGCAAGCGTCGCCCCAGCCAGCATCCGATCCCGACCTCCGCGCCACCATAGAAAGACACCCACGCCACCCAAAACCAGATAACCCAGGTTGATCCCTGCATAAATCACCCCAAACACCCTCTGCGAAGTGTCCTCTGTCCGCTTCCACCACTCCAGCGAAGTGCCCATCAACTCCGTCCGCGGCCGCAGCAACATATCCACCAGCCGAGCCACCGGCAGCGCAAGATAGTACCTCACCGGATCCGCGCTAATCCGTTCCGTCGCCAACTGATTGAACCCCGCGTCCAGCGAGGGAGTCGGATTGTCATCTCTGTTGTAGTCGCTCAGTAGTTCTGCCGTTCGCTCAAATTGATCCTGCGTATCGAACGCCCGCTCCGGCAGATCGGCAACGCTGATGTTGCTGCCGTCGTAGTTCCAATAAACGTTCTCGGTCGATGCGAACTCGATCGCCCAGGTTCGATACCAGCGTTGAAATCCCAGCGGCACCGCCTCTCCAGGATCATTCGCAAACCGTGGCGCGATCGGTTGAAAGACATGAAACACTCGCTCATTCCGAATCGCCCAGGGAACCAGTGGCAGCACCACACAGATCGCCGCCACCAACACCGGCGCCGCCGCCCTGATCCCGTCAAAGGCCGGGTGTCCTACATCTCGCTTCTGAGATGTGGGCTTTCCGTGTGCCGCCGCTGCCCGCGCCAGCCACCCCATTGCCGGAATCACAGCGGCCGCCAGCAATCCCTGCTCCGGCCTCAACAGCACCGCGTACGCCAGCGCCGCTGCCACAACCCAAAGCCACCTTCCCAACCCGCACCCCGCCGCTCGCCACCGCTCCATCCCATAAAACGCCGCCGCAATACAAAAAAGGCTGAGCGTCTCAGTCAGCGCCGCACCCACATAGTTCGCAGTAAACGGACACACCATCGCCAGCCACAACGCCGCCACTCCCGCCCTCGTCCCCCACGATCGCCGAGCCAGCTCCGCCATCATCGCGCAACTCAGCAGGTCCACCACCAGCTGTACCCAAAGCACAGCTTGATACTTCCCCACCCCAAACACCAGAAAGCAGGCCGCCAGAAACAGCGGATATCCCGGCACTCGGATCAACGTCGGTCGAGGCGCTCCGCCCGCCACCGTAAACCCATACACATGCTGCTCCAACAGGTTTTTGGCCAGGTCGCCATACAGCACGGTATCGTTGGTGATCAGCGGAGCCCTGACTACGAAATAGACCCGCAGCGCCACTCCCACCAGCAGCGCCGCCAGCACCCACACCCACATCTTCACCCGCGGCTCTCGCATCTCTCCGCATCATACCGCCAAGAAACAGGTAATCCAGCCACCCCAAGTGTCATCCTGAGCGAAGTCTCGCGAGGCATTATTGCGAGACGCATCCGAAGCGCCTGAGTCTCGCCTAAAGTCCGCCCGGCAGCTCAAACCTTCCATCCACAACTGCACGGCACAACCCGCGTTGACTCGCACCCCTCATCGCAATACGATCACCTCTAGGCGGAAGACCGTCCCCATGAGCGAACCCGCATGAGCAATCAAGACCATCCAGTCTTCTTCGATCCCCAGAAAAAACGCTGGAAACGCCTCCGCCGCATCTTCGATGTCCTCGCCCTTCTCGGCCTCATCGTCGGCGTCGTCTTCATCATCGGTCTGCTTCGCATCAAGCCGATGAAGGAGCTCCTGCTCCCCACCACCACCCATAACTACCGCGCCCTCAGCACGCCACCGCCTCCTGCAAAGAACGCTGCCGTCAAGCTTCGCCGCGCGCCCCACCGCAAGACCGACCGCGCCCCCTCCGACATCCCCCTCAACTCCGGCGAAGGCCTCCGCGCCGCCTTTTACGTCGAGTGGGATCCCTCCAGCTACTCCTCCCTCCGCGAACACATCAAGCAGATCGACCTCCTCTTTCCAGAGTGGCTCCACATCGTCACACCCGATGGCAATCTCACCGGCTACAGCGTCGACAACCGGCCGTTCTCCGTCGTTGACAGAAGCGGAGTCCACAGCGTCGATCGCGAGAACAAAGTCGCCCGCGCCATCTCCGACGCCCACGAAGATACCGAAGTCTTCCCCCTTGTAAACAACTTCGATCCCGTCGATGGCGATTACAACCTTGGCATCGCCGACTTCCTCAAGAACCCCGCCGCCCGCGCCAACTTCATCAAGCAGGCTGACACCTTCCTCGCCAGGAACCCCAACTATCACGGCCTGACCCTCAATTTCCGCAGCGTCGCCGCCGACGCCGAGCCCGGCTACCAGGCCCTCCTCGCCGCGCTCTACGCCGACTTCCACGCCCCCGGCCGCAACCTCCGCATCTACGTCAACACCCAGACCGACGACATGGACTTCGACCTCAAGTTCATGGCCGACCACTCCGACGGCCTCATTCTCATGAACTACGATGAGCACCAGACCGACTCCGAACCCGGTGCCATCGCCTCCGAAGACTGGTTCATCGACAACCTGAAGACCCTCCTTAAGGTCGTCCCGAAAGACAAGATCATCTGCTCCATCGGCAGCTACGGCTACGATTGGACGGTCCCCCTTCCGCCGGCACCCGATCCCAAAGCCAGGCACCCGAAGATTCCCGCAAAGCCAGTCCCCGAAAAAGCTCTCAGTGCCCAGGAGATGTCCACCCAGGAGGCCTGGCAGGCCGCCTCCGACGCCGACGCTGACGTCGCCCTCGACCGCGACACCCTCAATGCCCACTTTGCCTACGACGACGAAGACGCCCACGTCCGCCACCAGATCTGGTTTCTCGACGCCGTCACCGTCCTGAACCAGATGCGCGACGCCCGCGCCCTCGGCATCTCCACCGTCGCCCTCTGGCGGCTCGGCTCTGAGGACGGCTCCCTCTGGAAGGTATGGGACGCCCCACTGAAAGCCGACCCCGCCAATGCCCTCGCCAAGGTCGACCCCGGCTACGACGTCGATAACGAGGGCGAAGGCGACATCATGCGTGTCACCCGGAAGCCCAGCCCCGGCCAGCGCCAGACCACCCTCGACGACGACGACTCCATCGACCTCCAGTATCGCAACATCGTCACCGAGAAGATGCTCTCGTACCCGCTCCCCTACGTCGTCACCTACGTGGGATACCAACCGAAGCAGGTGGCCCTCTCCTTCGACGACGGCCCGGACCCCGAGTGGACCCCCAAGATCCTCAACATCCTCAAGAAGTACGGTGTCACCGGCACCTTCTTCATGATCGGCGACGAGGCCCAGGAGAATGTCGGCGTCATGCGGCGCGTCTTCCGCGAAGGCCATGAGATCGGCAACCACACCTACACCCATCCCGACATCTCCGGAATCTCCGCCCGCCAGCTCGAGCTTGAGCTCGCCCTGACCGAACGCCTCTTCGCCTCCAAACTCGGCGTCAATCCCGTCTACTTCCGTCCGCCCTACTCCATCGACCAGGAACCCGACACCAACGACCAGGCTGCTCCAGTCGAAAGCATCCAGGGCAAGGGCTACGTCGTCGTCGGCAACAAGATCGATACTGACGACTGGGACGAGCACCCCCGGAAATCTCCCCAGGAGATCACCGACTCAGCCCTCCTGCAGCTCGACCAGATGAAGACTCGCCCCTGGCAGCGCGGCTCCGTCATCCTCCTCCACGACGGCGGCGGCGACCGTTCTCCCACCGTGGCCGCCCTTCCGCTCCTAATCGAAACTCTCCGCGCCCACGGCTACCAGCTCGTTCCCGTCTCGCAACTTGTCGGCCAGACCCGCGAGCAGGTCATGCCACCCCTTACCGGCTGGCGGCAGCATCTCCCCGCCTTTGTTGACTCCGTCGCCTTCTTCTTCATCTCCTTCTTCAACCATTTCATCATCTTCGTGTTCTTCGTCGGCGACATCCTCATGAGCGCCCGCCTCATCATCATCGGCGTCTGCGCCCTCATCGACCGTCTCCGCACCCGCAAAGATTTCTCCACCCCCGACTATCTTCCCCGCGTCGCCGTTCTTATCCCCGCCTACAACGAAGAGAAGGTGATTGTCCGCACTATCCGCTCCGTTATGATGTCGAACTACAAGAACATGCACATCCTAGTCATTGACGACGGCTCCAAGGACCGCACCAGCGAAGTCGCCCGTGAAGCCTACCCCAGGGACATCGAATCCGGCCGCCTCACCGTCCTTACCAAGCCGAATGGCGGCAAGGCCGACGCACTCAACTACGCCCTTAACTTCGTCGACGAAGAGATCTACGTCGGCATCGACGCTGACGGCGTCATCGCTCACGACGCAATTTCCCGCCTGGTCCCGCACTTCGCCAATCCGAAGATTGGAGCCGTCGCAGGTAATGCCAAAGTCGGCAATCGAGTCAACCTCTGGACCCGCTGGCAGGCCCTCGAATACATCACCTCGCAAAATTTCGAACGCCGGGCTTTGGACCTCTTCGACGTCGTCATGGTCGTTCCCGGAGCCATCGGCGCCTGGCGCACCTCCGCCGTCAAGGATGGCCACGGCTACCACACCAACACCGTTGCCGAAGACGCCGACCTCACCATGAACCTCCTCGAACAGGGTTACTCCGTCATCTACGAAGACCAGGCCCTCGCTTTCACGGAAGCCCCCGTCAACGCCGACGGCCTCATGCGCCAGCGCTTCCGCTGGTCCTTCGGCATCCTCCAGGCGCTCTACAAACACAAGCTCGCCATCCGCAACCGCCGCGCCATGGGCCTCTTCGCCCTGCCCAACATTCTGATCTTCCAGATTCTTCTGCCCCTCGTCTCTCCGCTCATCGACCTCATGTTTGTTCTCGGCGTCTTCCATTACATCGTCGACCGCTACTTCCATCCGGACTCCGCCTCCACGGCCAGCTTCTACAAGCTCCTCGCCTTTTTTCTCAGCTTCCTCCTCATTGACTTCATGGCCTCCGGCCTGGCTTTCCTGCTCGAGCGCAAACACCCCGCCAGCAAGGGCGACTTTTGGCTCCTCTTCCACATCTGGATCCAGCGCTTCACCTACCGCCAGGTCTTCTCCGTAGTCCTTCTCAAGACGGTGAAGCGCGCCATAGACGGCAAACCCTTCGCCTGGGACAAGCTCGACCGCACCGCAAAAATGTCCGCTGCCACCGAAAAGATCACCGCAGGCGACTGACGAAAATCCCTCTCTTTCTCCCATTCCCGACGTTTGTCACTCCCGAAGGGAATCTGCTTTTGCCATTCGTCAGGCGGGTGCCCCACCCATGGCTCGCCTTTGGCCATGTGTGGGAAAAGTCGACTCCAAAGCCGTTATTCTGAGGCGAAGCCGAAGAATCCCGAATTGTCCAAATCATCACAAGCGCCCGCCCTCTCTCACCCGAACGCCCCGTCCTGTTTTTCGCTTTGAAGACGAGTTGCAGAAAAACCACGCAAACCATATACGATCCCAATCAGCCCCCGCTAAGTCGAACCAGGAAAACATTATGCATCTTGCCCTTGCGTTTCCCCTCAGCGTTCCAGGAATCTCCCCTTACGCCAGCCTCTTCGGATTCATCGTCGGCCTTCCGACCCTGGTCGGCACCTACTACCAGTCCTACAAGAATCGTCAGGAGAATAAGGAAGCTCGCCAGGGCCTCGTGTACAGCGAGAACTGTCTTGAGTTCGTCCTTGATGATGGCACCACCGTCAACATCGTTCCTCTCGAAACCCTGCACACGCTTCCCAAGCCCGGCGACGTGGTCCTCCTTCCCGGCACAGCCGAAACCCTGAAAGCTCATCCACAACACGCCGCTTATCGCGTAAACCGAATCGAATTCATCTACTCTCGAGTAGAAAATCGGCAGGCGCACCGGGGCCAGGCACGGCTCGCGAAGGCAGTTGCCCACCTTGATGGTCTTACCGCCTGATCGGAGTTACCGGGGCTCACCCCGCTCCAGCTCACTTCGTCTCTGTGCTGCTTCTAATAAGCCTGCGCCTGAGTCAGCGGCAGCCTCACCTGGAAGCACGTCTCTCCCGGCTTCGACTTCAGCGTCAGCACACCGGAATGCTTATGGACGATCCGCTGCGCCGTATCCAGCCCCAATCCAAGCCCCCGTCCCGGAGCCTTAGTCGTAAAGAACGGCTCGAAAATCCGCGATCGCAAATCCTCAGGAATGCCCTTCCCGTTGTCCCATATCTCCACCAGAGCTGACTGCCCGGAGAGCCGCGTCGTCAACCGGAGCACGCCGCCAACGCCAATCGACTCCTCAATCGATTCGAGCGCATTCTCGATCAACGCTGTCCAAACCTGGTTCAACTCGCTTCCATAGGCGCTGATCCGCGGCAGCGCAGGATCGAACTCCTTCACCACCTCAACGCCCTGCAGCCGGGACTGCATGATCGCCAGCGTCGCCCCGATCGAATCCGCGAGATCGACATCCTGGATCGGGGCCTGGTCCATATACGAGTAGTCCTTGATCGCGCTGATCAAATCGAAGATCCGCACCGTCGAGTCCATCACCGTCTCAGCCATTCGCTCCACCCGAAGTGAACTTGCAAAAGCCGGAATCCCCAGCGCCAGCAACTCCGGTGTCGCGATCTCGGCCAACTCATCCAGCTGCGCAAGTGTCAGCGGGCTCTCCGCCAGCGACGGTGCCAGCGACCATGCATTGGGAATTTTATGCTCTTCCAGCCATGTCGCCACCGCATCTTCCCGGTCCGCCAGAATCAGCGCGCTGAAGTGCGCCTTTGAACTCTCGCAGTAATCCGACATCTGCTCACGCGTCCGCTCGTACCACGCCTTCAATGCGCAGTCCTGCTCCGTCGAAGAGATCATTCTGCCCAGGTCATGCCGCTGCTGGCCGTACGCTTTCAAGTCTCCGAAAAGACTCGCAGCCGCCCGTTGCGCCGCCGACGCCGGGTTGTTCAGTTCATGTGCCAGGTTGCCCGCGAGTTTGCCCAGGGCAATCAGCTTTTCGCCCTGCTGCTCCATCCGCGTCACCTCGCGCGTGCGATCCAGCAGTACCGAGACACATCGCTGGGTCATCGAAGGAATCGCAGCCAGCATCTCCGGAAACATCGTCTCGTCGATGTTCAGCGACCAGTGCGACCCCACGCAGTAGCCATCACCGCCGTAGGTCTTCATCCGCGAATAAGGGATCTTCCCCGTCATCTGGCCCGCACGCCCAATGAAGATCTGCGCCGCCGATCCCTTGCCTCGCCTCACATGGATCTCACCCTTTAAAATGAGGTGCATCTTGTCAACCGGGCCGCCATCGGCAAAGACGATCGCAGCATCCTCGCCGACATACTCGATGCCATGCAACGCGAGCCACTCGTACTCCGAATCGCTCAATCCCTGCAAGGGCGCAATCGTTCGCAGGGCTTCCACGATCTCCGCCAACGGCGTCGGCTTCTCTGGCGGCGCGATGAATACCCGGGGCGCAGGGGGAGGCATCGTTGCCAGCATGTCATAACTATTCTGCGTGGTGGCCATCTCTCATCTCCTGCTGTCGCATCGGCATCGCGTCGATCAGCGCATTCAGCTTCTCTATTGTTACAGGTTCGTTGGATCGGAACTTCTCGTCCCCATCTTTGCCCAGCAGCACAACCATGAATCTGGTGTCCTCGGCGTGAAACTGCCGTCTCAACGCCTCCCACTCACCTGCACTGGTCAACTCCGGATCTGTAGCTGGAACAAACATCAGGACGACATCGCGATCCTTCAGTTCCGCCTCGTGCCCGGCAAACAAGGCCCGCTGTTCCCGTACTGCAGAGTCAACCTGCCGTGCACCCGAACTTGGACAAAACACCAGTACCGGACGAGATTTGTCCCGCATCGCAGCCAACCGCCCACTCTCCGAACCCGCCTGTGCCAGAGCCCACAACGGCAGAAACAGTGCTAACCCGGCGATCACGCAACACACCTTGTACATCTCCGCTCCAGGTACTTTGATGACGTGCCATACGTTTCAAACTACTTCTTCGTTCCTGCCCACTCCAGGTAAGACTTGAAATTCACCAATCCAGGTGTCAGAATCTGAAACTTTCCGTTCATTACCACGCCTTCCAGGTGTTAGGTCAGCCGGAACTTCGGCCCGGGCGTGGTCGCCAGGAACACTGCAGTTGTCGCATCCGGCGTACTGACATCATAGTGCAGCACATGCCCTTCATCGTCCGCATAGAGGGCGTGAAGCGTCGCATCGCCCATGTCCTGATAGATCGTTAACATGCCATGATGCTGGCAACCAAAGCTCACCGCCGCTCTGCTGGAGTCCGCCGAGCTCGTCCTGGTGAGAACCGTCCCTCCAAGGTCCGTTTGGAAGGAGTACGTCCCGGCCACCGCCGCAGTCGCAGAACCAATGTTAGCCGCCTTCGCTTCCCAGGTTCCGAGCAGGAACTTCAGGCTCGCAAATGAGGACTGGCTTTGCGCCTGAGCAAGCAATGGACAAAAAGCGAAGAAAAGGAGTAAACGCCGCATGAGTCTTCGTACCACCACCCACTGCTGTTGAAAAGCCCCGAGAGTAAAATTTTACTCCGGGGCTTCGAACAGCAAAGACTAGGCCTTCACAACTGCCCCATCCACGACCTTCACCGGGTCGAGAAATGGCATCGATTTCCGCAATTCCGCGCCCACCGTCTCGATCTGGTGCGCGGCTTCTGCTTTCCGAATCCGTGAAAATTCGTGTCGCCCCGTCTCATTCTCCGCGATGAACTTCTTGGCGAACGTGCCGTCCTGAATGTCGTTCAGCAGCCCCTTCATCGCCGCCTTCACCTCCGGCGTCACAATACGGGGTCCGGCAATATAGTCGCCCCACTCCGCAGTGTCCGAGATCGAATGCCGCATGTACTCCAACCCGCCGCGATACATTAGGTCGACGATCAGCTTCAACTCATGCAGCACCTCGAAGTACGCCAGCTCCGGCTGATACCCCGCCTCGACCAGCGTCTCAAATCCAGCTTTCACCAGCGCCGAAGTCCCTCCGCAAAGTACAGCCTGCTCGCCGAACAGGTCCGTCTCTGTCTCCTCCGTAAACGTCGTCTCGAGCACTCCAGCTCGCGTGCAACCGATGCCCTTCGCATAGCTCAAAGCCAGCGCCAGCGCATGGCCGCTCTTATCCTGCTCGACCGCAACGAGAGCCGGTACACCGCCGCCCTCGGTAAACACCTCCCGCACCCGATGCCCCGGAGCCTTCGGCGCCACCAGCGACACATCCACACCCGCCGGCGGTGTAATCGTCCTGAACCGGATATTGAACCCATGCGCAAACATCAGCGTCGCATCCGGCTTCATGTTCGGCTCAATCTCCGCGTGGTAGACCTTCGCCGCCGTCTGGTCCGGAGTGAGATTCATAATCACATCTGCCCACTTCGAAACCTCAGCAACGGTTCCAACCACCAGCCCAGCCTTCTCCGCCCGGGCCGCATTCGCCGAGCCAGCCCGCAGCCCAACTCGAACATCCACACCCGAATCCTTCAAGTTCAACGCATGGGCATGTCCCTGCGATCCATAACCAATAATTGCAACCTTCTTCGCCTGGATAAGTGAAAGGTCTGCGTCTGCGTCGTGATAAGCCTTCGCCATATCTGTCCGTTCTTCCTTTAATTAGTGAGTGAAAGTTGAGTTACCTGATCGTTTAAAAAGAGTCATCCTGAGCGAATCGCGCAGTGGCGATTTGCGGAGTCGAAGGACCTGCGGTTCGCTCCCGCTGCCAAATACCTCGCATCTCTCCGCCATGACCGCCGTCCTACTCTTCTTCCTCATGCACATCCTCAAACTCATTTGGGATAATCTCTTCAGCCGAAAGCTGCTCCGTGCCGTCCGCACCCTCAACCTTCGGGCTTCCCAGCGCCTTCAAAACCCTGCTCGTATGATGTCCTCTGCGCATCGCCATCCTGCCCGTTCTTGAAACCTCGAGGATGTTGTAACCACTCTCCGTAATCACCTGAATAAGTCCTTCAATCTTCGAAGCCGCACCCGTCATCTCCAGCATGATCGACTCCGGCGCAAGGTCCACAACTCGAGCCCGAAACACATTCGCCAGTTCGAAGATCTGCGACCGCGAACTCTGCCCCAGCGGATGCGAAGGCCCCGCCTCAACCTTGATCAGGCAAAGCTCGCGAATCACGGCCTCGCTCCGTCCCACCTCATCGACATCGACCGTAATCTCCAGCTTATACAGCGACGCCTTAATCCGGTGCGCCGCGTGCTCCGGAGCCTCGCAAACAATCGTCATCCGCGAAACATCCGCCCGTTCCGACTCGCCCACCGTCAGCGAAACAATATTGATATTCAGCCGCCGGAACAGCGAAGCCACCCGCGTCAAAACTCCCGGCTTGTCACTTACCAAAGCCACAAACGTATGCAGCATAATCCCTTTCACTTCCTTCCAAATCACGAGCAGACCAAGAGCTGTCATTCTGAGCGCAGCGAAGAATCTCTACACTACTCACATCACCAAAGCCGCTCGAACCTTTCAGCCACAACCGCCTTCGCACTAATCCCGCTACCTCGTCTTTGCATAGGCCACTTCCGGATCCCACAACTGGGTCTCATGGTCCTCCCCATGAAAGATCGACCCATTATCCGTCTCCCGGTTCCTATAACCGCCATAGGTGTAATCGCCCGCCGCATGATAACTCCCTCCACACGGCGGAGGGCCATCAGCATATTTCTCGCTCGCGCACTTCGATCCCCGGTAGATATGAAACCAGACCAGCGGCTTCCGTTCATCCACCATCTTCTGGCTCAGCTTCAACTTGTCCAGCGTCCTAGCATGTGCCGCATCGCGAAGCTCCCAGATCAAGCTTTCAACCTGCTCATCCGTGGCATTCTCCGGAACCACAAGCGTATAGGTGGTGTCGCTCTTATGAAATACCTTGAACGTAGCTGGCGCCACGCTCGGCCGCGGAGGAGTCTGCATCTGTGTCACCGCAGGCTTCGAAGCGACCGCCGTACTCGACGCATTTTCTTGCTTGCAGCCAAGAATCATCGAGAGAACGATGGCACAGACGAGCGCTACCTTTGTACCGGACAATTCCATCTACTCCTCCTCCGCCGTCTCCAGCAAAGGATCCTTCGTCGGCCGTCTGACCATCTCATGCAGCGCTGCCCCGGGCGCAATCATTGGGTAGACTCCATCTTCCTTCTCAACCTGGAAGTTGATCAGAAACGCCTTCCCGCTTGTTCTCGCGCGAGTCACCGTGGGAGTTACATCCTGCCGCTCACTTACAGTAGCTCCATCGATCCCATGCGCCGCCGCCAGCAGCACAAAGTCCGGCGACAAGATAGGCGAGGCCGAGTAGTTCTTGTCATAGAACGCCTCCTGCCACTGCCGTACCATTCCCAAAAATCCGTTATTAATCACGGCGATATTGATCGCATACCCTTCCTGCACGATCGTCGATAGCTCCGCCGCCGTCATTTGGAACCCGCCATCACCTGCAATCACCCAGACATCCTTCTCTGGACAGGCCGCCTTCGCTCCAATCGCCGCCGGCAGCGCAAAGCCCATTGTCCCCAGCCCGCCCGACGTAATCAAACTCCTCGGAGCATCGTGCTTGTAGTACTGCGCCTCCCACATCTGGTGCTGACCTACATCCGTCACAATAATCGTCTGCGCCAGCCTTCCCGCGTCGAGCGCCTCGCGCCAGATGTCGTTGATCACATGTGCCGCATACAGGTGCCCGTTATCCGGCAGATTGATGATGTCCCTTACCGCCGCCGTCCCCTTCATTGCGTCGATCTCGCGCAGCCACTCCGTCGGCGGCACGCCGTAGGACTTCGCACTTGCCCGGTCCCACGTCTCCCGATCGCTCAGCGCTTCAGGAAGCATTGGCAGTAAAGCATCGAGTGTCCTCTTCAGGTCGCCGATCAGCGCCACATCGACCTTCACGTTCTTGTTGATCTCCGATGGGTCGATCTCGATATGGATCTTCTTCGCATTCGGCGCATAGTGCGCAAGGTTCCCAGTGACACGATCATCGAACCGCATACCAAACGCCAGTAGCAGGTCCGACTGCTGAATCGCCTCATTCACCCAGCTCTCGCCGTGCATCCCCATCATCCCCAGCGACAGCGGATGATACGTCGGGAACGCGCCCAGCCCCAGCAGCGTGCTCGCCACCGGCACCTGAAGCTGCTCCGCGAAGGCAATCACCTGCTCCCGGGCACCCGACTCAACAATCCCATGCCCGGCAAGAATCAACGGGCGCTTCGCCGCCTTGATCAGCTCAACCGCCGCAGCAAAAGAGTTCGACTCCGCCTTCAACATCGGGTGCGGCCGCGCTGCAGCAGGAGCAGCAGCCTCAAAGCTGAACGCCGCCATCGCCTGCTGCGCGTCCTTGGTAATGTCCACCAACACTGGCCCTGGCCTTCCCGAGCGCGCTACCTGGAACGCCTTCCTTACCGTTGGCGCAATATCTTCAGCACGAGTGACAAGGTAGTTATGCTTCGTAATCGGCAGCGTGATGCCGGTGATGTCCACCTCTTGAAACGCGTCGCTGCCCAGCACCTTCGAAGACACCTGCCCGGTGATGCAGACGATAGGAATTGAATCAAGCATCGCCGTCGCAATCCCCGTCACCAGGTTGGTAGCGCCCGGCCCGGAGGTCGCCATGCACACGCCCACCTGCCCCGAGGCCCGTGCGTAGCCATCGGCCATATGCGACGCTCCCTGCTCATGTCGCACCAGTACATGATGGATAGGAAACTTCCGCAGAGCATCGTAGATCGGCAGAATCGCTCCACCGGGATACCCGAAGATGGTAGTAACTCCCTCACCGACAAGGGTGGCCCAGAGGATCTCGGCTCCGGTGAGTTGCGGATCGTTATTGGTCATGAATACACCTCAATCTGTTTGCTTCACAAAGGTTGGGCCGACATCGGGATTAGCATCACCGTATATCTTGCCGAATCTTGATTTATGGAACACAAAGAATGCCTCTTTGCCGCCGAAGGAGTTGAAGGCCTCATCTAGAATGATATGAGGCGCGATGATAAGCACCGCCGCATTGTCATCATTGGAGGACGAGTTCTGCCAGTGGCCCTCTCCCAAGTCCACTACTTTTCCGGAGCTAGAAATAAACTCTCTAAACGTACCGTCTTGGCGAAGTACCAAGTGTGCTTGACCACGACTGGTGCTAGCAGAATATTCGCCCATGAGCTCTTGAGTTGTTGGGCGGGTCAGGAATAGATAGCTGTAGGTAGCCGCGGCGACATTCGAGGCAGGCCAAATCAGCGGCAACGATACGATGGCAAGCACGGCGCACAGGATGCCGGATGTCAGTCGCTGCCTCCGCGTTTTGAACAATTGACTCATCTACGTCGTAACCGCTCCCTCACTCGCACTGCTCACACTCTTCGCATACTTCGCAAAGACTCCCCGCTTATACCTTGCCTCCGGAGCCTTCCACTCTCTCAGCCGCGAAGCAATCTCACCCTCAGAGACCTCAAGCCTCAACTCACGCTTGGGAATATCAAAACTAATCAAATCGCCTTCGCGCACGGCGGCAATCGGCCCACCAAGCTGCGCCTCAGGAGCGACATGCCCTGCCATCAAACCGCGCGTAGCTCCCGAGAACCGCCCGTCCGTCAGCAGAGCCACCGTCTCCGAGAGTTCAGGAATTCCCTTGATCGCCGCCGTCACCGCCAGCATCTCGCGCATCCCCGGCCCGCCTCTCGGTCCTTCGTAGCGGATGACAAGCACGTCCGAAGGGTTAATCTTTCCTGCCTCGACCGCCGCATGGCAAGTATCCTCTGAATCGAAGACCCGCGCCGGACCTTGATGAAACAGCCGCTCGTGTCCGGCCACCTTGATCACGCAACCTTCCGGTGCAAGGTTCCCCTTCAGGATCACAAGGCCGCCCGTCGCCTTCAGCGGCTTGTCGAGCGTATGGATCACCGGCTGTCCTGGCGTCTCCACAGCCAGCGCCGCTTCTTCGGCAATCGTGCGCCCAGAGACCGTAGGCTGCGAACCATCCATCAATCCACCATCAATCAGCCGCTTTGCAAGAACGCGCGACCCGCCTGCGTCCTGATAGTCCGTCGCCGCGTACTTGCCGCCCGGCAAAAGATCGCAGATAAACGGCGTATGCTCGCTGATGCGATCAAAATCGTCCATGCTCAGCGGAATGCCAAGCTCGCTCGCAATCGCGATCAAGTGCAGCACCGCATTGGTCGAGCTTCCCCCCGAAGCACACACCGCAACAATGGCATTCTCGAGCGCCTTCCGCGTAAGGATCTTGCTCGGCCGCACATCGTGCCTGCAAAGCTCCATGATCATGCGCCCCGCCTCGCGGCTCGCACTCGCCTTCTCGGCGGACATCGCGGGTACGCCCGTCAGATTGAACGGCGAGATGCCCAGGAACTCGCCCGCCATCGCCATCGTGTTCGCCGTAAACTGCCCGCCACAAGCACCCGGTCCCGGACACGCAGCCGTCTCAAGCGCCTCAAGCTCGTCATCGCTGATCTTGCCCGCCGCGTGGGAGCCCATGCCTTCAAACACATTCAGTATAGTGATGTCTTTATGCGTACCGTCCGGCTGCGGCAGCTTGCCCGGGGCAATCGATCCGCCATAAAGCATCATCCCCGGAATATCCAGCCGCGCCATAGCCATAATCGTTCCCGGCATGTTCTTGTCGCAGCCCGCAATACAAACAATTCCATCGAAAAGATTCCCACGCGCAACTAACTCAATCGAATCCGCAATCACCTCGCGCGAGATCAGACTTGCCTTCATGCCCTCGGTACCCATGGTGATTCCGTCGGAGATGGTGACGGTGTTGAACTCCATTGGCGTCCCACCCGCATCGCGAATACCCTGCTTCACCGCCGCAGCAACATCCCGCAGATGGAAGTTACAAGGCCCAATCTCCGTCCATGTATTTGCCACACCAATAATCGGCTTATGAAGGTCTTCCTTGGAGAAACCCACGCCACGCAGATAACTCCGCGCAGCCGCCCTGCTCGGTCCTTCGGTAAGAGGAATGCTGTATTTCTTCGGATTGATCTCGTTACTCACTCACATACCTTTCAAATCGCTTCTATTTGTCATACCCGAAGGAATCCGCTTCTGCCTTTGTCCCTACCCAATCGCCCGCGGCCTCAACCAGAACTCCGCATCATGATTGGCCTCATAGTTGTCGAGCTCCGTTGCATGTCGCAGGCTAAGCCCAATATCATCGAGTCCGTTGAGCAAGCAGTACTTCCGAAATGGATCAATCTCAAACGTCGCCGAGAAACCCTCATCATCGGTGACTGTCTGTTCTTCAAGGTTGATGGTGATCGAATGTTCTGGCCGCGCCGCACTTCGATGCGTCAGCAGGTCGACATCCGCTTCCGAAAGCCGAACTAGCACCATCCCGTTCTTTCCGGCATTCGAGAAAAAGATGTCTGCAAAGCTAGTTGCAATCACTGCCATGAATCCAAAATCAGTAAGCGCCCAGGCCGCATGTTCCCGCGAACTTCCGCATCCAAAGTTCTTCCCTGCAATCAGAATCTTTGCTCCCGCGTACTCCGGTTTATTCAGCACGAAGTTGACATCAGGTTTGCCCGCATCTGGCCCTTCCTGGATCCTCCGCCAGTCGAAGAAAAGAAACTCCCCATAACCCGTCCGTTCAATCCTCTTCAAAAATTGCTTCGGAATAATCTGATCAGTATCGATATTCGAGATATCAAGCGGCGTCGCCTTCGAGGTAAGAACATTAATCGGCTGCATCAGTTCGCCTCCTTGTTCTTAGATCCAAGGTTCTTAGATTCAAGGAACTTCCAGTTACGAATATCCGTAAAATGTCCTTCGATCGCCGCAGCAGCAGCCATTGCCGGACTCACAAGATGCGTCCTGCCGCCCCGTCCCTGCCTGCCTTCAAAATTCCTGTTACTCGTTGAAGCGCAACGCTCTCCTGGAGAAAGAATATCGGGATTCATACCCAGGCACATGCTGCACCCCGGCTCACGCCAGTCAAAGCCCGCCTCGGTAAAAACCTTGTCGAGACCTTCCTTCTCCGCCTGCGCCTTCACCTGCTGCGACCCCGGAACCACCATCGCGCGCACCGTCGTCGCAACGTGGTACCCCTTCACCACAGAGGCCGCCGCGCGCAAATCTTCAATCCTCGCGTTCGTACACGATCCCAGGAAGACCGCATCGATACGGATCGCCTCAATCGGCGTCCCCGGCCTCAGGTCCATATACTCCAGCGCCCGCTCAAAGTTCTTCCGATCCGCCTCGCTCGCGCTCTCATCGAGCACCGGCACCGTCGAGCCAACACCCGTTACCATCCCCGGCGAAGTTCCCCAGCTCACCGTCGGCGTGATCGCAGCCGCATCGATCTTCAACTCGCGATCAAACACCGCACCCTCATCGCTGACGAGCTCCGACCAATGCGCCACAGCCTCGTCCCACGCCGCGCCATCCGGCGAAAATCTCCGCCCTTTCAAATAAGCAAACGTCGTCTCATCCGCAGCGATCATCCCCGCTCTCGCGCCCGCCTCGATGCTCATGTTGCAGACCGTCATCCGGCCTTCCATGCTCAACGCCCGAATCGCCGACCCCGCATACTCCACCACATATCCAGTAGCGCCCGCCGTGCCAATCTCGCCGATGATGTGCAGCACCACGTCCTTCGCCGTAACGCCATACGACAACTCCCCCTCGACCGAAATGCGAAAGGTCTTCGGCTTATCCTGCGGGAGCGTTTGCGTTGCCATCACATGCTCTACTTCGCTCGTCCCAATACCGAATGCGAGCGCCCCAAACGCCCCATGCGTACTCGTATGCGAGTCGCCACAGACGATCGTCATCCCTGGCTTGGTCAGCCCAAGCTCCGGCCCGATAATGTGCACAATCCCCTGCTCCGGCGACTGCACATCGTACAACTCAACGCCAAACTCCGCACAGTTCTTCCGCAACGCCTCGATCTGCTTCGAAGCGATCTGGTCGAGAATGTGCAGCCGGTCTTCAACCGAAGATGTCGGCACATTATGGTCGACCGTCGCAACCGTCCGGTCCGGCCTCCTCAACTTGCGCCCTGCGAGCCGCAGCCCGTCGAACGCCTGCGGACTTGTCACCTCGTGCACCAGGTGCAGGTCGATATAGATCAGCGATGGCTCGCCAGCAGGCGCGGCCACAACATGCTGCTCCCAAACCTTTTCAAACAATGTTCGTGGATTCGTCATTGCGAGTCTGTTCCTTCTTCAAGCTTCGACAGCGTTATTCCCAGCTTTGCAATCGGCACTTCATGCGGCTTGCCATCCGGATCGACAACGATAGCGTGTGTCACTCGTTCAACAATTCCCGTCCCTGCCATCGGCTCCCTGGTCCACCGCGAGATGCTGCGAATGAGGGCGGCGGGAATCTGGTTCGGTGCGTCAGGCACCAGGCCGAAGGGCTGGTTCGGAAACAGCCACAGCGTGTACTCCGCATCTGGCTGGCTCGTCGTCTTGCTGTCTCTTATCCAATCGATCGCGCCGAAGACAACCAGGTTCCCCGTCCTGGGCGCTCCATTCAAATCAACCCACAGCATCCCTCGGGACGGACAGAAATGGAAGACGCATCCAGTGATCGTGAGATAGCGGTCTTCATCCGCAATTACCTTACCCGGAACCGAAAGGAAGTCCATCGCCGTATCCGCCAGCGGCTTGTAGCGCGTCCCCTGCACGCCCCAGAATGACTGGGGCGCAACCAGATTCTGCGTCAGAAATGGCCGAAACTTCGCATCCTGAATAAGATCGTTCTCTCGCCCGTCTACCGGAGGAGGCCCATACTGCCACATCCACTCCGCATCGGAGTAATGCTTCTTATCACGCTTCCTGATCCCATCGACCTGCGAGGAGTGAAACTGCGCGTGGGCAGCGCCGGCCATCACTGCAAGCAGCGCGGCCGCACACACAACCCGCTCCATAAACCTAAACCGCATGCATCGCCTGCCTCTGATCAATGGCTTGCGCCAGCGCCTGGTGCACCAGCTTGCCCATCTCCCCGGTCGTCACCGGCATCTGTCCGGCGGTCAGTCCACGCGCAATATCCGCCGTGCGATAGCCTCCATTGAGCACCTTCACCACCGCCGCCTCAACCGCAGCCGCATCCTGTTCCAGCCCCGCAGAGTGCCGCAAGATCATCGCCGCCGTAAGGATCGCTCCCAGCGGATTCGCCTTACCCTGCCCGGCAATATCAGGAGCCGATCCATGCACCGGCTCGTATAGATTCACCGCCCCGCCGATCGTCGCCGAGGGCAGCATCCCGAGCGACCCGGTAATCACACCAGCCTCATCGGAAAGAATGTCTCCGAATAAATTCTCCGTCAGCACCACATCGAAGTTCCGCGGCGTGTTCATAATGTGTATCGCCATAGAATCCACAAGCTGGTGCTCCAGCGTCACCTCGGGAAACTCCGCCGCAATCTCCGTCACGGTCGCCCGCCACAGTTGCGACACCTCCAGCACATTGGCTTTATCGACGCTCGTTACCTTCTTCCGCCGCTTGCCTGCAAGCTCAAACGCTACCCGAGCGACGCGCACCACCTCAGCCTTCGTATAACGCATTGTGTTGATCGCGACTTCCTTCTCACGGTTCCACTCGCGCGGTGCTCCAAAGTAGAGTCCGCCCAGCAGCTCCCGCACGAACAACATATCCACGCCTTCAGTCACCTCGGGCCGCAGCGGAGAACTCGCCGCCAGCGCCTTATACGCAATCGATGGCCTCAAATTCGCAAAGCCGCCCAGCGCCTGGCGAATCTGCAACAGACCTGCCTCGGGCCGCTTGTCCGGCGTCAGCGAATTGAATTTGTTATCTCCCACCGCACCCAGCAGAACAGCATCGCACTCCAACGCCGCATCGAGCGTCGCGGTCGGCAACGGCGTTCCCGCTTCCGTGATCGCGACGCCGCCAATCAGCAGCGGAACAAAGCTGAAGTCATGACCGCCGAACTCAGCGACCGCCTGCAGGATCCTTGTCGCTTCCTTCGTAACTTCAGGGCCAATCCCGTCGCCGGCAAGCACCGCAATCTTCAATCGCATGTCTTCTCTTTTCGTTATTACTGGACCAGCGTTGGAACTTTGTCATGGACGAGCAGCCCAACTAAATCCTGGTCGTAGATCGATTTCTTACGGTCCGCCAACTCCGTAAACCGGTGGTAAACAGCATCCAGCTGCTCTCTCGTCAGAGCATGTCCAAGCTCCGCAAGCCGCTGCTCCAATACACGCCGCCCGCTGTGTTTGCCCAGCACAAGGTTCGTCGCATTCGCCCCTACTGACTCCGGAGTCATGATCTCGTAGGTCAGCGGATTGGCCAGCATTCCATGCTGATGAATGCCAGATTCATGCGCGAAGGCGTTCGCTCCAACGACGGCCTTGTTCGGGGAGCATCCAAAGCTGACCAGCTCCGACAGCATCCGGCTGGATGGATAAAGCTCCTTCATCACGATGTTGTTGGTGTAAGGGAACTTGTCGCGCCGCACCATCAACGCCGCTGCAATCTCTTCAAGCGCGGCGTTGCCGGCCCGCTCGCCGATGCCATTGATCGTGCACTCTACCTGCCGCGCACCGCCTTCAATTCCAGCTAGAGAGTTTGCAACAGCCATGCCAAGATCGTCATGGCAGTGCGTCGAATAGATGACGTTCTCGCTGCCCGGAACACGCTCTTTCACCATGCGAAACAAAGCAGTGTATTCAGCAGGAGTCGTATAACCGACCGTGTCGGGGATGTTTATCGTGGTCGCACCCGCTTCCACCGCGACCGTAATCATCTTCACCAGAAAAGCTGGATCGGACCGCGTACCATCTTCGGTTGAAAACTCCACGTCTTCGACCCAGGTGCGAGCTTGTCTGACCGACTCTCCAACATGATCGAGGGCCTGCGCCCGGGATATCTTCAGCTTGGCTTCAAGATGCAGATCGGATGAGGCGAGGAAGACATGAATGCGAGCGCTTTGCGCCGGTTCGACTGACCGAGCCGCGGCCTCGATGTCCTCGCGCTTGCACCGTGCCAGCGAAGCAATCCTTGGGCCGTGAACCTCGCGGGCTATCTCGCGAATCGAATCGGAGTCGCCCTTCGAAGCGATCGCGAACCCTGCTTCAAGGATGTCCACGCCGAGCGCTGCAAGTTGGTGCGCCATCCGGAGTTTCTCCGCGGGGTGCATGGTGCAGCCCGGCGACTGCTCGCCGTCACGCAGCGTAGTGTCGAAGAAAACGATCGGTTCCAGCCTTGGCGTCATGCAGCAGTCCTTCAAAACAGCTTCGTAACTCTAGACCTGAATCATAACGCACGCTTATGATTGTTTCGAGCCGCATCATTATTTCTAATCGGCACATTACTCCGGCGGCGCAGCACAATTGCGTAATCATAAGGACTTCGATGGACCTGTTTCAACTTGAAACCTTTCTCGCCGTGGCCGAAGAGCGCAGCTTCTCCCGTGCCGCTGCCCGCCTGCACCGCACGCAGCCTGCGGTCAGCCAGGTGATTGCGAAGCTCGAAAGCGAGCTGGGCGAGGTGCTCTTCGAACGTTCCTCTCGCGATGGCACCCTCACTGACGCCGGCGGCGTCCTCCGCGAGTACGCTCAGAAGCTCCTCAACCTACGAACCGAAGCCTCCGGAGCTCTTGCCGAATTGCGAGAGCTCCATAGCGGCAAGCTCCAGCTCGCCGCCAACGAGTACACGTGCCTCTATCTCCTTCCACTGCTCGACGAGTTCCGCCGCCAGCACCCCCGCGTTAAGGTTGCCGTCCAGCGATCCCTTGCCAGCCGCATTACGGATGAAGTCCTGATGCACTCAGTGGAAATTGGAGTTTTGTCCTTCCGCCCCGACGATCTCCAGGTTCAATCCACTGTCGTCTATCGGGACGAGCTCATGTTGGTGGTCAATCCGGACCACGCCTTTGCCCGTCTCGGCGAAGTTTCAATCCGGCAGCTCGGCACACAGAACTTCGTCGCCCACAACATTGCCTCCCCGCAGCGGCTCAAGGTCATCCAGACCTTCAGAAAGCTTAAGACGCCGCTGCAGATGGGTGTCGAGCTGCCTTCCATTGAGGCCATCAAACGCTTTGTGGAGATGGGAAACGGTGTAGCCCTCATCCCCGGCCTCACGGTGCGGAAAGAGCTCGCCAGCGGCGACCTTGTTCGCATACGCGTCAAAGAGCTCCAGACCGAAAGAAAACTCCGTCTCGTCTACCGTCGCCAAGCCAGCCTCTCGCACGCCGCCCTCGCCTTCCTGCACATCGTCGAGAAGTACTCCGCTGCCCATGGCGATCCGTACAGCTTCATGGCCGACCGCGGCTGACAATCTGTCCCGCATTCCGAACAATTCTTATGAGCTGCCGGAACTTCTCACGCGGGTTCACGTCTGTACCTAGCAGAACAGCCAACCCGGAGTTTCCATCCGGACCGATGCACGAACAGAGAGACTCGAGATGAAGATCATGAACCTCGCTACGAACCGAATGCGCTCGACCGCGCTCGCACTCTGCGCCTTTGCAATCGGCACCACGCCGATGTGGTCGCAGGCCACCCAGCAGGACGGACCGCCGCCCCAGAGTGACGGCAGCGCCCCGCCGCACCACCGCGGCGAGCACATGCAGGAACATCGCATCGAGATGATGACCAAACGCCTGGGCCTTACGCCTGACCAGGTTACGCAAGTAAAGGCAATCGATCAGGACGGCATGTCTCAGATGATGGCGCTCCACCAGGACACCTCGCTCGCGCCCGCCGACAAGCATTCCAAGATGAAGGCGATTCACGAGACCGAGACCGCGAAGATCCGCGCAGTTTTAACCGACGACCAGAAGCCTAAGTTCGACGCGATGCTTGCCCGCGAGCGTGAACGGATGGAAAATCGCCGCGATGGGGAAGGCCGTCCGGGTGAACCGATCCCGCCCCCCGCTTCCTGATCTCCGGCTGGAGACGCGGAGGAACCAGGAACGGAACGACACCGGGTTGGCGAGAATCCCCTCGCCAGCCCGTCTTCTTGCCCTTCAGAACCTCGCCGAGCCGCCGCCTACGGTTACAATTGGTGCAGCGACTTCGATCGTGGTTTGTTCCGCGCCGAGAGCCACAGAACGGCGCCTTGTAGGTAGCCCTACAAGGTTGATCGCCGTGCAAGTGTTTGAAGGGATTTCTAAAAGAATGAAGAAGACGATGTTGTTGGGTGCTCTCCTTTTGACGGCTGCGGCCGGTTACGCACAGGAGAGCCGTCAGGATGTAAGCATCAGCGCCTCCGGGAACTTTACTCCCACAATCCATGGGGCGACCGGAACCTTCACCACGACAAACGATTCGCTCGGCGCGCTGGTCAGCTACCGCTACCTCCTAACGCCACGGAGCGGGCTCGAGGCCAACTATGGCTTCACTCAAAATACCCCGGTTTATACCGTTCCAGGAACCTTGGTGAATCAGGTCCACTCCCGCCAGCAGGAGTTCAGCGCGGCTTACGTCTACACACGGACTTATAAAAAATACAATCCCTTCCTTGAAGGCGGCGTTGGAGCCATGTTCTTCTCTCCGATCAGGGACTTTCAGACGAACACTCTGGACTTGAAGCGCACCACTTCCGTTGGTGGCCTTTTTGGCGGCGGCGTGGCCTACGAGTTGACCCCGAGCTTTGACATTCGCGCTGAATACCGCGGATTTGTCGCAAAGACACCAAACTATGGCGATTCCAACTTCACGACGAATCGTTACCGCGTGCTCTCAATGCCTGTCATCGGCGTTGCCTATCACTTTTAGTCGTTCTCCTGATGGAAGAAGCCCCGGCGAACCCCGGGGCTTTTTTGTGCCTTGGCCTGTAGACCGCTTATGCTGAAGGAATGACCCCGACACTTGACGGTGCCCGCATCCGTCTCGAGCCGATGACGCTCGAACATCTTCCGGCACTCGAAAAGATCGCTCTCGATCCTATCTCTAAACCTGCTATCTGGCGTTACATGATCCATTGGCCGCAGACTGCGCAGGACCTCCGCAACTGGGTAGAGACCGCCCTTGAAGCCGAATCCGAGGGAACAACGATGCCCTGGGTCACGGTAATCAAGTCTTCGATTCCGGAGACGCCGGACAAGATCATCGGCTGCACGCGATTCTTCAACCTCGACCTGCACCACAGGACCGCGGAGCTTGGCCACACCTGGATTGCGCCGGCTTTCCAGGGCACCCGCGCCAACACCGAGGCGAAGTTTCTGCAACTCAGCTACGCCTTCGACGAACTCCACCTGAACCGCGTCAGCTTCAAGACGCACCACGAAAACCTGCGCTCGCAGGCCGCGATTAAGGCTATTGGTGGAGTCTATGAGGGCACGTTCCGCTATCACCTCGTGATGCCGGATGGCAGCCGGCGCGACAGTTGCTTCTTCAGCATCGTGAAACCGGAGTGGCCCGACGTAAAGGACCTGCTCCGCCGCCGCCTGAATGCGCCGCTTTAGTCGTTATGCCACCGCGATCGCGACCAGCTGAGGTCCCACCTCGACCGTCCGCTTCAATTGACCGCACGCCGCATAGATGTCGCGGCCTCTCGGCCGCCGAATATATGCCGGAAGCCCGCCGTCAATCAGCATCTTCTGAAAGACAGCCACATCTTCGGAGGTCGGCTGGTGATATGCGATCCCCAGCCCTGGATTCCAGACGATCAGGTTGATCTTCGCTTTCATTCCTCGCAACAAAGCCAGCACTTCCCGGGCGTGAACAGGCCGATCATTGACACCGCCGAGAAGGACGTACTCGAACGTGACGTACTCCCGCTTGCCCAGCGGAATTGTCCCTACAGCTTCGAGCAGCGCGCCGATGTTCCACTTCCGCGTGATCGGCATGATCTCCGCTCGAACGGAGTCGTTCGAAGCATTCAGCGAGAGTGCCAGCTTCGGCCTGATCGGCTCCTGCGCAAAACGGCGAATTGCCGGCTCGATGCCGCTCGTCGAAACGGTCATCCGCGACTCCGGGATACCCATCGCACTGCTCAGCAGCCGGACACTTGCCATGAAAGAGTCATAGTTCAGGAACGGCTCCCCCATACCCATGAACACCAGATTGATGCGGTCTTTACCCACTTGGATCTTCTGCCGCGCGAGCACCGCCGCAACCTGTCCTGCGATCTCACCGGCAGTTAGATTCCGTTTAATCCCCAGCTTTGCCGTCAAACAGAACTGGCAGTTCACCGCGCACCCAACCTGGCTCGAGATACAGATCGTCGCCCTCCGGTATCCATTCTTCTCCAGCGTCCCGACATCCTGAAAGCGCTTCCGCGACCCGCTCGTTTGCAGGCCTTCCAATGAAGCACCGGGAGGAGTCACCGTGCCATCCTGAGCAGAGCGCAGCGAAGGACCTGCGGTTGTTCCCCCGCCAACTTCGATTTCGTCCGGCTCATCGGCCTCTTCCACTGCCGCGTCGCTGCCATCTCCCCGTTCGCCGCCATCGCCTTCGGGCATCCAGACCGTCTCGACCGTTTCGCCGTCGCTCATCCGCATTAGGTACCGCTCGGTTCCGTCTACCGACGTCGCCGTCTGCACCATCTCGGGCCTTCCCACGACAAAGCCCTCGGCCGTCAGCCGCTCGCGCACCTCGACCGGCAGGGTCGTGATCTCTGCTACCGTTTCCACCCGCCCCCGATACATCGCCTCAAACAACTGCGTGCCGCGATACTTCGCCAGCCCAAGCTCCGCCACGAGCGCCTGCAACTCCAGCAAGGTCATGCCAAAGAGAAGCTTACCCGGTGCTAATGATTCTGCTGTTCCCATTGCCATAGACCCAATTCCGCTCGCAGCCTTGAGTCTACCGTGCCGAAGCGACTAGAGCCGTCAGCTCACGTTCTCCACTGCCGGCAGAAGGAATGCCTCAGCCTTGCCCCACAGCGTCCGGTCCTCGAGCATCTCGAGAGTGAGCGGAAGGCTCTGTCGCAGGTCGTCCGCGAAATCCTGCTCGATTACCTTCGCCAGTTCCCCGTCAAGCACGGCCAGATTCACTTCATCATTCAACGCGAAGGACCGGTGGTCGAAGTTCGTCGAGCCGACCACATTCCACATTCCATCCACCGTCATCAGTTTGGCGTGGATCATGGCCGGCTGATACTCGAAGATCTCCGCTCCTGCAAGCAGAAGATGACGGCTGCTGTGCCGGCTCAATGTACGGATGAACCTATGGTCGATGTGCGGCCCCGCCGTCAAAATCTGCACCGAAACGCCGCGCTGCTCGACTGCCTCAATCAGCGCCCGCCTCGCACTTCGATCTGGCAAAAAGTATGGAGTTGTAATGCGGATACTCTTTTTGGCGCTCTTGATCAGCGATTGGAAGAGAATGCGTGCCTGCGTTCCACCACCGCGCGGCGTACTCGAAACCACAAAACTCTCCGCGCCGTCAGGCATCGACCGGAAGCCGAACTGCTTTGGTCCCGCAAGGATCTCTCCCGAAGCCTCCAGCCAGTTTTCGGAAAAGGTCGAGATCAGTCCCGCGACTGCTTCGCCCTCAACACAGAAGACCGTATCCCGCCACGCCGGTTCCCTGGGCGTTGACTCCAGCCAATGGTCCGCCACGCCCGCGCCGCCGAGGAAGCCCGTCTCTCCGTCGATAATCAGCAGCTTGCGATGGGTCCGCTGATCCATCTCCTGCCAGGTATTCCAGCGCAGAGGGTGGTACCAGGACATCTGACCTCCCGCCGCCCTAAGCTCGTCGAAATAGCGGTTCCTCGTCTCCATGCTGCCTAGCGCGTCGACGATGACCCTGACCTCGACACCTGCTCGGGCCCGCTCGGTCAGCGCCTCGACCAGCTCCCGCGAGACTTTGCCCTCAAGGAACTCGTAAAATTCCAGGTTGATGGCTCGCTTCGCCCGACGTACCGCCTTCAGGTACTCGGGGTAAAACTCCACTCCGTTCTTCAAACGCCGGACTCGGGATCTACGCCTTGTCCCGTCTGTAACAAGGCTGAGGAACTGGATGAACGCCTCGGAATCAAGCGACGCGCCCAGATCCTCGTTGATGGCAAACTCCGGCTGTGGGCCGTACAGGTTGATCAGCACCTTCGATATGTAGAGCATGATCGCGCCCGCCCCCGTTACCGCAAGTGCGTTGACGATTCCCCTCGATTCGGAGTCCTTGCTTTTTGAGCCCATGCGGCAGCATACCGCTCTGGCTCCGATCGCGTCCGCAACCGGCAATTACTTTGTGAAAGAATAGAGTTCGATATGTCCGCAACCCTCACCCCGCCGATTGCCGTCGCCTCCACTTCCCGCAACATCCGCCGTACCGTCCTTCCGAACGGCCTTCTTGTTCTGACCGAGAGCATCCCTCACGTCCGGAGCGTCTCAATGGGGGTCTGGGTCAACTCCGGCTCGCGCGACGAGACCGCCGCCCAGAACGGCATCTCGCACTTCGTCGAGCACATGGTCTTCAAGGGAACCACCTCGCGATCCGCCTCTCAGATTGCCCGCGAAGTGGATACCATCGGCGGCAATCTCGATGCCTTCACTGGCAAGGAGACCGTGGGCTTTACGATCAAAGCTCTCGATGAACACTTAAACCCGGCTCTTGATGTTCTCTCCGATCTCGTTCTGCATCCAAAGTTTACGCCTGAGGACCTCGCCCGTGAACAGGGTGTCATCCTCGAAGAGATCAAGATGGACGAGGACAATCCCGACTACCTCGTCCATGAGACCTTCACCCAAAACTTCTGGAAGAACAATGCTCTCGGACGCCCGATCCTTGGCACGGTCAAAACGGTATCAAGCTTCGACCAGCAGACAGTCTTCGACTTTTATGCCAGCCGCTTCACTCCGAGTAACATGGTCTTCTCCGCTGCCGGTCATCTTGATCACGATCACTTCGTCGACCAGGTCGCTCAGCAGTTCAGCTCTCTTGCCGCAACTACCGATCACCCCTTCGCTCGGCAGGACGCCCCTGCGGCAACACCGCACATTACTCTAAAGCGTAAGAAATCTCTTGAGCAGGTGCAGTTCTGCCTCGGCGTTCCAGCACCTAAAGTGACGGATGAAGCAAGGTATGCAATCTACCTCCTCAACACGATGTTAGGCGGCGGGATGAGCAGCCGACTCTTCCAGACCATCCGCGAAGATCAGGGACTCGCCTACTCCATCTACTCGGAGATGAGTCCGTTCCGCGACACCGGTTCTCTCTGCATCTACGCTGGCACCTCCATCGACAAGACCGAACGCGTCCTCAAGCTCACCCTCGACGAACTTCGCCGTCTTAAGGAAGACACCGTAAGCGAGGCGGAATTGAAGCGCGCCAAGGATCAGCTCAAGAGCAACATCGTTCTCGGCCTTGAAAGCTCAGGCAGCCGGATGGCAAATCTTGCGCGCCAGCAGATGTTTTTCGGCCGTTTCTTCGGCGTGGACGAGATTACGGAAGAGGTTGAGGCCGTCTCTCCGGACCAGATCCAGACCATCGCCCAGTCGCTCTTCCGTCCCGAAGTGATGGCGCTCACGCTCCTTGGTAACCTGGGCACGCTCAAAGTCGAGCGCGAACATCTCGCCTGCTGATAATGTTTGTACGAACGCCTGTGCCGAATCCGGTCAGGTAAACACATCTGGAGACCCTGAAGAGGAACCATGAAGAACCCAGTCCAGACCGCCTCATCCGATTGCAAGTCCCGCCAGGACGAAGGCTTCACGCTGATCGAGCTTCTTATTGTTATGTCGGTCATGCTCGTGCTGATGACTCTCGGCATCCCGCAATTGCTGAAGCTTCGCAAGTCGGCCAACGAGAATTCTGCCATCCAGTCGCTCCGCACGATCGAGCAGGCTGAACTCTCCTACAACTCTGCGTACCAGGCGAACGGATTTGCGTGCACCCTGCCAGCTCTCGGCGGTGACCCGAAGTCCGGCGCGCCCTCCGCGCAATCTTCGCAATTGATCGAGAATGCTCTTTCGTCGGGCCAGAAAGCCGGATACACCTTCGCGGTTACAAACTGCAATAAGGTCACCATCAACAACCAGGACCAGTACACCTCGTTTGAGATCACCGCCGTCCCTCAGGCTGTAGGAAAAACGGGCGACCGTGGCTTCTGCGCAGACGAGAACAACGTCATTCGCTACGATCCTGCAGGCGGCACCAACTGCACCCAACCCATCCAGTAGTACGGAAGAGGCGTCATTCTGAGCGGAGCGAAGAATTCCCGCAGTTCGCCAGGCTACCGACCGCTGATTGAGCTGATGGGAACTACTTATAAGTCTCTCCTTGCAGCAGTCCTTTTCGGAGTTCCGCTAGGAACTCCGATGCTCCATGCTCAGACCTCCGCATTTGAAGCGATCATTCGCAAGGTAGATGACCACTACAACCATCTCTCGACTTTGACCACCAGCTACGCCGAACACTACGCCGGCGGGGGTCTAGACCGCACCGAAACCGGCACGCTGCTGCTGAAAAAACCCGGTCGCATGCGTTGGAACTACTCCGCCCCCGCGGGCAAGGTCTTCGTTCTCGATGGCAAGTTCGGCTGGTTTTACACTCCCGGCGACAACCAGGCCACCCGCATTGCCGCCAGGAAGCTCGACGACCTGCGCTCTCCTCTACGCTTCCTTCTCGGCCACACCCAGCTTCAGAAAGAACTCGACAACCTCACCGTCACCCCGGATGGCGCTGATTTCCGCATCTCCGGCATCCCCAAGGGCATGGCGCAACGGGTGAAGCTCCTTAGTATTACCGTGGAGTCGACGGGGTCGATTCAGAGGATGCGGCTGGAAGAGGTCGACGGCTCGGTGACGGAGTTCACCTTTTCAAACGCGCGGGAAGGTCTTCCGCTCCCGGACTCGGACTTCAGCTTCGTCGCGCCCCCTGGAGTCGCGGTCGTCGACGGAATATCACCTATCTAGCGTCGGTGGCGCCCGTTTCCTGGTGCCAAACGAACACAGAGTGACGGCTGGCGTTTCTTCGCCGATAACTCTGTCATGATCTTCCTTCAGGTCACACCTCAATCGGGATCGCCATGGCGCGTCGGGTAGGTTCGGCGCTGCGGCGCATCTTCCCATCGTCCCGGCGCGACGAGTCCCTTGCGGAGATCGCGCGATCGGCTTCCGAAATCTCGGCACTTGGCCGTGAACTTCTGCGCAGTTCCATGGAAGGTGCTCGTCAGTCGACCGACCAGCGCACCCGTATTCTAGACGTCATGGCCATGGAAGAACGTGTCCGCAGCTTTGCAGAAAAGAGCGGTGTGGATAGTCGCGAAACGGCTTCCCGCACCGAAATCCTCGCGCGCGACACCGACCGTAGCAGCGAGAACATCGCGACTACGGCTCTCCATCTGCAGCAGATGGTGGAAGCGATTACTGCAAGCGCCGCCCTGATGCAGCAATTTGTGCTCCGCGTCTCAGAGGTGGACAGCATGGTCGCTACGATCGGCGACATCGCCCGCCAGACAAACCTGCTCGCCCTGAATGCAGCCATCGAGGCAGCCAATGCCGGTAAGAAAGGCGACGGGTTCAGCGTCATCGCGCACGAGATCAGGCTCCTCGCCGACCGCACAAGCAAGTCGACGGTTGAGATCGGCGATCGGATCGAGGCCATGTGCTCGACCGCCCGCGATACCGATGCTGCCATGTTGAAGGGGAAGCTCGCGGTTGAGGAAAGCATCCAGGAGACCTCCTCTCTGCGACGCTCGTTTGAAGGACTTCGCGGCGCCATGCACCGCCTCGAGAGTATGACTGCAGAGGCTGCGATTGCATCCGATCGTCAGATTGCCTCGACAAACCGTATTACACAGAGTGTCCAGAAGATCGACGACCTTGCGCTTCGCTGCACCTATGAGGCGGACGCTGCGGCGGAGATGAGCATAAGAATGGCAGCCTGCACGATCGGGCTGCATGAAGAGCTCTCACGCCTGAAGGTTCCTGTCAAACGGGTCGACGAATACGAGCAGGAAGCAACGCGGGAGTTTCTGGCGAAGACCGTCCTTCAACAGCCACAGGTAAATCGCGCCATGGAACTGCTTCGTGCGAGGTGTACGGAAGCGGGCAAACCGTCGTTACACCTCGATGCCGGTGCACCGGACACGAAAGTTCCAGGTCTCTGGTTTGGAGACGTACCGGCCGAACAGGCGAGTTCCTGGCTCGATTCGATTACCGCTGAAACCAGGTGCCTCGCGACCATCTTCGTCTGCGGCGGTAAAAAGCAGCCAGAAGAACAATTGCTTCGAGTCGCGACCACTTTCAAGCACAGCGATGGATCACGGGCGGTTGAGGTCGATGCTGAACCCGAAGGGCATCGCCGTCCGCAGGCTGCTTGGCGAAGCAATCGCATTGCGGGGGGTGACCTATGTGCTCGGGAACCCGCTGCTTTCCGTCTACGAGCCGCTTTTCTCCGCGAGCGGGCGTCGTGATCGGCGCCCTTTATGTCGGATCTCCGCTCGGATAGTAACTTCTCCGCAGCCTTGAGGCGTAATCCAATCCCTCCCGCGTCCCGCCGATAACTTCTCCATAGCCGCATCTGCGAGCTAAAGGAGTTCCATGTCTGAGCTGGCTCTGATGCCTGAATCCGATCCCGGTCCGTTTCTGCCGCCTGACGAGCGCGCCGGCAGGTACCTTATCTTCCGCCTTGGTCACGGCGAGTTCGGGGCTCACTATTCAGCAAGGTACGCGAAGTGCATGGAGATGCAGCCCATTACCCGTGTGCCGGACGCTCCCCAGCTTTCATCGCCGGGGTGCATGAATCTGCGCGGCAAAGTCATCCCTGTAGTCGATCTGCGGCTTACCTTCGGGCTCGGTGATCCGGACCACCCACGACGCGACACCTGCGTAATCATTGTCCGTACGCGGCTCTCGCGTCGATCGATCAGGTGCTGGGCATCCTCGTCGACGCCGTCATGGAAGTCGTTCCATCTGCATGGGCCGGAGTTCCTTTCGCCCGAAGAGATCCAGCCTGCTCTCGGAGTTTGGCACCCGCGATCCCGCGCCTTACCTCCTCGGGGTCGCGCGAGTTCGAAGGCAAAATGAAGCTCTTGCTCGATCTCGACGAAGTGCTCAACCATCTCTGATCTGCGGCCAGTTCCCTTCCTTTCTGTTGCTGCTTAACCTGCCATCTTCCAACGGACGGAGACGGCACCAGACACTGCACCCGCCGAAGCACACGTAAGCTGAGGTCCCATGTCGGAGCAACTTGAATCGGAGATGACTGGTTCCCCTACCCTGCTGGCCACCTCGGACCTGAGCGCCTTCGCGGCCGACGCTGAGATGGTGGCCGAGTTTGTCATCGAGTCGCGCGAACACCTCGCCTCCGTTGAAGAACGGCTTCTGCTTGTGGAGAAGAACTCCTCCGATCTCGAATCGATCAATGCAGTCTTCCGTGCCGTTCACACAATCAAGGGCCTCGCCGGCTTTCTCGAGTTTCAGGCCATACAGGACCTTGCGCATGAGGTTGAGACATTGCTTGACCATGCCCGGTGCCGGCGGCTGGTCATCACTCCTCCCCTTGTCGACACGCTCTTCGAAGGCATCGATTACATCCGCGTCCAGATAGACGGCATTCAGCTTCAACTGGCAGGCGGGCCACCTCCACCCGCAATTGCGAACACGGCCTTGATGCTCCAGATCCGCGACCTGGCGACAAACGCTCTGACCGATGAGCCGAATGAGGCTGGGGGACAGGGGAACTCTGAAGAACAGCACGCCCCCGATCCGGCCGGAGAAGCGACGGTAATCTCGGCTGCGATGGCCGGCACAAATACCGTAGTCACAGGGGTACCGCCAGCGAAGGCACAGAGCGGCGCGCCTGCAAATGAAAGTCTCCGCCCTGATACACCGCGTGCTGTCGCGGCGTCCTCGGCCGGGGTTCAACCTGATGATTCCGTTCGCGTCGAGACCTCCAAACTCGATCACCTCATGGACATGGTGGGCGAACTTGTCATCTCGAATACCATAGTCAGCCACAATACGCACATCACCCATATCCAGGACCCTCGACTCGTTGCTGATCTTGCGCTGCTCTCCCGCATCACGGCAGAAGTCCAGCGGATCACCACCAGTATGAGGATGGTGCCTGTTGGCAATCAGTTTCAGAAGACCGCCCGCATCGTCCGCGATCTCTCTCGACAGCTTGGAAAGCAGATCGTTATGAGCACGAGCGGCGAAGACACCGAGGTCGACAAGACGATCGCCGAGGCTCTCGCCGACCCGCTCATGCACATGGTTCGCAACTCGATCGACCATGGTATTGAAACGACCGAAGAACGCGCGGTTACGGGCAAAGATCCCATAGCCCGAATCCGTCTGGCGGCCTACCATCAATCCGCACAGATCGTCATTGAGATCTCGGACGACGGGCGTGGTCTCAACCGCGATCGCATCCTCAAGAAAGCAACCGAACGCAATCTGGTAAAAGCCGGAACGCAGCTATCTGACGCTGAAATATTTCAACTCGTCTTTGAACCCGGCTTCTCCACCGCGGAAAAGGTCACCGGTATCTCCGGCCGGGGAGTCGGTATGGATGTCGTTCGCAAGCATGTGCAGAAGCTTCGCGGTCGCATTGACATCCAGTCGGAGACAGGTCTGGGTACCACCTTCTTCCTGCGCCTTCCGCTGACCCTGGCAATCATCGAGGGTCTCGTCATCGCGGTCGGTGACGACCGGTATATCGTGCCGCTTTATTCCGTCCTGGAGATCTTCTGCCCCAGTGAGACCCAAGTGTGGCGGGAACACGGCGAGCTCGAGACCGTAACGTTGCGCGGTGTGGAACTGCCTGTTGTCCGTCTGCACCAGCGGTTCGATGTCACTCCGCGTTCGCGAACTCTCAGCGATGGCGTCCTCATCGTCACAGAGACCGGAAACAAACGTTTTTGCATCTTCGTGGACGAGATGCTCGGCAAACAGGAGCTCGTCGTCAAGAGCCTGGGTGAGACTTTCAAAGACTCTCCCGGCCTGATGGGCTGCGCCATCCTTTCCGATGGGCGAGTTGGTCTCATTCTTGACGTGGAAGGCATCATGCCGTAACAGAATCTGCCGATATCCAGATTCAGGGAGAACACTTCGATGCGGGGTTCCATTTTGATTGTCGATGACTCGGCAATGATGCGAAAGATCGTGCTTCGAGCGCTTACCCTCGCAGGCCTTGAATTCCAAAAGGTGCTTGAGGCCGGCGACGGCGCAGAGGCCCTCGAGATCCTGAAGACCCACACCGTCGAACTCATCATGTGCGATATTAATATGCCTGTGATGAACGGCCTCGAAATGCTGAAGAATCTCCGCGCCCTCAACCTCGCTGTCGACGTGCCTGTTGTCATGGTTACGACGGAGAGTAGCTCGGAACACGTTCGCCAGGCAGTCGCCGTGGGCGCCAGCGGTTATATTCGCAAACCCTTTACTCCCGACCAGGTAAAGCACAAGGTAATCCCTCTCCTGGCGGCGTAACGCAGCGGAGCACCATAAGGACGCGCCCCCACACATGATCAGTCAAACAACCGAGCCCAGCCCTCAACTCGACGTCTTCAGCGCGGAGAACATGGACCACATGGACGAGACCGTCTACGAGGTCTTCCGTGTGCAGCTTGGCATAGACCAGATTGTCTGTTCGCAGTCGGAGATGCTGGAGCAGAGCGCCGATCGCCGCCATGAACAGACAGCGCTCATCGGCTTCGCCGGCATCATCTCCGGTCTCTGCGAGATCCGGCTCAGCGTCCCGGCCTCAATCGTCATCGCCTGCGCAATGCTGCCCGGTACACCCATCGACGAAAGCAGCGATCTGATCTGCGATGCGATCGGGGAGCTCTGCAACCTTCTCGCCGGAGGGTGGAAGAACCGTCTCCCCGAGCTGGGAGCAAACTGTTCCCTTACCATTCCCACCGTCATCGCGGGAGACCTCTATCAGGTTCATCGCCCCGCCAATGTTCTGGTGAATCGTCGGAGCTATACCTTCGGCGGTGACCATCAGCTGCTGCTTACGCTGGTCTATGATCCGTCCGACGTCCGATCCGATCAACGAAGATAGATCACTCCGCCCTTCATGACAAACTTGACCGACTTCACCACCTTGATGTCTTCGACCGGATTGCCGGCCACTGCTACGATGTCCGCGTAGTAACCCGCCTTAAGCTGCCCGATCTGACCGTCCCATCCCAACAGCCTGGCTCCATTCAGCATGTCCGCCTGTAGTACTTCCAGCGGCTTCATTCCGTACTGCACCATGAGTTCAAGCTCTCGCGCCTGCGTCCCATGCGGGAACGGGCCAACATCGCTTCCGACCGCCATGGGAACACCGGCCGCAAGCTGCTTCTTAAATTCAGAGACGTGAAATGCCTGCAGCTTCCGTTCCAGTGCCGCGCGTTCCGGCGATGCGATGTGGTCGGCGAAGTACTCCGTGATCGTGAACGTCGGCACTGCGAAGATGCCCCTCGCCTTCATCGCAGCCATCGTCTCGTCACTGAGTTGGTAAGCGTGATCGACTGAAACCACGCCCGCTGCGACTGCATATCCGGTTCCAGGCTCGGCCGTAGCATGAACGGCAACATGCGTCCTCTGCCGGGCTGTCTCTCCCACCGCAGCAGCAAGCTGCTCCTTTGTGTACTGATACGGCGATGCGAACTTGCCGTCTACAAGACCGTCTTTACCCGTCTCATAGATCTTAATGAAGTCTGCACCTCCCTTCAACTGCTCGCGTATGACGCGAACGAGGTCATCCGCCGAATCTGCGTACGTTGCATTTGAGAGCACCTTCTGCTCAGGATTGAACCCGACGGCGTCCTCATGCCCTCCCGTGATGCTGATCGCGTTCCCGCTCACTCGCATCCTGGGCCCTGGGATCATTCCGGAGTCGATCGCATTCCTCACTGCCGTGTCCGCCGACCCAGCACCTTCGGTCCCCATGTCACGCTCTGCCGTAAAGCCGGCCACCAGGTCAGCCTTCGCCGCGCTCGCCGCAATCAGCGTCCGTTGCGGAACGCTCTCCTCCACCGTCTGCAGGTCTTCCGCCCCCGGATGCAGGAACAGATGCACGTGCACATCGATCATTCCCGGCATCAGCGTCTTGTCGCCGAGATCGATCACCTCGGCCCCTGCGGGTCGCTCCACCTTCGCTCCCACTTCAGCGATAAGGTCGCCGCGCACCAGCACCTCACCCGGCGCGATGATGTTTCCGGTCGTCACATCCAGCAGTCGCGCCGCGTGAACCACTACCACCTGCTTCGGTTCCGCGAGTTGAGCGGCTGCACTTGCCTTTGTCAAAGCCGAGGCACCCAGCACTGCAAACATAAAAAGAGTTTTCATCGTGCAAGCAGGATAACGCGAAGCCCAACTCTTATTCGAATACCGGCGTCAGCAGCCGCACCAACTGCTCAGGTTCTGCAAGGAAAGCGTCATGCCCATGGTCCGACGCCATCTCCCGATAGTCGCAGCGCGCCCCCGCCGCCTTCATAATTGCAGCCATGGAACGGATGTCTTCCGGAGGAAACAACCAGTCTGTCGAAATGCCCACCAGTGTCAGGTGCGCCGTAATCCGAGCATAGGTCGCAATCTGCGACTCATGCGCTCGCACCGGATCGAACGTGTCCATAGTTCGCGTGATCGCAATGTACGAATTCGCATCGAACCTGCCGTTGAACCTTTCACCCTGGTAGTCGAGATAGCCCGCGATGTCGAATCGACCGTTCTGTCCCGCCGTAGTCGAAATCCACGGATTCTCGTCTCCGTGCCGATTGGGCTTGCGATTGAAGCGATGCTCAAACAGCGGCACCGATTTATAGCTGATGATGCCCATCGCTCGAGCGAGCGCGAGGCCACGTTCCGGCCCATCACCCTCTTTGTAATAGCCGCCGCACCATGCCGGATCGAGCATGATCGCCTGCCGCTGCAGGTGATTCAGTCCCAGACCCATGGCTCCCAGCGGGGCGACTCCGATGCTGATCGCGCGGGCGACTCGGTCTGGGAAGAGGATTGCCCATTCCAGCACCTGCATTCCGCCAATCGAAGCACCAATCGCCAGCTTCAATCGTTGAATGCCAAGCGACTCGATCAGTTGCGCCTCAACCCGCACGATATCGCGAACGTTAATCAGCGGAAACGTCGGGCCGTAGATCGAGTTTGTCGTTGGGTCGATCGACTTCGGCCCGGTAGACCCATAGCAAGACCCGAAGATATTAATCCCGATCACGCAGTCGCGTTCAAGACTGAGCATGCCTCCGGGAGCGAAAAGCTGTGGCCACCACTCCGCGACCTCCGCCGAGCCTGACAATGCGTGGCACACGAGCACAGCATTGTCCCGTGCCGCGTTTAGCTGCCCATAGATGGCGTAGTGCAGCCTCGGATTTCGGAGCACCTCGCCGCTCTCCAGCGGGAGAACTTCGTTCAACACGAAATCTCCCGTGAAGTTCGGCAAAGGCATCGTCCAACCTGGACGACCCGTCATTTCGCGGTCAGTTCCGCTTCCTTCTGCACAGTCGTCGAATTGGCGACAGCTATCGCCTGGTCGAGGTCCGCAACAATGTCGCGAACATCCTCGATTCCAATCGACAGCCTGACAAGCTCCGGAACGACCCCAGTCGCCGCCTGCTCCTCAACGGTCAGTTGTGAGTGGGTTGTCGAAGCGGGATGGATCACCAGCGACTTCGAATCGCCAATGTTCGCCACATGCGAGAACAGCTTCAGAGCATCGATGACCTTCTTGCCCGCTTCGTAGCCGCCCTTGATCCCGAACGTTACAAGGGCGCTCTGACCTTCGGGCATGTACTTCTGCGCGCGCTCATAGAACTTGCTCGACTTGAGGCCGGGATAGTTCACCCAGTCGACGCCTTCATGCGACTCAAGATGCTTCGCCACCGCCAGTGCATTCTGCGAGTGGCGCTCCATACGCAGATGCAGTGTCTCTGCGCCCTGCAGCAACAGGAAAGAACTGAACGGTGAGATCGCTCCTCCCGTATCGCGGAGCCCCTGTACCCGCGCCTTGATGATGAACGCGATTGGCCCGAAAGCATCCGAGTAAGACAGCCCATGATACGAAGGGTCGCCCTCGACAAACTCCGGAAACCGCCCAGACGCCTTCCAGTCGAACCGGCCCGCATCGACGATCACCCCGCCGATGGTCGTGCCGTGTCCGCCAATAAACTTCGTTGCCGAATTGATGACGATGTCCGCTCCCCACTCAATGGGCCGGACCAGAGCCGGCGATGCGGAGGTGTTATCGATCACCAGCGGCAGCTTGTGTTCATGCGCAATCGCCGCCAGTCTTTCAATGTCCATCACATCGAGCTTTGGATTGCCCAGCGTCTCCGTATAGATAGCCTTCGTCTTCGAGTTGATGGCAGCACGCAGACCATCAAAGTCATCCGCATCGACAAACCGAACGGTGATTCCCTGACGCGGCAGAGTGTAATGGAAGAGGTTGTATGTTCCTCCATAGAGCGAGGTAGTCGAAACAATCTCATCGCCCGCGCTCGCCAGCGTCTGGATCACCAGTGTCTCCGCGGCCTGTCCGGAAGCCGTCGCCAGGCCTGCAACCCCGCCTTCGAGTGCTGCAATACGCTTCTCGAAGACATCTGTCGTTGGGTTCATCAGGCGCGTGTAGACGTTTCCAAACTCCTGTAATCCAAATAGCCGCGCCGCATGATCGGAGTCATTGAAGAGGTACGACGTAGTCTGGTAGATGGGCACTGCCCGCGAGTTGGTGACACTGTCTACCACCTGTCCACCATGAACTGCGAGCGTGGCAAACTGCTGTTTCGGCGCCGAAGCTTCTTCTGACATTCACTGCTCCTTATGACGTGTGGGATTGGATCATAACCTGTGGGGAACGGCTTCGTGAAAAGCTGACTCAATAAAAAGGCCCACCATCTCCGCCTGGAGTGTGAGCCGTTGGACTCCCGCCTGATCTTTTGCTAGTTAATCAGACCGTCTCCGCGCGCGCTCACATGGCTGCAACACATCGGAGTACACAGGGCCATGGATTGCGGGTGAAAGAAGCAGAAAATCACCTCGCCAGTATGCTCCTGTTGCTGTCAGAATTGCAAACATCGCGTTTGTCTCGCAGAGAACAAATGCTGCATCCAATTAGAGGGAATGTTCATAACCACGATCGCAAGCAGAATCGACCCCTAAGCACCACGAAAGAGGTTTCATGTTTAGAGTCCGAGTTGCAAGCTTAGTAGCACCAGTCTTGTTGGCATCGAGTCTCTACGCTCCCGCGCAGCACCACGATCGTGACAACTTCTACAACGGAGTGCACGATGGGGGCCGCGGAGGCTACTACGATCGGGGCCACGATCACAATTACGATCGTCGCAACGACGGCGGCATTGGCCCGGGCAAGGGAGCACTGATTGGAGCCGGTGGTGGCGCTGTTCTCGGCGCTCTGCTGGGCGGCGGACTAAAAGGTACCATCATCGGAGGAGCCGCAGGAGCCGGTGTCGGTGCGGTCGTGGGCAAGGCACACCAGGACAATCGCCGTCGCGACCGCGGCTACTACCGCTGACCTTGATCCGGCAAACACTTCTCGCTGATGAAGTGATCAGGAAAGAAACAGAAGCAGAAAGGCATCCAATGAAAATTCCTTCGAACCTCCGAGTCGTAGTTATCGCTCTTGTTCTCGGCGCAACAACCTTCGCAGTAGCCGCTAACTCCTTCGCCCAGGCACCGCCACCCGCAGCTTCTGATTCAGCCACGGGCTGGACGACCGAGCAGCTCCTCACAAGCACCGTTCACGATGCCTGGGTGCTCAGCGGCAAGGACGAGGCAAAGTTCTTCGAGATGGTGAAGACCCTTGCCGAACTCTCAGCAACCAAACGCGGCATCACTCTTCCCGACAGCAAAGAGGCCGGCATGCGCATGGGCGCGAACATCAAGCGTCTGGCAAAGGCCGACACCGACCAGCTTCTCTACGTCGTCGTGGATAAAGCAGTCATGATGGCCGGCCACTCCAAGCCTGTTCCGGCTGGCTCGCGGAGCGCAACGCCTGCGGCACAGTAGCGTTTTTGCTCGTCAGATCGGGTCAGGCGGTATCCGCGATCGAATTCTCTGCTGCGATTCAGCAGAGAATTCAGGTCGCAGATCTTACCCTCGTTCGTAGTGGAAGTGCAGTTCCTGCTCACTCGGCACAGGTGATCCATTCTTCGTTGCTGGGCTGTAGGTCCACTCCCGAACGGCCGCAATCACCTGTTCGTCGACCGACCTGCCGAGTCCTTTCAGCAGCGTCAACTCCGAGATCTTGCCATGCTGGTCGATCACGGCATTTAGAACGACATCGCCTGCCGTTCCATGTGGCAGGCTTGACAGGTCCGGCTTCGGGTGCGGAAAGTACGTCAGTTGGGCCATGTTGATCTCGCCATCGCCCAGACCGCTCTGTGCGGTGTTCCCTGTGCCAAGCTCCGTACTCGGCGGTGCGACAGGAGCAGGATCTGATTTCGCATGCACCATGCGAGCATTCATCTCCAGCTTCGGCTTTTCTGCCGGCTGCGACGCGAGATCACTCGCGGCATGAACCGGACTTCCCGCAGCGTAGTACGTCAGCACTTGAACTCCGCGCGCGGTTCCGGGCAGCTTGTAGGGCGCGATCTTCGGAACTCGCTGAAAGACACCCGCTGCGACCAGCAAAATCAGAATATGCACCGCAACCGAGACCGCAGCTTGGCGGGGACGAAACCGTTCCGAGCCTTCGATCACCTTCGTCAGATCATGCATTGATTGCCTCGCACTTCTGGTGAGACTCAGTCCGCGCCGGTTGGTTTCCGCACGGCTGTTCCAAGCTCCTATCCTGCCTTTTCCGTCAGCTCCGCCCAGCGCGAATAGAGCGCATCGGCTGCCTCCTGCGCCTTCTCCATCTCCGCAAGCGCCGCCGTCAAACGCGCTGCATCCACCGCGACGGCATTGTCGTCGAGCGCCTCCCGTGCCGCTTGCAGTCGATCTTCCGCCGCATCCACGGCAGCCTCGATGCCCGCATACTCCCGCGCCTCGAGATACGATAGCTTCTTCTTCCCTCCGCTTGCGGCCCTAGATACAGCAGGAGACGAAACCACAGCCGTACCCGCCGCTCCGGGAGCGATCGAAGCCGCGATGATCTCCTCGCCCTTGATGCCTTTGCCCTGCTCCCACTGCGAGTAGTCCGCAAACCGCTCCGCTCCGCCCCGTCCATCAAGGCCCAGCACGATCGTTGAAACCCGATCCAGCATGTACCGGTCGTGCGTCACCAACACCAGCGCTCCCGTGTATTCGAGCAAGCTCTCTTCCAGAATTTCGAGTGTTGCGATGTCCAGGTCGTTTGTCGGCTCGTCGAGCAGCAACAAATCCGCCGGCTCCAGCATCAGCTTCGCAATCAGCACCCGCGCCCGCTCACCACCAGAAAGCCTCGACACCGGCTGGTTCAGCTGCTCGCTTGTAAACAGGAACTTTGTTGCGTAGCTCGCCACATGCACCACGCGGCCCTGGTACACAACCGAGTCCGAATCCGGCGCGAGCGCCCGCCGCAGCGTCAACTCCTCATCAAGTTCGCGAGTCTGCGAGAAGTAAACAATCTTCAGCGAAGACGCCAACTTTAGCGTTCCTGCCGCCGGCTGCAGCTCGCCTGTCAGCAAACGAAGCAGCGTCGTCTTGCCGCTGCCATTCGGCCCTACCAACCCAACCCGCATGCCTGAAGTAATCAGGAAGTTCAGGTCTTCAACGATCTTGCGATCGCCCAGCACAACGCTGACACCTTCCATCTCCACAAGTCGCTTTGTCTGCCTCTCGGTCGCCGAAAAATCAATGCCCGCACTCGACGTCTGCGTCCTCGAATTGACTTCCTTCAACTGTCCGATCAACTCCTGCGCACTGTCGATGCGTGCCTTGGACTTTGTTGTCCTTGCCTTCGGTCCACGCCGCAGCCAATCGGTCTCAATCTTCACCCGGTTCTTCAGCGCATCCTGTAGCTTCGATTGCGCCTCAAGATACTGCTCCTTGCCTTCAAGGAACTTGCTGTAGCTTCCCTTCACGCGCAGCAGACCGTCCGCATAGACGCGGTTCAGTTCCACCATCTCTTCGGCCGTGTTCTCAAGAAAGTACCGGTCGTGCGAGACCATCACCACGGCTGAATCTGTCTCCTTGATAACCTGTTCCAGCCACGCAATCCCGGCGAGATCAAGGTGGTTTGTTGGCTCGTCGAGCAGTAGCACATCGGGCTTCGTCACGATCGCCTCGGCAATCGCCAGCCGCTTTCGCCAGCCTCCCGAAAGCCTCGCCGCCTCCGCCTCAAGCGACGGAAACCCTGTGCGCCCGGATGTCTCGCGCAACCGCCCTTCCCGCTCTGCCTCCGGGATGCCAGCCTTCGTGAGCGCCCGCTCCAGCACATCCCGCACCGTCAGCTTTGCCGCAAACACCGACTCCTGCTGCACATACCCGACCCGCGCCCGTTTGCGTATCGCCACATCGCCTGCATCGGCGTCCTCATCGCCGGCGAGCACCTTCAGCAACGTGCTTTTACCTGCGCCATTCGGCCCGATCAAGCCGATGTGGTCGCCGTCTGAAACCGTAAACGAGATGGCATGAAACAAAGCAGTCGCGCCAAAGGCCTTGGTCAGCCCCTGCGCATTGAGGATTGGTGGCATTTCTTCAGTTTACCGGCAACCCCGCCGCCTACCTAATTGAAGCTTGCCTACGCATTCCCTTGAGGGCGGATCTGCAACCCCGTATAGTTCGACAATCAACCCAGGAGCCGTCGCGAAGCTTCCTAAATAGGCCGCATCACGGAGATAAGCTTGAACCGTAGAGAATTTACAACTCGCTCTATTGCCGCTGCCGCAGGCGCCGCATTCTATCCCCATCGCGGATATGCGGCGCCGCCCAACTCCGCCGCTCAGGTCCCCGGCGCCGTTCCTGAATCGCTCATCAACGAAGCCCGTTTTCCTGAAGGTTTTCTCTGGGGCACGGCCACGGCCTCCTACCAGGTAGAAGGCGCATGGAACGAAGACGGCAAGGGCGAATCCATCTGGGACAAATTCGCCCATACTCCCGGAAAGATAAGAGGCGGGGTAACCGGCGACGTCGCCTGCGATCACTACCACCTCTATGCGCAGGACATCGCATTAGCCAAGCGTCTCAACCAGAAGAGCCAGCGCTTCTCCATCTCGTGGCCGCGCATTCAACCCACCGGCGTCGGCGCACCGAACATGAAGGGACTCGACCACTACAGCCGTTTCGTCGACACCTTGCTCGCCGCCGGCATCCGGCCCTGGTGCACCATGTACCACTGGGACCTCCCGCAGGCACTCGAAGACCGCGGGGGCTGGCCAAACCGTGACCTTGCAGGCTACTTTGCCGACTATGCCGGCATTCTCGCCAGCCATCTCGGCGATCGCATCACTAACTGGGCCCCCTTCAACATGCCCTGGGCGATCGCCTTCATGGGCTACGCCGCTGGAGCGTTCCCGCCCCAGCGGACCAGCTTCAACGATTTTCTCAAAGCAGCACACACCCTCGCTCTTGCGCAGGCCGAAGCTCACCGCGCCGTGAAAGCGGCTTCCCCGAAGGCAACAGTAGGCAGTGCCTACGAGATGGCTCCCTCATATCCGACGACCAACTCCGAAGAGGACCGCGCCGCCGCCGACCGCTACCACTCCATGAACAACGTCTTCTTCCTCGAAGCCACCATGAAGGGCCGTTACCCCAGGGCATTCGTCGGAGAGCCTCCGCTCGAGCAGATGGGGTTCAAGCCCGGCGACGAGAAGCTGCTCCATGCTCCGCTCGACTGGATTGGCTTTCACTTCTACGGTCGCCGTGTCGTCTCCGACGCCAGCAAGGAAAACTTCGCCAGCGGCGGTGCCTTCAGTGGCACCGAGATCGAGAGCAACGCCCCGGGAGGCCGCGATCCGTACACCCGCTTCCACGCCGGCATGCCCACCGAAGGCCCCCTCACCGAGTCCGGTATCGAGATTTGGCCGCGCGGCATCTACGACCTCGTCACCCGGATCACAAGGGAATACGATCACCCGATCCTCGAGATCACGGAGAGCGGCTGCGGTTATCTCGATTCTCCCAACGAGCAGGGCCGCGTGCCCGACACCCGCCGCATTGACTGGTACCGCCAGGTGCTCGCCGAACTCGCCCGCGCCATCTCCGACGGGGCCAGGGTCCGCGCCTACCATGCCTGGACTTTGCTCGATAACTTCCAGTGGAGCGAAGGATTTACCGAGCGTTACGGTCTCATCTACACCGACTTCCGCAGCCAGAGGCGGACGGTCAAGGACTCTGGCCTCTGGTACGCGAAGGTCGCCGCTTCGAATCGCCTCAACGTCTAACGTCGGGCTCAGTAGAGCCTATAGCGGCAATTCGTGGGTGTTCGTGGCTGCGGCGCAGTCCAACCAATCACCGCTCTAGAATGACTCCATGCGAACTACTCTTCCCCGCTTCATCGCGCTCATCCTCACAACCGTGCTTCTCATCCTGCCCGTCCGCGCCGCCACCTCCGATGAGCTAGCCGTCCTCGCTCCCATCCAGGCTCTCTTTGCCGGGATGACTAACCGCGACTCCGCCGCTATTCTTGAGCCAACACTCCCCGGAGCCTCGCTCGTCCTCCTGCGCGACGGCAAGCCAACCCAGATAACCTTTGCCGCCTTCGCCGAGCGCGTCGGCAAGCCCGGCAAGACCCACATCGAAGAGCGCATCTACGATCCGATCATCCACATCGATCGAGACCTCGCGGTCGTGTGGGCGCCGTTTGATTTTCTTACCGACGGCAAAGTCGACCATTGCGGCACTGATCTCTTTAACCTCGTACGAGTGGACGGCAAATGGCTGATCGCCAGCGTTGCCGACACCGATCATCCCACTTGCTCCACCCACTAGAGTCTTCCGCTGACGACCCAAGCAGACGCAAAGACCTGCCAACCCGGCAGATCTTTGATCGCTGTTCTGGCTTAGCTCCCTTGCGCCAGGGCTTGCGGTGCCCACCGCCTCCATGCGGAGCCCCATGGCTCTGGAAACCGCCCGCGTGCTCGCCGGCTGGTTCATGTCCTGCGTTGCCGACATTGCCGTGTCCGTGCGCGCCTCGTTTGGATGAAAGTGATTAAAGGATTGCTCGCCGTGTCCCAAAAATGAACCGTGATAGCCATGCCGAGGATCGAACCGGCTGTCGACGTGTCCATAGAAGCCATTTGGCCCATGGAACCAAGTAGCCGCACCAATGAATAGTCCGCCTGAAACCAGTCCGGGCCGCACTACCTATAGGGAGCGTAGTCATAGGGCGCATAGCCGAAGTAGCCATACGGACAGACTGGAGCCACGCCTGTCCCTACTGAGATTTGTGCCCGCGCGACCGCAACCGAGCTGAGCAGCGCCGCCGAAGAGCCGCAACTATCTTCCATCGAAACATCTTCAGCCTCCTGAAACCCTCCTTTTGCACGCTTCGGCCCAGTACCGGGTTTCACGAAATACCTGCTCCTAATCGAGGTCGAACTCACGAAGCGGTCTGTCCGTGAGCGGCGTCTCCTTGGCTTTCTTTACTGCCTCAGCAAACTTCTTGGCCATCACATCGTCCTTGTTCTTCTCCGCATCCATCGACTGGCGGAAGAGGTTCTCCCGTCGCGCGTCGCTATCGCGCAACGCCTTGGCAGCCTCGCCAAAGTCTTCAAACATCTTTTTCTTCGGCGCGGACGTATGCGCAATGATCGCCCGGCTTACTGGATCGATCTTTAGAATTCCCCCGCAATCCGGACAGGTCACATCAAACGGCTGGTCGCTGAGTCCCATACACTCCTCACCTCACCTGAGATTCTAAATCTCCAATGAGCCTTCGTGAATCTGACGGATGGCAGCGATAGTCGATCGATCTGCCGCATTCTTCCTGTTGCTGACCCACTTACTTCGTCGCGCCCCCATGTTGGCAATCCTCCGGGTGCGACAACCCTCTACGGTCTACAAACCTCTACATTCGACAGTTCTCGACGGTTTGTCCTTCCGGGAGGGACTCTGCATTTGCCTTTCGCTGTTCCCGTCGAACCTCCGAGCGGAAAGTTTCGATGCTGTCCTGATCTCTGCCGCCAGTTCCTCAGGCGAGGATCTTCTGAACACTGACATTTACCGACAGGCCCATGGTCAGAAGACTGCCCAGCTCGATGAGTCGGTACACGTCAGTGATCTCTTCGGAGGCAAAGTTAGCGCCTGACGCCAGACACATGGCTGAGACAGCCATGTGTCTGGTTTTGACCTTACGCCTCCAGACGCAAGCAATCTGCGACGCAGGCCGCGGGCATCGATCTCCGTGGTGTGTGACAGCCACAGACCTGATCCCGGCAGACCAGCGCTCGTTCAGGTTTATGTGTGATAGCCGCAATCCGCGATTACTTCCGCTTGTAATCCGCAGTTGAAGAATCACCCTGACATCGGTACGCCGACATCCAGCTTGCAAACCCAGGTTGTCTCACGGCATCCTTCTCGATGCCCCTGGCGACGCGTCTATAAAACCTCGCGCGGGCAATCTGTGCTGGCTACCTGGTTGTTGCCAATCCGTTCGATTCGGCGAAGGACTGGCATTGCCGGTGCCTGTAAGCTCCCCCACAGACCTGCCAGCCCACCGACTCGGGCCACTCCGCGCTTGTCTCTTAGAGAAAGATCAGACGGAGAGAACGGATCTCCCATCCTGCATAAGGAAGAACCTAGTTCATCTCCTCCGGCCCCTCCGCAATGCCGTACTCTTTCAGCTTTCGGTAAAGCGTGGTCTTGCCGATCTGCAACAGCCTCGCCGCCATCAGCTTGTCTCCATTCAACTGACGTATCGTGTTCAGAATTGCCTGTTTCTCGAGCTCCGCAATGGAGATGATCGACTCCCCACCTTCAAACCGGGTTAGGGACGTGTCCGTCAGTCCTGTATGCGGGGTCGGCACCGGTCCCACTGACGCTCCCGCCTCCAGGCTCCCCTGCATGGCCGTTTGCACCTGCTGGCGCTGCTCCATAAGGCTCTGGTGAGCCTGCAGCCGGAAGTCCTGAAGCTGGGTTGGGAGATCACTCATCAGGAGCAGGCTTCCCGAGGCAAGCGCGCAGGCACGCTCGATTGCGTTCTCAAGTTCGCGCACATTCCCGGGCCAGTCGAACTCGGTCATCAGCCGCAGTGCGTCATCGGAGAAGAGATACTGGCGGCCCTTATCACGCTGCATCCGCTCGAGAAAGTGTTGCGCCAGCACAGGAATGTCTTCCCGGCGAGCGCGCAGCGGAGGAATCTTCAGATTTACCACGTTCAACCGGAAGTAGAGGTCTTTGCGGAAACGGCCCTGCTCGACCATTGCCGCCAGATCGCGATTGGTCGCCGCCAGCACCCGCGCAGAGATCGGCACGGAGTGCGTTGCACCGACCGGCCTGACCTCCTTCTCCTGGAGCGCCCGCAGCAGCTTCGATTGCAGATCGAGTGGCAACTCCCCGATCTCGTCGAGAAAGATCGTTCCGCCCTCGGCAGCCGCCAGCAGACCCTCCTTCGACCGGTTCGCGCCGGTAAAGGCTCCCTTCACATATCCAAAAAGTTCGCTCTCGATCAATGTGGGTGCCAGCGACGCACAGTCCACCGGAACGAACGGCTTCTTCGCATTCGGGCCATTAAAGTGGATCGATCGGGCCACCATCTCCTTTCCTGTGCCGCTCTCACCGAGGATGAGGACGGGATGGGTGGAGAAGGCTACCTTCGAAAGGATCCGGTACAGCTTCTCCATCTCGGGGGAGTTGCCGATGATGTGCCCGTCGCCGGTCTGGGACCGCAGCTTCTCTCGCAGAAGCCGGCTCTCAAGATCGAAGTGACGGCGTTGTGCCGCTCTGGCCAGCATGGACGTCAACTCTTCGAGAGCAAACGGCTTGGTCAGGTAATCCGCCGCGCCGATCCGCATTGCCTCGACCGCAGAGGAGACGGTTGCGAACGCCGTCATCACGACGACGGCCGTCTCGGGATGCAGCGCTTTGGTCTCTTCAAGCAGCAACAGGCCGCCTCCGCCCGGAAGCTTCATGTCCAGCAGCAGCAGGTCGACGGGAAGCTGCTTCAAGGCCGCCCGCGCTGTGGGAACACTGTCCGCCTCATGTACATGAAAGCCCATCCTTCGGGCAATCTCACAGCAGGCGTTGCGGACCGAGTCATCGTCATCCACCACTAGCAGATGCTGCGATGCGACCACCGCATCGCGCCGAGCGCCTCGGGTCTCCGTCGCGCCTGCATCTACGACCTCAGGAAAGCTGAAGATGCCGGTCTCCGCCTCCCCGGGGTCTTTTTCGCTGCCTGGATCAGCAGCCGAACTCGCTCCGATCAGTCTCGCTGCCAGTGTTCTGGTCATCGTCTCGGTGAGATATGCGGGGCCCTGTTCAGTGGGTCCTGCTGTATCGCCGTCCCGTTCTCCAAATCCCCGTGTCTTCAGCATGCGATTGCTCCCTTGGTTGCCGTCTCTTGCTGAGCGGGATCGTTTCTTAGAACACCATAGCTAGGAATGCCATAGAGCGGGGAGCCAGCCACACCGTATCCGCGATCGGCTTCTCTCGTCCCTGTCGGCCTGTTGTTGAGCCGCCGGCTCAGCGGACTTCGCTCCGGCGGCCCCGACCGGTGCAGACGCAGCATCATCGCGCGCAGCTCCCCCTCGCTGAATCCATCCGGTCCAACTCTCCCGGAAGGGAGCTCGACCTCCTCCGTTCCGGCTGATGCAGCGAACGGAGAAGTATGCGCTGCGACAGCCGCAACCGCCGGGAAGGCGTGAGTAACTGGCGGTGCCGCTTGGACCGCAACCTTGGCATACTGCGGCTGGGCCGCAGCAGCAGCCGCTCGCAATCCGTGCAAAGCCGGGACAGGCCAGCGGACCTCTATCCGCGTCCCCCTGCCGGGAAAGCTTTGAATCGAGAGCGTGCCTCCACTGGCTGCCACCAGTTCACGGACAATCTGCAACCCGAGGCCACGTCTGGGGCCATGCTGGCCGCTGAAGGTGGCACTTCCAGGCTGCTGTTCCTTCCCGAGTTCCTCCCCGGAGATAGGGCGTTGCAACCCAGCGTCGGCTGACCAAACCTCGTCTCCGAGAATCCTGCGCACCTGCGACTCCGTCATACCGCAGCCTGAGTCATCCACGGTCAGAACTATCGTTGGCGCCGCCTCCACACCAACCGTCTGCCGCTCCCGTCTCTCGTTGACCGTCTGCCGCGCTGGCTCCTCTTTGCCCGGTCTTGAGATCGTCCTCGCCTGTTCCGCGCCGACAGCAATGCGGATCGCCCCGCCTTCGAGAGTCGCCGTCCTCGCATTTCGGACAAGATTGACCAGGATTCGCTCCAACGCCTCAGCGCCCAGCGGAACCGGCGTAGAGGAATCGGGGCCCAGGACCACCTCCAGCGTTCCATGCGTCATCGTTGACAGCAGGCTGCACCACCGCATCAGAAGGCCGGCCAGGTCTGTCTCTTCAGGGCCAACTTCGGCCTCTGGGCAGGAGGCCTTTGCCGTATCCGCGGGCTCATCCATGTCAGGCAGCGCGATGTACGGATCTGATAAAGCCACCCATTCGGGCCGCAGGGTGACTTCCCGCTCAGCGACATTGTCGTCTGAAGCGATCGGTTGGATCGGCTGCGGACTCAGAGCTGAAGACGCTGTGTTCGCTTTGCGATCCTGCCCGAGTAAGTTGTTCGATCCGATCTGATCGGCAATCCCGGCGCCCGGAGCCTGGCCGACGAAGGTTGCGTCTCCGGATCGAAGGAGCCGGTCAACCAGGATCTTGCTGCGGACAGCCAGCAGCTTCAACTCATCTGCGTAGTGAAGGTACGGAGCTTCCAGCACGCCGGGAGAGCCGAGCAGTTCGCTGTAAAGAGCCAGCGCCGAGAGCAGATTGCAGGCGTCGTGCGCCAGCGCAGATTTCGCCTCGACATCACAGATTGCGACCCCTGCGGCCGCTTGGACTGCGGAAGCCGCCGCCAGGACCGCATGCAGAGGATCGAGCCCGTCAGGTTCAGTCCGCTCCATTCCATTCCTGTCCTCTGCGGGATTGGCTTCAACGAGAGCCGGCGCCGCAGCCGCGTCTTCGGGTTCACCCTCCGATGCGCCCGGAGCAAGCGTCTGCGCGACGCTCGCCTCCCACACTCGTCGCGCGACTTCGCCAAAGTTGAGCGCCGAGGCAGCTTTGACTGCTGCAGGATCTGTCTCTGCCGTGTACCCCGCCTTGCTGAAATCCGGGCTCAGGATCGGCCGCACATCGCGGCCCGATTCCGATCCTCGCGCCAGGCGTGAGATGGCACCCCGGATCACCTCGGGGTCGGGGGACGCGCCGGGAGTCGCATATCGAAAGAGAGGCTCGGAGCCGTCGCCGTCGGCAAGAGAAGCTCGTTCGACATGTGCAACTCGGCCCGCATCGTTCCCGGGAACGCCTTCGAAGTCCAGACCAGCCTCAATCGAGTGCCCTTCATAGAGGCTGCGTTCCAGCCGGCGGTCGCGCTCCCGGCTACTCTCGTCGCGGACCTCTCGGTTGAGGCTCTCTGCGACCCTTGCAGCCGGCTGGCCGCTCGCCTGCGAGTCCGCCGGCTCAATGAAGTCACGTCCTCTGAGCCCAGACTCCCGGCCAGACTGCCGGCCATCGTCCTTCTGGCGTTCGATGTATCTCCTGGCAGCCTGGATCGGGGCGGCGAAGGGCGATGGAAAAGTCCGGGGGAAGATTGCGTCCGGCTTTGGGTCCGCATTCAGGCCCGACTTCAGAAGATCAGAGGCGTTGTTACTCTGCGATGCCTGCATAGTCACTCTCCAAGGCTCATCTCGACCCCGATCTTCAGGGATTCATGAACGGTCTGTAATCACGTTTCATGCCAAACTGGAACGCTTGGAAGAAGTACCTCATAAGAAAGCACTAACTTGGAACCCGGCATCCCCTACCTGGATAACATCGATTCCCGAAATGAAACGCGCGCCACAATCCCGCCGCTTCGATCTCAAGATCTGGTGTCAAAACGGGAAGTTGTCCCGAAACGGGAAAGAACCCGTGTCCCGCAAAGAGGCTCCTCTCCCGCTTCCATCCAACCCACCGCGCTACCGCTCTCGGTGCGATTCAATCCGCCTGCTCCGTCCGGAGAGGAAGCAGGATGCTGACCCCATTCCCGCAACTATAATCTCTCTCATGAGCCTTGCCGCGCCCGTCGCTTCACCTCAAATTTTTCGTCCCGGCAACCGACTCGCCGATGCCCTGCGCCCAACCGTCCTCACTCCCGGCTTCATCGCCATGCCCGAAGGATCCGTCCTGATTGAGGCCGGTAACACCCGCGTCCTCTGCAACGCCACCATCGAGCAGGGCGTTCCCGGCTGGCTGCGCAACTCCGGCCGCGGCTGGGTCACCGCGGAGTACGGCATGCTCCCGCGCGCCACCCTCACCCGCACCGCCCGGGAGTCAGAACGCGGCAAGGTCGGCGGCCGTACCCATGAGATCCAGCGCCTTATCGGCCGCAGCCTGCGCAGTGTGGTCGACATGAAGACGCTTGGCGAACGCACGGTCATCCTCGACTGCGACGTGCTCCAGGCCGACGGCGGAACGCGCACCGCTGCCATCACAGGGGCTTGTCTCGCCCTCGCCATCGCTCTGAACAAACTTGTCGCCGCCGGAACGCTGAAGTCATCTCCTCTGACCCAGATGGTTGCCGCGACCTCAGTCGGCGTCGTCGACGGCAACGTCCTGCTCGACCTCTGCTATGAAGAGGACTCCCGCGCCGAGGTCGACATGAACGTGGTCATGCTCGCCTCCGGCGGCCTTGTCGAGACCCAGGCGACCGCAGAGAAGGACGCGTACTCCCGCGCCCAACTCGACCAGATGCTCGACCTCGCCGAAGCCGGCATCCGTAACCTCCTGACCTTGCAGCAGACGGCCCTAGCCAGCGCCACCTGATCCTCTTCTCCGTAACGGGCAGCGAGATTGACCATGACGACCCCACGCCGCCTCGCTCTCATCGCCGCGCTCGCTCTCGTTCCCATCGTGCCCTATGCCCTGCTGGGCTACACCGGGCAGGACCTGCCCTTCCACGTCTGTTCCTGGCTGGACCTGAGAGATGCATGGCGCATGGGGCGCCTGAATCCCGGCTGGTCGGCTGCGGCGAACTTTGGGGGCGGCGATCCACACCTCACCTTCTATCCTCCTGTCTCCTACTTCCTGGGCGCGTTCCTCACACTCGTCCTTCCGTTAAAAGTCGCGCCGGCGGCCTTTGCCTGGATCGCCCTCGTCCTGAGCGGAACGAGCATGTACGCTGCGAGTAAGCCCTTCGTCGCCGACCGCGATCGTCTTACGGCCGCGATCCTCTACATGCTTGGCCCTTACACGATAACCACCTCGCTGGTCCGGTTCGCGGCCGCCGAGTTGCTGGTGCAGGCGTGGCTGCCGTGGATCGCCCTCTATTTCTATCAGGCGGTCTGGACTCCCTCGAACGCCGGCTTGCAATCGCGTGGAACCAGTCGCAGAGAACTCATCCTGCTTGGTGGGCTTCTCGGACTGAGCTGGATCACCAACATCCCAGCCTCGATTGTTCTGCTTTACAGCCTGGCCATCGCTTCACTCCTCTGTGCGGTTCTGCAACGGTCACTCACACCCTTGCTCCGAATTATGCAGGCCGAGATCCTGGCTGCCGCGCTGGCCGCATTTCATCTTCTGCCCGTGTGGAGGGAGCGGCCCTGGGTGCATCCCAGCACTCTGCTCCGCATTGATCCCCTGCAGTTGCTCCTCTTCATGCCGCACTACAACTTCAACGACAGCCCGCTGCTCGTCGTCTGCTGGATCTTTCTATGCGCCCAGGTTCTGCTCGTGATTGTCTGCCTGCGCAAGCGCACTCTGGGTCTCTCCGCAGACCCTGCCGTGCCCATCTGGCTTTGTCTGGCCGCCGCGTCCCTTATCCTGCAATCGCCGCTTGCCATTCCACTTTGGCAGCACGCGCCAGAACTTCGTTTCGTCCAGTTCCCGCTGCGCTTCCTCTCGGTGATTGGGGTGGCTGTCCCGCTCCTTCTCCTCAGTCGGGGAACCCGGCCCTCATTGCGCCGTCCGGCTTACATCCTCACCGCGCTCCTGTCGCTCACGCCATTCGTCGCCTACCTCAGCGAACAGGCGGTACCTGCTAACCGCACACCACCCCTTTCCGAGCTCCTCGCCTCGTGGCAGCGCCAGGGAGCGCCGGAGTATCTTCCCGCAGGAGCGCTGATGCCGGTGGGTCCGGCAAATCTACCTGTCGTCTCGTCCTTCAATCCTTCAGACCCGCTCGCCCCTGACCCGGCCTGCCATGTAGATCTCAAGCAGCAGAGTCCAGACATTCGCATCTTCCGCACGCTCTCGAAAGGCTCCTGCCTGGTTCGTTTGACAACCTATTACTATCCTTCGTGGCGCGCCACAGACGAGTCCGATCACCCCGTCGTCATCACTCGCGAGCCAACCGGATTCCTGCTCATCCACGTGTCTCCTGGCGCTCACACCGTGACGCTCGCCTTCCGTCCGGCGTCCCCCACGCGTTCCGCAAGTGCCATCCTCAGCCTTGTCACTCTCCTCGTGCTTGTCGGCGGGTTCCTACTGAACCGATCGGTGAACGACCATTCCCCCGGATCGTCCAACAGCCTGGAAAGCCCATAACAGGGCTGAATGTTCGCCCTGTCTCCAAACCTGGCCGGATTCTTCACGAGCCGAGGATGGCCAGTGTTCCCCAACAAACAAAACTTAGCCCTGTTACTCTCAAGTATGAGTGAGCACGCTCTCCATAGCGACGGCAAAAGAGGTCTTCGATCTGCTCCGCGACGATCTCGCGGCCATTGAGCAGGAGTTCTCCCACCAATCCTTCTCTCCCGTCGCCGTCATCACAGAGATCGCCGAGTACCTTATTGCCGGTGGCGGCAAGCGTATCCGCCCCTTGCTTCTGCTGCTGTCAGCCAAGGCCCTCGGCTCGACCAGCAAAAGCCGCATCAAGCTGGGTGCGGTGGTCGAGATGCTCCACACCGCCACCCTCGTCCATGACGACATCATCGACGAAGCTGACATCCGGCGAGGCCGTCCCTCCTCGAACACCACCTGGGGCAACGCCAAATGCGTTCTGGCTGGGGACTGGCTTTACATGCAGGCCTTCCACACGGCTCTTGAAGAGCGCAACTTCCGCGTTCTCGATCTGCTTATCTCCTTGACACAGCAGATGGTAGAAGGCGAACTCCTGCAGATGGAGAAGCTTGGACACCTCATCAACGAGGAAGAGTACTTCGACCTGATCTACCGCAAAACCGCCTACCTCTTCAAGGTCTCCATGCAGCTTGGCGGAGCCATCACCCACGCCAGCGATCAGATCGACGCGCAACTGGGCGAATATGGCCGCAATCTCGGCCTCGCCTTCCAGATCATCGATGATGTTTTGGATCTAACGGCCGCCGAAGACGTGCTCGGCAAACCGGTTGCCAGCGACCTTCGCGAAGGCAAGGCCACGCTGGCGGTCATCCATGCGCTTGAACGCGGCACGGGCGCCGACCGCGAGGCCATCCGCAAGGTCCTCGCCGACCGCAGCTTCGACAGCGTCTCTCACTCGCAGATCTTGGAGATACTCCATCGTCACGGGTCGATCGAATACGCCACCGACACAGCCTGCGCCTATGCCGAGGCCGCCCGCCTCTCCATCGCCGATCTTCCGGACACCGAGGCCAAGCGCGCCCTCCTTTGGGTGCCGGGCTTCGTCACCAGCAGAGATCGCTAGGTCTTCCCCTTTCGACGCATTTAGTCTCACGTCTCGATTCGCTATCATGCAAACAGCTAAGCTGATCCTCTCAGCCAGAGAGGCTGCTTCAGCGTAAGCGGGGGACCCTTGATCGTCGATGACGAAGCGCGTATCGCCGCAGTCCAGGCGCTCAACTTGTTGGACACCGATCCCGAACCCGCCTTTGAAGATGCCGTTCAATTGGCAGCCACCATTTGTGCCACCCCTATCAGTCTGATCACGGTTCTTGATGGAAAACGGCAATGGTTCAAGTCGCGCCTTGGACTGACCGTCACCGAAACCCCGCAGGAGCAGGCCTTTTGTGCTCACGCCATCATCCAGGCGGAGCTCTTCATCGTCGAAGACGCGTTAAAAGATGCTCGTTTCGAAGACAACCCGCTTGTTACGAGCGATCCTAACATCCGCTTTTATGCAGGTATGCCCCTCAAGACCCCCGACGGGTACTCGCTGGGAACGCTTTGCGTCATCGATACCGTTCCAAGAATGCTTACCTCGGAGCAACAGGCGTCTCTCAAGCTGCTGTCGCGCCAGGTCGAGGCCCAGATAGCGATGCGCAACCGGGTCAAGGGCCTGACGGACGCACTGGCTGCGACAACCCGGGTCCACGAGCAAGTGCTGGATAGCAATGCTCTTTTTCAGGCATTCATGGACAACAGTCCCCTCGTCGGCTACATGAAAGACGCCGAGGGACGGATGCTTTATTACAATCGCCTCTTCGCCGAACGATTCGCCGTCACGCGCGACGAATGGATCGGCAAGGATGATTACCAGATATGGCCAAGGGAGTTTGCCACGGCCTTCCGCGACGTCGACATTGCGGTCCTGAACGAAGGAGAGCTTCGGATCACGGAAGAGACTTCGCCCGGTCCCGGCGATACCACGCTCCATTGGCGAAGCTACAAATTTCCCTTCTACGACGCCTCCGGGGCGCGACTCCTCGCCGGAGTGTCGCTCGACATCAGCGTTGAAAAGAATGCCGAGATCGCTCTAAAGAAGTCTCATGAGGAACTGCATCGCGCCAACGACAAGCTACGTGAACTCTCCGTGACGGACGCTCTCACCGGTCTCAGCAACAGGCGTGGTTTCGACGAGCATCTGAAAAGCGAGTTTAAGATGGCTGCGCGATACCGTTCCGACTTCTCCATGCTCTTGATTGATGTCGACGATTTTAAGTCCTTCAACGACGCCTTCGGCCATGCGGAGGGCGACGAAGCGCTTCGGCAGGTTGCAAACATGCTTTTTCAGGGGGCGCGTGCCACCGACATCGTCTGCCGACACGGCGGCGAGGAGTTCGCGATCCTGTTGCCCAATACCAGCCTCGACTCTGCCGTTTTGCTCGGTCAGCGTATCTGCCATTCAATCAGTGCGGCCTCCTGGCAGCACCGCGGCATGACTGTGAGCGTGGGCGCGGCTTCCAGTACGGGCGGCTTGCCGAATACCGCCGCTCTCGTTCGCCGGGCAGATCTTGCTCTCTATGAAGCCAAGGCGCAGGGCAAAAATCGGGCAGTTGCTTACATCGTGCCGATGCCAACCGTGCCGCTGCCAACCGGACCCCTGCTCCTACCGCAGTCAACGCAAGACGATGGACTTCGGGCGAAGCGGCCACTTGATCTACCGGTTCCTCTGCCCGCTTCACCTAGAAGCAAGCTTCTGTAGATCTTCTTCGTGTTCCGAACGCTTTACCTTATCGAGAGCAGTCAGCACCTGGGCGCGACGGCCTTCCGGCACCTTGGTTTGCAGATATATCTCCAACTGTGTCTGCGCATCGCTCCAATGCCGCGCCAGAATGAGAGCGTTCGTCCTGACCAGGCGCGCATCCGTAAAGCTCTCCGGCGCGGAGTCTAGTGCGAGCGCGCTCAAGTACAAAGCCCGTTCCGTTTCCTGCAAGCCAGTCGCCGCTCGCGCACCCTCATACGCCGCCTGCCAGGTCTCTGCTTCGCACCCATGCAGTCCTGACAAGACCGCTCGCGCGTCCACATACCGGTGCAGGCCGTTGTAAGCACCGGCAAGGATTACGCCTGACCACATGACATTTGGTTCAACTCGCCTCGCCTCTTTCACGTTTGCGATAGCCGCCTCGTAGAAGTGCTCCTGCATTTCGGAGTCGGCGCGGAGAAGGTATGCCTCCGCAAAGTTCGGCGCCAGTGCAATGGCCTTCTCCGTCTCGCGGTCAGATTCCGCCAGACGATTGTGTTCAACAGCCGCCTTCGCTTTGGAAAAGTGTTTCCACGCCTTCTCTGGAATCCTCAGCGTGGCCACCGAGACAGTCGGCCCTATGCTGGAACCCGCATGGAAGCTCTCGACCATCTGTTGACCATGCGCGCGTCCAGAAGCGAAGAATATGGCACCGCTGAGAACACCCGCTCCAACCACCGCTTTATACTTGCTTGACGATCGCATCGCATCCTCCCCGCACATCGGCCACGAGTGCAGGTAATCGGCATCATCTCAAGTACGATCATTGGATAACCGTGTTTCTTGCTGCAACGAAAGACGCAGTTCCAAAGCGGGAAGCAAAACGAGCGCATCTCTCCGCGATCTTCTTCCATCCAATAACCGAACTGTGATCTCCAAACCTCCTATTCGCATCGCCGCCATCGACTTCCTTAACCCCGCTCCGCTCATGTGGGACTTCGAGCATTCTCCACAGGCGGAGAGACTCGCCAGGCGTTACACGCTCAACTACATGAAGCCGGCGCAATGTGCGGCCAGCCTGCTCGACGGGACGTCCGACCTCGGTCTGATCCCCGTCGCCGCCCTCTCCCCGGAGCTCTCCATCGTTCCCGGCTCGGCCATCGCCTCGCTCGATCGCGTGCGCTCCATCCAGCTGATCGTGAAGGGTTCGAAACGGCTCGAGGAGGTGGCGACCATAGCCGCCGACACAGCTTCGCGCAGCTCGCTTGCCTATGCTCATATTCTTTTCAGGAAGTTTCTGGGCACCTCGCCAACCTTCATCGCTTCTCCGGCCGACCCTATCGCTATGCTCCACTCGGCTGATGCCGCACTCCTTATCGGAGATCCGGCGCTTCTCGCAGTAGAAGCCCGCGACAGCATCGAAGAGCAATTCGGATCCTGCCAATGGTTCGACATCGCCCACGAGTGGAAGCTTCGGACCGGTCTACCCTGGATAGCCGCTGTCTGGGCCGCACGCCCCGAGGCGATTCCTGACCCGGCTCAGTTGAGGGCGGACCTCGACCACTCCCGCATCAGTGGCCTCACTCACATCGAAGATCTCGTCACCGAGTGGGCTCCGCGCATTGCCATTCCGCCAGCCACAATCCGCAGCTATCTCACCGGGAACATCCATTACCAGCTCGACTCTGCCTGCCTCGAGGCTCTTCATCTTTTCCGCCGATACGCTACCGAAATCAATCTCCTGCCGCCTCTGCCGCAGCTACGGTTCCTGTAATCAAAGCCAATCTTGTAGGGCAAAGAGTCTTCAACCCCGAAGAGAGCGTCCAATACACCTGAGTGGCCCTTCCTATGTCCCAGTCAATCCCCAGTCTCGCGATGGCTTTCCTCAAGGAGGCAGGGACGACGCATGGGCATCACACCAATAAGCTGCTGCACCTGCTCTTCTCGTTCGGCCTCTTTGGTCTCTTCTTCGTGTCGATCGTCGACTCCTCCTTTGTGCCGCTGCCTGTCCCCGGCGTAACCGACATCATGCTCGTCCTCTTCGCCGCGCAGAAGATGAACATTCTTCTGCTCATCCTGCTGTCAACAGCGGGCTCAGCCATCGGCGGATACCTGAGCTATCAGGTTGGACAATCCGGCGGCATGGCCTTCCTGGAGAAGCATGTTCCAGCTCGCATCTTCAAGCGCGTCTGTCATTGGATGGAGAACCATGCGATTCTTTCGGTCGCACTGCCCGCGCTGCTGCCGCCACCGATGCCGCTCAGTCCATTCGTGCTTGCCGCCGGTGCCTTGAAGATGTCGCGGTCGAAGTTCATGACCACCTTCACCATCAGTCGCGCGATCCGCCACAGCTTCGCAGTCTTCCTAGGGGTTCATTATGGTAGGCACGTTCTAAGGCTCTGGGACGCCTTCTCGCAGAAGTGGGCAACTACGATCCTGATTGTCATCTGGAGCGCCATCCTGATCAGCTGCGCCATCGCCTTCTGGAAGTTGTATAAGACGTCGCGCAGCTTAGGCATGCAATCCAGCAGGTTGGGCCGTATGGACGCTTAGTGTCCGGCACTCGCGTCACAAAGTACGAATGCCGGACAGAGCCGCCTAAGCCATGTGCGTCTTGAGGAAAGCCAGCGATCGCCCGTGCGCCAGTTCCGCGGCGTCCTCTTTGAAGCTAGGCCGATGGGCGTTTGCAAAAGCATGATCCGCTCCTTCGTAGGTATAGATCGTCACTTCAGGATGCGCGGCGCGCACAGCTTCTATCTGGTCCGCTCCGATATGCGAGTCATTCGCTCCGAAGTGCAGCAGGGCCGGGCAACTCGGCTCCTCCGTCGCAACCTTGCCGACCCCTCCGGGGTAATAGCTGACGATGCAGGCAGGACGCATCCCTAGCTCTTCACCCCGCGTCGCCGAGATCCAACTCATCAGTCCGCCGTAACAGAAGCCCATCACACCCACGCTCTGGTGAAACTCCTTCGCCTTCTCGAAAGCGGCCGCGACATCAAAGATCGCGACCTTCACATCGAGTTGCGGGTAGAGTTCAAAGGCCCGCTTCATGCCGGCATCGTCATAGCCAAGCTGGATGTCTTTGCCGAAGCGATCGAACAACGCAGGCGCAACCGCCACAAAGCCATCCTTCGCATAGGCATCCGCAACTTCGCGAATGGACGGATTCACTCCGAATATCTCCTGGATGACGACGAGCGCGCCAATCGGTTCTCCGTCCGGCATTGCCACGTAAGCACCCAGTTCGTGCCCGTCCTGCGTCTTCAATTCAACCATCTGTCCCATGTTTCTCCTTTGCCAATTTTATTTGCTCTATGGTGAACTGCCACTTGCAGTTCCGCTGTCTTATCGCGCTCAAGTTACAACCTACACCCTGCTTCTTACACGCCGGTCAAACGCATCCCGCACCGCGAAAAAGTCGTACTTCGGCTTGTAATTCGCGTCGAACAACAAGGGCCTTTCCGGCTTGCCATCTGACCGCGATCCTTCATGGTTCAACCAGGTACTACCATCCGACACTCCCCAGATCAACACAGCAGTGACCGCAGGATCGCTCAGGACGAGATCGAGATAGCCTCGGTACGCATCCGCGACCGCTTGGTCTCTACTGGCGATCGCGGGATCAAGGTGTCGATCGTTCACATCCATCTCCGTGATGAATACCTGCATGTCGAGTTCCCGCACACTCGCGATGAAACGCATCAACCCCGCGCCATACTTTGCTTCTGGGCCAGCTGAGATATGCGATTGCACACCGACAGCGTCAAGCGGCACTCTTCGCGCGCGCATTCTTCGCAGCATCAGCAAAATCGCTTGCCGCTTGGCCTCATCCTCGGCACCTTCAGCCTCAAGGCCATAGTCGTTGTACGTCAGCAGCGCCTGGGGGTCGGCCTTTCGCGCCGCTCGAAACGCCACCTCAACGTAATCGTCTCCGATCAGCCTGAGCCACGGTGAATCGCGAAGCCCGTCTGGTCGTCCATCACTTAATTGGATTGCTTCGTTCACCACGTCCCACGAGTGCATGCGTCCGGCATAGCGGCCCGCGACCGTCTGGATATGGGCCTCCAGGAGATGTTGTGCATTCTCCCTGGTTGCCATCGCTGTAAACCAGTTCGGAATGCTCCGGTGCCAGAGAAGATTATGCCCGCGCATCTTCATCCTGTTCGCTTCGGCAAAGCTCAGCAGCGCGTCTGCATCCTCGAAGCGGTATTCAGTGGCTGAAGGCCGCAGAGCGTTCCACTTCATCGCGTTCTCAGCAACGATCACGCTTGCCTGCTCCCGAGCTACCGCTTTGTACTGCGCGTCCGTACGCAGCAGAGATGGAACCACAGCGAATCCCGTCAACAGTCCCTTGGCAGCAGCATGGTCCCGCAAAGAACCAGCCCCATGAACGCTCGTCGATGAGGGAGCAAATGCACTTCCCGGCAGACCCTGCGTCCGTCCCCCGCAGCCCTCGAAGAGCAGGGTGGATCCGATCGCCATGGCGCCCGCAAGCATTCGTCGCCGGGATGGGTTCGCAATCGCGGCGAGTCCTGCGGTCTCCTCGGTAGGCGGATTCAATCCTGACTCCTGCCGTCCGCATACCCGCGCATCTCGCTTACCCATCCCAGGAAACGAAAGAACTGCCGCTTGTCCGACCAGAAGAGATTCCAGAAGTCCCGCGGCTCAATATCGTTGGCCCGCTTGCCCGTGTAGGTCTCCAACCGCCATCGCAGATACTCACTTCGCCAGGGCGTGAACCTGTGCCCACGCGTCGCACTCCAGAAAAAACGAACCGCTTCCAGCAATCCAGGCCTCACTCCTCCTAGAGTACCGGAAACGGTTCCCTCAATTCTGCTACACCCTATGCGATACACCCTGGATCCTGCTCTTACTTGACGTAGTCGAAAAGGCTTCCTTTTTCAAGTGTCGCAATCACGCTGTCGAGCGCCTGCGCCTGCGTCTCCGTGTTGCTGAGACTGGTTGCCACCTGTGCAGTGTTCACCGCGATCAGCGAGCTCTGCGCCGCCGCCTGCTGCGCGGCATCCGTCTGCGCGTACGTGCTTGTCGACTGTATCTGGGCAAGTGATGTGCCGAGTACACCGCGCTCAGTAGTCACCGTATTCAACGCATTCGTCAGCGCCGCAGAGTCCGCGGCAAGCGTCTCCCCGACCCCTCCGGAGTTGAAGTCCGCGACAACGTTATTCAAAGCCTGAAAGACGCTTGACCCCGTTGCGTCGAAGATCGTTGATCCCGGAAGATTGGTCTGGATCTTCTGGCCGTTCTCCGTCGTGGTGTACTGCAGCGCCGAATCGCCGGCATAAGTCGTCGTGTTCGGAGAGGTGAGCGTGTTCTGCACAAACGGCGTGACCGAACCCTGACTGCCCGAGAAGATGTACTGTCCCAGAAACGATGTATTGGCCAGGGACAGCACCTGTTGCTGGATCTGCTGGAGCTGCAAGCCGATCGCAGCAGTGTCCGCCGCATTCAGAGTGGAGTTGCCCCCCGATACGGCCAGTGAGATTGCTTTGGTTAAGGCGGCCACCACCTCACCCAGCGTTGAATCCGTTACCTGCAGCTTGCTCTGTGCCGACACTGCTGCCGAGATATACGAATCATCCGCGCTGATCTTGGCGCCGATGACTGTGCTCTGCCCGACCGCCACCGGATCGCTTGCAAGGCTCGTTATCCGCAGGCCGCTCGACAACTCCTGTGACAACTGCGCCTCACTCGCCGTCGCGTCGGTCAACGCGCCGACCAGTCCCTGCACATAAAACGGATCAACCCTCATCGTCGTCTCCTGTTTCCTGTTCCCTTGCCCGTGTCTTTATGAGACCGAAGTCACAACACCCAGATTCAGCGAGCTCGCGAACAACGTGTCAATGATTGAAAAAAGCTGCGACGCGGCCTGGTACGACCTCTGATACTGCGTAAGGTTTGAAGCCTCTTCATCGAGCGACACACCAGAGAGAGCATTCCGCTGCGTCGTCAACTGCGTCAGCGTAGCGCTTTGCAATGTGCTGTCCGTATTCGCGTTCAAGGCTGCTTCGCCGATTTCAGCGAGCGAGGAAGCGAGATACTCGTCGGGCGTGGTGCCGCCAACGATGTTGGAGGTGCCCAGCGCTGCGAGCAGCGACGCGTTCGTGTTGCCAGCCGAACCCTCGCCCCCACCTGCAGCCGCCACCGAGTTCGGATCGGTCGTTGCAACCGCGATTGTCGCCGCTGCACCTGTCGACGTGGTGCCGATCGTGAAGATCGCTCCGCCGGGATTTCCGTTCGCATCGAAGCCAAGCGCATTCTGCGCATTTACTGCGGTCGCAATGGAATAGGCCAGAGTGTCCAGCCTGCTTTGGATCGGCGGCAGACTTGTATCGAGCGCCGCAAGCGTCCCGCCCAGCGAGCCACCCGTGAGGCCGGTCGATACGTCAAGATTGTTCGGCCCCGCCGTAATCTGGATCCCGCCGTTCACGACGGAAGCGTTCAACTGGTAGGTCTGGCCTGCCGTGACCAGCAGACCATCGTTGACCGTCGTCAGCTCGATGCCATTGTTCGACGTCGTGATCTGGTCGAGCCCGATGTACTGGGACAGTTGCGCGATCGCCACCTGGCGTTGATCTTCGAGCACTCCGGCATCCGCTCCGGCCGGCTGTACCGCGATCTTCAGATTCAGACTCGCTACGGTGCCCAGAAGGGAGTTCACCTGCCCGACAATTCTTAGAGCGTCGCTGGTCAGTCCGTTCGTAATGCCAGTCAACTGCGTCTGGGCCGTGTTGAAGGCCGTGGCCAAAGAGGAGGCCGTACTCAGTACACCCTGCCGCACCGCTGATTCCGAAGGACTGCTCGCAAAGGCCGTCAGCGCACTGAAGAAGGAATCCGTCGCCGTGCCCAGGGTCGTCAGATCGGGTGATGTGGTGGACGCAGTAAGACCGAAGATGCTCTGCACTCCGTTCAAGGCTGTCTGCAAAGTCGTGCTCTGCGCCGTTGCCTGCGTCTGTTGTTCCACTCTCTGCTCAAGAACACGGTCGCGGATCGAGGTGGGACTTCCTACCGACACGCCATCTGACTGCTCATAGCCCCCGAGCAGATACGTGTCCTGCGTGTAGAAGTTCGCCACCTCCCGGGTATATCCCGGCGTGTTCTGGTTGGCAACGTTGTTGGCAGTCGTGTTCAGTGCGCTCTGTTCAGCAGCCAGAGCTTCCTTCGCGATGTTCAGTGCAGAGACTAGAGTGCCCATTCGTTCCTCGTCTTTCGTTCTCGCAGACTACGCAGAATGTGGATACTCTGCTCCGTCGCGATCAGTACTTCCGCCAGAATTCTCTGCCGCGCTTTAATCGCCTCGATGGGCTCGCGCTCGACCTCAACCAGACCTTCAGCTGCGGCGCTCAACCGCACCGTCAACTCCTCCAGCGCATCGCTGTCAAACATCGCCAGCGCGGAAGCCGTCTGCTCCAGCGCCTCACTCAGCTTCACCTTCTCCGCCATCGCCGATCCACCCCATCGCTCCTCCTTGCAACTCTTTGGCCCAAACTTCGTAACTCGAAATCAGCTATCGCTAATCTCCTCGCCCGCTGCAATCGGCCCATCCAAGATACGGTTCTGTAGCCGCAGGCTCACGTCCGCAAGACTGCGCGAGTCCTGAGTGAAGATCCCTTTGTCTTGACTTGAAAGGTTTGAAGTCGAGGCGGTTATTACCGCTGAGTGTGCGTTCGCAGCCATTACGGCCCACGGCCCATCTATGGACCTCGAGCTAGCCGCAGCAAAGCTTATAGCTGCGCGGCCAGAGGCACAATCTTTATGTGGTCAGCGAGCTAATGACCTTGTCCGCCACGTCGGAGGACGAGACGTCATAGCTTCCCGAAGCGATTGCCTGCTGGATCGGCAGAACCCTGTGCAGCCGCACGTCAGAGGCACTGAGTGCCTGCGACAGCAGACCGCTGGTCGAGCTGATGACGGCCTGGTCGACGTCCTGGCTTACCTTCGCCGTCGCGTGGACAGGAACCGCCGCCGTCTTTACCTGTTGGTCTTTGCCGGCAGGCGCCGTCTGCGACGCCGCAGTCACCGGGTTTGACAGGCCCTGCACACTTCCAATTCCGTTTGAAATACTCATAAGACTTCCTCCATCTACATCAACACATCGGCCCGCGCATCTGACACTTTAGTACTTTATGACTTTTTCTTGAGCCTTCCGTCGAAACTCCCGTTCTGGCCGTTGTGACTATTGGCCTGGAGCCTCGGACTTCCGTAGTAGACCTTACCGGCACCTTCGTCATCGTACTTTCCGCCATCCAGCGCCCCAACTTCGCGCATCACCTGCTTCGCAATTCCCAGGCCGCCAGCCTTCGCGATGGCGTTCGCAACGGCTTCGGTTCCGAAGCTGCTCATCGTGTCCAGTGAATCGTCGCGGTCTTCCTCGTCATCTCCAAATCCGCCACCGAACTCTCCAAACGATCCGCCCTCGCCCGCCTGCATCGGCTTCAGCAGCTCCTGCAGCATCATCCCTTCAAACTTCTCAGCTGCATCCTGCAACTTGAGATGTTTCTGCAAAGCTGCGGCGGCGGGACTCGCAGTGGCCGCCGTCGGCGCCATCCTCAACACATTCGCCGGTACATGCGCCGATGTACTCATAGCACCTCAATCTCCGCTTCCAGGGCTCCCGCCGCCTTCATTGCCTGCAGGATCGAGATCACATCTCGCGCCGACGCTCCAATGCCCTGCAAGCTCCGCACTAGGTCGTCCACTGTAGCGCCCTGCTTCAACTCAATCTTGTTTACCGGCTTGTCCTTCGCTTGCACCGTCGTCTGCGCGACGGTGGTCGTCGTTCCGCCACTTGAGAACGGCGCAGGCTGAGAGACCTGGAACTCAGTGACAACATTGATCGCGAGGCCGCCGTGCAAAATCGATACCGGCTGCAGGACGACCATGCCGCCGATCACAACCGTTCCGGTACGCTCATTCACAACCACTTTCGCGCGAGGATAGAACGACACCTCAACCGCCTCTACCCGTGCCAGGAGCTGAGGAATGTCCTGGCCGGGATCTACCTGCAGATCTACTCTCCGACTGTCGAGCGATCGCGCTGCCGACCGTCCCTCTTCTTTGTTGATCGAATCCGCCATGGACCCCGCGCTACGGAAGTCCGCATCGTTCAAGAGCAGCGTAAAACTCTTCCGTTCCGCAATTTCCAACGTCAACCCTCGTTCGACGATTGCTCCGGCCGGGATCCTTGCCGTCGTCGGGTGGTTGTACTGCTTCACATTTCCGTTCACGCTCAACGCATAGCCACCCACTACTAACGGCCCTTCAGCCTGCGCATAGATCTTTCCATCCGGTCCGTAGAGCGGAGTCATCAACAACAATCCACCTTCGAGACTTTGCGCATCGCCAGCCGATGCCGCAGTCACATCGAGTTTTGTACCCGGCTGCGCGAACGGCGGCAGGGTAGCAGAGATGAAAACCGCCGCCAGATTCTGCGTCTTCATTGCGGTCGCTGGCACGCTTACACCCATGCGCAGCAGAATGGCGGCCAGAGTCTGAATGGGAAAGGTGGTCTGCTGACTGTCGCCGGTGTTATGCAGCCCAACGACGATCCCGTAGCCCACAAGCTGGTTGTCGCGTATCCCTTCAATCGAAGCAATGTCCTTTACCCGCGCCAGGTGAGCAACCATGGCGGGCGCACCCGCAGGCGCGCTCACAGCCAGCGGCCCAAGCTGCGCGATCGGCCCGATGGCCGCCGCCGGCGGGACTGTCGTGACCTGTGGAGTAGCCCTTCCCGTCCGGCGAAGGGTTCCCGTCGCAGGGGCCGGAGGCGTTGCCACCGCACGGGGCGCTGGCGCCAAAGCCGGAGCTGGCGGCACATTCGTAGCCGCGGTCTGCGCGTGGGCCGTCCCGTCATGCAACCCAAGGGACACCAGCCCTGCTACAAACACCGTCCTCCTGAGCCCAGCCAGGGATCTCCGCAATTTGTCTTTGCTCTCGCTCGCCATCCCGTCCACTCCACCCACCTCAAAACACCAAGATCTGCTGAATCAGCCGCACGAGCGGATTCTGCCGGTGCGTGTAATCGTTCACAATGCCCTTGCCCTTCACTTCGAGTTCAAGACTGGATATCGCCGTCGACAGCACCTGATTCTGCTGCGAAATGTCTTCCGGACGCACCAGCCCGCGCAACACGATCGTCTGCGTCTGCTGGGAGAACTCCACCTGCCGCGCCGCCTCGATCACCAGCATCCCGTTTGGCAGCACATCGATTACCTGGCCGCCGAAGGTCGTCGTCAAACTCGAGTTCGTTGCACTGGCCCCTTGTGCATTCAATGAATTCGAAGCACTCGCATTTAGAAGATTCTGCAGCGCGTTCCCTGCATGGAGAGCGCCGATAAGGCTTGACACGGAAGAGGTTGCCGCCGAGGCCCGCTGGTTCTTCACCGTCCCATCCGTCGACGCAGCGAGGTTTTCCGACACCACCACCTGGATCAGGTCGCTGGGACGCATCGCACGGACATCCGTATTCAGCCGAGTCAGCCGTCCCGCCTCGGTCCAGATCGCCCCACTCGTTGGCTGCGCGTCCGAAGTCGCCTTCTTCACGCGCTCTACGTAAGCGGTTAGGGAATTCGAAGCGATGTTGGTATTCGGCGGAAACAGCCGCTTCTTCAGCGATGTCTGCGCCCCGCACTTTCCACCTACCCAACCCATCAAAAGGCATCCGAGCAGCAGACTCTTTCCACGCATCTTCGAATTCATCACCGCTCCATCTCGACGCTTCCCGGTCCGCGAACGATCCCCGATACGCGCCATCCTGTATCTCCACTCACACCCGCGCCAGTAACGCGAAGCTGCACCCGGCTACCTACTGCCGCGTTCCCTTCCGAGATCGCGCCCATCTGCATCCGCACATTCTGTTCCGAGCTCCACAACACGACCCTGTCTCCCGAACGTACTGCCAGTTCCGTGAACTTGAAGACCGGCGCGACACTCACGACCCCGCCACCAGTGGCTGGCAGATCAGCGCCCGAGTCGGTCAGCTCGGCCAACAGGGGGAACTCCGGATGCACGATGCTTTGCAGCACCGCCCATCGCTGCTGCAGGATCGGGTCCCACCGGAGTTCGCGGACGCGATACCCTCGTCCCTCCGCCCGTTGCTGCACCGCAGCCAGGGTGTCAGCACCGTATGCGGGGCCGACACCCAGCAAGCCTCCCAGCAACCAACCGAGTTGGTTAAGGTTTTTCATGCTTACCGGATGAGCCCGTTGACCTGCGAGTACATGTCGTCTGCCGTGCGGATCACCTTGGCGTTGCTCTCATAAGCGCGCTGCGCCAGGATCATCTGCACGAACTCCGTCACCACATCCACGTTCGAGTTCTCGAGATAGCCCTGCTCCAGGGTCCCCATACCCGTGTTGCCGCCTGGATTGTCAGTAATCGCATTTCCCGAGGAAGTGGACGGCTGAAAGAGATTCGCGCCGAGTGAGTTCAGTCCGCCCGGATTTGGAAAAGTCGCCAGCTGTATCTGTCCAAGCTGGCTGGATGTCGTCTGCCCCGGCAGCGTCGCCGTGACCACGCCGTAGGTAGAGATCGAGACCGAAGTCGCATTGGAAGGGATCGTCAGAGACGGGATCAGCTGGTCGCCGTTTGGATCGACCACGTTGCCTGTATTCGTAAGGCTGAAGTTTCCAGCCCTGGTGTATGCGATCGTTCCGTTCGGCAGCTGCACCTGGAAGAATCCGGCGCCCGAGATCGCTACATCGAACGTGTTCCCTGTCTGGTTGAACTCTCCCTGCGTCATGATGAGTTCGCTGTCGATCGGCTTCGTTCCAAGGCCGATCTGCAGTCCTGCAGACGTCGTCTGCTGGCTCGAAGCCGAACCCGGAGTTACCAGGTTCTGGTACACCATGTCTTGAAACTGCAGCCGCCGCTGCTTGAACCCTGCCGTCGCCGAGTTCGCCAGGTTGTTGGCAACCGTGTCCAGATTTGCTTGCTGCGCGCTCATGCCACTCGCCGCCGTATACATCGCTCGAATCATCGCTTCACTCCCTCAGTTTGGTGCTGTTGCCTTGCTACTTCCTGTTCCGTGCTCTTAAACCTTCCCCAACTCCTCCGCCGCCGTCTTATCAAAGTCCTGGTAGAAGACAGAAAGCGCCTTCTGCATTAACTCCGCCTGCCGCTGCAAGAGCACTAACTGCATCGTTCCCTGCACGGCGTCCTCGTTCGAGCCCTCAATCGCTCCTTGCCGGATTGTCGCCGTCCCGGCCACCGGAACCGTTCCCTCAGGCGCACTGAACCGGTTTGTCCCATCCGCGCTGAGCACGCTCTTGTCCGCAAAGGTGAACACTCCAACCTGCCCTACGATCGTGCTTCCCACAGCCGGGGTCGCCACCGACACGGTGCCATCCGCAGAGACAGATATCTCGCCAGTCGGAATGACAATTGGTTGTTGTAAGGCATCCAGCACCGGTTCGCCCTTCGACGATTGCAGGACGCCCAATGCCGATCGTGTAAAGCCGCCCTCCCGCGTGTACCGGATGCCTCGCGCCGTTTGCAGCGCAAAGAAACCGTCGCCCTCCAATGCAAGGTCAAGGGGGTTTCCGGTCGCCGTAGTCTGGCCCTGGCTGAAGTCGAGGGAACTGCCACCGAGCACGCCATAGTTGTTTACCGTGCCTCCCACCTGAGAATCACTGGTAAACCCTCCGAGGTTATCGACCATCACGCCCCGGAAGAAGTCTTTCTCCGCGCGGAATCCACCCGTTGCCGCGTTTGCCAGATTGTTCGCCGCCGTATCGAGCGCCTGAGTCCGCGAAAGCAAACCCGTATATGCCGCGTATAAACCGCTGTCCATGCCCGCTACTGATGCATCCGCATGGCCGAATTCGGGCGTTGTCGCGTTAGAACGCACTAAGAGCTCCTCCGTTCGCAGTCCCTTGCAGACGCTGCTCGAGCACTCCAAATCGTTCCCTTTGTCTGCCCGTCCCACAATGGGAGATCAAGCGATCATGGAGCGCTTCCGGCCGCTCCGCGAGAGCTCGCAGGGTGTGCCATCCTGATACACTAACCTTGTGCCCAGAGGGGCTACGGACGACTGCAACTGAGGAGTCCACACTGGACGAGATTGGCTTAATCAAACGGCTACGGTTCGGTCAGATCCGCATCTTTTCGAAGTGGTTGGAGAAGCTCTCTTCCGTCCGCCAAAGTCACTTCCTCCTGAGATCGCTAGGCAGAAGCTCCCTCCTCGCACACGCTTTAGTCGGATACCGCAGGAGCTTCGACTCCTTCGCAGCCGCAGAGAGCTACATTCAGCGATACAACCTGCTCTCGCACAGCCATCCCTCAAACGTCACCATGCACATGCTGCACTTCAGCGAGGCCGCTCGCGTCAGCGACTTCCCTGTCCTGTTTTATCTGCAGCGCATTCTCGGCGAGGCGAAGACCGTCCTCGATATCGGCGGCAGCGGCGGCAATCTCTTCTATTGTTACTCCCACTACCTGGCATTCCCGGAGACTCTCCGCTGGACCGTCTTCGAAGTTCCCGGGAACGTCACTCGCGGACGCCAGATCGCAGCGGAGCGCGGTGAGTCTCGCCTTCATTTCGTAGACAACCTCGACCAGTGTCCGGAAGCCGATGTCGTCATCATCTCGGGGTCGCTACACTACTTCGACGCGCTTCCGCCGGAGCTCCTTCAGTATCTCGTTCGGAAACCGAAACACGTCTTCATCAACCGGACTCCTGTTATCGACGGCCCGTCCGCAATCACAGTCCAGGATGCTGGCTGGTACTATGCCATGTCCCCCGCAAGGATCCTCTCCCGGCGGGCACTCTTAGACTCCATGGCTGACGCTAGATTCGATCTCGTCGATGAATGGATTGTTCCCGACCTTCGGCTCCGCATTCCGCTCCATCCGCAATCGTCCGCATCGGCTTACTCCGGCTTCTATTTTCGCTCGCGCGAGACTTCTAAAGCTCCCGTCCCACTCATCGCGTTTCCGCGCAGCTTCCGCCGCGTTCACCAGAAGCACGCGAGTGAAGCGCAGTCGAAGGTTCGCCCGCAATAGAACGGGCGGTCCCGAAGGACCGCCCGCCTATGTTCCCGCGATGAACGCAGTTACTTTACAACGGATTGAAAGAGTGGCGACCCAAGCAGGCTAGAAAACTGGCTGTCCGTCGACGAGTACGAAACCAGCAGGGTCCCTGCATTTGAATCGATCGACGTCTCATCGAGCGCCTGCTTCTCCATCGTCGATCCCTTCGTCTTCTTCAGCAGCGCAACGCCCTTCATCAGCGTCGCCGCCGTCGCTCCGGTCAGCGTGTCGGACATGACGACTGCCATATCGAACTTCACGCCGTTCGCAAAATCCATCGTGTACCGCGAGCTCTTCATGCGCTCACGAACGGTATCATAGTCGGTCAACTGCGCCGCATCACCCAGCACGCTCTTCATCATCGTCTGAGTGCCCTTGGCGTCGAGCAGACTCCAGACCGCTTTCGAATCTACCGCGCCCATGTCGTTCACCATCTCGCCATTTGCGAGGAAGTTCTGCGTCAGGCCATCACGTGCATCGAGCGCCGCATCCACCGACTTCTTTTCGCCGAAGATCATCGTCGTCTGGTTCAGGAACACAACATCAAAGCCGTTCGCCCCCATCGGATAGACGCTGTTGTTCCTGACGAGCGTCGCCTTGACCTTGTCCTTGGTGAACTTGGCCAAAATTGCCCGCGTCTGGAACTGTCCCTGCGCAATGCCCAGAATTCTTGCTGTATCTGCACTCGCCCCGGTACGGAACGCCGCGAAGCACAGTACGTCTGCATCCTGATCCACCTTCAGCCCCGAGCTCTTGAGCGCGGTCTCGAGACGCTTCAACTCCGGCGGCAGTACACGATCCTTCAGGTTCATCGCAGCCGTGGAGTTCTGCATCGCACGGTAGTCCACAACAATCAACTGCTGCACGTCCTTCGGGATCGCCGACTTCGCGTCGTTGCTCAACTGCGCCGCATTCGCCACAGCGGGAACAATCACAGAACAGGCGGCCAACGCGGCTGCCGCAAAACCCTTACCGAATCCCAAGAACGAACCCGCTGCAAATACCTTCACTGAGTTTCTCCTGTTACCTCTACCCATCTATTGTCTCTGCCTGACACATCGAACGCAAGCAGACAGATGAAGAATGGCTACCACGTTACGGCCATTCCATCGGCTGATGCAGCTTCCGTTCGAGCACCTTCAACTCCGGATCGAAGCCAGTGGTTTGACGAACCCATTCCGAATCCGGCTCAAAAGCGGCTGCAGGGATCAGACCAATCAGTTCCCCTTCTGCAACTCCAACACCGTGCCGAGCCGCAATCGTCTTCACTGTCTCGTAGACACGACCCATCGGCGCCGCCCTGTAATCGGTGATATTCATGCTGACCTGCGCTCGGCCGTTTGCGATCACCGCGATCGCCTTGACGCCATGCAGTCCGCCGTTCGAAGCCCGGCCGTCCCGGATGTCCCGGGCGATTGCTCTCGCCGCCGCAATATCTGGCTGCGTCGCAGGAACCTTTGCGGCCTCGGTTCTTCCGGACGAAGGCTGCAAGGACAATCCCGCTGGCTCAATATAAACGTTGTAGGCGATAAGAAAGCTGCGTGCCCCGACAGCGCTCGCGCCCGCTTTGGAATGCAACTCCGGGCCGCCGACATCGGGTCGGCGCATCGCATCTTTCAGCGCAGCCTCGCGCAGCCCTTCGAACTGCCCCCGCCGAACATCCTCCAACTCGACGCGATCCGGCCGCATCGCCGCCGCGCCGTAAAAGTACACCGGCACTCCATACCTCCGCCAGATCTGCAGGCCGGCCTGCCGCGCCAGCATGGCGCACTCCGCCAGTGAGATTCCAGTCACCGGCACAAACGGAACCACGTCCGCCGCCCCAATCCTCGGATGTACGCCGCTCTGCTGCGTAAGATCGATCAACTGCGAGGCCTTGCCCACTGCGCGAACAGCTGCTTCCAGCACCGCTTCAGGCGAACCCGCCACCGTGACGACGGAGCGGTTATGCGCTCCGTCCAGGGACCAGTCCAGCAGTCGCACGCCGTCCACCCTCATCGCGGCGACAATCTCGCGGACCTTCTCCGCATCCGTCCCCTCGGAGAAGTTGGGGACACATTCCACAATTGCGTCAGATTTCATCACCACTGCCTGCTTACTTCCAGAACGAGTATCCGAGCGAAAACTGCACACTTGCATTCACGCCCGGATTCTTGTCCCCCAGCGAAGCACTGGAAATATGGACCGCGTTTGCTCCGAAGTCAATGGATCTGCGCGGACTCAGGAAGTAATGGAAGCCCACCCCGCCCTGCGGCGTAAAGTTCCACACGCTCGCGTCGGTGTTCGGTCCGTCGTTCGTCAGGTTCAGAATAGGTGACCCGAAGGCTGGATACTTGTGGTTCGTCCAGATCAGTCCGCCCGCTCCCTGCACCCAGGGAGAGATCCTGCGGCCGCCCGCGAAGTTCCACCGCAGGATGATCGGCGTCACCGACACACCGCTGAACGTTCCGCCCACGGTGTAATAGGGCGAACAGGTAATTTCTCCAGCAACCGCCCCAGCGACGCACTTCGCTCGTTGAAACTTGGGCGTAAATGACTGCCAGTAAGGAAACAGCTCCACCGCGTACTCGAAGTTTCCCTTCAGGAGCCCCGGCGTGTCGTTCTTGTAGAGCACCTTCCCCGCATGAACACCCGCCATCGCAAACTTGAAACCGTTCCGGTCCTCGGTAAGCCCGGTTCCGCCTTGACCGAGCACGCCGAACTCAAATGGCATGTGGTTCGAATTCACATGGAAGGGCGTGAGGTCTGTTGCGGCAGAGATAGCTTGTCCACCGCCCATTGGAGTTCCGCCCTCGACCGATTTAGAACTCGAAAAATCCTGCGCAAAAGCAGGGACGCACAATGCACTTGCTGCCAGCACCGCAAGACCCGCTTTCAATCTCATACCAAATGTCATCCGCAACTCCATAGTTCTAACTCTTTGATTTTGTCTGTTCAGCATAACGCCCACGAAAAAGCCGCCGAACCCGGCGGCTTCTCGCGAAACCTTCAAGGCCATCTAACTGGCCGCGACTTCCTGGCTTTCCATATCGAAGTTCGAATAGACATTCTGCGCATCGTCCAGGTCTTCGAGCGTCTCGAGCAATCTCATCATCTGATTCGCCGGTGCGCCTTCAAGCTTCGTATAAGTAGATGAAATCATCGTGACTTCCGCATGTTCCGGCGTGAGCTTTGCCGTCTTCAGAGCGTTTGTCACGGATTCAAATTCCTTCGGATCGCAGAGCACTTCCCAGTTCTCGCCCTCATCGGAGAGGTCCTCCGCACCCGCATCGAGAACGATCTCAGTCAATTTATCCTCAGAGACGGCACCCTTTGCCAACACAATCACACCCTTCTTTGTGAACATCCACGACACCGAATTTGACTCGCCAAGGTTCCCTCCGTTCTTCGAAAACGCGTGCCGAATCTCGCTCACAGCGCGGTTCTTATTGTCCGTCAGCACGTCGACGATCACCGCCACGCCGCCCGGCCCATACCCTTCGTACGTGATCTCTTCATAGTTCACGCCTTCAAGCTCGCCCGTGCCGCGCTGAATCGCCCGCTTGATGTTGTCCGCAGGCATGTTCTCGGCCTTGGCCGCCGCGATCGCTCCGCGCAACCGGGGATTTCCATCCGGATCGCCGCCGCCCTGCTTCGCGGCAATGGTGACTTCCTTGATTAACCGGGTGAAGATTTTGCCGCGCTTGGCATCGAGCGCGCCCTTCTTATGCTTGATTGTCGCCCATTTTGAATGGCCTGACATACTGGACCTCTTCTACCGAACCGCCTGAAAATTAGTGCAGATTGCCGCACTCCGCAACCCCGTCACGACTTTCGATAGTAGCACTCACTCCTTCCCGAAGTCACTCCACCGAAGCCTCTTATCTTGCTAGGCCGTCATCCTGAGCGAAGCGAAGGATCCCGCGAGACTGCCGCTCTCCGAACCTTCAACCTTCCGCCCACGAAATCTGTACTCCTTCAACCCCGCCTTATCAAGAGCGCCATCCAACGTACGAATCCACGCGATACCATAGACCCATGGACATGCAGCTTCTCTTTCAGGATCCCGCCACCTTCACCGCCCCGCTCCTAGCTGTATTCACCGTTGACTCCGCCATAGAGAAAGACGCGCCGCCCGCACCAATCCTCCTCAGTACCTCTCCCGCAATCTCTGAAGCCGCCGCCAAAGTCCTTGCATCCGGCGAATTTAAAGCCACCCTCGGTGAGACAGTCGTCATCCACGCCCCCGCCGGTCTCGCTGCACAGCGCCTGCTCCTCGTCGGCCTCGGCAAGGCCAAGTCCCTCTCGCTCGACGAACTCCGGAAGGGCGGAGGCACAGCCCTCCGCGCCGCCAAACCACGCGGCCTGCGCGAAGTTGCTATCGCCTTCCCGGAAACTTCTGTCGCGCCCGGACACGTCGCCCGCGTGCTCATGGAAGGCATCGGACTCTCCGAGATCGATTACGACATTTATAAGACCGACCGTAAGGACCTCTCCGTCCACACCGCGACGCTCATCGCTCCAGAGAAGAGCGGCGCTATCGAAGCAGGCTTCGCCGAAGGGAACATCCTCGCCGCCGCCCAGAACTTCGCCCGCTCGCTAGTCAACGAGCCCGGCAATATCCTCACCCCCACCGTCCTTGGCCAGCGCACCGCCGCCATGTGCGCTGAAGTCGGCCTCAAGTGCGAGGTCTACTCCACCGAGAAGCTCCACGAACTCAAAATGGGTGCCTTTTGGTCGGTGTCCCAAGGCTCTGCCGAGCCGCCCGCTCTCATCGTCATGACCTACGAACCAGCCGTCGTTGAAAGCGAGTCCGCACCGCCCGAGGGCTCGCCCGTTATCGGCCTCGTCGGGAAGGGCATCACCTTCGATACCGGCGGCATCTCCATCAAACCCGCCGATGGCATGGAGAAGATGAAATACGACATGGCCGGCGCCGGAGCCATGATCGGCGCCATGCGCGCCATCGCCGAGCTCAAGCCTGCCGTCAAGGTCATCAGTGTCATCTGCTCCGCCGAGAACATGCCCGACGGCAAGGCCTTCAAACCCGGCGACGTTGTCACCGCCATGTCCGGCAAGACGATCGAGATCATCAACACCGACGCCGAAGGCCGCCTCGTCCTCTCAGACGGCCTACACTACGCCAAGACCCTCGGCTGCACCCACCTTATCAACGCGGCTACTCTTACGGGTGCCGTCGCCATCGCGCTCGGCAAGCTCAATGTCGGCCTGTTCTCGAATGACGATGTCACGGTCGCGAACTTCACCAGCGGCCTCGCCCTCTCCGGCGAAAAGTACTGGCGTCTTCCCTGCACCGACGACTACCGCGACCAGATCAAGAGCCAGATCGCCGACATCCAGAACACCGGCATCACCCGCTACGGCGGCTCCATCACGGCCGCCATGTTCCTGAAGGAGTTCGTCGGCGACACCCCCTGGATCCACCTCGACATCGCCGCCATGGCCTGGAACGACGAAGCGAAACCCTGGCTGGCCAGCGGTCCATCCGGCGTCGCCGTCCGCTCCATCGTCGAGTGGGTGAGAAGCTACGCGAAGTAGACTACCGTAGTCAGAACCTGGCGGGTTTGCCTAAACTGTTGGCGGCCTCGATCTCAGCCGACGGCGATCGCGTTTGACAGGAGCAGGTTCGGTGCTGGTCAGTGATTGAGAGAGAAGCCGATGCTTTCGTTCCCCAGGCAAAGACACGATACTCGAGTAGAAGGCAGCCCAAACTTTCGGGCGCCCTTTTGGAGATCTCGCTTGCTGAGAGCGCGGCGAAGGCAAGCCAACGGGCTCGCAGTCCTGAAGTTCGCGTTTCTCGTTACGTTCGTCTTGCTGCTGCAAGGCCCTCTCTTCGCAATCCAAGCCGGTTCGCCGGTTGGAGACGCGAACCGTGCTCTCGCCTATCAGCGAGCGGGACAAATCGACAAAGCGCTTGCGGTCTATGCAGCGCTCGACTCAGCGGCGCAGGCGCAGCACAAGCCTTTGCCCGCCGCCGTGCTTGCCAACTATGCCCGCGCGCTCGCGGCTGCCGGTCACCTCGAACAAGCAGTCCTCAAGATGAAGGCTGCGACTCTGGCGGACTCTCGCAACGCCGTCTTCGACGATGATCTTGGCTCCATCTACGCCCGGCAGCAGCAATGGTCCGAGGCACAGCGACACTTCGCCGACGCCACCAGGATCGCCCCTTCGCTTGCAATGCCGCACCTTCATCTCGGCCTTGCCTTGCAGGCGCAAGGAGATCAGCAAGCCGTCCAGGAATTTGCCCGCGCGACGAAACTTGCACCGCAGAACAATGCCATTGTCTTTGAGTACGGCAAGGCCCTCGCTTCTGCGGGTAAGGACACCCAAGCGGTCGACATCTTCCAGTCAATCCTTGCGCGGGCTCAGCCTGAGTCCGACCCAACCTTGATGGATGCGACCTACGCCCTTGCTCTCGCCCTGCAGCGGACCGGCCGCATGCCGGAGTCCATTCCTCTACTCCGCAAGGTCATTGCGCTTGAGCCCGACAATACGGCGGCGATGGTGAATCTTGGCTTGGCTCTCAGCCAGACGCGGCAGACGGCCGAGGCCGTCGCCACACTTCAGCATGCCGTCGCCCTCGCGCCACAGAACGTCGTCGCGCATCAGGACCTGGCTGCCGCGCTGGTTCAAGCGAACCAGTTTGCGGACGCCATTGTGCAACTCCACGCGGCCCTGCAACTTGAACCCGACCTCCCCCAGTTGCACTATGACCTGGGCTACGCCTACAAAATGCAGGACGATGCTGCAAACGCCATCCCTGAACTGGAGGCCGCGGAGCGCCTCGACGTTCACCAGGCCGAAGCTCCCTACCTTTTAGGGATTCTCTACATGCAGACCGGCCGTTATGAAGATGCCGCGCGCGAACTGAAGTCCTCGCTCAGCCTCCGGCCACAAAACGGTGATGGCTGGGCGACGCTAGGCAGCGTTTGCAGCAAGCTCGGTCAACTTCCTGAAGCGACATCCGCTCTTGAAGAGGCGATCCGCCAATTGCCGGAGCAACCCGATCCAAGACTTACTCTTGCTGCGGTCTTGATGAAACAGAACAAAACTGCGGAGGCCACCGAGCAGCGCAGACAAGCCGCCACCCTCATGAAACGCAGTAGCAACAACCAGCGCGCGGAGGTTGCGACACACTCCGGAGAATCTTTGCTGAAGAAGGGTGACCTGACCGGAGCCGCTGTGCAGTTCAACGAAGCCCTGGGCTATGATGGCAGCTTCGCCGAGGCCCACACAGGGCTCGCAAAGATTTACGATGCTCGGGGTAAGAAGTCCGAAGCCGCCGCGGAACGCCAAAAGGCCGCTGCAGGAGGATCGACCTCGGCCAGCCAGTAGAGGGGCGGTGCAGCATAGGATGGATGGAGAATTCGGAGCAGCCTTGAAGAAAATTCTGAACCGCCGCAGATTCATCCGCTCGCTAAGTCGCACGGCCCTCGTTCTTCCATTTGCCGATATCCTTGCTCTCGCGGCTCCCACGCAGCAGGCTCCTTCTACACAAGGTCAAGGCAAACTCGGCCCGCAGGAGCGCACTTACTCAGCCAAGCAAGCGCCTCCGCCCGCCGGTCCCAAATCACCCATCGAAGGAACGCCGCTCGGTGTGACGTTTACAGACATCGCGGCCCAGGCTGGACTCACGCTTGAGACGATCTACGGTGGCAAGCTCACCAACAAGTACCTCCTCGAAACTACGGGCTGCGGTCTCGCCTTCTACGACTACGACAACGACGGCTGGCAGGACCTCTTCCTCGTCAATGGCTGGCGCCTGGAAGGATTTCCCGCCGGCCAGGAACCTCGCTGCCATCTCTTCAAGAACAATAGAGACGGAACCTTCACGGATGTCACCAAGGGTTCCGGCCTCGAACACAAAACCGGGTGGGGACAGGCCTGCTGCGTAGGCGATTACAACAACGACGGCAACGACGACCTCTTCGTCACCTACTACGGCCAGAACGCCCTCTACCGTAATAACGGCAACGGTACCTTCACCGATGTGACCCAGCAGGCGGGACTCATCCAGCCCGGCCCGAAGATCCGCTGGAACACCGGTTGCACCTTCGTGGACTATGACCGCGACGGCCACCTTGATCTTTTCGTTGCCAACTATGTCGACTTCGATTTGAAAACAGCGCCGCTCCCGGAGGATGGCCCCTGCACTTATAAAGGAATCCTCGTCGCCTGCGGCCCACCGGGGCTGCCGGGCGGACGCAACATTCTCTACCACAACAAGGGGGACGGCACCTTCACCGATGTCAGCGAGAAGTCAGGCATGTGGACTGCGGTTGGCACCTATGGCCTAAGCGTCGCGGCGTCGGACCTCGACAACGACGGCTGGCCCGACATTTATGTCGCCAACGATTCGGCTCCCGCCACCCTCTACCAGAACCAGCACGATGGCACCTTCCGCGACATCGCCATCGAGGCCGGAGCCGCACTCTCCGCCGAGGCCAAGCCCCAGGCCGGCATGGGCGTCTCTATTGGCGACTACAACCGCGACGGCACGATGGACGTCGTCAAGACGAACTTCGCGGGCGATACTGACTCGCTTTACACGAACACCGGCGATGCCATCTTCGAGGACCGCACCTATCCCGGAGGTCTGGGCGAGAACACTCGGTTGCTCGGCTGGGGGGTGGGTTTCTTCGACATGAATAACGACGGCTGGCCCGACATTCTCATGTCCAATGGCCATGTCTATCCCGAAGTGGATAAATCCAAGGCCGACCTTAAGTATGCCGAGCACAAGTATCTCTACCGAAACCTGCAGAACGGGCGCTTCGAAGACGTCACCAGCCAGGGCGGCACCGGCATCCTCGCCAATGTCCCGGCCCGAGGTTGCGCATTCGGCGACTTCGACAATGATGGCGACATCGACGTCGTCGTCAACTGCATCAACTCCGTGCCTCAGCTCCTTCGCTGCGACTCAACCCTCAATCGCAACTGGATCAAGATCAAGCTTGTAGGAGTGAAGTCGAACCGCTCCGGCATCGGCAGCCGGGTCATCGTCACCACCATGACGAACCCGGCTTCGAGTAAACCCCTGCAGCAGACCGACGAGGTGCGAAGTGGTGGAAGCTACTTCTCGCAAAATGATCTTCGCCTTCACTTCGGTATCGACCAGTCCAGGAAGGTCGATACGGTAGAGATTCGCTGGCTGAGCGGTCACGTCGATATCCTGCGAAACCTCGACGTCAATCTTTCATACATTATCCAGGAGGGTGGAAGCATCCTGCAGGCGGCGGTTCTAAAAGCGGCAAGAACGAAGGCTTAGGGCTCTTGGCGTGTTCTGCGGTCGAGACACAGTCACGGTCGATTCCTGCAGAGGTTGTCGTCCGAAAGCATGATTTCGCCGCCTTCACGTAAAATCACCCGAAAGGATGACGACTTCCGGCCCCGCTTTGCTGCATCGTGACTCCATCCTCAACCGCCACAGGAGTCTCAGATGAAGAAAATCGTTCTAACCTTCGGCCTGATCGCCGGCGTCATGATCTCCGTCCTTACAGACGCCTCGCTTCTCCTCGCCAGCAGGATCGGTTCCGGCCACAGCATGGTTGTCGGCTACACGATCATGGTGGCGTCGTTCCTGCTGATCTACTTCGGCGTTCGCAGTTATCGCGACAACAACCTCGCCGGCCAGATCTCCTTCGGCCGCGCCTTCGCCTGTGGCATCCTCATCACCCTCATGACCACGTTCTGCTACGTCGTCAGTTGGGAGATCCTCTACTTCAACTTCATGCCCCACTTCATGGACAGCTACTTCGCCGCCCAGATCCACCAAGTCCAGTCCTCAAGCCTCGACCCTGCCACTATCGCTTCGAAAGTCGCCGCCATTCAGAATTCGCAGCAGAGCTATCAGAATCCTCTCGTCAACGCGGCTTACACCTTTATAGAGCCCCTCCCCGTCGGCCTCATCATGACCCTCATCTCCGCCGCCCTCCTCCGCCGGAGACCCAGCGTAGAACAGTCAGTCACAGTCCTGACCACAAACCAAAAGGCCGAAGCGTAAGCTCCGGCCTTCCATCTTCCCCTCTTGTAAAACTCTTTACCTTTCCAACTTCGCTCCGGAAGGGATTCCTGTGAACCACGGCCGCATCGCTCTCGCGTTCCTCGGCGCCACCGTCACGTACTTCGTCGCCGGTTCCATACTCTTTGCCGCCCTGCCTTCCATGAAGTCTGAGTTCCTGAAGTACCCCAATGTCTACCGATCCAAGGACAGCATGATGAAAGTCATGCCCTACAACATGGTCGGTATCCTGATCAGCATTGCGGTCATCGTCATTCTCTACGCCAGAATCTATCCTTCTGGCGGCGGCCTAATTCCCGGCCTGTCTTTCGGCGTACTCACAGGCATCTTCTCGATCTGCACCTACGCCATCCATAACTACACGCTGCTCAACCTCGGCCTTAAACTCACGATCTACGAGGCCGTCACCTACTTCATCCAGTGGGTCCTCGTCGGAGCAGCCATCGGCCTTATCTATAAGCCACTGTAGACATCTGTCTGGATGAGTCCGGCAGGCGAGCCATCTCTCAAACTAGCCATGCTGCGTAGCACTCTCGCGAAGCATGTCCTCAACGTCACTCACCTTGTCGGTCAGCAGGTTCAACTTGTGGGAGAGTGCCTGGATCTCCGACTCCGCCCGCCGGTTGACATCAAAATCCAGCTCACTGCGAACCCGGTCTTTCGCGTCCTGCCGATTCTGGCTCATCATGATCACCGGGGCCTGCAGGGAGGCGAGCATCGACAGGAACAGATTGAGCAGAATGAACGGGTACGGGTCCCACGCGCGACCTTTGAGAACGATGTTCAGTCCTGAGTAAGAGACGAGGACAACGCCGAACCAGATAATAAACCTCCACGATCCGCCAAAACGGGCCACGGCATCGGCGAGCCGTTCCCCGAAGGTGGACTCTTCATCAATTAATTCGTTGGCGTTTCGCTGCGCTCTCAGTTGTACAAGCCGCTGCGAGGCGTGGAACTGACGGCCCAGCATGGTCAGCATGTCGAGACCGGCAAGCGGTTTCCTTTGCAGCAAGACGGTGATGTCTTCTCGATCGATCTCCAGGCATACGGACGCCTCTACTGCCATCGCATTCGCCTGGTGAGGCGTCTGGTCGATCATGGACGCGAATCCGAACAGGCCGCCGTGGTCTGGATCGTCGATCAGGACCTCCTGCTGGTCTTCGTCCACCGTTGTCACGCGCACGCTCCCGGACATCAGGATGTAGGCGCAGCCCGCGGCTTCCCCTATCTTGAAGATGCGTTGACGCGCGGCAAACTGTCTTATCTCAACCTGGCTGGCCAGTACAGCCAACTCCTCCTGGTCCAGCAGTTCGAAAAGTGGTACATGTTTGAGTTCTTCAAGATCGCAAGGCATAGGTGTTCTCTCTTTTCTTCATTCGCCTCACAACGTGTGCGAGCAGGACACGAACGAGAGCACCCTGATGTGCGTTGAGTGCAATGATCCGCTGCCTAGAAATATAGCGGAAGAACAGATTACAAACGATGAAGATGCAGCAGTAGGTGACCAGGGATGCGGCAACTTCCCAGCTCGCATCCGATGTCCTTACATTACCGCCGGCGCCTCTATTCCCAGGTATCCAAGTGCCCTCACCATTTCGCGCCGCGCCACCGCCGCCGTCCCCAGCAGGAGAGTCCGCTTCGCATCATTCGTCTCGTTTAATACATGGTGCCGGTGATAGAAGTTATTGAACTGCTGCGCTAGTTGGAACGCGTACTTCGCGAGGTAAGCAGGCTCGGCAGTCGCGATGCATTGTTCCAGCAGCAGTGTCAGCTTTGAGCAGGCAAGCCACGTCTCCCACAAGTCATCGTCAAGAGACGTAAGCTCCAGCCCAGCCATCGCGGCCAGCGCCTCAGCCTGCGTCGTTGAACTCTTCCGCAGGATATTGGCCGCCCGCACGATGGCATACTGCACATACGGCCCCGTCTCACCCTCGAAGCTCAGCGCGTCCTTGAAGTCGAATGCGATCACCGTGTTCCGCGTAAACCGCAACATAAAGTACCGAAGCGCCCCAACCGCGATCTGCTTCGAAATCGTCACCCGCTCTTCATGCGACACATCAGGATTCCGAGAATCCACCTGCGCCTGCGCCGCCGCAATCAGCTTGTCGAGCAGATCGTCGGCCTTCACCCCAAACCCCTTGCGCCCGCTCACTTCCAGGTAAGCCTTCGTGCGATCTTCCTCGCTCACGGCGTACCCAAGATCCATCGCGCACCGCGGAGTGAGCGCCACCATCTCATAGCTGAAGTGCGTGTACCGGTCTGCCGCGTCGGTATACCCCATCCCACGCAGCGCCGCAATTACGTTGTTCTGCGGATCGTTCTGCCGCGAATCGATGACGTTGTAGATCGCGTCCGCCTTACCAAACGTCGGAGCGCCTTCATCACTCTTTCCCGCAGTCGAGATCCAGCAGGTATGCGTCGGGTACTCATGGAAGCGCTGGTATCCGAAGTCCTTCCCCGGCAGAAGGCCGAACTTCCACAAGTGGTATGCGATGTCCTTGCCTACATAAGTCACGGTCCCATTGGAACGCACGATCACCTTGGCATCTTCGTCCGGCCCGGTCGTCTCTTCCTCCGCTGAGCCGGCTCGCTTCATCACCAGGCATCCCTTGTTCTTGCCTTCGGTCTCGAGGTAGAGAACGCCCTTTGCCAGCATCAACTCCCGCGCTGCATCCCAGAAGTGCAGTGAAAGAATCTCGCTCTCCCGCGGTAGGAAGTCGTACTCGATGCTCAGCCGTTCCATTGTCTCCAGATGCCGTCTTAGCACGGAAGTCGACACCAACTCAGCGATCTCCGCCGTCTCGTTGCCACCCTCTTCAAGTGCATGCAGCGTCTCGAGCCGAATCTGCTTCCTTGCCGCCACCTGCTCGGGATCAGCGGTGTACCACTGCGAAACCCGCGCATACAGATCCCAGCAGTAGTAGTCGACATACACGTTCGACTCCATCAACTCCGTCAGCAGCTCCCGCACGCTCAGCAGCGTCCTGCCTTCAAGATGAACGAGTCCTACAACAACATCAGCCACCTGAACACCGGTGTTGTCGATGTAGTTCTGCACGCCGACCGCATAGCCCGTCTTATACGCGTCCGGCTTGAGCAGTCTCTGAAATGTGTCCCCCAGAATCGCATTCCGCAGATGCCCGATATGGGCCGCCTTATTTGGATTGATGCTCGTATGCTCGACCAGCCGAAAACCCGGGCCGCCTACGTCCGCATGAACATCGGCGGCAATCTTCCGCACCGCGGCAACGCGATCAAGCTTGATGTTCAGGTATCCAGCCCCCGCAACCTCAACCGCACTCACACCCTCCACACCCGCGGCTGTCAACTCCGCCGCAAGCTCGGTCGCAATCGCTCGCGGAGCCTTCCGCAGCCGTTTCGCAAGCTCAAACGCCACCGGCAGCGCGAGCTCGCCCATCGCAATCTGGGGCGGCTGCTCTACGGCAAGCTGGGCCAGTGACACATCGTGTTTTGCAAGGAGAATCCCCTGGATCCGGGCCAGAAGCTGCTGCTGAACTGTGCGATACATGCCTGCGTCTTCACCTGATCTTTCTGACTCAAGTCTACGTGAGTGCAACTACGGCATCTCCGCCGGCAACGTCTCAATCTCTTCAAGCAGCGGCTTATGCTCGGGTCGCTTCGCCCTGTGAACGAGAAAGATCAACCCACCCGCACCCGTCACCGAGACCAATAGCCACGCATGAAGCGCTAGGCCAAACAGCGCAGACTGGGCCTCCGATGCTCCATGGCTCATCAGCCCGCTCTTGACCGCAAATTCGAACGTCCCGATTGCTCCGGGAGAACTCGGGATAAGATACGAAAGGTTCGCCACGGAAACCGCTGCCCAGGGGCCGATCCAATCCGTCATGAGGCCGATCATCTGCGCCGCTGAAACAAAAATCATTCCTTCACAGATCCAGATCACTGCGGACTGCACCAGAAGAAGCACTGAGCCTGCAATTCCAATCTCCAGCAGACAATCGATCGCAAGCATGATGAAGTGTTCGATCTTTGCGATCTTGGCGTTTCCCGAATGCTTTGCAAAGAAGGCTTCGAGCGGCCCCTTCAGGGCTCGCGCACCCAGGATTAGTGTCAGCAATCCAACCGTCGAGATGGCCAGAAGCGATTCGGCCACCGTCTTCGAATGTGCCGAGGCATGACTGCCCATAGTAAGAGTGAACAGTAACACCAGAACGAAGATATCGAGCAGCTTCTCGAGAATCACCGTGCTGAGAATTACCGATGGAGACGCACCCAGGTCCTCGGCGTAAGTAAAGACACGCATGATGTCGCCGATGCGCAAAGGCAGGATGTTGTTTGCCGCCAGCGAGGTCATAAGAACGCGGGCGCAGACGCCAAACTTTGCGCCCGTACTGCGCATCATTCGCGTCCAGCGAACGCAACGCAATGTATAGCTGGCCAGCGTGAATCCGAGAACACCACCCAGCCATATCGGCTTAGCAATGCGCAGGGCGCGAATCTCAGCAATCGAAATACCCCTACCAGCCGGCAGCACCCAGACCGGTCCATGCGGAAAGAACGTGTACCAGAGAAAAAATGCACTGATCAGAAGCCCCGGAATCGTCTTCAACAGGTTCTTGCCTTTACTGCTTTCCTTCGGTTCGACGGCATTCACCTCAGTCATCGTGACCGTCCGTGAAATTCCGCACTACGCGCTAGAGCGCCTGGAGGCAAGCTGGAGGGAATGTAGGAGATGTTCACAGTCCTTCTATTGTACTTTGCCCGCCTCGGTAAACCCTTGGCTGAAGCCTTCGCGGACACAGATCGAGCGACAGCGACGCGAAGCTCTCTGCGAAGCAGGATTCAGTTCCCGGAAGGTGATGCCGACGCGACTTTCAAAATAATCGGCTCCTGGTCCTTCGCCTCGAACTGGCTGTAAAACTTCCGCAACTCCGGATATTCCTCAGTGGGATACAAGATCTCAGCGACGTAGAGATCACGCCGAATCGTAACTCCGCCGGCATCTGCCGACGCCTTGAGCTTGTAGATCGCTCTCTTCGGTATCTGCAACGATGCCTCAGGAGGCGTTGACTCCGCCGTAAACACCGCCGGAAAGTTGATCCGGATTGCGTCCCGGGTGCTGTACGGAAAGGAAAACCAAACCTGCTGTTCTCTCTTTTCATGCGCGAACGTGGCCTTTGTATTCGCCTCGAAGAGGTCGCCTGGAACAAGCAACCGCCTGCCAGTCGGTGATCCGATAGGCCCTTTCACATCGAGCTTTAAAACCAGTGGTGCTTCGTACTCCGCCAGTTTGTCGATTGAAAGCACCTTCACTTCCATGCCTCCGGGGAGCATTTGCTCGACGGACTGTTTCATCTCCCGCTCGACTGTATCCTTGTCACCAGCCAATGCCATCTGCCGCCATTTCAATGCGGGGTTCCCTTTGTAGGTCAGATCCACCGTTCCTGAAATCACACCGGTCTCATCCATCTTCAAATTCGCGACGCGGGTGACGATGGACTCCAAATAGCTTTCGGTTGACGTGCTCGTCAGGATTGTGCCGCCGTCCGTCTGTCTGAGACCGCCTGTCATGGTGTGCTTCCACGCCAGATGCCCATAAGGACAGTAGCGCGAACCGGGGTCAAAGAAGTGCTCCTTACCGTCGACATTCACAATTGCGATGTCGTCATCGAGCTGGTATACCGCAAGGAAATTCTGGAGAAAGACGCTCCTGTCCCGATTGGTCACTGCCATCAGGTACGCCTTCATCCCTCCAGCACGCGCCATCGCGACGAAGAGGGCAGCAATCTGATCGCTCGACCCCCGCTTCCGCATCCAGATGTCGTCCGTCGATCTTATCTGCGACAGGCCTTCAGCTTTGTCTTCCAGCCGCGTGTGCTGGCGGCTGTAGTCCGTGTTGTCGACTTCTTCAACAGCCGCGTAGATCTTCCTAAGCTTCGCTTCCTGCGAGTCCGATGGAACGGTCAGCTGATGCACTGCAGCGGTCACTGCGCCATTTGGCCCGATAAAGTGATCGTTCGTCTTCGACCAGTGCTTCCCCTCACCCTTCCAGAACTCTTCCGGAGTTCGGTATGGCGAGTAGTAAAACATCACTCGGTAACCAAGGCTGCCCAGCGGAGGCATGTACTCCTCCTCCGACGAGGGAGGGATGTCCTCCACGTTCAGCTCGATGATCGAAGTTCCGTCTCCGTGGATCACGCCCGCCGTCGGAGCCGAAGTGTCCTTGACCTGCACTCCCGGTGGCAGAATGGGGGTCCAGGCCACGGACGTGCTGACACTCCGCCCATCATCGGTGCTCAACTGCCGGTCCGTCGGGCGCCAATAGAAGTGGCCCTTGCGCAGATACAGATCGTTTTGCACAATCCATCGCGGCGCGGAATACCAGTTGTCCTCCCACCGCAGCTTATACCTGTACTCAATAATGCTGCCCACCGTCACATCCGGCAGTGTGAACACTTTGGCCTTTGCGCTGTAACCCTGCGCCTTCACCACCGTTCGCTCGTAGGGCTTCCCGGTAAAGGGAATGACCGTTCCATCAGGATGAATCGTCCTGCCTTCGATATTGGTCAGCGAGTAATTCATGTCGCCGCCCGCCTGATACTTGAGTTCGACGTTTGCTCGCTCCTTGCCACCTTCCGTAAGGATCTTGATGCGTTCATAGACGCTGAACATGTGGAGAGAATCTTCGGTCCGCTCTTCCCGGAACAGGTAGATCGCCGAGGCTCCAGGGACCATTGGTATCGACTTCATGGAGAGCTCTTCAGCCGTAGGTGGTGTCCACTGCTGCGCGCGTCCCACACCGCTCGCAGCCGCTACAATCGCGAGACTTCCTAACAGACCATTGCGAATTAACTGCCAGAACATAGACCTCTCACTTTCCGCTCTGCATCGAGATACCATTCGTGCCCCATCCATCGCGCCTTTGCCTTTCGAGATGAGTGGGAGGAAACTATTTCTACTTCTTCTTGAACACCGCACTACTCTGTTCATCGTTGGCGATTACCCCGGCCAGCTTCTGCACTTCCCCATACCGCTCCGCAGGCAGGGTCAACTCTCGAACGGTGTAGGTTCGCGTGTACCGCAGCGTGTTCCCATCCATCTTTGACGAACTGGTATACGCTGCAAACCCCAGATCCACCGCGACCGGACTGGGGAGCTCGTCCATCGTGTAATCTGCGGGCAGTTCGATCGAGTACTCGTCCTCTTCCTGCATCGTCTCCGACAGGTCGATTGGCACCTTTCGCGCCTCGTGATTTGCTCTCAGCCCTTCGCTTCCAAGCACTCGAGGACGCACCATCAGAAGCGGCCCCATTTTCTTAGCATAGCTGTTCGCGTTCAACGAGTAACTGGTCGTAAGCTCCTTGTTCAAAGCCTCGACATTCTCCACCTTCACACCCGATACAGTGAAGTTCGCAAAGTCCCCCTGCAACTGGTGGTCGAGAAACTCCTGCTGCTCCTTCGCATTCGCGCTCTTATACATACTCCGGCGACGCTCCGAAACATCTCCGAACCGTTTCTCGACGATGCTGCCCTTGAGCGAACCATCCGGCTGCAACTGGAAGTTGGCCGAACGGCGAATTGTATTCAGCGCCGGACTGAGCACCGGGAACGCAATAATCTGGCTGTCTTTGCCTTCGACGAGAACGCCGTAGCTTCCCTGCAGATTGTGCTCAAGCTGGCCAAAAGCCGTCTCCTCCCACGTTGGATCGAAGATCAGGTAACGCCGCCCTGTCTTCGCCGTGACCAGGCTCTTCAGCTTCGGCGATTCGTATCCCTTGGGCACCTCGATAGCCGCGATCATGTGGTTCCCCATCAGCGAAGGAGCGTCCGGGTCGACGAAGCCACGCTCCGTATCCACCATCAGCAGAGCCGAATGCACCCCGACGGTCGACAGCATGGCCGACAACAGCGTCGCCTTATCTTTGCAATCGCCGTACCGGTTCCTGAAGATGTCAGCCGCCGGATGCGGCTGCAATCCCCCGATTCCCTTCTCGATCACGAAGTAACGGATCTGCTTCTGCACGAACTCCGCAACCGCTTCCGTCTTGTCGTAGAAGTCGGTCTTGCCGGCAGTCAACTCAGCCGCTTTCGCCGCAATCTCGGGCGTTGCCTGCAGCCGGTCCTTCGAAAGCTGCGCGTACCACTCCCCGATGCTCTGCCAGCTCCCACCGATGGAATTCGCTAGTCCCGGAGCTTCAAAATGAACCGTCATCCGCCCGGCAAGTGCCTGCTCCGACGGGGACATCGGCACGTTATGGAGATCTACCGCCGGTATGTCCTTGAGGTCCCAGCGCCAGCGCTGCCCTTCCAGATCGATGACTGGCTCCGCTTTATGGTGCGCCCAGGCGACACCATACTTGAATCCCGGCGGCAGCAGCAGCGTGAAGCTCTGACTCAGGCTCGGGATGCCGCTCTGGAACATCCAGTCTTCCTCGGTCATGTAGCTGGGAAGGCGCTGGTCCGCCTCATAAGCCACAACCCCTCCCGGATCGCGCCCCGGGGCGTTCGCCACCTTGAACTGGATGTCCTCGTAAAGTATTCCGCCGCCCGGTGGGCTGTAGACGGCCATCTCGTTGTCTTTCATGGCGTACTCATGCCCGTCCGGCCCAATGCTCCACACATGAAGCGATTGCAGCTTGCTGTCTTTGTCGAACGGAACCACTACCATCGCGTTCTCCCGTCCAGCGGGCCGGAGAATCTTCATAACATGGCGGTGATGCTCGACCGCGCGACCATCGGAAGTTACGGTCACGGTCGTCTCATCCAGCAGAACTACCGCATTAGTCTCAGATGAATAGGAGGGTATCGCCTGTTGCGCCGCCGTCCGGACCCAGTCCGGCACGCTGTCTTTGGACGCGGCCAAGCAAGTCAAGGAAACCGTCGTAAGCAGAACAAAGCAAAACACCCGGGCGAAGCGGAGGACCAATGCAAATTGCGTCATGTTGAGACCCTGGTGGACGCGAAGCGGAAAATAGAAACAAGGAAGCCAGGAGCTGGAGCTCTCCGGACATGGATGTGCTTTGGACTATAGCTGGATTTATACGTGGGAGAGTTGCGAAGCGCAAGCGAAGAATCCGCTGCCCACTACAACTTTCCAATTATTTCCTACGGAACCCGCAGAGGCCTGAATCCTTCAAGCGGGAACAGGCCGGTTGGGTACTCTTCCATCGGGAACTGCGGTTTGAAGAGATACCGGATGAAGAACCCGCCAGTCACCGTGTTGTAGTTGTTTGCGTTGTTGCCCGTCAAAAAGCCGCCCGCGTACCAGTGGTCCGCAATGCGATAGGAACCTTCGGAATTAATCGAGTAATTTAGACCGGTGTTATTCAAACTCAGGGACGACAGATTCCCGGAACCGGTCTCGATGGCGCGATCCAACGGGAAGTATGGCGCAGCGTCAGACTGGAACGTCTGTATGCCGATGCTACCCGCGATCACGTAATGAAAGTCCTTCAGGTAATGCCCCGTATAACTCACCGGAACTCCCGCAAGGAAATAAGACTGCGGGCTGAAATAGCCGCCCTGCCCATAAGTCAGTCCAAGCTCATTATGGTCGAAGTGCATTCCAAAAAATGTCGCCCCGACATTCAGGCTTCCCGATTGAGGAAAGACCTTCACGCGGAAGTAAGCGCCCATCGTGCCTTCATACTTTCTGTTCTCGAGCACATGATACCCGGTGATCGAAGCTCCATCGCCCGTAAGGTAGAATCCCGCCTTTTCATTCCCCATATCGACGCGAGCGCCGCCGCCGCTCGACACCACGCCGCCCCAAATATTCCCTGCGAAGAACGGTGTAGCCGAACCTGGATCACGTAAGCCTGCATAGGAAAGCTGCGTCTCCTTGACTGAATCCCGGTCTCCGAACACGCTGAAGTGTCCTCCACCCGGCCGGTAGGTAAACCGCCCCGTGATGTTCGACACCAGGAACTCGTACGGCGTGTATCCCACGGCAACACCCAGGTTCGCAGTGGACATCTGCAACTCGCCGCCAACTCCGCTCGCCGATTGCTGCGCCGGAGTTGCCGTCGCATTGCCTGGCAGCGTTCCAAGCACCGGAATGATCCCTGTAGAAGCCGAAAGCGTAGCCGTATCCACTGTCCCGTTGCTGAGAAACACCGGCTTCGCCACCACCGTAAACCGCGCCTTCTTCGCCGCGACAACCGATGCCTCGAAGCTCGCCTCAAAGTCCGTCAGCCGGTCAAACCCGACCGTTCCGCTGCGGTACCGCGCATACCCGGTTCCGCCTACCCACGCGCTGTACGACGCCTCGAGCGTCGCCAAGTCCAACTCCGTCTGCTCTCTCGCAGTCAGCGGAGGGCCGACCGGCTTGGCCACCGGATCGTACCCGCCGCGCAACGGAGGCACGAGCCTCGCCACAAGCTCTGCGTCTGTGGGCGGAACTCCCTGCGCTGCCGCAGGGCCAACCACCGGGTAAGGCTGATACGTCAGCGGCTGAGCGACCCCGGGATAGATCATCCCGGGCTGGTTCGCTATCGTGGTGGCACGCTGTGTCTGTGCAGGAGCCCGTTTACGAGTCGATGGCGCGGCCGCCGGCTGAGGATACTGCTGCCCAAAGCTATCACCTGCTTGCCCAGCATCCGCGGCTTGCGGCAACGGTCGCGGCTGTGTGATCCGTCCCTGCTGCAAAGGCAGAACGTACTGCGTATTCTGTGTCGGCGGTGCACTCAGGTCTTCTGACGGAGGATTGCTCTGCCCCGTCATCCCAAGGTTCGGGTTCGACTGTCTTCTCCGCGCGCTGCCTGCCTCGGCCTCCGCGATGTCGGGATGGGAAGACGTCATCGTTCTTCTCTTACTCTTTGAATTCGGAACATACTTCGCCGTAGGCAATACGTCCGTCACCTCGCGTTGCGGCGGCATGTTACGAGGGGTCGCGTCGCCTAACTGGACCGGCACAGGAGTCGGGGTGTACAGCGAGTTCTGCACCGACGGAACATACGGTACATACGGCCCATACACCTCTGAGGACTGCGTCTGCCGTGACTGGTTATCCGGGACAGGCGTACTCTGAACCGGTGCATAGGTCAAAGGCCCTTGCTGCTGAGTCTGCGCCTGCTCTGAGTAGCTACTACTAGCCGCGTCGGCGTAAGCACTCTGGCTCTGCGCCTGCCGCGTCAGCCGTGCGATCTGCTGCCGCTGATATTCGCTTATTTCGCCTTGAGTCCCGGGGGACGAAAGCAACTGGCTGTGGTTCGGAGAATCATCTGGCAGCAGAAGCGGCTGGGTGGGCGTCTGCTGCGGCATCGTGTAACCGCCCGCCGGTTGCTCTGCCCGCGGAACGTAATCACCGAGAGTCCCGCTGCGCTTATTGGCCGCAGGCTGGTTCGTCCGGCTCTGCTGCGCCGGGTAGGCGGGATTCAATTGATCCGGATTTGTCATGTAAGACGGCACCGCGTTTCCGAAGCCCTGCTGGAGCGGCGTGTACTGTCCGTAAGTCTGCGCCCCACCCGCTTGCTGAGTCGGCCCGCTGCTCCCCGATAAATCTACGGGAGCCGATCCATACGCATTCGCATACCCCGGCAGATAAGGCTTGACCGGAGCCACTGCGGCCTCGGAACCGTCCGCCGCTAAATTGTCCTGCCCTGCCCCCGGCCCCAGCAGACTCGCCAGGTCCTGCGATTGCGTCTGGCTTGGTAGACGGTTCGCCGTTGAAGGCATCGGCCGGCTCAGTTCATTCGCCAGCTCCGCTCCCGGGTCAGGCGGAGGCATCGCTGCCAGCGAAGCCTTGTAGTACTCCGCCGCCCGGTTGTTGTCGCCCCTCGCTTGTTCAAACTTTGCCCCGAGGATCAGCATCTGGGCATCTCTCGGATACTGGTTCAGTCCATATCGCAGCCAAAGCTCCGCCGACTTCGTATCTCCCGCAGACAATGCTGCACCCACCGCAGCCTTGTAATCATTCGCGGAAGCCGACGTCATATCCTGCGCCTTGAAGATCGCGACTGCCTGCTTCGGCAGCCCGGCCCGCGCATACCCGCTTGCCAGCGCCTTCAGCACTCCAGGGTTGTCCGGAAAAGCTCTCGCCGCGGCGTTTAGGATGGCCAATGCCCGCTTGTTGTTTCCCGCCGCAGCCGCCGCGTTCGCCCGCCGTGCAGCCCACAAGGACCAGATCGTCTGCACCGTCCGCCGCTGCTCGTCGGTCAGGTCCTGCCTGCCGCCCAGGATCATCAATTGGCGATACAGCCCAGTATCGTTCGAGCCATTGAAGAGAAGGTACGCATTCTGAATGTCGATGTCCGCCGGAGCAACCGCATGAGCGTTTGCATAGTGCTGCTGCACCCGGTTCAAAAAGACCATCGACTGCTGCGGCTGGCCCAGGCTGCTGTAGACGTTGCCCATCGTCTGTAAATACTCGACGTCGTTTTCAAGAATCCGCCGGACCGGTATTGGAATCTGCTGAACCTGCGCCAGTGCCTCCTGGTCGCGCCCCGACGTGTGCAGGGTTGAGAGCAATCCCTTCCAGGCATCCGTCAACTCCGGGTTCTCGGTCAGAATCTGCCGATAAAGAGGAAACGCCTTCTGTCCGTTATTCTGCGCCAGGTAAATCCCCGCAAGCTGCGTCTCGACAGCCACTGACGGCTTCTGCCCGGTCGTGGTCTCCTGCGAAATGACCCGCTCGAGAATGCTTTGCGCCACATCCAACTTGTTCTGCGCCTGATAAACCGACGCCACCGTCGATTCGAATCCGGGGTCGCGCATCGCAATGTCATAGCTTGTTGGCGGCATGCTCTCAAGCGTCTGGATCGCCTGCGCGTCTTGCTTCATCGCGTGTTCAACCCGAATCAAGCCCTGCCATGCCTGGGTATTGGAAGGATCAGCCGCGAGCACCTGCCGGAACAATCCGCTCGCCGGTTCCAATCGATTTGCCTGCTGCAAAAGTCCTGCGTACTGCAACAGCGTCTCGACCCTGACGCCACGCGCGTCTGCGGGAAACGGCAGTTCGAGTGCGCTCCGCAACACCTGCTGAGCGTCCGCATCGCGGCCCGTCGCCGAGTACGCTGAAGCCAGCGTCCGGAGAAAGTCAGGGTCGCGCATCAACTGCGTATGGATCGCCGGCGGGATCGACCGCTCTGTCTGGAGAGCGCCCACAGCATTTCCCGCACCATACTTCGCCAGGAACAGTCCGCGCCACCCGGCCAGAGCGCTCGGCTTCACCTTCACATATCGCTCATAGACCTGAATTGCAACCTGGGGCTCCTGCGCCTTCATAAGTGTTCCGCCCAGGCCTTCCAGCGCCTCGGGGCTTGCCGGACGCAAAACGAGCGCCGCTTGATACTGCTTCTCAGCGGTCGTCAGGTCGTTCTCATTCAGCGCTACCGCGCCCTCGCCCAGGACGTAATAAAATCGTGCCGAAGACAACGCCGCCTCGATTCCCGGGTCCTTGGCTCCATCCTGCTGCGCCTGTTCGAGAAAGCTGATCGCTCCCCCGAAGTTCGACTGCTGCATGCGCACGTAGCCCATGCCCGCCAGCGCCCTGCCGCTGCTCGGCTGCGTCGCTAGGATTTCCTTGAACCGCTCTTCGGCCTCTTCGATGTGTTTGGCGTTCAGTGCCTTATACGCCGATTCCATCTGGGCGCTCTCGGCTCGATCTCTTGCCGCAAGGGCTGCCTCCACTGGAGACTGCGAGACTGCCGCAGCCCGCTTTGGCTGGTTCTTCAACGCTGTCGCCAACTGCGTGTCGTTGTGCTTCAAGAGGTAAGCCCGAATGTCTGCGGCCGAGGCAGGGTTCTGCGAATCCCAAACCAGCGACTGGCGCAGCGCCTCCTGCGCCAGAGGGTCAGAAGCATACTTCTGCAACAGCTTCCGTCCATCCTCCCGCGTTGCCGGGTCGTAGGTCAGAATCCTTCCCAACTGGACCTGGTACCGCGAGTCCTGCGGATATTTCTCCACCAGTCCACGAAGTCCCGCGATGGCGTGGGCCCGGCCTCCGCTCGTTGCCGACTCTGTTTCGTAGTACGCCAGTGCCCATTCGCCTGGCGGCGGCTGCGATCCAAAAACCTGCCGATAGATCACCATCGCCTGCGCGTACTGCCCAGCCTCGGCCATCTTGGCCGCCTGTGCCAACTGCGTTGTCTGGTTCTGCTGTGTCATCATCGTCTGGACGCGCGCAATGTTCGGGTCCTTCGGATTCACCGCTCTAAGGCGGTCCAGATAAGCGTTTGCCAGGCCCATATTGCCAGCCAGCTTCGCCGCCCGGGCCAGGCCACCCAGAGCCTCTGCGTTTTTCGGATCGGAGAGCAGCACCTGCTCCCAGGTTTGGGAGGCCATGTCTATCCGCCCACGGACTTCCAGGGTATGGGCCTTCTCCAGCAGCGACTGCGTCGCCGCGGTCCCCTGCGCCGCCGCGGTCCCCTGCGCCGGTAGGCCTGTAGTGCCGAGTAGGACCAATATGAAGACGGTCAGATAGATTCCGCCGCGAACCGCAAGCCTTCCCACTCCCCGCATCGCTGCGGCAGGAGCCTGGGTGGTCCGGAATGGAAGGAGCCTCTTCATAAGGTCAGCAGCGCAAAACACCTCATCCAGACAGCCGCAAATAGACCGATGGACAAATACAATACGCCGAATCTACCCTTCCGAAGCTTATCTCGTTTCCCACCGGCTGTGCCGTCTTTTTTCCGGTATTAACTGGTTTGCTACTGCCATATCAGGCATTTACGCCGACCATCGTTACTTCCAACGCACCTTCAGCCGGCCGTCGGCTCCAAACCTGTAGCGTTCTTCTGACCAGCCCACCGAGAACATCGCCAGGTTCTGGTCGTAGTAGCGAAGGTCGTTCGGTCCGCTACCGTAAAGTCCCGTTCCCGAGTCTTTCATTGAAACCATACGAGCCGCCTGAGCCTGCGCCTCCGGCCGCATCTTTTCAGCATCGAGAAAAGGAATCAGCGCCGCCGAAAAACCAACCGGCCCCGTCGCTCCGATCACGCTGCCACTACCATCTATCTTCTCCGGCGGAACAGCATGCGACTTCATATACGAAGCCATCCCGTCAAGATAGCCCAGCAGTTCACCCCGACCGGGAGTCGCCGGGTCAGCGAGTCCAAGCCACAGGTAGACTCGAATCGCGTCATAGCTCCCCATAGCTGGTAGACTGCTGTTGCCCGGCGAAGGAATTGGCCGGATTCCGCTCCCCGCGCTCACCCAGTCCATCGCGTATCCTCTAGCCGACCCACGCATCAGCAGCGGCCTCATCGACGCAATCACCGAGTTCCAGGGCCCCTCCGACTCAACGTTCGCCATCCGAGTCAATACCGGCAAGGGCAGATAGCTCGGATTAAGAATCCAGGTCCCTGCATCGGGATGAAACCCACGCGCCCCGGCGAGCAGCGTCGTACCCATCCCGGGAACAAGCGCTATCTCCTGCCGGGAGATCATCGATATCATCGCCATGCCGATCTTCCCGTATCGCGGATCGTGCCAAAGCCGCCCCGCCTCGATCAACGAGTACGCAATCCAGAGGTCTGAATCCGCAGCCGGATTTTCGTCGAGAACCTTCCAGCTGCCCTGCGGAGAACGCCCCCAGCTCCATGCCGGAAGCTGCGCGGTCAGATCGCCTCCAGCCAGATTGATCTGCGTCCACCTCAGCACGCGATCGAATCGTGCCCGATCATCACCTACAAGCGCGAAGAAGAGCGCGTACGATTGCCCCTCGCTCGTCGTCTTCTCGTCTGCATTGTGGTCGATCACCCTGCCCTGGCCGTCAATAAACCTCGCCGAATACTGTTCCCAAAGCGGCCACGACTCCTCAGCCCGGCAGCCACTCTCCATTGCACCGGAGAAGATCAGCCCCGCCGCAAGCAACAGCATCCCCGCCCTCTTAGTCCCAGACCCACCCATCCCCACCCCGCCCAATCGTCATTCGGTTCCTGAAAGCCTGATCCGTGCCCGACGCCGAAGCATCGCCCGCACCAGCACCGCCATAAAGAAAGCGATGATGATCGTCGTGATCACCGCAAGCCACGGATACTCCGAGAAAAGCATCTTCGCCCGCACCATTACTGACAGCGATCCCACGTGATACACGTCATTGCCAATCCGGTACGACGTAAACTTCTGCCCCTGCAGCACACTCACAGACTGCGAGATGTCCGACGACTGTGATGTCTTTAGAAACACCGTAAGGAAGTTCGGAATCACCGTCCTGTCCCGCAGCGCCATCACCACCACCGACCGGTTTGACCCACTCGGCCACTCAATTCCCTCGATCAACGCATTTGGCAGTCCGCCGGCAGTCTCCAACTGGCCCGACTGAATGTGATCGGAACTCCGCACCTTCCACCAGGCATGTTGCAGCGGGGCGAAGAACCCCTGCGTGTCCTGAATATGCAGACCGTCCGTATCGATCATCACCGGCAGGCTCGGGTTCAGCCTCCTGATGGCAGGCTGATCGTCCACCGTGCCCATCACGATGTAATCCTTCTTCTCGTCGGTCTTCATGCCATCGGCATTCGTCACGGTCACATTCAGCACCGGATACCCGGTCTGCGCCCCGAAGTGCCCCATCATCGTCAGGAACATCTCGATCTCTTCCGGAGCGGCCGTATCCGGAAGCACCACCGCAGTATCCGCCAGGTCAGCCTTCCGCGTGAACGGGTAGCCGGCGTTCGCGAAGAGCTCCAACTCCGGCAGCACCGCCCAGTGCGGAATATCTTTGATGTCCAGGTACGAGTCCTTCTGGATCGACCCCTGCAGGTTCATTGGGACCGTGTCCTGGCACTTGCCTTTTCTCGCCATCTGGAAGATGAACGTCATCTTCAGCGTGTTCGAAAACGGTCGCAGGTTCATTCTCTGCACCGGCAGCACGGTCTCCCGGTTTGCTGAAGCCTTATCTTCATGCGGCACAGGCGTCGAACTCACGTACGCGCCGTTCATAAAGACCTGCAGCGTGCTGTTGTTCGAAAGCGGAATCGGGTTGTACCGATACCCAAGATGCAGCGCTATATTTTGTGTCGATCCAAAGTACAGGTCAGGCGGAAGCCGAAGGTACACGCCTAACGGAACGAATCCCCCGCCCTGCAACTCCGCTGTCGTCGCGATGTCGCCCAGGTTCGTGACTTTCTCCGTGCTCAGCCATCTCGGCGCGTCATCGGGTTCGCGCGGCGACGGCATCTTGATGCTCGTAATCCGCACCTGATCGCTCTGCAGCAGGTCGCGCTGCAACGCAAGCGCCGCAGCCGCCTTGATTACGTCGTCGCCATTATCGCCCGAGATCACCAGCAGCTTCGAATAAGGGTCGACCGGGTTCGTGCGCATCGAGATCGTCGGCCCCGAACTGCCCGCCACGTTCAACGCCGCAGGCATCTCGGACGGATTTTCGGCGATGACGATCGCATTGCCTGCCGGAATCGAGCCGAAGCTCACCGGAAAACGAACGGGATGATCGTTCGTCAGTATCCCGAACCACGAAGTCACAATCCCTGCTGCCTGCAAAGCCTGCGGCGTGGGTTGGCTCAGGAAGACAATCGGCACCGAAGGATGCAGATTCACCGCCGCGTCGTAGAACGGCAGCGGCAGAAGTTTCAGGTCGTTCTGTAGCGGCAGGAGCGAGCCCGTAAGCTCAATCGTTGAGTCCTTATCAACATCTGCCCACAACGTCGAGTTCGTAGGATCCTCGCACTGCGTCGTATAGTGCCCGACAAACTCGAAGGTCAACTCGTTGTCATGGACCAGCATGTCGGCTGGCATCTGGAGCGTCGTCTGGATCATCGCGCTGTTCTGATCATGCGCAATAATCACCGCCTGCTGGTCGTCTGACGCCGGCACGCTGGCTGCCTTTGTCGCGTCTACCGTAGGCTGGTTCGTCACCGCTAGCGTCGCGAACAGGCTTCCATTCAGACTCACTTTAAGGTGGCTCAACGCGGGAATCAAACCGGGAGAGAAGTGGTACTTCAGCCGCATGGTCGCCGTCTTCACCACATCGGTCTGCGGCAGCGAAAAATGTACCGAAGCGTAGGCATCAATCCCGCGCAACTCAATCGCATCGGGCACATTGACGTCCGCCAGTTTGAAGACGTTGTCGAACTGACCGGAGGAAACGATCTTCCCTAATCCAGCATCGCCAGGCCCCGAAACCGCCGGGGTTGATATTGCTGGAGCACTCATTCCCGGAGCAAACGCCGTCGCGCTTCCATCCGGTGTCTGAGCAGCCACCGTGATCTTGGCCGCGCGCGCGCCACGAATCTGCGCCGCGCTTCCAACCTTCAAACAGCTTCCGAACAGCAGCGCCAGGGCAATCACAGGCGCAACACTCTGCACCAGCTTCGTTCTCTCTTTTTCCTGCGTCTTCAGACCTTGCGTTCTCAACTTCTTCCAGGCCAGCACACCCATCTGTTTGTAGCCCCACATGGAAAGCGCGAAAATCCGTCCCAGGCTTCGCATGGGCTTGTCGACTTCGCGGGTCTCGCCCCATCCCAGCCACGTATCTGCGCGCGAGTAGAGAACCATCGTCAGTGCTTCTTCTTCCTGCATTGTCAGCGGGTCGAATCGCGCCCGCACCACACCGCCCCGCGTCGAGACCACCGTCGCTGGAATCGTCGCCTCGCCATCAAGCACAGGGAAGATCAACTGCATCGTCGCGCTCAGGTCGACCTCGACCGTGGGATCGATCCTGACCGCCACGCCGCCGCTCGACATGTCGACCGTCACGCCCGAAGCCAGCGTCCCATCGGCCAGCATCACATCAACAGGCACCGCCATCGAGATCCGCACATGCGTCCGTCTCTGCTGGCTCTCCCATGCAACGGCCGTACAAACTCCCAGCACGATCATGTTGAAGACGGTCCAGATCGCGTTCATGATGATCGTGCCCGGATGGGTGCCGTCGTAGAGACTGCTTAGTGGCCATAGCGGAACATACCAGTATCGCGGGATGGCCATAAGCAATCCGAGCAAATCCAGACCAAGCATGAACAGAAACGGTGTTGCCATCTTTGTATCGAAGTACCGCTTGGCCACCACGCCGCCCTTTGCCGTTACCCCAAAACTGCCCAGCTTCGGATTGATCAATGCAAGCATCGTCGGCAACAGGATGTACGGCGAAAGAATCGTCTCGTAGATCTCGTTCCAGAACGAGTGCCGATGCTGTCCCTGGATGCGCGAATTCGTAATGTTTGAAAGGATCAGGTGCGGAAACGCATAAGCGAGAATCGCCGCCCAGTAGCCCGGCACATTCACCTGTCCAAGGACCAGGTAAATCAGCGGAGCACTCAGAAAGATAAGCCTTGGGAGCGCATACAGAAAGTGCGACATCGCATTGAAGTAGCAGATGCGCTGGTAAAGCTTCAGCCCCTTCACAAACAGCGGGTTGTCCGTCCGCATGATCTGGATCATGCCGCGCGCCCAGCGAATCCGCTGCTTGACATGGCCTCCCAGGCTCTCCGTAGCTAAACCGGCAGCTTGCGGAATATTGATGTACGCCGTGTTCCAGCCATTCATCTGCATGCGCAATGACGTATGGGCATCTTCAGTGACTGTCTCTACCGCAATGCCGCCGATCTCGTCGAGCGCGGTCCGCCGCAGAATCGCGCACGAGCCACAAAAGAATGTTGCGTTCCAGAAGTCATTCCCGTCCTGCACAATGCCGTAGAACAGCTCGCCTTCATTCGGAATAATCCGGAACTGCTTCAAGTTCCGTTCGAACGGATCAGGCGAATAGAAATGGTGCGGCGTCTGCAGCATTCCCAGCTTCTTGTCGCGCAGAAACCAACCCACCGTTACCTGCAGGAAGCTTCTCGTCGGAACGTGGTCGCAGTCGAAGATCGTCACCAGTGGCGCTGACAGCCGCTTCAGACTGCGGTTGATGTTGCCGGCCTTCGCGTGCTGGTTATCATCGCGCGTCATGTAGCCGATGCCGGCCTCTTCGGCGAAGTTGCGGAACTCCTCGCGCTTGCCGTCGTCGAGGATATACACATTCAGCTTGTCCGACGGCCAATCGATGTTCATCGCTGCCAGCGCCGTGTAGCGGACCACGTTCAGCGGTTCGTTATACGTCGGAATCAACAGGTCAACCATCGGCCAGTCATTGGGATCGTCCGGCAGCGGAACCGGTGTCCGCCGCAAAGGCCACAGCGTCTGCATGTAGCCCAGGAACAGGATGATGAACGCGTAGATCTCAGCCGCAACCAGCAGGCAGATGAAGAAGGCGTCCAGCAAGGACCATTTGCTCGCCGGATTAAGAAAGAAGGCCGCGGTAAATGAAAAGCGCCAGAACCCGTACCGGAACGTCGAGTAGCAGGAGACGAACATCAGCGTCAACGTCACCAGGTACGACGTCGAACTCCGGTCCATCCAGATCGCCAGGAACACCGTCAGCAAGCCGAGGATCGTCTGCTGCGGCCACGTCAGGTCGAGTATCCCGGTCATCACGAGACACGTCACGCCGCCTGCGAGAACGCAAAAGCGTAAGAAGCGAAACAGAACTCCGGATCCCGACTCGAAACCCTTCCAGAAGCCGGAACCCTTCATCTTTCGCTCCATCGCAGGTTGCGGAAGCCCACGGTCGCCGGCGCAGAAGTTGTCCGCAGCCAGTTTGCAACCCCCATGTAATCCTTTGCTACTTCAGCCCCGGGATCGTAATCGACGATCGTCATTCCCTCTGCTAACGCCTCACCCACGCCACTCGCCCTGCGAACGACGAACGGCAGCAGCCTTTCGCCAAGCTGCTGCTTCAACACCTCGCGCACGTCGATATGCAATGGAAGCGAAGCATCAAACTGGTTCAGCAGGTACGTCGGCTGCAGGGCCTTGCCACCAGGGCCCAGCATTCCGTGCAAGCTGCGCTCGACTGCCTGCAGACTGATCACCGAGTTCATGTCCGCAGCCAGCGGCACCAGGATCGTAGGCTTCAGCCACGCCAGTCTGGCCACCAACCAGCCGCAGTTCGCGTCCAGGTCCATCACCACCCGGCTCGCCGTCTGGCTGTTTGCGACAAGTTCATCGAACATTTCGCTCTGCACTTCGCCATCGCTTCGAGCAGGTTCTCTCTCCGGACCGCCGAACTCATAACTCACCAACTGGATCGGAGCGTCGCTGCTTCCCTCGGGGGGTGAAAACGTCCGCACAACGCCGGGATGTAATTCGCTCGCCCCAAAGTAAAACGGCAGTAGTCTCTGAGAGGTCGTATCGGTCAGCAGCACTTTCTCGCCCAGAGAAGACAAGGTCCGCCCCAGCGTAGCCACCAGGCTCGTCTTTCCTACGCCGCCCGCCAGCGAATACACCACTACGAGGGGCGTGTTCCGCTTCTGCTCTCTCGCAGCCTGCCGATCGTTTTTCTGGTCGCGGTCTGTCCTGGCAAAGACACTCTTCAGCGCGAACCATCGTGAGGCAACCTGCTCCCGGGAATCCTGCAAGGTCTCCTCGACCGCGCCCCGCGCCTGGACACTTGCGGCAATCTTTCGTGCGGGCAGGGTGACCGTCTCCCCTGAACCCGCCTTCAGGCTCTCCACCGCCAGCTGCGCTACCGCGCGGCTTCCAGAGTTGGCCAGCGAATCGACAAAGCGCGGCCCCTCCGTCTTCGGATACAGCCACGCCGGTCCCGGAGAATCCACCGGCATCTTGGCCTGGGAGACAGCCGCAACCGCGACTCTCGGTGTTAACGATTCGGGACGGTTCGACCACCTCGGCTGCGTATCAGCGATTGGGGAAGCGGACCGGTCCCATGCCGCTCCCCACGAGTCGTGGATCGGGTTTGAAGGAGGCATTGCCGCTGCCCCATTCTGAGTTCCGGTGCCATTCCCGTTCTCGCGCGTTCGCACCGGCGCTTCAGTAGTTTGAGGTTCATCGACTGGCAGAGTCGTAGGCGCTACCCACCGTTCACGCGCCTCATGATGTAGCTCGTGATCGGTCGGCTCCGCGCCGCGGAACCGCGCATGGCCCGGCTCAATCAGATCTTCGGCCGCATGCCACCCGGACTCTCCCAGTTGCTGCCCAGGGATGCGGCTTACGACCTCAGGCTTTGGATCGGAACCCGCACCGTTCGTCGTCCGACGGAACTCCTTGTAGGGAATCGAAGGGACAACTCTTCGTCCCTCCGGCCCCGGACTTCCCTTCGCCGTTTCAGCTGCCAGATTCTGTTCTCGCCGCAGATGCAGGGCACCTGCCTCGTCCTGCCGATGCGCATCACGCGCTATCGACAGATACCGCTCTTCAACCACAGGCTTCGGCTGACGGCGCGGCTCAAAGTCCTGCGGAAAGTCCGCGAAATGCTCTTCCAGCGTTTCGTTGAGCAGGCTCTCATCCGTTGCCGCCAGCCGTCGCCCCGGAGCCTCGTCAGGCCAGTCGCCGCGAGGTCGGCGGGAGAGACTCCAGGACGGCTCCGCCGAAGGCTCCGGTCTCTGACTCGCCCGTCGCGGAGTCTCTGAGAAGTTCTCTGGCACTCGAAACTGTGGCAGCTCAACGCCGGTACTTTCCTCGATGTACTCCCGCTGCTGCCGAAACCGAATTGCCTCCAACTCCGATACAGGAGTTCCCGGCCGCTCGAAGTACGCACCTTCCGCCACCACCTGTGGCCCATAGGGATCGGAGATCCGCCCCGGTAACGCATCCTCAGGTTGAGTGGCCCTCTTCTGCCGGCCGCGCGCTTCGGATTCCGCATACTGCGCTGCCTGCCGCAGTGCGGAAGCCTGAGCCTCCGCGATCTCGCGCTCTTCGCGGCGTGCAATCGAGTCCGCCAGGGCAGCCGCCTCCGCCCGCCGCGCAGCCTCTAACCGCTCTGCCGCGGCCCGCCTGGCCTGCTGCGCAGCCTCGCGAAGAGAAGATTTCCGAATATGCTCGACCTGTTCTTCCGCTTCCAGATCTTCAGGACCGCCTGCAGCCTTCATCAGGCCCGACGCCTGCGCCGTCCGATTTGCCGCCAGCTTCACGCTTGCCGCATCTGCATCCGCGTGCGCCGCTGCCGCTTCAGCCTCCGCCTCTGCAGCTGCCGCCTCGGCCTCCGATTGCGCCCGAAGCTCCATCAAACGAAGCTGTTCCGCGGCCCGGTGCCTCATCTGTGCGCGATATTCGCGGCGGTTTGCCGAAAAGTCCCGGTACTTCGCCCCTTCGAGGTTTGCCCACGAGTACAGGATCGCTACATCTTCCGGCGTCTCTCCGGAGGCATGATCGTCAATCCTGTCGAGCGGCTGCATCTCCATTAGGCCTCATTCCGTATGCTTGAAAACATCCGCCCTGTCCGAATTCCGGTCAAAGGTTACCTTGGTAAACTCGATAACCCAATGTGGGAGCAGCGTCTTACCTGCACAGATTTCAATGCATTTACGTCAGGCTAATGCTGTCGAAAGCTCTAGTCAATCATTGTCATCTGCGACTTACGTGTCATGTCGCTCCATGAGTACCTGCTCAAATGCCGCTCGCAACCTGGCGCCAGAGTTCCCTTGGCCGCAAGATTCTCCCCAAGCCCGATGCTTTCGTAACGTGTCTAACGTCACCGTGGGGTTACCCGCGCATCGCTCGATAGCGGCTCTGTGCTACCGTTAAGAAGTGGTCTGAGAGCGTAGCTCAGTTGGTAGAGCATCGCCCTTTTAAGGCGTTGGTCCTGGGTTCGAGCCCCAGCGCTCTCACCATCTCCAATCCATTCTTCTTGCGCTTCAATCCAGCAGAAGGAAGAACGCTGCACTCGCGGCGCTCGTCTTCTACGCCATGGAGGAACCAACCTCCGCCGTGGCGCTAAGCCGTAGGTTTATCCGGCACTGGCTGAGAAGCGGAAAAATCCGCCAGAAATCTCTCCCCATAGGAGTTCACAAGGTCCTCCACGCGTTCCGCTGAACCGGACTCCACAATTAGCCCCGCATGGTGGTGTTTCTTCAATCGCATAACGACCTCAGGATCGGTATACCCACTCAGATCCGGAGTCTCCTGCCTGGCCAGCGAGATCACGCTGCCGGCAAATCCCTCCTTCAACTTTGGCAGCTTGTACTTCTTTCCAAGCACAGTGGCAACTTCGACCCGCGCCCATTCCACCCACGGATTCAGGCCCTTCGCAAACTCGACGACTTCAGCGATATAAGCGCCACCGACCCGCGCCGCAGTTTCAAGGAAGTAAAACTTCCCGTCCTCCTTCGACTTGATGAACTCTGTATGCGTCACGCCCGCATTCATCCCCAGCGCCTTCAACGTCGCCGCGTGGATTGCGATCAGGCCTTTCGCATCCTCTGACCCTGGCGGCAGCGACCGCGTCGTGAACACGCCTCCCTTGTGCATCGTCTGCATCGGCGGATGCCCGTACTTGTGCGGTGCAGCAAACAGGACCTTTCCGTTCCAGCTCACCCCTTCCACGTGATACACCTCACCCGCAACAAAGCGTTCCAGCACGTAATGCGTCTGCAAATCTCCAAGCTGGTCGAGAAGTCTCCACAATTGCTCTGGCTCGTCGATCGGCTTGATCCCGATCGCCGATGCATTCGTCCTCGGCTTCAGCAGCCAGGGCCCGGGAACCGTCGCCAGGAAAGCCCGCAGATCGTCGTAGTTGAAGACGCCTGTAAACTCCGGCACAGAGACGCCCGCCTCCTTCGCTTTCACGCGCATCGCCAGTTTGTCACGAAAGAACCGCGTCGCGGTCTCGCCCATCCCAGGCATACGCAGGTGTTCGCGCAGCAGCGCCGCCGTCTCCAGGTCGAACTCGTCGAGCGCCACGATACGGTCGAACTTCCTTCCTCGCGCCATGTAGCAGACCGTATTCAACACCTGCTGCGGAGTCAGCCCCTCAGGCATCGTCAGCATCTCTGTCAGCGACTCTCGCGGCCAATCCGCATCGCGCAGGCTGTCTACAGTAAGCAAGGTCACGACACATCCCAACCGCGCTGCCTCCTGCAGAAACGCCTGTCCCTTCTCGTATGTGCTGATGCACAAGATACCCGGCTTGCGACTCTCTCTGCTCACTAACCCCCCTAAACTCCACCTCTGTCATCCGCCTAAGACTGCGACCCAGGTCCGGCGCCGCGTCCAGCACGCCTTTGTTCTTCGCGACGGCGGGATGCAGTTGCTCGACCGGCGAGCACCTCACCGCCGCTACTTCACCGAGCCACCATCGAACGTCCTCTTCACGCCATCTTCAAGCCTTGTAAACGGCTCGGTGAACCCTGCCGCTCTCAAACCGTCAGTCTCCGCCTTCGTAAAGTGCTGGTACCGATTCTTCAGATCGCCCGGAAACGGAATGTACTCGATCTTGCCCGGCCCATGTACCTGCATCAGTGCCTCGGCCACAGCCTTGAACGTCCTCGCCTCGCCGGTGCCCGCGTTGACAACCGCCTTCACAGGTACCTTTGGACTTTGGGCCATCAGCCCGCCAAAGAACAGATTCATCCGGACAAGATCATCGACAAACACGAAGTCCCGCCGCTGCTCGCCATCCGCATATCCACCCGAACCCTCAAACATCCGAATCGTCCCTGTTTCCTTCAACTGCCTCGCAAAGTGGTGAATGACACTCGCCATGCGGCCTTTATGCTGCTCCCTTGGGCCATACACATTGAAGTATCTCAACCCGACCACCGTGCTCTGAAACTGCGGCATCAGCCGCCTCACATAATCGTCGAACACCAGCTTTGAATATCCGTAAACATTCAGCGGCCGTTCATTCTTCGCAACAGGAGCGAACTCGACGCTCGAACCATAAACCGCTGCTGTCGACGCATACACAAACGGGATTCGTCGCTCCACAGAGAACTGCAGCAGCTCTTTCGAATAGGTGAAGTTGTTGTCCATCATGTAGCGGCCATCGTCTTCGAGCGTGTTCGAGCAGGCGCCGTTGTGCAGCACCGCCCGGATCTTCACGCCGTCGAAGACGCCCGCCTTCAGCGCCGCGCGAAACTCGTGTTTGTCGAGGTAATCCGCAAACTTCGCGCCCTGCAAATTGAGAAACTTCGGCCCGCTTGAACCCGCCGCCGGTGCAAGATTGTCCACCAGCAGGACATCCGTCTCCCCCGCCTCATTCAGTTGATGGACCAGGTTGCTCCCAACAAACCCTGCCCCGCCGGTCACGATGATCAAGGCTGTCCCTCGCCGACCAGCAAAGGGGAGAGTTCAGCGGTGGATCCCGACAGTTTCTTCAAAATATTCGTTGTAGAAAAACCCTCTACCGTCTGCACGATCTCGACGCGTCCACCCGAAGCGATCACCTCTTCGTGCCCCACCACCGTCTCAACCGTATAGTCTCCGCCCTTCACCAACACACTCGGCTTTAAGACACGGATCAGCTCTATCGGCGTGTCCTCCTCGAACAGCACCACTGCGTCCACCGACGCCAGGGCAGCCATCACCTTCGCCCGCTCCCGCTCGCCCACAATCGGCCGCGACGACCCTTTCAGCCTCGCAACGGAAGCATCCGAATTCAGTCCCAGGATCAGCTTCGACCCAAACCGTCTGCACTCCTCGAGCAGCGCGATGTGCCCTACATGCAGGAGGTCGAAGCAGCCGTTTGTAAATACGATCGTCTCGCCAGAGGCCCGCCACTCCGCCACCCTGATCCTGATCCGGTCCAGATCGACGACCTTATCGCCCGACGAAACGCCAGAACTCGGCGTCAGCGCCGAGATCAGTTCATGCGCTTCGACCGGAACCGTTCCCACCTTCGCCACAACGATCCCCGCTGCCATGTTGGCGAGCTCCACCGCCGTCCGCACCTGCAGCCCGCCGGCGACACCTGCTGCCAGCGTCGCAATCACCGTGTCACCCGCGCCAGAAACATCGAACACCTCGCGCGCCCGCGCCGGAGAGTGAAAGCTCCCACCCGGCTCAAGTAGCGTAATTCCCTTCTCGCTCATCGTGACGGTCAGAAAGTTGAAGTCATGCTCCGTCAACAGTTTCTTCGCTGCTGCCAGCAACTCTTCCGTCTTATGCACAGGCACGCCTGTCGCCGCCGCGAGTTCACCAAGATTCGGGCAAACGGTAGTCGCGCCTGAATACTTGCTGAAGTCCGGCGTCTTCGGATCCGCAAATACCGGCACGCCCGCAATACGTGCCGCACGGATCACTGCCTCACACAGCCTCGCCGTCAACGCACCCTTCGCGTAGTCCGAAAGAATCACCGCACTCATCTTCGGGGTCAGTTCCGTGGCCCTTTGCATCAGCCGCTCGTCTTCAACTGCTGGCCGATCCTCCCGGCTTTCGATGTCCAGCCGCAGAAGCTGCTGCACCCGCCCAACAATCCGAGTCTTCGAGATCGTAGGCAGCGTTCCTGTGACCACGCCGAGCATATCGACACCCGCAGTCTCGAGGATCGCCCCCAGTTCGCCTTTCTCGGTATCCTCTCCCCAGAACCCCGCCAGGTAAGCCTTGCAGCCCAGACCCGCAAGATTCATCGCAACATTGGCCGCCCCGCCTGCCCGCTCGTACCGTCGAGCATGGCGCAACACCGGCACAGGGGCTTCCGGCGAGATTCGGTCGACCTCGCCAAAGATGTACCGGTCGAGCATCAGGTCACCCACAACCAGAATCTTCAGCCGGCCAAACCCGCCTTCAAGCAAGTTCAAAATCGAGGACAGTTCAGGCACCATAACGTGGTCGAGTCTACCATCGCACTTTCCCAGAAAGGATCGGCGCCCATCCCTCGAAGGATTCGGTGCCCATCCATCCCGTCGAGATTCCTACGACGGGTGGATGTCAACAGGCGGGGACCATCTTCTTAGGCATTACCGGGTAGCACTTTCGCTACCTCATACAGAACTTCAGCCACCGAAATTGAGAGGATGCACCTCTTTTGCTCAACAATACAAGTCTCCAGGCCGCATCCCCAGCAATCTACCTCGTGGTAAACAACCCTGTGCTGCTTCCCGTACGGAAACCAGACCCTTGGCTTATTCCGAGCTGCAAAGATCGCCACACACGGCGTCTGAACCGCCGCCGCCAGATGCATCGGCCCGCTATCGTGTCCGACGAACAAACGGGAGTCTGCAAACAGGGCCGCACTCTCCCGAGGCGTCAGCTTCCCGCAAAGATTGACGACCGGCGCTGAACCAGCCTCTCGCCAGCCCTCTGCCGCAACCTCGCTCGCTGCAAACTCTTCTCCTGCCCCGCATATTGCCAGCGCATGCCCCGGATACACACTCGCAAGCCTCCCCAGCAAGGCACGCCAGTTCTCCGCGCCCCAGTCCTTCGACTGCACCTTCGTTCCAACGCTCACCGCGATCACCGGCATCCCGGCCGCCGGCCGCAGCACCGCCCGCGCCTTCGCGATCTCCGCCGCACTCAGGCGCAGGTCCCAACTCGCTGGATCATCCGGCCTTCCATCTCCCAACTCTGCAATATTCCGGACGAGCCGCTTCGCTTCCGGCTCCAGCGCGCCGTCCGGCATCCCGACGAGATTCTCCTGCATCGATCCCGTAAGCGGCACACCGACCTGCCGCAGAATTCCGCACAGGGAGAAGTATCTCGCATCCCGCTTCGCAGCATCCACCCCTCGCGACGCAGCCAGATAAACCACCACCTGCGGCCGCCACCATACCAGCCGCCACCACAGCAAGGCCAATTCCCTCAGACTCCGCGTCCCGACGCCGTACTTGAAGTAACCCTGCACCAGCCCGGTTCCGTCGAGCACCGCTGCCGCCGCTGGCGCCTTCGCATTTACCGGAATGTTAGTCAGCATCCGCCGTTCGGCATTCGGAAACGTCCGCGCCACCAGGTGGAGCGCGGGCAGCGCGACAACCGTATCTCCCAGGCTTCCCAGCCGGTAGATCAGGACTCGCCTCACCTTCAGATTGTCGGCCGGTTTCAAGTCTCCAGTCTGCTTTATCCCACCGCCCTGAGCAACTCCCGAGAGGATGCCGTCGCTCCCACTCCTGATAGAGTTTCCTTGAACCCGTTTGCGAGAGTCACCGCTGACGCAAGCGCGCAGAAATATGATTGACGCCCATCTCATAATTCGGAGCCACGACGTGGCCACTCACCAGTGGCACGATTTTGCTCCCCATCATCCCGACGAGCCCCACCTGCACCACTACTCCGAGGAGCACGGCACGTTCATTCTCACGCCCGCGCATACCGCCGGCACGCCCGGGGACATCTTGATGGCAGCCATCATCGCCCAGCACCGCGCCAACTTCGACCTCTGGCACCAGGAAGACATGGCCCGCGATATGAGCGCTACGGCTGAGAACATTGCCACCGTCAAGCACGCCATCGACCGCCTCAACCAGAGCCGCAATGACCTCGTCGAGAAGATCGACGAAGCTCTCCTCAACGCAATCCCCAACCAGAACTGCTCCGCGCCGCTTAATTCCGAGCCGCCGGGCCTCATCATTGACCGCCTCTCCATCCTCGCTTTGAAGATCTACCACACCCGCGAAGAGGCCCTGCGCGAAAGCGCCACTGACGACCACCGCCTCCGCAATCAACGTCGTCTCTCTATTCTCGAAGAGCAGCGCCGCGACCTGGCCGACTGCCTCGATTGCCTCTGGACCCAGGTACTCGCCGGCGAGCGCCGCTTCAAGCTTTACCGCCAGATGAAGATGTACAACGACCCGCAACTCAACCCAGTTCTCTACGGCCAGGAAGCTCCATACAAGGGGTGTTGACCTGGCGCCCGTATTCTGCGTATAAATCCGAGACGGGAGTGCGTAATTATGCGCATTCGCCGCGCTCATAGACTCTCTGCCAAACGCCGCCATAACCATGCAGCTTCATAACAGTGGTATCTTCGGTTGTCATGCGCAGCAGAAAAGCGACACAAGGATAGGAACAGCATGACCCAGGGGAAATCGGTGAACTCTCCCGCAGCCAAGCGAACACCACGCACCCTTGCAGGAGACGTTCCTGCACCACAGGACGACGCGCGCGCAAACGCGATCGCACACTACGAGTCCGCGCTGCGCCTCATGCAGACCGGTAAATACGACGCCGCACATGCCGCCTTCAACAAGCTGCTTGCGGAAGGGCCTCCAGACCTGGGCGACCGAATCCGCATGTACATCAATGCCTGCCTGCTCCAGGTCACCAAGGGAAAAACCGAGTTCCTGAGCCACGAAGAGCGCTACGACTACGCCATCTCGCTTCTCAACAATGGCCACTATGAAGACGCCCGTCAGGAGTTCAAGGCGATCCTCGACGCCAATCAGACCGCCGATTACGCCTTCTACGGCCTCGCGGTTCTTTCCAGCATGACCGGCGACTCGCACACCTGCCTCGAACACCTCACCGAGGCCATCCGCCTCAACAGCAAGAACCGCATCCAGGCCCGCTCCGACTCCGACTTCCAGGACATGGCCGACGATCCCCGCTTCACCGACCTCCTCTACCCTGAGATCTAGAGCACCGTCTCCCCTGCTTGTTTGTCATCCCGCAGCGACTCTGCATCTGGTATCGCTAGAGGTTTGTGGGCGTGGGCTGGAGCAGTGGAGCAATTTGTTCTCTGCCCGGGACTAGACACTCTCCGTGCCCATCCTTCGCGCCTCTGTCTTCGCGATGGGGTGGATCTTTCTACTCGAACGCCCTCTGGTAGAGTCTCTGTTCCCTCACCCGCCGTACGTGCGTGCAGCCTTCTCAAGGCGATCTCGGACAGCGGCGTCCAACCCATCTCCCAGCGGCACCGGACACACGATCACGCTCACTCCGCGCGAATCCAGCGCCCGCAGACCCGCAAAAAGTCTCTGCGCGAACAGACCCTCATTACCCCACTCTCCCATGGGGAAGGTCTCTTCCGCATACGAAGCGTCCCAACCCTCCGGCAGCATCACTCCAATCGCCTCGTCCGCGACACTCGCGCGCTCGATAGCGGCATGCAGCGAGTGCGACAGAACCCCACTCCCCGATACCTCTACCAACACCAGGCGTGCTCGCGGTGCATAATGCCGCAGCCCCACACCCGGGGAAGGCAGCCCTTCGCGCGAGGCGTTGCCGTCGACCACCTCCGGCTGGAAAGTGTCCATCGCGCATCCAGTCGCCTCTTCGATCATCTTCGCCGTCACCGCTCCCGGACGATAGATGACCATCGGCGTTTCCGTCACTGCCAACACGGTCGATTCGATCCCGACCGAAGTAGCCCCGCCATCGAGCACAGCATCGATCCTGCCGTCGAGGTCCTCCAGCACATGTTCCGCAGTCGTCGGACTCGTCCGCCCGAAGCGGTTCGCGCTCGGTGCGGCGACCGGCACACCGGCCAGCCGAATCAACTCCAACGCCACCCGGTGCACCGGCATCCGCACACCCACGAGCGGTCGCCGGGCGGTCACTGCATCTGAAATCTCCGCGCGCTTGGGCAACAGCAACGTCAGCGGCCCCGGCCAGAACGCCTGCATCAGGCTCTCTACTCGGGCCGAGACATCAGCAGGAATCGCCGCCACTTGCGATAGCATCTGCCGGCCGCTGACATGCACGATCAACGGATCCCAACCTGGCCGATCTTTCGCCTCGAAGATCTTAGCCACCGCAGCTTCATCGAGCGCATTGGCCCCAAGTCCGTAAACCGTCTCCGTTGGGAACGCCACGGTGCCACCCGTCCGCAGAAGCTCCGCCGCCTGCCTCAAATCCTCGGTGTCTTCGCCAGAAAGGCGCTTAGTTTTGCACAATCGACTCACCTCTTCATCTTATCCGTCGCGTCACTCGGAGCTATCCGCCGTATACTTCCGAGATGCAGGCCTCCGAGATCGAACTTAAGTTCCCCGTCGCCGATCCTTCTGCGTTCCAGTTCATGCTTCCGGCGCTCGGATTTCACCTTGACACCTCCCGCACCTTCGAGTCGAACACCCTCTACGACACGCCTGGTCGAGACCTCCGTGCACGCAGGCAGCTCCTTCGCCTTCGTCAGTACGGGAACCTTTGGACCGTCGCGCATAAGCGGCCTGCCGACTCATCGACACATCTGCCCGAAGGTACGAAATACAAGGTCCGCATCGAAACCGAAACCCACGTCGACGACGGGAAAGCCACAGCTGAGATCTTCTCTCAACTCGGCTATGCCCCTGTCTTTCGCTACGAGAAGTACCGCACCGAATGGTCGCAGATGCCGCTCTTTGCCGCTGAGCGCCCCGATGGTGCCATCGGCCATCTTGTCGTCGATGAAACGCCGATCGGTAACTATGCCGAACTCGAAGGTCCCCCGGACTGGATCGACAGCATGCTCGAGTTGCTCGGCATTGACGCTCTAAGCTGCCTTACGGACAGCTATGGCAAGCTCTTTCAGGATTGGAAGGACCGCACCGGCAGTCCCGTCGAAAACCTCACCTTCTCCGAGATTGCCGCTCCCGTCCTTGTCACCACCTGAAGCAAGTCATCCTTGTCCTCGCCAAACCTTGTCATCACCAACCTGAGCTCCCTTGGTCCGCTCGAGCAAGGTCCTCTTGTTTGTTATTCCGTGTCTGTCATTCCACGTCTGTCATTCCCACGTTTGTCATTCCCACATTTGTAATTTCGGATCTGAGTTTGCTGTTGCTGTAATCCGCTCTCACCTGTCAGCCTTCAAACAGAAAAGGCCCGCATCTCTGCGGACCTGATCCTCACTCCCTGGTTCCAGCCTTTAGAAGATTTGGAAGTTGACCTCGACATTCACTTCCACCTTCACCGGCTTGCCGTTTTCCATGGCTGGCTTGAACCGGTATTGGCGAACCGCCTCAATCGCCTTCTCATCGAGCCCCATGCCAAGTCCTCGAATCACATGCGCCCGTATCACGTTGCCCTTCTCATCCACGATGAAGCCAACCGTGACCACACCGCTCATCTTCGCCTTGCGCGCCTCTTCTGAGAACTCCGCTTCTACCTTGTAGACCAGTGACGGAGCACTCACGCCGCCGCCAACCTGGCGCACGCCACCGCCGGTATTCCCACCTGAGCCCGGCCCCATGCCGTTGCCGTTGCCCGAACCTAGTCCGTTCCCATTACCGTTGCCCATCGAAACGCCGACATTCGGCGCGTTCACCATGCCAATGTTCGGCATGTTCGTCTGCATCTTCAACTTCGGATCGACATCGATTGTCGGTTCCACTGCCAGTCTTGGCTTGTCAACCTGAAGCTTTGGCGGAGTGATCTGCACCGGGCTGAACTTCGGGGGACTTCCCTTGCTTACCGGCGCAGGTCCCTTCTGTCCGCCACCGCCGCCCATCATCTTCAACTGTCGCGGTGCCGGCGGAGGAGGGGCATCGAGTGCCACAATCGTCGCCTGCTTCGGTGCTGCGAACTTGATCGTCGTCTTCGCTGCAAGAAAGAGCAGCAGACCAATCACCACCACATGCAGCACCACAGCAACCGCGGTCGACTTGGGGTCTCGCTTGACCGCCATCGGATCCACTACCGCGATCGGCGTGGACTCAAGCACCAGGGGAGGCAATTTTTTCGGGAAGAATACATCGCGGATGCTGTTTCCCAACGACGAAAATACGCCTTGCTCCGCATCCACCAGGTCTTCGCCGCCAAGATGCAGCTCTTGACTGCGGCGAGCAAGGTTTACCTCATGAGCGGGATCGATCTCCGGGGGCGTTACCAATAAGTTAGCCATAAAACGTTTCGCCTCGACGGTGCGACCTGTTGGACCTGGTCGCTCGTCAATCTTCGACATAGAACTTGTGCGCGCCGGATGAACCGGCCTTCCCGCTTACTGTACGTTCCCGGTCTCACGCCGGTTTCCTACAAAGCGACACGCTGGCCTCTTTGTATTCTACAAACTTTCACACACTTATGTCCGGCAAGCCCGGATGCAGATTTACAGCCTGAACCATTTAGACGCAAACCGGGTACCAGAAGTAATGACGGGATCGAATCCGTTATCACTTTCCCAAAGCCGCAAGACCCAAGGCCCTCGGACAGGCTGACCCAATTCTCAACCTCCACTCGCGGCTACAATAGTGGTTTGATCGAAACGCCGTCGCCATGCGACCGGATACCCGAGGATCTAATGCCGGAAGTGCAAGAAAGCAAGCCCGAAGCAAAAGGTTTGAAGTCCACCTTGAACCTGCCGCAGACCACCTTTCCCATGAAGGCCAACCTGCCGCAAAACGAGCCCGTGCGCCTCGCCGCCTGGACTGAAGCCGGACTCTACGAGCAGATTCGCGCCGCCCGCAAAGGATCGCCAAAGTACATCCTGCACGACGGCCCGCCCTATGCCAACGGGGCCATCCATCTCGGCCACGCCCTGAACAAGTGCATCAAGGACTTCGTCGTGAAGACCAAGACCATGGCCGGCTTCGACTCGCCTTACGTCCCCGGCTGGGACTGCCACGGCCTTCCCATCGAGATCAAGGTAGACGAGCAGCTCGGCCGCAAGAAGCTCGAGATGGAGCCCATCGCCGTCCGCCGCGCCTGCCGCGAGTACGCGCAGAAGTACGTCGACCTGCAGCGCTCGCAATTCGAACGCCTCGGCGTCTTCGGCCGCTGGAACAATCCCTACCTCACCATGTCATTCGACTACGAGGCCCGCATCCTCGAAACCTTCTACGAGTTCTTCGAGAAGGGCTTCGTCTACAAGGGCCTCAAGCCGGTCTACTGGTGCATCCACGACCGCACCGCCCTCGCCGAAGCCGAAGTCGAGTACGAGCAGCACGAATCGCCCAGCGTCTACGTCCGCTACGCCCTCACCAGCGACGCCGCCACCATCCACCCTTCCCTCGCCAACAATCCGAGAATGCAAAAGCCGGGTGCCCCATATCTGGCAGCATCATCGCCAGATGTGGGTTCGTCATCGCCAGATCTGGGATCCTCCGCCCCCGTCTACGCCATCATCTGGACCACTACCCCCTGGACGCTTCCGGCCTCGCAGGCCATCGCCTTCAATCCCGGCATGGAGTACGTCGCTCTCGCCACGCCCGGCGCAACCTACATCGTCGCGCAGGCCCTGCTGTCCGAGGTTATCGTCCGCTGCCACCTGATGAGCGCCGCGCACCCATCCGAACCCGCGTCCCAGGCAGACATCGTCGCCGTTTTCACCGGCAAGCACTTGGAGAACGCCACTTTCCAGCACCCATTCCTCGACCGCAGCGTCCTCGGCGTCCTCGCCGACTACGTCACCGCCGAGCAAGGCACCGGCGCTGTCCACACCTCACCCGCCCACGGTGTCGACGATTTCTACACAGGCCAACGCTACGGCCTGCCAGAACTCCAATACGTCGATAATGCCGGTCGTCAGCGCAACACTGCCGACCAGTATTCGAACAACACGCCACAGGTCTACGAAGACCTCACCGTCTTCAAGTCCAACCCGGTCATCACAGAACTTCTGAAGGAACGCGGCGCACTCCTCTCCGCGTCCCACATCCAGCACTCCTACCCACACTGCTGGCGCTGCCACAACCCGGTCATCGTCCGCGCCACCGAGCAATGGTTCATCGGCATGGAAACCAAAATGCTCGATCCCGAAGCCGCACACGACGGCATGTTGACCACCTTCCGCCAGCGCGCCCTCGACGAGATCAAGCAGGTCGTCTGGGACCCAGCCTGGGGCGAAGAACGCATCTCCAATATGATCGCCACCCGCCCCGACTGGTGCATCTCCCGCCAGCGCATCTGGGGCGTTCCCATCGCTGTCTTCCTCTGCGAAAGGTGCCACACGCCGCTCAACAATCGCGCCATCAACAAGAGCATCGTCGAACTCTTCAAGAAAGAGAGCGCCGACGCCTGGTACGTCCATGACGCCGCAACCTTGCTGCCTGAGGGGACCGCCTGCGACTGCGGCCACACCGAGTTCCGCAAGGAGATGGACATCCTCGATGTCTGGTTCGAGTCCGGCTCCTCCTGGCACGCCGTCCTCGAAGCCGAACCCGAACTCAGCTTTCCCGCCGACCTCTACACCGAGGGCGGCGACCAGCACCGCGGCTGGTTCCACTCTTCCCTGCTCACGTCCGTCGCTACCCGCGGCCCATGGCCCCGTACAAGATGGTCGCCACCTCCGGCTGGACGCTCGACGAACAGGGCCGGCCCTTCTCAAAGAGCCTCGGCAACGGCGTCGATCCCGTCGACATCGCCAAGCGCCTCGGCGGAGAAGTCGTCCGCCTCTGGGTCGCCTCCGTCGACTTCCGCGAAGACGTCGCCGCCAGCGAAAACCTGATGCAGCGCGTCAGCGACAACTACCGCAAGCTGCGCAACACGCTCCGCTTCCTGCTCGGCAACCTGCACGACTTCACTCCAGCCACTGACGCAATCAACGACTTCGCGAAGCTCGAGCCTCTCGACCAGTACATCCTCGCCCGCACCGCGACGCTCGACGCCAAGATTCGCACCGCCTACGACACCTTCGAGTTCCACCGCGCCTACCACGCCCTCAACGAGTTCGTGAACACCGACCTCAGCGCCCTGTATCTTGACGTCCTGAAAGACCGCCTCTACACCTTCGCCCCCAACCACCCCGCCCGCCGCAGCGCCCAGACGGCACTCTGGCGCATCGCCGAAGCGCTCACACGCCTGATTGCCCCTATCCTCAGCTTCACCGCCGACGAAACATGGGCCTTGCTCCCCCAAGTCGAAGGCCGCGAATCGAGCGTTCACCTAGCCCTCTTTCCCGACATGAAGGACATCATCCCCGGCAGCGTGAAGCAGCTTGAATCGAAGACTGGGAGCAGTTGTTACGTTACGTCGAAGCGAAGTCCTTACTCACCTCGAAACATGTCGTGTGAATAAGAACATCGGTAAGTCTTTGGATGCCATCGTGATTCTCAGTGTTCCCAAAGACACCGACTCTAGCTTGAGAATGCTCGTAGAGAAGTACCGAGCGAGCCTGCCCGAACTTTTCAACGTGTCTGACGTCGAAGATCAATCACCGTTACAGCAGGTCGGAATTGGCGTCGAGGTTAGTTGCCATCGCTAGACCCGAAATGCGAACGCTGCTGGCGCTACGTCCCCGACGCAGGCCACGAAGCCAACTACCCCACCGTCTGCCTCCGCTGCGCCGAAGCCCTCGCCGCCATCGCCTATCCTCCCTACAGCAAAGAAGAGAGCGCAGCCTGATGGCCGCTTATAAGTCTTTCACTAGCTTTGCCACAGAAGCGGGTGCCCCATGTCTCGATTCTGAGACGTGGGTTTGCAAGCGTTTCACCCCTCACCACTCCCCGCGACAGGCCATCAGATGAATCTCCACACCATGCCCTTCCAGCCACAACGCCGCACCCGCGACTACCGTCCGTGGCTCTTTCTCCTCAGCGCTCTCGTCATCCTTGCCGACCGCCTCACCAAGCTCTGGATCGTCGCCCACATCCCCAACGGCTCCGCCCGCGTCGTCATCCCCGGAGTCTTCCGCCTCACCCACGTCCTCAACAGCGGCGCGGCCTTCAGCATCTTCGCCGACTCCGTCTCTCCCAACGCCGTCCGCTATGGCCTCATCGCTTTCTCGGCCGTCGCCGTGCTCATCGTCCTCGCCATGCTCTGGCGCACGGGCCGATATATCAATGCCAGCACCATCGCCCTCGCCCTCATCCTTGGCGGAGCCATTGGCAACCTCTACGACCGCGCCCGCCTCTACTTCGTCGTCGACTTCCTCGAAGTCACCATCGTCCACTACCACTGGCCCGACTTCAACGTCGCCGACTGCTGCATCGTCATCGGTGCCTGCCTCCTCCTGCTCGAAATCATCCGCCCGCAACAGCGCATCGAATAGCCACGCAACGCTTCTGTTCAATTCTCTTGTTCGTCAATTACCTTTCAATGTGACTGAAGGGAAGCACGGCTTCTTCTTGCCGTCTTCGCCAGGAAAACCTAAATCAGCGCAGTCCAAAAGAGTTATATTGTTTTCGCTATTAACGACTTGCGTCGCGTATAGCCATTTACCCGCGACGCGCTCAATTCTTAGTTCTTGTTGAACGTTTATATCCCTGCTTGTTATGGACGCCGTGTACCTCTCGTGTTCGAAATCGGCTGGCCCCCATAACCATTGAGGAGCCGAGAAAGAGCCCCTATTGGCAGGATTCGCCTCGGCATAGGCTCCACCAAAGGAGTAAGTCATGAGGTCGGCGTTCGTTATATCTTTCCTGCTCAGCACTCGTTCACGTTTCACTTCGTCCTGGACTAAAACCTGAATGGTATATGTTGTCTTCGGACCTCTATGGTACAGAAATAATATCCATCTACCGTCCGCAGTCGCGACCGCTGGGACAACAAAAACGAAACTGGGTCGGGAGATGTACCGACAACAGTAGAAGTCGCCGGCGAGCAGCACCACCATGAAAAAGCCAAACACAATGAGTTTTTGCCGAATCATCCAATGCGCCAAGTGCCATATAGCGCCAGCCGCACAGATTTCAGTCAGAGCGATGAGCAAGAACGCAAAATAGAAATTCGGCTCGGGGGCTATCACTGCGTACGCCCAAGATCCAAGTCCTAACGCCAAACCTGCAAAGCCGCCTGTCGCCGCAAAGTTGATCTTTCTCACAGGCGCGTAGGTTACTTCAGGCACGCTCTCCGGTGTGGAAGTTTGTTGCTGGATAACTATGGACTTCTGGAATACAAATCTAAATTTATCCCGTGACATGTCCGCAATCCTTTCACTGGGCATGTCGTGAGTCCACCACTTTAGGAGTGGATTCGACTATACGATCGATATGCGGATCAAAAGCTCTGCCCGATGCTATCCGGTTGGCATTCCACACCGATCTGATCGAAAATAGAGGTTTGCCCTTCCCGCCTTCACGAACAACGGGGAACGAACAACCGCCTTTATGAATGACCAGATCACAATCCGTGGTGCCCGCACCCACAACCTCAAGAACATCGATGTCGACATCCCGCACAACAAGCTGACCGTCGTCTCGGGCGTCAGCGGCTCGGGCAAGTCCTCGCTCGCCTTCGATACCGTCTACGCCGAGGGCCAGCGCCGCTACGTGGAATCCCTCTCCGCCTACGCCCGCCAGTTCCTCGAACGCATCGAGAAGCCGGACGTCGACCACATGGACGGTCTCGCCCCCGCCATCGCCATCAAGCAGAAGAACCAGACCCGCAACCCCCGCTCAACCGTCGCCACCGCCACCGAGATCTACGACTACCTCCGCCTCCTCTACGCCCGCTGCGGCACCGTTACCTGCCTGCACTGCGGCGGCATCGTCAAGCGCGACTCCGTCGACGAGATCGTCGCCTCGCTCCTCGCCCTGCCGGAATCCACCCGCGCCTATGCCCTCTTCCCCATCGTCCGCGCCGATGTAAAGCTTGAGTCGCTGCAACCCTCAAGCGTCGCCGTCGTCGAAGCCTCCGCCCCACCCAAACCCACAAAGCTCTCGAAGAAGAAAACCGCCGCACCCGCAGCTACACCTGTCGTCGACATCGCCGAATCCCTCAAAGAACGCCTCACCGAGCTCCGCCGCCGCGGCTACAACCGTCTCTTTCAGAACGGCCGCATCGTCGAATTCTCCACTCCCGAGTCCCTCCTCGAACTCGACTTCACCCAGCCTATCTTCGTCCTCATCGATCGCCTCGCCATCGGTCCCGACGTCCGCGCCCGCATCGTCGATGCCATCGAAACCGGCTATCGAGAATCCGGCGAAGTCCGCTTTCAGACCGTCCCCCGCGAAGAAACCGAAACCCCACAATCCTTTCGATATAGTGCCGCCTTCGAGTGCACCACCTGCCACCGCGCCTACCGCGAGCCGGAGCCGCGCCTCTTCTCCTTCAACAATCCCTTCGGCGCCTGCCCGCGCTGCCAGGGCTTCGGCAACACCATCGACTTCGACCCCAATCTCATCATCCCCGACAAGTCGAAGACCCTCGACGAGGGCGCAATCGCGCCGTGGATGACCACGAAGTACCGCCCGCATCACGGCGAAATGAAGCGCGCCGCAGCCGTCGCAGGCATTCCTCTCAACGTTCCGTGGTTCGACCTCACACCCGTCCAACAGGAGTTCATCCAGGATGGCAAAGGCAGCTTCCCCGGCATCCGCGGCTTCTTCGCCGAGCTCGATCGCAAGAAGTACAAGCTCCACGTCCGCGTCTTCCTCTCCAAATACCGCGGCTACGCCACCTGCCCCGACTGCAAAGGTCAGCGTCTCCGCGCCGAAGCCCGCGCCGTCCTCATAAACAACCAGAACATCTGCGAGGTCTCCGCCCTCACCATCACCGCCGCCCAGGAGTTCTTCGACAACTTGCAGCTCTCCCCCGCGCAGACTGAGATCGCCGGCAAGATCCTCGAAGAGGTTCGCCAGCGCGTCAGCTTCCTCCTCCAGGTCGGCCTCGATTACCTCACGCTCGACCGCCTCAGCTCCACACTCTCCGGCGGCGAATCGCAACGTATCCAGCTCGCAACATCTTTGGGATCGCGCCTTGTAGGCGCGCTCTATGTGCTGGACGAACCCAGCATCGGCCTCCACACCCGTGACACCGCCAAGCTCATCCACATCATGGAAGAGCTTCGCGACCTCGGCAACACCATCCTCGTCGTCGAGCACGACCCAGACGTGATCCGCGCCGCCGACTACCTGCTCGACCTCGGACCCGGCGCCGGGGAACTCGGCGGGCAGCTCCTCGCTGCGGGCACGGTCGAAGAGGTCACCCACGATCCAAACTCCATCACCGGCAAGTATCTTTCTGGTCGCCTCACCATCCCTGTCCCCAGAAGCCGCCGCGACCCCGGTCGCGAGCACCTCAAGCTTACCGGCGCGCGCATCCACAACCTCAAGGGCGTCGACCTCGACATTCCCCTCGGCCTGCTCTGCTGCATCACCGGCGTCTCTGGCTCAGGCAAATCGACCATCGTCCATCAAGTCCTCTACCGCGCACTCATGCAAGCCCTCGGCCAGACCGAAGGCTCGGACCCCGCACACCTCTATCGCGGCCTCTCCGGCACCCAGCACCTCAACGATGTCATCCTCGTCGACCAATCCCCCATCGGCCGCACCCCGCGCTCGAACCCCGTCACCTACATCAAGGCCTTCGACGCCATCCGCGAGCTCTTCGCCTCGCAACCCGACGCCCGCCGCAAGAACCTCTCCGCTGGCAGCTTCTCCTTCAACGTCCCCGGCGGCCGCTGCGACGTCTGCGAAGGCGATGGCACCGTCACTGTCGAAATGCAGTTCCTCGCCGACATCGAACTCCCCTGCGAAGAGTGCAACGGCACCCGCTACAAGAATTCCATCCTCGACGTGAAATACCGCAACAAGAACATCCACGACGTCCTGAACATGACCGTCAAGGAAGCTCTCGTCTACTTCGCCGGCACCCCCAAGATCGCCGACAAGCTCTACGTCCTCGATGAGGTCGGCCTCGGCTACGTCCGTCTCGGCCAGTCCGCCACCACGCTCTCTGGCGGCGAAGCCCAGCGCGTCAAACTGGCCTCGCACCTCGCCACCGCCCGATCCATCACCAACCGCACCGCCGCCACCAGCGAGACCGCTGCGAAAGCCCGCAGCCGCACCCTCTACATCCTCGACGAGCCCACCACCGGCCTCCACTTCGATGACGTCGCCAAGCTCCTCGCCGCCTTCCGCAAGCTCATCGACGGCGGCGGCTCGCTCCTCGTCATCGAGCACAATCTCGACGTCATCAAGTCCGCCGATTGGGTCATCGACATGGGCCCTGAAGGCGGCTCCGGCGGCGGTCGCATCGTCGCCGAAGGCACCCCTGAAGAGATCGCCGCAAACCCCGCCAGCCACACCGGCCACTGGCTCGCTCCGGTATTAAACCTTACTGCTCCAGAGCCGACAACCGAAGAAATGCCCGTGACCGCATGACCCTCTTCCGCCAAACCCTGTCATCCTTCGACGACCTCGGAGGATCTGCTTCGGCACCCGCCTGTGCTTGTTCTTGCCGTCATTCTGAGCGAAGCGAAGAATCCCGACGCGGCTCAAATCACCGGTACTGCTCGAACCTTTTCGCCACAGTCCTAGTCTTCGCTCTGCTCTTGACAGCCTTAAAGCTGAAGGCTCAACTCCCAGCCGGCACCACCGACCCCACAGCCCCGCAATCCTCCCCCGATGCCGCCCTGCTTACCCGGACCAACGACGCCCTCCAGAAGCACGACTTTGTCACCGCCGAAAGACTCCTCACCACTCTCACCCACGACAATCCGAAAGACCCGCATCTCTTCTTCGACCTTGGCCTTACCGAAGAGAACCTCGACCACGATGCCGCAGCCGACGCAGCCTACCGCGGCGCGTCCGCTGCCGATCCCAACTTCGCGCCATCGCATCTCGCTCTCGGCCTACTCCTGGCCCGCACCAACAAGACAGCCGAGGCGCGCACTGAACTCCTGGCCGCCGCCAACCTGCCCCCAGACGATCCAGCCGTCACCGCTCGCGCTCTTCGCACGCTGGCCACGATTGACCTCGCCAGCAACGCCGCCGACGCCCGCGACGAACTTCTCGCCGCCCTGAAGCTCTCGCCTGAAACTTCCGAAGATGTCCAGCTCTCCGCCCAGATCGCCGAGTCCTTGAACGATCTTCCGCTTGCTGAAACTGCATACACCCGGTTCCTCGCCGCCAATCCAAACGACCCCGACAGCACCGCCTCGCTCGCCCGTATCCTGCTGCGCGAGAACAAGCCCGCCAACGCCGAAGCCGCCCTTGCCAAAGCCCTCGCCGCTCATCCCGGCAACTCCGTCCTCATCGCCCGTCTTGCGACCACCTATCTCGCAGAAGATGACCCCGCCAAGGCCGCCCTCGCCGTGCCGCTTGTTGAAACATTGCACCAGGAGCATCCAGACGAACCAAGCATCACTCGCCTCCTCGCCCGCCTTTACGCCCAGGTGAAGCAGCCCGAAAAGGCCGATCCCCTCTATGCCGCGCTGATCCAGCAAAAGCCCCATCACGTGCCACAGGACCCCACCCTGCTCGACGACTACGGCTCAAACCTCCTTCACCTACGCCGCTACCCAGAAGCCGAAGTCGTCCTCAAGCGTGCGGTAGCCGACCCCGCAGCCTTTCCGACTCCAGAAGATCTGGCCGCAGCGTACAGCGACCTCGCTTTTTCCGCTTCTGAGAACAATGACCCAACAATCACATTGCAAGCGCTTGATCTGCGTGCTAAAGTCGCTCCCATCACAGCAGGATCTGTCTTCCTCGCGGCGACCGCGCACGACAAGTTGCACCAGTACAAGCAGGCATCAGAGCTCTACAAGCAGTTTCTCGACCTTGCAAAAGTCACGGCAGATGGCAAGTTTGCCGATCAGGAATGGGAGGCTCAGCACCGCCTCATCGCTCTTGAACACATGAAGTAAGCAAACCTGAAGTAAGCAAGCACGCTCGCTCGAGGTGCCTCATGATCACATATTGCCGCAACATCCTTTCCGGCCTTCCTACCCTTTTCCTGCTCATCATCTTCTGCGCCCTGGCTGCCCCCTCCGCCCGCGCCGCAATCGACGACTCCATCCCAGCTCCCGAGTTCATCGCCCAACTAGAACTCCGAGCGGCCCACGCCAAGCCTCGCGAACAGTGCTTCCTCTACACTCAGCTCGTCCATAGCATGACCCAGCTTGCCGGCAAGCAATTCGTCGATGGCGATCTCGAGCAGGCATCGCTCACGCTCAAGAAGATCAACCACTACGCCCAGTTGATCCACATGGATCTGGCTAACGACACCAAGAAGCTCAAAGACGCGGAGATGTTGATGCAGCACACCACGTCCCGCCTCGGCATGTACGTTCGCCAGGCTTCCGCCGACGATCAGGCTGTGCTCAAAGCCACCCTCTCCCAGCTTGACCACGTCCACGACGAGCTACTCACCCAGGTCTTCAACCACTGAGGGCGATGCGGAAATCGATCTATAGGCGCCTCGCATCCTGGGTTGACATTCCCGCTCTGTTTGCCATTCCTCAAGGCGGGCGGTATTTACAGCCTCCGCATGGCACCGCGAATCGCCTCAGGATCTTTCCCGTGCCGCGCCTCCTGCTCCTCTTCTGCCTCACCCTGTCTCTAGCGCTGTCTATCCATGCCCAGGGAAAAGAAGATGCGCTCACACAGGCCGAGATCGAGAAGCTCCGCGACACTAACCGTCTCCCCGACGACCGCGTCATGGTATTCGTAAAGTTCCTTGACGAACGCACCGAAAGCATCAGAGCCCTCGTCTCCAAAACCCGTCGTCCCGGCCGCGAAGAAGACATCCATGACGCTCTGGAGCAATTCATCTCGATCGCAGACAGCCTCGAAGACAATCTCAACGAGTATGGCCCGCGCCACCGCGACATCCGCAAGTCTCTCCCGAAACTCCTCCGCGCCATCGATCGCTGGTCTTCAGTCATCAAGTCTCCCGCGGAGGATGAAGCCTACAACGTGTCCCGCAAGCTGGCGCTCGAGGCGATCCGCGACCTGCGCGAAGACACCGAGCACCTGATCGAAGATCAGAAGACGTGGTTCGCCGCCCACCCCCCGCAAAAGGATGCCGAAGGCAATGTCATTGAGCAGTAGCGACCAAATGGCCATCTAGTTGCCAGACTTGTCATTCTTCGCCGCAGGCGGAGGATTCGCTTCGGCACTCGCGGAATCATCCCTTGTAGTAATGTCTATGCCGCCACACTTGATAGCCTGGAAGGTGACTGATGGACGTCCCTTGTAAGCCAGTTCCAGGTGTGAAGGCGTGAGCCATTTCATGTCCACATCTGTCATTCCTGCAGGTAACTCATACTCATAAGAAAGACCTAAGATCTCTTGGCCCGGCTGGAACCCTCGTGTCCAATTCAGGTAGACCCTAGTCCCGATATATCCCGTACCGAATCCACTCTGTGCGATGGTTCTTGCCTTGGCCATCCAAGTTCCGTCTGGAGACTTTGCTTGTGAAGACCATAGTGTTTCCGATCCACCCTTACAGCCGACGAACAGCAGGCAGACAGTAAAGAAAGCGAGGTTTGCTGAACGCAACTGACGCTTCGCACAACTGAACAGGTTCATACCTTTTCACCCATGGTCTCTATGCTACCCTCGAAAAGAGTGCCCACCCTCCCCCAAACCTCCGCGCTCACGCCTCTGTTTGAGGAGGAGTACCGCGAACTTCGCCCTCGAGCCCCGATTCCTCCCCTCGACATCCGCTTCCGCCGCTTTACCTCGCTGAACACCACTATTCGTCTCCGCGAGGGCCGCCTGCATGTTCGTCTCTCCGACATCCTTGAGCACGCTCCGGAATCCGTCCACCGCGCCATCGCGCACATTCTGCTCGCCAAGCTCTACCGCAAGTCCATCGCCCCGCACCATGCCGACCGTTATCGCCGCCACGTCTCCTCAGAAGCCGTTTCGAAACAGGCCGAGCATGTCCGCCAGACGCGCGGCCGCAAGCGCCTCCTCTCCCCGACAGGCCATCACTACGATCTGGACGAGGTATTCGAATCCCTGAACACCCGATTCTTCCACGGACTCCTCGGCCGACCCACGCTCACCTGGTCCGCCCACCACGCCCGCCGCATGTTGGGCCACTACGACGCCGCCCATAACACCATCGTCGTAAGCCGCGTCTTCGATCGTCCCGATACCCCACGCTGCGCCGTCGAGTACCTGCTTTACCACGAGATGCTCCACCTGAAGCATCCCGTTCGCGTCAAATCCGGCCGTCGCTGCGTTCACTCCCGCGAGTTCCAGGCCGAAGAACGTCTTTTTCCCGAGCTTGAAGCCGCGAAACAGTATCTAAAGCGTCTTTGACACAAACACCAGCACAAAAGGTGTGGAAATGTTCTACGTGGAACATTTTGGGTATCCACGTGCCTCTCTAAGCTGAAGCCGCCATATCCACAAGCACCGGCCCTGGAACCTTCTTCCGAGCCAAAGCCATAACGGCGCCGCCTACAACCACCGATCCCAGAGCCGCCACCTGGGCATTGCTCATGCCCCAGTAGAGCTTCGGATTGATCCTTACGAACTCCACCAGGAACCTTCCAAGCCCGCTCAGCACCAGGTAAAGCCCGGTCAGCCATCCAACGGGTCTCGACTTGCTCCCCAGCCGCCAAAGCAGCCAACCCAGTGCCACCGAGTAGATCAGTTCATACACCGGAGTAGGCTGCACCAGGTCTGCCGTTGGTACCAGCGCATTCTTCGCCATGTGAACGCCCCAGGGCAGAGTCGTCTTGATCCCGTAGTCCCCATCACCCGAGGTCAGGCATCCAATCCGCCCCACTCCGTACCCAACTGCCGCCGCCGGACTGGCTAAGTCGAGCATCCGCACGCCCGCCCACCATCCGCTGAGACCTTCAGGCTGAGCGGCGCGCCCCTGCCACATCAACATCGCAATACCCGCCAGCATGCCGCCGAACCAGGCAAATCCCGCCCGGAACCAGAATAGAAACTCGCTCACCACATCCAAAGGATGCTTCCATCCCGGGGCGCCCATGCGCCTGATTGCCATCACGAACGTCGGCACGTCCTGCATCTCGTGCCATAGCTTCGCACCCAAGATCCCCGACACCACCACCAGCGCCACCACGTTCAGTGCGTCCGCGTCCACTCCATTGCGGACGAAATTTTTGTGCAGCACAACCGTTCCAATCACTGCCGCGAGCCACAACAGCAGGCCAAACGTGCCCGGATGCCAGGGGCCAATCGTCAAATAAGGGTACATACGCCTCGTTTCGATTAAAGTATATCGTCAACCGCACCTATCAGCCCTTTCCTTCAACCCTCCCTTCGCGCTACCCTTTGCTCTATGCCTACCAGTACATCTGCTGCGCCCACCATCAAGACCGCCGCGGAACAATCCTTTCCTCCCTCCTCGACTATGGAAGTCCTGATCACGAAGGAGCAGATTGCTGAACGCGTAACCGCGATCGGGAAACAGATCTCCGCCGAATACGCCGGTCACTCCATCGTCCTCATTGGTGTGCTGAAGGGCGCGGCGATCTTCCTTGCCGACCTCGCCCGCGCCATCGAGGTCGACAACACCTTCGACTTCGTAGCCGTCTCCAGCTACGGTCGAGCGCGTGTCTCCTCGGGCGCGGTCAAGATGATCAAGGACATCGACAATCCCATTGAGGGCAAGCACGTCATCCTGGTCGAAGACATCCTTGACACCGGGCTAACGCTGACATTTCTTCGCGACCTGATGCTTCAGCACAAACCCGCCTCGCTGAAGATTGCCACCTGTCTCGACAAACCCGAGCGCCGCCTCGTACCCATCGAAGCCGACTACGTTGCCTTCAGCATCCCCAACCAATTCGTCATCGGCTACGGCATGGACTACGCAGAACGCTACCGCGGGGTCGAAGACATCCGCCTCTTCCCCAACGAAGCCGTCGGCCACTAAGGGCGAAATGGCTTAGTGGAAGTGGTATGCGACGCCGACACTGGCAAGCCACGGAGATAATCCATTTACGAGCCCCTGCCCGCTCTTCCACACCTGGTACTCATAATCTCCGCGAATATTGATGGACCGTCGCAGCTTGTAATCAACGCCACCTCCGATTGCGCCGAGGTTGAATGCCAAGTTGCCCGTGGAGGGGCCGTTCGGTTCGAATGACGGCGGAGGGAAGTTGAATACGCCACGCCCATACATGATCTTCGCGTACGGATCGAACCGCCCGTAGTGCCTGACATAGCGCACGCCAACTTCGTATGTGCGTTCGTAGATCTTGTTCGACCCATTCGCCTGGTGGAAGTCCAGCATGACGCCGAGGTGCGGCCTGAAATCGATCGTGCCATAGCCGCCGTACCCCTTCAGCGTCGTTCCATAATCCGAGTGCCCGTAGACGAAGCTCCCGCCTGCCTGAATGTCCAGTGACCGGCTGGCGGTGGGAAGTTTCTGCGCCCCCGCCGCGAGAGAAAGACCGAAAGCAAGCGAGAGAAGCAAAAGCTTTTTCTTCAACATTCCTATCTCCTGGAGCGGGACAACTGAGCCTTGCCTCTGTATCGCCTTATTGCTGATTGCGCTTTCGAGTGCGTGCATTATGGGACGGGATTCAGAAGCCTCACGAAGACAAACACGGCGGCTCCTGAGCTACTGTGCCGGAGGCACAGCGGAGGCCGGCGTAGCATCCGCCGAAGGGCTTGTGACGGGAGCGGCAGCGGCCGGAGCACCCGCCGGAGGCGGAACTTCCGCCGGTGTCGCCGGCGCCTTGTAGTAACCCAGCTTCAGATAAACCGGTTCCACTTCAAAGGGCATCTTGTCTGCGGCGCTCAGGATCGGCTCAAACGCCGAGTGCATCGGGATCAGCTTGTCGGTCCAGGGATCGAATCGCAGGAAGCTCGAGAGGGGCATCGCCGGCTGCTGCTTCAGGTTGTTCATCTCCAGCTTCTCGCCCTTCGCAACAATCGCCTGCATCCAGAACACCCCATCCGTACCCGGCTTCATCAAGCCATCGCCGATCATTGGCTCGTTCAAGGCCTTCAGCGCCTTTGACCGTGTCTTCAGCTGCTCAAGATAAAGCGCAAAATAAGGCTGGCTGTCGACCAGCTCCTTCGCGTTCAGCAACTCCATCGCCTTCTTCGCGGCGGCTTCGTTGTCCGCATCGGTATGGTGCATTGGAATCTTCTTGAACGAGACGGTATCGGGGAAGATCAGCCGGTCATTAAACGCATACTTCGTATCCAACCGGTGGCCGAGAATGACATGCGCCACCTGGAATGCCAGCACAGCGTTCAAGTCGCCCGCCTGCTGTGCTCCATCCTGCGTCACGATGCCGGTAGTGTCGATCAAGCCTTTCGACAGGATGATCGTGTTGCCTACCGCCAGCGATTCCAGCGGTTCCGTCATCATCGTCCGCACCCGGATGGGCCGCGAGACCGTGATGTTGTTGTAAGCGAGAATGTTGCTGGCAAGGGCCTCCAGCGTCTTATCGAACTCGCTGCCCGGCGCATCCAGAAGACCAGCCTCAAACAAGCCGCTCGATCACGTTGTCTTCTGCCTGCTGTACCCAGGCACGCTGCGCTCCCAACGGACTCACATCCTGGGCATCGTTGCTTACGTCCGTCGCGCCTTCCACCTCAACGGAAGTGTTCTCGGCTTCCTTCGCCGGGACCTTCAGCACGTAGCCCCAGACATGATTGATTGCCTTGAACTGAAGCGTCTTGGTCGGGCTCTTCGAATCTGTCTCTTCGACGTAGATCGAGTTCGGCAGCCACAGGTCCGGCTGCACATTCGTCCGCCAGCTATCGAAGTGGTAGTACTCCTTGTAATCCTTCTCTGTACCGGAGACGTTGCCATCGAACCGCACCACGTTTCCGTTATGCGTCTCAACCCAGATGCGCCCAATGAACTTGCCTGCGAGCTTGTTGTTTCCCGGGATAATGCTCTTCTCGGCAATCGGCGTCACATCAAACACAGCCGTCGGAACCGATCCCAGAAACTCATTCCGGACATAGCCGAAGTTATACGTCTGCCGGTCGAAGGAAGAATCATCCATGACCAGCATTCGAACGAAGCCCGCCTCGTTGAACTGCAGGTGAAGGCTGTCCCCAAGACCCGAAGCAAACCCCAGCGAGTGCTTGAAGATGCTGCCGATCTTGTGGTCCTGCTTCGCCTTCACATCATTACGCGCGTAGCCATCGTCGTTGATGTGCTTGCCGAAGTCGACGCGGGTCAGGTGCTGCTCATCCGACTCCGGCTCCTGCACCACACCTGGCGCGGGACGCATGTTCTGGATGTAGGTCTCGACGAGCGGCGTTCGCTCCTTGATGATCTTGACCGTCTCGCGCTCGCGGATTACGGCTTTATCGATCAGCGCATTCTGTGCCGCGGTCAGCTTACGCGCCGGAGCTTCATCCTTTTTCTTTTTGCCACCCAGGATTCCCGCGTTTGCCGGAAGTGAGAAAGAGACAACCAGTGCCGACATCGTTACCGCGAGAAGATGTTTCCGGAAGATCATAAGTCCTTAGCTCCTGTTGCAGACGCACTCCGAGGATTGAATTGATCTCGCGCCTTGGGGCGTTTCGTGATTGAAGTTAGCCGTTCGATTCAGTCTGGAACGTCACCGTAACATTTCCTTCCCAATCCACGGGACGGCCATTCGCATCGACCGCCGGCTGGAAGCGCATGGACTCCGCTGCGCGTTCCGCTGACTGATCGAGCCCATGCCCTAATGGACGAGTCACTGCCAACACTGTCACCGACCCGGAGGCCGATACTCGGATTCGGACCTGCACCACGCCATTGATGTGCAGCGCGGTTGCCTCAGCCGTGTAAGACGGCTTGGGCTTCCAGAGCACCTTGGGCGTATTCTGTGCCACACCTGCGGCTGCCTGCGCGGCGGGCTTTGGCAGCGATACCTGTTGCACCTGTCCGAGGTTTACCTGTCCGGCAGTGCGCCCGGTCGAGTTCGACGGTCCTGTGCCGCCGGCGACGCCAAGCTTCACACCCTGTACCGGACGAGCACCATTGCCTGCAAGCTGCTGTCCACCCGAATTCCCGGAGCCAAGGTTCACCTGTGTTGCAGCAGGGCCGCCGCCGGTATTCGTCGAAGGCATTCCCGGCAACCCACGCTGCCCGAGGTTTACGGAAGCAGTTGCCGGCCGATTGGAAGGCGCAATCGGGTTGTTCGCCGACCCGAGAGCCACAGCGACCGGATGCGGCGAGCTGTTGACCACAGAAGCCGCGACCGGATGTGCCAGGTTGACGACCTGCGGAGCAGCCGGGGCGACTACCTTCAACGGAGGAGCAGGCTTCACAATCGGAGCAGGCTGCGTCATCTTCACTTCAGCAGGCCTTGGAACTTCAACTGGCTTTGCTTCAGGAACTTTGATCCTGGGCGGATCCACCTTCACTACCGGCACGGGCAGAGGCCGTGGAATGACCCTGGGCGGCAGTGGTTCAACGGGCGTGATCACCACCGGCATGGTAAGCATCGTGACGCGCTTCTGCTCATCAAGCGTCTTCTTCGCCATGGTTCCTAGAAACAGCACCAGCCCGATCAGCGCGACGTTCACCACCACCGAAGTAGCGGTCGACGCCTTGCTCTGCTTACCTGTATTCAGGACACCAAAGTCCTTGAACTGGTAGCTGGTCTGGTGTGTCGGCTCTATATTCATGACGGGTGCGGCTTCGGAGTGGTTTGGCATAGCCATAGTCAATGGACCCTTTGTACAGTCTCCGTTCAGAGACCGGTAGACGGGGTGGACGGATTCGGATGACTGTCTCGTCGGGACTCAACCTTCATGGCCCAGACTTCTTCCTGCCCGATATGCTGCCCGGGTTCGTGTTCAGTCATCCGGCGGATAGCGGTCGATGCGAGTGCTCTGCCTCTTGCTTATCGGTGCCGCTCAGCGTGCCTTCATCCTCTTGCTTGATCTTCTGGCGCAACATCCCCTAAAGTCGTAGCTCGCGGAGAGTCTATTGCCATGCTTCCAGACTACACTTTCGTAACTGATACTGATAGCTTGAGGCATCCGGTCTCAGAGCGCACTTGCACTTTGGCGGGTACCGGTTGCACTTTCGTTGCAGTCTTATAGGATGCAATCCACAGGGAGATCGACCCGATTCACGTACCGCCGGAACACCTTCACCGGCTGCAAGTGGTATCCAGACCGTCAACTCACTTTTCGCACTCACTCATGGTGCTAAGTCTGACGGGGCCGCCCGCTGTTTCGGTTCATCTCCGGTCTTGGATTAGCTCCTGAGTTTGGTGAGCGCCTTTCGGTATCGTTCGGGAACAACCGGCAACTGGCCGTCCCGCACCGCCGCCCTGTACCCACCCGCATAGATCGAGTACATCACCGCCAGCGCACACCCAACGCCGAAGACAAATCCCAGGAACACGCCGATCATCGCCGACCACATCGTTGTCATGCTGTCTGAAGTCTATCGCGATACAGTAAAGGAACTCACCTTCTGTAGAGGCCCCTTTGTACCCACAAGTTGCGGCACTCGTCAGGGCCATTCGCGCCGTCCCGGTCTCTTCCATGTTTGCTTTCTTTCTTGGTTCGTATCCTTGCATCGCAGTCGCCGCGGCTCAAGACACTCCCGGGCTTGTCGATCAGCAGTTGCCGGGTCTTCTTGCAACCTACAAAGCCATTCACGCCGCGCCTGAGCTCTCCCACCATGAAGACAGGACGTCTGCCCTGCTCGCCGCAGAACTCCGCAAGTCTGGCTACGAGGTGACTGAGCATATCGGCAAGTATCCCGACGGCTCGCAAGCCTTCGGCCTCGTCGGTATTCTGAAGAACGGCGAGGGCCCGACGCTGCTCGTCCGTGCCGACATGGACGCCCTACCTGTCATCGAAAAAACCGGCCTCGCTTACGCCAGCACCGTCCACTCGAAAAATGCTGCCGGGCAGGATGTCGGCGTCATGCACGCCTGCGGTCATGACATCCACATCACCACCATGATCGGCGTGGCCCGCGTCATGGCAGCCGAGAAAGCGAAGTGGCACGGAACGCTGATGCTGGTCGGCCAGCCAAGCGAAGAGACCATCGATGGCGCAAAGGCGATGCTTGCCGATCACCTCTACGAACGCTTCGGCACGCCCGACATGGCGATCGCGCTGCATGACTCCAATCTGCCTGCTGGAAAGGTGTCAGTCGTTCCCGGCTACGCACTGGCCAGCTCCACATCGATCGACGTTGTGATGAAAGGGATCGGCACACACGGGGCAAAGCCGCAATCAGGCAAAGATCCAATCGTGATGGCAGCCGAGTTCATCGTGGATCTGCAGACCGTCGTCAGCCGGTCCATCTCGCCGCAGGATCCCGCCGTCATCACCGTCGGCGACATCCATGGCGGCACCAAGCGCAACATCATCTCTGAGGAAGTGAAGATGGAACTGACGACGCGCGCCTTCGACGAGAAGGTCCGTCAGCAGATCATCGACGGCGTAAAACGTACGGCGCTGGGAGTTGCTATCGCCGGTGGCATGCCGGAGGACAAGATGCCCGTTGTGACTGTCCGCGACGACGAGTCGACGCCTTCGATGTACAACGATCCAGCACTCGCCGCCCGGATCACAAATCTTTTCGTGGAGAAGTTCGGCAAGGAAAACGTAGTCCCTGACGATCCCATCATGGGCAGCGAAGATTTCGGAATCTTCAGCCTCGGACACAAGATTCCCGCCGTCATCTTCTGGCTCGGAGCCTACGACCCGAAGGTGGTCGCAGCGAGCATCGCTTCCGGCAATCCACTTCCCTCGCCCCATTCGCCGCTCTTCGCTCCGTCGCCCGAGCCAACGCTTCGCATGGGCGTCACCGCAATGTCGGATGCGGCGATCGCGCTGCTGCAATAGCTACTTGGACGTGGTCGCCGACGGTGCGCTGGCCGACGTAGTCGGCTTCGCGAAGATCTTCATCGCATTCTGCACGGTGTAGTTCAATCCCCACAGGGTCGGCAGCACAACCAGTGTCCATGCCGCGGCAATCAATATCGGCGACGACTTCTTTCCACTCACCATCTCTGCCATTACTCCCTCACCTGTCTTGTCCTGTAATCCTCTGAGGCTATCGTCTGCAGGAACTGCGTTTCAGTGCCCGCCGCCGACCGGCGCAAGGTTCTGCTCCTTCATCCAGTACTTCTCATTGACCGGCTTCACAAAGAAGTTCGCCACAAATCCGACGACAAGCAGTCCGCTCATGATATGCAGGATCAGCGGGTATGCATCCTGTTTCGGCAGCTTGTTCGCCACATAGTGGTCCAGAATGCCATTTACGATAAGCGGCCCGACGATGCCCGCGGTAGACCATGCCGTGAGCAGCCTGCCATGGATCGCCGAAACGTTATACCCGCCGAATAGATCCTTCAGGTACGCAGGAATCGTGGCGAAACCGCCGCCGTACATCGAAATCAAAACTGCCGCCACGATCACAAACAGCGACACCGAGTTAAGATGGTCTCCCCGCGTCAAAGGAAGAAAGAAGTACAGCACCGAACCCAATGTGAAGAAGACAAAGTACGTCACCTTCCGTCCCAGGATGTCCGAGCATGACGCCCAGATAAACCGTCCCGCCATGTTGAAGATGCTCAGCAACCCGACAAAGCCTACCGCGGCAGTCGGCGTAATCACGCCCTTGAACAGGTCCTGGATCATCGGCGAAGCCTGCTCGAGAATCCCGATTCCCGCCGTGACATTCGTGAACAGGATCACCCAGAGCAGGAAAAACTGCGGCGTCTTCCAGGCATGTTCCACATCCACGTTATGCGTCGAAATCAGTGCCGACTGCCGCACCGGTGCTGTCCAGCCTTCGGGCTTCCAGTCCTTCGCCGGAACGCGAATCGTGAACACGCCGAACATCATGAAGACGAAGTAGATCGCGCCCATCGTCAAAAACGTATAAGGAATCGAGGGCTGCCCGGCCGCCTTGAAGTGCGCCATCAACTGGCTCGCCAGTGGTCCGCCGATCATCGCGCCGCCACCGAATCCCATGATTGCCATGCCGGTTGCCAGACCCGGCCGGTCGGGGAACCATTTGATGAGCGTCGACACCGGCGAAATATAGCCCAGCCCCAACCCGATCCCGCCCACAACGCCATAGCCAAGATAGATCAGGGCCAGGGAATGTGTCGTCGCCCCGGCCGACGCGATGGCGAATCCCGCTCCGAAGCACACCGCCGCATAGAACATCGCGCGCCTTGGCCCGGCTTTCTCCAGCCACGCCCCGAAGAGCGCCGCCGAGATTCCCAGGAAGGCGATTGCGATCGAAAAGATATATCCAATCTCTTTCAGGTTCCACGCTGCGCCGTCGGCCCCGTGCAAAGCAAGCAGCGGATTCTTGAACACGGAAAACGAGTAAACCTGTCCAATGGAAAGATGGATTGCCAGGGCCGCAGGCGGAACGAGCCACCGGCTGTAACCTGCAGGCGCAACGGAACGATCACGATCAAGAAACCCCAAAGCCATTTCGAGTACCCTCGGACAAATAAATTCTCGTCGCAGATCTTCAGTCCGCTGACACCGCTATTGACACCGCGAAAGCGGCATATTGCTTCGATGCGAATACGACAATACACGCTCCATTCATCTCCTGGCGCGGCTACTTGAAGCATGTTTGCCCGACACGCAAACGGTAGCGTACCTTTTCTGTGACCATTGAACTTTCCGCGAGGTTACTTTGTCCGTCCTGCAGCCCGTTCAGCCACACGAAAATCTTAGCTCCACGCTCCGCGAAAACCGCGTTTTTCCGCCGCCGACCGAGTTCGCCGCGAAAGCACATATCAGCAGCCTCGAAGAGTACGAGGCCCTCTACAAAAGGAGCGTTGAAGATCCCGAAGCCTTCTGGGCTGATGCCGCTTCCAGCCTTGAATGGTTTGCCCCGTGGTCAAAGGTTCTCGAAGGCACCTTCCCCGATGCCAAATGGTTCGTCGGTGGCAAGCTCAACCTCTGCCACAACTGCGTCGACGTCCACGCCCTTAGCGCCCCGGAAAGAGTCGCCATTCTCTGGGAGGGTGAACCCGGCGAAGTCCGCAAAATTACCTATGCCGAGCTCCACCAGCAAGTGCAACTCTTCGCCAACGTTCTCAAGTCCGAAGGCGTAAAAAAGGGCGACCGGGTAGCCATCTATATGGGCATGGCCCCCGAGCTCGCCATCGCTCTCCTCGCCTGCGCCCGCATCGGCGCCGTCCACTCCGTTATCTTCGGAGGCTTCGCCGCCCACGCGCTCGTCGACCGCATCAACGATTCCGCCTGTGTCGCCCTCATTACCCAGGATGGCAGCCACCGTCGCGGCTCCGAAGTAAAGCTCAAAGCTATCGCCGACGAAGCGCTCGCAGATTGCCCCAGCATCAAAACCGTCGTTGTCTACCAGCGCACCGGGTCGCCAATCACGATGCAGCCGGAGCGAGACATCTGGTGGCATAAAGCCATGGCAACCGCCGCTCCCGATTGCCCGTGCGAGTGGATGGACGCCGAAGACCCGCTCTACATCCTCTACACCTCCGGAACCACGGGCAAACCCAAGGGCCTCGTTCACACCACTGGCGGCTACTCGGTCGGCACGTACCTCACCAGTAAATACGTCTTCGACCTGCGCCCTGACGACGTGTACTGGTGCACCGCCGACATCGGCTGGGTCACCGGCCACTCCTACGTCGTCTACGGCCCCATGCAGAACGGCGTCACCGTCCTGATGTATGAAGGCGCTCCAAACTTCCCGGCCAACGATCGCTTCTGGAAGATCGTCGATGACCACAAGGTCACGGTCTTCTACACCGCACCCACGGCGATCCGCGCCTTTATCAAGTGGGGCAACCAGTGGGTCGAGAAGATACTCCCTCGCCTCGCTGCGCCTTCTCGGAACCGTCGGCGAGCCGATCAATCCTGAAGCCTGGATGTGGTACTTCCGCGAGATCGGCAAAGAGCGCTGCCCGATCGTGGACACCTACTGGCAGACCGAGACCGGCGCCATCATCATCGCTCCCATCCCAGGCGCCGTCGCGACCAAACCCGGCTCGGCGACGCGCCCCTTCTTCGGCATCGTCCCCGAAGTCGTCACCAAAGGGGGCAATCCCGTCCCTGACGGCCAGGGCGGCCTGCTCGTCGTCCGCCAGCCGTGGCCTTCCATTGCCCGCACCATCTATGGCGATGCAGCCCGCTACCAGCAGTCCTACTTCTCCGAGATCCCCGGCAGCTACTTTACCGGGGACGGCGCACGCCGCGATGCCGACGGCTGCTTCTGGCTCATGGGCCGCGTCGACGACGTCATCAACGTCAGCGGCCACCGGCTCGGCACCATGGAGATAGAGTCCGCCCTCGTGGCCCACGCGAAGGTCGCCGAAGCCGCCGTCGTCGGGCGTCCTGACGAGATGAAGGGTCAGGCCATCGCCGCGTTCGTCACCCTCGAACACGGCCAGGCGCCAAGCGAAGCATTGCGTCAGGAACTCCGTCAGTGGGTCGCCAAGGAGATCGGAGCGCTCGCCCGCCCCGACGACCTCCGCTTTACCGACGCGCTGCCTAAAACCCGCAGCGGCAAGATCATGCGCCGTCTTCTCCGCGAACTTGCCACCACCGGCGAAGTCAAGGGCGACACCACCACCCTAGAAGACTTCGCCGTAGTTGCCAAACTTCGTGAGCAGGACGAGGCCTGACACATACACTCCCGCTACGTGTGTGTCACTCCTGAATAAATCTCCGATCTCCGCGCAGCGTGCGCGACACGCTCCCACCCCTCTTCCCGCCGCCTCGGCCATAGAAAAACCCTACCCATCCGGCGAGTGATGGGCTAACCTGTGTGCGACCCAGCGGAGTCCCTCTTTGCCCAGTTCGTTTCCACCCCGGCACGCCTCAAATCGCTCCACATTCCGAAGGCTGCTCTCCTTCCTTGATCTCGGCTGTCTTGCGCTTCTCGCCGCCACTCTGTCCTGCGGTAGCGCCCTCAGCCCCAACGCTATACCCCCCACGACGCCTGATCCTGACAGCAATCTCCTCACCCCCGCCGACATCAACTCCATCGTCTACGCTGCTGCCGCCGCCATCAACGTGCCGCTCACCATCGCCATCAGCGACCGCCGCGGTACCATCCTCGCTGTGTTTTCGAACTCCGGCGCGCCCGCCACCACGCTCGGCAACTTCGGCCAGACCTACCCTGCGGACGAAGTCGCCGCCGCCCTCGCTCGTACCGCCGCCTTCTTTTCCAACGACCAGGCCCCTATCGGCTCCCGCACCGTCCGCTTCATTAGCGGGATTCACTTCCCACCCGGCATCAGGAACACCGAGTCTGCCCCGCTCTACGGCATCGAAAACACCAATCGCGGCTGCGGCTTCAACACCACGTATCTTCCCGGCCAAAGCCTCCCAGCCTCTACCCTGCTCCACAGCAGTGCCCCGGGTCTCGGCATTCTCACCGGTAAGGCCGATCTCCTTGACTCCGACCCGAATGCCGTCAATCCCGGCGGCGTCCCCATCTTCAAAAACAATCGTGTTGCCGGAGGCATCGGGGTCGTCGCCGATCCCACACTCGCCAACTACCCCGCAGTCGTCGAATGGGCTGCAGTCGCCGCAACCCTCCTGAATGGCTTCGCTCCCACCGTGCCTCCGCCGGGAGCGGTGGTCGTCAATGGAATCACGCTACCCTTTGTCGAGCAGACCACCCTGCCTGCCGGCTACTCCTCGGGCGCCGCAATCGGTGCCTTTACCTTCGGCCCATTCGGCAGCTCTGGCGCAGCGCCTGAAGGCGACCTCATCGCCGAACACGGAAGCAGCCTTGGCGGACTTACCCAGTCACAGGTCCAGGGCATCGTCGCCAACGCCGTGGCGACCGGCAACCTGACCCGCGCCGCCATCCGCCTCCCTGTCGGTGCCCGTGCGCGTTTCGTGATCGCCGTCGCGGACCTCGACGGGTCGCTCCTCGCTCTCTACCGCATGCCCGACGCCACCCTCTTCAGCGTCGATGTAGCCGTCGCGAAGTCTCGCAACGTCATCTACTTCAGCAACACACCTAATCCAGCCGATCTCCCCGGCGGCCCGCCCGCCGGTACAGCCATCACAAATCGAACTTTGGACTTTGCCGCGCAGCCCCTCTACCCCGAAGGCATAGATGGCACTCCGCCCGGCCCGTTCTATCCGCTCTTCCTCAACGACGTTGCAAACCCCTGCACCGACGGCTCGCAACCGAAGAATGCCAACCAGAACGGCATCGTCTTCTTTCCCGGGAGTGTCCCGCTCTACCTCAATGGCAAACTCGTGGGCGGCCTCGGCGTCTCAGGCGACGGTGTCGACCAGGACGACTTCGCCACCGCCGGCGGTGCAGTTGGCTTCGAAGCTCCCACAGCCATCCGCGCCGACAATTACTTCGACCGCGGCGTCCGCCTCACCTACCAGAAGTTCCCGCCGAACCCCACCGACTAAGAAAATGCGTCGGATGTCCTCGCACTTGTTTCTCCTTCTGGAAGGAATCTGCTTCAGGCACTTGTCCTGTAACCGCACTCACCGCGACAGCGGGAAGGGTGTCCTCCTGAGCGAAGCAAATCAAAGCCTCACCGTGACTTGCGGTGTCGAGGGCTCTGCGGTTGCGCCTTGGTGTTGCCCAAAGCATCTCCCGCCGCGACCCCGACCCGTGCCGCTCCTGTCGACTCTCTCACCATCAACTCCGGCTCGAATGTCACCACTTCCGCGTAAGGCGCCGCTGGACTTTGGATGCGCTTCAGCAGCTGCTGCGCCGCCGCTTCCCCCATCCGATGCAGCGGCTGACGAACCGTCGTCAAGCTCGGCGTTTGATAGATCGCGCTCGCAATATCGTCAAACCCCACTACGGACACATCTCCCGGACACGAAAGCTCCGCGTCGGCCAGCGCCCGGATGGCACCTATCGCCGAGATGTCGTTGAAACAAAAAATCGCTGTAAACTCTCTCGTCCGCGTCAACAAGTCCCGCACTACGTCACAGCCGAGCTCCGGAGACCACGAGTTCGTCGTGAGAGAGATACAGAGCTCCGGGAGGATTGGCACATCCAGCACGCTCGCGGCCTTCACAATGGCTTGCCAGCGCGGCTCTGAATCGCTGATCTGGCTCTGACCTTTCATAAATACAATTCGCCTGTGCCCCAGGTCCCGCAGGTGCCTCAGCGCCAGCATCGCCGATCGATCGTGATCGAGCTGGATGTTGCTTACGCCTTTGATTTCCGTGTGCCCGGAGATCGACACCACCGGCTGGTTCACCGGCTCGTTCAAAGTCGTATTGACGAAGATGAATCCGTCTACTGCGCGCTTGATCAGCAGCCGTGGGTACTCATCGATCAGGTCGGCCCGTCCCTGGTGGCACAGAACCATGTAGATATAGCCCGCCTCCATAAGCGTCTGCTCGACGCCATTCATCACCATGGTGAAGTAGCCTTCGCTCAACTCCGGAACGATCACGCCGATCGTGAAGGTCTGGCGCATCCGCAGAGACCGCGCAATCGTATTTGGCCTGTAGTCGAGTTTTTTCGCCGCGGCCAGCACCCGCTCCCGCGTCGCCGGCGCAATCGACTTCGCCCCCGGAGCATTATTCAGCACGATCGACACCGTCGCCGGCGAAAGATCCAGGTACTCTGCCATCACCTTCAGGTTTACCGGCCTGTTCCGTGCGTACTTTTCAGGCTTTAGAGACATGGCCGATCCTACAACGCTGCCTTCTCAACCGTCCATTCCTGGCCATCGTCTACGCCGCAATCACCCGCTGCTTCGGCGCGAACTTTCGCTTATAGTAGATCGTCGTCAGAACAATCGCCGGCACTCCAAGCGCCGTCGGCCACAGCCAGAACAGGAGGTTGTTTCCGAAGTAGATCGGCAGCGTCACCACCGAGAACGCCGTCCAGGCCGCAATGTAGCTGCCAATCATGTTCCCCAGGTGCGAATACCACCAGAACATCTTTTCCTTCGGCCTCCGAACAAAGCTCACCACCTGGACAACAGCCAGCCGCATTCCCAGTATCCCGAACACTACCGCCACGATCCCCATGTTCTGTACCGCCGCGGACTTGAATGCTCCCAGTCCTGCAAGCGCCGCGCTCGAGAAGAAAGTAATCCCACCCGCAATCCAGTCAATCGCCTGAGCGCTCCCGCCCTTGGCCAGCGCCTTCAACTTCGTCACACGATATCCCGAAAACGCCGCATAGAAACTGAACACCGCCACCAGCGCCAGGAACAGCACCGGCCGATAGAGAGACATCGGCAGCGCCGTAGCCGCCACAACTCCCATTGCCCACAGGTAGACCATTCCCCAAAGTTTGTGCGCCTTGCCACCCTTCGCCGTGGCCAGTGCCACCGGAGCCAGCAGAAACGAAGCAAAACCGGCAGTGATATGGACCCCGAGAAACACCTTCATCCACAACGGATCATGCGTCATCGCTTCCTCCCTGTCTCAGTTCTAAGTCGTCCAGCTCCTGCAGCGTCTCGCGGCACCACGCAACCCTCGCGTTCACCTCGTGCCTTCCCATATTCACGGTCATTAGCCAATACGGAAGTTGAGAGTTGTTTGGGTAATCCTTTTTCAGACTCCTCGCGATGCTCGCATGCTCAGCCCGTTCCAGCTCCGCCTCGCTTCGCAAGGTCTCGATATGAGTTCGCAGCACCGCTCGTGCAACCTGCGCTCCAAAAAAAACCTTCAGCAGCAACTCGTTGCGCGCCACGTTCCGCAACTCGACTGGTGCGGTCAGCCATGCCCGAAGCTCCTCTCGTCCGCTCCCGGTCAACGAGTACACATGCCGGTCCGGCCGGCCCTTGCCACGCTCAGTCTTCTTCTCCAGCAGCTTGTCAGTCGCCATGCGCTTCAGGGACGGATAGATCTGCCCATAGCTCTCGCTCCAGAAGTGCCCAATTGATTGCGGAATCAACTGCCGCAGGTCATAGCCCGACCTCGGCCCGAAGCTGAGCAGACCCAGCAAAGCCCGCTCACTCGTCGACAAGCCACCTTGACTTGTCTTCTGCCTGACGTTCATATCTGCACGATATATATCTAGCAGATAGTACGCAACACGAAAAGTAAGTTCCCGTATTTTTCTTAGTTTGCTCCCTGCCTCTACTCCCACCGCAACAGCGTCGCGCCGATCGTATAGCCGCCGCCGAACGCAGCCAGCAAAACTGTCATTCCCTTTTTCAATCTTCCCTGCTCGAGCGCAGTATGCATCGCCAGCGGGATGGTCCCCGCCGTCGTATTCCCATACTCGCCAATGTTGATAATGATCTTCTCTTCCGGCATTCCCAGCCGCTCGGCGGTTGCCAGAATGATCCGCCTGTTCGCCTGGTGCGGAATAAACAAGTCGACATCCGACGCCGTCAGCCCATTCCGCGTCAGCAGCGTCTCACTCAACTCTGCCATCTTCCGCACCGCTACCTTGAAGACAGCGCCACCTTCCTGGTGCACGAAGTGCATCTTCGCCGCCACTGTCTCTGCTGTTGAAGGGTGCGCGCTCCCGCCTCCCGGCATGTAGAGCGATTTCGCCCCACTGCCATCGATCTCATGGATGAAATCGACCATCCCAACCTCATCCGCATCCGCCGCCTCGAGCAGAACCGCCCCCGCGCCATCGCCGAACAGAATGCAGGTCGACCGGTCTGAATAGTCGAGAATGGAGCTCATCACATCCGCGCCGATCACCATTACCTTCTTGTGCGCACCCGATTCAATCAACTTCGCGCCCATCTGCAGCCCGTACAGAAACCCTGAACAGGCCGCAGATAAGTCAAATCCCCATGCTCCCGTTGCTCCAATCTTTTCCTGCACGAGGCAAGCCGTCGCCGGAAAGAACATATCGGGAGTCACGGTAGCCACCAGGATCGCATCCAGCTCACTTGCCTCGATCCCGCGCTTCTGCAGGCAGTCCTTCGCCGCACACACCGCCAGGTCGCTCGTCGCCACTCCCGGGTCGACAAGATGCCGCTGCTTGATTCCCGTCCGTTCGACGATCCACTCGTCGTTCGTCGTTACCATCTTCTCGAGGTCTGCGTTGGTCAACAACCGAGGCGGAACATACATCCCAACAGAAGTTATCTTTGCAGCTACCTGTATCCGCGCCTGCTCACGCGGCTTCAACGTCAGACTCAATCCCTCACCTCAACCAACGATCTAGAACCAGAATACAAAAGTATCCCAAAACGAGTCTGTGCCGTTCAGAACGTTTGTTTCCGTCACCGTAACAATCCTCAGGCCACAACCAAACTCAATCCAGACTTGGTCTATCTCCGCCGCCCGGGTGCGCCGTCTATCGCGTCTGTCCTTCACCATGGGTGAAATGATAAGTTCCCTCGCCTGAAATACAGTTTCTCTCTTCCCGCTTTGAACTCTTATCATCCTTCGCCGCAGGCTAAGAATTCGCTTCACTCTTTGCTGTTGCCTGTTCCACGGCGGACAACAAACGCACCGCCGCAACCACCGCCGATAGAACTCAAATTGTCACTGGGAGTTGTTAGCACCGGGTGACCTACTGCGCCCGTAATTACCCGTTACCGTTGCTTCCTTCCGGACCTGGCGGGGTTGGCGGGATTACGTCGCGTAGGACCCGGCACTGCCTAACTTTACCATCCTTGCTGTGTGGAATCCACTCACGCCTCGGATCGAGCTTGCCTTGTAACGAGTACAGCATCATAGGAGAGTGGCCACCACAGGAAATCCACCCGCCATCTTCGATCCCACGCCCAATCCCCCGCACCCCTACTTCGCCGACCTGTACACCTTTAATTGGAAGCAGCTCTCCTTCGAGCTTCCCGCCATCGGCGCAATCTCAATTGCGCTCTGCCTGGTCGTCGGCGTCCTCGTCGGCCATCCATCAGCCGGACTCATCGCTGGCGGAGGAGCCATGACCGTGGCCTTCGGCGTCAACCAGCGCATCGCAGACTCCCGCATCGCCCCGATGATCTTCGCCGCCTTCGCCATGTTCCTCTCCACCCTCGTCGGCATGACCGTCGGCCATAACGGCTATTCGCTCCTCCTTGCCTCCGCCATCTGGAGCTTTATCTACGGCCTGCTCACCGCCCGTGCCGCTGGAGTCGCCTGGGTCGGCCAGCAGGCCGCCGTCACTCTCTTTGTCACCTCTGCCTTCCCTGCTGGCCCCGAGCCGCCTTCACCCGCGCCCTCCTCATTCTCGCCGGCGCCACGCTCCAGACCCTCATCACCACCGCTTTCCTCCGCCTCTTCCCCGAGCTTAAATCTGGCCTCCTGGAACTCCATCACATCACCATCGGCGGCCCACTCCACGACACCACGGACCTGCTCTTCCACTCTGAATCTGAACCCCGCCGCCGTTTACTGAAGCACCTTCGCGAGATCCCGCTCTCACTCCCGCGCCTCTCCCAAACCGCCGGCTTCACCTACGCTCTCCGCCTCACCCTCACCGTCGTCATCGCTGCCGAAGCCTACCGCCGCCTGGGCATCCAGTCCGGCTATTGGATCCCGATGACCGCCCTGCTCGTCCAGAAACCCGCCTTCTTCGAAACCTTCAACCGCGCCCTCCTGCGTATCGCCGGAACTGTCACCGGAGCGGGCCTCTGCACCTTCGCCCTGGCGCACATCCACACCGACCCGCTGGTTCTGGCCGTTCTGGCGACACTCTTCGCCTTTCTTGCCTTCGCCACCAACGCCGTCAATTACGGCCTCTTTTCCATCTTCCTGACCTCGTACATTGTCTTCCTGCTCTCGCTGAACACGATCCCCGGCCCGGTGATCGCCCACCGCCGCGTCCTCTGCACCACTGCCGGCGGCCTCATCGCTCTCGTCATCCACCTCGACGCCCTTCGCCGCCATAGAGACCGACCTACCGCCACGTAGCACCAACCCGCACAATCGGCCAAGGCTCAATCCGCATCATGCTGCGAAAGTGCTACTGCGCCACACCACCGCCGACTACTATAACCGCTGCATGACGATGACGATCCTCACCTGCGTATCCTGCGGCAAAACACTTCTGGTCCGAGACGAACCGGATGCAAAGCGCGACAAAAAATGCACCTGCAACCAGTCCATGGTCGAGCAGCGCCGTCCCGGCTCCGTTCTCTAACTTGTTTGTCTGATTTGTTTGTCATTCCCGAAGGGAATCTGCTGTCCGGGGTGCCCCACATCTCGATTTTGAGATATGGGATCCACTACTCTCAACAACTCGTACCTTTCGTTTACGCCAGGCTCGCCGCAACATCCTTCTTGGATGTCACTGCGTCCGGAAGCCCTTGCACCTGAACCAGAAGGTCTTCCTTGCGCATCACCAAGTTGATCGCGTTCAACGAAGCAAGCTCAAATCCGTGCCCATGCGTAATCGCATCGGTAGGGCAAGCTTCGACACAATATCCGCAGAAGATGCACCGGTTGTAGTCGATGTTGTAGACCTTCGCATACCGTTCGGCGCTAGAGATCCGCACCGTCTCGGTGTTCTCAGCCGCCTCGATATAGATGCAGTTCGAAGGACAAGCCGCCGCGCACAGGAAGCACGCCACACACTTCTCCAGTCCATTCTCATCCCGCTGTAGCTGATGCTTGCCCCGGAACCGCTCCTGAAACTTTGCCCCGCGCATCGGCCCTTTGCCGTCCGGATAGTTCTCGACCTCGGTAGGCTGGAACATCTGGCCGAAGGTGATGCTCATTCCCTTGGCGATCGCGGCGGCATTCTTGACGATAGACATATCGAAAGTATAAACCGCTCCGCGTAGTTCCCAACGAAGGTAAGCTATACCCATGAAAAACCTTGTATCCTTCCGGCTACGGGATGCAATCCTCGGCGTCTTACTCCTGGTCCCTTTCGCCGCCGACTCTCAGCGACCCACTGCTAAGCCGCCAGCCGATCACGAGATGAGCGGTATGGCCGCGATGCCCGAGAAGGTCCACGTTCCATCGACCGTCCTCACCATAGCCTTCGGCGAAAAGACCCTCATCCTCCGCCCCAAAGATTTCGCCGACTACCCCCACCAGAACGCCACCGTAACGAACGGCCACACCAAGGCCTCCGAGACCTACTCCGGCGTTCCTATTTCCGCCATCCTCACCAAGCTCAACATGCCCTTCGAGAAGGCCAACGAGCACACCCTGCTCAAGACCTACGTCATGGCCGAAGGCACCGACGGCTATAAAGTCCTGATCTCCGTCTACGAAACCCTGGCCTCCAGCCGTCAATCCGACGCCATCATCGCCGACGCCATCATCACCGATGGCGAGTTCGGGCCTCTCAAAAACGACGGCGCCTTCAAACTCGTCATCCCCGGCGACGCCCGCCCACAGCGCTGGGTGCAGAATCTGAAGTCCCTCACCTTCAAGACTATCGAGTAGTCTGGCTGTTATGCCGCAGCCAACTCTGCAGGGGTTATCGCTCTCAGGCTAGGAAACGCCCCGCCGAAGAACCGCGCGTCCCGCGTCAGAACTCGATCCGCATTTAGCTCCGCGTGAGCCGCGATCAGGAAATCCGGCAGAATACGCTCCCTTGTTCCGCCGCGTCGCCGGTATTGCTTGAAGTGGACCCCAGCCAGATACGCACTCGACACGTCTATCCGATCGACTCTACAGCGCCAAACTCGAGAAACGCGTCCAGGTCCGTGCGGTCAGCAAACCTTCCTGCTAATTCCGCATAGACAACGGTAGACACGACAATGACCCCTTGTTCCAAGGCTCGTGCCAGCGCTGCCCGTGCCGTATCAGACTCTTCAGGTGAACCCGCGATCACATCGTAAAGAATACTCGAATCGACGGCGGTCATCATCTTCCACGGATGTCATCGATATACCCCTCAAACGAGGAGTAGCCATCCGCTAAAAGGTCGGCACGCATCTGGTCGCCGAGCCTTGCGACCAGTTCGTTGAGTTTTTCCCAATCGGGCTCGCGACCTGTCCCCTCAGAGACCACCACCGCAATCTCTACTTATAATGGCCGCGTCCGGCTTCAACTGCAGTTCAGCCCGCACGCCATCGGGGATCTTAATCTCCCCGTGCTCGCCGACCTTTGCCTCGAATTGCATATCGAAGTATGAACTCCGCGCATCCTCAACGCAAGAAATTCCCGCGCGGCCGTTTACTCAATTCCCAGCTTCTTCCAGATCATATCCACTTTCGCTTTCACCGCTTTATCCATCGATAGCATTGGCGGCCACTGCCGTGTAAACCCTTCTGCCGCCCACTTCCGTGTCGCATCGATCCCCATCTTGCTTCCAAAATTCGGCAGCCGCGAAGCATGGTCAAGAGAGTCTACCGGCCCCAGAGTGAACTGAATGTCCCGTTCCGGATCGATGTTGTTCGCCACCCGCAGAGTCACCTCCGCCACATCCTGCACATCGCAATCTTCATCGACCACGATCACGCACTTGGTAAACATCGCCTGTCCCATGGCCCATATTCCGCTCATCACCTTCCGTGCCTGACCCGCATAGGACTTGCGGATCGAAACGATCATCAGGTTGTGAAACACACCCTCCGCCGGCAAGTTCACATCGACGATCTCCGGCATCGTCAACTGCATCAACGGCAGGAAAATCCGCTCCACAGCCTTGCCCATCCACGCGTCCTCCATGGGGGGCTTGCCCACCAGCGTCGCCGCCCACACCGGGTCTTTGCGATGCGTGATGCACGTGATGTGAAACACCGGGTATTCATCCTCCATCGTGTAAAAACCCGTATGGTCACCGAACGGCCCTTCTGTTCTCAACTCGCCCAACTGCACGTAGCCTTCAAGAACAATCTCTGCATGGGCCGGCACTTCCAGATCTACCGTCTCGCACTTCACCAGCTCCACCGGTTTCTGCCGCAGAAACCCCGCAATCAGATATTCCTCAACCTCGGGCGGAGCAGGCACGATCGCTGAAAACGTCGTCGCCGGGTCGGTCCCGATAGCTACCGCGACCTCCATCCGTCCCTCGCGGACCTTCGTTTGCGTCACTGACGGGATGCTTCCAGTAGAACTCGCCGCCACCGTTCCGCCAGCAGTCATAGCCATCAAGTCAACGTACGCGGCTGTCCCTTCTGAAGCCGCCCGCAACCGCTCCCGCATATGCTCTGCCGCCACCTTCTGCCGCTGCCAGTGCATTCCCGTCGTTTGCCCGTCATAGACCTGCATCCGGTACATACCCACATTGCGCTTCCCTGACTTTGGATCGCGCGTCACCACACAAGGCAGCGTAATAAACCGGCCACCATCCTGCGGCCATGTCTGCAGCACCGGAAAGCTCAGAACGTCGATGACGTCCCCTCGGTCCGCACGCTTGATCACCTGTTTGCAAGCAGCGTCCCGGCTGCCAATCACTTTCGGGAAGAAGCTCCCCACTTCGGCCAGCATTGGCAGAAGCTTCAGCTTGTCCATCAATCCGGTCGGCATAACCGGATGGATGAGCACACGAATCCGCTCCGCGATTGCATCCAGTGAGTCGGTCTCCAATGCCAGCTTCATCCGCTTCAAGCTGCCGAACTGGTTCATCAGCACCCGCGCTCCGGGATAGCCCTTCACGTTGTCAAACAGCAGCGCCGGCCCACCTGCCTTCGCCGTTCCCTTGCCTAACTTTGAAGTCCGGTCGGCAATCTCCGCCATCTCCAGAATCGGATCCACCTCGACCGTTATCCGGTTCAGTTCCCCAGCCTTGTCGAGCTTCTTTATCCAGTCGCGCAGATCGTCGTAAGCCAATGCCATCTCCCGCCGCAGTGTCGTCGCGGCACAATGTCAATGGTACCCGCTGCTCCCCCTACGCCTACGACCAGCCCCACATCGTCCTCCGATTCCTTCGCACCTTCGAAGCCGCCAGTGAACTCGCCACCCTCGATCTCCTCCCTGGTCCTAATTCGAAAGATTCGGAGGATCTGGTTCTGCGCATGCCGTTGCCTGCCCTCTCACAACCACCATGGGAACCATCCCTCTCCCGCAGGTGTCTAATCCCTTGACGGACGCCTTCTCGCTGAGGCGCACCTGATCCAAAACCATACCTCGGTCTTAGGAGCGGTGCCTCATGTTTGAAGACAGTCTCATGGAGTCGCAGAATCGTCTCTCCTCCCCAAACCAGCGTTGGACGACCGTCCTCTCCCTCATCTTCCAGTGTGCCCTCGCCACGGCCCTTTGCGCTCTTCCGCTGCTCCGTCGCGAAGCGCTTCCCTTACGCCTCGACGCGCCCAAGATAATGCTTCCGCTGAAGGCTGTCCCGCCGCCAGTCCCACACGTCGAAATGGCACGCGCTGCATCGGATCTATCCAGCAACTACAACGACCGCACGCTCACCGCGCCCACAGATATTCCGCCACTCGGCCAGGTTGCACCCGACACACCACCCGCAACCGACGCAATCGGCACGGGAATGAGCGATCCCAACTGGGTCACCAGTTCGCTCGTCACGTCCACAATCGGTACCGGGCCACACGTCAGCGTCGCTCCGGCCAAACCGGCGCCGAAAGGCATTCTCCAAATATCTACAGGCGTCTCAGCCGGCCTTCTGCTTGCTCCAATTGTGCCAATCTACCCGCGCATAGCCGTGACCGCCCACATCGAAGGCACTGTAAAGGTCGAGGCAATCATCTCGAAGTCCGGCCACATCGAAAGCGCCCAGGTAGTCAGCGGCCCGACGATTCTGCGCAAGGCAGCCCTCGACGCGGTCTGCGTCGCCCACTACACGCCTTATCTGCTAAACGGCTCACCGACCGAGGTCAGCACCACCATCACCGTCAACTTCAAACTTTCTAGTTGATCGCGGGAGTCAACTGCACCAGCGGCTGCTCTGGCACAGGCGCATCATCCACGTAGTCGATCAGTGGAAAGCCAGCCACCTTCCAACCATCGAAGCCGCCTCGCAGAGGACGGACCCGGTTCACGCCCATCCTGTGTAACTGCATCGCGACCTTCGCGCTCGTCTCCTCGCTCGGACAGGTGCAGTAGAGGATCACGTCGCGGTCCCGCGGAATCCGGTCGCTATGCATGGCCAGCTCCGCCGGTCCAACCCGCACTGCACCCGGAAGAACTCTCGGATCAGGAAGGTAGTCGAGTGGGTGGCGCAAGTCGACGATGAACGGAGCACATTCACCCGTCTTTGCCGCCTCATCGATCATTGCCATCAGCTCTGCTGGCTCAAGCCGCATTCTCTTCACGTTGGCCAAAAAGCGCCGTTGCTTTACTACCCGATAGGTGAAGAATCCGACCACCATGACTATAAAAAGAGCGCCCGCGAAGTGCCCCAGAACATGGATGAACATAGCGCTTTTCTTCGCGATGTCCCCGAAGAATCTTCCTGCCAGCAGGTAAGCCTCCGCCCAGATAATCGAACCGGCGAGGTCGTACATCAGAAATCTTCCGAACGGCATACCCGTCTGCCCTGCAATCGGAGCTGCAACAGTCGAAAGCCCAGGCACAAACTTGGCGAACAAAAGCGTCACCGGCCCACGCTTGGTGAAGTAACCTTCGGTCTTGGTAACGCAGGTCGATGCCTCGAGCGAAAAACGGCACAGCAGCTTCAACACCCGGTTTCCGTAGCTCCGTCCCAGCATGTACCACATGCTGTCGGATATCATGCACGCGCCCAGCACACAGATCAGCGCGACAAACGCGCTCAACTTATGGGTTGCCGAAAGCGTTCCTGCGGTCAACAGCAAGGGAATGCTCGGAATCGGAACGCCAAACTGCTCGATTAGCACCCAGAGAAACAGGATCAGATATGCGTATTTGACGAAAAGTTCGAGGGCAATCGGCATGGCGGGTCAACCTAGTAGATGTCTCACTCTATCGTTTCGATGCTGTCATCGTAAACCAAAAGAAAAGCCAGGGAGTTCTCCCTGGCTTTTTCCTCTCTGAAGTGACTGACATCACTCAATGAGTGGCTGGTTTACGAGGTGCTGCCCGATGAACCAGGACTGGAGCTCATTCGCCCGAAGTATGTCGCTGATGACCATGTCGTTTGTGCCATCGTCGCCAGCGTCGTCAGCAGCTTTAGCGATTTCGTGACAGCTCTGCATGATGTGTTTATGAGCGGCAAGCAAGCGCGAGATCTGCACCGGAACGTCTTCGCGGCCGATCGGCGGCGCAGGAATTTTGGTCAGTTTGGACACATCCCCGCCCATCGCAACACTTACTCCACCCAGGATCTGAATTCGTTCTCCGATCGTGTCCACAAGCTCAACCTGCTCTTCAAAATGCTTGTCGAAGAGGATATGCAACTCATAGAACGTCGGCCCGGAGATCTGCCAGTGATGCTTCTTGTACATGTCGCGCAGCATGATCTCATCCGCCAATAACTGATTCAACTGCGTCACCATCTCCTGGCGTACCGACGCGTCCAGGAAGTGGGGCATATCCTCGATTACTGTTCCGTACATCTGTGTCTCTTTTGCCTGCGCATGCCAGCGTGGAGCATCATCTGCCGGCGCGGCGTCTACCTTCTTCTTCGTTGCCATTCTTCACCCCTTTCAGCCATCTGATGCAAATTGGGCCGGAAGCGGTTTCCCGCTATCCGGCCCTGTAACCTTCCATATCCTTCGACCCCGGAAGCTTGTGACTCTCTTCGGCGGAGCCGCAGAACCTGCTTGCTTGATTACTGCTTCACGGTCACAATCGGCGTTACCGAGAAGCCGGGCCGTAAGGCATAATCCCCGTTGTCCTTCTGAAGATTCGTGAAGTCAATTCGCACAGGAATCCTCTGGACTACCTTCACGTAATTGCCAGTCGCGTTTTCCGGAGGGAAGAGGCTCAGCCTCGAACCGGTCGCACCGCCAATCTGGGTAATCTTTCCGCTGAACTTCCTGCCGCCCAGCGCATCCACCTCAAGCTTGACCTCCTGCCCGGGTTTCATCTTCGCGAGCTGCGTCTCCTTGAAGTTCGCGGTCACCCACAGGTTCGTCAGCGGAACCACCGTTAGCAGGTCCTGCCCGATGCTGACGTTCGCGCCGACATCTACATTTTTCTTGCTGATGATCCCCGCCGTCGGTGCCACAATATGGCAATACCCCAGATTCAGCCGAGCCTGTTCGAGCTTTGCCTGCGCCTGTTTCACAGTTGCCAACATCGAGTTGGCCTTGGCTTCCTGCGCCTTCACTTGCTCCGGGCCGTTCTTCGCAGCCTGCTGAGCCGTAAACCTTGACTGTGCCACCTTCTGCTGTGATTGCCGCACGGCTTCCTGCGCCGCGATCACGTCAGCCTCAGCCCCAAGTACAGCTGCTGTGTCGGAGTTTGCCGTCGCCACCGCTTGGTCAAACTGCTGCTTGGAAATTACGTCCTTCTGCACCAGTGGTGTATATCGCTCAACGTCCAACTGCGCCTTCAGCGCATTCGCCTTCGCCTGCACGACCCGAGCCTGGGCCGCCTCCACCTGTTTCTGGGCCTGAGCGACGGAAGCCGATGCCGCGGTAACGTCTGAACCCGAAGTGCTGATCTGCGTCGAAGAACTTACACTCGTGATCGGCACATTGACATGGGCCTGTGTATAGTCGGCTTCGGCGCTCGCAAGATTTGCCTGCGCCTGATCGAACGCAACCTGGTAATCCTTTGGGTCGATCTCAGCGATAGCCTGTCCGGCTTCAACGGATTGGTTGTCCTTTACATATACGTTGATGACCTGTCCGGTTACACGCGAACTCACCTCGTAAAGATCGCCATCAACCTGCGCATCGTCCGTGTCCTCGGAGAAGGTCGAGTGCCAGTAAAACAGCGCGGCACCAATCACGAGCAGGAAAACCACAGCAATTACGATGAACTTCCGCCGCGACTTCTTCTCCGGCGACTCAGGCGGTGTCTGGTCCTTCTGCTGATCTTTGTTCTGGTCCTGATTCTGAGTATTATCCTGGTCTGCCAAGGTTATTTCCCTCCGAGATAGTTCTTATAGCTTGTCTGTGCTACGCCCAGTGCCCGCGCCAGCGAAAGCTTCGCGACGTTGTGCTGGTAGAGCGCGCTGATGTATTGATCGTTGGCCTGTTCGAACTGACTCTGCGCCTGCGATACCGGCAGGTTGTCCGAAATACCCTCATGAAACCGCTGCTGCGCCTCGCTCAGCGCCTCAGTTGCGAGATCGACGTTTGATTTCGTCGCCTCGACCAGCTTTGCAGCAGCCTCAATGTCCAGAATCGAGGACCGGATGTCCTGGTTTACCTGCTGCACCTGGTCCGACAGCTTCGCCTCAGCCTGCGTGTAGGCCGCTCCCGCGACCTGCTCGTCGCCCTTCGTCTTCGCAATTTGAAGGATCGGCGCCGTCACCTCGCCCGTCGCCGTATAGACGCCGTGCGAGTGCCCGACTGTCGTTCCCTGGTCGCCAAAGAAGCCGCTCACATCGGCAGTCGGGAGCTGCTGCTCCCAGGCCGCCTTCTTCTGCGCCTCGGCGGCCTTCAGCGACTCCTGCATCGCCTTCAGGTCCTTGCGGGTCTTCAGTGCCTGCTCGAATGCCGTCTTCGGGTCAACCTGATCGAGCGCCGCGTACGGCGTAGAGTCGGTCAGCGCAAACTTCTGGTCGAGCGGAAGTCCGATCGTCCGCGCCAGTGCCAGCTTGTCCTTTGCCAACTGGTTCGCCGTCGAGATCAAGCTTTGTTGCTCATTCTGGTAGTCCACCTGCGCGCGCAGCACGTCCAGCTTCGGGCTGGTGCCGGCCTCATGCGCCGCCACCGCCTGGTCGAGCGAGACCTTCGAAGTCGCCATCTCGGCCTTTACCGCTTCGACCCGCGCCATGTCCGCGACACATAATAGGTACGCATTCCCAACGGTCAGCACGACCATGTCTCTGGCGTCTTCCGCGGAGAACTTCGCGCTCTGAAAGTTATGCTTCGCTTGGAGGTAATTCTGCAGGGCAGGAAGGCTGAAAAGCGTCTGCGACAGCGATGCCTGGAAGTCCTCCACCTGAAAGGGCCCGATAATCGGGTTCAGTCCGGGAAACTTCAAGCCATAAGCGGCAAGGTTTACCTGTTCTATGCTGTAGCTCGCCGAACCTGTCACTGTGGGCAGCAGCGCCTGTAACTGCTCAAGCCGCTGGCCGTTCGCATTCAAAGTGGAGGACGACTGCAGAATGATTCCAAGGTTCGTCCGCAGACCGCGCTGAATCGCCTCGTCGAGCGAAAGGTCGATCACACCGTCAGTCGCTCTTCCGCTTACGATGCTGCCCTTGAAGGAATCTGACGAAACCTGCGACCCCGACTGCCCCGAACCGGAAACACTGCCCGAGTTCAATTGCTGCTGCGCCTGATTCACCTGAGATGCGCTCAACCCTGAGTTGGCACCCGAAGTTGATCCCGGGCCGCCTGGCGCCTGCCCCTGGAGCACCGCGGCCGGAAGCAGAACCGCGCAAACCAAGGCCGCGCCTGGAAACGCGATGCAAGCCCGCGCTCCTTCTAATGATTTCTTAAGACCCATATTTGGTATCGTACCTGCACTCGATTGCGAAAGTTGGATAGAACTGATGGCGTGTCGTCGCATCTTGTTGAGAACTCAAGACGAGAACTCGATCCGCATCACAGTTCTTTCGATGCAGAACACCCCACCGAGTCTTCAAAAAAATGGGCCTGCAGCCCCGCGAGGTTAGTCGATGCCAGATTTCACTATCCGTTACTCGTAACGCAGCGCTTCGATCGGATTCAGGTTCGCTGCCTGGATCGCCGGAATCATCCCGCTGATTGTTCCCACCACCACAAGAACTCCGACCGCCATGGCCACGCTGCCTGGCGAGATCAGGAGCATAATGTCCGCCTTCTCACCGTTGGTGGCAATCGCGCTGTAAAGCGTGATTCTCCCCACAATCTTGCTTACCGCAAAGGCCAGCGCTACTCCTGCCGCGCCGCCCACGCAGGAGATCACCATCGCTTCTGACAGAAACTGGAACAGGATATGACGCTTCCGGGCACCCAGCGCCTTCTCGACACCGATCTCCCGCGTTCTCTGCTGCACGGACACCAGCATGATGTTCATCAGCCCGATTCCGGCAATCCCCAGCGTAAGCACCCCAATGAAGAGCAGCAGCGCCTGTAACCCAAGCGACACAATGCGGAACTGTGCCAGGTTTTCCATGATATTAGCTACATAGATCGCATTTCGATCGCTCGGCCGAAATCCGTGCTCGACGGCCAGAGCATTTCGGAGCCCATGCTCCACCTCCTTATAGTCCCCTTTGTAGCTCATCCAGATGCCGTCGAGATACTTCGTGTCCTTGATGTCGCTCATCGTGGTAAATGGCACGTTGATGGTGCGGTTGATGTTGTCGTCACCCTCCTGCATCTTCGCGACCTCGACCCCGACCACCTCGAACGAGATTCCGTTCAGCCGAATTGTTTGCCCGATCGGATAAAGTCCTGAAAAGAGCTTCGTCTTCGCCTCCGATCCGATGAACGCCACATGCCGCCGCTCCTGCAGGTCGGCCTCGGTCAGCGCGCGGCCCATGTCGACTTCCTTCTTCTGGATCGACTGCAGTTCCGGCGCAATTCCATCCACCTCCCAGGTGTAGGCATGAAGATCGTTCGCAACGGAGACGTTCTTCCAGACCACCGGCGACATCTTCTGAATGGACGGAACCGTCTCCTGGATCTTCTCGAGATCATCCGCCGTGAACCGGACCTTTACTCCGGCGCGCGACCCACCGGCCTGTTCACTGGTCGTTCCGGGGAAGACACCGATCATGTTCGTGCCAAACTGCGCGAAGATCGTCTCGATCGCCCGCCCAAAGCCTGACCCGAAGGCCAGCAGCAGCACCACAGTCGCGATGCCCCACGCCATCCCGGCAACGGTAATCAATGTGCGGCGCCCGTTGAAGCGCATCGCCTCCACAGCTTGCCCGAAGATATCCCCCATCATGCCGAACATCGCTATTCCTTCCTCAGTGCTTCCACAGGTTCCAGCATCGCCGCCTTTCGGGCCGGATAGATCCCCGCGATAATCCCACAAAGCGTCAGGCTGCCGAACGCCAGCGCCGCTGACCACGGCACAAGCTGCGGCGGATCGAAGCCGGTCTGGTTGCCGTTCATTGCCGACCCAAGCAGCACCATCAACCCGGCCGCCGCACCGATTCCCACAATCCCGCTCACACCCGTAAGGGCCAGTCCCTCAAGGAAAAACTGCGTCATGATGCTGCGGTTGGTCGCTCCGAGCGCCTTTCGCAGGCCGATCTCTTTCGTCCGCTCGCTCACCGTCACCAGCATGATATTCACGATGCCGACCGCTCCCAGCATCAGGGTCACAACCCCCACTCCGCCCAGAAACAGATCCATCGCCGTAAAGATGACTCCCACCATCCGGTTCGACTTGATCGAGTCCCACTCCTCAAAACCGTCCTTGAGCATCGGATCGAATCCGTGGTTCTGTCCAACGATGGCGTGGACCTCTGTCTTTGCTTGCTCGTTCTGTTCGGGAGTAAGCGGCTGGTACTGCAAAGAACTCACGGCATCGCGCGGAACGTTCTCTCCGATCACCGGGAAGAGCTCCATCATGGTGGTCAGCGGTATGTACAGCTTCTGGTTATCGCCGTCGTCGTTGCCTCGCCCGATACGCGCCGCGACCCCGATGACTTGAAACCGATAGCCATTGAGAGTGAGGAATGCCCCAAGCGATGGCCGTCCCGGAAAGAGCAGCAGGTTGTTCTTCTGCCCAAGCACCACCACCAGGCGATGCTGCTTTACGTCATCGTCGTTCAGGAAACGCCCCTGCACAATCGGCAGATGCCGGATCTCCGGGAAGTTTGTCTCGACTCCGAGAATCGGCCCCCCGGCACTCGAAAACTCACTCGCCTCTTTCAAGTCGCCACGATTGATGACCGCCGTCACGTTGCGGACATGGGGAGCGTTCGCGCGAATCGCGGCCTCATCGGTAAGAGTCAGCTTGTACGGCACCATTCCCTGATGCTGGTCCGGCAGGGCGGGAATCGTTCCGCCAAAGATCATAATGACGTCGGTGCCCAGCTCCGCCAGCCCGCGCTTGTTCCCCGACCGGAAGCCTTCCCCAAGCCCCACCAGCAGCAGCAGCGAAGCCACTCCCCACGCGATGCCGAACATGGTGAGGAACGACCGCAGCTTATTCGCCCAGATCGCCTGAAACACCTGCACGAAGATCTCTACAAGTCCCTGCATCGATGCCTTTTCTGCTTTCAAAGGAGGTACGCAGGTTAGACGAAGAGAGTTCCCTTAGATCGAGTAATGTCGTCCTTAGCTCGATCAGCGGATCGTCCATCCATGTCCTTGACCACTCCGACCTGCTTCCGTTTGCTGCGCACATCCGTACGGCCGTTTATGACAAGCGAAGAATCCTCGCACTTGCGGCGCATTCCGTACCCGCTGAAGCGTCGCTCCTAGCCCAGCCGCATGTTCCTCATGAGCATGGGCAGATCTGGATCCCGCTCCGCCTTCACCTCGAATCCCATGCTCGCAAAGAACTCTCCCACACCTCCGAGCACCGTCGCGGAAGCACTCTCCGGGTGAAGCACCCGCACTGCGCCGCCTGCGCCAAGCTCACCGCGCACCGCAATGCAACGATCGCCCCGGTACGTGCACGAAGCAAGGTCCGTAATGCTCAAGGCCTCGGTCGGAGTGCAAAAAATCGTCTTCGGCGGAGCCATTCTGTCGATCAGGCTGAAGATCTCCAGCTTCGATTCCAATTCATCCGGCACGAAGTCAATCGCAAGGTCTGCATTGCGCACCGCATCTTCGACCGTCAGAACGAAACTCATCGAGCCTGTTCCCATCTGCCCGGTCAGATCTGCGAACTCCGCCTCCGCCCGCCGCAAGTTCGCCGGCATCACGTCTTCGAGAACGACATCGAATCCGGCCTGTGCACACCTTAAAGCAAAGCGGCGACCAGCCTGTCCCGCACCGATCACCGCTATCTCTTGAATCCTAGCTGCTGCTGAATCAACCGCCACCGTCTACTTCTTTACTGCAACAGCGGTTACCACCGATTCGTAGCTCGGCTCAGCAGTCTTGATGTGGTCCGAAACCCGCTGGCGCTCCTCGTCCGTCAACGAAGGCAGCACGGTAAGGATACGGCGCAGCGTTACCGAGATGTCGTCAACGTAATTCATGGTGCGGATTGCTTCGCCGGAAAGCGGCATCTTCGTACTCCTTCGAATAGGTGTGATCGGTTAAGGTTTGCCCTGCGCCCGCTGTGTTGATCGAGCCTCTAAATCCAGTCTAAATGCATCCGCCGGTCGTCGTTGAGAAGCAGCCCGCGGGATGTTACGTCGACGCCCCAAGCTCGGCCCGCTTTGACGCATCTTCGGTAGGCTTGCCCGCCTCCACCCCTTCGATCGGTTTCTCGTATCCATCGCGGTCAGTCATCTCCATAATTGCCGCAAGCTGGGTGGCGAAATCCGGATGCAATGCGTCTGGGTGGTATCGCCACGTCCAGTTCCCTTCCGGAGCCGAAGGTGTATTCATACGCCCTTCGCTGCCGATGTGCAGGATGTCCTGGAGCGGAAAAATACAAAGATTGGCGACGGACCTCGCGGCCAGCTTGATCATCGCCCACACAATCTCGCCATCAAAGTTGATCTTCTGCACGTAGGTCTGAACGTTCGTTCGCTCTGTCTCGCCGCAGTCGTCCCGCCACCATCCCTGCGTCGTGTTGTTGTCGTGCGTTCCCGTATACATCACGGTGTTGGGCACACACCGGTGTGGCAGATAGAGGTGGGATCCGCGGTCGCTGAAGCCGAACTGCAGAATGCGCATCCCCGGCATGCCAAAATGTTCGCGTAACTCATCCACTTCCGGTGTAATCACGCCGAGGTCCTCAGCTACGAAGGGCAGGTCCCCGAACACTTCCTTCAACCGTTGAAACAGCTCATGCCCCGGCGCTTTGACCCATTGTCCGTTGATTGCCGTCTCCTCATCGGCCGCAATCGACCAGTAAGCTTCGAAGCCGCGGAAGTGGTCCAGGCGGATCATGTCATACAGCGCCAGCGAACGCCGAATCCGAGCCACCCACCAGTCGAAGCCTCGCTCCTTCAAGACGCCCCACTTGTACAGCGGATTGCCCCACCTCTGCCCGCTGGCTGAGAAATAGTCGGGCGGTACACCAGAGACCCTAATCGGATGACGTTCCTCGTCCAGTTCGAAGATCTCAGGATGCGTCCACACGTCGGCGCTGTCGTAATTGACGAAGATGGCGACGTCGCCCATGATCCGAACATTGCGCTCGCAGGCATACTTCCGCAGAGCGCTCCACTGTTCCGAAAAGAAGTACTGAATCGCCTGTTCGATTACCAGTTCCCGGGCATGGTCGGTTAATACGGAGGTCATTGCGTCATGCTCACGCTGGGCAAACTCCTTCGGCCACGCAATCCAGCTCGCATACTCGTACCTTCTTCGCAACGCATTGAACATAGCGTAGTCGGTAAGCCAATAACTGTTGTCCTGACAAAATTTCTGGAAGATCACCCGCTCTTCGTCGCTGGCGCGGTCGATGAAGTTGCCGGCTGCCTCTTCGATCAGCGGCAGCTTCAGGCGGTTCGCCGCCTCAAAGTCCGCCGGCCCGTCATGTCCCGGTAGTCCGCCAATGCGGTCCCATTCAATCCATCCCGCCTCGGCAAGCTTCTCCAGGCTGATCAGGATCGGATTTCCCGCAAATGCCGAAAGCGCCGAGTACGGCGAACTGCCATAGCCCGTGGGACTGAGAGGGAGCACCTGCCACAACCTCTGCTTTGAAGCAGCAAGAAAGTCTACAAACGCAAACGCTGCGGGTCCGAAATCACCAACTCCACCATATGACGGTAATGAAGTGACATGTAGCAGAACACCAGAAAGTCGATCAACCTGCGCCATTCTCTCTCCTATATCAAGCAATCAAAGCAAGATCCAGAGTACGCCCACCATTCCAACGAACTGCAAATATCCACTTCCTCTGATGCCCAATTCCTATTCAGCGCAATTCGGACCGGAATGTGGCAGCGGCATCTGTATTTCACAGCTTCAGTTCTGCATCCTATGTGGCATGTCCACTTTGTACGACGTGATAGTCATCGGCACCGGAGCAGGCGGCGGCACGCTTGCCCTGCACCTTGCCCTGGCGGGAAAGAACATCCTGATTCTCGAACGTGGGCCGTTCATGCCGCAGGAAAAGCTGAACTGGGACACCTCCGCCGTCTTCCTCGACAACCGCTATCACACGAAGGAAGTCTGGCAGGACAAAGACGGCAAGGACCTTCATCCGCAGCAGGCCTACTTCGTCGGCGGCCAGACCAAAGTCTATGGCGCAGCAATGTTCCGCATGCGGGCTGAAGATTTCGGCGTGATCCAGCACAAGGGCGGCATCTCCCCGGCGTGGCCCATCACTTACTCCGATCTCGAACCGTACTACACCCAGGCCGAAGAACTCTTCCAAGTTCACGGCGACCTTGGCAGTGCGCCGTCTGTTCCAGGCGGCTTCGGCTCGTCCTTCGACCCCACCGAACCCTTCCATTCGAAGCAGTACCCCTATCCGGCGTTTTCGAATGAGCCCCGCATGCAGGCCATCGAGAACGACGTTCGTAACCAGGGCGTCAACACCTTTCCCATCCCATTGGGCCTGAAGCGCAACGAAGCCGATCCGGTCGCCTCGAAATGCATCCGTTGCGACACCTGCGACGGCTATCCCTGTCTCGTCCATGCCAAGTCAGATTCCGACATCAACTGCATTCGCCAGATCATGCATCTGCCGAACGTGACCCTGATGACGAACACCCGCGTCACGAAGCTGCTCACCAACGCTACCGGCACCGCCGTTACTGCGGTGGAGGTGGTCCACTCTGGCGTGGACGCGCTATCTCCCTCGCGTTCAGAAAGCACCGCGACGTATTCTGCAGGTCTGTTCGCCGTCTGTGCAGGCGCGGTGAACTCTGCGGTCATCCTGCTCGCGTCTGCGAACGACAAGCACCCCACCGGTCTCGCCAACCGCTCCGACCAGGTAGGCCGGAACTTCATGTATCACCAGGCCGACGCCCTGCTCGCCCTCTCGACCGAGCGGAATGAAGATGCCTACACCAAGACCTGGGGCACCAACGACTTCTACCTTAGAGACTCTGACCCCGGTTACCCCTTCCCTCTCGGACAGGTGCAGCCTGTAGGCAGCTTCCACCACGAGATGATGAAGGGCGATGCACCGCCCCTCACCCCCGGTTTTGTTCTCGAAACCATGAAGCAACATGCGGTGCCCTGGTGGCTCACAACCGAAGACCTGCCCGATCCGGAAAATCGAGTCACGCTGCATAACGCGACGCCGTCTTTCGTGGAGGACTCACAGCCCGGTCTTGCGGGCGCGCATCCCTCCGGCGACACAGGCCAGACCAACCAGGCTGATCCGGTTACGGACAACTCTCCCCATCGAATCAAGCTCTCCTACACTCCGAACAATGTAGAGTCCTTCGATCGCCTGAAGGACCGCTGGGTGGATGTTCTCAAACGCGCGGGCCACGCCACTACACATGTTCCCCTTCACGCCTACTTCAAGAAACGGATCCCGCTCGAAGGAGTTGGCCACCAGAACGGCACCTGCCGCATGGGAACCGATCCAGCGACCAGCGTTCTGGACCGAAACTGCAAGGCCCACGACCTCGACAACCTTTATGTAGTCGACGCGTCCTGCTTCGTCTCCGCCAGTGCGGTTAACCCTTCTCTTACGATCATTGCAAACGCAATCCGCATCTCCGATCATCTGCTCCAGGACCGCCTAAATTAGAGCGTCTGAAATAGAGACGCGAGACCGAGCCAGGAACCTATGTCGACCAAAAAGCAAATACCCTCCGCAGGAAAACGTCCTGCCTCTTCGCCAGAACAGCCGCAGTTGTATCACAGGCTTGACACGCTGCTTCACACGATGCGCTGCATCACCCAGCACGAGGATGCACTGTGCGAACTATCTCACGAGGTCAAACGCTCAGGCATCCTGACCCCGGTCGCGGGCAAGGAGCTACGCGGCATCCTCAGCAAGATTCCCTCTCACGATTACGTGCACGATCTCGATGCAGTCGCCGCCAGCCTCAGCATGCCGCCCGCAGCGAAGAAGTCAGCAGCAGCCACGAAATCTGGAGTCAGCAGTCTCAAGAAGAAAGGCAAAAAGAAGAGTTCGAAGTAGCAGATTAAACTCTCAACGTGTTCTGCGTGAAAGCGGAGCAACGAGCAATGCTTCCAGAGCTTCCAGGAGCGGAACTTGTTCTTCGCGAAGATACTTCCGGGCGCGCTTGAACGAAAACCAATCGCCACGGTCAATTTCAGGGATCTCCAAGCGCTTTCCGGAGCGCGGCGGCCACTCGATCTTGCAGGTATTGCTGACCAGCTCCGCAGGGTCGCAATCTCCCTCGAAAGCCCACCCGGTCACAATCTTGCCACTCTTCTGTTGAATCGAGCCCAGCTCAACGAACGGCCCTTTCGCTATAAAGCTGGTCTCCTCCTCAAACTCGCGCTGTGCCGCGGCCAGTAGTTCTTCGTCGGAATCGGGCTGGCCTTTGGGAATCGTCCACGCACCCTGGTCCTTCTTCGCCCATATCGGGCCGCCCGGATGCACGAGAAACACTTCGATGAATTCTCCCAGCCTCCGATACATCAGGAGACCCGCACTCTGCTTTTTGCTTTTCGCCATCGTTTTATAAGAGTGCAGAGCACGTCACACTTTCGTGAATATCAGGTAAGTTAACGGGCCTGCTCAATAGGACGCTGGCTGGCGTTAGGGTCGAAGAGTCGCTCGATCTCCTCAAGCGTCTTGCCCTTGGTCTCCGGAAGGAAGAACACGGCTGTGGCAAAGTAGATGGCTGTAGAACCCGCCCAGAAAAGGAACATCGAGTAGTAGCCGTAGTTCGACACCAGCGGAAGAAAGACACCGGCGATCAGTGTCGATGCCCCCTGGTTCAGCAGCAGCGCAATGCCCATTCCCGCCGAACGGATCCTGGTCGGCATTAATTCCGAAAGTGTCAGCCAGACAACAACGCCCGGGCCCACCGAGTAGCAGGTAATGAACATTGCCAAAAAGAAGGTGACGAACCATCCTGTACGCTCTGTCGGAACCCGGCTCAAGAAGGCTCGCTTGATCGTGAGCGGGTGGTTGGCAAGATCCGCCTCAGGCGAAATCTTCAGAACGCCAGCTTCGGAGCTGACCAACGTGGCCAGCCTGTCACCGCCCCCGTAGGAGTAGAGGACCGTCATCGCCATCGCGCCTGGTTCCTGCGGAGCCCACGCCTTGATGTCGCCCGATGCCACGTTAAGAGTGTTTGCCTCGACCCTGTTCCTGACCTGCGAAGCGATGTCGATGCGGTGCGACTCAAAAGCGTAGAAGAAGGATGCGGCCCCCAGCATGGCAATCACAATACCGCCTGTGCCAAGGCTGAGAAGAAACTTCCTCCCTTTTCGATCGATCAGCGCGACGGCAATGATGGTCATGACACAGTTGAGCAGTTTGACCGTAAGATCTCCTTGAGATGCCTGCGTCGCCGACATCCCGGCCTGCTTGAGCATGACGATGAGATAAGCAAGCACTGAATTGATCCCGGTAGTCTGGTTCAAAGTAAGAATCACGCAAGCAAGCAAGAACGGAACGACATACTTACGCTGCAGCAAAGATCCTGTCTGCGCGCCGCCCTTCTGTTTGTCCTCGATCGCGAGTTCCTGCATTTCGCGCATCTCCCGCTCAGCCTCCTCCTGCGAAGAAGCTCGACGCAGAGCAGCCGCCGCCTCGTCCATGCGACCTTTGCGAAATAGCCACCTGGGTGTCTCGCTCAAAAAGAATGCGCCAACAAAAAACGCGACTCCGGGATAGATGACGGTAAGAAACATGGCCCGCCACGCGTGGTCCTGTGCCGCGCGGATCAACTCAGCGTCTCCCGCGGCCGCAACGATTGCGGCCTCCGCCTGGTGAATGTAGAAGAGCCCGGTGAGTGCTGCAGTGACGATGCCGAAGGTGAGCATGAACTGGAAGATTGCCGAACCCCGGCCGCGCGTGCCCGCGCTGAGACACTCAGCGAGGTAGAGCGGAACTACCACTGCGATCACGCCGCCGCTCAGCCCCTGCAGCAGCCGCCCAAGCAGCAGGGGGACAAACCCGTGCGAGAGCACGATAAGGACAACGCTTGCGACAAAGAGAAAACCGCTTAGGATAACCATCTTCTTGCGTCCGAACCAGTCGGCAAGGAAGCCCGCAATCAGGGACGACACCATGCTGCCGCCAAGCACCGCCGCGACAATAGCGGAGGTCTGGCTAACGGTAAGGTCAACCGTCTTGCTAAGGTAGAGCAGCGCGGAGGAGATGATACCCACATCGATGCCATAGAGCAGCCCACCCAGCCCGGCTATACACAGGAGATAGCGGTTGTAAAAGGTAGGCAGGGTACGAAGAGAGCTTTCAGGGTTCATGTTTCCTTTAGAACGCTGGATTTATTGGGAATGCGGGACTGTCCTTACACTCAAGAACGGCAGGCAGCTACAGTGTAAGCGAAATGAGGACAGCCAAAGATGCAGCTTCCGTTGAGGCGTTCGTCACTCACCTCATCCGTACCCGTAAATTCCCGGCGCCCGCATAGCTTTACAATTGTCTTTTGCCTGAGAGAGCCAAAGACAACATGGCGAGTGCAGCCCCGTTCCACATCCTTCAAGACTTGATCCCTCCGCAACAATCGCATCGCCACCCGCACGAGCACTTCAGCGACTCAGCCCGTCTTGCACAGCGTCTGCACGAAACCGTTCGCGGCGAGGTCCGCTTCGACGAAGCCTCGCGCGCCCTCTACGCCACCGACGCCTCGAACTACCGCCAAGTGCCTATAGGACTTGTCCTTCCCCTCGATACTGAAGACGTGATCGCCACCGTCGCTGCCTGCCGTGAGTTCGGAGCGCCCATCCTTTCGCGCGGCGGAGGCACATCGCTCGCGGGTCAGTGTTGCAACGTGGCGGTGGTCATTGACTTCTCGAAGTACATGCACTCCATCCTCGATCTCGACCCCGACACCCGCCTCGCCCGCGTGCAGCCCGGGATCGTCCTCGACACATTGCGAGACGCCGCGGAAGTACACGACCTCACCTTTGCCCCCGATCCCGCAACCCACAGCCGCTGCACCGTGGGCGGCATGATCGGAAACAACTCGTGCGGAGTCCACGCGCTGATGGGCGGCAAGACCGTCGACAACATCGAGGCGCTCGACATCCTCCTCTACGACGGCACGCGAATGACGGTCGGCAGAACCACCGAAGAGGAACTTTCGGCGATCATCGCCGGCGGCGGACGCAAAGGCCAGATCTACGCCGGCCTGAAGCGCCTGCGCGACACGTACTCGACCCTCGTGAAGGCGCGCTTTCCCGACATCCCGCGCCGCGTCTCCGGCTACAACCTCGACGAACTTCTGCCCGAAAACGGCTTTAACGTTGCCCGTGCCCTCGTCGGAACCGAAGGCACTTGCGTCACCATCCTCGAAGCCACCTGCGAGCTTCAAGTCGAGCCCGCAGCATCGCCGCCTGGTCGTCCTCGGTTTCGAAGACGCCTTCATCGCCGCCGACCACGTGCCCGAAGTCCTCGCCTTCAACCCTATCGGTCTCGAAGGCTTCGACGGAAGGCTCGTCGATTCCATGCGGCTGAAGAACCTTGCCGTAGATCACCTCACGCTTCTGCCCGCCGGGCGCGGCTTTCTTCTCTGCGAGTTTGGCGCGGACTCCGCCGGAGCCGTCGACCAGATGGCGGCAGAGCTGATGAGAGCGATCCCTGCCTTTGATCGCGTTCCGTCCGCAATCCTCTGCTCAGAAAGCGACGCAGCCCGCATCTGGAAGGTGCGCGAGTCCGCCCTCGGCGCCTCCGTCTTCGTTCCCGGCCAGGAAAGCGGATGGGAGGGCTGGGAAGACTCCGCCGTCCCGCCAGCGAGCCTCGGAGCCTACCTCCGTGAGCTCTACGCACTCATCACGCAATACGGCTATACCTCGCCGATGTACGGCCACTTCGGACAGGGCTGTGTCCACCTGCGCATCAGCTTCAAGCTGACCACCGCAGCCGGAGTCGCCGCCTACCGCCAGTTCATCGAGGAGGCCGCCGACATCGTCCTCAAATACGGCGGCTCGTTCTCTGGCGAGCATGGCGACGGACAATCCCGTGCGGCCCTGCTGCCAAAGATGTTCGGCTCGGAACTGATGCAGGCCTTCGCAGAGTTCAAAGCCCTGTGGGACCCGCTCAATCGCATGAACCCGGGCAAGCTCATCGATCCCATCGCCGTCTACGATCCCATCGAGAACCTCCGCATCGGAGCCGGATACGTCGCCGTAACGCCGAAGACCTGGTTCCAGTATCCCGGCGACGAAGGCTCATTCTCTGAAGCGACAACTCGCTGTGTCGGAGTAGGTGCCTGCCGCAAACATGACCATGGCACCATGTGTCCCAGCTACATGGCCACACGCGAGGAGAAGCATTCAACCCGCGGCCGCGCCCATCTGCTCTGGGAGATGATGCAGGGGGACGTTCTCACAAAGGGCTGGCGTAATGATCAAGTTAAAGATGCCCTCGACCTCTGCCTCTCCTGCAAGGCCTGCAAGACCGAGTGCCCCGTCAACGTCGACATGGCGACATGGAAGGCCGAGTTCCTCGCGCACTACTACGAGGGCTGCCGCCATCCGCTGCAGCACTATGCCTTCGGCTACATGGACAAGTGGGCCCACCTCGCGTCCTTTGCGCCAAACCTTGCGAATCTTCCTCTCCGCATTCCTGCCGTGGCGACTCTGGTAAAGAGCGTTCTCCACGTTGCGCAGCCGCGAGAACTCCCCGCCTTCGCGCCGAGCAACTTCCGCCGCGACTTCCTTAGAAATACTGTGGCGAAAGGACCCGGCACACCTGTCCTCCTCTGGCCCGACACCTGGAACAACTACTTCCATCCCGAAGCTCTCTCCTCCGCCGCCAAAGTTCTTCGCGCCGCCGGAAACCAGGTCGAGATCCCGAAGAGACACATCTGCTGCGGAAGGCCACTCTACGATTTCGGCTTTCTCGACGAAGCGAAGAAATACCTTACGGCGATCCTCGACGAGTTCGAGCCGCAGATCCTTGCCGGTATTCCCGTCGTCATGCTGGAGCCAAGCTGCGCCACCGTCTTCCGCGACGAACTCATCAACTTCTTTCCCACCGACGAACGCGCCATCCGCCTCAGCAAACAGACCATCATGCTCAGCGAGATGCTCACCCGCAGCACCAACGGCTGGCAACCACCAGGTCTCCCCGGCAAGCGCATCGTCGTGCATGGCCACTGCCATCAAAACTCTGTCCTGACCATGAAGGACGAGATCAAGCTTCTCCAGGCAACTGGCGCGCAGGTCGATGTTCTCGACTCCGGCTGCTGCGGCATGGCCGGCCCCTTCGGCTTTGAAGCAGACAAGTTCGAGGTCTCGCAGAAGCTTGCCGAGCGCGTCCTTCTGCCCGCCGTCCGCGCCGCTAACGCCGACGATCTGCTCGTCTCAAACGGCTTCAGCTGCCGCGAACAGATCAAGCAGAACACGCCCCGCAGGGCTGTGCACATGGCCCAAGTCATGGCCGGGGACTGCCGCTAGCGATTGACTTCACCCGAAATCCCTTGCTACCGTGAATGTACAACTTTGGCGATGGGGTTCGCCGATACCGCTGTCCGCTAGCCGGCGCTGATGACTCCTACAACTCCTAGGAGGCCCCTTGCCCGAATCATCCTTCCGCCAGGTTGTACGCGAACAACTCTCCACGTTCCTCGAGCTTCTTCGCTGGATTCCCATCACGGCACTTGCCGGCATCCTAGCCGGCTCCGCTTCAGCACTCCTGCTGGTCTCGCTGAACTATGCGACTGCACTCCGCGAAGGACACGTCTGGCTGGTTCTTCTCCTCGCCCCCGCAGGATTCCTCGTCGGCCTGATGTACCGGCGGTTCGGCATCTCCGTCGAGGCCGGCAACAACCTTATCCTCGAAGAGACCCACAATCCGAAAGCCACTATCCCGCTTCGCATGACGCCGCTCATCCTGATCGGGACCTTCATGACGCATCTCTTTGGCGGCTCCGCCGGACGCGAAGGAACAGCGATCCAAACCGGCGCCTCGCTCGCCGACCAACTCGCAAAGCCGTTTCGGATGAAGCCGCGCGACCGCCGCATTCTGCTCATGGTCGGCATCAGCGCGGGGTTCGCCTCCGTCTTCGGAACACCACTCGCAGGTGCAGTCTTTGGCCTTGAAGTGCTAGCCATCGGCAGCGTCGGCTATGACGCCATCGCCCCCTGCTTCATGGCAGCCTTCGTCGCCGATCTCGTGACCAAAGCGTGGGGAGTCCATCACACGATCTACACAGTCACCGAAGTCCCAACGATAAACATCCAGCGCGTCGCGTTCTCCCTAGTCGCCGGAGCGATCTTCGGTCTTATGGCGTTGATCTTTGCAAGGATGACCCACGCCGTCTCCCGTCAGGCCCGCAAGTACATCGCCTACCCGCCTCTACGCCCTGTAGTTGGAGGACTTCTCGTGACCGTCGCGGTCTTTGGTTTAGGAACATCACACACACTGAAGTATCTCGGCCTCGGCATCCCGACCATCGTCGCTTCCTTCAGCTCCAGACTTCCCGCCTACGACTTCGCCGCGAAAACTCTCTTCACCGCCGTAACTCTCGGCACCGGCTTCAAGGGCGGCGAAGTCACGCCGCTCTTCTTTATCGGCTCGACGCTCGGAAACGCCCTCTCGCACGTCCTTCCGCTGCCTTCGTCCTTACTAGCCGGAATGGGTTTCGTCGCGGTCTTCGCAGGCGCGGCCAACACACCCATCGCGTCGACCCTTATGGCGGTCGAGCTCTTCGGCGCCGAGGCAGGAGCCTATGCAAGCATCGCCTGCGTCATCAGCTATCTCTTCTCGGGTCACGCAGGAATCTACAGTGCGCAAAGACTCGGCAGCAGCAAATTCTTCGATGCGAGCTCGGAAGATGGCATCTCCCTCGCGGTTGCCGCTAAGACAGAAGACGTAAATGGTCAGAACCATATAGGCGTTCTCAAAGACAAATGAACAGGCTCCGGCTGGCGCTCTGCAAAGGTGGAGGCCATGACCAACAGAGCCCATGCCAAGTTACCACGCGCCGTCTTTCTGAACGCGGCGAAGATTTCCCGCGTCTTCCCCTTAGGCGGCCACAGGTCCTTGTCCGCTTAGCCTGCCTCGGCACGTGGCGGTATCGGAACTTCCTTTCGCAGCTTCAGCGACTCATTCGCCTGGATCACCGCAAGCGCCGACCCCAGCCCCACCTTCGCATCCGCAATCGGCGATGTGCCTGTGCGCACGCAATAGACGAAGGCCCTTGTCGCTGCTGTAGTTGGATCTTCTGCTGTCGAGACATCGACCGGCTTGCCCGGCCCGCGATAAGGCATCTCGTTGGCAGGATTGTAGGAGGCGGTGGTCACAACGCCTTCCTCCCTGCCGCCAGACGCGACATCTACCCTGGTAATCTTCTTTGGTTCGTAAAAGAATGTCGCATCCTGGAGCGTCAGATTCAGCGATCCCTTGGTCCCGTAGAGCCACAGTTGATCGCCCATCTTTGCGTTGTCCGTGATCGACGTAAAGATAAACCTGCGACCGCCCGAGTAACTCAGGATCGTTTGCACGTTGTCGTCCGTCTGGCGTCCGTCGTGGTACCGGCAGATAGAGCCCGAACCCAGGGCCGCTATGGGGTATTCGCCGAAGACCCAGTTCGCGATGTCCATGTGGTGCGAGCCGAGCTCCGCATTCAGTCCCAGCGACCACTCGTGATAAAGCCGCCAGTTGATCAGGTGCTCGAAGGAACGATCCGGCACCGGTCGCCGCCAGTCGTTGTTCCTGTTCCAGTAGCCCATGATGTGCGTCACATCGCCGATCTCTCCCTGCTGCACCCGCAGCACCGCCGCGCGGATCCACGGCGAATACCGGTACTGATGCCCAATCTGGTAGATGCGGTTTGGCTCGCTGGCAGCGGCAACGATGCCGTTTGCCTGCTCCACTGTGTAGGCCATCACCTTCTCGCCGTAGACGTTGTGCCCGCTTGAAAGCGCAGCGATCACATGCTCTCCATGCAGGCCCAGCGGCGTCGCCACGATCACTGCATCGAGGTCTTTGCGCTGCAGCAGGGCCCGATAGTCTTTATAGCCCGCAACCTGTTTGCCACAAAGCCGATTGAGCTGCGCGAAACGTGGTTCATAGACATCCGCCATGGCGGCCACCGAGACACCTGGCACGCGAAGAAAGCTCCGTATCAGCTCCTGTCCACGGCTGCCCGCGCCGATGATCCCCAGCCGAAATGGAGTTTTGTCTTTCGTTGGAGCGATCTGGCGCGCGGCATCGGCCTCTGCCTTTTCGCTTGCCGTAACCTCAGCGGCGGCTTCCAGACTGAATGCACTGGCAGAGGCAGACACGGCAAGCGCAGAGAGACTCTGGTTGAACTGGCGGCGGCTGATCAAGGTTTCGTTTCCTTTATCTGTAAGGGAGGTTTCTGCGAGCAGGGGCTCCCCTGCCAGTTTATGGCAACGCAGTCGCTTACAGGAGCGGGGCCCCGAAAGATGATTGCTTCGGTCCCGGGCAGGTCCTTCAGGATTCCTCGCGAAGCCTCGGGCGAAAGAACAAAGACCACCGTCGAGAGCGCATCGCTATCCGTCGCACTTGGACTGATTACAGACGTCTGCAACACGCCTTCCACGGGTCGCATCGTCTTCGGATCGAAGATATGGCAGTAGCGGTGCCCACCTTTTACGAAAAACTTTTGCGTGCAGGCTCCCGATGAAAGCGACGCATCCTTCAGAAACACAGTCGCTGCGACGACGCCTGGAGATCGCGGATCGTTGACCGTAATCGGCCAGCCGCTCTCATTGGGCGGCGCTCCAATCGCATACAGCGTGCTGCCACCAGCCGAAATCAGCGCAGAACGGACGCCTGCCTCGCGCAGCAGGCGAGCGGCACTGTCCACCGCAAATCCCTTGCCGATACTCCCCGGGTCCAAGTCTATCGCGTGATGTCCCTGGAAGGCAACGCTCCGGCTCTCGCTGTCGAGCCGTATCTTCTCCCACCCAACGCGCTCCCGGAGCGCTCGAAGCTCCGCCTCGGAAGGTACCCGCCCGCCATGCTGATAAAGCCCCCAAGCCTTCAGCAGCGGTCCCACAGTAATGTCGAACGCCCCACCCGAACGCTCGCTCCAAAAAAGAGATCGTTCAAGAAACCGGAACGTCTCAGGATCGGTGGTGACCGGCCCCTCATCTGCCTCGCGACTTATGCGCGACAACTCACTCGAAGACTGATAGTTGCTGAGCAGTTCCTCGAGGCGATCTATTTCGTCGAACGCCAGGTTTGCAGCGTGATCGGCTGCCACTTCACTTGCAGCGTAGAGTTCAATGGTGAACTCGGTGCCCATGGCCGGGTGAGAGAGCTGGAAACGCATTGGCGTCACCTGATCTTGCCCGTGGCCGATCCTGTTGACAACGAGGAGCTGTCCCGCCAGAACCACGAAAGCGAGAGCAAGGGTCGAAGCTCCAGCTTTGAAATCGCTTAAAAACTCACTCGCACCCATGTACGTTGTCACCGCATAAAGCTACGCTTCACATTCAAAATCATCTTAGAAGGTCAGACCACTTCCGCATCGTTGTTCCCAAATGCTATGCTTTCCGCCCATGCGCAGAGTGTTTGCATTCGCCGGTCTGGTCTCCGCAGGTTTTCTTGCCGTTATCCTGCTCGGAGCAGGCAGACCGGTCTCAGCACCCGCGACGTTACTCGTTGCGAACCAGGGCGACCACGATCTCAGCTTCATCGACCCCGTTACCGGCCACGAAACCTTGAAGGTGGATATTGACGGCATCACTGGCCACGAAGTCGCCGCAACCCCGGACGGCCGCACCGCTTTCGTCCCCATTTACGGCAATACGGGGGTGGGCAAAAAAGGAACGGACGGTCGCCGCATCGCCGTTGTCGATCTGCAAAGGCATCAGGTCGTCGGCTCCATCGACTTCGACCACGGCGTCCGTCCTCATTGCGCCGTCTATGACAAGCTTCGCAACCTGCTTTACGTCACCACCGAGCTCGATCAGACGATCAGCATCATCGACCCCATCACGTTCAAGGTCACCGGCTCCATTCCAACAGGCCAGGAGCAGTCCCACATGCTTGTCCTCTCCCATGACGGGCGTTTTGGATACACCGCAAACGTAGGCCCCGGGACCGTCTCAGTCCTCGATCTGGCAGCCCGCAAGACAATCGCAATCATCCCCGTGTCCGGCGAGACTCAACGCATCTCCATCTCGATAGACGACAGAACGGTTTTCACCGCCGACCAGACGAAGCCCCAAGTTGCAAGGATCGACACTCTCAGCAACAAGTTGACAGGCTGGATTCCGCTCCCGGCGATCGGCTACGGCACGGCTCCCACGCAGGACGGGAGATCGCTCCTCGTTGCCATGCGGGCGGCTCATCAGGTGGCTGTGGTCGACCTGAAGTCTTCCAGAGTAGTTCGCACTGTTGGCGTGCCAGACACGCCAACTGAGATTCTGGTGCGGCCCGATGGCAAGGTCGCCTACGTTTCGTGCGGGAGCAAGGTCGCGGCAATCGACCTCACAAGTTGGGCGGTCACCAGCCTGATCCAGGCGGGTCAGGATGCAGATGGTCTCGCATGGGCACAATGAAGCTGATGAAAGCGTCCTTCAATCTTTCTCGACCGTCTCTACGGGCAGGATCCACGATAAGCAGTTCGCAAGGAGGGCTTTATGATGACACGGCGTGAGTTTCTAGATACGGCAACAAGGACCACAGCGGGGTTGGCGATCAGTTCGACGGCGAAGAGCTACGGCCAGATCCTGGGATCGAACGGGAGACTTAACTTCGCCGTCATCGGCCTCAATGGCCGCGCCTACGCGCATCTCTCCTCCCTCAAGGCGAATAAAGCGAACGCACGCATCTCGCATGTCTGCGATGTCGAAAGCAACATTCTTGCAAAGTTTGCCGCTGAAACGCAGAAGGAGATGGGCGAAGCTCCGGCGACGGAGAGAGACTTTCGCAACCTTCTCGCACTCAAGGAGGTAGACGCGATCACCATCGCCACACCTGACCACTGGCATGCGCCGATGGCCATCGCCGGAGTCCAGGCGGGCAAGCACGTGTACGTCGAGAAGCCATGCAGCCACAATCCCGCGGAAGGGGTCATGCTCATCGAAGCTCAGAAGAAGACAGGCAAGCTGGTGCAGATGGGATCGCAGCAGCGCTCTTCACCGCACAGCATAGAGATCGTCGACAAGATCCACAATGGCGAGATCGGCCGCGCGTACTTTGCCAAGGCTTGGTACAGCAATGTTCGCAAGTCCATCGGCGTAGGCAAGGAAGTCCCCGTGCCCGCCACCCTTGACTGGGACCTCTTCCAGGGTCCGGCCCCACGCCAGCCTTATAAAGATAATGTTCAGCCCTACAACTGGCACTGGTTCAAGATCTGGGGAACGGGCGAGTCGCTGAACAACGGCACGCACGAAGTAGATGTCTGCCGCTGGGCGCTTGGTGTCGACTACCCGAAGAGCGTCGCCTCTATCGCCGGACGCTATCAGTTCAAAGACGACTGGCAGTTCTACGACACCATGAGCACCAGCTTTGCCTACGACGACGCGATGATCGCCTGGGAGGGCAAATGCTGCAACGGGATGAAGTACTACGGACGCGATCGTGGCTCGGCCATCATGGGAACGACCGGCACCGTCGTCCTCGACCGTGACGGTTACGAGATCTACGACCTGAAGGGCAAGATGATCCACGAGTTCAAGGTTGGAAACCAGACCGCATCCACCGACCTGGTCGGCCGCGACTCCATGACGGACGCCCACTTCGCCAACTTCATAGCAGCCATACAACACGGCGAGAAGCTGAAGCAGCCAGTCGCGCAGGGCAACGTTGCCGTGACCATGCTGCAGCTCTCAAATATCGCATGGGAGACGAAGCGTGAGCTGCATCTCGATCCCTCAGACGGCAAGGTATTGCATGACTCAGAAGCGATGAAGTACTGGGACCGCGACTACGAAAAAGGGTGGGCGCCGAAGGTCTAGCGCAATCTTTCTGAAAGCTGAGGAGCTTTATGAAGCTGGGTCTAACTCGCCGTAACTTCCTGCGTTCCACCGCATTTGCTGGAGCGGCCGTATCAACAGCCGAACTCCTACCAGCTCTGGCGGAGCCGAGGGGAGCGAGCGGCAAGCCCCTTCCCTTGAAGCTCGGCCTCGCCAGCTACACCTTCCGCGAATTCAGCCGCGCCCAGATGATCGTTTTCATGAAGCAATTGAACGTCTCCGCCCTCAACGCCAAGGACGTCAAAGATCACCTTCCCACCGACCAGGCACAGGAAGCGCAAGCCATCGCGGACTACACTGCTGCCGGCATCCAACTCCACGCCGCCGGCGCCATCTATTTTTCCAAGGATGAAGACGAGGACATCCGCAGCAAGTTCGAATACTGCAAGCGCGCCGGCATCAAGGTCATAGTTGCCGGAGACCCTTCGCCCGCGAGCCTTCCGCGCGTGGAGAAGTTTGTGAAGGAGTACGACATCCGCATCGCGATCCACAACCATGGCCCGGAGGACAAGCTCTGGCAGTCGCCACTCGACATTCTCAAGCTGATCAAGAACATGGATCCTCGGATTGGCTGCTGCATCGACGTCGGCCACACCGCGCGCGCCGGTACCGACGTGGTCGAGGCGATTCACGAGGTTGGGCCACGGCTCTTCAACATGCACATGAAGGATCTCGCAGACATGAAAGTGAAAGAGAGCCAGGTGGCCGTAGGTGATGGCAAGATGCCCGTCCGCGAGATCTTCGAAGCACTTATCGCCCAAAGATACGACGGATTCGTCGACCTCGAATATGAGGTTCACGGCGACGACCCGATGCCCGGCGTGATCAGCAGCTTTGCCTACATGCGCGGCGTGCTCGCCGGCATGGGATATCAAAGCCACACGTAGCCAAATGTCCTGAGACATCGCATTCGAAGGGAAGCTAAACCATGCAACAGATAAATCGCCGCGACCTTGGCTTGATGCTCTCTGCATTCACTGCGCTTGGTGGCGTTGCCGCCGACGCTCAGGCAAGCCCTGCGGAAGATCCGACTCTTGCCCACTCTCAGATCTTCGCCTTTGACACATTGCCCGCAAAAGTGGCCCCGAACGGCATGGTTTCACGCTCCGTAATACGCGGCACGTTGGCCACAGGGGAATACATCGAGGTCCACGAGACCCTGCTTCCTCCCGGTCAGATGCCGCATCCGCCGCACCGTCACACGCACTCCGAATTGCTGCTGATCCGCGGGGGCAAGCTTGAAGTCACAAGCGACGGAAGGCACGGCATCGTTGAACCGGGCGGCGTTATCTTTACCGCATCCGGCGTGCTGCATGGACTCAAAAATATCGGTACCATGCCAGCCAATTATTTTGTGGTAGCGATCGGATCACCAAAGGTAATCGATTAAGTAGCGTCCTTCCTGTCACCCCACCTTTCGAGCCGGATCTGCTCCGCGAAGTATCCTTGACGATGGCTTTGGCCTGCGCGTAAATTCCTCATGGTCTGACCAATGACATCCGACATTTCGCTGAGCTTTGGAGGTTTCGATGGTGCTTCGTGTTCGTGTTCTTACCCTGTTTCTTGCTTGCATCGCTCTGTTCCTGGTACGAAGCAGCACCCTGAATGCCCAGGCCGTAAGCGGCACAATTGTGGGCACCGTTACTGACTCCGTAGGCGCAAGCGTCGCCAACGCCCAGATCACCATTGTCCTTGCCGGGCAGGATGTCACCCACGCCTCGGTGAGCAACGAAAGCGGAAATTTTACCGAGCCCAACCTCCCCTCCGGGACCTACAGCATCACCGTGGTCGCCCCGGGGTTCAAGAAAGAGACACGCGAGAACATCGCCGTGCTTACCAATCAGACCGCCCGTGTAGACATCAGCCTCTCCACGGGAAGTTCGTCGGAGACAGTGACCGTTACAGCCGCCCCGCCTCTGCTGCAGACTGATAGGGCAGATATCTCGACCTCGATCGAGCAGCACCAGATCTCGAACCTTCCACTCAGCAGCGGGAACAGCTTCCAGTCCCTGTTGAATACTGTTCCCGGCATGGCACCCGTGGTCTTCAACAACTCTCAGTTCTACAACGCCAATAACGATCTTTCGGTCAACGCGAACGGTCAGTCTTCTTACGTGAATCTCTACCAGATCGAAGGCATCGACGACGACCAGCGCACGGGCATTCACATCATTCTCGTCCCGCCCGCCGCCGCAATCCAGAACGTCGACATCACCACCAATAACTTTGAAGCCGAGTTTGGTCGTGCCGTCGGAACTGTGGTCAACGTCACCCTGAAGTCGGGGACAAACCAGTTCCACGGCTCGGCGTTTCAGAACATGGAGAACAACGGCGTCAATGCGCGCAACTATTTCGCCACCGGCCCTAATGGACGCCTTGTGTACAACTACACCGGCGGTTCGATCGGCGGCCCGATCCTCAAAGACAAGCTCTTTGCCTTCGGAGACTTTCTCCGCGTCTCCGATCACGAAGCCTCTACTGTCACCCAGAACATTCCGTTCTATAACGTCGCCAATGGCGTTCTAAATCTCAGCGGATACAGCGGCCAGGTTTACGATCCCAATACTGGAGTAACCGCAACTTGCGCCGGTGGCGCGGGAGCTGTATGTGGCACAGGCCGCACTCCCTTCGCGGGCAATCTAATCCCACTCTCGAACCCTGGCATTAGTCCCGTCGGACTGACGGTCCTCCAACAACTTGACGCCATCGCGAGAAATCCCCAGTTGAACCTTGCCTCCGCCAAGTACATTGCCGGCATAACGACGAATAACTTTTCGCAGAACTCGCCCTTCAGCAAAGATTCCATCAGCTACGACATCAAGTCCGACTATGCAATCTCCGGGAAAGACCACCTGAGCGGCCGCTTCAGCCACCAGAAGACGACCACCTTTCAGGCGCCCCTCTTCGGATCGTTCCTCGGCGGCCCCACCGGAGGCGGCTTCGAGGCGACGGGAACGGCAACGGCCTACAGCACTGGGGCAAATTACGACCACACCTTTACGCCCACCCTGCTCACCGAGGTGCGTTTCGGCGTAGCCCACCTGCGCAACTCCGCGCAGCAAACGGACTACGGCGCCGATGACGCCACCAAGCTTGGCATCCCGGGCAACGGCCCCAACGGCACGGACAACACAGCCACCAGCAGCGGCCAGGTCGCCTTCCAGGTAAACAATTTCGTGGGCAACGGCGAGGGTTCAGGCAATCCCTTGATTGGCTACTCGGTCTCCCTGCCCTGGCTGCGCGCGGAATCGAACATCGACGTTGCCAACAACTGGACTAAGATTCTCGGCAACCATACGGTGAAGGCCGGTGTCGACGTCCGCCGCATACGCGATGATCTTCTTCAGGGAAACATCAACGCGGCGGCAGGCTCTTTCTACTTTGGCGAAAACCAGACCTCCGCTCCCGGAGCCACCGCATTCAACGGCTCCGTCACCGGTCAGGCCAACGACGTTGCCAGCGTCCTGTTCGACGTCCCCTACTCCGTGGGCCAGGACACGAACAGCACCTTTCCCGCCTATCGTCAGACATGGCTCTTCTTCTTCGCTTCGGATAAGTGGCAGGCAACACCCAAGCTAACCCTGGATGTCGGACTGCGTTATGAGCTCTATCCCCCAGCCACGCCGCGCAAAGCCGGTGGCTTCGTCAACTACAACCCGGCCACGAACCAACTTGTCGCAGCCGGTCTCAATGGCAACCCATCCAATCTCGGAATGAAGACGGACTACACCAACTTCGCGCCGCGTCTGGGGGCCTCGTATCGGGTCACAGACGAAACCGTCGTTCGCGCCGGATTCGGCGTCAGCTATGTCCCTTTCGTCGACAACAGCTATGCCTACAACTACCCCATTAAGACCAGCACAAACTACACCTTCACGCCGACCTACGGGCCTGCGCTGAACCCGGCGGGCGGCGTGGTGAACTTTGTCACTGGCGTCCCGACCACACCCACAGTCGCCTTTGGAACGGACGGCACCCTGACCGAGAGCGCGGCAAACGGCACTATCGGTCTAGGAAACCTCTTCATCCCCCTGAATTTTAAAAATGCTTATGTCTCCTCCTGGAATGCGGCCATCCAGCAAGCGCTGCCCAGGGACATGTCGCTGCAGGTCGCGTACGTCGCCAATCATGGCACACGCATCGATGTTGCCCAGAACATTAACCAGCCCACTGTCTACGGCCAAAGCAATGCCTATGACCCCTTAAAGCTGGCCTTCGGCAAGACCGCCTCCGTAACTGAATACTTCCTCGGCTTCTCGACTAACTATCAGTCGTTGCAGGTACAGCTCTCGCGGCGCTTCACCCACGGTCTTGCTTTCAGCTCCGCCTTAACCTGGGGCAAGGCGCAGAACTACCAGACCGGCGCACAGGATGGCGGACTCCTCTTCTGGGCCGGACCGGTCCATCGCAACTACGGCCTGGCCGACTTCGATCGGACGCGCAACTTCGAGCAGACCGCGACCTACGAGCTGCCCGCAGGAGCCGGCCATCACTATTTCAACTCCGGTCCTGCGGCCTACGCGCTGGGCGGCTGGAGAGTGTCAGCTATCCTGTCGGCGCTCTCAGGTCTCCCCTTCACCATCACCACCAGCAGTGCGACTCCCGGCACTACCCAGACAGTGAACGAAGTTGGCCCGTACAAAGTCACTCACAACGTGAGCGGTGCCGGAAATGCCAACTGGTTCAATCCCGCCGCGTTTGCCGCACCCACTGCGTGTGCGGCCTACTCGGCTGCTAACCCGACGCCTTGCGCGTTCGGGAACACGGCACGCAATCAGTTTCGCGGCCCGGGATATTTTTCCGACAACCTCTCGCTCTTCAAAAGTTTCCCCATCTTCCACGAGTCTTCGCTGGAGGCGCGTTTCGACGCGTTCAATCTGACCAACACGCCAGCCTTCGGACTTCCGAATACTTCACTGGGATCGCACCTGGGCCAGATCTCCGGCACCCTGGGAAGTGGCGTGGGCAATGTAAACGGGGTCGGCGGTCCGCGCGTCCTTCAGGCTGGGGTCAAGATCGCGTTCTGATAGCGTATAGGTTGAGGATTCAAGCCCCACTCCATTCCGCTTCGACCTGGTCTTCCAACCCGCGGCAAACGTCTAAGATCTGAGAGAAGAAAGAGGAGTTCGCAAAATGAACCATCTATCCAGGCGAAAGTTTGTTGGAGGGGCGACCAGCGCCGTTGCGGCGCTGTCTTTTCCGTTGCGGAGTTGGGCTGCAAGCTCGAAATTCAAGGTCGGCGTCATCTCCGACGAAATCTCGCAGGACTTCGACCACGCCTGTTCCGTGATCTCGAAAGACTTCGGTCTCCACTTTGTCGAACTCCGCGAAGTCTGGGGCAAAAACCTGCAAGTCATCTCCGACGCTGAGATAGCCGACGCAAAGAAGATCCTTGCAAAGTACAGTCTTCAGGTCACCGACATCAGCAGTCCTCTCTACAAAGTAAACTGGCCGGGCGCTCCCATCTCGCAGTACGGCACGAAGGAAGACATGCACGGCGCAGACGAGGTCAGCTTCAAGCATCAGGATGAAGTCCTCGATCGATCCATCGTGCTTGCAAAGCAATTCGACACCAACAAGGTTCGGTGCTTCGACTTCTGGCGCATCGACGACGTCAAGCCTTACCGCGCTGCCATCAACGAGACACTGCAGAAGGCTGCCGAAAAGGCAGCGAAACAGGACATACTGCTGGTCCTCGAAAATGAGTTCGCCTGCAACACGGCGACTGGCCGGGAGGCCGGTACTACTCTCGCTGGAGTACCTTCCCGCAATCTGGCGCTCAATTGGGATCCCGGCAACGCCGTGATGCGCGGTGAACTTGATGCCTATCCCGGCGGCTGGGATGCGATTCCCAAGGACCGGATCCATCATTGCCACGTGAAGAATGCGATCAAGGACAGCACCGGGAAGATCCAGTGGTCGCCCGTGGATAAGGGCTTCGTTGATTGGGCAGCGCAGTTCCGCGCTCTCGAGAAGATCGGTTACTCCGATGCCGTAAACCTCGAGACGCACTGGAAGGGCGGCGGCACTCCCGAAGAAAGCACCCGCATCAGCTGGGCTGGCATGAAGTCCGATCTCGATCAAGCGAAGGCAGGTTAAGTACCTGGTCAGTGCGATCCAGCTACGAGAGAGAAGAGGCATAGTTTGACCAAGCTTTGGCCGAATGCGAACGGAGCGCTCAGCGGTTTGGTCCATGATGGTATGACCCTCTGCGTGGGCGGCTTCGGCCTCTGCGGGATCCCAGAACTCTTGATCGCCGCGTTGCGCGAGTCCGGTGCGAAGGACCTCACTATCGCCAGCAACAACGCCGGAATTGATGGTGCCGGCCTCGGGCTTCTGCTCGAATCCCGTCAGATCGGGAAGATGATCTCAAGCTACGTCGGAGAGAACCAGGAGTTCGCGCGACAGTATCTGAGCGGCGAACTCGAGGTCGAATTCTGCCCACAGGGCACCCTCGCAGAACGAATGCGAGCCGGCGGCGCGGGCATTGCAGGCTTCTACACCCGGACAGGCGTGGGCACCGTCGTCGCAGAAGGTAAGGAGACCATGGACTTCAACGGCATCCCGCACATTCTCGAACGGGGCATCAGGGCCGATGTCGCTTTGGTCAAAGCCTGGAAGGCCGATCCTCAAGGCAACCTCGTCTACCGGCTTACCGCGCGGAACTTCAACCCTGACGCCGCCATGAGCGGCAAAGTGACCGTAGCCGAAGTGGAGATCATGGTCGGTACAGGCGAACTCGATCCGAACCACATCCACACGCCCGGTGTGTTTGTGCAGCGGGTCGTGCACAATCCGGATCCGGCGCGAAGGATCGAGCGGGTCGTCACGAGGAACCTCTAGCAATGCCCTGGACGCGATCTCAAATGGCACAACGTGCGGCGCTCGAACTCAGGGACGGCTTTTACGTGAATCTCGGTATCGGCATGCCGACTCAAGTTGCCAGCTACATCCCCGAAGGCCTCACCGTCACTTTGCAATCGGAGAACGGCCTTCTCGGCCTGGGACCTTACCCTACCCAGGAAGAAGTTGATGCAGACCTCATCAATGCGGGCAAGGAGACGGTTACGATGCTGCCCGGGGCATCCGTCTTTTCCAGCTCCGACTCCTTCGCCATGATCCGAGGAGGCCACATCGATCTAGCCATCCTCGGCGCGATGCAGGTGGCCGAAAACGGTGACCTGGCAAACTGGGTGATCCCCGGCAAGCGCGTGAAAGGTATGGGCGGAGCGATGGACCTCGTCTCCGGAGTTCGACGCGTCATCGTGCTCATGGAGCACGTCTCATCCGAAGGAACTCCCAAGTTGCTTCGGAACTGTTCCCTCCCTTTGACTGGCCAGGGAATCGTCCATCGCATCATCACCGACTTGTGCGTGATCGATGTCACCGGAAGCGGGTTCGTCGCCGTCGAACTGGCTCCCGACGTCTCTCATGCACAGGTTGAGCAAGCGACAGGCGCTCTCATACACTTCAATCTAAGTGCGGGCTAAGGCGACCCAATCGGGACTGGATATACATCCGGGAAGCGCGATGCAGGTCTCAAAGTGGGGAACAGCCTTGCTCTCCGTTTACCGTCCTCCGTCGTGGAAGCCCTGGTGTATTTGTGGACTTTGGGGCATCGTGTGGAGGGCTCACGGGTTCAGTCCTACAGCTAAGTTGCTCCTTTGGGAGTTCTTGCGAAAGGCGATCGAGGCAATGAATAGGGCGCCGGTCAAAGCCGTGCTCAGCGGTAGCCCGAGATTAAGACCATTATTCAACCCAGGTTCATCTCGGAAGGCAAGCCAGTCGCCGGCAGTTGTCCCCGCTGCACGCACAGCGATAACGGCAAGCCAGTAAGCCGCTTTAGTGCACCAGCGTGATCGTCTGCCCAGCGCAAGAACGACGACGAAGATGGCACCTAGCAAAAGCGTACCGAACCCGGTGCCTATATGGCGTTCCTCCGCTACCCAGTCCCCTATGGCAGTGCCCAAGGTGCCGGCCGTCAAGAGACATAGCCAGTACCATCCACTGGTTGCAGGCCGGCCACCCTGATCGGATCCTCTCGGAGTCAACCTCGGCAGAACGGCCCATGCGACGAGGACCTGCAGGATCACGAGACCGACGATCACCCTCGGGTAGGGCCATTCAAAGGTATGGGTCGCGAGATCTGCCAGGTTGGTTGCGGCCGCTCGCAGGACAATCACGACGGCCCAATACCAAGCCTGTGTTGTGCGCGAAGAGCGAGCTTCTCCAAAGATCAGCACAACGAAAACAAGTGCCAGGGGAACTAAACCGATCCAATGATTCCAGCCGGCATAGAAAGAACAGCAATCGCCCAGGTTACAGCCGAAGATGCTTGCTAACGTGATAGCCATCCAGTACCTGGCATCGACACTCGGCACGTTTCCATAACGCATGGATCGGATCATGGCTGCACCGCCCAGGCGAGACCGTCGACTCGTTTCCCTGTTTGGATGAGCTTAACCACGGTCCAGTTCGACACAGTGATTGCAGCGATCTGTTGCTTGTCGGTGCAGGAGACGTACGCTATGGATCCATCAGGAGACATCAGGATTTCGCTCGGCGACGCTGGGAGATCGATCGTCCTCACAACTTTGTCCGAGCGGAGATCGATGACCGCGATCTGTGATTCGCTGTCAAAGCCGACGAGCAACCAGCGACCGTCCTGCGTGGTAGTGAGGGTGTATGCGATCGCGGGCAGCGGAATCCACGAATCAACTCGACGAGTTGCGGTATCGATAACGGCAATTCGCGGGTTGGTTTGATCTGCCGTGAAGAGCTTCGTATCGTCGACGGAGATGGCAATCCTCTGCATCTTCGGGGCGACGGGAATGACCGCCAGGAGTTTTTTTGCGCGCAGGTCGAGCACGGACACGCTACCCGGTTCAATGTTGGCCGTATACCCGAACCGTCCCGCGTGATCGAGGACCAGCATATGGCTCAACGCTTGTCCGGTAGGAATTGTACCCACGATCTTCATCGAGGTCGGATCGATGACCGTGATAGTACGGTCCAGCTCCGTGGTGACATAGAGCATGCCATCGTGAGGGTTGAGTACGGGTTGATGCGGTCTGACGCCATGACCGAAATCGACATGTTCGACAACTTTGTGCAAAGCCAGATCCACGACCACCATCTCGCTGCCGTTCGAACCGGGCCTCCCGGCAAAGGAGTCGCTGTAGATGGGCACATAGGCTTTCGTGCCATCGGCAGAAGCCACCACCTCGTGACCGGCTACTCCCCCTTCGGCAATCCTTGCCAGTTCCAGACCCGTCTCCGAATTGATGATGGAAAGCGTCGACTCAGCTTCGTTGATGGCAAGGAGTGTCTGTGTCTGTGCGGATGCCCTGCAAGGGAACAGCAGCGAAAGAGTAAGAACGACAGACCCCAACATGGCGGCAGATCGAAGCTGACACCTGACCTCAACAGGTGAATTGAGGCAATGAAATCGGTTGGTCACGTGAGCACGCGCTGCCAACGTGTATCTCGTAAGAGTGGCTTGCATAGGTAGATCCTCCTGATGCAAGCCTATGTATCCAATCTGTAAATTTACTGAAGCGCCTACCCCGTCCCCAAAACGGTCTCGTGAAACGCACAATCGGACGGCCCTTCGTACGTCGAGGATCGCGAGAAACAGGTCACCAGTCTCGGCTGGCTGAGAGACAGGCCAAGAGTCAGGCCATTCTTATTTTGGAATATTTGCGGAATGCTATCTGGTCGGCCGCCGTTGCGCCGGCGGTTCAAGGCGGCAATCATCGCCGTCCAGTACCCTCTCTTCCCCCGACAATGTGAGCAGGCTGAGGATTCGCTGTAGAACCAGCTCGCTTGCTAAGAGCTAATTCGCTTCCGGGCCCCCATTCTTGGCGGCGGATGGAAGCGAGGGGAGGCCAGGCGTCTGTCTGAACATCAACCCCAGCGTGTCTTCAGCGAACCTTCAGAAATTGCGCTTACCTTGATCGCCATGATGAATAGCATCGATGACTTCCGGTGCGATTTGGGTAGGCAAACGATGAAGATGCTCGGCATGAGCCAAGCAGTTCGATTCCCGAGAAGCCGTAAACTCTCCAAGGAGACGTTGCGCCGTGCATATCCTGATTGTGGAAGATAAGAAGAGCCTCTCCAAGGCGCTCAAGACAAGCCTTGAAGAAAAGGGCCATACGGTTGTTCTCGCGTTTGACGGGCTCGACGGTCTCGCGCAAGCCGAGACAGGTCACTTCGACATTATGGTAGTGGACATCATGTTGCCGGGAATCGATGGCCTTGAAGTGATTCGAAGGCTGCGGAAGGGCAAACATCAACTCCCGGTTCTGGCACTCACCGCGCGCGACACGGTCGGTGACATTGTCAACGCTCTCGATCTTGGGGTCGATGATTACCTCACCAAGCCCTTTGCCATGGCGGAATTCATGGCCCGGTTGCGGGCGGTAGCGCGTAAAGGACCGTCGGTGCAGGATATAAGGCTCGAAGTCGCGGACCTCGTGCTTGATTCTGCGAGCGGACAGGTAAGCCGCTCGGGTGTGCAGCTGACACTAACCCGCACGCAGTTTGCGTTGCTCGAGTACTTTATGCGACGTGCAGGTCACGTGCTGACACGTGAATCGATCCTCGAACGCATTTGGAGCGGTAACCCCGATATAGAGGTCAACACCCTCGAGGTGTTCATCCGTACACTCCGTGCGAAGATCGATATCGATCGGAAGGCGAGCCTGATTACCACGATCCGAGGCGTAGGCTATCGAATGGATGCTGAGGCCATTGCATGAGGCAACCTCCCATCCGAGTTCGACTGACCGGCTGGTATCTCGCCGTCATCTTTGCTTCCCTCGCCCTCTACTCAATCGGGATGTACTTTGGACTGCAACACGCGATTGAAGATACAGTCGACAACCAGCTCCAGGTACGCAGCGACAATATCGCGCAATTCCTGAAGACAGATGCGCTTCAGCAGGCGAATCCCGCACCACAGCTTCTCCCACAAACGACTGGACTGGGGCCGGGCGATGATCTCTACCAGATCACAGATGCTTCTTCCGCCGTGCTCTACCAGTCGCCAGCAATGCGAGCCTTGGATGTTCCGCTCGATACCAACCGGCTTCGTCACCACTATCGTCATCACCGGGATGAGGGTGACTTTACAACCTACTATCACCGCCAGGGCGATGTTCGTGTCTTGGCTTCAAAGGTGCAGGTGGCAGGCAACGAATACCGAGTGCAGGTTGCGACGATCGTCAGTCCCCTCTACGACGTGCTGGAGACATTTGGCGTATGGGCCTGGACGAGTTTGCCGCTCATCTTGTGCGCCGCCGGCTTCGGGGGCTACTGGCTCAGCGGACACGCCTTGAAGCCTGTTCACAACCTTGTCCTTTCGACGAGAGAGATAACGGAACGGAATCTTTCAAAACGGATTCCAGTACCCGCGGCGCGGGATGAGTTGCGAGAGCTATCTGAGACGATCAATGCCATGCTTGCCAGGTTGGAAGCCGCATTCACAAGAATCACCCGCTTTACTTCCGATGCCTCACACGAATTGCGGACACCCATTGCTGTGATCCGCACGACTTCGGAAGTGATCCTGGAGAGGGATCGGTCCGGGCAGGAATACAGGGAGATGGTTGGGCAGATTCTGCAGGAATCTGAATTTACTTCGACGTTGATCGAACAACTCCTCACCCTGGCACGCGCTGATGCCGATACAGAGCTGCTTCTTCTGGAATCCATGGACCTGCGCACGTTGGTAGAGGAACTGGACCCGGCCAGCAAAGCTCTTGCCGACCGCAGGAGCATTCACTGGTCGGCAGAGATTCCGAACGAGCCCGTTGTAATTCTAGGAGACCGGCCGCACTTGCGACGCTTGCTGCTGATCCTTGTGGACAACGCGTGCCGGTATACCGACAAAGACGGTTCAGTGAGATTGAAGCTGACGGCGCACGCAGGCGAAGCAATCCTTGAGGTGACCGATAGCGGGATCGGCATCCCACCAGAGGATTTGCTCCAGATCTTCGACCGCTTTTATCGCGCCTCGAATGCGCGTTTTTTCGATCAGGATGGAAGTGGCTTGGGTCTCTCCATTGCCAATTGGATCGTGACGACACACGGTGGCACCCTGACAGCGCACAGCACGGTCGCTTCGGGCACCACGATGTCAATCTGCCTTAAGACCATAGCGCTTCACTGAGCAGCATCTTCTGGCTCGGTAGCTCCGCCGCTTGCGAGCCTCTCAAACGCTTCGATTCCGTTCGACCCGCCATACCCAGGGCCAAGTCGTCGTCCGGCCACCAAAGAAGCAAGGTCCAGTGACACAACCTGCATCGCACATCAATTAGCCAGGTCTGGAGAGTAAGAAGCTTTTGCCAAGTAAGACTGATATGGACAGAAATCGAGGCTGTGTCGGTGGGGCATACCACAAGCGACTGCGACCTCGTCATCCACCTCATCTTTGGTATAGACCCTGATGGAATGCCTGGATCTTCGAATAGCAATCACACGCCAACGTCTCCAGCTTCTTCCGGTTCAGGATCTGGATATGGCCGCGCCGATACCCGATCAGCTTATCTCGCTGGAGCTTTCCTGCCGCCGCCGCGATCGTCACACGCTTCGTCCCCAGCAGCTCACTCAGCACTTCCTGCGTGATGTCGATCGCGGTGGATTCGGTAAGATCCTGCGCAGTCAAAAGCCAGCGGGTCAGCCGCGGCAGTGCTTCGTGAATACGGTGACACCCGGCCAGCTGGCTCAGGCTATGCGCCTGAACCTGCACATACTCGAGAATGCGATCGTGAAACTTCTCATCCTCATCGAACGCCTGCTTCAGATGGTTCAAAGGAACCCGCACTGCAGCCCCCGCAAGCTGCATCCGGCAATGCGTCGGCGCGTCCACCGGACCGATCAAGTGCATGCTTCCAACGAAACCCTCTCTCCCAACAACACCAACTTCAGCCGCAAGGCCTGCCGTCGTCACCGCGAGAAGCGATGCCAGCCCGGAGGTCAGAAAAAACGCATGCGACGGGTGCGTATGCGATTCATGAAGCACGGTAGTCGCGGACAGCTCGACCTCTGACGAATTCGCCAGCAAACGCTTGCGGCTCTTCTGAGAGATAGCAGCCAGCAGCCGATTCCGATGAGCCGGTGATTGAGACATAGTCCTCCTGCTTGAAACTCCTCCATGCCACGTATCGCGCAGGAGCAGTCTCTCATTGGATGTCGCAAACCGCAGAAGGTACTCATGACATTGCGAATCCTCTTCTTCAAACAACATTCTTATGTCAAATATTTGACATAAGAATGCAACTCTACGGGAACGCCCGGCACCTTATGAGTGCGTAAACGCTTCAGGTATCGACCCGATAGCGCCGCCACGCTGCTTCTCACCCACTCCTTGCAAGAGGAGCAATCGTAACCTTAGTAAAGGAGATTTATGTTCATTATCTGGTGGATTATCGTTGGGCTGATCGCTGGGTTCCTCACCGGCAAGATCATGAAGGGTAGCGGCTTCGGTCCGCTTATGGATATCGTCATCGGCATCGTCGGAGCTGTCGCGGGTGGGTTCATCATGCGCACCCTTGGCTTCGCCGATCAGGGTGGATTCATCTATACCATCTTGGTTGCCGTAATCGGCGCCATCCTGCTCACGCTTCTTCTGCGCCTCGTCACAAGGAAAGCCTAAAGCCCTCGTCGGTCCAGAGATCGACCACGCCAGGGACGTCCCTAAGCAAGCCGGCGGCAAAGATGTCGCATCTTCGCCCGAAAAGGCTGTCCATACCCACACCGACGACGTTCCCACACCTGTCAAGAACTTGTAACCTTTTGTTGCAAAGGCTGTCGTCGGCAGCCTTTGCACGCACGTTAAGGCTGACTCCGAAGATTCCACGCACGACCTATTCCAGCCGCCTTTTTTCAGGTGGTGGGCGATCTCGAGCTAGATGCGCGTTTGAATGCACGGTGCGTCAAGCAGACGTTGTTGTGCTTCTACACGGGAACGCCGATGCAGCCGCTTTACGCGAATCTGTTCAAGGGCTTATCCGAGAAGGATATTGATGACGTCCTCTCCTCTTTCAGCGAAGCGGTGTCTTCCAAACGAGGGCTTGGTAGAAGTTCTCAGCAGACACAGGAACGCTCCCGTCTGACCCGCACGAGTAAGCGGGTTCCGAAGTATTACTTTTCCGGGTTGACCAGGGCTCCATACACAGCGGCGTGGCTGCGGTATTCCAGCGTGTGGTTATCGTGTCCGCGCATACGCTGGATCATCGAGACAAAGACTATGTCGTTAGTTGGATCCACCCAGAACCACGTCCCTGCCGCACCATCCCAGAACCAAGTCCCCTTGCCGTCCGGCAGTTCGGCTGTTGGTGGGTCAAAGATCACGGCACAGTTGAACCCGTAACCGAAACCGGGCCGCATTACCGATTGCCCGATGCCAAACTGCCCCGTCAGCTGCACTGGACGAAGGTGGTTCGTGGTCATGAGAGTTACGCTTGCCGGGGACAGGATTCGGTTTCCGTCCAGTGCTCCGCCGTGGGCCATCATTTGCGCGAATCGGTAGTAATCCGTAATGGTCGTCACCGAGCCCCCGCCGCCCGACGGCATGGTTGGCTCAGTCATGTAATCCTTTGGCGCTCCGCCACCCGCCTGCGTAGGCACGAGATGACCTTCGGCGTTGTCTTCATAGTTCGTTGCAAACCGCGCCCGTTTATCTGCCGGCACATAGAAGTCTGTGTCCTCCATGTCCAGTGGCTTGAAGATGTGTTCCTTCATGAAGTCCGGCAGTGTTTGTCCTGTGAGCTTCTCGATGATGTAGCCTTCAATGTCCATCGAGGCACTATAAGTCCATCCCTGGCCAGGCTGGTAGTTGAGCGGAATCTTCGCCAGCTTGTCGATCATCTCCTGCAGGTTCCCCGATTTCATTACACTGAGGTCCCCGTACATCTTGTCCACCACCGTGTGCCCGGCGCCATACGAAAAGCCCGCGGAGTGCGACATGAGTTCGCCCATTGTCGGCGCGTGCTCAGGCTCCACTAGGATGGGTTTGCCTTCCGCATCCACTCCCGTAAAGACCTTTAGGTGTGCAAACTCCGGGATGTATTTCGCGATGGGATCCCAGGGCAGCCACTTGCCTTGCTCATACAGGATCATCATCGCGACTCCTGTCAGAGGTTTCGTCATGGAGTAGGCACGGAAGATTGTGTCCCTGGTGATCGGCGTATTTGTCTCAAGGTCACGGTTCCCATAGGTTCTTGAATCCACGACCTTCCCATGGCGTGCCAGAATGGTCACCGCGCCGGCAAGTTCTTTGCTGTCGACTTCTCCTTGCAGCAGGCGATGAAGATTTTCCAGCCGCTGGCTCGAAAAGCCTACGCTCTCGGGAGACACCAGCGGAAACCCCGCATCGGTGCCAGCAGTTCCCACAGGTAGAGTCTTCGGTTTCCTGGCCGCTACGCCGCTCTTTGCTGATACCAGCAAGACTCCCAACAGGGCACCTGCCGCAACCCTCTTCCATGCCCACGCTACGCTGCGTTCTCTCATCTCGCTCCCGGTCAACGCTCGATCTGCATCTCATCGTATTCTACGAAGCAGCAAACACAATGGTCGCAAACGAAACGATGCCCGGCCTTATGGCGGTCGAGCCATTCCTTAGCTTAGTTCCGCGTGCAGGCTGACGGCAGAGTCGTGACCGGGGCTTCGAGAGCGACTGCGATCCGGTACAACTTGCAAGAAATCTTGTCCGTATGGAGTGGCCTTCAAAGTCAGGCCGCCTCATCGAGGCTCCAGACTTAGACTGCCCAGTTGGTTCATAATCGATGAGGCTAACGAGTGCATCCTAAGGGGTCAGGCATCTTGTTTCAGGCTCTTGAAGAGGCGATGAGAGAACAGTTATGACCATTGCAGAGTTCATCGAGAGCGGCGCTTGCTCCCAACACAGCGCGCTACGTGCCCTATGGCTTGCCGGCAGAGGAGAGTGGGAAGAGGCGCATGAGATCGCCCAATCGGACGAAAATCGTGACTGTTCTTGGGTCCATGCTTACCTTCACCGTGTCGAGGGCGACACGAGCAACGCGAACTATTGGTACCGCCGTGCAGGCCGTCCTTCCCAGACAGGAGACCTCCATGTTGAGTGGGAGACAATGGTGAAGGAACTGCTCGAACAGCCGAGTTGACCCCGCATTCGGGCACTGACAACTCATCGGGGAGAGGAAAACGTCATCGTAATCGCCAGCTGGAATGTCAATTCGATTAAGGCACGGTTGGAGCACGTAACGACGTGGCTGAAGGCCCGCAATCCGGATGTCCTTCTCTTGCAGGAACTCAAGGGAACTGAGTTCCCTTTCGATGTCTTCAATAGCCTGGGTTACGCGAGTGTCGCCGTGACCCAGAAGGCTTATAACGGCGTTGCTATTCTTGCCAAATCGCCGATCGAGTCCGTTAGCACCGCGCTATCCGGCGATGAGTCAGACACGCATGCCCGCTATCTTGAGGTCATGATCTCCGGAATACGGGTTGTCGATATCTACCTTCCTAATGGCAATCCCGTCGGTACTGAGAAGTTCGACTACAAGCTCGCATGGATGGAGCGGCTCCTCACGAAGATGAGCCAATGGAAAGCTGAAGGCGTTCCCACCGTCATTGGTGGAGACTTCAACGTCATCCCGGAAGACATCGACTGTCACAAGCCGGCATCCTGGATTAAGGATGCTCTTTTCCAACCAGAACCCCGAGCGCTCTACCGCGCGATGCTGAGCATCGGCTATACGGATGCTTTCCGGTCCTTGCATGCGGATGGCGGACAATTCACTTTCTGGGATTACTTTCGGCAGGCCTTCGAAAACAATCGCGGGATCAGGATCGATCATTTCCTTGTGTCTCCCTCGCTCCGCTCGAAGATCCAGGCGTGTGAGATCGACAAGGGACCGCGAGCTCAGCTCAAGCCTTCCGATCACACGCCCATCCTGCTCACGTTGAGTTAGGTTCCAAACAAGCAGTTCGTAACTCTGCCCCTTCGGGACTGCTGGGCGAACTCAGCATTACAACGCAGCGAACCAAACAGCGTAGGACGTGTTCTTCACCAGGTGGCGGTTCAAGTCCGGTGTGCCATCGGCCCACCACACAGGTCCACGTTCGCCCAAGGCAATCTTTGCAGCATCGACCTGCTGCCTGGCCCGCTCGCGGCCCCTTTCATCCCCTGCGCGCATTGCAACGCCCTTCGCGCGGCGAGCCGCCATCAGCGCCGCCGTCAGGCGCTGTCTCTCATCGCCGTGAAGCTGGGGATTGCTGCGACGCCATAAGCGACCACGTACAACAAAGTACCTTCCGTCCGGTGTGGTCGGGTAAGCGCTCATCAAAGGGGAAGCGTTCCCTCCATGGCTGCTTTCTCAGCGGCTTTCAGCATCTCTGGACCGTTGTTCCTCACGTTTCCGACCCTTTGGTTTGCCTCATGGACTACCATCCCTTCCGATTCAAAAGGCCGGAGCAGATCGATCGGCAACTGCTCCGTCTCTTTCCTGTCAAGCCAGCGCTCGTAGTCGCGGGCGTGCAGGATACATGGCATCCTGGGATGGATCTTTGCCATCAACTCGTTAGCCTCTGTAGTTACTATGGCGAATGACTGAAGCCAGTAACCGTTCTTGTCTCTCCATGCGTCCCAAAGACCTGCGAACGCGAACAAACTGGTACTGCCAAGTTCAAAAGCATAGGGCTGCTTCGGTGGCTTCCCTTCTTTCGGCCACTCGTAAAAGAAGCTTGCAGGAATCAGGCATCGCCTTTTCTTGAAGGCCTCCCGCCACGCTGGAGCCTTCAGAATCGTCTCCGACCTGGCGTTTATCGTTGAGAGACCTTTGACGTGATTTAGACTTTTCGTAAAGAACGGCACCAGTCCCCAGCGAGCCAGAACCATCTCTCGCCCGCCTGTCTCACGGCTTTGCCGAATGACCGGCTGATGGGTTGCAGGAGCGATGTTGTAGTCCGCATCTGGCATCGGCAGCTCTGCCGGTGTTGCTGTCGCACGAAAGTGTTCCGCAGTTTTCTGCTTATCGCTGCGCCGTCCATACCGACCACACATCGCAATTGTCTCCGCTTAGCTCCATGGTAAAGCTTCCGCTAAACCGTCGGTTACTGAATCGCGTTCACCAGAGCCTGCAGGGACGACATAGATATTCACTAATGGAGCCGGACATCGTGCGTCAGGGGAAGATCAGGAGTGGCCAGGTAGTGATCAGACAACAGAGAAGTGGAACCGATAGTCGCGTTCCACTTCTCCTTTTTACCTGCGGCAATGATTTGAACTGAAAGGCTGATGCGTTTGCCGAGCTTTGAGCAACAGCACAAGATTCAACATCTCCGAAACCTACCAGCGCCCTCGACTTACGTAGAGCACAGGCAGAAAGAAATTGCCGGTGTGGTAGGTGGAAGAGGTCCAGGGAACGTCAAGCGTGAAGAAGGCATCTTCTCCGCAGCCAGCGAAGTTCACTTCGAAGGTTGTGCTGGCTGCACCGCTGGTCGGGATATCTCCCAGCGAAGAAGGAAAGCTGTTCTGCGGAACGACGACCGGCGAGCACCGTCTGCCGAAGACCTGCTTCAGGGTGAAGTTTGTGATCTGAGTTGCGTAGGCGGGTCCTATGTCGCCGTTGGTTGCGGTTACGGTAAATACGCGAGTGTTTTTCGCTCCTTTACTTCCCTCGGTCTCGGCGATAGAGAACCGCAAACCGGAGCCTGGCAGTTTCGTGTGATCGACGATTCCCCAGTAAGCGGGTTTGGCCTGCAACTGCCTGTCAAAGGGTAGCGGATACTCAGTACGGGTGACCGGAAACGTAGAGAGCCAGGTATTATCGTCAGCCATTCCCCAGATGGTCACTTCGCTCAGTTTGTCCTTCAAATCGCGGAAGACCTTGAAGTACCTTTCGTAGAGCCAGCCCTGCTCAGCAAGAATGGACGCTGGGATTTCGTTGCCATAGTTCGCCGCCACATCTCCGGCGTTATAGACGCTTACGTCGAGTTCGGTCACCTGCTGGTCAATGCCTGGTAATTCCCTTGCCACTGTGTTGATCGCGTGCCGCACCAGCTCCGGGGAAGGATAGTTGATCGAGTTGTGCATCTCGTGACCGATGGACGTGATCGGAACCCCGCGCTGGCGCAACTCACCGACTACCTTGATAAGGCACGCAAGACGGGCGGTGTCCGTGGTGCTGTAATCGTTGATGAAGAATTTGGTTCCTGCTGGCGCGTATTGCTTCGCTGCTTTGAACGCTACATCCAGGTATTTATCTCCAAGCACCTTGTAGAACGGTCCGCGTGTGAGGCAATCGGACTGGTTGGGATCGAGCGGCTCGTTAACCACGTCCCAGGCGTAAACAGACTTGCCGAAGTGTTGCACCTCACTCTGAATGTGCTCCTGAATGTTAGCGATCACCAATGCCTGATTTGCTGGTGAGTTGGTGCCATCCCCGGTTGCATAGGCAGGCGTCTGCGCTCCGGTTGCCCATACAAGGTTGTGCCCGCGAACCCGCATGTTATGGCACTGGGCGAAACCCACTTCGCTATCGGCGTTGACGTAGTTGAAGACACCCTTGCTGGTTTCGATAGAGCTCCACTTCATATCGTTGCCGGAGGTGATGCCGTCGAAGTGCGTGGTGAGCAGTTGTTCGTGAGCCCCGGAGAGATCGGTTGTGTCGATCTCTGCGCCGATAGGGAAATAGTCAGCGTAGGTCTTGTAGATGGAGGGGATATTGGTCTGAATGGTCGGTGGAGCGACATAAGAAAGTTGAAAGTCATCCAGATAGAACGACACCAGATCGTTCCCTGCGGTCGGAACTGTCTGGATGTAGAGGAAAGCCGCACCCTGGTCATAAGCGGCGCCCATGGTGTAGCCGGCAACACTGATTTGGTGCCAGTTTCCGTCTGCTGCTACGGTCACGCCCGGATACCCTGTGACGCTCGAGTAACTGGTGTTTCCATCGCTTGTCGTCTGGAGACTGAGATTCAGAACATGGCTCGAACCGTCATTGGGAACAAGCTTAACCCAGGCGCTCAGGTTGTACTCGGAACCAACGTACATCTTGTTACTTACGCTGATCTGCGGGCCGTCGTAGTTGGCCACACGGCCAGTGGTGAGCAGGCTGTGGCTTCCGGTGTGTGCGTCGGCTGTGGAGTTGGTAACGGCCGATGTGCCGGTGCGGGAAGCCCAGCCATCGGGGCCGCCGTCCTCAAAGGTGTTTGTTATGCCCGAATTATCCTGCTGGCGCGCGCTGAGAGGAGCAGGAGAAAGCTCGCTGATACTGACATCGCCAAGGAAGAAGGAGTCCGTTGCGCTGCTGGACTGAATAAAAAGGGTGAGACTGCTTGGGGCTCCGGGAAGATCGCTGAAGCTGAACGTCCCCTGCACTTTTGTCCACGCTGTGCTGGAAAGTGCGCTCGACGTGGCGATGGTGCCGTAAGCTCCTGAGGTCGCGGCGCAGTCTACAGTCTTGGTTGAGAGCGTGGCAGTGGGTCCGGTGCTGTCCGGTGCGGCGAGCAGAACATAGGCTGTGACCTGATAGACCGCGCCTGGCGTAACACCGCTGACGTTCAGCAGGTTAAGGCTTGGCCCCATATAGGTCGCAGAGCGATTGCCTACAAGCAGACTCTTGGTGCCACCGGTGGGATCGGCAAAGGGAGACGCCGAGTTGGTGAGCGTGGCTGAACCAAAAGGAGCCCATCCGTCCAGTCCACCATCGGTGAAGTTGTAATTTACGACGGATGTTCCTCCCGGGGGAGGCGCTGTCTGCGTGATGACGACATCATCGAGGTAGAAGGATTGAGCGCTGGTTGCGCCTACCAATTGCGCGTAAAGGTTGAGCCCGGTCTCTGTAGCGCTGACAGAATAGGTGCCGCCGATCTGTGCCCATCCAGTGCCCGCTACCGGGGTTTCATACGCACCGATCGTGTCATAGCAGGTCCCCCCGGAGCAGCTTGGATCGGAGCGGCTGATGGTGAAATTGGCGTTGCCCGCTGGCTCACCGCTGGTGAGTTGGATGTACCCCGTGATCGTGTACTTCGCTCCAGCCTGAAGCACCGTATTGAGCGAGATTGCAGGACCACCGGAGCCGGTGGCACCTGTTGCAGTCAACAGGCTGTGCGACCCTGCGTAGCTCGCCGCTGGACTGGAAACCGGTGTATTTGCGCCGTTGAACGAGCTCCAGCCATCGGTACCGTCCTCAAACCCGTAGGTTGCGACGGTCTGCGCGTTTGACGACACAGCGGCAATGAAGAAAATGCAGAAAGTGAGGAGTGGGTAAGCGAAGCGGCTGCGCAGCCGATGTTGTACGCGATCACAGGCGAAAGAAAGCACGGGGAATCTCCTTGGCTCAACCGGCCTCCGAAATGACCAACGCTGGCTATCTATTCGCGTCAGCACTAATTCGATTTAGTTGAGCGCGGGCGAGTATATTAACGCCAATTGTCGAGTGTCAACACGTTGCGCAAATTTTCTTCGCAGTTTGGTAGGACTAAAAATATCCCCAGACGCTGATGTCGCCCGAGCAAGGTTTCCGGCCGGAACCACGATGCTGCCGACCGTAGTTCTAAGCCCTGACTGCCTGAGACGGACTTCAGAGAAACGCGTCGCCAGCTTACTCATGGAGCAGGTTCTCCTCCTTCGGACGACCTGCTTATCCCATCGATCAGAACTGACTCTAGACTCGATGAATGCGTTGGCGATTTGGCACCCATCGAGATCACATCACGACAAAAGCGTTTCTCACGACGATCCTTCAACCACGGACGAGATGGGCGTTTCTGTTTCTAAGAGCCTCTTCGGAACTTGGAACAAACATCTCCATACCGAAGTGGACAGCCTGCGCCTGAACGTCCTCCACGAAGGGACGCAAGCTATCGTTGTATTCCTGAAATGCGGCTGCAAAGTCGCCGGGGTGTTTCGTGAACGCGTCGGCAAGTGCGGTCGCTCCGATGATCGCCAGCGATCCTCCCATGCCTGCTGCGGGCGAAGCGCAATAGGCAGCGTCGCCCACTAGGGCCACACGGCCTAAGGTCCAGGACGGCATCCGAATCTGACACATCTTGTCGAAGTAGAAGTTGCCGCTACGGACCGTCTCCTCCAGGAGTTCGGACGCCCTCCAGCCTTCGCCCCTGAATTGCTGAAGGATGATGTTCTTCTGCTCTTGTTGATCACGGTAGCTATAGGTAATTTCGGCTTCCGAGTGAAAGCAGAAGATGATGTCTGTCTTATTGTTGTAGGCGTTCAACATGATCGTCTTACCCGGAGTGTTGTACATCTGCGCCGTATCCTCTTCAATCAGGAGCTTATCGACGATCACGATCGAGAAGTAGTTCTGAAGGAAGTGAGAGTAGAGAGTCTCCTCACCGAAGTGCATCGTCCGCACGCTCGAACGATTGCCGTCGCAACCAAACACAAGCGAGAAGGATCTTTGCGCTCCGCTCCTGAAGGTTACGGCAACCTCGTTTCCGGCTTCCTCCATACCCGCGATGCGGTCGTCAAACACGAACTCGACATCGCCTTCTAACGCTTCAAGCATCATCCGTAGCAGGGTGTCTCGCTCAATCTCATATTCCGGTTGCGAGTCCGGACCTTCGCCTGATTCTGCCGATGATCTCGCGATCGGCGTGCCGTTTACATCCAGGAAGTCGATGGCTTTCGCCTTCAGGCTGCTGGCCTGGATTCGCTCCAGCAGGCCCATGCGTTCCATGATGTTCACGGTGCGATCCTTGATGTCGACAGGCGATCCGCCCATCTTCAAACCCTTTGCAACCTCCACGATGGTCACCTTGTATCCGAGACGATTCATCCAAAAAGCCGTAGCGAGCCCTGCGAAACTTGCTCCCGAGACGAGGACATTCTCCGCTCGCGTAGCTGCCTGTCGAACTATCTCGTTGCGCCGGGAGTTTGAGTAGGACTTCATCGCGGTATCTCCATAACTGTACTAAGTATATTTATATACCCTGTACAATAAAATAAGAAGAAGAATAATGCCAACCACCCCCCCTGATCGACAGAGCCGGAAGCGCCTTGCAACGCGACAGAAGATCTCGGACGCGGCGTCGCGTCTCTTCATCGAGCGTGGCTTTGATAAGGTGACCGTTGATGAGATTGCGACTGCTGCCGACGTCGCGCGAATGACAGTCTTCAACCACTTTGCCCGCAAAGAAGACATGTTCTTCGATCTTGATGAGCAAGGCCGCGAGGACCTGCGGGCAGCCCTGGAGACGAGGGACGCGGAAACTGCGCCTATCGAAGCCCTGCGCGTATTCGCTCACCGGGCCATCGCGGAGCAGCTCCCCTATGTCCGGTTTTTTGAAGAAGGGAGCGAGCTCTTCATGAGGACAGTTCTAGATAGTGAAACACTCAAGGCGCGCGCCAGGGCGATACGCGACGAATTGACGGAGATGCTGGCTGTCGCGCTGGCAAAGACCGCTCAGCGGCAACGTCCTGATCCTGCTGCAACTCTGGCGGCCACACTGCTCGTTGCCACCTGGGAGGTTGCCCTCCTCGAAGCGCATCGCATCTTTCGCATGGGCAGAGACGTCAAGAAGGCGAACAGGACCTTTCTCTCGATGGTCGATCACGGAACCCGAGGTGTGAAAGCCGCCGTGGAAGGCTCCTCGTATGCATCAGGCATACATCGGGCTACGCCAGCCGAGGCGACGCCAGATCGCCACAGGACTCATCTTGTATGAAGCTGACGAAGATGGTTCACTGTCTCACGAAAACGATGCCATAGTTCGAAGAGACGGTGACCATCTGCACGTCCCCATCATGGGCAACGTTCACCTCGGCTACCCCGTCCAGCATGTCCTTCCAGCTACCCGCCTTCGGGAACGGTAGGGCGATGCTGCCGAAGTCATTCGAGAAGTTCAGAACCACCATCGCCCAATCTTCAAGGCTGGTATCCGATGCCGGCGCGTGACGATGGTACGCGATCACCTGATTTTGGCGATGTGACTGCTGATAGTAGTAGTAGCTTTCAGGACCACGCAGCGCTCGCGACGATTGGCGCAAGCTGCCGAGCAGCCGGTAGAGTCGAATGAGCGGCTGACCGCTCAGATCGTAGAAATACTCCCAGTGCGTGTCCCTGCGCATGTGGACGCGCGCTTCACCATTGTCGGGAAGATTGTAGTTGTCCGCGAACTCCTGCCCTTGCCAAAGCATAGGGATGCCCTGGCAGGTGTAGAGCGCGATCGCGTAGGGTTGCAGCTTGTAGAAAAGTGACCGGTCGCCCTCCGGCATTGGACCAGGATCGGAGACCGTTCCTGCGAAGACGACCAAGTGGCTGTGGTCGTGGCTCTCCAGATACTGAAAGGGCGCCACCGGCCGCTCGATCGGGTTGTTGTTCGCATCGACCACCGTCTGCGATGTCGGGTAGCCGGCAAAAACCGGATCAAGTACATGCGCGAACTCGTCGTTCACATAACTCCACCGGATCATGTCCTCAACCTTATTGAGGACATCGTTCGTCCACGCCGCGTTGGTGTAGGTCTGGCTCAGCACCTGCTTGGAGATCTGCAGGCTCTCCGCACACTGGATAATTCGGCTATAAGAGTTAGGCCCCGCCCGGAACCGCTTAGCTTTTAGGGAGTAAAAGTAGACGCGCTGCGCCAGACTGCGATAGCCGTCGGCGCGGTTTCCCTCATAGAGGTCGGTCACCTCGTCATATCGGAAGCCGTCAACATGGTACTCGTCCAGCCACATCTGGTTGGCGCAGAAGAAGAAGTCTTCGCAGAACTGCTGGGAAAAGTCACATGCTGGACCGAAGCCCCACTTGTTCCACCCGCTGGTGAATGGGCTCTGGGGATGCGGCGCTCCCTGCACTTGCGCGATGTCGTTGTACACGCCGTAGTAGGCGAAGACCGTGTCGACGTGCTCATAAACCACATCAAGAATCACTGCTATCTTGCGAGCGTGAGCCGCATTCACCAAGCGTTTAAGACCTGCTGAGCCTCCGAAGGACGCGCTGGGTGAGAAGTGATAGACCGGTCCATACCCCCAGTCGAAGTCCAGCTTGTTGCTCGTGACAGGCATCAACTCGAGACAGTTCACGCCCAGGCTCGCCAGGTAGTCCAGCCTGTCGATCACACCGTCAAAGGTTTGATTGAATTCAGCGACTTGCAACTCGTATACGACGAGATCAGCGAGTTCTGGCGTCGTGTACTTATCGTCCGTCCAAAGAAACGGCTTCGCCGCCTTGGAAAGCACCGCAGAGGACATTAGGCCGATGTCTGTAGATCGCGCGAACGGATCGGGAAACCAGTTGGTTACGAGCGTGGGCGTTCCTTGCGCATCCGCCCACCAGAGCTGATAGCGGTACAGGTATTCGCCCTCTGAACCGGCGTGACTCTTTGGATCCGCCGGGATGGCGACCTCGGCCTGCCACAGATTCAGCGCCGATCCTGCAACCCGAAGCAGGTCGGCATTGAGTGTCTGGACGGACGGGTTGAAACGGTCGGAAGCATGGATGATCCTTACCTTTACGGAAAAGCCCTCAAGCGAAGGAGCGGCGGGGGGATCAATGCCGGGCAGGTAGAGGCCAAAGTGGATCTGCGCCACTCCGTTCGGCTGAAACGACGGAAACGCACCAACCTCACTGAGATCAACCATGAGCGCCCCTTGGAACTCTGCTTGGAGTGTGCTGCTTTCAGCAGGAAGTCTATCTCGCCGGCCTTGAAATGCGGTGAACTTTCTTCTTCCCAGCGAATGCGCAACTTTCGACACACCGCCTTCGACTCAAAGACACTGCCGCTCCAGCCTCCGTAGATGAAAAGTCGATCTGCGGGGGTGAGTCGAGACTAATCCACTGTCGGCGAGTAAATGAGTGCTTGTGAGCTGTGTCCGCTGCGTTGACAGCTCCGCTTGTGAAACATATATTTTGCTCGGCGAACGAAGCTGTTCTTTTCATTCCTCAGTTCATCTAAAGCGGAGCATACATTGATCGGAAAGTTCACTCGAACGGCCTTGGCATGCCTCTGCGCCGGCATTGCACTCGTCACAGCGAACAAGCCACTCGCCGCCCAGACCGCAACCGGACCGCTGGGGATCTTCGACGGACAGACTGATATCGGCAGCGTAAACCCTGCCGGAATGCTCACCTACAATTCCGCCCACGCTACCTACACCCTCAGCGCTGCCGGGGAAAACATCTGGTCCACCGTCGACGCCTTTCATTTTGCTTGGAAAAAGATCTCTGGAGATGTTTCGCTCACCGCAGACATTGCTTTTCCCGACAACTCCGGCAGCCCCAATCCTCACCGTAAAGTGGTTTTGATGTTTCGTAAGAATCTCGACGCCGACGGCGTTTACGTTGATGCCGCACAACATGGTGCAGGCCTCACCGCGTTACAGTACCGTCGTACCAAAGGCGATACCACGCAGGACATCGAGCTGAACATCGACTCGCCAAAACGTGTTCGTTTAGAAAAGCATGGAGACAGTGTCACCATGTTCCTCAGCCTGAGCGGCGAACCGCTCCACCAGGTGGGAGCGTCCATCCAGCTACCTTTTGAGGGCCCGTTTTATGCCGGCATCGGGCTCTGCTCGCACAATGCGAAGGTGGTCGAGAAGGCCGTGTTGTCGAACGTCCTTCTTCAACCGCTGCAAGCCGCGACGCCGATGTCGAACCCGACTTTGTACAGCAGCCTGAAGACTATCGGGATCGACAACCCTGCTCGCGTAGCCACGGTCGTGTATTCCAAAGCCGCGAACATGCAGGCACCCAACTGGTCGAAGGACGGCAGCTATCTCGTCTTTACGGAAAGCGGCCGCCTATGGAAGATCGCCGCGAAGGGTGGCGTGCCCGAAGCTCTCGATATCGGTTCGGCCAGCCGTTGCAGCGGGAGTCACGGCTTCTCCCCCGACGGTCAATCGTTGGCCATCAGTTGCTCGACCCCGGACAAGCCAGGGTCCCGCGTGTACGTGGTGCCAGCGCAAGGCGGCACTCCGCGGCTTGTGACGGAGAACCCCGACTCCTACTGGCACACCTGGTCGCCGGATGGGAAGACCATCGTCTTCACTCGCCCAAACAAGGGTGGAGGCGGCAATATCTTCGCAGTCTCTGCCGACGGCGGCCCCGAGAGAGCGCTCACCACGGGCGTCGGTGTCAGCGATGATCCCGACTATTCGCCTGATGGCCAGTACATCTATTTCAACTCCGATCGCAACGGGGGCATGCAGATCTGGCGCATGCGTCCTGATGGAAGCAATCCTGAACAGATCACTTCCGACGACTACGCCAACTGGACGCCGCACGTCTCACCTGACGGTAAATCCATGCTCATCCTCAGCTATGACAAGAGCGAAACTGGTCATCCTGCGAACAAGGACGTCGCTCTTCGCATTATGTCTCTCGAGGACAGAAAGTCTCGCGTTCTCGTAAACATCATCGGCGGATCGGGCACCGACAACGTTCCCAACTGGGCGCCGGACAGCCATCACTTCGCCTTTGTCAGCTATCAGATGCTGCCAGCAGAAGATGAAGGAAGCAGTCAATGAACTCTTATCGTCACTTAGTCGGGGATGCTGCGCGCATCGCGGTAATGGCCTCGCTCACCGCATCTCCATTGCTGCTGCCTGCTCAAAGCGCATCGGCTCGTCCTTTGATCACTGGAGTCTCGCACCTCAGCGTCTACACAACCGACGCCGAAAAGACTGAGCACTTCTATGTTCACGATCTCGGCGGCATAAAACGAAGCGATCCACAGAGTCCCGCAGGCGTGCGCTATTACTTCAACCCTACGCAGTTTGTGGAAGTTTTGCCGTTGCCGTCCGGTGACACCTCCATCAACCGCATGGATCATGTCGCCTTCAAGACCATCAGCGTGGACAAGCTGCGCACCTATCTCTCGGTGCATGGCGTCACCGTGCCGGAGAAGATCGAAAGCGGCAGCGACGGCAGCCGCTGGTTCTCGGTCGAAGACCCGGAAGGCAACAAGATCGAATTTGTGCAGCCCCCGGCAAAACCTGAGGCTGTGCCAGCAAATCCGCTCAGCAATCACATCATCCATGTAGGCTTCATCGTGCACAGCCCCGATGCGGAGGATGCATTCTTCCGGAACATTCTCGGCTTTCGTCCCTACTGGCATGGAGGTCCTAACGATACCTCCACGCAATGGATATCTCAGCAGATTCCCGACGGCACCGATTGGCTCGAATACATGGTGGTAAGCGGTCCGGAGAAGAAAGGCATTCCGGCCAGCATTTCGAAAGACACCCTCGGCGTGCTCGATCACTTCTCGCTCGGCGTCTTCAACATGGAGAAGTCCGTTAACCTCCTCTATGAAGGAGATCGTCTGACCGCAAAACACAGCCCGCCGCAGATTGGACGCGATGGCAAGTGGCAGCTCAATCTGTATGATCCTGACGGCACGCGTGCAGAGGTCATGGAGTTTCAGCCCGCAGTGAAGCCCTGCTGCTCACCCTTCACGGCAACGAGCCCGACCAAGTAGCACTTCTCGAGGAAGATCGCATGATGAAGCGACTCGCTCTCCTAATAGCCTGCGTTGCTCTGCTGTGGGTCGGCGAGGCGTCGGCTTCTTCGGCTCCCATTCGCGTCCTACTTATCGACGGAGAAAGCGGTGGCACTTACCACAACTGGCAGCTGACCACGCCCATCCTGAAGAAAGAGTTAGAAGAGGCTGGCCTGTTCCAGGTAACCGTTATGACGGCCCCTCGATTTGGTGAGGACTACACGAGCTTTCAACCGGACTTCAGCCACTATCAGGTCATCGTCTCGAATCTCGACTCGCCCGATTGGCCCGAAGATCTGCGCACCCAATTCGAACACTACATGAGCAACGGCGGAGGCCTAGTGGTGGTGCATGCCGCAGACAACGCCTTTCCCAAATGGCCCGAATATAACCGGATGATCGGTGTCGGCGGATGGAGAAATCGGAATGAAGCAGCCGGTCCCCACTGGTTCATAGAAGGCGGCAAGCAGGTCTCCGATCCATCTCCCGGCTCCGCGGGCGCACACGGCAATCGGCTTCCCTTCCTCGTGACAAACCAGACGCCCGTGCACCCCATCATGAAGGGACTACCCTCTGCCTGGATGCATGCGCCCGATGAGCTTTATGCAAACCTTCGCGGCCCCGGTAACAACATGACCATCCTGGCCACCGCGCACTCCGATCCGAAGAACAAGGGAACAGGCCACGATGAGCCGATGCTCATGGTCATCCACTACGGCAAGGGACGGATCTTCCACACCACCATGGGCCACGACCCCATGGCGCTGAGCTGCGTCGGCTTCATCACCACGTTTCAGCGCGGCACCGAATGGGCCGCAACCGGGAGAGTGACGCAAAAGGTGCCGCCAAGTTTTCCTACCGCAGAGACTGTAAGTTACCGCGTCGACATTTCGGAGATGGATCCGGCGATCGCAGCCGGAACCTCCGTTACCGCAACACCCGGTCCCAAGCTGCCACCGCCGCAGAAATAATCTGAAGATCGATTGCGGCTATATTTGATGGCGGGAGAGTAGCTTGCCGACACACGAAAATCGACGCTTACGCATGGGACTGGTAGGCGGCGGCCCCGGTTCCTTTATCGGCCCAGTCCATCGGATGGCAGCCGAGCTCGACGGCGGTATCGAGTTGGTTGCCGGTGCCTTCAGCCAGAGTCCAGAAAAATCAAAGGCTGCTGCACATTCTTATCGCATCGATCCGGAAAGGGCCTATGCCAGCTACGAGCAGATGATCGATCTCGAAGCCGCGCGCAACGACGGCATTGACTTCCTCGCCATCGTCACCCCGAATCATCTGCATCTGCCCATCGCGAAGGCCGCTATGGAGGCCGGACTGCATGTGATGAGCGACAAGCCTGCCACCGCCAATCTTCAGGAGGCACTCGAACTTCAGCAGATCGTTGAACGGACCGGATGCCTGTACGCCCTCACCTTCACCTACACCGGCTATCCACTGGTGCGCGAAGCCCGCGAGTTGTGCCGCAGCGGCGCAATCGGCAACATCCGCAAAGTGCTGGTCGAATATCTGCAGGGCTGGTTGAGCACGCCGCTTGAAAAATCTGGCCAGAAGCAGGCCGCATGGCGTGGCGATCCGGCAAAGTCCGGCATTGGCGGATGTATCGCCGATATCGGCGTTCATGCTTTCAATCTGCTCGAATATGTTTCTGGCCGGCGCGTGACCAACCTCGCTGCGACGCTGAGTACGCTGGTTCCGGGTCGCCTGCTCGATGACGACTGCAGCGCCATGCTCACACTCGATAACGGGTCGCCTGCGGTTCTCACCGCGTCGCAGATCGCTCTCGGAGAGCGCAACGGCCTTCGCTTGCGCATGTATGGCGACAAAGGCAGCCTGGAGTGGTACCAGGAAGATCCAAATCGCCTGCACTTGAAGTGGCTCGACCGTCCTGACCAGACGCTCCATGCTGGCACCGCGTCGCTGAGTGAAGCGGCTCGCTACGCAACACGTCTGCCGGTCGGCCATCCTGAAGGCCTGATCGAAGCCTTTGCGAATATCTACAGCGATTTCTCAAACGCGATTGTCGCGCGCTTCGATGCGCCGCAGGCAAAGCTGCATGAAAGCGTGTGCGGTATCGAGGAAGGCGTGCGCAGCATGGCCTTCCTCGAGCGCTGCGTCGAATCCAGCAGAGCCGGCGGAGCCTGGACCGCGCTGACGTACTAATTTTTCATCGGAGAATCAATGAAAACAATTCAGGGGCCGGGTCTCTTCATCGCACAGTTCATCAGCGATGAGTCGCCTTTTCACTCGCTCGACAGCATCGCGGCGTGGGCCGGAGGGCTTGGCTTTAAAGGCCTCCAACTACCTTCGAACGACGCGCGCTTTCTCGATCTCCAGCAGGCCGCCGAGAGCAAAAGCTATTGCGAAGACCTGCGCGCCACGCTGCAGAAACACAACCTCGCGCTGACTGAGATTTCAACGCACCTGCAGGGCCAGTTGGTCGCCGTGCATCCCGCGTTCGACAAGCTATTTGCCGCCTTCGGGCCAGACGCACTTCGCGATCACCCGTCTGAGCGGCAGGCATGGGCCACAGAGCAGATGATCCTCGCAGCAAAGGCCAGCCGCAACCTCGGCCTGAATGCGCATGCGACCTTCTCTGGCGCACTGGCCTGGCCATACTTTTACCCCTGGCCGCAGCGACCACAGGGGTTGATCGAAGAAGCCTTTGCCGAACTCGCCAACCGCTGGCTTCCAATTTTGAATGCCTTCGACGAAGCAGGCGTCGACGCCTGTTTCGAGCTGCATCCCGGTGAAGACCTGCACGATGGGGCGACCTTCGAGCGATTTCTTCAAGCGGTGGATCACCACCCACGCGCAAAGATTCTCTTCGACCCCAGCCATTACATCCTGCAGCAGCTCGACTATCTGGCCTTCCTCGATCTCTATCATCCGCTCATCCGCGCCTTCCACGCGAAGGACGCGGAGTATCGCCCCAACGGTCGCTCCGGCGTCTATGGCGGTTATCAGGCATGGATCGATCGTCCCGGACGCTTTCGCTCGCTCGGCGATGGCCAGGTGGACTTTGGGGCAGTCTTCAGCAAGCTTGCGCAATACGACTATCCGGGCTGGGCAGTCCTCGAATGGGAAGACTGCATCAAGAATGGCGAAGATGGCGCGCGCGAAGGAGCAGCGTTCATCGATTCGCACATCATTCGTGTCACCGGCCGCGCCTTCGACGACTTTGCCGGTGCGGGAAACGATTCGGCAATGAATCGTGCCGTTCTCGGCCTGGGATGAAGAAGTGCCGGCCGTGGCTTAGCTCGCCGGTTGCGGTCTCGGGTGAGGCTCGCGGGTGAGTCCGGCGAGTTCGTGCGTTCTTGTCTGCGCCGCCATGATCCCCCTACCGGAGGCTGACACAGAGCGGCACGATTGTGAGGTTCTACAGGTAAGGTGTTCCCTGCAGGACTCTGATGGATGGTGGAGGCGGTGGGAGTCGAACCCACGTCCGAAACTACTGACAACAGAGAGCTTTCATGCTTTTTCCAGGTTCATCTTTGTCTCGTCACCGTTGCTTAGAACGGACGAAGATGCGGCGGCGACCAGTCTGATCGATCTCGTCATTGCCGTCCAGACGGAACAGCTTTGACCAGCCTACTGTGCGACGATCGGTATCCGCCCGTAGGCGAAGCGGAAGCGATCGGCAGTCTAACTAATTAGGCTGCAAGAGCGAACTGAGGTTCGGCACTTATAGTTTTGGGCGCGATTACGGGTGTACCCACCCCGGCATGCCTCTCTGCCACAAGCAATCCCGTCGAAGCCGTGACGCCCCCATTGTGGAGCTGGCTCAACATTGCGTTGAAGCGTTACAAAGAACTTCTTAGAGTATAACTCGGGCGGTATCTTGTTCGCCTGAGACCCCTGCGTGTGGCTTGGTATCTTCCGGAGTCAATGGGGGCACCCCCTCCCCCCGGTTTCGCGCAAAGTATTCTAAGATAGGCACTTAAGTCCGGACCTGGATTTTACCGGACAGGATGATGAAGGGCGGCAGGGGTGTCCATGGGTGAATGGCGGGGAATCCGTGCGGCACATTTGTCAAGTGCCTGCTGTCTGTTTAGCTGAAGCGGGTCGATCGCCATAAAGCCCATCCGCCGCCGGCCAGCGCGATTACGAGGAGGCCGCTCAGGCCTGCTGCCCATCGCAGGTTCATTGCAAGCGGAGGCACGACCGCGTTCAATCCGAGCCAGACAAACAGCGCCGTAGCGGCAAGGACGATGATGTAGTCCCACCAGCGTCTCCGCTCATTGCGGCTGCCGATTTCGTCGCCACTCTGCGCCAGCAGTACTTCGCGATAGCTCATCCCGTAGCGCTCGCACTCGCGCTCCAAGGCCTCGTCGCGCGAGGCATGCTCGCGCGATGAGGCGACAGCAGTGCTGATCGCCAGTGCTCCTAAGATCATCAGGAGCGATCCGCCCAGCACCAGCAGCAGGTGTGCCCGATTTGCAGAGGCAAGTTCGCCGAAGACCAGCGCACCCCAGGCGAGGCCCCAAAGTTGGTTGGTGTTGGAGAGCGGAATACCTCGCCCGATACCCAGGTACTTCGTCGCGAACTGCTGAAACAGGTCGCCCACGACCCAGACGAAGCCGCCGAGAAAGAGCCAGAACAGCAATTGCCTGCTGTGGACCAGTTGAAAGGCGGAGGAATGCAGACCGCCATCGAGTGTCCAGGTCAGAACGAACATCGTTCCCAGTTCGCCAAGGGTGAACACGGTCACGAAAGAGAGCGGGTTCATCCCGCTCAGGTACGCCTTGCGATAGGGCACATACATCGTTCCCCACAGGAGGCTTGCACCCGCGGCCGCGACCAAGCCTCGGGCCGCGTGTGGCGCGACTGTGCTGCCGCCATGGATCGTGCTGAAGCCGAGCATAATCGCGGCAAGCACGATACAGATTGTTCCCGCCAGGACCTTCAGGAGATTCTTCCTGCCTGCGCCGCGCAACTCGCCAAAGAGGAGCCATCCCCACAGCAATCCAATCAGGGAGTTCGTATTCCATAGCGGAAAGGCTGTCGCCAGGCCAACGTCGCGGATCGCAAACACAGTAAGGGTATTGGCTACGGCCCATAGCGCGCCGGCGAGTATGGCCCAGACGACTAGATGCTTCTTCGCTTTCAGATCAGCGAACACATAAGTCGTCCCCTTCAACAGAGTCGGAAAGGTCCACCTTGCGGTGAAGACACCCGCAACCATGCAGAGCGAGATCGCGAAGGGCGAAAAACCTGCATTTACCAACTTCGTCGGGGCTTCGGCGGCGCCCAGCCAGACGCCCGCAACCAGGCCGCACAAGACTCCCAACCCGTGGAGCGATCCAACTGAGGCCCGCGCCTTGCTTTCGAACACCGCCGCACCGTTTGCCGCCATGATCCGCCCCGAGCTCCCTAATGCAGCACCACGAGCAGCAGCACTCCGCCGGCCAGTACCAAGGCCGGCACCCAGAACTGCACGTCCGTAAGAATGGCCTTGAATGCCCGGGAGGTTTGCATCTTCGTCCTTAGCTGCCGCAGGCCTCGATTGCTTCGGCCTCGGTGGCAAAGACGCTGAAGAGGTTCAGGATATGCACCATCTTGAAGACCTTGGTCGCGAAGGGTGATGGGTTCACCAGCTTCGTGTCTCCACCCAGCTTCTTCGCCTGCTGAAGCGCGTTCACGATGACGCCGATCCCCGAAGAGTCGATGATTGGCATCGCTTCCAGGTTCAAGACCATGAAGATATGTCCACTTGCAAAAGCCGCTGCGATGGCGGCATCGAACTGGTCCAGCGACTCGCCCATCTTCAGCGGCCCTTTGACCCGGATGGTGCAGGTATTCCCCTTTTGCAGTACATCGAGGTCCACGATTCGTTTTTACCTTTCAGCAACATTGCATTACATTTGTAGCAACTCACCAAAGCTATCAGAATGCGCCAGTTTACTGGCCGAATAAATCAGTCAAGCGGCACCGGCCCTAACTCTATGCCCGACCTTGCTGCCACATGCGCCGCTGAAGCCCTTGATGTCGCCGCGCAGCTTTTCGCAGCGCCCTCGTCGAGTGCGCGCGCGAAGCTGCTCGCAGCGTGGCTCGTGGACCTGGTTCCCGACTCCGCATGCATTGTTTACCGTTTCGAGTCGGAGCTTCCGGAGTTTCCCTGGAAAGCCACCGGTCGCGCCGGAGATGTCTCGCTCGCTTCAGCCTCCCTGGCATCCGAGACTCTCCTTCTTCTGCCGATGCTGAACGCTCAGAACGCAATCGTCTACTCCGCTTCCGCACTGCAGCGGGAAGACTATGCGCATCTCCAGGTAACGCGTTCTTTCGCCTCGATCGCCTATCTCCCTCTTACGCTGGGCGAGCTATTCTTCGGCGCAATCGAGGTCCTGTCCTTTTCCACGGTGCTTTCAGCCGGAGACCTCGAAGCCCTCGCGCCCCTGCTGCGGATCGCGACTCCTGCTCTGGTTGGAGTCAAGGAAGTCGAGCAGGAGAAGGAGGACCTTCTCGACTCCGTGCACCGAATGACGCAGCTTTACGATCTCGAGAAGTCCCTGAACTCGACTCTCGACCTTGACCTTGTCATGGCACTCATCCCTCGCAAAGTGCAGCCAATGCTTCAGTGCCAGGCCGTCCATCTCTGGCTCTTCGATGGAGACACTCTCAGGGTGATGGCGACGGCCGGCAGCGATGCGACGATCAGCGTCGGCACAATGCAAGAGCCCGGCGAGGGCTACGTCGCCGATATGGCCGAGGAGGGAGAGCCGATCACGATCGCCGATCCTGAAGACGAGCGATTGCTGCTCCGCAACGAGATGCTCGGCAGCCAGGATGCCGAGTCGCGAATATGGACATCTATGATGGTGCCGCTGATGGATGACGAAGCCGAGGTCGGCGTCCTTGAAGCGGTGAACAAGAACAGCGGCGAGCCCTTCGACGAGGATGACGAGTTCTTCTTCACCACGGTCGCCGAGACCGTCGGCAGCGCCCTGAAGAACGCAAGCCTCCTGCTCGCCGAGAAGAAGCTGGCGATCCTGGAAGCGCTGGTCCACGTGAGCTCTGAGATCACTTCGACGCTCCGGCTGGATCGACTCTTGCAGATCATCGTCAACAGTCCGCAGAACGTTCTTCCCTTTGAACGCTGCGCCATTGCTCTCGACAACCGCGGCAAGCTGCAGTTGAAGGCGATCTCCGGATTGCCCAGTGTTCCTCTGGGCGACGCGCAGGTCGACAAGCTGCATGAACTGGTGCGCTGGCTCACTTCGCAGCAGAGTGCGCTCCACCTGCGGCAGCAGGAAGGGACAGACGAGGGAGACCTTCCCGAACCTGTCGCAAAGCATTTCGCGGCGACTGGATTCCACGCTCTGTATGCCCTGCCGCTTAGCGACGATCAGGGTCGGGTTGGGATGTTGATCTACGAAGCCGGCGACCCCGACTTTCTCGAACTCTCCCACACCGAGATGATCAAAATTCTCGCCGGCCAGGCGACGGTCGCGATCCGCAACGCGCTGCTTTATCGCGAGGTCCCGCTGATCAGCCTGCTCGAACCATTGATGCAGCGCAAGCAGGCGCTTCTTCGCACAACGAAGGGTCGCAGGATCGGCTTCGCGGTTGGGACCGTAGCGGCGACTCTCTTCCTCGTCTTCTGCCCGCTGCCGATGCGGCTAACGGGCGAGGCCACGGTCGGCGCGCAGCATACGGTGACGATCGCCGCGCCGGTCGATGGAAACGTGACTGAGGTCTTCGCGCAGGAAGGCCAGCGCGTCGAAGCCGGACAGGTGCTCGCATCGATGAACGACATGCAATGGCGCATCGACCTCTCTTCCGCCGAGGCGCGTTACCGGTCGGCCGTGCTGACCATGCAATCGGACCTCGCCCGCGGAGCGGCGCAGGCAGGAGCAGACCGCGCCCAGGCCGAGTATCTGCGCGCCGAAGCCGACCGCGCCCGGACTCGCATCGACACCGCACAGTTCAAGTCTCCCATCACCGGGATCGTCATGACTCCGTCCCTCCAGAACGCGGCAGGCGAGCATCTCGACGCCGGTGCCACGTTCGCGCAGGTGCTCGACCTATCGTCCGCCGTGGTGGACATCGCCATTCCGCAGAGCGATGAGGCGCTGCTCTCCGCCGGCCAGTCTGCCGTGGTGAAGCTGGACAGCTATCCGCAAAAGTCCTGGCGCGGAAAGGTCGCGGTCGTCAGCCCACAGGCCCAGACCGGCGACGGTGTTCGAACCTTCGCGGCGAGAGTGCCCCTGGCGAACAGCGACGCGATCCTGCGCGCCGGGATGACGGGTCGCGCGAAGGTCTTCATCGGCTACCGCCCGGCAGGTTATGTTCTGCTTCGCGGGCCAGCCTTGTGGCTCTGGCAGACGCTGTGGAATTGGTTTGGTTGGTGACCCTATGAACCCGTGTTCGTCTGTCTCACTCCGTTGCGCCTTCGCTGTAGTCTTGCTCTCTTCGTGCTGGATCGCCGGCTGCGATTCACGCCCTGCCGCGCAGGCAGCAAGTGTACCGGCGCCTGCAATGCCCGCTGCGGTTGTTCCCGTCGCTGCGCCAGAGACGAAAGACTCCGATCCGGCGCGCTTCACCACGACTGGCCCGCTCGTGGCCGAGCAGCAGGCGGATGTCGCCGCGGAACGTGACGGCCATGTCGCCAGCATCGGAGTCGAGATCGGCGACCATGTGAAACGCGGCCAGCTGCTGGCGTCGCTCGACAGTCGGGCAACGCAGGCGGCAGTGGAGTCACAGACAGCCAGGCTCACTTCGCTCCATGCGCAGGTTCGCGAGTGGGAGTCCGAAGAAAAGATGGATGGCGCCGACCTGCGCCGCGCCGACCAGATGCGCGCCGACAAGATCCTGAGCGAAGAGGGCTGGGAGCACGTCAAGTACAAGCTGGATGAAGTGACCGCCGAGGTCGCCCGCTACCGCGCCGACGTTGCCGCTGCCGAAGCCGACCTGAATGCCGCAAAGCTGCAGCTCGGACAATGCCGCATCCTGGCTCCATTCGCCGGGGTGGTTGGGCGCGAGTCACTCCGCCCGGCACAGGAGGTGAAGAAGGGCGATGTGCTCTTCTGGATCACGGCGGAAGCTCCGCTGCGTGTCCTGTTCACCGTTCCGGAATCCGCCATGGCTGAGTTCTCCAGCGGCGCCGCACTCACGCTGACGACGCCGAGCTACCCCGACCTGCATCAATCCGCGACGGTCCTTCGGGTAAGTCCCGCTGTCGATCCCGCCAGCGGCAGCATCCAGGTGATCGGAGCCCTCGCGCATCCTTCGCCGCTGTTGAAGCCCGGAATGTCTATGCAGATCTCGGCCAGCCGAGAGAATCGATGAACCTCAGCGAAGCTCTCGATGCGGCACTGCCGGAGATCCCCCGCGCTCGCCTGACCCGAGTGCATCCGCCTCGCCTCGACCCCGATCTTATCGTTCGCGAGGACATTCTCGACGGTGAACCCATCGTCGGCGTCATGCAGCGTGGAAAAGCAAACTTCTTTCGCTTCGAACCCATGCAGTGGCAGTTGGTGAGCCTCTTCGACGGCATTCGGACCTACGAGGAGATCTCCGAGCTCTTCCAGGAGACCACCGGCGTGCCCATCACACCGGAAGACGTTCGCAGCTTCGCGCAGAGCATGGACGTCTCCGATTTCTGGTACAAGACGCCGCAGGAGAGGAACATCGCCCTCAGCGAAAAGCTGACCGCCCAGCGGAGTCGCCGTGCCCAACAAAAGTCGAAGCTGAATCTTGCGCACATAAGCTTTTCGGCCTGGGACCCGGACACGTATCTTGGCTGGCTTGACGGCAAGATAGGCGCCTTTATTTATAACCCGTGGTCGGTCACCATCCTGGTCGCCCTGCTCGTCTTCCAGGCGGTGATCTTTATCGACCGCTGGAGCACTCTCGGCCCCGACATCCTTCTCTATTACAACTTCTCCCACAAGAGCCTCTACGACATTGCGGAGTTCTGGTTCCTGTTTCTGATCCTCGGCTTCTTTCATGAAACTGCCCATGGTCTGACCTGCAAACACTTCGGCGGCCAGGTCCACAGCATGGGCCTGATGTTTCTCTTCCTGACCCCGTGTTTTTTCGTGGACGTGACCGAGGGCTGGGTCTCGGCTACTAGAAGTCAGCGCCTCGCAACCATCATCGCCGGCATCTGGGTGGAGATGACCCTTTGCAGCTTTGCCATGATCATCTGGATGAACACGCAGCCTGGTGAGAGACTCCACGATTTCGCGTACCAGATCATCCTGCTGACCGGCATCGCCGTGGTCCTAATTAACCTGAACCCGCTCATTAAGCTCGACGGCTACTACTTCCTTACCGAGTTCATTGGCATCCCCGACCTCAAGGAACGCTCCACCGCCTTCCTGTCCGGATGGTTCCAGGGCCGCATCCTGGGCCTGCCAGTCGAAGTGCCGGTGATTCCCCGCCGCCGCATGCCGCTGTTTGTGATCTATGCCTTTGCTTCGGGCCTCTACAGCTATCTTTTGCTCTACGCCGTCATTCGTCTCAGCTACAACATCACCTACAACCTCTTCGCGGAGTTCGCGATTCTTCCCGCCGGAGCGCTGGCGTTTGGGCTCTTTAAGGGCCGCCTGCGATCGCTGCGCAGGATAATGGGCGATGTGGGGGACCGCACCTTCCCCGACGGCTTTCGGTGGAAGCCGAAGCACGTCTTTGGACTTACGGTTCTGCTCGCGTTTCTCTTCGTTCCTCTCTGGCGCGACCGTGAGAGTGCTTACTTCGTAGTTGAACCCGCGCAAACCACGAAGCTTCACGCTCTCGTCTCCGGTCGAGTCGAAACGGTCCTGGTCCGCGAAGGCGAAGAGGTCCGCGCCGGCCAGCCCTTGATACGCATGACGAGCAAAGCCGCCGAATCATTGCATTCGACCGCGGCAGCGGCGCTCGATGCCGCGCACTATCACGCCTTCGACGCACAGATGCGAAGGCAGAGCATCGGTGCGGCAAGCAGCGAGCAGAAGGCTGCGGAGGCAAACGCGGCGCTCGCGAACGCGGCACAGACTTCCCTGCTGGTCACGGCTCCCGCGCCGGGTGTTGTCCTCACAGCTGATCCACAGGCGCTGCGGAATCTGGACATTGCATCCGGTCAGTCGCTGCTGGAGTTAGCCGAGAGGGGCCCACGCGTGGCCCGGCTCTTTATCCCGGCCTCCGCCCTTAATCGCGTCCCGGAACATGCGGAGATTTCACTTGCCCCAGCAGGCAGCTTCTCAACCGTTCACCTGCACCTGTCTTCACTCGAAAGCGGTGCAGTTTCACTTCCGCCGGGCCTCATACCTCACCAGGACTACAAGGGCATTGTCCTGCCCTCGTTCTACAGCGCACGCCTGCCGCTTCCGCAATCGCAGGCGGCGCTTCCGCTTGGCAGTTCCGGCGAAGCGGTCGTCTTCGGGAAGAGACGCAGCCTGTTCGAGCGCGGTGCTGAGGTTGTCGTTAACCTTGCCCGCTCGCACGTCTGGTAAGCCGCAGACCGGGTTAGATGCGGAAGAGAGGCTGCTTGGGCGACCCCTTCTACCTATTCTCGCAGCATGATCTCGGATGATCCCGGCGGAAATAGGTAGAAGCTAATGCGATCCCAACCTGAAACTGGCAAAGGAGGCGTACTGCAGGCAATGTTCAGATCAGCCCAACCAGATCAGGCTTTTCGAAGTGTACGCGGGTACGGCCGCATATCAGGCGCACCTTCAATCCGCACACTTTCAAAGGTACAAAAGTCAGACCGCACTCATGGTGAGGTCGTTGAAGCTGATCGAAACCGAACCGGTTTTGCTGGGCGCTAAATGAATGCCCGGAAGCCTACTCGCTCAATCGCCTGTGCGCTCTTCCAGCCGACCAACCCTGAGCTGTTGGCACGCGCATAGAATGCAGCGGCGCGAGCAGCGAAGTAACCGCCCATGCTCATACCCATAAGCGCCAGGTTATTACCGTCAACGTCCGATCGGGTCAAGGCGTAATCCACAGCCGGAGTCACGACCTTCTCCCAGTCGTGCCAGCAGAGTACCAAGCAGCGCAGGAGCCGAGGGAGGAAGAACGGAAGCCGAGTTCGACCGCCACCAGAGGGAGTATGAGGCCGAGCAAACCCGCCGCGACAAACAGCGCAAGGTGAGAGTCGCCATTTTCGAGCGCGTTGTAGGAATGGCTCGCCTTGTACAGCGGTCGATCTGCTGCTCCTGCGGGAACGATGAGGTTCTCGCCCTGGGAGTCATGACCGGCTACAGCTTGGAAGAGGTAGAAGGGAGAGCTGCCGCTTTCTACAGGGCGAGTCCAACCACAGCGGAAAGTGCTGCATACAGGTCGGCATAAGGCATCCCCGTCTCACCGTTGACTAATCGAAGAGCGCTTCCGTCATTTCCTGCTGGGAATCTACCACCGAAGACCAAACAGAGAAGGGCGGCTCTCGCCCGCTGAACGCTGAAACGGCAGTATGAGGAATACTTCGGCAGCCAAATGGAAGCGGTGCTGACCCGCGACGGCAATCGGTGTGCGGTTCCTGGGTGCACCATACTGAAGAGAGAGAGAAGCGTTCGATTGCAGTCCACCACCGCAAACCGGGAAACAGTGACCCTAAGCTGATGATTACCCTTTGTCTTGCTTGTCATGCTAAGGTGACGCGAACGCTTTACCTCAAAAGGGAGTGGCCTCCTCTGCTTCGGGTGTTCTGGCGCGAACAGCATCCAAAAGCTCATGAGCAGACTGCACTTAACTTTGTAGAAAAGGAAACTCCTTCAAAACGTGTTCCTCTCTTCGGAGAGGAACCGGACCAAGGCTCAGAGTGTCTGGCATCGGGGCGGTGCAAAGCCTGGAACGGGTTATCCTGAAAATGGTGACCAGGCCTCTCACAACACGCTCGTACGTTGTTGCGTGGTTGCTGTGCGTTATCGTCAGCATTTTGACCGTCTATTCGCCGCATTGCGATGTATGTGACGGCTTCTCCAGCGTCCGCACTTCATCAAGTCCGCTCGCTCACCATCACGTGCCCTCAGCGCCAGACACCTGTAACGGCCTATGCTCCTGCTGTGCCCTTCTAGGTTTGCCGACCACAAGTCCGGCTGTGGAGATTGTGCATACCGTGCTCATTGAGGGTTGGCCTGAACGGGCGTGGCCTGCTCTCCCTCAGGCCTCCTCTGTATTTCGACCGCCCCGCACATCCATCTCTTGATCGCTTTTGCCAGCTCCGCGCTTCGTGCGTGGCAACAAAGAGCATGACATGGAGAACTTATGCGTTATCTATTTACGCCCGTTTGGGCGTGCCTCTTGCTGTTAATGTGTCTGCCTGCTCCTGCGCAGATGCCTGTCGGAAGACCTTCCGTTCACACCGAACAAGCCGAGGTAGATGACGATCCAAGGGTCATCGTTGAAGTTGGTGCCTCGACAAGCTGGAATCTTACAGGTGGCGCGGCGACCTTCGCGCCCAATCTCGCCGCTGAGACGACACCCGTTGAACACTGGCTGGAGTTGGAGGCAGGGGTTTCACCGTTCTTCACGCGAAACACAACGGAGTGGGATGCGGATCTCCTGTTCAAGAAACCCTGGGCCTTATCTAAAAAAGCCGAGTTCATGCTGGGCATCGGGCCACAATGGGCATACGTTCGGCAAAATGGCAGGACATCGAATTCGGTCGCCGGTGAGATAGCGGGAGACTTTATGTTCTGGCCGAATGGCAAGCACCGCTTCGGTTGGTTTCTTGAGCCGGCGTACGACTATAGCTTTGCGGGCGGGCACCAGCAATCGATCGGCATGAGTGCCGGTCTTCTTATCGGGCTTGCGAGGAGGCACTCTCGATGAACGGAAGAAGTTCTCCTCGCGCCCCGCTGGAAAGACGAATCCTACTCCTGCAATGGGTGACGCTGAGTTGGATGGTTATAGAGTGCTCTGTCGCTTTGACGTCAGCCTGGAAGGCCAGAAGCGTGTCGCTCCTGGCCTTTGGCTCAGACAGCCTGGTAGAAGTCGTTTCGGCCACAGTGGTTCTCATGCAGTTTGCGCCCCGGCTTAGCATTTCGCAGATCCGAGCAGCAAAGATCTGTGGTCTGCTTTTGTACGGCCTCGCCGGTGTCATCACCATTCTCGCGCTTTTCGGATTCATCCACCGCGTCGAGGCAGACACGAGCCGCTTGGGTATGGCCGTGACAACAGCGGCCTTATTGTTCATGCCGATATTGGCTCGTATGAAGAAGGACGCAGCAGAACGGACGGGGAACAAAGCTTTGCGAGCCGACGCCGTACAGTCGGCAACGTGCGCCTATCTGGCTGCGCTCACCCTGGGTGGACTCATTCTGAGATCGATAACCCGTGTCCAGTGGATTGACGGAGCTGCTGCACTTGCAGCCGTGCCGATTTTGATCGTTGAGGCTAGACGAGCTCGCGAGGGACAGGTGTGTGGCTGTTGCTGACGAGTGCTAATCATCTCGCTCTTTGGGTGACGCTTCTTATTGCGAACATTGTCACAAAAGCCTCCCTGAGTTACATTCGAGATATGTTCCGTCTAAAAATGACACCTCATATGCAGTCGCCTTGGAGACTACTCCTCGGCCTTCTGTGTCTTGGTCTCGTTCTCCTCGGCGGAACAGTAGCGGTAACTCACACGCACGCTAACGGAACGGTGCACACGGACTGCGGTCTTTGTACGACGGCCCACAGTACCCCTCATGTGACGGCATTGCCCGTCCACACGGCTGAGGCTGTTGTCATCGAACGGCTCGCTGTGGCTCTTCCTCCCCCGCGTTCGCAGACCCTTTCACGCTTCGCCCTTTTCACACGCCCCCCGCCTGCTGACGCTCGTCTCTCGTAGATTTGCGTTCAAAATCAGGTGAAAAACTCAAGGGGGTAGTGTATGTACACGTCTTTAAGGCGCGGCGTCTTCGTCGCATCAGTGTCTTTGTTTTCGGTGTTTCCAGTGCTTTTCGCGCAGTCAGCAGGTAGTGCAGGTACTTTGTCGGGCACCGTGACCGACCCAACCGGAGCCGCTGTTGCCGGAGCTGTCGTCAGCATCATCAATCCGGTCAGCGGCTACAACCGGAACAGCACGACCGATAAGTCCGGTCGATACGTTTTCACAAACGTCCCACTGAATCCCTATCACGTCTCCGTTTCGGGATCGGGATTCTCCTTGATTGCGGCCGATGTTGATATCGCTTCAACGGTCCCCGTCATCGTGAATGAATCTCTGAAGATAGGAACCTCTTCGACCGTCGTTAATGTCGAGGCTTCTGATCTCCTTGAGAACAGCTCTGTGTTCCATACCGATCTTGATCGAAGTCTTTTCGACAAGCTTCCCCTTGAAACTCCATCCTCGACCCTAAGCTCGCTTGTGACACTTTCTACCCCTGGCGTAGCGGCAGACTCGAACGGGCTGTTTCACGGCCTCGGTGATCATGCGTCAAACTCCTTTTCTCTTGATGGGCAGCCGATCACGGACCAGCAGAGCAAGGTATTTTCGAATCAGATTCCCTCCAATTCGATCCAGTCGATTGAGGTGATCTCGGGCGCTCCGCCAGCCGAGTATGGCGACAAAACGGCTCTCATCATCAACGTAACCACACGCTCCGGCGAGGGAGTGACAAAGCCCACAGGCAGCGTGACGGCCTCCTACGGAAAGTTTGGGACATCGACGGGATCATTCGACCTTTCGTATGGCGGGGAGAAGTGGGGGAACTTTTTTGAGTTGGACGGCTTGAATACTGGTCGCTTCCTGGATCCAGCAGAGTTTGCCGTCTTTCATGCAAAGGGTAATGAGCAGAACGTCTTTGATCGAATCGATCGGCAATTCTCAGCGAAGAACTCTGCTCATCTCAACCTGACCTTCAGCCGTTCCTGGTTTCAGACTCCAAACACCTACGACAATTTGCAGGTGCAGAACGTCACCAGCGGCGGCTCAGGGGCGGCTCCAGTCATCAGTAATGTTGGCGATACCGATCAAAGGAACAAGATCGAGACGTTCAACATCGCTCCGACGTTCACACACATCGTTGGGGCAAATGGGGTGTTCAACTTCTCGCCCTATGTGAGGCATGATGCGTACAACTACTATCCGAGCAAGAATCTCCTCGCAGATCTGGGGCCGGTCGGTACCGAGTCGATTGCACAGCAGAGGCAGCTCACCAATGCCGGCGTTCATACCGAGTTCTCCTACATCAAGGGGCGGAACAACATTAAGGCTGGGGCCGTGTACTCACAGACATTCTTGCGAGAGCACGATCAACTAGGGCTGGTAGATTCGACTTTCAATGCACCTTGCGTGGACGCAAACGGGGCCCCTCAGAGTGGCTTCAACGATCCAGCTCAATGCGCGGCTGCAGGCTTCGTCTCCAACGATGCCTCAGTTGGCGGCACGTTCAACCCTGACCTTTTGCCCTACGATCTGACTCGCAGTGGCACGCTCTTCAGCTATTTTGGTCATACCGACATCAAAGAGCTTGCTCTCTACGTCCAGGACCAGATCAAAGCAGGAAATTGGAACTTCAACGTCGGAATCCGTGGCGACCTGTATAACGGCCTCGGTGTGGCTCGACAGGCTGAACCCCGCCTGGGCGTAGCTTATAGCATCAAGCGAACTGGAACTGTCCTGCGTGCCTCCTACGCGCGAACGCTGGAAACACCTTTCAACGAAAACCTTGTGATCTCAAGTGAAGGCTGCGGAAACGCGGTGCTCAATCCCTTGCTCGCTTGCCAGGGCGGGAGCGCGGTCGTCGCTCCTGGATTCAAAAACGAGTTTCACGCTGGATTGCAGCAAGCTTTCGGTAAGAATCTCGTCATCAGCGGCGACTATATCTGGAAGTACACGCATAACGCCTTTGACTTTAGCGTCGTTGGCAATACTCCCATCACTTTCCCAATCGACTGGCACAATTCGAAAATCCCGGGTTTTGCGCTTCGGGCCGATGTTCCCAACTTCCACAATGTGACGGGCTTCGTCGTGATGTCAGGCGTAGCGGCGAGATTCTTCCCACCTCAGAGCGCCGGGGCAGGAGCCACCGTCGGCCAGAGCGGCTTTCCCTTCCGCATCGACCACGACGAGAGATTCAACCAAACAACTCACCTCCAATATCAAACGCCCTTCAAGCATGGCCCATCGGTCGGCTTCAACTGGCGCTTCGACAGCGGCCTTACTGCGGGTGCGGTGCCTTGCTTCAATCCGAACGGAGCAAACAGTGGATGTGGGGGAGTGGTCATCAACGGGCAGAACTTCGTAGATCTGAGCGGCCTCACGGCTGATCAGCAGGCGCAGGCCGGTCTTGTTTGTGCAGGAGTAGCGGCAACCCATTCAGCAGGCCTTCCGGGCCTCTGCGCCGCGAATCAACTCACCTCCAGCCTGGTGAATATTCCTGCTCCGGGTACGGAAGACGATGATAAGAATCCACCACGCATCGCTCATCGGAACCTGTTCGATCTTTCACTTGGCGAAGACAACCTGTTCAAGCGAGATTCCTACCGGGTGAGCCTCCGGGTGACGGCAGTCAATCTCACCAACAAGGTTGCCCTGTACAACTTCCTCTCTACTTTCAGCGGCACACACTACGTCACACCGCGTGCTCTGACAGCTGAGGTAGGTTTCCACTTCTAGACCCTGTTTGGCCTGATGGGAGTGACCCTCCCATCAGGCGGGAGTGCGTCTATGCAGCGTGGAATTGGCGTAATTGCGGCAGGAAGCGACGCATCCGGTCGAGCCGGTGGAAGCGGTCAAAGATCGTATCCCTGATCCTGGGGCTGTTATTCAGCTCGTCGGCGTGACCTGGCTGGTCCTCTGGTTTGAACTTCACCATCAAGACTAAGGCGATGCAGAAGTGGCAGCTTTTCGCGTGTCGAATTTGAAAACAAGGAATAATTCATGCCCGACAATCAGCTTTCCTGGACCGTCACGGCAGACCGCGTCGGTATCGCTGCCTCGACGCTGTGTTTCTTACATTGCCTCGCTACACCGGTGTTGTTGTCGCTTTCGGCTGTCTCTATGCATTTTCTTCCGTCGGAGGAACGGACTCACCGTGCATTGGCGATTGGTGTGACGCTCATCGGAGTCATGGCCCTGGGATTTGGCTACCGCCGACATCGACGGAAGACAAGTCTGGCTTTGGCCGGTCTCGGTGTCACCTTGATCTTTCTCGGTGCTTTCTTTGGAAATCGTCTTCCGTTTCACTGGCAGGAGGTGGTCATCACGCTTGCTGGAAGTTGCTTCATGATCGTCGCCCACCGGCTCAACCATACGTTCTGCAACAGCTGCAAGAGCTGCTGACATCGATGCTGGCTGTCGCTAAGCATCCGGTCTCCGCTTGATCTTGATGGTGACAAATGGCTCAGACAAAGGGTGTTCGCCGCTTTCGTGGGTCGACGAAGAGAGTTGCCCGAATAAAGTTCACTGTTCGAGAGAAGTGGTCTGTTGTCGTGCTTGCGCTCCTAGTCCTCCTTTCTGTCGCGGCAGGTGGATGGCTTGGCTCTCACTACGCCGACTAGATGCGCTAAGCCCGCCCTGCAGAATCAACGTGAGAAAGGACAGCTCGTTTGGTCAAAATGATGTCGAGCCCCAAGCGTGGCAGAGAACTTCGCGAGGCACTCACGGAGTACTGGCGCGGAGCCCTTCCATGGAAACCGATCGGGCAAACATGCTCTTTGGCCGTGGCAGACACGAGCGCGTCCGTGACGAGGCCTCCAAATTGAATACGGCAATAACAACGATGATCACTCTGCGACTTGCAGAGACGCTCCTCTCCTCGAGCGGGGGAAGGACGTACAGTTTGCCCCACGTCTTCAGTAGACGGGTAAGCTGCACGAACGCAAACGTCGCCCGGACTACCGACCGGGCAGTGACTTTCGCACGTCCACCTCCATTGTGATAAGGAGCCCTGGCGCAGGAGGTTGCGCCGCTTGGCATCAAGGTCACATTGATCGAGCCGGGCGCCTTCCGCACGGAGTTCTTGTCTTTAGATTCGATTCGCCGCAGCGAAAATCGGATTGGAGACTACGACCAGACCGCCGGCAAAAACGGCGACTACCTGGCAATTATCGCAGGCAAACAGGCAGGCGATCCAGAGCGGGGTGTCAAAGCAATCCTTGCCGCTGTGGACGCGGAACGGCTGCCGCTGCACCTTGTGCTCGGCTCCGACGCGCTACGTCGCACGCGGGAGAAGCTCGCAATGTTCTCAGCCGAATTGAACACCTGCAACAGTTAAGCGTGAGTACGGATTACGCCACTCTGTAGTCAACGAACCCGAGGAGATGACATGCAGGATTTGACATTGGGACCTTTCAGCAAGGTGGCGATTCTGACCGACGCAGCACGTTGGATCGGTCGCAGCACCGTCGAGCTGCTAACCGCGCATGGAGTGCGGATAGTCGCCGAAGACATCAGCCCCGCCGTGAACGATCTGGCCCAAGTAGGCAAGGTCCTTTTGATGGTCGGGCGATTGCGCCGAGGATTCAACCGCAGTCGGCGACGTGCAGCGCGCGATAGGGAGCTTCGGAGACTGACGTGCTGGTCAATAATGCGGGAAAACTCTGAACAAGCTGTTGCTGGAGACCAGCGTTGCGGATTGGGACGTCATTACGCCGATCAATGCGCGCGGGCTACTTCCTCCACTCCCGCGCGGCCGTGCGGGCGACGCTTGGAACCGGCGGCGGCTCGATTGTGAATGTCGCCTTGATCGTAAGCGCGGTTAGGGATGAAGGAGACTGCCGCTTATGCCAGCCTATAAAGGCGCAATCGCGCAGCTCACGAAGGTTCTCGCGCTTGAGTACGGCGAGCAAGGCGCCCGTGCAGATGCGATTGGTGTCGGCGTGGTCGAGACGGACATCCTGGCCGGTATCGTGGAGTATAGCCGCGCGAGACTCGCAAGCTACGGCCATGTGAAAGCGTTCGGTCGCGTCGCCCAGCCGGAGGAGATCGCGCAGACAGTGGCCTGGCTTGCCTCCCCCGCTCCAGCTTTGTTACCGGCGCGCACGTCATGGCTGATGGTGGGTATACAGCCCTGTAAGTGGGAAGGCTGTCCGAACTACCTACGAGCTACGGCCTCATCAAACAGGCGCAATGCGATTAGTCCGTGTTTGACGGCTGTAGAGCCGCTCGCTAGCTCGTATAGTCCAGGAAAAGCACCAGAACTCCGAATGCCGCGATCAAGGCTGCTGAAAGCGACGCTAATCTTTCACTTTGCCCCGCTGTTGCCGATACCTCCATCGCCGCGCGCCAGGAAAGAATCGCGCCCGTAACCACTAGAAATAGCTCAACGCATGCCGCTACTCGCGGATCGTTCCATAGTCCGAACCCGAGGTAGGGGAGGTTGCCAAGGTTTTCAGGCAGGATAGGCATGTCAGCGCGGTGGACCAACAGATCAAGCACCCAGTGAGACGCGCTCACCAGAGCGACGACAAGCGCGACTCGTCTGCCAAGCTTGGCAGGAACAGCGCCCCCCAGGCTGCGGACAGCGCCAACATACCAACGATGGAGTGAGTGTAGTTCGCATGGATGATCAAGCCAGCGTACCCCGCATGAACTGTCTGTACCGTTTCCAGATGACCGACGAACAGCGGGATGAAGACAATATCGAGCCAAGCCGTCGCCAGCATAAGTCCCCACAACGGCACAGTTCTCTCACGTGATTTAACTATCGCGGCAAAACTAAAGTGGCCGGCGATCATTTCGAGACCTCCTGCTTTCTGGCGGACGGCCAGGAAAGGCGGCGGTCCACCAGCCCGACCACAACAACGAACAAAACAACGCCGACCATAAATTGCATTTCAAGCCTCCTGACCTGCAGTGCCGCGAAATGCTCAGCATGGTTTACATGCGTAAGCCTTCGTCTTTGACGTGTCAAGACTTACAATGTAAGTTATGGCTTAACCCGAAACTCTTATCTTCAGCCGAAATTGTAAGAACAACGATCAACATGGTGGAGCAAGGTGATACCGAAGGCCTCTCGCTACGAGCCGTTGCGTCTGCACTGGGCGTGAAGGCGCCTAGTCTGTATCGCTATTTTCCGCATAAGGAGGCATTGGAAGTTGCCGTCGCCGAAGAGGTACTAAGCGCCATGCGGGCCGAGTTGCAAACTGCCTGCGAAGAAGAGGACGCGGAGTCCAGGTTTCGCGCGACCGCGGATGCCTATCTGCGTTTTGCGCGCGACCGATTTGCACTATATTCGCTGATCGTGCAGAATCGCCTTCCGGGAGCATATGGATCGAAGGCGGGCAAGGCAGTCTGGAACCTGCTGCTGGGCGCCGCAAGCGGCATCTCCGGACAGCGCGACGACACTGCCGCCGCAGTCGCAACTTGGTCATTTCTACATGGCTACGCGACTCTCGAGCACTCCGGGGCGTTTGGAGCATCCGGGCCACGAGGTGGATTAGAGCGAGGCGTGCAAGCCTTTTTGAGCAACTTCCGCAAAGGTGTTCCATCAATCCAGGAAAAGGCTTCGTCGCGGGTGAAAGGCGTTCGGCTACCGAGGAGGTCGCAGCCCGGAATTGAGTCACCCTGCGTCTCATCATCATGAGTCGGTCAAACCAGCGCCGTTCGAAGCTGATGGTAACCGCGTAGCTTACTTTTCGAGAAAAGCGGTATACCTATTCGATGTTCGACAAATGCGCATTGGGGAACTTACACGGCGGGCGGCGTCACTCCAAAAACGATCCGCAGGTGGCTCGGCTGCGTAGACCAGCACCGCATCGGTGTGAAGGCCAGATTAGCCGATATGCTTTTAGAGCGCGCCAGTGAGACTGTTTCTCTTAGAGAACCTCTACGCTCTGAAGACCAGTCAAGCGGTAACCTTAGCACCGCCAAAAATGCTTCTGTTGATAGGCCCCTGAAACAGATCGTAGAATCCTGGTTCGAACGAGCTTACTTGCTGCAAGCGCGCGAGTTGAGTGGAAGTAAGTTCAACTTCGTATGAGGCAATATTGCTACGCAGCTGCTCCACGGTTGAAGCACCAAAGAGCGGCGATGTGATATCGGAGCGCGATGTGACCCAAGCGAGTGCTACCTGCTCCACCGGCTTTTCTAATTCAGTGCTGACCGCTCGCAGCTCAAAAAGAATCTTCCAATTACGCTCTTTGAACATGCGAAAGGGCTGATTGTCAGAGTCGAGTCGTCCTCCTGCCGCCGAGACTGTACCGTCAGCGTTCAAGTTGTACTTGCCCGTTAGAAAGCCGGCTCCCAAAGGACTCCAGGCAACAACTCCCATGCCGAGCTCTCGTGCGCAGGGTATGTGTTCGTGTTCCATCCCGCGTTCTACGAGAGAGTAAGGCAGTTGAAGTGCAATCGGACCCGGAACGTTGTGAGCTTGTGCAAGTGTTCCGATCCGAGCGGCAAACCATGCGGGCACATCGAACAGACCGAAGTACCGGATTTTTCCTTCCCGGATGAGATCACCCATGGATTGCAGGAGTTCTTCGGCAGGCGTGAGCGCGTCCCATACATGCACCCAATACAAGTCGAGGTAATCCGTACCCAACCGCCGCAAGGAAGCCTCGATACAGCGGCGTAGATTCTTGCGCCCATTTCCCCCGCTGAAGCTGTACTTGCTTGCCAGAACAATGTCATCGCGCAGCTTGCGTGACACGATGAAGCGTCCGAGCAACTCCTCGCTCCGCCCTCTGCTGTACACATCGGCTGTATCGACAAAGTTGCCGCCAGCTTCAACGTAGAGATTGAAGATAGCTTCTGAGACCTCATCCGGAGATCCCCAGCCCGCGTTGCCGAACGTCATGGTGCCGAGCGCAAGGGTGCTAACCGGAAGGCCGGAACGGCCGAGGGTGCGACGATCTGAAAGTTGCATGGAAGTCTCCAATGAGACAGTTGGGCGTCTCGTTAGCCTGTAACTGAAAGCACGTTACCACTGACTAAACAGCGCTGATGCCGCCATCTACAAACAATTCCACGCCAGCCACATAGCTGGAATCAGCAGACGCGAGAAAGACCGCGGCTTTCCCGATCTCGATGCCTTTGCCGATGCGCGTGATCGGCACCATGTTGGTTATGTAGTCGCGAACCTGTTGATTGCTACCCATCGAGGACGCATTACCTGCCGTATCGATCGGCCCAGGGCTGATCACATTGACGCGAGGGCCGACCCCCTTCAACTCGGCTGTGAAGGTGCGAGCAAAGCTACGTACGGCGGCTTTGGTCCCTCCGTAAACGGACATGCCAGGAAACCCCGAACTGCCGATGAAGGAGCCATTCAAGATAATCGAGCCATTCTCGTCCATCAACGGAATCGCCTTCTGGATGGTGAAGAAGACTCCCTTCGCATTGATATCCACGCACTTGTCATAAAAATCTTCGGTCACCTTGTCGGAGGGCATCTGTTCATAGATACCTGCGTTTGCAAAGACAACGTCGAGCTTGCCCTTCTTCTGCTTGATCTCAGCGTACATCCGGTCCAGATCGTCCAGCTTCCCTGCGTCCGCTTGGATTGCCGCCGCACCTTGCCCAAGCTCTGCTACGGCTTTATCAAGCTGAGGCTTTCTGCGGCCCGTAATAAACACGAAGGCGCCCTCGCGCAGGAACTCTTTTGCTGTATCGAAGCCCATACCTTCGCTTCCGCCTGTGATCAATGCGATTTTGCCGTCCAGCTTTCCCATCAAAGTCTCCTATCAATTGGATTCTGGCAATTGGATGAACTAGAGGTATCAATTGAATTGATCGATCCGACAGGAGTCTTGCCTATTTCTCTAAAGTTTTGGGTCGTGTGCAGCTGCTTAGTGTCCAATCGATGAGGACTGCATGCCGACAAAGACCCGATTAGCTGAGATCATTGATGAGTTGTGTCCAAGGGATGGTTCCCACGGGACCGCAATCGAAGGTTTGTTCCTTACCCGATGCTCCACAACTGAGATGCCGCGAAATTCTCTTCAAACAGCGGTCTTTTGTGTCGTCGCGCAAGGAGCCAAGTCCACTCTGCTGAACGAACAACGCTTTCGCTATGATCCCAACAAGTATCTTCTGGTATCGCTCGACCTCCCACTCGTAGGCCAGGTCGAGGAAGCGAGCCCTGCGAAACCATTCCTTGGGATGAGCCTAGTGCTCGACTTCGAGGAGATCGGTTCACTTATGCGCGAAACTGCGCTCCCGCAAGAGAGTACCCCGCCGCTGCGGCCCGCCCTGATGATCGGCTCCATGGATGATGACTTGCTTGACGCGGTCATTCGGCTCACCGCGCTTCTAAAAAAGCCGAATCAGATCGCCGTGCTTGCGCCACTCGTTCGGCGAGAGATCTTCTATAAGCAGCAACATTCTTTATCTCTTGAGCCGTTGGCTCCGGCGCTACCCTTCGGGCAAATGGCAAAGATGGTGCGCCATGCGAATTGATGGAGGCGGATCGGTCCGGAACGCTCCGGTTGTAGGTGGGGCATCACCACCGCGCGTTTTCGAGTCCCTATCGAACCGATATGAACGCTTCTTGCCCGGAGATTGGTGATTTGCGGAAGCTCTTGCCCATCAGCTGCTTACCTCCACTTTCCTTCAAGGTCGCTACGAACACTTCAGGGTTGCATCTTTGAGCGAAGGGTTACCTCGCCGACGTTGACACCTTCGGGCTGCTCAAGAACATACGCGATTGCGCGTGCCACGTCTTCGGGAGACATCGCAAACTTCTCTCCAGCCTTCTGAAGCTGTTCCTTGAGTTCTGGATTTTTTACATGGTCACTGAATGCGGTATCTGTGAACCGCGGCAAGATGGTACTCACACGAATGTGACCGGCAAGCGCTCTTGTCTGAGGCCGTCCGAGATGGCCAGCACAGCCGCCTTCGTCGCCGAGTACACCACCTGATTGGGCACCGTCTTGCGTGCGGCAGTAGACGCTGTATGGATGAAGTGACCCGAGTTTTGTTGACGGAAGACAGGCAGGGCAGCGCCGATGCCGAATAAAACTCCCTTGATGTTGACGTCGACCATCGTTTCCCAATCATCCACCGCGAGATCGTCTAACGGCCCAATTGGCATGGCGCCAGCATTGCTGAAGAGAACATCAAGCCGACCAAAACTCTGTTGAGCCAGAGCAACGAGGCTCTGAAGGTCCTCCCGCCTGCTTACATCCGTCACTTGGTAGACGGCTTGGCCTCCGGCCGCGCAGATCTCTTCTGTCAGCCTAGCAAGGCCTTCCTCGCGCCTTGCGCCGAGCACAACTTTTGCGCCTTGTCTGGCCAAATTGTTAGCGGTGGCTCGTCCTATACCGCTGCTTGCACCCGTGATAGCAACGACTTGTCCGCTGATCATTTTTATCTCCTGAATAAAGATTGCTGGCGTTTACGGGTAAGCGCGCTCGGGAAAGTCTGGTGCGGATTAGATCCTTGTAGTGGTAATCGAGAAAACTAAGACGAAAGTTCTGTCTGCGACTGGAATATCCGTTCATCTCGTCCGTCAGGACCGAGGGAAAGTGTTGTGTGACTTGTTTTGTTCTTCGACCAGACTCGCGATCTGGTGCGCAATGTCTGTAGTGGCTGGAAGGAAGACCATCATCGTGAGGTCCTGTCTTCCGTCTACTCCGAAGATGGAAACTTCGAAGCTGATTGTTCCAAGCGATGAATGGCATAGCTCCTTCACGGCGTGAGCACTGTCCGAAACATCGTTTTCTTGCCACATTGCTTTGAACGACGGGCTGGAGCGCGAAAGTTCATCCACCATTGCGGCGACCTCTGCCATTGCACCTGCCCGCGCGACGTCGGCACGGAAACCCGCAACAGCCATTCGTGCCGCAGCTTCCCAGTCGTGATAGAGCGTCTGGGCATGCGGGTCGAGGAAAACCATTCGCAGTGTGTTGCGCCCGTAGCCCGTCTCCTGTCCCATATTCGGCCAGATGACTGCTGCTGCCTGGTTCCACGCGACGACGTCCCAGGTCGCGGTCTTTATAAAGGCCGGAGCGGGGCGGAGCTGATCCAATACACGCTGGAGTCGTGGTTCGATGCCGTCGGGCTGCTTGTAATGGCTCTCCGGCGCTCTGCCCAGCCCGATCAGAAACAGATGCTCGCGCTCCGCATCAGTCAGCAGCAGCGCCTTCGCCAGGTTGTCGAGCACTTCAGCCGACGGTGCTCCACCTCGGCCTTGCTCCAGACACATGTACCACGCCGAGCTGATGTTGGCTCGTTGAGCAACCTCTTCACGTCGCAAGCCGGGCGTTCTGCGGCGTGAAGACTTGAATCCAAGAGACGCAGGATCGAGCTTAGCCCGCCGGTCTCGGAGGTATCGTCCGAGAGGGCGACCGGCCCTGTCAGCTTTATTCAGTGTAGTAGTTTGAATCATAGGATACATCCTCGTCTTTACTACGATAAGAGATTTGGCAATCATAGATCAAGGGTCGTGGAGGACCATCATCATGCGCATATTTGTAACGGGAGCAACAGGATTCATCGGGACGGAATTAGTAAAGGAACTCATCGAGGCTGGGCACAAGGTGCGCGGTCTGACGCGCAGCGACGCCGGCGCAGAACAGCTGAAAGTAGCCGGAGCCGAGATTCATCGCGGCGATATAGAGAATCTTGAGAGCCTTCGCAACGGAGCGACAGATATGGATGCCGTGATTAACCTGGCGTTCGACCACGACATGTCCAACTTCGCGCAAAATTCGGAAAACGAAATGAAGGCGATTGAAGCGCTAGGTTCGTCTTTGGAACCCGGGAAAGTTCTACTGGTGACATCCGGTGTCGCTATCACAAACGGCGGCCCGGGCCATGTACGCGTGGAGACGGACCCCGCTATCGATTCGCCGGAGATCCCGCGCAAGGGGGAACAAACGGCGGGGACGGTCGCAGAGCGCGGTGTACGCGTCGGAGTGTTACGCATGTCCCAGGTGCATGACACGCAAAAGCAAGGGCTAGTTTCCTTTCTGATTCAGATTGCCCGCGAGAAGGGCGTTTCTGCCTATGTGGGAGATGGCGCATTCCGATGGGCGGCGGTTCCTGTGAAGGACGCGGCGCATCTCTACCGTCTGGCGGTCGAGAAAACAGGGCCAGGCCTGTCCACCTACCACGCGGTGCAGGAAGAAGGCGTTTCGATGCGGGAGATCGCGGAGGCAATCGGCGCAGGACTCAAGGTACCGGTTGTTTCGATCTCTCCGGAGAAGGCTCAGCAGCACTTCGGAACATTCGCGCATTTCGCGACTTTGGACATGCCGGCTTCAAGCGAGTGGACGCGCAAGACCCTAGGATGGGATCCCACCGGGCCGGGCATGATTGAAGACCTGAAGAATATGAACTATTCTGAGGCGCCCTCAGGAACGTAAGCTCGCCATGACTTGGCGAGGCGAGCATCAGAGATTTCGGTCTTAGGCTAAGTAAGGCGCATGGCGAGTGACAAATTGGAAAGGATTTCCTTATCCAGTCCGGCGCAATCGCAGGAAACCCAATTTTCATTCCGCCGGAGCAGTCAAGTCGCTGACCAGAAAAGCGTTTGTCGGGACTTATGAGCGCCCACGGTCCATCAGCCTGTCACTTTAGCCCGTTGTGATCTCAGTGTAAGAATACAACGGGCTAGCGACTTGCTAAATCAGCGTTCCTCCCGACACCTCGATGCGTTGAGCGTTCACCCAGCGGTTCTCCTCGGAAAGAAGCGAGGCGATCATGGGTCCGATGTCGTCGGGATGTCCGACACGTCCCAATGCCGTCAGCCCGGCAATCTGCTTGTTGACCGCAGGGTTGTCACGCACCATGCCACCGCTGAAATCCGTTGCGATGGCTCCCGGAGCCACGGTGTTCACCGCAATGCCGCGTGGACCGAGTTCTTTAGCGAGGTATTTTGTCAGCACCTCAACAGCGCCTTTCATGGAGGCGTAGGCAGAGCTTCCCGGAAACGCGAATCGGGCCAGTCCGGAAGAGATCATGACGATCCTCCCGCCATCGTTGATCAGCGGCAACAGCTTCTGCGTGAGAAAGAACACACCCTTGAAGTGGACGTTGTACAGGCTATCAAGGTCCTCTTCGGTCACCTTGTCGAATGGCGCGTGATGCGAGGTGCCAGCGTTATTGACGAGATAATCGAAACGCTCGGCTCCCATCTCCTTCAGGACGGCTGCAATGCTTTGCACGAACGGGTCAAAAGTGGCGATGTTCCCGGCGTCGAGCTGCAGTGCAATGGCTTTTGTTCCGGCATCGCTTACCTCGTGAACAAGGCTGTCGGCTTCTGCACGATTGGACTTGTAGGTAAAGATTGAATGTACGCCGCGCCGAGCCAGGTTCAATACCGTATTACGCCCAAGCCCTCGGCTTCCGCCGGTTACGATGGCGATCTTCTGACTTTTATTTACCGCTTTTGTTTCAAACATGTTCTGCTCCTCCGAGTTCCGTACTGATGACATGCTACGTTCCACGGGCAGGCCGAACCAGACCGGAACTTCCGCACTTATTGCCTATTCCTGCTCCGAAGAGTAGCCTTGTACCTGGAAGCTGGAGGGTGACCACGTGGCAGAATCTCTGGCAGAACTCGTTGGTCGGTACACTGAAGCGCAACCTGGTCAGAGCCCATTCACCACCTGCGTCGCAGGCTTGACGATCCTGCGCTCTGATCACCAGCGCCGGGCTAACCCTCTGCTCTATAAACCTGCTCTCTGTATCACCGTGCAGGGGTCGAAATCAGCCGTCTTCGGGGACAAATGTCACCAGTACGGTCCGGGACAGGCTATGCTCGTGAGCGTCGAGATGCCCGGTTTCGGCACAGTTACGGAAGCAAGCCCTGACAAACCTTATTTGGGAGTCATCCTTGAACTCGACCTCGCAGCCCTGCGCGCCGTTGCAAGTGAGCTTGCCAATCCTCCCAGGCCCGGCGAGCCCACCGAAGGTGGTGTCTTTGTTACAGATTTCGACGGCCCGCTTATGGACTGCACCCTACGCCTTCTCCGTCTGCTCGATACGCCGGGCGCCATACCTGTTCTCTATCCAGCGATCATGCGGGAGATCTCTTATTGGCTGCTTTCCGGCCCTCATGGAGGAGGTGTGATCAGGATGACCCTGAGCAACGATCACGAGCATCGCATACTTCAAGCGATACATTACCTTCGCGATCATTTCGCAGAGTCAGTTCGCATTGGCGACTTGGCTGCAATCGCTCTACTCAGCCCTTCAGCCTTCCATCGTCAATTTAAGGCGGTGACTGCGATGACTCCGCTCCAGTATCAAAAACAGCTTCGTCTTCTCGAAGCTCGGCGCCTGATGACCGCTGGCGCAGCTAATGTAGAAGTTGCGGCGTTCCAAGTCGGGTACGAGAGTCCCTCACAATTCAACCGTGAGTACGGTCGCATGTTCGGCCTGCCACCCCGGCGCGACGTAAACCTGCTCAAGCGCACTGCTGCTTGAACTGAACGCTTCTTCAACTGCAGGCGATCCAAATCCGAGTCCCTGCGAGTTGCCTTTACCAGTCCGGCCAGAACGGAACGGCCCGAAACCGATTTAAGGCCCGACCTTCACCACAAGAGCATTTACCGCGATTTGACGGTGCGAGGGCATGCAAGCTGACTGCTCTGATTCTTGATCAGCGGCGGTGGCAGTGGCCCCACGTCGGCATGGCAGGAGCGAAGGAGCCAAAGAACCTGCCGGGCCTTTTCATTTGCTCAAGCATCTGCGGAGCGGGTCCACTGAGATAAGTTGCGTTTCTGCGGTGGCAAGCGTAAGCCCTGCGTGCCCGGCACCACAACCGACGTCACAAATCGATTGAAGCAGAGGAAACAGAGACCTCAAGCGGTCTAGAGTCGGACTGCCTGAATGCACTTCACTCGCTCGGTAAGGGGCAGCTAGCTTGTTAGAACGCTCCGAAGAAGCCGAGGTAATCGCCATGTTCGAAGTCTACTAAACGACGCCAGTCAAGATCCTTATTCGCCCGTAACGTCTTTCGACAGGGATATCAGCCATCCTGCAAAGCTTGGAGAATTGCGGCGGTCTCTCTTACCCGAGCTAGCCGGGGAAGTATTTTCTCCACCGCAAATTCGTGCAGTCCTGGAGCGACACTCCCGCAGGCATCCGACGCAAGGACCACGTTGTAATTGCGGTCGAAAGCGGCGCGGGCCGTGGCTTCAACTTTGCATGAGGAGACGGTAATGACAAACGAAGAATACACGGCTACGTGGAAGCGTTATCAGCCCGCATGGTCTGATATCAGCGCCGGCGAACGCAAAGAACTTCTGCAAGGCAGCGTTGCGGCAGACGCCGTTTACACCGACCCGACCATTGAGTGCCATGGTTTGCAGGAGCTGATGGCAAAGCTTGCGCAGTCTCAGGAGAAGAGACCGGGAGCCTCCTTTCAAAATACCAGGTTCCTTAGCCATCATCAGCAGGGTCTGTCCAACTGGACCATGCGGAATAGCGAGGGAGCAACTGTCGCGACGGGGAACAGCTACGCACGATTCAATGACGAGGGCCTCCTGATGCAGATGACTGGGTTCTTCGAACTGCCTGGAAAGTCCAGCTAGAGCGACTGTCTACCGAAGGAGCCAATGATGCCCGCAGTCTTTATCCATGGAGTTCCAGATACGGTGCACGTCTGGGACTCCGTTTTTCACAACTTGCACGCACTGACCTCGTCGCCCTCCAACTTCCCGGTTTCGACGTGGCCACGCCCGCAGACTTTTCGGCCAGCAAAGAGGATTACATCAATTGGATCATTCAGGCGCTGGAGGCAATCGGGAAACCGGTCGACCTGGTTGGCCATGACTGGGGCTGCCTGTTCACCACTCGCGTGGTTTCCCTTCGACCAGACCTCGTGCGTACGTGGGCAGCTGGAAGCGGGCCGATGAGTACAGGGTACGAGTGGCACCCACTCGCTAAAGTCTGGCAAACCCCTGAGAAGGGGGAGCAATGGATGCGTGAGTTGGATCCCGCGAAGTTCAGCCAACAGCTGCAGGGATTTGGAATACCATCCACAATGGCTCGGGAGATGGCCTCGCGAGTGGATCAACGCATAAAGCCGGCAATTCTCCCGCTCTATCGATCTGCGCTCCATGTTGGGGAGCAGTGGCAGCCGGACCTCGGGATGGTCAGCTCTCCGGGGCTAGTCTTCTGGGGCGAGCAGGATGAGGCATGTCCAATCGGGTTCGCTGATGAGCTCGCAAGAGACACACGCGCCGAGCGAGTTCTCAAGCTCGATTGCGGTCACTGGACGCCCGTGCAGAAACCGAAGGAAGTAGCCGAAGCGCTCGACGCCCACTGGAATCGCTGATTCAGTGACTCAATTTCTCGATGACTGCAGGAAGGGTTCAGCATGAATGAAACAAAGATAACTCCTGAAGCAATTACCCGGGCTGCGGAGAACATTCCCGCCGGCCAACCGGTTGTGATGCTAAATCTGCTGCGCTACCGTCAGCAGGCCGAGTATGCGAAGAAACAAGTAGAGTCGATCTCCGGGCGTGAGGTTTATCACCAGAGGTATGTGCCCGCTTTCGGCAAGCTGGCTTCAGCCATTCCCGGTATACAGGTGCTTTTTCTCGGGACGGTTCAGGCTGGCGTCGTCATCGGCCCCGAAGAGATCTGGGACGAGATGGCTCTTCTGGAATATCCGAGCCTGGAAGCGTTTCGATCCGTTGTAGAAAGCGCGGTCTATCACGCAGAGGCCGACCCGCATCGCAAAGCCGCTCTTGAAGATTGGCGGCTGATTGCCATGTTGAAGGTGACACCGCCGCAACCGTGATCCTTGCGCAGGTACTGCGTCCCAACCTGCAAATCGGCCGGCGCCGATCACTCCCGTGATGTCGCACGGGCGGAAGCTTGCGATCCTTCGCGCCTGATGGACCGTGGACGGCTCCTGACTGGCGTGAGCGGCGTTTATCGGCACCAATCCTCTCTGCGACATCTAGCCTTTAATTCACTGGCCTCGCGCGACCTTAGGGTGCGACGCTCCGTCCTCACCATCCGAACCGTGTGGATAAAGCAACCTGCGACCAAGTGCTTCAGCTGAGTTCCTCGCTCCAGGAATGCTGACGCCCGCGATAGCACCCTCCACACTCAGTGTGGCGAAGCCGTGGGCCATGGTCCAGATCGCCACGGCCAGCTGCTGTGCGGACGTTTTGGAAAGTTCGATCTGTAAGGCTAGGATCACTGCAACTTCGAATGCCTTCGCGCTTGACGCCTGAATCTCTGGATAGTGCGTCTTGTCGATTCCCGACTGGAACATCACTGCGAAAAGATCCGGGTGACGGTCCGCAAAGGAGACGTAAGCGAGGTATACCGCGAGAAGCTTGTCTGTCGGTGGCGCAACGATGTCCGCGGCGGCCCTCAACTCCGTCTCCAAGGTACGATTACCCAGCAACACAATCTCAACGAGAAGCGCGTCCTTATCATTGAAATGGTTGTAGGGGGCGCTGACGCTGACACCGGCAGTACGGGACGCTTCGTTCAGCGTGAAACCGCGAGCGCCCTTCTCCCGAACGAGCTGGAGTGCGGCCCCAATCATTGCGGCCTTCAGATCGCCGTGGTGGTAGGACCTTGCTTTCTTCTCCATCAGGTGCATCCTTTCGAGCAGACGAGCGTCTTATGACTTATATGAACATCGTTCATATTGGAGCTTACCATGATCAAGATGACCATTCTTCTACGCCGCAATCCGGAGATGAGCCACGAAGAGTTCGTAGCCTACCACCGGAATCAACATGCACCATTGTTCAGCTCGCTTGCCGAGGTCAAGCAGCATGTGCGGCGGTATGTTCAATGCCACGCAACGGGTGAGACGCTTCCCGGACTTCCGGACAACCACCTCGATGGCTCTACCGAGCTTTGGTTCGACGATCTTGCCGGGATAGCTGGTGTTTTCCATTCTTCTAATTACATGGCGACGATCCGCCCTGATGAGGAAAAGTTCCTAGACTTGCACGCCTGTGAGTTTCTGGTTGGAACCGAGCACGAAGTCATTCCCGCAGCGCGGGCTTAACGATGTTCGTTCGATTTGAGAGAGCACCATGATTTTTATTCACGAAGCTTCCATACCGCTCCCTGCGAGTGACATCCATCTAGACGAATGGCTGTTCAACCTCTCGGAAAGGGACTACAAGGCTTGTGCCCGAGGGCACCGCGCTGTCGGCACCAGTGGCGGAGCGCGCTTTGAAGGCATGGTCAACGTTGAATCCATGGCTGGGGCTCTGATCATCCAGCACTACAGAACAGAACTGCTGGAGGCAAATCACGTGCGTCTCTTCTCCAAGAAAAGCCGGGCCTACCTAATGCACCTCGTGCCCTTTCACCTACAGGTCGGCTGGGAGATGCAGGTATCAAGCGTATCAGCCATCGAGTCGAGACTTCGCTGCACGATCGACGTGCGAAATCCACTCTGGGTTCGCTTCATCGGATTGTTCAACGCCACCAACTACTGGATTCGTCAACACCTGATCGAGGAGACACAAGGCTTTGCCCGTGACCTGACCCGTAAAGGATCCCAGAGCGTGGCTTAGCAGGTACAGAGATGAGTAATGGGAAGTCGGCTTAGCGGAATTGATCCGGCTGAATAGGCCGTTCCTAGAAGATTTGAGCTATTTGGGCGACTAATTCTGCTGGGCGGGAGCGACTTCGCCTCCTCTTTCGCCTAACAATGTAGAGAGGAGGCCGTTCAATGGGTGATCTGGGCCACGCGGCGAACCACCACCTAGCGCAGCCTGAGCAGCGAAGGATTCTTGTGCGGCCCGGCGTCGGCGCCACTGGCCGCATAGTTCAAAAAGCACGTTTAACCTCTCGTAGCGTTTTGTCCGATTCAGCAACGCTAATCTTCGTCCTGCAGGGTCGAAAGCACATACGTTGGGCCAATGGCGAATGTCTGGCAAAGGCAGGAGATGCCATTGCAGTTCGCGCGAATGTCGTTATGGATATCACAAACATGCCCGCTGACGACGGAGCTTATGAAGCACGGTGGGTTTCATGGACCCAAGATGCACTAAGAGTATTTTCGCAGTCCGTGCAGGTTCACGAATCTCATGGGGCCGCTACTCTCGTTCCGGAGCTTGAACCTGGCTTCCGCGCGGCCTATCAGGTGATGCTCGAGTGCTTGACTGATGTTGAAGGCATTCCAAACGCGATTGCCAATCACCGTTCTAATGAACTGCTTCTCTGGCTTCACGAGCGAGGCATCGGATTTGGTACTCGGGCCAAAGACCCGATCGCCGCCCGCCTGCGTCGGAGCATCTCGCTCGACCCTGCTCGTGGATGGACGATTGACGATCTTGGTCGTCAAGAGAGGAGCAGTGCGGCCTCCATTCGGCGGCACCTCGCAGCCGAGGGCGAGACGTTTCGGGGCTTACTGATCGATGTGCGCATGTCACACGCACTTGCACTTCTGCAAAATACCGACGCGTCGGTACTCACAGTAGCCACGAGTGTTGGGTACGACTCAGCTTCACGTTTCGCAGAGCGGTTCAAGGCAAGGTTCGGTTACCTTCCCTCAGAGGTGAGAGGCCACCGAAGGCGACAAGAGCGTGGAGCAGAGAGGGCGCTTTTGTGCAGGGGCAGTTAGAACACCGATGGAGAAGATTGCAGTTTGGAAAAGGAGCTTCATGGTCAACATTTGTAGTCGTTCTCAGCAGCTTTTACCCGAGCTTGAAATTGAAGCGGCAAAGACACGCCGCCTCTTCGAAGCACTTCCCGAGGGGCAGGCCCACTTCAAGCCGCACACGAGGTCAATGGCACTCGGACGGCTTGCGGGCCACACTTCGGACCTTTTTCATATCATCGCGCTGAGCCTTACAAGTGCGGATTTGGACTGGGAGACTTGGAAGGCGTACACAATGACAACAAAAACGGAGCTTTTGGAAAAGCTGGACGAAAATGTCTCATGTGCTGTCGATGCGCTAAGATCAGCCTCAGACGACACCTTCACTCAGAGATGGAGGATCTATCGAGGAGCTAGGGACCTCTTCGATGGCGAACGGTATACCGCATACCGCTTCAATGGGATGAACCAAATCATCCACCACCGGGCACAGCTTGGTACGTACATACGCGCGATGGACCTTCCTCTTCCAGGAATGTACGGTCCTTCTGCGGATGGTATCTAGGCACTTTTGCTGAAGTCTTTCTAGTCATAGATCTGAAGTCTTTCTAGTCATAGATCAAGGAGCTCGGAGTTCAAGTCACTTGGTTCGAGGTCTGTCATGCGGGCCTGATAAAAGCAAACCTGGGCATCTTTCAAAACTCCGGTTCTTTGATAATGAAAGATGCTTGCTGAGAGCCCCACAACGCGCCAAGAACAGCGAATCCGCACTCGCCTCCTATGGAAACTAATTCTCCTCGAAGGCTCACGACGAGCAACTGGAGCTCCGGCAGCTGTGCACCGCCGGCTAAGTGTGCGTCGAAGGAGCGGGTCATTTCACCATAGGCCTCCTTCGTCACTGCGGCGGTAGGATTCGAGTTGAACTGCGCGTGGGAGAGCTCTTCATCATTTCAAGGTCTGCCTCAATGCCGGCCTCGCGGAGCTTTCGCTGTACCCGGACCGTGTTGGACAGAAAGAGATCGCGCGTACCAGATGTCAGAATGGTGGGCGGAAGACCGTGCAAATCGCCGTAAACAGGCGACAGCTGCGGATCCTTAAGATCGTGGCCGTGAGCGTACAGACGCGCAAGCCGGCTGAGGTAGCCGTCGTAGCTGACGACCACGTTATCAATCCATTCGTTCGTCTTGTAGCTGTCACCGGTACTCGTCATATCGGACCATGGAGAACCCGGAGCAATGGCTCCGGGCAGCGGTAAGCCTTCCGCCTTGGCGCGCAGCATCAACGCAAGCGTCATGCCGCCTCCGGTTGAAGTACCTTCCACCGCGATGCGTCGCGGATCGGTTTGCGCCACCAAAGCGCGCCACGCAGAAGTTACGTCATCCATTGCCGCAGGGTACGGAGCATCAGGAGGCATTCGGTAGTCGATCGAGATAACTCTGTAGCCGCCATACGCGGCCATCAGCATCGCCTCCCCCGTACCCGCCTCCCCTCGGCCGAAGATGTACCCTCCTCCGTGGATGTGGAAGATGACCTGGTTCTTATGAGGCGCCGGGATCATGCGGGGAGTCAAGACGTACGCTTTGACTCCACCCAGCAAAGTTGCTGAGATAGAAACGCCCAAAGCCGCGCGCTGTTGCCTGAGGGGCGGAACAGTCGCTTCTGCAGCTCGCGTTATGATCGCCCTCCACGCCGCATCGTCAGGTGGGTTCAGGTTCCAGAACGTGGAAATGGGGCGCGCCCACCAGCGCCGCGGTAGCGGGGTCAAGATCGTCTGAGCCTGTCAATGAGTGCATTGGCCTGATATGGAGTGACCGTGTCAACTTCGCGCACAGTGGGGTTGTTCTTGTCGTTGTCGTTGCCTTTGTCCTTTCCCGAAGACAGAGCGAGCAGCAGTCGGGGCAGTTTTGAGCGACGATTGATCAGTCTGATATTCGCGGGTCGAAACCGCATAATCATGATCCGTCGGGAGCTGCCTCTGACTGTTATCGCGAGTCCGGTTGAGCCTGTCGCATAGGCCGAGCGAGGGTTCTCCTTCGTGCTTGCCCTGGCTGCTGCTGGCTCTGTGTTCGAGATGGATGTCAGCGTTCATCGGATTGAGTTCTTATCTTTCCTTCTTAGGAGGTTTTTGTGTTGCGTTGTTGTCAGGCTGCAACTTGCTGGCTGACAACAGTCTCTGCTCTGGTTCCAATAGCCCAAATAAAGCCCAGCAGCTCTCGAGCTACAGCTGTGACGATCTTCCTCTGATCCTTGCCGGCCGCACCCAGCTTCATATATCGCTTGTGCAGCCTGTGTTGCGCCTTCCATGCAATCTCCCTAGTCTCCGCAGAGATGCTCTCCTGTCGTCTTCGCAGACCGTACCAGATACCTGGCGGACGACGATAGCTCCATGCGGCTTCGACAACGATGCGGCGCAGGTGCGCGTTGCCAGTCTTGGTGATGCTTCCACGTCTCGTTCTCTTGCCACTGGAGTCCTCGCTAGGTACAACGCCGCAGTACCCCATCAGTTGGCGAGCACTCGCAAAGCGAGACACCTGGCCCAACTCGCTCGCAATGGTCACAGCCGAGATGTCTGCGATACCGCGCAGTGCCTGTAGATCGTTAATGACTTGTTGCAGCGCAGGCGATGCCAGCTTCACCGCTTCCATGATGGCTTGCTCCAGACGTTCTACGCGTCCCCGCATGTGCTCGACTTCGTGTAGATAATCCTGGCGAGTGGACTCTTGAGCTATCTGCGTGAAACGCAGCTGCGCGACCCAGATCAAATAAGGTCGCGTCCAAGGCCTGACTCCGGTCGGTGGCCGCTGTCCGGAGCGCAGAAGGAACTTGCTCAAGCGATGCCGCGCTCGTGTCTGATCTTGCTTGGCTGCTTCGCGGGCTCGCACCAGGTCGCGTAACGCTTCTGAACCCTCATCCGGAACCCACACCGCCGTCAGATCCCCGGACCGATGGCAACGTGCCAGCTTCTCGGCATCTCGCCGATCGGTCTTCACTCGATCGCCAGCCTTGACGGGTACCAGCGTGGGTGCCACAACTTCGCACTCGACGCCCAGCTCCGCCAGTTGCCAGTACACGACGTAGCCCGTCGGTCCGGCTTCATAACAGGCTCTCAGCTTGGCTGCAGGACCAAGCTTCTTGATCAACTTGCGAATAGACTCAGCGCGGTTCGGAATCGTTCCAAGACTCCGCACTTCACCTTCTGGCTCCGCGACCGCCACGGCGATCGTCTCAGCATGGACATCCAATCCTAGAAATCGTAACTTCTCCTTCATGACCGGCTCCCTTCCGCTTGTGGCTCTGAACTGTGTGCGTCCTTCGGACGCACACAGCTTAACCCACGGTCGGCGCATCGGCGCCGGTCACTCCATACTGACTGTTGGCAGCAACTGAGAGTTGGAGATCAGCCAATACAAGCCAACTTCTCGTTACTGATCCCGATCAAGCGAAGTCATCACTATGGGACTCGGCTCCAGCAACGATTTGACTTCACCCTTGCCAATACCTTCACGGAGGCTGTCATACACTGGCGAGATATGCGCCCAGGCGAGGTAGGGTTCGGCATCGGACGCTGCGATGCTCAGCCATTCCGCGGCTGCGTCATCCTGGCCCAGTGCAAGTGTCAGCCAACAGAGTGTAATGGCGGGGACATAACGGTGCCTGCGCGCCTGCTGCAAGTACGCTAGCGCTGAGACGGCATCTTGCCGGACCCCTGCTCGCGCGGCGATGTACGCGTTGAAGGCGAGTTCCACAGCCTGCAGCGGACCGGAACGCCGGCTTCTACGGTTCAGCGCAAGCGCTTCCGAGGGTCTTCCCAACTCAAGCAATGCGAGGGAAGCATAGATGCCGATATAAGGGTCGGGACAAAGCTCCAGTCCCGCCCCGCCTGCAAGCACGGAGGCTTCCCAGCGGCGCGCGTAGTAAAGAGCCATCGTTCGGTGCATATGAGCTTTGGCGTGTACCGGATCGAGGTGGATGGCTTTGTCCGCTGCCTCGATCGCTGCATCATGCTGGCCGAGACAGGTGAGCAATTGCGCGCGGACCATGTGCACATGCGGGTTTTCCGGTCCAAGAATGAGTGCTTGCCGACTGGACGCGTCTGCCTCGCTCCATCGGCGCTGAAACGTCCGCAGCAAGGCAAATGTGTTGTAGACCATGGCGTCCTTCTGCAAGCATTCAAAGCCCCGTTGCAGATACACGTCTGCCCTCGGCAACGCCTCCTGCGGCCGCAAATCGTCCAGCAGGCAGCGCAGGATGCAGGCCAGCGCCGCCCCGTGGTAAGGAAGCGGGTATGACGAGTCAAGCGCCATCGCCTCCTCGAAGAACGCGGTCGCTTTTAGCATCGACTCGGGACTGTGAGGCGAAATGACGTGATGCCCCTTGATGTAGGCTGCCACCGCTGCGGGATTAGGTATTCCACCGAGGAAACGGTATCCCCGCTTCGGCACACGCTCAATCCAGCGTGGATGGGCCGGGTCGTCTTCTAATACCTCGCGCAGGCGACTTATCGCCGTGTTGAGCCCGTTGTCGAAGTCGACATACGTCCTATCGCCCCAGAGCTGATGTCGCAAGGATTCGCGCGAGACGACCTGTCCCGAGGCCCGCAGGAGTGCAAGCAATACCTGAAGTGGTTGCTCACGTAGTTTTACTTCGCGACCGCCCTTCCACAGACGCTCAGTCTGTGTGTCGACGGCGAACTGCCCGAAGTTCATTCGCATGTCAAGGCCATCCTGAGACCTAGTTTACCCGTCGGTCTACTTGTCAAGGTTTTGTTATGGCACAGCTTGGCTGAGCGCGTGGCAAAGTACTGGCATGATGACTCAACGCGGTCTGCTTGCCATGCTTCTTGCTTTTTCTCTCACGCCGTTCGGCCGGTCTGCAATTCCAGAGACGGGCCAGGCGGCGAGTCAGACGCTTCCTCCTGAATCCGATCGCGCCGCGCTTCTGGCGCTGGTCGACCGATTCTCTCACGCTGTCAACAGCAAAGACGCTAAGGCGCTGGCTGCATGTTTCACCGAAGACGGCGAGTTTACCAACCCAGTTGGCATGTCGGCAAAAGGTCGCACCGCCATCGAGGCTTTCCACGCCGGACTGTTCGCCCCCGTTCGGCTGCCCCATACACCATCTTTCTACAACGCGCGGCTTGAAGTGCTGAGCAGTAGTCTCAGGATGCTGCGGCCCGACGTTGCCACGATCGATGTTCGCTGGAAACAGGATGGGGCCATCGCGCCCGATGGCTCGCCCTGGGGTACACGCATGGGCATCCTTTCCTGGGTTGCCGTCCGTGACCATGGCACCTGGTCGATCGCAGTCTGGCACAACCTTGAACTCCCCCACTAAGGACCTACCATATCAATCATTCGCACCTTGCCGAGTGCTGGCAAGGTACGCCTGTAAAGGCTTGGCTAATCGCGGTACGTGTCATTGAATAGGTACGGTTAAGCACCAGACGCGGTTCTCGTGAGAATTGTTTTCGACGAGTGCATCATCGCCAATGCGCTCATTGACAACCGATCACGACGAACCTTCCTGGCGAGGTGCTGCACATTGCTCTGGGTGGCGGAATAGCGGATTATCCAACATTCTCCGCGCGGAAAAGCAGGCCATGGAAATGACAGAGTATGGAAAGCATGGAAAGCCAAGAAGCCGGCTTCCCACCCTTCCCACACTCTTTGGAAATCCCTTCGGGATTCACATTCCCACGGCCTCGACGACTAGATGGTTATCTTCTCATACCCCCCTCAACTCGAATCATGGCCACCGCAAGGGGCTTGTAACCGATGTCTCAGGTCCACAGCGTAACGCATGTCCCGGTACACTCACACCCCGGCTGTACCCACCTCGTAAACGCTCTTGCAAGCGCATTCTCGACAGCGAAACTCGCCAGCCCTAGGTCGCATTCTCGGAAGGAGGCGCCTCGCAGTCCTGACATGGAGCAGCCGGGCCGCCTACTAACCAGCCATGCGTTTAGCGGTAAATGGCGAACCGCTCGCATTACAATGAAAATTCTTTATGCGAGACCTTGCTAAATTGTTTTGGGCTGGCGCGCTGATCCTTGGCGCTGGAGCAATGTTCTTCGGAACGTGGGAGATGACACATCCTGCGGGGCCAGGTCGGAGTCAAGAACTGCCTGCGGCCGCTGTTCACACCGGAATCTTTGCAAGCCGTGTTCTTCGGAACAACCACTCTCCTCTTTCGTGATCAGAGCCATGCGGTGATGGTGGATGCGTTCCTGTCGCGACCCGATTTACAAGCAGTGCTGACGAAAAAGATTGCGACAGATCCTGTTCGAGTGGCTCAAAGCCTCTTATCGGCAGGAGTCAGCCACATCGATCTTCTGCTTATCTCCCACTCGCATTTCGATCACGTCTTTGATTCGCCACTGGTTGCGATGAAAATAGGCGCGTTGCTTGTGGGTTCTCCATCTACGTACGAGGTCGGTCTTGGTGGAGGCGTGCCTCCGGAAAGAATGCGGACGGTCTTTGGCGGGGAACAGCTCGATGCTGGGCGCTTTCACGTCACTGTGATTCGTTCCCTGCACTCACCTGACGACAAGGTCCCGGGCGACATAAGCAGCCCTCTGCACTAACCCGCATCCATCAAGAGTTACGGCCGGGGGGCACCTTCAGCTATCTCATTGAACATGATGGCCTCCATATTCTTGTCCATCCGAGCGCTAACTTCATCCCGGGCATGTACCGTGGTGTCCACGCAGACATCGTTTTCCTTTCCAATGGTGGATTGGGAAGGCAGTCGCGGGCCTTTTCTGACGCCTACTGGCGAGAAGTTGTCGAAGCTACTGGTGCGAAGCTTGTCGTACCTATCCATTGGGACGACTTCACTCAGCCGCTCGATAGACCCTTGCAGCCCATGCGGCGCTTCATGGACGACTTCTCGATGGCGAGACAGTTTGTTGATCCCCGTGCTCAACGCGACTGTGTAGCCATCCGCTATATGCAACCTTTGGTCCCCGTGGACCTTACTGCATCCGCCACACAGCGCGGATGCGAAGACAATAGCCGGTAGACACTTTAGTGCGGTGTGTGGCTCGAGAAGTGCAGATGAGGACTCGGAAGCAGCTAGATCTGAACCATCCCGCCATCGACGAAAAGTTCAGCGCCGTTCACATAGCTTGCATCTTCTGAGGCGAGGAATAAGACTGCTTTTGCAATCTCTTCCGGCTTACCGGGGCGGCCGAGAGGGATGTCTTTCGACAGTTCCGACAAAAGTCGTTCGGCATTGTCCTGGCCACCTATCGCCCTCTCAATGGAAGGAGTATGTACTGGGCCCGGGCTGACGACGTTTACGCGTATTCTCCGCTCCCTGAGTTCGTTTGCCCATGTTCGCGCGAAGCTCCTTACCGCGGCCTTGCTCGCGCTCAATACGCCGAACCCAGGTATTCCCTTGATCGTCCACATAGAAGCATTCAGAACAACGGCCGCTCCGTTGGGCATCAAGGGCAAGGCCTTCTGCATGCAAAAGAAGACCCCTTTGACATTCGCGGTGAACCCGGCTTCGAACTGATTTTCAGACACCTGTTCAATCGTGAGGTGTTCAGCCGTGCCTGCATTCGCGAACAGGATATCCAGCCGCCCCGCTCGCTCTCTAACCGCCGTGAACAGTCGGTCGAGGTCCTCCAACTTGGAAACGTCGCCCTGGATGCCCACGGCTCCATGACCGATCTGCTCGATCGCCGTCGCAAGTTCTGGACTCCTTCGGCCTGTTACAAAAACCCGGGCTCCCTCAGCGGCGAGCAGTCTGGCTGTCGCCAATCCAATGCCGCTGGTTCCGCCCGTAACCACTGCAATCTTGTTCTCAACTCTTCCGGGCATCGGCGTTCTCCTAAGAGCTAGTAGTATTCAGCCAACTCCAACGATCTAGTTGGATACCGGATAAGATTCCAACCTAGCCGTTGGAGATTCAAATAGAATGGGTTCATGGCCTGGGATACACAGGAAACACGTCGTCGTCTTCAGCAAGCGGCTTGCACGGAGTTCACCGCACATGGTCCGGACGGTACGACCATGGCGCGGATTGCAGCTCTCGCGGGAATCAACAAGGAGCGGCTCTACAACTATTTCGGGGACAAACGACGACTCTTTGAGACGGTGCTGATCGAGGAACTGGAAAAGCTTGCTATCTCCCTGGGAGCGAACGCTCCCGGCCTGGAGAATATCGGAGAATATACGGGCTGCATCTTCGATTATCATGCGGACAATCCGCACCTCGTCAGACTCTTGCTCTGGGAGAGCTTGTCGGATGGTCCAGCCGTAAACGAGGTGGCCCGGGTCGCACATTACCAGCGCACGGTGGCGATGTTTGCCGAAGCACAACGGGACGGCACACTGAATGACGATCTTGATCCAGCAAAGCTGGTCTTTTTACTGATTGGACTGGCTGCATGGTGGTTTGCCGTACCCCAGTTGTCGCGCATGGTCACAGGCTCGGCTGGCAGTGTTTCAAGGGAGCGAAGCCGACGCCGGGCGTGTGTCGTGAGCGCCGCGCAGCACCTGGCCTCCCCAAACCCGTGAGGAGCGGCTGCCCAATCGTCGGAAGATGCCGGTCCCTGTAAGCGCTCACGTAAGCCAGCGTGCCGCGCTGTTCCCAGATCGCATCGCGCGCTCCAAACTTCCGACAATGAGGCTTTACATCATTAATCCTTACTCTATGGGTCTACATCCTTATGGCAAACTTGCACTCAGACCAGTTGAGCCGACCCGGTTCATTCACAAGGCACGCGAGCCAGTGATGAGGATGCCGACGAGCCGGCGGGCGCTGGACTCCCAGCCCGGCATGTCCGTGGTGTGGAAAACACCGACCAATGCACGTACGAAGTCGTTGGGGTCGGTGTCGGAGCGGAGATCGCCGCTGTCGATTGCCCGCCGCACGGCAGCGATGAATGCCGTACGAATAAGTGGGCGGGAGCCTTCAGCAAGGCGCATCGAGCCGCCAGCTACGGTCTCCAAAGCCGGGACGATGAGCCTTTTTCTAGCCGTGCAGTCGATGAAGAGAAACATCCAGGCGCGGAGAGCATCGAGCGGCGGCATGGTTGCGGCGAAGCGCTGTTCCGCTGCGGCGAGCTTTTCTACTTCGCTGCGGTAGACGGCTGCTATGAGATCATCTCGCGTCGGAAAGTGACGATAAAGGGTGGCATTGCCGATGCCCGACCGACGAGCGATGTCATCGAGGCTTGCAGTCGCTCCGTCGCGGGTGAAAACGTCTTTAGCTACTTCGAGAATGCGCTCGCGATTGCGCTCCGCGTCAGCGCGGGGCTTGCGGGCGGGCGGCGAGGATAGATGCGTCTTGTTCGGCATGCAAGGATTTGGCAAACCTTTTTGCAACCGGGGACTATCCCCTGTTATCTATTGATGCGGGGACTCTCCCCGTTTTATAAGGTGCAGGCCCGGGTGTCAACCTCTAAGCGGCCTCCGAGGAACTGTGCCAACAGGAGGAGTGACGATGCGCATATTTATAACGGGAGCGACAGGATTCATCGGCACGGAATTAGTTAGGGAGTTGATGGAGGCCGGACATCAGGTGCGGGGCCTCACGCGCAGTGAAGGTGGGGCGGAAAAGTTGAGGGGTATGGGCGTTGAGGTGCATCGCGGCGACCTGCAGGACCTCGCCAGCCTGTACAGCGGGGCGACTGGCATGGATGCTGTGGTGAATCTCGCGTTCAACCATGACTTTTCGGCCTTTGCGCAAAACGCTCAGGACGAGATGAATGCGATTAAGGCACTGGGTTCGGCTCTGGCCCCCGGCAGGCTGTTGGTGGTTACGGCCGGGCTTCTGCGCGGCACGCCGGGTCATATGAGGACGGAGAACGATCCTCCAGCAGAGTCGGCGACGGTTCCGCGCAGGCCAGAACAGGCCGCTCAGGCTGTGGCGGCAAAGGGGGTGCATGTAGCGATTGTGCGTCTGCCGCAGGTCCATGACACGCGCAAGCAGGGCATGGTGACATTTCTTGCCCAGATTGCGCGCGAGAAGAGTGTTTCGGCCTATGTGGGCAGTGGGGCAAACCGTTGGTCTGCCGCCCCGCTGACGGACGTGAAGCATCTGTATCGGTTGGTAATCGACAAGACGGGTCCGGGCATGACAACATACCACGCGGTGCAGGAAGAGGGAGTGTCGCTGCGGGACATCGCAGAGACGATCGGCAAGGAGTTGAAGGTTCCAGTGGTTTCGATCCGGGCTGAAGATGCTTTTGAGCACTTCGGGCCATACTTGGGGCAAATTGCGACATTGGATTTGCCAGCTTCAAGCGAATGGACGCGAAAGACGCTCGGATGGGAACCGGTCGGGCCGGGGCTGATTATGAATTTGACGAGACAGGTTGAGCAGTGAGATCGCCTGGTCTCCATTACAAGGTGATCGTCCGTGGAGCGTCCGCCGTCGAGTTCTACTCATGCAGATAAGTCCCAGAAACGCTCTCCTCGTCACTTGTTACAGATCACTTCCGCCATTGCGCCTAGGATGCGACTCTCAGCACTCCTCCAGCCCTGCACTGCATCACGGCGCCCACCCGCTAGTGTCCTCGGTTCCGCGTCGTCAGGCGGAAAGAAGTGAGAATCCACGGGGACCAAAGGTTGCATGTAGCAGATCGCTACACTGTCACGTAAGCGAGGGAATCAATAAACTGGCTCGCCAGCGAGAAGTCATTCATGAAACGAAGCAGGGGCTGCTAGAGTTATCGAGCGGTTGGGTGAAGTCGTCTCAGTGGATAGGTATGACAAGCTCACGAAATAAATTCCGTGCGTACACAAGGTCGGTGCGCGAAGGCTAGCCTCATGCTTCCAAGCACAGCCTTGACGCCTCAAGTTCAAGATCGATAAAAGGAGAAGCGGCTCGCTGTTTCAGCGTCCTGATTAACGCGTCTTGCCTCATTTGGCCCCTGTCGAACTGCTTTCCTGCGAAGAATGCGACTTCTGGGGATCGCAGAACTTGGGAGAGAACTTTAGTTCTGGAGGAGGATGGCGTTGACTTGAACGGCATCGTCGCCGACGGCTGCTTCCTGAACCAGGACGACTTCCCAGATGCCGCGTCAGGTATACCCGGCACCGACAACCCATATATCCTGCAACTGTCTACCTTCGCCGCTACCGCTTGGTTTCATCACAAGATCGTGGGGGCAAGCGGTGAACTTGAGCCATGGTTGCGCACCGTCGATCGGTATGCTGCAGGACCGTATGCGACCGCGTTGCTGGCCGGAAGCGATCTGCCGCCGGCGGAGGAGCAGACCATTGCGACTCAGTTGGGGCAGTTCACCGGACTGCCTGCCCAAGTGCGGGTGAAGGCGCACCTGCGCCTGCAGGCGGCGGAGTCTGAAGCTCTGCTTTTGAGCGATCAGGGGTTGATTACCGGACGCCAGGACACACGGTACACCGCCCCCGCGCTGCATGCACTCTCAAATAGGCCCGGGTATGACGCTTCCAGCGTGAAAAGTTCAGTGATCTTGGCTGTCATCGACACTTACATGCACGGCACGCTGAAGTTCGGCATGGGGCTGAACTATCAGCCAGACGCCGATGTGCCAGGCCACTGGGATAATTCCATGCGACGGACGAGACAAAGAGTTGGTTGGGCTCAATGTGCTCCCCGATCTCGCAGCCGTCATGACGCGAAATGCTGCGATGCGCGTTCTTGTGATGGGTGGCTACTTTGACCTTGCAACACCGTACGATCTCGGCCCTTTCGAAATGAAACACCTTCCCATGGAGGCGCAACTGCAAGGGAACTTCGACTACGCGGTCTTTCCTACCGGACACGAACCCTACCTCGATCCCGACTTCCGGCGGAAGATGCATGATACGGTCGCCCTCTTCATCAAGAAGACAAGCCAAAGCCGCTGAAGGGCTTCCAATCCGTCATACACCCGCACTGCCACGCGGAAGCCTTATTCCGTTGGCGGAACCACGAGTTTGCGAAAGTCGCGCATATCTTTGATCAGAAGATCAGGTGCTTCGTAGAAGGGGAAGTGTCCTCCAGCGGGCATTACGGTGTACTGCACCACGTTGTGCGATCGTTGCGCAACCTGACGAGGAGGCATCGGGAATACAGGATCGCGAAACGCTGCCAGCCCTGTTGGCACGTCCACACTCCGGCCGGGTGGAAGCGTCGTTATCTCATGCCGCTTTGCCGCGCCATAGATCCATATCGAAGTTGGAAAAGCATCGGTCACAAGGTAGAGCATGACCTCGGTCAGCAACTGATCCAACGTGAACAGCTCGGTAAAGCTGCGCTTTTTGCGGTCGGACCACGCATGAAACGCCTCGACGATCCAGGCCGCCAAGCCGACCGGACTGTCCACCATCGCGTAGCCGAGCTTAGCCGGCTTAGTCGCGTGCAGTTGTGAGTAGGCCCCTTCCCGCTGCCAGATCGCATACTCTGTGGCCACAAAAGCCCGCCCCTCGTCGCTGGCATCGCTCGGCACCTCACCTGTGAGTTGCTGAGCGCCCGCTTCGCGCAGAACCAGTGCGGTGGAGTGGATGCCCATGACATGGTCGGAAAGATGAAAGCCCAGCAGGCTGGTAATGTGGGCTCCCCAGTCGCCGCCGTGCACGAAGTAGCGGTCGTACCCGAGCCTCGCCATCAGCTTGTCGAAGAGAAAGGCGATAGCGAGCGGGTCCATGGGTTCCTGGGGGCGGCTCGAGAAATCGTATCCCGGATAGGACGGGATGACGACGCTGAAGGCTTCGTCGGCACGTCCTCCATGCCGCTCAGGGTGAGCGAGTTGATCGACGATGCCATCGTATGAGTGGAACGAGTAGGGCCAGCCATGCGCAATGAGAAGAGGGACCGGGTTTGGACCCGACCCTCGTTCATGAATGAAGTGAATGTCAACCTCATCGATACGAGTGATGAATTGGGGTAACGCGTTCATGGCGCGCTCCTGCCGGCGCCAATCGTAATGGTTCAGCCAGTAGGCGCAGAGCTCACGCATGAAAGCTATAGGTGGACCATACCGCCAGTCGCCCGCGTCGGCGGGCTCACTCCAGGCGTCCCAGCGAAACGCGCGAACGCGATCTCGGATGACGTCGAGTCTAGCCGTGTCGACGTCGATTCTGTACGGGAGAACGCTGGACACTGAAGGGGTTCCTGATCTTGTCATGCCGATCCTCGAACTATCATTCCTGAACGGCTTCTATGTTGACAGTCTCGCAAAACGGGGATACGCAAGATCTGCATGAAGTACTTGAGGTCGTCATTCTATCTACCCTAACTCTAGGACCGCTGCCGCGAACGCATCGGGAGCCTCCTGCGGGAGATTGTGGCCTACATGATCGAGCGTCGTGAGTCGGCGGAGCGCTGTGAAGTGCGGCTTGATCTCTTCCGGATCGACCGGTCTGTCTACGCCATCGTCTGCGCCTTGGAGAACGATAGTGGGTACAGTAATCTTCGGCTTCGCCGACAGCTGCTGCTCCATCGCTTCCAAATGCGGGTCGCCGGACACTGCACCAATCCTGTACCGATACGAGTGCAGGACTACTTCAGCGAAATCTGCATTGTCAAAGGAAGCCGCCGTCTGGGCATATGTCACGTCGTTGAACGCCCACGTGGGCGAGAAGTCTTGCCACAGGTAACGGCAAAAACCGGCACGGTCTTCCCTGAGCGCCGCCTGACCCCGCTCGGAGTTGAGATAAAACCAGTACCAGCGCAAGCGTTCTTTTTCTGGTCTGTCAGCTTTCAGCGCCTCGCTGGAGTTTTGTAGGTTATACCCCGTGCCGCAACTCAAGAGTCCGTTGACCCTCTCTGGCCACAGCGCGGCTACCACGCAGGCGGCTCGACCGCCCCAATCATAGCCCGCAACTGTCGCCCGTTGGATCGAGAGCGCATCCAGCAGCGAAAGGAGGTCAGAGCCAAGTGCCGCTTGCTGACCCACACGCGGCGTCCCACGATGCAGGAAGTGCGTTGGACCAAATCCGCGAAGGTAAGGAACAATCACACGCCGGCCTGCCGCACTCAAGCTACGCGCGACCAGATCATAAGTACGAACGTCATACGGAAATCCATGCAGCAGCACCACCGGCGAACCGTCAGCAGGACCTGACTCTAAGTATCCAACCTCCAGAACGCCTGCATCGACTCGCTTCACCGTTCCTCCTGGCTTTCTGTCTGCGTCGGGTTCCGCTCTGAGGGCATGCCCAATCCCGGTGCAAGCCGTGACAATTGTTCCCGCCGTCAGACATACAAAGCTACGTCGCTCTTAGGCAACTGCTCTGCGCAAAGTCGATTCATGCTTAGAACTCCGTCTCAATTATCAATGTCTGTAAAGTGGCTGGCGTCGTTCATCGGACGTTGAATAAGGTTGGGGTCTGCATGTGCCTTCGGAGCACCCATGCGAGGAGCACTCCTGCGCTTTTTGGTTTCCTGCCTTCTTCTGGTCAAGTTGCGATCTCCGAAGGTGCTTCATCACTGGGACGGCTAAGACAGTACATGTGCAGCTCGGGTATTGTCGTCCGACCTGAGCTCCTTCGCGAGATTTTGCTCTTAGCAGCCATCACGTCCACGTGGCGCCGGCGGTGCGGTGACCAGTACTCCCCTACAGCAGCGCATGAACGTACACTGTGGCCAGCGTTACGTTTCGTCGGAGTTTCCGAACAATCCCTCGAAACGCGCCTCTTTCACCCGTGGATCCCGGTCCGTACCAAGGATCCCTCCCAGGAAGTCCAAGAAGACCTTGATCTTGGGTGCCAATGCAGCTGGGCCGAAGTATAGAGCCGAGACTAGAACAGGTCTCGGATGCCACTGAGGCAGTATCGGAACGAGCCGCGGAAAAATTGCTGGTTGTCTCGCCATATAGAGCGGTAGGATGGCAATTCCGAGACCCCTTAGGACCAGATCGCACATCACGACTGGATCGCAAGTAGTAACCCGGAATGTCGGCGCTACTTCGGTGACTTGAGACGAGCCGTTCGTCAATTGCCACGTCTCTGCACCAATGCAAGCATGTGCGAGCAGTTCGTGGGGGCCATCCGGCTCTCCAACGCACTGAACATATTCTTTACTCGCGAACAAACCTCGCAGGGTACTGGGAAACTTTCGCATGCGCCTCACTGAGTCTCTCGGCGGCACGATCTTGAAAAAAACGTCCACATCATCTCTGGGCTCTCGTTCAAAGTCATCTGTGTACGTCTCGATCGCAATGCGGATTTCTGGAAACTTGTGCAAGAACTCGGGGAGTATCTGGACTAGCAGGCCGTTAGCCAAAGCAATGGGACTGCAGACCCTGATGAGACCGCGGGGATTGACGCGCCGTTCCTGTAACCTTTCGCTTCCAAGCCTGATCGTCCGGAGGGCCTGATTGCAGCTAATGAGAAACTCTGTGCCCGCATCCGTGAGCGAAACGCCCTTTGGGCTTCTCCTCAGGAGAAGCACTTCTAAATGCTTTTCTAATCTGGTTGTCGCACGTGCAACGGTCGATGTCGGGAGGCGTAGCTCTCGGCCGGCTGCGCTGAACGTTCCCCTGCGCGCTACGACCGTAAACACCCGCACATCATTAAGGTCCAGCATTAGAGCCTTCACTCGTCGATTTCGGCTTAATCCGTTGTTCGCGGTGAGGCAAGAATCGCTATACGGGCCACTAACACCGTATTGCAAAACTTCATCCCGTGACAAGAGGACGGCTTATCCTAGTACAAGGAGTAACGGGCAATGGACGACAACGCGCGGAAGGCCGAGTTGGCGAGATTTCTTCGTACGCGACGGTCGATGATCCAGCCGGAGACAGTCGGCTTGGCAGGAGGACCGCGGCGAAGGACCCCGGGACTGCGGCGAGAGGAAGTTGCCGCCTTGGCTCAAGTTGGGCTGGCTTGGTATACATGGCTTGAACAAAGCCGGGATATTCAGGTCTCCAGGGAAGTCATAGAGCGCATAGCGAAGGCGTTGCGTCTTTCGCACTCGGATACTGCTTATTTTCGGTCCATAGCCGGTAAAGAGATTGCGAAGACTGAACAAGGTGGGGGCGAGGAACTCCGAGACGTACAGCGTCTGCTCGATGGCTTCACTGCAGGACCAGCGATGCTTTGGAACGAACGCTTCGACTGTCTAGCCTTCAATCACTTGGCCGACGTGATCTACGACTGGTCAGAGTCGCCATCACCTTTCGGCCGAAATCTCGCCTGGCGGAACTTCATGGACCCCGCGAGACACGGCTTTTATGACGAACGTGTCCTGCGTAGCGGTGTGGGTTTGCTGCGCGTGCGATACGCCAAACACATAGGTGAGCTGGGATTTGAGTCGCTGATCGCCACTCTGCTCGAAGGCAACACCACGTTTCGACGTTTCTGGAATGAGCAACAGACAGCATCGCTTGACCCTTTGTCGTTTGACATTGCGCACTCTCAATTCGGGACTCTTCGACTGCGCTCAATCCGGGCACTCTACCCGGGGTTGCCGGAAAGTACGCTAGCTTTTGTCACACCTGATAACAAAGCAACCGAGGACGTGTTTAGGAAAATCGATAGTCTCGGTCGGCGTAGGCGCGACTAACCTAAGTCGAAGTGCCCGGTGCTCATCCGCTCACCTGCAGCGCGATCCGCTTGCCAGGCTCGTTGCCGGGCACCGGAACAGCAAACGTGTTTAGCAGGGAGCACACGGTCTCGTAACACCCTGCAAGGAAAACCATATCGACGAGACCTCGAATTCCGAACGCATCCTTGGCTCGATTGAATAGCTCCTGCGAGACGGTTCGCTCCAGCGCGAGTTGTCTTGTAAATTGCTGGGCCAACTGTTCTTCGTTCGAGAGCTTTGCGACCTCACCCTTCGCAAGCTCCTCAACGGCACCCTCCGGAATCCCCGCGATCCGCGCAACAGCAGAGTGGGCATACAGTTCATATGGCGCCTTCCAGACAGATCCAACGGTGAGGATCACAACTTGACGCACTCGCTCTGTCAAGCTTGTCATCTTCTCTTCTGCATTCTGAAATTCTAGAAAAGCACCTCCGAGTTCAGGGCTTTCTAACACGATGTTGAAAGGTCCGATGAGCCGCCCGTCATCCAGCTTCGCCACAAAACCGGATGCTTTAGACCAAGGAACAGCAGTTTCGCTGATTACCTTGTAAAGGTCTTGCTGGCTAGCAGTCAGCTCAGTTGGTGCTAATAGCTCGATTCGGCCACCGAGATCGTCATTACTTTTGGACATGCGCGCTCCTTACTGATCGATACCGACAGCATTCGACGGTACGTCAAAGGCCATCAAAGTTAGGGAAACCATCGTGAACCAACCCATGAGCACCGTTACGTCGACAATGCCGGCATCGCCCAGGAGTTCCTTGCATCGCTTATAGAGTCCAGTTGGCACAACGCGATGATTGGCGAGGGCTAGAGCTAGCTCGTAGATGGACTGCTCTCGCAGATCTGAAAAAGATGTCGGCAGGCCGCCGATGAGGGCCTCGACGCTCTTGGGTTCAAGGTGGCCTTGCTTCTCGCCAATTTGTTCATGTTCATAATTGCCGTATGCCGCACGCCACTGTCCGTTGATGATGTTTGTCACGATTTCGATCTCAGCCTTGGTGAGCGTAGACTCCTTTTGGTAGTAGTAGCCAGTCGGAACGATCGTCTTGGACAGCGTCGGGTTTGCCAGCCAGATCTTATGGGGGCCCGGCACTACACCACGAAGCTTCATCGTGAAGTCGTAGGCGTCTTTCATATCTGGCGACATTTCGCCGATTGGCGTTTCTTGAAAACGCCCGAAGGTACCAAAATCAGGTATCTCTGCCATACATCCTCCTGTGGTTAACGCCAGAGCTCAATCGAAACACCCTCTACATAACCTGCGGCTGGGTCCAACCCCTCTCGTGTGCGATCAACATAGGGAATAGATGCGTTCGCAGCTCGAATACGCGTTGACGCAGGGCAAAACTAAATTGCGCCTATGCTACAGTGTGCGCCAAGCGGCACCACCTCTCACCGCATCTCATCTCCGAAGCCTTCGCCATTGCTACACGGAGATCCTCAGAATGCCACCTGAAAAGATGTTTCAAGCCAAGCTCTCAACAGTCGCACTCTTCCCGCCCGAGTACTTTCTGGAGAATCTTGCGGTGCGCGAAGACAATTCGATTTTAGTAACGGTGGCAAACCATCACGAACTATGGTTTGTTCCGTCGGCTATTGGAGAGCAAATAGTCACGCCGATATTGTTGTTCACTTTTGCTGAAGTGGCATGCGGCATTACAGAAGTCGAGCCGGACGTCTTCTACATTGCCACAGGAAACTTCTACACCACGCACGAGGCGTATCTTCATCGGTTGGACCTGCGCAACTGGCACGTTGGTGCGTCAGTACAACCGGAGATGGCGCTGCAACTTCCTCCTTTAGCCCGAGGTTTGAATGGTAGTTGTCTGATCGCGCCTGGTGTGTTGCTGATAGCAGACTCCTTCGCGAGCCTGATCTGGCGCATTGATCTGCCACCTGGTGGAGGGACTCCGACGGCCCGTGTTTGGATGAAGCATGAAAGCATGGGCTACTATCCCGGCCAACTCAAACCCGAACAGCCTGGCGTCAATGGTGTACGTTTCGCGGCGAAGACGAATTATCTCTACTACACTGCGACTGCCAAGAAGCTGTTCATGCGTATACCCGTCGATCCGGAGACGCACGATCCTGCAGGAGAGCCCGAACTTGTGGTCGCCGGGAGGATGGGAGATGATTTCTGCATCGACGAGGACGCTGGCGTCGTATACCTGACAACTCACCGCCAAAACACAATAGACCGCGTCTCGATGAATCCCGCCGAGAACAGCGGATTCACGCAAAGCGTCGCGGGGGATCCTTTCAACGAAGAACTAATTGGACCATCCAGCGGTGCCTGGAGCCGAAACCCCGGAGAGTATGGCAAGGTAGCCTTCTTCCTCTCCGATGGCGGTACGGCGTCACCTCCGCCTGACGGCATTGTCCGTCCTGCTAAGCTCTTACGTGTTGAGTTTTAAGCTTTTTCCGAAGTCCTCAGTTTGTGGGGTCCTATCGGACGGAATGGCTCTGTATTAGCAGGGATTGCCGGCGAGATACACTCTTCCGGCCGTCAAGCGCTAAATCCCAGGGTGCTGGAAGGGGCTGCGCGATCGTGGTGCTGCTAGGCTCTATTGCAAGGCAATGTTCGACCGTGCTCCTTACGGCCCGCGCCAGGAGGCGTTCGTTGGATCCGCCTTGCGGTAGAATCTGCACTCCCAACCTCTTAAACTGATCAAATTCAGATTGACGAGGCTGACGTGGAACAAGCGAGTGCAAATCGCGTATCAAAAGAAGCGATCCTGAGCCAAGTAGACAAAATTTGTGCCAGCCCTGGTTTTCGGAATTCGGACCGACTGTGCCAGTTTCTGCGCTACACCGTCAACCAAACTCTGTTGGGACAAGGGGACTCTCTCAAAGAGCACCTAATCGGAGTAGAGGTTTATGGACGGAAGCTCTCCTACAATCCAGGGCAGGACTCGATCGTAAGGACTGAAGCGCGAAGACTTCGGAATAGACTGAAAGAATATTACGAACGAGGAGCAGACACAGACGTGCTCATCTCGTTCAGGACGGGTACCTACAAACCTGTGTTTAGTAAGCTCGGAGGTTTGCATGCAGTACACACCAGCATCGAACGTAGCGCTTCAGATGGTAGGCCACGGCAAGAGTTAAGGACAGGATATTCAATTGCGGTCCTGCCGTTTGCCGATGACAGTCGCACTGTCGAAACTGCTGCTTTTGCTGCTGGCCTTACCGACGAGATTATTTACCGCATATCCCTCAGCGAAGGGTGTCGGGTTGTGTCGGTCGACGCCATCCGCGGGTCACATAGCTCAATCGATGAACTTGCAATGTCCAGTCGAGAACGAGATGTCCAACAGGCCATCTACGGCAGCATACAACAAGAGGGCCGTCGGTTCACCATTCTAGCTCATGGGTTCAACCCCTTGACTCACGAGATCTGGACACAGAAGCTCCAGGCCGAACCACAGGATGGCGCACTACGCGACTTGTTGGAACATGCTGCTTCGGCTCTCATTGCCCGAATCGGGCCGCATCGGTCGGAGATCCGAAACATGGAGCAGCCGGTCGACCCGGCATGTGTGGCGATTTTCCCAGAGTTGTTCAGCGCTGAAACGCTGCTAGACACTTGCGATACGACATCCATTCGACTAGCGCTCAACAGATTCAGAAGTCTTACGAAGCGTGTTCCAAACTCAGCCCGCAGCTTCAACGGAATCGTCCAGTGTCATTATTTATTGGCACAGCTGAACGAACTCATACCACCAGAAGCTGTTCTGGAGTCAAGAAGCGCCGCCCTATGCGCAATCGAATTAGACGGCCGGATGGCAGAGTCTTACGCGGCTCTTGGATGTGCTCAGGTACTCGAATTAAGTTTCGGCGAGGCTGAAAAGTCGTTCGCAACAGCGTTGGAGTTGGCGCCCCACACATCTCCGATCATCAGACAGAACTACGCTCATCTTCTGATCGCGCTGGGCAACTTCGACGAGGCCTTCCTGCAGCTTCGCGTCTCTCAAGGCGTTGATCCGTTTTCCGGACAGCAAAAGCTTGCCTGTGCTAGGTCAAACTACTTGAGTGGCCGCTTTCCGGATGGCATGTGTGGCCCTTCGTTTGCAAATGAGTTTGGAGGGGTCCCTAATAGAGCGCTTCTGTTTCAGGCAAACATCGCCATACATCTAGGAAAGGTTCTAGAGGCGACACAGTGCGCCGAAGACATTTTGCGAGAGTCGAACGGCACTCCGGCGCTGACGGCTGAGATCGCCGAGATACTCGCACTTGCGGGTAACCACAGCAAAGCGGAGAGCCTTATAGGGAGGTTGGGTCTCCTGGATCCACAAGCGCCTATAAGCAGGGTCGGTCAAGCTCGACTCTGCTTAGCTATGAAGCAGTCGGATCGATGCGTCGGTCTCCTGGCCGAGGCTCTCCAGAGGAGAGAGCCGCAGCTATATGCCCTTGGAGTCGATCCCAGGTTCGCCTGTCTTCGTGAGGAGGCTTTCTTCCTAGACTTACTGAGTGATCTTCAACTACCTTATTGCAAATCATTCCAGTAGCTCGCAGTCGCAGGCCTCTCCAGGAGGAACGATAAGATGTCCTGCCAATGCCGCATGCTGGTAGCTCAAAGAGTGTGACAGGGTAAACTGCAGCGTCTCGTCGGCAACTTCACGTTATGCAGAGACGATTACATCGTGACGAACGGCTTCCAAACCAGCAATCACGCCAGACGTGAGGCTCGATATAGCTTCGATACGCGAGGCAGGCAATCCGGGTTCTGCCTGCAGCGATTGCTTCAGCTCACGGTGTGCTATCCGCAACCTCTGCAAAGAAGAGGTCTCAGGTAGGCCGTCTAGCGCCTCCACAATCAAGCGAAGCTCTTGCGCCGTGAGCACATCGAACGAAAGCTGCGCCTCCATGACTAAAGCGGAGGCTCCGCTTTGGGCAAGTTCAGCTCGATAATGCATCAACCCGATTTCTAGTAAGAAGAGGCTGTGGAGACGAGCTTGGATTCCCAATAGCTTCCCTCTCTCGGCGAGATCATGCTGGCGCCTCTGGCCTGTCTCAAAGAGCACGCCGTCTGCTTGCGCGGTCAACTGATTGAAGCGTGAACTGATTTCGTCACGCTTTGTTCTAATCGCCTGAGGCTCGATCGTGCCATTTGACTTCCGATGCTGGACAAAGTCAGCAACCAGGCCTAAATTGGCCCGAAGATTGTTGCGCATGGCTGTCACAGCCGGTGTCGATCCGACAATATCAAAGACCAGCCACATAGCGAAGAGACCGAGACCTATACCCAGCACGCGATCTCGGCCTAAACTCAAATCGGTCTGTGGGTAGAACTCCTGAAGATTTATCAGGTAAAACGCAAGCGCCATTTGGATGCCAAAGTACGACAGCCGACTGCTTGAAGTTGCGATCCATGCAGATGCCCAAGTGACGACTACGAAAAAGATGGTAAATCCCCCTATCCCATCTAGCATCGGTAGGACAAGAACCTGACCGCCGACACCGAGCACCAAGCCGCCGAAGAAGGCGCCCGTAAAACGGAGCAGTTGCTTCTGCCGCGAAACACCCGTGCTCGTCAGCGATGTGATGAAGCATGTAATTAGCGCCGTACGGATGCCTTCGTAAGCGACTGCATTCATAAAGATATAGCAGAGTGTCCCTGCCAAACATCCCTTAAGAGCGTATCGCAGGTGTTCGGGGTTAGTGAAAGAGTCTGAAGTGAGCAAGGGCGCATGATCAGGCTTCATCACGTCGACGGTGCTTTGTTGGTCTTCTGGATCAGCGGATAGGCTCAGCACGAGGAGCTCGGTAGTCTGCTCGAGTTCCGTTAGCCAAGCTGCTTCGTCTTTGTCGATAGCTGGAGGAATCTTCGCGAAATCACCACGCTGGTCGAGGGCAGCCGATATAGTTCGCATACGGTCTGCCAGTTGCTTCGATCTAATCGATTCTCCTATTCTATCCGCGGCCTCCGCTTCCCCGAATTGCAAAGACAACGCAACGGTAAGATCAACCAGCCTGCCCACGAGCGATATGGCACCTCGGTCGGTCGATGGGCCGAAGTGTTCTAGGTGTGGCAGAGATGCAAGAGTGCGAAGTCGTGACAGACCAACGATGGCGATGTCGGCGAGCTTCTTCTGAGCGGTGGAAGAAATAGGTCCGCGGGAATGTTCATCCAGAACGTTTGCTACGGTTTCGAGTCGCTCTTGCAGGCCCGCAATCAGATCGTTCCGGGCTCCGAATCCAGAAAAAATGTATTCGACAAGTGCAGCCGCACCTAGTCCTATGCCGATCCCGCCGACCGTCCACAGAGTCTCGACGAGCAATAGTTCCGGCGGTGCAGTGACGTCCCATATAGGAATCGCGAGTGTGACCATGATGCCGAAGGCCGCCGCTGCAACACTGTTGCCGTAAACGCGCAGAGCATAGAACGAAAAGAACAGGCTCACTACAACCCATAGGAAATGCGTGAGTGGATAGTTGACGAAGAGAAGCGAACCCAAGACGAGATAGATTAACCCTGCGAGATAGGAACCGATCATTGTAAGAGTTGCACGGTAAGTGGCTTGTGGAGTTTCGCGAGAAACGAAAAGAGTATAAACTCCGGCGATGCCCGCCCCTACGAGGTGGAAGGTCATGATCAGCAGCATGGCGATAGTGGCCGCGCAGACCATTCGCATCACTATACGGGACCGTCCGGGATACGGTGCGAGCTCCTGCTTTAGAAAGGAAGGAAACCAATCCCAAAAAGGTCGTGGTTGTTCGGGCGGCTTAGCGAAACTGATGGACGTCTGACTCGGAACAATTTGGGGACCTGGCAGGGTGAGAGGCGGCATCTTAATTCCCCGTTGGCTTGGGTCCTCTCGATTCGGGCCCGTCGTGAACCACCGCCACCGCACTCTGGCCAATACGAAGATAGGGTGGCGGAGCATTGATCCGAATGCGCACGGGGTACCGTGCTGCCAGATGGACCCAGTTCAAGGTACGCTGGATAGCGGGAAGTCCGGGTGCTATCGTGCCAGCCACGCTAGGATCAGGCGCGACCCCATAGCCAATGCTTTCCACCGTTCCATGCAGAGGCTGGGTCTCTCGCGCAAGCAAAAAGACATCCGCCCTTGAGCCTAGGGTTATATGTTTCAGCTGCGTCTCGCGAAAGTTCGCGAGCGCCCACCACTTTCGTGCATCGATCATTGTGAATACCTGCACTCCGGGACGCACGTATTGCCCGAGGGAGATCGTCAGATTCGTCACGTACCCGTCGAATGGCGCATAAACTTTGCAGTTGCCTAGGTTGTACGCTGCGTTGCGCACGTCCGCAGAACGCTCTTCTCGCTGATTCGCTAATGGGGCAAGCGTCTGCACGCCGGCGGCGGCCTGATCTCGTTGCGCCCTGCGCTGTTCTACGTCGGCACTGGACTGTTCGTAGTGCGCCAAGTTGCTGTTGACCCGTGCCTCGGCAAGTGCAACCTGCGATTCGGCCTGCTGCACAGTCCTACTACGAACTTCTAATGAAGTCCGGGCCTGATCAACCTGGTCCACAGTAACGTACTGCTGCGCAAGTAGCGGCTCCAAGCGGCGCAGGTTATCCGCAGCGTACTGACGATCGGCTTCTGCGCGGAGTACCGCGGCCTTCGCATCATTCACATCAGCTTGCGCCTGCGTGATATCGGCTGCCATTGCATCACGATTGGAAGCGCTCGAAAGTACTGTCGCGTTCGCTGCGCGTACACCGCTCACCTGGGAACGGATTGAACGCTGCCGATCCTCAATCTGACCTTCTAAAGATGCCTGCTGCGAAAGAGCGCGCTCCAGCGCAAAGCGATAAGGTCGCTCGTCTACAACGAACAGCAGTTGTCCAGCGTTTACATACTCGTTGTCGTGGATCGGCAGCTCGGTGATCGGGCCTTCGACTTGCGGTGCCATCCCGATGAAGTCTGCGAGAACCTCGACATCGTCCGTCCGCGGGTGGTACGTTGCACGGGATAAAGCCAGACTTGCTGTAAAACCGGTTCCCAGGATGAGCAGACAAAAGATAATCCAACCGCTTAGCGATTGCCGCTTAGAAATGCTTAGCTTGGTTAAATCATTCAGTTCGCTTGCAGGCTCTAACTTTTCATCTTGTGAGGCAACGCCCTGCCGTCGAAGCGGTTGGTTATCCTGAGCCTCGTTACGATTGGACTCGCTTTTTGCCTCGCTGCGCCCGTTTTCCCCGAAAGGTTTGCCGTCGCCGTCTTGTTCGTATGAGGCAGGGTGCTCTTCCGCACCTGGCTTACTAAATTCCGCCCGATCCATCTCCGAAGGAGAACGCTGAAAACTTGCACTGTTCGGTTCTTCTGCCACTTGGATCTCCTTTGCTTCATTAATCGAACGTGATCAGCCATGTTGTACAAGCTATGAGCAGAGCCACACAAAGATAGAACAACGGAAGCAAAGGTAGATGCCGTTGCCAACCCATACGGCGCAGGACTATTTGCAGAAGAACCGCGGCGAGCCCTCCTACAACCATGCAGGCAAGCCAGCCAGGGAAGTAGGAACCCAACACGTCGATCGAAGGCGAACGGCGGCAACCAATCAGTTCAATTAAGACAATGGCTATTCCGAAGGCCCTGCATACTCCGCACGCAAAGCGAACTTGTTGAGCTGCCTTCATGGATGCTGCTTTCTTGATGCGTCTTCAAGCAAATCACCAGTCCGATAAGCAAGGTAAGCAAGCTTCGTGAGCAAGTCCGTGCGCGCCGACACATCGGTGCTCAAGGCCTGGGCAAGTGTGCGCTGTGCTGTGACCACGTCGACCGTACTCCGCAATCCGAGTTGGAACGATTTCAGCGAGGCCTCGTAGGAGGTCTGGGACGCCTGCAGCAGTTGGTCTGCGGCTTGCCGTTCGTAAAAGGCGGCGCGGACGCTTACGTATGCATTCCAGACCTGGTTCTCGACGTCGTCCCGCGTCTCTTTTATCTGTGCCTGCGCTCTTCCCTCATCCGCACGAGCTTGTTCGAGTTGACCTTGTCGCCGACCACCGTCGAAGATCTCCCAACGCAAGTTCAGGGTCAGATTCCACTGTTCCTTCGGCCCGGTGTATGTTGCCGGCAACTGATCTTGAGCTCCGTACGACCGAAACTCTCCACCTTCTCCTTGCAAAACAAATTGCGGCAGGAAGGAAGACCACGCTCGCCGCACTTCCGCCCTTGCTGCCTCGCTGGTGGCTATCTGACTCCCTAGTTCTGGCCGCTGCACTATACTTCGTTGAAGCGCATCATCGATATTGACCTCAAACTTGTCAGGTATGGAGAGGTCTGCCAATGGCTGCACATTGAGAGAAGATGCTGGTGAGGCACCCAGAAGCGAAAGCAAATCGCCTCGTGCGATGTCGACCCTGCCGATCGTATCTTGGACCGTGAAGTTCGCTTGAGCGGCAGCAGCTCGAGCCTCCAATGCATCTGGAAGAGTCGCTAATCCTACCGCTAGCCGGGCTTCTGTTGCCTTGCGCACGGTTTCAGCGTTGTTCAGGTTATTGTTTGCCGCATCCAGTTGTCCCGCCTCGTTGAGCAGCGTGTAATATCGCCTGGCAGTCTCGAACAGGACATCCAGCAGTGCACGGTTGAATTCGAAATCAGCCGCGAGTAGCTGTTGGCGCGCCTCCTCAATCTGGCTTCCACGTCCGCCAAAATCAAGAACGAGGTAATTTAGTTCGAGCATCGGTTGGTAGACTCCAGTGGTCTGCCGAACGAAGGTATCTCCGAACAAGAGTCCATCGCGTGTGGTGTTCGTCATAGCCACGGCAGCCAGCGCCGGCAGTAGATCGCTTTTCGCGATACGCAGCGCCCCAGCTTGGGCGCGTGCTGCTTGCCACGCAGCCCGCGTGGTTGGATTGTGCTGCTCCGCCAAATCGACAAGCTCTGGCAAGCTGTATTGATGACTGGGTACGATGGCTGTTTGCTGATCCTGCGTCGCCTTCCTACCCTGTGCGGAGGCGATGTTTGTGGGGGGCTGCCAAGGACGATCTCCTGATGGAGGAGCATGTTGTGCCCACCCAACCGAGCTGATGAGCAAAACGCCTACTCCGGCGCATACGAGCAGCCATGGGCGCGTTGGTCGCCGTTTTGCTTCGCCTCTTTGATCCAGAAGCTCGCTTCGAACAGCCGAATTGCAGGGGGTGCGTTCATCCATAACAAGCGAACGGGTAAGCGTAGGTTACAAAAGGCTGACGTACGCGATCTCTAGATAATCTATCCACGGCATCTGCTGGAAACAACGTGATCTCGGTTAGCTAACCGTGAGATAGCCTCTTCAACGACAACTTCGCGGGATTACGCTCATCTCAGCTTGGAGCAGATACGCATCCGGGGTACGTTCGTGGCGGCGGTATCGACAGGGAGCACAGTCGCGGTAAGCGATTGAGGCTGGACTTCCCAACACATTCAGGAGATGACATGGCCTTTCAGACGATTGATCCATCGAACGGAAAGTTGATTCGCAACTTCGAAAACACGACGGAGACGGAGATCGAGCATGCGCTTTCGGAGGCGCAAACCCGCTTTACCGAAGACTGGCGTTTCCGTTCACTCGAACAGCGCGCAGAGGTCGTACGAGCACTTGCGAGTGAGGTCCGTGCCCGGGCCGATGAACTGGCAAAGCTGGCAACGTGCGAAGTGGGTAAGTTGCTGACGGAGGCACGTTGGGAGGTCAACATGATGGCCGACGTGTTTGACTACGCCGCCGCGCAAGGTCAAAAGACGCTTGCAACAACCCCGCTTCCAGGTGTTCCGGGAGCGGTTATCTCCAATGAGCCTCTAGGTATCCTGCTCGCCATCGAACCGTGGAACTATCCGTACCTGCAGGTAGCTCGCGTCATCGGGCCGCAGCTTATGGCAGGCAATGTTCTCGTTGTAAAGCATTCGGAGAATGTTCCTCAATGCGCGCTCGCTCTTCAAGAGCTATTCGAGCGCAGCAAGGCCCCGAGCGGACTCTATACAAACCTCTTCATTGACGTAGAGCGAGCAGACGCGTTGCTGGACGATGACCGAGTGCAAGGGGTGACGCTCACAGGAAGTGATAAAGGAGGTGCAATCGTCGCGGCACGCGCAGGCAAGAACTTGAAAAAGGCAGTGTTGGAGCTTGGCGGCACAGATCCTTTTATCGTGTTGGAAGACGCCCCGTTTGAACCGACACTGGACAACGCTGTTTATGCGCGAATGGAGAATACCGGCCAGAGCTGCGTTGCTGGTAAACGGTTCATCATTGTGGGCAAGAGCCGTGGACAGAAGTTTACAGACGCCCTCGTCAAACGCTTCAAGGCTCTCAAGCCAGGTGACCCAACAGCGAAGGATAGCCAGTTTGGTCCGTTGGCCACAAAGTCTGCGCTCGATCGATTGATGAAACAGATTCAGGACGCAACTGCGGCCGGTGCGCGAGTGTTGACAGGCGGCAAGCCTTTAGATCGACCCGGCTTCTATATTGAGCCTACAGTCATCACCGACATTAGTCCTGAAAATCCTGTCTACCAACAGGAGCTTTTCGGTCCAGTCGCATCGGTCTACATCGTTTCGGACGAAGAGGAGGCCATTGCTTTGGCGAACGCAACTCCTTATGGCCTCGGTGCAGCAATCTTTTCGTCGGATACGGAGCGGGCTACCAAGCTGGCTCATCGGATCGATAGCGGTATGGTGTTTATCAATAATCCCACTTGGATTGCGCCAAACATGCCGTTCGGCGGTGTGAAGCGCTCCGGGTATGGCAGGGAGTTGTCCGAACTCGGCTTTACGGAGTTCGTAAATCGGAAGTTGATCCGCGTGTACGATGCGGGAACTCCGGCTCCGGCGTAGACAAGGTTGCCATGAAGCGACGAGACCTCCCAAAGAAGATGGAGTGAGCGATGGATGAAGAAAGTAAAGAACTGATGTTACCGGCCCTGACCACTCAACCCGACGCCGGCGGCGAGATGCGGATAGTGGACGGAAATCGGCACGTCTCTCTAAACCTGGACATTAACGGCCGTCAGTACCACGCCTTGGTCGACATCCGTACTTCTCTGCTCGATAGCTTACGGGAGCACCTTGGCCTGGTCGGATCGAAGAAGGGTTGTGATCACGGCCAATGCGGCGCTTGCACAGTCCACATCGACGGCGAACCGGTTCTCTCTTGCCTAAGCCTCGCCGTGGAGGTAGTTGGGCGTGTCACCACGATTGAGGGGCTTGCCTTTGGGGAGGTGCTCCATCCAATGCAGCAAGCCTTCATCGACCACGACGCCTTTCAGTGCGGCTATTGCACCTCGGGGCAGATCATGTCGGCAGTGTCTTGCGTGCATCAGGGCAAGGCCGAAAATGTGGACGAGCTGAAGGACTTTATGAGCGGCAATCTTTGCCGTTGTGCAGCTTACCCCAACATCGTCGCCGCCATCAAGGCTGCGGCACTCGAAATGGGAGCGTGATTCGATGCGAAGGTTCGACTACGTCCGACCTCAGGAAGTAACGATCCTCCCTAGCCTGTCCCGGTCTGCGTTTGAAGGAAAGAATCCCTTGGACGCAGAAGGACAATTCCTCGGCGGTGGAACGACCATGGTGGACCTCATGAAGCTATACGTCATGCGGCCTCACCTGTTGGTCGACATTAAGAACCTTAAAGGATTGGACCAGATCGAGGCAACGGAAGATGGCGGGCTGCGACTCGGAGCTTTGGTCACGATGAACCAGGCGGCGCGGGACCAGCGGTTGCATGATGGCTACCGTATGGTGGTGCGATCTCTTGCCCAAGCTGCCAGCCAGCAGGTCCGCAACATGGCCCGTCTGGGCGGCAATGTTCTCCAACGCACGCGCTGCAGCTACTTCCGCGATCCCAGCTTCGAAGAATGCAATAAAAGGACGCCAGGCAGTGGCTGCTCGGCGCTCAATGGTGTGAACGAGAAGCATGCTGTGCTCGGTACCACCAGAGCGTGTATCGCGACCTATGCGGGTGATTTCGCACAGTCCCTCATTGCGCTGGACGCAACGGTCAGCACGAATGGGCCGTTCAACGGGCGTCCATTCGCAGAGCTGCATCGCCATGGTGAGACCCCCAACATCGAAACTCGCCTTGCACCCGGCGAGCTCATTACCAGCTTTCTGCTGCCACCCGTGGCGGAGTGGACTCGCCGGTCCGTGTACGTGAAAATTCGAGATCGCGATTCGTACGCGTTTGCGCTCGCGAGCGCTGCCGTCGGTCTTGCTGTCGAGAACGGGAAGGTAGCCGAGGTGAGGATTGCTCTTGGAGGTCTCGCCACGATCCCATGGCGGGCACACCAGGCTGAAGCAGTGCTCCGCGGCCAGACACTCAGTGAGGAAAGCGCCAACGCGGCTGCCGAGGCAGAGTTTTCCTCTGCTGAGCGCCGTGCGCAAAGCAATTACCGAATTTCACTCGGCAAAGCGACCGTCGTGCGCGCTTTGCTGCAAGCCCAGGCTATGGAGATCTAACGATGCCCGCAATATCTGAGAATGCTGCAGCTCCAACGATGCCGGGCGGTTCAGGCGGACAACCCGTACCGAGACAAGAAGCACGGAGCAAGGTAACAGGTCAGCCCATCTATGCAGCTGACCTTCCCCTGCCGGTGGACGCACCACTCGCTTACGGCTATCTGGTGATGTCATCGATAGCCCGGGGTCGGATCCGCCACATGAACCTTGAGGCAGCCAAAGCGCTGTCCGGTGTCCTGGAGATCTTGACCCATGAAAATGCGGGACATATTCCCGCTCTTGAAACGTTTATGAGTGGTGGTCAGGGGGTAACATCTGTAGCTCCGCTTGACGACAAGATCTACCACGCCGGGCAGATCATCGGCATGGTTGTGGCTGAAGACTTCGAGACAGCACGCGAAGCAAGTTACCTCATCAAGGTCGACTATGACGAGGAACCCGCAGCAGGGAGCTTCGATAGTCCACACGCGGAGTACCTAAGGGGGCAGGAGGCCAGGTCGGATGAACACGAAGACGCCAACATAGGCGACGTGGAGGGTGCCCTCATGGCTGCAGCAGCCGTCGTTGACCGGCGCTATTCGACCGAGACGCAGCACCACAACCCCATTGAGTTGCATTCGACGACCGCGATCTGGATCGGCGACGAGTTGGTCATTCACGAACCATCACAGTACTACTACGCCCTACGCGAAGCGACAGCCACCCAGATGCGGATGCAACGCGAAAAGGTTCGCGTTCGCGCGCCGTTTGTGGGAGGGGCCTTCGGCTGTAAGGCGATGGTGAGCCACCGAACCGCGCTTACAGCATACGCGGCCAAGCGGCTTGGGCGACCTGTTCGCACGACCGCAACACGCGACCAGGGCTTCACGATCGCCACGCATCGTTCAGAGACGCGGCACCACGTGCGGCTGGGCGCCGACCACACAGGTCGTCTTACCGGTTATCACCATGACATCTGGGAAGTGACCTCGCGCAAGGATATCTATGCCAATGACGGTGTTGAGGGGCTTGTCTGTTTATATGGTCCAGAGAACATCGCGAATACATCGTGGGTCGTACGTGCCGATCGCGACACTCCCGGCTTTATGCGTTGTCCCCACGCCGTTCCTCCTATGTTTGCGCTTGAATCGGCAATGGACGAGCTTGCGTACAAACTCGGGATAGACCCGGTTGAATTGCGGAAGAGAAATGAAGCACATCGGAACCCCATCTCTGGCATTCCTTATACGGCCAACTCCCTGAACCGCTGCCTTGATGTAGGTGCTAAGCGCTTCGGCTGGGCACGACGGAACCCAAAGCTACGTTCTATGCGGGAAGGCGAGTGGCTGATCGGCTACGGAGTGGCTTCCTGCTACTACCCGGTCCACATGTTCTCCAATGTGGCGACCCTGACCGTGACCGCCGATGCTTGCGCACGATATGAAACGGCTGTCTCTGATGTCGGCCAGGGTGCGGCGACCATACTCAGCCAAGTGGTGGCCATGCGCCTAGGGCTGCCGGTCACTTCCGTGGAGACGTTCGTCGGCGACACAGCCTTCCCTCCTGGAGTTCACGCTGGGGCGTCCATGACCACTCCGAGTGCCCCAAACACTGCGATCCTGGCTGCGGACAAGGTCCTCGCGAAGCTTGGTCTATCGCCGGGCGGCAAGGGAGATGATCGCGACGGTACGATCCGCATGAAAGAGGCGTTCGCACGCTTAGGCGTCGACAAGATCACGGAGCAGGCGGCCTGGTCTCCGCCGGGTTCGAAAAAAGACGCAATCGAGAACACTTACAAAGCAAAGGGCGTGAAAGACATGTCGGAGGTAAAGACCGGTTCGCACCGCTCCTTCGCCTGGGGGTGCAACTTCGTTGAGGTTCGTATTCATGAACGCACTAGAGAGATTCGTGTGTCCCGCATGATGGGTGCGTATACCGCCGGGTACATCGTCAATCCGCGCTTGGCGCGCAGCCAGCTCATCGGCTCAATGATTTGGGGTATCGGTGGTGCCATGCTCGAGGCAACGGTCCTGGACGAGAAGCGCGTGCGATACGTGAATAACGATCTTGCTGAGTACGAGATCGCCGTGAACGCTGACATTAACGAGATTGAGGCGTTTCTGCTTCCCGAAGAGAACTCTGACTTCAACATGCTCAACACCAAGGGTTTGGGAGAAATGGGCAACGCCGGCACGGCGGCAGCCATCGCTAACGCGGTGTATCACGCGACGGGCAAGCGCATCACCGATCTACCTATTAATCTCAGCAAGATGTTTGACGACGAAACCCTATAGCTCCCCCTTTGCGAGAAGGAAAGCCACATGCAGCGTAAGCGAGTATTGATCAGTGGGGCGGGATCAGGGTGGGGCCGTGAGGCAGCCTTGCGCCTGGCGAAGAAGGGTCATCACGTGATCGCCGGCGTACAGACATCGCCGCAGATCACCGCCTTGCGCGAGGATGCTGACAAACAGAAGATCCCAATTCGAGTCGAGAAGCTGAACATACGCGAACTCGCCGATCGTGAGTTCGCGTTCGGCTGGGAAGTCGACGTTCTGGTGAACAACGCTGGGATCGGTGAAGCGGGCCCAATTGCCGAAGTCCCGATTGATCGCGTGAGAGCAGTGTTCGAAACAAATGTTTTTGCGACCTTGGAACTGAGTCAAGGCTTCATTCGCCAGATGGTGAAGCGTGGGAGTGGACGTGTCATCTTCATGTCGTCTGTCGCCGGTCTGACCACAGTGCCGTTTACCGGGCCTTATTGCGCAAGCAAACATGCCCTTCAATCCTGTGCTGAAGCGCTCCGCGAGGAAGTTGCGTCGCATGGTGTGCAAATAGCAACCATCAATCCCGGTGCATATCTCACCGGCTTCAACGACCGGCTTTGGGAGACTTGGCAGCGTTGGTACGACCCAACGATCAACTTCACCCGACCCGACGAGATGCGGTGGGATGATTTGGCGCACCAATTTGATCCGGAAGAAATCGTAAGGACAATCCTCAGCGTTGTGGAAGATGAAGGCGGTCTGTTCATGAATGTCCATCCTCAAGGCGTAGCCGAGCAGGTGAAGGCGAAGCAAGCAGAGGCATGGAAGAAGCCTTTGGTTTAGCACTGACGCGATGGCGGAAGTCAGCCTGGCTCACCCAAATTCGCGCTCTAGGAGACCTGATGTCGGATTTAGGTGCTGTCGTTCACTTGTGGCGAGACTTAGCGAAAACTGGTCGGGAGTGGGTTCTTGTCACTCTGATCCGCGTAGAGGGATCGTCTTACCGGCGCCCAGGGGCACGCATGTTGATTTCCGCGGATGGAAGAAGAGCCGGGTCTATCAGCGGTGGATGTCTCGAGGCAGAGGTGGCCAAGCAAGCGTTCTGGCTTACTGCAAACGGACCCAATGTGCGTGTGTACACCGTGGCGGTTGAGGACGATGATTCTCCACATCCGTACGGATCGGGATGTGGAGGCAAGCTACATCTACTAATGGAACGAAGAGCCACATCCGGAAAGTTCCTGGAGCACCTCGATCTGGCATACAAGAGCCGCCAAGCCTTGAAGACAAAGACAATTGTGTCTGGAGAGCAGCTTGGCTTGCGAATGTTTACTTCTGCGGCAATCTCATCGCACGAGCTTGACCATGCGTCCAATCAAAGTGAGACCCACGAAATCTACACTGAACACTATCCGGGACGTGTCGGGTTGTTCATCTTTGGCGCCGGTAACGATGTCTCGCCTCTTGTTGAGATCGCTCGTCTTCAGGACTGGTATATCGAGGTTGCTGACGGCAGGGCGCATCTCGCAACAGAACATAGATTTCCGCGCGCCGATCGAGTGCGCGCGACCTGCAGAGACTGCTTGGTTCCCAAGCTGCAAAGAAGGGATGCCGCTGTCATCATGAGTCATAGCTTCGATCAGGATAGACATTTTTTGGCAAAAGTGTTGGACACAGACGCAGGCTACATCGGCGTACTGGGGCCGAGACATCGGACCGCAAGGATTGTCGAAGCGATCGCAGCAAGCGCTGGTCATTCCTCTGCATCTGCCTGGTCTCGTCTGCACGCTCCAGTCGGTCTACCGCTAGGCGAGCGTACCCCCGCCGCAATCGCTTTAGGCATCGCGGGAGAGATTACGCTCGAGATGAGTCAACACGCTAGTTGAAGTTAGCAGACTATTGAGCTCGTCCTTGGAGGAAGAAACCAGATGGCACAAACAATGAGTCAGCTCGAGAAGGTACCCCAATGGATCATTCAATTAATCGACGAGATCGATTCTGTCCGGTTCGGCGAGGCTTTCCAAAGGTTCGCCCCAGAAAGCGAACTATTGTTCGGAAGTCATCGCTCTAGTGGGCAGGGGGAGATACAAGAGTACTTCCGTCAAATGCATATCCCTATCAAAACAAAGCATCAGATCAGCGAAGTCTGGGCAGGGGGCCATAGAACTTATGTCCTCGGTGAAGTCAAGATGATTAAGAAGACGGAACCCCACGATCTATCTGCCGAACCATTTCAGTGGATGTTCTATGAGGACGAGAGCGGTGGCGGACTGTTGCGGAGATGGCTGGTCACGGCAGGACCGGCATGAAGTAGCGGAGGCAGGTAGACACACATCCATCCGGGAAGGCGCTGCCGAGAGCTTCCTTTGACGGCTCGGTGAAGGTATCCGCACTCAAAACTCTCGCACCGCAGGAAACAGCCATCTTGATTCAACGAAGTATCGCCGATCCTGGTGAGAACTGGAGGAGGGCTATGGAGATTGTTGCAACTCGATTTGGAGATCCCGATGTGCTCAAAGCTGTCCACACCGAGCCGCGAACCCCCCTGAAAGGTGAGGTTGCGATCCAACTTCGCGCGATCGGCGTAAACCATCGAGACTACAAGATCTACGCAGACCCTTCGTATACGAGATCGCGTGGTCAGAATTTGCCAACTTTTCCTTTACGCCTTGGAGTGGAGGCAGCGGGCGTAGTTACTGCAGTGGGTCCGGAGGCAGTCGGACCAGCAGGGCCGATCATCGCAGGGGACGAGGTGATCGCGTATCGCATCGACGGAGCGTACGCGGACGAAATTGTTGTATCAGCATCGCAGGTGGTCCCCAAGCCGGACCAGCTTTCGTGGGAACAAGCGGCGACCATGATGCTGGATGGGACGACAGCTGTGCACGCGCTTGCCGCGGTTCGTATACGGAGAGGCGAAACTGTTTTACTCCACGCAGCAGCGGGCGGCGTGGGGCTTGCGGCAGTGCAGCTTGCGGTGATGGGTGGCATTCGTGTGATCGGTACAGCTTCCGAGAAAGATTTCGAGATGCTCCGCCGATACGACGTTGAACCCGTGGAATATGGACCGGGGCTTCTGAATCGTCTTAACGCAGTTGTTCCTGGTGGCGTGGATGCGGCGCTTGATTTCGCTGGGTCCGACGAGGCCATTGATGTGTCCCTCGAACTGGTCAGGGATCGGTCTCGCATCGCAACGATTGTGGCATTTGATCGTGCCAAAGATGTCGGCATTCAGGCCATAGGCGGCGCGGCCGGAGAGGATCCGTCTGGGTTGGAAGTTCGCAAGTATGCTCGACTCCGCCTCACCGCGTTGGTTGATGCGGGAGCTTACGACGTGATTGTAGGGCGCGTCTACCCGCTTTCTCGGGCTGCGGATGCACATTGGCTGCTATCCAAGGGTGGCTCCGGTGGGCGGATTGCTTTGGTTCCATAGCACGCGCTTCCCTGAGCGGTCGGCGTCTAGGACACTGGTCGCGAACTTAATAGATGAAGATCCTTGAGGTCAACGATGCAGTCACGGAACGAAATGGAAACTAAGACAAACCTCCCGAGCGCTGAACACGTAGTGATTCTCGGAGGAGGCTTTGCCGGTTGGTACGCCGCGCGGGAACTCGCCCTTCGTTTGGCTCGCGAACATCAGGTCACGCTGATTGATCGTGTGGATCATATGTTGTACACGCCAATGTTGACGGAGGTCGCTGGGGGAACAATCAGACCCACTGATATTGCTGTTCCCGCAAAAGAACTCCCCAAGCGAGTCGTGTTCGTGAGGGGTGAAGTCCTTTCGGTTGACGTGGCCTCTAAGCAGATAACGCTTGCAGACGGAAGCGTCGTGCAGGCAACTCAGCTAGTTTTCGCGTTGGGAGCCACCACGAACTATGATCACGTTCCCGGTGCATCCGAGAACAGTCTCGCGCTGAAGTCCCTCGACGACGCAAAACGAGTTTTGGCGAGAATAGACGAGGTTGTTACGCTCGCCGCGAACTGCACTGATCCAGAAGAGCGACGAAAGCTGCTGACCATTCTCGTCGCCGGTGGAGGCTACACAGGCGTGGAAACGATGGCGGCGGTCGTCGAGAACCTCCGTCGCAAAGGGAGAACTGTACACATTGAGCCAGACGAGATGAGTTTTATGCTCATCGAACCGACAGAACGGCTTATGCACGAAACGAGCGCTACTCTAGCCGCGTACAGTCAAAAGGAACTCGAACGAGATGGCGTGCGGGTATTGTTGAACACAGGGGTGAGTAGCGTTGATGGGAGAGCCGTGCAGCTCACTGACGGCTCGCGCTACGAAACTGGCCTCCTGATTTGGGACGCGGGAATCACACCGAATCAGCTTGTGGAGAAGTTAGACCTTCCAAAAGGAAAGCACCATGGAGTGCTTACAGACCAATGTCTTCGAGTGCAGGACCGGCCAGGAGTTTGGGCCATAGGAGATTGTGCGGAGATTCCACAGGCGGATGGGAAAGGAACCTACGCTCCAACAGCCCAGAACGCAACACGAGAGGGTGCGTGGCTGGCTCGGAATGTGAATGCGGTGCTTCGAGGACGCATTCCGAAACCCTTTCGCTACAAGATGCTCGGACAGCTGGCATTGCTGTCTCATCGGCGCGCAATCGCTGATCTGCTGGGTTTCAAGATAGAGGGTTTCATCGCATGGGCTATCTGGTGGGCCATCTACACTCTCAAACTGCCTTACTGGAATGGCCGCATCGGAGTAGTGAAGAGTTTTTTTGCAAACGCGCATCTTTTTGAGCCGCGTTCTATCTCGGAACAAAGGCCGATTTCAAAGACTCACAAGCAGAGCCGAATGTAAGTTCAACTTTAAGAGGCTTATCAACCGAGCTTTGCAGTGCGATATAGACAAATCAACACCAATGGCGAGTGGTCCATATGACTAGGACGTTAGGCGTTGGCGTTATCGGGGCAAGCGCAACACGCGGTTGGGCGAAGATCTCTCATGTTCCCGCCATACGGGGGCTTGCTGGATTGGAACTGGCAGCCGTAGCTTCGGGCACCCAATCGAAAGCGGATGAAGCGGCAAGGGCTTTCGGTGCGAAGACCGGCTATGCGGATGCTGAGGACCTGATCAAAGATCCCGCCGTGGACATCGTGACAATTGCAGTTAAGGTGCCCGATCACCGTGAACTCGTGTTGGCGGCGCTGGAAACGCGCAAGCACATCTACTGTGAGTGGCCTCTCGGCCGGAATCTTGCAGAAACAGAGGAACTAGCTGCTGCAGCAAAGGACACAAGGGTTCACGTCTTGACCGGCTTACAGACTCGTCTGAATCCAGTCATGCTTCGTGCTCGCGGCCTGATATCGTCCGGTGTGATCGGTCGGCCGCTGGCGGCTCGTGTCTTCTCCAGCACGGTAGCTTTTGGGCCCAAGGTGGAGACAGCGATGAGCTTTGCCGAAGATCCCGCGAATGGCACCACTCTGGTGACGATTCAGGGGGCGCATACGCTGGACTTCGTGATCGCCGTACTGGGTCCGCTGACGGATTTGAGTGCCTTAACGACGACGCAATATCGGCAGACCACCGTCGGCGACCCGGCGACAGAGAAGTTAAGGTCGACGCCTGACCACCTGCTTGCTCTGGCTCGCTTCGGTGCAGGTGTTCCTCTGTCGATGGAAGTAGCCGGAGGACGGCCTCCCGAGTCGGTCGCCTTCCGGATGGAAATAGACGGGGAGAAGGGAACGCTCCACATAGATGGGGGTGCACCGCGAGGCTTCCAGTCGGGAAAACTAACCGTTCGTTGGCGGGGAGAGTTCCAGGACGTCGATGAGGGCGAGGTCGCTGCAATGCCAACAGAAGCTGCCAACGTTGCCACGATGTACGCAGCGCTGCGGAACGATATCCTCTCTGGCACATCGACTGTCCCCGACTTCGAACACGCGGTCCGCTTGGCCAAGCTGGTTGGAGACGTAACGGCATCCTCTCAGACCGGTTGCCGGAAACTGTTAGCGGATTGGCCAACTTAATGGAGTGTGGCGCCTACAACGGTCGCGGGCTCGGCCTGTGTGCCTGCACCAACAAGAACAAACGAGGCCCATGCTACTGGGGACCAAGGAAAAAAGTTATGGCAAACATTCACTCGGATCCTTTCACCGTCGCATTCGGCAGAGCCGAGGTAAACGGCATCCGGATCTACTATCGCATCGCCGGCTCAGGCGAGCCCGTCGTGCTCCTGCATGGCTTTCCAGAGACCTCGCATGCCTGGCGTAAGGTCATGCCCGCATTGGCGGCACATTACACCGTCCTCGCGCCCGACCTCCGCGGTTTTGGGGACTCCGACCGACCGGAGACCGGCTACGACAAGCGCACGGTTGCCGAAGATGTTTACCAGCTTGTCCAACAACTCGGGCTGGGGCCAATCAACCTCGTCAGCCACGATGTCGGCATGATGGTCGGTTACGCCTATGCTTCGGCGTATCCCGCCGAGGTAAGGCGACTGGTGTTGATGGAGGCAGCGCTTCCTGGGTTGGGTCTCGAGAAACTGTATGACGCCGATAAGTATCCCCGCATGTACCATCTCCCGCTTTTTGAAGCGCCGAATGGCCTGTCCGAAGCCCTGATTACCGGCCGCGAAAGAATGTTCGTCCGTCACTTCATGCGACAGCAGGCCTACAACACGGCCGCTCTTGAAGATGACGTGCTGGATAGCTACGCGGATCGGCTTGCAGCACCCGGAGCACTGCGCGCAGGCATTGCTTATTTCCGAGCTCACAAAACGGACGCCGAGCACAATCGCGAATATGCCACCACGAAGCTCTCGATGCCGGTACTCACCGTGGGCGGTACTGCAAGTTTCGGTGCGGATCTGGAAGGCGAGATTCGCCCGCTGGCAAAGAATATGCGAGCCGTTATGATCGAGGACTGCGGCCATTACGTGGCTGAAGAGCAACCAGGGCGCCTGACTGATGAACTCCTACGATTCTTCCGCGAAGATGGTTAAATAAGTCGGGTGGACCGCGTGGGCCGCCGGTCGAGCTCTTTCTACGATCGGTTCTCTCCGCACAAAGATCACTAAGAACCAGCCTCTCTTAGGCTGACCAAATCCCGTCGAGGGGACACTCCAAACATAGGCCCGTATTCGCGGATTATTTGAGTCGAGCTCTCATGACCCACCTGAGCGGCTGTGGTTCCCACATTCAACTCATCCGCAATCATTACCCGTCGTGCCTCGAGCAAGCGAAGCTGTTTCTGATACTGTAGCGGCGTCATCGAAGTGATGGCTTTGAACTGACGGTGGAAAGCAGACGGACTCATCTGCGCGAGGGAGGCGAGGTCCCCGATGCGGATCGGCTCCGCAAAGTGATCCCACAGGAAATGGATCGCATGAAGCAAATTCTTGGTGTGGAACTTGCCGACCGTCATGCTTATCACCTCTGCTCCATGGGCGCCGGTTAAGAGCCAGTAGCAGATCTCACGCATGACGGCGGGGTACAACACGGGAATTGCTTTTGGAGTCTCCAGTAAACGCACCATCCGTAGAGCGCAGTCGAGCAGTGGGCCGTCCAACTCTGTCACGAAAACGCTTCGAACAACATCCTTGCCCAACTCCGGCACCGCATCCAGGCTCTTCATTACCTCGCTCATGATGGCAAGATCGAACTCGATGATCACACCAAGATAAGGTCGGCCCGGACTTGCCTCGACAATGGTGCTGAACGCTGGCAACTCGACGCTGACCACCAAAGCCTGACCCGCATGGTAATTGAAGCGTGTCTCTCCAAACATGCTCCACTTGGCGCCCTGGACGACTATGCACAGCGCTGGCTTACAGATATGAAAGTTTGTTCGTTTTTCGTGGTTTGAACGAAGGAGCGTCAGCCCGGGGACCGCGGTCACAAACGGACTTGATCCCTCCTTTCATTCGGTGTACCGTGCCGCTGCTTGCTGTAGCACACTCAGCATCTTTTGACGCTCTCTGCTCCTCGCCGCTGTAGATCAGTGTCAGCGGAAAGCAGGATTAGGCAGAAGGTCGGAGAGTTTAGGCAGCAGCTCAGCCATGGTGAGAGATATCTAACTACCAGTACGCACACAGAGGAAACAATGCTCACAGAACAAAGCTCATCCATAGCAGAAAAAATAGCGATCGTCACGGGAGGCAGCTGCGGGTTGGGCCGGAACACCGTGCTTCACCTTGCCAAGCGTGGTGTCCACTCAATCTTCACCTACAACTCCAATCAGGCAGAAGCGGACAAGGCTGTGGCGGAGGTAAACAAGGTGGGGGCCAAGGCAATCGCATTGAAGCTGAATGTCGGCGACGTGAGTTCTTTCGAACTTTTGTACAGCAAGTAAAAAAGGCACTCACTGAGTTCGGCGCGGAACGCTTCAACTTCCTGGTGAATAACGCAGGCGTCTCTCACCATGCCTCGTTCGAAAAAACGACAGAGGCAGAGTTGGATCAGCTCTACAACGTTAACTTCAAGGGCGTCTTTTTTCTGACTCAGAAATAGCTTCCGCTCATCAACGATGGCGGCCGCATCGTGATGATTTCAAGCGGGCTTACGCGGATCATCATCCCGGAGAGCGCTCCATATGGATCGCGCAAAGGAGCCCTCGAGGTGCTTACCAGGTACCTGGCGAAGGAACTCGGTCCGCGGCGGATTACTGTGAACGCTGTCGCTCCGGGAGCCGTTCAGACGGACTTCAGTGGAGGCGTGGTCCGTGACAACCCCGCAGTTAAAAAGATGGTCTCCGATGCGACTGCGCTCGGCCGACCGGGTCTTCCGGACGACATCGGCCCCATGATCGTGTCGCTGCTCACTGAAGACAACCGCTGGATCAACGCTCAGCGTATTGAAGTCTCCGGCGGACAGTCGATCTAGCAACAACGAGGAGGGCATAACGCAAGGCGCCCTCCTCGGCACCTCCTATTTCGCAAATCGATAGGAGGTTAGAACGACCGGTCTCATGAACAAAGTTGCTCTCATTACCGGGGCAGTCAAGGTACCGGCAACTCAATCGCCGAGCGCTACAGCGCTTGAGGCGCGAGCCTGATCGTCAATCATTCCTCTAGCGCTGAAGCTGTTAAGGACACCGCAAACATCATCGAATGCTCCGGCGGTAAAGCGATCACAGTACAGGCATATGTCTCGAAGATGACCGATATTGGACGCCTTCTTAAACCTCATTGGAGCGACTGGCCGCCTCGAAAGCGTCTTGGTGAATGCAGGTTTCGAGATGCGCGGTAAGTCTGTCCTCGATTTCACCGAGGACAAATATCGAACGAAGGTGCTAGGCTCCCGCTCCCGGCAGTTCAGGTGCGTTAAATGAAAAAGGAAGCTGCCCGGGCAGCCTCCTGTCTCAACACGACCTGGGAAAGGTCTAGCGTGAAACCTTGGCCGAAACAGCTCTCATCGCCGACACGGCCTTCATGGCCGATACTGCCTTCATCGCGGAGACCGACTTCATCGCGGAGACGGACTTCATCGCGGAGACGGACTTCATCGCCGAAACGGCCTTCATCGCGGAGACTGACTTCATTGCCGTAACTCTCTTCGTGGGGATGGCCTTCATCGCCGTTACCGCATTGGTGGCGGACGGAGCGGTCTTGAGAGACTTCGTTGTTGGCTTGGCCGAGACTGCATTGGTGAGCGACTTCTTCTGAACTGGCATGTAGGTTTTCCTCGGAAAAGATTTGACTTCCTTTACGCAGGGGGTAGTAGCAAGCAGCGTGCCAAACTCAAGAACGACGGCAACAACACGGAATCAGGCGATTTTAGCCAGGTCTACGGAACAGCAGGGCTCGTGGCGAGTGTGAAAGGTGAAAAAATAACCCCAAATCGGTGAAACTTTGTCCTCTGATCGCTAGAGAGAATACTTGCGGCAGAGATACTTCATTCGCTGCACATCGAGGCCCAGCAAGCGCGAAGCGGCTGTCTTGCCTCCCTGCGAGCGACGGAGAGCCGTTGTAAGCAGCGCCAGCTCAAGCCGTTCTACCTCTTCATCAAAATGAGTGCCCCCTTCCGGAATCAGGAGCTTTTCCTGCGCGGCGGAGCTATGTGCCAACAGGCCCGTAGGCAGGCTGCTCGCCCGGATCTCATCGCCCCGGACAGTGATGACCAGCCGCTGGATCAGGTTTTCCAGCTCACGCACATTGCCGGGCCAGGTATGGTCCTCAAATACCTCGAGTGCGTCGGGCGCAAGTCGTTTCAGGGGAACTCCATTCGCCCCGCAGTGTATCTCCAGGAAATGCTCGCTGAGCAGTGGAATGTCCCCCATTCGCTCTCGCAGCGGCGGCAAAAGGATTGGCACGACATGGATGCGGTAGTAGAGGTCCTCACGGAAGCGCCCTGTTCGAGCCATCTCCTCCAGGGGCTCGTTGGTTGCGCAGATCAGCCGGAAGTCGATCTTGCGCTGTGTCCTTCCACCCAGCCGCTGCACCTGGTGATCTTCGAGAACGCGTAATAACTTGGTCTGCAAAGGAAGGGTAAGTGTTGCTACCTCGTCGAGGAATAACGTGCCCTGGTCGGCGAGTTCAATCTGTCCGGGCCGCGACTCCGTCGCTCCCGTAAACGCGCCTTTCTCACTGCCAAAGAGTTCCGACTCGATCAGGTTTTCCGGGAGCGCGGCGCAGTTCAGGCGGATGTACGGCTTCTTCGCCCTACGGCTCAAGGCCACAAGCGCACGCGCCACCAGCTCTTTTCCGGTGCCGCTTTCACCCCGGATAAGCACGTTGATGCTGCTGTCGGCGACCTGCTGGATCGCGTCATAGACCCGCCGCATGGGCTCGCTCACACCGATGAAATCCTGGAAACGGCTGCTTTCGCTGGCCTGCTGCTGAAGGGTCCTTCGTTTCTCGTCCTCCTGCCGCAGCCGAACGGCCTCAATCAGCGTCAGCCGGACCTCCGAAAGGTCTACCGGGCTGCGAAAATGTGCGTTCGCTCCTGCCTCGAGCGCCTGCTTCTCCACGGAACGAGTCCGTGACCTGCTGATCGAGATCAGGACAAATCCTTCGTCCAACCGCCGCAACTCAGCGAGTATCCCAAGTCCCGCGAAGGGTTCGGGGCCATCCGAATCGATGTCGATCAACACCGCGACCGCCTTTGCCCGGCGCGTCCAACGCGGAAGGTCCACGTAGCTGTCGCGGACCGAGACCTGGAACCAGGGCAGCAGTTCCGGAATGATCTCCTTATGAAACTCGACATCCGCCGTCACCAGGCAGACAGCGGGAAGCGCCAGATGGGCGACCGCCGGCAACACTCGCGATGACGAAGCAGTCCGCGAACTCATAGATCCTCTTCATATCACGTCCGAACGCAGATGCTCTCGTCTAAATGCCGGTAGTTACCATTGGCCGCTTCGCTCTGCGTTGCCTTCTCGTCCGAAGCTCCGCTCTGATCAATTCGCTTTACCCACCACCTCGACGAGGTTCTTCTCGTTTTCGCCCGCGAACGCCGATCCGGTATGGCCCAGCTTCCCTGTCGCGTCTGACCAACGCAGGTGCGTCAACTCCATCTTGCCGTTCTCGTAGTCATAGGTAGTGCCGTCGTCGTTGTAGAGGTCGAAGCTCGCATCTGCGCCCGGGTACACCTCCAGCTTCGAGATCTTCTGGACCTCGTTCGTGCTCTCGACAGGAGCGCCCATCGGAAGGATCGAGCCCGCCTTCACAAACAGCGGAATGGTATCGATCGGTGCGCTTGCGGTGATCCACTGGCCGCCGTGCATCTTTTCCTTCGTCCAGTAGTTGTACCAGTCTGTTCCCGCCGGCAGGTAGACCTCGCGGCTGGTGATTCCCTGGTCAGTAACTGGAGCAACCAGCAGCGATGGTCCGAACATATACTCATCGCCGATGTTTGCGACCTTCGGATCATCGCCGAAGTCCATGAACAGGCCGCGCATGAATGGAGCGCCGGTCTCGTGGGTCATGTGGCCCAGCGAATAGATGTAGGGCATCAACTCATACCGTAGCTTCAAGTACTTTTCGAGAATGGGCTCAGCCTGCTTGCCATAAGACCAGACCTCGTTGAACTTCCTGCCGCCATGCGTCCTGAAGTTTGGTTGAAAGGCACCGTACTCAAACCACCGAACGTATAACTCCGGATAGTCGTCGTTATGGCCGACGTTATCCCGCGCATCGGAAGGGTCGATCAACGGGGTGCGCTCGGCCTTGTGAACCATGGAAATATCCTGCCAGCCGCCGATGTCGGTGCTCCAATAAGGCGAGCCAGACGCCACGAAGTTGATGCCGGTCGGCACCTGCCGCTTCAACGTATCCCAGTTTGGACTGATATCCGACGACCAAAAGATTGTGCCGTTATGTTGCGCTCCGAGATAGGAATCGCGAGCAAGGATCAGCGCCCGCTCCTTCATGTCCTTGCGCATGCCGTTGTAAAAAGCGGCCGTATGAAACAGCGGGTAAACATTAACGTATTCCGTTCCCGGACCGACGTGAAAGTAGCTGTTCCCCGGACTGAGATCAGGCTCCGTCTCATCCGCCCAGAACGAGTCGAATCCCTTTTTGACGTAGTTCTCATTCACCACGTTCCAGTACCACTTCGCCGCGTCCGGGTTAGTCGTATCGATGTCCGATCCCGCAAGATCGTACGGAAGCCCATCTGTCGGCGTGCCGTCGGCAAGCTTTTCGAACCAGTCATTCTTCTTGATCGTTGCGTAGTACCTGTCTGCGGGAATGAATCGCGGCCAGACGCTTATCATCACGTGGTAATTCATCGCGTGAAGTTCTTTATTCATCGCGGTGGGATCTGGCCACAGAGCGGGGTCCATGTCCATTTCGCCCATCTTCGTGTAGGTGAACCAATCGATGACGAGGTCGTCGATGGGGAGATGCCGCTCGCGATAGCCCTTCGCCACGGCCAGTATTTCAGCCTGGCTGCGATATCTCTGCTTGCACTGGATATATCCATAAGCCGACTTGGGCAGCATGGGCGTATCACCGGTCAGCAATTTGTATCCGCTATAGATCTCGTCGTAAGTCTTACCCGCGATGACAAAAAACGAGACCCGCTGCCCTACGTCAGAGATCCAGTTCGTCGAGTCATTGAATCCGAAGTTGACTGTCGTCTTTGAAGGGTTATCCCAAAGAATTCCGTACCCCTTATTTGTAACTACAAAAGGTACGCACACACTTTGACCCGCAGGAGCGTTGTAGTCATGCGCACACTTCACGGAGTGCCCGCGACGGTCGAAATAGCCTTCCTGGTTCTGCCCCAATCCGTAGTAATGCTCGTCCTTCGGCGAGGCGAAACTCGCACCTACGGTGTAGAACGGGTCGTCTGTCGGGCGCCGGTCGTACATCACACCATAGGTGCCATCCTTCCGATTCGGCTCTGCCATCTGCCAGCCATGCATGTTGAGCAGCGTCGTCCCTTCCGGCGTCTTGATGGAGACACCAACGTAAGGTGTCGACCCGCTGAAGAACTTTGAAGTCTCAGGCATGTGCCCGCCAGGTCGTGAAGGCGGCGACACGGTCACCACCATCCGTGACGACCGCAGCACATCCTGCTCTCCATCCTTCGCGACAACCCAGCCTTCTGGCGTCGTCCTGGCGACGATCCCATACCCCGGAGCCGCAAGGGCCTTCTCCTTAATCAGGCTCAACGTGACGCGAACAACGTTCGGAGCATAGGGCTCGACCATCACCGTTGCCTTACCACGATCGAGCGTCAGCTTCTGCGCTGGTGCTACAGTTCCACAGATACACGCGAGCACCAACCCATACAGCATCCGACACTTACTCATTAGATCCCCTTTGTTCTTTGTTATGGCTCAGTCTTGATGAACAGTGCTCTTACGCCTTCAGTTCAGACACGCCATCATCCCCGGCGATCAACGCCAGCGAGGCCATGTGGAGAAACAGTCCGTGCTCCACTACACCGATGATGGCCCGAATCTCCGCCGCTGTCTTCACCGGATCTTCGATCAGGCCGCGATGGCAGTCGAGAATGTAGTTGTTTTCATCCGTTAGATAAGGTGAACCATCCGGCCGTTTCCTCTGCTCCGGCTTCAGACCCAGCGCTGCCAGTTTGGCCTCGACCATGGGCTTCGCCATCTTGATCACTTCCACAGGCAGCGGAAACCTGCCCAGATCTTTTACCATCTTGCTCGAATCAACCACGACGATAAACCGCTTTGCCGAGCTGGCGACGATCTTCTCCCGCAGAAGCGCGCCACCGCCACCCTTGATCAGCGCCAGCCCGGGGGCTACTTCATCCGCGCCATCGATGTAGACGTCCAGCTCCGGCAGCTCCGCCAGCGAAGTCACCTCAAGGCCCAACGACTTACCCAGTTGCTCGCTCGCATCAGACGAAGCCACGCACCGTATCTTCAGCCCCTCCGCCTTTACCTTTGCTCCCAGCTCTTCGATGAACATCCTCGAAGTAGAGCCTGTCCCGAGGCCCACAGCCATCCCGTCGCTGACAAACTCAACCGCCCGTTTTGCCACCAGTCGCTTTGCTTCGTCCTGTGTCACCGCTTGTCCTCGATCTGTTTCGTAGACCACCAGTAAACAGCAAAATGGGCGTTAGGTGAATAGCCGTATCTATTCCAGTGCGCTTCGTTCGGGGGAGAAGACAACCGTTCGACAATCGAATGCTCCATTTCTGCACTCACCACCGGAAGGCAGTCGTGTCTTCCTTGATTTTTTGAGCCAGGAATTTACCGCTCGGGCTATACTCTGCGAGAGATTGCAATTCATGCCGACCTCCTACATCCCGGCGTTTCATCAGGCTGGTAACGTACCCAGCCAATCTCGCCCCAGCCTCTTTGGCGACTAGGTCCCCTTCCCAATCAGCCTCATGCGCCGTCGACCGACCGGCACTACGCAACGATCTCCCAACCATCCCGGAACCCTTCCGGCAGGAGAATCTTATGAGCGCTACATTGCAGGAGCAGGAAGTTCCCGCTTTCAACGAAGAAACCCACGCAGCTTATGGCCCGAAGCTCCTGACCCAACTGCCCGGACCCAGGGCCGCCGCCATCATCGCCCGGGACGATGTTCACATGTCCCCCAGCTACACCCGCGACTACCCGCTGGTTGTTAAGTGCGGCCGCGGCTGCCGCATTGAAGATGTCGACGGCAACGAGTTCCTCGACTTCACCGCCGGGATCGCCGTCAACTCCACCGGCCACTGCCACCCAGAGGTGGTCGCCGCCATTCAGAGACAGGCGGCGCAGCTGATCCACATGTCCGGGACCGATTTCTACTACGACCTGATGCCGAAGGTCGCCGAGCGCCTCTCCGCACTGGCGCCCATGGAAGGTCCGCACAAGTTCTACTACGGCAACTCCGGCGCCGAGGCGGTCGAGTGCGCCCTTAAGCTTGCCCGTTACCATACCGGGCGGCAAAACATTATCAGCTTCATTGGCAGCTTCCACGGACGCACCATGGGTGCGCTCTCGCTGACCGCCTCGAAGCCGCAGCAGAAGCGCCGCTTCGGCCCATTCATGCCCGGAGTCACCCACGTCCGCTATCCTTACGCCTACCGAGGCTGTAGCGGCGGACCGCAAGCCGCGGAGGCCTTCGGCCTCGCCTGCGCCCGCTTCATCGAGGACAAGCTCTTCAAAACCAGCCTCCCGCCGGAAGAGGTCGCCGCCATCATCGTCGAACCGATTCAAGGTGAAGGCGGCTATGTGGTTCCTCCAAATATCTTCCTCGAAGAGATTCGCCGCATCTGCGACCGCCACGGAATCCTGATGATCGCCGACGAGATCCAGTCCGGGGCCGGACGCACCGGCAAGTGGACAGCAATCGAGCACACCGGTGTCCAGCCCGACATAGTCACCATGGCCAAGGGGATAGCCAGCGGCATGCCGCTGAGTGTGTGCATGGCGAAGGCCCATATTATGGACTGGCAGCCGGGGTCGCACGCCAGCACGTTCGGCGGCAACCCGATCGCTCTTGCCGCCGCACTCGCCACCATCGACATCATCGAGCGCCAAGCAATGCAGAACGCCGCCTCCGTCGGCGCCGCCACCCTTGACCGCCTCGGCACCTGGATCGGCAAACACAAGATAGTTGGCGACGTTCGCGGTCGTGGGCTTATGATCGGCGTCGAGATCGTGAAAGATCCAGAGAGCCGCACCCCCGCCCCTGACCTTCGCAACAGGATCGTCGATCTCGCCTTCAACCGGGGTCTGCTTCTCCTCGGCTGCGGCGAGACAACGATTCGACTTTGCCCTCCGTTGATCGTCAAACAGCAGGAGGCCGATGTCGCCCTCGACATCCTCGAAGAGTGCATCGCCATCGCGTCGGCGTAGAAATCACGCCGTCATTCTGACCCTGAGCAGGGCGAGGAGGAAGCATTCCCGCAGCTCTTCACACCGCCACGCCTTACGCGCCACTTCTCAAGCGCCACGTCTCAAGCGCCACGTCACATGCGCCACGACTAACGCGCCACCTTAAACGCCAGGAGCAACAAATGTCCGCACTGCAATTCATCCTCCTCCCCACCATCGGCCTCGCCCACACCGAACGCCTTCTCCGCATTCTTGAAATTCCCACTGCCCTCCTGGAAGAGGACGGAAAAGCGGTCTCCCGAGCCTGCATCGCGCAAGCGCTCAACATGCTCCTCTTCGAAGACCTGCTGGAGCGCGTTCCCGCCGCGAAGACCTACGCCTCCGACTGCAACCTGGCGGGCCGCAGGATCATGCATGACCACGGCGCCGTCCGCACCGTCGCCCTCGAAGGGATGGGCGGCCCATCCGGAATCCCTGCAGGCCAGGAGGCCATCACCCGTCTCCTCCGCCCGCTCGGCTACGCCCTGAACGGCACCTATCCTCTCGAACGTCTGAAGATGACCGGCCGTTCCTACGCCCAGGTCGAGTTCCCTGAGGAGATTGCCCAGTTCTTCATCAGCGAGCTTCACCCGGAGCGTTTCTCCTCGAAGTTTCAGCAGGCTGTTCAGAACGTCACCGGCACCTCCGTCGATCCGCTCACTCCGGAAGCCGTTAGCCTGCTTGCCGAGCTCGACGGCACTCGATCGCTCTCGATCGAGAAGGCAGCGCGACTGCTTCCGCTGCTCACCCGCTGCTTCACGCGTCAGCATGACATCCCGTCGATCTTTTGCTACGAGGCCCTGCTCGCCGAATCTCCGGAGATGGCCTGGATCGCCACCGAAGGGAACGCGTTCAACCATGCCACCTCCCGCGTGCCTGATGTTGACGCCCTCGCCGCCGAACAGAAGGCCCTGGGCCAGCCGATGAAGCCCACCGTCGAGACCTCCCAAACCGGCCGCGTCCGACAGACGGCTTTTCTGGCGGCCCGCGTCAGGCGTTGGTTCCGCACCGCGCAGGGCGAGCCCATCGAAAAAGAAGTCCCGGGCTCCTTCTACGAGTTCATCACCCGCCTTCCACTGCCCGAAGAGAAAGACGGCAAGCCGGCCCTCGATCTCAGCTTCGACAGCTCGAATGCCCAGGCCATCTTCAAGATGACGGCAGAGGCGAACTAACTCCGCCGTCTTCGCTTTCAGTGCTTCGACAACTCCAGCGCAAATTCCAGCAGAAACACTGGAGCTGCAGTACAGCATTCGTGGGATGTCCCACTTCGGGACACACGACTACCTTGGACATCAGTCCCCGCTCGCTCAATTTTCGTTGCCGGGAAGCTGTCAAGGGAGTCACGAAGATGAACCCAAAGAAGATCCTGGTCGTCGATGACGATCCCGAAATGCGGCTCGCCCTAACCATCCGGCTGCGAGCTAATAACTTTAACGTATGTGTGGCTGTCGACGGAGTCTCAGCGGTCTCCGAAGCGCGCAAGCAGATGCCTGACCTTATCCTGCTCGATCTTGGCCTTCCCGCAGGCGACGGCTTCACAGTGCTTGAAAGGCTTCAGGCGCTCGAAACGCTCTCTCATATTCCAGTCATCGTCGTCTCGGGCCGGAACCGCGCTGCCAACCAGGATCGCGCCCTGAACGCGCGCGCGAAGGCGTTCCTGCAAAAGCCCGTCAAGAACGCCGAGCTTCTCGCAGCGATAGAGAAGGTCCTCTCCCCGGAGAACGCCCATAAGGCGGACGCCGATCGTCACACAACGGTCTATGACCTGCCCCTTAACGCCTTCTCGACACCCTAGCCTGATGCGATCAAGAACGCTCCTGAAGGTCACGTTACTCAGCCTCCTTTCGATTGCGGCTGTGAGCGCCCTCAACGCGCTTCCCTACTTCTTTGCTCCCGCCGCCAAGCGCCGCACCTTCGACGCGGGTCGCAGCGATCATGTCTGGGCGCTGATCCTAACGGACATGTTCATCTCGGCGTCCTATGCCGGTATCTTCGCGGGTCTTGCCTGGACGATTGGGAAGCTGCGGCTCATTCCGCAGCTCAACATGCACCTGCGGGCATTCAGGATCTTCGGTGTGTTTCTCATTCTCTGCGCCGCCACACGCTTCTCTGAAGCGATCACCGCCTGGTGGCCGGTCGACCAGGCCTCACTCTTTCTAAAGACACTCTGTGCCCTGATCTCGATCCCGGCTGCCGCTCTCCTCGTCTGGAAGCTGCCCGGCATCGTTCACAGCGTGTGTGAACTCACCGACCTCCTTACGATTGCGCACCGCCAGACCGAGGCACTGCGCAAGAGCGAAGCCTTCCTGGACCGTACCGGCCGCATTGCAGGGATCGGCGGCTGGGAGGTAGATCTTGTGACCAACAAAGTCACATGGTCCGTGGAGACGTATCGCATCCACGGCGCACCTCTGGACTACGTGCCCACTCTCGAGCAAGGCCTCGCCTTCTACGCACCGGAGTCCAGACCGATCATCACCGCCGCTGTTGAACTCGCTTGCACGACCGGGCAGGGCTGGGATCTGGAACTCTCTGCCATTCGTGTAGATGGACGCCAGATCTGGGTTCGCACCTCCGGCACAGCGGAGCTCCAGGATGGCAAGCCGATCCGGCTGGCAGGCGCATTTCAAGACATCACCGAGCGCGTAGCGGAACGAACCGCCCTCAGGCAGGCAAACGAACTGGTCGCACTGGCCACAGACAGTGGCCGTATCGGCATCTGGCACTGGAACATCGTCGAGAATGTTCTTCACTGTGACGCCTGGATGCACCGTCTGCATGGCATCGAATTGAGTGAAGAACAGCCGGACGTTCTCCGTTGGCGGGACCAGCTCCACCCGGAGGACAAAGACCGCGTCGTCAAGGCGATGTACGACGCCATCGAAGGCAGGCGCGCGTACGACACTGAATTCCGTGTCCTCTGGCCGGACGGCAGCATTCACAATTTACGCGCAACCGCACAGGTCACGCGCGATGCGTCGGGACAGGCGCTCCGCATGGTCGGCGTCAACTGGGATGTCACCGAGGCTCGCCAGCTCACGCTCGAACTCGCCCAGCAGCACGAACTTCTCCATGTCACCTTTCAATCCATCGGTGACGGCGTGATCACCACCGACGCAGAGTGCAACGTGGCGTGGCTTAACCCCGTCGCCGAGCAGATGACTGGCTGGCCCCTCGCGGATGCCGTTGGCAAGCCGCTGACAGACATCTTCAACATCCTTAATTACGAGACGCGGCTTCCGGTCGAGAACCCTGTCGTGGAGTGCCTCGCGACCGGTAAAGCAGGCAAGCTCGCGCCGGACACAATCCTCATATCTCGCGACGGCACCCGCTATGGCGTCGACGATTCCGCCGCCCCCATCCGCGGCATCCAAGGCGAGATCCTTGGGGCCGTTCTCGTCTTCCACGACGTTACCGAACAGCGCCGTCTCTTCTCTGAAACCACGCGCATGGCCAAGGTCGAGATCAAGCTCAAGGACGACTTCCTCTCGCGCGTCTCCCACGAACTCCGTTCGCCGCTTACGTCCATCTACTCCTTCAGCTCGATCATTGCCGACGAACTCGCCGGCGACACCACGCCCGAACAGCAGGAGTATCTCGCCATTGTGCTCAAGAATGTTGGCCAGCTTCAGGCAATGATCGAGGATCTACTTACCGTGACGCAGGCAAACGAGGGAAAGCTGAGCATCGAGTTGCAGCGGATCTCTGTCTCGGAGGTCATTACTGACGCGCTCCACACAATCCATTCGCCTGCCAGCCGAAAGCACATTGCCCTCTCATCGAGCATCGCCGACCGGCTCCCATCCGCCTTCGCCGACCCGACCCGCGTTCTTCAGGTGCTCATCATCCTGCTTGATAATGCGGTGAAGTTCACACCCATCGGCGGGAGCGTTCACGTGCGTGTCGCGGAAGGGGAGCCCGGTTTCCTCGTCTTCGAAGTGTCTGACACAGGCTGTGGCATTCCGCCAGAAAAGCGCCAGCGCGTCTTTGAGAATCTTTACCAGATAACAGGCGCTGACCAGCCTGACACCAGCCACGCAGGCCGCAATGGCCTCGGATTGGGCCTCCACATTGCGAGAGACTTGGTAATCCGCCAAGGCGGCCAGATCTGGATCGCAGGCGCTTCCTTACGTGGCAGTGTCTTCTCCTTCACCCTGCCCGTCCACACGGACTATTTTCTGGAAGGCAATCTTTGCCCTGACCCCGCCCTTCAGCAGATCGCGGCGCGTGCCTGAATGCATTCCGTGTTTTCTCGATCGATAGGTCAAGTAAGTAGAAGAGTCCCGCTACCAGAGCGGGACTCTTCTACTTTGACTTGCGTTTTACCGGTGTATTAGCAGCGAACCGCTTTAGCGGTGTCCTCCGCCGCCATGCCCGCCACCGTGTCCGCCGGAGAACCCACCAGCGTGCTCTCCTCCTGGGTCGTGACCAGCGTTGCCTATATTGCCGCGTCCATCTCTGGCTTCATTGGCGTGGAAGTGGTTGAAGGAGCCCTCACCGCGTTCTGGATAGGGTCCGTTGTACCCGTGCCGGGGATCGTAACGATTGTCTACGTGTCCGTAGAAGCCGGAACGTCCATGGAACCAGGGGCCCGCACCGATAAACAAACCGCCGCTAAACCAGTCCGGCCCATAGTAGCCATAGGGCGAACAGCTATAGGGCGCATAGTCGTAGTAGCCGTAGGGGCACACTGGCGCAACTCCGATGTTAACGCCGATCTGGGCGGGTGCTACAGTAGCCGCGCTCAAAAGTGCGGCGGTCAGGACGGTCAAACTCTTCCATTGGGTCATCGTTCTCCTTGTACCTTCCCTTTGTTCGATCCTCAATAGGGGGTTGAAGTTGTGTTTGCGACCGAACCCGCTTTACAAACGGGGTATTTCACGCTTTTCCAAGTGGGATGTTTCATTCGCGTTAAGACTTGCAAGCGGGGAGGCAGTATTTGGAGCATTCACCGCAGCTCAAACATCTCCTCCTTACCAATGCTTTCATTTATGCGAAGTAAGCATGCCCTGTCCTTGCTCGTGGCATGTCTCTTTTCGGTGCAGGTCGGCGGGCAGGAGATCTCTGCGCCGGAGCCTCAACACGCCTCTGTAATTGGCACTGTGAGCGACGTAGACGGCGGTCTGATTCCGGATGCCCTCATCGTGGCCAGTGGTTCTCGTCCCGAACAACAACGGACGGCAGTGGCGGACAGCAGCGGCGGCTTCAATCTGGCCAATCTTCTTCCCGCCATCTCCTATCACCTGAAGGTAAGCGCGAAGGGATTTGCGGATTTTGATTCACCGGCCATCGTGTTAACGCCGGGCCAACAGCTGGAGCTGCCTGTCATCAAGCTCAAGGTGGCTGCGGCAGAGGCGACCATTACCGCCGCGTCAGCCGAACAGCTGGCGACCGAGCAGGTGAAAGCTGCAGAAAAGCAGCGCATCCTGGGCGTGATCCCAAACTTCTATGTGGTCTACGATAGCCAGTTCGTCCCGCTTACTCCCAGGCTGAAGTTCAAGCTGGCGTTTCGAGCGTCCACCGACGTCGTTACGTTTGCTGGGACCGCGTTCATCTCGGGCATCAATCAGGCCGCCGATACACCGGCGTACCAACAGGGCTGGAAGGGTTACGGCCAGCGCTTCGGCGCGGTCTACGCAAGCAGCTTTACAGATGTCATGATTGGCGGGGCTCTGCTGCCCAGTGTCTTACACCAGGACCCTCGATACTTCTATCAGGGCGTCGGCACGAACAAGTCGCGGGCGATGCATGCATTCGAAGCCCCGTTTGTCGCCAGGGGGGACAATGGCAGATGGCAGCCGAACTACTCGAGCATTGGTGGCGATCTCGCTTCGAGCGCGCTCGCGGTAACTTATCTTCCTCAAGAGGACCGGACTGCGAGCATGGTCATCAGCAACGCGTTGGTGACGACCATGGGCCGCATCGCAAATGCTCTGGCCCAGGAGTTTCTCTTCAGTAGACTCACCAGCAAGAAAACTCCCTGAGTTCGAGTCGATGCACCGGGGACCTCGCCTTTGCAACGGAACTGCCTCGAAGCGGCTAGACTTGTCACATTATGTCCGTCGCCACCGAAGCACCTGCGATCTCCTCCATGGCCACCGAAGTTCACGCTCTGCTCGAAAGTCTCGGCGTGCCTGGCGCCCCCTATCGCGCTGGCGATCTCCCCGCCCGCACCCCCATCACCGGCGAGGTCCTCGCGCACCTGCCACAGATCTCTCCCGAAGCCGCCATGCACCACATCGCTCTTGCGCACGCGGCTGCGAAGGAATGGCGCAACGTCCCCGCGCCCAAACGCGGCGAACTGATCCGGCTGCTGGGCGAAGAGCTTAGAACCGCCCTGCCCTCGCTCGGACGCCTCGTAACGATTGAATCCGGCAAACTCCTCTCCGAAGGTTATGGCGAAGTCCAGGAGATGATCGACATCTGCACCTTCGCGGCCGGTCTCTCGCGCCAGATCGCCGGCCTCACCCTGCCCTCTGAGCGCCCGCACCACCGCATGATGGAGACCTGGCATCCGCTTGGTGTGGTCGGCATCATCTCCGCCTTCAACTTCCCGGTCGCCGTGTGGAGTTGGAACGCCGCGCTCGCGCTGATCTGCGGCAACTCCGTCGTCTGGAAGCCCTCTGAGAAGACGCCGTTGACTGCCCTCGCCACCCAGGCAATCTTCGAACGCGCAGCCGCAAAGTTCGTTGTAGAGACCGGCCACGCGGTTCCAGAGGGCCTCTCGACCCTCCTGATCGGCGGCGCTACAGTTGGAGAGGTCCTCGTCGCCTCGCCCCTTGTTCCCCTGGTCTCCGCAACCGGTTCGACTGCAATGGGCCGCGCCGTCGCCCCAAGACTCGCCGCCCGCTTTGCCCGCGCCATCCTCGAACTCGGCGGCAACAACGCCGCGATTGTCGCTCCGTCCGCCGACCTCGATCTCACCCTCCGCGCCGTCGCCTTCTCGGCGATGGGTACGGCGGGCCAGCGCTGCACGACGCTGCGCCGACTCATCGTCCATGAGTCGGTTTACGACACGCTGGTCCCGCAACTCAAGCGCGTCTACGAGTCCGTGGCCGTTGGCGATCCCCGCGATCAAGGCGTTCTCGTTGGCCCGCTGATCGACGAGCGCGCCTACGCCGGCATGCAGCAGGCCCTGTCCGAAGCGGCCGGAGACGGTGCTACGATCACCTGCGGCCAGCGAATCCTGCGACCAGAGCATCCTCAAGCCTTCTACGTGCGCCCCGCTCTCGTCGAGATCCCGGCGCAGACCGCCGTCGTCAAGCACGAGACCTTCGCCCCCATCCTTTACATCCTGAAGTACCGCACGCTCGAAGAAGCCATCGCCCTCCAGAACGACGTTCCACAGGGCCTGTCGTCTTCCATCTTCACCCTGAATCTCCGGGAGGCCGAACTCTTCCTCTCCGCCCGTGGCTCCGACTGTGGCATTGCCAACGTCAACATCGGAACCTCAGGCGCGGAGATCGGCGGGGCCTTCGGCGGCGAGAAAGAGACCGGAGGGGGCCGGGAATCCGGCTCCGACGCCTGGAAGCAGTACATGCGGCGCGCCACCAACACGATCAACTACGGCACCGATCTTCCGCTCGCGCAGGGTGTCAGCTTCGAGATCGACTGAGTCCATCGCCCCTGAGATAAGAACCAGAACGAAACTTCGCAGCCGACCGCCCGTCCTTTCTTTGTTGCATCCGCCCACGCCACCCCGACGTAGGACAAGATAGAGAGAAGGTGCCGGCGCATCTTCCACCGGATCAATCTTTCAATCTGGGGCCTTGGCGTCTTTACTTATATTGTGGCTAACCGGCCGCATCAAAGCGTACATTCAGGCAACGGGGTGACCCCCACCGGGCCGGGTTTCACGGAGTCGATATGGCGTATGACAGGGCGCAGAAAACAGATCGAATACGAACGTCTTACCAGTCTCATCCTCCAAAGCCGCGTTTGGCAGTTCTGGTTGCGCTTCTGTTCTTCGCTTTGGGCTCATCGCTATGCGCATCCGCGCAGGAAAATCCTCTTGGCGATGTAAACACGCCCATCGGAACTCCCGCCAAACCGAAGCCCGCACCCGATGCTCCCCCTGATCCGAACGCGTCGAATGCCGATGCGAAAGCGCCGGCCGCCCGCCGCCCCGCGGCAATCCGCGTAAACGTCAACCTTGTCCTGGTCCCGATGACGGTTACCGACCCGATGAACCGCCTGGTCACCGGCCTTGAAAAAGAAAACTTCAATATCTTCGACAATAACCAGGGGCAGATCATCAAGACCTTTTCTACCGAGGACGCCCCTGTCACCATTGGCATCGTCTTTGACCTCTCCGGCAGCATGACCTCGAAGTTTGCGCGCGCCCGGAAGGCCCTTTCGGAGTTCATGCGCACCTGCAATCCGCAGGATGAGTTCTTTGTCGTCGGCTTCAACGATCGCCCCGCCGTCATCGTCGACTACACCTCCGACATCGACGACGTCGAAGCCCGGATGGTCATGGTGAAGCCCGAAAACCGGACAGCTCTCATCGACGCGGTCTATCTCGGAGTCAATAAGCTGAAAGCGGCGAAATACGACCGCAAAGCGCTCCTCATCATCTCCGACGGCGGCGACAACCGCAGCCGTTACTCTGAGGGTGAACTCCGCCGCGTCGTGCGCGAGTCCGATATTCAGATCTACTCCATCGGCATCTTCGATGCCTATGCCTCGACCATCGAAGAGCAGACCGGCCCCATTCTGCTCACCGACATCTGCGAGTTGACCGGGGGCCGCCTCTTCCGCATCTCAGATATGGGAGACATGGGAGACATCGCCACACGAATCAGCGCCGAGCTTCGCAACGAGTACGTCATCGGCTACCGTCCCTCCGAGGTGAAGCGCGACGGAAACTGGCGTAAATTGAAGGTACGACTTCTGCCGCCGCCTGGACTTCCAGTGCTGGATGTTCATTATCGACAGGGATACTATGCACCTTCGCAGTAGGCCTTCAATGAGGACCGGCTTCATGCCTGCGCCGTCCTCTTCAACCACCTTGTTGAAACGGGCCGTCAGTCTGAGCGCGGCGAAGAATCCCGAAGTCATTCGTGATACCCCGACGGCTCGGATTCTTCGGCCAGATGGACTCCGCCTGTTCGCGGTTGCGCTTTTGTGTCTCCCCACCGGCATCCTGTTCGCACAGGTCCCCGCCACCCCGGCACCGCAAACCGCGCCGTCCCTCACCATCGACCGCGACCCGGTCCCCTCACCTGATCCCGATCCCGTTCCCGGCTCTCCTCAGCAGACCGACAGCTCCGCCGGCAAACCGAGCGACATCACCAAGGGTCCGGGAGGCAAGTACACCCTGCGCCAGGACGCCTACGAAGTCCGCCTGAACGCGACCGTTCTCGATGGCTCCGGCCGCTCCGTCCTCGATCTCACCAAGGATGCCTTCCATGTCTACGAAGATGGCGTCCCGCAGACGGTCGCCAGTTTCCGCCATGAAGACCTGCCTGTCTCGCTCGGCATCCTTATCGACAGCTCCGGCTCCATGTACGACAAGCGCAGCGCCGTCAACCAGGCCTCACTCGACCTCATCAAGCTCTCGAACCCGCTCGACGAAGCCTTCCTCGTCGACTTCTCCTGGGAGGCCTTTATCGACCAGGACTTCACCTCGGACAGCGCCAAGCTGCAACAAGGTCTCGGCTACATCAAGTCGAGCGGCGGCACCGCCATCTATGACGCGCTTGTCGCCTCCGCCGACTACCTTTCGAAGAACGCCAAGCACCCCAAACAGGTCCTCCTCGTCGTCACTGACGGCGAAGACAACGCCTCCAGCGCCACCCTCGAAGATGCCATCCGCCGCATCCAGGATCTCGATGGCCCCACCATCTACTGTGTCGGCCTGCTCTTCGGCTCAGACACCGATAAGGCCGAAGCCCGCCACGCCCGCCGTGTCCTTGAAGCGCTTGCGGAGCAAACGGGCGGGGTTGCTTACTTCCCCAAGAACATCAAGGAAGTCGATCCCATCGCCGCCGAAGTCGCCCAGGACATTCGCACCCAGTACACCATCGCTTATCACTCGACGAAGGCGCCCGAACTCGGCGGCTACCGGCAGGTCCACGTCGATGCCAGGGAAAAGGGCTACGGCAAGCTGCAGGTCCGTACCCGCAGCGGCTACTTCCCCAAGCTGGACAAGCCCACAACCTCAACCGGCGCCACCAAGTAATTGTCTTTTTCAGGGCCTCTTCGCTGTCATTTCCTGGAAGGAATCTGCGTCTTCAGCCCTATATGGATGCCCATCCATCGCGCCTTTGCCTTTCGCAATGGGTGGGATCGATGAGACTCCATCGCCAGACCGGCGCCAGGTTTCAGCGCAAGGTAAACCTCTCGGCTCTTTACCCTCTGAGCCTTCGCTTTCAAAAATGCACCACGAGATCTGAAGCCGCCGTGAACTGGTTTCTCCGCGTCCCCTTGTCATACGCCGTATTGTCCCAGGCATGATCGAAGCGGATCTCCGGCCTGATCTGCACAGTTGAACCAATCCAATGGCTCACCATCAGGGTCCCTTCCGAATACCGGCCTGCGAACCCCGTTCGCTGACCCTTCTTGTCATTCAGCAGATCGTTCCGGAACGAAATGAAGTCGTGCGGCGAAAGCTGCTTGTTCACGTAGTTCGTATACGCCCACTCCGGCGCGAGACATCGTGCCTCACCTGCGGCGCAGTGAGCTCCGGTGGTTCCCTTCTCAAGCACAATCGGACCCGTCACACTTGGCACGTTTCGTTCGTACATCGCATAAGCCTCCGTCGCGATATGCCACGTCGATCCCAACTTGTGATACCAGGTCCCGTCGTACATCTGCAGGTTGTTAAAGGCGTATTCGCCATCGTTGATCCCATTCGCACAGAGATAAAAGTTGTCGTTAACACTCTTGGTCGTATAGTCCACGCACCCGGTAAACGATGGCTTCGCATCCGCCGTCCACAGTGCCACGTCGTGGCTTCCTGTCACTCCCCCCTGCACCACCCACTGGTCGCTCACCTGGATCGTCGCAAGCACGCCCGTATCCGTAAACGGATCCACCGAATACAGCAGCGAGTGGCTGAACATATAGTTGTTCGGACTCAACTGCGCCTCAATGCCCGGGATTGAGATCCACCGTCCCGCCCGAACATTCATCCCCTTCGCCACATGCGGAAAGTAGACATCCACATACTCGAGCACGGGATCGAACCCATACTGCCGGTCATGTGAAATCAACTGGCTGCTCAGATATCCCTTGTCCGTCGTAAACCGGTAATCCGTTCCAAAAAATGAGGTCAGGTGAAATCCCCAGTCGATGTGGTCCCGCTGCACGCTGTCCGGCAGCCGCTCCACGTACACCACAAACTGGTTCAGCTCGATCCGGTTTGAGAACGCATCGTTCGATACTGGCGTGTTCCTGTCCCGCGATGTACTCAGATTCCCCGAGGCTTCAACCCAGCCGTATACCTTCGTCCGGCCCTTCGCCCCGCCCTTCTCTCCGTCAATCGCGGTCATCAGCGGATACACATTGCTATCCGCCTCACCAATCGTCGGTGATCCACCATACGACCAGTCCGAACTCGGAAACGGAGGCGAACTCAGGGGCGATGGCAGCCCGCGTCTCGGCGCAGCCGGCCCCGAAGCCGCTGTCCCTTTCCAGTCCTCCGCGTAAAACTTCTCCCAGCGCCGTACCAGATTTCCGTCCTGCGAAGCGGAAGCGTCTGCAGCATCGGCGGTCTTTTCAGCCTGCTGCGCTGAAATGCTCGCGCATAGGAGCACAAGCGTCGCCATCATCCAGCAATTTATGGAGGGTAGCCTCATGCGGCTCTTGACCGTGCGAGATGTGGGTGCTGAACCATCGCTTCGATGTGCTGAACCACCGCGCCTCAACTTCAGGATGATTACAGGAGGCCAGGGCATCACTGTCTCACATCATAGAGCCTCGACGCAGTATGCACATAAACCCTGGATTCGATCACTCGATATGCTCGTAGGCCGTCGAAGTGTTATCTTCGAAGCCGACCGGGCAAGTGCAATTTACGCCCGCCCTACTCACTTAAGGTGGTCTATGCGCTCTCGTTTCGCTGCAGCAATCCTCTCGGCTTCCATGCTCACTTTTAACGTGGCGATCGCCCAGTTCGGCCAACAACCTCCGGCCGCACAGGCAGGCATTGACTCTGCCTCGCAAGCGACCGTCGACCGCCTCGGCTCGCTCAATGTCTTTCCCGTCACCGGCTGGCGCTTCCACTCCGCCGACCTCGCCCACGGCGAAGACCCCAAGCTCGACGACGCCTCGTGGCCGCTTGCCAAGACTCCCCGAAATCGCACGGACCACGAAGCCGTATGGTATCGGTCCCGCCTCACCGTCCCGAAGACGCTCAACGGCTACGACCTTACCGGAGCGCGCATCTGGCTTCGCTTCGATGTCGGCGCAAACGGCCCCATGCCTGAGATCCTCTACTTCGATGGCCGCCGCGTCGCTCTCGGCGAAGACCTTGAACAGACCGTCCTCTTTGAAAACGCCAGACCCGGCGACTCCGTCCTCGTTGCCGTAAAACTCCTCCATACCAACGACGACAAGACCTTCAACGGCGTCCAGATGCACATCGACATAGCTCCGGGCCGCCCTAATCCGCTGGACCTCCGCACCCAGTTCCTCGTCGCCCAGAAGATCCTGCCCTGGGTGGGTGATCATCATGGCACCGCCGATCCGAGGGACGTTGCCACGCTCGAGGCCGCGATCAAGGCCGTCGATCTTACCGCTCTCGACAAGGCCGACCAGCCAGCCTTCGACGCCTCTCTGACCAGGTCGCTCGCACTCCTCGAACCTCTTCGTCCCATCCTGCAAAAAGACACCATCCACATGACCGGCAACTCGCACATCGACGCCGCCTGGCTCTGGCCCGAGTCCGAGACCATCGACGTTGTTCGCCGGACGTTCTCGACAGCACTCCAGTTGATGAACGAGTACCCCGACTACACCTACACGCAGTCCGCCGCGCAGTACAACGAGTGGATCGCCGACAAGTACCCGGCCATGGACGCCGAGATCAAGCAGCGCATCAAGGAAGGCCGCTGGGAGGTAGTCGGCGGCATGTGGGTCGAGCCCGATCTGAACATGCCCGACGGTGAGTCGCAGGCCCGATCTCTCCTGCTGGGCAAGCGCTGGTATAAACAGCACTACGGCGTCGATGTGCGCATCGGCTGGAACCCCGATTCCTTCGGCTACAACTGGCAGCTCCCGCAGATCTACAAGCGTGCCGGTGTCGACTACTTCGTCACCCAGAAGATGACCTGGAACGACACCAACCAGCTTCCCTTCAAGCTCTTCTGGTGGCAGTCGCCCGACGGCAGCAAGGTTCTCAGCTACTTCCCACACGACTACGCGAACGACAATCTTGATCCCATCCGTCTCTCCGGCGACCTCGCCGTGGCCCGCCAGCGATCCCCAGGTATGTCCAGCATGATGGACCTCTACGGCATCGGCGATCACGGCGGCGGTCCGACGCGCACCATTCTCGACCAGGGCGAACACTGGGCCCACGCCCCTGAAGCCGTCACCCCGCAGATGCACTTCGGCCTCGCGCAAACCTTCTTCACCGCTGCAGAACAGACGCTCTCCGCCGACTCGCCCACGTGGAACTACCAGTCCATCGCGAAGGGTTACAAATTCCCCACAGCAGAGCCCGGCAAGATGGTCATTCCCACCTGGAAGGACGAGATGTACTTTGAGTACCATCGCGGCGTCCAGACTACCCAGGCCGGCCACAAGCGCAACATGCGCGAAGCCGAAGAGAACACCCTCAACGCGGAGAAGCTAGCCTCCCTCGCATGGCTCAGCGGCGACGATTACCCGAATGCCCAGTTCACCGACGCCTGGAAGAAGATCACCTTCAACGGCTTCCACGATCTTGCCGCCGGCTCCGGCATCGGCGTCATTTACAAGGACGCCGCGAAAGAGTTCGACATGGTGCGCCTGGAAGACGCTGAGGCAGCTTCGCACGCGCTTGGCACTCTCGCCGCACACATCGACACCGCGGAACACCCCGGCACACCCATCCTCGTCTTCAACCCGCTGGCCTGGGAGCGCGGCGGTCCCATCCGCGTGAAGGTGCAGCTCCCAATCGGGGGCATGTGGCCAACTCTCTTCGACGAGACCGGTAAGATGCTGCCGTTTCAGGTAGTCTCCACCGATCCGAATACGAACGAGTTCACCCTTGATGCCTCTCCAGTCCGTACTCCAAGCATGGGCTATCAGATCCTCTATGCAGGCGCCCGGCCAGCGACAAGCGCCGATCCCGACTTTGACCACACCCGGACGACACTCGAGAACGCTCACCTTCGCGTGACCGTTGATCCGAAGACCGGCTGCATCACCAGCCTCTACAACAAGCGCGCCAACTTCGAAGCTCTCGCCCCGCACTCTTGCGGAAATCAGCTGCAGGCCTTCAAGGACACTCCGAAAGACTACGACGCCTGGAACATCGACTACGGTACGCTCGACCACCCTATGCCGATCGAGAAGGTCGACTCGATCAAGCTCATCGAGAATGGCCCAGTCCGGTCGACGATCCGCATCGAGCGCACCTGGCAGAGCTCCCACTTCGTTCAGGACATCTCGCTCGCCACCGACGCCGACACCGTCGTGATTGACAACACGGTCGACTGGCACGAGACCCACATCCTGCTCAAAGCTGCCTTCCCGCTCGCCGCATCCGGCCCCATGGCGACGTACGAGATCCCTTACGGGACGATTCAACGGCCAACCACCCGCAACAACACGTGGGAGTCAGCGAAGTTCGAAGTTCCCGCCCTGCGCTGGGCCGATCTCGGCGACAGCAGGAATGGTTTCTCCCTCCTCAACGAAGAGAAGTACGGCTACGATGCGATCGGCAACATGCTCCGTCTCACGCTGCTCCGCTCGCCCACCTGGCCCGATCCCGATGCCGACCGCGGCATCCAGCACTTCCGCTACGCGCTTTATCCCCATGCCGGAACCTGGCAGCAGGCCATGACCGAGCGCAAGGGGTACGAGCTGAACTACCCGCTGCAGGCCACGATAGTGACCCCACATGCGGGCGTTCTTCCTGCCATGCACTCCTTCGTCTCGGTAGACGATGACGATGTCATCCTCACCGCCGTCAAAAAATCCGAAGATGACGACGCCCTCATCCTGCGCGTCTACGATTGGTCGGGTAAGTCTTCCAATGCAAGATTCAATCTGCCTCCGGGAGCGACCGCAGCAACAGAAGTGAACTTGATGGAGCAGCCTGTCGGCAGCGCGATCTCCATTCAGAACAATACCGCCACGCTTCCGGTCGGCCCGTTCGAAATCCGCACCCTCCGCGTCTCCTACCCACACTAGAAAGCAGCCCCATCCGTCGCGTCTCTGTTTGACACGATGGATGGGGGCTTCGTGCATCGCCCAACCATTTACGCGGACACGCCAACCATCGGCGCCGGAGCATAGGCACCCAGCTTCCAGGTCTGGACGACAGGATGTTTCTGGTTCCAGGTCACCATGCCGGGTTCATAGCCTGTGTCGAGCACATGGTTGTGAACGACGTTGAAGCTGAAGCCGCTATCGATGGTGAGCTGATTGCCTACATGCACAAAGCCCGCCAGCGACGGAGGAACGTGCGGAACCACATCCCACTGGTTCACAATCCTGTAACTGACGTTGATGTGCGAGTCGAAGTAGCTTTGGAAATCGGCATGCCCGACACGCGGCGACGCAACGTTGTACAGGATAGGTGAGATGTTCGCCGCAAAGGGCTGGTTCAGGATGTCCGGCATCGCCAGGGTCGCCAGCGCGCCGCCCAGGCTATGCCCGGTGATCACCAGTTCGGTGCAGCCAACGCCCATCTGGTTCACGATTGCGAGAAGGTTCTTCCGGACCGCATAGTAGACAAGCTGGAAACCCTGGTGGACCGTGCCGCGACCGGGCACCGGAAGATAGGGTTCCGCGATAAAGTCGAGGTTATTCAGCCAGTCACCCGGTGTCTGGGTGCCTCGAAATGTAATCATCAGACGGTCGTCTTTACGGCACACCCACCCGAACCGGTCGTGCAACGCGACTGGTGGAGGCGGCGGCGCCAGGGCGGCATCGGCCGGCGCGAGTGCAACTGGTGCGGGAGTGGGAGACGCCGACGCGGGCGAATCCGTCTCACTGGACTCCGGCAAAGCAATCCCGACGGGGCTGACGGACGTTGCCGCCTCCCCAGGCATTCGCATCTTTGCTAATGCCGCATGGCTGTTGTCCGACATCTGCGGCTTGGCCGCCATCCTCTGAAAGTCTGCATCGTCCGTATCGACGAGGATCTCGGCGAACGTATCGAATGCTGCGAGGACAGGATCCTTCCTCGAGTTCCAGGGTTCTACGTAGGCTGTCAAGGTGAGTGGAAGAATAGTTTCTTGCGCGAACTTTCCGTCGAAGGGAATCATAGGTTGTCCTTGGGGGTTGGGTGAGCTGCGTAGAGACGCTAACCCGCCCAACCCTCAATGACAAGCAAAAAACAGCAGCGTCCTAGACGGCAGGAGCCTCCATGATCTTCGCCAGCGCATGGAGCCTTGACGCATCCGCGGGACTCTTCGCTGCTGAAGCGTCCGACTCAACAGAAGCGGCCATGCCCTGCAGCTTCTCCATGTCTTTCGCGCCGAGATGCGACTTCTCCGCGCTTCCAACCGCCTTCTCAAGCGACGCGATCCGGTCCGCCGACAGCCCCTGCGACCGCTTCAACTGATCCAGGTACGCCTTGGCAACCGTCAGCTTCGAAGGCCACACAATCATCTGCTGGTTCTGCACATTCAGTTCACTCACCTGGACCAGGCTTGCCGCATCGATCTCGTTCTGCGATAGGAACTTGCTCGGCACCAACTTGAAGACATCCAGGCCACGCGCGATCTCCGAGCCATAGATGTAGCCGTTGTACCAGTACGCCGACCAGTCGCCACCGAGAATGATCTTCTTGGAATCGATGGGCCCGCGATCGAAGTACGCGATCTCGAACGGGTGCGAGGTGTCCGTGAAGTCCATGATCGAGATGCCGCCCTGGTACCACGCCTGCACTTCAATATCGCGCCCCGGAATCGGCAGCAGCGAACCATTGTGCGCCACGCAGTTTTCGGTGTCACTCTGCGCCGCCGGCATCTTGTAATAGCTTTGAAGCGAAAGCTTGTCATCCTTCAGGTTGAAGATCGCATCCGCGCCCCACTTGTTCGGATCGGTAGCACGGCAGCGCGCGCCCAGTCCCCCACCCCACTCGTCGGTAAACACTACCTTCGATCCATCGTTTGAGAACGACGCCGAATGCCAGTAGGCATAGTTGGGATCGTTCACCGCATCCACGCGCTTCGGATGCACCGGATCCTTGATGTCCAGCAGGATGCCGTTGCCCGAGCAGGCTCCCGCAGCCAAACCGATCGCCGAGTAAACCGTGATGTCGTGGCACTGGTTCGTGTCCGCCGGCTTATCGCCTTCCTTCGCCCCATGCGATCCTCCGTTGTTCAGGCCATTCAGTGCACCCGTCCGAGCATCCACAAACAGCCGCGGACTCGACACGACCCTCGCCTGCTGCGGCGCGGCGATCGGCACCTTGATCACATCGATCCGGAACAGCGAAGTGTTCGGGTCCTTATCCGGAGCCTCGCCTGAACAACCCTCAAGCTCTTCCTTCTGCCGTACGAACGATGTCCCTGAGACGTAGATGTAGACATTGTCCTTATCGTTCGGGTCGAGGACGAGCGTGTGCGTGTGCGATCCGCGGCAGGTCTGTACTGCCGCGACCTGCTTCGGATTCTTGATGTCCGAGATGTCGAAGATGCGTACGCCGCGGAAGCGGTCCGGGCTCGCCGCCGGCAACCGACGCTCGTTCTCTTTACCCTTTTCCGGCGGAGGCATCGGCGGGAAGCCCTGCGAGCCGCAATCGATGCGGCCGTTCTGCATCTCTACCGACATAAACAGCAGGTTCCCGTAAACCGAAACGTCGCCCTGTCCACCCGGACAAACCAGCGAAGTAATCAGCGAGACCTTGGCCGGGTTCGAGATGTCGTAGAAGTTGACGCCGTAGAAGTTGCCCTGGAACAGGTGGGTTCCCTGGAATGCAAAATCTGAGTTCGCGAAGGCCAGTCCAGCGATGATGAGTTGCCGGGACTTCGGCATCTTCGACGTGTCACCCACACCAAGCTGTGCCAGATTCTTCTGCACGGCCGGATCATCCGCGTCGGACGAAGGAAGCTCAAAGGCACTGGGCTTCTTCAGGGTTGCGATGCGCTCCATACCCATTGCGGCCTCGCCCGCGTCGTAGAGTCCCGGCTTCAGCCCGACACGAGGATCGTTCACCGTCGATCCCGTCATTCCTGCGGGAAGCGGCGGCGCAGGTTCCGGCGCAAACGGATCTTTAGGCGCTTCAGCCGGCTTCTCTGCGGGGGCGGCTGGAGCCTGTTGTCCCTGCAGGCTGGAACCAGCCGAGCACAACGCAATCAAGGCGAGTAACACGCCACACAGACGGGAAGTAAAAGGGTGCTTACGGTTCATTCTTTCTCCTTCAAAATGTCGTGCATGATCCTGATCTCGGCCCGCTGCGAGTTATCGACATCAGTGGCGAAGTCAAAGATCTCGGCGTCCTGCCCCGCGCCGGGCGTGTCGAACAAGTGCTTCACCATCGTCAGTGCGCCGCCGTGGTGCTGCATCATCCCGGTCAGGAACAACCGGTCAAACTCCGCGCCCCTGGCGTTGCGCAGCGCCACCATCTGCGGAGGAGTTAACATCCCGGGCATAGCAGGCATCGCGTTGCCGCTCATGTCCATGTCAGGCATCCCCGGCATTGCCATCGAAGCCGCTTCGCCGCGCGCAGCCAGCCACCGCTTCATGAACTGCATCTCGTCGGCCTGCGTGCGGCCGATGCGCGCGCCAATGGCCCGGACCTCTTTGTTCTGCGTGTGCGACGGGATCAGGGCGGTCATCTCGACGGCCTGCCCGTGGTGCATGATCATACCCTGCATGAACTCGACATCGGCATAGGATTTTTGCGGCAGGACCGCATGGGTCGATGGCGGAAGCGTCCTGCTCGGGCTTCCCGGAGCACCCGGCTGCACCACCGGAACTCCACCGGGGGGAACACTCTGTGCATGGCTTACACCGGTAAGCATCACGCACAGCGCCGCCGCCGTCAGCACTCCCAAAGCTGCCCCGGATCCCATCTTTTCGCTCTGCGCTCTCTTTTCGCGGCGAGACCCAACTACCCTCATTGATAACCTTCGGGAAAAAAATTGTCGATGCTCTCAACCTATCACGCCGGAGTTCCCTCTTCTCCCACATCCTTGTGCTGATCCAGCGCAGATTTTTGCCCACCTGACAAGACAATCACCGCAAGCGCTCCGGCCCACGCTGATGCCGCACAGACAAGCATCACCACGCGGAACCCCCGAAGAAACGCTCGATCTAGAAACAGAGCTACTTCCGCGGATTGGCGTGCCTCCATCTGTGCGGGAACAGGCGTCTCATGCATCCGGGCGCTGTTCGCCAGGATCTCCTGTCGCAGACTCTCCGGCACATCGGACCGGTCGAGCTGGGTTCGCAGGCTGCCTTGAAACCCGTGCAGCAACACGAGCGACAGGAGCGAGACTGCAAGCAGACCTGCCAGCCGTGAGATCGCGTTGTTCACAGCCGAGGCGATCCCGGTCTTGCCTTCCTGCACCGAAGACATGACCGCTGTCGAAAGCGGGGCCACGGCCAGCGTCAATCCCACTCCAAGGAGCAGGACTCCCGGCAGGATCGCAGACGCATAGCCGTGCTGCCCGTCCAGAAGAGCGAATGCCGCGAAACCAAACCCCGAGAGAAGCGCGCCCGCAAACAGGAGCGCAGGCTCGCCAAGCTTGGGCACCAGCGCACCGACACGTCCTGAGAAGAAGAACATCAGCGCGATCAAGGGAAGAAAGACGGCGCCAGCCTGCGACGGAGCGTAATGCCGCACCTGGATCAGGTAGAACGGGATCGTATACAGCGATCCGCTGAGCGCGCCATAGAGCAGAAACGTGAGAAGGTTCGCCGCAAGAAAACGCCGGCTGGCGAAGAGCGATAGCGGCATCATGGCGTTCGTCCGCTTCGACTGCGACCAGAGAAAGAGCGCCAGCAGGACCGCTCCGGCCAGGAAGAGTCCCGCGACTCGCAGATCGCGCCAGCCGAGTTGGGGCGCAAACGAGAGCGCATAGATCACAGCAGCCAGCCCAAACGTGTTGAGCGTCGCTCCAAGCCGGTCGAGCGGCTTCGCCATTCCGTCGTCGCCGAGGGCACGGCTCTCCGGAATTCGTCGCGACAAGGTCAGCACCAATATGGCGATCGGAAGATTCAGCAGAAAGATCAGCCGCCACGACCAGACCTGCATCAGCCACCCACCCGCGACCGGGCCGAGCGCCGCAAAGACACTTGTCCAGGCCGACCACGTCCCGATCGCCTTCCCTCGCTCCTCCTCTGCAAACGAGGCTGACAGAATAGACAGCCCTTGGGGAACCAGCAGCGCCGCACCGATTCCCTGCACCGACCGCGCCGCAATCAACTGCCCCAGCGTCTGCGCCACGGCGCAGGCTGCCGACGCGAGCGCAAAGACCGCCACGCCCCACACGAAAGCGCGCCGCCGCCCATAACGGTCGCCGATCGCCCCGCCCAGCAACAGAAGCGCCGCTCCAAACAGCGCATAACTCTGTACGACCCATTGAATGCCACCCGAAGTCGCGCCAAACGCCGACTGCAAAGTCGGAAGCGCGACATTCACGACCGAGCCATCCATAAACGCGAGCGACGACCCAAGAATGGTCGCCACCAGCACCCACTTGCGGTCGCCTGGTGCACAAGGCGAGGTCGCGGCTCCACGAGTGCCTTCGACACAGGGCGGCAGAGCCGGAGATTTGGAGGCAATGGCGGTCACGGGTAAGCCATCATTGCACAGCCTCATCACAGATCACCTCGGCGCGAGGCGCGATCGCCTCGTACCAGATACTCTGTTCAGATTGATGGGAATGAGTCCGCACAGCCTATGGCTCCTGTTCGCCGCTCTCGCAGCGGTCGTCGCTCTGATCCTGCTGATCAGCAGCGTCAAGCTGCATCCGTTCGTCTCGCTGCTGGTCGTCTCCATTGCCCTTGGTCTCGCAGCCGGGATGCCCGCTGCCGGTGTGCTCCACTCCTTTGAGAACGGAGTCGGCAACACGCTGGGTCATGTCGCTGTAGTCGTTGCCCTGGGCACTATTCTCGGAAAGATGATGGCGGAATCAGGCGGAGCGGACCGCATCGCGCAGACACTCATCGGCTTCTTCGGTGACCGCAACATTCCCTGGGCGATGCTTCTGATCGGCCTCATCACCGGCCTTCCCGTCTTCTTTGAGGTCGGCTTCGTGCTCCTCATCCCCATTGCCTTCACCGTTGCTCGCCGCACGAACAAGTCTCTCGTGCTCGTCGCGCTGCCGATGCTTGCCGGACTCTCCGTCGTCCACGCGTTCATCCCGCCGCATCCCGCGGCAATGGCGGCTGTCATTATCTTCCAGGCAGACATAGGCCGCACCATCGCCTACGCGCTGCTCATTGGAATACCTGCTGCGATCATTGCCGGCCCGCTCTGGGCAATGTGGATCTCGCCACGCATCGGTCTCGGATCGCACAGCACCATAGGCGACCAGTTCGCCGAACCCGCGCCCCACCGCAAGATGCCGAGCTTCAGCCTTACCGTCGCCACGATCCTGCTTCCTGTCGTATTGATGCTGATCGGGGGCTGGGCCGACCGCATCGCTCCTGCAGGCACTGCATTGAACACCACGCTGCATCTGATCGGCGGCCCCGACATGGCGCTGCTCCTCAGCGTCCTCGTCGGCTTCGTCACCTTCGGACTCATGCAGGGCTTCACCCGCGGTGACATCCTGCGCATGGCCAGTGAGAGCCTGCCTCCCACCGCCGGTGCCATCCTGCTCATCGGCGCGGGCGGCGGCTTCGGCCGCATTCTGATGGACAGCAGCATCTCCACCGTAATCGTCGATGCCGCCCAACGCGCCCATCTGCCCGTGCTGCTGATGGCATGGCTTATCGCCGCGCTCATCCGCGTCGCCACCGGCTCGAGCACCGTAGCCATGACCACCGCCGCCGGAGTCATGGCACCCCTCGCTCTCCACTCTGCAGGCGTTCGGCCTGAGCTCCTGGTTATCGCCACCGGCGCCGGCTCCATAGTGCTTTCGCATGTAAACGACGGCGGCTTTTGGCTGGTCAAGGAATACCTCGGCATGTCGGTCACCGAGACATTGAAGACCTGGACCATGCTCGAGACCATCTTATCCCTGAGCGGTCTGGCCCTGGTCCTTCTCCTGTCCCTCATCAAATAGAAGTCGTCACGAGCCATCACAGATCGAGTGCCCCATATCTCAATTCTGAGATGTGGGGACATAAGAGTTCTACCCAACAGGTCCTCCGTCCCGATATTACTTCGCTCTCGGATGCGTCTCGTCATAGACCCGCTGCACCTGACCCACGGTCAACTGCGTATACCGCTGCGTCGTCGACAACCGCTCATGCCCGAGCATCTCCTGGATCGCCCGCAGATCCGCACCTTCCTCCAGCATGTGTGTTCCAAACGCATGCCTCAGCGTGTGCGGATGCACATCCGCCGCCAGCCCTCGCGACTGCGCAATCGCCTTCACAATCCTTCCCACGCTTCGAGTCGTCAGTCGGCAGTCCCCACGCATCCGCATGTTCGTCAGCAGAGGCCCATCCTGCACCATTCCACCCTTCCCCGCCGCCACCAGCTTCGCCTCGCGCAGCGGCAAGAACGCCCGCATCGAAATCGCCGCCTCATCCCCTAGAGGCACGTACCGTTCCTTCTTTCCTTTGCCCCGCACAAGGATGGCATCGTTCTTCCACTGGATATCCGTCATGTTGATCCCCACCAGCTCAGAGTTCCGTATCCCGCACCCATAGAGCAACTCGAAGATCACTCGATCTCGTTCCGGCCACGCCGCCGCCTCTTCCTTCTCCTCACCATCGAGCGAGTTCAACACCCGGTTCACGTCTTCCATGCTCGGCACGCGAGGCAATCTAACCGGCCGCTTTGGAGTCGACACCAGCAGCGTAGGATTCTGTTGAATCACGCCCTCCATCGCCAGCCATTTGAACCACGACCGCACCGCCGCAAGCGCCCGGGCCGCACTCGCCTTCGTCAACCCGCGCTCATACAGCACCGCGAGATAAGCCCTAATATGCAGATGCTCAACCACCGCAAACCCGCCACCCTCACCAAGCTTCTCCCCAAGAAAAGCCGCAAAGCTCCGAACCTCCCGCGCGTACGCCCTCAGCGTATGCTCCGAAGCTCCACGCTCATTGGTCAGCATCGCCAGAAACCGCTCCGCCAATAAATGAAACTCACTCTCGCCAATCATCAAGGGGCCGTCATCCTGAGACGAAGTCGAAGGATCCCGCGAGACTTCCTCAACCAATACCGCTCGACCCTTTTGGCCACGCACCATCGTCGTAGCCGAACCTCTCCCCACGAGCGCCAGCGGTTGTTCTATCCCGCTCAACTCGCCACCCCAATATCCGCAGCGGCGTTCCCTGTTCCCTGTTCCCTAATTCCTGTTCCCTGCCCTGTCGTTCCCTGCCTCTTCCGCCCTCGCGGATGATGCATCCGATGCACCTGCTTCAAGTGCTCCATCGCGACATGCGTATACACCTGCGTCGTCGCAATATCCGCATGGCCCAGCAGTGTCTGCACGCTTCTCAGATCCGCCCCATGCTCGACCATGTGGGTCGCACAGCTATGCCGCAGTTTGTGCGGACTTGCCTTTGTGCCTGGCGAAGAGACCGCCCGCACCATCTCCCATACCCACTGCCGAGTAAGCGCGTTGCCGTTCTTACTGAGAAAGAGCGCTCGCTGCACCCTCGCTTTTGCCAGTCCCGGCCTGCCACGCTGCAGATAAATCTCAATGGCCGCGACCGCCTTCTCCCCCAGCGGCACAATCCGCTCCTTATCGCCCTTCCCCCGCACCTGCGCCCGAGCCTGATCGAGATGCAGATCCTCTTCCCGCAGCGCGCAGATCTCCCCCACCCGCAGACCGCCCGCATACAGCAGTTCCAGGATTGCGTGGTCCCGCAGCGCCAGCGCATCGGCCTCCGGATGCCGGGCGGCGACGCCCGTCCGCTCCAGCATCTCCGCTACTTCACTCTCCGCCAGCGACTTCGGCAGCACCTTCCAGCTCGCCGGGGTCTCGATATTCACCGTCGGATCGTAGCCAATCTTCTTGTCCATCAGCAGCCAGCGATAGAACCCCCGCAGCCCGCTCAGCTTCCGCGCAATCGACCGCGACTCGACGCCATTGCCCCGCAGTCGCTCCATAAACGCGCTCACATCCGCCTGCACCGCCGTCATCAGCAGCGCATCGCGGCCTTCTACATGCTCGGCAAACTGTTCCAGATCAAGCGCGTACGCCTCGCAGCTCGCCGGCTGCAACCCACGCTCTACCCGCAGATAGTCGCAGTACTCCCGAACCATCCGAGCATTCCCGGCAACGCCATCCAGTTGAGCCATGCCCTGATTATCGTCACTCCAGCCTCCGCGCAACGGCCCCGGCGGTAACCTCGAACCACCCTCGCCAGCCTCAAACTCAGTACGGGTATCGCGCTGATAAACTAGCCCTGAGTCCAAAATTATGTTCGAAAATCTCTCCGACAAGCTTCAACGCTCCTTCAAAAACCTCCGCGGCCAGGGCACCATCTCCGACGAAAACATCTCCGACGCCATGTCCGAGATCCGCCTCGCCCTCCTCGAATCCGACGTAAACCTCACCGTCGTCGACTCGCTCGTCGAGCACATCCGCACCAAGGCCATGGGCAGCCGCGTCACCACGGCCCTCAGCCCGTCCGAACAAATCGTCAAGATCGTCTCGGACGAGCTCGTCAACCTGCTCGGCCGCGACAACGCCAAGTTTAAGACCTCCTCCCAGCCGCCGAGCGTGATCCTCATGGCCGGTCTGCAAGGCTCCGGCAAAACCACCACCAGCGGCAAGCTCGGCCAGTGGCTCAAAAAGTCCGGCCACCGCCCGATGCTGGTATCCGTAGACGTCTACCGCCCCGCCGCCCGCCAGCAGCTCGCCATCGTCGCCAAGTCCATCGGCGCCAACATCTACGAGGGCGACCTGAAGGGTGAAGCCGCCAACACCGACCTCGTTCTCCGGCTTGCCCGCGAAGCGAAGCGCGACGCTGCCAACTTCGGCTGCGACATCCTGATCGTCGACACCGCCGGCCGTAACCAGATCGACGCGGCGCTGATGGACGAGATGGCGCAACTCAAAAAGCTCCTGAACCCATCTGAAATCCTCTTCGTCGCCGACGCTATGACCGGGCAGGACGCCGTAAAGTCCGCGAAGAGCTTCCACGACCTCCTCGCCCTCACCGGCGTCGTCCTCACCAAGATGGACGGTGACGCCCGGGGCGGCGCGGCCCTCTCCATCCGCCACGTAACCGGAGCGCCGATCAAGTTCCTCGGCACCGGCGAAAAGCCCGATGCTTTTGAGCCATTCCACCCCGACCGCATCGTCTCCCGCATTATGGGCATGGGCGACATCGCCACCCTGCTTGAACGCGCCGAAGAAAAGCTCGACCGCGGCAAGGCCGAGCAGTTCGCCAAGAAGGCCCTCTCCGGCGACGGCTTCTCGCTCGACGATTTCCGCGAACAACTCCGCCAGATCAAGAAGATGGGCTCCATGAAGTCGATCCTCAAGATGCTGCCTTCAGTCGGCCCCTTTGCCGGCATGGCCCAGGCCGCCGAGAACGTTGACGAGAAGCAGTTCAGCCGCGTCGAATCGATCATCAACTCGATGACCGACAAGGAGCGCAAGGACCACGAGATCATCTCCGGCAGCCGCCGCAAGCGCATCGCTCGTGGCTCTGGCACGACCGTCCAGGACGTAAACAATTTGCTACGCCAGTACGCCCAGATGCGAAAGATGTTCAAGACCATGGGCGGAGGCGGAGGCATCAAGGCCCAGCAAAGAATGATGAGCCAGATGCAAGGTAAACAACGCTTCGGTAGATAGGGGTGCATTCGCAGAAGAAATGAACGACAATGCGCTCATGCATCTAAAAGTGACCAACTTCTCCTGCATTGAATCTGCGGAACTTCCCCTGAACCCGGTTACTCTGATCATCGGCCCACAGGCAAGCGGTAAGAGCGTCTTGTGTAAGTTGCAGTATTTCTTTCTGAGTATCGTAAAGGATCAGCGAAGGTCGATCGCAGAGCTTCAGTCCTATGAAACGTTCAAGGAGAGAGTCAGAAAGAAGTTTCTGCGTTGGTTCCCCGTCGGCAGTTGGGGTCCCAAGAAGTTTGAATTGCGGCTGCAAGCGGGAGACTTTGAAGTAAAGCTATCGCGGACGGAGTACAGAGGTAGATTGGGAGAGGCTTTTCGGATTCACCTGTCCGAGCCATTCGCAAATCTCTACGAAAAAGCGATTGAACACGCTTCTTCACAAAAGAGGTCGCGGGGCTCGTTGGACTTTGAGTCCTCCCCTTGGGACGTCTGGGAGAAAGTTGACGAACTAAGCAATGGCTTGCTCGGCGATGACTACTTTGATGCGCAGCTATTCATCCCGGCCGGAAGATCGTTTTTTACAAGTGTTGGAAGGGCTATTGCGGCTTTTGAGCAAAGTGGAACGCTAGATCCACTTACGTTGAGCTTCGGAAGAATCTACGCATCCAGAAATGAATTCTTATCTCATCAGCCCCGAAGGAGTTCGTCGCTATCGAAAGCAATCGCCGAGATGCTCGGCGGGGAGATAGTTCGGCAAGCAGACGAAGAATACTTGCGCATGAAGGATGGAAGAAAAATCCCATTTGCAGCATTGTCTTCAGGGCAACAAGAACTTCTACCTTTGCTGACGATGATCCCAGAGCTTATTACCGGGAACTATAAGCAGATCCTTTATATTGAGGAACCTGAAGCTCATTTATTTCCAAGTGCCCAAAGCCGACTGATCGAGATTTTAGTTGGCATTGTAAATTCAATGAAGGGAAAAACTTCGCTCGTTTTGACTACTCACAGTCCTTACGTGTTGGCCAAATTTAACAATCTGATGAAGGCCGGAAGCCTTGAAAAACCTTTGGCTCGATCAAAGGCTGCTGAGCTTCTAACTCAAGACTGTTGGCTCGCTCCTCATCAACTAGCGGCTTATGCCATCCGGAACGGCGTTTTGATTTCCATTATGGATGACAGTGGCCTAATCAATGGGGACTATCTAGATGACGTATCTAGTGACATTGCTAAAGAGTTCGACGGACTGTTGATGGCTGAAGCCGGAGGCCAATGACCGCGAAGAGTCCGTGCATTGAACACCTACATGAGTCACGAATCAAAGTAGAAGAGAAAGGGAAAAGTGCGGTTTTTCTCAATCCGCAACGCTTGGAAGTCCTGCGAGTGAAAGTCGACGGCTGTTTACGGACAAACACAATCGCCAGCGATTGGATAGTGGCAAGTCCCGACTGCGGAGACATTGTCATTGAGCTGAAGGGCTGTGACGTGAGCCGCGCAATTGACCAAATCATCGCAACGCTTGCATTTTGGCGAAACCATGAGCTTTGTTCAACATCCCAGTCGGCACTTATAGTATGTTCGCGTTATCCGAGATTTGACACAAAACTGCAGCGTGGGAAGGTCAAGCTCCAAAAGAAAAATGTTTTCTTGCGGGTCGAAAGCAGAAACTTGGAGTACGAGTTCACGGATTTTCTGCCGCGCCCGATTCCCAATCCTGCGTAATTGCCTAACCCCACTCCCGCCCGGTGCTATCCTCACCACAGCATGATCCACCTCCACTTCCAACCCGAGATCGAAGCCCAGCTAGCCGCTGAAGCCGAAGCGCGCGGCCTCGCCCTCGACCGCTACATCGAAACCATCGTCGCCTCTTGGCCCATCGATGACCATCTGAATCACCCGCTCGATGAAGCGCAGCTCTCCCGCAACCTCCAGGAGGGACTCCGCGAGATAGCCGAAGGCAACACTCTTCCCGCACGTCAGGTCTTCGTCGAATTACGCGAAGAATATGACATACGAGGTTAGGCTCACTCGACAGGCCGTCCTCGATTCGCAGCCTCTACGAAGAGAAGCGGGTCGAGACCTCCCATTATGCCGCAACTTGGTTCATTGGCCTTGAAGCTGCAATCTTCAGCCTGGAGAATATGCCCCGCCGTGGCGTTCGCACCCCGGAAGACGTATCTCTCCGGCACTTTCTCTACGGCACGAAACCTTACGTTTATCGCATCATCTACTCAATCGACGAACAGTCGCGCCAGGTAAACGTCGCCCAGATTCGCCACGGTGCCCGCGAGCCACTTGCAGGCAGATAGGTTTGGGTTCCAGTTCGCCTCCGCCCCGAATGGTATCCTCACCTCGTGCAGATTACGCTCGACATCCCGGAAGAACTCGCCGCCCAACTCATCCCTGAAGGCATGAGCCCCTCCCGCGCCGCGCTCGAAGCCTTCGCCGTTGAGGGATACCGTACCCAGCGTCTCTCTGAATCTGAAGTCCGAAGAATGCTCGGCTACGAGACTCGGATGGAAGTCCACACCCTCTTCGCAGAGCACGATGTCTTCCTCCACTACACAGTCGAACATCTGCAGCAAGACATCGCTGCCTCTGACAAGCTCCACGCATTTCATTCTGCGCACGCAGAATGATCGTCGTCGCGGACACCTCTCCGCTCAATTACCTCATTCTCATAGATCGCATCGCAATCCTCAAAATCTTCTATGGCCGCATCCTGATCCCTCATGCTGTGCATGACGAGATGCTGAGTCGGAACGCACCTGTGAGCGTAGAGCGTGGGCCGCGAATCCTCCAGGCTGGCTCCACATCCTGGCACCATCCGCCCGTTCGCTGCCTCTGCTGCCCAACCTTGATCGCGGAGAATCAGAAGCAATTGCGCTGGCCATCGAACTTTCTTCCGATTGGCTCCTCATCGACGAAACCGCTGGCCGCGACGAAGCAGGACGACGCGGCTTGCAGACGATCGGCACACTCGGTGTCCTTCGCGAAGCCCACCGCGCTGGCATTCTTGATCTCAGAGAAATCCATAGAGAACCTCAGACTCCTGGGTTTTCGCGTTAGGCCGTCGCTCATTCAACTTCTCCTAGATTCCATCTAGCGCTGTGTAGAAAGCGATCCCAACTTGCAACCAAAGTGCACGTTACTCCTCGAATCGGGTACATCCCGGCCATAGCTCTCACGATAAACTGTTGCAATCACAGTGTCTTTGATCTCCAGCCCGTTGAAGCTCGTCCCTCGAACGCACGATCGTCGTGTCTCTGATCCATTCGCATCTCAGGCCCTGCAGGTGAAGCAGAAGAGAGTGTCCCACTCCCTCAAGAAGAAGCTTGGCGGCTTTGCCGGCTTCCGCAATGGGCTCGAATACAAACGGTATCGCTTCGTCATCCGCCTCTTCTCCCTGCTGGGGCTAAGCCACCTGCTCCTCGGCCAACCCTTCAGCGCGGACGAAGATCGCTCCTCCAACACGAACTTCCGCCTGCTTCACCCCGCCGAAAACCTCGACTTCCGCACGCCGGGCGAGCCCTACACAGCTGACCCGTTCCTCCGCAGCTGCCAGATCATCGCCGAAGGTCGACTCCACCGGGACAACATCTTCACCTGCGAGTTTACGAATGCCAAGTTCTCGCCCGAGAACGGTCTCGTCTTCGACTCCCGCTGGCGCAACATCGTTGAAGGCATTCTCGATTACGAGCGCTTTTACGCCTTCCGCAAGACCTTTCGCCCGCGAACCCTTACCAGGCGTTCCGGCGTCTTCTCTTCCGTTCAACATCCGTGGCACTACAACAACTGGCACTGGACCGCCGACAGCCTGCCGCAGATCTACTCCCTAGCCCTTCACATGCAGGGCCGCCCCCTCACACTTCTGCTGTCCCGGGATGTCGGGCAAGTTCATCGCGATTCGCTCGAAGCCATCCTCCCCGTAAACTTCACCCTTGAATACGTCAATCCGCTCGAGTGGTTCGAGCTCGAAATCTTCGTCCTTCCTTCACACGTATCCTCTCGCGCCAACGCATTCTTTCCCGCCGGGTACTACGATTTCATTCGCTCGAAGACCTTCTGCAAACTCGGTCTCTGTCAGCCCGAGCGCGCCACCGGCCGTTACTACATCTCACGCAGTCGTGCCCGCCATCGCCGCGTCACCAACGAACCCGAACTCCTTGCCCTCGTCAGCGTTCTTGGCTTCAGGATGATCTTCATCGAGGACTACACCTTCGCCCAGCAAGTCGAGCTCTTTCGGAGCAGCGAAGCCATCATCTCTCCGCACGGAGCCGCACTTGGCGGCATGATCTACGCCGACCACCTCAAAGTCTGCGTACTCTACCCGGAATCCCGACCCGCCGGATACTTCTATACGCTCGCCCGAGGCCTTGGTCATCAGCACTTCTGCACGAACGCCAATGTAGCCGAAGATGATGACTTCGAGGTCGACCTCGTCCACCTCCGCCACATCCTCACTGCCGAGATGCGCCTCGCCTGAAGCTCGGCGGACTGGAAGCTCCGATCTGCGCGCCGCATCAGCCAAATGCCACAAAACGGCATAGTCTTACACGGTATGAAATTCAGCCATTTGCTCGCTGCCATAATTTTTGGTCTCGCCGTCCCCCTGACTTGTGTCTCGCCCGGTCAGACGTTGACGCAGTCGGCTGCTGCCGCAGCATCCTGGCAGATCGCGCCTTTCACCCGCCCGGTCGCCGCTCCAGTCATCTCTCCCAACAAATCTTCGCTGTTCGATGACCCCATCCGGCACGCTCCAGTCCACTGGGAGTCTCTCCATACCTTCAATCCCGCCGCGATCGTTCGCAACGGAAAGGTCTTCGTCCTTTACCGCGCCGAGGATGACACGGGCGAGATGCAGATCGGCCTTCACACCTCCCGCCTTGGCCTCGCCTCAAGCTCTGACGGCATCACCTTCACGCGGCTCCCGCAGCCCGTCTTTTACCCCGCCGCAGATGCCGAGCAATCCCGCGAGTGGCCTGGCGGAGTGGAAGATCCGCGCATCGTTGAGTCCGAGGACGGAAGCTACGTCATCACCTATACGCAATGGAATCGCGTCACTTATTCCATCGGCGTCGCATCCTCGAAGGACCTGATCCAGTGGACAAAGCACGGCCCGGCATTCCTCGGCAGCGTAAAGGGGAAGTACGATCATCTGCAATACAAGTCGGGCGGCATCGTTACGCAAGTGGTTGACAATCGTCCCATTGCCGTCCGGATCAAGGGCGTGTACTGGATGTACTGGGGCGAAGGCGCAATCCATCTCGCCACCTCGCCGGATCTTATCCACTGGACGCCCGTCGAGGATGCCGCCGGCCACCCTGCGGAAGTCCTCACCCGCCGCACGGGCCACTTCGACAGCGGCTTCCCGGAGGTTGGTTCGCCACCCATTCTTACCTCGAAGGGAATCGTCGTCCTCTATAACGGCAAGAACGACCCCGCCCAGGGTGACTCCACACTTGGCCCCAACGCCTACGCAGCTGGAGAAGCGCTCTTCGCCGCCGACGACCCGTCAAAACTGATTGCCCGCACGGAAGCGCCTGTCCTAAGACCCGAACAGCCCTTCGAGAAGACCGGCCAATACGCCGCCGGCACCACCTTCGCGGAAGGCTTGGTTCGCTTCCATAATCGATGGCTACTCTACTACGGCTGTGCCGATTCCGCCGTTGGAGTCGTCGAAGCGCCGCCTTCGCATTAGCCTCCGCCCGGTTAGGGATACAGTCGAGACTTCGCCCAGCGTGCCCCGTCTCCCGCGCCATCCCGGGTAAAGACAATCCGGTCATGCAGCCTGTCGGGGCCGTCCTGCCAGAACTCGATCCGCGCGGGCACAACACGGAATCCGCGCCAATAAGATGGCCTCGGAATCTCTGCTGGATATTTGGCCGCCAGGGCCGCAGCCTCATGCTCAAGCTCCTCGCGGCTGGCCAGCGGACGGCTTTGTTGAGAAGCCACCGCCCCTATCTGGCTCTTCCGCGACCGGCTGTGAAAGTAGTCGTCCGAATCCGCATCCTCCACCGCCTCTACAGATCCCTCAACCCGCACCTGCCGCCGCTCGCTCTTCCAATGAAAGCAAAGGGCCGCGAACGGATTCGAACCGAGTTCCTCACCCTTCTGGCTCTCATCATTGGTGTAAAAAGTAAATCCGCGATCATCCACATGCTTCATCAGCACCATCCGGACGGATGGCCGCCCGTCCGCCGTCGATGTGGCAAGCGCCATCGCGTTAGGATCGTTCAACTCGTCCTTCGACGCGAGATCAAACCACTCTTGAAAGAGTGCAATCGGATCGCCGGCTGCCACTGCATCGAACACGTTCATAGTCTCCAGCCTACAGACTATGGCGTCTCATCGCTCGCCCTGCTGACCCGTTCCATCGCCGCACGCAAAAACGGCCACAGAATCTCCGTGGCCGTCAAAAACCCTGCTTACTAGGATCCCTCACGTACTCCATCAGTACTCAAGGCACGGTGACAAGGCAAGCTAGAAGCCCATGATGTTATAGCCGCAATCGACATACATCACTTCGCCGGTAATGCCAGAGGCCAAGGGCGACGCGAGAAACAGCGCTGCCCCGCCGACTTCAGACTGGTCCACATTCCTGTGCAGCGGAGCCCGTTCCGAATGCGCGTCCAGCATCTTCTGCAGGTCGCCGATACCGCGTGCCGCCAGCGTCTTGATCGGTCCCGCCGAGATCGCATTCACGCGGATGCCCTTCGTTCCGAGTGAACTTGCGAGGTACCGGACCGTCGCTTCGAGTGCGGCCTTGGCCACACCCATCACGTTGTATTTCGGTACTACCTTCTCCGCGCCGTAGTAGGTCAGCGTCAGGATCGAGCCGCCTTCCGTCATCAGCGGAACCGCTGCCCGGCTCACCGCGATCAGCGAGTACACACTTACATCGTGCGCAATGCGGAACGCCTCCCGCGAGGTCTCGATAAAGTCGTTGTGGATCGCATCGGCCGGCGCAAACGCCACCGCGTGGACAACCGTATGCACGGTCCCATACGCTTCTTTTATCTGCGCAAAGGTTGCATCAATCTGCTCGTCCGAAGACACATCGCACATGAACGTCTGCGCCGGTCCACCGGCACCTTGCAGAGCGCCAGCCAGCTCTTCCGCATCCCGCTTCAGCCGTTCATTTTGATAGCAGATTGCAAGTGTAGCTCCCGCATCCGACAACTTCTGCGCAATCGCATACGCGATACTCCGCTTGTTGGCGAGGCCGAACACCACGGCCACCTTGCCCTTGAGATCGATCATTGTGCTGTCTTCCCTCCGTATCGCCGCGCCCCGAGCCTGCCGGAAACGCAACCGTAAGCATAGCAGTTAGCCGGGTCTATTCGTCCTTCAAGCCTTTCCGCCCGGAGCGACCAGCCAGTCGTACTGCTCCTCCGTAATCGGCACCACCGACAGCCTGAACTGCCGGAACAGGATCGAATCCTTGAACACTCCCGCCGCGCGAATCTCCGCTAGTTCTTTCGCCACCTTGAACTTCTTGACCGCCTTCACCCGAACCTTCGGATTCTTGACATCGCTCGCATCGACCGACACCACCTTCGCGCTACCCACCGCAGCTTTGCCGATATTCGAGTGATAGATCACCAGCTTCTCGCCCTTCTTCATCCCCCGCAGATACAGCAGCGCCTGGTTGTTTGCAATGCCGTCCCAGGTGGTCTCGCCATCCCGCTCCAGGTCCTCGAACGAATACTTGTTCGGCTCCGTCTTTAACAAAAATGGCATTCCATCTTCTCCTTACAACCATCGTTCCAGTTCCAAAACGCTGTCATCCTGAGCAAGTCGAAGGATTCCGCGAGACTTTACATCACCACGAACGCCCGGACCATCCAACCCGTGTTTCAGCCCTAACCACCCAGGTCAACCAGCTTCACCGCATCCACAGCCTGCCCGAGAAATCCAGCCCCAAGCCTCTGGAACTTCGACACCGAATCCGTAGCGAAGAAGGTCTTCGTTGCCGCATCAACCGCGAGAGCCTTCGGGAACCTTTCCGCCACCAGTCTTGCAGTTGCCGCTGCCGTAGCCTTCGCCGAGTCGACGATGTTCAACTCACGGCCCATCCCGCTGAGCACTCGCCGTATCGCCGGTTCGATCAGCGGATAGTGCGTACATCCAAGCAGCAGGGTCTCCGTTGCCGGAGCCTCCTTCAGCGCCTCCTCCAGATAGATTCGAATTACCTCGTCAGTCACCGGGTGCTCCGTCCATCCCTCTTCGACCAGCGGCACCAGCAGCGGACAAGCCTTCTCGTAAGCCGCTATGCCCAGGGTCGCCAGGGCCCGCGTATACGCCCCCGACTGCACCGTTGCCGCCGTCGCCAGAACCAGCACATTTCCTCGCGGAGTATCGGCCATCGCCGCTTCCGCTCCCGGCTCGATCACGCCAATCACCGGGATTGGCAGCGACACCTGGATGTCTTCGAGCGCCAGCGCCGTCGCCGTGTTGCACGCAATCACCAGCAGGTCCGCACCCTGCTCCTCCAGAAACTTCGCGCTCGACACTGCGTACCGGCTAATCGTCTCCCTCGACTTCGATCCATAGGGCAAACGCGCCGTGTCTCCGAGATAGATCGAATCTACCCCTGGCAGCAGCTTCAGCAACTCCCGCAACACCGTCAGTCCGCCAAACCCCGAATCGAACACGCCTATCTTCAACCCCTCTGTCACTGCGGGCCTCCTACCGGCTGCAACTGCGCCGCACTCACCGTCGTATCCACCGCCGGATAAACCCGCGTCAGATCCACATGGCCCGCCAGCGTCTCCTTTGGCTGCCCATCCACCACAAACCGCACCTGCGTAATCTCAGAAAAATTCGCATGAAGCGTGCCGATCATGGAGAGCACCGTCAGCATCTCCACCGCCATTCCTGAAGGATGCTGATTCACGAAGCTGCTCCGCAGATTGATCACCGCCAGTTCCCCATATTCACTCGTGTCGACGGTCCCGCTCAGGGGGTCCTCTCCGGGAACCTGAATCGGCAGCTTCAACAGAAACACATCGTCGACGGCCGCGCCACTCGCCAGTGGGTGTTGAGACTTTGGAAGCGCGTACTCCGCCACCAGCCGCTCCAGCAATGCCCTGGCACGCACCGAAGCCTCTACCGGGAGCGCAACCTGCCTTTGCTCAGCCGTCACCGATCCATCTGCATCATTCGCGAGATCGAGCGTAAACGACTCCGCATCCGCCGACACCGGCGCACTCAGCGGAGTCGCATCGCTCTGCGCCGCCAGCTTCTCGCGCGCCTGCGTCCGCTCATAAAAAAGGAAGAACGCCATCAGCACAATGCCCGCGAGCAGCAAGTAGAACAGCACCTTCTGATAGCGCGGGATCGCCTGCTCGAACTTTCCCAGTTCGCTCTCACGCCACGGCACTCGCGGGAGAAACGCGACCGTCGCCGCATCGCCCTGCGACTCTTCCTGCTTGAACTTGCCGAAGCCTTTGCGCCTGAACCGATCGAGAAAGCTCAATTCCCGGCCCCCGGTCTGGGCAGTGGCACATACTCCGGCTGCACCGCCTGGTTCTTCCAGAAGATCAGCGCCCCGGCGATCGCCTCCGCCACCTTCTGCTGATACTCCTCATCGGACACCTGGATCACATCCGTCCCGTTGTGGATCGAGCTGACCTCAACGGAGATCGCTGGACACGTCATGTTATCGAGCGGTCGCATCGCCACTTTGCCCACCGCCACGGGCACCTTCGCGCGCACGAGAGCTGTCCCAACCTGGTTGGCCAGCCCCTGGCTCTGCGTAACGTAAACCTCCTGCGCCCGGTCCCACGGCACCGCTCCACTCACGTTCCGGGAAGAAGGCGCCGCCTGCGAAACCGCGGCGATCGGCGAACCAATCGTCGACGTCCCGATAGCAATCCCATTCCCACTCGCCGAAGCATGAAGTACGAGGCACGCGACTGCCCGTGCTTTATTCGCCGCTTCCGCCCTTTGGTCGGTCGTCAGCAACGCCACAGGCCGCGATTGCAGATCATCCTGCCGCGTCGACACAACCGTGAACCCCCGTGCCGCCAGCAGCGACCGCAGCCTCGCTCCCATTGCCAGCGTCACCTCCTTTTCTTCAAGATGATCGTTGATCCGCGCCCCGCCATCGGTTCCGCCATGCGCCGGATCGATCACGATCATCTCTCGATTGAAGGTCGGCGCACTCTGCGCGCTGACTGATGCCGCAGCCAGCGCACAAAGGAACGCGAAGGCACTAATCCAACGCATAGATCGCCAGCCCGCTCAGCAGCTTCGGATAGAAGTCCGTCGACTTCTGCGGCATCACGTCGCCGGAAAGCGAAATGTCTCGCAACTGGTCCAGTGTTATCGGCTTGATCAGGAAAGCCACATCCGCCTCGCCGCTTTTTACTTGCCCGATCGCCTCATCTGCTTCGCGGATGTAGCGCACGTTGCCGAGCTTCGTAATCATCTCCTGGCTCAGCCCCAGCAGCTTGTCGAGCACCACCGTATGCAGCTGCACCACGTCCAGTTGGGCCTGCCGATGCGATACCCCTGTCAGCGCCTTTGCAATTGCTTCCGGCTTGGCCTGCAGCAGGAAGGCTCCCTCCTGAGTCGCCGCGATAAACGCCACGCCCTTCGATTCGGCAAGCATCGCCATGTTGATCGTGTCTGGCCTGGTAACGGTGAAGAACTCCGCTGCCTTCTCCGCAAACGCCTTCCCGCTGAATCCCTCAAGCCCATGCACCACGCGATGGGTCGGCAGAATCGTGATCCCCGGAGCGTCCATGTTCACGAACGTCATCATCATCGCCGCCTCTGGAAACGCGGGTACCGGCAGCGAGCTTGAACTTACCTTCTCATCCTCATCCAGCGGCTGGTTCAGCGGCAGCTTCAACTGCGCCGACCGTTCCTTCGCGTAAGCCACACTCGTTTCGTAGCGATGGTGTCCATCCGCGATGATCAGCTTCTTGTTCGCCATCGCGGTCACAATCAAGTTGATCAATGTCGGATCAGTCAGCTTCCAGACCCGATGAACCACGTTGTACTCGTCCGTGATCGAGAGATCAGCTGCCGCCGTATCTTTCCCGTCCTTATCCACGCCGAAGATCAGCTTCTCCGCCGTAAACCCGGGGTCGGAGTAAAGCATGTAAATCTGCTCACAATATGTTCGCGTCGCCTTGAACAGGCTCATCCGGTCAGACTTATGCTTCGGAAACGTCTGCTCATGCCGGTAGATCACCTTGTCGGCATAGTCGTACAGATGCCCCAGAGCGATGAACCCACGCCGCTCTCTTACCTCCTCTGTATGCGGCACCGTGTAGGTCTGCGAGTAGCCATAGATCGCCGGCTCTTTCTCCTCCGCCAGCACCCGTTCCTTGCGCCAGGCCTTCAGGTGCTCCGCCGCCCGCGTGTAAACGTTCGAATCCTCAGTATCCGCCGGCTCATGCTTGCCCAGTATCACCCGGATCAGGTTGTACGGGCTCGCGTCGTAATAATGCTGCTGCATCGCCGGGGTGATCTTGTCGTACGGCTGCGTGACCACGTCTTCCATGTTGACGCGGGAGGGGTCGTAACGAAGTGCGCGAAACGGATAGATACGGGCCATGCTGGGTTCAACGCTCCAAAAGTAGGTTCCAACGATTGTACGGTTTTCGGATTACAAACTCCTCAGTGCAGCCCTAAAGACCCGACGACCGCCATACCACCGTCTTACCGGTCGTCATCCTGAGCGCAGCGAAGGATCCCGCGAGATCATCGAGCGCCGCAACCTCTGAACGCTTTCTACTTTTGTTTGTCATTCCCGAAGGGGAACCTGCGTTTCCTTTTGCAGCCGAACGGCCGGGCGGAGCATCCACCGCATCGCGCGCATCCGCATACACTGCGAGGCGGCTACGATAAACTCACATCATGCCGCGTGGCTTCTTCATCACCTTCGAGGGCTTGGACGGCTCCGGCAAGACCACCCAACTCCGCCGCCTCGCTGCCTATCTCACCACGCAGGGCCACCACGTCGTTACCCTTCGCAACCCTGGCAGCACGGCTCTCGGCGACCGCATCCGCTCCGTCGTTCTCGACTCGCGCAGCGAATCCTCTTTGGGCACTATCGCCCCCAGCACCGAGCTCGCGCTCATGTTCGCAGACCGTGCCCAGTCCATCGCCGAGATCATCCTCCCTGCCCTCGCCGCCGGCTCCATCATCCTCTGCGATCGCTACACCGACTCGTCCGAGGCCTACCAGGGCGGCGGTCGTCAGCTCGGAAGCGATCGCATCCTCGCCCTCCATGCCGCTGTCTGCGAGAACCTTCAGCCCGACCTCACCATTCTCCTGCTCCCGCCCCTCGAGCCCTCCCTCGCCCGCGCCCGTCACCGCAACCAGCGCCACGTCGATATCAAAGGCACGGACGAAAACCGCTTCGAGCGCGAGCCCGACGACTTCTACCGCCGCATCTACGCCAAGTACGAAGAGATCGCCGCCCGCGACTCCAATCGCGTCTACACTATCGTGGACGAAGCTCCTATTCATGTCATCGAAGCCAAGGTCGCCGCTATCGTAGCCTCACGCATCCAACAGTCGGCCCGCAAAACATGATTCCCCCCGTCGTAGAATCCGACTCCTTATCGCCTGCTGAACAAGCCCCCCTCACCGGGTGCCCCATGTCTCGAACTTCAGACGGTGCAGCGAACACCGCCCCACAGCCGCAAGCCGCAAAAACGACGAAACCCTACAACCTCCCGCCCGGCCTGAAGCATTCTCTGCCGTGGTACGCCTTCAAGCCCTGGGTGAAGCTCGGCCACCCGATTCTGCTCTTCGAATACCTCCACCGCACCTTCGGCAACATCTCCTGCTACAAGCTCTTCGGTACGCCCATCGTCTTCGTCAACGACCCCGAGTACATCCGGGAGATCCTCGTCACGCAGGGCCCAGCGTTCGTGAAAGAACGCACCGTCCGCCGCATGAAGGTCCTCCTCGGCGAGGGCCTCATCACCTCCGACGATCCCATCCACATCCGCCAGCGCCGCATCGCCGCGCCCGCCTTCCACCGCCAGCGCATCGCAGCCTACGGCGACCAGATCGTCGCCTGCGCCGCCACCCAGAACGCCCGCTGGAAGAACCGCTCCAATCCTGAGGCTCCCATCGACATCGCCGCTGCAAGCATGGAGCTGTCTCTTGAGATCGTTGCCCGCACCCTCTTCGACACGGAGGTCACCGAGGACATTCGCAGCATTAACGACGAAGTCAACACCATCATGGACCTCTACAACTTCATCGTTGCCTTTCCGCGCATCGAGCTCTTCATGAACCTGCCTATCCCCGGCATCATGAAGTTCCGCAAATCCAAGGCCCGCCTCGACGCCGTCGTCGACCGCCTCATCCGCGAACACAAGGAAGCCACCGCCGCCGGCAAGCCCGACCCGGGCGACCTGCTCTCCATGCTGCTCTCATCGCGCGACGAGCAGGCCGATGCCCAGGGCAACTTCACCGGCATGTCCGACGACCAGGTCCGCGACGAGGTCCTCACTATCTTCCTCGCCGGGTACGAGACCGTAGCCAATGGCCTGACCTGGACCTGGTATCTCCTCAGTCAGAACCCAGAAGTGGAAGCGAAGCTCCACGCCGAACTCGACGACGTGCTCGGCACGGGCAACAATCGCCGCCAGGCAACGCTCGCCGACTACTCAAACCTGAAGTACACCGAACAGGTCTTCGCCGAATCCATGCGCCTCTACCCGCCTGCATGGGCGATGGGCCGCATGTCTACCAAACCCGTACAGCTGGGCCCATACAACATCCCACCCGGGGCCCACTTCTTCTTCAGCCAGTACATGATGGCGCGCACCGAGGAGTACTTCCCCGACCCGCTCCGTTTCGACCCCGACCGCTTCTCTGCCGAGAACAAAGCCCGCCGCCCGAAGTACACCTACTTCCCCTTCGGCGGCGGCAGCCGGCAGTGCATCGGCGAGTCTTTCGCCTGGATGGAAGGCGTCTTCTCCATCGCCACCCTCGCACAGCACTGGCGCCTGAGCTATGCCGGCACGGCGCCGCCAGAAGTGCAGGCTAAGATCACTCTCCGCCCCCGTGATCCGCTGATGATGCACCTGCAACCGCGCTGATCAAGCTTCCCTGCGCAGCCACAGAGTCAGAAGTGTCATCCTGAGCGAAGGTCGGCGCGCCTTTGCGCCGAACGCAGTCGAAGGACCTGCGTTTCTTCCCTCCGTCATCCATCGCGAACGCCTGCACCTATATCTCGATCCGTGACAACCTTCACCAAGCCGAAGGACCTGCGTTTCGTCTGATTCATGAAGCCGTCTTGCCCGCAGCCGATAGACTCATTTCGAGGAAGCGATCATGCCAAACATTGAGAACCGCCTGCAAGCCCTCGGCCTTAGCCTTCCGCCCGCTCAGAAAGCGCCGCCCGGAGTCGTCCTCCCCTTCTCCTTCGTCCACATTGTCGGCACGCGCGCCCTTATCTCAGGCCACGGCCCACAAGCTCCCGACGGATCCTTCGCCCATCCTCTCGGAAAGCTCGGCGACGATCTGACCGTTGAAGGAGGGTATCTTGCCGCCCGCCTCACCGCCCTGTCCATGCTTGGCAGCCTTCAGCGCACCCTTGGCGACCTGGACCGCATTACCGCATGGACACGCGTCTTCGGCATGGTCAACTCCGCCGCAGGATTCATGCAGCAACCCAGCGTGATCAACGGCTTTTCAGACCTCATCCTCGAACTCTTCGGCCCCAAGGTCGGAGCGCACAGCCGCAGCGCTGTAGGCATGGCCGAACTCCCCTTCAACATTCCGGTAGAGATCGAAGCGGAAGTGGAGATCAGATCGTAGTCGCGAGGTACGGAGCCCGCCATGAGACTTGCTCGCATCATCCTGTTCACCGCGTAAACGGCACCATGAGCCTCCGCGAACAACTTGTCGCGAGGGGCGCAAAGTTCGGCAAAGTGCGCGCCGGTGATCCCTTGACTCTCTGCGACGGCAGAGACGCCGGCGGAAACCCAATCCAGCTCTCCAGCCGGTGAAGAGCCGCCGCCACCTGCCTTGCAGCGTTTAGCCGCAACCTGGTCTATGAGATAGCACAAACGTAGAATTGCCTTGACTCCTGTCCGCTCTTAAGCTCAGACTCATCTATGAAGAAGAAATCAAAGTCTACCCACCGGCTAAAGCAGGATGGCTCAGCGGACACGATGTGTCTCTCCTGCTTCAAGACCTTCACTCCTACCCCGGTCGAAGCTTCTTCTCCAAACGCTGTCCAGGAACACGACCACATCTGCGCCTTCGCGTTTCCGGAGCGTCGCGCCAACGAGGTCACCTTCGAGGATGGCCCCAAGCGCAGGCAATCGGATATGGAATGGCAGGCGCTGATCGCCCGCGATGTTACCGTTCCCGGCGAGTAGTCCTTCTATCCAGGGCTCCGAGGCTTTAGAGTACGCTTGAGGCTGTGCCTCTTCCCGCCGCCTTCCCATCTACGTTCAACGATTTCCTCGGCAACGCCTCAGCCATCGAGCACCTCCGCACCGCCATCGCTTCAGGTCGCCTTCCCCATTCGCTCATTCTTGCCGGCCCCAGCGGAGCCGGCAAGTATACCCTCGCGCTCATGCTCGCGATGGCGGTCGAATGCGAGCGCCAGCCGCGCGAGCTTTGGACCAACGGTCAGTCCCTCGCCAGCTTCTGCGGCGTCTGCTCGAACTGCACCCGTATCGCCTCAGCAGCCAATCTTGAAGAGCAGGTTGAGCTCGCAGTCGCCGCCCGCGAAGACCTCCGGGAGACTGACAAGAAAGAAACCCGCGTCCTCGTCCAGCCGCACCCCGACGTCCTCATCATCCCGCCCGACCCGCCGCAACTCCTCATCAAACTCGGCCAGGTTCGCACCCTCATCCAGCGCTCCCGCTATCTCCCCAGCGAAGCGCCCCGCAAGATCTTCATTCTCACCGCCGCGAATTTCATGAAGGAGGCCGCAAACTCACTACTCAAGGTGCTGGAAGAACCACCGGAGACGGTTCACATCTTCATCCTTGCCGAGAACCCCGGCGAGCTCCTCCCCACCATTCGTTCCCGATGCGCTACCGTCCGCCTCGGGGCGCTTCCTGTCGACGAGATAGATGCCTTACTTTCCGATCGACGCCCGGAGATCCCCCCGGCCCAGCGCAGCCTCGTCGCCCGCCTTGCCCAGGGAGCCGCAGGCAAGGCACTCGGCTTCGATCTCGCCGCCTACACCGCCGCCCGCGCTGACGCCCTGATCTTCCTTCGCAACGCCGCAGCTGCTGGTGCATCCGGAGACCCCGACCACACCGCTCTCTTCCGCATGACTGAAACCTACCGCGCCGGTGCCGAAGGCCAGCAGAAGACCACCGCCCTCCTGCGCGCCCTCTCGCTTCTCCTCGAAGACCTTCTCCTCCTCACCGCCGGCACCCCCGAACTGATCCGCAACATCGACCTTCGCCCCGAGCTCGACCGCCTTGCCGACGCCCTATCGTTCCGCTGGATAGAGCAGGCCAGCCGTGGTCTCGACCAGGTCTACACCGGCATGCGCCGCAACCTCCTCCGCAGCCTTTCCCTCGACTCCTTCGCCACCCAGCTCACCAGCTCTTAGCCCCGGTCACTTAGCCCCCGTCACTAAGCCGGATCAACCATGCGGTCGGCCGGCCTCCGCCCGCGAAAGTGTCATCCTGAGCGAAGCTGCTTGCAGCACTACCGCAAGCAGCGCAGTCGAAGGACCCGCGGTTGGCTCCACCAACCCAGCCCAGTCTCCCTCCGTTGCTGCCTGAGTTTTGGTCTCCAGCCAAGAAGACAGCACTTTCTCAGCCCTACGCACATTGCGCCCGGAGTTCCCGGTCTTTTCAGGAGAAATCGGCGTCTAACGCAATAGCCCTTTGGAACGCCCTAGTAGCCGTCTATACTTGACCTTTAAGCTTCATCTAAAGCATCAGCAAACCCAGAACCGCATGAAAGACGAAGAGGTCAGAAGCCCCGATGGATAACCAGATGGACCATGTGACACAGAAGACGCCCCTGCTCGCGCGCCTGCGCAGCCACCGTCTCACCACGACATTCGTTCTACTCGGCACCCTCTCCGCCGGCATCCTCGTCGGGTCGGTCATTACTGGCCGGGTCAGCGGCAAGGAGCAGCAGGCCGTCGACTCCTCCGACGCTCGCCCCCTTTCGATTCCTGATCCAATCACGCTCTCCACCGGCTTTTCGAAGATCGCCAAAGAAGTCGGCCCTGCCGTCGTCAACATCAACACCGAAGAGACGGCCAAGCCCGTCTCCGCCAGGAAAGGTCTACGCCGCGGCCATCCCCTCGTTCCGCAGCAGCAGAATCCGAACGGCGATGGCTCCGACGACAACTCCCAGCAGCAGGGAGACATGCAGGACTTCTTCAATCGCTTCTTCGGCGGACAGAACGGCCAGGGCGGTCAGGGTGGAGAGGACGGATCCGATGGCCCCGACGGCGGCTCGCGGCGTGCGCTTGGTTCAGGCTTCATCGTCGACTCGCGTGGCTACATCATCACCAATAACCACGTTGTCGACAAAGCCGACAAGATCT
>CBDAQY010000003.1:0-2356025 GCA_965199215.1 Acidobacteriaceae bacterium
CTCAAGATCAGCCCTCACCGTTGTATAGTCGACCGCATGGCCTACAGCCATCAGTTCGACAATGCATCGGTAGACCCGCTGGTGCGAATCGAGGGAAAAGTCTTCTGCCCTCAATTTTGCCGTGGCGTCCGAGATCGCTACCCCATCCAGGAGCATTGCCCCGAGAATCGCAATTTCGGTATGGATTGAAGACGGCAGCCCATCAGCTGCGGTAAGTTGTGCAAAGGATGCCATAGTGCCTCATCCCTGAGTCTATCCGGCTCTTTCCGCACTTGCCCTGTGCAGAGACCAGGCCATAATGTGTATCTCTGGAAATGTTGTCTAGGTCTGCCTAGCTTAAGCGAGCATCCAAACGCCCTCGTGACTACTTGCGCTCAGGCCTGCGGCTGCGGTGGAAGAACGCTTTCAGGTGAGTTCGAAAGCGCGGCAAACCGAGTAGTAGGAAAAGCATCCGGATAATTCTTTTGTATGAAAGCAATCATCTGCTCGCGGACGTCGCACCGAAGGTCAAAGTTCTTGCTGGAGTTGTGGCTGCTCATCAGGCAGCGAAGCTCCATCGTCTTCTCTGAGAGATTAGTGACCTGGAGGCCGCAGATCTTGCCGTCCCAATCCGGATGAGGATGAACGATTGCGTTGAGTTGGAGGCGGAGGGCATCCACGGGGATCGAGTAGTCGACGTAGAGGAAGGCTGTTCCCATGATATCGGTGGAGTCTCGGGACCAGTTCTGAAAGGAGTTTTCGATGAAGTAGCTGAGCGGCACGACAAGGCGGCGAAGGTCCCAAACTTTGATCACGACATAGGATGTGGTGATCTCTTCGATGCGCCCCCACTCGCCTTGCACGACGACTACGTCGTCGATCCGTATGGGCTCGGAAAATGCAATCTGGAGACCAGCGAGGACGTTGGCAGCAGTGGACTTCGCGGCAGTAGCCAGGATGAGCGACGCGACGCCAGCCGATGCGAGTAGACCCGAGCCGTAGTGCCAGATCTTCGGGTTGTCAAAACTCCAAAGCAGGGCGCCGGCGGTCAGAATGACGACGAAGCCAATCAGCAGGCGGCGAATCAGCTGGAATTGGGTATGAACACGACGCGCCTGGATGTTGTCTTCGGCAGTGAGATCGTATCGCCTAAGGGTGACGTCCTGCAGGACATAGACGAGACCGACGGTGAACCATCCCAGCGCGAGAACCAGCGCCATGATGAATCCCTGACGCAGGATCGCGGCAAGATTGAAGGGCAGCTCTGGCAACGATGGAAGAACGGCGAGTAGACAGGTCAGCAGGAAGACAGCGCGCGCCGGGCGGCCAAGATGCCTCTGCAAGCCCCAGCCGAGCATTGCCGTCTGGGCCTCTTTTCTACGGATGAGACGGAAGAGGACATAGTGAACAACGTTCGAGAGAACGATGGCCGCGCAGACAAAGAAGACAACCAGGAACCAGCGGTGACGAACCTGCACTGGAGACGTGGCTGGATCTCCAAGCAGAGATGCGACGGTGCTCAGGATAGAGTTCGAGTGCATGGGACCCTCCGGTTAGTTTGCGATGAAGATCAGAGGGACACGAGCCAGTTAAGGATGGAGGTCTCGAGCATGATGCGACGATCGGAGTAGGAGTGGTCGGTCGCGCCGGCGGCGATGGAAACAAATGACTTGAGCTGGGCGCCGTGGCTCGGGAGCTGGAACGACTCGACCGTTGCCGGGTGCGCCTTTTCGGGCGCCAGATCCATTAATAGCTGTAGAAACTTGGGCGCGGAGGACGGTAGGCAGGACGGACCAGGCGAGAAGTGCGGCGGCGAGCAGGCGCATGGGGTGATTATGCCACCAGGCCGTCAGGCAACACTCGTAGAATGGTTCTGTGGCGTTTACGGAAGATTTCGACGTGGCGGTGGTCGGCGCAGGCCATGCCGGCTGCGAGGCCGCGATGGCAGCTGCACGCATGGGGATGCGAACGGCCATCTTTACCCTGAATCTCGACTTGATCGCGCAGATGTCCTGTAACCCCGCGATTGGTGGCATCGCTAAAGGGCATCTCGTGCGTGAGGTGGACGCGCTCGGCGGGGTCATGGGCGAGATTGCCGACGCGACAGGCATCCAATTTCGCTTGCTGAACACTTCACGAGGTCCGGCTGTCTGGTCGCCGAGGGCTCAATGCGACAAGCAGCTCTACCGCGTGAAGATGCGCGAGATGCTCGAAGGCCAGAGGAACCTGTTTATCAAGCAGGCGGAAGTGGTCGATCTCTTTTTCGCCGAAGATGAGGCCGCAGTTCCCTCGCGAAAGATGGCGGGGGTGAAGCTGCGTGACGGACGGACGGTTTTTGCAACGGCGACGATTGTCACCACGGGCACGTTTCTAAATGGGCTGATCCATTGCGGAGAGCAGCAGTACACGGCGGGTCGCAGCGGGGAGCCGGCAAGCGTCTTGCTGGGTGAGGCGCTGAAGCGGCTCGGACTGCGGGAGTGCCGGTTGAAGACGGGTACGCCGCCGCGGCTCGATGGGCGGACGATCGAGTGGGAACGGTTCCAGGAGCAGCCCGGCGATGACGATCCGACTCCGTTCAGCTTTCGCTCCAGCTTTGTAAAGACGGGCATACCTCCACTGCGGCAGATCAAGTGCCACATTGCAAGAACGACGGATGAGACGCTGCGGCTGATCCGCGAGAATGTTCATCGGTCTCCGATGTACTCGGGACAGATTGAAGCCATTGGGCCGAGATACTGCCCCTCGATTGAAGACAAAGTAGTTCGATTTCCAGAGAAGACGGGGCACCAGTTTTTCCTTGAACCCGAAGGGCTGAACACGCACGAGGTTTACATCAACGGCATGAGCACGAGCCTGCCAATGGAGGTTCAGGCGGCGATGGTACGGTCGATCCCGGGCCTTGAGAAGGCGGAGATGCTACGGCCTGGGTACGCGATTGAGTACGACGCGATCGACCCGACGGAACTCGATCGGACGCTGAAGGTCAAGCGATTTGAAGGACTCTACCTCGCAGGCCAGATCAACGGAACCAGTGGATATGAAGAGGCCGCATGCCAGGGATTGATGGCGGGGATCAATGCGGCACTTGCAGTACGTGGTGAGGCTCCGTTCACCCTGGACCGAACGGAAGCTTACACCGGGATCCTGATCGACGATTTGATCTCAAAGGGGACCGACGAGCCCTACCGGATGTTCACTTCGCGTGCAGAGTTCCGGCTGCATCTGCGAATCGATAACGCCGATCGCAGGCTCACTCCACATGGCCGTAGACTAGGCTTGATCTCTGAAGAAGACTGGGCAGAGTTCGAGCGGAAGCGGGCTCGGGCGCAGTCATTTGAGCGGCTCCTCGAGAGAGAGCAGGTACATAAGGCGGAGTTACCGCCAGTTCTGGTTGAAAAGTTGGATGGGGACGCGAGGACAATTTGCGGCCAGAGCTTCGCGCAGCTCTTGAAGCGCCCAGAGGTGGAGATCTCGGAGCTCGCACCGGCACTTGTCTCGCGGCTGGAGAGTGCGGGCGATCTCTTCAGAGAGTGGGTCGAGCCAATGCAGACGGGCAAGCGGCTGCCCGCCTGGGTGCGGAACGAAATGAAGTCCGTCGAGACAGAGATCAAGTACGCCGGATATCTTGACAAGCAGCGGCGGTCGATTGAGAAGATGAGGAAGGCAGAGGACCGCCGCATCCCAGCCTGGTTCGACTACAAAAACGTGAGCGGGCTTTCGCGCGAGATGCAGCAGACATTCGAGCGGGTGAGGCCGATGACGCTGGGACAGGCCAGCCGCATCGCTGGAGTGACTCCTGCGGCCGTGACGCTGGTGAATATCTATATCGAGATTCAAGGGCGAGGGCGGCGGGAACTGGAGCAGAAGAGGGCTTGACGCCAAAAGCGATGCGCCTTCGGCCTGAATGGTCTACTATCTCACCAAACGAAGAAAGCGCTGTTTGGAGCGGCCAACGCCTTCAAGCGCGCCGAAGAGTTACATAGGAGCGAACTATGAACGGTGTGTCCGTCTTTCGCCTGAACCTGCTCCGGGTCTTCTATGCTGTGCTCTTTTTCGGCCTCGGAACGTTCATCTGGCCTGAGGTGATCCATCACACCAACTTCTTTGCTATCGCTTATGGAGTGCGCTTTAGCCTGCTGGCGGGGTTGGGAGCGTTGGCTGGGCTGGGTCTGCGCTATCCTCTGCAGATGCTTCCGCTGCTCCTCTTCGAGCTGCTTTGGAAAGCAATCTATCTCATCGGGTTTGCCCTGCCTCTCTCCCTGGCGCACGGGGTCGATAGTGTAACGGCGGAGGACATCCGCGCCTGCTTGGTGGTGGTTGTCTTCATTCCGTGTGTGCCATGGCGTTATGTGTTTGCGAACTATGGGACACGACGCGGAGACCCATGGAAACGAACACCGCAAGTCGTCCCGGACAGCATTGCGGACAAACGCACAGCATAGGTGCAGGTCTTCCACTCTCAGGGGTCGCGAGGCTAGCTTCACGGGAGGCGGCGGGAATCTGGGCGTAACCTGTTGCGTCTAAAGTATGTCGAATGCTTTGCGAGGGTCAGGTGAAACGTATGGTCGCGAGTGGAATCAAATTGTTGATTGGCGCTGTAATCGTCGGCGCGGTTTTTCTGGGAGTGAGACAGATGGCAATTGGACAGGCAACGCGCAGGCAGCCGATTCCGGCCCCCAACATGGATGAAAGACATACGACGGGACACAATGAAACGGCCGTACTGGCTGGCGGGTGCTTTTGGGGTGTGCAATCGGTGTATAACCGGGTAAAAGGCGTAGAGCATACCACTGCGGGCTACGCGGGCGGGTCGGCCAGCACGGCTACGTATGATCAGGTATCCGGCGAAAACACGGGTCATGCTGAATCGCTGGAGATACATTTCGACCCATCGAAGTTGAGTTATGGGACAATCCTGCGCATCTTCTTCAGCGTCGTTCACGATCCGACGCAACTCAACCGGCAGGGCCCGGACGTGGGAACCTCCTACAGGTCTGCCATCTTCTACACGAATGAAGAGCAGCGGCGGATTGCCGAAGACTATGTTGCGCAACTCGATGCCGCGCACGTCTTCCCAGCTAAGATTGTTACCCAGATCGTCCCGCTGAAGGCGTTTTACAACGGCGAGGAGTATCACCAGGACTACGCGGACAAGAACCCCAACAATCCTTATATTCAGGTGTGCGATGTGCCGAAGATGGCAGCGCTCAAAGTGCAGTTTCCAGAACTCTTTCAGGAGTATCACGGGCACTGATCGGCGTCGCACGAATGTTTCTGCTCCTAGCACCTCCTTCGCGGCATGCGGCATCGTAGCGGAGGAGGTGCAGGATGGGACTGCTGGATTCAATCGAAGGAATGGCCCACGACGGTATTGCCGGTCAGCAGGGAAGAGAGCAAAGTGCTGGTGCGAACGCACAGGTGACCGGCGGTTTGATGCAGGCACTCGAGGAACACCCTGGCGGCCTGGCAGGCGTACTCGATCACTTCAGAAACAATGGAATGGGCGACCAGGTGCAGGGCTGGGCAAACGGATCGCAGCCCATGGCGACGCCTGATCAGATGCACCAAGGACTTGCCGGCAGCGGCCTTGTGGAGCGCGTCGCCGAAAAGGCAGGCGTTTCGCCACAAGTCGCGGAGATTGCGATGGCGACAATTTTACCAATGGTGATCTCCCATTTCACTGAGGGTGGGCGGACCGCACCTCCACAAAGTGGATTCGGCGGTGTAACCTCACAGATCCTAGGACGATTCCTCTAACAAGCAAGAGACTACAGGAGAATTTCAATGGCTGACTTTCAGGCGCTTCAGCAGAAGTATGCCCCAGTGGTGGACACGATCAAGGAATTCGAGCCATACGGCGCGAAATTCGTAGGTTCGGAACTCGTCGGGGAGCAGTACCATCTCGTCGCGCAGGTTCCTTCTGAAGTCGTACTCAATCGTGTTTGGGATCAGATCAAGAAAGTTGACCCGCAATACACGGATTTGAAGCACGAGATCACGAACACCGGCGGCGTCGAAGGAGACTACACCATTCAGCCTGGCGATAACCTGAGCAAGGTCAGCCGACTGTTCTACGGCAATCCCAATAAGTACGAAGCGATCGCGAAGGCAAACAATCTAGCCGACGCGAACAAGGTCAAGATTGGGGAACAGATCAGAATTCCCGTGCTTGCTTAGTCGATTGTTGTCACAAGAAGAGCCGGATTGCTCACACAGCGATCCGGCTCTTCTGTTTGATCACTGAGACCCCGTGGGTCCGGGAGTGGTGCTCTGACCGACAAGTGTCGCTATGTCAGTGACAAGGAGTTTGACCGAATCCGTAAAGGCCGCATCGCGATTCTTCTTGCGAAATTTGAAGTCGACCTGCTCGACGAACCCCCATAAGACCACATGTGTGGCTGCGTCAGTGACGCCAATGCGGATTTGCGGAACCGTATCGGGCGGATCCACAAAGCGGACGGCGAAGACTACGTCGGCATCTTTTGGATCAGCGACCAGCGTGTATCGAGCCCACGTCTTCATAGCCGCGTAGAATTCGCCGTAAGCGCGTTCCGGGCCTCCGCTGTAGGCGTCGGGAAAGGCCGTGACGTCACCCAGCTCATAAGAGATAAATGCCTTTTTACCACTGAGCAGAGGTGTAGGGACAGGCGCCTGAACGGTGTTTACCCCCACGTCAGCCGAGCTCTTTTTAGGGGTGCTGAATCTGATCTGGGAGGGAGCGACGATAGTGACGACAAGGAAGAAGACAGCGAGGGTTTTCGCGGCGCGAAGCATGAGGATCCTCCAACTCGACAGCGGCTTTATAGCCGGTGCGCTGCAGATAACAGACGGCGCCCATGCTGCTGAAGCCGCATCGATCTTGAGCTTCTCAACGATCGAGCTTTAGAGCCTATTGCGTGATTTCGCCTTCTGGTTCGTCGGTCGGGTTGTCGATTTCCGCCTGGAAGCCCTCTAGCAGACGTCCGAGAAATGCCTCAGGGTCGATCTTCGCGTTTTGCATCTGGTGCGCTAAAGCGATGTGACGGGCGAGGTCCGCGAGGACGATTCCCCAGGCAAATGGGTCTTCCCAGGCGCCACTCTGGATAGAGACGTGCTGTCCTTGTTCGGCGATAAACACACGCATGACTTCGAAGGATGCCCTGTCGCGCTGTGCGGCAAGGGGAATGTCAAGAAACTTCTGTGAGGCCATGGGGAGTCTCCCTTGCAGGTCGAGTTCGCAGACGAGGAAGCTGCATAGACACTGTCTTTTGTTTGAGGCGTAACCATAGTGTACTTTCGCTGGTGAATCTTCGTTTAGGCGACTTCTACGTCACAGATCCGGCGTCTTCGAGGTATGGGTTTGTACCGTAAGGCCGACAGCCTTCCTGGGGGAAAGGCCGACGTGCTGAATTCCCAATTACTCCTTACGGCGCATTACTCCCCCATTCGTGGCAATTTTCCCTTGTTTGTGGAGGAATTTCTTTCTCTATACTAGTGAACAATCAGGAGCGATCGTGACCCGAAATCCCGCTGGAGGCGTATCGAGCCGAACACGCATACCGCCTTTCATGCGGCTTTTGAAGGTTGGTCTCGCCCTGGTCTTCCTGTCCTTTACCTCTTCTGTGCTGAACGCCAGAAGTGAAGCTCAGCACGGCGTCTCGGTCATCTGGCTGTCCAACGGCTTTCTGATGGGCGTTCTGCTCTGTGCTCCACGCAAGCAATGGCCCACCTTGCTCGCATTAGGTGCTCTTGTCGACTTCGGAGTGAATATTGGGCTCCGAAGCCCTTTGGGTATCTCGATCTATTTCAGCCTCTGCAATATGATCGAGGTCATCATTGGGTCGGCGCTTATGGAAAAAGCGATCTCTCCGAGTCCAGACCTCACCGAGCCCCCGCAACTCAAGAGTTTCCTGGGCTATGGGGTCTTGTTTGCTCCGTTTGTGGCCTCGTTGCTATCCGTCATTGGACTTCAGGTCTGGCATGGAACATCCTTCCTTCATTCCTTTCAGTTCTGGTTTGCTGCCGACATCCTGGGTGTCGCGACGATCACGCCGCTTTACCTCTCCTTTCATCATCGCCGGCAATTCTCGCCACGTTCAGCACTGGAGACAACAAGCCTTATCCTGCTTCTTGTCGTTGTATCGGCGTTTGTCTTCTACTTCGCTTCGACTCCGCTCGTCTGGGTGGTCTTACTCTTCCTGATCTTGCTTGGCGCGCGGGTGGGTTTCACAGGTTCGGCGCTCGGTCTCCTGCTCGTCACTTTTATCGGCGGGTTTGCGACCGTATCCGGCCATGGGCCGCTGGCATTTGCGATAAACGGAACCATCTCGACGAAGATCCTGATGTTTCAGATCTTTATCGTCACGACCATGCTGGCTCTCTACCTCACCGAAGTTGCGATGGCGAAGAACACACGCTCACAGCTAAGTCTCGAGGCCAGCGAGACCCGGTTTCGACTGCTTGCGGAGGCCTCGCGCGATGTAATCGTCCTGGCCGGTCTGGATGGCGAGCGCAAGTACGTCTCGCCCGCAGCAACTGAGCTCCTCGGCTGGTCACAAGACGAACTGCTCAACAATGACTATGAGACGATTACCCACCCGGAGGACCTCGCTAAGATCGCGAAGCTGCTTCGCGATTGCCGGGAAGGTAAGGAGACCGGCGCCTTGTCCTACCGTTGCAGGAAGAGAGACGGAACCTATCTTTGGCTCGAGTCAAATATTCGCCTGTTCCGTGACGCCGCGACGAGCGCCCCCGCTGGTTTCGTTTACATCCTGCGCGATATCTCGGAGCGGAAGATCGCTGAGGACAAGCTACAGGATGCCTTCCATACTGTAGAACAGTTGGCTCTGGTCGATGGTCTTACAGGCGTAGCTAACCGGCGCCTGATGGACGAAACTCTCAATCGCGAGTGGATGCGCGCGCTCCGCGACGGTACATCGCTATCCCTCCTGCTGATCGACGTCGATCACTTTAAGCGCTACAACGATCTCTACGGACACCTCGCCGGTGACTCCTGCCTGCAGATGATCGCCAATGCGATCCAGGCAAGCCTGCGGCGGCCGCCGGATATGCTCGCTCGATATGGTGGAGAAGAGTTCGTAATTATTCTTCCAAATACACCGGCTTCGGGTGCAGAAAAGATGTCCCAGAAGGTACTCACGGCCGTCGCAGCCTGCGCTATCCCGCATACGGGGAGCCCGTACGGTTCGGTGACGGTCAGTCTGGGTTGCGCAACCGTAATTGCTACTATGGAGATCAGCCCGAAAGACTTGATAAAGGCTGCCGACGACGCCATGTATCGTGCAAAGACGAACGGCCGAAATCAGATTCAACTTGCCGCGGAATTGCTTGTCATTACTTAGCAGCTTTGTTCTGGATCGGATCCTGCTTACCGGGCCTGCTTACCAGGCCCGGCACGGCCGGGAACAGCCAAATTGCTAGAAGTGAAAGCCTACCTCCGCTGTCAGCGCACGGGGTGTGACGTAATGCGTTCCGCTGAAGGTCGAGAGGAAGTTATACAACGCGTACTTGTTCGTGAAATTGACGGCCGTCAGACGAAGGCTCCACTTGTAACGATCGCCATGGAAGAGGTCATCCTGGCCGAGCGATGCGTCGAACAAATCGCGCGGAGCGATGCGGGGCGGATTCTTGTCGTCGTCCTCGGTGTTAGGTGCCGGGATCTTTACCAGCTGCGAAGTAAGCTGGTTGGCGAGACAAAGACCCGGCAACGCCGATGTCGGAGTCGCCTTCACACCGTTGCAGGTCAAACCTGCCTGAAACTGCTCGTCAGCGGTCAGACCGCTCAGATTAATGTAATTCTGACCGTTCAGGATTGTTCCGCCGCAAGGACTGTTAGCCCCCGCCGGATTGAAGCACGGCACTGATCCGGCAGTAAGGCCGCTGTCGAATCGCCAATTGATCCCCACCCACGGTGCGGCGAAGTTCTTGATCTTGAACGGTGCCTGGTATTGAACGTGTGTTGTCTGGTTGAAGCGCTCGTCGTGGTCGATCCGGAACGGAAGTCCCGTATGGCCCACGGTCGCTCCAGCACCGGCCACCTGTGGCGGAAAGAACCGCGCGGCTACAGAAGACATCACCACAAACGCCGAAACGTTGTGGAAGTTCGGGACGTCTGCTCGCAGCGCAAAGCCCGGGATCTTCGAGTTGTGCCAGTCGATCGGAAACGTAATCGGCGTATTGCCCAAGGTGCTGAAGTCGAACGCGTTATGCGTGTATTTCCAGATGTAGTCGCCACTGAAGACAAAGCTCTTGCCAAATGCCTGTTGTAGACCGGCGTGGAACTCGTTGCGGAAGCCCGGCTGCAGGGTTCCAGACACTCCAGGGGTGCAGAGCAGAAGAGGTGACAGTACCGCGTTCTCGCAACCCTGGCTTGAAAGAACAAGGTTTTCGTTGAATGGCGACTCAAGCGTCCGCGCATACGAGACGCGCAGCACGCTATTCGTGCGTTTCACGGTGTAGGCGGCGCCGAGCCTCGGCTCCGCCTGGCTCGCTTTGGTCAAGCCGTTGTAGAGGTCGCCGCGAATGCCCAAGTTGAACAGCCAGTTGCCGGCCTTAATCTGGTCCTGCACATAAAGCGCAAGTTCCTTGATGTCCGCGTGGCCGTCGTAGTTGAAGATTGCTCCGCCCCGGGTAAGGTCATAGGGCGCTAATACGGGATTGAAATTAGCATTTTGAGTGGCCGCGCCAATGCACTGTACCGGAGCAGCGTAGCCGGGAAGAGGATTGCCGTTGGCGTCAGTGCAGGGCGAGTTGACGGTTGAGTTCACAATGCCCAGGCTGTCATTCTCACGAAGAAAGGTGTGCTCGTAGAGAGCTCCGATTTTTATGTTATTGACACCCTTCACGTAGGAAAGGTCGGTATGGACCCCCGCGTTTGTCAGCGTGCGGGCTTGTCCAATTGACTCATTCTGAATCGGCCCGAGATCCGCAAGCGGATTGCTGCTCGGATAGTAGTTGTAAGTGTCTTTCCTAACGAACGGGCCAAAGGTAAAAACCGAGTTCGCGCTGGTGATCCTTGTGTAAGTCGGCGCAATATTGAAGGTCACGATCTTTGATCGCTGGTCGGTGTCGCCTAAAGCCGCGAAGACCGGACTGTCGGAGACCCCGCCGCTGACGACGTTTTGCACATTCAGATTGTCGTAGGAATTTGGGTTCTGGAACCAGGATCGGCTGACGTTGACATTCAGCCTAACGGAGTCTTTCGTCGTAAGCTGGCGATCGATACGGTCAAAGAAGTTGATCTCGTTGCCCTTGTCGTGAAAGACGGCGAACTCGGCTGGATCGAGAAACCGGCCTGTGTTCAGTCCGTCAAGCTCGACGAAGTTGCCCCACTTGTCGCCGCCATAGCTCAGATCAACCGCTCCAGTTGCTGAGCCGAAGGCTCCATAAGAAGAAGTAACGCTGCCAGTTGGCTTATGCACTCCAAGTCCCGAGCGCGTCGTGACCTGGATCACCAGGCTCGTCTTCCCGCCATATTCTGCAGGTGGCGCCCCCGAAATCACTTCCAGGGATTGAACGGAGTTCGACGGCAGTTGATTCGAGAAAACTTTGCTCTGCTGGTCCGTAATCGACTGGCCATCGATATTGAAGGAGTTCGAGGCATGATCGCCAAGCCCATGGAAGAGCCCGTTCGAGTCGGCTGCCACTCCGGGAGAAGCCAGCGTGACCAGGGAGCTGAGCGATGAAGACGCGCTCTCAAGCGGCAGTTTGTTGAAGAGATCGCGGTCGATATCTGTATGCATCGTAGAATCGCCCTCCAGCAGGTCGCCCGCATCGACGTTCACCACTGTCGAAGACGTGCCAATCTGCAGCATGAGGTTCGCGACCGTCGGCACCAGGGAGCGAACGATAACATCCTGCGAAAAGGGTGCAAAGCCGTCCAGCGATACGCTCAGGTGATAGGGGTTAAGCGGGATGTTCGTAAGCTGATATCGTCCCGCAGAGTCCGAAACGGCTTTGCGGCTAAGCCCGCTGACTGCGTTCACGATCGAAATACTTGCGCCCGGAACGACGGCCCCGGTTGAATCAGTCACAATGCCTGTGACCGAACCAGAACTGCCGGCCGACTGTGCGCTGGATCGGTGAAGCGTGAAAAGCGAAAAGAAGATGACAAATGCTGCCAATGCGACGCGTCGAACAGACGTGTACATGCACTACTCCCGAATGTTCCTTTTTGATGGTCCTGTGATTTGGATAGTCGAGCGGCGGGGCTCAACCTTCAGCCTTGCTTAGGCGAAGTCCAAAGTCGCAGGCGGGGGACGGGTGAAGAGAGCAAAGACGCAAAACGTAGCCGGGCGAGGCTCCGGAAGAGATTCCTCTACTGCGGCAATAACCAGGGCCGCGGGAATCGGAACGGGATTGCTGACGATCTGCGCCACCACATGTGCCGTGACGCAGAGGGAGCAGTCGGCGTGCGAGATGTCGCCGCCTGGATGGTTATGCGCAACCTGGACCGTGCTGCCGAAGACCACCAGCGCAAGGCACAGCAGCCCGAGAATGAGTCTCCAAGGTGCCTGGCGATGCGATTTTGAATGGGCAAGGAGCACGCTAGATTAAATATATCGCACTGAGAGGGATACGTTCCCGAGGCACGCACCACAATCACTTACAGGATGAATAGAGCAGGATGCTATTATTCTGCCGTCCCCGTACTCCAGGTCAACTCTGACCGGAACGAAACTTTGCTGCTCTGAACATTCTGTCGTTCCCCCCGGGCCCTCGGCTTCAAGATCTATCCCAGCGACGCATCGGAGCGGCATGAGCAATATCAACGGCAAAGTCTATGCGATGAACGTGATCACGCCCATGAAGCCGTGGAAGACATGGATCCTGCGGCTTACTTTCTTCATCCTCGGCCATGTGAAAACGCTCCAGCAAGACCTGGTCAACCTGTCCTTTATCGAGTTCGCGCGCTGGGTGATCGTGCCCCGCAAGAGCTTTCCACGTCCGGACAGTTCCCAGCCCGCTGAGGAGTTACAGTACGACTATCTCCTCTTCTTCTCCAACTTCAACGGCACCTGGAACCAGTACATCGACGCATTTTCTGCCGTGCTCAGCGACGGTCTGAATAAGATCTGGCGCTGGAGCGAAAAGTATCCCGGCTCCGTCCCCGTTACGCCGTTCAAGGACTATATCCAGCGTGTTCAGTTCGACACTGATTACTACTACACCGCGTATCCGCACGCCGCCGCCAACGATCTTAAGGCCGCCCACATCGTGCAAACGAATTTTGATGCGCTTGATGGCCAGGCCTCAACCTGCACACCCGAGCAGTTCGCCGCCGCCTATCTGCGCTTCGTGTTGCAGGTCCAGTCAAGCCTGGGTGACACCGGCGAGGCGCCCATCGGAACCTAGACGCTTATGCCAAACAAGAGTGGAAGCTTATACGGGCTTACGATCCTCTCGCCGATCCTCGACGATGAGAGCGCTACGCCCTCGCACGATCTCCAGATTCGGGAGTACCTCGCCACGCTCGCAACGGACCACGCCAGCCCGTTTGCGCGCGCGCCGTTTACCCATCTCACCCGTCTGGCGGTCATGGATGACGTGATCTACGTCGGCATGCCCTCCTGCGAAGAGCATTTGAAGTTCAAGTACCTCGTCTGGGAGGCGAACTTCGATGGCGAACTGGATGCCTACCTGACCGCGCTCGCCGGTGCCGCACGGGTCGAGATCGACGCGATTTGGCAGCACTGTGCCGGCTATCCGGGTACTGCCAATCGTGCCGCATTCATCAGTTATATGAAGTCCTGCCAGATCGAGACGACGTTCTACTTCGCCGCAGTCAACGATAAGACACGTACCGAGAGCCTGAAGGCGCTCCAGACCCAGCGCGCGGTCGCTGACTTTATCGGGACGCATCAGGGTGCTGATCCCGAACACCTTCAGCGCGACTTCCTCAAGTTCGCGGCAAGCCTCAAGGCCGCAGCCACGCCAAAACCCGCGGCTATGGAGCAACGCAGGGAGATTAAAACGGGTGGCCGGAATGAGTAAGTTGAATGCAACCGACATCCAAGGTTTCACCCTGCGTGGGTATAACCTTCCAGTCGCCCGCTATCTTTTCCTACGGTTTGCCTCGGCCGTTCCGATCCCAGGCTCCAACCCGACGCAGACTCCAACCCAGAAGCTGATCGCCGGGCTTCTTCCCCAGATTACGACGGGACAAAAGTGGGAGAACGGCAAGCCTGTCTCGACCTTGAACCTCGCTTTCACGCATCGCGGCCTCAAAGCACTTGATCTCCCAACTGCCACGCTGCTGAGCTTTCCGGTCGAGTTCCAGGAAGGCATGAAGGCGCGTGCTGAAATCCTTGGCGACGTCGGCCCAAACTCCCCCGGCAATTGGGACGCAGTCTGGCGGGAAGGCGAAGTCCACGCCTGGCTTGCTCTAAACGGCCAGTCAAAGGCCGCGCTGGACAACTTGCACCGAGACGTGCTCGCCCTAATTGAAGAGACGGCGGTAGCAATCATTCTAGGCCAGCAAGACGCCGCACAGATCATTGTTGACGGCGAACTCACTGCGAAGGAGCATTTTGGCTTTACGGACGGCTTTGGCAATCCAGATTATCTTGGTCTCGAACGCTGCTCCCAACTCGGCCAAGGCAAACTGACAAAGCAAGGAACCTGGGCGCAACTCGCGACCGGCGAACTCCTTCTCGGCTACGCGGACGAAGCAGGCGAACTGCCTGTCGCGCCGTTGCCTCACATCTTCGCGGCCAACGGCACATTTATGGTTTACCGCAAGCTACGCCAGAACGTCGGCGCCTTCCGCGCCTATCTGGATCAGCACGCCGGGAACTATGCGGGAGGAAGGGAGAAGCTTGCGGCAAAGTTCGTGGGTCGGTGGCAGGATGGCACGCCGCTCGAACTCTCTCCTGACCGCCCCGACCCCTCGATAGCAAGGGATCCTAAGCAGAACACCAACTTCGTCTATTCAGATGACTCTTCAGGCAGCCGGTGCCCGATCGGGGCTCATCTTCGCCGTGTTAATCCCCGCGACTCCTTCGGATTCAACGGCGGGTTAGTCAATCGGCGACGCATCACGCGTCGTGGGCTTCCCTACGGCAGTTTTGTTCCTGAAGGTGCGCCGGTGTCAGACGAAGATCGCGGCACTATTTTCATGGCCCTTAATGCGTGCATCTCGCGCCAGTTTGAATTTGTCCAACAGCAGTGGGTCTCCTACGGCAACGATTCGCATCTCGGGAACGACCAGGACCCTCTGATCGGCAGCCACCATGAACACGGTAAATTCGTTGTACAAGGCGATGAAACCGCCAGCAATCCGCCCTTCATCTGCAGAAGTCTTCCCAACTTCGTTGAGTTGCGGGGCGGAGACTACTTCTTTCTGCCCAGCATCACCGCGCTCGACATGATTGCGATGGGACTCGTAGACCCGCGCTGAATCTGCCGGTTCGTTGACTCGCCCTCCAGCGCAGGCTATCGTTGACCATCCGTTGTCCATAGAGCACAGTAAGTTCGCCGCCATTGGCACGGTCGGCTTTGAGAGAGCAAGGGCGAGTCCGCTGGCCTTGACCTCGTCCGCCCTCCAGCGCTCATGCCGCTGCATCGCCCTTCTGCAATCTTCTCTGAAGGCATCCTGGAAGCTCGCCGCTTCTCAAACCGCCACGCAGTCATTACAAGAACCAGCAAGGTGTCGGGAAGGCGGTGCAAGTCCGCCACTACCCCGTAACTGTAAGCGCTGAGGACCGGAACGTTCGATGCCACTGGGAGATGTCCTCCTGGGAAGGCAGTTCCGATTCGTTGAAGCGCAAGTCAGGAGACCGGCCTTGCTGCATACTCCCGAGGGGGAATCATGCTGTCACTCATCCGTCTTGCGCGGACGCCGCTTCGTCTCGTCTTCCATACCATCCTTCTGCCCGTACTTACAACCGCAGCCCTTGCCGCTGAGCATAGCGTTTTGCGCGGAGCCATCACCGATCCGCTCGGCGCTGTGGTCGCAAATGCCAAGGTTGAACTGCTCGGCGAGACCTCCGGCGTGCTGCAAACTGCTGCGTCCGACGCTTCCGGCAGCTATACATTTCACATCGACGTGTCCGGTCGCTATCGCATCCGCGCATTTGCAAGTACCTTCGAGCGTACGACTTCCCCATCCGTCTTCGTGGGTCAGAGCGGCGCCACAGAGCAGAACCTTACGCTCGCGACCCACACCCATACCGAACAGGTCACAGTGACCGCTCTGGGCACGCCAACTCCAGAGGCGCAGACCGGCGTTCCCGTCACCGTCCTCACCCCCGACGACTATCGCAACCAGGCGCAGGTGCAGGATGCTCTTCGCGTTACGCCGGGCGTCCAGATCACTGAGTCCGGGCAGATCGGCGGGACAACATCGCTCTTTGTACGGGGCGGTAATAGCAACTCGACCAAGGTGCTTGTCGATGGAGTGGCCGTAAACGATGTCGGCGGCGCGGTCGAGTTCGCGAACTACGCGACCGTTGGCATCGGCTCGATGGAACTGCTGCGGGAGCCGAACAGCGCGCTCTACGGCTCGGATGCGCTTGCGGGCGTCCTGAATCTATCTACAGCGCGCGGCCACACTCCGCTGCCGCTCTTGACCTACGATGGGGGCGCGGGAAACTTCGGGACGTATCGCAATGAGGTCTCTGCCGGGGGTGCCTACAAGCGCTTTGACTATTACTCTGCATTTGCGCGTATGGACACGCGCAACAACCTGCCCAACGATCAATTTCATAATGGCACCTATGCCGGTAACTTCGGCTGGCAGCCGGATGCAACGAACGATCTTCGCTTTACCGTCCGGCACCTCGCCGAGAACGGCGGCCAGCCGAATGCATTCCTGCTCTATGGCATCGCGGACGACGCCGCCCGCAAGGAGCAGGATACGGAGTATAGCGGAACCTGGAACAACCAGGCCAGCGACAAGTGGCACAACCAGCTCCGCTACGGCGGTCTGCGGCTGCGCTCGCAGATTTACGAGTACAACTACACAGGCATTCCCGACCCCTCCGGGTCAGGAAACTATCTTGGCAATGTCATGACCATCTCAGGAGCAAATGGCTACAGCGCGACCGGACAGGCGACCTTCCAGTATGCCTTCTCCTATCCGGGCGAGACCGACCTCGTGACCAACCGCGACTTCGTCTACGCGCAGACCGATTACCGCTTCAACCCACACGTCGTCGCGCTGGGTGCCTTCCGGTACGAGGCAGAACGCGGCACTGATCTTTACGTTGCCTTCCCGCCCGCAACCGCCATCTCGCAAGGCAACTACAGCTACACGACGCAGGTCTCCGGCGATGTAAAGAACCGCGTTTACTACACGATCGGCAGTGGTCTCGAGAACAACGGCTTGTACGGATTTGCCGCTACGCCACGCGCTTCGCTGGCATACTACGCCGTTCGTCCCTCGTCCTCACGCTTTCTCAGCGGGACCAAGCTCCATGGCAGCTTTGGCAAGGGCATCAAGGAGACCAGCATCCTCAACCAGGAGTCCTCGCTCTACTCCGTACTGGCCCAGCAGACAGACGGGCAGCAGCTCATCGCGCAGTACGGAGTCAAGCCAATCGGAGCTGAATATTCTCGCTCCTTCGATGGCGGTGTCGAGCAGGAGCTTGCCAGAGGTCGTGCGCGGGCGGGCATCACTTACTTCCACAACCAATTCACCCACGGAGTTGAATATGTCCCGCAGAGCGGGCTTGCTGAACTGGGCGTGCCTGTGGCCCAGCTTCCGCAGTTTATGTACGGAGCAACGGTGAACTCGCAGGCGTTTCGCGCGCAGGGGATCGAGTTCACAACCGAGTACCAGATCAACAATCACTTCTTCACTCGCGGCGGATATACCTATCTAGACGCTGTCGTAGAGCACTCTTTTACGAGCGACGCGCTCTGCGATCCGACCTGCGCGCAAAACCCGAACATTCCCGGCATCAACATCGGCGGATCCACGCCCCTGGTCGGTGCCAGGCCGTTCCGGCGTGCTCCGCACACGGGCTATTTTGGCTTGAACTATGCTCAGTCGAAGCTCTACGGCTCGCTTACCGGATCGCTTGTGGGCAAGCGCGACGACAGCGATTTTCTCCTGTATGGCGATTCCTTCGGCGGCAACTCGCTGCTGCTGCCAAACCGTAACCTCGATGGCGGGTACGAACGTCTCGACCTTACCGGCGGCTACCACCTGCGGCCAAACGTCTCAACGTACATCGACGTGCAGAACCTGCTGAGCGAGCACTATGTGGAAGCCTTCGGCTACCCAGCCCTGCCGTTTACGTTTCGCGCCGGGATGAAGCTGACCTTCGGCGGCGAGACCTGGAACTTACGCTAGACGCATAACACTTCGACTGCCCCGTTGCGATCCTGCGCAACGGGGCAGTCTTTTGTCTCTACCACCGGTACGGCCCGATGCGAGGATAGAGAGGGAGAATCATCTTGAGCATAGCGACCAAGTCAGGCGACGCCGGTAGCACCGGTCTGATCGGCGGATCAAGAGTGTCAAAGGCTGATCTGCGTGTCGAAGCATACGGTGCGGTCGACGAGCTGAACGCCACGCTCGGCTTCGCGCGCAGCATCTGTACTCACACTGAGATCGCCGGATGGACGGAAGAAATTCAGAAGACTCTGTTCCGGGTAGGCGGTTCATTGGCGACTGCGCCTGAGGCAAAAAAGGGGAAAGCACTCATGCTGCCCGAGGATGTTGACCACCTCACCGCACTCGTCTACAGAATTGAAGCGACAGACGGGATTCTTGCCGACTGGTCCCTTCCCGGCGCACACCGCGAGTCCGCCGCCTATGAGATCGCCCGTACCGTATGCAGACGTGCGGAACGTGCCTCTGTCCGGCTGCAGGAGAATGGCGAAGAGGTAAGCTCTGAAGTGCTCGCCTATCTCAACCGCCTGTCGGATCTGATCTGGCTCTTTGGCCGCCTTATCGAGTTGAAGGCAGGTGTCGATGCGCGGCTTCGCGATGAATCCAAGGCAGGCCCAAACTTCTCCCGCGCCTGGTGATCGGCTATTCCATCCAGCGCTTGAAGACGAGCGAGCCGTTCGTCCCACCGAAACCAAACGAGTTCGACAGAGCATAGTCGATCTTCGCCGCCTGCGGCTTGTTTGGAACATAGTTCAAGCGACATGCCGGATCAAGTTCCACAATGTTCATTGTTGGCGGAGCCGTCTGATTTAACATTGCAAGGATCGTGATCCCTGCTTCAAGTCCGCCAGCACCGCCTAGCAAGTGGCCTGTCATTGACTTGGTAGAACTCACCAGCAGGGTGTGGTCCTTCGCACGCTCGCCGAAGACGTTTTCAATCGCCTGTGACTCCAGCGCATCGCCCAGCGGCGTCGATGTGGCATGAGCATTCACGTAGTCAATAAGGTCCGGGGAGATGCCGGCCACCTTCAACGCCGCATTCATTGCCCGGAAGCAGCCTTCGCCTTCTGGTGCCATCCCGGTCATGTGGAAGGCGTCAGCCGACATGCCATAGCCGATCACCTCGGCGAGGATCTTCGCGCCTCGAGCCTTAGCGAATTCGAGCTCTTCCATAATGAGAATACCCGCGCCTTCCCCGCAGACAAAGCCATCCCGGTCTTTATCGAAGGGCCTGCAGGCATGTTCGGGATCGTCATTCCGGGTGGAGAGCGCCTTCATCGCGGCGAATCCCCCAACACCCATAGGCGTGATTGCGGCCTCAGTTCCGCCGGCGATCATCGCGTCTGCGTCCCCGCGCTGAATGATGCGAAAAGCATCTCCGATAGAGTGCGCACTCGAGGTACAAGCCGTTGCCGTAGCTTCGTTCGGACCACGTGCCTTGTAACGAATCGAGACGTGACCCGCAGCCAAATTCACGATCGTCGCAGGAATGAAGAACGGTGAAATCTTGCGTGGACCGCCATTCATCATGTTCTGATGTTCACGCTCGATTACATCGAAACCGCCGATGCCCGAGCCAATGTGAACTCCGAATCGGTCCGATATCTCCGGCGTCACTTCCAGGCCGGAGTGCTTCATCGCTTCATCCGCGGCAGCGATGGCAAGGTGGATAAAGCGGCCCATCTTGCGGGATTCCTTCTTCTCGATGAAAAGAAGCGGATCGAAATCCTTTACCTCAGCAGCGAAGCGAACCGGATGGCCAGTCAGGTCGAAGGCCTTGATCTCGGCCATGCCGCTGCGACCGGCCAACAAACCCTCCCAAACCTCGGCGGAGGTCTTGCCAACGCCGCAGATTAGGCCGATGCCGGTTACAACGACGCGCCGCTGGACGTACGGTTGCTGCGATTGCATTGCTACTTTGCCGCCTTCTGGTTCTTTTCGATGTAATCCACAGCATCCTTCACGGTCTTGATCTTCTCGGCGTCTTCATCCGGAATCTGGATGTCGAAGGCTTCTTCGAACTGCATCACCAATTCGACTACGTCGAGCGAGTCCGCGCCAAGGTCTTCCTGGAAGCTTGCGCCGGGGGTCACTTCGGCTTCATCCACCTGAAGCTGCTCAACGATAATCTGCTTTACCTTCTCATCCACTGCTGCCATTTGTTTCTCCTATTCCGAGTTGTTACAGAGACTGAATTGGGGATGCGTCTTGCGCAAAAGCCCGAACTTCAAGGATACCGAGCGCCTAGGTGAGTGTAAAGCAAAGCGGCGCGGCGTGGGTCAATTTGCCGGGCATTGGCAACATGCCACACGTAAGCTATTTGATCCTCGCTCTATCTATTCTTCATCTGCCTGTGCAGCCAGCAACGGCGCAATCCCACTGAAGTCTTCTATTCCTAAGAGGGAATCTGATTGAGGAGATTCACTCGTCACATCGCGCAATGTCCGCGTAATCGCCCGGGTTCGAGTATTGAGTTTCTGGATCGTGTTCTGCACTGTGCCCACCTGCGTCTCCATCTTCCCCATTAAGTCGCCAAACTTCTCAAACTCTCCTTTTGTCGCCTCCAGCACTTTCCAAACTTCATCGCCTTTCTTTTGAAAGGTTATGAGCGCAAAGCCCATTTGAAAGCTGGTCAGGATGGCGGATAAAGAGGTGGGCCCTGCAATCGTAACTTTGCATTTATTCTGAATCTCCGCCTGTAATCCATCGCGGCGCATTACTTCGGCATACAGCCCCTCAGTGGGCAGAAACATGATCGCGTGCGGCGTAGTGATGGGCGGTTGGATGTATTTTTCACAGATACGCTTACCCTCGGTGCGGATTGCTGCTTCAAAGCTTTTTCCGGCCGCTTGTCTCTCTTCTTGACTACCATCCCTGTACGCCGCCTCCAACCGTTCCCAATCCTCGCGTGGAAACTTTGCATCAATCGGCAGCAAGGTTTCGCCGCTATGACCCGGAAATCTTACGGCGAACTCAACAACTTCCAAGCTACCTTCCTTCACGCGAGCGTTCCGTATGAATTGATTTGGTGCAAGCATCTGATCAAGTAGCATCCCGAGCTGGACCTCGGCAAACCCGCCTCGCGACTTTACGTTCGTAAAAATACGGCTTAGGCCATCTACCCCTTCCGATAGCTTGCTCATCTCGCCTAATCCGGTGTGCACCTTATTTAGCTGGTCGGTCACCTGGCCGAAGGACTCCGTTAAACGCGTCTGCAGCGTCGCGTGCAGCTTTTCGTCGACCGTAACTCGCATTTCTTCGAGCTTCGCGGCATTGGTAACGTTGAGCTTCTCAAGCCTGTCTTCCACCGTGACACGGATCTTTTCGAGGTTGCCAGTGTTCGCGGAGCCGAGTTCGCCCAGCTTACCGTTAAGCGACTCGCGAGCTTCGATCTGGTTGCGATTGGCGTCGGAAATGAAGTTTCTTATGAGTTGGGCGATGTTCTCTAACTGCTTCTGCACGTTTAAAGACAGTGCACCCGTACTTGTGTCATTGACTTTGCGAAAATCATCGAGGCTGCCTCTAAGAGAGTCACTCAGATTTGAAATATTAGTAATGATCTCCGTGCGCAGCTTTGTGGATTCGTCAGCGGCGGCTGTCCTCGCAGAGTTGGCATGGTCTGCGCTCTCCCGCCGGATGTCGGCCAAGCTCTCGCGCAGGCTCAAGGCCAGCGTGTCTGCGCGGCCATCCATGCGGGCGAGCTGCTCAGGCAACTGAGCTAAGCGCGGGTCAGAGTATGGTGTCGGCGCTTTCCGGAACAGAAGTATGATCGCGGCGATCGCCACGATGACCAGCAATAAAAATTGAACGGTCGCGACAAGGTTCATTTCGTATTTCCTTCGCCTTAGGATAGCACCAGAATCAGTGGATTGTTCGGCCTACTGCGGGATTCGCGAAGCCTCAGGACTGAAGTGCGGCCCGGTCTTCCCGGCTATGGTGGCCGCCGCGTCGAGAATCGCGTCCGCAATCGCCGCTGCCTCTGCCGCCGCGCCCACTTCGTGTACCCGCACGATGTGGGCTCCGGCCAGGATTGCCGCAACATTCGCCGCATTGGTCGCGTTCACCCTGCAACTCACAGGCGCGGGCTCACCTCCATACAGCGATGCCAGCGTCCGGCCCAGGAAACCCTTCCGTGAAGAGCCGGTCAGGACCGGCAACCCGAACTGATGCACTTGGTGCAACAGCGCCAGAATCGTATAGTTCTCATCCCCCGATTTGCCGAATCCGAGCCCTGGATCCAACACAATTCTGTCGCTCCGAACTCCAGCCTTTCGTGCGGCCAGAATCGAATCGCGCAACCCGGTCAGCACGATCGGCATGATGGCTAACGGTGGGATCGGCGGCAGGGTCTTCCACTCCCGCGGATGCCCTCGTGTATGCATCAGCACCACGCCGCACTGCGACTCTGCGCATACGGCAGCCATCTCTTCATCCCACGTAAATCCGCTGACATCGTTGACGATTTCTGCTCCAGCTTCCACCGCGATCTTCGCGGTCGTAGCGTGAAATGTGTCAACCGAGATAACCGTTCCAGGCCGCTCCATAAGCACCTCCTCGATCACCGGCAGTACCCGCGCCTGCTCCTCCTTTGGCGTAAGAGGCTCCGCGTCCGGTCGCGTCGACTCGCCGCCAACATCAATCAGGTGAGCGCCCTCGTCGAGCATCGTAAGCGCCCGTCGCACCGCCGCATCCCGCGACGCAAACTGCCCGCCGTCCGAGAACGAATCCGGCGTCACATTCAGGATGCCCATGATCTTCGTCTGAGCACCCAGCGTCATAATCCGGGAACGAAGATGCCAATCAAAGGGTGTGCGCGGAACCAGGGCCATACCCCATCTTATGGGCCGCACCCATGCGAGCGGGTGCTAGACTTCGCCCATGCGAACGTCCTCTTTGAGGCAGATCAAGACGGCCCTGATTGCGATGACAGTCGCGGCTATCAACGCAGGCATGCTATACGCGCAACAGGCCAGTCCGTCTCTCGCCCCCACCGATCTCTCGGCAACGATCACCGCCATCGTCTCTGAACCGTCCGTCTCCCGCGCTCATTGGGGCGTCGTAGTGACATCGCTCGACGGTTCGTCCATCTTCAGCCTCAACGAAGGACACTTCTTCCAACCTGCCAGCAACGCGAAGCTCTTCACCACGGCTGCCGCGCTGGCTCTAATGAGCACGAACACCTTTGACACACGATTGATCGCCACAGGCCTGTCTCCCGCTCCTGACACTCTCGCCGGAGATCTCGTTCTCAAAGGCGATGGCGACGCCAACCTCTCCGGACGCACTATTCCCTACGCTTCGCCAGCGGTACAGAGCAAGCCCACACCGCCGCTTCACTACCTCGAAGAGATGGCCGATGCCGTGTTCGACTCCGGCCTCAAACGCATCGACGGCGACATCATTGGCGACGACACGCTCTTCCCCTGGGAGCCATACGCAACCGATTGGGCCATCGACGATGCAGTCTGGGGATACGGCGCCCCGGTTTCAGCGTTAACGATCAACGACAATCAGATCAAGCTCACGATCACCCCCAGCGTCAAAGCCGGCGAGCCAGCACTGGTAACCCTCGATCCCGCTGTTCCCTATTACACTATCGAGACCTCCGGTCTGACCACCAGCCCGGCGAGGACCGGCAGCCACATCGAGATCGAGCGCTCCATCGGCTCAAAGGTGCTGCGCATCTACGGGACAATCGCAGTGGCTGCTCCGGCTGACGTGGAGGAGATTGCCATCGATGATCCTGCACAGTACGCCGCGATTACTTTCAAATCCTTGCTTGAAGCTAGAGGAATTGCAGTCTCAGGGGCCGCGCGCCCCGCGCATCGAGCAGCCAACCTAAAGTCGGCCTTCCTCGCAGAGACGCGGGAGACAATCGCGGGATTTGAGAATCCCGCTTCGGGCAGCGGACACGGCCGCGCAGCTGGAGTACGCGGCCTCTGCATCGCTTGCGACCCAAAGAACGCTGCCGTGGACAAAGTCCTTGCCTCGCACATCTCTCCAACCGTCGCTGAAGATGTCGTGATCACTAACAAAGAAAGCCAGAACCTGCATGCGGAGCTGCTTCTGCGGCAGATGGGCGCAGCGCTCGGAACAGATGGCTCGATTGCCCAGGGCGCACGGGTCGTCCGGTCTTTCCTCATCGCTGCGGGCATAAACGAGGACGACTTCGTCTTCTACGACGGCTCCGGTCTCAGCGGCCATGACCTCGTTACGCCCCGTGCCATTGCCAAGCTGCTACAGTTCGCATCAGTTCAGCCTTGGTTCGCCACCTACAAGGCATCGCTCCCTCTTGGGGGAGTCGACGGCTCCCTTGCATCTCGTTTTACGAAGCCTCCACTGAAGGGTCACATCTTCGCCAAGACTGGCACGCTCGGCGAGGCGCGCGCCCTCTCCGGCTACCTTGATTGCGCCAGCGGGCGCACGGTCATCTTCTCGATTCTCTCGGGCAACCACGCTCCCGGCACACGCGCCGACCGCGAAGTGATGGACCGCATCGTTGCAGCCATAGCCGCCGCAAACTGAAGCGTCACAATGCGAGAATAGCCATGTGAGCTATTTCTTCAGAATCATGCTGGTCGGCTTCGCAGCCCTTGCGCTTGCGGGCTGCAAGTCCCTGCCGCCACCGACCCCGTTGGCCGATCTGAACCCGCAGCAGTCTCATGGCCACGAAGTCTTCCAGGCACGCTGCGGAGCCTGCCACTACGATCGAAGAAACGATCCGCTCCATGGCCCCGCACTTCTTGGCGTCTTCAAGAAGCCGGCACTCCCCAGCGGAGCGGCCGCCACAGACGAGCGCGTGACAGCGACCATCGTCCACGGACGCGGCCTGATGCCCGCCCTGGGCAACAATCTCGACCAGGAAGATATCAGCGATGTCCTTGCCTATCTGCACACGCTCTAAGACGAAGGAACCGAAGTATGGCGGAAGATAAGATTGCGACCAAAGGCCAGATGCTTCCCGGCATCGCGGGCATCTGCATGTTCATGTTGGCGGTGGCCATCATTGGTGCGGTTGGCGTCTTGAATGGACAGTTCAAAGGCCCCGGAGCGCGCTTCGCCGTCCTGCCCATGTGCAGCATGATCGCGGTCGGAGTCTTTGGCCTGCTCAGTCTGCGACGCTGGGGCTGGGCGCTCGTCATGGCCGGGACGCTGCTGCTCTCTCTCGGCTACATGTACATGTCGCACGCAATTCACGACGGTCGACTTCTTGTGATGGCCGGCCTGACACTCTGCTTCTTTCTCTACCTGGTGAGGCCCGAAGTTCGAGACCGGCTGCGATAAACTCGACGCGGGCGAGTAATACAATTACATCATGACGCCGCTGGCAGTTATCGAGCCGCTTTCTCAGCTCATTCAAATCGATCTCACCCCGCGAAAGCCTGTTCCGAAGCCCGCATGGCTCAAGGCAAAGGCACCCATGGGCGAGACCTTTCACAATCTGAAGAAGATGGCTCGCGAGCTAAACCTTCACACCGTCTGCGAGAGCGCGCAGTGCCCGAACATCGGCGAGTGCTGGAACCAGAAGTCCGCGACGTTCATGATGCTTGGCAATCTCTGCACCCGGCGCTGTGGCTTCTGCGCCGTACCCAAGGGCAGGCCCGAACCGATCGACTTCGACGAACCGCGCCGCGTGGCCTATGCCGTCGCGCAGCTTGGCCTGGCCCATGCCGTCATCACCAGCGTCAACCGCGACGACGACAACCTTGGCGCAGCCCGCGCCTTTGTGTCCGTCATCGAAGAGATTCGGAGGCAAGCTCCCGGCTGCCGCGTCGAAGTCCTCACGCCGGACTTTCAGGGAGACGATGCCGCTCTTCGGCTCGTCGTCTCCGCCGCTCCCGAGATCCTGAACCACAACATCGAGACTGTCCCACGCCTCTACCGAGTCGCCAAGTCTGGCGGCCGCTATGAGCGTTCGCTCGCCTTTCTTGCAAATGCAAAGGCCGTAGCCGCTGAGACCAACGAGAGCATCGTCACCAAAACCGGCATCATCGTGGGCATGGGCGAAGAGATGCACGAACTCCTCGCTGTCTTCCGCGACCTTGCCGACCGGCAGGTCGACATCCTCACCATCGGCCAGTATCTCCGCCCATCCCGCGACCATCTCCCGATGACGCGCTACTACACGCCCGACGAGTTCGCCTTCCTCAAGCACGAAGCCCTCACGATGGGCTTTCGCCACGTAGAGAGCGGCCCGCTCGTCCGCAGCAGCTATCACGCGCAGCAGCAAGCCGAGTCCACCGGCCTCGCGTAAGAGCGACCCTCTCCTTCGTTTCTCATTCCCGAATGGGATCTGCTCTTCAAGCCTCTACATCTGCAATAAAGTTTTAGCTTCGCCAATGCAGCGTCACCGGCCCTTGCAGCGGATGCTCGCCTGTTCCCTTCAACCGCGCCTGCTTCAAAGCGAAGTACCACTTCGCCGGCTTGTCCGCGTCGTCGATCAGCATCAGGCCCGGGTTATAACGCAGCCCCTGCGCCTGCTCGATCATCGTCTGCTGGTCCTGCCCGACAAACCTCGCCCCAAAATAGGTTGCGATGGAAGTCACAAACGGCACGTAGTAGAAGACGTTCCACGCGGACATCACATCGATCCGGCAAGTAGAAGGCGTGACCGGCGTGATCGTGGTCAGGCTTGAGAACCACTTCTTACCGCAGCGGATCGTCTCGTATCGCCGGTTTGGCAGCACGAAGTCGATGGTCGTCGTGATCGGCTCCCCATAGACGCCCAGCAGCTTATACGGCGCGCTGTTGCCGGAAGGCGCATGCGCCGACATGCGAAATCCCTCCGGGATCGGCTCGAAGTGCTTGGTCTTCTCGTGAATGCTCGCCGCGGAACGCCACCACCACGCCTGGTGCACAAACGGCCCGTGCGCCGGATCCATCAAGCCGATAATCCCGTGATCGACGTTGCAGGGCAGGTCGGCGGTAAGATGCGCGCTTCGGTATTTTTCTGAAAACTTCGGCAACTCCGGTGCATGCGGCATGTCCCCTCGAGCACGTCCGGTACCGGCCGCAGGCAAATAGACCCACGCATAGCCGTCCCGCTCCTCGCACCGGTAGGAGGTCGCAAAGATCTTCGATGGTTCCAGCATGTCGCCCTGAGTGAGTGACGGAATTGTCGTGCACTGGCCGCTGCACGGCTCAAATCGCCAGCCGTGATACTTGCACATCACGGTCTCGCCATCGAACCGCCCCACAGACAGTGGAATCCCACGATGCGGGCAGAGGTCCTTCATCGCAAAGACTTCACCACTGTTCTTTCGTCCGAGCAGCACTGGTATCCCAAGCAACAACGTCGGAGTCATCTTGCCGGCCAGCAGCATATCCGTCCTGGCAGCCGGATACCAGTCGCCAAAGATCAGCTCTGTCGCCGGCCCTTCGCCATTCGTTGTGGGCATTACCTGATTCAATGAGACCCCTGAATCACAATCATATCCGGGCGATCCGTCCGTTCTTCAACCTAAACTTCTCACCTCGCCACACGACCGTATCTCCGGCGAAGCTCCACACCCAGATCAGAAGCCCGAAGCAGTCCCGCACAGGCAGCAGCCAGAGATCGCGGAGCACCTGCCCATCCCGCAGAACTCCTACACCGACACTCAGCGCTACGCTCACGCGGGCCAGTAGCACCAGGCTGAACAGCGTAAAGCTCCACAACGCGAAACCGCTTGCCACGACCGTCATCATCGCCCACGGCAGGCAGTATGTCACTCCAAGGCCGAGATATCCCCACTGCCGTGCGTCGCGCACCGTGCGCGCCCAGCGAATCTGGTGGTCCCAGAATCCCCTGAAGCGATATGACGGAACTGTCGTTTTGACGACCTCTCCGCAAAGTTCGACACCATATCCCGCCACGCTGATCCGATGGCCTAACTCATAGTCGTCGGCGAGAGAATCCGCAAGCTGCTCAAGTCCGCCGACCGCCGCAACCGCCGTCTTTGTCGTTGCCAGTGTCGATCCCAGGCCGTACCGGATTCCGCCTTCCAGCGCTCGCGCCGTCAGCACACCCGCCATAAAGTCCGTTGCAATGCCCAGCGCCTCGAGCTTCGCCCAAATCGTAACCCCCGCCGCACTCTCATCGGTCGCTCCTACATAAGGCGCAGTCACCAACCCCACCTTTGGATCGGCAAAGCCACGCAGCACGTTCTGGAGATACAGCGGCGAGACCTCAATGTCGCTGTCATTGATCACGATATGTTCGTACTTCGCCGCGCGCAACAGCTGTATTAGATTGCTCACCTTACCCGAGGTGCCCAGCCGCTCAGGACATTCGACGATCCGTATGTCGCTCTCCGGAAATTCGACCTGTAGCCTTTCGATCTCGCCGATGGCCGGATCATCCAGACTGGTTACCCCAAAGAGAATCTCGTAATTTCCCCGATATCGCTGCCGGCAGTGGCTGGAAAACCCGGCATACATTCGTGCATCGACACCCTTGATAGGCTTGAGGATCGTGACGTCTGGAGTTGTTCCGGACCCTGCTCCAGCTTGCTTCAAGGAGAGAACAAAGCTCCGCGCCCCCCACAAAGCGAGCAGCATGTAAGCGAGTCCGCTCAGAGTCAGCGCCGTCAGCAATACTTCGATGACAACAGCTGACAGTGGCAAACCTGAAGCAATCAACATCCCTTAAGTCTAACGTGGCGCAAGCTGGAAGTTATTCGTACCGCAGCGCCTCGATGGGGTTCAGGTTTGCCGCCTTCCAGGCCGGGTAAATTCCGAAGATCAAGCCAATCGCGCACGAGCTCAGGAAGGCAGCCGCAACCCACACCGTCGAGATAGCGGATGGCAAAACAAACTTCAAACCCGCTGCAATCACCGAACCGATTGCGAGGCCAATCACGCCCCCAACGGCACACAGGGTAACGGCCTCAAGCGTGAACTGCGTCAAAATCGTCTGTTTCGTCGCGCCGATGGCCTTACGTATCCCGATCTCGCGCGTTCGCTCTGTGACGCTGACAAGCATGATGTTCATTACGCCGACACCGCCCACAAGAAGCGCCACGCTCGAAAGCGCGAACAGCAGCAGGAAGAGTCCGCCGGTGATCTGGTTCCACAGCCGGGTCAACGAATCCGTGCCGAAGATCGCAAAATTGTCCGGCGCCTCGTTTGCTACCTTCCGGCGACGCCGCAGAAGTTCGGTTAGTTCATCCTCAACCAGCGGCCGGTTCTTCGGATCGTCATACTTCAGAGAGATCCAATAATCCAACTGTTCGGGATGAATCCGGTGAAAGGTTGTAATCGGAAAGAACGCTTTGTTGTCCTGCGGATTCTTTCCTCCACCAAATGCCTGCTTCTGTTTCTCAAGGACCCCCACGACGGTGAAGAGGATGCCGCTTACCTCGACTTCTTTTCCAAGTGCGCTTTGTCCTTCGAACAACTCATCTGCCGTATCCGCTCCCAACACAGTCACATTCGCGGCTCGTTCCTGGTCGTTATCCGTGAAGAAGCGTCCCTCACGCATGTCGAGTTCGCTCACCCGTGTCACGTCCGGTACATCCCCTTCGAGAATCGTGTTCTGCATCTTTTTAGTGCCGGCTTTGATCGCCGTCGATCCGCCCCGTCCCGGGGCTGTGTTGTCGGTATATTGCAGCGTAGGCGAGACCGCGACGACGTGTGGCAGGTCTCGCATTGCCACCGCATCGTCATAAGTCATCTGCTTGCGAGTCAGCATCTCTGTCGTGGGCCGCTGTCCAAACACCGGAAAGCGAAACACAAACAACACGTTTGACCCGAGCGACTGAACAAGGTCCGACACGCTGTTATTCAGGCCCGTCACGACAGACGAGATGATGATTACCGTCATTACGCCGATCACGATACCCAGGATCGTCAAACCGCTCCGCAGCTTGTTGGTTCGCAGAGTGTCGAGCGCCATTTTTACTGTCTCGTTGATCCCGCTGATCCGCATAAATCCTCCATGCTCAGATGTCCGTCCTACTGACGTTGGACAGTGGAGACTGACAATGTCTCTCTCAGTCCGCCCTGAGCGCCACAATCGGATCCAGCATCGCAGCCTTGCGCGCTGGATATACTCCAAAGAAAATCCCGGTCGAAGTCGCCATGATAAGGCCCACAATCACGCTCCAGGGCGCGACGTTCGATGGGAACCCAGCGACAAGCGTTACGATCAGCGCCACAAGAATGCCACCCAGCACCCCAAAGACGCCGCCCACGAGCGCCATCGTCGCCGATTCGATCAAGAACTGCAGCAGGATATCCCGCGGCCTGGCTCCAAGCGCCTTGCGAATTCCAATCTCACGTGTCCGCTCCGTCACGCTGACCAGCATGATGTTCATGATGACGATGCCGCCGACCACCAGTGAGATCAGCGCGATCGCACCGGCAACCGCTCCGAAGGATTTTGTGACTGTGCTGAAGAAGCCCACCAGCGTGTTATTTGTATCGAGCTCGAACGAGTCCGGCGCTCCGGGTCCGTCGTGCCGGCTTGACCGCACGAGTACCCGCACCTCATCCGCCGCAGCTTCGAGCCTTGGTCCGGCCTCGCCCGCCTTCACGTAGATGGTTAACGTCTTCGAGGTTCCATAGCTCTTCTGGAAAGAGGTCAACGGCACCGCCACCCAGTTGTCCTGGCTTGCTCCAAAGGTGCTGCCCTGCTTCTCGCTGATGCCAACGACGGTATACGGCGTTCCATCCACGCGCAAATCCTGCCCGAGCGGGTCGATCCCGGCGAACAGATGCTCCTGCACGTCCGTCCCGATGATTGCTACATGGGACGCATGTTCCTCATCGGCCTCAGTCAGGCCCCGGCCCTGCATGATGTTCAGGTTCTGCAGCGATGGCATCTGCCACGTATAGCCGCGAATGCTGGAGTCGGTCACCGACTGCGTACCACGCACCAGCTTCCCGACGGTTGCCTGCTGGGCTCCGATTCCGACGCACCGCTTGCAGTTCTCCGTGACATACTCGTAGTCCGGGAAAAGGATGTTCTTGCGCTTCTGAAACTTTTCGTAGTCTTCTGACGAAGTAATGAACTGCGGCATCTTGGACACGGTGAAGACATCCGCCCCATAGCTCGAAAACTTCGTCGCGACGTAGGTATTCGCACCGTTCACCAGCGTCACAACCGCTATCACACTGGCCACGCCGATCACAACGCCGAGCAGCGTCAGCACTGACCGCAGCTTGTTCGACCACAGCGACTGCAGCGCGATCTTTACAGCCTCTTTGAATTCCATCTAGTCTTCTCTGCCGTTTCGGGGCCTTACCAGTAACAAGAGCGTACCAGTCCGGGAAAACCAAAGCGAAGTCTTTCTTTCTGGTTACGTTCCCTCAGCTAGATTCGTTCCGTCCAACGAAATGGCGGTCCCGCCAGAGCGGCTGCGATACACTGGAAACGCAGGCGGCTGGATGATCGCTGCCGTTCGCGCCGCAAGGTGTCGAGCGGGGGAGGAAAGTCCGAACTCCGCAGGGCAGTGTGCCGGATAACGTCCGGGACGGAGGTTTCAAAACCTCTGGACGGCCAGTGCAACAGAGAACGAACCGCCAGCCGTGAGCGAAAGCGAGCGGAAGGTAAGGGTGAAAAGGTGCGGTAAGAGCGCACCGGTTTCTGCGTAAGCAGGAACGCTTGGTAAACCCCACACGGAGCAAGACCAAATAGGCAGGGATGTCGCGCTGCACTCTCCAGCGGCCGGCAAGCGCATTGGCCCGATGCGCCCAGGCGGAGAGAATCGGCGAGCGAAAGCCAACCGGTAGCCGGAACCTGCGGGTAGGTTGCTAAAGCGCCGCAGTAATGCGTCGCGTAGAGGAATGATCGTCTAAAACAGAATTCGGCTTACGGGCCGTCTGCAGACTGTCGCCCCGGGGCTAGAAACTAGCCTGTCTTCACCGACATCCGGGGCGTCTTCCATTTGCCCCACTCAGACACTTGCGGTCTTGATATCCCAAACCGCAGCTCGGCATCCCTCTACTAACCCCGAAGTAAGATGACCATCGACCGGGTGCTGCCCCAAAGGTCGTAGTCTACGAGCCAAAGTGGGTATGGGCGCCCGCACCCGGACGAGTGATCCTTGCTAAAGCAGGCGCGCTATCACGATGCCTGTACCGTGTCCGAAAGGGGTCCCGCAATGTTGAGTCACCTTGTTACACACGCTCTCCCGCTGCTCGGCGCAGCAGTCATGCCCGCCTATCGTTACCTGGGCGAGGCCCAGTATGCGACTCTCGAGTACTACAACGCTGCTCGCACCCGCACCCGGCCGGCCACTTTCGTTCTGAACCTTTTTGCCGCGACCGTCGCCTCACTGGCCCTGACGAAGGGCGTGGGCCGTGAAGAACTCTTCGAGCGCTATGACGTAAAGCTCTGGTCGTTCAACGATCATGTGGCTCTCTTCGCCCTCGCAACAATCCCATCCGTGATCATCCTTGCGGTTTTGTACGCGGCCTTCCGCAGCGTCGAAGGGATCCGTACAGCGCTTTCGCTCTAGACCCGCGCCTCGCGCAGTTTCTTTGTCATCCCCTACGAGAATCCGGTTCTGCGCCATCCGCAATCAGCAATCGTTCTAGCTAAACCCAAGTGTCGGGTGCGGGATATAAGGCGCTTCCAGCGAAGCAATCTCTTCCGCCGTCAGCTTCACATGAAGTGCCGCTGCCGCATCCTCCAGATGGTGCGGCTTCGTCGCGCCGACAATGGGTGACGTAACTCCTGGCTTACTCAGCAGCCACGCGAGCGCGACCTGCGCCATCGGAATGCCGCGAGCTTTCGCGATCTTCTCAAGCTCGTCGACCACTGCTTTGTCTGACTCCTCCGTCTTGCCGTACATCCCACTGCCGAACTTGTCCGTCTCCAGCCGCTTCGTCGATTCGCTCTTCCACGGCCGGGCGAGCCTGCCCCGCGCCAGCGGGCTCCACGGAATGACGCCAATACCCTCCGCCGAGCAGACATCCATCATCTCCCGCTCTTCTTCTCGATAGAGCAGGTTGTAGTGGTTCTGCATCGACACAAAACGTGTCCAGCCCTTCAAGTCGGCCAGATAAAGCGCCTTGGTGAACTGCCACGCGTACATGGATGACGCGCCGATGTACCGCACCTTGCCTGCCTTTACGGCGTCATGAAGAGCTTCCAGCGTCTCCTCAATCGGCGTCTCATAGTCCCAGCGATGTGTCTGGTAAAGATCGACGTAGTCCGTCTGCAGCCGCCGCAGGCTCTCATCGAGTTCGTGCAGAATCGCCTTTCGCGATAGCCCGTTCCCGTTCGGCTCCTCGCGCATCACCCCATGCACCTTCGTCGCGATCACCACCGCTTCGCGGCGCACGTTCGCTTTCAGGAAGCGGCCCACCACCTCCTCACTTGTGCCTCTTGAGTACACGTTGGCCGTATCGAAGAAGTTGATACCGAGATCAAGCGCCTGCTTCAGGAATGGCTGGCTTTCAGCCTCGTTCAAGGCCCATGCGTGGCTTCCCGGCACTGGCACATCCACCGGCGCACCATAGGTCATACACCCCAGCGTTATCCGCGAAACCTTCAGCCCCGTCTTTCCCAGATTTAGATATTCCATAGATCTCCTCCCCGGAGACACCACCGTTGGATGCACGCCGCGCTGACAGCTGTGCCCCGTCTCTTTCCCGCGCTAGCCAGTCACGACACCCATCGCATACAGCGAGATCAACACGGTCAAGGCATCCTCAATCACCGCCACATTCCAATCCGGGCGACGCAATAATTGCACCAGGTGCCTGCGAATCTGGTAGCCCAGAAACGTTCCGGCCAGCGCGCCGAGCACTCCCAGCAGTATCCCTTCGGGGGCCGAACCCTTCGCTCCTGTCGCCGCGATTCCGCCCACGAGACCGCCAAAGAAGAGTCGCGCAACTAGGGGGCCGGGAGCCGTCCTGTTTGGTGTCTTGGGCAGTTTGTCGCCGATCAACTCACCAACAGCCAGCACGGTAAATACAATGGCCGTAACGAGCTTGCCCGCCCAGAACGCCCATGTTCCATCAAGCGGCAGATGACCTCCACTCGATCCGAAATACGCGAACCAGCAGAGGACGGCCATTGGCGTCATCGTCCTCAATCCGGTCATCACTCCCAACAGTGGGATAGCTAGCACCCAGGACATCACAGCCATCATGAGAATCTCCTCCTTCCTTTAGTTTGCACGCTGCGCATCGGCATGAGCCACAAACGTCAGCTTTTTGTCGGTATCTCCAAAATGCCACGTCTTGAAGCATGAGCGGCGAAGAGCCTCGCCGAATTCAACGCGGAATCCACCAATCGTCTTACCTTCGACCTCGATGAGTAATACTCCGTCGCGAGAACCGTGGACCGCAAACCTTTCGAAGTGAGCTTTCTGCAGGCTCTACTTCTCTTGTAGCCACCCATACAGCGGGAACTTCTCGGCGAGTTCCAGCACTTCGCCGCGAATCTTCGCCAGCGCCGCCTCGTCATTGCGGTGCTCCAGAGCCTTCGAGATCCATCCAGCAACCAGCTTCATCTCCGGTTCTTTCATTCCACGCGTGGTCAAAGCAGGCGTCCCGATGCGGATGCCGCTCGGCTTCATTGGCGGATTCGTGTCGTATGGAATCGCATTCTTGTTTACCGTAATACCGGCCGCGTGGAGCGCGTTCTCCGCCTCGCTGCCGAGCATGCCTTTCTGAAAGACATCGATCAGCATCACGTGCGTATCCGTTCCGCCCGAGATCAGGCGGTATCCCTCACCCGCAATTGCCATTGCGAGGGCCTTCGCGTTAGCAACCACCTGCCTGGCATACACAGGAAAATCGGGTTCAAGAGCTTCTTTGAAAGACACTGCCTTACCGGCGATGACATGCACCAGCGGACCGCCCTGCTGCCCGGGAAAGACACTGCGGTCGATCCCTGCCGCGAACTCCGCCTGGCTAAGAATCATTCCGCCACGAGGTCCGCGAAGGGTTTTATGCGTCGTCGTCGTTACTACATGGGCGTGAGGGACCGGCGAAGGGTGAGCGCCGCCCGCAACCAGTCCAGCAAAGTGCGCCATGTCGACTAGGAGATACGCTCCAACTTTATCTGCAATGTTACGCAACCTGGCAAAGTCGAAGATCCTTGGATATGCGCTGCCGCCGCCAATGATCATCTTCGGCTTCTCGCGAACCGCGATCTCCTCGAGCTCGTCGTAATCGACCATCTCGGTGTCCTGCCTCACCTTGTACCCGATAATGCGATAAAGTTTGCCCGAGAAGTTCAGCTTGTGCCCATGGGTAAGATGGCCGCCATGCGCCAGGTCGAGTCCGAGAATCGCATCGCCTGGGCTCAACAGCGTCATAAATGCGGCCGCGTTCGCCTGCGACCCGGAGTGCGGCTGCACGTTTACATGGTCCGCGCCGAAGATCTTCTTCGCCCGGTCGCGCGCCAGGCTCTCGACGACGTCGGCGAACTCGCAGCCGCCGTAGTAGCGCTTGCCCGGATAGCCCTCGGCATATTTGTTGGTGAAGACCGTTCCGACCGCCTCGAGCACGGCGCGGCTCACGAAGTTCTCTGACGCGATCATCTCCAGGCCTTCATGCTGGCGGAAGATCTCGTTCTTTACCTGCTGTGCGACCTCGGGATCAGAGGCAGCCAGGGCTTGCTGGAAATCAAAGGGCATCTTCCGATTCTAACTCTCAACGCTTGCGGACATAAGTTGTATAGATCGCCCATGCCACGCTAACGGATCATAGAACTCGTCGCATCAACACTTCTGCTTCGGAGAGAGTATCTGCATGAGCCAAGAGCTGGTACTGATCGCTTCCGTTATCCTCGGGGTCATCCTGGTCCCGTCCCTCATCACCGTCCGCCCGCCAAGCTATCTGCCGAGCGACGAAGACCTCGCCACTCCATCACCGGTTCTGGGCAGCCAGCCGACGGAATGACCTGTGCACGAACCACCCGAGATACCAGCCGTCCAGAAATTTGTACGGCGTCTCTCCGGTCGTATAGTGCCCGCACGGCAGCACCTTCGAGACAAAATCGATTCCGTGCCGCTTGAAGCTCGCTAGCACCTCCATTGAGAACTCGCGCAGGAATGTCAGGTCATACGTCGCGTGAATGACCAGTACCCGCTTCGGAAGTGCCGCAAACTTCTCCATGTAAGCCATCGGGCTCACGGCCTTGAAGACCTGGTTCACCTCTTCCCGCGTCAGTCCCGCCTCTTCAAACGCGGTCCGAATGTGCCGGGTACTCTGCCCCGTCCAGACCACGTCGCCAAACCATGTGGACGCGTGATTGAACGCGCAGACCTTAATCCGCGCATCATGCGCCGCGGCGATAAACGCGTAGCAGGAGCCCAGACTCGTGCCCAGCACCCCAAACTGTTCGTACCCCTGCAACTCCAGCCAGTCGATGCAGCTCCTGATGTCGACAACCGCCTGTCGGCAAGCTGCCGCAGTCCGTCCAATGTTTGAGCTCACGGCGTAGTCCGATCTCTCTAACTCCGCCGGCCTGCGAATATCGTGATACGGCTTCGAAAGCCGCAGCGCCGAGATTCCCGATCGATTAAACAGCGTGCAAAGCGCATTATGGCTGAACGCATCCGCATTCCACTGCGGCATCACGATCATCGCCTGCTTCGGCCTGCCCTTCTGGCTTTCCGCCGACGCTGGATACCAACGGGCATTCACAACGTCATTCTCGGGATACTTCGTCCGCACCGGCGATGTAAATCGCAGGAATTCGACCGTCCCAATCTCGCCCGCAGCTGCCCGCCGTCGTACCTCGGCCTCCTCAGAGAGCGTCTCCGGTCGCACATTCGTAGGGAACAATAGCGGGTGACGCTCTTCCAGCCGGAAATCCGAAGGCGTCTCGTAGTGGAAGAACTCATCCGCCCGCGACACGATCTCTTCATTCGCCGCGATCATGCGCGCCAGGTTCCCGCTTTGGTTGGCGCCTGTTGCCGTGGGCTCTTCCGCACCGCCTAAATCAGGTAGAAAGTCGCTTAGCCAGTCGAATCCCCATTCCAGCGGGCGAACAATGCGGTTACTGTCTTTGAAGGTGAGAGCTGTCTCCCAGCGCCACATCCATTTTGCGTACAGGCTCGAGAGCATTACCCTAGTCTACCAATGCAGACTACCGATTAGCCTGCCAACCACACCTTACAACTCGTGAATCAGCAGGCATACGCGTCCGGCGATGAAATCGGACGGCGCCTGCCCCGCTGCCATCGAGATGAGTTGCACCGCGCAATCTAATGCGAGAGGCCGCAGGATCAAGTGGCCGCCGTCCAACTCCACGTAGCGCAGCAGCAGTCCTGCACCATGGCGCATCGCGTAAAGTGTTGATTCATGCGCCCGGTAGGGTGCCAGCGAGTTATAGTGCCGGTCTATTACCGCGATCGTTCCCGGAGCAAGCACCGGTTCCATGGCCGCAGCCTGTAAGGCATCAACGCGGACGGCTACGAAACGCTGCCACTCAGCGGGACGTCGCGAGGTTCGTGTCCGATTGTCCGCAAGCCGCGACACGGCCAGCGGCAGCGTCTCGATCACACTCGCCGCATCGATCTGCCGCTCTTCCGCCGCCGCGAGTTCCGAAACGATTGGCACCCGCGCAACCTCGTCATCCTGAGGAGGGCCTTCTCGATCCAGAAGCTCAGACGCCGCCGAAACCTGCACCGGCAATATCTGATCCACGGTGAGCGATTGCGCCGTGAGCACCCGGTCCAACCCCTCAAGCGATAAGGCGCGCTTTCGATTGAGGAAGTTAGAGATATGTGCCTGCTGAAAACCTGTCTGTTGAGCCAATCTAGTTCCGGTTAAATCACCGGTTTCGATGCGGCGAAGAATCTCGAGTCGCAGCAACTCATGCAGATCTTGAAAATTCATTCCTTAGGAGATCCTTAAATAGCTAATAGTTGCAACGCTTCCAGGCCCGGCTTAGCTCTATTGCAGTGCGCAATGATTGTAGGGTTCTTAACGCAACTTAGCAGCTTTTCTGATCAAGTTGTTCCCATTTTGAAATAATCGCTTGACTTTTATTTTGCAGAAAGCTATAACCTGAAAACTTCTCGATGGCTATCGACGACATTCCGGTGTGCCTTACCGCACTCACGGAATGCGTATCGCCCTCAAAAGATCTCGCCGCACAGGCTTTGATTCACCTTCCCCAACGTGAAGTTCACGCACGAAGTCCTGTGATGCAGCAAATTTGAGTGCGCCCTCGATCCCCGACGTTGCCGCAGCGCAACGCGTCGTCGAAGCTCACTCCCAACCGTCCGGGCGGGTACTTCTGCCGCGTAACAATCTAAATCTGCCCGGAAAATCACGACCTGGAGCAACTCCAGAGAGGACCCTGAAGATGAACGACTTGCGCATCGAACTGAAAATTTGCGAAGGCTGCGGCGTGCTTTGGCTCCGCACAGGAAAGATAGATGGTTGCTATTGCAAAGGGTGTTCCGCCCGGTTAGCGGAATTTCCTGTGCCCAATCCTGGGAAGTTCTGCAATAAGCGGGCAAGGGTGCCCGCAGCGCGATCTGTGACCGGAACACGGAGGCTTCGCAGAAACTGCCGTCGGATTATCACGTCTTCGTTGCCAGCCAGAACCGAAACCACGAGATCCAACGGAGGTGCGCAATGAGCGCCGCCGCTCAGGTGCTGCCCTGGATACGAGCGAGCATCATGCCCCGACCCATGAGTTCTACACCGGAACAGGCACGGAACCGGCCCCGACCGGTCTCTTCTGAACTGGCCTTCTATCGCAAATACACCGAGGGACTGCTGCGCCGGTATGTCTCCATGTCTATGGAAGCGGGCCGCGTTCCGTCGCTTCTCGGCAAGGAAATGTTTCGCGGCAAGGTCACTAATTACAAGGTGCATGGGTTTGACGATGTCGTGATCTTCGTTCACGACATCGAGGCCTGCATCCGCAGACTGGACGATGATCAGCAGTGGTTGATTCGGCGCATTGCGCTTCAGCAATACACGCAACAGGAGGCGGGCCACATGCTCGGTCTCAAGCGCCAGACGATCATCCGCCGATACTACGATGCGATGAACCGCCTGACGGCGATCCTGCTCGAAGTGAAGCTGCTTGAACCGTTTGCCGCCTCCCAGAACCCGTGCCGCAGTTCGCGCCCAAATTCCTGTCAAGGGCGCGACCTTTGTGACTAGCACGTAAGGGGTTCATTATGTATAACTTGAGGCAACATCTTTTTTGGACAAAGGATGGTGTGCACTTGGTATTCTTGAGATGTAAGTAAGAAATGAAACGGGAGAGTGCCTTCAGGCTGCTCTCCCGTTTTCATTTTTGTGGCCAGCTGAAAGGGCCGGGTGAATAGGGGGAGCGATGAGCAGGAACGACGATGCACCGAGTTTCGAGGAACTCTCCCACGACGCATCGGGCGCAGGCCCGGCAGCGTCATCGACTACAAACCAGGCGAAGTCTCCAAGTCCGCGTAGGTGCCGTGAATTCATTCGAAAGGAAACCGCTCACGCAATGCCCAGCATAGTCGGTGCGTTCGTGGAGAAGGCTCAGAAAGGAAGCGTGCCTCACTTCAACGCACTCGCAAAGGTCGGTGGCTTCGATTACCGTTCCGGGTCGTCAGAGGCTCCAAAACGCCGTAGAAAGTCGCTCGCCCGGCAGTTGCTGGACGAGGTGGAAGAGTACGAAGCCAAACAAGCGGCAGAGCGAACGGCAGAGGCATCGTCAGGAATTGACAATCCGGGATCACAGGAGAGGTCATGAGCGAAACGGCATTAGCGGAACGAAGGCCTTCTGGTCCTGTAGATCTGGGGCTCGCTGCAAGACCGCAGCTGCACCGGGGAGGGTGCCAGCCATTGCGGCCCGCAAGCATGCAGTTGCGCGCAATGGCAGTCGAGTTTCCCGTCGTACACGGGCATCCAAACCGGCTTCCGTTCGAGGGCGTCCTGACTCTGGTCGATCTTCCCAGCGATCGTGCTCCCAGCGGGGCGCGCGGTCATCGCGTCATTCTCACGCGTCAGGCTGCCGAAGCCGCACTGCCGAGCCTTATGGGCATGGCTGTCGACTACAAGGCTGGATGGGATGGCCACGACGCTCGCCAGAAGTGCGGCATCATCACCTCCGCCGAGGTCGATGGAACCAGGCTGACCGTGGCCGGTTATCTCTTCGCCCGCGACTTCCCGGAGATGGAGCAGAAGGTTCAGGTGGAAGGTGCCATGGGCATGAGCTATGAGTTGGCGGACGCACATGTTGCCGACATGCAGGCTCAGCAATGGGTCCTGACCAAAGTGACCTTCACGGGCGCTGCAATCCTTCTGCGCGATAAGGCGGCCTACCGGGCAACCAGCTTCCGGCTCTGCCGGCCCGGGCTGACCGGCAGCAGACGTCAGGCCCGGGCGACGTAGAGCAGCCGCGCCGAGCGCCACAACCGTTGTTCCCACAGAAGAAACAAGGAAGGAAACCGATGAGCTTTATCAGCGTGTTGGAAAAAATTGGCAAGGAGTTTGCCAAGGGGCTGACCTGGGCGGTCAGCTACGCAGTCCCTGTTGAAAAGCTGGCCGCGTTGCTCTTTCCCTCAGCCGCACCTGCCCTCACAGCAGTAGTCACGGCCACGAACCTTATCCAGAACGCCGTGCTGATGGTCGAGCAGAAGTACTCCGCCGCGGGTGCAGCGAAGGGAACGGGCACCCAGAAGCTGGCTGAAGTAATGCAGCTTGCGGGCGATGCGGTCACCTCACTGCTTGCGTCGGCGGGGATCAAAGCTGACACCGACTACATCCAGAAGCTGGTCTCGGCGGTCGTCAGCATCCTGAACGTTCAGGGTGAAGTGGCAGCGGCAAGCTAGCGCTCGTTCAGAAGACCCAGAGCAGAAGCACTAAGGAGGAACGGATGGAAAGCGAAACACAAAGCACTGAACTCCAAAGCACCGGGATCCAAAGCACCACCGAAGGATTGCTCGCGCAGCTGACCACTCGTCTGGTCGCGGCCGTGGAACTGCTGGAGCGGGCGGTCCCGCTTGCAGGACTCGCCGCCTCTGAAGCCGTCGGTCCGATCGTTGCGATGGTCGAAAGCAGCAGCCGCGAGGGCGAGCTCGCTCAAAAACTCGCTGACGCAGAGAAGACGATCGCGGAGCTCCGTGCGTCGTCCCCGTCACGCGAGGGCCGCCGCACATTGCCTGTTAGTCTTCTCGCCAGGCAGGACGGCACAGCGCCAGAACCCGGCGCTCTTGATGCAGCCCTTGTAAGCCTGAGCCTCGAACAGCGCATCGCGGTCAAGGCGCACTTGCTCCGCTCCGGCCTCGTTTAGCCTCCCTCCCAGCCACTCAACCACACGAACAAGGCCCACATCAGCGCATGCGTCGGCTGATCCCTGGGACCTGTTCGCTGTGCCCTGCCTTCGAAAGGAATAAGGATGAACGCGAAGTTTACGGATCTCTACGCAACTGCCGACTACATCGGACCCGGCGCTATCGAAGTCCCCATGTACCAGACCGAGATCACTGATCTCGTCCGTCGCCGCGGTCTTTTCGGCCAACGCATCAAGCAGGTCCCCGCCACCGGCCATCCGTCGCGCTACTTTGAAGAGACGGCGATCCCGGCGCCGACCGCCACTGGCGGCTTTGTTGACCCACGCAACATCGTTGCACCGATTGTCGCTCCCACCCGCGTTGAACGCAGCGTGCCGCTCAAGGCGCTCGTCGCGCAGATCAACTACAACCTGTTCGACATCGAGCTTGGCCAGCAGCAGAGCCAGTTCGCCTACCTTCAGGCGAAGGACCTCACCGACACCATCGACGGCGTTCTGCGCACGCATGATGTAGCGCTCTGGAACGGCAACGACACCAGTCTCACTACCCCCACCACGACGCAGTACTTCGGTGCCGCTGCTCAGATTGCCGCAGGCGGAAACACCACCACGATCGGCACCACGGCGAGCATCGTCGATGGCCTGAAGTCGACAATCGCCACGATGGTTGCGAACAGCTCCTTCGGAGTCCGTCCGACGGCCATCTACGCCAACCCCGTTCTACTCGACCTCATCGATCGCGAGATGAAGACCGAGTTCAACGTCGTCCTCAGCTCGCGCACCATCGAGGCCGGCTTCACCGTGAAGACGCTCTCAACCCAGGCTGGCGAGATCCCGCTCATCCCCGAGTGGACACTCTCCTATACCGGCACGCCGGGCTCCGGCAGCGCAGTCCTTCCCGCCTACATCGTCACCGAGGACCTGATCGAGTACCACTGGCTCAGCGAACCCAACCCGCGCGTCTTCCAGCTCGGCGTACCCGGCTCCCTCGCCTCGCAGCATGTGGTGGTTAAGTTCGGCGGCCTCGTTGTGAAGGGCGCAAGCTACGCCCACACCCAGGTGCTCGTCGACCGCTAAACCCAGGTGTTCGTGGTGGAACGACTTGGGTGCCCCATGTCTCGATTCTGAGACGTGGGATCTCCGCTGCGAACGCAGGCGCCAGAAAGGAAGCACCCTCTCCGGGGCCGGCGAACCTCTACCGGCCCCGATGCATTCAAGTACTACACAGAAAGGCGGACCCTCATGGGTTATTTATTGCCGGCAGAGTACGAACAGTACGGCTTGCCCGCGGATACAACCGACGACTGGATCACCACCGGCTCCGCGCTGATTGAGAGCTACTGCCGCCGCGTCAGCCTGCTCCCCACGCAGTATGTCGAGCGCGAAAGGCTCACGGCAGGATCGCAGTCGATGGTGCTGAGCTATATGCCGCTCGCCCTCGTAGCCCCAAACACAAGCGCCCTCGTTGACGTACAGGTCCGCTACGGGCTGCTCCGTCGCGGCGAGCTGCAAGACCCCATGCTCGCGCAGATCGCATGGGCCTTCAGTGTCCCCGGCAGTTGGAGCGAGCTCGACCCCACCACCGTCGACGTCGACGAAGACACCGGTGAACTCATCTTCCCCAGAAACTTCCTCGGCATCGGCTACAACGAGGTCAAAGTTACTTACACAGCGGGCCTCATCACCATTCCGCCAGCCGTCAAAGTCGCCTGCGCCCAGATCGTCAAGAACGCCCAGGCCACACCCGGCATGAACGTCAAGTCGAACAAGATCGACACCATGCAGATGCAGTACTTCTCGGGCGGCATCATCGACCCGCAGGTGCAATCCCTCCTGCGGCCTTATCTCGCGCAGAGGATCGGGTGACGCCCATGAACAGTAGCCGATCAAGCGTGAATGCAGCAGCAGTGCGGGCAGCGGACACGCTGATCCGAAGCGTAGGCGGGCGCCAGGTTCTTCTCCGCACACCCGCTCCAGCCAACCCCGACGACGATGGCGAGCAACTCGGCCTCTCCGTCCCGGTCTTCCAGGACTTTCCACTTTCACCTGTCGTTTACCGCCGTGTGCGGCCCACCTTCAATGCAATAACGAGCACGCCTACTCGCTATGAACTGCTCGTTTCCGCAACCGCCGTGAACGCCCTCATCGGGCCACAGATCTTCACTTCTGCCGAGACCCTGTTTGCATCGGCATTCGCCGTAGTCATCGATTCCATCCTGCTCGAAATCGTATCGGCTACTACATCCGAGATCGGCGGCGCTCCCTACATGTATCGACTGTTGTTACAAGCTCCGTTGCTACTCAAGACATAGAAGAGGTTTGAACATGCAAGATGCGCGTGACACTTTCTACGTCGCTCTGCGAGGACGTTTAGCCACGATCAATCCCGCCCGCTCCATCGTTATTCGCGGCCAGATTCGTCCCGGCATCCTGGTCGAAGAGAACGAGCTACCTACAGCCTTCCAGCCTGTCGACGCCTTCAGTCTGCGATGGACTGCGATGCAGGTCGACACAGCAGCACCGCTGCCCCTCGTTGCAATGGAGTGCGAGATCCAGTACGCCACCGATGGCACCGCCGCCAACGGTGGAATGGATCGTGGCCGTCTGCTGGCCGCAATGGATGGTGAACTCGCGGCAGCCCTCACCGCAATCCCGCACTCGACAGTCAAGTTGAACTACTCCGGAGTCGCAGCGACAGGTGCGGCGCCAGTGCCGATGTCCACCAATATCTTCTGGAGTCAACCAGCCTTCGCACCCGCAACTATAGCCGGCGAACGCATCTCGCGCGTCGCCAATGTACAGGTCTTCTCCTATCAGGAAGCAGGTGAACTGTGAGCACAGCCCTCGTGAACGCCACGGCACCTGTATCGGGGAGAGTGCGCGCCTACTTTGCCCCAGTCAACCGCGTCACTTCAGTTCCGAGTATCTTCGATGCCGCACAGTCGGGCACCTTCACTCTCGACACGCCACCTTCTCCCTGGATCGATCTCGGCTGGATCAGCAACTTCACGCGCAAATGCGAGACCCAGGTCGGGCCTCTGCGCTCCGGAGCGCCTGCCATCGCGCAGACGCAAGTCCGCACCGAAGTGGAAGCGAGCATCGCTCTCGAATTTGAAAGCTGGGGCAAGCTCCAGCTTGCAGTCGCAGCCGGATCAGAACAGATGAACCTCCTCACTCCCACCGCGGGAGCAGCCCCGAACGGTTCCGGAGGAATCGCAGCAACACCAGTCCCGCTCGTCGTCGCTGGATCGAACGCAACGACCCTCAGCGTCGGTACTGCGTCCGCGAACTTCACCGTAGGTCAACTCGTCGCCGTGGACCTCGACTATAACGGCCAATCCGGCTACGTTGGCAGCGGCGTCAGCGCAGCCTACGTGAGCTCGTCAACAGCCGTAGGCGGAGACATCAACTACATCCGCCGCGTCACGCTCAACGTCAGCCGCATTATCTCAATCGCATCCGGCGTCCTCACGCTTGGAGCACCGTTGCTCGCAGGCGCTCCAGTGGCCGGAATGCAGATCTCTCCACTCACCGGCTTCTGCGATCGCGAGGGCGGACGCTTCTTCCAGGAGTGGTCGGCCCTATTCGTCTTCGATGGCGAGCAGAGAGACCGCGTCCTCTATCACTACCCGCGCCTGCAGGCGATGCAAGGCTCGTCAGAGATTGTCAGCCCTCTCGTCGGCAACAGCACCGCCGCAGCCGCACCACTCAAATGCATGAGGCTCGCCGCCGCCTTCCGCGCCCTTCCCGTCACCGACGCCAACGACAGCGCCTCGGTCGTCTGCTTCCGCAGCTACATACCCGGCCCCATGCGCTCCGTGTAACCGCCCTGCCGCAGTTGTTTGTCATTCCCGAAGGGAATCTGCGTTTGCATTCTGACGGTACAGAGAGAAGGTCGTTTCCCCCATAAGTTCCACTCCAAGGAGAGTACGAGATGCGCAAGATGCCTATCCACACCGGGCTGATTCAAGTGGTCATGTTTGCAGCCCTGTTTGCGACCACCACCGTTGCCCCGCTGCTCGCAACGCCTGCTCTCGTTTCAGCCGCGTTGCAGTCCGCACCCGCGATCCCCACCACTCAGCTCACCGACACCGTCTACCGTGCTGACGGCACTACAGCAACCGGCACAGTCCTCATAAGCTGGCCCGCCTTCACGACTGCGACCGGCCTCTCCGTTCCCGCAGGAAACACGTCTGTCACGATCGTCTCGGGCGGCGTCTTCACCGTTTCGCTCGCTCCAAACGCTGGTTCGAACCCGATGGGCAGCTACTACACCGCCATCTATCACCTTGACGATGGCACCGTCAGCCGCGAGTACTGGGTCGTCCCCCTCTCCACAACTCCGGTCACCATCAGCACCATCAAGAGCACCGTGCTCCCCGCCAGCGTAGCTCTTCAAACCGTAACCAAGAGCTACGTCGACACCCAGATTGCCAACGCCGTCACCGGAGGTGAGTCGGCTACCTATGTCCTGAAGGCTGGCGACACCATGACTGGCCCGCTCCTGCTGCCGGCCGACCCGGTCTCCGCGCAACAGGCAGCCGACAAGCACTATGTCGACACCAGCGTCGCGGCCGTGGGCGGAGGGAGCGGTGGGAAGGTCGCCCTCACCCCCTCCGCAAGCCAGGTCATCGCCCAGCCCACCGGAACGAGCCTTTCCGTCAACCGAATTAATGGTGTCGAGTACGCCTCGCAGTACACCACCAATGGCGTCGCGAACGGCATTGCAAACGCCGCCACGAGCACCGACTGCACCACCGGATGCGAGATCAAGGCAGACTCCACCTATGCAACCACAGAAGCCCTGCACCCCACGCAATGGAACAGCCAGACTCACGTCGAAGACACCCGTAAAGGCGGACGCTGGGATAGCTACCTCAACCCGGCAAACGTCCAGACGCCCGGCACCGAAAGCGGCCAGGCCATCGACGTCGTCTCGACGCGCAGCGGTGCCGCCCTGCACCAGCTGAGCGGCTCGAACCAGCCCGCCTCCATCGGCATCGCCATCTCGAACGAAGCCCCAGTCGGCGGCTCGAACCTCTTCCCGCAATCGATTGACACGACCGTTCCCTACTTCAAGAGCGGCTATAGCGCCATGACCGTCAATGGCACGTACAACACCCAGGGCCAGCATGTCCTCGTTCCGCGTGGAACCAACTGCTATGGCGTGGGCGACTGCCTGATCGGCTCCGAGTTCCTCACCTCCTCCGGCGGCTTCCGCGACGAGGCCGATGAAGGCACGCACCCCATGGACATCCAGATCTCCGAAGACACGCATGTCTTCGACGGCACCTGCGCCTCCGGCTGTGCAACCGGCTCTACAACGCTGGCCATCACTCCGACCGCCGGCGCAGGCACCCAGGGCGATGGCCGCTTCCTCATCGACATGAACCCGGCAAAGGCCGTCACTACCGGCTCGCTCATCGGCGGAGCCCTCGGTACGCCGCACGCCAGCGCCGCCTTTACCGGCACCAGCTTTCCGCTCACCACCTTCTTCGCGACCGGCCAGGTCATCGCCTCGCAGACCAGTGATGTGGCTCCCGGCACCGTCATCTTTGCCATCGCGACCGCCGGTACGCCCGCGGGCTACGCGACCAGCACCTCCGCCGCACCTGCAACAACTGGCCTCGCCTGCGTCGCGGATGAGGTTAACTCAACCCTTCCCAGCAACTACGAGATGGCCTCCTACACTGTGATCGACGGCACGCACCTCCAGATGACCTTCAAGAAGGCGCACGCTACCCTCGCGACGATAGCGATAGGCGGTCTCTGCGGCTATGGTCTTGAACAGAAGGTCGACACAGTCAGCGGCATCCGCCAGGTCTTTCCCGTCGTCGGATCGTTCTCCGCCACCGGCCTCTACTACGCCGGCACGACCTCGGCCATCGTAGGCCAGATGGGAAGCACCAGCGCCTTCGTCAATCTCAACCTGCCGATCGCATCCCTTGCTCGCACCGGCAACGTCGTCACACTCACCACGTCGAGCGCCTTACCGATCGACGTCAACGGCCTTACCGTCACCATCGCAGGCGTAGCCGACAGCACCTACAACGGGACCTTCGCCGTAACCACCACCGGAGGCACGACCCTCACCTATACGCAGACTGGGGCCAACAGCTCCAGCACCGGCGGCTCACTCACCCTTCAGACCGGCAACTTTGCGCTCTACCCGATGGCTGAAGTCCTCAGCGTCTACAACCCGGTTTCGAAAGCGGTCGATGGCCAGATGACGCTCGCCCCGAACAACGTCGCCTGGGCCGTGGGGGACGCCGTTGAAGAGCCTCACTTCTTCCAGCAGGTCGTCGCGGCAGACATCACCTACGTGACCCAGACCATGCCTCGGCCAACTTCGTTCTCGCGCGCTGGCATCACCTATCAGGGCAACAACGGCCCGGGCCTGCAAGGCTGGTCCATCAACAACACCACGCCCGCGTCCAACTACATGGGCAACGGAGGCACGCATTCCGCGCCCGACTTCGCCTATCAATCTACCGGCGTGTGGAAACGGTCGATGGTCCTCCAAGCAGGCGAACAGAGCGCCTTAACCATCAACTGCAACTCACACGGATGCGGCAAATGGAACAGCCCCTACAACCTCTTCGAACTTCAAAGCAGTGTAGGTACCGACACCATTCGGTATCAACCCAATACCAGCACCCTTACGTTCACGCTGCGTGGTGTGCCGTTTAGCTTCTCGCCCTCCGGGTTCAGCGGCGCCAGCGGCGGTGGAGGGGGCAGCAGCTCCGTTGCAGCCATCACCTCGGGCACCATCGACGGCGCAGCCATCGGCAGCACAAGTCCATCAACCGGAGCCTTCACCACGCTCACCGCATCGACTCCGATCGCTGTCACGAGTGGTGGCACCGGCTCCGCCACCGCTGCAAGCGCCGGTCAGGTCCTCATCGGCAGTGCCGGAGGAACGGCCCTTGCACCTCAGACTATCTCCGGCGACTGCACCCTCTCATCGTCCGGATCAATCATCTGCGCCAAGGTCAACGGCGTCCCGTTCGGGTCCGCCGCAACCACGGCCGCATCAGCCTACGATGGCGCAGGAGCAGCCGCAGCCGCAACTACCTCCTCGGCACTCATCACCTCTCTTCGCACGCTGACCAACTGCAACATCGCTGGCGGCTACTACCTCTCACCCTTCTCCGGAACCTGCGTCGTAGTCACTGGCGGAGGCGGTGGTTCTGTCAGCTCAGTCACCGCCGGCACATGGCCCTCATGGCTCACGCCCACCGTCTCGAACTCAACCTCGACGCCAACCATTGCAGTCACTGCCTCCGCAATTCCGAACTCCGCCCTGGCGAACGCCTCGGTCAACATCAACGGCACCGCCTGCGCCCTCGGCTCAACCTGCACCGCCTTCAGCTTCGCCACATTGCCCGAGCAATCAAACGTCCTCGCCGACTATCAGCTCAACGATGGCGGAGGTACCGCGCCCGCCGACTCGAGCGGCAACAACAACACCGGCAGCTTTCCCGGAAGCTCAGGCAGCGGCCTAAACCCTACCTGGACCTCGCAGGGCATCACCTGCAACGGCGCACTCTCTGCCACCACAGGCCAGTACTTCACCACCACTGGCACGCAGAACGCGAAGACCATCATGATGGTGTACACCATCAACAGTCCGCTCGGCTCAAACGGCCCATCGCTTCCATACTTCTACACGCTGTGGTCGACACCCGCTCTCACCGGCCTCTACTTCGCCAGCCAGAGCCAGGGCTACGGTTACCAGCCTGGTCTTACGCAGAATGGCGCGCTGGTCAGCGAGAGCGACGGCAGCATCGTCGGAACCCACGTCTCCACCATCGTCCTCGGCACTGGCTCCGGCAACCCCGACGCCTACTACCTCGACGGCCAGAATGTCGGTCTCGGAGCAACGACTGCCTCCTTCGGCAAAGCAAATGCGAACTACGATGTCTGCGGCGCACCCACAGGCTATTCCACTTATATGAACGGCAGCGTCTATCGCTGGACCGCCTGGAGCACACAGCTTACCCCGCAGGAGGTCGCCGCAGCCGCAGGCCTGACCAGGACACTCGCCCAGACCAGGGGCGTCGTCTTCACGCCAACCTATTCGCCTACCACTACGCCCCAGGCAATCTTCACCGGGGACTCGCTCACCAACGGCCAGGGCGTCACCCCGTTTGAGAACTTCCTCTCCACCAATGTCACCTACAACGTCGTCAACTACGGCATCGGCAACATCAGCGCGCAGCAGAACATGAGCCTGCTGCCGACCCGCGAGAAGCCGTCCTACGCGCCGAACGCGAAGTCGAACATCTCGTTCATCTGGAACGGGACCAACGACATCTCGACCCACGGCCGCACCGCCCAACAGGCTGTCGACGCCATCCTGCAGGAGTGCCAACTGATGCACTCGTTCGGCTTCAAGACCATCGTCGCAACCACCATCTCGCGGGCCAACAGCGGCACCTCGGTAGATGCCGTCGTGAAGAATCCCATCAACCTCCTGCTCCGCCAGCAGGCACTGAACGCCTGCGACGTGCTCTCGGACTTCGCCGGTAACCCCCTCGTTGGAGCGGACGGCGCCTACGCCAACACCACGAACTATCAGGGGGACACGACCCACCTCACGCAGGCCGGTCAGCAGAATGTCATCGCCCCTATGGCCAGCCATTCCATCGACCAGGCGACCGGCTCGACCCCATTCAACTGCGATCCCACCGTGGTAACGGCTGCTACCTACACCAGTGTGGCGGCGGATGGCTGCAAAGTCTTCAACACCGCTTCCAACTCGATCACCGACTCGCTGCCTTCGGCGATCGGATACACCAACCGCATCATCCGGCGATGCAACAACTCCCTCTCCGGATCGAACACACTTACGGTCTCAGCACCATCCGACACACCGTTCAACAACATCGCAGGCTCAACAACGATCACCGTGCTCAACAACTCCTGCAAAGATTTCAAAGGCACTCTGATCTCCCCGACTGCTGCAGGCGAGTACTGGCAACAACTCAACTAGCTTCACTCAACCACTCGGAAAGGAGGTTCCCAATTGCAGATCTAGCAGTTCCAAAGAAGCCTCGCAAGAAACATCAATCCGACTTGGACTGCCTGCTTGCCGCCGCCCGTGGACTGCCAATACGACCCGAAAAACTCGAAGACAGGACGCCTCCGATCGCCTGGGCGGCGAAGCACCTTCGCGTACGCGATCGCGAAGGGGCACAACGCTTTCTTCGTGCCAACCCTGCGCAGGTGCAGTTTGAACGAAACCGCCAGCAGCGCAACATCATCCTAAAGGCGCGGCAGATGGGGGTCACCACATGGATTGCGGGCCGATTTTTCCTGAAGACCCTCATCGTACCTGGCACCCGTTCCGTAATGGTGGCCCAGACCCAGAGTGCCGCAGAAGCTATCTTCCAAACGGTAAAGCGCTTTTGGGAGTGCCTCGAAGAAGAGGACCAGAAAGGAATGTATCGGCGCAGCATCGCCAACGTCAGCGTCATACGCTTTCCTGAACGCGAGAGCGAGTTTCGCGTCCTCTCTGCATCCGACCCGAATGCCGGTCGTGGGCTAAGCATTCAGAACCTGCACTGCAGCGAGGTCGCACGCTGGCCTGGCAGGGCATCGGAGACTTATGCCGGTCTCCGCGCCGCCCTCGCACCAAGCGGCGAACTGGTCATCGAATCCACGCCAAACGGTGCCTACGGCTGCTTCTATGACGAGTGGAATAAGGCCCTTGAACCGCTTCAGCACGATGGAAAAAGCAACGCACTCGTCCGCCATTTCTTTCCCTGGTGGATGGAACCTGCTTACATCGCGGCGCCCGTTGCGGGCTTAACCTCGGAAGAAGAACAGCTTGTTCAGAGGCATGGCCTCTCGATGGAACAGATCGGCTTCCGCCGCGGCCTCGAGGTGAACTACCAAACGCTTCGCTCACAGGAGTTCGCCGAAGATGCCGAGACCTGCTTCCGCGCCACTGGCGATTGTTGCTTTGACATCGAATCGATCGAGAAGAGGCTGGCCGAGATCGCTCCGGCAATCGAGCAGAAGCGTGGAGGCGCCCTGCAGATCTTTCTGCCGCCGCAGGGCAGTAAGAGGTACATCGTCGCAGTTGACTCTGCCGGCGGCGGGAGTGATGGAGATTTTGCTGCCGTTCAGGTCATCGAGCTCAAGTCCGGTCTGCAATGCGCCGAGCTGCAGCAGAGGCTCAAGCCACTGGAGTTGGCCCGCGTCTCAGTCGAACTGGCGACGATGTACAACAACGCTTTGCTGGCAGTAGAACGCAACAATCATGGAGGTGCGGTACTCACCAACCTGGAGAACACGTTTCACTACGCAAACCTCTACGCGCAGTTAGGGGGGCTTGGATGGCTCACAACAGCATCTTCGAAATCGACCATGGTCGGCCACATGGGCGCGCTCCTTGCCGAGTCGCCCCAGCTCTTCTACAGCCGCCGCCTGCTCGCCGAATGCCGCACCTTCGTCAGCTCCATCGGAGGGAAGACCGGCGCCGCAAATGGCGCTCACGACGACTGCTTCATGGCCATGGCCGTCGCCCAGTCTGTACGTGCCGAGAAGCTCGCCGGACGCAATTAGCCACGCAGTCCGGTGATTCAAGTATGCTTCTCAGGCGAGGAGATCACTTGGCTGTTCTTGCCGTGCAGGCGATCCGAAAGATGCGAGGGGGAGCCCAGAGTCAGCTCATGCTCGGCGCCGATAGCAACCTGTGGGTCGTCAAGTTCCAGAACAACCCGCAGCACATCCGCGTGCTGGCAAATGAACTGATCGCTACGCGCCTCGCCGCCGCCATCGGTCTCACCGTCCCCGCAACCGACGTCGTCGAAGTAACATCCTGGCTGGTTGCGAACACCGCCGACATGCAGTACGAACTCGGCCAGGGCCAGCGCGGTCGCTATGCTTCGGGTCTGCACTTCGGCTCACAATTTGTGGGAGGACTGATGCCCGGTCAGGCAGTCGATTATCTGCCTGACCAGCAACTCGACGAGGTCCGCAATCTTGAGGAGTTCGCAGGAATGCTCGCGCTCGACAAATGGGCCGGCAACTGCAACGGCCGCCAGGCAGTCTTCACCCGCAATGCACGCGAACGCAAATACCGCGCTCACTTCATCGACCAGGGCTTCTGCTTCAACGCCGGGGAATGGACATTTCCAGACTCCCCTCTGCGTGGTATCTTCGCCCGCAACCGCGTCTACGCCCGGGTCACCGGCTGGGACAGCTTCGAACCCTGGCTGCATCGAATCGAAGAGATGCCGCAAGGCATACTTTGGGAGATCGCCGAGACCGTTCCACCCGAATGGTACGGCGGCAATCTCGACGACATGGAGCGCCTGATGGAACAGATGCTGTCTCGCCGTTCCCGTGTGCGTGAACTCATCGAATCGTTTCGGAACTCCGAGCGCGCCCCGTTCCCTCTCTGGGCACGATCGTCGACCGTCAACACTCTTCGGGACTTCGAGGAACAGAGCAACGACAGGGAGTTCCTGATGTAACCAGCACTGGCCACTCGATTGCATTGAAAACACCGGGCACCAACGCCCGCAAATGCTTCACCAGAAAGGAGACACTTGAGCGAACGGATCCCATGCGAGTTCTCCCTCATCCGCTACGTCCCCGACGTGGTGAAGGGCGAGTTCACGAACATCGGCGTAGTGCTGCGCGAAGTCTCGCGCGCGTCCCAGCAAACACCCGAGGCCGCCCGCAAGGCCGTCACGCAGGTCCGCTTCACCCGCGACTGGCGCCGCGTCCGCTGCATCGATCCCGATGCCGACACGGACCTGCTCGAGACTCTCGAAGACGAGATCGCTTCGCTCCTCATCTCGGAGGCCACAGGCCCCTTGCCAGCTCGCCCGCTCTTGTCTCTTCTGTCCGACACGCTCTCGAACTCGATCCAGATCACCGAACCCCGCCCCTGCCTCGCTGAGACCTTCGCCCTCGAACTCGATCAGCTCCTGCGCCTCTACATCGAACCTATCCGCATCAAGCTCTCACGCAAGCGCACCGGCCGCGCCGCGATCTACGCGGAGATGCGGAAGGAGTTTGAACGCACCGGCGCCTGGGCTGCCATGCAGAAACGCATCCCGGCCTCGCAGTACACCCGTCCCGGTGATCCGATGAAGCTGGACTGCGGCTACCGGCCTAACGGAGTGGTCCACATCTTCCACGCAGTCTCGCTCGAAAGCGACGCCGAAGCCGCCAAGAGTCTCGCCTTCACCGCACCTCTTCTTCGCACCGGCATTCTTCGCGAAGACAAAGCATCGCTGAACCTGACGGCAGTCGTCGAACCAATCCGGGCAGTCTCTGAAGAAGGGTTCACCGACGAAGCCGCCGACCTCTACCGCTTTGGCGTCGCCTCAATGGAGTCTGCCGACATCCGCGTCCTCACCACCAGCGATCTCTCCCGCGCTGCCGAGACCGCCCGCATTGAACTCCGCCTCTAGCTCCAAGCCCTATACAGGGCACCAGCTGTGCCCCATTCATCGCGCTTCTGTTTAAAGCGATGAGTGGGCATTCGTGCAAAGCACCAAGCGCATTCTTCCCAACAGGCACAGCTCACCAGCTGTGCTTCTTCTTTGCCATACGCCTGACCGTAGTTCATCGAACCAAGCACCGAGGAGACCTTCGCATGGGAATGACCGCCACCCTCAAACACACCTGGAACCGACTCGCCGGAATCCAATCCACCGCCAGCGACAGCACCGGAGCCCGTAAGACTGCGCTGCTCCCGTCCATCCTCAACCCGCTCCGCTACGGAGCAGGCAACCAGCCCGCCCTCGCCAAGCCTTCACCCGCGAACCTCCGCCGCTTCGCCGAAACGCCCGTCGCCCGTCGCGCCATCAACCTCGTCAAGGACAAGATCGTCAGCATGGACTGGCAGGTCCGCGTCCGCCGCGGCCACACCGCCGCCGATGTTCTCGACGCCGAACTCCGCCTCAACGCACTCCGCCGCGCGCTCGAAGAGCCCAACGCCGCCGACAGCTTCCGCACTTTATGGGAACAGGTGATTGAAGACGTCCTCGTCGGCGGCTTCGGCGCGGTCGAGATGGAGTCCACCGACGACCCATCTCAACCCTTCCACCTCTATCCGGTAGACGGCGCAACCATCCAGATCGACCCGGCCTGGAAGGGTGATCCAGCCCAGCCTCGCTACGCGCAGCAGACAGGCCGCCTCGGCACCCAGGCGCTCATCCCATTGCTGGATGACGAACTTATCTACATCCGCCTGAATTCGCGCAGCCACACACCCTTCGGCCTCGGCCGCCTCGAAGTCGCCTTCGAGACCATCACGCAATTCCTCGGCGCCAACCGCTACGCCGGCCGGCTTGCCTCGAACTCCGTCGTCCAGTACGCTCTCTGGCTCAACGAGGCCACGCCCGAACAGCACGACCGCCTCATCCGCTGGTGGCAGGACGAGATCGAAGGAACGGGCCGCGTCCCCATCCTCAGCTCTGAAAATAAGCCTGAGGTATTACGCTTTGCGGGAGGCACCGACGCCGATCTCCACATCGCCTGGCAGGAGTTCCTCCTCCGCATCATCGCTAACGCCTTCGATCTGCCACCCATGCTCCTGGGACTAACGGGCGACGTCAACAAGTCGACCGCCGGCGAGCAGGCCGACGAGGCCTTCGCCTCGGCCATCGTCCCGGTCGCAAAGCTGGTCGCTGAACACATTACCCGCGACCTCTTCGCGAAGCATCTCGGCTGGCGCGAGTTCGAGTTCGTCTTCAACGACCTCGAAAGCCGCGACGAGACCGAAGAGCTCAACATCCAGATCGAACTCCTCAAAGCCAACGTCCTCACCATCGCCGAAGTCCGCCAGATGCGCGGCCTCGTCCCGCTACCCGAACAGACGCTCCCTTCGAATTGACACCCAAAACTTGGGTGCCCCATATCTCGACTCTGAGATGTGGGACGTAAACATCTCCCCGGCCACGATAAATGTAACCCATCATCCGAGGCACCTCATGATCCTGACCATCGACAATCTGACCGGCCTCGGCCCCATCGACTACAGCGCCGCCATCGCCGCCGACCACCCGCTGAAGATCGCCCGCACCCTCAACAAGCCTTCCATCCTCAGCGGCCTGCTCGACCTCAGCGGCCACTCCAGCATTTTGCCAATCCCGGCCCGCCGAGCCCGCGTGATTGCCACCGCCGACAACTTCACCGTCCTCTTCACCGGCTACCTCGCCGTCGAACCCGTCGCCCTCTACGCCGGTGTCACCACCACCGGCGCAGTCTACCGTTACGAGCTCTCCGCTCTCAGCGACGAGTGGCTCCTCGACAAGCAGCCGCTCCCTCTCGTCGGCACATCCCTCGCCACCCTCGCCGGAACCGCTTTGCGCAGCTTCACCCAGCGCACCGGCGGAGCCCTATTCACCACCACCGGTGTCTCCAATAGCCACGCCATCGGCGTCTTCGAGCCATCGCAGACCGAGGTCTGGTCCGCCAACGCTGGCGCACTCGCCGACGCCAGCTACGGGGCTTACCGCGTCGTCAGCGGCGGTCTCACGCTTCAGCCCGCCGGAGCCACCACCCACGCCCTCAACTTCGACGCCGGTGTCGACGCCTCCGGCGGCACCCTCTCCGTCGCCGCCCTCAAGACCGCCTCCGTCAAGGAACTCGCCAACGACGTCACCCTCTCGGGCGCAATCGAACCCACCGCTTACATCCACGAGACCTTCGCCGGCGACGGCACCACCACCATCTTCCAGCTCTCCGAGTCACCCTTTCGCCCCGCCGCCTCAAAGCAAAAGCTCCTCACCGACAGCTTCAACGAATCCGTTATCAATCAACAGCTATGGGAGCTCACCGACCCCGGCTCTCACCTGTCGCTCACCTCCGCTGGACTCACCATGAACGGCGGCAACGGCTTCGACGGCCAGACCAATCTCGCCGCCTTCGACCAGGTAGAGATTGGCGGTTCCATCCTCATCGAAGCCGGAAGCGTCCTCATCAACCCCGCCAGTCAGGGGATCCTCTGCGGCCTGTACTCCAGCGTCATTAACACGGCCTACTGCTTCGCCGGTTTCAACGTCCGCCAGGTCTCGGGTGCGACCGTCATAACGCCGCTGATCAACGGCGTCGAAGTAGGCACCACCTTCAACGTCCAGGTCGGCCATCCCTACACGCTTCGCATCCGCAGTCACTGCCCGGAGATGCAGCGCGTCCTCCAGACGTACTACGCCACCGTCGACGGAGTCCTCGAATCCTTTGGCGGCGGGGCCGTCACCGCCCCCGCAACACTCGTCTTCGACCTCATCGACCTCGGCGCCTCCTCGAACACGCCCGCCACCGTTCTCTACGACGGCAGCACCCTCGCACCCATTGCCAGCACGCCCGCCTCCTGCATCTTTGCCGCCGTCAATGTCACTCAGATCTTCGGGTCTATTGGCTACACGAAGGTGACCCAGACCGGCTCCGCCTGGGCTGTCAGCACGCTCCCCGACGGCACCCAGCAGACCCGCCTCTTCGGCATCGCGGGCGAAGGCGTGGACTGCGAGATCTCCGCCACCGGCAAAGTGACCTTCTTCGCAGGACGCATCCCTGTCGCAGGCGAGACGATCACCTTCGCCTACCGCGCCAGCCAGCGCGCCATCACCCGCGTCGAGAACACCACCAGCGTCGCCTCCGAAGCCAGCACCGGCCAACCCGGCCCCGCCCGTTTCTTCGGCAAGGTCCTCAAGCCGCTCTCCCGCAGCACCGCCGACTGCGAGTCCGCCGCCCTCGCCGTCCTCAGCTTCGCCACCAGCCGTTCCGCTGCAATTATCGGCAGCTACACCGCCGTAAATCCGCAACAGGGTACCGACATCTGGCCCGGCGACGTCCTGGCAATCACCGAATCTGGCACCACCACCAGCGTCATCGTCCGCACCGTCGAGATCGACCGCACCTCCTCATACCCCGAAGCTCTCATCTACAAGATCGCCTTCGCCAATGACTGGGCCGAAGCCCTCGGCCTCACCCTCTCCGAGACCGTCGCCGCCGACGCGCTCCTTCCACAAACCCCGCAGACCACTGCCCAACTCGCCGCCGGAACCGTTCTCCCGAACCTTCAGCTACTCCAGGTTGTCTCCGCCACCACCACCGCCTTACAGGTCGATGCCGGTCTTGCTCCACCGCCAGGAGGAGGCTTCGAAGTCCGCCGCCGCGACAACGCCTTCGGCCCCAACATCGCCCAGGACCTTGTCCTCCGCTCGCCCGTCCGCAGCTTCTCCCTCCCCCGCGAGGCCCAGCTCGAACGCTACTTCGTTCGCATGTACGACGCCTCCAATCCACCCCTGTACTCCCGTCTCTCAAGCGCCATCTTCATCAACCTTCCCGTCACATAGCGCGAAAAGAACGCCCTCACCCAGACCCTTGTCATCCTTCGACGAAGTCGGAGGATCTGCTCTTGAAGTTGCTTGTTCTTGCCGTCATCCTGAGCGCAGCGAAGGATCCCCACACGGCTCGCATCACCCCCACCGCCCAACCCTTTCACCCACAAATCCCTAGTACTTCCCGGAGGAGAAAAAATGACTGAATTCGAAGGCCAGGTCCTGGCCGACCTCAGCGTCCTAAAAAACCAGATGCAGCATGTAATCGGCGATGGCAACCAGGGCCGCATCGGCGCAATCGAGGACCGCGTCCTGCGCCACGATCAGTCCCTGCAACGCATCCGCGGCTCCGCTGCCGCCTTCGGTGGCCTGCTCACCCTGGTCCACGTCGCCATCGATTACATCGCCATCAAACGGTGAATGAGCGTCGCTGAGCAACGTTGAAGCAGCCGCTCTGCTTTTGGCCCGTTCATTCTCCTCTTCATTTCGGCCCTTGAAATGCTCGCAACGTCTCAAACGGCAGCCGTGAATCGTGCAGACACGGAGAATAGGGTTTTCTGACAGAAAAATGGTACTCTTGTGCGCATCTAGTGATCCAAACGTATGAGCGGGCCGTTAACAACAGTAGTTGCCAATCGTGCAACCGTGAAATACTGTTGATGCGTCACAGCTCATAACAGCAAAACGGCGCTGTAAGTGATCTGTCATGTTTATAGGTACTTTCGCACCATTAGAACGTTCTAACGTAAGCCACGCCAGCAGCAGGAAGGCGGTAAAAAATGACGATGATCGAAGTTGTAAGCCCACCCCTGAGCTTGTATATGGATCAGGTACGCGCTTTTGCGTACCGCTATCTAGGTGACGCAGATTTGTGGTATGAGCTCAAGGCTGATGTCATCTCTAAAGAAGATGATCGTGATGAGTTCAGTTTTATCCGCATGGCACTCTGGGACAAATTGATGGAAAGGGAGTTTTTCCTTTTGACCGAACCTCCCGGCCAAGTTGACTTGTTCGGCCAATGCGATATAACAGAACCCGGGACAAGCCCGGGTTCTTCCGTTTTTGGTGGTGATTGTTGGGTGCTTACCGATATGCCGAGATCATCGACAGGCTACTCAACACCTGTGAGTATTTAGATCCACGTCCCCGCGTTCAATCCAAAGTTCAGATTCCTCGAGACAATCCTAATGCATCCTTCTTCTGGAAAGAGAAGTTTTCTCTTCGTGACGATAAGGTTCTAACAGTCCTTGATACTGCGGCATTCGACGCAGATGGCAACATGACCGAACGGGCCTTTGCATATGACTTCAGAGACAAGTCTAGTCAATCAGCCTATTTGGCGGGTTTGCAATCACAACAGCAAGCAATCTGTAAACGATCCTTGCCATGTGCATGTAGGACACGAAGACAATGTAAAGGAGTGTTTTCCGACCTCCCACGGCAAGGATTTCACCTATGCAATCAAGTGCATAAAAAAGTCTTATCTTCAAAAACCTCAAGATTGGGATGAGGAAGGCTCTGATGAATCGGCAACATAAATTGCAGACCTTTGAACGAGAAGGCCGCCGCGACAACATAGGCCAGGTTCTGAAGAGCGTCAAGAGCTACATGCGTGGCTTGATTACCTCTGGAATTCCGTATCCCACCAAGATTGTGTTTTTTACGTTGCGCGGCGAAGGGCCGATGATTGCTTACAATCAGCTCAGCGGACTCGAAGTTAACATCATTGCCGTCATGTTCCCAATTACCTATTCCGTCACGCTAAAAGACGGAACCAAATACACTCCAGACCTTCCCGATAAAGTCAGGAAGTTTTTTCATGGCGTGGAGATACCCGTCCTCCGATCCCGCCTGCCTTTTGACGATATAACCGGGGCAGAATCTCATAACAAGGAGATGGCCCTCTTAAAAACCGCTCTCGGAGTGTTCGGTGGAAGTATGCCGTTAGCGATTCAAGCGGTATTGCAGGCCACAGACAATGGGCTTGTGCCTGCGGGAGAAGAAGTGATCGCAGTCACAGGTGATACCGCATTGCTTGTGACGGCATCGACCACGCGGGATTTCTTAGACAAAACATGCGGCCTGGTAGTCAATGACATCATCTGTAAACCGCGCAACTTCAACATTACCCGCCCAAGGCCGAAACCAGAAGAGCCTCTCATTAGTAGCGTGGTTGTTGCCGATCCCTCAAGAACAATAGAGGGCGCATAAGCCCAAACCGTATAATTTCCAGATGAGCACCACACCTCTCGTCGGCGTCGTCATGGGCAGCCAGAACGACTACGCCGTCATGAAATGCGCCGTCGAGATGCTCCGTCATTTCGACATCCCGCACGAAGCCCGCGTCGTCTCCGCCCACCGCACCCCCGATCTTCTCTTCGAGTACGCCGAGAAGGCCCACTCCCGCGGTCTCCGCGTCATCATCGCCGGGGCCGGCGGAGCAGCGCATCTCCCCGGAATGCTCGCGGCGAAGACTATTGTCCCCGTCCTTGGTGTACCCATTGCCGCGACAGCTCTCCAAGGCATGGACGCCCTGCTCTCCATCGTCCAGATGCCGAAGGGCGTTCCTGTCGCCACCTTCGCTATTGGGGCCTCAGGAGCAGCGAACGCCGCACTCTTTGCCATAGCAAACCTCGCCAGCACCGATCCCGCCCTGGCCCAGAAACTCACCGCTTGGCGCAACTCCCGCCGCGACGAAGTCCTCAGCCAATCGCTCACAGAAGAGCCTGTATCTTGACCCCGAAGCCCATCCTTCCCGGTTCCACCATCGGCATCTTCGGCGGCGGCCAGCTCGGCCGCATGACCGCCATGGCCGCTCGCGCCATGGGTTACCGCATCCTCGTCCTCGACCCTGACCCCGCCTGCCCCGCGCGCTTCGTCGTCGATGGCTGCATCGAAGCCGGCTGGGACGACTCCCGCGAAGCCGCCAACCTCGCCCGAGGCTGCGACGTCGTCACCCTCGAAATCGAACAGATCTCTACCCGCAGCATGGAAGCTGCAGCAGCCTTCGCTCCCGTTCGCCCCGGCCAGGCCATGCTTGCCATCATTCAGGACCGCATCGAGCAGAAGGACTGGCTGCATCGCAACCACTTCCCCATCGGCGACTACCGCGCCGTCCGCTCCATCGAAGCCCTCCGCGAAGCCATCGACGTCCTCGGCGGCAAATGCTTCTGCAAAAGCGCCACCGGAGGCTACGATGGCCGAGGCCAGGGCAAAGTCGGCTTCGACCCCGACGCCGACTACATCGCAGAGATCCGAGGCGCATGGGAGGCCCTTGGAGAAGACTCCGGCGTCGTCGAGCAAGCCATCGATCTCGAGCGCGAGATCTCCGTCCTCGTCGCCCGCACTCCCTCCGGCGAAATCAAGGTCTATCCCGCCGCCTGCAATCATCACGAGCACCAGATCCTCGCCTGGAGCGTCATCCCCGCCCCAATTCCCGCCGCTCTCGAATCCCAGGCCCGCAAAATCGCCGAGGAGATCGCCGACACCTTCCAGCTCGAAGGCATCCTCGCGATCGAATTTTTCGTCACCCGAGATGTTACCGCTTCCGGAGGTCCCTCCAGCAAGCTCCTCGTCAACGAACTCGCCCCCCGCCCTCACAACAGCTATCACGCCAGCGAGCGAGCCTGTGTCACTGGCCAGTTCGAGCAACATGTCCGCGCCATCTGCGACCTTCCCCTTGGTGATGTCGACGTCGTCCAACCCGCTGCCATCGCCAATCTCCTCGGCGATCTCTGGCACAACCCGGCCAATCCAAGCCAATTCGACAAGGAACCAAACTTCGCCGCTGCTCTTAGCGTCCCAGGAGTCCGCCTGCATCTCTACGAAAAACTCCGCCCGCGCAGAGGCCGCAAGATGGGCCACCTCTCCGCCGTCGCCGCCACGCCCGATGAAGCCGTAGCCCGGGTCCAGCGCGCCATGCAATTGCTCTAAGTCGTTCCAGCATCAACAGCTCTGTCAAATTCGGTCGCAACCTCTTCGAGATAAAAAGATGACCGAACGTCGGTTCGATCGTTGAGGAACCAGTTGGCGGGGTCGATTTTCGCTCTGAGTAAATGCCTTCTGCTCGAAGACGTTGGGCGCCTGACGAGGCCACAAGACGGAACCGCTCGCTTCCGCGGGCCTTCGCTCGCAACCATGTCCGGCTGTTCTTAGATCACGAGTAAGAAAACATCCAGTGCTCGATGTGGAGCATGGGGAAAATTCGCGCGGAGCAAACTCTCCGAATGAGCGCTGTAAGATCGTCAGTGTTTGTTCGGAGAGGTGAAGCGACAAGATCTTCGGCGAAGCAGATAGGTTGATCGCGCGCATCGGAGCATGCGTGGCAATCAATACAGGAACGATTGGCGCGGTGTGGCTACCCTCGTGGAAATTCTTGAGATTAAGTGCATAGTCTAGGACTTGCTCGATTGCGGATGCTGCGTATTCAATTGCCCGGACTTTGAACTCAATGACGAAGATGATGTTGTGTGTTGAGAATAGCGTCGACGCGCTTACCCATTCTTGGGATGTAGAACTCGAAGAAGATGCGCCCGTCAGGATCTTCTCCGACTGCGGATTTCAGAATTCTAAATTCCTCCTGCCATGCGCCTCGCTGCTGTTCTTCCAACGAGAAAGGATTCTCCGCGCTCAGTATACCGAGGAGTCGATCGTCCTTTCGAGGAGAAATTCAGCGACAGGTGCGAGGTAAAAGCATCCAAGGGCTCGAACTAGACTGGGTTGCTGTCTGCTGGGACGGAGATCTTCGCCACGATGGCAAGAAGTGGATGCACCGGGCTTTCAAGGGCACCCGTTGGCAGGCTGTCACCGATGACTCTAGGAAGCTTTATCTCAAAAATGCCTATCGCGTCCTTTTGACACGCGCCCGCCAGGGTATGGTGCTCTTTATCCCGAAGGGTGACCTATCAGACCCAACCTCTCCGCCCGAGATCGATGACGGCACTTTTGATTTCCTAAAAAGGTGCGGCATTCCGTCGCTGAAATAGGAGCCGATTAGCTTCGGACCAGATACTCCTCTGGATTTTGATACATTTTTCCTGCCCGGGTATCGAAAAGAGCGATTCGACCCTTCAGCCGCTTCGATACATACCGAGTTGAGAAGAGGCCGTAGCCTGCGCCCGCTCGCCATGCAAGTGCTCTGACACTGCGAATTACGCCGCGTCCGTGCTATCGTGATTCTGGAGTATCTGCAAACACTCATCTTTGCAGCCATCATGAAGAGGGTAAGCATGAACGGTTGGGAACTCGAGCGGCTTCTCGACATGATCGATCAGAACATCGAACAGAATGAACTGCGTCTTCGTGCGGAGATCCTGCGATTTATCAAGAAACATGAAGATAACGTCGTAGATCAGCTTAACAAACAGAAGAGTGTGAAGATTCCCACTTCTTTTGGAGAGTTCGTCCTGAACCTCAGCGATCTGCGCAACAAAATCCTCAATCCCATCGCGGCCTGAAGAGTCCTTGTCTTGCTGGCGCTCCTTCTATCTACCCTGATCGCCGTTTATCTTCTTGGGCCGGATCTCGTGTCCCGGTCGATCCTCTCGCTACAGGTGCCACGCCGAAATGTAGTCCAAAGCCGCAGTGAGGAGGTAGCGCGCGCGATTCTGATCGCAGCAGTTCCGCTTGCCATCGCGCTCGCCTGGGCCTTCGCCAATGGAGCGTTTCAGCGGGAGGGCCAGCTCTCCAACCTCCAAACCGTCTTCTCCGGCCTCTACAGCGACAAGGTCTTCGAGGAAAATCGATCTGCGTTCTTTAGCAGTCTCCGCGCCGTTGCATGGATGAACTTTTCAATCCTGTGGCGGCTCTACCTGCTCGTCATCGCCATCGGACTTGTCTTCAATCTGCTCATCAAGAACTACAATCGCATCTGGAACTACTATCGCAAGGGGCGGCTCGAAGGGCCGGTCGATTTCTTTCTGACCTTCATCGTTCTCCCTCGCATCTCCGAATGGCATGTGCTTTTATCTGGAATGCGTCTGCCGTCCGGCCCTTTTATCCTGGTGGCGGACATCCTCACGAAATCGAACGCCCTTTATCAAGGACGCATTCAGGACAAAATGCTGAATGCCGATGGCAGTTTGCACACGATTACTCTGGCAAGCCCGCGCCGCTTTTTGCGCGACGAATTCCGCGCGCAGTCAGACCTTGATCCGGACACCGACAGTGCGGATTTCTGGAAGAGCATTCCCGGCAATCTCTTTGTTCTGATGGGTTCGGACATCGTAAATCTGAACCTGAAGTACATTCGCCAGAGACCGATGTCACTCCGCTTTGAAGATACCGAGGCAGAACGGACGCTGAGCAGGCTCTTTGAGCGCCTCGAGGATCAGGATTAGGTTGATCAAATTCCGAGTTGATCAAATTCTCAGGCGAGTAAATTCCTAAGCGATCAAGACTCGTGATCGCCCACCCCTTACCGACCCGCAGCCATCTCCCGCAGACTCTCCTCGACCTCCGCGAAGACCCCACTCCAAACTCCGGGTGTCGTCTGCCGGAAGAGTCGCACGCTCGGGTACCAGGCCGTGCGGCTGCTCTCAAGTCCCCACCGCCAATCCACCACGTTGTACAGAAGAATCCAGACCGGCTTGCCCATCGACGCCGCAAGATGCGCAACCGCCGTATCCACCGTAATCACCAGGTCGAGCCCCGCAATGATCTCCGCCGTATCCGCAAAATCGCGGATCTCCCGGCAATCGGCGACAAACTCGATCCCATGACCGTCTTCCTCCATCTGCGCCGCCGGAGCACCCACCTGCAGCGAAGTAAACTCCACACCACCGATCTTTGAAATCGCACTCCACTCCGTCAGCCGCGTCGAGCGCAGCCGGTCAAGTATGTGCTTCGGATTGCCGCCCCAGACCACGCCAACCTGCAGCCGGGCGCGTTGCTCGACGCCAGCTGCGCGCCTGTCCTCAAAATAAGGCGCCGCAGGCAAAGGAAACACGTCGCCAGTACCCAGAATGAAAGGCAGACTCATCAGCGGAGCGAACGTGTCGAACTCCGGCAGCGCATCTCCCATCGCAACACATTCCGCCACTCCTTTGAGCGCCGCGCACCAGCGCCGCAGCCCCGCCTGCACCTCTAAAATCACTGTTCCGCCACGCTCTGCAACCAGCCGCGCATAGCGAACGAATTGCAGCGTGTCGCCAAATCCCTGTTCCGCATAGAGCAGGATTCGCTTACCTGCAAGTGGCTCGCCCGTCCATTGGGGCACGCCGAACTCACGGTGCTCCCACTTCAGGATTTCGACCTGCTTCCGCCACTCATACTCCCGCCAGCCTTCCTCATACCGTCCATGCAGCAGCAGCTTGTCCGCGAGCGTCCAGTGCAGGTCGATACTCTCGGGAAACTCGCGCACCATCGACTCCAGAATGTCGATTCCCTCGACATCCCCGACATGCGCCAGCACCATCCCCAGGTTTCTGCGGCTGATATGGCACGATGAATCAATCTCAAGAGCCTTACGGTTTGCCTCCACCGCCTCGTGCAGAAAACCTCGCGCGTGCAGAGCGGTTCCAAGCTGGATGTAGGCCGACCCATTCCTGGGATTGATCTCGATGGCCCTGCGCAGCATTTCGATGCCGGCCACAGCGTCCCCAAAGGTCGTCAGTTCCTTGCCAAGATTGAAGTACGCATCATCGAACGCGGGATTTAATCCAATCGCCTTCCGGAACGCCGCCTCTGCCTCTGCGCGCATCTTCAGGTCGGACAGCGCCAGGCCGAAGTTGTTATAAACATCCGCATCGTTCGCAGTCGAGAGCGCAAGCGCCCGGCGATAAAACTCCAGCGCTTCGGAAGGTCTCTCCTGCGCGCGGAGCGTATTCGCAAGATTGAAGAAGGCGTCCGCATAGTGAGGGTCGAGCGCAACGGCTGCCCGATAACTCTCTTCGGCCTTCTCCAGCGCTTTCAACTTCACGTGCATGTTTCCCAAGGCAAGATGTCCCGGCTCATAGCGCGGATCGATCCGCACCGCATTGCCATAACTCTGCAGCGCCGCGCGGAACTTGCCCTCGCTCTCCTCCAGCCTTCCCAGCGACATGTGCGCCTCAACCGAGCGCGCATCAAGCCGCAGCGAAGCCAGAAAGCACTCTCGCGCCTCCTTCGATCTCGAACGTCCCCGGGAGTGTGCCAAGGAGTCGCCAGCGAGCAGCTTTCCCAAATTCAACTGTGCGCTGGCGTTCTTCCGGTCCGTCCGGATCGCGCGCCGGTAGCTCTCCTCAGCCCCGGCAAGATCGCCTGCAGTTGTCTTCAGGTTGCCGAGATTGTTGTGATAGATCGACACCCGCGGGCTCGCTTCAATCGCCTGCTCCATCAGGCGAATGCCTTCGGCAGTCAAACCCTGCCGTCCTCGCACTGACCCCATCAGGTGCAGCGCGTCTGCATGCTGCGGCTCCCGCTGCAGGATGATGCGATATACCTGCTCCGCGTTCACCAGGTCGCCCCGCTGATGGAACTGCAGCCCCTGCGCGACAAGATTGCCGATACTCTGCTGCATCGTTTCCATCACGCGGCCTTCAGAATGTGCGAGGCAAACGATGGAATCTCTCGATAGGCGATATGCACGCCCTCTGAAAATGAGCTCACTCTCATTCCGTGTACCGCGAACAAGTGCGCAAGCGAAAGCGTCGAGTAGAGCGACACATGTCCATTCCTTGGGCCCGCGTACCACCAGTTCAGCCCGATCGTTGCGAAATCAGCCGGCTGCACCAGCGTTGAGAAGAGGATCGCTCCCGAATCCTTCAGCAGCGAAACCATCGTCGCCGCAGTCTCTTTCGGCGACGGCACATGCTCCATCACCTCGAAGCAGGAGATCAGGTCGAAGCGTTCCGCAGGCATGACGTTAAACTCGGAAAACGGATCGTAGGTTGTCGCTGAAAATCCTTGCTCACGCAGCAGCTCCGCAGTGAGACCCGAACCGCCGCCATAATCAAGTATCTCGATCGCCGTCCGCGACGTCTCGAACGTTGCTGAGATCACCTTGGCATTCGTCGTGGGCCGCAGCTCCACAAAGTCCGGGTCGACCACGATGTAGTCGTCGTTATAAATCTGCTCGCGAAAGTCTTCGTGGGTCCACGCATCGAAGGCGGTCGTAAAGGTGAAGGAGCACACCGTACACCGCCGGTAGTAGACCGGGTAGCCGGAGAAAGGCAGCCGCTTCCCCTGCGCCTCGATACAGCTCTTATGAAAGTCGATGACACCGAACAGCGGACTCGGACCCTGGCAGACTTTGCACGCGACAGGATCTGCACTTGCGATAGGTTGGAGCGTGCTGATTGGCTTCACTCTCGCAGCTTATGCAACCGTACCGTTACCGGTCGATAACCCTTTCGGGGCAGAAGCGACGAACCAAGACATCAGTAGCGAGAACGGCGTTTGTCGTTACCATCGAGCCGTGCACGATGGCATGTACCAGAAAGCCAACACCATGCGACGCTCGGCTAATTCTTACTCGGGAGAATCAGCCGAGCACTAAGTGTCGGAACGGTTGCGAAAGACTCACTCGTGTGATGAAGTCTCTGCCATCCAGGCCTCGGCATCGGCACCTGCGGCAACGCGAAGCGGTGAAGATGGATCCGTGGCAACTTTCCAGATCGCTTCACAGACATCGCTTGAATACGTGACCGGGCCGGAGCTGTCGCGCAGGCCCGCGATGACCTTCTCGATCATGGGCGCATAGTCCGGGTTGTCGAGGCCACGCAGATGCGGGAAGGCGTTGGCGCCGAACTTCGTCTCCGGAGCGCGTCCCGGCAGCACCAGATGCACACGCACGCCGAATGGCTTCACCTCGAGCGCCAGAGTCTCCGTAAACGCATTCACCGCTGCCTTGCTGGCGCGGTACAGGCCAATGAGCGGAAGTGGCCTGAGCGTCACAGACGAGGTGACGTTAATGATGACTCCCGCCCGGCGCTCGCGGAAGGCCGGCAGCACGGCCTGCATCATTGCGAGCGTGCCCAGCGTGTTGGTCTCAAATAGAGTACGCACCGTGCTGGGATCCACCAGCTCAACGGGCGAGGGGACACCGAAGGCTGCATTGTTGACCAGGACGTCAATGGGGCCGGCTTCGGCAACTGCGCTCGAGATACTGACAGCATCGGTCACATCTAGCGCAAGAACCTGCAGATGGTCGGAAGCAGGCAGTACTTCGGCGTTGGGGGTGCGCATTGTGGCTACGACATTCCAGCCGCGATCGAGAAAGAATTTCGCCGTCTCGAGACCAAAGCCTGACGAGCAACCCGTGATGAGAATTTTCGACATTGTGCACCTCCAAGTGCGATGGAACAAGTTCGACGATAAGCCAAGCAAACAAGACTTTCTATACTTGACAGTCGCTTATTCTTTTGAAATAGTCCTGCCATGGCGAATGATCCCTTGGCCGAAGTTGTAACGCTGCTTCAGCCAGCGGCCCGCTTTTCCAAGCTGGTGGAGGGTGCGGGCGTCTGGAGAGTGCAGCGGGAAGGCACCGGCGAGCCGTTCTATTGCGCTGTCCTCGAAGGGGGCTGCCGCATGATCGTCGACGGACAAGTACCGATGACTCTAGAGGCTGGCGACTTTGTCTTGGTTCCTGCCATGCACAACCTTGTCGTCGAGAGCTTGAACCCGCCGCCGCATGGAGTAGCTACAGCCGCCAGGCAGATCCGCAAGTGCCACTACCGAGTAGGTCTCGATAATGCGGCAACAGACTATCGAGCGCAGCTCGGTCATTGCAGCTTCGGTTCGCCAGACGCGGAACTGCTCGTGTCGCTTCTTCCGCAGATCGTTATCGCGCGCCGAGAACCACGGCTGGCGATGCTGCTTCAGTTGATCGGCGAGGAGACGCTCTCACACCGCTCCGCTCGCGATCTTGTGTTGGAGCGTTTATTGGAGGTCATGTTGATCGAGGCGCTGAGAACTGGTCGCGATGCAGCCTCCGCTCCCGGTCTTGCTCGGGGGTTGAACGACGAACGCCTCGCCACAGCAATCCGCGTTGTCCACGCGCGTCCCGGACATCCATGGACGGTGGAGAAGCTCGCAACCGAGGCGGGGCTGTCGCGCTCAGCCTTCTTCGCGCGCTTCCACCGCATCATGGGTATTCCGCCCATGGAGTATCTGATGGCATGGCGCATGGCACTTGCCAAGCGGCTCTTGCGAGAGAACGATCTCGCGATCGAGCAGGTTGCAGAGAACGCGGGTTATAGCTCGGCCAGTACCTTCACCGTCGCCTTTGTTCGCCACGTCGGTATACCTCCGGCGCGTTACGCACGCACCCAAAGAGAAGAACGCGACCGCTCTGCTGCAATCGCTGAAGACGCCCTGCCGTAGCGCTGACGCTCCACAACGATCGGCAGCCTTCCTCCGGCTGAGTACGCCCAGACTCTTCACAACTGGCGGCTTGATCCCCGAATGTGGGGCGGGCCCCGCAAAACGAAAGGGCGAACCCTAAGGCTCGCCCTTTTCCACTCTTACAAACTCACCTACCCGATATCTTCCGCCCAGTTCTCCAGATACGCCTTGAAGTCCGACATGAACTTACCCGCATCCGCCCCGTCCACAATCCTGTGGTCAAAGCCCAGCGTGAACCGCTGAATTGACCGGATCGCGATCATGTCCGAGCCATCCTTATCCGTGATCACCTCGGCCTCTTTATTTAATCCGCCGATACCTAGAATCGCCGACTGCGGCTGATTGATGATCGGCGTCCCAAACTGCTCGCCGAAGATGCCTGAGTTCGTCAACGTAAACGTTCCGCCCGAGATCTCATCTGGGGCCAGCTTCTTGCCCCGCGCCCGCTCCGCCACGTCCACGATCGACCGCGCAATCCCGAGGAAGGACTTCTCCTCCGTCTGCTTGATCACCGGCACGATCAGGCCCCAGTCGAGCGCCACTGCAATCCCGATATTTACGTTCTTGTTGTAGCGGATCGCCTCGCCCTCAATCGACCCATTCACCACAGGATGCTTCTTGAGAGCCACAATCGCCGCTCGCGTGATAAACGGCATGTAGGTCAGCTTCACGCCATTCCGCTGCTCGTACTTCGACTTCTCCTTCTCACGCAGCTTCACGATCCGCGTCATGTCCACCTTGAAGACGGTGTGGACATGCGGGCTCGTCTGCTTCGACTCGACCATGCGCTTCGCAATGATTGCGCGCATCTTCGTCATCGGGACAAGTTCCCCTGCCATCGGGGCTGGCACCACCGGCTTCGTCGGCGAGGCAGCCGCGAAGCTCGTCGCTGCGGCAACCGCAGAAGCCTGTGGCGGAGCCGAAGCAGCCGCAGCCGAAATCGGCGGAGCCACAGGAGCGGGCGCAGCAGCAGGGGCAGACTTAGCCCCGCCCTCTAGGTGCCCGACGATATCCTGCTTCGTAATCCGCCCTGAAGCTCCCGTACCCGGAACCTGTGCGAGATCGACGTTGTTGTCCTTCGCCATCTTCCGCACCAGCGGCGAAGACCGCAGCCGATCGCCCTCTGAAGCCGAAGCAGCAACCGGAGCCGCAGGCGCACTCGCAGCTTGTGCAGGTGCCGCAGCAGCGGGGGCAGGTGGAGTCGCAGGAGCCGAAGCACCTGCCGCACTTCCCGAAGCAGCTCCGCCAATCACCGCCACAATGGTGTTGATCGTGACCGTTGCACCCTCCTGCACCTTGATCTCGGTCAGCACACCCGCCACCGGCGAAGGAATCTCCGCATCCACCTTATCTGTAGAGATCTCAAACAGCGGCTCATCCCGCTGCACCGAATCCCCGACCTTCTTCAGCCACTTCGTAATCGTGCCTTCGGTGATCGACTCACCCATCTGCGGCATTGGCACGTCTGTTCCTGCACCACCGCTCAGCGAAGAAGAAGGCTCAGCCGGCGTCTCGTTGGCCGAAGGAAAGTCCACCGCAGCCGGAGTCGCCGAATCCGCAGCCGGAGCAGCCGCAGTCTCAGCCGGAGCACTCTGATTAGCCGGAGCAGCCGCTTTCGGCCCATGGCCATTCGAAGTCGAACCCGCCTCGGCAATCGTGCAGACCACGGTGTTAATCGTCACCGTCGTTCCTTCCTCAATCTTGATCGCCTCCAGCGTCCCCGCCGCTGGCGAAGGTATCTCCGCGTCCACCTTGTCGGTCGAGATCTCAAAGAGCGGCTCATCCCGCTGCACGGTATCTCCTGGCTTCTTCAGCCACTTCGTCAGCGTGCCTTCGGTGATCGATTCGCCCATCTGCGGCATGACAACTTCAGTCGACATTGTGTTCCTTCCCAAAACCCTGCTGATCTCTGGCCCGCCCGCGTCCACAAGGCGCAACCCACAAATTATAGAACCGCCGCCCCGGACCTCGCCTAAACCGTCCTATTAGCGCACAGGGCACAGATCGCGTTCCTTCCACCATGCCAAACCCATCGTCACCCTTCGTGCAGGCAAAGGACTGCCTTCCAGTGTCCCGGCTTCCGATCGCCCACCCTGTATCTGTCACTCCCCTGAGGACTCTCCCCTGGTCGTTTTCCGTTCCTCGCACTTCCATCTTTCGCGATCAGCAGCCACTCAGCGAAGGCCGAGCCTCGCGATTCGCTTGAAGTAGTCTCCTGTAATCTCGTTGGTAGGATTAAGCCAGGCACTTATGGAGACTCCGCCATGAGCGACGAACAAACAGATCATGCGGGCCAGAAATTTGAGTGAGAACAAGCCGGTGAAAGATGGGTACGTCTCTTTCGGTCATCCCTCGGTCATGCTCAAATTGGCCTCGGGCCAGTCCGTCGAAATCGACAAAGGTGTAATCGACCTCGTCAGACTCATCAACACTATTCCTGGCATCGAAACCAAGGGCTCCTGCCAGGGCCAGGATTCCACTTACGGCTATGTCCAGTTCATGCCTGACGACACCGAGGGCAAAGCTCACGCCTCAATCTACTTCATGTATCACATGCTCAGGAACATGCACACGGCATGGGTGAAGGACAGGCAGGCAATGGCTGAGCATGAAAGCTCTACCGGCGCAGAACACCCGGACGCCTACAGGTTCAAATTCACCACGGAGCTAGGCAACGGATACGTGCTGAAATGGTCGCCCTACACCTACCCCGCGGTCCTGGCAGCTGCGAAGGATGCAGCCGAGGACACCACGCGGGATAGTTGAGTGCCGGGTCAAATCCCGTCGGCAGAAGGCCCGAAAGTGCCGGGCACGGGCACGTCCAGGAGCCGCAGGTAAACAGTAAGCTGGCCGCGATGATGGATCATGTGGTTCAGCACATTGTTGCGGTAGGCCATGTAGCGCGTGCCGATAAAGACGGGCTGGCCTTTGCGGCTCAGCGTCCACGTTTCGTCAAAGGCAGCATCTGTCGTGGTCTTCAGAGCCGCAATCGCCCCCGCTGCCAGTTCGTCGAACTCAGTCACGAGCTTGTCCCTGGTCTCCATGCGAAGGATCTTTCGCGGGTCGGAAGGAGTCTGCATGTCGATTCCAGGCAGCGTCAGGATCAGCGCGGCAAAGCCCGCGAACTCTGCCGTGTGGCCGGCCAGGCGATTCAGCAGCATCGATTTCTCGTGCGGTTTAAAATCATTGTGACCGTCGGGCACCGCTTCCAGAACACGGCGAGTCTTTGCAAACTCCTGTTCCAGTTCAGAAAGCAGGCGGACGCTCAGCAGGTAGGTTTCAGTCATCTTTAACTCCAGTCCTTCGTTCTTGCGGTTGTTCTTCTCTTCAGTGTTTCATTCCCGCAGGGTGCCTGCTCTTCGCGCCATCCTCCATCATCACTAGGCGGGCCATGCTCGATTTTGAGACATGGGCATCGCTCGAGCGAGACCGCTCTTCCAGGGCTTATCATCCGATAGCAAAGCGACGGCTTTCAACCCCACGTCGGCTCACCGACGAAAGCAATCCTCTGCATGATCATTCATCATGCCTGCCGCCTGCATCCAGGCATAGACGATCACCGGCCCCACAAACTTGAAGCCTTTTTGCTTGAGCTCCTTCGAAATCGTCTCCGAAAGCGGCGTCTGCGCCGGCAGTGCTCCTTCGTTTCGGATCGGCTTCCCGCCCACCAGACCCCACGCCCATCTTCCGAACTCTGTTCCGCTCTCCCGCATTTCGAGAAAGATCTGCGCCCCGCGAATCGTCGCCTCGATCTTCGCCCTTGCCCGAACAATGCCTGCGTCCGCCATCAAGCGCGCCACATCCGCTTCTTCAAATCGAGCCACAACAGCCGGATCGAACTCCGCAAATGCACGCCGAAACGCCTCCCGCTTACGCAGCACTGTGATCCACGAAAGCCCCGCCTGAAACCCTTCCAGCATCAACAGCTCCCAAAGCGCGCGGCTATCGAACTCCGGAACACCCCACTCCCGATCGTGGTACTCCCGCATCAGCGGATCGTTCTGCGCCCACGCGCACCGCTTGATTGCCTCGCCGCTATCCGTCTTCACCCTTGCCTCTTCCTCTTTTGATTTGTCATTCCCGCAGGGAATCTGCGTTTCGCACTCGCTCCCCGCCACCTGGAACGTTACCAAACATCCGGCGATCTCCAACCGTAAGAAACATTTCGCGTAAGATGGTGGGCGCTTGCGACAGATGCTCTGCCGCGCTCTCACCACCTGCTGGAGGTACGACTATGTCTTTCAGGAATTTAGCCCTTTGCCTCACCCTTGGCGCTCTCACCGTTGCACACGGCCAGCAATCGCCTCCGCGCCAGGAACAGGCAGTCGTCAGCCGTACCAGCGCCGACGCCTGGTGGAAGCACGCCGTCATCTACGAGGTCTACCCCCGCAGCTTCCAGGACTCCGACGGTGACGGCAAGGGCGACATCAAGGGCATCGAGAGCCGCCTCGAGTACCTGAAAACCCTCGGCATCGACGCCATCTGGATCACCCCCATGTATCCGTCCCCGCAGGTAGACTTCGGCTACGACATCGCCGACTACACAGCCATCGATCCGCAGTACGGCACCATGGGCGACTTCGACCTGCTCCTGAAGACAGCCAATAAACACGGCATCAAGGTCATCATGGACATCGTCCTCAACCACACCTCCGACCAGCACCCCTGGTTCCTGGAGTCAAAATCCTCGAAGACGAACCCGAAGCGCGATTGGTACATCTGGCATGACGGCCGCGAAGCCAAAGATGGAAAGGCTGGAAGTTACCCGAACAACTGGCAGTCCTGGTTCGGGCACTCTGCCTGGACGCTCGACCCAACCACCAACCAGTACTACTACCACTACTTCTACACCCAGCAGCCGGACCTCAACTGGCGCAATCCCGAGGTCCGCAAAGCGATGTACGGCGTCATGAAGTTCTGGCTGGACAAAGGTGTAGCAGGCTTCCGCATGGACGCGGTCTCCCGTCTCTTCGAAGACCCCGACCTCCACGACGACCCCTATCTGCCGGGCTTTAACGCATTCGGCGACCGCAACATCAAGCACCAATACACCGATGATCTTCCCGAAGTTCACGAGGTCTTTCGCGAACTCCGCAAGCTCGCGGACAGCTATCCGAATCACCCGGTCCTGATCGCTGAAGCCGATGAACCGACGATCGCCGACCTTAGCAAGATGTATGGCACGCATGGCGACGAAGTCCAGCTTCCCATGGACTTCCAGATCGCCGACCTCAACGAACTGTCCGCCCCGAAGTTTCGCAAGCTCTTTAGCGAAGTCGAAACCAACCCCGCCGACGGCTGGCCCGAATGGTTCTTCAGCAACCACGATCAGGTCCGCCAGTGGGAGCGCTACGGCGACGGCAAGCACAATCTCGAGATTGCGAAGTTGATGGCCGTCCTCGAACTGACCCCCCGCGGCACCCCGCAGATGTACTACGGCGAAGAGATTGGCATGCGCACCACCGAACCCGCCCGCAAGGAAGATGTCCGCGACCCCATCGGCATCACCGGCTGGCCAAAAGAAAAAGGCCGCGACGGCGAACGCACCCCAATGCAGTGGACCTCCGTCGCGCCCAACGCAGGCTTCACGACTCCCACCGCGATACCGTGGCTTCCCGTCCCACCAAACGCCCGCACCATCAACGTAGAGACCGAGTCCGCCGATCCCAAGAGCCTGTTGAACTTCTACAAATCACTTCTTCAACTCCGTCACACAGAGGCCGCCCTGATGTTCGGCGACTACACCACCCTCAACCCGGACGACCCCCACGTCTTCAGCTTCATGCGCAAAGTCCCGCCGGGCAGCGAAGGCCACAACATCCTCGTCGCCCTGAACATGAGCGCCACGCCGCAAACAGTTCGCTTCGACACCGTTGGAGCGAAAGGCGGCACGGTTCTTCAGAGCAACTACAGTGCCGCCGGCTCGAAGCTTGATCTCGGCTCTGTCGAGCTTCCGCGCTTCGGCGCGATCATCATCGGGCTGGAGTAAATCGAAGCTAAGTCGGAGCCGCGTCCTCGAAAGTCCTTCCAGAAGAGCCTTCCTGGCACCACGATTCAGCCGGGACTTGCGATATGCGTTCACCGTACAACTATCGTCTCGCCGAGTTCGTCACAAGCGCAGAGAGGCATGCCCTCGAATCTTCTCTCTGAAAGTCTCTGTCAGAAGAGTTCGCTCTTCACAATGCCTCTTCAATCCACCTTCGGAAGCGCTCTCGATGATAGCTCGACACAAAAACTACCGCCGCTACACCGTCGTCGCCATGGCCGTTGCCACGTTCGCTTGCACGACCCTCACCGGCTGCTTCGTCGCAGGGGTCTCGAGTGGTGGCGGCTTCTTCATCTGGCCAGGCAGCATCGGTCTGCTCGTCATTCTCTTGATCTTCTTCCTTTTGAGACGGCGATGATCCCGTCTACGGTGTCGACAAATTGGGGCAGTGTGCCTTCAGGTGCAGCTTTAAGGCCCGTGCAAACTGCTCTTATCCTGCCCGCACTTTCAGTGCGTCGACTTTCCCAGCAACTCCTCCACTGACCCACAAGCCAGCATCTGCCTCCCAAATACCCGCCCAAAGCTCTTCGCCGTCGCATTGATCGCCTCTTCCATCGTCGGCACCCGATCCGCCTCGACCTCGAGACTCGTCACATCCCGGTCCGCAATCCCGCATGGCACGATCCACTGAAAGTCCCGCAAGTCTGTCGTCACATTCAGCGCAAATCCATGTGACGTAACCCCCTGCGACACATGCACTCCAATCGCAGCGATCTTCTTCTCCTGAATGCTTTTACCTGCATCCGGATGCACGACCGTCCAAACCCCGGTTCTCTTCGGCACCCGCTGCGCCTGCACCCCAAACTCTCCACACGCGCGAATTAACACCTCTTCCAGCAGCCGCACAAAATCCACGGGCCCTAGATGAGGCCCCTTCTTCCCCGGCAGATCTCCCCGCAGATCGACAATCGGATACCCCACCAACTGCCCCGGCCCGTGATACGTCACATCCCCGCCGCGGTTCGTCTCATGCAACTCCACCCCGCGCCGCACAAGCTCCTCATCTGAAGCCAGCACATTCGCCCGGCTTGAATTCCTCCCCAGCGTCAGCACCGGCGGATGCTCCATCAGCAGCAGCACATCCCCGATCGCTCCGGCCTTGCGCGCAGCAACCACCCGCTGCTGCACCGCCAGCCCTTCCGCATAAAAGATTCTGCCCAGCGAAATCAGATGGGTGTACATCGCCTCTACAACTCCAGCGGATTCCGCCACCGCAGCCCCAAAAACCTTGCAAAGTCCCGGTCCACGGAGCATAAGATCGCATCATGCTCAATTGCAAGCGCCGCGATGTGCACATCTGTAGACACGTCTCCACTTATCCCTGAGGTGAGGCAGAGCTTTTTGAAGATCTCCCAATGCGTCTGTCCCGGAGTGAGCACCTTGACATTTGCGAGCGCCAGCCAGCCGTCAACTGCCTCCAAAGCGTAACGCATCGTAAAAGATTGGCTCGCCAGGCTCACATGCGTCGAGACGCGGACAAATGCCAGGATCGATTGGAATGGGATCCCGACCTCGTCTTCATAGGAGAAGACATCCCCAAGCCAGCGACGTGCAGCGTCGTAGAACGGGGATCGAGGATCGTAAGCATACAGCAGCAAATTGGCGTCGAGAACGATCAACGACCCTGCCGCTCGTCCAGTATCCGCGTCAGATCCGACATCTTGCCTGACGTCCACTCGAGCGGCAGTTCAATCGTCAGCGGGCCGAAGTCAAACGGCTCGGCGATACCACTCCCATTCGATCCGTTGCGGCGTTCAACAGCCTCAGCAACCTCCACGAACCGAACCTCACTCTGCAGTTCCTCTTTCGCTTGCACCGATAGATGCTCTCTTATTGCCTCCCGAATCTTCGAGATCGCCTCTTCCTTAGTCTCGCCTTCAGACCGGCAGCCCGGCAGTTCAGGACATCCCACGGTGTAGCCCTCTTCGGCATGTGTCAAAACAACTTTGTAGGTCATCGTAGCCTCCGCTGAGCAATACGAGCTAAACGTTCACCGCAAGCCCCTCTACACTCGAGAACCCATCCAGCAGCGCCTCCGCCACGGTCGGGTGCGCATGCACGGTAAACATCATCTCCTCGACCGTCGCTTCCAGCTCAATTGCCGTCACGCACTCCGCAATGATCTCCGTCGCATACGGCCCAATGATGTGGACGCCCAGAATCTCGCCGTACTTCGCATCCGCGACGATCTTCACAAACCCGTCATGCGCATCGAGGATCGTCGCCTTCGAGTTCCCCACAAACGGGAACTTGCCGACCTTCACCTGATGTCCCTGCGCCTTCGCCTGCGCCTCCGTCAACCCAACCGAGCCAATCTGCGGATCGCAGTACGTGCATCCCGGAATCCTGTCGCGCCGCACCGGCTTCGCATACTTGCCCGCCATCTTCGCCGCAACCACCAATCCCGACATCCCGCCCACATGCGCTAACTGCGGCAGCCCGGCAACGATATCGCCGATCGCATACACACCCGGCTCCGTCGTCTCCATCCACTCATTCACGGGAATGAATCCGCGGTCGAGCGCAATGTTCGTTTTATCCAGTCCAGCATCAAATGTCCTCGGAGCGCGTCCCACAGCCACCAGCACCTTCTCCGCCTGCTTCGTCGCGCCCTTGCCGTCGGAAGTCGTGAAGTGGACCAGGACGCCGTCCTTGTTCTTCTCCAGCTTGTCGACCTTGGCCGAAAGGTGCATCTCGAACCCGCGCTTTTTATACAGCCGCAGGAGTTCCTTGCTGATGTCCTCGTCCTCGACGTTTACCAGCCGCGGCAGCGCCTCGATGATCGTCACCTCGGCCCCAAAGCTCTTGAAGACTGACGCAAACTCCACGCCCACCGCTCCTGCGCCAATTACCACCAGAGACTTCGGAAAGCTCTCCGTCTTCAGAATCTCGATATTCGTCATGATCGTGTCGTCCGGCGTATATCCCGGCAGCATCCGCGCATCCGATCCCGTCGCCAGCACAACCTTCTTCGCCTTCACCACCTGCGACTTGCGATCAGCCGACTTCACATCGACTGCATGCACGCCCTCCGTCGCAGGGCCGGTTAGCCGCCCATACCCCTTGAAGGTCGTGATCTTGTTCTTCTTCATCAGGAAGTCGAGGCCCTTGGTGTGCCGCATGATCACGTCATCCTTGCGCGCGAGCAGGTTCTTCCAGTTCAGCTTCGGCTCGCTCACGCCGTCGATCCCGTATTTTTCCGCGTGCTTCAAATGATCCCAGAGCTCCGCCGAAAACAGCATTGCCTTTGTCGGAATGCATCCCCACAGCAGGCACGTCCCGCCCAACCGCTCATTTGCATCGATCAGCGCTGTCTTCAATCCAAACTGCGATGCTCGGATCGCACACGTATACCCGGCCGGCCCGCCGCCAACCACCACAACATCGAAGATCGTATCTGCCAAGAAAGTGCTCCAATCCTGCCGCATAAGCGTCTTTATAAGTTTACGCTTTGCGTCAAGTCGCGAGGGAGACCGCGCTCCAGGGCGCACCTCCGCTCCCGCACTCCAGCAGTGTCTCTGATCGATATCGGAGACCAACCTGATCTGTCTTCGTCTAGGAAACGCTTAGTACGGCAGCTTGCTGAAACATGCTCATCTCTGCCTGCCGGCGCCGCAAAAGACCTGGAATAACCTGGCCTTTGCAGTGGTCCCAGAGCAGGAACTGCGGCGCCGCATTGTTGAAGTCCCCGGCGTTGACCCGCTTGAGCAAGGTGGAGGTCAGCAGACTTGTCGCGCCCAGATTGAACACAAAGTCCACCAGCGCGTCGAACTGGTACTGCTCCAGTTCCACGGTCACCGCCCGATTCACCGCCGTAACCGAAGCCGCAACATCGCTCTCCAGCAACTGGTCTGCCTGGTCTGATGTCAGTACCAGGCCTCCATGAACGTTCGGTCCGGTGTGCCCGTATCCGATCGTCCACACGCCGCCCTGGTCCTGGTACGCCTTGAGTTGAAGGCCTTCAAACTCTTTCGTGAGGGCCAGGCCCTGATCACTATAAGTGAAGCTATTCATGGTGAAACTCCTCTCATTCTGCTCTATTGGTGCGAGGCCCCTTTGAACCGTTACAAGTCTTCCTTGCCAATTTCCGTTGCCAACCGCGCAACGAAGCGCTTGCAGCGAAAGAAGACTATAGCTTCCCTCTGCGAAAATGAAAATACAAAAGATAACCCTTCTGCCTGCTTTGCGCGATAATTCACCTATGGCGAGCGCTACCCTCATCCCGTTGAGCGAGTACCTCAGCACCTCCTACCGGCCCGACTGCGACTACATCGATGGAGAAGTCAAGGAGCGCAACTTGGGCACCCGCGCACATGGCTTTCTGCAAGGAATCATCGCTGCCATCTTCTTCGCCAGTATGGACGCGTGGAAAATAGTCGCAGGTCCGGAGATCCGCACCCGCGTCGCCTCCACCCGTGTGCGCATTCCAGATGTCTGTGTCATGCGCAACTCCGACCCCGCCGACCCCGTTGTTCAAGTAGCTCCGTTGATCTGCATCGAGGTTCTCTCCCCCGAGGATTCCCTGCGCTCGCAGCGAGATCGCGTCGACGACTATTTCAGCATGGGCGTCGAACACATCTGGATGCTCGATCCGATCCGACGCCAGGCCCACATCGCCACTCCATCTGGATACGATCTCTGCGAAACCGGCGAACTCACCGTTCCGGGAACTCCCATCCGCATCGTCCTCGCTGAGATCTTCGCCACCCTCGACAAAATGCTTACCCCCGCCTGAGAAACCATAAGCGATGGAGTGGCGCTGACATATCCGGTTCCCGTACAGATGCTTCTGTTTTGTCATTCTCGAAAGGAATCTGCGTTCCAGCCTCTATACCGCAAGGCGAAACGCTCTCACTCAGCCGCCATCCTAACTCCAGTAAGGCCCGAACCTTCCCACCACATCCCCATCCTCCCGCGTATCGTCTATCACATACACCTCGTACTTCGCCCCACCCTCCGCCACCCGCACCACCACATGCCCATGCTGGCTCAGCATCTTGTCTGAGAGCCGTGCCTCCGCCAGGTGTGCCGCGGGCACCAGCCCCGTCGCAAACACATCGTGCGCTCCCGGCGACAGAACCGGGCTATACAACTCGTCCAGAACTGATAGCGCCGGATGCGAGGCATGCCACGTCTGAACCACATAGATCCGGGCCTGCATGGCTCGCACAAACTCAGGCCCGGTAGCATCAAAGTAGCCGTGATGGTCCAGCGCCGCCACACTCACCGGTCCCGCTACCCGCGCCACCGCCGACTCCACATCCATCCATGGCGTCGTTCCAAAGCGTGTAAAGCACGTCAGGTCGCCGCCGATGTAATACCGGAACGCTCCATAACTCAATCGCAGCGCGTTCGAGCAGGCATTCTCCGTCGGAAAGTCCTCCCGCTTCAACGTGCTCAGTTCTGGAAACAGCCGCATCGTCTCCTCGCCATGCCCTGTCCAAATCTCACCGTTCGACGCGAGGTTCTGCACCTCAAACGAGGGGAACAAAGCCGCCTCGTGCTCTAAGACGATCTGCCGGCGCGAACCCGCCTTGAACCGCTCCACCCTTGTCTGACCGGCCCCATTCTCCTTTGCGTAGCGCGCAAACCGTATGTAGTTCACCGCCGCCTCGTCGGTGAAAGCAGCCGGATAGCTGTACTCCGGATACCCGCGGTCCAGCAGGCATCGAATCGGCACCGCCTCCGCCACGTCCGTCACGCCGGTCAGCCGATATGCGCGGTTCTTGCTCGAGGGCGAAGCCGCAGTCACCGCCCCCACGTGATCGTCATGCAAGTGGGTCAGCACGAAGTAATCCAATTCCTGCCGGGGAGTCGCCTTCAACTGCCGTTGCGCATACCGCCCCAGCCACTCGCCCGGCCGCCTGGAATCATCCGGCCGCGCCGGACCCATCGCGTCCGTCGCACCGTCCGCCGCCCCCGCATCGATCATCATCGACGTCCCATCCGGGCAGATCGCCAACACAGAGTTCCCCCGCCCCGTTGAGATGTGGTGAATATCCAGCAGCCCCTTCGACCACTCCTCCATCCTGCCCGGAGGCATGCTGGACCCCCATGTCCGAACTCCCTCCATCCACGGGCTGACCAACAGGCCGCTTAGAGTCGCTCCCCGAAGAAACCGTCTCCTGTTCATCGTTCTCCTGTTGGCCCTCTGCTCACGCGCCACTTAGCCCAGCACTCGCGCCGCATCCTTCGCGAAGTAAGTCACAATAAAATCCGCCCCGGCCCTGCGGATACTCAACAGCGACTCCATCATCGCCCGCTCCGGCTCCAGCCACCCTCGCTCAAACGCCGCATGCAACATCGAGTATTCCCCCGAAACCTGGTAAGCCCCCATCGGCAGGTCAAAGCGCTCCCTCGCCGCCCGAATCACATCCAGATACGGCATCGCCGGCTTCATCAGCAGCATGTCCGCACCCTCTGCCACATCCTGGTCGATCTCCCGCATCGCCTCGCGCAGATTCGCGCCATCCATCTGGTACGTCTTGCGATCCCCAAACTGCGGAGCTGAATCCGCCGCCTCGCGAAACGGCCCATAGAACGCCGACGCAAACTTCGACGCATAGCTCATCACCGGCACATCCTGCCTGCCCGCGGCGTCAAGCGCCGCCCGAATCGCCTCCACCCGTCCATCCATCATGTCCGAAGGCGCTACGATGTCCGCGCCCGCCACCGCCAGCGAAGCCGCCGCCTTCGCGATTAGCGCCACACTCGCATCGTTTTCAACCGAATAGTGCTCTCCATCACGAGCAATCAAGCCGCAATGTCCATGCGACGTGTACTCGCACAGACAAACATCCGCAATCGTCACCAGCGAATCCAGCCTCCGATCCGCTTTCATCGCCCGAAGCGCTCGCTGCGTTATCCCATTCGGATCCCAGGCGCCCGTACCCTGCTCGTCCTTCGTCTCCGGCAACCCGAACAGCAGCACACCGCCCACTCCAAGCTCCGCGCACGCCGCAGCCTCCTTCACCGCCTCATCCACCGAGAGATTAAACACCCCCGGCATCGACGAGATCGGCCTCTGCACGCCCTCACCCGGGCACACAAAAAGCGGATAGATCAGCATCTCCGGCCGCAGATGCGTCTCCCTCACCAGCGACCGCATCGCCTCCGTCTTCCGCAACCTTCTCAACCTAGTAACCGGAAAATTCATAGCTACAGTCTACGACTCAAGAAAATCCTGTCATCCTTCGAGTAATACTCGGCCCTCAAACCTTGTCATCCTTCGCGCGATACCCCCACCTGGAGTGTCATCCTGAGTGAAGCCACTCGCAGCCTCATCGCGAGTGGCGCAGTCGAAGGACCTGCTCTACGCCACCGGTCCGCCATACGGTAACGAAATATCCGACGACCGAATATGCAGATCCCTCTGCGGAAACGGCAACTCGATCCCGTTCTCCGCGAACAGCTTGAACACCGCAAAGTAAAGGTCGGACTTCAGCACCAGCGGCGTATGCGCCCGCTCCGCCGTCCACACTCTCAGCGCGAAATTGATCGAGTTATCCCCATAATCCGTAAAGATCACGTCCGGCTTCGGGTCCTTCAACACTTGGGCGTGCCCGGCCGCAGCTTGCAGCAACAACCTGCGCACCACCTCTGGATCAGAGGTATACCCTACGCCCACCGGCACGTTTACCCGCACATTCGGATCGTTCGCCGTCCAGTTCGTCACTGAATTATTGATGAACTCGTTATTGGGCACAATAATGAGTACGTTGTCGTTCGTTCGCACCCAGGTCGACCTCGCCGCAATCTTCACAACATCTCCCAGCGTGTTTCCAGTCTCGATCCGGTCACCCATCCGGATCGGCTGCTCAATCAGAAGAATCAACCCCGCCACGAAGTTGGACACCACATTTTGCAGCCCTAGCCCGACACCAACACCCACCGCCCCGCCAAAGACAACCAGCGAATTCAGATTCACGCCCAGCGACTGCAACCCGACGAACAGCCCCACCGCAAAGAGGAGATACGTCGTAAACCGTCCCAGCGCAAACTTCTGCGAGTCTGCGATGTTCACATGCCGCAGTACCCGCCCCAGCAGAAACCGCTGCACGCCATTCGAGATCGCCACCAGCAGAAAAAGAAAGACTGCAACCTTCAGCAGGAATACCGGTGTCACCGGCAGCCCGCCAACCTTGAAGAACGTATAGAACAGCACGTCCCGCCACCCGTGCGAGAGATAGCTCATCCATTCGGGCGACTGCAAAACCGACGCTGACCAGGAGATCACCCCTGTAGGACGCGCGCCAGCACAAATCTAGGTGCCCCACGTAACGATTCTAAGAAGCGTGTCCTGGCGCGAAGTAACCAGCCGCCTCCACCCCCGGGTCTCACTCAGCGCAATCAAGCACCGACACCTTTTAGCAGATGCCTTCGCCCCCAGCCACAGAGAACCTCCAGCACCGGCAGCAGAGTCTTGCCATATGCCGAGATCGAGTACCGAACACACCGCGGCGCACTCCGCTCCTCCTTCCGCAGCAAAATGCCCTCCTGGCACATCTCCTGCAAATGCCGGATCAACATTCGCTCGGTGATCTCCGGAATGCACCGCCGGAGTTCACTTGGCCGCAGTGGCCCATCCACCAGCCGCCATAGGATGGTTCCCTTCCATCGTCCGTCGATGACCGACAGCGCGGCATCGATCGGGCATGGTGAAATCTCCTTCTTCGATACCGGCATTGCGACGCTCCCCCTCTTACGTCCTTTCGATCCTGACAACTTAGTCAGTACCGATCACTGAGTCAGTCTAGTCGCGCATACGCTCTAAAGAGGTGGAGAGTGTCTTATGATCCAGCTTCTCGATGTAGTCACCCTGGTAAGCATTGGCCTGATGGTTGGTGCCGAGCTTTCGATCGCAGCCTTCATCCACCCGGCCCTGTACCGCCTGCGGGAGGAAGCCCACGTGCCCGTCGCCGCCGCTCTTGCCAGGCTCTTCGGCCGGGTCATGCCGCCGTGGTACGCCGCTAACCTTCTACTCGCGCTTGCCCAGACCTTTCTGCGCTGGCACCAATCGGGCCGCGCCCCGGAGTTGCTCGCAACCTCAGCCTTCCTGCTCCTGCTGATGATCCTCTATTCGGTCATCATCGAGGTGCCCATCAACAACCGCGTCGCAGAATTCTCCGTCGGCGAACTTCCCGCAGACTGGAAGATGGATCGCCAACGCTGGGACTTCCACCACCGCTGGCGCGTCCTGATCCTCGTCGCCGCCTTCACGCTCCTGGCCACGTCCCTCACCTGACCTCAACACTTGGCGGCAAGCAGGTTTGTTTGTCATTCCCGATGGCATTCGGCGCTTCCGCCTGGACACTGCGAGGTAAACCGCTCCAAACACCAGATGGCCCGGGCGTCCAATCCATTGCACTCACAGCGATTGCACTCACAGCCATGGATGGTGCGTGCATCTCTCCCATGGGTGCCGCGCTCGTTATGGTTTCACCGGAGACCCTGTCATCAGCCCCACGAACATCCTGTTGAACTTCGCTTTATCCAGGTCCACCCACACATGCACCGGCTGCAACGTGAACCTCGGCTTGTTCTCCTTCGTCCAGCTCAGTGTGTCCCCGTAGTTCGTCCCTCGCGTCGTATCCACATCGACATACAGCGTCTCCTCCTTCGTAATGACGCCGGGGTCGATCCACGCCGCCGCGGCCAGTTCATCCCACATATAGTAGTTCTCGTGCGTGTACTTCGCGAGATACTCAGCCGCCGGAGTCTTTGCCTTCGCAACCTCCGCCAGCATCTCCTTACTGAAGAAAGTCTTTACCGAAATATCGACCGTCGTAAGCTCGACCCTCTTCCACGCCGCCCGTAGAGCAATGTGCGCCGCCTCGGGGTCCCACCAGAAGTTGAACTCATGCCTCGGATGCGTACGAAACTCCGTATCGTCGGTCACCGGCGCAAGACTCCCGCCCATGATCACAATCCCCTCAGCCAACTCCACGAACTGCGGATCGATCGAGATCGCCAGCGCGATGTTTGTCAGCGGCCCCGCCGCATAGATCGTCACCAGGTGCGGATGCGCCCTCACCTGCCGCACCAGAAAGTGCGCCGCATCCTCATCGATCGGCTTCGTAGTCGGCGCGCCTTCTTCCATCGGCGGCAACACAAACGCCGCGTGATACGCCTGCGCACTCGTCCTTGGCCCGGACGGCCCTGCAAGATCACCCCACGCCCCATACCAGTCGAAGCTCCCAGTCAGGGGCCGTTCGAGCATCGTCTCTTCCTCGGTCCGCACCATCGGATACACCGCCCCCGCAGCCACCGGAACGTCCGTCCTTCCAATCAACTCCAGCATGCGCAATGTATGCTGGACCTCTTCGGGCTCCCAGGCGTTCCCGCTCACCATCGTGATGCCGAGCACCTTGACCTTCGGCGATTGCAACAGCACCATCATCGCCATCTGGTTCGATCCTCCCGGGCCTGAACCATCCTGATCGATCACCACCATCCGCTGCTGGCCCAGCGCCCCGGCACAGACAATCCCTAGCGCCAGCACGCTTGAAACTGCTTCATTAATGATCCACATGCGAACAGAGTAGAGCAAAACCATCTTTGTTTGTCATTCCCGCAGGGAATCTGCGTCTGTACTTACTTTCCTGGTCCGTCGATCAAACCGGTCTGCTGCGAAACGGTTAAAGAACTGTCTCGGGCTGGAGAACACTGTGCTACGCTCCGCGTATGAAAATTTGTTTGCTGATGGCGCTATTGGCGGCATGCCCTATCTCAGTAGCTTCACTGAATAGGCGCTCGACTCAGCAGTCACTTGGTCAATGCGCTTGGAACGGCACAACCGTGCAACTTACAGACGCGGGAAACACGGTCCTCACAACCATGGACGATGTGACCGTGCGCGGAGGCTACTTATCGAACATCGATCAGTCGGCGGCGGTTCTCACCTTTTGGAGAGGAGACAAGTTGCTGTTATCGAAAAATATCGATGACATGTCGAACCCAAATGGTTTTGCTACTCAGTCCGACGATCGCCACTGGCTAGCCCTCAACTCAAGCAACGGCGGCGCTGCAGGTGGTTGGAGTATATCGATCTTTCACTTAGCAGCACACGGAAAGATCACCGATCTATCATCCTCGATGGCGTCCGTCATTCGAGATTTCTCTTCCCGGCACGACTGCAAAACAAGAGGCGACAACTACCAAGCCTTTCAATGGCGAGGTGTGGATGAACTGCTGCTAACCGCCGAAGTCTATGGAACAAGCGATTGTGGCAAAGAGAGTGGATACACAGAGGGTTATGTGCTTCAACCCTCAAGTGGCAAAATCCTGCATCGTTACTCCGAGCCAGAACTGCTGAGGCTCCCCGGAGTGTGCCTCTGGAACTGGGATACTCGCCGGTAGACCACTCAACTCCGGTCCGCAATCGCTTTCCACTCCCCACCGGACTCACCCGGAGCCATCACCCAGAGCGTATAAGTCCCCAGCGCCGTTCCCATCGGAAGCGTTAGCAGAGCCAGCACAGCCGCGACGATCGCCAGCGTTCTCGCCCAAGGCTTACGGTTCAAAAGACTCCAGCCAACAATCACCGACAGTACCACGGAGAAGCCGGTCACGACGGTCAGCAATGGCAGCAGCACGGACATCCACTGTGGGCCGCCATCACCGAAGCGATGGTTCAAGATCCATGCCGGTGGCCCGAAACGTGTCCCCACGAAGGCGTGCAGAAAGATGGTTTCGAAAAGCGCCGCTACCCCGCGATACGCCGCAAACAAACACCAAAGCACCCCAAGTGTCTTGAGGTTCCGCTGTACCCGAAGCCGTGCCGCATACGGCACCCCGTAGTGTCCGGCTACCGGTTCAGGCTGTGCCGCATAGATTGGCTGTCCTGTGGCCGCCACAACGCCGCCTCCACATCCTGCGCAAAAATTCACGCCCGTAACTGCCCGGGCGCCACACGTCCCACAGACCATCACACACCTCGCATAGTTCACACGCAATTCACACACCTGTACGCGCGCAGATCATCTCGGGTTCCCGCAGACCAGTAGGAAACGTACGATAGAGGATGTGAACCCGCCGTCCCTCCTCCCCGAAGTCCCGTCCCCCCTCCTCGAATCGAGCGCCATTGCCCTTGAGTGGCCGCGCCTCCGCGAGCACATCGCCACCCGCACCACCTCGCCTCTCGGCCGAGCCTGGATCACGGCCCTGGAGCCGTCCTCCGACCTCCTGTGGATTGAGCAACAGCATCAACGCACCGCCGAACTCCGCGCCATGCTTACCGCCGGAGGCACCTTCGACTTCAATGGCCTCTTCGATCCAACCCTGCTGCTGGAGAAAGCGCGCATCGACGGCTCCGCTCTCGAATCGCTCGAAATACTCAACCTCCTCAGCGTCGCCGAGCGAGTCGCCGCCTGGCGCAACCTCTTCGCCTCCGCCGAAGCCCGTCGCAACAACGGTCTCGTCTCAGCCACCAGCATCGCGACCCTTACCGCCCCATTACTCGACCACGACCTCGCCCCGCTCCTCCGCACACTCCGCGGCAAGATTGAACCCGACGGCTCGCTCTCAGACGACGCCAGCCCCGAGCTCCGCCGCATCCGTCGCGCCATGGAGCGCCAGCACCGCGCGATCGAAGAGTCCCTCCGCAAGTCCCTGCGGTCCCTGGCAAGCGAGGGCAGTACGAGCGCCGGCGGCGGTTCGCTACGAGACGAACTCATCACCATCCGCGGCGACCGCTTCGTCATCCCGGTCAAAGCGGAGTTCCGCCGCCGCGTCCCCGGCGTCATCCACGGAGCTTCTTCTTCTGGGCAGACTGTGTTTGTGGAACCCCTCGAAACCATCGAGCAAAATAACGAACTCGTCCGCCTCCTCGACGAAGAACAATCCGAGATACACCGCATCCTCGTCGCCCTGACCCGCGCTCTCGGTGAAAACGCCACGGCCCTCCACCTCGGCACCGCCATCCTCGCCGAAGTTGAATCTCACATCGCCCGCGCACGCTTCGCCAACGACCTCGACTGCACCCGCCCCCTCTTCATTCAGGACGATGCAAATCGCAGAATGCAGGACGATGCAAACCGAGGAATGCAGGGCGATGTAAATAGAGGAATGCAGGACGATGTAAATAGAGGAACTCAGGACGATGTAATTAGAAGAACGCAGGGCGACTTAAATAAAAGTGTCATGCTGAGCGAAGCGCAAAGCGCGCAGTCGAAGGACCTGCTGTTAAGCCCAGCGAACGCCCCTCAAATCTCCCTCACCGCCGCCCGCCATCCTCTCCTCGAACTCCGAATGCGCACCGCAGCCCGCGAATCTGGCGAAGCCGCCAAATCCCCCATCCCGCTAACCATCGCTCTCCCCAACGACGCCCGCCAGCTCATCATTAGTGGCCCTAACACCGGCGGCAAAACCGTCTCCCTCAAAACCACCGGCCTCCTCGCCTTAATGGCGCAGGCCGGAATTCCCGTTCCCGCCGAAGAGGCGAAGTTTCCCCTCTTCCACTCCATTTACGCCGACATCGGCGACGCCCAGTCCATCGAGCGCAACCTATCCAGCTTTTCCGCCCACGTCGTCAACCTCGACCGCATCTCCCGCCTCGCAGGGCCGGCGTCTCTGGTCTTATTAGACGAACTAGGCTCCGCCACCGACCCCGAAGAAGGCGCAGCACTCGCTGTGGCCATCGCCTCGCACTTCCTCGCCACCCGGGCCTGGTGCTGCATCACCACCCATCTCACCTCGCTCAAGGTCTACGCCGCCAACCACGCCGGAGTCCTCAACGCCGCCGTCGGCTTCGACCAGGAGACCCTCTCGCCCACCTACCAACTCCGCCTCGGCGTTCCCGGAGCCTCAGCCGGCCTCAACATCGCCGCCCGCCTTGGCATGTCGCCCGCCATCATTGAAGAAGCCCGCGCCCAGATGACCACCCAGACCGCCGACATCGGCGCCTTCCTCGATCAACTTCATGACCAGCTTCGTGCCGCGGAGAGCGAACGCGACAGCCTCCGCGCCCGCGAAGAAGAACTCCGCAAAGAACGCATCAAGCTCGACATCGAGGGCCGTGCCGAACAAAAAGCCCGCATTCGCGAGCTCGAACAAAAGCTGGAGTCTCTCATGCAGGACTTCGCCACCCAGGTAAAAGACACCGTCAAGCTCATCGACGACAAGACCCTCAAGCAGAAGATCTCCCGCGACGCCGATCTCCGCCTCGCCCGCGCGAAGCGTGAATTTTCCGAACAGTTCAAATCCACTGTAGTCGCTCACAACACCGGTGCCGACAAGCACCCAGACAAGGCCTCTGCCTCTAAATCGGCCCTGCAATCGGCCCAGCGCACCATAAAACCTGGCGACCTCGTCACCCTTAAATCACTAGGCCGGCAGGCCCGAGTCGAACGCGTGATCGACGCCAGAAACTACGAGGTCTCCATCGGCCCCATGAAGATGCGTGCCGTCCTAGACGACATCACCGACGTCCAATCGGTGGCTGTCGTCACCCCCTTACAAGCAGCCCGCAAGCGTGGAGGCATCACCGTCTCTACCTCCGCAAACTCCGGCTCCGCGTCGGACTACGCCTCCGACTACATGCCCTCCGAGATCAACGTCATCGGTCGCACCGCCGACGAAGCCGAGACCGAGGTTGAACGCTTCCTCGACCGCGCCTTCCTCGCTGGCCTCCCCAGCATCCGCATCGTCCACGGCACGGGCATGGGCATCCTCCGCAGAACGTTACGCGAATACCTGCGCTCACACCCCCACGTCACCACCGTCACCGAACCCCCACAAAACGAAGGCGGCCAGGGAGCCACGGTAGTCGAACTCCGCCAGTAATCAGCCACGACATTTGATCCCCTGTCTCGATCTGAGACATAGGATCCGTGCTCCGAAGGATGCTGTATTTCGACCAAGTCACACTTGATCGAGCAATCCCTGCAGGTCTGCTGTGTACTCATCCAGCTTTTTTTGTCCACCGTTGAAATCTCTCGTATTCAGGATGAAGGCGGCATCGATACCGTTCGGCCTGGAATAAGTCATGCTGCTCGTTCCGGGCAGGCTGCCGCTGCGGCTCGAACGCGGTGCCCGGCCACCAAGCCCCCACACCGCATGGCGTGCGCTGAACAACGCAAGCGTCTCCGCGTTCGTCATTAGGCCACCGGCACTGTCGTGAAGTTCCGGGATATACCCCCCGCCATACGCCGACGGGACAAGGTCGCTCGACCTTGGCTTCAATGCCGTGGGCGCGGAGTTTGGGCAAACATACCAGACCTCTCGCGGGTTCTTCGCTGTATCAAGCAGACGTGAAAGGTAGACGTTCTCAACGTGAGTGTCCTGGCCAAGTCCTGTCCTGATGAAGTTGATGTAAGACTGTCCGCTCACCTTTTCAATCACCAGTCCAAGCAGCATGTATCCGAGGTTTGAATAAGACTTCTTATACGTGCTGTTGAAGTCCTGGCTGCCCGGCACAAACTGTAGTTGCTTGCCATACATGTACTGCGCTAGCTCCAGCTTCGAAGGAGGCCGATCTAACTTGAGTTCAAGGGCTATCCGCCGCACGGCGAACATGGGATCGCTGTCAGCTCCGGGAACATGGGTGCCGTCCTTCGCTATGACGCTTTCGTGATCATTCCATCCGCCCGCATGGTCGACGAGATGCTGCACCGTAATCTCGTCAATGTGTGGGTCCGGCTTGTCTTTACGCACTGCGGGAGAACTGATTCCGAGCAACGGAAACACCTTTACGTCCAGCTCTAGGTCGCCTCGCAAGTGAAGCGTTGTAATTGCAGAGCACGTAAACATCTTGCTGCAACTCGCAATCCTAAAAAGGCTGCTGCTATCGACAGGTGCGTAGCCCGAAGGTGGCTTCACTGCGTAAGAACGACTCAGGATGAGGGAGCCGTTACGGCAGATTGCGATCTGGCAGGCGCTCACCCCAGCCTGCTCCAGGAATCTCTTCGTCATGCCGTCAATCGCAACGCCGGTTGCGGACGCTGGAAAATCTGTCTGGCCCGCGCCCGGTAGTGTCGAGAACACAGAAAGAGTGCTACTTGGGCAGGCGAGAAATGTCGCGTAGGACTGAAGGAATTGGCGCCGCGACGTCATGAACCTCTCCAGATAGTTTCATTTGGGCCCACAAATCTCAACTACGTCTGTGAAGACTATCCCCTGATACCTCGCCAGAATCAAGTACTTTTGCTTGCTGCAGCCTCCATGTCTTGCCGCTTCCGCTCTATACCTCTGCTTTTGAAATTCTGCACCCTTGACCAGCGCCACTCATAATTCGCTCTTTGTTAGATCTGATAATTGCCGCTCGCCCTTACCTAATGATTCGGCTTCGCAAGCCCCGCCGCCTTCAACAAATCCGCCCGAAACATCTCCATCATCTCCTCGCGTGATGCCTCATCACGCGCCCGCAAGATCGCCGAAGGATGCAGTGTCGCCATCACCCGCTCCGCATATGGCGTACTCAACACCTCCCCGCGCTGCTTCATCAGCCCAAACGTCCCGCCCAGCATGGACTTCGCCGCCGAAGCCCCCAGGCACAACACCACCTCTGGTCTGACGGCATCGATCTCTGCCAGCAGCCACGGTTTGCAGGCCATGATCTCTGAAAGCCGAGGATTCTGGTGCAGCCGCAGCTTACCTCGTTGCACAAACTTGAAATGCTTAACCGCGTTGGTCACGTACACCAGCGAGCGATCGATTCCGACCTCCGCCAGCACCTGATCCAGCAGCCTCCCCGCTGGCCCAACGAACGGCAGTCCCTGTGTGTCTTCCTGGTCGCCCGGCTGCTCTCCCACCATCACCAGCCTCGCACCCACCGGCCCCTGCCCGCCGACCACCTGGGTCGCATGGCAATAAAGCTCACATCCCTTGCAGGCTGGCAGTGCCTCTCGTATCGCTTCAAGCGTACGTTGCTGCGGCACGAAGGGCGCAGCAGAAGTCTTCTCCTCTTGCCTCGCAACCATCGCCTTCACCCGCGTCTTCGATTGCGTAATCAGCGTCGGCAGTGCTGCTACTTCGGGCAGGTTCTTCCAGTACCGCACCGGCATCTCGGAGCGCATCGCCTGCGGGTTCAGCCGCGCGGGATTGTAGATGCTTGCGTAGTAGCTCCGCCAAAGCGTCTCCAGCTCATCCTCATCCGGAGCCGACTCACGCGGCACGCCCGCCGACCAGATCAACTGCTTCGTTCCCGGGTCCCACGAAACACTTGCATCCGGCGTCAGAATGCTCCACCGCATAATCGCAAATCGTTCTGCAAAGAAAGGCGCTGCCAGCGGCAGGATCCGATGATCAGGCTGATACCACGCGATGAAGTGTTCGCACTCGTCTTCCGTAAGTTCGGCGCCTGCGGTCTCCGGCTCGCATTGCTCGACCTCGCTCTTTGCGATACCGAACGGTGTCGGCGTCGCGAGCACCAGATGACGCGTCTCCACCGGCGTCTGCGACGCGGCCCTGGCGGGCGTCAGCACTTCGTCAAGCACCTCCGGGCGATGCTCCATAAGCAGGACCTCGCCTGGCCTCATCACCTTGCGGAACCGCACAAAAGCGTGCATCTTGTGCAGATCGCGTTTCACCTGAGCAGCCAGCCGGTTCAACTCCGCTACGTCCGCATCAGTCTCAAGCCTCAGCAGATTGCGATCACTCTGCAGGCGGTACAGCACCCGGTAGAGCAGGTTCCAGCGTTCCTTGCCGCGATGGACCGCCGCCACTTGCGCCTGCTCCAGGAAGCTCCTCGAGGTATGTGGCTGCGCAATCGGACTTCCCGTTGGAACTGGTTCAAGCTCAAAGGAAAGTGCAAGCGTACTCGCGACTGCCGCATCCTGAAAGTCGATCTCCTGAGGCGCATAACCGTCATGCAGCGCATCCCGAGCCGCCTCCCGCCACGCCGTAAAGTCAGGTTGAACCAGAACACGCTTCATCCGCTTAAACTTCTGATGCCTCGCGACGCAAGCAACTCTAAAGCGATCCGCTCAACGCACTGATCGGGGCAAAAAGATCGAGCTGCGCTGCGACCGCCTCAACAGGAGCTTCCCTTCGACTCAGCGGCAGGTAGTCCGTGGTCACCAGGTAAGGCAGCCCCTGTTTCACACGCACATGCAGCTTGCGCAGGTCGTCCAGCATCAGCCGATGATACTTGCGGATAGAAAGGATCCGCTCAACATTCTTGTATCCGATCCCGGGTACCCGCAGGAGCGCCTCCTTCGGCGCGAAATTCACGTCCACGGGGAAGAACTCGGGGTGCGCCTTTGCCCAGCTCGTCTTCGGATCTTCAGTCAACGAAAGCGACGGGTTCTCCTCCGATGTCAGTTCACTCGCTTCAAAACCATAAAACCGCATCAGCCAGTCCGACTGATACAACCTGTGCTCGCGCACCAGCGGCGTAGGCTTCAGCGGCAGCCGCGTGTCGGCCTCGGGAAATGGTGAAAAGCCTGTGTAGTACACCCGCTTCAACTTGTATTCGCCGTAGAGATGGGTCGCCGTCGAAAGTATCTGCCGGTCGCTTGCTGCCGTCGCTCCCACCACCATCTGGGTCGACTGTCCCGCCGCCGCAAACCGCTGAGGCTTTTTGTGCTCCGCCACGCGAGAAGCCCTGCGCTCCTCCTCAGACTCAATCGTCTTGGTGTGGATCTGACCCATCGTCGCTTCAATCACCGACGACTTCTTCTCCGGCGCAAGCTGCACCAGGTCCTTCTGTGTCGGCAGTTCGATGTTTGCCGACAGCCGGTCCGCAAACAGTCCGGCCTTTGCGATCAGTGCCTCGCTACAACCAGCGATCGTCTTCAGGTGGATGTATCCGCCGAAAGAATGCGTCTCCCGCAGCTTTCGCGCAACCTCAATCACTTGCTCCATCGTGTAATCCGGCGATTGGATGATCCCCGAGGAAAGAAAAAGCCCCTCGATATAATTGCGTTTGTAAAAATCAAGCGTCAGGCTTACCACCTCATCCGGCGTAAACCTCGCTCTTTGGATGTCCGATGAGACCCGGTTAACGCAGAAGACGCAGTCGTACGTGCAGTAGTTCGTCAACAGAATCTTCAGCAGGGAGACGCAACGCCCGTCCGGCGTGTAGGAATGGCAGATCCCTTCTCCATCGGAATGTCCAACACCTCTTCCGTTCCCCGCGCGCTTTGACCCAGAGGAGGCGCAGGACGCGTCGTACTTCGCTGCGTCCGCCAGGATCTCTAGTTTTTGCTGTAGGTTTATCATCAAGGGTGCGTTAGGCGCTCTTTGATTATAAGCGAAGTAAAAGCGAACTGTTCACGTCCGGTGGAACTCCCCGATCTCACGGCGGCAGCACTTTTTTTGCATCGAACAAAGTTCACGAAGAGTCTTAGAAGAGAGCGAGATATTACAATCTGTTGGAGAGATTTTGCCTGAAACAGCCGTAGCCGAAAAACCAGCAGAGCAAGACCACGGCGCCTGGAAGCCGCAGGCCAACCCGTGGCTTATCGCCGCCACAGTTGCCCTCGCTGCCTTCATGGAGGTCCTCGACACCTCCATCGCCAACGTGGCCCTGCCTCACATCGCGGGCAATCTTGGCGCCAGCACCGATCAGGGCACCTGGGTGCTCACCAGTTATCTCGTCTCGAACGCGATCATCCTTCCCGTCGGCGGATGGGCATCGTCCGTCATCGGGCGCCGCAACTTCTTCATGCTCTGCATCATCATCTTCACGATCTCGAGCTTCCTTTGCGGCCTCGCACCCAGCCTTCCCCTCCTGTTGCTCTTCCGCGTCTTTCAGGGAATCGGCGGCGGCGGTCTGCAGCCGATGGCGCAGGCCATTATGGCGGACTCCTTCGAAGAAAAGAAGCGCGGCCAGGCTTTCGCTCTCTACGGCCTCGTCGCCGTCCTCGCCCCCTCCATCGGCCCGACCATCGGCGGATGGATCACCGACAACTACTCCTGGCGCTGGATCTTTTACATCAACATTCCCGTTGGCATTCTGGCGCTCGTCTTGACCCAGCGCCTCGTGCAGGATCCGCCCTGGATTAAGGCCGACCGTAAGAATCTCCTAAACCTCGACTACGTCGGCCTAGGCTTTCTCACGCTCGCCATGGGCGGCCTTCAGATCATGCTCGATAAGGGTGAAGAGAACGACTGGTTCGCCTCCAACTTCATTCGTTCCTTTGGCATCATGTTCGTACTTGGCATGATCGGTCTCATCTGGTGGGAGTGGCAAAAGAAGAATCCGCTGATGAACATCAAGCTTTTCAAGTTCAAGAACTTCGCCATCTGCTGCCTGCTCATGATGCTGGTCGGCGGAGTCCTGAACGCCGCTACCGTCCTTCAACCACAGTTCCTGCAGCAACTCCTCGGGTACACAGCCACCAACGCTGGCATGGCCCTCACCGCCGGTGGCATCGCACTCGTCATCGTCATGCCGGCAGCCGGCATCGCAACCGGAAAGTTCGCCGCTCGCAACCTCGCTGCTGTCGGATTTGCCTTCTTCGCGGCCGCCTACTACTGGGTCTCCACCCACGTCACCCTCGACATGAGCTTCGGCGAGGCCTCGTTCCTCCGCGTCATTCAGATGATCCCCATCCCGTTCTGCTTCATCTCCATCACCAATGCCGCATACGTCGGCTTGCCTCGAGAGGCCTCCAATCAGGTCTCGGGCATTATTAACTTCGTCCGCAACGTCGGCGGCAGCATCTTCATCGCCGTCACGGGAGCCCTCGTCACCAACCGCTCCCTCTATCATCAGTCTCGCCTCGCCGAGCACATGCAGTCCGCCAACCCGCAGTACCAGCAGCAGTCCCAGGCTCTCTCCGGATACTTCAGCGGCGCCGGTGTAGGCGGCGGAGCTGGAATGAATATGGCCCACGCCAGCATCTATCAGCAGTTGAACCAGCAGGCCTCCGCGATGGGATACATGGACGTCTACCGGATGCTCTGCTGGATGTCCTGCATCATGGTTCTCTTCGCCTTCCTCCTCAGCAAGAACCGTCCCGGCCAGGGTGCTCCCGAAGGCGCCGTCCACTAAATCGCCGGCTATCTGCTTCGGACGCCCTCCATCCCAATCAGGCCGTCCTTCTGAGCGGAGCGAAGAATCCCCGTCTCTCGCACTCGAGGGGAGGGGACAAAGCTCCGTCTCAACGTTCTTCCGCATCTCGATCCAACTTATACTCAGCGCTCGCAATCTCACCCAACGATGCACCGTCAAGCTATGTCGCGGAAGCGGCTGCTGGTGCGATCCAGGGGGAGACGACGATGGCTTTACAGGATGTCCTGATTGACGAACTACGCGATATGTACAGCGCAGAGAACCAGCTCGTGAAAGCACTTCCGAAGATGGTCAAGGGTGCGAAGAGCTCCGAACTCAAGCAAATTCTGGCCGACCACCTCAACGAGACCAAGGAACAGGTCCTCCGTCTCCGCACCGTCTTCGAGCAACTCGGCAAGAAGCCTACCGGCAAACACTGCAGCGGCATGGAAGGCGTCATCCAGGAGGGCACGGAAGCGCTTGAGGAAGACATGGACGACGCATCCTTCGACAGTGGCCTCATCGGGGCCGCGCTCCGCACCGAACATTACGAAGTAGCGGGTTACACGGCCTGCATTGCAATGGCTCACACGCTCGAACTCAACGACGCCATCGAACTGCTCCAGCAGAACCTCGACGAAGAGCTTGCTGCAGCGGAGAAAATCAAGGCCGCCTCTGAAGCCATCTTCCAGCAGGCCATGGACGAAGAAGAAGAGGACGAAGACTCCGAACCCGAGTCAAAGAAGCCGGCCAAGGAAAAGGCCGCAGAACGGAAGAGCAAGGAAGACGAGAAGGCCGCTGCACCGCAGGTCAAGAAGCGCTCCTCGAAGGTCGCCTAGCTTCATTCGCCATAACCAGGCTCCCGTGTCTCGATCCTGAGACATGGGAGCCTGGTTGTCATGCCTTCAAGGAATCAGCAATCCTTTCAATCGCGTGATGCGCGGAAAGGATTGCTCCCTCCTGCCATCCCACCAAGTGCGAAAGATAATCTCCCGCAAAATAAGTCCGCCCTTCCGGCTTTTCTAACTGCGCGTAAGCCGGATCGCTCGAAGCCAGGTGATTATTTGCAAAACATCCAAGCGAGTACGGGATGCTGCTCCACTGCACATAGATGGGCTTCGTCAACAGGCTGCCCTTGCCCGGATGCAACGTCTCCACCGCCGACCTTGAAGCCTCGAGCTTCGCCTCTATCGTAGGCAGCGCTCCGAACGCCGTCGGCTTGAATGTATTCGTTCCCCCCATACCCATCCCGCCCACGTCCTCACGCTCAGAGTTGAATCCTGACACAATCACCCCCGTCGGCGAGAACATCTTTGCGCTTGGATACCAGACCAGGTCCACCTTCTCCTTCGTAAATGAAAGCCCGCCGTAAATGCGGTTCTCGGTTTCCCAGAATCTCGGCGCCTCCCACGCAATCTTGTAGAGCGCCGTCATCGGCATCCCTGAAAATGCCCTCTGCGTCGCCGCGGAAAAGTTGTTCTTCGTCTTCGCGAGCACCGAGATCGGCATCGTGCAGATACAAAAATCCCCGCTGATCGTCTTTGCCGCGCCGCCCTGCGTATACGTCGCCGTCACGCCGGTCGCTGTCGTCGTAATGTCGTTCACTGGGGCGCCGTAGTGGATCAATCCCTCCGGCAGCGCCCTGGCAAACCCATACGGAATCCGGTCCATCCCGCCCACCGGCTGGAACATCGTCGCCTGCCAGTCGATCTGCTCCTCGTAAAATTCGCCCTTCGAAAAGTCCGAGGCCAGCAGTTCCTTCAGCGAAAGCGGCTTGTTCAGCACTGACTTCGCCGGCCCGGCTCCGCGCGCCACTTGATATCCCGCCCGCGACGTTCCCGTGTACTTGGCCTTCTCGTCGAGGTCTCCATACCCCGACAGGAACTCCAGCATCTGCGCCTGCTCCTCTGCCGTCAACTCCTCATCGAGAGCATGTTTGTTCACCGCCTTCGACAACAACTCGGCCATGTACCCGCGCGTGTCATGCATCACCTGTCGCTGCGGCACAGCCTTCCCGCCGTTCAACGCCGCCGACTGCATCAACGCCGAGCGCGAGAAGTTCACCTCAATCTCAAGCGGTACGCCGAGCTTCGAGCAGTAATCCAGCAGGTGCGTATGGATCGAAGGAATTCGCGCCGGGCCGGCATTCAGATACCCGCCATCCGACCACGAGCAAGTCTGCTTCGTCCCATCCGTAAACTCCACCACCGACCCATCCCGCACCGACCACGACCGTCCCCCTGGCCTCTCTCGGGCCTCGATAATCGTGCACTCGAAGCCGGCCTTTCGCATCTCGAGCGCCGCCGTCAGCCCCGCAATCCCGGCGCCCAGAATGACTACCTTCTTGCCCCTGCCGAAATCCGCCGGAAGCTCCGGCAGCGGCGACTTGCCCGGGCTTGGCGTTAACCCGAGTGCATGCATCGCTGAAAATGCGGCGGAGTATCCGCCAATCTGCGCCAGGCGCTGAAGAAAGACACGTCGGGTGAGGCTCATGCGTATGGGCTCCGCTCCTGCAGCTATTTGAATTTTCTGTGAACAGCTTCAGTGTCACGGAAACGGCCCGTCCGCGCAAGTCCCAACTCCCTGCCCCACAAACTCAGGAGCCCACACAACAACTTTGTGTGGGCACTAAGATGAATTCTCATCGACTCAAGCTAAGTGCGCCTAAGTAGTCGCGCCGCTACTGAGCGCGCCTGACAACGCCGTCACCCTGAACCCCGAACGGAATGAAGAAAAAGAGTTCCCGCACCAGCTAGCCACCCGGTCGGCATAAGCTTACCGGCTCCCACTTTACGCATCACGGCTGTGCGTAATACCCTGTCCGCGTCCGTGCGGTCAGCCCTGGCTTGTCTATCTGCACGTCAACCCGATGGTATTCATCCGCACCCTCCCCAGGCGCAGCCTCGAACGATACCTCGTAATACGCCTTGGAATCGTTCATCGCTCGCTGCAGCATTGAGGTGATGTCGTTGTTCGTGGTCAGCGCGAGCCCCCCGGTCTGGACTGCAAGTACCTGCAGGCCAAGGTGTCCCAGGTCAACCTGGCTCGGCTTCGAAACCCCATTCACGAAGGTCTTGTAATAGTCCGCACGTACGAGGCTTTGTTCCGTACCAAGGGGATTGATACTGTATAGCGTAATCCTCGCCTTGCGCAGTTGTGCAGAGAGCGCAACCACCTGTCCGAAGATCTGTTGTTCCTGCTTATTGTCCAACTGAACACCCGGCCCCGAGATCAACGGCCAACCCGGAGAGACCCAGAAAATCATCTTTCGTCCGGGCTTTGCCTCTTCGCGGGCGATAAGCCCCCTGAGGGCTTTTAGAGACAGGTTCAGCCTCTCCTCCGCGCCATAGAATCCGGTGCTGCGTGTGATCGTCCTCAGGCTGATTGCATATTGATCGAGAGCCGCCTTCAACGCCTTTCCATCGCGCGAACTCCCCTGTTCTATTTGGGTGCCTTTGTCTGTCAGCACGGCGAGAGTGACAGGATGCGCAAGCTCGCCGCCATCGGTCATCAGAAACTTGTCGATTCTTTCTTTCTCATAGGCCACCGTCTCGTATCGGGCATTCACCGCATCAACCAGCAGGATCACCTCGACCGTCGCTTCTCGGCCATTGACTGCCGTGAACGTCGTAATCGGCCGCGCCGTCTTGTTGTCGAGCACCGTAAAGTCCTGCTGCTCGAGCCCTGCAACGGGGTCGCCGGAGCGTCCTGTCACGACCACATCCAGCTTGATCTGGCGATCAGCCTTTGCCGTCTCCGGAGCAATCTGCTGCGCAAAACTTCCCGCACTCAGCGACAACATACAAAGACTAGTGAAAGCACGGCGCATTTGGATCAGCATGGAATACCCTCGGCCCATCCAGCTCTCGCGAGCACAACCCGCACCCGCGTACGCTATAGAGGCACCCCTTCAGATGCGGAACCAGGCGCTGCCGTCTAACCCTCGCGGTCTAAACCGTCACCACAATCTTCCCGATCTGCGCGTTCGACTGCATATACCGATGCGCCTCCGCTATCTCCGCCAGCGGGAATACCTTGTCAATCTTCGGCTTGAAGACTCCCGATTCGAGATGATCAAAGATGTACTTCTTCGCCGCCGCAAACCTCGCTCGGTCAAACACCACCTCGAACAGTATGTACCCGCGGATCGACACACCCCGGCTCATCGACGCGAACAGCGGAAATGGCGTCGGTTCCGGCGCCAGCATCCCGTACTCATAGATCGTTCCACCCTGCGCCGTTGCGTTGGTAAGCGCCTCCACACCCTTACCCGCAACCGGATCGAACACAACCCGCGCGCCCTTGCCGCCCGTGATCTCCATCACCCGCGCCGCCAGGTCTTCTTCTTCGGACGCGATCACATAGTCCGCTCCCAACGCCAGCAACTGCTCTTTCTTCGCCGAGGTCCGTGTCGTCGCAATGCTGATCGCACCCTCCGCTTTGGCAATCTCTATTGACGCAATCCCTACTGAGCTGCTCGCCGCCGTAATCAAAACATAATCGCCTTTGCTGATCTTCCCATGCCAGATCAGCGCCCCATACGCGGTCATATACTGCATCCAGATGCTTGCGCCTTCTTCGTAGGAAAGCTTCGCGGGATATTCCGCCAGTGCGATCTGCGGAACGATCGCCACCTCGCCGTAGACGCCATACACGTCCGCATGAAACGACGGGACGGTGCTCACCGTCTTCCCCACCCAACTCCCGTCCACGCCTTCGCCAACCGCCTCTACCACGCCTGAAGCCTCATACCCCAGCTTCGAAGGCAGAATCGGGTTCACGAAGTACTTCCCCTGCCGAAACGCGACCTCGGCGCGATTCAACCCGATTGCCTTCACCCGCAGCCGCGCCTCACCCGGCTCCGGCTCCGGCAGCGGCAACTCATCCATCTGCAATACCTCTGGCCCACCCAAGGAGTGAAACCGAACAATCTTTACCGTCTCTTCCGCCACGTGTCTGTCCTCCGGATGCTGCTCCGTCTTGGATGTCCCGGAAGGCTCGCAAGGTGCTGATCAGCCTCTCTTTTCGCACTTTCCACATGACTCCACTTCGTCGACCACAAACCAGTCCTAACGCCACGAAATCCTCACCAGCTCCACCCCTTGCCGCGGCAGCGTCATCTTCATCACCACCGTCCCATCCTTCGCCGGCACCTTCTTCTCGCCAACCATCGACTCCAACCCGCTCGACTTCACCAGCAGCGCCTTTTGTTCCGGCGTGGGCTGCGCCGGCGATCCCATCTTCTTCCACACCGTATATGCATTGCTATGGGCGTCGTCCATGCGGAACTCTTCCGTCCGCATCGCCGCCTCAGGCAGTCCATCAACCGTCACCTGGATTACGATCGCTGCGGCAGGCAAGTCCACGTCCGAGTAGTTCCACACCAACACATCCACTTCGTGTTCCGACCGCGTGGCAATCGCATCGACATCCGTCTTCGCTCCCACCCCTTCCTTCACCAACTCTTCGAGCGGTATAGCCCCGGAGCTCTCCGTCTTCACCCATTGCCCGCCTAGCTTCCCATACATGCGAAAGACATTCAGCACGGGCTTATCGATCCCGTCCGTCGCCAGCTCCCGGAATCCCGCAAACGCGGGCTGGTCTTCAAACTCAAACGCCCAGGTCACCCCGCCCTGCAGGTTCACCCCGTACTTCTGCCCCAACTGGTAGATCCGGGCCATCGCCTCCGCCACGCTCACCCCATACAGCGGCCCATTGCGGTACCCGTTCTGCGGCCCCTTGCAAGCCGCGCACCCTTCAGGATCGGTCTCGGTCAGGATGATCGGCGTGCTCTTCCACTGCGGATACGAAGCCACGATCTTCATTCCTCGCTCCGTCGCCCGCAACTGTGTCGCCAGACTCATCTCCACATGTCCCGCATGCCCGTCATTGGCGATAAATTTCGGCGAACCCTTCGGGTGATAGCTGATGAAATCCAGCGGCGCGCCCACACCGCCGCCAGCAGCGTTATTCCCCGAAGCGCAGTGCTCCAGAAACTGTTTCAGAAATGCCTCTGACTTTCCCGGGTTGATCCCCGTAGCCCCCGGCCCGCCTACCTTCGCCTGCGGCAACACTTTACGGATCGCAGCCGTAGTCACGTCATACAGCCGGTCGTACTCCTCCGGAGTTCCATGCCAGTAATCGATGTCCGGCTCGTTCCAAACCTCCCACAGCCATCCATCCGTCGCCGCCCCATACCGCTGCTTCAGATGTGTCGCATACGCCTCCACAAGTGCGCCCCATTTGTCGAAATCCTTCGGCGGATACGACCATCCTGTAAACACATCGCCCCTCGGAAAGTTATGCCGATACGGCTCCGGATGCGTCGACATCGCCTCCGGCATAAACCCCACCTCGACCAGCGGCCTCACTCCAGCCCCGGTCATTGCATCGAAGATGCGATCTGTTATCGCCCAGTCATAGATCGCCTTCCCACCCGCGTCTTCGCGATACGCGTTTGTCGATCCCCACTTTAGCGATCCCTCGCCATTTCCCGTCGTCAGCAGGTTATGCGGCCTGTAATACACGGGGACCGGACTCAGATCGTGCAGTTCCTTCAACAGCTTCTTGCCATTTTGCGTATAGGTATAGTTCGGCTCATCCGCGCCGAAATAATTCCAGTCCGGTGTGTACTTCCCCGTACTCTGCCCCGCATGAACTGTAATCGTCGTCACTGTCGTCGCAGCCACCTCCTGCCCGGACCCGCTCACTGAGCCGGCAATTAGACCTGCAAGGGCCAGGCTCCGCAACATTCCACTCTCAAATCTCATCGTTCAAATCCCCCATACCCACCATCGGGATCAACTTTATAGAAATCGGAACGACCGCGCTTACAACGCCTGGGACGATACCTCTGAACTCCGGATACCCCATTCATGCAGCCTCATCGCACGGGGGCGATCACGAACGTTCCGTAAACCCCGCGCTCTCAGTCGTGAGAAAATTCTCCATGAGCGATTTCATCCCGAAACCCGGCGCAATCAAAATCGGCGGCCTCGGCCGCAAGGCGCAGAAGCTCCAGGCCCTGCGCGAAAAGGCAGCCCAGGCCGCAGAAGGGAAGTCCGGCGCCAAGCAGACCCTGAACACCTCTGCCTCCTCCTTCAAAGCCAAGGACTCCTTCGCCAACACCAAGAAGACTACGTTCCAGCGCAAAGCCGTCTAGCAACAGCCCTCTGCAAGTTGGTTTGGCACTCCCACAGCTGATCTTCAGCGTTATGCATAAGGTCACGGCTTTAGCCGTGCCGCGAACACCGCTTCCATCTTGCGGCTTCAGCCGCTGAGGTACGCCTCCCTGCCGTCATGCACCCGCTCCATCCAGGCAAAATCCGCACCCATTTCCTCCAAACAAACGTCTACTTAAGCAGAGGTCGTTATGCTCAAGTCCCTGACGCTTTTATCCCTCGCCGCCACGTTTACGATTGCGAGCGCTCAGTCTACCGGTCCTGCACCCCTCGTTGGATCGGATCAATCTCAGCCGCCCGCACCGATCGTCCGCAGCGACCAGCACCGCCCCCGTCCCCAGCCAGACCAGATCACCGAGTCTCAACCTACCCCCGGCGTCTGGCTCCGCTCTGAATCCACGAGCGTCCTCAAGACCGTCTCCGCCACGCCTCAGCACATCGAGATCCGCCTTGACCGTGGCCGTCTCAACGTCAACGTCCACCAGCCCGCCCAGCACTCCGCAATCCTTATCGACCTCTCCGGCGGCCAGACCTCCCTCCTCAAAGACGGTCTCTACACCTTCAACGCCGACACCAACACCGTCCGTGTCCTCCGCGGCGAAGCCGCCGCCTACCCCGGCCCCATCGCAGCCAACGCAGACGCCAGGCCCATCAAGATCAAGGAAGATCACCAGCTCTCCCTGGTATCCGCAACCGACACCAGGCCCGGCGAAGCGAAGTCCGTCGAATCCTACCCCTACGAGCTCACCGCCGACCTCCTCCCCCTCGGCAACTCCGGCGACCGAGCCTACGCAGGCGGCGGATACGAAGGCGGCCTCGGATATGGGGACGGCGAAGACTATCCGCTCTATGGCGGATACCCCTACGCCGGGGGCTGGGGCTACCCGGGTTTCTATCCCGGCTACTACGGATACGGATATCCCTTTGCTTACGGCATCGGCTTCGGCTACTACGGCGGCTTCCACGGCGGCTACGGTTATCGTGGCGTCTTCCGCCGCTAAACCACGTCCGAACGCTCAGGTGCCCGATTCATTCGATGTTAGCGGATGAATGGGAAGGAAAAGTAAAGGCCGATCCCCATGGATCGGCCTTTTGCGTTCAGAACACTGAGCTACGCCGCCTTCGCCTGCTCGTTCACCGATTCCTCGGCAATCGACGTGAACTTCTCATCCCCGTTCTTGCTGTCCTCGAGATTCTCCTCGAGTCCCTTCACCGCGTCCGCTTTGCCAAGCAGCTTTGCATAGCTCTTGAGCGACCCGTAGGACGCCACACGAAACATCTGCTGCTGGTTCGTCGCCACGATCAGCGCCGCATCGCGGACCGGCCCCGGATCGGTGTTCTTGATCATGTTCTCGACCTCGGTAATCATCGCCTTCGCGATGTGGTTGTCGTTCCGCTCCACCTTCTGGCCGAGCTTCTCAAATGTCTCTTCCACCTTCGAGGCGTACTCCTTGCTCTTGGTCGCGGTCTTCCCAAACGCTTCCTTCAACTCCGTATCGCTTGAAGCCTGCTGCATCTTCGGCGCAGCCTCGGCAATCTGCTCTTCGAAGTCCAAAACATAGGTCAATCCGGTCGTCATCAGGTCTTGCACACTTTGCATCTTCATAACAAATCCTAGTTGTGGCGGCACTCACGTCCAGCCTTCAAGAAGGCATTCGGAACCACGCACTCGAACTCCGATGACGCGAGCGAAGAGATCGTTGCCAGACAGAAAACGCCACCTTGACCGCGCAAAAGTTCATCTCCCTTCCTTGCATCTTCACAATTTGTAAAGTACCATTCGGAATGGTAATAGTCACGCGCCGTCACCTTGAACAGGCTGCAGCGACGTACAAAGATGCAGCTACAGAGCTGACCGCGTGGGCCATCATCGTAAGCAAGGTTCGATGGAAGAGCTTTGAAGAGGTTCGAGCCTCATTCCCTGATGCCGACGCAGCCCGTGGTTTCATCGTCTTCAACGTAAGGCACAACCTATACCGCCTCATCACCCACATTCACTATGCGAAGGATGATCCAAATAAAGGTTCTACCCGCGGCCACTGTTACATCCGTTCCTTCCTCACGCACGCCGAGTACAACAATCCCGGGACAAGGAGTTCGGTTCATGACACCTCTCGCTAACCCCGCAAAGATGATCGAGAAGGGCGCGCCGCGCGTCATCCATACCGAGGAAGAACTCGACCAGTACGCGAAGGCTCTCTTCCGCCTCACCGCAAAAGATAGCCCCACCGCCTCTGAGCTACAGGCCATCGAACTCCTCACCATGCTCGTCGAACAGTATGAAGACCGGATGCATCCCATCCCCTCAGCCACGCCTGTCGAAATCCTGCGCTACCTCATGGATCGCCACAGCCTCAAACAGAGAGACCTTGTCCCCGAACTCGGCTCAGAATCGAACGTCTCCCAGATCCTCAACGGCACCCGCAACCTGACCCTGCCGCACATCCATGCTCTCGCCGCCCGCTTCAGCATCCCCGCCTCAACCTTCGTCCCATCAGCACCGACAAATAGCCTGCGCTCCGCTTAGGAACAATAGCTAAGCCACTCAGGCCCCCTTGTTTGTCATTCCCGCAGGGAATCTGCTTCTAAATTTGTTCTACGGCAAACGATCAGTATGGGTTGCAAGCGGCAAAGTGGTCCGCATCAGTTCTTTGGAGAAGAATACCGAAGTACTTCATTCGTGGTTCGGTCGTTTCCAAAATTCCTTCACGTAAAACTCCCCACGAATGTTGCCGCCAGAGTCCGTCTTCACTTAGCCCATATCCGGTCGCAATTGCGACCATATTAGGTCGCCGAGCCTTCCAAACCGCGGCTACGTTTTGATGGCACAGGCTGGACTTCACACTCTTCACTGTCACCTGTCCGATCATCAGGAAACCGCAGTCCAAGAGCTTCGGTAGATCTCGGTCAAACTTGGACGGAGCGACAAGGAACTCGCCTCCAAAACGAAGCAGCAGTACCTTCAACTTCTTTATCTCTGGTTGGTCGGTCGCGGCTTTGTTTAGGCGGCCTTGAAGAAACTTCTTTTGCTCAGGGGTCATGGCTCGAGAAGCCTATCACGACATTTTCATCTGCAAACAATACGAGCGAGCCGTGAGGCCCGCCCGTTCTTACACTCCGACTCAATCTATTCAAATCCGCATCGGCATCAAAATATACCGATACTTCACATCCTCATTCCCATCTTCAGGTCGCATCTGCCCTGCACTCTGCGCGTCCTTGAACTCCAGCCTGACCTCGCCCTGCGTCCCAATCGCCTTCAGAAAATCAATCAGGTACTGGCTGTTGAACCCCACCACCAGCGGGTCATAGTTGTACGGAGTCTCGATCGTATCCTCTGATTCGCCGGCGTCTGTAGAAGAACTGGAAAGCTTCAGCTCATTCTGCTCCAGCCGGATCTTGATCGCGCCTGACCGCTCATCAGCAAACTGCGCCACGCGCTGGATCGCCGCCATCAGATCTTCCGACCTTACGATCACAAACTTGTTGTTGTCCCTCGGCAGCACCGCCTCGTAGTTCGGGAACTGCCCCGTCAGCTTGCGGCTGGTCAACACCCGCCCGCCAATCCTGAAGAATAAGGTCTGATCGTCATCCGCAAAATCCAGCGTCTCCGCATCGGTCGAGCTCAGAAGCGAAGCAATCTCCGCCAGCGCCTTCCTCGGAATCAGCGTCTTCTTCTCGCCCGAAATCCCCTCGAGCGTCTCGCCCGTCTTCTCGATATGCGCCAGGCGGTGCCCATCGGTCGCCACCATCGCCATCGACTCTGCCTTCAGCACCAGCAGCGCGCCGTTCAGCGTATACCGGCTCTCCTCGTTCGAGATCGCAAAGATCGTCTTTGACACCATGTTCTTCAGCGACGGCACCGCGATCTTGTACGAGCCCGACGCCGGGAACTCAGGCACCTGCGGGAAGTTCGCCCGCGCCATCCCCACCATCTTCGTATTCGATCGCCCCGCCCGGATCTGCACCCAGTGGTTGTCCATCAGCTTGATCGAGATCTCGCCCTCGGGCAGCAGCTTGATGTAGTCATACAGCTTCCGTGCAGGAATCGTGCAAGCGCCGGACTTCTTCACCTTCGCCGCGCAGCTCGTCCGCAGGCTCTGGTCCAGGTCCGTTGCCGTGATCGTCAGCTTCCCCGCCGCGTCGCCCTCACCCGCTGTCGCCTCAAACAGGAAGTTGGACAGGATCGGGATCGTTGTCTTCCGCTCAACCACACTCTGCGCCGCCGTCAACTCCCGCAGCAGCTCCGCGCGCGAAACCGTGATCTCGAGGTTGCCAACAGGTGCGGCGGTGGTCGTCATCTCGGGCTCCTTTGCAATAATGGCGGCGGAACTTGCAATCACGTCCGGGGTAGCATTCGTCACGGTGTATCTCCATCTCTGTCGGTCGGTTGTCGTGCCGTTGTCTTGGGTTGGAACGCTATCGAAAACTCTACACCGAACACGGCTCTTCTTGCACGAATATCAAGGCAGCTACCCCGCATCATGGGAAACGCACCAGCCCTGGTACACGACACTGCATCGATCTCTCGATTCTAGGGTCTCCCCGCCCTCCACGCGACTCCAAACTATGTGCAAATCGCCTCCGATGTGTGTGAGCGGGACGTCCGTCCCCACTGCGCCATAGCACCAGGTGTACGCCAGCCTGACTTCGGCTAAAGTTCCGATTCGTTCCAGCCCATGGCCTCTTCCTGGGGTCTTCGTTGGTCGCGCCAAGGAGGGCTGAAGCCCCAGTATCTCGCGAGACCTTTACATTGCGAAGAGCCACCATACCGCCTCTACAAAACTACATAAAAGGAAGACAAATACCAGTAGCAGTAGTCGTTGTCGCTGGAAATGTGGATACCTCGTCCATCCCCCACATGTTGAATCACATACCCCATGGGCGTGATTTACAAAACCCGCCCGGCAAAACTGCAAACGTTGGAAGACGGGTCACGCCTCGCGCCGAACGTCCCTGCTTATCCCACTTCTCCACACCGCTCGTCCGCACCCTCACGACAAACCTTGTTCGCTCCGTGCGAAAAACCGCCAACCCTTTTCAAAATGAGCCACTTCCCCCGACCACGTTTCGCACACCCCGGATACTCTCAAGAGGATAAGTAGCACCAATCGTCCGTGGCAACGTCGGTCAACCACGAGAGAACATCGGGCCAACCACAGAGACAATATCGGATGAACAATATAGAAGCGTCATCTCGACCAAGCAAAGCGAGTGGAGAGACCCCCGCATTTCGCTCTCGCACTTGTCCGTAGCCATACTAGGAGCACCCCATGAACATCGCCCTCTTCGGCGCCTCCGGAGGTACCGGCAAGCTCCTCACCGAACGCTGCCTCGCCGCCGGTCACACCGTCTCAGCCCTCGTCCGTACCCCGGAAAAATTCCCGTACTCGGCCCGCGTCCGAGTCATCAAAGGCAGCGCCTTCGACACCTCCGCCGTCGCCGAAACTCTGCTCGGAGCGGATGCCGTCCTCTCCGCCCTCGGCGCGAAATCCCCCTTCAAGAAGGAGGACGTTCTCCAGCGCGCCATCCCTTTGATCGTTGCCGCCATGCAGCAGCACGGACCGCGCCGCATCGTCGCCCTTGGCTCAGCCGGCGCCCCCGCAACCTCGCTTGACAAGCAGCCCTTCTTCAGCCGCTGGCTCGTCCGGGAGATCGTCTACAAACACTTGCTCAAGTACCCGGTCCAGGAACAGGTCTCGCAGCTGCACGATCTCTCAAGCAGCAGCCTCGATTGGACAATGGTCCTTCCACCCGTCCTGGCGAACCTGCCCGGTCGCGGCCACTACCGCATCGACGGCGCCGCCCTGCCGTTCCTCGGAGCGCTTATCTCCCGCACCGACGTCGCCGACTTCATGATGCAGCAACTCACCACCTCGCAATGGGTTCGCAAAGGCGTCTACATCACCTGGTAGTCACCCCTGGGCCACCCGCCACGGCTCGCGACCAACCGTGTCCTCCTTCAACCAAGTCGGAGGATATGCTGTTGCACCTGTCGTCACTTGTTCTCTCCGCCCGTAACACCTCGACCGATCGGCGCTTCCGGTGTCTGCAAACGAAAAGGCATTCGCGAACTCGCGAATGCCTCAATCTCTCGCTCTCACTTGAACCCTATCCCAAAGTCTCCATCAACTTACTCAACGTTCTACCCAGGTCCTTATCCGTCCGCTTCAACTCATCGATCTTCGCAATCGAGTGCATCACCGTCGTATGGTGCTTGCCCCCGAACTGCCTTCCGATCTCGGGCAGCGAAGCCTCCGTCAACTGCTTCGCCAGGAACATCGCAATCTGCCTGGGCACCACAATCTGCCGCGAGTTGTTCTTCTGCTTCAACTCCGCGACCCGCATCCCGAACTGCTCCGCCACGGCCCGCTGAATCGCTTCGATCGTGATCTTCCGCACCTGCGTATCGATGAACTGCTTCAGGCACTGCTGCGTCACTGCCAGCGTAATATCCACGCCATGCATGGAGCACCACGCGATCAGCCGCACCAGCGCGCCCTCAAGCTCACGCACATTCGTCCGCACATTCGAAGCGATAAACAGCGCCACGTCCGTCGGCAGCTGCGTGTGTTCCGACTCCGCCTTCTTCTGCAGAATCGCAACCTTGGTCTCAAGATCCGGCGGCTGGATATCAGCAATCAATCCCCACTCGAAACGCGACCGCAGCCTGTCTTCGAAATCGGCAAGCTCTTTCGGAGGGCGGTCCGAAGCGATCACGATCTGCTTCATGCTCTCGTGCAGCGCGTTGAAGGTGTGGAAGAACTCCTCCTGCGTCCGCTCCTTACCGGCAAGAAACTGGATGTCGTCGACCAGCAGCACATCCGTCGTCCTGTACTTGTCCCGGAAGCTCGTCATCTTGTCATAGCGAACAGAGTTGATCATCTCGTTCGTAAACTTCTCGCCAGAGATATACGTGATCGATGCATGGGGCTGCCGCCGTTTCACATCGTGCCCGATCGCCTGCATCAGGTGGGTCTTGCCCATCCCCGATCCGCCATAGAGAAACAGCGGGTTGTAAGCCTTCGAAGGTCTCTCTGCCACTGCCTGCGAAGCCGCCATGGCGAACTGGTTGCCGCTGCCGATCACGAACGCATCGAAGACATACTTCGGGTTCAACTGCGAAGCCGCACTCCAATCGAATCGCGCCTGCTCCACCGCGGGCAACGGAGGTGCAGTGTTGCCACGATTCAGCCTGTTGCCGCTTGCATTGCCAGGCGCATTCGCTACTGGTGCATTCGGGCTATGTGTCGGCAGCGGAGCGAACCCGCCGTCCTCGCGCAGCTTGGGAACCGTCGGATCCTGTGCCGGCGTCTGGAACGTGACCGTTTCGATCTCCAGATTCAGGTTGTCAATCGCTTCCTGGATCAGGTCCGCGTACTTTTGACCAATGTGTTGAAACTCCGCCGAGGGCACTCTGACGAACAGCGTCTTTCCGTTCACATGCGAGAACCTTGTCGGTTTCAGCCACGTGTCGAACGACTGGCGATTGATCTTCTTTTCGAGCGCCGCCAGGATGCGGACCCAATAGTTCAATACGGCGGTTGCCGTGGGAGCGAATGACATTTTTTTATTAATCCTTTTAACTTTTAGGAGGCCCGTGCTTCGCCGAGGCACCTGCAGATCGCAGTAAGGCGCGTACAGAAAGTGACGCATACCGGCAGACAAGGACGCGGACCCGCCAGAGACAGCAGGGCAGGGAAGCGACGACGTGTCTGCAAGAAAGTCTTCACCCAGGCTTGGGAAAAGCGAGTGGTATGAAGAGAAAAGTTAAGACTAAAAAAACAACGTGCGGCTTGCTGAGGTGCGGTGCAAAACATATTGCGAAGCGGGTTTGATAGTAGCACGCTGAGAGTGCCGTTTTAATGGGCCATTCACTAGAAAAGTGAAGTTGCACCATTCCTTGTGAACTCTGATTCCCGCTGTCGTCTTCGAGGCTGGCAAGCCACCCGAAGCGCGTGAAAATACCATCTCCAGGCCTTCTTCCCGGGCTCGTTTTTGTGATAAGCGACGCTCTTCGAGAGAAGCCCGCGACATCGCGCTCGCCCGGCGCTCGTCTGTTGCACTTCTGTCCGTTATGCTGTGACGCTCATCGTGCAGTCTTCTGCTTGTCTTTGCTGGCCACCCATTGCGGTCATCCTGAGCGCAGCGGATCACCGTCCCGATCGTGATCCCCGGAGTCGAAAAATCTGCGCTTGATCCCGCTCGGCGCTGTAAAAATCCCGTCGCCTGAGGTATACTTTGGGTTGGCCGCAACCGCCAAAAGTTCAGAGCAGAAACGCCCCCTGATTTGTGGTTTCGATTCGCACTCAAAATCGTACCTTCCAGAGGGGCCCTGCACACGAAAAGAGAGTTCAATGCCCAAGCGTACCTTCCAGCCCAACCGCCGCCACCGCGCCAAGACCCACGGCTTCCTCACCCGCATGAAGACTAAGGCTGGTGCCGCTGTCCTCAGCCGCCGCCGCGCTAAGGGCCGTCACAAGATCGCCGTCTCCGCCGGCTTCCGCGACTAGCTCGCACCTGCACGCTACGCTTCCGCATCATCAGCAAGCGGCCACCGCGATTATGGATTGCGGTGGCCTTTCTGTGTCCGCGCATCGATTCTTGTTCTTGACCCTCTTCCCCCCTGTTCGGGCAGCATCTTCTCGCCTCCTTCCCCGCGAATGCCATGCCCCAGCAAGTATGTGTCATCCTGAGCGGAACAAATCGCGGTTGTCTTGCGATTCGGAAGTCGAAGGACCTGCTGTAGCTCCTTCCTGTCTCGGCCCACAGCTAGCTTCCCATCATCTCTGCCAGTGTCTTCACCGTCCGCCAGTTCCTCTGCGTCCCCACGGTCTTCAGCTTTGAATCGAAATAAGCATTGGTCAGCTTCGTCTTCGCCGCCCCGTGCGGCAGATGCAGGTAAATCTCTCGCCCTCGCACCATATACTCGTCCGGCACTGACCTTGCCGCATCCAGCCCCGCAATCATCGCAGCCGAAGGCTCGTCCTCAAGAAACATAACGTGCAGCCAGGCTTCGTCCACATCGCGATCCAGAAATGGATTTTCCGCAAGCACCTTCACCATCTCCGCAGCCGACCGCATCACCACCGGCACCTTCAACCCAAACTGCTTTGCAATCTCCGCCCGCACCAGGCTCGCGACATCCTTCCTCGCGCCTTGGCGAAACACCACATTGCCGCTCTGGATATATGTCTTTACGTCGGTGCACCCTGCCACCGCAAACATCTCCGCCAGCGCCTTCATCGGCAGGATGTTCTTTCCGCCCACATTGATTCCGCGCAGCAGCGCCAATGCCATCTCCGCCTTCATGCCGCTTTCTTTCTCCGTACCAGGAAGTAGTCCATCGATCCGCCCTGCACCACAATCGAGAACAGCACCACCGAGTAAGTCGCTACCAGTATCCAGCTTCTGCCCTGCTGCACCGGCACAGAAAGCGCCAAAGCCAGCGACAACCCGCCCCTCAGGCCGCCCCAGCTCAGTGTCCTGATCGAACTCAAATATCCCGGCTCGATCATCCGTATCACCGAGATCATCGCGGCCACCACCGCCAGCCTCACCAGCGTCACGACCAAGATCGCCACCCCACCCGATCGAAGCGCCAGTCCACTGAATGGGATTGCCAGGATCATCAATCCCAGCAGCACAAACAGCACCGCATTCTGCACCTCGTCGATCACCTCCCAGAAGCTGTCGAGCCGCTCATGCGCGATCTCCCCGTGAACATGGTTCAGATTGAACCGCCGCAGCGCGATCCCCGCCGCCACAGCCTCGAGTGGTGCCGACACATGCAGTCTCTCTGCCATCGCATATCCGCCCACGGCCAGCGCAATCGTCATCAGAATCTCGATCTGGTATGCATCCACAGCCCGCATCAGTGCCGAAGCTCCCCATGCCAGCGCCACTCCCAGCAGCAGACCTCCACCCGCCTTCAGCACCAGCCCGCCCATCACGTCTGCTGCTGAAGGCGTCGCTCCCCGGGAGGCCTCCAGCAATGCTATGAACAGCACCGCCCCTACGCCATCATTGAACAGCGACTCGCCCGCAAGCTGCGCCTGCACGTTCCTCGGCACACCCACCCGCCGCAGCAGTTCAAGCACTGCAATCGGGTCCGTGGGCGAGATCAGCGCTCCAAAGAACAGGCACGCCATCCACGACGTATGCAGCCCGATAAGCGGCAGTCCAAGCCACATCAATCCCGCTGTTATTCCCGTCGAAAGGATCGTTCCCGGAAGCGACAGCAGCGTCACCACCAGCTTCTCCTTCGCCAGCGCCTCCAGGTCCAGCAGAAACGATCCCGCAAACAGCAGCAGCCCCAGCATCCCGTGCAGGATCAGGTTCTCGAAGTCGATCTCTCCAACCAGCTGCATCGCCCAGCCATGCACGGCCGGGTCCCGCGCGCTCACCCCAAGCAGCGCCAGCGCCCCGATCACCGTCAGCATCATGGTCCCGATGGTGATGGGCAGCTTGAGCCATCGCCGGCTCACCCAGCCAAACAGCGCCGCCGTCGTCACCAGCAGACCTATCAGTTCGGACCTGGACATGAAATAGCCTTCCTCGCCCAAGTCTACCGACTCAGCAGTGCACACTTAACGCGTTGACAGCGTCGCTCACACCAGCCCGGCCACTCGGATGCTCCCATACCTGTCGCTTTGTCTCACGCGCTTTGTCTCACGCGAGGGGTATGGATCGACAACTCCCGATCGCCGCCATCACAGCTTCAGCAAAGCAGCCGCATTTCCGTGCGTAAACCTCGCCATCTCTTCCTCACTCAACTCCAGAGTCTTCAGGAAGTCCCGACCCTTCGTGTTCGGGCTGAAAGGGTAGTCAACCGAGTACATCATCCGCTCGATGCCCACCACCTCCAGAGCGCACTGTAGTGGCGGCTTCGTAAAGTAGCCGCTCGTCGTCACATGGAAGTTCCTGTGAAAGTACTCTGCCACGGTCATCGGAAGCTTCACGGCCCTGCTGAGCACCTCACTCGACCGGGCTAACGCATAAGGAACACCCTCGCCCATATGCCCGATGATGATCTGCAACTCCGGAAACCTTTCGAGCAACCCAGCCACAATCAACCGCAGCGCATGAAGCCCCATCTCCGCATGCCATCCCCATCCGGCGATCGAGAGCAGATGCCCCGCCTCGCCCGGCAGCCCCGAGAAATAAGCCTCCTGCACCACCTTCGGCGGCTCCGCGGGATGCACATAGAGGGGCACGCCCAGCGCATTCGCCACCTCAAACACAGGCAGGAACTTCGGCGCATCCAGAAACTCGCCCTCGGTGGTTCCATTGAGCATTGCTCCCTTGAAGCCCAGCTTCGTGACGCATCGTTCCAACTCCCTGGCCGCGCTCTCCGGCTCCTTCATTGCCAGCGTCGCGAACCCCGCAAACCGTTCTGGATGGTTGCGCACGGCTTCGGCAAGCTCGTCGTTCACATCGTGCAGCACCTGCGTAGAATCCGACGCCTTGAGCTCATCAAACCCAATCGCCGCCAGCGACAGCACCTGCATATCTACGCGCCCTTCATCCATCGCCGCTATGCGACTTTCACCGAGATCCAGCAGCTTCGCCCGCATCTGCTTGAAACCCTCAGGGCCATCATCTCCATAGGCACCCGTGGCCTTCAGAAAACCAGCGGTCACAAAATGTTCTTCCAGGGTGATCGTCTTCATGCCCATTGAGACGCTTATTAGGCTACAAACGTCTTCCGCCATTCCGCCTTCCTTCGAACGCGGGTGCCACCCCGCGGCCCGGGTGTCCCATCTATCGCGGTTCTGTCTTAGCGACGGGTGGGACGTAAACCTTCGGTTGCCCGAGGCTGGCCTTCACAGCAGGAGACACTTCCGCTCAACGTAAACTGATTCCATGCCTCACCTCATCTTCCGCCTCCGCAAACACGCCGACTACCAGCGCGTCTACAAGGCAAGCCGCAAGCAGTTTGCAAAACAGATGAGCTACTTCTTCACTCTCCGCACTCCCGACGAAATCGCGACCGATCCCGACGGCGCAACCGGCGCCCGCATCGGCCTCACCGTAGGCAAGGTCATGGGCAAAGCCGTCGACCGCAACCGCATCAAGCGCCGGATGCGCGAAGCCGTTCGCAGCAACCTCGGCACGCTCACCACCCCCGTAGACGTCATCCTTCACCCCCGCCGAGCGGTAATTGATCTGGAGTTTGCACAGTTAGACCGCGAAGTTGCCACCGTCTTCCGCACCATCCAGAAGCTGGCCGCCCGCACCCCGCAACCGGGCAGCATCGCAAAGTCGCAACCAAACTAGCGCCGCATTGTCTCTTGATTTCCACTCTTGCTTCTCATTCCGTCGGCTACCCCTTCGTTTGTCATTCCCGCAGGGAATCTGCTTCTGCCCTTGCCGTCGTCTGTTCTTCACCCGATGCAATAGCTCTTCTCCGTTCTGAAATTGTGCTCTTTAAGCGGATGCGACTTGCTCTAAACCTCACCGCTCTTCGCCAGCCCGCCAAGCACCAGCGCGCTCGGCTTCGGTGTCCGCTTCTGCGTCGTCCGATCGACCGCCACCAAGCCAAACGTCGGCCCATACCCCGATACCCACTCGAAATTATCCAGCAGCGACCAGTAGATATATCCGCGAACATCCACGCCGTCCCTGCGGCATCCTTTCACACCCTCGACAGCGCGCTTGATGAACTCCACCCGCCGGCTATCGTCCGTTACTGCCACGCCATTCTCTGAAACCAGGATCGGCACACCGGCCTCCTTCGCAGTCAAACGAATGGCATGTTCGAGAGCCTCCGGATAAAACTCATAGTCGCTCTGCGTCAGCTCGGTGCCCGCCGGAGGCGTCAGATTTGCCTTGCCCACAAAGCTCCGCGTGTAGTTCTGCACCCCGATGTAATCATCAGACTTCGCCAGGTTGAACCACGGGGCGTACACCTGCTTCCGCTTCTCTTCCACATGACTCTCCTGCTTCATCTCGGGCGTAGGAGCCTGGTCGTCTTCAATCGCCAGGCTGAAGCCGACCGGCAGCGCCGACCGCTCCGCCTTAATCGCCTTCCGCCCCTCGGCGTGCGCCACCAGCATCGTTTCGAGCATCTTGTCCGGATCTCCCAGGAAGATCGTGCTCAGCATCGGCTGGTTTGTCTGCTTGCGGATGTTCGCCAGCTGCCCCCGCGTCATGTCGCTCAACGTGCCGACGTGCGGTATCTCCAGCCACCGGAAGAGCATCGGCAGGTTCGGTTCATTCAACGTCATCGCATAGCCGATTAAATCCCCCAGCGCCTTCGTCACCACGCCGCAATAACGCGCAAACAGCGCAGCGGTCTTCGGATTGTCCCATCCTCCCTGGAACGCCACCCACTGCGGCAACGCCACGTGCACGTACGTGACCACGGGTAGGATCCCGTGCTTGTGGCAGGTCTCAAGAACGCGGCGATAGTGGCCCAGCTCCGCCTGCGAGAAGGCCCCCTCCACCGGCTCGATCCGCGACCACTCTACCGAGAAGCGATAAGTGTTCAGGCCGAACGAAGCCAGCATCGCAATGTCGCTCTCGAACAGGTGGTACTGATCGCACGCGTCCCCCGAAGGCTCCTTGAAGATGGAGTTCGGCAGATGCTCCAGCAGCCAGCAATCGTCGTTCACCAGGTTGCCTTCCACCTGGTGGCCCGCCGTCGCCGCCCCCCACAGAAACGGCGTCTTTGCCGTCACCGAGGAAGCCACCATCTCTGCACGAGCAACCTCCCGCGCAAGCAGCGTTCCTACTCCGGCACCCATAAGCCCAAGCGCACTTCGACGACTCATATAAGGCTTCAGCATCTTCAACCCCCTAGACGATCCCTGTTGGTAACAGATTGAATTCTCCACTGTAAAGTTGGGTATCGTATTCGGGCGCCCTACTCCATTGCGCCTTTGTCTTCCGCGGATGGGTGGGATCCACGATCTCGGTCCCGCCACAACGAGAAGCGATAGCATAGTACCGGACACGAGCGCCGGAGAGGTCGGCACCGTACCCATGGTCGACTCCGCTCTCCCATCAGATCCGCTCCCGCTCCGCCTCGCCTTCGCCGTCTACAAGCGAGTCCTCTCACCCATCGCCCACGCGATCAGCCCCACCCAATGCCTCTACCTTCCCACCTGCAGCGAATATGCCTACGTAGCGCTCCACCGCTTCGGCCTCACTAAAGGCTCCTGGCTTGCCCTCAAACGGCTCGCCCGCTGCCATCCCTTCGCCAAGGGCGGCCTCGACCCTGTACCTGAATCTGGGCGCCCCGGATCTCGATTCTGAGATGTGGGATTCGTCTGGGACTCTTGCCTTCATGGCATCTGCCTTCACACGCCTACCACTGTCCTCAGATCCACCGACATCCTCTCTCTCGCATCATCCTCACGCACCCTTGCAATCTTCACCACGGTTATATCGTCCTCCTGCCCAAACGCCTTCGCCGCCTCCGCGATCTCCTGAACGCTCGGCCGCGACCGCATCAAAGCCTCGCACCGCTCGAACCCGAACAACTCCCCGGCTTCGTTCTGCGCCTCCAGCACCCCGTCCGTATACACCGACACCTCATCGCCTTCGGCGAGTGTAAACCGGCTCTCCGCAAACTCTGCGTCGTACGAAATCCCCAGCGGCAGCGAGCCTTCCATTTCCATCGCCTCGCCATTCAGGAAAGGCGCAAGATGCCCCGCGTTCGCCATCGTAACTTCGCCGTTCGCGGTGATGTGAAGCACCAGGCAGGTCGAGAACCCTCCATTGGTCCGTCCCATCAGCCGCCTGTTCAGCCCGGCGAGGATCGTCATCGGACTCGTCGTAATGTCCGCTAACGTTCTGACGCTGCCCACCATCAGCGAGACCGTCATCGCGGCCTTCAGCCCCTTGCCACTCACATCGGCGAGCACCACCGTCACGTCGCCCGCCTCTCCCGGAAGCACCTGGAACATGTCGCCGCCCACCTCGCCCGCAGGCCAGTAGAGGCTACCGATGGCAAACCCCGGCACTGCGGGCGTCTCCTCCGGCACCAGTACCCGCTGAATCTCCTGTGCCGAGCGGATCTCCGACTCGACAAAGAGTTGGCGTCGCCGCTCCCGCGCCTGCTCCCGGTAAACCGTCCACATCATCACCACCAGAAACACTGCTTGAAGCTCGGTATTCAGTGTCAAGAGATAGGGTCCAACTTGAGTGTTGGTCGCCGCCACAATCGTGAGTAATCGAATGCTGATTGTCGTAGGTAGCTGCTGGATAGCGTGGAAGATCAGGAGATAAGCCTCGAGCACCGCGCACACGAGCACTGCCGGCAGCAGGGCCAGGTCTCGTCGTCGGCGCATCCCTGCCGCCAGCAGCACAAAGAGATACGCAGGAAGTGCGCTATAGGTCCCAGTCACTAACGGTTCAAGACGCTGAAGAGGCGGCCAGCCCGATTCCCAGTGCCAGACGATAACCGCGTCGATAGCGTAGAGGGTAAGCAGGAGTGCTGCCAGTGTCCCTGTCGTCCTTCGCCAGACTTGTTCGCGATCGAGCCCGAAAAGCGTTTGAATCACCATCCAGATTCCTACGTCTTTCGCAAGACTGATGATGGCCAGGTAGAGATAAGCTGGCGGTGTAAAAAGGATGCGATTGACGGCTGGCAGCACGAATATGTTTGAATACCCAACCTGCCCGATCAGGAAGATGCCTAGCCAGAGTTGCAACCTGTTCCTTCGGTCGAAGACCCACAGCGCAATTGCGACGAAGCCGGTCAACAACAGGATCGTACCTTCGATGATCCGAATCAATCCGCGGCGTTCCTGCTTGTCTTCTGTGAGCGCCAACCTGTCCCGGAGCACCTGACTCTCGCCGATCTGCGGCGGCGCGTTCAGCCCGCCGCTGTCGAACGAATCGCTCGAACCGGGCATCTCATTCCAGACCCTGATCGCGAGCACGCCCTCCAGAACACCGTTCAGCCGTCCGTCTTTCCCTGACCCCGGTCCTGCCCTTGGATCGAAGAGCGTGAAGACGTTGCTGACGGGATACGGCGTCCACTCCGCGTGCGGCGGCAGTCTCCCAAAGCTGCCGATGCGCTGCCCGTTCCAGAAGACTTCATACGCGTCGTCCACCTGTGGCACATAGATGGAAACCGGTCCGCTCAGTCCACCGATCTCTACTGCCCGCCGGTACCAGGCAAACCCCGGGTACCCCGGGTGCCCCTGCACTCCCCACGGCTTGTCCGCCGAAATCTTCTCCCATTTCGCGTCATCGAATGCCGGATTCGCCCACCCCAAATCGTCGCCGGTATGGAACTGCCAGTTCCCCGTCATCGTCACCGAGCTCTGACCCAGCGCAGCTTTGAACACCTGTGCCCACGCGCTTGAAGCTGATACCGCAAGCAAACAGCAGCCGATCAGCAGTAAGCGACTCAGACGCTTCATTCAAAAGCCCCTCTTGAGCGAAGTTGCGAAGATGTCCGGGATAACCCTCCGAGAATACGTCTCTCCCGGCCTCCCATCCAAACTATTTCGCCTCATTTGCGAATCCCCGCCGAACTCTCCGTGCCCCATCCATCGCGTCTCTATCCTTCGCGAGGGCTAGGATGTAAACCTCCCCCGCAGCTACCTTCGTCTTCGCTTCCCACACCAACTACCCACACCATTTACCATTGGAGGTGGTGTCAGAAGCGCCCAGACTCACCGGTCCATGCATCCAGCGCTTCCCATGACCGAGAACTGACAAAGAATAGGAAGTCCCGTGGCAGAGTTTACAAACCCGAATCAACCCGGCGCCTCAGGCGGCATGGGTGGTGGCGACAACAAGTCCCTGATCCTCATGATGATCGTCATGGTCGGCGTCTTCTTCGGCCTCCAGTTCTATCGCTCGAAGACCACCCAGCCGACCGTCATCTCGAAGCCCTCGCAATCGGCAACCCAGCCCGCGGCCCCCGCGCTTCCTCAGCCGATGCAAGCCGCCGATCCGGCATCTTCAGCAGCTCCATCAGCAATTCCCGCCATCCAGGCCACTGCCGACTCCACCACCGTCGTCGAGAACGAGCTCTACCGCATTACCTTCTCGAACCGCGGCGGCTCCGTTCTCAGCTGGATCCTCAAGAGCCAGAAGGACGCCGATGGCAAACCCCTTGACCTCGTCCACGCCCAGTCCGCCGCCGCCTTCGGTCACCCGCTCTCGCTCTATACCTACGACGCCGCGACCACCGCCGCCGTCAATCAAGCGCTCTACCTGCCATCCGCCACCGGAGCACTCGCGGCTCCCGGCAGCCTCACCTTCCGTTACGCCGCGAACGGTCTAGAAGTCACCAAGACCTTCACCTTCGACGAGACCTACCTGATCCACGCTGATGTCCTCGTCACCCGCAACGGCGTCCCCGTCCGTTCGCTCATCTCCTGGCCCGGCGGCTTCGGCGATGAAGACAACGCACTCGCCTACAACAGCGCCCAGCTCGACACCATGCGCGACAGCAAGGAAGAGCACGTCGCCCCCAAGAAGATCTCAAATGGCGATACCCTCAACGGTCCTTTCGAGTGGGTCGGCGTCAGCGACATGTACTTCGCTACCATCTTCCTTCCCGATTCGCCCTTGACCGCAACAGTCGCCACGCTCTCGAACCAGATCGACGTTCAGAAGACCATCAAGAAGAGTTCCCTCGGCTTCGGCTCCTCATCGAACAAGCCGATCCTTGTTCCCGTAGTCGGCGCAGCTCTCGGCGACACCAGCGGCCACACCCGGACCCGCATCTACGCCGGCCCCAAGCTCGTCAACGTGCTCCGCGGTATTCATCCCACCGGCACCACCGCGTCCCTCGAGCCGCTCCTCGACTTCGGTTTCTTCGGCCCCATCGGCAAATACCTCTTCCTCGCCCTGCAGTTCATCCACTCGCATGTCACGCTCAGTTGGGCCGGATCATGGGGATGGGCAATTGTCTTCCTCACTATCGCCATCAACCTCCTGATACTCCCTCTTCGCGTCAAGACCATGCAGAGCGGCCTGAAGATGCAGCGCATTCAGCCCCAGATGGACGCCATCAAGGCTCGGTACGCCAAGTACAAGGTCACCGACCCCAAGCGCAACGACATGAACGCCGAGATCATGAAGCTTCAAAAGGACAACGGCGTCAACATGTTCGGCGGCTGTATCCCCACCCTGATCCAGATGCCGCTGCTCTTCGCCTTCTTTGGAATGCTCCCTAAGGTCGTCGAACTACGCCATGCCAGCTGGTTCTGGCTCCCCGACCTCACCTCAGCCGACCCGTACCACATCCTGCCCATCATCATGGTGGTGAGCCAGTTCCTCGTCCAGTTCTACACACCCTCGCCCGGCGTCGACCCACAACAGCAGAAAATGATGGCCTTCATGATGCCCGCCTTCTCCGGCTACATGACCTGGAACTACGCCTCCGGCCTCGCTCTCTACTGGTCAGTCGGCAATCTCATCGGCATTGCCCAGCAGGCGATCATGAACCGCACCAGCCTCGGCCGCGAAATGCGCGAGATCGCCGCCAAGCGCGCACGTCGCAAGACCGGCGCTGCTGCAACCACCATCCAAGGCCGCCGATAGCACCCTTACCAATCGGAGAATCTCGCGATCTTCTGCAAAGGCAGGCGCTCTAATTGTTGATTAAGTAAAACTAAGGGTATATGTTTTGCGTCAGCATCAAATCGCCGCGTGTAGCAGGAAGGGAGACGCCAGCAACTTGACGAACTCCTGACCAAGCTCCAGCGGCTAAGGGGCACCACTCATGACGAACCTGACGCACGCCCGTCAAAAACTTGCGGCATTTGTAGAGCTACTGCAAACACCCGGATGTCTCGAACTCACCGCACAGATGAAGCACCTCTCGTCTGACGGCAGCCCGGTTCGTCCTGAGATCACGGTTGAATTTAAAGGCCCCGATACCTCGCTCCTCACCGCCCGAAACGGCGAACTGCTCCATGCCATCGAGCACCTTGCCGCAAAGATCCTGGGCCTGGAATCTGACGAGCATGACCGCATCTCCTTCGATGCGGTCAGCTTCAAGGCCACCCGTGACCGGGAACTCGCGAAGCTGGCGAACACTGCCATCGTCAAAGTCCGCACCTCTGCGAGCGCCTACGTCTTCCCACCCATGATGTCTCGCGAGCGACGGTTGCTCCATCTCGCCCTCGCGCACTCCGGGCTCAAATCCGCCAGCACAGGTGAACCCTCCCGCCGCTCCGTCGTTCTCTACCCCGAAGGCGTTCTGCCCCCGACCGGCTAACCGCTAAGGGAGGATCTGCTCTTCTCCTCCGCGCCTTATTCGCCGCGAGACAAACTACCTCAAGCCAGCAGCAGAATCTTCCCCAACCCGCCTTTCTCCGCTGCCGCATGCCCTTCACCCGCGTCTTCCATCGCAATCATCCGATCGATGGGAATCTTCAGCCTTCCCGCCACAACATCGTCTGCCAACTCCCGCAGCTTCGCCGCATTTGGCTCCGTCATGACCCGGACTGCCTTCACCGTCGGGTTCAGCTTCGCATTCTCCGGGACGCCAACGACTGAGGCAAACACGCCACCCTGCTTCACCTTGCCGAGCAGCATCTCCGCCGTCTCGCCGCCAACCGTGTCCGCAACCGCATCGATAAACCCCAGCTTCGCCATCGCATCTTTGTCATCGAGCGCGAGCACCTGGTCCGCCCCAAGCTTCGCCGCCTCCTCAACCTGAGATTGTCTGACGCCCGCAATCACGGTTGCTCCCAGCTTCTTGGCTGCCCAAACCGCAGACCGGCCCACCGCTCCTCCGGCACCCGACACCAGCACCGTAACTCCCTCTTTCACATCCAGCGCTGACCCAACCCCATGAGAGATGACATACTCACCCGTCAGCACCACCAGAGGCAACGCCGCCGCCTCCACCAGATCGAGCCCTTCCGGAACCAGGGCCAGATCCGAAGCCTTCACTCCTGCTAACTCGGCATAGGCCGCATGCCCCAGCGCCATCACCTTATCGCCCGGTTCGAAACCGGTCACACCCTCGCCCAGCTCCCTCACTGTTCCGGAAATGTCCCGACCCAGGATCCCCGGAAACTGAACCGGAAACCTCTCCCTCGCCGCCCCGCTGCGCATCTTCCAGTCGACAGGATTGACGCTGCTCGCCGCCACGCGGACCAGGACCTCTCCTGGCCCCGCCACCGGATCATCAAAATCCTCATACTTCAGCTTCGACGGCCCACCATACTCATGCAACACGACAGCCTTCATGCTCACACCTCACACCCTGAGATGCCTCCTCGCCAAGCCGAGTACTTTTGCTTCCCTCCGCCCACTGAGAGACGATGCCGACGGGATAGCGGCGGTAGACGCAGAGTCGAAAGTGTCCTCCTGAGCGAGCGCAGCGAGTCGAAGGACCGGTGTTTTACATCCTCTGCAAAACCGTTGCAGTTTCTAAGGAGTCAGATACTCCCGCCAGCCATCCCCTTCAGCGAGCCTCTTCAACAAGGCAAACCTTCTCCGCAGTAAACCGCGGATATGCGGAACCATCACCACTCGCCCGACCATCTCCCCCGCCCACCCGAGCGGCATCGAAAATCGCAGCTCATCTTCGAGTCTTGTTCTTCCTGCAACGACCGTGAAGTGATGATCATGCTGAAACGTCGCGAACCTTCCTCGCCCCATCGTGTCCTGGAAGAACCCCGCATCCCCGTCTTTTGGATTCCGATAGCCTGTGATCAAAGTCTCATGCATCTGCGGCAAACCGAACTTCCACCCCCGCCACAGCAGCTGGTCCCCCGCCAGGATTATTCCACCAAGCTTTCCCTCGACCGGCCGCATCCCCAGCGTCAACCCCACCACTTCGATACTCGTCGACAGCCGGAAGCATCGCTCAATCGGCGCATCGATTACGACGCTATCCCGCAGCGTAAACGTTCTGCCTACTCCAAACATCGCCATTCCCATGACCCAAAGGGCTGACCCCCCTAAGAAAGTGTTATCCTGAGCGTAGTCTCTCGCTGGAATTATCGCGAGAGACGCAGTCGAAGGATCTGCGGTTCCGTTCGTCCTGTCGAAACCGCGTCAGGTAAGCTTCGCCAGCGCCTCAGCATCCGCATGACACCGCGCACATACCAGGCTCGTATTCTCGACCGTATACCCCTCAATCGCTCGCGCCCGATGCAGCTCCGCACCATTCTCCGGCAGCGGCTCCTTACACGAAGCACAAAGCCCGGATTGACTTCCCCGCTTCTGCGCCTTCAACTTCTTGCGATGTGTCGGCGTCCCCCGCTCATCGAACTCCAGCCGCTTCCCGATATACCGCTTCATCTGAAACCGCAGCAGCTCGTTCCCTGCCGCAGCCGCATCGATCTTCACCCGCAACTCCGCCAGCAGCGCCTTCGCCTTCTCCCGATCCTCCTCAGAAAGCTCCGGCATCATTGTCCTCCGACAATCACAAATGCTCGGGTACGTCATCCATCGCGCTCTTGCTTCGGCGATGGGTGGGAGCTAAACCGCTCGATATCTACAGCACCGCCGACTTCCCCTTCACCAACCCAGCCGCCCGGTCCACAAATGCCTCTAACGAAACCCCACCCTCATCGCCCTTACCCCGCGTCCTCACGCTGACGCTCTCGCTCGCCGCTTCTTTGTCCCCCATGATCAGCACAAACGGCACCTTCTGCAGCATGAACTCGCGAATCTTCGCATTCATCTTCTCGTTCCGAGCGTCGAGCTCCACCCGCAGCCCCGCAGCCTCTAAGCGGCTCTTCACCTGCGAAGCGTACTCAAGGTGCTTATCCGAAGAGATCGGCACCAACCCAATCTGCACCGGTGCAAGCCACATCGGAAACGCACCCGCATAGTGCTCGATCAGCACGCCGAAGAACCGCTCGACCGACCCAAACAGCGCCCGATGCACCATCACCGGCTGATGCATCTCGCCGTCTTCGCCCTTGTACTCAAGCCCGAATCGCGCGGGCAGATTGAAATCAAATTGCACCGTCGAAAGCTGCCACAACCGCCCCAGCACATCGACCAGCTTGATATCAATCTTCGGCCCATAGAATGCGCCTTCTCCCGGTATCGCTTTGAACGAAACCCCGCGCTTCGTCAGCGTCTGCTTCAGCGTCGCTTCCGCCTTCTCCCAGTCGGCCTCGCTGCCGACGAACTCGCCAGCCTTCTTCGGATCGTGCAGCGACAGTTCAACCCGGTACTCCTCAAACCCAAACGTCTTCAGCACCGCCTCGGCAAAGTCGAGACAAGCCTCTATTTCACTGTCGATCTGTGCGGGCGTACAAAAGATATGCGCATCGTCCTGGGTAAATCCACGCACCCGCAGCAGTCCATGCATCGTTCCCGACCGCTCATACCGATACACATTTCCCAGCTCCGCATACCGCACCGGCAGATCGCGATAGCTCTTCGGCGAGTTCTTATAAATCAAAATGTGCCCGGGGCAGTTCATCGGCTTCAGCCGGTACTCGGCATCGTCCAGCTCCATCGGCGGATACATATTCTCCGCATAGAACCCCTCGTGCCCCGAGATCTTCCACAGCTCCCGCCGCATGATGTGTGGCGTGTAGACCATCTCGTACCCGCGCCGAATGCACTCATCGCGCATCCAGTCTTCCATCGTCTTGCGGATCAGACCGCCCTTCGGATGCCAGAAGATCAGCCCCGATCCCGCTACCTCCTGGATCGAAAACAGATCGAGCTGCTTACCCAGCACGCGATGATCGCGCGCCTTGATCTCCTCAAGCCGCTTGAAGTGCGCGTCCAAATCCTTGGCATTGAAAAAGGCAGTCCCATAGATCCGCTGCAGTTGCTGGTTCTTCTCATCGCCCAGCCAGTAAGCCCCCGCAACCGAGGTCACCTTGAACGCCTTTACCCGTCCCGTCGAAGGAACATGCGGCCCCCTGCAGAAGTCCGTAAACCCACCATTCTTGTAAAGTGAAATCTCGTCACCCGGCTTGGTAAACCGTTCAATGAAGTGGACTTTCATGAACTCGCCCTGAGCCTCATAATCCGAGAGCCCTTTCTCGCGAGTCTCTTCCTCCCGGACGAACTTTTCATCCCGCGCCACCACCTCGGCCATCCTCGCCTCGATGGCCGCGAGATCAGCATCGGAAAACGGCGTCTCCCGATAAACGTCATAGAAGAACCCCGCATCCGTCGCCGGCCCATGCCCCAGCTTGGTCTCCGGAAACAGTTCGAGAATCGCCGTCGCCATCACATGCGCCGCCGAGTGCCGCACCACTCTCAGCGCGGCCTCGTCATTCTCCTTCAGCAACTCCAGCGCAACATCCTCATTCAGCGGCGCCCCCAGATCCACCAGCCTCTCGCCGGCCTCTTGATGGACCCCATACATCGACTCCTCCGCCGAATCCGGGTGCCCCATATCTCGATTCTGAGATGTGGGGTCTTCACCCTCACCCTCATCGGTCTTCTTCAGCGGCTTCACCCGAGCCACCACGACCGCCGCCGCCAACCTCGGCGAGATACTCATCGCCACGTCCAGCGGAGTCGTTCCCTTCGCCACCTCGCGCACCGAACCATCCGGCAACTGCACTCGAATCATCTGCGCCGTCTCAACCATCAGCTCACTCATAAGCTCTTCTATCCCTCACAAACTCGTCGATCAAATCGGTGTCATCCAGAACCCTGAACCCGTGTCATCCCGAGCGGCGTAGTTCGCTCGCCTTCTCGCGAACTACGCAGTTGAAGGATCTCCGGTGGCCTGTTCTCACTTCGCCCGCTAGATCCACCCAGACATTACAAGCATATTTGCTTTAGCTTCCACGCGCACCAACGTGTCATGCATGCCCGCCCCTATTGTTCCGTTGCCTTGACCAGTTAGGGGCATGTTCCGTTGTCACTCCAGACAGTAGCTTGCTCATATGCCTCGCCCGGCGCGAGCGTGTTCGCATCTGTTTCCGCATTTAGGAGGGTCCCCAATGCACCAGGTTCTCTGTACTCTTTCCCATGAAGGCAGCGACGTCCGTTGTACCGTCTGCGGCCAGGGTTTTCTCGTCTACTGGTCCCGTTTCTCGCGCGCCGAGCAGGCGGAATGCCGCCGCGTCGTCCAGGAGCAGCTCCGTGAACATCATGTCTTCGCGAAAGATCCCGGAGCGGATCGCCGCATCCATCCTCGCGCGCCCTTCAACGTTCCCGATTGGACTGGTCTCCCGCACTTCTCGGCCGCCGCCCTCCTCGGCAACTCCAAATCCATCTCTCTCGAGTTCGAAGACGTAGCCTGAACCACAGTTCGTCGAAGATCGGGTGCCCTGCCTTTTGCGATAGCCTAAAGTCGCTAAAGTGGGGCACAGTTGTGCGCAGCTCCACCATCTCTCCTCCAGCCCAGAACTCCGCACAAAATTCATAATCCTTCTGCATCCTCCCTCCGAATCCCTCATCTACTGGATAGATACCTCGATATCGAGGTATCGGCAACCCAGCCCCATGAGGAGATTTACATGCCCACACTCTTGAAGATCGATGTCAGCCCTCGCGGCGACTACTCCGTATCCCGCAAGCTCTCCGCCAGGTTTGCCGATCAATGGAAGCAGACCCACTCAGACGGCACCGTCGTTGTCCGCGATCTGGTCAAGACTGACTTACCTTTCGTCGATCTTCCCTGGATCATGGGCGCTTACACCGCTCCCGATCAGCACACCCCGGAACAGAAGTCGGCTATCAAAGTCTCCGACGACCTCATCGCCGAGCTCCTCTCCGCCGATGAGATCGTCATCGCCACCCCCATGTACAACTTCGCCGTCCCCGCCCTCCTCAAGGCCTGGATCGACCACATCGTCCGCATCAACAAGACTTTCACCGCGCAGTACGAGGGCCTCGCCAAGGGTAGGAAGGTGACACTCGTCATCGCCAGCGGCGGCGTCTATGCACCTGGCTCGCACATGGAGAGCTACAACGCCGAGACCAGTTACCTGAAGCAGATCCTTGGCTTCATCGGCATCACCGATGTGACGGTTGTCCTCGCCGGCGGCACCAATGACGTCAACCAGGGCAAGGTCACCTTGGAAGAGCACATCGCCCCGTATGAGCAGCAGGTCCTCGCCCTCGCCAGCTGATCCGCCAAACAGTCTGCAAAGCCAGGAACAACTAAAAGCCCTCCGTCCGCGCGGAGGGCTTTCTTTGTGGCTGTTAGGCCTCATTCGCTCTCAACCACCGGCCCGCGTTGATACCGTCAACTTCTTCTGTGAATAGCTCGTGAAACTGGAGAATGCAAACCTCTTATTAACATTTGCGGAATAGCACTGATTGGACAGGGTCCCACGCGCAGGTGTTAGACGGCGCACTCTTCCGGAACCAGACAGCCAACAGTTTTAGGAGCCAGAAAATGAATGTAAATTCCATATGGAGTAAGGCGTGCGCGTGTGTCGCAATCACTGCGCTCGTACAGCCTTCCTTCGGCCAGTCGGCCGGAGCAATTGAAGCGAAGAGCACCAGGACAACCGAGGTCGCTCCTCGTTCGAGCGATGAAGTCGCCAGCAAAATAGTTCTTGCTAGTGGTTCCATTCCCACCGAGGCCGCAAAGCAGGCTCTCCTCAAGAAGAAGATCAAGTACGTCTTCGTCCTCTTCCAGGAGAACCGGTCCTTTGACTACTACTTCGGCACCTATCCCGGCGCAAACGGCCTCTTCTCAAAGCCCTCAGCTCAGACCCCGGGCTTCGTCCAGCCGATCGTTGAGACCGACGGCACCGTCGGCACCATCTCGCCCTTCAAGATGCCCCAGAGCGTCGTCAACACCAGCGGCGCGACCGTCCTCCTATACCCCGAAGATGCCGACTCTGTAAACCACTCGCACGCCGGCATCGACATGAAGTTGAACCTCAACGCCAACCACGTTCCCCTGAACAACCGCTATGCCGTCACCGAGCAGGGTCTCGCCGGAACCCTCAGCGCCGACGGCACCACCTACACCGGCCCTGCCCCGACCCTCGCGCAGAAGCAGAAGGGCGAGCTCGTCATGAGCCACGTCGACTGCGACACCGCTCCCTTCCTCTGGAACTACGCGGACCGCTTCACCCTGCTCGATGAGTTCTTCGACACCGTCATTGGGCCATCGACGCCGAATGCCATCGCCATGATCGCCGGCCAGTCCGGTGAGACCCAGTGGATCCGTCACCCCGAACTCGCCAGCAACGTCAACATGGCTGCGAACCAGCTGCCTGTCACGGCGGATCCTCAGCCCTTCTGGGGTTCGGCGCTTGACTATCTCACCCCCCCGAACGAGAAGCAGCCCGTCGACAATCCCGGCGGTGTTAGCGCAAATCCCTCCTCGAACCTGACCTTCGCCACCCTTCCGCTCTCCTTCATGGGCAACAAGATCGAGACCACCACCGGCAAGGATCTCAACCCCGCATTCGACCTGCTCGATGTTCAGGAAGACATCAAGAAGATCGCTGGCGACAACAACAAGCCCACCAACTGGGGATGGTTCCAGGAAGGCTATGACCATGAGCCGACCGACCCCACCGCCGCAGCCAGCAACACCGACTACATCGCACACCACAACGCTCCTCAATACTTCGGCTACATCGCCAACAACCCCGAAGAGACCAAGGCGCACATGAAGGGTCTCGGCGACTTCTACACCGCCGTCAAAACCAATGCGCTTCCCGCAGCAGGCGGCGTCTTTTATGTTCGCGGCGGCTATGGCAACCTCGACGGCCTCGTGCCCCGCGATCCCAGCCCTGCTGTTAAGGCGAACTTCCAGGGCAACGATGATCACCCGGCATACTCCGACGGACAGATCAGCGAAGCTCTTCTCGCGGACTCCATCAACGCCATCGCCAGCAGCAAATACTGGAAGGATAGCGCCATCATCATCACCTACGACGAGACCGATGGTCTCTACGATCACACCCAGCCCATGATCCGCAGCTTCGATCCCAACGGTCTCGGTCTCGATCAGGGTCCCCGCGTTCCCACCATCGTCATCTCGCCCTACGCCAAGGCCCACACTATCGATCACGAGCGCAGCGAACACGGCTCGATCATCAAGTTCATCAACTCTCTCTATGACCTCACCCCGCTCGCTGCACTGCCCGACGAATTCGCCGCCCGCATCAAGGGTGAAAAAGTTTACGGTCAGAGCTACCTCGGACCTTCGGACGGAAGCACGCCGAACGTGAGCAACCTCTACGCCGCCTTCGACGATGCTCGTCTCGAAGGTACAGCGTCACCGCTTCCCGCCTCCTACGCCATGATCCCTGCTGCCCAGATCACCACTCTCCCGCACTTCGGAGCTCAGGGTTGCCGCGCACTTCAGATCACCCCCACCGATGTGGTTAATGGCCAGCTCCTCGATCCTGCTCCGGCGGACTTCAACCCCCGCCCCAGCACCAACCCCGGTCTGCCGACCTCTGGCACCTGGCCCACCAACTAGTCGAAAGTGCCTCTTTGTTTGAGCAACGCTTCTCCCTTTCGTTTGTCATTCCCAAAGGGAATCTGCTTCTTCTGTTGCCTGTAATGTCTTCGTCAAACTGAAAACTCACCCGGCGGTCGAGCCAAAGTCCTCGGCCGCCTTTTACTTTCCCGTATTGCAATTCCGATAACCTGACAGGAAATCATGAATCGTCTCTGCCCGACCCTCGTCCCCCTCGCCTTCCTCTTAGCGGTCTCCGTCTCCTGGGCTCAGTCTGCCGCCCCGCCCACAGCCCCAACTGCTGTCATTCCCAAGGCCCACGCTATCAACCCGGTGGCTGTCGAGCTCATGCCGCTCCCCGCCGGTCCGACGCTCACTAAAGTCAGGGCGGACAAAGCCCTTTCCTGCGGGGTCGACTTTGAAGAGGTCGAATACACCACCGAGGATGCCCACGGGAACCACTCCCTCTTTGATCTGGACATGTGCAAGGCCATCGCCGTCGCTGTCCTTGGTCCCGGCGCAAAGGCCATCATTGTCCCGTACCGCGATGAGATCGACGCCCTCAGAGGCCTGAAGGCGGGAGAGATCGCCGTCCTCGCCACCGGCTCCCCGAATCTTGTCAACACGTCCAAGGGATTTGGTTTCTCCCGCCCGGTCTTCTACGACTACCAGGGCTTCATGGTGAACAAGACGCTTGGCATCCATTCCGCGAAAGACCTCGCAGGCAAGAAGACCTGCTTCATCGACGGCTTCGAGATCGCCAGCCAGGTCCAGGGCTACATGCCTCGCGAGGCGATCAACTGGATTCCCTTTCCCTTCCAGGAAGAGGGGGAGATGGAAGCGGCCTTCATGACCCGCAACTGCGCTGCCGTCACCGCCGACGTCTCCCAGCTCGCCTACGAACGCATCGCCTTCAAAGGCCTTGCCCCGGAGTTCGAGATACTCCCCGATGTCGTCGCCAACGATCCTCTCTCCATCGCATATCGTCTCGACGATCCGCAATGGGCCCTCCTTATGAACTGGATTCCCAACGCTCTCATCCAGGCTGAGCAGTCTGGCGTCACCCAGTCGAACGTCGTCGCGATGAAGTCTTCGGAAGACCCCGTGATCCAGCGACTCCTGGGCACCCATAAAGGCTGGGGCCAGTTCCTCTCGCTCGACGATGCCTGGGCGGCAAACATGATCGAAGCCGTCGGCAACTACGGCCAGATCTTCGAGCGCGACCTCGGTTCAGGCTCCCTCATGCACCTCGCCCGCGGCGATAACAACCTCTCTACCAGGGGCGGACTCATGGTCGCCGCCCCCATGCGCTAGAAGCAAATCAGCCGTCGAGGTAAAGACTGCGTATTGTTTGTCATTCCTCCCTTTATCATTCCCTCCCTTTGTCATTCCCAAAGGAAATCCGCTGTTGCTTTTGCTTCACCGTTCATCATTCCCGAAGGCAATCTGCTGTTGCTTTTGTTCTTACGCGTTCATCACTGGATCACCACAAAAAGCGAGCGCCTCACCACCGCAGCTCCACCGCCATCCTTCCGAGACTCTCTCACGGGACAGGCGCCACCACCGTCATACCCTTCTCGGCGAAGAGCGTCCTGGCTTCCTTCTCTGAAGCCATCTGGTCCGCATGGTCTGGCGAAGCGGCGCTCAAAGTAAAGACTGTCCCCTTCGGGTACTGCTCGATCTTCTCGCCCAGGAGCGTGATAGACCTCACGTCATACTGGCCAACCTGGTAGTTCTCCGACGTCTCATTCTGGTAGAGCGACACATGGAGAGGCGCGGTCGCCATCAGCGCAAGCTGTTTCATTTGCTGGCACATCTGTTCGCCCACGCAGCTCTTCACCACGCTCGCAATCAACTGATCGTCGGCCAGCCATCCCTGGTTGGCGATCAACGCCCTCCCCAGACCAGCACCGACCCAGATCTCCTGATTATTCTTCTGCGCCGTCTCACGATCCTGCGACTCGAGAACTTCCGCCTTACCGGCCCACATCTCTATCCACTTCGAGTACCGTTCCTGGATCGGCCTTTCGTCTTCCTTCCGTCCATGCCATGCAATATAGAGCAGCGCGTCCATCAATGTTTGATTGTCAGCATCGTCCAGAGCGGCCATCGCCGCATCCGTCAGCACCGCTCCCGACGCATGAGCAGATACATCCTGAAACAGCGAGTGACTGCATCCCGTCGTGCCGCCATGAATCGCCCGAGGCAACAGCGGCTTGACACTATCCGGATCGAACCTTACCAGGTAGGCCAGCGCCGCCGCCTGCGGAGCGCAAGCCCACGCACCCACTTTGCTGTTCAGCTTGCCCGCCACCTGCGAAGCAGCCGTGCCCCTTCCAAAACGCACCATCAATCCAGCCAGCACAGCTTCTTCTTCTTCGTCATTGCTCTCCACCAGTCGCTGCGCCCAGACCTCCTCATACTGCGAGAGCGTCTGAGATGCGGCAGACTTTTCCGGTAGATAGAAGAGCGACTGCCCCGTCAGCAACGGCGTCTCCGATCCAACCTCCGCCACAATCTCCCGCGTCGCACCCTCCGGGTCAAGCTCGTACCAGCGATGCAACGCCGCCGCCTTCAACTCCCGCCGTGAGTACACGTTCGTGCGCTGGCTCAGCAGGTTGGTCAGCGAGAGCCTCGCCCGGTCCCTCAATGCGGGCAACATCGCCTCAGACCGCAGAGCGTCCCAACTGTACTCCAACTGCATCGTCTGCTGGTTCTCCGTCAAGTCGAGAAACGACTCCCCCAGCACCGCACCCAGCGAGGCTTTTGCCTCCGCGCTCAAGTGGTCCGGCTGCCTCACCGTCAGTGTCTGTGCTGTCTCCGCCCGCGCCTTCCCGTCCTTGCGCGCGAGCCCCGCCAGCACCCGCTGCCATGCTTTATCCCACAGCTGCCCGTAACGTTCATCGATCCCATTCCCGACCGGCGCATCGCCCAGCTCCTCAACGGTTGGCAGCGAATCCAGAAACCACGTGCAGACCGGAAAATGAGGATCGTCGATCGCCCGTTCCATGGCCTCAAGCCCCATTTCACGCATCGACTCCGGGAGCCCCATCAGCCCGAACGCGCTCTGAGGCATCATGCTCATCCGGTCCTCGCGAAGGTTGGCCACCAGCACGTCGACCGCCGCCCTGGTCCCCAGATATCTCAGGTCCGCCACTGCGGCCACCCTCCCCGGCGCCACTACGCCCATCGTCTCCGGCTCGGCTTTCAGCTCATCGAGTATCGCCGCCAGCTTCTCTGCCTGCCACTCCTTCGTCGCCGCCACAATCTGCACCGAAATAGGATTAGCCGCGTCGATAGGCCGCCCGCTCATTCCGTGGTGATCTGATCTCTTCAAGTCCACCACCCGGGTGCTGCTCACTGTCACCGTGTAGCTACCGGGCTGATCAAAGCGCACCCACTGGTTCAGATCGACCTCCAACTCCGTAGGCTTGGCGGACAACTCCTCGATCCCACTCATCCCGCCGCCCATGTAGCCCCTCGCGAAGTACCGCGCGAGCGGATCGACCCACCCTCCGCCTGGACTGACCTTGAACTCTTCGTAGTGCTCTCTTCCACTGCGGTCGGAAGTCGCATTCGATATCTCATACCGCTTCTCTTCCGCCGCCGTGAAGCTCAGCTCCAGTGGAATGCGTTCCCCTACGCGAAACGTCGTCCGGCCGCCCGCGATCTGCACCCGCAGCACAGGCCCACCCTGCGCGAAAGTCATCGGCACAACCAGCAACGCGCACACATACGCAAGCGTATTTATTCGTAAGCGATTCAAGTCCGCACCTCGCCGAGTCTGCTTACTTAGACTCCGCCACCCGCATTCCTGTTCCCTATGCGACGCGCATACCTGTTGCTCCATGTCTCGCTTCTGAGAAATGGGCCCTGTCACCTCGACATCATTCCTGAGGCGTGTCTCCTGAGCGGAGCTTCTTGCAGTCTCACCGTAAGAAGCCAGTCGAAGGACCTTTAGTTCGCTTCCGACGGGTGGGAACACCACCGCCCAACCCTGCGCTCGAAACAGCCACCCGAGACTACAGCAGCCGTACCGCCACCACCGTCATATCGTCATACTGCTTTGCCTCACCCGCAAAGCAATCCACCGCATGACACAACTCTTCGGTCAGCAGGTGCAGCCGCGCCCCGGTGTGCGCCTGCACTACGCGATCGACCTCTTCCTCTTCCCAGAAGTCTCCCGCCTCATTGCAGGCCTCGACCATGCCGTCCGACACCACCACCACCAGGTCTCCCGGTCGCAGCGCAACCGTGCAGCACTCATAGCTCACGACTGGCATCATCCCCACCGGCATACCACTCTCCGTAAACCGTTCCAGCGTTCCGTCCGAGTGCAGCAGCAGCGGCTGCACTTGCCCCGCATTCACATAGGTCAGGAAGCTCCGGTCCGGCGAGATCACTCCGCAAAACAGCGTCGAGTACCGCTCCGCCGTCGAGCTCATATACAGCGTCTCGTTCAGGTCCTGCATCATCTGCGCCATGCCATCCGGATTACCCGCCTCGCGCTGTAACAAACTTCGCAGCAGCGTCTGGATGCTGGCCATCATCACCGCCGCCGGAATCCCCTTGCCCGAGACATCGCCCAGCGTCACCGCGAAGCTGCCATCCCGCAGCGGCAGCAGATCGTAGTAGTCCCCGCCAATCGACTGTGCCGGCCGGCAATACCCCACGCAATCCAACCCATAGACGCCCGTCGGGTTCTCCGGCAGCAGTCGCGCCTGCACATCGTGCGCCAGCGATAGCTCATGCTTCATCAGCTTCGCGCCCAGGGCCTCCCGCCGCAGCCGTTCGCCCTCGATCGCATTCGCCGCAAAGTGTGCCAGCAAGCCCAGCAGCCCTGCATCGGTCTCCGTAAACGGCATCGGCTTGTTCAACAGTTGTAGCGCCCCGATCACCCTGCCTTCCGTCCGCAGCGGAACGCAAAGCAGCCGTTTCGTTACATATCCGGTCTTCTGATCGACCTGCCGATGCAGCCGCGGGTCGTCGTTGATGTCGTTAATCACCAGAACGCGGTCGTCCTGAACGCATGCGCCGACAATTCCCTTACCCAGAGGAATGCGGATCTGGTCGGTCCCATGCGCCACCTTCGTCCAGAGCTCTTCCGTCTTCGGGTCGATCAGCCACAGGCTGCACCGGTCCGCCCCGACCAGGTCGCGCGCAAAGTCCGCATTCAGCCGAATAATCTCATCCGGGTTCTGCTCGCGATCGATCCGCGTCGCATGGCTGAAGATGGCGCGCGTTATATGTTCGGCGCTTGTCTCGTCTGGAGCTTCAGCAATCATGCAGACACCTTTCCTGGAGTTAACGATCTGGCTTTTGGAATGTATACCAAACAGCTTAGCGTCTGAAGTGGAGATTTGTCCCTGAAAACCGGGCCAGCGGGCGGGAATCGTAACTCTGGCTCCGAAAGGACGTAACATGGGAGTGAATCGAGCGTCAGGAACGTTGCACTCTTGAAGGCCACTGCCGACAAATCCCAAATGGATGGGCGCAGCTGCGGAAGCGTCGTCCTGAGCGCAGCGAAGAATTCCCGCGCATCTGCTCATACCACCGCAACCACTTGAACCTTTCAAACCTGGCAGACCGGCTACTCCGCTCGCAAAGCCTCGACCGGATTTACCGATGCCGCCCGTCTCGCCGGCAGATAACTCGCCACCATCGCCGACACCCCCAGCACCCCCGCCACCGCAACCAGAGTCCCCACATCCCAGGCCGCCGTCCCGAACAGCAGCGACTGCATCAGCCTCGCCGCTCCCACGGCGCACGTCAGCCCCGCCACAATCCCCCAAGCAGTCAGCCACCCCGCCTCACGAAGAATTAATCCATATACGGTCCCTCGCTGCGCTCCCAGCGCCATCCGTACCCCGATCTCCCGCGTCCTCTGACTCACCGAATACGCAATCACCCCATACAGCCCCGTCACTCCCAGCAACAGGGCCAGGGCCGCAAACCCGCCCACCAGCCACGCCGACGACCTGTGCAGATACGCCGTCTCTGAATCATTGATCCGTCGCATCATCGTTGTCTCGTCCGAGGTCCCCACCGCCGGATCGATCCTTTGAATCGTCGCCACGACGGATGGCAGCACGCTCGCCTCATCCTGTGAAGTTCGCACCATCAGGTTGAAGGATGTATCCGGGTTTTGAGCGAAAGGGTCATACTCCGTCGGCAGCGTCACCTGGTCCAGCGACCCCTCCCTCACATCCTCCACTACACCAACGATCTGCTTGATCGATTTCGGCGCAAGCTCCGTGTTGCCATACGTCTTTCCAAGCGGGTCTTCACCGGGATAATACTTCCTCGCGAACGACTCATTCACCACCGCCACCAGCGGCCTCCCAAAGTCATCGTCGTTCGTGAACGTCCTCCCGCGTATCAGCTTCGCTTGTACTGTCCCAAAGAAATCCGGACTTACCTCGCGCTCATTCACCTCGATATGCTTGCCGTCATACGGCCGTCCCACAAACCGGATCCAATCCGTATTCCCGTTGCCGCTTACAGGAAGCACACTCGTCGTCGCCACCGCTTTTACCCCGGGCATCGCCGAAACCTGCTTCACAACCTGCCGCACCAACGCGCCCTGCTGCGTCTCCTTTGCATACTGCAGGTCCGGCATTGCTACTGAGAGCGTCGCAAGATACTCTGGCTCGAACCCAAGGTTCACATGCAGCAGCCGGTAGAAGCTCTTACCCAGCAGACCCGCACTTACGAGCAGGACCATCGCAATCGCAAGCTCCGCAATCACAAGGTGCGATCCCAGCCGCCGCCAAATCACGCCCGCCGACCCGCGCGACCCTTCCGCCAAACCCTCGCGTACATTCACTCCGGAGAGCCGCAACATCGGTGTCAACGAGAACACTACCGTCGCAAGCACTGCCACGCCCGCCGCGAACAGCATCACGCGCAGATTCAGTCCTAACCCACCCAGGTACGGCATCCGCACCAGCATGTCCTTCGACAGCAATCGCAGCAGAAGCCGCATCGCTCCAAATGCGCCGCCGACACCTAACCCGCTTCCAATCCCCACCAGCAGCAATCCCTCCGTCACAAACTGCCGCCTCAGTCTCCCCTGCGAAGCCCCCAGTGCTCCGCGCACCGAGATCTCCCTCCGCCTGCTCTCCGACCGCACCAGCAGCAAACTCGCCACATTCACGCACGCAATCAGCAACAACAGCCCCGCGCCCGCAAGCAGCGTCAGCAGAATAGGCCGCATGTTACCGACGAACTCCTCCGACAGTGAGATCGCGCTTCCACCCTGGCCGCGATTTGAGTCCGGATACTGCCGCTCCAGCTGCTGTGCAATCTGAGTGAAATCCGCATTCGCCGTCGCAACCGAAACGCCATCCTTCAGTCGTCCAAGACCGATCAGACCATGGCAGCTCCGCCGCAAATCGCAGCCGCCGGCTGCATGAAAGGGTGCAATAAACTCCGCATTATTTCGCGGCACAAACTGGAAACTCTCCGGCAGCACGCCGACAATCGTGTAGGGAATCCCGCTAAGATTCACCGCTTGCCCAACCACGTCTTTCCGGCTCGCAAACCGTCTCTGCCACGTCGCATAGGTCAGCAACACCGTCCGTGGAGCGCTCGGCAGGTCTTCGCCATCGTAGAAGTCGCGCCCCATCACCGGCTTCACACCCAGCACACGGAAGAACCCATCGCTCACCCGCAGGCCCGTCACCAGCTCCGACCCCGTCCCCGTCGGCAGCATGTATCCCGCACCGTAGTACAACGCCATCGCGCTGAGGCTCGTATTCATCTTTTTCCAATCCAGATAGTCGGGATATGAAAGGTTTGCGCGTCCAAACGTCGCGACCGTCTCGGTCACACTCACCAGCCGCGTCGGATCCTCATACGGCAGCGGCTTGATCAGCGCAGCATCCACAAACGCGAAGATGGCCACGCTCGCACTCATCCCCAGTGCCAGCATCAGCATCGCCGTTAGCGTAAATCCCACGTTCTTCCGCAACTGCCGCGATGCGAACCGCAGGTCCTGCAACACTGTTTCAACAAATGGCAAAGTGCTCTGTTCGCGGTAAGCCTGCTTGGTCATCTCTACTCCACCTAGGGTAAGAATCGCGCTCCGCCGCGCTTCACTGGCCGACATCCCCGTCCGCAAGTTGTCCTCGATATGCATCTGCAAATGACTTTCGATCTCGGCCGCAAGCTCCTGCTCCCGCCGCTCGCTTGGCACCAGCCCAACTACCCTCCGCAGCCAAACCCGCAGCTGTCTCATAATTCACAACCTCGGGGTGCCCCACCCATGGCTCGCTTTTGGCCACGGGTGGGCTTCCCCAGTGACCTTCTTTGCGTGCCCCATTCCTCGCGCTCTTGTCTCTCGCGATGAGTGGGTGGCCACAAGAGCCCCCTCATACCGCCTCATCAGGAGCAAGAAACCGCGCCAGGATCGCCGTAGTCTGCTCCCAGTTCTTCGCCTCGCGCGCCAGCTGTTTCCTGCCTGCCCGTGTCAGCTTGTAAAACTTCGCCTTCCGGTTGTTCTCCGAGACGCCCCACTCCGCCTCGATCGCGCCTTCCTGCTCAAGCTTCAACAGCGCCGGGTAGAGCGTTCCATAGTTCAACGCCAGCACATTCCCGCTTGTCTGCTCGATTCGCCGCGCGATCCCATACCCATGCAGGGGCCCCATACCCTCGATGGTCTTCAAAACCATCAGCGCCAAAGTCCCCTGCCAAACGTCAGCTTTCTCGCCCATCACGTCTCCTATTGCCTAACCATAGGAATGCTGCCACATCCTATATGGGAAAGCAACAGGAAACGCAATCTCAAACTCTCAAGCCTTGCCATCGTCCTGGGCGCAGCGAAGGATTCCGCGAGACTCTGCCCCACCGCAACCGCCCGACCCTTTCTGCCTCGAACCTCAGTACGGCGGCGCCCACTTACGGCCCCGTACTTGTACTCGCCGCCGAGTCCCCAACCGAGTTCGTCAGCGTCACCTTCACCGTCCCCACCGTTGAAGCATCCGCGCTTGTATTGAAGATCTGCGTATACGTAAACGTCGACCCATACGCGTCCGAAGTCGGATCGGTGTACCAGTTGGAGAAGATCGTCGTCGCCGGAAGCGTCACGCTGGGAGTAGCCAGCACATCGCCTGTCGCCGCCGTGAAGTCGAAGACCGCCGACGACACCTCCCGTGTATTCGAGAAGCCATGGATCACCACCGTCAGCGTGTTGCCCGCAGCCGTGATCGTCGTCCCCGAGATCATTGGCACCACCGGCGGCACCACGATCACCAGTGGAGCCAGTCCGGTCGGCGTCACATCCACACCATCGGCCATAAGCTTCGCCGTAATCGTAATCGTTCCCGCATCCGTTCCCGCCTGCAACTGCACCGGCGGCACGGAAGTCGAGTTCGCCGCCACGTCATAGCTGAATGTCCGCCCTCCGCTCGAAAACTGGATGGAAGGATCATCGACCGAGGAACTTCCTGCACTCGCGAACGCCAGGCTGAACTGCGCCGTCAGGGCCAGCGGATAAGGATTCGTAATCGACAGCGTCACCGTCGGCTGCGATCCCGGGTCGGTCGTCGCCGGACCGCTCAGAGTGGCCGCGCCCGTAGGCGGGACCACCGTAAACGCCTGCGTCGCTGTTGCCGCACCAACCCCTGGGTCGACGACCGCGACCGTCAGCGTGCCCATCGTCTTCAACAGCGCTGCCGGGATCACGGCCGTCAGCGTCGTCGGGCTAACATACGTTGTCGCGACTCCCGCCCCATTCACCATCACCACTGACGTCGGCACAAACCCGCCGCCAGACAGCGTAATCGTCGTGTCTCCGCTTCCAATCAGCGTGCCAACGGGAGCGAACGACGTCAGCGTCAGCCCTCCAACAACAAGCTGCACGCTCGCCGTCGCTGTTGTGTAGTCCACGGCATCGGTCGGCGTAAACACGACGCTCAGCGTCTGCGTTCCAGGGGCCAGCACCGTACCAATCCCAGGCATGTACGCCAGCGATCCGGGTAACGCTCCAGCCCCCACTCCCGCCACGGTCGCATCCAGTTGCATCGCAGAGAGTGGAGTTCCGTAAGCGATCCCCGTCGGAACCGCCCATGTAATTACTGGCGTCGCCTGCGTCACCGTAATGGTTGCAGTCCCTGCACCCGCCGAGAAAGTGATCGCATCTGTCGGCGTAAACGTCACACTGAGCGTCTGCGTCCCTGCCATCAAAATAGTGCCTGGCGCCGGCGTATACATAAACGTACCCGGAATCGCCACGCCTGCCGCCGTAGCCGCAGTGGCATCTAACTGCTGAGCACCAAGGGCTGTCCCGTAAGGAATTGCCGCCACCGTGGGCACCCACGTAATCACTGCCGGAGTCACCCCGGCGACCACCACGTTCGTAGCCTGCGACACACTTGTGCTGTAGTGCGCATCGCCCGGATAGCTCGCCACCACCGCGTGCGTACCCGGCGCTGGTGCGACCCCGCTTACCATCGCCGTGGCCGTCTCCGTGGCCTGGCTCAGCAGGATGGTCGCCGTCCCGTCTGTGAAGTTCGTCACCGCCATATCCGGCAGACCATCGCCGTTGAAGTCAGCGACCGCAACCCCATACGGGAAGTTCCCCGTTGCAAACGTCACCTGCGGCGCGAACGTTCCGTCGCTCTTACCCAGCAACACGCCCTGTGTAAGGCTGGCCTGCCCCGTATTCCCAACCGTGATGTCTTGAATTCCGTCGCCGTTGAAGTCTGCAATCGCGATCCCTACAGGCTGCACGCCCACCGGATAGACTGCTTGTGCCTGGAACGTTCCATCGCCGTTACCGAGCAAGACACTGACCGTCCCATCCACCTGGTTCGAGACTGCGAGGTCCTGCTTGCCATCGCCGTTGAAGTCGCCCACCTGCACACCCTGCGGCGAGTTGCCAACCGGGTACGTCACCATCGTCTGGAACGTCCCATCCCCGTTGCCGAGGAAGACGCCAACCGTAGCCGCACCCTCGTTGCCCACCACAACATCGACGATGCCGTCGCCGTTGAAGTCACCCTCCGCCACCGTCTGCGGTGTGCTTCCCGTCGCATACGTCACAGCTGTATTGAGCGTGCCATCGCCCTTGCCCAGCAGCACACTCATTGTGTTGCTGTAGTAATTGCCCGCCACCACATCTGGAATGCCATCGTGGTTTACGTCCATCACGCCCAATCCCACCGGCGAGTTGCAGGGATACGTCGTCTGCGCACGGAAGGTCCCGTTACCAACACCCAGCAGGATGCTGATCGAGTTGCTGCCGGTGTTTGCGACGATCAGGTCCAGATTGCCGTCTCCGTCCATGTCCGCAACCAACACCCGCTCTGGAAGCGAGCCCACTGCGTACGTGACCGGTGCCTGGAATGTCCCATCGCCTTTACCCAGAAGCACGCTCACTGTGTTCGAGCTGTAGTTCTCGATCACAACGTCGGCAAATCCATCGTTGTTGAAGTCGCCCGTCGCCACGCCGTAAGGATGCGTCCCTGCCGTCGCCGGCGGTCCCGCCGCCTGCGCCAGCGCAAATCCCGGTGCCGCAGCTCCCAGCACCGACGTCCCCAGCACTGCATTGGCATTGCTTGTATCCAGGAACGAAACCGCCCCTGTCGGGCCGGTCAGGGCCGGTAACGAGGGCATCTCGAACTCCACGCTGCCGGTCACCGGTCCTGAGAAAGTCGCGCCCGCGACGGTGCCGACGTTATCCTCCTGGCACGGCAGGCTGCCGAGCGAGGTGCCCCCGCACACGACAGAGGTATTTGCGAAGCCGATACCGTCAAGACTCGACACATAGTTCCCATTGGCTACGAGCGGTATGGCGTAGGAGCCGCCGCCCGTGACGTTGAGCTTCAGCGTCATCGTGGTGCTCGGCGCAAATGCCGAATACTGGAAGTCATTCGGCTCAGTCCCTACCGGATACTGCGTCTGTGAGTTGATCGCGCTGGTGACGCTGCCGGTGAAGACAGTCTGGAAGTCGTACGTACCCGCCGCATACGCCGGGGTGCTGCTGGTAAAGGTTCCAGTGAGGTCGCAGGTGGTGATCAAGCCTGCCGTGACGCAGCTTCCCTGGGTGTTGTAGTAGTTGCCGTAATTCGAGCCGCTGACCGTGCTGGCACCTGTTCCGGTAAGCACGTAGTTCTGCGCGCTCTGCCCAAGGTTGATCGTCGCGCTCTGCGTTGCGGGGGACACCGAATAGGCGTTCGCTCCCACTGTCATTGCTGTTAGCGATATGTTCCCCGCTGTTCCGCTCTGTGCAACCGCCGTGGTCGTTGGTATCGTTCCCGTCACCGTCAGTGTGGCCGCGGCTGAAGAGCTTCCCGAGTACAGGTTTGTGCCCAGGAACACAGCACTATAGGTGTGCACTCCAACACCGGGCACAAACGAAAGGTTTGCCGTGCCGCCCTCGGTCACCTGTGCAATGCCGAGCAGATGCGACCCCGTGCAGCTCAGAGCCGTTGCATCGCAGAATGCAACCTGTGCCGGACTGACGGAGTTTTCGCCCGCGAGCAACTGCGCCGAAAGGGTCACCACGCTCCCCGCCGTAACCGTGGTCACATTCTGATCATGTGATGTGACATACAACGCAGTCATCGTCGGAGTCCCTGTTCCTCCCGACGCTGTGGCCGCCGTTACCACGATCGCTGTCGTTCCCGTCGCCGCGGTGAAGTCTGTTGTATCGTCCGGCGTAAACGTCACGCTCAGCGTCTGCGTGCCCGCTTGAAGCAGCGTTCCCGGACCCGGCGTATACGCGTAAGTTCCCGGAACCGCCGCCCCGTTCGCGTCCGTCGCCGTCGCATCCAGCTGCGCCGCGCTCAGCGGAGTCGCCGTGGTAATCGCCGCAGGCATCGGCCACGTAATTGTCGGAGTCACCGCCGCTGCCGCGCCACCTCCCGTAAGACTCGTCGCGCTCGACACACTCGCGCTGTAGGTCGCATCACCCGGGAAGCTCGCCACCACCTGGTGCGTCCCCGCACTCAGAGCAGGCACCGGCGTTGCCGCTACCACCGCTGTATCCGTCCGCTGCGTCAGCGCAATCTGCAGATTCGCTGACCCGTCTGTTCCCGCCAGGTCCGGAACACCATCGCCATTGAAGTCTCCCACCGCGACCGCGTCATACGCGTAAACCCCGGTCGGAATAACAGGTATGGTGAACGTGCCGTCGCCGTTGCCCAGCAGCACCTCCTGCCCGTTATAGGTAAGGCGCTGCACCGCCAGATCCAGCTTGCCGTCACCGTTGAAGTCGCCCGCTTGAATATCAACAGGATCGTAGTCTGTACCCGATGCCGCGGCCGTCATCACAAAGGTCCCGTCGCCATTGCCGGTCATGATCAGGACCGCATTCTGCGAGCTGTTCGTTGCGGCGAAGTCGACCTTGCCATCGCCGTTGAAGTCTCCCGCCACCAGGCCGTTCAGGTTGCTTCCCTGTCCCGGCAAGGTGATCGGCGGTCCCGCAGCAAAGGTACCGTCACCATTCCCCAACAGAACAACCAGCTCGCCAGCCGGCGAGAAGCCTTCCACAATCAGGTCTGCCTTGCCGTCCCCATTGAAGTCCGCCGTAATGATCGGCCCGAATGCCTCTGTCGTTCCACCCGAGATGTCGATCTGGCTCGCCACGAACGTGCCGTCGCCGTTGCCCAGCAGGATCACCACATCGTTGGTTGTCGAGACTGCGAGATCGAGATTTCCGTCTCCGTTGAAGTCTCCCGCCACCAGTCCGTAGGCACCTCTGGCGGCCGCCACCGTGGTCCCCGCAGCGAACGTCCCGTCTCCATTACCGATCAGGATCGTCACGGTTCCGTCGCTGTTGTTCGTGACTGCCAGATCGGCCTTGCCATCTCCGTTGAAGTCTCCCGAAACGATCGATTGCGGATGGCTCCCGGTTGCCGGATAGGTGTTCAAAGGGGTGAAGGTTCCATCGCCCTTTCCAAGCGAGATCGTCACCGTGTTTGCGTAGATGGTCTGGGTTGGGTCGGAGGCGGGAGCGGTGCTTGCCGTGGCGATATCGAGTATCCCGTCTCCATTGAAGTCAGCCACAGCGCTTCGAGTTTGTGGGTTCTCCATGTTGGCTGCGCTTGTCTGCCCGGCGAAGCTCAAGCCTGGCGTCCCCGCTCCCAGCGTTCCCGTAATCAGAAGTGCATTGCTATTGCTGCTATCCAGGAACGACACCGTTCCAACCGGTGCAGCCGTCGGATCTCCAATGCCGACCGTCGTTGCAGTTACCGTGTAGCTGCCTGCCGCTCCGCTCTGCGCAATCGTCGTCACGGAGGGGAACTTACCCGTCACCGCCAGCGGTGCTGCCGCAGAGGCACTCCCCGCGAAGTCGCCTCTTCCGCCCGGGGTGCCCAGGAAGACCGCCTTGTAACTATGCGTTCCAATCCCCGGCACAAATCTATAGATCGCCGTTCCCGCAGAGGTCAATTGCGCCGTGCCTAGCAGATGGTTATCCGTGCAAGTCGCAGCCGTCGCATCGCAGAAAGCCACCTGTCCCGGAGAGACCAGCGTATCGCCACCCGATACTGTAGCCGTCAGCGCCACAACTGTCCCCGCCGCAACTGTCGTCACTGCACCTTCGCCGACACTCACCGTCAACACTGTTGTCGTTGCCGATCCTGTCGCACCACTCGCCTGCGTCACCACGATCGTCGTCGATCCAGTCGCCGTCGTAAAGTCCGTCGTATCGGTCGGCGTAAATGTAACGCTCAGCGTCTGAGTTCCCGCACCAAGCATCGCCCCGGCCGCTGGCGTATACACAAATGTTCCCGGAACAGCATTCCCATTCGCATCCGCTGCCATCGCATCCAGCTGCGTCGCACTCAGCGGAGTCGCCGTCGTAATCGCCGCAGGCATCGCCCACATAATGGTTGGCGTCGCCATCTGCCCCGCCGGCGCCACACCCATCCCGCCAATCGAGAACGACTGCGGCGTATTCAGCGCATCATCCGCGAGCATCACCGTCAGCGTCCGCTGTCCCACCGCCGTCGGCGTAAACGTGATCGACACCGCGCACGAGCCGCCATTCGCCGTCAACACTGCCCCGCCGCCGCAGCTTCCCGGCGTCAGCGCAAAGTCGCCCGCATTCCCGCTCGTCGTAAACGCGCCATTCGCCGAAAGCGTGACGTTGGTATTCCCGATATTGCTCAGCGTCAGCGACTGTGCCGCCGACGTAGTCCCCACCAGCGTCGCCGGGAACGGCTGTGTTCCCTGCGGGAAGATCTCCTGCACCTTGCCGTTACCTGAATCCGAGAAGTACACGTTGTTCGCGTTGTCCGTCGTCAATCCCAGAGGAGTATTCACCGCCGCGCTCCCCGCATTGTTCAGTCCGCCCGCCGCAGTCGTAATATTGCCGTTTACATCGATCTTCCGAACGCGGTTATTCGCGCTGTCCGCGATATACAGGTTGCCGACCCCATCGAGTGCCACATCGTTCGGCAGGCTCAGCAGTGCCGCCGTCGCAGCTCCACCATCTCCTGAAGATCCTGCCGTCCCCGCTGTGCTGCCAGCGATAGTGGAGATGATTCCCGTTGCCGCAGTCACCTTGCGAATAACGTTGTTCGAAGCGTCCGCAATGTATAGATTCCCAGCCGGATCGATTGCCACCCCCGACGGGCATTGCAACTGCGCGGCCGTCGCTTGTCCGCCGTCCCCGCTATAACCCTCGGTAAAGTTCCCCGCCACCGTCGAGATGTTTCCCGCCGTGTCGATCTTCCGAATGCTTGCTCCACGGCAGGTCGGCACGTAGAAGTTCCCCGCGCTGTCGAACCGCGCTCCCTGGTTGTTATTGAACTTGGCCGCCGTCGCCGGTCCGCCGTCGCCCGAGTGCCCGGGGACTCCAGGTGTACCGGCATATGTTGTAATAATCCCGGTCGCGGCAGTCACCTTCCTGACCACGTAATTTCCTGTGTCCTGAATATAGATGTTGCCCGCCGCATCCGATGCCACGCTGAACGGCTGCGACAATTCCGCCTGTACCGCCGGTCCACCGTCCCCCGTAAAGCCATTGGTTCCGGTGCCTGCGATCGTCGTGATGTTGCCCGACGTGTCCACCCTGCGGACCACGTTCGCGACATCGTCTGCAATGTAGAGGTTTCCCGACGGATCGAACGCTACGCCATTCGGCTGGTTCAACTCCGCTGCTATCGCCGGTCCGCCGTCACCCGTATCACCCTTCGTCCCATTACCAGCAATGGTTTTCAGGTTGCCCGGATTTACCTGCAGGATGCCACCCGTCCCCGTTCCGTCCACAAGAATGTACTGATCATCGGGGGAGGAGTCGTCGGGCAGATCGATCCCCGCCACCTTCGGCCCCACGCCATCCGGAACGAACGTCACCGTGACCTGGCAACTCGCGCCTGCCGTCAGGGCCGCGGGACAAGTATTCGTTTGCACAAAATCCAACGGGTTCGCTCCCAGCTCTGACATGATCTGCACGATGTTGATCGTCGTCGCCTGCTGGTTCGTCACCGTCACCGTCTGCGGTGCGCTCTGATCTCCCACTGCCACGTTCCCGAAATGCAGGCTGCCCGGGAACAGCGTCAGCCCGGTGCTTGTGCCGATCGAAAGCGAGTTGTCATCGAAGAACGCATCATTATCTGTCAGCTGGTTCTTCAAGAAATTCATAACATACGTGATCGACCGCGTTCCCGCCGGAATTGCGTACGTGCCCGTTCCATTCGTCCAGGCTCCGTTATGGCTGTCCACGATGCTTGTCGTCACCGTGCTCAGCGTCGCGTTGTTCCCGTCGAGAAACGTCAACGACACCGACCCGTCGTCGCTCGGCGTTCCCTGACTCAATCCCTGCTCCCAGAAGCTCACATTCGCGAACAGCGTCCCGCCATCTACCTGCGCCGCCGTGATCCCGGTGCCCTGCGCAACGATTGACACCGTCTGCGACAGCGAATCCGTACCACTGCTATAGCCACCGACAAAGTCGTAACTTCCCGTATGCGGGTTGATCCCTGAATCGTAGGTCCCGTTATCTACGATCGGCGTCCCCGCTCCGCCGATTGTCCAGTCCGCCAGGCTGCCCAACTCCGCCCCCGGATTTTGCAGCAAATTCTGTGTCAGCGAGGCCGTCACAGTAAGCGTCTGCGCCGCGCTCAGGCTTGGCTCGTAGTTCGCATCGCCGCTGTACGCCGCCTGCACGCTGTAGGTCCCCGACCCCAGCGTATTTGTGCTGAACGTGCCATTCCCCGTCCCATCGAGCGTGATCGTCCCCAGCACCGTTGGCGTCGGCGAAACGCCGCTCGCCGTGACCGTCACTGTCCCTGAAGGGATCGCCGTACTCGACCCGTCCCCTGTCACCGAAGCCGAAAACGCAATCGTCTGTCCGGACGCCGCCGGGGATGGCGCAATCGCAAGCGTCGTCGCACTCTGCCCTGTCACCCGCGAGATCTTCGCAAAGAAGGGGCGGTTGAACCCATTCGTCGCCGTCGTCGAATAGGTGCCAGTCGTAGTCCCAAACGATCCACCGTCCCCCGTGTAGCCGACGATATACATACTCCCCGCTGCGTCGACCGCCAGACCGTTCGCACTCGGCGCGAGCGAGATCGCATTATTTGCCGGTCCGCTGAACCGCGTCGAGAACAGGAGCTTGCTGGCGTCCGCCGAAAACGTCGCTATAAAGACCTTGTTTCCACTCGTATACGTCGAAATCGGGTCGACCTGCGGAAAGCTGCCGCTGCCGTCGTCCGACAATCCATACAGGTACACCTGTCCCTTCGCATCAAATGCGATCGACGCCCCGTACCCGCCCGGACCATCGTCCCGCGTATCGCCAAGAAAAGTCGACCATGTTAATGCCGAACCTGCCGGGTTTATCTTGCTCAGGAACGCCGTCTGGTTGCAGTTTCCCGCCGGATTTACGTCATTGCAGTGTGGCTGATACACGCCCGCCGTCGACGGAAAATCATTGGCTGAGGTGTAGCCAGTCACGAAAAGGTTGTTGTTCGCGTCTGCCGCCAGTCCATACACCTGTTGCTCCGGGATGTTTGATCCCTGCTGTTCGTCGCCGCCAAGATAGCTCGAGTAGACGAGAGATGCTGCTCCGATCTTGGTCGTGTCGATCGCGGCCACAAATCCCTGGCTGGTAAAGCAATAGCTGCCGTCGCTTGTGTTCAAAGTGCATGCAGGCTTCACGGATGCGGGTGTCGTCGGAAAGTCTGCCGCGGCCGTGTACCCACCGATAAACGCGACCCCGTTTTTTCCAAGCGCGAACGCACTGTTGTAGGTGTCGTGGCCGTTGGTCCCGAGAGACCCGAGAAAGGTTGAGTACAGCAGCGTCTGCCCATCTGCGCTTAGCTCGGAGAAGGCTGGCGTCAGGAGGTTGTTTCCTGTCGTTTGATATCCGCTCGCAGTCGTCGGAAAGGGCAACTGAGTGTTGTTTGGATACAGGTTCGACGGGCTTTGTGCCAGGTTTACTTCGCTGGCGAAGTAGATATTCGAAGCCGCATCAAGCGCGATTCCCACCGGGTAGGCTGCTTGAGAGCCACCGAAAAAAGTGCTGTAGAGCAGCGCCGTTCCTGAAGGATTCAGTTCTGCGATGAACAGGTTGGGGCCATTTACCGTGTACTCGGTTCCACCGCCGTTTGCAAAGTTGTCGCACTGCGCAGTGATCGGCAGGACCGGTGCGAAGTAGGCTCCGGAAGAGTAGGCCGGCTGACATAGCGACTGGTAGGCGTTCGAAGTAATCGGAAAATCGTTCGAACTGGTCGCCCCCAGCACATAAGCATCACCCTGTGCATCGACCGTGATCGCCCCGCCAGACTCCTGTCCTCCGCCGCCATGCAGATAGGTCGAATAGATCAGCGATGTTCCATCCGGGCTGATCTTCGTCACAAAACCCGATGTGCTGCTGCTCGGCCCGCAACGCACAAATCCGTTCGCTGCCGCCGCTGCCGAATACGTCTGGCAGTTCGTCTGAAGAGCTCCCGTCGTGACCGGAAAAGTCAGGTCATTCGTGTAACCCGTCACGTACATGGCCCCCGAGGCGTCGATCGTCATCCCCGCAGGAATCGTCTGCTGGTTACCCGTCGCGATGCTGCCCGCGAACAGAAGCGTCGGATCGATCACCAGCTCCCGCAGCCGGTCGTAGCTCCCAAGCGCAAAGCTCACCGTCCGGTCGTTCGCGATCTGAAACGCCCCTTCGACCGGCTGCCGATGCCCGTCCTTCAACTGGTATACCGTCGGTTTGTCGAACCGGATCTCCCGCGCCGTCCCAGCCACCGGCAAAATCAAGTCGCCGTTCGCTGCAAGCCGCGCCTCCGCGCCGTCGAACTTCAGCATGATCTTCGACGCGTCCGCCCCCGGAGCCACCACGAAGTCATACTCCAGCCGCCCCTGCCGTCCGTAGTAGACCAGGTCGATACCCGGGTACACCCCGCTCAGTCGCACCTTCTCGAAATTCGGCACCTCGTGCTGCCACTTTGCGGGATCGCTCCCTGTAAAGTAGTTGGCCGTTCCCGCCTGTTGCCGCTCACCGCTCGCCTTCAGGGCAGTCGTCGCCCCCAGCAGGTTCATCCGCACCGCCGAGCTGTAGATCTTCGGCCGGTCTGTAATCCCCGCCGGCGGTGTAATCGAGTTCAACTCAAGCACCGCGTCATGCCCGGACAGAAACAACGCGTACTCCGGCCCCCGAGCCACCCACTGCACCGCGGGCGAGGTTTGCCCGCGATTCGGCTCGAAGCTCAGAGGGACCTTGCCGTAGCTCTCGACTAGCTTCCCTTTACTCGTCGGCGCATCAGTCGCCACAGGTGTCGCGGCAGACCCACGCAGCGGCGCGCCAAAGAGCGAGACAGCACCCAAAATCGAAACAATCATTCGCCCTGCGCGCAAACCACGGGCGAGGGCAGTACTCTGCACCGAAGACGTCTCTTCGGAAGGAAACAAAGAAAACATGGAAGCCTCTTGCCCTGGTTGTCCGGGTTTTAATCTGGAGGGAGTTCGCCTAACTTACGGCCTCACCCATATACAGTCAATGAATAATTAGCGAATGTCGGCGAACAGCCCCATATCGCCGCCAGATGTCCGCTACTGTCCTACACGTCCCGACTGTCCATCCGCGAGCGCGGTGCAGGCTAGAATGGTTTTCATGTCTCAGGCAGTCATCGCCCGCGAAACCCACGCCGAGCCGTCTCCTCATGAATCCGCAGAAAGCCAGGCCGACTACGCCCATGCCGTAGACCGGCTCTACGCCCTCGGTCAGGAACTCGCCCCTCTGCCACCCCTGGCCGACGGCACACCCGCTCCGCGTCGCAAATGGGATCTTGCGTACATGCGCATCCTCTGCGCCGCCCTTGGCAACCCGCAGGAGACCTTTCCCTCTGTCCTCATTGCCGGAACCAACGGCAAAGGTAGCACCGCCGCCACGCTCGCCAGCATCCTCGCCGCTGCTGGCTATAAGACTGGTCTTTACACCTCGCCGCATCTGGTTCGCGTCAATGAACGCGTCCAGCTCCTGCCCCCAGTTCCGCAAGCCATCCACGAAGCCGCCTCGGGTGGCAACACCGAGATACCCGACGCCACCTTCGGCCGCCTCTTCACCCAGGTCGAACAGACCGCCGCCACTCTGGTCGCCTCCGGCACTCTCCCTTTCCCGCCCAGCTTCTTCGAAGTCCTCACTGCCCTCGCCTTCCTCTACTACTCCGAAGAGAAAATAAGCATCGCGGTCCTCGAAGTCGGACTCGGCGGCCGTCTCGACGCCACCAACATCGTCGAGCCTCTCATCTCCGTCATCACCGACATAGCGCTTGACCACCAGGACTACCTCGGCGACACCATCGCCGCGATTACCTTTGAGAAGGCTGGCATCCTGCGCAAAGAGGGTATCCTCGTCACCCTTCCCCAGCACCCCGAAGCCAATCAGGCTATCGGCGAGGCCGCTGTTACCCTCAATCTCACAGCCATCAGCGCCGCCGACTTCATCCCGCAGCAAACACCTGTCTCCCCGTCCGCTCAAACCGATTCGATCAAGGAGCCTGTCGCCCTCCCTCGCAATCGCTACACTCTTACCCTCGACAATCAACCCCTGCAGGTCGACTCCCCGCTCCCCGGCCATCACCAGCAGCGCAACATCGCATTGGCCATCGCGACCGCCAGCACCTTACGGCACCTCGAAAGCTACATCTCGAAAATAAGTAACCTAAAAAGTTACAATATCGCAAACTCCGCGATTGAAGAAGGGATTCGCAATACTCGCTGGCCCGGTCGCCTTGAGTTTCTCCCTCCCAATCTCCTCCTCGACGTAGCCCACAACCCCGCCGGTGCCTGGACCCTGCGCGCGGCCATCGCCCGGCTTCCCGAGTCTCGCCCCCGCACCCTCATCTTCAGCTGCCTCTCCGACAAGAACCTGACAGAGATCTCCCGCATCCTCTTTCCGCTCTTCGATCCGAGCTCTGAAGGTGGCCGGCCGGGCGCCCGTGGCCCAAGGGAAAGAGACCACATCATCCTCGCCCCGATTGCCAATCCCCGCGCCGCAAAAGTTGAGGATCTGCTCGCCGCTGCATACGCCCTCGACATACCGGCACACGCCGCACCGCACCTCGCCGGAGCGCTCGCACAGGCTCGCGCCGTTACGCCCGCTGAAGGCCTCATCATCGCCACTGGCTCGGTCTATCTCGTTGGCGCAATTCGGGACCTCGCACTCTCCGAGCAGCCGCAATCCCAACCCGAAGAAGTTACACCGAGCCGAACAGAAGCCCGGGTGCCGGACACATCGCAGGCTCATCGCGAGGAGCGGGAGGTAAACCGCTTGTTGGAGAGACCGGAACCCTCGGAGTCAACCGCTTGACCTCGCCCCACCAAGGAAGCCAGTCAGCCAGCCTCCCTCTTCGGCTCCTCACCTACCTCCTGCTGATGCCACTTATGGCCGCGTCGACAGTCTTCTTTGGCTGCCTCTCCCTCATCTGCGGCCTCTGGGAAAAGTCTGGACGCCAGCAGCACTCTGTCGCCCAGGTTTGGGCGCGCTCCCTTCTGCGCCTCTCTCTCTCCCCAGTTACCGTCATCGGGGCGGAGCGCCTTCGGTTAGGCCAGCCCGCCGTCTACGCCTCAAATCACCTCAGCTACTTTGATACTCCGGTTCTCTTCGCCAAGCTCCCGTTCCAGTTCAGAATCCTCGCCAAAGCCGGTCTCTGGAAGATCCCCTTCATCGGTTGGTATCTCAATCGATCCGGACAGGTCCCCGTAGATTCGAAAGATAATCGCTCAATGATTGCCAGCCTCGGCCGGGGCGTTACAACCCTGAAATCAGGTATGCCGCTCCTCCTCTTCCCCGAAGGTTCTCGTACTACGAACGGCGATCTCCAGACCTTCGCCTCCGGCTGCGCCTTTATCGCCATCAAAGCCGGAGTTCCCCTTGTTCCAATTGCATTGATCGGAACTTACGAACTTTTGCCCATCCACACCTATCACCTCACACCGCGCCCGCTTCTTGCCATTATTGGAGATCCCATTCCCACCACTGGCCTCACCACTCGGGACGCCACTGCCCTCACCGAGAAGCTCCGCTCTGCAATCTCCGCCATGTACCATCACTATCAGAGACCTTTTTAGATTGAGCGGCGTAGAGACACCACTACTACCGTCTAGAAGCGGCTGGAGCTGTAGCATTTCCCTATGAACGTTCGTCCACGCATTGCCATTCCCATTCCCATCAGCAACGATCCTGAGTACAACGTTCAGGCGTGGCCTCAGTACGCGTCGGCGGTTGAGCGTGCCGGGGGAGAGCCCGTCGAAGTTCCGCTGAACCTTAGCCCTGCCCAGATTGCCAATCTCATCAACACCTGCCCGGGCATCCTTCTTCCCGGCAGTCCAGCAGATGTCAATCCTCAGAAGTACGGCCATGACGCTCTTGACACGACAGCGCCAGCCGACTCGGCGCGTGAAAATGTCGACGAACTCCTCATTCAGGATGCCCACAATTTATATAAGCCCATTCTGGGCATCTGCTTCGGCACCCAGATGCTGAATGTCTGGCGGGGAGGAACGCTTGTACAGGACCTGACCGTAATGCCCGTTAACCACAAAGCTGGGCGTTCGGTAGCCATTGCTCACTCTGCCGCGGTGGCGCCTCCCTCTCTACTCGGCAGTCTTCTGGATGAGGCGGAAGCGCCTTTGCAGGACAACTTCTTGAAACTGCCCATCAATTCGAGCCATCATCAAGCAATTGGAGTGCCCGGAGACGGCCTTCGCATCGTCGCTCGTTGCATGCAGGATGGTGTGATTGAAGCAGTCGAAGGTGGCCAAGCCACCGAGGGTGACGACCATTTCGTACTGGCGGTGCAATGGCATCCTGAGCGCAGCTATGACATAAGCGCTACGTCTCGAGCGATCTTCAGACGTTTCGTAGAATCTGCGGCGGCCTGGACGCCGCGTGCGGTTCGTACCTCCGTCGCTGAGAACAGCGTCTAGAACAGCGGCAGGATGTTCCACGTGGAACATCTGCCAAATTCAGCTTCGTGAGTGCGGAACAGAAATGTTCCACGTGGAACATTTGCACTCACAAAGGCGACGGAAGCGGAGGAGCGAAATACATCGTGTTTTCAAATGACGAAAGCGGACAGAGAGAACTTGAGACCGAGCTCCTTCCGTACTTGCTTCCGAACACCCTCGTCCCCGCAGAGATCTACGCGCAGCTTACGCGATACCTCGAACTTCTTCAGAAATGGAACATTCGCACTAACCTGACCGCTATTCGCGACCCGCAGGAGATTGTGCGTCGGCATTTTGGAGAGAGCGTCTTCGCCGCGCAACATATCGGGGAGTGCAGTACGTTACTTGACTTCGGTTCCGGCGCCGGTTTTCCGGGTCTGCCTATCCAGCTTGTCAGGCCGGACATTCATGTCACGCTGGCAGAGTCGCAGAACAAGAAAGCAACTTTCCTTCGCGAAGTCATTCGGAGTTTGGGTTTGACGACCGAAGTGTGGGCAAACCGTGTGGAGACCATGTCCGCCGCCATAACCTTTGATGTTGTCGCGCTGCGCGCTGTCGACAATATGGACACGGCGATTGAGGTGGCTGCATCTCATGCAGAGAGGAAGCTCATCCTCCTCACCACTCCTCGTGCGCAATCTCTGGACATAAAGGGCTTCGCACCTCATGAAAGCCTGTCAGTTCCCGGCTCGCGAAATAAGCTGCTTGTCATCCTGCTTCGAACACAGGGTTAAATGTTCCACGTGGACACGTCCCGAATGTGAGCAAAAATGTTCCACGTGGAACATTCTGCCTTGAATTCCACATTCAAAGCTTCAGCGACGGAATTAAATGTTCACGTGAACATCTCATTCAGCTCCAATCTCTAAACATCTATCGAGCCCTGTACTGGAAGGTTACACGTGGAACATCTATCTTTCTGACCGCGAGTTGAAAACTATCCCATGAGCCTGAAATGTTCCACGTGGAACATCCTCATAATTGAATGTGCGACGGTGCCCGCGAAGGCACTTGAATAGATGGTCGAAGTAAATAGATTTCCACATCGTACCAACTAAAGGCCCGCTGATCACGGGTGGTTTGTAGGGTTCCACAACTTCTCCACAGCAACAGATGCTTCTGCACAACCGGCGCTCGTTGCCAGCGCGCTCGCTGGTCGATACCCTTGAATCTTCATGACGACACCAACGGAGACGCCGGGACAACTCCCGGAGAATCACGACAATTCCAAAGACATGCAATCCGACGAGACTCCCGACCGCGCGCGCGTGATCGCCATCGTCAACCAGAAGGGTGGCGTAGGAAAGACGACAACAGCCATTAATCTCGCTGCGGCGTTTGCCATGGAGGGTCTGCCAACGCTGCTCATCGACTGCGATCCGCAGGCGAATACCACGGGCGGCCTGGGATTCGGCCGCGACGAGGAGCGGCCAAGCATCTATGACCTCCTGATGGGTCACGAGCCACTCGCGGACGTCCAGGTTGAAACGGAAGTCGAGAATCTTTTTCTGGTGCCCGGGAGCAAGAATCTCATCGGGGCGAACCTGGAACTGGTGGCGCAGGAACGCCGTGAGTTTCGTTTACGGGATGCTGTTGAACCAGTGCGTACAAGCTTTCCCTTTATCCTTCTTGACTGCCCCCCGGCACTCGACCTGTTGACGCTCAATGCACTGGTCGCCGCAGACGGATTGCTGGTTCCGATGCAGGCAGAGTATTTCGCGCTGGAGGGCATCTCCGAGCTGATGAGTACGCTTGACCGCGTAGCGCGGGCGTTCAACCCAGGGCTATCGCTCGAGGGTGTGCTGCTGACGATGTATGACGACCGCACCAACCTTTCGCAACAGGTAACGGAAAACCTGAAGGCATTCTTTGGCGAGAAGCTATTCAAAACGACGATCCCTCGCAATATCCGGCTCGCGGAGGCTCCCAGCCACGGCAAGCCCGTGGCGATGTACGACTCGCGTTCGCGCGGGGCAGAAGCTTACCAGGAGCTTGCGCTCGAGGTGCTGGCGCGGGAAGGCGTCATCAGTCCAAAGCAGAAGGAGCGCAATGCGGCAGGGGTAACTCCGAAGAAAGAGATGAAGTTCTGGCCTTACAACAAGTGAAGCCATCACGAGCGAGCAACAGGATTTTCGCTTCACAAAGATGATTAGTTCCGTAAGTCGTTGCAAGGAGCTAGGTTAGCGAGGTATTAAGAAGTGCAGACCACAGCAAGTACGCCAAAACAGGACCCGAAGCGGAGAGCCCTGGGGAAGGGACTGGAGTCGCTTCTGCCGAGTCGACCGGCGACGGCGCTTCCTACGGTTCAGGCCGAAGCCTCGCCCGTTGAAGTTCCTCCTACCGCACCAGTTGTGGTGCAATCCGGAAAGCCGCTGGAGATTGAGCTGGGCCTGATAGAGCGAAATCCATTTCAAACGCGAACCCACTTCGATCAGGAAAAGCTCTTGGAACTCGCACAATCTATCGCTGCGAGCGGCGTGGTGCAGCCGATTGTAGTGAGGGAGCTGCCGGAAGGGCGTTACCAGCTGGTAACCGGAGAGCGGCGCTGGCTGGCCTCCTATGAGGCTGAAAAGACGCACATTCCGGCAATCGTGCGGCAGGTGTCCGATGAACAGGCGATGGAGATGACGATCGTCGAGAACCTGCAGCGTGCGGACTTGAATCCGATGGAGCAGGCGCGGGCCTATCTGCGGTTGTCGAGAGACTTCAACATGAAACAGGAGGACATGGCGACACGGACGGGCATGTCTCGGACCGCGGTATCGAACTTCCTGCGTTTGCTGCGGTTACCGGAGGTCGTGCAGCAGCGTGTGGAGGCGGGCGAGTTGAGCTTCGGCCAGGCCAAGATCCTGCTCGGGCTCGATCCCGAGATGATTGCGGCGGCGGCGGAGAGGGTGGTGGCCCTTTCGATGTCGGTGCGGCAGACAGAGACGTATGTGCAGGGGCTGCTGAATCCTGAGTCGAAGGTGAAGCAAGAGAAGCCGGTCCGGGCTCAGGACCCGAATGTCCGGTCGGCGCAGGAACGGCTACAGGAGTCGCTAGGGCTGCGGGTTCGAGTTGAGGATAGGAATGGCAGGGGTAAGGTGATTATCGAATACTCGGGGGTTGAGGATTTCGATGCCATTTTGGAGGCGCTGGGCGCGGAGTAGGACGATGCTCGAGGGTTTGCGCAGAACGAGCAATGGCTGTGGCAAACAGTCGTTCTCACTTTGATCTCCTGGTGTTGTAGCCAGGAGACACAGACGTTGCTCAATGCTGGCCTGGAGGAGAAACGGTACGATCTTCGCACGCTTTGATATCTATAGACTTTACTGAGAACGACTTAAACACTTTGCAGTCGAATGCCGAAGCGCACGGATTTATGGCTTCAAGGCCTGCACCTGGCTATTGCTGGCTTCCTGGACGAGATGCTGGTGAATGATCATCTTCAAGTAGGTTTGATAACGCAGACCGCGCGTTTCAGCCTGTGCTTTCGCCAGTTCTATATCGTCGCGGTTGAGGCGAATTGTCGTCGGCGGCGTCAATCCTCGACGGGCTAGCGTACCTCTTGTGAGAGTGCCTTCCTTAGCCGCTTGCTCAAACTGCTTTAGCAGTACGTCCTGATTATTATCGAACCACGCGGCTTCTTCGGCCTCGGTATTGAACTCAGGGGTCTGTAGTGTGTTTTTCATCGCTGATGGCTTTCTGTTGTGCGTAAAATCCCGCATTTTCTTTTTGGCGGGGTAGGCAGTGACAACTCGGATTTTCTCGTCGCGGATGGTGACGGCGACGCCCGCAGCATTCGCCGGAAATCGGTCTCGCCGAGGTGAGTTATACGAAGTTCGCCGTTGCGCGGGCCTTTTTGTAGTTCAAGAGGCTCGTTCTGAATTACCTGTTCGGCCTCTTCCGGTGTGATGCCGTGGAGGGCAATGTGGTCGATGTTGCCGTTATCTCAAAGGAATTGCATCGATAAATCCTCATAGTCAATTTTGCTGCTTCCTCCATTGCGGTCACCTCCAAGTGACGACGTCGAAGCTGCATCCTCCGCTCGACGGTCATTTTTATTGACGCTACACTGTAGCAACAAGTCAACACCTTTTGAAGGCAGGGTGCACATGCACCTCTGCCCATCCGGGGGTGCTCAGGTCGAAAGTTCGTGAGCAAGCACTTCGGGGCTGGAGCTCTTACCCGAGTACCTTTCTCACGAGCGGTGCGACCTTCGTGCCCAGAGTCTCGATAGACTTCAACATCTTGCTGTGAGGCAGGGCCACGTTGGTCATCTGGAAGGTGATGCGGGCCAGGCCACCGAGAGCTTCGTTTTCTCGGAGGATCTTCTCGGCTATCTCTTCGGGGTCGCCGATGAGGTAGGCTCCGGTCGGGCCGCGGGTGGCCTCGAACTGGGCTCTTGTGGTGGGCGGCCAGCCGCGTTCTTTGCCGATGTGGGTGAACATGCGCTGATGTCCGGGAAAGAATTCATCGGAGGCTTGCTGGCTGGTCTCGCTGGCGTAGCCGAACTGATGCAGGCCAACCTTCAGGGCTTCGGGCGCGACGCCTGCGCGAGCTCCCGCTTCGCGATAGAGATCGATGAGTGGTTTGAAGCGGTGCGGCTCGCCGCCGATAATGGCGACCATCAGCGGAAGGCCTAAAGCGCCGGCGCGTGCGAACGAGGCTGGAGTGCCGCCGACGCCTATCCAGATGGGAATCTTCTCCTGCAAGGGCCGCGGGTAGACGCCTTGTCCCGTGAGGGCCGCGCGATGCTTGCCTGACCAATGGACCTGGGTGTTTTCGCGAATGTCGAGCAGAAGGTCCAGCTTTTCGGTGAAGAGGGTGTCGTAGTCGTCGAAGTTCAAGCCGAAGAGTGGATAGGCCTCGCCAAAGGAGCCGCGGCCTACGACCATTTCGGCTCTTCCTTTTGAGATGAGATCGAGGGTGGCGAAGTTCTGGAAGACACGGACAGGATCATCTGCACTGAGCACGGTAACCGCGCTTGTCAGGCGGATTTGCTTCGTGCGTGAAGCGGCTGCAGCGAGGATTACGACGGGCGCGGAATCAAGATACTCGGCGCGATGATGTTCGCCGATGCCGAAGGAATCGAGGCCTACCTGGTCGGCGACTTCGATCTCTTCAATGAGGTTGTTGAGTCGCTCGGAGGGGCTCATCGCCTTACCGGTTTCGGGATCGGAGATGATGGCTGCGAAGCTATCGATGCCGATTTGCATGTGTGCTTTCCTCGTTCTTCCAGTCTACGTAGGAACGTTGTGATGCTTCCGTTCGGTGGCGGATATTCTCCGGGAATCGAGGCTGATCCGTCGTGGGGTGAGAGAGGGATGTGGGGTTCATTGCGGAAGTGAGGAGCATGGCAAACGCAGATTCCCTGCGGGAATGACAAAAGAAGAGGGGATGCCCAATGGAGTTTTAGAATGAGGAATGCCCAATGGAACACCGTTTACTGCTGAATCCCTCAAGTTCCTGCGTGGCTTGAAACGGAATAACGATCGCATCTGGTTCGATGAGCGGAAGCCGGTTTATGAGCGGTCGCTGAAGATGCCGATGCTCGCAGTGATCGATGAGATCAACCATGCGCTCCTCGACTTTGCACCGGAGTACGTACGTACGCCGCAGAAGACGATGATGCGGATCTATCGGGACATCCGCTTCAGCAAGGACAAGCGGCCTTACAAAAACAATGTGGCTGCGTGGTGGGCGCGGGCTGGACTCGAGAAGACTTCAGGGGGCGGCTTTTACTTTGAGATCAGCCCGACGAACGTGACGATTGCCGCGGGAGTCTACATGCCGGAGCGCGAGCAGCTCCTGGCGATACGCCGGTATCTCTCGGCGGCGGGCGGCGACCACCATGGTGCGCTGCGCAAGCTTCTGGCGGACACGAGACTGAGTTCCGTGATGACAGCGTTTGACGGACTGAAGCTGACGCGCGCGCCGAAGGGCTTCGAGCCGGAAGATGCGGCGATCGATCTGCTGCTGTGCCGGCAGTGGGGCGTGTCGGCGACTCTGCCTGCGGAAGAGGCGCTGAAGCCTGGATTCGGAAAGATGATTGCGGACCGCTTCAAGCGGGCGACACCCTTGCTCACGCTGTTGAATACGCCGCTGATTGGCACATCAAGAGATGTAAAAGAGCCTGTGAGTGCGGCCGGGATGAGCCGGTCGCTGTTTGGACTTCCGAAACATTGAAATAGATGGAAGAGATGCCACCAACGCGCAAAAGCGCCAAAAATGGCACAAAACCCGAGAAAACAGGGAAAAACCTGTGGAAACCGGGTAAATACCGTTGACAAAGCGCCCTGAAAGGCTGAAGGTTGTTCTCGGTACAGTTGTCGGGACCCGCATAAACAAAGGGGATTTCGGTATCAACAGGACATTTCTCGACCTCTCTGCCTGGCGGCTGGCCCGGCAAACGATGTGTCACCACACCATTTTTAATTGTTTACGAAGACGAACTGCAAATTGCACCTAAGGAGCACTACACATGGCAAAGGGAATGACAAAGACAGCACTGGTTCGCCTGATGGCGGAGAAGCTTGAACTGACGAACAAGCAGACCGCAAGCTTCATCGAACTGCTGGCCGAGACGGCAGTGAAAGAGACCAAGAAGAATGGCGAGTTCACGATCCCCGGCATCGGCAAGCTGGTCAAGGCAGAGCGCAAGGCGCGCCTCGGCCGCAATCCTCAGACCGGCGAGACGATCAAGATCAAGGCAAAGACTGTCGTTAAATTCCGCGTTGCCAAGGTTGCGAAGGACACGATCGCTCCCGTAAAGAAGTAAGAATTTCCGGATTCCGCAGGACTGGCAGACCAGAGCTGAAGGCGGAATGGGGGATGCTTCCCTCGTTCGCGTCGCTCAGGGTCACACGCCGGAACTTCCGGGATCGCCGGTAATGAGTTCAACAAGCCCGCAGTCGGGTTCCCTCGGTATGAGGTCCTGCTGCGGGTTTCTTTATGCTTTACATTCCAAGTGCTGAGGCTGGAGACGCGAAGTTCCTTCGGGAACGACAACCGAGTGCTACAGGCAAGCGTGGCAGCAACAGCAGACTCCCTCGGGTAGGCAGACAGCCAGGCTGCAGCCGGACGAAGGTACCTCAGGACTCTCTCGCCGGGTTGAGTCCGGGTCGATAGACGAATGGTGCGGTCTTGTGTGCGCGCTGAGTCGTTTGGGCCGTGTGGTCTGCAGCGTTTGAACATGCACCGGTGTGTGATCACCAGGGTCACCTGATTGTGGGATGTTTGCGCGGTGTCCCGGCTGGATACACTCGTCGCAAAGAAGGCAGGATCATGCACTTATTGAATTGGGTGGACTATCGAACACTTGCCGCAGGCCAGCTACCACTCGCCGCGGTCTTCGCGATCGTGCTGTTCGGCATCTGGCGCGTCTACCCGCACCTGCGTGGCACCGATACGATGGCGCTGGGCTTCTCGCTGTGGATCCCTTCGGCGGTATTGGCGGTGGCGGCGCACAGCATTCCGCTCTTTGCATCGTCCATCTTCGGCAACTTGATTAGCATCTTTGGCTACATTCTTCTGTATCGCGGTCTGCTGAGCTTTCTGCAGATAAAGGGAAATCTTCCGGTGCTCTACGATGTTGCTGCCGTGGCGTCGGCGGTGATCATCTACTTCACGACGGTCTACGATCTCTCGCTGCCGCGGATCATCGCGATCTCGGCGGTGGTGGCGGTGGCGCGCGGGTTGATGGCGATCGAACTGTTTGGGAGTGCAAAGGACCGTTTGCCCCTGCAGCTGTTCGCGATCTTTCTTTCGCTGTTTGCGATTCTGCCGCTGGGCGTGGCTGCGGCGGCCCTTTCGCCAGCGTTGTTTTCGCCTGGAGCTCCAGCGACGCTTACCGGGATTGTGAGCGTTGGGATGCTGTTCGATGTGGCCTTCCTGCTGGGGTGCGGAGTGTTTGCCTTCACGATGTATTTTGCGGAGATTGGGGAGTCTGTCCAACAGCAGGGGCAGCTCGACTTCGTCACAGGGACACTGAACCGGCGAGCGATCGAAGACACGCTGACGGTGGAGATTGCACGGAGCAGCCGAACGCATAGTCCAGTGTCGGTGATGATGGTCGAGATCGACTACTTCAAAGCCATTAACGAGACCTATGGACGCAATCGCGGCGATGCCACGCTGTGTACGGTGGTGGGAACGATCGCGTCGATCCTGCGGTTTTATGACAAGTGCGGGCGGATTGCCGATGACAAGTTTCTCGTCATCCTGCCGGAGAACACGGGAGAGCACTCGCTGGTGATTGCGTCGAGATTTCGTGCGGCGTTGAAAGAGCCATCCCTGCCGCATGATCAGCCACCGATTACGCTGAGCATTGGAATTACGCAATGCACCTTCAAGGAGCCCACTGCGGAGGTGCTGGCTCGGGCGGAGCTCGCGCTGCGTGAAGCGAGAACGAACGGGCGCGATGGGGCGTGCCTGAAGTTCGAGCATGAACAGCCGGTGCAGGTGGCGCCTCCGGCGAATCTTGACAGGTTGAGGACAAGCAGCAGGATTGCGAAGCTGATTCGGTAGAGTGGGAAGACTTTATCGAGGTGGGAGCGTGGCGGTGGGTCCGTGGTTTCCACCCATTGCGAGAGACAGAGACGCGATGAACGGGGCACCCGGGCGTTCGGGGTAACGCACTCTAATTTGCCACGGCGGGGGTTGTCTTCGGCGTGAGAAAGCCGTAGAGCGAGACTGCGGCGGAGCCAAAGAGCGGGACGAGGTAGCCGAGGGCGAGGCTGCCGGTCTGCCGGGCTATGAGGCCAAGAATCAGAGGGAAGATGGCTCCGCCTACGATGGCCATTACAAGGAATGAGCCTGCGAGCTTGGTGTGCGGGCCAAGTCCCTTGAGGCCAAGGGCGAAGATCGTCGGATACATGATGGAGAGAAAGAAGCTGGCTGCGACGATGGCGTAGGCTCCTGCCATGCAGGGGCGTCTGACGGCGAGTGCCATGAGCAGGACGTTGGCCAAAGCATAGAAGCCGAGTAGACGACTCGCGGGGATGTATTTCATCAACGGCGTCGAGACGAAGCGTCCGATGGCGAGCATGACCAGCGTGGCGGTGAGATAGTAGGCGGCGGAGCGCTCCGAGACGGGTGTGTACTGCTTCATGTAGGGGATGAGATTGCTCCACATGCAGATCTGGGCACCCATGTTGCAGACGTTTGCAAGCACCGCAAACCAGAGCTGAGGGTAGTGTACGAGTGCGGCGAAGCTGCCCTGGTCTTCGCTGCCGGGACCGGCGTTGGGGTCGCTGCTGACGACGGGGAACTTCATTACGAAGAGGACAACGGCGAAGAGAAGCACCACGGAGCCGAGCGCGAGATAGACAGGGACGACGCGCATGATCTCGCTGTGCAGGTAGGCGGTGTAGGTGCCAGCTACTTTCATGGCTGCGACTTCACTGGCCTTGTGTTCCACGCCGGAGAAGATGAACTGGCCGCCGACGATGACTCCGAGAATGGTGCCGGGCGGGTTGAAGGACTGCGCGAAGTTGAGGCGGCGCTCGGACGTTTCGGCAGGACCGAACTGTGCCATGAAGGGGTTGGCGGCGGTCTCGAGGACGGAGGCTCCGCAGCCGACGGCGAAGAGCGCGATGAGGAACATGGAGTACTGTCCGCTGACGGCTGCAGGCCAGAAGAGGACCATGCCCAGGCCGAAGAGGACAAGGCCCGAGACCATTCCAGTCTTATAGCCCCAGCGACGCATGACGAGCGCGGCGGGGATAGCCATTACGAAGTAGCCGGTGAAGTTAGCGGTCGAGACTAACTGCGCGCTGAAGGGTGAGAGCTCAAAGGATTTGCGGAACTGCTGGACAAGGATGTCGGTAAGGTTGTTCGACATTCCCCAGAGAAAGAACAGGACTGTCACCAGGACGAAGAGGGTGAGCTGCGCGGGGAAGACGGAGATGTTGCGGGTATCGCGCTTTGGAGAGCCCGAGGTGACGGCAGCCTGCATGGGTGCGCCTTTCGCGCAGGCTGGAGAGCCCGGCGCATCTTGAGAGGAAGATGGTACAGGCTAACTCATTGGCGGAACGGCTGGCTGTTATGTCTCGTGGCGGGGCTGAAAACCAGATCCCCTGCGGAATGACCAACAAGAGGAACTATAAAACCAGCAAGGGCAAACAATGGGTGCCTAGACAACTAGAAGGAGATGCGGAAGCTATACGCCGGTTGGTCTGCGGGCTTTGTGGGCAGGTGGATGTGGAGACCGTCGGCGCTTTGGGTGAAGGTGAGCTTTGCGTCTGAGCCGAGGAGGTGTACCTCCGAGACCATGCGGGTGTCCGGCGCCCCTACGGCTAGTGATTTCACGACGGCTTCATTGTTTGCGGGCCACGCGTATTCGATCGCGTAGAGGTTCGAACCTTTGGTGGTGAAGCGGAAGTCTTCGGAGGTGTAGTTGAGGGTGTCGGTGTCGTGGAATGCGCCGGCCTTCACCCTGGTTGGACCTTCGCCATAGACTCTCCACGGGCGTGTGCCGTAGATGGCTTCGCCGTTTACTTTGAGCCATGCGCCTACCGAGAGGAGAACCTGCTGGACTTGGTCTGGGATGGTGCCGTCGGGGCGAGGGCCAACGTTCAGGAGGAGATTGCCGTTCTTGCTTACGATGTCCGCAAGTTGATGGACGATGAAGCCGGGTGTCTTGAAAGTGTCGTTCTCGATGTAGCCCCAGGACTTGTTGCTGACCGAGGTGTCGGTTTGCCAGTAGTCGGGGTTGATCTCGGCAAGCTGGCCGCGTTCGACATCGAGGACGCCTGCGTCCTTTTGCATTGCCTGGTTTTTGAAGTTAATGATGCCTGGTTGGCCATGCTTTGCGCTCTCGTTGTAGTAGAAGGCGGCGAACTTCGCGAGGTAGGGACGTACGGACGCCTGGCCGATCCACCAGTCGTAGTAGATGAGGTCGGGGTGATACTTCTCGACTATTTCGGCGGAGCGGGCGAGCCAGTCTTCGGCGTACTTCGGGCTGACATAGGTCCAGCTATGGGTTAGGTCATCATCGCTGTCGCTGGGATTGTCCTTCACGCGCATCTCGGCGGGGCCGTAGAAGGCGGCGTACTTAGGATCGTTTACGTCGGAGGGATGCTCGCGGCCGCCATCCATGAACCAGTCGTGCTCGATGCGATGCGATGAAGCTCCAAGGTGCATGCCTTCGGCCCGCACGGCTGTCGCGAGATCGCCGACTACGTCGCGCTTCGGGCCCATCTTCTTTGCGGTCCAGTCGGAGAGGCCGCTGTCGTACATCGTGAAGCCATCGTGGTGTTCGAAGACGGGAACGACGTATCTGGCGCCGGCGTCCTTGAAAAGCTTTGCCCAGGCCTGCGGGTCATAGTGCTCGGCCTTGAACATGGGGATGAAGTCTTTGTAGCCGAACTGGGTGAGTGGGCCGTACTTCTCCAGCTGATGCTTGTTGATCTCGGTGCCCTGGTTGTACATCTCGCGGGGGTACCACTCGTTGCCGAAGGAGGGCACGGAGTAGACGCCCCAGTGGATGAAGATGCCGAACTTTGCGTCCTTGTACCACTCGGGGACGGAAAAGGCAGAGAGCGACTTCCAGTCAGGGCGGAAGGCGCCTTCGTGGCCTTCGCGATCGACGTCAGCGAGGATTTCGGTGCGTTTGGCGTCGTACTTCGAGCTTGCCTTGATCCATTGATCGGCGATGGCTTCGGGATCAACAGAGGCAGTCGGGGCGGTGCTCTGTGCGCGTGAGCAGACGGTGTACGTGGCCGAGAGAAGCAGGAACGAAGGGAGGATCAGTCTGCGGATGACGCGGATCATGGGGATTCCTTTTCGTGGAAGCGGTACATGACCACTATAAGAGAGGCGCGCCTTCTTGCCTGAGTCGGTTGATGCAACGTAGAGTTCCAACAGCCACCAACTCAGGAGCGACCTCTCATGTTTCATCGTTTATCTGCCATCCAATTGATTCCCGTTCGGCTGATGCAGGCCGCGGTTTTTACAGCTGCACTTGTGGCGGCGACTTCGACATTAAGTGCGGAAGTTCGTTTGCCGCAGATGCTGAGCGATCATGCCGTGCTGCAGCGTGAGGCCCCGATCCATATCTGGGGATGGGCGGCACCGAAGGAAAAGGTGCAGGTACAGTTTCATGCCCAGAAGCGGGGCGCGACCGCGAACGAGTTTGGTGAGTGGGGATTGTGGCTCGTGCCGGAGACGGCTGGTGGACCGTTTACGCTTTCGATTCAAGGCGAGAGCGGAACGCCGATTTCTTATACCGACATGCTGGTTGGGGATGTGTGGTTTGCTTCGGGGCAATCGAACATGGAAATGCCTCTGAAGGGCTTCGAGGACACCAAGAGTTATATCAAGAACGGGGACGCCGTGATCGCAGCGGCGACGCAGCCTCAGATTCGGCTGTTGCGCGTCGAGAAGAAGACGGCAGATATTCCGCAGCAGGACCTGACCGGTACGTGGACGCTTTGCACGCCGGATACCGCCAAGGACTTCTCGGCGGTGGCGTACCTGTTTGGGCATGAGATTCAGCAGAAGGAGCATGTGCCGATTGGCTTGATCGATTCGACGTGGGGAGGGACGCCGGTGGAGGCGTGGATGAGCTTCGACGCGCTTGCGGCGGATGCGTCGCTGATGCCGGCGCTTGCGAGCTGGGCCCATTTTACGGACCAGCAGAGCAACGTCGCTGCGATCAAGGCGGCTGAGAAGCAGCAGGATGCAGCGGCAGAAGCGGCGCATCAACCCAAGCCACAACATCCGTGGCATCCGTTTGCGGAGTCGTGGGGGCCGGCCGAGCTATATAACGGGATGATTGCGCCGGCTACGCCTTACACGATCAAGGGCGTGATCTGGTACCAGGGAGAGACGAACAGCGGGCCGGAGCGGGCTCCGCTATACAACAGACTCTTTTCGACGATGATCTCGGACTGGAGACAGGATTGGAAGCAGGGTGCGTTTCCTTTTCTTTATGTGCAGATATCGAGCTTCAACTCGCCGGGTGAAAGCTGGGGCATGCTGCGCGACCAGCAGCGCCGCACGCTTGCGCTGAAGGATACGGCGATGGCGGTGACGATCGATGTAGGCAATGCCAGCAATGTGCACCCGGCCGATAAGGAGACGGTGGGCGCAAGGCTGGCGCTCGCGGCAGAGTCGATGGTCTACAAGAAGACGGACAAATCCGGGAGGCCACTTGAGTACTCGGGGCCACTGTTTCGCGAGATGACGCGCGAGGACTCGAAGGTCCGCGTGTACTTCGATCATGCTCGCGAACTTCACGCCAAGGGATCGGCGCTGCAGGGCTTCGAGGTGGCGGGGAAGGACCATAAGTTCGTTGCGGCGGAGGCTGTCGCCGATGGGAACACCGTGGTGGTCTCGAGCTCGCAGGTGGCTGAGCCGGTGAGCGTTCGGTACGCCTGGGAGGGGTTTACAACGGCCAACCTTTATAACGAGGCTGACCTTCCGACGTCGACGTTTACGTCGGAATAGGCGCGGTCAACACGGCGCCGTCAACGCATGTTTATGCAGAGGCAGATGCATACTTACGTGACGATTTGCATATCCATCCATTTCGCGGCTGGCGTGGCGGGAGACCCGCGCGGCGCGTGTAGCATTGAGATATTCGCAACCATAGGATAGCTCCGTGCTTACATCTCAGCTGATCGGCCTCGAAGAACGCTACGGCGCACATAATTACCACCCTCTCGATGTGGTGATCGAGCGGGCGTCGGGAGCGTGGGTGTACGACGTCGCGGGGCGGCGGTATCTCGATTTCCTTGCGGCTTATTCGGCTGTGAACCAGGGGCATTGTCATCCGGCGATCTTCAAGGCGATGTGCGAGCAGGCGCAGAAGGTGACGCTGACTTCGCGGGCGTTTCGCAACGATCAGCTTCCGCTGCTTTACAAGGAACTGCACGAATTGACCGGGTTTGAGATGGCGCTGCCGATGAACTCGGGTGCCGAGGCGGTCGAGACAGCGTTGAAGGCTGCGCGCAAGTGGGGCGAGACGGTAAAGGGCGTTCCAGCCGGACAGACCGAGATACTGGTTGCCGAAAACAATTTTCATGGGCGGACGATTTCTATTGTCGGATTCTCGTCCGACGCGCAGTATCGCCAGGGCTTTGGGCCGTTCCCTGCCGGGTTTGATCGCGTTCCTTTCGGCGACGCGGCTGCGCTACGGGGGAAGATTACTGCGAATACGTGTGCGTTTCTTGTCGAACCGATTCAGGGTGAGGCGGGGATTATTGTGCCTCCTTCGGGATATCTGCGGGAAGTTGCCGCGATTTGTCGTGAGCACAATGTGCTGCTGATCTGCGACGAGATCCAATCAGGGCTCGGCCGCACGGGGCGGCTGTTTGCTTACATGCACGACGAGATCGTGCCGGATGTGGTGATCCTCGGGAAGGCGCTTTCGGGCGGGTATTATCCGATCTCGGCGGTGCTGGCATCACGCGAGATTCTCGGCGTGTTTTCGCCGGGTGACCATGGGAGCACGTTTGGTGGAAACCCGCTGGCCTGTGCGATTGCGCGTGCGGCCCTCCGTGTGATTGTGGAGGAGAATTTCGCGGCGCGGTCGGCGGAGCTTGGGGAGTATGCCCTTGCGCGGCTGCAAGAGATCGATAGTCCGCATGTCGCTTCGGTTCGCGGCAAGGGGCTCTGGATTGCGATTGACTTGAACTCGGCGGCCCGGCCATTTTGCGAGGCCCTGAAGGAACGCGGCGTTCTCTGCAAGGAGACGCATGACACTGTGATTCGGCTGGCCCCGCCGCTGATGATCTCGCGCGAGGACCTTGAGTGGGGGCTGGAGCAGATTGAGGCTGTGCTGATGGGTGCCGAAGCGGCGCAGATGGAAGTGGAAGCGCAGGCGCTGGCTTCTGTGCTGGCTTGAGCTGGGCTGGGTAGCGGCACCCCTTCCCGAATGACAAGTAGCGGCGAAGGCAGACGCAGATTTCCGTTCGGGAGTGACAACCGAGGAGTTCTTAGTTCCGGGCGATACAGGCCTTTGAGCCGGAGAGCTTTTGGTTGAGCAGGCGAGGCGTGACAAGCGAGAAGAAGGCTGCGGGTTGCTCCTGCATGCAGACTTCGGCATTTGGAGTCCCGGGCGTGGCCCGCGTAAAGCCCTGTTCGTCTACCTCAATGTGCTTTGGCGTGGTGGGGCAGGTCTTTGGATCGACGGCGTAGGCGGCCGCCACTGGATCGAAGAGGGTAGGGGTCGCCTGGTGGGTGACGCTTGACCACTCTGCTGTGAGGACTTCGATTGAGTCTGTAAGTGGGGTGCTGATTGCGGCGAAGGCTGCGCGGCGGTCTGCGTCGAAGTAGATCTGGGTTGAATCGAGCGGCATCATAAAGATCGGGACGCCGGAACGGAAGAGCTTCTGCGCGGCGGCGGGATCCATTGCAAGGTTGTACTCGGCTGAGGGATTCGACCCTGCGGGGGCCGTATCCGCGGTCGATGGAGCCGCCCATGAGGACCACGCGCCTGAAGAGCCTGAAGGCTGCGGGATCGCGATCGATCGCGGCGCCGATGTTGGTCAATGGCGCGATTGCGAGCAGGGTAATCTTGCCGGGATGGCTGCGGGCCTGGTCAAGGAGGAAGGTGACGGCGTCGCCGTGTTGGTGCTCGATACCGGCGCGTGACCACGGGGCCTGCGAGAAAGCTGCCGCGTCCTGCCGGTGCGTGGGCACACCGGTGTAGACAGGGATATCGTCGCGTCCAGTCTCGCAAAGTATGCGATCGATCATGCGGCTGCGGAGTGAGGTGTCGCCCCACGCAGAGGTGATGCCAATGAGCTTGATCTCCGGACTTGTAAGCGCGATGCCGAGCGCGAAGACATCGTCGATGTCGTCTCCGATGTCGGTGTCGAGAATGACTTGTTCGGCGGCGCTCTGCGGGAACGGAGTCTGCTGAGCTTGCAGGTTTGCTGTCGAGACAAGCAAGGGCAGTGATGCAAGGGCGGTACGAAACCAACCTCGAGCGTGAACCAGGGTCATGAATGGCTCCTGAGACTTTCTAGGCTGGGCGGATGCATTCTATGCCGAGGCAATCTTCCCACCTGCCCGGGCTTTCAACATCGGTGAAGTTGGGATCGGGGGAGTCTCCGAAGGCAGCACGCCGAATGCTGGTGAAGCCTGCTGCCCGCAGCTCAAGCTCGAAGTTCTTGTAGTCCCACATCCAGAAATGTTTGCTGCGGCCGAAGAGCATTCGCGGCAGTGCAGACATTCCGCGTACCGTGGCTTTCTCGCCGAGGTAGCTTTCTTCCATAAAGCGCGATGCAGCGTCGGGATCCGGGTTATCCAGATATCGCCGGGCGAGTGACTCGAGGTCCGGCACCACGAGCCGGAAGACGCCTCCGGGAGCGAGATAGCTGTACACATTGCGCAGGGCGATACGAAACTCGTCGAGCGAGAGATGCTCGAGGACGTGCGAGCTGTAGACGGCGCGTGCCGACCCGGGATCGACGGGCAATCCCGTAATGACGTCGCCGTACTCGATGTTTTTCGGATAGTCGGGGAAGCCCTTCTTCAGCAGCATGGGCCGCAGGAAGGGCAGCCATTTACCGATGATAAAAGCTGGCCCTGCATCGAAGTTCCGCCAGTTCGGTGGCGCACACATGCCGCATCCGAACTGCACATAATTGCTCGCCATACTCTGAGTTTATACAAGCCGTCTGGTCGTGATTCGCAGGCAACGCGCTCGCTGTACTTTCCCTCCAAACCATCCTGACCGCAGGGTGACGCCTTGTTGTCAGCGAAGCCGTCTCGCAAGGCGGGACGGGCAGGATCCTGTAAAGAGAATGCCAAGGGAAAGGACAGTATGAACCAGTCGAAGACACACGTCGTACCTGAATCCACGAAACAGCATGGCGACAAGCTCGATCCCATTCCTGCCCCAGAAGATGGCGGCCACTCGCGTTCCTCGGCCGCGCACCTGGGTGAAGTGGGCAAAGTGGGGAAAGCACAGGCGAATAGCCAGCCAGCAGGTAAGAGCCAGCAGTCCGGAACGCTGCGAGAGCCGCCCTCCATCGTCGAGCGCGCCGGCAAGCAGCATCGCTAACTCTAAAAACCCAACGAAACGGAGTACAAAATGCGTTCCTCGAAGCACCTGCTCTGTAGTGCCGTAATCGCCTCAAGTCTTTTCGCAGCTCCCCTGCTCGCGCAGAAGATCACTACCGATTACGACCATTCCACCAACTTCTCCACGTTTCATACCTACTCTTTCAATAAGCTCCAGGCTTCGGACCCGCTCGTCGAGGGTCGTCTCCGAGACGCTCTCACTCGCGATCTCAATGCCAAGGGTCTACAGCGTGTAGATACGGGCGGCGACGTCTCCGTATCGGCGATCGGCTCACGCCAGAATCAACAGGAGTACACGAGCTTCTATGACGGTCTTGGCGGGGGCGGCTTTGGGTGGCGGCGTGGATGGGGCGGCGGCGGCTTTGGCGAGACAACGACTACTGTCGAACAGATCCCGCTAGGTTCGCTGGTGGTCGACATCTATGACGGGAACTCGAAGCACCTTATCTGGCGCGGCATGGCGTCGGATACGCTCTCAAACAACCCAGACAAGAACACGAAGAAACTCGACAAGGCAGTTGACAAACTGTTCGCGAAGCTCCCGGTCTCGGGTAACGCGCGGTAAGGTCTGACGGTCGGGATCGGACGGGGCTGGCGCGTTTCGGTTGCGTCAGTCCCGTTCTGATCGTGTGACGAAGGTGTGGCCAGGGGACTGCGGCTGAGATTGTGGGTCGTGAGCGAGCGTGAGGAACAAGGCAGATGCGGGTCTCTCCCGTTCGCCGTGCGATGAAGCCGCGCGGCTCCGGTCGAGATGACGCATCTTTTGGTCTGGTAGAACATAGGTTTTTTTAGGTGGCTCCTGTCGAGATGACGCAGCTTTTCACGATGCCGAACGGTGCGCTATCCTTCTCGCGAAGGAAGATCGCATCTTTTTGACCGGAGCGTTTTCATGCTTTCTGCCACTCCTATCATCGGCTTCGTGCCCACGCGTGATGCTGGCCGATCGCGCGAGTTTTACGAGAACACACTTGGACTTACCTTCGTCGCCGACGACGGCTTCGCGCTCGTGTTTCGATCGGGCGGCAACATGATTCGGATCGCACGGGTGCAGGAACTTTTACCGGCGGTTCACACCATCCTGGGATGGGAGGTCGCGGACATTGTTGCGAAGGCCGGCGCTCTGACAGGCAGGGGAGTTGTGTTCATGCGGTACCCGTTTCTACCGGCGGACCAGGTTGACGCTCTCGGAATCTGGAGCGCTCCCGGCGGGACGAAGGTGGCGTGGTTCCAGGACCCTGATGGGAATACGCTCTCGTTATCGCAGCACTGAGCGCTCCCTACAGGCAGCAGAGAGGAAATTCCCCTCTGAAGTGACAAAGAGGCGGAGGTCTCGTCGTCGTTGCAGGCAGAGACAGGTAAAGCTTATTCGAACCGAGGCAGCTTCTGCATGTCTGCTTCGGGGACCTGTTCCAGAGCGCCGCCGGCTTTAATCCAGGCCTTGATGCCACCCTCGATGACCTGGGTGCGGAGGTTCTCGGTTGCAAGGGTATGTGCCACCCGAACGCTCGTGGTGTCGCGAATGCAGCTGCAGTAGATGTAGATTTCACACTCGGGGATCATGAACTCCCGCAAGGCTTCCAGCTCCTCCTTCAACCGATTCGGCTCTACGCGGATCGAGTTCTTGATGCGCTGCATGCCGGGATCGTAGTAGCCGTGGCTGCGGACGTCCGCGATGACGACGAGTTTGTCGGGGGTCATGGACTGCAGGCGTTCGTAGAGGTTCGCCGCGGAGATCTTCTCGATCTCCTTGTACCGGCGCGCCCGAAGCGTGAATGCCACCAGCACGAGAGCGTAGATGGCCACGCCAAAGACCACGATCAGCGCGACTGCGTGGCCAACACGTCCAACTCCGGCGACGATCTGCTCGATGAACCTGCTGAGGAGATAACCGATCGCAAGCCACGCCGAGCAGTATCCCAAGGCGCCGAGGGAGTCCATTTTGAGGAAGCGGTCCACCCGCATGTTGAGGCTGCCCGCAATGGGGGCCGCCATCGCTCCGAGGCCGGGGATGAACTTGGCGAAGAGCAGCGTTCTGGGACCGCGGCGGTAGAAGTAGCCGGCCGAGGAGAAGATACACGCCTCGGGATTTACCGAGGCACGACAGAGCAGGGCAAGAAGCCACCAGCCGGTGTAGCGGCCGCCGAAAAAGAGAAGTGTGTCGCCGGCCAAAGCTCCGATCCACGATGCGGAGAGGACACCCCACAGGTTCAACCCGCCCGCATGGGCCGCGGCACCTGCCATCAGAAGGAGGGTCGACGCGGGGAGCGGCAGGCCCATCGCGGCCAGGAACAATCCTGCTGCGCAAACCTGATAGCCGTGGTGATTGATGAAGCCAATCAGATCCATTCAGTGGTGCTCCCTTGGAGGTCAGTTCGGATGAAGAGGAATGATTGGATCCTGATCGCTTGGATGCCATTCATGTCGCCTCGATTACTTACGAAGCCGATAATCGCTTGTCGCGCCGGTGCCTGCTCGTATCCTTTGAGCGGAAGGGCGGCAACGCTGTTACGGTTCTGTCCGTTACTGCGTGCTACAACGCTCCCACATGGGGAGGCATGACGGCTGTGGGCGTCTGGTGAGTTCGAGTCCTGTTCTCTGAAGATAGATCGGCAATGCGCCTGCGTTTCGATAGCGCGGACGACGCTTTAAAGTTCCCTTTGCCTGCGCCGAAAAATAGATGTGTGCCCCGTACGTCAAGAGAAGGCTTCTGGACCTGGCCAACAAGGTTATTGCACGCGAATGATCTGCCTAAAATCCATGAGGTCGGAGAGTGGCCAGGTGATCGTCCCTGGCGCAATTGCCATCGTGGCGATGATTGGCCTGATCGGGCTGGCGATTGACGCAGGGAGCCTCTACTACAACCACCGCAAGCTGCAGGTGATCGCTGACTTCACCGCGATCGCTGGGGCGCAGCAATCGATCTCCTGCGCTGGTGTCTCGACTTGCGGGACGATGAAGTCTGCGGTCACGGGGGCACTTGCCGCGAATGGGATCACAAATTCCACACTGCTGACCCACTGCGCCGCGCCCGCAGCGTCCGGCGTGACGGTCACACTGAACAACCCTCCTTGCAGCCTGGGGACGGCGGATCCGAATCGCGCGAAGACCGGATATGTGGAGACCGTCGTGAGCCAGGCGATTCCGACCATCTTCATTCGGCTGCTGGGGACAAGCGCGGTCACAATGTCGGCCCGCGCGGAGGCCAGTCACGCAGGGGGAGGCAACTGCATTTACGCGCTTGACGCCACGGGGGCGGGCGCGATCACGGTAGATCCGTTCGCCGCGCTGAGTTCGGACTGCGGCGTCATCGACGAATCGAACTCGCCGGCGGGGGTCGCCTGTCCCGCGTTCGGCACGATCAACGTCACGCACTTCAACGTGGTTGGCCAGGTGTTGAACATTCTGTGCACTATCTCGCCCGCCATTATTACGAACGCGTCGGTCCCCTCCCCTGCCGACCCGCTGGCCTATCTTCCGGCTCCGGCGAGCCAGCCCTGCGGCGTCAGTACGGTGTCGCCATTCCGCGGATCGAGTCTGCCGGTGATTGCGAATGCCGTGATGAACGCCCACGCGGTGTTCTATCCGGATGCTGCTTACTGCGGGGGCATCTTCATCGGAACCGGCGCAAACGTTACATTTATGCCGGGGACCTACATGCTGCAGCCAACCTGCGCCAGTTGTGGCGGCGGCCTGCAGATCGACCTGGGAGCAAACGTGACTGGGCCGGGTGTGACCTTCTATAACGGCGGAAGCACTGCCAATGCGCCGGTTGTCTTCCTGATGTCGAGCCTGCTTCCGGGCAGCAGCATTACACTGACTGCCCCAAGCAGTGGAAGTTACGCAGGTGTGCTCTTCTTCCAGCCATCCACGAATACATCCCCGGCGATCATCCTGGGGTCGTCGACCCTCAACACGAACGTCGAGGGCGCTTACTACTTTCCGAATGCGAAGGTGCAGTTCGCGCTGTCCGGAGCGGCGAGCTACAACATTCTCGTGGCCAAGGACATCCGGTTCGGGGTACTGAGTACGGCGGCTTCGAGTTTCAGTACATCGGCTTTTGCCAGTAACTTCTCCGGACTCCTGTCCGGCACCCCGCTGAACAACGGAGCCGCAACCCTTGTTCAATAACTGCAATCGGCGCGGCTTATTGCTCGAGACATCCGGCTCGAGCCTGGTGGAGCTCTCGCTGATGCTTCCGGTGCTTCTGCTGCTGTTTATCGGGGCTATCGATTTTGGGCGGGCCTGGTATGTGAATCTCGAAGTGCTCTCCGCCGCAGAGGCCGGTGCGCTTTATGGCTCACAGAACTCGCTCGACCTGGTCGGGATGAAGGCCGCGGCCCTGCTGGACGCGCCTGACATCCTGACCCTCACCGCGAGCCCGACCTTCGGTGTGGAGTGCCTTGATGGCTCGGCTTCGTTGCCGCTGTCCAGCCTGCTTTCGGCGCTTACCTGCCCTACAAGCGCGATCACCTATGTGGAGGTCGATACGAGTGCACTGTATACCCCAATCCTGCGGTATCCCTCAATTACTTCGCCGATTACGATGACGGCCAAGGTCCGGATCAGGACCGGTTACTAGGTGGATCGTGACGAGAGCTTGTCCGGGTTGCGCGTGATGCGGCTTCGGCGGGAGTGCGGCCGGATGCTGCAGCGGGAGGATGGGGCGACGCTGGTCGAAAGCGCGGTGTCTCTGGTGACCTTGTTCACGGCCTTAATGGGGATCGCCGCTGGCTCTCTGATCGTCTATGCAGACCTGTTTGTGAGTTCGTCGGCCCATATGGCTACGCGGTATGCGATGGTAAGGGGATCAAGCTTCGCGGGAACCGCTTGCGCCACCACTACGACCGAAAACTGCGCGGCGACCAGTGCAAATGTCGACATGTATGTTCGAGCACTGGCTCCGCTCGGCATCATGAATGGAACGCCACTTACGGTGACTACCCTTTGGCCTGGGATCAGGGCGACGGGTTTGCCCTGCACGCTGACCAGAGGGGCCAATAGCCCCGGGTGCCTTGTGACGGTGGTGGTGATCTACAACTACAACTATTCGCTGCCGTTTGTGCCTGGCAATACCCTGTTGCTCCTTGGTCAATCGAGCGTGATGGTGAGTCAGTGACGGGGCACGCCGGGTTAGAAGTCCAGCTTCAGCCCAAACTGCACCTGCCGCTCCCGGGAGTTCGCGGTGCTTGCCGCGGTGAATGCTCCGAAAGGCTGCTCATTGATGCCTTCGGTTGCAACGGTGGCTGCGTCCTGGAAGACAAGCGGGGTTATGCCGTTGGCCGCGACTCCGGGTTGGTAGGCCCGTGTGGTGGTGCTCGTATAGTTCACGTGGTTAGGCAGGTTGAAGACCTCCGCCGTGGCTCGGAGCTTCAAGCGCTCGGTGAGCTTGACGCCTTTGCTGATACGCAGGTCGAGGTGGATCGTTTCGGGCAGGCGAAGGGTGTTGCGGCCTACTGTCGGCAGGTAAACCGCGCCGCCCGAGCCGTTGATGCTGGTGTGGCCGCCGGTGAGCCTTGTGCCGCCGAATATCTCGTAGCTATAGGGACGGCCGCTTATGACCTGCAGCAATGGGTCTATCTGCCAGCTATTGGCTACGGCCCGGAGGGCGCGGCGGGGAGTGACGATGGTGGGTTCCCAGGCGGCGCTGGCCGTGACCTTGTGCGCGAAGTTAAGGGTTGAAAGACCCTTGTCGTAGCCGAGGGCGAACGGATCCAGCTGGCCGTTGGTGCGGGGAGTGGCGCCGTTGTTCTGGCCGTAATCGATCGCCTTTGCCCAGGTCCAGCTAGTGCGAAACTCGAGGCCCTTGCGGCTGTGGCGCGTGGCCTCCAGCACCAGCGCGTTGTAGGTCCCATTCGCATTCGAGACGATGTCGGTTACGGGCCCGTAGAGCGGGGTGATGCGGGCGGTATAGAACGGCAGGACGAAGATCTGACCATTGGCGAGGCCGACCTGCCCGCTTCCGTTGACGGGGCCGCCCTGTAGCTGGAACTCCCGCGTGCCGGTCGAAGGTGCGATGTTGATGTCGACCGAGTCCGGTAGCTGGCGGTCGAGATTCATAACGTAGGAGGCGTTCGCAGTGATGCCGAGGCCGATGGAGTGCTCGATGGCGAAGCTGCCCTGCTGCACCATGGGCAGGCGAAATCGGCGGTCAAAGACCGTCGCCGTGGTGGTAGCGCTTACGGCTGCCGGAGGCGTAGTGATGTAGGCGCAGCCGTAACCGAAGCCCTGGTTGGCTACCTGCGGGCAGAGGGTCTCGGTTGCCGGGGTGATGCGGATATGCGTACTGGACGAGGGCAGTGCCGTGTCGACGAGCGCAGTGCGAAGGGTTGCGCCGGGGAGCCGGCCGAAGTAGACCCCGTATCCGAGGTGGACGGTTCCCTTGCCCAAGCCGAGCGGTTGCCAGGCCAATCCGAGACGCGGGCCGAAGTTGTTCGTGTCGTCCGGGAATACGCTGGTTGAGCCTTTGACGCCGAACAGGGCATCGAGGGCGGGGTTGGGATTCTGCGGTAGAGGCTCGCGCTCGTATTCGTAACGAAGGCCGGCGCTGACGTGGAGCGAGGCGGTGGCGCGCCACTCATCCTGAACGAAGCCAGCCCACTCCTGTGTCTTGAAGCTTACGGCTGACTGGCCGAAGCTCTGGGTGAAGGTGCGGAAGCAGAAGAGATGGTCCGCCGCATGGATCGAAGGGCAAGCGCCGTTGGGATAGGCGTTGGCGCTGAAGGTATAGTCGGTGATCCAGTCGACGAGGCCGCCCGCCTTGCCGCCGGTTATCCCGCTGTCGTAGTGGAAGGTGCCTTCCTGGTTGGCGAGCGTGTCGATGCGGTCATGAATTTCAGAGAGGTCGAAGCCGATCTGGAGGAGGTGACGGCCATGCACCCACTCGAGCATCTCGGCTACTTGCAGGCGCTTCTCGTCGGGATAAGCTTTGCGGCCCAGTGAGGCTGGAGTTCCGAAGACGAAGCCGTTGGGACCGATGGCGATCTCCGGCGACAAACCACCTGGGCCGATTGCGGGTTCCTGCGAGAGTGGGGCCTGCGGTGTTTCGTATTCGAAGTCGCGACTGTAGGCGAGGCGGACTTCGTTGCTGACGTGCGTAGTCCAAAGGCTTACCCAGCGAGCGACACCTGCATCGACTTTGCCGTAAGCGTTGCCGAGACTGGCGAGGCCGCGCTCGACGACAGGCTCCGAGCGGACGCCGCCGGGTGAGTCCCACCGGACGCGATTTACCTGCGCGCTGACGCGGTTTTTCGCCGTTGCCGCCCAGTCGAGCTTCGCAAAGGCGATGTCCTGATCTTCACGGCGGATGGTTGTTCCAGTCAGGCTGTCGAGGTAGTTGAGCGCTTTGGTGGTGGCACTCTGCGTGACGCCGCGGTTGCCGAGCAGCGCGCGCTGCGTCGCTGTGAGAGCGTAGAAGTCCGCGTAGCCCGGCGACGAGACGGCGGGGTTTCTTCGCCGCTGTTCGTCGATCGTGGCGAAGTAGAAGAGCTTCGCTGGTTTCGGAGTTGACCGAGAAGGCAGCCTGATCGGGCCGCCGACCGAGGCTCCGAACTGCTGGCGCAGGTCCTGCGGCTTGACGAGGGCGCTTGTCACCACGCCATCGGTGTAGTGGGTTGCGAGCGAGAAGGGATTGGTCGCGCCCCAGGCGCTGTCCCGCGCCAGGTAGAACGCGCTTCCGTGGACCGCGCCGGTGCCGCTCTTCGAGACTGTCGTGACGACTCCGCCTGCTGCGTGCCCATCGAGCGCTGAGTAATCGCCGGCGCGAATGCGGAACTCCTGCACGGCACCTTGCGCAAAGGTGTACGCGGCTCCGGCGTGGCGGCCATACTGCGCGCGAGCGCCATCGCCGCCTGCGCCGGTTTCGCCGCCGGAGTCGCCCCGTTCTTCGCCTTCGCGCGCCGCGCCGCCACCGGTTCCACGAGCCACTGAGCCGAAGCTCTGGTCGTCGGATGCTCCGTCGATGATGCTGGAATTCTGTGTGACCGCGAGGCCGCGAAAGCTAACGGCGGCTTCGCTCTCAGTGACCGATCCGGCGTTGGCTCCGGGCAGGAGGAGAGCGAAAGTCTGCCAGCGGCGCCCGTCGACTGGCAGGAGGTCCACCTGGTCGGAGGTCGTAACGGAACTGCCCTGGATCTCTGCTGCGAGCGGGGCGACGACCTCCGGAATGGAGGATGTTCCGGCGATGGTGACCGGCGCGGCATCGACTGAGAGCAGGGTCATCACCTGCTCCACAGCCAGGTGTGTGTCGCCGTTTGTCACTGCTCCAAGCTCTACGGTGACCTGCTCCGCGATGGCCTGAAAGCCCGGCGCGGTGATCGACAATTTGTAAGCGCCCGGAGCGAGGCGGGCGACGACGAAGTTGCCATCCGAGCCGGTGACCGCAGTCTGGGCAGCCGCCGTGGCGGCGCTCTTCACGGTCACTTGCGCACCAACGACCGAATCGCCGCGCTGATCCACCACTCGTCCGGCGATGGCTCCGTCGACGGCACTCTGCGCGAACGCAGATCCAGCAAAGGTGAAGATGAGAAACCAGACGCGGAACCACCGCGCAGCGATGCAAGCCCCAATAGCCATAGCGCTCTCCAGTGAAGCTCTGCGATACAAGAGAGAAACGACTGGGGCTGCCTTCGCCGGTTGCAATCGAGCGGGACATTGCCACCCAGGAAAGAAATGTGGGAGTAGCCGAAGCCTACTCACTTTTCCTGAAATAGGAAAGAGACTTCTTCCGGCAATTGGTCCTCGCTAGAAAAATAAAGGGCGGCAGCCGAAGCCACCGCCCTGCTGTAAAGTCCGGGCCCAGCTAGAAGGTCAGGTGCAGACCCATCACGACGGCACGGTTTCCGCCGATCGTTCCGGTGACTGAACCGAAGCTGGCTCCGTTGTTGACGGCGCCGCCCGGAAGATGCAGTGGAATCTGAGTGGAGTTGCCGCTGCCTGTGTAGACGGGCTTCTTGTCGAGGTTGGCAAGGGCACTCTGCTGGTCGATGGTGCTATTGCCGGTCGCGATCTGACCGTAGTTTACGTAGGCGGCGGTGCAGTTGTTGTCGCTTGTGGCGGTGAGCTGCGATGCCGCGCAGGCGTAATTCTGCCGAATCTGCGTCTGGTTCTGCGGCACATCGAGGCTGGTTGTGTTGAACAGGTTGTAGACGTCGAAGTTGTACTTCACATTGAATCTTTCGCTGATCTTGAAGTTCTTCCGAGCTGAGAGATCCAGGCGCTTCTGAAATGCCTGTTTGAAGATGTTGCGTTGGTCGCTTGGCGCGAAGTCGGTCTCGTAGATGTCCTGGGGATCGTTGCCGGTGGAGACTGGAACGCCTGTGTTTCCAGGAGTGATGTAGTTGATTGCGATCTGGCTGGGATCGACGGTCGGGATATAGTTTCCACCTACGCCGCGTTGATCGCCCTTGTTTCCGGTCAACTTGACGTGCTGGGGATCGAGGACCGGAAGCACCGGGTTTGCCAGGGTCGGGAAGTCGCCGAAGTAGGCGCTGCCGACCGCTCCGTAAAACTCGTAGAGGGAGTAGGGCTGGCCGCTCTGGATGACACCGATTCCGGTGAGACTCCAGCCGTTCGTCGCATAGGCCGCGAAGGAATGGACCGGGGAGAAGTCGGGAAGCTCCGCGTCGAAGTTGACGGTGAAGACGTGGGTGCGGTCGAAGTCGGCAGAGGCGTAGGACTGGCGGAGGTTGTTGGGGTTGTTACCGGTGAAGAAGAGGCCGATGTCGCTCTGCTCGTCGAGGGCATGGCTCCAGGTGTAGCTGGCGCCGCCGGCGATGTGATGGGTGAGTCGCTTTTCGACATGTGTCTGCAGCGCATCGTAGGCGGAGTTACCCGCCGCCTTGAAGTCGGCGGCGTTGGGGCTGAAGCCGATGAAGGGAACGCGGAAGTCCGTGTTGCCGCCGTCTTCGGAGTTCCAGGGCTCGGTGGCGATCGGAGCGTAGTCGTAGCCAACGCCGTGGTTCGCGTTCAGCACCTCGAAGCCGTAGCTGGCTGTCTCGCCGTGGATCGGGTTGGTCGAAGTGGCGATGCCGGGCTCATTGAGCGGCACCGGGATCACCGCGTGGCGTCCGCGATTGCCGCTGTAGCCGATGGTGAACGCGAGATCGCCGCGGGGCTGCCACTGGATGTTCAAGGCGTAGTTGATGGAGTAGGGAAGGACATTGTTCTTGTCGTAGGCGGCAAAATTCAGCGCGTCGGGGCAGTCCGTGTACTCTTCCTGATTGTCGATGCCGGAGCAGTTCTGTCCGAAGTCGCTGTGGGCTGCTCCCGAGTAGCCGTTCGGAGCGGAAGCGCCGGTGCCGAGAACATTTTGCAGAGCGGCCTTGATGGTGGCCGGGTTTGAGTTCGGCGAGATATAGGTTCCGCCGGCCGAGGTGGGCGTCAACGCGGTCCCAAACGGATTAGCGAGCGTCTTTCCGTTGCCGGTCACATAGGTGGTGAGAGGAGCGGACTCGGTGACACCAAAGGGGCCACCGTTGCCGCTCCCCGCTGGCTGCGAGAGATAGGTGAACAGCTCACCGCGATCGTAGTAGATGCCAACGCCGCCGCTGATGACGACGCTGTCGTGATTCCACTTAGGCGACCACGCGAATCCGACCCTGGGCGAAACGCCCCACTGGCGGCCGGTCAGCGTGGAATCACTGGTGCCGGATGTGGCGTCCTGCTTGTTGTTGCCGGCGACCACGAATCCGGCGTTGTTTACCTGGAAGCCGCTCGCAACGGTGCCGGTCACGTCGTAGACGCTGGGATCGAAGTTGAAGATGTTGCCGTATTTCTCGGTCAGGCCGCCGTGATAGTCGTAGCGCACGCCGAGGGTGATGCTGAGGTTGGATTGTGCCTGCCACTTGTCCTGCAGGTATGCGGCAAGCTCGTTCGAGCGGTAGTAGCGATCGGCGTTGTTGCGGCCGCTGACGCTGTCAGTGGATTCGAGCACGTTTGCCCCGGATGTGGCGCCGGTCAGGAGCGACTGGAAGGTCTTCGTCTTGAGTTCAGCGTGGCCCTGGCGGTTGTTCTCGATGTTAAGCTGCGTGTAGCTGTAGCCGCCCCCGGCGATGAAGGTGTGATGTCCAAGGGTGTAGATGACGTTCGTCGAAGGGTTCAGGCGGTTCTGGTAGTAGCCGGTGTTGACGAACGCCGTGTACGGACCGACGGCCAGCGACGGGGACGAGGACGAGTTGTATGCAAACTGTCCAAGCAGAAGGCCGGGGAGTGCGTCGGCGGTGAGAGCGTTGGCGACCTGGCCGGCTGAAGGCGCGCCGTTGATGCCGAAGTCGCCGCCGGACAGCGTCTGCTGGTAGTAGCTGTAGGAGCGCATGCGGTCGACGCCGAGGCGCTGCTCCCAGTTGAGGCGTGGTCCAAAGGAGATGGTGTTATCGATTGCGAAGACCTGCGCGCCGTTCTCCTGCGTGACCGGAAAGCCGCCAACGGCGGAGTAGCCATACGGCTTGGTTACGGGATCGGTCTGGTAGTAGTACTTCAGGGAGAGCCGGTCATTCGTGCTGACGTCATAATCGAGCGAGGCTGCCGCCTGGTCGGCGGTGAGGATCGAGGTTCCCTTCAGGGTGACGTTCGGGACCGCGGGTGCGATGGTCGAGGTGGTCTGGGCAGAGGGGATCAGGTAGGAGCCATCGGGCAGCTTCGCATTGAAGAGGGAAGCGGCGATGGGGCTGATGGTGCCGGTGAATGCCTTGCCCGAGTTCCAGGATGCGGCGGCGGCGTCGAGACCTGCGGTGGAGCGGTCGTCGGTGAGACCGTAGGGCACGGTCAGCTGCGAGAGACCGGTCGCCTGGTCACTGTTGTAGCGGTGTTGATAGGCGAGGAAGAAGAAGAGCTTGTTCCTGATGATGGGGCCGCCAAATGAGGCGCCGGTCGTCCAGCGATGCAGCTCCGGGTTCGCCAAGGACTCCGGGAATGCACCGACGCCCTGGGTGCCGAGCAGGTACTGCTGCTTGAAGAAGTAGGGATCGGCATTCAGCGAGTTATTGGCAAAGCTGCCGTAGACCTGACCGTGGAAGCTGTTGGTTCCGCTGAGGGTGTTGGCATCGATCTGCGCCCCGCTGGTCGCGCCCTGCTGCGCGTCGTATAAGGAAGTGTTGACGCGAAGTTCCTGGAGAAACTCCGGCGGAGGCGAAGGCAGACTGTTTCCGTTTGAGCCGAAGACTGACGTGCCAACGCCCGCCGCACCACCGACCGACGCGGTCTGACCGATGTTGAAGGCGTAGCGCTGTGAACTGGAGCCGCTGGAGCTTTTGCCGTTGAACAGGTTGGTGGCGTCTACGCCATTCACCTGGAAGGTGTTGGAGGTATCGCGCTGCCCGTTGGCCCAGATGGGCTGGTTGCCCAGGCCGGAGTTTGTGTCGAGATTCGCGAGCAGTTCGGCGCTGGTTCCGGGTGACAGCACGGCAAGCTGTGTGAAGCTTCCCGTTGCCAGCGGAGTGATGGCGATCTGCGCCTGGTCCAGCGTGTAGCCGTTGGTGGCATCGGTCGCGTTCAACAGGGGAGTGGCTGTTACCTCGATGGTTATCGACGCTGCGGGCCCGACCTTCAACGAGAGATTGACGGTCGCCGTATGGGCTTCCTGCACGGCAACCCTGGAGAATGCCGTCGTCTCGAAACCCTCGCGGGCAGCTTCAACGCGATAGACGCCGACTGGAAGATTGAAGATCTGGAAGAAGCCGTCGGAGCGGGACTGAGTGGTGCGGGTGACGCCGATCTCCGCGTCACTGACGGTGACTGCGGCGTTTGGAATCGCCGCGCCGGTTGAATCGAGAACGGTGCCGCTGACGGCACCCAACGTCTGCTGGGCGTTTGAACGGACAGCGATGAGACAAAACACGGCTAACACCACTCGAAGGGCGCAAGTTCGCATAAGCTGGCTTCTCCTGAAATTCCGGCATTTCTCTTGGTTCGTATCGGGGAACGCTGGATAGTATTCGTCGAGCTTTGCATAATTTTGTTGCAGTCCGGTAACAGAGCGTACCGGGGATTCACAAGACGAACAGGTATGCTGCAGGGTCAAGACGGAGACTGGTTCGTGTTCTCCTGCATACGATTCCGCTACACTGGAAGTTGCAATGTTTATTGATGAAGCAAGAATTCGGATCAAGGCCGGAGATGGCGGCAACGGCTGCATGGCCTTCCGGCGCGAGAAGTTCGTTCCCAAGGGAGGGCCTTCGGGCGGCGACGGCGGCCACGGCGGCGACATCCTGATGTCGTCTTCGCTCTCCCACAATACCCTCGTCCACTTCCGGTTCAATCCCGAGCACAAGGCGCAGCGTGGCGGGCATGGGCTGGGTTCCAACTGCTCCGGCTATGCGGGTGAGCATGCGACGCTGAAAGTACCTGTCGGGACATTGCTTTACGATGACGAGACCGGCGAGCTGATTCACGACTTTTCCCGGCCAAACGAGACGATCGTCATCGCGAGAGGCGGCAGGGGCGGACGGGGCAACCAGCACTTCGCGACCAGCACGCACCAGGCGCCCCGCGAGCATGAACTTGGCCGGTCGGGGGAAGAGCGGAACTACCGGCTTGAGCTACGATTGCTTGCCGATGCAGGTCTTGTCGGCTACCCGAACGTGGGGAAGTCGACGCTGATCTCCCGAATCTCCGCGGCGAAGCCCAAGGTGGCGAACTACGCTTTTACGACGCTTGAACCGAACCTTGGCGTCGTTTCGGTGGGAGACTGGCCGCACGAGCTTTCCTTCACGGTGGCTGATCTGCCGGGCCTGATTGAAGGCGCGCATCTCGGGCATGGGCTGGGCATTCAGTTTTTGAAGCACATTGAACGGACTTCAGTGATCGTCCACCTGGTCGATGTTTCAGATGGATCGGGTCGAGACAATCCGGTCGATGATTTCAAGGTGATCACGGAAGAGCTGAAGTCGTTCGATCCGGCTCTGGCCGCGAAGCCGACGATCCTGGTTGCGGCGAAGGCGGATGTAGCCAATCCGGACAAGCTCAAGAAGCTGACCGCGATGGCGAAGCGGCGCAAGCTGCCGTTTTACCTGATCTCCGCCGTAACGGGCGAGGGCATCGAAAAGCTTAAGTTCGCGCTCGCCGACATGGTGGCGATGCACCGGCCGATTCCTGTAGATGTGGAACCGCTTCCCGATGTGAAGCTCCGGCCGAGCTACCCTCCGCCACCAAATTCTGCAAAAGGAAGAGCCTGAGCGCGAGTCAGGTGGTCGACAAGTTTGCCGCTGGAGTTTGTGCTTGTAGCGCACTCCCGAGGTCAGACGCGGGTCTTCTTTCGGAAAGACAACAAGCATTCGCTGGCGGAATCTAAGATCAAGAAGATGATGCGGATAGCCCTGTTCGGCGGCACCTTCGACCCACCCCACCGCGGCCATGTCGCGGTCGCCACGGCTGCCGCTGATGCGTTTGCGCTGGATCGCGTCCTCTTCGCGCCCACTGGCCGCCAGCCGCTTAAGCTCGGAAGCGAAGCGAGTCTCTATGCCACCCGGCTGGCCCTTACCGCCGCCGCCTGCGAAGTGGATCCCCGGTTTGTCGTCTCGGAGATCGATGCACCCCGCGCCGACAACTCGCTCAACTACACGGTGGATACCCTGGCTGCGTTGGCAGCGCTCCATCCCGGCGACACAATCTTCAACGTGGCCGGCGCGGACTCCTTTCTGAGCATCCGCCAGTGGCGCTCAGCCAGCCGGCTTCTCGAACTTGCGGAATGGATTGTGGTCACTCGTCCGGGTTATGTGCTCGACGAATCCGGCCTCGTCCCGCTTGCCCTGACCTCCGGCGAACGCATGCGGGTTCACATCCTCTCCGGAGTGGCCGAAGATGTTTCTGCGACGGCGCTTCGGGAGCGCCTGCAGCATGGTGACCCCTGCGCCGATCTTCTGCCCGCCCCGGTCGCTGCCTTCATCGCCGCAAATGGTCTTTATCGTCGCAGATAGAGGTTCCGCTGGAGTTGATTTCATTCCGGCAGAGACACGTCGAGGGCGCAGGGCCGCCATCCGTTACACTGAAGGGATGGCATCAATCGAAAGCTATCAACTGGTTCTGGCCGCGGCAGCAGCCTGCGAGGACAAGAAAGCCGAAGACATCCGCATACTCGCGCTCGACCCGGCCGAGAGCGGGCTGTCAGATTACTTCCTGATCTGCAACGGCACGAACGACCGGCAGAATGTTGCGATTACCGATGAGATCGAGATCCGGCTCAAGCGCGACTTTGGCGTGTACCCGAACTCGGTCGAGGGCCGCCGCCAGGGTGAGTGGATCCTGATGGACTACGTGGACTTTATCGTCCACGTCTTCTCCGCCGAGAAGCGGGCGTTCTATGGATTAGAACGGCTGCGGAAATCAGCAACGACGATCACTGTGGATGAACTGAATGCGGAGTTGAAGGCGCTGATCACCGCTTCGCGGGAGAAGAAGACGGCAGCGAAGAGCACGGCAACAACTGTTGCAAAGAAGGCGCTCCCGAAGAAGACGGCTGTACCTGCGAAATCGGCTGCAAAGAAAGCTGCAGTAAAGAAAGCGGCTCCAGCAGTGAAGAAAGCAGCGTCAAAGGTTGCGAGCAAGGCTTCCTCGAAGAAGTCGAAGTAGCGGGTGGTCTGGATCGGTCTGCATCAGCCCTCTACGGGGCGCGTAGACACTCCCGATCGCGATCGTACCGGCTTCACGCAATGCTTACGCAGGACCCTCGATGAAGATTACCCTTGCCGCCATTGTTCCGCGCCGCTCTCGCACCAAAGCGGATGCGTTTGAGACCCTGATCGGCGAATATATGGCGCGGGCTGCCCGATATGTTCCCACGGAAGCCCAGCTATTCGAATCCGAAGCTGCCTTCCTGGAGTGGATCGCCGCGCAGACCGGCCGCGTGAGTCCCTACATCGTCCTTCTCGATAGTCGAGGCAAGCAGCTCTCCTCGAAAGAGATTGCGACAGCGCTCGGCACGCTTCGCGACCAGGGGACGCAGCGCCTGGTTCTGGCGATTGGGCCGGCAGATGGATGGTCGGATGCTGCGAAGATCCGCTCGGGCCTGCTGCTGGCCCTGGGACGCATCACGCTGCCACATCAACTCGCCCGCGTCGTGCTTGCGGAGCAGGTCTACCGCGCCCTGAGCATTCTCGCCGGACATCCTTACCACTCCGGCCATTGACTTGGTTGGTGGACTTTCGGCGAGTCATGAAAGTCGGGTAGCGAGAGATGCCGGTCACTTTTAGAAAACGCTTACTCGCTGATACATTGGTCAGGTCAATCCACGTATGCCTCAGGAGAATTCCAAATGTCTCAGCCCGTCTCAAACACTCGCCGCCGCTTCCTGAAAGGCAGCGCCCTTGCTGCTACCGGTCTGGCGCTGGCGAACTCCCGCCTTTTGGCCACAGCGCAGTCCGCAGGCGCTGACGCCCACATCGAGATCATGCCGAATGAGCCGATCGGCACGATCGCCCCCGAGCTCTATTCGCACTTCATCGAGCACCTCGGCGGGGTGATCTACGACGGCGTGTGGGTTGGTGAGGACTCGAAGATTCCCAACCAGCACGGTATCCGCAAGGCCTTCATCGACGCGATGCGTGCGGTCCGGGCGCCGGTGCTCCGCTGGCCCGGAGGCTGTTTTGCGGACTCGTACGACTGGCGCGATGGCATTGGCCCGCGCAGCAAGCGCCCCAAGCGCGCCGCCTTCTGGTCGCAGCAGGACACGAACGCCTTTGGCACCCACGAGTTTATGGAGACCTGCTCGGCGATCGGCTGCAAACCTTATCTCGCCGCCGACGTGCGCAGTCTTCCGGCGCGCGACTTTTACCAGTGGGTCGAGTACTGCAACGCTCCTGCCGGAGGAGGCAACACGCTTGCCGATCTCCGCGCCAGCAATGGCGATAAAGACCCATTCAACGTCCAGTACTGGGGCGTAGGCAACGAGAGCTGGGGATGCGGCGGCAACCAGACGCCTGAGGAGTATGCGGGGGAGTTCCGCCGGTACACGGAATGGATTCCAAGATTCAGCGACCAGCCGAGAAACGAACTCCGGCTTGTGGTTTGCGGTCCTAATGGGGACGACACGGCCTGGACGCGCGGCCTTATGAAGTCGCTCAAGGGGCAGCATCCCTTCGGGCTTTCTACGCACTACTACACGTCGGGCGATGCGAAGAAGTTTGCTGCCGGCGACGCGCTCGCCTTCAGCAACGATGAGCACTACGACCTGCTTGCCCGCGGGAGCTTCATGGAGAACGTGATCAACGACCACTGGAGCGTGCTGTCGGAGACCGATCCCAACCACCGGACGCGGCTCATCCTGGACGAATGGGGCGCGTGGTACGGCAAGGGCACAGAACTTGCACCGCACTACAACCTGTCGCAGCAATCGACCATGCGCGATGCACTGCTGAGCGGGATTACCCTGGACATCTTCCATCGCAACGCGGAGAAGGTGGCGATGGCAAACGTCGCGCAGTCGATCAACTGCATTCACTCGCTGATGCTCGCGCAGGAAGATAAGTTCTGCGTTACGCCGACGTTCCATGTGTTCAAGATGTACATGCCGCATCGCGGAGCGCAGGCGGTTCGCGCGGAGTTCTCGGCAGCCTCGATCAAGAACCCTCTGGCCATTGATGCGAGCCCGGTGGGCGGCGCAAGCACGGTGGGCGCAATCAAGGTGAGCTCGACACTTGCCGGACTGAGCGGCTCCGCCTCTGTCTCGACCGAAGGCAACGGCAAGCGACTTACGCTGAGCGTCGTGAATCCGCATCTCGACCGTCCGATGATGACTGAGGTTGCTGTGAACGGCTTGTCTATCGCTTCCGTTGAAGGAACCGTTCTTGTAAGCTCCGACATTCACAACCATAACGACTTCGCCCATCCGGACGCAGTGAAACCGGCTCCGGCGACGATCGGCCAGGTCACCTCCGGAAAGTTGATGCATACCTTCCCTGCTGCGTCGGTGACGACCCTCACGATCACTCTCGCCTAGCCTGGGAATCCGAACGGACCGTTGCCCGCAAAGACGTTGCACACTCCTCGCTTCGGCGAGGAGTGTGCCGGGCGATGCAAGGCTCACTTCCCATGCGTCGCGAAGAAGGCAAGCGTTCGCTGGTCCGCATCCTCAAGCGCCTTGCCTCCGAAGCCATGTTCCTGATCCGCATAGAAGTGATGCTCGCACTGGAGATGCTTCATCTCGCAGAGCTTCACCAGTTGTTGCGCGTTCCCGATCGGAATGTTCGAGTCCCGCTCCCCGTGAAGGATCAGAAGCGGCGGCATACCTTTCATCTGGTAGAAGAATTCATCCGGCAGGCTGCCGTACCAGTCTGCTATCGCGTCCACTGCAACGGTCTGTGATCCGGCGGCCAGGGCGACCGATGATCCAATCGAAAAGCCGATGAGGAACACGTTTTTTGTGGTGGGCTGCTTGTGACATGCAGCGACGAAGTCGGCAGTCAGCCCCGCCCATTTCCGGTAGTTTTCAGGGCTTGGAGATTGGCCGCGCGTGGCGTCATAAAAATGCGGCATCAGGACGTGATAGCCGCTGTCTCCAAAAAACTTCGCCTGGTCCCGGTAGAACGGCACGCCCGGCCCACTCGAGCCATGGAGAAGTACGAGACACTTTGCGGACTGCGCGTCTCCAAACTCGTCGTAGGCGATCTCTGCGCCTGCGCTGGAGGGAAGGTGCTTCAGAGACTGACACGGAAGCACACTGCTCATCAGCAGTGTTCCGCAAAACCACAGCGCAAGGCAAGGAACGCAACGCATCTTCGATCTCCTCTTCTGAGGTCACCACAGCGAGCTTGAACAGACTGCTCCAGACTTGTTCCTTGCAAGTGGGTACGGCACGACTATGGAACGGAGATCCGAGTATCCGACCAGTCGATGATCAATTTTCTTTCGGCGAAATACCACCGGTCGTCCTGACGAAGGAACCGGTCGTAGTAGCGGATGCCAAGGGTCTGGCATTTGCGCTTGTCCTCTTCCATCTTGAATTGATGGACGAGGCAATGAGTCTGGCCTAGGGCGTGGTCGCCATGGAGGATCGCGTCACTCTGTCCATTCATGTGCAAGGTGGCCATGAACGTCTTCAGGACGGCGAGCGCGGAACGGATGGCTGCCCTGCCCTTAATGGTCGAGTGTGGCTCGTGCGTGCTGGGGTCGCCTTCATAGTTGAGGATCACTCCATCGGGCACGAACAAGTTCGACTGCTGCTCGGCGAGCCGCCTGTCCGCACAATGCGCCCACGCGTCCACGAGTCTGCGCAGTGCAAGACGATCCGCTGCCTCGCCTTTCAGGGCTGTGGCCAGGATGGATGTGTCATAGAGGCCATCGAAGGAAAGAGGTGACTCGAGCGTGGGATGCAGCTGTGCGCCGGCTCCCTGGCTTATGGCATCGGAAGGGACCAGCCCGATGGCAAGCGCCGAGCCTGCCGCCGTTACTGCAGTCGTGAGAAAGTTGCGCCGGTCGGTCCTGGATTCGCCTTGCATCGGTTGCCTCCGTCTTTCGGTCTCTCATTGGACGGGAGTGTGATGGACTTGGCTAAGAGAAGGGATTCATTTTTTAGGCTTGCGCGGCGGCTTCCAGCGCGGGCAGGTCCATCTTGATCATCCCCATCATGGCCTGCATGGCTTTGGGATGACTGATCAGCTCGCCGATGTTACGCGGCACGATCTGCCAGCACAGACCAAAGCGATCTGTGAGCCAGCCGCAGGCCATGGATTTGCCGCCTTCAATCAGCTTGTCCCAATAGCTGTCGATCTCAGCCTGGGAGTCGCAACGGACAAAGAACGAGAAAGCAGGGCTGAGCGCGTGGGCGGGGCCGCCGTTGAGGAAGACCATCTCCTGACCTTCGAGCTCGAGGGTGATCGTCGCGATTTTGCCGACCGGCCAGGGGCCTACACCTTTGGAGCGCAGTTCATCGAGCTTGCGCGCGTGTGGGAAGACGCTCAGGTAGAAGTCTGCAGCTTCTCCCGCGTTGTCATTGAACCAGAGGAATGGCGCAACCTTATTCATGGCTTGCATGGTATCAGCCGGTCGACGCCTGCTGCCACGCCGAGCTGCGCAACCCCTCTGAAGTACTCGCCGCTGGCATTCTGGGCCAAGCCGTTCACGATGGTATTACATCTTTTTGCGTTGGTTGAAGCAGGACGAAAGATTATCAGGGGCTACAGCCTAAGTCGTATGGAAGACCGAAAGAGACTATGCAAGTCCTGTACAGGTATAGCTATGTCAACGTTACCCTCCCGCCCGAAGGTCTATGTCGTAGATGACGAAAGGGTGATCGCCTTCACCTTATCCGCAATCCTTAACCGGAGCGGCTTCTTGGCCGTGCCGTTTACCAATCCACTGGAAGCGCTGGAGGCTGCTCGAACGGGCAAGCCGGATTTGCTTATCTCGGATGTGATGATGCCCGGGCTCTCAGGTGTTGAGCTGGCGACGCGATTGCAGGAGATGCATGCCGAGTGCAAGGTTCTGCTGTTCTCCGGGCAGGCAGCTACGGCGGACCTGCTGGCTGAAGCTCGCCTCAAGGGGAGTGACTTTATTCTTCTAAGGAAGCCTGTTCATCCGACCGACCTGCTGCATGCCATACGGACTTTGCCGGACACGCAGGCCATGCCTGCTCCGTGGGCGATCTCTCAACCGGCGCCGGAAGACCGAGAGGCAGTCTAGCTTAGTCGTCTTTCAAACCCTTCTCGAAGGGTGAATCGGCAACGATGTTCCCCTGTTCAATCAGAGGCGTGTTGCCGTCGTGAGCTCTCGCGTTGTAGAGGAAGGCTGGCGCAAAGAGGCTGGCCGTTCCGTCAGAGAAAGAGACGACAAGGCCCTCACTGGTGACGTCCGCTGCGACGATTGCGACCCGCGTTTGCATCCCGATTTCGCTCCGGAAAAGTGTGATGACGATCCGAGCCCACACGAGCGAAGGCTTAGAGAGATTAGAAGACATTTGCAGTTTTTTGGCCACCTATGTCGGCTCACGGTCAAAGTTTTCAGGGTTGAGAGGGTAGCGTATAGAAGTTCGTTCCGGTCTTCGAACTCTTACCAGAGACGCTATAGGTCCTTCCTTTGCGAACTGAAGCACCGAGCTTACTAACTCAGTAAAGGTGGCCATGCTTTCCCCTCGAACTAACCGACTCCTTGCGTCGCTCTCCGACGAGACGCTCCGTCAGGTGCTGCTCACGTCTTCGGCGATAACTTTGCCCCTCAGGACGATGCTGTACGCCGCAGAAGAACGTCCGGCATTTGCTTACTTCGTAACCGACGGACTGGCCTCGATCGTCACGACAACTGACGATGGCGACACTGCGGAGGTGGGAATCGTCTCAAGAGACGGCATGATCGGAGGGATTCACCTGCTTGGGCCCGCCAAGGTATCGACCGGCTGCTTCATGCAGATAGAAGGGGAGGCGATCCGCGTTCCCCTGCAACACCTGGAGGAGCTCTTCAAATCGTCCTCGGAGGTGCGCACCCGCATCCTGGAGTATGTACAGGAGCAGATCCTTACGGTCAGCCAGGTTGCGGCCTGCAATGGTCTGCATGATGTAGAACCTCGGCTTGCGCGCTGGCTTCTGATGGCCCAGGACCGCACCCAGGCGGATGTCCTGAAGCTTACGCAGGAGTTTCTTGGGATGATGCTGGCGTCCCGGCGCACGACTGTGACCCTGGTTGCGGGAACGCTGCAGCGGATCGGGTTGATCGAGTATTCAAGAGGCAAGGTCAAGATTCTGAACCGGCCGGGTCTTGAGGAAGTCGCCTGCGACTGTTACCGCATATCGAAATCGTTGCAGGACCAGCTTTACACTCGCCCAATCCACGGCTGAGACCGGTCGCTGCTCTTTACTGGACCGCAAAAAATTTAAGGCATCTGCAAGGAGGCTTCTTCTCCGGTGCGGGCACGGACTGCGGCTGGCGTGCTCGAAACCACTTCCTCGAAAGCCACTTCTTAGTACAATGACCAGGGCAGGACAGAAGGGCAACCGAGCAGATGAGCTGGTTCAAGCGCGAAGATCACCAGATAGTGAACGACGCCGAGAAGACAGTCCGCACCGAAGGCCTCTGGACCAAGTGCGGCAAGTGTGGCGCGATCCTGTTCAAGCGGGACCTTGAAGACAATCTGCAAGTCTGCCCGAAATGCGGCTATCACTTCCGGTTCGACGCGCGGAGCCGGATCGCCAACCTGCTAGAACCCGGGTATGAGCTTGTCGACCTGGAACTCAAGTCCACTGACCCGCTGCAGTTCACCGACCTGAAGCCTTACAAGAAGCGCTTGCTTGAAGCGCAGAAGAAGACCGGCCTGAACGACGCTATTGTGAATGCCATCGGCCAACTAGGGCCGCACGCGGTTGTGCTGAGCGCCATGGAGTACGCGTTTATCGGCGGCAGCATGGGCGCCGTGGTGGGGGAGACCATTACACGGGCTGTAGACCGCTCGCTCGCCACCAGGCACCCGTTGATTATCGTCGCCGCGTCGGGGGGCGCGCGCATGATGGAAGGAATCGCGAGCCTGATGCAGCTTGCGAAGATCTCCTCGGCGCTGGGACGTCTGGACGACGCGAAGATACCTTACATTTCGGTGATGACCGATCCCACGACAGGCGGCGTCACCGCGAGCTTTGCGATGCTCGGAGACCTGAACATCGCCGAACCCGGCGCGCTGATCGGCTTCGCCGGGCCCCGCGTGATCGAACAGACCATCCGTCAGAAACTGCCGGAGGGCTTTCAGCGGTCGGAGTTCCTACTGGAGCACGGCTTTCTGGACGCGATTGTTGCCCGTAAAGATCTGAAGTCGTACCTGGCCCAGACGCTGACCTGGATGCAGCCTGCCAGATCGGTCGCGAGCTAGGAGGTCAGGCTTTGATGTCCAGCTCGATCGCGTCGATCAGCGGCACTAGCCAACTCAGCAGGGCCATGTGCGCCGGATGCACGGTGTAGGCCTCAAACGAGGCCTGATCGGAGAACTCCATTACACCGCCAAAGGTGTACCCTTTGTTCTTTTCCGAATGGTTGGCGCCAACGTGGGTTGCAATCAACCCTGGAACCACGCCTTGGAACGCGGCAATCTCCCGTCGCGCCTTCTCGATCTGTTCAGGCGCGGTGCCTGGCTTCCATTGAAATGCGAATACATGAATAAACGCTGTGGTCATAGTCTGTGCCTCTGCCAACTTGGATGACTCGGTTGGCACAAGCGATCCAGCAAGTGCCATTCCGCCAATCCGCACTACCTCTCTTCTGTTCAGGTCCGTCGTGTAGTCCCGGGTCCATTGCAGCCGGTTACTCGATGGCTTTCTCGTAAATATGCATGCGAGATGGAGCGTACCGGCTGGAGTGAAGTTCTAAACTTAGCCAAGCAATGGAAGCCGCACGCCCATCCCGCACCGCCCTCCGCGTCGCTCTTCGCCGGGCCGCGCACCAGCTCCATGACCGGCCGCTCGTCTTTGAGGACCCGGTCGCCGTGCCGATTCTCGGCGCCGCGTATGCGGAAGAGCTGGGCCGCACCCCTGACCCTGCGCCCGGCAACAAGCTGCGCCCTTTCTCTGTCGGGATGCGCGCGTTCCTGGTCGCCCGCAGCCGCTATGCCGAAGACAATCTTGCCAAGGCCGTAGCGGATGGAGCGAGCCAGTATGTCCTGCTCGGCGCGGGTCTCGATACGTTTGCTCATCGCAACCCCTATCCAAACCTGCGGGTCTTCGAGATCGACCATCCTTCCACGCAAGCGTGGAAGCGCGAACTGATCACGCAATCGAGGCTGCCGCATCCGCCGAGTCTTACGTATGCGCCGGTCGACTTTGAGTGCGAGTCGCTGCCGGACCAGCTCATTGCTTCGGGATTCGATGCCACCCGGAAGACGTTCTTCGCCTGGCTTGGCGTGGTGCCTTACCTTACCCTGGAAGCGTTTCGCTCGACGATACGGTTTATCGTGGCCCAGCCGCTTGGCAGCGGCCTGGTGTTCGACTATGGCCAGCCGCGGCGCGTGCTTCCGTTCTTCGAGCAGCTTGCCCACGACTCGCTCGCGGCCCGCGTGAAGCAGGCAGGCGAACCCTTCCAGCTTTGGTTTACACCGTCGGAGGTTGCCTGCGAGCTTGAAGAGTTCCGGACCATTGAGGATGTCGGGGCTTATGAGCTGAACCTTCGCTACTTCGCCAACCGAACCGACCAGTTACAACTTCGCGGCAGTGGCGGGCGAATGTTGAGTGCGTGGCTCTAGTGCGTTTTGCGCTGGGCATGTAGGGCTGGGAACGTAGATTCGTTTCGGGATGACAAATAGAAAACAGGGCGTTATGCGGGTCCCGGCCTTGCTGTCCATGTGACCTGGGTGATGGATCGGGGAGCCGTGCTGGGACGGATCCTCGGTAACCAATCCGTGGGATAGGTGTATCGCGACGAGACACCTATGGTGAGAAAGGATTGCCCAAGCCAACGCGGCACACCTGCACAAAGGAGCTTCAGGTCTATGCTGTTGATCGTATTTACGGTCTCCATGTTCGCAAGCGCAACGCTGCTGTTCCTTGTCGAACCGATGATCGCGAAGATGCTGCTGCCGCTGCTTGGCGGAACTCCCGCAGTCTGGAACACATGCATGGTCTTCTTCCAGATCATGCTGCTGGCAGGCTATTTCTATGCCTATGTCGCGATGAAATGGCTGAGCCGCAGGGTCCAGATCACCGCGCACCTGACGCTTGTGCTGCTTCCCTTGCTGGCAGGGACGCTGCCCCTTCAGCTGCCTCGCGGATGGGAGCCTCCCACACAGAACAGCCCCGTCTTCTGGCTGCTGGGAGTGCTGGTGGTGTCGGTTGGGCTGCCCTTCTTTGTGCTGTCTTCCTCGACGCCCGTGCTGCAGCGCTGGTTTGGCGACTCCGCGCATAAGCAGGCCGCCGACCCGTACTTTCTTTACGCCGCGAGCAATGTAGGCAGCCTCGCCGGATTGATGGCTTATCCCTTTCTGCTCGAACCGCTGCTTCGTCTGAGTGAGCAGAGCCGACTCTGGAAGACCGGCTACATGAGCTTCGTGCTGATGACACTCGCATGCGCCGCACTGGTCTGGAACACCAAGGCCATGTCTGCCGTGGGGGAGATAGAAGAAGCCGAACCCGTTTCGGCGAAAGGCCGATGGCGCGAACGCCTGCGGTGGGTCGCGCTTGCCTTCGTCCCGTCAAGCCTGATGATCGGCGTCACGACGGCGCTCACAACCGATGTGCCCGCCATCCCGTTGTTCTGGGTGCTGCCTCTGGCGCTGTATCTGATCAGCTTTATCCTGGTCTTCGCAAAGCGGCAGTTGGTTCCGCACGAATGGCTGATCAGGCGCATGCCGTTCCTGATCCTTGGAGCGCTGGTTCCGGTCGTCTCGCAGACGAAGCTTCCGCTGGCGGTCCTGCTCACGCTCTATCTGCTTGTGCTCTTCGTGGTCGCAATGGTCTGCCACGGCGAGTTAGCGCGCAGCCGCCCCGCAGTCAGCCGGCTTACGGAGTTCTATCTCTGGATCTCGGTGGGCGGAGTGATCGGAGGCATCTTCAATTCGTTAGTAGCTCCGCTGGTGTTTCACTCCGTATTGGAGTTTCCGCTGGTGCTGATTGCTGCCGCGCTGCTGCGCCCGGGGGTCGACGTAAAGGCGCTCACCGGCACAGCCCTGCTGTGGGCGAAACGGAAGGACTGGCTGCTGCCACTAGCTCTCGGCGCGGTCATGATGGCCGTGATTGCCGGTGTTGGACACTTCGGCCTGAAACCGAGTCGCCCGTTGAATATCCTTCTCTTCGGGTACGCGATGCTCTGGTGCCTCAGCTTCGGCAAGCGGCCCATGAGATTTGCCGCAGGCGTTGCCGCGCTCTTCTTCGCGAGCACCTTCTATCCAGGCTCCTTCGGCAACATCCTGCATGCGGAGCGGAGCTTCTATGGCGTATCCCGCGTGACGAACGACAGCAGCGGCAAGTTCCGGTACCTGTTTCATGGCGGCACGATCCATGGCATTCAAAGCCTCGATGAAGCCAGGAGCCGAGAGCCGCTCGCATACTTTACCCGCAACGGGCCAGCCGGCGATATCTTTCGCACGGAGCAGGCAAGGATTCCGAATGGCGAGCTCGCCATCGTGGGCCTCGGAGCAGGTGCGATGGCCTGTCACCTGGCGCCGGGCGAAAGGCTCACCTATTACGAGATCGATCCCTCGGTCACGGGCATCGCAGAGAACCCGCAGTACTTCACCTTCCTGAGCCAGTGCGCTCCGCAGGCCAGGATTGTTCTCGGCGATGCAAGGCTGAAGCTGCGCGATGCGCCCGACAGGGGCTACGGCCTGATCTCGCTCGACGCGTTCAGCGGCGACACGATCCCGATGCACCTGGTAACGCGTGAGGCACTGGCGCTGTACAAGCAGAAGCTCGCACCCGGCGGACTGCTTGTGTTCCAGATCTCAAACCTGTACCTCCAGATGTCGCCTATTCTGGCGGCCCTGGCCGATGACGCGCAACTGAAGATCCTGACCGCGGATGACACGTTTGTCTCCCCACAGGAGATTGCGAACGGAAAGTTTCCGTCCCGGTGGGTAGTGATGGCGAGGAACAACGCTGACCTCGATGAGCTTGCGCGAAACTCGAGCTCGCCGGGGCGCTGGGTGAAGGTAGACAGGCGGGCCGGGACCAAGGTGTGGACCGACGACTACTCGAACCTGCTGAGCATTATCAAATGGCGCTAGGGCGCTAGGACGCCATTTGGCTCGCCTCGTGACGCTCCAGCGACGAAAGCGGCACGCTGAACCGGACGGCGGATCTACATCGACCACTGGACGGGATTGATGCCAACGCTTGATGCGGCCTCAGGGGTTTGGCCATGCGGCGTGTGGTTCGAAGCATTCTCTGTGCTCAGCTAACCACCTGCTGCATGGACATTGTTTGCTGCGAATCAGCAGCTTGGCAAAGTGCAATTAAGGCTCGATTACCAACTCGCAGGAGCCGTCATGACAGTTGAGCATGGCCTTCGCCGCGACCCGCACATCCTCTCCAGGAGGAAAGCGATCGCTCCACTTTGCCGCCTCGACCGTCTGTTCCATCGCGTGCTGAACCGTCCCCACTGGCAGGGCCGACGCCACTCCCCCCGAAGAAAGCAGTAGCTGAAACTCCGCCGTGCCATACAAACCTTTTGCCGGCCCGAGCTTCCAGACACGCATCGCCTGCAAAGCGGCGCGTCCGTCCGGCGAATCCGCCATCTTCGCTTCGGCCCTCGCCGCGTCCAGCTTCGTCCGCAGCTCCTTGGCGCGCGGAGGATCGGTTTTGGCTCGAACTCCCATACCGTCTGTCATAGGAAGGGTGGCCAGTGCCTCTGCATACGCGGTGGCCGCTTGCGATGGCTTTTTCCCGGCCATGAGAATATCGCCGAGATGCTCTCCGACCTCAGCGTGTCTGAGCATCGTCATCGCCGGGCGGACCCACGCTTCAGCCTCGGCAAGCTTACCCTCTTTGTAGAGGATCCAACCCATCGTGTCCCAGCACGCCACCGTCAGCGAACTCTTCTGCCGCAAGAGCGTCACTGCCTCGCCGCCGGTCCACGTGCGTGATTCTGTCGCCAGTTGGTCGAGCACGGCACGTTCCGTCTGTTCGGCCAACGTAAGATCACGCCCGGCCAGCGCCAGCTCATAGCTCGCGCTGTTCCGCAGGCTCTGGTTCGTGGAGTCCGTCGCGATGGACCGGATGAGTTGTCCCCCCGCATCCGGTTCGCCGCCCTGCATCTCCGCCGTACCCAGGACCAAACGGAAGTTTTCATCCTTCCGCGCTTCCTCACTCAACTGCGCTTCGGCTGTCTTGGCTTGTTTCAGCGCGGCGACATAGTCCTGATCATTCAGCAGCATCTGCACCGCCATGATCGCGGGTGTGGGATTCGCCGGAGCTTGTTTTTGCCAGCGCGTCAGCGTCTCGAGCGAAGCTGCTTTGTCGCCGGTCATGTTTTGCAGCCCGGCCAGGTTGCGATAGGCGAACTCTGACTCGGGGTGCAGATCAAGCTCCTTTGCATAAAGCCGCATCGCCTCTTGGTGATCGCCGTGGTGCAAGGCCGCGGCGCCCAGGTCGCCCCAAAGATCTCGCGCGGTCGCGTCGAGCGCCTGCGCCTGCTTCAGGTTTGTTTCCGCCTGGTCATACTTGCCCTCGCGTATCTCACTATTGGCCTGGTCCACAAGACGCCGCGCCTCCCGCCCCGGCGCGCCGGATGGCCCCGCCCCGGCACTTCCCGCCGTGACCTTGCTCAACTGGAGGTACGGCACGCTTCCCGCTCCGCAGGCGTCATACCAGTCTGCGTAAGCCTTCATCGCAGCGACCGGAACCTTCGTCTGCAGCACTGTCATGCGGCGCTCGGCTACCAGCGATCCATCCCGCAAGCGATAGGTTATGTCGCAGCTGGCATACGGCGTCTGCTGGTGAGTCGCTCCGGAAGTTCGCTGCTCCAGCCTTGGGGCAGCTTCATCTCAAGCGTGGAGGAGTCGGTGTGCAGGCTGCCCAGTTGCAGTGGAGCATGAGGCAGGTCCTGTTTGTCCACTGCAGGGAGGAGTGCCGGGCCGAAGATCACCGTCACCCGCTCTGCACCCCAGTCCTCCTGATGGTCGCGATGGTAGTGGAAGCGGATCGTCAGCGGCAGGGACGGGTCATTGACGTGCTCGATCTCGACATGGCTTACCTTGCCGCCGAAACCGTAGCTCCCCATCAGTGCCTGCACCGACTCCTCATGCTGCGATGGCGAAATCTGCCGCACCGCGGCACGCAGGAATACCTCCACATCGTCATGGTGCGTAATCGTGATCGTGGAGTCGCTCGCAAGGGACGCATCGAGCGACCCTTCTACCGCAAAGGTGGACTCTGGCTTGAAGGGCAGGTCCGGCGGCGTATGGGCGATCGTCGCCGCCCCGGTCTGCGGCACCACGAGCACATCCTTGTCGCGCACTACGGACAGCAGCACGCGATAATCCGCGACCTCGCTGGTCGAGTCCAGCCAGACCTCCTTGCCATCGACCGAAACACGGGTGATCAGGTGGTCGAAGCTTGCCGGCGAAGGCACGTCTCGATTGAACCGAATGCCAGGCCCGGCAAGCACCGCATCCGGCTGGAGTCCCAGCGCCAGCAGCATCGCGGCCAGCAGCGTGTGCTTGTCCTTGCAGTCGCCATACTGGTTGTCGAGCACGGCCCCGGCTGTGTGCGGCTGATATCGGCCGATGCCTAGCGCCACACCGACATAGCGAATCTGCCCGGAGACCCAGGCGTATACCGCACGGACCTTCTCCTCCTGCGTGGTCTTACCCGCGGTGATCTCGGCGACTTTGGCGCGGATCGCTTCGTCCGGCTTCATCCGCTCGCCCTCGAGGGAGCGATACCAGGCGCCGACTGCTTCCCAACTCGGAAAGGTGGTCCAGGCTATGTCCGGAAGTGCCCCGTCGGTAGCATCCTCCTGCTGGGCTGGCGAGAGAGGTTGCGACTCCTTCGCCTTCTTCAGCGCCTCAGCTTCTGGTCCGACCGTAGGATCCAGTTGTTTCCAGCTCCAGCGATAAAGATGCTGCCCACCGGCATCGCTTTCCGAGAGCTGCGCCTTCGATGTTGCCTTCGTCTTCACCGTCAGTTTCACGCTCGACGGCACACGCAGTTCGAGGGTCTGGTCTTCGAGGACGATCCCCTGAAGGAAGCTTTCCGCGCCCCAGAACTGGCCGGGAGCCTCCGCGACGGTACGCACGTTGTGCGTCTGCCATTCCAGCGTGTCCCCGACCCGCAACCCTCGAACCGGTAGCTGCTTGATCATCAGGTCGCTGTAGAACGGTGCCTGCTGAGTCACTGGAGCGGCCTGGTCCTGCATGTCCCCGAGCGCGGTCTCGACCGTGCTGCCGTCGGGATGCCTGACACGCACATAGACGAACTCAGCATGCTGCGACTGCTTCGCATAGTAGGTGCTGACCACGCTGAACTGCTTGACGGCGGCTTCCGATTGCACAGCGACAACCATCGTCTCGGTCTGTTCGCCGGTCCCGTCCGCCTTCATGTCGATGATCGTGTTGGCGTGCCGGATGACGACTGGCTCAGCAGAGTAGGAATGCATAGGCTGGCTGGCCGCAGGAAGCGCGGCCAGCAGCCCGAAAAGGGCAAAGAAATGTTCTCGAATCACGATGCAAGAAAACTAGCAGAAAGTGTCCCTGAACGATACCCGAAGTTCGGAGAGTCAGGGAGGCCTGCACAGCTTTCACCTACTTCGCTTCCGCTGGTGGTTCCGCCGCGTTGGGATAGATGCCTTCGATCGGCGCTCTCAACTTCTTCTCCAACTCCGGGTGCGGGAATGGCTTCCTCGGCATCATTGCTTCGCGCTCGCTGGTGTTGTAGAGAAAGATCGCCTCGACCACCGCGGCCTGCTCCAGGTCAAGAGGATGCAGCCGGTCATAGGTGTCCATGTCCGAGTGGTGCGTGCGGGTCTCGTAGTCCATCGGGTCCTGAATGAACTGAAAGCCCGGAAGCCCGACTGCATCGTACGAAAGATGGTCCGTGCCGCCGGTGTCGCGATAGCTGATAGTCGTCACTCCAAGGTCTGCCAGCGGAGCAATCCACTGCTTGAAGATTGGCGCGATGGCCCAGTTCCCCTGCGTGTAAACGCCGCGCACCTTGCCCGTACCGTTGTCGAGATTGTAGTAGGCGTCGAGCGTCTCCCACTCTTTAGTCGGCGCGAACTTGCCCTTCTGCCGCATGAAACTGGGCAGCGAGTCGGGCTGCTTCTCGGCTGGCTCGGCGAAGGTTCCGAAGTGCTGCTTCACATAACCGACTGACCCAAACAGCCCCTGCTCTTCGCCAGACCACAGGGCGATACGGATGGTCCGCTTTGGCTTGATGTCGAGGGCTTTCAGAATGCGGACCGCCTCCATCGCCACGATGGAGCCCGCGCCGTTGTCGGTCGCGCCTGTGCCTGAGATCCAGCTGTCGAGATGGCCGCCCACCATCACTACCTGATCTTTCAGCTTCGGATCGGTGCCAGGGATCTCCGCGACTGTGTCGAAGCCATGCTCGTGATCGCCGGTGAACTTGGTTTCGATGTTCAACTCCACCGTGACCGGCACGTGCGCCTCGCACATCCGCGCCAGCCGGTTGTAGTGTTCGATCATCATCACCGCATTCGGGATTGTGACCGCGTTCTCCTTCTTCTGGGCATCGCGGGCGAGATCCGCTCCATTGTCGTCGAAGATGATGCCCGTGCCGCCGCCCTCGCCGCCATCGCGGCTCGGCGTAAGGATGGCGAGCACGCCTTCGTCGCTCATCATCTTCAGCGCCGCCTTACGCAGAGCCGTCAGCCTTGCCCGGTCAGCCAGCGCCTTCATCAGTTCGGGCGAGCCGGGAGCGTAGCGGCCGCCGCCTGCCTCGTAGGTCTCCATCTCTTTCAGTTCGGCATCGGTGTAGCGCTTGAAGAGCGGTTCGGTGATATCCGGGGTGGGGCGCATGGCGCCAAGCAGCACGATCTTGCCGCCCAGCTTGCCCTTGAAACTCTCAAGCTCCTTCTCATCCTGCACATTGACGTAGACCACCTCGCCGCTGACCGCGCCTTTGGTGGCGGGAGACCAGGGCGAAGCCTGCGCCCAGAGCGGTTCGGGATCAGGCGAGACCATGCGGACCCAGGTATTGATCTGCTGCCAGCCCATGCCGAATTCGCCCCAGTCTTCGAGGTGCGCGTTTTCGAGACCGATCTTCGTGAGCGTGTCGCGCGTCCAGGCGTTGGCCTTCGCCATGTTGGGGGAGCCGGTGAGGCGCGGGCCGATGCCTTCGTTCAATGCCGCTCCGAATTGCATGACGTGGGAGTGCTTCAGGCCTTCTTCGCGGATGCGGGCGTACATGGTCAGGTCGATGGCTTCGGTGGCGGGTTGCGGGCCGTAGTAGGAAGGGGCCTCGGGCTTCTTCTCAGCCGCAGAGGCAGTGCCGATCAGTGAAGTGAGCGCAATAGCGCCTATCCCAAAACACGAAAGCGAACGAACAAAAGTCATGCGGGTACGTCTCCTAAGAAAGCTTTGTTGGGCTGCGGGTGGAGAGAAGATTATCAGAACCTGTAAAGCCGAAGTGTTGCTGTTGTTCCGGAGTTACAGGTGTGACATTGATCTCGACCCTATTTTGGCGACAAAACACAGCGAGAAACGCCGGTTTCTCGTGCGGTCTTCAGTTCCTTGCCGGACGCGGTACTGGCTTCACTCCAACCTGTTCCGTCTGCGTGTACGGATCTCCATAGTAGGGAAATTCTTTGCGGATGCGCGTCAGCTCGGGAGCGACTCCGTCGGCGAGCGGCTTGTTGGACGCTAGAGTCAACATCACATCCATTGCATCGTCGGTCAGAGGTCGCCCATTGAAAACCTCCCGGCTGAACACAGCGCGTGTTCCCAATTCGTAAGGGAGTGTGACGGGGCACAGTCGAGCGACGATCTGCTTCACGTAATCTGAAGGGTCTTCAACGGAACCCGCATATGTCGTCATCTTCTCCGTAAACTCCGCAATCGGTTTGGAGAAGTGCTCCACATCTTCTGAGGGAACGGATGTGTTGAAATGTTCCTTTACATCCTGATCGTTCGGATCGTTGAAGAAGAGGTGCGTGATAAGAGGAAGGCCCCAACGCGAAACCCGCATCTCAGGCGCATGTCCAAAGAGAGCGATCGTTGCCCAGGCGTGAACTTTTCCCGTTCCGATCAGATGGTTCGGAACCTCGAGAACGATAGCCGTGAGGTTCCGATTCGCGAAGAAGTTCTGCCGATGCAGGAAGGCGTCTTCATCGAAACGGTGGTCTTTGTAAAACCCCACTAGAAATGTGTGAAGTGCGAATGCGTCGCCAGCGAACAACTCTGGCGCCGTGCCAACGAACACGCTAACATTCGAGCTGGCATTCACCCTTCCGGTTTCGCCTTCAACCAGCAGTTTGCCTTCAATCCCGCTGAGAGCTTCTTCGCCGGTCGACCTGCGTACCTGGAATGTTTGAATGTGCGTGTGCTCGTCGCTATCGCGATGATGAGGTTCGCCAAACCGCAGCTTGAAGGTCACTTCCTCGCGCGCGTCGCCATCAAGGTCAAAACGGAATGCATAGATTCCTTCGGGGTGAAGCACATCTGAAGCGGACAGACCTAAATCCGGATTAACAGTCATTGCCATTACAGTTGTGTTGGAAGCGCCCTCGAAGAGGTAAAAGTCGCAGACATTGAGGCTTGGATCTTCTTTTGCGAGTTTGGTGTCGAAGTGATGTGACATGCTGAGCCTCCTCGCAGTCCTTCAAGGACGGTGATGTCTTCTGTCTGACCCTAAAAGCCGAGTCTCGCATACGGCAACATTCTAGCAAGGCAGGCGCCATCTTCCAGGCCCGCGGGGAATCCTGCCAGATAACTGCGACAACAGAATCTGTAGACACTCGGTGCCCAACCATGGCATGCCTTTGGTCAAGGGCGGAGAGAGTCATTCATCGAGATCACAATCGGCTCCAAACAGCTTCGCCGCCAAGCAGCGCCTGGTCTCAAAACCTTCCTAGAATCTCGTTTTCCCAGCCGCTCCAGGTATTCCGCAGGGAAAATGACCGTCACCCAATCCTCATCGTTGCCGTAAACTCTTGAGGTTGCCGTTCACCAGCCAAGCCCCGGCTATGTAAGCGAGGGCAAGAAACGGCATGTCCTGCGGGTCAGGGCCGCGTTTGGCCAGGGTGCCGGGTCGGGAAGGTGCAGGCTCTCTTCGATCAGCAGTCAGCCTGAAGAAAATCCGTAGCGGCTACGCGCAACAAGACTCTTCACAACCAAAGACCGGCTGCGACTCATCCATCTAAGTGTGCCTGTTCCTGAATCCATTCGCGAGTTCTGCCGGTGCCGCGTGCTGCGTCCTCTGCTGCGTCAGATGCGCGGCGGTGTTACGCCTCGCCGCCTGGCCTGGAGCCTGGCGCTGGGCATGGTGATTGGCATCAACCCCTCTGTGGGAGTCACGACGGTGCTGGTGGTCATGCTGGCGTGGATCTTCGGGCTCAATCAGATCGCGTCGCAGATTGGGAACCATGTGGTGGCGCCACTTCATCTGGTCCTTTTTGTTCCCTTCATTCAGTTGGGTGTTCATCTCTTTCATACGCATCGGCTTCCGCTAAACCGCAAACAGCTTGAGCACCTGAGTCACCATCCGCTGCGGCTCTTTCGCGATATCTGGCAGTGGGAGTGGCATGCCTTGATCGTGTGGGGACTTGTGGCGGCGATCGCGCTGCCGCTGCTTGCGCACTATATCCGGCGAGGGCTCGTCGTGCTGATGCGCCGCAACCGAACGTTGATGCGTTCGCGGGCGGCGGTGCCGTCTGCGGAGTAGCGTTCGAAAGCTAAACTTCGCCGTGCATGGGGTGGCTGGATTTCCTTACGGGAGCGGTAGTGGCGATCTTTTCGAAGCCGACGATGAGGGTGTCGGCGTCTTCGAAGTTTTTCCTCGCCGGCGGGGCGGCCAGCGACGCTTCATGGTGCGCTTTGCTCTCCCACACTTCGGTGATCCAGAGTACGTCTTCGTCGGCTGCATCTTCGCCAACGATGAAGCTGAGGCAGCCGGGGACGGTGTGTGAATCGTCGCCGCCCATCATCTGGATGAGTTCGTTGCGGCGCCCGGGGGCGGAGGTGAGTTTTACGATGAGTCCGTACAAAGATGGACCTCGGCGAGCTAGTCAAGTGAATGGAACGTAGCGGCTGATTCCCTGCGAGTTTAGCGAAAGGACGAGCAGAAGCAAAGGCGAAAGAAGGGATGCTTCGCTTCGCTCAGAATGACGGCTGCTCTTCGGGTAACGTCTTCGCCCCAGAAAGACGGCTTTTGTCAGGCGCCACGCCGCTCAGGAGGGTGGCCAATCTCTATTATTTCTGCGGATACTGCTTACCTGTTACCAGCCCATGGTGCCGGGAGCGCCTTTGAAGGGCCCCTGGACGTGTGACGTGATCCATCCGCCGTAGAAGTCTCCCGGTTGCGGTGTCACTCTTTCGCCATCGACCCAGCACTCGTCCACACGATTTGCGTAGAAGGCTAGATGTTCTTTCAGCGCCGCATAGGTCTCCGAAGGCCGGGCATAGCTCCACGCGAGATCCTCAACTCGCTGATTGTCTATATCCAGCGACCAGTACGAAGCGAGACCTTTGAACTCGCAAAAACTCTCTCGCCGCGCAGAGGGGCGCAGAAATTCCATGGCGAGATCCGTTTGCGGAATGTAATAGACGGGGGGATGACTTGTTTCGAGGATTCGGAACGATCGTGCAGTATCGGCAATCGTCACTCCGGCATGAAGGATCCTGATCCGGCGCGCACTCTTTTCGAGTCGCGGCGGCCGCGGGTAATCCCACACCGACTCGGTTTTCATCTCGTCCATATGTCCACTGTAGACTTCTCCCACACCGAGCGAAGTTGAGAGGTCGATGCCCATGTACGCAGGCGATAAAAAATTGAATGAGATGAACAGGCTTTCGGACATGGCCCACTTCCCTGCGCTCGTCAACGCGGGGGCCACGGCAAACATCCTGCTTACCATCTCGATCACGTGGTGGCTGGTGCCGCGCTATCCGCAGGTATACGCGCCGGTGGTCTGGACAGCGATTGTTCTTTGCGTCAATCTTCTGCCGGTCGTGATGCTGCGGCTGTCGCTCAAGCCGGATGCTGTCTACCGTTCGCTGAGCCAGATGGATTTCGTGCAGGACCAGCACAAGTTTTCGGACTGGGTGTACCTTGCGGCCTCGGCGAACATGGCCTTCTGGATTTTGGTATCGTGGAGCGTTTTCTCGGTCGCGCACACGAACGGTGCTTTGGCGGTGACCTTATGTGTGGCTTTTCTGGTCACGTTCTCGCCGGTGTTGTTCCGGTCGCGGCGAGCGTGATGGCAGATTGTGTCGGGGGCGGTGGCGAGCGAAAAGCGAATCCTTCCGCCTTGCGGAAGGATTCGATGGTGATGGGCACCGAGCTTTCTTGCCTGAACTAAGCTGAAGTGATGAGATCGGCGAGCTTCGGCGAGGATACGATTGTGGCGATCTCGACGCCGCCCGGGCGCGGCGGGATCGGGATTGTGCGGCTTTCGGGGCCGGAGGCGAAGAGCATCGCGGAGCCGCTGCTGCGTCTGAAACGTCCGTTGCAGGCGGGGCAGGCCCGGTTTGCGCGGGTTTTGGAAGCTGGCTCGGAGGTTGCGCTGGATGAGGCGCTCGTCACGTTCTTCGCCGCGCCGAACTCATACACGTCGGAAGATGTGGTTGAGATCGCGGCGCATGGGGCTCCGGTGTTGCTCGACTATCTTTTGCGGCGGTGCGTGGATGCGGGAGCTCGGCTGGCGGAGCCGGGGGAGTTTACGCAGCGGGCGTTTTTGGCGGGGCGGCTGGATTTGACGCAGGCGGAGGCGGTGCACAGCCTGATTGCGGCGACAACGCTGCAGCAGGCTCGGGTGGCGGCGCAGCAGCTTGGGGGCGGGCTGTCGCTGCAGGTGCAGCCGGTGAAGCGGAGGTTGATCGAGTTGATCGCGGCGCTTGAGGCCGGCGTGGATTTTGTGGAAGACGATCTCGACCTGATGGAGGATGCCGAAATTGCAAGCCGGATGCAGGAGATTGCGGCTCCGTTGCGGGCGCTGGAAGAAAGCTTTGCTTACGGACGGGTGCTGCGTGAGGGGTTCCGGCTGGCGATTGTGGGAAGGCCGAATGCGGGAAAGTCGTCGCTGTTCAACCGGCTGATTGGACGGGACCGGGCGATTGTGACCGCGCAGCCAGGGACAACGCGCGATCCGGTGTCGGAGCGGCTGGAGATTGCGGGGATTCCGGTTGAACTGGTCGATACGGCGGGGCTTCGCGCAACGGCGGACGAGGCGGAGTCGTTTGGGATTGCGAAGTCGCGTGAGGCGATGGCTGAGGCCGACGTCGTGCTGCTGGTGATCGCGGCGGATGAGGCGCTGCATGACGAAGACCTTCGGGCAATGGAGAACGCGCAGGGGCGCAAGCTGATTCTCGTGGTGAACAAGGTTGATTTGGTAGATGAGCCGGTGGCGCGGTTGAGTGGGGAATACGTGCGCACTTCGGCCACGAGCGGCGCGGGGGTTGGGGAGCTTCAAAGGGCCATTCTGGATACGCTGCAGGCGGTGCCGGTTTCGGCCGAGACCGTGCCGGTGACGAACCTGCGGCAGCACGAAGCAATTGTGGCGGCGCTTCAGGCGGTAGGGTCGGCGCAGGCGGGAATGCAGGCGGCGGTGCCGCATGAGATGCTGCTGCTCGATCTGCATGAGTGCCTGCATGCGCTCGATGGATTGACCGGTACGACGCAGACGGAGGAGATTCTAAATTTGATCTTTGGAAGTTTTTGCATCGGCAAGTGATGTCTAAGTTCCCACGTTTCAGAAGCGAAATGTGGGGAACCAAGGATTGTTGGGTGGACTTTCTCAGTGGCCAGTCTGAAGTGTTGCATCGTATAGTCAGCAACGAAGTATGGCTGGAACAAGTTTGGAGATGGGATGAGACTCGTTCGCGAAGTGTGGTGTGGTGGTGTGATCAGTTTAGGGATGGTCTTCGCTTCCGGGCATGCAGCGCTGGCGCAGGCATCGCCGGTGACGATCAGCGTCGATGCGAAGGGGGCGACGACACCTTTTCCGCACTTCTGGGAGCAGACATTCGGGTCGGGTCGGGCGATCCTTTCGCTGCGCGATGAGTACCGCAAGGACCTCGACGCGGTGCATGAGGCGACTGAGTTTCAGTCGGTGCGGTTCCATGGGATCTTCAACGACGAGGTGGGAGTTTACGACCCGGCCCGGAAGTATACGAACCCCGGGCAGGCGACCGAGAACGTCGAGACGGAGGGCATCTACAACTTCTCTTATGTGGATGCGATTTACGACGGGCTTCTCGAGCATCATGTGCGGCCGTTTGTCGAGCTGAGCTTTATGCCGAAGGGGCTGGCGGCTGATCCAAACGATCTGCACGTGTTCTGGTATCACCCCAATGTCTCGCCGCCGAAGGACTATGCGCAGTGGGACGCGATGATGACGGCTTTTGCAAAGCATGTTGTTGCGCGGTATGGGATCGAAGAGGTTGCAACCTGGAACTTTGAAGTGTGGAACGAGCCAAATCTCGACTTCTGGGATGGCAAGCCGAAGCAGGCGAGTTACTGGGAGCTCTACGACCATACGGCCCGCGCGTTGAAGGCGGTGAATGCTCGGATTCGGGTGGGTGGACCGGCGACGGCGCAGGCTGCGTGGGTGGGCGAGTTCCTGAAGCACTGCCATGACAACAACGTGCCTGTGGACTTTGCTTCAACGCATGTCTACGGCAACGACGACAACGTGAATGTGCTGCATACGAACGACAAGATCCCACGTGACAAGATGGTGCCGCTCGCGGTGGCGAAGGTTCATAAGGAGATCCTGGCTTCGCCGTATCCGCGGATGCCGCTGTACTTTTCCGAGTACAACGCGAGTTACTCGAATGAACCGGATGTGACGGACAGCTACTTCATCGGGCCGTGGCTGGCCAGCACGATTGCTCAGTGCGATGGAATGATCCAGTCGATGAGTTACTGGGACTTCGCAGATGTATTCGAGGAGCAGGGGGTGCCGCGAACTCCTTTCTATGGCGGGTTTGGTCTCATTGCTGAAGACCGGATTCCGAAGCCGGCGTTCCATGCTTTTGCCATGCTGCATCATCTGGGGCATTCGCGGATCAGTCTGACAAGTGACTCTGCATTGGCGACTAGGACGGCGAATAGCGGCGTCGCGCTGGCGTTGTGGAATTATCTTCCGCCCATTGGCGAGGGCGCGAAGTACACGTCTGAGCCTGCAGAGGCAAGTGGCGAGAAGACGTTTTCGGTGGAGTTGAAGAATCTCCCAAAGGGAAGCAGACTGACGCTGTGGCGCGTCGATGGGACGCATGGCAATGCGATTCCAGCCTTCGATGCGATGGGGCGGCCGCCGGTGCCTTCACGGGAGCAGATTGCCGCGTTGCGGAAGGCAGGGATGGCCTCGCCCGCTGAGCATCCTGCAATGAAGGATGGGCGGGTGGAGGTGAGGATCCCGGCGCGCGGGCTTGCCGTACTGGTGGCGGAGCCAGGAAGGTAAGTCGCGACGCCCGAAGATGCAGGTACGGAATGCCAATTGCGGCGGGTGGACCGGCGTGCATACCCGGGGATAAAAGCCCCGTTCCCTCGCTTTCGCTTTGTGCCACGGCTCAATCGCAGGCCTACCTGGAAGCAGAGCATTCTCGGTTGAAGCGAAGGCATTCCGGTTTCGCCAAGCTACGTAGAAATCTCATAGTTTGATGGCGCAGGCGCGGCTGGAATTCCGAGAGTGCAGATTTGTGAGTCCGGGTGTTAGTCTGTCTGGCATGAAGCGGAGGTCGAAGACTGTTACTCGGCCCCACTGGTTTACGAACGGCTCCCCGCTGAAACTGCCAGGCTTGTGTTCCGAGCACCCTCTCAAATCTGATGACGACACTCATTCTGTGCGGAAGACGCATGGCTTTTTAATCTCTGCTTCGCGAACACGATGTTTTGTTTACAGGATGATCATGCTCCCTCAGGCACTTCGCTCTCTTCGGTCTACTGGTTTCTGTCTCGCTTTCGCAATTGGCGTCCTGGGCGCGCTGAATCTCGCAGGATCGATGAAGGCCCAAACAGCCTTCAGCTCGACAACCGGGTACCGGGCGCCGGCTGACCGGCTGACGCAGCCGGTCGTCGAATCCAACCGCGTTGTCTTGCAGGGAACGATGCATCCGCTGGCGACCAGAGCGAACGATCGCGGCGCGGCCAGCGATGGCATGAAGCTGGACCGCATCCAGGTGGTGTTGAAGCGGAGCGATGCGCAGGAGTCGGCGCTGAAGCAGCTAATCGGCGAGATGCACTCGCAGGGATCGGCAAGCTATCACAAGTGGTTGACGCCGGAGGATTTTGGAAAGCGGTTTGGGCCTTCCGACGCTGACGTCGCCAAGCTGGAGAGCTGGCTGGGGTCGCATGGTTTCAGCATTACGAAATTGAACCCCGGACGCCAGACGCTGGAGATTGCAGGAACGGCGGGGCAGTTCCGCGATACATTTCACACCCAGATTCATAGCTACCAAGTGAAGGGCGTTGCGGGTGGAGTAGAGATGCACTACGCGAACGCCGGCGCTCCGGAGATTCCGGCGGCGCTCGCGCCTGTCTTCGGCGGCTTTGCTTCGCTGAACAACTTTCATTTGAAGAGCCATGCCCATGTTCTGGGGACGGCGCAGTACAACCCGGCGACGCATGAAGCAAAGCCGAATTGGACCTTTGGATCGGGCAGCAACTACAGCCTGCTGGTCGCACCCGCTGACTTCGCGGTGCAGTACGACCTGAACCCGCTCTATACGGCGGGAACAAACGGAACGGGTCAGAGCATTGCGATCGTGAACGAGGCGAACATCAACATCGCCCTGGTAAACAACTACCGCGCACTCTTTGGCCTGCCTGTAAATCCGCCGCAGGTGATTATCGATGGCAGCGACCCAGGCATTGACGGGAACAACAGCCCGTACGGGCGCAATGGTGCATCGATCGAGGCTTATCTCGACGTCGAAGTGGCGGGAGCCGTCGCTCCAGATGCGCAGGTGAACCTGGTGATCGCAGACAGCACCGCGATTGAAGATGGACTTGTGCTGGCTGCGGAGCGGGCGGTTTACAGCAATATTGCGCCGGTGATCAGCTTAAGCTTTGGCAATTGTGAAGCCTTCCTCGGGACAGGCAATGCGTTCTGGAGCAACCTCTGGGAGCAGGCAGCGGCGCAGGGAATTACGGCGATGGTGTCGAGCGGCGACAGCGGTTCGGCGTCGTGCGATGACGACAACTCCCAGCAGTTCGCCGTATATGGACAGGCGGTCAACGGGATCGCGTCTACCCCGTATAACGTTGCCGTGGGTGGCACTGACTTTTATTACAGCGGCGGCAGTGCGTCTTTCGTAAATTACTGGAACAATCTTTCGAGCCCCACGACGAATACGCCTTCTGTATCGCTCAAGACAAAGATTCCGGAACAGCCGTTCAACAGCAGTCAGTTTGGCCTGGACATCTATCCGCAGAGCGATAGCAACGAGACTTCGATCTTTGCCGCGGGCGGCGGCGCGAGCACGCTGGGACTGGCAGGGGCCGGAGCAAACGGGGCTTATGGACCATATCCGAAGCCGTCATGGCAGACCGGGGCGGGAGTGCCCGCCGATGGCGCACGAGACCTTCCGGACGTATCCCTCTTCGGGTCGCTGAGCACCAACGGCTCTTACACGCCGATCTGCGCTTCGGACGGAGACTGTGCGACTCCCGCCACGTTCGTGCAATTTTCAGGAGTTGGCGGAACCTCGGTCGCCGCCCCCGAGTTTGCGGGCATGATGGCACTGGTGAACCAGAAGTATGGGCGTCAGGGCCAGGCGAACTATGTGCTCTATCCGCTTGCCGCACAGTTCCCATCCGCCTTCAACGACGTGACCGCCGGTACAAACACCGTGCCCTGCAACCTGAACACGGTCGAGGACAGCAACGGCGACGTATTCACACCGATCGACTGCCAGACGGCGAGTCCCGCCTACAGCATCGATGACAATGGATTCGGCACATCGCTTGAGGGAGAGATTGGCGTTACGGCAAACGCAGCCTCCTACAACGCGGGTACGGGTTACGACCTGGCCTCAGGGCTCGGCTCGGTGGATGCAAATAACCTCGTGACAAACTGGGGGAGCGTCAGGACGGGGACTTCGACGACGACGCTGACGGCTTCGCCGACGAGCTTCGCGCATGGCACGGCGGTGGCGATCTCCGGAACCGTCTCGGGCACATCCCCAACGGGCAGTGTCGGACTGTTGACGACCAGCACCGACGCGAACACGCAAGGCGAGACGCTGTTTCCGGTGGTCAATGGCGCTTACTCCGGAACCGTGAACTTCCTGCCGGGCGGAACCTACACCATCTCCGCCTATTACAGTGGCGACGGGTCGAATGGACCGAGCACCTCGGCTCCAGTACAGGTGACCGTAACTCCAGAGGCGAGCACGACGGCGTTGACCCTTTACACGACTGTACTGGCGAACACGGCAGGAACGCTCGCTTCGGGCGGCACGATCTCCTACGGGGCTGTGGCGGCGCTGAGTGCAAAGGCGACGGGAACCACCTCCGGGGCAGGGTCTCTCCCCACGGGCAGCGTTGTTTTTTCAGATGGAACGACTGCACTCAACACCGCGGTTGTTAATGCGGACGGCGATGCCGAGTTTACCAAGGCGTTTGCGCTGGGGTCGCACTCGATCACAGCGAAGTACTCGGGTGACCAAAGCTTTACCGGCTCGTCTACGGCGGCCACTACGTTCAGCGTGGTGGCGAACACGCCGACCATCTATGTCACCTATACAAATGCCGACTCAAACGGTGATGCGGTGAGTGGCCAGACGACCTACGTTGCGGTCCAGGTGGAAAACTCATCCAGTTATGCGAACGCGCAGGCGCTTCCGCCAGCAGGCAAGCTCACCATTACGGGTGCTCCCTCCGGGGTGCCGGCTACTGCGACACTTGTGCCTTCAATCGATCCACAAGGCGGCGCGCCCGAAGGCACGGCATACTTCGCATTTCCGGCGAGCCAAGCCGGGACTTCGAACCTTACCCTCACGTTCACGCCTTCTGATGCCAATTACACGACCGCGACGGCTTCGGGGTCGATCAGCTTTGTGGGGAGCGCCGGATCGATTGCCACCGCAATTTCGGCGTCTGCAAATGCGACCACGACTTCGCCAACGAGCGCTGTGGTGGTGACGGCGACTGTTACTGCAGCCAGCGGGGGCGTCGCGCCGACAGGAACCGTGGTGCTGTATGCGTCGGAGGAGGCGGTCGGTTTCGCATCCCTGCCGACGAGCAGCAGCAGTTCGACGACAGTCTCGATTGGCTTGTCGAGTGGTTCGCTGTTTGGGGGAACCAACCAGATCACGGCGCAGTACTTCCCCAACACGAACACTTACATCGGGTCGGCGGCAACCTTTACCGTCACGAATCCGTTGAATGACTTTTCGCTGGTCCCGGCGACAACGATTGTGAACGTGCCTGGGCCTGGCGTGATCTCGGCTGGAGTGCAGAATGACATCCTCAACCTGAACTCTTACAGCGGCTTCTCGGGCACGGTCAGCCTTACGTGCACGGCTTCGGGTGGGGTGACGTGCTCGCTCGCTTCGCCTTCGGTGACACTGGCCAATGGAGGAACCGGCTCGACCTTACTTTCTGTGAATACAAGCGGGGTCACGGCGGCGGGAACGTACAACGTCGTGGTGACGGGTACGGACTCGACGGGGCACCTGATCCATACCATTGGATTGCAGGTGGTGACGCCGCTGATCGTGGTTTCGACGGCGCCGGGATTTACGCTCTCGGCGAACCCCAATGCGGTGGCGATCTCTGCGCCAGGTGGTGCCGGAACGTCGACGATCACGGCCACGCCAGTGAATGGGTTTACCGGGACGGTCGCGCTTACCTGCTCAGTTACTGGGCCGGCCGGAGCGACAGATACTCCTACCTGCGCGGCTGCCTCCGACGTCATCACAGGCACAACTGCGGCGGCGGTGACGCTCACGTTCAGCACCTTGTCGACGACTACGGCAGGAGCTTACGCGGTGACGGTGACCGGGACTTCAGGCACCACGACGGCAGCGGTGACTGTCGCCGTGACCGTGGCCGGGGTTGTAGTTGCTCCGGGCACGTTCAGCTTGAGCAGTAGCGGTGCGATCACAGTGGCAACACAGGGCGGGACGGGGTCGGCGATGATTTCGGTGGTTCCCGGGGCTACGAACCCCTTTGCGGGAAGCGTCGGATTGACCTGCACCGTTACGGCAACACCGGCAGGGGCCACTGAGATCCCAACCTGTTCGCTCAACCCTGCTTCGGTGATGCTGTCGGGGGCCACGGCGACTTCTACTCTAACCATCAATACGACGGCGCAGACAACGTCCGAGTTCCACCTGCCGGCGAAGGGACTCTTCACGGCGGGTGGGGGCCTGGCTCTGGCGGCGATGCTGTTCTTCGGCATTCCGGGTGGGCGTCGCGGGAAGCGGGCGCTGAAGGCTGTGCGGACACTGCGCATCCTCTCTGCGGCGTTGCTTTTCGCGATGATTGCGGGGGCTGGAATCGGTTGCGGCGGCGGCAGCAGCAATAATGGCGGCAGCGGTGGTGGTGGTACAACGACCAGCGGCGGGACGACGACAGGGGCGTATACGGTTACGGTCACGGCGACACCGGCTTCGGGAACCGCTCAGACGGCAGCGGTAACAGTGACCGTGAATTAGGCTGATCGGAGACGAGGATGGGGAGGTCTGCAGGCGGCGCTTGCAGACCTCTTCGCTTGTGAGGAACCTGGGCTTATGCGTGAATGGCGCTAAGAACAGAGCGCGGGGACTGCAACCGCAGATTCGCTGCGAGAAGAACAAACAAAAGAGAACGACAACAGAGAAAAGGCAGATTCCCTTCAGGAATGACAAACAAAGGGCAAGCCCCTGCTGTTCGGGAGCAGCTGCTTGCTTCGTTCGGGACCTGGTTGTTGCTCAGGACCGGCTGCCTTGCTCTAGCTGACTGCGGCTACGCCCTCATCGACGACGAGGCGGTCGACCGCAATGTTCAGGGCGAGGCCGAGTCTCTTGAAGCCTTCCTTCCACTCGGGAGTGGATTCGGGCAGGCGGTCGGTGCCTTCGTTCCGGCGGAGGAGATCGTTCCAGATATTTTGCGCCTGCCAAAGGTTGACCTCGAACGGCATGGCGGCGAAGGTCTGAGCAATGACGATGGCCGTGTTCAGGGCGTGGGTGGTGGCAGGGTGGCTTGGGACGACGGCGGATGGGGCGGAGGCGGCGCCTGCGACCTCCAGCCGCACCATGGCGCGCTTCATGCGCTGGCCGGCGGTGAAGCTGAGGAGGGTGGTGTCCAGCTTTACCTGATCACCTTCGGCCCGGTTTAGAAGAGATTGCACCTCGATGGGGTCGAAGTTGTCGGCTTCCAGCGCGCGGCGCAGGCTGGCGTTGAGTGCGAAGCTGGCAGCGAGGGCGAGGGCGGGCGGCGGCGCCATGCCCGACTCGGTGAGGTAGTGGAGCAGAGAGGCATGATCTTCGTAGATGTTGCGTAGGGAGTCTTCCATCTCGGCGACGGTCTGGTTGAGGATGGTGCGCAGGATGCGGTGCTGCTCGTCGGCGAAGAGGGAGGTGAGCGAATAAGACGTCGTCATCGGCGCTTCTGTGTCGCCAGACGCTGAGGACGCGAGTTCGCGGGGCGCGAAGAAGCGGTCGATGAGGCGGATGACGTCAGGAAGATTAGCGCGGCGGATGGAGCTGCGGACTTCGTCGGAGAAAGCCTCGAAGCCGGCCTCGTCTTCAGGACCGTAGCGCTTGACGGCGGCGGAGAGGTTCTGGTCGCCAAGATGGAGGACGGCGAAGCAGATGTCCTCGGTCTCCTCGGTGATGTGGGAGCGGACGCGGGCGCGGCCAAGGGCGACCTTGCCGCGGCCGGAGGCGAATACTTCGTGGGCGTAACGATGGACGTCAAAGCAGAAGAGTTCGCCGTCTTCGGGATAGTTGCGGAAGACGGAGCTGATGGCGTAGTGGGCCCCCACCTGTTCGAGGCCGATCTTCATGTCGGTGACGTAGCGGCGGTAGACCTCGGCACCGTCGCCAATCTCGGGCACGTTGCTTTTGGCTTCGGCGAGGATCTCAAGGAAGCGCGGTTCGAGCTCCCGGCCGGGGTTGCCAAAGAGGTCGGCGGCGAGCTGAAGAACGCGGCCGGCGTAGGCGATGATCTGGACGGTTTCGATGCCGGAGATCTCGTCGAAGAACCAACCGCAGGAGGTGTACATGAGCTGGGTATGGCGTTGGAGCTCGAGAAGCTCGAGGATGGTGATGCGTTCTTCAAGGGAGAGCGGACGCGCGGCATGCTGGGCCAGGAAGAGGTCCATTGCGGCGGGGCTGCGGTCGAGAACGACCTCGATGTAGGCGTCACGGGTGGCCCAGAGGTCTAACAGCAGACCTTCGGCCAGCTTCTCTGCCAAGGGCGCCGTCGCGTCGCGGAGGTAGTCGAGGGCATCGCGGAGAGGCTTGCGCCAGAGCTGGTTCCAGCCCTGCTTACCACCGTTGCAGCCGCAGTTGGAACGCCAGCGTTCGACCCCGTGGACGCAGCTCCAGGAGGTGTCTTCGGCGACCTCGGCCTCCCAGACCGGTGGGAACTTTTCGAGGAACTCGCCGTAGTTGGTGAGCTGTGCGTGGCCTTGTTCTTCGATCCATTGCAGGGCGTAGGAGAGCGCCATCTCGCCGTGCTTGTGGTGGTGACCGTAGCTTTCGCCGTCGGTGGCGACGTGGGAGAGTTGGGCGCGCTCGGGAGTGTCGTTCGAAGCGGGGTGGAAGCCTTCAAGGAGGCGACGGCCAAAGGTTTCGCCGCTGTTAAGCAGACCTTCGAAGGCGATGGCACGGGAACCAGGGCCGTTGTAGAAAAAGACATTGATGGCGCGGTCTTCGTCGAGGTTTACGAGGTAGGGCTGGGTTGGGTCGACGGTCGCATCGGGGCAGCCGATCCAGTCGCCGGGAACGGGCTGGGGACCGGGATCTAGGTCGAGTGCGGCGGGATTGGATGTGGCGACATCAGCAGCAGATCCCACGAGGGGCCCGGCAGACGGCGCGGCTTTGGCTCGCGTCGGGATACGGCGGACGCGGGCGCACTGGACTGGCGCAAGCACGGTGAACTTGATGCCTTCCTGGGCCATCAGGTCGAGGACTTCGCGGTTGACTGCGGTTTCGGCGAGCCACATGCCTTCGGGCTTGCGGCCGAAGCGCGACTCGAAGTCGGCGATGCCCCAACGGATCTGGGTGATGGCGTCACGGCGGCTGGCGAGCGGCATGATGATGTGGTTGTAGACCTGCGCCATGGCCGATCCGTGGCCGCTGAAGCGCTGCGCGCTGGCGGCGTCGGCGTCGAGGATCATCCGATAGGCGCGGGGAGCGTTGTCGGCCAGCCAGCTCAGCAAGGTGGGGCCAAAGTTGAAGCTCATGCGGCTGTAGTTGTTGACGATGCGGACGATGCGGTTTTCGATGTCGGTGATGCGGGAGGCGCCGTTGGGGGCGTAGCACTCCGCGGTGATGCGGTCGTTCCAGTCGTGGTAGGGTGCGGCGGAGTCCTGGACTTCGACGGTCTCGAGCCATGGGTTCTCGCGGGGCGGCTGGTAGAAGTGGCCATGCACGCAGATGTAGCGCAGGGAACCGTCGGGGGCGAGAGGCAGTGCGGCCCGCGAGCTGCGAGAGGTCCTGGGTGATCTTTGAGAGGTGATCGATTTGGCCATACTTGCTGAATCTCCTGAGTTGTGGCGGCGAGTTCACGCCAGGGGAAAGGGTGCCGCTGATTTCGCGTCGCTAGGACACCCGCGCGACCTGTCCGTAACAGCTTACAGGGATGGGGATGTTTTCTTGGATGCTGCTTTGGGGGCAGCGAGGTCGCAGGCGCGCCAGAGATACCAGCTTGCGACCGAGCACCAGGGCTGCCACTTCCGGGCGCGCTTCCGCATCACGTCGGCCTTTGGGAGAGCGCCGGGGGTGACCTTCTGGCCGGGTTTGAGGCCGGTGAAGGTCAGAGCAAAGCCCTTGCGGACGCCGTAATCGTCGACGGGAAGGATGTCAGGGCGTCCAAGACGGAAGATAAGCATCATTTCCACGGTCCAGCGGCCGATGCCGCGGACTTCAGTCAGGTGTTCGATGATGGCTTCGTCCGACATGCGGCGGATTCGGGCAAGGGTGGGGACGGTGCCGTCGATGGTTCTGGCGGCGAGATCGCGGACGGCGAGGGCCTTGTTGTGCGAGAGGCCGGCGGCGCGAAGCTGCTCGTTGGGGCAATCGAGGATGTGTTGCGGGTCGGGATGCGCCCCGCCCGCGACGGCAGCGAAGCTCGCGATGAGGCGGGCATGGATGGCTGCGGCGGCCTTTCCGTGAAGCTGCTGGTAGATGATGGATTCGAGCAGAGCTTCGAAGGGCGACTGCGCGCTTGCGAGCTTCATGGTGAACGGGCCAACAAGGGCGATCAGGCGGCCCAGTTTAGGGTCGGCGGAGGAGAGCTCCTGGAGCGCCAGGGCGATATCGTAGCTGGGTGAGCGCGGCTTCAGGCGCGGGCGAGGCATGATTTTGAAGGTACAGGAAATAGACTTCCAAAAATGAACATCGAGACCTCAAGCAGCAAGACAGATTGCTGTACGTTGGTGTAAGTTCACCGGAAAGAGGACAGATTTCAAGGTCTAAGCTGCAACTGCCTGCCGGTCGAACATCGAACGCGGAGAAAAATTCTGCAGGCGCAGCCAAATCGTCACCCGCGTTTCAAAATGGAAAATTATTGTGGTTCAGGCAAACACTTTGGTCATTTCTGCACGAGATGTAGTGCACACTCCATCTCCTGGCCTTCGATAATCGGATATTACTCATATAAGACCCTTAGGTCGTAGATAGGCAAGTTGGAATTTTTTCCCCTACTGCTATATTTTGTCTTCAGGGAACGATTCTTCCACTTAGTAATCAGCAATTTGTTACTCCTTGCCGGCTTCGGGTTTTCGGAGTCAGATTCGCTCATGCAGGTTCAAATCGCTCTGTAAAGCAGAGGAAGCAGGAAAGCTCTCATGGCGCAAGTTTTTGATCGCACTTCGAACGCACTGGCCCGGTTCAGCCTGGTTCTGACGGGAGTCATCGTCATTGCGCTCGGCGTCACTTTGGACAGTCTGCAGCGTTCGCCATGGGTGACGCGCCAGGGGCAGCGGCCGGACCAGCCGGTACCGTTCAGCCACAAGCACCACGTGGTTGGCCTGGGGCTGCAGTGCCAGTACTGCCATACATCGGTCGAGAAATCGAGCTACGCCGGGATTCCTCCTACGAAGACCTGTATCAATTGCCACTCGCAGATCTGGACGAACGCGCAACTGCTTGAGCCGGTTCGGCAGAGTTGGGCGACGGGAGCTTCGATCCAGTGGATTAAAGTCCACGACCTTCCTGATTACGTTTATTTCAACCATTCGGTTCACGTGAATAAAGGCATCGGCTGCGCGAGCTGCCATGGCCGCGTGGACGAGATGCCGTTGATGTACCAGCAGAACACGCTGCAGATGGAGTGGTGCCTGAACTGCCATCGCAACCCGGGCGTGAACCTGCGGCCGACCAGCGAGATCTACAACATGGCATGGGCCGGACCTTCAAGCGACAAGCCAGTGTGGTGCGCGGATAATGCAACCGACAGGCCAACGGCGCAGAACGTGAACTGCACAACCAAGGATCCGACGGGCGGCAATCCTGAGGTTGCAATGCTTCAAAATGGCGCAGCGGATGCGTCAGGGAACCAGAGTCAGTCAGGAACAATGTCGAATCCTCACCCGTCGACGGGGGGCGAGGGCAAGACGTATAGCGATGGCGCTCCCATGGGCGCGATGACGATGCCCGCGAACTACAAGAAGTTCACGAGCCAAGCCGCGATGGGCAAGTATTTGACCGAACAGTACCACATTCGCACCCCGGAACAGCTTTCCAGCTGCGAGACGTGTCACCGATGAAAAACGCGAACATAGCAGAACCTGAGAACAAGGCGTTTGGTACGGAAGAGGCGATGGAAGAGACAAGCAAAATTTCGGCTCCGGTTGTAGTGACCAAGATTGGTCCGGCAAAGCTGACGCTAGCTCAGGTCCAGGCCAAGCTGGATGGCAAGACAGGTCGGCGGTTCTGGAAGGACCTCGACTCGCTGGCTGAGACTGAATCGTTCCACGAGATGATGGCGGAGGAGTTTCCCCGTCAGTCGATGGGCGCCAGCAACGAGTGGGTCGACCCGGTAAGCCGCCGCGGATTTCTAAAGGTAATGGGCGCATCCTTTGCGCTGGCCGGGCTTGCAGGTTGCACAAAGCAGCCGGACGAGCCGATCTATCCCTACGTGAAGCAGCCGGAGGACCTGGTCCTTGGCACTTCCATGCTGTTTGCGACGGCGCATCCCTTTCCGACCGGCGCGATCCCGGTCTTGGTAAAGACCGACGCGTTTCGCCCAATCAAGCTTGAGGGGAACCCTGAGCACCCCGTTTCAAAAGGCAAGTCTGACGCAATTACGCAGGCCACGCTGCTGGGCATGTACGACCCCGACCGCTCACAGCATGTGATGTACCGCGGCGAGAGTTCAAGCTGGGGTAAGTTTCAGAACGATTTTGCGACGGCGGCGAAGCAGGCGCAGGGTGGACAGGGCATCTACTTCCTGTCGGAGACGATTACCTCCCCAACGCTCGCCGTGCAATGGAAGCAGGTGCAGCAGAAGTATCCGCAGGCAAAGCTGGTGCAGTGGGAGCCGGTGAACCAGGATTCTTCGCGCGCGGCTTCGAAGGCTGCGTTTGGCGAGTACATGGACGCGCAATACAAGCTGGAAGAGGCAGACATCATCCTCTCGCTCGATGCGGATTTCCTGGGCGGTATCGCGCATCCTGGGTTTCTGCCGCTTGCAGCGGCTTATGCGGAGCGGCATCGGTACGAAGCGGGCAAGACGCCGAACCGGCTGTATGTCGTCGAGACGATGCCGACGGTTACGGGGTTCAAGGCGGAGCATCGGCTGGGATTGAAGCCGAGCGATCTGGTCAGCTTCGCCACGGGATTAGCGGGCGGTTCGGCTCCCGCGGTAAGCAATCCTGACGCGCAGAAGTTCATGACGGCGCTGCTTGCGGACTTGAAGGCGAACTCCGGCAAGGCTGTCGTCATTCCTGGCGAGCAGGCACCCGCTGCGGTCCATGCTGCCGCTTACGCGCTGAATGCGGCAATTGGTGCAGTTGGCAAGACGGTGGTTTATACCGAGACGGTGAATCCGTTGCCCTCCGAGCAGCTTGCGGACTTCAAGGCGCTGGTCTCCGACATGGATGCGGGCAAGGTCTCATGGCTCGTCATCATGGGGGTCAATCCCTTCTATTCAGCACCGGCTGATCTGAACTTTGCAGCGGCGTTTGAAAAAGTGCCGACATCGGCGCACCTTGGAACGCATCGCGACGAGACCGGCTTCTTCTCGACGTATCACATCAACTCGGCGCACTTTTTGGAGAGCTGGTCGGATGCGCGCGCGTATGACGGCACGATCTCGATTATTCAGCCGATGATCGCGCCGCTGTATGACGGCAAGACTTCGCATGACGTATTTCAGGCGCTTCTCGATGATCCGCAGTCATCCGGCTATGACGTGGTCTCGGCAAATGCCAAGACTTACATCAAAGGCGACTTTGCCGAAGGCTGGCGTAAGGCGCTGCATGATGGCTGGGTTGATGGCACGGCGTTCACGCCGAAGCCGGCGTCGCCGAAGGCTGCGCTGACCGCATCCTCTGCGCCTGTCTCGGGTACCGGCTATGAGCTTTCGTTCCGGCCAGATTCCTCGTTGTACGACGGCCGCTTCGCCAACGTGGGCTGGCTACAGGAACTTTCCAAGCAGGTGACCAGCATGAGCTGGGACAACGCCGCCATGATGAGCATGGCGACGATGGCCGATCTGAAGACGGAAGAGACCGACCTGATCGAGATTGAACTGAACGGCCATAAGGTTACGGCGCCGGTGTTCATGGTCCCGGGTCATCCGGATGGCGTGATCACGGTGCATCTCGGGTTTGGACGGCGTGTTGAGGCTGGCCGAGTCGGCGCTGGCGTCGGCTTTGATGCGTACAAGCTGCGGACGGCCGACATGCCGCTCTATGCAGCGGGCGCGACCGCGAAGAAGGTTTCGGGCACATACGATCTTTGCGTCACCAAGGTCCACAACACCGAGCATCGCGGAGCGTTTGCGCAGCACGATCTTGAGAAGCCGCTTACGGACAAGCAGGGCACCTACTCCCTTGCCGGACATGAAGCGATGGAGCGGGCGATTATCCGCTACGCGACGCTCGACGAGGTAAAGAAGAATCCGAACTTCGCGCATGAGGATGGCGCGTCCGGCGCGTTGATCGACAAGGTTGGCTACTCCCCTCAGGGCGAGACGCCAGGCCATGACGACACCTTCTTCCCGAACAACTGGAACTACAAGAAGACCGATCCTTCGTCGCGCAAGATCCAGAACGCGTGGGGCATGGCGATCGACCTGAACTCCTGCATTGGCTGCAACGCCTGCGTCGTAAGCTGCTACGCGGAGAACAACATCGCTGTCGTGGGCCGTGAGCAGGTGAAGGTCGGCCGCAACATGCAGTGGATCCGCATCGACACCTACTTCGAGGGGGACCTTCACGCTCCGAAGGCGCACTTCCAGCCAATGGCCTGCCAGCATTGCGAGAACGCGGGTTGCGAGCAGGTCTGCCCCGTCGGCGCGACGGTGCATACGCCCGAAGGCCTGAACACAATGGTCTATAACCGGTGTGTGGGAACACGTTACTGCTCGAACAACTGCCCATACAAGGTTCGCCGGTTCAACTTCCTGCTGTACTCGGACTACGACACGGAGAGCCTGAAGTTCATGCGCAACCCGGATGTGTCGGTCCGTTCGCGCGGCGTGATGGAGAAGTGCAGCTACTGCGTCCAGCGCATCGAGGCCGCAAAGATCGAGGCAGACAAGGAAAATCGCGAGATCCGCGATGGCGACATCATCACGGCCTGCCAGCAGGCCTGCCCGACCTCGGCTATCACCTTTGGAAACATCAACGATCCCAACAGCAAGGTCGCCCGGGCGAAGGCTGAAGAGCGCGATTATCCGGTGCTCTCCGACCTGAACTTCCGTCCACGCACGACGTACACGGCTGGCGTCATCAACCCGAATCCGGAGCTGGCATAAATGGCTACGAAGAATCCAATCGTCGACCCCATGATCGATCCGCGTACCGGCGAGTACGCGGTCGTCGCGCCGGGCCATAACTTCAAGTCGGTAACGCAGAAGATTGCGGGCATTGTGCTGACGTCGAACACGCCGCTGGGCTGGTTCTTCGGCCTGATCGTTGGCGCGGCGGTGGCGCAGGGCGTGATCATCGGCATCACCTGGCTGTTCCTCAAGGGCATCGGCATCTGGGGTGTGACGATTCCGGGCGCGTGGGGATTCGCGATCATCAACTTCGTCTGGTGGATCGGTATCGGCCACGCCGGGACGCTGATCTCGGCGATCCTGCTGCTGTTCAAGCAGACATGGCGCAACTCGATCAACCGGTTTGCCGAGGCGATGACGATCTTCGCCGTCGTCTGCGCGGGTACGTTCCCGCTGATCCACGTTGGCCGACCGTGGCTGGCGTACTGGCTCTTCCCCTATCCGAACACGATGAACGTGTGGCCGCAGTTCCGTTCGCCGCTGGCCTGGGACGTGTTCGCGGTTTCGACATACGCAAGCATCTCGATCCTGTTCTGGTACGTCGGCATGATCCCGGACTTCGGGACGCTGCGCGACCGGGCGACGATGCCGCTGGCCAAGGCGTTCTACGGCGTGCTTTCGCTGGGCTGGCGCGGCTCGACGCGGCACTGGATCCGGTATGAATCGGCTTCCCTGTTATTGGCAGGCCTTTCAACGCCGCTGGTGCTTTCGGTGCACACGGTCATCAGCTTCGACTTCGCGGTGGCGGCGCTGGCTGGATGGCATACGACGATCTTCCCGCCGTACTTCGTCGCCGGCGCTATCTATTCGGGCTTTGCAATGGTCATTACGCTGGCCATTCCGATCCGGAAGTTCTACCACCTCGAAGATCTGGTGACGCTGCGGCATCTCGACAACATGGCCAAGGTCATGCTGGGGACTGGGCTGATTGTGGCTTACGGGTACGGCATGGAGGTCTTCATGTCGTGGTACTCGGCCAGCCACTGGGAGTTCTTCATGATGTGGAACCGTATGTTCGGGCCGATGGGCTGGGGCTACTGGATCCTGATCTTGACGAACATTGCGATTCCGCTGACGACTCTCTGGGTACGCAAGCTGCGGGTCAACGTCACCTACCTCTTCCTGCTGTCATTTGTGATCAACACCGGCATGTGGTTTGAGCGATTCGTCATCGTTGTAACGAGCCTTTATCGCGACTACCTGCCTTCAAGCTGGGGCACGTACAAGGCAACCAAGTGGGACTACATGATTTATGTGGGAACGATGGGGCTGTTCACGTTCCTGTTCTTCCTGTTCGTTCGTTTCCTGCCCATGATCCCGATGAACGAGATCAAGATGATGCTGCCGCAGACCAAGGTGCGGCGTGGCGGCTCGAACTCCGAGACCGTAATTGAGGAGACCGTCTAATGCCAGTCTATGAGGGAGTTTACGGGCTGCTCGCAGAGTTTAATACGCCGAGCGATCTGGTCCACGCGACCGAACAGGCGCGCCAGGCTGGATATCGCAGGATGGAGTGCTACACGCCCTATCCGGTGGAAGAAGCCGCGGAGGCGCTGCACTTCCACAAGACGCGGGTGCCGCTGGTCTGCCTGCTGGGCGGATTGATGGGTGTGACCACCTGCTACCTGATGCAGACGTGGATCAACGTATGGGCCTATCCGCTGAACATTGCCGGTCGGCCGCTGTTCTCGTGGCCGGCGTTCATTATTCCGGCCTATGAGTGGACAATTTTGTTTGCTGGATTTTCGGCGGGTCTGGGAATGCTTGGATTGAACGGCCTGCCGCAGCTCTATCATCCCGTGTTCAACGCGCCAAACTTCCGCAATGGCGCGACGACAGACAAGTTCTTCCTGTGCCTGGAAGCCTCCGACCCGCAGTTCTCGCTGGGCGAGACGCGGGCGTTCCTTGAACAGTTCCCCGCGGTCTCCGTGGTGGAGGTGGACCATTAAAATGCAAGCGCAACTTCGCAGAGCTGGACTTCTGACTGGCACCCTGGCGATCGCCTTCGCCACCGGCTGCCGCCAGGATATGCATAACCAGCCAAAGTTCATCCCGCAGCGCGGCACCGATTTCTATGCGGACGGCCGCTCGGCGCGCCCGCAGGTGGAGAACACGGTGGCCCGGACGCAACTGCACCAGGACAGCTACTTCTACACCGGCATGAACAATGGCAAGGAGGGCGACTCGCTTCCCTTCCCGGTGACCCTGCAGGTGCTTGAGAAGGGGCAGGAGCGCTACAACATCTATTGCACGCCCTGCCACTCGAGGGTGGGCAACGGAGCGGGCATGATCGTCGAGCGTGGGTATCATCCGGCCGGAAACTTCCACACCGCACGCCTCCTGGCTGCTCCGCTGGGGCACTTCTTCAACGTGATCAGCAACGGTTATGGAGCAATGCCGGACTACTCGTCGCAGGTGACGGTGGCGGACCGCTGGGCGATTTCGGCTTACATTCGTGCGCTGCAGTTGAGCCAGAATGCGAACGCATCGGACGTAGCCAATGGCGGGCATGTTGAGCCGCTGACGGACATCGAAGAGCGCGAGGGGTTTGCCCCCGCTTTCGCCACCGAATGGGGCCTGCCGTCCACTGCAGTGTACGGAACGCCGAGCAATGAAGATTACGTTCTACCCGGCAACGGCGCTGCGCCGAACTCCGCAGCTCCTCCAAGTATGGGCGGCACAAGGAACAACCCGGCCGCACCGATGCAGAACCCGGCTTCGCCAAAGACGCCCTAACCTGCTACTGAACTGAGACTGAACGGCACATAAGACCGAGCGAGAAGGTTTGAAACGAATGGCATCTGGACACGAACAACACGGCTCCCATCAGCTTGCAGCGCACCATGGCCCTCGCGTGCTTCCGGATACGCTGAACTCGCCGGAAGTGATCTCGGTTTGGCGGACGCGGTCGCTGATCGTCGGCGTGGCGTTCACGATTCTCTCCGCGCTGCTCTTCGCGTGGACCGATGACGGACGCACCCACCTGCTTCGCGCGTACCTGATGGGCTACATGACCTGCTTCGGCTTCGCCGGCGGCGGCCTTGTGCTGCTGATGCTGCAGTATGTCTCGGGTGGTAAGTGGGGACTGCTGCTGCGACGTCCGCTGGAGGCGATGGCGGGAACGATGCCGCTGGTCGCACTGATGATTATCCCGGTAGGCCTGGGGATGAAGAACCTGTACCAATGGGCTCTCTACGACACGCCACAGAAGACGCTGCAGGCTGTGAAGAACCACCAGATGTCGCTCGAGCAGGCGCTGACGGCGAATGCCAAGCACACCATGCTGAGCCCGTCAGCCGCCATCGCACAGACCTGCATCATCTTTGCCGTGCTGCTCTTCCTAGTCTTCACCCTTCGCCGCTGGTCGATGGAGCGTGACGCAGACCCGGCGCGCGGGACCGAAGCCAGCTTCGAGAGGTGGCGAACGAAGTTTGAGAACCTCTGCGGCATCGGCATCCTTATCTACGTGATCCTGCTGACCGACGGTGCGATCCTCTGGATCATGTCGCTCGATGTGACCTGGTACTCCTCGATCTGGGGCTTCCAGTTCCTGGTGGGACAAGGATATGCGGTGCTCGCGCTCGGTATTTTGACCGTTGTCCTGCTCTCGAGGTTTGAGCCGATGAAGACGCTCCTGCGCACAACCGAGCAGCACGATCTTGGCAAGCTGGCATTTGCGTTCACGATGCTGAACATTTATCTGTCGTTTGCGGAGTTCCTGATCATCTGGTCAGGCAACGTGCCGGACGAGATTCCCTGGTACCTGAACCGCATCCACGGCGGCTGGTGGACGATCTGCTCACTGGACTTTATATGCCACTGGCTGATCCCGTTCTGCCTGCTGCTTTCGCGCGATTTGAAGCGGAGCAAGAGCCGGATGAAGGCGCTTTGCACCTTCATGATCTTCGCGCGGCTGGTTGACCTGTTCTGGTTGATCGAGCCGAACTTCAAGGACGCCGCCGGCAACCTGCACCTTGGGCCGGGCTTCGGCATCCTGGCGTACATCACGGTTCCGGTCGCGATGATTGGACTGTGGGGCACTTACTACCTGACGCTGATGAGCAAGCGTCCTCTGATGAATGTGAACGACCCCCACCTGGAAGAGATGCTGGAGCCAGAACATGCCCACTAATGATGGAGATCTCGGAAGAGGGATCAGCAATGTACAACCCAAGCCGGCGTTTGACGAAGATCATCCGGGATATGAGACGACTGACGTCAATGTCAGCGGCGTGGTGGTGTTTCTCAGCGGGCTGATGGGATTTTTGGTCATTTTCTTCGTCTTCTGCTTCTTCATGGGCAAGGTGATCAACAGCGCGCTTGAGACGCAGGATGGCCCGAAGGACAAGTGGCACTCCTTCTCTGCGTTTGCGGGCGCGGCAGCCAATGGCGGCAAGCGCGAGAATCTTGAAAGCAATGCGGTGATGCAGCAGAAGGAGCTTGGGCAGATGACGAACAACTTCCCGACTCCGCGGCTGGACATCGACGACGGCAATCAGGCGACTGCGGACCTTCATGCCCGAGAAGACCTCCTCCTGGATCATTACAGTTCCTACAACGGAACGACTCGCATTCCGATTGACCGCGCAATGGAAGTGATCGCGGCCAAAGGATTGCCGGTAGCTCCGCAGGGCGCAGGCGGGACAGAGTTGATGGCTGGCGATGAGAAGCATATGCCACTGGCTCCGCTGACCACCGGGTTTGCGCGCACGGGATACGAACTTGATGCGATCGAAGCGCGCAAGCAGAAGATGAGCTACACCAAGGCTGAAGGCGCAACGCACGCGCAATTGGCGCCGATCAGGTAATCGGACCGACTGGACGAATTAACATTGAGACAGAGGAAGCTGCAATGACCGGATGGATGACAGAGCGGGGAGCATGGAAGGCGGCGACGGCGACAGCCGTATGCGCCGTCCTGTTCTGTGCCCCTGCGTTCGGTCAGGTTTCGAGCTATGGCGACAAGGCTGCCGGGGAGAATACCGGCGACCAACTTCCACAGGTCTTGCAGAAGGTTGGGGTGGCGCAGCATCTGAATCAGCAGCTTCCGCTCGATGCGGCGTTTGTCGATGAGACAGGCAAGGCTGTGCACCTGGGCGACTACTTCGGCAAGCATCCTGCTGTCGTCTCGATGGTGTACTACAACTGCCCGCTGCTATGTTCGGAGGAGCTTGACGGTCTGACCAGCGCGCTCGAGATGGTGAAGCTGACACCGGGTAAGGACTTCGATGTAGTCGTCATGAGCATCGATCCGACCGAGACTCCTGCTGACGCGGCCAAGAAGAAGGCGTTTTACCTGAAGCGGTACGGCCGTCCGGAGACGGCAGACGGGTGGCACTTCCTTACCGGGCAAAAGCCGGCGATTGACGCGGTCAGTTCGGCGATTGGCTTCGGTTACGTGCAGGTGCCTGGTCCGGATGGAAGGCTGACACAGTTTGCCCACGCAAGCTCGATTGAGCTGGCGACGACGGACGGCAAGATGGCGCAATACTACCTGGGCGTCGAGTACTCGCCGAAGGACATTCTGCTGGGGCTGATTGACGCTTCGGGAAACAAGATCGGGTCTCCGGTCGCAAACATTTTGACGTACTGCTACCACTACGATCCGCAGACGAACAAACACTCGTTGATTGTCGCGAGGGTGGTCCAGTTTGGCGGAATGGTGACGATGGCTGGGCTGGGCGGCTTCATCTTCTTGATGTTCCGGCGGGACCTGAAACTTGGGCGCGATCACGACCTGACCAGCCGCAACGAGGCTGGATCGAAACAGACAAGAACGGATAAAGGGTAACGATGCATATCAGTCCTGTGCTGTGGCAATTTCTGGTGAAGTGGCTCCACTCTTCCGCGCTGTTCCCGGCGGAGGCGTCGACGATTGCGCCATGGACCGACGCGCTTTACTTCTTCCTGCTGGGGATGACCCTGGTCGGGCTTCTTCTGGTGGGCGCGCTCGTCTTCTACTTCTCCATCACGTATCGCCAGTCGAAGAATCCGGTCGCTACGCAGGTGGAAGGATCCACGCTGCTCGAGGCTACTTGGACGATCATTCCGCTGGCGATCTTCCTGGTGACCTTCGTCTGGGGAGCGCTACTCTACTTCCGCATCTACAACCCGCCGACCAACGCGATGAACATCTATATCGTGGGCAAGCAGTGGATGTGGAAGGCCGAGCATCCGGGTGGGCAGCACGAGATTAATGCGCTGCACATTCCGATCGGTCGCCCGGTGCAGTTGACGATGATCTCGCAGGACGTCTTCCACAGCTTCTCTATTCCGGATTTCCGGGTAAAGCGCGAGGTGATCCCGGGGCGCTACTCTACGGTCTGGTTTCAGGCCACTGAGGCGGGAACGTACCACTTGTTCTGTACGCAGTATTGCGGGACGGCGCATTCAGCAATGATTGGACAGATTGTCGCGATGGCGCCGGACGATTACACGAAGTGGACGCAGCAGTCGACGAGCGGGATGTCGTTGGCGCAGAACGGCGAACGGCTTTACTCGAGCATGGGATGCAATGCCTGCCATAACGGCACAGCAGCGGCACGCGGTCCCAACCTCGCTGGTGTCTACGGGTCGAAGCTGCAACTGGCAAACGGCGGGCAGGTGCTGGTGAACGACGCGTACCTGCGCGACTCTATCCTCAATCCTTCGCAACATGTAACAGCGGGATATGCGCCGATCATGCCGACATATCAAGGGCAGATCAGTGAAGAAGGATTGATCGATCTCGTAGAATTTATTAAGAACCTCGATTCCAACTACCGCGTCCAGCAAACGCTGGTGACTGCTCAATCCGACCAGGCAGCCCCGACAACGCCGCACCCCGTCCTTACGCAACAAGGGCCGGGAGCAAGTACCACAGGGATGGTGAAGCCATGAGTACCTTAAACACGATCGTCAATCTCCCCGACCAAAGTACGGCTTCATTGCCGAAGCGCAACTACCTGAACAATGAACACGGCATCCTGAGCTGGCTGTTTACCGGCGACCACAAGCGCATCGCGATGCTGTACCTGATCTCGATCACGTTCTTCTTCTTTATCGGTGGAGCGTTCGCTGGCCTGATCCGGTTGGAGCTGCTGACGCCGCAGCCGGACCTGGTCGCGTCCGACACGTATAACAAGTTCTTTACCATGCACGGCATCATCATGATCTTCCTGTTCCTGGTGCCATCGGTGCCGGCGACCCTGGGGAACTTCCTGATTCCCATCATGCTGGGAGCGAAAGACCTTGCGTTCCCGAAGATCAACCTGCTGAGCTGGTATCTGTACCTTGCCGGCGGAACGTTTACACTGGCTGCGCTGGTGCTCGGCGGCGTCGACACGGGCTGGACGTTTACGACTCCGCTGTCGACGCACTACCTGAACACACATGTGATTACGGCCGCGACTGCAATCTTTATCGCCGGGTTCTCCTCGATTTTTACTGGCTTGAACTTCATCGTAACGATTCACCGGATGCGCGCCCCGGGGATGACGTGGTTCCGGATGCCGCTGTTCGTCTGGTCGAACTATGCGGCGTCGATCCTGATGGTGCTCGGCACGCCAGTGCTGGCGATTGCAATTGTTCTCGTGGCACTGGAGCGGACGTTGGGCATCGGGGTGTTCGATCCCACCAAGGGTGGCGATCCGCTGCTCTTTCAGCATCTCTTCTGGTTCTACTCACACCCCGCTGTGTACATCATGATCCTGCCGGGTATGGGTGTCATCTCGGAGGTAATCAGCACCTTCAGCCGGAAGCGGGTCTTCGGGTATACGGCTGTGGCCTTTTCATCGGTCGCCATTGCCCTATTCGGCTTTTTTGTGTGGGCGCACCATATGTTCATCATGGGCGTTTCAAACTACTCGGCGCTGGTCTTTTCCCTGTTGACGATGCTGGTTGCGGTTCCCTCAGCGATCAAGATCTTCAACTGGTCGTTCACGCTGCATAAGGGATCGATCACCTTCGAAACGCCAATGCTCTACGCCTTCGGCTTCATCGGGCTGTTCACAATTGGCGGCCTGACCGGCGTGTTCCTTGGATCGCTGGGCATGGACATCCACCTGACGGAGACGTACTTCATCGTGGCGCACTTTCACTTTGTGATGGTGGGTGGCATGTTGATGGCGTTCCTGTCCGGGATCCATTTCTGGTGGCCCAAGATGACGGGCAGGATGTATCCGGAGTCGCTCTCGAAGCTGGCTGCCGTGGTGACATTCATCGGCTTCAACCTGACGTTCCTGCCGCAGTTCATCCTGGGCTATCTCGGCATGCCGCGCCGGTATCACGCGTATCCTCCTGAGTTCCAGGTATTGAATGTCCTGTCGACTGCGGGCGCGACGGTGCTGGGTGTTGGGTACATGCTGCCGCTGCTCTACCTGGGCTGGTCGCTAAAGTATGGCGCGATTGCCGGAAACAACCCCTGGCAGGCGACCGGACTCGAGTGGCAGATTCAGTCACCTCCGCTGACCGAGAACTTTATCGAAACGCCTATTGTGGATCATGAAGCGTATGACTACGAGTGGCTCGCCCACAAGACCGCAAACGAGGTAACGACCGTTGGATAACGCCATCGCCACGCACCCTCACACGCACGAGACGGCAATCGGCACGGGTCACGAACATGTGGTCCTGCCGCAGCACCGTCACCATTTCGAAACCGAGCAGCAGCAACGCGAGGCCGGCAGCTTCGGTATGTGGCTGTTTCTGCTGACCGAGATCATGTTCTTCGGCGGCATGTTCTTTGCGTACCTGCTGTACCGCAACTGGTACAACCCGGCGTTCGTCGCGGCTTCGAATCAGCTTAATGTGACCGAGGGCGCGATCAACACCGTCGTGCTGATCTCCTCGGGCTTCTTCATGGCGCTCGGCGTGTGGGCGGCTGAGGTGCAGAAGAAGGGGCTACTCGTCATCTTCCTGATCCTGACGACGATCTTCGGATTCATCTTCCTTGGCGTGAAGGCGGATGAGTACCACGAGAAGTGGGAGAAGCACCATATCCCTGGCGCGAGCTTCGATGTGCACGAGTTCATCAATCCCCCGATCGATGCCAAGACGGGCAAGCCCTCGCAGGTTCCGATGGCTCCAGACATGGCGCAGAAGACGCAGATCTTCTTCTTTCTCTACTTTGCAATGACGGGAATGCACGCGCTGCACATGATCCTTGGCCTTGGAATACTTTTCTGGCTGACGTGGCGAGCGCATCGAGGAGAGTTTTCGTCGGGGTATGTGGCGCCGATTGAGAATTTCGGGCTCTATTGGCACTTTGTAGATATCGTGTGGCTCTTCCTGTTCCCATTGCTTTATCTCATCAATCGTCATCCGCTCAAGTAGTACCCAGCATCGAAGGAGACCGAAGTGGCTGAACATCACGAAGACGCATCGAATATAGTGAACCCCGAACATGCGGAGCATCACGTGGTCCAGCCGATCACGTACATACTCGTATTCGCCACGCTTCTTGTAGGCACCTTACTGACGGTCGTTGCGGCTGAGTTCGATATGGGCGTGATGAACCCTGTGATCGCGCTCGGGATTGCGAGTGCCAAGGCGGTCGTCGTCATCCTCTTCTTTATGCACGTGAAGTTTCAATCGCGGCTGATCAAGATGACGGTTGGGGCGGGGTTCTTTACCTTCCTCGTGCTGATTGTTATGACCTTGAGCGATTACATGAGCCGCGCCTGGGGGCTTTGGTAGATCTTCTGCAGGCTTGCTTCTGGTATGCCCACGCCGTCGAGTCACTCGACGGCGTTTCTGTCTTTTCAAGTCGTTCGAAGTATCGGAGGTGCAAACGCAGAGATCTCCGGGAGTAACAAACAAAGGCACTCGCGACCGCGGTGCGGCTAGAGTGGCCTGGCGAGGATGAAGTCGTCGCAAAGGATGTTGCCGACCCGAAACTTTCGAGTGCCGACTTTGTCGAATCCGCTGCGATAATAAAAGGCGAGGGCGAGTTCGTTTTCGGCATTCACTCCGAGCAGGAGGCGGCGTTTCCCGGCTTCGCGGGCTGCGGTGACAGCCTGGTTCAGCAAGAGCTTACCTGCACCTGAGCCATGGAAGCGCGCGAAGAGGTAAATCCGCTTTACCTCGATGTCGGTAGAGGTGATGTCGGGAAGAGGCAGGTCGGGAACGGTCAGCATGACGTAGCCGACGGGTGCTTCGCCGGGCGGAATCGTAGCAAGCCAGACGGCGGTTTCTGGTCTGGCGAAGTAGTCGCGGTAGCTGGATTCGGAGTGAACTCTGGCACATTGCAGGAGCAGGGCCTGGCCGTCGACCAATCCGGCGAAGGATTCCAGAAGAGTTCCGGCCCCGACAACAGCAAGTGCGGGCGCGTCATCAACGGTGGCCCGGCGCAGTGAAATCCCATCAACAGCCATCCCTTTGTCGCCCTCAAGGCCCATTCTATCGCCCGCATTTCCGCTATGCTGGAAGCGCACTCGAAGGGTCGAGGCGTAAACGATGGCGGCAGGCAAGGAAGGCAGCGAGCTTCCCGAGGAGTTACGGAAGCTACTCGGGAATCCGCGAATTACGGTGCGCCGCGAAGGCCCGGCGAAGGCCGATGGCAAGTGCGTTGTGTACTGGATGCAGCGGGCGCAGCGCGGCATCGATAACCATGCGGTGAATATCGCGGTCGAGGTTGCGAATGCGCTGGGGCTGCCGTTGGTGGTTTACTTCGCCGGCATTTCGAACTTTCCGAGCGCTAATTTGCGGCACTATGTTTTTCTGCAGCAAGGACTTCCGGACATTGAAGAAGACCTTGCGAAGAGGAACATCGCATTCCTGATGCGGCGGGCTCCGCATGAGTCGCATGAGCAATTGCTGGCGGACGTAGACGCGGCGTTCCTAGTTGGTGATGAGAATCCTATGCGGGAGCCGGAGAAGTGGCGGAAGCGTCTGGCGACGAAGATCTCGATTCCTTACTGGACGGTGGATGCGGACGTGGTTGTGCCGTCGAAGCTGATCGAGAAGGCGCAGTATGGCGCGTATACGATTCGGCCGAGACTTTACAAGCTTTTGCCGAAGTACCTCGTCCCCTATGAGAATCCGAATGCGACGCGTGAGTGGAAGAGGCCGAAGGGATTTCATTCAGACTCGCTGACCGAGGACATGACGGAAGGGTGGGAGCATCTCGATCGCAGTGTGAAGCCGGTTGAGGCGTGGCATGGGGGAACCCATGCGGCCCTGAAGCGGCTGAAGCACTTTACATCGAAGCTGCTGGCGAACTACGTGGAGACGCGTAACCGACCGGAGATTGACGGGACCTCAGCGTTGTCGCCATACCTGCATTACGGGCACATCGGACCGCAGACGATCGCGCTGGCGGTCGACGCGGCGGTGAAGGGGAATCCTACAATGACGGAGGCACGGGACAGCTTTGTCAACGAGTTGATCGCGTGGCGGGAGTTGTCGGTAAACTTCGTCCTTTACAGCGGAAATTACGACAATGTGGAGTGTGCGGAGGATTGGGCAAGAAAGTCGATTGAGGAGCATCGGCGGGACGAGCGGGAGTATCTCTACACGCTGAAGCAGCTTGAGAGCGCCGAGACTTACGATGAGCTTTGGAATGCGGCTCAGATGCAGATGACGCGCCATGGATGGATGCACAACCACATGCGGATGTATTGGGCGAAGAAGATCCTGGAGTGGACGCCGGACGTGGCGACGGCAATGAAGTATTCCGTTTACCTGAATGACAAGTATGAACTCGATGGGCGCGACCCGGGCGGTTATGCGGGAATTGCGTGGGCGACTGTAGGCAAGTTCGACCGGCCGTGGTTTGATCGGCCCATCTTCGGGAAGATCCGGTACATGTCGGGTGGGTCAACGGGGCGAAAGTTCGATTCGAAGAAGTACATTCAGCAGATGTATGCGTTGCCGGGCGGTTCCGCTGCACCAGCGGACCTGAAGCTTGTATGAGAGTCACGAGATCGTTCCGGTGACGCTGAGTAGTAGTTGCCCGCTATTGCGTGGGCGCGGTGTCCCCGGCGATCAGGGCAGCAAGGCTGGCAGACAACTCGGGGCTTTCGAGAACGAAGAACATGCCGCCTCGGCCATTCTGGCTACGATCGCACTTACCTGTGAGGACGCCTTGCTGATTCATGTCTCCGAAGATGGCGAAGTGATCGTTGGGCGAGGTCGAGACGCCGAGCTTGGCATGATTGGCGTCCGGGCTGATGCCGCCTTCAAGCCCGATCTTCTGGCCGGCCCATGTGCCGGTGGTTGCGATCTGAACAGCGCCCGGCGCAGCAGTCAAGGACTTGTCCCAGCAATCGGGGACGCCGCCCGTGGTGGAGGGAATCTCCGGGGCTTCCCACCAGGTGGCGGTGCGCAACGGCACGCCGCCAAGGACGGAAGAGACCATCTGCCAGGGCGGCACATGCATTGCGGAGGGCTTGGAGATCAGCTCCAGCCCGCTCGATAAGACGCCTTTGACGATGGAAGGACTCTTCGACTTGACCCCGAGCAGGTTGACCTTGTCCTGCACATCTCCGGGGCCGCCGTTGTTGACGATCTGCGGGTCTTTTGGGTCGGTCACGACGCTGGCGTTGGCCAGGCCGTCGAGTACCGTGTCGAGGTCCTCATGCGTGAGCCTGAGGGCGAAGAAGTGCTGGCTCACCTTGACGTCGTTGTCCTTGACGCAGCCCAGGGTGTTGCCGCCGGTGCGCGGCTTGCTGATGTTGCCCGCGCCGGGCCAGGAGGGTGTCGAGACCTGCATCACCATGCCTTCGCCCGCGTCGTTCCAGGCGATCATGCCCTTCGAGTGGCCCCAGGGAGAATCGCAGCCGTCGCCTCCGCAACTGGAGCCAGCCGGGTCGCCATAGAACTGGTCATTCCAGACGACGAAGTGGAAGCTGCCATGGTAGACCTCGTCAAAGGTCGCGCCGACGGGGTCGCCGGTTGTGTCGCCGAGGCAGTCCTTCGCTCCTGCCTGAAGGGACGGCGCTTCGCTGCTGGCGAAGGCGTATTGCATGCCCGCGTTATAAGCCTGCGGCGTGCCCCCGAAGGGACAGGCCACGGTGCCGCCGCCGCATCCGGGGAACTTTGAGGTATTGAGCTTGAAGACGAACCACCAGTTGACGGGGTGCCCCTTGGAGAGCATCGGGTAGGGAACGGTACAGGGCGGCGAGTCCGGCGTGTCCCCGCCGCATTTAACCCCTGCGAGCGACACGCCGAGGCCGGAGGTTGTGACGGGCGGCTGCACTGCGCCCGTCTGAGGCGCTGGTTTCGGGGCTGCGGGATGCATCAACAATGCCGCAGCCAGCGGGATCGCCAACGGGATGAGGGGAGTGATCTTCCGCGAGGCAGCATTGCTGTTCGGCTTGGCGATCGGAGAGGCGTTGGTTGGAGCTGGCTTTCGAGGCGGCATTGCAGACCGTTCCCTTCTCGATCATCCCGTTGGCGTAAGGACTCTGGTGGAGGACAAGGCCTAAGTGTCCTTGTCACCGTCGGCTGCCGCGGCACCGGCGGCCGCGCCAGCCTGGGCGCCGGTTATGGCCCCGGTCTGGGCCCCGGTTTGGGCACCGGTTTGGGCGCCGGTCTGGGCACCCATTACCGCGCCCGCCTGGGCTCCGGTTTGAGCGCCAGCCTGGGCTCCTGTTTGGGCTCCGGCCTGGGCACCGGTTTGGGCTCCGGCCTGGGCTCCTGCCTGCGCGCCAATCTGGGCGGCGAGAACTGGGTCTGCGGGGTCCGGTGGCTTGGTCCGGCCCTCAGGCTCGCTGTAGGAGATGCTCTTGCCCACGGCATACGTGCTTGCGCTGATGCCGAGCAGCGTCAGGACGCCACTGGGAATGTCGGGAAAGCTCATCCTGCTTTCGACCATCATCAGGATGCTGACGGCGATCACAAACGTGAAGAGCAGCAACTGGAGCCGGGACATGCTGGCATCTCCATTGGCCTCGGAGACGATTGCCGACAGATCGATCTCGTTACGCCACATGAGCCATAGGATCCGCAGCGCCACACCGGCGAGAAACACACACACGATGGCGCCTACGACAACGGTAAGCCAACCCTTATCCGGGATAGTCATTGATCACCCACTCTTCAGATTTGTCCAAGCCTTAACGGACCCGTAGATTGCGCTGCTTGCCCCGAATACACAAAGCATCTGCGGCGAGACATCCGGTAACCCATTCCCTGTGCTGTGAAGCGCGTCCTTGAGATACATGGCGCAGAGGAAGAGAGTGGTGAGCAGCAACTGCACGCGCTCAGGCGATCCTTTGCCTCCGCCGTCCTTCCGGCGCAGAAGGTTCCGCAGGTTTATCTCTCCGGTCAACATCCGGAGGGCGATCAGGCCGCCAAGCCCAAAGACAAAGCCAAGGGATTCCCAGCGGAGGATTCGAATAAGATCCATACTCGGCCCCCGAAGCAGTTTCTCCGATGGCGGACTTTATAGCATCCGCGACCTGCCGGGGCAAGATTTTTCTTGGCGATGCAGATTGGATGCGCGCTTGGTATTCTGTAAGTGTTGGCTACTTATCTAATTACCGGCGCGGCCGGGTTCATCGGCTCGCACCTTACGCATGCTTTGGTATCTCGCGGAGATACTGTCCGGGCTTTCGACAACTTCATGACTGGCAGCCGGCGGAACCTGGCGCGAATTCTGCATCGCATCGAGTTCCACGAGGGCGACCTTCGCGATGCGGCGGCGGTGAACCGGGCCTGCGAGGGGATTGATTACATCCTGCACCAGGGGGCACTGCCTTCGGTGCCGCGATCGGTGAAGGACCCCCGGACGAGTCATGAGTGCAATCTCGATGGCACGTTCAATGTGCTGGAGGCGGCGCGGGCGAATGGGGTGAAGCGGTTGGTCTATGCGGCTTCTTCGTCGGCGTATGGGAACCAGCCGGGCTTCCCTCGGCATGAAGGGATGACGCCGCAGCCGATTGCGCCCTATCCCGTGCAGAAGCTTGCGGGCGAGCTTTATATGCAGTCGTACTGGCGGGTCTATGGGCTGGAGACGGTGTGCCTGAGGTACTTTAACATCTTTGGGCCAAGGCAGGTTCCGGACTCACCTTACTCGGGTGTGATGGCGAAGTTCATCCTTCAAATGATGCAGGGCGAGACGCCGGCGATCTTCGGGGACGGGGAGCAGGGGCGCGACTTTACGTACATCGACAATGCCGTGAGCGCGAACCTGCTGGCGATGGCAGCACCGTCTGAAAAGGTTGCGGGAAGAGTCTTCAACGTAGCGTGTGGTGAACGACATACGCTGAATGAGACGTATGAAATTCTCTCGAAACTTTTGCAGTTTTCTGGTAATCCAAGATATGAGCCGGTGCGCGCGGGAGACGTTCGTGACTCGCTGGCTGACATTACTGCCGCACAGGAGGCTTTCGGGTATAAGCCTCTGGTCGGGTTTGAGGAAGGTTTGCGCCGCACGGTAGCGTGGTATATCGACACGACGGGGCAGCAGGGCTAGAGATTGATCTCTGAGACAGAGTTGAGTGAGGCTACAGGCGTCGGCCAGAGTGCTTCCGGGGCCCTGTCGTTGCGGGAGTGGCTTGAGGGGATCGAAGATCGCACGGCGCGGATTGGAATTATTGGCCTGGGCTATGTCGGACTGCCGCTGACGCTGCTGCTGAGCGATGAACGGTTCCGGGTGACAGGATTCGACATCGACCAGAAGAAGGTGTCGCTGCTGAATGCGGGTGAATCGTACATCCATCGCATTGAGGCGGAGCATATTGAGGTGGCGCAGCGGGCGGGTTTCGAGGCGACTGCAGACTTTTCACGCATTGCGGAGATGACTGCAGTGTTGATCTGCGTTCCGACGCCGCTGCATGAGGACCATTCGCCGGACATGAGCTACGTCGTGTCGACAATGGAGGCGATAGCGCCGCACCTGCGGGCGGGACAGCTGGTGGTGCTTGAGAGCACGACGTACCCGGGGACTACCGAAGAGATCGTGGTTGAGACGATCAACCGGCATGGAACGGCGCGTGGGGTTGCCGTACTGCGTGGCGGCGAACCGGAAGATTTGAACGGCGTGATGGTGGCGTTCTCGCCGGAGCGAGAAGACCCGGGCAACATGATTACGCCGCGCCGGGACATTCCCAAGGTGATTGGCGGAGTTGAGGGCAGGGCTGCACGGGCCGCTGAGGCGCTGTATGGATCGATCTTTCACAAGACTGTGTTGATGTCCTCGCCCGCAGCGGCGGAGATGACCAAGCTGCTGGAAAACATCTATCGCTGCGTGAACATCGCGCTGGTGAACGAGATGAAGCAGCTTTGTATCAAGATGGGCATCGACATCTGGGAGGTGATCGATGCGGCGGGGACGAAGCCGTTCGGTTTCCAGGCGTTTTATCCCGGGCCGGGCGTGGGCGGGCATTGCATTCCGGTCGATCCCTTTTACCTGAGCTGGAAGGCGGAGCAGTATGGGTTTTCGACGCGATTCATTGAGCTTGCGGGCGAGGTGAATGAGTCGATGCCGCAGTATGTCGTGCAGGCGGCGGCACGGGCGCTTGAACGCAATGGAGTGGCGCTGCGCGGGGCAAAGGTGCTGGTGCTGGGGGTGGCGTACAAGCGCGATGTCGATGACCTGCGGGAGTCGCCTTCGTTGACGATCATCGAACTGCTGAAGCGCGCAGGCGCGGAGGTCGCGTACAACGACCCCTTCTTCGAGACCGTTGGGCGAGGGCGGAAGTATGCGTTGAATTTGACTTCTACACCCCTGACCGAGCTTGGAAGATTCGACTGCGTTTTGATCGCCACCGACCACTCCGAGTACGACTACGAAAAGATCGTCGAGGAGTCGCACCTGGTGGTAGATTCTAGGAACGCCACGAAGGCCTATGATTCGCCTAAGATAGTGCGTTGTTAACGCGTGCTCTGAACGGCCGTTAGAGCTGTAAAAGAGCAGTATGCAAGCCGCGGCATCTTCCCGTTTTGAAACACGAGTTACTTCTCCTCCTGGTTCTGCGTTGACTCACCGTCGATCCGCTTCGAGCATCGAGCTAGATGCCGCAGGCGGTCCGGAGCGGGAGTATGCGCCATACCCTTCTTCGCTTTTTACAATCGGCGATCCTCCCACAAAGGGAATGCCGCGCGGCAGGGGTATGGGTCCCGGTTTGCCCGGTCGCGTTCCGGATTCTTTTGGTGGTGTGGGTCTGGTTTAGCGGGGCGGGATGGGGATTGACGCAGACTCCGTCCGGACAGACCGGGGATCCGATGGTGGGGCATCAGGTCCGCTCGCGGAGATACCTGGCTGGTCGAGGCAGTGAGACGGGCTCGGTGAGTGCCGCCGCAGTCGATCGTGCAAGGCGCCAACAAGCGGCGATGCTGTTGCAGCCGCGGGCTACATCGCTTTCGGCGGCGTGGAGCCCGGTTGGGCCGCTGCAGATCGGCAGCCTGGCGTACGGGAATGTGACCGGGCGCATTACGGCGATCGCAATCGATCCGGCTGACGCGAGCGGGAATACGGTCTATATCGGAACTACAGGCGGTGGGGTGTGGAAGTCAACGAACGCGGCCGGCGCGGCAGGGAGCGTCACGTTCACTCCGCTTACGGATACGCTGCCGGTTTTCAGCGCGGACTCCGGCAATGCGACCGTGGCCTCGCTTAGCGTTGGAGCGCTGAGTGTGGCAAATGGGGTCGTGCTGGCGGGAACCGGCGACCCGAATGATGCGCTTGATTCTTATTACGGCAGCGGACTGTTGCGTTCTGCGGATGGGGGGGCGACCTGGACGCTGGTGCAGGCCTCGAACGATGGGGTTTACGGATACCACTTTTTCCTCGGGCTGGGATTTGCGGGGTTCGCATGGAGTACGGCCACGCCGTTCACCGTGGTGGCAGCTGTGTCCGATGCGGCGGAGGGGACGCTCGAAAATGCCTCGTCGGCGATTGGGAGTGTTCGCGGGCTTTACTACTCGGCGGACGCGGGTGTTACGTGGCAGATGTCGGTGATCAAGGACGGGAGCCAGACGGTGCAGATGCCGCAGTCCGGCGGGGGCAACCAGGGTGGAAATGCGGCTACGGCTGTGGTTTGGAACCCGGTGCGGCAGCGGTTCTATGCGGCAGTGCGATATCACGGGTACTACGAGTCGGTGGATGGATCGGTTTGGACGCGGCTTGCGGCGCAGCCTGGTGTGGGTTTGACGGCTGCGGCTTGCCCGGCTGATCCGGGCTCGACCGGAAGTGCGAGCTGCCCAATCTTTCGCGGGGCGCTGGCGGTGCAGGCAGAGAGCGGAGATACTTTTGCGTTCACGGTCGACGCACAGAATCGCGATCAGGGGATCTGGCAGGATGTTTGCGCGGCGTCGGGTTCGGTCTGTTCAAACTCGCCGGTGGTGTTTGGATCGCGGCTGAATACGGCTCCGCTGGAGGTCGGCGGTAGCACCGAGATACAGCAAGGGGATTACGATCTGTCCCTCGCGGCGGTGGCTTCGGGCTCGGACACGCTGGTTTTTGCAGGGGCTGTCGATTTGTATCGCTGCTCTTTGGCAGCGGGTTGCGAGTTTCGCAATACGACGAATGTGCAGAACGGATGTTCGGCCCCGGCGATGGTGGCCCCGGCACAACATGCGATTGCGGCGTCTGCTTCCGGTGCGGGGACGTTGCTCTATCTGGGAAATGACGGCGGTTTGTGGCGTTCGACGGACGGAGTCGATCAGCAGGGGGAACCGTGCTCGGCTGATGATGCGACGCACTTTCAGAATCTGAATGCGGGGTTTGGATCGCTGGCGGAGGTGGTGAACTTCTCGCAGCACCCTTCAGATTCTGGCACGCTGCTGGTGGGCGTGGGTGCGAACGGGACGGCGGCGACGGGTGCTGCTGAGAACAGTGCGCCGTGGCCGCAGCTTGCTGCCGGAGAGGGTGGATTTACGGCTATCAATCCGGTGACTCCGGCGAACTGGTACATCTCTACCGGGCCGGGGGTGGCCATCACTTACTGCGGCAAAGGGACGGCCTGCGCGGCGGCGGACTTTGCGGGACTGCCGACGATCGGTCCCCTGCAGGTAGGCAACGATGCAGCACTGATCGATGCTCCGTGGCTGCTTGATCCTTCGGACGCCTCGGACGTGGTGATTGGGACATGCAGGGTGTGGCGCGGCCCGGCGGCGAGCGGCTCCGGGTGGAGCTCGACCAATGCGCTCAGCGCCGATTTCGGGACAACGAACAGCAGAGCGTGCGCGAGCAGCAGCTCCTTCGTGCGGTCGCTGGCGGCGGGTGGGCCAGTTAGCGGGGCTTCGGCAGCGGCGAACGCGGGCTCTGAAGTGCTGTACGCCGGGCTGGCTGGCGTGCTCGATGGCGGCGGCAGCCTGGGCGGCCATCTGTTCTCTACGAGTGCGGGAGCTACGGCGGGGCCGGCAACGGTGTGGAATGATCTTGGGCTTTCGCCGGTGGCGAATGACGGGGCGTCGGGTGGGGTCTTCAATCCGAGCGGCTTCGATGTCTCGTCGGTCGTGGTCGATCTACACGATGCGACGGGCGGTACGGTCTATGCGACGCTCACCGGCTTCGCGGGGAATGGCGTCAACGCGCCGCATGTGTACCGGTCTGTCGACGCGGGAAGCCATTGGACGAACCTCAGCAGCAATCTTCCGAACGCGCCGACGAATAGCCTTGCGGTCGATCCGAACGACGCAAATACCGTGTATGTGGCGCTCGACACCGGCGTTTACGCAACGCGCGACATTGCGAGTTGTGCGACGAGCAGTTGCTGGAGCGTCTTCGGGATCAGTCTGCCGAACGCACCGGTGATGCAGCTGGCGGCGGGTGGATCTTTGCCCGCCGGAGGGGGTTCGAACGGACTCTTGCGAGCGGCCACTTACGGGCGGGGCATCTGGGAGATCCCATTGCTGACCGCCGCTCCAGCAGTGAACGCGCAGATCGCGATGGATCCGGACTCACTCGATTTCGCGACGCAGGCGGTGGGAAGTGCGAGTTCGGCGCAGACGATCACGATCACCAACAGCGGAACGGCGCCGCTGGTGATCAGCAGCGTGACGACGACAGGCTCATTCCAGGAGACGGACAACTGTACCGGTGCGTCTCTTGCGGTGAGCGGAAGCTGCACGGCGCAGGTGGTATTTTTTGCGACGGCGCAGGGAACGAACACCGGGGCGTTGACGGTGTTTGCGAATGTCTCCGGCGGCCAGGCGAGCGCGACGCTTACCGGAATCGGAGCGACCCCAGCCAGTGTGGTGCTGAATCCGCTGAGCCTCGACTTTGGGCTGCTTACGGTGGGTCAGACGGGTCCGGTGCAGAGCGTCACGGTTTCGAACCTGGGCGGGGTGACAGCCACGCTGCAGACGCCAACGGTCTCGGGAGACTTCCAGATTACGGCCAACACCTGCGGGAGCGGCCTGCCACCGGGAGTGAGTTGCAGCTTGGCAATCGACTTTTCGCCGATGGCGGCGGGTACGCGGAACGGAACGTTCACTATCGCCGACTCTGCCGGGACGCAGAACACCTCGCTGACAGGGCGCGGAGCGTCAATCGCGACGGACACGCTTTCGCCGATGTCGCTTTCGTTTGCGTCGACGATGGTAGGATCGGCCTCCGCCGCTGGAACGGTGACGCTGACGAACTCGGGCGATACCGCACTGACATTGGTTGCGGCGCAGATTGCGAGCGGCGATTTTACGGTGGTAAATGGCTGTGGAAGTTCGCTGAATGGCCACGCTGCGTGCACAATGCAGGTGGCCTTCGCGCCGGCAACGGGCGGTGCACAGGCGGGAACGCTGATTGTGTCGGACCAGTTCCGGTCGCAGGCGGTCGCACTGGCAGGCACGGGAGTCGCGCCTCCGACGGTCAAGTTGACGCCCACCTCGCTTAGTTTTGCGGACACGCTTGCAGGGCAGACGGCGTCCGCGCAGACGGTGACGGTGATGAACTCCGGTAACGGGCAGTTGACTATTGCCAGCCTCACAACCACCGGCGATTTCGCAGAGACGGACAACTGCTCGGGCAGGACACTCGGGGGGGCCGGGCAGTACTGTGCCGCCAGCATCAGGTTTTCTCCGTCGTCGACCGGGGCAAAGACGGGCGTGCTGACCGTGAACGGCACCGGGCAGGGGCAGGTTGCGACGACGACGCTGAGCGGGAATGGAGTTTCGCCGGCGGCCCTTGTGCTCGAGCCGGGGAGCCTGGACTTCGGGACGATCACGCTTGGGTTGTCGAGCGCGGCGATGAACGTTACGATCTCGAACACAGGCGGAGTAGCGGCCACGCTGAGAAACATTGCGGTCACCGGAGACTTCAAGATCTCCGCTATGACCTGTGGCACTTCGCTTGCGCCATCAACCGAATGTACCGTCGCGATTGTCTTTACGCCTGGCACGTCCGGTGCGCGTGGTGGCGTGCTGACGGTCAGCGACTCAGCCGGGAACGGGACACAGACTCTTGTGCTTACCGGGGTTGGTGCGTCGTCGGCGACAGATGGGCTTGCGCCTGCGGCACTTGCCTTCCCGATTGTTCAACTGGTGGGCACGGCGAGTGCGACGCAACCCGTGTCCCTGACTAATTCCGGCGATAATGCGCTGACGCTGATCGCGGTAACGATGAGCAACGGCAACTTTACCGCGACGAACGGGTGTGGAGCCATGCTGGCTGGCCACTCCAGTTGCACGATCGCGGTGGCGTCCACGCCGACCATCAACGGCATTACCGCCGGCGTGATGACCGTATCCGATCAGTTCCGGACGCAGGCGGTTTCGCTCTCAGGCGTCGGGACTGCTCCGCCGGCGGTGCAGCTTTCGCCGAAGACGCTGAACTTCATAGGCACTGGCATCGGGCAGTCGTCGGCGAGCCAGACGCTCCTGATCTCCAACTTTGGCACTGGCGTGTTGACGGTGACGAGCGTGGCGATCAGCGGCGACTTCAAGGAGTCGGATAGCTGCGCAGGAAAGACGCTATCCGGCGCGGCGACGTGTGCCGTCCAGGTCACATTTTCTCCGACAGCCGCCGGGGCGAGGGCTGGAACGCTGACTGTCTCGGGGAGCACTTCCGGCAGCAACACTCTTTTGCAGGGTACGGCGGGGCTTAGTGGAACTGGCGACGCGCCGGCTTCTATTGTGCTCGATCCTACGGCTGCAAGCTTTGGGACGGTGACGCTCGGGTCCTCGAGCACACCGGCACTGAACATTACGATCTCGAATACGGGCGGCGTTCCGGCAACGCTGCAGACGCCGACAGTGACGGGGGACTTCATGCTCTCAGCGATTACCTGCGGGGCGACGCTTCCGGCGTCTACCGGATGCACGGTAGCGATTGTCTTCCGGCCATCTGCGACGGGAGTGCGAACGGGGACCTTGTCAATTACTGATTCCGTGGGCACGCAGACGGCGGCCCTGACGGGCACGGGAGCTTCGGGAGCGACTGACGGCTTATCGCCACTGGCACTGACGTTTGCGCCGCAGCAGGTGTATACGAACAGCTTCACCCAGCCGGTGATGTTGACAAACAGCGGCGACGATCCGCTGACGCTGATCGCGGTTCAGGTGACCGGGCAGGACTTCACGGTGACGAACGGTTGCGGCGTCGTATTAATCGGGCGCTCGAGCTGCGTGCTATCGGTTACGTTGAGTCCAATGGCGGTAGGGCCGCTCTCGGCGGTGCTTACTGTGTCCGATCAATTTCGGTTGCAGACCGTAACGCTTTCCGGGTCGGGCCTCCCGCCTCCGGGGGTTTCTCTTTCCCCGGCTGTCGGGTTGACCTTCGCGCCAACTGGAGTGACTCTTACGTCGAGCCCGCAGACGGTGACGCTCTCGAACCAGGGAGGATCCACCCTGAACCTGAGCGGGATGACAGTGAGCGGAGACTTTGTCATTCCGGCCGCCACCAATACATGCGGCGCGAGCGTTGCCTCAGGAGCGGCCTGTACGTTCCAGGTGGCGTTTGCGCCCGTGGCCAGTGGAGCGCGGGCGGGTTTGGTGACGGTGACCGACGATGCGTTGGGATCGCCGCAGACGATTCCCCTCCAAGGCGTCGGAATAGATTTCACCTTGAATGCGAACGGCGCGACCAGCGTCAGCGTGACGAGCGGGCAGTCTGCGGCGTTTCCGCTGCTGCTTACCTCCGCTGCGGGGCTTCCTGGAAGCGCGACGCTCAGTTGCAGCGGGACGCCGCTGAACGCGACGTGCGTGGTGGTGCCTGTGAGCGTTCCGCTGGGTGGGACGACAACGCTGACTGCGACGGTCGAGACGGGAGTGTCGGCAGCGACGGCACTGGGTCTGCCGCCAGGGCCGATGGAGCGACGATCCAACGGAGGCTGGTGGACGATCGCGCTGCCTGCGTTGCTTGCGTTCTCACGAAGGCGATGGCGGGAGCGAATGGGGTCCCGTGGACTGATCGTCCTGATCGTGGCGGTGTGTCTGTTCGGGGCGGCTGGATGCGGGAGTGGAAGGTTGATTCCTGGGTCTCCGGCTAGCCCTACAAATCCAACGCCTACGCCGACTCCAAGTGGGACTTACCCGATTACGGTCTCAGCGACGAGTGCTGGTTTAACGCGTTCGGTGATGTTGACGCTGGTGGTGAAGTGATCGCTGTGGAGCGGCTGCCCTTGCGGTGGGTGACTGGGCGTAGTTCCCTGCGGGAACGGCAAACAAAAACGGCCAAGCAGATTCCCTTCGGGAATGACAAACAGGAAGGCAGGGTTGCGCTAGGCGGCGGCCGCGGCGCTGACGGCCGAGGCCCAGGCCCACTGGAAGTTATAGCCGCCGAGCCAGCCGGTGACGTCGACAACTTCTCCAATGAAGAAAAGTCCGGGAACCTTGCGGCTCTCCATCGTCTTCGCGTCGAGTTCGCGGGTGTCGATGCCTCCTGCGGTTACTTCAGCTTTGGCATAGCCCTCGGTGCCTGCGGGTGTGATGCGCCACGCGTGGATGCGATGCTCCATGGCAATGAGTGCGGCGTTGGTCCACCCGGCGGGCATATTGAGGGCGACCCAGCGTTCCGCCATTCGTGCGGGCAGAATGGTGCGGAGCGTTTGAAAGACGGCGTTTGCGTCGCGGCGGGCGTTCGGCGTCAGAAGCGCGGGGGTGATCTCGCATTCCGGGGCAAGATCGATCTCGATGGCTGCGCCGGGTTGCCAGAAGGAAGAGATCTGGAGGACGGCCGGGCCGCTGAGTCCGCGATGGGTGATCAGGAGTTTCTCGCGGAAGCTTGCTTTACGCTTCTTCGCGTCGTCGGTGACGACGACCTCGGCGGAGAGACCGGAGAGATCGGCCCAGTTGGCGAGATCGTCCGGGTTGAATGTGAGTGGAACCAGTCCGGGGCGGCAGGGCACGATCTTCAGGCCGAACTGCGTGGCGATCTCGTAGCCGAAGCCGGTTGCGCCCATCTTCGGGATTGAGAGGCCGCCGGTAGCAACGACGAGCGATTGCGAGAGGAACGTTCCTTGCGAGGTCTCGATGCGGAAGCGGCTGCCTGCTTCCTCGGAAGCGGCGACAGAGAGGACGCGGGTGGCGGTCAGGATGCGAACCCTGGCTTCGGCGCATTCACGTTCGAGCAGGGTGACGATCTCGTGGGCGGAGCGGTCGCAGAAGAGCTGACCCAGCGTCTTCTCGTGGTAGGAAACACCGTGTTTCTCGACGAGTGCGACCATGTCGGCGGGAGTGAACCTTGCGAGGGCGGATTTAGCGAAATGCGGGTTTTCCGAGAGGAAGTTCTCCGCGCGAGTGTGCAGGTTCGTGAAATTGCAGCGGCCTCCGCCGGAGATGAGGATCTTCTTGCCTACGCGATCGGCGTGATCAAGGACGGTGACGCTGCGTCCCCGTCGACCGGCCTCGAAGGCGCACATCAGGCCAGCCGCTCCCGCGCCGAGGATGAGGACGTCTGTTTCGTGGGGACGCGATCGTGGCGATGCTTCAAGGTTCACATATGCATTCTAGTTTCGATCCCGCCACAGGCTGTAATCCACGTCTCAGGATGGACCCATGGGGCAGCCGGGCAGAGGTGTCGTCCGTTGCACATGCGACCATGAAGAGATGAAGAGTGGATTTGTAGAACGCGCGCCCAGAACGGGGAAGGCGCAGGAGTTTGGGCCGGCGGCGATCATCTCGCGGCGGGCGGCGGACCGGCTAAGGGCTGGACATCTTTGGGTCTATCGGTCGGATGTCGAAGAGTTGGTGCCGGGGCTCGATGCGGCAGAGATTGCCGGTGGTGCGTTGGTGTCGGTCATGGATTCGCGCGGGTTTCCGCTGGGGACGGCGCTGTATAGCTCGTCTTCGCAGATCATGCTGCGCGTGGTTTCGGAGCGCGCGGCGTTGTCGCGGGCGGATTACCTGGAAGACGTTCGCGAGCGGTTTACGGCAGCTTTGGCGCTGCGGAGCGAACTGGCTCCGGATTCGGCGGAGAACAACGCCTGCCGGTTGATCTTCAGCGAGGCAGACGGTCTTCCGGGGATTGTTGCTGACCGGTACAACGGCCTGGTGGTGCTGCAGTTGCTGACGCAGGGAACGGCGCAGGACGATGTGCGCGATGTGCTGCGGGCGGCGCTTTCAGAACCTCTTGGTTTGGAGACGATCGTGGAGCGGCCTGATGCAAGGGTGAGAGAGTTGGAGCAGCTTGCGCCTCCTGCGCCGGGGCCGCTGTTCGCCAAGGATGAGGACGCGCCGGTGCTGGCGACGCAGTTCACGATCAATGGGCTTAGGTTTCACTTTGACGCTGAGGCTGGACAGAAGACGGGCGCCTTTCTCGATCAGCGGCTGAACTATGCCGCTGCTGCGAAGTATGCGCGGGGGCGGGCTCTCGATGTTTGCACCTATCAGGGAGGGTTTGCGCTGCATCTGGCGCAGGTCTGCGAGCAGGTGACCGGGGTAGATGCGAGCCGGGCAGCGCTTGAGGTTGCGGACAAAAATCTTGCACTGAATCCGCAGTCAGTGGCGACTGTCGATTGGATCGAGGCGGATGCGTTTGAACTGCTTCGGGAGTTCGAAGGCGCGGGGGAGCGGTTCGATACGATCGTGCTCGACCCGCCGGCGTTTGCAAAGACCAGGCGGGCTGCGGAAGGGGCGATGCGGGGGTACAAGGAGCTGAATCTGCGGGCGATGAAGATGTTGCGTCCGGGCGGAACGCTGGTGACTTGTTCCTGTTCGCACCATGTTCCGCTTCCGGAGTTTATGGAGGCAGTGGGGTCGGCTGCGTCGGATTCGAAGAGGCGGGTGCAGGTGCTCGAGACGCGGGGGGCGGCAACCGACCATCCGTCGGTGGTGACACTGCCAGAGACGAATTACTTGAAGTGCGTGATCTGCCGGGTAGGGTGAGGATCTAATAGCCGCGCTGATACATGCGCGTGATGCGGTCGTGCCAGCCAAGGCGGTCGTCGTCGAGCAGAGCCCAGAAGAAGCCGATGCCAAGCGGGCAGGCAGAGAGCAGGATTGCCCAGGTGCGGCGCCGCATCTGGGCGCGGGTGGGGTTCTCGTCGGAGAAGGTGCAGAGGCCGATGCGGGCGTAGCGCATGCCCGGGGTCGCGTCCGAAAAAGTGAAGAAGAGCAGATGGTAGAGGACGAAGAGGATCAGCAGGGTTGCGGCTGATGCGATGGCTGCGACGGGCAGGCTGGGGAGCTCGGTGGCATGGAACGCGAAGGCCGCCGCTGCGCCGAGGAAGGTGGAGCCAAGAATGCAGCCGTCGACTGCCACAGACATGAGCCGCAGATCCAGGGAGGCAGTCTCGAGCGGAAGGAGGGCGTGCAGTTCCTCCTGCGAGTCCTGCCCCGTCTCGGCAATGAAGGCGGGCGCGGCGTCGAGATGGATCGAGGACCACTCCGGCGTTACCGTCTCGACTCCCGGATTGAGCGCGGTAGAGATCTGCTCTGGTTCGACTTCGAAGATGCGGAGCTGGGCGGTTGCGGGAGCCATCTCAGCCTCTTCGCGCAGAGGGCCTTCGGCGATCCGCGGGCGGGATTTGCGCGGCGCGACGAGCTGACGCGGAAACTCGATCAGGTTCGCGGGGATAGGGATCGGCGGACCGGCAGGTTCGGCGAAGACGGGCGTCTGGCGGAAGGCAATCTCCTCGTCGAGGAGATCAGCCTCTTCCTCGTGGGCGGCGCGCTCAGAGGTCGACTGATTGGCTCTGGCAGAGATGCCCGGCCTGCGGAGACCGACATCTTCGTAGAGGCGAACGGTCAACCCGGCGATAGGATGCTGCACGGACTTGGCGACCGGTAGCGCTTCAGTTTGCGCGGAGGCAAGCTGCGAGGAAGATCCAGACTGTTGCCGGGGCGTGGAGTCTGCAGGTGCGTGATGGTAGCTGCGGATGGGTTTGTGGTCTGAAGCGGGCGGCGCAGGTCGTTCCTCTTCGAGCTCCGGCGCGTTCCACTGTTCCAGTTCGGCTAGAAGCTGTTGTTGGGCGACGGTAATTGCGGCCGCGTTACGAGCGGCGATCTCGGCGGCGGCGTTCGCGGCTTCGATGGCGCGGGCAGCCTCGGCGGCAAGGAAGTCCCGATAGCTCTGACTCTGGGCGTAGCGCTCGGCGACCGCATTCGCGATGCGATTGGCGCGGGCCCTGGTGGGCTTGGGTTCTACGATGGCGATCAGGTTTTCGGTGCCGGTCTGCTTGCGGCGGGAGCGATGTTCGGCCAGCCGCTCGGCGATCTGCTGCTTCAACGCCGCGCGGGAGTCGAGCTCTGGCTCTGGCGGTGCTTCCTGCTCTGGAAAGTCCAACCGCTCGATTTGAAATTCAGCGGCCCTCATAGTGTTCAAGTCCCAACCCCGGTGTGGCGCTAAATCGGCTAACCTCTAAAGCAGATGGTCTTCCGTGTCCGACTCAGTCGTCCCATTGTCTTCTTTATAGGTATCACGCTGTTCGCAGGAAATCACCGGTATCTGCGCGCCCAGGAGTTATCGACTTCGTTACCCCCGGCTAGCCAAAGCGCGGCATCGGCGCAGAGGCCTGAGCAGAAGCCGGAGCCGGTGCCCGATGCTCCCGAAGCCCAGGACGGGGCTCGGGAGGATGCGCTGAAGTATCCGGTGGCGCAGGTTGTCCCAAGCAAGCAGAAAGAGACCAGGGTCGTCATCGAGTCGGCGAACCCGCAGACGCGGACGGGAACGCTCTACACCCTCGATAAGGATGTGGTGATCACTTACGGCGACCGGACGATCCGGGCCGACCACATCGAGTATGACTCGGACACGGGAGACGTGACGGCGACCGGGCATCTTGACGTGAGCGGCGGAGCAAACGACGAACACATCGCGGCAAGTCATGGGACGCTCAACATCAAGACGCAGACTGGCACTTTTTACGATGTGAGCGGATCGGTTGGTCTGCGCAGGGCCGGGGCCAGCAGGATTACGGCGCATGTCGTCTATGACAACGGCAATCCGTTTCTGTTCACCGGCCGGATCGTGGTAAAGAAAGGGCCGCGGGAGTACGACGTCTTCGATGGCAGCGTTACCTCGTGCCAATTGCCCAAGCCGGACTGGCTGCTGAATGCAGCGCTGTTTTCGATCGACGGCGACAAGGCCAAGGCGAAGAACAGCGTCTTCCACCTGCTGAATCTGCCACTGCTCTATCTGCCGTATGTGACGCATCCGGTCGATCCGGAGGACCGGGAGAGCGGCATCATGATTCCGGTGCTGGGAGACTCTTCAAGCAAGGGCATTACGTTTGGCGACGAGTTTTACCTGGTGCTGAGTCGCAGTATGGACCTGACGCTGGGTTCTATCTACTACTCGGCGCGTGGGTTCTCGGAAGCAGGGACGTTTCGATATCGCGGGCTGGGGCAGAACTTCGTCACCGGGCACTTCAGCGCCCTCCAGGACCGCGGATACACGCCGACTGGAGGCGTTTACACCAACCAGGGCGGACAGGATGTGACCGCAAAAGCGAGGTACGATCTCGCGCCGGGAACGAGTCCCGGGACGAGGTTTGTTGCGGACGCTGAATATCTAAGCTCTTACATCTATCGCGAGGCGTTCACGGACAACTTCAACCAGGCGGTTTCGACGGATATTCTCTCGTATTTTTACGGGGTACGGAACAATAACGGGTACTCGACTGCCCTGCGGCTCGATCGCTACCAGGGGTTGAAACCGGCTCCGCAGACGGACGCCGAGGCCGCCGCCGGGACGCCGGTGACGAACTCACAGGTGACGATCTTTCACATTCCGGAACTTAGTTTACGGACGACCGACCACTGGCTGGCAGGCACGCATCTGGTGTGGAGCCTGGACAGCTCTATCGGCGGCTTGAAGCGGACGCAGCCGGCATTCACCACCGAGGGGGTCGGCCGAATCGATCTGCATCCTGAACTTGCGCTGCCGCTGGAGTTCGCCGGGCTGCACATCCGGCCGTCGATCGGAGTGCGGGAGACGCTGTACACGCATAGCCGGCAGACTCCGTTTATTCCGGGCGACACGCCAGTGGAGGCTTCGGGCGGCTTCAATCGCTCGGCTTTCGAAGCTCAGCTCGATGTTCGGCCACCGGTGCTGGAACGCACGTTCGATTCGCCGCTGATTGATCGCGTCTTTGGCGGTGAGGTGAAGCACACCATCGAACCGTCGCTGACCTACCGCTACGTTGGCGGCATCGATAATTTTGCGGGAGTGCTGCGGTTTGACGATGTCGATGTTGTCTCCGACACGAATGAGGTTGAGTACGGGGTGACGCAGCGGCTCTTCCTGCATCCTCGGAATGGAAATCGGAAGCCAAGGGCCTGCAAGACCGCCGAGGTGGCAGACAGTACGGACGACACCTCCCCGGACGACATGCCGAACGGCAGGCCGGCGCCGCCACGGTGTAGTTCGCGGGAGTTCTTCAGTTGGCGGCTGGCACAGAAGGTCTTCTTCCAGCATGACTTTGGTGGGGCCGTAGCCGACGGCCGAAGGAACATCCTAGACACCACGCTCAGTTTTTCCGGTGTGGCGTTTCTTGCCGAACCACGTTCGGCGTCGCCCGTGATCTCGAGGCTGCGGGTGCGGCCGTCGGAGGTGTTCGACCTTGAATGGGACTTCGACTATGACACGGTTCAGGGCAAGTTCACGTCGAACAATGTCTTCGCGGACGTACACCAGGGCAATCTCTTCGGGGGGTTCAGCTATGCCGGACTGCATGCTCCGGGCAGGTTTGAAACCGACGGGCAGCCCTCGTTGACGACTGATTTCAGCCAGACGCGGGTACTGCTTGGGTATGGAATGCCGACGAAGGCGGGGCTGAGCGTTGCGGCAAACTCGGGCATCGATTTGAAGCTGGGAACGGTGCAGTATGGGTCGCTGCAGACCTCTTATAATTGGAACTGCTGCGGCTTCAGTGTTGAGTATCGGAAGTATGAGCTGGGCTCGGTGCGTAACGAGAACGCCTACCGGTTCAACTTCACGCTGGCAAATATCGGGACGGCGGGAAACCTGCGTCGCGCGGAACGGCTGTTTTAGGGCGTCAACAAGACTCGATTGCGGCTGAAGGCCTACATCCTAAGGAGCGGGCGGTATGCGGCATCGTGAGATAATCGAGCCATTGTGCCGATAGGATCAAAGCCTCTTCGTTCCGCCTTTTTCGCGCTTGCGCTGACTGCGCTGGGCTGCCATGCGCAGTCCCCGGTGAAGCCTGCGGACACAGCGGGAACAACGCTGTCGCCGGACATGCAGCGACGGATCGAGGTGCTGATCCGGTCCAGGTCGGACATTCCTCTCAACTACAGCTTTCACATCGGACAGCTTGGCCCGAGCGATGTTCCCGGCTACGACGCGTTGACGGTCGGGTTCAGTGTGGAAGGCAAGGCCAGCAAGCCGATTGCGTTCCTGATTTCGAAGGATGGCAAGACGCTGGCGCAGTTCTCAAAATACGACATCAGCAAGGATCCGAAGGAGACCGTGTCCGGTGCCAACCGACCGGCGCGCGGCGGAAAGACGGATGCGCCGGTGTTGATCGTGGTCTTTGACGATCTTGAGTGCCCCTTCTGTTCGAAGATGAATGCGCAGCTTTTTCCTGCGGTACTTGACCGCTACAAGAACCAGGTTCGGGTGGTTTACCGCGATTTCCCGCTCGACCAGCATCCGTGGGCGCTGCGCGCTGCGGTGGATGCGAACTGCGTTGGATCCGAGAGCGGAACAGGCTATTGGAATCTGATCGACTATATCCATGGCCATGCCGACGAGATCGGCGCCCCGGAGAAGACGGTGGCCAAGGCCAACGAGATGCTCGATGGGCTCGCGCGCGAAGAAGGCAAGAAACAAGGTGTAGATGGGACGAAGCTTTCGGCCTGTATCGCGAAACAGGACTCGGCGTTGATCAAGGAGTCGATGAAAGAGGCCGAGGCGCTGGGCGTTGAGGCGACTCCGGCACTGTTTATCAACGGCGAAAAGATTGAAGGCGCTCAGCCCATGGAGTTGGTCTACAAGGCGATTGATGGCGCGTTGGTTGCCGCCGGTCAGACGCCTCCACCGGCAGTTCCGCAGCCGGCGGCTGTTCCCGCCCAGGCAAAGCCCGGCAACTAGCGTTTCAGGCGCTCACGAGATTACGAATCATGACGGCACGCACTCGATCAGCAGAACGCGTCACAAAAAACGGCTCCAACTCGCAGTGGAAGAGCGCGGCCCCTTTTGCCGCGTTGCTCATGGGTGCTTTGCTGCCGGTGGCCGGCTGCAATCACCAGCCCGGCGCGGACGTGGTGGCCACGGTGAATGGCAAGCCGATCCTGCATGCCGATCTGGAGAAGGGCTATGTTGCCTACTCCGCGCAGATGGGCCAGCAGCAACAGCAGCAGGTGCAGCTCTCGCATGAGCAAGCTGATCTTGGCAGGTTGAAGGTTGTCGGCGACCTGATCTACAACGAGATCGTCGAGCAGCGCGCGGCGAAGATGAACCTGACGGCGACCAACGAAGAGGTCGATGCGAAGCTTGCCGAGATGAAGGCGCCGGTCTCGCCGGAAGAGTTCGAGGCCCATATGAAGGCGGAGAACCTGACGCTTGATGATGTGAAGCACGACATTCGGCGGTCGTTGACGATCAACAAGCTGCTGAATAAGGAGATCAATTCGAAGATCACGGTTTCGGACGCGGACATAGCGGCTTATTACAACCAGCACAAGGCGGATTACAACCTTGGGGAGCCGCAGTACAGGCTGGCGCAGATCCAGGTGACGAGCACGCCTGCGGAACAAGCGGGGAACCTTCAAGGCAGTAAGGCCACCAGCGACACTGAAGCAAAGAAGAAGATCCAGGCACTGAAGACAAGGCTCGATAGCGGCGAGGACTTTGGGACGCTGGCGATGAACTTTTCGGAACGTGTCGAGACGGCTTCGAGCGGCGGCGACATGGGTTTTGTTCCCGAGTCGCAGATGCATGCCGACCCGACAATCTTTGCGGCGGTGACGAAACTGAAGCCGGGCGAGATCACGGAGATTCTACCGATGCTCGACGCGCAAACAAAGAAGCCGGCGGGTTATTCCATTTATAAGCTGGTGTCAAAGGAGCCTCCGGGACAGAAGGACCTGAGCGATCCAATCGTGCAGCAGGCGATCCGGCAGCAGCTTCATAACGATCGCTCGCAGCTACTGAAAAACGCCTATTTCGAGATGCTGCGGGACCAGGCGAAGGTGGTGAACTACTTCGCCGAGCAGATCTTCAAAAACGACGCGAAGTAGCCAGTTCGCAATTCTGTGATAGCCGAACTTGGATCCCAAAGTGTTCACCCACCCATCGCGAGAGACAAAGACGCGATGAGCGGGGCATCATGACCTCTGCGGTAGCGCCTGGTTCAAGGGTGTGGTTTGATGGAGTTCTATGAGTCAGACTCCTCTTCGATTTGCCATTCTTGGCTTCGGACATCATGCTTTGCGGCGGCTGCTTCCAGCGTTCGCTAAATCGACGCACACGTTGCTGGTTGGCATGTGGCGGCGCGATCAGGCGGCGGCGGCTGAGAACTGCGCGACCCACAACATCGCTCACTGCTTTGCGTCCCGCGAAGAGCTTTGTGCGTCGCCTGATGTCGATGCGGTTTTTATCACGTCGCCCGATGCGATGCATTTTGACGATGCGCTCCTGGCACTGAAGCACGGCAAGGCCGTTCTGTGTGAGAAGCCGCTGGCGATGAATGCGAGCGAAGCTTCCGCGATGGCGGAAGCGGCGGATGCCGCGGGCGCTGTCTTTGGAGTGGCGCAGAACTTTCGCTTTAACCGGAGCGTGGAGTTTCTTCGCGAGCAGATCGCCGCCGGGGTCATCGGCAAGCCGCAGCTTGCGCAGGCGCACTTCTGCTATCCGGCACAGAACGCCCCGCGGAAGTGGATTGCGGATCCTGCCCTGGCGTGTGGCGGTCCGATCGGCGATGTGGGCGTGCATAGCATCGATGCGCTTCGCTACATCCTGAATGCCGAGGTTTTGAGCGTCTCGACACTGGCGGCGAAAGATGAGCTTTCGGGCGATGTTGAAGCGTATGCCGTGATGCAGCTTGAGATGGCTGGCGGCGTCTTCGCGCATGTGATCGCCGATGCCAGGTCGCCCTATCGGACGCTGCTTGAGGTGACGGGGAGCGAAGGCGTGCTGACCTGCGAGAGTGGCTTCAGCGTCGATCGGCCGATGGAGGTGGTGCATCGCAAGGGCAGCCAGGTCCTGTCAACGACGCAGCGTGATAACAGTGACGGGTACGTGCTGATGCTCGACGCCTTTGCGGATGCGGTGCGCGGTGGAGTGCCGTTTGTGGCGACGGTTGGCGATGGTCTGACGAATATGCGTGTTCTTGATGCGGCTTATGCGAGTTGGGGGAGTGGAGAGCGTGAGGCGGTTTAGAAGGGACCTAGAGGAGCTGTATATAGGTCCGTGTAACTTGTCGTTACCACCCATCGCGTGAGGCAACGGCGAGATAGATGGACACCCGGAGAGTCGAGTTCGCCTGGGGTCGCTCCAGCGTATGAGCCGGGAAAGCGGATTCTTCGGGAATGACAAACAAGAGTGCGCGTGTAGTTCATGCCGGTGGCGGCATTGCCGGAATTGGCTCAGGCTATGACCTGGAAGGGGCGCATCATGTCGTTGGCTTCGTGTTCGAGGATGTGGCAGTGGTAGAGGTAGTCGCCGGTGTAGCCCTCGAACTTCACGATGATGCGGGTGATCATGCCGGGTGGGCATTGGATCACGTCCTTCCATCCTGACTCGTTTGCGGCGGGTGGCTCGGCTGCGGCGGTGAACTTTAGCTGCTTGTACATCAGGTAGGCGAACGTGTCGAAGACGCGGCGGTCGAGGATTTGGAAGCGGACCAGATGCAGGTGCATCGGGTGGACGTCTTCGGTGAGGTTGACGAACTCCCAGATCTCGATGGTATTGAGGCGCGGGCGTTCGGTGACAGGCTCATGCCATCGCTTGCGGTTCAGCAGCATCTCCATCGAGTTGCCGACGCCGTCCTGATATTCATTGAGCGTGATAGTGCGGGTGGTTATGGCGGAGGACTCCGGAAGGCGTTCGATGGTGCGAATCGACTTCGGGATGGAGCCTGAGCTTGGCTGCGCGGGGCTGGCGCCGACGCGGAATTGCAGGATGTCGAAGGCGCCGTTGCGGAGATGGATGGTCTGGCCCGCGGCATTGCTGAAGTCGACGAGCAGGTCGAGGCGCTCGCCAGGCGCGAAGGTGGCTGCGGAATGCTCGACGGATGCGGGCAGAAGACCCTGGTCTCCGCCGACCTGATGCAGGGTCTGCTTATTCGAGAGCGACAGGCGGAAAAAGCGGCTGTTGGCTGCGTTCACCATGCGGAAGCGATAGAGGCGCGGTTCGACTTCGAAGTAAGGACGAATCTTCCCGTTGACGAGGATTGCGTCGCCGGCGAACTCGGAGACCCAGGGGTGCGCCGGGTCGCCTGAGTCGGGATAGTAAAGCTGGCCATCGGTTGTGAAGTTCCGGTCGTAGAGGATCAGCGGGACTTCGTGCTTGCCGGTGGGCAGGTTCAGTGCGTCCTCGGCCTTGTCGCGGACGAGCATCATGCCGAAGAGTCCCGCATAGACGTTAAGTCGGTTGAGGCCCATGGCGTGGTCGTGATACCAGAGGGTCGTACCTTCCTGCTGCAGCGGATAGTTGCAGGCGAGGCTCTGGCCGGGAACGAACCAGTCGTCGGGGTGGCCGTCGTCTTTTGAGGGGACACGGGCGCCGTGCACATGCACGATTGCGCGGACATCGGGAACGTCTTTGCCGCAGCCGTGAAGACTGTGGTCGATAGGAAGAAAGTGCTCTTTCGGAAGGTTGTTGACCCACTCAATGTCGAGGGGCTGATGGCTTCGCGCTTCGATGAGGGGCGCAAGTGCGCTCTCAGGTGCAGAGGCGGCAGCGAGATCATAGTAGACCCAGAGGCGTGTGGGAGGGACGTCGCGGTGCACCTTGACGCGGACCTCACGCATCCCGATGCGGTGCTTGTGTGGAGCGATGAGCGTGGCGCGGGATGGCAGTGGCAGTGCATCGATGAAGGGCGTCAGTTCGAGAGAGTGCAGGATCGGCTTGCGGGGAGGAGCGAAGCTGGACTCGGGCATTTGGCTGTGCGGCATCGGGGGCGCGCCAATCGGTGGCTGGTCGTGCTGCATCTGGTCGTTCATCTGGGCAGGGGCAAGGCGAGCGAGCAGGCTGAATGCGGCAGCCCGTTGAAGGAAGTTGCGGCGGTTCGAAGACAAGGCAAAGACTCCAGTGCGGCGCGGGCCGGGGCAGAAAAAATGCACGCTCCTGATCCAGGAGCGTGCATTTGAGGTTAGTGCGGTTATGTAACGGTCTTGTAAAGAACAGTTAGTTGCCGCTGGTCACGAGGCCGGTCTTCGGATCGAGCAGGACCACGTTCGGGTTCGGAGCGGCCGCGCCATTTGAGAAGTCGAACATGCTGTTCAGCGAACCGGCAATGCTGTCGAAGGAGCCTCCGCCGATCCTGGTGCTGGAGAGGAAGGTGTCTTCGATAAACCGGGGAATGGAGCTCTGGTCGGTGACGGTCGAATCGATGACATTCTTTTTGGCCCAGGGCGAGAGAACCAGGAGAGGAAGGCGAGGACCGTAACCGCAACGACCCTGCGCGTTCAGCGTGGCGGGATTGACGCCAGGAAGCGCGGCAGCGGCGGCGGTTGCGCTGATGCAGACGCCGGGCCCGTTCAGGGCGTCAGCAGTCGTTGCTGAACCATTTACGAGGTTGGGAAGGTGATCGTACCAGCCGTCCGAGTCGTCGTAGGCGAGGATAATTGCGGTGCTGCTCCAGAAGCTTGAAGACTCGATCGCGTTGACCATGTTGATGACGAAAGCCTGTTCGTCGACGGGATCGGAGTAGCCGGCGTGACCATCCTGATAGCCAGGAGCCTTGATGAAGCTGACTGCGGGCATAACGCCAGCGGCGAGAGCATCAGTGAAGTCGTGCGTGTCGTACTGGTGGTTCGCCTGGTCCGTCGATCCGATCATCGCTACGGAAGTGGGGCGCAGGTGGTTCAGGTTCGCGGTCGAGGCGTAGTACTGGAACGGCTGGTGATGCGGAATGTAGTCGGCCTTCTTGGTCGCCGTAACGGCCGACGTAGTGGTGCGGCTGCAGCCGGTCGAACCGTCGGCGTTGGTGACGGTCAGGTCGAAACCGCCCTCGAAGAAGCCCCAGGTCTGCTTTGAAGTATTGAGCAGGTCGCCGATGTTCTTGCCAGACATGCTGAAGTTGGAGCTGGTTGAGGAGCAGAGGTCGCCGGCCGGGTCGGAGTCGCCGATATCGGTGAAGCCTCCATTGCCGTCAGCCACAATCGCGCTTCCGGCGTTGGTCGCGTTGATGACGCCGTTTGTCTGGCCGGAGACGAGGTTGATCGCGCCGGGGGTCGAAGGTCCGAACGTAGTGCCGAAGGAGTGATCGTTCAGCGCGTAATGCTGTGCGTAGTTCCAGAAGCCGGTGACGGTGTTGCCGTCGTAGTAGCCCATGGTGAGGGCATTCGTGGTGGCAATCGCCTGGGCCCCGGTAGAGGTAGCAAGGGCAGCTGCGTCAGGTGTCCCGACTGAGAGCGGGAAGAGGTCCATCTTGCCACCGTCGTAGGCAGCCTGCTCCGGACCGTAGTTATGGTCCTGGTCGTTGGTCGCGGCCTGGGCTGGTCCGAGACGGAAAGGAAGGCTGGCACCTGCACCGTTGGCGATGCTGGTGTTGGGGTTTACGGTCAGCAGATTTTGCGAGACGAGGTTGTTCGGGACCGGGGTGCCGGTCGCGGCGGTGAACTTGACCTTGTCTGTCGAGGGATTCGCGGCGGTGGGATAGGTGCCGAAGTAGTGGTCAAACGAGATATTCTCGCCGAAGATGACGACAACGTGCTTGATGGCCTGGGCGCTGGTGGTGGGGGTCACAGCGGGGGCTGACGGTGGCAGGGCTGTTGTCGTCAGTCCGGTGCCGCAACCACTCAGGACGAGAGTTGAAGTCAACGAGAGGGCCAAAAATTTACGGATCATTGCGCGAATGCCTCGAGAAATTAAAGTCGGGAACCCTACAACAGATACTCGTAGCATGTGAATGGAGCTTGACAGGACCGTTAATCCCTACCCGCCTCAGGGCCTGGCTTTCCGGTATGCGGAGTGAGTCTACGGACGAGGAACTCCTGAAAGATGTTTCCTGCGGCGGCCCCGGCGGTGCCGATCGCCGCGTTGGCGAAAGTAAGTTGCAACCCGTCGCGGTCTTTCGCCGGGTAGTAAGCGTTGGCGATGCCGCCAGCAGCCAGGCCGCCCAGAATGCCTGAGTAGTTCGGCTGCCAGTGGCCATTGTCCCCCCTGGCAACGACCGACATAGCTATTGCGTACAGCACGCGGGACTTGACGCTGCCGGTGCCCTTGTAGAAGTAGCGGGGGTCCTGCTTAAGGATCGAGGGCAGGATGGCATTGCCGATGAGCACGCCATCGAGAAAGGTTCCCGTGGCGGCTGCGTACCGCTTCCCGTACCCCGCGGCGCCTTCGCCATATCCGCTGTACGTATTGTTGGCTTGTTCGATTCCGGCGGTGAGACCAGTGATGCCGAAGCTGACGGGATCGAGGAACTGTCGCCCCGCCAGCTTGAACTTCTGTTTAGGGGTAAGCGCGACCGGGTGCAATTCATAGCTCACATAAAAGTTCGGAATGATGCCGAGCACTCGCTGCTTTTCCTCGGTGTCCAGCTGGATGTCCGCCAGTTCGGTGCGCGTGACTCCAACCTCCACGTCGATCCTGGTGGAAGGCATGAGTGCGATCTGCGGAGCGGTGTAGAGTTGGCCGGCGCCCAGGCTTACCAGGACGATCTTCGGGGCGAACCCCGCGGCGGAGACAAGCAGCCGGTATTGGCCGGCGACCAGGCTGGCGAAGGAGAAGACACCGTCGGAGTCGACCTTTGCGATGAGCGACTGTGGCGGCGCTTCCGACGAGAGCCGGATAGTGGCACCGGGAATGGCGGCTCCGGAGGTGTCGGCGATGGTGCCGGTGATGCTCCCCCCAGCTTGCGGATCCGGCGAGACGGTCGGCGGCAACGGGTGGGTCGCAACCTGGTTCTGATTTTGAGGCTGCGGTTTGTCGGGCAGGGTATTCAACGATTGCTGCTGGGCCGAAAGCGGGATGCAGAGCGCACAGAGTGCTGCTGCCACAACGCATGGCAGTCTTCTTGACTGCTGCGAGTCTTCGTTCCTTCGATGACGCTTCGCTAACCGCTCACTCACTCCGCTGGCCCTTTGCTTCATCCGTCCCTACCGTTCTCCCATCTTATCGGCCAACCAGTTCAGGCTCGGTCGCTCCAGAGACGATCGACTGCTTTCTTAGGGGAATTTTGGAGCGGTGCGCTTCGTTTTGCCGGTAGGCGTGGGAGCGTTTTGCCTCTTCTGTCTTCTCTTCCTTGTCTGGGAGGAGTGTCTTGCGACGCAAAATTCTTTCGGGCACGAACAAAGACTGGGCATGCTTTAGAAGGTGAGATGGAAGGCGAACTTGAGCCAGCCCTCCCAAAGATCGCTCCAGCCATGGGAGAGAATGCCTGGCCTGAGATTTTTCCTCCACGCGGCCAGTGTTCCGTAGAGCAGACCGAGGAGACTGATCACGAGGACTGCCCGCCAGCCGCGCGGATGGATAAGCCCGAAGACGATGCCCTGGAGCAGAATGCCCAGCCAGATCCGTCCAGTGAGCGCGGTGAACTGGCGCTGAAGATAACCGCGAAAGATCAACTCTTCGCAGAACCCCGCGCTCAGTGAGACAGTGATCCAGACCGGGATTTCGAGAGCTCCGCGGACGGGGAAAATGTCGCTGCCGGATGCCGGTGGGGAGGGGAAGAGTCTAGCGAGAAGTGCAAACGCGGCAAACGCGGTTGCCTCCCAGACGATCCAGAAGGGCACTGCAAGGGCCAGGTCACGCACGACATCCGCGGCGCTCGACCATCTCCTGCCGCTAAGTGCGAGGAGGCTTCCGCCCCTGGCCCGGACTCCTGCCCAGACGTAGTAGAGAATGGCCCAGTCGAAGAGGAGCGACTCGATCAGGCCAGGAAGGATTCTTCTTGCGGCCGGCGCTGTTGGTGTTGGACCCGCAGCAGGTCCGGCCCCTCCCTGCAGGGCAACGCTGATGCCGAAGACCGCGATGAAGATGGCGAGCAGTCCGAGCGTGTGCCCGTAGCTGGCAACCTGCACATCTTCCGGTTGGCGGTCTGTTTGGACTTGCGGGTCGGCGGTGGCCATGGCACTTCCTCGGCTTCTGCTGAGTGACGGTACGTGATCAGGCCCCGTGAGGTTCTCGCTAGAAGAGGAACGCTGCCGCTCCCGTAGAATTGAAAGGCCATGACGCACGTTCGTTCGTACTCGAAGATCAATCTGGGGCTCGCCATCGGGCCGGTGCGCTCGGATGGATTTCATGGGCTGGAGACGATGTACCAGACGCTTGCGCTGCACGATGTGGTCACGGTGTCGGCGGTGAGAGCGGGAGCGACTTCGATCACGCTCACCTCGAACCACCCGTGGGTCCCGTCGGATGCGCGCAATACAGCGTGGCGGATGGTCGAGCGATGTCTCGTGCGGCTCAGGATTTCTGCGAGCGTCAGGATTCGGATTCAGAAGAATCTGCCGATACAGGGCGGGATGGGGGCGGGATCGGCGAACGCTGCGGCGGCGCTGCTGGGGCTGGAGCGGGAGCTGGACGTGGCGCTGCCGGGCCCGGAACGGCTGAGGCTTGCGGCCGAGATTGGGTCGGATGTCCCGCTGTTTCTTCTGGGTGGGGCTGTGCTGGGGCTGGGGCGGGGCGAAGAGGTATATCCGCTGCCCGATCTGGCGGAGACGATCTGCGTGATGGCGCTTCCGGATGTCGGCGTATCGACGCCGCAGGCATTCCGCGATTGGGACGGGCTGATCGCCGCGAACATCGCTACGGTGGATGAGGGCTTGACGAAAACCACAATTCCGGATACTCTAACTAAGTTGAGTCTTGCTCTTGCGTCTACATACGCTGAGCCTGGCACCTCCGGTATCTTCTGCATACCTGAACGAACCTCTCCTGAGTCGGAAGCAAAAACGCCGAATCAAAATCAGGAACGCCTCGAAAAGAATCCCGGCGACTTCGATCAAAAATTGCAGCAAGATCTCGCCGAGAACTCCCTTCTCGCGCTTGTCCGCACCGGGATAGAAAACGACTTTGAACGAGTCGTCTTTCCGATTCATCCCTCCCTGCGTGATCTCAAGTGGCTTCTGATGGGAAACGTCCCAGTGATGGGAAGTGATCCGGCGAAAATCTCTGGTGCCGACCTTCGCGGTCTGGATACGGGTGGCCCTGCGTTGTACGCATCGCTCTCGGGTTCGGGTTCGGCTCTGTTTGGACTTTACCGGTCCATGGCGGATGCCAAGGCAGCTCAACAGCGCGTGCAGGCCAAAGGTTGTAAGGCAGTGATCACTCACACCTTGCCCCGAACGGCATACTGGCGCACAATGTTCGCAGGGTGATTTTTCGGCAGGAGACTGCCGGGAAGTTTACTGGGCGATCGATCAATGGTAGGTCCGGAGCCTTTGAAGCTCTTTATCTAGGTTCGAATCCTAGTCGCCCAACCAAACTTTCGACCGCCAAACCTCTTCAAGGAGGCACTTGCGGGCGGCAGATTAGGGACTTTCTCGGCAACAACATGCCGCAGAGGTTAGACAGGTTTTTAGCTGGCGAGAACAACGCCGGCGGATGTACCGAAGTTTGAAGGACCGAAGTCTTCACTTTCGCAACAAGAGTCAGTTCGCAACAAGAAGTTCTCTTTTGTAGTTGAAGGTTCGGGGTCGCAACAAGGCCTCGTAAGACACCAAGCAGCAGGAACTACCAAGGTCAAACAGCCTGGAGGGTTTCACGTGAACAATCAAGACACGACTGCGGTTCTTCCCCCTATTTCAGGTCAGGTTGATGAGCAGGAAACAAGCCATCAGCCTGGCTCAGCGCCAAATGCGCAAGGCACGAAGTCAGCCGCGTCCAGCACCGAAAAGCCTTCTACTCCCGAAAAACAAGCGGGTGAGCGACGGCGATCCGGCAAGCTGGGCGAGGACAAACGTTTCAAGATCTTCTCCGGCACTTCAAACAAGGTGCTCGCCGAGGAGATCTGCAAGTTCGTCGGTGTGCCGCTGGGTGAGACCCGGCTGCAGAGATTCTCCGACGGCGAGGTCCACTTTCAGCTGCTTGAAAACGTTCGCGGCGCGGACGTTTTTCTGGTGCAGCCAACCTGTTTCCCGTAGACCAGCACCTTGTTGAACTGCTGATCATGATGGACGCGCTCAAGCGTGCATCTGCCGGAAGAATCACGGTTGTGATTCCGTATTACGGCTATGCGAGGCAGGACCGCAAGGACCGGCCGCGTGTGGCGATTACATCGAAGCTGGTGGCCGATCTGCTTACCACGGCCGGTGCAAACCGGGCTCTGCTGGTCGATCTTCACGCGGCGCAGATTCAAGGCTTCTTCAATATCCCGGTCGATCATCTCTTCGCCAGCCCGGTGCTGGTGAGCTACTTCCGGGACCTGAACCTGCCCAATCTGACGGTAGTTTCTCCCGACGCGGGAGGCGTGGAACGCGCGCGCTTCTTCGCGAAGAAATTGGATGTTCCGCTCGCCATCGTCGACAAGCGGCGGACGGACATCAACGTCACCGAGGTGATGAACGTGATCGGCGATGTACGCGGCCGCACATGCCTGATCCTCGATGACATCATCGATACCGCTGGAACCCTGGTCAAGACAGCCGAAGCGCTGCTGGCACAAGGCGCGGAGAATGTTTACGCGTGCGCGAGCCACGCCGTTTTATCCGGGCCGGCGATTGAGCGCATTGCGGCAAGCCGTTTGAAGGAAGTTGTTGTAACCAATTCGATTCCGCTGCGCGAAGATGCGCAGAAGCTATCGAAGATCAAGGTGCTTTCAATCGCAGGGCTCCTAGGCCGGGCTATTGAGAGCATTCACATGGAGACCAGCGTCAGTACGCTGTTCAACTGAAGGCAGGGAGAAGGGACGAGGGAGAAGGGACGAGCCGGCAACGGCAACAACCTGCCCTGGAACCGGATCTTCTGCAAAACGCAACGCAACCAGCGGTTCGTCCGCGAAGGGAGCGAGGCGGTAGTCGCGAAACGTAGAGTCCGGGTTTCTTCCCTTCTCCCCTTTCCCTTCTCCCTGCCTTTCGTGCCCGAAAGGAATGATTCACCATGGCAAACCCCACCTTTGACGCCGTCGTCGCTATTCCGCGCGAGGGCAAGTTCAACAAAAATGCAGCTCGTCGTGTTCGTGTAGCCGGCAAGATTCCTGCAGTCGTCTATGGCGCGGGCCAGGATGCCGTCGCCGTTACCGTCGACCCCAAGGTCATCATCAAGATTCTGCACTCCGACTCCGGTCACAACACCATCTTCGATCTCAACGTCGAGGGTGCTTCGCTGGTTAAGGCCATGATCGTCGATTGGCAGAACGAGCCCATCAAGGGCAAGCTTCTCCACATCGACTTGAAGCGCATTGCGATGGACAAGGCAATGCGTGTTTCCGTTCCTATCGTGCTCACCGGCATTCCTGTGGGCGTAAAGACACAGGGCGGCGTGCTTGAGCATGTTCTCCGCGAAGTTGAGATTGAGTGCCTTCCGGGCGACATCCCAAGTCACCTGGACGTGGATGTATCCAACCTTGAGATGAACAGCTCAATCCACGTTTCGGACCTGCCGCACTCCGGCAGCATCAAGTTCCTCGGCGCGGAAGATGCGACCGTAGCGCACGTCGCGATGATGAAGGAAGAGGAGGTTGCGGCGGATGCCGTTGCCGCCGCTTCGACCGAGCCTGAAGTTGCGAAGAAGGGCAAGACGGACGCTCCCGACGCTGCTGCTGCGGATGCGAAAAAGAAGTAGTTTGGAAGCGGTGTCAGTTGTCAGTTCTCAGTCTTAGATCCGACAACGGACAATCGAAATCGGCATTAGAGGGAAACAGGACGTGAAGCTGATTGTCGGTCTCGGCAACCCCGGCATCGAATATCAGTTCACTCCGCACAACGCCGGGTTTCTGGCAATCGATCGCATCGCGGAGAATTGTGGTGTAATGATCGCCAACCGGCGGGGCAAGGCGCTTACGACAAAGGCAAGGCTTGCAGGACACGAAGTTCTGCTGGCCAAGCCGGAGACGTTCATGAATCTAAGCGGGCTGTCGGTAGCCGCTCTGCTGCGTGAGCTTGAGATTGAGGCTGGCCGCATCCAGGAGGACATGATTGTCCTCTACGATGAACTGGCAATTCCGCTGGGCACGATTCGGATTCGCGAGCGTGGTTCATCGGGAGGGCATAACGGAGTGAAGTCGATCTCCGGCGTGCTTGGCACGGAAGAGTGGACGCGAGTTCGCATTGGGGTCGGGAAGCCGGCGCTCGATGACGGACGCGCGATCAAGGCAGGCGGCAAGGATTATCTTTTGTCGCCAATGCGTAAGCAGGAGCTTGTGGTTCTGGATGAAGTGCTCGACCGTGCAGCCAGTGCGGTTGAAACGATTCTGACCAAAGGTGCTGGGCTTGCGATGACAGAGTTCAACGGCAACACGCAGTAGGAAGTAAATTCCAAACCGTCGTTTGCAGAAGACACGCAGGCGCGGTGCGAAGCAGAACTTCGCAGAAAGAAGTAAACGAATGAATCGTACCTACGAAATCATGTTCATCGTCCGTCCGGACGTTGAAGAGGCAGACCTCGACAAGCTTATCGAAGGCTTTTCCGGAAACGTCACCTCGGGTGGCGGCGAAGTGAAGACTGTTGAGAAGATGGGTCGTCGTCGTCTCGCTTATACCGTTCGCAAGTTCAATGATGGCTTCTACGTGCTGCTCACCATTGCCGCCGAAGGCAAGCTGATCACCGAGATCGAGCGCCGCCTCCGCGTCTCCGAGCCGGTCATTAAGTTCATCACCGTGCGCATGGACGAAGAAGAGAAGCGTCTTGCCAAGGTAAAGGCCATCCGCGATACCAAGGTGAAGCGCAGTGCACAGCCGATCCAGCATGCACCGGCACCGACGGCTGCTCCCGTGCCCGTTGCGGAAGCGTCAGCCTGCTGCTGAGGCTTCTGTCGCACCGGCTGCTGCGGAAGCTCCTGCTGAGCCCGTTCCTGCCGCTGTTTAGAGGCGTGCGACGTAACCCCGCCGGCTAGAGCCAGAAGGCAAACGCGGTTTGTGTGGCACGGCTGAAGCCGTGTCCTGACGAGACGATCCTCCTGAGACGTATGCGACTCCTACTGAGACGGATATGACTCCACGAGGCGATTACGATTTATTTGAGAGGGAATCAAAATGGCTGACGAAACCAGCACCCCGCAATCTTCCGCTCCCGCAGCATCCGGCGAGCACACTCCCAGCACCGGCTCGGGCAGCCCCCGCCCCTATACTCCCCGCACTCCGCGCCCCGCAGGCGCTCCTGGAGCGGGTGGCCCTGGCGGCGGCCCCGGCGGACGCAAGTTCTTCCGCCGCAAGAAGGTCTGCAAGTTCTGCACCGAGAAGATCGATTCCATCTCCTACCGCGATGTCCGCCTGCTTCAGGGCTTCGTGGCCGAGCGTGGCAAGATCATCCCGCGCCGCCTGAGTGGTGTCTGCACGCGCCACCAGCGCAGGCTCTCGCTTGCCATCAAGCAGTCGCGTAACATCGCCCTGCTGGCCTTCGCCGCCCGCTTCTAAGCGCGGCCTTGTAATTTGATTCGCGAACTCGTTTCGCATACAGGTCATTCGGAGAATTGCAATGGAAGTCATTCTGAAAGAAGACGTCAACAAGCTGGGCCACCGTGGCGATGTCGTCAAGGTGGCCGACGGCTACGGACGCAACTACCTCCTTCCCGGGAAGCTCGCCATTGAGGCGACTCTCGCAAACCGCGCCGTCATCGAACAGATGAAGGGTTCGGCCATCCGCAAGTCCGCCAAAGAGAAGGCCTCGGCTGAAGAGCTGGCAAAGACGCTTTCACAGGTCGAACTCACCTTTGAGCGCAAGGTTGGCGATAACGACCATCTCTTCGGTTCGGTCACCTCGGGCGACATCGCGCACCAGCTCGAATTGCAGGGGTATACGATCGATCGGCGCAAGATCTCGCTCGAAGAGCCGCTCAAGCAGCTTGGCGAGTACCACGTGCCGATCAAGCTGCACCGCGAAGTGACCAGCCACGTCAAGGTGACGGTCAAGGGCGATGCGGTTGAAGAAGCCGAGGCCGTCTCCGCAGCGTAGAGTCTCCTCATTCAGTAACAGAAGCGCCCTTCTTATTTCAAGCAGGGCGCTTCACTGTCTGCGGCATACCTCAGATAAGGCGCGCTCATGGCATTACGCCGGTCGATTCGGTCAGCGAAGGCTCATGACTCACAATTCTGTTACTCAGATAGAGCAAGTGCTGAATGATCGGGGCGCAGCGAAGGATACTTTATCGCACCCCTATTGAGCTGTGACTGGTGCGAGCTGTCGGGAAGGATGTTCCGCTCTGCTATGGCGAGCAGGATGACAAACTGGAACACTGGAAATATTAGGTCAGGAACGTCGACACACATATTTAAGAGGAGTGCGAATCCCGCCCACTTCAGCCACTTACCCTCCTCCGACAGCCCCATAAAAAGTTTGAAATAGAAGATAAAAAAGACGACCAGACCCAGCACGCCCACGTTACTCGCAAGATAAGTGACAAAGCTTGAAGACCGGGTACTTCCAAGTCCTACACCTAATCCGTAGGTTTCGAAGGCAAGTTGAACAGCAAAGACATCGGAAGCAGTTCGATTGAAAAATGAACCCGAGTCGCCTTTTGAAACAGTTACGTCCAACAAAGTATCGCGGTAGCTGGCTGCGAAGAGAAGAGCTACAAGAATCGGAGCGGCTACTACAAAGAAGATCCAGGCGAGCCTCTTTAGCCTTGAAAGATCAATCGACAAGCCTCCTCTGAATGGCAGCTTGGAAACCATAAGAGCCCCTAGCACCGCGGCTAAGGTAAAGAGCGAGCCGCTGGATGTGACCATTCCGCTTCCTATTAGAGCCAGAGCTACTCTTTTCGCGCTTCCCCTTCCATTCAAGTACTGGGCCGCGAACGCGATGGTGAAGAAGACGAGGAACGCCCCTGCGAAGGAAGGCTCCAGAAAGGTTCCAGGCTTCCGGAAGGCACCGGGTGATCTTTCCGCAAGATCCCAGATATCTGGATTCGTCCGAATGAGCGAATCCGGATAAGGGATGCCGGTGAGCTCGCAAGCGGCCTGAGCAAACACGCAGGTCAGCAACAGATAGAAGGCCCACAGGAGCCCCGCATTTGTAAGCCGGCCAGAGTACCGGATACCTTGCAATGAGTATGCCGTCGCTATATGCCAGGTCAAGAAGAAGGCGATGCTTACATTGGTAAGGCCAAACCTAAGTGGGGGATGAACCAGGAGGCCGAGATCGATTCCCAGCAGAGGATCGTAGACGGGCCTTCCGGCGAATAGGAACGGCAGAATAAAGGCAGAAGAAATGGCAATCAGGCCAAACGCCATAAGCCATTTCCCGTATGGCAATGGCCTCCTGATGCGGCGGTTTTCGAAGTAGTTCGCTACACTGCGCGCAATAATAATTGTTTCGACGAGATAGTACGACTGTATGCCGCGAGTGCCAAATGAAATTGCTGCAGAAGCCTGAAAAATGCTCGACACAATCAGCAGTCCAAGCAGGGCCTGCTGCCGATAAAAGAAGCAATAGATGCCGATTAGGAAAAATACAGTGCCAATCAACGTGGGCATTGGCCACCGTCGGCTTTCCGGCTGCGACTCATAGTATTCTGCGGCACATAGAGCATCCTAGACCACCGAAGCATGAATCTTCCGCTCCAGCTTCTGGGTCTTCTTCATGGGAGGCACGGCGCGGCACTGCCAGCGCATTGGTTCGGGTCACTTGTCGCTTCAGGACTATTCAGGAACATTGCGGTCGGGTAAATACGCAAGCTCATGTTATCGATTGCTAGGGCCCGATAAAAGTAATCCTCTGCATGGTTTGGGACATGTGCGAAGGTGAGCGCCATGTGTGGAAGTCGCGCGGCATTGTGAACTGCTTCCAGGCGATTAAAGGGTATGGCAGCGAACATAACAATGCCGCAGGACTGCAGGATCACTTCGCAACCAGCAGCAACCCACAAGAGTGAGGTCTGCCACGTCCGGTAGGTTGAAAGATGGAACAAAGTAATCGCAAGCATCGCCTGAAGCACCCTGGCTCCGGGATCAGAGATTCCGAGCATTGTGCCAGGAGCAAGAACGAAAACAGGCAGAGCGATCAGAGCAGTTGTCCAGACAAATCGTTCGCTTCGTTTCTCCTGATAAGCCCTGAAGGCTGTCGACATGAGGCACACCAGTAAAGCTGCACCAAGAATCAAATTGACTACCAGCAGGAAGACGAAGGCCGACCGGCCAAATAGGGAAAAGGCGGCTGAGCCATTGGACGTTTCAGGATTAGCAAAGCCAAGTGACTTCAGGTAGGAGTTCACCTTGAAGGCCCAGAATAATGCCGAGTAGTCTTTGACTGAGCCAACCATTCCGGCAGAGCCGTCAGCGTCCTGAGCCAAAAAGAAACGGCCGCCCAGATAGCACAAACTCAGGAGCGCACCTGGCAGAAGCTGCCAGAGCAGGGTGTATCGCCTGTTTTGCAGGGCAAACAGCACAAGAAGTAATGCACCTATCGCAAACGGGATCATGTGTGCAAAGAACGTAAGAACCAGCAAAAGGCCGACAACCCATTCTTTTCGCGCTCCGTTTAGAAGGACAGCACTGAGAAGCAGGGTGAGACAGAGCCCGATCTGAAAGTTAGCAAATCCATACCAAAGATTTATATTCAGGAATATCGAGGCGGGGCTTATAAGCCAAAGCGCCGGAGTGCCGGAGTGAGTTCGCATTACGTAGGTGCTCACTAAGAGGAAAGCCACAAGCATCAGCACGATCCAGAGCTTCGAAGCCATTTGCCACGGGAGGAACAAGCTCAGGGCGGCAATCCCAAGGGTACTTATGGAATTCGGAACGGGGTAGCTCTTCAGAATGTGAGCCGGATCGGGAATATGTTTCAGGTGATTGCTGAGCAGCACACCTTCATAGGTCCAATCGGAATAATCGGTTAGAGAAGGTGGCTCATGATGGAGCAAGACAATCGAAATATAGATTGTAAAAAGAAGGACTACGCTCCAGAAGAGTTTTACTTTTCGCAGACCTCTCCAAGCTGTCGCGCCGCTCCGTTGATCGATCAAAATAGCCCCACTCCCGCTTCAAGCGATTGTAGCGACCGCAGGTTCAAGAAGGAAGCAAGAGTTCTCATTGGGTTGAAGGCAGATCAACGGTCTAAGCACAGGTCCGATCCTCGAGCGATAAAGCGAGGGAACAACGATTACAACGTATCCGCACAGGTGCAGTTGAAGCGTCTTACTCGTACTTCAGCGTCTCGACGGGATCGAGCTTCGCCGCCCGGTTTGCCGGCAGGGTTCCGAATACGATGCCTACGATCATCGAAGTGGCGAGCGCGACAACGGCCGAGATCCAGTCAATCGGGATCTCAAAGGGCGTCAGAAAACGGACGGAGAAAGGGATCGCCAAACCGATGAGTGTGCCGACGAGACCGCCGCTCAAGGAGAGGCAGACGGCTTCGGTAAGGAACTGCAGCTTGATCTCGCGGCTCGTAGCGCCGAGCGCCTTGCGGATGCCGATCTCCTTGATGCGCGCCTGCACATTGGCCAGCATGGAGTTCATGATGCCGACGCCGCTGACGATCAGCGTAATGAAGGCGGCAAGGGTCAGCACCAGGGTCAGCATGTTGGCGATCTTCGCCGCGAGCTCGAGGACGGGCGTCATCACAAATGCCTTGTAGACGGAAGAAGCGCGGTGCCTGCTCCTGATGATCTTCAGGATGTGTTCGGAAGCGGGCGTAACCGCGCCGGTCTCTTTCATCGAGAAGAAGATCTCCTTCACGGTGTCGGTGCCTGTGAAGTAGCGCGCGACGGTGTAAGGAATCAGGATTGTCTGCTCGCTGATCTCGGACTGGCCAAAGGTGTTGATGCGCTCCTTGAAGACGCCGATGATCGTGAACGGAATACCACGAATGCTCAGCGTCTGTCCTACGGCGTTGTTTGCGGAACCGAACAGTGCAATAGCGAGCGGTTCCACAAGAACCGTGACATGGGTGTGCCCTGCTGCATCCTGATCGTCGAAGAACCGGCCCGCCACGACGGCCGAGTTGCGAACGTCCTTGTACTGCGGCGAGACACCCAGAATCATAATGTTTGTCGTGGTGCCGTCGCCTGAACTGATATTGTCATGAGCCTCGAGCATGGGCGAGGAAGCGGCGATTCCCGGCACCTGCTCAAGCACCGCGAGCATGTCCTCGCGGGTCATGGAGTCATCGGTGGTGGTGTTGCCCGGGCCTGCTATGCTGCCGCCGGAGTACTGCATCTCGATCATGTTCGGGCCGATGCTCGAGATGAGGTTCAGCGCGTACTCCTTGCCGGTAAGACCGAGCGTCACAACGAGAACAATGGATGCCGAGCCAATGACCATGCCAAGCATGGTGAGCAGGAAGCGGACCTTGCTGGCTTTAAAGCTGTCAAAAGCGAGCTGCAGCACCTCGCTGAAGACCATCGTCTTGCGGGCGCTCGCGAGGGTGCGCTCAAACGAGCTCAATCGGGGCTTAAGCACGCGGCGCTTCTTTTCCGCCTCGGGAGCGAAGGAATCAGGCTTCGGAATGTTTGCTGTCGCCATGCTACTTATTAGACATCTTCCATTATCGTACCGGCGCAATTTTCCAAAGGCCAGAACTTTCCCGGCCTGGACAGCCCCTGAAAGAGGCCAGTTTTGCGCACCATAGCCGGCGCGTACTAAACTTAGAACAAGGAAGAGTGGCCGAGTGGTTGATGGCTCCAGTCTTGAAAACTGGCGTACCTGAAAGGGTATCGGGGGTTCGAATCCCTCCTCTTCCGCCACATACCCGTTGCGAGGGTGCAATGGATCCCAATGGACTTGAAGCTCTGCGCGAATGCCAGCAGACCGCTCTTGATCCTGGAGAGCCGCTCAACTCGGAAAGCATACCCTCTGAGTAGAGGGTTCCAGAGCGTCACCCTAATCTTTTGATCGACGAATCGCGCAGTCAAGATAAGTCAACCGCCCAGTCCCTGGGGCGGCAGGTCTATGGAGCTTACGGGAGGTGCCACAAGTGCATGGACAAGTCCCGCGGCCACACCAGCAAACTGAGCACAGGCTCTTGCAGCCAGCAGGCCCGGTGAGAGGATGGCGGCCCAGGGATCGTTACGAAAGGACTGCACGACGAACGGAACAGTCGTGATGAGAAATGCAGCGCCAACAACGAGCAACGCAGAGATGGCTGGACGAATTGTCAGATCGAGGATAGCGGCACCGAGAAGGAGCGGGGCAAATACAACCTGTAGTTTCATCAACTGCGGCGTGTGGCTATCGGACACAGCCTTGCCGGGGTTTTTTCGGATTGCGAGCATACGCCAGTACGCAAACTTATATTTCTTCTTCAGATACGCGGCGAAGGTCTCGGGGTGTGTGTGGCAAACAACCGCGTCAGGCACAAACCTCATCTTCCAGCCCAACGCCGACATCCGATAAGACAGTTCGATATCCTCCGCGCACGCGACCGGAAACGATGTATCGAAGCCCTTCATATCCAGGAACCGATCGCGCCGGTATGCTCCAGAATAGGTGTCAATGAAATCGATATCTTCCTTCGAAGACATGACGCGATATTTGTCTTCATACTCCAACTGCACGAAGCGAGCGACCACCCTGTTCTGAAGAGTGCGGTAGATTCCCTTCGCGCCTACTACTTCTGAGTCCGAGAAGGGCCGAAGCATGGAGACCAGCCAATCCGGCGTCGGCACGCAATCGTCGTCTGTAAACAGGAGAACAGTTCCTATTGCCTCGAGCGCGCCCCGGTTTCGAGCCGCAGCGGGCCCGGCATTCTCCTGTGTGATCAGACGTACTCCCGGATACTTCGCGACAACCATCGCGGTTCGGTCAGTAGAGCCATCATCAACTACGAGAATCTCAGCTGCCGTCTGGAGCGCCTGAGTTGTCAGGGCATCCAGACACCTGCCGATTCTGCCTGCACCGTTGAAGGTCGGTATGATGATCGACACAGAATGAACGTCAAGGCGATCACCTCGTGCGATTGAGAGAACTTTCGACGGACTCATAGCTATCCTCAGGCCGTGGCGTTCTCCATGGTTGCGGACTCTGTTTTGTGTTTGCTCCCTTTTACGAGGTATTGGGCGAGGGTAAAGAACCCCTTAAGGTTTCGCTGTAACTCTCTTGGATCGCTCAACGATTGTTTCAACTTGTAAAGCAGGTAGGAAGGCGCGAGATAGAAGCTACGGCGGGCCCGATCGCAGAAGCTGACCAACTGCTCGTGAGTTATGTTGGGCAAGTTGACGACGCTGTTGTGGAGGCCATCCTTGGTAAGCCACGCATCCCAAGTCTCAATCTGGATGTAATCCCGGTTCTTCGCTTCCTGGTAAGCCGCTGTGCCCGGATACACCATGATCGGAAAAAATTGGGCGGTGTCGGGGCGCAGAGCCTTTGCAAAATCGAGCGTCTTCTCCATGCTCGCCGGCGTTTCGTTCAGGTTACCTACCATGAAGCAGCCATGAACCATGATCTCGGCTTCCTGACACCTGCGCACGAACTTGTGTGCTTCCTCGTGGTACTTTGCGTCCCGCCGGTCGTCGTTGTTCTTTTTCATGCCATTGATCACTTCGACGTCTCCGCTCTCGAAGCCGACGCAGAAGAGACGGGCTCCAGCCTTGTGAAGCGTCTTCAGAAGTTCTCCTTCAGCACCTATGTCCGCCCTGCAGTTTGCATCGAAGGGCAACTTGTTGCCTCGTCGAATGAGTTCGTTTGCCAGTTCCAACGTACGCGGCTTGCTCACGATGAACGTGTCGTCCTCCAGCATTACCGTCTTAATCTCGGGCATCTCTTTCGCAACGAACTCGAACTCGTCGGCCACATTCGCGACAGACCGATACCTCATGGTGTGTCCACTGAATGTCTGGGGATAAACGCAGAACGCGCAATGGTAGGGACAGCCTCTGCTGGTATCGAATACGACGAGCGGCCATAGTGAGTGCCCGTAGAAGTAGTCGGGAGCGTGTAGAAAGCGCTTGTAGATCTCGGAGACAAATGGAAGTTCATCGAGATTCTTGATCGATTCGCGCTGCTTGTTCACGACGATTTCGCCGCCTACCGACTTACGCCAGACTAGCCCATCTACAGCGGACAGATCTGCGCCGCAGGATTTCGCCTCAAGCCAATCCCGGACGGTGTACTCGTACTCGCGAACTGCAATGGCGCCTATCGAGTTGGACATTGCGAGCGTCTCCCTCGGCAAGGAGGAGACATGCCTGCCTACCATGATCGTATGGAGAGATGGCTTCGCCGCTACCAGCGAGTCCAGAACACCGACATCATTGATGATGCTGGGAGTAGACGTGTCGCATACCACCGCGTCTATATTCTTCGCATTGACACGATCGATGACAGCCTGCACCGAGAAGCCGCCCGCGGGCGCATCGACCAGGTCCACTTCATGCCCGTTCTTTATCGCGACTCCGGCTGCTGTGGCAAGCCACTTCGGATAGTAGAGAGTACCGCTCTTTGTCACGGCAGGGCTGCGTTGTTCACGTGAAAATCTAGGATGAAAAGGGGGATTCAAAAACAAAACGCGCATCTATAAGGCCTCAGGAGGAACAAAGCGACAAGACAAGTTGTTCGTACATTGGACGAAAAGTATTAGAACTCAGGGTAGTTAGTCATCTTGTAAGCGTCAGCTACCGCACATTGTCCTCGGTAGGGAGGTGAAATGACTGCTCGCGATGTCGGCAAGTCTACGACTCCTGCGACATCAACTTGCTGTGACGATCTACATGCGTAGAGGGGTTGCTCGCCTTTCGCTCATCACAAGGCTGCCGGACGCGAACAAACTGAGTACGAGTGCAGCAGCGGAAAGGTAAGGATTTGTAGGGCCGATAGTGAGGGTATACACAGCAAACAAAATCAGCATCGACATGGACAGTGCGGGCTGACCAATGCCAGATATCAGGAAGTCGCGAAGTCGCATCGTGATCTCCGGAGTTGTGCGCGGAATGTTGTAAAACAGGTGGCCGAAGAGACCAACAAAAGCGCCAAGCAGCGTCCCAACCGCCACACCGACGGCACCATATCGCATTCCAAGAAGGATGCTTGCGACGAGATTCGTGAACCCTTCCAGCAGGGGACTCAGCGTGACAAGCCTTTGCTGCCCGGCAGCGACAAGGACCACGGCGTAAGGAGTTGCGACAAGCCGGATGATATTAGCGGCGACCAGCACGTTCAAGAACATTGAACCCTGGACGACATATTGAGCCCCTACCCAGGCCCGTAAAATCGGCCCCGCGTACATGATGAGCGGCATGCCAAGCAACAGGAGGAGGATCACTCCTACCCGCGTGTTGCGAATGACCAGGCCCCCAAGTGCGGCGGTTTCACGGCGGACGTGAAGCGCGGCCGCTTGAGGCATTGTCGCGTTGAAGATGGCCAGCTGTATGCCTTGAACCATGCCTACCAGGGCAGACGCTATGGCAAACGGTGCAAGAGCCGCAAACTGAAACCGCCCTACCAGGACCAGATCGAGGCCGTTGATGAGAAGCATGGAGAAGTTCCAGACCATGAGGCTGTAGCAGTAACTGAACAACTCCCGCGCAGTCGCCTTGCTGATGAATCCGAGACGAAAGGTGACGAAGGAGGCTCTTCTCACCAGGAGGTACAGGATCCAGTAGGAGAGGAGATTGATGCTTCCAGCGACCAGGGCGAGGGTGACTACCGAGGCGTTGTGGATTGCGGCGATGGCGACGCCTAGTCCCACGAGCAGCTTTGCTCCGCCTGAGACCAGGGCAATCAACTCGTTGCGTTGCAAGCCGATAAAGACGCCTGTCCAGGCAAAGGAAGGAAGGCCCAGGGCTACGGATGAGCCAACGATCAGCAGAGCGGTTCGCATCGAGAGAAGAGACTCGGGTGGAATACCCGGGAAGAGCCACTTCGCTGCATACGCCACTCCGGCCAGACCTGTGATTGCGAGTACGGCAGCGCAAAGGAGCCCGACGAACGCAGTGCTGTAGATTGCGTTAGCTTCTTCGGTATCCTTCTTTTCGACCGCAATCGCGATGTACCGGCCCACGGCAGTCTGGAATCCGAGCTCAAGATAGATGCAATAGGCTGCAACCTGTAAGATCAACACCCAAACCGAATAGTCCGCGCGGCTCATATGACGCACTAGCACAGCTGGTAGAAGCAAGCTGACCAGGGTTGTAGAACCACCTCGTATCAGATTTGATAGAGCATTTTTTGCGAGCCGCGTACGAGAATGCATAGTTACTTTCAGGTGAGATGGCGGAAGGCCTGGAAACGCTGCGAGGCCCGGGTGGTGCGAGAGCGGAGCTTGTGCCTTGGGACTCGGGCCGTTAGCAGAGCCGAGGTGGACTATGTGAATCGTCCGGTAGACGACAGGACTCGCTTCAAGGTCTGCAAACGCGGCCCTTCCGCGGGATCGTGCGCGAACCGATCGAGCGCTGCTTTTGCGAACGCCACAGCAATGCCGGACAGGAGCCCTAACAGCAAACCTCCGGGGATCAGATAGAGGGGCTTCGGGGAAGAACGACGATCTGGCAGAATAGCCCGATCTACTACCTGCACTACGGCGCCCTGCCGAGCCTCGTCCACCTTGGCAACTTCATATTGCCTCGCGAGTAGATCGAAGATGGTTTCGTAATATTTAACATCGCGGAGCTTGCGTACATATTCAAGACCGGATTGCTGCAAGTTACCGCGCGGTATGAACATCTGGTCCGAGGAGGCGCCCGTCTTCTCCAACTGAGCTCTCAAGCCCGCAAGCTGTTGCTGTGCAACCTGAACATCCGGATTCTCGCCGGTGGCATAGGTCCGCATTCCCTGAATCTGTACCTCTTTTGCCGCGATCTCGGCTCGCAATTGTGCGACGGAGGAAATGACGGCACGCGCCTGGCTATCGAGCTCAACCAGGCCAGTCTTCTGCTCCGTCTTCTTCAAGTCCTCTTCTGCATTGGCGAGATTGTCTTTGGCAGCACTCAACTGCCCTTCGAAGAAAAGCCTGCGCTGGGATGCTTCCGTCACCGCCAGATGAGCAGAAGACTTCATAAATTCTTCTACATAGCCATTCGCCATGTCTTCGGCTCGACGAGCGTCGCGATCGGTCACGGAGATGCGGATTAGGCCATCCTTCATGCCGTTTTCTATCGAGACGTATTTCTCTAACTTTTTGCGGGTGTCCGATCTGCGCTTCTTGTTGTATATCTTCATGAGGTCAAATCGGTCGATCATGGCGTCTTCGACCGTTCTGCTCTGGAGCATCGCGACCTGTAGGTCGTTCGGGTTTTTCAGGCCCAGGCTGCTTTGCGTCATCGAGGCGACAGAACCCAAGCCGCCAAGTTGTGACAGCAACGCTGATCCAGCAGACATATTTTGCGCGGGCGGCAGAATAGCGGTGACCGCTGTGTACCGGTTCGGCAGGAGCAGAGAGAGCAACACCCCAAGGGCAAGACCAGCAACCGCAAATCGTAAGATCAGGCGTCGCTGCCGGGCCAGGATTATCAGAAGATCCAAAAGCGAAACTTCTTCGCCAGCGTGGACGAATGAAAGTGGATCAGCGCCGATTTCCGCCTCGCGGAGCAAAATTGAAACCTCCAGAATCTATATAGAACAATAGACGCGTCCTGACGAGAATAGGGTATCCTCTCGTTTAGTTCACGCCGAATTGCAGCGGCCGGAGATATTGGCCGCCCTGGAAGGGCTTGGGGCAGTAGCAGTTGTAACTTGTCGGCCAGTGATTAGTAATCAAGCCGACAGATGAGTGGCCGAAAACGGATGCATGGGGATCATAAACTCCAAGAGGACATCCGTTACAAACAACCCCTAATATCCGGAACGAGTGCTGGATCGACTGCAAGCATTTTGAAACAATCGCACAACATGTCGAAAACGGCCCTCATCGTTAAGTTCGGGCAGATAGGCGACGTCATAATGGCGCTCCCTGCTGTGCACTTGCTTCACCAGCAGGGTTACGGGATCTATTGGGCATGCGGTAGAGCCGCACGTCCTCTCCTTGAAAGTTATGAGTGGATCACGGTTCTACCCGTTGACGACAAGGCCATCCTGAGAGGGTCAGCACTCCAGCGCGTGAAGGGTGTGGCCTCCTTCTGGAGCAAGGTTCTTTTCCGAAAATATGACCTGTGCGCGACGTTGTACTACGATCGCCGCTTCCATGTATTGACATATCCGATTCGAGGCCGTCGTTTGGCGCTTTCCCACGCTTCGCGGGAGACCGAGTTGATTGCCGGCCGACATCACACGGATGAGTATGCACGCGTACTCCTCCGATATGAGGACAAATACACGCCGAAGAGCATCCCGCCCGTTCCGCCGAGTCACTTGCCACCCTCGCCGCTGCCTGCAAGGAAAGCAGCGAAAAGAATTGCGCTTGCTCCCGGCGGCACAAGCAATGTCTTAGGAGAACAGGTCTTGCGACGATGGCCCGTTGAGAGATACGCGTTAGTCGCTCAACGCCTGCTTGCGCGAGGATGGGAGATCGTGCTGATCGGAGGCCCCGAGGATGACTGGGTAAGGGACTCATTCAAGGGGCTAAATGTGGTGGATTGCCTGGGTATACTTTCGCTCCCGGAGACCATCAGCGCCTGTGACGCCTGTGACGCGGTAATTACACACGACACAGGTCCGCTCCATCTCGCAGGCCTGAGCTGCGCGTGTGTGATTGGCATCTTTGGGCCCACTGATCCTGCAACCCGAGTTCCACGCAGGGTTGGAGCAGTCGGTATATGGGGCGGTGAAGGCCTTGCATGCCGTCCCTGCTATGACGGACGAACGTTTGCACCCTGTCCGTTCAACGGTTGCATGCATGAGGTCACACCAGAAAGGGTGATCGCGGAACTGGATCAGATGTTTGGTTACACAGCGGACCCAGGTTCTACACTCGTCGCGCTAAGTCAAAGCGACCCGCGTCCCTAGCATGCTCCATCGCCCCGCCAAACCGACAGAGGTGTACGTAGCAAGATCATCAGGTCATTCAGAAGTGACCACTGCTCGACGTATTCCTCGTCCATCCTGACCCGCTGCTCGTAGGAGACGTTGCATCGCCCCGAGACCTGCCAAAGACCAGTCAGCCCCGGTACAGCAGCCAGGTAAGAACCAACCAGGCTGCCGTATCTTGAAAGCTCCGCTTCTACCACCGGCCGGGGACCAACGAGGCTCATGTCTCCTCGCAGGATGTTCAGTAGTTGGGGAAGCTCATCCAAACTCGTTTTACGTAAAAAACGTCCCCCTCGAGTGATGCGAGGATCGTCCTTCAACTTTTGAGTTGTTTGCCACTCGATTAATGCCTCAGGATGCTGATCAAACCAATCTGCCAAAAGCGCCGAACCATTCACCCGCATCGTCCTGAACTTATAAAGTGTGAACGGCTTTCCGTTTTGTCCAATGCGCTCCTGCCGGTAGAAAACGGGGAGACCTGTTGAACACAGTACGAAGAGCGTGAGCAGCAGGATCAAGCTCCCGGAGACCGGCAACAGCATAAGGCATACAAGCCAGTCGAAGACACGCTTAGAGAAGCGGTACGAGAGACTCTCCAGGCGCCCCGAGTCAGGAGAAAACGACACAGCCAGATTTCCAGGGCTATACCCCTTCTCAAATATTCCAGCGGTCGTTGAAAGCTTAACCTTCTTCAATGTGACTTTCGGCGTCATTTCGTGACTATGCTTAACTACAGGGCCTGGTTAATAGCAGCATGGGCGAGCGATGACCGCTTGGTTGACCCAAGTGCAGAATGTCTTTTCCGCGCGTGCCTCTTCAATGACGCACATTTACTTTGGGAAGATGCCTCAAGGAAAGTGTCTGCAGGCGAGTTTGTCGGCTGAATGACAAAGACGCCAAATACTTTTAGGTCACTTATTGTCGGGAAAGCACAGAATCGCGCTGAGTAGCTGCGTGTTAGGTTAAGCAGATGTTGCTCAGGACTCCGCAGCCGGGGAGTTGGATGATTCATGAAGACACCTCGCCCGATGCAAAGACCGCATTGATCAGCAACTCTCCAGCAGGGTCAATCCGGAAACTTCCAGGGTATATTCCATCGCTCGATGGGCTTCGTGCCGTGTCAGTGATCCTGGTGATAGTCGGCCATGCCGCCCTCTACGGCCCGGCTACAGATCACTGGCGACTCTTCTCTTCGTTCTTCCTCAATGCGGAGATCGGCGTTGAGTGTTTTTTCGTTATCAGCGGTTTTCTAATCACTATGCTTCTGTTGCGTGAACAGGAGCGCACGGCCAAAATATCTCTGAAGATGTTCTATCTTCGGCGTGGCTTGCGGATCCTGCCGCCCTTCTATGCTTTGATCCTCGTCGTGCTGTTACTCAAGTATCTTGGCGGCCTGGCAATTCCGACTCAACGGATATGGACGGCTGCCACCTTTACCTACAACACGGTGAAGCATCCGGCATGGGGCTCCTGGTGGTTGGGGCACACCTGGAGCCTCTCAGTTGAAGAGCAGTTCTATCTTTGCTGGCCTTTTGTGCTTGTCTATCTTGGCGAGACAAGAGCGCGGACGGCGGCGCTTGTGCTGACGCTGTCTGCCCCTGTCTTTAGAGTTTGCCTGGTCCTGAGACATCCTGAGTTCGCTAACCAGATCAGTGGTCTCTTGCCTTCCCGGATGGATGCCCTGATGCTAGGCGCGCTGGCCGCGCTTTGTTCTGCTGCTCCCGTATTTCAACGCTGGCTTGGGAAGCTGACTGCGCCACTTATCGCGATACCCCTCGCGTTCGTCGTTGTCGTGTCGCCGCTCCTGAGCTACTACTTCGGGAATCTGTATCTCTTTTCGGTTGGTTTCACCGCAGAGTGTGCCTGTTTGTTGATCGTGCTTTTATTCGTGATCTACAACCCGTCGTCCGGATTGGGACGGCTGTTGAATACAAGGCTGATGGTGTTCATCGGGGTTATCTCCTACGATCTTTATCTCTGGCAGCAGTTGTTTATTACTCCCAAGAACACAACTTTTACGGGGCTGCCAGGGATCAATGTCCTGCTCCTATGCATTGCCGCATTCCTGTCTCACAAGTGCATTGAGGTGCCAACGAGGAGTTTGAACAGAAGGCTAACAAGTAGGACTTGAGGCTTTTCCTGGCCATTTCACGGGAACGTGACAGAAGCCAATCCGCACTTCCTCAACGCTGCAGTCGCGTCCTTCACAAGGACAGCGGAGTGCAATTGCCGTGAACTCCGATCGGCCTCACCTTCTAGGGTGCAAAGTAGCTCGAGAGATCGACAATCAGCTGAGTCGCGTCAGAAGAGAACGCGCGGACGATCCCGTTATTTGTGGGCACAATCGCCAGGTTGGACGTGACTGCGCCGTCTCCCGCATTGAGAGTCGAAACATCAGGCTGAGATTCTCCATCGGGCCATAAGGTGACGTAGCTCAACGGACCGGCTGGAACTACGGTGGCGTTTACGATGTACGCCTGCGCGGTCGAGGGTGGAGCGCACGCGCTGCCGATGACGTCTATTCCGAGCACTCCGTTTAGAACTCCCACGCCGCTCCGCGTATCCAGCACTCGGCAGGGTGTTGCCGTGTAGAGCGCCAGACCCCCGGCTGCTGGTGGGGCGAAGTACCCGTTTACGTCCAGGATCACATCAGCATCGTCTGAGACGAAGACAGAGATGTCCCCGCCGCTGCCTGCCGGCACAATTGCAGCATTGGCCGCCACTGCTCCGGTTGGGGAGTTCAGGGTAGACACATTGGGCTGAGACTGGCCGGACGGCCAACTGGTGAGATAGTTCAACCTGCCGTGAGGAAGACTGGTGACATTCAAAGAATAGGCCTGCGCGTTCGATGGCAGCCCGCAAGCGCTTGACTGCAACGGGAACTCCCGGCTGCTTCCGCCAGAGAGGAACGGGCCGCCGAGTGGGCTGGTGGCACCCCGCGTATCCGCAACCCGGCAAGGAGTGACTGGATAAAACGCCAGGGCCGTGGCCGTTCCAGCGGGCGCGAAGTAGCCGTCGATGTCGAGAATAACGTTGCTCGCGTCAGAGACGTAAAGGCTGACGCCGCCGTTAGCTCCCGCCGGGGTGATCGCTGCATTGGCTTTGATCCGTCCGTCGGAGTTCAGGGTTGACACATTCGGCTGTGGAAGCCCTGCCGGCCAAAGCGTCAGGTAGTTCAGCACCGCATCGGGCAACGCAGTGACGTTCAGCGAGTAGGCCACGGCATTGGGAGGAATACCGCAGGCACTCTGCGGAACAGCGAAAGAGCGTGCAGATCCGGCAGCTATTTCGGGGCCGCCGAACTCTCCGGCAGCGCCTCTGGTATCGGCCACACGGCAGGGAGTGATCGGAACAAACTGCAGGGCAGTGCCTGCAGCTATCGATTGTCCCGTGGTGATTGTTACTGTCCATCCCAGCGTGTTGTCGTCGAAGTTGCTGTCGTTAGGACCTAAGAAAAGCTCTCCAGTAGCGGCTGCCGAAGTTGTACTGAAGTTCGACCCTACCTCGAAGGGATCTCCGTCGCCGATTCTGGCGATGAGCGAATTGCATGGGAGGTTCGGAGCGGTGACAGCTTGCCCGGTGCATGGAACGCCCGGACTGGAGCCGTCCGGTCCTACGGTGCAGGTAGAACCGCTTGGGCAGGTGCTGCTGTTGTAGTCCAACTGACCGGTTGCCGTGATCTGTAACTGCTGGCCGGCCGTCACCGAAACACCGGTATTGGTCCAGGGCTGATTTGCAGCGACAAAGGCGCCAGGCTGCGCGTAAGTCGCCGGACCGGAGGCGGAGACGCTGGTGGGTAAAAGCGCGCCCGAGGCTTCGCCGTTGTTCGTCGCTATCTCAAACTCGAATGCCGCTGATTGCGTATTCGAGGCGGAAAAGCTGCCCTCCCAGCTTGATATGGGGAAAGCCGAACCTGTTTGCGGAAAGACTATTCCCGCGATGATATCCGCACCGGAACCGACAGCATCGACCACATAGTAATAAAGATAGTTGAATGTGCCTTCCTGGCCGAGTAGTTCAAAGGAGGGCAGATAGTACCCATAAAGATCAGCATCTACCCCCTGCGTTCCGAAGGTATAAGACTTTCCTGCGATCACTAGAACCGCGGTTCCAGGATTCGACACGGGCGTGCTTGAAATCTGGGAGATACAGTCCGGGAAAGCGGCGACTCCATTCGTGATGCACCCCTGAACACCCTTCGTGTCGTCGAAGGTGTATGTCAGCGTGAACGGCTGGTTCGTCAAGTCCGTACCCGCAGGCAATCCGAATACCCCTGTCACATCGCTTCCGGACGAAACAGTTCCTGTGATCGTGGTTGTGACGAGTGACGCTCTCGCCGTGGCCGCAGCCGAGATGGCGATGGCGAGGACCAGCCCCTTGATCAACAAGTTCGAGGTGTTTGACTGGTTGATGGACCTGATAAGTGACCGGCTTGCGGCGAGGACCGTCGAAAGAAGTGCCGCCCTGTGGCGTCGCGGACCAGATCCCTCTAAACCGAACTCGACTGTTTCCGTCACTGGGTAGTGTGTCGACATGATCATCTTTACTCCTGTTCAAGACAGAATGGGATGTGGCGCGACTGGTGTAATCAGGCAGTAGCATCCTATCGCGGAATACATCTTTTGTCGGTACTTTTGTGTTAACGTCAAACTTTTCCTGTCGGACTGCGTGGATTTGCGAAATTTATGTACAACCTAATGCTGATCGTTCTTGCAGAGGAACGATTCATTTCCAAAGAAGCGCCTGTCGAAGACATGGAAGCGAGGCTGCGCAGACACAAGCTCCGGAGGCGACAGGGACGGGAAGACGTCTTTGCGATGGCACCCCGTCTGCGCTAAGCTGAAGGTTCCAAGTCAGCAAGATCCGGCGGCCCATCATTCGAATGCCTCAGTTTGCCAGAATGTTTCCTCGTGTAACGGGCAATCAATTCAGAGTGGCCGAGCCGGAGGTGGTCAGGGATTGCTGGCCCGCGGCGGGTGGAACTTCGGCCAGTTCGACGCCAGGCAAATCACGCTGGGGCGGCGTCTGGCGAGGATCACGCTCGGACGAGGGTTGGACGGGGCAGGCGATCCTCCGGCTGGGCTGCGTTTTCGTTTCGCTGGCGGTCTGCTCCTGGCTCGGGATTATCCTCTCGCGACAGTCTGAAGGCGTGGCCGCGATCTGGCTCTCGAACGGTCTTCTCTTTGGCCTGGTCATTACGCAGTCGCGACGGCTCTGGGTCGGATATTTTGCTGCCGGGCTAGTAGCCGACACGCTCGCGGATGTGGTCTACGGAGATCCCTTTCGCGTGGCGATCGGGGTGTCGTGTGCCAACTCCGTTGAAGTGATCTCCTCCTGCCTGCTGCTGACGCTGTTCTTCGGAGCTCCACTCAATCTGGCCAAGCGGCGGCCACTGGTCGGGTTCCTGCTGATCTCCGTGCTAGGTGCGGCGGCGCTTACGAGCGCATTGGGAGCAACGTGGACGATGCTTTTTACGCCGGTCGATTCCTGGCTGCAGATGTTCCGCACCTGGTATCTAGGAGACATGCTGGGTATGGCGCTGATCGCCCCGGTCGTTTTCATGCTGCAGCGGCCGGGATTCTTCTCCATGCTGCAGCCGGCCCAGCCAAGGCGCGACCTGCTGGTGCTGCTGGTGCCAATGCTCACCACTTTGCTGGTGTTTACCCACGAGAAAGATCCGCTGATGTTTTTTATTTTTCCGGCTTTCCTGCTGGTGGTGCTTCGGCTCGGGTTCTCGGGAACGGTCTTCAGCATCTTCGCCGTGGCGCTTATGTCGATCGCTCTAACCGTGAAGGGCCATGGGCCGTTGATGTTGATCGCCGGGCCGCATGCATCCCTGCAGCGGCTGGTGATCGTGCAGGTCTTCCTCTCGGTGGCGATCTTTACGATGTTTCCGGTGGCGGCCCTCCTGGAGGAGCGCGCCGCGCTCCAGCTTTCTCTTACCGCCAGTGAAGCGAGGTATCGGGCGCTGGCGAATTTCGACGAGTTGACCGGACTCTACAATCGCCGCGCCTTCAATGAACGTCTGAAGTTCGACTGGGAGCAGGCGCTGAGGGACGGAGGTTCGCTGGCTCTTGTGCTGATCGATGCTGATCTCTTCAAGAGCTACAACGACATTCATGGACATCTGAAAGGGGACGACTGTCTGCGTGCGATCGCCGGCATCATCTCCCAGACAGTAGGGCAGGAGAAAGCAACGGTGGCCAGGTATGGCGGCGAAGAGTTCGCAGTGGTGCTGCCGGGTGAGGACCAGGAGCATGCGCGCTCCATGGCGGAACGGATCAGATTGGCGACCCTGGAGATGCGGCTCTCACATCCCACGTCCGCATCAGGAGTGCAGACGATCAGCCTCGGAGTTGCGGCGATCAAGCCTGACGAAAGCCAGGATGCGGCGGAGTTGATCGGCGTGGCGGACATGGCCCTGTACAGGGCAAAGGAACTGGGCCGGAACCAGGTCGTCATCGCGTAAGCGCGGCGCGTTGCAGCACGACCGCCCTGAGAGGACGACGAGATGCTCTGCTAAACTTTGTCAATCTTTCCCGCTGGTGAAGAGAAGGTGTTCCTTACAGGTGAGAGGCTGTCCTTGTGGTTAGAAGCAGATTCCATTCGGGAATGACAAGCACGTCGGGATGACAAGCAGGGTTGGGATCGAGAGCAAAGTAGGGAATGACCGGTAACGTTGGGATAGCAAACAAGTTGGGGAACGACAGAGAAAGTGCATTCGATTTTGGGCCGGACAGGAGCTAATTTGAGATCTCAAGCTGCGATCGGCTCCGGAGTCCTCCGGTACCTTTCGAGCCGAATGCAAACAGTTTTTCTGTTGGCGTGCATGACGATGCCCCTGTTCTATGTGCTGCTGGACAGCTACCAGGTAGACTTCCGCGCATTTTACGTTGCCGCCGTATCTGCCTCCCGGCACCTCGATCCTTATGTGGATAACCGCGTGTATGGCGAGCGGTACACGGACCCCACTAATCAACTTGAGTCGAGCCGATGGGTTTATCCTCCGTCCGCCCTCTTCTTCGTCGAACCGTTCGCAAAGCTGCGCTACACTCCGGCGCGACTTCTCTTTGGGCTGCTCTCGATGGGTTCGCTCGCATGGATACTGCTCTACCTCTCAGACAGGTTCGAGGTAAAGGACGCGTGGGTGATTGCGGCCTATGTGAGTATCCCGGTGATGGCCTGTGTTGAGCGTGGCCAGATCGATCTGCTGATATTGTTCCTCCTCGTGTTGAGCTATGCATGCGGCCGCCGATTCTGGGCAGGGATTCCGTTGGGACTGGCAATTTCAATCAAGATGTTTCCGGCAGCGATCCTGCTTTGGCTGCTGCTGGAAAGACGCTTTCGCGAGGTCGCCACGGCTCTGGGTGTTCTGATTACGGTCGTCCTTTTGAGCTTCTGGCGCTATGGCGCCGCAGGATATGTCGAGTTCAGGCACAATCTCGCAAATCTTGCGCCTGAACAGAAGACCTCCGGGAGCGTCGACTTGGTCCACCAGCTTGGTGGTCTGATAGTCGATGACCGCTGGCTGGCAATGACGCATGGGTTCATTGGCTCCTACAACAATCCGCTGGTCTTATTCGGTGGTTCCGGAGTCGTCGCCGGGGCCGTGTTGGTGATCGCGATTGCGTTCTGGCTACGCTCCAGGCGGGTCTCCGCCGAGGTCGGATTTTTCACCATGGTGCTGGCTTCGCAACTTGTCAACACTAGGTTGTGGACGATGGGAATGGTGATGTACCTGCCCATCTGCCTTGTCGCTCTGGGCAAGCTTCGATCAACGCTGCTGACCTGTCTGCTCCTGCTTCCTCTCTTCCTACCGTCCCAGGTACGTCTGCTTGGAGTGAGTCCGCGGCTGGTGCTCGCTCTCGCGATCGTGATGTATGTCCTTCACCGGGAGATCGAATTTGAACGTCTCGCAGAACATTCGATGCAATCGACCTAGAACGCAGGAAGCCGCTGCAACTTTCTAGGCAGTTGGAAACTGTAAAAAGGCCGTTAAGCTGTAAGCGGCAGGTCCGGTCGACGCAAGCGACGGCTGGAAGTCGCTGTGAGCCCTCGCGACCTGCGCGGAAGTTAATGCGATAGAGATACGTCCGGTGCGGAGAGGACAGCGAAGGCATCATGCTTTTCAACTCGTACAGTTTCCTCTTCCTCTTCATGCCGCTTGCTCTCGCGGGGTACGAGGTTGCAAGCCGCATCAACCAGCGCGCCGTCGTTCTCTGGCTGGGATTCGCGTCGCTTGCGTTCTACGGCTGGTGGCAACCCGCGCTGCTGATCATTCTGCTTGGATCGATCGCCCTAAACTACACGGCAGCGGCGCTCATCAGCCGCCAGATCCCGAACCGGCTCCGGACTGCTCGCCTTCTTTACGGCGTGGTAACCCTGAACCTGCTGCTGCTGGGCTATTACAAATACTTCATTCCTTCGATGACTTTCCTCAGCACGTCGTTTGGCCTTTCAAAGCATTGGGCCGCGGTGGTGCTTCCGCTGGGAATCTCTTTCTTTACATTTACGCAGATCGCCTTTTTGATCGATCTCGAAAAAGGACACGCCGAGCAACGCGACCTGCCAAGCTACCTGCTGTTCGTGACCTTCTTCCCGCATCTGATTGCGGGCCCGATTCTGCACCACCAGGAGATGATGCCGCAGTTTCATCGCGCTCCGAAACGGCTGAACCTCTCCGATCTCACCGTCGGCGGAACGTGGTTCGTGCTTGGACTGGCGAAGAAAGTACTGATCGCGGACACGTTTGCGGAGACGACGTATCCGGTATTCAACTACCACGGCAGCCTGCCTGCATCGATGGCGTGGGTCGGCACGCAGGCTTACATGCTGCAACTGTACTTCGATTTCTCCGGCTACTCCGACATGGCGCTCGGGCTTGCCAGGATGTTCTCGATCGACTTCCCGCTGAACTTCAACTCGCCTTATAAATCGTCGAGCATCATCGAGGTCTGGCAGCGCTGGCACATGACGCTGGGCCGGTACATCTTCCGGTACATCTACAACCCACTGACGCGGCAGGTGCGTCAATGGCGTTTGGAGCACGGCAAGAGTATGACGCGGCAGGACCGGACGAGCGTCGGGACTTTCATTGCGGTCGTCGCGCTGCCGATGATGTTCACGATGTTGCTTGCGGGAATATGGCATGGTGCGGGCTTCCAGCTCATGATCTTTGGCCTGCTGCATGGCGTCTACCTGTCGATCAACAATGGATGGCGCCTGCTTAACCGGAAGACCAGGGCACAGAAAGCTGCACACCGTTCCTCGCGGTCTTACGTAGATATTGGCGTCTCCGCACTTCTTACTTACCTGGCATTTCTACTGTCGTTGATCTTCTTTCGCTCCAACGGCTACGCGCAGGCGAAATCGATCCTTGCCGCGATGATCGGTTTGCACCACGCAGGCGCGCCAGGAATGCTCGAACCGCTGCCTGGCATAAGTTTGAAGCGGGCGGTCCTGCAGATCGTGGCCGGAATGGCCATCGTATGGGGACTGCCCAATACGCAGCAGATCCTGACGCGATTCAGGCCATCCCTGCAGAAGACGGCGTGGGACCAGCCGGAAGTGCCGAAATCATTGACCTGGCTTCCAAGTGCGGGCTGGGCAGTTGGTGTGGGTATCCTGTTTTTTGCCGTGCTGGTGGAGTTGCAGGAGCCATCCACATTTCTCTATTTTCAGTTCTAGATTCGACGCGGCAAATGAAACCTGGGCGAGGAAGCATCGTTGGTTAGCGACCACATCATCATCGAGGAAGAGACGATCCGCGACGCGGCAGCGCCGGAGATTACGGCAAGCGATAGGATACCCGGCAGCGAAGGCATGAAGAGCTATCTGCTGATCGTGTTCGGTGTGATGGCCGTGCTCTACTTCGGAGCGTTCTTTCTGGCAAGGTCGCCGCTCTACGATCGTGTGAACCCTTCCTTCTATGCGAAGCCATTGAACTACGCGTTCAAGACCGCCGGTGAGAACGCGGACGTGGTCATCTTCGGAGATTCTACGGCACTGCTCGGAGTTAATCCGAGGCAGATGTCGTCCGCGCTTGGTGTGAAGGTGTTGAACCTGGTCAATACGCAGCCGAGTCTCGTAGTGAATGACGATATGTCGCTGCGCCATTATCTGAAGCAGAACCGGGCGCCGAGGCTGATCGTCTTTTACTTCGCGCCGTGGGACTTCGACTATGGCCATAATGACTTCGATTCGCGGCCGACTTACGAGGGCGAGGAACTGCTGCTGCGCCAAGGTACTTCGCAGGAGATGACGGCGTTTGCGCGCAGGCATCCGCGAGAGATCGTGATGTTCCCACTGAAGTTTTATGGAACGGCGTGGCAGTTCACGATGCATCATGTCCCGCAGGCAAATCAGGAGACGCAGTTGACCGCGACCCGAGGCCATATCGACAACACCGATCCCACGATCATGAAGGCGCCTTGCCGGTTTCCGCAGTATCTCATCGACAACATCCGCTTCGCATGGGTGCATGATCTTGGTGAGCGATACCAAACGTCTGTGACGCAGGTGCAGTTCTATGTCGCGCCCGTGCCCGCCTGCGAGAACGTTGCAGCGGTGGCTGGCCGTCCTTACGGGCAGCTTCCCGCCAGTCCGCCGAAGCAGGTTGCACCGGAGTTCTTTATGGACGACGTGCGTTTCATTCATCCGCGCGCGGCTGCCGTCCATGAGCTGACTAACAATTTGATTGAAGCCGTCCAGCCTCTACTCGCCTCGAACCGGTGAATGCAGTATCTTCAGAGGCGTGGACACGGCCTCGCCACAGCCCGGTCATCTCGTCCTGCCCTTGAGTGCCACAGGGAGTCTGGAGGATGCGACGCACTCTCGTGTGGGTGCGACTGCGGTGATCCCGGAAAATCTGGCGCGTGAGTTGTGGGCGGCAGCGGGGGCTGAGGCCTGCGACCTGACAGTCGAAGAGTTCCGTGCCGCGCTGTCTTCCCTTGGAGAGAAGTTCAACTTCGGTCAACCGCCATCGGCTTCTGCAAGTCCGACTGAGAGAGCCAGCTTCCTGCGGAGTCTTCGGCTTATCGATCTTGCGCTCGCGACAGCATGCGCGCTGGGTCGCGAGAGGGCGTGGCAGCGCTTTATGGATCTTTATCGCACAGCGCTCTACCAGGCGGCGACCGCTATGACGGGATCGGCCACGCTGGGACATGAACTTGCCGACTCCCTCTATGCCGAGCTTTATGGCCTTCGGACGACTGAAGGAGAGAAGCGCCGGTCTCCGCTGTCTTCCTACTCTGGCAGAGGCTCGCTTCTGGGCTGGCTTCGCACCACGCTTGCGCAGCGGCATGTCGATCACCATCGCCGCACGCGGCGCGAGACTCCTCTCGACGCGCTGGATCCTCCCGTGGCTGTTCAGGAATCTCAACCGGCACCTGCCGAATTGGAGCATCTCACCAAAGCGGTCGAGCAGACTTTGCACGCTCTCGAGGCGGAGGACCGCTTCCTGCTCTCGGCCTACTTTCTCGATCGTCAGACCCTGCTGCAGATTTCCAGGACGCTGCATGTGCATGAGGCGACCATCAGTCGCCGAATCAAGCGGCTGACCGCCGACCTGCGTAAACATCTGTTGCGGGAGCTTGGGGCCGGAGGGCTCAGCAAACGCGCCGCCGAGGAGGCGCTCGGCACCGATCCTCGGGATGTCGAGATAAATCTGCGATCCCTGCTGCAAACTTCGCATGGACCCCCGTTCTCTCATCAGACGAAGCAGCGGCCCCTGAGCGGCGACACCCGAGGCAAGGCAACGGACCACGCATGAGCGACCTTATTCAACTCGGGCAACATCCGGACGCCGACCAACTCAACGCGTTCGTCGAGCACGCTCTGCCCGCGCACGAACGGGAGCAGATGCTGGCGCATCTCGCGGGCTGCGCGGAGTGTCGCGAGATCGTGGCGCTCTCGCTGCCGCCGCTGGAAGAGGCTCCGGTGGTGGAGGCTGATTCGGTCGCGAAGGCCGGCTTCGGCGAGTGGTTTTCGGGATGGCGGCTGGCGTGGATCGCCGCTCCGGCTCTGGCAACACTGGTGGTTCTCGCAATTCATCTGCGAAACACAGCGGTCGTGAGCAAGGCGAACCAGCCAGGGCAGGTTGCAGCGATTCATCCGCCGTCGCCGCAGGTCTCCCCACAGGAGGCAGAGCCTCTCTTGAGGAAGGCCTCCACGGCCTCTCGCGTTCCGTCGACGAAGGAAACGGCAAAGGCGCGGGAGCCCCGAGCGGCTCGCACAGAACCCCTGGGACAAGCTCTGCCGGTGAACGGCCGCGAAGTCACAGACCTCAGGGCGCAACCAGCTCCTGAACAAGTCACAGGAGGCCTCCGAATCAACGGGATCGGAGCGGGCATGGCGGGTCGAGTGGCCGGGGGACAGATCCCCCGGGGTCCGGTTCAGCAGGCTGACGCCATAGCTCCCTCTCCTCCGCAGACCTTGCTGTCTCTGAGCCAGGCGCCCCTGGCCGCTTCGGCGAACTCCCCGCAGCCTGCTGCATCGGCTCCATTGAGCACGGATGTTGCCGAAAATGCTTTACCCCAGGCAGGCGCGCAGGGATACAGTCGCGTCGTAAATGCCGCGCCTGCCAGGGGCGGGTTCGTGTCCACATTGGCGCCTTTACCCAGCGGGCAGTCAATCCTTTCCCTCGCCGCAAGCGTGCACAAGCTGGTTGTCCTTGACACCCAGGGAACTCTCTTCTACAGCCAGGATGAGGGCCGCCATTGGAAGCAGGTTTCCCCTGCATGGAAAGGCCGCGCGATCGCGGTAGCAAGGGTTGCTCCTGCCGCTTTCGCTCCTCGCCCGAATTCTGTCGCACTTGGCGTGCCGGAGCGGTTCAAGGCGGGAGCGCTTGCCTCCGCAACGGCGTCCGCCCCGCCTGAGGCAACTGAAAGCAGCCTCAGCGGCAGTGTCACCGATGCAAGCGGCGCGACCATTCCGGGCGCAACGGTGGTCGTGCAGGAGGCCCGCTATGCACTCGTCCGCGCGGAGAAGACGGACAGCAACGGGCACTATGCGTTTCGCAATCTCACGCCTGGGAGCTACCGTATCGACATCAATGCGCCGGGCTTCAAAAAGCAGTCGCTCGTTGAGAACATAGCGTCGTCGCAGCAGGCGCTGAGGAACATCATCCTGTCCGTCGGACACAGCTCGGAGACGGTGACGGTGGACGCCGCGAGCGTGCAGCTCGAGACCCAGTCGCGGACAGAGGCTATTGCAACGGCCAAGGTAAAGAGCGCCAAGCCAGGGCCACCCATGGGAAAGCAAGTCTCGACATTCGTGATTACGACAGATACGGGCGATCGGTGGACCAGCCCGGATGGCATGACCTGGACACACGAGTAGCGAATTCCGCAGTTGTTTTCGCGAGCGGTAAAAGATTTCTTTTTTTCATGCAAGTTCCCTGAGACCAGCCGTTCTTCGGTAAGACAGCGCTGCCGATTTCTTACGGCCACGCACGGAGAACACCATGACCGGTTTCCCTATTCGCCCTGCCTTCCGCTTTCTGCTGCCCTTCTGCTTCGCCGCGCTTATCGTAACTACCGCCACAATCTTCTCTCTCTCCAGTGTTCGTGCAGAGCAGGCCAGCGCAACCTATCGCCGTGGCAATCTTTCGGTGACGATTCCATATTCCTCCGTGCGTGCTGGCTCCGGCACGTTGACGACGGAGATACTCGACCCGGAAGACCATGTGCTTGGCCGGTCTGAGCGCAAGGTCGACATCCTGAAGGGTGGGGGTGCCTGGCAGCAAGGCATCGCGCCGGACAAGCCCATCGCCTATGAAGAGATCGTCTGGCAGAGAGTTCGCTATCGCTTCGAATATAGCGATGGCACGCGCCCCGGCATCGAAGGGATCGAGTCGGTCTCCGAGATTCTTCGGCGCCCGGTCGTCCACATTCTGGGCCAGGGCGAGTACCTTACCGGGAGCGAAGCCGCGATCCGCATCATCGTCTCAGACGCCAACAACAACGACATCGCCGAGAGTGGCAGCGTGCGCGTCGAGCTCCTCGTTCCCGGCAGGCAACCGCACAGACTCTTCGACGGGCGACTGAACCGGCGCGGCACCGTGGAGGCGAAGTTCAGGTTTCCGGCAGACCTTACCGGCAGGTATGACCTGCATTACATAGCGGAGACGCCGGTGGGGTCGACTGAGTATACGCAATCTATCGAATTCGCTGAGAAGGCATCGATCCTGCTCACCACGGAGAAGCCAATCTATCAGCCTGGGCAGACGATCCATGTTCGTGCGCTTGCGCTTGACCGAGCCGATCACAAGGCTTTCGCGGACAAGCCGCTGACCTTCGAGGTCGAAGACTCGCGGGGCAACAAGGTGTTCAAAAAGACAACCAGCACGGACAGCTTTGGAGTGGCCTCTGCTGAGTTCACTCTTGCCGACGAGGTGAACCTTGGCACGTATCATCTTCGCGCGCTGATGGGCGCTACAGATCAGCCTGCGAACACATCTGAGATCGCTCTCAACGTTGAGCGCTATGTACTGCCGAAGTTCAAGGTGGCTGTCGAGTTCGCTGAGCAGGACGGCAAGCCGAGGAGCTACTATCGGCCCGGCGATCATGTAATCGGCACGGTGCGGGCCAACTACTTCTTCGGCAAGCCGGTCGATCATGCCGAAGTGATGATCAAGGCTTCGGCTATGGATGTTGCTCTCTTCGAAGCAGCCTCCGCGAACGGCAAGACCGATGGCGATGGAGTCTACAAGTTCGATCTCCAACTGCCGCCGTATTTTGCTGGACGCCCGTTGAGCCAGGGTGCTGCGCGCGCGCTCATTGAGGCGACTGTAAAGGATTCCGCGGCACACTCCGAGACTCGCGGTGAGCCGATCACGATGAGCGAATCGTCGATTCTGCTCACTGCGATTCCGGAGAGCGGCAGTCTTATCCCGCGTCTCGAAAACCAGGTATATCTGCTCAGTTCTTATCCTGATGGCACTCCCGCCGCGACGAGCCTCACTGTTCACATACCAAATGCCCATGACGAGCATGTCCTCACCGATGCCGGTGGCGTGGCGGTTGTGCGGCTCAAGCCAGGTGCGGAGATGGATTCACTTCACATCGAAGCCGACGACCATCACGGCAACCGAGCTTCTTCGACAGTGTCGCTCGAGACCCGCGACGGCTCCGATCAGATTCTGTTGCGCGCGGACCACACACTCCTCAAGGCAGGCGATTCGATCCACCTGAAGGTGCTCTCGACGCGCGCCCATGGTTCAGCCTACGTGGACGTCGTGAAGAATGGACAGACGATCCTTACGCGAGACGTTGAAATCCAGAATGGCGAGGCGGAACTAATCCTTACCGCGACGCCAGAGATGGCAGGCACGCTCGACATCGACGCATATCTCTTCGGACGCGATGCGCAGCCCATTGCGGACCATCGACTCATCTTCGTGCAGCCGGCCGATGAGTTGAAGATCGAGACGACCAGCGATGCTGTCGTCTACAAGCCAGGTGAGGATGCGACCATTCGCTTCCATGTGACCAACTTGCACGGTGAAGGCGTGAGTGCGGCGCTTGGGGTGCAGATCGTCGATGAGGCTGTGTTCGCGCTTGCGGAGAAGCAGCCCGGGTTCGCCAAGGTCTTCTTCTATCTTGAGCAGGAGGTGATGAAACCGAGGTACGAGATCCATTCCCTCTCGATGCCCGAGGTGCTGCGTTCGAACAGCTCTTCAGCGCACGGGAAGGATGTTGGGGACCCTGATCTTGCGGCGCGGGCGCTCTTTTCCGCGACGGAGATGGCGAGCCCGGCAAAGCTTGACACGGAGTTCGGCCGCTCGCTGCCACAGGACAAATTCGAGGAGTATCAGCAGCGCTATCGCGCGGCTTTTGTCGACCAGGTGCGCGAGATCAGCAAGCGGGTCGATAAGAAGCAAGCCGCAATGGAGGACTTCGCAGGTTGGTTCGGGAAGAACGCACGGCAGCTTGATGCCTGGAACACGGCGCTCCGCATGGAACCCGTCCGCTCCAGCTGGGGTGGCAACCCGGGAAGGCCGCGCTACTATCTCGTCCGCAGCGCGGGACCGGATCGCACGTTCGACACGGGCGATGACCTGACGGTCTACATCTCTGTGACCTCTTCAGCAACGAACGAACCTATCGGGCGTGTCGTGAGTCATCCGGCACAGGGGGGAGGCAACGTTGATGTCAGGATCGAGCACGATCGTGGGCCGTTCAACGGCCGTGCTGAGGTTACCGGAACGGTCACCGATGTGACCGGCGCGATTATCCCGAGCGCTGTCTTTAGACTCAAGCGCCCCGCGGTCGAAAGAGTGGACACTCGCACAGCGACCAGCAACGAGGCCGGCAGGGTCGATCTCGCGGGGCTTCTTCCCGGAAGCTATAGCGTGGAGGTATTTGCAACCGGCTTTGAAGCCCTGACTTCAGATCTTGTCGTGCGGGCTCGCGATCGCGCCGTGCTGGTGGCGACACTGAATGTGAGCAGCGTGGCCCAGACCGTAATGGCCGCTGACATGGCGGCGACCATTACGGTCGATGCAGCCATGCCGCGCCCCCTGCAGAGGATCGGCCAGGGGCTCGGGCGAGGCCTTGCCGGAGGAACGGGCGGTGGCCTCGCGGTGGCCAAGGCGGCGCCAAGGGCGATGTTCGCGCCGAGAGCGGGTGCAGCAAGCCTCGATCTTCTGACTGCGGAGACTCTTCCGATCAATGGCCGGTCCTTCGCTCTGAAAACGGTGGCCGCAACGCCCGCTGAGCCGCATATCCGTTCCTGGTTTCCCGAGGCCCTCTACATCAACCCCGAGATCGTTACAGATGGGCGCGGCGATGCGACCATCTCAGTTCCAATCGCCGACTCGATCACAACCTGGCGCATGGCCATGCTTGCAAGCACGAAGGCAGGTGCGCTCGGGACCGGCACGTCGAGCCTGAAGGTTTTCCAGGATTTCTTCATTGACCTCGACCTGCCAGTCACGCTCACGCAGGGCGATCGGGTCTCTATCCCGATTGGCATCTACAACTACTCGGGCAATGCGGGCAGCGTGTCGTTGAAGCTGCAGCCGGATAGCTGGTACGCGCTCGAGAACGACACGGCTGATAAGTCGCTGACGGTTGAATCCGGCCACGTCGGCTCGTCGCAGTTCACGCTCAATGCGAACCACATTGGCAAGTTCAAGCTGACGCTCCGAGCGCATATGGACGGCGAGAATAAAGGCGAGGGCCGCGACGATATCCTCGTCCGCGAGATTGAAGTGATTCCCAATGGCCGAGAGCAGAACGCGGTCTTCAATGGCCGCCTCGAACATTCCGTCTCGCATGATCTTAAGTTCCCTCTCAACGCTCTACCCGATGCAACGAGTGTGATCGTGCGGCTCTACCCCGGTCCGCTGAGCCAGGTGATCGAAGGGATGGACAGCATTCTAAGCATGCCCGGCGGCTGCTTCGAGCAAACCTCGTCGAGTACGTACCCTAACGTGCTCGCGCTCGACTACATGAAGAAGACGAAGAAGCTGACGCCGGAGGTCCATGCAAAGGCCGAGGGCTACATTGCAAATGGCTATCAGCGTCTGCTTACGTTCGAGGTGCCGGGCGGCGGATTTTCATGGTTCGGGCAGGCCCCGGCAAACAAAATACTCACCGCATATGGGCTTATGGAGTTCACCGATATGGCGAAGGTGTCCGACGTCGATCCGAAGCTGATCGACCGCACGCGCGAATGGCTGATCCGGCAGCAGCAACCCGACGGAAGTTGGAGACCGGATACGCAGTTCATCAATGAAGGCGCTACAAATCGCTACAACTCGGACGGTCTTCGCATCACAGCTTACATTGCCTGGTCCCTTGCAAATACCGGATATAGCGGGCCGGCGGTCGAGAAGGCCAAGCATTACATCGAGGCGCGTGCGAACGAGAAGCCGGATGTCTACACGCTTGCCGTGATTGCGAACTTCGCAGCCGACTATGCGAAAGACGGCGGTTTCACCCGTCGATCCATGCAGGCCTTGCTCGACGCGCGAACGGAAAAGGATGATCAAGTCTCGTGGTCCGCCGAAGAGACGGGCGTCTACTCCACCGGTGCGAGCGCGGCGATTGAGACGACTGGCCTTGCCGCGCAGGCGCTGTTGAAGTGGGGACAGGCGTCGGAACCTACGCGCAAGGCGCTCAACTACCTCTCTTCGAAGAAGCAGGCATCCGGCAACTGGGGCACAACGCAGGCCACCATCATGGCGCTGCGCGCATTGTTGTTCGCCTCGCAGCTTAGCGTCGCCGATGTGCGGGGTACGGTCCATATCACGCTCAACGGTAAGGTCGTCGAGACGCTTGAACTCACCAGGGAGAATAGCGATCTGCTCCATCAATTTATTCTCAAAGGCATTGACGAGAGAGCGCCGACCTCCGTGGGACTTACCTTCGAGGGCACCGGCGGACTGGCGTACCAGGTCGTCGGCCGGTCCTTTACGCCATGGGAGACAAAGCCGTCTGCCGAGCCGCTCTCGATAGAGGTAGCGTACGACCGCAGCAAGCTGGCGCAAAACGATATCGCCACCGCAACTGCGACCATCCACAACAACTTATCAAAAAGAGCGAACATGGTGATGGTAGATCTCGGCATCCCGCCCGGATTCGAGCTGCTCAGCGAAGACCTGCAGACGCTCCAGGAGAAGACGGCTGCCGCACCGGCAGGACGTCTGGAGAAGTTTTCCCTTACCGCAACTCAGGCAATCCTTTACTTCAACGCACTGGCGCCGGAGCAGACGCTTGCGCTGCACTTCCGGCTTCGCGCAAAGTATCCCATTCGCGCCCACACCTTTCCATCGCGCGTTTACGAGTATTACGATCCTGACGTCAGCGCCATCGCACATCCTGTGTCGCTGGAGGTGTCGCAACGTTGAAAGGTCCGCCCAATGCAAGTGTGGGAGAACTGGTGATGTATGGTCGACGGTGCTTCTCTCCAAGAGCTCACGGCCTGCAATCAGAGAGGCCATTGGTCTCTCTCTCTATGTAACCCGAGAAGGCGACCGCTGCACAGACAAGCACGATGGGATACGCCTCGAGCGTATAGCGCGGCTCGGAGTTCTCGATGGTTGCGAGTAGAAGACAACGCATGATGAAATAGCAGGCCATCAGCGGGAGCAGCGGCAGACGGTATCGAACCAGCCCCACGCACGCGGCACTCACATAGCCGAGGTTCAGCAGGCCAAGCGCGATGGCGATTGCGCTTTCTCTCGGGTGCTGGTTCCAGCGCCACCACGCCGCTTCGATCTGCATCGCGTCTGTGCGTGGCCGCAGCCACATATCGCCCACGCGCAGAAGAGGAATCCAAACGTAATACTGGAACGGATGGACATGGATACGTGTCGCAGCAAGTGCTGCGAATTTGTCGTCAAGGGGCTGATCGACCTGCCTGGTGAGGTTGTACTCGTCAAGCAACCGTGCCGTTACATCACACTGACTTGTGGAATCGCAGGCGCGGCCTGGCAGGTCGCTCTTCTCGATTCTTTCTGTGCCTACCTTCCAGAAGACATCGCCCGTGCTTTCGAGGTCCGTCGACCATGTCCTCATCCATTGATAGAAGCCGAGGTTCACGCGTTCGCCCGGATCATTCACATGCCGTGGCGCAAGCGGCTGGAAGACATGGAACGTAACGGTGTTGCGGATCGTCCATGGCACCAGCGGAAGAGCCGATAACACTCCGAAGAGCGCGGCAGTCTTCAGCGCGGGCACAAGCCCGGCGGCGCGCACCCCGTACCAGAGCAGCGCGAAGATCACGGAGCAAGTGAGCAATGCGCCATCAGGGCGCAGCAGCATCGCTGTTGCTGCCGCTCCGGCAAGCGGAAGTAGCCGCCGTGCCGTAAGCGCCATGCTTGAATGGAAGGCCTGCTGCCGGACCAGGAACTCTCCCAAAGCATAGATCGCCCAACAGACCGCGAAGACCGAAAGCCCCTCAGTGAGCGCGCTTGCGGCGTACTCGGCCGTGAACCAGCAGGTCGCCGAGAGCCCCAGCGTCCAAAGGCCCGCGCGCGAAGAGACGTATCGCCGCACAAACAGCGCAAGCAGCAGGCATCCGAGCAGATCAACGGCACACTGTACGAGCAGCACCAGCCACACCTTTCCGCCGAGAAGGGCGAAAAACAGCGGATATCCGGGAAGCCGGAAGAGCGACGGTGAGAGCACGCCGTCCGCGAACATTCCGTAGGTGCCGTGGTGAAGCAGGTTGCGGCCAAGCTCCGCATAGACGTCAGTGTCGTCGTCGCCTGAACGCGGAAAGTAGAGGAGCAGCGCTCGCAGCAAGGCTCCGACGGCAAGCAGTCCCGTCGCCCACCGCCTCCAGCGCACAGTTTCCTCAGCTCGGTCCACCATCGCTTTGATGACAACCCGTAAAGGTGACCTTGTCAACGGAAGTCTTCGCGCGCGATGGCAGAGTGGTCTTCGCCTGCGTTACCATCTGGCTACCATGTGGGGGCGGGCGCGCGGTTTCACAAGCTTCTGCCTTGACCGCGTGTTTTACCCATCTTCATACTCAATAGAGGAGTGTCATCATGCCGGTTGAGATGCCCAATCAGCCCCCCAGACAGCCGTGGCAGGAGCGGATCCCGAACAACGTCAGGGAGACCGCAGACCGCGTCGAGGACGAACTTCGCAAACTCGCCACGTACATCAACGACGAGGTCGTTCCTGATGTGCGCCGCTACAGCTCCGAGGCTCTCCGTACGGCCGCCATTGAACTGCATAAGCTCGCGCAGAAGATGGACGAGGGACGTGGGAGCTCGACACCTCCTCCGCCACCCGGTGCGCCGAGACCTTAGTGTCGCGACCCTTTCCAACACGGCACGCGCCTCTTTCGAAGTGGTGACACTGCTGTGTGTTTCAGGTCTTGCTGGTTGCCATAAACGGACGACCCGCGCTTACCAGCCTCCGCCGCCCAATTTGAGCGACAATGAAGCGCCGCGAAGACCACCGGCGCATGCGTCCACTACAGCCCCTGTGGCAAAGCCTGCTGCGCCGCAAGGCACGCCCGGCGAACTTCCCGGTAAACCCTCCGTCGTTGAGGTTGGTCTCGCAAGCTGGTACGGGCCGCCCTACGCGGGACGCAAGGGCGCGGACGGCACAGTCTACGACCAGAACGCAATGACCGCCGCGAATCTGACACTGCCCCTCGGCAGCGTGGTGCGCGTTACGAACCTTGCGAACGATCAGTCGGTGATTGTGCGGATTACCGATCGCGGACCCTTCGTGCGCGGTCGCATCATCGATCTCTCGCTCGCCGCCGCCAAAGCGACGGGTGTCTATCGAGCCGGAGTAGCCAGGGTGCGGATCGAGGCGGTTACGCCGCCGCCGTCGCCAACAAGCATTCCGGGCGGAAGATGGTGCGTGCAGATTGGTGCCTTTTATAACCCCGAAGACGCCATCCAGTTGAAGAACGATCTGATGCGGCGATATGCTGCCGCGAAGGTCATAGAGTTCCAGGGCCCGACGGGATATTGGGTGCGCATCAATCCAAAGTTTGCCGACAAATCGAGCGCGAACGAGATCGCCGAAAGTATTCACATCCCGGATGCGGAGCCTTACCTGACCCGCACCGATTGAAGACTGACAACGCCCCGCTACTGTGCCGGAGGGGGGCCATAGTAAGGCAGCTTCTGCTGCTCTTCTGTTGCCCGCCTCACGGCGATATCGCCGAACAGGATGCCTGGAGCAATCACGCTCTGCGGAAGGGGCGCGAGTGTATTCATCACGAACGGGTGGTCGCCTGCCGCAACGATATCGCTTCGCAGACTTCGCAGGTCGAGCTCATCGAATGAAGCTCCTCGCACCAGTTCGCGCGTGCCATCGGCATGTACACGATAGAGCAGGCGCGGTACAAGCTCCCCGCCGAGCGTCTCGACGACATAGGCGTCGGAGCCTTGTTTCTTCGCCAGTTCGCTGAGCTTTGCCTTCATCGCCTCCTCGCTGAGCGGCTCGCTCGATTTGAAGATCGCGACCGCCGCTCGCGAATGCGCGGGCTGCCCGAGACCGGCACGTCCATGCCCATTTGAATCAGGGAAGTCCTTGATGGGTTCGCGGCCGATCTCGTAGTTCAACAGCTTGCCCGAGAGGACGACGTCGATAGACTCCGCGGGCACGCCCTCATCATCCACGTCATAAGATCCCATCAGCGTGTGTCCGTCGAATGTTTTGAGCAGGGGGTCGTCTTTGACGTTCATGAAGTCCGGCAGGACCCGCGCCCGCAGGCTGGATGTATAGGCGCCCTGGGTGCGCGCGGTCGTCCCTGCGTCGGGTCGGTCGGCCTCGACGTTTGGCAGAAAAAGTTTGCTCAGCATGTCGGTGGCTGCATCTCCGCTGAACAGGACGGCACCGTGATAATCATCCGCATCGACGATCGGAGCGTTCCGCAACTCTTCGTAAGACTTCAGGTCATCGAGGACGCGCTGGTGGAAGGCGGCCGCGGATTCGAGGTCCTTTGCGAGTGCCGCCGTAGTGCCGTTGTCGCGGCCCAGGCGCATCCCGTCCGTCGCCTGGCCACCCACGCTGATGCTTGCGCTGTATCCCGTGTAGCCGTGGCGTACCGTGGTGCCTTCGGTGTTTACCAGGTAGCGGTTCACCGCGATGCCGCGCACGCTTGCTGTCGAATACTGTACGTTCGCAGCATCCTGCTTCACCGCGGGGTCGGTCGAGTAGACGCCGCTTGCTTCGATGATGCGGCGCTTCCATTCATCGCGATCGATGTCGAGCTTTACGGTCGGCTCGACCATCGTGACGGGTTTTGACGGAGAGAAGTCGTCCGCGGTGGCTTCCGCCTGAAATCGTTTCAGGTTCGCCTGCTTTGCCGCATACGCGCGCAACGCTACCTTGTAAGCCTCGTCTGTTGCGGTCCAAAGCGCATAGCGCAGCGCGGAAGGATCGTCGTCCTGAGGCGCGAGCTGCACGTTGCCATCGCCGCGGCTGCTGGAGTTGTCAGCCGCATAGTCTCCAATGCGCACGGACACGCGCACGACGCGTTGATGGCCCTGCTCTTCGCGCGTAAGCGCACCGTAGTTTGCAATGGCCTCGTAGTTGGTCAGCTCGTCCATGCGGTACTCGATGAAGTAGGGCCGCTGCAGTCCGGGCAGCAAGAGCAACTTCTGCTCACGCTGCAGTTCGGACTTCATCGCGTCCAGCATCGGGTCGCCGGTCTCTGCCTGCGCTGAAGATGTAACTGCGAAGGTCGCTAAGAGCGCGAGAACACAAGAAGATGCCGTAAACGCTGAGTCTATCTGTAACTTTTGGAAGAGCTTCATCCTTAGATCGCTCCCTTGGACGAACCGGCTGTGTTCGAGTCGGGCGTTGGCGGAGGGATGATGGGCGGTCTGGCGGTCCCCTGAGACTGCCTCTGTGTCTCGATCTCCGATACAAGCATTGCAGGAGCGACCGCGCTGACAGGGATAGATCCAGACTCCGCACCGCAGATGCCGTTGAAGATGTCCTGTTTATCGTCGGTCGCGACGATGCGGTTGAGCGCTGCCTGCGGTGTTCCGACGATGCTGACGCCACGCACTAATTCGTCCGGGCGGCCGTCGACGAAGACGCGATACACCACTAGCGGAATCACCTGGAAAGCCTGTGGCGATCGGCGCGTAGTTACTGCAAATCCAGAGGATATGTCCTCAAAGTAGAGGCCGTACGGCTTGTTCTGCTTCTTCGCCTCGGCGATCAGCATCGAGCGCAGTTCCGCATCGGACACTGTCTTTGAGGATGTGACGATCAGGTTTCCCTGGCGGCCTGTGGGCATGTGTCCCGTCTCAGACCGACCATGTCCATTCGAGGTCGAGAAGCTTGCGATCGGCTGGCGCGACATCAAGAACGTTTCGAGAACGCCATCTTTGATCAGATCCACCCGCCTCGCGGGCTGGCCTTCATCGTCGAAGCTGTAGTGTCCGCTTAGCGGTTTGCCATCGAACTTCACCAATGTTGGATCATCAGCTACAGAAAGGAAGCTTGGCAGGATAGGCTTGCCGAGCAGCTTGGTGAAGGTCTGGCCCTCTTCATCGCCTCGCTGCCGCTGGCCTTCCAGCCGATGGCCAAGCACCTCGTGAAAGAAGACCGCGGCGGCACGTCCGCTTAGTATCGCCGGTCCATTGAAAGGCTCGGTGATCGGCGCATTGCGAAGCTCTTCGAGGTTTTTGGCCATAACAACCGTCTTTGCCAGCAGCGTCTTCTGGTCGGGCAGGTTGCCGGTCGCGTCGGCTTCAAACGTCTCAATGCGGAAGAGGTCCATACCGTCAGCGGCTCGTGTTCGTGCGACGATAACAAGCCGCGCGACGCGGCTCGGAGTGTCGACTCGTGCGCCTTCGGAGGAGACGAAGTAATCCGTCTCACTCGAGGCCTGCAGGCCAATCGTGTTGTAGTAGATGTCCGGATATTGCTTAAAGAGTCCTGAGAGCTCCCGCAATCGCTGCTCCCATGCCGCGCGATCGACCGTCAGAGCAGGCGATGCCGGCAACAGGTCCTGCGCCGGATGCTCTGCTGAAAAATCGGCGGACGCATCCTCCTCTTTGGCCCTGACCTGCTGCTCGGTCTTCACCTTCAGGTAACTGTCGAGCGCCTTTGCATAGCCGCGGTCGGTCGCGAACCAAAGGCTGCGCGCGAGTGCCGCAGGATCATCCGTAAGCGATAGCGGCATCGTGGTGAGTGCCGAGTTACGGTGGTCGCCATGGGTATTGTCCTGTGCCGCGCTTCCGAGCCGTACCTGCACATCAGCCGTCCGGCGGTGATTGCCGTTCGATGCCGTAATGGCTCCGTACTGCGCGGAGATATCGATGTTCGTCGCATCCGCAACGGCGTAGCTCAGAAAGTAGGGTTTGGGCGTGGCATTGTCTGGACCCGCGGTGCCGGTGCCGAGCGACGCCATGGCGCGCTTCAACTCTGTCTCCATCGCCTGGATCAACACGGGCGAGGCGGACGGCCTGCTTGCCGCGGAGGATGTCGTTTTGGCAGGATGAGTCTCTGCCGTCAGGAGCGTCTGGGATACGCTCATCGTAAATGTGAAGGAGATGCCTGCTGCCAACCAATGCTGCTTGTTCAAAAGAAGACTCCGGGCCAGATGGATCCGCCGAACCTGCGTACTGAAGCGAGTGTAACGAATTGCCCTCTTACGAGCCATGCCCCGTCTCACAAGTGCATAGATGTCGTTACGGAACGAACGCTTCGTTCGCGATGTATCTTTGGTTGGACTCCCCTTTAAGGAATTTGTCCCCAATGAGACCCTTCCATTCGCTGGCGCTTTTGCTGGCAGCCTGCCTTGCACTCTTTACGTCCGCGGCTGCCTTCGCGCAGACCACATCGAAGGCGGTGGTGCGAGACCGAGCCTCGCAGACTCCCGCTGCCTACACCCTGCCTCCTGAGAAGCTGAAAGTGGCCATTGCGTACACCCGCAAACGTACGATCCTCGGCTTCGCCGGCGCGGGATGGCAGATACTGCAACTCGTCCTGCTTCTTCCTTCCGGTTGTGCAGCGTGGATGCGCCGCGTCGCGATCCGCGCGAGCGGCAACAGATGGGGGCAGGGGTTCACCTTCTTTCTTCTCTTTCTGGGTATTACTTCCTTGCTCTCGCTGCCGCTCGAGATGTATGGCCACCAGGTGTCGGTGGCCTATGGGCAGTCTGTCCAGCGCTGGGGAAGCTGGTTTGCCGATATGGCGAAGATGTTCGTGCTGACTTACCTCGTAGGCGGTCTGCTGTTCATGGTGCTGTTTCTTGTGATGAGCAGATCGCCGAAGCACTGGTGGTTCTGGTTTTGGATTCCAGCAATGGCCTCCGTCCTCTTCGGCATCTTCGTCACGCCCGTCTTTATCGACCCGCTCTTCAACAAGTTCGAACCACTGCAGGAATCGAATGCTGGCCTGGTCGATCGGCTGGAACTGGTTGTCGCGCGCGGAGGTATCGAGATTCCGCCGAACCGCATGTTCCTGATGAAGGCGAGCGAGAAGGTCACCGGTCTCAACGCCTATGTGACAGGAATCGGAGCGTCGAAAAGAGTCGTCGTGTGGGACACCTCGATCGCGAAGGCGACGCCCGACGAGATCAGCTTCATCTTTGGCCACGAGATGGGCCACTATGTTCTGGACCACATCTACAAAGGCATTGCCTTCGCGGCGGTGCTGCTGCTGATACTCTTCTGGCTCGGCTATCACGCGGTGCATTGGCTGTTGGAGCGCTTCGGCGCCGGGTGGGGTATTCGAGGACAGCAGGATTGGGCGGCGTTCCTCGTCATCATGTTGGTGCTGTCTGTACTGTCGTTCCTGTCTGAGCCCATCAGCAACGGCTTCAGCCGGACGCAGGAACACGCCGCCGATGTCTACGGGCAGGAAGCCATGCACGGTATCGTCGCCGATCCGCAGACGACGGCGCGCGAAGCTTTTCAGGTGCTCGGCGAGCAGTCGCTGGTCGATCCCAATCCGAACCCTTTCGTGGAGTTCTGGACCTTCAGCCATCCCTCGATCTCAAGCCGCGCCGCCTTCGCTTCGACTTACGATCCGTGGGTTCCAGGCCGGAAGCCGAAGTACTTCAGCAAATAGTTGTCAGAGGTAAGATCGTCGTATGGCTGAACCGACCACAGACTGCTTTTTTTGTAAGATCGTCGCCGGAACGATTCCGGTGAAGCGTCTCCATGAAGACGAGCAAAGTATTGCTTTCGCGGACATCAATCCGCAGGCACCGACGCATGCCCTGATTATTCCGAAGCAGCACCTGACATCGCTTGCGGAGGTGGCGACCGAGCACACCGCGCTGCTCGGGCATCTGGTCTCGGTGGCAACAGACCTCGCTCGTTCGCAGGGGCTCTCCAGGGGCTATCGCGTCGTAATCAATACGGGCGATGATGGCGGCCAAACGGTGCATCACCTGCATCTGCATTTGCTGGGTGGACGCCAGATGGCGTGGCCTCCAGGGTAAGAACTTGAGGAGAATGTTCCTGCTTGCCAGTAAGAAATGCGAAGACTCTTTAGTCCGCTCGGAATGACGGCGTCCCGTGTGTAGGACAGTTATCCGGCTCGATCTGGTGGTCGATCTGGCCTGAGTTCCATCGCCGCAGACAGAAGCGCCCGGAGAGAGAATCTCCGGGCGCTTCTGTCTGCGCGGTGCAGACTTACATGTTGTAGTTGGCCTCGTCTTCTTCAACGATGCCGTACCGACGAAGCAGGTTCGGCAGATTCTGGCTAAAAGCCGCTCTCGGCATGACCGAGTCGCATCCGGCCTCAACAGCCTTCGCCTTCAAATCACCTTGCAGATGCGAAAGGAAGCCGACGATCGACGTGCTCTTCTTGAACTTCGTCTTCAGTTTCGGGATCAGCGTCATCGGCTTGGCGCTTGCATTATTCAGATCGAACACGATCAAGGCCGGGCGATCAGATTCTTCCACCCCGGTCAGCTTCGCGACCGACTCCTTATCATTCTTCACGAACTCAACCTTTACGCCGAGTTTGCGGGCCGTCTCCTGGATCTTTGCGACGAAGAACAGGTCGTCGATGAAGAAGAAGATCTTCGTCTGGGCATCTTCAGGGATGGGAATGGTCTTGCCCTGGGAGTAGTCAATCGGCTGCGAGTCGCTCTGATAGCCGCCACGTCCGCCACCATTGCGATGACCATAGTTGCCATGCGGCTCGATCGTGGAAGGAGGCGTTTCGGCGAAGTTGCCATTTACGACGCGGTAGCTGTGATCCATGGGGCCGACAAAGCTGCGAGGTCCACGCTGCTGCTTGCCTCCGCCACCACCGCCGCCCTTGCGCTGCTTGAATCCGTTGTTGCCGAACTGGTGCGTGTCGCGGTCGCGTCCGCTGCCATTGCTGGCGCCGTTGCTGTGGCCATTGCTGCTGACGTTGCTGCTGCCGCTCGCCTGGTTGCCGGGATTGTCCGCTGGCCGCTGGCCACGGTCCCGCTCGCGAAACTTCTTCTTCCAACGCTTGGTCCCGGTGCCGCTGCCATTTTGCTGCTGTCCCGGGCCCGCCTGGGTGCTCTGCTGTCTCGCTGCCTGGGGCTGCGGTCCGTCGCCACCTTGCGGGACTGAGGGAGCTGCTTCAAAGTCGCCCTGTTCTCCGCCCTGGGCATTGCCGGCGATCGCGACGCCTTCCGGTCCCCTGCCCTTCCGCTTACGCCGGCGGCGCCGGCTGCTCTTTGATTGACCCATGCCGTGGGGCACGTTCTGCCCGGCGTCTTGACCCATCTCTCCTTGGCCGGAGAGTGGTGGTGGCTGGTCCTGATGCGATTGCACCTCGGACATATTCTGATCTGAAGTCATGCTTCCACTTCCTGTTGCATACGTGCTGGATTTAGCGTTTCTCGACCCACGCCGGCCGCAGTTCCGCGTCCGCATCGAGTGCGGAGAGCGAAGCAAAACGGGATTTCAGCGTCGGAAGAAACGGTCTCAAGTTTTACTCGGAACACTCTATCTTCATTACTCTGGCTGCGAACTCAGCTCCTCGGATCGTTCCGCGAAACGCTGCGCGCACACCCGGTTCACCACAACAGCGAACCGCATTCCTCATCAATCCAGCCTGGTCATCGCGGTGAATCTGGCTAGTCTTATCAGAGATCCCCGGCTTCGGGGCTACTGCATCTTCCGCATCGGAGGTTTTCGACTTAAGATCCGCTCCGCGATCCAAGCTCACTGGCGGCATAGCCTGCCCAAGATCGCATGGAGGGGTAGAAGGGATCGGCACCCACGCCAGTTCTCAACGCAAGCCCGATAATACTCGCGGAGCACGGAATAAGCAAGTCGTCAATTGACTGAACCGTGACGGTGAAGCTTAGGACTCAAGAGCTTTTCGTCGCGGGGGAGGAGACACGCTCGGAAACCCTGTCGGCCAGTGGCTGGCAGGTCCGAATCTCTTTCCGGGTCCCCGCCAGTACCGCGCTGGCGGGTGATGCTGCGAATGGCCAGTCACGGCCTCCTGAAACGGCTTCCGTATCTTCTGTAAGCCTCTCCCTCTCCGGTAAACCGCGACTACATGGGCGCGAGCTCTTCCTGGTCGGGGGTGGATCACGCACAAGATTTCGCTTGTGTGCACACAGAGTGGAGCAACTGACGCTCCAATCCAAAAATTGCCCTTTTTGCCCGTATTTGCGGCGCAGAGCTTGGGCAGGCACGCCAGAAAACCAGAGAGAGGGGCTTACGACTTCCCGATTTCGGTAGATAAATGCTGGCGGCGCAGGAAACGTCATCATGCGTTTCCTGCAGAAACGCGTGGCCGGTTCTTCCCGAACATCGAACCTCCGGGTTTGACCCATTATCCACAGAACCCTATAATCAACGGTGTTCTGGTAGCCCTCTCGCTCTCTCGACCCGTCCGTTAAACGATCGTGCAACCGCCGGTCCGAAGACGAGACAGTCCGACACCGAGATTTAAACGGGATAGCGCGTGAATGCGCCGTTCCGGGGTGGAGTGGAATGCAGGCAGAACTCAGGGCTAAGGCAATGCGCATGACGCGGCCGGACGAGCTGAACACAATCTCAACAGTCGAATCGGGTTTTGACGATCTTCTCCACGATGGTGTCTACGATTTTCTATGTTTAGGGTCTTTCACGTTTCTGGTCTTTCACGTTTCTAAGGAGCTTCAAACCGCATGAATCGCACTCTCGCTTTAGTCTCCGCGCTTGGCGCGGGGTTGATGACCGTCGCCGTCTCCGCCCCACTGGTAGCCCAGACCGCAGCCCCCGCCCCAACCACCCCAGCGCCAGCAACTCCGGCTGCGGCCCCGGTTGTTCCTCAGGCGATTCCCGCCAAGATTGCCTTGATTGCCTTTGAACAGTCTGTCTTTGCCACCAATGAAGGTCAGAAGGCCGTTCAGGACGTGCAGAAGAAGTACGAGCCGAAGAAGTCCCAGATCGATGCCCTTGCACAGGAGGTGGATTCGCTCAAGAAGCAGCTTCAGGGCGCGCCCGCAACCCTGACCGATGAAGAGCGTGCTTCCCGTTTGAAGAACATCGATGTCAAGGAAAAGCAGCTCAACCGGGATGCCGAAGACGCTACGGCCGCCTACAACGCGGACCTGCAGGAAGCCTACGGCAAGCTCGCGCAGAAGGTAAACGGCACGATGCGCAAGTATGTTCAGGACAACGGCTTCACCTTGCTGCTCGATGTAAGCGGCCAGCAGAGCCCGGTTCTCTGGGCGCTGCCGCAGACAGATGTTACCGAGGCCGTTATCAGCGCCTATAACGTCGCCTCCGGCGTCGCCGCCCCCCCGCCATCTGCCCCTTCGGCCAGCCGCCCGCGCACGACCACGCCGGCCCGGCCAGCCGCTCCCAAGCCTGCAGCACCGAAGCAGTAGCCTCTCTGAAACCGGTTTGAGGCGAGATCGGGCACTCGCTCTTCTCGCCTCATGCCGATTACGCCTGGCTCAGCCGGATTAGCATTACCCGCTGTGGAAATTTATGTGGATTATGCAGCCGCGAGATAAGCACGTTTCGGTGGGTTACTTAATCGCTCGTAATCTGCCTATCCCGCGTTAGGCAATTTGTTTATTGTTTTGTGCGACTTAGCTGTACCTAAGATGGACCGTATTAAAATTAGTGTCGGAGCAGGCTAACTTCCGCCGCATCAATGGTTTCCACAGTTTGAGGTTACGCCACCGTTACTACGTTTCCCGATTCGGGCGAGAGTTACCTGAAAATTGCGTAGACAGTTACTCTTCCCCAACCTTCAGAACTGCCAGGAACGCTTCCTGTGGGATATCCACCTTTCCGATCCGCTTCATCCGCTTCTTCCCCTCTTTTTGCTTATCGAGCAGCTTGCGTTTGCGGCTTATGTCGCCACCGTAACACTTTGCAATGACGTTCTTGCGGATCGCGGTGACGGTCTCGCGGGCAATTACTTTCGCGCCGATCGCTGCCTGAATGGCCACCTCGAACATCTGCCGGGGAATCAGTTCGCGCATCTTCGAGACGAGGGCGCGGCCACGGTCATAGGCGAAGTCGCGATGGACGATGATTCCCAGAGCGTCCACGGGATCGCCGCCGATAAGGATGTCCATCTTCACCATCGGCGAGATCCAGGTCCCGGCCAGAACGTAGTCAAGCGAGGCGTAACCGCGGGAGACGCTCTTCAGACGGTCGTAGAAGTCGAGCACGATCTCGTTCAGAGGCAGTTCGTAGGTCAACAGAACGCGCGTCTCGGAGACGTACTCGAAGTTCTTCTGCTTGCCGCGCTTGTCTTCGACCAGCTTCAGAATGCCGCCGACATACTCTTCGTTGGTGAGGATCTTTGCGATGATGACTGGCTCTTCGATGGTCTCGATCTCGGTAGGGTTCGGCCAGCGCGAGGGATTGTCGACCTCAATCATGCTGCCATCCGTCAACGTGATCTTGTAGCGAACGCCAGGGGCGGTCGTAATCAGGTCGAGCGAGAACTCACGTTCCAGACGCTCCTGAATGATTTCAAGATGGAGCAGGCCGAGAAAGCCGCAGCGGAAGCCGAAACCAAGGGCTACGGAGCTTTCGGGTTCGAACGAGAAGCTGGCGTCATTGAGGCGAAGCTTTTCGAGCGCGTCGCGCAGCATGGCGTGCTCGTGCGAGTCGACCGTATAAAGACCGGCGAAGACCATCGACTTGATGTCTTCGAAGCCGGGCAGGGCGTTTTCGCAGGGGTTCTCGACCGAAGTGATGGTGTCGCCCACCTTGGTGTCGGCGACATTTTTGATCGTAGCCACGAAGAAGCCGACTTCGCCCGCGCTTAGCTCCGTCAGTTCGACAGGTTTGGGAGTCATGACGCCCATGCTCTCAACGTCGAAGGTCTTGCCGTTCGACATGACCTTAATTTTCATTCCCTTGCGCAGCTTGCCGTTGATGATGCGGGCCAGCACGATCACGCCTCTGTAGGGATCGAACCAGGAGTCGAAGATCAGCGCCTGCAGCGGAGCTTCGGGATTGCCTTGGGGCGGCGGCAGCAGGTGTACGACCGCTTCAAGGATCGAGGCGACGTTCAGTCCGGTCTTGGCTGAGACGGCTATCGCATCATCTGCCGGCAGCCCCACGGTCTTCTCGATCATCTCCTTGGTGCGCTCTATATCTGCGCTGGGCAGGTCGATCTTGTTGATGATCGGAATGATCTCAAGGCCGTTTGAGATAGCAAGGTAGGCATTCGCGAGCGTCTGCGCCTCCACTCCCTGCGATGCATCGACGACAAGCAATGCGCCTTCGCATGATGCAAGCGACCGCGAGACTTCGTAGGAGAAGTCGACGTGACCCGGCGTGTCGATCAAATTCAACTGGTAGGTTTCACCATCCTGCGCCTTGTACATCATGCGAACGGTGTGGGCCTTGATGGTGATGCCTCGCTCGCGTTCGAGGTCCATGGCGTCCAGCACCTGCGCCTGCATCTCGCGCGCAGTCAGCGAGCCGGTGAGCTCCAGCAGCCGGTCGGAGAGCGTGGACTTGCCATGATCAATATGCGCGATGATCGCGAAGTTGCGGATGTGGGATGGATCCATGAAGGGGAAACTGCCTCAACTTCCATCTTAACACCCGAAGATCAGTCGGCTTGTCGTGACCCGATAGGAGCCGATTACTTCCTGAACGCCATTTTCACGAACTCGAAGTCGATGAGCGCATTGGCCTGATATGGAGTGACCGTGTCAACTTCGCGCACAGTGGGGTTGTTCTTGTCGTTGTCGTTGCCTTTGTCCTTTCCCGAAGACAGAGCGAGCAGCAGTCGGGGCAGTTTTGAGCGACGATTGATCAGTCTGATATTCGCGGGTCGAAACCGCATAATCATGATCCGTCGGGAGCTGCCTCTGACTGTTATCGCGAGTCCGGTTGAGCCTGTCGCATAGGCCGAGCGAGGGTTCTCCTTCGTGCTTGCCCTGGCTGCTGCTGGCTCTGTGTTCGAGATGGATGTCAGCGTTCATCGGATTGAGTTCTTATCTTTCCTTCTTAGGAGGTTTTTGTGTTGCGTTGTTGTCAGGCTGCAACTTGCTGGCTGACAACAGTCTCTGCTCTGGTTCCAATAGCCCAAATAAAGCCCAGCAGCTCTCGAGCTACAGCTGTGACGATCTTCCTCTGATCCTTGCCGGCCGCACCCAGCTTCATATATCGCTTGTGCAGCCTGTGTTGCGCCTTCCATGCAATCTCCCTAGTCTCCGCAGAGATGCTCTCCTGTCGTCTTCGCAGACCGTACCAGATACCTGGCGGACGACGATAGCTCCATGCGGCTTCGACAACGATGCGGCGCAGGTGCGCGTTGCCAGTCTTGGTGATGCTTCCACGTCTCGTTCTCTTGCCACTGGAGTCCTCGCTAGGTACAACGCCGCAGTACCCCATCAGTTGGCGAGCACTCGCAAAGCGAGACACCTGGCCCAACTCGCTCGCAATGGTCACAGCCGAGATGTCTGCGATACCGCGCAGTGCCTGTAGATCGTTAATGACTTGTTGCAGCGCAGGCGATGCCAGCTTCACCGCTTCCATGATGGCTTGCTCCAGACGTTCTACGCGTCCCCGCATGTGCTCGACTTCGTGTAGATAATCCTGGCGAGTGGACTCTTGAGCTATCTGCGTGAAACGCAGCTGCGCGACCCAGATCAAATAAGGTCGCGTCCAAGGCCTGACTCCGGTCGGTGGCCGCTGTCCGGAGCGCAGAAGGAACTTGCTCAAGCGATGCCGCGCTCGTGTCTGATCTTGCTTGGCTGCTTCGCGGGCTCGCACCAGGTCGCGTAACGCTTCTGAACCCTCATCCGGAACCCACACCGCCGTCAGATCCCCGGACCGATGGCAACGTGCCAGCTTCTCGGCATCTCGCCGATCGGTCTTCACTCGATCGCCAGCCTTGACGGGTACCAGCGTGGGTGCCACAACTTCGCACTCGACGCCCAGCTCCGCCAGTTGCCAGTACACGACGTAGCCCGTCGGTCCGGCTTCATAACAGGCTCTCAGCTTGGCTGCAGGACCAAGCTTCTTGATCAACTTGCGAATAGACTCAGCGCGGTTCGGAATCGTTCCAAGACTCCGCACTTCACCTTCTGGCTCCGCGACCGCCACGGCGATCGTCTCAGCATGGACATCCAATCCTAGAAATCGTAACTTCTCCTTCATGACCGGCTCCCTTCCGCTTGTGGCTCTGAACTGTGTGCGTCCTTCGGACGCACACAGCTTAACCCACGGTCGGCGCATCGGCGCCGGTCACTCCATACTGACTGTTCTCGCCAGTTAAAGTTCGAGATAGCTAGCGTTCGGCAAAGCGCGGCTAACTTACCCGCGCGCCGGCCGGCGATGTTTGTTTTGCCGGGAAGAGTGCAAGCAGCGTGCCTCCGATCACGACAAACATCACAATGTCCTGGGGACTATCCTGCCTGTGCATCCCGTGCGCCACGGCCTGCGCAGACATGATTGTCATCGTGAATGCATGGGCAAGGCTTGACCACGCCCCATAGGCAATCATCAAGCGATGCTTAGCCGGCTGCTTGACGGCCACCAACAGGCAGACTCCAAGCGCCGCGTTAAGGCTCAGGAACATCGGCGTGACGTCACTATGCCCGATAAGCCACCTGGAGTGCCACAAGTTGTCGAACAGGAGATAGCCCCAAAAGCAATACATCAAGCCCACCAACACCAATACTGCCTGCAAGGCGCGCTCACGTTTCATACCGTCCTCCGGATTGTGTGATCGTCAGTTGTGACGCGTTCGAGACTCAGAACCCTGCGCGTATCCGCAGTGGCTGCAGAATGCTTCTTCCCCTCGAATAGGCTTGCCACAGGAACTGCAAGGCCTGAGCAGAGGCCCTCGGAACACAAAATAGAGGAGGAATCCAATGAAATTGGGTATGAGGAAAGCGGCAATCACCCAGGCCCAGGCAGGCTTTTGACGTCTTTTTGCGTCCCCGTAGATAAATCCGAGGGCAAGGAAAAAAGCCGCGGTGAAGACGCCAAACGTCAGGCCAAAGCAAAGCGCTTCTGGCATGGTACTGAGGAATGCTTTGGAAGCAAGAAAGGAACGGCCCTGGCTGGAAGCAAAATAGAGCACCCAAATCGGGATCGCCAGTGCCGCGATGCCCATTGTAGATCGGGGTAGAATCTTCCGCGTTCCCGTTCCCAATAAGACAGCCGCCACAACAACTCCGGCCAAAAACGCTACCAAAAGCACCGCCGCTTGCTGTGTCATGCAATACCCCTGTTCTTACCAGGTACCGCGAGCAGACATAAGGCCGCGCAAATAGATGGCAGCAGCCAAAAGACGAGCACGCCTGCCTGGACTTGAGTAGAGACAAGATGCATTGGGACCGCCAATCGCTCGGCCATCTGGTGCACGAGTCCCGATCCGACAAGTGACATCAAGAGTGCTAAAGCAAATGCAGCCGAGTTCTTGAGTGGCACGCTGTGCTGTCGCATTGACCCGATGTCACGCGCATGAGATTCACGGCCGTCTTCCGCCTGCAGCCTAAGGGCTGTCAGAACCCTGGCATTGAGGTTTGGGTTTACCTCAAAGGAAAAACCGCTGAGGCCCGCAATAACCCGGTTGCTGGAGCTGAGATACTCCCTGCAGGGAGCACAAGTCGAGAGGTGCTCGCGAAGAGATCGTTCCTTCTCCGCTGAGATCGCGCCCGCCAGGCTCTCGTCGATCATGCGTTGGAAACTATCGTGGTGATCAAGATTCATGCTGTTTCCCCCTCGAGTTGCGCTCGCAGCGTTGCCAGTCCTCGATAAATTCTGGAAGCTACGGTAGAGACCGGCGCTCCCACAATCCCGGATATCTCTTGTAGAGATAAGTCTTCTTGAAAACGCAGTACGAGCGCTTCGCGATATACAGGCTCCAGAGTTTGCAGCGAGTGGGCTAGCCGCTCGGCATCTTCTGTCCGCGCCGCGAGCGTGTATGGCGAAGGCTCACCGGATGCAGGCGATGAGCGAACACCATCCTCCTCATCTAACTCCAGGCTTATCATCGGTCGCTTACGCATGGCATCGAGAGCAAGATTGCGTGCCACCCTGAAGACCCAGGGTTCAAAGCGGGAGTGGCCGTCGTAAGACTCCCCTCGCTCCAGGACTCGGAGCCACGTCTCCTGCACAAGGTCATCAACTCCATCGCGTCTGCCCAGCAGGGAGACGAGATAACGAACAAGCCTGTATTGATATTGCTCGACCAGCGTCTCGAGGACAGCGACATCTCTCTGGCGCAACCCAAGCGCGATTCGTTGCGTATCGCTTTGCACGGCCGCCCTCGAAGTCAGCTCATAATCGAACATACGTCGGGTATACGAGCCATGGATCCGAAATTACGAAAAGTAGAACCATCGGGCTACTGGAAGCAAAACTTGCTTGTGGCGTTCGATCATGTTTCTGGAAATGCGTCGGCGATCTGGAGGTCGGCCTGATTGGACCTCGATTCAAGACAATGAACCGCTAGAGAACTCTCTTGAAAGAGGAATATCCCCTCCGGATGCCACCTGAGAGAGAGAAAAGCTTGGACAAAGATGGGAGATTCCCAGCGGACCTGTTCCCTCCCGCGAATACGGCCAGATGTTCGGAAAAGCAGAGAGCTTCTCGATGTATGCGGAGCGCCAATGCACTTACGGAAGTGCGTGCCCGATCTAAACGCTAATCACGCAGCCGAGGACTGCGCGACATGCCTTCCGCTGGCGGACAGAGCGACGGCGGCGTAGCTGCCGGACTCTTTCGCCGATACGGCGTTGGTCCGGATCATCTGCTGCAGCTCTGCGATCGACTGCTCGGCTACAAGGTTGAAGCGGATCTTAGGGATCGATGTGGGAAGCTTCGCCGCCGTGCTGCAGTCGCAGATCACGCTCGTGGTCTGGTTCATGCCGGAAGTCCAGCCAAACTGTGAAGCGTCGCGGAGCAGCAGCGACTCGGCCTTGAACCCGGCGCCAAGCAAAGTGATCTTTACGAACGACAGGAACGGTGCCCATCGCGAGGCCACTCCAATGAGCGAGTAGCTGGGCGGGGGCAGTAGAGGAGAGAGCAGGGCCGAGGTGGACCGCACCTGCAGGATCATCATCGCGACATCGGGCGGCAGCACTTTACGCAGCGCCTCTGCCTTGCTCGGAAGCACGAGGATCAGTGAGCCGGGAAGCTGTGCAATCAACGCTGCGATCCCGGCCGCATCGCCCTGCTGCGGAAGATCGGTGAACGTAATCGCAAAGCCGGCCGGCAGCGTTAAGCCTTCGCTGAGCTCGGTCAGCACGATGCGCCGAAGCTCCACGTCCGAGTCGATCAGCAGCAGCCGCGCCGCTGGCTTGGCGTCAAGCTGGCCGAGAATGCGCGCCCGAAGTTCGGCGGGTGACATATCGGCGCTCTTCGCTGCCTGGATCAGGTTCGTAATCAGCCGGTCGAGATGAAGCGCGGGACGGATACCGGCGATCTCTCGCGGGGCCCGGTCGCGCACGACAAAGCCGCTGCCGCGCCGGAACTCGACCCAGTTCTGCCGTTCCAGCTGATGGTAGGCAGCGGTGACCGTGGGTGCAGGAATGTTGAAGCGCTGCATCATGGTCCGAATCGCAGGCAAACGTTCCTCCGGGCCAAGATCGCCTGAAAGGATCCCGAGCGAAATCTGGGTGACGATTTGGTCATGGAGAGAGACATCCCCGGAATGGATGAACCAGAATTTCATGGTTGCGTGCGACCCTCTTGATTTCCAATCGTTACCCAGGTTGACGCATCCGGCACTGACAAAATAGTTGTAGAGCGGCTAACGCGGGATGCAGTCATGCGTCGCTGATGCAGTGTGAATCGACCCGCCGCCATTTCGGAATTCCGCATCGAACAGGCAGGAGAAACACCATGGATCGCAGCGCAAGCGCAGTCTGGCACGGGAACCTGAAAGAAGGCAAAGGGACGCTTTCCACACAGAGTGGAACACTGCACGAGGCGCAGTACAGCTTCGGCACTCGCTTCGAAAATGGCGTCGGCACGAACCCTGAGGAGTTGATCGCGGCTGCGCACGCGGGCTGCTTCACCATGGCGCTCAGCGGTCAGCTGACTTCAGTCGAGATGCCGCCCGATTCCATCGAGACCACTGCAGTCGTCACGATGGAGAAGACGGATGATGGCCCGACCGTGACAAAGATTCACCTCACCACGCGCGCGTATGTTCCCGGGATTGAGAAGGAGAAGTTCGATGAGTTGGCGAAGAAAGCCAAAGACGGCTGCCCGATCTCACGCCTGCTGAAGGCCGCTGAGCTTACGCTGGACGCGCAACTGATCTGATGAACCTAGTGGCTGTGCGAGTGCCCATGATGGTGATGTGCGTGGGCGCTCACCTCCTCAATCTCTGGCGGAGCAGCGCACCCATGGGTAGTCTCACAGCCCTTGGTCTCGAACTGAATCGTTGCGTGATGGATGTGAAACCGCTCGCGCAGCGCGGCGTTAATTCCCTCCAGAATGTTTCCGCAATCTGACAGCGGCATCTCCGCGATCGTGACGTGGCTGGCAAGCGCATGAGAACTTGATCCCAGGCTCCAGACATGGAGGTCGTGGACATTCAGAACGCCGTCGATCGATTGCATCGAAGTTCGAATCTCGTGTAGCTGAAGGTTCTTCGGCGTGCCTTCGAGAAGGATGTGCAGGGTCTCGCGAACGATTCCAGCGGAGCTGTAGAGAATCATCCCGGCGATGAGGATCGACAGTACCGGATCGATCCACGTCATCCCCGTAAACAGGATGCCGGCGCCACCGGCGATTACGGCCGCGGTAGAAAGCGTGTCGCCGAGCATGTGCAGAAAGACGCTGCGAATGTTGACGTCGCCTGAGAACTTCCAGAGCAGACCGGCGATGCAGCCGTTCATCAGAACTCCCGCCACAGCGACGATCATCATCAGCTTTGGCTGGACAGGTTCGGGAGCGGCGAAGCGGTGGAGCGCGGCCAGGGCAATCCATCCGGCCAGCACGATCAGTGTCAGCGCGTTTACAAAGGCCGCCAGAACACCCGCCCGCTGATAGCCGAAGGTCTTTTCTTCGGTGGCCGGGCGGGTCTGGAAGTACACCGCGACAAACGACAGCACGATAGCCAGCATGTCGGAGACGTTGTGGCCGGCTTCAGAGACGAGTGCCAGTGAGTGCGCGCGGACGCCAAAGTAAAATGTCGCCACCACGTAGCAAAAGGTCGCAGCAAGGGAGAGCTTCAGGACCTGCTGCATCTTCCCCGGGGATGTGGCCACCATGTGCATCTAGTACCAGCATACTACCGGGGGGTATCGGAGCGCGTTGTTCCTCGTTTGCGAACCGTTGTTCGTTTCAGAACGGTTGTGGGACGGAAAGAGCCGGCATCTTCTTCCGAACAACGAACAACGAACAACAAGCAACGACGAACGAGCACCGTCGTCTCTAGCTCTTCGGCCCGGGTCCCGCCCGCAATCCGCTCCAGGATTCCGCCACAACGATGCTGTTGCCGGGATTGTGCGGGTCATAGCGGATCTGGATTGGAAGATCGATGCGGAAGTTGCGGACGTGCTCGATCAGCCCTGAGACATCCTGCGCACTCTCATACTGAACGCCGGCGACGCGGTATTGATACTGCAGCACGCTTGGCGGAGGCTCACGGTAATCCGCAGGCAATTCTGTCACCTGATCGACGGACCGCCTGCCTGCACGCTGGTTCAGGCTGGTGTCGATAAGCGTGGCGTCTGTGATGCGGCCCTGCTCGGCAAGGAACTCTCGCCGCAGACGCTCGACCTCCAGAGGATCGAGCTTGCGGTTGAAGTAGACGTAGATCGAAAGCCCGGTGACTGTGGCCACGCAGAAGAGGACCGCGCCAATCCGGTCCGGGCTGAGGTGCAGGTTGGGAGGAAAATGCGGCACGGCTCTGACCATGAGCATAGCTGATTGCTTCACTGACAGTGCAACAACTTACTTCGGCGCCCTTCCAACGAACATGCGCCGACGTTCACGCGATTTTTCCTTGCGCCCGGTTTGCGAGTCGTCTAGCGTATCTATGCCTCTCAAGTCCACTTCGAACAGGAGTCTACGAGCATGTCTGAGTTCAGCGGAAACTTTGTCTGGTACGACCTTATGACGCCCGATATGAAAGCTTCGGCGGAGTTCTACTCGAATGTGGTTGGCTGGCAGACCGCGGACTCCGGCATGACTCCGCCTTATACGATCCTGAACATGGGATCGTCGATGGTCGGCGGCATCATGGGCATGTCGCCCGAAGCAGCCGGTGCGCCGCCGGCGTGGGTCGGACACATTGGTGTCGACGACGTGGACGCTTCGGTTGAAAAGATAACCGCTGCAGGAGGCGCCGTTCATAGGCCGCCTGCGGATATCCCCGGTGTGGGACGCTTCTCTGTCGTCGCCGACCCGCATGGAGCAGCGTTCGTCGTCTTCAAGCCAAATATGGAGATGCCCGCCCCCGTGGGAGCGCCAGGCCAGATTGGCTGGCGCGAGCTTCACGCCGGTGACCTCGAATCGGCGTGGGCGTTCTACTCCGGCCTCTTCGGCTGGACCGCTCCAGGCGAGGTCGACATGGGGCCAATGGGCGTCTATCGCATGTTTGCCACTGGCCATAGTTCAGAGACAAGTGCGATGCCGGTCGGCGGCATGATGACGAAGATGCCCGAAACGCCGGCACCCATGTGGCTCTACTACTTCACTGTGGAGACGCTCGACGCCGCGATGGAGCGCGCCGCAAGCGCAGGCGGTAAGCTGCTGATGGGGCCGCACGAGGTGCCAGGCGGGCAGTGGATCGCGCAATATCTTGACCCGCAGGGAGCCATGTTCGCGCTGGTCTCGTTCGTGCGCTGACCGAGCCCCACCGGATTCATGCTGCGCAGGCGGTATACTGAAAAGTGACCAAAATGCGCGTTTCTGACTCCACTTTGCACGACCGCAAGATTGAATTGGCCCATCCTCTTGATTTAGGAGAGGGCCGCCGTATTCGCTCGACTACCGTGATCTGCGTTCGCCGGGGCGACTCCGTTGTGATGGCCGCCGACGGCCAGGTGTCGCTCGGCTCGACCATCATGAAGGGCTCGGCGAAGAAGATTCGCAAGCTGTACAACGATAAGGTGCTTGCCGGGTTTGCTGGATCCACCGCCGATGCGTTCTCACTGTTCAGTCGCTTCGAGACCAAGCTGGAGCAGTTTGCGGGTAATCTTGGCCGCTCGGCTGTGGAATTGGCGAAGGACTGGCGGACCGACAAGATGCTGCGGCAGCTTGAGGCTCTGCTCATCGTGACCGACGCGAAGCAAACTTTCCTGCTGAGCGGGACCGGCGATGTGATCGATCCCGACGAAGGGATTGCGACCATCGGCTCTGGCGGAAGTTATGCGCTTGCAAGCGCCCGTGCGCTGATGGAGAACACGGATCTGTCGGCTCGCCAGATCGCGGAGAAGAGCCTGCGAATCGCTGGACAAATCTGCATCTACACCAACGACAATATGACCATCGAAGAGTTGAAGTCCGAGCCGCAGACCACTCCCTGATGGCCGCCCGTCTTGAACCAGTCGCCGCATCGAGCGCGCGCAATCTTTCCCAATCCCTTTGCTTAGGGTCGGATAGGACGGCAATGAGATTGAAGCTGCTTCGATTAACTTGAATTCGTCTTAGGAGTACGCAGCATGGCAATTTTTCTACCCGGAACCGCTGAAGACCAGGCGCTTGCGCTTGATGAAATGACTCCCCGCGAGATCGTCGCGGAGCTTGATAAGTACGTCGTTGGCCAACAGGCTGCCAAACGTGCCGTTGCCATCGCCCTGCGCAACCGCATGCGGCGGCAGAAGCTCCCGCCCGAACTCGCCGAAGACATCATGCCGAAGAACATCATCATGATCGGTCCCACGGGCGTCGGCAAAACGGAGATTGCGCGGCGGCTAGCGAAGCTGACCAACTCTCCGTTTCTGAAGGTGGAGGCGTCGAAGTTTACCGAGGTTGGTTACGTTGGCCGCGATGTGGAATCGATTGTCCGCGACCTGGTTGAGATCGCGATCGACATGGTCCGCGACGAAAAGCTCGACGATGTGGAAGAGAAGGCCGAGATGAACGCGGAGGAGCGTCTGCTCGACCTGCTGCTGCCGCCGGTGCCAACAGCTGCCGCGCCGGTCTCGCCGATCTCTGTGGTGCCGTCGCCTGCCGCTTCCGACCCCTCAGAATCGAAGGTGATTGAGCTACCTGTTTCACCGGTTGATGAAAAGAATGAAGAGAAGCCGGACAAGCCCGGCGACAGCCACTCCCGCACCCGCGAAAAGCTGCGGCAACAGTTCCGGGAGGGTAAGCTCGATGATCGAATCGTCGAACTCGACGTGCGCGATCGCAACCAGCCCAGTTTCGAGATCATGACCAACATGGGGCCGAACTCCGGTCCTGATTCCGGCGACGGTGGCATGGATCTCCGCGACATGATTCCCGGGCTCTTCGGCCAGCGCACCAAGAAGCGCAAGATGAAGGTCGTTGAAGCCTTCGATTATCTTGTGCAGGAAGAAGAATCACGGCTGATCGACATGGACCAGGTCACGCGCCTCGCAGTCGAACGCGTTGAGGACTCCGGCATGGTCTTTCTCGACGAGATCGACAAGATCGCCGGGCGCGAGGGTGGACACGGCCCGGATGTTTCGCGAGAAGGCGTACAGCGAGACATTCTGCCGATCGTTGAAGGCACGACGGTGAATACGAAATACGGCATGGTCTCCACCGACCACATCCTGTTCATCGCTGCCGGTGCGTTCCATGTCTCAAAACCCTCGGACTTGATTCCGGAGTTGCAGGGGAGGTTCCCAATTCGCGTAGAACTGCATTCACTTACGGTGAACGACTTTGTACGGATCCTGACGGAGCCCAAGTCGTCGCTGGTGAAACAATCGACGGCCCTGCTGGAGACGGAAGGGCTGAAGCTCGAGTTCACCAGGGAAGCTATTCAGGAGATGGCGCAGTTCGCATTTCGCGTGAATGAGACGACGGAAAACATCGGCGCGCGGCGGCTGCATACGATTATGGAACGCGTGCTCGATGAGATCAGCTTCCAGGCTCCAGACCTGTTCAAGTCGCCCAGGACGGAGGCAACGGAAGAGGGAGTGGTGGCGGAGATCGGGGCTTCTGCTCCGCTGACGGCCGAAGCCGTGGTGCCTTCGCCACCGCTGCCGGTGATTGAGCGGCAGACGGAGACGGGTGTCGAGAAAGTTATTGTGATCGACCCGGAATACGTAAGGCAGCAGGTCGCGAGTATCGTGAAGGACCAGGATTTGAGCAGATATATTTTGTAGGTGCCGGCCGAGTATTCAAATCGTTTGGAGCGGCTACCGGTGATGAATATAAAGTAGAACGGGCGGCCATGGTGGCCGCCCGTTCTGGTCTTAAGCGCAAAGCAAATTCAGTTAGGCATTTACGGGTTGGGCTAGTTCCTGGAGACGCTTGGCGAGGAGCTTTTCAAGGTCCACAAGGGCGGCGGAGAAGCCCTCGATACCCTCTTTCAGCTTGTCGTGGGCCATGCGATCTTCGGCGTGCATCTTCTCGAAGGTTTCCTTGTCGATGGTGAGCTTCTCGATGTCCATGGAGGCGGCCTTTGAAGCATCGAGTTTCAAAGGAAGGTCGCCTTCCTTGGAGTCGAGTTCGGCGAGGAGTTTGGGGGCGATGGTGAGGAGGTCGGAGCCGGCGAGTTCCGTGATCTCGCCGATGTTGCGGAAGCTTGCTCCCATCACCTGGGTCTTATAGCCGAACTTCTTATAGTAGTTGTAGATCTTCGTCACCGACTGCACGCCAGGATCGTCTGCGCCCACATAATCTTTACCCGTGTCCTTTTTGTACCAGTCGAGGATGCGTCCGACAAACGGGGAGACCAGCGTAACCTTCGCGTCCGCGCAGGCGATGGCCTGGTGCAGGCCGAAGAGCAGCGTCAGATTACAGTGAATCCCTTCCTGCTCGAGGACCTCTGCGGCCTTGATGCCCTCCCAGGTGGAGGCGATCTTTACCAGGACGCGCTCGCGACCGATGCCGGCCTTATCGTATTGGGCGATGATGTCGCGGGCCTGCTCGAGGGTCTTCTCCTTGTCGTAGCTCAGGCGGGCGTCCACTTCCGTCGACACGCGGCCGGGAACGATCTTCAGGATCTTCTTGCCGAAGGCGACGGCGAGCGACTTGAAGGCAGCCGCAGCCACTTCCTCGTCAGTAGCTTTGTCGCCAGCGGCGTCGCGGGATTCCTTCAAAACGTCGTCGACAATCTGCGAATACTCGGGCATTGCGGAGGCGGCGGCAATCAGGGACGGATTCGTGGTCGAATCAGTCGGTTTGAACTTCTGAATGGAGTTGATGTCGCCCGTATCGGCTACGACGGTTGTCACTTTCTTAAGCTGTTCGAGAAGAGTTGCCATTCTGTAAGCTCCCTTGTCTTTCGCGTGCGAGGTTATCCGGATCTAAAATTGTGCCATCCTGCCATCGGATGGAAGCGCTGAAACGCAGTCTGTGAGCGGAACCAGCCTATAACAGTTGTCGCTCGAGTCCGAGAATCTACTTTGGGGGTTGCCCAGAATCTGAGGGCAGAGCCTCCAAGGCCCTTGCCGACGGCGCGCTCTCATTTCCAGCCGCGTCGACGGCCGTTACGGTATAAATATAGCCCTGCCCGGCCCTCACCGCCACATCCCTGTATGTGCTGACAGTTATCACGGTGTGAGTAAGTCTTGCCAACGGTCCCTGCGGCGATCCGTCCGGCCTTGCCAGTTGCCGGTACACTCGATAGCCGGCTAGGTCGGCTTCACCATTCGGCTCCCAGGAAAGATCGATGTATGGGGCCGGCTCAGAACCGGCTCCTGCTGACGTGGTTCCGGAGATCGACGCAAGCCCATTGGGAATCTTCGGTGGAAACGTGTCCGCCATGGCCAGTGTCAATCGGGACGAGGGTTCGCTCTGAATCTCGAGGTCATGGTTTCCAGGGCGGACCGTACGGACGCGGTGGACGGAATAGGTATAGGTGCGGCCTGTTGCCGCCGTGCTGTCGACCGTTCCGGCCATGTCTGCATTCAGGGCCGAGACCGTATTTGGCGCCCGCAGGTGAACTTCGTTCGGCGGCTCCTGGTCCGATTTCTTCGGTTTTGCCGTCTTGCCTTTCGCAGTGGCTGGTACCACTGGCGGCCGGAGCTTGTTTTCCGCTGGTGCGGGCGCTGAAAGGTCTACCCGGTCGAGATCAATCCATTGCGCCGAATCGCCTTCAGCAGAGACCGCGCGGTGCCATTCGAGAACGGCGCCGCGCTCGCTCGCCTTCGCCTGCAAGGCGGCGATCGGTGCCGGTGCCTGTCCGGACGCTGCAAAAGCGGCTCCCACGGATTCGCCCGCTGAATGGCCACTCGAGTTGAAGATCTGTATCCGGTAGCTCAGCAGCATCACGGGATCCACCAGAAGGGCGACGGGCAGCGTGTCCGTCATCTCGGATCGTCCGGACGTCACCTGCACGCGCCGGACCGGGGTGCAGGTTGCGAGCTTCGCGTGGGCGCTTGCTGGCCTGGCATCCGCGTCACGGCAGACCTCCGCCGACATCGCTCCGTTGATCTCCATCTCGTCTGTGGTTCGTGACGGAGTGGTCCAGCGGAGCAGGACGTGGTCGCCAACGCGTTCTGCGGAAAGGTCGTTCACCAGCTGCGGAAGGTAAAGTGACGGCGGTTTAGGGGGTCCGGGGTTGGCGCAACCATTGCAGAGGAATGGAGTCAAAATCAGAAAAATGGTCACGACACCAGATTTCCAAAAGCGTTCTCCGGACTGCATGCGGTCTCGCACCATCATCCTCAGGCTAAAGCATTTTGGTGGAACCGGCTCACTCGCAAACGTAGTTGAGGCAAAATGCTCGTAGCAGGGCCTGAGGATTAGAGTCTTTCGCCAAGGAAAATAATCTGCAAGGGAAGCAATCTTTTGACTCGACTCCAACATCTATCGATATCGTAAACAAAGAGGCCTTATGTCGAAACTGTCAGAATCCGCAACTATCGAAGGTGCGTCCGTCGCTTCCTCTACCGATACTCCGTTGCCGCCAGCCTCTCTCGAGGCTGCTATCAGAGACGTCACTACGGGCGATCTCACCATTCCGGATGCAGCTGTCCAGGTAGACGGCGAAGCGGCCGAGAGCTTTATTGCTGAGAAGCGCATTGGCGAGCGGATCAAGCACCTGCGTCTTAAGAAGTCGATGGGATTGGTTGAACTTGGCCGGCACACTGGCCTCTCCGCAAGTTTCCTTTCGCAACTTGAGACCGGTCGCGTCGTCCCCACCTTGCGTAACCTGGCACGCATTTCCATGGTCTTTTCAAAAGACCTGAGCTACTTCTTCGAGCCCGAGCCGCAGACGCTGTTCCGCATCCACAAGGCAAAGGACCGCGTCAGCCTCCCGCAGAGTGGCGTTGCCGACCCGGCTTACTTCTTCCAGAGTCTTGGCTACATGGTCCCCGACCGCCAACTCGACCCTTATTATGCGGAGTTCCTCCCAGCCCGGCAGGGTCGTGAAACCCGGGCTCATCAGCACATCGGCTGCGAGTTCTTCATCTTGCTTACCGGCCGCCTGGACATTCAACACGGCGAGATTACGCACCACATTGAGGCCGGTGACGCCGTCTACTTCGACGCGGACACGATTCACTGCTACAAGTGCTCGGGCGAGGAACCGGCGACCGCCATCATCGTCACGCTGCAACAACCCCCGGCGCACAGCATCCCCCGGACGGGACTACCCGCAGGCATCTCCTCGAGTCGGGTTCGTGCCCTTACTTCAACCGTAGTGCGTTCACGGACAGAGCCCGTCACTGCCTCGGGAAGCAGGAAAGCCGTTCAGCGAGACCCCATCTAGCCAACGAGCCTCGTCGACCCGATCCAGCGCCGCTTGGGATCCAACCGAGCGGCGTCTTCAGGTTTTACGGGACTAGAGCGCGCGAAGCACACGCCCGGGGATGGAGAAGAGCGCTCCGACAAGATCGAAGACTCCGCCCACAACGACGCCAACCAGACGGAGCGGCAGCAGAACGAGCCAGACCAGCGGGTATAAAACCAATGCCAACAGGGCGAGTGGCCAACACAGAATCAGCAGGATAAAAAACAGTAATAGCCTGAGCACGCATCTCTCCTCGACCTTGCAATTGCGGCCGCACGCAGTTCTATACGCGAGGCATGAATCGGTGGTTCCAGCCGTTGACTCACTTTTGAACAGCGGACTAGCATTGCAGGTGCGATCACGAGGGGACTGGATGGGACTAAACTGAGCGCCTTACCCCACCAGACCCAGGCTGTAGAGCGCGTCGTGGCAATCGACTGGTCGGGCCGGGTGGACGCAGCCGGACAGCGCAGGCACATCTGGGCTGGGGTCTGGACGGCTGCTTTGGAGTTCAGCCCAAAAGAGACAGTTACTCTGACTGCTGGCCGCACGCGCTCAGAGACCATTGCGTGGCTCGCGGAACTCGCCCGCGAGACGCCCCGCATGGTCGTCGGCATCGACTGCTGTTTCAGCTATCCGGTGTGGTTCCTGAAGGAACATGGTTGCCAGACAGTCTTCGACCTGTGGCGACAGGTTGCTGAAGGTAAAGGCGAGGCATGGCTGCACCGCGACTGCGCCGACCTGCGTTTCTGGGGCAAGGCTGGCCCGATGCGGCATGGCAAGCGCCCCGCCGAGTTCTCCGGCTCGAACCTGCATCGCATGATGCGTCTTACCGACGTCGAGAACAAAATCACTCCAAAACTGCTTCTGGAAGATCCGGTGCGCGCGGCCAAGGTGCTTGGCATCACGCCGAAGTCTCCCTTCCAGATCGGCGGGTCGGGCAGTGTGGGAACAGGATCGCTTCGAGCCATGCCGCATCTGCTCAAACTGAGGGAGGCGGGCTTCCGCGTCTGGCCGTTCGAGTCCGCCACGCTCGACGCGAAAGAAGCGCAACCTCTGCTGGTAGAGATGTATACGCGTCTGCTCACCGGTGCGGTGAAGAAGTCCAACCCCGCCGCCCGCAAGGTTTATCTCGCGAACCGCCGCAAGTCCGACGCCGCTTATGCGGGGCTGTCCCGGAAAGTCCTCGCTGCCGCGCAGTCGAGCGAAGATGCCTTCGATGCTCTCGTCTGCACACTGGAGATGGTTCGTTACCGGCAGGAATTTCCGCGCTTGCATACCACGCGAGACCCGGTGCTAAGCCTCGAAGGCATCACCTGGCGTCCCGGCCTTTAGCTTCCTTCGATTCCATCGGCGGCAGCCGGCGCCCATTTGAGTCACACTGATAAACTTCACTTCTATGCAACCGAAGTCCGGCAACCAGATTCGCGAAGAATTCCTGCGCTTTTTCGAGATGAAGGAGCACCGCCGTGTGCACTCCTCCTCGCTCGTTCCGCAGAACGACCCGACGCTCCTCTTTACGAACGCGGGCATGAACCAGTTCAAGGATGTCTTTCGTGGCGAAGAGCGCCGTGACTACGTTCGAGCGGTGAGTTCGCAGAAGTGCGTCCGCGCCGGGGGCAAGCATAACGACCTAGAAAACGTCGGCTTCACCCGCCGCCACCACACCTTCTTCGAGATGCTCGGCAACTTCAGCTTCGGCGACTACTTCAAGCGCGAGGCCATTGCCTATGCATGGGAGCTGCTGACCTCGCCGCAATGGTTCGGGATCGATCCGGCAAAGCTTTACGTGACGATCTTCGAGGGCGACGCTTCTGTGCCTCGCGATGATGAAGCGGAGAAGCTCTGGATCGAGACGGGCGTGCCGAAGGACCGCATCTTCGAGATGCCGGGCAAGGACAACTTCTGGCAGATGGGTGAGACTGGCCCGTGCGGACCGTGCTCGGAAATCTTCTACGACCTTGGCATCGAGGCCAGCGAGACGGGAGAGGACAAGCCGTTTCCGCAGGACGAGCAGCGGTATGTCGAGATCTGGAACCTTGTGTTCATGCAGTTCGATCGGACAGTTGTCGGGAATAGTCCGGTGCTGACGCCGCTGCCGAAGCCTTCGATCGATACGGGCATGGGGCTGGAACGGGTTGCGGCGGTGTTGCAGGGAGTGCTTTCGAATTACCAGACGGATTTATTTACTCCGCTGATTGCTCGGGCGGCGGAACTGACGGGATTCTCAGGTCTGACGACGGCAGAGGCTAGTGTGTCGGATGCGAAGAGTACGGCTTCTCTGCGGATTATTGCGGACCATGCTCGTGCGGCCACTTTTCTAATTTCGGATGGTGTGTTGCCCGCGAATGAAGGTCGAGGGTATGTACTCCGCAAGATTCTTCGCCGCGGGATTCGCCATGGAAGATTGCTAGGACAGGAACAGCCGTTCATGCACCGAATGGTTGCCGCCGTCCGCGAGGAGATGTATGTTGCGTACCCCGAACTTGATCAGACGGCTGAGCGAGTTGCAAAGGTGGTGCTTGCGGAGGAAGAGCAGTTTGCCCGGGTGATGGATGCGGGATCGAGGCAACTTGACATTGAGCTCAATCCCCACCTCCGTTACTTACATCTGTCGCGAAGACGTGAAGAAGCAAAGGCAGAGATGCAAGTTGCCATGATCGAAGAAAGAGGTTCGCATTTACGGAGTCTTGAGGCCGAGATCGCCGACTTGGAATCCCAAATCGCTTCGATCGTCGCAGTCCGTTTACTAAATGACACGCCAATTCTTGACGGAGCGAGGGCGTTCCGCCTCTATGAGACTTTCGGTTTGCCGAAGGACTATATTGCAGATTCCGCGCGCGATTCCGGAGTGATCTTCGATGATGAGGGATTTGAAGCGGCCAAGGAAGAAGAGCAGCAGCGCGCCCGCGCTTCGTGGAAGGGTGGGTCGCAGAAGTCAGCTTCACCGGCGTTTCGGGAGCTACCGAAGACTCAGTTTGAGGGGTACACGGCGCTGCGGGTCGATGGGGCGCGAGTGCTTGCATTGGTGAAGGATGGGCTTGGGGTACCTGCGCTGGCGGCGGGTGAGGCGGGTGAGGCGGTGCTCGATGCGACGAGCTTTTATGCGGATTCCGGCGGGCAGGTCGGCGATATCGGCCACCTCTATGCTTCCGATCACAACACAATTGTCGCCGACGTAAGCGGCGCGACCAAGCCGGTGCAGGGCGTCTTCGCGCACCGCATCCTTGCTCGGCAGACGATCGCGGTTGGCGATGTGGTCGATACGGTTGTCGACCGCGAGAACCGCCTCGCCACCGAGCGCAATCACACCGGGACGCACCTGCTCCATGCGGCGCTGCGCGAGGTGTTGGGGCCGCATGTGAAGCAGGCAGGGTCGCTGAACGACCCAACCCGCCTGCGCTTCGACTTCTCGCACTTTGCGCAGATTGCCGAGCCGGAGTTGCGCGAGATCGAGTCCATCGTCAATCAGCAGGTGCTGGCGAATGAGAAGGTTGAGACGCTGGTCGATGTGCCGATCGATGTGGCTGTGAACGAACTTGGCGCGATGGCGCTGTTTGGCGAGAAGTACGGCGACCGCGTCCGCGTAGTCAAGATCGGCAGTTTCTCGACCGAACTCTGTGGCGGAACCCACACCGGCGCAACCGGCGAGATCGGCCTGATCAAGATCACCGGCGAGAACTCCGTGTCCTCTGGTATCCGTCGCGTCGAAGCCCTCTCCGGCACCGGCGCTTTGAGCGAGTTCCGCCGCGACTTCGATCTCTCCCGTACCGTCGCGCAACTCACCGGAGGCGGCGACTCCGACGCGCTGCGCAACAAGATCTCTTCACAGGAAGAAGAGTTGAAGAAGCTGCGCCGCGAGCTCGACCAGGTGCGCATGAAAGCCGCAAGTGCGTCGGTCTCCGATGCTGCCTCGTCCGCTGTTGAAGTACAGGGTGTCAAGGTCCTTACGCAGCGGGTCGACTCACTTGAAAAGGCGCAGATGCGCGACCTCGTCGACCAGCTTCGCACCAAGCTCGGCTCAGGCGTCGTCATCCTCGGCGCTGCCTCTGAAGGAAAGGTGACACTGATCGTCGGCGTCACCAAAGACCTCACCGGAAGGATCCAGGCGGGCAAGATCGTTGCGCACCTCGCCGCACAGGTCGGCGGCAAGGGAGGCGGCCGGCCTGATCTGGCCGAGGCTGGAGGGTCGAATCCCGGCGCGCTCGATGCTACGCTCGCTGGAGCGCCGGAGTTTATCGCTTCGGTGCTCGCGTAAAAGGTTCTTCACACGTGCAGTCCGCTTCAACCGCAGGCGCTGGAGCCGCAGAATGTCATGGGAGCGGGAATAAGCCTGTTCCGAAACAGGTGCCGTTGGGAGTACCCCTGTCCGATTGCCTCCGTGTTCCGCTCCGCGCCCGCTTAAACTACCTCCAACGGGTGCTCTGCCAATTGCTCTGGATCTCCCCATCTCGAACTTGCCCACCGTGGGCTGCTGCAATCTGCGCCGCTGCTGTCTTCGCAGCCTGGACACCACAGGCGTCTGCGTGGACACTGCAGCGCCGAGCTCCAGCCACGCCGTGGGAGCAGGCTGAGCATGCCCGCGAAGATCTTGAAGCCATCCCGCCCGACACGCGCTTAAAGGCGGATTACACAGCCACCATGGATCGCTTTCGCGACCTCTACCACGCCAGCCCGCGCGACATCCACGCTGCCGCCAGCGTCTACGCCGTCGCGGAACTGCTCGCCGAACAGGGTCGCACACTGCATGATCCCAAAAGCCTGAAAGCGTCTGTCGGAGAGTACGAATTCCTGCGCACACAATACCCCGGCAGCAGCCTCCGCATCGCCGCGCTGCTGGCCGAAGCGCAGATCGAAGCCAACGATCTAGGCGATAAGCCCGCCGCGCAGGAACGCTACAGGCTGCTCCTGAAGCAGTATCCGCACAGTCAGCAGGCTGAGGAGGCCCGCGCCGGTCTCGAAAGTGTCGAAACCGGCACCCAGTACGTTACGGCGACTAAACCTGCAACTTCGCGGCCAGCGACCGCGGTAGCAGCAGCCGTTCCTTCGTCCCCAACTGTCGCCCCGCAGATCGCAGCCGAAGGCTCCGAAGAACGGCGGTCTTCTTATCAGGGCCAGGCGCATCCCGAAGAGACGATTGCGGAAGACGCCGCCATTCCCAGCCCCCTTGATGGTGCCGCCATCCCAGTCTCTGCGCACAAGTCCCCAAAGCGTGCTGGGCCGCCGTCGCAGGTCAAGGGCATCCGCCACTGGTCGACGCCAACGTATACCCGCGTAGCGATCGATCTTGGCGACGACGTCCAGTTTGAGGCCGCGCGTGTCCCGCACCCCGATCGCATCTACTTCGACCTGCACAACACCCGACTTGCGCAGGAGCTTGTCGGCAAGAGCTTTGCCGTAACCGACGATGGCTTTCTGAAGAAGATCAGGGCCGCCCAGTTCTCCGACAACATGACCCGCGTCGTGCTCGACGTGAACGATGTCTCCGAGTACTCGGCTTTTCTCCTGCCCAATCCTTTTCGGCTGATCATCGACATTCACGGCGGAACGAAGACTACCGGCGGGTCGCCTGTGCAGGCAGCGACACATCCCGCCGAGACCCCTCTGCAGCCCGCAACGGCAAGCATGCTTCCGAGCACGCCGCTTACCTCTGCCCGGCCGCAATCGACCGTTCCCAACACCGTTGCCGTGCGCTCTACCAACACGACCGACCTCGCAAACCTCAGCGAGCAGCCCGGTAGGATCGAAGCCACCACGCGACCTACCTCTCAGCCCATCTCAGCGATCGTGGCTGGAGCCCCGAAATCTGCCGCATCCACAAGCGCGCCGCCGCCGCAGAGCGTCGTTTCGACGACCACCACTTCGGGAACAAGGAAGAGGGCGAAGCCCTCAGATGGGATGATCGCCGGAGACGCCGTCCCGGCCCGTGCCGCCGTCCCTACAGCCGATGGCGAGACCTCGCTGGTCCGTGCACTTGGCTTGAAGATCGGCCGCATCGTCATTGACGCCGGCCATGGTGGGCACGATTCCGGCACCATCGGTGCCGAGGGAATCGAAGAGAAAGACGTGGTCCTCGACGTTGCCTTGCGCCTCGGCAAGCTGCTGCACGACCGCCTGAATGCAGAGATTGTCTATACCCGCTCAGACGACACCTTCATCCCGCTCGAGACACGCACCGCCATCGCAAACAAGGCACAGGCCGATCTGTTCATCTCGATCCACGCCAACTCATCCTCCGACTCATCCGCGCGTGGCGTAGAGACCTACTACCTCAACTTCACCAGTTCCCCGGACGCGCTTGAAACCGCTGCTCGCGAGAATGCCGTCTCCAACCAGTCCATTCACCAACTCAGCGATCTGGTGAAAAAAATCACCCTCCGCGACAAAATTGATGAGTCCCGCGAGTTCGCCTCAAACGTGGAAGACAGCCTCTATGCCGGTCTGCAGAAGGGGAATGTCGGACTGAAAAATCGCGGCGTGAAGAAGGCGCCCTTCGTCGTTCTGATTGGAGCGAACATGCCGTCGATCCTGGCTGAAATCTCGTTTGTCACCAATCCGCGCGACGCCAGCCAGCTTCTGCAGCCGGAGTACCGCGAACGTGTGGCCGAGAGCCTCTACAAAGGCGTCGCGCGCTACGAGGCCGGCCTGAGTGGCGTAAAGCCGAATACGCTGCGCGCCAGCATCAGCACAAAGTAACGCCAGCGTTGTCGCTCCTGCTTATGAGCGCTCTGCTCACGATGAGGTCAAAGTGGTAGTCTGACCGGGATATGGGTTTTACGGTCTACTCTCGAATCGCGCTCGGAAGCGCGCTCCTCCTCACGACCTCCACAGCTTCTTCCGCCTTCGGCCAGACGCCACCGAAGGCTGCTGTCACACTCGTTGAGCCAGCGGCACCTCTGCTGCCAAAGCAGTTCGGAGCCTGGCAGCAGCAGCAGGATAGCGTAGCCGCGCAACCGGACGCCGCCGCGAAAGATGTGTTGCTCGAAGACGGTCTGGCGCGATTCGCCGCCTCCACCTACAAGCGGGACGGCGGCAATGAGACTATCGACATCAAGGCGTACCAGTTGGGCGACGTAACCGGCGCCTACTCGGCATATACCTACCTGCGCACCCCGGAAGATCGACCGATGAAGTCCGGGACCTCCGGCACGCTCGGCGCTGAAGTGCTGCAGAAGAACGACTCCCTGCTCATCCAGACCGGCCCTGACGTCATCGTTGCGGAGTTCCACGGCGGCCATCGCTTCCCTGAACTTGCCGACCTGATCTCCGGAATGCCGAAAGCTACAGGCGCCAAGGGACTTGCTCCACTGCTCCCGACAATGCTGCCCGAAAAGGGATTGCAGGCTGAGAGTGTAAAGTATGCGCTCGGCTCCGCCGGGTATGAGGCCATGGGCGGAGTTCTCCCCGCGTCCATAGTCGGCTTCGACAAGAGTGCCGAAGTCGCCACGGCAAAGTACGCCGATCGCGGCGTCCTGACGCTGCTGCTCTATCCGACTCCGCAGATTGCCGGAGATCATGGCCGCCAGGTCGAAGCCGAACTGAATCGTGAGGTCGCAGCCGGGAAATCGTTCGGAACGGTAAAGCTCCGCCGCGAAGGGCCGCTGGTCCTGCTCACGACTGGAGCATGGACTCCCGCGGAGGCGAAGGCCATCGTGGAAGGTACTCATCTCCGTGATCAGCTCTCCTGGAACAAGCCGATGCCTCTCGAGTTTCACGCCGAGGTGCAGAAGACTGCGAGCCTCCTGTTGGGCATCGCGGAACTGAGCGGGGCGCTGATGCTTGCCGCCGTCGTCCTGGGTCTCTTCTTCGGCGGAGGGCGCGCCGCGCTCCGCATGCTGCAAGGCAAACCAGCCGCAACCGAGCCCGAGTTTTTGAGGATCAATCTTCGGGAGGGACCGGGTGAAGGCGGTACGTTCAAGCCACTCCACTAGGCGGTTTAGAGGAGAGGATTTCGGAAAGCTCGGTCGTCTGCGAGACAGAGCGGGTGCGATTGCACCACCTGTTGTGCAGCTCTGTTCGTAATTGATTCATTTCAATCGTTTTTACGAAGCTACCTCACCTCACTGGGCGAATAAGAGGCGAAATAGATTCCTTCCTGACAGCGGATTAACTCATTGAGCAATAACGACTTATTCTGCCAATCTTTTCGCCTTGACACGGTATTTCTCAAATTTTAGTATGCAGCCAGAAAGTTCTAATGGCTTTGCCTCCGTTGGAACTGTTCTCCCTAGTGAAGAGGTCGCCCTGTTGCCGGGCGGCCTCTTCCATTTATATGGGTAGAAAGTGTCCGGGAAGTGGACTCCTGTGAAACCGCTTGTAGCCGGGTTGCCGGTCTGGTTTACTGGCAGCAATCATGGAGAACGCCGAGCGGCATATCGCCAGATGGCAGGGTGCAGGTCTGCTCGACGAGCCGACCGCCACAGCGATTCGCTCGTATGAGGCTACACAGGCCAGGCCGGCAGGGCAGCAGTGGCAGGTGCTCGCCGCGCTGATCCTTGGAGCGATCCTGCTTGGCGCGGGTGTGCTGCTCTTCGTCGCCGCGCACTGGGGCGAGGTCTCGCCGATGGTGCGTCTCGGCATGGTGCTCTCCATGCTGATCTTCTTTCACGGTCTTGGACTGATCAGTCGGGCGCGGTTTTACGGCTTTGCGACTGCGATGCACGCGGTTGGCACTGTGTCCGCCGGCGCGGCCATCGCTCTTGTGGGCCAGATCTTCAACATGCAGGAGCACTGGCCCGCGGCGGTGATGCTCTGGGCGCTCTGCGCTGCGGCTGGATGGCTCCTGCTGCACGACCAGTTTCAGCAGACCATGACGCTGCTGCTTGTTCCCGCCTGGATCGTCTCCGAGTGGTCGCAGCGAACGGAGGGCTATAGCAGCGCGACGGTTTTTCTCTCCCGCATGGGGCTGGTGATCGGGGCTGTCTACCTTACTGCCTTCCTGCACTCTCGAAAGCGCGCCGTCTTTGGGATTCTCTTTGCAGTCGGCGCGGTTCTGATGCCGATCTGCATCGGCATACTTGCGGAGGAGGGCTGGCAGAGCTGGTCTTTCGGAAGCCACTGGGGCCCAGTGCCGCGGACCTATCGGCTCGTCTCCTACGGCATTACGGCTGCGGCGGCTCTCGCCGGGGCAGCGTTGGACCGGCGCAGCGTCCCGCCTGTTCTGATTGCGGCTGGTCTCGCATTTATGCTGCCCAGGACGCAGATCAGCGTCCCCGGAGGCAGTACCTTTCAGCTCACCGTTCCGGGAGTCGTCGCCTATGCTCTGGTCGCCGCTGCGGCGGTTTTCCTCGTGGCCTGGGGTGTCCGGAGCGTTTCAAAGGCCCTCGTGAATTACGGCATGGTCGCCTTCGCGATGACTGTGATGTGGTTCTACTTCTCAAGCGTGATGGACAAGCTGGGCCGGTCCCTCGGTCTGATCGGGTTGGGTGTGCTCTTTCTGGCCGGCGGTTGGGCGCTCGAGCAGACGCGTCGGCGGCTGGTTGAGCGCGTGGCTGGAGGTGTGGCGTGAACCGCACTCTTGCAGCTGTTCTCCTGCTCTGCGTGCAGCTGGGACTCGTACTGAGCGTCGCGGGCAAGTATCTGTACGAGCGCAGAACGCGTCCGCGCGTGTGGGCGCGGGCGGCGCAATTCGATCCGGGCCAGCCTCTGCGCGGAAGATATCTGGCGCTTCAACTCGCGATAGACGCTTGTGGTTTGCCGCATGACACGGCACACTTCACTCCGGGCTATAGAGACGTCAATGCCGGAGAGACTGGTCCGGGAACCTACAGGTGGAGCGTCTCGCTAAGCGTGCAGGATGGACATCTCGTTCCCAGGCTCGAAGAGCTTGTCCATTCGCCTGAAGGAGTTCAATACCTAGTGCAGATGGAGAACCGCGGGTGCGAGCGCGTTCCACTCAGCTCCGAAACCGAGCTCTTCATTCCCGACACGGCTAAACCGCCGTTCCCGCTGAAGAAGGGAGAGGAACTCTGGGTCGAAGTCACCGTCCCGAAGTCCGGTCCGCCCCGCCCAATTCAGCTCGCGCTCTCCGACGCGAACGCCTTTCGCCCGCTGCGAATCGAATAGCGCATTGCAACCAGACCGGCCTGCCGGTAGACTGGACAGGTGGCAAAGGATCGGTCCAGTCGACTGGTCGTGAAACCAGGATCGCACGCTCGGGAAGGACAGGCATCAGCATCTCAGGTCCGAGACGCGCTGCTTCCTGAGGCGATTTGCAATCAAGCCGATGTAGCTCAGTTGGTAGAGCAACTGATTCGTAATCAGTAGGTCAGCGGTTCAACTCCGCTCATCGGCTCCAAGATTTACCTTCAACATATTCAGCCTAGTAAACCCAGCTTTTCACGTCCGCGCCTGCCGGTGCTGTCTTGATCATGTGTTCGGTCATCAGGGGAATCACGCGCTGCGCCCAGTTGCCATTGTTCTGCTGCATCGTGTATTCGGGCGGGCCGCCGGTGTAGCAGTGCGGCATGCCGGGGCCGTATTGAAACTGGGCATCGCTGTGCGGGCTGGTCGTGTTCTGAAGCTGTTTATCGAGCAGGTGCACCGCGTTATTCAGAAAGTACGTATCGCCGTCGCCCACTTGGATGTGGATCTTTCCTTCGAGCTTCGGTCCCAGCGTGGCCCAGTCGCGATTCAGAATCGCCGCGAGATCGTAGTGATCGTGCCAGTACTTCACCACGCTCTTGTCGATGACGCCGGTGAGAGGGTCGAGTACCGGGGCGGGATATCCATCCGCTCCCTGCGGCGAATACACCGCCTGCCAGATCATCCACTGTTCGGTGGAACGGCCGTGTGTACCCAGCACCTGCTCAAAGGCAAACTCGTCGCCGGTGTTTGCCAGGATGGAACCATCGGGCAGGCGGTCTGCCGCGATAGGAACACTGCCGAAGTCGCCCTTGCGGTAGAAGGCGTTCGCGTCCTCGTACAAGTTGATGTTCTGGTAGCCGTGAAAGTCGACGGGGTCGGGGCAGGCGGTCCAGGTGCCGTTGTAACTGTCCGGGTAGAAGATCTGCGTCGCGAGCGACTCCCACCCGCCGGTCGAGCCACCCATGGTGGCGCGTGCCCAGCCTGCGCCGATGCCGTGGTACTTCGCCTCAATCGCCGGGATGAGTTCGTCGTTGATGGCGGTGCCGTACGGACCCACGTTCGCCGAATCGACGTCGTAGCTGTCGTCGTAGTATGGGTTGGCGTTCTGGACGTAGAGAAGAATGACGCGGGGCACGCGGCCCTGCGTCCAATCCTGGAAGAAGCGATAGCCGCCCATCGCCCGTGCCGAATTCTCACCTGTCGGCAGCGTCGCTGTGAAGCCGGGCCGCATGCCCGCGCTGTAATGGTCCTGCCAGACAACCAGCGGGTAGTGTGCGTCAGGATGTTCGTCGAAGCCGTCCGGCAGCAGCACCCATGCACCAAGGTAGGTGTCGCGTCCCCAGAACTTGCTGAGCTTCTCGCTGCGAAAACGCATGTACTTGAGCCACTTTGACTCTGGCGAGCGCTGCGCGATGACCTCGGGATCCTGAGGCGTGCCTTTGATCTCTGGCATGACCTGGTCCAGAGTCAACTTGACCGGCTGCTTGCTTTTGGGATCGAAGTGCAGCTTCATCGGCTTCGAAAGAGGATTGCCCGGTTTCATGTCCCACTTCTGTCCCTCGCCCTTGTCCGGTGCGAGCCAGACTGTCTTGCCGGATGCAAGATGGAACTCTTCATAGACATTGAAGACGCCCTGTACGAAGTATTCGCCCTCGGGGATATCGGCAAGCGAGCGGAGCGGATATCCGAGGGTCTTCGCGTCTACGCTGATGTTGCCCGACGAGGATGCGCCGTCGAGGCCAACATCCACGCCAAACGCCTGCGCGGACTTGTACTGCTCATTCATTTGCATCCGGGGCTCGCTCTTGTCGCTCTTGCTGAAGAGCACAATCAGGTGCCCATGTAGCGGAGATGCGGAAGGGACCGTAATTTCGATCTTCTGGGCGGTAGAACACTGGACCGCAAGAGACATGGATGCGAGAACGAGGAAGGCGGCGGGTAGCAGGCTTTTCATGTATGAGGCAAATCTATAACAAGGCCGGGCGAGTCTCCTAACCGGTGCTGACGAATTGAAAAGGCACGCCAGGATCTTCCAAACCAGTTCCTCCATGGACAGGTTCCTATTCATAGTCAGGTCTGGGCGCTCTATCCGAAAGCTATGTTGTGTACGCTTCCAGACTAGTGTGGTGAAAGAGGCAGTCGACAGCAGTCTCCGTCGTCGAAGTGTACGCGGGACTGCCGCTGTTCTGGTTTTTCGTATTGCCCTGGGTAGATTCCCGCTATGGCCCGTCGGCCGCACAGATCTGTCACGCCCCGCAAACGTCTGCCGATGAGTTTAAGGAGAGCCTCCTCTTCGGTCCTTGTCCGTCACACGCACCTTGTCGCGGCTAGACCCGCTGAGGAGGACGGAGATGCCACGACCGGTAAGGAGGGAACCGTCCTGCCGCCCCGGAGCAGGTTAATTTATGCGGCCGTATGTCTATGCATTCTTTATCACGGTGTGTCTGGTTGGGACGTCTGCAACGGCGCAGGTGATTCGCGTCGGCACGCTGAAGCCGAAGCCGCAACTGACCCTGGGCGACACCCTGACTGTTTCGGCGACACCTTCGGCGGTCAACATCATCCTCGTTTCGAATGGCACGGCAGTTGCCACGAGCTCCATCACCATCAACACAACTTCAACGGGACTCTCCCTGTTTTCCTCGTTTGCACTCTATGCCTACTTCTCTACGGCGGCCACTGCTTTGACGGGTGGAGTCCCTGTCACCAGCATTCCCACCTCCGCCGTCCTCGGACGCTGCTCTACCGGAACACCGACGACTTACACCGCCTTTACGGCCACAGCACCGTTTGGCGGCGCTGCGGCCGGTTTGCAGGTCTACTCCTCGAACGCTGGTATCAGTCTCGGTGCCAGTCGGGCGGATGTCCTCAGCCTCGAGGTGAACCTTTCAGGTCTTCCGCAGCTCCCTCCGGGCACCTACACCGGCTCGATGTTTCTGCAGGCGCAGGCGTTCTAACCGCCAGGTCAACTCCTGTCACTTCGCGGTCATGGTTGTAGAAGCGCCCACGCTGTTGGTCAGCGTTGCATCCACTGATCCGACTATCGTTGCGTCATCGCTGATGTTGAAGATCTGCGTATAGGTGAACGTCGAGCCGTAAGCGTCGGATGGGTCCGTGTCGAACCATTGGACATCGAAGGTGGTTTGGCCGGAGAGCGTCAGGTCCGTTGTCTCGATCGTCGATCCAGCGGCGGGCGTGAAGTGGAACTGGGCGCTTGAGACCTCGCGTGTGTTCGAAAAGCCATGCAGGATGACCGTAAATTGGCTGCCGTTCCGGGTCAGGGTCATACCGGATACAGAGGGCACGGCGGGCGGAACGACGATGGTGACCGGCGCCAGGCCGGCAGGCGTTACATTAATGCCGCCCGCCGTCAGCGTGAGCGGAACCGTGATGGTTCCGGCGATGGTTCCGGCCTGGAGCTCGATCGGCGGAACGGTCGTCGTGTTTGCGGGGATCGGGAAGGTCACGGTCGTTCCGCCCGCCGCAAACTGGAGAGAGGGGTCAGTGATCTGCGGTGACGTCACCCGTGTGAAGCCGATCGTCAAGGTTCCAACCAGGTCGACAGGATAAGGCTGCGTCAGCATCACGGTGACCGTGGCCTGCGACCCGGGAGCCGTTGTGGGCGGAGCCGTGACCGTGGCGGCGAGGCCGGACGAGATAACGGTCAACATCACGGTCCGGGTTGCGGGCATAAAGCTGGCAAGGTCTGTGGGAGTAAAGGTGACGCTCAGCGTTACCGTACCGGCATTGGGGACCGTGCCCGCCGCCGGAGTGTAGATAAAGGCGCCCGGGATTGCGTTGCCATTCGCGTCGGCCGCGGTGGCGTTCAACTGCGCGCCTGAGAGCGCAGTCCCCTGAATAATCGGCGCGGGAGTTGCCCAGGTAAGGATGGAAGCTACCGCGCCGGCATGACCCACGACCTGCGACAGAACCGTCGAAGACGAAGTGGCAAAGTTGCCGTCGCCCGTGTAGGTGGCCTGAATCAAGTGGGTGACCTGGGTCAACGCGCTGGTCGTATAAGAGAAGGTTCCCGTCGCATCGATTGCACCCGTTGCCAGCATGTTCGTGCCGTCGCTTATGGCTACCATTCCGGTGGGCGGCGCGGTGGTGGTTGGCGTTGCCGGTGCGACGGTCGCTGTAAAGGTCACGGCATCGCCGAGGAGCGACGGATTTTTGCTGCTTGTCAGCGCAACGACTGTTTGCGCCCCCAGGACGATCTCTTGTCCCGTGGCGGTGGAACCGTTCAGATTCGCATTGCCGGCCCACGCCGCCGTGATGGTCTTACTTCCAATCCCAAGCTGTACCGGCTGAGCGGTGGCGGTCGCAGAACCCGTGACTAGATTCACTCCAAGTTGAAGCGCGTTCGCATTCAGGTTCGCCGTGTATACGTCGGTGTACCCGTCGCCGTTTGCATCAGCAACGGCGAAGAGCGAAGTCGCCGAAGGAAGTGTCAGGGTGCTATAGTTCGCGGCGAAGTTACCCGTGCCATCGTTGGCGAGGACGCTGATGTTTGTGCCATTGGCAACGATCAGGTCGGTTGTCGTGCCGCCCGTGAAGCTTCCCGCCATCGCGCTCAACAAGCCCGGGGAGGCAATCGTTACCGGAGACGCCAGCGAGTAAGCGCCGGTCGAGCTTGTATTGTGTATCGCAAACAGGCCAGGGTTCGTCCCTGTAACCGGTATGACAAAGTCCACGGCGCCCGGTCCGAAGAAGCTTCCGGTGAGGATCGAAGTTGCGGCGGGAACGTCGAGACCGACCGAGGTGTTTGGTCCGCTGGCGTTGTCGCCGGGCACGCCGAACGTTCCATCCTTATTGTTGCCGAACACGTCGATGGTTGGAGTCTGGGTAGGCGTGAAGTTGGCTGCAACCACGTCAGGATAGCCGTCTCCATTCACATCCGCGATCGCAAGCGCGGTGTAAACAGCAGTCGACGTATACGCGGTGGTCACGCCCTGCGCAAAGGTGCCGTCCCCGTTTCCAGCGAAGAAGATGATGCTTGGGAACGCGTCGTCGCTTCCGTTCGATCCGATGGCGACGATATCGAGCTTGCCGTCCTTGTTGAAGTCTCCAAGCGCGGCGATCGAAGAGATGATGCCCGAGATCAAGGTTGGCTTGCCGAAGGTGCCGTCTCCATTGCCCAGCATCACGCCGGTCGCTTCCCGCCCGCAGAAGAAGGCGATGTCCGCGAGGCCGTCGCCGTTGAAGTCGCCTGCAAGTACAGAGCCCTGCGGCAGCGACGTGCAGGCGGCTGGGAAGGTGACAACTTTCGAGGTCGCGCTGAAGGTTCCGTAAGGAACGGTTCCGAGCGCAATTGTCGCGGTCGGCGCGGTAGTCGACACGACCAACGCGTCGGAAATTCCGTCGTGATTGAAGTCCGCCATGATGATCGGCTGCGCCACGGGTGCCTGCTGCGCCTTCGCGATCATCGAGGTTGCCGCAGCCAGGCTGAGACAGACTGCCGCGACGGCAGTCGAACGGAGGCGCGAAAGGAGGGTGGTCGTCATCATTGCACCGTCCCCGTGACCGTCAGGTTTTGTGAGGGCGTACTGAAACCGGCCGGCGTTCCAAGTGTGACTGTGGACGTGCCTGTCCCTACCGGAACGAAATGGAAGTCTGCTGAGGGGGCACCAGGAGCGAAGGACGGTCCGCTTGGAGTCGTACCGACCGCCGTATTCGAACTGGTAACTGGCACGGTCACGTTGCCCAGCCCCGGACTGACCATCAGCGGATAGTAAATAAGCGTCTGCGTTCCCGTATTGAGCGCGAAGGGATAAGCCGTCAGCGTGTATGGCCCGCTTGCCACGGTGGTCGTAAAGGTCTGGCCACCGTTGTAGAAAGCGAAGCCTGCTGGTTGGACCGTTACCGTACTGCTGCCGTCCGTGTAGCCCGACGCGGTTTCAGTGAGCTGCGCCGTCCCCAGAGCTTGCCCCTGAACGTAGATCGTGCCGACGTTGGTGGACGTCACGTTGGTGAAGACGACGGACGGTGTCCCGACTACGGTGGGATCTTTCGAGAGCGTCGCCAGCGTCGGGCTGCTGCTGGTGACGGTCACGGTTACCCCGTTGCCCCCGTTGCTGGGCGGTGTCTGGGTCAGATTGATGCTCAGCGATTGCTGAAGGTTCACGGCTGTAGTGACGTTGCCGATGCTGATCCCCGGTGCCGTAACCGTAACGATCCCCGATTGATTTTGCGGGACCGAGGGACTTCCGGACATGGGCGTCGTGAAGCCGACCGGCGTAGTAATCGCGAGATTCGTCGTTCCAGCCGCGACCGGCGTGAAGTTGAAGGTGTGGCTGGTATCGCCGGTAGTGAAGACGAGGGCGGCCGAACTGATCATGCCTACAGTAGGCGTGCCGTCCGTGATGGCAACCGTGGCCGTGACCCCGGGGTTGAGCGGCAGTTGCCCAATGTAGCCATAGATGCTCCCGCTCGAACCGATTGTTATCGTCCCTACAGCCGGCGAAGACTGGCCGGAGAAGGTGGTCGTCGTGTACGGCGGCGTGAAGTAGCCGTAGAAGGCAAATCCGGAAGGATAGACAGTGATTGTGCTGGTGCTGGAAGTAAAGCCTGGTGCGGACACGGTGAGCGTAGCGGTGCCCGCACTCTGACCCTGGATCCAGATGCTTTGGCCGCTGCCATTGGTCGTCGTGAACGTGAGCGAGCCTGTCCCCGCAGTTGTCTCGCTGGAGGAGATGGTGAAGATCGCCGCATTGCTGGAGGTAAGGGTCACCGTCTCAGGGGTTGGGGTCGATACAGGAAGGCCTATGTTGAAGTTGTTCTGGAGCTTGACGCCCGTGTAAGTGTCGTAGTTGTACATCGTGGGCGCGGTGACCGTGGCGGTGATGGTCTGCGCAGGAGCGGCGGGGCTGAACCCGCTCGGGGTTGTGATTGCGATGTTGGTCGTTCCCGCAGCCGAAGGCTGGAAGGTAGTGCTCACTCCGGTCTTGCCGGCGGTAAAGACCACGCCGCCCCCCGCCACCGTGCCTACGGTGGGGTCGGAGTTCGACAGCGGCACGGTAACTGGAGCTACCCCCGGATTCAACTCGTACCCAAAGGTGTACAGCGACAGCGGGTTGGTCGCAGTCGTCGGATAGAGGGCTGCAGTGTAAACGTTCAGGTTCGTTGTGCCTGAGAAAGTCGTGGTCGAGAAGTTGCTCGTGTAGACGTAGTAGAAGCCCGAAGGATACACGGTGACGGTGTTGCTGCCGCTTGTATATCCGCTGTCGGCGGAGACGGTAATCGTGGAACTCCCCGTCGCCTGGCCCTGGTACCAGATGGTGCCTATGAATCTTTGGCCGGCGGCAACGTTGTAGGTCAGGGTGCCGGTCCCGGCAACCGTATCGCTGGCGGAGATCGTCGCCTTGGTCGTATCGCTCGACGTGACTGTGACCGTGACGGCGTTAGGCGTAGGCTCCGGAAGGTAGAGGTTTACCGAGCCTTGGAGTTTCTGACCCGTGGTGTATGGGTCTACGGTTATGACCGGGGTCGTCACCGTGGCCACCGACTGCTGGTGATCCGCACCCACGCTGAACCCGGTCGGCGGCGCGCCCAGATTGATGTTGGTGGTACCCGCGGCAACCGGTTGGAAGGAGATGCTCTGCTGCGTATTTAGCGGCGGGAAGACGAGGGGACTGTTCACCGTTCCTATGGCCGGCGAAGAGCTTGTAACTGGCAGACTGATCGTCGCCGACTGCGGGTTGAGCGTCGAGGTCGTGTCATACGAAAGGTCCGGGTTGAGGATCGCTGGGTAGACGGTAAGCGAGTAGACCCCGGAATAGGTAGTCGTCGAGAACGACAGCTGGTAGCCGTCGATGACGAAGCCGGACGGATTGACCGTCACGGTGATCGTACCGGTCGTATATCCCGGTGCCGAGATTGTGATGGTCGTCGCCCCAACCTTCAAGCCCTGCACCGCAATCGTGCCGATGTAGTCCCGGGTCGTGTTGGGGAAGGTAAGCACGGCCTGGCCGGCGACGGTCCCGTCCGTTGTGATGACCGCAACCGTGGGATCGGCGACCGTCATCGTCACCGTCGTCGGTGTGGATGGCGCGACCGGCAGGTAGAGGTTTGCAGTCTGTTCCAGGTCATAGCCTGTCACGAAGGTGGAGCTACCGATGTTGCTGTTGACATTCACCGTTCCTGTCGCTTCGGTGATGCCGGCGGAGTCGGCGCGGATAGTCGTGCTGCCAGCCGAGACGCCGGTGATGGAGATCGGCACCGAGGTAGCTCCCGCCACAACCGTGATGGTCGAGGAAACGGTTGCGACCATCGGGTTGTCCGAAGTAGAGCGTGAAGGTAATGCCGCCCGGAGGTGCGGGCGCGGAGATCATCAGCGAGGTGTTGGTCGCGGTAGCGAGATTGATGTTGGTGGTTCCAGGGTTGAAGGCGGCGGCCACAGTCACGACGACCGGGCGCGTGGTCGGAGCGTAGCCGGGAGCGCTTGCGGTGACGGTTGTATTCCCTATGAGCACGCCCGTGACCTGCGGGTTCGCGGCAGGTGTGGTCTGAGCCCCGGCAGGCCACGGTAACACTCTGCGTGACGGTCGCGATGTTCGGGTTTGCGATGGTGAAGGTAACGGTAGTCCCACCCGGTGGGGCCGCGGTAGGCAGCGAGAGCGCGAGGCTCTGCATCTGCGCCGGTGCGACGTTGGGAATCATGCCGAGGCTGACCTGCGCGGCGGTCGCGGTAGTCATCGCGGTGCCGGTCACGTAGCCGGTAGCGGCCGCCGAGAGTGTGGAGTTACCCGCTGCGACGCCAGTGTACGTGAAGGCACCTGTCGTCCCACCAGCCGCAATGGCAAGCGTGGCTGGAGCAATGGTCACATTGGCCGGGGTCCCACTCGAGAGATTGACGGTCAAACCGCCCGCCGGTGCGGGAGCGGCCAGTGTGATGGTTCCGCTCAGGGTGGAGTTGATGCCGACAAGCTCACTCTGCACGGTCATTGTGATAGCCGGCGGGGTAATGTTGAAGCCGGTGCTCACGACGCCCGTCAGATTGCCACTCGAAGCGAAGAGTGTGTAAGCCGTTCCAGCCGGATTCACCTGGCTAACCGTCAGGTCGGAGAAGGTGGCAATGCCGTTGACGGCGTTGACAGTCAGGGTACCGCCCAGCGTCGTTTCGCCTGGGTTGGATTGCAGTGCAAGGGTCACGGGCGCGGAGGAACTGGTCACGACGGCACCGGTCGCATCCTTGACCGCGACCCGGACTGGAGGAGTAATCGGTGCCCGCGCGCCGGTATTGACCGGCTGCACCTGGAAGGCAAGCTGCGTCGGCGGACTGACGGTCACGACAAAGGCGGCGGACGCAACCGCGCTGGTCAGCAAGCCTGGGGCGGCCGCGATCGCCGAGACAGTCTGTGGCGTCGAAATGCTGAACGGTGCCGTGTAGGGAGTGGAAGCCGTCGTCGGTGTGCTGCCGTCCTGCGTGTAGTAGATCGCCGCGCCTGGTGTGGCGTCGCTCACGCTCACGGTCTGAACGGTGGTGTAGCTTCCGGCCGCCGGGGTGATCACGGGCGTTGCTGTCGCAGGCGTGGCTACCGAGGTCATCTGGGTGGCGGAAAATGTCGCCGTCGTATCAAGCACCAGCCGCGCGGCGGGAAGCGTGGTGCCATCCGCAACAAAAGTGACCGCTCCGGAGGGAGCTCCGAGATTCGCTGCCGTTCCTGCGTCCGTTCCCTTTGCGAACTGCGCCGACAAAACGATCGCATCGGAGGTATGGCCCGGGTTGGGCGATGCCGTGATCGTCCCCGCGCTGCTCGCAAGCGCCGTGACGGTCACGGTGATGGCCGGCGTAGGAGTGGTGCAGACAGGAGCAGCGGCACCGGTGAACGTGTTGCAGATGCTCAAGGACGCTGTCGTTCCTACCGGAGACGAGGAGAACATCGCAGGCACAGGAACATTGATCGAAGAAGTGGCCGTCGCCGGGATGTTGAGCGTCACGGAACCGAACGATCCAAAAGTGACCGTTGTGGTTCCAGCGGTCGCCGCGCTCGTCAGAAATCCGGCGGCGGGAAGGTTCAGCGAGAGTGGCGCAGCCTGCACGTTCGTTGCTGCGTTGGTCTGCGGGACGCTCACGGGGCCTGTGTACGCTCCGAGCGAAGGCGCGACGACCTGTACTGGGTACTGATTCGTCAGGGTGGCGTCAAAGGTGCCATCGCAGCTGCCGCCGCTGGCGATGAAGTAGACCAGGCCCCTGACTGTGTAGCTGTTCGCTGCGGTGAACTGTGTCGTTGGAATCGATTGAAGGGTCGATGCGGGCACGTTGAGCGGTTCGGTGCCGGCGCCATTCGGGAGCGAAAGAGCGAAGCCGGTTGTGCTCCCGGATCCGGTGTAGAAGCAGGCAAGCAAAGGAGAAGCTTGCTGTTGGGCCGCGTTGGGAAGCGTTCCGGTGAGGGTCAATAACGCTCCACCGATCCCGGCAGGTACGACAGGGAGGCCGGTCGTGCCGTATGTTGCTGAAGTGATCTGGTAGGTTGATTGAGCTTCGAGCCCGCCCGCTCCCAATCCAGAAGCGGAGAGGATCAGCAACAGGAGCGCGGCATACCTGGGCATGGCCCAACGGCGCGTTGTAAGTGCGCGGCGAACTCCAAGGACACTTGGAAAATCCTTGAGGGTGGCCCGAATTCGCGGAAATGTGCCCATTACTGTCGTGTCGCCAATCAAACCGTAAGCTCGGAATAAAAGTGGTGAACTGTCTCGTGCAGAGCGTACGGATCACTCCGCTTGCTGCCGTTTTCCAGTGAAGGCCCTTTGCCGTCGGTCGTGAAAAACCGTAAGTCTGAGGTAGTGCTCAGTCCTTCGACAACGTTTCATTAAGCTGCTGCGACGCGGTCCAGCGTGCTTCAATACAGATCGCTGAGCCTCAGCCGTGAGGCAGATCCAATGAATGAGGTACCTGACGGGCGGTGCGCGGAGATGCGACCGTCAGTGGGACACGAGCGCGATCAGGGTATGCCCTGGCCGGGAAGCTTCATGTCTGCTGAGAAAACAAGGGCCTGTTTGGAACTGGGACGAAGATAGTTTTTCGCAGGGCTCAAGTCAAACACAAAATAGTCACGGTCGAAAGAGTGACGGTCGAAGGAACCAGGTGGATTGCCGGGATTGCGTCTTGCCCGATTCAGCGGTACCTGCCGGTGCAGCATCCTGTCTCGTTTCGGGAACGGAACCATGTTTGGTACGCGATATCCACCGCTTTCTGCCGGATGAGCTGCGAAACCCCTTGATTGACGTGGGTTTCGGTTTGATACTCGATCTCGTACAGGGTTCTTTCGAAGGTTGCACCGGACGAGCAGGACGAGACTAAAACGTGAGCCGATACAGCCGTAAAGATGTACTCCGTATCCTCCAGCTTCAGCCTCGCCAGCTTTCCGGGTGGGAGCGGGCCGGGTTGGTCTCCCCCACAGAACAATACGGCTTCGGCGATCTCAGCCAGCTGCGTATCCTGCGCGACCTCCACACCAAGCGCATCTCCGCAAACAAGATCTATGCGTCGGTTCTCGCCATGCAGCGCCTGGCCGGGGTCCGCAATCCGTTAGTTGAGGCCGGAGCCTCAAGCCGAGGCTCGGGCGTGGTCTTCCGGTACGGCGGCGCGCTCGTCGACCCGGTCACAAGTCAGCTTGCGTTTGACTTCGCCACTTCAGACGGAGCGATGAGTGTGGTCGGCGGCAGCGAGCGGTTAAAGGCTTCGGTGCAGGAAGGTGAGTTGCAGGAGATGTTTCTGCGCGCTGTCCAGATCGAGGAGGATTCAAGCAGACTCGAAGAGGCGGCCGAACTGTATCGCAGGATTCTTGAGCTCCGTTCGAGTCACGCACCAGCGGCGATCAACCTTGGGACGATTCACTACAATCGCCGCGAGTTCGACCGCGCGGAAGAACTCTATCGCAGGGCGACGGTCGCCGACCCACACTATGCGCTCGCATTCTTCGATCTCGGCAACGTGCTCGACGAAACCATGCAGTTGAAGCAGGCGATTGAGGCCTATCAACAGGCCGTGGCGCTGGTGCCGCACTACGCGGACGCTCACTATAACCTGGCGCTCGCGTATGAGCGCCAGGGTGAACGCCGCCGCGCGTTGCGTCATTGGCTGATGTATGTTCGGCTCGACCCGGTAGGCCCGTGGGCCAGCCATGCAAAGTGCCAGGCGCGGAAGATCCTCAGCAATGAGCGGCTTTCAATCGTCAGCCGGCGCGGGCATCGCGTGCCGATCGCGGGATAGCCGTGGTCCCTTCTGCTAGAGGATTCGCCGAAAACAAGGATTGCCATAAGGCGTCAGCCTGAGCGTATCCGCTTGGAGATTGCGCGCTCTTCGGGCGCTGACCAGAGCAACGGGCTCCGATCTGAACGGCTGTTCAGTGGCACCGTCCCAGTGCTAGACTCGCTCTGCTTAGAGGAGATTCGATGGCAGAGAGTAAGGGCCCGCTGGCGCTGACGCAGCTGGGCAAAGACGAACAGCTATTCCGCAAGACAGTCCGTGAGATTGCGCTCGAGGAGATCGCGCCGCTGGTGCGGGAGATGGACGAGTCGCAGCAGATGAACCCGGGCCTGATTCGCAAGCTCTTCGAACTTGGCCTGATGGGCATCGAAGTTCCTGAGCAGTATGGCGGCGCGGCTGGGAGTTTCTTCGAGGCGATCCTGGCGGTGGAGGAGATCTCTTCGGTAGACCCGTCCGTCGGCGTGCTGGTCGACGTACAAAACACGCTCTGCATCAACGCTCTGATCCGCTGGGCGAATGAAGACCAGAAGCAGCGTTATCTCCCGCGGCTGGCGACCGACATGATCGGCGCTTACGCGCTTAGCGAGGCGGCCTCGGGCTCGGATGCCTTCGCCCTTGAAACCCGCGCGACGAAGCGCGGCGACGATTTCGTCCTGAATGGCCAGAAGCTCTGGATCACGAACGCCAGGGAAGCAGGGCTCTTCATCGTCTTCGCCACCATCGATCCTGCGGCGGGATATAAAGGCATCACGGCCTTTCTGGTCGAAAAGGGAGCTCCGGGCCTTGCTCTCGGCCGCAAGGAGGACAAGCTCGGCATCCGCGCCTCGAGCACCTGCGAACTGATCTTCCGCGACTGCGTCCTTCCCGCAAGCCAGATGCTCGGCGAGCCGGGCAAGGGCTACAAGATTGCCATCGAAACCCTGAACGAAGGGCGGATTGGTATCGCCGCGCAGATGCTCGGCCTGGCACAGGGCGCCTGGGGCCATGCCGCGAAGTGGGCCAAGCAGCGCAAGCAGTTCGGCAAGCCGCTGGCGGAGTTCCAGGCCATGCAGTTCCAACTCGCTGATATGGCGACAAAGATCGAGGCGGCCCGTCTGCTGGTCTACAACGCTGCCCGGTTGAAGGACTCCGGTGCGGAGTTCCTGAAGGAAGCCGCTATGGCTAAGGTCTTCGCTTCAGAAGTCGCTGAGAAGGTGGCGAGCCTCGCAGTCGAGATCTACGGCGGCTCGGGATTCGTGAAAGACTACCCGGTCGAGAAGCTCTACCGCGACGCCAAGATCGGTAAGATCTACGAAGGAACATCGTTCATGCAGTTAGCGACCATCGCGAAGCTGGTGCTTGCAAAAGTTTAGCTTCGCCGGTGCGCGTCAATCTTCGCCCAACTGCTCTCAGGCAAACTCGCGCTGAAGTCGTTCTGAAAGATCGCGTACATGATTTCGAGCCCATCAACCAGTCTGGGACCGGGCCGCGAGAAGTAAGCCGTTGCGTTTACCGCATAGACGCGATCGTTCCGCACTGCGCTCAAGCTCTCCCATCCCCCGGGGAGCGTCAGCTTGTGAAACTCCGCCACTGACTGCGCCATATCGTAGCCGCAGGGCATCACCAGAACGACATCCGGATCAGCATCGAGCACCTGCTGCCAGGTCATCCGCTCGCTATGCTTTCCAGCTTTACCCAACGGGTCGATCCCGCCCGCCAGCGCCACCATCTCCGGCATCCAGTGGCCTGCATTGAAGAGCGGATCGAGCCACTCCAGGCATGCCACTCGCGGGCTCTGGGACTTCGGTCGCTCCTTCACAGCGGCGACCCGCCTGCGAAGCGAACACACGAGCTCGGTTGCTTGCTGCACCCGGTCAGTGGCTTCGCCGACTCGCTCGATATCGGTGAAGACATCCTCAAGCGTGTGCGGGGTAAGCGTGAGAACTTCAGGCCGCGAGGAGAGGCTGAACAAAGCCTTTATCAGATGCGAACTGCTCACCGCGCAAACGTCGCATAGCTCCTGGGTCACGATCAGGTCCGGCTTGATCGCCTCCATCCGCTCCACATCGACGCGGTAGAGACTCTCGCCACTTGAAGCGCACGCCGCCACTTCACGATCGATCTCCGCCTGGGAGAGACCGTGGTTCAGGATCGTGTCGACGACAACCTGCCGGTCTTTTGCTTCTGGCGGATAGTCGCACTCAAAGGTCACCCCCGCTACCGAGTCGCCCAGGTCGAGCGCGAATAGGATCTCAGTCGCCGATGGAAGAAAGGAGCAGATCTGCATACGGCTATCCTACCGCCAGGTTCTGACGCGCTGAAACGGGAGACGACATGGCTGGAGGTGGTGAAGGCTTAGACTTGAGGTAAGACCACTTCCAGATGATTCCAACAGAGACTCAAACCGAGATTCCCGCGCCGTCAGAGACCCTCCCCGCGAAACAGACGCCGCTGCCCTTCCTTGGCCTCGCCTGTGCGGTGGGTGTGTCGAGTCTCTACTACAACCAGCCGTTGCTGCTGGAGATGGCGCACACCTTCTCCACTACCGTTGGCAAAGCCGGATTCGTGGCTGTCGCGTCGCAGGTTGGCTACGCCTGTGGCCTGCTCTTCTGCGTCCCGCTGGGTGATGTGCTGGAACGCCGCACGCTGATCGTCAGGATGTTTGCCGCAGTCTCTATTGCGCTGCTTTTGGTTGCTGCGGCGCCCAACCTGACCGTCCTGATCCTCGGCAGCGCGATGGTCGGCATCTTTGCATCGGTCACGCACATTGTTCTACCCATCGCTCCTGACCTGGTGCGCCACGCCGACCGTGGTCGCGCCATTGGCATCGTGATGACGGGCCTCCTGCTTGGCATACTCCTGGCGCGCACCTTTGCAGGGTGGGTAAGCAGTGCGGGCGGCTGGCGCAGTGTCTTCTTCGTCGCGGCAGTCGTGAACGCGGCATTCGCTCCGCTGATCTGGCGCTACATGCCCAGGCTGCCGCCGAAGCAGAACCTCGGTTACGGCTCGGCGATGCGCTCGCTTTGGACGCTCTTCCGCACGCAGCCCTTATTGCGCGAATCCTGCGTGATGGGCGCGCTGGTCTTCGCTTCCTTTAGCTGCTTCTGGACAACGTTGGCCTTCCTGCTCGACACCCACTACGGGCTTGGCTCCGGCGTCGCCGGCAGCTTCGGACTGGTCGGCGCGGCAGGGGCGCTCGTCGCTCCAATCGCAGGCAGGCTGGCAGACAAGCGCGGGCCGCGATGGGTGCTCAAGATCGGTCTGATCATCCTTGCCAGTTCGTATGTGTTGCTTTGGGGAGAAGAGAAGGCCGCCATCCACTTCAGTCTGCATATCGCCGCACTCGCGATTGGAGTCGTGACGCTCGATGTGGGCGCGCAGACCATTCAGGTAGCGAACCAGACGCGCATCTTTGGCCTCGATAACTCAGCGCGAAGCCGTCTGAATACTGTCTACATGACGATCTATTTCACCGGCGCGGCTGTTGGATCGGCACTCGCGACGATTGCATGGGTCCATTGGAAATGGAATGGTGTCTGCGGACTCGCCATGGCCTTCATCGGACTTGCGGCGTTTCGCCACATCACGGGCAGGCACGATAACCCGACAGTTACTCCCGCGACAGTCCCGGCATATCCGGACAGGCCGGCCCTCGAAGCCTGAGAAATGCGTTCCTACACTAAGCAGCCCCGCCGTTCCGACAGGCGGAGCTATTTAAAGATGGCATTATCACTTCTGCGAGATCTCGTTAGAGATTCGCTCGCTTGCCGCCCGTGACCAGCCTGATCAGGAAGGTAAGCAGGACCGCCCCAAGAACAGCTACGAAGATCGTGTAGATTAAGCCGCCGCTGCCCGCGTGACCGAGCGATTGCATCAGGTATCCGCCGATGACCGCGCCGACAATGCCGACGACGATATCCATGATGGCGCCATAGCCGCTGCCCTTCATGATCTTGCCTGTGATGAAGCCTGCGATCAGGCCGACGATGATCCACCAGATAATGCCCATGTGTTACCCCTTTACGAAGTTGGCTCGTTCTTACAGGCACGGGTGAATATGGAAAAGCACGCCGTTGAATGAGTTGGGTGGATAAGCCGTGTGGCGTTCGGGTCGATACCTGCAGCTCACAACGCAGTAGATAAACTCTCTGAGGGCCCGGCAGGCATGGCGGTTGCATCCGCTAGCGGACTATTTTGATTACTTCGCTTCGAGCCTACAAACCTGAAGAGGGCACCCTGGACAAGCTCCTCTTCTCTCAACACAAGCGACGCCCTCCCCGCGCTGTTGTCTTGAAGAAACACTTCCTCATTCACAGGCTCAAGCGAGTCATGAATACGACTTGACGCAGTTGGCAGTTGCGCGTACCACTTGAAAATCACCAAAACTTCTGTCGGTTCGGCTTTGTCTCCGGCCCTCAATCTCAGCGATCTATCCTTCACGGAGGACTTCCTTGCTCTCGAAACTGCGCTTCCTTGCTCTCACCTCGCTGATGGTGCTGCCACTGTCTACTGCTGCCCTGGCGTCGTCGACAGGGACCACCTCGAAGTCGACGCCCGACCGCATCACCGCGCCCGTCGTCGCATCCGTTCGCTCCAGAACGAACAGCGTACATCTCCTGGCGACAAAGCAGAATGACCTCGGCCGTGTAAGTCGCGCCCAGGTCTTTCACCGGATGGTCCTGCTGCTGCAAGGGAGCGACGCGCAGAAGGCCGACCTGACGCAGCTTCTAAAAGACCAGCAGGATAAGAAGTCCCCCCAGTTCCACAAGTGGCTGACGCCCACCCAGTTTGGCGAACGTTTTGGCCCCAGTGACAACGACCTGGCCAAGGTAACAGGCTGGCTGACCGCGCAGGGCCTCTCCGTCGAGAAGCCGTCCAATGGCCGCCGTTTCCTGCTGTTCACCGGCACCAGCACCCAGGTTGAAACCGCCTTCCAGACCGAGATCCACACCTATCAGGTGAATGGCAAAACCTACTTCGCCAACTCCAAGCAGGCCAGCGTGCCGACGGCCCTTGCCGGCGTGGTGAAGGGCGTCGCCCGGATGAACAGCTTCAATCCGGCCAAACCCCAGATCTCGTCGATCAAGAAACCGCAGGCCCTCGTAGGCGGTTACATCTTCACCACGCCCGCTGACCTGCAGGCCATCTACAACTCCAAGCCACTGAACAGTGCGGGCATGAACGGCGAAGGCCAGTCCATTGCGCTCCTAGAACAAAGCAATATCAACCTCCAGGACGTTGCCGACTTCCGCAACATCACCGGTCTACCAGCAGCCAACGTGAACATCATCGTCAACGGTGACGACCCGGGACTGATCGGAGACGAGAGCGAAGCGATCGTGGACGTCGACTATGCCGGCGCGTTCGTTCCCAACGCAACTCTGAACTTTGTCGTTACCGCCTCCACCGAGTTCAATGAAGGCATTGACCTCTCCTCCGTTTACGCCGTTGACAACCTTGTCTCACCAATCACCTCGCTTAGCTACGGCGGCTGCGAATCACGCAATGACACCTTTTATGACGGCACTTTCTACAATTACGTGTGGGAACAGGGGGCCGCTGAAGGGATCAGCCACTTTGTCTCCGCGGGCGATAATGGCGGCGACAGTTGCGGCTACACCGGTCTCGACGCCGGATACGGCGCCAACGCTCTGGGTTCCACACCTTACAACGTCTCGGTTGGTGGAACCGAGTTCCTGATCCCGACGCTCACCACTTACTTCCCGGCACCGGACTACATTGCCACGGGGTACATTCCCGAGAGTGCCTGGAACGACTATGAAAATCCCGACGATGGCCGCCCATTGGCTGGTGGCGGCGGAGTTTCGATTGACTATGCGAAACCTTATTGGCAGACAGGTCCAGGAGTTCCCGCGGACGGTGCCCGCGACCTTCCTGACGTCTCGCTGCTTGCCGGCGACAATCTCGCTTACCTTCTCTGCGAGCGCGACATCGGCGCGGACTGTTCGCAAAATATCGGAGCGGGTGAGATCGGAACATCCCTTGCCGCTCCGTCCTGGGCCAGTATCCAGGCGCTCGTCAATCAGAAGAACAACTTTCTGACCGGTGCCGGCAATCCGAATCCGACGTACTACGCCCTCGCCGCGAGCAGCAACTCTCCCTTCCACGACATCACCGTAGGCGATACCAGGGTGCCTGACCCGGACGGTGCGCTGATCGGTTACGAGACAACGCAGGGCTATGACCTGGCGACCGGCCTCGGTTCCGTGGACATCAACAAGCTGGCCACTTCATGGCTTTCGCCCACGGGTGCGGGCACGGCGACAATCGCACTGACGGCTGACCAGACCCACGTTACGCATGGCGATACGGTGAATACGGCTGTAACCGTCACCGGCGCCACGGGCTCCGCAGTTCCGACGGGAGACATTGCCATCCTTGCGGGTGCGGAAGGTGTGATCCAAACGACTTTGGACCTGACCGGGGCAAGCGGCTTCTCCTTCAGCGCGGCGAACGGTGTGGTTCTGCCCGGTGGAACCTACAACCTCAAAGCGCATTACGCCGGCGATGCGGCCTACGCGCCCGCTGATTCAAACCTCGTGCCCATCACCGTCGATCCGGAGCCAACTACGACATATGCCGCAGTAAGTCCGAAGACTGCCATCTTCGGCGAACCCGTCACGTTTGAAGCATCTACGGTTGGCAACAATAACGGCACCGGTGCCGTGGTTGGCGGTGTCTACACCTTCTCCGAAAACGGTGCCGCCATTGGCACGGCAAACGTTCCGTTCACGGGTGAGAGCTTCAGTGATCTCGCACGGAACTTCGCTGCCGCGATTACGTTCCAAGGCACGAAGTCTCTTGCGGCAGGCACCCACACAATTGTCATCTCCTCGCCTCCTGCCAGCGCCAGTTTTCAGGCCAGCGCTGCGGCAGCCGTCACGGTGACGATCCAGCAGGCGCCAGTCCTCGTATCGCTTGCGGTCGACCACACCACTCCAGCGGTGGGTTCAACGGTAAATCTGACCGCAAAAGTGATTGCAGATTACGGTGGAAGCGTTCCGGTAACCGGCCTCGTCACCTTCTACGATGTCTCTGGCGGAACGACGATGATGGGAAGCTCTCCGCTCCAAACGGCTGCGAACTCGCTCGGTGAATTTTCCGCAACGCTGCCCATAACCGGTGTCACCGCCGGCCTGCATAACTTCTTCGCCGTCTACCAGGGTGATGCGAACAACCTAACGAATAAATCCGGCTCAGTCGATGTCACGTTCGGCCAAAGCGCGACAGTCACCACCCTCGGAAGTACCACGATCGACACCCTGGCGCTGGCCGGTACATCGGTCACGCTGCAGGCGAGCGTGGCAGGCGATACACCGAGCGCCACGCCAACCGGCACGGTTACCTTCACCGACACTAACGCGTCCTCTCCTGTCCAACTGGGAACAGCCCCCGTCACGGCCGCACTTGCAACTCTCAACATTTCAAGTCTTGCGGCTGGACGTCACAACATCATTGCCACCTACTCCGGTGACTCAAACTTTACGGGCTCTGTTTCTGGAGTCACGATCGTGCGTATAGCCGACTTCACCATCACCGCGACCCCAGCAACCGCATCGGTCGTTGCTGGCCAGACCTCGAGTGCTGTAGCGCTGGCTTACGCCATTAACTACGACATCGCTTCCTACGGAGGCAATCCAAACGTCACGTTTGCCTGCTCTGGTCTTCCGACGGGCGCAACCTGCAACTTCGCCAACTCCTCGATAACGCCGTCCGTAAGCTCCACCGGCGCTGTTACAGCCTCCAACTCGCTGACCATCACCACGACCGGTCCAACCCTGACCAAGGCGTCACTTGAGCACCCCGAAACACCGTCTCACCGAGGCATAGGCGTCGCACTCGCTGGAGTCCTGATGCTGGGCCTCCCGTTGGCGTTCCGTCGAAAGCGCCTGCTATCGGCCGGCTTCGGTCTGCTCACCCTCGTCTTCGTCTGCTGCCTCAGTGGTTGCGGCGGCAGTTCCAGCGGACCTACGGGTGCCTATAACGCGTCCGGAGGCACGCCCGCTGGTGCTTCGACGGTTACCGTCACTGCAACCGTAAGCGGTAGCAGCAGCCTGGGAACGGTCTCGCACACTGCCACGGTTGCACTCACCGTAACAGCAGCCGGCAGCTAACCTGATCCACCTGGCCACCACAAGGGTGAAGAGCCGACGCAACCGCGTCGGCTCTCTCCTTTGGCGGTCTTCTGGTGCCAAGTATCACGCGCTGCGTTCCCCTGCCGATGCTCGAAGACCTCGGCACCTCGTGGACGTTCTCGGCAAAGGAGTTGGTGTGTCATTGGCAAACGTTTGATCGCACGCTGCGCAACGAAGACGGCACCGTGATACGGGATCTGCCAAGAATCGCAAGGAAGCGCGGATCGTCGTGAAAAGAGTCAAACATCGGATCGACGCCTACGTGCAAGATGAACGGGTCTCCTGCGGCGGCCAGGTGATCGAGTTCATTCAGAGTTTCATCGTGATGTCCGGCGCAGGCGTTCCACTCTGCCGGACTAAAGTCGTTTACCTGGCTCGCCGCTTTGCCGCCAATTGCGGACAGCCGGAGCTCTGCGTAGGCGCGTACACCCTTTGCACGAAAGATCCGAAGGCCCTCTTCTTCGAGATGCACCCGCTCCACATTGTTCTGCAGGAGCGCCATTTGTCTCCACTCTTCGATTGCGTCCTCATAGCGCCCCGTATCGAAGTAAACCCAGGCCATCGTGTTGTGTGCAACCGGAAGGTTAGGCAGCAGGTCCACATAATGACGGGCCGCCTTAATGGCCATCTCGTTATGCCGCGCGTAGACGCCGGTTAGCCCTTCCATGGCATAGACGGAAGGCCAGAACGGCGCTCGCTCCCGCGCGATATCGAGCTGTTCAATCGCCTCGTCGAAGCGACCCTGCTCGACCAGGAGCACAGAAAGCCAGTTCCGATAGGCAGCTTCGTTTGGGTTGATGCGAATGGCTTCCCTGAGCTCTGCCTCCCCCTGCGGAAACTGCCGGTCGTACTTATATTCGTCCGTGCCCAGGACAGCATGAGCCTGCGCCAGCAATGGGTCAAGCTTAAGGGCGCGGCGCGCGAACTCCTCTGACTTCCCAAGCAGCCCATTGCGTGGATCGGTGCCATATTCACTGAGCCGCAGATAGGCAGCAGCCATCCCGGCATAAGCCGCCGCAAAGTCGGGGTCGAGGCTGGTTGCACGCGTAAACTCTGCAATCGACCGCTGCATCGACTCCGGACTCCGCTCGAGCATGGAGTAGTTTCCCTCGAGGTAGGCCTCGTATGCCTGCGAATTGTTGGTGCTGCCTTTACTCAGCTGGAGCGATGCACCATGAAGGCTCATGTAGTGGAAGAGGTCTCGCTGCAAGCGATCGCAGATGGCCGGAAACTCCTGTCGCGGGCCACTGTACTCAAAAGAGCCGATGTGCGTGGCGTCGGTGGCCCGCACCAGCTCGAACCGGATGTCGTACTGGTCGCCCTGCTTCGAGAGGCTGCCGAGCAGCAGTTCATCCAACGAGAGGCGCTGCGCCGCCTGCGGGATATCCGAGGCGTCAGAAGAAGCGAAAGCCGCCGTCGACGGTACCTGAACCCCGGGCAGCTTTGCGAGCGCATCGCTGAGTTCCAGCCGAAGACTCTCCGCCGCCTCGCGGTCTGGCTGATCGTTCGCCGATCGCAAGGGAGCAATCCCAACCCGCAAGACCGGTTCAGCCTTCTGCCGCAATCGAAACCAGGAGAACCACGCCAGACCTGCAAGCGTCACCCCCGCAAGCACTATCCACAAGAGCAGTCGACTGCGACTGGTGAAACCGAGCCCCATGCGATCTCCCGGGACATAATGGTGTGCAATCGGCGTCGGACCTGGCACCAGGGCAGTTTGAGTCTGGGACTCCCGGTATGGCGCGGACCCTTCCAGGTCGACACTCAGGGGAGCTTCCCGTGTTGTGACGCCGAGATGCAATGACGGCTCGACCGTAGCCAGACCCTCTTCGGGCAAAGCCTTCACATCGCCACAAAAACTGTAGCCACGCTTCGGAATGGTTCGGAGAAACTCCGGGCTCTTAGGATTGTCCCGCAGAATCTGCCGCAGGCGATTGACCGCCACGTTGATGCCCTGGTCGTGATTCACATAGGTCTCGTCAGGCCAGAGGGTCTTCTCGATGTCCTCGCGCGTGACCAGGCCATTCGGGCGTTCCAACAGAAGCTGCAGCAGCTTTGCCGTCTGTTCCGGCAGCCGCGATTCCCGGTTCCTGTGAGTTAAAAGCCCCGTCGTAGCGTCGAAAGTGAAGTCAGAAAAGCTGAAGACGGATCGAGGCATGAACAAAAATGGAAGGGAAGCCGGGTGGGGATCGCTGTGATGCAATCGTAACATGGCGTTTAAACCCTCTCCGGGCTGGGACCGTGCGTCCGTTTCTGGCACATCTTGTTCATTGCGCGTGGCTTCCGCGTTTAGATTTATTTAACAAAAGGCTAGCTTGCGGGAATGGTGATGCCAGCCCGATGCCGGTACTCTCCGGTTACACATCGCCAGCGAGCTCTTGAAATACAACGATCACAGGCGCGACTTCCTGTTCGGATGACGGTGTGTTTCGAACTTACACGTATACGCGGGACCATACTCTACGGACGGCGGCAGACACGGAATGCAGATCAAAAGACTCACCGGAATGTTCCTCTTCGCGATGGCATCGGTCTCATCGGCATTGCTAACCGCGCAAACGCCGGAGCAAGCCCGCCCGGCGAAGATTGTTCCCAATCGGGTCATCAGCGTCGTCGATTTGAACGACCGCGTTGCGCTACCGCGCATCGCTCGGCCATGGGCCAAGAAAGCTACCGATCTTGGAAGCGTTGCCGGCCAGACGCCCGCCCCGCGCATGATTCTGCTGTTGCAGCGTTCTGCCCAGCAACAACAGGCTCTGAACGAGTACGTCAGCGATCTGCAGAATGCATCGTCGCCCCGTTATCATCATTGGCTCACCCCCGGCCAGTATGCAGACACGTTCGGGATCAACGCTGAAGATATATCCGCAGTCACTGCATGGCTGCAGTCACAAGGTTTCGTTCTGGACAAGGTAGCGCCGGCGCGCAACGCGATCGAATTCTCAGGGTCCGTGGCCCAGCTTCAGCAGGCCTTTGGTACGCAGGTTCACCGGCTGACACTCGGAGATCGCTCTGAAATCACCTCCGTCTCCAGCATCCAGGTGCCTCGAGCGCTCTCGCCGGTCATCCGTGGCCTCGTGAATCTGGACAGCTCCCATCCCCGTAAGCTCATTCAGACTGGTCCCAGCGCCAGATACGATTCGTCGACGCATAAATTCACGCCGCAATTTACGGTCTACGATAACGGGACGCCTTTACTCTTCGTCGATCCTGCCGACGCCGCGCTTATCTACGACACGCCGAACGCGAATCTCAATCCCAATTTTCACGGCGCGACACTGGACGGCACCGGCGTGAATGTCGGGATTATCGGAGACTCCAATGTTGATCTGACACCGGTAGAAAATTACCGCCAGGCTTTCCTGGGTGAAACAGCGGGCAATCAAAATCTTCCTACAATCATCATCGACGGCAGCGATCCGGGCGAGACCGGCGACGTGGTCGAAAGCTGGCTCGACATGGAGATCCTGGGTGGCATTGCACCCAGCGCTAAGCTGTACTACTACGCATCGGCGGACGGCGACATCACCGGCGGAGTTCAGAATGCCATTCTTCGGGCGGTCAACGATAACCTGGTCAGCATCCTCAGCATCAGCTTCGGCGGCTGCGAGGCCGACCAGGGAACTGCCGGTAACGCGTTCTTCTCTGAGATCTACGAGCAGGCTGCGGCGCAGGGAATTACGGTAACGGTCTCCACCGGGGACAGCGGTTCAGCCGGTTGCGACGCGGACTATCTGCCGACAGCGTCCCAGGGCCTTGCCGTCAACGGCCTCGCGTCCACCCCGTACAACATCGCAGTCGGCGGCACAGACTTCGATGTGCTGGGCACAGACTTTGAGACCTATGTGGACGACTCAACCAGTGGCAATCCGCCGTACTATCTGACCGCCCTGAGTTACATCCCGGAAGAACCCTGGAACAATTCGACCCAGGCGAACGGCGCCCTCGCAGACAACCTGCCGCTGGCCTCAGGCTCAGGTCCCACGAACATCATCGGTGGAGGCGGAGGCACAAGTGGGATCTATAGCAAGCCCGCATTCCAGACCGGGCTGACTCCCCAGGACGGCGCCCGCGACCTGCCGGATGTCTCCTTCTTCGCCGCCAACGGCCTCTACGGCGCAAGCTGGGCCTACTGTGAGATCGCAGAAGGCAGCACCGATTGCGCGACTGCCAATGGACAGTTGACCGATACAGCTACGATTCACGGCGCTGGCGGCACCTCTGCATCGACCCCGGCTTTTGCCGGCATGCTCGCCCTGCTTGTCCAATCCACGGGCTCGCGCCTGGGTCAGGCCAATAACGTTCTGTATCGGCTGGCGGCAACGAACGCCGCGACGCTTCTGCATGACGTCGCGGCTGGCAACAATTCGGTCGTTTGTTCGCAGGGCTCAACAGACTGCGGCAGCAATGGCTTTCTTAACGGATGGGATACTGGCACTGGCTACGACAAAGCCACCGGCCTCGGCAGCCTCGATGCAGCACAGATGGTCAGCCTGTGGCCTTCGGCTGCCCTCGCGCCGACTGCAACCACGTTCAACATCAATGGATCTGCCGCGGGTGTAAGCGTAACCCATGGAACGTCACTCAACCTTCAGGTCGGGGTGAACCCGGCGAGCGCGACCGGCGATGTTGCTTTGGTTGCGAATACTTCTTCGCTTTCCGGCCTGGCTACGATTCCACTCACCGGTGGAACTGGAGCCTCAAGCTTCAATGGCCTGCCCGGCGGTCAATACACCGTGTATGCGCGTTACGGCGGTGACGGCAGCGATGCCGCAAGTTCATCTTCCCCAATCCTCGTAAACGTTGGGAAAGAAGACAGCTCGATCGCGCTGAGTGCGAATGGCTACGATCCTTCGACCGGCGCGCCACTGGGCGCGAGCACGGCTTTACCCTACGGGTCTCTCATCCTGATCGATGCAACTGTCTATGGTACGGCCGAAGGATTGGCTGCAACCCAGGGCATCGCCACTGGCAACATCACATTCACAGACAATGGAGCTGCGCTTGCAACGGCAGCCATCAGCAGCGCCGGTTCTGCCTCCTATCCGAGCCTGCAGCAGTTCGTTCCAGTTACGGGCGGCACACACAAAATTGTCGCCAGCTACCCCGGCGACACCAGCTATAACGCCACGACCAGCGCCGCTGTGACCTTTACCGTGACCAAAGCCACCGAACCCATGACGGTTCTGCCTGCCTCCGGCACGGTGAGCAACGTCGGATATGACTACATCACCGTCGAGCTTCCGGGAGCGGGGGCTGGCGCGTTCGAGACCGGTTCGGTCACCCTTACTGCCAACGGCGTCACCCTTGCAACCGGGAACCTGGCAACTGTTTCTACATCGACCGGACAGACCTATGCCGGAGTCACTGTAATCGTCGCCGGAAATCTGCTGCAATCGGGGGTGAATACGATTACGGCCACCTATCCGGGTGACGCCAACTACAACGCCGCAACGATGACATTCCCTCTGATCGTGAGCCAGGCAAGCTTCTCGCTGAGCTCTTCCGCGATCAGCACGATTGCGGGCAGCAATGGCACAGCGGTCGTCCGCACCATACCGCTGAGCCAGTTTACGGGGTTGGTGGACCTGACTTGCACAGTTACAAGCGCTCCGGCGAATGCGGCCAGCCCGGTCACGTGCTCGATTCCGCCAACGATCAATCTCGGAGGCCTCAATTCTGTAACGACAACCCTCACCGCCCAGACGACTGCTGCAACTACCAGTGGATCCTACGGGATCACGGTGACCGGAACCGATGAGGCTACTAAGAAGCTGACAGCCTCCGCGACGTCCACTGTCACGGTAAGCGGAGCCATCATCCCGCCATCCATTGCGCTCGCCAACACCGGGCCGGTAACCGTTACAGCCGGGGCAACCTCGAACAACACCTCCACGCTTACCCTGAGCTCCACGGGCGGCTTCACCGGAACGGCTGGCCTCGCTTGTGCCGTCACTTCCTCGCCTGCTGGAGCCAATCATCCGATCACGTGCTCACTGTCCAGTCCCTCGGCGGCGCTGACGGGAAATAGCCCCTACACCGCACTTGTTTACATCAACTCGACAGCGTCGACGACGACCACCGCGCTGAAGCGTGGGTTCGAGACTGGCGGAGCGATGCTGGCGATTGTGCTGATCTTTATCCCTGCCCGTCGCCGCCGTCTTGTATCAATGGTCTGCGTCCTTGCGCTGGCCTTTGTGGCCGGGTCAATCTCAGGCTGCAGCAGCGGCGGCAGCACAAACACTGGCGGAGGCGGCACGACCCCACCTAAGACCGTTCCCGGAACGACCGCCGGGGCTTACGTGGTTCAGGTCACAGCGACCGCCACCGGAGTCACGGCTGTTACCTCCACCGTCAACGTGACCGTGAACTAGGAACCAAATTTATGCGGAGCAACTCGAGCAGATTCCGCGCCGCGTGCTTCAAATTCAGACCGTCATATCCAATTCACTTGAGGTGGAGCATCATGGTACTTCGTGCAGGACGCACAGTTATAGCGGCAGGCCTTGCGATCTCACTCTTCGCCTGTGTGTCATCGGCACAGCGACTGCCCGCCCCGGTGAAAGCGCCTTCCACGCGACCGAAGACACCCTTCGAGCGGTATATGAAGCCGCTCGTCGATCAACTCGCGGAAAAGGCAAAGGCAAAATCGCGTCTGTCTGCGCCGTCCGCCGCCGCCGCAATGACTGCTCCTAGCTCCAACTTTGGCGGCTATCTTGGCGGCACGGCCTACCAGACACGCGCAGCCAACTCCATCCAGTACGATCCGGATAACAATGGCGTCGGGGCCGTGCTCGCCGCCGACTTCAACAAGGATGGCCAGACCGACCTCGCTGTGCTTCAGAATGACGGCACCGTCAACATTCTTTTGAACACAGGTTCAGGCGGTCTCTCTGCTCCCATCGGCTATCTGAATACTGGCCCAAACGTCGACGGCATCTCGATCGCCCAGGCCTTCACAGTCGACCTCAACGGCGACGGTTATCCCGATCTTGTGGCGTACGACCAGAACAATTCCCAGGTGCTTTCCTGGCTGAACGGGAAAGACGGCACGTTCAAGCAGCCCACCCTCACTCCGCTCGATCAATCGAAGGGCAGTCCTGCCGGCATTGCTCTGGGAGATCTGGACGGGGACGGAAAGATTGATGTCGTTGCCGCCTATTACACCTTCGTCTCCCGGACCTCCGGCACCGTGGCGCTTCAAACGTACAAAGGCAATGGCGACGCGACCTTCACCGCTCTTACTGCGCAGACGTACACGCTGCCTGTGTATGCTCAGTTGCCCGGCGCGAACCCGATTGCGATCGGCGATTTGACCGGCGATGGAAGAGCCGACATCGCAATCTTCGACGTGCAGCCGACAGGATTCTTCTCTTCAACCTTTACGGTCTACACCATCGCCGGAAATGGCGATGGCAGCTTCGGCCCGCAGATTGGCAGCCCAATCATAAGTGGCAGCAGCACAACCCCGAACACCTCGGGGGTGCAGATTCTCGACCTGAACAACGATGGAAAGCTCGACGTTGTGGCTGACGCCGGCAACGACCTTTTCGTCGCGCTCAGCCAGGGGGACGGAAACTTCATCGCGGCCATCATCAGCCCTTTTAACAGCAGCAGTGGCACCATCTTTGCCGATATGAACGGCGATGGCATTCCGGATGCTATTACGGACAGCAATGCCGCGTTAGGGATCTTCCTTGGCAAGGGCGATGGTTCATTCACGGCCCCCGCTGTGGGTAACCAGTATGTCGCTTTCGTAAACAGCGGACCAGGAGTCGTCGCGGCCGATCTAAATGGCGACGGAAAGCTCGACATCGCCGAGTTGAGCCAAAGTTTTTTCCAGGTGGAGGTATACAACGGCAATGGCGATGGCTCCCTGCACGGAACGCCTGCTCTGACGACGCCGAGCGACTTCACTCCCGGCGACAACCAACTGATTGGCGTGCTTGACGCCAACGGCGATGCGTACAGCGACGTTCTCTTCGCCAACTACCTGGACAACAACCTCGGCCTGTACACCGGCCTCGGTGACGGCAAAGGCGGCTTCAAATTCGTCCCGTCAATCGCCACCAGCGCACTTCCCGCCGACTACTATGGCCTGTCGAACGTGCAGGCTGACCTGAACGGCGACGGCAAACAGGATCTCGTCCTGACTGGCGCGGCGGGCGAACTCTGGACCTCGCTCGCAAACGGCGATGGTTCTTTTGCAACACCCGTTGCGGCAAACATGCCCACGCTTTCGTGCCCACTGAGCTATGGCTCCGCAGGAGATGTGAACGCGGATGGCAAGAACGATCTGGTGATCGCTTATCCCGGCGACTCTCCGTGCGGAGGCAGCACCTACGCCTCGGGCTATTTCGTCATGCTTGGAAAGGGCGATGGCACCTTCCAGACGCCAGTCTTCTACCCGGCTGGTTCAGAGCTCTACTCGGCGACCTTGGCGGACATGAATGTCGATGGACGCCCCGACCTGTTTCTCAACGACTTGCCACAGAGCGGGAACTACCAGATCACGCTGCAACTCGGCAACGGCGATGGTACGTTCGGCGCCTCCACCCCCGTACTTTCGAATTACCTTGTTACGAGTTTTCAAGTGGCAGATATCAACCAGGACGGCAAGCCTGATTTTGTTGCCAGCGCGCAGGAGCTTAACGGCACCGATTTCAGCACGGCCGGCATCCTCCTTATCGATGGCAATGGCGACGGGACCCTCGGTGCCCGCAGCCAGATTGCAACCGGCAACTTCTTCGAAGGCTTGCAACTGTCCGATGTGAATGGCGACGGCATTCTGGATATCGAGGCTTCGCAGACCTCCTACTATGGACAGGCAAACACCTACTTCGGCTTTGTGACCCTGCTTGGTCTCGGACAGGGAGCGTTTAGCGCTCCTTATAATCAGCTGGTGGAATCGGGTGGCAGCCAGGTTCTTGCCGGAAACTTCTTCAACGACAATGCTTTGGATCTCGTCGTCGCTACTCCTGGCGGGATCGGCCTCTTCCTGAACCAGGGAGGCACAACCACTGCTCTTGCTGCTTCTTCTGCGTCGATCAACGTGGGAGACACGGAAACACTCACCGCCACGGTCGCCGGAACGATGGCCGGCCGTCCAGACCCGAGCGGCACCGTCGCTTTCTACGACGGCGCGACGCTACTCGGAACGGCTCCGCTTACCGCTGGCAGCGCTACGCTTGCCGCCAGCAATCTGGCTGTAGGCGCGCATAGCTTCACTGCCTCTTACTCCGGTGATGCCAATTTCAATCTAAACACCAGCGCTGTGGCCACTGCTGTTGCCGTCAATACGGTCGCGCCGGCCTTCACTCTCTCCGGCACACCAGGTACGCTTACCCTCAAGCAGGGTTCCAACGGGACAGTCCATCTGTCGCTCACCGCGAACGCAACGTTCAGCGGAGCAATCACACTCGCCTGCGCCGGCGCACCGGCGAATGGTACCTGCAGCTTCGATACCAGCACCGTCGCTCTAAATCCCGGGACAACCACTGCGGCTACGCTGATCATTGGAACGACTGGCACCGTGGCTACCGCAAAGCCTCTGTCCAACCCCTGGCAGGGCGTTACTGGTGCAATCAGTGTCGCGGGACTGCTGGGCTTCTTTCTGAGCCGCAGGCGTCGGCTGCACTACGGGAGCGGTCTCGGCCTCTTGCTTGTCACCTTCGCTGTCCTGGGTATCTCAGGATGCAGCGGCAGCAGCAGTAAAACGACAGCCCCGGTCACACCAACTGCACCCGTCGTGGCGACTGGTTCCTACACCATCACGGTAACGGCAACAGCCGGCGGAAACGCCGCGCCCCCCTTGTCGACGAGCATCACCGTACAGGTTCAATAACCCCACGAGCCCGACCGAAGCACTTCCTGCCCCGTTCAAGGCAAAGAATTACGTCTCGTTTGATTTTGCAAGGGGGCAGGACGTCTTAGTGGGGCCGGATTGCAGCCGGGTGCTGCACGCAGAATAGAAATCTCTTCCGGAAGGGAACGTGGTGGGCGAGGCGGGGATCGAACCCACAACCACCGGCTTAGAAGGCCGGTGCTCTATCCAATTGAGCTACTCGCCCGGGCGCTCCTTCGATTGTACCGGCAGGCGACAGGCCCTCGATATACATTCTCTTCATCCCGAGATGTCCTTGCTCCTTAGAAGGGCAACCACTGCCTCAAGCGCCGAAGCCCAGGTCTGCTTCGCCGTTTCGGCGTCCGCCGCCAGCGTCTTGACGTAAAGCGAAATTGCAAATCCTTCCTGCGGGCCGGTAAGGTCTACCAGCGCTGGCCGCAGTACGCAATCGAGCATTGCCTGCGGCTGATTGATGGGAGCGGCAAGCCGCGCGATACGATGCAGAAGCTGCTCGCCCAGGTGGAATGATGCGAAGATGGACCGGTCGCGCCAGAGAAGGTCGATGTAGCTTGCAAACCCAGCTGCCTCAGTCTCATACCCACTCTCGGTGATATCAAGCCGTTCGCGCAGCTCCTCGAGTTCCTGCGAATCAAGTGGCCATGCATCGCACTTCGCCGTGAACACGGCAGATCGCGGAGCGTTCAACGCGCGTAAGGCCTGCATCAGAGGTGGATACTGATCGGCCTCCGGAATCTGATCAAGATCGTACGGATTTTCCCGGAGATTGATGAAATCCGCCGCATGGCCCGCCCCTCTTGTTTCAGCTTCTGCCCCCGTCTCCCCGTCAAGGGTCCAGGGAACCACCAGCACTGGATCTTCAGCAGAGCACTCAACCGACCAGTCAGCAACCATAACCTTTTATCTTAGAGGCTCTTCCGCCAAACTGGGAGCAGCGGCCGCAAACAGGCGATCATTCTCCGAAACGGATCATGCATGTTCCAGGAGAAAACGCAGCAGCGTCTTCTCGGCCCAGTAGCCATCGTCGCCCAGCGTCGGGTCGGCATCGGCGAGAAAGGCGCAGTGGCCGCCATGTGCCGTCTCGATATAAGTGATGGCCGAGTTCGCCGTGACCGCTCTGCAACTCTCCGGCGTCAACCGCACAAACGGATCATCGAGCGCATGAATGATCAGCGTCGGCACCGTGATCTTATCGATGACTCGAGCCGAGGCGGCACGATAGTAGTAATCATCCGCTCCCGTGAATCCGGCATAGTAAGCTGTCACGCGGTCATCAAATCCGCGCAGCGTGTCGATATGGTTCGCCCGCGACTTATCGAATCTTTGCGGAAACAGTTCTGCCTTGCGCCGATAGCGCTGCAGCAGCGACCGCAGAAATTTCATCTCGTAGACGCGGTTCAGCGGCTCATGCAGCGCATCAGCCGAAGGTCCAAGATCAATCGCTGGCGAGATACCGATCACCGACTTCAAGTGCTCCGGCGCTGTAGCGCCAAGGTCCCCCGCCAGCTTCAGTACAAGGTTTCCACCCATGGAATACCCGATCAGCGAGACGCTCTTAAAACCCAGGCGCGCGACAAAGAAACGCATCACCGCAAGGACATCCGCGGACAATCCCGAGTGATAGAGCGTCGGCGAAAGCCGCTCTGTTCCACCGCAATTACGCATGTTCATGCGGATCACGTTGCACCCTGCGTCCCACAATTTGTTCGCATTGCCAACCACATACTGCGAATTCGACGAGCCCTCCAGCCCGTGAACAAGGATCGCTGCCGGCCGCGACGCACGAACCCCGGCCGGCTGAAAGTGGCAGTGGCACAGTACCTGGCTCGCCGGCAGACCGCCCTGCGCAGGGGCCACCTCAACCAGTTGCGGGACGGCAGGCGGCAGACGGTCGACACGCCGAAGATAGTTGCCGAGAATCGTCTGCACATGCCCGTTACGGAAGAACCGCCGTGGGCGGAACTCGGCCACACCCGCCTGTTCCGCTGTCTCGATCATGGCATTGCCTTCGCGGCCGCAACCGCCCGCTTCAACAGAGCCACGCAATTTAGCGCGCCTGTTGGCTCATCCTCATGCTTGAAGTAGATATAGACATCCCGAGTCTGCGAAAGCGTCAGGAAGCGCTTCGCAAAGGCGTCAAGCTCTAACTTTTTGTAACCGCCATTGCGGCGCAGACGAAAGCTTGCATGGCTCGCCGCCGGGTGCACCTCCGGCGTGGCAAGATCGTCGCTCTCGGCAACGCAGAGGGCGGCATCATGATCGCGAAGAATCCCTTCGATCTCCGGTGTAAACCAGCTCTCGTGTCGGAACTCAAAGGAGATCGGCGGAACCGTCGTCTTCCGGAATGCGGTAGCACCTAAGAACTCCCGCAGACGTTGAGCATCCGCCTTGAAGTTCGGTGGAAGTTGAAAGAGCAGCAGCCCCAGCTTGCCTGCCGCTCCTACCGGCGCAAGCAGATCGATAAATTGCATCAGGTCTGCCTCGCACTCTCGAAGCCGCTTGAAATGCGTGATGCGCTGCGGAGCCTTGAAGCTGAAGCGGAACCCCTCGGGCGTGGCACCGAGCCACTCCGCAAGCGCCTTCGCGCTTGGCAGAGAGCGAAAACTGTAGTTCACCTCGACCGAATTCATCTGGGACGCGTAGAAGAGTAAAAAGTTCTTCGCCGCCAACTTTTCAGGGTAGAAGTCCGGCTTCCACGTCGGATAAGCCCACCCCGAAGTGCCTGCGAATATCCGCGGAGGAGCGGCCGCGAGAGATGTTGCTGAAATCTGGGGGGCGCGGGCCAAAGAGGATCCGTCAGGTACTGAGCTTCGTTGGAAGCTCCACAACATCCGCAACGTTACGGAGAGGAGAGAAGATTGGGGCGGCTAGTGGGTTTCGAACCCACGACATCCGCTGCCACAGAGCGGCGTTCTGCCACTGAACTATAGCCGCCATCCTGACTCCAATTGTAGCATCGGGCCTTTTCCCGGGAAATACGCATCTGATCACGTGACGATACTCTTCGACGGAGAGGTAAAGTATGGGTGTAAGCCAGACGTTTCCACAGTCAGATCCGAGTTCAAGACGAAAGATGCGAGTCGTCATCGACCCTGAAGTCCTCCCTCCGCAGGGCCGTCGCGGAGCTAGACTCTTCGATGATGAGAACCTTGACCTGCTCTCGCATGTGCTCGATGACTGGTTCCGGATTCCCGGCACTTCGATCCGCTTTGGCATCGACGGCATAGTCGGCATGATCCCCGGCGTGGGCGACATCCTCGGCGGCCTTGCCTCGTGCATCATCGTGCTCGCAGCCTGGTTCCGCGGAGTTCCAAACATCACCGTCGCACGCATGGTCGTCAACGTGGCGATCGAAGTCGCAGTGGGCATGGTCCCATTTGTGGGTGACATCTTCGACATCGCCTGGAAAGCCAACCGCCGCAATTACAAGCTGCTCGAAGGCAGCCTGCACGCCTCTCCCCGCAATACTGGTGCCGATTGGCTCTTCTTCGGCGTCCTCGGGCTCTTTATGCTCGCGCTGACGATGATCCCAGTCCTGCTGATGGCAAAACTGATCAGCGTGATGGTGCTCGCCGGTATGCCGCACCGTTAGTCCTCCGAACAGCGTCGCGGAACATTCGCGAATTATCCCGGTAATACGTTATCCTTGAAGCAGTGTCGGGGCGTAGCGCAGCCTGGTAGCGCATCTGCTTTGGGAGCAGAGGGTCGGGAGTTCGAATCTCTCCGCCCCGACCATAGAATCAGACACTTACCTCATCTCCTGATCCCACCAAAAATGGACTGTAGCGGATACTGTAGCGGGTCGGTGTCTTCGTCGTGCATTTTCAGTTGAACTGCGGAGACTCTGAAGGCACCGCGAGAGACCGTAAACAGGGAGGCGGTTGGTGAGTTGGAAGCCATTTGCCTTTGAAGTTGTACCCCTCGCTACCATCGATGCCGACGTTATCTCTGGCACGGGCGTGGTCTACAGCACCAACCCGAAAAGAGCCGTCGGAGAGGATTCGGCTGACTACTTCGTGAAGGGACCGGAGGTCAATATCGTGTTTGCGGAGCTTGCCGGTTGCGTTCTGGCGAATGCAGTTGGACTCACCGTTCCTTGCGCGAAGATGTGTACCGTGGGGATTCACAAACTCGCTGGCACCCGTTTGATCTCTCAATTCCGCGACATTGGCCCTTGGCTTGCACATCGGAGTAAGGTCAGAAACATTAGCGAGGTATATGAGTGCATCGTCGTGGACATATGGCTTGGAAACACCGACCGGAACATGGGCAATATCGTTGTCTCGCCCTGCGAAAATGGGTACGTGGATTTCGTCTTCATCGATTTCGAGAAGGCATCAGCGCTGCGGCAGTATCCGACGACGCAAACCGCAATGATTGCGCCCAAAGACCTTTGGCCTAGTGGCGAATTAGGCTCCCGACTGAGAAGCCAAAGGCCTCTGTTCCCACCGCCAAACATTCTGAGGCGGATCGGAGATTTCCAACCTCATATCTGCCGGAGCCTCATTGAAGCTGTGGCCGGTGCTCTCGACGATGTTTCATGGGCAAATGACACGATTGATACTCTGCTGAAGAGAGCAAGGCTCATCGAAAAGTTAGCAGGTGAAGTATGGAACTAAAGAGCCTTGAGATGGTTGCTGATTACCGCCTCCTCTTCGTGCAGCCCGACCCTGAGAGCGGCGAGCGCCTCTGCATTGGACTTGTGATCGGTGATGACGAACTGATGTACGACCGAGAGTTTTCGCGAGCGCGGTGTTTGTCGCGTGATTTGGACGTGGACATTCTCCGCTTTTATCTCGAAGACCTGAGAGCAAAACTTTTCAACGGCAATGCTCCAATTGATTCGGTCCTAGGTAGCAGCGCACCGTTGCTCACTTCTTCTTTGCCTCGGAAGGTAACGCTCCCCATCACGGCTGAAAAGAAGGCTAGATTGTTTCAGCACTTTGTGTTGCGAGACGCAAGCACGGAACCCGTGGCAGAGAGTTTCCGGCGCGAACCGGTCTCGACACGCTCTTTGTTCGTTCAGCGTGTAAAAAATTTCGCAAACCTTGACTCCTCAATGCCGTTTGACGCTCTCATTGAAAATGCTAAGCCCTCAGACATTCTGGGCGTCGAGGAGAAAAACATTGGCCGCATAGCGCTGGCGGTGCGACGGGATTCGCTGATGTTTCTGATCGACGGTGTAGACCTAAACAACATGACGCCTAAGAAGGCGCTCAGCGAAGCAGAAAAGGTGCGCCACATATTCTGGCAATACAAACGAATCGGAACCGGAAGGGGATTCCCGTTGAGTCGAATTGCCTTAGTGTTCAATGGCAATTCGCACACTGACTCCATCCTTCGGGAAACGCACGACTATACGGTCGATCAGTTTAAGCGAGAAACTGAACTGACAATAGACACGTCCGATCCAGAAGCCGCGCGAGATCTGTCAGCTTTCGTTGAAGCCGCGCGGCTGGCCAACTGAAGCGGAGCCCGATTACCACGGTGTAATGTTTCCAGTCGCTCGAAAGCGTTCATTACGGCGTTTTCGCTGGGGTGAACGTACCGGGCGGACATGGCAATCGAAGAGTGTCCCGCGATCCGCGCCAGCGTCCATGCGTCGCACCCGGCCTCCCCCAAACGGGTGAGGAAGGTATGTCGGAGCGCGTAGAGCACGAAGGGACGCACTCCGCTGAGCTTCAGCGCCCGTTGGTGCTGTTTCTTCACCGTGGAAGGCTCTACGTGTCCACTTGCCGTTTCCTTCGCCCACACCCAGCCCTCTGAGGGCATCTTCGCCGCTTCCCAGCGGCTCTCCAGCAGCGCACGGACCCGCGGACTCATCGGGAGCATACGCCGCGCCGCCGCCGTCTTGCCGTGCGTCACCTGGAGCGTTCCGAACTGCCCATTCGACCAGCCGATAGATTCCCAGCGAAGCCGGGAGTTCTCTTCCGGTCGCATTCCCGTGTCGATAAGCACTGTCGCGATACTCGCCATGAGTTCGCCTGCCGCCGCCAGATACAGCGCTTCCTCTGCCGGTGAGACCACATGCTCCCGGTGATGCTCACCTCTGAGCAGCTTGATCTTCGGCGCGGACGGCGTGATGCCCCACTCGACGGCAAGCCGCAGGGCGCGGCGGAGGACGCGGAGAGAGCTGTTCACAGAGCTGGGCTGCCAGCCTTTCGTTTGCAGGTACGCCGCATAGTCCGCCGCGTGTTCGCTAGTGATGCTGTCCAGCTTGCGGCTCACCAGCGGCCCATAGCTGGAGATGTTCGCGAGTTGCGTCCGATACCATCCCGTCCACGTCTTCGGCGAGGCTTGCTCGAAGGTCGCCCGCGCCCAGGGCGTAAATCGGTTCTCGATGTAGTCCGCAAGTGTCGGGACGGGCTTGCGTTCGGTGATGCCTACTTCGCCCTTTGCGAGTGCGGTGCGGTAGGCCGCTTCCATTTGGCGAGCCGTGCGAGGATTGCCCTGCTTCGTGCTCTTCTGAATGTGCTCGCCATTGAACAGGAAGTGATACCAATACACGCTGCCACGCTTGAAGATGCTCATTTGCCCTTCCCCTTTGCCAGTCGATTTGCAGTCTGCTTCGCCCGTGCTTCCCGTTCTGCTTCCTCTCTCCGATACTTTTTCATGTAGACCCTGCGCTTCTCTTTGAATGCCTCGCCTTCGGAAGCCTCCTTCTTTCGGCAGGTCTGCCCGCAATACTTCTGGTGATCGGTCTTGGCGTAGAACCATCTCCGGCATGTTTCCACGCGACATCGACGAATCCTGTGAACTACTCCTGCGTTCTCAACAATCCACTGAACCGCGACGTGCTCACGAGACAAATCTTGATCAAAGGGAACGGTGACAATCGAGTAGAGAACCTCAAAGTGAGACTCTGCACTCATCGACCCAGACACAAAGGGATGCCATTTGTACTTGCCAAGGCCGATGTTCAGTTGCGTTTGCGCTTTATACACATCCGCATTTTGTCCGGCGCTAGGGCCACCAGAGGTCTTGATCGTTTCCACCGTCTGATGTATCTGGTGACACGCTTCGATGAGGTCCGTTACGCGCTTGATCCAAGCGTTTGGCTTTCCATTGAGGGACGCCGCTACGATCCTTCCTGCTGACTCCGCCTCGCGCCGTCTATCGGGATCGACTCGGAGTATGGAGCTTGTGACGGGGCCACTGAGGAAGGCACGTTTCTGTAACGGACGCGTAATAGCTACCATATAGGCGTTACATTACACTGGTTTTTCTTTGGCTGCAATGGGACTCTTTGTGTGTTGTTGGAGGATTCCGAATGACTCAGACATTGCTCAGTGTTGAAGAGGCCGCACTAAAGCTCGGTGGCGTTTCGAGGTGGACTATCTATTCGTGGCTAAGCCAAGGACGGCTCCGTAAGACTAAGGTCGGCAGCCGCGTAATGATCGCGGAGCGCGACATCGAAGCATTCCTATCAAGCTGCAACCCTGAAGTGGCAACGTCGGCGGATGAAAATCCTGTTGCGACCCGATAGCGGTGGCCTCGAATGTCAGTGATGATCCCACGCTTTTCGGGATTCCCTCCGGAGCTTTTCGAGAAGGGAATCGCACCCAAGGTGTCGAATACCGGTCTCCGGCTCTACATCTTCCTTTGTAGGCATAGCGATCGGAAGAGCAGCCGCCAGTTTGCGGTGTCGGATAAAGAGATTTCTCAACATACGGGCGCTTCCGTACGGGCGTTGAGAGACGCCCGAATCAATCTCACAACTCTCGGTCTAGTTGTCTGCCAACGCTCGCCGGGCGATGCCTACCTGTACTCGCTTTGCGACCCAAACACCGGGCGACCGTATCCCGGTGATCCGAAGACCCGACTGCAGTACACAAAGCGAGACAGGCTTTCACCGCCCAAACGTTCGAACGCACATGGGCTAAGCGCCACCACTTCAGCCATACACGAGGAGCCAAGCAGCCTCGAGTCTGACGACTCAGACACGTCATTCGATTACGGCTGCAACGCTTCAGACAGTAAGGTGTATTTTCACAAGGATGCTTTCATGTGACCCCGGCAAATCATGCCGGACCGCCCCGGCAATTCTCGCGACACCGTCCGGCATTTGTCGCTTCACACTCCCGCAGATTTTGCCGGTAGAGTATGGCCTGAGACGCTGTTTCCATTGACATCTGATCGCTTCCCTCTGTTTTAAAAGCAGTCTGATGAAAGAAGTATGACAAGCATCTGCTTAGCTTCTGAGACTTGTATATTGATTGCACTGTGACAGGCCGTTCCCGGATTCTTAGTGCTTGAGTAGTACCAGCTTTGGGCCGAGAGTGCAGACGAAGAGGCGAGGAGCGTTAGCGATAAAGCAAGATTCCAGTATCTGTTCATTGGGCTACGCTCCTCGAATCGGCTGACTCTGGTGCAAGTGCTACGCTCAGAGGCAAGCGGTGTTCATCTTCCCGATGAATGATTAGTGTGCGCCCACGCAACTGCTCCATAATCACCGGGATGCAATGACAAGAGCGAGTGAAATCGTGGCTATCCAGCGGGCCATCTTCGTTGAGCTTGCAGGGGACGATGTGGATGTCTTCGTCATAGCCCAGATCATTTCCTCGCGTCTCGGCTTCCAGTTCGAGCATGTGCATGTCTCCGGTTCCCGTCTCTCTCAAGCAAGCTATCCAAGGCCAGCGGTTACCCTCTGTAAAGCAAAACGAGGGCGCAACGAACTGCCCAGCCTCTAAGTCCCACACGGGCGCTCTGATGTTGCCTCTGAACTTCGGGTGCTGCCTCTTGTAGTAGAAGGTCCAAAATGCTCCTAGCGCACAGGCGGCTATGAAGCCAGCTTCAAACGGAGATACGTGCGCGGGTGGGGTATCGTCGTCGGGGTCATCTTCATCCCCCTGCCCGAAAGGAACGCGAGGCAGGAATGTCATCCCAAAGATAAAGGCAAGGCTCAACACCACCTTCCAGAATGAATCGCCTCGTAAGAACCGCAGGACAGCAGCTAAGCGTCGCTTCATTTGGAACTCTCCTGATCTTCAAGAAGCGCAACTGGAAATGACCTTGCGGGCATTCGGCATTTGCTTCTCATCCATTCTTTCGATCGATCTTCATGTCCCCGTACCGTTTCAGCAGAAGCGCCCTCAATTGCGTTTCGGCGGCGCAACCTTGAACATCCGGGTTAGGGAATGCTGTCGCAGTGAGTACGGCACGAACGAACTCATCGTCTTCACAGAGGCACCGTACCTCCTATCTAAAGAAGGATCGCCACTCAAGCTCTATCCGCTGCTCGTGTTCAACATGGGTCTCGAAGAGCGTTTGTTGAGCGCTGATGGTGCGCGAGGATCGGAACCGCGCCGCTATGAGATCGTGAGTCTCCTGAAGTGTCCGGTGGTCAAAGCTGTTCATGGCCGCTAGTCTCTTTGCGAGCTCGGTGTCGGCGAGAAGCAGCCTCGAACCCTCCAGATAACGCTTGCGGGGGTACTCGAACACAACCCCAAGCACCACGGAATACAGGCGATCTTGAATATCCATGAGTACGGTGTCGTTATCGCCAGGAAACCGCTTGTAAACAAACATTGCGATTTATCTCATCGATCTGCTGGGGGGCCGTTTGGATTGGCTGCGAACCCCAAGGCGACAGGTTCACTCGAAAAATCGTTCATCGTTTCGGATAATAGAAAACGGCGGGAACCAGCCAAAAGCCCAGAATGACGGCAACGAGAAACAGAACCGAGGCATCGCTAAGGACCAAGGCTCCGAGACCGCTGAAGGAATACAGAGTGCAAGCCAGGTAATACAGGAGTAGACCGAAGCGGTGCTTCCTGAGTAGGCCAATACCGGCCAAGAGTGCGACTGATGGTCGAACCAAATTCAGGAAGTGTTCCCAACTATCGAGCCTATCGGCAGATAGAGTGACGATGGTCATTAGGGCGGCGGACAGAAGAATCGCCCACCCCTGAAACCGACCCCAACGGTAGGGTAGCGGCGCAGCTACTGAATCGCTCAAGCGTTGTCTCCTATAGGGGGTACGTCCTCGATAGGCTACAGCCATGCTTTACGGATGGCAAAGGATATTTGCGTCCTCGTGGGCCAACGCATCAAGGCGTTGAGAACCGAGAAGGGATGGACGCAAACGTATCTCTCGATCCACGCTGGCGTGGGACGCAACTACATTTCGGACGTGGAACGAGGCGCGAAGGAGATAGGGCTGCGGAACTTGCAGGTACTCGCTCTCAGTCTTGGCGTTAAGACCGCCGATCTACTGACCGGCCTAGATGAGCTGAACCCGGAATAGACGAGAGGCCTGCGTACATGATCATCAGCCGCGACCTGTCTGATCTTCAGTCCAAAATTCGGACCGCGCCGACCGGACGAAGCTGATTAGGCCAGCGGGCGCGGCCAATTGTCAGGACGGCCAGCCTGGCACCAGGCGCAGTCACAGAAATCATCGACAGGACGATCTTGTTCTAAAGCCGTCATCCTACCCCATGCGGGAGACTAATGGCCGCACAGGGTGCAGCGGTTCGTGTTGCCACGGTCAGGTACTCTCCCGTCGCAACCAGGCACCGAGCAGCCCAATCGAATTAGGCGGACCTGAAAAACGAGCCATATCCCTTAGTGCGCCGCGATGTAGCCGCAGACGTCTTTCGTCATGTTCTTTAGAGTTTTTGCTGGAGAGACGTACAGAACATCGCCGTTTTGATTGCTCAACGACGACCCACCAGATTGCGTTTCGAGGATGAACTCGGCAGCTTCCTTGTTCTTTGTAAATGCGACCACCGGGCACTTTTTCGAGAACTCCCCCATGACCACCGGGGCAGAATGGTGTTCGCCCTCTTGAGCATGGGCAGTGTCTCCGGACACACGGGCCGAGCCGACTTGCGAGACCTTATCCACAACAAAGACCATGCGGGGCGCGGGCGCGGCTTCAAACATGAACAGCAACGCGAGGGTCATAGAGGCGATCATTCTGGTATTCAATCATGCTTTGCCGCCGTTCATCACGCTAACCCGGCGTATCGTACGAAACATGGAAGGCCCAATGTGCAGCGACGAATATCAGGCCCTCGACAAGTTAGGCGATCTACTGCGAGACCCGGCGAAGTTCGGCGTCGTCATCGAGCGCGGCACCAATCCCGAGGCGACGGTGATCCTCGATCAGGGCGCGGAGGTTCTGCGAACAATTTGGAGCCGCCGAGCCAGTAAGTTCGGCGTGGTCTAGTGTGGCTCACCACTATCCCAAGGGTCGCGAAGATCACTATCTCCCCCAAGGCTACCTATCTGGGTTTATTGACCCTGCAACGCCGAAGACCGAGAGCCTGCCGCTTTGGGTGTTCCGTCCGCAATTCGGTAAATGGCGGAAAAACAGCCCTTCACAAATTGGCTGGGAAGAAGGTTTTTATGATTTTGTCGGCAGGCAGGGCGACCGCGCACATGCGGAGGAAGCTTTCAGCGAGCTAGAAAACGGCTACACCCCGCTGATTCAAGAACTGCGAAAGACGGGTTTTAAGGACTGGCGACAGCACAGCAATTTCCTGCTGCGCTATCTCCAGATGATCCGATGCCGGTCCCCGCTGTTCCGCAAACAGTTCATGCGAGAGTGGGGCGAGAAGAGGGCCGCGCGTGCCATGGCAGTTGAAGGCCTGAAAATAACAGTAGATTCCATGAAGCTTAGGCGGCTCTCTCCAGGAGCATTGAAGGAGGGTTCGCTCAACGCGATGGTGACCCAAATGAAAAGTGGCACCGCCGCGCTGGAATCGTTCTACTGGCAACTCCGCCTAGCTGATTCAATCGACGACTGTTTTGTAACGAGCGACCATCCTTTGATTGCTTGGTCACCCGAAGACAGGGGCTTCGATCATAGGGGCGCGGTCATGATGTTTCCGCTCTGTTGGGAGGCTTGTTTATTGGGCAGAAGGGAAGCCTTCGCGCTGAACTTCAACGGCACAACCTCACAGGAAAGAGAGGCAATTCGCCGCACGTACTTCGCCTCAGCGGAGAAGTTCGTCGTATCACCCCACCGGCTTTCTAGCCACGTGGAGATGCAGGCACCTGGTCAAAATTAGCGAATGTCGCCGATGAAACGACCATTTCAGCGTTGATTGGCCACTCAGCGACGGCGAGTCCAAACTTTGGAATCTGGAAGAACACCAGCATCAAGGCGGCCATTTGCGATGTTTCTGTTGGCGGCTCCAAGGGGTTGGTTGCACGTACTCCCAACCTTACCACCGGCGCGGAGGGAAGCGGGTGGCCTTGCGAAGAAGGCGCAGAGAGCCATTTAGCTTCAGCGGTCGGGCCTAGACAAGTGAGAAGATCCGTGAGAACTACTGGCGACCTTCTTCGCAGATGCACTCCGACGATTGACTGCGATGCGCTGGAGTGCTGCCTTCTGAGGAACAGAGAGGGGCCGCCTATAAGGGTTCAGGTGCCGGACGACTAGCGCCTTGAGATACAAATCAGCGTCTCTCACCATGCCATCGTTCCACTTCCGGGAGCGGCATTTCGGGCACTGGCGCGGCCCTTGCTCGGAGTCCGCGAACCACTCCACGCTGCACTCGTCACATTGCCAGTAGGGTGCCATCCGCGCAATTAGACCCACGATCCCACCTCCGAGAACTGACGATCCTGTAATCAGGATGCTTGCGCGTACCAATGGTGTCCACTGCAATCGACCAGGGGCTAGAATTACCCCCACAAAGCGAACGAAATTATTGAGGCAATGTATACCGGGCAAGTGGGTAAGCGCAACGAAAAGTCGTTCTTCAGGCGGCAAAGTGCAACGAAGAAATTGAGGGGTAGTAGCAGACCAGCGCCGCCGGTTCACATAGAAACGTACAGCACCGGTCGGTTCGGCGACGTCCTTTGTCTTATCAAATTAAGGTTTGAACGACGCTAGGGTGGCGAATGCGTCTGCTATGAGAAGGACAGCTCATCCGCATTATCTAATGCTGATCAAGCATGTGGATAGTGCGCAGCCAGGTTTCGGCGAGCGCGGGCCAATGCGTCACGGGTAGTTGTGTCGGGCGTAGACCAAAGCCATGGCCGCCGTCGGCGAAAAGGTGTATCTCGGCGGGAACATTGGCTTCCTTTAGAGCTTGAAAGTAAACAAGCGCGTTCTCTTCATGGACGGGGTCATTCTCGGCCTGTAGAAGAAACGTTGGGGGAGTGGTAGTGGTCGGCAACGCCTCGGGAGCGATAGTTGTCTTGTTGGGCCAATGGACAAGGTAGCCAGGATAAACAATCAACGCGAAATCAGGACGAGCGCTGATGCTCGCATCGAGGCCGCCATGTTCTCTAACAGCTCCGGTTGATGGCATGAAATCGTAATGAGTGCTTAGGATAGCGGCGAGATGGGCTCCAGCGGAAAAGCCGAGGACGCCGATGCGTTTGGGATTGATGCCCCATTCGGAAGCGTGCAGGCGAGCGAGGCGCATCGCCTGTTGAGCGTCTTCAAGATCTTCGGAACGTTCAGGGAAGTGGCCATCGTATGGGACGCGGTACTTAACGAGGACGCATGTCACACGGATTGAGATGAGCCAGGTGCAGACTTCGGTCCCTTCAAGATCATAAGCAAGAAATCTGTATGCGCCGCCCGGGAAGACAAGAACTGCAGTGTGGCTATCATTCCCGCCGCTGTTTTTGTAGATGGTGAGTGTTGGCTTGCTCACGTCTGTGAGCCGCATCATTTTGCGACCGGCAATGAGCGGGTAGGCCGAGGAGTTGATATCGCGTTCCGATCCTTTCGCCTTGGACGGTTCGGGTGCTCCATGCGACCACAAAGGAAGTGTAAGTTGCTGCGCGTTGCCCGCTGTGAGGCTGAATGCGAGAACAAAGAGCGATATAAAGTTAGAGATCTTCACTCGGGTATCGTACGGCGATCTTGGGATTGCTTGTAGCGAAGCATTAGAGCTCTCCTGGGACATTCCCTCGCTCCACGAGTTCGACTGCCACCCTGTCTTTGCCCATAAGCCATGAAACTCGTCTGCCGCTGAAAGCGATCGCCGGGACGGGAAGAGAGAGAACAATCATCCCGGACTCATACATAGCAGCTGTCGCCTTTTCGATGTCATCTACCGAGTAACAAAGATGATTAAGGCCGGGCCCTTTAGCGGCCGCCTTGGCGAGCTTACTCGCAGGCCCATCAGGCGCAACAAACTCGAGGTATGTCGGGTCTCCGTCTAGTCGTAAAAACTGGACAAAAGCTGTTTGGGCTGGATCATGAATTATTTCTGTCGCGACGCAGTAACCATACCGCTCCACATAAATATGCGATATCGGTTGAATTTCGGCGACAACGTAACCCACGTGATGCAGCCTGAGACCAAGATCCGGCACTTTGCTCACTCCCGACTTCTGGTGTTTAAGTACTTTAGCGTCCCAAGAACTACCCGATGATTTCAAATATCCGATGCATGTTCGCCCAGCTATTTGCAAAGAAAAAGAGAGATACAGAAAAATAGACGATGGTGATGGTTGTGCCTGCAGCGGCGATCCAGCGATTCGCGCGGTACGCAGCAAATCGCTTTTTGCCTAACCACTTCTTTAGGAAAATCGTGTAGTAATGCACCACAGCAAGGCCCAAGCCCTGTGATAAACCGAATAGTGCGAAATTAACTCCGACGCCGTGCCATATGCCTATCACGAGGAAGACGACTACTATCGTAATTGCGATCATGTTGTTGCCGCTGCTTGGGCCGAACAGTCTCACCAACCCCTTGACCATAGGCGTGAACATCATATCGCGAAGCCAATTAGAAAGAGTGATGTGCCACCGGGACCAAAACTCTTGAAGGTTTCTAGCATGGAAGGGCTGGTTGAAGTTTTCTGCAATCTCTATACCCAGAAGTCCGGAAATGCCAATTACCATATCGCAAAATCCTGAGAAGTTAAGGTACAGGTACACAGTGTAGGCGAATACTGAAACAACCAGGTCTATCTTCGGGTGGGGATGGCCGTCGAACAGCAAACCTGCATACGTCAGTTGACTTACTAAGGTCGCCAGGAAGATATACTTTGTGAGGCCAACCACAATGCGTAGCATGGAACGGAGAACGGGCGTCCTCTCGCGGTCTGGAGTCCGCACTGATTGAATGTAAGTGCTGTATGGACTGATCGGACCGATCGATAATGTTGGGACGAAGAATGCAAAGCCTAGATAGTCGATGAGAGTAGGCATCTCCACCACCTCATTCCGCACCTCTTGAGCGAGTTGAATCAAGCGAAATGTGACGTAGGAGAGTCCCACAAAAAGAACTGACACATGAGTAACACTAATCTGGCTCAGAATGTCAGGAAAGGAGTCTTGAACCTGCGGCACATACTTGATGAGAATTAGCGTGACAATAGGAAAGGCAAAAACCAGGGCTCCCGAACCCGCGGAACTATTACGATTTCGTCGAACGAGTGCGTAGTTGACGGCAACGAGAGCTAGGTAGCAGAGAAAGGCGATCCCAACGATAGATAAACTTCGTAACTCCGAAGAGCGTTCGGGAGTGACATGCACCGCGACTGTCGCCACACACGCCGCGTAACCACCAACAATATTCACCAAAGCGAAGGGCCAAGTGCGTTTCTTGGCACGCCCGCGCTCTAAAACGAGCCAAGCTATAAGCGGATAAAACAGGAAGACCAACACCAACGGCAGCAGAGCTAGGCGAGTTGCTAGAAATGGCATAGATCTCCGATGCAACGATATACAGACCAAAAGCTTAGAACTTTCATTGGGCGGACACTAACGCGTAGATGTTGGCCTGAACCTTAACCGTTCACTCGCTTTAGAATGAGCTCTGCCAATTGACCGACATTCTTGGTGCTTTCAACCTCGCCAACTCGAAATCGCATACCGAACTCTTGTTCGATGGCAAGAACTAGAGAGACATGAAGAAGCGAATCCCATTCTTCGACGTCGTCGGCAGTCAGTTCTGGAGTGACTTTGACCTCATCGAGGAAAACTTGATCGAACACCGTTTGAAGCTTCACATAGACTTCACTGATATCCATAAATGTCCTTATATAACCGAGATGTGTGTTGGCTTTGTTATGTAGCTTTCGACGTCAAGAGTGAAAACTGAATTTGATTCCCCAACCGTGTCTTCGCTGAATCCAAGGTTTGGATAAAGTTCTTTCACCATTGAATTCTTAATGGTGGGGATGTAAGTACCCACGATGCGCCGGCATCCTTCACGGCGCGCATACCTGACGATTGCATTTAGTGTTTCTTCCTCGACTTGGCGCTTCAAAACGCGGCAACTCATAAGCCAGGTGTCTATGACCATATCGGAGTTGTCAACTTGGCCGATGACAATGGCAATCAAGCCGTGATCACCGAACTTGTCTGCCAAGCGGATAGTGAAGCCAATGTAACCGGCAGCCGCGAGGAGAGCCTTTACTTCCGGCTCGGAGCGACGCCTCGTCGTGAGGTTGAACTGATTACTCTTATTAATCAACTGAGCGATTCGAGGAACGTCGACGGCAGTGAACTCCGAAATATGGGCTACCATCTCCAATGAGGTAAGATACGCGTCCATATCCGTCGCGTCGCGCTGTACTTCCTGGCGCTTCGCCTCTTGCTGGTAGAGCTGGGTACGCTCCGCATCTTCACTGGTCACGCTCCTTTGCTCAAAGAAGCGACTGTCAAGCAGTTGCTGAGTATAGGTTGATGGGTCTTCACCGAGCCAGATCGTGGCGACCTCCGGGACAAACTGCCTTACAATCTCAATCTCCGCCGGGTTGTCGTCAAGGAAGACTAGACTGTCGAGGCCAAGGTTTAATTCCTGCGCGATTCGCTTGATGTTTTCAGACTTCGGCTCCCAATTTGCTTTGAAGTTGACGATGTCAGACGGGCGCAGGACCATTTCAGGGTGTCGCTCAAAAGGTTCGAGAGCTTTATCGTGGTCGTTCTTACTGCAGACCGCAAGCAAAATACCGCGCTTCGATAGCGCGAGAAGGTTCAATTGAAAATCTCTATAGGCTTCTCCCACCGGAGAGGTCGTTCCTATTTCAATTCCCTCCAAGCCATCATCCCCGACAACTCCGCCCCAGAGCGTGTTATCAAGATCAAGAACGATCACCTTCTTCGTTGCCTTCCTGAGCGAGGAAGCTACTATCGCAAATTCCCGCGAAACTTCTATCATCAGGGCCGATGAAAAGGGCTGTTTACTTTCAAACCATGTGCGCTGGTCTGTAGAAGCACGGGTTCCAAGCCTGCTCGAAAGGAATTCGATATCGCAAATGGTCACGAAGTTCGGAAGCCGTAAACCGAGTTCCAGATTGACATACTTCCTGAAGCCGTAGGCTGATGCCAGTGTTGTGTAGCGCAGGGGGCCGGGGTCAAAGTATGGTGGTAGACGGAAGTTACCAAGAATCACTGCAGCGCCTGACCGTTTGTTAATGCGACCACAAAAGTCTAGTATCTCCGCCACAACGCTGTCTGCCTGGGACTTTTGTTCTGAAATGGAACTGGTAGACGGTCCGGTGAAGACGCAACGCCTTTCGGACGGCAAGAAGAACACGATGTCGGGAGCAAACGCAAAGAGTTCGCTTTCTTCGGCTGATATCTCCGATACGTAATTGTCGAAGTCTCCTGTCCAGATCTCCACGCCCACGCTGCCGAGCACAGAAGTGAAGTGCTGAATGAGATCGGCGAGGGGATGCAGGCTGGCACCGCCAACGATTGCTATACGGATCGCTGACTTATAGGGGGGCTGCATCTCCCCTCGTAAGGCGCGTTTTCTCAGATTATTCAAGAGCATGAGCTGCCCAAATTCAAGGGACTGCTCCGTGCTTGTTCTCAGCAATTCCCAAAATTCGGGATTCCGGTCTTTGAGCTGTTGCTTAAGAATAGACGAACAAGAAGGAGCGTTAAGAGTGCTTTCCATGTGAGACTATACCCTTTCGCTGTCCCGATAAACCGGAGCCCGTTCTGATAGATTGGCCTAAGATCTGCGCTATCGACGGATATGCCTGTTACTGTAAGGCGCTACATGTGGTGAATAGCGTCAAGCAAAAATACGAGGCTGCAAGCCGCTTCCAGAGCATCAGAAACGTCCGTAGACCGATTCGACATCTACGGTCTTCGAAGGAAGCATCATCATCAGACCACTGCTGAAGATACTGAGAAGAACGGCTAGAAAAATCCATAGAGTTATGATCCCGTAGCTGCTCGCGGGGGAATGGTCCCGTTTCTCCGCTATGCCCCCATCAATTCCGGGATGGGAAACGGACTTGGGATCGGAGTTTGGGTTCGACGTGAGATTCATCGTTGGCTTCGTCATAGGCCTCAGTGACTGCGGGGGTAATAGCAGCAGTAAACAGTGCGTCGCCATTCTTATTGAGGTGGCCATCTGCGTAGAAGTGTAAGAACCGTTCCTTGCTCATACCTGCGTAAAGAGTCTTCGCTGGTACGCCGATCATTTCATACTCACCAGCTCCATTGGTTCCCCACGAGTCTTCGGGTATCGAAGGGTCATCAAACTCCCTGTCCTCCGGAATGTGCATGAACACCAATTTGCAGTGATGTGACTTGGCAAGGGCGAGAATCATTCGAAAGAAATGAACTGAATAGGCGGGTAGCGGTTTATTTGAGGTGGAGATCAACGGTGAATTTAGGGGTAAGAGAATTGCTTGCTCGTCCTTGCTGGGCGACGCGCTATCAAAGACGAACGGAGATCCCATATATCCAAGATCCCGCTCGTTCTTGAGATAGTCGATGTAGGACTCCCGGCTGGTCTCGTTCGGCGCAATCAAATTTGGACGGAGACGCGACAGAAGATCGCGCGGGCCACCCAGGACCATATGGCCATAAATTTCCATTTTGTTCCGCATCGACACACCCGTAAAATCGTTTTGGAACTCCCCATAGCGAAACCAGCGGTAAGCGACAGGGTGTGGAGACTTCGGAGCTCCGCCGGGGGCTGGCGGATTAAATATGATCACGCCCGGTTGGTGGTGCTGAAGGTAATCCCTTAAAATGAAATATTGGAGGTCCACTCCCTGCCACGCCATCCCTAAGACCTCTACGTACGCCGGACGACCCAGATGATGAGATAGGGCCGCTTCCAGTGGACCAGGCAAGACCGCATTCATTACCAGCGAACTCCCCAGAAAAAGAACATCTGGGTTGCGTTTGTTTCGATAAATCGCTTCCACTTCCCGCCCGGGGGCGCCGTACTTTACGGGGATACTCTTGTAGGCGTCTTCGCGCGGCGGAAGGCCGATCCGAAACAATAGGAAAGGCAGGACGAGAAGGAAAACGATGAGCAGGCAAAAGCCGAAGGCCGACTTTTCTGAACGGAATGCGGGGTACATCACTTGCTGCCACCCTTCCTATCAATGGAAATCAAAAGCTTGCCATTAGGCTACCTGTCGTGCAACTCGTACGAGACTACATAATCGACCGCACATCACGTATACCGCCCCCACATCAGGCGTGGTGGGGGCGAATCAAAACGTAGCACTCCTGCTTCATTTCTTTGAGGAGATCAGAATAGCAGATCGGATGACACTAGATCGGACCGGACGAGGCTACCCCGACCCCCTCTCCCGATGTTCCAGCGTTCGAGGCCAGGAGCAACCCCCCGGATCGTTGCAGTCACCCACCGAGCATCGCTGTGGGAAGTGCAACGTTGCACGGTCGGAGTGAACGTGAAGTGCAACATTAGGTTGGAAGCATCCCCCCGAAGTTAAGAAATCCTAGCGTTCTAGGTGGGGTACTGTTAGCGCTGTTCTGAGGCAATCCCTTCCGGGTCGCCTCGCGAGGAAAACTGCCCGTCCCACCTCTACAGGTGACAGAATCAGTGTCACCTGTAGAGGCTTGCGGAAGGCCCAATAGCCCGCCCAGCCTTGCTGAAACGATATGGATCACGGGTGGTCAGCGCGAGCCATTGGGTCAACACCACTGGGTCCGTGATAGCAAAGTTCAAACCAACGATGATATTGACTTGACTACTCCCCGCAAGTAGCGGGGCTTTTATAGCATTCCAGCCGCTCATCTTTGCGAACGCCATCACGAGTGTTACCGATGCAGCGCACGGAGCGAATCGACAAAATCAAAGCTTGGTTCTATACCGATAAGTTTGTTTGCCATCGCCCTTGCCTTGTCAGGAGAACTTTTATCTGCCTAAGGATAGCTTCAGATCATGGATTTGGGCCGATTGGGTGAGTTGCGATCTGTCGGCTTCATAGGAAACGAGCCGCCAACATTTCCCTTATTGAAATCAGGCCGAGTCGCTCATCCACCCCGAAGTCGGCAGCGAAAACAGAATCATAGGAAAACTCGTTCATGCCGCATAGATCGAGACTCAACCAAATCGTATATTAAGTTCATGAGAGGAGCTGTTGCGAAAGCCGAATTCTGAAGTGGAAATTGGCAACATCTCAAAAAAACAATATCAAGTTTCTGTTGATGCGGCTAGGTCGAATCGGATCAAGCGCAGCCCACCCCCTCTACCGTGACCTTGAGAATTCTGGACTGTCGGAGCGCTCGGGCTAACGACGACGGCTCCTTTGTTCAGGGCACGTTCGCGAGAAATAGCAACGTAAGGGGATCGTTGCAGACACATACCGGACAAGCTGATTGAGCTGTAACACGAGTGGTCGACGGTCAAAGCCAAGTGCAACACTAGGCTAAAAGCCGCCGTCTTGAAATTAGCAGTGTCGATCGATGTAGCTACCCATCGTTTTCGATAGTTTTTAGGCGCTCACTCTTGGTAGCGCTTCGAGCAAACCGGCCAGTCCAACCCAGTCAGCCGACAAAATCGATGTCACACGATACGACGATTGCGGAAGGCCCAATAGCCTGTCTAGCCGAGGAGCAACACTCCGAGCCAAAGGTCGATAGGCTGCCAGTCCGCGCGGTGCGTCCGAACGGGCAGGATGGGGTTCAGGCGCACCGCCACGGCGGCGGCCCACAGCAAGCCCCTTGGCCCCACCTGATGCGCCCTGACCGTCCAATAGACCGCGCCCACGGTCGCAGCCAGCCTCAGCACGACGTAGAAGCCGTATCCGTGTCGTCCCTCAGCCGCGACGATCAAGAAGACCACCATGATTGCAGTACAGATCAGTTCTTTTCGCTGCTTGCCGTCCAACGCCGCAGTTCCTCCCGCTCGGAATCATTGTCTGCCAGTGTAGCGACTGTAGCGGATACTGTAGCGGGTGCCGGTTTAGAGGGCTTTGTTTACCGTTGCATGTCCGACCGCCAAACCCTTGAGAATACAAGCTCAGCCAAACCTACATCTACGGGGCTAAACCTCCGGGCTATTCTTTGGGAGCAGAGGGTCGGGAGTTCGAATCTCTCCGCCCCGACCAGTATTCAATCGGCCATCTTTCATGGTCAGATTGCAGGGCGTCCTCTGTACAATCAGAGTCGCTCCCAGGCCCTTTCAAGCAGTCCAAAACCACATTCAGAACAATCGGCCAGTTTTCAAGGTTTAGACCGGAACCGCCTTTCGGGCGGACGCCGCGACTCTTCGGAAAGTCGCCGTCATCGTTATCGTGTCCTTGATACAGGTGAACGCGAATCACTCCTACGTCTACGATGCACATACTTTCTGGCGGTGGAAGACAGATGCCGAAACGACTTTACAAAGCACTTTTGGGAAAAAAAAGCACCTTGCCCTTACATGAAAGTTCAGCGTTTCGCTGGCTCTAACATGCTCGATCAGTGCGCGAAGAGTCGGTCCCTGCGACTCAACATCTCGATCCTGGCCTTTGTGCTCTTTGGCATCATGTTGGGATGTCAGGATTCTGCCGGCGGGAACAGAACAGGGACGGTCCCAGCGGGTCCAGTCGCACCGTCGAACCTGGTATATGCGCAGACCACAATTCAGCCGGGCTTGATCAGTCCATAACTCCCGATACGCCTACCGTCGCCGGAACAGTCAGCTCCTATCCAGTTAGCCCAGCCTTGCCGGCGGGCCTGACCCTGAAGAACACCACTGGCTCTATCTCTGGCACACCGACGGCCCTCACCACGAAAACTGCCTATGTTGTAACCGCCTCAGATGCAACCGGCACTACCCGGATTTGAGCACTCTTCAAACGATAACTACGGATTCTGTTTACGATTCTGGAAGTAATGCGATCTACTCACTCACTACGGGCCAGGCCATCTGGTCCGGCTCGTATCCAAACTCAGGATTGGGCGCGGTATCAGGGAACTACGTCGTCTACGAATCGGGGCACAGCGTGGTGAAGGAAGCCTATCAATAACTTCAGCTCAAAAATAAAGGCGTTAGCCAAATATCCGGAACGGCCGATGCCGGATTAAATTATTCTTGAGCATCGGGCAGTCAAATTCCAGGAATTAAACTGAGCGCTCGAGAGTCGTCTGCTAGAGCCGACCATTCAACCAACAACTCAACTGCCTATTGTTTCGCCTCTCTGGCCCCTTTGCAGCGCTCATCGTGCCTGTGGCTCTGTTGATGCCGTGTCGATCTGCGGCTGGATGAAGGCCGACCGCGAGCCTTTCCTCTGGTCTCCAGATCGTAGGGAACTCTCGGCTGAAATCTGATGTCTGATGCGCGTAAAGAACTCTTGGCCCTCTATACGTCCTTGATGGTCTTCATCTGTCTCGTAAACCTCCGCGCATCTGGCTCCCTGCTTTGATTCTGTTGCAGAATGCCGGCGAATGCCTGCCATGGTCTTCTCGTTCCAGCGCACAGAGTGACGATGCCTGCTCGAGTAAGACCGGACATCCTTTTCGTGCCATTTGCTCCTCGCGTCATAGCCATGCTTACGCAAAATATGCCTAGGAAGGTGTAACGAAGCTTCTATCGCGGTCACAATGCTTCCGAATGGCATCCTGCCTTCGAGAGTCCGGGGCGCGCGGAGAGCGTCGGCACTCTGCCGTACCAGCCCCCGCTTCAAATCTTTCCTCGGAGAACCGTCATGCAGCTTTCGCGACCCTCACACCCTCCATTCAGATCTGCCGAAGTGCTGGCAGGCTTAATGCTCGTCCTCGCCTCTTGCGGCATCTCATCCGCAAGTGGTCAACAGCCCGCGATCCGGGAGATACAAGGCTCTTCTTTGCCCGCCCCGTCGGAGCGCGCCTCCTTCCATACCGCGCAGGCAGTGCGCGAAGGCAAGGCCACTCTCATGAATCATTACAACCCCAGCCAGAAGCTTCGTCTGGTGCTGAACATTCGGCCGCCGCACCTCGCCGAAGAAGATGCTTTCATCAAGGACCTCACCACCAAAGGCTCGCCTGGCTTCCATAACTTTCTTTCCCAGGACGAGTGGAACGCCCGCTTCGCTCCATCTGCCGAAGACGAGCAGTCGGTCGTCGATTGGGCACAGAGCGCCGGCCTCACCATCACCAAACGCTTTCCGAACCGTCTGCTCGTCGACGTCGAAGCGACTGCTGGCACCATCGAAACCGCCTTCGGCGTGACCATGAACAACTACCAGGTTGGCAACGAAGTCGATTTCGCCAACGATCGCGATCCGGTTATTCCCGGCAAGCTCTCCGGCATCCTTAGCGGTGTCGTGGGCCTGAACAATATCGAGAGAGTGCAGCGCATGGGCACCTTGATTCCCACCGTCAAAGGTCCGGACTACGTTGCCGGCCCGGCGATTACTCCGCTCGAGAAGCTGCAGCATGATGGAGATCCATCGAAGGCACCCGCGAACAAGTTAGCGGCTACCAGCGCCAAACAGAAGGAGAGTGCGGCACCTGCGGGCTCGGGGGCCAACGATAGTTACCCACTGGACAACAGAAACGGGGTCCCCGCCATGGATCCGGCCAGCGTTCAGAGCTCACAGGGTTACGACTTCAACGCGCTGCACAGGTTCAGCGGCTGCTGCAACGTGTTCGGCAACTCCGCCGGCTCACCGCCCGAATCCTCCATTGCGCTCGTAGGCTACGGCAACTACAACGCCTCGGACATCGTCACGTTCTTCCAGGCTTATGGCTTGGCCTACAACGTCACCCCTTATTGCATCGATGGTTCAACCTGTCCTGCCGTCGACGGCGAAGCTCCTCTCGACGTCGAGTACTCAGGCGCCATGTCCAATAGCTACGGCTCCCATTTCGACACGGCCTCCATCTATGAATACGAGATGACCAACAATCTCTTCAGCACCTACGAAGACGCCTTTAACGATGTCCTCAGCGGTGGTCAAGCCAAGGTTGTATCGACCAGTTACGGCTTCCCCGAGGACGCCAATTCCACCTCTGCAAGTATCGAGACCGGCACTCTGCACAGCATCATGAACAACATGGTCGCTGCCGGAATCACGCTCATTGCCGCCACGGGCGACAAGGGCTCCTCCGCGGATGGCTCGACAACGTCTGTCCAGTACCCGTCCGCCGATCCCGACTTTCTCGGCGCAGGTGGAACACAGCTCGACCTCGACGCAAACGGCATCTTCCTGAGCGAGACTGCCTGGCAGGGTAACTTCGACAGCAGTGCCTGGAGCAATAACTACGGGGGCAGCACTGGCGGACGAAGCGTCCTCTTCGCCGCTCCTTACTGGCAGACCATGAACAACGGCAGCACCGGCACGTACCCGACCGGTGTCGAATCTCCCTACTACTCGTGGCAGACCGTCAACGGCACCACCACGGAGTATGTCAACACCAACTTCAACAGCCGTCTCCTGCCCGACCTCGCGCTGACAGCCAACCCCAGCGTTCTCGGTCAGTGGTACTACAGCGGCGGGCAATGGTTGAATTACGGCGGCGGCACCAGCATCGTGGCACCGGAACTCGCCGGCTTCTTCGCGCAGGAAAACTCCTACCTCGACCGGATTGGTAACGTCTGCGGAAGCGGTTCTTCGGCCTGTTCCCCGGTTGGTCTTGCCTCTCCCTTCATCTACGATGCAGGCCTTTACGGCGCTCCGCATGATCCCTTCTACGACATGACCAGTGGCTGCAGCAACAACAACGTTACCGTCGCGGACAATCTCTTCTATTACTGCGCTTACACCGGCTACGACCCTATCAGTGGCTGGGGCTCGGCGAACATGATGCAGCTTGCCTGGGCAATCAACTGGCAGTTGATTCCTGCAGCAGGCACGCCTTCACTCACCTTCACCGGCCCCTCCACGGGCGTCTGGCACAATACCGACCAGGTCGTCGGTTGGACCCTCTCCGATGCAGGCAGCGGCAGCTATCCAGCGCCCGGCGCCCTCGGCTTCACCCAGGGTTGGGACGGCATTCCTGCCGACTCTTACAGCAAGCCGCACGGAGGCGATGGAGACTCCTTCTACTCCGGACCTGAGTTCATCAATCCGACTGGCGGATGCCTGTCCTTCAACGGAGCCTCAGGGTGCGCGGGCGGCAATCAAGGTTGCCACACCGCCTATGTAAGAGGATGGGACAACCAGGGACGGACCACCTATGCTTCTTACGGTCCGGTTTGCGTTGACACTGTGGCACCGACCTCCTCAGCCACCCTCAGCGGCTCCTATAACGGCAACGTCTACACCAGCGCCGTTACCGTCACCATCGGCAGTTCCGACGCCACCAGCGGTATTGCCCACACCTACTACTCGCTTGACGGGTCCGGCTATACCGCTTACAGCTCTCCCTTCACTCTAGGCACCGCCTCGCGCGGACCGCACACCGTTTACTACTACAGCCTCGACAATGCGGGGAACTACTCATCCTTGAAGTCGGCCAGCTTCACCATCTCCCTTGTAACCACCACGTCCATCACCAGCTCGTTGAATGCTTCCACCTTCGGCCAGGCGGTCACCTTCAAGGCTACCGTTACGTCCAACCCCTCCGCTGCGCCAGACGGCACCGTAAACTTTCTCCACGGCTCGACTGTTCTTGGGTCCGGAACCGTAACCAACGGCGTCGCCTCGCTCACCGTCGCCAACCTCGCAGTAGGCACTGACCACATCAACGCCTCCTACGTTGGGAACAGTCATTACCTGCCGAGCAGTTCGGCGTTATTGGCCCAGGTCGTCAATAAGGCGAGCTCGACCACCGCGGTCGCCTCCTCGCTCAACCCGTCGCGTTTCGGCCAGGCTATCACCTTCAAGGCGACCGTCACTCCTTCGCACGGCGGCACCGCTACCGGGTCGGTGAAGTTCCTCCACGACTCGGTCGTCCTTGGCACAGCGTCGCTCTCGGGCAACGTCGCGTCCCTCACGCTCAGCAACCTGCCGATCGGCACCACCCACGTCAGCGCAAGCTACGCCGGTGATGGCGATGTCAGCAGCAGCACCGCAACCGCTGTGGGACAGGTCGTCAATAAGGCGAGCTCAACCACCGCGATCAGCTCCTCGCTTGACCCCTCGCGATACGGTCAGGCAGTCACCTTCAGGGCAATCGTCACTTCTTCGGACGGCACCCCCGTTGGGATCGTGAAGTTCCTCCACGGTACCGTCGTCCTCGGAACGGCGTCGCTCACAGGCAACGGCGCTACACTCACCCTTAGCAATCTGCCGGTCGGCACGACTCACGTAACCGCGAGTTATGCCGGGAATGGCACCATCGATAGCAGCACCTCAACCGCTGTGGGACAGGTTGTCAGCCAGGCCGTGACGACGCTTACCCTCTCGTCTTCGGCAAATCCGTCAACCCACGGAACTTCCGTCACCTTCACGGCGCACGTAAATCAGAACTCAGGTCCAGCCGCTACCGGCACTGTTACCTTCAAGAACGGCTCTACGGTTCTCGGCACCGGCACAGTGAACAGCTCCGGCAACGCGACTTACACCACCAACTCGCTGACTACCGGCACACACTTCATCACCGCCTTCTACAACGGCAGTGTGAACGACGTGTCCAGCACCTCCTCGACCCTGTCCCAAAAGGTTGAGTAGCTAACTGCATTGCACTATGTCCGCATGAGAGGAGAACCCGCTCTCATGCGGACATTTTGCTGCCTTGAGATGCCGAAGGACTTCAATATCTAGCTGTGGGATGCTTACTCGAATTGATTCCCACTCCCGCCAGCAAGGCGTTCCTTCCGGGAACGGACTAACCAATTCCTGTCAGGCGAACGCTGTCAAAAGGCTCTACGGTGTGCCACAGGCAGGCGCGATCTCCAGGTAGAGCTTCGTGAGTTGCTCCTGCAGGTCTTTGCGCTCCGGGTGAGCGCGCAGGCCGCCTTCCAGCTCGGCAACGGTGTCGTACCAGAGGCCGTTCTTCAGGTAGACCTGCGCATGGGCAAGCGGATCCGTGGCCGACGCGAGCGCGGCCTGTAAGGCCTCCCGCTCCGCCTTGCTTTGCAGCGTTAAGGCGACGGGCTCAGGCAGGCGGTCCATTCCGCCCCCGGACACTTTCCAGGAATAAGACCCGCCGGGATGCAGTGCAGGAGCATCGGCAGGGTACTCAAAGCTGGTTCCGGGGACGTCGTTCTCGTACAGCACATCGCCGTTATCGTTCAGCAGCGAGAAGGTCACCTTCGATGCACCCGCATCGGGCGCGCGCCACTCAAAGAGCGGCCGCGTGGAGGAGGCGGTCCCTGAAGAAGGTGCGCAGAGGGTGAGTTGGGATACTGCGCCCCGGCTGCCAGCGCCTGTCTGCGGCTGCTTCGACCTCGGTGCCTGGTCAAGGTGAAACTGGCTCAGATCCGCAATGACGCGAACTACATGGTGAGGCGGCGCCTGCGGGGGCTTACCGGATGCCTGGCCAGGCAGGCTGGTGCTCCCGGAGGTGCTTTGACCAGGCATACTTGTTCCCATAGACGCGAACAGACCCGATACGAGTAAGATCCCGAGCTTGCCACTCATCGATGAACCTACTTCCATTTGTAGCTGGCCTCTCCTGCCGGACCTATATTGACTTCAAGCCGATTGCTTTCGCGCGTGCAGTCGAGCGTCGGATCGAAGAGATACAGTTCCTGCTTTGGCAGCTTGTAAGGCGAATCGTTCAGCTTGATCTGCATCAACACCGGCGCGGCTGGCTCGTCGACTTCAAGAATGCCTTCTTTAATGCCGAGTGCCTCGTCCTTCTCATTGACGATGCAGCTATACGACTTCGAAATCGAATGCTTCTCCACGTAGTTAATCTTCAAGCTCATCTTGCAGGATTGGGCCTTCGGCGAGGCTGGAGCGACGTAAGAGGGAGTCACTTTCGCAATTACCTGGTTCGCGGAATCCGCACTCTGCCGGGCAAGCTCAAAGGCCGCCTTACCCAGTGGTTGCTTCGGGAAGTTACGGCTGGGCTGATAGATGGCCGAACTGTTGAAGTAGCCGGTAGGGATATACGTGAAGCCGTAGTCCAGCATTGCGCTGCGATCTTTCAGGGGCGTGTTCTGGATCGCCGTCTGGAGTGCTTCGCCGCTCTTCGGATCAAGTTCCACTGATTTCAGGTGCAGAATTAAGTCGCCCTTCTTTGGCGTCTCCGGTTCGGTAAATGTAGTTGCCAGCACAATGTCGACCGGCACATTCAGCGTCTCGACATACTCCGGAACTCCGCTTGTCTGGCTCGGGTCCCAACCGCCGCCGGGATTGAGGAAGACAGGCTGAAACCGCGAGTTCGAGGCGAACTGCTGGTACAGCATTCCAGTGAGCATCTGGCTCACCGGGCCACCATAGGACTGGCCACTGGTGTCGTAGGTTGGCATGATGCCAATGACGATCTTCTTCTGCTGGGCCTGCGCTGCCAACCCGCAGGCGGCAAGCCCGAGAGTCGCCACGCGAATTAGTTTTACTGGAAGCGTCACTTCGGTATCCTCTGTGTCGGGTTGCTACTGCGGCTTCGCTGCCGTCCTTCTTACGGGCTTTGTCGCAGGTGTGGCGGAGACCGTTTCAACCGTCGGATTCGTCGCCGACTGGGTAAGGTCTCTCACCGTAGCGGGCCCGGCCGGGCCGCCTGAAGAAACATGCAGCGCCTCGACGTACTTGGTCGACACGACCGAAGTCGGCGCGACATACCAGGTCGTATCTCCCGCCAGTTGCATGTAGTCGTAGATGATGGGCATGTTCGTTGGCACAGTACCCTTGTTCTCGCGTTGAAACAGCGCAACGTAAAGCTGAAGCTCCTTGCGAATCTCATCCTGCTGCGCGGGATTGTTCTGCGCGATCATGTCGATAGCGCGTTCGAGATGCGGATCAGGATATGCCCCTCGCCCCTCGTCGTACTGGATCGCCTTCAGGTAATGGTCCATTCCCGCCTGCCGGTCCTCCGCTGTTCTCGCGGTCATCGAGATTACCTTGCCGAGATACAGATGAGAACGAGCGTCATTCGAGCGCAGGTTCACTGCCTCTTCAAGGTTGTCGCGGGACATCGCAAACAGGTCATAGTCGAGCGCGATGATCCCGTTATCGCGCTTCAGTGCGGACATCAGAAGAGGGAACTCCGGGCTTGAAGCGACCAGTCCGCCGGCTTTCAGCTTGGCGTCGATCTGCGCCTTGATGGTTCCGGACAGCAGCTCCTGCATGTGCGAGGTGCGCAGCTTCACGCGGTCGGCGCGAGCGATAAAGCCAAGCCCGACACGAGAGTCTCGACTTGTAAGACCGTTCATGCGGGCGAAGAGGCGTGGAATCTCTCTCGCGTCATAGTTCTGAGCCAGCATGTAAGGCAGCGCGGCTTCATCGGCTTCGTTCTCGTTAACTTCGCTCCACTCGGTGACGGTCGTCTTCGCGCGAAACAGAAGTCCGGCAACAACGCTGCTGCCGGCGAATCCAATTGCGGCGCCCGCGACAGCCCCGCCAACGCCCTTGGCCGCACCCCCAATCAGGCCGCCTGCAACCGTCGCACCTATCTTGAAGTACTCCTGCTTACGCGCAGCGTCACGTTCTTTGTCCGCATTCAGTTCGTCCTGAACAATCGTGTTTTTGACTTCGTTATAGTGATGGTTCTTCTCAACGTGGGCAATCTCATGCGCCAGAACATAGGACAGTTGCGCCTCGTTATCGAGCAGAGCTACAAGTCCGGTCGAAACATAAATAGTCCCGGTCGACAGTGCTTCGGCCCGGGGCGTCGGATCGAGCAGCAGCCTGAAGGAATACACGTTCGGCGAATCCTTCGGCACCAGCCGCTGGCCGATATTGTTGAGGTATCGCTGCAGGATTGGATTGTCGTAAAGCTGACCATAGTCGTTGTTAAAGTTCACCGCCTGCTGCACAGAGCTGGTCGAAAAGCGGACCGACGAGTTTACCGCGAAGGCATATTCAAGGTCCTTACGGCGTATCTCGTCCCACTGTGCCCGGATGGTGGCCTGCACTTCCGGTCGCTGCTCGATATCTGCCATCTTCTTTTTATCGGCATCGGTCAGGTCAGGAGCTTTGTCGGACGGACCCTTCTTCTTTTGTCCGAACTGCCCATGTGCAGGTGTAAGGAGTGCGATGGCAAAGAGAGCCAGGACCAGGCGGCTTAGATATTTGGGCATGGGAACCTTTCGATCAGGAGACGAGGCGACGTGTAACTCTGGATTGCTTTTTTTGTTGCGTGGGCTGATAGTCGAGGAGACTATTGCATACTTATTCCGCGGTCAACTGAATTAATCGGCGACACGACGACTTAACTCCGGTGAAAAGTTATGAGCTTCAATCGAAGCAGGTTATTCAAGCCATCCTTGGGACTTTTATTGTTCTTCTTCTCGGGCATGCCCGGACGAAGTGTCACCGTCGCTTTGAAGCCGGGCGAGATATGGCTCGAAATTCCCGAAGCTGCGGCAGGGCACGTGGACGCAAATACTACCGCGAAGATCTCGACCGCCCCGCTCTCTTATATGAAGCTGCATATCGCGCGTAGTTCCAGTGAGATCGACTATGGCACGATCCACACAAGGATCAACACCGAAGCCGCCGACATTCTGATGACGACCACAGGAACGACCGACGGAATCCTCTGCAACCTCGATCTAAACCGGCATGGAGGATTTCAGCTTGCGCCCGGTCGTAACTCGCTCGAAGTGGATTACCTGGACCACCTTCATCGCGTCCACTACGCCAGCTTCCTGATTGATCGCGGCGTGGCCGCCGCGCCCCACAACCTGGTCGCAAGTGGCAAGCCGGTCCGCGTCACCGGTCAGAAATATGCAGTCGTCGTTGGCGTCGCACGCTATAAAAACTCGGGCGCCGGCCTGGTCAATCTTCGCTATGCCGACAGCGATGCAACCAGCTTCCGTAACTTTCTTATAAGTCCGCAGGGCGGCAGCTTTCCTAAGGAAAACATACTTACTATGCTCAACGAAGACGCTACAAGCGAATCGCTGCGCAGCGCTTTATTCACCTTTCTCAGTAAGCCTCGGCCGGATGACCTGGTCGTGATCTATCTGGCGGGTCATGGGTCGCCTGATCCTAATGACAGTCGGAACCTCTACTTCCTGACCTATGACACCGACCCCGAAGACATGGGGGGCACCGCATTTCCCATGTTCCAGTTCCGCGACGTCTTCGAGCGTGTGCTGAAGGCGCGGCGGGTTGTTACCTTTGTTGACTCCTGCCACAGCTTCGGCGTCTCGGGCGACAAGAACCTTCCTGGCCCGCACAACAACCTCATCAACCAGTACATCCAGCGATTTGCGTCAAGCGGTGAGCGCGCCGTGCTGACCGCGAGCAACACCAGCGAGCTCTCCTATGAAGACACCAAGTGGGGCGGCGGCCATGGCGTCTTCACCTACTTCCTCTTGCAGGGGTTGAACAATGCAGCCGATGCGAATCACGACGGCGCCGTGACCGTCGCTGAACTATCGACCTACCTGAAGGATCGCGTGCCTGGCGCAACCGAAGGCCGCCAGAATCCGCAGGCGATCATGGGCGATGCCGGGAACATTCCTGTAGGTTCTCTGGCACGGGAAGTTGCGGTGCTTGGCGCGGCTCCGCCTGCTCCGATCCACCCTTGAGTTCGGGCAGCCGGAATACCTCCAGCTACGAGATGTTCTCTCGTGTGCCGCGTCGCGTAGACTAAGGCTTCGCGCATCCAACTGGAGGAATCTTTGAACATCCGTGCCTCGCTCTGCACCGTCCTTACCTCGTTTGCGGCGGTCGCCTGTCTCTCCGGCAATCTCGCACAGGCGCAGAAGTCCCTCGCCGAGACCTACAAGCCACAGGCCGAAAAGCTCATCGCCGCCGGGCTCGCGGACACCGAGGGCTATGCGAATCTGACCTATCTCTGTGACCACGTCGGCAAACGCATCAGCGGCAGCGAGCCTCTCGAACGCGCCGTAGCCTGGAGCGCCGACCTGATGCGCAAGGAGGGTCTCGCTAATGTGACCACGCAGAAGGTGATGGTGCCGCACTGGGTGCGCGGCAAGGAGGCCGGTTCGATCATCGCGCCCGTAACCAAGCAACTTCACATGCTCGGCCTGGGCATGAGCGTTGCGACCCCTGCCGGTGGCATCACCGCCGAGGTCGCCGTCGTCTCAAACTTCGACGAGTTAAAGAAGCTTGGCCCCAACGGCGTAAAGGGGAAGATCGTCGTCTACAACGCCCCGTATGAGGGTTACGGCAAGACCGTCATGTACCGCGTCGCCGGCCCGTCGCAGGCGGCAGCGTTGGGAGCCGTCGCAGTGCTCGTTCGTTCTATAACTCCTCTTGCGATGCAGACGCCGCACACCGGCACCCTGGTCTACGACGCGAAGCAGCCGAAGATCCCTGCTGCCGCTATCTCGCTCGAAGATGCCATGATGCTCGCTCGTCTCTCCACGGAAGGCGTGCCGGTGAAGGTCCACCTCGACATGGAAGCCCACATGGAAGCCGACGCCCCAAGCGCCAACATCATGGGCGACATCATCGGCACCGAGAAGCCTGAAGAAGTCGTCGTGCTCGGCGGCCACATCGATTCATGGGACGTCGGCCAGGGTGCGCAGGACGATGGCTCCGGCATCATGGCCACGCTCGAAGCCGTGAACCTCATCAGGAAGTCCGGCTTTGCTCCCAGGCGCACCATCCGCATCGTCTTTTGGGTGAACGAAGAAAATGGCGACGCCGGCGGCGTTGCCTACGCGAAGTCTCTCGGCAACAAGGTCGGCACGCAGGTCGCGGCTATTGAAATGGATAGCGGCGCAGAGACTCCCATCGGCTACGGGTACGGCTCAGGCGGACGCCGCCGCTCCATGCCCGGCAAGCCCGCCGGCCCCCCGGAGCTCTCGTCGGAGGAGCAGCATTCGCTGGAACTGCTTCGTGATATCGCGACACTGCTGAAGCCGATCGGCGCGGACACCATCCGTCCCGGTGGCGGAGGTTCGGACATCGAGCCGCTCATGATCGCCGGAGTTCCCGGTCTCGGCGAGATGACGACTGCAGCTCACTACTTTGACTGGCATCATACCGAAGCCGACACCCTCGATAAGGTCGATCCTGTCGAGTTCCGCAAGAACATCGCATCGCTCGCCGTCATGACCTACATCCTCGCCGACATGCCCGAAAAGCTCGCCGGCCACAAAGGCCCAGGCACCGAAGACTAGGCCCCGCCTATTCCCGACGTGTCATCCTCTCGAGGTGTAGACCTGCCGAGGTGTCGACCTCACCCCCTGAGGTGTCATCCTGAGCGGAGCACATTACGGTCTCTTCGTAATGTGCTCCGTCGAAGGATCTGCGGTTGATCTTCCATCAAACTCACCAGGCAAAAAGCCGCGTGCCCATCCATCGCGCTTCTGTCTCTCGCGATGGGGGGTCGTACAGCCCGTCCCGGCACACAGACAGAGAGGCCCTCGCACCCGCGAGGGCTTCTCCACTCATCAATTCGAACTGCGCTTTAGGCAGTAACGGGTTCCAGCACCTGAGCCGCAGCCGCCGGAGCACCCTTCGCATCCGCCGTACCCGGCTTCCGAATGTCGATGCCGCCCTTGAAGAACGCGCCATCCTCGATCGAAATTCTCGCCGCAATCACGTCGCCCGTAAGCGACCCTTCGCTGCGAATGTCGATACGGTCGCTGGCATGCACATTGCCGCGGACCTTACCCAGCACCACAACTTCACGCGCCATAATGTTCGCCGCGACCTGGCCATTGCGACCTACGGTAACGCGGTTGCCGGGAAGGTTGATCGCCCCTTCGATCTTGCCGTCGATGTACAACGACTCCGATCCGGAGACCTCGCCCTTGATCACCAGCGATTTACCGATGGTCGCCTGTTCGCCGGTCGCCGCAGCTGCATTGGCCACGGGAGCAGCCGGTGTCGGGCGCACGGGTGTCGCGTCGAGTGTTGCAGGTGTTGGAACTCCGCCGCGCACTGGCTCTGGTGTTGCTGGGCTGCCCGTTCCGGGCTGATTCGGTTTCCACATAGCTTTTGTATCCTTTCGTCTCTGCTGGTCGCTGCGTTCAGGTCCCGCAGCGGTTCTAAGTTTCAGCGGCCCAAAATCAAGACGCGCCCAGAAATGCACGCAAAACGCGCGATTCGCGACCTGCGGATAGTCACCCGCTCTTTCATCACGATACTACTCGCCGCACGCTCCATGCCCGCGTCATCGGGCCCTCAAATGAGAAAAGCGGGTATCTGCGCGGGTTCCTCTGTGGAAAGTGGGAATAATCCGTGAATCGCCCTGTTGCGCTTGCAATCCCTGCCGTCAAAGTCTAGTCTCCCCGCCATGCAGACCTTTCGCTCCGCTCCTGTGCCTCTGCTGGCGTCCCTGCTCGTCCTTTTGTGCTCCGGCACTGTACGAGGCGCCACCACCAAGATCCACTCCGTCCTGCTCGGCTCTGCCCACAAAGTTCCCTACAATCCCCCCGACGCCGCCCACACCGCGCTGTCGTCCGACAGTCAGCAACTCAAAATCCGCCCGCTTCTCGTCGACGGACGCCAGCGCGAGTGGACCACCGGCGACACCCACGACGTGACCGACCGCAGCTTCACGATCCGCCGTGCGTTACGCATCAATGACTCGCTCCCTGCGGACTCTTCCGACCACTGGGTCTGGCAGCCCGGTCCCTGGCTGCTGGTCGACCGCTCCACGGGCCACATCACCGCGCTCCACCTTCCGGACTTCGACCCCCTGGTCTCCGATGCTGTCTGGTTTCGCGACTACGCCGCCTACTGTGGAGTTGCCCAGACCGCCAAAAGCGGCCTGTACGCCATCGTCGCCCAGCTCGGCGCCCGCAAGGCAGTCGTCCAGAAACAGATCGCCCCCTGGCCGCAACCCGCCCGCGCCGAACTCCCGTGCCAGCCCGCGCAATGGCAGCGTCAGCCCATGCGCGTGACCTTGCAACTTACCGGTGGCGATCCCATCACCTTCGACGTGGTCGGCGGTTCTTCCATCGTCGAAGAGGGTGACGGCGAAGACCAGTAGACTTCGCCCGGGAGCATATCATCACCCTATGCGCTCCTTCGAAGAACTCCTCCGCGAAGCCGAGATCGCCCACGGCCACCTCTGCGCCGGCCAGATCCTTGGTGTCCGCATGGCCATGCTCGGCTGCGCCCGCCTCGGCATTGACGACCCCCGCGGCGCCGATCGCAAGCGTCTCGTCACCTTCGTCGAGATCGATCGCTGTGCCACCGACGCTATCGCCGTCGTCACCGGCTGCCGCCTCGGGAAACGCGCCTTGAAGTTCCGCGACTGGGGCAAGATGGCTGCCACTTTTATCGACCTCAAGCCCACAACCGGGGAGGAACACCGCGCCATTCGCATCGCCGCCCTGGAATCTTCCAAGCAGCGCGCCCGCGAGCTCTACCCTCAGATCGAAGATAAGAACAAGCAGCAAATGTTCGCCTACCGTGAGATGACTGATTCCGATCTCTTTTCAACGCAATGGGTCCACGTCCCGCTCGACGCGCGCGAGATGCCCGGCTACAAATCACCGCGCATCGCATGTTCAATTTGCGGCGAAGGCATCAACTACGACCGCGAAGTTCTCCGCGACGGCAAGATCTACTGCCAGGGCTGCGCCGATCCCGAAGCTCGCTACTACCAGCCACTCGTTGAAATGAGCTCTTGATGTGGAATGTCTTTCCAATCGGTTTGTCATTCCCGGAGGGAATCTGCTGGCGCTTTTCGCTCTTTCGGTCCCGAAATTCCGCGCCATCTATCCACTGTGCACGACCCGCTCTGATACCCTTGTGCCCAACCGCGAGGTACACCATGCGCTGCTCCGGCGTTCTTCCTTTTCTTGTACTGTTCCTGGCCAGCCTTTGCCCCAGCTGTCTGATCCCGCTCCAGGCGCAGGAGGATGGCGGTGCCGCTGTAACGGATGGCGGCGGTACAGGCGTACTCGAAAGCATCTACGTCCCGAACTTCCCCAATGCGCCTTTCAGCCTGACCCTGCGTACCGAGTGGGTGCAGACCATGCGGAATGGCGGAACTTTTACCGAAGTGAATGCCAGACCCATCCTGCGTGACAGCGCTGGCCGCATCTACCAGGAGCGCTGGCTGCTCGTCCCGAAAGGAAGTGACATTCCTTCGAAGATGACAGCAATCCAGATCGATGATCCGATCGCACATCTCTTCTACACCTGCTTCGTTCGGCAGAAGGTATGCGAACTCTCCTCTTCCGTGCAGGGGCTCGGGCATTACGATCCCAACCGGTTCAAGTCAGGTCCACTCAAGAATGGCAAGGGCAGTTTCCTTCATGAGGATCTGGGCGCAGGCAGCTTCGCTGGTCTTCCTGTTCACAGCTATCGCGACACCACCACGCTGGATGCCGGCACACTCGGGAACGACATGGCAATGTTGACCGTACGGGAGTTTCGCTACAGCACGGAGCTGGGCTTCAACCTCACGTCGGTCCTTGAAACCGCTCAGGTTGGCAAACAGGTCTTTACTGTCGAGGATCTGAGTACCAGTGAGCCAGATCCCAGATACTTTCAAGCTCCTGCAGGTTACAGAATCGTCGACAAGCGCAAACCGGTCAGCCCCGCACCTTAGGGTGTGGGGCTGAAGGTTCCCGCCCACCCCGTCTTTGTCTCACGCGATGGACAGGAACCCCGTTCGTTACCGGTAGCCGCGATAGAAACGATCGTGATGGAACCGCCGGAACTCCCGTTCGCGCTCGAACTCGCGATGCCTGCGAAACGCTTCGATCCGCTGGCGCTCGTAGAAGTCGTGCCGCGCATAGAATCCGTTACCCACGAAGACCTCCTGCGCCTGCGCCTTTGTGGGAGCGAACATCACAACCGCTCCTGCCAGAAAACCAACCGTGAGAACCTTGGCGACCATCCCTTTTACGTTTGCGAGTTTCATAATGCCCTCCTTGCTTCACTCAACAGAACCCGCATTCACTCGAACATGTTTCCAGCAACTTTCGCCGGGCGCCGTGTTCGCCAGCTGGCTAACTCCTGCAAGAGAAGGACTGTCAGCATCAGGACCCAGCAAGCCTCACGGGTGTGTTCCGATCTAAACTTCTGTGCGTTGGATCGGTGACCAAATTGTTTCGCTAAAGGTACTTTCGGCCTCTGGTGACGCGCTTCAAGATGAGCTACGGTAAGCAGGCTCGATCTTGAAGCACTCCTCGCCTCCGTCCAGAGCGATTATGTCCGCCGCTGCTTAAAGGTGGACAGGCCTGTTACGACAAGGACTTCTGCGGGCGGGCCTCGTGCCTAAATCACCCGATAATAAGTACTTCAGATAACTCAGCGAAAGCGGGAGGCGATCTTCGTCGCCCGCCGCCTGCCACGCGACCTGTCGAGTCGCTCCCCGCATTTCAGAGGGATGGCAGGCGTGTCTAACCACGCACGTTCCTTCCCGCCGCCTCTACTCTGATCTGTCTTACAGAGAAAGCACCTTTCCGCGCGGGAACGAACGCTTCCCACATAGAGCAAGCGAAGGTGAAGCAATGCAACTCTTTCCTATAAGTCTGCTAAGTCGGTTCCTCGTCCTGATCGCGTTGTTGGCCTCACCCTTTAACCCGATCTTTGCCCAGTCCGGTTCCAACTACAACTACCCCACCTTCCATGCGGATCGCGCTCGCACGGGCTGGATCTCGAATGAGTACACACTCTCACCCGCACTCATCCAGTCAGGGCAATTCGGTCCGGTCTGGAACTCGCCCCAGTTCGATCTCGTCACAATTGGCTCAACCACGTACACCCCCAAAATGTATGCATCCCCGCTCTACATCGACCAGGTGAAAGTATCGAGTGGCACCTATGCCGGCAAGAGCTTCCAGGTTGTCCTCGCAGCTACAACGAACGGCTACATCTACGCGGTGAATGCGTCTACCAACCGCGGTGTCGCCGCCGGCACCATTCTTTGGAAGACTCAGCTCACCACCCCCGAAGCCAACCCAATCCTCGATGGTGGTGTGCCCATCGGTGTTCTTGGCACGCCAATCGTCGACCTCAGCGCTTCACCGGCGAGAGTCTATGTGGCGTCGGACGACGTGACAAACGGGTGGCAGGTCTTCGCTCTCAACCTGACCTCCGGCAGCATCCTGCCCGGATGGCCGCTGAACATCAATAACACCACGCTGAATCCGGTCAACCTCAACGGTCCGACGACCTTTCAGAAGGATTCCGCAATGAGCCAGCGGGGAGCCCTCAATCTAAGTTCCAATGGGGCGACGCTCTACGTTCCGTTTGGCGGCTACTCCGATGGCGGTGCTGGCTGGATGATCGCTGTAGACACAGCAACCCCGAAGCTTGCGACCGCCTTCGCCGGAGCTCCATCCTCCGCACCGCTGGCGAACGGCGGCATGTGGGCTTCCGGCGGCCCGGCACTCGATTCGCAGGGTTCCGTCTACTCCACTACCGGCAATGGAACGCTCGCGAACGAAACCACTCCGGGCTACTGGGGAAACTCCATGCTGCGTTGGGGACCGTCCCTCACGCTCACCGGCACCTACACTCCCTTCAACTACTGCGCCATGGATGAGTACGACACCGATCTCGCCGGCAGCGCCCCCCTGGTTCTTCCCGATATGCCCCGAGGCGCGAGGACGCCCCACCTGGTCGCCTTTGGCGGGAAACAGGGCAATATGTACCTGCTCGACCGGGACAATCTGACCGGCGGTGTCGTGAATCGCCCGGGTTGCAGCACCGATTCGACGACTGACAGGTCCTTGCTCCCGCCCGGGGGGCAGACACAGTTCAACGGCGCGGCAGGGCCGTTGAACATCTTCGGGCCATACTCTGAGCAGTACGAGAATCTTGATTACGCAAAGAGCAGGGCAACCCCGGCCTACTTCAGAGATGCCTCGAACAAGAGTTATCTCTTTGCTACTGGCTCGACCAAGAGTGCCGTAGACACCCAGACCACGGTGCCACCCTGTGTCGTCCGTCTGAATGTTGTTACAAGCTCCCGCCAGAACGCCTATCTTGCAATCGACCGCACTCAAAATTCCATCACAATGTTATCTCCGGGCTCGCCCCAGATCACCAGCTGGGGGCCCTACAACCCGGTTGTCTGGGTGCTCGCTGCGAATGTAACCCGAAGCCAGAACCTGCTCAGCCCCACCGTCGCCCACCCGATTCTTTACGCCCTGGATGAAAACCTGAATATCTTATGGAACAGCACGCAATATCAGTTGAACGCAAGCGGCAAGTACATGATTCCCGCCATTGCTCGGGGCACCGTCTTCGTCGGCACCGATCGGATCCAGGCGTTCGGCAGGGTTGAGGCGCCCGCGACCGGAAGTGTTGTGGCCATCAATTCCGGTGGCAGCAAATCCGGTGCATTCGCCGCCGACACAGACTACAACGAGGGGCAGGCGGCAAGCTCGACCGACGAAGTCGACACCGCCCTGGTGGACGATCCTCCGCCCATGTCCGTCTACCAGACCAGGCGGACAGGGAGCAACGGCGTTGGATTTTCCTACGTCATTCCCAACCTGAGGCGCGGCGCCTCCTACACCGTGCGTCTGCACTTTGCGGAAGATGCTGCAACCGCTGCTGGGCAAAGACTCTTCAACGTCGCGATCAATGGAGCTTCCGTGCTGAATGACTTCGATATTTATGGCACAGCCGGGGCATTGCACCGGGCCGTCGTTCAGAATGTCACAGCTACGGCAGACAACACGGGGAAGATTACGATTGCGTTCACACCGGGCTCTGCGGGTGACCCGATTGTCAGCGGCCTGGAGATCAGGCCTATCTCACGGGGCAGGTAATCACTTGCAGCCAGACTAAAGTTCCACTTGTCTCCAAATGGTTCCGCCCCGGCGCTGTCTGGCCGGGGCGGAGCGTTTCACAGTTGAATAACTCTGTCTGGCAGCAAGCCAGAATATAACTACTTAGCAGCCGGCTTCTCATGGTGCCCGCCAAATGCGAAGCGCATCGCGGAGAGCAGCTTGTTCGAGTAATCCGCATTCCCGCGTGAGCTGAACCGCTCGTAAAGCGAAGCGGTCAACACCGGAGTCGGCACGCCTTCATCAATGGCTGCCTTAATCGTCCAGCGCCCTTCGCCGGAATCCGACACGCGACCGCCAAACTTTGAAAGCGCCGGATCTTCGATCAGTGCCCCGGCCGTAAGGTCCAGCAGCCAGGAAGCGATCACACTGCCACGGCGCCACACTTCGGTGATCTCGGGAAGGTCCATGTCGTACTGGTAGTGCTCAGGATCGCGCAGCGGTGTGGTCTCGGCGTCCATCTCTTCGACATGCTTGCCGATGTTTGCGGCCTGCAACACGCCAAGACCCTCTGCATAGGCCGCCATCATGCCGTATTCGATGCCGTTGTGCACCATCTTGACGAAGTGGCCCGCGCCGTTGGGTCCGCAGTGTAGGTAACCCAGCTCCGAGGTCCCCTGGTTCGGAGGCCGGTTGGGAGTCCGGTCAATCTCGCCGATACCGGGTGCGATCGTCTTGAAGATGGGGTCGAGATGCTGGACCGTCTCCTTCGACCCGCCGATCATCATGCAGTAGCCGCGCTCAAGTCCCCACACACCGCCGCTCGTTCCAACGTCCACAAACTCAATACCTTTTTCAGCAAGCATCTTCGCGTGGCGGATATCGTCGATGTAATAGGAGTTTCCACCATCGATCAGGATGTCGCCCTTTTCAAGATGCGGCTCAATCTCTTTGATCGTGCTTTCAACGACGCCGGCGGGAATCATCAACCAGATTGCCCGAGGCTTCTGCAGCTTTCCGATCAGGTCTTCCATGGAGGAAGCGCCCGTCACGCCGTTTTCCTTCGCCAGCTCCTCGACGACCTTTGGAGAGCGGTCAAACACGACGCACTCATGTCCGTTCTTCACGAGGCGCTTAACCATGTTTGCGCCCATACGTCCAAGCCCTATCATCGCGAGTTGCATTGTCTCTCCTTGAGTACGTCTTGCTGAATTGAAGTTCCGGAAGCTTAAAACGAGTGTTTCTATCCTAATCTCCTTCTTGCCCCAACCGGACATTACTTGATCGTTTTTCGCGAGCGTGTAACACTTTGGACATCGTGATCTTTACCGGCCATCCCGTACATCCCACGCTCACCGAGCGGTGTATGGCTTCGTGCCTCACGACCCTGCGCTGTTGTTGTCGCTAGTTCCTTCGCGCGTTTTCCACTAGCAATTATGCAGCCGGCCCACGCGGTCTTTCGCGCAGTGCGGCACTCTCACCAACTCCAGAAGGAGCACCCTCCATGCCTCAGAAGAAGTCCATTCTCTCGCTCGATACCTTGTCTCTCGATACGTGGGCTGTCGTTCTCTCGCTCGTCCTCGCCCTGTTCGTCCGCTTCGGCGTCATCAAGTCCGTTACCTGGTAGGTCACATTACGTTAGGAGAACCGATGTCCATCTCACCCACGCTTCCCGACCTGCGCGAGTCCTACCCGCCGCACGCCCCGCACGCCGTTCCGGAACAGAAGACAAGCCTTCTCGGCCTCATCCCCGGCATCCTTCTACTCTTCGTCGTCGGCTACGCCGGCAAGTTCGTCGAGCACGCCATCAACACCTATACCAAGGTGCACAAGATTGCCTTCCCCAACATCGAGTACGTTATGTGGGCGATCATCTTCGGCATCGTCATTGCCAACACCATCGGCCTGCCGAAGATCTTCCGCCCCGGCGTGGCCACCTATGAGTTCTGGCTCAAAGCGGGCATCATTCTGCTCGGCGCACGCTTCCTGCTGGGCGACATCCTTAAGCTCGGCGGCATCTCGCTCGCGCTGGTCGCAATCGCCTTCGTCCTCTCACTCGCCTTCATGACCTGGCTCGGCCAGGCCTTCTCGCTCGGACCCAAACTTACGACGCTGTTAGCCGTCGGCTCCTCGGTCTGCGGAGTCTCCGCCATCATCGCCACCCAGGGCGCCATCGAAGCCGATGAGCAGGACACCTCCACCGCCATCGCCGCCATCCTCGCCCTCGGCGCAATCTCGCTCTTCGCCTTCCCGGCTATCGGCCACGCGCTCCACATGTCCGACCACGCCTACGGCATCTGGGCCGGTCTAGCCGTCGACAACACCGCCGAAGCCACCGCCGCCGGTGCCCTCTACTCGGATACCGCCGGCAAGTTCGCCGTCCTCGCCAAGACCTGCCGCAACGCCCTGATCGGCTTCGTCGTCCTCGGCTACGCAATCGCCTGGGCGCGCAAAGGTCTGGCCAGCGCTGCAAACGAAGCGCAGCTCAAAAACAAGGCCGCTTTCCTCTGGAACAAGTTCCCGAAGTTCGTCCTCGGCTTCTTGATAATCTCGCTGCTCGCGACGCTTGGCACCCTCGACACCAAGCTTTACCCGCACCTCGCGAGCCTCGTCCCGCTCGGCTTCACCAGGCCGCAACTCCTGGCGCTCGGAAACCTGAGCCGCTGGGCATTCCTGCTCACCTTTGCCGGAGTCGGCCTCCGCACCAACCTCCGCGATCTCTTCAAGCAGGGCGCACGCCCCTTCCTCGTCGGTGCACTCGGCGAAGTCGCCATTGCCGCCATCACCCTCGCCTTGGTCCTCGGAGCCGACCATCTCTACCACTTGTAGAGCTCTTTGCTTAGCCTCTCCGTTTTTGTTTGTCATTCCCGAATGGAATCTGCGTTTGGATCACCCCAACTTGGGTGCCCCATATCTGGCAGCTTCATCGCCAGATGTGGGAGGAGTGCCAAAGTGCCCACGCATGACTCGTTTCGGCCAAGGTCGGCCGCTACTAAGCTTGTGGAATCTGTCAGAAGATGGAGTAGTAGCGAGCTTTAGCCCGAGGCTCTCGGTCCCGCGAGAAACGGGCTTCAGCCCCGGGGATTACCCCTACAAATTCCGCACCACCATAAACGCCGCCACCACCGCGACTCCCGCGTACAAACCAGCCTTTGGGACTTGCGGCCAGCGAAATGCCTCGCCGCGAACCGCCCGCACATACACCAGCAATCCCCATGCGACGACAGCCGGCAGTACCACCGCAACAAACAGCGAATTCAGCCGCAGTGCTTCGACCACATGCCCATGCAGCAACGCCGCCAACGCCCGCGTCGAACCGCATCCTGGACACTCAAGATGCAGGTATTGATGCACCGGGCACACGGGATAGAACCCGTAAACCGCCGGCGGAAACCGACACAGCACCACCGCCGCTGCTCCCGCAAACAAGAGCGCCGCCGCCAGGCTCAGATGAGCAAGGCGACGGCGTTCGTCCAAAGACTGGGCAGCGAAAAGCATCAGCCCGCAAAGCCGCCGCTATACCGCATCGCCCGCTTGATCTCGTTGATCCGGTTCATCTGTGACTGCAGATAAAGTCCGCCAAAGAAGAACACCATCACACCATTCAGCCGCAGCCCGATCGGCTCGACTGTGTTGAAGTGTTCTTCCAGCGAGCTCTTCATATTGAACCGCGCCACAATGCGGATCACCCAGGCGACGAAGCTGATCGCATTCAGTCCGTAATGGTGCGAAGAACCAATCTGATGATGCATCGCACCCATCAGGATCGGAATCGTGAAGCCGGTATTGATCAGCGCCAGGCCATACCCGACCGCGTAGTAAATGATCGCCTGGCTCGCAGGCTGCACCCGCTTCATCCAGGCGGAAAGAATGAAGTTCCAAACCAGCTGGAAGATCCCGCAGGTAAGAAAATCGAACAGCAGCACCAGGCCCCAGCTCAGGTTCGGCGGGTCTTCGAACTGCATCACCGGAGCGCCCGTTGGAGCCTGCGTGTAAGCCGAAGTCTGCGCGTAGCCGCCCTGATAAGCCGCAGCCGGAGGAGCACCGAAGCTCGGCGCCGGTTCATACGCAGGAGGCAGCCCTGCCGGATTCAGTATCTGCGAGACCGGCACCCACTCGGCCATCTCTTCGCTCTTGGCCAGATCGGTCAGCAGTACATGGCCCGATGCAACATACCGTTGAAGATCGGCGAGAGTATAAGGGCCGTAGTTCTGGTCGCCACGGCGAATGTGGTAGTTCATGAACGCTCCTGATCTGCTTGAAGCCACGTAATGCTTCGGCTCGGCTGACAACCCGATAAGAACACGATGCCCGCTCGCAGCACAACTGCCGCCCCCCGCAACCGTTGCGTCACGAATTCCACGGAAGAACGCCTCCCGTCTGTCGTTCCCGGAGGGAATCTGCTTCTAAGCTCTTATGCCCCGACGCCAGACACCTTACAGCGAGCGGTCGTTCGCCGAATCGATCTGTATATCTTTGGCGGCACGGCTCAGCGAGATGCGCAGATCCACAACCTTGTCCAGATAAAAAGCCACGCTCCCCGCCGGCGCAGTCACAGCGAGGAAATCCGCTCGCGCCACATCGTCCAGATAGAAGGAGGGCCGCGCGTCGGCCTCCATCGGTCGCACTTCGATGTGCGACATCGTCAGGTTCCGGATATGCCGCAGAAAAAACCCCTGTGACGGCATCGGCCCGAACATCCCCGGATCGGGATATTAATCCTCGTTCTCCGGCGGCCGGATCAGCCCACGACCCGCGCCAGCACCGCCCTTGTGCTCGATAAAAATATTCGACAGGCTGATGTCCTCGAGCGACTTCACCGGTATCCCGCTCAGGATCGAACAAACCGGCGATCCGCCATTCGAACTCACCAGGTTGTTGACCAGCACTCGTTTGAACGTCCCAACCTGCGTGGAATCTCTTGGCCCGCGCAGCCGTGATCCCAGCCGGAAGAAAAGCGGTGCCGATACGTTATTTCGCATGGTGATGTTGCTGATCGTGACATCCTCGATCACCGCGCCGTCTTCGCTCTCAAGCGCCAGTCCCTCGCAACCTTCAAAGACACAATTCGAAATTGTGATGTTCTTGAAGCCGCCATTCGACTCCGTTCCGCACTTGATCCTTCCTGTCCGCGGAATCCTGAAGCCTTCCGCAAACTTCTTCCACGTCCCGTCCAGCACCGACCCGATCTCATAACTTCCGGTGACGTAGCAGTTCGTAATCGTCACGTTCTCGGTCGCCCGCGCATAGCCCAGCGCAAAGCTGCTCTTCGGACAGATCCCGTCGTCCCACGGCGAATTTACCGTGCAGTTTGAAACCCGCACATTCCTGCAGCAGTCGATGTCCATGCCATCGCGATCGGTGTCGATCTTCAGGTTATCGATGGTCACGTTGTCCACGCCGGTCAGCAGCAGCCCGAAGTGCCCGCCCTTCAGAATCGAAAAGTCGCGAAGGATCACGTTCCGGCAGTTCTTCAGTGCGATTGCTTTATTCCCGACACCCGCCTGCTCCGCCTTGAACGGCACGACCTCCTGCACCCAGTCGCGTCCATTCGACAGGCCTTTCCCATCGATCAGCCCCGGCCCCGTGATTGCGAGATCATGCAGGTCTTCGCCCCACAGCAACGAGTTATGCCAATGGTTATGCCCATAATCCTGGTACGCATCGTAGGTGGTCTTCGCTTCGGCCGCGTCATACGTCCCGCCGTTGTACCCGGTCGTCTGTCCCGGCAATGGCGAATCAGCAGCCCGCAGGACCGCCCCCTGTGAAAGATAGATCTCTACCTTGCTCTTCAGTCGAATCGAGAACGAAAGCCACGTCCCGCCAGGAACGTAAACCGTTCCCCCACCTGCTGCCGCCGCCGCGTCAATCGCCTGATTGATCGCCACCGTATCCAGCGTCTTGCCGTCCCCCACTGCGCCAAAGGTCCGAATATCAAACATCAGCGCCGGGGGCGGAACTAAAGCCGCGTGCCGCAGAGAAGCATGAGCCACCGATGGTAGCGCAGCGGCGACGCCAAGACTACTCAGGCGAAGAAGATCACGACGGGCGGAATCGAAGGTGCTCATTGCGGATCATGGTAGCAGCGGATGGAATGGTCTGACCATTTCTTCCGCTGCTCCGCCTAGTACTTCGGCAACTGTGCCGTCGTCCATCCCCCGCCGAGAGCCTTGATCAGTAGCACGCTCGCGTCCATCTGCCGGCGCTCGATCGCGATCTCGTTGCGTTCGTTCTGCAACGCTGTCGTCTGCGCCGTCACAACCTGCAGGTAGGTGTCGATGCCGCCGACATACCGGTTGTTGAAGATCCGCTCTGCGGCTTGCGCAGCAACCGTCGCATCGTGCTGTTGTTTGGCCTCAAGCGTCAGCGTATGCAGCACGGCGAGATTGTCCTCCACCTGCTGAAACGCCGTCAGCGTCGTCTGGCGATAGTTTGCCGCCGTCTCGTCGTATCCCGCGAGCGCCTGCTGCGAGACTGCCCCACGCCGTCCCGCGTCGAAGACGGTCTGCGATAGCGAAGGTCCCGCGCCCCAGAGGAAGTCCGAGGCTCGCAGCAGCGTAGAGAGGGCCGTGCTCTCGAACCCCGCCACGGCGGAGAGGTTCAGGGTAGGGAAGTATGCCGCGCGCGCAATTCCAATGCGTTCGTTCGCTTCATTGACTCTGCGTTCCGCGGCGGAGATATCCGGGCGCCGTTCCAGCAACTCCGACGGCAGCCCCACAGGGATATTCGGCGGCCGCGTATCCAGCGGCATCTCCGCCAGCGTAAAGTTTGCGGGCGGTTCGCCCAGCAGCACGGCAATCGCATGCTCAAATTCGGCCCGTTGAATGTTGACATCCGACGCCTGGACGCGCGCGCTTTCAAGCTGCGTCTTCGCCTGGTCCACATCGGACTCACCCGCCACACCACCCTGGAATCGGTTGTTGGTGATCCGGTAAGCTTCTTCGTAGCTCTTCACAGTGTCCAGCAACAGCTTCTCGTCAGCGTCGTTCGCCCGCGCTTCGAAGTAGTCCACGGCCAGCTCCGCCTGCAGACTCAGCAGGGCCGTCTGCAGGTCGGCAGCCGTGGCCTGCGCCTCTTCCCTGGACAGGTTGACGGTGCGCCGCACCCGCCCCCAAAGGTCCACCTCATAATTCAAGTCCAGCGGGAGTTGAAGGTCGGCCAACCCGTTATTTGGCGTAGGCGCAGTGAAATACGCCCGCTGGTTGGAGTCGCGTTCCCCCACGACCGACGGGGACGCTCCAATGGTCGGAAACAGGAACGAGTGGTTATATCGAATCTGCGCCCGCGCCTCGATCAGCCGCGCCGCCGCCGCCTTGAGTGTTTGGTTCGAGGTAGCGACTCGTACTTCAAGCAGATTCAACGTGGGATCGCGAAAGATCGTCCACCAATCGCCGCGCGGCGTGGTATCGCCGGGAGCCGCTGGCTGCCATGTCCCAGCTTCCTTGTACGTTTCGCCGCTTCCGGTCTTGGTCTCTTTGTACTCCGGGGCAAGCGGCACGGTGGGCTTTACATACTTCGGTCCGACCATGCATCCCGAGAGCAACAACATCGCCACACTCGCTATTGGGTAACTTCGACCGCGCATCAGTGAGCACCTTCCGGCTTGGCTGCTCCGCCATGGTCCGCGATATGGACCTGCTGGCCCTCGGCGATCGAGTCAGACGGATCGACAATCACCTGGTCCGAAGGCTTCACGCCGGAAGCGATCTCGACCGTGGCGCCCATATCGTTGCCGATCTTCACCTGCACCAGGTGGACCTTCTCGCCCACCACCGTCGCCACCTGCAGACCCTGGCTGCGGAAGAGCAGCGTGTTCGACGGAATCGTCAGGCTCGTGGCATGTTGCGGCACCTTGAAGTGCACGAACACATAGGCTCCGGGCAGCAGCAGCCCCTTTGCATTATCAATGTCGACTTCGACGTTCAACGTGCGTGATGCCTGGTCAATCTGGTTTGAGTTGCGCGCGACATGTCCGACGAAGCTCTGCCCCGGATATTCGTCGAGCGTCAGCGTGGCCTCGGTATCGTCCTTGATCGAAGCCGAGTACGCCTCGGGGACCGCGACGAAGACGCGGATCTTGTTGATTGCCGCCAGGTGGAAGAGCTCCTTCGGCACCGTGTTCGCGCCCGCCTCGATTAGCGCCCCGATGTCCGTGTTCCGGGCGGTCACAATACCATCGAACGGCGCATAGATCTTCTCGAACGACTGCAACTGCGTCAACCGCCGCACGTTGGCTTCAGAAGCGTCCCTGGCGGCGCGTTTGGCGGCTTCGTCGCCGGTGGCCACATCCGTCTCCTGCTTGGAAACCGAGTTCGTCTTCAGCAGATTCTGATAACGCGCCGCCGTCGTCACTGCAAGATCGAAGTTGGCCTGCGAACTCTTCAGGTCGGCCTGCGCCACCTGCAACTGCTGATCAAGCTCTGGCGTCTCGATCTCTGCCATCAGCTGTCCCTTGCGGACGTGCGCTCCAATGTCGAAGTACCAGCTCTTCAGGTAGCCGCTCGTTCGCGAGTAGATCGGCGTGTCGACGAACGCCTGGGTGTTGCCAGGCAGCGCAATCTCATCTGACATGGCCGAACCGGACGGATGAATGACCTCAACGTCCGCCACTGACGTTTGCTTGTTCTCGTTCTCAAGGACGCTCTCCGAGTGCGCTCGCGACGTGATTCCCAGCACCACAACGACGGCAAGCACCGCTGCCACCACGATAAGGCCGATCCATGTGCCACGGGTCAGGCCGCGCGCGGGTGGAGCAATCACACCCGCATGCCCGGCTGGGCTGCTCATGTCGGTATTCGTTCCATCCTGGTTCGTCATTGATTCCTCGTCTTCAACTCGTTTGCATCCTGCATGTCCTGTTTGTCATTCCCGCATGGAATCTGCGTTTGCTGTTGATAGTGTCAGTTCCTCACATAACCAGCTCTAAACTTCAGCCGCAACCGGATGGTCCGTTGGCACTTGAATCGCTGCTTCCTTTTGTTTCTTCCCGCCATGCAGCAGCGCAAACACCGCAGGCACAAAGATCAGCGTCGCAATCGTCGCGAAAAACAGCCCGCCGATCACCGCGCGCCCTAGCGGAGCATTCTGTTCTCCGCCCTCGCCCGCTCCCAGCGCCATCGGGATCATGCCAATGATCATCGCCAGCGCCGTCATCATAACCGGCCGGAAGCGTGTCGCTCCCGCCTCGATCGCCGCCAGCACGGCATCTCCATGATTGTTCAACCGGTCGGTAGCAAACGACACCACGAGAATACTGTTTGCCGTCGCGACGCCCATGCACATGATCGCGCCCATCAGCGCCGGTACGCTAAGCGTCGTGTGCGTCGTAAACAGGAAGATCACAATGCCTGCCAGCGCTGCCGGCAGCGCCGTGATGATGATGAATGGATCGAGCCAGGATTGGAAGTTCACTACGATCAGCAGGTAAACCAGCACAATTGCAAACGCGAGACCCGCAATCAATCCGAAATATGACTGGTTCATCGTCTCGATCTGCCCGCGCACCCGCAGGAAGCTGCCGCGCGGCAGGTTCTTCTTGTTCGCATCGACGATCTTCTGGATCTGCTTTCCGACTGATCCAAGATCGCGTCCCTGCACATTGCCGTAGATATCGAGCGTCCGGCGAATATTGTAGTGCGTGATCACCGGCATCTCGGCGCTTCGCGTGATCGTGGCTACGTCCGCCAGGATCTCCGGGTGCGCCGCCGTCGGCGAAGCCAGCGGGATGTTTCGCAGATCGTTCAGCGATTGGATATCGTACTGCGGCGACTCCGCGACAATCGAGTAGTTCACGCCATTCTTGTAGTTCAAAAAGAACTGCGGTGAAAGCTGCGTGCTTCCACTCAGGATGTTCAACAGGCTGCCGCCTACATCCTTCTCGGACAATCCGCCCTGCTGCGCCTTGGTGCGGTCCACGTTCACCGTCAGCACCGGGTAATCGTCCGGCTGCTGAATACGAAGATCGACCAGTCCCGGCACCGTCCGAAGTTGCGTCAGAAGTTTGTTCACCACGACCCGGTTCCCGACAAGGTCCTGTCCCTCCACCTGGATATCGATCGGAGCCGGCAGACCGAAGTTCAGGATCTGCGTCACGATGTCGGAAGGCAGGAAGTAGAAGATGGTGCCGGGAAACGCTCCGGGCAGACTCTTCCGTAAGGAAGCGACATAGTCCGCCGTCGGGTGGTGGTCTTCCTTCAGCGAGACGAGAATGTCCGCATCGCCCGCGCCCCAGATACCTGACGTCGCATGCTGCGTATTCAGCGTGCTGTAAGGTAGGCCGATATTATCCAGGATATTATCGATCTCGCTCGCAGCAACGTTCTTGCGAATGTCCTGTTCAACGAGGTCGCAGAGCCGCGCTGTCTCTTCAATACGCGTTCCGCTCGGAGCGCGCACGTGCAGAATGAACGATCCATTGTCCGTGCTCGGGAAGAAATTCTGCCCGAGGAACGGCACCAGCACAAAAGCCGAAACACAAGCCAGCAGGAAGATCGGCACGAAGATCAGGCGCATTGCGACGAGCCGCCCGAGCAGGTCCTGATAGCCCGCTCGAATGCTCTCGAAGATGCGCTCGAAGCCGCGCTGGAACCGCGCGAAGAAGTTGTTCGAGGGAACCGCGTTGTGGTCATGCGCCTTCAGCAGGTACATGGCGAGCGTTGGAACCAACGTCCTCGAAAGAATGTACGACGCCAGCATGGCGAAGACGACCGCTTCGGCCAACGGCACAAACAGGTATTTCGCCACGCCCGAAAGAAAGAACATCGGCAGAAACACGATGCAGATACACAGCGTCGACACCAGTGCCGGCACGGAGATCTGCGCTGCGCCTTCAAGAATCGCTTCGTTGAGCGGGTTGCCCTCTTCGAGATAGCGCTCGATGTTCTCGATCGTCACCGTCGCGTCGTCCACAAGGATGCCGACCGCGAGCGCCAATCCGCCGAGCGTCATGATGTTGATCGTCTGACCCAGCAGGCCAAGCACGATCACAGAGCTGAGGATCGACAGCGGAATCGACACCGCAATGATGACCGTGCTGCGCCAGCTTCCCAGGAATAGCAGGATCATCAGTCCGGTCAGAACTGCCGCAATGATCGCCTCACGGATGACACCCTGCACGGATCCCTTCACGAAGACGGACTGGTCGCCGATCGGCGTCATCTTCAACTCCGGCGGCAGAGTCTGCGCGATGCGCGGCAGCAGCGCCTTGACGCCCGCCACTACGGAAAGTGTCGACGCCGTACCCGATTTCAGCACCACCGCCAGCACGCCACGGTGCCCGTCCTGACGCACAATGTTCGTCTGCGGAATCGAGCCGTCGGCCACAGATCCGATGTCGCGCAGGTAAATTGTCGACCCGTTTACCTGCTTCACTGGAAGATTGGCCAGACCCTCAAGCGTCGCCGGCGAGGAGTTGATGTGAATGTCGTACTCATCCCCGCCCACCTTTGCCGTGCCGCCAGGCTGGGTGACGTTCTGCTGTGCCAGCGCATTCAGAACATCGCTCGGCGCCAGGCCCTTGGACTGCAGCTTCTTCGGGTCCATGTTAATGACGATGGTGCGCTGTTTCCCGCCGTAGACGCTCGGGATAACAGCGCCGGGCACGGTCACAAGCTGTGTGCGAACAAAGTTCAGCCCATAGTCGTTTAGCTGCTGCTCGGTAAGTCCCTTACCCGAAAGCCCGATCTGCACAATCGGAACGCTCGACGCCGAAAAGTTGATGATCTGCGGCGGCAGCGTCCCCGGAGGAAGACTTCGCAGAATGAACTCCGACGCGCTCGACACCTGCGAGTTCGCCGTGTCGACGCTCGCCCCCTGCTGCAGATAGACCTTGATGATCGTCTGGCCCGCAAAGGTCGTCGACTCAATATGCTGGATGTTATCCACCAGCGTCGTCAGCACTTTCTCATAAGGCGTCGTCAACCGGCCTTCAAGCTCCTCGGGATTCAGCCCCGTATATTGCCACGCAATCGAGATGACCGGAATGTTGATGCTTGGAAAGATGTCGGTCGGCGTCCCCAGGATGACCACGGGTGACGCAATAAGGATCAGAATCGCCAGGACGATGAAGGTATAAGGCCGCGTTAGGGCGATTCGAACAATCCACATCGAAGATATGCCTCTAGGGAAGACTTTCTAACAACCTATATAGACAATAGACACTCTGGAAGATTGATTGGTTTCGCAGTTTGTTCCGAACCCACCAATCGGAAATGCCGATGTATGCTGCACCTGGGGGCCTAGCCATCGAACTAAGACACTTACGCTACTTCTGCGCTGTCGCCGACTCAGGCACGTTCAGCAAGGCTAGCAGGGAGCTTCATATCTCCCAGTCTGCCATCAGCGAACAGATCGCCGATCTCGAACATGAGATCGGCGGTGCTCTTCTTGATCGTACCCAAAGACGCGCCCGGCTGACACCGCAAGGCGAGCTTTTTCTTGCCGAAGCCCGCAAGACTCTGCTCGCATCGCAACGCGCCATCGACCTCACGCGGCTCGCTCTGAAAGGTGAAGTCGGCACCCTCGCCATCGGCTTCTTTCCCTGGGGCGCGAGCGGTTTCTTCGCCCGCATAATCCGCGAATATCGAAAGCTCTACCCACAGGTTCGACTCTCGCTCTACGAGATGCACACCTGGACGCAAATGGACGCTCTCCTGGCCGGCAAGATTGACATTGGCTTCACGCGTCCGCTGGAGCCGCCCTTTGACCGCAGCCTTCGTGCCGAGCTGCTCTATCGAGACCCAGTCGTCGTCGCGCTACCGGTCGACCATCCACTCGCGAATGAAGACCCCGTCCAGATCTCCTCCCTCGTCGCCGAACCCTTCGTCCTCTGCGAACGCAGCGCCACCCCTGCTCTCTTCGACAGCATCATCGGACTTTGTACCCGCGCCGGCTACTCTCCGCACATCGTCAACACGTCTTCAACCTGGTCCGGAGTTCTTACGTTGGTCGAATCCGGTGAAGGAATCGCAATGGTCCCCTCCGGCGCACGTCACCTGCGACCCGCCGGCGTCGTCTTCGCTTCACTCGCTCCTGGGACCACAGACATCGGCATCTCGGTCGCCTGGAACCCCGAAAACGAAGGCCCCATCCAGCGCGACTTCCTCAAGCTGGTGGTGGCTAACAAGGAACGGATCCGCGACTCCGGCGGCTATTAAACCATGCGCTGCTCAAGCTATGCCTTATTGCGCCAGGCGTTTCTGGGAAAGAAGCCTCGCCCTTTGGCCCGCAATGCCGTTGGCAGCTTCGCTGAGAGTGTTGCCCGCCGATAGAGTTGACGCGATCAGCCGGGCCAGTCGCCATCGCGCGGACAGAAATCCGATTGTTCGACCGAGGCCGCCTGCAAACAGGCAAGCAGCCGCGCACAGCCCGATCGTCGGAAGCCAGTGTGCAACGGAGAACTCCCAGTTGCCGCCGGCCCAGAGGATCGACCACGCCAGCCCCGCAACCAAAGCGGCAAGCCCAAGTCCAAAACCCGACTCGCCCAGCAGCCGATTCATCCGCTCCTGCAGTCTCCTGCGATCCATCTGCGCCAGATGCGGCCAACTGATCAAAACCCGGCTCCCCCGCCCAAGCCATAAGACTCGCTTCAGTGATGCGGCATCCGTGACAAGAAATGTTGAAGCCATCGCTCTCTTCCTGCCGGGCAGCGATTAAGGCGCACCGGGTCTTCCAGTTAGTGCAGGAAGAGCTACGACCGTGTCACAAAATCTCGCACCCTCAATCGAGAGCGATCAGCAGCCCCTCGCCAGCTTCAATCACCACCGGCCCACCCACCGGCGACCCCGCTCCATCCATAATCGTCGTCAACACGATCCGCCCCTGGTCGCAGCTCACCGTCTGCACGTCATGGGTAAGGTTCAGCAGCACCTGGAATCTGTCGCCGGACCCCGGAAATGTCCTCGTATACGCGAGCACTCCCCGCTTCGATCGAACATCATGGATCTCCCCCGAATGAAGCGCCGCATGCTCCCGGCGCAGCTCCAGCAGCCGCCGGTAAAGCGCCAGCATCGACCGCTCATCAGCAGACTCACTCGCCACATTCATCCCCTCGAACCCTGCATTCACCGGCAGCCAAGGTGTCCCGGCCGTAAACCCGGCGTTCGCTCCTGAATCCCAAAGCATCGGCGTGCGTTCTGGGTCCCGCCCCATCCCGATCCCAGGCTGGTTCTTCTCTGCCGGATCCTGCACCAGCTCCGGAGGAATCTTGCCGTTTACCATCCCAATCTCTTCGCCGTAGTAGATCGTCGGTGTCCCGCGCAGCGTCAGCAGCAACATCGCAGCCGCCCGCGCCCGGTCCGTTCCAATCCGCGACGCAATCCTTGGCTGGTCGTGATTGCCCATCACCCAGTTCGGCCACGCTCCCTGCGGCAGAACGCCTTCATACTCATGGATCAGCGCGGCGATCTTGTCCGCATTCCAGTCGGTTTGAATGAGCTTGAAGTTGAACGGCATCTGCGCGCCATCAAGCTGCCCGTTCTCCGCCACACCGTAGTACCGCACCAGCTCCGGCAGCGGCAGGTAGATCTCCCCAATCAGCACCCGCTCGTCGTACGTATTAAGCACCGCCCGCATCTCGCGAACGATCACATGCGTCTCCGGCTGGTCCGCCGTATAGGTGGGCAGCACGCTCCAGAAGCTCGACGCTCCCGGCGTCCATTCCGGATTCGGCAGGTTGTCACGAAACTCCGGGTCCTTGATCAGCAGCCAGAGCACATCCATGCGGAAGCCATCGACACCTTTATCCAGCCAGAACCGCATCGCCGCATACATTGCCGCGCGGACCTCAGGATGATGCCAGTTCAGGTCCGGCTGCTCCTTCAGAAAGGAATGATAGTAGAACTGCTTCGTCGTCTCGTCCCACGTCCACCCCGGTCCGCCGAAGTTGCTCATCCAGTTGTTCGGAAGGCCACCATCGGCTTTGGCATCGCGCCATAGATACCAGTCCCGCTTCGGGTTGCTGCGCGACGAACGCGACTCCAGAAACCACGTATGTTGATTCGAAGTATGGTTCGGCACAAAATCCAGGATCAGCTTTAACCTCTTCGCGTGAGCCGACGCGATCAGCTTGTCGAAATCCGCCAGCGTCCCAAACATCGGATCGACGCCGCAGTAGTCGGCCACGTCGTAGCCGAAGTCTGCCATCGGCGAGGGATAAAACGGCGAAATCCAAAGCGCATCCACACCCAGCGACACGAGATGGTCCGACCGCGCCTCGATCCCCGGAAGGTCGCCGATGCCGTCGCCGTTCGAGTCTTGAAACGAGCGCGGGTAGATCTGATAGACGACACCGTCTTGCCACCAGAGGCGTGGATTGCTTGTGCTCATTTAGCCTGAGATGCTTCCACTGCCGCTCCGACCCGCAACATCGTCGCTTCATCGAAGTGTTTGCCCATAATCTGCGCCCCGATCGGCAGCCCGTCCGTCGTCGTCCCGCACGGAACCGACACGCCACAGATCCCCGCCAGACTCGCCGCAACCGAATAAATATCTGCGAGGTACATCTCCATCGGATCGTCAGCCTTCTCCCCGATCTTGAACGCCGCCGTCGGCGTCATCGGCCCGACGATCACATCCACCTTCGCGAACGCTTCCAGAAAATCCCGCGTAATCAGCGCCCGAACCTGCTGCGCCTTCTTGTAATACGCGTCGTAGTACCCGGCGCTCAGCACATACGTTCCGAGCAGGATCCGTCGCTTGACCTCGGCCCCGAAGCCCTCATCGCGCGTTTTCTTATACATCGCTGAAAGCGTCTTCGCTTCCTCCGACCGCAATCCAAAGCGCACCCCATCGAATCGCGAAAGGTTCGACGAAGCCTCTGCCGTCGCAATCACATAGTAGGTTGGCACGGCGTACTTCGTGTGCGGCAGATGCACTGGCGTGATCACACATCCCGCCGCTTCGAGCCCGGCAAGCGTCTTCTCGACCGCCGCCCTTACCTCCGGATCGAGCCCCTCGCCGAAGTACTCCGCCGGCACTCCCACCTTCAATCCTGCAACCGGCTTCGAGAGCGCCGCGACGTACTCATCCACTGGCCGGTCGGAAGACGTCGCATCCAGAGAGTCTGGTCCCGCGAGAACTCCCAACACCGTCGCAGCATCCTTCACCGAATTCGTAAACGGGCCCACCCGGTCCAGCGATGAAGCAAACGCAATCAATCCATACCGGCTCACCCTTCCGTACGTCGGCAGAACGCCAACCACTCCGCAGAAAGCCGCAGGCTGCCGAATCGACCCGCCGGTATCCGTGCCCAGCGAAGCCACGGTAAACCCTGCCGCCACCGCCGCCGCCGAACCTCCGCTAGACCCACCCGGAACCCGATCCAAGGCCCTTGGATTTCTCACAGCCCCATAAGCCGAGTTCTCATTCGACGACCCCATCGCAAACTCGTCGCAATTCAGCTTGCCCAGCAGCACCGCTCCTGCCGCCTCGAGCTTCTTCACCGCCGTCGCATCGTAAGGCGGCATATACCCTGCAAGAATCTTTGATCCCGCAGTCGCCGGGCTGTCCTGCATCGCCAGCACGTCCTTGATTCCTACCGGCACGCCCGCCAACGGTGGCAGCGGGTCACCCAACGCGGCCAGGTCGTCGATCTTCGCCGCCTTCGCCATCGCCCGCTCCCGGCTCAGCGCGAGGAAACTGTTGATGCCCTTGCCTGAAGGGCCGTCTTCCGCCGCGATCCTCGCAAAGTGCTCGTCTGCAATCGCGGTCGCAGTCGTCGACCGCTCCTCAATCCCGCTGCGAACCTGCTCGATCGTCTTCGCTGTCTCTACTTCTGTTGCTGAACTCATCTTGCCCTTCCCCCACTCACTCGCTGCGGTGCCCGCGCGAACCTTCGCGTTCCATAAGTCACTTACCGGTTACGAGCCGTCATCCTGAGCGAAGCGAAGGATCTCGACGAAGCTCTGATCGCCGAAACTCTTCAAATTTTTTGCCTCGATTCGCTCCTCTTCTTCTTAACTCACAACTGAAAACCAAGAATGAACAACTACCGTTCAATCACCTTCGGCACCTTGAAAAACTTGCCATCCGTCTCCGGTGCACTCGCCATCACCGCCGCACGATCCAGCGACGGTCGAACCGCATCCTGCCGCAGCGTCTCGCCAAACTGATGAACTTCGTTCCCGAGCATCTCCCCGACCTGCGCCATAGCTGGAACACCCGCCGTATCCAGTTCATTCAACTGCCCGATGTACCCCAGTACGGCATTGAGATCGTGCTGCATACGAGGCAGTTCCGCAGCGGTCAATTCAAGATTCGCGAGCTCCGCAACATGGCGCACCTCATCCAGCGTTACTTCTACAGTCTCAGCCATCCCCGCTACCTCTTCTTCATCTCAAAGTGTATCGCGGTGACCTTTACCCGGGCGATCCGCGCCATCTCGTTCTGAAGGATGGACCGCATCGACATCATCTGCGACAGCCATGCCGAATCAGAGACGGCAACTGTCACAGTGCCTTCAAAAAACCCCACCACCTCGCCATGCACCGCCATCGCTCTCCCGCAAGCCACCGGCCACGCCGCCGACAACCGGTCAGCCTCGCCGAGCGCATGAAGGCTTCGGCCCAACGACCTCCGCAGCACCGCCCGCATGTCTTCCATCGCCACAGCCCGAACTCTAGCAGAACGCCTGCCGCCTTACGACCGGCCGTAAATTCACAATGCCTCATCTAAAAGCCGTAGCGCCAAGGAAAGTCCTCTCGACGCGAAGCGACGCTACCCCCGCATTTCGCCTTCAGCGCAGATGCACTCCAATGCATCGCACTCCCCTCATCCTCCACCCCAACCCTTGTCATCCTTAGCGGCAGACGGAAGATCCGCTCTTTGCCTTCTTCCGCCGTGTCGCCTCCTCTATCTAAGATCGAAGCCGCTTGACAAAACACACGCTCCAGAACGCCTCGGAAAGCCGCACTGCCTCGGCATACTCGAATGGAAGTCCGGACCTAAGCCACATTTTTTGAATACTTTGGCCAAAAAAGGGAGGGAGGGGGGTACCCGGTTTTCCGCCAGAAATTACTGTCCGGCCTTCCCGTCTGCCTCTACAATTGCTTCATGCAGGTTATCGATACCGCCCTGAACGATGTAAAACTTCTCCGTCCTCGCATCTTTGGCGACGACCGTGGATGGTTCGCCGAGGTCTTCAGCCGTGTCACCTTCACAGGCGCCGGGGTCGCTCACAACTTCGTCCAGGACAACCAGTCGTTCTCGAGCAAGGGAGTCCTTCGCGGCCTCCATTACCAGCTCGGCAAGCCCCAGGGCAAGCTCCTCCGCGTCCTCTCCGGCCACATCTGGGATGTCGCCGTCGACCTCCGCCCCAAGTCCCCGCAGTTCGGCAAGTACGTCGGCGTGCACCTCAAGCGCCTCGCCCCGACCGATCCGCTTGAGATGATCTGGATCCCGGAAGGCTTCGCCCACGGCTTCCTTGTCCTCTCGGACACCGCCGAAGTCCTCTACAAAACTACCGACGTCTACCACCCGCAGGGTGAGCGCTGCCTCGTCTGGAATGATCCCACTGTCAACATCGCGTGGCCACTGGACCTGATCGACGGCCCGCCCCTCGTCAGCGGGAAGGACGCAATCGGAGCCCTGCTCCAGGATGCCGACCTGCCCGAAGCCGTTGCGCTAGACCTCGCTCTTTAACCAGGCCTCGACCCCGGCCAGCGAAGCAATCGGAAGATACTGACCCGGACAATCCGCCGCTGCGCCGATCAGGAACGCCTGCCTCAAACCTGCCGCGTTGGCGGCCGCGATGTCCGTACAGCGGTCGCCCACCATCACCGACTTCGTCAGCGCCACCCCAAATTCAGCTTCAGCGCGCCGCAACATGCCAATTCCCGGCTTGCGGTCCTCATGCTCCCGCTTGTACGCGCCCAACCCGTGCTCAGGATGGTAGGGCGAGTGGTACACCGCATCGATCGCCGCCCCCTCCCGCGCAAACTCCTCCCGCATCCACGCCATCAGCGTCTGGAAGTTCTCCTCGGAGTAGAGTCCGCGCCCGATGCCCGCTTGGTTGGTCACCACGAAGATCAGGTAGCCGAGGCTGCGCGCCGTCCGGCACAAGGAGAAGATCCCCTCCACGAATCGCACTTCCTCCTTGCGCGACAGGTAGCCAGTTTCCTCATTGATCACCCCATCGCGATCCAGGAACAGTGCCCTCCGCTTGTCTGTGCTCATCGGACGATTCTAGTCGCCAGAGCAACGGCACAGCGCACCACCGACTCCTAACCCGTTGAGCACAAGGAGAATCTATGCCTAACGAAGACATCCAGCATCCCGCGCATGAACCTGCCCCACAGAAGGTCGGAGCAACCCCCTCGGGCGCAAAGGCCGAGAACCCCGCCACCGCCGGACCAGGCAAGACCGACGTGAAGTCCTCAACCCCGGAGAACGGCACCGGCCACCTCAACCCCTCTGCCCCCGAGGACGCCAACATCACTCCCGGCTCCGCTGGCGAGAAGTAGCTAATCTATCCCGGAGGGAGGAGGCGTGGTTCGAAAGTCGTATCGCCATTGCAACCCGCGGCAGGCCACAATGTAGAATCGCCAAACGGGCCTATAGCTCAATTGGTTAGAGCATCGGACTCATAATCCGCTGGTTCCAGGTTCAAGTCCTGGTGGGCCCACCATTTGTCCCCGGGGTAGGTCGATCTCAGATCTCATGGAAAGCGTCGTTATGCCGATACAGGCTTGATGACCGGAACAGGACTTGCCTTGTCCGCAGGGGTCGCGCCAGAGTTGGAGCCAGCCGAAGTCACCGGTCGAATCGTCCTTCGGATGCCGGAGATTATCTCCGCGCTTTCCTTCGCGCTTGACCTTACAGAAGGCGCCGTCCCCGGCCACGCACTGAGAAGCTGCATCCTCGGAATGCGGATCGCGCGACATGCCGGCCTCTCGCACGACGAACTTAACGATCTTTACTACGCACTTCTTCTGAAAGATGTCGGCTGCAGCAGTAACGCTGCGCGAATGTGCCAGATCGTCGGCGGCGATGACCGCGCGATCAAGGCTGGTGTAAAGCTGGAAGACTGGACACAGCCCAACAAGCCATCGCTCTCGACCCTGAAGCTTCTTTGGGGTACGGTGCTTCCAGAAGGCAACTTTGCCGAGCGTCTCGCCCGCATTGCCAAGATCGGCGCAACCCAGCACTCAAATAATGCCGAGATGATTGGCCTCCGGTGCGACCGCGGCGCAAGCATCATTCGCAAGATCGGTCTCCGGGAAGAGACGGCACAGGCGGTCTTCAGTCTCGACGAACACTGGAACGGAAGCGGCTATCCCCATCGCCTGACCGGCGAAACTATCTCACTTCTCGCTCGCATCTCCTGTATCGCGCAGCATCTGGATGTCTTTGCGTCGGAGACCTCTCCCGAGAACGCAATCGCGGTTTTGATCGAGCGTAGCGGCAGGTGGTTCGACCCTGAACTTGTTCTTGTCGCAGTGTCGCTGCATACAGATCAGTCGCTCTGGACGGACTGCCTCGCCTCCATACCGGAAGCCCAGGTACGTGCTGCTGTTCTCGCGCTTGAACCAGTTGAAAGTCTTGAACTCGGCGCCGAGCAGATCGACCGCGTCTGCGAAGCGTTCTCGGATGTTGTAGACGCCAAGTCCCCTTTCACCAGCAGGCATTCGCGCGGCGTGGCTGAGGCCGCGGACGCGATCGCCATCGTGCTCGGCTACTCCGAGGAGAGGATGCAGATGGTCCATCGTGCCGCGTTGCTGCACGACCTTGGCAAACTGCGCGTGCCGAACTCGATCCTCGATAAACCCGGCAAACTGACGAACGAAGAGTTCATGGTTGTCAAGGAGCATCCCGCACTCACTCAGCAGATCCTTGCCCGTATCCCGGCCTTCCGTGAGATGTCCGTCATCGCGGGAGCCCATCATGAGAAGCTTGATGGCACCGGCTACCCGAACAAGCTGGTAGCGAGCGATCTAAGCCCTGAGGCACGCATCATCGCGGTCGCCGACGTGTACGCAGCACTTTCAGAAGAGCGGCCCTACCGCGTGAGCCTGGATCTCTCTCAGGTCTCCGCGATCATGACGAAAGACATTCCGCATAAGCTCGACGCGGAGTGCTACGACGCGTTGATCTTCGCTCTCTCTCATGAGAAGACTGCCACGTCAGAGAATGCTCTTTAGGCTGAGGCGGGTCAGTAGGAGATCTCGTTTGGGAAGTAAGAAAGCGTACCGTCAGCCCTCTCATATTTGATGAAAAATTTCTTCTTGCCGTTGATCTTCACGGCGACCACGACGCCCGTGTTGTCTCGTTTCGAGACATCGATATGGTAGCTCTTCACCGGGCCACCCCAGTCACTGGCCGTGGTCCAGTCTTCCGTAAAGCGCTGCAGTTTGTAGTCGTATTTCTGAGGATGCTGCTGCCATTCAGGGTCGTTCTGCCATAGGCCATATGCCTTGGGATAGTCGCCATCCTGGACCGTCTGCATGAAGACGCTCACCTTGTGCTCGACGGGCAAATTGGAAAAAAACCAGCCGTGCCCCAGGACATAGCCAAGCATAGCCAGCACTCCCGCAACAAGGACGACTACAGATGTGCCGATCAACAGGTTACGCTTCAGGTTTTCGCGGCGTGCATCGTATGTCGGGGCGTTCAACAGGGTCATTTACTCGGTCCTCAGCTTCATTAGACACCGCTGCCCTGTAATCTGTTTCCCGGCACTCGCCACGGGCTGCAGGAGCATCGTTCAGCCAGGCTGGTTTCAGAATGCGCCGGGAAAGTGTTCGATCTGCGGGGGTGTATCGGCAACCTGATCGACGAGGTAAACCGAGACAACATCGAAGCGGAGCAGCGTTTGCCTCCGCGTAGCTTGCGGGAGATGCTTGCGAAAGATGCTGGCCATTGATCGCAGCGTCTTCTGTTTCTGCTGATCGACGGCGAACTCAGCAGGCACGTTATTGCGGTGTGTCCGGGTCTTAACCTCGATGAAACAAAGCGTATCGCCATCCCAGGCTATGAGATCAACGTCGCCCGCGACCTTCGGCGTCTTCCACCGGCGGGCGACGACGACGTAGCCGCGTTCCTTCAGAAAGAAAAAGGCCTCCTCCTCGCCCCGCAGGCCAGTGGCCAGGTGCGGCGGAAGAGCGGCAGGGCGTCCAAACCTGAGCGAGAGCGCATCGATCCAGCCAAGCGCCCGGCGGTCCAACGCCGAACTGGTCTTTGCTGCAGTTACTCCGCTCAAGGCGTCTCCTCCGTAGCTGCCACGCCGAATGCAGCAAGCATAGCGGAATTATTTGGGCCTGGGGATTCAGTGCCGGCAATCACTTCAGGAGCGCTTTGCTCATTGCGCGGGCGGCTTCATCCTGCCATACTTAGGAGTGCCTACCCTGCACAAACTTTTCCTGAAAATTATGAGGTCGCGGACATGTCTGCAAAGTACATCTTTGTAACGGGCGGAGTCGTGTCTTCCCTCGGTAAGGGACTCGCGGCAGCATCGATTGGCTGCCTGCTTGAGGCCCGTGGCATCAAGGTCAACCTGATGAAGTTTGATCCGTATCTCAATGTCGATCCGGGCACGATGTCGCCCTTTCAGCATGGCGAGGTCTTCGTTACCGATGATGGCGCTGAAACTGACTTGGATCTTGGCCACTACGAGCGGTTCACCCACGCGAAGCTGACCCGCGACAACAATCTGACCACAGGGCGGATCTATGAGCAGATCATCACCAAGGAACGCCGCGGCGACTATCTCGGTAAGACTGTCCAGGTCATCCCGCACGTCACCAATGAGATCAAAAATGCCATGCGGAAGATCGGCGCAGACTGCGAAGTTGCGATTGTCGAGATCGGCGGCACTGTCGGCGATATCGAGTCGCTTCCGTTTCTTGAAGCGATCAGACAGATGAGACAAGATTTAGGCAGGGAGAATACCTGCTTTGTCCACGTCACGCTGATCCCCTGGATCGCCGCAGCGCAGGAACTGAAGACCAAGCCGACGCAGCACTCGGTCAAGGAGATGCTGTCGATTGGAATCCAGCCGGACATCCTGCTCTGTCGTTCGGACCGCGCTGTGCCGCGTGAGATGCGGGCAAAGATTGCTCTCTTCTGCAATGTCGAAGAACCGGCCGTAATCGCAGCGCGCGACGTCGACAGCATCTATGAGGTGCCGCTCACCTTCGCGAATGAACACGTCGATGCGCTGGTGCTGAAGTATCTGAAGATCGACGCCAAAGAGCCCGACCTGAGCAAATGGAAAGACATCGTCCGCCGTGCCTACAACCCTGAGGGTGAGGTAGAGATCGCCATCGTCGGCAAATATGTCGAATATGAAGACAGCTACAAGTCGCTGAAGGAAGCGCTGGTGCACGGCGCACTCTCGCACAATCTAAAGCTGCGCGTTACCTGGATCGAAGCCGAGGGCCTCGAGACCAAAGACATCGACGGAAAACCGAATCACGACTATGAGTCGCAGCTTGCCGGTGTCGATGGGATCCTCGTCCCGGGCGGCTTCGGCAAGCGTGGGATCGAAGGCATGCTCAACGCGATTCGGTATGCCCGCGAGAACCAGGTACCCTACTTCGGCATCTGTCTCGGCATGCAGACGGCCTGCATCGAGTTCGCGCGCAACGTCTGCGGTCTCAGCCAGGCGAACTCGGGCGAGTTCGACCCCTCGACGCCGCATCGCATCATCTACAAACTGCGCGAACTGACCGGAGTGGAAGAGATGGGCGGCACCATGCGTCTCGGCGCCTGGACCTGCGTCATGGAGGCGGACTCGCTCGCGGCCAGGGCTTACGGGACCACCGAGATCAGCGAGCGTCATCGCCATCGCTACGAGTTCAATCGCGAATATGAAGCGCTGCTGGTGGGCGGCGGTCTGCGGCTGACCGGAACCACTCCTGATGCGACGTACGTCGAAATCGTGGAGATCCCCGGCCACCCGTTCTTCCTCGGTTGCCAGTTTCACCCCGAATTCAAATCCAAGCCGCTCGAGCCGCATCCGCTCTTCCGGCAGTTTGTCGCTGCGAGCTACGCAAACCGGCGGCCGCTGATCACCGAAGGTGAAACACCGCATTTAGCTGTTCCTGCTGCGAAAGCGTAGGTACGAAAATGGAACTCCTTAAGGTCTGCCGAGCAAGATTGGCCGCGTTGCTTTTCTGCTGAGCGCTCGATCAAAGGTCACCACTTCCATTGAGGCGGCTCTGGCAAATGCTGCAAGGTATGAGTCCGACCACTCTTTAGGCGCTGGGATCACTTGACCGGTCAGCTCTCTAAGTTCAATGTCTAAACCGAGCGGCTCGTTGATATAAACCGCGCCGCCCTTTCCAATCCATTGATCGAACGCGGCCCAGGCGCCCTTTTGATTGAGCGTCTCATGCTTAGCGACAGCCTCTGTGGTGATCAATCGGAGAAAGCCAAGCTGCGTAACTCTACAGAACGCCAAAGTTCGTGCGGGCTGCAACGATTGATACCAATCCCACGCAACTGTGTGGTGCTCATGTGCCTTTATCGTAAGAGCGATCCATACGTTGAGATCAGGGAAAACCGATGAGGTCATAGATCTGTTCATTGTTTAACTTCAGCGATCCGGGTTCACCATTATTCAGGATGGGTGACTTTAGCCTTTTTACGTTCTTTTGCAATGGTTCACGCAGCACTAACTCTGATCCTCGAAGCAGGAGTTCTTTCACTGAGAGACCTTCTTCTGCAGCCCGCATTTTCAGAAGCCGGTATGTCTCATCGGGAATGTCTACGGTCGTCCTCATAAAACAGAACCTACCATATTTATGGCTGGGAGGGCGGACTGGAGAAAGCGTTTTGTACATGCGCACGATAGACTCAACGTACTCCTATGCGCCAGTTTCTTCGATTCTCCCTTCTGATCTCTCTCTGTGCAACCGGGTGTCTTGCGCAGCATACGGCTAGGCGTACCGTCGAATTTGCTAACAGCGATCCGACCGGCACAGTTCCTCAGGGTGGCAGTTGGAGCCCGGACGGAAAACGCCTCACCTTCCTGGCGACTGATTCCAGCGTTACAGGCGCAGCCGGCGACATCGTCCAGATCGACGCCGCGACGGGCAAGGCAAGCGTCTTGGCGACCAGCGCTCAACTTGCCGCACTGACCTCCGACAGCATAAACGAGAAGGATAAGGACCACCGCGCGCGGTACAAGATGTCAAGCTTTCTTTGGGCGGATGATTCCAATCATCTGCTGCTCGACAAGGGTGGGCGGCTCTGGCTCTACGCGATCGCCGACGGCAAGGGATCGATGATCGTAGATACGGGTGCAGGTTCGGGCAGCGACGCGAAGTTTTCCCCGGATGCAAAGTTGGTCTCCTATCTCCGTGACCACAACCTTTACGTCCATCCTGTCGCCAGCAGCACGAAGGAGACGGCACTCACTTCCAATGGTAGCGATGCGATGCTGAACGGCGAGGTCGACTGGATTTACCTGGAAGAGCTCGACGTGCGCAGCAACTACTTCTGGTCACCGGATTCCTCCGCCCTTGCCTATCTCCAGATGAACGAAGAAAAGGTCCCCCAGTTCCCCATCAACGACTGGATCCCGACGCATACCGGTGTCGATATGCAGCGCTATCCGCAGCCCGGCGACCCGAATCCGGCGGTGCGAGTCGGGATCGTCCCGGCAAAGGGCGGCGCGACCAGGTTTATTGAGGTGCCGTTCAGCGCAGGGAACGATTCGGTTCCACGCTTCGGCTGGGTAGATGCTTCTACTATTTATATTGAAGTGCTCACGCGAGACAACACGCACGAAAATGTCTACTTCGCAGACGCACACACCGGTAAATCGCGGCTCGTCTATAGCAACACAGACTCCAAATACCTCGACGAAAACTACGATGTCACGTTCCTCGGGCACGGCCGTTTTGTCGCCAGCAGCTGGAGAGATGGTCACACGCACCTGTACCTCTACGAATTCGACGAGAAGCACCCGCTCGACTCCGAAGCGAAGTTGCTGCGGCAGTTGACCAGCGGAGACTTCGAGGTGGAAGGCGTCGATGGATATGACGGCAAGGCAGACAAGCTCTTCTTCACCTCGAACGAGGGGACTGCGCTTGAAAACAACCTGTGGTCGATTCGCGTGGATGGGACAGCGAAGCAGAAGATCACGAGTGGGAACGGCGTTCACGAAGTGCTGCTGTCGCCGGACGAGCAGCACTTCAGCGATGTGTTCAGCAGCATGTCGACCGCACCGGTCGCAGAAGTGTGTCCTGTGGCCTCTGCTGGAAGCTGCGGCGTCTTCTGGAAGTCGAAACCGATCGCGGCCGCTGACGGCGTGAAAAGCAGCGTGGTGACTCTCCTCGCCGCGGACGGCAGGACACCGCTTTATGGCCGGTTGACGATGCCTTCTGATGCCGCAGCGGGCAGCACACCACTAATCCTGAATCCCTACGGCGGCCCTTTGCCGACAGCGGGCGTCCGCAACAACTGGGCTGGTGGGAATCTCTTCAACGAAGTGCTCGCGCAGCACGGTTTCGCCGTCCTCGATGTAGACAATCGCGGTATGGGCGGCCGGGGGCGCGACTTTCAGCAGGCCAGCTACCGTAATTTCGGGCCGGTGCAGTTCTCCGATCAGATGGCGGCGCTCGACCAGACGCTGGCGAAGTTTCCTCTGCTCGATGCAAAGCGGATCGGCTGGTGGGGTTGGAGTTGGGGCGGCAGCTTCACGCTCTATGCCTTGACCCATACCGATCGCATCAAGGCGGGAGTGGCGGTCGCTCCTGTCACCGACTTCCGCAACTACGATTCGATCTACACGGAGCGGTATCTCGGGCTTCCGTCCGCAAATCAAGGCGTCTATGACGCTGGTTCCGACGTGCTCGCCGCAAAGAGCCTAAAGGGCCACGTTCTGATCGCTCACGGCACGGGCGACGACAATGTCCACATCAGCAATACAATCCAGTTCTTACAGCCGCTCATCGAAGCGGGCGTCCCCTACGACCTCCAGCTCTTCCCGCGAAAGACGCACTCGATCGCAGGCAAAGAGTCGCGCAACGAGCTCTTCAACCGCATCCTTTACCAGTTCGAAACCTATCTGAAATGATCACGCTGCGGTGCGATGCACCGGGGAAGAGCGATCTCGCGTAAGCTGAAACCGGCTGCATCGAAACCCGACTGCATCTAAACCCTTATGACGACGCAATACAACTCCGGTCGCCGGTCTTCTGGAGGATTCTTCGCGTTTCTCTTCGCCCTCCTTCTCGGCGCAGCAGCGTTGGCGTTGTTCATCCGCCATGCGACCACCGGGCCGATGGCGAGGATCGCTGCGCTGATTGATGGCCGCCATACGAGCTTTGATACCTCGGTGCCCGCGGTCGTGGAAAAGATCCAGCGGCTCAGCCGGCTGGAGACGGTGGTCTATTCGCTCGATACAGTTGTCGAAGGGGACAAGACCAGCCCGGTTCTTCCGGATGTCCTGGCCGGAGATAAACTGTTGCTGATCGTTCATGGTCAGTCGATCGCCGGGGTGGATCTTGCGCAGCTTAAGCCGGAAGACGTAAAGATTGATGGCCAGGCTGGGAGTGAAAGTATTCACGTCATCCTTCCGGCCTCCCAGCTTTTTGTGACCACGCTCGATAACCAGCACACGCGGGTCTACGCCCGGACCACCGGATTGCTGGTCCCGGTCGATCAGAATCTCGAGTCCGAAACCCGCGCCAAGGCGCAGCAGCAGCTGCAGCAGGCCGCACTCTCAGACGGGATTCTCGACGCGGCGCGCAAGAACGCCCGCGCGACGGTGACCGCACTGCTCTACTCGCTCGGATTCGAACATGTTGACGTGACCTGATTCCCCAATCGGGTCATTGCTCAATCCGTTCGCGGTTATGTATTCGTAATTCAGATTGAAAGATTGACGAAACGCGCTGAGAATGAAGATCACTCTCTATCGGCTGAAGTTGGTCGATGGGGTTAACCAGAGATGATGCCGCACGACCAACCTGCTGACTTGTTGTTCCGGGCTAAGCTATGATCTTTGCCATGAAACTCCCACAAACCCGCCGCCTTCTTGGCAGAAAGAGTAGAGCCATTCCAATGACCCTCCCGCTCCCGTTTGAAAAAGAATCGACCTTGTTCAAGACGGTGGGCTGGGTCTCTGCTGGCTTGGGTGCCGTGGCATTGGGTCTGGTTGTCGGCAATCAGATTCGGCAGCGATATAAGTTCAATCGGCGCACGCCGTATGACAACTACGCGCATGCGGGCGACATCGCCTACGACATGGACTCGGGCATCGGCGTTTAGGCCTCACCAGTCTCGCCCCGCGGCGTGACTCGGCTGCACACACCAGGCAGTCACAAAATCCCTGTATCATCGTCTTCGATGAATGCGATCAGATTGGCCTATCTCTTCCCCGGCCAGGGCTCGCAGACCGTAGGCATGGGCCGCGATCTGTATGAACATTTCCCCGCCGCGCGTGCGGTCTTCGACGAGGCCGATGAAGCACTGGGCTTTCCCCTTTCCCGGTTTTGCTTTGAAGGACCCGCCGAGCAACTGAACCTTACCGAAAACACCCAACCTGCGATCCTGACCGTCTCGGTTGCCATGGAGCGCGTCCTGACACCGCTCTTGGCGGAGCAAGGCCTAAAGCCCGAATTCGCCGCCGGGCACTCCCTGGGCGAGTACAGCGCGCATGTCGCCGCGGGCACCTTCAGCTTCGCCGACGCGGTACGCACCGTGCATCTTCGCGGGCGATTCATGCAGGAGGCTGTTCCTGCAGGCGAGGGGGCCATGGCCGCAATCCTGGGACTGCCGGAGCCGCAGATCAACGACTGCTGCGTCCGCGCATCGGATGAGCTCACGAAACCGCCGGCAGCGAATCCCGCAGACCCTATCGACCACGTCAAATCGCCAAACAGCGAGGTCGTGGCTCCTGCAAATATGAACTCGCCCGACCAGACTGTAATCTCCGGCAGCCTCGTTGCTGTCGAGCGCGCCGCCGCGCTCTGCAAGGAGGCTGGGGCGAAGCGCACGGTGATGCTGAAGGTCAGTGCCCCCTTTCATTGCGCCCTGATGGCGCCCGCTCAGCAGCGGCTCATGGTCCACCTCGAAGGCGTTGCCTTCCAGGATGCCTCACTCCCGATCGCCTGCAACGTTGATGCTCGCATGATCACGCGGGAAGCCGACGCCCGCGACTGCCTGATCCGCCAGGTCACCGGCGCGGTACGCTGGGTCGAGTGTGTGCAGATGCTGATCCAGCAAGGCGCGACCCACTTCGTTGAGATTGGCCCCGGCAAGGTGCTGAACGGCCTGCTGCGCCAGATCGACCGCGCGCAGACGGGGATGAATGTGGAAGACCTGGCATCGCTTGAAAAGACGATCGCGGCTCTGACCGCACCGATTTCAGGAATAGGAGAATGACCATGCAGGAAGGCGATCTCGTAGAAGACTTTACGCTCGAAAACCAGGATGGCGAGAAGGTCTCGCTCAGCCAGTTCTCGAAGCATCCGGTGGTGTTGTTCTTCTATCCGCGTGCCGACACGCCGGGATGCACCATTGAAGCATGCGGCTTTCGCGACACCTTCGAGAAGCTTCAGAAGGCCGGCGCTGTCGTGCTCGGCATCTCACGCGACACGGTAAAGGCACAGAAGAAGTTCCAGCAGAAGTATGAGCTGCCTTACATGCTGCTGGCAGATCCGGATATGGTGCTCATCAACCGCTACGACCTGCTGAAATCGAAGAGCATGTACGGCAAGCTGGTAAAGGGCGTGGAACGCACAACGCTCATCATCGGGCCGGACACCGGTGAAGGCCAGCGGCTGCTGCACATCTATCCCAAGGTGAAGCCCGAGGGCCACGCCGAAGAGGTGCTTGCGCTGCTAAAGAAGGCGAAGTAACTGGAAGCGATGACTTCGTTGACACGCCCTGAGAGTGTCGCGGCAATCACGTCCGGTGCGGGACTTGCTGTCGGCGCATGGTTCTACGCGGCCCTCTACCCAACGTCACAACTCTTCGGGCGCATCGTAATTGCAGGCGACGACCCGGCTGAACTGGCGCTTACCTACGATGATGGACCGAACCCCGCAGCCACTCCAGGGCTGCTGGAAGTGCTGGCCGAACGTGAGGTTCGCGCAACTTTTTTCCTCATTGGGGAGTTCGTCCGCAGGCAGCCAACTCTGGCTCGAGAGATCGCCGCGGCAGGCCACTGCATCGGCAATCACACCATGACCCACCCATGGCTCTCCTATAAGAGTGCCGACCGAATTCGCAGCGAGATCGCCGGTGCAAATGCTGCCATCGAGGATGTAATCGGCCGCCCGGTCAAGCTCTTTCGTCCGCCCCATGGAGCGCGGCGGCCGGTCGTCCTGCGTCTCGCGAACGAGCTTGGTCTTGCCACGGTCAACTGGAACATCATCACGCACGACTGGCGCGTGCAGCCGCCCGAAGCGATTGTCGAAAAGGTGAGAAATGGTATCCGGCGAAACCAGGCTTACAGGCGCGGTTCGAACATCCTCCTGCATGACGGCGGAATGGACCAGCCAAGACTGCCCGGCATTGCTGCGACCAGAACGATAATCGCCGACGCAAAGACCGCCGGGATGCGCTTCGTTACGCCTGAAGTATGGGTCTGAAACGTTGAAGCGTCTGTTCGCGTTCTTGCTGTCAAGCTAGAATCAGCCCAGCCATGTCCACGAACGTAACCGGCAGTGTCGCCCTTCCCGAACCTCTTTCCATGGGCGCCGTGCTGCGCATTCCGGTGATGCGACGACTTTGGTATGCGCAGATCGTCTCGAACTTCGGCGACTTCCTTGCCCTCTTCGCGGTGATCGGATTCCTCACCTTCAACGTTCGCGCGAACCCGCAGCAGATCACCGGCGTACAGATCGCCTATCAACTGCCCATCGCCGTGCTGGGTATTCTCGCCGGCGTGTTTGTCGACCGCTGGCCGCTCAAGCCAACGATGGTGGCAAGCGACCTGTCGCGTGCTGGCCTGTGTCTTCTACTGCTGCTGGCCCACAACATCTGGGGCTTTTACGCAGTCCTTGCGGCGATCAGTGTCGTTTCGAGCTTCTTCGGCCCGGCGCAGGGTGTGGCCATCCGCGCGGCTGTCCCGCTCCACGGGCTTCGCGCTGCAAATGCGCTGATGCAGCAGGTGATGTTTCTTGCTCGTATTGCGGGGCCGGCGGTAGCAGCGTTTCTTGTCGCAAGCTTTGGGCCGACCAGTTGCTATTGGGCGGATGCAGCGAGCTTCGCAGCCTCGGCTTGCCTGATCGCTTCGGTAACTCTGGCGCGACCTAAGGAGACGCTCGCCGAGGCGGTGCTCGCTCCTGCTGACAAGGCACCCGCCGGTGAAGAAGAAAGAGGGATGGCCAAGGTGTGGAGCGACATGAAGCAGGGTGTCAGCTTCATCGTTCATCATGCCGCGCTGCTCTTCGTCATCCTCGCGCTGGCTTCGGGAATGTTCGTGCTCGGGTGCTTTGGTCCGCTGATCGCGGTTTACGTCCGCGACACGCTCCACGGCTCGACAAAAATCTTCGGTCTGGCCAGCGCGATGATTGGCATCGGCATTCTGATTGGCATCAATGCCCTGAATGCGTTCGGTAAAGGCATCAGGAATACGGTGCTGATTTATTCCGGGCTGGGCGGAATCGCTTCCGGCCTTGCGATGCTCACGATGCTGGGTTTCGTCTGGTCTACGATCGTCGGAAACTTTATCATCGGCTTCTCGGTTGCGGGAATCATTATCCCCACACAGACGATGATCCAGCAGGAGACACCGCCAGCTCTCATGGGACGTGTTGGTTCAACCGTGATGTCGACCGTCTTCACAGCTCAGATTCTGGGACTTGTGGCCAGCGGGCAGCTGGCGCAATACATTGGCGTAAGGCAGGTATTCGCCATCTGTGCGGCGCTGCTGGTAGTGCTCATTGTGGTTGGTAAGCTGTTTATGGAACCGAAAGGCGCAGTGACTTCAGCGTAGCGGATCTCTTTTCAACAATTCTTGGAAATTGCAAAGTCATTCAGTCGTATTGCACCCTGTTTGTGCGAATATCTGATTCTTAACCTTGAATTCCAGGAGCTGCGAGATATGCTTTGGGGCAAATCGTCACCACGTTATCTTTGGGCCTTCCTGTTCTGCAGCGCCGTCGGATACTCACAGAGCCCGCAGAGCCTGATTCAACAGGTCGTCAACACTGAGCTGACCGCAAATCAGAACGACCATTCGAACTGGATGTATCTCGAAGAGATCAAGAAGCCCAAGGAGCACCTGGTCCAGTGGGTAGCTGCAACGCAAGGAGCGAACGTCGATCGCGTCCTCATCAGAAATGATCAGAAACCTGCAACAGGCGAGCAGCAGGGCGAAATCCAGAAGTTCCTGCATGATGCAAAGACGCAGAAGAAGCAAATTGCCGAGAACGAACACGATAACAAGCAAATAGATGACCTGTTGAAGCTTCTGCCCGGCGCTTTTCGATGGACACAAACGGACGTCAATCCCACGGACACCTTCCTGCACTTCGAACCCGACCCAAACTTCCACCCGCCTACTCGCGAAGCCAAGGTCTTCAGCGGGATGGCTGGCGACGTCATCGTTGACAATCAGCAGCATCGCATCCGCAGTATGAGCGGCCATCTCATCCAGGAGGTCACCTTTGGCGGAGGGCTTCTCGGCAAGCTGAAGAAGGGAAGCTCCTTCTCGCTTGAACAGGCCCAGGTAGGGATCTCTCTCTGGCAGTTAACCGCCATCCACGTTCATCTGGATGGAAATGCTCTGCTGTTCAAGAGCGTTTCGCTCGACCAGGACGACGAGCGCTCGAAGTTCACGAGCGAGGATGCGAACATCACCCTCACGCAGGCAGCAAGCCTCGTAATGAATATGCCGCAGTAGGTATGCGGGCGGCCCTCCTCCGGGCCATGCTGCCAGCAGATGCCGAAGCGGAGCAGTGCGGGCACGTCTGCCTTTGCAAGCAAATCCCCAACAGTGGGGACGAGTTGAATGTCCCGGTACGAAGCGATCGAGATGAAAATAAGTTCGCCGGGTTCGTTGCGCTCTTGCAAAGCGACCTTATGCAGTGGCGAAGGCCGCGCGGGCAGCGTCAAGAAGCAGGGCCACCTCTGTCGCTCCATGGGCGGTGCCTACAAACGCCGCCTCATATTGCGAAGGCGGCAGCCACACTCCGGCGTCGAGCATCGCTCGATGGAACTTCGCGAAGGCAGCGGTGTCGGAAGTGGCCGCGCTTTCGAAATTTTTGACCTGTGTGCTTGTAAAGAACCATGTAAACATCGAGCCAACCCGGTTGGTCGTAAGCGTTATGCCAGCGTCTTCGGCAAGAGCGGCGACCCCATTGGCAAAGGCGGCAGTAGTGTTCTCAAGCTGCGAATAGATCTCTTCTTTGTGCTCAATCAGGTGTTTGAGCGTAGCAATGCCCGCGGCCATAGCCAGCGGATTACCGCTGAGCGTACCTGCCTGGTAGACAGGGCCGAGCGGCGCCAGGGAATTCATGATCTCTGCGCGGCCGCCGAAGGCTCCGCACGGCAGACCGCCGCCGATAATTTTGCCAAGCGTGGTCAGGTCCGGCTTGATGCCGTAGAGGCTCTGTGCTCCGCCGAGCGACAAGCGAAAGCCGGTCATCACCTCGTCGAGGATCAGCAGGGCTCCGTGCTCATGTGTAATCGTGCGGAGCCCTTCGAGGTAGCCGGGAGTCGGCACGATCGTTCCTGCGTTCCCAACGACCGGCTCGACGATGATGCAGGCGATCTCTCCCGGATGCAGCGCAAACGCCGCTCGCACGGCGTCGAGGTCGTTGTAGGGAAGCGCCAGTGTGTGCATCGCTGTCTCCGCCGGAACGCCGGCAGATCCGGGAATGCCGAAGGTGGCAACTCCTGATCCGGCTTTTACTAGCAAGGCATCCGCGTGCCCGTGATAGCAACCCTCAAACTTGATCACAAAGTTGCGGCCGGTGTACCCGCGGGCAAGCCGAATGGCCGACATGCACGCCTCGGTGCCCGAACTTACGAAGCGCAGCCGCTCGACGGAAGGGAAGCAGGCCATGACGAGTTCGGCGAGGTCGGCCTCTCCCGCGTGCGAGGCTCCGAAGCTGGCGCTCTTAGCGGCGGCGGCCTGAATCGCTTCGACCGCGGGCGGGAAGGCGTGGCCAAGGATCATCGGTCCCCATGATCCGAACATATCGAGGTATCTGTTGCCGTCCGCGTCGTAGAGGTAGGCACCTTCAGCGTGAGTCACAAACGGCGGATCGCCGCCAACGGCGCGGAAGGCGCGGACGGGCGAGTCTACCCCGCCGGGGAGAAAGGATTCGGCACGAAGCTGCAGGGCACGGGAGCGCGTGAGAGGGCGAGGCATAGCTTCAGGGTACAGGGATCGGGCGACCGACACGCAGGCGCGTCAAATCCTATGAAAGAACAGGCGGTGGAGGTTTCTGCCCGAACGTTAACGGCTTTCCGGCGAACGCCCTGCTAGACTTGAGTCTCCTCGTTACACAAAGCGCTGAAAACATTTGAGAGGTAGTACGACCTTGCCGGACGAGATACTCCCCGCCCACTCAGAGCCAACCAAGCCGTCCCCGCAGGACGATGCTGGCGACAAGCCACGCCGTAAGTCGGCCATCAGCTACTCGGATGCTGGCGTAGACATCACCAGCGGCGAGAAGAGCAAGCAGCGCATCAAGATGCTCGCTCGCAAGACGTTCAACAAGCAGGTGCTCTCGGAGATTGGCGGATTTGGCGGCCTCTTCGCGCTCGACCTCGAGAAGTTTCCGCAACCGGTTCTCGTGTCGAGCACCGACGGCGTCGGCACCAAGCTCAAGGTCGCGTTCGAGCTCGGGATTCACCACACCGTGGGTCAGGACCTCGTCAACCACTGCGTGAACGACATCGCCGTGCAGGGTGCAACGCCGCTCTTCTTTCTCGACTACCTGGCCACCGGCAAGCTCGAAGACATGATCGTCGAGACGGTTGTGCAGGGCATCAGCGAAGCCTGTCGCGCCAACGGCTGCGCTCTCATCGGTGGAGAGACTGCGCAGATGCCCGGCTTCTATGGCGATGGCGAGTACGATCTTGCGGGGACGATCATCGGTGCCGTCAATCGCGACAAGATTATCACCGGCGGAAACATCCAGATTGGCGACGTGCTGCTTGGCCTGCCTTCGAATGGTCTGCATACGAATGGCTACTCGCTCGCCCGCAAGCTGCTCTTCGACGAAGCGAAGTACGGGCCAGACCAGTACGTCAACGAACTCAAAGACAAGACCGGCGCGGCGCTCATGCGTACCCACCGCAGCTATCTCGGCGTGATCAAGAAGCTGGCCGCTGCAGAGGTCGTCAGCGGCATGGCACACATCACCGGCGGCGGCATCACGGACAATCTCCCCCGCATCATCCCGAAGGGCATGGGCGCAGTCGTCGATCTTGCCGCGTGGACCGTGCCGCCGCTCTTCGAGCATCTGCGCGAGCTCGGCAACGTCGACCGCGACGAGATGATGCGCACCTTCAACATGGGCATCGGCTTGATCTGCGTGATCCCCGCAGAGTTCGTGAAGAAGACCAAAGCTATCCTGAACCGCGCGAACGAGCGCCACTGCATCATCGGAAGAATCGTTCGCGGCGAGCGGAAGGTGACGTACAACTGATGCCACGCACTCATCGTCGGGTCAGTTCCACCGCAACGATTGATGGTCATTCCATTCGGTCCCATTGGATCAAGGCATCATCGATCCATCCGCCATGGCGGGAGCGATGACGCACGGCGCACAGCATCAAAAGGTAAAATAAATACATGGAAAGGGAGCGGATCCGCGGCATTCTTCGCGAGCACGAGCCGGAGCTGAAATCCGCCGGCGTGCTGCACCTGCGCCTCTTCGGCTCGGTCGCACGCGGCGAGAACACTCCTGCCTCCGATGTTGATCTGCTTGCTGACTTCGACCACCCGAAGCCCCTCACATTGCTTCCTCTGGCCAAGATTGAATACCAGCTTGACGACCTTCTCGGAAGCAAAGTCGATCTCTCCTCCGCAGATTCACTCCGCCCCCGCGTAAGTGAACATGCTTTGGCGGAGGCCATCGTTGCCTTCTAACCATCCCAAGCTCTGTTCCCAGCACATCCTGGAGAGCATAGCTCACGTTGAAGGGTTTACCGCGGGCATGGACTTCGCCTCACACCAGGCAGACCGCAAGACAAAGTCCGCGACCGAGCGTTGTCTTCAGATCATCTCCGAAGCGGCTATTCGGCTCGGAAATCGGGTGCAGATGCTCGCCCCCACGATTGATTGGCGTAGTGTTCGCGGAATAGGCAACCGTCTCCGCCACGGCTACGACTTTGTAATCGACGAAGTCATCTGTAAGACCATCCAGCTGGATTTGCCTAGAATGCGAGAGGCCGTCACCGCGGCTCTACTTCGGATCACAAGTCGAGGCACAGACAAACCATGACACGCCTGGGCATCCTCCTCTCCGGCCGTGGCTCGAACTTCCTCGCCATCGCGAACGCCATCCACCTCGAAATCTTGAAGGATGCCGAGATCGCCGTCGTCCTCTCGAACAAGGAAGACGCTCCCGGCCTGGCGCTCGCCCGCGAGATGGGCCTCACCGCCGCCGCCATCCCTTCCGCCGGGAAGAAGCGCGCGGAACACGATGCAGAGATGATCGCCGCTCTCGCTCACCACGGCGTAGACCTCGTATGCCTCGCCGGCTACATGCGCATCATCTCGCCGGAGTTCGTCGCCGCCTTTCCTAACTGCATCCTCAACGTGCATCCCTCGCTGCTCCCCGCCTTCCCAGGCCTCGACGCGCAGACGCAGGCGCTCGACTTCGGCGCCAAGGTGGCTGGCTGCACCGTCCACTTCGTCGACGAAGCCGTCGACCATGGCGTGGTGATCGTACAGCGGGCGGTTGCGGTTGATGATCAAGATACCCCCGACACGCTCTCCGCCCGCATCCTCGAACAGGAGCACCTCGCCTATCCCGAAGCGATCGCGAGGGTAGTCAGCGGAGCGTATCGAATCGAAGGCCGCCGCTACCTGAAAATCTAGCGGTGATACGCTAGGGCCACGGAGCGCGCCCTGGCGACCAATAGCACTGGCCTCTCTCATCTCCCTCGAAGAGCACTTAGCCACCTCCTATGGGCCCGATCGCGAGTACGTCGATGGCGAGGTGCGCGAGCGAAACATGGGTAGATGGGATCCGCACGCATTCAGGCTCTGCTGACGAATTGGATCGGAGAACACGAGATTGGCTGGGGCGTCATGGTCGCCACCAAGTGCCGTACGCGAGTCGCAACAACGCGCGTGAGCATTCCTGACGTCGTCCTCGTCAGCGACGGCCCGCAGCCCGATGTCCTTACCGACGCTCCCATCCTGGATCGTCGAAATTCTTTCTCTCGACGACTCCTACGCAGACACGCAAGAGCGCGCCGCGGATTATCTCAAAATGGGTGTCGGGGCAATCTGGATCATCGACCCCAAGACCCGCACGGCCGTTTCTGCGTTGGCGATGTCTGGATCGCCGCCGAGCGCCTGATCGCCCCCGGCACATCAATCTACGTTGAGCTCAAGCCGCTGTTCGATCGACTGGACCGCAAGCGACCCACGCCAAACCAGGCCTAGAACTGCCTTCCGTGTGTCTCCGGAACGATCCACATCAGGGTTCCAAGAAGCAACAGCAGCAGCATGAACCGAACCATGGTCGGCGTGCTTGGCTTCTCAGGTGCTTCGCCGGTGAAGAGTCGCCACGCCATACCAGCTGCAATGAAGAGAAATACGCCCTCGTGCAGTACCGCGTAGCAGACGATCGTCGCCGCTAGGATCAATCCTCGCTGCACGCGGTTGAGGGCGTGTGTTGCCTGCGCTCCGTCGAGACCCAGCAGAGGCACCAGGTTGATCAGGTTCAGCCACGCCCCTGTATACGCCAGGGCCGCCCATACAGAGGAAACAGTATCGGCTTCCTGCGGACCAGGCTGGCCGCCGTTCGCGAAGAAGATGCCAGCGCAGACGGCTGCTGCAACCAATCCAAAAGCCGGACCTGCAAGGGCAATGGCGGAAAGTGTGTCGAGGCTGACGCCCATGCTGTACCACCGCACGTAAGCACCGAGCCCGGGCAGAAACACAGGGAGATCGACCTTCAAACCGCGGCGCCGGGCAGCGACATAGTGGCCAAGCTCGTGGATCAGGATCGAGAGTGTGAACCCCAGCCCGAACTTCCAGCCAAACACCGCCCAGTAGAGGCCGAAGAAGGCAAAGAAGCTAAGCAGGAACTTGAACTTCAAAATGGCAAACAGGAAGGTCTTGGCCTTGATCAGGAAGAAGACGACTGGCGCAAGCGGCCCAAGGCGCTTCGTCCAGACTGCCTTGCGTTCCTCGTCCGCTCTGGTGCGGGAGTCAATCGCGGCTACGCGACCCTGAATGCCCTGCGCCTGTGTTGTTCCTGTGGGAATCCAGGCGAGCATCGAAGCCCAGGTCTCGCGCGCTTCGGCCCACTTCTTTTCCTGCTCCTGCTGACTTGCCCGGGTGGCTAGCTGACGCAGATAAGCGGAGTAGACAATGTTATTGCAATCCGGGCAGGCGAGCGTTCCATCGGAGAGCCAATGGCTGCATTGCGGGCAAGTGTGGATTGGTTCGGGCGGGGCGATCGGGGGGATAGTTTCGGTCACGGCGGTACGCAGACAACCTCTCATCCCAGTTTATCTGTTTTCGCCCTGGCGGTTATCGGGCAGTGCGCTGGTCGGCCGTGTATCCCCACGCCGCCCTCACCCCGATAAAGAGAATGAACAACCCGATAAGTCCGCCTCCTAAACTCTGTTGCAACTCGAGGAAGGGAGAGGCGATGCCGTACCGGGCCAGGAAGACCATGCCGCGCGTGCTGATGTGGGACAGGTCCATGCCACGGGAATGCATGCTCCAGAGAATCTCCGGAACGGCGGCCATCGAAACCGCAAGGTAGGTGAGGACGGCCGAAACCACCTGGTACTTCCTGCCGCCCAGACCATGCGTTGCATGGAGCATTGCCTTCCCGACGATGTAGCCAATGCCGACTGCCAGGTAGCCGATCTGGATATGGGTAACGATCGTGAAAGCTGCATAAGCGATGCTGCCAACGAGGGCCGCGACAACACCGTAGAGGACCGCCTGGACGAAGCGGGCATGGTCCGTCTGCTGTGCGTCCCAGGATCGGTTTGCAACTTCCCTGTCATAGGCCTGCACCTCGGGGGCGACGGGCCGATCGGCATACTCGGCTTTCTCAAAATCAGGTACTTCCGCAGGCATATATTCCCTTCGCTGAACTTGTGCACGGGCATCTCGAACCCTGGCGGCAGACGGCTGGCGCAAAGCGGGATTGATCGTCGAGTTTAGGTGAACTGGCCTTTGCCGCCGGTGTCCTTCGCGTCGCTCAGCGTCACCTTGAACTCCATCTTCTTTTGCCCGCGAAAGACACTCAGCGTCATCGTGTCGCCCGCGCGATGCGAGTTGATCGCTGCGGAGAGGTCCTGGGCATTCGCGATGTCCTGCCCATCGGCGGCGACGATCAGGTCTCCTCCAAGCATCACTGGAGTATTGCCGTCATAAACGCGCTGCGTACCGCCTTTAAGTCCGGCGTGTTCGGCTGCACCTCCGGGAAGAACTCTCTCGATCAGAATGCCGTAGTCAGCAGGCAGGCCAATCTGCTGCGCGATGTCCGGGCCGATGGCCAGGGACACGATGTCGAGCGAAGGACTGCGAATGCGGCCATACTTTTCAAAGTCCGCAAGCACCTGCTTGGCCGAGTTGATCGGGATGGCAAAACCGATTCCGGAGGACTGGTCTGCCCCATTGTTCGCAATCAGCGTGGTGATGCCGATGACCTCGCCCCGTGAGTTGAGCAAGGGGCCGCCCGAGTTGCCGGGGTTTACGGCAGCGTCGGTCTGGATGGCATCTTCGATGGGGTTGCCGCCGGGGCCGCGGATCGAGCGGATTGCGGAGATGATGCCGCGCGTCATCGTACCGCTTAGGCCGAACGGATTGCCGATCGCATAAACGCGCTGCCCGACGACAAGGTTCGTCGATTCGGAGAGGGTGGCCGGGATCAGGTTTGGCGCGTTGATCTGCAGCAGCGCAAGGTCATGGTTCTTATCCACCACGACCACGGTTGCCTTGTACTTGTGTTTGTCGGAAAGTGTGACCTCGACGCGCTGGGCGTTCTCGATGACATGGTTATTGGTAAGAATGTGGCCCTGCTTGTCGAGGATGAAGCCCGAGCCCTGGCCCTGCTGCGGCACCGGCCCATAGAAGAAGTCCATCGCGACCGCAGTGCTCGTAATGTTGACGACAGACGAGAGGGCCTTCTTGTAGACGGCAATGTTCTGCTGCTCTTCGGTATCGAAGGCGGGCGCGGCGGAGGCCTCGGTGAGTTCGAAGGTCCCGTTGGGTCCGGTCAGGCTCGTGTTGTGGACCGCATCCGGATCCGGGATATTGAATGCGTGGTGGATCAGGGGCGCGAACGCGCCGCTCGAGGCGATGTGCGTCGTGACGTAATAGAAGCCGGAAAGCAGAAGCAGGACCAGCAGAACGCGCCGCAATTTCATACGTCCATTGTAGCGATTCGTCCCTCCAGGGGAAGACGGCAGGCACTCCGTTGATGCTTTGGAAAGAGTCCAGCTTCATTCCCGAAAGTACGCTAAGAGCGCCCCGCTGCACCGAAGAGCAATCCGGCGATTGCAACCTGCACAGATCATCGGGCGTCACAAGTGCTCGCAGGAGTGAGCAGAGGCGAAGTGGCGTTCCCTCCGCGCCTGAAGATCGCCGGAGCGCAAAGATGCAGGGTCATGTCCAACCAGTTAGTGTCGGAACAGGGTTGATGACCTTCCGGGAGCGTCTCGGCAGGCACTTTGTCTTCGCGATCAATGCTCTGGCAACGCTGCAACTCGTCTGGTGCTATCTCTGGCTGACCCGCCCCTATGTAAACACGGAACTTTACAGCCAGGGGCTGGAGCGGATGCCATTTCAGGGCCGCTGCCTGATGATGCCCGTCATGTGGTGGGCGCACCACAGCGCGCCGCTGCGCTGGATCACGCAATCCGTACCTTTTTCGCACTTCTGGTTTCCGAGGGCGGTACAACCTGAGGTCTTGGTGCAGGCTGCGACGGGGGTGCTTTGCGTCGGGATCGCGGGGTACTTCACGGCAAAGATCTATGAAGCCAGCTCGCGAAGAGGCCTCCTGACTCCATTTGTCTATCCGCTCGTGCTGGGTGTGTGCGCCACGACGTATGTTTTGCACACGGTGCAGAACTTCCGCTTCATCTACGATCTGCCCAGCCTGGCATTTTTCTCAGTGGCGATGTACCTCCTCTACTTTCGAAGACACTGGGCACTCTTCGCGATGTTGTTCCTGGTTGCGACAATCAATCGTGAGACGACCCTTCTGCTCTTGCCTCTTTATGTGATTAACGAAGCGTTCGATGGCTTTCGTCTCAGATGGTCGCGAGTCATCTGTTCCCAAACCCTGGCGGTTGTCCTTCCGCTGGCTGCAGCGTGGGTGGGATGGGAGATCCTCGTCCGCCATACCTTCCTGCACAACCACTCAGAGTTCTATCCTCGGTTCAACTGGAATGCCAAGTCGCTGCTCGCTCCGCTTGCTTGGCCGCAACTCCTGAGTGCGTGCGGATATCTCCTGCTGTGCGTTACGGCGATGAGGAACCGCATCCCGGACCGCAGGTTGAGAGCATGGCTTTGGATTGTGCCGATATGGCTGGTGTTCATGTTCAGCTACGGCATCCTCATCGAGACCAGGGTCTTTGGTGAACTGATCCCGCTTGTTGTCTGTTCCACCTGTCTCATCGCCGAAGAGACCATCATGCTCCGCCTAAAGCGGTCGAGGACCACAACTTCCCTTTCGGTCATCGCCCGCCATGACGATCGGCACTCGAAGCGGGAAGGAGAGATCACGAGACCGAGATCTGCCTGACACACGCATCCCTCGCCAGTATTTCAGCGATGTGCAGCATCGAGCAGCAGCGGCCACAGTTGATCCACCTGCCACTCCAACTCTGTCACGGCGCCGTTGTTGGTCAGGACGTAATTGCAGAGAGCCGCCTTCTGCTCGTCCGGGATCTGTTGTGCAATGCGGCGATGCGCTTCGGCTTCAAGAGCGGCGATCTCATCGCGCAGCGCCGGCCGGCCGGCCGGCGAACGCGCAATGAAGCGCGCAATCCGCAACTCTTCCGGCGCGGTTACCAGGATCAGGGTGTCGAAACGCCGCCGCCAGCCTTCTTCGCCCCCGTACTTTGTTTCGAAGATCAGGGCCGATTCGACCACCACGATCGCCCCCGGTTCAGACTCGGCGATCGTCTCTGCAATCTCTTCCTGGCGCTTGATAACGGCGGGGTGAACGATCGCATTCAGTTCTTCGACACGACCTTCGGTAAAGGCAATCTTTGCCAGCGCTGGGCGATCGAGATGGCCATCCGGCAGCAGGACTGCCTCTCCGAACGCCGCCCGAATCACCTCGAAGATAGCTTCTCCCGGCTGCATCAGGGCGCGACCGACTTCATCGGAAGAGAGAACGTGCGCGCCAAGGGCTTGGAACATGGCTGCGACGGTCGATTTGCCGCTACCCAGGCCGCCGGTAAGGCCGACGCGGAGCATGGCTAGACCTTGCCTGCATTCGACTTCGCAGGCAGGCCGCGCCTCAGCTTCGCCGCCGTAACGGTATTCTGCATCAGCATCGCAATCGTAAGCGCCCCAACGCCTCCCGGGACAGGCGTGTAGGCGCCCGAGATCGTGAATGCTTCGGGATGTATGTCGCCGACGACGACAGAACCGCGCTTCGCGTAGGTCGCGGCACGGGCCGGATCGTCACCGAAGAAGGACTTCATCTCCGTCTCATCGGCGACGCGGTTGATGCCCACGTCGATAAGTACCGCTCCTGGCTTCACCATGTCCTTCGTTACAAAGCCTGGTCTGCCGATCGCCGCGACGAGGATGTCTGCGCCTCGCGTCACGGCGCCGAGGTCCTTCGTCTTGCTGTGACAGATCGTCACCGTCGCCGAGGCATTCAGCAGCATCATGGCGGCGGGTTTGCCGACAATGTCGGATCGCCCCACAACCACGGCATTCTGTCCGGCAACCGGAAGGTTGCGGCGCTTCATGATCTCCATGATCCCGGCGGGCGTGCACGGTGCAAGCCCTGGCTGGCCGCTCTGCAGGCGTCCGGAGTTGACCGGATGGAAACCGTCAACATCCTTGTCGGGGTTTACAGCTTCAAGCAGACGGCGTGTATCCACATGCTTCGGGAGCGGAAGCTGAATCAGAATGCCGTCAATGTCTTCGCGGGCGTTCAGGTCAGCAACGAGCCCAAGCATCTCGTCGGTAGTGATGGACTCCGGCGGCATAAGCATCTCGCTATAGATCCCGAGTTCGCCGCAGGTCTTTACCTTGCTCCTGACATAAATCTGCGAGGCCGGAACTTCACCCACCAGGATCACAGCAAGTCCCGGACGTATCCCCTGCTTCGCGAGCGCCTCCACTTCCACGGCGACCTCCGCCTTGATCTCAGCAGCAATGGCAATGCCATCGAGGATGTGCGGAGTGTTCGTTTCGGTGGTCTCGGCAAATACGGTGGTCACAGAAGTACTCATGACTTCATGGTATCGCGCGGCGCGCTCGAAGGTCGGCATTGCTAGCATGGAGCAATGGCACGTGCCGCAAAGGCCTCAGGAAAACCCGTTCCAGGATCGTTGCCCGGCCCTTCAGGAGAAGATCTGAAATGGCTGGCCTGCCCGGTCTGCCGCTCGTCTTTGCAACTCGGGGAGGTGCGGCAGGATGGACTCCGCAGTGTCCGTTGCGGCGGTTGTGAACGGTCCTATCCTGTTGTGGACGGACTGCCGGTACTTCTGGCGGATAGAGCGAACCTTACATCTGCAACCAAGGTTTGAGCATCGTATGTACAAGCCTAAAGCGCCAGGTAGCCCTTACCGATAAGACGATAGGCTGTCCCGAACGGTCAGCTTTTTCAGCTTGATCCCGTTTCCGAGAATAAACTTCGCACCGCCAAAAAAAGTTTTTTCCGAATAAATCTAAGCTGTTACTGGGTGCGTACCTATAGCGGTAAGTAGGCTAAAGACGACAAATCAATATGAAAGAGCGCCCATGTCCTCTCTCCCAAACTCGATATGTATAGAGAAATTCCCTGCGATCGAACTCTCCAGCCTTCGCGAGGACCTGATGCAGGCGGGGCTTGATTCACGTCAGGTCGCCGAAATGATCCGTGGATTTCTGACCGAACGGGGATACGGCATCTCCTTCGATGATGCTCGCTCTGCCGCCACAAACTCCGAGGTTCTCTTCGGTTCCTTGAAAGGCATGCAGGAGACCCTTGAAAAGGTTGCCGTGCTCATGTAGACCGCCCCGTTTGGGAGCTGTCTTCTCCGGCGGTAGTGGCGACGTCTGCAATAAACCTCTACCGTTGACAGTATGAGATCCGTTTCCGCGTCAGTGTGCGGGCGTCGCTTTAAGCTCCTTGTCGCAGCCCTGGCCGTGACGCTCGCCGGGCCCTCCGATCTGAGGGCGCAGGCAGAACCGTCCCAGTCCGGCCAGCCGACGCCGACTCCGACTGCGGCATCGGCAGCCGCGTCGGTGACTACAGCAAAAGACAAGCGAAGTGCCGGCTCTGACCAACAGACCGGAGATTCCAGGACCGGCGCGGGAACCCACGTCCTTGCCTTTTCGACCTCGCCGGCTCCTCCTCCGGCTGCTCCGGTAGGCAGACCCTCGATTGGACTCGCGCTCGGCGGCGGCGGCGCGCCCGCTATGAGCGAGATCGGCGTTCTTCAATGGTTCGAGGAGCACCACATTCCCGTCGACATGATCGCTGGGACCAGCATGGGCTGTATGGTCAGCGCGCTCTACTCTTCCGGTAGCACAATCGATGAACTCAAGATGGTCATGAACGATGACACCTTCACCAACGTTTTCCGTTTTCAGTCTTCCTATCAGAGCCGCAGCTTCCGGCGTCGCCAGGATAGCCGCGATCTCCCGAATGCGCTGACCATCGGACTGAAGCATGGCATCTCCTTCCGCAACTCAGTGCTGATCGATCAGGGGCTGAATGCCTTTCTCGATCGCGAGTTCGTCCGCTTCGACGACAGGACCGACTTCAACGCAATGCCGATTCCACTTCGCTGCATCGCGACCGATATCACCGACGCGAAGACGGTGACGTTTACGAGAGGGTCTCTGCCGGACGCCGTGCGTGCTTCCGTTTCCCTGCCGGGAATCTACCGGCCATTCGTCATTGACGGGCACGAGATGGTGGATGGCGGCGTGCTTGAGAATCTGCCAACGCAGACGATCCACAACATGCACGCGGACGTCGTTCTGGCGATCAGTCTTCCGCTCGCGCCAGTGGGTAAGGGCGATCTCGACTCCATCGTCGGGGTCCTACAGCGGAGCTTCGCCGTCGCAATCGAAGAGAACGAAGCCCGGTCCCGGAAGCTGGCCGATGTTGTCATCACCCCCGATGTCTCCGGGTTCAGCGCAGCGGACTACCTGAAGACCGTTGGCCTTGCCGCGCGAGGATATGCGGCTGCTGAATCGCAGAAGTCGGTGCTTCTGAAGTACGCAATCTCAGACGAACAATGGGCAGCATATCTGGCGCAAAGAGCGGCGAAACACCGCGGGGCGCCGGGTTCGGTGTTGCGCGTCCGTGTCAAAGCTCCAAATGCGGATGTGACCCGGGCCGTTGAACAAACCTTCCGGCCCCTCGTCGGGAAGCCGGTCGATCCGATAGCAATCGACAAGCTGCTGGACGAGGTCCGCAGCGACGGCCGCTACGACGCGGACTACAGTGTCGGCTATGAATCGCTTGGCGATAACCAGTCCGGCGTCGGTCAGCCGACTATTCTGGTCACGGTTGCGGACAAAAAGATCGGACCTCCCTTCCTGCTCCTCGGCGCGAATGTCGAGGCGCAGACAGGCGGCGTTACCCGGGCTACGCTCGAGGGGATTCTGCTCGATCAGGATTTCGGCGGATACGGGTCGGAGCTGCGAACCCACATCAAGGCTGGCTTCCTGACCGAATTCAATAGCGAGTACTGTCGCGCACTTCCGAGGCTCACCACGCCTGCGGGCAGCAGCCTGTTTATCGCGCCACATATCGATCTTCTGCGTGAGCCCTTCTACATCTATGTAAACCAGAAGCGCATTGCCGAGCGGCAGATTGAAAATGGTAGCGGGGGAATCGACCTGGGCTGGGGGAACAAGAGCACCCGCGAGCTTCGCGTCGGCTGGGAGATGGCCGGGATCCGCTGGCAGACCGTCGTTGGGTCGGACGGCCAGCCGGACATCTCGGGATCAATGCAGAGAGTGCGGGCGCAGTTTACCTACGACAATGAAGACCGGGCCCAGGTGCCGCAGTTCGGGCTGCATTCAGTGACCAGGGTTGGATATCTTTATGGCGCGGTGGAAAGCGCGGACGCGCCGGAGATCACGACGAATAACACCTACGCTCATCAGGTCGGCAGGAGCGTCTTCGTGATGGGCGGCCAGGCGGGAACGCTCTTGAATCGCCAGGTTGCGGAGCCGTTCCGGTTTACTCTTGGCGGTCCGCTCCGACTCTCTGCGAGCGCTATCGATGAATATCGCGGGACAGATTACTACCTCCTGCAGCCATCGTTCCTTCGTCGCATCGCTACCCTTCCCGCTCCGCTTGGACAGAGCATCTACGTAGGCGTATCTTACGAAGCCGGGCAGATGTACGCGCCGCATACGCCGACCATCACCCGCCAGAACATCCTGTTCGGCATAGTGGCGGAGACGCCGGTGGGCATTATTACGCTCGCACCTGCAATTGGAGATGGTGGCCATCGCAAGTTTGTATTTACTCTGGGCAAGTTCTTCTGAGTTCGATTCAACGGGAGTTTTGAATGCCTGTTATCAAGCTTCTCTCCTGGCATGCGGACGTTGCGGCAAAGGCGGCTTCGCTCAAGAGCAAGGGGATGGAAATAGACGCAGCCCCTCTGGTACGAACGTCTGCCGTGATCGGCGAGCTTGCGAGGTTAGGTCCGGCGATGCTGGTGCTCGATCTCGACAGACTGCCATCGACTTCGCGAGAGATCGCTCTGATGCTGCGAGCGAGCAAATCGGCAAGGAATATCCCGGTACTCTTTGCGGGAACTCTGCCCTCTGAGGGTGGTCTTCCGGAGAAGTATGCCCGGCTCAAGTCGGAGCTTCCCGACATACCCTACACCGAATGGAAACATGCGAAGCGAGAGATGCTGTGGCTCCTGGAGCAGCCTCGAACTGCGCCTTACATCGTGCCGCCGCTGCGGGTGTACACGTCATCGCTCGCACAGAAGCTTGGCATTCTTCCTGCCGCGAGCAAGACCAGCCCTAAGCCGAGACAGATTGCGATCGTCGGGGAGCCTGAAGGATTTGTCGAACTGCTCGGGAATCTGCCCGCCACCGTAACCTTCGCCTCCCGCATAAACGCCAGAACGCATCTCGCGTTGTGTTTCGTCCGATCGTCAGAGGACCTTGCCGCGGCAATTGAAATGCTGACCCTCCGGCTGCCGGGGAAAACTTCAGCGTGGATCGTGTACCCCAAACGAATCAGCAAAAAGCGTCGCGACTTCAACGAGAATGACGTGCGCCACAGCGCGCTCGCAGCCGGGCTTGTGGACTACAAGATCTGCTCGATCAACGCTGACTGGTCGGGGCTGAAGTTCGCCCGTAGCAAGACACAGCCATCCTGATCGACCGGGCAACATACAAGCCTTCGACGTACAGGCATAATCGGTATATGTCTTCGCTCTGGACCCCTGCCGACTGGCCCCAGCGTCTCGCCGAACTGCAAGCCGCTACGGGTGAACTTAAAGAAGCGCCTCTTCGCCGCGATGTCCGCTCGCTCGGCATGTTGCTGGGCGAAGTCCTGCGCGAGCAGGCGGGTTCGGCACTCTTCGACGCGGTTGAAGACCTTCGCCGTACAGCCATAGCCCGCCGCGAGGCCGAGCAGGCTGATTCGACCGATCTGGACAGCCAGGCTGCGGCAAGCAGCCAGCTGCAGCAGGCGCTCTTCAGCGTCCACAAATACGCCGAAGACCTCACGACCACCTATCAGCTCGCACGTGCCTTCAGCTTTTATTTCGAGCTGATCAACCTCGCCGAGACGAACCACCGCAAGCGGCGCAGGCTCGCCAACCAGCTCGACGCGACCGTCGAGAGAGTGCAACGCGGCAGCCTCCGTGGAGCGCTGAAACAACTCCGTCTCGCGGGTGTCCCAGCCGAGCAGGCCTTCGCGCTGCTGGAGAAGGTCTGCATCTCGCCCGTATTTACGGCGCACCCGACCGAGGTCGCCCGACGCTCGGTCATGTTCAAGCGCCGGCGGATCTCCGACCTTCTGGAGCAGCTAGACCGTATCCCGCTCCCGGCACCGGAGATGGAAGCACTCGAACATGACCTCACGGCAGAGATCACGGCGCTCTGGCAGACCGATGACGTTCGCAGCGCCAGACCCACCGTGCGCGACGAGATCAGGATGGCGCTCGACTACTACGAGTCGTCGCTCTTCGACACGCTGCCCGTGCTTTACAAGGAAGTCGCGGCCTCATTCCGCGTCGAGTACGGAACCTCCGTTGGCCTCGGCGAACTGCCCATCCTCGTCAGTTTCGGGTCGTGGATCGGCGGCGACCGGGACGGGAACCCCTTCGTCACTCCGGACCAGACACGCGAGGCGCTGGCCATGGCCTACGGCCTGCTGATGCAGCACTACGGTCGCCGCCTGCAGGAGGTCTTCGAGCAGCTTGGCAGCTCGACCCAGCAAGCTCCAGTATCTGACGCTCTTACGGCGAAGCTCGAAGAGTATCTCGCGAAGCTGAAGACGGCAAACCAGAACGCCCTCGCAGAGCGTTTCCCGCTCGAAAGCACCCGCCTTCTGCTGGCCTGCATCATGATGCGGCTCGGCGGCGCGCCTCAGTCGAGCGCCCGGCTGACGATCCCGCCCGGACCGCCTGCGCTTGAGCCGTACACACGGGCTGCCGATCTACTTGCTGACCTCACGCTCATCCGCGATTCGCTCGTCGACAATCGCGGCGCAAGGCTAAGTGAACTGCTCATCGATCCGCTGCTGATTGAGGTGAAGACATACGGGCTACACCTTCAGGCGCTCGACATTAGACAACATGCGAAGGTCCATCTGAAGGCCGTGGCCGAGCTCTCAGCGTGGCATCCCGATAGCGACAAACTGGAGCTACCGGCGGCGCTCTCCGCCCAGACGCAGGAGGTCATTGACACCTTCCGCGCGATCTCCGAGCTCAAGCAGCAGTACGTTCCCGAGGCGCTCCCGCGCTACGTCATCAGCGGTGCGACCTGCGCCGAGGACTGCCTGCGTGTCTTGTGGCTCGCGCGTCTCGGCGGGGTCGGCGTAGAGGCTGGAAGCGCGGGAGAGTCTGATCCTGGGTTCATGCCGGTGCCGCTCTTCGAATCCATCGAGGACCTGCAGAACGCGCCTGCGATCTGCCGCCAGCTCTGGACCAGCGAGGTCTATAAACCGCTGCTCGAATCCTGGAGCTATCGGCAGGAGGTAATGCTCGGCTACTCCGACTCGAATAAAGACGGCGGCATGATCGCCAGCACGTGGGAAATTTTTAAGGCCCATCGCGCGCTGCATGACATCGCACGCGAGTGCGGCGTCAATCTCCGTCTCTTTCACGGCCGCGGCGGAACCGTCGGTCGCGGCGGTGGCCCGACCCATCGCGCCATCTTCGCGCAGCCGGTCGACAGCTTCAACGGCGAGTTACGCATCACGGAGCAGGGCGAAGTGCTGAACTGGAAATATTCGGATGTCATTCTCGCCGAGCGCAATCTTGAATTGATGATCGCCGCTTCACTTGACGCGCTCGCGCGGCCGGACGCTGTGCTACAGCAGAAGGCGGCTGCTCCGGGATCTGGTTACACTCCGCATCTGACCGGAGAGCTTCTGCCGCAGTGGGAACAGATCATCGACGAGCTTTCGAAGACCTCATACGATTTCTATCGAGCTCAGATCATTGATAACCCCGAAACCTTCACCTACTTCGAGCAGGCCACCCCGATGGCGGAGCTCGAACATGCACGCATCGGGTCCCGCCCGGTCCGTCGCGCATCTCGAGACGCCAAGCGCACCTTCGCCGATCTCCGCGCCATCCCGTGGGTCTTTGGCTGGATGCAGTCGCGCCAGCTTGTGCCGGCGTGGTTTGGCGTCGGTCATGCGCTCCAGAAGTTTGTCGCGGCGAATGCAGACGGCCTCGCTCAGCTCCAGATCATGACGAAGAACTTTCCCCTCTTCCTCGACATCGTTCGCAACGTCGAAATGGCGCTTGCCAAGGCCGACTTCGGCATAGCGCGGCTCTATGCATCGCTTGTGGAAGAGGAAGCGCTTCGCAACCGCATCTTCAAAACGCTTGAAGCGGAGTTTTTGCTCACCCGCAGAATGATTCTTGCAATCACCTGCCAGGCTTCGCTGCTTGAGAAGAATCAGGTGCTGGAGCGGTCCATCCGACTGCGCAATCCGTATGTCGACCCAATGTCGTTGATTCAGGTTGAGCTGATTCGACGTAAGCGCGCCTTTGAGCGCGGGAATGGCGATCCGGAGTCGAGCGAAGCCCAGTCGCTGAACAGGGCCATCACAGCCACCATAAACGGAATCAGCGCGGGCCTGCGCAATACGGGCTGATCTACAGCAACGCCCTGAGTTACTTTCCCGCCAGCGCACTCTCATACGCGTGGTTCAGTCCCGCACCTACCTGTTGCAGCGCCACTACATGCGAGAGCGTCTTGCGAACATCCGGGATTGCAGCCTTCGCATCCTCCGGTAGAACTTTATCCGGATCGAACCCGTAGGCAACATAAGACTGCAACTGGAGAAACTCATCCAGTGTCTGGCCCTCAAGCCGGTTGAAGAGTTCCTGTACCTGATATGCAGCCGCGAAGTCTTCGACGCGCTTGTACTCCATAAAGCTGAGAGCCCCGGTTGCGGTCGCTGTGCGCCAGTTCGCGTCACTCACCGGTGAAGAGGAGAACCCGAGCTCGATGCCTTCTATCGAATACGACTTACCCTCGCTCTTGGCCTGCAGAAACTTCAGTACTTCAATCAGGTTCTTTTGTTCAACGACCGCTGCGTCGAGCGTTGATTTTAACTCATGCTCGTTGTAGCGAAGTTCCTGCCTGATGTTGCTGTCGGCCTCGTCACGCAGATGATGCTGATGGATCTTCTCGACACATCCTTCCAAACCCAGCGCAATCAGCAGCCCGATCGTGATGGTGAAGATATGCAGCAGAAAATCTTTAATGCCATGCATTCTGCCTTCCGGGACGTGAACGTCGAGCACACTGGCCTCCACTCAAGCAATCTAGCGCGATGATAGCAGCCGAGGGAACCGCTACTGGGGCCGGATAACTGTCGCTTTATTGTGAACGAACGTGACATCTACCGGGTGGCCTTGATCGTCGAAATTCACCGTACGATTTCCGTAGTCTTGGCTCTGGCTCTTACTGATCTGTCCGAGGGAGAGTTCCACCTGGCGCTCGTTCATGCCGGCAATCACCTTGTGCGCATCGATCGCCGCCCACTTCTCCGCGCCCCAATGGCTGTAGAGCGTATGCGGGTCTTCATAGAAGAAAATCTCGTCTGTCGAGAAGGTATAGGTGGTGCCTTCCCGGTAGCCGACGGGCACGGCGTATTCCTTATTCGGATCTGCTGATTTAGGCAGAGTGAAGATGAGCATCACCTGCTTGTCACCTGCGGGAATGCGATAGCTCATGGCCTTCGTTGCAGTCTGTTCGAGGGCGTCTTTTACGAGAAGCGGCTCGGCGCCCAGCAAAAGGCCGGCTGACTTTGAGCTGTCGATCTTGTGTGCCGCATACGGGTAATAGTCCATCTGGCCGCCGGCAGAGACCCAGAGCGTCTTTCCAACAAGGTCTTTCATGTCCTTCATGGAATCGGGGTGCATCTGTTTGAGAAAGACCAGGTCGTCGGGATCGATCTTGGACTCAACCTTTTCGACGGGTTTCGCCGCCTCATGGCGTTCATGGTAGATCAGGCCAACGCGCACACCTACAGCCAGCACCAGAACAACTGTCCCACCAATTGCAGCTTTCTTCCCTGTATCCATACTTCTCCCGGTAGATGATTCTCGTGCGTTGCGCTGCGGAAAACTGCTACTCCGGCTCGGCTATGCTTAGTTCTTTGTCCGCGTTCTGCAATGACTCTTCCGTAAGTCTGTCCGCTCTCCGCAAGGCAGGAAACAAAACCGCCGACGCGCCGGTGACGATCAACGATCCGATGCCGCCAATCACGACTGCTCTTACCGCTCCCCACCAATGAGCGGTAAGACCGCTTTCAAACTCCCCAAACTCGTTCGATGCACCAATAAAGAGCCAGTTCACGGCTGAGACTCGTCCTCGCATCTCCGGCGGTGTCGCGAGCTGCAGAACGCTCGACCGGATCACGACCGAGACCATATCGCTTGCTCCCACGATGACCAGCGCGACCAGGCTGATCCACATGCTGGTTGAGAGTCCAAAGACGACCGTCGCCGCACCAAAGCAGGCGACGCAGGTAAGCATTACGACTCCGGCGCGATGCTTGATAGGACGCCATACCATCGTTAGGCTCACAGCCAGCGCTCCGACCGAGGGCATCGCGCGCAGCAGTCCGAGGCCGCGCGGCCCGGTGTGGAGTATCTCCGTTGCAAAGATCGGCAGCAGTGCTACCGCGCCGCCCAGCAGGACGGCGAAGAGGTCCAGCGAGATAGAACCGAGCAGCAGCTTTGTCTCCCAGACATAACGCATTCCGGCCAGCATCGTGTTCAGGCTGAATGCTTTCTTTTCGGTGCGTTCCACCCGGGTGCGAATCATCGAGACAAAAAGAAGGAAAAGCCCAAGCATCACAAGGGTGAAGCTATAGACGACCGCCGCGCCATTCAGGCTCCCGAGCGTCCCGGTAAGTGGAAGCACGAAGAGCAGTCCGCCAACCGCTGGGCCGGCCATGTTAGCGATCTGATAGATGGTCGCGCCCCAGGTAATGGCGTTCACAAAATGAGCTTTGGGAACGAGACTCGGAACCATCGCGGAAGACGCCGGCCCGCTGAAGGCGCGTCCCAGCCCGATGCCGACAAGCACGGCATAGATGGGCCAGATTCGCTGTATCCCGTGCAGCGCAAACCACAGGAGCACTGCGGTACACAGAAACTGGACGCTGTAGCAAAGCAGGATGATCCTGCGGCGGTCATAGCGGTCCGCAACGTGGCCTGCGGCAAGCATGAAGAATAGCCCTGGGAGAAAGAGCGCAAGGCCGGTATATCCGAGATCGAGCGCCGAATGCGTAATCTGGTAGACCTGCCAGGCGACGGCTACGGACTGCGCCTCTGCCCCGAGAATCACAAAAAAGCGGGCACTCTGGTACAGCCTGAAGTCAAGCGAATGGAATGCGCTCCCGGCTGTGGGTTCTACCTCGTTTGTCGCTACGGCCATGCTTCCATGCTTTCACAACGCGGCTGGAACATACACTCAGTCTCTTGTACGCTGTTCGGCTTACGAAGGACGCAGAGAACTTCGCCGGCCCAGCGAGCGACGCACTATCGGCCAAGATAGGCCTTGTACTGCGTCTCGACGACCCCAATGCTGCGCGCCAGCGCCAGCTTGGACTGGTTATACTGGAACTCGCTCTGTACCACGCGATTTTGCGCGGCGGCGAGCGTCGCCTGCGCCTGCACCAGCGGCAGGTTGTCGCTCACGCCGGCTTTGAAGCGGTCCGTCGCGTCCGAGAGTTCCTGTGTTGAGAGTTCCTGGTTGCTCCGCGCCACCTTGACGAGCTCCGAGGAGGATTGCACGTCCAGCATGGACGACCGGATCTGCTGGTCAATTGTGTCGCGTAGATTCGCCAATTGTGACCTGACCCGATCAATCTGTGCGCTCGCGACCTCACTCTCGCCACGCAGCGAGGCCTCCTGAAAGATGGGGAACTGCACCTTGCCCTGGGCTACAAAATCGCCATGATACAAACCGGTAGTCTCGCCGAGGACGCCGTAGTAGCCGCCAAATGCGACCGTAGGCAGCCGCTGATAACGCACCGCCTTCGCGGTATGTTGTGCGACCTCGATCTGCGCTTCAAGGGACAGATAGTCCTTGCGGCGGGTGAAGGCGAGCTTCAGGGCCTCTGGCTCCGCCATGGTCTCGAACTCCGCGAAAGGAACCGTGTCGGTAAGGGTAAGCTCCTGATCCGCAGGAAGCCCGATCAGCCGGGCCAATGCGATCTTGTCCTTGGCCAGCGTGCTCTCCGCACTGATGCGGACCTGCTGCTGCGTCTGAAGCTGCACTCTCGCGCGAAGGACATCAAGATTGGTTCCGACCCCGGCATCGTGAGACAGCGTAGCCTGCCGCAACGCCACTTCGTCGGATCTCTCAAGCGCCAGCGCATTTGTAATCTGCGAACCATCCGCAATGCACTGAAGATACTTTGTGCCGGTTGACAGTGCTACAGTTCCGCGGCCAAGCTTGGTCTGCAGCTGGGCAACGAGCTCTGCTTTCTGCGCGGCGCGATAGAACTCGTATGCAGGAAGGTTGAAGAGAGCTTGACTCAGATTTACCTGCGCCGAGGTCGTGTTCACCTTCACGATTTCCGCGAATGTCGCTACTCCTAGGTTCAGCCCGGCAAGCGAGGAGGGCTTGAACCCCATCGCCGCAAGGTTGATCTCCTCTGTATTCGATTGCACCTGCGCGGACAGAGTGGGAAGCAGGTTGTTGCCGACGGTAAGAATCTCCCCATGCACGGCCCGCTCGTTTTGTTGTGCCAGGATCTGTTGCAGGTTGTACTGCATTCCGCGCTGAATCGCTTCATCGATGCTGAGCGGCATCGCACCATCGCTCGCGGTCTGGATCGGAAGTCCGTTCGCCCCAGCATGCAAGGCCGCAGGCTGGATGAGTGCGGGACTCGGTGTCGGAGCCTGGGGAAGCTCCTGCGGGTTCTGCGCCCGCGCCGTCAGACCGGCGGCAACGCCTAGCAGGAAGGTCATTGCTCTCCGGGGCAGCTTTGAGGGCTTCAAAATTCTTGGGAATCCGTAGAAATGGGTCATGCTCACTCTAATTAGAGTGACACGGGCGGGTTCGGGTTGCGAAATTCTCGGGCGGCCGGACTTCCTTCCCCCCAGATGCGCCGGCGCAAACTTCCAGCTAAACTAGAGCAGTCTGAGGATTTCAGGAAAACTATGCGTCTAATTGTCATGAACCGCCTCGCCGCCTGCTCCGCAACGTTCCTCGCCGTAGCCCTGCTGACGGCCACGGGTATCGCCGCCGCGCAGAACTCCGCGCCTCCAGGGAAGGGAAGCACCTTTCGGGACACCTCGATGGTCAAGCCTCCCGCAGGGTCCAAGGTCGCAATCTACGAGTTCGAAGACCTCGAGTGCCCCGCCTGCGCGCACGCCTTTCCCATCGTCCACGCGGCGATCGATCGCTATAAGATTCCGCTTATTCGCCACGACTTCCCGCTGAAGATGCACGTCTGGAGCTTTGACGCGGCTGTAACGGCGCGCTACATCCAGGACAAGGTCTCCCCGCAGAAGGCTGAGGAGTTTCGCCGCGATGTCTTCACCTCGCAAACCGCGATCGCCAGCAAGGACGATCTTGCCAACTACACCCGCCACTGGTTCCAGCAACATGGAATGAACATGCCCTTCGTCCTGGACCCCTCGGGATTGTTCGCCGCGGAGGTCAACGCCGATTACACCCTGGGCGAGCGCATTGGCCTCACCCAGACACCCACAATCTTTGTCGTTTCGAACAAGGGGTGGACGCAGATCATGGACCCCAACTATCTCTATCAAACGATCGATGCCGCTCTTGCTGAGGCTGGACCAGCAGCAAAGACCCCAGTGAAGGCGCCGCAGCACAGACAGTCGGGCCAGTAGTCCTTGTTTGTCATGCCCGAAGGAAATCTGCTGTCGCTTGTTCTTCACACCCTCAACGAACAGGCGCAGCGAATCTCTACCGGATCTGCACCAGCTCAGGCGTTCCGTGCGATGATCCCGGCGTGATCTGCGAGGTCTGCGGCGCGCGCCAGTGGTCGATGTAGCTCACCTGGTGGACGCAGCTGATGGTGCAGTTCGGAGCGCAGCTTTTCTCCGTCAGGAACTCGCGCTTCACATCGGCAGTCTTGTAACCGGCCAGCGGAACCCCCGGATACCCTCGCTGCTGACTGCAATAGTGCACCAGCCCAAGCTCGCAGATGTAGAGGTAACGGCCGCCCGCACGGCATCGCCAGTCGTTTGGCTTGCCATTCGCGATTGCCTCCTGAAAATGATTAAAGCGCGAATAGCTGCGACGCGTGAGCTTCCGCACCTTGTCCCAGACAGTCCGTTCGGCATCCCCAAGTGGCTTCAGCTGGCCGCTCCCGTCATGGATAATGCCAATGGTCGAGCTGAAGCCGAGACCAAGCGCACGCTCGCTCACAGTAAGCGCGTCCTGCGGCGGAGTTCCTCCGCCAACAACCGAGTTGATATTGACATGAAAATCGGCATGCTCGGCAAGCATCTGCAGCTTCTTGTCCAGCACTTTGAGGGACTTCTTTGAGACCTCATCCGGCATGACATTGTCGATCGAGATCTGCATGTGGTCGAGCCCCGCCCTGTTCAGGCGCTCGATGCGATCGGGCATCAGCAGGTAACCGTTCGTGATCATGCCCGCGATTGCGCCCGTCTTGCGGATGCGCGCGATGATCTGGTCAAGCTCAGGATGGAGCAGCGGTTCGCCGCCCGAGATCGTGATCACCGAGGTGCCAAGGCGCCCGAGATGGTCGATCCGGCGCAGCATCTCGTCGATCGGCACCGGATCTGAGACATCGTCAAACTCGTTGCAATAGGTGCAGGCAAGATTGCACCGCCGCATCGGCACAATGTGCGCCATGTACGGATGTCCGGTGGATGCCAGCGCAGATGCGATGGACGCAAGTTCGCGCAGCTTCCGTGTCACGGCCTTCCGGCGGCGAGTGGCATTGCTGGAGCGGGGAACTATCGGGCGCGCAACCGGCTTTTCGGCGAGTGTGGTCTCTACAGCCATGTCTTCAAGTTTACATGCACCGCCGGCTTCAAACGGCGTGCCCCTCGCAGGCAGAGCAACGTGACTGTACGCGACGTTCTCCAGGCAGCCTTACTTATGTTCCATATCCATCTTGTCCGGTTTTGCCGCGCCCTGGTTGGCGAGCATCGTCACACTGGTGATGTGGACCTGCTTCGTCGCCAGGTTCTCCGTGCCACTCATCTCAATGTGGTGGCCATAGTGGCCTTTGACCACGTCGGGATTGTCGATGGTCCAGACCGTGCTCTTCGCGTCGTCGACGAAGACTGGCGCTGCGCCCTCCTTGATGCATTTGGCGACGCAACTCGGATTTGGACCCTTGCTGGCGTGATCAACGCCGCACTGACTGTCGCTGATCCAACCGGCCACCTTCACGGTCTTTGGAGCCGCATCCAGGGCGAATGCGGTGATGGCGGTTAGCGACAACACGGAAACAAGCTGGAACACTGGGGAAAAGCGCATGAAACCCTCCGGGGACTCGCAGTATACGTACAGCGTTTTTACGCGTTTCCAACTCGGATGACAAGCCATTCTTGGGGTTAGTTCAACTCGTCCATGGATGGACTCATGGCTTCCGCATGATCTTCAGTCAACGTGGTGTCGTCCAGAAGCGGGAACGCCTGAAGTTCCAGGCTGGACCGTTTCTTTGAGTCAGGAATAAGAACCAGCGTCTGTTCTTGCTTGTCTCGGACCACAACGACCGAAAGCGGCCGGCCCTTATTCTCGTGGACGAGCCGCGACCAATCGCCGGCGCCGACAAGGATCACGGCATTCGCCCGGACCACGACATCCCCAGCCCGCATGCCCGCGGTGGCCGCGGGACTGTTCGGGTCAACGCTGCGGACGAGCAGACCGTTGCCGCCCTGCGACCCGAAGAACTGCGCGAGCTGCGGGCCGATCATCTCCAAAGCTGCCCCGGTGTAGGAGGAGCCGAGGATGGCCGTCCCAAGAAAGCTGTGCGGCTTTGGATCAGGCGGCGCGGTGATGGGCGGCAACATAGCGGGTGGTCCGCCAAAGAATCCACTTCCATGCATCGGCACGGGAGCATCGGGCCGGATATGCTGCTGCCACGCTTCGCGTTCCACTGCGGAGCGGTCAGCCATCTGCGTCGAGACCGAAACCTGCAGTCCGTCGCGGCTGACATCAAGGTTGACAGCCCGGCCAACCGGGGTCTCCCGGAGGATGCGACGAAGCTGTTCCTCACCCTCGATGACCTGGCCATTGATCTGAAGGAGGACGTCATGTTCGCGCAGGCCAGCCTCGCTTGCCGGGCCGTCGTGGTCCACATGGATGATCTCCACGCCTCGCGCTTCCTTCAGCTTGAGCGCCACAAGGCGATCGTCGCTCACGTCGCGAAAGCCGATCCCCAGGTAACCGCCCTGCGCCGCCGGTCCCGCCGAAGCTGCGCTGCGGCCGCTCCCACGGCCGCCGCCGAGGCCCATCCGCAGAAAGAACGCCGGGCTGCTCTGGGCAGCCCCAACACCGCTTACGGCCAGCGCGGCGACCAGCGTAAGAGGAAGGGACGCGGAAATGGTAGTGCGCTTCATCTGCATCGAGAGGATGGTCCTGCTACAAGGCGTAAAACGCTTCACTCGGTCGTACGACGATCATGGTCACTGCATGTCCCCGCTGCTCTGCAGCGCGTTGTAGGAGGCTGTGCGGATGTACGGATTCGCATCCTGGGTCGAGACGGTACGCAGCACCTGGCGGACGCTGGAGTCTGCCTGGACCGGCGGAAGCACGCCGACACTTGCGACGCGTACGCTGGCATTCGTGTCATGCATCAGCAACTCGAGCACGGCATCTCGGACATGCTTATCCTGGGCAATGTATGGCTTCAACCCTTCAAGAGCCTTGAGGCGCACGGCCGGGTCCTTGTCATAGCGAAGCATAAAGAGGAGCGCGCCGCGAATTCCCTTGCCATCGCTCTCAGCCTGGCAGCGGTGACCGGCCTTGCACTCATCCACTAGGGCCGCTACCGACATCTCTTTCACGCTGGCGGGAGTTCCATCCATCGACCCCATCATCAGCAATTTACGGATCTCGGGGTCGTCGAGCGAGCCTTCCATCGTCTCCGGAATAATCTTGTTGTAGTTCACCTGGACGATCTCGGAATCGGGCGTTCGAATCACGCCACTGATATTCGCGATGGTCGCGTCGGTCTCCTTGCTGATGTGTACCGTGTCATTCTTCACCGTCTGCACCGGCTTGTGCGCGATCTGGTACTGCAGCGTAAAGTAGCCGGCAAGGAAGCCAACACCCACCAGAAGGACCGTCAACGCGGGTGAGCCCTGCATGTTCGCGAGCGAACCGAAGAAGAGGCTCCGCACATGGGTCAGAAAACCGTGGGCCGGGATCAGGTCGATCTCCTCGTCCAGCCGCATCCGCGACCGCGCCAGAAAGTTCGGCGAAGGTTCAACCATCGGGTTCAGCGCCAGCGCCTCCTGCAACTCCCGCAGCCCTTCGAGCTCGTTACGGCAGGCCTCGCAGCCCGCAAGATGTTCTTCCAGCCCGTCGATCTGTTCATCGTGGAGTTCGCCGTACCCGGCGAAGATCATATTTTGCTGCGCAATCTCACACTTCATTGCTCTCGCCTCGTAAGCCTCACAAAATTGCGTCTACTGCATCGGGTCTGTCCTGCCTGCCCTGTGTCCTGTAAATCGCCCAACTGGAGCTCCTTATCAGCATCGACGAGACTCCTTTACTGCCTCAGGCCCTGAGTTCTGCCAGGTTGAGCCTGAGTTTTCGTGTCGCACGGAAGAGCGTGTTTTTCGCCGTCTCCTCCGTCGTATTCAACATGTCTCCGATGGTGCGCAGCTTCAAACCTTGGTAGTGCTTCAACTCAAAGACCGTTCGTTCGCGCGGCGTCAATTTATCAAGCGCGTCGCCGATCCGTTCGCTCATCACCTTGCGATCAAGCTCGCGGCCCGGGTTCGCCATCGCGCGCGTGTCCGGAACGTTCGCCATTAGGTCCATCTCGTCGCCGCTCGCATCGAGGACCGTTGCCGGATCTTCCCGGCGGGATTTTCTGCGCCGCAGCTGATCGAGACACAGGTTTGTCACTATCCGATATAGCCATGTGTAAAACGAGCACTCGAACCGGAAGTTCCCCAGGTGGCGGTAGGCCTTGATAAACGCCTCCTGGTGAACGTCTTGTGCATCCTGCTCGTTTCCGAGCATGTGGAGCGCCAGTCGCAGGACGGATTGGTCATACCGCCGGACGAGGGAATCGAACGCCGTCCTCTGTCCCCGCTGGGCTTCTCGGATCAGCTCATCATCCTCGGTGCGCTGCAAGGCGCGGGCATCCATCTGCGCCTGTGTCAGCTTGCCGCCGAGCCTGTTCCTTGCGCCGGATTGTGCCACTGCCTTCGGCATCTCTGGCAGTGATTCTACCCGCAAATCTCCATCTGTTGCTGGCAGGGCAGCGCGCGACAACGGGGTCGCCGCGCCCATTGAGAGGGCAAACGGGCTGATGCGCCGGGCACGGGAGAGGCGCGAAAGTGCGGTACTTTCGACGGAAACTTCCCCGTCGGGGGTGAGGCCTAACGCTTCTGCATTCATTGTTTCCGACTCCGGAGTCGAAGACTTTATCGTTCTGTTACATAGACCCGTTCTTCAAAAAAAAGTGAGCGACTTTTGCAGAAAAAGGAGTTGGATAAACTGGCAGAATGGCAAGACGTGCGACAGATTCTGGAGCGGAAGCGGGTCTCTTCGAAACAAAGGAGACGGAGCGGCACAATGGGCGGCAAGGTAAGGGCGCTGAGCCGGGTGGTTGGATCTCTGCACATTGCGATGGCGGAGCGCGCGGCAACCCCGGTCCCGCCGGCTATGGAGCGCTGATTCAGGGCTCAGGCGGAGAAGTGATCGCCGAATTATCTGAGTTTCTCGGCATGCGCACCAACAACTATGCGGAGTATTCCGGCCTTCTCGGTTGCCTGCAATACGCTCTCGATCATGGCCATCGCCGTTTGCGAATGGTGTCGGACTCCGAACTCATGGTGAAGCAGATCCAGGGCAAATACCAGGTCAAGAGCCCCGACCTGAAGGTGCTTTACGACGAAGCGAAACGGCGAATCTCGAAGCTCGACGGCTTCGAGATCAGCCACGCGCTCCGCCACAAGAACAAGGACGCCGACCGGCTGGCCAACGAAGCGATGGATCGGGGCATGAAGCGGCCGTCCGCCGGTGGATCGGCCCCAACTTCGGTGAAGGCAACGCCTTATCCCTCAAGGGCGGCAGCACCTCCCGTGCCGATCGCCTTCGCAGAGAAGCCCGCCGCGAATCCGCCGGCAAGGGTTGATGTCATGCTGCGTGGTTTCACCCGCGACGGCGTAGTGCATGTGCTGGGAGGCGAGAAGCTCCCGGACGGCATCTTCGTAAAGATCATCCGCGAGTAATCGGGGTTACTTCGCCAGCTCCGCCTTGACGATCTCGCTCACCATCTTCCCGTCGGCGCGAAGTCCGCTGGCGAGAATGCGCTGCTGCACGACCCGCATTGCGGGACCGATGTCCTTGATCGTCGGCTTGGGCCCTGCTTCGGCGAGATGCGCGATGGCTCCCTGAACAACCGTTCGGACTTCCTCTTCGCTCGCCGCCTGGGGAAGGTATCCTTCGATCATGCCGATCTCCACCTGCTCCTTGGCGGCGAGCTCAGGCCGGTCGCCCTTGGTGAAGGATTCGACCGATTCACGGCGTTGCTTGATCAGCGTCGTCAGGATCTGCGTCTCTTCCGCGTCGGTAAGTGGCTCGCGCTTGTCGATCTCCTTGTTCTTCAGCGCCGACTTCACCATGCGCAACGTGGTCAGCTTATGCTCGTCCTTCGCCTTCATCGCGGCGATGATGTCCGACTGTATCTTGTCTCCAATAGCCATACCAAACATCCTAACCCCTTGGCGGGCCTCTAAAATGAGAGCATGATCGGCAATCCTCACCTCGACTCTGGCGCCCCGGAGTTCCGCGAACTTTACACGCGCCTCCATCTGCAGCTCCAGAAATATTTCGGCACACGCAACGATGTCGTCCTGCTCTCCGCCTCCGGCACCGGTGCCATGGAAGCCGCTGTCTCCAATCTCACCTCTCCCGGAGATCGCGTCCTGGTGCTCGCCGCCGGTCGTTATGGAGAGCGCTGGACTGCCATCTGCCGCGCCTTTGGATGTGAAGTAGATCTTGTCTTAGCACCTGACGGAAGCACTTTTTCACTCGATGACATCAAGTCGAAGGTTAAGCTGGAAACACGTTGCGTTTTCATGCAATCCTTCGAGTCCTCCACCGGTGTCAGGCACTCCGTGGGCGACGTCTCCCAACTCCTCTCAGAATCAGAGAGTGAGGCACTTCTCGTCGTGGATGCGATCGCCAGCATGGGCAGCACTCCGCTGGACCCCCAGGCTTATAGTGTGGATGCGCTCATCGGCGCATCGCATGGGTTCCACGGCCTTCCTCCCGGCCTCAGTTTCCTCGTTCTCTCCGAGAAAGCATGGGACCGCATGGAAGCCACCTACAATCCCCGCTACTACTTCGATCTCCGCAAACTACGCCGCGCTGCGCGCAATGGCGAGGCCGCTTACACCCCACCTACCTCCATCATCGCCGATCTCTCCGCCGCACTCGACCTCGTTCTTGGATAACTCTATGCGCCGCTCAACCCAGGTCGCCGCACCACTGCTCGCTGCTGCCGCGATGGCGATGCTCGCGGGTTGCCACAAGCCCGATATGCAGCGTTGCGTCGACGAAAACAACAAGGTCGTTGACGATGCATTCTGCCACCAGACCGGCCAGCAGCAGCGGCCCGACGGCCATGGCGGATTTGTCTTTATCCCCATGCCGTATCGCTACTACTACGGTGGATGGGGCGGGTACGGGCCAGGCAGTGTCGTCGGCGGAGGCGGCTACGCGCCTACTCCCGGCCGTTCGTACTCGACAACTTCGCGCGGCGGATTTGGAAGTTCCTTTGGCGGCGGCGAAAGCGGCGCACACGGTTCAGGAGCGGGAGAGTAGATGAAACGGGTCTCGATTACACCTCGCGACAACTGGCAGCAGAAGGTCGAATCCGTCGGCCTCGCCTTTCACACGCCAGAAGACGATCGCATGGATCGTCCTTACTGGGACGAATCCGTCGCTTACGAGTTCACCGCCGCCGAAATCGACACCCTTGAAGCCGCCGGCAATGAGCTTCAGACCATGTGCCTCGCCGCCGCACAGCACATCATCGACAGGAAGCGCTATGAAGACTTGGAGATCCCGTGGGCCGCAATTCCAGCTATTGAGTGGGCATGGCAGAACGAGCCGCCAGCCATCTACGGCCGCTTCGATCTAAGCTGGGCCGGCGCTGCAAGCGGCCACGCGCCAAAGCTCCTCGAGTACAACGCCGACACGCCCACCTCTCTGCTCGAAGCCGCGGTCGTGCAGTGGCACTGGCTGAAAGACATGCCTGCATCACTTGTGTCGAGCAATCCGGACCAGTTCAGCTCAATTCACGAGAAGCTGATCGCCAAGTGGAAGGACCTCGACGGCTATCTTGCGAAGCCCGTCTACTTCGCCGCGCTCGACCATCCCGAAGACCAGCTCACCACCATCTATCTTCGCGACACCGCCCAGCAGGCCGGTCTCGAGACGCTCCAGATGTATATGTCGGAGATTGGCTGGAACAGCGAGGCGCAGGCCTTCCTCGACCCCAATGAAGACCAGATGTTTTCTATCTTTAAACTCTATCCCTGGGAAGCGATGCTTGCCGAAGAGTTCGGCCCGCACGCGCTCGAGACCTACCAAGCCGTCCGCTGGATCGAGCCCATCTGGAAGATGCTGCTCTCAAACAAGGGTACCCTGCCCATCCTCTGGGAGCTCTATCCCAACCACCCGAACCTTCTCGAAGCGCACTTCGATTCGCCGGGCAGCATGACCAGCTACGTGAAGAAGCCGCTGCTCTCGCGCGAGGGCGCAAACATCACCCTTGTGCGCCCGGACACCCAGGCGATCGAGACCGACGGCCCCTACGTCGGCAGGCGAATGGTCTGCCAGGCGCTCGCACCCAAGGCAGTCTTCTTTGAATCCAACGGCAAGCCGCGCTATCCCGTCCTCGGCCTCTGGATGGTCGACCAGGAGTGCTGCGGTCTCGGCATCCGTGAATCCGCCGGGCCCATCACGGATAACCTCAGCTCCTTCGTTCCCCACTTCTTCGTCTGATACGCGATATGTGCCAGCCTCTTGCGCGCCTTCGGATCTAATCGGTCAATTGCAACTGTCAATTGCAACTGCGGATACACTAAGTGTGTCGCTTCAAGGGAGCGTTCGACGATGGAATACCAGATCGAGTTCGAGCAGGAACACGATGGTCGCTGGATCGCCGAGATCTCCACTCTTCCGGGCGTTATGGCTTACGGTGTATCAAAAACCGAAGCCGAATCGAAGGTTGAGGCCATGGCCCTCCGCGTGATCGCTGATCGTATGGAACGCAAAAGCACCACGATGACGAACGTACACTTCGCTATCGCGTGAGGTGGGTGTGAATCAATGGCCGAGTTCGAAAGCGCGCAAAGTTTACAGAGCGCTTTTGCGTATCGGTTGGGTATCCCATCACATCGTGAAGGGCAGTTCTCATCAACAACTCAAGCGGCACGGTTATCTCGATTTCACATAGCCTTTCATGACTCCGACGAGATTGGGCCAAAGATGCTGGCGCGCATCGCAAAACAGACTGGCCTGAGGCCTCAAGACCTCTAGCATTAACACTTGCACGGTAAAATACCCCTACATGAAGATCGTTCTCGCCGAAAAAGTCTCCCCTGCAACTCTCGCCGTCTTTCAACAGGAACCCGGCTGGCAGATCGTAACGCCCGACCAGATCAAGAATGGACTAGCCGCTGAACTTGCCGACGCCGACGCGCTTGTCGTCCGCTCCGCCGTCCAGGCCGATGCTGCCCTCCTCTCCGCCGCTCCGAAACTTCGCGTTATCGGCCGCGCCGGAGTCGGCGTCGACAACATCGACACGGATGCCGCCACCCGGCAGGGCATCGTCGTAATGAACACACCCGGGGCGAACGCCGTCGCCGTCGCTGAGCTGACCCTCGGCCTGATGATCTCGATGGGCCGCAGCATCCCTCGCGCTAACACCACCATGCATGCTGGCAAGTGGGACAAGAAAACGCTGCAGGGTTCCGAGCTGCGCGGCAAGACGCTTGGCATCGTCGGGCTTGGCCGCATTGGTCTTGAAGTCGCGCGCCGTGCGAGTGCCTTCGGCATGGAGCTGATTGGCTACGATCCCTTCATTGCGCCGGTCATCGCGCGTGAGAACAACGTGACCCTCGTCGGCATCGACGACCTCTTCCGCGCCTCTGATTACCTCACACTGCATGTTGGCCTGACGACGCAGACCGAAGGCCTGATCAATGCGCATTCGATCGCGATCATGAAGAAGGGCATTCGCATCGTGAACTGCGCGCGCGGCGAACTGATCGTGGACGAGGCCCTGGTCGAGGGCCTCAAATCCGGCCAGATCGGCGGCGCGGCACTCGACGTCTTCCGCCAGGAGCCGCTCAAAGACTCACCCTACTACAGCATGGACAACGTTCTCCTCAGCCCGCACATTGCCGGTGCCACCGACGAAGCTCAGGAGGCAATCGGTATCCAGCTCGCCCACCAGGTCCGCGATTATTTGAAGCTGGGCGTCGTGCAGAACGCCGTGAACCTGCCTTCGCTCTCGCATGAGGAGTACGCAGAGGTCGCACCCTACATCGAGATGGCGGAACGTCTTGGTCACTTCCTCTCGCACGCAACGCCGGGCAATCTCGAAAACATCCAGATCACCTACACCGGCCGCATCGCGCAAGGTAAGACCGAGCTGATCCGCAATGCCGCGATCGCCGGTATCTTCGCGCATTCGGACCCAAGCGGAGACCCGGTCAACCGGATCAACGCCGCCGCAATCGCAGCAGACCGAGGCATTCGCATTCAGGAAGACAAGAAGGAGTTCGTTGCCGGCGGCTCTGGTTCCGTGCTCAAGCTGGTCCTGCACTCCTCCGACGGTGACGCAAGCGCCTCGGCCACAGTTCTACACGGCAACTCGCCTCGCCTGCTCAGCTATGACGGCATCGACATCGAGGCCCCGCTCAACGGCACCCTGGTCGCAATCCGGAACCATGACGTCCCTGGAGTCATCGGCCGCATCGGCACTATCCTTGGCGAACACTCGCTGAATATCGCAAACTTCGCCCTGGGCCGTTCTGTCCGGTCGCAGCGCGTGCCTCAGGGACAGGCGCTCGCCGTGGTACAGATCGACGTTCCCCACGCAAGCGCGGCAACCGCAGCCGTCGAGACGCTCCGAAAGGTCGAAGCCATAGCCAGCGTTAGGCTGGTCGAATTAGGCAAGCTCGGCTAATAAGAAACACGTAAAGGCAACTACCGGCGTGAAGGCAGAGGATCTGCTTTCGCACCGGTCCTTGCTGTCATTCTGAGCGTAGCGAAGAATCCCCGTACTCCGCATCACCGACGCCGTCCGAATCTTGTTTCCACGAACGGCGGCTGACGGCGCAATATCTCATTGTCAGCCGCCAGTTCAGTGATAGCTTGATCGCAATGACAGCGATCAAGGCTCTTTGGCGTGGGCTCCTACCGGTCTGCGTATGGCTATGTCTAACCGCCTCAGCTTGGTCGCAAACCGCAGTGGTATCCACTGGTGCAGGGTTCGTAACGATCGACGCTTCACGGTTGAACGGTGTGCTCTCTTGTGACGCTGCGTGGCGCTTTCATGCTGGTAGCGATCTCCGCTTCGCTGACCCTGGTTTCGATGACTCAACATGGCCGCTAGTGCAGCCGGCGGAGCACCGACTGCTTGGCTTCTACCACCTTCCACCAGTCCCGAGTGGAGAAGAGTGGCTGCGTCTCCACCTTCACCTGCTCAATGCTGGTGCTCCCTTTGCTATCTCACTGTTATCACGAAACGGCACTCCATATTCTGTATTTGCCAACGGCCGCCAGATTGGAGCGAGCGGAAGTTTCGGGAGCAAGAGACCTGATGTCGCTCAACCCTTCGCAATCAAGCTGCCAATGACGAACGACATCGTAATTGGGATACACTTCGCTACCCGTAGCGGGGCTCCAAACCGTTACAACCTTCTGGAACATGTCGCAATCGGGCAGAGCCGGGCCGTAGCTGACGGTATCGATCTGGAACGGTATCGCAGATTTGAAGAGAATGAACTCGCCGCTATCGCTATAGGTCTAGTCTTTTTTGCATGCGTTCCCTTCAGCGTCGCGCTTCTGCTGGCACAGCGAAACCATCTCGAGTTTCTTTGGATGGGCCTGCTCTGCAGCATGGGGGGAATCGTCTTTCTAAGCGACATTCTTCTCCAGACCCAACGTATCTCTGCGCAAGCCGGTGTAGTCGTTTTCGATATCATCTATGTCGCAGAATTGATTTTTCTTCTCCAATTCGTTTTCTTTATGGCGGACGGAAAACGTCGCCGAGAGATGAGAATTGTTCAGGCACTCCTACTCCTGTCTGCTGCGCTCTTTGCTTCCACCCAGTTCAAAGCGTCAATGGCTCCGTTGGCGGATCTCGCCGATCGTACGGCATGCGTTTTAATGGTTCTACTGATCGCATCTCTTCTGCTCAGCGCCTACTTCAAAGGCAAGAAGGAATGCGGTTTCCTTGTTCTCCCCGCGATCCTCATTCCACTTTCAGCTTTGAAGGAGAACATTGAATACGACCACCCGAATTTGTTCGGACCTGACTGGATCGGACATCTAGGCGGGGTAGGCTTTACAGCTCGAGAAATAGGGTCCCTGCTCTTTATCCTGGGAGTCTTGTCGGTTGTGTTCTATCGATTTATCCGAGTCAGTAAGGACGAGGAGATCGCAGCCGCCGAACTGGAAGCCGCGCGCACGGTGCAAGAACTACTCATTCCCGCGACTGCGCCCGTGACCTCCGGCTTTACCGTAGAAAGCGTCTACATCCCTGCTCGACAGGTCGGCGGTGACTTCTTCCTTGTGCTCCCCGCACTTGATAGCGCCACCGATCTGAGCCTGTTGGCCATCATGGGAGACGTGAGCGGTAAAGGATTGCAAGCGGCGATGGTCGTTTCTACGATCATCGGCGGTCTGCGAATGCAGCTTTCGCGTCAGCCGGGCGAGGTCCTGGCTCATCTAAACCGGATGCTCACAGGACACGTCTCGGGCTTCGCGACCTGCTGCGCGGTGTTGATCGAAGCTGACGGCCAAATGCGTGTTGCCAATGCCGGCAATCCATCTCCTTATCTCAACGGCGAGGAGATCGCAACGCTGCCCGGCCTTCCGCTAGGAATGGTTGCGGAGCTCTTGTACGAAGAGACGACCTCTCTGCTCGAACCCGGAAAACAACTCACCTTCGTCTCCGATGGAGTCATCGAAGCCACGAGTGCCTCGGGTAAAGAGCTCTTTGGCTTTGAACGGACACTGGAGATCAGCGGAAGGTCTGCAACGGCCATCGCGGAGGCAGCAACGCTCTTCGGCACCGGAGCACCGCAAGCGGACGACATTACCGTCCTCACCGTCACTCGCGCATAAGGTTTCAGCCAGCGTACCTCGCCGTTGCAAGGGTTAGACTGAAGTCAGCGCAAGCTACTGCGCACAGGACAAGGGAAACGACACACCATGCCGCTCTACGAATACGAATGCACTGCCTGCCATAAGCGCACCGAAAAGATCCAGAAATTCTCCGATCCCGAGATCACCGTTTGCCCAAAGTGCGGCGGTGTGCTCGAGCGCGTCCTCTCCGCGCCTGCAATCTCGTTCAAAGGGGGAGGCTGGTTTGCCGATGGCTATGGCAATGCGAAACCTAAAACTGAAGGGTCGAGCGACAGCAGCAAGAAAGCCGACGCAACTCCAGGTGGCGCAAACTCGGACAGCAAGCCTTCGTCCGACTCTTCAACCAGCACTCCCGCGTCGGCACCCGCACCCACTCCGGCTTCCACGGCAACTGCTTCATCGTCCCCCGCGCCCAGCAAGAGTTGAACTGCCATTTCGTGCTTCGCTCCAGGTCTGATCTCGACTATGCTTTGTGAAACCAGGAAATAATGCGAAGAGAGTCGACCCCGCTTCAGGAGTGAGGCCGTCCCATTCTCTATCCATCTTCTGATTCCACACGAGGTCGTCTCAACGATGGACAAGGCTGGCTCCGCAACGCTCGAAGCAGACACCCAGCCTCTCAATCCGCCGCTCCCAAGCGGCCTGAGACCGGGAACGCTCTCGCCCGGCGAGACGCTCGCACAATCAATATCCGCCATCGCACCCGTCACCACTCCCAGCATGACCATCCCGCTGGTCTTTCTCCTCGCTGGCAACGGCACGTGGCTCGCCTACCTGCTGGCGACAGTTGCCACACTTCTTATCGGCCTTTGCATCAGCCGGTTCGCGCGGTATACATCCGGCTCTGGCTCCCTCTACGCCTATGCAACGTCCTCGCTGCCTCCGGTCGTTGCTGCCGTCGCCGGATGGGCGATGCTGCTGGCCTATCTCGCCACAGGTGCATCGGTAGCCGCCGGCTTCATCATCTACGCGAACGAATTCATTCAAAAAGCCACCGGCCAAATCGCGTCTCCGACGCTTCTGGCACTCCTCTGCGTTGGCATCGCTACCTTCATTGCGTATCGCGATGTCCAGGTCTCGGCGCGGCTGATGTTATGGATCGAAGCGGCGGCGGTGGCCATGATCAGTGCCGTCCTCGCTCTCCTGATGTGGCACAACGGGCTTCATGTGGATCTGAGTCAACTTCGCCTCAGCGGCGTCTCTGCTTCAGGCGTCAGGCTCGGTGTCGTGCTCGCGCTCTTCAGCTTCGTCGGCTTCGAGAGCGCAACCAGCCTGGGCGCGGAGGCAGTCAATCCGCTCCGCACAATCCCGCGCGCTGTGATCCAGAGCGCCGTCTTTGCCGGACTCTTCTTCGTCCTTTGCGCGTACCTCGAAACCATGGGCATGCACGCTCTAAACCAGAACCTCGGTGAGTCGACCGCTCCTATGAGCGCTCTCGCCAGGCTGGCAGGCGTAAGCAGTCTCGGCGTTCTTATTGACTTCGGTGCCCTCGTCAGCATGTTCGCCTGCGTCCTCGCCTGCCTCACAGCGGCGGCGCGAGTTCTCTTGCGGATGGCCCAGGATGGCCTCGTCCACAGTGCGCTGGGGACCACGCATCACAAGAACTCCACGCCCCATACCGCCGTGCTGTTGCTTGGCATCTGCACAGCCATCCCGGTTGCCGGTCTGGCCGCACGCGGCGTCAGCGGGTCGGACATCTACGGCTGGATGGGATCGCTTGCGGTCTACGGCTTCATCACCTGTTACGGGCTCGCCGCCATCGCTCTGCCCGTCTACCTTAAACGGAATCACCACCTGACCACAGCCACAATCCTGCTCTCGATAGCTGCTTGCATCGCGATGCTGCTCGCGCTCGCAGGCACGCTCTACCCGGTGCCCGCGAGCCCCTACAACTGGCTGCCCTATCTCTATCTCGCCTATCTCGCATGCGGCACTGGATGGTTCTTCATCATCCGGCAATCACGTTCTATGCAGGGCTGACGTCATCGCTCTTTTGTTTGCCATTCCCGAAGGGAATCTGCGTTTGAGTCGCTCCACCGAAGCCCACTTCGTCTACTGCCACTGAACCTCAGATTTACCCCTGTGATCGAATTCAACAGACGGGCCCAAAGCACCTGTCTGCACTCTCAACGGCAAACCGTCTACCGTAGCAGATGCAATCTTCTGAAAGCGCCACCGCAAGATGACGTGCGCTGTAGCCCCCGTGATCGTCAAAGAAGTCCCTGATCGAACCACAGTGCGACCTTCGAAATCCGTAATCGTCGATGCTCCTGCACCGAACAGTTCGTATATGCGCCTGTCGTCCATCGTCTTCAAGTTCTTATTCCCGCTCTCTGTTGCCGGCACCAGCGTGATCGTGTCTTCAGGGATCTTCGGCAGAATCGCACCGACCCGCACATAGAGCGGAATACTGTCGACAGCGGCTTCCGCAACGACTGTGTGTCCTCCCGGGAACGGCTTGCCCGTCCAGTAGTCCAGCCACTCGCCCCTCGGCAGATAGATCGTTCGCTGTGTCCCCTCGTCCACAATCGGAGCGGCGAGCAGGTCCGGCCCAAACAGATATTCGTTCCGTGCCAGCCTCGCCTGCTCATCGTCCTGATGTTCGAGCACCAGTGCCCGCATGATCGGCATCCCTGTTTTTGCCGCTCCCTGTGCGGCAGCATAGCGATAAGGAAAGAGACTCATGTGCAGCGTCGAAAATTTGCGATAAACCGCGAGCGCCTGGTCGCCCCAGGTCTCATCGCTGTAGTTCCACGGCAGAAGGTTCGCATTGGAAAGCGTCTCCATCACCGGCGAAAATGCCGCATACTCCGTCCACCGCATGAAGAGCTGCGGATCGGGCTTGGCACCCGCAAGAGATCCGCCCAGGTCGGCAGTCCAGAGTGGCATCCCGCTCAGCCCCGCGTTCAATCCAGCCGTTACCACGGACGGCAACCCATTCTCCGGACTGAAACTCGCATCGTTGTCACCTCCCCATAGGAATCCGAGTCCATTCGCCCCGCTGGTTACACTGCGGATGGAGAGCACGCCATCTCCCTTCAGGTCCTTCTGCACCAGCTCTTCCATCGAAGAGTTGTAGAGCACGGCGTAGCGGTTCCGCATGATGCGCGGGTCTGACTCGTCATGGAACTTAACATCGCTAGTGAAGTTACCTTCGCCGCCATCATTCTTAAACCCGTCTGCCCCCGCGTGAATCGCCTGCCGCACCTGGTCCTGCCACCATGATTTCGCTCGCGGATTGGTGAAGTCGATCAGCGATCCCGTCCCCTTCGACCATTGGCCGAGGTACGGAGTTCCATCGGCTGCTTTGACGAAGAACCCTGACGCGGCCGCCTCCGCATAGTTCGACGACTCAACATCCGTCTTCCCCGCGGATCCCTGTTCACCCGGCTCAATCCTCTTCTTATTCACCGGACCATTGATCCAGGGCGTATGCCAGAGCACAAGTTTATAGCCCTCGTCATGCAGATGCTTCCCCATCGCCGCAGCATCCGCGAACTGCTTCGGATTGAAGAGGTAGCTGTTGTAACCCGTCGCCCATGGCGCGTCGATCAGGATCACAGATGCCGGCAACCCAAGCTCCCGCGCCTTCTCCACATCCTGCCGAACCTGCGCCTCGTTCTGGTCAGAACCGCGGCCGAGCCACGGCGCAAAGGCCCAGTATGGAGGCAATATCGACCGTCCGGCCTCTGCCGTAAAAGCCTCGAGGATCTTTGGGAACTCCGGCCCGGTGAAGAGCACGACCCGCAACTTCTCCGCATCGGAATCGACAACAAGATCGGCCCTGTTCGACGCGTTCATGTCGAAGGTCGCGTCACCTGTCACATCGAACCACACGCCGTACCCCGTCGTGCTCATGAAGAAGGGGACCGGCTTGTACGTGCCGCTGCCCTTCGCTCCAGCATTATCTTGCGAGAGATTATGGACAACGGTATGCGCGTGATTCAGCGTGTCGAACCGCTCGCCGAGCCCATAATAATTGGCGGCATCGCGGATGCGGACGCGCCACTCGCCCACCGTGTAAGCAACGCTTGTAATCTCAAAGACCCCCGGCGCAAGCTGCTTGAAGTGCAGTTTGTCGGTCGACACCGCATCGCCGTTGAACTCGAAATCGTAGAGCAGCAGCTTTTGTTTTGCGAGCGTCAGCGCAACCGCGCCCTTGTCGACACGGATCAGGCCATCGAGAGCAGGTTCAGCAGGCCGAAGCGATGCCTGTGCAGGCATTGCGGTCACATCGCTCGGAGTGGCCGATGATGTCTGAGCGCTGCTCCGAATCGAACACGCAGGAGCAACAACCAACGCCGCAATCAACAACCACTGCTTCGACATCGACCACGGCCCTCTGTTGCTTCTGATGCCGCGAGTGAAAACAGGAAGGGCCTGGGTTGCGTTCAGCAACACAGGCCCGCCTGCAACGCAAAGCAATTACATATTCGTATGGCCGCCGCGCATGTCTTCGTTGAACGTAGGCTTGATAAACGTGAGCGCCTGCTGCACCTCGACATCGTACTTCGCCTTATGACCCATCAGCGCGTCGGACGGTGTCGCATACTCCATGCCCGCGTCAAGATGGATCAGGCCGTCGGCGGCAAGGTCTTCCGCCGTCTTCTTCAGCTCTGCGACCGTGGTGTTCAGGTATTGCGCATCGCGAGGATCGGTAAGCCAGACGGGCTGATTCCCTCCGAGCACACCAGACAGCCAGTACGCCTTTGCCGCCAGGAAGTCATGCCGCTGCGCCGTGTCCGTGTCGTTGAAGGTGAACTTCTTCTGCCACCGGCTGTAGTAGCGAGTGGTCACCGGTACGGGCTGCCGGTTTCCGCTCTTCACCAGTTCAAGCTGGCCCTGGTCCATCGTCTTGCGGATCGCGTTGTAGATAAAGCCCTCGGCAAACGGCTGTTCCGGCGCGGGAACAATCTCCGCAAACGTCACCGTCATGGAAGCCGATACCTTTGAATGCAGCACGCTCCCCTGACCATCCTCAAGCCGAACCTCTCCATGCACCAGAAACGTATCGGCGCCCGAGGTAGAAGCGTGGAAGGGCCACGCGAACTTACCGAAGCTCAGCGGCAGACCGAGCAGTGTCATGTAGCAATCCGGACGCGGGTTCTTCAACCGCTTGGCGCTCTCGGCAAGATAGCTCTGCAGTTCTGCGACAAGTTCCACGCGACTGATGTCAAGGTTCTCGCTCAGTTCAAGAATCTCGGTCTTGGCCGGGTCTGTTGCCAGAGCGAGAAGGAACTTCGTTGTCACTGCGCCTGATGTGTCGAGTGAGGCCTCCGAGGATTGAACGGTAAGGCCCGCTACCTTCGCCGCATCGGCGATCTGTCCTGCCAAAGCTGTTTGAATTGCTGTGCTCATGCTGAAATGTGTTCCCTTCGGGTGTCCCTCTATTCTACCGGGAAAACGGCGCTATTTCGGCGGTTTGCCGCCAAAGTGCTCGTTATTACCGCTGGAGTCGAGGGCCGTCGCCGTCGAAGTGAAACATCTCCTCCATCGGCATCCACCACTCTCCCTCAGGCGTTCCGGGAAGCCGTTCCTGCAATGGCATCATGATCGCCCACCAGCGCTGCGTGGCGGGGTCCGCTTCCATCAGCGCCATGTCGGCCTTCAGGTCGACTCCGTGGTACTCGAAATAGGCGAAGAGCACGCCGCCCTGGTGATAGATCGTGTAGTTGCGAATGTTGCAGCGATTCACCGTCGCCAGCACTTCAGGCCATACCGCTGCATGATATTTCTTGTATTCCTCATAGGCTTCAGGCCGGAGGCCCACCTTCATTCCATGCCTTTTCATATCTGTAGAACCCTCGTTTATTCTGCGGAATCATGCTACCGCGTCTCCATGCAGTGCAGTGGCGTATTGCACTCAGGGATGCGGTGCCCCATCATGGATCAGTGATGCAAGCTCCCGATCTCAACGCGCTGGCTGCTCTTCCCACGGAGGCCCGCAATCCGAGCTCAACCCACATCGACCAGCTTTCAACGCATGAAATGCTGGCAGTCATCAATCGCGAAGACCAGTCCGTAGCACTCGCCGTCGAACGCGAACTGCCCCACATAGCTCGCGCCGTCGATGCGATCGCAGAGCGTCTGAACCGCGGAGGCCGTGTCTTTTACATTGGCGCGGGAACCAGCGGTCGGCTCGGCGTACTCGATGCTTCCGAGTGCCCGCCAACCTTCTCAGTCGATGCCGATTTGTTCCAGGGCATCATCGCTGGCGGAGACTCCGCACTCCGGCTCTCGAGCGAACAGTCCGAGGATTCACCCGCCGAGGGGGAACGCGACCTGAGGGCCCGAGGATTCGCAGTCACGCTTCCTGACACGTTGATCGGCATCGCCGCCAGTGGACGCACCCCCTACGTGCTCGGCGCGTTGGTCTACGCAAAGTCGCTTGGAGCTTTGACCATCGCACTGACCTGCGTGCCGGCTTCAAAGATGGCAGACGTGGCCGACATCGCCATCGCCCCGGTGACTGGTCCCGAAGTGCTCACCGGCTCCACGCGCATGAAGGCCGGCACGGCAACCAAGCTGGTGCTGAACATGCTTAGCACCGGCTTGATGATCCGCACCGGCGCGGTTTATGGAAATCTAATGGTCAACGTGAAGCCAACCAACGCGAAGCTCATCGATCGCGCCCAGCGCATCATCATGGCCGCGACTGCTTGCAGTCGAGAGCAGGCCGTTCGTCTCCTCGAGGAGGCCGGCAGCGTAAAGTCCGCCATTGTGATGCAGAAGCTCGGTGTGACGCGGCAGCAAGCAGAAGCAAGGCTCGTGGCCACTGTCGGAAGACTGTCCCTGGCGCTCTAACGCGCGATCGTGTCCGTAGCTTTGCCGGTCGATTTCTTCTTTCCGAAGATCGCGATCGGCCATACGAATCTGCGAAGGATCTTCGTCGGCGGTATAGCTATACCGGATGCCCTCTGATCTATAACAATCCGGTTGCGACCTTCGCGCTTGCCCGTGTACAGAGCCTCGTCAGCCCGCGACAACATGCCTTCCCAACTCTCCTCGTCCGGCAGAAGCTGCGTCACCCCTGTGGTCATCGTGAGCCTGATCTCATGCTCCTCAAAAGGCACAGCCGTGGCCTCGACAATGGCTCGCAGGCGCTCCGCGGCCTTTGCTGCTTCCTCGGTCGTAGTGTCCGGCAGGAACATGACGAACTCTTCGCCGCCGATCCGTCCCAGCAGGTCAATCTGCCGCAGGCCGGTCTGCAGCATCGCCACAAAAGCTCGCAGCGACTCGTCGCCGCCACGATGCCCATAGACGTCGTTCACTCGCTTGAAGTGGTCGATGTCCAGCACCAGCAGCGCCAGCGGCGTTCCGGTGCGCCGCGCACGGGAGATCTCCCGCCGTGCGCCATCGTCCACCGCGCGCCGGTTCAGGATGCCTGTCAGAGGGTCCAGCCGAGCGGTCAGCGAGAGGTCGGCCCAGCGCTCCGACACGAAAAACCAGAGGTACATCAGCACCATGCCGCCGCCCAACACCATCAGTCCCAGCATGGCGAACAGCAGGCGAGCGTCATGGATGCCGCGCTCCGCCGCATCGTAGCCGTAATAGCCAACCGTGATCACCGTGCGATAGATGGTCAGCATCATGGTCACGAACAGCACGCCCGCCGTAACCCGTGACACCGTCTTGAAGCTCCCATGCCCGTACCGCAGGAGCAGGCCCGCGGACAGTCCAGCACAGACGAATACCGGCGCCATGCCGATCGCGAAATCAAACGGTGTATGCAGCAGCTCCAGCCCGGAGTAACCCGTCAATGCCATGTAGAGCATCACCGGCCCCACCATCGTCCGCAGAGGCTTCCGGATCAGCGTCCAGTGGAAGCCCATGTACATTGCGAAGAAGCTCAGGCCGTCCAGGATCGTCGGCAGCAGCACGGTGATGCCTGCCGGCCAGACGCCCCGCATCGTCTGCAGCATCGTCATCGCAAGCTGCAGCAGCACCGACGCCGAAAACCATCTCAGTCCGATCATCCTGCGGTAACGCAAGGCAATCGTTGAGATCGCGGCCGCATAGCAGGCCAGCGAGACGACATCGAAGATGAAGAGCGTGCGGTAATCCATAGGGGAGTCGGAAAAGTCTTGCAGCGAACAGGTCTTCAAGCGGTGCAAACGCGATAGCTGGCCCTATGTTTCGACAATCAAAGTTTCGAGAAATCTATGTTGCGAAAATCTGTGTTGGAAAAACTATGTTTCGAGAAATCAGGAGATGCGTGCCGCGAAGGTACTCAGGAGAACAGGCTCAACTTCCGTGGCATCTCGATTCTGAGGTGCTCGTAAGCCAGCCGCGTCGCTACCCGGCCCCTGGGTGTACGGTCCAGAAACCCGATCTGGATCAGGAAAGGTTCGTAGACCTCTTCAAGGGCGTCCTGCTCTTCAGCAAGTGCTGCTGCCAGTGTATTCAATCCCACGGGTCCGCCGTCATATTTTTCTATAATCGTTCGTAACAACCTTCGGTCTAACTCATCGAAGCCGTGAGCATCCACCTCCAGCATCTCGAGCGCTTTCTGCGCCGTTGCCCGGTCGATTCGCCCCGCTGCCCGCACCTGCGCATAATCTCGCACGCGGCGAAGCAGCCGGTTGGCGATGCGCGGTGTTCCTCGCGACCGCATCGCGATCTCCGCTGCCCCGTCTTCATCGATTGGAATTCCCATTACCTCTGCCGAGCGGGTCACCACAAATCTAAGCTCGTCGTCGGTGTAGAACTCGAGCCGCAGCAGGATGCCGAACCGCGATCGCAGTGGCGAACTCAGCATCCCCGGACGCGTCGTCGCCGCGACGAACGTAAACGGCTTGATCTCCATCACGTGCGTCCGCGCCGCCGGCCCCTGACCGATGATGATGTCGAGCTTGTAATCCTCAAGCGCCGTGTAGAGCTTCTCTTCCAGCACCGCCTGCAGCCGGTGAATCTCGTCCAGAAACAGTACCTGCCGCTCCCGCAGGTTCGTCAGGATCGCGGTCAGATCGCCCTGGATCTGCAGCGCCGGACCGGAGGTCTGCTGGTATCCGACTCCGAGCTCGTTCGCAATAATGGTTGCCAGCGTCGTCTTCCCCAGACCGGGAGGCCCAAACAGCAGCACATGGTCGAGCGCCTCGCCGCGCGATCTTGCCGCTTCAAGCGCAATGGCGAGCTGCTCCTTCGCCTTCGACTGACCGATGAACTCTGCCAGCCGCGTGGGCCGCAGCTTCAGCTCGAAGACTGCGTCGTCATCGACTTTGCCGGCGGAGACAAGCCGCTCCGCATCCGTGCTCGGCCGGGTGAGGGCAATCTTCTTCGAGGTACCTTGAGGACTGTTCGCAGGATTAGTCACTGGGGCGATGGTAAGGCGAAATGAACACCGAATGCAACGCGCCATCCAAAGAGCGCTTGCCCTTGCTTGCCATCCCCGAAGGGAATCTGCTTTTCAGCCTCGACCGCAAAGTTACCGCTAGAGATTGAATAGTTCCCGCAAACGCTTCGTCTGCGACCGGCTCACCGGAATCTCCGTCTTTTTGGCATCGTCCATCCGAAGCTGGTAGCTCGACTTGAACCACGGGACGACTTCACGAATGTGCTGAATGTTCACAACGAAAGAGCGATGTGCCCGCCAGAACGCCTCTGGATCGAGTTGGTCGATCAACTCCTCGAGCGTCCGGCAGTTCGACTGCCCCTCAATCCCGGCTGCGACAACACTGATCGCTCCTTCGTCGATCGAGGCGAAGCAAATCTCACGCTGATCGACCAGCAGCAGGCGGTTCTGCGCACGCACCACGATCTTCGCAATCTGGTTCCGAAACACGGGAGTCTGTATCGCCGGGGCCCGGGGGGCCTGCACCTGCTCTTCCATCAACTTCAGCAACGCATCCAGCTTTGCATCGGACGCCGATTCGGCGGGAGCCGCAAACCGGGCCCGCGCCTTCTCGATCGTCTTATGCACCCGGCCGCGATCAAATGGCTTGAGCAGGTAATCGACCGCGTTCACCTCGAAGGCCCGAACAGCATACTGGTCGAACGCCGTGGCAAAGACCACCTGCGGCATCTTGATCTTCTTGTCCAGCAGCTTCTTGATCACCGCAAAGCCGTCCAGACCCGGCATCTGGACGTCGAGGAAGACCAGATCAGGCTGGTGCGTTCGAATCAGCTCTACAGCCTCGATCCCGTTTGTTCCCTGCGCGAGCACCTCAACACCGCCCGCCTTCTCAAGCAGATACAGCAACTCCTGCCGCGCGAGCGGTTCATCGTCTACAAGGATGACGCTGAGGGTTGCGGCCGGGTTCGGAACGTAAGGCGAAGCTTGTGAGACTGCGGGCATTGTCGGCTAGTCCCGGTAGACACGTAACCGGGCCGGCGCCTGATCTTCGGCCAGATCGTGGCCGCATTGCGTGCAATAGACGTCCGTGATCTGGACTCCACGGAAGCACTGGCCGCACACCGGCGCCATCTGGAACTGACACTGCGGACAGAAGTGATATGTTGACGCGATCTCCGTCGTGCAGTGCGGGCAGCGCGTCAGCATCGGCTGACGTAGCAGGAAGTAGACCACCGCTCCCACCCCGCCCGGCATGATAATCACGATCAGCATCCAAAGTGCGGCAGGCATGCCACGGCGCCGAACATCACGGCTTACATAGCCGACCATCAGGACGTAGCTCGCCAGCAATGTGCCACAGGAGTAGCTCATCATCAGCCGCATTGGCAGCATGCCCGGCTTGTTATGCGGCAACACGTAGTGGAACAGGTACTGCGCCCCGATAAACGCTACGATCGCAAGCGCAATCGACCAGTTCGGAATCATGCTGATTTCGTCGGCCTGGCTCTCCGCGCGGTCGGTCTCTGCCTTGTTCCGGCTCCAGATGGCTTTCATTCGATGACCCTTTTGATTGACTGCCCTGATTGGCTGATCGTCCTCGCCCAGGAATCTAATAACCTTCGTCAGTGCCATTGCCGGAACGCGACTGACGGAACCATACCACGGCCAGCAATGCGGCGGAAACCGGAATCGACCACAGCAGCGGTAGCAGCACCTGGTAGCTCGCCACCTGGCTTCCGGCAGCAACTACCTCATACTCGTCGAGCACCATCCACACTGCGGTACAAACAGCAACCAGCAGGGACGAGAAGAGGATCACCGGCAGCCAGAGGCTGCGAATCTTCGACCGCCGCTCGGCCAGCGTCTTCGCACGCTCACGCACAACCCGATGCGTTCGATTTACCCGTTCTGCCCTCGTTCCGGAATCCTGTAGACGTGGACGCATATCCGGACTGTACTCGGAAACTGGTTCAAACTTGCGTTCCGCCATCAGCGCGTGCCCTCGGCAGCGTGCGGGGACAGCATAATAGGCGCGCGGCGCAGCCGTTCCATCTCAGGCTTCAAGGCCGCAAGACCGCGGTAGAGCCGCGATTTGACCGTGGAAAGCGGCGCCTTGGTCATCTTTGCGATCTCGTCAAGCGACATCTCTTCGTGAAATCGGAGTACCAGGACCTCGCGATAGCTTGGCTCCAGCCTCAGCAGCACCTCGGCCACCTCCGCCGAATCCTCGCGTGACCGGAACTGCTCGAGCGGAGACGGGCCGTCAATCGCAACCTCAAAGGGCCGCTCGTCCTCGCCCTCGCTCATCTCGTCAAGGCTCGCCATCGTGCGCTTTCGGGAAAGGTCGATCACTAGGTTCCGCGCAATCGTAAACAGCCACGTGTCGAAGCGCGCTTTCCCGTTGTATTGCCCGCCCCGCAGCAGCACACGCATCCAGGTCTCCTGGAAGAGGTCCTCTGCGACTTCGCGGCGGCCCGTCAGAAACAGCAGATAGCGCAGCAGCCGATGCTGATAAAGCTCGATCAACTGGTCAACTACTTCCGGATCCTGTTGCTTCAGCCCCCGCGCAATCGCGACGTTTTCGCGCTCGTTCTGCTCGGCAACGGCGGCGGACAGGGGCAGGCTTGCAGCTCGCATAGGTGATCAGACGACATTTCCTGCCAAAAAGACGCATCTTCTGGAGAAACTCGATGGGGAGGCAACCTGGGAGCCTCGAACCGCAAGCCATCGGACTGCTGCTCGGAGGAAGAGTATTTGTTGTCAAGAGTCACGGCTTTCCGTTGTTTCCGTAACATAAACAATCCAATGCACTTAGTTCAAGTTATTTTCTTGGACAAGGGATGCGCCGCACTTGTTATTCTACTAAATAGGTCGTTCTCATTTTCTGTCTCCGGCAGCACCAAGACCGTACGCAACCCATAACTCCTTTCTTTGCACATGTTTGCCCGTAACTCCTTTACTTTGACATATTTAGAGCCGTAAATTCCTGTAAGTACATGCATCGACGTACTTTACGCGCAGGTAGTCTCCGCGTTTTTTTCCTGTCGAACTCACCTGGCAGGCTTAGCCCTGGCACTCTCTCGCCGCGCATTGAAGCCCACCACACATGTGTGGGAGCGGTAAACTTGAGAGATGGAAGTTCTGTACGGTCTTCATCCAGTGGAGGAGGCCATCCGCTCCGGAGCACGGCCTCTGGATCACGTTATCGTAGCCCGTGACCGTAAGGACGAGCGGCTCGAGCGCATCATCGCCCTCTGCCGCGTCGCCAACATCCGTGTCGCCACCGACTCGCGCGACCAACTTACCCGTCTCGCAAAAACGGATGCGCATCAGGGTGTGCTTGCGATGGTTCGGGAGCGCCAGTTCCTCGGGATCGAAGACTTCCTCTCCAAGAAGAAGACCGCCGCGCCCGACAAATACAAGTTCTTCCTGGCGCTCGATGGCGTGGAAGACCCGCACAATCTCGGCGCGCTCCTCCGAACGGCAGATGCCATTGCCGTGGACGGAGTCCTGATCCCTGAGCGCCGCTCGGCCCCCATCAATGCCACCGTGGCCAAGACCTCGGCCGGGGCCTCCGAACACGTCAGGATCGCCCGTGTGACCAACCTCGTCCGCTCGCTCGAACAGCTCAAGAAGGAGAACGTCTGGGTGCTCGGGCTCGACGAACGCGGCTCACCCGACTACATGGACTTCGACTTCCGCACCGACTGCGTCCTGGTCCTGGGCCGCGAAGGCGCTGGTCTTCACGACCTCGTCAAGAAGACCTGCGACCACCTGCTCCGCATCCCCATGGCCGGCGCTGTCTCGTCGCTGAACGTCTCGGTAGCCGGAGCGATTGTCATGTACGAAGCCATGCGCCAGCGCCGCCAACCGCCAGACCTACAGCCGGTTCCCGCCAAATTCAAGGTCCGCAAGGGGCTAGGATCTTGAGACTGGCTTCCATCTTTCGTTTGCCGTGCAAATTTTGTTTGTCATTCCCGAAGGGAATCTGCGTCTGCTCTCCGTGCACCCCAGCCCAACTCCGTCATCTCTACCGGAGCATCGCAGTCCCATCGCGATGCGCAATGGAGGGACCCCTGCATTTCGACTCTTCTACCTCGCCCGAACTCCTCCATAGGAGCCTCTTCCTCCGCCTCTCGAAGTCCGCACGCACCCTGCTCGCTCTCGCCCTGCTCTCCTGTGCCCTTGGCCTACCGGCCCAGGAAGCTCCGGCACCCCAAACCGAGCCCGCCCCTCCAAAGGGCAAGGTCATCTTCCAGCGCGAAGAGAAGCAGCCCGCACCCGACACCGACACTGGAGACACTCCCGACACGGCCTCCAAACCCGCCACCACCGACGAGTCTTCAAGCCTCCACTCCGACACCCAGACCCCGAATGTTCCCGACGCCGACGTCACCCTCTCCGATGAAGAGCGCGAGGCCATCACCTTTACCGCCTACGACCTCGACCTGCACCTGACCCCCGCCAACGCCGGTATCGAAGCGCACGCCAACCTCACCCTCCGTAACGACGGCAAGGCTCCTCTCACGCGGATCGCCCTGCAACTCTCTTCATCGCTTGCATGGGAGAGCCTTCGCCTCCGCAACGGCACCTCCGCCTTCGTCCAGCACCGCATCAACACCGACGCTGACCACACCGGCGTCGCCCGCGAAGCGGTCCTCACCTTGAATCAGCCTCTCGCTCCCGGGGCGTCCATCGACCTCACAGCAATCTACAGCGGCAGCATCCCTCAGTCTGGCGAGCGGCTGGAGCGGATCGGAGCCCCTGAAGATAAGGCCGCTCAAGCAGACTGGGACGCCATCGCGACCGCCGGCACATCGCTGCGCGGCTACGGCAACGTCCTCTGGTATCCCGTTGCGGGAGCACCCGTATTTCTCGGCGACGGCGCCAAGCTCTTCGACTCCGTAGGTCGCGCGAAACTCCGCCAGCAGGCCGCAACCATACGCCTCCACCTCACCATCACCTACTCCGGCGACGCCCCGGACGCGGCGTACTTCTGCGGACACCGCGTTCTCTTCACCGCTTCCAGCGACAACGACAGCGTGCCCGTCGCCTCCGGCCAGGGTGTCGCAACGGCGGAGTTCGCGGCCCAGCCACTCGGCTTCCGAACCCCAAGCCTCTTCACGACCGATCGTGCCGCCACCACTACCGACGGTGCCCTCCTCCGCGCCGTCACCGACCAGTCCGGCGTTCTAAGCCAGTACGTGGTTGCAGCGGAGAAAGTCCAGCCTCTCCTGATGGATTGGCTGGGCGACAATCCGCTCGGCCCTCTCGACGTGATCGACCATGACGGTCAATCGTTTGAAGACGGCGGCCTCCTGGTCACACCCTTGCGCACAGCCGAACCGGCCGCGCTTGCCCCGGTGCTGGTCCACACCCTCGCCCACTCCTGGTTTGCCTCGAATCACGCGTGGCTTGATGAAGGCGTGGCGCAGTTCCTGTCGCTGCTCTGGGTCGAGACGAACGATGGCCGCCAGGCTGGTCTCAACCGTCTTCAGGCATCGGCCAGATCTCTCGCGCTGGTAGAACCGGACGTCTCCGCCGGCAAAGCCGCAACCGGTCAAAGCTTGCCCGACGCAAGTAGCGAAGTCTACTACCGAACCAAGGCTGCGGCGGTCTTGTGGATGCTTCGCTCCATCACCAGCGACGAAGCTCTGAAGCAGGCGTTCAAGCTCTACCGCAAGAACCATACTGCGGATGCGACCGCCGAAGGCTTCGAAGAGGTTCTCGAAGAGACCTCGCACAAAGATCTCAAGTGGTTCTTCGACGACTGGGTCTATCGCGACCGCGGCCTGCCCGACCTGAGCATCGCGAACATCTCGCCCCGCCCCGCCGCCGCGCAGGGAGGCAAGTCCGCCGGTTGGCTGGTCGCCGTAAGCGTTCGCAACGACGGCGACGCCGCAGCCGAAGTGCCCATTACCGTTCGTTCCGGCACGCTCACTGCAACTGAACGTGTGCGCGTCCCTGGCTATTCGAACGCCGCCACCCGCATCCTCTTCCAGGACACTCCCGAAGAGGTCGTCGTCGGCGACGGCACCGTGCCGGAAGTACGCGAAAGCATTCACGTCAGGAAGGTCAACGCAACGACCGAGTGAGACCTCCACCTTTCACATCATCGCGGATGCAGGCTGTTCGGATCGTACGGCCCCTTTGAATTTCCCGGCCCACCCACAAACTGCAGCGTCGGAATTCGCTGGTCCACATCCGGCAGCGGCGGAAACGCCATGTGCGGCTCCGACTGATACCAGTACGCCACCGAGTAGAAGTTGTCCGAGCGATGATTCGCGTGGCCATGTTCGATGCTCGCCCGCATGGACTTGGTAAATGGGATAGGTGAGTCGAAGTGGAACCTGTACATGCTTGACCTCTCCCCGGCCAGTTCCTTGCCGACTACAGGCGCCCCGTGCAGCAGGAAGTCCTGCGGCCCTCCAAATGCCCATGATCCCAGGAAGTAGTCCTCGCCGCCCGTTCCTACAATCGTGGGAGCATCGCCGTCGATCTGGAACATGTCGTTCCCTTCGCCCCACCAGGCGTCCTGGTTCTGCAGCACTGAGAACGTGACACCGACAAACTGCCCATGGCCCTTCGCCTCGAACCACTCATAGTTGTCCTTGCCGTCGAGATTGCGCTTGTAGTTCACAATCGGGTCGCCGTTCTCGTACCAGTTGCCCGTCCAGCCTTTGTTGGGCTGTGCCTGCCGGTACTCTGCGTGAAAGTAAAGCGTATCGGCGGGCAGCGGCTCCGCGTTTACGCGGTAATCGATGTTCCAGTACAGATGGTTCAGCGGCAGCTTGCCCTCGTCGGTGATGGTGATGCGTGCATGTTTTGCATAGGGCAAAGGGAAGTAGCTGTTCAGCGCCTTGTCTGCGCCAGCGGAGAGCATCAGCGACTCCCACCGGTAATAGATCCCATTGCCCAGCCCGAAGAAGTCGCCGATAGGCGCCTCGACGCTGGGCGTCGTCTCGCCATCCCAGTACATCCGCAGCACGATGCGCTTCAACGCGTACGTCTCTGAATCGTCGAGCGTAAACCAGATGTGCGAGATCAGTCCCGGCCCATCGACATCGAGGATCGTCAGCGTCTGGCCCGGAGTTACCGTGCGAGCGTCTGCATTTGCTCCGGTCGATTCCCGGCTGGAAGACCGGTGAAGGGTATACGTCTGCTGCCGGGTAGGGTCAGGCATTGAGGACGGCATCTGCGCACAGACTGCGGCAGCGGCAAGAAGCAGGAGGAAGGCGACGGCAGCTCGAGAAAAGGGCAAAGAGCACTCCTGAATATGGATGGCAACGCTCTCACGAGACCGCAAAGCCCTGAAGAGAACGCCGCGTAAAGAGCACCCCATCTTATTCGAATTGATGGCTCACTGCACTGCCACGAGAGAGTCCCTGCTTTCCAGCAACGTCTGTGGCCAAAGCGCTCTAGTGACGCTTCTCGCCGCCGACACGCGAGACCTTCGCCGGGGTCTTCGCCCAGGTCTGCCCTGCGCCCCACACCCGGCTCGAAGAAACATCGATGTGGACCGGCAACTCTTTCGCTACAGGTGCCGCCGGCATCGCAGCATGCAATCCGTCCCCGAACTGCGGAACCGCGTCGGCCAGCGCCATCAACCGCGACGGCAGCACATTCCCGTAGAGATGGAGGCTGTACCCGTGCTGGTCGAACCGGCCCTCAAGCAGCGCAGGCTCCTTGCCTCCAAGGTCTAGCGTCACTGGAGCCATTACGAACTCTGCGCCGGTCGCATCCGGGGTCGACGCCTTGGCTGGAACTGGGTTTCGGCGAGAGGAGCGAACAGGCGAAAGCAGCTCAGGAGCCGATGTGACTGTCCCATTCCCCAAAGCAATCGGAGAGTTGCCGATTGCGCCGCCCTTGATCGCAAACCCACTCAACCCGAGATGGCCGGAGTAGGAGCCACTCGGGACCTCACGCATGAAGTTGCCAGCCAGCACTCCGGAGACAACCACGTCCGGCGAGACGCGTGGGCTGGCGACGCGCAGCCACTCCAGCAGAGTGGCTGCCGGAAGGCCAGGCGTCCCAATCTCGAAAGGAGCTGCGCCGGCCTTATGGATGTCGGCAACTTCAGCGGTCAGAGCCAGCAGGCTGGTCCCGGTCTGTGGCGGCCAGCCGCAGCGAACTCCATGGAAAGCATGAAAGATCTCGGACGCGGTTGCCTGGCATTCGAGTCGCAGATCCAGAGAACGTGGAGGAACGAACTCAGAGCGTCGTGCCCCTCTCAGCTGCAGCGAGGATTTGAGGACACTGTCGCCGACCGTGCCGTGCGCAGACAGGTTCAGCCGCAGATCGCCCCGCAGCCCGGCATCGCGCCCCGAGATGACCCTGCTGGCCTCGCCAAGCGGAGCGTTCCTCCATTCAGCGGCAAGATCAATGGGGATCAGCTCGAATCGCTCCGCACGGCCCAGCGTGCCTTCAAGCGAGATCGTCCCGGTGTCGGAGGCGCTGGTGTCGGTCCGCGTCGGCTTGCCTTCCATCCGTACCCGCCACTGCATAGGGCGTGGCAGCCACAATGAGAAGTCTGCCTCGGTAAGCGAAAACGGCATCTTTTCGTCGCCGTACTTGATGTTGACGCGCGCGCCGGTCGCCTCGATATAAGGAAAGCGGGGGTCGGGGCCGGCCTTCACCTGCGCGGTCGGTGCGGCGGGAATCCGTGCCGCCTGCAAGAGGATGTTCTCGACGTTCCACCTGCCGTCGGGCATGTGGACAAGGTTGATGCTCGGCTCCTGCAGGCTGATCTTGGAAAACTCCACCTTGCGCCGCCACAGGGAGCTGACGCGCAGCGTCGCCACTACATTGTTGGCGTGAATGATCGGCTCCGCTCCAAATGCAGGAGCCTCCTCCACGACGAAATTCTCCAGTTTGAACCCTGGAAAGGGCAGCAGTACCAGAGAGACATTATCGAGGTGCACCGGCCGACCAATGCTGGTACTGATGCTGGTTACGATGCGCCGCTTGAAGCGGCTTACATTGACCAGCGGTGGCAGCACAGCTAGCAGGATCAGGCCGATCAAAATCAAGTAAACGACGACGTATCGCCAGTGGAAAAGGCCCAGTCGCGGGCGCATCTCTGCATTCTCCTGCGGGTATTCGGAGTCTGCGGGAGTACGCTCGCGAGTGATGTCGATTTCCTGCATGAAGGACTCGTTCGCTTTGGCAGAAGCCGATTTCGTGTATTCGCCCGTAAGCGGTCTATTTCACGATGGCTCTTTAGCGAATGATGTGCAAAGTCCGCTTCCAGCGCGTCTGGTCAAAGATATGCATCACGATATGGCCCATAAAGCCGATTCGGTCGCCCATGCTGGTCTTGTAGATCTGGTCTGCGGGCGTCATGAAAGACCAGTAGACGAACATCGGCCGGCCAACGATATTTTCCTGCGGCACGAATCCCCAGTAGCGACCGTCAAGGCTCTCCGTCCGGTTGTCGCCCATGGCAAACACCTTTCCTGGAGGCACGACCAGATCGTCGCCTTCGACATGCGTCGGCATATCAAGTGCCCAGCTTGCCGTCGCACCGTCTTCGACCGATGCCGGAATACTTGGAAAGTCGTCGCGGTACGGATTGTAGGCGTGCTGCGGGTCGCCGTCGTAAGCCGGCTTGCCAGCCTGCGGCTCATTTTGCGCAACCCCATTCAGGTAAACGATGCCCTGCCGGAGATGAATGCGGTCCCCTGGCAGCCCAATTGCTCGCTTGACGAGGAACAGATCGGGCGTCTCGGGATTTGGCTTCAGAAACACAATGACATCGCCGCGATGCACCGCACGATAGTCCAGAAATGGTGCCCACGAAGTCTTCGGCGCCAGCGTCACGCGGTCGACCAGGACATGATCGCCGATCAACAGCGTCGAGACCATGGAAGCCGACGGGATCTCGAAGTTCTGGAAGATGAACGTCATGACGAACAGCCCGACCGCGAGCACGGTGCAGATCGACGCAATCGATTCGAGCGGCGTCTCAGTCTGCGCGATTTCTCTCGCTTCGGCCGCGGTCTCTGCCGCCGCGACGGGCTTCAGGTCCGTCTCTTTGGTCGTCGGCTCGACAACTTTGCTCAACACTCTCTCCACAACTGCTCTCTTAGTGTACCGCTAGAACAGCGGCAGGCGATCACAGGATGGCCAGCCTAGCGGATTACTCGCAGTACGCGTCCCCACCGGGCGAAGTTCAGGAAGCTGTCAAGAGTGGTGGCGTTCTTTGGCTTCGGTCTGGGCAGCGCCGAGACGTGCGGCGTCGCACCCCCGGAGTCGTCGTCAGCATCTTCGTCCTTGCTGGCCTGGTTCAGCGAAAAGTAGATCAGCAGCGGCTTCCCAACGATCGTCGAGGCTGGTACAAACCCCCAATAGCGGCTGTCCTCGCTGTCGTTCCGGTTGTCGCCTAGAACGAAAAAGCTGTGAGGCGGCACGGTCAACTCGCCATGGTTGACCAGTGACTTCATCTGGATCCACCAGTTTGAACTGACGTCCGGGTCAGGATTTGCCAATCGCGGAAAGTTGTCCCGGTAGTTGTCCGCAGGCCCGGGCCTGTAGAGGGCGTACGGCTCATCGAGCACCCTGCCGTCAATGTAAACGTGCCCATCACGCAGCCGGAGATGGTCGCCCGGTACACCGATTACGCGCTTCACAAGGTGGATCGACGGATCGATCGGGTAGTGAAAGACGATCACGTCGCCGCGTTTGATAGGAGTCGCGGGGAAGGGAAGAGAGTCCTTTGGAAACGGAAACTCCTGCTTCGCCACGAGCAGAAAATCTCCCACCAGCAGCGTCGGTTCCATCGACTCTGAAGGGATCCGAAACGGCTGCACCGCGAAGGTGATGATGAAGATCGCGACAACGATGATGTACAGCAGCGACTGCGTCGCGTGCAGCATCGAGTGCGACTCGGCCATCTTAACCGTCGGCTTCGCGACGCCAAGGGTCGCCGGATCCACGCCGATCTCAGGCTGCTCGATGTGTGGACTCATGGATGAGCCGCCTTGGCGCTGGTCGCTTCCGGTGCCCTCTCCTGCATCATGCCCGTGAAGGCAATCCGTGCCGCCTCCTGCTGCGCCGCCTTCTTGGTCGATCCTTCCGACGCCGCGAGCACCGTCGAGACCCCGTCCGTCGTACTGCGGACCTCGACGTGAAATCTCTTGCGGTGATCGGGGCCGCTCTCGGAGATCAGCACGTATTCAGGTTGGCCTGCACCGATGGCCTGCAGATGCTCCTGTAGCGCTGACTTGTGATCGCCGACAGCGCCCGAAAACGCGCCCGAGTCGGCACGGTTCGACACAGGTCCAGAGTGCTCCGCGAGCGCAAGGTTCAGCTCCGGCAGAGCAGGTTCGAAGATCGTTCGCTCGACGAACGCCTGCGCCGCCTTCAGGCCGCCATCCAGATAGACCGCCGCAATCACCGCTTCGAGCGCGTTGGACAGGAGCGCCGCCTTCGATCGGCCTCCACTTCGCTCTTCGCCCTTGCCCAGTCGCAACATGTTGCCTAAATCCAGCTTCGCCGCCATGGCGCTCAGGTGTTTTCGGCTCACCAGCGAAGCGCGGAGTTGCGTAAGTTCCCCTTCACGCGACTGCGGAAATCGGCGGAACAACGCTTCCGCGACTACAAGTCCCAACACAGCATCTCCCACAAACTCCAGCTGTTCGTTGTCGGCATCGGGGTTAGCAAGGCTGTTCGGGTCGGTTTCGTAGGCTAACGAACGATGAGTCAACGCGCGCTCGATGAGCGATTCATCTTTGAAGAGATATCCAAGGTTGCCGTGCCCCGGGGCCGCTCCTGGGCCCGCTTCTGGAGCCATCAATAAGGCCGCTTCTGGCTTGGGTCGCGATTGCTTCTTCGATGTCATCGGCTTCGCGGCCCCCACTATTCTGACGTACCTCTTCTACTCTATCGGAACTGAGGCGAAACCTACTGCCGCGGAGGTTTGTACGCGTCCTTCTCCGCCTTGCCCGTCGGGTCGACCGGCGTGTTGTCGTCGTCCGACGGCGCAACCTCCCGCTTCGGCGGTGCAAACGGTTGGCGCAGGCCAGCTTCGGCTGCGGCCTTCGTGTCCGGCCTCTCGTCGCGCAGATTCAAAGCCAGCCGATACTCCGCAACAGCCTTCTTCCTGTCCGGCTCCTGCTGCATGTCATAAAGACGTCCCAGGTAGATATGGCACCAGGCGAGCGTCCGGGGATCGCGCGACGTATCGAGTGCCGCGCGGAAATGGGTCACCGCGTCGTCTGGATCCTGGTCAAGCAGGTTGATCCTTGCAATCAGGTAGTTGGCCTGGGCATGATCGCCCTTCGGATCGGAGAGCACCTTCTCGGCGATCTCGGTAGCGCCGTCTTTATCGCCCTTCATCAACTTCATCTCGCCCAGGTCGAGACCCGTAAGCTGCCGTGGCGCACGCTTCACGATGTCGTGTGTCTTCTCAGGCAGGAAGGAGATCTGTTCGTCGTGGTGTTTTTCGCGTTCCACGTCCATGCCGTAAACCATCTGGCCGATGCTGTCCTTCAGGCTGGATCCGTCGCGCTGCATCTCGGCGAGCCGGTCGTAGAAGTAGCCGGCCAGCACCCATCCCTGCCGCATATCGAACTGAACAGCATTTCGCCGGGCAGCCTCTGTCTGGCGGTCGTACACGATCATGTCGGCGGTGTACTTCTCCTGATCGATGCGATCCACGCGCTCCCTCGAGGGGTTCGGTTTGACTGGCTGCGGAATCCCAATCTCCATGATGTGCGCTTCAACGGCCTTGATCATGCACTCCGCGATCAGCGACACAATGTCCGCCTTGTAGTTGAAGTCGATAGGCGCGTCCTGCACCGTCCTGAGCAGCGGCTCAAGCCGGTTCATCGCAGTGGCCCGGGAGTACACCAGCGGCTCCACTTCATAGTGAAGGTAGGTGTGCCGGATCTGCTCCATCTTCACCAATCCGGGAGGGTCATTCGCGGGTGAAGTCACCACGATGTAATCATTGGCGTAGATGCGGGCGTTTGTCTCTGAAGGCGCAAGCATTGGTTCCAGTAGGACCAGAAACCGGCGCCCATCGTAGCTGCTCGCCGGCATCTTCAGATAGATATTTGTATTCAACACCGTCCGGGTCAGCGGATCGTGTACAAGGTCAATGAGAGCTTCATACTCCGGGCGGTACTTGAACCAGATCGCATTCAAATGGACCTGCTCCGAGAAGGTCCGCAGCAACGGAAGCATATTCACTACCTGCGTCGAATCCGGAGGAAGATCGGTCTCGGCCACGGTAGGGGTCAACTCCGGCGGCGGTGAGAGATACATAGCCAGCGACACATACTGGGCCAGGTTCAGGCCACCATCATTCAACTCGTGCTTGTGGATGTACTCACAGAGCGCGTTGCGACTCTCGTTCGCTTCCGGAGTCGCGATTGATGCGGCTGCGACATCAGCCCGAACCTTCGCCCGTACCGCATCAGAATGTTCAAGATCTTCGTCGTATCCGCAGGCGTTCAACGCGACGGCAACGTCGAAAAGCGGCTCGCTCGTCTCGAGCGTAATTGCTGATCCTCCAGCCTCCACCTGAGGCCTGCGAGGCGCGGGCTTGCTTGGCGAATCCTCGATCTGCTGCGTCTTCTTACCGGCGGTGCTGGAGGGATTCGGCTGAGAAGAGGATGACGAAGAAGAGGAGGAAGACTGGGCAACCAGCTGTGCGGGGCAAGAGAGAGCCGCACAAAAGGCAATCCCTGTAACGGCCAGGGTGAAGAAGCGGCAACTCAACGGGTAAAAGGAGCGGCAGTTTAACGGATAGGAGAAGAGAGATGCAGGCGGCAGTTGATCTGTACAGGACACGATAATTTTTCGACGCTCCCCGCTAGCTTATGGGAGCGGGACGTCCCCCGGCAACCCTGCCACCGGAGAAGCCTGCGGCTATCCCCTGACCGAAATACCAGCAAATGTCACAATCACCCGGCCGCGAACCGGCGAGCCGAAGACCCGCGCAGGTTCGTAGACACTCAACATCAACTGCTCTGCGATCTGCTTCTGCACCTCAGGGTTCTCTGGCGCCGAAACGATCCTGTAGTCGTAGACCTGACCCGCGCCATTGATCATTGCCTCAACGACGATGGTAGTGTCGTGGTCTGTGAGGATTGGCCGCTCGTTCGCTGCGGAGTACAAGTAGTGCGGTGCCGTCATTGCGCCCAGCGGAACATCGTGCGCCATCACCGCTTCCGGCGCGGCGACCATCCCGAACAGGAGCATGATGGTGCCGATCAGCACGATGGTTCCGGCGAATCCCGCCGAAGCCTGGATCAGCAGCGGACGAAATGCGTTATCCCAACGAACGTTGAACTTGTCGATCCAACGGCTGTCTCTTCTGGCCTTTACCTGGGAGATCGCAACCCGCAACCGTAAACCCATGTCCCGCGGTACTTTCGGCGCGCGAAGTGCGCCAAGGGCCGCCTGCATCTCCCGCCAGGAGGCAAACTCTTCCTTGCAGCCGAGACACGCCTCCAAGTGAGAGTTGATGTCGTACATCTCGCGGCCGCTCACCGCGCCATCAAGATAGTCCGAAAACGAGGCTCGCACACTCTCGCAGTACTCGGGATCGTTCAGAAGTGAATTCAACGCGCAGTCTCCAGAGTTTTTGGATTCATCGGCTGAGTGCTGGGATTCGTAAAGGTTTTTGAATTTGTGGTTACATCCTCGGCGATCAGGAGCGCCCGCAACGCCGACCGGCCGCGTGTAAGACGGGACTTGACCGTGCCTATATTGACGTCCAGGATCTCCGCAATCTCTTCATAGGAGAAGCCTTCGAGCTCCCGAAGCACAACAACGGAGCGGAAGATTTCGGGCAACTCTCTCAAGCCGGCCTCGACTCTGGTACGAAGTTCGTCCTGTGCGACTTGCTCAAAGGGGGAGTCGCTGCCATCTGTCAGTGTCGATGCCAGCGAGAAGCTCTCGCCGGTCTCCTCTGACTCATCTGTAGCGTCGATCGTAATCTCCTGGCGCTTGTGCCGCGACCACCAGCGCCGTTGATTCGACGCCTCGTGGAGCGCAATCCGGTAAAGCCACGTCCGCAGGCTGGCATCGCCATTGAAGCTGCGAATGCTTCGAAACACCTTGATAAAAACTTCCTGCGTAATATCCGGAGCGTCGGCGGGATCGTTCAGGCTGCGCGCGATCAGCGAGAAGATCGGGTAATGATACTGCGCAATCAGCAGGGCGAACGCCTCTTCCGAGCCGGCCTTGAGGTCGGCGACCAGAGAAGCTTCTTCCGTTCTGATTCCTATCGCGCTTACTACATCCGCCATGGTTGTGCCCGCCTGCATTATCGGGTGCCCTCTAAGTTACTGCCTGCGTTGTACAACTGTCGAGTGGGTGTGATGAAGATCTGCAAAATGCGCCGCCGGCGGCTGAGTGTCTCGCTACACTCTGAATACTTAGACACCACCCAGGGGCAGATATGTTCCCTGCCGCGATGGCTCAGCAGCATAGATCAGATCGACGACCATTGACGAATTACGCTGCGTCCTTGAAGATAAGAGCAGTCCTTCCTCGGAGTGGGCCTGTGGCGCAGCTGGGAGCGCGCTTCCATGGCATGGAAGAGGTCATCGGTTCGATCCCGATCAGGTCCACCAATTACTTCAACAACTTAGCGGAACCCCCTCCGAGAGCTTGGCAGCAAATTGGCAGCAAATCTCAATTGGCCATCTGCCGACGCTCTGCCAGTTTTCTCCCAACTCCCTTCTGAAGTGCCATCCTTCGTTTTATTTTCCAGGATTTCTTCGTCCTGTCAGCTCACCATCGCTGCCCTTGTGGCAGCAGCCGGCGCCCTGATACCGGCCTTGGCCGCGAGCTTCTTCATCGTGCCCTTCAACTCGTGATGAATGGAGTCGACGGTTGCGCGCACACCCTCCGGCAGTTCCTGCATGTAGACGTCCGTTGTTGTCGCCACGCGTGAGTGCCGCATCATCCCTTGCACGTCCTTCACTGTCCCTTTCCTCTGAGCCAGCGTCGCGATCGTGCGGCGAATGACCTGAAACGTGAGCTTCGGCAGGCCGAGCTCCGTCGCCAGTCTGTGTAGGACCCGCTTGCGGTAGTTGCTTGGGTCCATGAAAGAGCCGTCACGGTTCGGAAACATAAAGGCTCCCGGTTCCGACGGCGGCAGGCCATGCTTTTTCTTGTTCCCGTCGTACTGCTGCTGGCTGACTCGTCGCCAGGTGATGAGGTCCTCGGACAGTTCCTTCGCAATCGGCACTTCGGTCAGACTTCCTCTCGTTTTTGTGTAGGACCGAATCTTTCCCTTGTAGATTGTCTCCACAATGGTGAGCGAGACCGCAGCGACCCGATGGCACATCCACCGAAATGCGAACAGTTCGCTGGGACGGAGCGCGTTCGTCATATCCAGTTTCAGCAAAATCCGGTCGCGAAGATCGAGCCTCGCCAAGGCTGCAGCAAGCTGCTCCCAGGTAAGCACCGTCTTATCGGTCTCCCGCAGGTTGGCGGGAGTCTTCAGCGTGCGAGCAGGGTCCTTCGGCAGGAACTCCTGATCAACCGCCTCGGCAAAGATGGCCTTCGTGTACGCTCGGATCTGCAACACTCTGTCCTTCGAACGAGTCTTCGCCAGCTTATTGAGATGGGTTTGGAGAGTGAACTTATCGATGTTCTCGAGGCGTGCATCCCCGAACACGTCGACAAGATCTGCCTGAATGAGGAACTTCTTCACCTTGGCAGTCTCCTCTCTCCAGTCCGCCTCTTTGAGCGGCAGGTAACGGTGCGTGACAAACCACCCGAAGGTGACAGCTCCATTGATCATGGATTTGTCGCCATTGAGCGGCTGCTTCCCAGCCTGGCAATCTCGCCCTCCAGCTTTTCCCTGGCCTGCGACTTTGACATTCCGCTTTTCAGTCCGAGAATGACCTGAGCGACGGCTGGTTTGGGTTGATCTGTTGCAGAGTCAAGCTCCGCTCGGCGGAAGTAGCCATACCACTTCTTGCCGCGAAGCCGGACCCATCCTTTCTGGTAGGAAGTTCCCATCTATTCCTCAAATTCTGTGTGGGGGAATAAGCGGGCCGTCATCAGTTTACCGCCGCTTGCGGCGCAAAACCGAGGCGCGCTCACGCTCGTTTACGAACTCGTCGATCTGACTAGCGCGGTAGCGGAGCGCACCATCGCTCATGCGGATCACCGGCAGGTAGGGCAATCGCCGGGACGAGTGGTCCCACACCCAGTCTCTGGTCACGTTCAGTCTCATCGCCACCTCGTCGGCGGTGAGCAAGGGGTCGGACACTTGCATCCGCTCCGGCATCTGCAGTAACGCCATATCTACTCTCCTGTGTTCCTGAATGCGCCGGCTTATGCGGCTATGACGGCATGTTGGGTCTGTTTGCGAACTCGGTCAAATTAGCGATACCGAGGTCCTTCCGATCATTGCCTGTGAATTTGACCGAGTTTCAAGTCCGCCGCATGCTGACTTCGCGTTCAAGGGAGGATGCATGAGTTGGAAACGGAAATACCTTTCATCGCGATCGCAATGACCGCGTTGGATCTCTTGATGGCTTTCCGATGTGGGGTCGCCGTCTGGCAAGCGTACGCGGACTTTCTAATGGTCCGGATACCGCTTCTTTTGTTCGTCGCTATCTGGATGACAACTCTGGCTGATTTGTGGAGTCGGGCGGTTGGGCGCTCGGAACAAACCCCAATCGACCCCCGCAGGAGGTTCTCCGACTTTCCTGCAAGCACGGCCGCTGATGCGGAGGCTCGCGATGTTTGACTCTCTGGCAGATCTTTCCGCAAAGCTGGCGGCGACGGGCTACTTCATCGATCCGGTGATGACGCAGGTTGTGTTTCTCGCGGCCAAGCTCAACAAGCCCCTGCTCCTTGAGGGACCCGCCGGATCCGGCAAGACACAGTTGGCCATCTCAGTGGCCGCGGCAGCCGGCACCCACGTAGAGCGGCTACAGTGTTATCGCGGCGTCAGCGAAGACAAGGCGATCGGACGCTTTGACGAGGGTCTGCAGCGGCTCTACATGGAGTTTTCGAAAGGCCAACATGAGAGCTGGCAGCTCCTGCAGGCCAACTTGAAGGGATGGGATTTCTTCCGGCCCGGCCCGTTGATGCGCGCTCTAGAATGCGAGCGGCCTTGCGTTCTCCTCATCGACGAATTGGACAAGGTGGATGACGGTTTTCGAGGCCATGCTTCTCGAGATTCTCTCTGCCTGGCAGCTCTCCATTCCTGAGTTTGGTACCGTTGCCGCCAAGAGCGTGCCATTCGTTGTGCTCACCAGCAACGAAGAACGCCGCCTGGGAGACCCGATTCGCAGGCGCAGCCTTTACGTCCGGGTGGAGCACCCCACACCGCAGCGCGAAGCGGAGATCATCGCGAGCCGCACTCCGGACGCGGATGTCGCCTTTCACCACGAGATGGCTGGCATTGCTCTTTCGTTCCGCAACTACTCTTTGGAGAAGCCGCCTTCCGTGTCGGAGATGATCGACTTCGCTAACGCTCTCCAGATTCTTGGGACCGATCATGTGACCGAAGAGCATCGGGATATCCTTCTTCCGTTCCTCGCCAAGACCGAGAAGGACCGCCGCCATCTCCTTCTTCGCGAAGGGTTCAAGAGCCTGCTCGATGACGGAGCGCGCCTCGCTGCGCGAATGGCAACCCAGAAGGAGGAGCGGCAATGAGGTTGATCTTTGTCGCGCTCCTAATGACATCGTTCGCGGCCCATGCCGAAGCGCTCTCACCGGAGCAGTGCGTCGAGCATTACGCGGCCGTTTACCGGGTTCCACCGGAACTGATCGCAGCCTTCATCGACGTGGAGTCGGGCTGGAATCCGCACGCACTCTCCGACAAGGGCGCGATGGGGTTGATGCAGCTCATGCCAGCAACCGCTCGGCGCTTCGGAGCGATGCAGCCGTTCGATGTGGAGCAGAATGTCGCGGCCGGAACTCGCTATGTGACCACCTTGATGTGGGAGTTCCATGGTGATCTGCGGCTTGTTGCCGCAGCCTATTACGCGGGTGATCGTTGGGTCGGCCGGCGGCTGTTGGCCTGTCGCAATCCGCAGGTCGTTGCCTACGTTGAGGCAATTCGACGGAGGTACATGCTGCACAAATATCCGGCCTTCAGGCCGACAAGGAGATAAGGATTATGATGCTTCGCTGGCTGATCCCCCTAGCAGTTTTGTTCTCGTCACTGTCACACGTCATGCAAGGTCAGGTAAGCGCGCGCGTCGCGACTGTGGTCATCAGTCCCAACGAGGTTACTATTCTTCACCTGCGGCCCGAGTTCGAATCGAGCATCCGCATGCCGGAAGAAGCCACTTCTGTGATCCTCGGCAGTCCGGGGACCTTCAAGGCCGAACACAACGAGGGCGAACCGGAATATGTCTACGTCAAGCCCGTGACTAAGGAACCCGCTCAATCGAACCTGCTCGTAGCCACCAAGTCAGGGGCGCACGTTACGTTGGAGTTGATCAGCGATGGCAATGCCGCGAGCACAGGCCAACCCGTGGATTTTCTGCTCGAGTACCGGACTTCCCGCAGTTTCCTGATCGGGACAAACACTGCTTCGGTTGAGAAGTCGCCGGAAAAGACTCCGCCTTCTTCCACACCTGAGGGTCCCCGCACATCGGGACCCGCTAATCCGTCGGTGGTTGAGTTGGAGCTTGCTCGGCAGGAGCGCGTGAACACCCCGCGTTGGACCAAATGGAATGGCAAGCAGATCGAAACTTCCATCGGGGATTTTCGCCAGTGGAGTAATCAGACGATCATCTCCTACTCGATTTACAACGACTCCAGTCAACCAGTCGAAATCGTTCCTCCACAGATCCAGATAGCCGGACGGCTAGTTAAGAAGAAAAAGAAGGAAGGCAAAGGCATCATCTCGGACCAGTTGGAGATCCGTGAGTACCGGTTGAGTACGACGCGCATCGAGGCCGGTGGCCGCGCGGACGGCGTCGTGGTCTTCGACCGGCCGAACTTCAAGCAATCGAACGAGAAACTCTTCCTTCACTCGCGCAGGCAGACCAGGTCGACCAACCTATCCTGATCCGCTTGCCGTTTACCCCACCGATTTCTGCTGACCTGAAATAAAGAGGAGACAACATGAGCAACTACGACAACAAAAATGGAGCCGGAAGTATGACAGCCGATCCCGAGGAGCCGATCAGATCCTTACCTGGAATTGACTCCATTACCGCAGATGAGAACACACGAGCAATGGACGCCTCTGCGAAGCCACACCCATCCTCTTTCGCGACCAGGGCGGGTGTCGTTCAAGCCGAGGGCATCAGCAAGAGCAAGCTTCTTCTGCTTGGTGGCGGCTTGGCAATCGCTGTCCTCTTCTTCGTCTTCACCGCCATCGTCGGTAAATCGCCCAATAAGCATGGTGCCGTGAGAGCACAGCAACAGCAGACGAAACAAGCAGAATCGAAGCCGCCAAGGGCAGCTTGACCCCGCTTATGGAGACCGTCCGATCTCCGGCTCAGGACAATGCTGGTAGCCAACTTGGTCCCGCTGACATTCGGCGCACCCGTGCCGCCGATGGCACGTCGCCCTTACCGGTCGGCGTCGCTGCTACCAAGCAAAGGACACCTGCAGCAAGGCCGGTCAACGGAGTGAGCCTTGCATCTGTTCCATCCTTTGCGGATACGCAGCAGAGATGGGAAGAACCGAGGCCTTATGGAGAGGCTGCACCTGCTTCGTCTCCGAGCCCAGGTACTGTCTTGCAAAACCAGCAGCAGAACAATGCTTTGAAGGAGGCATCGCTGGTGTTTGTCCGCAACTTAACGCAAAGCCAGGCTACGCCGGTAGGTCATGCTACTTCAGAAGCTGACGCCGCACCGCTTCTAGATGTCAGACCAGGAACCCGTATTCAAGCGAAGCTCGAAACGCAAGTGTCGAGCGCCGTGCAAGCACCCGTCGTGGCAGTAGTGGAGTACACCTACGCCATCGGAGACAAGGTTGTTCTCCCAGCTGGTGCGCGGGTCTACGGACAATTGCAGCAGGCCGACCGAAGCGGACTGATCAGCATCAAGTTCGAGGAGGTCGAACTGCTGGACGGCGGCAGAGAAAGCATCGCTGCGATCGGTACCGGGCTTGATCTTGGGCCGATACGTGGAAGTGTTTCCGGGACGAATGCCGGTCGCAACTTCCTGGTGCGAGCCATGTCCGGCGTCGGTTCACTTCTGCAATTGCTCTGGGGCCTTGCGCTCAACCGACTGCTCACTGAGGACAAGCCTATGAATCGCCTCCTCTTGCGCCGCGATCAAGAGGAAGGTTTGGTACAAGCTGGCTATCTTGAATGTTGAATCAAATGCGACCCGAGTTACCCAATCCACAAGCAAAGGTAGAGGAGCTTGGTGTCCCGTACAGCGGTTGAGCAATTGCAGGTCCGCATGTCCCAGCGTGGCCAAGGACAATCTCGACTAACGTCCCATGCTCCAGACGGGAAGAAAGTGCGAATCATCCAAATAAGAGGGTTGAGCCAAAATACGTTCAGATAGCCCATATCGCCGTTGAGCAAGATAACTTTGATGACTCGGGAGCATGCTTGCGCCATTATCCTGCCCGATGAATCTTTGTGCGACCGGGTAACTCGGGCTTCGGTTCAAGGCTTGCGCATCGCGGAGGACTAGGAGATCAGTTGGAGCTTGCCGCAACGGCGGCACATGAAGGAATGCACCCAGTCCCACTCCAGCTTTGAATAGACTTCACGGTTATACCGAAGAGTACTGAGAAGGCCGCGGGTGAGTTCCCATACAGAGGCCAAGGTAAACGAGAAGAAGATTAAAGAGATCCCGGCTTCGCTTATCGAGAAGGTAGGACGTCTTACAAACGCGTTGAGATCAAATGAAGTGGCGATGGTCGTAAGGACTACGGCGAACATCCAGGGCAACAGCCTGCGAGCGTAACTGCGGCGCCGAGGTGGAGCGAGCGCTTGAGCCGCAACAGATTGGCTCACTCCCCGACTAAACATTCCAGAGAACGTGCGTGTTCCCTCTTGATAGAGAAGCGGAACCGCCACAATGTCCGGATTACCACATTGATCGCATTGGAACACCTGCTGCACGGTTAGAGTAGCCATCTTCTAGTCCTCAGCCTGACGCCCTTGTACAGGTACCTCAAATCAAGCCTGGTAGGTGATTTTAGTACCTCCTTCTCGCCTTCGGCTAGTCCCCCTTCAGCCGTGGGCTTTTGACCGAGTTCCCGTCTTACCACATTCTCAGTCTCGACACGGAGGCCACGAGCAACCGAGTCCAGGAGAGAATTCCATGACAACCGCACCCGCCTTCTGGCGGCGCTCCGAAGTGACCGCCGCTCCGACTATCATCGTTCACCGGCCGGAGACCAACAACACGCTCCGAGCTGCCATCCTGCTGCTTCTGAGTCTTCTCTTTATTGGGAGTTTCGTTGCTCCGATAGCGGCGAGTGCTCAGAACCTTGGGACTGCTCCTCAGTTCGGCCAAGCCGTACAGGGTCAGCAAGCCACGACGGTTGAAGGCACTGTTCTCAACATCGTGAATTGGGGCTGCAACGTCATCGCTCCCGTCATCGCGGTCGCCTGCCTTGGCATCGCCGGATGGCATTTCAAGAGCGGACGCGGCTATATGGGTTGGGGCGTCTCTGGGGTCGCCCTTATGGTGATCTCCGGTCTCGGGCGTATGGCCGAAGGTTTTATCACTCAAGCGCAAGGTATCCAGTAAACGAGGTTGCCTAGCCATGCCTGTGCCGCAATTTCTTCTCGACCTTCTTCAACTCTTGCTCGACCTCGCGGTGCCGGCTGCGTTTTGCACGCTGGCCGCTGCGGGAGTCAATCTCCGGCATGAAGGGGGCACTAACTTCCACGTCAACGGACGTGTCGGTAAGTGGGTGTTGTGGACTGTCGTGCTTTTGACGCTTCCGCAACTTCTTTCCTGGGTTGCGGCACAAGGCATCTCCGTTCCTTCGGGCAGTGGATCGGTCGGTACAAGCTGGCTCGCCAGTATGGAAACTGTTTTCAAAAGCTTCGTAAACGAGATCGTGGTGGCCAAACTCGTCCCGATCCTCGCCGCCTACTTCGTCCTGAAGGCGACCCTTGATGGAGCGGCGGGCGAGAACCCTTTGGCCTCGATCATCGCTGCCTTGTTCCTGATGTCCTTCTCCGCAACCGTGCAAACCATGCAGGCATGGAATTCGGGCGGACAATATGCGACGACAGACATGCTCACTTCGCTTTGGAACTACATTGTGGGCCAGATCATGCCGGCGGCTGCAGGCTTGGCCTGTGTTGGAGCTGTCATCAACTTCGTCAGGCACAGGCCTTGGACACGTTTGGTCTTCGCCGCAATTTCGTTTCTGAGTGTGAGCGGACTGCTTTCACTCTTCAAAGCCATGGCCGCCTGAGAGGAGAACGATGAGTTTGAACGGAGCAATCACAAACCTTGCTTCCTGGGCTGGCAACACCATGATGCCGACCATGGCCGGAATGTTCTTTGCGAGCCGTTTGGCCGAATCCATGGTGACGCATGCGCACGGCATATAGGAGAGTTTGTATGAGTCTCGATCTAACACCTGTTCACAGGAATGTTCATACGAAAGTGACGTTTCTCGGTCTAGAGTTCGAAGACCTGATCCTCGTTCTGGCGCTCGCGGCCCTGATGAACCTTCTCGCCCACTTTGTGGGCGACAACTCGCACGTGCTCGGAATGCCACTCAACGTCTTCATGGAGTTCGTCGTGCCGGTGCTCGCTGTACCGTTCCTGATTCTGTTCAAGTACGGCAGACCAAGAGGCTATTTGACCGATCTCCTGCGCTCGCTCTTTGCCCCGCGCGCATGGTGCGGACTTGAGCGAGATTCGGAACTGACCCATAGTTACCGGGCTGAGGAGCGCGAGTGACCCATGCAGGTCTCGATCAAGACGGACAGGGACGGTGCGATGCATCTTCGACTCGATGAAGAGGCTGCCAACGCAATGCTTGCGAGCGTTAGGTTCGCTGCACGATTCCACGCAGGAATAGCGAAGCTCGCGCGATGTGCAGAAGAGAGTTTGGCAGCGAATGGCTGCCTGAAGACAAACGACGGGAGAACAGAACTATGCCACTGACCTACGCGGAGCACGAAAAGAAGCTGAAAGCACCCGCGGTATGCGAACTTCTGCCGCTCCGTGACCTTCCCGACGGGGATGACGTGATGATCCGCACAAACGGTTCCTTTGTCGCTGGCTATGAATTGAGGGGTGTCCTGGCCTATTTCGCTACCGACGGCGATCGAAATCAGACCAAGTCCATGCTCGAGGCCCTTTTCCGGAGCGTCCCCGACGTAAGTATGCGCGTCCAGTTTCGTTACGAGATCTCGGAGCACCTAGGCGACCTGCTCGACAGCTTCATCCACCAACAGCGGACCGAACAATCGGAAGTCATGGCCCTCGATACCCACCGACTAAAGATGTGGCAGCAGAAGGAGCAGGCGGGGTACTACTTCGAAAACCGGCTCCACGTCTACCTGATCTGGGATCCTCGCGTCCATGCCAAGCTCTACCACTCGGCCCAACAGAACCGGAAGCTCGGCAGCTTTACGATGAGCCAAAAGAAGGCCATACAAAGGACTCGCAAGGAGCATGAAGCGCACCTTGCGGAGTTCGAGTCGATTCTCCGGGGTATCGAGGGGTCGATGGAGGCGGCTAACCTCGGTCCCCGGAAGCTTTCGACACAGGACCTCTTTGAAGAACTGAAGCACGCGCAACATCCGATCCGGCGGGACCACCGCCCATACACTCCGGGCGAGGAGATGATCGAGTATCGAAGCGCCCGCGAGCAGGCGACGCAATCGAGCATTCTGAACGAGTCCGAAACCTACCTCAACATCGATGGCTACCTCTACTCGGTTGTCAGTCTAAAAGAGCTGCCGGATGCCACGTTTCCCGGCATGCTGCAGAAGTTTTCGACCTTGGGCTTTCCGGTGGTAATCAGCGGGCAAGTCGTCATCCCTGACCAGGTCAAGGTTCTCAAGAGTTACAAGAAGCGCCTGCAGAAGATGACCGCCGCCCAAAAGGATGCAAACGGAAACTTCAAGTCCAACCCCGAGGCGGAGGTCGCGCAGGCTCAGCTTATCAGGTGCAGCGAGACATCATCTCCTCCTCTCTCAAGACGGCGAAGCTGAGCTTATCGGTCGTGGTGCGCACCTCTCAACCGGCCGTTACCTTCGGCGATCTCGAGCGAGCCGAGCGCGATCTCGCCAATCGTACTCAAGAAGTCCTGAACGCCTTCACACACATGAACGGGGCAAAGGCAGTGATGGAAACGATCGCCAAGCGCCGGATCTTTCTTGGAACGCTGCCCGGCATGGCGGACCCGGACAAGCGGGATCAAGACATGCTCACTTCGAATGTTGCCGACTTGGTGCCCGTCGAGATGCCCCGGACTGGCACACGACGCAGCCCTCTGATCTTGTTCGAAACTCCATTTCGACAACTCATCCCTTTCTCGATGTTCGATCCGGACCTCTCTGACGCGAATGGGCTCCTGATGGCGAAGAGCGGAGGCGGCAAGACCCTGGCCGCGCAGCAGATGCTCTTGATGGCGGCTCGGGCGAATCCTCTTATTTCGATCTTGGAACGCGGAGACTCCTACCAGCCGCTGGTTGAGTTGATGGGCGGCGAGATGATCGAAATGTCCTTGGATAGCGACCAAACGATCAATCCCTGGGACCTGCCCAAGGGGGAGGACAGGCCTTCAAACGATCAGATCTCCTTTCTAAAGAACCTGACCCGCCACATGTTGGGAGAGAACACTCCCCCGGACCTGGACATCGACCTCCTCGACAGCGTTCTGCTCGAGGCCATTGCCTCCACATACAAACGGTGCAGCGCAAAGTCTTCGAATCCCATACCTCTGTTTGGAGATCTGGCCGCCGAACTAGCGCACTGGCAAGACCGGGACCGCAACCAGAAGATCAATGCCATGGCCCAAATGGCCTCGACGAAACTCCGCGCCTGGGTGGATGAAGGTCCGTACGCAAGGCTATTCGACCGACCCACTACGGTTCGGCTGAACAATCCTTGGCTCTACTTCAATGTAGAGAAGTTAAAGGACGATCCGCGCCTAGAGCGGGCCATGAGCTTGCTGATCGCTCATAGCGCGACCTATCGCGCGTCGGGAGCTACAGGGCAGCCGAGCATCGTCCTGCTCGATGAGTGCTGGGCTCTGCTCGAATCGCCAATCCTTGCAAGCGTAGTGGTGCAGCTGTTTCGTACTGCCCGCAAGCGGAACGCAAGTGTTTGGGGCATTAGCCAGACACCGGAAGACTTCGTCGGTACGCCAGACCGCCCGAACGAGCACGGCGCCGGCATCGTCAAGAACGCGACGACGAAGATCATCGGCAAGCAACCGGGTGATATGACCGCGCTCAGGGATGATGTTCACCTAAATGAAACAGCGCTGAACCAGGTGAAGACCTTCGCCCACCCGAAAAAGGGGCACAGCGCTGAATTCCTCATCGCGATTGGCGAAAAGGCAGAGTCTACGCACGCCATCCGGATCGTTCCGAGCGCGGTGGACTACTGGATCACAACAACCTACGCACGCGAACGGCACTTCCGTAGGTGGTGGCTGGGTCGACGCAAGGGTACGTCACTGATCGAAGCGTACGAGCAACTTGCGCAGAAGTATCCCCGCGGACTTGCTGAGATAGGTCCGCTCCCCGTTGAGTTGTCCGGAGAGATGCAGGAGGCGATTGCCCAATGAAAACCGACCAAAACACGAATTCCCGAGTACCTTCCAGCGATACCCCGCTCGCTGAGCAGCTGACCTCCAAGGAACCGATTTCAGGCCGGTTACGCTGGAAGAAGAAAGCCGCGACCGGTCTCCTTGTCGCCTGCATGGGTGCAGGCGTGCCGACGTTAGCCCATGGTCAGTTTCTAAGCGTCTTCGACTCGATCTTTAGTTCGATTCAGAGCGACATGGGTACCTCGTTGAAGGCCATCAACCAAATATCCAAACAGGTGCAGCAGCTCTACCAGACGACTGTCTGGCCGTTAGCAGCGATCAATCAGGCTCGAGGTTTTGTGTCCAGTTCGATCAATAACTTCAGAACCGCTATGAAGCAGGCTTTCAACACTCCTTTCACAAGCGCGATATCGCCCGGTCCCCAACAATTCGAAGCCATTCTTCACAGTCGGCTGTATGCGCAGATCCCGGCCCTTCAGACGAGCTTCACAGCAAATTACGGAGCGGTTCCGCAGGCAAATACGGCTTCTCCCCAGGATCGCGTTCTCATGGACATGGACGACGCGTTGGGTCAGGAGAACCTCAAGACGACGCTCGTCTCCGATCAGGCGTCCGACCTAATCCTCGAGACGGCCGAACAGATGGAGAACCAGGTAGCAGTGAGTACACCCGGTTCGAATCCATACCTCACCGCCCAAGCGCAAGTCGCGAACCTTCGCTGCCAAGCCTATATGCAGAAGATGCTCGCTGCGGAGTTGCGACAGGAAGCCGGTCGGGTCGCACACCAGAATGTGCTTGTGAAACGTAGGAGCACGGCCGCCGGTAACGTAAGCGGTCTCATCAACGGCGCACTCACCGGCCACTAGGAGGAAATATGTCTAACGAGAAGAAGTCCAAAAGACGGCTCCAGCGGCTGACTTGGTTCAGCAACAGGAGCCCCGAAGTATCACTCGCTACCCTGCCGGAAGGGGACCCAGCGAAAGGTTCAAGGAAACGGTGGTATCGCCCCACCACACTCAGGGTCCTGATAGCCGCGGTCATCCTCATCATTGTTCTGCCCACCCACGCTCGAGGGCAATTTGGCATCGACACTGCGGCCATCCTGGCGGCGCTATCCAAGATGCAATCGCTCATGAGCACCTACATGGCAAAGCCCTTGCAGACGATCAACCAATACGAACAGAGTACGGCAAAGTATGAGCAGGAGGTCATGTACCCCCTAGCGGCCATCAACCAGGCCAAGAGTTCCGTGTCTCAGTTTGAGGGGCAGTTCAACCAAATCAAAAACATGTTCCATGTGAACGTGTCAAGCGCCACCCTACCTCAATCTCAAAACCTTGAGTCGCTACTCCTCTCACGCAATGTGGGCAACGTACCCACGGTGTCTTCCCAGTTTCAGTCGGTGGATGGAGTCGTGATGGCGCAGAACGCAGCGTCGCCGTCCGTTCGCACTATTACGGATATGACGGACGCGCAAGCGCAGGACGCAATGAAGCGAGCGATCGAGATCGATGCGCTTACGGATGCAGAACTCAATGAAGCCGACCAGATGGGCCAGCAGATCTCGGCAGCGGCTCCGGGCAGTGCACAAATCCTTGAGGCAGAGGCAGATGTCTGGGTTGTCCGGGCAAATGCCTATACGCAGGCCGCTCTTGCGGAGTTGATGCGCACACGCGGGATTGACCTAGCTAACCAGAGCAAAGCCGCGAAGCTGGCCACCTCGAACGGTACGAACAATAACGGCTTGATCAGCGGCGCGCTGACGAACAGGTGAACAGATGATCACTACTCACGCCAGCGTCGCTTTCCTTGCGTTCTTCCAGGGCACACAACTGAACCTCTTCGAGCGCTTTCTAACGCAAGCTGTCTCCGGTATCACATCCACCGGTGTGATCTCGGGGATGCAGAAGGCCGCTTACGTCGTGTTGCTCGTCGGCTTTCTTTGGCAGGTCTATCAGTCAGCTCTGCATGGCGGGGACGTCCGGGGTCTTGGGGTGAGTTTGATCAAGTACGTTGTCACGGCGATAGTCGTCATGAACTACAGCACTATTTTCACGACGGTGAATCAGGGCTTCGTCAATGCAGGAAATTGGGTCAGCAATACATCCGGTTTAGGAAGTCTCCTGGATAACTGGAAAACGGACTTGCAAACTCAATCAATCAAGTGGGCTTCCAGAAGTTATGGGGTCTCATCACCGGTGATTTGCCTGGTCTCATTGATGGCCTGCTCATTATCGTCGCCTACCTGCTCTACCCGATCGTGATTGCAATATTTGGCTTCTTCTACATCTTTTACGGATCTGTTCTTTATATTTTCGGTCCAATCGTGATCTCGTTGATGCCGCTTGGCGCGACGAATCGAATTGCGAAGGCATACGTCGAGAACGTGTTCATTTGGAACGCTTGGCCCATTCTCTATGGCGGCTTCGGCGCACTACTGAGCGCTGTGCAGATGGGTCAGATCGGGCAAATGCTTAGTCAGAACAACTTCCTTGGTGGACTCGGAAACATAGAGGGCTCTGTTCTCATCGGCATCGCAAGCATCATCTACTCTCTCGCTATCGCGGTCATACCCTTCATAGCGAAAGGGATAGTGAGTGGTGACGTCGGGTCAACGGCGACAGCGTTGATCGGCGCCGCCGTTTCAGCAGTGACGCTGGGTGCGGCAGCAGCAGAGGGGGCTGCAGTGGGCGCTGCTGCGGGCGGTTCTGGAGCAGCGAGTGGTTCTTCAGCAGGAAGTCCAGTCAACGCAGCATCTGCAGCGAAGCCGATTTCGGCAGCTACTGGCTCCAATCAGCCGGCAGCAGCCCAGTCCGTTCCCAAACCTACTGCTGCGGGAAATCAACCGGCTACCGCTTCTTCCGCTACTCAGAGCGCACAGCCCACTGATCCATCTGCCAACGGACCCACGCTGGAGGGTCATGCGGAGCAGATGCGTAACTCCTTTGCCGAGGCGATGGGAGACAGCGAAGCGGATGACCAGGATGCTTCGCAGTCTCCAGAGACGCAGAAATCGAGTTCCGCCTCGCAGAGCGATGGTCAATCAACAACTCCGGCAACCAGAAATTCTCCAGTCAGTTCGCGTAGCAATGTTAGGCCGTCTGTCCCGGCCAAAAGAGGGCCGAGCGTCCACCGCTACAACATCGGGACATGGAGCGCCTTCCATGCCGCCCGTGTCGCTACGCGAGGAGTAGCCACAGTGGCCAGCAGAACCAAAGGATCAGACAAGGATTAGGAGGGATCTATGAACAACAACGCGACAGCACCCGCAGAAACTAGCTCATTGCAGCCTAAATACTATGAAGTGGATGGTGCCCTGAAGGCAAACGCTAACAGAGCCTGGGTTCTCGCATTTTTGACCGTTCCGGTTGCGCTGCTTGCCATCGGTTTTGCCGTCTTTGTACGGTTGCAGCCACCCACGGTCATAAGGATCGGACCGGACGGACAGGCGGCAGTCCTGGGTCAAGCGGTAAAGGGTGCGGCGACCGGCTCTGAGAGCGGCACCGATGCCTTTCTGGATGAAGCATTCCTGAAACGCTTCCTGGCAACCTACCTCAATTATTCCCCGGCGAATGTGGACGATCACTGGGCGAGCAGCCTGAACATGATGACGCGCAACTTGCGCGCTCACACGATCAAGGCGATGTCGGACGACAACACGCGCGGCAAGATCGACGACGGGCAAGTGGAATCGGTATTTCATCTGCGCCAGATCCAACTCGTTACAGGAGAACCTCTCACGTATTTGGTTTACGGCGTGAAAGATGTTCATCACCTCTCGAATGGAGCTGAGTTCACCGATCATTTCGTGAATGAGTACCGCGTTCGACTGATTGCGGACCGCCGTTCGGACGTGAACCCTGACGGACTCTGGATCGCTGAGTACAGCGAGCGTCCGATCGATGGCGAACGGCGGGACCGCATCCTTGCGGCCCCCGATGCTGCGCCAGACAGCAATGACACAACGAACAAAGGAGACCAGTGATGGAAACAGCACAGGCAAAAGGTCCAGAGTCGCCGGCACCCGCCGCACCAGCCGACGCAAAGCGCGGCAGAAGGGGACGTCAGCAAACCGAGGAGACCATACGGTACTTCCTTGCCAAGGAGGGCTCCGCACCGGAGAAGCCGGAGCTCGGTCCGGAGCTGCCGAGTGAGGGCGAAGCGTTGATTAAAGCATTTCAGTCGAAGAGCGGCATCATCTACGCGCTCCTCGCCTACAAAGCGGAGGCGGAGATGCAAGGCGCGTCTCCGATGCTAGTGAAGCGGCCCTTGCGCAAGTAGAGCCCAAAGGTCAGTACGGATTCAAAGAGAGACATACCTGAAACACGGCTCATGTTTCTCCTTTGACGCCTTATCGCATGAGCGATGAGGAATTCCGCTGACCCGGTTTGCACTCTCAAGCCTGGTTCGGTCCACACCCACCCCTAACCCGGGCGGCCAGGCGACAGACAAGAACCGGCAATCAGCCAACTCTTATCACTTCGTCCGATGCGCCAGACAAGTGAGGAGAATATGACAGCGACCAGGACACCAAACACGGCGATGGACCAGCAGCTCATCCTCGAGCTGAAGATCGATGCGTCTGGAGAAGTGACCCGTAAGCAAAGCAAACTGGGCCGGAAAGACACGCTCGAGGGCAAGCTCCTCGCGCAGATCTATCCCGGTATCCAGGTAGCGCGTGTAAGTGTGCCGTTTGAGTTGACGCCCTACGAGCAGTCTGTGGTCGAAAGCCGCATGGCCAAGCTCATCTATGGCGGGGTCGAGTACAAGCTTGTGGGTGCGAGTGGTTCGGCGAAGGACGGTAAGTTCTACTTCGTCGATCAGGCGCATTCGAAGCAAATTGCTGACCGCTTTCAGCATTGGCCCGAGGCAGCGATCGTGTATTTCTCGATCCTTGTCTCCGACTGCAAGCTGATGGTCGAGGAGCCCCAGATGCGCATCGCTGTCGTCCAAGACAATGTTTTGGGCACCAACGATTGCCGTGGCTGGGTACGCGAGTCCCTCTTCCGTAAGCTGAAAATCGGCGCAAATCGATTTTGCCAATTTCGGTTGGCGTTCGATACGCGCGAACCGAAGCAGGCAAAAGGTGCGCTGAAGGCGATGAGCGACCGCGTAGCTGACAAGCTCGGGGTTGACATCATTCTGCCGGAGAGCTCCTGCAAACCATCTCTGAAGGGAGGCGTTCGCTTCCTTCCACAGTTGGGCACGTCCGGCCGGCTGTAAACGGGTCCAGCGATTCTCGGGATCAAGGAAATCTCCCGCGTCTCGGAGTTCGGATCGAGCTACACGTTGGTGGAACATGCTTCAGAAGAGAGCCTTCAACTTGAAATCATGCCTCGAGCGATCGAGCAGATTGTAAGTGCGTGCTGCAGTGACTTTCTGCCGCACGCACTCTTGCAAGTGTCAGTACTTCATGTTTTGAAGGTCAGCAATTAGGCCGGGACCTTTAGGAGTCCAGTTCAGCCGTTCTTGCGTGAGCTTGCCCGAAGCAGTCAGCTCACGTCCAGCGAACTTGATGAGCCAACCGAAGTGCTCGGTAGCTTCATCTTCGGAAATGCTGGCAGCCGGCACATGCAATCCTTTTGCGATCATCTCGGCGATCGCTTGCATGGCAATTCCTTCTTCGGCAACGGCATGGTACTTCGCACCGGTCTGCGCTCTCTCAATCGCGAGACGATAGAGCTGGACAGCATCGGAGACATGCGTAGCGCTCCAGCGGTTGGAGCCATCTCCGATGTAAGCCGCGCGTCCTTTCTGGCGAGCCAGCTTGACCAGGTCGCTTACGAGACCCTGCTTTACGGTGTCATGGATTTGCGGATTGCGCATGATGGAGACGTTGATCCCGCGATCTGCTAACGCCAGCGCAGCCTCGTCCGACGCCGCACGCGGAAACACCTTCGAGCTTGCCGTCGGATTATCTTCCACGGGCAGCGTGCCCGGAATCGTGTTGGAAGAGCCAATCGAGGAAGTCACGACCATCGGGCGATTGGAACCTGCGAGTGCTTCTCCCATGGCCGTGATTACCTTTCGATCCTCCTCGCAACTCGCCATAAAGCGCGAGAAGTCGTGATTGAACGCGGTGTGGATTACGCCTTCACTCTGCTCGATGGCTTTGCGCAGGCTGTCCAAGTCATTCACGTCCCCTCGCCACGCCGCGGCTCCAGCCTCGCCCAGGGCTCTTGCTCCTTCTTCGGAGCGGGTCAGTCCCAGAACCTGGTGGCCACCCTTGATAAGATCCGGGATCAGTGCGGAACCGATGAAACCATTCGCGCCAGTAATAAAAATTCGCATTACATTCTCCTTTGCACTTGTAAGGGCTCGATTTGAAGAGATCGAGCGCTGTTTTGTTGGTCTACTCAATAGCTACAGACTTAAATCACTAGACATGAGGAACGATGGACGATATGTGCTTAGTCTGCATCTCTGAGCAGCACATCTCGGAGTTCCTGCTTAGGTTTCGATCAGTTCCCAATGGAAGCACTGATCCACTTAAGTTGGCCTAATCCGAATAAGTTTTGCATCCGGGCCGTCAGTCAGAACCCATAGAAAGTTGTTCTTTTCAGCGGCCCGGACATCGCAAATCCTTGTACCCAGATCAAGAAACCGTGTTTGAGAGATAACTCGTTTTCCATCCAGAGTTATTTCTATGACCGCTGCTCCTCGGAGGGCGCCGACGTACAGTTTTCCTCGCCACGCCGTTAGGCTCGACGGCGCGATCGCGGGGGTCCAGGTCACAACAGGATCGATAAATCCCACACGACTCGTTATGAACCCCTGATGTAATCCATCATCCGGCTCGCCTTCACTTACGGTTGGCCAGCCATAATCCCCGCCCGCCACGATTATGTTGAGTTCGTCGCCTCCCTTGGGCCCATGTTCAACCTCCCAAAGAACTCCCGACCGGAACAAGACTCCACTCGGGTTTCGGTGCCCTGTACTGATGACCTTCGGGGGGTGTTCCCCGGACAGCGAAATCCGCATGATCCGGCCGGAGCCTGTTGAACGGCTGTTTGCTCCCATCGCAACGACAACATCGCCACCGTCGACGGCCAATCTGCACCCGGAAAAGGGAGGGAAAGACTCTCTTGTCCAGGCTTGCGGGTCAGTTTGCCAGACGATCTCGCTGCTCATGGCTTTCGGACGCCCACTTCTCACAGCGATCCTCGCGCGCCCAACCGTCCATCGCACTTCCTCTGCATTCCCGGTGGTCATACACCAAAGAAATTCTCTAGGATGATTGGGAACCGAAATGAGGTCCTTCAGTCCCTCTGTATAGGGCCTGTCAGGAACGTAGAAGATGTGCAGGTCCTTCACTTCGATCGGTCCCAAGTCGGTGCGAGTTATCCCATCCAAATCCAGGATTCGGCCTGACCGCTCCGCCACCAGAACTTCGTGGTCATTCAACGGTGCCACTGCCTCAGGTCTATCCAAGCCTTTTGCAAATACGTAGTGCTCATAGGCACCTGCAACACCGGTTTGAGCGACCGATGAGTGCGGATCGCACAACAGGGCTATGGTCAAAAGAGTTCGCCAGATCCTTCGATTATTCGAGCGAGCGAGGCTAAGCACCCGTCGTTCAAGTCTGATCACCTCCCGGCGGATGGATGAGGCGATGAAGCGTACGGCGTAGAGTTTCATTGTTAGGGGGCTTTGGCTCCTCCGTCGGAGCGCCTTAGGCCCGGTACGAGATGACCACTCTGGACAAGTTCCGGGATCAGTGCGGAACCCATATAACGATCGTCGCCAGTAACAAAAATTCGCAAACGCGTTCCACGTCCTAAGGATTCAGGACAGTCGAACGGCGTACGCTCCCGTCGTGAGCCACGCAGCACTCTTGCCCTGTATACCTTAGACACAGGAGGCTTTGCGGACGCACCATGCTCAGCATCTCAAATAATCGGTCTTATCGTCCAGAGAGGCCGGCGAGGAATTATGGATCCACTCTCAGAAGTACTCGCTCTTATGAAGCCGCAAAGCTACGTGTCCGGCGGTTACGAAGTTGCACCTGAAACGGCGGTGCAGTTCCCGCGACGGACAGGTGTGAAGTGCTACGCGGTGATCTCCGGACAGTGCTGGCTGTCTGTTGGGAGCGTCGGCGACGCTGTGCTACTTCAGGCAGGGGAGTGCTACATCCTGCCGCACGGCCTGCCGTTCTGCCTGGCAACCGATCGAGCGGCGACGCCGGTCAACTATGAAACCCTTCGCTCTGTCCGCAAGTGGGGCAACGAAGTACCGAGCGAACAACAGGGCGGCTGTTTTCTTGTCGGTGGACATTTTGTGCTGACCGGACCGCAGGCAGACCTATTGTTGCAACCGCTGCCGCCCGTGGTGCACCTCGGAAAGAAAGCGGATAAGGACGCGATGCGATCCTCTCTGGCAAGGATGCGGGAAGAGGTGAGCGAAGCGCGGCCCGGCGGGGCGCTCCTCATGCAGCAACTCGCCTACGCCCTGCTGGTACAAGCGCTGCGGCTGTACGTGGAAGACGAAGCGAACGGAAGGTCGGGATGGCTCTTTGCTCTCGCAGATGAGAAGTTGAGCAAAGGATTGCGCTGCATGCACGCGAAACCCGGCTATGACTGGAACGTAGAGGAGCTTGCCGAGAGTGTCGGCATGTCACGGTCCCTCTTTGCGTTGAAGTTCAAGGAAACCGTGGGCAGCTCTCCCATGGAGTATTTGACAAGGTGGCGCATGCTGCTCGCATGCAGCCGGCTGGAAGTGTCGGGTGAATTCCTCTCCGAACTCGCGTCATCGCTTGGTTATCAATCGGAAAGCGCCTTCGGTAAGGCTTTCAAGCGAGTGATTGGGTGCTCGCCCCGACAGTACAAGTCGCAAGGCCTATCCGCGAAGGCTGCTGCGAGAGGACAGTTCGCCTCTCGAGTTGATGGGTGAGTCCGACTGAATCCCTGGCGGGGCGACCCATGCACAGACAACCGCAGCAAGGCCAACGCTTTACGCGTGTACGTGGCAAGGTGACGCCTAAATTTTGTGAGTGGGAGTTGGGACAGCAAAGCACTCATGAAGGGATCGACGTTCACGTAGCGCGCTAAGTGGATCTGGATAGATAGGCATGAACCATTGACACTGCAGTGGCGCCATCACCCACCGCTGTAGCACACCTTTTTACCGAGTTGTGGCGGACATCCCCTGCGGCGAACATAGTCGGTACGCTCGTCTGCAAATAGCACGGCCTCTTGCCATGCTTCCAGTACCTTGGTGAAAGATCCTCCCCGCGCAAGTCGCTCCCCGTCAAAATGTAACCTTTGCTGTCTGTCGCGATCCCTAATGGACCAGCCCATGAGGTATGTGGCGATCCTCCAATACACACAAAAACATTCCGCGTCTCAACTCGGGTCGGCAGCACAGCCTTACCTGATTGATACTCAAGTGCCCGCACCGAGTCGTTCCCTTCAAGCCGGGTGACCACCGTGTCCAGCAAAACTTCAATCGACTCGTTGTGAATGATCCGGTCCACGAGATACGTGGAGAGAGTGCTTGCCAGAGATGTTCCTCGGACGAGCATAGAGACCTGCCGCCCATGATTCGCGAAGTTCAGCGCAGCTTGGCCGGCAGAATTTCCGCCTCCAACAACTACTACGCGCCCAGTACAGAGACTGGCTTCACTGGAACCCGCGCCGTAGTACAGGCCGTGACCCAGAAGCCTCTCCTCTTCTGGAAGACCTAATCTGTTGTAGTCAATACCCGTCGCACAAATAACGGCACGTGCAACAATTCGCGAGCCGCTGGCGAGGTATGTCACGCCGACGCTATTTTCAACGTTCTCTATTGCCTCGTCGGCGATAATGATCTCTGCCCCTAAGCGCTGTGCCTGGATACGAGCCCGCGCGGCGAGTTCCCAACCGCTCACTCCGCCAGGAAAGCCGAGGTAGTTCTCAATCCGAGATGAACTCGAGGCCTGGCCGCCTACTGCAGAGCGTTCTATGACAATGGTTTTCAGTCCCTCGGACGCCCCATACATTGCGGCACTCAACCCGGCAGGACCAGCACCGAATATGGCCAAATCGTAGGACGCCAGCTTCGGCTTGCTGTACCAAAGGAGCGCGCTTGCGAGCTCCTGGATCGATGGATTGAAGAGGACAGATCCATGTTGAAGCTTACACATAGGCAATCGAGAATCCAGCATCGAATCGACTCCTGCAAGCGCCCGAGCGTCCTCGTCACTTCCAATCTCCTGCCAACTGTACTCAGAGCCATTTCGCAGCATGAAGTCTCGCAATTCATAAGCCCTAGCGGAATTTGCAATCCCTAGGATCGAAACTATGGGTAATGACATCGAGATTTTCTCTCCTTCTGACAGATCAGCACAAATTACAGTTTCAGCTTCATCAGGGTTTCTACGACTGTCGGGATCTGATCCACGGTTACGCGCTCAAAGCAGACGGTCGATTGATGGAGAAGCTCCTCTTCGATTCTCTGGGAATCGGCTTGCTCCGCAAACAGACCGGTAAAGCCCATGAGAATAGGTCCTTCCTCACATCGTCCCAAGCATCCCGAAGGACGAGCATTTATGTGAGTTGCCGCAATTCCGCGCCTCTGTAGCTCTTCCCTTAGAGCAATTAAGACATCTGCTGCGCAATTAGCGCCGCAAGATTCTTGATTGCCTGCACGAGTCTTCATGCAGGGGTGAATTCGTAACTCGGGTTGTCTGTTCCTCATTTGCGCCTGTGGCAACGCCATCTGCCAGAGGCACGCTAATCGACGTTCAGCGATAGATCTGCGGGTGCTGATCGCGAACGTCAATCAGGCATCTGGTTCAGACTGCCGCCTCTTTGTACTTACTAACCTTAGGCTCTGTTTCGACATCAAGAAATGGCCAACCGGTAAAGATATAGTTGCGCGAAACGCAACTGAAGTTACCCCAATGACCGGAGCCGAGTGGATTGCGTCTGATGCAACTATATGTTGCCTTTCACACTATTTTCTAATGTCTAGCCGGGGCATAAGGTCTTAAAAGTTGTTGCGTCACCACTATCCCAAGGACGATCCGTATGTCATACATATTCACAGATGTATCGCGTAAGCATCTTTCCTTTGCTGTTCTGCGCCAAGCGCCGCTCATCCAATGGTCAAAGGATGCGCGGTCAAGACCGATCAACAAAACTCCCAGTCTCCTCAGGAGTCTGCTCTACGGGCTTTTCCTGGCTTTCACGTTCCTTCGGGCGTCATGTGGAGTGGCTCAGAATTCGCCTGCCACATTGGAACTGACGCTCAAGGACGCCGTGGTGCTTGCACTTGGGCAAAACATCGACTTACAGGTCGCAAACCTCAACTCCGCCACAACACAGCAGAACAGTCTCGTCGCCCGTGCTGCTCTTCTTCCACAGGCAAGTTTTCAGGCCAATGAGGAGATTCAGCGCTACAACTTGGAGGCTCTGATCGGTTTAAGTTTTGCGGGCATTCCGAAGGATGTGGGCCCATTCCAGTCATTTCATGCCGGGCCCCGTTTTTCGGCCCCCATCTTCGATCTGGGCCTGATCCGTCGCTACCAGGCCAGTGGTTATCTTTTCAAGGCAAGCAAAGACGACGTGAACTCCACCCGGGAACAAACGGTCCTGCTGACCGCCTCGCAGTACCTAGCCTGTCTTCGTGCAGAGGCACAGGTGAAAGCCGCAGAATCGCGCGTTCAACTCGCGATCACTCTCGCCAAGCAGGCCGAGGAACTCGAAGCGGACGGCGTTGCGACAAAGATCGATGTCTCGCGAGCAACGGTCAGCCTCATCAATCAGAAACAACGTTTAATCGACGCTCAGAGTGATGTGCAGACTGACACCTTTGCGTTGAAGCGGATCCTGAATGTAGCGAATGATCAAGCAATTGGTCTCGCGGACACCAACCTCTTCACACAGACGCCCGAGTTGGATGTTCCCGATGCTGTTACGACCGCTCTGAAAGAACGGCCCGAGTTGCAATCGCTTTCTGAAAGCGTAAAAGCGGCCAACGCGGAGCGGCAGGCTGCGCTTGCACGCAGCCTGCCGACCGTTACGGTCAGTGGAGGCTGGAACGAACAGGGCCGAACATTCGGCTCAGTGTATCCGGGATACGACTACGAGGCGACCGTCAATGTCCCACTGTTAACGGGCGGGCGTCTCGCGGCGGAACGCAAAATTGCTGCCCTAGACGAGCAACGAAGAATGCGCCAACTACAGGACGCGCGGAATCGGGTTACGGAGCAAGTTCGCGACGGTAAAGTGGAGCTGAAGGCAGCACGGACCGATGTAGATCTTGGACGGCAGCAGGTTCAGCTTGCGCGCGAAGAAGTAGATCTTGCCCAGGGCCGCTTCTCGGCCGGCGTCACCGACAATATCGAGGTGACCACCGCGCAAGATGAATTGGCGCGTGCCAATGACGCAGAGATCGCCGCGTTCTACCGCTACAACCTCGCACGGGCCAACCTCGCACGGGCCGTTGGGTCCATCGAGCAGATCTATACACATCCCTAATTTCAGGAGAGAAGGTTCTATGTCAAACACCATTGAAGACATGCAGCAGAGTGAGCAACCCACTCTCAGTGAGGCACTCGCGGAGGATCAGGTTGCCGCAGACGCTTTTCGCAAAGCAAGGACGAGAAAAGCTCTCTGGATCGGTGGAGCGATCGTATTTGCGCTCATTGTCATAGTCATTGCGGCACGCTACTTCGTTTGGAGCGCTGCCCACGAGGAGACGGACGATGCCTATCTACAAGGTCATGTCCACGCAGTGAGCTCACGCGTGGTTGGCACTGTGCAGCAGGTGCTTGTGGATGACAACCAGCTTGTGAAGGAAGGCCAGACCCTGGTTGTGCTTGATCCGAGAGATTATCAGGTCAAGGTGGATCAGGCACAAGCGGCTTTGGATGTCGCTCTAAAGGAGGCAGAGACCGCACAACAGTCGATTCAATCCACCGCCAAGACCGCAAGCGCTCAGCGGACCGAAGCAAACGGAACAATTGGGGAATCGATTGCGAGTATCTCTGCCGCAAAGGCGGGCTTACTGGCCGCCAAGGCGGGTGTAGCGAGAGCCGAAGCTGAACATGCCAGCGCACAAGCGACCGAGCATCGAGAAGAACTTGATCTTCAAAGGTATGAAGACCTTCTAACGAAGGGCCAAGTCTCGAAGCAGACCGTCGAGCATGCCCGGGAAGCCTATCAAGTCGCAGTCGCCGGGACTGCAGCGCGGCAACAAGCGGTAAGCCAGGCGCAGGCGCAGACCGTTACCGCTGAGCAGGCCATTGCAAGTGCACAAGCAGCACTCGAGCGCTCCCAAGGTATGCTGCAATCCGCAGACGCAAGCAAGCTTGAGATTAGTGTGCGAGATGCGCAGTTTTCAACTGCCAAGGCTTCGATCGGTCAAGCGTCAACCGCTCTTGAGGATGCGAAACTCCAGCTTTCCTACACCACGATCGTAGCGCCGGTTGCCGGCCGAGCAGCGAGGAAATCAGTTGAGGCTGGTCAACGTCTCCAGCCCGGTCAGCCTCTGCTTGCCGTTGTGGAGGACAATCCCTGGATCGTCGCCAACTTCAAGGAAACCCAGCTAGAACATATCAGGCCAAATCAGCCGGTGGACATCCGAGTTGACTCGTTTCCTCATCACGACTTTCACGGACACGTTGACAGCATTGCGCCGGGTTCGGGCAACGAGTTCGCTCTTCTTCCGCCGGATAACGCCACGGGCAACTTCACCAAGATCGTTCAACGGATCCCCGTCAAGATTGTTCTGGATCGCGATTCAATGCATGGGTTCGAAGCCCTTCTTATGCCGGGCAGTTCAGCAATCGTAACCGTCACCACGCGTTCAGGGAGGTAAAAGATGGCCAGTTCTACAATGACCCGACCTCTCTCGACTCAACCGGTCTTCGCCGAGGATCATGTGCCATTGCGGACATGGATCTGCGTTCTTGGTGTCCTACTCGGCTGCTTCATGGCCGTGCTGGATGTAGTAATCACCAACTCGTCACTACGCGACATCGCCGGTGCTCTCGGCGCCAGCTCGGATGAAATCTCATGGGTGCCAACCTCATATCTGGTTGCCGAAATTGTCGTGATTCCTCTCACCGCATGGTTATCGCAGGCGTTCTCTCTCAAGCGTTATCTTCTGGTGAACTCCATCCTGTTTCTTATCTTCTCGATTCTCTGCGGTCAGGCGCGATCTCTTGACTTGATGATCCTGTTCCGAATTTGCCAGGGCTTCTCGGGTGGAGTGCTGATCCCCTTGGCATTCAGCGTCATCCTTGGCTATCTTCCGAGGTCGAAGCATCCGATCGGGATGGCCATGTTCAGCATCACGGCCACGTTCGCGCCTTCCGTCGGTCCTCTCATTGGAGGTTGGCTGACCGACAACTATGGATGGCCTTTCATCTTCTACCTCAACATCATTCCGTGTACCTTCCTGATCTTATCGACATGGTTCACGATGGACATGCAGCCTATGAAGCTTTCTGTGCTCAAGCGCGGCGATTGGCTTGGGATCGGGACGATGGCAATTGGTCTTGGATCATTGGAAATTGTTCTGGAAGATGGCAATCGCAAGGATTGGTTCGGCAACCCCGAAATCGTTCGACTTGCATGGGTAGCTTTCCTGTTTCTCACAATCTTTGTAGTGAACGAGCTACGTAACAAGGAGCCGCTGGTTGACCTGAAACTCTTCGGAAGGAGGAACTTTGGACTTGGGAGTGTCGTGAATTTTGCGCTCGGCATGGGACTTTACGGCGTGATCTACATCCTTCCCGTTTACCTGGGTCAGGCACAAGGTTACAGCGCGTATCAAATTGGAACGGTAATCATTTGGCTGGGTCTCCCACAACTTGTGCTGATCCCATTCATCCCCTTGCTTATGAAGCGCTTCGATCCACGGAAACTGATCGGTTTCGGCATGCTTCTCTTCGGAAGTAGCTGCTTCATGACCGCCTTCTTCAATAAGGATTTTTCCGGACCACAGCTTCACATTCCTCTGCTCATGCGGGCCCTCGGACAACCCTTCATCATGGTGCCTCTATCCGCACTAGCAACGGCTGGGATGGCTAAAGGCAGAGAAACCGGAGCCGCCTCCGCGCTGTTCAACATGCTGCGCAATCTCGGTGGTTCCTTTGCTATTGCGGGATTGTCAACGCTACTCTCGATACGAGAGCGCTTTCATTCGGCACGCCTCGGTGAGTCGGTGAGTGTTTACTCCGAGGCAACACGACTAAGGCTTCAACAGTTGACCGAGCTCTTTACCTCTCGGGGCGCTGATCCATTTTCCGCAGAGATGAGCGCTGCCAAGGCTGTGGGTCGCATCGTGCAACAGCAAGCGTACTTCCTTGCTTTCAACGACTGCTTCCTAATCCTAGGAGTCGTTCTACTCTCAAGCGCGTCGGTCTTGTTCTTCATGAAAAGACCGTCGTTTACCGGCGGAGGCGGCGGTGCGGGGCACTAGTCGTGAGGAACATGGACTATAAGACACCCTTCAGCGCCCTGTCGGTTGCTGCACTTGCTTATCCTTGAACGCTCCACTAATGCACTCCCGTAAGAGCCGATGTGCCGGATCAACATCGAAGCGGGGATGCCACGCCTGCACGAGCGGAGTCGGTTCGAGCTTCAACGGTATGCGGAAGATGTGTAACCCAAACAGAGAAACCGCCGAAGAAGCGAAATACTCAGGAACAGCTGCGACAAGGTCCGAGGTTGTCGCTGCAACCAATGCTGGAAGGAACGAAGGAACCCAAAGAGCAATTGTCCGACTCAGGCCTAGCTTTCCTAATTCTATATCGATGGGGCCGCTCGGCTTACCCCTCCGACCGGCCGATATGTGTTTCTGAGCGGCAAACCTTGCGGCTGTAATCTTTTCCCGTGCGAGGATATGACCGGCACGAACAACACCGACGAACCGGACTCGACCGAGCAATTGCACCTTGATTTCGGGTCCTATTGTGCTGCGTGGAATGATATCGAGATCAACGCTTCCATCTCGGAGAGCCTCTACACTTTCATCGAGCGCTCCTAGGAACCGTAGTTTCATCCGTGGGGCCTTGTGGCCCAATTGAGCCATGATCTTCGTAGCAAAGACGCCCGCAATCGATTCGTTGGTGCGAATCGTGAATGTGCGTTCCATCTCGGCTAGCGAAGGTGTCTGACGAGACTGAACTATGGACCGTGCCTCGTCGGCTAAAGCTTGGATCCGTCCTTTTAGTTCTATTGCCTTAGGTGTCGGGACGAGACGTCTACCCGCCCGTACAAGAATGGGATCGCCCATGAGCTTACGTGCGCGCAACAGAATGCGACTCATTGCGGGAGCGCTCAGTCCCATCTTCTCGCCGGCTACGGTGACACTTTCTTCGCGCAACAAAACCTCGAGAGCGAGCAAAAGGTTCATGTCGGGGGATTGCATATGGCGCAACTATACATTACCGATAAGACCATTTCTGTATTCAGGTGTAGCGCCTAGAGTTTGTTTCAAGAGATTTGATCTTTAGCTGTTCGAATAAGTCTTGAAACTCGAGACATCAGGTCAAGCCACATCATTCCGCAACTACAACCCTAACTGAACACGCAGCAATGAGGAGAGAATCATCATGCCAACGCTATCGCACGACTTTCAACGCCGGGAGGATCGCTTCCGGGAACAACGTTGGTTGCTGGATGCTGTCATCAAGATGGTCGGTCCAGAATGGGATCAGAACAGGCTTCACTACCTGAGTGGCCCACTTAGCCCCGACCATAAGGGACCGGTGTTGGCGTTGCAGTCGCTCGTGAAACGGTTCGATGACATCGCACCTCAGTTTGCAGCAGTTGCACGCCGCTTTGAAAAGCACGCTGAAAACGCCCTGAATAGCGGCTACCAGACCACAGCAAGTGACGGCTTTTTCGCTGCTTCCATCATGTACGCTGGCGCGCAGTGGCCGATCTTTGCAAACACGGCTCTCAATCAGGCACTAGAACAGAAAAAAAACACCTGCTACGCGAAATACATGGAGGGGGCGGATCACCAAATTGAGGCGGTAGAACTTCCCAACGATGGCAAGTTGTTGCCGGCGTATCTTCACCTTCCACCCGGCTATGAAGGTGGCAAGCTGCCTTGTGTTGTGATGATCGAGGGAATGGATACTTTCAAGGAGATGGCGATCTTCGGAGCAGGTGATCGCTTTTTGCGCCGAGGCTTGGCGTGCCTCGTCATCGATGGTCCAGGGCAGGGATCTTCGCTGCTCCGGGAGACCTGGTACAACCCGGTCACATACGGCCAAGTCGGTACAGCCGCGATTGACTACCTTCTAACGCGCGAGGAGATTGACTCAAAGCGCATCATGGCTTGGGGTCTCTCGTTCGGATCGTTCTGGGCTACGCAGATCGCCGCTGCAGAGCCACGCTTCGCGGCCTGTGCTGTCATGTATACCTCGTTCCAACCTCAGAACTGGCCCTACTTTGAGATGGCGTCGCCTGCATTCAAGCCGCGTTTCATGTACATGACGGGAACCGACAGTGAGGAAGCCTTTGCGGCCACAATCAGGAACATCGACGTTCGGCCTCTGAGTCCGAAACTTAACATGCCTTGTTTCGTAATGGCGGGTGAGGACGATTCACTCAGCGATGTGTCTTGCACTTTCGAACACCTGAACGCGGTACCGGGCCCTAAGACCTTGGTGCTTTATGCAGGTGAGGAGCACGGCATCTTCGGTGCAAAGTCTTCGCAATTGGGTATGCCCTTCTTCACGATCATTGCTGATTGGCTAGCCGATCGTGCTGCCAGCAAACCTCTCGAATCCACATACAATCTAGTGGACGGCACCGGCCAGATGCACAGTGAGCCGTGGGGTGAGAACCGGGTCTACGAATACGGTGCACCTTTAGGCGTCGAGCAATTGTTCTCCGACAAGCCGCCTATCGGCTTGTCTTAAGTAACACGCACGCTCGATGCGGGTGCTGCGGACGCTCATGTGCTCTAACCCGACCACAGCTCAAGCATCTCCCAGTTCTCCGCGCCTGCCATCATCAAAGTTCTGATAATGGCAGGTGAGCGGTCAGGTGAAGCCAGTGAAACGCGAGCTGCGCTCTCGCATAAGACAGTGATTCAACGCGTCGAGTTTCCAGAACTCCGGCTGGATGTTGAAAGTAACTTCTCGGTAGAACTGGGCCGGCAAGTTGAAGACGGGATCTTGGATATGGCTGTCCTTACCGAGGGACATCCAAATCCTCATCTCTCCGCCCTCAGGCTCGCAAGTAACTCCTTCTACGTCCTCATCCGCGAGGATCATGACATAGCTCGTCGCAAGGTCGCTACTCTGGAAGATCTACATGGAAGAACGTGGATCAGATTTGCGAGGCATGTACATCCTGATCTTTACGACAGATTCTCCCAAACTCTTGAGCGCGCCCATGTACAACCCTCTACTGTGCATCACGTCACGACCGCGGCCGAGGCAGTCCAATTAGTTCTCTCGGTGGATGGCATTGCTACGATTACTGGTAACGGAGCTTGGCGCGTCCTAGACAATGGGCTGACTCTGAGATCTCTCGTCGCAGAGGACTTGAAGTTGCTCACAGTTTTGGCCGTTCGGTCGGATTCAGACTCACCAGTGCTTGGCAAATTCGTCAGAGCGGTGGGTAAGAAGCTCTGCAGCCCGCAGGGCGAGTACGCTTGAAACAATGAGAATTCGTGATGAAAGCAATACGTGCGCTACCATGATCAAACAGCCTCCAGGCGGTCGTCAATATGCTGACTCAGACTCTTTTCCCCTCCCCGATTTACCAGAGCTACGGCAACGCATCGCAGAAAGGCAGCCGACCTTCTTGCAATCCAAAATCCCGCAAAAAGATCTTGCACTGTTCAAAGCGATTGCAAAACAACATCACTTAGCTGCACCTATGGCAGCAGCCATCATGTCAGTTTTACAGAGTCGCACGGCTGCGTAGACCATAGCCGCATCAGTGTGAGGGTGGTTTAGCCGATATACTCCTCGGAGCTCGCCAGTGAGACTGTTTCTCTTAGAGAACCTCTACGCTCTGAAGACCAGTCAAGCGGTAACCTTAGCACCGCCAAAAATGCTTCTGTTGATAGGCCCCTGAAACAGATCGTAGAATCCTGGTTCGAACGAGCTTACTTGCTGCAAGCGCGCGAGTTGAGTGGAAGTAAGTTCAACTTCGTATGAGGCAATATTGCTACGCAGCTGCTCCACGGTTGAAGCACCAAAGAGCGGCGATGTGATATCGGAGCGCGATGTGACCCAAGCGAGTGCTACCTGCTCCACCGGCTTTTCTAATTCAGTGCTGACCGCTCGCAGCTCAAAAAGAATCTTCCAATTACGCTCTTTGAACATGCGAAAGGGCTGATTGTCAGAGTCGAGTCGTCCTCCTGCCGCCGAGACTGTACCGTCAGCGTTCAAGTTGTACTTGCCCGTTAGAAAGCCGGCTCCCAAAGGACTCCAGGCAACAACTCCCATGCCGAGCTCTCGTGCGCAGGGTATGTGTTCGTGTTCCATCCCGCGTTCTACGAGAGAGTAAGGCAGTTGAAGTGCAATCGGACCCGGAACGTTGTGAGCTTGTGCAAGTGTTCCGATCCGAGCGGCAAACCATGCGGGCACATCGGACAGACCGAAGTACCGGATTTTTCCTTCCCGGATGAGATCACCCATGGATTGCAGGAGTTCTTCGGCAGGCGTGAGCGCGTCCCATACATGCACCCAATACAAGTCGAGGTAATCCGTACCCAACCGCCGCAAGGAAGCCTCGATACAGCGGCGTAGATTCTTGCGCCCATTTCCCCCGCTGAAGCTGTACTTGCTTGCCAGAACAATGTCATCGCGCAGCTTGCGTGACACGATGAAGCGTCCGAGCAACTCCTCGCTCCGCCCTCTGCTGTACACATCGGCTGTATCGACAAAGTTGCCGCCAGCTTCAACGTAGAGATTGAAGATAGCTTCTGAGACCTCATCCGGAGATCCCCAGCCCGCGTTGCCGAACGTCATGGTGCCGAGCGCAAGGGTGCTAACCGGAAGGCCGGAACGGCCGAGGGTGCGACGATCTGAAAGTTGCATGGAAGTCTCCAATGAGACAGTTGGGCGTCTCGTTAGCCTGTAACTGAAAGCACGTTACCACTGACTAAACAGCGCTGATGCCGCCATCTACAAACAATTCCACGCCAGCCACATAGCTGGAATCAGCAGACGCGAGAAAGACCGCGGCTTTCCCGATCTCGATGCCTTTGCCGATGCGCGTGATCGGCACCATGTTGGTTATGTAGTCGCGAACCTGTTGATTGCTACCCATCGAGGACGCATTACCTGCCGTATCGATCGGCCCAGGGCTGATCACATTGACGCGAGGGCCGACCCCCTTCAACTCGGCTGTGAAGGTGCGAGCAAAGCTACGTACGGCGGCTTTGGTCCCTCCGTAAACGGACATGCCAGGAAACCCCGAACTGCCGATGAAGGAGCCATTCAAGATAATCGAGCCATTCTCGTCCATCAACGGAATCGCCTTCTGGATGGTGAAGAAGACTCCCTTCGCATTGATATCCACGCACTTGTCATAAAAATCTTCGGTCACCTTGTCGGAGGGCATCTGTTCATAGATACCTGCGTTTGCAAAGACAACGTCGAGCTTGCCCTTCTTCTGCTTGATCTCAGCGTACATCCGGTCCAGATCGTCCAGCTTCCCTGCGTCCGCTTGGATTGCCGCCGCACCTTGCCCAAGCTCTGCTACGGCTATATCAAGCTGAGGCTTTCTGCGGCCCGTAATAAACACGAAGGCGCCCTCGCGCAGGAACTCCTTTGCTGTATCGAAGCCCATACCTTCGCTTCCGCCTGTGATCAATGCGATTTTGCCGTCCAGCTTTCCCATCAAAGTCTCCTATCAATTGGATTCTGGCAATTGGATGAACTAGAGGTATCAATTGAATTGATCGATCCGACAGGAGTCTTGCCTATTTCTCTAAAGTTTTGGATCGTGTGCAGCTGCTTAGTGTCCAATCGATGAGGACTGCATGCCGACAAAGACCCGATTAGCTGAGATCATTGATGAGTTGTGTCCAAGGGATGGTTCCCACGGGACCGCAATTGAAGGCTTGTACCTTACCCGATGCTCCACAACAGAGATGCCGCGGAATTCTCTTCAAACAGCGGTCTTTTGTGTCGTCGCGCAAGGAGCCAAGTCCACTCTGCTGAACGAACAACGCTTTCGCTATGATCCCAACAAGTATCTTCTGGTATCGCTCGACCTCCCACTCGTAGGCCAGGTCGAGGAAGCGAGCCCTGCGAAACCATTCCTTGGGATGAGCTTGGTGCTCGACTTCGAGGAGATCGGTTCACTTATGCGCGAAACTGCGCTCCCGCAAGAGAGTACCCCGCCGCTGCGGCCCGCCCTGATGATCGGCTCCATGGATGATGACTTGCTTGACGCGGTCATTCGGCTCACCGCGCTTCTAAAAAAGCCGAATCAGATCGCCGTGCTTGCGCCACTCGTTCGGCGAGAGATCTTCTATAAGCTTCTGCTGAGCGAGCAGGGCGGCTTATTACGAAGAATGACTGCAGACGGCGGTAAGATCCAGCGCGTCGCGGCCGGACTCGCATGGCTGAGGCGCAACGTTGCCAGGCCTATTCGAATGGAAGAGCTTGCTCGCGAGATGCGGATGAGCCCTTCCGGCATGCATAGCTGGTTTCGTGCCGTTACCTCTCTTAGCCCGCTCCAGTATCAAAAGCAGCTCCGCCTTCAGGAAGCACGGCGGATTCTGTTCTCAGACGCGCTCGATGCAGCCACAGTGAGTAGGCAGGTCGGCTACGAGAGCCCATCACAGTTCAACCGAGAGTATCGACGCTTCTTTGGCTCGCCACCCATGCGAGATATTGAACGACTTCGCGCCGCTTCAGTTCCATCTCAACCGGACAGAGATGTCCTAACTTAGAAGGAAGACGCTTAGACGGACAGAAATAGGAAACTCAGAATGGCGCAGGGCGGAACCTGCGGGAGTGACCTGATGTAAGCCGAACGAGCGTCGATATGTTGACCAAGGCATTCAGGAGCCAACCACGCGAAGACATGCAAGATCTACGGTGCGTGCGTTTTGGCAAAAGTAACTCGAGCCCGCTCCACATCATCGAGATGCTGCTCCGCCCACACCCAAACTCCGCAAAAGGCGGCTCCCAGACTTAGCCCCAGCTCAGTGAGCTTGTACTCGACCTTCGGAGGCACGATGGCATGCACCGTGCGTGCAATCAAGCCCTCGCGTTCCATCGCGCGAAGTGTCTGCGTGAGCATTTTGTAGCTGATACCTGGAACCCTTTCGCTGAGCCGTGTGAATCGCAACTCTCCCCGTTCAATCAGAACTTCAAGGATCAACATCGTCCACTTGCTTGCGACGCGACCAATGAGTTCCCTGACTAGGGCTTCTACGCGAGGGTCCACAGACCCCTCCGACAGACAGCCGTCGTATGCGCGAAGAGAAACGCTTTGCTCATTCGCAAGCGCTGATTTGCCAGCCATTTGGTTACTCTCCTTTTGGTGCATATTGAACCTCAAAGTGCCTGCTTCCCAAAATAGAGTGGCATTCCTATAGTGACAGATGGGTCTATTGGAGGCTTTATGAAACTCGAACGAAGAACAGTTCTCATCACCGGCGGTACCAGCGGCATAGGGTTTGAGTTAGCCAGGCAGCTCATCGCGCGTCGCAACACCGTCATCATTACGGGCCGTGACCCGCGCAAACTGGAAGAGGCAAAAGCTGCTTTGTCCGGCGTTCATACCTTTCAGAGCGATGCAAGTCGGCCGGAAGATATCGAATCCCTGCGACAACGGGTCACAGCAGAGTTCCCAGCGTGTGACACTCTGTTCAACAACGCCGGCATCATGCGGAATCTGAATATGAACGAGGCGCGGCCACTCACCGACGTTACGCGAGAACTCGACGTAAATCTAAATGGACCGGTACAGATGGTGCAAGCATTTGTACCCCACTTGAAGAACAGATCAAACGCTCTGATCGTGAACGTTTCTTCAGGACTGGCCTTCGTTCCGTTTCCGCTCTCCCCGATCTACAGTGCAGCCAAAGCCGGTATGCACGCGTTCACGCGGTGTCTTCGTGTGCAACTCAAAGGTTCCAGCGTCACGGTTGTGGAACTGGCTCCCCCGGGAGTAGAGACAAAGTTGTTCCGGGGTGAATTCGAAAAGGAAATGAAGGGTCAGAAGGGAATGCTGGTCGAGATCCTGGTTACAAAGGCGATCACAGGAATCGAAGCTGGTAAAGAAGAAGTTCGTCCCGGCCTTAGCAACATTCTTTACCTCTTGAGCCGTTTGGCTCCGGCGCTACCCTTCGGGCAAATGGCAAAGATGGTGCGCCATGCGAATTGATGGAGGGCGGAACGCTCCGGCTGTACGTGGGGCATCACCACCACGCGTTTCCCAGTCCCCATCGAACCGATACCAACGCTTCTTGCCCGGAGATTGGTGGTTTGCGGAAGCTCTTGCCCATCAGCTGCTTACCTCCACTTTCCTTCAAGGTCGCTACGAACACTTCAGGGTTGCATCTTTGAGCGAAGGGTTACCTCGCCGACGTTGACACCTTCGGGCTGCTCCAGAACATACGCGACAGCGCGTGCCACGGCCTCGGGAGACATGGCAAACTTCTCTCCAGCTTTCTGAAGCTGTTCCTTGAGTTCTGGATTCTTACATGGTCGCTGAATGCGATATCTGTGAAGCCCGGCAAGATGGTACTCACACGAATGTTTCCCGGTCTATAGCGCTTCAAAGGCTGGCCTTCACGCCCTCACGCGCTGCCTTCGCGTGCAGCTCAAAAGGTTCGAATGTCGCAGTGGTCGAGTTGGCCCCTCCACTGGTTGACACGCCGCTGACCGCGGGTGAGTCCCAAGTTGAGATGAAGGGACAGAAGGGGATGGCAGTAGACGTTCTGGTTCGCAAGGCGATCGCCGGGATCGAAGCAGGGAAGACAGAGATTCGTCCTGGTCTGAGCAACGTGCTCTATCTCATGAGCCGTCTGTGGCCGTCGCTGCCATTCGGGCAAATGGCAAAGTTGGTGCGCACCGCGAACTGATCCAGCGGAAAGGACGGAGCGCTTCTGGAATGCCGCGTAAGCGAAGCTGGCAATCGCGCGGCTGATCTTGAGTAGCGGGGCGGATGATTCAGGAGAACGGCATCCTCTATACTGACTCGGTGTTGCCAGCATCCAGCGATTCAGATCAGGGATGCACATTCGTCCTTGCCTACCGTTCCAGCGATGAGGACGCTTCCACGTGCGAGGTCTTCTGAATCTGCGGTAAGGGGCTCGATGTTGGTTACGGTCCAGCGCACAAGGGGAGAAATCTTGCGAGGCACGTCTCGGTAAGCATGCGGCGCGGTCCTTCCGCGAAGATCGATTGCTCCGCCTTTTCGAAGTCGACTTACTTGTTCATGTCGACATGATGCAGTCACTGGTGCACGCTCATCGAGAACCGCGGGATCGTCGTCAACACTTCCCCGGTCGGCGGCAAAGTGGCGATGGCAACCTACCGACACCACACTGGCTCGAAGTTTGCCCGAAGCGCTCAGCGACGCATCACGCCGGGAGGTCGAGTTCGGAGAATGAGGGGCATCGTGATCGAACCCGGTGCCGTCACGACTGAATGCCTGGTCAAGAGGGATATCAACGGCGAGCGCATCATGGTCAGAATGAACACCGTATTTCGCGGTCGCTATGCCATAGTCACGAACTCGGTTATCTCCCTGTCGCGGGTGACTCTCCGACCGAATGCTCGACAGCCTTCTTTCCCCGCAATCTCAAGGCGCATCTCCCTAAGCTCCGTCGACAACATGAGCCCGCAGAGATCAAATGCTTCTCCGTAACGAATGGAGAAGCATCGTGCGTGTCACCTCGTTCACCTGAATCTGCATGGGTGTGGCACTCATTTGCCCTGTTGTTTTGCTCAGGAGGTAAGTTGATGCTGCGCGAGTCGGAGCCGCCCGATGTGGCCAGCTTCCGTGAGCGGCGTTTATCGGTAGCCATCCCGCTACGTGCTGATCTTGAAGTTCAATCATGAGGTCCCAGGGTCAGCGCACTAGTAGAGCCACCTGTAACATCCATAGTGCTCAGCTCTAACTCACCGCGTCTTCTTCTTCGCGAGGAGAGGATCCTGCGTGGAGTCTGCCGACTCGAGATACCACGAGCAAGCACCTCGGACCAAGTCAGTGAAAGTCAACCCGCTCTTCTCGAGTTTTGCCTTCACTTCGGTGAGCAGACTTTGTGGCAGACGTACTTGAACCGGAACCAGCTCTTCTCTCTGGGGAATGAAGTCCAGGGGCGTTTTCTCGGTGTTCTTCACGTGAGTACAGCCCCCCTGGTCACTCCTCAAGTGTACATCTTTGTAGTGAACCCAGGCAAGCGTGTCAATTGCTATATTGTATGTACATCTTGTCATGATCATGACGCGTTACATGGTGTAGTTAAATCTTGTAGCGTGGCAGCGTTCACTGCAACCGGCGGATTCAGGCATGTTCGGTGAATGAGAGCGCTTCCTTACCAAAAGCTCGGAGCTAGTCGAAACCGGGAACCCTGCTGATCCTTCACAGAAGTACCAATGGAGTTTCAGTAAGCCATCTACAGAAAGCCGAAACCTGTTCGAAGGAGAGAGAAATGAACACCACAAACAACACGGTTCTAATTACCGGTGGCACAAGCGGCATCGGACGAGCTCTCGCTGAAGCTTTCCATGCCAAAGGGAATCAAGTCATCATCGCGGGTCGCCGTCAACAGCTCTTGGACGAAATCACAAAGCAACATCCCGGGATGGTTGGAATGGTGCTTGATGTTGCTGACGAAAGTTCAATCAATAGCTGCACTGCCGAAGTGAAGGACAGCTTCCCCAAGCTGAACGTTCTCATTAACAATGCAGGCATTTCCAAGCCTGAGAACTATAGCTCTGACGACGTAGATACCACGACAGCAACCGCGATCCTTAAGACGAACATAGAAAGTGTCATACATGTGTCTGCAGCTTTGCTTCCCGTCTTGAGAGCCCAACCACGAGCAACGCTGATCACGACGAGCTCAGGACTTGGATTCGTGCCGATGGCTGCGTATCCAACTTATTGCGCTTCGAAGGCCTTTCTGCACACCTGGTTGGATGCGTTACGGTTCCAGCTTCGGGAGACGAACGTCGAAGTGCTCGAACTGGTGCCGCCCTATGTTCGGACAGAGTTAGGTGGAGCACAGCAGGCCAGCGATCCGAGAGCAATGCCTCTCGACGTATTTATCAAGGAGGTCTTTGAAATCCTTGAAGAGAAGAAGACGCCACGAGGCGAGATTCTAGTAGAGAACGTAAAGCCTATCCGTTGGGCGGAGAAGAATGGCCAGTACGAACAGCTGTTGAAGACGTTCGGAGAGTCTCACTGACCTCCATTGTCAATGAGCTGGCGAAGTCGGCGGCAAACTCCTTATTGGATCAGCATGACCAGAGCTTGGACGCATTCACGATGATCTCGGCATGCACTTTACATGAGTTAGAACCGGGTCCTGTTGCAAGGGACTGAAATTTGGTAGCACCACAATCTTTCTTGAAGGAAGGCCAAGAATGCGAACGACGATTTATCTGGCGACTGCTGATGGTTTGCCGGTTATCACCGGCTCGGATGGAAACTGGCAAGCCACAGTTCGGCTGGACGGAAAGCGAGTTCAGAGTGTCGCCGCCGACCTAGGCCGAGGCATCGTCTACTGCGGAACTGATGGCGATGGCTTGTTTCAAAGCATGGACAGAGGTGTGACGTGGAAAGCCTCCAGGAGATTTCCTGGCAAGAAAGTCATGGCCCTTACTGTCTCGCATGCCGGTACAGTCTATGCAGGCACGGAACCGAGTGCGATCTTTCGCTCCCGGGATCAGGGCGAGACCTGGCATGAGCTGACGACCTTATTGACTCTTCCCTCGGCTCGCACGTGGAGCTATCCACCACGGCCAGAAACACATCACGTACAGGCCGTTCTATGCGACCTGGCGACGCCGGATCGGTTGCATGTCGCCATTGAAGCTGGAGCGCTGTTGCACAGCAATGATGGTGGGGAGACCTGGCACGATCGCTTTCCGTGCAGCCCGAAAGATACTCATTCTCTTATCGCCAATACAAACTGTCCTGGTCGCCTATATTCTGCTGCGGGCGACGGCTACTTCGAGAGCGAGGACAGCGGCGAAAGTTGGCGCCGTATTGTTGACGGCCTGGAGCACCAGTACTGTTGGAGCGTCGCCGCGAGCATTGCGGAACCCACGACCCTGTTACTCACAGCTTCAAAAAGCGCATACGCAGCACACTTCAAAGAGTCTGCCTCTTCTTTCGTTTACCGCCGTTACGGAAGCGAGGCCTGGCGGGAAGTGCGCGGAGGTTTGCCCAAAGCAGAGGGATTGCTGGTTCCGGTTGTGGCAGCAAGCATAGTCGAACGCGGCGTTTTCTATTTGTCCGCTGGAAGGGAGCTCTATCGTTCGGCGGACGATGGATTGCAATGGCGGAAGGTAGAGATCGAATGGGACGGCAGAACATCCGCTGAATACACCGTAAACATGGCGATCGTTGAGGAGGGCTGATTAGATTGTCATACAGGTAAGCATAGTGCACCCGAACTGCCATTTCGAACTGGATCAAAGGAGGAGATACGTAATGAAGGTGCTCATGATAGGAGCGTCAGGTCTACACGCCGGCTTAGTCACTGCCTGAACTACAGAAGCGCGGAGCCACCGTGCGTGCGCTAGTGAGGGATCAAGCAAAGAGCGACCTTGCGCTTAAGCGAGGAGCTAGCGAGACGGTCATCGGAGATCTGGAGGATCCCGTGAGCCTCCGAAAGGCGACAGAGGGGATTGATGCCGTCTTTCATATAGGCCCGGGAATGGCACCCAATGAAGCAGCAATGGGACTGGCGCTCGTCGGCGCAGCTAAAGCGGCGGGAGCACGCAAGTTCGTCCTTTCGGGGGTGATCCATCCATCGCTGTCTCAGTTGACCAATCATGCGGCTAAGCTCCCGGTCGAAGAGGCCATGTATGAGTCGGGCATGACCTTCACGGTGCTGCAACCGGCGATCTTCATGCAAAACATCGCGGGGTACTGGGCAGCAGTGATAGAACAGGACCGCTTTTCGCTGCCTTACTCGGTCTACGCCAAAGACGCTTACGTTGACTATCGTGATGTTGCTGAGGCAGCGGCGTTGGCCTTGACGTGCGACATGCTGTATAACGGCACCTTCGAGCTATGCGCTACCGGTATGATGGACCGGATGGAAATAGCTTTGATGATGAGCGAAGTACTTGGGCGCAATGTGGGAGCTGCAGAAGTTCCTTTCGAGAAGTGGGCGCATAAGGCGCACCTTCCCGAAGGACCGCTCAAGGATGGACTGAAACGTATGTTCTCCTTCTATAATGATCACGGCTTTCCGGGCGGGAACTCCCTCGTATTTCGAGCGATCCTGGGCCGCGAACCCCGTTCTCTTCGACAGTACCTTCAGGAGTTGGCAGAGCAGCGAAGGGCGTCATAACAGGCCGGCGTGCTAGCAAAGGTGACGGAAAATTCTCTATACTTCGCGAAGCGGATCCAAACCGTGAGCCGCACTAAAGGCCTGGGAGTTCATCGCAACCTTTCAGCCAGAAGCGGGGTAGATAACCTCCCATGCTTTCCCGCCGGTTGTCACCGGCGGAAATCCTTCGTGGATCAGGGTCGAATGTCTGCACAATCTGGCACAGCTCGAGACCTAGGAGAGTGATTGGTACCGACAAACGATAAGAATCTATCAGGGCTGCCCCGGCCGCAAACGAGCGAGGGCAGCCCTGAAACAATTCACGGGGCAGTTTTGAAAGGACGTTTGGGGAGGCGTTGGCGTTTGCGGCCGATGCGGCCAGTCTATGGAATTTGAGTGGATTGTCACCTGTAAGCTGCTCATCAGCTCAGACTTGGTTAGGAATAGCGAGCCAGCTCAGAACGGCATTGGAGGGGTCAACTTCCGCCAGTGCGACATATCGTGACGAATCGTTAGCTCGACGACTTCTTCTTCCGCTGTCGAACATCTGCCACTCGCACCGGATGTTCTTTCCGAACGGAGCGGGCGCTATTGCGAAAGTTGCCCAAGAAAGCTTCTATGCCTCGCTCCAATCCGCCTTTGGGTCCGGATGGACCGAACGCGCCGGAGTGTTCCAGAGTGGCGTATCCATGCAGCAAGGCCCAGGTAGCGACAGCTGCAGCGGTGTCGTCGTGCTGTCCAGAGATGCTGCTTGCGGCCTCCAGCAGAATGTTCCAGACGGCTTTGCCCGCTCTAGACCCGTATCTCTCGGGACGGTCCTGCATAACAAAGGCATAAAGCGAAAAGCGCTTCCGAGCGAAGTGCAGATAAGCATCGACAAGCCTTTGAAATCTGGTCTCCGGATCGGCGCTTGCAGGCACAGCTTGGAACTCGACCAACATGACGCACAGAATCTCTGCGGCGACAGCTACTTCAAGCGCTTCCTTGTCCGGAAAGTAGCGATACAAACTCGGCGCTTTGACGCCAAGCTTCGCCGCGACGGCTCTTAACGAGAGCCCATTTGCGCCTCCTTGTTCCACCAGGTGCACCGCTGTTTTCAGGATCTCTTCTGACGAAAGAAGTTTGGGGTGCGCCATTGCTTACATAGTAAGGCTTGACAGGTTCTCTAGCACGGCTTACGGTGTAAGTCATAAGCGGGGATCGATCCGCACAGATGGAAGGAGCATACAAATGTCATTCATCGCAGGAGTCTTACTGTTCGTCGTTGTGATGGGGCTGGTGGATCGACGCCTGCCATGGCCGTCCGCAAAACAGCAAGTGGTTGGCAAATGGTAGCCGGACATTTCGGTTTCGCTGCAATGGTCAAATCTCGCGAGAAATCAGCGCCTCTTTGGGCGTTAATGCTTGCCACCGTATGGCTGGACATCATCTTCGTTCCACTCGTTGTCGCTCATCTGGAGACGATAGAGACGCTTCATAAAGGGTACGGTGGCTTGCTCATCCACGCCGACTACACGCACTCCTTCGTCGGCATGCTCGGTCTCTCAGCAATCCTTGGAGCAATGTTCCTGCCTGCGCAGGGCAAGAGAGTCGCCGTCGTCATCGCACTGGTCAGCGCATCCCACTGGGTTCTCGATCTAGTCGTCCATCGCCCCGATATGCCTATGCTCCCCGGCAATCTCGGCAACTTCCCACATTTCGGCTTTGGCCTCTGGAACCATCCGCCTGTAGCCGCATGCGTAGAACTCATCCTCGTCATGGCAGGCGCAAGCATGTACTGGCGCGCAGCGATGGGTGTATCAGCAAAAGCGGGAAAGAGCGGGACACTGGCCTCAGTTTCAGCAGCGATGGGCGCCGCCTTTGGCGTACTGGTGCTGGTGTTGGATTACACAAGCTAAAAGGCCTTTACGAGCTAGCCGCGTTGCCAACAAAAGACGGCAAGAATTACGAATGGAACATGGTCAGCAGAGGTGACGCGGTAAGCCGGTAAGTACGGAGGCCGCGTCTCCCCCTAGTCAGCGGGCCGCGTCAACTTCAGACGCTCCTTGGAGCGCCTACTTCCCGCTAATGCGACATATCGTTGCGTGCTCGCAATGCAGCACGACAGCATTTAGCTCTTGTGTCCCGCAGCGTCCTTGTTGAAAGCAACTTCCAGCTTGCTCAGCTCGCCCGCCATCTCCAGGCTGAGGACAATCGATCCAGCAGCCAGGTTCTCCTGAAGATGCGCAAGATCGGTCGTACCCGGGATCAGCAGGGTGTTTGTGCTGTGGTTCAGTAGCCATGCAAGGCCAAGTTGCGAAGGCGTAATTCCGAGCTGTCCCGCTATGTCGATGACCTTGGGCTGGTCCGTGACCTTGGGCAAGCCAGGCATGGCACCGCCGAGGGGGAAGAATGGCACCCAGGCAATCTCGTGAGTGAGACATAGGGCGAGCAGCTCTTCACACTCTCGATCCACCAAGCTGTAAGCGTTCTGAACGCACGCTATCCCGGCAGGAAGAACCCGTTCGACATTCTCCCGGCTGACCGCACTGAGGCCGATGCTACCGATCTTGCCTTCCTTGCGCATCGCGATCATTTCCGCCATCTGGTCGTCGACGTCAACAATTTGGTCGCCCTCGGCTCGCAGACCCGGACCCACATCTGTCCTGCGCAAATTGACCAAAGGAATCCGCTCTACACCCAGGCTGAGCAGGTTCTCCTCCACGGTCGCGCGAAGCTGTTCTGGGCGCTGGGCAAGCCGCATCGGGATGGGTCCGCCGACCTCAGGATCTGCTCCGACCTTGCTTGCGACCACGACACCCCTCCCGTCAGCAAGAACCTTGCGGATCATCCGATTGGCAAATCCATTGCCATAGAACATGGCCGTGTCGATGTGATTGACGCCTAGTTCGAGAGCACGCCTGAGAAGCGCCTCCGCCTTGGCCGGATCGGACTCAAGCTTGCGCAGTTGCAAAGCACCATAGCCGATACGCGCTACGTCCTGCCCACAGAATCGATATGTGCCGCCCGGTGCGGGAACGCCTTGCGTAGAACCTGTCATAGCCTTGCTCCTGAAGTAACATCTAAAGCGGAGGCGACTCCGCATATCAGAACTCTATCCGGAGGATCCTCCGCTTGTCAAAATCCCCTCCGTTGCGCGCCGACGCGGCCCGAAATCGGCAGCGAATCGTAGAGATCGCACGCGAACAGTTTTCCAAGCACAACAGCTCTGTCACGCTTGAGGACATCGCTCGGCGAGCAGGATTAGGCATAGGTACGCTCTACCGGCATTTTGCCACTCGCGAAGCTCTGGTCGAGGCGGTATACCACTCAGAGCTCGACGCGCTCATGGCGGACGGGGACGATCTGCTGAAATCTCATCCGGCGTTCCAGGCTCTACGGATGTGGATGGATCGATACGTCACATTCGTAGCGACCAAGCACGCTATGCGGGACACTCTGAGCAGCGCGTTCACCTCGCGCGCTGGACCATCCCTAGAGACGCGCTCCCGGCTCAGGACCTCGATTGCACGGTTCCTGTCGGCCGGGATTGAGGACCATACCATCCGAAAAGACGTACAGGAGGACGATCTTACGGTTGCGCTCGCGGCTACAGTTCTGGCCATGAGGCTCGCCAGTGATGAAGACCAGTTGCGTCGCGTTCTGGACTTGCTAATGGAAGGGTTGCGCCCTCGCACGTGAGACAAAAAGAAGTGCACCCGATCACTGGTGGAATTCGTCCCGTCCGGGCATAGCTCCCCACAACGCCGTTCTAGAAAGTCTTAGGAGTACGTCACCAGAAGTGGTCGTTCGTGATGCAACGACAGACTTGCAGGCGAGCGCGGTAGAGAATCACGTTCCGGGTTTTTTCCTGGTCGCCTTCGGCCCCTGCTATAACCATGCTGTGGCTTACTTTTTGAGAGCTTCGTTGACCTGTGGATCCCTTCTCGTGTCCCTCGCCCTGCTGTCCGCGTCGGCTGTGGCGCAGTCGGGCACAGACTTTTCAGCAATTGACGCCAAAGAGAAGGCTTGCGAGGTGGCAAGACAGACTGTAATTGATAGTGGCTTTTGCGAGAAAGAGGCGCAGGCCGCCGCCGATCGCCGGTTGAACGACGTGTACGCGCACATTGTTGAAAAGATCAAACAGGCGGAGGACGATCCTGTCCGAACCCAGATCCTGCAGCGGTTGATCGCGGCGGAACGCGCCTGGGTCGTCTTTCGAGACGCGGAGTGTCACTATGAGAGCAGCGTGGCAATCAACGCACCGCTGGAAGGCTATGAATACAACGCCTGCCTCTATGAGCAAACGAAGGTCCGTATCAGAGCACTCGTGAACCCGGCGATGCCTCAGAACGCACGGTAATGGACGTCGCAAAGCCTAACTTCACCATCCCTTGCAATAAGCTCACCCTTGAAGTCTGCTTGTCGGGCTGCGGCCGCAGTTCTTATTGGAGGGTCAAAAGGAAGGTCTTGAGAGTATGCGCAGATCGGCTTACGGGTTGAACTTGTTTGCGATGGTCAAGCGTTCAGGGGCGGCCTTATGCCTTCCACTTTCTCTGCTCCTGGGAGCTTGCAGCAGCGGAAATCCCCCGCCCACCACACAAACGAGCCCAGGGACGTTCACGCTGCAATTGCAGACGCCCAGCCCGGTGCTGACCGTGGCCCAGCGCACGGCGCTCGGTTTCAAGGATGGTCCGCCTGACGGCACGCTCGGTGTGCTGCTGAATAACGGGATGTACAGCTTCTATGGCGCAGCGCTGAGCGGCCCTGCCTGCCCGGGCACGCCGGGTGTCCAGGGGACTTACCGCCTGGGTGGAAGTTTGTCGGCCGTAACGGCCCCTTACGGGTGCACGGCGCTGCTTCAGGCTGGTGGCGATCCAAACGGATATACCTTTGACGTGAACTACGCGGGCGGTGGTCCCGTGCTCGCCGTCACCAGTCCCTCCGGGCAGGCTGGCGTGCTTCATATTTACCATGGCGAGTTCCATGGCGGTGTGTGCGCCATGGGGACCTGTACCTACGCTTCCTTGGGAATGGCCTTATCAAAAGACGGGGGAGCGACGTTTCAGAAGCTCGGCGAGATCGTGCAGCCCTATGCGACTCGCAGCACGCAGATTAACGCGAGCACCTACACCCAGGTGGGCGGCGGCACGCTCATTCTGGCGGATGCCAATGGAAATCACATCGCGAATGTCACGGCGGCCGATCCCTCCACCGTGTACCTCTATGTCTTCTACTACGACACAGATCCTTCCGCAGCCCCGCCCTGCGACACCGGCCAGTGCCTGGGGGTGGCGCGGGCGCAGCTTTCCGCCGTACTGACAGCAGCCTTTGCAGGCAACACGGCAGTCTTTCCTACACTTTTTACAAAGTTCTACAACAATGGCTGGACCCAGCCGGCTACCAGTGGGGATCCGAACGCCGCAACGAACTCGGGTCATTACACTCCGGTCATCGCAGCTACCGGCGCATTCCCAAGCGTTATTTACGACAGCACGATGCAGCAATATCTGCTTGCATACGCCGCGGCAAATCATACGTCGATCATGATGCAACACGGTTCGAGCTTGCTGGCCTGGTCCGGCTCCATAGCGACGGGGATGCTGACGGACGGCAACAATGCTCTTCTTTATCCAACGCTGGTCGGTGAGGGTAGCGATCCGACGACGAGCTCAGGCCAACCCTGGTTGTTCTATCTGGATGCGACGACATGGCCCGACTGGCAGGCTGCAACCATCATGAACCGGCGAGTGCAGCTCAGCCTTCAGTAAAGATCGGGGTAAGAAGTTACGCTGCGGATAGAACTTACTCGTGGCCTGTAATCCTAAACGCGGCTCACGCAGTTGGTGCGGGATAAGCTCTGGCCGATGAAATCCGGGAGCAGCACACTACCGCTATTGCGACTTCGCAGTACTTACCTGACACTTTCGGCAAACGCACGAAGGCAATCTGATGTGACCGAAGCAGAACGTCTGCTTCGGGTCAGCCCGTTTGGGTCAGTGTTGCTAGGAAGACATCCACCTGTAGCTCGACAAGCGTTTCCATGTGTTTCACGTTCTTTGCCGCATCCTTCAGCCCGCGTAGCGAGAACACCAGATTACGCACGACCTTCTCTACCGGGATTTTAGCCGAATGATCCTCATTCGATATGACTTCGACAAGAAAATGAATGAAGTCCTCATACATCTGCCGTACGGCCGGGAACCGGAGATCGAACAGATCTTTAGCGTCCGGGTGGCGCTCGATCAGCTTTAGACCGTGTGTTGCCCAATCTCCGCAGAAATGATGGAGCTTCGTCTGCAACGTCTTGAGCTTGGGTAGCATGTCACAGTACTGCCGAATCGTCTGCTGGCTTAGACGGTCGATCACCGCTGCAAAAAGATCATCCTTGCTAGGGAAGAGTTCGTACAGTGTTGGCCGTGACAACTCCGCTGCGGCTGCAAGCTCGGCCATTGTGGTACGAGCGTATCCATAGCGTAGGAACACCACGGACGCTGCTTCAACGGCTGCAGTCCTCCTTGCCTCTACTCCGTTTTGCGTGATCTTTTTTGGCATCCGTGAATCCCCATTTAGACATTCTGCATCATAATGTCGAAATGTCATAACTGCGTAGGTTGATGGCATTCGCAAGGAGAAGAACCATGCCCGCTGTTTTCGTTCATGGAGTCCCTGACACCTTTCGGGTGTGGGAGCCGCTCCGCAAACATTTATCTCGCGAGGATGTTGTTGCCTTGGCTCTGCCAGGCTTCAACGCGCCACTCCCGGCAAATTTCAACGCCACAAAGGAAGAATACGCGAACTGGATCATTCGTCAGTTGGAAGACATCGGTGAGCCGGTCGACCTTGTTGGACACGATTGGGGCTGCCTTCTGACCATGCGTGTGGCCTCGCTGCGGCCCGACCTCATCCGTTCATGGGCCGCAGGCAGCGGCCCGGTCAGCGGGGCATACCAATGGCACCCTCTCGCAAAAATCTGGCAGACGCCAGGCGAGGGGGAGAAGTGGTTCAAGGAGCTTGATCCTTCTGCCGTAGCCGACTTTATGGCTAAGGCGGGCCTTCCTATGGAGCGTGCAAAGCAAGCCGTGAGTCATATCGACCAGACGATGGGGGCATGCATTCTCCGTCTCTACCGCTCAGCTCTGGAAGTTGGAAAGCAATGGCAGCCGGACCTCGGGAAGGTACAGGCACCAGGCCTCGTCTTTTGGGGCGAGGAAGACACAGCCTGCCCCGTCGAATTCGCAAATGAACTGGCATCGGACGCCCATGCCAGCCGTGTCCTCAAACTGGACGCAGGTCACTGGACGATGGTGGAGCGCACCGCCGAGGTCGCGCAAGCTCTCGAAAACCACTGGGCGTCCGTGGACGAAAGAGCAAGGTAACGCAAAGGAGAATACATATGAGCAAAGTAGAACTCGATCTCAACAGTGTTCTCGCCGCGGAAGCGAAGATTCCGAGCGGAGTTCCCGTAACCATGATCAACCTTGTGGCGTTCTTTCCAGAGGCGCAGTATGAAGACGCGAACGAGAAGCCTTGCTCCGGCATGGAAGCCTATATTCAGCGGTACGCGCCCGCGTTCAATCAGGTAGCAGCGGAACTGGGCGTCGAAGGGATCGAGGTCATCTATGTGGGAGCGGTAGCCCAGACGATCCTGGGGCCAGCAGAGCCGAAGTGGGATGCGGTAGCTCTCGTCCGCTATCCCGATTTCACGGCCCTCCGCAAGGTGACGGAAAGTTCCCTCTACTTCGCGAAAGCGGAACCACACCGCAAAGCCGCGCTGAAAGCGTGGGAGTTCATCGCAACCCTTCAACCCGAAGTGGGGTAGATGCTTCTAATTGCTTTACCGCCAGTGATCGCTGGTGGTAAAGCCTTCACCAGTCGGCGTCGAGTGTCTGCGCAAGTAGCCTAGTTCGTAGCAGAGGAAGTGATTCGTACCGACAGACGCCGCTCACGCCACTTGAGCGAACCGACCATGCTTTATCGCACGTTCAGCGGTCAACTTCCGCCTGTGCGACTTTTCAGAAGTAAAGCCACGATCCACGCTCACGCGGGCTCAGGCCGTCTTCAAACCTGCTCCGTTCAAAGCCGCCACAGGTACCTAAGCCCGATCGATTCCCATGGAAAGGGCTCCCCGCCAGTACTCCGTGAGTGCCTCGCGAAGCTCTCTGCCAAAGGGTTTCTCGACGAATTTGTGTAAGACGACGACACCCGCCAGGAGTGTCTCTTCCTTGTGCTGGTGAGACTGCCACAGTCCCCGGGTCAGGGCGTACGTGCGCATCAAGAGTTCGAGTCCACGGCCTTCTGCGGTCTGGAGTGCGGCGTCAATCACGCTCCCGGTCTTTTCCAAATGAATCATGTACTCCGCTTTGTGAGCCGTCAGTGTGTCTCGCGACATGTTCTTTTCAAGCACGCCGTAGCCGAGTGCATCCAGACGAAGAAGCTCCGGATGACCCTCCAGATGAGCTACGAGCGCGGTAAGAAAGGCATCTACCTTGGCGGCCCGAGAACCCTTCTTCGTTTGGAAATGGGCTTCAGTCTCCTGCATAACCGCGAGCCAACCCTCCAGCAGAAGCGCTGCAAAAATTTCTTCCTTCGTTCGGAAATACAAGTAAACCGTTCCTTTAGCAAGATCCGTTGCCGACGCAATCTCCGCCGCTGTCGGCAGGCGTCCTTCGCCAGCCACAAACAGGAACTTGGCAGCTTGGAGGATCGCCGCACGCCGTGCTGCTTTGTCCTCCGAGGCATGCGCGTGGCTTGCTGCTTTTCTCTTCACTTTGACATACGATACGTCAGTTTCGCCTGGAGATGCCGCGAGGTAAATCGATTAAAGAAAGTCGTGAGGCGGTTTAGTTTCCCGATAATGACGCTCGATTTGCCAGCAAACATCGCCTTCAGACCTGCCTCCGCGACCTTAGCTGGAGAGACGATGGACGGCTTCAACGAGGCCTTGGGACGGAATCCGGACACTTCGTTGAATTCTGTATTCATAAGGCCAGGTGAGACTACGGTGACGGTGACTTTAGGCGCCAATTCCACGTGTAGGGCGACTCCGAGTGCGAGGACAAAATGCTTCGCTGCGCCGTAGGCTGCCAGCAACGGATCGGGCTGATAGGCAGCCAAACTGGCCACGAGAACGATATGCCCTCTTCCGTGAGCCGCCATGCGCTTGCCGAATAGCTGCGTGAGTTCCGTCAACGTCACAATGTCCAGGTTGAGCATCTCACGCACGCGGTCCATGTCCTGCGTCAGGAACTCGCCACTCAGGCCGAAGGCTGCGTTGTTGATAAGGATGGAAGGTTCGATGCTCCGCTCATCCAGTCGTTTTTGCAGATCGAGCGAACTCCCGACAGCACTTAAGTCGATGGCTTCGACAACCACTTCGACGGCGAGTCGCTCACGAAGCTCCGTCGCCAGAGCCTGCATAGGCTCTTCCCGGCGTGCTACCAGAACAAGGTTGCATTTACGCAAAGCGAGCGCTCTTGCGAATTCCAAACCGAGCCCGCTCGACGCGCCTGTGATGACAGCCCACTCGTTCGAATGTTGCATTCCGATACCCTCCATGACTGGTGGTCATTATACATGACTAGCGGTCACGTCTTGCTGCTGCAACGCTGACTGAGGAGCAGTCTCTCGGCTTCGCAAATGAGCTGTATAGGAATGACTCGCGATTAGTACCCATAAACGCGTTTGAACTAAGCCGCTGGCGCGGCGGATGCTGTAGTGGTGGCGGTGTGGGTAGTAGTTGGGTTTAGCGTGTGGGTCACAAGGAGGATTCCCCTGTGACCCATCTTCGCCAGTTGATGCTCGACGAACTTCAGCGCCGTAACTACTCTCCGAACACCGTGAGGTCTTACGTCCATGCGGTTGAGGATTTCGCCAGATATTTCCGCCGTCCGCCGGAGCAGCTTGGACCTGACCACGTACGCGACTACCAGGTCCATTTATTTCGTGATCGCAAGCTGTCCCCGCGCACCATCGAAGGACAGACAGCAGCGTTGCGATTTCTGTTCGTCAAGACACTGCGTCGGCCCTATCTGCCCGATGCGATCCCGTTTCCGAAGCAGCACAAGCGTCTGCCAACCGTGCTCAGCCAGGAAGAAGTCGCCCGTCTAATCGACTCGACTGGCAACCTGATGCATCGCGCGATGGTGATGACGCTCTATGCGACCGGCGTACGCCGGGCTGAGCTGTGCCGGCTGAAGGTAGCCGACATCGACAGCGGACGGATGGTGCTTCACATCCGGCAAGGCAAGGGTCGTCGCGACCGGGATGTTCCATTGAGTCCCAGGCTCCTTGAGATCCTGCGCGAGTATTGGCGTTGATGAAGCCGAAGACCTATCTGTTCCCCGGCATGGAGAACAACTGGAGGGCCGACGTCCCCGTCACCACGAAGGTCGCGTGGACGGCTGTGACCGAAGCGGCGAAGGCGGCCGGCATCACCAAGCGCGTTTCGCCGCACACGCTTCGACACAGCTTCGCAACGCATCTGCTCTAAGCCGGTGCCAATCTCCGCACCATTCAGTTTGCTGCTCGGACACGCCAAGCTGGCCGACACGACGGTCTATCTGCATCTATCGCGTCTGCACCTGCAAGCTGTCGCCAGCCCGCTGGAGTCGCTCACGGTGTCGACTCCGAGCGAGATGAAGCATTCGAGGAGACGCGTGAAGGGATGAGCCGGCCCACCCTTGAGGTGGCCGACATCCTCCGTGCTTCCGGCAGCAGCTTCCTCGAGCGGCATGGATCGCATCTCGCCCCGCAGCACCGCAAGGTGATGGACGCCATCGTCCGTTGCCGGGCCTCCGGCACATGGGCGCTTTGGTGCGAGATACCGCGGCTGAGCGCTTCAGGCAGCTTTTCGCGGTCACCGGTGAAGATTTGGGCGTCGTGCGCTCCGCCGAGACGGAGACGTAAGCCATGTGGTTGTTGATGAGGTCCTTGGCCCCAGCTCCTTGTCGATGTTGATGAGAACGCGACCGGCGGTCTGTCCCTGGCTGGAATGACTAGTGACGGTATAGCCGTGGTCAAGGTGCGGATGATCCCTGGGGTCGATGCTCATGCTCCGGCCGGTGTCCATCTTCAAGGTTATCCGGCCATAATCGGTGAAGCTCTGCACGGTCCCTAGCTCGCGGTCGCAATCTTCAGCTCGCTGGCCGGCGCGGTGAACTGGATACGGTCGCCTACCGAAAACACCTTCTCCTGCTCCTTATAGATCGTAACGCCTTGTTGGCGGCGTGGGTCGTACGTTTGTTCCGAGCCGTCCGCGCGAACGACGGTTAGCAAATTGTTGGGTGCGTCCACACTCTTGACGCGGGCATACTTACCCTTCTCGATGCCGGTCTCCTTCGATGTGCGCGAGTAACGCAGCACATCGTTAAACTGATATCAAATGGGTCATGTCCGGTCCGCTCCGGTGAGGTCCAGACGGGAAACGCGCGCATCGAACCGTATTCTTTCCTGCCGACAATGTCTCTGGCCTGTAGCTCCATGTGAATCCTGGCGTTGATCTCGGCGCGGGAGAGGTTGTCGGGAGAGACGACCAGCGTGTTTCGGGAGATCTTGCGTACTCCTGCGCGATAGCCTCGATCCGCGTGGCCTGATCCTTTACCTCCTGCACTCGGCCCCGCCGCTCCAATCCTCCGATCGCTTCCCCAACCTGACCCTGGGCGAGCAGCTCGACCACGGCCTTTAGCTCGGGGTCATGCTGGCGCACTACGGTGGGGCTTTACGACTCTGATCATTGTATTGAGACCTGATCACCAATGAGCAACTCAGAAGAGTCTCGCTTTACTCTCTTCTGTTTCCCTGCAGTGGGAACGTACCTTCTCCCGACCGCCAGCCGAAACCAATCAAGTAGTACCCCCAAGCGCTGAGAGATGCCAGGCAGCTTGGCTAAGTAGATAGCTCGCCACATGAGCCATCCAAATAGCCCCTTGATTTGAAAGCCAAAGACGTGCGCCACTCCGCAATGTCGTGCGATAACAGCTAGTTCTCCCACCTGCCGGTACCGAAATGGCTTCACGGCACGACCGTGAATCGTAGCGAGAATGTTGTCGGCCACATGCACTCCTTCACGTGTAGCGTTCTGCGCTGTTGGTTCAAAGAAGGTTCCACTGCCATCCGGCTTAGGTATTTCGGCACAATCTCCGATGGCCCAGACACCCGACCGACCTTCAACCTGGAAGGCACTATCAACCGCTATGCCGTGCTTCTTACCCTTCTTGCAATCAAGAGAGTCAACGAAGGGATTTGGGACGATTCCGGTGTCCCAGATCAACATTCCTGTTTCTATGACTTGGCCGTCGGTTAAGGTGAGAGAAGACGATGACACAGTCTGGACGGCAACGCCTATTCGGAGCTCGATTCCATCATGCGATAGGACCTCTCCGGTGTATGCAGCCAGCTCGTCTGGCATTTCTGACATGATGCGTTTACTTGATTCAATCAGAACCAGCCGCAGGTCAAAGGAAGGAATCGAACACTCTCGGGCAATGTCGCGAACTAGATCATTCAACGCCGCGATCGTCTCGACACCCGTGTAGCCTCCTCCTGCCACGACGAAAGTGCACAATCTCTGACGTTCCTCCAGGCTGCTTGCGGTGCGTGCCAAGTGGATGTTTTGCTCCGCCTGACGCCGCACTCGCCGTGCATCTTCAAGAGTTTTCATCGTCAAACCGTATTCCGCAGCTCCGGCAACATCTCTGAAGTTCGTAGAGGAACCAAGAGCGAAAATCAGGTGATCTCCTTGTAGCTCTTCTCCATTCGCCAGAACCACAGACCGAGTTGACAGATCGGCGCTAACAACCTCTTGTTTTATGACGCGAACTTTGCGGGGTAGGAGATGGTTCGGGACCTGGATCCGATTCGGACTAACTGAACGACCTGCAACCTCTGTCAGCATAGGGGTATAAAGCAAAAAGTCGTTTCGATCAATCAGAACGATCTCTGAACCTGCAGGCAAGCGGTAAGCGAGTCGTTTCGCGGCGTCTCGCCCCCCAAAGCCTCCGCCGACAATCAGGATACGCACGGGTAACGCGGATTTAGTGGTCATATCGGAATCCAACAGTATCTATTGAAGTTACTTCTTAAATAGCAGCCACAAGCAGAATGGCTTGGGGTGATTGTTGCGCAAGATCAAACGATAGACGAGCAGGATTTTTCATTGTTCGCTCCTGCGGATGGCATTCAGGACATTTTCGACCGCCTGGTCTTTGAAGTAGGTTAGGTTGTGTACCTCAGCCGCATGCCTTTCGATGATTGGGAGCATCTCCTCTTCGGACGTTCCCTCCAGATGCCACTCGCAGTCGTAACCAACATCTTTGCAGTGGAAGTGCTTCACCTCGTTCTCTGCCATTGGATTCCCTCTACAACGGAAACTATCGTTTAGGATCTTTCATACGAGTTGCTATTTCATCCACACACTATTTAATGATCATAAGTAACAACTGCCGTCGATGACGTGAAGCCAATCAGGCCAAATTGGGCATAAGCCCCGCAACGCCTATTCACCCATCGATTGCGCTCTGCCACCACCTTCGTTACTCCAGCTTTGCTTATAGCCCGGACACTCGCCGCGACGCGCCACCTCAAGACTCATGCTCGAGGTCGCATGTTGAATATAACTACAACGTGTCTGGGAGGCCCTTGACATCCAGCGGGTAAAGCTATGACGACGACCGCCACCGAAAGCCATGTCAGGGAGCCTTGATGCGGGTAACGTTGCAGATCCCAAGTCGGAACCTGACAAGAGAAACGCTTCGAAGTTAGGCCGCGGCGAATCATAAGCGAAACAATTGTTCAGCGTTTGTGTGCGCAATGCTCTCCTTTGCCTCTTCACTTGCTGGCAGTGTCTCCAGGAAGCGTCGTGCTCCAGCCAAGGTCAAGTACGGGTAATCCACCGAGTAGAGAATACGATCGGCCCCAACCACCTTCTGAATGAATTCAAAATGAGGCAGCTCCATCATGCCGCTCGGCGTGACATAGATGTGCTGCTTGAACGTCTCCGTGATGGTCCGCGATAGTCCTGACACCTGCGGAGGTATCATGTCGTCTAAACGTTGCAGGTAGAACGGGACCATCTCTCCCCAGTGGCCGCTGATGACCTGCAGATTGGGAAAGCGATCGAACGCTCCTGACAGCAGTACGCGGAGCAGTTGCACCCCGGCTTCGTTGTGCCACCCCCAGCCGAAGAGCGACAACCGCGCCGTAACCTCCTTCTTAAGACTGCCATAATATGGCTTCTGTACTTGAGGCAGGGGATAGCCCGGATGGATGTAGATCGGCACTTGAAGGTCATTCGCCATGGCGAGGATCGGTTCGAAACGAAGATCATCCAGGAAAACATCGCCGGGACGTCCCAGAAGCATGGCTCCCACAAGCCTAAGCTCCTTGACGGAGCGTTCCAGCTCTTCAGCCGCGGCGTCTGGCTGCTGCCATGGTAATGACGCGAAGGCTGAAAAGCGTGCTGGGTTCGCTTGCACAATCCCAGCGAGTTTGTCGTTCACGGCGCGCGTAAGCTCTACAGTCCGCTCCGACGGTGCATCCTGCGGCGGATTGCTGCAGGAGAGAATCTGCATGTCGATGCCATGCTTATCCATTTCCGCGATACGACCTGCACCTGCCTCGGCGGCGAGTTTCATCGTCATGGAAAAGTCTATTGGCAAAGGCCTTTTGTCGTCCCCGTCTTCGATATCCCCTCCATAGCCGGGCCCGACCTCGGTAAAATAGGGCGCATCTGCCTGTTGCTTGGATTGGGCCGCCTTCGCGAGATCTTGATCGATAATGTGTTCTTCCACGCAGATGATCTTCATTCTTAATCCTCATTCGGTATTGTTGCTCGAAGCCTCGCGAACATACATCGCCGACCAGTTCATTGGGGTCGCAGCAGGTGTTACTGCAAGGACACCTTTGGTTCTACCGACATACCCGGCCTCAGCAGGTCCAAGCCAGGCTGGTTCGATGAAAATCGAATGCGGACAGGCAGTCTTTGAACAATCTTGACGAAATTGCCTGTCGCGTTCTCTGGCGGGAGAACACTCGTGCGATCTCCAGACGCAGCCGGCATCGCTTCGACAAATCCATCAAAATCTCGCCCCAATGAGTCCACGTGAAGGGCGACCTTCTGCCCTGGGTGCATCTTCTTGAGTTGAGTTTCGCGGAAGTTTGCAGTAACCCACAGATCATCTATTTGGACAATGACAAGAAGTTGCTGTCCCGTCGTTATCTGTTGACCGACTTCCGCGCTTCGTTGCGTAACAATCCCTGAGACCGGCGCAAAAAGGCGGGTGTAGCTGAGGCGAAGTCGAGCGGTCTCAGCCTGTGCCTTACTCGATTCTGCGCTTGCTTTTTGAGAGGCAACCGTTGCCTGCCGGATTTGAAGCTGTCGCGGAGCATCGCGCACAGTTTGACGCAGCCTGCTCTGCTGCTGATCGAGTTGCGCTTTCGCTTCTGCAACTCTCTGAGCAGATGATCGTAAAGATGCCTCTTGTTGTTCCACGCTTGCTGCCTGTGCTTTCGATGTGGCCAGATACTGATCGTAGTCCGATTGAGCGACCTCTTGTTTTTCGAGAAGCCGCGTATACCGTTTCAGGTCTGTCTGAGCTTTCTCGTTGTTCGCTTGACTCTGCCGAAGTTCTGCGCTCGTGCTCTGCTCGTCCTGTTGCGCGGCAGCTAAGGATGCTACCGCGTTGTCGACCGAAGCTTGCGCTGTCTCCAAACTGTTGGTGTTCGAAGATCGAGTGATCGGAACGTTTGGCTGTTGCGTCGCCGTTTGAGCTTCGGCTTGCGCGAACGACGCATTTGCCTGATCAAGAGCTACTTGATAGTCGCGCGGGTCAAGCTGAACCAGCAAGTCTCCTGCCTTTACGCTCTGGTTGTCTTCCGGACCTACTGCCATCACGGTGCCATCGACCCTCGAAGAGAGCGGATGCAGATGGCCATCCACCTGAGCGTCGTCAGTTGTTTCGTAGGACCGGGCGTGGAGCCACCAGAAGAACCCTCCGCCAACCAGCACGATGGCCGCCACAATGCCGATAAAAAGGGTTCTTCTCTTCTTTCGGGGATCAGGAGGAGACTTCTGTTTTTCTTCTGCTGTGCTGTCAGATTGTTTTTCTTCCTGGCCTTGAGAACTTCCCTGGGTCGGAGAGTCGTGCTTTTCCTCTTGTTTGTCTTGTACCTGCGTCTGTTCGGCCATCATTATCGAACCTCGAGAAGAGTTGGTGCAACTTGCTCTAGCTGACCCAAAGCGCGGGCCATGCTAAGCTTTGCGACATTGTGGGAGTAGAGGCTGTTGATGTAGTCGCGCTCTGCAGCGGCAAGAGTCTCTGTGGATTGGACGACCTCCACAGAGTCAGTCACGCCTTCCGCAAAACGGTCTTGCGACTGCTTGAGTGTGTCAAGCGCCAGATTACGATTGCTCTCTGCTACCTTGACCTGATTCATAGCAACATCCAGATCGAGATAGGCAGTGCGGAGATCGAGTTCCACGGCTTGCTCCTGATCCTGATACTCCGCTCTCCGCTCGTCCAAAGCGGCCTGGGCTTGTTCAATGTCCGATCTCGTTCGTCCACCATCAAAGATCGGGATGCTGACATTTCCAGCCACACTGAAGACTCCGTTGCCTGTGCTCGGAGTTGGGCCTTCAATTCCGTAGTAACCCGAGACTGAGGCTGATGGAAGATGCTCCGCACGGGACGCGTGAAGAGCTTGTTCAGCGGCGCGAACCTGAGCTTCCGAGGCCTGGAGATCCTTTCGCTGCGACTGCGCTATGCGAATAGCCTCGTCGATAGACACCACTGTGGTTGGCCGAAAAGGAAGCGCTTCCTGGAAGCTGACCTTCGTTCGAAGAGGTAAGCCAATCATGCGAAGCAGCGTGAGATTTTCTTTCGCGAGATCAGCCTGGTTGGAAGAGAGGCGCTGCTGTTCGGTCTGGAGCTGCACCAGGCTTCGTTGCGCGTCGACCCGGGACTTTGTTCCTGCCCGGTTTTGAGCAAGCGACTGATTGTAGCTTGCCTGTGAATACTGGACCTGCGCCTCCTGAGATCGCACAAGCGCTACTTCGGAGAGGTTGCGCAGGTACTCGCCACTTACTGCAAGGATGACCAGCTCACGGGCGTCCTGCTGGCTTAATTCGGAAGCCCGCTGCAACTGTTTTGCCGAGCGATAATTGCCAACCGCCGTCTGATCAAACAGGCTCTGCGACGCGCTGACGCGAGCGTCATAGTAGTGGTAGGGGCCAACGACCTTCGGTAACAGGTTTGCAAAACTCGGCACGGTGCTGGCGCTTAGTCCAAGTGCCTGCAAATCGGTCTTTTGATCCGTGTAACTGAGGTTGCCGCTAATGCTCGGAAGAAGAGAACTCAGTGCTGCAAGACGCTGAGCTTGAACTTGTTTCAAGGAATTACTGGCGTTGACAGATCCGAGGTTGAACTGCAGACCGCGGTGAATGACATCGCCGAGCGTAAGGCTTAAGGCATCTCCGGTTGCATGTGGATCAAGAACGCTGGACTGATAGTTGCCTTGAGCAGTGATGGTGGTGTTGATCGTGTTTGAGGTTGAGCTTGCGCCGCCTCCTACTGCGGTCTGCTGAGAGGTCACCGCGCTCGAAGCTTGCCGTCCAGAGAGCGGCACTTGCTGTGCCCTTGTTGGCTGAGTGGTGCTGCCTTGGCTGGACGAGGAAGACTGGCACACACCGCAGAGTGAAGAGCAGCTGATCCAAAGGGCCAAAGAGAGGCGGTACCGAAGCTCGATAGGATTGGTCATGCATGTCCCTCTTTAGTGCGCTGCTGCAGATGTGCCTTTGGGCGGTCGCTTCATTAGAAGAGCCAAAGGCGCCATGACAAACATGGCGTAGGCGAAGAAGTGAGTGATGTCCTTGTAGGCGAGAATGCTTGCCTGGGACTGGAGACTTTGCTGATAGAACTGCGCCATAGCTCTATGCTGAGCGTCAGCCGTAGCTGCAAACATGCCCTTGGATTGCTGAGTTAAGGTGTTCAGACGTCCGACCCAGGCCATGTTGCCATTGTTGACATGCCGCGCAAGGTAAGCCTGGTGCGTCTGGGCCCACCGTGCAGCGAATGTTGTTACGAACGACGTTCCTATTGAGCCTCCGACGTTCCGTGCGAGATTCGTCATTCCGGACACGTCGTTGCTCTGTTCGGGGCGCGTTCCAACATAGGCCAACGTGGAAATGGGTATGAAGAGGAAACCAAGTCCAAGCGACTGGAAGAACCTGGCCTTCGCGACCCACGCGAAACTCACACCAAGGTAGATCTGCCCTACATAGAACAGCCCGCATCCCAGCATAAGATAGCCGCAAACCACCAGTTTCCTGGGATCGACCTTGCCCATGAGAAATCCGACCAGAGGCATCATGAGAATCGTTGCCAACCCTCCCGTGGAGAGCGCCCTACCCGCGCCTCCGGCCGTATATCCCATAAGCTGCTGCAAGATCTGGGGCATCGCGATGTTTGCTCCGTAGAGCGCGAAACCCACCAGCAACATCATGGCGAAGGAGAGGGCGAAGGTCCTGTTGCGGAAGAGCCGGAGGTCAATGATCGGCTTCCTGCCCTTTCGGGCAATGTACAGTTCCCAGGTGATCATGCCTACAAACCCAATCACAACCAGAACAAGAAAGACCCGGATGAAATCAGAATTCAGCCAGTCATCCTCCTGACCCTTGTCAAGGACAACTTCGAGGCAGCCGAAGGCAAGCGCAACGAACCCAAAACCTAGTCCGTCCATGCGGAAGCCTTCCCGCTTTACTCTCTCGACCTCTTGCGTCACGTGTGGCGGATCTTCTACAAGACGCGACGTGAGGAATAGGGAAAGGAGGGCCACAGGAACATTAATGAAGAAGATCCATCGCCAATCGTAGTTATCTACGATCCAGCCCCCGAGGGTAGGCCCCAGCACCGGCGCAGTGACGACCGCCAATCCATAAACAGCAAAGGCTTGACCGCGCTTTTCCGGAGGGAAGGTGTCAGCGAGGATCGCTTGTTCCGAGGGTGCCAGTCCTCCACCGCCAATTCCCTGCAGCACGCGGAAAAAGAGCAGCAGTGGCAGTGTCGGAGCGAGCCCGCAGAGTATGGAACTAATGCCGAAGAGAGCGACGCAGCTCATATAGAAACGCTTCCGCCCAACGATGGACGAGAAGTAAGCAGCGGCCGGGAGAACGACGGCGTTCGACACAAGGTATGACGTAATCACCCACGTGGCCTGGTCCTGTGTGGCTCCAAGGCCTCCGGCGATATGCGGCACGGCCACGTTGGCGATCGAAGTATCGAGCACTTCCATGATTGTGGCGAGCGTAACAGTCACCGCGATCAACCACGGATTATGCTTCGGTCGGGCTTGATCATCACTCATTATGGGCACCAATTGCCTTGGCGATGCTTATGGCGAAGTTAATTATGAGCGCCGACGAAGGCAGCCTTTGGATGCATACGCGAGGTGCAGACTGGCAAGACAACAAAAAAAGATTGCCCTTGTCATTCTGCAAACTCCTACGCTGAAAGTGAAAATGGTGTACCGTTCGGTACCATGCAACTTGGATACAGCGTACCACCCGGTACGCGGTCTATGCAAACAGCACCTTTGCGAACTTCGGGCTGTATCCTAAGGGTATGAAGCCGAAAACAAAGACCGACGCCCAAGCCTCGGCAGGGAAGCCTCGGCGCGTTCTGGTTGACGAACGTATAGAAGCCATCCTTGATGCTGCAACGGAAGTGTTCATGCAGAACGGTTACGCCAAGGCAAGCACGCGAGAAATCGCACGGTGCGCGGGCGCTTCGAAGGAAACGTTTTATCAAAGGTTTCCCACTAAAGCCTCTCTCTTCGCCGCCATCATCGAGCGTCAATCCGATCGGCTACTTCACTCGGTGTCGCATGCTCTTGAGTATGAGATAGATCCATATGAGGCTCTCACTGTCTTTAGCGAACGTCTGCTGTTGGTCATGCTCAACCCGGAATCCGAGAGACTGCTGCAAATTGTGATTTCGGAAGCCCGCGCATTTCCTGAGCTGGCGGCAGCGTTCTGGGATAAGGGACCGGGTCTTGGGCGCGAGCTGCTAAAGGCCTACTTCAAAAGACTCGCAAAGCGAGGTCTTTTGCGGAAGGAAGACGTTGAGTTTGCTTCCGAACAGTTCCTTGGCGCTCTGGTGGGCAGCATAGCACTACGTAGGAATCTAGCCATGCCGCCATTTCTGCCAAATGCACGTGCTGTTGAGGAGTGGGTTAGAAAGACGGTCGATTGGTTCCTGCGTGCTCACTTGAATAGGGAAGCCGGTGACAATTGACAAACTAGCCATTTTCGCTTTCCACATCATTGAATGGTTTGCTTCAAGCTTCCTCCTGTTGTGGGATCGATAGGCAGCATCATACTTGTCCGGTGCAAATGCTTTGTCGTAACCGGCTCAAGCATGCTTACCGCAATGTTTTCGTTCGACGCGATTCGTGGTGAGATTGCTGGAATTGCAGTGAGCGACCACCGCGTCTACGCCGCTGCACTCGCCCCTTCATGTGTTCAGGTCGCAGGGATGAACGGCACAAGGAGATGGCTGTCGTAGTGACCGCCGGTGTGACGGATGTGCGTCCCGCTATTTCGTGTCTTGGGATGGCGGCTCATCTCAACGCCAGGCGCGTCGGATGGCGGGAAAGGATCTGTTCCCATCACGATCAACCGCATCTGTTCGCCAGCACGGAACAGGGTGCTGGAGGGCCAAACCTCGATCTCAACCGGCACAAGCTCGCCGGGCTTGATGCGCTGCTCGCGGAGGTGTGGATGCACGGGCTGAAAGGGTTTGCTTCGAGTCGTGTCGAGCTCGCGATCGGACACGCGCAGCCAGCCATGTGTAGCGTGGCCGAAGCGGAACCGTGTGATGTAGTAGAAATTGACGAGGCCACCCTGTGCATCCAGCTTCTGAACTGCGGTGAACAAGTCCATGTCATCGCTGCCGTCCGCTTCGACCCACAGCTTGAGCTTGAAATAACCCGTCAGATCCGTATCTTCCTCGAAGCGATACGTGAAGAGCGCCTTCGGCTCTGTTGAGGCGCCGTCGTAAGCGATGGAGGCTTCCGCTGTGACTGCCTTCTCGCTTAGTTGACCGCTTGAGGCATTCAGATAGAACGGCCTGTATTTCGTTCGAGCCAGAGGCCATTCGTTCTCGGCCCGCTCCTGGCCCACATCCAAACGCTCGCGCACTTCCATCCGAACCTTCGGCCAGGAGTCGACCTCGTTAGGTATGTCCTTGAGGTAGCGGTCGAAGAAGGCGATTTGCCGCGCCGTGCTTTCCGGCGTGTACATGTGCGCCCACTTGTTACGCCCGTGCACTTCGAGCCACTTCTGCTCGCTTCCCAGCCGCATGAACGCCGACAGGGACCCGCGTGTGTGGATGGCGTGGTCGCTCCAGCTTGCATGACGTACGTCGGCACCTCGATCTTGTCGACTGCCGGTGTCTTGCTCAACCAATAGTCGTCGAGGAAGGGATGGACTTCCATGGCCTTCATCCAGTCCTCCGTAAGTCCCTGCGAACAACGAGTCTGCACGTTCCAGAAGCGAACGAAGTTGTCATTGGGAATGCCACCGTGGAAGGCAATCTCACGGTATAGATCGCTCATCCCGTCATAGGGCATCAGCGCGGCCAGATGGGGCGGCCGGGTCGCTCCTGCAAACCACTGCACGATGCCGTAGTACGAGGCGCCGGCCATCCCAACCTTGCCAGTACACCAGGACTGCTCGACGATCCACTCGATCGTGTCGTGAATGTCGTCGCCTTCCTGCGGCGACCAGTAGGTGGCATCTCCCTCGGATACATTGACACCACGGGGATCGGGCACAACGATGGCGTACCCCGCTGGACACCATGTGGCCGGGTCCTGCGCCTCGATGGGCGCATAGTCGCTCACCTTCGCGTTGTCGGTAAACTGTGCGCGCATCTGAGGAGCCCAGCGGAAATGCTTGCCATAAGCGCTCCACAAAATGAGCGCCGGCAACGGCTCGTCGATGCCCGCCGGCCGATAGACATCGGTGTAGATAGTCACGCCATCTCGCAGACGGATCGCAACGTCATAGTCGATCGTCAGGCCGTCTTTGACCTTACGCCGCGGATGGAAACCCGGATAACCCTTCTTGTCCAGGCTCAAGCCTGGCATCATGACTTCCTTATCCACTCCATTGATAACATTTCCCATTTATGTGCTCCTTGCTCAGTTCGGTTGGCTGCTCATAGTTCGGTTGGGACGTTCTCGCATCAGTCTCACTGTCATACCCATTCGTCCCAACAGGACAATTGATCACTTGTTCAGTATTACTGAACAGATGGTACAATAAGCGTGAAGATTGAATCTAGGCACCTCCTCTCGTTGCACAAACGCGCAACAAAGGAACTCAGGTCGGACGACAACACTCGAGCCGCACGTAAACTGTCCTAGTCGTCTTATGCCTTAAGCACTCTTGGAGATCGCAATTTTGACCGGGACAAGGCAGGAAACCAAGAAGCGCAGGAGTGCTCCTCGCACCAGTCCGCAGAAGGCACATGCAGACCCCAACTCTTCTTCAACGGCACGCATCCTCAGCTCCGCCGAAGAAGTCTTCGCCCGCTTTGGTTTCGATGGAGCTAGCATTCGCGAGGTCGCGCGCCGTGCCGATGTGCCTGTGGCGCTGATCAGCTACCACTTCGGGGGCAAAGATGGGCTTTACCGCGCAATCTTCGAGGCCAGGTCTCCGATTTTGAGCGAGCAACGTATGGCTGGATTGAGGCTCGCCGACCTGGAGCAGGACCTCGATCGTAAGCTCGACCTCATCCTCAAATCCTTGCTTATGCCTATCCTTCGATTGCGAGTTGCCGAGCATGGCAGCCACTTCGGCATGTTGCTTGCGCGCGAGCTGAGTGATCCCGCTGCGGCTGACCGTGGGGTCGTAGGAGATCTCGCCGACCCGGTCGCTGAAGCCGTCATCGTGCGTCTCCGGGACGCTCTGCCCCGGCGGTCATTGGCGGAGATTCATTGGCTTTTCCAGGTGGTGATTGGGACACTTGTCTGGGTCTTGAGCGATGCAGGGCGTATTGGAAGATTGAGCGAAGGAGCTGCCGACCCCGATGATTCAGAGCGCACTGCCGGTTACATCCTGGAACTCCTCCTTAGTGGCATACGAGCGCGCTCCTAGCTCTGCTTTGGATTTACTAGACTAGTGTCATCTTCAAGAGGGAAGGACGCCTGTAGCAGCGGGCCAGCGCACGCAACTCAACACAATGCGACTTTCCATTCCTAACTGCGCGACTCGAACACTGCGCGTTTCTTTATAGCGCGAACCGCATCTCGATGCCCCAAGGGTCCGCAAACGAGTCACCAGGTCTAAGCAGGCAGCCAAACTGAAGGATCTTATCCCGCAAAAAAGATTTTTCTCTTTCAGGTATCTTCAAGCTCCACCACTGAAGCCGTGCATCGCTATCCAGGGCTGAAGGTACTTGGCCGGCCCAGGTGTTGAACCCCACATGATGGTGGTAGTCGCCAGCCGCGAGGAAGAGGGCCCCGGGGATGCTGCGCGTCCGCAGATTCATGCCCAGCCCGGCCCGGTAAAGGCGGTCGGCCTTCTCCAGATCGCCGACATACAGGTGAATGTGACCCATGGTGGTTCCGCCCGGCACGCCCTTCCAAGGGCTGTGCGGAGTCTCAAGCAGGTCACGCCAGTCAAGCGGCAACACCGCCGCATCCAGTTCGGTTCCACGCCACGGCCATTCAGAGCGGTCGCGGTCCGCATAGACCTCGATCTCCAGTCCATCCGGGTCTGTCAGATAGAAGGCCTCGCTTACGATGTGATTGCTGCTACCCGCACGGATACCGGAACGGTAAAGATGCTCCGCAAAGCTGGCCAGCGCAGCCCTGGAGGGCAGAAGAATAGCGGTGTGATACAGGCCGAGGCGCTTGCCCTTCAAGGGGTGAACACCCGGCCTTTGTTCCAACTCAAGCAGCACCCTCTGATCTAGAGCCACGCCAAGCTGTGCTGATGCTGCCGTCTGTGACAGAACATCAAGCCCGACCACTCCGGCATAGAAGTAAAGCGTGCGTTGAAGATCGGACACAATCAGACAGGCTGCGCCGACGCTCGCCAACTCCGAGCGAGGCCGAGCAACTTGGTCGAGAAACAAAGGCTTTGTGGTCATCGTCACCTTCCGGGAGCGCTCCTGGTGCGGGTTATGCCTGCGCGGCCGCAGAGAGTGCAGGTCCGAAGGGAGCAAGGAATTCCTCACGGGATTGCTGTCCCATGTCGACTACTTTGCTGCCGCCAGCCGCGACAAACGTCACATCTTCGATGCCGATGACCTTGAGCACCAGCCGCAGGTACGTGGTCGCGATATCGCGATCGCGGACCGGCGAGCCTTCCGTGTATACGCCGCCCGAGGCCATCAAGACGGTGCACTTCTTCCCGTGCACCAGGCCTTCGCCCGTCGTCCCGAGCGTGCGGCCTTTACGGACGATATGGTCCACGTAGGATTTCAAGTTTGCCGGGACGTTGTAGTTGTACCCCGGCGTGCTAATTGCGATGTAGTCTGCCGCGAGCAGTTCGTCGACGAGTTCATTCGAAACGGTCAGAACCTGCTTTATCTCAGGCGTGTGCGCTTCGATGGGCGTCAGGCTCGCGCCAAGCCAGGGCAGGTTCACATACGGCAGATCCATTTTGGCAAGATCACGCTCGATGACTTTACCTTCAGGGTGTGCGATCTTCCAGTCTGCAACGAACTTTGTGGCGAGATTGCGGGAGATCGAGTATTCCCCACGTGGGCTTGCTTGAACAATCAGGAGCTTCGGCATACTTTATTTCCTTTCGGCTATCGTGCTGAGAGCGACTGGCTCTCTGTTGCAATCCTGTTTGGAGTGCGTTACGTGCCACTGCCTTTCTGACGCACGTTGCAGACCTGCCAAGAGCGCCGTCACGCGCGCACATCGCGCTGCTCAAAGGGCAGCGGCGTCGCAGCCGTCTCGTGCCACAAGATGTAGCCAAGGATGAGGACGATAAAAAACAAGAACGGGAGCAGAGCGTACCCGCGGTCACCTGTGATAACGTACGCTGCCGTCGCGCCCAGAAATTCGATGGAAAAGCCCGCGTAGGCCCATTCCTTCATCCGGGACAGCTTGCCCGTCAGGATAGCGATGCCGCCAAGGATTTTGAATACGCCCAGAATCTTCATCAGATACAACGGGAGCCGAGCGCGAGCATGATCTTCACAATGCTTGCCGGACCACTGGTGAAGGCTTCTGCAATGGCTCCCAGAGTGCCAGGGATGAACATCAGCAGCGTCAAAGTCCAATAGATGATCTTGTTTCGCTGCAGTACCTTGGCAGTGGAGTCCGGGGCCAGGACTTGCGTTGGTAGATGTGTGGCGGTGCTAGCTGTTGTCTGCATTTGCGTGTCCTCTCATGTGCTCGCAGATCCATACAGGGTTTACGACTACGAACAATTTGTTTGTAGCGCTAGTATGGAACGCATGCAAAATTCCCACAAGAAGGCACTATCTTGAGCGAAACGAACAAGCTTGTTCTCACGGAGCGCTTGGTCCCGCAGACTGCAAAGGACTTGCGGATGTGCTAGTAAGTGTTGGCGACAAGTGGACCATCCTGGTTGTGGGCGCGCTTGCCAAAGGGCGGTTGCGCTACATCGAGATCCAGCGGCGCGTGAGCGGCATCTCCCAGCAAATGCTGACGCTGACCCTGAAGCGGTTGGAAGCAGATGGTGTCGTAACCCGCACCCTCTTCCCGAGTGTGCCACCGCGTGTGGACTATGAGTTGACGGAATTGGGAATAACGCTCCGGGGTGCGCTCGTTCCACTCCATCTCTGGGCGGCGGAAAACAGGCAGACCATACTTAAGAACCGCGCCAAAGCCGGTTCATGCCACCTTCGCGGGTCTTTGTAAGTCCTGCCAAACGCGCATGCCACGGAAGTTTGCCACAACGGGCGGGTCCGACCCGCCTCGGAGACGTTACTGACCACAATGCGACATCCCGGTACTTTATTGGGTCGCCTTCTAAGGACGGTCTCAGCTTTATTGTGTAACGTCAGTGTTTGCTCGCAAGTATGGGCGCAAGCTGCTGGCTAGCATCCGGTCGAGCATGCGATCTGACAGGAGTTTCATGAGTCGGACGATGATCGCGGTACTGCGACCGACCGTATAGCGAGTCCGAGGTAGTTTGCTGGTGATCGCGTTTGCAATGACATGGCCTGCGTCTTCGGGAGACGCTCCTCCGGTAGTCGCTGCCTGCGCCTGCGCAACAACCGCATGCATTAGCGCGGCATAGCGTCCACGCTGTTCCTGTGTCATCGCTTGAATGATCTGTTCGCCACGACGATCGACCTGCCCGAGCATTCTGGTGTTCACAGCGCCAGGTTCAATCACGACAACCTTCACACCCAGCGGTTCCACTTCGCGGCGCAAAGAATCGCTTACCGCTTCAAGGGCGAACTTCGTACCCGCGTAGGGGCCATACGTTGCCATGGCTACCTTGCCCCCTACGGAGGAGATGTTGACGATGGTGCCGCGACTTTCCATGAGCGCGGGAAGTAGAGCTTGCATCATCGCAACATGGCCAAACAGGTTAACGTCGAACAGGCGCCGCCAATCTGAGAGTGGATAGGTTTCGAGCGGCGCATTCACCGCTATGCCTGCGTTGTTGACCAGCGCGCGCAACCGGCGACGCCCGGGATCATCGGCTATGCGCTGCACGAGTGCTGCGATACCTGCTTCGTCGGTGATGTCGAGCAGAAGGGGTTCCAGGTTTGCGGCGCGTAGGGCATCGCCATCCTCGCTGCGCCGGACACCCGCGAGCACATGAAACCCGCGTCGGGCAAGTTCGCGCGCAGTGGCAGCGCCGATCCCGCTGGAGGCACCCGTAACGACAACAAGTTCCTGTTTGGTGGGCAGATTCTTCATCACTTCGATCCTTTCTTTGCAGTGGAAGGGGCAAAGCGTGAAGCAAGCACCTTCGTCCGTTGTTCAAGTACGTCCATCGAAGGTCGATCCGCGAACAACCCGTCCAATGCGAGTAGAAAGACCTCAGCGCTTGTCCGGTCGCCTAAGATGGTGGCGGCGCATTGGTGAACGATCTTGCGGTAGAGTGCATCGTTCTCGGCATCAATCAGGGCACAGGTTTGAAGGAACTCGCTTCCCATGGGGGTGCCCACCATCTCCGCCCAGGGCTCAAGCGCCATCAGGCGGCAAACCTTCATCAGGCGTTCATAGGAACTACCTGGCTCTTCTGCGGCCAGCTTCGCCGCGGCTTGTCGCGAGAGCAGCCAATCGGCAAAAACCGCTTGGTAGACCTCTTCTTTGTTCTTAAAGAGCCGGTAGAGCAAGGTGCGCGAAAGGCTTGCCTTCTTCGCAATATCTTCGAAGGCCGTTTTTGCATAACCGAAGTTGAGAAAGCACCAGCGTGCGGCAAGCAGTACCTTCGCCCTTCGAGTGGCAGCTTCATCCTGTGTCAGCCTAACAACCATTCAATACATTGTGACAACAGCTGTTAGGTATGTCAGCGTGACACGCATCATGTTGCAGAGCCTTGGCCGAGATGAAATCACGCCAGCCCTAGTCAGAGGGATGATTGGTCCTGTAAAACGCGCCTCTCGCCAGTCAGCGCCCCGCTGGCCGGAGGCGTGGTCGGGGATGGCAAACTTCCGCCTGTGCGACTGCCCAATATCAGTCGATGCAATCTGAATTGACTTTTGTCGTGCCTGCCCGCCAGTGAGCTTGCTTACACTGCGGCTAGTTGCGCCTTCGAGGGGAAAGACCGTGGTGGGAGTTCTTCCTTATGCCGTGCCAGCGCAAGCAAAGCTCGAGTTTCCAGCATCACGCGTTCCTGGAATGAGGTGGATTGAACAAGATCGGACCCGGCGGTTAGATTTCCACGCGCGTCGTAGTACATACCGGTTTGGCTGGGATAATTCAGCAACAGTCGCTCAAGCAGATGAGCAGCTTTCTCGGGCGTATTCAGGAACTTTACGAACGGCATGAGTAGAGGCACCAGCACGGAGGCAAGGCCTTTGTGGGAGCCTTGTTCCACAGCTTCCTTATTGCCCCGCAGCAGGCCGGTTGCAGGCACCAGGCCCGGCGAGACTGCATTGAAGCGCAGCCGTGGAACCTCACGGCCGAAGGCCATTGCCGCCGCAAGGCTGCACTGCTTTGCCGTGGCATAGGCATCCGCGCCGGGGTTCTTTGAACCGCCCGGGAGCCATTCCCCACGGGCGCTTGCTTCAGCCGAGATGTAGCGACCACCACGATAGCCGACGGCTTTCCCGGGATTCCGGTTCGGGTCTTCGACCGTGGAAACCACGAAAAGAACGGTTGCGCCGTCCACCAGAGACGGCATGAGCGCTTCTGTCAGCATAAAGGGCCCAAGATAGTTGGCTGCAAACGTCACGTCCCAGCCCAGCGCATTCTTTGCCGGTGTCCGTTGCAGCATGCCTGCGTTGTTGAGGAGCCCGGCGATCGGTCGTCCGAGCCCGATGATCGCCGCTGCCGCCCTCTGCACACTCGTAAAGTCAGATAGATCGCAGACGACAGGGATCGCATGACCGCCTTTGCGATTGATAGCCGCTACCACATCATCCAGCTTTTGCTGGTTGCGACCAACCAGGATCAGGTCACTCTGCTCCGCGAGAGACAAAGCCGCGAATCGACCCATTCCCGAGGTCGGTCCCGTGACAACATAAGTGCTTCGGCCCAAAAGGCCTTCTTTATGAGTTTGCATCGCAGGACGACTCCCTTCACTTGTTGGACAGTGTACACAATATAAATGTACAGTGTACAGAATAAACGATGCTCCTTGTTGCCGTGGGAAGGTAGACTGGCTGTATGGCACATCCGGCAAAAACAGATCGGAATTCCATCCTGGCTGCAGCCATGGAGTTGGTGGAAGAGTACGGAGTCGAAGATCTGGCGATCCGGGCCGTCGCCGTCAAACTGGGTTTGGCGCCGAATGCTCTTTATCATTACTTTCCTAACCTTGCCGCTCTCAAAGCGTCGCTGGCCGAAGAAGCCCGACTACGCATGCTCGCATTGATGCAGAAGGCGGCCGGCCGCAAACAACCGGCGCAGGCTGTCCAGGCCATCTCCGAAACATACCTCCGCTTTGCGCTGGAACATTCACGCGTCTTCGACCTTTATCTGAGGACAGCTGGCTCAGCAGACGGCAATCCGCAATGCACGAAAAACGTTCAGTTCTTTCTCGAGATTGTCGGCCGGGTGTACGGCGAGGCGCGCGCATGGGATGCATCCCACGCATTGTGGGCTCTGCTGCACGGGATTGCTGTGCTCCGCGAGGCTGGAGTCCTCGGGAAAACGCAGGCTTCCAGTGCCCTCAAATTCGGTCTGACCATGTGGATCGAAGCTGCCGACAGAGAGCCTTGAGGGTCAAGATCGGGCGGCTAGTCTTCATCCAATGTTTCTGTAGTATTGTCCTGCAGACGGGGATCGGCTGCCTCGAAAGCGCCGGGTATAAGTACCGAGAAACGCAGTTCTCATCAGTCAGCGATCCGGCTGCTCCAGATCAGGCCTGCAGGGTGCCTACTTCCGCTGATTGCGACATATAAGAACCTATGCTTCGACTGCTGTTCCACTTGCCCAGCGCTTCTAAGTTGTGCCTGTCAGCGATTCATCTCGACTATCATCAAGCGAAAGCCTCCCAAGGTTTCGCGGGCGCGGGGCGTGATCACGTAGGGCTGTCATCCGGACGCCCCGGCAGCCCCACGCTGCCAGCAGGTTGTACTTGCTACGCTTCCTTTAAAATTTCGGTGTGGTACTTGGGAGCAAGCGCCTTCGCCTTCTCCATGAACTTCTGCTGCTCGTCTTTGTCGAGTTTGGGCGGAGCGGCGGTCCGAGTTGCGACGGGGACTCCCACCTCTTGGAACAATTTCTCCTGGCCTGCAGGCGAGCAGATACAGAGTAGGCGGACCGGTTTCGACGAAGAGTTATGAAATTGGTGCGGGGCGTTGGCAGGTATATTGATCGTTTCGCCGGCACGCACAACGGACTTTTCGCCTCGGAAGGTCGCCTCAACTTGGCCCTCCAGCAGAATGAAGGTCTCTTCAAAATCATGGCGGTGCGGAGCCGGTCCGCCCCCCGGTCCGTCTAAGCGTCTTCCTTCTAAGTTAGGACATCTCTGTCCGGTTGAGATGGAACTGAAGCGGCGCGAAGTCGTTCAATATCTCGCATGGGTGGCGAGCCAAAGAAGCGTCGATACTCTCGGTTGAACTGTGATGGGCTCTCGTAGCCGACCTGCCTACTCACTGTGGCTGCATCGAGCGCGTCTGAGAACAGAATCCGCCGTGCTTCCTGAAGGCGGAGCTGCTTTTGATACTGGAGCGGGCTAAGAGAGGTAACGGCACGAAACCAGCTATGCATGCCGGAAGGGCTCATCCGCATCTCGCGAGCAAGCTCTTCCATTCGAATAGGCCTGGCAACGTTGCGCCTCAGCCATGCGAGTCCGGCCGCGACGCGCTGGATCTTACCGCCGTCTGCAGTCATTCTTCGTAATAAGCCGCCCTGCTCGCTCAGCAGAAGCTTATAGAAGATCTCTCGCCGAACGAGTGGCGCAAGCACGGCGATCTGATTCGGCTTTTTTAGAAGCGCGGTGAGCCGAATGACCGCGTCAAGCAAGTCATCATCCATGGAGCCGATCATCAGGGCGGGCCGCAGCGCTCACAGCCTAACCCACGGTTAGCGCATCGCGCCGGTCACTCCATAGTGACTGTTCTCGTCAGTTGACGCCGGCACGTGACGTCTCCATCGATGGCAGTCCGTGGCTAAATTTTTCCTACAGCTCGATGACGTGCAAGAAACGTTTGGACCGCCTCTTGAACGACTTCTTTGCGGCGTTCTTTTGAGGGAGACTTGCCCGCACGAATGATGCGTGATGAGAGCAGCGGCTCGTTGATGAGACCGATGAACTGAGCTGCCGCTAGTTCCGGGTCGGAGAACTCCAAGGCCCTGGTATCGCGCAGCACGCCCAGGTACTCAACCACGGAACGTCGAGCCGAACCCCGGCCGAAGGTAAAGAAGCTTTCGGCCAACTCCGGAAAGTGGATGCTTTCGGCGATAACCATACGCAGGAAAGCGACTGTCTCTTCAGGGACCCAGAACTCCGCGATGGCATTGCCGATCTCAAGCAGTGCCTCCTCCGGAGTGCGCTCCGGTGCCGTCCGGCTGACGATGTGATCGATCGACATCTTCTCCCACAACAGGGCCAGGGTGGCGTCGAACAAAGCCTTCTTGCCTGCGAACTGGTTGTAGACGGTCTGACGGCCTGCGCCAGACTCCTTCGCAACCATCTCCATGCTGGTGCCTCGATAGCCCTGCGTCAGGAAGATGCGAGAGGCGGCTATCAGGATCTGCTGTCGCTTTGTCGAATCTTCTGTGTCAACCGCCGGTTTCTTCCGAGCCAATGTAGGCATAGTGCTCCCTCTCGCTATTGTCACCGGACTACCAATTTTGTGCGGATCGTTGAACCTTGGGCGAAGTCCTCATCATCTATAACACTGTACTGTACAGTACAGTCCAAAGGCGGAGCCTACGGGATCAACTCGGACGGATTGGCCGGATAGAACAGCGCTCCGGCACTGGAGGGAAAGATGAAAGTTGCATTTAAAGATGAGTCGTTTGCTTTTGAATTCGTACGCAACCTGGGCTTCACGTACTACGGAGGCGCCGACATCGGCGAAATGATAGCCGCTTCAGGACGTATCGAGGAAGGAGACTTCGAGAGCTGGTTTACGGAGTGGGACAAACTAGCGCAACGTATCTTGTCGCGGGCTGACGCCAGCCTCGCCGCAGGGCATTTGGAAAGTGCCCGCGAAGCATATCTCCGCGCCTCCACCTACTTCAGGACGGGCGAATTTTACCTGCATGGCAATCCTGAAGATTCCCGCATTCTGTCGGCGGCCAGGTCGTCGCAAAAGGCCTATCTGGAGGCAGCAAAACTCACCGGTCCAACATGGGAGCCGGTCGAGATTCCGTATGAGGGCACCACGCTTCCGGGATACTTCTACAAGGTGGATAATTCCGGCCAGCCGCGACCGACACTGATCTTCCACGGTGGCTATGATTCAAGCCTCGAGGAACTCTTCTTTTTCGGAGCCGCCGCTGCCGTCCGTCGCGGATACAACTGTTTGACCTGGGACGGTCCTGGACAGGGCATGCCCATGCGCGAGCAGAAGCTTACCTTCCGGCACGACTGGGAAGCCGTTGTGACACCAGCCGTGGACTATGCCCTGAGCAGGCCGGATGTCGATGGCGAAAACCTAGTCCTCATGGGGATGAGCATGGGGGGTTATCTCGCAGCCCGCGCCGCCGCCTTTGAGCATCGATTCCGCGCAGCCATCTTCTTTGGCGGCGTGTACGACATGCACAAGGCCATTCAACACATGGTGCCGCAAGAGGCCTGGGCTGCTCTCGAGGCCGGAGCTACTGAAAAAGGCGAGAATATGATCCGTGCAGCCGTGGAGAGGAATACAGGCCTGCGCTGGGCCATCACACAGGGTGTCTGGTCGTTCGGCGCTGCGAGCATCAGCGAATTTATCTTAGAAACTAAGAAATACACCATCAAAGATGTCGTCCAGAAAATTCAGTGCCCCTGTCTGGTCATAGACGCTGAAGGTGACATGTTCTTCAAAGGCCAGCCACAGGAGGTCTATGACGGCTTACGAGCGCCCAAAAAGCTCTTCGAATTTACCAGCGAAGATGGGGCCGAGAACCATTGCCAATCCGGCGCTCTGGCTCACAAAGATCAGGTCGTCTTCAACTGGGTCGATGAAACGCTCAAGTTGCGCAACGGCCACAAGGCATAACGAAGGGCTCGACTTCCATCTTGAGGGATGCGACGCGGGACCGGTCCTACGCCGGCGGCTCAGTCAAGGTACGAGCCTGCCCCCGGACCACTCCAGACAGGCTGAATCATTCTGGCTTGGCGCATGATCGGCAACGCACTCACCGACGCCGGATAGTCCTGATATGTATGGTCAGCCGCGCGACTGCAAGGGTTAGTTTGGGCGAGAAGACAAGTCTGCGCAAATGTATTCGGCCTTCAGGTGGAGATCGTCTCTCCTGGCCAGGATGAGATGCACGCGTGTCGGTCCTTATAAGTCGCTGGGTTGTTGAAAACCATTAGCAGGATCAGGCTGCTGACACGCCGTTGTAACTGTTCCTCCGTCCTTACCGCTCCTATGCAGACCTCGGTGGAGAAACTTTACAAACTCGTCGTCGTAGTGAGGGAAAGTGGGAACGCGAAGCGTTTCCAAGCCGAAGGCGTCTTTTCCTCACTCGCTCAGGCTCCACGGCTGTAGGCCTGTACTCGTTGCCGCTCGACAGGACCGCCCAAGCGATACGAGCGAGCTTCTTCGCCATGGCAACGACGACGTTCTTATGTGCTCTGGCATCCAGTCGATCAAGCTAGGCTCCGATCAATACGCCTTCGCGCTTGATCCGCAGCACAGCCGCTCGTGCCACGTGGATCAAGTTTTGCGCAGGTAGCGGTTTCCTCGCTTGCTGATGCCGAACAGCTTCGTCTTGCCACCGGTCGAGTACTGCCGTGGCACGATGCCGAGCCAGGCGGCGAACTCCCGGCATTTACGGAAAGCTGCACCGTTGCCGATCGCCGCGACGATGGCTGTCGCAATGACGGGTCCGATACCTGGAATCTTTCGAATGCGCGTGCAGCCCACGTCGGCTGCGGAGATGCGCTCCAGTTCATCGTTGAGCTGCTCGACCTGCTGTTCGACGGTCTTCCACTCACCCCAAAGCGTGTCGATCAGGTTGCGCATCAGCGGCGTCAGATCGGCTTCCGCGTTCTCGAGAATGTCTGCCATCGCGGCCTTCAGCTTCGCCGGCTTGTTCTCGACACCAACCCACGCTCCAGCAGAAAAGGCCTGATCTGGTTGATTACCGACGTACGTCGTGCGACCAGTCTGTCGCGAACCCGGTGAATCGCCTGCAGGTCCAGCTGATCATCAGTCTTGATCGGAACAAAACGCATGTTCTTGCGGTCGACGGCCTCAGCGATCGCTTCAGCATCAACAAAGTCGTTCTTGTTCGACTTTACGAAGGGCTTCACAAACTGCGCTGGGATCAGGCGAAGTCGTGGCCCTGCTGGCGCAGTGCCCGCCCAAGAAAGTGAGCTCCGTCGCAAGCCTCCAGGCCGATCAAGGAAGTCTGCAGGTTGGCCGTGTACGCCAGCAGCTACTTCTGCGTGAACTTCTTCTTCACCAGCAGCTTGCTGGCTGCTCCAAGAGCCACAAGGTGAAAGGTCGTCTTCCCCAGGTCGATGCCAACGGACTGTATCTGCATAGCGATGATCCTCCTTGTAAAAAGCTGCCTCTACCATCCTCCGGATGACACGGAGGATCAAGCGGCGGACCATCTCATTAGTCGCAATAGCGGAAGTTTACTGCCGGCAGACCTCGGTCTAATGCAGGTCGCCCGGCTGACTGGTGTGAGATGCGTTTATCGGTAGCAATGACCGTGGAAGATCCCAAGCTGCCAAGCCTGGAACGGGCGCAGAGCAGTCGGTGATAGGCCGACCGAAGGATTACTGATCCGTAAGCGAACTGCCAAGTATCTCGTTTGAGAGTTCGGGATCATCAACGACTCGTGCGAGGATCAAACCGCCGACCATGGTGGCCAAAGCGTTAATCGACTGCTTTCTCTTGTTGCGTCTGGAGGACCAGGGAAACCTCTCTCCGAACTTCTCGACTAGGCTCCGCACGTGACGCGTTACCACAGCGCGGGTCTTCGGCTGCGTCCGAAAGTCGGTAGCTAGCGCCGCCATAATGCATCCGCTTCCCGGATCGTCACGATGTTCAGGACTAAGGTAGTCGCGCATCATGGCCTGCTTCCCTTCCTCGGAACGGGTGAACTTTTCCAAAGCGGCCATGCTCTGATCGGAAGCCTGCGCGAAGGCTTCCGCGAGCAGATCTTCTTTTGAAGCAAAGTGGTTGTAAAACGAGCCGTGGGTCAGCCCGGTCGCCGTCATGATCTCGCTGATGCTTGCGCCGGAAAAGCCTCGCTCGCGAAAGAGCCTTGAGGCCGACTGCAACGCCCTCGTGTGCTTCTCAGCCGTTTCCGCTGCCGGATAGCGCATCGTTCCTCCTTCATCCTGCCTCTTGACATTATGCCTGATAGCCATCATGCTTGAGAAGTAGCAAGCCTTATGTGTATAAGGCTTGGCCCAAAGGAGAAGCACGTGAGCGGGACAAAAGGATTGGGAACGGCTGTAGTGACAGGAGCCTCATCGGGTATTGGGAAGGTCTATGCGGAAAAGCTTGCAGCACGGGGTTTCGACCTCATTCTGGTTGCCAGGCGGGCCGAGCGGCTTTCGATGTTGGCAGAACAACTGAAGGCAAAGCATGGCGTCGGAGTTGCGAAGATCGCCGCAGACCTCAGCAAGGCTGAAGATCTAGAGCGGGTGGCGCAGCGTCTCGAAGGCGACTCCTCGCTCACGCTGCTGGTCAACAACGCCGGCACCAGTGTTATGGGTGCTTTTGTGGAAGCCAAAGCCGGGGTGATTGCGGACATGCTGCACGTCAATGTGCTGGCACTCACCCGGCTCACGCTTGCGGTGCTGCCCGGATTCAAGCAGCGGGATCACGGAACGCTTATCAACATAGGGTCTGTTTTGGGTTTCTACGGCTATCCCGGGACCAGCGCGTATAGCGGCACGAAGGCTTATGTGCTCACTTTCACCCGAGGCCTGCAGGCTGAGCTTGCAGACAGCAAGGTCAGGGTGCAGCTTGTCGCGCCCGCGGGCACAGCGACAGAGGGATGGGACAGCACAACGGTCGATCCGTCGATCGTGATGTCGGCGGAGGAGTGCGTGGAGGCTTCGTTGAAGGGCTTGGATATGCAGGAGCCGACGACGTTGCCCTCGGTGAACGATCTGCATCTGCTGGCTAACTACGAGGCCGCAGCGAGCGCACTCATGGGTGCCTCCCAGACCGGGAAACCTGCGGATCGGTACCGCCAGGTTCAGTAAGGACCCTCTCTGAAGCAGGGTGAGCCCAACTGGTTCGCCCTGCTTTCACCTGCAAGCGAAGTGTGTTTTACAAGCTTCTTTAGACTCCATGGTCGGTACCCGCAAGTCGGCTTGTCATCAGTGATGATCGATGCGTCAACGAGGACTGAACAGTGGCGGGGCCACACACCCTGCGATTCGGAAGCCAGCTTTTCATCGTTGAGCGACGGATGTGATGGGCTGACCCCACACGGTGAGCCCTTTGGCCCGCTATTTTTGGCAGCATTTTGGCAGCAACCAGTGCCGATTATGCCGACTCTACCGACTTGTAAGTGTTGTAACGTCAACAGTTTAATCTTTGTTATACTCATGGCATGGAAGAGGTCATCGGTTCGATCCCGATCAGGTCCACCAATTACCCCTTTATCTACAGCTATTTGACGGCACCTCCGAACAGCCTTCTGGGTGTCCGAGGGTGCGGAATGGTGCTGAACCTTCAGCACTTCCAGCGGAAGCATCAATTCCACCACTCTCAGACTCGCCTCCCGCTTTTGCTGCGAGACCGCGCGGGTGTAAACGTCGAGGGTCGTGCGACAGCTAAAATGCCTGATCAACTCCTGAGCGACCTTAATGTCGACACCAAGCGATCTCAGGTTCGTCGCGAGAGAGTGACGAAAGCTGTGCCAGCCGATCTGTTTCCCGATGACTCCGATCCTCGCCAGCGCAGGACGAATGCTCTTCTCGAGGATGCTGTCAGGACTGAGGGGCTTGGCTCCTTTGAAGCGATTTGAGGGAAATAGGAAATCCAAATCCCCTGCATACGATGATTGACTGCGCCACTGCAGCAAAGCGCTGAGGACAATAGGATGCAAAGGAACAGGCCGACAGGAGGCCTCTGTCTTCGCGGTTCCGAACGCAGGATCGCAATACGCTGACCTCCATCGTCCTCGTGTTGAGGTCCGACCAGGTGAGCGCAATCATTTCTGATCGACGAAGCCCGGTACTGCCGATGAGCAGGACCATGGCGCGATCACGGATGGACAACTGCGGTATCAGACTTTGGAACTCCTCTGGAATAAGGACATCTTTATCGCGAAGGCGCCTTTGCGATGTCCTGACCTTGCTGATCGGATTAAACGTCAGCCATTCATAACGGATCGCGTGGTTGTACAGCGTTGATAGAATGCACTTCAGCTTCGCTCTTGAACTTGGAGCCAATGGAAGGGAGTGCAGCCACTCCTCGACCTCCATTGTCCGGACTGCGCCCAGCCGAAAGTTTCCCCAATGCGGTTCGATATAACGCTTAAACAAAAGACGATGATTATCGATCGTTGAGAATGACTTCTTCTCTCTGGTCAATTCGCGAACTCGGTAGTGGGACGCAAGATCACAGATCGTTTGCGGCGTCCCGATATCTATGTTGATTGAGCTGCGAAGGGCAATGACAGCCTTTTCCGCTTCTCGCCTGCTCCGCTTCTCGCCTGCTCCGAATCTGAGCCACACTGCCAATGATCTGCTTCTTGTAGATGCGCTCCCCAGAGGAATAGTCGTACCAACGGAAAACCCAAACATCGGAGCAGCCTTTTCTCTTTACCTTAAGTAGACTTCCTTGCTGAAACCTGTTCATCGATCTCCTTTGCGCCCAACCCTTTTCCAGCGTAGATGAATCGTTGGATAGAACAAGACAGGGTCGCTACCGCCCTGGGCCCGGGTTCGGTAGAAATGAACCCGACACTTGGCGATGTGTCGCTGGCGAGCTGAGCGTTCTGTGAGTGCAGCTCCGAAACTGACGAACGCAAGCTCAGTAAGCGCATTGGCCTGATATGGGGTGACCGTGTCAACTCCGCACAACTGTGGGGTTGTTTTTGTCGTTGCTTTTGTCCCTTCCCGAATACAGAGCGAGCAGCAGTCGGAGCAGTTTTGAGTGACGATTGATCAGTCTGATATTCGCGGGTCGGAAGCGCATAATCATGATCCGTCGGGAGTTGCCTCTGACTGTTACGCGAGTCCGGTTGAGCCTGTCGCATACGCCGAGCGAGGGTTCTCCTTCGTGCTTCCCCTGGCTGCTGCTGGCTCTGTGTTCGAGATGGATGTCGACGTTCATGATAGTGTTCTTATCTTTTCCTTCTTAGGAGGTTTTGTTTTGGGCTGTTGTCAGGCTGCAACTTGCTGCCTGGAGACAGTCTCTGCTCTGGTACCGATCGCCCAGATAAATCCCAGCAGCTCTCGGGCTACATCTGTGACAATCTTCCTCTGGTCCTTACCGGCTGCGCCCAGCTTCACATATCGCTTGTGCAACCGGTGCTGCGCCTTCCACGCAATCTCCTTAGTCTCTTCCGAGATGCTCTCCTGTCGTCTTCGCAGACCGTACAAGATACCTGGCGGACGACGATAGCTCCATGCGGCTTCGACAACGATGCGTCGCAGGTGCGCATTACCGGTCTTGGTGATGCCTCCGCGTCTCGTTCGCTCGCCACTGGAATCCTCGCTTGGTACAACGCCGCAATAACCCCATCAGTTGCCGAGCACTGTCGAAGCGGGATACTTGGCCCAACTCGCTCGCAATGGTCACAGCCGAGATATCTGCAATACCGCGCAGTGCCTCTAGATCGTTGATGACTTGTTCCAGCGCGGGCGATGCCAGCTTCACCACTTCCATGATGGCTTGTTCTAGCCGTGCGACCCGCTCCCGCATGTGCTCGACCTCGTGCAGATAATCTTGGTGCGTGGACTCTTGCGCGATCTGGGTGAAACGAAGCTGCGCCACCCAGATCAAATAAGGTCGTGTCCAAGGCCTGACTCGGGTCGGTGGCCGCTGACCGGAGCGCAGAAGGAACTTGCTCAAGCGATGCCGCGCTCGTGTCTGATCTTGCTTGGCTGCTTCGCGGGCCCGCACCAGATCGCGCAACGCTTGGGAACCTTCATCGGGAACCCAAACGAAGAGGCACCAGCATCTTTCAGCGCCGCACGACTTCGCGTCGTCCTTCGCTTGCTCATCCACCTGGACTACAGTTTTCTTGAGGAAGTCGCGAGTCGCTTCGCAAACGACCACGAGAACGCGGCAACAGTCGGACGACGAGATCGTGTTGGCTGCACTGGATCGCACCGCAGACGAGAAGCTAACCGGCCTCGCACTGCACCTTGTCCTCTCTGACCACATCGGTATCCCTCACGAGAGCCAGTCGGACTTGCTTACTTAGTCTTAGCAGGTATTCGCGCCGAAGAAGCCCAAGGCAGTTAAACCTAAGGGCGACGGTTCGAGCAAGCCGAAGCCGACAGCCGTGAAGGCCTCCGCGAAGAAAGAAACGAACAAGAAGAAGCCGGATAAACCGCCTCCACTTTGGGCCCCGGATGCGTCGGGGCCGTCTTGCGCTGAACGATGATTTCGGAGGCACCTTGGCTCCCGCCTCGCTTCCTTCGAATCCATCCACCGCGATCGTCGCATTCACCGCCGCTGGCTGCGGCGAGCAAACTGCAATTCTCGCAGCAGATCGTCTGGATCATCGGCGCGAACGTTCAGCTGCTTGCCGGAGACGGTTCGCTTCGGCCCCGCCGATCGCGCCATAGCGACCGACCGCAACCCGCAGCATCGAGCAAACGGTTTACCGATCAGCCTTTGGCACCCTGTTGCATTCCAGTTCTGTTCCTTATGCCTTCTTTGTGCCGGGCTCCTTAATATGTGGTCGTGGAAACTGTGCTGCGCAGGCGTGACGAGAAGATGCAAACTTCGCTGAAGGTATTCGTGTTCATTTTTCTCTTGGCTCTCATGTGTGAGACTTGTGAGGACCCAGCCATACGGATTGATATTTCACATATCGCTTTGTGGCACAGAGCTATCATGTTCATCGTTGGCGCGGGCAACATAGCCATTTATGGTGGCGCGGTTCGGGTTGCTCCACGGCTGCTTTCTCGCTGGCTTGCTCTTTACGTAGGCTGCTTTGCCTTGTTGGTTGCAGCCACGAACTACTTGTGGCAGTGAATCTGCAACCAACCCGTTCTGCGGACTCCAGTCTCTTTTGCGAACGCGACGCCTGCTCGTGGCTGTCCGAGCCGGTTGTGCGTAGAGAAGGCACTCTCGGCCTTAGCAACCGGTATGCCGGCCGTGCGGGACAGCTGCCTGCCAGAAGCTCCGGATTCCTGCGAATTCGATAGGATTGTTAAGGCAGCAAGGAGACCAACAATGATCGTGGAAGACATCATTGAAGATCGTAGTATGCGGGTTCCGCCAGGGCACATCGTTTGTACACGGCATATACCTATATTCTCGGTTAAGCTTGCCTGTAGAGAGAGAATGGCTGTAGGCGATGTGGCAGCGGCTTTCCAGAAACGGCTTCGATTAGGGCATTTCGAGCCCTTTCCCTGCCCCGTTGGTCACTGGGACGGCAATGATTTCGTTATTGTAGATGGCCGGCACCAATGGATCGCAAGCGTGATGCTTGGCAAGAGTCATATCCTCGTTTCCTGGATCGAAGCAGGGTCTCACGAATGACAAAAGGGCAACTCTAGGGCGAAGCAGCCCTTCTTTGGACGTTGGCTGATTGTAGCTCTACAACAACGGCCTACGGAGAGAAACACCATGCACGTGCAATCCCTTCTACTTGGCTTACTCTGCTTCATCGCCGTGTTCGCCGGCACTGCCCGCAGATTGGGTGTTCCATATCCCATCATGCTTGTCATGGCGGGATTGCTGCTTAGTCTCGTTCCGGGTATCCCCCACATCGGTTTGAGCCCGGATGTTGTTTTTATCGTCTTTCTTCCCCCCCTTCTCTACTCAGCTGCCTGGACACTCTCCTGGCAGGAGTTTGTCAAAAACCTGGTTAGTATAGGCTGGCTTGCGTTCGGCTTGGTCGTATTTACGGTAGCAATTGTCGCCTATACGGCTGGACATTTTCTACCCGGATTTGATTGGAAGGCAGGCTTCCTGCTGGGCGCAGTTGTAGCGGCCACTGATCCAATCGCGGCGACTGCGACCGCGAGACGGTTAGGTCTACCTCAAAACATCACTCACCTTCTGGAAGCAGAAAGCCTAGTCAATGACGGAACGGGGCTCTTAGCGCTCCAATTCGGTTTGGCGATTCTTGTACAAGGTCGGGCTCCGGGCGTTGTGGAGGGGGCTGGTCGTTTACTTTATCTTGTTGGAGGCGGCATCGGCATTGGTGTAGTAATTGGTGGAGTGGTCGCTTGGTTTGAGAAATGGGTCGACGATGGTCCAGTTGAAATCATCATTAGTCTGCTTTTGCCCTACTCCACCTACTTGGCAGGAAATTCGATGCATGCATCTGGTGTTCTCGCCGTGATCGCATGTGGGATGGTGATGAGCCGTCAAAGTGCTACCTTTCTAACGGGTTCGGTCCGGCTACAGCTCGATGCCGTTTGGGACGCGCTGACCTTTGTGATGAATGGGATTGTGTTCGTTCTGATAGGACTGCAATTGCCGTATGTACTCTCAGAGATTCATGGCGTTCGACCCTGGAGGCTTGTCGCCTACGGAGCGGGATTCAGCGGCTTCCTAATTGTCCTGCGTGTGTTTTGGGTATTCGCTGTCCGATATGGGCGGTATGTGTCTTCCTTAGGGTTGATCAAAGACGCTGAATCGCGAGTGCGGGTTCACAGGCCGAAAGTAAAAGAGGTATTCCTGGTTGGTTGGACTGGATTACGCGGAGTGCTTTCACTAACGGCAGCGGTGGCGCTTCCTGAAGTGCTACCAAACGGGATGCGCTTTCCTCAACGAAGCATGATCATCTATTTGGCATTTAGTGTCATTCTGACGACCCTTGTTCTTCAGGGTCTCACTTTGCCCGCATTGATCCGATTTCTCAAGTTCGTCGATTCCGGCGAACAGATCCGGGAGGAGGAAGAGACGAGGCGAGTTCTCCTAGTCAGGGCCTTAGAAGCACTGGAGCGTAGTCGGGTCAAAGGCGGCCCTAAGACCGTTGAGGTATTTCAGGATCTTGAAGCACTCTATGAAAGTAGACTGGCATCACTACCGAAGCGTAATCGTGGTCGCAAGAACAAGACAGCTGAGGCGCTTTATAAGCAGCGTAGGTCGGCCGCGCTTCAGGCTATCGGCGTAGAGAGGGAGGCGTTAGCCGAACTCTACGCCGACGGCGTTGCCAGCGACGAGACGGTAAAAACGTTGCAACGAGAACTTGATCTTGCCGAGAGTCGCGTGCACACGTCAGGTTCACTGCTCTGATTCGTGTTGTCTTGCTTGGCGGCTGTCGGACGGCGTAGACTACCTTGCCCGAAGAGTCGCCCCTCTTGAGCTCAGGAACATTGACGCGGGGCTCTCCGAAATGGTAAGGCGTAGGTGCCCCATGTGCTTAGCCACTAACAATTTGACGGTTTGTTCGGTCATCTTCCCCGGACCGTGCTACGTCCCAGCTCTATTCGGCGGAAAGCGGAGTGAAGTGAGCACGGTCCTGGTCTCTCCGTTCCGAGTACGTTGATGCTCTGGCACGGTGACTCAACCACAACACGAAAGGAGGAAGTCATGGCTCAATTCAGCCAACTCGTATCCAGTCCTTTCGGAGCTTTCGTTGTGCTCGCCGTCGCGGCCTACCTCGAGGTGCAAGGAGACGCTTGCTTCCAGTCCGGCCTCTACCATTCTTCTGGAACGAAGCAGGTCGGCTGGTTCGCTGCGGGAAGTCTGGTTCTCGTTTGCTATAGCCTCTTCCTGAATTCATCCAAAATCGATTTTGGCAAGCTCCTGGGTATCTATGTGGTGCTCTTCTTCCTCATTGCGCAGTTTGTAGCCAAGATCCAGTTCCACCAGTCTCCGAGCAAGCCCATCTGTGTCGGAGGTGCCTTCGTCGTGGCGGGCGGAGTCATCATGACCTTTTGGAAAGCATAACAAGGGTCATCTCTCACGAATAGGGTGCGTCTCGTTGCCGACCTTCTCTGGCTATCTCGGTATCCAAATCGGCCCATGGATCACAAGCGCCTACCAGGCTTTATGCCTCCTTTATGGAAAACCCCTGAGACTCAAGCGTAATAAAGGAGACCGACAATTCCTACCCCAATCGACGAAGATCAGAAACCTTGAAGTAATTTTTACTACTACGATATGGCTGCCAGGTCGTTTGCGCTTGGTATCGTTTTCAAGCGGCTTTGGCCCTACCGAATGTTCACAGGCGGAATCATGACCATGGAAAACTGTCATCGACTACGATTAGGCCCCATAACTCTTTTACGACGGGTTTCCAAGTGGTTTCATAGTCAGGCCGGGGTACACGAGAAACGCTTCTTTGGTATTTCATTCTTGCAGTTACTTTATGTGTTGCAATGACCGTCGCAAACCTTTTGCGATGAATTGCACGCTCAACACGCTGGATTATTCCAGTTCTGTTTTCCGAGTCGTACCTCGCGCCTCGTCCACGCGATGCGGCAGCGCAGAGACACTCGGGGCTGGCCATTCCCCCACACCTTGGACACCAAAACCCTTATAATCCCACTCCAAGCGACTTGCGATTCTCTGTCATCTGGAGGCGCCATACATTCTTAGGTCGCCAGCACTTCGATGATCGAAAGACTAGGCGTCAAGCTTATAACGGACCTCCGCAAGGCGATAAAGGGTCGCCAAACGACGCGATTGATGGTCACAACCATAAGAGCCATTACGATTGTCGCGAACAAGAGCAGCTGAAACTGTCCGTGGTCGGTTGCGGAACTGATTTGTGCTCCAAGCCCAACCGTTTGCATCGTCTGATTTCTCAGGTGGAAGTACTCGGCGATAATGCTCGCGTTCCATGCGCCCCCCGATGCAGTCACCATTCCCGTAATAAGGAAAGGAAAGATGCCCGGCAAGATCACTGTGCGCCAGCGCTGCACAACCGTGAAGTGGAAGAGCTGCGACACCTCTCGCAGGTCGGTTGGGATGGCCATGGCACCGGCGATCACGTTGAACAGAATGTACCACTGTGTCCCAACTAACATGAGCAGAATCGACGCGATCCCCATGCCCCCGCCGACCCGGATGAGCGCGAGCAATATGATCGGGAAAAGGGCGGTCGCCGGAACCGATGCGGCGACCTGCGCTAAAGGCTGGGCGATTCGAGCGAGTCTGGGGTTGAGGCCTATGGCGACGCCGGCAGGGATGGTCCATGCCGCGGCAATCAATAAGGCCACGTTTACACGCGCAAAGGTAGCTGCCGCCCCGAGCAGGATAGCTCCAGCCTGAGAAGTCGTCACCTGACGAAGCAATGCGATGGCATCACCAGCGAAGTAGATCACCGCAAGGAGCGAGAAGATAAGGAACACCCTGAGAGGCCATCGTCTAGAAGTCGTCTCTTTAGCGTGGTTTACCTTTGCATCGCGTCCGGATTGCCGACGCGCAAGTGAGCGGTAGATGCTCTCCGACATCGGGTCTAACGTTCGACGGCGGATTGATCGCAGGATTTCAGAGTGCGTCATCAGGTGCAGCAACGGTGAACGAACGTCGATTACTCGCTCGACTTGTTCAAACTTAAACTTGTGGCTCCATGCGATCGCGGGACGCCAGATCAACTGATCGATGGCGACGATAATCGCGACCATTACGGCGAGGCCGGTGACAATGGCCCGTCCATCGTTGTTGCTGGCAGCAGTCTGTAGGTAGGAACCCAGGCCAGGCAGCCTGAAGTCCCGTTTACCGAGCACGAACATCTCACACGCCATGAGAAAAACCATCCACCCGCCACAGATACCATCGAATTCCAGACCAGGCCAATGGCCGCATAAGGCAGCTCCAGTTGCCAAAGCCGTTGCCACCGAGAAAAGTTGTATATCTTCGTCACTTCATTCAATTCGCGCGGAATGCTTTTGATCGAGGAGTAGAAGCTGAACGCCATGTTCCACACCTCACCCGTGAAGATGAGCAATATCGCGCCCATCTCTACGCCCGGTTGCCGAGTGGGAAACAGGGCAACCATTGCGAGCATGACATCCGGCAGAAAACTGAGTACGGGGATGGACTGACAGATGTCCAGTGCCGCCACCATAAGGGACTCGAGCCGCCGGCTGTGCGCTGCCAGGTACCCGTAGCTCACAGCGAACACTAGACTCACGATGTAAGCGAGACCGATCCGCACAACCGAATAAAATGCATAGAGCGGGAGTGCGCGCGGGCTAAGCGAGATTGCAACATCGGGCTCCGCGTGTCCGGCCCAGTAGTGTGCGATACGAATCACGCCATAGAAACACGCGAGACCAATGCAGGCGACGCACAGATCCATTACGAGCGGCCAGCTACGCTTCAAGGCCTGAGCGCGCGCCAAAGTCTCGCGGCCTTGAACGGCACTCACGCCTGCGCGAAACTTGATCATCAGCCGGCTTTCTCGGCCGGAGTTGACTCAGGATGAAGGCTTTCAGTCGCTACGAAGCGTCCGCGTGAGGCATCGAAATCGAACAACTCCGCGTAACGGCCCCAGCTTACTGCAGTTTCAATCTGTCGAAGGACTTCTTCCTCCGTAAACTGCTCCTCCAGCATGTCGTGGAAGAACTCTTCGGAGACAGTGTGGTCTTTCTTGGCTTCGATGGCGCGGACGATCTGCCGGAGCAGAAGAACACGCTCGACTGCTGCGGCCCGAAAGAGTTCCTTCTGACGCAGAATCTCAGAGTTGGCGTACTCGGTTCCGAGGGGCGTAATGGCAGCAGTTCCTTCGTCCACATTGAGAAAGCCCAGTAACTGTCCGGCATCCACGATGGGCAACAGGTGGTAGATCTCAAGCGAAAGATCGTAAGCCAGTCGATACATGTCGTACTTACCGTCGTGATCCGTCAACAATTCCAGCAAGCCTGCAACACCCCCCGGCCGCGCGTATGGCAGCATCTGGTATGCCATGGGAAGTTGCTTCCGGGACACAATCCCGTTCGGGGCGTGTGGCAGTTCCGGCGGTTGTATCTCTGGTTGGGTAAGGACTTTGTAGATGTAATCGACCAGTTGATGAAAGGCCGCACCCTTCCGATCGCGCGGGTGCTGCACGGTTACATCGAAGTCCGTTCTGATCTTACCCGGGATTCCGCCCGAGTACGATGATGCGGTCGGCTAACAAGACTGCTTCTTCTATATTGTGTGTTACGAGGAAGATGGCCTTCGTTGGAATCGTTTTCTTCTGCCAGAGTTCGAGCAACTCACTACGCAGGTTTTCAGCGGTGAGGACATCGAGGGCGGAGAACGGCTCATCCATGAAGAGAACTTCGGGCTCAACCACTAATGCTCGCGCAAATCCAACTCGCTGCCGCATACCACCTGAAAGCTCCTTCGGGTAGGCCGTTTGATATCCATCAAGGCCAACAGTATCCAAGATGGCCAGGACGCGCCGCCGACGTTCGTCTGCTTCCATGCCGCGCGCCTTGAGTGGTGCTTCGACGTTTTCAATGACGGTGAGCCACGGGAACAAAGCGAAGCTTTGGAAGACGATTGAAACATTCATCTTTGCGCTGCCGATTGGCTTCTCGTGCCAGTAAACTTGTCCCGCTGAGGGAATTGAAAGTCCGGTCAGCATCCGTAGGAGCGTAGATTTCCCCGATCCAGAAGGGCCTAGGAGAGCAACGATTTGACCCTCGTGAATGGCAAGATCCGTCGGGGAGATGACCTGAATACGGTTCTCACTCGGTTGCGCGTAGTATTTCTCGACCCGCTCCGCGCGAATAATGGGAGTATCAAACGATGCCAAAGTCTTCGTTAGCTGATTTGACATGTCAAGAATTCCCTCGATCACGGTAAGCTTGCGGCTAGATATGTTGTTTTGTCCGGACGAGTCAACAGATGTACAGCCAACTACCTATGCTTCTGCAAATGTAGCGCGAAGAAGACCGACGCCACGATAAATAGAGCGAAGATCGACCAGGCGGCGACCACTATTATGAGGCCATATCGAGACTCTGGTGTGGCGTCGTTCTCTCTCAAAGGAAGTTTAGGTTTGCGAAACAATAGAAACCGGCTCTTCCAAGACTTCGCTGTTTCGACCTTTAGGATGTTTGCTGGGTCTGCCATTTCGAACGTCCATTATTCATTCCTTCGGTTCCTAACTTTCATCCCCTCGGACTAGCGGCAACTTTGAACGACCATGCCATCAATCGAGCATCGACCGCCCAGCGCGCCTCCATGCTAAATGTTTGTGGCACGGAGGCGCGGGGGTGATTAGAACTTCAGTAGGAAAGCAAGCGTAAGCCTGTTTTCACTTCTCCTGAGGTCGGGGGTCCAGCCGGGCACGACCGAGCCTAACGCGCCGGTGTTGCCTCCAGGCGGCGTAATGCCTCTCGGTCCGGTGAAATAGGGGACACTTGCGTCACGGTGGTTGTATTCAAGCCGATATGTGAAGTACTGACTTGGCATGTAATCGGCTGTCACGGATGCGTCCCAGGCCTTCTACGGATCTCCCGGATTCTCTGTGAAGTATGGAGTGCCGGAGGCCGCCGTGGCGCCATTGATAGGCGGCAGAAGCACAAGGTACCGTCCGGGATTGTTGATGCGGCCGCCCCCAATGGTCATTGCATAACGGTCTTTGTCGAACCAGAGTCTGTTGTAGAACATGAATCCGAGAAAGCTCTGTTTAGGACCATTCACACGATTGCCAAAGCAGCTTACGCCGCCGCCGGTTTCGCAGCCCGCGTCACCAGTGAGAGTAGCGGCACCTTTGCTAATGAAGCTCGTGGGGTGATCGAGATACTTATACTCAACGCTGTCGTCGGTGTGGTAACGGGTGCGTTGGGTGACACCAAGAGCGTCTCGTCCGTAGCCGTACTGGTTGCCGACGAATGACCAGTTCGCATTGGGCCTGTACAGGATTTCGCCGCCCAAACCCGGACGATTATTGAAGCGTCCGTAGGACTGCCAGCCGTTAATGAACCAAGGTTCGATTTTGAGCTTGTTGGTGGGAAACCACTGCACACGCACGCCGTTGAAGAACCAGGGCGTGTTCGAAGAGACATAGGAAGGTTGATATGCCCAATTATCGAACTGATAGTACGAGAACAATCCGACATACGACATGAAGATGCCGGCGTCGATGTTGATGCCATGCTGGACATTGAGATGATATCCCCCATACGCCTCAGATAGGTATCGGTAGGCATCGGCGAGGTCCCACTGGCCTCGACTGGGGCTGGCATCATTGCGGGGGGTCGTTTCTGAGTAGAGGCCGAACTGCGTCATCACGCGACCGCGCACGTTGTCGAAGTGAAAGTCGCCACCCACGCCTAACTGTGTGACTTGCACTTCATTCGAACGAAATATTTCGCTTGAGCCACCGATGGTGTCGTCTTGGGGATGACGGAAATCGTATGTATAGTTCACGTCTGCACGCACTTCCGGAGAAAAGAAGGCGGTGGCATAGGGAGTGTCAAGCGTTCTGGCGTTTCCGTTCAACCAACTGAAATCTGCAAAGGCAAAGGGCACGGACTGTTTCTTCTTATCCCGAGCTACGGCCGGGTCAATCAAGGCAGTTGCCGGAAGAGCATCAACGGGGGCCACTGCCGCCTGCGCCGGTGCGGAGGACTTCGCTGCGAGGGCAGGAAGTGCGGCTTGCAAGGGGATGGTCCCTGTGGGCTGAGTGGCCGTGCGCGGCGCGGACCGTGCGGCACCAATGCGTGATTCGAGATCAGCAATCCTGGCCTTCAAAGCATTGAGTTCCTTGAGCATTTCTGCGTTCGTATCCGTGGATTTTCCGTCCGACGGCGCTGCGGCAGGGGTGGAAGTTTCTTGCCCGAAACACGGCCGCACAGCCAAAGGTCCAATCAACGCGAGGGGAAGCAGCAAATGCGATGCAAAACGGGTGGTAATGCGAGCTGAGATCTTGGAAAACATATGTGTTGGTCCTTCACCAATGAGCCCGATGAATGATCTAGGTGACGCCGGGACGCGACCCTCTTGTGTAAACGCCGATCTCTTCTGAGCCGAGCCTCGGTACCCCGATAGACGAATCGACGTTCGTTTGCAGCCTGCTGAAATCTGGGAAGGCAAACACGTAAGGTTCGCATTCGGGGCATCAGGAAGGCATAAAGGCGTGATCACCGTGAGAGGCAATGTCGCCAATCAGCGAGCGTCAGGAGACTTGACGCGATCCAGATCGAGATTCAGCTCTAGTACGTTCACACGAGGCTCACCGAGAAAGCCAAGCTCACGTCCTTCGGTGTGGGTTGCGATCAGTTTGCGCAACGCCTCTTCGCTCATGTGGCGAGCAACCGCTACGCGAGCTACTTGGTACTCGGCGGCGGCTGGAGTGATATGCGGGTCAAGTCCGGACGCGGAGGCCGTTACCAGATCAACTGGTACGTCCATTCCAGGACGATCCGCAGCGGCCGTCGCAGTGTCTCCCTTGATCCGGTCCACGAGCTTCTGGCTGGTGGGTCCGAGGTTCGATCCGCCGGAATTGGCAGCGTCATAGCCGTTGCCCGCAACTGAAGGACGAGAATGGAAGTAGAGTGGCGAGGAGAACGGCTGTCCGATTAGCCGCGATCCGATCACTTCTCCATTCCGTGTAATTAATTGTCCGTTGGCCTTGTCCTTTAGGAGCAGCTGGGCAACGGCGGTCACCGCCAAGGGATACGCGAGCCCAAAAATCAGGGTGGTGAAAACCGTATAGAGGAGAGCGATGAGGAAATTGCGGCGCATAACCGATCCTTAGGCCAGATGAATGGCGGTAATAATGACGTCGATGATCTTGATTCCGAGGAAAGGCGCGATCAGGCCGCCAAGACCATAAATAACGAGGTTGCGCCTCAGGAGAGCTTCTGCGGACAAAGCTTTATAGCCAACGCCCCGGAGCGCAAGGGGTATCAGGCCAATGATGATGAGCGCGTTGAAGATGACTGCTGACAGGATCGCCGATTCCGGTGTTCGCAGGTGCATGATGTTCAGTGCGGCAAGTACGGGGAACTTTACTGCGAACATCGCTGGAATGATGGCGAAATACTTCGCCACATCGTTTGAGATCGAAAAGGTCGTCAGCGCTCCGCGGGTCATCAAAAGCTGCTTACCGATCTCCACGATCTCGATCAATTTAGTCGGATTCGAGTCGAGATCGACCATGTTGCCGGCTTCCTTTGCAGCTTGGGTACCGGTATTCATGGCCACGCCAACGTCCGCCTGAGCGAGCGCCGGTGCATCATTTGTTCCATCTCCGGTCATGGCGACCAGTTTTCCCTCCGCCTGTTCGCGGCGAATGAGGTCCATCTTGTCTTTGGGCTTGGCCTCCGCCAGGAAGTCGTCGACACCGGCCTCGCGAGCGATTGCCGCAGCCGTCAATGGATTGTCGCCAGTGATCATGATCGTGCGAATGCCCATCGCGCGGAGTTGAGAGAATCGCTCCTTCATGCCTCCCTTAACGATGTCCTTCAAGTGAATGACGCCGAGCGCACGTCCTCCCTCAGCGACCACGAGCGGTGTGCCACCGGAACGTGCCACGGATTCCACATCCGTACGGACCTGGTCCGGAAGGCTGCCTCCATTTTCCTTCAGGAAGCCCGCAATCGCCTCCGTAGCCCCTTTCCGGATCATGCGATTGTCCATGTTAACCCCGGACATGCGGGTCGTTGCTGAAAACGGAACGAACTCTGCCCTGAGTTCCTGAAGCTCGCGCCCGCGCAGACCGTAAGCCTCCTTCGCCAGAACAACGACGCTGCGCCCTTCCGGTGTCTCGTCTGGAAGCGAAGAGAGTTGTGCAGCATCCGCAAGCTCGGCAGCGGTAACCCCCGGTGCCGGGAGAAACTCGGAGGCTTGGCGGTTGCCCAAGGTGATCGTTCCTGTCTTGTCGAGCAGCAACGTGTTCACATCTCCTGCAGCTTCTACCGCCCTGCCGGACATGGCTAAAACGTTGTATTGGACGAGTCGGTCCATCCCGGCGATACCGATCGCGGAGAGTAAACCGCCAATGGTCGTCGGGATGAGGCAGACGAGCAACGAGATAAGAACAAAGACGGTCTGCGGGGCGGCCGAGTAAATCGCGATGGGCTGCAAAGTCACGACCGCCAAAAGGAAAATGATTGTGAGCCCCGCCAGAAGGATGTTAAGTGCAATTTCATTCGGGGTCTTTTGGCGCTCCGCGCCTTCCACCAGCGCAATCATGCGATCCAGGAACGTTTCGCCTGGGTTGGATGTGATCTTGACCTTGATCTGATCCGATAAAACACGCGTCCCACCCGTAACGGCGGAGCGGTCACCGCCCGCCTCCCGAATGACCGGTGCCGATTCACCCGTGATGGCCGACTCATCGACGGAGGCAACTCCCTCTACGATCTCTCCATCGCCAGGAATCATCGCGCCCGCGACGCACAGGCAGAGATCGCCTGAACGCAGATCGATGCTGGGCACCTCCTCTGTCGTACCGTCTGCTCTTAAGCGGACAGCAACAGTTTCCGACTTGGCCCGTCGCAACGCATCGGCTTGGGCCTTGCCGCGGCCTTCGGCCATGGCTTCAGCAAAATTCGCAAAAAGAACGGTGAACCAAAGCCAGAGGGTGATTTGAACGTCGAAGCGGAGCGTGTGACGCCCGGCCAGCGCGTCCACAATCGTGTAGATCGTCGTGATGACGCTGCCCACTTCGACGACGAACATGACAGGATTTTTCATCATGGTGCGAGGATTCAGCTTTACGAAAGAATCCCCGAGTGCGCGGCCAACGATTTTGCTGTCCCAAAGAGAACGTTTACGAGTATTTGCCATGGATTGCTTTCCTAGTAGGTTCTACCGGCGTGCAAGAGAAGGTGTTCGAGGACCGGGCCGAGAGAAAGAGCGGGAAAGAAAGTGAGCGCACCCACGATGATGATCGTGCCCACCAAGAGAATCGTGAACAGAGGAGTATTGACCGGGAAAGTGCCGAGTGAAGGCGGTACTAGCTTCTTGTTCGCGAGACTGCCGGCAATTGCGAGCATCGGGACGATCATGAGGAAGCGTCCGATCAACATGGCTGCGGTAAGCGAAAGGTTATACCAATGGGTGTTCGCGTTCAGTCCGGCGAATGCAGACCCGTTATTCCCCGTTGCTGAGGTGTACGCATAGAGAATCTCCGAGAGGCCGTGCGGACCTCCATTCGCTAGAGAGCTAAGTCCGAGGTTCGGCATCAGGAGCGCAACGGCGGAGAAACCCAGAATGGACAAGGGAAAAATTAGCAGGTAAAGCATAGCCATCTTCACGTCGAAGGCCTCGATCTTCTTGCCTAGGTACTCCGGGGTGCGCCCGACCATCAGCCCAGCTATAAATACAGCCAGGATGACAAACATTAGCATCCCGTAAAGCCCGGCGCCGACACCGCCGAAGATTACCTCGCCGAGCATGATGTTAACGAGCGGGACGAGACCACCGAGTGGCATAAAGGAATCATGCCAGGAGTTGATGGCCCCGCAGCTCGCGTCAGTGGTAACTGTGGCGAAGAGGGCAGAGTTCGCGATGCCAAAACGAACCTCCTTACCTTCCATATTGCCTCCAGCCTGCATCGCCGAGGCCTTCTGATCGACATGAAGTGAGGCCGTATGCAGCAAAGGATTGGGCTGGGCTTCTGCGTAATACGCAACGCTAACGCCAATGAAGAAGAGGAGAGCCATGGCAGCGAAGACAGCCCATCCGTGCGCCGGTGACTTCACCATTCGACCGAGTGTCACCGTGAGCCCCGCCGGAATCAGAAAGATGGAAAACATCTGCAATAGGTTCGAGAGCGGCGTCGGATTCTCAAACGGATGGGCGCTGTTCGCGTTGAAAAATCCGCCACCGTTTGTGCCGAGCATTTTAATTGCTTCCTGTGACGCAACGGGTCCTTGGGCGATGCTTTGTGTAGTGACCGCCTGCTTCGAACTCTTCCCGTCCGTGCCGATTGTGGCCACGGTCATCGGCTGTACGAGCTTGGCGTTATCGTACGGCCGAAAATTCTGAACCACTCCCTGCGAAACCAGGAGCAGAGCATAGACAAAGCACCCTGGAAGAAGAATCCAGAGCGATGCCCTAGTCGTGTCGACCCAGAAGTTACCAAGAGTCTTCGACTCACGACGTGCGATTCCCCGCACCAAAGCGATGGCCAAGGCCATCCCAACCGCGGCAGAGAAGAAATTGTGGTAAGCCAGCGTGAGCATCTGAGTCAGGTAACTCATGGTTGTCTCGGGGACGTAGGACTGCCAGTTCGTGTTCGTCGTAAACGAAGCTGCCGTATTCAGTGCGAGGTCAGGGGCAACTGCTGGGAGATGTTGGGGATTTAGCGGTAGGAGTTGTTGAAGCCGCTCAACTCCATAGGTAACCAACAGGGTCACGAGGCTGAACAGGAGCATTGCGACGGAGTATTCCGTCCATCGCATCTCGTGACTTTCGTCGATGCCGGTACACCTGTAAAGCAGGCGCTCGATAGGCCTGAACAAAACGTCAGCGAAAGTGTGCTCACGTTCGAAGACCCGAGCCATATACGACCCGATCGGCCTGGCGCATACGAGCACAAGAAGGAAAAAGAAGGCGATCTGAAGCCATCCGTTGGCAGTCATGATGAAGGGGTTCCTGTCAGAAGTTTTCCGGTTTGAGGAGCGCATACACGAGGTATACAAAAAGACCGAGTATCACGAGCCCGAGCAAGGCAAGTTGAATCATCTACTCACCGGCTTTCTTGCCGAGGCGCTCACATCCCGCCGTGTAGGCGCCCGCGATCGCAAAGAAGACCATGGCTCCAGCAAAACACGCTATATCCCACATATTGAAGCTCCGATACTCAGCAAACCAACCGACGTCTTAATACCAGCCGCCGGCCACATGCTAGTGAAGTCTGCGTGCGCTGGCATCAGGAAGGCATAAGGATTGGTGTGTACACGACCTTCAGCCGCGGTTCTTATTACCTTGGGTAGGGTCGCGAAAGACGTATCCAAGATAGTTAACCGTCTTTAGATAAATCGGGGTGCCCGGCTCATCTTCAAGCTTTTTGCGGAGCTGCATGATGAATGTTCTGAGATATTCCCTTTCGTTACCGTACTCCGGCCCCCATACGGAACTGAGGAGTTTCGCATGCACGATTGGATGGCCAGCATGACTCATGAGGTAGTGAACCAGATCGAACTCAGTGGGCGTTAGCCGAACTTCTTGATCTCTCTTCTTCAGCATCCGCTGTGCGGGCTGCAATTCGAAGATTCCCACGCGCAGAACCTCTTCCGTTGCGGGGGGGGCGTTCCTGCTTCGCCTTAGAACCGCTCGAATACGAGCCGTCAACTCCCGTACCTGGAAAGGTTTCGTGATGTAATCGTCCGCCCCCGCATCGAGAGCCTCAATCTTGTCTTCTTCGCTATCTCGAACCGTAAGGACCAGAATTGACATCTGCGGGAACTCCCGCCGTACGCGGCGGCATGCTTCAACGCCGCCCATCCCAAGCATGTTCAGGTCCATCAGCACGACATCATAGCTGGCCATTTGGAGAGTCGTTAGCGCATCCTCTCCTGAGGATGCTTCGCCAATCTCGAATCCCATCGCCGACAAGGTGGCCTTCAGGCTCCGGCGAATCGAAGAGTCATCCTCCACAAGCAAGACATTCTCTAGCCGGTTATCCACGCTTTTCCTTCCTAAAGTGCTGGATTGCAAAGGTGAAACGGGTAGTTTCGTCGAGGCACTCAATCGAGACGCGGCCACCATGTGCTTCAGCCGTCTTTTTCACAATTGAGAGACCCAACCCCGTTCCAGCAGGCCCACGAACCGCATCGGTCCCACGGTAGAAGCGCTCGAATATGCGCGTGCGTTCCTCCGGTCTGATCGAAGTGCCTCCAAGCGATTGATTCTGGACAATGACCGCCGTCTCCGACTCGTTCTGACTGAGTCTGATCTCAATCGGGCTTCCCACCGCCGAATACTTGGCGGCGTTATCGACCAGTTGCTCAAGAGCAAGCGCGATCAAAGCCACATCGACCTGATCGTCTTCAAGCTCTTCGGGAACGATGACTATCGTGCGGTTGCGTGTATCCATATTTTGTTCCAGCACTAATCGGCGAAGCAGGTCAGCAATCGAGACGCCCGAACGCCGAAGACGGACCTCTTTAGCCTCGATAGCCGCCGTCTGTAGTAGACGAGTGGTCAATTGGCTGAGCATCGTTGCCCGTTCATCGATGATTGACACGAGTTCTTCCTGGGTCGCATTCAACTGACCGAGAGCCAGGAGTCCTGAGCTGGCAGTTTGAATCGCCGTGAGGGGAGTTTTGAAGCCGTGCGCAAGACCATCCAGCACCGCGGTCCTAAGTCGTTCCGCATCCCGCTCCACCTCCGCCCGGCTCTCCCGATGGATAGCGCGGGCGCGCTCAAAGGTGATGGCAGCTAGTGATGCGACAGCGTCAGCGGTGAGAGGGTCGATCGCCCAACCGCGCATGGTGATCGCCCCGAACGCACTGGTGCCCAGCCTAAGGGGACGCTGCGAGAAGCAAGTAGCACTATCATCAACGGAACTGTCCGCAATGTAGGCTTCATACGCCTGCCTGGTACTCTCCGTCTTTGTCGGCTCGGCGGTGTGATCGTTTTCCGTAACGATCCAGATCTCCACTTCGTCTACCTCGAAAATCTCGCGAATCAGACTTCGAATTTGATCGCTGGTTGAACGACGCTGGTCAATCAGCAGGATGGCACGGCTCAGTTCATAAAGCTTGACCGCCCGCGTCCGTTGCGTTTCCACCTCAGCGGCGTGGATGCGGACCTTCGATGAAAGCCGGCTGACGAGTAGTGCGGTGCCTTCAAATGTGAAAAGGGCGACCCAGTTCTGCGGGTCCGCCACCACGAAGGTGAAGACAGGCTCGGTAAACAGAAAGTTTAAGCACAGGAAAGAGCTAATGGAGACGACAGTCGCCTGGAAAAAGCCAAATCGCATCGCAACGAGCAGGACGAGAAATATCTGGAGAAAACCCGCAGTGGAGAGATTGCCGTGGAGGATATAAGTTACCGCCGCGACCGAGACGACGCACACGACGAGCAAGGCGGAAAGAGCCACTCGCTTGGCGCGCGTTCCACCCTCCAGGGGTGGAGTAAGGTGGCGACGGATTCCTCGCGGCCTTCTCATGCTTATCCCTCCATGGCGGCCGCTTTGAAGATCCTTTTGCTCAACGGGAATAAAAGCTGACACCATGTACAAGCGAATCATACTGTTTATCCCATAAGGACTTCGTAAGGAAAGCGTCGTTGCGTCTCGACCACTCCGAAATGAGGAGTGCTTCCAGATGCCTTCCTTATGAGCATCGATGTCTACTTGCACTGAATCGCGCTGTGGAAGGGACTCGCGGAGCCGCCCCTTTTCAAGGGAACACAGTCGATTCACCGAGCGAGGGATAGGACTGTGAAGATCCTGATTGTGGAAGATGATCGCAATACATCCCGTGTTCTACGAATCGCCCTGGCCGGAGCGGGTCACGGGGTTCACGTGGCTAGTGATGGGGTTGAAGGGTTGCTCGCAGTGGATCGGTGGACGCCAGACCTGATTCTCACCGATATCAACATGCCATCAATGAACGGACCTGCTTTCTGTACGAAGGTGCGCCAGCGATCTAAGGTGCCGATCATCGTCTTATCAGCGGAAAAAAGTCCCACAGCTATGATCGAAGCGCTCGATGCGGGAGCGGACGGTTACGTTGTCAAACCATTCAGCATGCCTGAACTTCAGGCGCGCATCAGAGGTTTTGTGCGACGCTCGCAGTCGAAGCCCGAGAGTCTACGGTAGTAGCGCCGTAAACTTCTCTATGGCGTATCCCGGGTCACAATGTGCAGGTCAACTTGGGGGCAGCAGCTTTGAAACGCGCAATACCCCAAAAGTAAAGGAATTTCTTAAGGCCTACCAATTCAGAACCGCCAAAAATGGCCTGCGTGATCCGCTGCTTCTTGGCGAAGTCGGCTGTTGCGTCGACCACATTCTTCCCTTGTAAATGAACGACTGTGGCTCCAAGGTTCTCCGCAAACTGTAGGTTGTCTTCGAGGATTCGGGCAGCATCTTGCGCAAGGTCCTGTTCGGCGTCTAGATGCAAAACATAGAGTTCAGCATCCATCCCCTTCGCTAGGCGTGCTCCGCGCGCGATCAAATCTCTGGACCCCGGACTGGCGCTCACGCATACCGCGATTTTCTCAGAGACTGTCCAGTGAGAGCCAAGCTGTTTCAGTCGAACATGATCGTCGAGCGTCCGATCTACAGCTCGTGTCACCCGCTGTAGAGCCATTTCACGCAATGCGATGAGGTTGCCTTTGCGGAAAAATTTGAGAGCGCCCGCTCCGTTCGCTCCATTGGGTAGATGTCTCCGCGCCGCATTCTGGTCGCGAGCGCTTCGGGGGTCAGATCGCTCATAACAATCTCGTCTGCACGGTCGAGCACCCAATCCGGCACTGTCTCACGCACCGTGATGCCTGTCAAAGCCTGCACCCGAGGCGTACAACTCTCAATATGCTGGACGTTGAGCGTAGTCACGACATCGATCTTTGCATTGAGCAGCGCAAACACGTCTTCATACCGCTTTGCAAAGCGACTGCCTTCAATGTTTGTGTGTGCCAACTCGTCGACGAGCGCGACTGCCGGCCGACGTGCAAGAACCGCGTCTACATCCATCTCCGTAAAGCACCCACCCCGGTATTGCAGCTCCTTCAGTGGAATCTTCTCTAGTGTTTCCGCCGCAGAAGCGGTCCCCGCTCGTCCGTGTGTCTCGACTACACCGATGACGACGTCCTCGCCTCGGCTTCTTCTTCGCGCACCCTCGCTCAGCATGCTGAACGTCTTACCTACGCCCGGCGCATATCCGAGAAAGACCTTGAAACGTCCGCGCTGACGTTCCGCATCTTCAGCTTTGCGGAGCCAGTCCTCGGGCAATCTCTTGGGTGGTTCGAGTTCCTTCGCCATCGTAGAATCTCAAGGTGCACTCTAAACTCGTCGTCGAGTTCGCCCGTTGGACTGGTGCTGCCGCCGGCCTCGCTGGGGTTGTGATCTTTTATCAATGCCTTCTCAATGCAAACAGCACCACCGTAGCGCTGACACTATTATTATTCATTCTGTTTCTGGCGGCGAAGGGGGGATGCGCTACGCCGTGATCACGTCGTTTGCGGCCGGTGCCTGCTACAACTATTTTTTTCTCCCACCCGTCGGTCATTTCACCATCTCCGACCCCCAGAATATCTTGGCACTTGTCGTTTTCCTTGTCACTTCCATCGTCGCGAGCCGAATGTCCAATCGTATCCGCGAGGAATCGACAGAAGCTCACAACCGCCAAGCCGAGCTTGAAATACTTTATCGCCTCAGTCGGGCGCTCCTACAGACTGACGAGCTCGTCGAGCTCACCAACACTATTCCTACCTCGGTTGCAATGGCAACCGGTGCCGGGCTGTTCTGTTCTATCTCTTGGATGGGAATCGTATATACCGCTCCGGTGGAGACTGGACTGCACAGTTATCAACCAGCGAGTTGAAAGAGCTGTCTCACTCTCCCGGGATCATCTCCTCCGCCGGTGAGGAGGAAGCCATGATCCCATTACGTACCGGCGTTCGCCCCCGAGGTGTGCTCATACTCCGAGGTACAAGACTCTCGCATCAGAGCCTTGAGGCTCTTGGCGGCCTCGTTTCCATTTCATTGGATCGCTCTACGGCGATAGAGGAAGTGACCCGCGCAGACGCCGCAAAGGAAAACGATCGTCTCGTAGTCTGATGCTGGACTCAATAACCCACGACCTCGGAGACCCGCTTAATTTCATCAACACATCCGTCCAGACCTTGATAGACGAGGGTTGTGGCACGCAGGCTACCCAGGAACTCCTGACCGCCGTCCATCACGAGAGCAATCGTCTTAGTCTTCTAATGGCACAAGTAGTGGAAACGGCGAAGTTCGATACGCAGGAAGTCCATATGTCGTTTGCACCGCAGCGACTCGAAAAGATCGTAGAAGACGCAATCGAATTCAACCGCGCCGCTCTCGATGGTCACCCCGTCACAGTCAACTTCGCCCCCAACCTTCCACTGGTGGAAGTGGATATCGGGTGGATTCAGAAGCTCTTGGGGAACCTGCTCTTGACGCCGTGAGGTACTCGGATGCCGGTAGCGCGATCACTATCATCGGGGATAGACGTGGTCTCTTCGTCGCCTGTAGCGTTGCCGATCGAGGTGCAGGCATAGAACCTTTAGAGCAGGCGATGATTTTCGACCGGTTCCTTCGGGCTCCCGGCAAGGAGCACTCTTCTGAAAGCGGGGTAGGCCTCGCAATTTGCCGCACAATCGTAGAAGCTCATGGCGGAACGATCGGGGTCACCAGTCAACTGGGCCAGGGCTCCGTATTCACATTCACGCTCCGTCGTCACTGACCGTGGAAATCGAGTTCTGCGCGAACGTCTAATAGGCGGCTTTATGCCTCCCTGATGTGGGAACAAGCACTATCAGGTGCTAGACCTTCGGGAGTGCAAGGGTGACAATCGGACACGATGAAGCGTCTTTGCGGCGCAGTGTGACAAATCGTTTCCTCCGGGCGAAGGAAGATCTCCAAAAGCACGCAAGGAGGAAGATAATTCGGCGCTTGGTTGTGGGCCTGATCATTGTTCTTATAGCAACGGCAGTTGTTCTCGGAGTGCGGTTACTGTTTAGGAACTATGTCAAGGCGTCTCAGCATGGAGGGCTGGATGTTGCGGGAGCAACCTATGCAGCCACACCTGCTTCATTAGTTGGGGTGGACTAGCCCTTACGGCCTGTGTGGACGGGGTTTCCCCATAGATTCATGAATATGCCAACCTTCCGCGGTATATGAACTCCAAAGCGTTCCGCTAGGCATGATTTGCCACCATTCGAGACAGCTTTGCTAAGAAGTGCAGCAGGCGCACCGCTTGGATTACTCAGGAGCAGACGGGCACTGTTAGACGTTGTCATCAAAGACCGTTCAGTGCTTGATGTATCTGCTCAATCACGCTTTTCCAATTTCCCGAAGTCAGCTGCCGAAAGATGCGCAGCGAGGGGTACCAAGGGCTGTCGGACCTCCCTTTCATCCACCTCCAGTCGCCCTCACACTTCAGCATGAGCCATGTGGGGATGCCGATTGCCCCGGCCATGTGGGCGGCAAGGGTATCAATCGTAATGACTAAATCAAGGTTGGCCATCGTTGCCGCCAATTCAATCAGGCCGCCGCCGAGCATGCCCGAAGTGGTTCTCAAAGGCGAACCCAATCCCTCGGATAAAGCGGAACCGCCCTGGAGATTCCACCACTCAAAGCGCTTATCCCTGATGAGAGGATCCAGCATTGCAAACTGTACCCACCGCTCGCGATCCCACTCCCCGCCCGCCCAGACCAAACCGATACGGCGCCGTCTTGTCGGGCCCATAAGATTGCGGCAGTGGTTGATCAGCGTGTCCGGCAACACCAGGTACCGTGTCAGCAATGGTAAATCTGTTAACTGCGTCCGAAAAAGATATGGCAGCTCCAACATCTCGATCGCAGTACCGGGCGATATTTGCGAATTGCTGCAATCAAGCACACCGTCGAAGTACGCCAGCAAGGGCTTCAATGGTTCAGGCACCTCATAGCGGACACTTCCCCCAAGTCGAGAGATCAGAGGAGCGTACCGAAGCATTTGCACAGCATCACCAAGGCCATGGCGCAAGCAAGCCGTGATGTTGAGATCATTGATCCCTTGTCCATCCCAGAGTCGATGCGCTGACGGCCAATGACACCCGAGTCTATCGTTGATCTGCCATCCCTCCTCAAACCGACCCATGGACATAGTTTCCGCCCATCGCTGAAACTGTATGTGCTGCAATTCGCCGACCGTCACAGCGGTGAAGTCCGATTGAGCACGTTGGCCCGGAAGAAACTCGCGAACGTGTTTTGCCATCTTTGCGCTACTCGTTGAACGCCAGTCTGTGTTCAGTCCACGGCCGATAGTCCCGGAAGACGAGACGTTGGTCTCGTCTTCCGAACTCTGCGCAGTCATAATCAGAAGTCCAGCCGCAGTGCCGCCTGTCCTGTCCGGTTGCCCGCACCTTCCGCGGTTTGCGGCCCGGTCAATTGCCCGAACAGCGAGTTGTCGATCGCCGTTACTGGCGGAGCGAAGTTCGTGTGGTTCAGAACATTCGTGAACGTCGTTTCGAATCTCGCATGGAGCTTCTCTGTGATTTGGAACTGCTTCGCCACGCCGAGGCTGACTGCGGCCGTCCCCGGCCCTTGCAGTATCCCAACACCGGCATTTCCGAACCGCCCAGCGTTCGCCGGCGTCGGGGCGAACGCCGCCAAATTGAAGTAGGACGCCCGCGACTGGCCGGCATACGGGTTAGATGACGTCTGGTCGGGGCGCAGCAGGGCACTCCGATTGACCACGTTCGTGTTCGACTGGTCCGCTGATGGGCTGATGCTAGGCGTCAGCCATGGCCCGGTCTCCAACAGCGTGATCGTCGTCACATCCCATCCGCCGATGAACGCATCGGCAACACGACTCGCGTTCAAGAAGTGACGGCCCTTGCCGACTGGAAGCTGATATACCCCGGTCAACAACATGCGATGACGCCTAGTTCCTTCTACATTGCCAAGATCCTGCTTGATGTTGAAGCGGTCGGCGATCGGCAGGCCGTAGTTCACCTCCCCGGCGAAAGCACCGGGGTTGTCGCCCTGGTTGTCAGCGACATTTTTTGCATAGGTATAGTTGGCGTCCACATAAAGGCCATGCTGCATCCGGTGCGTCGCCTGCAACTCGAACGCATGGTAGTTTGCCTCGCCCGCATTGAACGTGCTGAGAAGCGTCGTCCAGTTCTGATAAGGCGCCCGCGAATCCACATATACGCCAGCCGTCGGGCCGGAGTTATACGGCGTCTTGCTCGCGGGGATCTGGTTCAAATCCTCGGTAATACTCAGACGATAGGAGTGCATGCCCAGGTAGCTCGCACGCAGAGACGTAGCCGTCCCAACCTCGCGCTCAACCGTCACGTTCCACTGGTTCGCCTGCGGGTCGCGGAAGTTCGGATCGACGCCTTGGTCCAGCCCACCGCCGCCGATCTGCGCACTCGTGCTGACGGGCGCAGTCTTTGGGAACTGGATCGACGGCGTATTCGCGCCGCCCGTGTTCGAGTTCGAATACGTGTGCAGGTTCGAGGTCGGATTGCCGCTATTGTTGAACGAGAGCGGCCCTAGGTTCGTCATCGTATAGATGCCGAAGCCCGCCCGCACCACCGTCTTCGTGTCGTTGAACGGACGGTACGCCACCGAAATGCGCGGCTGGAAGTTGCCTTTGTAGGTATTGCGCAGGCTCTGAGGCAGACCGTCCGCGCTCGCAGTCACATACTTGGTGCAGGGCACGGACTTGTTGTTCAGGTTGCACGCGTTGAACGACTGCTGGAAAGCCACGTTCGACGAGACGATATTCTGGCTGGCGAGATAGCCGGCGAGGTTATCCGGCACAACGATTGAGTTGTTGCGCTGGTCGAAGTTGGCAAGGTTGCCGCCGTCCTCCTGAAAGCCCGGCAATACCTGCCAGCGTAGACCGTAGTTTAAGGTCAGGCGGCTATTCAGCTGATATTCATCCTGTACGAACGCGCTGAACTGTGTTGCCGTTCCACCAACGTCCGGACTCGACACCGCGAAGTAAAGCGTCGTCGGCGCGCCCTCGAGAAAGTCGCCGAAGGCACTGCCGGTGAAGCGGTCATTCGGGCCTTGACCAAACGTCGGTTGGAAGATAAAAGCACCAAAGTCATCCGACGCGAACTGGGGCGCAAAGCTCTCCAGGTCGAAGTAGCGCACGCGGCGAATGTCCACGCCGCCCTTCAGGGAATGCTTGCCCACGGTGAACGTAAGGTTATCGCTGAACTGCGTCGTCTTCGACTGCGTAGTGCCCGCCTTGTCGCGGCCTATCGTCGTAAACGGTGTTCCCGCAGTGAAGTTGAACGTCGGGAAGGCAGCAGTCGTCGGATGCTGACTGATATCCACACCCGTCAGGTTCAACTGTTGCAGCGCAACCGCTCCTTGGATCGGAAAGTTGACGTTCGTCGTCACGTTCGTGAAGCCATAGCGGAACTCATTCAATAGCTTCGGCGTGATCACGTAGGTATGCGACACGAGCAGGCTGCGGTTATGTGTGGAGTCCACATCGTCTGGGAGAAACGGATTGGCGAAGCTTGAAGTAATGTTCTTCCGGCTGAATCGGGCATAAGCCGTCTGCTTCGACGTGATCGTCTGATCGACGCGAATGTCTGCTCCATCCGTGCGCGCAGGCGTAGATTGGAAGTTGTTGTAATTGATGTTCGCTGCCTGATTCTGCGCACCCGGAACGTTCGGCAGCGGATAGTACGCCAGTACCGCCTTCGCCGTCGCATTGATCTGGTTGGCCGGAATCGTGCCTCCGCCGATGTCGGACAGATTGCCGGTGCGGTCGGCCACGGTCGGAACAACGAACTGCTGCAGCACCGATGTGCTGCGGCGATTGCCCTCATAGTCCGCAAAGAAGAACGTCCGGTTGCGTCCGTCGTACAACCGCGGAATCATGACCGGCCCATCCAAAGAAAAGCCGAACGTGTTGAACTTCTTGGGCGCCTTGCTGCTGAAGCCGTACGGGTTCGCATCAAGCGCTTGGTTCTGTAGGTACTCAAACACGCTGCCGTGAAGTTTATTCGTGCCGTTCTTCGTCGTGAACGTCACATCGCCGACCTGCGAGAACTCCGCGCTGTTGTTGAAGGACGTCACTCTGACCGCGGCGATGCCCTCCTGTGAGGGATACGCATCCTGCAGCGCACCATTCTGCCGCACGTTGCTGGTCGAGATGCCATCAACTGAAAAGTTCACCATCGACGAACTCGCGCCGCCGAGCGCGATGTTGCCTGAGCTGTCGGTCTGCACATTCGGAGACAACGCCAATGCCCCGAGGGGACTCGTCGTTGTCGCGCGATTATTCAGCGGCAGCTGCGTCATCTCGATGTTCGTCTTTGAGTCGCCAATTGTGGCGTTCTCAGTGTTGATTTCTTCGCCGCCTCCCGCAGATACCTCCACCGTGGTTGCCTGAGACGCAACGCTAAGCGTCGCCGACAGCCGCAGGTCCTGCCGCGCCTGCACGGCGATCCCCGACACAACGGTGTCGGCAAAACCGGCCGCATGGGCCTTCAGCGTGTACGCGCCTGCCTTCACGTTTTCAAAGACAAAGTTGCCCGAGGCATCGTCCGTGATCATGCGGTCGGTATTCTCGTCCACACTGTGAAGCACGATCTCCGTTCCGGGAATCGCCGCGCCGGTCGAGTCCAGCACCGTTCCTCTCACGCTGCCAAACGTGGATTGACCATAGACCGGACTCCATGCGCAGAACAGCAGGAGGCAGAGAAAAGCCCTAAGGGCTTTTGAAACAGCTGAGATGTTTAGAGGGCCTCTCGTATCTTTCATTTCGAATCACCTTTGTGTCGAAAACAACCGACACTTCGAGTAAAGACCCGAAGTCATAAGCAAGGCATAAGCGCCGTGATCGAAATCGGAACGCAGATGCTGTGCGGATCTTGCAGTTTGCGGTGTTTGAACTCTTTCGTGTTCAAGCATCGATGACGGGCTATTCAGCCGAGACGTTGCGGAAAGCGATTTAGAGTACCCGTATGGCCGCTTTCCGTTTCATGTCCCCGAAATCAAATGTCAACCTTTGGGTCGTGCCGCTCAAGATGTGATTGGCCGCCGTGCTCCTGTTCGCCATTACCATGGTCCCGGATATGCTCGCGGCATATCACGTCATCCATATCCCCGATTGGTTCTCGATGGGCAGCATCGACGACGCGCGTGCCATTCTCAGTGCCATGCTGGGCTGCGTCAGTACGGTGCTCGCGCTGATCTTCTCGGTGGCCCTGCTCGTTCTATCGATGGTGGCTAATCTATTTGGCCCGCGGCTGCTCTACCGATTCGTGCAGGACTGGGTGACTCAAACGTGTATCGGCATCTTTATGGGTGCCTTCATCTATGTCTTTCTGGTGTTTCTTGTCACTCACCAGGACAGTCACAGTTCTTTCATTCCTCAAGTGTCGCTCATTACCAGCTGGTTCCTTGTTCTGGGAGCCTTCGGCTTTCTCGTCTTTTACAGTCACCGTGTTGCAGTCTTGATTCAGAACCCGGATGCCATCGGGCGCATCGTTGACGATCTTCGCCGGGCGGTAGCCGTCGCCGGTAAAGCCGACAGGGGAGCGTATCGCAAAGTTCTTGCCACGCCTTCCGGGGCTCAAACTCACTTAGGCGGCGATGCCACGGTCCCTAGCAGCACGAGCGGTTACCTTCAGGAAACCGATCATCGCATGCTTGTTAGCGCCGCGGTCGCAGCAAATGCGAAGATTTCCATTCCATTTAGACCGGGGCAATTTGTTCTGCAAGGCGAACCAATTGCGACGATCTCGCCGATGTCTGCACTGCCAATTCTCGGACCGCTGGTAGACCGGGGAATTGAGTTGGGTCGGCACCGGGTATTGGCTCAAGACCTCGAGTTCGGGATCGCGCAAATTGTAGAGATTGCCATCCGTGCGCTCAGCCCCGCTGTCAACGACACCTTCACAGGCGTCGCTAGCGTCGATCTGCTGGGTGAGGCCCTCACCATTCTTGCCGAGGCGCCGGAGATCAATGGAAGTTGGTATGACTCGGGTGGAGAACTGCGCTTGCAGATACGGCCGCTTCTTTTTCCACGGCTGGTCAAGCAGGCATTCGACCAGATTCGCCAAGCCGCAGCGGACAATCCCGCCGTACTCATCCGTCTTCTATCAACTATCGGACGTCTCTCGTTCCACATGCAACACACGGAAGACCGCGAGGCATTGCTGGTGCAGGCAGTCGCCGTTTTGGAAACTGCCAACAGCAGACCCTTAGTTACGACGGATCGCGAAGACATCGCAGCCGCTTGGCGCAAAGCGGAAAGCGCCTTGGCTTTATGAGTTCCTTATGAGTAGCAGCTTACTTTGTTAAAGTTTGCGTTCGCTCCTACTTGCGAATGCCGGAGAGTACATGTCTTTCTTCCAGTTAATCGCCGGTAAGCCTCTTGCCACGTCTGAAGAGCGCGGTGAGCATATCGGCCCGATCTCTGGGATCCCAGTCTTCGGTCTCGACGCTCTGAGCTCCGCCGCCTACGGCCCGGAGGCGGCCCTCACCCTACTCATACCGCTCGGCGCCGCGGGTATCGCGCACATCGTCCCCATCAGTTTCGCCATCATCGGGCTTTTGGCCATCGTCTTCTTCTCCTACTGCCAGACCATCGACGCCTACCCCAACGGCGGTGGCAGCTATACCGTCGCCAACGAAAACCTGGGTGAAATCGCGGGCCTTTTCGCGGCAGCCGCCCTGATGATCGACTACATCCTCAACGCTGCCGTGGGCATTTCCGCTGGCGTGGAAGCCCTCACCTCAGCGTTTCCATCGTTACTCCCGCACACTCTTGCGTTTTGCCTTCTCATCCTTGCCATTCTCACGCTTATCAACATGCGAGGGACCAAAGATACAGGCGTCGCCTTCCTGATCCCGACTTACATGTTCATCGGCACTCTGCTCTTTGTCATTGGGTTGGGAGCCTTTCGCGTCTTCACCTCGCACGGCCATCCCATCCCGGTTATTGCTCCGCCGCATCTGCCGGTTGCGACCTCGATGCTCACCCTTTGGTTACTTGCCAAAGTCTTTTCCAGCGGGTGCACCGCCATGACCGGCGTCGAAGCCGTCTCGAACGGTGTCGGCGCCTTCCGCGAGCCCACGCAGCGCAACGCAAAACGAACACTCACCATCATCATCGTGCTGCTGATGCTCTTCCTCGGCGGCATCGCCTTACTCTGCCGCGCCTACAACATCGGCGCCACCGATCCCACCAGCGCTGGGTACCAGAGCATCCTCTCCCAACTCATCTCTGCCGTCATGGGACGCGGCTGGTTCTATTACGTCGGTAGTGCATCCATTCTTGCGGTGCTTGCGCTATCGGCCAATACCTCCTATGCCGACTTCCCCCGCCTGACCCGCGCAATCGCGATCCACGATTACCTGCCGCATGTCTTCAAAATTCGAGGCCGCCGCCTTCTCTACTCGCATGGAATCGTCGCACTCGTCGGCTTCACCGCCGCGCTGCTCATCGCCTTCGGCGGCATCACCGATCGTCTCATCCCTCTGTTTGCAATCGGAGCATTCCTGGCCTTCACTCTCTCTCAGGCCGGAATGGTCATGTATTGGAAGAAGCAAGGCGCCAAGGGCGCTTCCTATCGCATGATTGTCAACGGCATCGGAGCCGCCGCGACTGGCATCACCCTGGTGGTGGTATCGGTGGCCAAGTTTACCGCCGGTGCGTGGATTACCGCGATCCTTATCCCCGCACTGATCGTGCTCATGCTCGCGGTCAAACGTCACTATGCTGGCGTCGAGAAGGCAACCCTCATCGACAGTCCTATACGGGTCGACAATCTCGCCGAGCCGCTGGTCATTGTCCCCCTCGACCGCTGGTCCCGCATCACCGAGAAGGGCCTCCGCTTCGCCATGAAGCTAAGCGACCATGTCGAAGCGGTCCATGTGGACGCCGAAGACTGCCGTGACGAGGTGGATGCAATGTGGCAGCGTAATGTAATTGCGCCAATAGCGAAATCGGGCAGAGCGGTTCCGATGCTGGTCGTCGTACCCTCACCGTATCGCTTTGTTCTAATGCCTCTGGTAGAGCACATCCTTCAGGTCGAACACGATCATCCGGATCGCCAGATCGCCATTCTCGTTCCCGAACTGGTCGTCAAACACTGGTGGCAGGCGCCTCTCCACAATCAGCGCGCGCAACTGCTGAAACTGCTTCTTCTGGTGCGCGGCAATCAGCGCATCATGGTCATCAACATCCCCTGGTATCTATAAGGCAGGCCTCTGCAATGGTGCGTTGTGTCTTGGTGCTCTCGCTTTCGGTCGCCGCAGGGCAGTTCACCCTCCAGGCGAAGGCTCAGACATGCGGTGCCGGTGCGCAAAGTCCGATTGCGACAGATCGTCCGCAGATCACGAATTCAAGCATTGTTGTCCCTTGTGGAAGCGCTCAGTTCGAAAATGGCTTTCAGCAGACAAGCAACGGAGGTCAACGAAGCTACGACCTTCCCGAGACATCGGTGCGCTTAGGAATACCAACAAGACGGAGCTTCGTCTTTCGGCCCCGGATTACTTCTTCGACGTCGACACCGGAGCCGGCTTTGCCAGTGGGGCTGGGGATCTAAGCCTCGGCTTCAAACAACAACTTGTACCAGTGCGGGGATTCGATCTTTCGCTCATACCCTCGGTAAGCCTTCCAACTGGAGCGAACCTGATATCTAGTCATGGCTATGATCCGACGGTTCAGTTGCCTTGGTCGCGTTCCCTAACACAGAGCTGGACGGCTGCCGGACAGTTCTCCGTTATGTGGCCGACGGAATCGTCCGGACACAATACGACCGGTTAGGCCAGCGTGTACTTCGACCGGCAGCTTACACAGCCGTGGGACGCTTACGTGGAATACTCTGGTGCATTTCCCCAGCGCGGCGGACCACAGCACACGATCGACTTCGGTACCGCATACAAGCCCACTCCACATCAGCAATTTGAATTTCATTGCAATTTCGGACTTTCGGCTGCAGTTCCCGCTCACTCGATCGGTCTCGGTTACTCTGTCCGCTTTCAGACGATTCGATCGAAATGAAGTCTCCTTCGACCCGACTACTCTTCACACATCATCGTTTCGTCGCGGATTTGGCGAAAAGCTCCTGAGGAGTCGACAAACCGACGGAATTGTCGAGACACAATGCGACCGGCAGGCTAGCATGTACTTCGACCGGCAGTTTACACCGCTGTGGGACGCTTACGTGGAATATTCCGGTGCATTTCCCCGACGTGGCGAACCACAGTCAAACCTTGAACTCGGGCCGCTTACCTTCCGGCATTGCCATCCAGTGCTTCAGCTCGAACGCCGATAACGGCTTGATCAGATCGCGAACCTCCTCAACTTCTAGGCGCGGATCCAACCACCGCCTCATGTCCTTCAATGCGATCACAACGGGTTGTGAGCTGAAGAAGGCCGACAACAAGGGATTTGCAGGCGTGCTAATGATGTTGAACGACGTGCCTCTGGTAGGAGAGGCAAGGCAAAAGGCGGCAATGCCGAATACCGTTCCTGAACTTGGAGAGAAGATTACCGGCTCCGAAGTCTCGCGATGAGCATCCGTCCTCCAGCTCACGAAGCTAGTCGCTGCAACGAGGCACCGAGTTCGAGCATGCTGCGCGGACAAATTGAGGTCATAGCGCATAACTGAAAGTTCTCGAGGGCGCGCATGCCGTTGGCGCAGTACCCAGTAGTGAGTGTCTGGCTTGGTTCTTAGCCGGTCGACGACATCGTTCGATATTCCGGCCCAAGTGGTCAGTTGCTGATGCGACGAGTGTAAGAGACAGATGGCCATGGCTAGGGCGGCGTATTCGCCACATGCGGCGCTCCTACATTCATCAAATACAACAACCAATCAGGAATGCATAAAGAGGCAGGAGGAAATCTGTTATGCATCATGTGTGCCGGTGTGAACTCGCGAAAGAAAGCAGCCTAGGCCCCTGCATTCTAGATCGGCCACGGACCGAATCCGTGGCCTTGACAGGCCGCTAAATCGCGTCGGGAAACACCCCTTCGGTTTCTCGTCGGGTGAGGAGGCGGCATCGCTGCCGCCACCTCCCCTAAGAACCGGACTTTATGGTTTTCCATCATCCGGCTCAAGCCGTAGGTAAGCCCCGGGTGAGCAGAGCCGGACACAACGCAAATCAGCAGTGAGAGCTGACACTTCTCTCTCCTTCTAAGGGTGTTTCGCGACGGCTTCCGTTGAGTCTGGAGCCTTTGTAAGGCTCTACAAGGGCACAAAGGCGAAATCTAAAGGCTCACCTGGGCCATCGAGCGGGTCAGCCCTTCGTGGCTGGCTGCTTTGTGCGTTTAACATTTGTCAGTGCCGGGAGTAAGAATTTGTCATGGCGGACGCTCTTTTCGTCATGTTTGGTTTTCCCCGAGCGCAAAATCGCCGATGCACTCACTGACACCGCATTGATACTGTTCGCTCATCAGGCAGTCGCGGAACAGCGACCGTATATTCTCTTTTGCGAGGGGGAAAGGGAAAGGTTTGTGGAAAGGTACTGGGCAGCGAAGCGTTACTGGCTCGAGCGATGGCAATGCGTGACGAACTGAGTGATTTACTGGCAAATGCACTGGCGAAAGCTGCAGGTCCGCGTTCACCGAACCCTGGCGCCAGTCTGGCTGGCTCACTCATCGCCGCTACCTGGGCCGTGGCGTTCGTTGAAGCGCATCGGACCTTCCACAGTACTCAAAGTGCTGCAAGAGCATATGAGTGCTTCCTTGCCATCATCGATCAGGGAAGCAAAGGGTGAAAGCTGCCGTTCAAGGGATGGGCTAAGGATGACCTATACCTGTCCGTCTGGTCGCGAAGATTCACCGGCTGGCAAGTGTATTCATTTTGAAGAGACCTTGTCATGCTTCACGGGAGCATCGATCGATTCTTAGAAATCCGTTCTCATGAGAGTGATGATCAAGGCGTTGACGAGGACTGAACAATAGCAAGTCCACCCACCCAAGACTCGGAAGCTAGCGTCCCATCGTACGAGGTACGGAGGTGATGGGCTGACCCCACACGATCAGCCCCTTTGGCCCGCTTGGTTTGGCAGCATTTTGGCAGCAACCAGTGCCGATTAGGCCGGTTTTGCCGATTCTGCCGACTCGTAAGTGCTGTAACGTCAACGTTTTGGCATTTGTGACATTCCATGGCATGGAAGAGGTCATCGGTTCGATCCCGATCAGGTCCACCAAATTCATCCTTCTAAAAGGTGCCGCGGTCAGCAGTAATATCCTGCTGTTTACGCGTTCGCTGATCTCAGCTTGTCAGAAGCCGACTTCCATCAGCACCAAGGTGAGATCGAGAACCAGGCCGCGCTTCGTGAAGCTGTCGTCGCAGGCAGCTTCTGACGGTTCAATCTCGAAACAGGCTCGACTCGAAGTCTCAAGCATGTCACGGACGCACCCGTTCCACACCTTGCTTGCAGAGCGGGTTTCTTCGCTCCACGGTGTGACTGATGAAAGTCACGTCCTTATCAGTCAAGGCGTTGAAGACGATGTGCTTGCTCAATGCATTGCCAGATTCTCTTGCTGGATAAGTCACTCTCTGGCCTGATCGGCACGAAGAGTGTTGTTCCTTCACGGCGGGCCAGAACATTTTCGGCAACCGTAAGTCGCATCATGCGGATGGCGGCGTTCAAGGATGAGCACTCGAGGCCAAGCCAGCCTGCGTACATATAGCTTGACTCGTCGAGGCAAATCTGGCCGGCGGTGGCTCTCGCCAGGTGCTCTTCGATCATCTTGATGTCGGCCGCAGAAAGATCACGCACAGGAAGCGCAGGCTGTACGAGAGGCGATTCCAACTCCATCCTGATAAAGAGATTGGCGATTGCTTGTTGCCGGGAAGAAGAGGTGTGTTCCAGCCAGTAGTGGCATGTCTTTGCGAGGGCAGTGATAACGTTCTTGGTCTCTTTCTCGTTACGGTAAGAGGGACCTGCGGGGAGGCTGAGGACGTGTCCGTCGAACCGGACCGAAACGTTTTCTATAGTGATAGCGCGGGCGAGCCAGCCTGCCATTGCATGGGTCTTGCAGTAAACGCTGATCCACCCCGGCATGTGAGATTCTTCTGCCACGAGGCGTGTGACCATAGAAATCCCGCGGCAGATTTCATCGACGACCTGCTGATAGCGACCGGGCTGAGCTTCTATCTCTTTTTGAGAGCCGGGTTCAAGGAGTGTGCCGCGATGAGGAGGACCTCCGGCCATGGCCAGGTCGCAGAACGAGCCCCAGATCTCGTTCCATGCGACACGCCCGTCGTCACCATACTTCAGTCCTGCCGAGCCCATGGAGACGGGCTGAACCTCCTGGTAGCAGTCCTGGTATTCCTCAGGAAGGAGCAGGCGGATTCTTCGTTCGAGTTCTTCGAGGGCCGGATCAACTTGAGTGTTCGTCGCCAATGTGTCCTTCTTTACAGGTGCCCATACTTTTCAAGCGCGGCCAGAAGCGGAAGACCATTCTGTATCTCGTCGCGTGCAATGGTCTCGGAGTTTGACCATACGATGACCTTTTCCATGATGGTGGTGACCAAATCCTGAGGAATCACGATGACGCCGTCCGCGTCTCCCACAACGATATCGCCTGGCTGAACCTTGATCCACTCTGTAAGAGCCCCTCGCACCTTTACGGCGCTCTGCGATGCAGTGACACGCCAGCGGCCGATGCCTTGAGCGGGAGTTACGTAGCGAGACACAACGGGCATGCCGCACTCTTTCAGGAAGGCCGCATCGCGAACACCGCCATCTACGACCGCCGCAATGCACCCGCGAGATCTCATGGCGCTGGCCAAGAGGTCGCCGAAGCAGCAGACCCCCTTAGCGTCATTGCTGGCCCAGAGCGCGACCACACCTCTCGGCATTGCGTCGATCGCCGCAAGCTTCGCGCGGTCGCCGCCCACCCAATGGATGGATTCGCCGGTGATCGTGTAGGCAGGGCCCGCAAACGCGGTGTCTGCCCCGACAGGCTTGAGGGCGTTGTCGAGCACCGGCGGAACGATCTTCATCGAGTCAAAGACGTCTGCGATAACAGCCGTGCCGGCTGACAGAAGCGGACTGCAGTTCACTTGCAAGAGATGTGCTCCTTCACGTGCTACTCGTTCATTGTCGATGTCGCGATCAAGTGGCGCAAGGTCCAAAGATTGATGCTGCTATAAGCGAAGCTCGAGCAAGATCACCTACAATGGAGATTGTAAGGAGATTAGACAAGATGGAATTGACCCCTTTTCACATTGCCTTTCCTGTCGACGACCTGGGGGCGGCGCGCCACTTCTATGGGACCGTCCTCGAGTGTCCTGAAGGCCGCAGCGCAGCGCAGTGGATCGACTTCAATCTGTTCGGCCATCAGATCGTCGCCCACATCAAACACCAGGCGCCCGCGGCCGCGAAGGAGCACAGTAATCCTGTCGATGGACACGACGTTCCGATACCGCACTTCGGGGTCGTCCTTCCTATGGCGAAGTGGCGCGCCTTCTCAGAGAGATTGAAGCAGCAGGGAGTCAAGTTTGTCATTGAGCCTTACATCCGGTTCGAGGGCGAAGTGGGAGAGCAGGGAACGATGTTCTTTCTCGACCCCGCAGGCAATGCGCTCGAGTTTAAAGGCTTCGACGACTTCGACACACTGTTCGCGAAGTGACTGAACTACGATCTGTCAAAGCTGGCGCTTCTTTGAGCGCCAGCTTCTGTATCTCATGAGACAGTCAAAAAGAATGGCCTCCGATCTAAAGATCAGAGGCCATAAGCTATTCTCCCCCTCGGGCGAGAGCTAGAAGACTACCTTGCCGCCAAGCTGCATGTTGAACGGCTCACCGGGCCCGATACCAGGGGCGCCGAAATAGTCGCCGATGGTGTCGTTCAGAGTGCCGAAGCCGCCGCCTAGAGTATTGACTGGCGGAGCGAAGTTGTTCCGGTTGAACAGGTTGAACATCTCAATACGGATCTGAACCTTGACGCGCTCTGTAATCGGCGTTGTCTTGAAGAACGACAGGTCCACATCGCTGTATCCAGGGCCGCGCAGAGCATTACGCTGCATCGTTCCCAGGGTTCCGGCCGCAGGTTCTGCAAACGCCGCAGGATTGACCCACTGTTCCGTTGCTCCACCGTTTGTCGCACTCGCTTTAGTGAAGGTGTGACTGACACCGGCGAAGGGATTACCGATGAGATTGACCCGCTGTGCGTTTTCATCGGTGCCGCTCGTGTCTTCGCTGTTGTAGACGGTGAAGGGCTGGCCGCTGTGTAGGTTGATAAGACTGTTGATCTGCCAGCCGTTGGTGAGAAGCTTCGGTCCTCGCGTGGTGCTCGGCAGCGAGTAGGTGACATAGGTAGAAAAGGTGTGGGTCGTGTCGAGATCCGTCTTGCCGTAGTCGCCCTTGAAGTTGTTGCTGTCCTGTGGAAGAGTGCTGCGTGAGACAGAGACCTCGTCGAACGCGTGACTCCATGTGTAGCTGAGCTGCGTCGTAATGCCGTGGTAGTCGGACATGCGAAGCGTGCTCTGGAGCGAGTTATAGTTGCCAGTTCCAAAAGTGCCAAGCTGGTTGATATTGCCCAGATTGGGATAAGCGGCAAAGAAGGGACGAGTAGACTGGATCGCTGAGCCTGTCGTGTTGAATGCGGCCTGGTTGATGTCGCGGGTCGCCAGGAGCTTGCGAGATTCGTTGCCGATGTAGCCGAGTTGCGCAACGATCCTTGGCCCGAAGCTCTTCTGCGCGTTCAGGTTGTAGCTCATGACGTAAGGTGTCGAGAAGTTCTGATCGATGGTGAAAGCACCGCAAGGGCTGGTCGATGCGATCGCGACATTGCAAGGACTGGTCGTGTTGAAGAGCGGTACACCGGCCTGAATAGTGGCCTTGTTAGCGTTGGTAATCGTAAAGAAAGGATCGTTGCCTGCGGGGTTAGCCTGTACGCCAATTGGAGAGCTATTGCTGGTATGGTTGTTCAAAAATGCGGAAGTGACGGGTTGATCGTAGTAGAGACCGAATCCTCCGCGGACCACAATGTCGCCCTTGTCGCCAGGTTGATAGGAGAATCCGACGCGTGGGCTAAACGCAGTCTTGTTCGCAGGGTACAGAGCGCTGATGTCGCTGCCTTGGAAGACAAAACCGCGGTTCGGCAGGAAGATGGAAAGGTTCTTAAAAGGATCGTGTGGGGCACCTTCATAGTCGTAACGCACGCCATAATTCAGGGTCAATTTAGACGAGACGCGCCAGGCATCCTGAGCGAACACATCGAACGTGTTGATGAACACCTGACGCTTGGGGTCGCCGGTTGCAAGCGATGAGCCGCTTTGGACATACCCAGCGAGGAAGTCAGCAAGCGATTTCACGTTGTTGTCCGCTACCGTTGTATCAGCCGCCCATGGGCCAGAGCCGCCGTTGAAACGGAAGAGGCCTGTCGAGTTCCCTGTATTGAACGCGTCGATCTGCCCCTGGCGGAACTCACCGCCGAAGCGAAGGTCGTGCTTGCCCTTGGTGAGTGATGCGGTGTCTGTGATATGACCGACGATATCGTTGCGACCCGAAGGAGCGACGATGCCGACAGCATCGAAACCAGAGATTCTGAAGTGTGGAGCTACCGAAGCGTAGGTGCTGCCAGAGACAAAGCCGGTGGAGGTAAGATCAAAATTCTTTTTACTGTCATTGAAGGTCTGGTTGAAATAGTTGACGCCCAGGAGCAGTTGGTTGGAGAGACTGTTCGAGATCGTCGAGTTCAACACAATTGCGTAGTTCTGAACGTGGATGGGAGCTACTTCGTAGTAGTAGAGGAGCTGCGAGCCTTCCGGCGCCTGCTGGTTTCCTTCACCCTGGAATCCGTGGAACGAAAGATTGTTCTTTGAGTTGACTGCATAGTCAACCTTGAGCAGACCGTTGTAGCTGTGTCCGGCCTCGGGGTCGGGACTGGCGTAATTCTCGCCCTGTGCGGGGCCGGTGAGCGAGTAGGCAGGCCAAAGGGTATTGAGCAGGTTCAGTGAAACTGGATTGACAGCGACACCATACTTCGCGAGCAGAGCAGTCGCTTGAAGCTGATACGCCGCGGAAGGCTCCGTTGCAAGACCGGATTGGCCGATTTGAAAGACCTGCTTTTCGAATGCTGCGAAGTAGAAGAGCTTGTCATGCAGTACTGGACCGCCAAGAGAAGCACCGAGATTGTAGTTGCGATTCCTGAGCTTGGTCGCGCCGTAGCTTAGAAAGGGAGTTGCCTTGGCGTAGGCTTCGTTACGGTTGAAATAGTAAGCGCTGCCGTGGATGTGATTGGTCCCGGACTTGAGTCCCAGATTGACAATGCCGCCAGGGCTGCGACCGGCTTCGGCATTGCCCTGCGTCTGCACGGAGAACTGGTCGACGGCGTCGATAGGAAGAATGATGCCCGCAATCCCAAGAACGCCCCCCTGATTGACGGCGGGGATATTAGCCCAGAGATCGTTGTTATCGATGCCATCGATCTGCCAGTTGATCTGGTCGAACCGCGTCCCGTTCAAGGAACCGTCTCCACCTGCGGAGTATCCGGCAAATCCCGGTGTGAGCGCAACGAGCTGCGTGAAGTCGCGCCCGTTGAGCGGCACCGAATCTACCGCTTTCTCGCCGACTACAGTCGTTTGCGTTACGGTCGTGGTGTCCAGCGCTAGCGCTGAAGCGGAGACCGTTACCTCGGTCGTGCTGCCTGCAATGCTGAGGTGAACTGCGGCCGTATAGACGCTGCCGGCCGACACTGGGATCGCCTTCACCGTCTCGGTCGCAAAGCCCGCCGCAGTTACGACGATGGTGTAGTGGCCAAGCGGAAGGTCGGAGAACGTAAAGTCGCCGGCGCTCGAGGACACTGTCGTATGAACGATGCCGGTGTCGTCATCGGTTGCGACGACTTGCGCCCCCGGAGCAACAGCGCCCGTGGAGTCAGTCACGCTTCCGTTGATGCCGCCGCGAAATGTCTGACCTTGAGAGACAGCGGATCCCAGGAGCAGAACGAGGGCTAGGGGGAGTAACGACTTGAGGCGCTTGGGGCTGAATAACATTCTTGGCTCCTGGTTTGAGGTCAAAGATGGACGCTTGCCTTCCCGCAGCCTGCGCCGCGGTATGCTGCCGTGGAAGGTGCAAGAGGAGTTCTGAAGATGTAGGAAGGCTCAGATCTGCGACGTGGCAGAAGAAATGAGTGCGTAGTGCCGAGAGTGCGATCACGCTGGACCGGACTTACTGCGTGCTGCTCAAGTGCGTAACAATGTAAGATTGTATTACGATAAAATTACAGCCAGCGAGGCGGAAACGCAACAGCTTTCCGTGTTTCGTCGCAAAATGTTTATGACTTGACGGTTTGAAGCTTAACCCTGGTTGCTCAAGCGTGGATCAAGCAGGTCCCGGAGCCAGTCGCCCAGGATATTGAACGAAAGCACTGTCACCATGATCGCGGACCCGGGGAAGACAGCCAGCCACCAGCGGCCTGCAAGAAGCTGATCGCGGCTCTCCGCAAGCATGCCTCCCCAGCTGGGTACCGTGGGCGGCACTCCGAGACCGAGGAAGGATAGCGCGGCTTCCGAGAGGATGACGCTCGCGATGTTAAAAGAAGCAATGATGACAAGCGGCGAAAGGATGTTGGGCAGGATTCCTGTGAACAGAATTCCAGGTGTCCGCTGTCCGATCGCCTTCGCGGCCTCCACATACTCCTTCTCGCGTTGCAGAATCGTCTGCCCGCGCGCAATGCGGGCGTAGGTGACCCATTGCCCGATGCCGAGCACAAGGATAAGGTTGAGCACGCCGGGGCCGAGCACAAGCATGAAGATAATCGCGAGCAGGATGAACGGAAATGCAAGCTGGATGTCCGCGAGCCGCATGAAGACATCATCGATCCATCCGCCAAAATAACCCCCGACGAGGCCGAGCAGAGTTCCTATAGAGCCACCGACGACGACGGAGATCAGGCCAACCAGAAGCGAGACCCGAGCGCCGTAGAGCAGGCGCGAGAAGACGTCGCGGCCCAGCCCATCCGTGCCCAGCAGGAAAGTGACTTTGCCACGATGAGCAGTCTCCATGGGATGCTTGAGGCGAGCAATGATGTCCTGGCGGTTGGGATCGTGCGGCGCGATAGAAGGCCCAAGCACAGCCGCGAAGGTAACGACGGCAAGCAACGCGATGGCGAGGATTGGCCATTTGGCGCGGTACAGACTGCGCCAGGCGCGACGCCGGCGGTCGATAGTTGGCGGGGCGCTCTGCGTCGGCACCAGGATGAGCTTCGGATGTTCGTCGGTCAGGTTCGTCATTCTAGGCTGATCCTGTCAGGCGAATTCTGGGGTCCAGCTGAGTGTAAAGAAGATCGACAAGCAGGTTCAGTCCAACGAAGACGAGCGAGAACATGATGACAGCGGCCTGGACCAGAGGGATGTCGCGGTGATTGATCGCATTGAAGACGAGGCGGCCAACTCCTGGCCAGGAGAAGATGGTCTCGACGACGACGACGCCACTCAGGAGGAAGCCGAACTCCAGGCCAAGCATGGTAATGATGGGGAGCTGGGCGTTGCGTAAAGCATGGTTCAAGACGATGCGGATCTGCGCCAAACCCTTCGATTGCGCGGTACGGATGTAGTCCTGCGAAAGCACCTCAAGCATCGAGGAACGAACCAATCGCGTGGTCCGGGCCATGGAGAAGAAAGCGATGGTCATGCCCGGCATGATCAGGAATGGCAACGCGTGCGGAATGTTGGCAAGTGCGGCAACGAAGTCTCCATCGAGAAGCGGATCGAGAATGGGGACGCGTCCGGAGATCGGCAGCCAGCGGAGCCCAAGGCCGACGGAAAGGATGAGCATGATGCCAAGCCAGAAGCTGGGAATGGATTGTCCAAACATTGCGAAGAGCATGATGGTGCCGTCGAGCGGACGGCCTCGATTGAGAGCGGCAAGGATCCCGAGCGGAACAGCAAAGGCCACGGCCACGGCAATGGCAAAAAGGGTCAACTCCATGGTGGCCGGGAAGCGCTTGAGAACGACGCCGAGCGCAGGAGTGCGATAGGTGAGTGAGGTGCCGAGGTCGCCCTGAGCGAGGCCTTCAGCAAAGTGGAGGTACTGGATATGAAGAGGCTTATCGAAACCGAGCTTGGCGCGAGTGGCGGCAATCTCTTCAGTGCTTGCGCGCTCGCTGACGTAGAGATAAGTCGGGTCGCCGCCAAGATGCATTGCGAGAAACGTGATGACGGTTACACCAAAGATCACCAGGACACTTTGCAGTAATCGTCGAACCATGTAGACGCCCATTGTGTCTCCTCTCTGTGATTGCCTGACCGATTCTTCGAAGCGTCAACTAATTTGGAAAGATGAGTTCGTCGGATCGAGGCTTCCAATGAAGCCTGGTGCTGACGCCGTATATGTCCGGTTGGAAATAGAGGAAAAGCCATGACCCACGGTCGTGGAAGATTTGCAGCATGCGATTGATGATGACTTGTTGCTCAGCGGGATCACGTGTCTTCTCAAGTTTGTCCCAGCCGGTGTAAAACTCGGGATCGGTCCAGCTTGTGTAATTCGTGCCGGCCTTCGGCGACGAAAGGTCGGAGATGTCATACAGCGCGCTCCAGCTTGAGCCACCAGTGCCTTGAAGAAACAGGGGGCCCGTGTTGTGCTGACGTGTCTGCTGGTAGTAGATGGATGGATCGAGGAAATCGACCTTGGTCCGTATGCCGACATCGGTCAGATACTGCCCAATCGCCTGCGAGACGTTCGGGTCGATGTTAAGACCGCGGGGGCCCTGCAGGGTGAGTTCGAAACGGACACCGTCTTTTCCGCGCGGATATCCGGCCGCGTCGAGCAGGTGCTCGGCGCGGTCGGGATCGTAAGGGTACGGCGGAATGCCCGAGTGGTCGTTGCGCGCGACCACCATGGTCGCTGCGCGCTTGCAGGGGGTTCGGAGCAGAGCGTCGCACATGGTGGGCACGTCAATTGCATATTGCATCGCAACACGGACGGCGGGATTTTTGATCGCACGACCGCCTTCAGTCGCCGAAAACTTTTCTTTTTGGTTGAAGCCGATATAGATGCGACGAGTACTGGAGATGGTCTCGATCTTTGCAGTGTCACTGCCATTGATTGCGTCTATCTGGTCCGATGGAACGTTGGTGATGATGTCGACATTGCCCGCAATCAACTCCGCGCTTCGGGTTGATGCCTCGGGGATAACTCGCCAGATAGCGCGATCGAAGGTTGGCTTAGCCAGTGTGTAGTTTGGATTGCGTTCCAGAACAATACGGTCATCACGGTTCCAGCTGACCATGCGGTAAGGACCCGTCGCACTGGGATGACTAGCCGCTTCGGCGCCCGTCATGCGCTCGTACGGCTTCCTGCACATGATCATGATCTCGGAGATCAGGCCGATAGCGATGGGATTGTATTTCTTCACCAGCAGAGTGGCCGTAAGTGGGCCGTCGACACGGGAACCCTCGTAGCCTAAAGCGGGCAACACGAAGCCGGTGGCGTTGCCGGTAAAGTTCATCCTCGGATCATTCGCGCGATCGAAGGAGTACGCAACGTCCCTTGCGGTGAGCGGTTCTCCATCTTCACACTTGAGGCCTGGACGGATATTAAACGTAATGGAGCGGCCATCCTCGGCATATTGGTAGGACTCCGCGAAATTCGGCTCAATGGTGCCCTGGGCGGAAACGGCATAGAGAGTCCCCCATAGCATTCGCGCAATGTTGAGAGTTGCGGCATTGTCCACATCGGATGGATCGAGCGTATCGGCGTCGGCACTTTGCGCGATGGTGACGGTTGTGCCCGCAAGGCCATCCGCTTCTGCGACGGACTGTCGCGCATCCTTCACGTGACGATGGTGACGAGCCATAAGCACGACGAGAGCTACGCATAAAAGTGCAAGTGCTGCATAGCGAAGTCGACGCTGCTGATTCACGGCCAATTACTCTCCAGTTTCGAGATCAAGCTTCTGAACGTTGTGAGAACCTACCGGCGGATACAAGCTTTGAAGTGCATTGGAGCCACCTCTTCGAGTGGCGGTACCACGTTGGCGCACTCCGGTGCAGCGATGGGACACCGGGTGCGAAAGACACAGCCTGATGGCGGATTGAGCGGGCTGGGAACGTCGCCCTGCAGGATAATTGGCGTCCGAGCGCTTGTGGGATCGGGGACAGGTACGGCCGAGAGCAGCGCCTCGGTATAGGGATGACGGGGATTCGTATAGAGCTCGCGGCTGGGAGCAATCTCCATAACATGACCGAGATACATGACGATCACACGATCGCTGATGTACTCAACCACGCTGAGATCATGGGCAATAAAGAGCATAGTCAGGCTCAACTCGCGCTGTAGTTCCTGTAGGAGATTAATGACCTGGGCCTGAATCGAAACGTCGAGAGCGGAGACGGGCTCATCCGCAATGATGAAGCGTGGCTTCACCGCAAGTGCGCGCGCAATGCCGATGCGCTGGCGCTGACCACCGGAGAACTCATGCGGCAATCGCTTGAGATGGGCCGCAGACAGACCGACTCGCTCAAGCAGTTCGACGATGCGCTCGCTGCGAGCTCGGCCGGTGGCGAGTTTGTGAACGTCGAGCGGCTGACCCACAATACGGTCGATAGTCGCGCGCGGATTGAGGCTCGCGAAGGGATCCTGAAAGATGATCTGCATGTCCTTGCGTCGAGACCGCATCTCCCGTGCAGAGAGGGTGGTTAGTTCCTGCCCATCGAATCGGACGCTGCCCGAGGTAGGCTCGATAAGCCGCAGAACTGACCGGCCGACGGTTGTCTTGCCTGAACCCGACTCGCCGACGAGCCCAACGATCTCGCCGCGAGCGATGTCGAAGGAGATGTTCTCGGCGGCCTTCACCGTGGTGGTCTTGCGGGAAAGCCATCCACCACCGGAGACGAAGTGCTTGCGAAGCTCACGCACGTGGACCAGAGGATTTTTAGAGCCGGCAGCAACGGGTTCAGGAAGGGTGGCAGCTTCGGGCATCATGGCCTCACCTCACCACTCACTGAAAGTTCCTGCCAGCGGCAGCATCGCACCATGTGGCCGCCGCCTGTGTCTTCCAGCAGAGGAGCGCTTTCGACACATGTCTGCGCGGTGAAGCCGCAACGTGGGTGGAAGGTGCAGCCAGAGGGAAGCCGCAGCGGATTTGGCACATTTCCAGGAATGGCTTCAAGACGTTGCTGGTGGTTGGCTGCGCGATCTACGCGGGGTATGGACCGTAACAACGCGCGGGTGTAAGGCATACGCGGCCGGGCAAAGATCTCACGCACATCCGCTTCTTCTACAGCTCGGCCGGAGTACATCACGACGACGCGGTCCGCCATCTCGGCGACGACTCCAAGATCGTGTGTGATGAACAGGATGGCCATGCCGAACTCCTGCTGCAGGTTGCGCATAAGGTCGAGGATCTGGGCCTGAATGGTTACGTCGAGAGCGGTGGTTGGTTCGTCGGCAATGAGTAGCTTAGGGTGACACGCGAGCGCAATCGCGATCATGACCCGCTGGCGCATTCCTCCTGACATCTGGTGTGGGTAGTTCAGGGCCCGGCGCGCCGGGTCAGGAATCCGCACCAGTTGCAGCATCTCGATGGCCTGCGCCATGGCTGCGCGCTGTGACAGTCCGTTGTGTGTGCGGATGCGTTCGGCGATCTGCTCCCCCACAGTGAGCACGGGGTTGAGACTCGTCATCGGCTCCTGGAAGATCATGCCAATCTCTGTCCCGCGAAGGCGGCGCATCTCGGCATCGCTGCGAAGAGCGAGATCGGAACCCTCAAAGTGAATGCTGCCACCAGCGATTCGTCCAACTGGCTTTGGCAACAAGCCCATGAGAGCGAGCGAGGTAACAGATTTGCCGGAGCCGGATTCACCCACCACTGCAAGCGTCTCACCACAATCTATATGGAAGCTGACCCCGTCGACGGCCTTCACAATCCCCGCGTCGGTTTTGAAGTGGACATGCAGGTCGGTGACGTCGACCAGCCGCCTGGAAGTCGAACCAGCCGCCGTCATGCCCGCCTCCTGGAGGAGGCAGATCCGCACTGAAGAATGTCTGGCAGAGCATCTGAAGTGAAATACATGATGCGGTTCCTCAGGAGTTCCAATGCGATCAGAGCGCTAGTTCAGGTGCTGCTTCAGACCATAAAGGCCAGTGTACTTTTCTGTGAGGTAGGCGAGATATGGCGCAGGATCAAGAGTTCGCCCGGTCGATCGAACAAGAAGCTCATTGCGTGTAAAGCGACGTCCATGCTGATGGATGTTGTCGCCCAGCCACGCGCGTAGAGGAGCGTAGTCTCCCGCTGATAGAGCTGGTTCGATCTCCGCATCGCGTTTGAGCGCTTCGGTAAAGAGCTGGGCAGCCATCACGTTTCCGATAGTGTAGTTGCAGAATGTCCCGATTTGTCCAGAGGACCAGTGAATATCCTGAAGGACACCGCGCCGGTCATCCGGGACATCAAGGCCGAGATCGCGCTTGATCAGAGCGTTCCAGGCATCTGGAAGCTCTGAAACTGACAGCTTTCCGGCAATGAGATCGCTTTCGATCTCGGTGCGCATCAGGATGTGGAGATCGTAGGTCAGTTCATCGGCCTCGACGCGGATGAGTCCAGGCTGCACGCGATTCACAGCACGATAAAAGGCTTCTTCAGTGACGTCGCCCAGTTGAGCAGGAAAGGTCTGCCGCAGTTCTCCGAAGTGAAGTGCCCAGAAAGCGCGGCTGCGGCCGATGTGGTTTTCGTAGAGCCGCGACTGGCTCTCGTGCGCTCCGAAGCTGACGCCGCCAACGGCATAGAGGCCTGCAAGGTCGGTCGCAAGGGGTGTACGGCTGTAGGCCGGATCGACACCTTGTTCATAGAGCGCGTGACCGGTTTCATGAAGTGTGCCAAAGAGGCAGGCTGGGAGATAGTCGCGGTAGTAGCGGGTCGTGATGCGGACATCGTCGCGCGTGAACGAAATCTCGAAAGGGTGGACAGTACCGTCAAGGCGGCCGCGAGAGAGATCGTAGCCAAACTTTCCGGCTATCTTAAGGGCGAATTGTTTTTGCAGGTCTTCAGGGAAGTCCCGGCGGAGGAAGTCGTCAGTGTGCTGAGGTCCTGCAGCGATTGCACGCAGGAGAGGAATGATGCCTGCCCGGAGATTGGTGAAGAGAGGTTGCAGTGTCGCAACAGTCTCTCCGGGTTCGAAGAGCGACATCAGTGCGTCGTAAGGGTGCTCCGTGTAGCCGATGGCATCCGCAAGACGGCGCGCCAGGTCTACAGTCTTCTCAAGATATGGGGCGAAGAGGTCGTACCGGTTCTCCTCGCGCGCCTTTATCCATGCCGCCTGCGAGGTAGAGCGAAGCTCGGCGCGTTGCTGCTGAAGGTTTGCAGGAATGCGTCGATGCACCGCGATGGCTTCGCGCGTCTGGATGAGAGAGCGTCGCTCGGCAGAGTCTTCAGCAAACGATTGCGTTGCGGCATCCGCCGCGTCAAGCAGGCGCGTCGTCTCGTCAGAGAGCAGTGTCTCGCGAGCGAGCATGGTGAGTGTAGCAATCTGTTTCCCGCGTGCTTCCACCGCGCCCGAGGGCATCATTGTGCGCGAGTCCCAGGTGAGGAGGGAACTGGAGCAGAGAAGATCGTTCACGATACCGAGGCGGGCTGAGAAATCCTCGTAGCTCATTTCGCTCCTTGAAGAGATGGGTGCGGCTTTTATACTCGTGCAAGTTGCGGCAGGGCAGCCAGGTCCAGTTCGAGACCAAGCGCGATAAGGTCTTCGAAGACGGCATGGTCGAGCGGTACGCCGTTCCTGCGCTTCTCAGTCTCGCGCCTGTGTTCGAGTTCGCCGGGAACTAGGACTTCAGTGAAGCCGGGACGTAGCTTGCTGGATTTGATCGTCGTTGTAAGTAGACGCATGCGCTCGCGGAAGGTTTCGAGCGGCATGAACCACTCGATATCGATAGCGGTAAAGGTGTGGGCGACATCCTGACGAGCCGGGTCACTGTATGGAGCGAGACCAAAGCCGCCACCGGAGAGAACCCCGGTCATAATGTCTGTCATCAGCGAGAGGCCATAGCCCTTGTACTGGCCAATACCGAGCAGAGCCCCAGCCATTGCTGAGGTAGGATCGGTCGTTTCGGCGCCATCTGGAGTAAGCGCCCAATCGATCGGCATCGGTCGACCTTCACGCTCATGCCATCGCATCATGCCCTTGCCTGCAGTGGTAAGGGCGATATCCAGAATAACGGGGAAGCCGGTGCCTCCGGGCGCTGCGATGGCCCACGGATTGGTGCCGACGACCGGCGTAGCTCCTCCCCATGCGGCCATCTCCGGGCCGGCATTGGTGAAGGCTGTACCGATGCAACCGGCAAGCTCTGCTTCTGCTGCATGCACAGCGGACGAGCCGTAATGCGTGCTGTTGCGGACGATCACGGTGCCGATGCCACAGACCTTTGCCTTCGCAGCAGCAAGACGCATGGCGCGTGTTCCTGTCACGCTGCCAAGCCCGTTATGCGCGTCGATGAGCGCGAGCGCCGGACTCTCTTTGACCACTTCGAAGGGCGCAGCAATGTCGATCTTCTTCTGTCCGATACGTTCCTGGTAGGCGCGCAGCCGTCGAACTCCTTGACCCTGGCCGGGATGAAATCGAAGTTCGCTGTAGACCAACGCATTTGCTGTGATGTTTGCAGCTTCGAGATCCAAACCCATTGCCTGAAACGCGGCGACGGCGAACTCCGTCAGCGGTTCGACCGGCACATAAACCATCGGGATATGGCTCATGGTCGGAGTCCAAGCAATTCGACGAGGTTCACAGAAGGGGTAATCACAGGTTTGACGTAGCTACTTGGATCGGTAAGCAACAGCGTCATGCCCGGTCCATAGCCTGCACGTGGGCCATCCGTCTGGCCAACGACCGCGATGCCAACGGCCTTGCGAAGATAACCATGTTGATAGCGGCTGTCGTAGTCCTCAAGTGCGACGACATCCCCGAGGCGCAGCCGGTCAAGTCCAAGAGCGGCGATCTCTGCGAGGTCAGTGGTCTGGAGATGGATGCTGCCTCCTTCGCTGGTCAGGCCCGCGCCGGCTCCGACGAGATGAGCCGGAATGCAGGCGACGACGGGGATCTCCAAATGGTCGCCGACAACCTGCGGGTCGAGAGCGCGGAAAAGTTCGGGAGAAAGGCTCTTGAACTTTACCTGTGGCTGGTCGAGCAGCGCCATGCCCACTCCTCGCGACCGAATCACGATCTTGTCATTCACTGCGAACCTGAGGCGGTCTGCCTTTGGAAAATGCAGGATCACGTGTTCGGAGAAGCGGCCGGATTTGGCCGTGACCACGCCCATCGTGCCCTTGCCTTCGCCGCTCATCACGAGGGCATCGTTCCCGACGCAGGCGAAGATGTTGAGGCCACGGTTCCCGACTTCGGTAGGGAAAGCAATGCTTACGCCGGGATGCACGCAGTCCGCTTGCCAGCCATAGGCACTGTCGCCAACGGAGACGTTGTAGACGATTCCGCCATATGTCGGCAGGAGAAATGGCGTGCCGTCTGCGGCGATTCGATAAGGCTCAGCTGGCAAGCCTGGAAACGATGGCGCAACAATGTGGCCCATGACTGAGACGGTGACGAGCTTGTCTACATTTGTCTGGATGGGATTGGTCCGGACGGGCGTGTTCTGAGGCATCATTCCGTCCCCTTTGCCAGACCGAAATAATGGCCGATGTTGGCGTTTGGATCAATCACCCACTCGATGCACGGTTCGGGGCAGGACATCAGCGTCATGATGCCGGGACCATGGCCGGTCATCACAGAGTCGCCATGAATGCAAAGTGCGATGCTGACTGCTCCTGTCCGAAAGCTGCGGCCCCAGCGGTGGTCAGCGTGATTAATGACGACCAGGTCGCCCAGGCGGAGCTTGTCGATGCCAAGTTGCCGCATCAGGCAGCGGTCGCCCGACATCAGATCCTGATCCACGTACTCGCTGTTGAGCTCAGCGCCGGAGCCCATGATGCGCACCGGCAATTCCATCGCAACGGGAACGCGAATGTGCTGGTCGTCGATGGCTTCCATATTCATCGCTTCGAACAGTCGCGGACTCATCTTCTTCACTTCGATCTGGGGGTAATCGAGCAGCTTGAGGCCACGCCCCTCGGCAAGGATCTGAATCGTGTCTCCGACGGAGAGGCCATCGTAAACTTCGCTCTCGAAGTCGATCAGCATGCGCGCATGCTCGCCGGTGACAATTCCGTGAGCTCCCGCCGACAGGCCCGAGGTAATCACGGCTTCGTTGCCGATGCAGGAGAGATAGTGCAGCGCGAAGTCTGCGCCTTCGTTTGCAGCGGCGATTGAGACGCCCGGTTCTACGTGATCGGCAGCCCATCCGAATGCAGGATCGCCGGTTCGAACGTTGTAGACGATCCCGGACATGCCAGGAAGAATGACGCTGCGGCCTTCGTTGTCTGGAATGTACCCGGGCTGGCGAAGGCTGGGCTGGCTGACCGTGCCTGCGACCGCCATTGTGACCAGATGTTCGAGATTCGTTCTAAGCAAAGCGACCTCGAAGAAGGTGATTGGAAGTAGTGTTCGCGACAGCGCCGGACTTACGCCTGACACGTTCCCCTTCGGTATCTCATTATAGATTGTTATACAATCTTACATCATGGGGCTTGCGGTGTCACAGGAAAAGATTCCGGCGCTGGCTGAGCAGACTGTCCTCATCACAGGTGCGGCAAACGGTCTTGGTCGTGCCCTCGCGACTGCGTTTGGAGCAGCCGGAGCCAGCCTTGCGCTGGTCGACTTCGACGAAAAGGGCCTGAGGGATGTCGAAAGATCCGTGCCGGATGCAAAGGGCTATGTCGCGGACCTTTCCAACGCCGAAGCTACACGGGCCGTGATTCAGGAGATTCGTCACGAGCATGCAACGGTGCATACGCTGATCCACAACGCCGGTTTTCTTGTGCCCCAGGCATTCGCGGAAATGCCTGACTCTCGCTGGGAGTTAATGTTCAACGTCGGCATCCAGGCCGCGCGATTGCTGACCAAGGCTTTCTGGGCGGATTGGCAAAGGGCCGGCGGCGTGGGCATCTACGTGTCCTCAAGATCGGGCATGGAAGCGGACTACGGTGAGGCGGCGTACTGCTCAACGAAGCATGCGTTGGAAGGCTTCGTAAAGGTGCTGGGCATTGAGGGCGAGGCAGACGGAATCCACGTGCACTCGGTAACTCCGGGCATGTACATGCGCACACCGATGTCCGAGCAGAACTATACCGATGAGCTGAAAGCCAAGTGGGTTGATCCACTCGAGTTGACGCCGGCATTTCTCTACCTTGCCCTGCGGAAGGATAAAACGCTCTCAGGAAAGCGACTCAGCGCGTGGGATCTCTCGCAGCGAATCAAGAGCATGCCGCAGCTGTAGCTGCTGTCTGGTTAACTGACTCTTTCAGCAAGGAGCTCGTGCATGACTGGACTCATCCGAGCGATGGCCTCTTCGAGAACGGTGGTGGGCTGAAGCGTCGTGATGCGGAGATAGTCGCTCCAGGCAGCCCCGAATGCCGTGCCAGGGAAGATGAGCACTCGCGCATGTTTCAACATCAGGTAGCTGAGTTCAAGCGCCCGCATACCCGTGCTGGAGCTGTCCGCCCAGAAGAAGAATCCGCCGCGAGGTTCCCCGTATGTAAGACCCATCGCGGTAAGTCCGCTGCCGAGAAGATCGCGCCGAGCGGCATAGATCCTTCTGAACTCCAGAACACAGGAGTCATCGGACTCTGCGGCGGCGAGTGCGGCGTACTGGCTGAGCGTAGCGACAGACCCCGTCGTATGGGCCTTGATGGCCGCCATGGCACGGACACCTTCAGCGGTCGCAATAACGTATCCGACACGCCAGCCGGTCATTGCGTACGCCTTCGAAAATCCACTTATAACGATGACATAGTCCATCATGCCGGGCTCAGATGCAATGCTGGTGTGACGATACGGCTCCCACACAAACTTGCCGTAAATCTCGTCCGAGATGATGACGAAGTTGTGTTTGCGGGCCAGCGCAGCGAGCCCGATTGCGCTCTCCGGCCTAAGAATACCGCCAGTAGGATTGCTGGGCGATACGAGCAGAAGAGCCTTTGTCCTGGAGGTGATGTGCTTCTCAACTTCTGCCGGATCAAGGTCAAAGCCGTCCTTTGCATAGGTGGGAACGCTGACGCTGGTCGCCCCGGTGTGCTCGATTGCCTGATCGTAGGAGGTGTAGCGCGGGTCGGGAACTAGAATCTGATCGCCAGGATTCAGGAGCGCATTCATGACGAGGAACAAGGCCTCCTGTCCGCCGGTTGTGACGATTACGTTCTCGGCAGAGATCTCGACTCCATGGTCTCTCGGTGCGTTGCGAGCAATCGCGGCGCGAAGCTCGGGAAGGCCGGCAACCGGCGCTAGTGATAGGGATTGCTCAACAGCCTTCCGAGCGGCCTCAACAATGAAGGTTGGAGTATCAAGATCCGGGTCGCCCCGGCCCAGCGCAATGGCATCGGGGATGGTCTTTGAGAGGTCCATGAGCGCGTAGCGAAGCCTGGTACCGTCGAATTGCTGGATCTCTGAAAGCGTGTTCATACTAGTTCCTCAAACGCCAGGGCTGCCCATTGTGAAAGATTGGTCGAGCAGATGGTGAGGGCCTGCTTGAAGTCGCGCAGGGCAGGAGAAAAAACACCGGGTGACGCCAGGTACCCCACGCGCCAGCTTTCTTCACCGAGATTGCCGATGGTGATCGTTCGATCTTCAAAGCCGGGCATCCGGGATGGATGAAAGCAATTTTCCGGTTCATCGATCTCGAACAACACGAGAGCAGACTTGGGCGTCGCCGCGAGACAGGAACGAAGCTGCTCTTCGGGCATGCTGCTCGCCAGATAGACGAGACTCGCATTGGGTGATGCTTCCTTTTGAATGCTCGCGCGACGCAGTACGGCTGCCCCATGAATGCGATCACAAAGGCTCGGCGCGACAAGGATCTGATCGGGCTGAAGCACTTGTTGGATCGCAACGAAGCGTGCCTCCGTAACTCCGCAGGTGATGATGATGTCGTTCTCCGCGTCGATAGAGAGTTCGAAGCGGCTCCTGACCGAATGTGCAATCTTTTCTCGCAGCGAAAGAATTCCGGGTCGATCGGTGTAGTGTGTTTCACCGCGAGTCAGCGCGTCATTCACCTGCGTCTGAACGGATAAGGAAGTCGCAGTGGGCGAAGATTCGCGGAGCACCGCGGGATGCTCAAGTAATACAGCTACCCGGTCGGCGAAAGAAACTGCAAAGGGCATGAGATTCCTGGATTGCGGACGGGCGCTAGCGTTCAGACCGAAGCGTGTGATCCTTTGTTATACAATCTTACAATACCCGTCCTGTTGTCGTCTCTATTGAAGAGGGGTCAGTCGGGTCAGGCGACTTGGATTCCCTTCGGACAAATACAGCATTCCGTTACGGGAATTACCGGTGATTCCGTGGGCACCATTCAACACAGGACGGCAGCGGCCCAGGCGTTCCCCGGTCTCGGTCATCAAGGCAAGCGATGGAACCGAGTCGCTGACAAAAATATGACCATCTCCATCGCTCCACATATCCTGCGGACGAAAGAAGCCAAGCCAGACATCAAGCAGCGTCCCCTGGAGATCGAAGAGCTGCAACCGATGGTTCTCACGATCGGCCACGACAACACGATCATTGCCAATCGCGCAAACTGCATGGGGCGTAATAAAGCTACCCGGCGCGACGCCGATCTCCCCAAAGCTGTTCATCAGTTCGCAAGCAGGGGAGAAGACGTGAACGTTTGCATTCCCATAACCGTCGGATACAACGATGCGGCCATCGGGCATCATGGCAACGTCTGTGGGATGGCTGAAGGGGCGGCTCGGCTGATGACGAACTCCAAGAACACCGATGCGCTCACCGCGAAGTGTATAGATGACGACCTGGTGCGCATCGCGATCGACCACGTAGGCCCGCTCTTCGCCCTCGCTTCCGCCAATGTAGATCATGTGAGCATCGGCGATTTCTTCGCCCCAGGTAGCAACGCGCGAGCCATCGGCCGCAAGCTCAACCACAGAGGGAGCCACGGGGTCTCTTTGTGAATCGCGTCGCAGCAGTACGAAGATGTGGCCCCTGCTGTCGACGGCTGCGTTCGAGACGATACCGCCTCCTATGGGCAGATCTCCGAACGGGCGCTCGACGCGATAACGCTTCAGGCCAAGCGAAACGATCAACTCTTCGCGTGTTTCTTCAGGCATTTCCAACCTTTCATCATCAGTTCTGAGGGACCCTTAAGTGAGCTTATTTGAACTTACAATTCGTGGCGGCACCCTGGTGAATGCGCATGAGACGCGACAGGCAGATGTCGGTATGCGCGGCGGCAGGATTGTTGCCCTAGAAGAACGGCTTGAGCCTGGAGTCGAAGATGTCAACGCCGAAGGACTTCTGGTTTTGCCTGGCGGTGTCGATAGTCACGTGCATGTGGACCAGCCGTTTTCTTCAGGTGCCGAGATTGCAGACGACTTCAATTCAGGAAGTACTTCGGCCCTGGCGGGCGGAACGACCACCATCCTCTCCTTTGTGATGCAGCCACGCGGCGGATCGCTGAAGGCGGCAGCGGCGGCATACCACCGCCTGGCAGAATATTCGCGTGTTGACTACAGCTTTCACCTGACGATCACCGACCCAACGCCGGAAGTCCTCGAGAAGGAACTGCCTGATCTGGTCGCCGCTGGCCATCGTTCGGTCAAGATCTTCATGACGAATGCAAGCACCCGGCTGAACGACCAGCAGCTCCTTCTCACTCTCGCAGCAGCCCGCAGGCTGGGCGCACTGGTTTGCGTCCATGCGGAACACCACGAATTGATCGATTGGCTGACGGAGCGCCTGCTGGCACAGGGAATCACCGGACCGAAGGCTCTTGCAATGGCGAAGCCGATGATCGCAGAGCGAGAGGCGACGCATCGAGTCATCACCCTGGCAGAGGCACTGGACGCTCCGATACAAATCTTTCATGTCTCTGGCCATGACTCAGCCGAAGAGGTTGAGCGAGCCCAGAGTCGCGGCCTCAAAGTCTGGGCTGAGACCTGCTCCCACTACCTTGTGCTGACCGCGGGTGATCTCGATCGACCGGGCTTCGAGGGAGCGAAGTTCATGTTTGCGCCGGCTGCCCGGACGCTGGCCGATCAGGAGGACCTCTGGCGAAGAATCAGCGACGGCACGATCACTGTGATCTCTTCCGACCATTCACCACTCAAGTATGACGATCCCAAGGGGAAGAAGTTCGCAGGAAGCAATGCCGCATTCAACAAGATTCCCAATGGCGTACCGGGACTTGCGGCCAGACTCCCGATCGTCTTCTCCGAGGGCGTGGCGAAAGGAAGGATCAACGTTCAGCGTTTTGTGAGTCTCGTCTCCACAATGCCGGCGAAGTTATTTGGCCTTTATCCGAAGAAGGGTGCGATCGCGGTGGGCAGCGATGCGGATCTGGTTTTGTGGGATCCAACGAGAGTCCGCACATTGACCAACGCGATGATGCAGCATGGCTCGGACTACACGCCCTTTGAAGGAATGAAGGTGACTGGCGCGCCCGTTGCCGTCTACCTCCGAGGTCTGAAAGCGTTGGACGACGATTGTGTTGTCGCGAATCCCGGTGCCGGTCAGTTTGTTCCAAGAGGAGCTTACGACATGATTCAGCCCCGCAGCGTCTTTCCAGCTGGATTCAATCCTTACCTCTGACCGGTACTTTTCTTAGACTCAATAAGAGGGAGCGCTTTGACGAGTTGTAATACAATCATACAAATAGCAAAGTTGCTGTGACCTTACCCTATCCTGTTCCACACCAACAGCTCGTGAGCCATGCAAAATGTGACCGGAAAGAAAGAATCGTTGATCGGCATCCAGATCAGCCCAATCAGCTTCATCGACGAGGGTGTACCCGAGTGCCTTGACATGCTGCAGCATCGCATCGGCATAAACAACCTGATGATCGGAACCATATCCTGGCTCGGGCTGAAGGTGGGTCGAAGAATCTCGCACGAACTTGAAGGCTGGCCCGACCACGGCGTGCAGGCTCCGTACACCATGAAGGGCGGTTCCTATTTCTCTGCGAAACCGGAGTATTACTCGTCGACGCACATCAATGACTTCGCGTCGAAGGACCCTGAACTCGCGGGCAAGGATATCCTCGATCTTGTTATTCCGGAAGCCCGCAAGCGCGGCCTGAAAGTGATTCCCGAATTTATGGAGCCACTCTTCAAGTACGCGGGCCACGGCTCTGCAGGTGCGGTGCTGATTCCAAACATGCCGCAGTGTCTTGAGGTAGACCTGCTCGGTCGCTATGCAGGCGAGCCGTGTACCTCCAATCCCGACTATCGCCGATGGTGGCACGGTCTGATTGAAGAGCACTGCAAGAACTATGACATCGACGGCATCATGTGGTGCAACGAGAGAAACTCTCCGCTTGACCGCATGATGCAGGGACAGGCACCGGGATGCTTCTGCCAGCATTGCCGGCGCGAGGCGATGGAGCGGAACATTGACGTTGAGCGAACCCGCAACGCTTTCCAGGAAGTTTGGAGATATTTTCAGGCCGTGCGCACGGATAAGAGCTTTGTTGACGGAGCTTTTACAGAGTTTCTTCGCGTGTTGCTGCGTAATCCCGAAGTGCTGGTGTGGGAGCGGTTCTGGCTGGAACGAAGCAAGGATCTGGACGGCGAACTCTACGGCATCGTCAAGTGGTGCAACCCGCAGTTGAGCTTCGGCTTGAACGTCTGGAATCGAAACCACTTCAATCCCATTCGCAAGGCACAGTGGTCCTGGGAAGAACAGACCCAGTATGCAGACTGGGTGAAGCCGATCACCTATCAGCATCAAGCGGGCGAGGTCTTTGCGAAAGAGATGGGATTCTTTGGAAAGACTATGCTGCGCGACTTTGCCATGGAGGAGTTCGTTCCGGCCATGTACGCCCTGCTCGGATTGAACGAGGCACCTGTAGGTGAAGTGGTCGCAAAAGGCATGGACCCTGACACGTACGTCTTCGGTCAATGTGCTGATGCAGTTCGAGGTGTACGCAACACGGTGCCGGTCTACATGGGCATTGGCGTCGACGCTCCGCGCATCCACGCGGAGCAAGCCGTTTGCACACCGGATATCGTATACCGCAGCGTTCATGCAACTTATCGGGCCGGAGGAGCGGGCGTCGTCTTCTCCCCCAACTACGCCGGGATGAATCTTTCCAGCCTTGACGGAGGGGCGCGCGCGCTCGAAGAACTTGGTCTGAAACCGTCCCACTGATTGAAGAGGAGAAAACATGCCGGAACCAGCAGCCTGGCGCTACCAGAAAATTATCAGGCCGATGATTGATCATGCCGTCGAACACAAGATCTTCGTTGGCAGAGTCATTACATGCCGCGAGCAGGAGATCATTGAGAATGGCTTCGTCGAGATCGGCGCCGGCAAAATCATCGCGATAGGAAGGGCTGGCGATCGTACGGATTTGCAAGGTGATGACGTAGTGCGAACGACCGGCAGCATCATGCCCGGAATGTTCAACAGCCATGCCCACCTCGCTTGGGATGGAGTTCACGATCTGGCGCGTCAATCGATGGACGACAGCCCGGAGATCAGCGCGTACAAGGCTGCAGGCAACATGCTGAAGAGCCTGCGCGCCGGCGTGACCACGGTGCGCGATCTCGGCATGAATAAGTCGAACTTTGCAGCGAAGCAGGCAGTTGCACAAGGAATCTTCCCCGGTCCGCGCCTTCTCATCTGCGGAGAATCCATCATCCAGACCGGCGGCCATACTTACTGGTGCTGCCGCGAAGCCTCGGGTGCGGACGAGATGCGGCGAGCGGTCCGTGAACAGGTCCGCGGCGGGGCCGATCTCATCAAGATCATGGCGTGCCACGATTTGCTTGAATTCACTGACGCCGAGCTTGAAGCAGTCATCGACGAGACCCACCGCAACGGCCTTACTATTACAGCCCACGCAACCTACGATGCCTGCATTCACCGCGTGGTTCGTTTCGGTGTGGATGTCGTCGAACACGGTGGCAGCCTCTCCGATGAGACGATCCAGTTGCTGCTTGATCGCAAAGTGCCGATTGTGACGACCTTCGCGCCGCTTGTGCAGCAAAGCCAGCCAGAAGTTGCGCGAAAGTTCAACATCCCGGAATGGAAGATTGAAGAGCGGCAGAAGGCCGTCGCTGACCGAGCCCGCTACACAGGCCTGGTAAAGGCTGCGAACGCTGGCGTTCCAATCGTCTTCGGCACGGATGCGGGAAGCCCGGCAGTAGGTCACGAAGTAGTCGCTCCGGAACTTGCGTTCATGGTGAAGATCGGCGTTGTGCGAGACAACTATGCGGCCCTGCGCAGCGCGACGATCGTCGCCGCAAAAATGAATAAGTTGGATGCCTCATTGGGCACCCTTGAGGCGGGTAAGTCAGCTGACATTGTTGTGGTCGATGGCGACCCAGTTGAGGACCTCTTCGCGCTGGAACGTGTCGTGATGACTTATACCGACGGAAAGAGGCTCGTATGATCCTGAACGAGCCTCGCTCTCCGGTACTCGCTTCCCTTGCGGGTCGTATCCAAGAAGAAGATGTGTCCTACCGGACGCGCATGGTCGACGCCGCAGCACGCCTGGAGGACGTGATCGCCATGGGCCGCGGAGATCCGGACTTTCGCACACCAGCGCACATCGCAGAGGCTGCAAAGAAGGCCATCGACGACGACCTGACGCATTACACGCATCCTGCGGGAATCCTTCAACTGCGTGAAGCCATATCAGAGACGCTCAGGCGCGAGAACAATCTGGACTACACGGCGGAAGAGATCATCGTCACTGCGGGAGTGCAGGAGGCAATGATGCTCTGCATGCTCGCACTGATCGAAGCTGGTGACGAGGTACTCATACCATCTCCCCGGTTTACCTCATACGATACCGCAGTGGAGCTATGCGGCGGAATCTGCGTGCCGGTGCCAACCTATGAGAAGGATGACTTCGCATTGATGCCAGCGGAGATAGAAAAGCGCATTACGCCGCGCACCAAGGTCCTGGTCCTTGTAACGCCAAATAATCCCACCGGCGCGGTCACTCCGCCTCAGACAATTCGCGAGATAGCGGAAGTTGCAAAGAAGCATAACCTGATCGTCATGTCTGACGAGATTTATTCCAGGCTCATCTTTGAAGGAAGCGAACATCTTTCCATCGGAAGCCTGCCCGGCATGAAAGATCGCACCATTACGCTGAATGGCTTCTCTAAGTCCTATGCGATGACCGGTTGGCGGGTTGGATACATGGCAGCACCGGAAGCGTTCATTCGCATGCTGATCGAACCTCGCCACACCTTGAGCATCAACGCCACGACTCCCTCGCAGTGGGCAGCACTTGCAGCGTTGACAGGACCGCAAGATGCCACCACGGAGATGTTTGAGGCTTACCGCGATCGTCGGGAGTACATGATGAAGGCGCTGGACGAGGTTGGTTTCACTTATGGGCATCCTGGCGGAGCTTTTTATATCTACGTCAACATTGAGAAGTCGGGACTGGCGGCCTCGGCCTTTTGCGAACTTCTGCTGCAGGAAGCCCGCGTGCTTCTATTCCCGGGGACTTTGTTTGGCGATACTGATGACCGGTATGTACGGATGAGCTTGCTGCAGCCTGTTGATCGTTTGAAGGAGGCGATGAAACGCATTGCGGGAGCGAGAGACCGTCTCTTTGTCGGAACGACGGCCGGGAGTGCGGGGTGACCTCTAATCTGTTGCTGATTGGCCTTGGAACGAGGGGCAAAATGTGGTCCAGGGTGATCGATGCCGGTAAGATCGCGACGATCACGGCCGCAGTCGATCCCAGTGATGCGGCTCGTGCTGGATTCAGCCAGGACCATCCGAGTGTTCCCGTATTTACTAGCCTCGAAGATGCACTGGAAAGTGGCGAGTTCGACGCGGCGGTTCTGGTAACGCCTCCGGACGGACATCTTTCACAATGCCGCGCGCTGTTGCAGGCGGGGCTTCCAATACTGGCGGAGAAGCCGCTTGCGGTTGATCTCGCCGAGGCAGTCGAGATTATCGACCTAGCAGATAAGGCGTCTCTGCCCTTGTCTGTGGGGCTCAACTTTCGCTTTCTTCCTGTTCATCAGAAGCAACGTGAGTTACTGACGGCAGAGTTTCTCGGATCAGTTGGCTTCGGCGAGTTCATTTATCGACGCAACCGCGATGGCAGAAGGCCGGGTATTAACAAATATCCGCTTACCATGTGGCAGCCCATGATGCTTGAACAAAGCATCCATCATCTCGACCTGATTCGCTACTGCTACGGGCGGGAGGTGGAGAGCATCATGTGCCGGACATGGAACCCGCCGTGGAGCATGTATGCCGACGACGCAAATGTCCACGCATTGCTGACCCTCGAAGGTGGAACCGCAATCAACTACTTCGGCACCTGGTCTGGAGGGTGGAACCAACCCGGATTCGAATGGCGCACGGACTGCGAAGACGGTGTAATTATCCAAAAGGAATTGTTTTCAGACCTTCACTTCGCCCGTAAGACTGACAAGGACCTAACTCCTGTCGGTCTCGAACCGGCGGAAGCATTTTATGACGACACAGCCGCGCTGCTCGAGGAGTTCATCCACGCTTTGCAAAACGGAATGCCCGTGCCTTGTGACGGTCGCGACCATCTACGAACACTGGCACTTTGTTTCGCAGGGATCGAAAGTTCCCAGACCGGCCGCGGCATTGTGATGAAGGACTATTACCAGCAAAGGCAGCTTGCGCGTTTGTTATGAAGATACTGATCACCGGTGCCGCTGGCTTCCTGGGTAGGAACCTTCTCAAGTACATTGCGACGGTCCATCCTGAGCATGAGATCATAGCCGCCGACCTGAACGAATGTCTAAGAGAGAGCCACGCAGGTTCTGACTCTGAGATCAGCCGGTTCTCCTTCTGTTATCTGGATGTGACGGACGCGGATGCATGCCGGAATTTGATGCGAACCGCAAAGCCAACACACGTCGTTCATGCTGCGGCAGTGACACTTAATGAAGACGCCGAGGCAAGGCAGCAAACATCGTCGGTAAACCTCGAAGGGGCAATAAACATTCTGAAAGCTTCCCTGTCCGCTGGTTCCATGCAACGAATCTTGCTGCTCAGCAGCAGTGGACTCTACAAGCAATCTTCCGATGCCGAGCCGTGCGATGAGGAGCATCCGCTCGATCTATCGACTGAATACGCCCGCACGAAGCGCCAGGTCGAGATGCAGATGGCCAAGTACGAGGCGATTGGTGGCGTCCCAATCCTCGCTGCTCGTGTAGGACCGGTCTACGGGGAGTACGAGCGATCGAGTGCGACGCGGCCACGCATCAGTATCATCCAGAAGCTGGTCGACGCTCTTTCTAACAAGCGGACGATCTGCGTTACAGGGACGGAGATGCATCGAGACTGGACCCATGCGGAAGACATTGCAACTGCGCTGGAGCGCCTCCTCTTCGCTTCAACTCTGAATCATCGGATCTACAACGTGAGCTGCGGCGTGAGCGTCTCGTCCAGCAATATTCTCAGCCTTTTCGTGGAACGCGGTGTGCACGTAAGGCGGGTTGCGACCAGTAAGATGGCGGAAATGGTTCTTAGTCCTGAACAGAGTCGCAAAGCCCTCGTGATCGAGCGGTTGAAGCAGGACACCGGCTTTACTCCAAAATTTGACATTGCAACAGGTATCGACCAACTGATTGCGGCGAGCTCAAAGTATGCAACATGATGAGTACTTAGGAGAAAGCGGAAGGATGAGTCAAATAAATACAGTGTTCAACAGGTATTACGCCTATGACGAGATGACTGCTGAACTAAAGTCGCTTGTCACAGCCTATCCCCATCTTGCCGCGCTGACTTCATTGACCAAGAGCTTTGCCGGTCGAGACATTTGGGTAGTAGAGATCACAAATCCAAGGACGGGGCCGGGATTTGAAAAGCCCGGCTACTACATCGATGCACAGATTCATGCGGAAGAGCACGCGACCAGCGCAGCCGCGCTTTTTGCCATCTGGCACTTGCTGGTGAATTACGGCAAGGATGAAGAGGTCACCCGTCTTGTAGACAGCCAAGTCTTCTACATTATTCCGAGAATTAATCCTGACGGTGCTGAGTTGTCATTGCAGCCGCCGTACTACAACTGGTGTGGCAATGGGCGCTTCATGCCGGGTGCGGACCGCATCGAGGGCCTTATTCCAGAGGATGTAAATCACGACGGCTTTATCGTCTGGATGCGAGTGCCCGACACAAAAGGCGAGTGGAAGATGAGTCCGCAGAATCCGGATGTAATGGTCCAACGTCCGCCGGGTGAAGAGGGTGGCAAATACTTCCGCGTTTATCCAGAAGGAAGCATTCGCAACTACGATGGCGCCGACATTAAAGTAGAAAAGCCGTTTGATGGAAATATGAATCGCAACTTCCCGACGAACTGGTCTCCTCAGGAATACGGTGCAGGCACTCATCCACTATCAGAGCCAGAGGTTGCAGGCGTTGCGAAATTCATCCTGGACCACCCGAATATTTGTGGCATGTGCGCCTACCACACACATGGTGGCATCATTCTCCGGCCGAGTATGACCAGGCCCGACAGCGCAATGGGGGCGAGGGACATCAACCTCTACAAGGAGATTGGCAAGATTGGAACGGAGATCACGGGCTATCCCACCATCAGCATCTACGAGGAGTTCACACCGGACAAGACAAAGGCGCGACGCGGCGGCCTGATGGATTGGACCTATGAAGAACTTGGCATCATCAGCTTCGGTACAGAGCTCTGGGACCTTGAGCGCACCGCCGGCGTAGATAAGGTCGATTACCTCAACCTGTACCCTCGGACTGAAGAGATCCAACACAAAATCTACACTTACATCAATGCAAACGTTGGCGAGCGTGGATGGCGTCCGTGGACACCTTTCGATCATCCGCAGTTGGGGGCCGTCGAGATTGGGGGCATGGTCAACATCTGGAGCTACCGGAACCCGCCTGAAGCGCTGCTTGAGGATATCTGCCGCCGCAACGTTCTCTTCAACCTTCGCCATGCAACTGCATCGCCAAAGCTGAAGATCGACGAAGTGATCGTCACTGAAATTGGAGAGAGCCTTTATAAGATACGTGCGATTGCTTCAAACCACGGCTATTTGCCAACGAACCTCTCGGATGTTGCGATCTCCAACGGCGTCGCCAAGCCTGTTCTCTTGAGCCTGACCGTTGAAGGCGGTGACCTTGTGATGAATCCTGCCACTGCCGATCTTGGCAATCTAGCAGGAAGGAATGAACGGCTCTATCCGTGGTCTCCGTGGGGCCAGCAGTGGACCGCAACGACAAAGGCCGTCGAGTGGCTGGTAAAGATTCTGAAGAAGGGAAGCATTACGGTGACTGCTACTTCCGAAAAGGCGGGGGTTGACCGGATAACGCGGCAGATTGAATAAGAGCTACATCTTCGGAGTGATCGTCATCACGTCAATCAACTCATCTCTGCGCGGCGTCCAGGAGATTCGTTGGCCAACACCATAGAAGTCGGGCTGAAAGTACAAGAAGATCCAAGGTGCATCATCGCGAAAGACGGCCAGCATTTGATCGATGATGATGCGCTCCTGCACCGGGTCACGCACATTCTTCAGACTGTCGAAATCCGCCTGCCACTCGGAGTTGAACCAAAGCCCGCTGTTCGTTCCGGCGGTACGCGTGGAGAACAGCGACATGTCGTAGATGGCGCTCCAAGTAGCACCTCCATTGCCAATAAAGAAGAGTGGCCCAGCTTGGTGGCGTCGTGCCAGTGGAGCAAAGACGGAGTTGAAGTCGGAGGTCTCGACCCTGGTTTCTACGCCAACGTCCTTCAGAAACTGGCCCACAGCTTGGGCCACGATAGCGTCGGAGAGGTAACGTCCATTCGGACTCTGCAGGGTGAGCCGGAAGCGAACGCCATCGGCCCCTCGCGGATAACCTGCGGCATCCAGGAGAGATTCGGATTTTCCCGGATCGTAGGTATAGGGCGTGATTGCGGGGTCCGCAAGGTTCACCGGTCCGGTCATTCGCTCGCAAGGAAATTGCAGAAGCTGTGCGCAGATCATGGGTACATCCACGGCATACTCAAGCGCCTGCCGGACAGCTTTCTTCTGCACTGCCGCGCCTCCAGGTGTGGCAGCGAAGGATGGCGAGAAGTTAAAGCCGACGTACATGCGGCGCGTTCCCTTGATCGATGCGACCGTCGCGGTTCCTGATTGGTCGATGCTGGATCTCTGATCGGGAGAGACGTTGGTGATCAGATCGACACTGCCGGCAATCAACTCGGCGGCGCGAGTGCTTGCCTCCGGGATATCACGAAATATGACTCGCTTGAAAGGACCTCTGCCCAGCGTGTAGCGATCATTGCGCTCAAGGACGACGCGGTCGTCATGGACCCACTCAGCTAATTTATATGGACCGGAAGACACGGGCCGCTCCGCCGCGGTCTTCTCGGTCATGCTTGTGTAGCTATTTTTGCAAAGCATGTGCGCCATCGAAAGCATCCCAATAACCTGCGACGAGTAGCCCTTGACGATGACTGTTGCCTTCCCGGGTCCATCCTGCCGGGCGCCAACGAATCCGATTGCCGAATAGACGAAGCCAGAGAGATTGCCATAAAAGCCCAGCTTGGGATCTGCCGCACGGTTAAAGGTATAAACGACATCCTCCGCTGTCAGAGGCTCTCCACCCTGGCAGACCAATCCCGGCTTGATGTCGAAGGTAATCTCCGTCCCTGCGCTATTCCAGCTATAACCAGAAGCCATGGAAGGAACGATCCTGCCGTCAGGGGTGATGTTCATAAGCCGGCCCCACAGCAGGTCGGCGATGTTGATCGAACTCGCCGAGTTGAGACTATCGGGCTCCATCGACTCCATGTCTGCGCTCTGCGCAATGGTGAGAGTCTCGCTTGCCGCATCGGTAATACTGCCGCTGGATCGAGATTGATCACGGGCGCTTTGCCTGCGTGTGCACATGTGGAGCAGGAGGATGGCGACGGAAATCGAAGTGATCACTAGCGAGGCGCGCAGCGATCGACGCATAACTTCCAGACTCCTTCGTTAGTAAGTCAGTTTATCTATGGATCAAATCTGAAGCTGCAGCGAAGCATCCAACTGGCAGAATTGCTGGTCATCCTCGGTGTCGTTGCGCCACATCAAAACGCCGAAGCTACCATCCCGATCCAGCACTGCCGCGCCCGCGTGCCATACGCCCGGTGCATAAATGATTCCGATGTTCCCCGGAGCAACAAACCCCGCGGTTAGAGCCAGGTCTGGTCCGCCGAAGTCGTTGGTCGGAGCGACTACAACCACGAAACGAGCGACATCCATCGGTATAAATACCTGAGAGGAGAAACGATGTTGCTCCAATATATTAATCGTCAGTGGAAGCACGGACATGGCCACCCGATTGACATGCAGGCGTGGCGTCATCGTTGCTTTTGTGCTGCCCAGCCAGTCCGTATAGAGGGCGCGATCTCCAGCCTGCGCGGGCGTAGAAATAATTTCGCCGAAGGGTCTCATCGCTTCGGCGGTCAAAGGCGCAAGTTGCAACAAATGAATTACAGCGGGAGTCGGATCCAGATCCTCTTCGATCAATGCTCTTCCCTCCTTCCAACGGAAGATTGAGGAGCAAATCGGGCTATCCAGTGTTTCGCGATCTCTTCCCGCTGACATATCCAAACGTCCGGCAACGATTTCGCGTAGTCGAGGAAGCGCGCCAGTCCAACCGCACGGCCAGGATGACCGACGATGCGGAGATGCATGCCCACGCTCATCATCCTCGGCTGGGTGGCGCCTTCTTGTCGCAGCATGTCGAGTGTGTCCTTCAGGTACTCAAAGAACTGTGCACCAGTGACGAGACCGCCGCCGAGGAGCTTCGTATCGTTAACTGTCAGGGAGTAGGGAATCACAAGATGCGGCCGCGCAAATTCCGTAACCCAGTACGGCAGGTCGTCGTTATAAGCATCGCTGTCGTAGAGAAAGTTTCCATTCTCTACGAGAAGGCGGCGCGTTGATTCACTCGGCGCGTAGCGGCAGTACCATCCGCTTGGCCCGCGTCCGGTGGTTCTCTTCAGCGACGCAACCGCCTGGCGGATATGATCTTTCTCTTCTTCCTCACTCAATCTGAAATGTTCTACCCAGCGCCAGCCATGGCAGCAGATGTCCCACCCCGCCGCAGCAATGGCAGCCGCGGCTTCTGGATGGCGCTCCAGCGCCTGTGCACAGCTGAATGCAGTGAGGGGCAGGTCGCGTTCGCAGAAGAGCCTGTGTATGCGCCAGAATCCAACGCGAACACCATACTCATACATGGATTCAGCCGCGAGATCACGCTGGCCATACGGCACCCGCGAGCTTGGGACTTCAAGCAGCGCGCCTTCGGTATGGTCATCGCCGTCAAGCAGCGAGTATTCAGAGCCTTCTTCGAAGTTCATGACAAAGTTAAGCGCGACGCGGGCGTTGCCTGGCCATTGGGGATCAGGTGGATTGGCACCATATCCGCGCAGATCGCGCTGTGAGCCAGGTTGCTGTATCGCCGCTTCAGTCGCCATCAGTCGCGCCGGCCGTTCAGCTTCGCATAGAAGCAACACCACTCGCCGGTGGTCACATTCGGCAGCGCGCGCAGACCGAAGATCATCCCGTCCGCTGGCGCAAACAGCTCGCCTTGTATGTCGCCCCATACATCAAGGATTTTTGCGATTGGGTCGCCCTTCTTCATGGGCTTCTGACATCCGACGCCCTCGGCCGGAACGAAGACTCCGCTCGCCGGAGCGAGAAGTGCCTCCTGAACACCCTTCCAGTAGAACTCCGGATAGTGGGGCTCACCATCGATCATCTTGTAATGTCGCATCACATTCAGGATCGCCTCAACCAGCGTTGCCTCAACGCGCTTCATCTCTTCAGGCGACGTTGCGGAGCGACCACCAAGTTCGACGGTAATGCCAGTCTTCCCCGCCCCGAGCATCGCTGCCATCGGATTGCCTTTCGGACTGATCGCTGAAAGGATAAGTTCCCACCCCTGGCCCATCGCCTTGGCCAGTGCGACTGACTTCTCGTCTTCGTTCACGAAGATTGTTTCGGAAAGGTAGGAGTGTGCGCCGCCAGAGTGAATGGAGATCTCCATATCCGCGACACTGGTCATCCATTGCGAATGAGCCCAGGCGAGACGTTCGGTAAGGTATCCCTCCGCACGACCGGGGTAAATTCGATTGAGATCGTAACTAAAGGTGTCCAGGGGATTGCCGCGTTGGCCTGCCTCGAATGCTGGAACATTCATCGCCGGAACCAACACCAGCGTCCCAGCCAGTGACGCGGGCTTCACCTGGCGAGCCAGCGAGTGGCAAGTCAACGTGCCTTCCGGTTCGTCTCCGTGAATGGCAGCGTTTATCCAGAGACAAGGCCCCGCATCCGCACCGTTGATCACGATCACAGGAATCTCCAGCATCGCACCGCCGGCAAGTCGGGTTACTGGAATATGACCACGAACGATTGTGCCGGGCGCCGCAGTCGCGCTGCCGACGGTGATCTCTTGTGAGTGACTGCTCATGGTTAGATCCCCTTTACCGCGTTGTACTTTGCCAACTCGTCGGAGGTGTATACCTGCATGAACTCGATTTCTATGCCGCCCGCATCGTTGTCGAGGAACGCGACGTACCCTTCAGGATGCACGTGGCTCCCTGTGATCTTGCAGGCCTTGCACTCGCGCAGCGTAGCGCCTTCGGCCTGGGCAGTATTGAGCGCCTCTTCGATGTTCGACACGTCGTAGCAGATGTGGTGAAGTCCCTCAGACCCGCGCTCAGCGATCCAAGCAGCGAATCGGCCATCTGCATCCATGGATTGGCAGAGTTGATACTCAATGCCTCCAAGTTGAAAGAGCGCCACACGATTCCTTGACTTCATATAGTCGACGACCGGTGTGTCGGCCGGCACCGCGAGCAACTGCGCATACGTCTTCAGTGCGGCATCGGCATCGCGTACAGCGAAGGCCATGTGCTTGATCGATTTCACGTTCGCAGACAATTTACTTCCTTTCGAGTTACAGACTTGAGCCGTTGCCTACCAGCGACGTCTTAGAGGAGGAGTGGTCAGGTCGCAACACGGCCACCATCGATCAGCAAGCCGATTCCGGTTACGAATGAGGATTGTTCGGATGCAAGATATAAGACCGTCTCCGCAATTTCGTCGCCGCTACCCATGCGCCCCATCGGAGTCGCCTTCAGCCACTTTGCGGTTAGTTGGTCTGGATCATCAGAAAGATCAAGATTGCGGCGATTCATTCCTGTGTCGATCACCCCCGGGCAGATTGCATTCACTCGAATTCCGCGCCCGGCGTATTCGACCGCAAGGACACGAGTCATCGACAAAATCGCGCCTTTCGTCGCTGCGTAGGAGAGATTACCGCCCACGTTAGCGAAGGCGCTTACTGAACTGTTGTTGACTATCGTTCCGCCGCCGGTCTTCAGGAGGGACCGGATCGCATACTTGCATCCAAAGAACGTTCCTTTGAGGTTCACATCGACTACCCGCTCGAAAAGACTCGCCTCGAGTGCGTCGGAGGCGGTAAGCGGCTGTTCAATTCCGGCATTGTTGAAGATCGTATCCACCCGGCCGAACTCGGATTCAGCAGTCGCGATCAAGGATGCAACATCCGCCTCGACCGCGACGTCGCACAAGGCAAAGACGGCTGTTCCGCCGCTTTCGATGATCTCCTTGACAGCTCTTGCACCACGAACGCTATCCACGTCGCCGAGCACGACGCTCGCTCCCTCGCGTGCAAATAGAAGAGCGGTCGAGCGACCCATTCCACTCGCGCCACCGGTGATAATCGCGACCTTGTCTTGTAGCCTCATAGTGTCTGGTCTGCAACATCGAAGTGCCCAATAGTTAGGCGTCCACACCAGGTCCTGGCGCGTCAAGGCAGCCTTGCACTCTTCTCGATATCGTATGATTGTATTACATTCTGCCATCGTCAACCAGCAGGAGATCGGCGACCACAATTAAATGATTTGCTGCTACGTTTCACGGGCCGATCTATCACGCTAGCCGCGAAGGGAAGTTCATGAAGATTGGAATCATCGGTGCGAGCTTTGCGAAAGCAGCTTATCTACCAGCGTTTCGGCACGTTCAGGGGGCGGAAGTGACTGGTCTTGCAAGCGCCCGAATGCATAGCGCAAAGGCTGCTGCCAGCCCTTACAAAATACCCCATGTCTACGATGATTGGCAGCAGATGCTCAAGCAACATCACTTCGATCTCGTGTGCATTGCCACACCCACCGTGACCCACGCGCCCGTTGTTCTCGCCGCACTTGAGGCAGGCGCGCACGTGCTAAGCGAAAAGCCGACGGCGATGAATGCAGCCGAAGCCGAGACCATGCTGCATCGTGCCGAATCTCTCGGACGTGTCCACATGATCGATCACGAACTGCGCTTCAATGCGAAACGCAAACTGATCAAGAAGATGCTGGATGCTGGTAATTTAGGGCAGATCCGGCACGTGGTCATCGATAACGTTGGAAGCAGTTGGGCTGATCCCGCGTCGCGCCCGGAAGGCGACTGGTGGTCCGACGCGGAGAAGGGGGGCGGGCGCCTTGGAGCGAACGGCTCGCATCAGGTTGATCTTCTACGCTGGTGGTTTGGTGAGATCAAGGCTGTGTCCGGCCAAGTAAAAACTATTGTGCCGAATCGTATCGGTAAAGCGACCGGAAAGCCATGGACTGCTACCGCCGATGATTTTGTACATTTCGCGGCGGAGCTTGCGAATGGCGCATTGGCAAACGTATTGATCAGCACAATAGCCCGGCACGCGCGCGGAAACGATCTGGCAATCTACGGCAGCGCAGGCACGATAACGCTTTCCAATGACACCGAGCGACTGATGTACGCTCCCGCCGACCAGCCCCTTGCAGAGCTTATCGTCGAAGATCCTTATGCAGCCCTCGACGGACTGAACGCGGGCATCTGGAATCAGTCCGTAGTGGGAGCTCTCCGAGAGCTTTGCAGCGCAATCACCGAAGGCCGGAAACTCCGCGAGGGCGCCACGTTCGAAGACGGTCTGCGCAACCAGAGAGTTCTCGACGCGATCAAGCAGTCGGAGGCAGAGCGCTGTTGGATCAGCCTACCGAGTTAGTCCGTCGCAAGAAGGCCTGGAACTCAGGCCTTCTTGCGACGCTTCCGCTCAATCAGCAGGATATGGTCTTCAAGCGCTGCGTTCAACTTCTCAGGTGTGCTGGGTTTCCTGACCTGCGCCAGAATGAACTCGCGAAACTCCTCATGCTGAACCGCGATGGCATTGAGGTCTTTGTCGCGGTAGCGTTCGAAGTTGAAGACAATCATCACGTGGCGCGCTATCGTGTCCCAAAGCGTACCGACGATAGCATTACGTGCGGCATCGCGAATCGTCCGATGAAACTCCAGATCCGCCATCAATGATGCAGCAACATCGTCTGAGCGCGCAGCGCGCTTCATCTCGTCAATCGGTATCTGGAGCTGGGCAACATCTTCTTCACCAGAGCGCCAGTTTGCGATTGCGTCTCGCAGAAGAAACGACTCGAGCATCAGGCGAACTTCGAGGATCTGCTGCGTGACCTCGGGTCCGAACGTGGAAACGCGATATCCCCGATGACCCCCGCCAGTTAGAATTCCCTGGGCGTGCAGCACCTTCAGAGCTTCTCGGATCGGTACCCGGCTCACGCCGAGACGCTCCGCGAGTGAGGTCTCAACAATGCGCGCCCCGGGAGCGAGGTGCCCGGTTGCAATCGCGTTCGCAATCAGGTTTGCGACGTTATCAGCAAGTGAAATCCAGAGAGGTTTCCTAAGAGGATCTGGAGCGAAGACGCTCACGGGCAGCTCGAGTTTCACGTGTCTCCTTGGTCCATCCAACGATTCGATGATTGTATAATCATATACAATCAATCATCACTGCAGCCACTAAAGAACTCACAGCGAGTCCTTGTACCTGCTCTCTTAAACGCCTGCCGCACAAGGCTGCTCACACTAATGCAAACAGTGGAAGATTTCATCTCGCAGGAAGTGCCCGGGCAGATTGCGTTGTTGCAGTTGCTGCATCTGGGCGATAGTGCACTACCGATTGGAGCCGCCGCACACAGTTTTGGAATAGAAACATTAGTCGCCGAGACCGATCTAAGTACCGCAGACCTACGATCGTTCTTCGAAGATTGGCTCCAAGGCCAGGGTCACTCAGAAGCAGCTTTTTGCAGTAGGGCACACGCATTGCAGGATGAAGGAGAGTGGCACGACTTGAACGCTCAAATCTCTTCCTTCAAGCCAGCTCGCGAGAGTCGCGATGCAAGTCTCCGCCTCGGCAAGCGCTTCCTCGCGCTCGCGCATTCGTTGCTGGGCGAACCCGCGATAAGACTGCAGCAAAGTTCTGACGTCCATCTCGCCGCAGCCTTTGGCAGGGTAGGCGCGGCTCTTAAAATCGACGCGAGCATGACGGCTGCAACTTATCTGCATCAGGCGATCTTCGGCGCGATCTCCGTATGCCAGCGGTTATTGCCGTTTGGCCAGACGGAGGCTATGCAGCTTCTATGGTTGCTCAAGCCCAGTATTCAACGAGTGGTTCAGCAGGCGCTGCAAGCTCGTCCAGAACACTTATGGAATATTCAGCCCATGCTTGAGATCGCATCCATGCGTCATCCGCAACTTGCTACCAGGCTATTCATCAGTTGATGAGCACAGCCGCAGAGCTTCAGCTTGAGTTCGAACGGCAGCCAGGCTATACCTCTTTCCGGTGTCTGCGGCAGGATCCGCCATGGAAGATCGTTCGTGGCTTCAGCCTTGAGAATGGAGAGAGTCTGGTGCACCTTAATAACGTATCCGGTGGAATTTTCGGTGGCGACAGTTTAAAGCTGTCGGTCCATGTCTGCGCCGGGGCCAAAGCCCAGGTCACGACAACTGGCGCAACCCGTATCTATCGCCCTTGTCCAGAAGCAGCGGATGCGATGCTTGTATCTGAGTTCTACCTGGATAAGGATGCGATCCTCGAATATTTGCCGGATGCCCTGATCCCGTTCCGTTCAGCGCGAGTATTTCAGCAAACGGCTTACTCGCTACAAGACGGTGCAACGCTATTTTGCTGGGAGACCGTAGCTCCTGGCAGGGCTGCTTCGGGCGAACTCTTCGCGTACGACCGTCTCAGGCTGTCGACTGAGATAAACGTGATGAGCAAGCCAATCTATACAGACCGCCTGCTTCTTGAACCGGCGAACTCCTCTATGACAACACCCGCAAGATTGGGAAAAAATAGTTATCTCGTAACCTTCCTCGCCGTTCGCGCTGGCAGTACAGCAGAGGAAATCAGGATTCTCGAAGAATCGTTGGAGGAGATCGTCTACGCTCCTGGTTTCCAAGGAAACAATCTTTCGGGAAGCTCACCAACGACATCACACTGGGGGGTCACAACGCTTCCAGCGCATGGAGTCTTAGTGCGCGGCGTCACAAACTCAGCTTGCCGTATTCCTTCCATCCTTCACTCTCTCTGGTCGCGGGCCAAGCAACAGCTTTGCGGCCGTGTCGCAGTTCCTCCGCGTAAGACGTACTGATAGAAGAGGTGAACGATGCATCTCACGCTTCGCGAGCAAGAACGGCTGATGATCTACGTTGCGGCAGATGTCGCCCGCAAGCGAAGGTCGCGCGGACTAAAGCTGAACTATCCGGAGGCAGTCGCCATTCTTACGGCTGAGGTGCTTGAAGCGGCGCGCGACGGAAAGTCCGTAGCCAGCATCATGTCATCCGGCACGGCAGTCCTCAATGCGGACGAGGTGATGGACGGCATCCCGGAGATGATCCGCGAAGTCCAGGTCGAAGCCACCTTCCCCGACGGCACTAAACTTGTGACCTTGCATGATCCAATCTCCTCGACTTCGGGTCATGGGCAGAGCTTGATCAAGCCGGGCGAATATTTCCTTGATGAAGAAGACATCACGCTGAATGCAGACCGCGAAACGGAATCGATCCTTGTGCGAAATACTGGTGATCGACCCATCCAGGTTGGAAGTCACTATCATTTCTTCGAGGTAAATCGCGCTCTCGACTTTACGCGCGAAAGAGCTCGCGGCATGCGCCTCGACATTCCATCCGGCATGGCAATGCGTTTTGAGCCCGGAGACGAAAAAGAGGTTCAACTCGTGGCCTTCGCCGGGAATCGAGAGATCTTCGGCCATCGAGGACTCATTAACGGAAAGCTCGACGAGCCCACGAAAGGATTCGCCGTTTGAGCCATTCCATCACAAGGCGCATGTACGCAGACCTGTACGGGCCAACCAGGGGAGATCGTGTGCGCCTCGCAGACACCGGTCTCATCCTGGAGGTTGAACGCGACTACGCGGTTTATGGCGATGAGGCCACCTTTGGCGGCGGTAAGACCATCCGCGACGGCATGGGCCAGAGCTCGGGCGCCCTTCGCGAGTCGACTTCGACACAACCTGGAGTCCTCGATCTTGTAATCACCAATGCTCTCATCATCGACCACTGGGGCATTGTGAAAGCAGACATCGGCGTCCGAAACGGCCGCATCGTCAAAATCGGCAAAGCAGGCAATCCCGACACGATGGCCGGCGTCGACCCCGAACTCATCATCGGGGCGTCGACCGAAGTAATCGCGGGCGAGAACCGCATCGTTACCGCCGGAGCCATCGATAGTCATATTCATTTCATCTCGCCCAACCAGGTGTATGAGGCGCTCTCGAACGGCACCACTACTTTGATTGGCGGCGGCACCGGCCCTGCAACAGGCACCTGCGCCACGACCTGTACCCCTGGCTCATGGAATCTCGCACGCATGTTCGAAGCGGCCGAGGCCTGGCCGGTGAACTTCGGCTTCCTGGGCAAAGGGAACTCAGGGCGACCAGGTCCGCTCGAAGAGCAGGTGCGCGCCGGGGCATGCGGCCTTAAGCTTCATGAGGACTGGGGGACTACGCCAGCGGCCATCGACGTGTGTCTTCGAGTAGCGGATGAATTTGATGTCCAGGTAGCCATCCATACGGACACGATTAATGAAGCTGGGTTTGTCGAAGACACAATGGCGGCGATCGCGGGTAGAACCATTCACACTTATCACACGGAAGGAGCGGGCGGCGGTCACGCTCCCGACATCATTCGCATCGCTTCGCTGCACAATGTTCTTCCTTCCTCGACGAATCCGACTCGTCCATTTACAGTCAACACCATCGCTGAGCACCTGGACATGTTGATGGTCTGCCATCACCTCAATCCGTCAGTGCCCGAAGACGTGGCCTTCGCCGAGAGCCGCATTCGGCCGGAGACTATTGCAGCCGAAGATATCCTGCACGATCTCGGTGTTTTCTCGATGATCGCCAGCGATTCGCAGGCGATGGGGCGTATCGGCGAAGTAGTCCTTAGAACCTGGCAGACTGCGCACAAGATGAAGCAGCAGCGCGGCACCCTCGCCCAGGACTCTTCCAGAAACGATAACTTCCGCATCAAGCGTTATGTCGCGAAGTACACCATCAATCCAGCGCTGGCGCATGGCATTGCGGCTGAGGTCGGCTCCATCGAACCCGGCAAGCTTGCTGACCTTGTCTTGTGGAAGCCGGCCTTCTTCGGCGTGAAGCCGGAGATTATTGTGAAGGGGGGCTTCATCGCATGGAGCGCGATGGGAGATTCGAACGCATCTATTCCCACTCCGCAACCCGTCCTCTACAGGCCCATGTTCGGATCCTTCGGCAATTCGCCTGCGTCAACCAGCGTGCTCTTCACCTCGAAAGCTGCGCTTGCAGAAGGCTCCCTTGAAGCGCTCAACATCGCTAAGCGATTAGTGGCTGTGGACAAGTGCAGGTCAGTCGTCAAGTCAGATATGATTCACAATTCTTCGATGCCTAATCTCTCCGTTGACCCAGAGACATACGAAGTCCGTGCTGACGGTGAGTTGCTCACTTGCGAGCCTGCCTCAGAGTTACCAATGGCCCAACGTTACTTTATGTTCTAAATAATATGTAACTAGAAAAGATACAAGAGGAAACGCATGACGGAAAACGCTGGCAATCGCGCTTATCGCATTGGAATCGCCGGCCCCGTCGGCTCGGGAAAGACCGCACTCGTCGACGCGCTAAGTCGTGATCTGCGCGATGCGTACAGCCTCGCGGTCGTCACGAACGACATCTACACATTGGAAGACGCACAGTTCCTTATGCGGCAGGGAACTCTGGATCAATCGCGCATCCGTGGCGTTGAGACCGGAGGCTGCCCCCACGCAGCTATACGCGAAGATGCGTCAATGAACCTCGAAGCCGTCGAGGATCTCGAACAGCTTCATCCCGGCCTCGAACTCATCTTCATCGAAAGTGGCGGAGACAACCTTGCAGCGGCTTTCAGCCCTGAACTTGTCGATGAATGGATTTATGTGATCGATGTCGCGGGGGGTGACAAGGTGCCTCGCAAGGGAGGTCCAGGCGTTTGCCGCTCGTCACTGCTCGTCATCAACAAGATTGATCTTGCCGAGATGGTAGGAGCCTCGCTCGATGTGATGGATCGTGATGCCAGGAAGATGCGCGGCACGCGGCCATTTCTCTTCACCAATCTGAAGAGCGGTGCTGGCCTGGACAAAATTATTTCGTGGTTGAATGCGCGCATGGACTCTTCTGACCGACGCAGCTTATGCACGCTTGCTAAACCCGGCTCGCTTGCACAGGGTAGTTCCGGCCACGGCCATGCTCATTAAAGGGCGATTTCTACACAAGCAGTCAGTCATCATCTCCGGCCACCAGGAGTATTCATGCTTACGCTCAACAAAATTCTGATACGAGTTCCTTTCCTGCTCCCCGCTGGTTTGATGTCTTTGCATGCGGATGCACAATCGCCTTTCCTCTCCCAGCCGCAATGGATATCGATGCGGGATGCTGCGAGCGGCACCGCGCCTTATGAAAATCTTCGTGCGCTCACTCGCCTTCACCGAGTTCCAGCAACGCCGGAGTTCGACTTGGCAGCGGACTTCATGCTCGCGCGAGCGCAGGAGTATGGTCTCCATGACGCGCACGCGGAGCAGTTCCCAATTGACGGCAAAGTGCATTACGGCCTCATGCGGTCGTACCTCTCGTGGACCGTCAAAGCCGGTAGTCTCTGGCAGGTAACGCCACATGAGACGCTGCTGGCGGACTGGGCGACAGATCCCATTCGGCTCGCCGATTACAGTCATACCGCGAAAGTAGCTGCAGACTTGATCGACGTTGGCAACGGCACGCATGAAGCTGACTACTCGGGCAAAGAAGTTCGCGGCAAGATTGTTCTCGCTGACGGAGTGCTGGCCGCAGTACAGCATCTTGCGGTCGTCAAATACGGCGCTGCGGGTATCGTAAGTGATATGCCGAACCAGTCGACTGCATGGTCAGGGCTGGACACCACGATCGTTCGATGGGGTCATCTCGATGCGACTGTGCCGACTGGCTTCGCCTTTATGGTCTCGCACGACACAGCGACCGCACTGCGCCAGCAGCTTGCCTCCCAGGCGTCGGTTCAACTTCGCGCCCGCGTTGACGCAGAGGTGACGCCAGGGCACTGGACCGTTGTCACTGCCACGATTCCGGGTGCAGATCCCGAAGCTGGCGAGGTTGTGTATAGCTGCCATCTCGATCACCAGCGTCCCGGCGCGAATGACAACGCAAGTGGCTGCGTTACGATCCTCGAGTCAGCGCGCATATTGAATGGACTTATCGAATCGGGCCATCTCACCCGGCCTGCGCGAACTCTTCGTTTCATTTGGGGGCCGGAGATCGAAGGTACGATGGCCTACCCTCAGCCAGCACCCAGACCTCCGCAAAAAGATGCAGGCCGACATCCACATGGACATGGTCGGGGGAGATCCGTTCAAGGACAAAGCCATCCTTCACGTCACCGAAACGCCCTGGTCTCTGCCAACCTTTTATCACGGACATCGGTGATCTTTTTGCCGAAGCGATCCGGGCCGGTGCCACGAACTATGCCGAAGACGGCAGCCATGCTGAAGCCGCTGTGCTTGAAGACCGCAACGGCGCGCCGGGCACGAGGAAACCCGCTCTTCCTCCGACGAGACCCCATACAGCGAAGGCAGCGACCACGATGTGTATGACTCATCAACGATCGCTATCCCTTCGCTGTATCTCCGCGACTGGCCTGACATCTACATTCACACGGATCACGACACCCTGACCCAGCTCGATGCGACGAAGCTTCGTCGGGTGGCCCTCCTCGGCGCTGCTGCCGGTTACACCTATGCAAGCTTAGGTGCAATGGAGTCCTCAAGAGCATTGCCATTTTTTTCGTCGCGCTCGATGCAGCGGCTGGCAAGTGCCTCAGAACGTGCGGCTGTGCAGGTTCAAGATCCTGCAATGACACCAGATCAGGCGTGGTATGAAGCAAGGAACATCCTCACTCAACTCCTGGGCCGCGAAGAGGCAGAACTTGAATCGTTCGCCACTTACACGAAGAGCAAGTCCGCAGATGTCGCACCCTCGAAAAAGATGCTTGAAGCTCAGGTCGCGCTTCTAAACCAATCAATCGATGCAGCGGCAGTCCTGCACGGGGCAACGTCCTCTCCTGCCGACACGCCTTCGGCGCTACAGGGTGACTCCAAGCTCATCGCCACGCGTATCGGTGAAATCGGGCCGCTCACCTACCAGAACGGACAACGTCCTGCTCGATCGCCTGGGCCAGGCTCGTTTCGACAAGATCAAGCTTCTAAGTGGCTCGTCGCGTCTGCTACACCTGCAGGATCAAGCTGCCCTTTACTCCTACGAGATCCTCAACTTTGTTGACGGTAAGAGAAGCATCAGGCAGATTCGCGACGCTGTCGGCAGCGGAGTACCAGCCGATCCCTACAGACGTCGTCGTGGATTTCCTGAAGGCTTGCGAGGAAGCAAAGATTGTCTCATTACAGTAGCGCCTCCAGCTGCACGAACGCCTTTCCTGTAAATTGAGAGAACATTGCATCGCAGAGGTGTCGTATGGATCTGGTCCAGTTGGAACACTTCCTTGCCGTAGCAGATGAGCGCACATTCACCCGTGCGGCCGAGCGCGTCTTCCGCACGCAGCCCGCTCTAAGCCAAAGCATCAAGAAGCTGGAGATCGAACTAGGCGCCTCCGCTCTTCATGCGAGATAACGGGGAAGCCTCTCTGACCGAAGCAGGGAAGCTGCTCGAAGACTACGCCCAGCGCATGCTGAAGCTTCGCGATGAGGCGACACGTTCCATCGCGCAGTTACAGAATCTTGAGATTGGCACACTGTCCATCGCAGCGCACGAATCTGCCGCGCTCTACCTGCTGCCGAACGCAATCCTGCACTTCCTCAAGCTTTTTCCCGATGTCAAGGTAAGCGTAAAGCGTGCCCGGTTGAACGACATTCCTCGCATGGTGCTCGACCGCGAGATTCAGATCGGTTTCCTGAAAGACGCGCCCGCGTTTCAGGACCTTGAGTCGGTTGACGTACACGCCGATCGCATGGCGCTGATCGCCTCGCCGAAGCATCACCTTGCTTACAGCATCGAAGTCACCGTGACGGATCTGGATGGCGTGCCGTTTGTCATTCACCATCTATGCAGTTCCACAGAGGAGTTCGTGCAACGCCTGTTCCGACAGAACGGCATTCACTGTCATGTTGTCGCTGAGCTTTGGAGCTTCGAAAACATTAAGAGTTTCGTGCTCGAAAACGTAGGCCTGGCAATCGTTCCGCGGATCACCGTGACGGAGGAGCTACGTACAGGCACCCTGGTCGAAATTGCTATGCCTGAAGTCGCGTTTCACCGTGCCACGGTAATGACCTTTCGCCGGGACTGTATCTCCGAGGCCGCCGCCCGCCTCATAGAGATTATGCGCAACAAGTATCTTCGCTCCACAGGCGAAGCCAGGAAGGATGCCACCAGAACGGCGATCTTCGAAGTGGGTTCTCGCTCGGCTTAGCTTTGCATTTGACTAAGGCACTTTTATCTGGAGAGCGCGGCCATCCAGTTTGGAGGAGAGAACTCCTGCCACCCGCGATACCTTCCGTCCAGACCTGGTGAGTGAGGTTACCTCGACGTCAACCGGGCCCTCCCTGGGCAACCCAAAGTGCACCGCCATCACATTCTGTGAGCAGTAGCCGCTTCCAGTATCAAGGACGCGGCTGCCCAGGCAGGTGCGTGTTCCCGACTCGTAGATTCGCACCTCCGCGCCCGCTTTTGTAGCATGGCCCTTCTCATCCAGCACCATCACCTGGAGTGAGCGCAACGCCCGTGCGGGCGGAAGCGTGTTGCGCCACAGATAGTGGTGCCCACCGGGATTGTTGTTGCACATGGCGATATCCAGGGCGCCATTCCCGTCGAAGTCCACCCACTGGATCCCATGCGTCGCTCCATTGCGCAACATCTCCCACGGGATCACTTCAGAAAAGTGGTCGCCCGCATTGTGGTACATGTGGTCGTGCTCGTTAAGGGACTGCGCAATGTAGGACGAGACATAGAGATCCGGACGGCCGTCGTTATCGTAGTCGCCCCAGGTCGATGGCGTCGCATGATCGCCGCTGAACAGATTCAGCTCCTGAGCGACATTCTTGAACGTCCCGTCACCCATGTTTCGATACATCAGGTTCTGTCCATAGCCCGCAACAAACAGATCCAGCAAGCCATTGTTGTTAAAGTCGATTACTGAAGGCCCGCAGCTTCCATGGTCGGCGGCCCTGCCTGCCTGGTCCATCTTCATCTCGCCTGCGATGTCTACAAATTTGCCGCCATCGTTGCGGAACAGTCCATCCAGGGTTCCGTCCTGGTTTGCAGTGAAGCAGTCGAGCCATCCGTCTTGATTGGAATCGAACCAGACCGCGCCCACGGTCTTGCGCGGATCTGCGATTCCAACTTCTTGCCCAACTTCGAGGAAGCGACTTCCTTCATTGTGAAAGAGCAGATTCGGCGCGTCACGCAGCGCTACGAACAGGTCGAGTCTGCCATCATTGTCGAAGTCTATCCACGAGATCTGCCGCACTTCGCCGAGAACCTTGATTCCAAGATCCTGCGCAACGTCCACAAACTTCCCGTTCCCAAGATTGTGATAAAGCTTCGAGTTTGCATTTGACCTGTGTGAGAAGCCTACGAAGAGGTCCGGCCTGCCGTCTCCATCGAAATCACCCCAACCTGTCCCGCGTGTATCTGCAAGGTCGGCGATTCCTGCCTGTTCTGCAACTTCGACGAACGTGCCGCTATCGTTTTTGTACAGCCGATTGGCGATCGCGCCTTTGAATCCGACGAAGAGGTCCAGGTCCCCATCACCGTCGAAGTCAGCCCAGCAATTGGTCTGGGCCCCTGCAAGTGAGAAGAGGTCCGGCTGAACAAGTTCAAACTTCGGCATGATGTAATCTGGCGGACGCGGCACGGGCGTTGTAGCAGGAGTTGATGTTGCGGACTGCATCGCTGCTGAAGCGACGCCTTGCGAGATAGCGATGCCCGCCACGCCCAGCGTTCCGGATGTTAAGAAGCTGCGTCGATTCATCAAAGCTCCTATGCAAAAGTATGGCTTAGCCATTGTCTTCGGTCGGCCGGCGTGAGCAGCGCGCATCCTAGCTCATCCCGTAGGCATCCAGTTTTGTGCCTATACCGCTGCGCTGCGCGTTCTCGAAGAGGGCTGCAGCGACGGCAACATCCTGTAAGGCAATTCCCACAGACTTGAAAAGTGTGATCTGATCAGGGCTCTGCCGTCCTTGCTTCAAGCCTGCGGCAAGTTCACCAAGTTCGGCATATACGACCCTTGGTGTCACATCGCCGCTCTCGACAGCCGCTCGCAGATCGCCGCTCTCCTCTAGCACCTGTTCCCTTGAATCGGCGAACACCCGCGCGCGCTGGAAGCAGGCGGCATCCAACTCCTGCTTCGACCGCGTGTTCGCGCCGATAGCGCTGACGTGGCTCCCACGCTCCAGCCATGACCCCTGCAGGATCGGTGCCGTTGAGGTCATAGCGGTCACCACCAGCATGCTTTCCCTTACCGCCTTCTCCGCGCTGTCAACTACCATGCACTCGATGTGAAGTTCTTGCCTCAGCCGTTCCGCAAACTCTCTAGCCTTGTCCGAATTGCGCGAATAGACCTTCGCTGTCTGAATCTGCCGCACCGCGCACAGGGCTTCTGCTTGGTACCAGGCCTGCACGCCCGCTCCAAGGATGCCGAGAGTGTCCGCATCCTTACGAGCAAGGAATTCTGCAGCGACCCCACTCGCAGCGCCGGTCCGCAGACCGGTTAGATGATTTGCCGAGACCACCGCACGCAGAGCTCCGCTACCCATTTCGAAGAGAAGAATTACGAAGTAAACCTCATTTTCCAGCCGCTTTCCTGGAAATCCCGTGAGAGTCTTCAGGCCAAACATCTTCTGTGCAGGTATCGTTGAGGCCAGGATACGGAACATTCCCGACGTGCCAGGCAGTGTTTGGCTTACGCGCGGCAACAGGGTTGCCTTACCCTGGCCCAGGTCAGCGAAAGCGGTTTCCACAATCGAGATGGTCTCCGGCATGGTGATCGCGTTTTGCACGTCCTTCTCTGACAGAAAAAGAACCATCTTCGTTCTCAGGCACCTCGGCCATGTTTCGTAGAGCAAAACTATAAGCGCCCACCCTGCACGTCCAATGACTAATTCTTCTGAAGCTATAAACGAAGTTGTAAGCTCCCGGGACTTTCGCGCCGCAATCAGATTGATTGCGCCATGAATCTTTCTAATTTGCACACTACCGGACTCAGCCGTAAAAATGAGTACTCAACCTACCGAATCCAGCAATCGAGCTACTTCCAAGGAGCTTTCTTCAATGTCCTCTATCTACCGGCGTACGATTCTGGCATTAGCTGTGGTCTCAGCCTCTGTGTATGTGATCCCCGCCCTGTCCCAGCAGCTTGAAACCACTTCAGGGCTCGGTCGCAAGCTTTATGCTCTTCCAAACAGTCCCGCGATCGAAGCTGCGCGCGCGGAGCTTGCAAAGGATCCTCAAAACGTAGCGTTGGTTTTGAAGCTGTCGAAAGCACAAGCCGGTCAGCGACAGTACAAAGAAGCCATCATGACAGACACAAGCGGCATCGCTTCAGCCCCCAGCAACGCAGACCTGTACATCGAACGGGGACATCGCGAACTTGGCTTACGGCAGTTTCGCTCCGCAATGATCGATCTGGAGCACGCTGTTTCGCTCGATCCGACCAAGCTCGACGCGCACTACCACCTCGCTCTCTCGCATTATTTCGAGGGCGAATTTCCTGAGGCCGCACACTCCTTCAAGGCGGCGCTCGACCTCGCGAAGACCTCGGACAGCATTATCGACTGCACCAATTGGCTCTATGTATCGCTGCGACGGGCAGGACAAGAGAAAGAGGCTGCGGAAGCCCTCAAGCGGATCACGCCCGAGATGACCAACACAGAGCCGCATCTGAAGGCGTACCTGCAACTGCTTCGCTTTTACCAGGGTGCTGCGCCGGAGAGCACGGTACTTCCTCGCCATCCCGCTGCGGGAGATACCGAAAGCGAGCTCGGCTTTAACACCCAGACATATGGCGTCGGCAACTGGCATCTCTATAATTCCGATCCGAAGAAGGCTACGGAACTCTTCAAGTCGGTGGTCCCGGGCGAGGCCTGGAACTCCTGGGGCTTCATCGGTTCAGAGACGGAACTTATCCGCATGAGCAAAACACCGTAGACCGCCTTGAGAAGGAACCGCATGTCGATTCGCTCTCTTCAAACCATTCGCATCCGCTTGGTTTTTCGTTGTCTCCCTCTTGCGTTCGCCGCGCTTGTGGCACTTACTGCGCGAGCTCAGCAGTCTGTCCTCGAGCATCAGGATGCTTTCACGGACTACACCAGGGAACACCCCGGCGTCGCTCGCAAACTAACGGCAGAAGACTTGCCGGAACCGTACGTAACCACTTCCGCAATGAACGACGCTCACCTTGTGCCGCGTCCGGCAAACGCCTGGCCCCAGGCGCCATTGGGGTTCAAGGTCGAGCTCTACGCCGATGGCTTTGTGAACGGACGTCTTCTCCGCACTGCGCCCAATGGAGATATCTTCATGGCCGACAATCTCGCGGGAGAGATCATTGTTCTGCGCGGTGTTGATAAAAGCGGCAAGGCCGAGCACATCAAACGCTTCGCAACCGACCTCACGCTACCCTTCGGCATAGCCTTCTACCCCGCCGGTCCGAATCCGCAATGGGTCTATGTTGCTGATACTGACGCGGTGATTCGTTATCCTTATCAGGTCGGAGATATGGTCGCTCGCGGCCCGGGGCAGCCGATCATCACCTCCATGCCCGGCTATGCGAGGTTGCACGGCGGAGGACATTGGACCCACGATATCGTGTTTTCAAAAGACGGCAAGCACATGTTTGTCTCTGTGGGTTCGCGCACAAATATTCAAGACACAGACGGCAATCCGGCCGATCTTCGTCGCGCCGATGTGCTTGAGTACACACCCTCGGGCGAGTTTGAGAAGATCTACGCATCTGGGATCCGTAACTGCGTCGGCGAAGCCATTAATCCGATAAGCGGCGAGCTTTGGTGCTCGACGAATGAGCGCGACGGGCTCGGCGACAACCTTGTTCCGGACTACATTACGCATCTTGAAGAGGATGGCTTTTACGGCTGGCCGTGGTTCTACATGGGTGGACACCAGGACCCGCGCCACTCGGGCAAGCACCCGGAATTGAAGTCGAAGGTTCTTACGCCGGACATCCTGCTTCAGCCCCACTTTGCTTCGCTGGAAATGCTCTTCTACAGCGGGAGCGAGTTCCCGGCCCGGTATAAGGAACGAGGATTTGCAGCCGAACATGGCTCCTGGAACAAGGGCCTTCGTGCCGGTTACGAGGTAATCAGCTTCCCGACCGTGAAGGGCCGAGCGACGGGCGAATACGAAGACTTCCTCACGGGCTTCGTCCTGCCGAACGGGGACGTATGGGGCAGACCGGTTGGAGTCACCACTGGACTGGACGGCTCTCTCTTTGTCTCTGATGACGGGTCCAACTCCATCTGGCACGTAACCTATGCAGGACCAGCGAAGTAGCTTTGCCCGAGAGGAGCGAAAAGACCGTGACGAAAATCCGATGGGGAATTCTGAGTACCGCCAACATTGGGATCAAACGCGTAATTCCAGCCATCCAGTCTAGCCAGCGCGGCACCGTCGTGGCGATTGCTTCTCGAGACGCGGAGCGTGCCGCATCGGTTGCCGCGCAGCTCGGGATTCCAGTTGGCTACCCTGACTACCAATCGTTACTGGACGATCCTCAAATAGACGCGATCTATAACCCCCTCCCCAACCACCTCCATGTGCGGTGGACTATCAAGGCGATGGAAGCAGGGAAGCACGTTCTCTGTGAAAAGCCAATCGCACTTCACGCCGCCGAAGCGCAGGAACTGGTCGTCGCGCGCGACCGCACCGGCCGTCACGTCATCGAAGCTTTCATGGTGCGCTGCCATCCGCAGTGGCACAGGGTTCGTGCTCTCGTCGAAGAAGGCCGGATAGGCACTGTGCGGGCCATCCAATCGGCCTTCACCTTCACCGTTCTCGACCCAAGAAATGTACGCAACCAGGCGGCGATCGGTGGCGGGGCTCTCTACGATGTCGGCTGCTATCCTCTGGTCACTGCGCGTTACATCTTCGGTTCCGAGCCCGAACGCGTGATTGCAGCGACCAATCGCGACCCTGAGCTAGGCGTTGACCGCGTTACCAGCGGCCTTTTGATCTTCCCTGAAGGGCAACAGGTTATATTCACCAGCGCGCTGCAGCTTGCACCCTATCAACGAGTAGTCATCCTGGGTTCTACAGGCCGCATCGAAGTCCGCGTGCCGTTCACGCCGAACAAAGATCACGCATGCACCCTTGTGATCGACACCGGCGCCTCGCTCGACGGAAGCTCTCAGACTATCGAACAGTTCGATCCTGTAGATCAGTATGCGCTCGAGGCCGATCTCGCCGCGCGTGTCTTTCTCGAAGAAGAACCGCCGCCGTTTCCCATCGAAGATGCAATCAGCGGCATGCGCGTCATCGATGCGCTTTATCGGTCTGCGGAATCAGGCCGCTGGGAACATCCATAAACGGAAGAAAGGACGCTTTGGGTCATCCAAAGAGGTTCTTAAAGATTGTCGCGGGTCTCTGCTGTCTCCTCGCCGTCTTCGCCGCATTGCGTCACCACGGTCAAGTCGTCGGCTCTCTGAAAGTTAGACCCCACAACGTTCTTGTGTCGGCCCACGAGACGCTGACCATCGCGCAAAGCGCGGACGCCGACAGTCTTGACCCTTCCGACATCGCGTCGATGGATGCATTGAATGTTGCCCGGCTTCTATGGGGAACACTCTACGCCATCTCCCGCGATGGCCGCATTGTTCCTTACCTAGCAGAATCATCACAGTACGCGGCCGATGGACACTCCATTACCTTCAAATTGCGTCCGAACCTTCGCTGCGAAGGAGGCGGTCCTTTGACTGCAGAAGATGCCGTCTATTCCTTCGAGCGCGCGGCCGACCCCAAGAGCGATTTTACCGGCAACGCGCCAGGATTCGTTCTCCCGGCGCTAGGATACATCAGCTCCCGCGTCGATGACCCGGTCACATTCACCCTCTTCGTAAGAAAATACAACCCGATAGCGCTTGGCCTGCTGTCGGAGATGATGATCATCTGCCGTAAACCCTACGAAGGAATGACTAGAGCAGAGGCAGCGACCCACCCCGTAGCCTCAGGGCCGTACCGGATGGCGCAGTGGCTGCATGACGATCGCATCGTCCTTGAGAGGAATGGGGACTTCACTCTGCCCACGCCTGCCTATGATCGGGTCATATGGCGCGTCATCCCCGAAGCTTCGACGCGGAGTGCGGAGCTGATCGCGGGGAACCTGGACATCATCACCAATGTCGCGCCCGACCAGATCGACGCAATCAACAGCAGCGATACAGCCAAAGTAGAAACGATTGCCAGCACGCGCCGCATCTATATGGGCTTCAGCCAGAATCCGCAGTTCCTGGCCACACCCGGCGGTCGGGCTATCAGCAATCCCGCGGTTCGCATGGCGATGCAGTATGCAGTAGACGTTCCCACCATTTGCGAGGCACTCCTCCGTGCGCCCTGTGCGCGCTCTGCAACTATGGTTTTTCCGGCAAACGATCACTCCGGCATAGCAGCGATCCCATACGATCCTGAGCAAGCAGAGCGCCTGCTCGACGCTGCAGGGTATCCGCGCCGCAGAGATGGCGTGCGCTTCACGATCAAGCTCCAGGCGCCTCGTGACCACTTCGGCGGATCGAACCTGGCGCTGGCTATCGGTCAGTACCTGACCGACATCGGCGTTAGAACGGATGTCGACATTGTGGATTTTTCCTCCACCTATCTCTCGCTTACACGCCAGCATCGAGCCGGACCTCTCTTCCTGCTCGGCAGCGGAGGCGCATTGTGGAGCCCGCTCTACGACATGTCTGACCTTTCCTCTCCCGACGCCGGCATCAACTACACCGACTGGTCAGACCCGGAGTTCTTCAACGGCTGGAAGAAAATGGATGCAACCCGCGATCCCGTGATACAACAACAGATCATCGATGAAATGCTGCATGTCATGCACGATCGCGGGACGTGGATGCTCTTATACTTTCAACCGGATGTCTACGGAGTCAGCAACGCGATCTCCTGGAAACCTCGCGCCGATGAGACCATATCTCTCAACTGACAATGAGACTCCTGGCTTGCAAAACACGTTTCGTGCACGTCTTGCGCTTGCGCGGCAGATCGCAATGCAATCTCGATCGTGCGGCGAAAGATCCAGGGTGCGTTTCGGCAGATGTTTTACCCGTGGCCCGCGCGAGCAATGATCTGAAGATGTGTCGGGACAATGTGCGCCCCCTCCGTAACCTCTCTGACACCCACAGAATCCCTCAAAGATGCCCATGGTGCTCTCATTGCACAAACAAGAAGTTTCGAATTGGCTGCGCCACTTTATTATCTGGAAAGCGCTTTGACGTCGGATAAGCTCTTAGCTGTGCGGCCTTGCACAGAGTGCGCGAGCAACTAACGAAGGATGGGCTGCAATCATTGCTTGGGAGTGCCAATGAGATCTCTGTTCGCTCGTTTTGCAACCCGGCGTCTGATACTGCTCCTCTCCGCCTGGGCTTTTCTGCTCCAGCTCCACGGTTTCGCTGCTTCTGGTCAGGTGAACACCGGCGCACTGCGCCTCCGAACGGTTGACTCCGCGGGAGTGGATTTAGCTGCTTCTATCACCATCTCCAGCGATGGCTCTGCCTACTTCAAAGAATTCTCTACCGATGATCGCGGCGTTCTCGAGATCAAGTCGTTGCCTTACGGCGTCTATCTCGTGAAGACTGCGCACCTCGGCTTTGCTCCCTCGTCAGCAACGGTAGAGATCTCATCCGCACTGCCCGCTGAGTTGAAGCTCACGGTCGGAGTAAACCCGGTGCGCACTGTTGTCAACGTCAACGAGCAGGCGACACTCGTCGATCCATTTGGCTCCTCCAGCGTCGAACGCATCGGTGAACGGGAGATTGATGACCGCATCTCCTCACTTCCAGGCCGGTCCATCCAAGACCTTGTAAACTCCCAACCTGGCTGGCTGTACGAAGGCAACGCTGTCCTTCATCCGAGGGGGTCGGAGTACCAGACGCAGTTTGTTATTGACGGAATTCCTCTCACGGACAATCGTTCTCCAAGTTTCGGCCCCGAGGTCGAAGCCGACGACATCGATTCCATGGCGATCTACACCGCCGGCATTCCGGCTGAGTACGGACGCAAGATGGGAGGTATCGTTGAACTCAACACGAGGCCCGATACCCGCGCCGGACTCCATGGCGAGGCGATTCTCGGTGGCGGAAGCTACGACACGGCGCAAGGCTACGGCGGGCTTCAATACGATCGGAGCAGCAATCTCTTCGGTGCTACAGCCTCAGGCTCGCAGACCAGCCACTATCTCAATCCGGTTGTTCCACAGAACTACACCAATCGAGGAACAGCTGCAGATTTTTCTGTACGTCTCGAGCATGATTTCACTCACTCCGATACGCTGAACCTTTCGGTGCGTCACGAGCTCTCACGCTTCGAGATTCCAAACGAGTTGCTCCAGCAAGAGGCTGGCCAGCTTGAAACAGGCGGTAACTTCGAGACCATAGGGACTGGTCGCTACCAACATATCTTCGCGGCCAACGCGCTCCTTTCTGTAGCCGCAATGGTGCGTGATACAGCCAATACTTTGGATTCAAATGACGAGTCGACGCCAATAATTGCAGCCCAACGCAATGATTTCCGTGAAGGATACTTCAAGGCTGCATTCTCGCTTCATCATGGGCGGCAGGAGTTCAAGGCAGGTGTGGAGTCCGACTCCACTTCTCTTCACGAAAACTTCACCTATGACATCACCGATCCGGACCAATTCGACGACGATACTCCGCCAAACCTCGTCTTTGCCGCCAGCCACGTGAACCTTGAAGAAGGAGCCTTCCTCGAAGACCAGATTCGCTTCGGGAACTGGTCTATCTCCGGCGGGCTCCGTTACGATCACTACCAACTCCTGCTCAATGAGGATGCGTTCAGTCCCCGCATCTCTATTGGTCGCTACTTTCCCAAGGCAAACCTTACGCTTCATCTCGCCTACGACCGCATCTTTCAAACCCCTTCGTTCGAGAACATTCTCATCTCCAGTTCGCCGTCCATTGACGCACTCAACAGCGAGTTTCTGCGGCTCCCAGTTAAACCGTCACGGGGGGACTATTACGAGGCCGGCGTCAACCAGGGGATCTCAAGCCGTCTTATTCTCAGTGCAAACGTCTATCGCCGTCGAGTAAGCAACTATGCTGATGATGATCAACTCCTCAACACGGGCGTCAGCTATCCGATCGCTTTTGATCATGCCGTCATCTACGGCGCCGAGAGCAAGCTCGAACTCACCAGTCTTGGACGTCTGAGCGGCTACGCCAGCTATTCCTACATGGTGGGCAACGTCTGGTATCCCGTCACCGGAGGTCTGTTTCTAGGGGACGACGCCGACAATGCCACTGCCCAACTCTCGGGGCATTTTCCTGATTCCCAGGACCAGCGCAATACCTTCCGCGAGCGGCTGCAGTATCGCATTGCGCCGCGGATATGGGTCGCCTCCGGGTTGACCTATAACTCCGGCCTGCCGTTTGAGTTTGGGGGCACACAGGAAGACGCTGTCGCGCAGTACGGGACTCAGGTGACTGATCGAGTTAACTTCGATCGCGGTCGTGTTAAGCCCGGTCTTTCGGTAAGCGCCTCCGCCGGGCTCAATCTGTACAACAATGAAGGACGCAAGGTCACTCTACACATCGATGGCGACAACCTTAACAACCGCCTCAACGTTATCGACTTCGGCGGCCTGTTTTCCGGAAACGCCATCGGCCCCCAGCGCAGCGTTGCACTCCGCCTGGATACGAGCTTCTAAGCGGAAAACGACGACCGGTTTTGGAGTCTGCGATACTACGGGCCATAATGGAGTAGCAAAGCTATACTTTTCGTCTCGCACAACAGTTTTCGTGGTGGCGCTCCGTCGAGGCGAGCGACGACCGGATCTTCCATTCTGGAAGCGAATGTTGCTACAGACAACATTGTATGCGGCAACAAATTTCGCTTCTACAAGCTACGTCGGAAAGCTTACGACGGCCAAGGACGTAAGGAAGGAAACCTAGGGATGCAGAGTTCTTTGCAGCGCTTAAACAGAGCGCGAACCCTATTTCCCTATCTGGTCGCCATCGTCGTCCTGATCTCGCGAGCACTGACAAGCGGTCCGCCCTACTACGTTGACGGTCCTCGGCATCTGAATGCAATTGCTAATCATTCCTTTGCAATTCAACCTCCTGGGTACTGGTTATTCACCAGGTTCGGATCTCTTTTCAGGGACCCGGAGCACGGCATACATTACATGAACTGGGTGTTTTCTGCCCTGGGTGCGTTCGTGTTTTACTTCGTCTCAAAACGCTTATTGCAAGACGTCCTGGTTGAGCTGGCAACAATCCTTTATGCGTCGCTCTTCACTGCGTGGTTTGCGGGGAGTATTCATAGTACTTACGCGGCGGAACTCTTCTTTCCTCCGCTGCTCATGCTGTTTATTCTCAGATACAAGGAAAAGCAAAGAATTGCTGATCTCTTGGGTGCATGCGTTGCATTTTCCCTTGCGACCGGGTTCAGGCCTTCTGACGGAGTTTTTCTCGGCCCATTGTTTTTGTTCTTCCTCTACAATTTCGTCTCTTCGTGGAGAGAGCGGATCCTGGCGGTTAGCGTGGTAGCTGTCATGTGCCTGGCCTGGTTTATTCCCAACCAGATCGCCCTCCGGCAGTCGGCAGCTAGAGACGCGCGACCCGACGCACATTGGAAAAAGCTTGAAGTAAACACCGACTCCAACTTGACGCAGTTAGAGAGGATGGCCCCCCTGTTTCACCCGGGCAAGCGCTCCCTCATAATCACCAGCGCGCTCAGAATCTTATTTCCGCTGGCGCTGGCGTTCTGGCCAATTGTGCCGTGGCTTTTCCGTTCCACTGAAGGATCAGAGGTTAAGAAACTGCTTTGGCTGTGGATTGTGCCGGGGTTTGTTTTCTTCCTTCTGATCTTCGTCTCTGACGTCTTATATTGCTCCTACCTGCTTGGTGCGATCGTTCTAATACTTTGTAGTGGTCCATCAACGCGGATCAGGTCGGCGGCAGTGGTTCTATGCATCGCGTTCAACGTGATGTTCTTCCTGCTTGCCCGACCTGTAAGAGTGTCTTCGCTGCCGACTGCTGTCTTCGATGCCTACGGGGCTAAGTTCACGGTATGGGGTATCAAGAATCAGTATTATCAGGTTCTCAAGGACCTCTACCCTGTCCCAAAAGCCGCCAAGCCTTAGCCTGATTAGTTAGGTTTTTGCCCGATGCGCAAGCTAGAATCCTGCTGGAAAGGGCGACTATTCCTCTACGAGCGACGCTCAAGAATTCCGAACACACTCGAGCGGCTACAAGCGGCATGGCGGAACTCTAGTGGAGTGCTGCCAGATCACTCGCCGCGGGCCGAACGGGCACCCAGGGAGGATGCGCCAGTGCCAACGAGTACCAGCATCACGCAGAAGCTTGCGGTCGCTGCAATAACGAGGACCGGGTTGCCGTGACCCACAGGAGAAGAACCGCTAACAAGCGTGCTGCAAAGGTTAAAACGACAGAGGTAAAGCGACCAACGCACAAGCAGAGAGAAAGAACGGCGATGGCACAGGGAAAGCTCGGACCTCTCTCGCGCTTATATTGGAGCGGTCGGATACTCGCTGGAGGGGATGCTGCGTACAGAGCGGACATTCCGCCAGAGATTGCCGCTCAGCTTGCAGACCACTTCAGCGCTGAAGCACTCTCGGACGAAACGTAGAGGTATTGCGGCATCCTGGGTCTTCGAGGCGTATCTTTGTTGGTTGACCAGTAGCTCTGGCGTAAGTTCTCCTCAGGCCAGTTTAGCGAGCGGAGTAAGACGCTCGAAGCTCCCGTTTTTCGCTTGAATCCACGAGTTTGTACGCGATGACCACTCCGGGCACAAGGAAGACTAGAGAACCCAGCACCCACATGATGACGGCCCCGAGCACCTGGTCGTCCAAGGGCGAGATCTGGAACGGGTTGGAGTGGCTGAGATAGTACGGATAAACCGGCCTTCCGCAGAACGCAAGAAATGCTGAGAGCAAGGTGTTCACGATGTCAGCGGAGATCAGATAGATCAGGATGCCCCAATTTCTTCGGTGCATCTCCGCCGGCCACGGGCGGAGAATGCACCACCAGAAGAGAAGCGATGTGCCGAGGAAACAAAGGTGTTCGAAGGCGTGCCAGTTCTCGTGGTCGAGAGCGAAGTCGTAAGCGCCTGGGATGTGCCAGCCGAGAAACGTCAGGTTCATCGCCAGCCATGCAACCAGCGGCGTCACCAGCCAATGTTGCAGGCGCCGCAGCGACGACCAGCGGATCAGGGGACTGATGATCGCGTCCCGCAATGGCGTTGGAACTCCGCGCAACATAGGAACGACGGGCCAGCCAAAGAGCAGAAGCGGGGGGACGACCGACATTAGGAGCAGGTGCTCGACCATGTGGGCGCTCAGCATCGCATCCGCGAAACCATCCAGGGGAGAGCCAATGGAAAGCCAGAGGACTGCCAGACCTGTAAGGAAGGAGGCGAGTCTGAGAGAGTTGAAGCGCTCCGCGCGTGTCTTTCGAAGTGCATGCCAGCCCTTGAGATAGACGAGCGCGGCGATCGCGATCGATAGTGTCAGCCAGACGGGCAGCGACCAATCGGCGAGAATGTCGCGGACGGCTTCGGGCATCGCTTAGGGTGCCTTTCGAACAGTTGGAGAAGATGACGGGATCTGCAGTTCGCTGGTGTGGGTCAGGTCGCGGGATGAATCGATCGCCGGTGCCAGATTGGTGTATCCGCGAAGGGTCATCAGGAAGCCAACCAGGGCCTTGGTTTCCGATGGGTTGAGTGCATTGCCGTATGCGGGCATGTTGCCACCACCCTGTAACACCTGCCGAATGATCTGGTCTTCGGTCATGCGCGTTGCGATCTCGTCGAGTGCCGGGCCGCGCTCGCCTCCCATGTGATCAAGTGCATGACAATTGCGGCACTGCTTGTTCTGGAGGACAAGCGCTCCCTGGCGCTCAAGCGGAGTGCGATCGTGGAGGTACTTCACCGGAACAGGATACGAAGTCCAGGCGTCCATGACGGGACTCCACGGAGTGTAGGTTCCGAGGTGAGTGAAGATCCCAAGCGACACCGCGATGACCGAGACCATCAGAACGGCAACAGGTCTGCGGGCCCAGTTTCGTTCTCCTTCAGCGGCGAAGAGAGGAAGCAGGAGCATGGCGGCGATGCCAAGGACAGGTACGACCAGCATGACGGGCGTCTCAATCGAGGGCGGCAGGAAGGCGAGCACCGCATAGATCCAGAGAAAAAAATAGTCGGGCTTGGGGGCGGTCTGGATAATGGTTGGGTCGGGCGGCCCGCCGGGACCAAACGGCCCGAAGTAGAAGGCGCATGCCATCACCGAGAACATGATCGCGGCGGCGAAGACGGCGTCTTTCCAGGCCGCGTCCGGGACGAAGGGAATCCCTGTTTTCTGCGCGAGTTCGTGGTACTCGCGCTCGTACGTCTCCTTGCTGACCAGGCGCCCCGGCATGGGCCAGTCGCTGACGCCATGACGAAGCACCATGAAGACGTGGACTCCGACGCCAGCGAGCAGCAGCCCTGGGATGACGAATACATGCAGCGTAAAGAAGCGGGAGAGGGTTGCGGCTCCGACGATCGGGCCGCCGAGCATAAGGTGAACCAGCGGCGCTCCAATGACGGGCACGCGGCTCACGATGGAGGCTCCGATGCCAAGACCCCAGTAGGCATCCTGGTCGAAGCGCATCACCTGCCCCGTGAAGGCCATTCCAAGCGTCAGCAGCAGGAGGAAGACTCCGACGATCCACGTCAGTTCTCTTGGGAACTTGAAGGCACCGAAGAGAAAGACCTGTGCCATATGCATGATCACGATGGCGATCATGAAGTCCGAACCCCAGCCATGCAACGCGCGAACATACCAGCCGAGCGCGACGTTGTGATTCAGGAACTGAAGACTTGACCAGGCATCGCTGGCGGTAGGGCTGTAGATCAGCGCGAGGAGGATGCCGGTCATCACCTGCATGATAAGCAGAACCGTGGCGGCACTGCCGAAGACGTACCACCAGCTTGCGTTGTTCGCGGGTGTGGGATGCTCGGCAGCAGTGACCAGTGGCCGGATGAGGCCGAGGCGATGCTCGATCCACTCGTAAGTCTTCAGGCCGGCTACGATGCCGCGATTCTTCAGGCTTGCCATGGCGCAGACCTCACTTCGGCGATCCCCGGTGCGATCTGCACGAGAGGCTGCTCTTTGCAGGAGGCCTGGTTTGCAAGTGTTGGCATGTCTCCTGCATGGATCATCAGCGAGTTGCCGTCGATCTTGTACCTGTACTCGAAGAGACCGCGCTCTGGCGGGCCGGACGCTCTGGCCCCATCTTCGTAGTAGGCGCCGCCATGGCACGGGCACATGAAGAGCTTCGATTGCGAGAACCAGCGCACCGGGCATCCGAGATGGGCGCAGTTGATGGCGAAGACCTGGAACTGCTGCTCCGAGATGCGTCGGACCCAGCAGGCGACGTTGCCCGTCTCGCCGTCTCCAAGGCTCTTGACTGGGCTCACGAAATCAACGAGCCTCGTCTCCGCGACAGGAAATTCCTTCACCGGCCCAAGCGCGATCCACGAACCTTCGTCTGCATTCTTCTTCGCCGCCGGCGCGAGTATGTAGCCGACGAGTGGCACGGCGAGCACCGTTCCAACGGCTGCGTTAAGCAGGACCGAGAGCTTGAAGAGGAAAGTCCGGCGCGAATGCGCGGCCGCCTTCTCCTCAGCCGAGTGTGCGGAGGGCAACAGGATGTGGGGACTTGTCTCTTCGGGTGGCGTCAAAAGTTCGCTCATACTTGTCTCAGCTCGCTCTTCTGGAAGTTATTTCTGATTCGACTGATAGGGCTGGCCGGGCGTGGCGACGCGATTGCTTGCCAGCCACGCTACTGTGTCGGTGATCTCTTGATCGGTCATCGCGCGACCAGTGACGTCCGAGCGCCAGTCTGGCATGGCTTGTTCCGGTTGACCCGCAAGGATCGTGCTGCGCAAGGCCTGATCGCTTATCAACGCAAGATACGCGGGTTCGACCAGCGACCCTGTATGCATGGCACGTCCGGGCGGCGTTCCTGTTGCCTCTAAGCCGTGGCAGCGGGCGCAAAAGACCGCGAAGGTCTTCTGGCCCTGGGCTGGGTCGCCAGCGGAACCACTCGCGTAGGAGGGTACCGCCGCCCCCGCCAGAGCATCGGGTTTACCCCACGCATCGATGATCCCTTGTGCGATGTTGTGGATCTGCTGATCGGTCAACATACCGACTGCATGTTTGCTGAAAGGCGGCATCGCTGTGCCCGGGACCCCTTCGGCGGTGGCGCGCTCGATGTTCGCAACGCCCGCAACCCCCAGGTATACCGGATTTGCAAGGGAGATCGCTGCTCCGCCCTTACCCTGGCTGCCATGGCAACCGGCGCAGTTCTGCTGATAGAGCGGTTCGAAGGCGACGAGTTGGTCCGGCCTTCCGATCTCGGGACCAGCGCCTGGCTTTCCCGGCGCTCTGCAACCCGCACTGACAAGCGGAAGCGCCAGGCATACAAGCGACAGCAGATGAGATCTCACGCTCATTTAGGATCGTCCTTCTTGTCTTCGGACCGCGCCTGCTCAAGAGAGACGCCCTGGTCTGAATGAATGCCCGCACGGACGGCGAACGGCAACGCCCTGAACTGGGCGGTGCGGATTCGAGTGTGCTGATTCACAACGTAGCCGCACACCAGGCCGAAGGCTACCTGCGAGATCACGAACCAGAACCAGTCAATGCGTTCGTTAAGGATGGGGCTCACAATGCCCAGCGCAGAGTGGATGATGCCGGTGAATAGGAGTGGAATTGTTATGCCTGCGGTGAAGATTGGATTGCGAGGGTACATGGGCAACATCGCGCCGTACAGCAGACCGACGAGCAGCGAAGTGAGCCCGTGAATCATGATCGCGGCGAGCAGACCGTAGAGGTGGAACTCGCTGAGGAACGTATTGCTGGCGTTTGCCCAACTCACGAATCCGCCTGCCGCGAGCAGGTTCATCGCGTACCAGACGCTGTGATAGCGGAGCACGCTGAAGAGCGCTGCCGGGATGGTCATTGCGAGGCCGCCGGCAAGTCCGCCCTTGATCCCAGTGACCATGTGGAAGGTCTCCACGGGAAGGATCTTGCGATGCTCCGGGCCGGTGGGCAGCCTGTCCATGAGGGTGCGGCTGCTGATGATTTGTACCTCTTGGAGGTCTACCGGGATCGTCTCGTGCTGCTCCTCCGGCAGCACCTGCATAAACCAGCCGACCGCGCTCATGATCACGAGGAGAAGCCCAAGGATACCGACAACGATGTTCGTCACCATGCCCGCGCAGATAAGCGTGATCCCGAGAGCAAGCACCATTGGCCACGCCGTCGGCGAAGGAAGATGGACGACTTCGATGTTGTGGTGTTCGCGATCCAGTGGCATGTGCTCTCCTTTCAGAGTTTCGAAATCATCGGCCAAACACGTAGACAACAAGGAAGACCACGACCCAGACTGCGTCGACAAAGTGCCAGTAGAGCGAAAGAATTTCGAGCCGCTCGGTGTGCTTGCTTTCCAACTGGCCGCGCAAGGAAAAGACGAGGGCAAGCGTGAGCATCACGAGACCGACGATTACGTGGGTGGCGTGGAGACCGACCAGCGAGTAGAATGTTGTGCCGAAGAGACTGGTGCGAATGGTGAGCCCGTCGTGATAGATCAGCTGGTACCACTCCATGCCCGTGCCAGCTAGGAATATGCCTCCGAGCAGGACTGTCGCCGCAAGCCACAAAGTGCAGAGAGACCTTGCTCCCTTGTGCAGGGAAGTTACCGCGAAGTGCACGGTGGCGCTGCTCGACAACAGGCAGATGCTGGTGAAGATGGGAAGTTCGAGAACGTCGCGCGGAGTTGGACCAGAGAGACTCTTGCCGACATAAAAGAGGTAGGCAACGACAAAGATGATGAAGATGGCGGCTTCGGCAAGAATGAGGCACGCCATACCTACGACGCCGCGGGAGGGCAGCTTCCACTCTTCGGTTTCGCTCTGCGGAATGACTGCGACATTGTTCATGTAAGTGCCTCCTCTCTACTCATAATCGGTGTCGGCGTCTTCAGGATGCTTGAGGTCCCAGAGCGGACGGCGGCTGGCCACGGTGGGAATCCTTGCAAAGTTATAGTCAGGCGGTGGCGAGGTAGTCGACCACTCAAGCGTCCAGGCATCCCATGGATCGGCACCGGCAACCGCACCTTTGAAATAAGACCAAACCATGTTGTAGACGAAGACCACAGTGCCAATCGCCTGGACAAAACCGCCCACAGAGACGAGTTGGTTCAGCAGCGTCCAGCCCCTGTCCGCCTCGTAGGTGTAGATCCTTCGCGGCATGCCGAGGATTCCCGGAATATGCATGAGGTCGAAGGTGAGATGGAAGCCAATTACAAAAAGCCAGAAGTGCCACTTGCCCAGCTTCTCATCCAACATGCGACCCGTCATCTTGGGATACCAGAAATAGAAGGCGGAAAAGATCATGAAGAGGATCGCTCCTACCAGCACGTAATGGAAGTGGGCGACAACGAAATAGGAATTACCCAGCTGCCAGTCAAACGGAGCGGCGGAGAGCATGATACCGGTAAGTCCGGCGAGGAGGAACTGGAAGAGAAAGCCCATGGCGAACATCATGGCTGCGGTGAAGTGAATCTTTCCGCCCCAGAGAGTTGCCAGCCAGTTGAAGATCTTAATGCCGGTCGGGACTGAGATGATCATTGTCGCGAGCGTAAAGAAGGTGTTGGCGCCCGGTCCCATTCCAACGGTGAACATGTGATGCGCCCAGACGCTGAGGCTGATGAAGCCGATACCCACCGATGCAGCGACCATGGCTGCGTAGCCGAAGATAGCCTTGCGTGAGAACACGGGAATAATCTCGTTCGCGAAGGCGAAGGCTGGCATGACCAGGATATAAACCTCAGGGTGCCCGAAGATCCAGAAAAAATGCATCCAGAGAACCGCCGAACCGCCGGCCTGGGTATCGAAGAAATGAGAGCCGAGGTAGCGATCGAGCATCAGCATGATCTGCGCCGCGGTAAGCGGACTTACGGCGACGAAGACAAGCATCGACGTAACCAGATAGAGCCACACCAGAAGCGGCATCCGGTTGAGCTTCATCCCGGGGCAGCGCATGCAGAGGGTGGTGGCGACGATATTGAGCGCTGTGCCGACGGTGCCGATTCCACTAAGCAAGACCGCGAGCGTCCAGTAGTCCGTACTGTGGCCAGGCGAAAATGCCTTAGCGGTGAGCGGAGCGTAAGCCCACCAGCCAACATCCGGTGCGCTTCCCGCGCCGTACATTCCATCTCCGCCGAGATAGCTGAAGTAAAGCAGCGTGCCGCCGAAGGCAGAGATCCAGAAGCTGAACGCATTCAGACGTGGAAATGCCATGTCGCGTGCGCCGATCATCAGGGGGATGAGGTAGTTGCCGAATCCGAAGAGAATGGGCATGCCTACGAAGAAGACCATCGTCGTTCCGTGCATGGTGAAGAGCCGATTGAAGGCCTGCGGCGACAGGAAGTGGTTGTTAGGAACGGCGAGCTGGATGCGGATGAGGATCGCCTCGAAACCCGCGATGACCAGAAACACAAGAGCGTAGCCGATGTACAGCAATCCAATCTTCTTGTGATCGACCGTGGTCACCCAGCCGTGGAGGACCTCAAGCAGAAGCTTGCGAGGGGCAGGCCGTTGTGTCTGGTCTAGAACAGCGGTTGCTGTCGTCTGGGTAGCCATAAGCTCCTTCCCTCCGTCCTATCTCAGCGTCTCGATGTAGGCTGTAACAGCGTCCAGGTCCCGGTCGTCCAGGTGCATCGGCGGCATCAGCACGCCAGGCTTGAAGTGAGCCGGATTTCCGACGAAAGCACGAACGTTTTCAGGCGTGTTTGTCACGGCTCCCGACGCGATTGTGTCGCGACTGGCTACATGCGTGAGGTCAGGACCGAACCTGCCGGTGGCGACCGTGCCCGCCACAGTGTGGCAACTGATGCATGCGTTGTGCTGAAAAACTGCCTGCCCATCCGCAGCACTTAACGTCTGGGCCGCAGGCGTCTGTTGCTGGGCAGTCCATGCCGCAAATTGAGCAGGAGTGTCCGCGTAGACGCGCAGCAGCATCTTGGCATGTTGCGTTCCGCAATATTGTGCACACTGGCCGAGGTAAAGCCCGGGGTCCTGCGGATCAATCCACATAGTGTTCACCTTGTTTGGGATCAGGTCCGTCTTGCCACCAAGACGAGGAATCCAGAAGCTATGGTCTGTGTCAGCAGAAGACATCGTGAGATACGTCGGCGTCGGGTGTGCCGGGTCGCTCACTGGAATGTGAAGTTCATTAGCGGTCACGATGCCGAGCTTCGGATAGCGATACTCCCACCAGAATTGGTGCCCGATAACAACAACATCTAACGCGCCCAGGGGTTTCGGCGCACGCTGCGTCGAAAGAATGACGCGAGCGGTGGCGAGGAACAGCATGACCACGATCAGGATAGGGATTACCGTCCATGACAACTCAATCTGCTTGCTGCCGTAGATCTGGGGCGGCTCCTGATCGGACAGCGGATCAGAGGGGCGATGACGGAAGCGGAGAAGGACATAGGCAAGCAGGCCTCCAACAATTAGAAAGAGCCCGGTCGTGATGCCGAGGACAAGCATGGACAAGCCAAAGATAGAGTGCGCGGGGACGCCCACAGGCGCGAAGATGTTGGTAGGACTATGAAAGTCCATCGAAGGGCGAGGAAGCAGAGTGGGCTGCAGCGAGGACAATGAACTCGGCCCGTCTACCAATCGACTCCCAATCAACATAGAAGCCCTCTCAATCTAACTAACGTTAGGCCTGCCAGCTTTGTCCAAAGTATCGGGTGATGACCATACTCTACCAGCACGCGTGTTAGCTTGTGTTGCAGGCGAGAGCCTACGTGCCGGTGTGCGTGGCTCGTGAACAGGTGAGAGCGGTGAGCTAATTGCTAAACAAGCAGCCCGGCCAGTAACTGTTTGATCACCGCTCCTCACGTTCTCCGCCCCCGGAAGTCTGCCCCGGAACCTGATGCAGGCAGCATTATGCGGTAGTCCGAGGGCTGAGGTGTGCAGGCTTCTAGTTGCCGACTGTTCCGTGAGACGATGAGAACTTCTGGCCCAAGTGATGACTTCCACGATGCCTTATCTCGGAGCGATTTGTTTCGCAATCGCAGGGTTCACCTGCTGGGTGCTTTGCGACAGTGCGATCAAGCTGGCCGGCCAATCGCAGCTCCCTAACTATGAAATCGTCGCTTTCCTTGGCATCTTCATGGTCATGTTCATTTCGCTAAATGCCTTTTCGCAAGGTGAAGCGAGAGAGCTGTGGCCGAAAAGACCGAAGCGGCTCTTCATCCGGGCCTCGCTCGATGTCATTAACAATCTTTGTGTGGTTGTAGCCCTCAGGCACCTTTCCCTGACGCTGTTCTATATCCTGGTGTTTTCTTCACCAATGTTGGTGGCCATCCTTGGCCGGGTGTTCCTTGATGAACGTCTCGATTGGCGGAAAGCAGGCGCCATCGTGGTTGGCTTTCTCGGGGTTGTCGTTGCTGTCTACCCATCGCGATCGAGCGGAACGAATGCCTGGATCGGCCTGGCTGCCTGCGCTGTGTGCGCAACCGTATTCTCGATCGCGGTTGTGTGGTCACGCGTGATATCGCAGACAGAGCGGGCGGAGAGCATGACACTCTTCTCCGGGCTGATGTCGGCTGCGGTCGGGCTCCTGGGCATGGTTTTCCACGCCCAGCCTCTAAACTCCCGCCTGCTTGTCGCGCTTGTCGCCATGGGTTTGCTCTGTGTCCTTGGCAATATCTGCATCTTTGTCGCGTTGAAATTTACGGCAGCAGCCACGGTGTCGCAGTATCACTACACTCAGCTGCTCACCGGCGCGATCGTCGCTTACCTCTTCTTTCATGAAAGGCCGACAATCTGGATGCTAGCGGGAGCGGTATTGATCATCGCATCCGGTCTCTACATCGCGTTGCGAAAGCAGAAGGTAGCGGTTCTTGAACCCGCTCAGAAGTTATAGCGAAGACCGCCTTCGATGCGGCGGCTGTTATCGGCGGCGTAAGGAATCAGGAACAAGGGCGAGCCAAGGACGCCGCCCTCTGATGTGACGTTGGTGTGGTTGATCAGGTTCGAGGAGCGGATGTTCGCGGTAAGCGTCTGCTGGTGATCTGCCTTTGGGTTGCGATTGAGGGTGAAGACGCGTTGAATGTTCCCATCGACGTGGAAGTTCCAGGGAAGGTCGGCGCGATTGCGGGCAAGGACGCCCGTGCCTTCTGTGGCGACCAGGTTCCCGAAGGGTGTGGCAACGGCTCCAGCCTGACCCGGAAGGGCGAACTGGGGACGGTCATTGAAGTTGCCATCGCCATTGTTATCAAAACCGGTTGTGAGATTGAAGGGGGAGTTTCCGTTGCCGTAGTAGTTGCTGGAGAGGATTACTTTTTTCGGCAGGTTGACGGTAACGTTGGCGAAGTTCTGCCATAGGGAGTTCCCGCTCTCGCGAGAGTACTCACCGGCATTGGTGGCAGAGCTCTGAGGACTGAAGAACGCGTAGTCATCGGCGTCGCTAAGAATGTGGACGCGGACGGCTCCTACGAAGAACTGCGCACGCTTGAACTTCTGGTTGCCAATGCCTGCGAACTCGACGTCTCCTGCGGTGTTCGCTGAGGTTTGGAGTTGAAGAACATCCAGGTTCGCCGCTCCCGGACGCGGGCCGATTGGCGAGCCATTCAGCGGCGAGTTCACGTTGAGGGTGCGCTCCTGGTGCCAGCCACGAACGTAGATCAGATTGGTGCTGATGGTAAAGCCGAGGGGCAGGGTCTTATCTCCGCCGACCTGCGCGATGACTGCATCATTGCTCTTGTAGTCAGGGCTCAAGGTGCGGACGGCGTGGATCACGGAACTGCCCGAAGTGGCGGGATTTCCGTAGGCAGCGTTGTAGACCAGGGAGGTGACACGGTCGGTGCCGTCTTCACGGAGAAGTTCGGCTTGCGTTCCCTGCAAGCCGTTCGGACTGTGGCCGCTGAAGAGGCCGAGGTGCGCGCTGAGCTTTAGGGTCTTGCTGCCTCCTGGAGCCCAGGCCACGCCGAGGCGTGGGGTGAATCCGTTGTCCTGGAACGGATTATTAGCGTAGAAGTAGCGGAGGCCAGCCGAAAGGGTGAGGTCGGGGCGAAGCTTGATGTCGTCCTGAACGAAGAACACCGAGTAAAACTCCGTGAAGCTGATCTTCGGATTGCCGGTCACCGAGGAGTACTGGGTGGGTGTCCCTCCGGGCAGGTTGAGCAAGGTGCGGCGGTACTGCTCGAGGCCGCTGATAGTGGTGCTGGCGGAGGTTGCATTGTTGTTGGCGTCGAGGACAGGTGCAGAGCCTCCGCCGAAAATGTAGCTTCCGTTAAAGTTGTCGGTGAGGGTCTGGTGCTCGACATAATCGAAGAGCTGAATGCCGGCCTTGAGTGAGTGCTTGTCTCTCGTGAGGATGAAGTCGTCATCCCACTCTGTGCGGACCTGGTGGATGCGCTGCGGACCAATGTCGGCACCGCCACCTGTAAAGGCCCCGGAAACTTGAATCTGTGGCGCATCCGAGTTGGGCGAATCGGTCTCCCCGCGGAAGTCGATACTGACGCGGCCTTCGTGGAGGAGATTCGGGGAGATGGTGGTTGTGTCTGAGAAGCGGAGGACGTGGTCGGAACGGACAGACTCGTAGCCACTCTCCAACAGTGACGTGCCTCCGGTGCCGACGTTTGTAAGAGCATTGACATTGGCGGAGTAGCTGGCGAAAGCGATGTTCTTAGGACCAAGCTGGGCGTCGACGCGAGCACTGCCGATCCACAGCCGTTGCGGGACGGGCACGTTGGCCACGGTAGAGGTCTGGTTGCCCGCAGAGTCGAGCGTGATCGCGTTGACTACCGCGAACTCGTCGATCGAGCGGTGTTCGAGGGCGAGCGAGAAGTTGGAGCCCTCCTTGCGAACGGGCCCGTTGAGAGTGAAGCCGTAACGCTGCTTGCCGATGGCGGCGGGCGAATCCGAGAAGGGATCGCGAGCATTCATCCACTGTGAGGAGTTGGTGGTAAACAGCGAACCGTGGAAGTTCTTGGCTCCCGGCTTGGTGTAGATCTGGATGTGGCCACCCTCGAAAGGTGGCTGGCGATTTTCAGCCGAGAAGAGGTCCGGGTTGACCTCGATCCGCGCGATAGAGGACTTGGGCGGCAGCGGGCTGTCGTCCTGGAAACCGTCAACGGAGATGACTGCACCGGAGGGTGGTCCGCCAGCGGCTGCGGCAAGCTGCGAGAGCTCGCGCTGAAAGTCGTCGGGGTCGTCGGCGAGGGTGCTGAGCTGAGATCCACTAAGTGTAGTGCCGTTCAGGCCGCCAAGCACGGGGCCGGTTGTGGGTGCGTCCGCGTCAACCTCGATGTTAACGGAGTTCGCGGGGATCAGGGTGATGCGAAGGTCCGTTGGAGAACGCGCGGGCAGGTCCTGTTCCGCGGTGGCGAAGCCCGGAGCGGAGGTGGCGAGGTGATGCGGACCTGCCGGAACGCATTTGAAGCTGAAGCCGCCATCATTACCACTGGTCTGGTTCACGGCGGCGTTGCCGTCGATCTGGATGCTGGCCCCGGGGATCACGGCTTCGGTACTGTCCTGCACGGTGCCTGTAAGCGTCTGGCCAGTGCAGGTGGACTGCTGCTGTGGCGACTGGGGCACGGTGGTGGTCGCTGGCACAAACGGCATCGCAAGTGCGGACCATGCGGCCGCTGCGAACAGAGAATACATTTCAGGTCTCCGGGGTTCCGGTGGAGTTTCGAAGGGATACGAAGAATAGACGCGCGAGGTTCCTGGATGCTCTCTAAAATCCGCCAGCTTTGCTTCAAAATCGTCTTCGATAATCCTTATTTGCAGGCTTCTGGTGAAAATGTCAGCAAGAACGACTTGATTTCGTTTGCAAATTAAACTGAGACAAAGAGCGTTAATGGCCCGGCAATCTTCACTAATGAAAGATGCTGATCCCCAGCTTCGATCCTGGCAGGTCTTGTTCTAAGCTTAGAACATGCGAGTAAAAACAACACTTCTGTTCACCCTCCTTTGTTTGCCAGCGGCTGGTTCAGGAGCGCAACAGCCCGCGCACGTAGATGGAGCAGTAGCGGAAAAGTCGGCGTGGCTTATGCTCTCGCCCGAGCAGAAGACCCAGGTCTTTCAATTTGCCGAGCCATATAAATCATATCTGCGGCAGGGCAAGAGTGCGGGTCTCTCCACGGCGGAGTTTCTAAAGCTGGCCAGAGAGGCTGGGTTTGTGGAGTTCACCTCCCCGGCACAAGCAAAAGCAGGCGCAAAGCTAATCCTGCCCAACCGCGACCGGGCCTTCGTGCTGGCTATCATTGGCAACGATCCGATTGAGTCCGGCGTTCGCATGGTGGCGACGCACCAGGATTCGCCGCACATCAATTTGAAGTCGCGACCCGTCATTCAAGCACCTGGATCGATCGCGTTGTTCAAGACCACACTCTACGGCGGCATCAAGAAGTACCAGTGGTCAAACCTGCCCCTCGCCTTGGTGGGACGCATCGACACGGTCGATGGCCGGCATCTCCAGGTCAATATGGGGTTCGCGCCGGGTGACCCGGTGTTCGTGATCGCCGATGCAGCGCCGCATTCGGACAGACTGCTGCGTAACCGCAACTACACGGAAGTGCTGGAAGGCGAGGAGATGGATCCTGTCGCTGGATCTATCCCCGGAGCGAACAACTCCGTTGCGGAGCAGGTAATGGCCGCACTGCGGGCCAGGTTCAACATCAAGGATGAGGACCTTGTATCGGCGGAACTGGAACTTGTGCCCGCGACACCGCCCGCTGATGTCGGTCTTGACAAGGGACTGACGGGCAGTTGGGGACAGGATGACAAGGCCCTGAGCTACGCAGCCGTGCGTTCCATCCTTGATGCCAAAGGCACGCCAAAGAAGACTGCCATGGTCTACGTTTCGAACTTCGAGGAGGAGGGTTCGGTGAACAACACCGGCGCGGTGTCACAGTTTATCGACACCATCTTCACGGAGCTGATGGACGCGCAAGGTAAAGGCGTTAGCCCAGTGCAGGTGCGGCATGCATATCGTAATGCGGAGGTCCTCTCCGCGGATTGCAACGATGGCGTAAATCCTCTTTTCCCCGGCAACTCAGAGAGTTCGAACGCTGCAGTGGTCGGCTATGGCGTGACCATCAAGCGTTATGGCGCGGGCTTCGATCCCAATTCGGAGTTTACCGCCCGCATCCTTGCGACTCTGGACAGGAACGGTATCGCATGGCAAACACAGACGCCGAAGGTCGAGGTTGGGGGTGGAGGTACGCTCGGCCGCTTCCTCTCGAGCCGAGACATGGAGGTTCTGGACGTCGGCATCCCTTTGCTTTCCATGCATGCGCCGTATGAGATGAGTTCGAAGGTGGACCACTGGTCCATCTATCGCTTCTTTAGCAGTTTTTATGGAATGGAGTAACCGTCCAGCACTGAGCGTGTGAGGCGGTTCTGAAAACCCGCCTCATCCACAATGCTGTTCGTATCATGGGGAGCTTATGAAAAGCTCTCCCCGACCATCTCCTCGCTCTTTTTCCAGAGCGCTTTCGCATTCTCGGGGTCGAGTGCATATCCGCGCACGCCTCTGCTGATCGCGCTCACCTGCGAATCGGGCGGGATGAGCTCGGCAACCTGGCAGTCCTCACAATACTTGCCTCCAACTTCGTTGGTCGAAGCCACAACTCCAGCCCAGACCGATGTCGCGGCGCCCTGCGAAACAGTCTTGAACTCAAAGGGAGCCTCGCCAGCGGCAGCGCGCTGCTCCTGTATCTGCTTAACGAAGGCCTCGAGTGCCCCCTCGGGCATGTGACGCCCAAGTTCCGTGATGATGCCGCCGGGGTGCACTGCTGTTGCGCGAACTCCGTGGTCGCGATGACGGCGATCGAACTCCACCGCAAAGAGAATATTGGCGGACTTCGAACGACCATAGGCGACAAAGGGTTCGTACGTCGTGGTCTCGAAGTTTGGATCGTTGAGGTCGACATTGCTGAAGCGGTGTCCCGATGAGGACAGGTTCACCAGCCGTCCACCTTTCTTGATCAGCTTTGCAGTACGGTTTACGAAGACGAAGTGACCCAGATGATTCGTTCCGAACTGCGTCTCGAAGCCATCTTCGGTATGCCCGAACGGAGTGGCCATTACCCCGGCGTTCGCGATGATCACGTCAAACGAGCGGCCATCGGCAAGCACGTTGTCGGCAGCGGCGCGCACACTCGCTAAATTAGCAAGATCGAGTTCGATTAGCTCGAGCTTGGCACCGGCTTCGTCTGCGGCTTTGCTGACCTCTGAAGTCGCTCGCTTCGCCTTCTCGATGTCCCGCGCCGCACCCATAACATCCGCGCCGTGCGCAACCAGCGCACGCGCTGTCTCCACGCCCAGGCCGGCCGACACGCCAGTTATCAAGATACGTTTGCCCTTCAGGCTGACGCCCGCGAGGACTTCTTCTGTGGTCGATTTCGAACCAAATTGTCCTGCCATGCTGCACTCTCCCATTGCAAACCTTTGACACGCGCTGTCGCCCGCTATAAAACGGAGTCAATCTCCGTTATGGAGATCAGATTACCGGAGGGACTCTCCGGTTCCAAAATTTATTATGAAAAAGTCAGCCGTCAAAACCTCCGCTCGAAAACCCCGCAGCGACGCGAAGCGCAACCGGGAGCGGATTCTCGAAGTAGCCAAGCAGGTGTTCACGCGCCGCGGCGCGGAAGCCAGCATGGACGAGATAGCCAAGCGCGCCAAGCTTGGCCCGGGCACACTCTATCGTCACTTCCCTGCGCGCGATGATCTTTTGGCCGCTGTTTACATCACCGAGGTCGAGAAGCTGGCCGAGGCGCAGAGGAGGTTCTCCACCGAACTGCCTCCGATCGAAGCCTTGCGCGCATGGTTGTTGGTCTTCATCGACTACATCGCCGCAAAAAAGATCATTGCACCGGCGTTGAACGCGATGGCCGGCGGCCCCTCTCGCGTATTTCAGCAGACCAACCGAGTCATGGAAGAAGCTGCTAATGCCTTGGCGAACCGTGCCGTCGTCAGCAAAGATCTGCGCGCGGACATCGATGCAATGGATCTGCTGCGCGCAATCTATGGGATCTCTGGCGCGGGCAGCGCCGATGATTGGCCGCGAAGGGCACAGCTGTTCGTTGAGATTCTCCTTCAGGGTTCACGACCGTAGAATGCTGTGTTCCTTCTACGGGCAATACCTCTTAGTCATTCGCACTTTTGAGACAATGCTCGTCCCTAGCATGAGAGCCTCTCTGTCAGCTAAGCGCGTAAGACAGCACTCAATCGTTTGGGGCCGCCTTTGGTGAAAACCTGCGGAAGCGGCGCGTGCTCTCGGCGGCCTAGCACGTGGACTGCGATCGGGCGGCGGAGAAGCGCAATTCGGCGCCGATGCCGGGCGCCCAACGTGTCGCCGGCCTGCTAGGAACGCAGCGAAGGCCTTCAGGAGATCGGGGGCCATGCTACGAGGCTCTGACGTTTGCATGTAGTTCTGACGGGCAGACCAAAGCCATCTAGCCCAGTACCGCCTGCAAAAAATGAGACGAGAACTACGACGCAAGCCAGAGTGGGTTCATGCAGCGGCGTCCCATTTTTCCAACATGCTCTCGAGCGGGTAAGACGGTCACTTCCGAAGCCGGTACATCAAACCCAAGTAACTTTCAGAATCGTTACTCCTGAAATGTTTCAATAAGACTGCTTATTATTCTCTTGGCGAGGCGTCGGATTGCCGCTAAACTCTTTCCACCATGCCTCATTCCCTCCCCCGACAGAACAAATCTGTCAATTGGCCACAGGCTGCTCAGGAAAGGTTCGCCCGCGATGCATCGCGCTTAGCGGTGTCGGTTCTGATGTGCTTCGCATGTGCATCCACTCGGTCTTTCGCGCAAACAACAGTTCGATACAAAGTAATCGACCGTGGACCATCGCTTGTCCGGACAATGATCAATACTCCTGGATTGAACAGAGGCGGTACTCTGGCAATTTGGAACTCTGCGAATGGTGAATCCATTACCGGCATCGTGTTCGACGGGAAGAAGAGCGTTCGCATCCTGGGTGCGGAGAAGTTTTCGTTGGTCTACCCTGCTGATATCAATGACACTGGGGTAGTAGTCGGCTCGGTGCAGGTTCCGGAAGATCTGCGCTTTACCCAGGCTTTCAAGTGGTCGCAGGGAAAACTTGAGTTGCTGGGCCGCCTTGACGGGCCCTACGCTGACGCGACAGCCATCAACACAGCCGGCGCAGTTGTGGGCAGCGCGCTGACGTCTCAAAACACCCGCCACGCAGTGCTTTGGGAAGGACCCACTGCTCGCGATCTCGGTTTATTAGACAGGGGAGATTACAGCAGCGCGCGTGACATCAACGATTCCGAAGAGGTTGTTGGAGAGGCGAACACGACGCCAAATGGGAAACCACATGCGTTTGTGTGGCACGCGGGCAAAATGCGCAAGCTGCCGGATGTTCCGGGCGGCTCGTTCTGCAGCGCGCAGGCCGTAAACAAAAAGGGTATCGCGGTCGGATCGTGTGACTTGCCAGAGGGAGAAGCGCACGGTGTACTTTGGCGCGGAGAACAAATCGTGGACCTGGGCACTCTGGGTGACGAAGACTCTCCCAGCACAGCTCTTGATATCAACATCAAGGATGAGATAGTTGGGAGTTCAGAGATAGCGGACGGTAAGCTGCGTGCTTTCCTTTGGAAGGACGGGAAGATGATGAACCTCAATAAGTCGCTCCCTGCTGGATCGGGATGGTTATTGCTCGTTGCTTCACGTATCAACGATCGTGGTGAGATAGCTGGTCGCGGCTACTATCATGGTGGCATTCATGCATTTGTGCTTCAACCAATTTCCGGGCCGCGGGCTTCGGATTTGCAACACTAATATAGTCAGACCGTGGCTTACCGGTATACGGATCAACACAGAACTCTTACTTTTCGCAAATTGAGACATATAGGTTGCATCCAAGGTCGTAATTACCGCGTACCAAGTACGTCGAATATTGTCTCAAGTAGATGGTAATAGCCGTTCGCGCTCTCATTGAGCAGCAACTGTCCCCTTAATTTTGTAAGACTGAGCTAACGCTTTCCGGGAGATGTCCATGTCATTTGTGCGTATTTTTGCGTCGCTTTCACTCCGCCACCTCCTAAACATCGTTGCAGGCAATCGCCGGAAAGGGCCTGCTGCTCCCCTCGCGTTCGCGATGGCCCTTTGCGGAATGCTGGCAGCAGACATTGCGACGGCTCCAGCCCAGGTGAACGTCTACACAAAGGCCTATGACTTGGGGCGCTCGGGTGCGAATCTCAATGAAACGATTCTTACTCCCGCCAATGTGAACCCAACTAACTTCGGCAAGCTTTACACTGTTCCAACTGACGGCCAGGTGTACGCCCAGCCGTTATTTGTCTCAGGGCTGCAAATCGCAGGCGCAATTCACGACACCGTCTTTGTGTCGAGCATGATGAACTCGATCTATGCGATCGACGCCCCCACTGGTCAGATCCTTTGGCAGCAGAATTATGGGCCGCCCGTAATTGCCAATGAGGTCGATCCGTCTCATAACATCGCATACGGCACCACCGTCGGAATCCTGAGCACGCCTGTCATTGATCCGCTGACGAAATACATGTACTTCGTCACAGCGAACGAGTCAATAGTGAGTGGCACGAACATCTATAAGTTCGTTCTCCACGAGATCGACATTAGGACCGGTGACGTAGTCGTGGCGCCGGTGGAGATTACAGCGACGTACTCTACAGCGGACCTGACCAACCCGCTTGTATTTACTCCTTTTAGACAGAACCAGCGCGCCGGTCTCGTATTAGCGAATGGCAATGTATATTTCGCATTTGCCTCTCACGATGACCGGCAGCCTTACAGCGGATGGGTCATGTCTTATAACGCGACGACCCTACAGCAGGTCGCCGTCTACTCCGATACGACGATCGGTATTGAAGGGGGAATCTGGGGTGCGGGTAGCGCGCCAACCGTGGATGCCGCCGGCGATATCTATATTTCGACAGGGAACGGGAGCTTCGGCGCGACTCCGAACGGCCTGATGCAAACGGGAAATAGCTTTATCAAACTGTCTCCTCAGTTGCAGCTACTCGACTACTTCACTCCCACAAACAGCGCAAGGCTTAATGCAGGCGATCAGGATCTGGGCTCCAGCGGGCTGCTTCTGATCCCGGATACAAACTACATCATAGGCGGAGGCAAACAGGGTGTCCTCTACCTCGCAGACGTAAACAATCTTGGCAAATTCGATGCCTCTGAAGATCATGTGCGTCAGGAATTTCAAGCCGTATACGGCGTCGGAACCAGCCATATACATGGCAATCCTACCTACTTCGATAGCGATGTAAACGGACCGTCCATCTTTGTCTGGGGCGAGAACGACATGCTGCGCGGCTTCCAGTTCAATGTTAGTACGGGCCTTGTAACGACCACTCCATTTGCCAAGAGCACGATGACCGCTCCGGTCACCAACAACAACGGCGCTATGCCGGGTGGTTTCACGTCCATCTCTGCAAATGGAAAGACCAACGGAATCGTCTGGGCTTCAACCCCGTTCAACGGAGACTCGCAGTTCAGGAATCTGGAAGGCGTACTCTATGCCTTTGATGCAAACACATTGCAACCGCTTTGGAGCGATAAAACGCAGGAGGCCCGCGACGAGGTCGGTCTGTTTGCGAAGCATGTTCAACCCATCGTGGCAAATGGCAGAATGTTCATCCCAACCTTCGGTTCTCTAAACAATACAGCCGGCACGGGTCAACTCGTGGCGTACGGTCTCCTCCCGGTACTTACCATCAACGTTGCAAATGCCAACATGGTTTCAGGCGCGGCGGTCCCCACGCTTACCGGTGCTGTGAGCGGATTGAGTTCTTCAGACACACTCGGTGGATCGGTTGTGGTCACCTACAGCACCACGGCAACTTCGACCTCACCCACGGGAACCTATCCGATCACGGCGACTGTCTCGGGCACTTCCGCCATTCACTATAAGCTGGTGGTGAATGCCGGCACGCTTACCGTGACCGCGCCGGCGGTGCTCGCACCCGCTCTGTCCCTTGCCGGAGGAACCTTCTACGCGCCACAGACAATTACCATCAGTGATGGGACCGCGGGAGCAAGCATCTACTACACGCTGAATGGAGCCGCGCCTTCGACTGCATCTACGCTCTACACCAATGATGCAATCACCATCACAGCCACGACAACCCTTAAGGCGATTGCTTCATTGGGCGGTAAGCTAAGCTCCGTCTCGACTGCAAACTACACAATAACTTCGATCGCAGCGCCTGTGATTTTGCCGGGCGGTGGTAACTATGCCGGCCCGCAGACGGTAATGATCAGCGACTCGACTTCCGGCGCGAGCATCTTCTACACGCTTGATGGCTCCACTCCTTCCGCTTCTTCTACCCTCTACAATGGTGGATTCAGCGTCACCTCGACGGCAACTGCGAAGGCTGTAGCGATCGTTGGCTCTGTAAAGAGCCCGGTGTCCACGGCGGCTTACACCATCAGTTCAACATCATCGGGAGTTAGTTACGGCAGCGGCTTCACAGGAGCCGGCTTACAGTTGAACGGCTCTGCCGTTCTCGTCGGCAGTCATGTTCAGTTGACTAACACCGTCAATCAGGCTGGTTCGGTTTTTTCAACAACTGCGGTCAACGTGCAGAAGTTCACGAACGACTTCACGTTCCAGCTACCTACACCGACCGCAGACGGAATAACCTTTGTCATCCAGAGTCAAGGTGTTAATGCTGTAGGCAGCTTGGGATACAGCTTGGGATACGGTGGCACCTCGGCCGTACCGGCCATCGGACACAGCGTTGCCGTCAAGTTTGACGTGTACAACAACGTAGGCGAGGGTGTCGACTCAACTGGCATCTACACCAACGGCGCTCAACCCTGGGTGCCAGCAACCGACCTTACCTCGACCGGCGTCAACCTGCGCAGCGGCAACGTCTTCCACACCCACATGACCTACGACGGAGCCACGCTGCTGGTCACCATTACCGATACGGTCACCGGCGCAACCGCCAGCCAGAGCTACGCCGTCAACATACCCAACGCAGTCGGAACGAATACCGCCTATGTTGGCTTCACCGGCGGAACCGGAACCCTGGCTGCTCTCCAGAATGTTCTCACCTGGGCCTACTCCCCCGCGGCGGCGGCGGCAGTGGTCCCGCCGGCTTTGTCTCTTGCAAGCGGAACGTTCTATACGCCTCAGATGGTGACTCTCTCGGACGCCACGGCTGGCGCAAGCATCTACTACACGCTGAACGGCACAGCTCCTTCGACTGCGTCCACACTGTACAACGGAACTGCCATCCCCATCGCAGCAAATACAACTCTCAACGCCATCGCATCACTGGGTGGACAGCTAAGCTCGGTTTCCACTGCAACCTACACGATCGCTGCAATTACCGCGCCTGCCATTTCGCCTGGAACTGGTAGTTACGCCGCTTCACAGACGATAACGATTACAGACGCCACCTCTGGCGCAAGCATCTTCTACACTCTCGATGGCTCCACTCCTTCTGCCTCTTCCATCCCGTATACCGCTGGATTCAGCGTGGCTTCCACGACAACTGTAAAGGCCATCGCGATCATCGGCTCTGCTCAGAGTCCCGTGTCCGTGGCTACTTACACGATCACCGCCACGCCTCCGCCGCCAGCTTCGGGAATCGGTTACGGCACTGGCTTTACCGGAACGGGCTTGCAGTTGAACGGCTCCGCCGTTCTCAGCGGTAGCCATGTTCAGCTAACGAACGCGGTGAACCAGGCCGGGTCGGTTTACTCAACAACTACAGTCAATGTGCAGAAGTTCACGAACGATTTCACCTTCCAGCTACCTACACCGACCGCGGACGGTATCACCTTCGTCATTCAGAATCAGGGTCTAAATGCGGTTGGCAGCCTGGGATACAGCCTGGGATACGGCGGCACCTCCACCGTATCGCCGATCACGCATAGCGTTGCGGTGAAGTTTGACGTGTACAACAACGTAGGCGAAGGCGTTGACTCCACCGGCATCTACACCAACGGAGCACAGCCCTGGGTGCCATCCACGGATCTTACCTCGACCGGCGTCAACCTGCGCAGTGGCAATATCTTCCACGCTCACATGACGTACGACGGAACTACTCTCCTGGTCACCATCACTGATACGGTCACCGGTACGACCGCCAGCCAGAGCTACACCGTCAACATCCCCAACGTCATCGGAGCCAACACGGCCTACGTCGGCTTTACCGGTGGAACAGGTGTCCTATCTGCTCCACAGAACATCCTCACTTGGACCTACTCGCCCACCTTGGCGGTGACTACTGTGGGTTATGGCAGTGGCTTTACCGCAACGGGCTTGCACTTGAACGGCTCCGCTGTTCTCAGCGGCAGCCATGTTCAGCTAACAAACGCGGTAAACCAGGCAGGGTCGGTTTACTCAACAACTGCGGTCAATGTGCAGAAGTTCACGAACGACTTCACATTCCAGCTACCTACACCGACCGCGGACGGCATTACCTTCGTCATTCAGAACCAAAGTCTAAATGCCGTTGGCAGCTTAGGCTACAGCCTGGGTTACGGGGGCACCTCCACCGTGCCGCCTATCACGCGGAGTGTTGCTGTCAAGTTTGACGTTTACAACAACGTAGGCGAGGGTGTCGACTCAACCGGCATCTACACCAACGGAGCACAGCCCTGGGTGCCAGGAACGGACCTTACCTCGACTGGCGTCAACCTGCGTAGTGGCAATATCTTCCGCGCACACATGACCTATGACGGAACTACTCTCCTGGTAACGCTTACGGACACGGTGACCGGTGCGACCGCCAGCCAGAGTTACACCGTCAACATCCCAAACTTCGTCGGAGCTAACACGGCCTATGTCGGTTTCACCGGTGGAACAGGAACTCTATCTGCTCCGCAGAACGTTCTCACTTGGATGATGACGACTCCCTGATGCGGCTCTTACGAACAAATATGCCGAGTGTCCGTCACGATGAAAGGACACCCGGCATACCTCCAATCTAAAGTGACCACTTGAAGCAATCTCTATTCTTGAGTTACTGAAGTTCCTCTTCTAAGGAAAGCAATAGCTAGGCGCAATCACGAAGTCAGAGGCTTTGCTTCAAGGAGTTGTTACCTTGATTGCGACTAAAGTTGTAGCAGCAGCGGATCCGATCGGCTCCGCTAGATGCCGCCGACACCCCGGGCCTTAGAATTAATGCAGGTAACTAAGCACGAAATCGAGTCCTTCGTCACGCACACATCGTCTTATACGTAGTCTCGAGGACCAAGTGATGCAGGTTTTGCTACAATTGTGATATCCGGTACAAAGACACGTTGCAGATCCACTCAGTGGCCTTTGTAACTTCACGTTAAGATTTCCACTCGGTCCAGCAATAACAGGAGTCGTTTCCTATGCAGATCGCTCAAGCACCAGCAGCCCCCCAAAGTTCTAAGAAACATATCGGCCACGTTGAGGGTATTGCAGGACTTTTGGGCGACAAGGTAAACCTCCCTGCACCCACGGCAGAGATACTCAACTCCTACAAGAAGGCCAAGCCGTTCCCGTACTTGGTTCTCGACAACTTGTTCCCGGACAGCGTTCTGCAGGGTATGCTCGACGAGCTTCCGCCGCTCTCCGCGAGTAAGTGGGTTCACGAGCGGAAGGAGACGCTGGTTAAGTCGAACCTGCGCTCCGCTGTAGATCTCGGTCCCTGCGGGTATGACTTTTCCGCCTTTTTGAACTCAGCTGGATTCCTTTACCTTCTCTCAGAGATGACCGATGTCTGGGGCCTCCTGCCCGACCCGTATCTGGGCGGTGCTGGATATCATGTGGTCCCGGCTGGCGGTAAGTTCAACACCCACGCCGATACGAACACAGATCCCAACACGGGTCTCTTCCGCAGGCTTGCCATGCTCACCTACATGAATCACGATTGGGAGCCTGCCTTTGGCGGCCAGCTTGAACTGTGGAACGCTGACGCGACCAAATGTGAAGTTGTCGTCGAGCCCGCCTTCAACCGAACCGTGATCATGCAGATCGGCGACACCAACTTTCATGCCGTCCGCCCGGTCTTCACTCAATCGCGTTCCCGCATATCCTTCGCGACTTATTACCATACCGTCGGCGGTAAAGACTTCAAACCTCATAACTACTCCATCTATGCTCCAGACATGTATCGGAAGAAAGTTCCTCTGGCGAAACGAATCGCTAGGGAACTTCTTCCTCCTATCGCCCGGCGCGTCCTGAAGCTGGTCAAGTAGGTGGTCTTTGCATGTTGGAGTAACATAGCATCCGACCAGGCGGGGGGTCCGATGTCGCTTCCTGCGATGTAATTCCCAACCCTGCCACCCGGTCAATAGAGTGAATCTTCCCTTTACGTCCAGGGGAGAAATCCGTCCAGCGCACTCAGGCCAGAGGCGTTTCATTTTCGCCCGGGCGCGCCCCGCTTTGGGGATGCGCCCCAATACGCGGTTTTCACGAAATTGCTATACAACTATTCAGTCTATGTGGTACTCTATATAGGAATCCTGTGGCGCGACTGGTTTGCTGAGTTTCAGACCCAGCGACTCTCCCTGCAATACGCCGTTCGGGGTCGTGCTCTCGGCAAATTGAAGTTTCCTAGTCTTTGAACAATCGTCAGCTCGGAGTAGTTTTCGTACATGCTGAGGTCTGAAGTTGATCGCATCGACTATCTAACAAGGTGCTTAAGTGTCCCTCATGGGCTGCATCTTCGATCTATCTACCCATGGCAAACGTAAATTGAAGCGCGGCGCAGACATCAGACTCTCGATTCTGGGTTTTATCAACTCGCACCCCGCGCTGTTTGAGGAGGCTATTGATGATACTAGCGAGTAGGAAGACGCTGCTGGAGGTCGGGATGTGTCTCGACCTCGCCATTTGCGGAGCCAGTCTTTTGCTGGGATCTGCGGCGCTTTATCGCCCTTTGTGGCAAACGGACGCTCTCTTGCTCCGGCACCCTTTACGCCAGGTTCTTTTGACCATCGGTCTAGGGTTCTGCTGGCACTACTCCCTTGTTTCGGCTGAAGCTTATCGTTCTTACCGGAGTCTCGGAAAGCGGCGGCAGATTCTGGCCGTCATGAAGGGTTCAACCTTTGTCGCGGGTTGGGCTCTCCTTTGGCTTATCCTCAGCAGACCGGAAACTCCTATCCTTCCGGTCTCGCTCCTGGTCGAAGTTATCCTGTTCTGGGCCTTTAGCAGTGCAGGTATGATCTTCAGCCGTATGACGGCTCGTCTCGTCACCCGCTATCTTCGCCGTCGCGGTCGGAATCTGCGCAACCTGCTTATCGTCGGTTCAAACATTCGGGCCGTCGGTGTTGCTGACAGTCTCCTTGCAGATAAGAACTTTGGATACCAGCTCGCTGGATTTGTAGATGACCACTGGCATTTCACCGATGCCCCGGCGGCCTACAAGGAAATGCTGATCGGACAGACGGGTGACACGTTGCAGCTGCTGCGAGATCTTGAGCTTGATGAGGTGATCATCGCTCTGCCCATTGCTTCGCACTATCAGCTCACGGAGCGCATCATCTCCTGGTGCCGGCAACAGGGAATTCTGGTTCGTTACGAAGGGAGTCTCTTCGAGAATGTGGTGCGGACGCCGATCGACATCTCGAACAGTCCGAATCTCGTAACGCTTCACGACGCAGCTCATGATCCCTGGAACGCTGTAGGCAAGCGGCTGATCGATTTAGTCCTCTCCACCATTGCCCTCGCCGCGCTTGCACCTGTGTTGGCGGTTGTCGCCTTACTCATTCGGCTCACCTCTGAAGGTCCCGTCTTCTTTAAGCAGGAACGGTTGGGCGTTGGCAAGCGACGCTTCCGCATCTTCAAATTCAGAACGATGGTCATCAACGCGGAAGCGAGGATGAAAGAAGTTGAGCACCTGAACCAATCACAAGGGCCGACATTCAAGCTGAAGCACGATCCTCGGATTACCTCCATCGGTCAATTTCTCCGCAAGACCAGTCTCGACGAGCTGCCTCAGCTCTTCAACGTGTTTCTTGGAGAGATGAGCCTGGTTGGACCTCGGCCGTTACCTATGCGCGACTATCAGGGCTTCTCTGAGGATTGGCATCGGCGTCGCTTTAGCGTGAAGCCCGGCATCACTTGCCTCTGGCAGGTCACTGGTCGTAGTTCGATTGGCTTCGAGCGCTGGATGGAGTTGGACATGGAGTACATCGATCAGTGGTCGCTTTGGTTGGACCTGAAGATCATCGCGCAGACGATCCCGGCGGTCCTTCGTGGCTCGGGAGCAATGTGAGCAGGCGTCTCGTGCGGTCCAGGCATGCTCGGTCATTCCAAGGTCTGAACCGCACGATATAGAGTCGGTACACAACTTCTGACCCAGCCCAGCCCGTCGTCCCAGAGCTCATTGAACTTAGGTTCTATCGGCACCACAAAGGCAATGTGTGCGCAAGAATCCTATGGTTTGCTTAGGAAGATGTCAGCGCTTTTCAGAGAAGCGCTGACCATCCCACCCGATCTTCACCGTCTGGCCTTCGATTACTTCAATCTTGAAGGTCTTGTCATCCCGAATCGAAACTGGACGAGGCCCGAGGTTCTTTACCTCGACAAGCCATGGATTGCCTGACATGTCTGTCTTCGCCGGTTGCAACGGCAGCCTGAGTACTGCGGGTGCATTAATCAATTCCAGTAACTTGCCCCCGAACACTGCCGGGATCACAACGGCCTTCGATGCTAGATGGACCACTGGCTTCTCTTGCGAAGTAATCAATTGTCCCGAAAGTAGAGCTATACCGAAAATGACGCTCCGCATGTTTGCCCCAATGATTCCAAGTTTCTCCAAAGTGAAGCAGAGCTTTCCGAGCCAGAAAGATGCGATCTGCCAACCCTAGGACGTCTCATGGCGAGAGGCTTGATGTGGCTCTCGCGTCCAACTACTTCGGTTCTAAGGCAGATTTCCCGATGAGCCAACCACGCAGTTCCCTCAGCGTGTTATCCTTACGTATACCACAAAATTCTTGACTGACCGATCGAGAACCTCCTCGGGGATATCAACCAGGCCAACCAACCACAAGGTCGTCTTAGAGGCGCCCCGGCACCAGCAGCGCAGTATCCGTGGGGAGATGGCAATCGCGTAAATTGGGACTTGCACGGGCTTGCCAAAACTGGAAATATCTACGAGGTACGCCTGCCAGTCGCCCCCATCCACGCGGTCTTAGGTCACAGTACCTTACATGGGGAGAGGTTACTAATCTCTTCTGGATTCATGAGACTGAAAGCGCTAAGCTGAGGTAAGCGAAACGACAACGATCTATAAGTGGACGGAAGGTGACGGTCGCAGTCCCCCCCCACGGCAGGCTCCCCGTGCCGGTTCGTTCGAGGCGGAATGGATCAGGTCATTCGTCTTGTAAGCATCGAGAGATGATAAGTGTAATTCCAGGTCGTACGAGTGTCGAACTTATTGATTGATCTCTGTGGCCGATTTGAATGGCTGGTCTGTCACGCTGTCTGGAGCGGCAATGAATGAGGCACTGAGTGTGCCTTCGGAAAGCAAAGCCGACTTGAAGTATTCGCTTGACCAATCTCGTGGAGAAGAGGAAGAAAAGATGACAAAAGTAAAGTCTCTAGTATTAGCACTGATTGTTGTCTTGGCGACAGCAGGCAGCTCCGGAGCCTTCGGCCAACAGCCATCCTCCCCGGGTCAGTCATCCCAGGCGACCTTCCCCATTCCCCTTGGAGATCATCCACGTTACGTACTGCAGCGGCAGGATGTCATCAGCTTATCCTTTCCGCTCTCGCCAGAACTAAACCAGTCCGTCACTATCCAGCCCGACGGGTATATCAGCCTGCAAAATGTGGGCAGCATCTACGCTCAGGGCCTTACAACGCCAGAGTTGGTGCTCGCGTTGAAGAAGGCCTATGCCGGCATTCTGCACGATCCGATCATCGACGTTGATCTGCAGGACTTTCAGAAGCCTATGTTCACGGTCTCAGGCCAGGTCGGCAAGCCCGGCCAATACGAACTCCGCGCCGACATAACAGTTGCGGAGGCCCTCGCAGTAGCCGGCGGCATGACAGCGCTCACTGCGAAGACGCAGGTCTTTCTCTTTCACCGGACTTCGAAGGAGTGGGTTGAAGTGAAGAAGGTCAACCTGAATGACATCCTCAAAGGTAAGGGCATGCATGATGACGCACTCCTCCAACCGGGAGACATGATCTATGTCCCTGAGAAGTTCATCAGCAGTTTCAAGAAGTACGTTCCCTACTCCTTCAACTTCGGAACCTATCTGCAAACCTCGCCCATCTAAATTGCTTCAATCAGCAAACATGAAGCCAAAAAGTCTTGATGAAAGAGAGTCTGAGCAATGACCGAAACGACCTCGCAAGTTCCGATCAGAAGCACATTTGGAGATCTGTCGATACGCGACTTCATAATTCCTCTCTTCCGTCGCAGACGGCTTCTGCTTCTTACATTTGTTGTAGTCTTCGTTGTTGTGGTTCTGCTTGGACTCCTCGGCGGCCCTGTGTACTCTGCACGAATGGCGATTCTGGTAGACCGGGAGCGGCAGGACCCCCTCGTTTCTACCCAGTCCACCACGCAGATGATTACTGCCGATAATCCGGTAACGCCCGAAGAAATTAATTCCGAAGTCGAGTTGCTCAGCAGTCGCGATGTCCTCGAACAAGTGGTCGTTGCCAATGGTCTAGCAAAACCGGCGGAGGGCTTCTCCTTAGTCGACCTGTTCAGGTCGAAACAGACGGACGAAGATCGTGTGGCGCGTGCCGTGAAGAACCTGGCTAAGAAGCTGAAGATTTCAAACATCAAGGCCACAAATCTGATCGAGGTGACGTACGCCTCGCCGGATCCGAAACTCTCTTATACGGTCCTCAAATCCCTCGAAGACTCCTATATGGCGAAGCACGTCTCGGTTCATCGGCCTGCTGGCTCCTACGAATTCTTTTCTGACGAGACCCAGAAGTACTACAACGAATTACAGGCTGCCGAGGACAAGCTACGCAAGTTTGGAACACAAAATGGAGTCGCTGCTCCAGATGAAGAGCGCACCTACTTCGCCAAGCAAGTAGCAGAGACGATCGGTCAGCAGCATCTCACGGAGCAGGCGATTGCTGCTGATACAGAACGCATCAACAGCGACCTGCGGGAGATGAAGGGCGTTTCGCCGCGATCGACCACGGTTCAGTCAACCTCAACAAATGATGTTTTGCTGGCGAATCTCAAATCCTCCCTGCTTGCTGCACAGACCAAGCGCGCACAGTTAGGGATGAAGTACGACGCGCACTATCCACTCGTTCAGGAAGCTGATGAAGAGATTGCCCAGGATAAAGTAGCGATCGCGCAGGCGGAAGATAAGCCTGATGTTCTGGAATCAACGGATCGGGATCCGGCCTACGAACTCCTGCGGGAGGACATCCTAAAAACAAGAGGAGATCTTGCTGCACAGCGGGCAACCCTCATCGCCACTCGGCAAAGCGTCGAGAGCATGCGCCGTGAGATGGTCAATCTCGATCAGTTCTCGCTCACTCAGCAAGACCTCCAGCGCGAGGTAAAGGCAGATGAAAGCAACTACCTTCTGTACCTGGGTAAGAGGGAACAGGAACGCACTTCGAATGCCCTCGATACAACCCGGATCAGCAACGTCGCCATTGCCGTCCCCCCCGCAATTCCGGCACTGCCTGTCCGAAGCGTTCCAATCCTCGTCCTCTTAGGGCTTGGTCTTGCAATCGTGATCAGCCTCGGCACCGTCTATACCGTTGACTTCCTCGATTCTTCGTTCCATACGCCCGCGCAAGTGATCGATATCCTCGGTATCCCCATGGTGCTGACCGTATCGAAGAAAGCTGCGTAGCAGCGCTGGGTATGGTTGTTCCCTGAGCCCGGGTACATTTCCTTAAGGCCGATTACTAAAAGCAAAGAAAGGTCCAAGATGAGCAGAGACTTCGAAGTGTTATCCCCGGTTGAGGACGAGGCGCAGGCTAGTTCAAAAGCAAGGGCCACTTCCATGCCTTCTAGAGGAACTTACCCACCAGTTGGCGATCGCGGCCGGTGGGGCGATGAAGAGACCTTGCGGCTCGTCCAGCAGATATTTCTCCTTCAAACCCAGGAGCCACCCCGAGTGGCAGTTTTCGCAGGGGTGGATCACGGAAATGGATGCAGCAGAATTTGTACGTCAGTTGGGGAAATCCTCGCGAAGAACTCAAGTCGTCCGGTTTGCCTGGTCAACGCCAACTTTCGGACATCGAACGTTCCTTCAGTCTTCGGCTCCACGTCGAACCAGGGCTTGACCGACGCCCTCCTGCAAAAGGGACCAATAACCTCCTTCGTAAAGCCCGTAGCTGGAACCAACCTGTGGACCCTTCCGTCGGGCGCTATCGCCACCGATTCTCCGAACCTTTTGTCGGCGGACAGTCTTCCAGATCGCATTCTTGAGCTGCGTAAAGACTTCGATTTTGTCATCATCGATACAGCGCCTCTCAGCCGCTACTCCGACGCTCTCATACTTGGCCAGCACTCTGATGGGTTGGTGTTGGTCCTGGAAGCGGATGCTACTCGGCGCGAGTCGGCGTCGGCTGCCGTAGCCGGACTCCATGCTGCCAACGTTCCAATTCTCGCTGCTGTTCTGAATAAGCGCACCTTCCCAATACCGGAGAAGCTTTACAAATTCCTATAGTTCTCATTTCAGCGCCTTACGAACCAGTGGTCAGCGCCAGCTGCCCACGATCCGGTGTCTTCGAGAACTCCTAGAGCGTCGGTGGTCACTTTCTTGTGACTAGGAAAGCGGACGCAAGCCGTACCACTTGGTCGGAGAGGATGGATTTACATGCATGTTCTAATCTTAGGTTCCCGCGGTATCCCATCAAAGCACAGTGGCTTTGAAACCTTTGCACAAGACTTTGCTCTTTTCCTGGTGAACAAAGGCCACGAAGTCACCATCTACTGCCAGGTGGAAGCAGACGAGCCGGCGGGGGAAGACATGTGGCGCGGGATACGGCGAGTCAATGTTCCGGCCGGTGCAGGCTCCCTTGGAACTATCATCTTCGACTGGAAGACCATTCTGCTCGCCATGCGCGAAAAGGGTGTTGTCCTTACCCTTGGTTACAACACCGGCGTCTTCAATGTTCTCTATCGCTTCATCGGAATGCGCAATATCATGAACATGGACGGGATCGAGTGGAAGCGCGAAAAGTGGTCGCTTCCAGCGAAGATCTGGTTCTGGTTTAACGAGTTGGCTGGTGCGCGCGTCGCAAATCACCTTGTTGCGGACCATCCTGAGATAGCGCGCCACCTTGAGACGCATACCTCCAGCAAGAAGATCGCGACCATCCCCTACGGGGCCGATGCATTTACCTCCGCCCCTGTGGCCCTGATAGAGAACTACGGGCTTACTCCCAAGGGGTACTATCTCATCATCGCAAGGGCAGAGCCGGAAAACTCCATCCTTGAAATAGTTCGGGCCTACTCTTCAAAACCCCGTGGCGTACCTCTGGTCATTCTCGGCAATTACAAGAGAGAAGGAACGCCATACCAAAACGCCGTGCTCGACGCTGCCGGCCCCGAAATCCGATTTCTTCAGGCAATCTTTGACCGAGACATTGTGAAGTCCCTGCGTTTCTATGCTCGCGCCTACTTTCACGGGCATCGTGTCGGAGGAACCAATCCGTCTCTCGTTGAATCACTTGCCGCAGGCAACGCCATAATCGCCCATGACAACCGCTTCACTCACTGGGTTGCGGGAGAAGGTGCTCGATTCTTCACTACGGAAGCCGACATCAGTCAGATCGTAGACACCCTAAATGCAGACCCGGCTCAGCTCCAGGCCATGGAAGCGTCCAGTCGAAAGAGGCACAAGGAAGCCTTCACGCAGGAACTGATTCTCACCGCATACGAAGATCTCCTTCTTCAATTCTCCCCTAAAGACGAAGCTCTCAAGACGCAGGTCAGAGAGCCTCAGTCTGTCGGCCAGTAAGCAAGGTTGACCGAGCCGCAGGAATCGCCCAGCTTAGGGTGCGACCTGCTGATAAAGGCCGCCAATGCTTCATAAAATAGAAGTAATCCATTCGGTAGCCGTCCTCGACCACAGCGTGTCTCACGGTGTAGAGGTACCACGCACTGGTTCGGCCTCGGGAAGAAAGCTGTCTTACCGTCCAGATATTGACGGGCTGCGCGCCTTTGCCGTGCTCTCGGTGCTTACCTTTCATTTCTTTCCGGCAAGAGCGCGTGGAGGTTTTGTCGGCGTCGACATCTTCTTCGTGATCTCTGGATATCTCATCTCAGCCATCATCTACAACGAGATAGACGCCGGCTCGTTCAGCATTGCGGAATTCTATGTACGGAGAATCCGCAGGATCTACCCGGCTCTCTTCCTTATTCTCGTCTTTGCCAGCGTTGCAGGGTGGATCTTCCTCTTGCCGTCTGGCTTCATCCTTCTGGGAAAGCAGATCGTAGGCGGCAGCACCTTCGTTGCAAACGTTGTCTTGTGGCTCCAGTCAGGTTATTTCTCCGTGGAATCCGACGGGAAGCCCCTTCTGCATCTTTGGTCGCTCGGGGTTGAGGAGCAGTTCTACCTTATCTTCCCTGTACTCTGCATCCTTCTGTTTCGAGCCAAATCGCGCTGGATCCTCCCAGGCACCTTCCTTGCATTCGCCATAGGCTCGATGGCCGTCAACGTGACCTACGTAGATCGATACAGGGATGCCACGTTCTTCCTTCCATTCTCCAGGCTTTGGGAGTTACTCATCGGGACCGCGCTTGCGCTCTTCCTGCGACAGGATCTCGAGGCCAGTCCGCTCGGACGCATCCTCATTGAGTGGCGAACGGCTATCGGCCTCCTTGGCCTCGCTCTGCTTCTCTTCTCCACGTTCAAAATCGATCGAACAATGTCTTTTCCGGGTTGGTGGTGCCTGCTGCCGACGGTTGGCTCAGCACTCGTCATCGGTGCAGGCCCCGATGCATGGAGCAACCGCTACATCTTCTCCTGCCGTCCGGCGGTCTTCCTTGGCCTTATCAGCTACCCGTTATATCTATGGCATTGGCCACTTTTATCCTTTGCGAGAATCGCCACCAACAGCCTTTGGGGCTCAGACCTCTCGTCTCTCAGCAAAGGATTACTGGCGCTCCTTTCGATCGCTCTGGCCTATCTCACCTTCCGCTTGATCGAGTTGCCCGTGCGTCGAGTCCGTGAGAAGCAGAAGCGTCGAAGGGGAGCTCTGTGGCTTTTGGGATCCGTCTTCGTCACCGGGATCTTCGGGTTTGTAGTCGTCAAGAAGAGTGGATTCCCGGCGAGATGGCCAAGCGAGGCCGTCGCCCTGGACCACGAATACGTGGCCGATGCTCAGCGTTCCTGGAGAGAAGGGACCTGCTTTCTCCGTCTCGACCAGGCTCCAAGCCAATTCGCAGAAAGCTGTGTAGACAGCGGACAGGCTGTCGCAACAGCGCCTCTCGTTTTTGTCTGGGGCGACTCCCATGCCGCGGATCTGATCTCCGGCTTCCGAGCGGTCCAGCGCCATCCCGTGGTCAGACTGGCGCAATACACCTCAACGATCTGTCCTCCCTTCATCGGAGTCAAGGACAATAACCATCCGGAATGCATGAAGGTCAACAACTACGCCCTCGATCGGATCAGAACGCTCAAACCGGCAGTCGTAGTCTTGTCTGCATACTGGGAGCCGTTAGATCCTCGACAGACCCGCGCAGAACGCGCTTCGAGGCTGGTGCAAACAATCGAACTGGTGAAGTCCGGCGGAGTTCAGAAAATCGTTGTCGTCGGCTCCGCTCCAGCCTGGACCAACGCGGTACCGGCTCTCATGATCGACAAAATTATGCATGACCCTCGCCATTCGGTCCCTCAACGCTTATCTAGAGAGCTGCTTACGGAGCATGACGACACACTCCTCAAAGAGGCGTCCCGGAACGCGGGAGCTACCTACCTTTCGCTATTCGATGATCTGTGCGACCAGACGAGCTGCATCGTCAGCACCGGGCCAAGCTGGCAAGACGTTTTGACCTACGACAGGGCACATTTTACTGACCACGGTTCCTTGCTGGTTGCAAAGTATCTATGGCCTGCCATTCAATTATCTGGCAGTTGATGAGAAGCCAATCGAACTTCTAACGCCGGCAACCAGAAGTTACCTGGAGCTTCCCGCTGGTCTACTTCCGGCAGCCAGTTCACGTGCCGCTTGGCCGAAATCTGAGATGATAGGGGTGCAGCCTGATGACAGATTTGCTTCTTAGAAATGCAACTGGGGTATATCCGTGAGCACTCTTGTTAGCGTCATTTCTCCTCCAACTTCGGCCCATTGGGTTGAAGCTACAGATCCGTCTCTCTTTCGGCGTCCCCGCACGTGGTGGTTTCTCCTGGCACTCTTTCTTATCACAGATTCGGGAGGCCTGTTTACCACCCAAGGAATACATGCCGGTGCAGCTTTGGGCGGGGTTGGTGGAAGCTCGATAGACCAATCGGCCGAAAGTGTTTCCATCATGCTCGATAGCATTTGGGTTATAAGTTTGGGGCTCATGTATGGATTTGCTCGTCCGATTCTGCATCAGATGGCGAAGCAGAAGGCAGTCCTCTCTTTTCTGGTCCTTGCGTTTCTGTCTACTCTCTGGTCGGAGTCGCCAAGCATGACCATTCGCAAGTCCGTCATGCTTTCTCTGTATCTCCTCTTCGCCTGGTACTTTACTACCTATTACAAGCCCGCAGATCAAATGCGACTCCTGATCGCGCTTGGAGTGATTATGGGGCTTGCAAGTGTGTTCTGGGCTATCGTGCTGCCAGGATACGGAGTCCACGGAACCGGCGAATGGAAGGGCATCTTCGGTCAAAAGAACATGCTCGGGACTGCCATGCTCTTCCTATTTTCCCCGCTGCCTTTTCGCCGCATCGCAAATTTCTACGAGCTGCGCCGGGTATGTTTTATCGGTCTGCTGCCGATCGGCTTGATCCTTATGTCTCAATCAAGAACCTCGCTGCTGATGGCCATCCTTCTCGTTGCGGTCAGGATCTTCGGACCGATCTTTCTTCGTATGAAGACAGACAAGATGCCGTTATTTGTGTTTCTGGGGGCAATTGCCCTTGCGATGATCCCCATCAGTATTGGAATCATCCTGCCGCTTCTGGGCCGCGATCTAACCTTTTCGGACCGTACAACATACTGGTCGCTCCTTGTTCCATACGCAATGAAGCATCTATGGCTTGGATACGGGTACCAGGCTTTTTTTATCGATCGCGCGGGCGAATTCGGTGCGATCACCGGTATCTCTAGTTTCAAGGAACTAATCTCGGCAGACAATGGGTACCTTGACATCTGGTTGCAGTGTGGAATCGTCGGGGTCGCGACCCTGTTTGTGTTATTAGGTGCTTCAATCTCGGCGATGTTGGCCATCATTCGCAAGCCGCGGGTTCCGCTCGTTGCCTTTTGGTACAGCGGCCTCATTTTAGCCATCTACCTTGGCGGAATTACGGACAACATCTTCTGGAAACCAATCCGCATGATGCCATTCATTCTGGCTGCCGCCTGCGCTGGGCTTAGTAACTTGAAGAGTGATGTTCCCTCGCTATCTAAAACGAATGACCGATTTAGAGACTTTGAATAAATCTAACAGGAGCCCCAATGCCCTTGCCGGGAACTGAAAAGCGAATTCAATGGTGGAGCATCGGCTTATTAGTGCTTGCCTTCCTTGTGACGCGCACCCTGGCCTTGTATCTCGGCGTGAGACCTCTTACCTCTGAGACGGTATGGTTCATGCAGTTCCTTGACCTCGATCTTCTGCAACATCACCTCGCACGCAGCCTTCTCCACCTCCACGGTCAGCCTCCACTCCTGAATGCGCTGGTCGGCATCTGCGAGAAGTTGGTGGGACCACGCTATGGAGATCTCATGGCGGTCCTTTATTGTTTCCTCGGACTGGCTGCTGTGATTGCGGTCTACGTATCTCTCACACTGCTGCGGGTCTCGCAGACCTTCAGTCTTTTGGTCAGTCTCTGCCTGCTATTGAATCCGTCCGAGATTCTGTCCGAATTCGACCCCATCTACACGGTGCCTGTCTTTGCACTCCACTGTTTTATGGCGCTCGCCACAATTTGCTATCTGCAAAGCAGGTCCAATCGTGCTCTTTCCTGCACCGTCGGGTTCGCAGTTCTCTTGACCTTGATCCGGTCTCCCTACCAGTGGATCTGGGTGCTCGTCATCCTCGGTATCCTTTGGTGGCAAACTCCTGAAAATCGAGTTCAGATCCGCGCGGCCGCCTTGATAGGCATCTTCCTATCATTGCTCTGGCCTGCAAAAAATGAACTCCTCTTTCATCATTTCACCTCCACAACCTGGGCTCCTTTCAGCATTGCCAAGCACTGGGACTGGAATGGCCCTGCTGTGCAGGGATTGGTCAAGCAGGGTCAGATCACAACCTTTGCGCCACCTGACAACTCCGACGAAGCGGTCGTCGCGCTTATGCAATCAAAGTGGCAGGCTGCTCCAACCGGCTATCCGGAATTGGATCAAGTCACGAAGCAGGATGGAGGTGGCGTGAACTGGAACTCAAATGCCGGTCTTCGGCTTAACGCTGCCCGGCAGGCCGACCTTCATCTGCTCCTCCAGCGTGATCCAAAGGAATTCATCACCAACGTCCTCCACAGCGTCTCGATCTACTTCTATCCCTCCTCCCAATACTTCGCGATGTTCGGCCAGTCAACGGACCAGTATGACGAGCTCACGAGACACTACATGCCGCTACGATCGATCGATATGGCAGTTCGTCGCTTCTGTTGCAATATCTTTGGGATGCCGCCCGACACTTCTACCATGTCGCAGACCCAGGCATCTCACCCGCAGGAACGCCGGACCGCGTTCTTAGTGATTCAGAAAGCCTGTATGGGCGCCATTCTGGTCAATGCGATCGTCTTCGTTTGCTTGCTGTCCTTTTTCGTTCCTTCCGTGTGGAAGGAGGCGCAGCAGCGTAAAGTCGCGGCAATGCTGATGACATTGACCATCGTCTATAGCTTCGTTGTGAACTTCGTCGAATTCGGAGAGAACGAACGCTACCGCTATGAAACCCAGGCGCTCGTTTTTATGGTCACCGCTGTTTTCCTACAACAGCTCTGGGATCGCCGGGGAAACTTCCGTCGCGACGCGGCAACTGAAAATACCAACCGGCATAGTGGGGAAGTTCCGGCAACCTTTGATCAATCGCTTGCGGTTGATTCTCGCCGCTGATTAGTTTGCAAGAGTCACGCGAACGAGATCCGCAGAAAGACTTCACAGCCATATGCAGACAGAAGCCATTTCCTTAAATCAGTTAGCGCCAATCCAACACAAGGCTCCTGCCTCTTTGATCTGGCAAGCCATCCTGCACATCGTCCTTGGGGTTACTACACTGGCGGTCTTTGTTCCGATCTCTCCAACAATGCCATCCAGTGGAATCGACGCGTCCTACAGCTACGCGATGAACGAGGCCATCGCGCGCCACATGCGCATTGGTCATGACATTCTCTTCACGTATGGTCCTTATGCGGCCATCTGTACGCGCAGCTACGATCCCGCAACCGACAGTCGTATGATCTGGGGCAGCCTTTTTCTTGGAACATGCTACCTCGTCGCACTTCTATTCCTGGCTCCCGGTAAGAAAATCTACTTGGTGTTGTTCTTGCTTCTCTTCTTGGCCACATTCGGAAATGGCGAAGTTCTACTTTTGTCCTATCCGCTTCTTCTGGTGCTGTGTGTTATGAAGGAGAGCCTTCTCGACGAGCCCCACGTTGCCATGCCCGCCTCCTGGCCAAAAGTTGTGGCGGTCTTGGTGATGTGGACAGTACTGGGCGTAGTCCCGTTGACTAAGGGAAGTCTGGTACTGCCGTTCGCTGTGACCGTAGCAGCCTCCTCAGGCATTCTGGCCGTCCGTGGGCGAATGTGGCAGGCCGTCGTGCTTTTCTTAACGCCTGTGATCTCCAGCTTGGTGTTCTGGTTAGTGGGAGATCAGTCACTTCGCGATATCCCCGAATTTCTTCATGGCACGTCGCTTCTCACCTCTGGCTACACAGAAGCCATGGCGACCTCGTGGTCAGTCATTCCCGCCTCGGCCGGAGGCGGCTTAGTCCTTATCTTTGTTGCTATATCAGCGCTCATCCTGTTCGCAATAAGCCGCTCCAACCGGATACCAACAGTTTCCGGTTATCTTCTGGGACTCACACTCTTTGCCTTTTTGCTCGTAGCATTCAAGCATGGCTTCGTTGCTTCCAGCAACCTGGCGGTTGCATTCACAGCACTTGCGGCTTATCTTGTCCTCTTCATCTTGTTTTCTCCCCACAGGTACTTGGGTTGGTGTTTGGTCCTCACGGTAACGATCACTACAGCTACCTCCGTCATCAGAGACCATGAGCTGATCAAGGAAGTGCACGACAAGTTTGGTGTAGGGACGGCCTGGACCGGGCCGCAGAGACGGGCAGAAATGCTCAAGTTCTGCATGCAGCGAGCGCTTCCGGCCTACGCTCGATCGACGTACAAGAGAACCTGGGCCACGTATAGCGGCGCGTGGAATGGGATCAACCTGAGACTATTTCACCCGTCCGAGCTCAACCGCAAATACTCAGAGGCCCTCTTGGATATCAGAAAAGAATACCCTCTGGCAGTCCTCAGTGGAGCAGGTGACATCTACGCCTACGACCAATCAGTTCTATTAGCGTCAGAAAACAAGTGGAACCCGCGCCCTGTCCTCCAGAGCTACTCTGCCTACACTCCGGAATTAGCACGCTTGGACGAACAGCATCTTCGCGGTGATAACTCCCCAGACTGGATAGCGTTCGATCTCCAGACCATCGGGAATAGATTGCCCTCACTCGACGATGGGATGAGCTGGCCGGCAATCTTCGATAACTACTCGTTCCTATCTGCCGATGAGCACTTCGTCCTCCTGCGCAGGAAGCAATCGACCTTTCCGCAAAGTAGCTTTGCTGAAGTCTCGAAGCAGACCTGCGGCATCGGAAAGACTATAGCCTTACCACAGGTCGACGGGCCTCTTTTCGCTGAGATCGACCTCAAGCCAACACTGGCGGGGAAGATAGCGACGACTCTCCTGAATCCACCGCAGCTGTCGATCACCATTGTTCTAAAAGACGGCACGGCGAAGAAGTTCAGAGTCATCTCGGAGATGATGAAGACGGGCTTCCTTATCTCGCCCTTCATCGCGGATACGAGTGGATTCGCATCTCTCATGCGGGATCACCAGGCTGTCGAGGACGCCGGAAGAGTCCAGTCGATCTCGATAACGCCGGCCTATGGTGGCAGTCTCTACTGGTCGGGCAACTATCAAATGGCACTTAGAAAATATGTCGCTAGGTAGAAGTAAGCTCGTTCCATTTACTCAGCGCTCTCTGCTGAATTCTATTGCTGTCATCGAATGTGGCGGAAACACATGCGTAGCTTTGTTCGCGGCACTTAGCTGGATCTCTGCAGCTGTTTGTGTCTGAGTCACACCCGTTCCAGACGCAAGCTTCGGTCCGCTAACCTCCCAGTATCGGGCCTTGGTCGTTACGAAATCCGGCAAGTTGATCGTCGTGTCGATCGCGTCGGTAAGGCTCTTATTGAAGACAATCAAGTAAGCCGTCTTGCCATCGGCAGAAACACTTGCTGAACTGGTAAGCACGGGGTACGCCACGTCATGACCTGAAGTAAATTCAACGATCTTCAGGTTATGAATCTGGAGCGTGCCTGACACATTCGTTCCATTTGCCAGCAGGCGCGCCGAGAGGTCGACACTATTCGTTTGCGGAGTCAGTCTGTAGGTGGAGTCGAAATGTTTAAGTTCGCTCGTGATTGAATCCAAACCAATTCCAGAGTGCGTCTGGCTCCAACCGCGTGAGTCTATCAGGCCGATTCCCATTGGCGACATCTGGCTGCCAGGATCTGCTGTGAACTGTGCGTCGAAGCTTACACCGAACTCAACGGGAATTCCTGCATCAGTAGCTGGCCGAGGAATGGTCGCCAGTAACTGGTAAGACGTGTGGTCTAAATTTTGGAGATGAACGGTCAAGTCGGAGCCTTGCTGCTGTATCTGTATCTCCGGAGAACGATTCCAGAATGCTCGCTTCGTCGAGGCGTATTGGGTCAGATCCACCGTTTTAATCTGTGTTCTTACTTGCGCAGTGTCGCCCTTGTCAGCGGATTCGGTTCCGGCTCCGTCGAACTCAGCCCTAGGAGAGTTCACCTCAACGCCGACCAGCTTCGAACCAAAATGGTCGGCCCACATCTTATAAAGAAGAAAAGCTGGCTCCTGAACCACAGGTTCTCCGTCCGGGGAGTGCATGTTAGTGCGAAGCATCCCGAAAGGGCTATTAATAAAGTCCCAGTAGTTAGCCATGACAACGTTCAACTCTGGCTTTAAAAATACACGCAGCAAGTCGGCGCACTCCAATGCGCTTGCAAGACTAAAGCTGTAAATTCCTTGATCGATCGTGCCGTCAAATTCAGTGATCGCAAGTGGCAGATCGTGTCCGGCTTGCTGCCGGATCATCCTGTGATAATCCTTGAGTCGCTGCTCGATGTGCTGGGGTGCCACCATCATGGCTTGCATCCGAACGGTCTCGGGCACTCCCGCCATCGGACCCTGGGGAGCATACATGTGAATGATCGCAAAATCTGCGATCGCCCCGGCTTGGCGAGCGACCGTCAGGTTCCAGTCGTTATCAATGTCTGTTCCAGGTCCCGGCATCATCACAATGCCGAGCTTCACTCTTGGATCGACCTTACGAATCGCCGCCGCCGTTGCCTTCGCAAAGGCGGCATATTGCTCCGCATTGAACTGCCTGTGAGGAAGCACGCGGTGATTTCCGTGCATGCTTTCATTTCCAATTTCGAACCAGACGACGTTGTAAGGCTCCGGATGTCCCCACACCTTGCGCTTCATGGCCCACGGGTGCGCTTGGTCAGCCGGGGAGTTGAGATACTCCACCAGTTGTGCGGCGTGCTCAGGCATCTGTTCGGCCGGGAGGGCATATTCACCCAGCGTAATCAGCGGTATCGCTCCAATCTCATGACACAGGGACAGATACTCGTCGATGCCGAAGAGCCAGCCCGCCTTTTTGGCTTCCGGTCCCACCGTCTTTTGCCAATCAAAGCTGTGTGCGTAGCATCCGCCCGGATAGCGCAAGACGCTCATCTTCACCGCTTTGCTGTCGTTCAAAACGTCCACGACTGGAGCCCTTGCGATGGGGTCCCACACGCCGTTGCCCCTCTGGATCAGGTTCGGATCAGTCGTCTCGCTCGAGAAGATATGAGCATTATCTCCGGCCTCTATGTTCTGTCCGAACACCAGTCGATTCACAGCGCCTAGCGAATGATCCGTGTTCACCTCGATGGAAGCATTCTGTTGTCCAACCAATCCCGGGGTCAAGATTACGAAAAAAGCAAACGAGGGCAAGATGGAACGCAGGGTCATAGCTGCAATACTCCAGTTCAGATGTTGAGGGTTGGGCAGACACATCTCAGGCAATAAGGTGCTGGCAAGTTTGCACAACCCGTCTGGTAAGGGGTTGGAGTAAGTGCTATCGCATGTCATTGGTGCGACATAGGAGGTTCCTGATACGCGCGTTTCTCTTCTCCAAGGTAATCCTCGAAGCGGAAGCTCAGTTCCCTCCAGGCATTGACTGCGGATATAATACACTTACAACAGCCTAGAACTTTCTGAGCATTCTGTCCGGTGAAAGTCGCCCATCGTGCCTTGACTGATGTTCCCCAACCAGGGCATGGCTACCCTCACGGCCTTCGACTGGCCCTTGCACATGCGGAAAGCAACTTGAGCTGGCATTCACGCGACGTGATTCGTTCTGCTGGCCGATCCAATGTAACGAAAGGAAGAAGGCGGTTACATGAGTCGTAGAGTTGTGGGCAACGCAGTCTCAGTCATGTCTGTGCAATTAGGCAGTTACGTCTTGCCTCTCGTCAACATCCCTTATCTGCTTCGCGTCATTGGTCCCGAGCACTATGGTCTCATCGCCTTTTCTCAGGCAGTGATGATGTACTTCGTTACCCTGAACGACTGGGGCTTCAATCTTACAGCGACGCGAGAACTCGCGATGAAGCGCGACGACCTCGTCCTTCGATCAGAGTTGTATTCCACCGTAATGGCCATCAAGGGCATGCTGTGCCTCATCAGTTTTACAATCCTCTCCGCACTTGTTCTCTTTGTTCCTCGTTTTCACAACAACGGCTCCGTCTTCTTTGCCAGTTTCGGCATCGTCGTAGGGACCATGCTTTACCCCCAATGGTTCTTCCAGGGCATCGAGAAGATGTATTGGATCTCCGTCGTCAACCTGACCGCCAACGTTCTCTTTACCGCGGGCATATATCTCTTCGTCCGGACCTCGTCGGACTTTCTCATCGCAGCCATGGTCCAGGCAGGGGGCAAACTCCTCGCCGGCATTCTTGGTCTCATCATCCTGTTTGCGACTGAAGACGTAAAGCTCGTCATCCCCACCTGGGCGCAGATGCGCGCCCGCATGGTAGACGGATGGCATCTCTTCATGTCAAGCGCCGCGTCAACGCTTTACACCAGTTCCAATGCGGTCGTTCTGGGGTTCGTCGCCGGCATGACCCAGGTCGGCTATTTCAGTGCCGCCTACAAGATCTTCGCCGCCGGCACCATGCTCGTCTCGCCCATGTGCCAGGCCATCTACCCGCATGTTTGCGCGCTCGCTGCCAAGTCGCGCGATCTGGCCGTCGATTATCTCCGCAAGTCCGTGATCATCATTGGCGGCATCACTCTCTTTGGCGGTCTTCTTGTGCTCATTCTGGCTCCGTGGATCGTTCGCATTGCCATGGGGCCGAAGTACGCGGCCTCGGTGCCGGTGCTCCGTTTTATGGCACTCACGCCCTTTGCAGTCGCCATCAACAACATTTACGGCACTCAGGCCATGCTTAACTTCGGCATGAAGGCCCAGTTCAGCCGCATCATTGTTCTCTCGGCGTTCCTCAGCAATCTCATCCTCTTCCCCTTGTGCTACTTCTTCAAAGCTCCGGGTGCGGCCTCGTCTGCACTGATTACGGAAACGGTGGTCACGATCGCGATGGGCGTCATGCTTTACGGCAAGGGGATCGACCTGCTGCCTCGCTTCTCTGATCTCAGGCAACAGGCTGCCAGCCTGTACAGTTTCCAGTCCAGAAAAGCTTAGGGAGAGTAAGTGCATGAGTTGTAAGCTTAGAGTCACCTTTGTGATGCCACGCACCGGCGAATGGGCCAGTGGCGGCTTTCGCATTGTGTACCAGCATGCAAATCATCTCTCCCGGCGCGGCCACGCCGTCACGGTCGTTCATCCCGGTCGTTTCGTCATCAATCCAACGCCGGTCGAAAGCATAAAGAATCTCGTCCGCTACGCTCTGCGCCGACTCGACGGTCGCTATAAGCCCGACTCCTGGCTGAAGGTCGACCCCGATGTTCGCCTCACGCTTGTTCCTTCGCTGGCGGCCAGTCACATCCCAGACGCCGACGTGGTCATCGCCACTGCTTGGCAGACCTCCGAGTTCGTCGCAAAGTACCCAAGGTCCAAAGGACGCGGCTTCTATCTTATCCAGCATCTGGAGACCTGGAACGGCCCGCAGGACCGCGTTCTTGCTACCTGGAGATTGCCCCTTACGAAGATCGTTCCAGCAAAATGGCTCGCCGACATCGCCGAGCAGGAGGGCAGCAGCGCTATCTACATTCCCAACGCTGTCGACACCGACTTCTTCCAGATCACAAATCCTCCCGAACAGCGGCAATTGAATCACCTCATGATGCTCTTCCACAAAGCCGAGTGGAAGGGAATCGACGATGGCCTCGAAGCCATCCGCATTGTCCGCGAACAGGACCCCACACTCCGCGTCTCCCTCTTTGGTGTTCCCGAACGCCCCGAGACTCTGCCTGAATGGATCGAGTATTACCAGACCCCCACGCCTCAGGCGCTGCGCGACCTCTACAATCAGGCCGCGATCTTTGTCGCTCCCAGCCACACCGAAGGCTGGGGCCTCACTGGATGTGAAGCCCTTCTCTGCGGGGCCTCTCTCGCCGCCACAGACATCGATGGCCACCGCGAGTTCGCCTTCGATGGAAAGACCGCCCTCACCAGTCCTGTACGCGACCCACGCGCTCTTGCCGCAAATATTCTTCGCCTCATTCAATCCCCTGATCTGCGTGTTGAGCTCGCACGCGCCGGCAATCAATTCGTTCGCCAGTTGACGTGGGAACGCGCCTCCACCAGCTTCGAAGCGGCTCTCTGCACAGAGTCCGGGCAAAGCGAGTCTTAGGCAACCTGAACCCTAGCGAACTCGCATCTTCGCAAACCAGAAGGGAAGCGACATTGCATACAGGCCGATCTGCTGCCATAGTTGTCACCTTTCACCCGCGCCCGGAGTACATGGAGAACCTCGCCAAAATGTCCGCGCAAGTCGACCTCCTTGTAGTCGTCGACAACGGCTCCGCTGTGCCGCAGCTTGACGTTTTACGCAACTCCAGCAAAGAGTTCGGCTGGCACCTCATAGAGAACGGGGCCAACCTTGGCATCGCCACCGCCCTCAACCGCGGCATTCGCGATGCTCAAAAGGAAGGTTCCGATTGGATCGCGCTCTTCGATCAGGACAGCGAATTGACTCCGGGCTTCGTCGACACCATGATCTCCGACTTTGAAGCCATTAGCCAGACCAGGAAGATTTTGCAGATTATTCCCCGCTACTACGATCAGGAGACCGGACTCGATCGCCCCATATCATCCTATGAAGATGGCGGAATCTTCCTCACCATAACCTCCGGCAGCCTCTTCTCCATGAAAGCCTTCGAACAGATAGGTCTCTTTGCCGAAGAATTGTTCATCTACTGTGTCGACGACGAATACAGTCTCCGCATTCGCAAAAACGGTTTCTACATCGGCATCAGCAAGGATGCGGTACTACTCCATCAGTCCGGCCATCCCACTTACCGCAAGATCCTCGGAAGGTCTTTTGCTACGAAGAATTACCGCCCGGAAGTCCGCTACTATTACGCCCGCAATAAGGTCTGGATACTCCGCACGTACGGGAGCGTGTTCCCCCGGCTCATCATTCCTACGCTGCGCGAGTTCGTCAGTATCCCTCTCAAAATTGTATGGATGGAGGAGATGCCCTGGAAAAAGGTTCGTCTCTTTTTCCGAGGCTTGTCGGATGGCCTTACTGGTAGGATGGGGCCACTGAGACAATAAAATCTTTACGCGGCGGCGGGGGCGAAGCGTCTCCTACGTTCGATCGATCCACTGCAGGCCAAGCAGGTCTCCGGCATAGACCCCCACATAAACCAGGAGAAATGGACAGCTATGTCCCAGAAGCCAATTCTATTCATCCACCACGCCAACGACATGTACGGAGCGGACATCGGCCTGCTTCACATCATCAAGTCCCTCGATCGCGAGAAGTATTTCCCCATCGTCATTCTGCCGTCTGACATGCCCACCGGCATGTTGTCGCCTGAACTGGAGCGGCTCGGCACCGAGTTTCACTTTGCGGACCTTGGCATTCTGCGTCGCAAATACTTCAAGCCCCTCAACGCGATCCCCCTGGCGATCCAGGTCCTACGCGGCGCGCTCTTCGTACGGAGAACCGCCCGCAAGCGCGGCGCTGCTCTCGTCTATATCAACACCTTCGTGGCAGTCTCCGGGGCCATGGGAGGCCGCCTGGCAGGCGTTCCTGTCCTCTGGCACATCCGCGAAATCCTCGCCCTCCCCAAGCCTGTCCGCTGGACTCTCCTGAACGCCCTCAACATCTGCGCCGACCGTGTCGTCTGCATCTCCCGCGCCGTTCGGGACGCCATGCTCGCGGAAAAGCCAAGCCTCGCGCCTAAGTGCATCATCGTCTATAACGCCGTCTCCGTAGCCGCGAACACCAATGCCGGCGGCGAGCCCGAGGTTCCTCTCCGCGAAGAACTCAAGCTCCCCGAAGGCACACCGCTCATCGGCATGGTCGGTCGCATCAGCCACTGGAAGGGCCAGGAGGTCCTCGTAAAAGCCGCTGCCCTGGTCCTCAAGACGAATCCAGCCGCCCACTTCGTTGCCGTCGGGAGCTACTTCGCAGACGAGTCCCACTATCTCGATACCCTCAACAACCTCATCCGCGACCTCGGTGTAAAGGACCGCTTCCACATCGTCGACTATCGTTCCAACGTCACGGACGTCTATCGCGCGCTGGATATCTTCGTCCTGCCTTCCGTTAAGCCGGAACCATTCGGCCGCGTCACCGTGGAAGCCATGACCCAGGGCTGCGCCGTCATCGCAACGAATCACGGCGGCACCGTGGAGCTTATCGAAAACGGCGTAACCGGCATGCTGGTGGAGCCCGGTGAACCTAAAGATCTGGCCGCGGCAATCGAACTGCTCCTTAATGACCCTGTTCTCAGGGCAAAGATTGGAGAAGCCGCGGGCATCTACGCAAAACAAAACTTCGGCCTCGCCGGTCACGGCGCACAGATGCGCAAGGTTATCGACGATGTGATTGCAGAAAAATAGGAAATGCCATCAATTGGACACGCGGAGCCAAGCGCCTGGCCATCTGCCTTGGCATAAAGCGCTAGTCGGCGTTCTGTGCCCCGTTTCGGCGAGCGTCTGACGAGGTGCCGGCGTTATCGTTGAGCTTATAGATGACAGTCTTTCCCATGTTTGTTGTGATCACGGCTTCAGGAGACTGGCAGAACTCATCTTTCATAACGGGTGAGTTTGGACCGGCTTGTGACGGCTCCCGAACATCCAAACATTCAGGCTTTCTGACCGGATGGCTTGATGGCTTGCCCGAATCGAAAGCCACGTAGTACTTCACTCCATATTGCCGCAGCACCGGTTTCAAGGAGTCCCGCTGGCGTATATGTTGGAGGAACGTGCGGTCCATCATCAAGCCTTCTGTTTGAAGGAGCGGCTGTCCAAGTGAATATCCCACCATGCCCGCCCTGTCGCCCATAGCGTAACGACCTGGGTGCGTCGCTGCGAAGGCATCCAGCTGTTCCGTGGCTTGGGCTATGTCAATGATAGCTAAGTTAACTCGATAACGAACTGAGAGGAAAAGTCCAGCAGCGCAGATCAGAGCGACGACGCTGCCCATGGCGAAAACGCGATGGGGCAGCAGACGCGATGCTTGCATGGCAAAGAGGATAAAGAATACGAGAACCGCTGGACACAGGCTGTAGTTGTACCAACCCCACATTCTCCAGTCACTCAGCCAAAGAAAACTCAGCCAGTGCACGAACGGAAAAAAGAGCGCCGCCCCTGCGATCAGGCGCAGGGGAAGAGTCAGGCGATGCCACATGACGAAAAGCAACACAAGGCCGATTGTAGCAATTCCAAACATGATCGAGGTTTCGACTGAGAGAGATCTAGGTAACGAGGCCCACGAGAATCCCACTGTTGTCTTCAACTGCTTGGCTACGCCTGAAACTGGCATGAGCCCGCCAAAAAAGCGCTCGTTGATCGCAAAGTAACAAATAATGGGTGGCAGCGCAGCAAGCAGGAACATCGCTACCTTGCTAAGGTTGAGCGACTTGCGGAACGATGCACTCATCAGGGCGCCGCCGCCGGCCAGAGCGACCAGAATTCCTGAATCGAGCCGCGTGAGCGTTAATCCCGCCGCTACTAGACCTATCCAGAACCAGCGGACCACGGACAGGGTCTCAGGAGCCGCATCAAGCAAAAGGAGGAAGCCTAACGCGAATGGAAGAGTCAGCGTAACCTCCATTTGCTGAACGATCCTAAAACAGCAGATGTAAAGTGTCAGTAGCGCAACAGCGTTTATGAGCCATAGATTGGTAAGATGCTTCGAGAGCAAACGGCGAACTAGTACAAAGATGGTGACCGCGCTCGATATATCCAGGAGCGCCAACCATTTGTAAACACCTGACAAAGAGGGAGCCACTCGTGCTATGCCCCAAAGTATCAACTCATAAAGTGGATGGTAGCCGTTTGTAGGCGTGACTCCATCGAATGTAGAGCCGACGCCAGAGGCAAGATTCTTAGCGACGACCAGGTAATAGTAAAAGTCGTCCTGCGCGTATACGAGCAGGTTTCGATGAGCCCGTAGCGGAGTTGTGAATAGAAGTATAGCTTGAGCAAGCACACCTAGAAGACACGCATAACTCAGCGCACGGCCGCTGATTGGTGACGAGGACATGTCGATAACTGTACACGTTCCTCGCCCCTTTCAGAAGCAGATTTACTCGTTACAGGCTGCCTTCAGCGAAGACTCATCGTACAAAAGTGTGAAGACTTTCAGATTGCTGGAAGTGACTTCTATAGAGCCGCACGTGCCTTCCCGTTTCTTCCGCGGAAGGGGAGCACGTGACTTGAGTCCTCTCCCCGAACTTACGGCGAGAGGACCAGGCCATTAAACCCCTCCCTCCAACAACACAGGCATTGACGTTATTGTCATTTGCGTTGGAACAGCGTTCACGTTGTTCAACGAGTCACGATAGGTCGTAAAGCCCAGGCTTTCTGGAATCTGCAAGGGAATGCTTGCTCCTGTAGTGCTCCACAGCATCCAGGCATCGTAACCGCCGCTGCGCTGCACCTCGCATGCCCAGAGTCCGCTTTGGTATTGCTGACATTGTGGCATGCTTGCTCCTGAAAGCCAGCCCTCCATTACGCCGTAAGCCGCGCCCGCCGTGCTCACCTGGTTTGATGGCGCTTGGTTGTTTGCGCATTGGGCGGTGTTGTAGAGAGTGCCCCAGTAGCAGTTGTCATAGGCGTACCAGACGAAGTGAGAGACACCTGCGACTGCTTCTGCCGCGTAGGAGCGCATCAGCCACGACGCCTGATCCTGGTCATTGTAGTAGTAGTTGTACTCGTAGCTCGCCTCCGTGTTCCAGATATCAGTGCTTTCAATTCCATGGTTGTCGAGGACTTGCCTCAGCTGTTGCACCCAACTTACGATCATCTCCGGCTGGTACCCGCGCCAGACATAACCGTGAAAGGCGGCAATATCCACATAGGGGTTAGCCATCTTAGCGTCTGACAGGTAGGTGTCGAGCCAGGCCAGACTCGCCGGCGCGGCGCTGCCAATCGGGGGAAGAAGAACCTTGTTTGGATTTACTCCTCCGCCTGGTGAGCACTTACCTTCTGTGCAGCCGCAGTTTGCCGGATCCTTCGCAATTGTGTAAAGGTCCTTCGCCAATGCCAGCATCTGAGCGTTGTTTCCATCCCAGAACTGGGGATTATTCGGTTCATTCCAGGGCTCGTAGTTCTTCACTAATCCGCAGTAACGCTGAACAACTTGCGTTGCCAGATCATCATAATCGGCCATGTTAGGCGGCGAGCACGTCCCGGGTCCTTCGCCCTGCGGACAGGGGTCTGTTGGGTTGCTGGAAGCCCACTGCGGAGTCTGGCCGAAGGTAAAGATAAAGTCCTTCACCCCATTCTGGATTCCCGCAGCTACATCACCATCCATCTTCGTCCAGGTGTACTTTCCTTGTGTCACTTCAAGATTTGCCCAGTAATCCACGTCCCACAGGCGCATGGTGCCAATTCGATACGATGGAAACGGAGTGAGAACCGCTGGAACCTTGGGAGCGTAGTGAGCAAGGTTGTAGATCGTCATCCCAAAGAACGTATCTGGGATGGCCGCGGTGGGATCGGGTGGGATCATTTTATTGACTATCGGGCTACCGGGAAATTTACCCGTCGGACTCCCGATTCCGTTCAACGGAATCACCGTCGTACCGCCTGTTGCCGAGTTGGTTTGCAGGGTGAGGGTTCCGCTTACGCTTCCTGGTACGAGCGGGGCGAACTGGACCACCAATGCCTTGGTTTGTCCGGCAGGCAGCGTCATCGGGAAGGTAGATCCAGTGATTCGGAATCCGGCGCCCGAGATACTCGCCGAGCTTATGGTCAGGGGGACCGTACCGGACGATAGCAGCGATATGGATTGCGATGCCGATGTGTTGATGGGGATATACCCGGGAATTGTTACTCCTGGCGTAAGAACCAGCAGTGCCGAAGATGCCTGGAAGAGAGTCAATTGGAAGGCCTGAGAGCCGGAGCCTGCAGTTGCCGAAATAGAAGCCGACTGGGTAGACGATACCGCCGTCATATTTGCCGTGAACTGAACGCTTGTTGCGCCCGCCGGAACACTGACTTTGGCTGGCACGATAACCGCGGGGTTATTGCTGAAAAGGTTGACTGTCACGGTTCCGCTCTGGGCCGCTGCGCTCAAGTAAACCGTGCAAACATCTGTTGCTGCTCCCAACGCAGAGCCGCTCTTGCAAAGGAATTGACTCACCGGAGGTGCTCCGCCAAGGCCGCTTAGATTTGCAATCGTAGTTCCAGTTGAAGAGTCACTCGCAAAGGCGACCTGTCCTGTGGCGCTTCCGGCGACCGTCGGGTCAAAGCTGACTGTGAAAGTCGTCGTCTGGCCCGCCTTCAGCGTCATTGGAAACGACGCGCTGGACAAATGGAATCCAGTACCTGTCAGCTTTGCCGAAGTGATCGTCAATGGCATCGTGCCAGAGGAAACTACGTTGATGGGCATAGTAGCTGTAGTGTTCAACGGAACATATCCAGCGAAGGTGATCGACGGATTTTGCACCGTAAGCGTGGTCACGGCCTGGAAAAGCTTTAGTTGATAGGTCATTGAATTAGACCCTGCACTGGCCGTGATGACTGCAGTCAGGGTCGTAGGTGCGGCTGCGAGATCCGCGGTGAACTGACCGCTCTTCGTACCTGTGGGAAGAGTGATCGTTGCGGGGACTTTTACAGTTGGATCGTTACTGGAGAGGCTTATGGTTACCGGTCCCGTTGCAGACGCTCCGCTCAAATAGACGGTGCAAAGGTCTGTGGTCGCGCCCAGCGCAGAGCCGCTCTTGCATATGAATTGGCTTACAGGAGGAGCCCCGCCCAGCGCATTCAACGTTGTCACCTTTGTCCCGGACGAAGAGTCGCTGAGGAACGCAACCTGCCCAGTGACGCTTCCTGAAACCTCAGGATCGAAGTCGACCGTGAAAACCGTCTTCTGGCCGGCCTTCAACGTCACCGGAAACGTCGCACCCGACAGGTGAAATCCCGCGCCCGTCACCTGTGCTGCGTTGATGGTCAAGGGCATTGTTCCGGAAGAGACGACAGTGATCGGCATCGAAACCGTCGTTTTCAATGGAACGTAGCCAGCAAACGTTACTGCTGAATTCTGCAGCGTCAGCGTGGTTACTGCCTGGAAGAGCTTTACATCGTAGGTCTTTATGTTAGAGCCGGCACTGGCCGTGATCACGGCGCTCTGGGTAGTCGGTACAGCCGCAAGATTCGCGGTGAACTCCCCGCTTGTCGCACCCGCCGGTAGAGTTAGGACTGCTGGTACCTTCGCTGCGGGATCGTTGCTGGTAAGGTTTATTCGGGTAGGCCCGCTCGCAGCCGCAGCGCTTAGATAAACCGTACATACATCGGTCGCCGCACCCAGAGCAGATCCTGTCTTGCAAATGAATTGAGTAATCGTAGGAGCTCCGCCAAGCCCGCTCAACGTCGTCACCTTGGGCCCGGTGGATGAATTGCTGATAAACGAGATCTGCCCGCTTGTGCTGCCATCGGCCGTTGGGGTAAAGTCCGCCGTGAACGTCTTCTGTTCTCCTGCCTTCAACGTTATCGGAAACGAAGCACCCGACAAGTGGAAGCCCTCACCCGTGACTTGCGCCGCAGTGATGGTCAAGGGAATGGTGCCGGACGAGATTACATTCACCGGCATGGACACTGTCGTCTTGAGCGGAACGTATCCTTTGAAAGTAACGCTGGGCGTCTGCACAGTGAGCGTGGATATAGCCTGGAACAGCTTGATCTGGTATGTCTTTGAGCCCGAGCTCGTGGCAGCTGTCATCACTACCGTCTGAGTCGTACCTACCGCAGACACGTCCGCAGTGAACTGGGCGCTCGACGCACCCTCTGCTACGGTGATCTTGGCGGGAATCCTAATCGCCGAGTTGTTGCTTGTGAGGGTTACACTCACCGTCTCAGTTGCTGAAGACCCGTTCAGATAAACCATGCACGTATCGGTCGCCGCGCCCAGAGCCGAGCCACTCGTACAGAAGAACTGAGAGACCGTAGGCACTGCTTGTGAAGTTGTTGAACTTGTCGAAGCAGGGGAGATTGCTGGGCTTGCTGAACTTGCGGCGTTTGCGGCACTTGTGGAAATCGCTGAACTTACCGAAGCCGGGTTTGCGCTGATCCTCGCCCCGTTAGAACCGAATGCCTCAGGCGAGACGCCGCAGCCAAACAAAGTTGCAATCAAGCAGCACATCATAAATACAAATCCGGCTGCTGACCTTCGAACATGCCGCAGATGCGGGTTGAAGTTGCGCTCAGGGTTTAAGTTGCTTTCGTCCGAATCAAGTATTTCATGCGCTGCAAGGGGGAGGGTCATCATTGTTTGGGTACCTTCTTTCGCTCGAATCTACGAAGGATGGCGGTCACTGTATGTACCACAATCGTTCGTAACCTTAGTCCAACAGTCACGTTTTCGTTAGCCTCGCTTACGCTCAAGCAACACAATCATTGGCAGTTACAGTTAGTCAGTAAAAATCTTCGATGTTTGTCGCGCGACGGGGCTCTTACGCACGCGGCGCAATAACGGAATAAAAACACTCATTTATAGCTTCGACTTCTTACTTGAACGAATCACGGACTGAGGAGGTTAGAGGTAGTCATTGATCATTGCTGCAAGGAACGTTACTCGGGTGTTTAATTCCGCACCTCGGCTATCTCGAATGTGTTAGCGCGAAACAGTTGATGAGTGGCGATATAACTCCTTTACCGATTGTTCGAGGCGGAAGAAATTCGCCTGGAGCGTGTTCATGGGCGCAGACTCGCTCAGGTCTGTTTGGTCTACAAAACTCATTTGGCGAGACGGGGAGAGTTATTCGAGCGTTTCGTAACGAAACTGAATGAATGCGCAACAGTCCTCATTCGACAGTCTTCAGGTATTTGCTTAGAGACACTTTCACAAGCCACGATTGCGGAAGTGGCATCGAAAGGTAAATCATTTGTCTGTGTTGTCTGTACGTAGGCTACGACCGGCAGAGAGTCATGACAATAGGAAATAAATTCCCTATATCAGCATTTAATTGCGAGTGTCTGTCGCTTACCGGGCGGACTGTACGTGACGCTCGTAACTGTATTTTGGAGAACTACGCTTGCTTCGCAGCTCATCCATGTCCACACCTTACCTCGCGCACTGCACAGATTCTCCGTGAGCGCGGCGCGACAGAGTTCAGTTGGTTTCGTCGCGCGTGGCTACAGTCACTCCTGTGATGTCTTCAAGCAGTCGTATCGAACCGCAGATATCGTCCTCTCCAAATCCCTTCGCTATCGCCGCTCGATACATTTGCCGCGAGAGCGCAGTCAAAGGTGCAGGTACGTTTAACTCTCCCGCCGACTCCAGCATCAATTCCATATCTTTCTCCAGCCATTTGACTGAGAAGTTCGTCGCGAAGTTCCTCGCGAACACCATCGGTGCCTTCGCTGTAATCATCCCGGAGCGCGCCGCGCTGTTATTCAGGATGTCCAGCATCATCTCCGGGTTCATGCCTGCTTTCGTGCTCAGGACGATGCTTTCATTGAACGCCTGTAGCAGGTTCCCCAGGATCATGTTTTGTGACAGCTTCGCATGAAGCCCCATTCCTGATTCACCGCAGTAATACAGCAGCTTGCCCATTGCCTCGAAGTACGGTCTTACCTTCTCAAATGTCTCCTTCTGGCCGCCCACCATAAAGGTCAGTGTGCCACCTTCCGCACCTGCCTTAGATCCCGTACAAGGCGCATCGAGAAATGCAATGCCCTTACTCACAAGTTCAGCCGCTATCGCCTTACTCGCCGAAGGTGCGATGGTGCTGCAATCGACAAAGATCTTTCCGGCGTCTGCCCCCTCCACCAGACCGTTTGTACCGAGAATCACCTCCCGGACCATCTGCGTATCGCCGACACAAAGAAACGTACAGTCGCTGCGTCTTGCTACTTCCGCGGGAGTCGTACAAGCGATCGCGCCCTTCGCCACAAACGCATCCGCCTTGCCTTTGCTATACGACCAGACTGCAACCTCATGCCCCGCTTCGATCAATCGCAACGCCATCGGTCCACCCATGATCCCCAACCCTAGAAAGCCCAGCTTCGCCATCAAAACTCCTTGTCTGCAATCAGAAACTCACATACACAGCATACGGTTCTCTTCATGTCGCGGCTTCTGCCTCTGCCGAACACCCCGGGTTTGCGCAACGCGCACTGCTCTTAGCCTCGCGCGCAACCTTCGGCTTCAGCCGCTTAGGTGCGCTCTTCTTGTCGACAGTTGTTCATCGTTCGCGGCTACCCTTTTGCGCGTCGTGCAGGGCCAAAGGCCCGCTTGCATATCAGCCTGGGCCAAACGCCCGGGTCCCAATGGCGGCGCAAATAGGAAGCTGGCATCCGACCTATCCTTCTTCCCGCACCCTCCGGCGAAATCCTCTAAGATCAGACTCGCTGAAACTCTCGCGTACCATCGCCACGAAAAGGAAAAGCCATGCCTCTCCCGCGGTTCGCAATTGTCCTCCTCACGGGTGCCCTCATGCTGAAGACCGCAATTGCCCAGACGCCAATCCCCGTAGCCTCCAATTGGCAACTGCAGGACGCCGCAAAGATCACCGCCGCTCCTGAGTTCATCTCCACTGCCAGATTCAGGCCCGAAAACTGGTACACCGCCACCGTCCCCGGTACCGTGCTCACTACGCTCGTCAACAATAAGGTTTACCCCGAGCCTCTCTACGGCGAGAACATGCGCCTCATCCCTGAAAGCCTAAACAAGACCAGCTATTGGTACCGCACCACCATCGCGATTCCCGGCGCATACAAGGGCCGCCACACCTGGCTGCACTTCGGCGGTATTAACTACTCGTCGGAGATCTGGGTCAACGGCCAGCGCGTCGGCACCACCCGCGGAGCGTTCATTCGCACCGACCTCGACGTCACCGCCTTCGTAAAGCCCGGCGCCGCTGCCGTGCTCGCCGTCCTGGTCGCCCCGCAGCCGCATCCCGGCACACCCATCGAGCACACGGTGGCCAACGGCATCGGCAAAAATGGCGGCGACACCGCCATCGACGGCCCCACATTTCTCTCCACAATCGGCTGGGACTGGCTTCCCGCCGTCCGTGACCGCGACACTGGTATCTACCAGCCCGTCTCGCTCTACTCGACCGGCGACGTCCTCATCCGGAACCCCTTCGTCACGGCCAACCTCGCCGACTCCCACGCCGCGGCCGGCCTCGCCATAACAGCTACGCTCGCAAACAAATCAGACAAACCCGTCGAAGGCACCCTGACGGGCGTTATCGAGTTTGTGGGGGACCCGAAGCAGGGAACCGACAAACAGGGATCCCCCGTCACCTTCCACAAGCCACTGACCCTCCCCGCCAACGCCGCCACTGAGACCTCCTCCGATCCCGCCTCGGCCCCCGAACTTCACATCGCAGATCCCAAACTCTGGTGGCCGAACGGCTATGGCCCGCAGAATCTCTACAAACTCACCCTCACGTTTACGCCCGCCGGGTCAAAACTCGCCTCCGACGAACAATCCACCAACTTCGGCATTCGTAAGATCGCCTACGAAGTTGCCGACTCGGAAAGCCTCACGCTCTCCGTCAACGGCGTCCGCGTCATGGCCCGCGGCGGTAACTGGGGCCTCGACGAGGCCATGAAGCGCGTTCCTCGTGAGCGCCTCGACGCCCAGTTCCACATGCACGCTCTTGCCAATCTCAACATCATCCGCAACTGGGTCGGCCAAAGCACCAACCCCGACTTCTACGACATGGCCGACAAGTACGGAATCCTCCTCTGGGACGAGTTCTTCCAGCCCAACCCCTCCGACGGTCCCAACGTCACCGACATTCCAACCTATCTCGCAAATGTTGAGGACAAGATCCTGCACTATCGCAACCACCCCGCCATCGCTGTCTGGTGCGCCCGCAACGAGGGCTACCCGCCCAAGGCCCTCGACGACCAGCTCAAAGTCATCATGGCCCGCCTCGACCCCACACGCCTCTACCAGTCCAACTCCGCCGATGGCCGCGGCGTCTCCTCGCACGGCCCTTACTACTGGCGCTCGCCGCGCTTTTTTTATCACCTCAACGAGAGCTTCAAGACCGAGACCGGCTCCGTCTCCGTCCCCACCCTCGAGTCCATCCAGGGCATGATGCCTCAAAAAGACTGGGAGACCCAGAACGACGACTGGGCCCAGCACGACATGGCCCGTGGTGCCCAGCGCGGCGACGCCTATCCCTCCGAGATCGCCAAACGCTACGGCCTCGTCCGCAATCTCGCCGACTTCGTCCGCAAGTCCCAGCTTGCCAACTACGAAGCCTTCCGCGCCATGTACGAAGGCCGCAACGCGCAGATGTTCAAGGCCACCACCGGCGTCATTACCTGGATGAGCCACCCTGCCCAGCCCAGCTTCGTCTGGCAGCTCTACCACTATGACCTCGAGCCGAATGCCGCTCTCTATGGAGCAAAGAAGGCCGCCGAACAGATCCACGTCCAGCTCAACGAAGCCAACTTCGGCGTCGAGATCGTCAACAACACTCCATCGCCCCTTACCGGCCTCAAGCTCAAAACAACGGAGTACAGCCTCGGCGGCAAGATCGCCTCCGAAGACACCAAAGCAATCGCCTCTGTCCCAGGCAGCACCACGATCAAGGTCTACCAATTCGTCCCGCAGTCGCGCCAGGCCTTGTACTTCGTCAAGCTCGACCTGGCCGACGCCACCGGCAAGCTGCTCTCCACCAACTTCTACTGGCAGAACGTCGCCCAAGACGACTTCACCGGTCTAGCAGCCTTACGCCCCGCTACACTTGACATCTCCGCCACCTCCCGCAGCGAGGGCCCCAACACCCTCCTCACCGTCACCCTCCGCAACCCCACTCAAGCCGTCGCCCTGATGACCCATCTGCAGCTCCACCACAAGGCCGCATCAGCAAGCCAGCCCGGCAGCGGATTACAAGACACCCGCATCCTGCCCGTCTTCTACTCCGACAACTACATCTCTCTCGTCCCCGGCGAATCGCGCGAGATCACCATCGAAGCCGCAACCAAAGACATCGCCGGTGACCCTTCGATCCTAGTCGACGGCTACAACATCGCCGTCAACTCCGTCTCCGGTCCCATCGCGATCATCCTGAATGAAAACGCCCAACCCGCCCACTGGCCCGCCTCAAACCTGGTTCCCACTCTGTCCGCCGACGTATCAAAATAGAAGATAGAAAAATCCGTCATCCTGAGCGGAGCGTGCCGCGCACTTGCTGCAAGTGGAGTCGAAGGCTCCCAACGCTCTCTATCATCTCAAGCGCTCGACTTTTTCCGCCTCAACCTGCAAACTAAAGGGGGTGGCCTGGTGGTTCAGGTCTACATAGTCGCCCGGGTGCCCCATCCATCGCGCTCGTGTCTCACGCAATGGCTGGGAGAGCATACCCTCACTCTGCGGGTGTTAGCTTCGTTCACTACTTTCAATCATCGCCATGGCTACCTCAACTACCGCGGGCGACAACAAAAACCCATGCCGATATAGCCCATTAATCCTCAGCACCCGGCGATCAGCATCCCACCCCACCACCGGCTGCCGATCGCCAAACGCCGGCCTCACCTGCGTTGCAAACTCCAGAATCCTCGCCTCCGCCAGCCTCGGCATCAGCGCCACCGCCGCCGTCAGCAGCCCTATCACCCCACCCACCGATGCCGGAGACCGGTCCTCGCTTTCATAAGCTGTAGCCCCCACAACCAACCGCCCCTCCGCCCTCGGCACTACATACACCGGCTGCGCTCCACCGATCAGCCTCACCATATGCCTAAACTTCACCGCCGGAGCGTGAAGCCGTAAAATCTCGCCTCGAATCCCGCGCAGCCCAGCCGCCGCATTCCGTGCTCCCATCCCCCGGCAGTCCACCACCACGCCCGCCTGCGGCATCGCGTCATCCGAAACTCGCGTTTTCCAGCGGCAAACAACCCCTGCCTCTTCCAACGCGAGAGCCAGCGCCGCCAGCACCTCGCGATTGTCCATCTGCCCCTCCTCCGGCAGATAAAGCGCCTCCCCAAACCCTGTGGCCACAACGGGCTCCAACTCCTTGAGCCGTTCGCCGCCAATCCGCTCCACTCTGCTCTGATCCGATCGCACCGCTGCTTCAAAACGATCCGCCTTGTCCTTCGCCTCAGGACCCCATACCACTACCGTTCCCGCATCCCTGTAAAAAACTGGCGCCGGCAACTCCTTCAGCCACTCCGGCCAAAGCTCCAGACTGCGCCGTCCCATCGCCATAATCTCAGCAGAAGCATCCATTGCTTCGGATCCAGGCGCAATCATTCCCGCCGCCGCCCAGGCCGCAGACTCCTCACCCAGCCGCCCACCCGCTTCATAAAGCGTGACTGACATCCTCGCCTGCGCCGCCCGCCAGGCCAGCAGTCGCCCCACTAACCCGCCGCCCACCACGGCAAGGTCGGGCACCCTCAAAGTCTTCTCAAACGCCATTCCACCATTCTCATCCACACCGGGCTCAGATGCGACGGCACTCCCTCAGGAGTGCCGTCGTGATTCAGCAGCCATTCAATGTATTTGTTGAATCTATGTCGAGATGTCATCCTGAGCGCAGCAAATTAAAGGCTCATCGTGGTTTGCGAAGTCGAAGGATCTGCGTTGCTCTTTACCAGGACCCGCCACCTACTTCACCACCGTAAAGCTCTCATGCAGCGTTGCCTCCGAGCTATCACCCACCCACACATCGAAATCCGAAGGCTCCACAACCCACCCATTCGTCGCCGCACTCCAGTAGTTCCGCTCTTCCTTACCCACTGTAAAGCTGACCTCCTGCTTCGCCCCCGCTGCCAGCGTCAATCGCTTGAACCCTTTCAACTCCCGCACCGGCCTCGATGAGGAACCATACCGCTGATGGAGGTAAAGCTGCACAACCTCGTCCGCCGCCACCTTACCTGTATTCGCCACGGTAACCGTAGCCGTCACCGGTCCATCAACCGGCGCCGTCTTCGCGCTCAACTTCAGATCCGAGATCGCAAACGTCGAGTAGCTCAGCCCATACCCAAACGGATATAGCGGAGTCGTCGGCAGATCCCAGTATCTTGATGTAAAGTCCTTTGAGTCATACGGCTTATGCGAAGCCGTATGCGCATAGTAGATCGGAATCTGCCCTGAGTTCCGCGGCCAAGTCACCGGCAGTTTTCCGCCCGGAACCGCATCACCCACCAGCAGGTCCGCGACGGCGTTCCCCGTCTCCGTCCCGCCGAAATAGCAATCCATGATCGCCGGAACATGCTCCGAAGCCCACGAGATGTCCAGCGGCCGCGTTGAGAACAGCAGCAGTACCACCGGTTTGCCCAGCGCCTCAATCTGCTCCAGCAACTCCTCCTGCTTACCCGGCAGACTCATCGAAGACCGCGACGAGTATTCAAAGTCCATAATCGTCAACTCGCCCAGCGCCATCACCACAACGTCGGAGCTCCTCGCCAACTCCAGCGCTTTCTTCATCTGCATCGCCGCTTCGTCAGCCGTCCAGGGCGTCGCCACCTTCGGCCCGATAAACCCGTCGAACGACGAAGGATAGGCCTTCGCAATCTGCACGCCCTCTGCGAACTCCACCTTCGCGTCCGGCAACTTCGCCTTGATCCCCTCAACCACCGAGACCGAATCCTCCGCTTTTGCCGTCAAGCTCCACGGCCCATTCATGTCGCCCTTGCTGTCGCCCAGCGGCCCGATCACCGCTACGGACTTCACCGACTTCGCCAGCGGCAGCACTCCGCCTTCGTTCCGCAGCAACACCGCCGTCCTCGCCGCCGCCGTCCTCGCCGCCGCGCGATGCTTGGCCAGCATCTCCGCATGGGTCGCATCCGTCGCGTCCGCGTAAGGGTGATCGAACAGGCCCAGGTGATACTTCGCCGCCAGGATTGGTCGCACCATGTCGTCCAACTGCGCTGTCGACATCTCTCCCTTGTCGATCAGCGACTTCATGTTTTCGAGATACGTTGCCGAGCCCATGTCCATGTTCACGCCCGCCGCTGCCCCGCGTCCTGCAGCATCCTCGCGGTCCTTCGCGAACTCCTGCGTCACCAGGCTTCCCACGGCAAATGCATCGCTTACGACAAACCCTTTGAAGCCAAGCTCCTTGCGCAACAAGTCCTGCAACAGGTGAACATTCCCCGCCGCCGGAACATTGTTCAAGTCCATATACGCACTCATCACCGTACTCGCGCCCGCATCGATACCCGCCTTGAACGGTGGCAGATAAACGTTCTCTATCCGCTCGTCAGCAAGGTATACAGCGTCATAGTCCCGACCACCATCCGCCGCTCCATAACCCGCGAAGTGCTTCAGCGTCGCCATAAACTGTCGTGGATGCTCCGGCCGCCCCTGGAATCCAAATACCTGTGCCCGGGCCATCGCCGCTCCCAGGTAAGGATCCTCACCGGCGCCCTCAGAGATCCTTCCCCATCGCGGGTCTCTTGCTATATCCAGCATCGGCGCGAAGCTCCACCGCAGCCCGGCGCGCATTGCCTCTTCAGCCGCAATCGCCTGCCCCTGCTCGGCCTGAGCCGGATCCCACGAAGCCGCCGTTGCAATCGGCACCGGGAACTCCGTATCGAACCCATGGATCACATCAAACGCGAAGATAATCGGAATATGCAGCCGCTGCTCCGTCATCGCGATCTTCTGCAGCCGATTGATCTCCTTGTAGTCAGTCAGAAAGAGAAATGACCCAACCTCGCCGTGTCGCACCCGATCTTCAAATGAGACAGAATCAGCCTTGATCCCCGGCACCGGCACCTTGATATAAAACGGCTGATTCAGCTGCCCAACCTTTTCTGCCACCGTCATCTGCTTCAGCAGCGTATCGGCCTTTTCCTTGTCGCTCTCAGAAAAAGGCCCCTGCGCCGCTGCAACGCCAACCAGCAGCAATCCAACAGCTCCGGACGATAGCCAAACCCGCCACTTCTTCATAACGGCCTCTCCAAGTGTCTTAGAACAGAAACAGTGTCATCCTGACTGGAACCTGGCGCGCACCTGCGCCAGCGGAGTCGCAGGATCTGCGGTTCGCCAGAACCTGCGACAACCTCTTCCGCAGCGCAAACCCTACTGCACCTGCATGGTCCCCGTCAAAGGAGTCTCCACAGAAGATGGTCCCGCCACGATCTTGTAAGCTCCCGTCGGCAGACTCCACGCATTCGTCTGCTCGCTGAACACCGACATAGCTCGCGGATCGAGGGCCACCGTCACCGTCTTCATCTCCCCCGGCCCAAGTTCTACTCTCTGCCATCCCACCAGCCGCTTGAACGGCTCATCCGCAGCCGGAGTCGTCGCATAAACCTGCGCGATCTCCACGCCCGCCCGCTTGCCCGTGTTCTTCACCGAGAACGTCACACTCTTCGCCGCATCGTCAACCTTAAGCCCCGAGTAGGCATACGTCGTATACGACAGCCCGAATCCAAACGGAAACAGCGGCTCCTTGTGCTCGGCTTCGTACCACTTGTATCCAACCTTCAGGCCTTCGTCGTACGTTACCGTGTACTTCGACCGCATATGCGCGCGATCATCTACTGCGCCACTTCCCGCGCCTTCATCTTCCCTCGACAGGATCGGAATCATCGGGTGCGGGAGGTCCGCATCGCTCTTCGGGAAGGTCATGGCCAGCTTGCCCGTCGCGTTTACTTCGCCGGTCAGCACGTTCGCAAGAGCCGTATGTCCGGTACTTCCCGCGTACCACGCCTCGACCACGCCGGCCACCTTGCCGATCCACGGCATCGTCACCGCCGTGCCCGTCTCCAGAACCACCACCGTATGCGGATTTGCCGCCGCCACAGCCTCGATCAAAGCATCCTGATTGTCCGGCAGCGACAATGTCGGCAGATCCATGCCCTCCGCCGTCCACTGATACGCAAACACGATCGCCACATCCGCCCCCTTCGCAGCCGCTGCGGCAGCCGCAACATCCTGACCGGAATCGAACTCAATCCTGGCGTTCGGCATCTTTTCTTGCAGGGCCTTCATCGGCGACGTCGGAAACCACACATGGTCCTGCCAGTGCGTTGCCTTATGTCCCTCTGCCGCAATCACATTCCCGCCCGGGGGATCCACCTGAGCCGACCCGCCGCCCGAGATCATCCCCACATCTGCATGTCCGCCAATCAGCGCGACCGTGTGCACCTTCGCCGCATTCAATGGCAGTACACCATGCTCGTTCTTCAGCAGCACAATGCTCTTCTCTTCGATATGCTGTGAGATCTCCATGTCGCGGACTACATCCACAACACCTTTTTCGATCGGATGGTCCACAATTCCCGAAAGAAACTCCCCATACAGCACCCGCCGCGCATGGTCATCGAGCTCGCTCATCGGCACCTTGCCATCCTTCACTGCCGCAAGCAGCGCCGGCCCGAAGAAGTCCGCCATCGGCTGTTCCTGATCGAGTCCCGCCGCGGAAGCCTTCTCCGTGCTGTGTGTCCCGCCCCAGTCCGATAACACAAACCCCTTGAACCCCCAATCCTTCTTCAGCACCTCATTCAAGGTGTAAGCGTTCTCGCAGGCGTAGTCCCCGTTGATCCGGTTGTAGGAACACATCACCGCCCCGGGGTTCGCAATCCCGATCCCGATGTGAAACGCCAGCAGGTCGCTTTCCTGCATGGCCCGCTTCGAGATCACCGCGTTCACGATGTTCCGCCCCGTCTCCTGGTCATTGATCGCATAGTGCTTGATGTCCCCGATCACGTGCTCGGCCTGCTCGCACTTCATCAGGTTTCCAACCATCGTTCCCGCCAGCAGCGGATCCTCACCCGCATACTCAAACGTCCTTCCATTTCTCGGTTCACGCGTCACATTCACGCCGCCACCCAGCGTCATGTTGAAGCCCTGCGCCCGCAGTTCGCGCCCGATCACTCCGCCGTAGGCGCAGGCACCCTCGGTGTCCCAACTCGAAGCCGCCCCTAAGCTCGAGGGCAGCGCCGTCGAATACCTCCCGTTCTCCCCGCTGCTCCGCACTCCATAGGCCGCGTCCGAGTTGAAGATTGACGGGATTCCCAACCGCTCCACGCCCACCGTGAACCCTGCCCCGCCGTTGGAGAGATGCGTCAGCGGCATCTGCCACTGCGGAGCATGCGCCATCCCGTTCCCGTGCAGCAGGGAGATCTTCTCCTCCGTGGTCATCTGCTTCAGCACCATCTCTGCGCGCTCTTCCGGCGGCAGGCTGGAGTTCATCCAGGGCTTGTCCAGTCCCTGCGCCCATGCCGCACCTGAAGGTGCCACCAGCCCGAACACTCCCGCCACCAACCCCAACGCTAAAATCCGGCATCGCATCGTACTCATAGCCTGCATATCTCCGTTTCTCAAACTTCTCCAGAATGTCTCAATCGCGAAATGCGCAACGAAGCATCGCGCGCCAATGCACTCAAATATATAGAAGTCCGCGGATGTCCGACTGCGGGCCGCCTCCGCCTCGTCCGTTCTCGTGCACTTTCCGTTCGCTTCCCTCGTCCAGCATGGTCCGTTTCACTCCTGGCGCTCCTGATCTCATCGCGAAGCGTGCATCCTGTAGCCTGTCGGCAACATGGCCAGTGTCATGCCGGAAAACCTGCATCTCACTGTAGACGCCGAGGATTACGTACCTTCGTCGGCAGAGCGATCTCCATGAAGAGGCCCCGCATGAAGTTACTCGGAAGAGTTCTCCACACCGCATCCTTCGCAATTCCATCGTTAGTTTCTCTGGTCCTTTTGGGCGTTGAAGCACAGGCTCAAAAACCTTCCTACGTGGCCGTCTTAGCGCCGCTCATCACTGATCAAAAGACCGTGATTCCTGGCCATGTCCTCGCGCCAGGCAACTACTCGGTCCGGATCATCGACCGCCTGAGGGACCGCTTCATCGTCCAGGTAAATGACGTCTCCGGCAATTCGCTGGCGACGTTTATCGGGGTTCGCAACCCGGAATTTGACTCCTCGATGGCCCACAATCAAGAAGGTCCCATCTTCTGGAGTCACGCGCCGAAGGGGCAGGCCGCCGTCCGCGGCTTCTCATTCTCAAACGGCAACACGCTGGAGTTTGTCTACCCAAAGCTTGAAGCCGTCACTCTCGCAAAGTTGAATATCGACACGGTGCCCGCTATCGATCCGGAGTCCGAAGGCCGTAAGCCCGACCCAAAGCTGTCCCCGGAAGACCGTGAAGTGGTCACCCTCTGGATGCTTTCTCCGACGCGGGTTGGCCCCAAGGACAACACACCTGCTATTGCGGCCAAACGCTACGTGGCACCTCTCAATACGCAGGATACGCCGGAAGCCACCGCCCCAGTCCAGGTAGCCTCTGCCGCACCAGCCCCCGTCGTGCAGCCAAGACGGGTTCGTTCTGCGCCCGTACAAATTGCCAAAGCGGAACCTGCTGAGGCTCCTCGCGTTCACACGCCGGTCAGGAAGCTGCCTCAGACTGCCAGCAACCTTCCGCTGCTCCTGCTCCTCTGCGTCCTGTCTCTCTTCACCGCCGCCGCGCTCCGGTTTAGCCGTACCCGCGCATGAAGGGTCAAGGTGCAACGCAGATGCCCCACGTTTCGTACTTGAAACGTGGGGCTTTGTACATGGAACGCACCTTCTGGGCAGTCGGCCTGCTGTTGCTGATCGGATGTTCTGTCTATTTCGGCCAAGCAGCGGTTAATTCAGCCTCCTCAGACCTGTCAGCAGTCTCGACTGCAATTCCCGCTTCCGCAAGCTCGGCGCCGGCCGTAGTTGGCCGCGTTGAGATCCCGGCTCTCCATCTCTCCACGCCGCTCCTGGCCGGCGACGATTCGATGAGCCTTACCCAGGGAGCCGGCCACATCCCGGGTACCGCCTTTCCGGGCGGCCTGGGGACGGTCGGCATTGCAGGCCACCGGGACACCCACTTCCGCAAGCTTAGCCATGTCGCCAAGGGCATGGACATTCGCCTGATCGACCACACCGGAACCTACCACTACCAGGTGACCTCGACCGAGATCGTCACTCCCGAGCAGGTGAGCGTCCTCGACATCCTCTCCGAACCCGGCTTAGCGCTCGTCACCTGCTACCCCTTCAGCTATCTGGGCCACGCTCCGAAACGATTCATTGTCCACGCGACACTGGTCTCCGCCGCGCCGGACGAATAGCAGAAATGTCCACGTGGAACATTTCTGTTGCCAAACTTAGCTTGGGCTTGTGGGAAACGGCCGCGTTCAGAACTGCGGCAAATTATCGTCATCCAAGTCGTCCGACTCGTCCACCGGAGCTGCCACGTCCCAGCTTCTCAGCAGCTTGAAGATCGAGTTTGAACTGAATCCTGCCCGTAGCAGGCGGTTCATGATGCGGACTGTTTGTTTTTTTTGGTCAATGCCTGATGGTTCTTTGATTCGCTTCTTTTCACAGTAGGCGCGGGCCAGCGCAACCTCATCGACATCTTCGTAAGCTGTTGCAATGGTTGAGGCAATCAGTTCTTTCCCGATGCCTCTCTGGGCCAGATCCTGTTGCACGCGCCGCTTGCCGAACTTCTCATTTTCCTTCCGCAGACGCGTGTAATCGGCTGCAAAACGAGTGTCAGAGAGGTATTTTAGGTCGACTAAGCGTGCAATTACGGCGTCCATTGCTGTTTCGCCGGCCTCGCCGGGTTCGGCGCGGGTGCGCATCAGGCGGCGCAGGTCGCGTACCGTTCGCATTTTGCGGGCTAAACTGCCGACAGCGTACTCGAACAGACCCGCCTCGCCGACAGGCTCCCGCTGTTTGGGCCGCTGGAATGCCATTTAGGGCTTCTCCGCCACTTCATATCTGTTGGTGTGAGTGTACTTATCGCACCAGTCGCCGACTGTCTCGTACCAGAGTTTGGAGTTTTGCGGCTTCATGATCCAGTGGCCTTCGTCAGGAAAGTAGAGCATCCTGCTTGGAACGTTCAGGCGCTGGAGCGCGGTAAAGAGCTGGAAGCCCTCACTTACGTCGAGGCGGTAGTCGCGCTGGGAGTGGATGACGAGGGTGGGCGTCTTCGCGTTCTGGATCGATAGCATGGGCGACCACTTTCTGAACGGGTCGTCAGCGATGGGACCAGAGGCATACTTCCAGGGCTGGCCGGGTTCGGGCGAGCCGGGCTTGCGGAACTCCCACTCGTTGAACCAGAGCTCTTCGGTGGTGCCGTAGGCAGACTGCGGGTTGAACATGCCGTCATGGGTGACGATGCAGGCGAAGCGGTTGGTGTGGGTGAGAATCCAGTTGGCCATGAAGCCGCCGTAGCTTGCGCCGAGGGCGCACTCGCGGTTTTTGTCTATGAATGGATACTTGGACTCGGCGTAGTCGAGGCCCTTCATGAGGTCGATGTAGGGCTTGCCGCCCCAGTCGCCGTTTACGCCGTCTATAAACGCCTGTCCGTAGCCGGTAGATCCGCGCGGATTGATCATCACTACGACATAGCCGGAGGCGGCCATCAGCTCGGCGTTCCAGCGGTAGGACCAGGCGTCTCCCCAGGCGCCCTGCGGGCCGCCGTGGATGAGGAACTTCAGCGGGTATTTCTTGGAAGGGTCGAAGTTGGGTGGGCGGATGAGGAAGCCTTGGACTTTGGTGTTGTTCGCGCCGGAGAAGGTGAAGGATTCCATCTTGGGTAATTCAATTTGAGAGAGAACAGGATCGTTGGTGTGGCTCAGGACATCCTCTGTCGAAGAATGTCTTTCAGCGCCAAATCTGTCGGTAATCAGCTTACCCTCTGAGTTCAAAGCCTTCATGCCTGCGTCGGAGGGGAAGAGAGAAACTATCTCGGCAGGCCCATTGGCCTTCATCTTGGCCGCAACTATGCGAAAGCCGTTACTCCCGTGGAGTGGTTCCACTGTGAGAGAGTTGAACTCTCCCCCTTGTTTAATCGAATAAAGTGACTCTCCTGAAATATCCGAGTAGAAGACCGAAGCTTCACCTTCGATGCCGCTAACAAAGTAAAAGCCAGTTGCCTTTGGTGACCAGACGAACTCGTCAATCCACCCGCCAAACTCAGGCAAGACTTCCCTTATTGTCTTCGTCTGCCGGTCATAGAGCATCAGTCGGAAACGGTCGGACTCGTGTCCGCCGCGGGCCTGCGAGCGGAAGGCAAGGTATTTGCCGTCGGGGGAGTAGGCGGGGGCATCGTCGGAGCCGGGCGAGGTGGAGATCTTCTTCGGTGACCAGCCGGTTGCCGAGGTATCAGACCCATCGTGCTGCGTGATGTCGATGGTGTAGATGTCGTTGTTCGTGCTTGCAGCCGGGACCTTGTCCGCGTTCAGGACGAAGGCGAACTCCTTTGAATCAGGAGACCAGGCGTAGCCGAGCGAGCCGCCGAGAGCGAAGGGTGGAGCGATGATGCTCTTGCCCCAGTCGGCGACGGGGGTGAGGTCGTAGATATAGCCGGCGCGGGCGACGCGGAGCATGAGGATGTGCGAGCGCTTCGCACCCTGGTAAGTGTTCCAGTGGCGGTAGAGCAGGCTGTTGAAGATGAGGGCCTTGGTAGGGGCGTGGTCGGCATCGTCCGAGGCCTTCTGGTTGCAGGCTTCGTCGAAGATGTGGCCGATGGAGCACTCGGGGTAGATCTCGCTGACGAAGGCGAGGGACTTTCCGTCCGGGCTCCAGAGTGGCGCGTCGGCTCCGGTGACGAGGTTGGTGAGCTGGACGGCGGAGCTCATGCTTCCTACCTTGTCATTCCACGCAGAGAGCCAGAGCTGGCCTTTTGCAACAAAGACGAAGCGGGAGCCGTCGGGGGAGAAGCGGCCGCTTGATTCGCCACCAAGCCCGGTGGTGACCTGAACCTCCTTGGACGAGCCATCCGCCGGAACAGCCCAGAGGTGGTTAACCTTGGCGTTGCGGGCGAGGTCGACGTCCGTGACGGAAAACATAACCCACTTGCCGCTCGGAGAGATCTGGGGGTCACTGACACGGTGCATGGCCTGGAGGTCTTCGAAGGTCATTGGGCGCTTCTGCTGGGCCGCTGCGGTTGCTGCGAGCACGAAGAACAGGAGTGCGGTGGCGATGCTTCTCATCGCGCCAGTCTATAGGAATCCGGGTTGTGGCAGGACTCCCCCCCCTCCCCCACCTTTTTTAGCCAAAGTCTCCGAAACAGGCGACTTAGGTCTGGACTTCGGTCAGGACAAACACGGCTTTGCTCTGTATTCAAGAATGGTCCGATCTGACGGGTGGCGTCCAGTATTTTCGTTCTCGTGCAGCCTGCATGCGGCGTGAGGTTGTCTGGTAGGGAGCACCTGCTCCCTGTGGAGCGTTGCGTACGAGCGTCGGGTGAGAAAGGTTCGGGCGGTCGTGGTGGTGTGATGTCTCGAGGGGTCCTTCGCTGCGCTCAGGATGACGGCAGAGATGAAGGCCAATGCAAACGCAGCTTCACTTCGGGGATGACAAACAAAAGCAGGGACAGGTTTTCGATTCCGGGCTCGGTGAGGAGGAACGTCGATAGGGTGAGACAGGACGGAGCGAAGAACCTTTGCGGGGATGGCGCCGTCTATTGTTGATAGAGAGTGCTGGATGTGGGTTAGAGAGTGCTGGGGGAGAGATGCGAGGGATTTGCTGGATATTGCTGGTGTTGGGGCTTTCTGCTGCATGTGGGTATGGGCAGGAAGGGATTGCGGGGTTCGGGCCGCTTGACCCTGCTCCGCCGAAGGACATGACGGCGCAGCAGATGATCGACAAGTTTGCGGCGCGAGAGTCGGTGTTCAAGAAGGCGCGGGACCAATATGCGTTTCGGCAGACGGTGAAGGTCGATACGCTTGAGGAAGATACGAACAAGGTGGATGGGGAGTATCAGCAGATTACGGACATCTCGTTTACGAGTGACGGACGACGGCAGGAGCACGTGGTGTTTGCTCCGCAGAACAGCCTGCAGCGGGTGATGATGTCGCCGACCGACTTTGACGAGATTGAACATCGGCTGCCTTTTATTCTGACGACCGAAGACCTGCCGCAGTATGACGTGACGTATCTCGGGCGGCAGCATGTGGACGATCTGGATACGTATGTCTTCGACGCTGGACCGAAGAAGATAGAAAAGGGCAAACACTACTTCAAGGGCAAGGTCTGGGTGGATGCGCAGGATTTCCAGATCGTGCTGGTGAACGGGACGACGGTTCCGCAGGATACCCGACGGGGGCACGAGGACCTGCAGCCACCCTTTACGACGTATTACGAGCAGGTGGATGGGGAGTACTGGTTTCCGACGTATACGAAGGCTGAAGGAAACCTTCATTTTGCGGCGCAGAGTGGGGCGTTAAGCCAGGATGTGCATATGCGGTCAGTGGTGAAGTACTCGGATTACAAGCGGTTCCGGAGTACAAGTACGATCATCTTCAATGGTCAGGAAGTGAAAGATACGGCTCCGGATACGACAAAGCCGGAGATGGCGACTCCGCCGAAGTAGGCACTGGGCGGCACCCGCATTTGGGGTAGAAAGGTTCGAGGGCTGAGGTGACGTAAGGTCTATCGGGGTCCTTCGCTGCGCTCAGGATGACGGCTCTTTGATCTACAGCGTAGCGCTGTGCTTACGATGACTACAGATGCGGAGGTGCGCTCGTTCATGAAGCTTAGGGTTCGCAGTGAGCTTCGGGGTTTTCGCGCTGGTTGGTCATCCAGCGGTCGATCATGGTTTCGGAGCAGCGGGCGCCGCAGAGGTGCTTGACGCCGTCGGAGTGCGCCTGGCTGGACTGCCAGCGGGTGAGCTTGAAGAGCGGCTGGTCTTCGGTGGGATCCGCAGGCGAGGTGACGGGCGCGCGGAAACAATCGATCCAGGCCATCCACCAGATCTCGGTATCGGCCTTCAACTTGCCGCAGACATCGCAATGATAACTTTCGCTTCGTGACATTCCATCCTCTTTAGGCTGAAAGTACCATAGTGGGAGCAGGAGTTCGAGTGGTGACGCTCTGCTCCGGGTGGACGTGGTGGACCAGACGCAAGGATTCACCGCGCCCGGCCGCTTCGGGTAGCTTTCTGCAGGAACACAGTGATTTCGATCCGAGAATCGACTCAACAGGACTGTTCGATGCGAAGATGAAGGAACACTATTTGTTCAATCACCTCTCGTTCCTGCGGGATCGAAAAAGCTGAAGAGCCTCCACCTGTTGCGCTTGAACTCTTTCATCCGGTGAACCATCTGTTCCACCCACCTGTAGAGACGATCCATTGAGAGAGCGGACTTTCACGAAGGATCGCCGGGCCCTGTTGTCGTTTTGAGTGGAATGATTCAAAGACGGAGCCATGACGATGCGTACTTACGATGCCCCGTTTCAACGAGTTTTGCGCGCCCGCACTTGGCGTGCCCGGTTCTACGAAGCAGCGGCGAATGCCTCGGCCAAGCTGGTTGAGTATTCGGTGCGCCGTGAAGATCCCGCCAATGCGACTTACTGGATGAAGCGGCTGGAGCACTATCGCGAGCAGGCACGGGTGCACAGTTGATAGAGAGCGGTCGCGAGTGAACCGACCGTGGTTGTTTGAGTAGTGATGACGCCGTTCCGGACCTTCCGGGGCGGCGTTTCTATTGTCAGCGTCTTGGCGCGTTTGGTTGTCCATTTGCGGACACTTTCAATCGGTTATGAACACTGCTCGTCTGGTTGACCTTTAGAAACGCTGGATTTGGCGGGCTTGTGAAGTTCCCGGAACGGTCTTCAGGTTGCTTCTCTGTATGGCGATGGATATCTCGCGCCCAGATTTGAAGCTTCGCAGACGCCGCCGGTCGATCACGGCCGGGGCGGTCGCTGTTGTCGTTCTTGCCGCAATACTTTTCTTTGTTCTTCGGCTGAAGCCGGCGGTGCCGTCGGTGGAGCGGAGTTCGATCTGGACGGACACCGTGAAACGCGGGCCGCTGGTACGGCAGGTACGTGGGCCGGGGTCGCTGGTGCCGCGCGAAGACCGGATCCGGCTGATTCCGGCGGAGACGGAGGCGACGGTGATCCGGATACGGGTGCTGCCGGGAGCGAAGGTGACGGCGGACACGATCCTGATGGACCTCACGGACCCGACGCTGCAGCAGCAACTGCTGGACGCACAACTGCAATTGAAGGGTGCGCTGGCGGACTACCAGAACACGCAGGCCAAGGCGCAGAGCGACCTGATGACGCAGAAGGCAGGAGCGGCGACGGTGGGGGCCGATCAGCAGCAGGCGTCGCTGCAGGCGCAGACGGACAAGAGCCTGTACGACCTGGGCGTGATCAGCGGGCTGACGTACAGCGCGTCGAAGGGCAAGTCCGATGAGTTGAAGGAGCGCGACGACCTGGAGCGGCAGCGGCTGAAGCTGAACGGAGCGGCGATTACGACGCAGCTGGCGGTGGCGCAGACGAAGGTGGACCAGGCGAAGGCGATCCTCTCACTGAAGCAGAAGCAGCTGGATGCGCTGAGCGTAAGGGCGGGGATCGATGGCGTGCTGGTCGATCTGCCACACCAGGTTGGCGAGCATGTCGACCCGGGCATCACGCTGGCAAAGGTGGTGCAGCCGGACCAGTTGAAGGCGTCGCTCAAGATCGCGGAGACCCAGGCGCGGGACATTCAGATTGGCCAGCCGGCGGAGATCGATACGCATAACGGTGTCATTCCAGGCAAGGTGACGAGAATCGATCCCGCGGTACAGAACGGAACGGTGACGGTTGACGTAGAACTGGCTGGAGCTTTGCCGCAAGGGGCGAGACCGGACTTGTCGGTTGACGGGACGATCGATCTTGACCGGATGGCGGACGTGCTCTATGTCGGGAGACCGGCGCTTGGGAATGAGAACACGACGACCAACCTGTTCCGGCTTTCTGCTGATGGAACTTCGGCGGTGAGAGTGCCGGTGAAGGTGGGGCGGGCTTCGGTGAACAGCATTCAGGTGTTGGAAGGATTGCAGCCGGGAGATACGGTGATTCTGTCGGATATGTCGCGATGGGATTCGAACGATAGGTTGCGGATTGAGTGATGGCCAGAACAGAGGCAACTGCAGGTCCTTCGACTCGCGTTGCTCGCTCAGGATGACACTTCGTGGGTAGTTGCGGGATGACACTTGCTGGATGGTTGCGGGATGACACGATTCACTGATGTTGAAGCGACAACGGATTCTAAAGGGAGAGAGACAAAGATGGCGGACAACTTGATCCAGATTGAGCAGCTGACCAAGGTGTTTTATACTGATGAGATCGAGACGCACGCACTCTCCGGTGTTCACCTGAACATCGAGCGCGGCGAGTACGTGGCCATGTCGGGGCCTTCGGGATGCGGGAAGTCTACGCTGCTGTCGATCATTGGCTTGCTCGATACGCCGAGCGATGGGCGCTATACGCTGAACAGCAAAGAGGTCGCGAACCTGAAGTTTGGCGACCGCTCGCGGATACGCAATCAGGAGATCGGGTTTATATTTCAGAGCTTCAACCTGATTGGCGATCTTACGGTTTACGAGAATGTCGAGTTGCCGTTGACGTATCGCGCCGGGATGCCTGCGGCCGAGCGGAAGGACCGCGTTCAGCATGCTCTGGAGCGGGTGAACATGGCGCACCGGATGCGGCATTACCCGGCGCAACTCTCGGGCGGCCAGCAGCAACGCGTGGCCGTGGCAAGGGCGCTGGCGGGGACGCCGTCGATCCTGCTGGCGGACGAGCCGACGGGAAATCTGGACTCGAAGAATGGCGAGGCAGTGATGCATCTGCTGGCGGACCTGCACGGCGAAGGCGCGACGATCTGCATGGTGACTCACGATCCGCGATTTGCGGCCCATGCGCAACGGCAAGTGCATCTGTTCGACGGCAAGGTGGTGGCGGAGGGCGAGTTGCTGCAGTTGCTGGCGGAGCCGGAGATGAATCAGAGCACGGTTACGCGGCACCAGGCGACCTCATAAGGGCCTTCACTTTGCATGCTTCTGCAGGAGAGCGGAATGTTCACTGATCTAAAGCAGGACCTCATCTTCGCGACGCGGCAGTTACGTCGGTCACCCGGTTTTACGGCGACGGCTTTGCTCACTCTGACACTTGCCATTGGAGCGACTGCGGCCATGGTAAGCGTGCTGCGAGCGACGCTCCTGAATCCAACACCGTATGCGGATGCGCGGTGCCTGGTCTCTATCAAGGACATTAACTTGAAAGGGTTCAGCGCGAACGGCCTGGTCACGATCGCGCGGACAGCCGATCTGGCCGAGGCATCTCTCCTTTCCAGCGGCAAAGCAAAGCTGCTTTCAAGTTCTGCGTTCTTTTACTTTGATCAGCCTTCGCTTGTGATCGATGGACATCTGCCGATCTCAGTCACCTCGATTGGCGCGTCCGGAGATTTCTTCAAGGTGCTTGGAACAAAGCCGCTGCTGGGTCGCTGGTTTACCTCCGGAGACGATACGCGGGCCGCGGCCGGCGTCGCCGTTATAAGCTACAGCCTTTGGCAGCACGCCTTTTCCGGGGATGAGCACATCATCGGCAGGGCGGTCATGCTTGCCGGCAAGCCAACGCTGATCATCGGCGTGATGCCAAGGGCATTCGACTATCCCGGCGCGACGGAGCTTTGGAGGCCGGCGCAGCTTTCGTACAAGGACTTCAATGCCTATCGCGGGGCAAGCACGAGATTTGTAAATGTCATCGCGCGGCTTGCACCGGGAGTCTCGACACAGGAGGCGCAGCGCAGTCTGGATGTGCTTGCAGAACGGCTTGCGCACAGCTATGCGGAGACAGATGGGAACTGGGGATTTAAGGTTGCGGAGCTTCGGGCAGAGATACTCGGCGGTTATCGCGAGGGCCTGCTGATCCTGTCCTCGGCGATCGGAATGCTGTTGCTGATTGCGTGCGCGAATATTGCAGGGCTACAGCTTTCGCGCAATGCCAAGCGACAGCCGGAGATGGCGCTGCGGCGAGCGCTGGGCATCAGCAATGCGCGGTTGCTGCGGCAACTTATGACGGAGTCCCTGCTGTTGATGCTGACGGGAAGCGCGCTGGGTGTGGGCCTGTGTGTGGTGTTGCTGCGCATCTTTGCGGCTGCCCTGCCTCCAGCGCTGCTCAGCTTTGCGAGTCCGCGACTGGATGTTGTCACGCTTCTTGTGACCATAGCCATTGGGGTCGCGGCCGGCGTTTTGTGCGGCATTATTCCCGCAGTGCAGTTCGGAAAGACCTCTGAGCGCGAGTTGATGCCTTTAAACCAGAACCGCGTAGCGCGCGGAACGAAGCGATTCGATCGTAGCTCCGCTATTCTGCAGCTTGCACTTGCGCTGGTACTGCTGACGCTTGCGACGAGCGTGATTGAGAACCTGCATAGCCTTCTGAACCTGCGGCTTGGCTACGACATCTCACACGTCCTCACCGTGTCTGTCCATCTGCCGTTTGGCACAGAGATGGAGAAGGCGGAGCGATTCCATCAGCAACTTGAGAAGAGCCTGGCAACGCTGCCGGGAGTCGAGTCCGTCGGTGCCATCGATGCGCTGCCGCTTACGAGTGTCATGTTCCAGAGCAGCGCGGACATCGAGGGTCAGGCACCGACTCCGCACCAGGACACGGTCGTTGTCGAAGGCCGGTCGATTACGCCGACCTACCTGACGACCATGCGGATACCGCTGCTGGCGGGCAGATCCATGACGGAGCGCGATGCCGAGCCGGGTGCACCACAAGTTGTATTGGTGAACCAGCGTTTTGTGGCGAAGTACTTCCCACATGGTGATGCTCTGGGCAAGCACCTTGTATCGGGTGCCAGGAGAGCAGAGATTGTAGGGATCATTGCGGACGTGCGAGGGACAGGCGGGCGTCTCGACGGCACTATACAACCGGAGATCGATGAGCCGGAGCGTGGCCGCTGGCCGAACCTGCAGTTCGTGCTTCGGACTTCGCTCCCGGCGGCCACGCTGGAGCCGGTGATGAAACAGCGGCTGGCGGCGATCGACGGCGGTCTGGCGCTGGGTCCGGTGACGCCGTTATCCGGTTCACTCGAGCAGATGCTGCTGCTGCCGAGGCTGAATACGGGTCTGCTGACGGCGCTCGCAGGCCTGGCCCTGGTGCTGGCGGTGATAGGAGTTTATGGAGTGATCGCGTTTTCGGTTTCGCAGCGAACGCGCGAGATTGGTGTACGGATCGCGCTGGGGTCGACGAGGAGTGCTGTCCTGCAGATGCTGCTGCGGGAGTCTGCGGTCGTGCTGACAATGGGGCTGGCGTTCGGCGTCGGCGGCGCTCTGGTGGCGACGAAGGTGCTAGCCGCCAGCATACCCAACCAGGCAGCTTCGACTGCAGGTACGTTGGCGGCATCCTCGGTGGTACTTGTCGTTGCGGTACTGAGTGCCAGCTATGTTCCGGCACGTCGTGCGTCGCTGATCGAACCTGTAGAAGCTCTCAGAGCCGAGTAACGAAGGGAGGATTACCATGAACCAGTTGATGCAGGACGTTCGACACGCAATGCGGCAGCTGCGGAAGTCGCCGGGGTTCACGATGACGGCGGTGCTGACGCTGGCGCTGGGGATTGGGGCGAACACGGCGATCTTTACGCTGGTCCATTCGCTCTTGCTGCGCAACCTGCCGGTGGCCGATCCGAAGACTCTGTTTCGGGTGGGGGACACGGACGATTGCTGCGTCAATGGCGGTCTGATGCGCAACGATGACTACTCCATCTTTTCCTGGGAGCTGTACAAGCATCTACAGGCAAATGCGCCGGAGTTCGAGCAGCTTGCGGCGATGCAATCCTACCCGTGGAACGTGACGGTGATGAGTAACAAGCCAGGAGCCATTGCTCAGGGCTTACCTGCGAATTTTGTTTCGGGAAATTATTTTCAGACATTCGGGCTGATGCCTTTCGCCGGACGGCTGCTTACCCCGGCAGATGATGTACCGACAGCAACGCCGGTAGCGGTGATTACCTACCAGGCGTGGCAGCGGGATTACGGCTCGGACACTTCGGTGATTGGCAGCACCTTCCTTTTTAAGACTCACCCGGTAACGATCGTGGGGATCGCGCCAGCCGGCTTCTATGGCGAACGGATGATTGAGTCACCCGCAAATTTTTACCTGCCCTTTTCGTTAGAGCCGATCATCAATCAGACACCGCTGCTGCATGTGAATAAGGCGAACTGGGTCTACGTGATGGGCCGAGTAAAGCCGGGAACGGCCATTGCGCCACTGCAGGACAAGATGTCAGCAAACCTGCGGCAGTGGCTTTACGCGAATCTGGACCTCTACAAGAAAGCAGATGTGAAGAAGCATCTTGACGCATCCCACGTGGTCCTGACGCCAGGTGGCGCGGGTATCGCGAACATGCAGGCGCAGTACAAGAGCGGGCTGTATCTGCTGCTGACGATCTCCGCGCTGGTGCTCTTGATCGCGTGTGCCAACCTTGCAAATCTGGTGCTGGTGCGTTCCATTGCAAGGGCGTCAGAGACGTCGCTGCGGATGGCGCTGGGGGCGCAGCGGGCACGCATTCTCCGGCAGATGCTGACTGAGAGCCTGGTGCTCTCAACGATCGGCGGCGTGGCCGGATTAGCGGTTGCGTACGCGGGAACGAAGATGCTGCTGTCGCTCGCGTTTCCGAACTCGCCAAACCTACCGATTCATGCGAATCCGTCACTGCCTGTTTTCGGGTTTGCCTTCCTGCTGACGCTCGCAACCGGGATTGTGTTTGGACTTGCGCCGGCGTGGATCACGGCGCGCGCGCAGCCGGCAGATGCGCTGCGGGGATCGAACCGGGCGACACGCGGAGGTGCGTCGTTGCTGCAGCGTTCGCTGGTGATCCTGCAGGCTTCGCTCTCGCTGGTGTTGCTGGTCGGTGCGGGGTTGTTGTCCAAGAGCCTCGGGAGGCTGGAGCACCAGGACTTCGGCTTCGAAACTGAGAACCGTGTTGTGATGCACTTCGATCCTGAGAGCGCGGGGTACAAGCCAGAGCAGCTGCAGGCTTTCTATAACGAAGTGGAGTCGAAGCTGAAGGCCATACCTGGGGTGCAGCAGGTCGGGTTGGGCGGCTACTCGCCGCTGGAGGGCGATAGCTGGGGTGAGGGCGTTTTCGTGCAAGGGCATCCTGAGCCCGGGCCTGACCAGGACATCTTCGCTCGCTGGCTGCGCGTGAGCCCGGACTTCCTCGATCTTGTGGGGCAGGGCCTGCTGCGCGGGCGATACATCACGGCGCAGGATACCGCGACCGCGCCTGGAGTTGCGGTGGTGAATGAGACGTTCGTGAAGAAGTTCTTCCGTCCCGGAGAAGATCCGATCGGTGCGCACTTCGGTACGAATGGAATTAAGAGCACTGGGGACTTCAGCATCATCGGAGTTGTGAAAGATGCAAAGTGGGCTGACCCGCGGGATGCCGCCAAACCCATGTACTGTCGTCCGTTGCTGCAGCTTGCGGCGAGCGACCCTACGGGGGAGCTGCGCTCGCTGCACACGGGCACGATCATGCTGCGGACAGCGGGGCCTGTTGCAGGGCTCGAGTCGCAGGCGCGGCGGGCACTGGCTAGCATTAACCCGAACTTGCCGGTCGTGTATTACTCGACCTTTGCGGACCAGATCGCCGCGATGTTTACGTTGGACAGGGTGATCGCACGGCTGACGATCCTGTTCAGTGGGCTGGCCCTGCTGCTGGCCGCGATTGGGCTGTATGGAGTAACGGCGTACATGGTGGCGCGGCGGACCTCGGAGATTGGTATTCGGATGGCGCTGGGTGCGACGCGCGGCAGCGTGGTTGGCATGGTGTTGCGGCAGGCCATGCTGCAGGCGGGAGTTGGGCTGTTGATCGGCGTTCCGATAGCGCTGCTCTGTGTGCGCTTTCTGAAGACGCAGCTTTATCAGGTAGGTGGCTTCGATGCGGTGGTGCTTGGCTTCGCGGTGGGTGCTCTGGCGCTGACGGCGGGTGTGGCCGGACTTATTCCGGCGCGCAGGGCGGCGGGCATCGATCCCATGAACGCATTGCGGATTGAATAGGGAGATGGCCATGGGAATGATCGTTCAGCATCTTCGGCAGGACTTGATGTACGCGCTGCGGCAGCTGCGCCGCAGTCCGGGCTTTGCGCTGGTCGCAGTGATCACGCTGGCGCTTGGGATCGGGGCGAATACGGCGATCTTTTCGCTGCTCGACCAGGCGCTGCTGCGATCGCTGCCGGTGCGCGATCCGCAGGAGCTTGTGGTGCTCGAAGGAACGGGAAAGGCGTGGGAGGGCTCGACGCATAACCATGGCGGCGACGAGCAGGACTACTTTTCCTACCCGATGTACAAGGACCTGCGCGACAGGAACCAGGCGCTTGATGGCCTGATCGCAACGCTGCCCGCCGACATCGGCATCAGCCGAAACGGGTCAGCGCAGAACGGCAGGGCGGAGCTTGTAAGCGGCAACTACTTCGATGTGCTGGGCGTGCAGCCGGCGATGGGACGGATCTTCGCGCAGAGCGATGACCTGCAGCCAAATGCGAACCCGATCGCTGTGCTGAGCTTTGATTTCTGGAAGAACCATCTTGCCGGTGATCCGTCGATTGTTGGTTCGACGGTTGGGATCAATGGCCATCCGTTCCAGATTGTGGGAGTGGCCGCGCCGCGATTTCACAGCGTTGTGTGGGGGGAGACGCCGAGTCTATTTGTACCGATCAGCATGCTCGATGAGATTATCCCGGGCGCAGGGAGGCGGCTTACGCTACATACGGACCGCAGCATGAACCTGATTGGGCGACTGAAGGCCGGTGGGTCGCGTGAGCAGGCTGAGGCGGCGCTTGCGCCACTGTGGCACGCTCTGCGAGCGGAGGAGATGAAGGCGCTTGGAAAGCAGTCGCCGAAGTTCGTTGCCGGGTTTGTCACAAACAGTCGCCTCCGTGTGCTTCCGGGAGCAACGGGGTATTCCTATCAACGGAACGACTTCAGGGAGCCGCTGCTTGCGATCATGGGCATGGCGCTGCTCGTGTTGCTGATGGCTTCGGTGAATGTTGCCGGGCTGCTGCTGGTGCGGTCGGCCGGCCGGGTCCGCGAGTTCTCGCTGCGATTTGCGCTGGGGGCGGGTTCCACAAGAATTGCGAGCCAGTTGCTGCTGGAAGGACTTGTGATTGGGGCTATCGGGGGAGTGGCCGGCATGGTGGTGGCACCGCTTGCGATTCGCGCGCTGGTGCACCAGCTTGCGGGGGACCAGGCGTATATGGCGTTTGATACAACGATCGATGTTCGACTGCTGGTGTTCAACTTTGCGATTGCGCTGGGTGTGAGTATCTTCTTCAGCCTCGCTCCGGTACTTCAGCTTCGGCGGCCTGACTTGACGGCCACGATGGGACAGCGGACGGGAACGGGTTCGGGAGCGATGCTGAACCTGAGACGGACGGTCGTGTGCCTGCAGATTGGTGTGAGTGTGCTGCTGCTGGCCGGAGCGGGTCTGTTTGTGCGTACGATGCAGAACCTGCGGCACGTCGATGTTGGATTCGCTACGAGCCACATCGTCAGCTTCGGGATCAACCCGAAGCTTGCAGGGTACGCGCCGGCTGCGGTGCCGGCGCTGCATCAGCGGGTGATCCAAGCGCTGACGGTGCTGCCGGGAGTGCAGGCGGTTGCGGCGACCGACGATCCTGAACTGGCCGGAGACAGCCATGGCGGCAACGTGACCGTGGCTGGATATACGCCCGGGCCAGATGAGCAGTATGACGTGGAAGAGCCGGTGGTAAACCCTGCGTATTTTTCAGCGATGCAGATTCCTTTGCTTTCGGGGCGCTTCTTCACGGATGGCGATGCTGCGGACCATCCCGCGGTGGCTATCGTGAACGAGACGTTTGCGAAACACTTCTGCGGAGATGCGCGAGGGTGTATCGGCAGAATGATGAGCAACGGTGGCGGCAACAACGTGAAACTTACCACGCAGATCGTGGGCGTGGTTCGCGATACGAAGCACATTGGGATACGGGATGCCGTGGTGCCCACGTTCTTTCGTCCGCTGCGGCAGGATGCGAATCCGGCGCAGCTGTTTCTGTATGTGCGTACCTTCACGAAACCGGTGCAGGCGCTGGCCATGGTGCGCGGCGCGATGCAGCAGCTCGATCCGGCATTGTCGCTGACTGCACTGCGGACGATGGACACGCAGATCGACGAGAACCTCTCCGACGAGCGCATGGTGTCGCTGCTAGCGGTGAGCTTCGGGCTGCTTGCGACCTTGCTGGCGGGCATCGGGCTGTACGGTGTGCTCGCTTACGTAACGGCGCAGAGGACACGCGAGATCGGTGTGCGGATTGCGCTGGGATCAAGCCGCGCGGCGATCTCCGGGCTGGTGCTGAGCGATGTGCTGAAGCTCGCCGGGACAAGCATGGTTGTTGCGCTTCCAGTTGCGCTCGGGCTTACGCGGTTGCTGCGGAGTCAGCTCTTCGGTGTCTCGACATTCGACCCAATAACGTTCGCGATCGTGATTGCCCTGGTTGCGATGGTCGCGATTGTTGCGGCGCTGGTGCCTGCCCATCGCGCGGCGAACGTGGATCCGATCGAAGCGCTTCGCACGGAATAGATACATACGAGAGGACTGAGATAAGACATGTACAACCTTGTGCAGGACATCCGATTCGCTCTACGACAACTTCGCAAGAGCATGGGTTTTACGGTCATGGCGACGATGACACTGGCACTTGGCATCGGTGCGGCTACGGCGGTGTTCTCGCTGGTGGATGCGGTGCTGCTGCGACCGCTGCCGTTTCCAAAGCCGGAGCGAATCGTTGCGTTGGACACCTTGACGAGGGAGAGGTCAGGCAAAGGCGGTCCGGCCACGATGCCGAATGGAACTTCGTATCCGAACTTCTCTGACTGGCGTGCTCGCGCGAAGAGCTTCGAGAGCATGGCCTCGTGGCAGGGGAACTCGTTCACACTTGGCATCGCGAATGCGCCCGCGAAACGGATCGATGGAATGGCTGTGTCTGCTGACTTCTTTCGCGTCCTCGGTATTGGTCCGGCGCTGGGTCGGGACTTCCTGCGCACGGAAGAGCAGGCGGGCAATCGCTCGGTCATCATCAGCCATGGACTGTGGCAGTCTGCGTTCAACTCGAGCGCGGCGGTATTGGGGAAGACGCTTCAGCTCAGCGATGAGACGTACACCATTGTTGGCGTGATGCCTGCGTCGTTTCAGTTTCCGAACTCGCCCGATGCGCAGGCATGGATCACTCCAGCTTTGACGCAGGAGGGCAAGAACCCGTCCGGGCAGCAGCGCGGATGGAACCAGTTGAATGTTGTTGGCCGCATCGCTTCGGGCGTGTCTCTCGAGCAGGCGCGCGCGGAGATGCAGTCAATCCAGCAATCGCTGGCGGCGCAGTACACAGACGAAGACAAGCTGGAGACAGGAGTGAGCGTGAAGCCGGAGTTGCAGGACCTGACCGGCGACGTGCAGGGGCCGCTGCGTATTCTCTTTGCGGCGGTGTTCTCGCTGCTGTTGATTGCCTGCGCGAATGTTGCCGGACTGTTACTGACAAGAACGTCGGCGCGGCGTTCGGAACTGGCGCTGCGCTCGGCACTGGGCGCAACGCGGGCGCAGATCGTTCGGCAATTGCTGATCGAATCGCTGACCATATCGTTTCTTGGCGGCGCGCTCGGGTTCGCGCTTGCGGCGATGGCGCTGCGACTGGCGCCGCAGTTTCTGCCATCCGATCTGCCTCGTCTCAATGAGCTCTCGCTCAATCCACGGGTGCTTGTGTTTTCGCTCGCGGCCTCTCTGTTTACGGGCATCCTGTTTGGTGTGTTTCCTGCGTGGCGTTCCTCGCGGCTCGATCCTTCCCTTGCGTTGAACGACAGCAGCCGGTCGAGCACGGCAAGCCGAGGGCAGAACCGTCTGCATAGCGCGCTGGTGATCGGGGAGACAGCTCTGGGATTGACGCTGCTGATCTGCGCGGGGCTGCTGATTCGCAGCTTCGACAAGCTACTCTCGGTCAACCCGGGCTTCAACAAGGACCACCTGATCACCTTCCGCGTGGGTATGCCGCCGAAGCGTTTTCGCGATGAGAAGCTGCTGCAGTTGACGCAGCAGCTACAGGCGCAGTTCGCGGCGCTTCCCGGGGTGCAGCAGTCCACTTACGGATCTCCGCTGCCGCTTACGGGCGGTGAGATGAATATCACATTCACGATCGATGGCCGGCCGAATCCGCCCGGCGAAGACCCTGGAGCGCGTGCAAGCGTCGTTGCCAGCAACTTCTTCGAGTCGCTGCAGATGCCGTTGCGGCATGGCCGTTTCTTTACTTCCGCCGAAGATCGCAGCGGCACGGCGCCGGCGATCATCATCAACCAGGCGTTCGCCGATCGCTTCTTTCCCGGTGAAGACGCGGTGGGTAAACATATCACTTCGGGATTGTCTTCCGGAGAGACTGCCGAGTCGCGTGAGATTGTCGGCGTGGTTGGCAATGTGGTTCGCTCAAGCCTTTCCGAGCCTCCAACACCTGAGTACTTTATCCCGTTCGCGCAGGTCTCGCTTGGGCCTCCAACCTTTGCATTGCGTGTGAGCGGAGATCCTGAGGGATATGTCGACACGGTCCGCGCTTCGGTTGCGCGGCTCGATCCGTCGCTGCCGGTGTACAGCGTGCGTACGAACCTGCTCGCGCGCAGCACGGCACAGCAGAGGTTTCAGACGATTTTGATTTCGGCTTTCGCGATCATCGCGCTGGTGCTGTCCGCGGTGGGCTTGTATGCGGTACTGAGCTACATGGTCTCGCAACGCACGATGGAGCTTGGGCTGCGCATTGCGCTGGGCGCGCAGCGCGGAAACATTCTCGAACTGATTCTGCGGCGTGGGCTCCTGCTTGCGATAGCAGGGCTGGCGACTGGGCTTGCGGCTTCGGCTGCAGTGACGCGCTTTCTTGCAACGCTGCTGTTCGCCACGCATGCGCTGGACGCGGCTACCTTTGCGGGAATGGCGTTGTTGCTGCTGCTGATTTCGACGATCTCCTGTCTTGTGCCTGCGTACAGGGCGTCACGGCTCGACCCAATTGAAACGCTGCGACAGCAGTGAGTCCGAAGAAAGAGAAGCAGCGATGATTGAACTGAAGAATCTCGAACGCAGTTACAAGACGGGGAGCACGGAGAACTTTATCCTGCGGCGCATTAATCTGAAGATTGCCGAGGGCGAGTTTATAACGATCATGGGCCCGAGTGGCGCGGGCAAGTCGTCGCTGCTCAGCATTCTTGCCATGCTCGACGACCAGTGGCGAGGAGAGTTCCACTTCAACGACCTCGCCGTTCATGCGATGAATCGCAAGCAGCGCGCGGACCTGGCGCGGAAGTCGATCGGCATGGTGTTTCAGAGCTATCACCTGCTCGATGACTTGACGGTGGCAGAGAATATCGACCTGCCGCTTTCTTACAAGGACATCTCGCGTTCCGACCGGCAGGCGCTTGTGGCGGACACGCTGGATCGGTTTCAGATCGTGGGCAAGAAGGACCTGTTTCCGTCGCAGCTTTCAGGCGGACAACAGCAGCTTGTCGGCATTGCGCGTGCGGTGATTCACAAGCCTGCATTGCTGCTTGCGGATGAACCGACCGGGAATCTGCACTCGGCGCAGGCGGCTGAGATTATGGAACTTTTTCGTTCGTTGAATCTGCAGGGGACGACGATCGTGCAGGTGACGCACTCCGATCTGAATGCGACATACGGAACAAGGACGATCGAGCTTCGCGATGGTTGGCTGACGCAGGATACGGGAAATCCAACGTTGAACTCTTAGCTACATGATTTGCATGTGGCGCAGAGGCGGGAGAAGCAGGTTCCCTTTGGGAGTCGGGCATAACAAACAGACGGGCAACAGAAAGCTCCAAGGTGATTCAGAAGATGCCAGCACCAGCCGTTAGACCTTACCGAGTGACCGCCGCGCTTGTCATCACGATTATGACTGCGGCGCCGCCAATAAGTATCCGAGCGCAAACGGTTGCAGCGGCTCCCGCGCTGCGGCTCGATATACCCCACTCGCGCAATCCCTTTGACGCGTATCGCCCGGCGAGTGTGCCGCTGCCGAACTTAGCCAACTCACCGCGCATCGATGCGCTGATTCATAACGGCGTGCTTGAGCTCTCGCTCACCGATGCGATTTCGCTGGCACTTGAGAACAACCTTGACCTCGCTATCGCGCGCTACAACATACCGATTGCACAGGCGGACGTGCTACGCACACAGGCAGGCGGCGTGTTTCGCGGAGTCAACACAGGCGTGGTGCAGAACACGCCTGGCGGGGGTATCGGCGGCTTTGGCTCAGGCAGTGCGGGCGCGGGGGCCGGTGGAACCTCGGGCGGCGCGGGCGGCGCGGGCAGCGGAGCTTCAGGACTTGTGCAGTCCACGCTTGGAACCGGCGCGGCCGTCTCTTCCTACGATCCCGCGATCACCGGCAACATCAGCTACAACGATCTCACGCAGCCCGTCTCGAACACCATCGTGTATGGCGTGCAATCACTTAAATCCATTACGTATACGGGAAACATTGGCTACAACCAATCATTTCCTACGGGGACTTCTATCTCCGCCAGTTTTCTGAACGATCGCAATGCGAACAACAGCACCTTCACTCTGCTCAAGCCGGAGCTGGACAGCTCGATTGCGTTTACGGTGCAGCAGCAGCTGCTTGCGGGCTTCGGACTGGGACCAAACCTGCGCTACCTGCGGATTGCCCGGAATAACCAGAGGATTTCAGACGAGGCATTTCAACTGCAGGTGATCACAACGGTGACACAGATCGCGAACATGTACTGGGACCTCGTCGCTGCCTACGAAGACGAGCAGGTCAAGTCGCGCTCGCTCGACTTTGCCAACGCGACGCTTAGCAAAGGCCGCAAGCAGCTTGAGTTGCAGGCAATTCCTGCGATGGACGTGATGAAGGACGAGGCTGAAGTTGCGAATCGAGAGCAGGACCTTACCATTGCCCGGAGCACGCTCCAATTTCAGGAACTGCTGATCAAGAATGCGCTGACGAAGAACCTCGATGACCCGATCCTGGAAGCGATGCCGGTGAAGCCGATACAGGTGTCAACGGATGACGGTTCGACTCCCGCAAGTGTGCCTCCAACAGAGAACATCATTGCGGAGGCGCTCGCGCATCGGATTGAACTATCTATCTCCGGCATCGATCTCCAGAACCGAGACATCAGCCGGAAGGCGGCGAACAATAACCTGCTGCCGTCACTCTCGCTGATCGGGCAGTATGGCGGAATCGGGCTGGGGGGTCTCAGCAACCCGACGGCCGGCGTTACGTCAAGCGCTCCGCTTGACTACGGCGGTGCGGTAAACAATGCCTTCAATAATTCATCGCCTGATTATTACGTGGGGCTTGCGATGAACATACCAATTCGGAACCGTGTGGCCAAGTCGGACCAGTACCGGTCGGAGCTCGAGTCGCGGCAGGCGGACCTTCGGCTGCAGCAGTTGAAGAAGCAAATTCGGATCGAAGTGCGGAATGCGCAGTATGCGCTGGACCAGAGCGTGGCGCGGGTGGTAGCGGCGGTGAAGGCGCGGAACCTGGCGGCAAAGACGTTTGATATTACGACGAAGGAGCAGCAGCTTGGTGCGGGGTCGGCGTTCCAGACGCTGACGAGTCGCCGGGACCTTGCGACGGCGGAGTCGGCGCTGCTCGCGGCGAGGACGGCGTATCAGAAGGCGAAGATCGAGCTTGATCGGTCGATCGGTACCACACTTGAGGCGAATGCGATTTCGATAGAATCGGCACGGAGCGGTTCGCAGGCGGAAGTGGTCAGGGCGAAGCAGTAGGAGAGTGATGCCGCAGTGGCTGGAAACGCGAGTTCCTTGGGTGAAGGGCAAAGAAAGTGCTGCTTCGTGAATGAGAGTTAAAGTGCAGATTCGATCATGACATTGTCAGTTATGAAATCGTGCCGGCTGCTGATTGCCGATGACCAGCCGCAGATTCTTGAGGCGCTTGAACTGCTGCTGGAGCCGGAAGGGTTTGAGCTGCTTCGGGCAAGCAGTCCTGCGCTCGTTCTTGAAGTGCTCGCAAGTGAGCAGGTGGATGGTGTGCTGATCGACCTGAACTACACGCGGGACACGACATCGGGCCGCGAGGGGCTCGATCTTGTCGAGGCCATACATCAGCACGATTCGCAGCTTCCGATTATCGTGATGACTGCCTGGGCCAACATCGATCTCGCGGTGGAGGCGATGCGGCGCGGGGCCCGCGACTTTATCCAGAAGCCATGGGACAACGCGCGATTGCTGACTGTTGTAAGGACGCAGCTTGAGCTGCATACAGCCCAGAAGCGGGCGCTTTGGCTTGAGGCGGAGAACAGAATTCTTCGAGCAGAAGGGACACCGGAGTTTATTGCGACGGCTGCGGCGATGCATCCCGTGGTGGAACTGCTGGCCCGGATCGGGCCATCGGGCGCGAACGTGCTCGTGACCGGGGAGCACGGCACGGGCAAGGAGGTGGTGGCGCAGACGCTGCACCGGCTTTCGCCGCGAGCGCATCGGCAGCTTGTCGCGGTAAACACGGGCGCCCTGCCGGAAGGGACTTTTGAGAGCGAGATCTTCGGGCATGTGAAGGGCGCGTTCACGGATGCGCGTACGGACCGTATTGGGCGGTTCGAGCTTGCGAATGGATCAACGTTATTTCTGGATGAGATTGCGAACATACCGCTGCGGCAGCAGGCAAAGCTGCTGCGGGTGCTCGAGACGGGCGAGCTTGAGCGGGTGGGATCGTCGATGACGCGGAAGGTGGATGTGCGCATGATTTCCGCGACGAATGCTGATCTGCGGGCGGATTCCGAGGCAGGGAAGTTTCGCAGCGATCTCTACTTTCGGCTGAACACGGTCGAGATCCATGTGCCGCCGCTGCGCGATCGGCGCGAAGATATTCCCGCGCTTTCGGCACATTTCCTATTTCGGTATGCCACGCGCTATCGCCGCGTGGTGGAGGGCTTCGAGCCGGCAGCGATGCAGGCGATGCTGCATTATGGGTGGCCGGGCAATGTGCGGGAGCTCGACCACACGATGGAGCGGGCGGTGTTGATGGCCCGGAGTTCGCGGATCGAACTGGCGGATCTTGGACTGCAGACGCTGCGTGCCTCGACGCAGAACCTCGACGATCTTTCGCTGGAGCAGGTGGAGACGATCCTGATCCGCAAGGCGCTGGCCCGGGCACAAGGAAATGTAAGCCACGCGGCGGAGGCGCTGGGTTTGAGTCGCGGAGCGCTCTATCGGCGGATCGAAAAGTACGGTCTGTAGCGGCTCGGCAGGCTAAAGTAGAGGCGTACTTCCGGGACTGGGATACTATCTCTGACACGTTGCCCAATCCGTCGCGTCCTCGCCGCTTACCGCTCGGCAGGACCAGCCGACGATTGAGCTTTGAACGTCGGCTAGCCATCTGGCTCGCTGCTCTCGCATTGCCTGCCGTTCTGTTCGGAGGTCTGCTGCTTGCAAGGGCCGATGTGTCGATCACTACTGCCGTCATTGCGCTCGTTCTCTTCGCCGTCTTCTGGCTGATCGCGGCGAGCGTATTTACTGAACAGATCATCAAGCCGATGCAGACGCTTGCTAATGTGGTCGCGGCGCTGCGGGAGGACGACTTTTCGTTTCGCGCACGCGGAGCAAGGCGGGGCGACGCGCTCGGCGATCTGGCGCTTGAGATCAACGCGCTGGCAGGGACGCTGCAGGCGCAGCGGTCGACCGCGCTGGAGGCGCTTGCGCTGCTGGAGCGCGTGATGACGTCGATGCAGTCGCCGGTGCTGGCGTTCGATGTGCAGGACCGGCTGCGGCTGCATAATGCCGCGGCGGACCGGGCGTTCGCGCTGAAACGGCCGGTCTCGGACGGTCGGACAGCGGAGCAGCTTGAGCTGAGTGAGTTGCTAAGTGTGGCGGATGAAGGTACTTACTCCAGCTCGTCAAAGACAGCAAACGCGACGCGGTATGTCGTACGCCGGGCGGCCTTTCGGCTGCGTGGCGTGCCGCACGTGTTGCTGGTGTTGTCCGATGTGGGCGCGGCGCTACGGGAGGAGGAGCGGCAGGCGTGGCAGAGGCTGATCCGGGTGCTGGGCCATGAGATTAATAATTCGCTTACGCCGATCAAGTCAATTGCCGGAAGTCTTCGCAGCAGACTGCCCGAGGCAATGTCACCGGACGCAGAGAAAGACTTGAATCGTGATATGGCTCGGGGGCTGGCCGTGATTGAAGATCGCGCTGCCTCGCTGAACCGGTTCCTGCAGGCGTATCAGCAGCTCTCGACGCTGCCTGCTCCAAGGGTCGAGGCGGTGCGGTTGCTGCCTTTGATGGAGCGCATCGCCGAACTTGAACGGCGCATTACGGTGGTGCTCGTGCCGGGGCCCGATGTGATTTTGCTGGCAGACCCGGACCAGTTGCAGCAGGCGCTGATCAACCTTGTGCAGAACGCCGCGGATGCGGCTTTGGAGGCGGCGCAGGAGAAACGGGTTCTACCTTCAGTCGAAATTTCATGGACTGGAAGCGGAGAGAACGCCATCTCTCCGCCCCCTGCAAGGGGCACGCAGCAAACCCAGGCAACTATCCGCATCGTGGATAATGGCCTGGGTTTGCTGAATCCGATAAATCTTTTCGTGCCGTTTTACACCACCAAGCCTGCTGGTACGGGCATCGGTTTGGCGCTTGCACAACAGATCCTGATCGCCCACAAGGGAGCGGTCAGCCTGGGCAATCGCACGGATGCCCAGGGTTGCATTGCCGAGGTGCGGTTGCCGCTCCATGGCTGAAGCTGCAGGTGAGAGGTCAAGAGCAGGCGCGAATTCACTTCGGAGTGAAAGACGAGAAGAAACCTGACCGGAGCGAATAGAAGAGGCGGTGGCTACTCCTCTTTTTCGTCCTCATCCTCGTCCTCCTCCTCTTCTTCCTCATCATCGTCTTCGTACTCTAGTTCGTCCTCATCCTCATCCTCATCTTCTTCGTCGTCCTCGAGATCGTCTTCTTCGTCGAGGTCATCGTCGTCAGGATCTTTCTCTTCGAGGTCGTCCTTGTCCGCGTCCTCGTCTTCGTCCTCATCCTCATCGGCAACTGCGGCGAAGAGAACTTCGTTATATGGAAAGAACTCTTCCAGGTTGGTCGTTTGAATCTCCTGCGTCATGGTCTTCTCCTTGGTTTGCTAGAGGTCTTGCGGTTTGCTAGAGGTCTATTGCAATCGTTGGATGCAGTGAACTCGAAGATGAAGTGTAAACGTCTTCGCTCATTTTGAGGTAAATGTCAGCCTTCGGCGAAGGGCGCCAACTGGGCCGCCGTCGGACGCGGGGTAACGAGACTGACGAAGACAAGACACAAAAGTGAGGTGAGCAGGGCAGGAAAGATGGCATCGCGATCGGTAAGAATGCCCGGCAGGTGAGTGTGAATGAAGGCTGAATCCCAGGTTACGGTCACCAGGGTTCCGGCGGCGATGGAGATGACGGCAGCTGGAGCAGTAGTGCGTCTCCAGAAAAAGGCGGCAAGGATTACGGGCGTGAGCGCGGCGGAGTAGATGGTGTAGGCGTAGAGAGATTTTCGAAGCACGGACTCGGTATGGAGCGACTGGTAGAGCGCCCACAGGCCGAGCAGGACGACCATGAGACGGCTTACGATAAGGATGCGCTTGTTGGACGCCTCTGGTTCGATGTAGCGAACGAAGACGTCGTTGACGAGGTTGGTGGCGGGCGAGAAGAGATAGTTGTTGGCGGTGGAAATAATCTTGGCGAAGATTGCTCCCACTAAAAAAACGCCGAGCCAGGTTGGAAGGCCGTGCATGGCGGAGAAGGCAAGCAACTCGCGAGGATGATCGTGGACTTCGCCGGAGGGAAAGAGGGCGGACCCGGTGACGGCGATTGCGATGATGATGGTCTCGAGAATAACGATGCCGATGAACCAGCCGACGACGGCCTGTGTGGCGTCCTTCTCGGTCCTGGCGGAGAAAAACTTCTGATACATGGATTGGTTGCCGAGCATGAGGAGGCAGGTGGGGAGGAAGAGTTCAAATCCGTGGGCGAGGGTGATGTTGCCAAGCGCCTGGAAGTGCGATGCGGGGAGGGCGGCGTGGACTGCGGACCAGCCTCCGACGCGATGAATGAAAACGGGGAGCGAGAGGAGGAGCGTCCCACTGGCCAGCAGGCCAATGAAGACATCCATGTATGCGACTGAGGACATACCGGCGATCGCGGTGAAGAGGATGACAAATGCCGCGATGATGTACTTGCCGAAGTTGGCGGTGATGGTGCCGGGAAAGATGAGGTGCAGGATATCGCCGCCACCAATGAACTGGTAACTGGTGATCGCAGTGTAGGTGAAGAGTATGGCGATGACGCCGAGGACGCGGGCGGTCTGGTTATACCGCGCTTCGAGAAGATCGGGGATGGTGAACTGCGCGAATTTGCGGGCCCGCGGAGCAATGAAGTAGATCAGGAGAAGTCCAGCCCAGCCGCCGGCGGGCTGCCAGAGAGCGGAAAAGCCTATCCTATACGCGTTCTCTACGCCGGCAAGCAGAGAGCCTGAACCGATCCACGAAGAGAGCAGGGTGAAGATGAGTACGAAGGCCGGTAGCGAGCGCCCCGCGACGAGGTAGTCGGCCTTGGTTTTCGTCTTGTTCAGGCGACCTAGCGAGACCCCGAGCAGCGTGAGGGTGATGACAGCAAGGACGGCGGCGTATGGGTTCATGTTGGTTGGGGGTTAGTGTACGCGAATGGCCGCTGGGCAAGGGAATCGAGCAGAACGATAGACTGGTTATGGATTTAGAAAACAGAATTTGGAGAGTGTTCATGGTTGGTCGGGTAATCGGATGGTCGAAATTTACGGTAGCGTTCGGTATCTGCCTGCTTACAGGGACTGCTGCCGTTTGCGCGCAGGGCGCGCCGATCACGCTGAATGTAGATCTGACCGATGCTCCGCGGCGCATCTTGCACGCCACTGAGACCATGCCGGTTACGCCCGGGCCGCTGACGCTGGTTTATCCGAAGTGGATTCCGGGCGAGCATGGGCCAACTGGCCCCATCGACAACTTCACAGGATTTTTAGTTGCAGCGCAGGGCAAGCCAATTAAGTGGGAGCGGGACAAGGTGGATATGTTTGCTTTCCACATTACGGTTCCGGACGGCGTGACGAAACTCGACATCAAGATGGACTTTCTCGCTACCGCGGCTGCTTCGGGCTTTTCGGCAGGCGCTTCGACGAGCGCCAATCTGGCGCTATTGAGCTGGAACACTGTCGTCGTGTATCCGGACGGAGCTGATGCCGGTGCGGTGATGCTGACGCCTTCGGTGAGAGTGCCCGACGGATGGAAGTTCGGAACGGCGCTTGAGAAGAGTGGAAAAGCGACGGAGGGTACAACCGATTTTAAAACTGTGAGTCTCGAGACGCTGATCGATTCGCCTGTGCTGGCGGGGCGATACTTCCGGGAGGTCGCGCTGGCGACGGAGGTGACGCCGAAGCACTTTCTCGACATGGCGGCTGACGGGCCGGAGGAACTCGAGCTTTCGCAGGAGCATATCGATGCGTTCGATCGACTGGTGCGCGAGGCCGGGGCGCTGTATAAGAGCCGTCACTTCAGGGCGTATCACTTTCTGGTAACGCTGAGCGACGAGACGGCGCATTTTGGCCTGGAGCATCACGAGTCCAGCGACGACCGCGTTCCGGCGCGGACTTTTGTGGACGATCAATCGTTTACGCTTGCCGGCGACCTGCTGCCGCATGAGTTTACGCATAGCTGGAATGGCAAATATCGACGGCCTGCGGGTCTCGCGACCAGCAACTACCAGAAGCCGATGGAAGGCGACCTGTTGTGGGTGTATGAGGGGCTGACGGAGTATCTCGGCGATGTGCTTGCCGCGCGAAGTGGCATCTGGACGGCGGACCAGTTTAAGGACCGGCTGGCGACTATTGCGGCTGAGTACGACAATCGGCCAGGCCGGACGTGGCGCGACCTGCAGGACACAGCTACGGCGGCGCAGACGCTCTACGACGCGGGCGGCGGCTGGGACAACTGGCGGCGCAATGTCGATTACTACGATGAGGGCGAGCTTGTCTGGCTCGACGTAGATACGACGATTCGGAAGATGACGAATGGCAAGAAGTCGATCAACGACTTCGTCGCGAAGTTCCATGGGCTGGGCGGCGATACCGCGCCGAAGGTCGTGCCATACACCTTCGAGGATGTAGTAGCCGGCCTGAACGGCGTTGTGGCGAATGATTGGGGGACGTTTCTCCGGGAACGGCTTGATTCGAACGACGCCCATGCGCCGCTGGGTGGGCTCCAGAATGGCGGGTACCGGCTCTCTTACTCGGACAAGCCGAATTTATGGAGCGCAATGGAGGATTCGCAGCGAGGCAGCGTGGAGTTCTGGTACTCGCTGGGTCTTCACGTGGGATCGTCTGGAATTCTTACTGATGTGTTGAAGGGGGGCGTCGCGGACAAAGCGGGATTCGGACCGGGAATGAAGATTGTAGCGGTCAACGGCCGGGCCTTCACCCCCGCCATTCTGCGGCAGGGTGTACGCGATGCACGAGGAGCGGGGTCGGCCATTGAGGTAATCACCGAAGAGAGTAGCTACTTCAAGGTGCTTCGCCTGGAGTATCACGGAGGGGAACGGTATCCGGTTTTGAAGAAAGTCGACGGGACACCAGAGAGGCTGGATTCAATCCTTAAGGCCCAGGAGAAGTAGTTTTCGGTTCTGGGAAGAACGGGCAACGACAAGTGCAACAGCAGGTCCTTCGACTTCGCCTCTTGCGATGATGCTGCAAGAGGCTCCGCTCAGGATGACACTTTCTTGATTTGTGTGGTTTCGTGTCGATGCGTGGTTTTCTTCGTGTCGCGATGTTGGTCCCTTGTGTCGATGTTTGGTTCCTTGAGTCGATGTTTGGTCTCTTGTGTCGATGCGTGGTTTTCCTTGTGTCGATGTTGGTCCCTTGCGTCGATGTTCGGTCCCTTGCGTCGATGTGCTGTCCCTCCACTCATGCGCGTACTGCGCGGCAATCTTCCATAGTGCGCGTCGCGGGCGACTCGTTTTGTATTTGCCGGAGCAAATGGTTCCGGCGGTGGGTTGCGGAATTAGAATCGGGGGAGCATGTACGCGCCCAGTTCCTACCACTTCAGTGACTTCGACCAGATGCTGCTCTCGAGCGGGACTGCGAAACGATTGTTGCTGGCGTGCCTGCTGGGCGGCGCGGTGGGGGTGGAGCGGGAATGGCGGCACAAGGCCTCTGGACTTCGGACGAACATGCTGATCTGCATGGCGTGCGCTTTCTTCACGCTGCTCTCGGCGGTACTGGCGGGAGATGGCAACGCGGATAAGGGACGCGTCGCGGCGAATATTGTGCAGGGGATTGGATTTCTGGGGGCAGGGCTGATTCTGCATACGCGGAATCGCGTGCTGGGCCTGACGAGCGCGGCGAGCGTCTTCGCGGTGGCTTCGATCGGGATGGCCTGCGGGGCAGGGCTTTATCTTGAGGCAGTGCTGGCGACGGTGATTGTACTGCTGTCACTCCAGTTGGTTGGGGCGTTAGAGGGAAAGCTGGGCTGGAAGCATTACCCGATGCTGTATGAAGTGCGGGGGACCGACCAACCGCGGATGTATGTGGCGATTTTGAGCGTGCTCGACAGGCTGGGTATTCGACTGAAGGTGCTCGAGAAGGAGACGATTGCGAATCTCGAGCGGGTGACGTTTGTCGTGAGTACAAACCGCAGGAAGCACGCGGTGGTGCTGGAGAGCCTGAAGTCCGCGGACGCTACGGACGAGGTGATTGTTTTTCAAGATGAAGAGGAAGAGTGAGTGATCGATTTTGTGAAGGCCCATGCATGCGGGAACGATTTTTTGATCCTGGAAGAGGCTGTTGCACAACGGAAGCACGCGGAACTGGCCAGGAAGTTGTGTGCGAGGAACACTTCGATCGGCGCGGACGGCATCGAGTTTCTCGAACGGCGTGCCGGCGGTGAGTTTTTTCTGAGGCTCTTTAATGCAGATGGCAGCGAGGCGGAACTTTCAGGCAATGGCACCCGCTGCGTTGCGGCCTGGCTGGCGCAGAGTGAGGGCATGAAACAGGTCACGCTGGGAACGCATGGCGGCAAGCGGGCCTGTGTGGTGATCGATGACGCCGATCCGATCTATGTGATCGAGAGCGAGATGGGCGTGCCGCGAGTGATGGCGCGAGTGCTCGATCTGCCAGGAGTAGGGCTGGTGGAAGGCGCGATGGTGAATGTCGGGAATCCGCACTTTGTCTTGTTTGTTGATGCGGATGACTTTTCGGCGCATGGGATGAGTTGGCAGGAGCTTGGCGCGAGAATCAGTACTGATCCCATGTTCGCCCACGGGACGAATGTGGAGTTTGTGAAGGTGTTGTCGAAGGGCGAGATAGCGTTCAGGATCTATGAGCGTGGGTGTGGGCCAACGACTTCTTCGGGCACGGGGACGTGTGCTTCTTCAGCTGCGGCGATGGTGCTTCGCGGAGTGGATCGGGAGTTGACGGCGGTGGCTCAGGGCGGAGCGCAAAAGATGGTCTGGGCGAGCAATGATGCGGTGATGCGGCTGACCGGGCCGGCGGAGATCCTCTGCGTGGGCAAGGTCGTGGGGCTGTGATGATCAAGCCGAAGGCGCTTAAGGCGGGAGCGAGGCTGGCGATTGTTTCGCCTGCGAGCACGCCTAAGCCGGAACTGGTACAAGCGGGAATGGAGCGGCTGCGTGGGATGGGGTACGAGCCGGTGCTGTTCCCGAATGCGTTGGTGCGGGGGCCGCTCTATTACGCGGGGACGGTGCAGCAGAGGCTCGACGACCTTCATGCGGCGTTTGCGGATGGAAGCATCGATGGGATTGTGTGTGCACGGGGTGGATGGGGCTCGGCGGAACTGCTGCCGTTGCTCCACGCTGAGCTGATACGTGCGAATCCGAAGGTTTTTGTTGGGTATAGTGACCAGGTTTCGCTGCATGTGTGGATGAGGAAGTTTGCAGAGCTGGTGACGTTCCATGGGCCGATGTGTGCTGCGGATTTTTCGCGGGCCGATGGTGTCGATGTGGCGAGCTGGGATCATGCACTTGGTGGAAGTGAAGGGTGGTCGGTCGGTGCTGCTGAAGGACTGCGGGTGTTGAAGCCTGGAGTGGCTAAAGGCACGCTTGATGGTGGATGCCTGTCGATCTTCGTTGAGGCGCTGGGGACGGAGTATGCTCCGGTGGCTTCGGATGGGATCCTGTTTCTTGAGGACATTGGGACGAAGCCGTATCAGTGGGACCGGCAGCTGCTGCATCTGAGGTACGCGGGTTTCCTCGAGAAGGCGGCGGGGATCGTCCTGGGGGACATGACGCAGTCGGTTGCGGCTGAGGAGCAGCAGCTGCTGGAGCAGGCGATTCTGCATGCGCTACGGGATTTCGCAGGGCCAGTGGCGATCGGGTTGAGGAGCGGCCATGTGGGGGCGGGGAACGTGACGCTGCCGCTGGGGGTGAAGGTGCGGCTTGATCTGACTTGCGGCGCGCGAATGGAGTTCTTGGAGGCGGCGGTGAGAGCGTAGGGCTTCGGGTTAGAAAGGTTCGAGCGGTTGTGGGGATGTGGAGTCGCGCGGGGTCCTTCGCTTCGCTCAGGATGACGGCAAGAACAAGCAACGGCAAGAACAGGCAACGGCAAGAATAGGCAACGGCAAGAACAGGCAACGGGCAGCGGCAAGTGCTACGAAGCGGGTCCTCCGCTGCGCCAAGATGACAAGGTGTTTAGACAGGAAGGTTTGCGGTTGATGGACAAGGTGGACGAGAAGACTCTAAAGCACATTCATCTGATTGGGATCTGCGGGACAGCCATGGCCTCGCTCGCAGGGATGCTGCAGCAACATGGGCATCGGGTGACTGGGTCGGATGCGGCCGCGTATCCGCCAATGAGCGATCAGCTTCGCGCGATGGGCATTGCGGTTACCGAGCCATATGCGGTTACAAATCTTGAGCCGCAGCCGGAGCTGGTTGTGGTGGGGAATGCAATCTCGCGTGGCAATGTTGAGTTGGAGCATGTGCTGGATGTGCGAATACCATTTTGCTCGATGGCGGCGCTGCTGCATGACGAGTTTCTGCCGGGGCGTGAATCGCTTGTCGTTGCAGGGACGCATGGGAAGACAACCACGACAAGTATGCTGGCGTGGATCTATCAAGTGGCGTCGGAATCGAGGCCAGAGTTCAGCCCGTCGTTCCTGATCGGTGGCGTGGCGGAGAACTTTGGAACAAGTTTCATGGTGCGGCCTACACGGCCGTTTCTGCTCGAGGGGGATGAGTACGACACGGCGTTCTTCGATAAAGGACCGAAGTTCCTGCATTACTTTCCGGACGCGGCCATTCTTACGCATGTGGAGTTCGATCACGCGGATATCTATCCCGATCTCGAAGCGGTAAAGACGGCGTTCAAGCGGCTAGTGAACCTGATTCCGGGGCGCGGCAGGCTGATCGCGTTCGATGGCAGTGCCAATGTGACCGAGTGTGTGAAGAAGGCGTTTTGCCGGGTGGAGCGGTACGGGTTTGCGGAGACCTCCTATTGGCGTGTCTCGAAGATGCGGCATGAAGGCGTATCGAGCGTATGGGAGATTCATCGTGAAGGCGAGTTCTTTGCAGAACTGACGCTACCGATGGCAGGCGAACACAATGCACTGAATGCAACTGCGGCGGCCGCACTGGCAGCGGGCCAGGGAGTTCCGGTCGCGGCGATTGTTGAAGCGCTGGCGACCTTTCGCAGCGTGAAGCGAAGGCTTGAGGTGCGGGCGGAGGTTGGCGGCGTCACGATCATCGACGACTTCGCGCATCATCCGACGGCGATTCGAGAGACCTTGCGGGCGTTGCGCGGGGCGTATGCGGGGCGAAGGGTCTGGGCGGTGCTGGAGCCGCGATCGAACACCTTAAGGCGGAACGTGTTTGCAGATGCACTGGTCGAGAGTCTGGCGCTTGCCGATGCCGTGGTGCTGGCGGAGGTGTTCAAGTCGGAGAGCATACCGATGAAGGAACGGCTGCATCCGGAGGAGGTTGCGGCGGCGCTTTCGGTGCAGGGAGTGCCGGCTGCGGTGTATGCGGATGCGGATGCGATCGTTGCGGCGATGGTGCCGCAGTTGCGGGCGGGGGATGTTGTAGCGATTCTTTCGAACGGTGGGTTCGGCGGGATTTATGAGAAGCTGCCTGCGGCGTTACGAGCGGCGTCGATCCTACCCATCGCTTGAACTAAGGCCCGATGGATGGGACACCGAACGGTGTACTGCTCCACATTTTCAGAAGCGATTCGAGTGGGCCGGTGCTTGTGTCGGATGAATTAGTCTCAAGGTAGTAATGTTTGCTGCGCTCAAGATGTTGTTTGTGTACGGGACGCTCGGTTCAGTTGCGGGGATCGTGGGACTCCCTTATTCGTTTCTGATTCGTGACATCGGGCCACTGTACAAGGTAGCTATGTGGATTTTGCATGCGGGCGTTGCTGCTGGCGGCATTCGCATTCAGGTGGTTGGGCGAGAGAATCTGCCTCGAGATCAGAGCTGTATCTTCATGTCGAATCACGTTTCAAATCTTGATCCGCCGGTGCTGTTGCCGTGTTTGCCGGGCAGGAGCTCCGTGATGCTGAAGAAGCAGCTTATGAGCATTCCTTTCGTGGGTACGGCGATGAAGATGGGAAAGTTCGTGCCGGTGGAGCGCGGGCATAGCGTAGAAGCGGCCAAGGCAAGTATTGCGGCAGCAGGGGATGCGCTACGGTCGGGACTGAACATACTTGTCTTTCCGGAGGGAACGCGATCGAAGGATGGAAGGCTCTCGGCGTTCAAGAAGGGGCCGTTCTTCCTGGCGGAGGAGACGAAGGCGGCGATCGTTCCTGTTGCGATTTCGGGAACGCAGTACATGATGAGCAAGGGAAGCTTCGCCGTGACGCCGGGGGTTGCGCGGATTGAATTTCTGAGGGCGATCGAGCCGAGAGACTATGCGACGCGAGACGAGTTGATGGCTGCGGTGAGGGCTGCGATCGATGCGGCATTGCCGGTGGAGATGAAGGCCAGCAAGGAAGGTGTCCTGCCGGACGGGCCCGCTGCGCGCGGGGCGTTCACTTCGTGACGCGTATAGCGCTTCGCGTTGCTAGCCCTAGTGCTTGATGGCCCACATAACCCAGCTTGCAGCGATCGTTCCGCCTACGAAGAGGGCGAAGCAGAAAGCACCGAAGCGCATCATCATTTTAGGGTCTGAGCGCTGGGTGATGCCGAAGACCACGGACGTGAAGAGCGAGAAGAGAAGGACCGCGCTGAAGTGAGTAAGCGTCATGAGAGCTTCCTTCCGCTGGCGAGCGAATGGGCGTCAACTGCGGCGACGATGTTCAGCAGTCCGGCGACCACGATGAACTTTGTGCCGTAGTCAGCGATGGCGATCTGGACTGATGAGTGGCCGAGGTCGAGCATCCGGGTGAGGATGTAGAGAGCGCCGGCGCCGAGATCGCCCGCGAAGCCAAGGATGTCGAGCGGGTCGCCGGTGTTGGGCGTGTAGACCTTGCCTTCGAGCGCAATGCCAATCGCGAACATGGCAACGATGGATACGAAGAGCAGCGCGGCGCGGACAGGCTTCCTGAGCAGAAGGTGTCCAGCGCCGGGAATGAGCCATCCGGCAAAAAGAGCGACGGCGGGCGAGACAGCGGACTTGTTGTTGATGCGGGGGGCAGGCCTTTTGAGGGGCTGCGCCGGGACTTGGGTGTTCGTAGACATGCAGGTTCCATCATAAGGCAAATGCGCGAGACACATGCGGATCAGAGGTCAGTTCCCGGGCTTAGTCGAGTGTTTCCGGGCCTTGGCAGCAGCCGGCGTGTTCGCGACGAACTGCTTGCCCTGCCGGGAGCCCGCAATTTTTTTGCGATCCGTGGACTTACGCTGATCAGGTGAAAGCTCCTGCCAGGCCGCATCGGGGAGATATCTGTGAGTCTCATCTTTCTGAATGGCCTGCTTGCCATCGGCCGTGTGCCAATGCTCGTCGCCCCATTGCTTCAAAGACTGCTGGGCGGCATTTCGAGGATGCTTGTAGCCGCCGCCCTCGGCTTCGTACTCATGTGCCACAAGTTGAGCCTTACGTGCACTCCACTGACCGGCGTTCCCACCCTTGTCGCCTGCCATGACCTGACTTTTGATCTTCTCGCGCAACTCGGGCTTGGTGTAGTTGTCGGAGCTGTTCTTGCTGGATTTCTTGCTTGCGATCTTCTTCGCGGCTGTTTTCTTTGCAGGGCTCTTCTTTGCAGGGCTTTTCTTTGCAGATGTTTTCTTCGTAGCCATAAGCAGGCACTCTCCCAGAAAAGAGAGATGCAGATGGTGAGGATTGTGGCGGGCCTGACGCGATAGTAAGTTTCACGTCGCCGAGTGCTTCACTCAGATCCGCACGAGTTCGCGCTGGATGCGACCGGTGATTTCGGCTTGGCCGGGGCGAGCGATCATGTTGACCTCGCTGCGGATGCCGAACTCGCCGGGGAAGTAGAGGCCGGGTTCGACAGAGAAGCAGGTGTTTGGCAATAGCCACCGCTCATCACGCGTTTCCAGATTGTCGAGGTGGGCGCCGCTGCCGTGCAAGGTGTTGCCGATGTTGTGGCCGGTGCGGTGGGTGAAGTGGTCGGCGAGGCCGGCGGCGCGGATGATGGAGCGGGAGGCATCGTCGGCCTGGTAGCCGGCGATTTGCTCGTTGGCGGCGAAAGCGGAGAGGACGCGCTGGCAGGCGGCGTCTCGGGCGTCGCGGACGGTGGTGAAGATGTGTTGCTCGCGTTCGGTGGGTCCACGGCCGACGACGCCGGTCCAGGTGATGTCGTAGTAGCAAGAGTTTGGCTGGTCGAGACGTGCCCAGATGTCGATGAGGATGAAGTTGCCGGTGCGGATGGGGGCGGAGGTCTCGGGTGAGGGATGGTAGTGGGAGTCAGCGGAGTGGGAGCCACAACTTACATTGGTGCCGTGCTCCCACACGAGCCCTTCGCGGGTCATGCCTTCCTGGAGGAAGTCGACGATGGCTTGCTCGTGAGTGGTACCGCCGTTGCGGGTGAGGTTGCCGATGTGCTCGAAACCGGCGGCGAGGACGCGGTCGACTTTCTCGCCGGCGGCGAAATGGGTGGCGATCTGGGCATCTGTGAGCACAGCTTCAAACTGGCTGATGAGGTTGGCGGAGGTGACGATCTCTTTGCCGAGCGAGCGGAGAAGCTCGATGGTGCCGGCGTCGACCAGGGCAACGTACATGATGGCGTTGCGCGGGGAGTACTGCATGGCGATCTTCGTCTGGCCGGTGAGGAGGGACTCAATGCCGGCTTCGAGCTCCTGCCAGGAGGAGTACTCGGATTTCGGGCCGGGGAGCGTGTCGAGGCGACCCGCCTCGATGCGGTGGACGAGCTTCTTCGGGGTGCCGCTGGCGGGGATGAAGTAATACCAGCGGCGCGTGACGAGCTGGCCCTGGGGTAAGCCGAGAATGCTGTAGGCAAGGGGGTCGCGGTAGTGATGGTCGTAGAAGAGCCAGCCGTCGAGGTTTGCGGCGGTGAGGGCGGATTGGATTACGTCCAAGTCGAACTGAGCCATGGGAGTGATTCTATGACGCGTTTCAGCTCAAGGGAAAAAGGCGGAAATGCAGATTCCCTTCAAGAATGACAAACAAAGGGAAAGGGGTGTATGGAAATCCCCACATCTCAGAATCGAGATATGGGGCACCCAAAGATTGTTGACGCTCAGCTACTTGGTGATCTTGACGAAGCGGTCTGTGGTCTCCCAGCGGACGTGGAGTTCGGTGCTGGTGGGGGTGGTGTTCTCAAAGGTGATCGACATGGCCTCCTGCGGGCTGCTGACCGGCTTGGACATCATCGGGACGCGACCGAGGTCCTGGCCCATGCTGTATTCAGTGCCCCACTGGCCAGTCTGCTTGTTGATGATGAGAAGCCATTTGTCTTCGCCAGGCAAGCTGTAGATCGTGTGAGTGCCGGCTGGGACGAGCAAGTCTCCGAAGTGCAAATCGGAAGAGGTGGTGAGGGTCGTGGCTGGGTTGGCTCCCGTGCGCCACACTTGTCCGTAGGGAACAAGGCCGCCCATTATCTTGCGGCCGCGCATCGAGGGGGAGTTGTAGGCGATGTTAACCTTGCTGCCGCCGATGCTGGCGGATGCCGTTGCGGGAGGGCTCGGTAGCGGCTTCTTCGCGTCGGACTTCATGCTGTCCATTTGGGAACAGCCGAGGGCAGGCATTCCGACGGTGGCGGCGAGGAGCAAGGTTAAGGCGGCTTTGCGAAGGAACATGGTGATAAGGTCTCGCTTTCTTGGCTGAGGCTTGGACGGATGGCGTGGGCGGACGAACCGGGTGACGGCAGAAATCCAACGTCTCTGATGGTGAGGCGTGCCAGCCCGGGTGTCAACAAGCGGTGTTTGCCGGATGGAAGAGTGGGACGCGCCGTGCTAGGCTTAATCGATGCACCCGTAGCTCAGCTGGATAGAGCGGCAGCCTCCGAAGCTGTAGGTCAGAAGTTCGAATCTTCTCGGGTGCACCATCTTCCCTACCTGAATTTTCCCCTCACTAGAAGGCTTTGTACACGATCGCCGGGGCTGGCTGGCTCATGACGCCCGTGATGACCAGAGCGACCACGGCCATTGCGGTTGCATAGATCATCAACGCATAGCGGTTGGTGAGCGCAGGACCTTCCACGGTTCGAAGCGTGAGCAGGGCCGCACGAAATCTTTCCCATACTTCCAATACTGCGGTAGCGCCGAGCCAGATTGCGAGCCACACGGCGAGCCAGGAACCGACCCCGATCGCGGAAGAGACGGTGCCGATCTGCTTCCAGTTGGCCCAGAACCAGAACATGGTGAAGGCGAACCAGGTAAACGTCAGGCCGCGGCCAAAGGCTATGTAAACCGGATTTTTTGCGAGCTGCTTGTAAGGCTTGCGGCCAAGGGTGCGGGTGAGCCAGATCTGCCAGAGCTTGTTGATGGCGACACCGCCGCCCTGGAGGACGCCGAAGACGGCGTACTCCGAGGTGCGGCCATGCCAGATGCCGATGAGGAAAAATGTGACGAAGAAGCAGACGACACCGAGGAACGGTTCCAACGCGATTGATGAGATGCGCCGCATCAGCGCAAGCAGCAGCGGATTGTAGACGTAGGTCTTGAGCCAGGTCGAGAGGGTGATGTGCCAGCGGTTCCAGAAGTCAAGGAAGGACGATGCAGAGAACGGACGGTCGAAGTTTTCCGGTAGTCGGATGCGCATCAGGCGGGCTATTGCGATGACCACGTCGATATAGCCGGAGAAGTTTGCGTACAGGAAGAGCGGGTAGGCGACCGTGAGTTGAATGGCGGCGAAGATCTTGTGCTCGAGTGTGATGGGCTGCAGGAGTTGTTCGAGGCCGTTTTCCTGCATGCGGTGCAGCAGCATGGCCAGGACGTTTACTTTGAAGAAGCCGCGGACGATGCGTTCGAATTGAAGGCCGATGATGTCCGGTCCGAGCGGGACGGCTTCGACTGCGAACTGGTCGGATACGAAGGCGGCCGCGAAGTCGTCGTAGCGCTGGATGGGGCCGGAGACAAGGGTCGTGAAGTTGAGTGTGTAGAGCAGGTAGGAGCCGATGCCAATCTGCCGTCTTTCTCCGCCTTCGGATTCTTCACCGGCATCGATCAGAAGGTGGAGTACCCGGAAGAAGATGTAGGAGAGCCCGAGTGTGAAGTAGGGGAAGTGCAGGAAGGATCGTTCCGGCAGGAAAGTATATTTCTTCAGCCAAGCGTAGGTGAGGATGACCGCCAGTACGCTCCAGGTCGCGCCTTTGAGCAAGCGGCGCTCCCGCATGGCGAGGGCTCCGTAGCCGAAGAGTAGAAATGCGGCCAATGGGACCAGGACGACAGCACTCTTCGCGAGCATGGCAAGGAAGACCAGGCTGGCAATCATTAGGACGATGGATCGCCAGATACGGGAGCGGTTCAGGTTCGAGAACGCCGCGGCGGCCAAGCCAAACAGGATGAATTGGAGGGATGCGGTGTCCATTTTATCCGCAGGGCTCCGGTGCAACATCGCGCGGGGTGGAGGCTTTCAACTCCGGCACTTTGCCGCTGGTGAGTTCACGGGAGATGAGTCTGGCGATGGTGGCGTGGCCTGCGGCATCGGGATGTCCATCCACGGGGAAGTAGTCTCGCTCCGGGCCAGGAACGCGGCGGTAGTCGCCGAGGATGTCGATGAAACTTCCACCGTGTTGCAGGATGCTCTGGCGGACTTCGCAATCCACCTTAAATGGGTTGTAGCCGGAGGGCCAGTCGCCACGCGACAGCATCGCGGCCAGAGGGCGGTTCGGTACGAAAACGGCGACAAGGGGAATCCCGGCGCTCTTCGCGGATCCTGTGATGCCGTTCAGTTCGATTTCGAAGTTCTGCTGTTGTACATGCCAGTTCGAGTCAGGTGTGATCTTCAGAAAGTTGGCGTTGGCCCCGTTGCTGATGAAGGACCTGATGTACTCATCCTGGCTTTCGCTTGCGATCAGGAGATGCTTCAGGACGACGGATGTTCGAGTCTCTTCCCAGCGGGCTTTCAGACGGTCCCCGAAGGTTCCATTGGAGATGGCAGCGGTGATCTTGTTCCAGAGATGCCGGGGCTTCGCAGGGGCGGTTGTTGATGGCGCAGTCGATGGAAGGACGCCTCCCGTTGCGGGTTCCGCACTTGCGTTTGCCTCGGCGTTGATGATGTCCGTGGGCGTGATGACCCAGAGGACCAGGTCGGGTTGCGCTGCGAGAACCTGGCCAAATTGCTGCGGAGAGTTTTGCGTGGGGTACGGGCCGCCTCGAAACTTCCCGCCGGTGGCTTCGTTGTAGACCTCGACTTTGCGGCCGGTGTCTTCGGAGAGTTCTGCCGGGAGCAGGGCGGCGAAGGTCTTCTCTCTTGGGACGAAGAGCCCCTGGGTCATCGAGGAACCGATCAAGACAATCCTGTAGGTGCCGGGTGCCTTTGGAGTCAGCTCGGTACCGGCGCGATGTCCTCTGCTGTTGAATTTGTATTCTGCCTGAACAGGGCTCTCGGCGGTGCGTTCGTAGCAGACGCTGTTTGGCTTGGCTGGCGCGTCGCCGGTTGGATCGGCCGTGGCGAAGCAGTTCTGGAAGCCGACTTGTGTGACCGGGTAGAACCAACGCGAAAGAGCTTCGGCCGAAACCGCCATCAAGGCAATCGTGAACAGGCCGACTGCCGGAAGGAGGATCCAGTCGCGGCGCTGTGATCCCTGCTTCTCTGCGGTGGCAGGGTCCGTCAGGTCCGGTTCGGTCACGATACCGGTGCCTCCTGGGATGCATTTTGGGATGCATCCAGGGCAACGGTAAAGCCGGTCGAGACGACGGTCATGGGAACCCATTCCCAATCGGTGGTGCTTTCAACGGGTAACTCCCAGACCGTGAGGCCTGATTCCTCTTCGCGGACTTTGCTGAAGCCAAGCCTGGCGTAATGGTCGACGACGAGCTTGTTGCGGTCTGTCGGACGGTAGGTGCCGATGAGCTTATGAACGCCGGCTTCGCGTGCGTGCTCTGCGATCTTGCGGAGGACTGAGTGCTCGACCTTGCGCCCGAGGACACGGCAGCTCATCAACCACGTGTCGATCTCCCATGTGTCGCGTCCTGCGAGCCTGCAGATGATGACGCTGATCATGCCGTTGTCGCCAAAGATGTCCGCGAGGCGCACCTGCAGGGTGAAGACTTCGGGGTCGAGCTCGGCTTCAAGGATCTCCGGCTCGGTATAGCGGCGCGTGGTCAGGTTGTACTGGTTGGATTTGTTGATGAGCTGGACGATGCGTGCGCGGGCGTTGGCGTCGAAGGGCAGGAACGTGATCGTCATGTCGAGCGATGCGAGGTAGGCAACGACGCCGCCTGCCTGCTTCTGCAGATTGGCACGCTTGGCGTTGTCCTGGTAGAAGCCGGCGCGCTTCAGGTCTTCGGCGGCCATAGCTACCGCTTCGAAGTAGCCGCCCGCCGCGATGGTTCGGACGTACCCGGAGGGATCGTCAGGAAGCTCCGGCACGGAGACCTGAGGAAGGAGCTTGCGGACAAGCCCGCGCTCGGCTGGATTGTCGTCGACGAAGACGAAGGAGTCGAGGCCAAGCGAAAGCTCTTCGGCGATGGCCTGGATGTTGGTGGCTTTGTCGTTCCAGTTGGCCTGGAAGACGGCGATGTGCGAAAGCTTGAGCAACATCTCGGGATGCTGTTCGAAGGGCGCGCGCGCCACCTCGTCGGTGTTCTTCGAAGAGACGGCAAGCACGATACCGCGCTGGCGAAGGTCGAGAGCCATGCGCTGCAGGGCGAGGTGGGCTTCGCCGGTGGCGTCGCCCTGGGCGATCTTGATGCCTTCAAGGCCATCATCCCCGATGACGCCGCCCCAAACGGTGTTGTCGAGATCGAGCACGAGAACTTTGCCGCTCTTGCCGCGGAGCGCAGCGACTACGCGGCCAACATGATCGGCATAGAGCGGGATGAGTTCATCGGAGAAGGCGATCTTCGCCATGTTCCAGAGTTGCGTGTCGTGCCAGTTTGCAAGGCCGACGGTTTCGGCGAGCCCGGCGATATCGAGCAGGACATCTCCAGAGCGAAGGACAAACTCCGAGAGCTCGCGATTGATACCGTCGATCAGGTTGCGGAGCGAGCCGGGGAGCGCGCGGTCAAGACTGCCGAACAGAGTTTCCACGGGAGGAGCGAAGGTCTGGAAGATGCAGACTGCGTTGCAATTGGTCTTGATTCCCTCGCGGAGGGCTTGCAGGTAGCCCATGACCCCCTGAACAGTAGCGGCTGAGGCTTCCGGGTCACCGAGGGAGAGCTTCAAGGGAATGGCGCGGTAGTCGAGCGCAAACAGCACCGCGTCGGGCTTTGCGGAGTTTACCTTGGAGTCGGGAGTAAGGGCTTCCTGGGCCACCTGGTCATAGGACGGCTGAATTACTTCGAGAGCGATGCCGCGACGGGCGGCGCTCGCCACCAGTGCGGGTACCACAAGATCAATCGTCGAGTTGCTGAGGACAGCAAGGCGGAAGGGAACCAGCGGGTCCAGCGACTTGGCTTCCGAGTTCGCCCGGGCCATTGCCTTCGCCAGCTTGGTCAACTGGTTCAGGTTCAGCCCGAACTGCGCGAGGGACCGGAAGTCGCCTCCCAACGGTCCAGGCGAATGGCTCACTGCCTTGAGTTTGTCGGAGAAGTCGTTTGGCGGCGGCAGCAGCCATTGCAGTTCCGAATAGAGTGAGTTCATCGTGCGGTTCCTGATGCTGCTTCGACTTGCATATAGATCAAGCTGAATCGATCGTGGTCCGCGGAACAATTCCTCGAACGGGTCATACCTTCTGACGGCTAGGCTGCGCGAGCCTTGATGAGCGTGACGAGATCGCCGACGGTTTGCATCTTGCCAATCTCGGAAGTGGAGAACTTTACCTTGAACGCCTTCTCGACCGTGAGGATCAGCCGAATGTGGGTGAGGCTGTCCCAACCGTCTACATCTTTCGCCGAGAGAGCGGGAGCCGCAACGATCGAATCATCATCGAAGACGTCTTCCATGATGTCTGTGAGGCGGGCATAGATAGCTGCTTCATCCATGGTGGAGTGGTCCTTGTGTAGGTTCTTTGACTGGGCCCGTTTTCTAAGATTGTAGCGTAGGGCTCCATGAGAAGAGCGTTTCGCCTTATTGGGAGAGGCTGGAGACGCAGACTCCTTTCGGGAATGACAAAGGGATGAGGCCTACAAAGAGACAAAGCGGATAAGTCAGTGCTATGCGGTGTGGAGAGTGTGAGGCGCGGAGGTTGAGATCGCGCCGGCCTTCGGCTTGCGTGGGCGGATCTTTGCGGGGACGCCGATGGCTATCGAGTTTGAGGGAACGTCGGTGATGACGACCGCGTTCGCGCCGATGGCGACGTCATCGCCGATTGTAATTGGCCCAAGCAGCTTGGCTCCCGCGCCGATGTCGCAGCGATTGCCGATGACGGGCGAGCCGCGTTGCAGCCGGTGGCGAAGGCCGATGGTGACTCCGTTGCGAAGGATGACATCGTCGCCGAGGACGGCATCGCCGGATACAACGATGTCGAAGGCGTGCTCGATAACGAGGCGCCGGCCGACGACAGCCTCGCAGGGAAGTTCGACCGAGGTGACCATCTCGCTGAAGACTTTGAGGGTCTTGTAGAGCAAGGAGAACGGCTTTCGGATCAGCGGCGATTTGATGGTGTAACGCCACTGACCGAAGCGATAGGTAGCCATGGCCCAGAGGCCGCGGTTGCCGATTTCACCGTGATAGGTCGCCCAGTCTTCCTTGAAGTCTTCAAACATCGCTTGCTTCGATTCTACGTTGTTGTGTGCGGCTCCTATGTTGTTGTCTTGTATTCAATGATGGCGGCATTGCCGCCGCGCCTGCGCTGCCTTTGGTAGCGGATCTGGCCGAAGAGAATGGGAACCTGTTGCAGGTGGGAGTGCAGGCTGTAGGCCAGCAGGAGCGGAAGCGAATGCGTCTTGCTGACCGTCCTAGCGGCGGTACGCGCAAAGAGGATGAAGGCCACCACGAGAAAGAGCGCGAACGGGGCAATGGAGTGGAAGAGGAATGAAAGGACGATGGCGAGAATCGGTCCCCACCACCAGAAGATGCCGCGGACGATGTTGCTCCTGCTTTCGGCTGACCAGAGCGGGTCGTCGGTCTTGGCATACCGCGTGGAGATCTCGGCGTAGGCGTAGCCGGTGCGGACGGAGCGCCGCCAGTATTGGGTGAACGAGAACATAGCGAGGTCGTGGAGAGTCATCGGTTCATCGACGTGGAGGACGCGGTAGCCGAGGCCGCGCATTCTGCGGCAGAGGTCTGGCTCTTCTCCTGCGATAAGCAGCGGGTTGTAGCCGCCGACGGCTGAAAGCGCTTCGCGGCGAACCAAAGCATCGCCGCCGAAGAAGAGCGAGAAGCCGGTCGAGGCGTTCCAGTCGAGATCGAAGAGGGCGTTGTAGATGGAGTCAGCGGTACGGGTCTCGCGGCGGTTGCCGTAGACGCCTGCGAGAGGCTCCCGATATTGCGGGTCATTGAAGTGGCGGAGCGCGCTGGCGACGAAGTCAGGGTGGAGGATGGTGTCACCGTCGAGGAAGAGGACGAACGGTGCTTCCGTTTGCGTCCAGCCGGCGTTGCGGCCTCGGGCGGCCGTGGTGGGACCTTCGAGGACGATGGTCTTTACGCCCAATCTGCGGGCGAGTCCGACGGAGGAGTCGGTGGAAGAGGAATCGACGTAGATGATCTCGACCAGGTCGCGCGGATAGTTCATCTCCAGCACCGAGGTCAGGCAGGCGAGCAGGCGGTCGCCTTCGTTGCGGCCGATGATGACGACGGCAACGTGAGGCAGCGGCGAGGGTGGCGGGCTCTGGCTCATGCGTTCGAGACCACCGTTTCGACGCTGTTTGCCTCGTTCGGAACGATTGCGAGTGTGGATGGGTCCGCAAGGAGAAGGGCTTCCATGGCCGCGCCGGAACGCTCCCAGGTGAACTGCCGGATCAACTCGCGGCCCTGGCAGGCGAGTCTCAGGCGAAGCTCGTTGTCGCGGACGAGGCAAACGATGTTGGCGGCGAGGGCGGCGGGGTCCTTAATGGGGCTGACCAGGGCGGTTTCATTGTGGATGGCGAAGGCTTCGTCGGCTCCGCCGGTAGTGACGGCGATTGCGCCGCCGCAGAGCAGCGCCTCGGCGGGCGGCAGGCCCCAGCCCTCGGTCCAGCTTGGGCTGATGTAGATGGCGGCGCGGTTGTAGAGCTCGTTGAGCTTGGCCGGACTGGGCTGGTGGTGGTACTCGATGCCCGCGGGAAGGTCGTGCGGGGCGACGTCGATGCCGAAGAGGGTCAGGCGAAGGCCGGGGATGGACTGCTTCGCGATTGCGAAGGCGGCGAGACCATCGCCGGAGCCCTTCCATTCTACAAAGTGGTAGAGCATGAGAAGCTCATGCGGATCGCGATCTTCCGAGGGCACCGTCATGGTGAGCTTGTCCATGTCCACCCCGTTATGAATGAGGTGGCTGCGCTCGCCGAGACCGTCTGCGATCTGCTGCAGCCAGCGCGCAATGACGATCTTTTCGAGCGGAGCCTTCCAGGTGGCCATGACGCGGTCTTCCGGACCGGACCATGTTTCAAGGTGCTGGATCAGGTAGAAGAGGCGTCCCTTGCTGGAGGGGTACGTCAATGCCCACTCGGCGGTCTCCCATGCTGTGGCGATGACGATGTCGGCGTCGGGGAGGTACTTTGCAGCAAGTGAGGGTTCCCACATCATGTTGACGGTCGGGCCGACAGTGAACCAGCTATCAGGACGGAAGCCGTTGGTGACTTTCAGCTTCCAATACTTCCAGAGTGTGCGGGCCATCTCCTTTGGCCGAAGGGCGAGGAGTGGTTTGTCGACGTAGAGCAGGTTGCCGTGGATGACGTTGACCTGGTGTCCCCGGGCGGCGAGATAGTTTCCGTATTCGTAGGTGACTTTGAAGCCGCCGGCGGGTCGGTTTGCAGGCATAGGAACGAGGAGGGTGACACGCAGGCGTTCGCTCGGCTTTGAGCCGGCGCTCATGCCGTTCCCTTGCGCACATTGTCGAAGAAGTAGGCGACGCGACGGGCGACGAGTTCGGGTTCCATTTCGGGATCGAAGCCCGATCCGCGCTTCGCGATCAGGTCGGCCCAGGGTAGGGTCTTTGAGAGCTGGATGCGACGGGCGAGGAGATCTTCGATGCTGCCGATCACCTTCGCGGGGACGCCACCAACAACGCTGCCTTCAGGAACGTCTTTGCTGACGACTGCGCCAGCGGCGACGATGGCGTTCGGTCCGATGGTGACGTTGGCCATGATGATGGCGCTGTGACCAATGAAGACGTTGTCATGGATGATGACGGGGCCAACCGTCTCGACGGCTGTCCCGTAGGCGATGTTGAGCATGGCGTCCGAGCCGTCGTGGCCCAGGATGGTGCAGCTTGAGAATTGAACGTTGTTGCCGATCTCGACATAGGCGGGATCAGTGAAGATTGTGGTGGGCAGGATGCTACAGTTTTCACCCTGGGCGCGCAGGAACTTGCGGGCGCGCAGGAAGTCGGCGTACTCGGGACCACCGGGGTTGCAGAGGCGCATGTAGACAGAGCGCAGGCGGCCGGTCTTGAAGGCGATCGTTTTGACGAGATTTTTCAGCATCGACTTTTCAAGGTGCAACTACTATCGCTCATTGTTTCAACTACACGACAGGCCCGGCAAGGAGTCCATACAACAATGCGGCTATGCGATTAGGTGTTTCAGGAAGTATCCAGCAGCCAGAAAGCCGAGGAACATTACGGTAGTCAGGGCATCCTGCCGCCACACGCTGACCTTCTGCTTCTCGACGCCGTAGGTTAGGACGACATAGAAGGGGAAGTCTCCGGCGGCGACGCCGATGACTGCGCCAAGCAGGCCGGCGAAGTGGAACCCGATCGGGATGAAGGCGAACATGGTGACGCAGTAGGATGCGGTTCCGATAGCGTTGTACTTCGCCTGGCCAAGCGCATAGAGGATGTCGGCAGTGGTTGAGTAGAGCAGCGTGTGCCAGAGTCCGAGAGCAAGCACAGGCACGATCCATGCCGCGTCGGCGTAGCGCTTGTCGTAGAAGTGCAGCAGGATCGGGCCGCCAGCGTTGACGACCGCGCTGATCATCAGCGACCCGCCGCAGAGTACATAGAACCTGTACTTCAGGCACTGGGCGCGGAACTCCGGGAGCGGCAGGTGGGTCAACTTCGAGATGAACGGCAGACCGACGCGGTAGGAGAACTGCTGGATGACCTGGCGCGGGATATCGGCGAAGGTGAATGCGATGCCATAGACGCCGAGGACGGTGAAGCTTACCAGGCGACCGAGGATGAGACGATCGGCCTGCGAGGCCAGGGCGTAGAAGGCCGTGCCGAGCATGATCCACTTGCCGAAGTGCACGAGGCTGTGGACAGCTGCTTTTTCCCAGGCGAACTTGTTGCGTATGCCGGGAAGGATGGCGGGAATATGGCTGACGGCAGTTTTGAAGACGGAAGAGACCAGCGTGCCCACAACGAGCGCCCAGACACTCGGGTAGAAGTAGGCCCATGCGACGGTGACGGCAATGGTGAAGATCTGCTGAACGAAGTCGATGATGAGGAGTCGCTTGACGCCTATGTGGCGGGCGGCGGTCATCATGTTGCTGCTGACGAGGCCGTCGAGCACAAGGCCGAAGCCGAGGACAGGCATCAGGCCATAGAGCCGGGCATCGTGGTAGAAGTGCACAGCCGGAAAGCTGAGCAGCATGACGACGATCCACAGAACCACACCGCGGATGAGCTGGACAGTCCAGGCGGTATTGAGAAAGATGGGTTCATCGCCACGTGGCGAACTGATGACCGCTGGAAGAAGACCGATGTCCGAGAGCAGCCGGACGCCGAGCAGAAGAGTGGAGACCAGGGCCATGAGGCCGAAGAACTCCGGCAGCAGCATGTGGGTGAGCACGACGCTGTTTACCATGCGCAGAGATTGCGAGATGCCGTAGGCTCCTACGGTCCACACGGTGCCGGTGATGGCTTTGCCTTCGAGCTTGCGGCGATCGAGATCGGCCGCTACCTCGACAGGCATCGCTCCGCCTTCGATCTCCTCGGAGGTCAGCAGCGGGAGTGTGTCTTCAGACGTCGGCATAAGCTCCTTGCTGGCGGTTGAGATGGTGAAGAGTCGGCAGAAGCTTTTGCAGCGAGATGCGGCCGGAAGGTCCAGGGACTCGACTGTGATGGAATCTGCGAATCGGGCGCTACCTCAATGCGGCGAGGCATGAAGCTGTCGTAGTCGACCGTGCCGTACTTGATCTATCGGCAGGATCACGCTGCATTTCTCTTGTAATCCGCAATCTGCCGGGCGACGTCTTCTTCGGCGCGCTTTTCGGTGACGCCATTGAGAACGATGGCGATGCCCGCGATCTTCAGCCGTTCAAGGAGGCGGGCTGCGCGGACGAGTTCGTCCTTGCGGGTCTCGCCTGAGTCGACGATGAGGACAGTGCCGTCGGCGGTGCGGGCGAAGTGCTCGGTATAGGCGGAGGTGAAGAGGGGGTCCGCGGCGACGAGGATCGCGTTGTAGTAGCTGCGCGAACGGCGCAGGAGCTCGGCGACTTCGGCGGCAGGGAGGGAGATGACGCGGTACGGCTCCTTATCGACTTCGGTCGAGAGCTGGGACATGCCGTCGGTGACGGTAAGCAGGCGTGGACTGGGGGCCGGGGCGTCGACCGTGAAACTGGTATGTGTCGAAGGCTTCTCATGGCCGGACGCCGGAAGAATGTTGACGACGAGAACGCGGAGGCCGTTCGAAGCGAGTTCGGCACCGAGCCGTTCGACGATCTCGCTCGAGCTTCGCCTCCCAACGGAAGGGAAGACGAAGGTGCGCGCGCCGGTCCGGCGATGGGCCTGATCCAAGCCGCCGGCAAGCCGCAGGAAATACTCTTTCTGGATGTCCGGAGCGAAGTCGGTGCTGCTGAGAAGCAGGCCGATGGGAGGGAAGCCCACCAGGCGGCGAACATCGAGGCTGGTATAGACGTGCGGATCGAGTTTGTCGGAGACGAAGGCGACCACGAAGCCGGCGATCAACGCTGTGAAGATGACAACACCGTATGCCATCATCGTCTTCCGCTTAATGGGGCCGCCTGGGGGTAAAGCGGAGGAGAAGAGATGTACCGAGCCGAGCGATTCGCCTTCTAGAGAGACGGTCTGGATGCGGGTCTCGATGACGCCAATCAATGCCTGGATGCGATCCGCCTGGCCGGACAGAACTTGCGCCTGCTGCAACCTTGGTGTGGCCGTGGTTGCCTGCGAAGTCGTCTTCGAGATATCCGAGGCAAGCTGAGTTTCGAGGCTGTTGGCACGCGCTTTCGCGGACAGGAGACGCTGCTGGATGTGACCCGCAGCCTTCTTGACTGCGTCGCGATTGATCCTGTCAATCTGCTGATCGACTTCGTTATTGTCGGCGGCCATCTGCACGTAGAGCGGGTTGGTCGGCTTGAGGCCAGTCATCTGGGCGAGATTTGAAGCCTTCTTCGCGTTCAACTGGCTCTTGACTGACTGTATGGATGTGTCGGCGTTGACCTCTTCGGCCGCGGCCTGCTGCATGGCCGGGCTGTTCAGGCTGCCTTCGCCGAGAGACCGGAGTTCCGCATCTGCCTCAGCATTCTTTTCATGTGCGGCGCCGAGTTCCTCGCGCAGCTTCGAGAGGCTGTCGTCGTAAGGGTTTCCACCGGCCGATGCATCGAAGTGGGCCATCCCGACATCCTGCAGAAGTTTGCCCTGCTGCTGAAAAGCTGTGTCGAGCTGCTTGAGCAGGTCGGCCTTCTCCTGATTCAGGGTTGCGAGCTTCTGGTCGCGGCCGTACACCTCTTCATTGCGCGCATCCTCAAGATACTGAGCGGTGACCGCGTTGACGAGATCGGCTATGCCTTCCCGCTTGGTCGTCTCGAGCGCGATTGAGACTTCGTAGCTGTGTCCGACCTCTTCGACTTTGAGTGCTTTCTGCAGGCGAATGATCTGGTTCTGCTCGGATTCAGTCGGAAAGAGCGGTTCCCAGATTCCGGGTTTGGCGCGAAGGGCTTTCTGGATTGTCTCGTAACGTGTGGCTGCGGTGATTTGCTGTTCGAGGAAGGACTCGTACTGGCGTTCGTGATCGTGGTCGTCGGCCGAGGCGTTGGGGAAGATCGGCGACACATACACGATGGCCGAGGTTTCGTACCGTGGTTTGAAGTATCCGTGAAGTACAAAGAAGCCGAGTGCAGCGATCGTGAGAGAGACAATCGCGGCTACTTTTGCATTTCGCTTCAGGATGTCAAGCGGCTGAATGCCCACCCGCACCGGTTCGCTGGCTGGCGCCGACGATCCTTGCTGTGAAGCGATTGGGGAGAGCTCGCTGGTCGAGGGCATACGGGTAATTCTCCAAGGTGAAATTCGTCTGTACAGAACTACAAGGTGCGAAACAACAGGCCGGTGAGGCCGCTTTATTTGCCGGACAGGGCGAAGGCGGTGCCAAGTCCGGTGATGGGCGAGATTTGCTGCATGAAAAATCCAGTCTTAGAGAGGCCGCTGCGAGGGACAAAGACGATGTCTCCATCGTGCAGCCCAACGTCGCTGCCGCCGTGCAGCGTCAACAGCTCCTTGAAGGAGATCTCCTGGATTCGGCCCGTCGAGGCCTCCGTAATCGTGATCCTGGGATTGCTTCCCGCTTTCTCCGTAATTCCGCCGGCGCTGGCCAACAGGGCGATGAGCGTTGTGCTGCTCGAGAGCGGCTCGGGGCCGGGCTTTCCTACCTCGCCCAGCACAGAGATGACACTCTCCTGGTGTTCCGGGATAAACACGATGTCGTTGCGCCGAAGACGAATGTCATTGAGCGCTCTTTGGCCATCGAAGCGATCGCTGATGTTGACGTTCATCACCTGGCTGTTGCCGCGATAGACGATGCACCTGCGAGCCATCTGAACCGTCTTGTCGGAGTTGAGGACGGAACCGCCGCGTGTGATTGCTTCGAGAAGAGTCGGCGGCTGGTCGAAGGTGATGAGTCCGGGCTTCTCAATCGCACCGAGAAGCAGGATGTGGTTCGAACCATACTTGGTAACCTGGACGGTCGAGGTCATGCTGCCGCTGTAATACTTTGCGAGGGTCTCGTCGACGGCCTTCGCAGCGTCGTCGCGGCTCTTGTCCCCGACGAGCACGGTGCCGACGACGGGTATTGTGATTCTTCCGTCCGGACCGACGGTGTGGGTGCCGGAGAGTTCCGGCCGGCCGGCTACGGAGATGACTATCTCGTCCCCAGGGCCAAGGGTGTACTCCTCATGCGCGTCTGGCTGAGCGTTCTCGATATCCAGGGGACGCCGCTGGAGAGATGACGGTTCAGCGGACGGGACGGCGGAGGTTGCGGGAGCCTGTGCCACCGCTGAAATGACAGACGCTGCGACGCAGAAGAAGAGGCCGAGCCGGACTGCGAGGGAGGAGTTAAACAAAACTGCCTGGGCCCGGGTATTCGTTTGGGGAGTGATCATCATGAGCTCTCCTGCGAGCTGTTTATTGTCTTTGGTGCGAGCATGTCGTGTTTGGCGACTTCGGTTGAAGCGTCGCGTGTCGTGCGTACCCAGGCAGCGCCCTTGCTGGATGCCTTGACGACGGAAGAAAGCATGGTGACGCGCCAGAAGAGATACACAGGCGCAAGCAAAAGGTTTTGGATACTCTCTCTGCGGTTCGGGCTTGCATGAACGACAACGGCGAGGTGCAGCAGGACGATCGCAAAGGCCGCGAGCACGTAGGAACGAGCCACGGATGCAGGAAAGAGTAGAAGAAGGACAAGCGAGAAAACCTCAAGGGCGAGCGGCAGACCAAGGAGATCGATGAGGGGTTCGGTAAGTGTGAGTTTGCCTCTGAGGATGCCACGGAGCAGTGCCGGCCCCCAGTCGGAAAGGAGGCGCAGACGCCCACCCTCCCAGCGGCTATGCTGTGAGGCCGAGGTCGCAGCGGAGAGCGGCATGTCGCCGAGAACGAGTGCGTCGGTGACAAAGCGCACGCGGTAGCCATTGTTTACCAGCGCGAGGTGGAACTCCATGTCTTCGACGATCGAGTGGGCGTTGTAGGGGACGGCTTCAAGGACGTCCTTGCGCATGGCGAAACCATTGCCGAAGATGCCGCACGACAAGCCCAGGCGGTCCCGGCCCCGGGGGCGAATGACATTGATTCCCAGGAAGGCGAGCGACGTGAGGCCGGCACGCCACGAAGCAGAGTGGTTACGAACCTGATACCTGCACTGGATCACGGGTTCCGTGGCAAGACGCTTTGAGGCTTCGGCAAAGATGTTAGGGGAGACCGTGGAGTCGGCATCGACGACCATCACGGCTTCCGCGCCGCATGTGTGAAAGGCGTAATCGAAGCCGTGCCTGAGGGCGTGGCCTTTTCCGGCGAGCGTTGGATCATCGACGATCTCAACACGGGCACCGGTCTTCCAGGCGATGTCAGCAGTCGCGTCGGTGCAGTTGTGGGCGATCACAATGACGTTTGCCGCAGAGCCCGATGCTGCCTCGAGACTTTGGACGCAGCGGGCGATGCTTAACTCTTCGTTGTGGCTTGGCACGATCACCATCAGCTTCGTGAGCGGGCGTACCGTTCCTTCGGTTTCCTCGTATGGGTCGGAGGCAGGCAGCATTGCGCCCAGCGTGAGGCTGAGCAGTTCCACGAGCAGCGGAAGCGTTACCAGAATCAGAAGCCACATAAGCAGCTGAGCGAGTGCCGATAAAACCACTACCGCCATACGGACCTACATTCCTGGGACACGTTCCCCATTCCAACCATAAGGCCTGAATAGTACCTTTTCAAGAATGAAATCAGGGTCAAGGTGACCGGAAGGGCCAGTACGAAAGGCGCACGTGTTGTGCGGTAGAAGGTCGGGATCCGTGCAGAGAAGAAGGACGAGAACGAGTTCATTTCTACTTCTGCTGCCGAACTAAGCACGGGCTCGTGCCGGTCGATTTCAGGTTGTGTGGATGCGTGCACTTTCTGCCTGTTCATCAGCCACGCTCCTCCTGGAGCAAGGTTCCCGGAGGCGTCCTGGTCAATGTGTTGGGGGCCATGGAATCGATGCGACGCAGGGCATCGGCAACTTTAGGCGCAAGGCGAAAGAGTCCTTTGTGAAGGAAGGCAGTGCGAAAGAGGCGACGTAAGCTCGGCCTCATGCCAACCAGCCATATCTGAGTGCCATGACCGCGCATCTTGCTCGAGAGGTCGACCAGGATGCCCATAGCATCCGCACCGATCGATGTAGTCAGGTGAAGGTCGAGGATGAGGGCGCAGTCTTCGGCTGCGGCTTGGACCATCTCGTCTTCGAAGTCCTGAACGACGGAGCCAGTGAACTGACCAACGAGCGTGACAACAAGCGCACGATCTTCCTGAAAGAGCGAGATCCTCGAGAGTGCCGAGCTTCTTGGCTGGGTGGAGACGGCAAGCATCTGCAGCGAGAGGTGGCGAAGGATGCCGAGTGCATTTGAGCTGTAGCGGCTGCCGAGGCGTTTGGGTTCCTTGTAGAACCGGTGCACCCACTCAAGACCGGATTTCTGCATCCATTCCGGAGCTCGAGAGTGGGTGCCGGAGAGAAAGTCGAGCGAGGCGCCGATGCCGATGCAGAGAGGAACGCTCAGGCGGCTGCGGTGCATGGCCAGCCACTTCTCCTGCTTCGGGTTTCCAAAGGCCACGAGCAGGATGTCCACGGAGGCCTTCTCGATAAGATCCAGAATGTAGTCGTGATCCATGTCGTCGATCGAGCCAAACGGAGGCGAGTAGCGTCCGGCAATCTGGGCGCCGGGATAGTTCCTGGATATCCAACTGGCGGCGGCGCGAGAGCGCTCTTCGGTCGCGCCAAGAAGAAACATGCGACGCTGTTTGCGCTGCGAGAGCTCCGAAAGCCTGGGGAGCAGGTCCGCACCGGCAACGCGCTCTTTCAAGGGCGCCCCCATGAAACGCGAAGCCCATACCAGGGGCATGCCGTCCGGCAAGACGAGGTCGCATCTATGCAGAATGTCCATCAATTCGTCATCGCCGATGGCCTTCATGAGGAAGTCGACGTTCGCGGTTGCGACTTGATGAAACCCCTCGGTGTCGATCAGCCTGTCCATGGCGTCGATGGTCTCGTCCATAGACAAGTTGTCGATCGGCACGCCGAGGATCGCGATTCGTCTGAGTGCGGCTCCCATACTTGCTCCTACTTCCAGGATCCTCCGTATTCCATCGCGAAACGTTGATTTCGTAGGGCCCGATAGAAGTACGTATTATGTAGAAGCGCAGATCGCCACAAAGTCGAAATGGCACAAGGTGCCTTTCCAACGCGACACGTACCAGATCCACTTCTTCGACAACGCTTTACAGATATTCCGTTGGACCGGGCCGGCAGGAGCAAAGTGGGCCGTTTCGGGCTGACGAAGGGTAGATGGAGCGATCATACACGGGACAAAACCCAGAAACAACGAAAAGGCCCTTTCCTGCATCAGATAACAATTCAGAAACTGACGCGTTTTCCGGAATGAAACGACCATATTATGTTCCCCTTTCGGTGTGCGGGAATGGCGGTCGAAATGGCCGGCGGACGGTCCGTTGTGCGATAACGCGCCGAGTCGTGCACTATGCAAGAACGCTCCTTCGGTCACTGGTTTTGCAGGCATCGCGTTCGACGATTCTGCGGGCACATGTTCGTCCTGTTCGGGCTTGATTGCGGCTTCGAATGTGGACTTCCATCAGGATGCATGGCGCGCTAAAGCCACGTCCATGCGTCTTTGGCACTTGACGCTAACACCTTCATGTAAGAACCGATCCGCGGGCGCGGACCTCCTGGCAGAACTCAGCTCAATCCCACTTCAAGCTCAGTTAGACGTTGACCGGGTATCAGGGCGAACTTATGATCTTGCCATGCTCCAACTTGAGGAAGGCCAGTTCTCGACCGAGGGCTCCGTGCACCTGGACGCGCTTCGGGGTTTGGCCGCGCTTGTCGTAGTGCTTGGGCACACACGCTCGCTTTACTTCAGTTCGACTGCGGCGACCACAACGCTAAAGGCAATGTCTCCTGCCGCCGAGGGCTTGCAGGCTGCGAGCAAGATGACGGACCCGGCACCTTCGGGAGTGCAGACCAAGATTACGATCGGCAATGAGGCTGTCATGATCTTCTTTGTGCTGAGCGGGTTCCTGGTGGGTGGCTCGGTGCTGCGATCTTTCAAGAAGAACATCTGGTCCTGGAGCGACTACCTGACCAAGCGGCTTACCCGCCTGTGGGTGGTGCTGATCCCGGCTCTGCTGTTGGGGCTCGCCGTAGACCACGCCGGGATGAGACTCTTCGGCGCACAAAGCATCTACGGATCTCCGGCCGGGCAATTGATTGTGGTCGGCGATTTGATTGACAGGCTGCGCCTGCCGGTCCTGCTCGGCAATCTTTTCTTCACGCAAGGGATACTGGTCCCCGACTTCGGCGTAAACGAGTCGCTCTGGAGCCTCGCGTTTGAGTTCTGGTACTACCTTCTGTTTCCGCTGCTGGCGGTCGTGTTCCTGAGCCGTGGCAAGGCTCTTCCCAGGATTTTTGCGTTCGTCGGTTTCGCGGCGATCAGCTATTTCACGGGTCTGTGGATCATGGCCCATTTCCTGGTGTGGATGCTTGGCGCGCTGGTCGCTTGGCTGCCTTTGAGGTTCTCTGCGCGGACGGCGGGACGGCTCGCGATGGCAACGGCTGGCATCCTGATTCTGGCTATGCCCCTGATGCGTAAGGCACCGGCTAGTGTCTATGAGGCGGAGTGGGTCTTTGCAGTCCTTAGCGCGAGCCTGATCTACCTGGTGAAACATATGAGCCAGAAGCGACGGCCCGACTGGTATTCGGCAGTGGCGGGCTTCTTCTCGCGGATCTCGTACACGCTCTATCTCGTGCATCTGCCGCTTGCTGTATTTGCCTGTGGGCTGCTGAACCGGCCGTGGCATGTTTGGGAGAAAAGCGGCTTGAACCTGTCGGTCTGGATGGCGACGAATGTCGTTGTGATCGCAGCTGCTTCTCTGCTTTACCGCATGTTCGAGGCGAATACGGACCCGGTGCGAAGGTACGTCTCCCGAGCCCTGGCACGTCAGAAGGTCCCGGCTTAGGAGGATGAGCAGCTACCAGGGCTGCGGCGGAGAGACTCTTCCACCATCCGTCTCTTTCCAGGCTTGAACCATCAGGCTGGCGAGACGTTCCTGATTCCGGACCTCTGCCTGTGCGGCTTCGCTGCCGCGAAGGCGGTTGCGCCATCCTCGAAGCAAGTACCAGATCTCTTCAAGCCAGCAAGCAACCGTGGCCATGAACCCTTTGTGTTTCCGGTAGTAGAGCAGGGTGCTTCGCATCCGCCAGAGTACAAGCTGCGCGCCAGTCTGTGACATCTCAACGGTCTTCACCTGGCGTGATGACTCGCCGCCCACATGGACCACGCAGATATCGGGCCAGTACATGATCTTGAATCCTGCGTTCTGAATACGAAGGCAAAGGTCGACTTCTTCGTAGTAGAGGAAGAAGCGGGGATCAAAGAAGCCGTGCTCGTACAGGATGCTGGAAGGGATGATCGAATAGGCGCCGGGAACCCAATCGACCTCGGCTGGCTGCATGGGATCGGCCCAGGTTCGGTCTGCCTGGCCGAAGAAACGGGATTTGGGATACTTGTCGGCGAGACCGGAGATAACCAGAAGCTGCCGCATAGGGCTGGGGAACATCCGGGCTGAGGGCTGCAGATCACCTTCGCGGCCGACGAGGCGTCCGCTGGCGAGGCCCACGGTGTGATCGGCCTCCATCTTTTCAAGAGACAGGCACAAGGTATTCTTCTGTAGAAAGGCGTCGGAGTTGAGCAGAACGATATAGCGGCCCCGGGCCGCCTCGAACGCGAGATTGTTGGCGCGACCGAAACCGAGGTTCTCCTGGCTCTCTATGACGTTGACCCAGGGAAACTCATCGCGAATCATCCGCACAGAGTCATCCTTCGAGTGGTTGTCCACCACGATCGTTTCGACGGATAGACCCTGGCTGGCCACCGTTACCGACTCCAGGCACTCGCGCAAGACATCCTTCGTGTTGAAGGACACGATGAGGATGGAGATCGCCGGCGGTATGGAGGCGGTGCCGATTGAGTGGTTCTGCATTCAGGTGGTCTGCTGTTCCTCTACTTTATTAGAGTTGCCGAGGGGTATAAAGGTGACCGGATGGATTTCTCAGCCGCCCGATTGTCTTGAGGGTGACGTAAGTGTTTCATGGGGGGCAGTTGTTGCAAGGCCGTACTGCTCGAAGACGTTGATCAGGTGGTTGATATTTACGGAAAGGTCATAGCTGGACAAAACCTTGCGGCGACCGGCGACGGCGATCGTTCGTCGCAAGTGATGGTCGGTGAGCAGCGAGCCCATCGCTTCAGTTAATTCAGGTACGGATGAGGGAGGTACGAGCAGACCCTGCTCTCCGGATTCGATTAACTCTGGAATTCCTGCAACATACGTGCTGATGCAGGCGATCTCCATCGACATGGCTTCCATCAGTGCGACAGGAACGCCTTCGGCGAAGCTGGGTAGCACGAAGAGATCGGCGGTGGCGAGAAGCTCCCGGGTGGCGGGGTGACTGAGCGCACCGTGCAGTGTAACGAAATCTTCCAGATCGTTTTTACGAATGAAGTTGCGCAGGGCATCAATCCCGACGCCGTCTCCCACGATACTGAGACGGGCCGAGTGGCCGAGGCGGTTCAGTTCGCGAAATGCATTCAGCAGAATCATCTGACCCTTGGCGGGATGCAGGCGGCCCACGTTAACGATGTGGAGGACTCTTCGGCCGGTGGAGGGAACCGGTGCAAAGACGCTGGTCTGTACGCCAAGACGGCAGACGTGGAACCGGGGCCAGCCCGCGATGGGCGAGATCTTGAGCAATTGGCTCCGGCAGTAGTGGCTGATGCAGGTCACGAAGGTAGCCAGCCGGATCTTCTGTTCCAAAAAAGACGGGCCAACGTCATAGAACTCCTCAGGGCCGTGGATGGTCAACGAATAGGGAATCTGCCATGCGATCGAGGTAAGCATTCCCACTGTGGCTACCGACCCGCCGAAATGGACGTGCAGGTGGCGGCAACCCTTGCGAATCATCCAATCCCCGAGGATGATAGCTTCCAGCAGGTAGAAGAGTGCATACCCCATTCCGGGGATATCCCACGGGCGAAGCCGCAAGGATGCTGACAGGCCGCGAAGAAGGACGCCGGGCCGGGTGAAAAGAGTCCGGATCAGGATGCCGAGGATTGCTGCCCTAGGCGTTTCCTTAATGTAGAAGGTGCGCTCGGATTCGAGGAGCTCAGCCTCGGGAAAACCAGCAGAGGGCGGTTGAATGGCATTGATCGATGCGGTTTCGATCGCAAATCCGCGCGCCCGCATCGCGAGCACCTCATTTAAGAAGAAGGTGTGGGAGACTGCCGGATATTGACTCAGCAGGTAGGCGATCCGGGAGGCGTTACTGGGTTTACCGGTCACCACGTCAGTTTACCGTTCTGCTGCCCGAACTTTTCTGCTTTGCGGGGCGCAGGAACTCCTGTTGCAAACCGGGTCTGATGGCAATAGGCAGCACAAAGATGAGCAGTCATAGTTCCAGGCGTGAAGTCGTGAGAAAAGATTCCTGCTTTAGTGGTCCGGCAGGTAGAGCTCGGGGAGGGAGGCTCTTCAGACGGCTCTGTTTTGATGGTATGAACTTTCGTGAGTATAGCGCACAACATTCGTCCACAGAGATGAAGATGGCCGCGATGTTACAAATCAAGCGACCGGGGCTAAGCTGAAGCGAGTTCCGCCACTACCAGGCGCGCTGACTCACGCCACTCCGTCATCTCCCAGCCGAAGGTGGCATTCAGCTTGTCGCAGTTGAGGCGGGAGTTCGGCGGGCGGGCGGCGGGGGTCGGAAACTCCGCAGTCGATATTTCTGTGACCGTGGCGAGCTTCGCTGAGGGTTCGTGCTGCTGAAGCTGGGTGATCCCTTCCTGTGCGAAACCCGCCCAGGTCGTTTCGCCAGCTCCGGCGGCGTGATAGACGCCGTTGAATTTTGACGCCTGGTCACTGGAGACGCAATGCGCAATGACGTGCGCGGCCATGCGAGCTAAATCGCGGCTCCAAGTGGGGGCGCCATGCTGGTCGGCGACGATGCGCAGCTGCTCGCGCTCGCGGGCGAACTTCAGAATGGTGCGGAGAAAGTTCTTGCCGGTCGCGCCGTAGACCCAGCTGGTGCGGAAGATCAGGGCATTTGCTCCGCTGGCGAGCAGTGCCTGCTCTCCCGCAAGCTTGCTTGCGCCGTAGACGCCGAGGGGACCAGTCGGGTCTGATTCGAGGTAGGGGGTTGTGCCCTGGCCATTGAAGACGTAATCGGTGGAGTAGTGAAGGACGGATGCGCCGAGGGTCTTCGCCTCCTCGCCCATAACAGCGACGGAATCGGCATTGACGGCGAAGGCGAGATCGCGCTCGGACTCTGCCTTGTCGACGGCAGTGTAGGCTCCGGCGCTCACGATCCAGTCCGGCTTTGTCTCGCGAATGAAGTCGCGGACAGAAGCCGGGTTGGAGAGGTCCATCTCAGCGCGTGTTGCCGGGATGACGGTGCCAAGGGTGGCGAGGGTATGAAGAAGCTCGCCGCCGACCTGGCCGGAGGTTCCGGTGACGAGAAGGCGCAATGGAGTGTCTCCGGCCATCCTAGTAGACCGTTTCTTTGAGCAGTTGCAGGAGGTATTGCCCGTAGGTGCTCTTTCCAATGCTCGAGGCGAGGGTCTTCAGCTCCTCCGCAGTGATATATCCGAGCCGGAAGGCGATCTCCTCAGGGCAGGCGACCTTCAGACCCTGCCGCTGTTCGATGGTCTGGATGAAGTTGGAGGCCTCGAGCAGGGAGTCGTGGGTGCCCGTATCGAGCCATGCAAGACCGCGGCCAAGAACCTCCGTGCGAAGTTCTTTCTTGTTGAGATACCAGATGTTGACGTCGGTGATCTCGAGCTCGCCGCGTGGAGAAGGCTTGAGGTTTTTCGCAATGTCGACGACCTGGTTGTCGTAAAAGTAGACACCGGTTACGGCGTAACGCGACTTCGGATTCTTTGGCTTCTCTTCGAGCGAGATCGCTTTTCTGTCGGCGTCAAACTCGACGACTCCGTAACGTTCCGGATCGGTGACGGGATATGCAAAGACGGTGGCTCCGGTGGTGTGGGCGGCGGCGTCACGGAGGGTCTTTGCGAAGTCATGGCCATAGAAGATGTTGTCGCCAAGGACGAGGCAGCACCCTTCTCCGGCGAGGAAGTCTTCGCCGATGATGAAGGCCTGGGCGAGGCCGTCGGGCGATGGCTGTACAGCGTACTGAATACTGAGGCCCCACTTCCTGCCGTCGCCGAGTAATTGCTCGAAGCGCGGCGTGTCTGAAGGAGTGGAGATGATGAGGATGTCGCGAACGCCGGCCAGCATCAGCACGGAGAGCGGGTAGTAGATCATGGGCTTGTCGTACACAGGAAGCAACTGCTTTGACACCGCCTGGGTGACTGGATGAAGCCGCGTGCCGGAGCCTCCGGCCAGGATAATCCCCTTCATTGCGCACCTGCTTCACTTGCCGCGATGGCGTAGTCTTCGGTCGCAGCTTCCGTGCGGCCGGCGTAATTTTTCGTGACCCACTGCTGGTAGGCGCCACTGGTGACGTCTTTCAGCCACGCCGAATTATCGAGATACCACTGGACTGTTTTGCGAAGCCCAGTCTCAAAGCTTTCTGCCGCCTTCCAGCCGAGTTCGCCTTCAATCTTGCGCGCATCGATGGCGTAGCGGCGGTCGTGGCCGGGACGGTCCTGGACGTAGGTGATGAGCTGGCTGTGCGGGGCGAAGGGCGAGTCAGGACGCAGTTCATCGAGCAGGGAACAGACGGTGTTGACGACGTCGAGATTCGCACGCTGGTTTCCCCCGCCTACGTTGTAAGTCTCGCCGATGCGACCGTTTGCGAGCACGGCGCTGATGGCGGTGCAGTGGTCGGTGACGAAGAGCCAGTCGCGGACCTGCTGTCCATCACCGTAGACTGGGAGTGGTTTGCCCGCGAGTGCGTTCAGGATCATTAGCGGGATGAGCTTTTCGGGGAACTGAAACGGGCCGTAGTTGTTCGAGCAGTTCGTGATGAGTGCCGGCAGCTTGTAGGTATGCACCCAGGCGCGTACGAGCATGTCCGAGGAGGCCTTCGAGGCAGCATACGGCGAGTTCGGGGCATACGGCGTTTTTTCGTGAAATGCAGGATCTTCGGGCGAGAGCGTGCCATAGACTTCGTCTGTCGAGACATGGAGGAAGCGGAAGCCGGACTTGTTCTCGCCAGTCAATGCGTCGTAGTAGGCGCGGGCCGCGCGCAGCAGCGTGAAAGTGCCATCGATGTTGGTCTTCAGGAAGGCTTCGGGCCCGGCGATAGAACGGTCGACGTGGCTCTCGGCGGCAAAGTGGACGATTGCCGAGGGCTGGTGCGTGGCGAGCAGGCTGTCGACCAGATCGCGGTCGTTGATGTCTCCGTGTACGAAGATGTGCTTTGGGTCAGAGGCGATCGCTGCCAGGTTGCCGAGATTACCGGCGTAGGTCAGGGCGTCGAGGTTGACAACTGTGTGACCCGAAGCAACGGCGGAAAGAACGAAATTGGAGCCGATGAATCCGGCACCGCCGGTGACCAGCAGGGTTTCGTGTGCACTCATAGTCTTGTCCTTTGTGTCTTTCAGGCGACAGGGTTTAGGTACAGAGATTAGGGGTGATTCAAGGATAACGGAAATTTCCTACCGGTGATAGCCGCATGCGATTGCAGAGAGGAGGGAGTTCTAGGCAAAGACCCTCTTGAACTGAAAGGGCCCGACAGCGCTCGAAGGGGCGAGTGCCTCATTCTCGTTGCCTGTAGGACGGACCGATTGCGTCCATCCGAAGAGCAGGAAAGCGACCTGGATCATGGGATCCTGCAGCGCGACTGTCGAGATGGAGAAGGCCAGAGCTAGGAGACTGCCGAGCAGGCAATATGCAAAGATGACGTCCTGCCTGCTTCGCAGCGTTGCGCATAGTCGAATCATGCGATAGATGCTTGCGAGGAACATGGCGATCAAGAGACCAATACCGAAATAGCCCTGCTGCATGGCGAGTAGGATGTATTCGTTATCGATGGAGGTCTGTCCGGCGACCCAGCCATGAACACCGCGATAGATGAGAGTCGGCGTACCCCATCCCCAGAATCCGCCTTGGGCGACCAGCGGTCCGTAGACATTTATGAGGTTGGCGCGATAGGCCGCATCCTGCTGATTGATGTCGCCACCAGTGCCGGTGTACGCCTTCTCTTCGGTGTAGTTTTTGAGCACGATGCTGGTGAAGGAGACGGCGACGATCAGTCCGATAGTTGCGTACGTGGCGGCGCGCCTTCTATCTTTCGCGAATCCGACCGAAGCGATGATAAGCCCAAATGCGAAGCCGATCCACGGACCGCGCGACTGAGTCATAAAAAGGCCAAGGCACACGGCCCAGGTGACTGCTTTCCCTCGGCGGTTGGTGCGAAAGAAACGAAGCGCTTTCGAACTCTCCCAGCTCTTGGTTCCGGACAGCCAGAGCTGCAGCAGAACGCCTGTCGAAAACATCATGCCTGCGGTGATGGCGTGGCCATAAGGGCCGGCGATGCGGGCAAATCCCCACCGGGTCTGCCTGCCCCATCCCGAGTCCTCGCCGGTGATCTTCCCGACAAGCTCGTCGAACAGGTTTCTCTCCATCTTGTACTCATAAAGACTGAGAACGCCGATTATGGCCAGGCAAAAGACGAGCGACTTCGCGAACTCTCTGCGGGAGCCCGTCTGCTCGATGAGCGTTCTCGCGAGCCAGTATGGCAACAAGCAGGAGGAGACGTTTTGCAGGAGTGAGTAGAACGCTATGTTCAGGCTGTGCACGTGAGCGTCGGCGTAAAAGGCGCTAAAGGCAAACAGGATGACGCAAAGATCGAGGAATGTGAAACGAAGAGAGGACCGCCAGCGAAAGATGCCAACGCCGGTGAGCAACATGAGCGTCAGCGTGGTGTCGCTGACGAGGAACCCGCCGAAACCTTTCGTGATGTAGATGGGCACAAGGAACAGGCAAGGGATGTAGACCTTGGTTGCCACGCGCTCGGCAGGCGTGGTATTCAGCATCGCCATCGCGATGAGTGCCGGGAGGAGGATGACCGCTAAGACCATAGCTTTGAGGAGGACCGGCGCCGTGCTTCCATCAAGATTGGTTCGAGGCTTGCGGCTTCACGATGCAAAGCCCCGCAGAGGTTACCGTTGTAGCTTGTCAATGGTTGCCACGTTACATGTGAATGACAGCAAGGCTGCGCGCTCAGTATAGCGTGGCGCGTAAAGGCAAACAAGAATTATGCATGGATCATAAGTTGCAGTTCACGAGCTTCTGAACATTGTATTTGCGTCTCTCGCATGCCCAGACAGTCAAGGTGCGGCTATGGGGTGGCTGCTACTTCCAGATGCTTCCTTCGCTTCATCTCACGCAGTGGAATCTCGATTCCAAGCCGGACCAACTCGGCGAAGATGCCAGAGATGCAAAACGCGCAAAGCGCAATGAGCCATGGGTTCCACTTTAGATAATCGTGAAGGATGTCGAGCGTCGCGAAATGGACGAGATACATGGTGTAAGAGACCCAACCGAGCCAGCGCAGAGGACGCCACGAGAGTGCCTTGCCGAGGCGTCCGTTCCAATCCGAAACGATGTAATAAAAAATTGGCAGCAACGCGATTCCCTGCAGCGAGTAACGAAGCGTCTCGCGAAAGTGCGATTCACGGTAGCCCACCGAAAACAAGATCAGTAGAAGGCCGGCAATGGCGAGCGTACCCCGGTGCTGGTCGAGGAGACGATGTGTGTCGCCATACCAAGGATTAAATCCTATGGCGAGGATGCATCCCCAGAGAATGGAGTCGAACCGCGCATCGGTCGCGCCATAGGTCCAACTGAATGGTGATGTAAGCGAGGTGTGGAAGTGGAAGACCAATATGCAGCGCCAAAGCAGCACGGCTGCGCAGGTGGAGGTCAACAGGATGAGCATGCGCTCTCTCGTCATACCACGCTTCTTTGCAAAGAGGAAAAAGAAGGGAAAGACGAGGTAGAAGTGTTCCTCGATCATCAGCGACCAAACTACGTTGAGGCCCACTGGAACGATGTCCGTGAACCCGTGATTGAGGAGTGCGGCGTAGTTATAGAAATAGAAGACGACGGAGAGCAGACCGTATCCTGATGCGATGTGGTCCGGAACATGAAACCAATCGAGCAACCAGAAGATCAGCATTACAAGATAGAGCGGCGGGAGAATCCGCATCGCGCGGCGCTTGTAAAAGCCGCTGATTGAGATCGAGCCGGTCGAGGTCCACTCGACACGCAGCAATGTTGTGATGAGATAGCCGCTGAGAAAAAAGAAGATCGTCACGCCCATGCCGCCCGGCACGATGCGTTCAAGACCCGCATGAGCAAGGAAGACAAGTCCAAAAGCACAAGCCCGGATGCCATCAAGCGCTGGCAGATACTTGAGTCGCATTCGGTCCCCTCGCACCTGTTGCGTTTCAGATCAGTATATCGTCGCTTCATCGCGGCTTTTGCTGGCGCGAGGGACGAATCCCCCTAAAGTGGCACTTAGCAAGTGCTGTGCGAAGAGCGCCTACTGGGCCGGCACGCAGCCATGATTGGCCGATGAGAACGATGTCATTGAGAATGGCGGGAGCTCGAAGACCGTGGTTGCCGGCCTTACGTTCTGCTCTTCGCGGGTGACGGTCTTCACGTTTTCCTGGAGCTCATTCGAGTCTGTAATTTCCCTGGATGTAAGCGTCTGGACAGTGACCGCCCCTTGCGGCGCGCACTCGCCTGCGAGGCTGATAGAGCGGGCCGAAGTGCGGCTCAGGTTCACCATGATAAGGGTGCTGGTGGCGACGTCGGTGAAGGCAAAGCTCTGTAGCTCCTGGACATGGTCCACCCCGAATTTATCGTTCGCACTCTCCCTCTGGTTCCAGAATGGAACAGGACCATCGAGGCTGGTGGCGAGCATGGTTGGCCGCATCGCCTCATTCGCAAGCTGCTGCGCGAGGAATATGGGCCGGAGGCGGTTTGTAGGTCCGCCCATGTCGACGACTACCCCCCAGATGGGAACAGTTTCGTTGTTATCTTTACCGGCGGTGTTGTTGAAATGAAAGTTGCCGCCGCCGATCTGGAAGGTGTTCTGCACGGTTACGTTCAGGTCGCGCAGCATGAGGAGCATGTGCTCGATCGAGGAGATGCCGGCGCCCACCGAGGGAATGGTCGAGTTCACGCTTGCCTGCGTGGCGGTGCCGCTGGTCGCACCCATATTGGTTTCGTAAACCGCTAAATGCGCGGGATGCGGGGCGACGACCGCGGCGTGTGCCTGCTGATGGATATAGCCCTCCACTGTATCGCTGAGGAACTGAGGCTCGGCGAACATGGGACCGAAGATGTTCTCGATCGAGCTGTCATCGTCGAAGGTGTTGAAGTGATAAGGCGCGATGCTGATGGTGTCCTCACCCTGCATGCTCTTGAGCAGTTCGCCGGTGTACCAAACGACGTTCACCTGGGTGTTGGCGATGAGGTTGAAGCGCTCCGGAGAGTACCACTGAGAGGTGCGGATGGTCTGGAAGATGGTTGTGGTCCGCTGCGCGTAAGAGGCGGGGTCGCGCATGGAGGCACCGGGCTGCGCGGTGTTCCAAGCCTCATTGCCGAACTCGAGATGGATCTTTGAGAACGTCTGTGTCCAGGGCACGGGGTGTCCGAGTGCGGCACGCGTGGCTCCGTATCTGGTGGTGACCGGGCCGCCAAGATATTCGAGAAGGTTGGCAGCCTCCCTGGTGCTCATACCGAGTTGCATGGTGTACCAGGGTTCCGTCCCGAGCTTCTCGCAAAGGACGAGGAAGTCGTGAAGTCCGATCGGAACATCGCTTGTGCCTGTGCCATACCGGTTGAAGCCAGTTCGCTGACGCGCCATCTGCGGAGCCAGCATGTTGTCCAGGCTGCTGCCAAAGTTCTGGCCACTATCCATGTAGCGGAGAACGCCGGGCTTCAGGCGCTGCAGCGTCGAAACCACGGCATCGCGGAAGGCGGTGCCGTTTGAAGTCGCCTCTTCGAGGCTTACATCGTCGAGCAGCACTTCAGCATTGTTCACGGTGAAGATGAGGCCTACGGAGTCGACGGCGTGGGTTGTCTCTCTCGCGGTGAAATCGAGGGTGTAATCCTGCCACTCACTTGAGAGCACGACAGTCTGGTCGAAGAGTTGACCAAGGGGTCCAGGGCGCTGAAGCTTTATGTTTACAGACCTGTTTCCGGCCACTCCTTTTGCCCGGAACCGAATGCGATAGGGGCCGCGAAGCTGTACATAGGAGTGGCCGCCAGTCGTATCGAAGGACGTCGAAAGCGTGGCGAATCCAGATCCCATGGCTGTGATCCGTGCCGCGCGAGCTCCGGGAGTTCGAGGCGACAGGTCTTTGAACTCCGCGGATATAGTTGCGCCTCCGCCTGCGTAACTGGCCCAGCCGTCGAGTGTGTGGCCTGCACTCACTTTGCGGACTGCGATGAAGTCGTTCGGGGCGGGCAGCTTTGCTATTGGTGCGAACTGGATGGTTGTCCCGACGCTGCTGCTGGCAGCGGTGCTGTGAAGAATTGCCCCGGTCTGTCCGGCGGCAGCTCCAGTGAGGATCTCGTAGGAGCCGCCGTCTAGAAATCCATCCGGCCATGAACCATCGTTCTCGCCATCGGTGCAGGAGGTTGCTGTGGGTTTGCCGCATCGAAGCACGGACTGCCACTGCTCTCCTTCAAACCCGGGATTCTGGCTGACGAGATTCTTCAGGAGTTGCTGCGAATCGTAGTAGTCCTCGTTGCCCAGGTTCATGCCGAGCCGGATTACGTTCTTGCGGAGGACGGTCTGGCTTACATGGATGACGGTTGGCCCTTGCGGAATGGCGGTCTGCGGAGCGGCAGCGAACATGGTGACCAAGGGCCAGCGCAGCCTGCGGCTCGCGAGGAGGAGAGCTCCGACCAGTGCCAGCAGGACAATTCCAGCCGCACCAGCAATCCTTTGTCTCTTGCTCAAAATGCCTCCTGACTCATTGAACCGGTCTCGCAACTTAGAGCTTTCTTTCGCGACTGGCTGCCCCAGAGGGAAGCTCACTCGATACTGCCACATCTCCCGCCGCGGCATTGTCTCTCCTGGAAGAACACCTGAAACTCTGCGGAGTCAGCGTAAGTTCCAAGCGACGAAGTCTTAATGGCGGGAATGACAGCGCAAGGAAGCCGCAGTATCTTGATCTGTGCACATCGGTCAAGAGCGAGGATGGCTGTGAAGAGAACAGATGTCTGCCACGGGAGCCAGGACAAGCGATGGCGCCACTCGACTACGCATGCAGTTACTTTGACGAGCCGAGCAACTTCGTATGCGATGCTCGGCCTGGCGAGCTGTGCAAATGGCCGGACGGCAAGGGAGGACGTCTGGAGGATTCCCAATGCCATCCTGAGCGATGCGAAGCAGCATCGGCGATGGACGCCGGAACTGGCCTGGTTCCGGAGGATGAAGATTTCGACCGGGCCGTAGACGAAGTCTTCTGAGAGTGCGATGGCGAAGTGAAATCTGTTAAAGCGAGATGCCTCCGTCGGGTGACGGAGGCATCTCTTTCGTTGTAGCCCGGTCTGGCCGGGGTTGGACTACGTTTATTTCAATGGCGTCGACACAGTTACATTTTGAGTGACCGTTTCGCCGGCGTCGGTGAAAGAGAAGATGATGCCCTGGTAGGTGGTTCCCGGTTTCAGATCGGTAAAGGTGAAGCTGGGGGTGGTGGTGGTTTTCAGGAGGTAGGGTGTGGTGGCCCAGGGGGTGCCTGGACCCTTGTCGTAGTCGACTCCGTTGTGTGCAGGCTCTGTAACTGTCCAGGATACCACGATAGTTGTAGGAGTCGCAAAAAAAGTGGGATTCAGAATTTTCAGATTTTGCGGGCTTGAAAGTGCGATCGTCGAGGTTGCGAACTTTGTTGGGTCCTGCTTGCTCGTCGCGGTGAGGGTGAGTGACGATCCGGTTGCGGGAGCGGTTACGACGCCAGCGAAGTTCACCGATCCAGCCGAGGCTGTCCAGCTTACTGCGGTGTTCATGGTGCCCGTTCCCTGGATGTAAGCGCCGCAGGACATGCTGGCGCTGTAGGACATTTCCTTTTTGGGGCACTCGATGGTGACGCTGCTGATCGATGACTGCGCTGTGAGGGCGATGGTCTCGCTTGCGGACTTGGTTGGATCCTGGACGCTTGTGGCCTTGACGGTCAACGAGTTTCCGGATGTGGGGGACTTCAGAAGACCGGTGGTTGAGATGGATCCGGCTGAGGTCGACCAGGTTACCGCGCTGGAGTAGCTGCCGGTTCCGGCGACGATCGCGACGCAGGGTGTAGAGCTGCCGGCAGACAGTTTGCTTGCCGAGCAGGAGACCGTCACACCGCTGATTGAGGCCAGCGGTGTAACGGTAACGGTCCTGGTTGCGTACCTGGTGGGGTCCTGAACGCTGGTGGCCTTGACGACCACCGACGTTCCGGTTGTGGGCGCCGTCAACACTCCGGCGCTTGTGATGGTTCCGGCACTGGTCGACCAGGTGACCGCCGCGGAGAAGTTGCCGGTTCCGGTAACGGCCGAGGTGCAGGCAGTGGACTTGCCAGCTGCCAGGGTAGTTGAAGCGCAGCTGACCGCCACGATTGTGACTGTCGTTGAGGCACTCTTGGTCGTGAAGGTGACGGGTGTGGCGACCGTCTGGCTTCCATTGAAGGAGAAGGCCGAGGCGGTGTAGGTGGTTGAGGGTTGCAGCCCGGTCAAGGTGATCCGGGGGTTGGCGGTCTGGGCCTGGACGTAGGGCGTAATGCCGCTGGCACCCGAGGCTGCTCGGTAGGAGACCCCGTTGTTTGCCGGCATGTCGACTGTCCATGAAAGGACCGCCGTCGTATCCGTGACTACGGAGGTGACCGAGCTCATGCTCAGCTTGGAGGAGAGGGCGATGACAGCGGTTGCGGACTTGGTTGGGTCCTGAACGCTGGTTGCCTTGACCGTGACGGACGTGCCGGTTGTGGGAGCGGTCAGGACACCACCTGAGGTTATGGTTCCCGCCGAGGTGGAGAAGGTGACCGACTTCGAGAAGCTGCCGCTACCCGTTACCGTGGGCGTGCAGGTGGTGGTTCCGCCTCCAGCGAGAGACGTTGCCTGGCAAGCGAGAGAGACAGCGGTGATTGAAGAAGACTGGCTGAGAGAGATGACAGCAGTTCCGGACCTGGTTGGGTCCTGAACGCTGGTTGCCTTGACGGTGATGGATGTTCCCAGCAGGCTGAGAGGCGCGGTAAGCACACCCGTCACGCTGATTGAGCCCAGAGACGTCGACCAGGTTACTCCAGAGGAGTAGCTGCCAGTTCCAGTCACCTTCGCGGCACATCCTGCGGAGGCTCCAAGCAGAAGCGATGTAGCCGGGCAGCTGACCGTCACACCGGTTACGGTAGAAGTGCTGCTTGCGGTGGTCACGACGGTGGCACCGTTCGCTACCTGCGTGGCGTTGAAGGAGTACGGATGCATGTAGTAAGTGGTGGAGGGCTTCAGACCTGTCAACGTGATGCTGACGTTCTGGTTGGTAGAGGGGTTGTAGTTCGTGCTCAGCGACATTGCAGCGGTTGGGCCGTATGCGATAGCGCTGTTGGCGGGCATGTTGACGGTCCAGTTAAGGGTGGCAGTGGTGCCTGTCACAGTAGAGGTGATTGGTCCCAGGTTCAACACGGGGGTCAACGCAAGGGTGACCTTGCTCGACTTGCTCGGATCCTGCTTGCTGGTTGCGATCAGCGTCGCCGATGTTCCGGTGATCGGTGCGGTAAAAGCGCCTGCCGGGGTGATCGTGCCGACCGAAGCAGACCAAGTGTAGTTGCTGCTGAAGCCGCCGGTTCCGGTTACGACTGCGGCGCAGGAAACTGATTTGCCCTGGCCGAGAGTCGATGCCGGGCAGGTTGCGGCGATGCCGGTGACGGCATCCGGTTGGATTGCGATGGTGAAGCTGGCGGTCTTCGTGTGGTCGCCTACCGCAGTTGCGGTTACAACATCCTTACCGCTCGCCGGGTAGGAGCCAGGAGCAGTATAGTTGCCGTTGCTCGAAACGGAGCCGTACACCGCCGACCAGGTTACGTCAGTGCTGTACTTGCCCTGGCCGGTGACTGTAGCGGTGCAGGCCGCGGTGCCATTGGATGAGAGCGATTTGCTTGTGCAGGAGCTGGTAACGGCGTAAACCTGGATTGGAACGATTGGTTTCGGAAGGCTCAAGACCGTCATCGAGAAGGGAGGAAGCGAGAGGACCGTGTTGGCCGTGAGCGACTGCGAGCTGCTGACGATCTTGACGTTCTCCGCATTCTCATTCGTTGCGGTGAGCGTGGGGGCAGTGAGGACGGTTTTGGTCGCGGTCCCCATGGGAGCATTGAGGCCGGCGAAGTTCACCGGAAGAGCGCTGGTGCGGCTCATGTTGAAGAGCACAATGTTGAGCGTTGTGCCATCCGTATAGGTGATGTTCTGGATGTAGTGGGCTGCGGGGAGGGCGAAGTTGTCGTTGGTGCTGAATGGCTGGTTCCAGGTGGGGTTCAAGCCGGTCTGGGAGCTGGAAAGCAAAGTCGGAAGGATGGCTGTGTTGGCCAGCTGCTCCGACAGGAACATGGGGCGTCGCAGATTGGTAGCACCGCCCATGTCGATGACCGTTCCCCAAATGGGGCTCGATGTAGCAGCACCGGCGGAGCCGGGAGTCTTGGGGTAGAACGGAGCGCTGTAGCCCTCAAGCGCAAACATATGCTGCACCGTGACGCCGAGGTCGCGCTGGGCGAGAAGCATGTTTGCTGCGACCGAGATGCCGGCAGCGACCGACGGCACCGTGCTTTGCACCTGCGCCTGTGTGGCCGAGCCAGTGATGGTTCCGACGTTGGTCTCATAGACGGCGAGTTTCGCGGGCTTGGGGCCTGCGGTCGCCGCAGCTACAGCCTGCTCGTTCGTAAGGCCTGCGGCAGTGCTGTTCGTGAACTCCGGCTCCGCGAGCATGGGGCCAAAGATGGCCTCGGTCGAGGACGTATCGTCGAAGATGTCGAAGTTGTAGCTTGCAGTGCTGACCGTGTCGTAGGTTGAGCAGTTCTGCAGTACCTGCTGCGTCCAGTAGGGTACGGCTTCGAATCCGTCAACGACGAGGTCAAAGGACCTGGCGTTGTAGGAAGAGGACGCCCTGGCGACTCCAAAGATGACGTTGGCGCGCTTGCCGTAAGAGACGGGATCGGCGATGTTTGCGCCACCGTTTCCGGTGTTCCAGACTTCGTTGCCGAATTCAAGATGGATCTGGCCGAAGACAGAGGTCCATGGGGTAGCTTGGCCGAGTGCGGCACGCCTGGCTCCATAGGCGGTGGACGTCGAGCCGCCGAAGTAGTCCATCAGGTTGGACATCTCTTGCGTTGTCATGCCGGTCGGCATGGTGAACCAGGGGTCGGCACCAACGGCCTTGCAGAGCACGAGAAAGTCGTGAAGACCCATCGCGATGTCATCTATTTCAGAGCTGCCGGTGTTGTAGCCGGATCGCGTGCGGGCAAAGTCGGGGGCGAGGAGGTTATCGATCGAACTGCCCCAGTTGAGACCGGTATCCATGTAGCGGAGGCTGCCGGGATGCAAGTCTCTAAGCGCCTCAACCACGGCGTTGCGGTAGGCAGTAGGATTGTCGTCGCTGGCCGCTTCCGTAAAGGCAACGTCGTCGATCAACATGGAGCTTCCGGCTACACCGAACGAGAGGCCGATCGAACCGGACTTCGTCGTATCGTTGGTAATCTGAAAGGAGTAGCTATAGTCCTTCCAGCCATTGGTCAGGTTGACCGTGGTGCTCCAGAAGTTTTCCGTTGCTCCGGTCACACTGCGCGAGAGCAGGATCTTGACCTGGTTGCTGCCGCCCGTGCCCTTGGCGCGGAAAGACACCGTATAGGTTCCGCTGAGATGGAGGAACTGTTTGCCGGCGCTGCCGTCATCGAAGTTGAAGATAGAGGCCGACTGGCCCGACCCGGAGGCATTGACGGCAACAGCCTGCTTGCCAGGGGTGTTGGGCGAGAGATCCGTTGTATCGACGGCGAAGGTCGCGCCACCGCCAGACTGTGTCCACCAGCCGGCGAGGGGATTTCCGGGAACGTTCATGCGAACGACGAGAAAGTCACCGGCGGACGGAGCAACCGAGAGCCCGGAGAATTGCATTGTGAGGCCTACGGCTCCGATCTTTGCGGCAGTGTTGCTGGTGACAGTTGCCGAAGTGCCGGCAGCCGGTCCAACGATGAAGGACGCAGTCGCGCCTTTCAGAAAGTTTGCTGGCCAGTAGTTATAAGCGTTGTCATCTGTGCAGGAGGTCGAGGTCACTACCTTGCAATGCAGAGTCGACTGCCAGGTCTCGGCTTCAAAGCCGGGATTGCGGAACGAAAGATTCCGCATGATGATCCCTGAGTCCCAGAAGTTCTGGGTTCCAAGATTTACGCCAAGGCGCTGCGCGTTCGTCAGCTTTGGCGTGTCAGAGATATTGATTGTTGTGGGGGTGGATGTGTTGCTTTGCGCGAGAGCGATAGAAGAAGTCGAAAAAGCCAGAGTAATGAGGGCTGTTGAGACGATTCCTAGGAGGTTTTGAAGTGGCTTCTTGTTCTTACCTGAAGTCAGCATTTGGGAGGGCTCCGAGAGAAAAAGTTGAAATTCAGCTAAAAGTATTTCAGGGTCAGCGCCAGTGAAAAATCAGCTGCTCTGGTCGTGGCCTGCGGAAAATAAAGCATTGCTGCAAGGAACGTTCTTCGGTCTCTAGCGGAATGCTAAGTCGGCAACCTTGTGTGGAGAATGGCTGAATAGCCGTATAAAGCTGCACGAAGGTGTTAGGACTAAAGAATGTTCCGTGCGAATTATCAGTGGCCACCGGATTGCGCTGATGTGTCGGCGCCTAAGAACATCTCTAATGCATGCTGAGAGAAGTTAGTCGGATGTTCCGATTTGTTGCTGCAAGTGAATACAGGAGCAAGTACGGACCATTTTGTTCAGGTTAGGGCTGGAAGACGCATGCAGTGCAGCGCAAGTGTCATGTCAGCTCGGTGGAAATTGATTGTGGATTATTTGTCTGTGTTCAGGCTAATGCGGGCGATGGCCTGCGGCAATAGGAATTAAATTCCCGAATTCCGCAATTTTGCCCAACTACTCGCAGAGCCTCTTGGTAAGAGACTTTAGTCACATAGTGTTAATGTATTTAGCAGAGAAGCGCGGCGATCGCGCGGGAAACAAGAAAGGCAGGAGTGTTGCGGACTTCTGTCCTGTGAGCAAACGAGAGTACGAAGCGAATGCCTACGTGGACGAGCAGGGTATTGCACGCATTGCACCGAGATTGCCGGAAGTATGTTGGAGAAACCTAATGCCTGATAGCGATCTAGCCGGTGGGGATCGGGGACGCTCGAGTGCCACCGGTGAGCACTTCCTAGTGCAGTTGTTCCGGGATTACAGCGTACTGGATAAGGAGTTCGAAGGGAACGATCTTCAGCGTGTTCTCGTGTGTCGCTTCGAGCACTACCGGGCAGGCGGCTCCTGCCTGCTGGACCTGGAGCCAGCGCGCGGCGCAGACGCACCAGCGGTCGCCAGGCTTCAGGCCAGGAAAGCCATAGGCGGGCATCGGTGTGGAGAGATCATTGCCGAGGGCTTTGGAAGCGCCTAGAAAAGCAGCATTGACGATGCAGCAGACAGTGTGAACGCCGAGGTCGTCCGGCCCAGTCTCGCAGCAACCAGTGCGGTAAAAGCCGGTCATCGGATCGCAGCCGCAGGTCGTTATCGGTTGTCCCAGCACGTTGTTGCCGCGAGAAGGTTCTTGTTCTGTTTTGGGCATTCAGTTACTTCCTCTACGCCACGGTCTGTGAAGTGCGGCCAATCCTGCGCGGTAACGTTACCGGTAATTCACTTGATACTTACCCGCGGCCGCAGCCTTGCAAGTACTTACTTCGAAGCCATTGCAAGCTGCTGCTGGTACTCCTCGTAAGGGCCCTTGTGGTCGGTGATCGCGAAGTGAGTGGGGCCGCCCTCGAAGTGCCAGATGCGCGTTCCTGCCTCTTCGATGAGGTCCTGATCGTGGGTGACGAGGAAGACGGTTCCTTCGTACTTCTGGATCGCCTGATTGAGAGCGTTGATGCTTTCAAGATCCAGGTGGTTGGTTGGTTCGTCGAGCACGAGGACATTGGGCTTCTGCAGCATGATCTTGCAGAAGAGCAGCCGCGCAGCTTCGCCTCCCGAGAGCGCATCCGTCTTTTTCAGACCTTCTTCACCCTTGAAGAGCATCTGCCCGAGGATGCCACGAATGTCTTCCTTGGTGGCCTGGGGATCGAACTGGTGCAGCCAGTCTGAGGCAGTCATGCCGAGTTGGATCGAGCCTTTGTGATCCTGCGCAAAGTAGCCGATCTGCGCCTCGTGGCCCCACTTGACGCTGCCCGAATCGATGGAAACATCTTTCTCGTCAACTCCAGGACCGTTCGCAAGGAGAGCCTTCAACAGCGTGGTCTTTCCCTGGCCGTTGCGGCCCATCAGGATGACCTTGTCTCCACGCGAGATGGCGGCGGAGAAGTTGTTGATGACATGCTCAACCTTGCCGTCTTTCTGCGTGTAGGACTTATTCACGTGCTCAAATTCGAGCACATTTTTGCCTGAAGGACGCTCCATCTTGAAGGCAATGTATGGACGCGCTATGTTCGAGCGCGCAAGTTCACTTGTGGCAAGACGTTCTACTTCCTTCTTGCGCGAATTAACCTGGCTCGACCGCGTACCGGCAGAGAACCGCGCGATAAAGTCGTTCAACTGCGCAATCTTCTTCTCGCGCTGTTCGTTCTGGCTCTCGATGCGGGTGCGGATGCTGGTCTTCTGCAGCACCATGTCATCGTAGCCGCCGTTGTAGGTGATGATGGTCTCGTAGTCGATGTCGGCAATATGGGTGCAGACATTGTTCAGGAAGTGACGATCGTGCGAGATCGTGATGACTGTGCCGTTGTAGCGGTTCAGGAAATCCTGCAGCCAGTGGATAGATTCGAGGTCGAGATAGTTCGTCGGCTCATCCAACAGCAGTGCCTGCGGGTTACCAAAGAGTGCCTGAGCGAGCAGGACGCGAACCTTCTGGCCACCCTGAAGTTCGGACATCTTGCGCTCATGGAGTTCGTCAGGGATGTCGAGGCCTTGAAGGAGGACGGCCGCGTTCGATTCGGCTTCGTAGCCGTCTTCGTCGCCGACGATGCCTTCGAGTTCGCCCAGACGCGAGCCGTCTTCGTCGGTCATCTCGGGCTTGTTGTAGATGATCTCGCGCTCTTCAAGAGCGGCCCAGAGCGCCTTGTTTCCCATAATTACAGTGTCGATGACGCGGTACGCATCGAAGGCGTACTGGTCCTGAGAGAGGACGCCGATCTTGCGAGGGCGCACGACCGTGCCCTTCTGCGGATCGATCTCGCCGGTGAGGCACTTCATGAAGGTGGACTTGCCGGCGCCGTTTGGCCCGGTCAGGCCATAACGGCGGCCAGTGGTAAAGGTGACGGAGACGTCCTCGAAGAGCAGTTTCGAGCCGTACCGCATGGTGACATTGGATACTGAAATCATAGTAGTTCTCTAGTTTACCGTGTTTTCGTGAAAACTCTGCCATTGGAAGCGCCGAAAGGCGACGCAAAAGACCGATTTGACTGAGGTTTGTTGAAGTTCGAAGGACGATGCGCGACTGTATAATCGGGCAAACTTCGATCAGCCAGCGCCGGCTCGAACTATGCCAATTTCTGAAAAAAATCCGGGTATTGGGGAGGTCTTTGCGGCCCTGGGTATGTTTGCTCTAGGCTTTGTGGCGGTGGCGGCCACAATCCATGCAGCGATTCGCAGTCCATTACGTCTTCATGCCGACATTCGCAGCGAAAAGCTGGCCATCCTAGATCAGATGAAGGGCAGGGTAGAGTCGGCTGCCTTCGGGTCGAGCCATGTTCACAATGGCTTTAATCCGGAAGCGTTCGACGGCGAGCTTGCCGGGTCGCCGCTTGAGACGCGTTCTGAGAACCTTGCCGTGGCCGGAGGAAGCCAAGCAGAGCAGCGGGCGATGGCGCTCGAATTTGTGCGGCACCTGCAGATTCCGCGGGACGGCAGCCACAACTGCCTGGTGATGCTTGAGTTAAATGCAGGCGCAAACTTCACCCCGGACCACCTTGTTCACCCGCGTGCCATTGACATCTATGACTGGAAGACGGCGCTGTTCATCAGCCACCTTGTAGAACCCGGGATGACGTTTCAGCAGCGCTTGGGGCGCACTGGGTTTGCGTTGTTAGCGATGGGTCTTCATTACACGAACGTGGGTATGCTGAGTAACCTGATCTTTGCGCCGTCTCTCGATCAGGCCAGGATTGCACGCGAGACAGAGAATGACCGGCGCGGGCAGGAGATCGGCTTCGAGAATCCTGCAAGCGAAGTCGCGATTGCAGATGAGATCGCCTCCGGGCCGCGACGGGCGCAGCTTAAGCCTGCAGCAACAACTCCTGGCAACGGTGAGCTCGTCACGGAGATCGCAGCTGCGAGTCCGGTCAGAAATCTCGCCTTTGCGTACCTCGTGATGCCGAGTGTTGGCGATCTCAAGCTGAGCAACGACTATCCTGATCAACTCGATGCAGCCGGCACGGAGGTGCCTATTGTGGACCTCGCGCGGCCAGATCGCTATCCGCAGCTCTACAAGGCGGACCTGTGGCATGACGAAGCTCACTTGAACGAGCGCGGTGCGGCGATAGCTTCGGCATTGGCTGCGGACGATCTGAAGCGGTGGTATGCCGCGCACGGCGGCGCACCCAGGTGCGGAGGCTAGATTGCTCTTTGTCGAGCTGCGGTTCTTCGTTTTTTTTGCGATTGTGCTGCTGGTCTACTGGTCGCTTCGAACGAACAATCTTCGCAAGTGGTTTGTGCTCTTCTGCAGCTATTATTTTTACGGTAGCTGGGATTGGCGCTTTGCGGTGATGCTGTGCGTAATCTCCGCGGCCGACTGGTGGTTCGCGCTGCGCATCGCGAATAGCGAGGAACATCGCCGAAGAAAATTGTTTGTAACTGCCAGCATTGCGATGAACCTTACCGTGCTTGGCGTCTTCAAGTACTTTCACTTCTTTGTGAACAGCGCGATTGCGGCGGCCGGGGCGCTTCACTTCAAGCTTGATGAGCCGACCATTCGAATCATCCTTCCCGTTGGCGTGAGCTTCTTCACCTTTCAATCGTTGAGTTACACGATCGATGTCTACCGGCGCGAGATTTCTGCTGTCTCCAGCCTGCGCGACTACCTGATGTTCTCTTCCTTCTTTCCGCAATTGGTGGCCGGGCCGATCGTACGGCCGAAGTACTTTGTGCCGCAGATGGCCTCGGTGCGAACGGTCTCGCTCGATGAAGTAAAGTCTGCGATGTACCTCTTCCTGCTGGGATATATCAAGAAGGTTTGCATCGCCGATAACGTCTCGCCGTTTGTCGACCAAGTCTTTAATCATCCTGCGAGTTACGCGGGCGCAGCCTCGATCAATGCAGTCTGGATGTATACGATCCAGATCTTCTGCGACTTTTCCGGCTACTCGGATATGGCGATCGCCGTCGCGGCGATGCTTGGCTACAAGCTGGTGCTGAACTTCGACGCGCCATACCTCGCCGATTCGATCCAGGACTTCTGGCGGAGATGGCACATCTCGCTTTCGACATGGATCAGGGACTACATCTACTTCTCGCTTGGCGGCGGAAGAATGAAGTACCGCATCCTTGTCTATCGCAACCTGCTGATCACGATGCTTGCCGGCGGCTTGTGGCATGGCGCGGCCTGGACCTTCGTAGCCTGGGGTGGAGCCCATGGCGCGGCACAGGTGATCCACCAGGAGTTTCGCAAGCACTTCCCGCCACATCCATCGCAGAAGCCGTGGCGGCGCTTGGCGAGCTGGTTCCTGACGCTGCAGTTTGTCTGCCTGACATGGATTCTCTTCCGTGCGCCGACCTTTGGAACGGCTGCCCTGATGGTCAGGCGTTATCTGCTTCTCGACCAAGGAGGCTCGCAGACGATTCCGGCGTGGCTGCTGGCCATTGGGCCGGTACTGCTGCTGATCCAGCTGCTGATGCGGCGCTGGGACGTAAGTGGCAGGATCTGCCGCCTCTCTCTACCGCGATTCGCGCTGATCTACGGCGCGGCCTGGGCGCTTGCGATCTCGATGCTGCCGCTCGGGTACAGGCCGTTCATTTACTTCCAGTTTTGACGCAGCACGGGGCCACAGCTATCGGCCTTCGCGCAGCCGAGCCGCAAGCCTCTCGGGCAGTCCGGCCATGAGGATCCTTCCCTGAGACGCGGTCAGATCGTACGGGACGCGATGGTAGGTGATCTCGGCAGCAGTGGAGTCATAGAGCGCATAGGCTGCACGCCAGTCGTAGTCTCGAGGTTGGCCCACCGAACCCGGATTAACCAGATGGTGAGTTCCGGGTGTCATCTGGATGGTCCAGCTTCCAGCTTCGTTGCGTGAGCGATATGCGGGGCGGATCTCGTGCCACTCGCTGCCGTTGCGAGAAAAGCCGCCCTGCACATGCGTGTGGCCGAAGAAGGTGAATTCGGCGGTCATCTGCTGCAGCGGCGCCCAGGCGTCCCTCATGCTGAGTATGTATTGATCCTCGTTCAACGGGGAGCCGTGGACGCAGCTAACGTCGGGATCCTGCGTGGACAGTCTTGCTGGAAGGATCGGGCCTCGCTCCAACGCCTTGAGCCATTCGAGATTCGCGGGAGTGAGTTCCTGCTGTGTCCACAGCGCTGCTGCCCGGGCCACCGGGTTGAAACCAACTGCTGAAGCTGTGCCGCAGCAAACGCGGTCGTGATTTCCGCGTACCACCAGATGCGAGAGCGGACGGATAATCTCGATCACCTGGTTGGGACTGCCGCCATAACCGACCACGTCCCCGAGGTTCCACAGCTGATCGTAAGGTCCCGCCGCAGCCAGTACAGCGGTGAGCGCTTCGAGGTTTGCGTGAATGTCGGAGAGGATCAGGGCGCGCATAGAAAAGTTCGTGCAGGGGAAAGCACGAAACCTCTAGCTTATAGGGAATCGGCCTCCCGGGAAAGCAGCGGTTCCCAACCCGCCGCTTTGGTCTGCGGAGGATTGGGAATTGATGAGGCTGCGATGCGAGAAGAAGCGGGCTAGAAAGTGAACCGGCCTCCTAGCTGCACAAGGCGCGGAAAGCCGAGTGTGCCGGTGATCTGGCCGGCCGCGGCGTTGCCGATCGACAGGTTGGGACCGTTGAACTCCGGCGTGTTGAAGGCATTGAGGGCCTCTGCGCGGAACTCTGCGTTGTAGCGCTCGCCGAACTTAAAGTTCTTATTGAGCGAGAGGTCGGAGTTGAGGTAGCCCGGGCCATAGCAGTTGCTGGTGCGGGCCGCGGTCCCGTAGGCGTATTTGGGTGTGGTAGCGTAGGCTGCGGCGTTGAAGTAGGAGTTGAGACGACCTTCCGGCGCTCCACTGTAGCAGGCCTGAACGCCACCTAACAGCGATGGCCGCGTGGTGGTGTTGCCATAGGCCGAGTTGACGTTGGTGGACTGCGTGATCGGCAGCGGACCGCCATCCTGAATTATCATGGTGTCGTTGAACCGCCAACCCCCGACCGCATAGTCGAGCCAGCGGTTCGCCCCGCCGAGCAACAGCTTGCCATGGCCGAAGGGAAGTTCATAGGTTGTGGCGAAGGTGGTGCGCCTGGGAATGTCGTTGATGGCGCGAGAGTACTCTGGCTTCAAGTTATAGGAGTCCTGGGGGCCGGTGTTGCCGGGGTTAAGCGTGTCGCTGGCACCCCAGATATTGTCCCAGTTTGAGGCCCAGGTGAAGGCAGCGAGCAGCGTGAAGCCCTGGCTGAAGCGCTTCTGCACCTTGATGTCGAGGGCGTTGTAGTTGGAGTAGCCGACGCTCTCTGAGTCCGTGATGGACTGAAACTGCGGGAAGGGCCGAATGGTCTGGTTGTAGGACTGCTTGCCGATGCTCCAGAAGCCGAGACCGGCGTAGGGGTTTGTGACCTTGGTATCGAGCGCTGTTCCCTGGCTGTAGTTGCCATCCGCGAGCTGATTGATGTTCAACGCATCGGGCTGATTGCGGCTATGGCCGCCAACGTAGCCGACCTTCAGGGCGACACCCCAGGGCAGATCGCGCTGGATATCCGCAGAGTAGGACTCAAAAAGTGGCGCCTTACGCCTCTGATCGATGATGGTAAGACTGCTTCCGATGCTGGTGCTGAGGCCGAAGCTGCTGCCGGAGGCGGTGGTGCTGAGGTTCGGATAGGGGTTGCTGAGGCTGATCGTGGGAACACCGCTTTGGGTCGGGATGCTGTTGGTCAATACGTAACCGGGAGCGTAGGAGGCCGAGCCGCTATAGACGATTGGTTGGTAGAAGAGACCATAGCCACCGCGGATCACCGTCTTCTCGTTCATCGAATAGGCAAAGCCAACGCGCGGAGACCACTTGTTCGCAGTGCTGCCGGTCGCGGTGGCATAGCCGTTCTGGCCGGCGAACTCGATGCCCCCGGTTGCCGGGACTGTGCTGTTGAAGGCGTTATAGGTGGCGGTGCGGTCGAAGCCGACGGAATAGTGATTATTGCGCTCATTCACGCCAGGCTCATGCTCGTAGCGAAGACCAAGGTTGAGGGTCAGCTTCTGCATGATGCGCCAGTCATCCTGGGCATAGATGGCGTTGTACTTCGTGGTGATGGCGAGCTTTGCAGGGATAATGAGTGAGCCGCTGGTCGGGTAACCGAGCAGAAGATCGGCCGCAGTTGCGCCGGAGAGCGTGTTGTCGAAGGCGAAGGTGCCGTCGGTCGTGCTGAGGCTGGTAAAGGTGAGACTGATGGCACGGAAGACGTACCCCGCCTTCACGCTGTGTTTACCGATGCTTTTCGAAACGCCCGTGACGAAGTTACGCGAGAAGTAGACGGCCGGCCCGGAGTTCGATGTGCCTTCAGGCGAGAGGCCGCCGTCGGTCGTGATCTGCGGGAAGCCGGACTTTGAGAAGGCATTCGTGTAGCTGGCCGGGAAGCCGAGTGTGGACTGGTCGAAGCCATTACTAATGTCGAGCGTGTTGTTTGGGAAGCGATTGAAGCCGAAACCCGCCGTAATGACTGTCGTGGGATTCAAGGTAAAGGTGTTTTGGATGCCAACAGCGTCAACCTTGCGATAGAGCAGATAAGAAGAAGAACTGCCGGGCAATGTTTCAAGCGAATTGCCGCCAGGTTCCTTTGAGCCGTAATGCATGTAATAGAACTCCGATGAGAGGCGCGTGCCGAACTGGTGATCGACCTTTCCGACGAACTCATCAGCACGGTCGCCGAGCGTATCTGTACCGAAGAAGTTCGGCTTGCCGTAACCAGTCTCCGCCGTGTTGGGGGCGGGATAGTAGCTGAGGATGTTGTAGCCGATCGGGTTTATAAGATTTGCTGGAATCGTGTTGTTTGCGAAGTACGCTCCGGTGAGCGGATTCTTTATGCAGGTTCCGCTAGCGCACGCGCCGCCGACGACCGTTCCGATCTCGGAGAAGTTTCCCGCATCGGCAACGGAGGTGCCGCGCTGAAGCGCCGTTGGAACAACATAGGCATTTGAAGCGGTAAGCGGCGAACGCTGACGGTAGCCCTCTTCGGTGACCCAGAAGAAGGTCTCGTCTTTGCCGCCGAGCTTCTTCGGCAGCGGAATCGGGCCGCCGATAGAGCCGACATAGCTGTAGAACTCGGAAGCGCCGCGCGGTGTGGTCGGCCCAGTAACACCGGTGACAGGATCCCGATAGGCTGTGCGGTTGTTAAAGAATAGGTTGGCGCCCCAGTTGGTCTGGCGAGTCTCGCCCTGAAGCACGCCGTGGAGGGTGCTCGATCCCGAATGGAGCGTGGTGTTGAACATGCCACCCGAGGTGCGGCCAATCTCGCCGTCGTACGTGTTCGCTTGTACCTTGACTTCGTCAACCGCCTCTATAGAAGGAATAATGACGGCGCGATTCGAAAAGTCGGTGATTGGGATCCCATCGACGGAGTAGTTGTTGGAACTGATCGGAGCGCCAGCGATCGAGATCGTCGATGAACCGCTCTGGTCCTGAAAGCGGACGAAGCGCGGGTCGCCGACAGCAGTAACGCTGTTGTCGAGCTTGGAGAAGAGAAACGGATTGCGGCCCGGATTGGGTAGATTTTGCAGCTTCTGGGAGTCGATAAGCTGCCCGTTGTAAGAGGTTCCAGCGTTGATCAACGGTTCAGAGGCGCTTACCTCGATTACCGATGCCTCAGAGCCGATGGTCAGCGAAAGGTCGAGCGGGATCGTGTTGCCGGAGTCGACCACCACGCCCTTACGCTCGAGCTTTTGGAAGCCTGTCAGATCGACGGTGACGGTGTAGGTGCCAGGGTCGACGGCACCGAAGAGGTACTCGCCGGAGCCGTTTGATGCGGTGGCGCGGGAAAGCCTGGTTGCCTCGGAGGTAAGCGTCACCTGCGCTTTAGCGAGCGCTGCGCCCTGCGCGTCCGAGATGCTGCCGCGGATGGCCCCGTAGTTCGACTGCGCCTGAAGTGTGAGCGAAACGCCGGACAGCACAGGCAAAGCAAACAGAATCGTCGCGAACAGCAAAGACAAACGCTTTGAGTAGCGCTGCATCAGGGTCATGTGAGTCTCCTCCGGAAGGAATGGATGAAGCGTGGGGCTGCGGGTACACGGAGGCTGACGCCTCTCGCGCTGTAGGAAAGCTTCATAAGCATGCCAGCGCGTGCTTGGCCCAACGTCAGGCGGGCTGGCGAGTTTGTGGGAAGAGAGTCAACGTCAGGGTTGACTTTGCGCGGGTATGACGAAGATGGGCCGCAGCTTTGGTGTCAGGGGCGAACAGCGATTTGCTTAGCCAATGCAAGCTCGAAGCGGGAGAGCTTATAGACCTGACAACGGGACGACACAAGATCACTTAGAACGAACGACGGGTGTCGTCCTTCCTGCAGCCAAGAGCTGAATCGAGTGCGGAGCCTTGAGGAGTAGCCAGAAGGAATCTGACACGCTCACTCATTCCTGTTTTTTCTTATGTGAACCTAAAGTAGAGCAAGGTGAATGCCATGTCAATGCCGTCGATTGTCTACGGGAGGACAAGCAATTCGCTCTTGGCTGATTCAGGAACCAGCATGGAAGTCGCGCCTCCGAGAGTCAGCGGGAGTCAGCGCGTGACGAGGGTCAGCGCCAATCGTCGCGGGTTTGCGCCTGTTCTTCAAAGAGGGTGTCGAAGTTATCGGTCTTCTTGATGAGAATGTCGCCGAGCTGTGACAGCTGATTGAGCAGCACGGCCTGTAACCGAACGAGTTCCAGCATTGCGAGGAACATGCAGATGAGCGCGCGCTCCGAGTGCGTCTGGTGCAGGAGCTTGCGCAGCGAGACGGGCCTGTCTTCCATCAGCAGGCGGCGCTTCACGTAATCGATCATCTGGGCGACGGTGACGGACTCTTCATCCACATTGAGGACTGGCCGCTGGCGGAGGCGGTTGAGCACGTCTTGAAAGACGCGGACGAGATCGACGGTGTCTGCGGCAATCTCTCGCTCGGCACCGGCATCGTCGCGGAACTCGCGGATGCCAGGGTTCGACCAGGTGGCTTCTTCGATCTGCTGTTTCTGCATAAGCATCTGCGCTGCGGCCTTGAAGCGCTCGTGCTCGAGAAGGCGCTCGACAAGCTCGCGGCGCGGATCTTCGGAGTCGGCGCCGGCGATGTCGCCGGGATCGCGCGGCAGCATGGTCTTGCTCTTGATGTGGATGAGGAGCGAAGCCATGTAAATGAACTCGCCTGCGGCATCGACGTCGGTCTGCTTGAGATGGTGCGTGTACTCGAGGAACTGCGAGGTGATGCGAGCGATGGGAATGTCGTAGATGTCGATGTTCTGCTTGCGGATGAGGTCAAGGAGAAGGTCGAACGGCCCGTCGTAGACCTGGCCGACGGTGACGGAGAAGGGAGACTGCGAGGCCTCCTCCTTGGCGGCATCTCTTGCGGAGGCGTTCTTCTTCGGCTCCGGGACAGGAGCGGGGATGGGCCGCGGCTCTAACGCAAACGGCTGAGCCGTCGGAGTCCCCTCATCCTGGATGTTAGAAGTCTGCTCGTTCGAGTGAGTGAGCTCGTCCATTTAGCTCACCGGCCTATAATCTCCGCGATAGGCGGTGATATCAATCTGCTCCGCACCCGGCAGCTCAAGATAGAACTGGCCAGCGCTCCGTCTTACCCAAAAGACGACCTCAACATCCTTTGGCGACTTTTTCTTCAAAGCGTTCCAGGCACCCTGATAGACAATTTGCGGAACAATGAAGTCGTGTAGGCGGAAAAGACTGTCCCAGCATAGAAGCGCCATAACCTCGTAGGTCTTAAGTTTGGAATCGAACCCCCACATATCCGGGCGATTCTCACGCGATGTCGTCACGTAAATCCGCTTACGCTTCCGGTTGATAAAGATGCGGTCTGAGTCTTGAGTCAGGTTTACGTCGAACGGTAGTATCTCTGACAACCAGTAGTCGCGCATGTTCCTCGCACGAACACTCTGCTCCATCTCCCACCAATCGGAATGCATCGTCAGGTCATGTCCTAGGCGGCCACCGGCAGAGGCAGTATATGCACGTTTGCTTGCCTGCGGTCTTACCGGACGAGTCCGGCTCAGTCCCATAACACTGCGGACGTGCTCCATAGTTTGCTCGGCCCGCGCGGAGGCACGCTTCGCGCCATTCTCGAGGATGGACCAAACCTCGTCCGGGTTTTCCTCCAATCGTTCCCGCTTGTTTCGAATATTGACGAGGCTGAGAATGATCCCGTGCGCACCCATTTGCTTACATTGGGAACACGGTATGGTTGCTGTCTCACATCCGGTCCTGATAAAGAGATTATTTCTGGCCTCGCTGAACAGCGCATGCATGTTACCAACAGGGCACCAGTCAGGATTTCCCGGCGCCGACTGGGGATTGCGTTGGCCGCCGTTGCTCATCCGACTCATTTTCTCGCTGACAATTGCGGGGTCATCGCTCATCAGGATGCTGTTGCCGTAACTTTTCGACATCTTACGACCGTCGATGCCCGGCAGCTTTGGCGAAGGGGTGAGGAGCACTTGAGGTTCAGGCAAGATCAAATTTGCAGGGTCGGGTTCTTCAGCCAACGAACCAGGATCAGTTCCTATGAGGCGTTTCGGCGAGTAGAGGTGGTTGAAACGCCGTGCCACCTCGCGGGTCAGTTCCACATGCGAGGCCTGGTCTTGGCCGACAGGCACAAAGGCCGGTTTGTAGAGAAGGATATCTGCAGATTGCAACAGCGGGTAGCCAAGGAACCCGTAGGTCGCGAGATCTTTTTCCCGTAGCTGCTCCTGCTGATCTTTATAACTTGGGACGCGTTCCAGCAGACTCAACGGTGTGAACATGCTGAGTAGGACATGTAATTCAGCGTGCTGAGGGACGTGGCTTTGAACGAAGACCGTTTCGTGATCAAGGCCCGCAGAAAGAAAATCGAGCGCCACTTCGAGAACATTTTCTTTTAGTTTGCTTGTGTCCAGGTAGTCGGTCGTGAGCGCATGCCAGTCGGCGATGAAAAAGTAGCACTCGTATTCACGCTGGAGCTTGACCCAGTTGTAGAGCGCTCCCATGTAATTGCCGAGATGGAGCCGGCCGGTGGGTCTCATGCCGCTTAGGACGCGCGGGCGCTCTGCTGTTTCTGCTGAAGTTTCTTGTAAATCGGTGTTCGGAGTGGTCATTGCGTGCTGAGTGTGCCTCAGCAGCAATGGTAAATGACTGCCTCCGGCTAAACCGCCAGCAGCAGCGTGTTGAAGATTCCAAGCAGCGGCTGGAAGATCGCATTGATGATCCCGAAGCCGAGAAAAAAGAACGCGATCATCAGGTAGAAGGCCATGCCGTCGTAGGTCTTCTGCGCATTGTAGGGAAGGAAGTGGCGCAGCACCTTGCCGCCGTCAAGCGACGGAAGCGGGACGAGGTTGAAGGCGAAGAGCAGCAGGTTGACCAGCACCCCGTAGTAGAGGAAGAGCAGGATCGGGAAGACGGGCGGCAAGTCGAGCGTCGAGACCATGGGATCACGACCCGCAAGACGTATTGCAGGGATCAATGACGCGGCCGTACCGGGAACTGCATGCTTCATAACGATTAGAATGACGAGACAAACGGCAGCCGCAACGAGATGCGCAATTGGGCCGGTGAGATAGACGAGCATCTCGTCCTTAGCCTTGCGGAAGTTGCGAGAGGTCACCGGGATGGGCTTGCCCCAGCCAAGCACGATCGGGCTGCGAAAGATGAAGATCGCCGGCCAGATGATGGTGCCGAGAAGGTCGTAGTGCTTTAGAGGGTTCAGGCTGATGCGGCCGAGCATCTTCGCCGTCGGGTCGCCCATGTGAGCGGCGAACCACGCCTGCGCTGAGTCGTGGATCGAGATCGCCAGGAGAAGGACGACAAACTCAAAGATGGCAAGTGCTACATCCTGATTCATGCTTTTAGCTTAGCGGAATCAGGATGCGGGCGCGTTTCCGGGCTACTGGAGGGAGAAGACGGCGTAGACAGTGGCCGATTTCGTGATCTTCGCCGGACTAATCGAAAGTGGCTTTACGTCGCTATCCTTCTGCTCGAGGCCGCCGGCCGAAAAACGATCAGCCTTCATCATTACGGCCCTTGAAGGAGCTTCATTACTCGCGTATACCAGCGGCCCCAGGTTTACCTTCAATCCCTTCGCCATACCTTCGGCTATCTGCTGCGCGTGGACGAGAGCTTTGGTGGCGGCAACAGACTCAAGCGCCTGATCGTCCGTTAGCTGCCAATCCATCGAGCCGCTATTGTTCGCTCCTGCAATTATGCCGAGATGAAGCGTCTCCGCCGCGTCCTTTGCCGGCACCGTAACCGACCAGGATTGCGAAGCTACAAATCGAATGCCCTTGCTGTAGCGAACCTTGTCGTTGTCATCGATTGCGGAGAGGTTTTGTTCGGTGCTTTCGATCGCCTCGGGCTGAATGCCTGCGCCCTTGAGCGATTTCATGATGGCGTTCGAGATCTTCGAGGCGTCGGCGTAGGTCTGGTCTTGATCGGTGCCGTAGGTGGTGAAACCAATGGAGACCACGGCGCGGTCAGCGACGGCTTCGGCCTGGTCGGTCGTGGTGATCGCGATGGTGCGGTTATCTTTGCTAACCTGGATGGTTTGCGCGGGGGCGAGTGCGGAGAGCGTGACAGCAAAAATTGAGGCGGCGATCCTTCGAACGGTCTTCATAGATGTGCCTCGGCGGCTGAAGCCGCGTTACTGTGAATCTTCGTCGCACGGCTGAAGCCGTGCCTATAAAAGACCAGGTCAGACGTAGAATCTGGAACGGCCTCGCCAGTGATGTGACCCGTTCCAACGCAGATTCCCTTCGGGAAAGACAAACAGAAGGGCGCCTGTTGTCAGTTTAGAGATCGCTGTCGCTCTTCTGCAGCAGGGCGGCGAGCGTTTCTTTGTGCTTCGGCCTGGCGGCGAGCTTTTGCTTCGGGTCGGGAATGACACGTTCTGGCGGCGGTGAACCGACGCGGTCCCGCGCGTTCGACTTGATTGCCTTCACGATCGAGAACACCCTCTTTTTTGCTTTCTTCATAGCACTTTCTTGCCGCAACAACGTCATTATCCCCTACTTCACTGTCGCGCACAGGAGGCCTAAGATGTTGGAGGCGTGAACCAACCACCTCGCGCCAGCATCAAGGGGAGACGACCAGCATGGAAGAACGCGATTTTTTTGACGAACGGCCCGAACAACGAACGCACACGATGACCTGTCCGCACTGCGGCCAGCCCGGAGAATACGAAGTGGGCTGGCTCGTCCGCCGGAAGAAGGCGCAGCTCCCGCGCGGAGCAGACGACCGGGACCGTGCCCGCTTTGCCAAGGCTCAGAGCTACATGGTGCGCCGGGACGACATGCTCGCATGCAAAAATATCCGCTGCCGAAAGCGCTTCGACGTCACCAGCATTCAGTCGGTCGCTTTCATTTAAACCGGCCCAGCATTTTACGAATGAATGACCATTCAGTTATGCTCCGCTGCGTAGACAGAGCTCCCGTTTCGACTGCGCCGGACGCCAAGCCACTCATTTTGCACAAAAGCTGTGATTTAATGAAGCTGAACCAGACTACAGAACCAGAGTAACGACGCAGGAGAGAACAAGCCGATGGCCAACATGCTGCTGAGCACGTATGAGCGGAACCTAACCCCGGACGAAGTAGAGTTGCTGGACAAGCGCCGCCGCCGCGGACAGCTCTACCTGGTGATCTGCTTCCAGTGCCTCATCGTGTCGATTCTGCTGACGCTGTGGACGGGTCAGGACCTCACGTACTCGCCGGGATGGGTGCACCCCATGGCTTATTGGAATGCGATTACGCTGCTTCTGGCGGCTTACTTCGGTCTTCGAGGACTTAGTCTACGCCGTGGGAGCACGGAGTTCATCAGCTACTAGCTTCCTGCCGGTTGATGAGGAACATCTACGCCTCCTGCTAAAGTCGTAATCGCCTGAAAAAGGTGATACGGGCGGTGCGCGGGTACAGGCGTCGTCCGGCGGATGGGTCCGGATGGTCGCTTTATATTTCGCTTTGTTTGTCGTTCCCGAAGGCCATCTGCGTCTTCCGCCCGCACACTTCCTCCGGGCCACCTTTGCCGAGCCCACCCGCTTCTCCGCGCTTGAGATGGCCTTTCTCGTGCTGTGCATTTTCGCGTCAGGCGGACTTTTCTTCTACCGCTTTGGGCCCATCCTGCGCACAGTTCTCCGCTCCAAGAAGGACGCTGACTTCTCGCTGAATCCGCTGGGTCGCCGAGTCTGGGACTTCTTCTGGGAGGTACTTTGCCAAGCCAAGGTGATCGAGCAGCGACCCGCCCCCGGCATTGCCCACGCATTTGTGTTCTGGGGGTTCCTGGCGTTTGCGCTGGTGTCGCTGAACCACTTCGCGGTGGGCATGAAGCTCGGGTTTCTGCCGCCCGAGAGCATTGTCGGGAGATTCTACTTTATCTTCGCGGGTATATGGGCGCTACTCGTCGCGGTCTCGATCGCGGGCCTATTTGTGCGGCGGTTCTTTGTCCGTCCAGTGTGGCTGGGGAAGAAGGTCTCTTATGAGTCTGGGTTCATCTCGTTCCTGATTCTTCTGCTCATGGTGACCTACCTCGGTGCGTTCTTCGCGGCCGAAGGATCCTTTGCGATCAGGGCGCTGTGGTGGACACACACATTCGCGCTGCTGGTCTTCCTGCCGCTGATTCCGCATACGAAACATCTGCACCTTGTGCTGAGTCCGCTCACGGTCTTCTTCAAGCGGGACGGATTTTCGAAGATTCCGCCGTTGGCTGGAGATGAGGATTTTGGCCTCGTCGAGGGAAAGGACGTGACACAGTTGATCGCGCTACAGGCTTATAGCTGCGTCGAGTGCGGTCGCTGCACGGAACACTGTCCTGCTTCGACCACAGGCAAGGTGCTTAATCCGAAGGAGATCATCCTTGGGATGCGCAGCTATCTGAATGAGTTTGGGGCAAACTCTGAGTCGCCGCTGTTGGTTGAATCGCCTGAAGAGTCACCGGATAATCCACCGGCAAAATACATGTCGATGGAGGCGGCGTTTGAATGCACTACCTGCGGGGCCTGCGAGTTTCAATGCCCCGTCGGGATTCAGCATCTACCAATTATTGTTGGGCTCAGGCGTGGCGCGACCAACACTGGCGCGTGGGAAGACACGTATGGAACGAAGCTCTTTCTCGCGCTCGAGAAGAATGGCAATGCGCTTGGGCTGAGTGCGACAGAGCGTGACAAATTCATCGTGAAGCAGAGGTTTCCGATCTTCGACGGGACGCAGGAGTACTGCTTCTGGCTAGGGTGCATGGGCGGCTACGACCCTAAAGGTCGCGAGATTATCGCCGACTTTGCCCGGGTAATGGACTACCTGGGAACGACGTTTGGTGTACTGAAGAAGGAGAAGTGCACGGGCGACCCTGCGAGGCGGCTGGGGAACGATCTCGTGTTTCAGACGCTGGCGGAGAACGGGCTGAAGGCGCTGGCGACGGCAAAGGTACAGAAGATTGTGGCGATCTGCCCGCATTGCGTCCGCACTATTTCAAACGATTGGCGCGAGTACGGCGTAGCTCCCGAGATTGAACACCACTCGGAGTTTATGGCGCGGCATAAGGAACGGCTGCCAAAGCAATCCGACGGGGGCGACATTGTGTATCACGACCCCTGCTATCTCGGCCGCTATCGCGACGTTTACGAGCAGCCGCGAGAGGTTGTCGGGCTGGCTGGGTCGCTGGTTGAGGCTCCGCGAAACCACGAACGCAGCTTCTGCTGCGGAGCCGGCGGCGGGCTCGCCTTCCTCGGCGAAGAGTCGGGCGAGCGCGTCAGCCATGTCCGCGCTAAAGAACTCGCCGACACGGGAGCTTCCACTGTCGGGACGGCTTGTCCGTTCTGCAACACGATGTTCCGCGACGCGCTTTCGGCAGTGAGTGACGCTCCGCCGCAGCTGTATGACATCGCGCAGCTCACCGCCCGAAGCTTGCCTAAACTGACAACGATCGAATAGTGGATTACCGGTGTCTTGTCAGTAGAGCAACGATGCCACCAGGCACCGCATAAAGTAGCGAATTGGATATACGAATCATGATCCAAACCAAGATCGCCTTCGATTGAGACACGTTCTCCGAGGCCATCCACACGGTTGAGGTGAGACAGAGATTAAGAAGCAGCTGGCTATCCGTTTGAATGCCAAAATGTCGCGCGAAGAGGTTATACCCCATGAGGAGCGGTGGGCTCGAATCCCGGCTGCCGCAAAGCAGCCAGCGATCTTCGAGTCTCGTCTTATGCGGAAGTGTCAGCAGTCCAACTCAGATACCAAGTGACACAGAATCCCTCGCCAAACCATCCCGCCATGCGCTAGACTCTCCAACTGAATGAGCATTCATTTTCTGCTCTTCCCGGAGCTCACAGCAGCATGAAGATCATGGTAGCCATAAAGCAGGTGCCCGAACGCGATGCGCAGATTCACATTGCAGGTGACGGCAAATGGATTGATGAGGGCGACCTCGCCTACACCATCAACGAGCCCGACGCCTACGCGCTCGAAGAGGCTTTGCAGTTGAAGGAGAAGAATGGCGGCGAGGTGATTGTTCTCTGCGCCGGGCCGGACCGCGTCACCAGCACGCTGCGGGAGGCCCTGGCCAAGGGGGCAGATCGCGCCATCCACATCGAAGTGGACGACCTCGCCCAGCGAGACACATTGGCGATCGCGGAGCTGTTGGCGGAGGCCGTGCAAGCCGAGTCGCCCGACCTGATCCTCACCGGTCTCCAGTCCGACGATCTCGGCCTCGGCCAGACGGGTGTAGTACTTGCCGAACTGCTCGGCATCCCGCACGCGACGATCATCATGCAGGTCGAAGTTACGGGTGGCGGGTTGCGCGTCAAGCGAGAGCTCGAGGATGGCTGGTTCCAGCATGTCGACATGCCTCTGCCTGCTCTGCTCACGATTCAATCCGGCGGGAACAAGCTGCGGTATGCCACGCTGATGGGCATCAAGAAGGCGAAGTCGAAAGAAACGAATACGATTGCTGCGAGCAGCGCAGCGGGTGAGACGATGCTCGATCTTGACCGCGTCTACCTTCCGGAGAAACAGAAGAAGACCGTAATGCTGACTGGCACGCCCGACCAGATCGCGGCGCAACTGCTCGAAAAGCTGAAGTTTGAAGTGAGGGTGATATGAGCGGAGTTCTGGTGGTGCTTGAACAATGCGGCGGAGCATGGAACCGCATGAGTTTCGAGGCGCTTGCGGCCGGCCAGCAACTTGCGGCGAAGCTCGGCGTGACCTGTTCTGCTGCTGTTCTCGGGGCCGGTATTGCTCCACTCGCTGCAGAGCTGGCCGGGAAGCAGCTCGAAAAGGTCTTTGCCGTCGATGAGGAACTACTGGGTGATTACACCTCGGACGGTTACGTCATAGCGCTGCAGCTGCTTGTAGAACAGACCGCCCCCGATTACGTTGTCTTCCCGCATTCGTACCAGGTACGAGACTTCGCTCCTGCCCTTGCAACCCGTTTTCGTCGCGTACTGATCTCGGATGTAGTCGCCATCCACGCCGAGAACGGCGGCACGCCCGTCTTCGTCCGCCAGCTGCTGCAGGGCAAGCTGAACGCGGACTACAAGCAGACAGCTGATAGACCCACCTTCATCTCCATCCAGGCCGGAACCTTCCGCGCCGACACCGTCGCCCCGGGGTCTGCCGCGATCGAGAGCATCAAACCGGCCATCGATGCCTCGCAGATTCGCAACAGGCCCGGCGAGCGATTCCGCGAGTCAGCCAGTACCGTCGACCTTACCGCGGCACCCGTCATCGTTTCCGTCGGGCGGGGGATCGGCGAGGCTGACAACATTCCGATTATTGAAGAGCTTGCGGCAGCCCTCGGGGCGGAACTGGCCGCCTCCCGCCCCATCTGCGACAACGGCTGGGTGCCGATGGAGCGCCAGGTGGGCAGTTCCGGTCAGACGGTGTCTCCGAAGCTCTACCTCGCTGTCGGCATCTCGGGAGCGATTCAGCACCTTGTGGGGATGAAAGGCTCTAAGGCAATCATCGCAATCAACAAGGATGAGAACGCCCCCATCTTCGAGGTTGCCGACTTTGGAGTCGTCGGGGACCTCTTCGAGATCGTTCCGGCACTTACAAAAGCGGTCGTAGCGGCGAAGAGCTGATCAAACCCTATGTTTGAAAGCTGACCTAATCAGGTCAACTTTGCCCCTATAGTGCGATGATAGAGCTTATGCCGGAGGTGTAACTTCATGCACATCCGGGCATCTAAACGAGGCATGGCAAGTTCACCCCTCATCTCGATTGCGTCGCCCCTGCCATTTCTTTCCGGCGTGGAGACCGCTGCGATTCCGGAAGGGCGCCTGCGCGACAGCCATGGACGCGCCATTACCGACCTTCGCGTCTCAGTAACCGATCGGTGTAACTACAAGTGCGTTTATTGTCGCACCGGCGAAGAGGGGATTCAGTTTACAGAACTGCCGATTGAACATTACCTCCGCATGATCCGCGTCTTTGTATCGCTGGGTATCGAGAAGGTCAGAATTACAGGAGGGGAGCCGCTGCTCCGCGCTGGGCTGGTCGATATGGTCGCTGAGCTCGCGGAGATGCGCACCGTTTACTCCGCGACCGACAGCCCGGCGGACGAGAAGCTCGATATCGCTCTGACGACCAATGGCCATCTCCTGGAGTCGATGGCCGCACCGCTGAGAGCCGCTGGCCTGGATCGCGTCACGGTCAGCATGGACGCGGTAGATTCGGAGACATTCTCCCGGATTACTCGTGTTCCGCGCAGCTTCGATCGCGTACTCGCCGGCATCCGGGCCGCCCGCGACGCTGGCCTAGGACCGGTAAAGGTGAACTGCGTCCTGCTCCGCGGTTTCAACGACGATCAGATCGAGCGGTTCGCGGAGTTCAGCCGCGCCGAGAACGTGATCGTGCGCTTTATCGAGTGGATGCCGCTCGAAGAGCCGTCGGCGGCGCAGGGCGCTCGAAACTGGGCGCCCGAGACCGTTGTGCCCATGGACGAGATCGTCTCCAGGCTGAACAAATATCGACCTCTGGTGGACCTCGCTCCCAACGTCGCCAGCGAGACCGCGCGGCGGTTCACCTTCGACGACGGGCTCGGCGAGATAGGCATTATCGCTCCGGTGTCCCGCCCCTTCTGTGGTCACTGCAGCCGGGTGCGTTTGACCTCGGATGGCAAGATCCGCACCTGCCTTTTCTCGCAGACAGACTACGATCTCGAAAGAATGTTGCGCGAAGGGCAATCTGACCTGCAACTCAAAACGTACATACGCCACATAGTCTTTCGCAAAGAGGCGCGGCACCACATCGGCGAAGCTGGTTTTCAGAAGCCCTCTCGCAACATGGTGCACATTGGCGGTTAGGCTTGCTGGGCGACAACTGAACCATGGTCGTACACCTTTCGTACTATCACGAGCTACACTGGCAAAACCTATACTCAATTTCCATATTCCTTCGGAGCGAGCGTGAGAGGTTTTCTAGGCGGCAAGCGCAATTTTGAGGCGATTGACAGCTCACAGATGGACCATCTGCGGGTCTTTCACGACGTCGCACGCACGCTGACCTCTTCGCTCGAACTCGACGAGATACTCCACACGATCATGAACAAGATGGCCGCGTTCTTCGGGCCAGAGCGCTGGTCGTTGATGATGGTGGACGAGTCAACCAGCGAGCTCTATTACGCCATTGCTGTTGGTGAAAACGAGCAGACGCTCAAGGGGCTTCGCGTCCCGCTTGGGGAGGGCGTCGCCGGATGGGTCGCCGCGACCGGTAATACGCTGGTGGTGCCGGACGTCTCACTCGACCCGCACTGGTTGGCGTTTTCGCGGAATCATCCCGACCTCAATATCCAGTCGATCGCCTGTCTTCCCGTACGCGCGAACAACCGTACCCTCGGCGTCATCCAGCTTTTGAACAGCAAGCTCGACCTGATGAGTGAGTTCTCGCTCTCGTTCCTCCGCATCCTTTGCGACTACGCGGCAATCGCAATTCAGAACGCGCGGTCGATGGATCTGATCCAGGAGTTGACGCGGACTGACGACTGCACCGGTCTGTTCAACGCTCGCCATCTCTATGTGTCTCTTGAGGAACTGGTGCAGCTTGCCGGACCCAATGCTCGAAACCAGTTCAGCCTTCTCTTCGTTGACCTCGATCGCTTCAAGAGCGTCAACGACACGCATGGCCACCTGATTGGCAGCGCGTTGCTGGCTGAGATCGGCGACCTGCTCAAACGTGCAATCGGGCCTGAGAATTCGGCCTATCGGTATGGCGGTGATGAGTTTGTAGCGCTGCTTCCGGGAGTCGGCAAGGACGCCGCAATGGCGACCACCATGGAGGTCTGCCGGCGCTTGCGTGACGCCCGCTTCCTTGAAGGCCGCGGCCTTTCACTGAACGTCTCCGGCAGCTTCGGCCTGGCAACTTTTCCGGAGGACGGGAACTCCGTCCACGCTATACTTCGGTCTGCGGACAAGATGATGTACGAGGTCAAGAACACCTCCCGAAACAATGTGGCCGTCGCCGGACGCGGGCTGGTAATGAATCCGCCGATGCCTGGGCCGCGTGTGATCAATCGGCCCAAGACTGGGTAATAAAGGCGTAAGACGGTGCCTCGATTCAGATACGATGGGCGGATGAAGTTCGTCGCTCGTCTCTTTGTCGTGGCCGCAATCTGTTGCGACTTTTCTGCTTATTCACAAATGGACATGTCCTCGCATTCGGCGGGCATGACGATGAAGGAGATTCCTCCGCCGGAAAAGCTGCCTGCTCCGGTGAAGATGCCTGGTCTGGGCAACAGCCACATCACGATCAAGGCCACGCCCGAGGCGCAGATGTGGTTCGATCAGGGGCTGAACCTGCTGCACGACTTCTGGGACTATGAGTCCGCGCGCGCCTTCGAGCAAGCCGTTCGCGTCGATCCCAACTGTGCGATGTGTTACTGGGGCTTATACAACGCGCTGATCTTCCGGCATCAACAGATGACCGTCTACGCCAGTGATGCCCTGGCGAGCGCCGTTCGACTGGAAAAGCAGGCGAGCAAGCCGGACCGTATGTATATCGAGGCCGCCGCAGCCGCGAATGCCGCCCTGAAAGCGGACGATAAGGATGATGAAAAAGAGACGGCGATCTGGCGCGAACTGGTGAAGAAGTACCCGGGTGATCTCCAGGCGAAGATCTTCCTCGCGACCAGCCTTCAGGATGGGTATGACGACAAGGGCGATCCGAAAAAGGGAACCAAGGAGGCGATCGGAATTCTGTCTGAGGTGCTGAAGATGGCGCCGAATGACTCCGCAGCCAACCACTACTGGATTCACGCGGTCGAGGCGAGCAATAAACCTGAGCAGGCGCTACCGAGTGCGGCGCTGCTTGCTTCCCTCTCGCCGACTTCGGGGCACATGGTGCACATGCCTGGCCACATCTACTACCGCGTGGGAGACTATCACGACGCCGAGCACTGGTTTGCTGCCTCCACTGCGGCCGATGAGGCGTATATGCGCGAACAGAACATTGATGTCGATGACGATTGGAACTACGTTCACAACCTGATGTACGGTATCGCCAATCTGATGGAAGAGGGCAAGCTGACGCAGGCGACAGAGTTGTCTGGCAAGCTCTCCGGCGCTCGCGGGCACTTTAAGCAGACGCTTTATGTGCAGTCTCCGCGGGACAGTATCTCGCGCCTTGATCCTTTGCTTCCGGTTGCGCTGCGCACAGGCGACTGGGCGCTGGTTCTGAAGCTTGTCAGCAGCAGCAAGCCAGATGCGAAGCTCGAAAATCTCACCTTCCTTGCGGGGCAATTAGAGGAGTTCGCGACCGGGATGGATGCGATCAATACGGGCGATGTTGCGGCGGCGCAAGCCTCCTCGACGAAGCTGGATGCCGAGCTATGGCATCTCTCGCAGAACGTTAAGGACGCTCCCAAACCGCCGAAGGCCGAACCAAAGACCCCGTTCACCCTGGCGGTTATGCCCGACGCTTTGCCTGCACCGCTGCTTTCGAGCCTCTCCATCATGTCGCTGGAACTACGAGCGAGCATTCTTGCAAGGGAGAAAAACCTGCCTTCGTCAAAGAAGCTTTTTGAGCAGGCGGCGCAGGAGGAAAGAGCACTCGGCTACCGCGAGCCGCCGACGTATATCCGGCCGGTGGGTGAGACGGAAGGCTTCGCACTTCTGGCAGCAGGCGATGCGACCGCAGCCCACGAGGCCTATGTCTCGGCGTTGGCAGAGCGACCGAACTCCGGGTTCAGCCTTTACGGCATGGCTCGCAGCAGCGAGGCTGCGAACGACACCACGAAGGCTGGCGCCGAGTATCGGAAGTTCGCTGAAGCATGGAAGGACGGCGATCAGACGGCTCCGGAGATGCTCCACGCCAGAGAGTTTCTCGCGGCGCAGACCGTGGCGGCGTCCGCTACCCGTTAGAAGCTGTTATTCCTGCTTACGCCGTCGCTCAAGGTCGAGCCGCTTCTTGGGCTCGGGCTTGATGACGTCGCGGTTCTCGGGCGCTGCCGAGTGGACCCCGAAGTCCCAGACACCGAGATTGATCTCCTTTGCCGAGAGCACCTCGAGTAGCGCATATTCCCCGAAGTCGAGCGGCTTCTCTGGAGTGAGCTTCAACCAGTGACCGCCGCGGAGCATCTCGCTCTTCATCGGGATCACGTCTTCAACGGAATGACCCTCATCAAGAGTGGTCGGGTTGAAGCTTGCAATCAATCGCGCATCGACGCGCACGTCAGTTCGCACGACTACGTACTGGCTTTCTCCAGAGTGATCCTCAGCGTCGCGGTTCCAGTTCGATGCGCCGTGTGTATCGACGATCAACGGAGTCGACCCGGTTGATGCAGCCTCGCCGACACGCAGGTAGAACACTGGTGTATCGACGTGCAATTGCACATAAGATTTCGCGCCCTTCAGCGTCACCACCTGGTGCGAGGCCGCTTTTGGATTCAGCACCTGCTTCACCACACTGTGCGAAGTGGTATGGTTCAGGTCGCCATCGGTCTGCACCAGCGGCACGAGCTCCGGTTTGCCCTGGTACTCATCTTCTACCAGAGCACTGTCTTCAAACGGCAGCCGCAGGTCAGGCTCGACGAATGGATTGAGCGCTGTGCGTTCTTCCTCTTCTTTTGCTAACTCGGGGTCGACCGCTGGAGCCCTGCCTGGTTCGCCGTCCGCGATAGGGGCGTGCGCTTTCTCCCATTTGTGCGTCGCTTCCAAGTCCACCAGTTCGACAGGGATCTCCTCCTGAGCGCCACCGCGTTCAGCGCTGATGTAGCGAACGAGATTCCCGCTGACCTGGTAGCTGACGACGATCTGGTAGCTGCCATCCTTCAGGATCAGGTGGATGCGGTGCGGCTTGGCTGCGTCCTGCTGCTGACCCGCGAAGACCGTCGCAGACGTTGCGATTACCAGCGCCAGAACCGCTCCGCCCATCCACCGTTTTACTGAACCCATCGCCACTCCGTTCCAGCCACTTACGCCTCTTTGACTCCTCAGTCTAACTGGCGGTGGCCTGTGCGAAGGAAGGCATCGCGGAGGACGAATCGTAGGTTGGCGCGACCGCCTTCTTAGGGCCGCGTTTGCGCGCCACCAGCACCCGAACGCGCTCCAGCATCTCCGACGGGGAACACGCACCCTTGGGCAGAAAGACGTCCGCGGCGCATGCGCGGTCGAAGCCGGTCACAGTGCCGGAGATGATCATCGCGGGCAGGCCTGGATGAAGTTGCTTTGCGCGGCGGACGAGTTCGTTGCCGTCCATCTGCGGCATGAGGAGATCGCAGAGCAGGAGGTCAATCGAGCCCGCCTGCGCGCCCTGGATAAACTGAAGCGCTTCCTGCGAGGAAGCGGCGGTGATCACGCGATAGCAGCCGCGTGTTTCCAGAAAGAATTTACGGACTGAGAGAAGTTGTTCATTATCGTCGACACAGAGGATGGACTTTTTGGGGCGCATTCGAGCTCGCAATATCTGCCTGCCGCGGCTGGTAGGGCCTCGTGGCGGAGAGGGCTTCACACCTGCGCTCGGGGGTTACGAGACGCATCGGCGAAGCATGGTTAGCGTGGAACCCGCAAGCGCTCAGCCTCAATGTTGAGGATTCGAGAGCGTAGAAAGGCGGCTGCACCCGGTGAGAGAAGACGCGAGAGTCTCAATGAAACGAGGCTCTCCTGTCTGCTCCTGAAGGGAACAGTGCCCCCGGCCGGCGGACGCTCGCAAAAAGAAGCGTGCCGCCGTACCGCGGGTGCGAGAGAAGCGGGTGCTTGCTTGCCCGGAACAGGGCAGGTTGCCTCGTGGCTTCGAGACGCAAGCAGCCGACCGCTTGTAAGCGCGGGCTCTCGACTGAATGCGAGAGCGTCCGCCGCTCTAAGCAGTGGCGCGATGCGAGCGAAGGCCAGCGACTGCCATGCATGTCTCACTCATCAACGGTCCTGACATTGCAGACAGGAAGGCTGGAAGGCGAGACAGACAAGCGGCAAAGCTTCTCTCAACTCAGGTTGTCGTAGTACAGGCGAAAGACTAAGTGCGGCTGAGGCAGATTAGAGATTTCCTGAGAACAACCTCGGGGATGATCTCGTCTGTTTGTCTCCAGCGCTCCCTCACATTACGAACGCCTAACCGTTCGCGCAAGTGCGTAAAAAAGGCGAAAGCGTGGATTTTTTTGCTCTTGCAATTCGTGGAAAGTGTCGAAGTCCCCGTGAATGCAGGGTTACTGAAAGATTCGACTGTGGGAATCGGGTGTATCAGGGCAGGAAAAACTGTCCCGATGCAACAGGGATGGTGCGGCCGCCGACGAACACCAAATCGGGAAATACCACTTCTTCGCTATTACCTTCGGAGTTCGGCGTCTCCTTCGAGGACAGCGATCTTTCCCCAATGGAGACAGATGCCTGAACATAAATTCGGCTTGGTCTGTGAATCTCAATCCCTTGCTCGAAGATGACGGTCTCTCCAATCGCGGCGCGACCGTGGTGAACGAGATATGCAATCGCACAGCCCGATGCAGAGCCGGTGGCTGGATCTTCACCGTTATAAAACTGCATCCGGTTGTGCCAGTGGGCGCCTGAGCGTTCGGCCGCGGGAGCTACGCAATAGAAGAACTTTGCGTCGGTGCGATCGAGATACGCCTGAGCTGAATGCTGCGGGATGTTGAGCTTCTCGGCCACCTTGAGAGAACGCAATGGAACGATGCAGAACGCCATCCCTGTTGAAACTGTTTGAACGGGGAGCGCCGTATCAAGATCATCGATGGAAAGGTTGAGCGCTGCGGCGACGGCTGCTCGATCATGCAACTCCCCGAAGGTGGGAGCGTTCTGCTGCATGGTGCCGAAGACTCCGGGCTTGTCTGCGGCCTGCTTGCCAAATCGAACGGAGATTGGGCCGACCGGAAGGTCGAGCGTGATGACTTCAGCCCCGCGAAGAAGAGGGTGATTCCAATACAGCCAGCTTGCCGTGCCAAGCGTCGGATGGCCGGCGAACTTCAGTTCTTCCTGTACGGTGAAGATGCGCACCTGCACGCCACACTGCGATTCGGTTTCGGCATCGCGAGGCACGATGAAGGTTGTCTCAGCAAGGTTCGTCTCGCGCGCAAGGGCCTGCATCTCGTCTGCGGACAATCCGCGCGCGTCGGTGAAGATTGCCAGCATGTTGCCTTGAAGTGGCGCTTCGGCGAAGACATCGACCAGCGCGTAGTCGAGCATGCGTTGCGTATTACCGGAAAGTGGCAGGCCTGCCGGGATTGACATGGAAGCTCCTTCATCGTAACTTCGAGAGACCGCACGGAGGATAAACAGCCTCCTCAGTTCCACTTCAAACCTGCTGTAGGACTGCGGTACACATTGAGTCTACAGCTTATGAAGATACTCTCCATATCGAACACTTCCTGCTGCCGCTGCTGTTGCTGCGGATGTGCCGGGACATGGGGATGAGCGAATCGGATTCATAAGCACACGAATCGAAAGCGCATCAGGAACCCACCCGGAAACATCAAAACGGGTGGGTTTTCATTTTGCATGTGAAGTATGGAACAGGAGTCACACGATGAGCGAAGGCCGCATTCCCAGGATCCTTGAAGCAGCTCCGGAGTTCGAAGCGACTAGCACCCACGGCGTCATTCGCCTGAGCGACTACACCGCGCAGGGCAAGTGGGTGATGCTCTTCTCGCATCCCTCGGATTTCACGCCCGTATGCTCAACCGAGTTCATCGAGTTCGCCAAACGCGCCGACGACTTCGACCGTCTCAATGTACAGTTGATCGGCGTCTCCATAGATTCCATCTACTCGCACATTGCCTGGGTGCGCGACCTCGAGGCTATGGCCGGCGTACAGATCAAATTTCCCGTTATTGCGGACCTCGATCAGAAGGTTTCGCAGGCTTACGGTCTGGTCCATGAAGTGGCGAGCGACACGGCCACAGTGCGCGCAGTCTTCGCGATCGACCCTGCCGGCAGCATCCGCGCGCTCTTGTACTATCCAATGCAACTGGGGAGAAACGTAGAGGAGTTACTGCGAATCTTCCGTGCCCTGCAGACGGTGGACGCGAACGGTGTAAGCTGTCCTGCGAACTGGCGTCCGGGCCAGCAGGTTATTGTGCCTGCTCCGGCAACGATGGCCGACGCGGCGAAACGCACCAATGGTGGCGGCGCGGGGCTCAATGTCAGCACATGGTACCTGTCGAAGAAGGAACTTGCGACGGCTGTGCAGTAGCCCTGGAGTGTGGACGGTTTTCAGTTGGCAGATGGGCTGAGTTAGAGTTGTAACAACGGGCCGCAGTTCTGTGGCCTATGAGCACCGATGGCGAAGTGGCTAACGCGCTGGTCTGCAAAACCAGTATTCATGGGTTCAAATCCCATTCGGTGCTCCAATAAATCAATGATTTAGATTCGCAAGTCAGCTTCGACATCCATGCCTGCGGGGGGATAGGTAGGGACTGCTCTCCCACGCCCGGGGAACTGGCGAGAGATTTCTTTCAAGTGATTGACTTGATGACCTGCGCTGACTGGGCCAACAGGCGCTCAGATTCTACAAAACAGCAAAGACGAAATAGAAAGCTCTCACGCTACAATCCGTCATCAGCCTTCCAATCGAACTTTCACGGTGCGCCCTTTTCATGTTCGACTTTTCTCAATTCTGCTCTGGTATGACCTTCCTCTTTTCACAGCGAGTTCTCAGCCGATACCGGCACGCGGTTCAGGTCGTCCTTGTTTTGGCTTTTACCGCTCTTGCGCCGTTGGCAAGGGCGTCTACTCAGACTACCGAGACGACTCTCGCAGTGACGAGTGCTGGTGCCGCAGTGACGACCGTTGCATCGCACTCAACGATCACGCTTACCGCAACAGTAACTGCTGCTGGTGCGCCGGTATTGCTGGGCCAAGTCAAGTTTTGCGATGCGGCGGCGACTTACTGCACCGACATCCACATCATTGGATCTGCGCAAATGACAAGCGCCGGAACGGCTTCCGTGAGCATCGTGCCAGCACTTGGCCAGCACAGTTATAGGGCCGTCTTTGATGGAATTACGAGGTATGGCACAAGCTTGTCGACCGCGTCTACACTCAATGTAATTGGGAAGTATCCGACGACAACTTCAATCGTTTCTTCCGGAGTACCCGGTAATTACAGTCTTACTGCCACGGTCTCGGGTTCAGGAACCTCCGCAACTTCCCCGAGTGGTGTGGTTTCATTTCTGGCGGCTAGCTCGGCGCCGCTTGTTGGAACCGCAGGACTTGTTGCGGGATCCAGTGGCTTCGGCTTCCTGGAGGATCCCACTTCGGTTTCGGTGTCCGGCGTGACAAGAATTACAGTTGGTGATTTCAACCGGGATGGGAGGCAGGATTTTCTGGTGTGCGGCACTGATGGACGCGTAACTGTTGGTCTTGGTAATGGTGACGGAACATTCCAGGTCACACCGCCTCAACAGTTGCTTCAATACAGTTCCCCCACTGCCGTCGCTGTTGGAGATTTCAATTTAGACGGAAAGGTTGATCTCGCGGTGACACAGGCTACATCGCTCACTGTCCTCCTCGGGAACGGCGACGGAACCTTTTCGAAGTGGTTCGGGACAGAGACTGGTGCCATAGCCGTCGGTATTGCCGTTGGCGACTGGAACGAAGATGGCATCCTTGACCTTGCCGTGGCAAACGACTCCAGTGCGAGCCCAACGATATATTTGGGCAATGGAGATGCAACGTTCACAGCGGCTGCCAGCCCCGTGACAGACTCAGGAAGTAGGGGCGTTCTAACCGCCGACTTCAACGGCGACGGAATAGCCGATCTCGCCGTCGAACGTGAAGACGCAGACGGCACGATGGGGATCTACCTGGGAAATGGCGACGGCACGTTCACCGCGCTCTCACCTGCGCCAAGCTTTGGCACATACATCAGCTTCATCGTAATTGGAGACTTCAACCAGGATGGAAAGGCCGATATTGCCGCAACCAGCGCAGCCTCTTCTTCAGTATCAATTTTTTTGGGAAACGGCGACGGAACTTTTACGCAGGCGGCGACAAGTCCTACAACTTCAGGGATCGGTCCTGGGTCCATCGTAATTGGAGATTTTAATGGAGATCACATTCCCGATCTCGTGGTCGAAGCTGGCAATTCCGATCCGCGGGCAGGAGCAACTGTGCTTCTGGGAAATGGGGATGGCACCTTCCAAACTGCAGGCTCGTTTGCCGCGGGCACTGCTTCCTACTACATGGCTTCCGCTGATTTCAATGGTGACGGAGATACAGATTTAATCCTCGTTGATGACTACGCTTTCATAGCCAACGTTCAATATGCTGTGAACCCGGTTTATGGGTTTCTGGCGCAGCCGACTCGCAACGCGACCGCCACCGCCAGCAGCATCTCCCCGGTGGGTACAGGCGACGATCTCGTTATGGCCAGCTATGCAGGAGATCCCAGCTTCGAGTCGGGTACATCTCCTGCGATAGGGATAACGGCGGAGAGACTTCCAACGACGCTGACAGTATTCGCAACTCCGACAACTACAACATTCGGGCGGCAAGTGACCTTGACGGCCATGTTGACTCCTTACACGGCGCAGGGACTGAGTTCTGATTTCGACTCGATTACTTTTCTGAGCGGAGGTAGCCCGATTAGTTCTACGACGCTCCTGTCCGGAGTTGCGACCTTGAACATAACATCGCTAGACCAGGGAACTAACAACATCACAGCGAGCTTTGATGGAGATTACAACTTCCTTGCGTCCTCAAGCAATACTTTTACCGAGACCATCTTGCCCTATTACGGTCTCCGCTTTGTTCCCATCAGCCCGTGCCGCGCTATAGACACGCGTGGATCTGCAGGTGCGTTTGGGGCTCCTGAGCTTGCCGGCGGCTCTACTCGCGAGTTTGATCTGCCGCAGAGCAGTTGTGGCATTCCTTCGACTGCGGTCGCTTACTCTCTAAACGTCACAGTTCTTCCTGACCAAACCTTGCAATACCTCACTTTGTGGCCAAGCCATCAGGCCCAGCCAAATGTCTCCACGCTGAATTCGTACGATGGCCGGGTCAAGGCCAACGCGGCAATCACCCCGGCGGGAAGCAATGGCGGAGTTAGTGTTTTCGTCTCGGACGCCAGCAACCTGATCATCGACGTGAATGGCTACTTCGTGCCGGCATCGGACACCTCGGCGCTTGCCTTTTACCCTGTAACTCCCTGCCGGGTAGCAGACACGCGCGGCGCTTTGGGTGAACTAGGCGGTCCATTTCTTACTGCAAAAACAAGCCGCTCGTTTCCGGTACAGTCCGGGACCTGCGGCATACCCGCCAATGCACAGGCGTACTCGCTGAACGTCACCACCCTCCCCCACGCCAAGCTGAACTATCTCACCGCATGGCCTACCGGCCAGCCTCAGCCCAACGTTTCAACACTGAATGCTCCGACGGGAGCGGTCACAGCAAATGCCGCTATCATTCCGGCAGGCACATCAGGAGCCGTGTCGCTTTTCGCCTCCGACGATGCGGATCTGATCCTCGACGTTAACGGATATTTTGCTCCGGCCAGGACGAATGGCCTGTCGCTCTACACCACGGAGCCATGTCGCGTACTCGATACCCGAAGCCTCGCTGGGCAAATCAACGGAGTACTTCCAGTTCAGGTCGGAAGCAGCCCATGCCCTCAAGCCAATGGTGCACAGGCGTATGTGATAAACGCGACAGTCGTACCTTCAGGCCCGCTGGTCTACCTTACTCTCTGGCCCGACAGCGAAAGCCAGCCCAATGTGTCTACTCTCAACGCGGATGACGCCGCGATCACCTCCAACATGGCCATCGTGCCAACGAGCAATGGAACGATCGATGTCTTCAGCTCAAATCCGACTCAAGTCATCGTCGACATAACCAGCTATTTCGCCCCGTAGGCGCGGGCCGCAGCCCTATGAGAAGCCTCTTCGTCTGCCATTGCTCTTTCTGCCATTTGAATTGAATGCGCGTTGAGGATCGAGCGGATAAGCCCAGGGAAGCGGGCGTCGATCTCGGCACATCGCGAGGTGTTGTGCATCTCCACACCACGGCGCTCGCCCCGGATCAGTCCAGCCTCTCGGAGCGCCTTAAAGTGTTGCGAGAGGGTCGACTTAGGGATTGCCTGATCACTCACATTGAGGAATGCAGAGCAGTTCTGCGAACACTCTGAAGCCATCACATCCGCATAGATCGCCACCCGCACCGGGTCAGACAGGGCATGAAGGATACCCTCCACAGTGATGTCGTTGACCGATGGATGAAAGAGCGGCCTCATTTCACCTTATGTTACGCGTATGTGAACGATTGTTCAATAGTTCACATGTGTAGAACGATAAGGCAGCATCCGCCCTCTAGAGCTTGTCTTCCTGATCAGGAACGCAAATTATGACTCGCAATACAATCAAGTCGTGGCGCAGAGCTTCCAATTCGGAGTAAAAATCCCCTTCGAGCCATCCTGGGCTGAGGAGGTTTTCCGCGACGTTCCGGCGGGTCCGGGCGTGTTTGCGTTACGCGGCGCGAAGGATTCCGACGAACCGTACCTGACCCGCACCGCAGACCTTCGCCGCAGGATGCGCCGTCTGCTTGACCCGCCCGAGTCGCAATCGAAGCGGCTCAACCTGCGTGACCGCGTGGCTCGCATCGAGTACACGGTGACCGGGTCGGAGTTCGAGTCATCCCTCGTGCTCTACGAAGCTGCTGCAGCGCTCTTCGGCGTGGCCGAGGCGCGACGGAGACTGAAGCTGCATACGCCCTATTTCCTCCGCTTCACGGCCGAGAACGCATTTCCTCGGGTGTATGTAACCAACCGGCTGAGCAAACGCGGCCTTGCCCAGATGTATGGGCCGTTCCCATCGCGCGCGGCGGCCGAGCGCTACTGCGACGCCGTGCTCGACCTCTTCAAGCTGCGCCGCTGCTACGAAGATCTCGCGCCCTATCCCGAGCATCCAGGATGCGTGTACCAGGAGATGAAGAAGTGTCTGGCGCCCTGCAATATCGCCTGCACTCCGGCTGGGTATAGCGCCGAAGCAGAAGCCGTGAAGGCCTTCTTCGATACACGCGGAGAGAGCCTTCTGCTCGCTGTTGCCGCCGATCGTGAAGTGGCCGCAGAGGCAATGGAGTTCGAGCGGGCTGCGGCGCTGCATGAGCGTTACCAGAAGGTGAAGGCCGCATCGATGCTGGCTGACGAATTGGTTCAGCCTGTGCCAGCTCTGCGCGCTGTGATCGTACAGCGGGCAGCTCCGCAGCCCTCCCTGGACCACCACGCAGCAGATCTGCAGGAAGCCTCGGTCTTTCTGCTTGAGTGTGGTTGCCTGGCGGGTCCGGAGCGTCTTTCGACGCTGGGCGTGCGTGCGGTAAAAGAGCAGACCAGCGTCGGCAGCTCTCTCTTCGCCCAGCCGCTGATGTTGCAGGCGGTGCCACTGGAAGGCACGCCAGTCGAGACGGTGAACAGCCCGGAACTCCGGGCCAGTGAAATGTTGAAGCGGCTGGAAGCAACGTCAACGACGCCGGCCGATGTGGCACTGCTCAGCGATCATCTCTCCCTGCTACGGCGCTGGTACTACAAGCCGGAAAAGCAGCGGGCCGGCGAAGTCTTCTTTCCATATGCCGACGGGGGCTGGCCGGTACGCCGCATTCTGCGAGGCGCGGCGAGGATGGCACTGGGCGATCCCGCTCCCATGGCAGAGGCAGACAGGAAAGCCGCGAAAGCTGCGAAGGTGAAGATCCTGCATGAGGGCAGACCTGACGTGGAGCGTGTCGTGGAAGTCTTCGACAAAGCAGAGGTGCTTCCCGAGATGAATGCGACTTTCACGAGCAGGCGAACGCGCAGTCGCTAGACCCAAAATGTCAGTAAGTCGCCTTTTTGAGTTGATGGACTCGCAGTCGCAACAGCTCCGTAGCGACCGCGTCCTGCGAGAGTGCCGGAAAAGCAGCAGGCGTAAACAGCAACCATCGCGTAAACAGCTTCTCCCATGCCGCCTGTGTGGTTCTCAGGCCGTCTGCGGTCGGATTGCCGAAGCCCGCGTTTGAGTCGCGTGGCACAGCCAGGGCAGCCTTGTAGGCCTCGTCAAGCTTTTTCTGGGCCTGCTCTCGGTTTGCGGGCGAAGCGTTCGGCACGGTGCCCGCGCTGAAACGCTCGAGATTGATGACAAACTGTTCTCGCAGCTTATTCTGATCCTCGATTGAGAAGCCAGCTGAGCCGCTGCCCCCGCCCCCCGGATATTCACCCATTGCGCGGGCATGCTCGAAAGCAGTCTCGTCTATCTGTAAGGCGGGCAGCATCGCCCGGGCTCTCTGCGAGAGGCGACCCGTAATGACTGATACCCTTCGGCCCCGTCCGACGTCGGCTTTCCTCTCCGAGAGTGCGGAGCAGTAGGAGCCCATTGCGCCGCTCATCTGCTCGTCGCAGAGGTCGAAGGTAGTCCGGGCGGACAGTTTGCCACTGCGCAGAGCCTCCAGCACGCCAATCCGTTGTTCAGAATTTTGGCCCCCAACGGGTGCTGCCTCGCAGGCGAAGCGGATTGCGAGCGAGTAGTCACGCGGAACACCTTCGCCATTCGCATACAGCATTGCGAGCGTGCCCGCACCTTCAAGCATCGTGTTTGTCGGGCCATTCGGATGGGCACGATGCCGGTAGGCGCACTCGAGGGCTGCCTTGTAGTCCCGCGGCTTGCCGAAGCCGTAATAGAGCGTCTGCTCATCGCACTGTCCACCCAGCAGGGCGGGCTTGCTCTCTGCGGAACGAGCAAGCGCCTGAGTATGCTGCGGTAGAGGGACCGCGAGAGCGCGGGAGCAAACACCTTTCCAGTCGTGTTCCTCAAAGAAGTCGGAAGTAGTGGCTTTCAATGGAGGACGGCTTGCTCCTGAAGCTGCCTGTCCCGGAACTGCCTGGCTATTGATTGCTTGTGCAGAAATCAATGCGAGAGTGGCCAGATAGCATGTCAGCGGGCGGAGAGGCTTGCGATGCACTCTCCTCGTATTCTCGTGCGGTTCCATGCAGTCCTCCAATGCGCGAGACACACAGAAGCGCCACTGCCGAAGAGTCGTCACATCTTATTCGATGCGGCTTCCGTCGGAGCGGAACGAAGCGCGCACAGGATTCAACGCTGCCTTGTAGCGCGCCGCTGATACACTTTGCCGGTACGGTGTGACGAGACATTAAGGAGTGAACAGCAATGGTTGAACTGGCCTTTTCGATACTGGCGTCGGACTTCGCTCACCTGGCCGATGAGGTTGCCGCGGCAGAGCGCGGTGGCGGGACGATCGTCCATGTGGATGTGATGGACGGCCACTTTGTGCCGAACATCACTTTTGGGCCGCCGATGGTGAAGGCACTGCGGCCGGTGACCAAGCTGCTGCTTGACTGTCATCTCATGGTCGAGAAGCCAGACGAGTTCATCCCCGCTTTTGCAGAGGCGGGAGCGGACATGATCTCTGTCCACCAGGAGGTTTGCCGTCACCTCCATCGCACGCTGCAATTGATTGAGAGCCATGGCATGAAGCCTGGCGTCGTTATCAATCCTGCTACGCCTGTAGACATGCTCATCGAGGTCCTGCCGATGGTGCATCACATCCTTGTGATGAGCGTGAACCCGGGTTTTGGCGGTCAGAAATTCCTTCCGTTCTCACTTGAAAAGATGGCTTACCTAGCCGAACTGCGGCATGAGATGCAACTCAACTTCCGTATTGAGGTCGATGGCGGAGTGGGCCACGACACCGTGGCGCAAGTCGTCGAGGCGGGAGCGGAGATGCTCGTAGCAGGCTCAGCGATCTTCGGGCCCGGAGGCGCGGAGGCGAACGCCAGGAGCTTTCTTGAGACTGCTCGAGCAGCCGAAGCGAGACTAGAGACCGAAGACGAGTAGGTGGCGGAAGATTTAGCCCGTGCTCGTTCTAAACCCAACCCGCGCCAACCCGGCAGCAAAGAGAGATTCTCAAGGGAAGAAAAGTAAAAGAGGCCGCGAGATCGCGGCCTCTCTCAGCTTTCGTCGACCATCGCTTACATATCCTTGACGCCATCGACAAATGCCTTCAGCTTGCGGCTGCGGCTTGGATGACGCAGCTTGCGCAGCGCCTTCGCCTCGATCTGCCGGATGCGCTCGCGTGTCACCTGGAAGCTCTGTCCGACTTCTTCAAGCGTGTGCTCGGAGCCGTCTTCGAGGCCGAACCGCATCTTGATCACCCGCTCTTCACGTGGGGTCAAGGTACGGAGGACCTGCGACGTATATTCCTTCAGGTTCACCGAGATCACGGCATCAGACGGCGAGACGGCCATGCGGTCTTCGATGAAGTCTCCAAGGTGCGAATCTTCCTCTTCACCGATGGGCGTTTCGAGCGAGATGGGCTCCTGCGCGATCTTGAGGACTTTGCGGACCTTTGCGACGGGGATGTCCATGCGGCGGGCGATCTCTTCCGAGGACGCTTCGCGGCCAAGCTCCTGCACCAGTTGACGCGAGGTGCGGATGAGCTTGTTGATGGTCTCGATCATGTGCACCGGGATACGAATAGTACGTGCCTGGTCGGCGATCGCGCGAGTGATGGCCTGACGAATCCACCATGTCGCGTAGGTCGAGAACTTGTACCCACGGCGATACTCGAACTTGTCGACCGCCTTCATCAGGCCGATGTTGCCTTCCTGAATCAGATCGAGGAACTGCAGGCCACGGTTGGTGTACTTCTTCGCAATCGACACGACGAGACGAAGGTTAGCCTCGATCAGCTCGCGCTTCGCACGCTCCGCGTCCATGTCGCCTTGGACCATTTCGCGCTGGGTGCGCTTCAGGTCGACCAGCGAAATACCGGCATCAGCCTCAACCCGTTCGAGATCGGTACGGCAGTTCTTCTGCTGACGCTTGTACTCTTTCTTAAGTTCTTCGGAGCGTGACGCCTCGTACTTCGCATCGAGCGACTTGATCTGGCGCTCGAGCGTGCGCATCGCGTCGACTGTCTTGTTAACCTTGTCGAGCAGCCGCTTCTTCTCGCTGTTGGTGTACTTGAGTTCGCGGACTACGCGGTTGATGTAGACATGTTCGCGGCCCATCAGCCATTGGGTTTTGCGAGTGTCTTTCGACTTCGCTTTCGCGTCTTTGCCAACCGGTGCGCCCAGCTTTTCTTCCAGTGCGGCCAGCTTCTTCTGGTGCTTGACGATCACGTCGATACGGCCGACCGTCGAGCGCACCCGAGCCTGCAGGATCTCTTCTGTCAACTCTTCTTCGTCGAAGGTGACGACTTCCTTAATGTTGCGCACGCCGCGGCGCAGGTCTTCCCCGAGGCCGACGATCTCACGAATCACGATGGGCGACCGCGAGATCGCCTTCATTACGCGCACCTGCCCCCGCTCGATGCGCTTGGCGATTTCGACTTCGCCTTCGCGCGTCAGCAGCGGGACAGTGCCCATCTCGCGCAGGTACATGCGGACGGGGTCATTTGTCTTTTCGAGAGTCCCGGGCGACAGGTCGAGCTCGACGTCGTCGGACTCCTCGCCCGCCTCCGGCTCGTATTTGTCGCGATCACCCAGACGCGACTCGCCCGACAACACATCGATACCCTGTGTGTTGATGGTGGTCATCAGGTCGTCGAGTTCGTCAGGCGACGTAATATCTCCGGGCAGAAGGTCGTTGACCTCGCCGTAGGTGAGATAACCCTTCTCTTTTCCGGTATCGATCAGCTTATCGATATCGTCTTCATACTTGTCAATGTCTTCGGCCACGGGCACACGCACTCCTGCTAAATATATTTCGATTAGAGGCTCATTCGCAGGCAAGGAGACGCACCTGAACGAACGATTATCTCGTTTGTTTCGTAATGGGCGGGGATTTCAGGTGCGGTGTAGACCGCGGTGGCAAGCCAGACGACCTTCAGGAAGGTCAAGGCATTCAGAGGCGCACATCCCCAGCGAATCACAGAATATCACACTTGTTAGACGTGGCGTGGGGAAAAAAGATTCGTGGTGCAGGGCTTGCACTTAGGTGAAAACCTTCGGTTGTCAACTTCACGGTCAGTACATTGCTGCCCGGTTATTTCACAATCGGAGCGGGCTGAAGAGGCACAAGGTAGCGCTCTAGCCACTGCGTCATCTGCACTTCCGTAATCTCGCCTGCCGCGAGACTCAGAAACGCGAGGTAACGTTCTTCGCGTGTCGCAGTGAGGGTCATCCCATTGAACCTCAGGAAGCCGAGGCAGACGACCAAAGCGGTCCGTTTGTTGCCGTCGACAAAGGCGTGGTTGCGGGCGATGCCGAAAGCATAGGACGCTGCCAGACGGGCCAGCGTCGCGCCTTCTTCGTAGGCGAAGATGTTTTTTGGTTTGCCGAGTGCGGATTCCAGCAGCGTCTCGTCTCGCATTCCCATGCCGCCGCCATGCAGCGAGAGTTGCCGGGTGTGTGCGGCAAGAACCTCTCGCTTCTCAACCCAGATCGGCTCTTTCACTACTCAGCCAGCCGCCGCAGAACATCGCGGTTCTCCCGCATCACCTCTTCGAGCATGTCCATCTTCGCTGTGAAGTCCGGCTCGTAGGCGGTCATGGTAAAGCCCTCTGAGTTCTTGACAAGGTGCAGGCTGTCACCCTTCTGGACATTCAGTTCAGTGAGGATCTCCTTTGGCAGAATGATGCCAACAGAGTTCCCAATCTGCGTGATCTTCACCGCTATAGCCATAAATCGCCTCTTCTATCTTGATAGAACGCTTGTTATAACAGAAGGTCAAGAGAAATTTACTCTGGCGGCCATCAGCTTTCCAGTCCCGGTTTAGACCTCCGCAGCCGTGTCAGCAACGCCTCCAGCCTTAGCGACTCCGGCCAGTGCGTCATGCTTGCGAAAAACGCCCCGAACGAATCGTGGGCGATCCGCAGCGACGCTGGAAGGACGTACAAGTTCATGACCAGTTCCGAGACGAGCAGCGCTCCCGCCGCGCCATACAAGCCGTATCGCCGCGCCAGGGCATAGCAGAGCGCGCATGTAAGGCTGGTGGCGAAGACGTACCAGGCTGCGAGCCGCTGGTGCAGGTTGATCGCCGCAAGCAGCGTCGAACTCGTAGACCACAGCGCATAGAAGACCACCACGATCAGCAGAAGGCTGAGCAGCGCTCGGCTTTGAGGCACATGGCCACCTGTCCAGTGGCTCAGGAACCATGGGCCTACCGTCATCATTCCGATCACCACTACCACTGCGATGATCAGGGCCATCTGGCAGGCTCGGCGGTGGAGCGTCCGGGTCAGGTCAGTGTTTTTTCGCCCAAAGGCAATCGACATCTCCGGCCAGAAGGTCGAATTCACCATCTGCACCATTTGCAGCGCTACCCGGGAGACCGTGCGGGCCGTGCTGAAGATGGCAACCTCGGTAGGGCCCAGAGCATAGCCGACAGCCAGCAGCGTTCCGGAGAGGTTCAGGGCGTTGCCGATCGGGAAGCCCATAAACGCGATTGCCGGGCCGGTCAGCTTTCTGATCTCGCCGAAGCTGGCATGGCTCCAGCCATACTCAACCCAGGGGATGTCTTTCCGGACGAGTACGCAGAGCAGCAGCGTTCCGGCGACGTTGGCCACCGCAAAGACCAGCGCAGTCATGCGCGGGCCGCCGCCAAGCGCAACCGGGACGATCATGCAGGTGAACGAGGCCAGTGAGATGGCGCTCTTCAGGAAGGAGCCATAGGCATAGCGGCCGATGCACCGGTAGGCCGACTGGAGTAGTTGTTCCAATTGGCCGAGAAGGACCGAGACTCCCAGGTAGAAGATGATCCACTTGGTGTCCAGCGCGCTGATGCTGCTCAGCTTAAGTTTCTGGGCCACAGGGAGGAGATACAGCGCCGCGCTCATTGCGGCGATGGTAACGCCGCAGAGGATCGCGATCAGCCACCAGCAGCTTTGGAAGACCCGCAACGCTCCATCGCGGTCTTCGGCCGCGACAAGCATGGTCATCTCGTTTCCGGCGACACTTCCGAAGCCGATGTTGCTGAAGCTGAGATAGGTCGGGATCGAGGTGACGATCATCCACTCGCCGTAGAGGGGGACGCTCCAGAAATGGAAGAACACCGGCACCTGAACGAGTTGGATGATCGTCCCTGCGAGCTTGCTGACCCAGTTCGAGAGGAAGCCGAGCGCAAGGCGCTTTTGGGTGCCACTATCCATGCTTCTTTAGGGTCTCACAGCGTTACGAAGCCCCTTGTAGGGCGACCGGACTTTGCTGGTCTTCGTGCAGTGGCCTGCTGAAGCGGGACAGGACGCGGCGGCCTAACCGGAGGAATGGCTGCTCGACGAAGTAGTAGCTGAAGAGGGCCGCGACCATCGTCATGATGAGGCACGCCGGCCAGCGCTGCAGCAAGGCGATGTTTGCCGACGGGCTGCCATAATGCGACACAAAGAAGAGCTGCTGCCAGAGGTAGATGCTGTAGGAGAGCCGCCCGATGTAGCGTAACGGCGCAAGTTCGAGGAAGCGTGCGAACAGGCTCCTGGGCCGGAGCATGGTTCCGAGAAGAAGGACCGGCATGAGCCACGCCAGTGCGAGAGGGACGAAGCGCGAGGGGCGATCGAACGAGATGATTGCCACCAGGAGAAGCGCGATGGCCGGCCAGAATCGCAGCCAAGGAATGAGCTTTGCCCGGATGTCACTTCGGCGAAGCCGGATCGCGATGGCAGCCGGAATCAGCAGCGCGTCGAGGCGAACATCCGTGTGGAACTGGCTCTGCGTGGCGGGATTGTGGAAGGCACGATGGAGGGCGACAAGGGCGGCGAGTGAGAGCAGCGAGGGAACGCGCCATCGTCGCGGACAGAAGACAAGCAGCCCGGGAAGCAGGAGGTAAAAGTGCTCCTCCACCGCGAGCGACCAGAAGTGACTGGTGTAGCCCGGGTAGATTGTCTGGAAGTGCTGGAAGGAAATGGTGTAGTTGCGCAGGAACAGAAGGGCCGAGCCGATTTCGGGATAGCCGACAGGCAGGGCGATCGCAATGCGAAGAACAACCAGCATGATGAGGTAGAAGACTGCCGGGGGAAGGATGCGGAAGGCGCGACGGATGTAGAAGCCGCTGATGGAGATCGATCCCCTATGCGCCTCCTCGCTCATCAGGCGCGAGCAGATCAGAAGGCCGCTGATGGCAAAGAAGACATCGACGCCGTTGTGGCCATGATCGTAAAGCCACTGCGTCGAGAGCGGACCGAGCCGGTGGACGCTGTCGTGGCAGAAGATTACCGCGGCAATCGAGAGGGCGCGCCATCCATCCAGAGTTGGAAGATAGTGATCCTCCCGGGCGCTCGAAGTTCGCATGCTTCTATTAGGCTTGGTTCGCCAGCGGAGGTCAATCACAGAGACGGCGATTGGCTCTCGGAGCTTTCTTTGGTTGGAATGCGTGCGCTGGCGAAGGAATGCGGGATTCTTCGCTGCGCTCGGAATGACGGTCTGAGGGCAACGCTGTGTCGCTACAGGCTCTACGACGGTGTCGAAGACACCTTAGTGTCTGCTGAGTCTTGCGTAGAGCTCCTGGGCCATGGGACGGAGCAGCCGCCTGCCGCGTTGCGCCAGGCTGATAGCCAACCTGACCTGCCCGCCGTCGGCGAATGTCTGGAGTTCGCGGGCTCCTCCGACAAGGTCGGACCAGCTCTTAAACTCTGCCAGAACGCTGGCCCGCTCGTTGGGTTTCAGCTTCTCGCTAGCTGATGCGATGTAGCGGAGAAAGTTCGCGCGAGAGGCGTCGGCGATCCAGCCGCGATCGGCAAGGCCTGCGCGCTCCGCGGCCAAGGGAATTACTTCGGTGAAGATGCGCTGCTCGTCGCGAACCCACATGGCGACACGTCTTTTGAACTTGTCGCCATCGTGGCCCGTTCGGTAGCCGCTGATGAGCTGGTTCTCGTAGACGAAGCTCCCGAAAGGGGCGATCTGGAGGAACAGGGCCCAGTCGGCGAGCGATTCAATCGACTCGAGAATCGGTCCGGATGCGAGGTAAGCCTCGCGCTTCACTGCAAACGCGGCAAAGCTTACCTTGGGACCGTGCTTCTGGGAGGTGAGCGTGGCAGGAGGCATCTCGGCTTTAGGAACGCTCAGCAGGTAGTTTCGGCCCGTGACTTTGCCTGCCGGATCGATACTCTCCCATCCCGCACGGACCAGGGCGGCGTCTTCGCGGCTGGCGGCTCCACGCGTCAGGGTCTCGCAGAATGTGGGGCGCGCAACGTCATCGCTCGAGAGAAGGGTGATCCAATCACAGGTCTGGCTTAACAGAGTGAAGTTGTACTGACCGGTTAGGTTCACTCCCGGCGGGGGCTTGATTCCTCGAACCCGGCCTGCATACTTTGCCATGATCTCCGGGGTGCGATCGGTGCTGTGATGGTCGGAGATGACGATTTCGTCAGGTGGGCGGGTCTGGTTCAGCAGCGAGAGGATAGTCTCTTCAAGGAAGTCCGCCTGGTTGAACGTGGGGATACCGACCGAGAACGTAAGCGGCTTTCCCATGGACGGAGTCTAACAAAGGCTTGCCTCTTCCGGGGCGTGTCTCAGTGCTCACGCAACTGCTTGTCGCTCTGCATCTTCTCGAGCATGAGCCGCTCCAGCATTTCGTTATCGCCTCGGCGGTCTGCCTCTGCAATCTGGGTTCGAAGCTCGCGCTGTCTTCGCTCCAGCCTTCGACGTTCGAGCGCATGAAGCGCGTCTTCCACCTGCAGCACCAGTGCGCGTTCTTTTTCGTCATGCGCGTGCTGGAGAACCATAGCCATCTGCGTGCGGGCTTCGTTCGTGGTTGCCGCATCGAGCGGATTTTCAGGTGCCGGCCCTTGCGACAGCGCCTCCAGTACATCCGCCAGGGCAAGATCCGCGAACCACTCCGGATGCATCGCCAACTGCTCCGCCGCAAGGCGCCGCGCGGAGTCGCTCTCGGGCAGGACAAGTGCCCGCAGGAGCACGCGCTCGGTCTCGGAGATGGGCTCCTGCCGATGTTGCGGAACGCTCTCCAGGCGTGCCGCAGCAGCTTGTTTCAACTCCTGCCGCATTAACGCCGAGTCGATGCCGAGCTTCTGCGCCGCATCTGCCGCGAACTCGTCGCGCTGGATACGGTTCGGCATGCGGCGAATGTGCGGCAGCAGAAAATTCAGTGCCTTTACCTTGGCGTCCGCCGAGCGGGCAGGGAACTGCAGGCGCGCGCGATCAATGAGGTAGTCGGAGTGGCGCTTCGCTCCGCGCAGCGCGGCCATATAGGCCTGCACTCCATTTTCGCGAACGTAGCGGTCGGGATCGAGGCCGCCTTCGAGCGAGACGACCTTTACCTCGAATTCTTCTTCGGTCAAGAGTGCAATCGACTTTTCGGCAGCGTTTGCCCCTGCTGCATCGGGATCGAAGTTGACCACGACGCGCTTCGTGAACCGACTCAGCAGCCGGACCTGCATTTCGGTGAATGCCGTTCCAGATGTTGCCAGGACGTTCTTCACACCGGCCATGTAGACGGAGATGCAATCCATCTGGCCTTCGACCAGGAGCGCGAAGTCCATCTCCCTCATGGGGGTCCTTGCCTTATCGAGGTTGAAGAGGACCTGACCCTTGGTGTAAAGCGGCGTCTCGGGCGAGTTCATGTATTTAGCCACCGGCCTGCCCTTGTCGTCCATGTCGTCGAGCGCCCGCGCCGTAAAGGCGATGGTCTTGCCCTGTTCGTTTGCGATGGGGAAGGTGATCCGCTTGCGGAACTTCGCGTACATCGCGCCTTGTCCGCCGTCAGCTTGTTCCTTGGCGGAGAACAGCCCGCTTGTGCGCATTGCCTCTTCGCTGAAGTGCGGCCGCATCGCCTCGCGCATGTGGTTGAAGTTGTCGGGAGCGTAGCCGATGCGGAACTTTGCGATCGTGTCGCCGTTCACGCCGCGCCCGGTCAGATATTCGCGAGCTCGTGCTGCCTCCGGCGACTTGAGCGATGCCTCGAAATACTGGGTGGCGGCTTCGTGCAAGTCGACTAATTGACGGCGGATGCCGGCGTCCCGGGCTTCTTCCGGGGAGTTGAACTCCCGCTTCGGCAGGGCGATCCCGCACTTTTGCGCGACGGTGCGGACGGCTTCAGGGAAGGAGATTGTCTCCAGCTTCATTACGAAGGTGAAGACGTCGCCCTTCTCATGACAGCCGAAGCAGTAGAAGTAACCGTGGGCGGCGTTGACGGAGAACGACCCGGTCTTTTCCTTGTGGAAAGGGCACAGCCCGGTGTAGTTCTGGGCGCCGGTCTTGCGCAGCTTGACGTAGTCGCCAACGATCTTCACGATGTCGGCCTGCTGCTTCACGGTCTGGGAAAAGTTGTCGGCCACATCTTCAGTCTAAGACGTTGGCCACTGGATAAAGCGTCCGGTCGTTGCTGCAGGAGCTTCTTGATGTCGCTTTCGAAAGCTGCTCTGTCGACGATGCCGGCATGCGCGACAGCGATCTTTCCGCCGCGGTCAATCAGTAAGGTCAAAGGCATCTCGCTCAGCTTGAACTGGTCGCCGATCGCATCGGTCCCAATGGCCACCGGATAGTCCATCTTCCACTTGGTCATGAATGGCCTGATCACGTCGGCTGATTCGCCGTACATATCAAGGCCAATGACGGAGAGGCCCTGGTCGCGGTACTTGTGGTCGAAGTCCACGTACCAAGGCAGTTCGACCTTACAGCCGCCGCAGGTCGTGGCCCAGAAGTCGAGTAGAACGACTCTCCCCTTGTACTTCGAGAGGGTGAGTGGCATTCCGTGAACATCGGTCAGCGTGAAGTCCGGAGCGGTGATTCTGGCGCTGGCGGGGATCACCGCGTCGTAAGTTTTCGCGGGCGGAGCAGAGACCTGGCCGGTCACGGTGAGGACTCAGGCCAGAACGAAGATAGTCGCGGAGAGAGGTGTCATGGCGTCATCCCAGCTGCGACCTTTATGTGGCGGGGTGATTGGTGCCGAGAGAACAACCGCAGATCGTGCGACTGCGCGATCACGGTATGACTGTGATCCGCTGCGCTCAGGATGACATATCGAGAGGCCTGAGTGCCAGGAACTAACGTGTCTTGGTAGTACCAGCCAAGGGTGAGCAGTACGCGTTATCACACAGAAGTAACTGCTGAGGAAGCGTAGAACGCAGCCACAATCAAATCGAGAAGCCATCTAAATGCCTGAGATCAGTACCTTACGCTGAGGTATTTTTGGCAGATCTCACAGCTTCCATCCTCCAGAACTTACCGGGTGAAGCCGGGTTGATACAGAAGCAGTTTCGAAAGACCGCCGCGAGAGGGCATGGAACCCCCCCGGGGCAATATCAGGAGAACGACATGAAAATAACAGGACTCATTCGCAATTTCCTTATCGGAGCGGCGCTTGCCATCGCGCCTGCCGCATCTTTCGCGGGAGTTTTTATCTCCGTCGGCTTTGCACCTCCCGCACTTCCCGTCTACACGCAACCCATCTGCCCCGGCGACGGATACCTGTGGAACCCCGGCTACTGGGCTTACGGTGAGGAAGGCTACTTCTGGGTTCCCGGCGTATGGGTGCAGCCGCCTTCGGTCGGCTTGCTCTGGACGCCTGGTTATTGGGGCTGGGGCGGCAACGCCTTCCTCTTCCATGAAGGATATTGGGGCCCCCACGTTGGTTTCTACGGCGGTATCAACTATGGATTTGGCTACGGCGGCAGCGGGTTCTACGGCGGACGCTGGGATGGTGGCCACTTCGCGTACAACACTGCTGTCCTGAATGTTAATCGCACCGTGATTCACAACACTTATGTTGAGAACGTTCACGTGAACAACACCTACAGCCACACCAGCTTCAACGGTGGCAATGGCGGTATCTCGGCCCGTCCCACAGCGCAAGAGGCAAGCTTCGAACATGAGAACCATATCGGTGCTACCTCTGTGCAGCAGAGCCACCTGCAGGCAGCGCATTCTAACCCCGGCAACTTCGCGAAGGCGAACGGCGGGCATCCAGCCATGGCTGCGATTCAGCGCCCCGGGGCGACCAACACGGCCGTCTCCGCCCGTGGAGCAGAAGGTCGCGGGCTGGAGAATGCTCGTGGACAGACGGTCAACCAGCGGGCAGGCAATCAGCAGCAGCGTGTCGCGCAAGGTGTCGGGTCAGGCCAGATGAACGCTCGCGAGACCCGCAACGTTGAGGGCCGCGAGGCGAGCATTAACCGCCAAACTGCGAACGATCGCGCCGCGAATGGTGGTCGTCTCACTCAGCAGGAGCACCAGCAGGTCAATCAGCGGCAGAATAACGTCAGCCGGTCGATTGATCAGGACAAGCACAACGCCGCAGTTCAGCCGCACTCGCAGGCTGCGCCAAAAGAGCAGGCCACGCCGCACGCCGAAGGTCACGGCGGCGGCGAACATGGGCATCGCTAATCGCAATCCCACTCTCCCCAACCAGAAAGGCCGGTGCTTTGTGCGCCGGCCTTTTTGTCCTAGACCAAGCGGGGTGCTTCACCGCCTGAGCCTCCTTTTTGCGCTGGGTGGAATGGCACAAACCTCTAAGATAGAGATCGATGCTGAACATTTCATCGCTTCCCCGGGTTGCGGTTGTCCTGGTCCGCGCGCGCAATCCTAGCAACATCGGTGCGGTTGCGCGGGCGATGCACGATTTCGGATTCTCCGATCTGCGCATCGTCAATGACTTTTCGATGCCGCTCGAAGGTGCACGCTCTGCTGTGGATGCGTCAACCGTTCTCCACGCGGCTAGTGCGCATAGCTCAGTGGCTGAGGCCGTTGCCGACTGCACGCTTGTTATCGGGACTACGGCGGTTGGCGAGCGTGATCTGAACCATCCGCTGCTAGCACTGGACGAAGCCCCGCCGAAGGTTCATGACGCGCTCGCCAGTAACTCTGAGAGGAAGATCGCTCTTCTGTTTGGATCTGAGAAGACCGGGCTTTCGAATGATGAGCTCAGTCACTGCAACTTCCTGCTCACGATCCCGATGTTTATGCATGCCGACAGCCGGCATCCTTCGATGAATCTCGGACAGGCTGTCGCTGTATGTCTTTACGAGCTTGTTCGTGGGCGGCCGCTCTCGCGAACGGTGAGACCTGCGGAGGATGCTTCCGCCGCAGAGCGGGAACGCCTCACAACTCTGCTAGCTGAACTGCTCCAAGCCAGCGAATACAACCGCCACCACCCTGCGAACAGCAGTCTTGCCGACTTGCGTCGCCTGGTTCTGCGCCTCGGTCTGACGGCTACCGATGTGCCGGTCTGGATGGGAATACTCCGGCAGGCCCTCTGGAAGCTGCGCAACTAGTTGGCCAGGGTTCGTCTTCCAGCGACGCCCCCAACAATCAATTTTTCATCTATTACTGGGCAGCTTTCCATGCTCCTGTAACTTACTTAGAGGCTGAGTGATGATTTGTCGCCCGGCGACCCGGTTTGCACAATAGGAGAAGTCTTTTGAATGCTTCCGTAAATGCTCTCTGCAAGATTGGTTTCGGTGCCGCTGTAACCCTGGCCTTCGCAGCGCAGGCCCAGCAATCGCGTGTTTACACTGTCGCCGACTATGCACAGGCTGAGAAGTTCATGAGCTACAACACGGCGCCACTGGCGTACAAGGGTGTCGTTGCACCGCACTGGATGCCCGATGGGCGCTTCTGGTATCGCGCTGTGGACGAAACCGGGACGACCTACCGGCTTGTCGATCCGGCGAAGAAGACGAATGTTGCCGCCTTCGATGCGGCGAAGCTTGCAGTGTCACTCCATGCAGCTTCAGGCAAGCTGAAAGCTGATGCTTCCCATCTGCGCCTGAGCGATCTTGCGTTCACGGATGCCGATCGTAAGCTGCACCTTTCAGCCGCGGGGGAAATTTTTGACTGCACGCTTACCGGCACGTACACCTGCAAGGCAGCCGAGAAGGCTTCGACTTCGGAAGAGAAGCTGCCGCCCATGGAGCTCTCGCCTGATGGCAAGAAAGGCGCTTTTATTCGCGACTGGAACCTTTGGGTACGCGACGTTGCATCGGGCAAGGAGACGCAGCTTACCACGGACGGGGTGAAAGACTACGGCTACGCCACCGACAACGCGGGATGGAAGCATTCGGACGCAGCCATCCTGCTGTGGTCGCCGGATTCTAAGAAGATCGCCACCTTTCAGCAGGACCAGCGCAAGGATGGCGAGATGTACCTCGTTCCTGTGACCAACACCCATCCGGAGCTGAAGACCTGGAAGTATCCACTTGTGGGCGATGAGAACGTCACGATGATCGAGCGAGTCGTGATTGATGTTGATGCGAAGCAGGTACTGCGGATAAAGATGCCACCAGACCAGCATCGCGGCTCCAATTGCGATGATGTCACCTGCAGGGATGGAGGAAATACGTGGGAAGACGTCGAGTGGTCGCCGGATACGAAGCACCTGGCGTTCGTTTCGACTGCACGCGACCATAAGCAGGAGTGGCTTCGCGTCGCTGACACCGCGACCGGTGAAGTCCGCGAGGTAATGACGGAGAAGGTGCCGAAGTTCTACGACAGCGGCGATGGCGTGGTGAACTGGCACTATCTGCCTGCGTCGAACGAGATCCTCTGGTTCAGCGAACACAGCAATTGGGGCCAACTCTATCTCTATGATCTGACCACCGGCACACTGAAGAACCAGATCACGCACGGCGACGGCAATGTGACGCAGGTGCTGCATGTGGATGAGAAGGCGCGCACCATCTATTTCTACGGGGTCGGGCAAAGAGGCTGGACGCGATCCATACTTCGTCCACATGTATAGCGTGCGGTTCGATGGGAGCGATCAGAAGCTGCTGACGCCGGAGGACGCGAACCACGTTGTGTCGTTTTCGCCGGACTTCAAGCACTTCACGGATGTCGCGTCCACTCCTACGTCACCTGACGTGACAGTCGGTCCGCGCCAGCACGGGCGCGCTGGTGATGGAGGTTGCGAAACGGGACATCTCGAAGCTGGTTGCCGCCGGTTGGGTGCCGCCTGTGCCGATCACGGTGAAGGCGCGCGATGGACAGACCGACCTCTACGGAATGATGTTCAAGCCGACGAACTTCGATTCCTCGAAGAAGTACCCGATCATCAACCACATCTATCCCGGGCCGCAGACGGGGTCGTGCGGTGCGCGCAGCTTTTCTACTGCACATGGCGACCTGCAGTCTTTGGCGGAACTAGGTTTCATCGTCGTTTGTATCGATGGGATGGGAACGAACCTGCGCTCGAAGAGCTTTCACGAGGCCTACTACGGCAATCTTGGAGATAACACCTTGCCGGACCAGGTGACCGGAATGAAGCAGATGGCGGCGAAGTATCCCTGGATTGATCTCGACCATGCCGGGATGTACGGCCACTCCGGCGGTGGGAACGCGACGGCGACCGCGATGTTCAACTACCCCGACTTCTTCAAGGTGGGCATCAGCGAGAGCGGCAACCATGACCAGCGAGACTATGAAGATGACTGGGCTGAAAAGTGGGCCGGCCTTCTGGTCAAGAACGCGGACGGCACGAGCAACTACGACTCACAAGCCAACCAGAACATTGCGAAGAACCTGAAGGGCCACCTGATGCTGGCGCATGGGACGATGGATGACAATGTGCCGCCGAACAACACATTGCTTGTCGTCGACGCGCTGATAAAGGCCAATAAGGATTTCGATCTGATCCTGTTCCCAAACGAGGCGCACGGCTATGGCGCGGGTTCGCTTTACATGGCTCGTCGCCGCTGGGATTACTTCGTCCGGTATCTTGCGGGGAGCACACCACCGGAGGAGTACCAGATGAAGTCGTTCGCCGCAGCTATGGGTGCGATGATGTATGGGCCGTCGGATGATACGGGCTCGATCGATAGGCCTGAGTAGGTTTGGTTCGCGGCCTTTCTATCGGCTGCTACTAAACGCCTGGCCAGTACGTCACGCAGAGTCCAGCGGCTGTACCGAGGCCAGCCACGGCCCCTGCCAGCTTCCATCCAGTTTTCTTGCCTACGAGTGAGGACATCGCAGTAAGTGAGTAGATGCTGACTGGGCCGAGCGTGCAGAGGAGTGCCACCACGTAAGCAGCGGGTGCTCCTGCCCGGTACAGGACGAATGCTAGAGCGACATCGAGCGCCATCGGGACCGGCAGCAGAGTGCCAACGATGGCGACCGCGATCACGCCGATCACTGAGACCGCCAGATGCGTTCCGTAGGCGGGGATGAGAACGGCCATGGTTGCTCCGAGTACCGCCGCAAGCAGCATCCAGGGCAGTGTCAGCCATGTCAATCTCAGCAGATTGCGGCCATACGTTTTCCCGAAGTTGAGGAGCCTCTCGCCTGATCCGAGTCGCTGCTCTACGGCAGGCATGGTTAGCATTTTGCGACGATTCTCCTCGACCAGCAGAGGCAGGCAAGCGAGAAGCACGGCAGGGATCGCGACTCGCCAAAGGGCCAGGTGGAGTGGAAAGAGGACGAAGACCATCGCGACGACAACTGGATTGAAGCTGGGGGAACTGATCATTGCGGCCAGGGTCAGGCGGGTGCTCGCCCCGCCAACGATGAGACTCTGGGCTACGGGTGTCGCGCAGTTGGTACAGACTCCCATTGGAGCGCCGGCCACCGCTCCACAGAAGACGTTCCCGGCTGCTGAGTCGAAGCGCTTCGGTACTGCCGCTCCCGCGAGAAGCGTCATCAGAGCCGCGCCGAACGGAAGGGCGAAGTACATGCCGAAGCGATTGGTGTAGAGCCAGTTGATGCTCGTCCGGCCGACCCGCTCGGCGACCGGCATCTCCGGCGAGACTTCGAGCAGGGCGTCGAAGGAGATGATTCCCGCAACCTTCACGCCGCTGCCCGCATGGAGCTTTTTGAGCAGGGCAGGATAGCGCTGCTGGGTCCAGAAGATGGCGGCAATGCTGATTGCCAGCAGGATGGCGAGCGAGGTTTCAAGGCTCACCTTGCTGCGGGTCCTTCTAACTACTGGAACTGCAGACCGTACTGTGGACATAGGGGCCAAGTATCGTCATGCAACAGGATGAAGTCTATCCATCCAAAGGTGGAGATTAACTGAACGGCAGACGGGCATGCGGCATTGATGCGGTTCAACTCGCCAGCGCGAGCATCTTACCGGCCGCCCGAAGCAACTCCTCGGGCGGGCAGGGTTTGGTCAGGACATGAGTACGCTGGGGCATCTTTCGAATCTGCTCCCGAACCGGTTTGAGATTTGTCAGGTACCCGGTCAGCACGAGAATGCTGCAGCGAAGCTCCCGGCGCGCTATCTCTACCATCAGTTCCAGACCGTCGCGCCCGGGCATCGTGATATCGCATAAGATGAGGTCAGGACAGGAGGCGAGGATGTAGTTCAGAGCTTCGTCCACCGTATAAGCGACAGTGGTATCAAAGCCCTTCTTGTTGAAGATGATGCCGAGGGTATCGGCGGTAAGACGTTCGTCGTCGACAACCAGAATTCTCTGCATGACCCTGTCTCTTTCGTTACAACTCGCAGGAGAGATGTTTCAAGGGATTAGTTTGCTTCAACGGAGAAGTGTGCGCCCGAACTTACTGGCTGCAATATACCTATTCTGTGTCACCGAGACAGTCGTTAACCGAACACACGGTCGCGATCTCTCAAAGTAACTCGATCGAAGTAAATCGAGGGAAGGTTGGCGAGGCATCTGTGAACGCTGCAGCACTAGTACTTGGAATCGTTTTTCTCACCGCAGTAGCTCTGGACACCTTCCAGACCATCATTTTGCCGCGGCGCCCTTCCGGCCGGCTGAGGATCACACGGTTCTTCTTCATCGCCACCTGGGGACCCTGGTCTGCGATTGCAAAACACGTGCGGGACAAGAACTTTCGCGAGGAGGTCTACGGCATTTATGGGCCACTCTCCCTCATCCTTCTGCTGGTGCTCTGGGCGGCGCTGCTTATGATCGGCTTCGCCCTGCTCTTCTTCGCCATCGGGTCGCCGTTCCAGGACATGACCCGGGCTCCAGCAACCGACTTCGTCCAGCACTTCCGCAGCGACCTCTACGTCAGCGGGACGACGCTGTTCACGCTCGGCCTGGGCGACGTGCTTCCGCACAGCGTCGTGGCCCGGGCGCTGATCATCTGCGAGGCCGGGGTGGGACTAGGCTTCGTAGCGCTGGTGATTGGATATCTACCGGTGCTGTACCAGGCGTTCTCGCGGCGCGAAGTTCCGGTCGCTCTGCTTGATGCGCGTGCCGGTTCGCCGCCCACAGCAGGCGAGCTGCTCCGCCGCCACGGATTTGACGGTGGCGAAGAGGCCTTGGTGACCCTGCTTACCGAGTGGGAGCGGTGGGCCGCCGAACTGCTTGAGTCCCACGTCTCCTACCCAATTCTCTGCTACTACCGCTCGCAGCATGATAACCAGAGCTGGCTTTCCGCGCTGACGGCCATCCTCGATGCCTGCTCGCTGCTCATCACCAGCCTGCAGGGAACGCCTGTCCGCCAGGCGCAGCTCACCTTTGCCATTGCCCGCCATGCCCTGGTGGATCTGGTGCTGATCTTCCATCTGAAGGAGAGGCCCATCTGGCAGGAGCACCTCAAGCTCGACCGCCTGCCGTCGGCTGATTTCCGAAGGCTCTGCGGTCTCCTGTCGAAGACGGACATTGAGCTCTGCGGCGATCCTGCCTCCGAGGACCGGCTCCGCGAGATTCGGGCGCTTTACGAGCCATACGCTCACGCCCTCGCGGAGTACCTGGGTATGTCCGTCGCCAACTGGATCGCTGAGCCCAAAGCTACCGACCAGTGGACCAGAGTTGCCGGGCTGCGGTCTGTCGCCGAAGCAGCAAGAAAGAAGGTGGGCGACGGAGCACCAGCCCTGCCATCTCGGCCCCTTCCAGCGCCCCTGCATGAAGAGCACCATCAGTAGACGGTTATACTGCCCCGATGAACAACAGGAACGATGACTCGCTCAATCCGCCGGCAATCCGCGTCGCCGGCATCAGAATGATCCCGGTGCGCGGCGGCCGCTTCAAGGTCTGGACCAAAAAGATAGGATCGGGCCCGCTGAAGGTGCTGCTGCTGCACGGTGGCCCGGGCTTCACGCACCAGTACCTCGAGGCAATGGAGTCGTTCTTGCCAGAGGCTGGAATCGAGATGTACTACTACGACCAGCTTGGCTGCGGGAACTCCGACAAGCCGGATGACCTTTTGCTGTGGACGCGCGACGGCTATCGGGAAGAGGTCGAAGAGGTCCGGATCGGATTGGGCTCGATGACTTCGTACTGTACGGGCAGAGCTGGGGCGGGATGCTTTCGATCGAGTACGCGCTTAAGTATCAGCGGCATCTGCGCGGGCTCGTAATTTCAAACATGACGGCTGGGATCAAGGCTTACCTGGAGCGGCTGGACTACCTGAAAGGGCTGCTCAGCGATGTTTCGCGTGCGGAACTAGAGCGGCTCGAAGCGGCTGAAGACTACGACAATCCCGAGTACCAGCGCATCATGATGGAAGAGCTCTACCCGCAGGTGATCTGCCGGACGAAGCCGTGGCCGGAGCCGGTGACCCGCGCCTTTCGGGATGCAAATCTTACGATCTATAACGAGATGCAGGGTAAGAGCGAGTTCGTCGTAACCGGCAATTTCAAGGATTGGGAGAGCTGGGAGCGGCTGCATGAGATCAGGGTGACGACCCTGACAATCGGCGCAGCGCACGACACCATGGATCCTGGGGACCTTTTGAAGATGGCGGCGCTGATGCCGAACGCAACGTCGCTCATCTGTCCCAACGGCAGCCATCTCGCCCTGTGGGACGACCAGGCAGTTTACTTCGAGGGCCTGCTGCGCTTCCTGAAGACCTTGTAGGAACCAGGAAAGTTCTTTACCGGCGCAAGTGCGCATGCTCTAATGGCGCACGCGCAATGCAGCTTCCGGGCCCCGAACGAAAATTCTCGTTGAAGAGGTCCGCCGATGAAAAGGTTCGTAGTTGCAGCTGTCCTGTTCTTTGCAGTGTCCACGCATGTGGCCTTCGCCGAGGAGAACCCCTGGGTAGGAACGTGGAAGCTCGATATGGCGAAGAGCCACTTCATTGGCTACACCTTCACCTACTCCCAGACACCTGACGGAATGCTGCACTACTCCGAAGGGCCCGCCGCGACGACGACCAGCTTTCGCATAGACGGCAAAGAGTACCCGACCGGGGGTGGCGGCATAACGATATGGACACAGTCCGGGGACCGGGCCTGGAAGACCATCCACAAGATGAACGGCTTGATCACGTCGTCGGCATACCGTGAGCTTTCTCCCGACGGCAAGACCTTTAATATGACTTTCGATGGAACGCAGCCGGACGGAAAGACCTTCCACGACGTCACCGTCTTTACCCGCGTAAGCGGCAGCGGCGGAATGCTCGGGGAGTGGCGATCGGTAAAGACCGATGCCTCCGTCCCCGACGTATTGATGATCCTGCCTTCGCCTGCGGGCACCTATCACGGCGAAAACCCTGGATATAAGTTGTCCATGGAAGGCAAGCTGGATGGGTCGGAAATGACGCTGAAGGGTCCCACGGTGGGGAAAGGCCAGGTTCTCACTATGAAGGAGATCTCGCCGCTTAAGGTGGAAGTCGACTACAAGGAAGACGGCAAGTTGGTGAACAAGGGTGTTCGGACGCTCGCCGCAGACGGAAAGTCATTCATTGAAGTCTCATGGACTCCCGGCAAGGAGTCTGAAGAGACGACGGGTTTTTACGTCAAGCAGTAGACCCGACGAGCGCCTGAAACCCTTCTGACCGCCAGACTACTGGGCGGTTGCCGGGGCGCCGGGGCCTGCTGGAGTGGGGTTCAGCTTTTGCGCCGCTATCATGCCGATGGTGCCCTTTGCGTCCTTGTCTTTGAGTGCGGCGTAGATCTTCTTTGCCTCAGCGGGCTTGCCTTCTGACTCGTAAAGTTCAGCCAGCTGCAGCTTTGCTAGACCAGCCGGAACAGTGGATGTTGGCTTGGCATCAAGCTGGTTGTAAAGGTCGATTGCCTGCTGGTCGCGGCTGGTCTGGCGATAGAGTTGCGCCAGCGAGAGCTTGGCTAGAGCGGCGAGGTCCTTGTTCCAACCGTCGGCTACCTTCTTCAAGCTTTCCTCGGCGGATGCGGTCTGCCCCGCCTCGATGTAGGTAAGCCCCGCGAAGTAGAGCGCCAGCTTTCCGCTTGGGGTCATGCCGTACTGGTTGGCGACGCCGAGGAACTGCGAATTCGCTGTCTTGGCGCGCTCGACCACGGAGGAAAAGGTCTTCACTCCCGGCGGCGCGGGCTGGCCGGCCTGGGCGAGCGGCGTCTGGTAGGACTGCATGGCAGCGCCGAACGCCGTCGCCGCCTGCTCCGAACGATGGCTGTAGAGGACAGCTCCACCTACGATGAGGACAATGACGACGAGCAGAATGCTGACAGTCGTGATGACAGAGCGACGGTTCTGGCTGGCCCAGCTAAGGCCGTGCGCGGTGGTCTCTACGAAGTGATCCTGCTTGAGGGCTGCTTTGGTCTGCTGATCCACGGTGGTTTGATCTTCCTTTGGTGCTTTCGTGAAGTGCCCGGCGGCTGCGTTGTAACGGCAGGCTGGCCGGTTGGGAGAAGCCGCTGCGCGAGTGTGCGGCGCGAGGCTTTAGTGTACCAGCGCGGCGATGCTAGGCCAAAAGACAGACTGAAGCCGGGCGACAGCTTGCTCCAGGAAAGCAGGCGAAGATTGCGGGGTTATGTCGCACATAGAGAGACGTTATGGAACCGGGTGCGCGGAAGGCTTGCGCTGTAAGCTACGCGAAGAATCCTCTGAGAACCCATTAGTCAACCTTAATCGAGTGCCAATGGCGCACGGTTCAGAGGCCGTTTTCAACCCAAAAGGACAGACATGCCTTTGCCTGATGCCGGTTTTACCGACACGCCTGCTGCTTGGCAGACCGCCGCGCCACCCTTGCAATCACCGCCGGTGTCGCTGGTACCGAAGCTCCATCCCAATGGCGACCCGAATGCGGCCGATAACCCTGCGGGTGCTAAGAATACGGACTCCTGCCTGAAGCTGCGTGGCTCGGGTGCAGTTGTGCACGAGTACGCGTCGGATGGCGCTGCGCCCGGGGACATCGCCCTACGATGGATGCACGGATCGATTGTGGCGGCGAAGAACACTGACCCGCGCATCCAGGTGATTGCCTACAACGAGGATACGTATGTTCTTCGCGAGAATCCGTGCGTGCATTGGGAAGCTCCATTCACGTATCTGCTGTTCGGAAATGACGGAGCGCTGCTGATTGATACGGGAGCCACTCCGGAGCCCGAATTTTATCCGCTGCGGGAGACGGTGGACAGACTGGTAAGCCGATGGTGTGCGATGCGGCGCAGAAAGTCGACTCCGCTGACGGTTGTATTTACCTCTGGCGAGGATGTTGCACAGAACCAGGGGCGAGGTCAGTTTGTTGGGCGGTCGGGAACGACGCTCGCTCCTACGGAACTGGCCGCGGCCAGAGCGTTTTACAGAATGAGCAACGGGGCGGGAAAGATCGAGCTGGGTGGAAGGACCATCTCTGTAATCGCCACTCCAGGCACGCACAAGGACGGCGTGACGTTCTATGACAGCTACAACGGATTTCTGTATACGGGCGATCTGCTGTATCCGGGACGCATTCAGATTGCGAATGACCGTGACTATGTCGCTTCTCTGACGACACTGAAGAAGTGGAGTCAGAAGCATCCGGTGAAGTGGGTGATGGGTGGCCACGTGGAAATGATGTTTATTCCGGGGCGAGCCTATCCGCGATTTGCAAACTACCGGCCATTTGAGCACTTACTTCAATTAGAGACTCCGGTGATTGAAGAAGCTTTGAACCATGCGAGCGAGATTGCTGGAAAAGAGCAAGTCGTGTTTCGCGCCGACTTTATTCTGCTGAATCGTGTTGGGCCGGATGAGCAGGCTTATCGAACGGCTAAAGATATGCCGGATATTCCAGTTCCTTTCTGGTTGCCATAGCTTCTATAAAACTGCTTGTTACAAGGATGGTCGCTTGGATCGTAGAGCGTTTCTCGCATTCCCTATCGTTTCCGTTGTAGTTCCGACGGTTGCCGCCGCAATGTCCGGTGAGATGTTCGGGAAATTGAGTGAGTCGGCGCAGAGTTACAGGAACATAGACTTCGCTGCGACTATACCGGCACCCGGCGCTTTCCCGGACAGATGGATCTGCGGGTCAACTTCGTGCATGGATAATTCCGACCCGCCAGTGCAGGTGCATTGGTACAACGAACACACAGCGTTCCTGCGGCAAAACAAGGCTTACAGCTATGAGGCTCCGTTCATGCATCTCTACTTCGGAAACAATCGCATCCTGATGATCGACCAGGGATACACGCAGCTGCGTTCCGACTGGCCTTTGCGGGATGTTGTTGACAAATGCATAGCGGAGTGGTGCGGCCGCAACGGCCGCAAGGTGGAAGAAATGGAATTGCTGCTGAGCTTCACGCACCTGCATGACGACCATTACGCCGGGATCGCGCAGTTCTATGATCGCCCAAATGCGCGATGCATGGGGCTGACGCATGAGGAGATGATCGGATTTTGGGGAATGACGAGTTATCCGGAGGAAAGAGTTGAACTCGACCTGGGCGGGAGAAAGATACTGATTTGGGGCAGCCCGGGGCATGTCGAATCCGAGTTTGCTTATTACGACACTTCTACACAAATCCTATTTACAGGCGACATGTTTTACCGCGGAAGGTGCTACATCACCTACTGGGACAAGTGGTACGCGAGCATGGAACGGCTAATGAAATTTCTGGAGACGCACCACGTGACATATGTGGTGGGGTGCCATGTTGAGATCAGCCGAACTGGCGTTGATTATCCCTATGGCGTTACGTGGCAGCCGGATGAAGCTCCCATGCAGTTGACGGTGGCAGAGCTGAAGCATGCATACGAAGTGGCGAAGACGGTTACGAAACCTGGCATCTACTTCACGGGATCCGTCTTCCTATGCAATCAGACGAGAGGGATGACGACTGTGGATCGTAATCCTTACGCGTATGACTAAGTTGGGCTGATCGCGATAGGCTGGGAGAATGAAGTCTACAGCTTTGGTAATGGTGATAATGCTGGGTGGAGTTGCTGCGTGGGGACAGAAAGATACTGCCCCGAGCCATGCCGATTTACTGCGGGGCGGGTATGGTGAACTGCGGGCGAACAACGATCTGCTGAGCTATGACCTGAATGTGCGCATCGATCCGGCGAAGAAGTTTATCGGCGGAAAGAACACGATCAAGTTCAAGATGTTGCGGGATGGCGCGCGCATTCAGCTTGACCTGACGGATACGCTTAGGGTGGAGAAGATCCTGCTTGGCAAGACGGAGTTGAAGTATGAGCGGGATTCGGGGGCGGTGTTTGTCGATTTTCCGAAGACGCTGAAGCGAGGGAAGACGTATGCCGTGGTTTTCTTCTATTCCGGTTATCCGAAAGAGATTGGCCGGTTTGGCGGCATGACTTTTAAGAAGGATCCCGCCGGGCGGGATTGGATTACCACGTCGTGCGAAGACGACGGCGCGAGCATCTGGTGGCCGAATAAGGACCAGTGGAGGGATGAGGTGAGGTCGATGCGACTACGCATCGCGGTGCCGAACGGGTTGATGGATGTCTCGAATGGAAGACTTGCCGGAAAGAAAGACCTGGGCGACGGATATACAGAGTGGGACTGGCAGGTGCATTATCCGATCAACAGTTATGATGTGGCCCTGAACATTGCAAGTTACACCCACTTTTCGGACAAGTTGGGCAGCTTATCGCTGGACTATTATGTGTTGCCGGGGAACCTGGAGAAAGCAAAGGTACAGTTTGCTCAGGTAAAACCGATGATGAATGCGTATCAACATTACTTCGGGGAATATCCCTTTATTAAGGATGGCTACAAGTTAGTTGAAGTGCCTTACCTTGGAATGGAACATCAGAGCGCAGTCGCTTATGGGAATAAATATGAGAACGGATATCTCGGTCGTGACTGGGCGGGAGTCGGCATCAGTAAGAAGTTCGACTTCATCATCATTCACGAGAGCGGACATGAGTGGTTCGGAAACGCGGTAACGGCGGCAGATATGTCGGACATGTGGATCCATGAGGGATGGACGACTTACATGGAAGGGCTCTATGTCGAATTTCTCTATGGCAAGCCGGATGCGATCAAATATCTGAACGGGTTGAAGTCGCACCTGAAGTCTGATCGTGCGATTGTGGTCTCAGACGTGGATGGCAAGACCATTCACGGAACAAACCAGCAGCCTACGCAGGACCAGTATTTCAAAGGCGCCCTGATGCTGAACACACTGCGCAGCGTATTAGATGACGATCCGAAGTGGCTCGAATTAATTCATGGGTTCTATCAACAATTCAAATACAAGAATATTCTGACCGAAGATGTAGTGAGTTACTTCAATTCGCACACTGGAATGGATCTGACCCCGATCTTTGACCAATACCTGCGGCATGTCGCCATCCCGACACTGGAGCTGAAGTTTGAACCTGGCCAGGTGAGCTATCGGTGGAAGGTGGATGTGAAAAACTTCGCGATGCCGGTGAAAGCGGGTGCTTCGGGGGCGTGGCAGACGATCAAGCCAACGGAGGAGTGGCAGACGATGAAGACACCGTTGGGCAGGGAAGACTTTGGTGTCGCGACCGAACTGTACTATGTCAATGTGAGTAAGTCGTGAGGGAGAGATGGCAAAAGAAACCTGGAAAGAGATCTTTCAAGAGGCCGAGAAAACTGAGCTGTCCGAGCATTTCCTGGACGAGCGTCTGCCAGCCGACGCAACGGTTGAGAGATACTCCTTGTTGGCGGAAGAGATAGGTCCCAAGGTGACGGAAGCAGAGCCGTTTTCAGACGGCGACAAGGCAAGGTTGACGCGGTCTTGACAAGCAGTCAGTAGAGCGCACGCTAACCTGAGCCCGGGTAGATCACTGTGGTCCGAGTTCAACGTTTTGTTGAGAAGGGATCCTTGGTCTCGTCGTGCTGGATCTGCAGCAGGTAGACAAAGTGCGATAGAGCGCGAGCCACGCGGAGAGCGTGCTCGTCGTCACCCTCATAGTAGACGTGAAGCGCCGCTTCAGTGAAGGGATCTCCGGTCTTTTGCACCTTGTTGACGCACTGCACGTTGTCCTTGCACCAGACACGGACGATGCTGGGCGGATGGCCTCCGACGACGAAGGTCGCGCAATCCAGCAGGTAGACGGGCACGGATTGCTTGAAGCCGGAATCGAGATTGATGAGGCCGGTGCCCACGTTGTAAGTGAGCGAGAAGGTCGGGACCGTCGTTTTGCCTGCCTCGATCAGATACTTGGTGGTCTCTTCAAGAGACGGGCCTTCGACCTGGCAAGCGGCGCGGGCTACCGAACTTGCGGAGAAGGCCAGCAGCAGTACCGTGAGAAGTTTCGCGAAGAAGGCCTTTTGCCGGTGCATTCAGTTCCTTTCAAGCTTTGTTTCTGCCATTGCTTTGCCCGGTAACGAAGGTCATCTCGCGGAGCGGAATGGCTTCAGTTGATCGAACCAATTTTCTTTGAGAACTGGGACAGCGTGCGAGTCCTGAATGCCGGTTGAAAGACACCGACATCTCTCCAAAATAGCTCTGGTGGGAGAGTTAACATCGCGTGAACTGATCCTATGGGACTCATGCTACTGACTTTCGAATCCATCAGCAACACATTTCCGAGCCTACATGTTCCACATGAGGAACACATGACCAAAGTCATGTAGAGGAGGTGCAACTTTGGTGGGAGGCAGTGATGAGGGCGGAGTTAGTGGCAGAATTTCTCGCCGAGATCAGGTTGTCGGGACTTTGCGCTCGACGACGTCGGCTGAAAGATTCGGGTGGCTGAGGTGTGAACGGGCGACGACTGGAACGGTCGCGGTTTACACCGGTGACCACATCTTGGCAACGCGATGTGGGTCACCGCGCAATGCGGGTTACTTGATGTCGCGCCAGTTTTCGCCGAGGCCGACATCGGCGACGATGGGGATAGAGAATTCGGCGACATGTTCCATCTCCTGCTTGACGAGAGTTCGGAGTTCTTCGGCTTCTTCGGGGACCACGTCGAAGAGGAGTTCGTCGTGGACCTGGAGCGTCATCTTTGAGCGATACTTGCGCTCGATCATGATGCGGTCGAGCGCGATCATGGCGAGCTTGATGAGGTCGGCGGCGGTGCCCTGCAGCGGCGTGTTGACGGCGGTGCGTTCCGCGAAGCCGCGCATGTTGGGGTTGCGGGATTGAATGTCCGGGATAGGCCGGATGCGACCAAAATGGGTCTTGACAGCGCCATCGCGGCGGACGGTTTCAAGCGTCTGATCGATGAAGGTGCGGACGCCCTTATAGCGGTCAAAGTAGGTCTCGATGTAGAGCTTCGCTTCCTTCTGGTCGATGTTGAGCTGGGCGGCGAGACCGAAGGGGCTGATGCCGTAGACGATGCCGAAGTTGACGGCCTTCGCGCGGGCGCGGGTCTCCTTGGACATGGTGGCGGGATCGACGCCGAAGACCTCAGCGGCGGTGAGGGTGTGGATGTCCTGATCGGTGCGATAGGCGTTGAGGAGAAGTGGGTCCTGCGAGAAGTGGGCCATGAGGCGGAGTTCTATCTGGGAGTAGTCGGCCGACATGAGCAGGTTGCCAGGGGCGGGGATGAAGGCGGTGCGGATCTCGCGGCCGAGCGCGGTGCGGATGGGAATATTCTGCAGATTCGGGTTGGTCGAGGAGAGACGCCCGGTTGCGGTGCCCACCTGGTTGAAGGTGGTGTGGACGCGGCCTTCGGAGTCTGCGAGGGTGGGTAGCTGGTCGGTGTAGTTGCTGCGGAGCTTGGACATCTGGCGGTACTCAAGAACAAGCGCGGGCGCGGCGTGATGTTCGGCGAGTTCTTCGAGGATGTCCTGCGCGGTCGAGACGACTTTGCCTTTGCCGTACTTCATGGGCTTGGGCAGCATCATCTTGTTGAAGAGCACGTCGCCGAGTTGTTTGGGGGAGCCGATGTTGAAGCGATGGGGGCCGTCGAGACCCATGGTCTCTCCCGCGAGGGCGTAGATGCGCTCGGCGAGGTTGTCGATATCGATGGAAAGTCGGCTGGAGAGGTCGCCGAGTACTTGGGAGTCGACGCGGACGCCGGCTTGCTCCATGCGGAGGAGGACGGGGACAAGCGGGAGATCGATGGTGTCGTAGACGTGGGTGAGCGGCGAGGAATCTTCGCGGCGGGTTGGGGTTTGTTGGAAGAGCATCTCGGGCGTGACCGCGCCGCCGAGGGATGGGTCGTCCTTCGGGATGTGGTGGTCAAAGGTGCCTGCCTCCTGAACCTGGGTCTTGAGGGCGGTTGCGAGGCGGACGATGGCCGCAGCGGCTTCGGGCAGGCGATTGGGATCGGAGGGATTGAGCTTCGTCTGCTGGTGAATCAGGGCGCGGCTGGTGGTGCGGGCGGCAATGTCGGGCAGGGTGTGCGAGCCGTGGGTGGGGTTGACGAGATAGCTGAGGAGCATCACATCGTCGCGTATGCCAGCGAGTTCGATGCTGTGCGGCGCGAGGGCGCGGAGGACGGCTTTGAGGTCGTGGAGGTCTTTCGGAACGGCTGGGTCGGTGAGGGCTTCCTTGATGCCTGGGGTGTCGAGGGACACTTCGATGGCAGTGTCTTCGGAGGCGGCGAGGCCGAGGCGGCAGGCTGGGTCTGGGGTATCGTCGGAAGACCGACTCTCAGAATCGAGATGTGAGGTACCCTCATCGGTAGAAGGTTCGGGTGCGCCAAAGAGGGACATGGTTTCGGCGGGTGGTGGTTCGGGTTCGGCGATGGCGGCTTCCGGGTCGCCTGAGTCATCGGTTGCGGCAATCTCTTCGGAGATTGCTGTGGCGTCTTCGAAGATGGCGATGGCGAGGCCGTGTGGTCTGTCGGTTGCGGGATCGATCGCGCGGGCTGCGGCGAGCAAGTGCTCGACCTGCAAGGGCGTTGGCTTCAAGTCATAAGTGATGACAGTGTTATCGACCGAGGGCGCGAGCTCTTTGAGGAGGGTTGTGAACTCAAGCTCGGAGAAGAGGGCGCGGCAGGCGGCGTTGTCGACGGGCTGGGTGCGCATGGCTTCGATGGAGAAGTCGATGGGCACGCTGGTGTGGATGGTAACGAGTTCCTTCGAGAGCAAAATGTTCTCGCGATTATTCTGTAAGGATTCGCGATACGTTTTCTTTTTGACTTCTGCGGCGCGATCGAGCGCGCCTTCGACAGTGCCAAACTCCTTGATGAGATCGATCGAGCCTTTGTCGCCAATGCCGGGTGCGCCAGGGATGTTGTCGATGGAGTCGCCACGGAGGGCCATGACGTCGATGACCTGCTGGGGCGGGACGCCAAGGACATTTTCGACGCCGGCAGAGTCGAGGATGAGGTTGTCCTTGGTCGGGTTCAGGATGCTGACGTTTTCATTCACAAGCTGCATCATGTCCTTGTCAGACGAGACGACGTAGACGTGATGCCCAAGTTCGGCGAGCTTGCAGGAGAGCGTGCCGATGACGTCGTCGGCTTCGAAGCCTTCGTAATAAAGGATCGGAATCCGGAAAGCCTCGAGTGCGCGCCGGATGTAAGGCTGCTGCTGGATCAAGTCTGGCGGCGTCTCGACGCGGTTGGCCTTGTAGCCGCCATACTCGATGGTTTCGAAGGCCTGCGTCTTGATGTTGAACTTCTTGACATCCTTTAGCTGCGTCGCGAGTTCGTTGCGGTGGACGGGGGCGCCTACGTCATAGATGGCTGCGAGGTAGAGCGGGGAGAAGTCCTTGCGCAGCTTGTTGATCATGTTGACGAAGACATAGGTGGCGGCGGTGGGGATGCCGGTACGCGTCGACATGGGGCGCTGGCGCTGCATCGCGTGGTAGGCGCGGAAGATGAAGGCCATCGAATCGAGAAGATAGATGGGCGGTTTGGAAGATTTCACGGCGGAGTCTTTGTGGGCGATAGCCATGGCTCTTTGAGGATAGCGCCTCGGAGGGCGAGCTACGAAAGATCGGTAGCCCAGTCGACGACCGCCCGAAGCGACTTGACCTGGTGAAAGGCTTTGTCATGTGTCACCAGGATTGCATCGAGCGAGATGGCATGAGCCGCAATGAGCAGGTCGAGGGCGGCAAGGGGCTTTCCGACTGAGGCCAATTGCGCGCGAAGAGTACCGTAAGCTGCCGCGGCTGCTGAGTCCCAAGGCAGGATTTGAAGTCTGGGGAAGAGCATCTCGGCCGCAGCCTTGAGACGGCGGGCTCCAGGATTCTTCGCTATTTCAAAGAGGACTTCGTGCTGAGTGACCGTGGAGATAGCAATCCTGTGATTGAGCATCATTCGATTCATCATGCCCCGAGCTGCCGACGACCGGTTGATGGCTATGTAGCTTACCGTGTTCGTATCGAGCAGATACGTTGTCTGAACGCTCACATCCAGTCTCGTTCTTGCGACGGCTCCAGGTCGCGATCAAGCGACAGATCGTACGCTCCTTCAGCTTCGCCTGCAGCATCGATCATTATGAAAATTTCGTTTAGGGACGGTTGCTCCGGTTTTTCCGATAGCGTGATCTCTCCGGTGCGGGGATCATGGCGGATATAGACCTCGCCGGATTTGAATCGGTATTTGGCTGGGATGCGGACTGCCTGACTGCGGCCGGTCATGAAGACTTTTGCTTTTTCGGGCTGGGGCATAGGAGCACCTTTGTTGATACCTATCAAGATAGGTATCAACGAAGGTGTCAATGCTTTGTTCCTTACAGGATCAACATGCAATCCCCGTAACTGAAGAAGCGGTAGCGTTGCTCGACTGCGTATTTATAGGCGGCTAGAACCACTTCTTTTCCGCGCTCTCTTCCGGCGAAGGCGCTGACCAGCATGAGGAGTGTCGATTGCGGGAGGTGGAAGTTGGTAATAAGGCCGGAGACGATGCGGAAGTCGTGGCCCGGGCTTATAAAGATGCTGGTCTCGCCGGAGTGCGGTTCAAGGTATGGCATTCCTATCGGAGAAGCGAGATCTGGGGCACCCGGCTTTCGGCCAGCCACCAGAGCGCAGTGTTCGAGGGTTCGGGTGGTGGTTGTTCCGGCGGCGATAATTTTTCTCTTGTCTTGGAGTGCGGAGTTGATGGCGGTCGCCGTAGCGGCAGGCAGCGAGTAGTGTTCCGTGTGGAGGCGGATGTCCGCGAGATGCGTCGCGCGCACGGGTTGGAAGGTTCCAAGACCAACATGGAGCGTGACGTACTCGATTTGAACGCCCTTGTGTTCCAGCGCATCCAGAATCTCAGGGGTGAAGTGGAGGCCCGCTGTAGGAGCGGCAGCTGAACCCGCTTGCTTTGCGTAGATTGTCTGGTAGCGGGTGCGGTCCTCTGATGCGTCGTCGCGGTGAATGTAGGGCGGAAGGGGCATGTGTCCGATGCGGTCGAGGATGGCATAGAAGGGTTTCGCTGTGGGTGCGAAGCGAAGGGTGCGTTCGCCGAAGTCGCCGGTGGTGAGGACTTCGGCTTGGAGGACTGTTTGCTGCGATTCGGGGTCAGCGAAGTTGAGGTGTTCGCCGAGGTAAACCTTTTTTGATGGGCGAACCAGGGCCGACCAAATGTTCTCTTCGCCGGGGTGTTGTTGGGTGAGAAGGACTTCAATGCGGCCGGAGGGGTCGGGCGAGCTGGCTTGCGTGTGCGGGCTTCGGGCGCGTGTGGCGTAGAGGCGAGCAGGGATGACTCGGCTGTCGTTGAGGATAAGGAGGTCGCCTTCGCTCAAGTAGTTGGGAAGGCTTACAAAGGTGTCGTCGTGGATCTCCCCAGTGGCGCGGCTCATGTGCATCATGCGGCTGGTTCCGCGCGTCTCCGGTGGGGATTGCGCGATGAGGTCTTCGGGAAGGTCGAAGTGGAAGTCGGAGACGAGCAAGGGTAGTTGTCCGTTGTTAGTTATTCGTTGCCACGGCCATCGCGACGCCATCGTCGAGATTTTGCTGGACGGTTGCTTCGCTTACCTGGTCTGCGGGGACGTGCGGTGGCCAGGTGATCAGGACGCGGCTGAAGGGTTTTGGGATGAGCAAGCGGTCCCAGGTTCTGAGCTCCCAGGCGCGAAGGGGAAGAACGTAGAAGCTGCCGACCCAGGTTTTGACGAGCTGGGCGAACTGCGCGGTTCCGGGTTTGGCGATCATGTTCGGGCCGCGGGGGCCGTCGGCGGTGATGGCGCAGCGGGTGCCGCGGGCGTACTCGTCGGCGATCTGCTTCAGGGCCATCGCACCGCCACGCGAGCTTGAGCCGCGAATGGCAATGAAGCCGAGCCGCTCGACGGTGCGGGCGATAAGTTCGCCATCAAAGCTCCGGGAGATGAGGATGGCGATCTTCTGGCCGCGGAAGTAGTAGGCGCAAGAAAGCAGGCAGCGATGCCAGAAGGCGTAGACGACCGGGCCGGGAATTTGCGAGCCGGGGATAACTCCGGGTGCGGTGATGTCTTCGTAGCGGAGGGTGCTGCCAAGGATACGGATGAAGGCCGAAGCCAAGCGGGGCACGAGGAAAAGCGTGAGGCGCTGAGATGTGGTGTATTGCGGCACTGAGGCTAGTTTAGCCGCAGTGTCTGATATTCATCGCGAGCACGACTAGCTGTACTTCAGCCAGCGCAGCAATTCCGGCAGGTTGGGTTTCTTGCCGTACATGAGGATGCCGACGCGGTAGACGCGCGCGGCGAACCAGAGGATGGCGAGGATTGTTGCCACAAGGCCAAGGATTGAAAGCGCGATCTCATACCAGGGCGGCTGGTGGATCGCGATGCGGACGTACATGATCAAGGGCGTGCAGAACGGGATGAACGAGAAGACCTTCGCGAGCAGGCCATCGGGGTCGGCGGCGACGTTGAAGACGACTCCCGAGCAGGCGATCAAAGGAAGCATGAGGAACATGTTCATCTGCTGGAGCTCCTGTTCGGAGCTGGTCATCGCGCCGAGGGCGGCGGCCATGCCGGAGTAGAGGATGTAGCCGAGCAGGAAGAACGTGACGAAGAAGATCATCTGGACGGCGGTGAGTTTGAACGAGATGTCGTTGCCGAGTGAGACCAGGCCGGGGATGCTGAGGGCTATGGCTCCAACGAGCCAGATGCTCACTTGTGTAAGGCCGACGGCTCCCACGCCGAGCACCTTTCCGGCCATCATCTCTTCGGGCTTGATGGTGGAGAGCAGGACTTCGAAGATACGCGAGGTCTTCTCTTCGATAATGGAGCGGGCGACGTTCATGCCGTAGAAGAGGATCACGAAGTACATGATGAAGAAAAGGCTGAAGGCGCTGGCCTGCGCGGCGGAAGATGCATCGTTCTTGTTCGCGGAGTCGCTGTCGAGATCAATAGGCTGCATCAGGAGGTTGACGTCGGCTTTGTCCATGCCGGAGTGGGCCAGCCCTTCGCGGGTGAGGACCGTCCGGATGGAGGCGGCGAGCTCGTTCTGGGTGTTGATGTAGGACTTCGACTTGGGTTTCCACTCAAAGGTGGTGTTGGGGTGACCGGGCGAAGGCGAGATGACCCAGAGATAGCCGTCGATGTCTTTGTTTCTTAGCTCGGCGTCGAGGGTGGCGCGGGTATCGGCGCCGCTTCCCTGGGGAGAGATGACGTTGGATTCGATCTTCGGGTGCTTGTGGGTGGAGAGATCGTTCTGAAGATCGAGGCCGAAGCGCGAGTCGGTGGTAACGATGGCGAGGGTAACCCCAGATTTGTTGCTGCCATTGGCGAGGCTCAATCCCCAGAGCAGACCACCCATCAGGGTCGGGATGAGGATGGTCATGATGATGAAGCTCTTGGCGCGGATGCGCTCGACATACTCGCGTCTGGCGATCAACAAGGTGTTATGCAGCATGGGCGACTCCGTTGCGGGGCTGGGCCGCAGTCTCGGCGGTGACCCGTTCGATAAAGATCTCTTCCAGCGTTGGCTCCATGACTTCGAAGCGCGAGATGCGGGCCATGGTCAGCGCTTCGGCAAGGATGCTCTGCGCGGCGAGGCCGAGATCACGGGAGGGCGCGAGCTTGATCTCGGCGAGGCCGTTGTAGTTCTTTCCTTCGGCGATGGCGGGGTGTTTGAGGAAGGAATCCGAGCCTTCAAAGGCTATCTGGACCCGATTGCGGGGATAGGTGGATTTGACCTCGCGCATGGAGCCTGAGAGCAGGAGTTGGCCGCTGGCTATGAGGGCGATCTCGTCGCAGAGTTTTTCGACCTGGTCCATACGGTGAGTCGAAAAGAGGACGGCCTTGCCTTCCTTGCGTAGGTCGACGAGGGTGTCCTGAAGGAGAGTGGCGTTGACGGGGTCGAGGCCGCTGAAGGGCTCGTCCATGATGATGAGGTCGGGCTCGTGGAGGAGCGATGCGATGAACTGGATCTTCTGCTGCATGCCCTTAGAGAGCTCTTCGGTTTTTTTTGGGATGGCCTCGGATATGTCCATGCGCTCGCACCAGATGAGGGAGCGCTTCTTCGCGGTTGCGGCGTCGAGGCCGTGCAACTGGCCTAGGAAGACAAGCTGATCGAGTACATTCATCTTTTTGTAGAGGCCGCGCTCTTCAGGCAGGTAGCCGACGCGGACGAGGTTCTTGCGATCGAAGGGCTGGCCGAAGAGGGTGACGGTGCCGGAGTCTGGAACGGTGATGCCGATCATCATGCGGATGGAGGAGGTCTTGCCTGAGCCATTGGGACCAAGGAGGCCAAACATGGTGCCGGGTTCGATCTTCAGCGTGAGACCTTCGACGGCGACCTTGGTGTCGTACACCTTGCGGACGTTGTGCAGTTCTACGATGGGCATGGATTCTCGTTGGGTGAGGTCGATGAGAGGAGTTTAGCAGGGCGCGGCCCTTACGCGGATGTGTCAAGGCGGCCGGCGTTGATCCAATAGCGCGTGGCGACGGTCACGCTTCCCGAGGTTTGGTAGCGTGCAAAGAATTGGGCAAGCGAGTCTTCAAAGCCGGTAAAGCCGGGAGCTTCGGGAAGCGGCGCATGGGAGAGAGACAGGGTGTAGCCGCGGAGGGTCTCCCAGTCCATCTGCATCTCGCCGAGGATGGCGGCGTGACGAAGTTCGCCGGGCGGGAAGAGATCTCTTAGTCGATCGTAGACGGCGTAGGTGGCCGCGGGTTCCATCGCCGCCTGGCGTGTAATGTCGGAGGAGTTCTTCGAATGCTCTGTTCTCTTCACGACCATCCTTTTCGCGGCCGAAGGCGATGACGGCGAGCCATGCAGGTGGCTTGAGGATGCGGCGGAACTCCGCGAGAGATGGTTCAAGGTCGAACCAGTGGAGAGCACGGCCCACGGCGACCATGTCCACGGATGCGGTGGCGAGGCCGGTGGTCTCGGCGGTTCCATCGATTAGGGTAAGAAGAGGATTGCCAAGATGAAGCTGGGCGCAGGTGGCGCGCATGCCTGCGTTGGGTTCGACGGCGATGGTCGGGTTGCCGTTGGCGATAAAGACATCGCTGAGCATACCGGTGCCGGCGCCGATGTCGGCGATGATCCACTGCGGTGTGAGGCCACACCATTCGCGAAGCAGAGGAAGGACGACCCCAGGGTCGTAGCGTTCTCGATAGGCGGCGTAAACGGCCTCTCTTCCGCTAAATCGTTCGGTGTTTCCGCCTCATGTGTTTTATTATCGCCGCGTCGAAATGGCCTGCAGGTAGGCGCGAACGAGGAAGATGAGCTCCTGCTTCATAGGCTCGATGTGCTTCTCGGGAGATGGGGCTTCAAGAAGACGGCGGCTGACTCCAGCCATGACGCTGGTAAGCATGGCGGCGACGATCTGAGGGTCAGCGGCAAAGCGGTCGGTGGTGGTCTGGAGCATAGAGAGGATGGCTTTGCCGGAGTGTAAGCCGGTCTGGCGGGAGATTTTCGCTCCATCCACATCGGAGCTTACGGAGTACATGGCGACGCTGGTTTTGGCGTTGCGCATCTTGGCATCGAGGAAGGCAGTGATGAGGGCAGTGGCCATCTGGTCGAGCGGCTTGCCGTGCTGCGCCAGGCAGGTTTCCTCCACGGCGCGGGTGACTACTTCCAGGTGGCGGCGCAGGGCGGCCTGCAGAAGGGCGCTTTTATTTGGGAAGTACTGGTAAAGGGTGCCGACGGAGACGCCTGCCCGGACGGCGACGCGGGTGGTGGTGAGACGCTCTTTGCCGACGGCCAGCAAAACCTGAACGGTGGCTTCGAGAATGGCTTCGACGCTGGCGGTGGAACGCGCCTGGACCGGTGATTTGCGGGGTTCCAGCAGGGTTGCTGAGGCTTGTGGCAAATGCGAACTCCAAACCTGAAGCTTTCTTCATCTAACTATACGTGAGCATCGTTGTTCGCATAGTTTGACGAATGGATTTGGAGGAGATGACTTATGGCGAAGCAGATGGATTTTACGTTTCCAGGCACTTCGATGTCGGTGAACCGGATGGGTTATGGCGCAATGCAGCTTGCGGGGCCGCACGTGTTTGGTCCGCCAAAGGACAGGGCGGCGGCGGTTGCGGTGCTGCGCGAGGCGGTAGAGAGCGGCGTCAACCATATCGATACCAGTGACTTTTACGGGCCCCATGTGGTGAACCAGATCATCAAAGAGGCGCTCCATCCTTACAAGGACGGGTTGGTGATTGTGACTAAGGTGGGCGCGACACGGGGCGACGACGGGTCGTGGATCCAGGACCACTCGCGGAAGACGCTGGTTGATGGCGTTCACGACAACCTGCGGAACCTTGGGCTCGATGCGCTGGACGTGGTGAACCTTCGCAACCTTGGCCGTGAGGAGCGTACTCCTGGATCGCTGGCGGAGCCGCTGGGCGTGCTCGTCGAACTGCAGCAGCAGGGTCTGATTCGCCATATCGGGCTGAGCCATGTAACCGAAGAGCAGTTTGCAGAAGCGGAGAAGATCGTGCCGATCGTGTGCGTTCAGAACTTCTACAACGTGGCTAAGCGGGAGGATGACGAGTTCGTGGATCTGCTGGCGAAGAAGGGCGTGGCGTATGTGCCTTACTTCCCATTGGGAGGGTTCACGCCGCTGCAATCTTCGGGGCTGGATGACGTGGCGAGGGAGCTTGGTGCGTCGCCGATGCAGGTGGCGCAGGCCTGGCTGCTGCAACGCTCTGAGACGATGCTGTTGATATCAGGAACGTCGTCGGTCGCGCATCTGCGCGAGAACCTTGCGGCGGCGAAGCTGGAGCTACCGGCTGAAGCAGTGGCAAAGCTCGATGCGATTGGAGCGGCTGCATAGAGAATCCGCTACGCGAGTGTTCGTCCCACCTAAGACAATAGGTGGGACACCCCGCCCAGGGGGCGCTATGTTTTTGCCTCGATGCGGGTCTGCTGAAGGTAGCCAGCGGCCCAGTCTTCGTCGCCGCGCCCGGCCTCGATTGCGGCCTCAAACTGGCACTGGTAGAGATCCGCAAGCGGTGTCGGGGTTGGGCCGGAGCGAGCGACCTCCCGGAAGAGGCGGGTGTCCTTTGCGCCAAGCTTCATGGTGGCGCCCGGAGATTTGGGCGGCTCGATCATCATCCTGCCGTAGGTGCCGAGGAAGGGCGATTGAAAGAGAGCGCTGTTGACAGTCTCAAGAAAGATCCCCGGATCTACGGCCTGTGATTCGACCACGGTGAATGCCTCGGAAAGTGACGCGATCATCGAGCTGATCATGAAGTTGCCGGCCAGTTTCAAGGCATTGGCCTGACTCGGCCGGGAGCCTGCCACTGTACGGCCCCGGGAATCAATTCGAGAACGGAGCGAACTTGCTCGATTACGGTGTTCTCGCCGGCGACCACCAGCCACAGCTTACCCTCGGCTGCTACATTGGGACGGCCGAAGACTGGGGCGCTGAGGAATCGCCGATTTATCGCGGCATGGGCTGCCTCCAGGCGTTGCGCAAGGTCGACCGAGATGGTCGAAAGCGAGATGTGGACGGCGGTTGAAGGAAGAGCTTCGAGCGTCTTCCGGGTGAAAAGTACGTCTTCCACCGCATGGTCGTCCAGGAGCATGGTGAAGACGACATCGGCCGAGTTGACTGCCTGCGTCGGTGTGTCGGCGAGCTTTGCGCCGAGATCGACAAGCGACTTTGCAGCGGAGGCGGTGCGGTTCCAGACGGTCACGTCGCGATTCTTTTCAGCAAGCAATTTTGCGATGGCCAGGCCCATCTGTCCCAGGCCGAGGAATGCTATCTGCATGAACGATCTCCATTAGTTCTATGAATTTGCTGAAGGTGGACCCAAAGTCGATCTAGGGGTTGGGCGCGGAGGAAGACTTACTTTCAGGATTCGAGGCAGGTGCTGTCCGGTCCGGAGAACTGGGTCGCGGAACCAACAGCGGCTGAGGCGTTACTGATGCTGGTGCCGCATCAAGAAGCTTGCGATTGATTTCGATCGCGCCCATGCGGCCCGTGTCATTGATCTCTACAACGACGCGGACGACCTGGGCCTTGCGGGGAAAACGTACAACTACAGGGAGGCGGCTCGCAAGTGTGGAGCGCCGCACGGCATCCTGCGTAGCGTATTTGGCAGTCAGCGGCTGAAGCCTAGAGGCGAGGATGTCGCGGCGGCTGCTGAGGCTAGTAGCAACCACTGTGAAGTGGGCCGTGCTGCTTCCGTCATCCTGATTTTGCCAGGTTACATTGCGCGATTTCAGGACGACGGTGAATGCAACCGAGTCGGTGTCGGGATAGCGGACGACCTGTTCGATGGTCATGTCGAGCGCGTTGAAGGGAATGGTCGATCGCGCGGCTTCGGCGAGGTTCATCGCGTTCTGACGTTCGATATCCGCCGGGACGTCCTTGTCGGAGCGTAATAACCCGCCTTTGCTATAACGCGGAGACTGGGATCGCGAAGGCTCACGCGGATGTGGCGGAATTTGCCATCAGGACTGCCTTCCTGGGGCTGGTAGGTGAGGGTATAGTATTTCGAACCGAACTCTTCGGAGGTCTTTATCTCTACATCGACATCGGTTGCGGTTGTAGAAGAGCTTCCCGCCGGTTGCGTTGACCATGTTGCCGAAGCTGATGTCGCCGGCGAAGGGGTCGGTGCCGCTGATGTCGGCGTTGGCGGACTCGGCGCTGAAGTCGAAGGTGGTGCTGACAACGGGTAGTCCGGGGTAGAGGACGAAGAGGCTGATGCGGGAGTCCACCATCAGGTTCGTGGTGTCGTGCACATAGCGATTCAGCTTGTCTATTGTTTTGCCGGTCAAACCGACGGTGTCTAGGTTGGGGCCGCCGTGACCGATCCAGATAACGTTCTTGCGGCCGGCAATGCCCTTGCTCTGCAGCGCGATCTGCTGGAGGGCGTCCATCGACTGAAGAAATCTTTCGCCAAAGAACGATGGGTTCATCTTGTAGGGGATGGCGCCCCACGTATGTGGTCGACTGCGTAGAGCAGGTCTGCGCGGCTGCGGGTGTAGCTCTGTACAACCTCCAAGCGAGTCGTTTCCCAGCACCATCAGCTCCGATGAAGAATCGAGCTGCTTTGGTAACGTCAGAAGATATTTCCTAATCGAGTAGTTGAGGTATGCAAAGTCTTCGAACTGCGAGTTCAAGCGATCGAGCACAAAGATAGTTTCGGGGGCCTGGTCGGAGTTCGAAGTTGCAAAGTGCGCTTCGGGTGGCTCAAAGGAGAAGATAGCCTGGGGCTTCCTTGTCTTCGGTAATGGTGAAGTCGTCGCGGGTGAGACCTCTTACGACAGGATTTCCCTTGCCATCGAGGACGGTGACATCCATAAAGACGAGCTGAGAGGTTGTTTTGAGAGTCAATACACCGGAGGAGGTTTGCTGCGCTTCGGCGATCAAGCTGCTGTGATACGGCCAACAACAGCAATCCGTAGAACAGCCTTCGAAGAGACACCATCTCGAACCTCGTTGAACCATCTGCTCAATGCAAAGACGTTACCAGGCCAACACATGTACGCAATTGGACTTCCCTGGCGGGCTGCAGTGCCGATTATGAGCGACCGGGTACGGACGCCTGACGCCGTGATTCTGGTTTTCTGCATCCATTGCACAATGGGATTACCGGAGCAGAACCTACAGAATAAGACGAAGCCGCCAAATCAGCGCAGTTCGTCGATGCTGCTATGGATTTTTCTTGGCGTTATCATCGCTGCGTTTGTCGCTTTCGCGGTCATACGTCCGGCGCTGCAGACGAACACTGGTCCGGACAGGAGCACCCCAGCAGGGCCCGCGAAATAACAGTCCGTCCGCGGAGTTACAGCACAACAGCTGTAACGGGTTTGCCATGCCGTTCGTGATGGATGGCGAGCGCGGCCAGAGCGAGGGTGACGATAGTGACTCCGATGCTGGCGATGGGGAGCGAGCGGTAGCTGTAGCCGGCGGTGATAAGGATGCCGCCGAGAGAGGCTCCGGAGGCGTTGCCGAGGTTAAACGCTCCCTGATTGAGGGTGGCGGCGAGGTTTTGGGGCTTCGGAGGCGTGGTCGACGACGCGTGACTGGAGCGGCGCTCCGGCGCCGAACTGGATGGCTCCCCAGACGAGGATCATGGCGATGCACGGGATGGCGTAGGGCTCCGCGAAGTAGAGCGGCCACGAGTGAGACGATGAGGGCCATGAGCGAGCCGACCAGGAAGGCGGTGGGTCGCCAGTCTGAGAGTGCGCCGCCGAGGAGGTTGCCGATGGTAATGCCTACCCCGAAGAGAAGCAGGGTTAGGGTGACTCCGTGGGGCGAGACCCTGGTGATGAGCAGCAGTGTGGGCGCGACGTAGGTGTAGACGCAGAAGAGCGAGGCCGAGGTCAGCGTGCTCATGAACATGCCGAGCAGGACCTGTGGACGGCGGAGGACGCGGAACTCACGGATCAGGTCGCTCTTGCCTGCGGCTTGTGGAGGGATCAGAAATACGAGTGCCGTCGCGGCGGTGAGGCCGATAGGAACGATGGCCCAGAAGGCGGCGCGCCATCCGAGAGCCTGGCCGAGCGCAGTGCCGGCGGGAACTCCGAGAACGTTGGCGAGGGTGAGGCCGGAGAACATGAGTGCGATTGCCTGCGAGCGCTGATTGCGAGGGACGAGATTGGTGGCGACGACTGAGCCGATGCCGAAGAAGGCGCCGTGGCAGAGAGCGGTGAGGACGCGGGCGGCGGAAGAGGAGGTTGTAGGTGGGTGCGACGGCGCAGGCGAGATTGCCCAGGGTGAAGACTGCCATGAGGAGGAGCAGGGCGCGTTTTCGCTCGAGATGCGCGGTGGCGAGAGCGACGAGTGGAGCTCCGATGGTGACAGAGAGAGCGTAGCCGGTGACCAGGGCTCCCGCCTTCGGGATGGTGACGTTGAAGTCGGCGGCGAGATTGGGGAGCAGCCCCATAATGATGAACTCGGAAGTGCCGATACCAAAGGCAGCCACGGGCGAGCGCCATCAGCGGCGTCCGCGTGAGGATGTGGGGGGTCTTCCCGGTCAAGGCGGCTTCAGCCAGGGGGTTTGTCCATGTGTCGAGTTTATCTGGAGTGCTCTCTTCAAGAGCCATATGTATCACGGATCGTCGGCCGACAGGGTTTAGAGAATGGTGGGAAGAACGATGCCAATAAGAGGTCATGATGACAGGATGGGTGGAAACTGTATCAGGCACCACATCGGCTTGGTAGGATCAGGGAGTGCTTGAACTATCTACGCCGGTAAAGTTTGTGAGACGGGTTGGGGAACGGAATGCCGTCGAACTGGCCAAGCGGGGTGTGGATACGGTTGAGGACCTGCTCTACCATCTGCCGTTTCGGTATGAAGATCGGTTAAACCCGGTGCCGATCTCTGCGTTGAAGGCTGGGCAGATAGCATCGCTGATCGGCGAGGTGCGGGGAGCGGCGCTGCTCCATACAAAACGAATGCCACTATTCGAGATGACCGTCGGGCAGGGGCTCGATACGGTGAAATGCATGTGGTTTCGCGGAACATATCTGAAGGACAAATTCCATGCGGGGCAGATGGTGGCGCTGTATGGCAAGCTCGAGGCTTCGCGGTCGAGCGCGGGCAAGTTCAAGATGATTCAGCCACAGTTCGAGATCCTTCCGACGGATGCTGCGGGAGAGGATGCCGAACTGGCGATGCTGGAGATCGGCAGAATTGTGCCGGTCTATGAGACGCTCGGTGGGACGACGGCGTGGGGAGCGAAGCTCGGGTCGAAGTGGCTGAGGCGCGTGTTGTGGACCGTGTTTGAGGAGTTGGAAAACGGGATGCCTGGTGCTGTTGAGAGTGTCGTTCCCACCCATCGCGACGATGCTGCGATGGATCGGGCATCCGGGATATTGGAGCGGGAGACGCTGCCGGAGGACATGCGCAGAAGATTGGAACTGCCGGCCAGGCTGGCTGCGCTGAAGGCAGTGCATTTCCCGGAGGCGGGAACGCCGATGGTGGAGCTGATTGCGGCGACGACTCCAGGACATCGGCGGCTGATCTTCGAGGAATTTTTCTACCTGGAACTCGGGTTGGAGTTGAAGCGGCGGAGGATGCGGGAGCGGGCTGGAACTCCGTTTGCGACTGGCGACGGTGTGCGGAAGGCGATCAAGCAGGTGTTGCCATTTCATCCCACTGCGGCGCAGAAGCGGGTGCTGGGCGAGATCGTTACGGACATGAAGAAGGCGCAGCCGATGCGGCGGTTGTTGCAGGGAGATGTGGGATCGGGGAAGACGATTGTGGCGATGCAGGCGGCGCTGGTGGCCATCGAAAATGGCTACCAGGCAGCGCTTATGGCTCCAACGGAGATCCTTGCAACTCAGCATTATCTTTCTGCGAAGAAGCTGCTGGCGGAGGCTATCTCGCCGAAGACCGGCAAGCACTACAAGGTGACTTTGCTGACTGGGTCGCTGGAGGAGGCGACGAAACGGCTTGGCCGGGCGACGATCTATCGCGGAGAGACACATCTTGCGATTGGTACACACGCCCTGATCGAAGACAAGGTAGACTTCGCGAATCTTGGTTTGGTGATCGTCGACGAGCAGCATCGATTTGGAGTGCAGCAAAGATTCCGGTTGATGAAGAAGGACGACGCGCTTGATCCCGACGTGCTGGTGATGACAGCGACGCCGATTCCGCGGACGCTCGCGTTGACGCTTTATGGCGATCTCGAGGTGAGTGTGATCGATGAACTGCCGCCGGGACGGACGCCCATTGTGACGCGACGGACTACAGAGGAGCGGGCGGAGGATGTTTGGGGATTTGTGAGGAGGCAGGTTGCACAGGGCCGGCAGGCTTATCTGGTCTATCCCGTGATTGAGGGGGCGAAGGATGATCAACCGGAGCTGGACTTTGCGCGAGATGAGCCGGACGGGAAGGCAAAGGCAGATCATTCAACTGCGCTCCGCTCCGCTCAGGAGGACACCTCTCTCAGGAGAAAGAGGGTCAAGGCAAGTGCAAACGTGAAGGGTGGAAAGGCGGAGTTGTTTTCGAAGGTAAAGTTGCGGTCAGCGACGGAGATGTATGACGCGTTGCGGGGTGGGGCGCTGAAGGGATTGCGGATCGGCTTGTTGCATGGCCGGATGAATGCCGACGACAAGGAGGTAGCGATGGCCCGTTTCAAGCGCGGCGATATTGATGTACTGATTGCGACGACCGTGATTGAAGTGGGTGTGGATGTGCCGAACGCGACGGTGATGGTGATTGACCATGCGGAGCGGTTCGGGCTGGCGCAGATGCATCAACTGCGCGGACGCGTGGGGCGCGGGTCGGCGAAGAGCTACTGCATCCTGATGACGGGGGGGAAGGTGAGCGAGCAGGCGGAGGCGCGGCTGGATGCAATGGTAAGAACGCAGGATGGATTCGAGCTGGCGGAGTTGGATTTGCAACAGCGCGGGCCGGGGGAGTTCTTTGGGACAAGGCAGGCGGGAATGCCGGAGTTTCGCGTGGCGAATCTGATTCGAGACCGTGAGCAACTGGAGCTGGCGAAGGTGGAGGCTGCGCGGTTTGCGAAGGGGCCGGATCCTAAAGTGTCGCGCGAAGAGACCGACGCGGTTTGGGCGAGATTGAAGCAGCAGTGGCAGCGGCGGTATGGACTGGTCGAGGCTTAACTTACTTCGGTATGGGTTGTAGAAGTGGTCGCGGATCCCTGCGTGAAATGCAAAATAGGAATGACAAACCAAAACGCAAACGCAGATTCGTTCGGAATGACGAAGGGGAAAAAGGGAAGGCGATTCTCGCCGGCCGGAGCAGATTCCCCTCGGTGAATGACAAACAACAAGATAAGAAGACGGAAGTACGAAGGTGCCTTTCCTGCAATCGCAGCCTCTGCTTAGAAGGCGAAGCGTTCTGTGGGCATGTAGCGCTTGACGGACTTCCAGCTGTCTGTGATGAGTCCTAGGACTGCGAAGAAAAGGGCTATGCGGAAGGCGAGGGTCATTCCGTGATTGACGCTCGCGAGAGTGTGAAGGTTCGCGGCGGCGCTGGTGGCAACGAAGTAGTCGCCAGCGAATGCCATGTAGGCCGCCGCAGCGATGGCGAAGATGTCTGTCATCAGCTTTAGAGGCTGTGGCTCTGAGCTTTCCTCGGACAAGACAGCGGCTGCCTTGGTTGCAAACTGCACCAGCAGCAACGCCACGAGAAGAAGGAAGTACATGTGCCAAACCGGCGCGAAGGCGACGTGGTGCGCATCAAGGTAGCTAAGCCCAGGGCCGATCAGGAGGAACGGGTGCGAAGGCACGGAGAAGCAGTAGCCCATCCAGAGACAATGGACGACAAGGTCCGCGATGCGGCTTGTGAGTGACCGGCGCTTCATTCCCTTTTGCTCCACTTTTACTGGCGGGAGCTTGCGTGGGTCCCAGGCAATGGCGGACGCGCGTTTGCTGGCTTCGTTGCGTTTGGCCTGGACCACTTCAATAACGGCAAAAACGATGGTCACGGTGCCCCAGAAGAAGAGGAGGGTCGGAACCAGTTGGATTACCGAATCCACGATCTGCGAGACGATTTGCGACGCCGAAGCGGGCCCCGCCGGCGCGAAGATCAGCGCAACACCACGCGCAATTGCGTAGATTGCTATGACCAGAGGCAACGCTCTGCGCAGCGTGAAGAGATACACCGGGAAGAGTGCCGGGCCGATCAGCGAGCGCTGCGGCAGATAGCGGGCCGCGACTACCTCCGGGCGACCGTGCGATCGAAGGATGTCTGCAGTCTCAGCCTCGGTAAGCGGGCGGCCGAGCTCTTCGGAGCGGACTTCCATCTGTTCGAGCAGGTTGGCTCGAAGCTCGGCAAGCGTGTCTTCGCGGGTGGCGAGTGAGAGAAACTGGCCGATGGCCTGGAGATAGCGTTCGAGTATGTCGTTCGAGTTTGAGTTCATGGCACTCACCATCACTTTCCGTCTCTAAGAATTTTGTGCAGCGAATCGTTGATTCCGTTCCATTCCGCGAGCAGGAGTTGCAGGACTGCTTGGCCGTCGGCGGAGAGACGGTAGAAGCGCTTGTTGCGTTTTTCCTCTTCGCGCCACTCGCTGGTGAGGAGGCCCTGGGTCTCGAGGCGGCGGAGGAGCGGGTACAGGGTGCTTTCCTCGATGGCGAGACCCTCGTCCGCGAGCGCTTTGCGGAGGGTGTAGCCGTAATGCTCGGCACGGAGCTGGGCGAGGACGGCGAGGATGAGACAGCCGCGGCGAAGTTCGAGCCGAAGGGAGTCGAAGAGGTCGGATTGGGGCGTAATGCTCATGCTGTATGAGACACACTGTATGACGCATAGTGTGTGGTGTCAAGTAGGAATGATTGATGCTCGTGGCCGTGCCGGATCGTGGGAATTTGTGCTGAGAGATTTGCTGGGACCGAGAGAAGGCAGCAACCACAGACGCAGATGGCCTTCGGGAATGACTCACGAGGGGTTTGGTGAACGGAGACTACTCGGCGGCGAGGGGCTGGGTCCGGTCGGTTTGCATGGTTGGGGCGGCGTACAGGAGTTTGCGGGTGTAGGGGTGTTGCGGAGCAAGGAAGAGGTCGCGGGCGGGTGCCTGCTCGACGATACAGCCGTGTTGCATAACAGCGACGCGGTCGGCTACCTGGCTGACGACGGCAAGGTCGTGCGAGATGAAGAGCATGGAAAGGCCGTGCTGCTGGCGCAGGCTTCTAAGGAGATCGAGGATCTGGGCCTGTACGGTTACGTCAAGGGCGGTGGTTGGCTCGTCCGCAATGAGAAGCCGGGGACGGTTCACGATCGCCATGGCGATGAGGATGCGTTGTCGCTGGCCACCGGAGAACTGGTGCGGGTAGTCCTTGTAGCGGTGTTCGCATTCGAGAAGGCCAACCTGCCGCATGGCTTCGAGGACCTTGGTTTTCGTAGCGGTGCGGGAGAGACGGGGGTCGTGAGCGTGGACAGTCTCGGCAATCTGGGTCCCGACGACCATCGCCGGATTGAGGGCGGTCATGGGTTCCTGGAAGATCATGGCGATCTCACGCCCGCGATGACGGCGCATGGCGTCTTCGGGCAATGCGAGCAGGTCAGTTTCGCCGAAGCGAATGCGGCCGGTGAGGGAAGCTGACGGCGGCAGCAGGCGCAAGATTGCGAGCGAAGTGGCGGACTTTCCGGAGCCGGATTCGCCGACGAGGCCGAGGGTCTCGCCTTCTCCGATACTGAAGGAGATGTTGCGGACGGCTCTGTGATCGCCGAAGGAGATCGAGAGGTCTTCGATCGTGAGTATTGGAGCAGGCACTGGCCTGAATGGTAGCAAAGCGGCAGGCGCCGTGAGCCGAAGAGACCGCAGACGAAGAAATGCGTCTAATCTGCTGGGAGAGGTATGGGAAGGAATTTTCTATCTGCGATGGCTGCCGTATCGGGCCTTGCGCTTGCGAGCGCCAATGCGTCTTTTGCGCAGATGCATAAGGTCGCGGCGCCGGAGGAGGTGGTCCGGGCGGTGGGCGTGTACGAGTGGACCGGCGACCGCGCGAAGCCTACGGCGAGCAGGCTAATCCCGGTGACTCTTTTCATCGATGGAGAGTTGCAGGATGCGGGCGTTTACCTGGCGCGACCGGTGCCGCTGGCAATTGACTCCGGAACGGTGTATGAAATCGAAAAGGCGGGCGTCGCCGAGGGAACGCTGGATGTGAAGTATGCGACCCATCTGCAGGCCGCGGACGCGGCTGCGACCTATGACGATGGTTGGTTTGGGTATGGGACGTTTGCTCCTCCACCGGCACCGAAGAAGGCGGTGGCGTTGAAAGAGTCGAAGGCGCCAATCAAGCTTGAGAGCAGCAAGGGTGACCCAGACTCGGACCGACCGACGTTTGTGCGGAGGCATGATTCTTCTGCGAGCAGAACGGCTGACTCAAAGGCGAGTGCGGGTACTTCGAGTACCACTACGGCTGCGACTCCGCCTGAAGATCCTGACCGCCCACATCTGACGCGGAAGCCTGATGCTTCTGCGACGGCAAGCCAGACGGAAAGTGCGCCAGCTACTGCGGATTCCGCTTCAACACCTGCATCCCCAACTGCAGATAGCAGCGTGGACAACACTCCGAAGAGCGCGAGCACGGGGTCGGTTCCGGCGACTGACCCGGACAGGCCGACGCTGAAGAAGCGGTCTCCGGAAGAGGCGAAGAAGGCCAGGAAAGAGTCGCAGGAGTCGGGTGCGGTTGGCCTGGCGACTTCGTTGAATGATGACCCGAACCGTCCGACATTGCACCACGGCAAAGGACAGCAGGCGCTGACGGAGGCCGAGCTCCCGAAGCTGAAAGGCATACCCGTTGGCATCCACCAGGCAGTTGCGGTGTCGGATGCGAAGGCGCGGCCGACGCATGATTTCTCAAAGCCGTGGGCTGATGACGCCGAACGCGCAACGGTGCTGACAAAGATGCAGACGTTAGCTCAGGCGCAGATTGAGGCGTACAAGGGAACACCAGCGATTGCTCCTCCACCTTCGCCAGTGAAGCGGACGCCGAACAGCAAACTGCACCACTCGACTTCAAGAGAGAGTCTTTCACCGGCGCTTGCCTTCCAAGATGAGAGGCTGAGTGGATACACGCTAAGCTATGGCGGAGCGGCGACTTATGTCTATACCGCGCATACTGCGGGCGACGGTGCTTCCTTGCGCTACGTGACGATTGTGGCGCAGATGGACACGTTTGGTGCACTGCAACCGGCAATTCAGAGCGTGACTGATGCAGCACATCTCGACCGCGCCCCGTGGATGCGGCTGGTGGATGTTGTGGATGTGGATGCTTCGAACCGTGCTAGTTTGTTGTTCGAGCTGCGGGGGCAGTCGGCGCGCCAGTTCGGGCTTTATAGAGTGATCGCGGGGCGGTCGGAGCAGACGTTTCTGAGTGGAACGACGCAGTAGTTCAGCGAAAGCATTTTCCTTTCGGTCGATGCGGGAACGCGGATTCCCTTCGGCAAAGACCCGGTGGAGCAACGGCTAGACGGCGGCGGATTGTTCTTCAAGGGTGAGGGAGAGGTTTTCCCACTCGGCGAGGAGTTTGGTGCGCTGATCGCGGAGCATGTCGAGTTCTGAGGCGTTGCGCTGTGCCTCTTCCGCAGTGGTGAACAGACCCAGTTTTTCTTCTGCCGCCGCGATGGCGGTTTCGAGGTTTGGGATCTCCTGCTCGGCGAGAGCGAGACGGTCTTCGAGCTGCTTGAGCTTGATGGGATTGAGGCGCTTGATGGGTGTGGCGCCCACGGTTGGAGCGGGTGCGGGTATGTTTGTAGCCGCGACAGGCCGCTGGATATCACTTGTAAGCGAAACAGTTACTTTCTCGGGGCCGCCCTGTTTGCGCCATAGATAGTCTTCGTAGTTGCCGGGGTAGATGTGGACGCGGCGGTCTTCTACTTCAAAGACTCGCGTGGCGAGGCCGTCGATGAAGTAGCGATCGTGCGAGACGAAGAGGACGGTGCCGGTGAAGTTGCGGATGGCATCGAGGAGCACGTCTTTGGCGCGCAGGTCGAGATGGTTGGTCGGCTCGTCGAGCAGAAGCATGTTGGCTGGTGAGACAAGCATCTTGGCCATGGCGTAGCGGTTGCGTTCGCCGCCGGAGAGGACGCCGAGCGGTTTGAAGACGTCATCGCCTGAGAACATGAAGCAGCCGAGAAGGCTGCGTAGCTCCGTCTGCGGGACTTTCGGCGCGATGCCGCTGATGTCGTCGAGCATCTTGGCGGCGGGGTCAAGGACTTTGTATTGGTCCTGCGCGAAGTAGTCCGCGAGCACGTTGTGACCCAGCTTGATCTCGCCCGAGGTCGGTGCTTCAAGCTGCGACAACATGCGGATGAGGGTCGACTTACCCGCGCCGTTCGCGCCTACGAGGGCGATGCGGTCGCCACGGTCGATCGAGAAGCTGACGTCTTCGAGGATTGTTTTCTCGCCGCCGTCGGGGCGCGGATAGACCTTTGTCAGGCTATTGACTTCGATCACGGTGCGGCCCGATGCGGGGGGCTGCGGAATCGTGAAGTGGATCGTGGCTTCTTCGTCCGGGATCTCGATGCGTTCGATCTTTTCAAGCTCCTTGATGCGCGACTGCACTTGCTTGGCCTTCGTTGCCTGCGCGCGGAAGCGATTGATGAATGCCTCGAGTGCTTCGATGCGGTCGCGCTGATTCTTGTATGCGGAGAGGAGCTGCGTCTTGCGCTCTTCTTTCTGCGTCACATATTTTTCGTAATTGCCGTGGTAGGTCTGCATCCGCTTGTTCCAGATTTCGACGGTCTTATTGACGGTCACGTCGAGGAAGTAGCGGTCGTGCGAGATGAGAATGAAGGCGTTTTCGTAGCCGTGAAGATAGTCCTCGAGCCAGTTGCGCGACTCGATGTCGAGATGGTTTGTAGGCTCGTCCAGTAGCAGCAGAGAAGGCTTTTGCAGGAGGAGTTTGGCGAGCGCGATGCGCATCTGCCAGCCGCCGGAGAACTCTTCGGTCTTGCGTTCCCAATCTTCCTTTGAGAAGCCGAGGCCGCCGAGAACTGCGCCCACCTGAGAATCGAGGGTGTAGATGTCGTGGACATGGAGCTGGTCGGCGATGTCGGAGTACCGCTCCGCCGCAGCGAGATATTCCTTCGACTTGGGATCTTTTTCGGAGAGGACTTTGGTCAATTCGAAAGATTCTTCTTCGAGGGCGTATAGGTGGTCAAAGACGGAGTGGCACTCCTCGAAGACGGTCTTGCCGCGCATCGCGAGGCCATCCTGCGGAAGGTAACCCAGCGTCATTCCCTTCACGCGCGTGAGGGTACCGTAGTCGAGCGATTCGACCCCGGCTATGATCTTCAGCAACGTCGATTTGCCTGTACCGTTGCCGCCGACGAGGCCGGTACGTTCGTCGGGCGTGATGAGCCAGTTGGCGTCTTCGAAGAGGAGCTTCTGGCCGAAGCGTTTGCCAGCTTGTGAGAGTTGTAGCATTTCTTCTATTTTCTCATCTGATCGTGATGCATTCTAGAGAGAGTGCTCAGCGGGAGCGCAAGGGACGCACTTGGACGACAAAGCAAAGGCACGCGGGACAAAGATGTCACTGACATGGAAGCTGCTTTTCGGCATCGGAATCTTTGCTATCGTCGTAGTTTCGCTGGTGCTCTATCTCGGAATAGGCAAGTACAAGTACCTTCGCGCCCACCTCGATACGATTCTGCGCGACCGGCTGGTGGCTTCGCTGCAGGTGCGGTTCAACAGCCCGGTTACGCTCGATTCGCTGCATCTCGACACAAGCAACGGGGTGCATGTAACCGGGACAGGCTTGAAGATTCTCTACCTTGCCGGCCCGACGAAGCCCGATAAGGATACTGACGCGCCAGCAATGGTGAGCGTGGACCATTTCGAGTTTCAGACAGACTTCAAGGCGCTGCTTGAACCGACAACCCGCATCGTTACCGTCTTTGTGAGTGGATTGCAGTTGCATATTCCGCCGCATGGGCCGCAGCACGTGCCGCGCGTTCTCGACAATCCGAAGAAGATGGTGCAGCCGCGCATCAGCTTTACAGTCGATAAGATCGTCTGCACGAATTCACGGTTGACGATTGAGACCAGCAAGCCCGGCAAGCTGCCGCTGGTCTTCGACATGGGCAACATTACTCTGACCGATGTTGGAGCGGACAAGCCGTTCCAGTACGACGCAACGCTCAAAAATCCTCGACCCGTCGGCGACGTGCACGCAACCGGACACTTCGGACCATGGCAGGCGGACGACCCGCGAGAGACGCCCATCGACGGCGAGTACCTCTTCTCAAACGCCGATCTTGGGCCGTTCAAGGGCATTGCCGGGATACTCTCTTCAACGGGTAAGTTTTATGGGAAACTGAGCCACATCAATGTTGACGGCGCGACGGATACACCGGACTTCCGGCTCGATATCAGCGACCATCCAGTGCCGCTGCACACCGATTTCAAAGCCATCGTGAACGGGACGACAGGAGACACCACTTTGACCGAGGTGATCGCGCGATTGCAGAAGACGATCATTCATGCGTCAGGATCGGTGATCCGCGTGGGCAATGCGACGACTGGAGTTACGGGCCACGATACGGAGTTGATGGTTGCGATTGACCAGGGACGCATCGAGGACTTGCTGACGCTGGCGACGAAGACCAATCCACCGGTGATTGCGGGGTTCGTGTCGGTGCGTCAGAAGCTCAGCATTCCTCCGGGCAGTGAAACTGTGGCGAAGCGGATGAAGCTTGGCGGCACGTTTTCCGTGAAGCAGGCAACCTTCGGCAACCCGGCCATGCAGCAGAAGATCGACGAGATGAGCATGCGGGCGCAGGGACATCCCAAAGAGGCGAACGCGCAGGATGCCACGCTGGTGCTGTCGACGATGAACGGCGAGTTTGCACAGGCCAACGGGGTCATGGATTTCTCGGATATCGAGTACCAGATGCCGGGTGCAGTGATCAAGATGAACGGGCAGTACAAGCTGGAAGGGAACAGCTTCGACTTCAAGGGCGTTGTACAAACGAAGGTGAAGGCTTCGCAGATGGTGACGGGATGGAAAAGCTTTCTGCTGAAGGCTGTCGATCCATTGCTAAAGAAGGATGGAGCCGGGTTGGAGGTGCCAATCACGGTGAGTGGAACCAAGTCGGCACCGAAGTTTGGCGTGGATATGAACCGGCTGTTCAAGTGAGCGGTCGGCGAGCCCGTTTCTACGGGATGAAGTAGAAGGGATTGGGAAGCTTTACGGAGTGTTCCGCCATCGGAGAACCTTCAAGATCGCTGATCTGATCACCGACGTTTAGCACAATCCTGTAACCCTGCTTGACGATGTCCGCGCGATTGTGTGACTTGTATTCTGATGCGCTCTCGCCGTGTGGATGATCGGCCGGGCGAAGATAGAGCTGCTGCCACTTGTCGAAGCCTTCCGCCTTGAGGTTTGCGGCGGTGTCCGCGCGTTGTGGCTCGGGACGCCCCGTAATGAAGAAGACGGCGACTTTGTCTGCGAGGGCTTCCTTATAGAGGCGTAGCGTTCCAGGAATGGCGCGACCACACTGCAGCGCGACGCACATGTTGGAGTCGGCGATGATGTAGCCGAAGTCGTCGTGTAGCTCGACCGCCCAGTTTGAGAGAGAGGTCTCGTCAATGTCCAGGACGAGGGCAAGTCTCTCTCCGGGCCTGGCAATGGAGACGCTTTGTTTTAGAAGACCAGTCGCGGTGTCGATCTGATGATCCATCTGCGGGCCATAGCAGGCCGGCTTGCTGCAGGATTGGTACTCGATCAACCGTTGTTTCATGACGCCGAGGTTCGCTGGTTCATTCGGCACCTGGACGATTTCCTGGCCCGGAAGGGACCAGCCACAAGCGATTAAGATGAGGGCGATAAATCGAAGCTTCATGGGTTACTCTACGCTCAGGTTTGGTCCAGAATAAACGGTGAGGATGTCACCGTTCGGCATCGCAGCCATAGATCTCAAGGGAACTGGTTCCGGTCTGTTGACGTATTGCCCACTATGAAAGCTTTGGGCTCCGCCGTGTTGCTGTTTCTGCTGATGGGAGGCGTTGGTGCTTCATCCGCACAGAATAGCAAGCCGACGGTGGTTTTTGAAGAGCCACCGAAGGCGCAGCCTCCCAGCGACTACAAAGTCCCTTTGATTACAGAAGGACTCAATCTCTCCGATTTTGAGAACATGGCGCCGAAGGCAGGGCTGAAGAACCAACTGCAGGAGATCTCCGGGTTCATCCAGAACACGCCCAGCGATGGCCAGCCGGGTACCGAGAAGACCGAGGTATGGCTTGGCCATACGAAGACGGCTTTGTACATCGTCTTTATCTGTCACGATCATCGGCCCAGCGGGATTCGCGGGCACCTTGCACGACGGGAGAACATTACGACGGACGACAATGTGTCGGTGCTGCTCGATCCGTTTCAGGACCGCCGAAAGGGTGTGCTCTTTACTGTCAATGCGGCTGGGGTTCAAGCCGATGCGGCATGGACGGAGAACAACAGCCCTGACTATAGTTACGACCAGGTCTGGGACTCGGAAGGGCGCGTGACGAAGGATGGGTGGATGGCGTTAATCGCAATTCCTTTTCGGAGTCTGCGGTTTCGGCCTGCAGGGCCGGATTGGGGCGTGGTCTTCTTCCGCAACCTGCCGCGCAACAGCGAGGTGGACTATTGGCCGCGTATTGCGGCGGGTGTGTCGGGTGTGCTGAGCCAGGAGGGCACACTGCGCGGAATTGAAGGCGTTACGGGATCGCGCAATCTGCAACTGAATCCTTATCTGCTCGGCCAGAATGAACACACGTTGCTGGGGCTCAATCCGATGGACCCTTACTTCAGCACGCGGCGCTTCGAAGGCACGGCGGGCGGCGAGGCCAAGGCGATTCTGAAGGACAGCATTGTTCTCGACGGAACGATCAACCCAGACTTCAGCACGGTGGAATCCGACCAGCCGCAGTTCACTGTGAACCAGCGTTACCCTGTTTACTTTCCAGAGTTGCGGCCATTCTTTCTGGAGAACGCAAACTACTTCGCCACGCCGTTGACGCTGCTGTACACGCGGAACATTGTGCATCCGGAGTATGGTGCGCGTCTCACGGGAAAGATCGGGCATTACAACCTGGGCTTGCTCACGATAGATGACCGCACGCCGGGAGAGACGGTCGATGCAGGCGACGCGCTCTATAAGAAGCGAGCGCTGTTTGCAGTGGGCCGGATATCGAGGGACCTTGGGAAGGGTTCGAGCGTTGGCGCCATCTACACCGATGAGGAGTTTGCGGGAGGATGGAACCGCATTGGCGGCTTCGACTTTACCGCGCGACTCACAGAGAACTGGACAGCGTTAGGACAATTTGTAGAGAGTTCCACGAGAGGTAATCTCGACAGTGGAACTCCGGCGACCTATGCGGCCGGGCCTGCGAGTTATCTGGAGTTTCAGCGGAGCGGCCACGCGTTCAATCTGGACAGCTACTACAACGACATCAGCACCGGATTTCAAAGCCAGGTCGGCTTCATCACGACCAGCGATATCCGCAACAACCAGACCCATGTCAACTACCAGTGGTACCCCAAGCACAGCCTCATCCAAAGCATCGGGGCGGAGGGAAACGAGCAATTCGCCTTCGATCACCATGGAAACAGGGTTTATCGCTATCTGAGCGGCGACCCGTTTTTCCTGCTGCCGCGGAACATCGTGATTGCGCCGGTGTTTGTGGTGAACTCCGACACACTCGGACCGCAGGATGGAACGCTGCTGACGCGGAACAAAAACTTTGCTGAGAATGGTGCCGGCTTCGTTTTGCGGGGTGCTCCGCTAACGCAATTGAACATGAACCTGCGATTCTTCCGGCAGGGAAACGTGAACTACAACCCGGTCGCCGGAGGTGTACCTGCGGTCATGGACCAGGAGACTGTTCAGGCGCTTGTTACGCTTCAGCCGCTACGGCAACTGACGATGGATAATACTTACCTGCTCGACCGCAACCATGCGGTTGCCGATCACAATCTGGTGTATGAGAACCAGGTGATTCGCACGAAGCTGAACTACCAGTTCACACGGGCGTTCTCCGCGCGCGTGATCGTCGAGTACGATTCGCTGCTGGCAAATCCGCTCGAGACGTCGCTCCTACGCACGAAACAAGTAGGGACGCAGGCGCTGCTGACCTGGCTTCCGCATCCTGGGACAGCGATCTATGTCGGATACAACAATGATCTGCAAAATTTGGACCGGACTCTGTGTAACCGGGAATCAAATGGGGCTTGTGACTCGACAAACACTGTAGTGCCGAGGTCTTCGAATTACTTGAACGATGGGCGGCAGTTTTTTGTGAAGGCATCGTATCTCTTCCGGTTCTAGGGCATCGCTGGTGTCAGGAACATACAACGCAGATTCCGACTTTGTCTCAGGATGACGGCTCTTCGTGGTACACCCAGGTCAAGAGCGATGTTCCGTATACACGGGCGAAACTCCCTCTGCTAGAGTCAAGTGTGGGAGATTGATGCCGGTACAGCCACAACTTTTCCCCGAACAGGAACCGCAAGCGGCTCCGGCTCCCATCCCTGCGTCGCCCCAGATGGACGTGCCGGGTGGCGCTCCGATCTGGTTGCAGCGGATGAGCCTTTTTGTGCTGGTGTTGTTCTGTGTTTATCTCGGCGTGCTGGTGATGGTGCTACCGTGGTGGCCGAGAATGTGGGACCAGAACATGTTTATCGAAGCCCGGCCGCAGCTTTCAGCGTTGTTACACAATGGCGCGGTGCGCGGGCTGATCTCGGGACTGGGCGCTCTGGACATCTGGATCGGGGTGTCGGAAGCGGTTCACTATAGAGAGGTCCGCGGGTGATCCATGGTACGACCTGAACTGGAACACCTGGATCCGGCTCCGCTGGCTTACGAAAACAGCGAATTTATCAACTCTCCTGATGGCCGGATGCTGCGCATGATGGCTGAGTACTCCGAGCCGATGGTACGGTTCCGCCGGCAGGGCATCGAGGATACGGTGGTGTTCTTCGGGTCGGCGCGGTTTCGGGCGCTGGACGAGGCGAGCAAAGCGCTGGAACTGCTGGAAAATACGGGCTCGATCGCACCGGCTCCTCCTGCGGAACAGCCCGCAAGTCCTGATGAGGTCCAAAGCGGGGAGACAAGCGATGTAAAGCTGCGGCTGGCTGAGTCCGCGGTCGAAATGGCGCGGTACTACGAGGATGCTCGCAAGCTTGCGGAGATGCTGACGAAGTGGTCGATGTCGCTGCCTGGGCCGAGTCACCGCTTTGTGGTCACGAGCGGTGGCGGACCGGGAATCATGGAGGCAGCCAACCGCGGCGCGTACGAGGCGGGTGGGAAGAGCATTGGGCTGAACATTAAGCTGCCGTTTGAGCAGTATCCCAATCCGTACATCACGCCGGAGCTGAACTTTGAGTTCCACTACTTCTTCATGCGGAAGTATTGGTTTGCATACCTCGCGAAGGCGCTGGTGGTTTTTCCGGGCGGGTTTGGGACGCTGGACGAGATGTTTGAACTGTTGACGCTCTCGCAGACGCACAAGCTGGCGAAACAGATTCCCATCCTGATCTATGGGCCGGATTACTGGAAGAACGTCATAAACCTGAACCTGCTGGCCGAGAAGGGTGCGATCGCGATGAAGGACCGCGACCTCTTCCGCTATGTCGACACACCGGAAGAAGCGTTCGAGGCGCTGAAGGCTGCGTTGGTGGAGAACGATTCTGGCTATGACGGCAACGCTGCTGGAGTCCGTGAAGTCGCTGGCGTCTCCGAGCAGGGAAACCAAGGGCCGGACATAGCCAAAACGTTGTAGGTGTCGCGCTCGCAAGTATCCAATAAGGTTCGATTTACGGGATATTGAAGCACCGTTCTCGGTGCAGTTATATTCGCTTCACACGAGACCGGAATACTGAATGCGTAACTTCTCGTTTGGGGAGGCAGCGCATGAGCGATACCAGCATCTCGTACCTGTGGCGTGAACCAAAGGCGGCCGAGGGCTTCAAGGCCGGCGTATCACTGCACAGCCATACCAATCAGTCCAAGGAGACGCTGGACTTCATTGCGGAGATGAGCCAGGACTTTCCGATCCTGCAGCCGATTATGCGGTGGGCGGAGGAGCGCTCGGTGGAGAAGACGGGGATCCGGCCACAGTATGCGAAGAGCTACTGGACTCCGCCGTTAACGCCGGCGTTGGCGTTCGATCTTGAAGAGAAGCAGATTGAGAACTCGCTGCAATTGCCGGGGATGGTGTCGATCTCGGACCATGACGACATCAATGCTCCGATGCTGCTACGGGCACTGCCCTCGGCGCGGCATATTCCTGTGTCGCTGGAGTGGACGGTGCCGTTTGGGCCGACTGCGTTTCATCTCGGCATTCATAACCTGCCGAGTGCGACCGGTGTGGCATGGCAGAAGCGGATGGAGGAGTTCACGGCGATTCCTGTGGCCACGCGCGATCCTAAGCTGCTGACGGAGATTCTTGCGGAGCTTGATGAGATTCCTGGCGTGCTTGCGATCTTCAATCATCCGCTGTGGGACCTGTACCGCGTTGGCGCGGACCGGCATGGCGTTTCAGTGAACGAGTTTCTCGCGGTGAATGGGCAGTACATCCATGCCCTGGAGTTGAATGGCCTGCGAACGTGGAAGGAAAATACCGCTGTCACCGTTCTGGCGGGTAAGTGGAACCAGATCGTGATCAGCGGCGGTGACCGGCATGGGATCGAGCCGAACGCGAACGTAAATCTGACGCACGCCACGACGTTCAACGAGTTTGTGCATGAAGTGCGGCGGGAGCGGAAGAGTCACCTGCTGTTTATGCCGCAATATCGAGAGCCATGGAAGCACCGGATTCTGCAGGGGACACTGGATGCGATTCGGGATTATCCGCACTTCCCGGCAGGCTCGCGGACGTGGGATGAGCGTGTGTATCACCCGGATTCAAATGGCGTCATACAGCCGCTTTCGACGATGTGGAAGGATGACAAGGTCCCACGGGTTGTGACAGTGGCGATGAAGATTGTCCGCACGATGGGCTCAAGACCGGTGTCGCGCGGGTTGAAGTTCGCGTGGAGCGATGCGGGCGAGATGCGCGCGGCTCTGGCGCAACTTGACGCATAGCTTTCACGCTCATTTGCGTAAGGGCGAGTTAGTCTTAGGCGATGCGTGTGCCGCGAGTCGCCTACTTCCCAGATTCGTTCCATGAAGTGAACGGCGTCGCGCATACGAGCCGGAACTTCGAGGCGTATGCTGTACGGCACCAGCTTCCGTTCCTGTGCGTGCGCGCAGGGGATCGCGCGGAGTCGGTAATCCAGGATGGCGAGGTGCGGTCGCTGGAACTGGCAAGGAGCCGGACTGCGATCCGGCTGGAAAAGGATCTCGAGTTCGACGCCATCTTCTGGCGCCACCATGATGCGATTGAGTGGCAGTTGAAGCTCTTTAAGCCGGACATCGTTCACATCACCGGGCCGAGTGAGCTTGGGATGTTCGGAGCGACGTTTGCATGGAAGATGGGTCTTCCGCTGGCTGCTTCGTGGCATACAAACGTGCATGAGTATCTCGCGAAGCGGATGCGCGGACTTACAGGGCTGCTTCCTGAAAGACATGTTCCGAAGGCGGAGCGTGGGATTGAGGCGGCGACGCTTGATGTGACCGCGCGATTCTACAAGCTGGCAACAGTGCTGTTTGCGCCGAACCTTGAGCTCTGCGCGATGCTGGAGGGGGCGACGGGCAAGCCGTGCCACCTGATGAGGCGCGGGGTCGATACGGCGTTGTTTTCACCGGCCAGGCGCCGTCGTGCGGCTGATGATCGGTCGATCACGCTGGGGTATGTCGGGCGGCTTTCGGTTGAGAAAAATATCGCGCTGCTGGTGACGGTGGCGAAAGAGTTGCGCGCGATGGGGACGGCGGTGCGATTTCTGATCGTGGGGCAGGGTGGGGATGAGGCTCTGCTGAGGGAACAGTTGCCGGAGGCGGAGTTTGCCGGGGTGCTGCGGGGTGAGGCGCTGGCACAGGCTTACGCAGACATGGATGTGTTTTTGTTTCCATCGCATACGGATACGTTCGGGAATGTTGTGCTGGAGGCGCTGGCGAGCGGGGTTCCGGCCGTGGTGACTCCGGGGGGTGGGCCGAAGTACATCGTGCAGGATCAAGTGACGGGTTTCGTGGTTGGGGATGACGGGTTTGCGGGGGCGGTGGCGGGGCTGGTGCGAAATCGGGATCGGCTGGAGCGGATGCGGGTGGCGGCGAGGGAGTATGCGCTGGGATGTAGCTGGGATGCGGTGTTCCGGCGTGTGTATGAGGCTTACGGGGAGATCGAAGGCTAGAGCGACTGCTTTTCTTCCGGCGGAGTAGAGAAGCAGATTGCCTTCGGGAATGACCAACAAGAGCGCCTCAATAGCGGAGGCTGCCGACATAGACGCCAAAGGGTGGCAGGGTGATGGGGTCGAGCGAGACGCCGCCCATCAGGTCGTCGGAGCGGAGGATAGTACGGAGGAAGGTGCCATGGAGTTGAAGGCTGGTGACGTCGGCCTTGAGCGACAGGCCTACGGGCTTTTCCGACAGGTTGCAGGCTACCAGGATCGCCGGGTTTGCCTGGGAGGGCGAGGATGGCTTGCGAAACCAGGTGAGGACCGCGCGGTCATCGTGGTTGAATGTGATCTCTTCGCCGTCGTGCAGGGCGGTGGCGCCGTGGTGGAGACGGCCGAGTTCGCGGTAGAAGTTCAGCAGCGACTTCGAATCGGCATCCTGACCGGCTGCCGAGGCAGGGTCAGGTGGCGCGGGTTTCTTCGGGGCGGCGGAGGGGCGCACGTATGGGACGTAGGGCGTGTATCTGTCGGGAGACGACGTGATGGGGGCGACGGGTTTGGTGGGCTCGGCTGAGTCTTCGGCGGGAGCGGTCGTGGGCTGGCCCCAGGGCATAACGGCTGGGCTGCCCGGGGAGGGGACCAAGCCGAGTTCCTGTCCGGCGGTGATCAGAGCGGCTGAGCGATTGAGCAGGGTGACGGCCGCAATAATTCTCGCGAGGCGCGGGTCGGCGGGGCCGCTGGCTGGGGCGGAGACGGTGAAGATCGGGGTTCCGGAGTGGAGCAGCGACTGCGACTGTTCGAGGGCAGTGCGGAGGCCGGGAACTGAATTTGGAACGGGCTGGAGGGTTGTGCGGTCGAGGAGGAGATCGGCTGATGAGGATCGCGCGGCGGAGAGATCGGCATCGGTGATGAGGACGCGCAGGCCGACGTAGGTCGGGAGAAGCCTGCGGATTGCTTCGATGGCGCCGGAGTTTGCGGAGGTGTTCCCAGGAACGTAGAAACCGGCGATGCCGCGGGTGAGCCAGAAGCGGGCGACGGCGGGGTCGGGTGCGGGGAGTTCGAGGAGGACGCGGATCTTAAGGCGGCTGGCCTGGAGGGTGAGGTCGTCCAAGGCGTCGAGGTCGCCGAGCGCGGGTTCTATGGTGGTGGGCTGGTTGGCGGGCGAGAGGGGCTTCAGGAGGACTGCGTCAACACCGAGAGAGTGAATGTAATCGAGTCGCTGGGTGATGCCTTTGAGGTCGCCGGTGCCGTGCGCGGCTGAATCCGGTTTGCTGCTGGCAAAGGTGCGGGTGTCGATCTCGTAGAAGATGGCATGCTTGAACCAGGCCTGGGTGGTCAGGCCGGAACCGACCCAGCCGGGGCGGGCGAGGGTCTGGGCGTAGGTGTTTATGGAGCCCGGGAATGCGGAGAGTACGACGACCAGGGCGGCGAGGACGGACTTCGAGACTGTAATGGTTGGCGCTCCCGCTCTCAGGCATGTGGAAGTTTGCGACGGTTGGACGGGTACCCCCCCCACCCTCACCCTATGTAAGACTCTCATTTATAAACGTATTTGCAGGTGGGCGTTGTAAAGTGTTGCATCGGAACGGCTTAGCCATAAAGTATTCATTCAAATAGAGATAGCTGAAGGGTGGCGGATTCGCGTGATTGCCTTCCTCCCTTCTTCTTCTATTTTACGAAATGGCCGTGGGTGAATGTCCAAATAAGTTGCAGGTGGTAAAAGGTTTACTTTGAGTGATTTGCTGCTGTTTCAAGAGGTGATGAAGCTTGACACGCTTCTTTTCACTGAGGCAGCAGGCAGAGAGAGCTATGGGGTTGTGGATGAGAGGCGGGGGCGGGTGAAGCCGAAGATTGCGATGTAGAGATAGCAGACCACCGGCAGTATGAAGGCGTGATGGAGACCGATGGAACTGTCGGCGATTTTGCCCTGGGCGAGGGGGATGAGAGCGCCTCCTACGATGCAGGCGACCATCAGGCTGGAGCCGCGACCGGTGAGCGGGCCCAGGTCGGCGAGGCCGAGGGTGAAGATCGATGGGAACATGATGGAGTTGAAGAGGCCGACGGCGATGATGGTGAAGACGGCAACGTGTCCGAAGGTGAGCATGGAAGTGACAACGAGCAGGGCGGCCAGGAGAGCAGCTGTGCCGAGGACGACTCCGGTGGAGAAGCGGCGCAGGATAGCGGCTCCGAGGAAGCGGCCAACCATGGCTCCGCCCCAGTAGAAGGAGAGCCAGAAGCCGGCCTGGGCGAGGGTCATGTCGCCGATGGCGGGAAGGTGGAGGTAGTTGATAAGGAAGCTGCCGATCGCGACTTCCGCGCCGACGTAGACAAAGATCCCGAGCGCTCCAAGGAAGAGTTGGGGATGATGGCGAAGCCTGTCATTTGGGGGGATGGCGTACTGGCCGACGCGGAAGTCCGCGGTGAAGTCCATGGTGGGAAGCTTGACCAGGGCGAGGGCAATCGCCAGGACGGCGAGGGCGAGCGCGATTCCAAGGTAGGGGAGCTGGACGGAGGAGGCTTGCTGCATACGGGAGGTTTGGAGAGCGGCACCGGTGAGGGCGGGGCTATCTGCGACTTTGGCGATATGGGGAAGGATCAGCCAGGCGCCGAAGAACGGGGCGAGGAAGGTCCCGAATGAGTTGAAGGCCTGCGCAAGATTGAGGCGGCTGGAGGCAGTCCGCTGCGGGCCGAGGTTGGCGACGTAGGGATTCGCGGCGACCTGGAGAACGGTGATGCCTGCGGCGAGGACGATGAGCGCGCCCAGGAAGAAGGGGAAGGATGCGGCCTTCGAGGCAGGGATGAAGAGCAGGGCGCCGGCGGTCATGGTGAGCAGGCCGACGATCATGGTGCGCTTGTAGCCGAGAAGATCGACAATCTTGCCTCCCGGCAGGGCAAATATCGCGTAGGAGGCGAAGAAGGCGAACTGCACGAGGATGGCTCCGGTGTAGTTGAGGTCGAAGATTCCTTTCAGGTGAGGGATAAGGATGTCGTTGAGGCTGGTAAGAAATCCCCACATGAAAAAGAGGGTGGTAGCGATACTCATGGCGCGGACGTTGGTGCCGTCGAGGTCTGGGCCGGTGTAGGAAGGGGCTGCGTTTGTGCTGATGAGCGCCATATGGATGAATCTCCCGTTGCAGATAAGTTTATCGATTCGCGGCTTTGATTATGCCGAATCCGGGAGTAATCTGTCCGGTGTTTTTGTGTTCGGGTCGGAGATGCGCAAAACGAGTAACGCTACCTTCCGATGACTGCTGATTGGAAGACGCTGTGTGGGCGCTTCTTCAATCGGCTGTCAGGCACCAGGCAGGTCACGGACGGCCAATCTGCTGGGCTTGCCGTGGGCGAAGATCTGATTCTGGTCACGTGGAGAAGGCGAGCCTGCATCTGGCCGGAAGAGAGTTCCGAAAGCATGTTCTTCTGCTTGAAGCAACTCGCATCAGTGCGAATTGACAAATCTGTAACCGGATTTGAAAATTGAACTACTAAAGATTCCCTTCACATCCTCCGAACGCCGCCACGACGCGGTGCGATGGAACTCTCTTCCTCTGCATGCCGGACTCCCTGGCGTGTTTGGATCTTTTGCTTTCTTTGGAAGAAAGCAGATTCCCTTTGGGAATGACAAAGAACAGGAGACAAGTGCAGGTGTACGCCCCGTTGAGATTACCGTTCCCACCCATGCGATTAGCTGCATGGGTGGGGCACCCGAGCATAACAACAGCACCCGAACATAAGAACAGCGAAAGCCAGTGCAACGGCAGACGCAGACCCTTCGGAACGACAAACAAAGTGCAACGGCAACAACAATTGCATTCGAGGTAGAGGGAACATGGGTATTTCGCGGCGCGCATTTCTAACGCGTGTAGGACAGGTCGGCGGCTTTGGCGCAGCATTCACAACCATGCAGTCGCTGGGACTGATGCCGATGAAGGGCGTGATGGCGCAGCCGATTCATGCGGCGATGGGAGTCGGCAAAGGCACGAAGGTTGTCGTGCTGGGCGGAGGGATCGGTGGGCTTGTCTCGGCCTATGAGTTGCGGAAGCTCGGGTACGACGTGACTCTGCTGGAGGCTCGGGAGCGACCGGGTGGGCGTAACTGGACTGGGCGTGCGGGTACGAAGGTCGAGTTCGTCGATGGCACAGTGCAGACGATCAAGTGGGAGGAAGGGAACTACCAGAACCTAGGGCCGGCGCGGCTGCCGAGCACTCACTTTACGATGCTGGGGTATGCGCGCGAACTTGGCGTGCCGCTTGAGGTCGAGATCAACACAACGCGGTCGTCGCTGCTGCAGAACGATAAGGCGAACGACGGCAAGCCGGTGGTGCAGCGGAAGGCGATCAACGACACCCGCGGACACGTTTCGGAACTGCTGGCGAAGTGCGTCCATCAAGGAGCGCTGGATGCGGACATCTCGAAGGAAGACCGCGAGAAGATGATCACGTTCCTGAATGTCTACGGGCCGCTGGACAAGTCAGGCAAGTATGTGGGCTCTGAGCGGGCGGGACTTACCCAGTATCCGGGCGCGGGCAACACGATCGAAGAGATAGCTCTGCCGATGGACATGCACATGCTGCTCGATGAGGACTTCTGGAACGGCATGCTTTATGAGGAAGTAAACGACTGGCAGGCGACGATGATGCAGCCGGTTGGCGGGATGGACCAGATCCCGTTTGCGTTTGCGAAGTCGCTGGGCGGGATCATTCAGTACAACTCGCCGGTGACAGAGATACGGAAGACGGGCAAGGGCGTTTCGGTTATGTATATGCAGGGCGGGGCGGAGAAGAAGATCGACGCGGCGTACTGTATCTGTGCGATGCCCTTCTCGATCCTGAAGAAGACACCAAATGATTTTTCGCCTGAGTTCAAAGCTGTGATCGATGGCAGCACGATGGGTCACTCGCTGAAGATCCCGTGGGAGTCGCGGCGATTCTGGGAGCAGGACTACAACATTTACGGCGGACTCTCGTTCGTGGCGCAGGGGCCGAGCCCGGTCTGGTATCCAAGCGGACGGCTGATGCATCCGACGGGCATTGTGGTGGCCGGGTATATGGACGAGTCGCAGGTGAATGGCTTCTCGACCATGACGATGGAAGAGAAGTTTGCGGCGTCGCGGGCAACGATCGAGAAGCTGCATCCGGGGCACAGCAAGGAGCTGAAGAACCCGATCTACTGCGGGTGGCGGATGATCAAGTGGAACGAGGGGTCGTGGATCTCGACGTATGGCGGGGGCAAGGACGGGTATAACAAGGTGATCGAGGCGGACGGGCCGATCTACTTCGCGGGCGACACGATCAGTCACATTGTGGGCTGGCAGGAGGGCGCGGCCCTGAGTGCGCGGAGGGCTGTGGACATGATCAGCGACAAGGTGAAGGCGGCACGGCTTGCGGGTTATCAAAGAGCGGTGCCGGCTTAGTGGCAGATGGCTTTTGAAGCTGAATGCGTTGCATACTTCTCTACATCGCGGCTGAAGGAGTCGGGGGCGGAGATTCGAAGCAAGTGGGGCGGCAGGCGCTTGAGGACCTGAACAAGTTGTCGACCCCTGGTGAGGCGAATTGTTGGAGCTTCCGAAAGACTGATGCGTGTCGCCGCGGTTTGTCTGAAGCAGAGGAGAACATCGAGAGACACTGTCCCGGACGTTGGATTGGAGTAACCTACCGGACATAGGTGTATGCATGCGAAGACTCGATGAAGTCTGAAGTCCCCTGCCCTGTCAAGACAGGGATTGAAGTAGTCGATCTGAGGGACGCCGCCGAGTTCCAGGGACGTCGTCTTCGTGTCCGCGACCTCGCGAGGCAGCGAGAGCGATTGCAGCGGCTGGGACGAGCGTTTGTAGATAGCCCGGAGATGGTGCTGCAGGAGTTGGTCGACTCCGCAGTGAGCCTGTGCGGCGCAGATAGCGCGGGAATCAGCGTAGAGCGGCCAGATAAGACCGAGGCTGAGTACTACCACTGGATTGCGACCGCGGGAGAGTATGCGGAATTTCTAAACGCCGTGCTGCCACAACATCCGAGTGCGTGCGGCGTCTGCCTGGAGCGCGACCGGCCCCAGCTCTTTCGGGTGTCGCAACCGTTCTTCGATCTTATGGGGATTAAGGCGGCGACGGTGACGGACGGTCTTCTGCTTCCCTGGCATGTCGATGAGCTCCACGGCACGATCTGGTTGCTGGCGCACGGCCGGGAGACTGCCTTTGACAGCGAAGACGTGAAGCTGATGGTGCTGCTGACGGAGCTTGTAGCAATCGCGGTAGGGCAAGAACGTCAGAAGAACGCACCGTCCAAGAAGGCGAATGCGGCGGAAGAGATAAAGGCACTCCTGGAGAGGGCAAGCAACCTGCACTGAGTTGTCGCAAATTGCTCCGGTCCAGCTAAGGCCGGAGGGTGGTGTGTAGTATTGGTGACATTCCCGAAGAACAGGTCTACTATTGCGGCACTATCGACGCGGACGCTATCGGGTCAGGTTCCACAAACGTTGCTCAATTGGCGGATACCATGATGGACTCGAAGAACGACGGTACTTGTGAGATCGCCGAACTGGCAATGGGTGCGATGTTGAAGGAGCTGTTGTACCCTCTCGTCGACCACCCACAGCACTGCTCAATCGACGTGATCCGCAGTGAAGATATGACGACGTTCGTGGTTGAGGTCGACTCAGATGATCTGGAGCAATTGGCTGGAGGAAGCGGACGGACGGCAAAGTCCCTGAAGCTTCTTGTCAGCGCGGTCGGCCTGAAGTCGCAGCAGAGGTTCTCGGTCACTTTTCGAAAGAAGAGCGGGGGCATTGAAGCGAGTGTGGCACTTTTTCCCGAGACTTATAAGACCTGAGCACGCCCCGCGAAAGAAGAAGGTCCTTCCAAAGTTCAGCGGATTTGCAGGCAGAGCACTAAAGCGGGAGACCCCTCATGAAATGGAAGTTCGCATTTGGCCTGGCAAGCGACGACCTTTTTTTTGTTACCACTCGAGCGTGTCGCCCAGGAACGACCGGACTGCCGGTGCGGTCCAAGGTAACAACTTTTCACGATGAGAACGAATTCCTGGAGCACCTGATTCGGGCCGGACTTCGCGACGATCAGACGAGTCGTCTTGCCCTGGCCGTTCTGCTCTCGGTCGCCAAGCCGGTGTCGCCTCCCCCATGGACGGAGGTGGACTTGACGCAGAAGCAAATGGAACGACTGCATGTGTTCAGTCCGACGGGTGAAGTCGACTCATCTGCGGACCTTGAAGGCAAGGACTTATATCTGCAGGCCGCGCGCTCGGGCTCCCTGCCCCGCTTTTATGACATGCTGATGCAGGTGCCGACCGCTATCGCCATGCTGGTAGGGCCGGAGCACCGGTTCACCTTTGTCAACGCGAAGTACACGGAGCTGATTGGGGCAAAAGCGGGATTGGCGCTGCTGGGAAGGTCGGTCGTCGAAGTTTTTCCAGAGCTGCAGGGAAAAAGGACAGTCGAGATCCTTGATCGCGTATACGGGACCGGGCAGCCGAACATTGGAAAGGAAAGCCTGCGTTCTTTCTATCGGGAAAAATCCGGGCGTGTAGAGGATGGCTACTTCGACACGGTTTGTCAGCCGATCTGCAACGCTTACGGGGAAGTCTGCGGCATTATGGTGCAGAGCACCGACGTGACAGAGATGGTGCTGGCACGGGATGTTCGCGAGCACCGGGAACGGCTGCTTTACCGGCAATGGGCGGAGCTCGAAGCGATTTACCGCACCGCACCGGTCGCAATGATGCTGATCGACGCAAAGGACTTCCGCATCCTGAGGCTGAATGAAAAGCAGGCGGAGCTGCTGGGACTGGGCGTTGCGGAGTTGCTGGGTAAGCCACTGCTCAAAGTCGCTCACGAGCCCGCAGAGTTGAGGAGAGTGCTGACGCGTGTGCTCAATGGGGAGCCCGTGAAGGACCACGTCGTTGAGGGCGCACTGTCCCTTTCGCCCGCGGTCCATCGCTACTGGCTGAAGAGTTATGCTCCCACCCTTTCCGCGGCCGGGACGGTCGAGTCGATTATCCTGGTCGCCATGGAGATCTCGGAGGAGACCCGGGCGGGCATCGAATCAGTTGCCACGACAGGGCTGGAGGTCATGGTTTGAGGCTGCCGACGACTCAGTGGAGAATTTAGTGAGGTTCACGTTTGCGGTCCGGATTTGGGTGCCGAGTGGAAGCACGTGCGGTTTTGATTGACATCAGCGATGAGGATGCTATTGTTGACTCGAAAGTGCTCCCCAGTCTTCGAGACATCAGTTCCACATCACGCCCCTTTGTTTCAATTGATGCGCTGTCCGCGGAGAAGTACGTCATCCTGCTCCTTATTGGAGCTTTTTTACCAGGAGGCTTTACTTATGAAGAGGACTTTCCGCCGACTTTCCCTGCTGCTCCTCGCGTTTCCGCTTGTGGGCCATGCCGCCGATCAATTGGTTCCGGCAGGATCAATCGTCACCTGTTCCGTCTCTGAAGGGCGGATCTCGTCAAAGACTACGGCCATTGGCGACCCGGTGCTGTGTACTTTGAACCCGGTCGAGAAGTACGGCCGCTCCGTGCTGCCTTATGGCGCTTACATGGAAGGCCGGTTTGAGGATTACAAAGACCCCGGACATTTTGTAGGTAAGGGGTGGATGCAACTGACCTTCGATCGCATGATCATCGGGAACCGGGTCATTCCGGTTTCGGCGAAGGTGGTACAGGTGCCGAAGTATAAAGTCGATCAAAATGGCAGGATTCTGGGGAAGGGACACCCGGTAAGAGATACGATCGAGTGGCTGATCCCAGTGCTGTGGCCGATCGATCTGATCAACCTGCCGAGGCGTGGCCCAAGCCCAGTGCTAAAGCCGGAGACGAAGCTGACGCTGGAGCTCATGGATGACCTGGGAATTCCCGACATGCAGCCGCAGTATCCGCCACAACAGCAGGCAGCGCTGATCGAACGGCAGCCACAACAACAGCAACAGCCAGTGGTTTATCAGAACTTCCAGAACTACCAGCAGGCACCGCCGCCGCCCCGGCAGCAGGTGGTGTATGAGCAGCCGTATTATCCGCCACCTCCGACAGTTGTCGTGCGGCCGCGGGTGATCTATCCGTATCCCCCTCCGCCGCCCGCTTATGGCTATCGATATTACGGGCCGGGATACTGAGGATTAGCTGCAGCTTAGTAGTTCAGAAGGCCGTTCGCTTTGGCGAACGGCCTTTCTGTTGGACAGGTGGGTTTTGGGTGGCGGATCGGCTGAAGACCTAGGCGTAAATCGGTAGCTCAGCGGCTAAGCCGCATTGCAAATACAGGTTTACGGCACGGTGCCCTTGAGTAGAACGGATTTCTCCAGGGGAGGAACGACGGGCTTTCAGAATTGTCTAAAGGCCTATCTCGGCTGTGCGGCGGCAGGTCGGGTCGGTTCCCGGGACGTTGCTCCCGGCTGGTATGGATCAGACCTTCGGCTTGGAACCTTGTTGAGCAGACTACATCGTCATCCAGTTAGAGACGGGTAAGTAGCTCTTATTAGTAAGTGGCGGCCCGAGACATCTGGCACAAGTAAAACATCTGGCTACAAGGATCGAGGGACATTCCTGCTACGGAATGTCCCTCGTTCCCTGCTCTACAGCCGATGATTATTTCTTCTTTGGTTTGGTTTAGTTGACGTCGGAGATTTTGCCTTTCAGGAAGGTAATTTTCATATCCGAGTAGACGTAGATCTGCTTGGTGCCGAAGTTGAGAATGTTCTTCGGCTGACCCTTCATGGCTGTGACCTCCGCGATGGTTTGACCGAGCGTGATGGTCTCCACTTTGGCGGGAGCTGGGGCGACAGCGGTTCCGGAAGCAGTTCCCGCGGAGCCGCCGCTTGCTACCGTTGAACCGCCGGAGTCGTCGGAACTGTTGGCCTCGGCGAGGACTTCCTGCTCCGTGCTGGCAGCGCTGGAGGCTTGAGCGTCAAGCTCCTGTGAACCGTCTTTCTCCGCAGGAGGAGCAGCGGAGACGTAAGGTGCCTCCTTTGATCCGGCAGTGGCGTCGGCTGGCGGTGCGGGGATGCCGCCCTTGCCAGGATTGTCCTTCATTTCGCCAAGACCCTTGTCGATGTTCGTGAGGAGGTGGTTGTACATGTCCTGGAGATCGGTGAGCTGAACGGCAACTGTGTTGTTCCTGGCGCAGTCGGTGGACTTGCTGGCGAGGACAGTGAGGTTGGCGCTTTCGGCGTCCTTTGCCGGGGCGGAGGGAAGGCTTAGAACGTCGCCTTCGGTGATGTTGCAATCGTCGCTGCCGGAGGTGGCGGTGATGGCGGCTCCGGCGACGAAGACGTGGGGCTTGTTGTCGGCGAGCAGGGTGCCAAGGTTGCCGACTGCGGCTCCGTCAGCGCTGGCGGGCTTGGCTTTTTCGGCGGCCAGGTCGAGCTGGATCTCGTCGGTGATCTTCTTTTTTATGTCCGTCGAGAGAGCAGGCGCGGAGCCGGCATCTGCTGCGGCGAGGGCGTAGTTGATGCCGCCGTTACGACCGGGGCTGTAGGAGGCGAGGACCACTCGCGGGCCTGCCGGGAGTTCAGGCATGTGAACATTCGCATTCTCCGCCGCTGCTACGAAGGCTGCCTGGAGAGTGGCAGCGATCATGTAATCCGCCAGCCAGTAGGCGGGGGCGGGATAAACGGGATAGGGGTTGAAGTAAGCGCCGTAATAGCCGTACCAGGGCGCGCCTCCCCAGCCCCATGCGTAGGGTGCGGGAGCGGGCCAGGGATTGTAGGCCCAGCCATAGTAGGCGGTGGGATAAAAGTAGGCTGGGGCATAGCCGTAGAGCTGGACTCCACCGTAGTAGTAGGGATGGTAGTAGTTGCGGTAGTAGCCGCCGTGATAGTAGTAGCCGCGAGCGTAATAGGCATGGCCGCCGTACTCGTACCGATGTTCGATGTATCCGCGGCCATGGCCTTCGGCGACGAAGCGGGTGTGGGTCTCGCGGTTCTCGACAACGGAGCGGCGCATGTTGCCCGGGCCGTGCGTGATGGTCATGTTGCCGGAATGAACTTCTTTTACCCTGCCGTTTGAAGCGAACTTGGCCTCGTGGCCGTTGTTCCCCTTGAACTCTGTGACCTTGCCCGCGGAGTTCTTGGCGACGGTGCCGTGAGCATTCTGTGTGACCTTACCGCCGGGAGGGGCTTTGACGGAAGCGACGGATTTATTTCCTGCGCCTGCGGCGCCTCCCCTGGTTCCGCCAGCAGCGCCGCCGGCGGCTCCATGTGCGTTGCTCGCGGAGGCTCCAGGTTTAGCCGCCGATCCTGAAGCCCCTGGCCTGGCGGCGGAGGCTGCAGGCTTAGAGGGCGCGGCAGCCTTGGGAGCGGCAGCTTTTGGGGCGGGTGCAGACTTCTTTGCCTGGGCCGAAGCAGTGTGCGTCGAGAACAGGCCCGTTGAGGACAGGACTAGAAGAACCGCAGTGGCGGAGAGCATCTTCACGGGGGAAAGCATATGTTTCTCTGTATGTGACATCGGGTCTCCTGTATTTGCTGCCGATCTGCTGGGGTCTGCTTTGGATTTTCTGCGGCGCTGGAACTAGAGCGGCTGCATGTCGCTTATCTTGTCGTCGGTGAAGATGACCTTGATGTCCTTGTAGAAGTAGGTCTTCTTTTTGCCGAGATCTACTATCTTGGTGGGCATGCCGTAGGCCTGAAGGACCTGGCTGGAGGTTTCGCCGATGCTAAGCGCCGGGGGCGGGGCGGCAGGCGCCGCGGGTGGCGGAGGTGGCGGCGGAGCGGCAGCGCGGCGGACCGGGGCGGGGGGCGCCTGGGCGGGAGCAGGCGTGTTGTTCGAGGCACTGTCCTGCTTCCCGTCGCCGCCGGAGTCGTCGGCCGGGCCAAGGACGGTCTCGACGATCTGCTCGATGTCGTCGGGCGAACCCTCACTGATAATGCCGTGCTTGAGCTTGAAGGTTACAGTTGCGCCATAGCGTTCGGCACCCTCACCACCGTCGATGTCTTCGACGCTCAGAATATTAAACTTCAGGTCGTCATTCTTGGATTCAATCTTGGTGACGTAGACCTTCTCACCTGACTGCAGGACATGGCAGTGCGATTTCGCGCAGCTCGCACTCACAAAGAAGTTCTGCTTTTGGACTTTTCCCTCCATCACCTTGTTATCGATGCTCAGAAGACTCTTAGCAGGAGTGGTGTAGACACCAGCCTGCTTGAGGCTCAACTGGGCACCATCGTGAGTGACCTGGCTCTTGTCGAACGTAGTTTCAGTGAGCGTGTACTTCTTAAGCAGAACGCCGACGACGCCGTCGGTCGAGCCCTTCTCGAAGGCGAACGCGCTCGAAATCGGAACCGCCGAAGACGCGGCTACGAAGAGCAAAGATGCGACGATGATCGTTCTCTTCTTCATGTCTTTCACTCCAATGCAAAGGTGGGTAGATTACAGGTCGCTCGTCTAACAAAGCGGACCGAAACGAGGAGTTTTGTTTTTATTAATCGTTACCTGCGAGGGAAGTTTACTCCAGTTCTTTTTGTATAGAAGGAGAATTCTTCCAGTTACCTTCCACTTTCATTGGCTTAGCAAACAATAGGAACGGCCGCACCTTAAGCACGGCCGTCCGAGGTTACTGGATTTGAATTAAATGTTGGCGAATGCCTACAGAGGACTCCGCTTACATCTTTGTCTCGGTAATCTTTGTCTCGATGGCCGGGGTGGATTTTAGTTCGCGGGCGCGCTGTTCGACGGCGTGCATGACACGGAGCAGGTTGCCGCCGTAGATCTTCTTGATGTCTTCCGCGGAGTAGCCTTTCTCAAGCAGCGCACGAGTGAGGGCGGGAAATTTTTCGTAGGAGTCGAGGTCTTTGGGGACGCAGCCTACGCCATCAAAGTCGGTGCCGATGCCGACATGGTCGATGCCGCCGACTTTGACGCCGTGATCGATCTGGGCGACAACGTCGGCAAGGGTGGCGGGCGGGAGTGCTCCGCCCATCTGGGCTTCGAGGGCGTCCATGGCGGCGGTGCGCGCCGTGGGGTCGGCGATCTGCATGGCGGCGAGGTACTTGGGGCGAAGCTCGTTCATGAGCGGCTTCGACTTGTCGTAGTACTCCTGCGAGAGGAAGTCGCAGCCGAAGTTGATCTGCATGGTGCCGCCCTTTGCGGCGAGCGCCTTGATCATGTCGTCGGTCATGTTGCGGGTGAAGTTGACGACGGCGCGGCAGGCCGAGTGCGAGGCGATGATGGGCGCGGTGCTGGTCTCGAGGGCATCGTAGAAGGTCTTGTCGGCGACGTGGGAGATGTCGACCATCATGCCGAGGCGGTTCATCTCGCGGACGACGTCCTTGCCGAAGGGCGTGAGGCCGTTGTGCTTGGGAACGGAGGCGTCGTCAACATCGCCCTGGGAGTCGGCCCAGTTGTTGGTGTTGAAGTGGGTGAGGGTCATGTAGCGGACGCCGAGAGCGTAGTAGTCGCGGAGCAGACGCAGGGAGTCCTCGATCGCGTGGCCGCCTTCAATGCCCATGAGGGCGGCGATCTTGTGGTCTTTATGTGCAGCGATAATTTCATCCGCCGTGGTCGCGAAGACGAAGTCGTTGGGGTGGCCGGCGATGACGTCGGTGCGGACGGTGTCAATCATCTCGAGGGCGCGGTTGGCGGAGTGGTTGTCCTTGACGTACTCAGCACCGACGTAGACGGCGAAGAACTCTGCGCCGAGGAAGCCCTTCATGCGGGGGAGATCGGTTTGGCCGCCTTTATTGGGGGTGGCGATGTCGTAGCCGGTGACGGTTTTGGAGGTGACGTCGTTGTGGGTATCGATGAGGATTGCTTCGCGGGTGATCTTATCGACTTCGGCGTCGGTGACTTTGTGGCCCTGGGCGAAGGCGGGGATGGTGGCGAGGAGAGCGAGGGCGGAGAGGTGGGCGAAGTTGGGCAACGGTGTTCCCTTTCGTGCTTCACGCGAGTTCGACGGATTTAGAAACGCCTGATGAACGGTGTACATCCCACCCATGCGATGAAGCTGGATGGTTGGGCACCCGGTCGTTGATGGCTGTGACAGCGAAGCCCCGGCTGGTTAAGGCCGGGGCTTCGGTAGAGATTGGTGAAACCCACATCTCAGAAGCGAGATGTGGGTCACCCGTCGCGGTTGTGGTGTTGTTCGAATGAACCGCAGGTCCTTCGACTTCGCTCAGGATGACACTTCTTTCTTACGATGACACTTCTTTCTTACGATGACACTTCTTTCTTACGATGACACTTCTTTTAGAGACGGTTCTATGCGAGGTCGAGCTGGCGGATGTGGTCGTAGGGGTTGTGGAGTTCGGCGGTGGCGGGTGGAGCATCCATAACTTCCTTGAAGGCGGTCTTGAAGGCGGCCATGTCCGCGGGGCTGCCGACGGTGATGCGGACCGAGTTCGGCCAGATGGGCCAGGTGCGACCGATGAAGACGTTCTTCTTCTGCATGGCGGCGATGACGCCCTTGCCGTCCCGACCGGTGTCGATCATGAAGCAGTTCGACTGCGAAGGGATGAACTTGTAGTTGTTCGCGGCGAGCCAGGTGAAGGTGTCATTGCGGATGTCGCCGATGATCTTCTTGCGCTGGGGAACGAGTTCGGCATCGAGGAGGCTGACGTTGGCTGCGGCGGAGCCGGTGATGGGCATCGCGTTCTGGCCGTAGGGCTGGAGCTTCGCGAGCAGGTCGGGACGCCCGACGGCGAAGCCGCAGCGGATGCCAGCCATGCCGTAGACCTTCGAAAAGGTGCGGAGGACGATAACGTCCTTATCGGCGGCGACCATGTCGAGGACGGAGGGGGAGTCGGAGAGGTGGATGTAGGCCTCGTCGACGAGAACGATGGAGCCCTTGGGCTTGTTTTCGACTGCCCAGGCGATATCTTCCTTGCTGGTCAGGGTGCCGGTGGGGTTGTTGGGATTGCAGATGTAAAGGATGCCGGCGTTCGGGTCGGCAGCTACCATCGCCTTGACGTCATGGGCGTGGGCCGAGGTGAGGGGGACTTTCGTGATCTTCGCACCGGAGACCTTTGCAGCCATCATGCCGGCTTCGTAAGAGGGATCGGCGGTGACGAAGCCCTTGGTGGGCGAGGTGAAGGCAAGGGTGGTGAAGTGCAGGGGTTCAGAGGAGCCGGCATAGACGGCGATGTACTCCTCTTTGAGGCCGTTCTGCCTGGCGAAGGTGGTGGTGAGCTTTGCGGTCTCGCCGTCAATATCGTAGCGACCGCCCTTGTGGGCGATGGATGCGATGGCTTCGCAGGCCGCTGGACAGGGGCCAAGCGGGTTTTCATTGGCGTTGATGAGGACTGCGCCTTCGGGGAAGGCCATGCGCGGGCGCTTTGTCTTCGTCTTTGTGTCGGGAGCGGCGGCGGTCTGCATGGCGGCGTGAGCGAGGTGGCCCTCGGTGAGGATGGGCATGGCTGCTGCGGCGATGCCGGCCAGACGCATGAAGGAACGGCGGGAGACGGCGGGTGTGAGCTGGAGTGGCTTCATTTTTGGAGCTCCTTTATGGTGCAAGAGACGAGTGCTGGGACGGAGGGCTGGCAGAACGACTGGCGAATGATTGGAGCAGGCCGGAGCGCGGAGAGGTGTAGCTAAAATTTGGGGGATAACGCGGAGGGCAGAACGGCAGGGGTCCGAGCTCCGGTATGCACTCACTGTAGCTCAGTTTTCACCATTTCTTCAAGAAAGGTGCGGAATATAGAGGTTCTCAATGGCGGCCATCGTTACACCTGCGATGGATGAGGTACTTGCACCTGGAAGAAACCGCAGGTCCTTCGACTTCGTTTGGCGCAGAAGCGCGCCAAACTTCGCTCAGGATGACACTTTTGATAGGCAGCTCAGGATGGCACCTTTGATAAGCGAGGCGCAGGATGACACCTCTTCCTCGTAGCGGCGCAGGATGACCTTTTGATGAGCGGCTCAGGATGGCACGTCTTCGTGAGCTATAGGACCAGCGCCCTAGTTTGCGGGGCTTTCGGCGGTGAAGGCGGAGCAGCAGGGTGTCATGACGGGTTGAAACTCCATGAGTTCGACCCGGGTGCCGTCGGGGTCGTAGAAGTTGGCCTGCCACTTGCCGTCTTTGCCCATCTGCGGGCCATCGTGGCGCGGGCTGAGGCGGTCTTCGCGATAGAGAGTTTCGACGGCCTGTTCCATATTGGGAACGCCAATGGAGAAGTGATTCAGTACGCCGAGGTGCTGGGCGTTGATGCTGTCGAGTGGGCTGGTTGAACCGTCACCAACCATCATGTACTCGATCCAGTCATGGCCGTCGGGCACCTGCTGCGAGATCCAGTCCAGCTTGTCCGGCTGCATTGCGCCGTACCAATAGGGCTTGAAGCCGAGGAGGTCGCGGTAGAACTTGTCTTCGGCGGCTTTGCTGTGGACGAGGTAGCCAACGTGGATAATGCGGGTGCCGATGGGTTTGGCTGAGGATGCGATTGGAGCGGGGTGGCCGGGCTGGAGGAACTCGACGAGATTGTCTTCGGGATCGTGAACCTTAAACCAGCGGCTGCCGTCGTTGCCGGTCTCCAGTTCGCTGATGCTGGCGACGGCGTGAGACTGGAGATAGCTGCGAAGGGCGGGTGCATCGGTGGTGGTGAAGGCGACGCAGTTCATCCGGCTGATGGTGTGGTCGGCGGGGAGTGGAAGGACTTCCACGAACTGAGTGGGGCTGAAGGAGTAGACGGCGCCGGCGGGGTCGAGGGGATCGGAGCCCTTGGCTGCTCCGAGAACGTGCGAGTAGAAGTGGTCGCTGGCGGCGGGATCAGCGGCGTAGACGCACATGTGGGAGATTCCGGTGATAGCGGGGCGGGTCTGGGCGGTGGTAGATAGCGTGGCTGCGGCGAGGAGGGCGGCGGTCAGGAGATGTTTGAGGAGTGTCATCGCTTGACCACGATAGTCCTGTGAGGGGACGGGAGTCTATCGGGTGCGGTTCTGGGGTGAGTGAACGCAGGTCCTTCGACTCGCGTTGCTCGCTCAGGATGACACGTTCTGGGGTGAGGTGTAGAGGCGAACGCAGGCCTTCGACTCGCGTTGCTCGCTCAGGAGGACAACTCTCGAGTGAGAGGCGGTTTTGGTCAGGATGACACTCTCGGATGTGAGGGGTGAGGAAGGCAGGCAACTGCAAAGGCAAAGCAGATTCCCTGCAGAAATGACAAAGGGTCGCGGTTTAGTTCATCCAGCTCTTGTCTTTGGGATTGCGGGTCCGGGGGTCGTTGAGCTTGTCGGGGTCGACGTAGCGGCCGTCTTTGTCGAAGTGAACTTCGCGGTTCTGGCCGCGCATGTAGACCTCGAACTTGCGGGCGGCGCGGCGGCGTTTCCAGCGGTAGTAGTCGTTGCGAATACCGAAGTAGCGTTCAGTGAAACCGAAGGCCAGGCCCTTGCGTGGAGCGAATTTGACATAGAGATAGCCGCAGAGGGCTCCGGAGAGCTGCAAAAGAGCGGCAAAGGCGTTTCCGCCCTTGAGAAGTACGGCGATGGCGATCAGAATATAGATCGTAACCATGTACTTCGCTTTGAGTCGAATGACGAAGAAGAGGAGGAACTCCTGGTCGCCGAAGAGGAGGCCGATGGCGACGAGCAGGCCGAAGATGCCAGACCATGCTCCGAGTGCGATGTCCTTGGGATTGAGCGCGAAGACGTGAGTGAAGGTGATGGCGGAGGCGATAATGGCGCCCCCGATCGTGGACGAGAAGAAAAGCTCATAGATCCAGCGGGCACCGTATGCGCCCTCGAGCAGTGAGCCACAGAACCAGAGGGTCAACATGCCGAAGAGCATATCGAGCAGCCCTACCTGGACGAAGGCGTAGGTGAAGGGCTGCCAGATCATGCCGGTAACAGCGGCGGCGGGCTCGAGCAGGAGGCGTTCGGTGAGCAGGTCGGTGATGCCTGGAGCGATCCAATGCATCACAAGAAGCGTAAAGAATACGGCAACATTCGCCAGGACCAGCTTGCGGGTCGCACCGGCGAATGGAGGAAAGGTCATCGTGATGGGGCTGGAGCGAGGCATCTCAGTTCTGATTCCATCATAGGCTTTGTGGTCGCAGGATGAATCGAGGAATTGCTATGGAAGAGAAACGGATGGGTCAATTGGAGACGAGGCGCCGGGATTTTCTATTTGGCGGAGTGGCGACGATGGCGGCCGGCTTAGTGTGGTGGATGCGGGGCGGAGCGCTGGGTACCGTTGAGGCGAGGGGAAACGACAATCCAGGGCCGAAGACCGGGCCGGTGACGATTGTCCAGTTTGCGCCGGACGGCAAGCGCATTGGCAAGGCCACAGTTCCTAGAACGGTGAAGTCGGACGACGAGTGGAAGGCGCAGCTTTCGCCGATTCAATATGACGTGACGCGGCATGAAGGAACGGAGCGGGCGTACACCGGCGATACCGTCGATGAGCATGGGAAGGGGATCTTCCGGTGTATCTGCTGCGACACGGCGCTGTTCAGTTCAGAGACAAAGTTCGAGTCGGGAACAGGGTGGCCGAGCTTCTGGCAGCCGATTGCGGTGGAGAACGTGCGGGAGATCAAGGACCACAGCTTCGGGGTTTTGAGGACCGCTGTTGCGTGTGCCGACTGCGATGCTCATTTGGGACACGTGTTCGATGATGGGCCGAGGCCGACAGGGATGCGGTACTGCATGAACTCGGCGGCAATGCGGTTTGTGAAAAAGGCGTAGGTGGTCGAGGGTGTTCCTACCCACCCATGGCCAAGTGCGAGCCATGGCTGGGGCACCCGCGTCCGGCACCCGGCACCCGGGATGTAGACACCCCGTCAAACGCAGGTCCTTCGACTTCGCGAATCACATAAGGACGTGATTCTCTTCGCTCAGGATGACACTTTCCTGGGGTTGCGGTGCTCGGTTAGGCAAACGCAGGTCCTTCGACTCGCGGTGCTCGGTCAGGATGACAGTTTTCTGGGGGTGCGGGGCTCGGTTAGGAGAAGGCAGGCTCTTCGACTCGCGATGCTCGCTCAGGATGACACTCTCCTGGGGGGTGGCAGGCTCGGTTAGGAAAACGCAGGTCCTTCGACTCGCGATGCTCGTTCAGGATGACACTTCGCTGGGGGTTGCGGTGCTCGAGTGGGCAAATGCAGGTTCTTCGACTCGCGGTGCTTGCTGAAGATGACACTTTCTGGGGGCGTCAGCGAGGGCAGATTGGCGATTTATCTGGGCGGATTATCGGGCATAATCGGTTATGGCAACCCAGACATCGTTTGTTCCGAGTTCAAGTCTTACTGCGCCTGAAGTGGTTGGGCTTCCGCGTGACCTTACGTTTACAGAGACAGACTGGCGGGCACTGGCGGTGTTCTGGTATCCGGTGGCGTTCTCACATGAGGTGACAGCGGCACCTTACGCGGCGCGGCTGCTGGACGAGCGAGTGGTGGTGTACCGGTTGACCGATGGGACGGTTGCGGCGGCGCGGGACATCTGCTTTCATCGCGGGGTTCCGCTGAGCCTGGGGTATGTCGAAGGCGACGAGATTGTCTGCAGATATCATGGGTTGCGGTATGGGCCGGATGGGCGGTGCGTGTGTATTCCGGCGCATCCGGGTGGGGCTATTTCGCCGCGGCTAAGGCTGCAGATGTTTCAGGCTCAGGAACGGTATGGACTGGTCTGGGTACGGATGGTCAATGACGGGCCGAGGCCGCTGCCGGAGATGAGCGAGTGGGAAGATGCCGACTACATCCAGGTGCTGCCGGATGCGACCGATATTAATGCTGCGGCGGGGCGGCAGGTGGAAGGGTTTCTCGATGTGAGTCACTTCGCGTTTGTGCATAGGGAGAGCTTTGGAGAGCCGGACAATCCTGTGGTGCCGGATTATGCGGTGACGAAGACGCCGAATGGGTTTGTGGCGGACTACATCAGCTCGGTGAGCAACTATGCGCATGGGTTCAAACACCTGGCTCCGAAGGAGTTTATGTGGCATCGGCGGTTCGAGATGTATCTGCCGTTTACAGCCAAGCTGACTGTGACGTTTCCGGGTGGAGGGAAGCTGCATATTCTAAATGCGGCTTCGCCGGTTGCGGCAAGGAAGACGCGGCTGTTTGTGCCGATCTGCAGGAACTTCGATAAGGATGCTGCTCTGCAGGCGACCCTGGACTTCAACTATCAGGTGTTTGCGGAAGACATTGCGATCGTGGAGAAGCAGTTCCCTGAGGACCTGCCACTGGATCTGCATGCGGAGGCGCACTTTCCCGCGGATAGAAGTTCGGTAACTTACCGGAAAGGCCTGATGGGTCTGGGGTTGGGGAGAAGTTTTACGGCGTAGTTCGGGGTACCCCGTTCCCACCCATGGCCGAAGGCGAGCCATGGGTGGGGCACCCGCGCCCAGGATGACAGCGGAGACCGGTGATGGACTATTTGCGGGCGGGGATGGGTAGGACGGCGATGCTTCGGTGGCCGGTGGGTGAGACGGAGCGGACGCCAAAGATGACGTTGTCCTTCGAGACAGGGAGCTTGATGGTCATGCTGGAACCGGCGGAGACGAGGGTTGTCCAGGAAGGGAGTTCGGTGGCGCGCCAGACGATCTCGTAGGTGGTTCCGGTGGGTGCGCCGGTGGGTGGGTCCCAGGTGAGTTCGGTGTTGTTGTCGAGGGCGGCGGTGAGGACGTGGACGTTTTGCGGGATGCCGGGGGCAGAAGCGAGCGTGGCTAGAGTCGCGGCGTTGAGGCGGGCGACGTTGGCGATGTAGGCGAAGTCGTCGTACTGGATGAGGTCGCCATACTGTGTGCCGTTTTCCATGCGGATGTTCTGGTGCTGGTGGTCGAAGTTCTCGCGCCACTCGGTGAGGCGGACGGCGGGGAAGCCTTCAAGATTGAAGCTGGTGTGGTCGCCGCCGCGGAGATAGCGGTCGGCGCGGAAGATCATAACCGGGTGGAGATGGTGCACGCTCAACGGGCCGTGAATGTCTGAGTTTCCCAAGTAGGTGCGGGAGACGTCGGTAAGGGCGCGCGCGAGCTCGCGTGATGGTGAGTCGGAGTCGGAGCCGAGATTGTGGATGCGCGCGATGGCCTCGGCTGAGCCTTCGGGGGTAGTGGGACTAGGGACGCCTTCGGAGAAGACGCGGATTAGGGATTTGTCTTCGTCGGCCTGCTGGCCGGGCGTGGTGTCGCCGCCGACGATGTCGTTGTTGAGGACGGCTTCGAGCTGCCAGCCTTCGGATTTTGCGAGTTTGGCGAGGTGGCGGCTGCCGTTGAGGCCCTGCTCTTCTCCGGCGACGGCGACGAAGACGATGGTCGAAGGGAACTTTAGCTTTGAGAGGACGCGGGCGCATTCGATAGAGACGGCGACTCCGCTGGCGTCGTCATTGGCGCCGGGGGCGGGGTCGTGGGTGTTGAAGTTGTCGGAGTTGCGGGAGTCGTAGTGGCCGGTGACGAGGACGCGGCGTGGGGACTGCGCGGGATCTGTCCCTTTGAGGACCGCGTAGACGTTGACGAGCTTTGTCGGTTTGCGGATGCGGGAGTTGGGGGCGTCGCTGCCAGGTTCAGTGAACTCGTCGCGCTTCACTTCAAGGCAGTTGTTGCAGGCGGCGGAGATTCGCTGGAACTCGGCGGCGATCCATTCGGCGGCGGCGTTGATGCCTGTGCCGGGGGCGAGGCCGGTCTCCATACTTGAAAGCGTGCTGCGATTGTTGAAGCTGACAAGTTTTTCGATTGTGGCGTGAATCTGTTCCGACGAGACTGCCGTCAAAGCTGAGGCAATCGCTGGATCTGCGGGCGCTGTCTGGATCGGCCTGCCGGAACTTACCTGCTGGGCGTGGGTTTGCCTGACCGTGAGAGTGACGGTAAGCAGGGCGGCGAAGGGGATCAGGCGAACTGGAGTGAGCTTCATGCAGGCTCCTGTGGAAACGGGAAGGTGAAGTTTGGCTTAGGCTTGACGGAACGGCAGGGTGTCGCTAGAAAGAATACGGGATGGTGTACGTTACAGGCGTTAGACCTACCATCCGACTGGGCCTGAAGTGGAAGCAGGCGGTGGTACTACGAGAAATCCGGAGGCTTCATTATGGCTGTTGTGTGTCCTGAGTGCGATAACCCGTTGACGATTGACACGGACGAAGTGGAAGAAGGCGAAACGGTACAGTGCGATGAATGCGGGGCTGATCTCGAGATTGTTTCGGTAGATCCGTTAGAGATTGCGGTGGTGGACGAGGGCGGGTATGACGACGAAGACGCGGCGGCGCACCACGACGATGAAGAAGATGAGTAGGGGCCGGGGTAAGGAACGTGGCCGTATACTTGGAGGCATGATGCTTCTTCGTTTCGGTGTCTCCTCCCTGGGCCTGTCTGCTGTTCGTTCTGTCGCGGTGAGTTCTCTTCTCGGGCTTAGTGTGTTGCTGGTTGCGCCGGTGATTCCAGGTGTCGCAACTGCTCGCGCGACGCAGCGCGGGCCGGCTCAGCGGATTGTGTCAGGCAAGGTGGTCGACAAGGGCGATACACCGCTGAGGGGTTCGGTCGTCTACTTGAAGGACGATAAGACGCTGGCGGTGAAGAGCTTTATTGCGGATGACGGCGGCGGGTTTCGCTTTGGGCAACTCTCCGGCAGCACCGATTATGAGCTCTGGGCGGAGCTGAACGGGAAGAAGAGCAATACCCGGACGATCAGCTCGTTCGATAACAAGAATGAGTTTGTGATCAATTTGAAGATTGATACGGGGAAGTGAGCGCAGGTTCGTGCGCGCCGAGCGGGTTGTTAGCGGACTGTGCCGGGTGGTGAGAACAGGCAAGTGCGAGGACAACCGCAGGTCCTTCGACTCCGTAAATCACGATATGACTGTGATTTGCTCCGCTCAGGATGACACCTTTTGGGCGATGACACTCTTAGGGCGATGACACCTTTTGGGCGATGACACCTTTGGACGATGACACCTTTTGGGCGATGACACCTTTTGGGTGATGACACCTTGCTCAGGCGCAGACGCTGATCGCTCCGCTCAGGATGACGCTTGTGGGTACTCCGTGCAGTCCGTTGGTGACAGTTCGGGGTACGAGTTTGCACTAGGTGAGGGTGGCGAGGGCGGTGGTGAGGTCCTCGATAAGGTCGGCGGGTTCTTCGAGGCCGATGTTCAGGCGGACGATGCGGCCGGCATAATTGCCGGTGGGGCGCTTCAGTTCGGGATAGGCCATGGCAAGAGAATGGGTTCCGCCCCAGCTCCAGCCAATGCCGAAGAGCTTCAGGGACTCGACGAAGGTGTTGACCTGGGTTGGGGTGAAGCGGCGATCGAAGACAATCGAAAAAATGCTGCTGGAGCCGGTGAAGTCGCGTTGCCAGAACTCGTGGCCGGGGCAGGATTGCAGGGCGGGGTGAAGGACCGTTTCGACGACGGGTTGGGTTTCGAGCCAGCGGGCGACTTCGAGAGTTGATGCTTCAAGCTTCTCGAGGCGGACGGCGAGGGTTTGAAGGCCGCGCAGGGCGAGGCTGCAGTCGTCGGGCGAGACGGCCATGCCGATCTGCTGATGGGTTGCACCGATGGCCTGGTAGGCGGCTTCGGTGTTGACGGAGACGCTGCCAAGGAGCAGGTCGCTATGGCCGCCGATGTATTTTGTGAGGGCCTGCATGCTGATGTCGACGCCGAGCGCGAAGGCATCGAGCAGAACTCCGGCGGCGTAAGTGTTGTCGAGCGCGACGGGGACGTTGCGGGCGTGGGCGGCGGCGATGATTGCGGGGAGGTCCTGGATCTCCATGGTGACTGAGCCGGGGCTTTCGCACCAGATCAGGGCTGTGTTGTCGCGAATGAGGGAGGCGATGTCGGAGCCCAGGAGCGGGTCGTAAGGCTCGACCTCGATGCCGAGGTTGCGCAGCAGGCCGTTGGCGAGCTGCTTGTTGGGGCCATAGGCGTTGGTGGGGACGAGAGCGTGGCTTCCGGCGCGGCAGAAAGAAAGATAGATGAGCGAGATGGCTGCCTGCCCGCCAGGCGCGAGAAAGGTGTGGCGCGCGCCTTCAAGAGCGGCGATGCGGGCCCCTAACTCGAGGGCGGTGGGAGTTCCGTAGAGGCCGTAGTTATAACCGCGATCGAAGTGCCATTCGTCATGGGCCTGTTCCATGCTGTCGAAGAGGATGGTCGAGCCGCGATAGACCGGCGTAGCAAAGGAACGGAAGCCGGGCGGAACCGAGGGTGTGGCGTGGAGGATGCGAGATTTCCAGTGCAAGGATCGAGGCTCCTGCGCCCGGCCAGCCCTGCAGTGCGAAGAGCCGGGGCGACAAGGACAGGATACGACCTTGTGAGGGATCGGTGAAGCTGAGCGCGCCTGACCGCTAGGGAGCCAGTAATCCGAAGACTGCAACCGAGTTTTGAGTGCCAACGTAGACCCGCCCATTGGCGATCATGGGAGTGATGAACTTATTCCCGAGTCCAAAGGCGTCGCGGGTTGTTGACTGTTTGCTGTTGTAAAGCTCGTGAGCCAAGTTAGAAGCGTCGTAGGCGTGCAGGACACTGGCTGCTCCAAGGGAGCTCTCGAGCGCCCACACTATACCGTTGTTCGTACCGTTCGCAGAGATGCTGGGCGTCGATCCTGGATACGGGAACTTAATGGCCGATGTGCTCGCGGGGGCGGATGCAATCATGGCGTTGGTAAGCGGGTATGCTTTTAGAGCGTCTTTCACGCCGGCGTAGTAAAGCGTGTTATTGAAAAAGGCCGGACCTGAGAACACACCATTTGGAAGGGCAGAAGGCAGCTCCTGATAGATGTTGGTGTTTTTGGAAGCGTTCTGGGCGAACTTGCCCATATTGTCGCGATCGACGAGATAAATGTTGCCATCCTTTCCAGCGCCAACGAGCAGGTGCCGCGTCTTGCCATTGGCATCAACAAGATCAGGTATGAGCATGGCTCCGCCCGAGCCGAGGTCCTGGTCAACATCAGACTCGGCCTCGGTGTTGTACGGCTCAAAGTAGTCGGCGACTGCGAGGCCTGAGGTGGTGCTCAGTTTTAGGATCGCATTGCCGTAGTCGTCCTGATTGGGGAAGCCGCCTGGCGTAAAGCCATCATCAAGCGTTCCATTGGCGTCGAGGAGATAGATGTTGGCGCTGGTGTCGGCGGCGAGCCCGTAGCCGCTCATCCAAATCGCGCCTTCATTTCCATTCGGCGTCAGGTTGAGAACCGTTGACTGCTGCAGGCTGGACTCATCGTAGCCGATGATCCAGCCTGTGTATGGCTTGATATCGCAGTGGCTCGTCCAAGCGGTATAGATGTTTCCGTTGAGCAGAAGGAGACCAACGCGTTCAGCATACTGGCCGGGCTGGAAGATCATCTTTCCATTCGAACTGCCATCGCCCGTTCCGGGATAGCTGGCTGCGACTTCGGTGGGACTGCCGGAAAGTTCCCCTCCGGTAAGGAGGTCGAGTGCGTGCAGCCGCTGATGGTAGCTGCCCTGGGCGTCCTTAGTCATTCCGACGACGAAGATGGTGCCGTTTGTACCGCGTGTTCTGTCGATGACTGGAGTGGCGGTGATGCCGATCTCGGGAGCGATCTGCGCGCAATAACGAGAGTCGCTGGTTGATTCGTTTGTGCCGATGATCGAAGTCTTCCAGACCTGGGTGCCGGTTGAAGCGTCGAGAGCATAGACGCTGTCGTGCTCGGTGGCCACGTAGAGGAGGTTACGGCTTGTCCCATCCGGCGATACCATGCCGCTGATGAGGAGAGGCTGGGCGTCGACTTTGCCGTCAACGGGATACATGTTCAGCAGACCGAAGGCTGCTGCGTTCACATTTGCCAGTGTAAGGGTGGTCTCTTTTGCATTCAGGCCGTCACGGGCGTTGTCATAGTGGTAGGTGGTCACGTCGATTCCGGCTGGGACGGCAGGCTTGGCGGCGAGAGTGAGCGCCAGTGTGGATGTGTGCACAAGCGTGCCGGAAGTGGCAGTGACAGTAACCGTGGAGAGGCCCGCTGCGCCTGTGGATGCCGCTTGCAACGAGATCGCCTGCGAGGCACCTGAGGCCAGACTGAACGAAGCGGGGGCGGCCGTGACGGCGGTGGGTAAGCCACTGACGCTGAGTGCAACGGTGCCCGTGAAGTTGCCGGTCGGCGAAATGGTAACAGTCGCTGTCGTCGCCGTCGTCGCCGCAGCGCCCGGCGTGATGGTGATGGCAGAAGGAGAGATGGCGAGTGTGAAGTCTGCGGGAGTGACGGGAGCGGCCGGAGGTGTTGGGGCAACCGGAGAAGTCGGAGCCGTTGTCGACGCGCTCGTACCCGAACTACAACCTGCCAGGTAGGACGTGGCGATGATGCAAGGCAGAACAAGCAAGAATCTTGTAAAGATCTTCATAGGGTGCCTTCCAGCTTTCAGACTGAGTGTTCCGATGCGCTTTTCTGCGGGAGAGGGTGCATGTTCTTTAAATCGGAGTGAATAAAAAGCGAATATACTTCCCATTGTGGTTTAACCTATGGCATTCGCCCAGCTTCCAGACCGATTTGGCTTTCTTCACATTGATCTGAACAGCTTTTTTGCGTCGGTCGAGCAGCAGTTGCACCCGGAATATCGCAACCGGCCGCTGGCCGTGGTTCCGACGCTTGCCGATACGACGTGCTGCATCGCGGCAAGCTATGAGGCGAAGGCGCTTGGCATTAAGACCGGGACACAGGTGGGGGAGGCGAAGAAGATCTGTCCGGAGATTGTGTTGGTCGCGGGCAATCACGATCACTATGCGGAGTACTCGCACAAGATCGCGAAGGCGGTGGAGCGGTGTTGCCCGGTGGCGCATACGCCCTCGATCGACGAGATGGTTTGCCAGTTGATTGGGCGGGAGCAGCAGCCTCCGGCGGCGCGAAAGATCGCGTTGGCCGTGAAGCAGGCGATCAAAGACGACGTGGGCGAGACGCTGCGATGTTCGATCGGCATGGCTCCGAATCGATATCTGGCGAAGATTGCAAGCGACATGCAGAAGCCGGATGGGCTGATCGGGCTGCTGCCTTCGCAGTTGCCACGGGCGATTGCGCATCTTGAGTTGAGGGATCTACCGGGGGTGGGTGCGAAGACGGAAGTAAGGCTGAATGCGAAGGGCATCACGACGATGGAAGGGCTGCTGGCGCTCGACCGCAAGGGGATGCATTCGCTGTGGGACAGCGTGTGGGGCGACCGGCTGTATCACTGGCTGCGGGGGACGGATTCTGGCGACGATGGGGCACCGGTGCCGAGTGAGATTCAGAAGTCGCTGGGGCACTCGCATGTACTGGGGCCGGAGTTCCGGTCGGCGGAGGGTGCCTGGTCGGTGGCGCACAAGCTGCTGCACAAGGCGGCGATGCGGCTGAGGATGGAGAAGTTTTATACGGCGTCGATGGCGGTGACGATCCGGTACCAGTTGACGACGGAACAGGCGGCGAGGGTGAAGGCGAAGAAGCACTTCAGCGGCATCAAGCATTCAAGCTGGGGCATGGAAGCGCGGTTCGCGGACTGTCAGGACACGCTGACGCTGCTGGAGGTGTTGCGCGGGATATGGCAACAGGCTCCGGCGGGCGCGGAGTTTGCGCGGCCGTTCTTTGTGGGCGTGACGCTGCGGAACTTAATTCCGGAGAACGAACACCAGGAGACGCTGTTTGGTGATGCCGACAATCGCGGGCAGCTTTCGGCGACGATGGACAAGTTGAATTTGAAGTATGGGCATTCGACGCTGCACTTTGCGGGGATGCTGAAGGCGCGGGAGACCGCGCCGACACGGATCGCGTTTACGCAGATTCCGGTGCAGTATGGCGTGGATTATATGTAGCTCTTCTCGTTAAGAGATTGGTCGATCGAGTCTGAGGATCTTTCCTGGTGGTGTTAGATTCGGTGGATGAAAAGGCGATCTTTCCTGACCTCTGCGATCGGCGCGACCATTGCGGCTGGAACTCCACACAATATCGCCGCACAAACGTTGAGCAGTAACCACGCGATGAGGCCGGTGTTTGAGAAGCTTCCGGACGGGCTGGTAGGGCAAGCGGCGATCGATGGCTACTTCACGGACGAGAAGCTTCATGCGGCTCTCGGCACTGAGAAGCTTGAGAAGCCGACGGATGTGCGGGTGGTGGTTTACAACTTCCCGAGCTGGCATCCCTCGCCGTTTATGGAAGCAAAGTTCGGCAAGGGCTGGACGGAGTTCGATGCGCTACGGAATGCGCGGGCACTGTTTCCAGGGCACTCGATGCCGCACTACCCGCTTTGGGGTTATTACGATGAGGCTGATCCGGTCTGGGCTGCGAAGGAGATCGATCTGGCTGCGGACCATGGTATCGATGCTTGGCTGATCGACTGGTACTGGCATGAAGGGACGCAGTTCTACCAGGAGCAGCTGGAGCAGGGAATGATGAAGGCGTCGAACCGGGAGAGATTGAAGTTTGCGGTGATGTGGGCGAATCATGACTGGAAGAATGTGTACCCGGCCCGGTCACCGGACCTGGCCGCGCCGCTGCTGCCGCAGACCCATTCGCTTGCGGACTTTGAGCATGTGACGAACTACTGTGCGGAGCACTACTTCAGCCAATCGAATTACTTGAGGATCGATGGAGCGCCGGTGTTTGCGATCTTCGATGCGGGGAAGGTGATCGAGCAGCTTGGCAGGGATGGGTTGCAACGGGCGCTGGCGAAGATGCGCGAGCGCGCGATGGCGCTCGGGTTTCCCAAGGTGCATCTGCAAATCTGCAGCGGCTACGAAAAGTTTGCGCGTGAACTGCGGGCGGTGGGGTTCGACAGCGCGACGCAGTATGGGACGTTTGGGTGGACCTATGGTGCGAAGCCGCCGGGTTCGCGGATTCCGTACGGCGTGGGAGCGATGGAGGCGGTGAGTTCGTGGAAGAGTGCGCGTGAGCAGGTGGATGTTCCGTTTTATCCGTGCGCACAGGTTGGATGGGACGACAGCCCACGCTTCGAGGAGTTTGCGGCGATTGCGATCAACCGGTCGCCCGACCAGTTTGAGAGGCTGGTGCGTGGGGCGCGGCATGTCGTTGCTGAGGATAAGCACGAGAAGCTGATCTACGTGGCGGCGTGGAATGAGTGGACAGAAGACCACGTTCTGCTTCCGGATACGTACTGGGGCTATAGCTATCTTGAGGCTCTGAAGCGAGGGGCGAAGGACTAATTCATCGGGTGACAAGTGTCATGTCGATTCGTGACGTTCGCCACTGTGGGTTTGGCGGGCGCGGGTTCATTCTTGATCTCGAAGCAAGAACGTTGAGAGATATCTCGCAAGAGACAGGGAGAACAGGCGATGGCTGCGATGGCTATGGTTTCGGAAGAGGCGAGTCGTGGGAGTTCGGCAGGCACTGCGACGGCTGCTGCTGCGTCCCAGTGGATTGCGGCACTTACCGGAGTGTCGAAGAAATACGGGGCGACAACGGCGCTCGATGGGCTGAACCTTACGCTGCGTGCAGGCGAGGTTGTGGCGCTGTTGGGACCCAATGGGGCGGGGAAGTCAACTGCGGTGCGGCTGATGCTTGGGCTGGCGGGACCGACGAGCGGGACGGTGAGGATCTTTGGATGCGACCCGCGCGAGGCTGCTTCGCGGACACGGGTTGGTGCGATGCTGCAGGTGGCGAAGGTGATCGATACGCTTTATGTACGCGAGCATATCGATTCGTTTCGCAGTTACTATCCGAAGCCGCTTGGGGTGAAGGAGATCGTGCGGATCGCGCAGTTGGAGGGCATTGAAGGCAAGCTGTTCGGGCAGTTGAGCGGAGGACAGAAACAACGAGTCCTGTTTGCGCTGGCGATCTGTGGCGATCCTGACCTGGTGTTTCTTGACGAGCCGACGGTGGGCATGGACATTGAGGCGCGGCGGGGGCTGTGGCAGCAGATTCGTTCCTTGAAGGCGCGTGGCAAGACGGTGCTGCTGACAACGCACTATCTGGAAGAGGCAGATGCCCTTGCGGACCGCGTGATCGTGATCAACAAGGGTCACGTGGTGAGCGAAGGGACGCCGGCAGAGATCAAGCGGATGAGCGGGGGCAAGCGGATCAAGTGCGCCACTCAGTTGAGCGATGCGTATCTGCTGGGGTTGGAGAGTGTGACGGCGGTCGAACGCAACGGTGAGTTCGTGACGGTGACGGCCGTGAATGCGGAGGCGGTGGTGCGGACGATGCTGCTTAGAGATGAACGGCTGACAGGGTTGGAGATTGCGAGTCCGGCGCTGGAGGACGCGTTTTTGGAGTTGACCAAGGGGTAGGTTGGGCCTGGAACTCGCTTTCGTGGCGAGGTTACCGCAGGTCCTTCGACTGCGCTGCGCTTCGCTCAGGATGACACGCATGTGGTGAGCAGAGTTGATGACACGCATGTGGTGAGCAGAGTTCAGGATGACACGCATGTGGTGAGCAGAGTTCAGAATGACACGCATGTGGTGAGCAGACTTCAGGATGACACGCACGCTTTGCGCTTCGCTCAGCATGACATCTATGCGGTGCGCAGTGTTCCGGATGACACACGTAACAAGAGTTGGATGAACAGAGGAGAGTGAGATGGCTAGTTGGGCGGTTCCATATTCTGTGGGTACGAATGATGCGGGGAGGACGCTTGCCGTGTATGGCAAGGAGACGAAATATGAGTTCCTGAAGCTGCTGCGGGCGAAGTCGTTCTCGCTGGCAGTGGCTGGGTTTCCACTGATGTTTTACATTTTGTTCGGGCTCAGCAACAAGCATGCGGTGGAGGGCGGGGTTCAGATTGCGAAGTACCTGCTGGGTGGGTATGCGTGCTTTGGATTGGTTGGCGCGGCGTTGTTCGGGATCGGTGTGGGGTTGGCGGCGGAGTTGAACTCGGGATGGCTGGAGTTGAAGCGAGCGAGCCCAATGCCAGTGCCGGCTTACCTGTTCGCGAAGTGCGCTTCGGCGGTGGCGTTCGGGATATTGATCGTGACGCTGCTTACGGTGATCGGGACGATGTTCGGCGGAGTTTCGCTTACCGGCATGGAGCTGGCAAAGATGCTGGCTGTGACGGTTGCCGGGGCGATCAGCTTTGCGAGTATGGGGCTTCTGCTGGCGCTGGTGGTTCCGGCGAATGCGGCTCCGGGCATTGTGAACCTGATCTATTTGCCAATGTCTTACCTGAGCGGGCTGTGGGTGCCGATCCGGTTTCTGCCGCACTGGCTTCACCAGATCGCTCCCGCGCTGCCGACGTATCACCTGGCGCAGTTGATGCTGGGCGTGTTTGGGTACCAGGAGCCGGGCTCGTCGGTGATGGCGCACTGCAATGCGCTGGCTGGGTTTACTCTGCTGATGCTAGGGGTCTGCTGGGTGTTGTTCAGCCGTAGGGAACGGAGCGCTTAGTTGGTAGGAGCTGGTAACTCCCCACATCTCAAGATCGAGATGTGGGGCGCCCTTCCAAGTCTCGGAAGCGAGAGTTGGGAGATCGACGCGGTAGACTTCGAAACAGGAAGAGGATGATGGAAAGCATTGGGTCGGCCCAGATCGGCAGCAAGCCCAGGACCAGGTGGGGCAACACAAGCATTCCCTTCTCGCGGCCTGCACCGACAGCTTACATCTGGCTGGCTTACGCTATTTTCTTTTTCTTCGAGCCGATCTTCCGCCATAGCCTGCGTTACTGGATCGAGTGCCTGGCGATCTTCCTGCTTTTCCTGATGATGTATGTCTTTCTCGACATCGTGGAAGTAAAGGCGCTGAAGCTTGCGACGCTAGGCGGCTTCCTGGTTCTGGGAATGGCGGCTTTTCCTTTCAATGCAGGGTCTTCGACGTTCTTCCTTTATGCGGGCATGTTGCTGCCCTTCATGCTGGAGTCGGCGACATGGATCGCGGCGTTGGTGTTAATGGACTTCGCCCTGCTGATGGGCGAGGGCGTGTTGCTGCATTACAATTTCCTGAACTACGCACTCCCTGCCTTCTTTCTGCTGATAGGAGCGGTCTCGAATACGTGGATCGCACGGCAGAAGTGGATGAATACCAAGCTGGCCATGGCGCATGAGGAGATCGAAAAGCTGGCGGCGGTGGCGGAGCGCGAACGCATCGCGCGCGACCTGCATGATGTGCTGGGACATACGCTTTCCGTGATCGTGTTGAAGGCGGAGCTTGCGGGGAAGTTGATGGAACGGGATCCGAAGCGGGCTGCGGCGGAGATCGCCGATGTCGAGAGTACAGCGAGGACGGCGCTGGCGGAGGTACGCGAGGCGATCGGGGGCTACCGGTCCAAGGGTCTCGCCGCCGAGTTGGCGATGGCGCGGCGGACGCTCGATGCAGCCGGCGTGGCACTGACTTACGAGAGCGATGCGATGGTGGGCGAGCGTACGCTCGACGCAACGGAGGAGACGGTGCTTACGCTGGCAATGCGCGAGGCGGTGACGAACATCGTGCGTCATGCGGAGGCGACGCAGTGCCGGATGCGGCTGGCGAGGACCACGGATGGATTTCACGCGCTTCTGGTTGAAGACAATGGATGTCACGCGGTGACGCATGAAGGCAATGGTCTGCGGGGCATGCGGGAGCGGGTGCAGGCCCTGGGCGGACGTTTCAGCTTGAAGAGCGAGCAGGGTACGACGCTGCTGGTGGAGCTGCCGGTAGCCGGCCTGTTTGTTCGAACGGGATGCGCGGCGAAGGACAGGGTGGCTTAGCCATGGCAGCGTCCATTCGTGTGGTCATAGCGGAAGATCAAGGCATGGTGCTGGGTGCGCTGGCGGCTCTGCTGGAGATGGAGGACGACATTCGCGTGATGGCATGCGCGGCAAATGGGCGCGAGGCGCTGGACGCGGTGGTGAAGTTTAAGCCGGATGTGTTGGTAACGGACATCGAGATGCCGATCATGACAGGGCTGGAACTGGCGGCGGAGCTAAGGGCAAACTATCCGATGACGAAGACGGTGATTCTAACGACCTTTGCGAGACCAGGGTATTTGCGGCGGGCGCTTGACTCCGGAGCGCGGGCTTATCTGCTGAAGGACAGACCGGCGGCGGAGCTTGCGGACGCGGTGCGAAAGGTGCATCGGGGGTTGCGGGTGGTCGATCCTGCGCTTGCAACCGAGGCTTGGGGCGCGGAGATGGACCCGCTGTCGGATCGCGAACGGCAGATTCTGCAAAGGGCCGGCGATGGAAAGACCAGTACGGAGATCGCGGGGGAGCTCCACTTGTCAGATGGGACGGTGAGGAACTACCTGTCAGAGGCGATTGCGAAGCTGGGCGCGGCGAATCGCGTGGATGCTGCGAGGATCGCAAGGTCGAAGGGGTGGTTGTAGGTGGCGGCGGGGGTGCGGGCTTGGACAAGAGGCTTCGGGCTAAAGAGGCGTTCGGACGGTTGTGGGATTGGGATCGCCCGAAATCCTTCCCCCGCGCTCTGGATGATGACTTCAAACGTGCCAGGAAGACGGCGTTGCAGTGAAAGGCGTTTGCGAGATGACCTTTGTTGCGGGTTTAAGCATCCGACGTATCTGGTACAGGAGAAGTTTCGATGAAGGTTTTTGCTTTTCACACACTTCGCGCCGCAGTGGTCTGCAGCGCGGCGCTCTTCGTAACAGCTGGATGCAATAAAAAGGCTGATAATTCGGTTAATTATAAGAGCGCCATCAATACCTACTACAGTGCCCACCCTGCGTGCCTGTTCTCGCAGCCGGTGCAGTTCCCGGCGCAGAAGACGACGTCGGACACAAGCGCTACGGCGCCGTATGACGCGCTGGTGGATCAGGGGCTGCTGGTGAGGACGACTGCGGAGAAGAAGGTGTTCATCGTCGCTTCGAAGCAGGTGACGAACTACGACCTTTCCAGCAACGGCCGGTCGGCGTGGACGGCAGATACGACGCAGCCGGGATTTGGAAACTTCTGCTATGGACACCGATCAGTGAGCACGATCGATAGTTCTAGTCCGACTACCTCCGATGTGGGTGCGACGACGCAGATCAGCTATCACTACACGTTCTCGGACGCGCCTTCCTGGGCGAACGCGGCGGAGACGAAGACCGCCTTTCCCAATGTCGCCACCGACCTTGCGGGACCGCAGGCTGCAACAGCAACGCTGACCAATACGGCTAATGGATGGCAGGTAACGACCGCTCCCGATGGGAGAAGTGCGGCGACGAGTGCCGACGGGAAGATCGTGCAGTAGGTTTGCAGTAGGGAACATGACAGACGAAGCAGATCCCCTCACGTGTATGACATAGAAGGAAGAGGCACCGCTGTCGGGATTATCGTTCGATCCCGATAGCGGTGCGGATCGCATCGGCTATGGTGTCTGCGTGGTGGCGCATGAGGGGTTCGGATTCGGCTTCGATCATGACTCGCGCGAGCGACTCGGTTCCGGAGTATCGGATGACAACGCGACCGGTGTCTTCGAGGTCTTTTTCGGCAGCAGCGATAGCGGCGGCGACCGTAGAGATTGACTCGAGCGGCGGTTTGGAATGGACCTTCACGTTGACGATGACTTGAGGGAAGGTCTTCAAGTCTGCCGTGAGTTCCGCGAGCGATCTTCCGGAACGGTGGAGGATATCAAGCAGAAGCAGTGCGGTGAGTAGGCCATCGCCGGTAGTACTGCGGCCTGAGAAGATGATGTGGCCGGATTGCTCGCCGCCGAGGGAGGCGCCGGTGCTGAGCATCTGCTCAAGCACGTACTTGTCGCCAACGGAGGCGCGGAGCATTTTTATTCCGCTGCGTTTCAGAGCGGCTTCGAGGCCCATGTTCGACATTGTGGTGGCGACGACTGTGTTGTGGGCGAGGGCATCCCTGGCTGCGAGATCTCTCGCGGCAAGGAGAAGGACGGCGTCGCCATTGACGATGTTGCCATGCTCGTCGGCGAAGAGAGCGCGGTCGGCGTCACCGTCGAAGGTGATGCCCAGGGTGGACTTCTGGGCGACGACTTCCTGCGCGACGATGATGGGGTGAAGGGCTCCGCAGGAGTCGTTGATGTTGCGGCCGTTAGGGGAGGCGTGAATGGTAACGACTTCACCGCCCGCTCGCTCGATCAAGGACGCGAAGAGTTGCGGTGCGATCGAGCTGGCGGCTCCGTTGGCGCAGTCGATGACAATTCTTTGCGTGGCGAGGGTGAGGGTGGGGACGGAGTTAAGCAGGAAGTTAACGTAGGCGAGGCGGTCGGATTCGTTCACGGGAAGCGGCTCCGACTCCGTGCCGAAGCTTGTTGGAAGGGCTGCGGAGGCTTCGAGCTGGCGGAAGATCTCATCCTCAATGGCCATCTCGGTCGAATCGGGCAGCTTGAAGCCGTCTGGACCAAAGAGCTTTATGCCATTGTCCTGCCAGGGATTGTGCGAGGCAGAGATGACGACTCCGGCAGAGAAGTTGTAAGAGGCAGTGAGGTATGCGATGGCCGGTGTGGTGATGACGCCGGCGCTCTCGACAGCGGCTCCGGCATCCTTTAGCCCGGCAGTGAGTGCAGCCGCTATGCTTGCGCCGGACTCGCGCGTGTCCATGCCGATCAGGACACGAGGAGATATACCGAGATGATGTCCCAGTGCGAGGCCAATCGCGTGAACAGTCGAGGGATCGAGCGGGGCCTGGCCGGCGACGGCGCGGATGCCGTCGGTGCCAAAGAGCTTCTTCATTCGTGAGACTCCAGAACGGTTGCGGTGAGGGCGCCGGCTGCGAGCCGGCTGCGGATTATCTGGCCGGGTTGCACTTCAGTTGCCTTTCGGATCAAAGCACCGTTCTCTGCGTAGATGAGCGCATAGCCGCGGTTGAGGACCGCGAGCGGGCTGAGAGCTTCGAGACGAGTTTTCGCGGTGGCGAGGCGGGATTTTCGGGTGGTAAGGAGACGGGTGCTGGTGCGCGCGAGGGCGTCGTCGGCGCGGACGAGACGGCGGTGGGCAGCGGTGAGGCGGGCGGTGGGTGCTTGCTGGCGAAGGCGATCTGTGACGATCTTAAGACGCATCGCGGAGGTGCGGAGGCGGCGGCTGATGGCGGATTCGGCGCGGTAGGCGAGGTCGTCGATGCGCTGTTCGCGGCGATAGAGCGAGTCACGAAGGCGGTTCAGGACGGCGTCGGCAGAGAGGCGGCTGTAACGGGCGCGGGATTGCATGAGGCTGAAAGCGACAGAGCGTTCGAGCCGATTGGAGAGCGCGGCGACGCGGTCTTCGATGCGGTGCTGGGCGGCGGTGATGAGCTCGGCGGCGGCGGATGGCGTTGGGGCACGGAGGTCCGCTACGAAGTCGGCGATGGTGAAATCCGTCTCGTGGCCGACAGCGGAGACGACGGGAAGGGAGCTGGCGGCAATGGCGCGGGCGAGCGACTCGTCGTTGAACGCGGCCAGGTCTTCCAGGGAGCCGCCGCCTCGGGCGATGACGATGAGGTCAGTGCGTTCGGGGTGGGTGTTGAACCAGCGAATGGCGGTGATAACGGAGACGGAGCTTGCCGCGCCCTGCATGATGGCGGGATAGATGAGGAGATTGAGGCGGGCGTCACGGCGGCGGATGACGGTGACGATGTCGCGGATGACGGCTCCGGTCGGCGAGGTTATGACTCCGATGCAGTGCGGGAAGGCGGGGAGCGGACGCTTGCGGGCGGCGTCGAAGAGGCCCTCTTCGGCGAGGCGGCGCTTAAGTTGCTCGAAGGCGAGTTGAAGGGCGCCGGCTCCGCGGGGTTCCATGGTCTCGGCGATCAGTTGGAGTTGGCCTCGGGATTCGTAGATGGAGATGCGGCCTCGAACCAGTACGGCAAGGCCGTCCTGGGGGCGGAACCGGAGGAGCTGGGCCTGGCGGCGGAAGAGGACAACGGGGAGCTGGGCTTCGCCATCCTTGAGCGTGAAGTAGACATGGCCCGAGGCGGCGGGGCGGCAGTTGGAAATTTCGCCCTCGACCCAGATGTTGGCGTAGGCGGATTCGGTGCGGAAACGGACGTCGCAGACGAGGGCTCGGACGGACCAGATGCGGCGTTCGGGTTCTGCGGGGACTGCAGTTGAGTAGGGGGCTGCGGCAGGCGGAGTGCGGCTTCCCTTCGAGCTGCTCAGGGGCTGCGTGCTGGCCTCCTGCGCAGGATGAGCTTCAACCAGGGGCGGTGGGGCGGAGAAGAGGTCAGGCTGGATGGAGCGCTTGGGGCGGGCTTTGCGGCGCAAGCTAGCTAAGGTGTCGGGTGGGAAGGACGGGTTTTCTCCAACGGCCATTCAGTGTGAAGGATAGCATTCTGCACGATCGGCAATCGGCTCCGGCGGAGCGAGCGGATGCTTACTCTTTCAGGTGACGAAGACGGGCGAAGAAGAAGCGCGGCTGCTTGCGGGGCGATGCAACAAGGCTAAGGCTTCCACCGTTGTGGGGCGTTGCCAGAAGCGATTGGGAGGTGGCGAGTGGCCGGATGGCTTTCCCGGAATGGGAATAGGGGCGAATAAAACTCGAAGATATTCGTGCTATCATCCCCTGTTTTCGCCAAGAATCGGAGACAGGCGGAGGCAGGAAGATGGCTTCGAGAGTGCAAATGCTGGTGCGGCTCGTGATCCCGGTTGCGGCGATTGTGTCGGTGCTGTGTGAGGTTTCAACTGCGGCTCAAGTGCGGGACACGGTTGGTTCTAAGGTTCACGGTGGTGAGCAGCGGGCCGAAGTTGCTGAAGTAGCTCCTTCAGCGACGGTCAGCGTGGCTTCCACCGCGGATGCTGTGATCGAGGAGATGTCGCAGGCTGCGGGGGTGATCTTTGCGGGGCATGTGGCAGCGGTGCGGCGACCGGTTGGGTCTGCGGGGTCGGGCGAGGGGATTGTTGAGGTAGACTTCCGGGTCGACCAAGGGGTGCAGGGTCCGGCGAGCGGTTCGATTTACACCTTGCGGGAGTGGGCGGGGCTCTGGAGCGGGAGCGGCGGCGAGGCGCGTTACCATGTAGGGCAACGACTGCTGATTTTTCTCTACCAGCCGGATTCGCATGGGCTGAGTTCGCCGGTGCATGGCCACGATGGGGCGGTTCCCCTGCGTGGAGGCGGAGTCGCGCCGGGGCCGGACGATGCAACGGAGGAGGCAGCGGAATGGCTGGTGGATCTCCGCTGGGTGCAGGCGCGGGCACTGAGAGGCAATGTGCTGGCCGTACCTCCGGTGCAGAGGGTAGTGCTCCCAAGTCCGGATCGAGTCTTTCTCTCGGAAAGCAGGGTGGCGCGGCTCGCGGCCGGTTCTGATTCGGACTTCGTTCGGCGTGTGCCCGTACGGCTTCCAGCTGCAATGGTGACGTCAACAGTTGAGGCGCAGCCCCTAGCGGAGGTTTTGGCTTTATGCCAGAAAGCGATGAGGCGAGTCAATGCTGGCCTCTAGATTGTTCGTGAGTGTAGGTAGGCGACCTGGTTCGGGCGGGCTCTGGCAAGCCGCAGGCTGGGCGTTGGCGGCTTACATGGTCTTTTGGAGCGGGTGCGCGTTTGCAGCGGGACCAAGATGGGTGACGGGGCCGCCATACTTCACGACATCAGGGGTGCCGGTTGCCTGGTACACCGAAAGCCCGAGCTATTTCACTGATCCGGGCGATTTGAGCACGTCGGTGGACCATGCCGCGGCGGATGCGCTGGTCGCTGCTGCGGCGGGAGTTTGGAATGTGCCGACTGCAAGCCTTGTGCTGAAGCAGGGTGGGCAGCTTGCGGAACATGTATCGAGCCAGGATGTTTATCTTGGTGCGAACGGGTTTGTTCTTCCGGCTGATGTGACCAGCGCGAACTATGCGGCGATACAGATTGCGGTAGTCTACGACACGGACGGGTCGGTGACCGATCTGCTGCTGGGGCAGGGCGCGAGCGAACCTGCGAACTGCCGCGCGAACGGGGTTACCGAGAGTGTCGATGCGATTACTCCCGCAGGGACGATCCAGCACGCACTGCTGATTTTGAATGGCCGATGCACTGGCCCGGCAGCGGAGCAGCAGCTTCAACTGCAGTACCAGTTGATGCGGGCGTTCGGGCGGGTACTGGGGCTGGGATGGTCCCAGTTGAACGATAACGTGTTTACAGGCGTGCCGCAGGCCACGGTAGATGACATTAGAAAGTGGCCGATCATGCACCCGATTGATATTGTGTGCGGCCCGTACACCTATCAGTGCCTGCCGGACCCATTTACGCTGCGACCGGACGATGTGGCGTCGATCAGCACACTGTATTTCATGCCAAAGGGAACAGCGCCGGCAGGTAAGGTGGACACACTTGAAAACGCAAGCCAGATCGACGGGGTTGTGAACTTTGTAGATGGGCAGGGCATGCAGGGGATGAACCTGGTGGTGCGGCGGCACTTTCCAGGGTCAACCTTCTCTGATGAAGGACCGGTGGTTTCTGCTGTGTCCGGGAGATTGTTCCGATCGAGCAATGGCAACCCGGTGACTGGGCCGAGCGCGGCTACGGTGCCCCAGAGTATGGGGAGTGACAATTTATCCCTGGAGGGGGACTTCAGGCTGGACATGATTCCGGAGCTGCAGGGGACTTCGCTGCAGGACGCGCTGATAACCGGCGAGGCGATCAACCCGCTTTATACGGGGCCATATGGAATTGGGCCCTATGAAGACGCGCCAGTTACACCTTCCGGGCCGACGTTTGAGTTCGGAGACAACGGAGTTATTCCCTATGAGAGGAACTACTACTATCTTCCGGCGGCGGGGTCTGCGAGTGAATGCGATACGAGCGGTCTGGGAAGCGAGACTGCTCCGGCGACGCTGCCTGCGAGCGGGTGGAACGTGGGATCGCTTTGCCAATACGGCGTGTCTGCGTGGTCGGAGTTTTCGGCGGAGGCGAACAGGAGCTTCACGGTGGAGGCGACGGCGCTCGACGAACAGGGCCTGGTGACGGAGAACAAGCTGCAGCCGCTAATCGGGTTGTGGGGAATGGCCGATCCGACAGGGAGTCTGCCCGCGGTTGCAGCGACGACACCGTTCAACAGCATTGCAGCGGGGCTGACGCTGGTCAGCGTGGCGACGTTGCAGTCGGGCATGCTGAGGATGGTGGTGACCGATGGACGCGGCGATGGTCGACCGGACTTCGGGTTTCGTACGCGGGTGCTCTATGCGGATTCGATCTCGCCGACGGTTGTGAGTGTCGGTGGCGGCCTAGTGACAATCACGGGCATGGGCTTCCGTGCGGGAATGCAGGTGACAGTTGGCGGGGCTAGGGCGGCTGTGGTGTCGTCGACAGCAAATACGATTCTGGTGATTGCGCCAGCGTTTGCCGCTCTCGGCTCTGGAGCTGGGTTGACGGTGGATGTTGGGGTGACGGACCTGATGAGTGGTGGATCGACCTACATGTACGGGGCGCTGAACTACCCAGCCATCGCGCTTCCGATGCAGACTCCTGTGCTGACAGTGTTGCCCTCGAAGTATTACGTGGCTGCGGGACAGGAGGTCGGGCTTACGCCAGTGGCCGGTCTGTCCACCCTGGGGTTGGTCGCGCCGAATATCGTCGTGTCGTGGTCGACGGTTTCGGGGGCGATTGCGCTTCCGAGTGGAACGCAGAGTCTCTCGGATGTGAATGGAGTTGCAAGCATTGCTGCTAGGGTTGGGCCGCTTGCATCAGGTGCCCAGGCGGTTGGTTCAGCCTGCGCGAACCTTGGTGTGGCGACTCCGGTGTGCGGGCAGTTCGCGGCGGTTGGAGTTGATCCGTCGCTGTGGACCGTGACGGCTTTGGAGGGAGCCTTACAAGGCGTGGTTTCTACTTCCATCCTCCAGCCGGTGGTGTTCCAGATTACCGATGGCGCAGGCGATCCGGTGATCGGTGTTCCGGTTACGGTGCACCAGACCGAGACGGGATGGCAGGCCTGCCCGGCGAAAGGGGCGTGCCCGATCGGGCAGGTGTACGGAACTGCGGAGTCGGCGGCGATCTCCGATAGGAATGGACTTGTGGTGGTGATGCCACAGCAGATTGCGGGAACGCCGGAGACCACAAAGATCGCGGTTTCTACCGGGACGCAGGGGTTTGTTTCAGTGGTGCTTCAGAAGACGCCGTAGAGTGTCGCGGGTCTAAATTTTGACCGGGGGCGAGACAAACCGCAGATCCTTCGACTTCGCTTGGCGCAGGTGTGCGCCCAACTTTGCTCAGGATGACACTTGAGATGGGGAGCCGGGCTGAACATTGCAACGGATCTTTTTGAGCAGGCAAAATGAGGCAGTAACCGATTGGTCGGATTTTATCTCTAAGATAAAAAGAGATTCGCGATCGAGGAGACTGCCTGCATGGCGACTTTAGCAGCCCCAGTGTTGAACGGTACAAAGGTGAGAACACGTCCGCGGGTGGTGATTGTAGGCGGCGGATTTGGCGGAGTTCATGCGGCGCTTGGGTTGGCGAAGTCGCAGGTCGATATCACGCTGATCGACAGGAAGAACTATCACACGTTTCAGCCGCTGCTGTACCAGGTGGCACTGGCGGTGCTCTCGCCGGGGGACATTGCCCAGCCAATTCGGACGATCATGCGCGACCACAAGAACGTGGATGTGCTGATGGACGAGGTGGTCGAGATCGACGTTGCAGGGCAACGGGTGAAGCTGAAGGCGGGCCCGCAGATTGAGTATGAGTACCTGATCCTGGCGACGGGTTCGACACACTCGTACTTCGGGCGGAATGAGTGGGCGGCGCTCGCCCCGGGGTTGAAGACAGTAGAGGATGCTACGGAGATTCGGCGGCGGGTGCTGCTGGCATTCGAACTGGCGGAGCGGCAGATGCTCGAGACGGGAACCCATCCGGCGCTGAACTTCGTAATTATCGGCGGCGGCCCGACAGGGGTGGAGCTTGCGGGAGCGATCTCGGACATTGCCAAGCTGTACATGTCGATGGACTTCCGTCACATTAATCCCTCATCGGCGCAGGTGCTGATTCTGGAGGGATCGCCGCATGTGCTGGCGGCCTATCCGGAAGACCTGCAACAGATGGCGGTGAAACAGTTGAACGACCTTGGTGTCGTGGTGCGGACCGGCGCGCATGTGACGGATGTGCAGCCGGGCTACGTAATGGTGGGCGACGAGAAGATCGATTCGGTGGTGACGTTGTGGGCGGCGGGCGTGCAGGCTTCTCCGCTGGGTAAGATGCTGGGCGTTGAGACGGACAAGAAGGGCTGCGTGATGGTCGACCAGTTCCTGAATCCAAAGGGGCATTCGGAGATCTTCGTCTGCGGAGATTTGGCGCATGTGACGCAAGATGGCAAACAGGTTCCGGGAGTAGCGCAGCCGGCGATGCAGATGGGCGACTATGCCGCGAAGCGGATTGCGGAACAGCTCCCGGGGGGAGCGGGCATTCGTAAGGACAAGGGCTTTCGGTACTTCGACAAGGGCGACATGGCGACCATTGGAAGAAAGGCCGCAGTCGCGAAGGTGGAGTGGCCGTTCAAGGCGCACATGGGCGGTTTTCCTGCCTGGGTGATGTGGCTGGCGGTGCACATTTTTTTCCTGATCGGCTTCCGGAACAGGTTCAGTGTGTTTCGCCAGTGGGCTTATACCTACCTCTTCTTCAGTGATGGGGTGCGACTGATTACCGGATCACAGGAGCTTCCGGGCTGGAGCTACAGCGATGGCATGTACAACCAGCATGAGACTACAAAGCCTCTCGATGTGGCCGTTCAGCATGTTGAATAGTCGATGACGCTGGCATCCTCTGGGTAAGCTCTCGCGTCGGACTTTCTGAATACGATATTCGGGAGGTTAGGTTGATGGAAGTTTCGCGGGCTTCAGAGGCGGTTTCGGGATCTAAGAAGGTTCGCTACGCGGTAGTGGGTGTGGGATGGATATCACAGGCAGCATTTCTGCCAGGGGTTGAGCACACGGAGAACAGCGAGGTTGTCGCTCTGGTGACGAGCGATGACCTGAAGGCGCAGAGGGTCGGCGAGCTGTACGGCATCGGTCAGACGTACACCTATGAAGAGTACGACCAGATGCTGGAATCCGGAGTTGTCGATGCGATTTACCTCGCTACGCCAAATTTCGACCACGTCGACCTTGCGGTAAGGGCGCTTAGTGCGGGGATCCACTTGCTGCTGGAGAAGCCGATGGCAGTGAGCGTCGCCGAGTGCGAACGGATCATTGCGGCTTCGAAGAAGAGTGGAGCGAAGTTGATGATCGCTTACCGTCTGCATCATGAGCCGGGTACGCTTTCGGCGCTCGAGGTAGTGCGATCGCACAAGCTGGGTAAGGCGCGGTTCTTCAATTCGAGCTTTTCGCAACAGGTTTCAGGACAGAACCATCGGGCGAAGCATGGTTTCTGGGCGGGGCCGGTGACCGATATGGGACCTTACCCGTTGAATGCGGTGAGAAACCTGTTCGGCGCCGAGCCCGTAGAAGTGTTCGCGACAGGGGTGATCAGCGATCCGCAGCGGTTTGATTTCGAGGACACGGTTTCGGTAACCTTGAAGTTTGATGATGCGCGGATGGCGACCTTTACGGTGAGCTACACGGGTGGAGATGTAGATGACTATCGAGTTGTGGGTGAGTTCGGCGACATCTTTGTGCAGCCTGCTTTTCAGGTTGGAACAAAGATTGAATACACCACGACGATTGAGAAGAAGAAAGACCACGAAAGCTTCCCGAAGACCGACCATTTCGGCGGAGAGTTGAAGTACTTCTCAGATTGCATCCTGAACGGCAGAGAGCCCGAAGCGGATGGAGAAGAAGGGATGCTCGATGTCCGGGTTTTTGAGGCGATTGAGCAGTCGCTGAAGACAGGTGAGGTGCAGCGGCTGGCACCTTATTACCGCAGCAAACGGCCGGCATCGGGACAGGCGGAAGAGCTCCATGCAGTGAGTGAGCCCAAGCTGGTCCACGCTTCAAAGCCGAGTGAGGGGCAGTAGAGAGAACCGCAGGTCCTTCGACTTCGCATCTCGCAGAAGCGCGGGATGCTTTGCTCAGGATGACACATCAGAAAAGATAGCAGCTTCGCATCTCGCACAAGCCGCGCGGGACGCTTTGCTCAGCATGACACATCAGGAAAGATAGCAGCTTCGCGTCTCGCACAAGCGGCGCGGGATGCTTTGCTCAGGATGATACATCCGTGAAGATAGCAGCGATCCTGACGGGCGGCCTCTGGGCCGCTCGTTGTGCATCTTACGAGAGGGAGCGAGGTGCAAGATGCTTGGAGCATTGCTTGAGAAGATGATGACGGAAGGCGTGCACATGTTCGATGACGATGGCAAGATTAGTGTGATTGCGGAGTTCAAGGCAAAGGCCGGCCACGAGGAAGAAGTAAGAGTGATCCTGCATGAGCTGGTCGAACCTTCGCGCGCAGAGGAGGGATGCGAGACCTACCACCTGCTGGAAGATAAGAAAAAGGCAGGCGACTTTTCCACTTATGAAGAGTGGGACAAGGTTGGGTCGCTCGAGAAGCATCTCGCCGGTGCGGGAGCGAAGGCCGCGCTCGCGAAGGCGCAGCCGTTGCTGGATGCGGAGATGAAGCTGACGGTGTTCCGCAAGCTGCTCTGATCGATACATGACTCACGAAGCTGTTCGGCGAAGCTACTTCGTTGAAGATCTTAGGTTGAGTTTTGATACTGTGGAGGGCATTTGAAATCGCGTGTAGAGCAGATACATCTAAGCCGCAATGGCATGGGCTATCGTTCTGATCGCGATTGGTGCGGGCGCGCTTACGCCGCTGCAAGGCACCAACGCCGAACTCTTCAAATTCTGGCAGCAACCAATCTGGACCACCGTCTGGGTCTATCTGAGCGGGCTTGCTGGCATCCTTATAATCCAGGCATTTGTACGTCAAACCCTGCCCACGGCGCAGGCAGTCCAGGCTGCGCCTTGGTGGGCTTGGATGGGCGGCTTCCTGTCCATCATCACAACGCTGGCTGCGCTGATGTATGCGCAGAAGCTGGGCTCGGGAATGTTTACCGGGCTCAGCTTGACGGCCTCGATCATCGTCAGCATTCTGCTTGACCACATGGGTTGGATCGGATTCAAGCAGCACCCCGCTTCGGGTCTTCGGATTACCGGCGGCGTCCTCATGATTGCGGGTGTGTGGCTCGTCTCAAAATTTTGAGCACGTCTCATGTGAGTTCGTGAAGGAGGTCCGTTGAACACCGTTCTTGCCAGCTACCCAGCCGAAGTTACAACGAACATTCCGCCACGACTTGACCGCCTACCGTGGAGCAGATGGCACCTGCGCATGGCGGTAGCTCTCGGCATTACGTTCCTGCTGGATGGACTTGAGGGCGGCATCGGCGGTTCGCTCGCGGGCGCGCTCAAGTCGAATCAGGCGCTCCACTTCACCGATGGTCAGCTTGGCCTTGCATCCACGGGATATCTGTTTGGCACGGTCGTGGGCGCGCTCGGGTTTGGCTACCTGGCCGATCGTTATGGTCGGAAGTCACTGTTCACCTGGACCCTGGTCTTCTATGTTTGTGCGACGGCGGCGACCGCGCTCTCGTGGAACCTCTGGACTTTCATGCTCTGCCGGGCGTTTACCGGTGCGGGCATTGGCGGTGAATACACCGCGATCAACTCCGCCATCGATGAGCTTATCCCCGCGCGGGTTCGGGGCCGGGTGAACCTGTTTATTGGGTCCAGCTTCTGGATAGGCGTGATCCTCGGATCGATTATTGCGGTAGCGTTCCTGTCCGATAGTGCGTTCGGTCTCCGTCTCGGCTGGCGGCTTGCGTTTCTTTCCGGCCTACCTATCGCGGGGGTTGTTCTGTATATGCGGCGGCACATTCCTGAAAGCCCTCGGTGGCTGCTTACGCATAAGCGCGATGCGGAGGCGGCAGAAGTGATCGACGCGATTGAGGATGAGGTGGAAGCGGAACATGGGAAGGTGCTGCCCGAGACGAAGAAGGTCACGATCCATCAACATGACGGGAGTTCGCTCCGCAGCCTGGGAATGCTCTTGGACCCTCGCTATCGGGCCAGGGCGGTGCTCTGCATGGGGCTGGTGATGGCGCAGTCGTTTTTCTACAACTCCGTGTTCTTTTCTTCCGCGCTTATTCTGTTGCGCTTTTACGGCGTGTCGGCCGCACACGCCGGCATCCTGTTCCTGCCGCTGGCGCTTACTAATTTCTTCGGTCCGGTTGTGCTCGGCAGGCTGGTGGATACAGTAGGGCGGCGGCCCATGATCGCGATCAATTTCTTGTTTGCCGGGGCAGCGCTGCTTACGGCGAACCTGCTGTTTCTGCATGGGCGGCTTGGAGTGGTGGGGCAGGTGACCTGGTGGGCGGTTGCGTTCTTCTTTGCGGCAAACGCGGCGGGCTCTGCGAATCTGACGACCAGCGAGTTGTTTCCGCAGCAGATTCGTGCCTCCGCGATTGCGGTATTTTATGGCTTTGGCACGCTGTTCGCAGGCGTGCTCGGGCCTGCCGTCTTTGGGGCGCTGCTGAACCGTGGGGATCGGCTGCCCATCTTCTGGGGATTCATGGTGAGTGCGTCGGTGATGCTGGTTGCCGGTGCGGCGCAGGCTGTGTGGGGCGTCTCCGCCGAGCAAAAATCACTCGAGGAGCTTGCCTGATGGGAGCGGCGAGTATGACTGGCGGTCGCGCGGGTCGAGGATTCCTTTGCGGGACGGATACTGTGAGCTGAAGGAAAGGTAAGCGCAAAAGCAACCGCAGGTCCTTCGACTTCGCATCTCGCAGAAGCGCGAGATGCTTCGCTCAGGATGACACTTCGATGGGGGCGGATGATGGTCTCAGAGGATCGAAAAGATGGTGGTCGTGAGATGCTGCGATCAGGATGACACTTCGATTGGGGCGGATGATGGTCTCAGAGGATCGGAAAGATGGTTGGTCGGAGATGCTTCGCTCAGGATGACGTTTCAAGATGACACTTCGATGGGGGCGGATGATGGTCTCAGAGGATCGGAAAGATGGTGGTCGTGAGATGCTGCGCTCAGGATGACATTTCGAGATGACACTCGATGGGGGCGGATGATGGTCTCAGAGAATCGAAAAGATGGTTGGCTGGAGATGCTTCTCTCAGGATGACATTTCGAGATGACACTCGATGGGGGCGGATGATGGTCTCAGCGGATCGAAAAGATGGTTGGTCGGAGATGCTTCTCTCAAGATGACGATTCGACGGGGCGGGTCATGGTCTCAGTGGAGCGATGAGAACGCTGGTTGGCGCGACTGATTCGATGGATGGAAGGAAGTTCGGGGTGAGCTTGATCCGGGCAGCCTGCTCATAGGCGAAGCCGTAGCCGATGAGGCGGGCCTCGCTCCAGCCGGGGCCGATAAAGGACAGGCCGACGGGAAGACCCATTACTGAACCCATCGGGACTGTAAGGTGCGGATAGCCGGCGACTGCGGCGAGACCGCCTGCGCCTGAACCGTTGATCTGGTCGCCATTAGCTGCGTCGATCTTCCAGGCAGGCGGCATGGTGGGCGAGACGAGGGCATCGAGGTGGTCGGCGGCGAGCATGGCGTCGATGCCGTCTTTGCCGGAGATGCGGAGGGAAGTTGCGCGGGCAGCGATGTAGGCGGGATCGTCGAGGCCCTTGGTGGCCTCGGCGACGAGGAAGGTCTCCTGGCCGAAGAGGGCGAGTTCGCGGTCGGCATGGGCAGTGTTGAAGGCGATCACGTCGGCAAGGGTACGGGTCTTTACGGCCGCAGGCGTGGCTGCGAGGTAGGCGTTCAGATCGACCTTCAGTTCGGTGTTGAGGACGAGGCCCTCGGCTTCACCGATCTTGTCGCGGTCTTTGAGAGACTTGATGTCGACCAGGGTTGCGCCTTGAGCCTTCAGCAAGGTCAGGGCTTGCTCGAAGACTTTGTCGGTGGCGGCAGACCAACCGGTGGCGAAACGGAGCACACCGATACGTGCGCCTTTGAGGGAGTCGGGTTTCAGGGCGGCGAGGTAGTCGGCGATGTGCGTGTCGGCGTCTTTGGTGGCGACGTCAGTCGGGTCGGAGCCTGCGATTGCGGCGAGGACGCGGGCGGCGGTAGCGACGTCGATGGCGATGGGGCCGGCGGTGTCCTGGCTGTGACTGATCGGGATGATGCGGCTGCGGCTGACCAGGCCGACGGTGGGCTTGAGACCGACGACGCCGTTCAATGCGGCGGGACAGGTGATCGAACCATCGGTCTCGGTGCCGATGGCGGCTTTCACCTCGCCTGCGGCGACGGCGGCGGCGCTGCCTGACGAAGAGCCGCAGGGGTCGCGGTCGAGAGCGTAGGGATTGCGGGTCTGGCCGCCTACGCCGCTCCAGCCGGAGATAGAAGCGTTGGACCGGATGTTGGCCCATTCGGAGAGGTTCGTCTTGCCGAGGATTACGCCGTCGGCTGCACGGAGACGGGTGACGAGCGGGGCGTCGCGGTGGGTTACGTTTTCGAGCAGAGCCATGCTGCCGGCAGTGGTGGGGAGCGGGCCTTCGGACTCGATGTTGTCCTTGAGGAGTATGGCGTAGCCGTAGAGGAGTCCGCGGGCTTTGCGGCTGCGGTCGATGGCGCGGGCCTGGTCGAGCGCCGTGGGATCGAGGGCAATGACGGCGTGAACCTGCGGGTCGACGGTGTGGATTCGTGCGATGGCGGTTTTGGTTGCGGACTCGGCGTCTGGAGCGCGACCCTGGGCACGGGTGGCGGCTGTAAGAACAATCATGAGTGCCGCGATGGCAGCGGAACAGGCTTTCGGCATTGGCCCAGTATAGGGACGTTTTCTCATGCCGGGACAGAGAATCGCGCCTGACTGGGCCTACTGCCCGACTGAGCAGCGACTGTTATGATCCCATCATCGAAATGCGAGGTCCTGATGAGTGACGGTCGCCCTTGCGGGAGTGCGCTTTATCGGTGGTGCGCGGTGGTCGTCGTTTGCCTGCTCACCTTCACGTGCCATAGCCAGAGCACATCCCGAGCAGTTCCGCAGGGATTGCCCGCGGTGTACGACCTGCAACGCGACCGGTTGCCTGTGGCATCGCTGGATGGATTGTGGCGGTTTCAGGCCGGCGACGATCCTGACGGTACGAAGGGATGGGCTTCGCCCGGGTTCGACGATAGCTCCTGGCAACTGGTGCGTACAGGCGCGGACTGGACGAAGGAGCCAAGCGCGGCGTTTGCCGGATCGGCATGGTTCCGGGCTCGACTTGTCGTGCCGGCGGGCACACCCGAGCTTGCGGCATACCTGCCGACGATTCTTCTCAACTACAGACTTTACGCAGACGGCCAGATGCTTGGCGGTATAGGTCGAATGGCGCCACGAGAGAATGCAGTCGGCGCCATTCCGCTTCTGCTTCCGATTCCGCGCTCTTCTTCGGCTCGTACGGTTGTGCTCGCTTTGCGAGTATGGCGATGGCCGCAGTGGAATTATTTTTCAAATTTTCCCTACCGGACGGCATACAAGTTGGCGACCTGCATCTTCTCAAACAGAAGAGGGCGAGCCTTTCCAAAGAGGCTGCCTGGGAACAGGTCGCCAATGTCTTTCTTCTAATTTTTGAACTTCTGTTCGGGCTGGCAGCAATCTTGCTTTTTGTACTGCGCCGCAGCGAATACGCGAACCTATGGTTCGGTATCATGCTGGTGCTGTCCGCAGGCAGTCGTGGCTGGGATTTCTGGTCCCAGTCTTTCGCTGTTGAGATAGCGACTTATTATTTGGTCCTCCAAATATTTTCCTCGTTCACAAGACTCGCTCAGATCCTCTTCTATTCCCAGTTTCTGAAGGGCAGGCGCGACTGGCTGTTCTGGTTTGCCATTGCCACGGCTTCCTTTATTGTCGTCGCCGACTATCCTCTTTTTTTCCCAGGCTATTTTCCTGCGCAATTGGCTGCCATCCCTATCATCGCCTGGACGGGTTTGATCAGCGCGCTTCAGGCCGCGCCTTCGATCTGGATCCTGACGCTGCTCTTCCAGCGGGCTCGGGAAGGGGTCGAAGACGCGCGTCTCCTGCTTGTACCGGTGATTCTGAAGCAATTGAAACCGATCCTCTTTTTTATCGGGTACTGGGGTTTATATGGCTTTGCGTGGAGGCCGGCAGCGCTTGCCAGACTCAATCAGATTTCCGAATGGCCCTTCCCGTTTTCTTTTTACGATCTGGGAGACGGGTTATTCCTAGTCGCCATGCTTGCGATCCTGCTCCGACGCTTTGTCTCCACGGCCACGCAGGAGGAAGATCATCAACGTGAGCGGGAAGCCGCACGGACGGTGCAGCATATTCTGGTTCCGGAAGAGACGCCGTCCGTCCCTGGTTTTGAGGTGCAGTCTGTTTACGTGCCTTACGGTGAGGTCGGCGGCGACTTCTTCCAGGTTATCCCGTTGCCGCATGCTGCGGTTCTCATCGCCATCGGCGATGTGAGCGGGAAGGGACTTCCGGCGGCGATGACGGTCGCGCTGCTGGTGGGCACCTTTCGCACCCTCGCGAAATATCACCGCGAGCCCGGCAGGATTCTTTCTCTGATGAACGAGTCCCTGGCAGGGCGGGGAAGCGGCGGCTTTACCACCTGCCTGGTGCTGAGAGCCGACCCGGACGGCACACTCACCGTCGCGAATGCCGGCCACATCTCTCCCTATCTGGACGGCGAGGAACTTCACCAGGAATGCGGTCTCCCGCTGGGCATTGTGGAGGAGGCCGAGTACGAGCAAGCCTCCTGTCACTTCGGACTGGAAAGCCAACTTACCCTGTTGACGGATGGTGTCGTCGAGGCCCGCAGCGGGAGCGGGGAGCTGTTCGGATTCGAACGTACGGCCGATGTGTCGAAGCATTCTGCCGCTGAGATAGCCGGGTTGGCAAGACGCTTTGGCCAGGACGATGACATCACAGTGCTGAGGCTTACTCGGGTGGCTTGAGGAAGGCGCACCGCGGATCCTTCGAATGCGCTCAGGATGACACGTCCTTTGAGGAAGCTAAAAGCAGATACCCTCCGGGAATGACAAACAAGGCGCAAACGGAGCAGACGCGGAGGTGCTCTAGACGCCGACGGGCTCGCGGACCTTCACCTTTACCGGGGTGAGCCAGTTGTAGCGGTCGGGAGCGAGGCCGTTGACGATGTCGAAGAAGGCCTTGTGCAGGGCGCTGGTGATGGGGCCCATGCTGCCGTCGCCGACCAAGATGCGGTCGACGGAGCGGAGATGGGTAACCTCGGCGGCGGTGCCGGTGAAGAAGGCTTCGTCGCAGATGTAGAGCATCTCGCGGGGGAGTGCCTGCTCTACGACGGTGATGCCGAGGTGCCTGGCGAGTGACAGGATGGAACTGCGGGTCAGGCCGTTCAGGACGGAGTTCGCGAGTGGCGTGGTGTAGAGGACGTCGCCGCGGACGAGGAAGAGATTTTCGCCGGAGCCTTCGGAAAGGTGACCGTTTACATCGAGGCCGATGCCTTCGTCATAGCCGTTGATCTCGGCTTCCATGCGGATGAGCTGGGAGTTCATGTAGTTCGCGCCAGCCTTGGCGAGCGACGGCATGGTGTTGGGGGCGAGCCGGTTCCAGCTGGAGACGCAGACGTCCGCACCGGCGTTGCCGGGGACGTACTTGCCCCATGGGAAGTTGGCGATGTAGACCTCGACAGGGGATTTTAGCGGGTTGACGCCAATCTCGCCGTAGCCGCGGAAAGCAATGGGGCGAATGTAGCAAGGGGCGACGCCATTGGCCTCAATGACGTCGACGACGGCCGTGGCGAGCTGTTCGGCGGTGAAGTCGAGAGGCATCCGGTAGATCTTCGCGGAATCGACGAGGCGGGCCATGTGTTCGGGAAGGCGGAAGACGCCGGCGCCGCTCTGTTCCTTGCCGTCGGCGCTCTGGGCGTAACAGCGAATGCCTTCAAACACGGAGGATCCGTAGTGGATGACATGGCTCATGACGTGTATCTGAGCGTTCGCCCATGGAATGAGTTCGCCGTTGTGCCAGATGTACTGCGTGGATTGGATAGGCATCGTCGCTCCTGTCAGCTTTCTCGAACTTAGACTTTCCATTATATGGGTGTGAGCGGAGTCCTATATTCCGGTTACCGTTGCCGGGAATCCCACAGTTCCGTAACGACGAGCCAAGGTGAGCCCAGTATACTTAAGATATAGTCCTAAGCTCCGGTGTGGGTCGAAGTGACACCCGGCGTCATCTTATTTTAGTGGTCGCCGTCTCGACGGCTCGACCTCGCAAAAGCGGTAGAAGCGGCGAAGAGATACAACGGGAGCGTTGCCCGATTATCCCAAGGGCTGCTCCGAGATCTCGCCCCTTCCTGCTCTATAAGGAATTCTATGTTTGATCCAGCAAGTGTCTCCCTCTCCGGGTTGCAGCACTCGGCGTATGTCCGTTTTTCGCTGCTTGCGTTGAGTTCCATCTTCTTCCTGGTTGATCCGTTCGCGGCGCTGCCAACGTTTCTCGCAGTAACCGAGGGTGTGGACAAGGTGCGTCGCCGTGCGATGGCGCGCAAGGCTTCGCTGACAGCGTGGGTTGTGTTGTCGGCGTTTGCGGTGGCGGGAGAGTACATCTTCAAGATGTTCGGTATCACGCTTCCGGCATTCGAGCTTGCGGGTGGTGTGATTCTGCTGCTGATCGGCCTGGACATGCTCCAAGCGAAGCGGTCGGCGACACAGGAGGTCTCGGGCGAACGCGAGGATGCAGCGAGCAAGGAGGACGCGGGAATTGTTCCGCTGGGGATTCCGATGCTGGCGGGGCCGGGTTCGATTGCGGCGGTGATGGTCCTGGTGGGGCAGGTGGAGGGGCATCCCTGGCGCATGGTGGCCATCCTCGCGGCAATCTTTATAACTGCCGCGATCTGCTACCTGGTGCTGGGGAATTCGGATCGTGTTCTCGCGATTCTTGGGGATACTGGAGTACGAATCCTCGTGCGAATCATGGGTCTGCTGCTGGTGGCGCTGGCGATGCAGTACTTCGTGAACGGATTGATGGACCTGGGCGTGATTGCGAAGGCGGCGGAGTAGCGTGCTGGCCTGGTGGCTTAAAGCTGATGCACGCCGATCAAATTTAACCCTCTCCGCGACTTTGCGCTGGTATCCTTCGGTCGAATAAGTCTGAACTTTCACGAGGTGGTCATGGCCCTATCTCGCCGGTCTCTGATCTACAAATCTCTCGCCTCCGCACCTTTTCTGTTTGGAGAGATAGCTCTTCCTCTTGTGGCCCTTGCTGAAGTGCCGAGCGCAGACCCGAACCAGTGGTTCTGGTTCCCGGGACACAACTTCTGTATGAAAGCTACGGGCAAAGACACTGGCGGCACGTCCGCCTGGTTGATGGCGGAGAATGGGCCCCGGCAGGGCGTCCCTTTTCACAAGCATAAGAATGAAGACGAATCCTTCCTGGTTGTCGAAGGAACCTTCGAGATCTCCGTTGGGGACAAGACTTTGGTGGGCGGGCCGGGGACGTATGCTTTCGGGCCGCGTGGAATTCCTCATCGCTGGACGAATGTCGGCAGCAGCCGTGGAAGGATCATGAATGTCTTCACGCCTTCGGGATTTGAAGGGCTGTTTTATGAGATCGGCCTGCCGATACCAGATTCGGCGGCACCGCCTCCACAGGATCCGGGGCCGATCGTTGCCCGTATGCCCGGACTGACGGCGAAATACGGCAACACCCGTACGGGCGATTTCAAATACCCGCCACCTCCGCGCAAAGGGTAACGGCGTAAGAGCTAACGCAGGTGCCCTTTGGAGTGACAAAGAGGATTCACTCCGGAGGTTAATGGATGAGGAGTCCGAGTACCACGGCCGCAATTCCGAGCGCGCCGAGAGCGAGACCAAAGAAGTAATACGCGTTCTTCTTTGTGATGAGCGTGATGGAGGCGAGGACCACGGAGATCTGGAGGAGGGCCTCGCCCAGGTCGAACTTAGCGGCTCTTGCTTCCGCGATCTCCACTTCTGATTCAAACTCCTTGGCCTTGTTCTGGTCGTCGGTGAGTTGGGCGGTCCATTTGCCGATCTTCGCGTTATAGTCGTCAACCTTTTTCTTCGTGGCGGCGGCATCGTTTACCGGTTGGAGCGTCAACAGGTCGACGGTGACCTGGAGGTTTTCCGTTCGGAGCTTGCGGGACTGGTACTCCTCCCACGAGTCGTTGGCGCGGGATTGGAGAAGAACGGCTTCAGTATGGCTGCGATGGCTGAGAACAGTGACCATGGCAACGAGCACAGCAAGGATGCTGATAGCGAGCGAGATCCGGGTGAGCGAGGCCTCGCCTGCCTCCTTCATCTCCTTGGCAAATTCCTGGATTTCTGTGGGTTCCATGCAAAACATTTTAGCGCGTCGACTACGGAGGTTTATGTGACGGAGCGGACGAACCTGCAGGCTACTTTTTTGCGCGGTTTATAGTCGAACTTACATGACCCTCGTAGCCTGGAACGAATTGCCTGCGTGGCCGCGATTGTCCCGGCACCTAAAGTTCCCAAGGATCATTTTCCTGGCAGCATTTTGTGCGGCGATGGCGTTGTTGGCGCCTGCTTCGCTCGAGGCCACCGAATCGGCCAAAGACCCGATGCCTCTTGTGAAGCTGGCGGTGAAGACGGAGCTCGACGCGGATGACAACGACCATTCAAGATGGCGTTACCGGGACGATGAGCAAGAGTTGAAGACGGTGTCCATCGTGGTGCAGACCGATGCGGGTTCGGTGAAGCGAATGATTTCCCGGGAAGGCAGAGCGCTGACTGCGGCGCAGGCACACGAAGAGGATCTGCGGGTCAGTCGGCTGATTCACGATCCCTCGCGGCTGGCCAAGCAGAGGAAAGATGGCGAGCAGGACGATAAGAATGCCCGCGAACTGCTGACCATGCTTCCCGACGCATTCGTATGGACGGTGGATAGCGAGAACGCTTCGGTGGTCAAACTGCACTTCGAGCCGAAAGCGGACTTCCGGCCGCCAAGTCTTCAATCGCGTGTGCTTGCGGCGATGAACGGCGCGATCGTGGTCGACAAGGCACAGCACAGGATCGAGACGATCAGTGGAACGCTCACGGAAGACGTGACCTTCGGATTCGGGCTGTTCGGGAAGCTGCGGAAGGGCGGAACGTTTCGAGTGGAGCGGCGGGAACTCGCGCCGGGGCTGTGGCAGATTACTGAGACCCACGTTCACATCGATGGGAAGGCGCTGCTGTTCAAGAGCATCGGGCAGCAGCAGGACGAGGTGCAGTCGGAGTACACGCGGGTGCCCAAGGGGACGACACTGGAGCAGGCGGCAGCGATGTCGCGGCCCTGAGGGGAGACGGAGCCTGGTAGTGCGGACCTCTGACATCCCACACATGGCGAAAGACAGAGGTGCGATGGATGGGGCACGCAAATGTTTCAGGTGCGTTCACTGACCGGTCCTGGCTGTGGTAATCCGGGTGTTTCAGGATGTGTTGAAACCGGACGTTTAGGGATGTATTCCGTTTATCTATGGCGATTGCGACCATCATCGGGGCAGGACCGAACGGGCTGAGCGCGGCAATTACGCTGCAAGAGGCTGGCGTGCAGACGACGGTGCTGGAAGCAGGAGCGACCGCGGGCGGGGCGGCGCGGACTGCTGAGGTGACGCTTGCGGGATTTCGCCATGATCTTGGATCGTCGGTCTATCCGATGGGAGTGGCTTCGCCCTTCTTCAACTCGCTGCCGCTAGCGAGGTATGGCCATCAGTGGATCGAGCCGGACGCACCGCTGGCGCATCCGCTGGATGATGGTACGGCTGTGATGCTGGAGCATGATCTGGCAGCGACTTGTAACGGGCTCGGCGACAGCAGAGATGGTGTTGCGTATCGCAGCGTGATCAAGCCGCTTGCGGATGAGTGGCCGAGCTTATACCGGGAGGTGCTTGGGCCCATCGTGCATCTACCGCGCAGCCCGCTGTTACTGGCGAGGTTTGGGGTCCATGCGATGCTGCCCGCGGCTACGTTGGCGCGGAGTGCCTTCAAGGGCGCACGGGCGAGAGCGCTGTTCGCGGGGATGGCGGCGCACTCGGTGCTGCCCTTGACGAGCCCGTTTTCCGCTGCGGTGGGGCTGGTGCTTGCGGCGGCGGGACATACGACGGGGTGGCCGATTGCGGAGGGTGGGGCGCAGCAGCTTTCAGACGCGCTGGCGAAATACTTTGAGAGTCTTGGTGGAACCATTCAGCTCAACCATAGAGTGGAGAGGCTTGCGGAGATTGAGCCGGCGGATGCGATTCTATGCGATGTTTCGCCGAGACAGCTTCAGAGTATTGCAGGCGACCGGATGGATGCTGCTTTTCGGCGGAAGCTGGCAGGATTTCAGTATGGTCCGGGAGCGTACAAGATCGATTGGGCACTGAGTGAGCCGATTCCGTGGACAGCTAAGGATTGTTCTCGTGCAGCAACGGTACATGTGGGTGGAACGCTTGAGGAGATGATTGCGTCGGAGGCTGCGCCGTGGTCGAAGGAGCCGCGACTGGAGACGATGAAGCCGTTTGTGCTGGTGACTCAGCCAAGTCTCTTCGATCGATCGCGGGCTCCGGCGGGAAGGCATACGGCGTGGGGCTACTGTCATGTGCGGAACGGCGCGACTGCTTCGATGGTCGATGCAATCGAGGCACAGATGGAACGCTTCGCGCCGGGATTTCGGGAGTGCGTTCTCGCGCGGACGGTGAGCAGTCCGGCGCAGCTCGAGACATGGAACGCGAACCTCATTGGCGGCGATTTGTCTGGCGGGGCGATGACTCCGAAGCAGTTGATCTTCAGGCCGACGAGGTTACTTTATGGGACAGCACTGCCGCATGTTTTTCTATGTTCGGCTTCGACTCCGCCGGGCGGGGGCGTGCATGGCATGTGCGGGCACCTGGCTGCAGCGCTGGCTTTGCGAAGTTTAAAGCTCGGATGATGGTGGCCACCAAAACCATCCGGCAGAAGAGACGCGGTGGACAAGGCATTCGGCGATCGGGATCTCGACACGTCCGATCGCAAAATAATTGCCGGCAGGGCAATCCAGCACTTACTAACCAGGTCAATCCACTTGCTTTGGTTTCTCGTTTTCAAATCAGCCGGAGGAATGAATGGGAACTGACGCGATGCAACCCCGGACAAAACTATCGCGAGGGGCGTGTGACCTGGTAACACAAAAGTCAAAGGGTATGGATGCCCAAAGTTTTTCGAGCTTGTATGCGACCCCTTATACTCTTGGCATACAGGCACTTGCGTCGTCGATTCATACTTCGAGGGACATTCCACGGTAATGGGCCACGATCCACAGCTTCGCGAAGTTGAATCACCCCGTCTCGACTCGTGGAAGGAGATCGCCTCCTTCCTGCATCGGGATGCGCGGACGGTGCGGCGATGGGAGCGTGAACGCCGTCTTCCTGTACACCGCGTTCCGGGCGGTGAGCGCAGCGGAGTCTTCGCGTATGTGAACGAGCTTGAGAGCTGGCTTCATGCTGCCGCCCCGGCGACAGAGGCCGTGGAGGTACAGCCGACGGTCGGCTCGGGCAAGATGGCAGTGGTACAGGTCGTTGCCCCAGGCGAAGTTCGAGGGAATGTTTCGGCGGAAGGCGAGGGGTCGACCAACTTATCGGAAACTCGGGGGCCTGAGTTCCAGGCTGCGGTCCCACTTTCTGCATTTCAATCCCTGAATAGTTTCGAGACGAGTTTCGCTGCCGACGCGATAGCTGAGGATGAGGCTTTCGCGAGTCCGGCCCATATTGTTACAGCTCGGGTTCAGCCTTCGTCCCATGTGCGCCAGTACCAGGCGTTGGCTTTGCTCCTGATGCTCTCGGTGGCAATTGGTATTTCGGCGGCCGTTGCGCATTATCACCAGATGCGACAGACGAAGACGGTGGCACGCCGCCCTAACGCGGAAGCGCAGGACCTCTATCTCCGAGGACGTTATTACTGGAACCTGCGAACGGAAGAGGGTCTGAACTGCGCTGTAGACCTGTTCACGCAATCGATCGTGAACGATCCCCACTACGCGGAGGCCTATGCCGGACTAGCGGACGCGTATCTGTTGCTGCGGCAGTATGGGCATATGCCAAACTCGGAGGCGTTTCCGCGAGCTTTAGCGGCGGCGAAACAGGCGATCGCACTCGATGACGCTTCGCCCGATGCGCACCGTTCTATTGCGTTCATCCTGCGGTTCTGGAACTGGGACATGGAGGCTGCGGAGAAGGAGTTTCGCCGGTCAATCGAGCTGAACCCAAACGACTCGCTCTCGCACCACTGGTATGCAACGGCGCTGCTCTCGTCGAACCGGTACCGCGAGGCGATGACGGAGATCGATATTGCGCGGAAGCTGGAGCCACAGTCGGTTTCAGTGCTGGCCGATCGAGGGCTGATTCTTTCGATGATGGATGCGCATGCGGGAGCGGTGGCGCTGAAGCAGGCGGAAGAGGCGCAGCCCAGCTTTCTTTCCACCCATGTATACCTGGCCGGGACTTATCTGCAGATGGAAGACTACGAAAACTTTCTCGCGGAGAGCAGGATGGGGGCTGAACTTTCGCACAATACGGCCATGATCGACGCCCTCGAAGCAGCGCAGAAGACGCTGGCTACAAAGGGGCCAAAGCCGATGCTGCGGCAACTCGCGGGAGACTTCGCTCCTCTTGCTGACCGCGGCGCGGTGCCGGCTTACAGTACGGCACGGTTGTTCGCGCTGGCGGGAGAGCCGGGGCAGGCGATGCGGTATCTGCGCATGGCCTGCGAGCATCGCGAGCCGGGATTTCTGAATGTCGCGGACGATCACGCGTTCAAGCTGCTGCGATCGTCGGGCGAGTACAACAGTCTGATCTTGCGCCGGAATGTGTCGCTGGGCAGCAGGCAGCCGATTGCCAGGCTCGATACGCCGGAGCTGTCGGAGTAGGTGCAGTGAAGCATTTGCAGATCCTTGGACTTCGAGAATCACGATAAAGCTGTGATTTACTCCGCCCAGGATGGCACTTCTTCTTTCTTGTGGCGAAGGACGAGCGACACATCTTTCCTTTGCGGCGCAGCCGGTTCGGTCCCTCCTTCCTAAATAAAATTCAATTACTCTGAAACGGTTTCCAGGCAGCTTGCACTACCTTGCATCGGCCGACCTGAGAACTAACGGCAGCCGGAGCAGGTGGCAGGGGCAGACTCCCCCTGCTCCGGCAAAGACAGCGTTCCAGCCTGGCTGGCGCAGGAACGCTGTCTTTATTTCTGCCCAGACCAAGCGAGATTGCGAATGAACAAGCTGGATACAATTTGGCGGTTGCTGGTGACAAGCCTGGCGGTGTGGCGGCTCTCGCGGGTGCTCTTCGGGAATGGCGGCGGCTCGCAGGGAGTTGGTGACAGCAGCGAAGACCTGGGAACTTATCGTTTTTGGGCGGGACGGGGTGGAGACTTCGTGTGCTGGATCAGCGTGTGGCTTTCCTCGCAGACGGCGCTTTGGGTTGCGTGTGGATTCTCCGGGGTGTTTCTAAGCTGGCTAGGCATGGCTGGGATCTCCTGCCTGTTTACGCTGATTGAGGGAGCCGACGAATCGCCGACTCGAACGCCGGCTTCGATGGAGTCGCAGAGTGAGCATTCGCTGGGGCTAGGGTGCGTTGACGGAATGCAGGCGCACCATGGGTAAGGCCGTTGCCGTTGCGCAGTCTCGGATAAGGGCTGCGGCCCATCGCCGGCGTCCTTCAACATCTGGAGTTCTGCCGGACGAGAGAGGTACGGCAGCGCAGAGTTTGCAAACGCCAGCGATACGAATGACTGCGGCGAGTACTTCGATCAGCGGTACAGAGCGGGCGTCGCCACTCCCGGATAGTTCGTTGCTAGGGGCTGCCTCGCAGGCTGGGGTGGACGCCAGCGTACATCCTGTGCGGACATCTGCAATGTTATACTTGCGGCCTCTGAAGAGGATGGGGCCCGTCTTGCAACTTCAAGCATTTGATGCAGCCTACCTCGAGGCTCTTCGCGCCGGAGATCCTCGGACTCAAGAGCACTTTGTCTGCTACTTTACAGAGCTTTTGCAGCTAAAGTTGCGCTCTCGCCTGCGCTCTCCACAGGCGATTGAGGATGTGCGCCAAGAGACGTTCGCTCGCGTGCTGAGGATCATCGCGAAGGAGAACGGTCTACGCCAGCCGGAGCGGCTTGGTCCCTTTGTGAATACCGTCTGCAATAACGTTCTCCTGGAACATTACCGGCAGTCTTCACGGAGCGACTCCCTGGACGAAGAGGGCGCACCGGAACTGCCTGCGCGAGGGGAGAGCGTGCATGATGCGGTGGCGTCAAAGCAGATGGGAGAACAGGTACGCGATGTGCTGGGCGGGTTGCCGGAGCATGACCGCTCGCTGCTGAAGGCGGTTTTCCTGGATGAGCGGGACCGGGAAGAGGTCTGCAGAGAGTTTGGTGTCGACCGTGATTATCTGCGCGTTCTTTTGCATCGCGCGAAAAGTGTCTTCAAGGCCGCATATTTAAAGCGAAACGGTGATCGGCTGCCGTTCACTTCTGCAACAGGTGAGGCATGAACGGGTATCTGGAAACGATAGACAGCTCAGAGGAAATGAGCGGAAAGGCAAGTGAAGCGATGGAACACTACGAAGCAGTAGAGATGATGGCATCGGAGCGATATCTCCTCGATGAACTGACGCCGGAAGTTCGCGACGCCTATGAAGACCATATGTTCGGATGTACGGAGTGCGCGAACGATGTGAGGTTCGGGGCGGCATTCGTCGACCGTGCGAAGTCGGAGTTTCAGGGGATGGCGCCGGCGCCGGCTCCGGTGTGCCTGCCGGTGAAGAAGACAGCAGAGAAGCGCGACTGGATTGCATGGACTTCGTTTTCGTGGCTTCGGCCGGCGATTCTGGTGCCTGCGTTCGCTTGTCTGCTGGCGATCGTGGGCTATCAGAATCTTGTCGTGTATCCGGCGCTTGAGGCGTCGGCGACAGAGCCGCGACTGCTGCCCGCGGCCACGGTGTTGCAGGGGCTGACGCGTGGGGGGCTGCCGGTTGTGTATGCAGACCGGGTGACCGGAAGCACACTGACCGTTCCGCTTGTGCAAAGTGCCAGCTATGTTGCATATGAGTTCGACTTCTACGACTCGAAGAACAAATTGGTGTGGACGCGCACGACTGGTAGCAACGAGATCCAAGATGACATGGCTTCGATCTGGCTGCCGAGCCGTGTGAAGCAGGACTCCTACAAACTGGCGATCTTTGGATTGAAAGCTACAGGCGACACGACGGCTACAGGCGACAAGACACCGTTACAGGAGCAGTTCTTTGAACTGCGATTCAAGAAGTAGAGATACCATCAGGGTTCGAAGACAAACAAAGTTTCCGAGCGTAGTGCTGGATCAAACAGAGGAGCAGAGATCGATGGCAAACGGAAACGACCGACGTCCCCATGAGTACCACGCCGAGGCGAAGGCGCTGCATGGCGAGCTGCACAGGCCATTCAGGGAGGTCATCACACCCCAGGCGCTGGCCCAGCTTCATCCAAGAGGCGGGTACATTGATCAGGACGCGAAAAGATTTGGAGCCGAGCGAGCGATTTCTTACGAGTCCGCTTATACGCACGTCTCCGGCAGTCAAGAGACAAAGGAAGGTGGCGGGTACTGCACGTTGACCACCTGCGCGGTGGAACGCTTTAACATCCTTGAAGTGGTGACGGCAGACCGGATCGTTTCGCAGATCTTTACCGAGCATCCCTTGGACGGGTATGTGCCGAGGATCTCGTTTCTCGCGACACGGTTTGAGAACCTGCGCATTGCGGGCCATCCGGTGGAACTGGAGTGGGACCTGAATGTGCTAGGCGGCCGACCCGAGGGCGATAGCGCTTACACGCGGCATGCGGCACTGTTGAAGAATCTGCACGCGCATTCCAAACGTATCTGTGGCTATAAGGGCCTACCGGCCGCGGCGCACGAGCGCTACAATCAGGTACCGAAAAAGATTGTAGAGACTTTAAAGCCTGGCGAGACGAAGGAGATGGAGATTATCGAATGCTCACTCGTGACCAACTCGCACGGCAACTACCCGGGACAGTCCTTCGGACATGTAATCCACGTCCCGGACTTTGGGGAGATCTACCTGGCGACCGTGAAGGTAGAGCAGACGGGCTTCGTGGACGGAATTCCCCGCAAGACGACAGTGGAGTTAAACATGATCGAGGCCAGGCTGGGGTGCGCGGCGACGGGGATGGTGAATGTGGCAGCGTGCATCACGAATGGCAACCCAAGACCTTAGCTTCTAAAAGCGAACCGGTAAACCTTCTCCTTCGAATCGTCGGATGCGTCCTTCTTCTCCCGCTGCTTGCATGCCTCTCTGATGCATCTTCCTTTGATCCGCCCACGGCTTATGAAAAAGCTAAAGGGTTCTTCGTTCATGGCTACCTGCAGTTAGCGAAGCAGGAGGCGGAGAGCGGTTACCGCAGAGCGCTGAACTCGGACTCCAACTGGTCTACCAAATTTCAGACACTTGAAGTGACTGCCATGGTTTGGGCCGGAGACGACACACAGGCGCTACAGCTACTGGCAGAGCGGCCTATGGTTCCCGCACATTCTTCTGGGACAGAAATCGAATTGTCCGCTGTTCAGGCGATGGCCCTCGTCGATCTTGGCAGGGTGCCAGAAGCCAATCGGATACTCCAAGATGTAGACAGCCTTTGCGAGAAATCTGTCCAAAGCGAGTGTGGATACGTCATGCGTGCCCATGGGTATTTGTTCTTCAATCAGGGGAACGCCATACAGGCAAGACAGACTTATTTCAAAGCGCTCGAGTTTTCGAGACTCCATCACGATCGCATGTTTGAAGCAACCGTACTCACAAATCTCGCGGACACCTTCTCGTTACAAGAACAACATGATCAAGCCCTGCTTTATAACGAGCAGGCGTATCAGATCGCGATGGAGTTAGGATCCCAGACCCTTGCGCAGACGGCTCTGGGCAATGAAGGCCAGGTGTTCTACAGCATGGGAAATCCAGAAAAGGCACTCGAACTGTACACGATGTCTCTTAAGACGGCAATCGCGCTGGGCGATAAAGATGGCGAAACCTGGGCGCTGACCGTCGCTGCACAGGCATACGCGGACATGGGTGAATTCAAGTCCGCTGAGAGCTTCGATCTTCGAGCTATCAAGTTGGGAAAGCAGATCGACCGCAAGATCAAGATCATTAATGCCTCTGAAGATCTGGCACAGGTTTATGTTTCTCAAGGCAGGGCAGAAGAAGCCGTTCGCTATACACAACAAGCGGATATGCTGGTGCAAAAGAATGGGAGCGAGCCTGACATCCTTCTCTGTCATCTTCTCTATGGCGAGGCGGCTGCGTTGCGCCATGACTGGGGACGGGCAGACGGGCTTCTGCACGAAGTAGCGATCGCGCCTGGCAGTCAGAACCGGATGCGGTGGACCGCGCAGCACACGCTTGCGACAATGTACGAGGCCCAAGGGCAGATGGATGAGGCGGAACAGTCTTATAAAGCTGCGATCGGGCTGGTGGAGGGCGCGCGGAAAGACTTGAAGCAGGAGGTCTCAAGGCTCACCTTTCTGAACAATGCGGCAAGCATCTATGACGACTACATTCACTTTCTTGTGGTGCAGGGAAGAACGGATGAGGCGCTTGAAGCGGCAGACTGGAGCCGCGCGAGGACGTTGCAGCAGGGGCTTGGAGTGATATCTACTGATGCTTCGCTGAAGCCGCCTCCGCTGCGGGCAAAGGAGATCGCGGGCAGGACGAATGCTACGCTGCTGTTCTATTGGCTGGGAGAGAAGCAGTCGTTCGTGTGGGCCGTTTCCCCGGAGAAGACAACGCTGGTGACGTTGCCCATGAAGAGCGAGATTGTGACGAGGATGGAGCGGTATCGGAAGACACTGCTCGCGTTGAAGGACCCACTTCGGGAGAATGACGGGCAGGGGAATGAAGACGGGCGTGCGCTCTACGAGATGCTGGTTGCGCCGGTTGCGGGAGCGCTGACGCAGGACAGACCGGTCGTCCTGTTTACCGATGGCGAGATGAGCCAGCTGAACTTTGAGACGCTGATTGTGGACTCGCCAGAGCCTCATTACTGGATAGAGGATGCGACGATTTCGTCTGCTCCCTCGATTCGGATGCTGGCTGGAAGAGACGCGGCTGCAAACGTGGCGCATGAGAGGCTGCTTCTGGTTGGCGACTCGCTTTCGGACGATCCAACTTTGCCTCGTCTGCCGATGGCTGACCTTGAAGTCCAGAAAGTGCAGGCCAAGTTCGCGCTTGCTGACGAGGTCGTATTTTCTGGGCCGCGGGCGACGCCCCATGCTTATCTGGCAAGCAAGCCGGAGCAGTTTGCCTATATTCATTTTGTCGCGCATGGGTCGGCGAACAACACGGACCCGCTTGAATCGGCTGTCGATCTTTCGAAGGACGGCGCGGGTGAAGACTCGTACAAGTTGTATGCGCGGGAGATTCTGCAGCATCCGATATCGGCGCGGCTAGTGACCATTTCGGCATGTAACAGCAGTGGGACGAAGTCCTATGTGGGCGAGGGTGTGGTGGGGCTTTCGTGGGCGTTTCTGCGGGCTGGGGCGCACAACACGATTGGAGCCTTGTGGGATGTGAGTGATGCGTCGACGCCGGAGTTGATGGACCGGATGTATTCGAGGCTGCAGCAGAACGAGACGCCTGCGGTTGCGTTGCGAGAAGCGAAGCTGTCGCTGCTGCACGCTCAGGGTGGGTTTAATCGGCCGTTCTACTGGGCTCCGTTTCAACTCTATTCGGGGCGGTAGGGCTGAACTTCGCACGGCGCGAGTAGGTGGGATAATTACCACATCGTATGAACAATCTATCTGTCTGGAAGCAACGGCTTCGCATCCTCGCCGCACTGCTTTTGGTGGTGGGAAGCGCGGCGGCGCAGCAGCCGGAGCTGGCGCGGCGTCCTGATGTAGAGAAGCGTGTGACTCAGCCGCCCCCGCCAGCGGCGATGAAGGTGCCGGAGAAGCTGGAGCCGCCGCACGCGCCGAACAGCAATGCTACGTATGAAGCGCTGAGGCAGCGAAGCCTGAGTGGCGAGGCGTTCACGGTCGGCCACGTCATGCTGAAGCGCGATGCCGGGGAGTTCACAATGATTGCCGGGACGGTCTATCTCTATGGGCCGACAGGCGGCGTGTGTACGGGCGCGATCTTCCTGGGCGAGGGTTCGTTGCATCTTGAACCGCCGTCAGTGATGGAGCGCCAGCAGTTGAAGAGGGTGATGAAGACCGAAGTGCTGGACCAGCCGTTTACGAGCGCGATTTTTGCGTTCACAGACGACACGGCGGTGGAGCTGCGAAAGGGTTCGACGGGGGCGGCGGGCTTCTCCGGAAGCGCGGTCTCGCAGAGTGAGAAGGCACAGACCTTATTTCGCGAGGACTTGAAGTATGACCTCGAGGCACGCCTGCTGGAGGATGCGGTGCGGCCTGGCATGGGTGCTTTTTTCCTTGCTGCGATCAAGGGGCCGCTGTTTTCGAAGCGGCTGATTTATGTGGTCGACCCACATGGTGCGATCGGAGTGGCTCCGGAGGAAGTGGCGCTGCTTACTTCTGCCGACGGCGGTTACGATATCACGCTTGGGTTTCCTTCTGCAGCGCAGCGAAAGGTAGCACGCCCGGCGGACAACATCACGTTTCGCATCGAGCAGCAGACCATCGACGCAACGATTGAGCGGAATGGAAAGCTGACGGCCACCGCCGTCACGGCGCTCACGTCGGCCGAAGCTGGGTTACGGGTGCTGCCTCTGATGCTTTTCCCGGCCTTGCGCGTAAGCGGAGTCTGGGGGCCGAACGGCGAGGCGCTGGACTATATCCAGGAAGACAAGCTGCGCGACGCGGAGTTTGCCATTGTGTTGAAGAAGTCGCTGAATGCGGGTGAGAAGATCCAGGTTACGACGGCTTACTCCGGGAAAGACGCTTTGCTTGACATGGGGATGGGAAACTACTTTCTCGTGGCGCGGGAGGACTGGTATCCGAACATGCGGGGCACCGTCGGGAACTATGCGCAGTACGACATGACGTTTCATGTGGCAAAGGACCTGGAGATAGTCGCGACGGGAGATCGTATCTCCGAGCACGAGGAGGGTAAACAAGAAACGAGCTTCTGGCAGAGCATGTCGCCGATGGCCGTTGCGGGGTTCAACCTTGGAATCTTCAAGACGAGTACCAGTGAGCGAAACCGCGACTTGCAGGTGATCAGTTACGCGAACACGCAACTAGCGGACCACTACAGCACTTTGAAAGGAGCGCCGGAGATGGCGCTGGGGACGCTTTCAACGACTGGGATGTTGCAACGTGCAACCTCTGAAGGCGACGCCGCAGTGCAGATCTATACAGATTATTTCGGTGCGCTGCCGTATGACCACATCTCACTGACGCAGCAGACCCCGTGCAACTACGGTCAGAGTTGGCCGACGCTGGTTTATCTGCCGACATGCTACTTCTGGGACTCTACGATCCAGCACCAGATCGGAGTGCTCGACCGCGACCCCAGCTACTGGAAGGTGGTTACGGCGCATGAGGTGGCGCATCAATGGTGGGGGCAGACGGTAGGTTTCGCGAGCTACCGTGATCAGTGGATGAGCGAGGGGTTTGCGAACTTCTCCGCGTCGCTGTTTTTGATGCAGACGAATAAGACACTGAAGGAGTATGACGACTTCTGGAAGCTGCTTCGGGAACGACTGCTCGAAAAGAATGCGATGGGCGTAAGGCCGGTCGATGCAGGGCCGGTTGTTATGGGGACGCGAGTCAGCAACTCGCGGACTGGAAGGGACGTGTACCAGAACCTTATCTATCCGAAGGGTGCGTACATCCTGCACAGCATCCAAATGCTTTATTACACGCAGCAGTATGGCGAGAAGCCGTTCCAGCGGGCAATGCATGATTTCCTGGACAGCTACCGCAACCGACCGGCAACGACCGAGGACTTCAAGGCTGTACTCGAACGGAACATGCCGAAGTGGCTGGACCTTGATAAGAACCAGAAGCTGGACTGGTTTTTCAACGCGTACGTCTACGGGACCGAGGTGCCGAAGTACACCATTACCTCTCAATTCACGAAGAAGGGTGACGAAACGGAGGTGCACTTCACACTCACGCAGGCGGGCGTGTCGCCGGAGTTCAAGATGCTGGTGCCGGTCTACATGGAGTTCGAGAATAAACGCACGGTGCTTTTTGGCAAGGTACCGATCCAGGGGTCGACGACGGCGGAGAAGACGGTAAAACTGGGCAAGATGGAGGAGGTTCCGAAGCGCCTGGTATTGAACTATTACTACGACTTGCTGAGCGACTAACTGAGCGCGTCGAGCAGGGCCTGTTTCCAGCCGGGAACGTCGAGTGTCCAGCAGATGTTGGCGGAGTGAGAGTTGGCCCAGGTGGTGCGATTGCGGTCGTCGTTAGCGACTCCGAGGCGGTCGACGACGGTCATTCCGCGAGTGAGTTCGCTGAGGGTCTCAATCTCGACAAGGTGCTTGCTGGAGCTGAGGTTCAGTGCGGGATCGAGCAGGATGGCCATGGCGACTGGGTCGGGCAGCGAGATGCAATCCTGGCCGGTCTGGACCTTGTAGGCAGCGGCTGCGGTGCTGTTGCAGCGGATGGTGAAGTCGGCGAGGGGCGTGTTAAGAGCGAGGATCTGGGCGATGTCTGCGGCGTTGAGGGCGGCGTCGTAGCGGCAGAGCTGCCAGCCGATCATTTCGATGGGGAGGCCGGAGCGGAAGACGATCTGCGCGGCTTCAGGATCGACCCAAATGTTGAACTCGGCGGCGGGAGTGACGTTGCCTTCGCAGCAGGGTGCTCCGCCCATGACGACGCAGCGGCTGATCTTGGCGACGATGGAGGGTTCGCGCTGAAGAGCGAGAGCGAGGTTGGTGAGCGGGCCGAGGGTGATGATCTCGATGCCGGGGTTGGCGTGGGCGGTAGCAAGGATCGCGTCGACGGCGTGGGTGGGTTCGGCGGTGCGATGGGACGGAGCGTAGCCGTGGTCGCCGAGGCCGTCAACTCCGTGGAACCAATGAGCGGTCTCGAGGGTGCGATGAAGCGGGGCTGCGGCGCCGGTGTAGATGGGGACTTCGGAGTTGCAAAGTTCGGCGGTGTAGAGAGCGTTGAGCGTGGCTTGCTCAGCGGAGCAGTTGCCAGCAACGATGGTGATGGCGACGACCTCGACGAGCGGAGAGCGCAGGGCCATGATGAGGGCCACGGCGTCGTCAGAGGCAGTGTCGGTGTCGATGAGGATTTTGCGGCGCGCAGTCATGCACTCATCGTGCCACAAAGTGTGTTCGAACAATACAGAAGAAGAGGATATGCTATGGGGACACTCTGTCATCACCGATACTGTTGCAGCTTCAGGCAAGACTGTTAACTCGGAGGGGCTTTGGAAGTCATTGGTTCCGACAGCGCGATCGGAATGGACGAGACGTACGGGCCGCTTTCGGCGGTGGCCGCGCTGCGTGAGGCGCATCGGTGCCTGTTCTGTTACGACGCGCCCTGTACGCATGCGTGTCCTACGCATATCGATATTCCGACATTTATCAAAAAGATTTCTACGGACAATCTTCTGGGTTCGGCGCAGACGATTCTGGAAGCGAATTTGCTGGGGGCGACTTGTGCGCGGGTATGCCCGGTGCAGGAGTTGTGCGAGGGAGCTTGTGTTTTGGGGCCGTCCCATGAGCCGATTGCGATTGGAAGGCTGCAGCGGTATGCGATGGACTATGTGTATGACCGGGACATCCAGGTTGTTCACGCCAACTCACCTACAGGCAGGAAGATTGCAGTGATCGGGGCGGGGCCGGCAGGGCTTTCGTGTGCGGGAGAGCTTGCGCGCAAAGGTCATGAGGTGACGGTGTTTGAGAAGCGTGATCTTCCGGGTGGCTTGTCGACGTATGGCATCATTTCGCTGCGAGAGCCGGTGGAGACTGCGCTGGCTGAGGCGAGGATGATCGCGCAGCTTGGGGTGAGGATTGTGACGGGGCGCGAGCTGGGTGGTGATTTGTCAGGCAGTTTGCAACTGGGCGAGTTACAGAAAGAATTTGAGATGGTCATTCTGAGCGTGGGGCTTGGGCGTTCGCCGCAGTTGGAGATTTCGGGCGAAGAGTATGTGCTCGACGGGCTGGAGTATGTCGAGAACAGCAAGGTGGCTTCGGAGCCGTTCGGGATTGGCAGGCAGGTGGTTGTGATCGGGGCGGGGAACACGGCGATCGATTGTGCGACCATTGCGCGGCGGCTCGGGGCGGAGCGGGTGACCATTGTTTATCGTCGGACAGAGAAAGAGATGACGGCGTATCCGCATGAGTATGAATTTGCGAAGCAGGAGGGGATTGAGTTTCGCTTTCTCGCGCAGCCTGCAGAGGTGGTGATTGAAGATCTTAGAGTGACCGGGCTGCGGTGCCATCAGATGGAGCTTGGTGAAGTGGATGCTTCGGGAAGACGGGCTGCGGTCGCGGTTGAGGGTGGTGAGTTTTTTATCGAAGCGGACCAGATTGTGAAGGCGATTGGGCAGAAGAAGCCAGCGCTTGCAAGTGCATTGGGGCTTGCGACGGAGAAGGGATACATCGCTGTTGACTATGAGTTTGAGACAAGTATTCCAGGGGTGTTTGCGATTGGGGATTGCATACGGCACCGCGGTGAGGCTTCGACCGTGATGGCGGTGCAGGATGGCAAGATGGCTGCGGCTGTACTTCATGCGCGGCTGAGTGCGGCAGAGCTTGTAGGGAAGGAGGCTTAGCGCGAATGGCTGATCTGACTACGAACTTCGCGGGCATTAAGTCGCCAAACCCTTTCTGGCTTGCTTCGGCTCCTCCATCGAACTCAGGTCTACAGGTGCATCGCGCGTTCGAGGCGGGATGGGGCGGGGCGGTTTGGAAGACGATTGGCGCGCCGGTGCTGAACATTTCGAATCGCTATGGAGCATGGCACTACGGCGGGCAGCGGATGCTTGCGATCAATAATATCGAGTTGATCTCTGACAGGCCGCTGGATGTGAACCTGCGAGAGATTGCCGAGGTGAAGCGCGACTGGCCCGATCGCGCGATGATCGTGTCGGCGATGGTTGAGCCGAAGGCCGAGGCGTGGGTGAAGATCGTGCAGCAGATTCAGGACACTGGGGCTGATGGGATCGAGCTGAACTTCGGATGTCCGCATGGGATGAGTGAGCGTGGCATGGGTTCGGCGGTGGGGCAGGTGCCGGAGTACTGCGAACGCATCACGGCGTGGGCGATGAGTGCGGCGACGATTCCCGTGATCGTGAAGCTGACGCCGAATATAACGAATGTGTTGGTGCCAGCGTGGTCGGCGATCAACGCCGGGGCGAATGCGCTCTCGCTGATCAACACGATCAATTCGATTGTGGGCGTCGATCTTGATTCACTGGACATAACGCCGAGCATCGGCGGCAAGGGCGGACATGGCGGCTATGCGGGTCCGGCGGTGAAGCCGATTGCGTTGAACATGCTGGCGTCGCTGGGCGGGGATGAACGGGTGGTGCAGTCGGGGCTGCCGATTTCGGGGATGGGCGGGATCTCGACCTGGAAGGATGCAGCGGAGTTTCTGCTGCTGGGCGCGACGAGTCTGCAGGTTTGTACGGCGGTGATGCATTACGGGTTTCGGATCATCGACGACCTGACGAACGGACTTTCGAACTGGATGGATCAAAAGGGCTATGCGACGATTGATGACGTTGTGGGCAAGAGTTTGAACCGTATCTCGGAGTTCAAGCACTTTGACCTGGCTTTCAAGGCCGTGGCGAGGATCGATCCCGAGCTATGTATCAAGTGCAATCTTTGTTATGTGGCTTGTAACGACACGACGCATCAGTGCATCGACCTGGTTTCGCCGATGGGTGATGTGGTGCAGCCCTATTCGTATGATGTGCGGTCGAATGGGGCACGCGAGGCCGTGATGACGCGGGCTCAGCCGGTCGTGCGCGAGGAGGATTGCGTTGGCTGCAGGCTCTGCTACAACGTGTGTCCGGTGGATGACTGCATCGCCATGGTCGAGGTTCCGCCGGAGCGGGAGTCGACTACATGGGAAGAGATTTCGAGGGCGGAGCCGGCGGTTACGGAAGAGTGGGACGCGATGCAGGCGTATCGCGAACGGCATGGAATTCATATTCACTAGTGTGGAGAGTGCGAGAGGTGTAGTCAGTGACCGGAGATCGTATCGCCACCGCGATGGAAACGCAGATTCTTCGACTGCGTTTGGCGCAAAGTGCAGCGCCAAACTCCGCTCAGGATGACACGTTTTGGGTATAGGGAATAAAGGACAAGGAGCAGAACGTATGAGCATTCAGCTTGTTGAAGTCTTGACCGAGGAAGTGACTGCTGCGGAGCGATCTTCGCAGGAGATCGTGCAGGAGAACAGGGACTACACGCTGTTCTCGTGGTCGGTGCAGGGTGCGTCGACTCCGATTCATTTGAAGCGGGCGGAGGGCGTCTACTTCTGGGATGGCGACGATAATCGCTGGCTCGACTTCAGCGCGCAGCTGATCAATATGAATGTGGGGCACCAGCATCCGAAGGTGCTCGAGGCGATTAAGAAGCAGGTGGATGAGCTTTGTTTTGCGGGGCCGGGATTTGCGACGGAGCCGCGGGGGAAGTTGGGTAAGAAGCTTGCGGATGTGACGGGGCTAGCGAAGTCGTTCTTTACGCTGGGAGGATCGGAGGCGAACGAGAACGCGATGAAGATGGCGCGGCTGTTTACGGGCCGCAACAAGATCATCACGCGGTACCGGTCGTATCACGGAGCGACGATGGGATCGATGACGGCTTCGGGCGACCCGCGTCGCTGGCCCGTGGAACCGGGGGTTCCGGGGATCGTAAGGGCGTTCGATCCTTATTGCTATCGGTGCCCGTTTGGGCAGAAGGTGGAGACGTGCCGTCGTGAGTGCGTGTCGCATATTGAAGAGATCATTCAGATGGAAGGGCCGAATGAGATCGCGGCCATCATGGTGGAGGGAATCACGGGATCGAACGGCATCCTGATTCCGCCGGACGATTATTATCCAAAGCTGCGGGCGCTCTGCGACAAGTACGGGATCCTGCTGATCGACGATGAAGTGATGAGCGGCTTCGGGCGTACGGGTAAGTACCTGGCGACGCAGCACTATGGAGTCAAGGCAGATATTGTGACCGCAGCGAAGGGCCTGACGAGTGGATTCATGCCGCTCGGGGCAGTGATCGTTTCGGATCCGATTGCGCAGTACTTCGAGACGCACATGCTTTATGGAGGGCTCACTTATAGCGGGCATCCGGTGGCTTGTGCGGCGGCGAATGCGAACCTTGCGGTTTATGAAGAGGAATCGATCTTTGAGAATGTGGATACGCAGGGCGTGTATCTTGCGGCACGGTTGAAGGCAATCCGGAAGACGTTTGCTTGCGTTGGCGATGTGCGGGCGATTGGGCTGTTCAGCGTGATTGAGTTGGTGAAGGATAAGGCCACGAAGGAGCCACTTGCGCCCTTCAACGGGACGAGCGCGGAGATGGCGAAGCTTGGCGCGTATCTGAAGTCGCAGCATCTTTACGCGTTTCTTCGGTTCAATATGCTGTGGGTGTGTCCGCCGCTGGTGATTACCGAAGAGCAACTTCGCGAAGGTCTCGATATTATTGAGTGCGGCTTGAAGTTGATTGACGAATCACTTGAAGCGAGCCGCCGTAATCCGGAGGAAGTCCATGCCCCAGTCCGTCTCACAAGCGCTTCTCATTAATCACTTTGTCGGCGGCGAAATGTCCGAGAGTGTCTCAGGACGTTCGGGGCCCGTTTGGAACCCCGCGACGGGGCAACAGATTGCCGAAGTCAACTTCGCATCGGTTGAAGATGTCGACCGTGCGGTTGCAGTTGCGAAGGCGGCGTTTCCGGCGTGGCGGGCGACTCCGCTGTCGCGGCGCGCGGAGATCCTGTTCAAGTTTCGTAATCTAATCGATCAGAATCGTGAGCGGCTCGCGGAGATACTTGCAACTGAAAATGGGAAGACGCTGGCCGACGCTCGAGGCGAGATTGCGAGGGGGCTTGAGAATGTTGAGTTTGCGTGCGGCATTCCGAACCTGTTGAAGGGCGGGTACTCGGAGCAGTCGAGTACTTATGTGGATGTATACCAGTTGCGGCAGCCTCTGGGAGTTGTGGCGGGGATTACGCCGTTCAACTTCCCGGCGATGGTGCCGTTGTGGATGCTCTGCAACGCGATCGCTTGCGGGAACACGTTTGTGCTGAAGCCCTCGGAGAAGGTTCCTTCGGCAAGCCTTCTGCTGGCTGACCTGGTGCATCAGGCTGGGCTTCCTCATGGCGTGCTGAATGTTGTGCACGGAGATCGCGTGGCTGTGGACAGGTTGCTGGCGCATCCGGATGTGAAGGCGATCAGCTTTGTTGGGTCGACTCCAATTGCCCGGCATATTTACGAGACGGGGACAAAGAACGGCAAACGGGTGCAGGCGCTTGGCGGGGCGAAGAACCACATGCTGGTTCTGCCGGATGCGGATGTGGAGGCAGCGGCGGATGGCGCGATCTCTTCAGGCTATGGGGCGGCGGGGCAGAGGTGCATGGCGATCTCGGTGATTGTGGCTGTGGGGGCGGTGGCTGATCCGCTGGTTGCGGCGATTCGCGAACGGATTCCGAAGATCAAGGTGGGGCCGGGGCTCGAACATGGAAGTGAGATGGGGCCACTGGTGACTCGGGAGCAACAGCAGAAGGTCGTGGGGATACTCGAAGAGGCGGAGAGCGAAGGAGCTACGCTCGCGGTGGATGGGCGAGACCACGCGATCAGTTCAAGCGAAGGATTTTTCCTGGGAGCTTCGCTGGTGGACCATGCAGCGCCGGGCATGCGGTGCTATGACGAGGAGATCTTTGGGCCGGTGCTGAGCGTGGTTCGCGTGAAGACGTATGCCGAGGGGTTGAAGCTGATTAATGACAATCCTTACGGGAATGGGACCGCGATCTTTACGCAAAATGGTGGAGCGGCGCGGCAGTTTCAGTTTGAGGTAGAGGCGGGGATGGTGGGGATCAATGTACCGATTCCGGTGCCGGTTTCTTATTACAGCTTTGGGGGATGGAAGTCTTCCTTGTTTGGGGATTTGCATATGTATGGGCCGGAGGGGATCCAGTTTTATACGCGGAGCAAGATTGTGACGAGCCGGTGGCCTAATCCAGGGACGAGTACCGTGGATTTGGGGTTTCCGCAGGTGCGGTAGAGGCTGAGGTCAAAAGCAGATTCTCCGCACCTGCCTCATGATGAAGCCGTAATGCACTAGCAGCAGTTCTAGATCGGCTTCACCACATTTGTTCTGAGATCCAACGAATACAACCTGCCGTTGTTAGCAAAAGTTGCGCTTGCGTTCGGAACGACTCTCAATTCAGTGGTCATCCCCTTGAGGTGTGTGAGTTGCTTGATTTCGCCGCCGGTTATGTCACTCATCGAATAAACGTTATAGTCGTAGTTCCCGCCCGAAGCGTTTGAGGCGGCGAGGAACAAGATGTCCATGCCGCCACTGGTGAAACGCGCTTCGCCAAACGACGGTCCTACCGATGATTCACCCGGCACATGTGGTTGAAAGATCTTGTCTCGGCCTGTGTCACCCAAATTGAACTCTTCAAGGAGCGCCCCAATTGGATAGCCGGTTGTGCTCACGAGGATCTTAGTTCCGCCGACATTGAGCGGGTCAGCCGTCACGTCCAACGATTGCAGGTTGTAAAAGTTCGCGTGAGTGATCTGTACGGATGCTGCGCCCGTAACCTTTACATCAAAGTGAACAGGAACGGAAAACACATCCCAATCGTGGCGACTAGGCCGCACAATCGGAGAGTAATTACCGGTGAAGCTTGATGCAGCGTAAAAGACTTTAGAATCGTCAGGGGAAAAGACTGGATGGAGCGCATCCTTGCCGCTGCTGGTAATAACGCGGGAGTTCTGTCCATCGATGCTCACGATCCAAATCGACGATTTAGACTCCGGCGCAGGCGCAAAGGAATAGACCACGAACTTACCATCGTGTGAAAAGCTTGCCTCGGACTCGATGCCGGCCCTTGCGGACGAGAGGCGTTGTTTCGTTCCGTCAGATAGCGTTTTCCGGTAAAGGAAAGATGAATTTCCACTTGATTCAGATAAGAGAAGCATGTCCCCGACGGGTGAAATAGCCTGTTGACCGGCGGGCGGTGAAACATTCTGCTGGGCTCCGTTCCGTGACGGTATAAACAACTTCGCGGCAATGACCGCAGCACTGATCACGATCAGGCTTGCAACGCCGACGACGGAAGTAGCAAAGACCCTTCCTACACGCATCTCTTACTCTTCCTTTAAGAAACTGGGAGAACTAAGAAACTGGGAGAACTAAGAAACTGGGAGAACCCGAATGCTCAAACGCATTTGGAGATCACCACATTATCATCTCTGTACCGTCGATTTCGGAAGCCAGCGGTCTTGCTTTGCAGCTCATGGGTTGAAAACAGATTCCCTTCGGGAATGACAAGCAAAGTATGTGTGCGTTCGGTTAGAAGTTAATGCGGCCGGCTAGTTCGAGGCTGCGCGGACCTGCGCCCTCGGCGGTCTGGAGCGCGGTGATAGAGCCGAACTGGGGGACGTCGACCTGCATGTTCGGTGGCTCGTAGTTGCGATGGTTGAAGACGTTGGCGGCTTCGATCGAGAGCTGAAGCTTCATACGTTCGTAGACGGGGATGTCCTTGCGCAACGATGTGGAGAAGACGGCGGTTCCGGGGCCGACGACGCTGCCGACGCGGGCGGTGCCGAAGTAGCCGCGGTCGTTGGCGGGGATGGCGAAGGCGTTCGGGTTGAGCCACTGGTTCACGTTGCGGTTGGTGGCGTAGAGGTTCTGGCCGGGGACGATGTCGGCGCGGGTCTGGCCGATGGTGGTGAGGATGTTGGTGTCGGCAGGGTCCGAGGTGGCCTGGTAGGGCGTGAGGAACGGGCCGCTCTGGAGGACGGTAACGCCGCCGAGATGCCAGTTGCCGATGAAGCCGTTTAGTGCCCCGGCGTTAGGTAGGAAGCGCTGGCCGTGGCCAAAGGGAAGATCGTAGAGATAGGTGACGAGGAAGCGGTTCTTGCGGTCGTAGCTGACGTTGCCGTAGTCGAGGCCGGGGTTGAAGCGGTCAGTGACGAAGTTCCCGCCTGAGCCGGCGAAGCCGCTTGGCGTGGCTCCGGCGGCGTTCGAGATGTCGCGGGTGAAGGTGTAGCTGGCGTCGAAGGTGAGATTCTTGCCGCTGTGGCGTGAAACCTCGACGGTGCCGCTGTTGTAGTTGCTGGTGGCGAGATTCTCGACGCTTTGGATGACGCTCCAGAGCGGATAAGAGAGTGCCTGGTTGGTGTACCCGGTGGTGTTGGGGTGGACCTGGTTGAGGTCGACGAAGGTTTCGAGGTTGGTGCCGTGGCTGCCGACGTAGGAGAAGCGTGCGCCGAGGCCGTGGCCAAGGTCCTGCTCGGCGGTGAGGTTCCATTGCTGGACGGAGGGGTCCTTGTAGTGGATGGGGAAGGCGTAGTAGAAGCCAGCGGTGCCGGCGAGGCTGCCCTGTGAGGAGGCCGGGAAGGCGTTGGCAAGGGAGAGCTGCGGAGTGACGCCGTCGTCCTGATAATCCTGGTTGTAGATGCCGACGTAGCTGGCGTGGACGGCCCAGCCGGAGACGAGTGAGAAGCCGAGGGGGCTTTCGATGAAGCGGCCCCAGCCGCCGCGGAGAACTGTTTTGTCGTTGCCGTAGGGACGCCAGGCGAAGCCGATGCGTGGGCCGTAGTCGTTTTTGTAGGTGTAGCGAAGGGACTGCGGCAGTCCGGCCTGGGCGGCGGTGAAGGTGGGCGTGGGGGAGATGGCTCCGATGAAGTCCTGTGACTCGAAGGACTCGGCCTGCGCGTTGGGGACGACGACTGCGCCGTGGACGGAGGAGCCGTCTGTGCCGGGGCCGTTGTAGTCGGGAAGAAAGAAGGCGGTGTTGTAGTTCGTCTCCTTGAGGGGCGGATGGAGTTCGTAGCGCAGGCCGAGGTTCAGGGTGAGGTTGGGGGTGATCTTCCAATCATCCTGGCCGTAGAAGGCGTAGGAGTAGCCGACGCCATCCATGGTGGCTTTGTTGATGGTGGCGGCTTCGGTGTAGTCGGGATAGCTCTGAAGGAAGGCGGTGTAGGGGTCGCCGATGGAGGCGCCGACGTCGGAGGAGCTATCGAAGACATACCAGCCGCTGGAGTAGTTACCGAAGACGTTGTCGTCGTGGTCGGTGAGGCGCTTGAAGTCGGCACCGAACTTGAAGTTGTGATGGCCCTTGTTCCAGGTGACGTTGTCGAGGAGCTCGACGGTCTGGCTGCGCTGGCGGGTTGGGTTGCCGCCGCCGGTGGCCATGAATCCGTTGATGAGAAGCTGTGGGGCTTCGGCCCAGTTCACGTTCGTTTGCGGGACGGTGAGGCCGGTCTGTTGCAGGAGTTGCGCGGTGCTGTAGCTCTGCGTGGTGGAGGTGTGCTGCGCGTTGTAGCCGCCACGGAATTCGTTCAAGAGCTTGGGCGTGAAGATGTAGTTGTAGGCGAAGGTGAGGCCTTCGTCAATCTCGGGGATGTTGTACGAGCCTTGCAGCGGGCTGCCTGCCGACTGGCAGAAGTTGAAGGTGCAGCTGGTGTCCGGGGCGGAGGTCACCTGGCGATTCTTGTAGGAGAAGCGGGCGAAGATGTTCTGCTTGCTGGTAATGGTCTGGTCGAGGCGGATGTCGCCTTGATTGGCGGAGATGGGTGAGGGGAAGTTGGTGCGGTAGTTGTTGGTGAAGGAATCGGGCGAGCCGGAGTTGGGCAGCGGCATCAGGTAGGTCAACATGTTGGAGGCGATGGTGTTGACGGGGACGTGGGTGTAGTCGATGGGGGTGATGCCATCGGGGCCACAGATGGGAAGGACGCCGGGTGTGACGGACGGGCAGGGCGTTGCGTTGCCGGAGTTGAGTGAGTTGAGGCCGTCGGTGGGGCATTCGCTGTCGTTGGCGCACTGTTGAGTGAGGTAGCTGGTGAGGTCGGAGTAACCGCCGACGCCGCGCATGGCAAGGGTGGGAACGCTGGTGACGATGGGCGTTTCGCGCGGAAGGCGGAGGGCTTCAAAGCTGGCAAAGAAGAAGCTGCGGTCGCGACCTGCGTAGAGGTGAGGGATGTTCACGGGGCCGCCAAGCGTGCCGCCGAAGTCGTTCATCTGGATCTTGGTCTTGGTGACCTGGAAGGGGTCGCCGGAGTTCATGGCGGTGTTTTGAAGATTTTCGAAGACGCCGCCGTGGTATTTGCTGGTGCCGGCTTTCGAAACGGTGGTGATGTCGGCGACGCCGGAGAACTCGGCGTTATTGTTGGACTCCGAGACACGGATCTCTTCGATGGAGTTGAAGGAGGGGAACATCTCGTTGATGGGACCGGAGTACTCGACGCCGACGCTGCTGATGCCGTCGATGGTGACGCTAAGAAGCGCCGGTGTTGCGCCCATGATGTCCAGGTTGCCGCTGTCGTCCGTCTGCACGCCGGCTTCGGTGGTGAGGGTGGAGATGGGGCTGGTGGAGCCGGTGGAACGCGAGTAGATGGCTACTGGGAGGCTGACGAGCTCCTCGCCGACTTTTGTTTGAGCAAGGTTTGAGACTTCGGTGGTAATGACGTTCTGGGCGAGCTCTTCCACGGTAACGGTCTGGTCGGACTGGCCGAGCTTGAGGCTGGCGTCGATGCGGCGGGATTCGCGGGCGGTGAGGGCGAGCTCAGGAAGGCTGTACTTTTCGAAGCCTCCGGCGGTGATGGTCACGCTGTAGTTGCCGACATCGATGTTCGAAAGCGTAAACTCGCCGCTGCCATCGCTGGTGGCGGTGCGCTGGGCGGTGGTGCCCTTGTTGGTGACGGTGATGGTGGCTCCCGGGACGACGGCGCCGGTGGCATCTTTTACGGTGCCGAGGATGGTGCCGAAGGTGGATTGGGCCTGGAGCGTTGCGGCGAAGGCGCTGAGGAGGATGAGGAACGCGAAGCGGAGTGATGCGCGGCCGGAGAGATGCATAGGCGTAACCTCATTCAAATGGGGATGGGTGCATTTGGATCTTGTGCGGACTTTTGTTCTCAGTGGCAATTGAGTAGCGTTGTCAGGCTTCGCTTCGCGAGGGGTCGACGGCAAGTGCAACCGCAGATCCTTCGACTTCGCAAAATCACGATGGGGCTGTGATTTTGCTGCGCTCAGGATGACACTTCACTCTGTTGAAAGCATCGACGGCAAGTGCAACTGCAGTTCCTTCGACTTCGCAAAATCACGATGAGGCCGTGATTTTGCTGCGCTCAGGATGACACTTCACTCTGTTTATTGCTTGTGTGAGCGATGGTTGCGTCGAGGCTTCGCGGGCTCGACGCAACTCTTGGTTGGGTGGGGCGGACTGCGGAATTACAGAAGCGTACTCAAGGAACCATGGGGAGGTCCATGGTTGGGCTCTTGGTGAGGAACTGGAAGGGGCGTAGCGAGAACGTGTGCCACATGATCGGCATCTGCGGCCAGTCTTCGGGGCGCGGGACATGGTGGAAGCCGACTGTGTACCAGGCGACGATATCCGTGTTCATGATGCTGCGGTTTTGCTTCGTCCATTGCGGCAGGCTGTCGTCGCCCTTGCTGCCCATGACGTAGACGCCGGAGGCGTAGCGCTCGGTGGGGTCGTAGGGGGTGACCCAGAGACTGTGCTCGGAGAAGCCGGCGCGCTTCTGGGGCCACTCGCTTGCCGGAAGGAGGCTGATGCCGGTCTCGCCGGGCATAATCTCGAAGCTGGTGTTCTGGCCGAGGGCGTTCTTTACGCCATCATTGGCGAAGCGGTACATGGCGGGGTGATCGAGCGAAACGTTGAATTTTGCGTCGCTTTCGGTGCCGATCATCTCGGGCTTCATCGCCCAGATCCATTTGCGGCCTAGCGCCGTGTCGGGGAGTTTGAAGGGGACGAGCTTGTCGACCATGAGGGAGTTCTTCGGGCCGTCGACGTCGAGATCAAGCCGGTAGCTGAAGTAGTGGTCGTGATCGACGGCGCTGGTGCCGGGGGCGACGAGCTGGCCGAACTCGACGGGCTTGCCGTCGGTGTCGGTGCCTGCCATGCCGGGCGACTTCTTGCCATCGGCGCGCTGGTCGGGGACGGCTTTCACTTCAAGTATCCCGGTGGCTCCGACGCCGACGGTGATGGAGGCGTCCTGCTCGAAGCGCCAGTCGAAGAGGTAGTCGTAGTTGCCGACGGTGGCGACGGTGCGGAAGACGAGCTCGCGGGTAGGGCGGCCGGAGACGGCGTAGGTGTCTTCATCCCAGTGCCGCCATGCGGGGTCGCCGCTGACGCGCTCAAAGAGGCAGGCGAGCTGCGGGCGGACATACGGAGTCCCGTTGTCATGGGTGAAAGTCCCGCTAAAGAAGGTCGCGTAGGCCGGGCAGTCGACGCCTGCAAGCAATGGCTTGATGATGCCGCCCGAGCCGGTGTTGGTGAAGTACTCCCCGGCGTCGAGGAAGACGTGGGAGTTCCAGGTCTCCTCGGGGTCCTGGTACGGGACGTACATCTCGGAGAGCTCGCCTTCGTACATTACGGAGCGGGGCTTGCCCGCGTCCATGTAGGTGACAAGATTGACGACGGGGCCGACGCGGGGATCGAGGCGAAAGCGGAACTTCCAGTTCTGCCAGGTGATCTCGCCATCTTTGATGGTGAAGCTGGGGCCGTTGGGCTGCGAGATCAGGATGGGCTGAGTGCCGGGAAGCGCAGGGCCACCGTCGGCGTCGTAGATGCTGGTGGTGGGTGGCAGAGGGCCTCCGCCGTAGTCGGTGAAGCGGACGATCTTCTTGTCGGCGATGTCGACGACGAAGAAGATGCCGGGGACCTCGCGGTCCCAAGCGTACTTGGCGTTAGCGGTGTAGGTGCAGCCGCCCCACCCGATGCGCTTGCCTTCGACCTGCTCTTCGAGGCCGACATATCCGGCGGGCGTGACGTAGCAGGTGACGAGGCGGGTGTCGGTGATGCCGCGTTGCGTGAGTGCCTCAACAACTCGAGGATCTTTCTTAAGGATGTCGTCAAAGGAGTGCATCTCGGTCTCGGTCATGGGAGCCTGATAGTTCTTCAGCTCCTTATAGGACTCGAGCTTGCTGGCGGTGAGATCGATGACGGCTTCGTAGCTCTTGTTGTCGGTGAGGAGGACGACGTCGACTTTGCGGGGCATGGGTTTGCCGGGCTTCCACGTCATGACTTCGGATTTCGGAGGCTCGCGGAGAAGGACGCTGGCAAAGATTGTCTTTTCCGCAAGCTTGCCGGCGGATTGGAGGAGGTTGTAGGTCTTCGTGTACTCCTCTGAGGTGAGGGCGTCGAGTGGGTGATGCACTGTCGGCTGCAGCGCGAAGATCGGAACAGTGAGTATGACAATGAGAGCGAAAGCGAGCTTGTTCAGATTCCGAACCACGTATTCCCTCCGCGGGAGTAACCCTGAGTTAACGTATCGACCGATGCGCGGGAGTCCCTCAAGGAAGTACTCACGTTGAGGGAAACCGATGACTAGAAAACAGGTGCGGACTTCAAGGTACGCAGATCCCTTTGGAGAAAGCCTGGAGGCCGATTCCGGAAAACACTCGTCCGCTGGAGATGCGTTTCGAGTGAATTTAATTGTGCGGTAACACTCTTGTTATCCGATATCCTGCGCCGCAAGTCAAGGACGGATGTGTCGAAATGACCGGTCGATGTCGACAGGTGTTAGGCTACGGGCTACAGATGCTTGCACGATTGGGAAAGCGTTATGGCGATGAAGAATCCTTCGCATCCCGGTGATTTTATCTCGAGGGAGATTGTTGAAGCTGCCGGGTTGAGGGTGACATCTGCTGCGGTTGCGCTGGGTGTTTCGCGGCCGGCTTTGTTGAGCCTGCTCAATGCGAGGGCTGATCTGTCGGGAGATATGGCGCTGCGGATTGAGAAGGCGTTCGGTGTGAAGATGGACAAGCTGATGCGGATGCAGTCGGCCTATGACATTGCGCAGACGCGGAAGCGGAGAGCACGATCAAGGTTAGGCGGGTGGCGTTGCAGGCGGTGGCGGGTAGGCAGGATTCACTGCTGCATGATCGAGAACACCCTAGAACTTAAAACTCAGCGCCAATACTGATGGAGCACCCAGCTCAAGTCGTCGCCAGTTCACAAAGGCTGAGCACTGAATGACGGCGTTGTATTGTTCCGGGCAGCGGTTCGCGAAGGCAGTGACGTTCGAAAGCTCGAGTTACCACGAAGCCAGGTTCACAATGCACTGAGCACATGCCATCCTCTGGCGCGTCTAACGACGTCAAGCAGTCGATCCACGCATCCATGTTCCTGCCGTAGAAATCTGGAAAACCAAAGACTCGCGCGAACTCCTTGTGAAAGGAGGCCCAGTCCGTTATTTTGTTACAGTCAATCGACACCCTTGTAATCATTGTCTTCAAGCATAATCTTGGATCGCAGGATGCCACGTCTCGGAAGCGAGATATGGGACACCAGCTAAGGTCAACCGCAGATCCTTCGACTGCGCAAATCACGATGGAGCTGTGATTAGCTTCGCTCAGGATGACACTTCTGTTGAGTAATGGAATTGAAACAGGCAACGGCAAGTGCAAACGCAGATTCCCTGCGGGAATGATAAACAGGAGCGGTTAAGAGTGAAGGCAAAGCGAGATGCAGGGGTGCTTCGCTCCGGTCGAGATGACGAGCCTTAAGGGAGGCTCTCTGGGCGACACCACGTTCCTGTCGGGGCTAGATTTTTTGTACGCGGTGGACTTCACGCACGCCGGGGACTTTGCGGAGGTTCAGGACCAGTTTATTGAGATGGCGGACGTCGACGGTTTCTACGACGAAGTCGACGATGGCGTTGCCGTCGGGGGTCGGCTTCGAATCGACTGAGCGAATGTTGGTGCCGTCGTCGGCGATGATGGCGGTGAACTCCTTGAGGATGCCGGGGCGGTCTTCGCAGAGGACGGTGAGGCGGACGGGGTAGGTGTCGGGCTTGGGGGCGCCGGGGTTCTTGGGGTCGGGGAGAGCGGCCCATTCGACCTGGATGCGGCGGTCGGATTCGTAGAGGAGGTTTTGGACGTTGGGACAGCTTCTGGCGTGGACGGCGACGCCTTTGCCGCGGGTTACGTAGCCGATGATCTCTTCGCCGCGGATCGGGTTGCAACAGCGGGCGCGGTAGACGAGGAGGTCATCCTGGCCTTCGACCTGGAGCGAGTCGGAACCCTTGCCGAAGAAGACCTTCTTGACGGTCTCGGACATCTGGCCGGGCGTGTGCTCAACGGTGCCCTCGGCAGGCGTTGGTTCGACCGCCATGGTTGACCCGGGTTCGAATTTGTTGAGGACGACGCGGGCCGAGTAGCGACCGAAGCCGACAGCGGCGAGGAGTTCCGCTTCGGTGCCGAGGCCGTAGTCGGCGGCGACGCGGATGTAGTCCTTCTCTTCAAACTTGTTGAACGAGACCTTGTACTTGCGGGCTTCGCGTTCGAGGAGCTTCTTGCCGATCTCGATGGCGCGCTCACGCTCGTGCTCGTTGATCCAATGCTTGATCTTGTTGCGGGCGCGGCTGCTCTTGGTGAAGCTGAGCCAGTCGCGGCTGGGGGCATGTCCGGTCTGGGTGGTGATCTCTACGATGTCGCCGTTGCGGAGCTTTGTGCGTAACGGGACGATGCGGTTATTTACCTTTGCGCCGATGGTGGTGTTGCCGACCTCGGTGTGGACGGCGTAGGCGAAGTCGATGGGGCTGGCGTCTTTGGGGAGGACGACGACCTTGCCTTTGGGGGTGAAGGTGTAGACCTCTTCGGGATACAGGTCCACTTTGAGAGTCGACATGAACTCGTTGGGGTCGGTCATCTCGCGCTGCCATTCCATCATCTGGCGGACCCAGGCGAGGCGGGCTTCATCCTTAGCGGTGACGGAGTCGGAGGCCTTGTACTTCCAGTGCGCGGCGATACCTTCTTCGGCGACGCGGTGCATGTCTTCGGTGCGGATCTGCACTTCGAATTGGTGGCCGCCGGGAGCGATAAGCGTGGTGTGGAGGGATTGGTAGAGGTTGGGTCGCGGGGTGGCGATGAAGTCCTTGATGCGGCCGGGGACGGGCGTCCAGGTGCTGTGCAGCAGGCCGAGGATGGCGTAGCAGTCGCCAACGGTATTGCAGATGACGCGGATGGCGAGGAGATCGTAGACCTGCTCGACGGGAATCTTTTGCGAGGCGAGTTTCTGCTGGATGGAGTAGAGGCGCTTGATGCGCGACTCGACGCGGCCGCTCAACTTGTTGGCGCGGAGCTTTGCTTCAACCTCGGAGACGATCTTGGTGAGGAAGGTCTCGCCTTCGCCGCGGAGAGCGTCAACCTCGGCGGTGAGCTGGGTGTAGGCGAAGGAGTCGGTGTATTTGAAGGCGAGATCTTCGAGTTCGCCGCGGAGCTTCCCCATGCCGAGGCGATGTGCGAGAGGCGCGTAGATGTCGAGGGTCTCGCGGGCGATCTTCTGCTGCTTCTCGGGCTTCAGGTGCTCGAGCGTGCGCATGTTGTGCAGGCGGTCGGCGAGCTTGATGATGACGACGCGGATGTCGGTGACCATGGCGAGGAGCATCTTGCGGATGTTCTCGGCCTGGTGGTCTTCGCGGTTGGCGAACTTGATCTTGTCGAGCTTAGTGACGCCTTCGACGATGTGGGCGACTTGCTCGCCGAAGCGTTTGGCGATCTCGGCGGAGGTGACGGGGGTGTCTTCAACGGCGTCGTGCAGGAGGCCGGCGGCGATGGCGGTGGAGTCCATCTTGAGCTCGGCGAGGACCTGGCCGACTTCGAGCGGATGGATGATGTAAGGTTCGCCGCTGGCGCGCTTCTGGCCTTCGTGCTGCTGCAGGCAGAATTGCCAGGCTTTGCGGATGATCTCGAGGTCGTCGCCGGGACGGTTGGCGTGGACGGTGGCCAGGAGGGTCTCGAAGTCGCGGTCGACGACTGCGATCTCGGCGAGGGTGCTTCCGGAGAGACAACCGGCGGCGCTGTCGACCGTCGTGAGAATGGGGGCGGTTGGAAGAAGGGTGCCGGTGGGTTTGGCGAAGGCGGCGGTTCCGGGGATCACTGCGGCTTCAGGCGTGGGCGCGCCTTTTTTTGCGAAAGTCTTCGTTGCTCTCTGGCGGGAAGATTCGATCTTTGGCAGGGCCGCTTCTAAGTCGAAACCAGTCTCTGACGTCTCATCCGAAGCGGCGGATTTGGGCTTTGCGGAGGCCCGAGTCTCGACTTTCTGAAGATCAGCCTCGGGAGAGGCTGGGTGAACGGTTGCCATACATCATTATAGGCTGCGACGGTGCGGGTTCCTAGAGGGCATTTCAGTTCGGTGCTGCACGATTCGAGGCAGAAGGTTCGCGGATTTATGGCTTTGGGATCTCCTTCGGGGGGCTTCCAAATCCGTTTGCCGCAAGTACGCGACGAACTTCGCCCGGGATAACAGGTTCTTTTCGCGGCGGATCCGTGAACAGGAGGATGTACAGATTGGCGCAGGGCAGGTTCGAGAGGATAGACTTTCGCAGTCGATATGGACAGGAGTTTTCGAAGATGAAATCGTTTACGCATGTGGGGTCGTTTGTCTCTGTAGGTCTGGCGATGGCGCTGTTTCTTCTTCTTTCTACGGGACTTGCCCGCGCGGAAGATAAGGGTTTGCAGGTAAAGACAAAGCTGGGCAAGGTGGAAGGGAAACAGGAAGGAGCAGTAAAGGCTTTCCTGGGCATTCCCTACGCCGCTCCCCCTGTCGATCAGCTGCGTTGGCGGGAGCCGATGCCGGCGGCAAAGTGGAAGGGTGTGCGCGCTGCAACCGAGTTCGGGTCCCATTGCATGCAGGGGCATGTCTTCGACGACATGATCTTCCATGATCCGGGCGAGAGCGAAGATTGCCTCTCGCTGAATATCTGGACTCCAGCGAAAGATAAGAAGGAGAAGCTGCCGGTGATGGTGTGGATTTATGGCGGTGGTTTCCAGGGCGGAGGCACGTCGGAGGCGCGGCAGGAGGGATCGGTGCTTGCGTCGAACGGGGTTGTGGTGGTGACGTTGAACTACCGGCTGGGAATCTTCGGGTTCTTCGCGCATCCGGACCTCTCAGCGGAGTCGCCGCATCACTCCTCCGGGAACTATGGGTTGCTCGACCAGACAGCGGCGCTGCGCTGGGTTCACGAAAACATCGAAGCCTTCGGGGGCGATCCTGGCAAGGTAACGCTGTTCGGTGAAAGCGCGGGATCGTTCTCAGTCAATGCGCAGATGGCTTCGCCGCTGGCGAAAGGGCTGCTTCAGCGGGCGATCGGCGAGAGCGGTGGAGCGTTCCATGGCGCCGGTCCTGGATTTCCGGAGAGGCAGGTTGCTGAAGAACGGGGCGCCGCGTTTGCGCATGAGGTGATGGCGATGGATTCGGTGAGTCTGCTGCGGGCCGTCCCGGCGGAGGAACTGCTGGAAGAGTCGAAAAAGAAGAACTCCAAGGGCGAGACCGCCCATTTCGGGGCTGATGTTGACGGGTACCTGCTCCCGGAGAGCGTCCCGGCGATCTTCGCGGCTGGCAAACAGAACGATGTTCCTCTGCTGGCAGGATGGAATCACGACGAGGGTGGGGTTTCGTCTACGACGACTATGGAGAGCTTTCAGAAGACGGTGAATGACAAATTTGGCGACAACGCTTCGAAGATGCTTGCTGCTTACGCCGCTAGCGATGACACGCAGGCAATCAGGGCGGCCTCCGATCTTGCTGCGGATACGTTCATTGCCTTCTCAACCTGGAAGTGGATTGAGGCGCAGGCGACGACGGGCAAGCAGCCGGTCTTTCGCTATCGCTTCGATGAGATCGTTCCGGCGGACCGATTCCATGCGGCGGGGAACGCTGCGTATCACTCGGGTGAGATAGCGTATGTGTTCGGAAGCTTTGACCTGCTGGATGATTTCAAGTGGACTCCGGAGGACCGGACGTTGAGCAAGCAGATGCAGCTGTACTGGACGAACTTCGCAAAGACGGGCGATCCAAATGGGGGTGGGTTGCCAAAGTGGCCGGCATATAGCAAGGATGCGGGATGGCCAGTGATGTACTTGAATGCGCAGCCGCTGGCGGAGAAGGATAAGACGCGGGAGCGGGACCTGGTGCTGGATAGCGCATGGGGGAAGTAAGGACAACTGAATTTGACAACGACGGAGGTTGCGCACGATCTGGTCGGTCAGGGTTCGACCGGTAATGGATGGCGGCGCTTTCTGTCTTCTTCATTGAAGAGGCGAGGGCCGACTTCAATGAGGCGAGGCATCATGTTGAAGACGGCGACACGGGTCCAAGGGCTCCCGTTGCGGGTGCGGAAGCCTTTTTCGTTCAGGTCGCTGACGATGCTGGAGTAAGGGAAGTCCTGGGCGAGGAGATTCATCATCTGTTGAAGGACCTGGTTTTCAGAAGGGTCGACTTCGAGGCGCAGGCAGTCGTCGGAGATGCGGAGACCGTAGGGAATGTCGTCAGAAAAGGCGCCGGCGGTGGGAGCTTCGAGGGAGGGGAGTTCGCGACGCCACTCCATGGAGAGAAGCTGCCAGCCGGCGGCGAGACGCTGGTCGATGATGCCTGGGCTGAAGGGGCCGGAGATGACGTCGCGGATGCGTTCGAAGTCGGGCATGCTGGGCCTCCTGGTGACAAGCGGAAGATGAGCAATTCTGCTGCCGTGGAGGGGCGAGTCTCAAGTGGTTGAGGGGGTTCGCTTTTCGTACAGAGATATGGAGCACCGCGAATGCGGCGACTGTTCATTTTCAAAGATGATCGTCCGGTTGTGAACGACTGGCGACAGGGGGCTGCCGGATCTCCGGTGGCAAAAAAGAAGACGCAGATTATCTGCGGGAAGACAGGCAGACCGCGGGACCGTGGGGATGGGAAGATCGTGAACTGCGGTAAGCTATTGGCATGTATGAAGACTTTAAAGTGACCGACCGCTGGACCGACGAGGAACTCCACTGTACGTGGAAGGGGACCGTCGTTGCCATTGCTACTCGCCATGCCGATGCGACGGATGTTCGGTTTGCCGTGAATGGGCGGGCGGTGTGGATCGCGCTGCCGAATGTCGCGTGGGTGGAACAGAAGCGGCAGAACGGGAAGGTTATCACCGACTACCTTGCGGCGCAGCTTGCAGGGAGATATCTGAAGTCGATTATCGAAACGGGCTACGACAATGGGCGCGAGATGTACACGATGACCGTCGACGAGGTGCTCGAACATGCGAACGCCGTGGTGAAAGAGGCGGGGAGCACGGACAAACTGCCGTCGCTGCCGGTCATCAACGACGATATTCAGCCGGAGCGGGTGTTTGGAAGACTTCCGGCGGATAATGCCGGGCCGGTGGTGATGCCGCCAGAGCATACGGTGCTGTAGCAAGTTCCCCCCTGGCTATACGACGTCTAAAGAACCTGCGCCGGTCGTGGCTTCCTTTTATCCCGCTGATCAAGAAGATCGCTGGGGATTACCTTAGATTTCATGAATTCTCCAAACGCATGGAGCACCACTCCGCGTAGGTCGAGGCTGATTTTTCTTTTCGGCGTCTTCTTCGTCTTTGCCACTATCGGCTTGACGAACGACGTGATGGCGATGGGCCGTCAACCTGAGATCAAATTTGCGTTGTCCGTTCTCGTGTCCGGCCTCTTCGCGGTGGGCTATGCGGTCAGCGGAATCACCATGCGTAGCAGATCCTGGAAGGTCTCGGTTCCTCTGTTCCTCGTGCAATTCCTGGTCATGACCTGGCTGGGTAATAGATTTCCCGGGGAACGACAGTTGACCCAGCTTAGCGCGGCTGAGACAACGGGACTGAGAAGCCGGCTTACTTTCGACGGACTAGCAATGATCACGTCGGTAGTGCTGGGCTATGTGGGCTTTGTGTATGTGTTTGTTGCCGAGGGCAAGCGCTATGTAAGAACGCAGGTCGAGAAGGCTTCACTGGAGAGTGAGATGGCTGCTGCCCATGAGGTGCAGCGCCTGATGATCCCGGAGAAGCTGCCGTCGATCGAGGGGTTCACGTTTGAAAGCGTCTACTACCCCGCAATGGAGGTTGGAGGCGATTTCTTCCAGATTATTCCACTGAAGGGAGGTGGAACGCTGGTGGTGATCGGAGATGTAAGTGGCAAGGGACTGGGCGCTGCGATGGTGGTCAGCATGATGGTTGGCACCCTGCGCACGATCAGTGGCATCTCCGAAGCGCCCGAGGAGATTCTCCGCGCGTTGAACCGTATCCTTCTTGAAAGCACATATGAGGGGTTCGCCACCTGCGTCGCGATCCGTCTGGAGACCGGAGGTAAATTTTTGATGGCTAATGCCGGACATCTTTCCCCTTACATCAACGGCGTCGAGGTGCCCTTTGGGGGGTCGACTCCGCTCGGACTCATCGAGGATGCAACCTATGAACAGGTGAGCTTGCAGCTGTCTGCCGGTGATGTTGCGGTGCTTCTCACCGATGGAATCGCGGAGGCGCAGGATGAAGATCGGCACCTGCTGGGGTTTTCTGGGATCGAATCCCTGCTGCGTGAGGGCGCGAGCGCGACGGGGCTGGCAGATGCTGCTCGACGACATGGACAGACCGACGACATCAGCATCACGTGTGACAGGTAGCGTCGATTGGAAGCGAAGGCACGGTGACAAAGAGGCCGCACCTTCGGGAGCAGCCAGGTCTCAAGAGGGAGACCTGGCTGCTCCGCGGGTGTAAAGAGCCGAGGTCCTTTGACGGTGTTCGCTGCTCAGTGCGCGCCGAACGCAGTCAAAGGATGACATCCCTAATGCTTAGGTGTTGAGGGACTTGAGGTCTATGACGAAGCGGTATTTGACGTCACCCTTGATGACGCGCTCGTAGGCGGCGGGGAGTTCCTGGACGGTGGTCATCTCAATGTCAGAGACGATGTTGTGTTCGGCGCAGTAGTCGAGCATCTCCTGCGTCTCGGCCATGCCGCCGATCATGGAGCCGGAGAGCGAACGACGGTCGGCAACCATGGAAAAGGCGGAGATTTCGAGCGGCACTTCAGGAAGGCCGACGAGGCAGAGCGTTCCGTTGAGGCGGAGCGTGGCGAGATACATGTTAAGGTCGTGCGGGGCGGAGACGCAGTCGATGATGAAGTCGAGCGAGCGGGCGTGGGCCTTAAGGGCGTCGGCGTCAGTAGTGATGACAACTTCGTCAGCACCGAGCTTCTTGGCGTCTTCAGCCTTGCTGGGCGACGTGGTGAACTGGACAACGTGCGCGCCAAAGGAGTGGGCGAACTTGAGCGCCATGTGACCGAGGCCGCCGAGACCGACGACGCCGACCTTCGAGCCGGGGCCGACCTTCCAGTGCTTGAGGGGCGAGTAGGTGGTGATGCCGGCGCAGAGCAGCGGCGCGACGGCGGCGGGGTCGAGCTTGGGCGAGATGGTGTGGGTATACGCCTCGTCGCAGACGATGTTGTTGGAGTAGCCGCCGAAGGTCATCTCGCCGTCGTAGAACTTGCCGTTGTAGGTGGGAACCATACCTTTTTCGCAGTAGGGTTCGGCCCCGGCTTTGCAGTTGTCGCAGACGCGGCAGGAATCGACCATCACGCCGACGGCGGCGGGGTCGCCGACCTTGAACTTGGTGACTTCGGCGCCGATGGCGGTGACGTGGCCGACGATCTCGTGGCCGGGGACCATGGGGTAGATGGAGCCGCCCCACTCGTCGCGGACCTGGTGGATGTCCGAGTGGCAGATGCCGCAGAAGTCGATTTCGACGACGACGTCTTTCGAGCCGGGCTCGCGGCGGTCGAAGTCGAAGGGGACGAGGGGGGACTTGGGGTCGTGTGCGGCGTATCCGTGGGACTTCATTGCTTTCTCCGATTCATGATCTGATGGTTACGGTTTTTAGATGCAGCGGAGTCTCGAACTATCCAGGGCCGAAGTTGTAATTTATGGTGATCGTCGTCTCGACGGAACGAGGCAGCCCGTTCAGCAGGTATGGCTTGTAGACCCACTGCCGGACCGCAGATAAAGCTGAAATGGCGAGAGTCGGGCTGGGAGTGTCTATGATCGATAGCTGGTGGATGCGGCCATCCGTACCGATCAGAGCATGGAGATGGACGGCGCCCGAGGTGTGGCTCTGCTTGTCCTCTTGCGGATAGATAGGTGTTGCTCCTGAGATTTTTGAGCCAGCGAATTCGCCAGCACCGATCCGAACAGCATCCCCATTTTGGAGCTGAAGGCTGTTGTCCGGGTCAAAGTCGTTATCGGCGAGAGTAAATCCCGACAGCGCTACAATGTGCGCTTTAGCTGCTGTTGCTCCGCTTACAGAAACCGCAACGTCTGATGGAACACTCCGGCCCTGAAAGGATCCTATGGCATTTCGTGTGACATTCTCCGAGCCGTATCTGTACGAGATGCGAAGTCGGTCTTTGTCCTGATCTAGGCAGTATGTTGGAAACAAGCCCAGCGGGGGATAGGCGACGTTCTTGATCCGGCGGTCGAGCATAATACAGTCGAGCTTTACCTTGCCGAAACTCTCCACGCGCAGGTCTGGAACGGAGTCATTCACTTCGGCGGCTTTTGTGAATGGGTGAACGATCTCATCACGAAGCAGATCCAAAAGGTAAGGAGCAGAAGGCTGGTCCTTCGTCCGATAGAGATCGTTCTGCCGCTTCACCTCCGTTGCGGTGTATGACGGAGAGGTGTAAACCCGCCGAAAATTTCCGGCCGACCACCATTCTTCTATGGTGCCTTCCTCAGTCTGAATCCCCTTGGTGTCGAAGAGTTGAAATGTCATCTTCAAGTGCCATGGTTTGAGCGTGGGATCGTCAATCGAACTGCTCTCAGCCGCGTTTTGGAGGCGTTTGGCGAGTGCGGCGGTGTCGGCGGCATACGACGAATGTGCAAGGTTGGCGAGGCAAATTGAGATTAACCACTTAGCTGCTGAGGTCATGATCGCACCAGTGTACCCGGTCTGCGATGCCGGTGAATAAAAGCAGATTCCCTGCGGGAATGACAAAAAAAGGAGGGGATTGGAATGCGAACTGTCTATTCGTTGTAATGCAAGAGGCTGAAGACGTCGTACTCCTTGAACTTTGCGGCACCTTTGAGGAAGTCGAGTTCGATGGCAAATCCCAGCCCCACGACCTCTCCACCGAGCTGACGGACCAGTTTGACCGTAGCTTCCATCGTGCCTCCTGTGGCGAGCAGGTCGTCGACGATGACAACGCGCTGACCGGGTTCTATCGCGTCGAGGTGGATTTCAAGAGAGTCGGTGCCGTACTCGAGGTCGTAGGTAACCTTGGCGGTTTGGGCCGGGAGCTTTTTGGGTTTGCGAACGGGGACGAAGCCGGCGTTCAGGCGGTAGGCGAGCGCGGGACCGAAGATGAAGCCGCGGGCCTCGATGCCGAGGACGAGGTCGATCTCCTTGCCGATGTAATAGGCGGCGAAGGCGTCGATCAGCTGGGCGAAACCGGTCTTATCTTTGAGGAGCGTGGTGATGTCGTAGAAGAGGATGCCGGGTTTGGGGAAGTCGGGTACAGTGCGGATCAACTCCTTGAGTGGCTCACAGTTGATCTTCTCTTTCGATTGCATTTACCAGGCTCCTTCAATCTGAAAGGGGCCGAGAGCGGTGGCTTCTGTCTCGGCCAGTTCGTGTTCGATGACGGCGTCGACGCGGCTGCCGCGTGAGCCTTTCTTTACCGCGGTCTTCAGTTCGGCGATCTGCTCAGGAGTGCCGGAGGCAACAATCTCGACGCAGCCATCCGTAGTGTTCCGGACCCAGCCGTGGAGGGCAAGCTCGGCGGCTTCGCGATGGACGTACCAGCGAAAGCCTACTCCCTGGACGCGGCCGCGGACCATGTAGTGGATGACCATTGAACCTGGTTCCCTTATGCGCGGCTCATGTAAGCGCCTTCGGCGGTGTCGACGCGGATCTTTTCGCCCTCGTTGATGAAGGGTGGAACCTGGACGACGAGGCCGGTCTCCATCTTGGCGGGCTTGGTGACGGAGGAGGCGGTCGCGGACTTGATGCCCGGCTCGGTCTCCATGACGGTCATCTCGACGTGAGTGGGGAGTTCGATGCCGACCGCCTTGCCGTCGTGAAAACTTACGCTTATCGAGAGGTTCGGGATCAGGTACTCGACTGCGTCTCCAAGGGTCTCGCGCCGCAACATGGTCTGCTCGAATTTGTCGTCCATGAAGTAGTAATCATCGCCGTCATTGTAGAGATACTCCATCTTGATCTCGTCCACGTAGACGCGATCGATGGGATCAGGGGAGCGGAAACGCTCGACAAACATGGCGCCGGTGCGGACGTTGCGGAGCTTGGCTTGGATGAAGGCGCGCAGGTTGCCGGGGGTGCGGTGCTCGACCGAGAAGACCATGTGCAGGTCGTTGTTGTACTTGATGATCATGCCCGGGCGCATCTGCGTTGCGGGAATAGACATAGAAATTACCCCTGATTCTAAATGTGTGTTTCTGGAGGATTGTGGTGAATCCAGAGTTGGCTGAGCGCGCCGGATTGGATCACGGCGGGCTGCGCAACCTTACGATTGTAGCTCAGCGGGCGGGTGACGTTCTTCCTGTGAATGTGCATCTGGACGGGGGGAGCAGATGGGTTGGGGCGCAGAGAACAGGCAGCGGCAAAGGCAACCGCAGGTCCTTCGACTGCGCAGATCAAGGTGAATTGTGATCTGCTCCGCTCAGGAGACAGATGATGAAGAGGCGAGCTGGATACGGCTTCGCTCCATAACGCAGACTTTTCGAAGGGACGAGCTGGCGATGGGTCAGCTCAGGATGACACTCGATGAGAAGGGAACCTGGCTGTGGCGCTTAGAAGATGTGCTTGAAGAAGTGTCCTATGCTGTGGAAAAAGCCAGACTTTTGGACGGGGGTGGCTGGCTTTGCGGCTGCGTCGTTGGGAGCCTGTGCTGGTGAGGTCTCCGGATAGACGAGGGTCGCTGCGACCTGGGTATGGACCGCTCCGGCCGGGGCTTGCGGCACGGGTGGTGGGGGTGCAAGGCCCTGGCTGACGTCTGCCGGGAAAGGATGCTGGGCGGCGGCTGGAGCGGGCGGTGTCTCCGGGCCCCTCTTGAGCGAGACTCCGCCCGCATCAGCAACGGGAGGCTTGATGGCTGCCTCGGGGCAGCCGCAGGGAGAGCTTTCGTTGTCGACCACCTCGCGGAGATTGCCGCCTTCGAAGAGAACGTGCTGGCCGGGCAGGATGTTGTAGCTTTCGTTGCCGAAGAGGCTGCCTACGCGTAGCTCTGGATGGCCGGAGAGGCCAGCTACGCGGTTTTCGACGCAGGTGTCGCCATTGCGGGTGACGCGAATGTGAACATCAAGCTGACCATCGCCGTTGAACGTTAGGCGGAGGTCGGGCGTCATGACGATGTCGCCGGCGATCGTGCCCATGCGGAGTTCCATTGCGCCACGATCGAGTGCGATCATGAGCGGGGGCGGTATGTTCGGAGCCCATGCCGCAGACGCCGCGGGCGATCCGGCGTCGCTGGGCAGTGGGTTGGGTGATGGGTGTGCCGTTGCTGGCTGAGCGTCTGCCGCCGCCGCTGAAGGAGTTCCCGCTGTGAGATGAACACCGCTGGTGGCGCAGACTCTCACCGAGCCGCCCCGGAAGAGCTGCACGTAGGCGACGCGATCTTTCGCGACCACGGTGGTGTTAGTTCCGAGGATCGCCCGGTCATCGCCCGTGGCATTTGCCCCGGTCACAGTTGCATCCAGCGTGGAGACAGTGCCGATCGGCATCTGCGCGCGAGCCTGGAGTTGAGCACCGGCGCAGGCAGAGAGGAGCATCGCGGTTCCTGTTAGGAATCTTCTCAGCTTTAGGTGCCGCGCCGTCGCCAATGCCATTACATCCTCAGGAAGTTTTCGATGATCTTTCTGCCGTGTACGGTCAGAACGCTTTCGGGGTGAAACTGTACGCCTTCGATAGGCAGCTCGCGATGCCGGACAGCCATGATGGTGTGCTGTTCGTCGCCATCACCCGCGACCGCGCGGGCGGAGACTTCGAGAACGTCAGGTAGACCCTTATCTTCGACGATGAGCGAATGATACCGTGTGCAGGTCATTGAAGAGGGAATACCCGCAAAGATGGTTCGTCCATCGTGCTCGACTTCGCTGGTTTTGCCATGCATCAGCTTCGGGGCGCGGACGACGTTCCCCCCGAAGGCTGCACCAATGGCCTGATGGCCAAGACAGACGCCGAGAATGGGAACTCGGCGAGGAGCTTCGGGGCGGGCGAAATGTTTGATGAGGTCGATACTGATGCCGGCGTCTTGCGGGGTGCAAGGGCCAGGCGAAATGAGGATCCGGTCAGGGTGCATCGCCTCGACTTTGGCGGGGGTGAGCTCATCATTGCGGCGGATGACCATCTCTGCCCCAAGCTCGCCCATATATTGGACCAGGTTATAGGTAAAGGAGTCGTAGTTGTCGAGGACGAAGATCATGGCTGCTTCTTTATCTTACGTCGAGCTCCCTGCGGGCGCACAAGGAAGACACCTACACCGTCCGCGCTACAGAGGACAAGTTCATTGATCGTCAAGGACGCGACGCAGAAATGGCGAGGAGATAGAAGCGCTCTCCTCGCCATGCTGCAAGCCCTGGATGAATGGATTATGCGGCTTCAGAGAGGGCTGCGCCGAGATCCTTGATGTGCTTCGCAGATCCGGTTGTTTCGTCACCTGCGACGGCCGTCGTCTCTTTGCCCAGCTTCTGTACCAGCTTCTTGATGGCTTCCCCATCGAGCTCGTCAGCTTGCAATAGCTTCTTCAGCTTGCCAAGATCGGTCACGACGCGCTTTACGCCGTCATGATCGTGCTTCGAAAGATAATCTTCCCAGCCCTCGATGTTGCTGACTGCCTTATCTACGGTAAGTGCCTTTGCACCCTGCTTCAGCGCTGTAATTGTGCTCTCAAATCGTGACGTCGCCATCGGTGTTGCTCCTTGTATGGTTCTGCGGAGGGCGCTGCTATCAGCCCTCCTGACCGCTACGATGCAGGAGTATGCGGGGCTCTTGCCCTGTCTTTTCGAGTGCTTCGGAGTCGCAAAAGAATTGAGATCAGTTGTCGATGAGATAGAGCAGGCGACGAACCAAGCGCCACACTCACCAACAGACGCTCCTACTGCAACGCGATGCTTGGGCCGCCGATCCCTGCCGTCACCGACGCAGAGGTGATCACCGCCGCGGGAGCCACGTTGCCGGTTGAGCTGGTGGAGAACTTGACGACTCCCGGGCCTCCGATAGCAAAGATATTGCCCGCGCTATCGACGCGCAGGTTTCCGATTGTGGCTATGTTGGCCGACGAACCCGTAATGACATTCATCGGCGCGACATTGCCGTCGGCAGTGGCGGAAAATTCGACGATGCTCGGTGTCCCGGCCAGGTACGGTCCATTGGCGGGTGCGAGGGAGATGGTGGAGACATACACGTTTCCCGCCGCGTCAACGGCGATGCCGCGGGTGTTGTAAATCGTCGTGTCCGCACCCGTGATGGTTCTGATCGGCGACGCATTTCCGGTCGCCGTCGCACCGAAGACCTGGATGGCGCCAGCAGCTTCAATTCCTGTACTGGCCACATAGATGTTGCCGGCTGCGTCCACCGCAATCTGCGTCGGGTTCAGGATGCCCGTCGCGTCGCCCGCGATAAACCTGGTTGGGGCGGTCGTGCCTGCCGGGTAGATCGCAATGCCTTCATAGGCGCGGTTAGTTGAACCGGAACCAACTTCCACGTCGGTGGCTACGTAGAAATTGTCTGCGCTGTCTGTCGCCATCGAAAAGATCCGGTTGTAATCAATGTGCTGAGGCCGGCGGTGATGGTGCGGGTTGGCGTCGCCGTACCGTTGGCTCCTGCCGTGTAGACCTCAATCTCCGGGCCGGATTGGGTGCTCCCGTTGAAGAGCCGTCCGCCGGCATAAAGAGTCCCCGCGGCATCGACAGTGACGGCATCGAAGTTCAAGCCGACAGGCCCGGTGATCGTGGAAGCGGGAGAGACTGCCCCATTCGCGGTGCGCGAAAACTGAAGGATGCTTGGTCCCTGGGTCTCGGGAAGAAAGGCGGACAAAGGATTGTCAGTCACACAGAAACTGTTGCTTGCAGTAAGTGCCGGAGTGGGGGGCGCGGTTGGCGTCACGGGAGCCGAGGTCGTGCTCCCGGAACCGCCGCATCCGGCGATAACTGCAAAGATAAGGTACGTTGCGGCAAAAGGCACGACAGCAAAATGGTGCCTGGTCGATGACATGGGCTGCCTCTCAAAGTGTGTGCGGGAGGACACAGCATCTACAGATCTATGAAAAATTCGCACCAACATCGTCACCGTGCGCAGAGAGGGTCATGAGGACCGTTTCCAGCCGTCCATATCCTGAACTGCGCTCAGCTCGAATGCCGGTCGGCTGAAACTTCGGAGAGGTCCGACCGAACCCGACTGGCGATCATGTCGACCGATGTGCTGTTTGCCAGTTCTTCCAACTCCGCGTCCGCGGCGATACCTTCGATTTGAAGATGCTTGCAGATGGCGTTGAGAAGTTGCAGCGATTTGGTAACTTCCTTTTCAGCAAGCAGGTCGATCTGTAAATTCAGCTGATCGCGAAGATCAATGCGCTTCTGCATCCGGTTTTGCTTCATGAGAACGAAGGTGCTCAGCAGGACACCTTCTACCGACACGATCATGGCGAGCAGGATGAACGGATACGGATCAAAGCGGGGGACACCGGGAATAATACCGGTATTGATCAGAAACCAGGCCACGAACCATAGAACGTGGAGACCTACGAAGGCCATGCTGCCCGAGAAGCCGCCAATCAGGTCGGCGATGCGATCACTTAGATTGCGGCTCCGCTCGAGGGAGATCTCCATCTCCGCGACGGAACGAATGTTCGATTGAACGGTGTCCGGAACCTGGCGCGACTCCTCGCTGCTTTCCTTCATGCCCGCTAGGATGCCGGCTGTAGCGGCTGAGGTGCAGGGCTCAGGCTCCGCGCGCGCGTTCGATGGCGCGGATCACGGCGCGGGCCTTGTTGCCACACTCGGCATATTCGTTTTCGGCGACGGAATCGGCGACGATGCCGGCGCCCGCTTGAATGTGACCCCGCTTACCATTCATGAAGAGCGTGCGAATGGCGATGCAAGAATCGAGATTACCGTTGAAGTCGGCGTAAAGAATGCTTCCGCCGTAGACGCCCCGGCGCGCGGGCTCGAGCTCTTCGATGATCTCCATGGCACGTATCTTTGGAGCGCCGCTGAGGGTACCGGCGGGGAAACAGGCTTTGAATGCGTCGATGGGGGCGAGGGCGGATTTGAGTTTGCCTTCTACGGAGCTTACGAGGTGCATGACGTGGCTGTAGCGTTCCACGAACATCAAATCTTTTACGCGCACAGACCCGAACTCGCTGACGCGTCCCACATCGTTGCGACCCAGGTCGACAAGCATGATGTGTTCAGCAACCTCCTTCTCGTCGGCGCGAAGGCTGGCTTCGAGGGCGCGATCCTGTGCTTCATCGGCAGAGCGTGGGCGTGTACCGGCGATGGGGCGGTACTCGACGTCGCGGCCATGCACTTTGACGAGCAGCTCTGGGGAGGAGCCGACGATGTGGGCTACGGTTTTCTTTGTCTTCGCGGAGGCTGCGGCGGGTTCCATGCCGAAGCGGAGGAAGTACATGTAGGGCGAGGGATTGATGATGCGGAGGGCGCGGTAGATGTCGAAGGCGTCGACGCCGGGTTCGCAGTCGAAACGCTGCGAGAGAACGCATTGGAATACATCGCCTGAGGCGACGTATTCCTTGGTTGTGGCGACGGCCTTGAGGAAGGCGGCCTTGGGGGTGCGGGCTGTGATCTTTAGCTTGCCCTTGATGCTCAGGCGGCGCGGCTTCGGGAGTGCGCTGGCAAGACGTCTTTCGAGCTTGTTCAGGCGCTTTTCGGCGCGTTCGTAGGCGCCTTCGCGCGGCTGGCGGGTGAGGTCGGCAGTGACCATGAGGTGAATCTCTTTTTTGACATGGTCGAAGGCAATGACCTGATCGAAGAACATGAGGCAAGCGTCGGGGACGCCGAGTTCGTCGTTTGCAAGAGAGGGAAGGCGCTCGATCTGGCGGACCACGTCGTAGGCGAAAAAGCCGACAGCTCCGGCGGTGAAGGGCGGAAGGCCGGGAAGGCGGGCGGGGGTGTGGCCGCTGAGGGCGGATTTGAGTTCTTCGAAGATGTCGCCTTCGAAGATGCGGCGCTTGCGATCCTCCTCGACGGTGATGGAGGTTCCGCGCGAGACCATCTTTTTGTAGGGCTCGATGCCGATGAAGGTATAGCGGCCCACGCGCTCGCCGCCTTCGACGGATTCGAGGAGGAAGGCTTCGGGAGCTTCGGCGGCGATCCGCAGGAATGCCGAAACGGGAGTTTCGAGGTCGGCGACTACAGTCCGGTAGACCGGGACGAGCGTATGTGATTTGGAGAGCGATTTGAACTCGCGGAGGGAAGGATGGGTGAGAGACGGGTTCGGCATCGCCTGTTCATCATAAATGCGCGTTCGAGGGGAATACTTGGGGCATCGAAGAGAGAGCTGTTGCTTTGGATTTATTCGCGTGGGGGAGAACCAATGATCCTTTGACTTCGTCCGGCGCAAAGTGCTCGTCGGACTTCGCTCAGGATGCCACCTCAATCGGAGCTTAGGGCGACACTTCAGTAAGGGACGGTAACGTGCCTGGATGTTTGTAAAGCATTGTTGTTGAAGCCTATACTTCCGAGTCGCTGCACCGAATCGCCCATGATGCCGATTCGTGCACCTGCAGAGGAAAAGAAGATGATCACTGAATCGCTGATACCAACGATCGAAGTAAGAACGACAGAAGTAAAAACGACAAAGGGGAACACCATGTCCGTAATGAATGCTCCGACTCAACCCATGACGCTTGAGCAGGAGACGAATCCTTGGGAAGCACAAGCGGCACGATTCGATATAGCTGCCAGGAAACTCAACCTTGATCCTGGAATCTGGAAGGTACTGCGATATCCGCAGCGCGAACTGATCGTTCATATCCCGGTCGCTATGGATGATGGGACGATCGAAGTGTTTACCGGCTACAGGGTACAGCATTCAATCTCGCGTGGGCCGGCGAAAGGTGGGATACGGTACTCGCCGGATGTATCGCTCGATGAAGTGAGGGCGCTGGCTTCGTGGATGACCTGGAAGTGCGCCGTGGTGAACATTCCATTCGGCGGCGCGAAGGGCGGCGTGATCTGCGACCCGAAGAAGATGTCGCAGGGTGAACTCGAACGGATGACGCGGCGGTATACGGCGGAACTGATCGAGTTCCTGGGGCCAGAGAAAGACGTTCCTGCACCCGACATGGGAACCGACGAGCAGACGATGGCGTGGATTATGGATACCTACTCCATGCACATGCGGCAGACGGTAACGGCGGTCGTTACGGGTAAGCCGGTAAGCATCGGCGGATCGAGGGGCCGAAGAGAGGCTACGGGCCGCGGAATCTCAGTGGTTTGCGATTCGGCGCTGAAGTATCTGAACCTGCCGGTGGAAGGCTGCCGGGTAATCATCCAGGGATTCGGCAACGTGGGATCGAATGCGGCGAAGCTGCTGTACGAGAAGGGCTACACGATCACCGGAATCGTGGAGTTCGATGGGGCGCTTTATAACGAGAAGGGGCTGGACATCCCGTCCCTGACTTCACACCGGAAGCGGGCGGGTACGATTAACGGATTCGGCGGTGGCGAGGCTGTTGATAAGGATGAGTTGATGACGCGGGAGTGCGAGATCCTGATTCCTGCTGCTACAGAGAACGTTATTACAAGCAGGAATGCTGCGGACTTGAAGTGCAGGATTCTCTGCGAAGGAGCGAATGGGCCGACTACGGTTGTGGCCGACGACATTCTTGAGGAGAAGAGGATCTTTGTGATTCCCGATATTCTTGCGAATGCCGGTGGAGTGACGACGAGCTACTTCGAATGGGTGCAGGACCGCATGGGGTACTTCTGGACAGAGATGGAAGTGAATCAGCGACTGGACACGATCATGTCGGCAAGCTTTGACGACGTAGTGCATTATGCCACCACCCACTCAGTGAATAACCGGATCGCGGCTTACATGCTGGCGATTGATCGCGTGGCTTATACGACGAAGCAGCGCGGCATCTACGCGTGAGTGCAGTCCGGCGCACAAAAGAGCGGCCTCTTCGGAGGCCGCTCTTTATTTCGGGAGCAAACGCTAGGGCCGGTTGGTGTCGATTGCAGAGGGGACCTCTCTCGAGTAGAGAAAGATATGCGCAAAGGGATGAATTTAACTTGCGTCTCCTTCACGACATCGTTGTGATCTCGGTAAGGTTCGACCCTACCCCTTTGCGGAGAACAGAGGCGCGATAGGCGCGGACCCAAATGGTGAGCCCCTACGGATTTCTGGGCGAAGCGGATGCGACCTGATACGTTTTGTGTGTCGTGAAGTTACTTCGGAGGACGAGATGGAGCGAGGATTACAGGCGGTGTCCTGGGGGACGTTCTCGATGACGATGTACCTGATCTTGCAGGGCGCGGTGTGGCCCTGGATCCATCTACCGAGCATCGGAGATATTGGGTTCACGCTGGTGTTCGTGGTCTTCGCGATCACGCACTGCGTGGTGCTTGAAGGTGGGAGGCGCGCGGCGATCTTTTTTGCCGTCTCGGCGATTGTCTCTTACTTGATGGAAGACATCGGCGTGACGACCGGATGGATCTATGGGGCCTACCACTACGGCGAGATGCTGGGTCCGAAGCTGGGACCTGTGCCGGTACTGATTCCGCTGGCGTGGTTCATGATGATCTATCCATCGTGGATGGTGGCGAGGGCGCTGCTTGAAGGACTGCCGCGCTACTCGGTTGCAGGGATCAGCGCTCATGCGATTACGGCGGCGATCGTGATGACGGCGTGGGATGTGGAGATGGATCCCGGCATGGCCCTGAGCGGCAACTGGGTCTGGGAGAAGGGCGGGGCGTACTTCGGAGTGCCACGGCATAACTACGTTGGATGGCTGGCGACGACGGTTCTCGTTTACTGGATCACGGGCTGGCTTTCTCGCAACTTCGGATACAGGCTGGCGAAGACGAAGAGCTACGAGGCGCTGCCGGTGGTGGTTTATGCGTTCCTGGCGGTGCGGTATGTGACAAACAACCGGTTTCCGGCGTTGCAGTTGATTGGTGTGTTTTCGATGGGGACACCAGCGTTGATTGCTCTGTTAAGGCTAGGCATGCCGTCGGCTGTGCAGGCGCAGGGAGAACCGGACATGTTGCGTTCCTAGAGATTTACCGAGAGTGCGACGCTGATGGCAACGGTCGGCGTGGTGGAGCTTGCCGCAGGAGCGGCTCCAACTACTCTGAGGGTGTAGTGGCCGGGTGAGGTGCCGAAGTCGGTGCAATGATTGCCGCAGCCGGTCAGGTTCGTGAGGGCGACAACTGCTATGAGGGAGAGCAGGGCTTTCAGGACGCGGCGTCGGCAAGGGAGTGCGAGGAGCAGCATTCCGGCGAGCGCGGGGACTCCGTAGCGCAAACCTTTGCCGAAGATTGAAGCTGGAAGGTGTAAGGAGCCGAAACCGCCATAGGGCACGTCGGAGTTACAGTCGTGCGGGGACATGGTGGTCAGGGTGAGTGTGGTGGTGCCACCGCCGATGGGGATGGTCGCGTCGCCGAAGGTGCAGGTGGATTCGTTGGGAAGGTTGCTGCAGCTTAAGGCGACTTCGGAGGAGAAGCCGCTGAGCGGCGTGACGGTTACGATGAGATTGGCGGCGGCCCCGGTGACGAGAGAGACGGAGGCGGGCGTGACCGTGATGGTGTAACCGGGCGGGGGCATGGTGATGGGGTAGTTGACCTGCTGGACGAGGGGCTTCGAGACGCTGGGGGATGTGGCGGTGTCGCCGGAATAGATTGCGGTGATGCTATGGGTTCCGGCGGCGAGGGTCGAGATGGCAGCCTGGGCGACGTTCTGCGTCCCTTTGACGGTGACAAGAACGGTGGCAAAGGAAGCGGTGCCGTCCTTGAAGGTGACTGCTCCGGTAGGGAAGATGGCGGGACCGGCGGTGGAGACGGTCGAAGTAAAGGTAACGGTATCGTCGACGGAGGAGGGATTAAGGCTCGAGGCGACAGTGGTTATAGTCGGGGGAGGAACGATCTGCTGCTTGAGAGTTGCGTCTTCGGCGTCGGGAAGGAAGTCAGTCGTCCCGGCGTAAGAGGCGGTCATGGTGTGCGTACCCAGGGTGAGCGTTGAGGCGGTGAAGTTGGCTGTGCCGGTAGCGTCGAGTGTTACAGCGGGCAGTTGGCTGCTGTCGAGGGTGAATACGACCTGGCCGGTTGGCGTGGCAGGAAAGCTGCCTGAGACGGTTGCGTTGAACGTGACAGGTGAGCCGAGTGCGGCGGGATTGGGCGTGCTGGTGAGCGCGATGGAGGTGGGGTCCTGCGCGATAGAGATGGTGACCGCCGCGGCGGTTGAATCGGTGTACGGAGAGCCTGGCAGGAAGGTGAGAGTGGCGGTCAGGGTGTAGTCGCCGACATCGAAGAGGGTGCTGTTGGTTGGGCAGGCGTGGTCGACGCCGATGACGAGGGTGCAGACGGCGGTTGTGTCTTTGTAGAGGATGATGGTTCCGGTGCTGAGGTCGGGCGGCCCATAGACGACGACACCGTCGAGGACCTGGCCGTAGGTGAGGGTGATGGCAGGGATGTAAGTGCCGTCCGAGGTGATGGGGGTTGGGCAGGGATAGGTCGTAGAGCTTTCGACACAGAGGTTGAGGGCGAGCGTGGTGGCTGCCTGGTCTTGCGGGTAATTTGTCGCTTTTGGCGCCGGGGCGGCGGAGATGCGGATCTGGGTTGCGGCCGGGGAGGAGATTGCAAGGACGCTGCCGGCGAGGAGGCAGAGTGCGCGAAGCAGAGGGAAGACCCGGATTTCCACGAAACACCTTACGGACTGCAAAGACGGCAGGATGACGACAAAGTTATCACGCGGTATGGGCGCGTATGCGTGAAGAAGCGGGGAGACTGCAGGCGAGGGGAACGCTGACGAAGCGGGAATAAAGACGGCGAACGGGGCTGCAGTGTTCCAACTGGGAAACGGTGGTCGCGCCGATGTGACAAAATGCTTCTAACCGCCGCGTTCGCTCGACCGGATCAGCCGCGGCCCGGTGCGAGAGTAACACTTCGATGAACCTGCCCAACTCCATCACGATGAGCCGCGTTGCGTCGCTGCCGCTGTTGATCTGGATCCTGTCGCCGGCGTTCCCGTTTCGGGGACATGGCCAGCCGGGACTGATGGGCGGCGAGCAGGAACTGATCGCGTCGTTCGTGTTTATCCTGGCGAGTATTACGGATGGGCTGGACGGATTCCTAGCGCGGAAGCGGAACCAGATTACGACAATGGGCATTCTGCTCGATCCGCTGGCCGACAAGCTGATGGTGTCGGCGGCCTTTATCATTCTGGTCGCGTACACGCCGCAGATTATGCCACCGTGGATCGCTGTCCTCGTGATTGGCCGCGAGTTTTTAGTGTCAGGCCTGCGGTCGATTGCGGCTGCTGAAGGATTCACAATCGAGGCTTCGGAGATCGGGAAGCTGAAGACGGTGATCCAGATTGTTTCGGTGGTGGCGGCGATCCTATCCCATCGCTGGAACTATTGGGTCTGGTTTCCGGCAGTCCACGGCGGATTCGTGGTCGCCGTGCGGTTTATCGCGGTGACGTCGATCTACTGGATGTGCATCGTTTCGATCATCTCAGCGGTGGATTACTTTGTGGGCTTCTGGCGGAAGATCGACCATGCTTCGGACGACCGGAGGGCGAAACGGAGCTTTGTGCTGTCGCGCAAGACGAAGCCAGTGGTGCCTTCGGGACCCGAACAGTCTTCAGGAATCAGTTAGCAGAGTTTTGTTTTGCGGAACTGTAACGCTTAGGCCGCCGCCGACACTACCTTCGAGATACGGGGATCTCGGTTCCCGAAGCGTACCTGGAGAATCCTGATGTCTGAAGCGCTCAGTTCCTTTCTTATTTCTGTGAGCATTATCGTAGGGATCGCATTGTTTGTACCGTGCCTGGAGTTAACAGTGCGCAGGCTGCGTCGCAAACCGCGAAGCCAGGATGTATGGGACGAGAGCCAGTGGGACCGCGAGGACCGCGGACAGGACGAGCGGCCGAAGAGCAATGGCGTGAAGAAGTATTCGCGAGAGACTGCTTAGCTTCAGCCTCTGACCTAATGCCCGGTGACGCAGAGTCGCTTCAGAAATGGCGACAACTGGGAGCTATTGGAGGATGGGGACTCCGCCTAGAGTGGCGGCGATCTTTTCTTTCCACTCGGCGGGGCCGGTGTTGTGAACGCTGGTGCCCTTGGAATCCACGGCGACTGTTACCGGCATGTCTACGACTTCAAACTCGTAGATGGCTTCCATGCCGAGGTCTTCAAATGCCAACACTCTTGCGTGTTTGATGGCTTTTGATACGAGGTAGGCTGCTCCGCCGACCGCCATGAGGTAGACAGCTTGATGGTCCTTGATGGCGGCGATGGCTTCGGGGCCGCGCTCGGCCTTGCCGATCATGCCGAAGAGGCCGGTGGCTTCGAGAAGCTGGCGGGTGAACTTGTCCATGCGCGTTGCTGTTGTTGGACCGGCAGGGCCGACGGCTTCGTCGCGGACGGCGTCGACCGGGCCGACGTAGTAGATGAAGCGGCCCTTGAAATCTACCGGCAACTGCTCGCCCTTGTTGAGCATGTCGATCATGCGCTTGTGGGCGGCGTCGCGGCCGGTGAGAAGCTTGCCTGAGAGCAGGACGACTTCGCCGGGCTCCCACGTCTTTACGTCCTCGTGGGTGACGGTGTCGAGGTTGACGCGGCGGGCGGAGTGGACGTCGTAGACGAGCTTCGGCCAAGCATCGATGCTGGGCGGGTTGGCCATGACCGGGCCGGAGCCGTCGAGCCGGATGTGGAGATGGCGGGTGGCGGCGCAGTTGGGGATCATGGCGACGGGCAGGTTGGCGGCGTGGGTGGGAAAGTCCATGATCTTGACGTCGAGGACGGTGGTGAGGCCGCCGAGACCCTGCGCCCCGATGCCGAGCTGGTTTACTTTTTTATAGAGTTCTATTCGAAGTTCTTCGATTTTGGTCTGCGGGCCGCGTGCTATGAGCTCCTGCATGTCGATGGGGTCCATGAGGGACTCCTTCGCCAGGACCATCGCTTTTTCGGCGGTACCGCCGATGCCAATGCCGAGCATTCCGGGAGGACACCAGCCAGCGCCCATGGTGGGAACAGTTTTCAAGACCCAGTCGACGATGGAGTCCGATGGGTTGAGCATGGCGAACTTCGATTTGGCTTCCGAACCGCCGCCCTTGGCTGCGACGGTGACATCGACGGCGTCCCCGTCGACGAGCTCGACGACGACCATGGCGGGTGTATTGTCCCCGGTGTTCTTGCGGGTAAACGCGGGGTCGGCAAGGATGCTGGGGCGGAGTGTATTGTCGAGATCCTTCCAGGCCCGGCGGACACCGGCGTCAACCATCTGCTGCATGGTCATCATGCCGTGTCCGGCAGACGGTTCCCATTGGACTGTCATGCCGACCTTGACGAAGGCGGTCACGATGCCGGTGTCCTGGCAGATGGGGCGGTGGCCCTCAAAGCACATGCGGGAGTTGATGAGGATCTGCGCCATGGCATCTTTGGCTGGGCGGGATTGCTCCAGTTCGTAGGCGCGGGCGAGGTTGGTGATGTAGTCGGTCGGGTGGTAGAAGCTGATGTACTGGAGCGCGTCCGCGACGCTCTGGATGAAGTCGTCCTGCTTGATGATGGCCATGTTCCCCGTCGTCCGGTAGCGCCGGACGATATGATTTTATTCCTATGCAGACTGTGCCCACGTTGCCGCTGATCCCTACGCGATATAAGCAGAAGGTGTTCCACACACACTCGTGGCCGATCGGCGCTGAGGCGATGTCGAAGGCGCTTGCGGGCATACCTCAGTTTGACCAGTTGGAGCTGACTTTCGCAGCAACCTGGGCATTTCAATCAGCTGCGACAAAGTATGCCGTGATGCATGTCAGGTATCAGAGGCGACTTCGTTCGTTCAGCGACGGTAATGCGGGATCGGCTCACGATTTGATGGAGCTTGGATGGGGCCTCCACATATGCCCGATTCCGCGCAGTCAGCGCCACGCCATTCAAACCAGATTGATTGAGGAGGGACTTCCACTCGCGAAGAAATGGCTAACGGACAACACGGCGGGAAATCGTCCGGGCAAAACTTCGATTAGTCTCTTCTATGACGAGGAACAAGGGACAATGACCCATGAGGTCGAGCGAAGTTTAGAGCCCGAACGAATCTAACTCTTCCGCTTCAGTGGCTTGAAGATTTCCGCAATCGACAACTCTACTTTGCTTCCTGTGAGGCGAAGTATGCCTTCTGTTTGTTCGGCCATGGATTCGGCAGTGCAGACGTAAGCTGTGCGCGCCTGAGGATCAAAGATCCACACTTCGGGGACGCCCATGTCGAAATAGTCCTGTGCGCGGCGGCGCATTGAGGGAGCACTGTCGCGAGGGGACAGCACTTCGAGGCAGAGTAATGGCGCTTCGGTGACGATGGGTTCATCGGCTCCGCCTTCGCGGACCACGCAAATATCGGGAATCCGGAAGCGTGTCGGCGAGACCTGCACACGTACCTCGGTCATGGCAAGAGTTCCCCACTCCTCTTCGTTGCGACACAAGAGAACCGCTAGCCGCGTCTGTAGTTTTGCGTGATCGGTCTCCCCCAAATTCCGCTCCTCGATATAGCCGTCAATATAATCGACATCGGGCCGGTAGGTCGTGTTCAGGTACTCCTCGATCGAGATGAAAGTGGGTACGGTTGCTGCGCTCGCTGCGGCCATCATGCACCTCGCTCGAGACTGCCTACGCTTCTAGTTTATTACTTGATCCTGCCGAATCGGTAGACGAATCCTGCGTTGACGCCGAGGTTGGGCTGGAAGCCTCCGGTAGAACTGCCGCCTGTGGCGAGCGGGCCAGTAGCGGTGGTTCCCTGAAAGGTGGTGCCGGCGAGTGTCGGCGTAAGGCGGAAGGCGAGGTTCGGGTAAAAGTTGTAATCGAAGTTGACGCCGACGGTGAAGACGGGGCGGTTGTTCGACTTCCAGAGACCGATGGTGGGCGAGTCGACGCCCTTGGAACCGCCGTTGAAGTTGCCGATAGCGATGCCGCCCGTACCCGCAGCGGAGATGGCGTACTTTTCTCGCATGTAGAGGCGGTAGGTCGCGCCACCGGAGAACATGTACTCATTGATGAGTGGGTTAAAGTCGCCGTTAAGAGCGAAGACGTTGGGAATCTTAGCGTTGCCGTAGGAGCCGCGGACATCGCCGGTAATGCCGAGCTTAGGGTTCAGAAAGTAGGTTCCGCTGGTGGCCCAGGTGACCTCGCTGTTGCGCTTCAGGTATTCGCCCGAACGGAAACGGAGATAGCCGCCGCCGCCAAAGATCTCGTACTTGCGGGTATAGGTGTCCTTGATGGTGCGGTTGATTCGGGCCTGGCGGTTTACGTTGGTCTCGCGGCGCTGGCGGCGGGTGGACTGTGCCGAGGCTATTACAGTTGCCAATGCCATTGCGGCGACGAGCAAAACGGCCGCGAAACTCTTCGTGCTGCGTTCGAAAACAAACATCAAGAATGTACCCCTGCTGGAACCTTCACTTTTGATACCGTGGAGCCTGCGGCGGACCAAGGTCCGTATGTCTGGACGGGCTGCACGGACGTTCCTCTTATTAGAACATCCTGAGGATATTTGCGGCGAAATGTGCGGATCTTCAACGGCGACTGAAGGGTAGAAGAGATGGCGAAAAGCAGGAGATCGGGTGGCGAGTCTGGCAAGTTTGGGTTGGGGTTCCTGGTGGCTCTGGTGCTGAGCGCGGTGGGTATAGCGGCCTATCTGAAGTTTGGAGGTAAGCCGGTAACAGTAGGCAGCAAGCCGGTTCCCTTCGACAGCAGTGTTGCGGTGAAGAGTGTTGCGCGCCCCGCACCGGAGGCGCGCGTTGAGCATGAGGTTGAGACGGCTCCGTTTGGGACCAGCGAGGATGTCTTCGAGGCGGGAGCGCATGTGTACAGGAACCAGTGCGCTTCGTGCCACGGCACGCCGGGGCATGATGTGGCGTTTGCAAAGTACATGGATCCGATGGCTCCTCAGCTTTGGAAGAAGCATGGGAAGGGAAATGTCGTTGGGGTGAGTGATGATGCGGCGGGCGAGACTTACTGGAAGGTGGCGAACGGGATTCGGCAGTCGGGAATGCCGTCGTATCAGCATGTGCTGACAGAAACGCAGATGTGGCAGGTGAGTCTGCTGCTGAGGAGTGCGGACCAGGCGCTGCCTGATCCGGTGATGGGAATTCTGGGTGGAGGGAAGTAAGGCAGGATAGACGCCTGCAAACGCCCGCGAACAACAGATCCTTCGACTCGCGGGCGCTGATACCGCGCGAGGCTCCGCTCAGGACCACGCTCCCTTAAGCATGCGGCCCAGACGAGACCCAAGAGGTCTCGCCTGGGCTTTGGCTAAATGAAATTGCTACGGCAGGCTGTAAGTGACTCCCGTGACGAACTGGAAGCTGTTCTTCTTGTAGCCGGCAGCCGGGTCGTTGAGGAAGTTGTCCGTGGCGGAGATGTTCAGACCGAGGCGCTTGTAGACGGGCAGAACCAGCGCCGCTGTCGCGTCGGCCGAATAGGCATTCGAGTTGTTGAACGCGGGCAGGGCATCGGCGCTTTCGTTAAAGACGATCCCTTTGTAGAGGTTGCGGTGGTAGAGCTCGGAGATGGTTGAGCCGATCAGGTTCTGGTCCGGGGTGGAGGGAACCGTGGGGTCGGTTGAGGGCTCGAAGTGCTGCTTCTCGTAGTGAACGTCGGCTTTGAGGTCGAGTTGTTGCTTCGCGTCGGTGATGGGTGTCCAACCGAGACCGCCGCCGTATACCTGCTGAAGGCGGAGGCCTTGTGAAAAGTCATGATTGAAGTTGGCATGGCCGAGAGCGTAGAAGCGAGGCGAGAAGTACTGATCCTGCTCAAAACTGGCGGCGAAGATGTCGGTCTTTACGGTTGAGTCGGGTGAGGGCGGGTCGGTTTGCGGGATTACCGGAGAGGTCAACTTGCCGTAGGTTTCGTTCAGATTGAAGATGCTCCTGCTCTTTGGCGGCAAGTAGGGCACGAGGGGGATGGCGCGGATGAGCGTCGTACCGACGGTGTAGGTTGAGCCGTTCTGAGTTGAGCGGACGATGGTCGCTCCGCCGGTGATCGCGCCTTTCCAACCGGTGAGCAAACCGGGACGTGTGGAGATCTGTTTGTCGTAGGTGGGCTTGTCTACGAGGAAGTCGATGTTCTTCGGATCAATGCTCTCGAGGACAGCCGATGAACTGCTCAGAGTCAACTTGTTGTCAGCGAAGGCGATTGTGCCCTCCTTCACGTCCGTAGTCGGGGTCTGAGTGTCTTTCCGGAGGAGCGCAAAGGCACCATGGGCGCGGAGTTCCTTGATCTTGGCGTAGGGCACCGTGATCTCGCCAGCCATGTCGCTCTTGAAGACGACGGAGTCACCGGCACCGCGCTCTACCGTGCCGGTGAGCTGGTCGCCATTGGTGAAGATGATGACATCAGATTCCGGTTTGGGTTTGTCCTGGGCTGAGGCCATTCGGACGGAGAGGCCGATCAGTGTGAGAAGGAAGAGGAAAGACCTGCGGCGGCGGGAGGTGCTGGGTGCTTGGATCGAATGTGGCGAAGCGATCGTCCTATGGCGTCCTGTCATGGTTATAAGGCTACCGTATGTGGAAGTATTCTGAGACTTAGAATTGGAGAGCTAAGCCTGTAAAGAACAGGCAGCAGAAGCAGATTCCCTTCGGGAATGACAATTCGGGAATGACAAATAGAGGAAAACTATTACTCTGTTCTTGAGGTGAGTAAGAAATGCACCCAGTAGTGAAAACGTTCGGTAAGGTGCTGGCCTAATTGGGATTTCCAGTCCTGAGGACGCTACGCCAAGGGCGGCGAACGCGGGTGATCCACCTTCATGGCGTATGCCGGATGAGCAGACTCGAAAGACCGCTAGCGAGAAGAGTGAAAGCTAGAGGGGCGTCTCGCAGTGTGGCGCCTGGTGAACGGCCGAAACCAGGCGCCTTTGACTACGTCTGGCGCACAATCGCCAGTCTCCGCTCAGGTGACACCTTCTTGTGGCTTGACGTGTCCGGGTGGATGGCCTGGGACAGCGGGACAGGGACTTGGGACGTCGGGGTAGAAGATTTGTGGCGCGTTCTGGGTTGAGTTCACCCGCACTGCAATCTAGCATTCTTCGCACGAGAGAATGGCGAGCGAGTTTGGGGGTAGAGCAATCTTCGCTTCATTCACTCTAATCTCTGCCCGCGACTGAGCAATGAGCTTATAGCTTTCAGGAACGTCAAACTCAGCCAGTTGCGATCCGAGGTTTGTGAGGACCTGGACATTGCTGCGGTCCATTACGAGCCAGTTCTTATCGGGATCGAAAGCGATTTTGGTGTTGTTCGTGTCGCCGTCGTTCAACGAAGGAGATGAACGACGAATGTGGATGAGCTTCGTAAACCAGTCGAGCATCTCGGCGTGACGGCCTTCGTTGACTTCGTCCCAGTTCAGCTTGGAGTTCAGGAAGGTTTCGACCTTCTCAGGGTCGGGAATGGATTCGACATCCCAGCCGAAGGCGGCGAACTCTTTCTTGCGACCGGCAGAGACGAGCTTCGCCATCTCTTCATCTTCGTGGTCGGCGAAGTATTGGAAAGGCGTCGACGCGGCGAACTCTTCGCCTTGGAAGATCATCGGTACAAAGGGTGCGGTGAGGACGATTCCTGCAGCGATCTTCGCTTTGTCCATGCCGATGAAGTGTTCGAGTCGATCGCCGGTGGCGCGGTTCCCGACCTGGTCATGATTCTGGATAAAGCCAATGAAATGGTGTGCGGAGAGCCCGACAACAGGACGTCCATGGCGACGCTTGCGGTACTTTGAATATTTGCCGTCGTAGACGAAGATACTGGTCAGGGACTTGACAAGTTTGTCGAGGGAACCGAAGTCGTCATAGTAACCCTTGCCACCCTCCTCGTGGTAAAGGATGGTGAAGAGGGCGTGGTGAAAGTCGTCACTCCATTGAGCGTCCATACCGTAGCCGCCGGCTTCGCGTGGGGTGACGATGCGGGGGTCGTTAAGATCACTTTCGGCGATCAGGACGAGACGGCGCCCAAGGGTCGCGCTGGTTACGTCCACTTCGGCTGCAAGCTGCTCCATAAAATGGACTGCCGATCGGTCCATAAATTCGTGGACTGCGTCAAGGCGAAGACCGTCGAAATGAAAGTCGCGCATCCACATCAGGGCGTTGTCGCAGAAGAATCGCCGGACTTCGTCGCTGCCTGCTTCTTCGAAGTTGATGGCGTCGCCCCAGGGCGTGATGTGGCGATCGGTGACGTAGGGGGCGTACTTGCCGCTGTAGTTTCCGACCGGACCGAAGTGGTTGTAAACGACGTCGAGGAGCACGGCGAGACCTGTTGCGTGGCAGGCATCGACAAAGCGCTTGAGGGCTTCGGGGCCACCGTAGTTCTCAGTCACAGCGAAGAGTGCAACACCGTCGTAGCCCCAGCCGCGATCACCGGGGAATGCCGAGACCGGCATGATCTCAAGATGAGTGACCCCGAGCGCGGCAAGCTTGTGAAGCTTGGTAATCGCGGAGTCGAAGCTACCTTCACGCGTGAAGGTGCCGATGTGCATCTCGTATATCACTGCGCCGGTGAGCGGCGGGCCTTGCCAGAACTGGTCACGCCAATGGAAGGCTTTCTGGTCGTAGATGCGTGAAAGGCCATGGACGCCATGCGGCTGCCAATGGCTGCGCGGGTCCGGCCAGGCCTGCTTTTCATCGTCAAGCAGGTAGCCATAATCGTCGCCCGGGCCGGCGTCCTGGACGATAGCGCGCCAGAATCCATGTTCGTCGGGGCCGGTCATCTCGTAAGCTTCGGTGCCACTCTGGCAGACGACCTGAACACTGACGCGCTTGGGACGTGGCGCCCATAGCTTGAACTCGTGCATGGCTTATTTTTCCTCTTTCGTGAGCAGAGCGACCGGGAAGTCGTGAAGGAGTTCAAATAGCGGAACGCTGGTGCCGTGCAGCGGCTCGTCGGAGAGATGATTCTTCCAGCGGCCAGCGGGAAGCTCGATGGTTGTGTCCGTCCAATCTTCAGCGAGGCCCATAGGCCAGCGTTGAACGACGGTGACGACGTTTTTGCCGCGAAGAAAGGCAATGGCGTGTTCGGCCTTCTCCCCAGAGACTTTGAGGGGAATGTAGTCCGCAGCTTCGCTGAACCAGTCGGGGTGCGCGCGGCGCAGGGTGAGGGCACGATGGATGGTGAACAGCTTGGGCAGACCTTCATCCATGCGGGTCATAATTTCAGATATGGAGAGCGTTTGCAGTTCAGCAAGAAGTTTGCTGCGGAGTTCGTAATCGACAGGGCGGCGGTTGTCAGGATCGACGAGGCTTAGGTCCCAGAGTTCGGAACCCTGGTAGAGGTCAGGGACGCCGGGAGCGGTACACTTCAGCAGCGTCTGCGAAAGAGAGTTGATCCAACCACACTGGCGAATGCCGTCGACGAAGCTTTGGACTTCGGAGATAAATCCAGAGTCGGCGAAAGTGGCATCTATGAAGGCAATCACGGCATCTTCATACGGCTTGTTGTTCGCGACCCAGGTGGTGTGTTCCTTGGCCTCGCGCATGGCCTTCTGCATGTAAGCTTTCATGCGATCGGGTGTGATGGGCCAGGAGCCGATGAGGGTCTGGTAGTAGAAGTATTCGGTGCCGCGATCGACGAGCTCCCAGGCACGACTGGCGGTGTTGTTCTTCGACCAGTATTCGATGACGAGCTCCCACGCTTCTGGGATCTCGGTCAGTACAGCCATGCGAGCACGTATATCGTCGCTGCGCTTAGTGTCGTGGGTAGAGAGCGTGGTCATTGTCAGGGGGTGTGTGGCCTGCATCTTTGCGTTGTACGCGTGGAATTCAGCGATGGTTGAGCCATCGCGCGATGGTTCGCCGCCTACTTCGTTCAAAGCGGTGAGGCGGTTGTAGCAGTAAAAGGCAGTGTCTTCCACGCCCTTGGCCATGACCGGGCTGGTGAACTGCTGGAAGCGGAGGAGGAACTCGCTTTCCTGCTTGCCTGTCACCTGCATGGTGAGGACGTCGCAGAGGAAATCGAAGAGACCGCCATCGATGTCCGTGCGTGACTCCTTTGCGCATTTAGTGGCGGCGGTAATGACGTCGCGATCTTCCTGCGTGATCTCTTTGCGCTCGGGGACGACGTAGGTTCGATACACCTTAAAGCAGGATGCGACCTCGCGGATGGCGCGACGAATTTCGGCTCGGGTGTAGTCTCGCTGGTTGCGATTCGCCTCGCAGATGTCGACGAACAGGGAGGTAAGGCGGTTGACATCACTGCCAAGGGCTTCCTGGGTTACGGCGACTTTCTTGTCGTGCGCGATGGTGGGGAAGTCGGTGGACTGGCTTGTAAAGTCGGAGTAGATGCGAGTGAGCTCAACCATGCCTTCCGGCTTCAGGAGCAGGTTCAATGCGACGTTCAGGAAGTCGTAGCCACTGGTTCCCTGGACGGGCCACTCTTCGCGAAGGAACTCGCCTGGCTCAAGGATCTTTTCGGCGACGATCCATGCTTCGGGCGCTGCATGGCGAAGGCGATTGAAGTATTCGAGCGGGTCGCGGAGGCCGTCGGGGTGATCGATGCGAACGCCGTCGAGGACGCCTTCTTTCAGCCAGTCGAGGATGAGGGCATGGGTCTCTTCGAAGACGTGCTCGCGCTCCATACGGAGGCCGATGAGGGTGTTGACATCGAAGAAGCGGCGGTAGCCTAGCTGCTGGTCGGCGGTCTTCCAGTAGGCGAGGCGGTAGCTCTGCTGGTTAAGAAAATCGTCGAGACGGTCGAGAGTCTTATTCAGCTCTGAGATGGAGCGATCGATGGACTCACAGGCACCAGGGTCTTCGGCACAGAGGCGACCAAGCATGCCGTTGAGGACCATCTTGTCGCGATGGCGCGTCATGATGAGGCGGCGATCCCAGTATTCGGGTATGGGAAGGCGGCCGTAAGAGGCGGCGATGAAGCTAAGGGCGTCGGACTTCGCGTATTCGGCGGCGCGGACAAGGATGGCGGTGAGCGACGGCGGCGAGACAGGGAACTGCTGGCTTGCAGCGCATACGAGGAAGCGGTTGCCGCTTCGCTCGACCGTGATGCCACCGGATTGCAGAACGCGACCGTATTGATCACCAAGGATGGGGACGAGGACCTTATCGCGGAGACGCTCTTCCTGTGGCTGCCAGTCGATGTCAAAGAAGGAGGCATACCGGCTCGAAGGACCGTTCTCCAGAACGTCCCACCAGTAGAGGTTCTCGCGACCGAGGGACATGTGGTTGGGAACGATATCGAGAACCTGGCCGAGCTGCGCTTGGCCGAGCTTTTCGCAGAAGCGCTTGTGGGCGGAGGCACCGCCGAGTTCCTCGTTGACGTGCTGGTGGTCGACTACATCGTAGCCGTGCATGCTCTCAGGGGCTGCCTGAAGGTAGGGCGAACTGTAGACGTGTGAGACGCCAAGAAGCTGCAAATAGTCTGCAATGCCAGCCGCATCGTCAAAGGTGAAATGCTTGTGCAGTTGAAGTCGATATGTTGACTTTGGGGTACGGGTCATTTTTCTATCGCCTGTGGAGCAGAATGGTTGGATGCCGAGGATCTGCGGGCAGGGGAAAGTTCAGACGTACCGACGCTCTGCTTTAAGTCTCGAAACAAGTTAGAAGCGGGGCTCGAAGGTCAGGTTGCATCGCCCCCAACTGCGATGAAGCCGCAAGAATGTGGGCAGCCGAGCCCTGTTACGCATCACAGTGACTTCGGATCGCTGATCAGGCTGGGAGTCCACTGGCCCGAAAGGGCGAAGGCGGAGTGGATCTGCGCGATGTGAGACAGCGCCTGAGGGAAGTTGCCAACACGACGCTGCGATTTTGCGTCGTACTCCTCGGAGAGAAGACCGACGTCGTTGCTGAGCGTAAGGAGACGTTCGTAGAGAGTGCGCGCATCCTCTTTACGTCCGATGAGCCACAGGTTCGTGACCATCCAGAAGCTGCAGGCGAGAAAGGAGCCTTCGCTGCCAGGAAGGCCGTCGGGGGACTTTTTCGTGTCGTAGCGGGCGACGTAGCCGCTCTTCAAACCGCCGTTGGGCATCAGGTGTTTCTCGATGGCTTCGACGGTGCCGATGATGCGGGGATCATCGGGCGGAAGGAAGCCGACGAGAACGATGCGAAGGCAGGAAGCATCAAGCTGCTTCGAGCCGTAGTACTGGACGAAGCTGTTGAGCTTCTTATCGAAGCCCTTTTTGAGGACTTCGGTCCGGATTTGTTCGCGAACTTTTATCCAGCGCTTAACGTCGGCGGAGTGATCGTAACGCTCGACATTCTTAATGGCGCGATCGACGGCGACCCATGCCATGACCTTCGAGTGAGTGAAGTGGCGGCGAGGGCCGCGAACCTCCCAAATTCCTTCGTCGGGTTGTTCCCAGACATCGCAGAGATGGTTGATGAGCGCAGCCTGCAGTGCGCTTGCCGAGACGCGGATGTCGTCTTCAGCCTGCGGGGTGCGAGAAAGCGCGGCAGCGACTTCGCCAAAGACGTCGAGCTGAAATTGGGCCACGGCAGCGTTCCCAATGTTTACGGGCCTCGAGTTTTCATATCCGGGAAGCCAGTCAGCCTGCCACTCATCGAGCTGGCGTTCCCCGCAGATACCGTAGATTGTCTGCACCTGGGCCGGGTCGCCGGCGACGGCACGGAGAAGCCATTTGCGCCACTCGATTGCTTCGTCGCGATACCCGGCGAGCATCAGGACAAGCAAGGTGAAGGAGGTGTCGCGAAGCCAGCAGTAACGGTAATCCCAGTTGCGTACGCCGCCGATGTGCTCGGGCAGTGAAGTCGTGATGGCAGCGACAATGCCGCCGGAGGGGCGGTAGGTCATGGCCTTAAGCGTCATGAGCGAGCGATGAACGGCGTCGGCGTACTCACCCTGATAGGCGCATCCGGACATCCAATTAGTCCAATAGTCTTTAGTAGCGGAGAGGGTTGCTTCCACATTCAGTGGCTTCGGTACATCGCGAAGCGAAGAACTGTAGGTCAGGGTGAACCAGGCCGTCTCGCCCTCTGCTACAGAAAATTCGCCGATCGTTGACATCCCCTCGCCGCTCAGCTTGATCTTGCCGTCGCCTTCGTGTCGGCTGCGAACGACGACCATGTCAGGGCCCGCAACGGCGTGCAGTTCGCTGTCTTTGCGGGTTACCCACGGAACGGTTCGGCCATAATCGAAGCGAAGGGCAAGCTCGGTGCGCATGGCAACTTTGCCGCGCAGACCTCGCACAATGCGGACGATATGGGAGTGCTCCACTTCTACGGGCATGAAATCGATCAGGAGAACCGTGCCCGACGAAGTTTCGAAAGTGGTCTCAACGACCATGGTTTTCTCTGCGTAGGTTCGGCTGATACTCCTTATCTTGCCTTCGGGAGAGACCTTCCAGTAACCATGGTCGGCTGTGCCGAGAAGAGAGGCGAAGCACGCGGCTGAGGAGAAGGAGGGAAGACAGAGCCAGTCTATCGATCCCTCGCGGGAGACCAGAGCGGCGGTTTCGCAGTCGCCGATAAGGGCATAGTCTTCGATCCTTGCGGCATGAAGCGGGAGTTTTCTGTTCTGTTTGCGTTCGGTCAAGTCTTCCTCGTTCTGAGCCATTTGATGCGGCAGGCCAGCAACCGGCGGGCGCACGCGCCGCATCTTTACAGACGCATGCCGGGTATAAGATGCAAAGGGCGCCGTGAGCCCGCGTTCCGGCTTGTTGAAGCGAATCAAATTTTAAACTGAAAGCTGGTTGCATGAAACCTTCCGAGGGTCGTAAGCGTGTTGTGATCGAGGTAAAGGGACCTACGGTGGATTGTGGCCGCTATCCGGCGCGGCGTTTTCTGGGCGACAGCGTGACTGTGACGGCGGCGGTCTTTGGCGACGGGCACGATCAGGTCGCCGGACAACTGCTCTACCGTGCAAAGGGCGAACGAAAGTGGCGCACCGAGCCGCTTGTGGTGGTGAATAACGATATTTACACTGCGAGCTTTGTGGCCAACAAACTGGGCGACTGGCAGTTCGCAGTGCAGAGTTGGGTGGACCATTTCGGCACCTGGTGTTCCGACCTCAAGAAGCGATTGGCCGCTCAACCCGATCCGGATAAGCAGGATGAAGGAAAGACGCCGCAGGACATCCCGCTAGCGCTGCGCTCGGGCGCAATCTTACTGGCCGAAGCTGCGAAGCGCGCGAAGGGCTCCGATGCACTGGCGCTGAACGAGGTGAAGCTGTCGCTGGAGTGGATGGCGGAGCAGAATGCGGCGATCTACGAGTACCCGCTGACCGAGGGAATCGAAGAGCTTGCAAACAAGTACTTCGCGCCTGAACTTGCCACTCGAACCGACGATTTTCCGGTCTGGGTAGATCGCGTGAAGGCAAGGTATTCGACGTGGTACGAATTATTCCCGCGGTCGGCTTCCGCGGAGCAAGGAGAGCATGGAACATTTGCAGATGTGGTCACGCACCTGACGCGAATCTCCATGATGGGTTTCGATGTGTTGTACCTGCCGCCGATCAGCCCGGTGGGCGAGGCGTTCCGCAAGGGGCCGAACAACAACGTGGTTGCAAGCCCGGGCGATGAGGGAAGTCCCTGGGCCGTCGGCTCCATAGAGGGCGGGCATACCGCTATCCACAAGAAGCTCGGGACGATGAAGGACTTCGAGGCGCTGGTGAAAGCTGCGAAGCAGCATGACATCGAGATCGCTCTGGACATAGCATTTCAATGCTCGCCCGATCATCCGTGGGTGAAGGAGCATCCGAGTTGGTTTAGTATTCGGCCGGATGGCACGATTCAATACGCGGAAAATCCGCCGAAGAAGTACCAGGACATCTACCCGCTGAACTTTGAATCGAGCGACTGGCGCTCACTTTGGGAGAGCCTTCACGAAGTTTTCGCGTTCTGGATCCGGCATGGCGTAACGATCTTTCGCGTGGACAATCCGCATACCAAGGCGTTGCCTTTCTGGGAGTGGGTGATCGCGGAGATCCATTCCAGGCACCCTGAAGTGATCTTCCTGGCGGAGGCGTTTACGCGACCGCACGTCATGTATTCGCTGGCGAAGGGTGGGTTTACGCAGTCGTATACCTACTTCACGTGGCGGACCGCGAAGGCCGAAATAGAGCAGTACTTCGAAGAGATCACAAAGCCGCCGGTGAGCGACTTCTTCACCCCGAACATCTGGCCGAATACGCCCGACATTCTTCATGCTTCATTGCAGGAGGGCGGACGACCGGCGTTTATGCAGCGATTTATCCTGGCGGCAACTCTTGCGGCGAGTTACGGGATTTATGGTCCGGCGTACGAACTGGGTTGGAATACTCCGGCGAAGAAGGTCAGCGAGGAGTATCTGGACAGCGAAAAGTACCAGATACGTACGTGGGAGCTGGATGGGCCGCAATCAATTGCGCCGCTGATTACGAAAGTAAATAAAATCCGGCGAGAGAATCCGGCGCTACAGAGTGATCTTTCACTTGAGTTCCACAAAGTCGATAACCCGATGGTGATGTGCTACCACAAGCGCGATGGGGAGAACATCATCCTGGTGGCCATCAATCTTGATCCCTTCAATGAGCAGGCGGGTTGGATCGATTTAGACCTGAAAGCGCTCGGGATTGCACACGATGAGACCTTCGACGTGGAGGATTTGCTGACGGGCGTGCATTACAGGTGGCACGATCGGAGCAACTACGTGGCGTTGAGGCCGGATGTCATGCCGGCACATGTGTTTCGGGTGACACACCTGTAGGCACAGAGGTTCATTGGGTGAGTCGTGTTTCCGCGCAACCCAAGTCCGCTCGCGTTCGGGTCTACTCAGATTTCGAAACAGCATGTCCACTGAAGCTTTCACAGGCTGCTGCTGAGGAAGTGCGACCGTGGATTCTTCAGCTTCGTCGGCCGACACGATGATGCTGTGATGGGGTCGCTTGAATGACACTTTGAGGTTGGTGGTTTGCATGAGGCAGCAGGGCAATGCGCGTTGGCGGTAACCTGCATCCTATTGAGTTTGGAGCGTACGAGTGAAGAAGGCTGGCAGTGCGACAGATCCGCTTTGGTACAAAGACGCGATCATTTATGAGATTCACGTTCGGGCGTTCCAGGACTCGAACGGCGACGGCATTGGCGACTTTGCCGGGCTGATGTCGCGGCTGGATTACCTGCAGGACCTTGGAGTGACATGCCTGTGGCTGCTTCCGTTTTTCCCTTCGCCGCTTCGGGACGATGGCTATGACATAGCAAACTACGTCGATGTGAATCCGTCGTACGGGACTCTTGATGACTTCAAGCAGTTCATCGACGCGGCCCACCTGCGCGGGATGCAGGTGATGATCGAGTTGGTCATCAATCACACGTCGGATCAGCACCCTTGGTTTCAGGCAGCAAGACTTGCGCCGGCAGGGTCGCCCGAACGCGAGATGTATGTCTGGTCAGAGACGGACAGGCTGTATGAAGGCGTACGAATCATCTTTACAGATACAGAGAAGTCGAATTGGACGTGGGACGATACAGCGAAGGCGTTCTACTGGCACCGTTTCTTTTCGCACCAGCCGGACTTGAACTTCGATAATCCTCGGGTCATGGAGGAAGTGCTCAAGGCAATGCGCTTCTGGCTGGATATGGGCGTCGACGCACTGCGGCTTGATGCCATTCCGTATCTTGTAGAGCGGGATGGAACGAATTGCGAGAACGTTCCTGAGACGCACGTCAAAATCAAGGCGATCCGGGCGGCGCTGGATGAAGAGTATGGTAATCGACTGATTCTCGCCGAGGCGAATATGTGGCCCGCGGACGTGAGGCCCTACTTTGGCGATGGAGATGAGTGCCACATGGCCTTCCATTTCCCGCTGATGCCGCGGATTTATATGGCGCTGCGGCAGGAAGACCGGCTGCCGATTACAGACATCATGGCGCAGACGCCGGAGATTCCGGACTCTTGCCAGTGGGGACTTTTTCTGCGCAATCATGACGAGTTGACACTCGAGATGGTGACGGATGATGAGCGCGACTACATGTATCTCGCGTATTCGGCCGATCCAAGAATGCGGATCAACGTGGGGATCCGCAGGAGGCTTGCACCGCTGGTAGACAACAACCGGCGAAGGATTGAGTTGCTTAACTCACTGCTGCTGAGCTTTCCGGGGACGCCAATTTTGTACTATGGCGACGAGATTGGGATGGGCGACAACATCTATCTCGGCGACCGGAATGGAGTAAGAACGCCGATGCAGTGGAACTCCGATCGCAATGCGGGGTTCTCAAAGGCGGTGCCGGCGAAGCTGTACTTTCCAGTAATTATGGATCCGATCTGGGGCTACCAGGCGATCAACGTGGAGGCGCAGCAAAGCGATCCTTCGTCTCTGTTGCACTGGACACGCAATATGATTGCGCTGCGGAAACTCTTTCGCGTGTTCGGGCGTGGGACGCTGGAGTTTCTTGAACCGGAAAACCGTAAGGTGCTTGCCTACGTGCGAAGGTTGAAGGATGAGTTTAGCGGCCAAAGTGAGATGGTGCTTTGTGTGGCAAACCTGTCGCGGTTCGCGCAGCCTGTCTCGCTTGATCTCGCGCAGTTCGAGGGCATGATTCCCGTTGAGATGCTAGGGTATGTTCCGTTTCCGCAAATTGATAAGTCGCCTTACGCTATCACGCTCGCTCCGTATTCGTTCTTCTGGCTTGAGCTGCAGCCAGCGCCGGAAAAAACAGAGACGCCGGTGGTCGAGAGTGATGAACCGGCACTGGGTAATCTTGACGTGCTGGGCAAGACCGAGGGGATAAACAGCATTCTTACCGGGCCCGGGCTGAACCTGCTGCAACAGCTTCTGCCGAACTATTTGCAGCGGCAGCGTTGGTTTGGAGCCAAGTCAAGAACGATTGCGAGCGTTCGTATTCTTGATTCGGCGCCGCTTCCGCGTAGCCAGCCTAGGGCAACCAGTGGCGAGAAAGAAGAAGGAGCTGCGTCCAGGCCGACGGCTTCAATCTGCGCTCTTGTGTTTCTGCAGATCACGTACGACGAAGGCTCTACGGACACGTATCAGTTGCCGCTTTGTCTCAGCAGCGGGGATGCCGCCGAGGCAGTGCGCGTGAGTGCCCCAGCTTCAATCGTAGCCACGCTGAAGACGGCGAGCGGACCGGCGGTGCTGCATGATGCAACAGCTGACGAGGGTTTTCGACAAAGGCTGCTTTCGTTGATCCAGACTGATGGTGAGCTCCCTTCTGCGGTTGGGCGAATTCGGGCAAAGAAGAGCATCGCGTTTGACGAAGCGCGGGGGAGCGGGCCGGTGCTTGCGCGGACAGGTTCTGCGGAGCAGTCGAACACATCGATCCTGTACGAAGGCAAGCTCATTATGAAACTCTTCCGGCGGCTTCAGCCGGGCGAGAATCCTGACACGGAGATCGGAAGATTCCTGACTGAGGTAGCCCACTTCTCCCGGATTGCGCCGTTCCTGGGAGACATTCGCAGCGTAGCGCAGGATGGTTCGGAGACGGGCGAAGCGACCACATTGGCCATGCTGCAGGGACTCATACAGAACGAAGGCGATGGCTGGCAATGGACCCTGGAAGAGCTGTCACGTTACTTTGATAGCTGCGCCACGTGCCCAATCCCGCAGGAGGTGGGCAGCTTCCCATCCTTTACGACGGATCAAGTGGTTTCAGAGACAGCACGGGAACATGCCGGATTCTACCTGGAAGGCGCGGCGTTGCTGGGGCGACGGACTGCGGAGATGCATCTTGCGCTGGCGACGCCAACCGAGAACCTGGATTTCCAAGCGGAGGCGTTTCGCGCGGAAGACCTGGCCGCTGATGCTTCGCGGATCGAAGCGCAGATTACCCGCAGTCTCGAGGCATTGCGGCGAGGAATGCCGACCCTGCTGTCGGGTGCGAGCGAGTCGAGCGACAGTGACAGTACGCCCGATCTAGCGGCGCTGATCCTGAGCCAACGCCGGGAGTTGCTGGCGACGGCAAGGTTATTGACAAGCGCGGATGCAACGCTGTCGGGCAAGCGTATCCGTATCCATGGCGACTATCACCTGGGTCAGACGTTGCGAGCAAAGTCCGACTTCGTCATCCTGGACTTTGAGGGTGAACCAGCGCGATCTCTTGAGGAGAGGCGGGCGAAGCAGTCGCCACTGCGAGATGTTGCGGGAATGCTTAGATCGTTCAGTTACGCGGCGTATGCGGGATTAAATGCCTTCACGCAGCGGAGACCGCCGCATGGTCCAAACGATGCCAAAGCGCTGGAAGCGTGGACGCAGCTTTGGCTGAATTCGGCTTCGACGGAGTTCCTGCGGGCTTACAAGACGACGATCGCCGAGATGCCGCGACTAATCCCGGAGCCGGTGCAGGCGCAGCAACTGCTGAATGCTTATCTGCTTGAGAAGGCGCTATATGAGCTTCTATATGAGTTGAACAATCGCCCGACGTGGGTGAGGATTCCGCTGGCAGGGATACTGGCGTTACCGGACTAGCAGATTCTAACGGTAACAACAATGTGGTTCAGATGCCTTCTTAGCTCGCGAGAGCCAACCGTGCCGTGTCTCTAACCATCCATACTAAGATTGCCTAAGGTGGCGAGCTACTCTGGGTCACTGTATGAAAGTAGCTCCAAGAAAGTTCAATGGCATCCATTCCGTCCGAAATCGAAGCCGCAGTGGCGAACAGGGCAGTTCTCAGCGGGAAGTTGCTGGTGATGCTTACACCGGTAGCACACGATGCTGTCGAGGCGACTCTTGGAAATATAAGCGTCGCGTTCTCGGGGCAGGAGGTAGCGGTCTCGCTCGCTGACTCTTCAGCCGAGGCGGTTGACGGTCTTAACCGGAGATACCCGAATTTGCACCTGCTCGTCGAAAAGCCTGAGGCCGCGCATGCCAGCGGATGGGTGCTTACCTCTGCTGATTTTTTCAACGTGTTCAAGACCGCCAAGGAGAGTGGATCGAGCGGATGCCTCTTGCTCGGGCCGGAATCGTATTCCCTGGGGGCCGATGCGCTTCATGCGCTTGGAGCGGCGGTGGCTGGTGGCTCGGATCTTGTGGTGCCGCATTATGAGGCCGGGCCGCGCGAAGGGCTTGTGAACTCGGCGTTGTTGTATCCGGTGAGCCGCGCGATCTTTGGCGGCAGGCCCCGGTTTCCGCTTGCGGTTGATTTAGGGATGTCGATGCGAATGGCAGAGCGGCTGGCGTCAGTGGCACAGAAGTTCACGGCCATAAACCAGAATGACGCGTTAATGTGGCCAGTGGCAGAGGCGGCGGCGGCGAACTTCAGCATATTGGAGATAGAGGCTGGACGGCGGACTTTGCCTCAGCCTGAGAATTCCGACCTGAATACGTTGCTGGCTCAGATTGCAGCTTCGCTTTTTACCGAAGTGGAGCAGTATGCCGCGTTCTGGCAGAGGGCGCGAGTCGGTGCCAATGCCGCCCGCCCAATGATGCCGGTTGCGCTCGATGCGGATACATTTCCAGATGTGCAGCCGATGCTCGAATCGTTTCAGCTTGCGTACAAGAACCTGCATGAGATCTGGTCGCTGGTGCTGCCGCCGAACTCTCTGCTCGCGCTGAAGCGACTGTCGCAGATGCCACCCGAGAGCTTTCGGATGAGCGATTCGCTATGGGCACGGACGGTATATGACTTTCTGCTGGCCTATCGGCTGCGGACAATTAATCGCGGCCACCTGCTGGGCGCGTTGACTCCGCTGTACCTCGCGTGGGTAGCGTCGCATATTCTGCTGGCGCGCAGCGGCGTCGATCCGGAGAAGCATGTCGAAGAAGTTGCGCTCGCCTTCGAGACGGACAAGGCTTATCTCGTTTCGCGCTGGCGCTGGCCGGATCGATTCAATCCGTAGGAGAACGTGTTCGTTGCTCGTTTTCGTGCTCGTCATCGTTGTTCGTCTCGACTCTCAACAAATGACAAGTCACGAAGAATGAGTCGCTGTTCCATCGAGGAGTATGACCATGGGTTACATTTTTAGTCTCGCGATGCAGACCTACCAGGAGGTTCCGATCGATCCTGTGCAGCAACCCGGCGGACCCTCGATCTGGGACCAGATGGGCGGAGCGCTGCACAACTCGGTGTACCGGGTTTTGTCTTTTTTTATCAGCCTGCTGCCCGGCCTTCTGGCGCTGGTGCTCGCGATCGCAATTTTCACAGCAATAGGGTTTCTCGTCTCATATGTGTTGCGGCGCATTCTGATTACGGTGAAGTTCGATGAACGCATGGCGCGGAATCGGGCGGTCGATATCTCCTCGTCAATCCAGGATTGGGTGCCATCGCACAGTCCGACAACGTTGATCGCACGCACGGGATTCTGGATCTGCGTGGTGTTGGGATTTGTGATCGGAATATCGGCGTTCGATGCGTCGTATTCGAGTTCGGCAAGGGTGTCGATTTTCCTGCTGCCTTACCTGACGCACTCGGTTGGCGCGATCATCCTGCTGATTGTGGGTAATTTGATTGCGCGATTCCTGGCGCGTTCGGTGTTGATCGGGGCGGTGAATGCAAAGCTCTCGTATGCACGATTCCTGTCGCTGGGAGTGAAGTGGCTGGTGCTGGTGCTCACTGCGGCGATGGTGCTCGACCACCTGGGGATTGGCGGGAATATCGTCGAGCTTGCCTTTGGGATACTCTTCGGCGGGATTGTGCTGACGCTGGCGCTTGCTGTGGGGTTGGGCTCGCGTGAGATCGTAAGCCGGTCGCTGGAACGCACGGCGGACAGAATGCCGCCCAGGCCCGCGGATGTTCCGACGAAGGCTTCGGAGACGCTGAGACACTTCTAGACGCGTGGCTGGTTAGATGGAGGCGAACTGCGGGATGCCTCCCGCCCTTCACTGCGTCAGGGACGGAGTCGTGCCGGGTCAAATGACGGCCTTCGCTGTATGGCTGTCAGTGGTTTGTTCCGCGCCCAAGAATGATGGTTGGGTTGTTGCGGAAGATGGTGCGTAATTCTTCATTGAAGCCGAGGCGTCCGGCCAGGCTGAGCGACGGGAAATTTTCGGGGTCGATGAGGCAAACCGAACGGTCATTGCCGAAACGAGTTTTGCCCCAAGCCAAGATCTCCTGCATGGCTTCACTGGCGTAGCCTCGTCCGTGGGCCGCTTCGGCAAAGACCCAGCCTGCTTCGGGGATGCCGGAGATGGGTGGGTCGATGTCGCGGTGGAAGTCGGCAAGGCCGGCTTCGCCGAGGAGAGTGCCGGTGGTCTTCTCCTCAACAACCCAATACCCGAAGCCTAGCAGAGACCAATGGCCGGCGTGGCGGAGCATGCGCAGCCAGGTCTCTTCTTCGGTGAGCGGCTTGCCGCCTATGAAGCGGGTGACGCCTTCCTCAGCCCACATGGCGGCGCATTGCGGCAGATCTTCGACGCGATGGGCGCGAAGCCGGAGCCGTCCGGTTTCGAGTACCGGGGCGCCATGGACCGGAGTACTGAGCGCTATTTGCATTGCAACAATCCTCGCGAAGATGCTGTTTAGAAAATACCGAAGTTTCCCTCAGCCGATGAAGCTCGTTTTGGCTTAGTATCCAGAGTTATCTGGACGTAACAAGAGACGGATACAGAGACGAGGACCTCCCCATGGCGAAGACGCCGCTTATCGCAAATAACCCACGCAGCGTTCTTCCCGGCAGCGAAAAAGCCCCCGTAGCGGCAGCTCCAGATCAGAAGGCCTTATCCCCGGCGGCGAAGATCACCGTGTCAGTGATCGTGAAGCGGAAGCAGGCGATCAACTCGAAGAAGCTGGGGAAGTATCGCGTCTCGCGGAGCGAGTTTCAGAAGCTGCATGGTGCGGATCCGGACGCGGTGAAGCTGGTGAAGCAGTTTGCCAAAGAGACCAATCTCGAGATTCTGCCCGATCCGAAGACAGTCCACCGGCGGACGGTGCAGCTTCGTGGCACGGCTGCGGACATGCAGAAGGCCTTCGGTGTGCAGCTGATGCAGACGGTGATCGACGGAACGAAGTACCGGGTGCGCGAGGGATCGATTACGCTGCCGAAGCCGCTGATCGGTTCGGTAGTGGCGGTCCTGGGACTGGATAACCGGCCGCAAGCGATGCCGCACTTTCGGTTTCACGGCAAGCCAACCCCTGCAACCGGAATTAAGCCCCGCGCCGGGGTCGCCGGAACCTCCTACACGCCAGTCCAGGTTGCGCAAGCGTACCAGTTCCCCGCCAACGCCAGCGGCGCCGGACAGACCATCGGCATCATCGAGCTCGGAGGTGGATACCGGCAAGCCGACCTGACGGCCTACTTTCAAAGCATCGGACAGACAGCGCCGTCGGTCACGACCGTTGCCGTGGATGGCGGCAAGAACGCGCCAACTACGGCAGACTCTGCGGATGGAGAGGTGATGCTGGACATCGAGGTTGCGGCGGCCGTTGCACCGGGAGCGAAGATCGTTGTCTACTTCGCGCCGAACACGGACCAGGGATTTATCGATGCCATTACAACGGCGGTCCACGATACGACGAACAAGCCAGGTGTGATCTCGATCAGCTGGGGCGGGCCGGAGTCGACGTGGACGGCGCAGTCGCTGTCCGCGCTGGATGCGGCGTGCCAGTCGGCAGCGGCACTCGGCATAACGATTACAGTGGCTGCGGGGGACAGTGGCTCAAGCGACGGCGTAACGGGCGGAGGCAACAATGTAGACTTCCCGGCGTCGAGCCCGCATGTTCTGGCGTGCGGAGGGACATCGCTCGAGGCGACGGGATCGACGATCTCGTCGGAGGTGGTGTGGAACGAGACGGCCAGCAATGAAGGAGCGACTGGCGGCGGGGTGAGTGCGGTCTTTGCGCTGCCGTCGTGGCAGGCGAAGGCAAATGTTCTGGCCAACCCGACGAGCGCTGGGGGACGCGGCGTTCCCGACGTTGCGGGTAATGCCGATCCGGTGACCGGCTACACAATCCGGGTTGACGGATCGACGGGCGTGATTGGCGGCACGAGCGCAGTGGCTCCCCTATGGGCCGGGCTGATCGCCGTAATTAACCAGCAGGTGGGAACGAATGTCGGCTTCATCCAGCCGACGATCTATGCGGCTAAGGGAGCATCGTGTTTCAACGACATCACGTCTGGCAATAACGGGTCGTTCTCGGCAGGACCGGGTTGGGATGCCTGCACCGGGTTGGGATCGCCGATTGCGAGCAAGCTGATTCAGCTTTTCGGCGGGAGCGTTGCAGCGCCTCCTCCGACGCCGACCCCAACGCCGACACCCACACCGACCCCAACGCCGACACCCACGCCGACACCCACACCGACACCAAGTCCGACACCCACACCCACACCCACGCCAACTCCTCCGCCGGGGAAGAAGCACAAGCACCACCATCCTCCGAAACGTCCCAAGGAACCGACCAGACCCAAGAAGCCGGTGAAAAGGAGAGAAATAGTCTAGTTACAAACGGGTATTCGACGCGGTACAATCCGGCCCATGAAATGCGTCATGCCCGGGAGCTATGCATGCATATCCACTACCTTCGTGACATACCGTTGCTATTCGGTGCGATCATCCTGTTGACAGGTGTGTATCGCAATGGTTTTGAGATCAAGGCGTGTTCCGACCCTGAAACGCCGCAATGGCTTTGCCGGCTGGTGTTCTTCTTTACCGGAACGGTGCTGATCGGCTTCGGCATTCTGGGCAACTACAGCCCGCACTAGAGCAGCAATGGCCCATGGGTGGGAGAACGACTACAGAAGTGCAATGTCCCGGCACTGATGAAAAGCCGATGGTGTTGATGTGAGGCAGCGCCTAGTTTGCCCGCCATCGAGAGTGCCATGCATGATCTCATCATCGCTGTAGTCTTCGTCTTTATGCTTATAGGCCCCTGTCTAGTCACGCTGGGCGGTGGAAAAGACTAGCTGCGACCGTTGGACTCTATGACTGCGGTTGGCTGGCTTCGAGCTCACGGGCACGCTTCAGATCTTCTGCGGTGTCGACGTCGAGCTCACCTTTTTTTAACGGGACGGCGCGAGCGGTGCGAAGCAGTTCCCGGGCACCGATGTCCCCACGCAAGTCAAGCAAATTACGAAAGGCGCTCGTGGGAAAATACGCGGGCACGCCTTTGCGTCCGGCGTAGAGCGAGGCGACGATCTCGCTGCCGCCGCTGGCTAATTGCCGCAAGTGGTCTGCCGTGATGAAAGGCTGATCGCAGGCGAGGATGATTACAGCTTCGAGTTGTGCCTCGATTGCCGCGGCGATGCCCATGCGGATCGAGGACGCCATTCCTTCAGCTGCGTCTTCGTTGATGACGATGCGCGCGGGCCAGTTCAGAATCGGTGCAAGTTCCGAAGTGACGACCGCGAAAACTGGATCGAGACCTGCGGTTGCAGCAATGCGAAGAACCCGCTCGAGCAAGGTCTCTGATCCCAAACGGGTACTTTGCTTAGGTTCACCCAGTCGTTTGGACGATCCAGCTGCGAGGATGATCGCGGCAACCCTCAAGCGTGAGAGCCCTCTGGAAGGGCGCATTGGACCTGCAGATAGCGCTCGCCGCCGCCGCTGTTGATCTGTGCGGCGACATCTTCGACAGAGAGGCGCAAGGATTTCCCGAGTTTACCCATGCATCGAGCGTGGGCCTCTGAGAGGACAGCGAGGGCGATCGCCTCCGGGCCGTCGCCGCCCAGGTCAAGGCCAACGGGCGCGTAGATTCGCTCGCAGCACTCGGCGAGCGAGAGACCTGTCATAGCAGCCGCTTCGCTGACGAGGAGACTGCTGCGGTGTTTTGCGCCGAGGACGCCGAAGTAGCGCGGCGCGACAGGAAGCACGGCGGCAAGCCAGTCGCGATCCTGCTCGTAGCTGTGGGTCATCAGGACGACCGCGTCGGTGAAGCGAATGTCCAGCGACGCTACATTGCTGGCGGAGACGGATGTGACGTGCTGAGCTTCTGCGAAGCGTTCCGGCCGGGCAAGCTGGCTGCGGCCATCCGCGACGATCACGCTCCAGCCGAGCAGCGCGGCCATTCGGACGAGCGGCTTGGCATCGTCTCCAGCCCCAAGAACGACGAGCCGCTGCGGCGGCATGAGACGCTCTACGTGGACTCCACCGGTGGAGTCCACGTAGTGTGAACCGTCTACCAGGGCGCTTCGGATTTCGCCTTCACCGAGGCCCGCGCTGGCGAACACAACCTTGCCATGAACATCGAGGATAGCGCGGGCAAATGTGTTGGTAACGCCGTCCGGGAGCCAGGTGATAGCTGTGAACTCTTCACCCTGGACGGAGGCTGCAAGGGCTCGCAACAGAGCGTCGCACTCTGGGCTGCCGACTTCCTCGAAGAGGAGATCGACAGTGCCGCCACAGCCAAGGCCGAAGGGGATTTCGGCGGTGTCGTCGTAAAGAGTTGAGTAGTGTTCGACAACCGGGCCGCCGCGAATCTTCCAGGCCGCCTTTTTGACGACTTCGGCTTCGAGACAGCCGCCGCTGATGGTCCCGGCGTACTCGCCGCTTTCGCCGGAGGTGAGCAGGCGGGCGCCCGGCTGACGATAGGAGGAGCCTGTGACGTGAACCAACGTTACCAGCACGCGGGCGTCGCTTCGCTCTGCCGCCGCAACGATTTGTCTGCGTTCCATCATCGTTTTCTCATCCTCAACAGATCGTAGCTCAGAATCTAAAGGCGCCGATATCGTGAGGCGGGAAGATTGCGAGTACAAGCCGTCTATTCGATGCGGGAATGGGTCCGCAGAATGTACGGTGAGCCCTCCGGGCCGTGCTCGTGATGAAGTAGCATGGTGACAAAAGTAAGAGGGCCTACTGTGCTTGCTCGGTCACCGATCGTCTTGAGGACGACTGCCATTGCCCTGTTTTTGGCCGCAACTTCGGCGGCTGGTTGGACGGAGAGGAATGGGGAGAACATCGTAAGCGGCGGCCCCGCCCTGGCTCCAACGCGGTTCGAAGTCTATGGAGGGTACAGCTACTTCCGTCCGGTTGGCGGGTCGATTGCGACGCGGCGGTACGAGGCCATCGATACTGGTGCAATTGGAGGCGTAACGGCCTATTTCAACCGCAGCCTTGGCGTTCAGCTTGAGGGCGGCGCTTCGCCGACAGGGCCGAACGACAGCTTCTATACGCTGGCGGCGGGACCTGTACTGCGTTACTCCGATGCGCGACTAGTTCCCTTCGTCCATGCGCTGGGAGGTCTTTCACGAGTGAGAGGGCCAGCATTCCAAACGCCGAATTATGGTTGGGGATTGACGGGGGGCGCCGGGATTGATTACGTGTTGCCTTATTTCAGGAGGAGTATCGCGCTCCGGCCGATCCAGGCGGACTACGAATTTACGCATGTGGATTATGGCACGCTGGCGGCGGACGGATTGACGGGTGGGCTTAGCGAGGTCAAGGCGTACCGGGTGTCGACCGGAGTTGTTCTGCGTTATGGGGGAACGCTGTCGAGGGAACGGCGTCTGGTCTATGCATGCTCGGTGTCGCCCCCGGAGGTCTTCGCCGGCGATCCGGTAACGGTAACCGGAGCCTCTACGGGGCCTGCGACACGCAACCGAAGGATCTACACGTGGGAGGTGAGCGGCGGCCGCGCCACTTTGACGGATGATACGGCTTTAATTGCGACGGCGGGACTGACGCCTGGGAGCTACGCGATCACCGGACACCTTTCGACGGGAAAGAGCGCGGAGGAGAATGCGACCTGCAACGAGAGCTTCACGGTAAAAGCACCTTTGCCGCCGACGATCTCCTGCTCTGCGAATCCAGTTTCGGTTCTACCGGGCGGCAGCGCGACGATTACGTCGGTGGCGAGCAGTGCGCAAGGCCGACCGCTTTCGTTTTCATACTCTTCGAGCGCGGGGCAGATTACCGGTCTGACCGCGACGGCTACGCTGCGTGTGACTGAGAGCCAGATGGGACCGGTTGTAGTCGACTGCAACGTGAGCGACGATCTGGGGCAGGTTACGCGGGCAACGACGGCGGTGAACGTCAGCGCGCCACCTGCGCCGGTCGCGATGCGGCGGTCGCTTTGCGGGTTGAGCTTTGAACGCGACAGGAAGCGCCCGGTGCGTGTAGACAACGAAGCCAAGGCTTGTCTCGACGAGGTGGCGCTGGCGCTGAATCGCGAGGCGGGAGCGAGGCTTGCCATCACAGGCCAGAACTCCACGGATGAAAATGCCAGTCATGCAATGGCGCGGGCTTCGAATGCACGCGCTTATCTCACGCAGGAGAAGGGAATCGACGCTTCACGCATCGACCTAAAACCAGGTAAGCTGGCGAAGCGAACAGCCGAGATCGAATTGATTCCCGTGGGAACGCCGATTCGCTATACCGATACTCCTCTGCCGTCCACCCAATTGGCCACGAAGCCGCTTTTGCAGCAAGGCGCAGATGCCCCTGTTCCGGCACCAGCACCGGCCTTGGCATCGGCCTTGGCGCCGAGCGTCGGAGGGGCAGCTGACTCAGGGCCAAGGCGTCGGGCGGACAGTCTTGTGCTGCCGCCGCTGCCTGAAGATGCATCGCAGCGGAAGAGCGCGGCCCGCTCGCGGCGTCGGGCTGCTATAAAGCGGCGAAGGCGCAAACCGGCTACTGCTGCCTCTGTCCCCGCCGACGCAAAAGTCAAAGCAACGGCAGAGAAGCCGAGTTCCAGCGAATAGGGGGCGAATCGCTGATCAGGGCAAGGGTGTCCGGCGCCAGCCGGCCGCTAAGTAACTTGGCGCGAATGTCTGGTAAACTGAGTTGTCGGTCATTCGTAGTCAGGCAAGCGAGCCAGCAAGCAGATCCCAGACTGCTTGAGCTTCACGGGTACGCACCTTTGGATCGGCACCTCAAAATAGAGTCGGGGCGTAGCGCAGCCTGGTAGCGCACCTGCTTCGGGAGCAGGGGGTCGGAGGTTCGAATCCTCTCGCCCCGACCATTAGCAGACTGACACTTGTGCGGATTTGCCCACTGCCGGACAAAGTACGGCAGCGAAACAGTTCAGCTTCCCGGAGCCTACTTGAAGACCTCTGCCCTTAGAAGCAGTCTTCCCAGGGCCGGCGAAGCTGTAAAGATTGCGATACGTTGTGGTGCCGTTCACACCTTAATGGATCGCTGGGCACAACCCAGCTGCAAACACAATCAGACGTCAAAGAAGCCACGCTGAATTGCGATAGTCACGGCATGGGTTCGATCGTTAGCGTCCAGCTTTGCCATGATGTTTTTCAGGTAGCCCTTCACCGTGTGCTCCGAGATAGACATATCCCCGGCAATCAGCTTGTTAGACAAGCCTCGCGCCGCTCGCCGGAGGACTTCAAGTTCCTTCGGCGATAGCTGATCCTCTTCTCTCGGCGCGAGTAGTTTTGTGGCGATGTGTTCGGGGATGCAACGCTGGCCCTGGTTGATCAGGCGAATCGTCTTGACGAGTTCAGAGCCAAGCATGTCCTTGGAAAGATAGCCGGAGGCGCCTGCGCGAAAGGCGCGGATGGCGTGAAAATCTTCCACCGCGCTGGTAAGCACAAGAATGCGGGCAGCCGGGAACTCAGCCCGTACCTTCTGTATCGTCTCCATGCCCCCCAGGTTTGGCATACGCATGTCAATAAGCATCACTTCTGGTTTATGCAAACGATATTGAACAAGAGCCTGCTGACCGTCGATAGCTTCGCCGACGACGACCATGTCCGGCTCCGAATTTACCTCAAGGGCAATGCCGGCGCGCATCATGGGATGATCGTCGACAATCAGCACTCGAATCATCAATGCCTCCCAAACATCAGTCAAAGCTTGAAGAAGGTAAACAGGGAAAAGATCGGAGTGTGCTTCTCCAGAGGGGTTTCGGGCGCATAGATCCTGATTGCCGGGGCGAACAACTCCATAACGGTTCCTCCCGTCGGGCCAAGCCGGGTTTCAAGGTGCGCGCCGATTTGTCTTGCACGTTCGCGTATGCCTGGCATACCCAGATGGCCATGGCGGTATCCCTGGCGCAGGACCTCCGGGGGGATGCCGCGCCCGTCATCGCGCACCAGAAGGCGGAGACCAGACTCGTCGAAGCCGAGGAGCACTTCGATGCGCGCCGCCCCCGCGTGACGGATCGCATTCGCCAATGCCTCCTGTGCGACCTTCCTGATCTCCGCACTTGCATCCGGGTCGAGATCACGCTGTGCGCCCGTGATCTCGACCGTAAGGCGGGCCTCCGTGCCGGCGCGTAGATCTTCGATCATCTCCTTGAGCAAAGTGGGGAGGGACGCTCCCTTGAACGGTTCGGAGCGAAGCTCGACCAGCAGTTCGCGACCTTCGGTCATAACCTGCTCGGAGTGCTTGAGAGCGTTCTCATAGGAACTCCGTGCAGAGTCTCCCTTCGGAAGTTGTTTCGTGATCGTTGAGAAGCGTAGGAGCAGGACCTGGATGGATTGGAAGAAGGTGTCATGAAGATCCTGGGCAATGCGCTGCCGCTCGTGCAGGCGCTCCAGCAGCCGGGCTCGCACCTGGTTGGTGGCATGACGCAGCCGAAGTTTGTAGAGCAGGCTGAGTACGCCAGCCACGAGGAAGCCCATGAGCGCTGTGAAATACCAGCTCTGCAGGAAGGTCGGCGGGAGGTAGACAGCCATCTCAGCGCCTGCCGGACTCCAGACGCCATCGTTGTTGCTGGCTATCACTCGGAACACGTAACGGCCGGGCGGAATCTTCGCGTAGAACGCCTGTCGCCGGGTGCCCACGTCCTGCCAGGCTTTGTCGAACCCTTCCAGCCTGTAGCGGAAGTGAACGCGCTGCGGAATGAGAAGACTTGGAGCGGTGTAATCGAAGCGAAGGTTCTGCGCGCCTTTATCCAGCCTGACGCTGGATGGAGAGAGATACTCGTGGCCGTCGGCGACGAGCTGGTCGACGAAGACTCTTGGCGCAAGTTCGTTGACGGCGATGCTGGCGGGATCAATCCACGTCAGCTGATGACGATCCGCAAAGTAGATGCGTCCGTCTTTAGTGGCCACTGCCGTCGGCAGCGGTCTAAGCTGCACGGGAGCACTCGTCAGGCCATCCAGATAGTTGTAAAGCCGAACGAGGACTCGATACTGCGGATCGGCAAATGCCCGCGATAGCTCGTCGTGCGCAATGGAGATTACACCAGTCGACTGATTGAGCCAGAGACTTCCGTCGGCGTTCTCGACGATTCCATTGACCCCTTGAATCGAATCTCCGCTGTTGCTCAGAACGGAATGGACTGTGCCGTTCCGGTAGTAGGAGAGCCCCTCGGTTCCGCCGAGCCAGACATGGTCTCCGTGTTCGACGATTGCGAGGATGTTGCCTGCGGTCACGCCATCTTTGGGCCCAAGCGTCTTCGTCGTGCCGCCCGTAACGATTGCAACTTTGTTCCGGATGAAGCCCTGCCAGATCCTGCCTTCATGGTCACAGACCATGCTCAGCACGGCGAAGTGATCCTGGTCTGGCGCCTTGAACTTGACCCACTGGCCATTTTCCAGCTCGAAGGTTCCGTGCCCGAGAACGCTTACCCACAGGATGCCCTTTGAATCTGTGGTCATGCTCTGGATTTCAAGCGGGAGGCCGCTCCCATCTTCCGGCATCGGGATCTTGACGAACCGGTTGTTCACGAGATGCCATAGCTGGCCGGTGACCCCGATCCAGATGCCATTCATATCGTCCGCGTAGAGGCTGGTGATGCCCTCAGGGCTGTCGGGAACCGGCACCAGTGCGCTCCCCTGCAAGCGAAAGAGGGAAGGGCCGCGGATGTTTTTTACTCCAATCAGTAATCCGTTCTCATCTTGGGCAAGCGCGATGCCATTGGTGCCGGCTGGCATGGCTATAGACGACAACGCAGCGGGCCGGAACTGATCCAGACCCTTCTCGGTTGCGACCCACATGCTTCCTTCGCGGTCTGCAATAACCTGGATGCTGAGGTTGGCAGTGAGTCCATCTTTGGCGGTGAAGTTCTGGAAAGAACTCCGATCGATGGGGATGCCAGGTAAGGGAAGCGACGGGGAGAGCCGGAATATGCCGGACTGGTCAGAGCCCATCCAGAAGCTGCCGTCGCGCGCCCGGGCCGCCAGACCAGGCGAAAAGTCTGCATGCGTCGGGAACAGCGACCAGCTTCCATTTTGTCCTCGAACAAGCTCGACAAGGTCGGTTTCGCTGGCCAGCCAGGTCCGGTCAGGACGGTCCGCCAGTAGACCCCAGAGTTTGCCCTCAATCTGGGAGTCGTGGAACTTATGCTCCCCGGATGGAAGGTACTGCAGCGTCTTGCCGTTATAGGCCCACAGCGTTCCCGATGCGTCGAGAAATGGGCGAAAGACGGACCGCCCGTGAAATCCCCACTCGGGACCCATCGTCTGCCATTGACCATTCACGAAACGGGCCATACCCTGCCCGGTGGCTGTCCAGAGCGAGCCGTCTCTGAGTTCGAGAAAACCTGACGGGGTGGAACCAAAGATGCCCTCGGCCGGGTAATTGGTGACCTTGCCATTCTTGATAAAACTGACGCCTCCGAACTGGTAGCCGACCCAGAGGCCGCCCGCGGAGGGTGCGTACAGGGTGACGAGATTTTCGGAGAGGAGACTGCCACCCTCGGCAGCGCGGAATTTCGTGAACTGCGCCCCATCAAAGCGGTAAAGCCCTGAGCTGGTCGCAATCCATAGAAATCCGTCGGTTGACTGTGCAATTCTCCAGATGCCTACAGGAGCGCCCTCTCGCGCTGTCCAGGCGGAGTGATAGAGCTGCCGGATGTCGCCTGGATCGGCCGGTAGCGGCGGCGCCGCGAGCAGTTGAATGCCAGCCATCGCATTAGAAAGGAGAGCGGTCAGCGAGATGGCCCTAAGCAGTCGTCCCCTGAGTATCCCCTCGAAAGAGGGGGCCGGGGAACTACGAATGAGGGCTGGCTCAAATTTCATGGAAAGTTTATTCATTTTACAGGGTTCTTATTCCCGCTTCCTCGAAAGCATCTCCACCCCGTTCAGGATCCGGCGTTCTACACGCTGCGATCACGCGCCGCTCCTCGCGCCAAACAATGAAGGACAAGGTTATTCAGAAATGGGAGTCATGAAGAAAGTCGCCATCGCCGCTCTTTTTGCAATATCCAGCTTTCTTCCGGCAGCCACTGTTCCGGGGTCCCTCTCTGCACGTGCGCGCGTCACGACCCAGGTCGATGAGCGTGTCTTGGTGACGCTGGAAGGCAATACGCATCGAGCCGCCCGGGACCTGACGAACGACCGCGGTGCGGTCGCGGCGGACTTTCCCATGCCGCACATGCTGCTGCAGTTGAAGCGCTCCCCTGAGCAAGAAACAGCGCTACAGAAGGCGATGGAGGAGATGCAGAAGCCAGGAAGCGCAACGTATCACGCCTGGCTCTCTGAAGAGGAGTTTGACGAGCAATTCGGTGTGAATCGTGAAGATCTTACCCGGGTTACGTCGTGGCTGGCGGCACATGGCTTTACAGTCGGGGGCGTCACGCCCGACGGCATGGTCGTTGACTTCTCGGGGACTGCATCCATGGTCCGCGAAGCCTTTCACACCGACATTCACAGGCTGGCGCTGCGCAACGGCGAAATGCATGTTGCCAACATGTCCGATCCCCAGATCCCGGCGTCGCTCGCGAGCGTGGTCGTCGGGCCTACGTCGCTGAGCGATTTCAAACCTCACCCTACCCACAAGCGGCGCAGTGGAACACTCGCTACGGAGGCCCGGAAAGCGGCGGCGCGCCAGGGGATTGGGCCGGATTACACCGCTCCGGACGGCGATAGGACCTTCTATCTGTTCACGCCCGGAGATGCACAGACAATCTACAACACCACGCCGCTGTTGGCTGCCGGGCACACGGGCAAGGGCCAGACCATCGGCCTGATTGAAGACGAGATTTCGTACGATCCGAGTGGCACAGGCACCTCGCCGGACTGGACGGCCTTCATCAATACGTTTGGCCTGGCGAAGTATGGGGGCAAGCAGACGACGTCGTTCCCATCCGGGCCGATCTTCTGCGGCCAACCGGGCGACTACAACGATGGGACAGACATTGAGGTGGCGCTCGATGTTGAGTACGCCTCGGCGATGGCTCCTGGCGCAAATGTCGTAGTGGAAGCTTGCCAGGATGGATACAGCACCTTTGGTGGCCTGATCGCAGTCGAAAATCTTGTCTCCGCCAGCAAGATCACGGTCCCGGTACTCAGCATGAGCTACGGCTTCTGTGAGGCCGGTAATGGTGCGGCAAACAACGCCGCTTACTCCTATGCCTACCAGCATGGTGCCGCTCGTGGTGTTTCGATCTTCGTCTCCAGCGGCGATGACGGAGCGCGTTCGTGCGATGACGGGGATCCCGTCTCCTACTACGGCGTAGGGACCAGCGGATTTGCGACGACTCCTTACAACGTAGCCGTAGGCGGGACCGATTTCGCTGACAGCTACAGTCACACGACTTCAACCTACTGGAGCGCGACGAACAAGACGGACTTCTCGTCCGCGAAGAGCTACATCCCCGAGATCCCCTGGAACGACACATGCGCGAGTGAGTTGATCGCCGGCTACCTTGGTTTTCAAACAACCTATGGGGCGAATGGATTCTGCCAGAGCGCGCTGGCCGCAACGGTCACGCCAGAGAACACGCTCGAATATATCGACACAGTAGCAGCCAGTGGCGGCCCAAGCACTTGTTTCAGCGGCGTTCCCAGTGACGGCGGCGTCGCAGATGGAACCTGCAAAGGACAGCCCAAGCCGTCGTGGCAAAAAATATTCGGCAATCCCGACGATCATGTTCGCGATATTCCGGACGTCTCGCTCTTCGCTTCGAATGGCATCTGGGGACACTACCTCGTGCTCTGCAGTTCGAATCCCGCTGAGGCACAAGATGGTACTGAGCCTTGCACAGGCACACCCGATACGTGGTCGGGCGAGGGCGGGACCTCAGCTTCCTCCCCGATGATGGCCGGCATTCAGGCGCTCATCAATGACTACACGAAGGAAGTCGCGGGCAATCCGAACTACCTCTACTACTCGCTCGCAAACACCGAGTATGGGTCGGCTGGAAGTGCGGCCTGCAACTCCTCGCAGGGAACAAACGGCAGCAGTAACTGCATCTTCCATGACGTTACGTTAGGCGACATCAATACGCCCTGCTCGTTCTACGATCCAAATATCTCTCTCTCCTTCAATTGCTTTGGGATTGCCAATGACACCAACATCCTTCCGCCGGCAGGTTTTCCAATTGGCGTAGACTCGCTCACCGCCGGCTCTTATCAGAAGACCTACGGCACCAATGTCGGTTGGGACTTTGCGACGGGCATCGGGTCGGTAAACGCGTGGAACCTGGCGCAGGGCTTCGCGAAGGCATACGGTAGTGCATCCCCTTTCAAGGCGACGGTCGCGCTTGCCGAGAGCGTCTCCTCATACATCTACACTCACGGCCCCACGAGCATTACCTTGACGGCAACCGTCACTGGTACGGGCACCTATCCTACAGGCACGGTAGGCTTTGCGATCGGAAGCACGACACTCGACACGGTGACTCTTGAGCCGACAGCGGGTTGTTCTTCCGGTGGCAGTTGCACAGAGACCGCGACCTATACCTATACTCCGGGCACGCTGGCGGTCGGAGCGTACACGATCACCGCGACCTACGCCTCCACCAATGAGAACTATGGTGCCGTCAGCAAAGAGACGAGCCTCCAGGTAATCAAGGCCGGTACCGTGGGAAATACAACAGCGCTCACAGTGTCCCCCTCCACTCTGGTGGCAGGCTCGTCCAGTGTGTCGTTGACCGCCAGGGTATCGAGCAGTTCCGGCGTGCCGACTGGCACCGTGCACTTCAGGTCCAACAGCACTTTGCTGGGCACCTGCACTCTGAGCGCCGGGACGTGCTCGATCAGTGTCTCCACAGCCAGGATGGCAGCGGGTTCCTACACAGAAGTCGCCATCTACAGTGGTTCCGCGACGTATGCATCGTCGGCTTCACCAGCAACCGACCTGGTCATCAGGCCGGCATCCACGACGGTGGCGGCAAGCGGCTCCACTTCAGTAGAGAACGGTGGGATGATAACTCTGGACGTATCAGTGAGCCGATTGGCCGGGTACACCGGTACACCCTCGGGCCAGGTGCAGTTCACCTCCGCAGGTCTTCTCCAGAGCACACAAGGTGCCGTGACACTTGACGCCACGGGCAAGGCCGTTTACGAGCAGACCGTGGGTAGTGTCCCCGCAGGAAGCTACCAGGTCTTCGCGAAGTATGCGGGCGACAGCGCTGATTCTGGATCGACCTCTTCAGCGTTCACGGTCGTCGTCGTCAAGGCGGAGTCTGAGGTCACGCTGAAGTCGAGCGCCAACCCGGTCGCTGAAGGAACACCTGTCGTGATAACAGCGACGGTAAGTCATGCCTGCTGCTCGAGTGTCGTCCCGACAGGCACTGTCACCTTCTTATTGGGAACCCAGACGCTCGGCACGATGGACCTTAGCTCTGGCAGCGCGGCGCTATCTGTCAGCACAAGCGGCCTGGCACCGGGAACGTACAGCGTCGTCGTGAAGTACAGCGGCGATGCTGAGAACCAGTCCTCCACGAGAACGCTCTCTCTCACCGTTGCTGCTCCCGCCGCTTCCTAAGCAGCGCCGTAAGGCTGAGCAGATCCACATCCGAAGCACCGAAGTATTCGAGGGTTCGTAACCATGATTCGTCGACTCATCCAAGCTACTCTCGCCGCTACCGTGGCCGCTACTTTTGCCGCATCCTCCTTGCCGCTGGCAGCGATGCAAATCAGACCTGAGCTCTCAGCCGGCGCCTCGACCAAGCCAGCCATCGTGGACGTCTTCTCTTTCGAGGGAGCCTACCATTGTGGCGGAAGCTGCGCTCCAGATGGGGACGCCTCTTCAAACAGCCTGATGCTTGCAAGCGATGGCAACTTTTACGGTGCCACTGTGAGCGGGGGAACTCTGAGCGACGGAGTATTGTTCAGGCTAAGTCCGGCCGGTACCTATACCGATATCCACAACTTCGGATTTACGCCTGATGGCGCGACCGTGCTCACCTCCTTGATGGAAGCGTCTGATGGGAACCTGTATGGCGTGACCGACGCGGGAGGAGCCCACTACAACGGCACGATCTTCCAGTACAGCCTGTCTACCGGAGTGTTCACGACGGTCTATAACTTCACGAATGGCGGTGACTCTTATAGTCAGCTGATCGATGATGGCAAGGGAAATCTTTATGGCACGACGTCCTACGACGGCGTAAACAGCTTCGGCAATATCTTTTCCTGGAACTATAAGACGAGCACGTACACAGATATTTATGACTTCACCAATGGCGCGGATGGAGAGCGCCCTTGGGCGGGGATTCTGATCGCCATCGATAAGCGGATCTACGGCACGTCGCGATTTGGCGGCCCCACGGACCACACGGGTACTGGCCTCGGCGACGGAGTGGCCTGGTCGATCCACCCTGACGGAACAGACTTCAAGGTCATCCACAACTTTGGATCGAGTGCGACGGACGGCTACTCGCCGGTGCAGGGATTCGTGGAAGCCTCGGACGGTGCGCTCTTCAGCACAACGCTTTATGGCGGGAATGACTGCTCGGCGATCAGCAGCCCCAATGGTTGCGGCACCCTGTACAAAGTTGCCCCAGGTGCAACGCCGACCTATGCGCAGGTTTACGCGTTCAACCTCGCGGCAGGCCAGGGTGTGCAACCCCAGCACAGCGCGCCGACACTCGGCGGCGACGGAAAGCTTTATATTGTTGGCCAGGTGGGTGGATCCGCGGGTGTCGGCCAAGTAATGGCATTCACTCCTGCAGGCGTCTACAGCGACGTGCATGATTTTGGCGTCACCGGAGCCGGCGACACCTCGGGGCTTCCTGCCGCCGCTGTTCTCGAGGATCAGAGCGGTAACCTGTGGGCTGGAACGGTAAGCGGCGGGGAACACCAGAACGGTGAAATCTTCAAACTCGAAGCAGGGATTGCACCTTCAGTGACGTTGACGGCAAGCGCCGTCGATCTCGACGTAGACCAGACAATTCAACTCACCTGGGCAGTGGCGAATGCGTTCAGCGCTTCGGCCAGGGTGTGCTTTGCGTCCAGCTCTGATGGTAGCTTTACCGGTCTGAGGGCTCTAACAGGATCGGTAAACATTCAGCCGGCCAAGTCCGGGACGATTCGTTACAGCTTCACATGCGGCGGAACTGAAACGGCTCTTGCAACCGTCGAAGTCGCTCCATTGATTTTCACGAAGACGGCGATCACCTCGGCGCCGTCCACGTTGGTTTACGGCCAAACGGGGACAATCGTGGCCTCATTCGCGGCACACGTGGGGACCGTGTCAGGGACGGCGCAACTGGTCTCCGGCAGCACTGTCCTTGGTACCGCGACGGTGACAAACGGTGTTGCGGAGATTCCGTTCAACACTGCGAGCTTCAAGGCTGGCAGTTACGGCGTTCAGGTGAAATATGACGGAAACCACACCTATGCCGCGTCAGCTTCGGGAGTTGACACGATCACCGTCACGAAAGCTACGCCGACCGTCAAGATCGCAGTGAGTCCCGCAACGGTAGTCGATGGCGAGCCCGTCGTGGCAACGGTTTCGGTGACGAATGGAGCCGGCACGCCAGGAGGTTCTGTCACCTTTAGGATTGGTGGGTCGACCGTCGCTACAGCTTCGCTTGTCTCCGGCTCGGCGAGTGTTTCGATTGACACGAGCCAGTATGTGCCGGGAAATTATGCAGTGACGGCAACGTATGGAGGAGACGCCAGCGATGCGGCTTCATCTGCAACGCAGACGGTGACGATCGCGAAGGATTCGAGTGCTACTGCGCTCGCCATATCGCCTTCCGTTGTGTCAGGGAAGCCGTTTGTCGCGACTGTTACGGTGACGAAACCGAACCTCCCGGGTGTGCCGACCGGGACCGTTCAACTCCTGGAGAACGGAAAGGTAATTGGCAGTGCCGCGTTGTCCAACGGGCAAGCGACCATCACGAGTTCCACTACCGGTGTCTCCGCTGGCAGCTACGCCCTGAGCGCTGTCTACCTGGGAGATGCCCGGAGTGCGGCGTCGACTTCCCCGGCCAGGACCGTTACCGTCACAACCAAATAACAACGAGGCATGCGAGGCGTTCGGTAAAACAAGCCGCTCAAGTTCTTGTTCTGCAAAAGATCAGAGGAGTTGTGAAAGATATGAAGCAGGTTCCGGTCTTATTGATTGCCCTTATCGCAGCGACGCTGCCGTCGTTTGCCCAGTCGCACGAGACGGTGAAGAGCAAGCTCGCCCAAGGCGTGACTGCGTTGATTCCTGGAGCAAACCGTCCGAAGCCGGCCGCGGACGCTGCCGGCACATCCTCCGCGACTCCCTTGAGCGTGCCTACGGTGCAGATTTCGGGTGGCGTTGGACCCGCAGTCCTTCATACCTTCAATGCGCCAGCCACACCTTCAGACGGACAGAGTCCTGACGCCCCCGTAATCTTTGCCAGCGATGGCAAGCTCTACAGCACAACCACAGCGGGCGGAAAGAACGGCTGCGGAACAATCTTCAACTTTGATCCGGCAAACCAGATTTATCGCACACTGTACAGCCTGGATTGCAACAAGGATGGCTTTCTCCCGGTCAGCGGTCTCATCCAGGCAACCGATGGAAATCTCTATGGGACCACCATCGCCTTTGGACCCTCGACCGCCCCAGTCGAGGGAGGGTCTGTATTTCGCTACAACATCACGACCGGGGCGTTCACTTCTCTCTATCGCTTTCAGCATGGTGGAACGCCTTACGGCGATCTGATCGATGACGGACACGGAACGCTTTACGGAACAACATTCTCCGACGGACTCTACGGTGACGGGAGCGTCTGGAGCTGGAACTATACGAAGAGCACTTTCAAGACGCTCTATTCTTTTACCGGTGAAGAGGATGGAGCAGGCCTCACAGGAGGTCTCGTGCTTGCCAGCGACGGTCGGCTCTACGGCACTGCAACGTATGGAGGCGCACTCGGGTGGGGCACGGCGTTCGTTCTGAATACGGACGGATCCGGATTCAAATCCTTCTATAGTTTTACAAATTTCTACACCGGTCCTGATGGAGCCTCCCCGTCAGCCGACCTGGTGGAAGGGCAGGATGGAAATCTGTATGGAACCTCGTGCTGCGGTGGGGGACTCAACCTCCAGGGTGCCTTCTTCCGCATTACGCCTAATGGTTCTAACTCCACGTTGACCCCGCTCGCTGTTCTGGGGCAGTCTCTCTATCCGACGCCGTTTGTCGAGGGCGGCGATGTCGACCTTGGCAGACCCATGATCGCTGGCGACGGCTATATGTACCTCACGCCCGCTTATGGTGGTCAGAACCCTGGCGGCACTGCACTTCAAATGGACACATTCGGAAACGCGAACAGAATCTACAGCTTCGAGAATCCCTATGATGACTTCGCCATAGGGCCTTACGGCGGCGTGATGGAAGGTCAGGACGGCAACCTGTATGGAGCGACTTATAACAGTCCTTACGCTTCGGGGATCCTCTATGAATTGAATGCCGGGCTGCCGCCCGCGATCTCGCTGACCGCCAGCACCTCTTCAGCTTATGTAGGTATTCCTCTCTCTCTTGACTGGTCCGTCAACAATGCGTTCAGCAACAACGCAGCTGTGTGCATGGCTCGAAGCACAGACGGCAGTTTCGGTGGCAATGGATCGATCGGTCTGCGTGCGATATCCGGGGAAGAACGTGTTTCGCCGGTCGCCAGCGGAGGCGTGACCTATTCCTTCACCTGCGGTGGTGTAGAGTCTGCGACTGCCACGATCCAGGTGAGCAAGGTGCCCACCACCGTAGTGGTGAGCGGTCCAACTTCGGTCCAGCAGGGGCAAGCAGCAAAGGTCAGTACACAGGTTGCCGCAAATGTCGGCAGCAATGTTCCCGACGGAAACGTGAGTCTGGTGGTCAGTGGCCGGACGATCTCCACAGCGGCGCTCTCCAACGGGAAAGCTACGTTCTCGATGGCGACCGCCGATGTACCGCCCGGAATTTACCGCGGATACATTAAGTACCTCGGCACAGCCGCCTTCGAAAGCTCTGTCTCTGCAGATGACGTGGTCGACTTGCGAGTGCTGCCGAAGATCTCTTTCAACGCCAGCCCGTCCACTACAACGCAGGGCCTGGACGCGGCGTTCTCAGTCCAGCTCAGCGGCTCGGGAAGCCCAGCGCCGACTGGAACTGTGACCTTCAAGAGCTCCGCGATCACCTTTGGAAGCACACCCGTCACGAAGGGTTCTGCGAACTTTGTCGCGAACTTCGGACAGGTTACTGCCGGAACCTATTTAGTGACAGCAAGCTACAGTGGAGATAACTACAACGAACCTGTCAGCACGACGCAAACCATCAGGATCGACAAGGCAGATACCACGGCGACCCTCACCGGCCCCGCGACCATCAACGCTGGCGCGTCGGGAAGTTACAGGATTGTCATCGCTCGACCGAACCTGCCGGGCTTTGTAACTGGAAAAGCACTCCTATACTTCGGTGGGACTCTTGTGGGCTCGGCAGAGCTATCGGGAGGAGTCGCAACCATCGCGGTTCGATCCTCGGCAGTCGCTGCTGGAACGTATCAAGTTGTCGCGAAATACTTTGGGGATCGGAACAATCTGCCGTCCAGCTCTCTTCCCCTTGAAACAACGGTTCGTTGAGCTTCGTGCGACAGAAACGATCATGGGAACGATTAGTAGCACTGTTGCATCATTTAGCATTGTGGGTGCGCCTCGGGATACGTGGCGCACCCGAGCTACAAGGCCTGACGTCTGCAACAGAGTTGCCATCCAGATATCGTGTGTCTCGTTCAGCTGATACATAGACGTTCTCAATGATGTAACGCTTTCTTTGCAAGAACTTGCCAGACAACAAAGAATGCATAAGAAGTGAATGTACTTGGCCTTGCATCGACCGCAAGAATGGTGTTGAGTGGTCGAATGCTCTTCTCCAGAAAGTCTCTGCAAATTCTTCTCATCGTGCCGATGGGTCTGGCTATTCACCGTGGCACTGCTCAGAGTCCCGCGCCAGGAAGAATCGAGCGAACACTCGATGGCATTCAGGTGCAGGCAGGTGCCTCTACGCTTGAGGTGACGGCCCTCCGCCCTGATGTGCTGCGTGTGCGGGCGACACATCAGGGCAGGTTGCCTGAGGACGCATCCTGGGCCGTGCTGTCCTCCGCGCGGCAAAGCAAAGTCAGAGTCGTGGCGGAGGAGGATGGGTTCAGCACCTAAGCGCTCCGGGTGAGCATCGACCCCGCCACTTTGGCGCTTACGGTCCGCGATCTTTCAGGAGCGATCCTTCAACAGGATGCCTCCCCCATGACCTGGGACGGAACCCGATTCCGGATCGCGAAGCGCAAAGTCGAAAACGACCACTTTTTTGGACTGGGAGACAAGCCGGGGCCGCTCGACCGGGTCGGCGAGATCTTCACAATGTGGAACACCGATATGTTCGGCTGGCAGGAGTCGACCGACCCGATCTACAAGTCCATTCCCTTCTTCATAGAAATCAGGGACGGCCACGCTCTTGGCGTTCTGATGGACAACACTTTCCGGTCTACCTTCGATTTCGGCCGTGAGTCTCCGGACCGCTACAGCATCACCGCTCCGGATGGCCCGGTGGACTACTACCTGATGTACGGGCCGGAGCCGAAGAAGGTAGTCGAAGCTTATGCGTGGTTGACCGGCCCGACTCCGCTGCCTCCCATGTGGGCGCTCGGATTCCAGCAGTCGCGCTACACCTATGAGACGCGGGCCCGGCTGGAGGAGATTGCGGACCGGCTTCGCGCCGACCACATCCCGGCCGATGCGGTCTATCTGGACATCGACTTCCAAATCAAGAACCGGCCTTTTACAGTCGATCCGGAGAAGTTTCCCGACTTCCCGGGCATGGTCAGCGACCTGCGCCAGAAGCAGTTTCACCTGGTGGTCATTACAGACCTGCACATCGCACGGCAACCCGGTATCGGCTACACGCCGTACGAGACCGGTCTGGCTGGTGACCACTTTGTAAAGATGCCGGACGGAATCACTTATGTAGGCACCGTCTGGCCCGGACCCGCGGTGTTCCCGGAATTCATGCGCAAGTTGACGCGCGACTGGTGGGGAACGCTCTATGAGCCATTCGTGCATGAGGGCGTCGCCGGATTCTGGAATGATATGAACGAACCGGCGGTGTTCGATGTCGCGACCAAGACGATGCCGGATAACGCTCAACATCGGATTGCAGAGCCGGGCTTCGCACCTCGAACAGCGAACCATCTTGAGATACACAACGTCTTCGGGATGGAGAACTCCAGGGCGACCTATGAAGGATTGCTGAAGCTGGAACCCAATGTGCGGCCTTTTGTGCTGACGCGGGCAAGCTACGCAGGCGGCCAGCGCTACGCATCAACCTGGACAGGGGACAACAGTTCCACGTGGAACCATCTGCGGATGATGGTGCCGCAGATCGTCAATTTGGGCCTGAGCGGATTTTCGATGACCGGGGCAGATGTCGGCGGATTCGCCGGGTCGCCTTCGCCCGACCTGCTGACCAAGTGGATCGAAGTGGCCGCCTTTCAGCCGATCGACCGCGACCACGCCGCGAAGGGAACCCGCGACCACGAGATCTGGGTCGATGGCCCCGAGCACGAAGCGATCCGGCGCCGCTATATCGAGGAGCGGTACAGGCTGATGCCGTATCTCTATACGACGGCCGAGGAGAACTCTCGCACTGGCATTCCAATCATGCGACCGCTGTTCCTCGAGTTCCCCATGCCACGACTGATGGGAGCCCGTTCGACCTGCAAAGCGGCAGCGAGTTCCTCTTCGGGCCGGATATTCTGGTTGCTCCAAACCCTTCTCCTGAAGAGGTAGCGCCCTACGAGGTACATCTGCCGCCGGGCACCTGGTACAACTACTGGACTGGCGAGCAATATGTCCGCAGCCAGCCTTCCACCAAGCTCGATCTCGAAAAGCGGGATCAACTCACGCAGAGTAAGCCCGTGATGGTGACTCCGACGCTGGCTGAGCTTCCGGTATACGTCCGTGGCGGCAGCATTCTTCCAATCGCGCCGCTGACCCAGAGCACCATGGAGAGGCCTGAAGGACCACTAACATTGCGGGTTTATGCAGCGCCGGACTCAACTCCTGAGACATGCCATGGGGAGATCTATCTCGACGACGGCATCAGCTTCAATTTTCGCAGGGGCGACTACCTTCGACGAAAGTTTACCTGCGGTGCAAAGGCCAATGGAAGCCTAGAAGTGAGCTTCTCGGGAACAGAAGGCGAGTTCAGGCCATGGTGGCGTGAGGTGAAGCTCGAGATTGTGGGATGGCAGGCTACGGGGAAGAAGATCGTCGGAAGCGATGGCGTGTCAGAGAACCTGTCGGAAGCAGGCCCTGTTTGGACTGCGACGGTGACGGATAGGAGGGATGCGACGACCTATATGTTGCGGTGACGTCTGTTACCCGTGTGTACGGGCTGTACGCAGATTCTCTTCGGGAAGAAAAGACAAACGCGTCGATCTAATGGCGGTCGAGGTCGAGTGTGTACAGATTGCCTGTGCCGATCCGAGGTTGAACCAGAGGCGCATTCGCCGGAGTCATGCCCCCGAAGAAGTAGTTTGTGTTCGCACCGTTTTGAAAGTTGGTCAAGTCGGCGACAACATGGCTGGTTCCATCCGGAACGCTGATCTTCAGGATGGGTTCACGGTCGGCGAGGAATGCGTGTACGTAGATCGATTTGCTATCGCTGCTCCAGACGGGATCGGCGGCGCTCGTGATCGCCAGGTCCGTCCACCGGCGTTCCGTCGTATCGAATAGCTTGATGCTCTTCTGATCTGCAGACAGCGCCGCGATCCACCGGCCATCCGGTGACCAGCGCGGACTGAAGAGGCCGTCAGAATCGGGAAGCGTTTCAACCGCGCGTGGTGTAAGACTGAGCACCTGAATGTTGCGCGGTCCAGGCTCTTTGCCCATCAAATCTGGTTCCCGGCCAAATACGATGCTGCGGCCATCAGCCGACCAGTCTGGATCGGCCTGGTTTCTTCCCTCGTGGAGAAGCATCTGAGGAGTCCCGCCGGTCGCATCAACTGAGTAAATCTGCCAAACGCCACCCCGCGACCTGGCCATGACAGCAATGCTTCGTCCGTCCGGCGACCAATGTCCTGAGAACACTTCAAGCCATCCCGGAGTAAGCTGAAGTTTCTCTGATCCATCAGCGGCGCGGGCTCGCCAGAGACGCCCCTCATTGTCTGTCCAGGCTACCCAGTTCGCGTCGCGCGAATAGTCCACACGGCTGGCGTCGGCAAGGAAAGCAGGAACAGGTTCGAAGTCTCCCTTCGCACTGACAAACTGCTGCAGCCCTGAGGGTCCATTCAGGCCCATGAAGAATATGCGAGATCCGGAACGTGCCGCAACGGGAGAGAGGTAGCGAAGCGGCCCGTTGGTAAGCTGAACCCGGATAGCGTTTATACCGCTGCCGAGCAACTCCCACAGGTCGCCGGTCTTATTGTCGCTGGCCTGGAAGACGAAGGCGCTTCCGTCCGCTGTCCACGTTCCGCAGGCTACAGATCTGCCGTCGATCGCGGTTTCGGGCAGCGGACGGGCGACCCGGCTGTCACTTGCAGGCTCCCAGATAGACGATGTGTGGGAGACCGGGTCCATCAGCGTGAAGCGAAGAAGTTTCCCATTTGGGGACCACCGCAGCCAGAAGGCTCTTCCGGCAAGGTGGGCGGCGTAGCTCGTTGTCACTCCGTTATCCAGCCGAATCAGCGAGAGATCGTTGCCATTTGCGTAAAGTATGCTCTCTCCGTCAGGCATCCATGCAGCGTCGTGGGCAAGCACGTTGCCCACCCGTAACGCGCTTCCGCCAGCAGACGGCACGACCCATAGGGCCTGCTCGGATTCGGACGAGAGATGGCTCCTGAGCAGGAGTTTTGATCCGTCCCGTGAGATATCCGCAAGCGAGTTCGAGGCGAGTTCGCTCGGCATCGTCAGCGGCTGGACCAGGCCGGTGTCCGGATAGATGGCAGACAGACGAGGGATGCCGTCGTTGATGACTGAGGTGATGACGCGATCTCCGTCTGTAGCTAGCGTCAGCAGGCTCTCCATGTTCGGAGGTCCGATCGAGATGGGGCTGTAGTGCGTCAATTGTTCGACACGCACCGGCGGCGGAGCGACATGCCGTCCTGCTAGGAAGACAAACGTCGCAGCGGAGATCGTGGCCAACAACGCGGCGCTTGCGAATGCTATCTCCCTCTTCGTGAGGTCCAAAAGAAAATGGTTTGTGCGCCCTGGCAGAACGAGGTCTCGCTTCTGACCGGGGACAGGCGCGAGGCCGCCTGAAAGCACTTCTAGAGCAGCAGGAAAGGCGGCGTGTCCTTCGGTGCCTGCTGAAACTTCCACTTGCGTCGCCGCGGAGACAACTGGCAAGACCAACGGGGTGATGGGCGCGATAAATCTATATCCGCGCTTCGTAAGGGTTTCAATGAACCGTGGATTCTCCGCCGAGTCACCAAGTGCCTCGCGAACCTTATTGATCGCACCAGCCAAGGCGCGCTCGAAATCCACATTCGTGTTCGTACCCCACACCTGGTGCTGCAGTTCTTCGCGGGTGACGACCTCTCCATGTCACGCCACGAGAACCGTCAAGACCTTGAATGGCTGGCCCGGGAGCCGAACGCGGAAACCCGCCTTCCAAAGCTCCCCTGTATGGATGTCCATTTCAAACAAACCGAAAGATACACGATCGAAATTTTCGAGAGTAGCCACTTCCACATCCTTCACTACTTTACAACTGCGGCGGATTGCCGATTTAAGCACCATCAGGATCGCGGCAATGCAAGGAGATGTGCCAGTAAATCGTTGCAAGATATAGATTTACGCTTTGACATGGAAACAATCCGAAGTTAATCAGGTATCCATTGCTTCCAATGAAAGATCGCGCCGAAGTTTGTGCTCGCACCCTTCTTCTGAAGACGACAGAACTACCTGACGCCGCTCCATCACGATCAGGCCTTTCTTGGGTTAGCAGGATCACCTATGGAGAACCAGTACATGACCCTCAATTTCCGCCAACTATTTACGTTACAGATGCTGCGCCGGGCCACCGGGCCGCTTCTTCTGACCTGCGCGGTAGTATTTGCAGCACACTTCGCCTCCGCCCAATCCGACTCCGGCCGCGTTGTTGGAACCATCACAGACGCCACCGGCGCCGCTATTCCGAACGCCACGCTGACCCTGACCAATGCGTCGACTGGAGCCGTTCGTGTCGAAACCTCCTCCACTGCTGGTGAGCTGAGCATCTCCGCGGTACCTCCCGGCAATTACACGGCAAGAGTGGAAGCGGCAGGTTTCCAGTCGCAGAATCTCACCTTTGCGGTGATTGTCACCCAGGTTCAGACGCTGAACTTCAAACTCGAACCTGGGACCACCTCCACCACGGTCGAGGTCAGCACTGCGGCTGCGCTGGTCAATACCTCCGACGCGACCCTCGGCGAGACGATTGAAGGCAAGCAGATTACCGAACTGCCGCTGAACGGCCGCAATGCTCTTAATCTGGCGCTGCTCACCCCTGGTGTCACGCCAGGGCGTCTACGGCGAAAGCAGCAATGATCCCTCGAACCGGAACGGTGAGAGCGGCGGAACGGCGCTCTCGGTAAACGGAACTCGTCCGCAGGCCAACAACTTCCTCCTGGACGGCGTCGACAATAACGATGGCCTGCAGAACATTATCCTGTTCTTCCCGCCCGTCGACGGCACCGAGGAGTTCAAAGTAACCACCAGCGTTGCCCCGGCACAGTTCGGTCGCGCCGGCGGAGCTCTGGTCGTCGCCTCGATCAAGTCCGGAACCAACAGCATCCACGGATCAGCATTCGACCAGTACCGCAGCGGCAAATTCGCCGCCAACCCGAACTACAGCTTCCTGAACGCACCGCCCGTCCCTAACCCGCCTTACAACCGCAACCAGTTCGGCGGATCGGTCGGTTTGCCGATCATCAAGAACAAGCTCTTCATCTTCGGCGACTACGAAGGAACCCGCGAATCACTCCCTGGAAATTCCTCCTACATTACAGTCCCCAGCGTCAAAATGCGCACCGGCGACTTTTCAGAGTTGCTGAACCCCGCCCAGACCTACGGCAATTTCGACACGACATTTCCGGCATGCCTGCCTAACGCCGGCACTCTGAACAACAACGTCTCCGGAAATAGCAAGGGTCAGATCTACGACCCACAGACCTGCGCCCCCTTCGCCGGCAACATCATTCAACCGGATCGCCTAAACCCGGCAGCGGTGAAGTATCTGAATGCATTTCCTCTGCCGTCCCGGTCCGACCGTGTTCTGCAGAACTATCTTTCGCAGCAGCAGTTCTCCGTCAAGTACAACCGGTTCGACTCCCGTTTGGACTACGCGCTTTCACCAAAGGACCTCTTCTTCTTCCGCTTCTCCTACGACAACTCGGTCAACGGTGGCACCTCGCAGCTTGGACCGACGCTGCCGAACAACGCCGGCACGAGCTATGTTCACGCCCGCGGGTATGATCTCGGTTATACGCGCACCTTTACCGCCAACATCGTCAATGAAGCACGACTTGCCTACAACCGTGATGACTACGGCTATCAACCGCCAAATTACGGGCAGAACATCTCCGCCGACCTCGGAATCGTAAACGCTAACCGTAACCAGGAGACCAGTGGTGGCGCCCTCATCGGCGGCAGCAACGATCAACTGGAGTGCAGTGGCGATTACGGTTTGTTTGCGGTTCCGCAGAACATGTACGAGTTCACCGACACGCTCAATCTGCAACGTGGCGCGCACTCACTGAAAGTCGGCGGAACGTTCCTGCTTCGGCAGACACAGTTCTTCCGGCCTATCTCCGGCAAGGTTTTTTTTGCCATCGCCTATCACGGCTCCGACTTCACCGGCTTTGAAGATTCCGAGCTGCTCGTCGGCGGCGTCGATAACTACGCCATTGGCGCTCAGAACGGCTTCTTCGGCAATATCAACCAGGAGGACGGACTCTTCGCTCAGGACGACTGGCGCGTGAACAAGCGGCTTACGCTGAACCTCGGCATCCGCTGGGACCTGTTGACCTGGCCTTACGAGAAGCACAATCAGCAGGCAGCATTCACGACCACCGGCACCGTCCTGCTCGCCGGACAGAACGGCGTTTCGCGCAGCATCATTAACCAGGACTACTTCAACTTCGCTCCGCGCATTGGCTTCGCGTATGACGTCTTCGGAGATGGCAAGACGGCGCTGCATGGCGGATACGGCATCTTCTACTTTCCGGACTACGGCGGCATCAGCAACCAACTTGGACAGCAGCCTCCCTTCGGCGGCAGCGCGACCTACTACGCAAGGAACGGCTACTGCATCACGTTTACCGGCCAGACACCCACACCGGGTGGCGCCTACACCTGCCCCGGATACACGACGCCAACCGCAGTCACCACTCCGCTTCCGCTTCCGGGATTTCCTAACTTCGATCCCAACAACCCTCCGGGTGGCCTGGGTGGGGTAGCTGTCGATCAGAACAACAAACACAGCCGCTTACAGCAGTACAACCTGCAGGTCCAGCAGCAACTCGGTTCGAGGGACGTCCTCAGCGTCGCTTACGTTGGGACTCATGGCGACAGGCTGTCTACCTACTACCCAATCAATAACTACAACTTCAACTCTGCCACCCTGCCGTTCCCCGCGCTTGGTGGAATCAGCCTGAACCGTTATAGCGGCGTCTCCTGGTACGACGGTCTCCAGACCCACATCGACCATCGCCAGGGTAACGCTCTGCTCACAGCTTCCTATACCTGGTCGCACGCTCTTGATGACTCGCCGGGCGCCTTCGAATCATCGACCGTCTCGATTGCTTCCGACCCTTACGCGGAATACGGCAACTCCTCGCAGGACCAGCGGCACATCTTCAGCGGATCGGCTGTCTATAACTTTCCCTTCGGACGCGGCATGACCTACGGGGCAAACTCGGGCCGACTAATGGACCTCGTGATCGGTGGCTGGCAAAGCAACCTCGTAGGACTCTTCCAGACCGGTCAGCCATTCGACCTGTCCACGGGAGTAAACAACCCCGGCAATCGTCCTGACCTGGTCGGAGCGATCAAGTACCCCAAGCTGATCGCCGGGAAGTGGTTTGATACCGCTTCGTTCTCGGGCGAGATTCCAACCATCGAAGCGAACGGGACGGGTGTCTATACGCGGCTCGGGACGCTCGGTCGCAACCAGCTCTATGGCCCGGGCTTCCGCACGATCAACCTTGGACTGCAGAAAAACCTGCACCTGACGGAACGCATTGCACTCGAGCTACACGGCGATGCCTTCAACGTGCTGAACACTCCGCAGTTCACAAACCCCAGCGCCGCGCTGACCAGCGGGACATTTGGTGAGATCACCGGGACGAGGCAGAACTCTGCCCGCCAGATCCAGCTGACCTCGCGTCTGGTCTTCTAAACGTCTGGCTGAGGCATCGCACGCGAGTGCCTCAGCCAGCCCTCTATCTTTTGTGAAACCCCGCTTGCTTGATCGTGATTTCCGATAGCATTTGCGTTTCCGGCCTCCTCACAGGAGTGAGGAGCGCTCGCTCTTCTTGCTCTTCAGCCCGAGATGATTGAGGAAGTACAACCATGCGGCCATTCTTCCGCCATCTCTTCCTGCTGGCTACCGTCAGCGCCGGATCCGCTCGTGGCATCTATGCGCAAATGCCCGACCTTCCGTCTACGCCACCTGCGAAGGCGCTGGGCGCGATGGAAGGTCGCACCTCTCCGGCGTGGCTCGATTCCGCAGTGATCTATGAGATCTTCCCCCCGAACCTTCTCACCGAGGGGCGATCTCAACGGTGTTACGGCACGCCTCGACGACTTGCAGAAGCTCGGCGTGAATGTCCTCTGGTTGATGCCGCTGCATCCCGTGGGGCAGGTCAAGAAAAAGGGAAGTGAAGGCAGTCCCTACGCGGTGCAGGACTACTACGCAATCAACCCCGAGTATGGCACCAAGGACGATCTGCATCGCTTGATCGAGGAGGCGCATCGCAGGCAGATGAAGGTCATCATCGACATCGTCGCCAATCACACCTCCTTCGACAGCGTGATGATGGCGCACCCCGATTCTACAAGCACGATGCCAAAGGCAACACCCTCTGGCCCTATGACTGGACCGACGTCGCGGCACTCGACTACTCGAATCCCAGGCTTCGCCAGTACATGATCGACATGCTCGTCTACTGGCTGAAAGACTTCAAGCTGGACGGCTTCCGGTGCGATGCCGCTGGCGAAGTGCCGACCGATTTCTGGGAGAGCGCCCGCAAGGAGCTCGATCGCGTCAATCCGAATGTCCTGATGCTCGCCGAAGCCTCGAAGCCCGAACTCCTTCGCAGCGCCTTCGATATTGATTACTCCTGGCCGCTGATGGCGACGTTGAACAACGTCATCGAGCACGGCGCACCGGCAAGCTCGATCGAGGCAACGCTCCAGCATGAGCAGGAGTCGTTCCCCAGGCACGCAAGACACATGCGCATGTTCGACGATCACGACGAGCAGCGCGCTCTCGCCCGCTACAGCGAAGGCGGCTCGCTTGCCGCTGCTGCCCTCATCTTTACGCTCGATGGAGCCCCCATGATCTACAACGGCATGGAGGCTGGCGATCCAACTGAGTCGGGCGCTCCTGCCCTCTTCGAAGACTTGAAGGTCTACTGGCAAGCCGCCCAGATGCGTCCCCAGTTCGCTCAGTTCTACAACTTCATCATTCCGTTCCGCGAACATCAACCAGCGCTGCTCCGTGGCGATACCGTGTGGCTTCATAACTCCGATGAGGCGCACGTCGTGAGCTATCTTCGCCGAACCGCAGACGAAGAGATGCTGGTTACGATCAATTTCGGAAGCACTCCGTTCCGCGGCACGGTCGAGGCGGTCGGCGGAAACTCCTGGCAGGAGATCACGCTGCCGGCCTCGCACAGACATGCCAAAGATTTCCCGGTCAACGAACGCCAGATTGGCCTCCCTGCTTTGTCGCTTGGATCGTTTGAGTTTCGTATCTTTCACAGACCGCTCAAGAGTTCTTAGATCGCAAGCGGAGCGGTTTCGCTAGAGACGCCTTTCGGGCAGGCGTGAAAAATCTGAGAACGGCTCGTGAGGCCGGCTTTCGGACGTCTGAGTTTCCCGAAAAAGCAACACACTGCACTCGGATACCCGGCACCAGCTTCTCCCTCGGTGTCTCAACGGAGACCGAGCTCTCCTCCTCGCGCGTCCGAGGGGAACATCGCGGGGCGTTCTCGCGTAATCGCTGCCACCGGCATTAATAAATCCCACGCCGCTGCGTCATCTCTATGAACAAGCAAGAAGGTGAACCCTTGGCAGCCGCCAGCGTGACCGTGCCATCCACGGAAAGCATCTCGGACCTCTTTGCGGAGCACTACCGGCGTGTGCTGCTGGCAGCCCACCGCATCACGGGTAGCATGGCCGATGCGGAAGACATTGCGCAGGACTTGTTTCTGCGTCTGGCGCGTGCAGACAGGCCGATCGACAACGTCGGCAGCTATCTCTATCGCGCATCGATCAACGGCGCACTCGACCTGCTGCGCAGGCGGAGGAGCGCCGCGACAGCTCCGCTGGAGCAGGCGGCGTATGTTGCTTCCGTTGGGCGGGGAAGTTCGCCCGAGGCTGAGCTTTTAAGCAGCCAGTTAGGCGATGTCTTGCGGACAGCTATGGGCGACCTGTCTCCAAGAGCGGCCGAGATGTTTGCCTTGCGCTACTTCGAAGATATGGGCAACAAGGACATCGCCGCGCTTATGGGAACATCGCAGGCCGTGGTTGCAGTGACACTGCACAACACGCGATCGAGACTGAAAAAACGACTTTTGGAAATGGACGGGAAGATCAATGAAACACGATAGCGAATCCTTACTCGACACAGCGATTCAGGCGATCCAGGCTGCTGAACCGGACGCCACGCAGATCTCCGCTTCCGCTGTAAGGGTGGCGAATCGCCTCGGCATCGACGCGGCGCGCGGCCTCAATCTTTCAGCACTTCCGGCGATCGAGAGTTGCGTGGATGTTAGACGTCTGCGGGGCTCCTACCGAGCCGGAACTCTGTCCGGTTCTCGTGACCTTCTGATTCGTGCCCATCTGCGCGATTGCGGTGAGTGCCACCGTTTCTATAGCGCCGGACCAGCACGAGCGGCGCTGGACTGGTCCTCTCCGCAGCCGTCCCGCGGGGCTCCGCTGAACCTTCGTGCATTCCGGTGGGCGCTGGCTCCCACGCTTGCTGTTCTCGCTTTGACATTCTTCCTTTACCGCGCATTCTGGCAGGTTCCCCCTGGAGTTCGCGCGGAGGTGGAATCGATTGACGGCTCTGCCTACCGCATCTCCGATGCCGGGGATGCTCCGCTGCTGGCAGGCGACAAGCTGAACGAGGGCGAACGTCTGAGGACAAGCGGAGGAGCGCATGCGGTGCTTCGGCTCTCCGATGGTTCAAGCATTGAGGTCAACGAACGCAGCGTTCTTGCAGTCGGTGCAAGAGGCCGCAACATGACCATAGCCGTCGATAATGGAGCCGTGATCGTGCAGGCCGCAAAGCGCACTGCCGGCCATCTCTATGTGAGCACGCCGGACTGCCGCATTGCTGTGACGGGAACAGTCTTCTCGGTGAACGCCGGGATCAAGGGCTCGCGTGTTGCCGTCTTGCAGGGCACCGTGCATGTCCTGCATGCGGGCATCGACACGCTGATGCGTGCGGGCGAACAGGTATCGACGGACGATAATCTGAGTTCGGAGCCGGTGGAGCAACAGATCGCCTGGAGCCACGATCTCGACAAATACCTACCCCTGCTTGCACAGTTCAGCACGTTACAGCATCGGATTGATCAACTCCCTGCGCCGCAGCTGCGGTATACGAGCGACTTGCTCGCCCGCGTTCCCACAAACACCTTGCTCTATGTCAGCATTCCGAACTTCGGCAATTTTCTGAGCGATGCGAACAACATCTTTCATGATCAGTTGAAGCAAAGTCCGGCACTTGAACAATGGTGGGAGACCGAAGCTCATCACAACACGGCAGAGGTCGACGCGCTCGTCGACAAGCTCCACCAGGTGAGTGAGTACCTTGGCAATGAAGTGGTGATCGTTGGCGTACAGCAGCCGGACGCTCCTCAGTCTCATCCCGGCTTTGCGATCGTGGCTGACTTGCAGAAGAGCGGTTTGAATGACGTGCTGACAAGCTCCGCTCCGGCAATCACGGTGTTTGACGAAGCTTCGCTTACCCGCGCTCCTGCATCTTCATCGAACGAGCCCGGGCAATTCGCACTTGTCCGGCAGCACGAAGTTGTCTTCTCAGCGAGTATTGCGATCTTGCAGCAGATGAACGCTCAACTGAATGGCGGCGCGAGCGGCTTTGCAGCCGGAGACTTAGGGCAGCAAATTACTGCGGCATATAGCCGAGGCGCAGGTGTCATACTTGCCGCAAACCTTCATCACATGATGCAGGCCGCTACCCTTTCAAATCAGGACAATATACGCAGCCAAACCGCACTGCAGAACAGCGGCATGGATGGGGTCCGGTATCTGATTGCCGAGCATCGCGAACAAAATGGCTTGCCTGAGAATCACGTCAATCTGCAGTTCGCAGGTGTAAGGCAGGGTGCTGCGTCGTGGCTCGCAAGCCCCGCGCCTATAGGATCGCTTGAGTTCGTTACGCCGAATGCCGCCTTAGCTGTCGCCTTTCTTTCAAAGGACCCAGCCTCCATTGCAGACGACCTTATGAAGATGGCCCAGCCCTCCGGCGACAACGGTGTAAGTGAGGCAGAAGCGAAGCTGCACATCAGTATCCGCAACGATCTTGCCGCAAATCTTGGGGGCGACTTCCTGCTCTCGCTTGATGGAGCGCTGCTTCCAACACCGGCATGGAAGGCGGTCATAGAAGTTCGCAACGCAGCGCAGTTTGAGACGACGCTCGAGCGGCTGGCAGATGCCGTTCGCAACCAGGGCACCGGCACCCATGTTCATAACATCGTCATCCATTCAAGCCAGGGCGGCGATCAGACGTTCTACACAATCACCGACACTACCTCCGGAGCTACTGCCGCGCAGTACACCTTTGCGAATGGCTACATGATCATGGCTCCCAATCGCGCGCTTCTGATGCAGGCGCTGAACGCGCATGAAAGCGGCAACTCCCTGGCGCGGTCCGCAGCGTTCAAAGCGCTACTTCCGAAGGATGAGAATGCGAACTACTCTGCAATCGCATACCAGAATGTTGGTCCGGTCCTTACGCCGCTGCTCTCGCATCTCAGCGGTGATTCAGCGCAGGCGCTCGCCCAGCTTGCCGCCGATGGCAGGCCGACGGCAATCTGCGCGTGGGGCAAAGACAACCGCATTGAAGCCGCCAGCAACAGTCACCTCTTTGGCTTTGACCTCCTGGCGCTTGGAGCGGTGATCCATCCGGATAGGGCCGGGAACAAGCAGCCGGTGGGAAGCGTAAGTGAATAGCATGGGAACGATAGAGCTCGATGCACTCGAGGTCAGGCTGGGCGGTCGCACCATCCTCAATGGACTGACTGGCGTGCTGCGCGGTCAGGCGATCGGCCTGCTTGGCCCGAACGGCGCGGGTAAATCAACGCTGATCAACACCCTCCTTGGCTTTCACCGCGCATCGAGTGGAACAGCCCGCGTCTTCGGGATGGACACTTACGAGGACCGGGCGCACATCCGCGGTGGCATCGGGTACATGCCAGAGAACGACTCGTTTATCGGAAATATGAGCGGAGTTCGCTTCGTGCGCTACATGGCGGAGCTCGCTGGTCTGCCTTCTGCTGAGGCACTGGAACGCGCTCATGAAGCGCTCTTCTATGTCGGCCTCGGCGAGGTCCGCTATCGCAAGGTGAACAGCTACTCTCTGGGCATGAAGCAGCTCATCAAGCTGGCACAAGCGCTCGCACACGGGCCCAGGCTACTGATCCTCGACGAACCGACTAATGGCCTTGATCCTATGGCGCGCCAACGCATGATTCAACTCATCCAGGAGATTCGCAAGCAAGGCAGCGTGCGGCTGCTGATCTCCTCGCATCTGCTGCGAGACATCGACGAGACCTGCGACGAAGTGCTCATTTTGAGGAGCGGACAGATCGCAGCCCTGTGCAACATCGAAGAGGAACGGCGATCGAACCGCAGCTTCATCGAGCTTGAAACAGTCGGTGCAACTGAAAGGTTCTCTGTCAGCATTCGAGGTCTCGGCTGCGAGGTGGCCTGCTTCCCCGGCGGTCGTATCAAGCTTGTGCTTCCGGAACACATTGAAGCCCGTGACCTTTATCTCATCGCGTCGGACCAAAAGGTGCAGATCCGCCGCATGAATGTACGCCGCGACTCGCTTGAGGATATCTTTCTCCGGGCGATGGACAACAGCGCCATGGACAACAGCGCCATGGACAATAGCGCCATGGACACCGCAGGAGGGCGCACCGCACATGTCCATCTATAGGCGCGACTACCGGCCCTATACCGGCAAAGTAACACCCGGCTGGACTCGCACCTTCGTGCTGGCACGTTATGGCCTGGCCGAAGCGTGGAGCTCAAAGTTCACCACAGTGTTGCTCATCATTTGCATGATCCCTCCGGTCGGGTCCCTTGTCACCATCTATCTCGCCAATAACCCAGCCGCGAGACTGCTCGTAGGCAGCGTTGGCACGAAGTTTCTGGCTGTCGATGGAGCATTCTTTCTTAATATCCTGACCATCCAGTCCTGGCTCGCGATGGCGCTTGCATCGTGGATCGCGCCGCGCCTGATCACGCTCGACCTTGTGGATAATGCGCTGCCCATTCTTCTCAGCCATCCAATCACGCGCTTCGGCTATGTGTTCGGCAAGTATGTTGCCTTATTCGCGATACTGTCCACCGTCACCTGGATCCCTTGCCTGCTGCTCTTCGCCTACCAGGGATATTCTTCGCCAGTGCCCTGGGCGGCCGACAACCTCCGCATCGCGTTTGGGACGCTGGCAGGATCACTGCTGTGGATTGCATTGATCTCGCTTCTCGGCCTCGCGCTCTCCTCGTGGGTCAAGTGGAGAGTCTTCGCCACAGGCATCATCTTCGCGGTGATCCTTGTTCCCGCGGGTGTAGGAGCGATCGTCACCGGGGTTCTCCGCACAAGGTGGGGATTTCTGCTGAACCTTCCGATGATGATGTCGTTTCTCTGGCAGCGGCTGCTCGGGGTTCACGGCCCACTGGACACTTCAATGCAGCTCCCGACACCAGCCATCCTTGTGATGCTTGCGCTGTCTTGCTGCGTCTTCGCCCTGATGCTGAATGCGCGCATCCGCGCTCGCGAGGTGGTGCGCGGATGAATGACCAGATCATCTTCGAAAATGTCTCCAAGTTCTACGGTGAAGTCCTTGGCGTGAATCGAATCTCACTTGCAATTCCGCCCGGTATCACAACACTTGTAGGTCCGAATGGCTCGGGAAAGACCACGTTGATGAACCTGTTGACCGGCCTCGTCCAACCGTCGAGCGGAAGTATCTCGGTGATGGGATTATCTTCTCGCGATGCAAACAGATTCTTCGCGACCGTCGGATATTGCACGCAGTTCGATTACTTTCCGCGCGGAATTACCGGATGGCAATTTCTTCTTGATAGCTTAATGCTGCACGGGATGAGTAAGCTCAGCGCGATCCAGTTAGCAGAGGAGTCGCTGCAAAGAGTGCAGCTCGACAAGATCGCCGCTTGGCGAAAGATCGATGGTTACAGCAAGGGAATGCGCCAGAAGATTCGGCTTGCGCAGGCAATTGCGCATCGGCCCAGGGTGCTCGTTCTGGATGAGCCGTTGAATGGATTGGACCCCATGGCCCGCGCCGAATCGATGACGCTGTTCGAAGAGCTTGGAAGACAGGGAATCCACCTCATTATCTCCAGCCACATTCTTGATGAAGTAGATCGCATTTCAGATCGGGTTGTGCTGATCACCGGCGGCTATCTGGTCGCCGAAGGCAACATCCAGCAGGTTCGGCAGGAGGTGCGGGAGAAGCCCATGCAGGTGCTGGTTCGCTGCGATCGCCCCGAGGCGCTTGCCTCGAAGATGTTTGCTATGAATCACTGCGTAGAAGCGAGGCTGCATGCAGATGGCAAAGGTATTTTCCTACGGACCGGCGATGTCGACCAGTTTTATTCCATCCTGAACGAGATCGCCACGGAGGGTGTCGTGAAGATCGAAGCCGTAGCGCCAGCGGACGACGATGCCAATGCCATCTATCAATACCTCATCGGCTCCGAGGGAGGAACGCTATGACGCAGCAAACTAACTCCCGACAAGCTGACTTGACGCCACAACCCTGGGCGCTGTGGTGGCTGCAGGCGAAGCGGCTGACACAAATTGAGTTAAGAAGAAACCTATTTTCGTGGAAGGCAAGCTGGATCTACTTTCTCGCATTTGTTCCCACCGTGATTGTTGGCATCCACGGGATGTTTGATGCTCACGATCCTTCATCGCTCCACGACGACACCCAGGTGCTTGCGGGGATTATTCAGCTTTACTATGTCCGGTTAGGCGTTTTCTTTGGCTGTCTCGGAATTTTCTCGCGGCTTATTCGCGGCGAGATGATCGAACGGAGTCTGCATTTCTATCTGCTAACGCCCGTCAGGCGCGAGATCCTTTTGCTTTCCAAGTTCGCTGCGGGATCAGCTACGGCGCTGCTGCTCTTTGTTACAGCTACTTTCGCCGACTTTGCCTTGATGTACCTGCCGTACGGTACTGCCGGCAGAGACTATCTCGTAAATGGTCCCGGGCTCGAGCAACTTGAAGCTTACGTCTTGATCATTACGCTTGCCTGTCTTGGATATGGAGCGGTCTTCCTTCTCCTAAGCATGATGTTCAAGAATCCTGTTCTTGGCGCATTGATCTTCTTAGGTTGGGAGGCGATCAATCCTGTGCTTCCATCCTTGCTGCAGAAGCTCAGCGTCGCGTCTTACCTCCGCCATCTTATGCCGGTAAATGTCGGTACAAAGGGGTTGATCGCGCTCCTCACGGTAGAGACTGAACCAGTCTCCGGCTGGATTGCGACGCTCGGCTTACTTCTGCTAATAACAGTGGTCCTGCTTTACTCCTGCTACCGGATTCGAACGCTCGAAATCCGCTACACCACGGAATAGACTCTCCGCTAGATCTCCATCGCCTGCTTAATGCGAAAGCGGCGATACCGATTGAGAAGAGACGCCGGTCCTCGCGCCGTGAGGAATACAAGATTGCCTTCAAAACGCTTTTCGTCGATGATCGCTCCGCTTTCGAGTGCGGCAAGAACCGAGCCTTCGGATTGGGGCAGCCGGAAGCTCCATTCAATCAGTGGGTCGGCTACGAGTGCCTTATCGATCGCAAGCAGAAGTTGTTCTAGACCGGTGTGCTGCAACGAGGAGACCTGAATGGCATCGCGATCATGAGTGAGGTGGGCGAGTTCTTCCGTAACCACAAGGTCAATCTTGTTCATGACCTGAATGACGGGCTTGGCTGAGACTGCAAGCTCCGTCAGTACTTTTTCGACTTGCGCCTTCTGTTCGTCGCGAATCGGACTTGAAGCATCCTGCACGTGAAGCAGCACCTCGGCGCGCTCAACCTCTTCGAGGGTCGCGCGGAAACTTGTGACCAGCGTGTGCGGGAGGTTGCGAATGAAGCCAACTGTGTCGGAGAGCAGAATCTTGCGGCGCGAGGGAAGCTGCAATTGCCTGAGCTTCGGGTCGAGTGTCGCAAACATGCGGGATGACTCAAGCACGCTGGCTTCGGTGAGGGCGTTGAAGAGCGTACTTTTTCCAGCATTCGTGTACCCGACAAGCGCAACGACAGGAACAGGGACAGCCTCCCGGCGCTGCCTTTGTTGATGGCGGATGCGGCGGACGGCATCCAGCTTGGTCTTGATGTGGTCGAGACGCAGGTTGATCTTGCGGCGATCTGTTTCAAGCTGGGTTTCACCTGGACCGCGAGTTCCGATGCCACCGCCAAGCTGTGACATGGCACGACCGCGTCCGGCAAGCCGAGGTAGCTGATATTCAAGCTGTGCGAGTTCAACCTGAAGCTGGCCTTCGCTCGTCCGGGCGTGTCGCGCGAAGATGTCCAGGATCAGCTGCGAACGGTCGATGACGTGGCAAGGCAGCCGAGCTTCAATGTTGCGAAGCTGCGAGGGAGTGAGGTCGTGGTCGAAGAGGACCAGTGATGCATTCGTGCTGGCCACAACGCCGACGATCTCCTCCAGCTTGCCCTGGCCGACCAGGCTGGAGGGATCAGGCTGTTGGCGGCGCTGGACGAGAGTGGCTGCAATGGTTGCACCGGCTGATTGGGCGAGCTCTTCGAACTCTTTACGTGCGGCGTCGAAGTCGAGAGTAGAGGTGACATCGCTCGGGACATCTTCTTCTCCAGCGACGACGGACGCTGCAGTGCGGGCGAGCCGAGCCGCCGCGGTAAGCTGCTTGCGCTTCCGGAGCTCGCCCGTAAACTCGACGATGACAAGCACGGCGAGTTCCTGTTGAGTCTGTGAGGTCCGAAGCTCCCGGGCGAGGAGGGCCGCGTCCTGCGCCGCACTGGCTTCGACGAGGCTGCGGCGAGTTGTCTTCCCGCGACTTCGGCGGGATTGCGCCTCATCCGGGCTGGCCTGAGGCGAAGCTTTCTTACTGGTCAAGAGTTGTCTCAATTCAGCGTTCGATTTACAGTCAATCCTTCTTATGATATCGAAGTAGCTGAGCCACGTAGCCTGGCCTGTCCTAATGCAGAAGGCGGTCGAGTTCCGCGGACCTCCATGGTTCTCGTCTCCGCTCAACATCAACATGGGAACCACTTCCGAGCGTCGTAGCAGAGCAAGAACGTGCCCCGGAGGGAGTAACGATTCCTCAACTAAGCAACTTTCTGAATCAGCGACAGCTCCTGGCGACTCAAATCCTGACAACACACGGATGCGAGCATTTGCCCAGTTGAATGCGCTGGGGCTGGGAAGTGCCCGGTTTCCACGGAGAAATAGATGACGATCAAGCAGCGGAAGAACGCCGCAACGACAACCGATTGCAACAGAGTGAAGTGCGGCAGCGCGGCCATCGTGCTGCTCGCGGGCGCTAGTTTTCTCGCGGGTTGCGCTGCAAAGCCGCCTGCTGCGGCTCCCCCACAGCCTTTGCCTGTTTCCGTAGTGCAGCTTGAGCCGACCGATGTGCCGACCTCGGGCGAGTGGGTAGGAACGCTGGACGGTTTCGTCAACGCCCAGATTCAGCCCCAGGCCAATGGCTACCTGATCAAGCAGACCTATCGCGAGGGAGCGCAAGTCTCCAAGGGCCAGGTTCTCTTTGAGATTGACCCGCGACCGTTCGAGGCAGCACTCGCCCAGGCACAGGGCCAGCTTGAGCAGGCGAAGGCCACGGTCGGGCAGGCACAGGCACAGCTTGGCCTTGCTGAGATCAACGTAAACCGCGACACGCCGCTCGCACAGGCACGCGCCATCGCGCAGAGCCAGTTAGACAACGATGTGCAACAGAAGGCGCAGCAGGAAGCGGCAGTGAAGTCGGCCCAGGCTTCAGTCGCCGCCGCGCAGGCAGCCGTAGACAACGCCAGGCTGAACCTCGGCTTTACCCATGTCCGCTCGCTCATCAGCGGTGTCGCTGGTCAGGCGACGTTGCAGGTAGGCAATCTCGTCAACACGCAATCGGTTCTTACCTCCGTCTCCCAACTCAACCCGATCAAGGTTTACTTTTCGATTAGTGACAGCGAGTACCTGGCACTTGTGCAACGTACCCGCGAAGGCGGCGGCGACCTCTTGAAGAACGCGTCCAACGTGCCGCTGACGCTTACACTCTCGAACGGCGAAACCTACCCGCAGAAGGGCCACATCGCCTTCGTAGACCGGCAGGTCAATGCGCAAACGGGCGCCATCCGCATCGCAGCATCGTTCCCAAACCCTGGTAATATCCTGCGTCCGGGCCAGTTCGGTCGTGTCAAGGCAGAGACGCAGCTTCACCACAACGCCCTCCTCATTCCGCAGGTTGCCATCCAGGAGTTGCAGGGACTGCAGCAGGCCTATGTCGCTGGCGCAGACGGCAAGGCCCACCTGGTTACGCTGAAGCTCGGCCCGCAGGTGGGAACGAACTGGCTTGTGGAGGGCGGTGTCGCCGCCGGGGATAAAGTAATCACCGACAACCTTCAGAAGTTGGGTGAAGGCAGGCCAGTCTCTCCGCATGCAGCGCCCCCCGCGGCACCCTCCAGTCAAGCGACAACGTCGGCCGGGAGGTAACCATGTCAAAGTTCTTTATCAACCGGCCAATCGTCGCGATTGTCATCGCCATCCTGACCGTGATCATCGGCACGGTGTCGATGCTCACGCTCGCCACCTCGCAATTCCCCGACATCGTCCCCACTGAAATCCTCGTCACCGCAACCTATCCCGGTGCCGATGCGAAGACGCTGGCGCAGGCCGTGGCAACGCCCATCGAGCAGCAGATGAACGGCGTCGACAACATGATCTACATGGACTCGGTCAGCGCCAACAACGGCGTCGTCCAGCTCTTCGTGGACTTCGACGTGAAGACTGATCCCAACATCGACCAGGTGCTCTCTCAGCTCCGCGTCGACCAGGCCCAGTCTCAGCTTCCCGCGCAGGTTACGACCGCCGGCCTCACCGTGCAGAAGGCGCTTACCTCGCCCCTGATGTTGATCGCCGTCAACTCCCCCGGCAACAAGCTCAGCCAGGACTTCCTCACCAACTACGCCATCATCAATCTGCAGGATCAAATCACCCGCGTCAAAGGCGTGTCGCGCGTCCAGATCTTCGGCGGCCAGTATGCGCTTCGTATCTGGGTTGATCCGAATAAGCTCGCCAAGCTCGGTGTCACCGCGCCTGAAGTCATCCAGGCGATCCAGACGCAGAACAACGTAAATCCCGCTGGTCAGATTGGCGCTGAGCCTATCCCCAAGGGTCAGCAGTTTACGTACACGGTCCGCACCCAGGGCCGCCTCGTAAAGCCGGAAGAGTTTGGCGCCATCATCCTTCGCGCCAACGCCGATGGCTCCATCCTGCACCTGTCGGACGTCGCCCGCATCGAGCTCGGCGACCAGGCCTACGCCATCTCCGGCCGCTACAACCAGAACCCCTCCGGCGTTATGGCCGTCTATCAGCTTCCCGGCTCCAACGCCGTCGCGACTGCAGCCGCCGTCAACGCCCGCATGAAGGAGCTCTCGGCCACCTTCCCCACCGGCATCTCGTACAACGTTCCGCTCGACACGACGAAGGCCGTCAGCTCGGGCATTCGCGAGATCGTCATCACGCTGCTTGAAGCGCTGGCTCTCGTCGTCATCGTCGTGTTCATCTTCCTGCAGGGTTGGCGTGCCACACTCATCCCGCTGCTTGCCGTTCCGGTCTCGCTTATCGGAACGTTCATCATCTTCCCGGCTCTCGGCTTCTCCATCAATACGCTGTCCCTCTTCGGCCTCGTGCTGGCCATTGGCCTCGTGGTCGACGACGCCATCATCGTCGTCGAAGCAGTCGAACATCACATCGACGAGGGCATGGATCCCAAGGCCGCCACCATCAAGGCCATGGAAGAGGTAGGTGGTCCAGTCGTGGCCATCGCACTCATCCTCGCCGCCGTATTCATCCCTACTGCCTTCATCCCCGGAATCACTGGCCGCCTCTACCAGCAGTTCGCCGTGACGATCGCCATCTCGGTGCTCATCTCCGCCTTCAACGCGCTCACCCTGTCTCCCGCCCTCGCCTCTCTGCTGCTGAAACCGAAGAGCGACAAGAAGCAGCAGGGGCCGCTCGGGAAAGCCTTCGGTCTCTTCAACAGGTTTTTTGGCCGAACGACAGAGAGCTTTGTTCACACGTCCGATGTCCTCATCCACAAGTCGTATCTGGCCATGCTTGGCATCGCCATCATTGCGGTCCTTGGAGTCTTCCTCGGCAGCACCCTTCCCGGCGGCTTTCTCCCAACCGAAGACCAGGGTTACATGTTCCTCGCCCTGCAGCTTCCCGACGGTGCCTCGGCCCAGCGTACCGACGCGGCCCAGCAGAAGATCACTGCCGCCCTGTTGAAGACGGCTGGAGTCGAAGGCGTGATCGCCGTCACCAACTTCTCTCTTCTCACCCAGGTGCAAAGCACCAATCAGGGCTTCTTCTTCGTCGCGCTCAAGCCGTGGGAGGTACGTAAGAGCAAGCAAGAGCAGCTCACTTACATCACCGCCAGCCTCAGCAAACAACTTGCCGGCAACCCCGACGGCATCGCCTTCGCCTTCCCGCCCCCTTCGATTCCCGGCATCGGCACCTCGGGCGGCGTCACCATGGTGATCGAAGATCGCTCAGGAAAAGACGATCCCGATATCCTGACCAAGAACCTCATGGCCTATCTCGGCGCGATCAGCAAGCTGCCCGAAGTCGCCTTCGCTCTCCCTTCCTACTCACCGGCCGTTCCTCAGCTCTACGCCGATGTAGACAAGGAAAAAGTTCTCCAGCAGCAGGTCTCGTTGTCGGATGTCTACACGACCATGTCCACCTTCATGGGTGGCTACCTCGTCAACTACTTCAACCGCTTTGGCCGGCAGTGGCAGACCTATGTGGAAGCCGAAGGGACCTCGCGCACCGACATCAAGAACATCGACCAGTTCTATGTGCGCAGCGCCAACGGCGGACAGGTGCCCTTGGGCTCGCTTGTCCATGTAAGGCAGATCACCGGGCCCGAGTATATCTTCCGCTTCAATGAGTTCAACGCCGCTCAGGTCAACATCACCGCCAAGCCCGGCTACAGCTCCGGCCAGGTGCGTGCTGCGCTCGAGAAGACCTTCGCCGAAACCATGCCGCCGGGCGCCGGTTACGACTACTCCGGCATCTCCTACCAGGAAGATCAGGCCCAGAAGGGCGTGCCCACCTACGCCGTCTTCGGTCTCTCGCTCCTCTTCGTCTTTCTCATCCTCGCCGCTCTGTACGAGTCGTGGACACTGCCGTTCAGCGTTCTGCTCAGTACCCCGGTCGCCATCCTGGGCGGGTATGTCGCTCTCCACATCCGCTCGCTTGAGAACGATATCTTCGCCACCATCGGCGTCGTCATGCTCATCGGGCTCTCCGCCAAGAACGCCATCCTCATCGTCGAGTTCGCCAAGACCAACTACGAATCCGGCATGAGCATCTCGGAAGCCGCGCTCAGTGCGGCCCGCCTCCGCTTCCGTCCTATCGTCATGACTGCTCTCGCCTTCGTCTTCGGTTGTCTTCCGCTCTGGACCGCAACCGGTGCGGGTGCGGCCTCACGTCGCATTCTCGGAACGACCGTCATCGGCGGCATGTTCCTGTCAACCGCAATCGGTCTCATCTTTATCCCGGTTACCTTCTCCGTCGTCGAGTACATCTCACATCGCTTCAGCAAGGGCGGCAAGGGCACAACCATGGATTCGAAGGCCGACTTCGATCCCGTTGCGGCCGGCAAAGCAGCCGGCGGCGGCCCAGGGTCCTCGACCCCGACCACAGGAGGTCACGCATGAAGAACTCCTCACCCTGGTTGAAAACTTCATCCGCAATCGCGCTCGGCAGCATCTTCGCCGCTGCCCTTACTGGCTGCATGGTTGGTCCCAGGTACAAGCGTCCAAACTACCAGGCGCCGCCAGCCTTCCGCGGTGCGGACGAAGCAGCCATCGTCAGCGATGCGCAGGGTTCGCTCGGCGATCAGAAGTGGGCCGAGGTCTTCCACGAGCCCGAACTGCAGGCCCTGATCCACACTGCGCTCGAAAAGAACTACGACATCCAGATCGCAGCCCAGCGTGTCGCGGAACTGCAGGCCCAGGTCCAGATCACTCGCTCGCAGGAGTTTCCTACCGTCTCGGTCGGCGGGACCGGCCTCGGCGCATCGTTCAATAGCTCGACGCTTGGTTCAAGCAGCGGGGGCAACAACAGCAGCAATGGCATCACGAGCCCCATCTCCTTCGGTTCGTTCAACCTGTCTGCAACTTGGACTCCGGACTTCTGGGGTCTCTACCGCAGGCAGACCGAAGCCGCCCGCGCCAATCTGCTCGCCCAGACATGGGCCCAGCGTGCCGTTCGTCTCTCGCTGGTGCAGAGCGTCGCAACCACGTACCTTCAACTTCGCGCTCTCGATCGTCAGCTCGAGATCACCCGGCAGACGCTGAAGGCCCGGCAGGATTCGGTCGACCTCACCCGCAGGCTCGCCGACGGCGGTGCCGCACCGCTCTCCGATCTTCGTCAGGCCGAGCAGCTTCTCTACGCCGCCACCTCGCAGATCCCGCAGTTGGAGCAACAGATTCAGCAGCAGGAGAACGCGATGAACCTCCTGCTCGGCGGCAACCCGGGACCTGTTGTCAGGAATGACCCCAATGCTCTTACGCCGCCGCCACAGGATCTTCCCACCGGTTTGCCGACGCAGCTTCTTGAGCGACGTCCAGATATCCAGCAGGCAGAGGCGACACTGGTTGCGGCGAACGCGCAGATCGGCGTGGCCCGCGCACAGTTCTTCCCGCAGCTTTCAATCAGCGCATCGGGCGGCGTCGGGGGAGACAGCCTCTCCAGCATCTTCAGCCCGGACGGCAAGACCATCTACGGCTTGGGATCGCTGGCACAACCGCTCTTCGAAGGCGGCAAGCTTCGAGGCCAGTTGAATATTGCCAAGGCTACGCAGCTAGAAGATGTTTACGCCTACCAGAAGACGATTGCCACGGCGCTCCATGATGTTTCGAACGCTCTCATTGCACTCAACAAGCAGCGAGCATATCGCGAGCAACAGGAGAAACTTGTGGCTGCAGCACAGGATTCTACTCGGCTCGCCCGCGTGCGCTACCAGGGTGGGGCAACTGCTTACCTTGAAGTCCTCACGACCGACACCAGCCTCTACACCGCGCAACTGAACCTCGTCTCCGCACAGCAAGGAGAGGCCCTGACACTGGTTCAGCTATACGGCGCGTTGGGCGGCGGCTGGCAGTGAGCTGACTCTCACATGAGCATTAGAAGCTCGACACATCCTCCTGCTTTGTACGGATTGTTCCTGTTCATTGAAGGGCTGGTGGCACGTTCCATCCTTTCTGTAAGGTGTCATGTGGACCTTGTGCCAGTTTTTCCTTGCGTCGTGCCCCGGAAGCAAGAGAGGCTAGGGAGCATAAGGCAGCTAAAGGGGAATGATGAAGAGGATATCTCGACGCGGCTTCACGGCGATGGGTGGGAGCGCGCTTGCTCTGGCGGGTATGCCTGGTTGGAGCAGGACAACAGCCTCGATATCCGAGACCGGCAGCGACGAACTTGCCGGGCTGACGCTGCTTGAAGCCTCGACCCGCGTTCATAATCGCACGGTGACTTCGACCCAACTGACGAAGGCGCTGCTAGCCCGGATCGCCGTCTACGACCCCAAAGTGAACGCGTACATCACGGTAATGGCAAGCGAGGCGCTGAAGCAGGCTGCGCAGCTTGACGAAGAAGCGCGAACAGGTAAGTTTCGCAGCCCGCTGCATGGTATCCCCATTGCGCTTAAGGACAATATCGATACCGCCGGCACGCGGACTACGGCTGCGAGCCCGATGTTCCGGACCCGCGTTCCCACAGAAGATGCAGAGGTAGTGACGAAGCTGAAGGCCGCGGGCGCCGTGATCCTCGGGAAGGTCAACCTGCACGAATTTGCGCTCGGCTGCACGGGCGACGTCTCCTACTTCGGCCCTTCGCGCAACCCATGGAACCTTGGACTGGTGACAGGTGGCAGTTCCAGTGGCTCAGGAGCCTCGGTAGCCGCGGACCTTTGCTACGGCGCATTAGGCACGGACACCGGCGGCAGCATCCGCGTCCCTTCGTCCTGGTGCGGGATCGTCGGCATCAAACCGACGACCGGCCTGGTCTCTATTCGCGGCATCATTCCTTGCCTGGCCTCGCTTGACCACTGCGGTCCCATGGCGCGGACGGTGGAGGATGTTGCGCTGATGCTGACCGAGCTTGCAGGCTATGACAATCTCGATGTCTTCAGCGTCGAAGCTTCTAAACAGGACTATTTCAAGTTGATGAAGCAGCCTGTCGCCCGCTTCAGGCTGGGCGCGCCGGTTGAGTATTTCGATCATTTGGAGCCAGAGGTGGCGGAGGTTGTGGCGGCCGCCATCGAAGTTCTCGGCAAACTCACCCAGGGCGTGACCTCGCACGCGACGCTGCCATCTATTCCGGAAGGTGAGAACTTCTTCAACTCCCTCGGCGACACCGCTGCGTACCATGAGCCGCTCATCAAGCAGTCCGGCATGGACTACATGCCGCCAAGCGTCATCGATATGAAGTCGATTCTGACGCCTGCTACGGCGGCCGAGAGTTCTGCTGCACACAACAGGCTAGTCCTCTTCCGTCGCCAGATCGATGCTGCTTTCAAGGAGATCGACCTGGTTGTTGTTCCAACGACGACAAGTCTCCCCAAGCCTCTCAAGGACTCGCTGAAGGTTGAGATGAGCGATCGTAAGCCCAGCAAGGCTTATGATTTCTTCGATCCAACCTCAGGGTGCTACAACACGGTGCCGTTCGACGTGTATGGCGTACCTGCTCTGACGCTGCCCTGCGGATTTTCAAAGAGTGGGCTGCCGGTGGGCTTGATGATCGCCGGACCTCACTTCTCCGAAGGCAAAGTCCTGGCGCTCGCTTATGCCTTTCAGCAGGCGACAGAATGGCATAAACGGAAGCCGGCCCTGACGCCGGAGACGCCGGTTCCGCCGCTCATCGAAGCCGCTGAAGAGCCGAAGCCGGCTGCCGCGAGCTAGTGTGTCTCCATTGAAATTTCGCTGCCTGTTCTGGTCGGAGACCGGCTCAGCGCGATGCAAAAGTTCGCCACACTTTACTGAGGAAGAACGCTTCGAATCAAGTGCGACTTCGACCACGAGACATCAGAAATGAAACTTGTAGCGCAGTTCGGCATAGAGCTGGCGTGGGTCGTTGTAATGGAATCCACCGAAGGTAAGGCTGTTGTCGAGCAGCACGCGGCGGTTGGCAACGTTGAGTGCGGTGAGTGATGCAGTAAGGTTTTCGCCGAAGGCCTTGCCGGCCGAGAGATCGAACGTGGTGTGCTGGGGCAGGTAGGGGTCCGGGTAGCGCGGGTTGGCGGATGGGCCGCCGGGACCGTAGCCGCCGTTCGTGAAGCCGGAGCCGTAGTAGACGTTTGTGGAGGCGGTGGTGCTCCAGGGCAGGGACGCGTTTAAGCCGACATTCAGGGTGTTGCGCTGATCGTGGTCGACCGGGCTGTAGGCAAAGCCGGCGTCGCAGGCGGGGTCACCGATGGGCGTGCAGATAAGGCCGCCGGTGATGTTGCCGCGCTGTTCGGCGATCTGGTTGGAATAGGCGAGATGGGCCTGCCCGAAGCGTCCGATACGCGGTGAGCGGATGGCGAGCTCCCAGGCGCGGACGAGTGCGCCATCGACAGTGACCGGGAAGTAGATGCTGGAGTCGCCGATGTTCGAGTGGTCGAGGAAGTTGTTGATGCGGGTCTTGAAGGTGTCAGCATCTATGAGCCAGCCGTGGAATTTGCCAGGCAGGGGAATCTGGACGCCGAACTGATGCTCCTCGTCGCGCTCACCGTGGAGCGGGGTGAACGCGGTGTTATTGGCTTGTGCGAACTGCACGATTGGACCCTGGGCCGTAAGAAGCGGTGGCGGTTGGTAGAAGCGACCATAGAAGCCGCGGAAGACCCAGTTGAGTTTGGGGACTCGGACAGCGACGCTGACACGCGGGTCGGTATGGGTCTCCGTGAAGGCCCCGTGAAACTGACTTTCACGGAACCCGCCAATGAAGGTGAGCCAGGTGGTGGGCTTGTAGGTGTCCGACACGTAGGTTTCGATGATGCCGCCTGAGGCTGCGTCGGGAGTCGTGAAGGCTGCGGCCTCGCTGTCGTCATTGAAGGTTGCGCCGAAGAGATAGTTGTCATGCTGGCCGAAGCTGTAGAGGCCGACTTGAAAAGTATTGCGGCGGAAGATTTCGGTGGTCATCGACGCCTGCGCTCCGGCGTAGGTGGAAGACCGGTCAGAGGTGGTAGCAACCGGCGTGTCGGTAAGGGGTGACTCGTAGTTCGACTTGTTGTAGTGGAAGAAGGGAGAGACCTGAAGGACGGTGGTGGGGTCGAAGGTGTGGATGTAGGAGAAGGCGACTACGCCGTCGGTCTCGTGCTGGCCGTCGCGGAGGCCGCTGGAGTTGAAGTCCTGATTCTCGATGCTGTTTGCGTCGGGATCGTAGGGGATCTGGAAGAAGTCTTCTCGGAGTTGGGTGACTAGGCGGAACTGATCGGCTGGTGTGCGGTTATAGATGAAGGACGCGAAGCCACCGTAGCCATTGGCGGCGTCGTGCAAGACCTTACCTACCGGCGGGGCGAGGCCGTAGTTGCTGCGGTTGCCGTTGAGGCTGGCGTAGTAGGCGAACTTTTCTGAGTGGTCGCCGAAGTTGATCTGGTCGTTGGTTTGATAGAAGTTGCCGGCGCTGAGGACGAGTTCCGCCTGGCGGTCGCGCTCGAAGCCGGTGCGGGGGACGACGTTGAAGACGCCATAGGTGCGGTCGCCTTCGTCGGAGGTGTAGCTGCCGCGCTGGACTTCGATGTAGTCGATGTCCTTGGGGTCGATCTGCGCGCCGAGGTTGCTGGCGATGTTGGTGTTGGGGATCTCGACGCCGTCGATCTGCCAGCTCACCTGATGGCCGCCGCGCATGTGGAGCATGTCGTGGGTCATGTAGGCGCCGGGGACGTAGTCGGTGATCATGGCCATGCTGTTGGTGTGGTCGGCCCCGGGAGTCTCGGCGATGTCGACACGGTTGACGAGGGTTGTCGGAGTGGCGGTGTCGACGTTGGCCGCGTTGCTTTCGGTGGTGACAGATTGGTTGACGACACCGAGGGCTAACTCAAAGTGGACTACTTGTGAGGTGTTCGAGGCGAGGGTGATGGATTCGGTGGCGGTCTCGAAGCCTGTGTCGGAGACGGTGATGAGGTAGTCGCCGAGCGGGAGTGCTGGGACGGAGAAGTTGCCGTCAGGGCCGCTGGTGGTCGTTTGCGTAAAGCTCGATGTGGCGGACTTTACGGTGACGTGCGCGCCGGTGACGGGGCGATGTTGCGGGTCGTGGACGACGCCGTGAATTTGGCCAAAAACTCCGGCGTGGGCTCGGGTAGAGATGAAGAGCAGGGTCAGAAGCAGCAGAGAGAATGCGAGCTTTCGCATGATGGTTCCCTCGTCATGGTGAGTGACGGAGTGGGCTTCGACGGCGCGGATGCGCTGCGAGAGGCGGATGGATTGTGGGGGGCTAGAGTCGTGCGATCAGGCGAGGGCGATCGCGGGAGGGCCGCGCTTCTGGCGGGAGCGGTCCGCGGAGATGCGACGCTTCGATTCGGTCTGTGGAGCGACGGAAGGGTGCGAGACAATGCCAGCGAAGATTGCTGCGCTGGTGTGGAGGGAACAGCCAGTATGCGTGGTGCCGGGGAGTGACTTCGAGCCGTAAGGGCAGCGCTCGGAGACGGTTGCGGCCGTGATGCGGGTTGCGTTGGAGGTGCTTGCGGTCTCCAAGTCCATCAACATGCAGTGGTGCTTGCCGTCTCTGCGGCAGCAGGCTGGGCGGGTGGGGTCGCCGGCCGTGGTCAGGGCGAAGAGCGGCGTGATCGTCGGGAGGACGATCAGCAAGGCTATCGCAATGGCTAGGAAGCGGCGCACGCGTTGATTGTAGAGCATGGGTAGTGATCCCACATCTCCAAATCGAGATGTGGGCACCCGCGTCCGTCCTCCGTGAAAGTACAGAGAATAGCAAGGCAGCCGCAGATTCCCTTCGGGAATGACAAAGAAGGGAGCGCTGAACGCTACTTGGGATGGGTGGCTGCCGCATCGGCCTGCTTGATCTGGCGGAGTTGATTGAGTTGCGTGCCGAGGTCTTCCGACAGCTTTCCTGACGGAGCGGTAGCGAGTGACTTCGCCCCCTTCGGTGCCGCGCTTGCGGGTTTTGCAGACCCACCAGGAACGGGCGGGAGATCGATCTTACCGGTGGATGGCTGAACCTCCACTGGTTTTGGCGGCACTTCTACGGTTGCTGAGGGCTTGCCCTTTTCGCCCTCGCCGCCTTTCTTCCCTTCGCCTTCCTTTCCGCCTTCTTTGTCGTCCTCGCCACTTGCGCCGAGGATCTCCGTGCCTTTGGTGCCCGGAGGGGCGGCGAGAAATTGAACGACGATCGAGATGCGACGGTTGGAGGCGCTCATCGGATTAGTGGGGATGCGAAGCGATTGAGCGGCGTAGCCCCGGACCTGCGCAACCTGCTCCGGCTTTACGCCATCGTCCTGGATAAGGCGGCGAGCAGAGTTGGCGCGGTCGGAAGAGAGTTCCCAATTGGTGTAAGTGTTGGCCGCGCCAAAGGGCTTCGCATCGGTGTGGCCTTCGATCAGAAGATGATTTGGAAGCGTCTTCAACTGACTGGCGATCAGGGTCAGCAGCTTCATGCCGTTGTCGGTGAGCTTAGGGCTGCCACTTTCGAAGAAGGAGCCGTTTTTACCGTCGATGAGCTCGATACGAAGGCCCTCGTCCGTCATTCTGAGTTCGACCTGATCAGCCAATTTGTCGAGTTCCTTCTGCTTGACGATTGCCTGCTTTATGGCTTCGGCCAGCTTGGCGACGTTGGTCTCATCGATGGTGACGCTTGGGCCGCTGCCAAGCATCTCCGTGCCCATCATCTTTGAGGTGCCTTTGGGATCGTTGAAGTATCCGGCGATGGCCTTCTTCACCTGCGGCGTTGAATTCAAAAGCCAGAGCACGATGAAGAGCGACATCATGGCAGTGACGAAGTCGGCGTAGGCGACCTTCCACGCGCCGCCGTGGTGGCCGCCATGGCTGACCTTCTTCTTGATGACGATGATGGGTCGTACTACGGAATCGGCCATGTTCTCGTTCAGTCTCGGTTATGAAGATTGGTGGGGAACTATGCTGCTTCTGCTGCCGGTGCAGCGGCAGCGCCGCCTCCGCCACTGTCGCCCTTGCAGGCTTTTTCCATCTCGTCGAAGGTGGGGCGGACGTGGGCCGGGATGGCTCGGCGCGCGACTTCGATGGCGAGCATGGGCGCGCTGCCTTTGAAGAAGGAGAGCATCAGCACGCGGAGCACATGAAGATATTCATTGTGGCCGTCTGCATTCTTGGTCATATTTGCGCCAAGCGGACCGACTACGCCGTAGCACATCAAAATGCCAAGAAATGTTCCGACGAGGGCGGCGGCGACCTTTTTGCCGATCTCTTCCGGAGGGCCGCCGAGGGCGCCCATGGTGATGACGACACCGAGCACGGCGGCGACAATGCCAAGGCCAGGCAGGGCGTCGGCGACGGTGGTGAGCGCGGCGATGGGGACGGTCGCTTCGTGATGCTGCACTTCCATATCGAGCTCCATCATCTGGTCCATGTCGAAGGGTTCGACGCCGCCAGTGATGGCCATGCGCAGGGTGTCGCAGACGAAATGCTCGACGTGATGGTCCTTCAGGAAGCTGGGATACTTTTTGAAGATCTCGCTCTCGTGCGGCTTTTCGACGTCCATTTCGACAGCGATGAGGCCTTCTTTGCGGACCTTGTTTAGGAACTCATACATCATCTTCAACGTTTCGAGGTAGCGCGGTTTTCCAAACGGCGATCCCTTGAGGATGCCCATGACGCCTGCGACCATCGCCTTGATGACAGGCAGCGGGTTGGCGATGAGCAGCGTGCCAATGGCCGCGCCGCCAATGGTGACCATCTCGGCCGGTTGAACGAGCACGAGCAGCTGGCCGTGCTCCATAAGGAAGCCTGCAACGACCGCGCCGAAGACCACAACGATCCCGATTATCGCGAACATGTTTCTCCTTTAGAAATCATCCCTGAGTTGCCGGGCTAAGCCGCAGTACGGGCCGTGGCGCTGCTGCCCTGAGAAACATGATTGCCGCCGGCATAGATGCTGGCATGCATGGCCTGTTGTGCTTCAAGCATGAGGCGCGGGAGGGTGTCGTCGTCCATTGCCTGGGCCGAGCCGATGCTGGCGGTAAGGCTGACGCGGTCGCCCCACCAGCGGAAGTCGGCGGTGCGGGTGAGGCCGGCGAGGTGTTCGCCGTGGGCGGTAAGCATCTGCGCGTTGCGTTCGTGAGAGAGGACGAGGAATTCGTCGCTGCCCCAACGGCCGATGACTTCGTTGGGGCGGAGACCCTGAGCAAGGCGGTGCTCGACAATGCGAAGCATCGCCTCGCAAGCATCGCGGCCGTGGGTGCGGCGCATCTGGGCGGCCTGGTCGATCGTGATCCAAAGGAGGCCGAAAGGGATATGGTCGGCCTTCCATTCGTGAAAGGCGGTTTCAAGACGATCTTCGATCTCCGCCTGGCTGCGGGACAGGCCGAGGCCGTCGACGTTCTCGCCATGCGGGATGGCATCGAGCTCCTCGACGGGGCGAAAGAGCAGAACGCTGCCAATGCGCTTGCCAAGATCGTCCCGGAGCGGGAGATTGCGGAGCATCGCGGGCAGGGTGTGGCCGAGGTGATGCTTCATCGTGACCAGTACGCCGCGGTTTGCTTCGGCTTGTCCCGCGGGAGTGGAAGGATCGAAGGAGATGCCTTTCTGTACATACATCTGACCGGAGTACTTTGGGCCAGCGTAATCCTTTACGGCAGCAGACTTTTCCGAAGCTGACTTGTCGACCGAGGATGGAGGAGCACCGCAGTCGCAGGCATCGCCCACGCAGCGGTGGTCCTCGTTCACTTTGTATAGGTCAGGTGGGAACGGGCGGGAGAGCAGGTTCATCCGAAGATGCCCGGTAAGGGTCGCGGCGGCCGTATTCCAGTAGATGACACGCGAGTACGAGTCGAGTACGGCGACGCCCTCATCGAGCAGATCGAGCGTAGCTCCCAGCATCTCCAGGCGTTCGGCGATATCGATAGGCACGGCGCGCTCCTTTGGGGGTTATCGACCGGCGCTGAAGCAAACTTGATGCGAGGGATAGCGGTTTCGGTGCGATGCCGCACCGGTTTTGGGCCGATGCCGGCGCTGCTTTGTGCCGATACAAGCGGGTGATACCCTTTGTGGAAAGTGGGTAGGAAACGTGAGGTTGGGCCAGCTTGTTATTTCTCGTGGTCGACGATGACGCCTTAAGCCGCGATCTGCTGACGCTGGTGCTCGAATCAGAGGGTTATGAGGTTGAGGTAGCTGCGTCGGGCGATGCCGCCGTGGCCCGGGTTCGCTTGTCTGCGGCAGCCGGACGACCGATTTCTGACATTGTTCTGACCGATATCCAGATGCCTGGTCTTGCAGGCGATGCGCTGGCAACGGCTTTGAAGCCATTACTCCCGAGAGGAACGATGCTGCTGGCGATGAGCGGCAGCCAACCCGCCGCTGCGGCGCTGGCTGGATTCGATGGCTTTCTGCTGAAGCCCTTTCAGGTGGGCGAGCTCAGGTCAATGATTGCCGCAGGGGCATCGGGTGAGAAGAGAGAGTCGCTTGGTGCGCAGCTTGCCCCGGGCAGTCAGGATGCGCTGTTCGTGGAGAGTCGGTCAGCGGCGCTGGATGAAGAGATCTTCGCGAAGATGTGCGAGCTAATGCCGGTCGCGCAGCTTGGGCAGATGTACGCCCTCTGCATCGAAGACGCGCGCACGCGAATCGCACACATGGAGACGCTCGCGGTACTTGAGGATGATACGCAATACCGCAGCGAGGCCCATGCCGTGAAGGGGGGATGCGGCATGATCGGAGCTTCAGAGCTCTATCTGCTGGCGGCGGCGGCGGAGCGGGACGGGTTGGCTGCCGGCGACGCGAGTCCCGGAACCAGCACCGTTACGGCGACGCTGGCGCAATTGTCAAGCGCGTGTGACAGGTTGGAGCGTATCCTGCTAGAACGTGCACGAGAGTAACTCAGTTTTCACTCTTTGGAGACCACCACGATGCCTTTAGCCAAATCGATCGAGAGTAACGAGTTCGCTCCCGCTTCCGGGCCCACTATCCGCATTGTCGTAGCAGATGATCACCCCGTGGTGCGTTTCGGTGTGAAAAACATCCTGACGACCGACCTTGGGTTCACGGTTGTAGGCGAAGCCGAGGACGGCGATGTCGCCATTACGGAGACGCTGGAAAAGGAGCCGGACATCCTGCTGCTCGACCTGCAGATGCCGCGCCTTCCGGGACTGGAAGCGATGCGCGCAATCATGAGCCGCTCGCCACGGGTAAAGATCGTGCTGCTGACCAGCACGATTACGACGCAGCAGGTGATCGAGGCGCTGCAGATTGGCGCCCGTGGCATTGTGCTGAAAGATGCGGTCTCGGGCGAGCTTTCGGAGGCGCTCCGGGCGGTGATCAGCGGCGACTACTGGATAAACGGGCAACGCGTTGTTAATCTGCTGAAGGCGCTGCACGACCTGATGCAGAAGGCGGCGGCGGTCCCGGAGAAGAAGACCTACGGGCTCACACCGAGGGAACTGGAAGTGGTGACGTGCATCGTCGAGGGCTGCAGCAACAAAGACATAGCAAAGCAGTTCACGATCTCGGAGGAGACGGTAAAGCGGCACCTGTCGAATGTATTCGATAAGACGGGCGTCTCGACCCGGCTGGAGCTGGCTCTCTTTGCGATCGCACACAAACTCGTCGACATGAACCTGTAAGGGAGTGTGAACTGTCGCGCCGCGATTCGTTAGAATTGCATATGAGCATGAATGCGGCAGGGCGCGGCGCTGTGAGTGAAGAAACATACGACATGCTGGTGATCGGCGCGGGACCGACCGGGCTTGCCTGCGCGATCGAGGCCAAGCGAGCAGGGTTCAGGCCCGTATTGGTCGACAAAGGCTGCCTGTGCAACTCGCTCTTTCACTATCCGGCGCACATGACATTTTTTACGACTCCGGAGCTGCTGGAGATCGGCGACATGCCGTTCTCAAGCCCGAACCAGAAGCCGAACCGCATGGAGGCTCTCGAGTACTACCGCAAGGTAGCCGAGCACTACGAACTCGACATCCGGCAGTACGAAACTGTGGTGTCGGTGGGCGGCTCCGATGGCGACTTCGTGGTGAAGACGACGGACCGCTTCGATCGCACGAATGAGCATCATGCGCGGAAGCTGGTTGTCGCGACGGGTTACTACGACCTCCCCAACTACCTGAAGATCCCGGGCGAAGAGCTGAACAAGGTGCGGCATTATTACCACGAGCCGCATCCGTTCTTCGGGCTTGACGTGGTGGTGATCGGCGGCAAGAACTCTGCGGCGATTGCGGCGCTCGACCTATGGCGGCACGGGGCGAAGGTAACGCTGGTACATCGCGGGCCGGAGATGCATCGGCACGTGAAGTACTGGATCCTTCCGGATATTAACAATCGCGTGAAGAACGGCGAGATTACGGCATACTTCAACAGCTCTGTGAGCGAGATTCGCGAAGACGATCTAACGATCCTTACGCCCGATGGCGCGGTCGATGTGCCGAACCAGTTTGTGTTCGCGCTCACGGGCTATCACCCTGACTTCCGGTTTATTGAGAAGTTAGGGGTGAAGCTCGACGAAGAGAATGACCGCTGCCCGGTGTGCGATGCCACGACGCTCGAGAGCAATGTACCGGGAATTTATCTTGCAGGTGTGATCGTGGCGGGTGAGCGAACGAATGAGATCTTCATCGAGAATGGAAGATTTCATGGGAAGCTGATCGCGGATGATTTGAAGGTGAAGCTGGCAGTCGCCGTCTGATTCCTGCTTCTTGAGCAGGAATCAGACGCGCTTCCGCTTGATGCCTGCCTGCCAGATTCGAGATGTGCGGGCCCCCGGAGTGTGCAGCCTTCAACCAATGACGCGCCGCAGAAAGCCGCGCATCCCAAGCCATGTGAGCGTACTCAGCGCGACCACCAGCATCAGCAGGATTACCGCTTCGGGCATGTGGGGCAGGGGCGTGAGTGCCGCGCGGAGACCTTCGCTCATGTAGACGATGGGATTGATGAGCACGCCATATTGGAGCCACTTAATGTGGTTAAGCAAGGCCCAGGGATAGTAGACGCAGCCAAGGAACGTAATCGGAATGACGACTACCCCGAAGATCAGGCCGATCTGCGAGGGCTTGACCGTGGTTCCGATCGTCAGGCCAAGAGCTCCCGAGGTAAGGCTGGCGAGGATGATCACGACGATGAGGAACGGCCAACTGTTTACATGCGTTGCGGGATGGACGGCGGGAACGTAGTAGGCCAGCGGATAGACGATGGCTGCGGCTATGACAGACTGCATGGCGGAGAAGACGATCTTCTCGAGCGCGACAGCGGCGACTGGCAGCGGGCACATCACGCGGTCGTCGATCTCCCGGGTTGAGCCGAACTCCACGGCCAAAGGAAGTGCCACGGCGGCGATGCCTGAGAACATGATGCCGACCGCCATAAGCCCGGGCAGAAGGACGGTTGAATAGGAGATTCCAGAGGCAGCCATCGCTGCGGAGGGATTGAGGGCGGCGCCCGCGGCCCCTCCTGGGCCGTGGCCAGACATGCCCGGAATGACATAGGTGAAGACGAAGAGGAAGAGCAGCGGGTTCATGCAGACGCGGATGACGAAGGGGAAGAGTTCGCGGCGCAGGACGTGGAGGTCACGGCGGAAGAGACCGGCAAAGGCACGGGTGTAGAGGACGGTCCTTGAAGGAGTGGTGGACATGGTTGCGGTGGTCATTCGTTACGGCCTCAGTTTGCAACGTGCGGACGGGAGTTTGGGATCTTGGAATTCGTTTGAAATGACGGCAGTTGATCAACGTCAATGAGTGTTAATTATTCGCGGAGGTCACGGCCGGTAAGTCGAATGAAGACGGTCTCGAGGCTGGTCTCGGTGATGGTGAGATCGCGGAGGCCGTAAGGAGTGGCACGTTGGACGATCTCTGACAGCAGGCCATCGGTGCCGTGAGCGAGGATGCGAAGACCTTGAGGCAGGGATTCGACGCCGGTCACGCCGTTCAAGTTTTTTAGCGATTGCTCCAGGGGATCGAGGTCCTCCTTCTTACCCGTTCCGAGGTCAAGATCATAGAGGCGCTGCGCTCCGATGGATTGTTTGAGCGCAGCGGGAGTGTCTTCGACTAGGATCCTGCCGTGGTCAATAATGGCCACGCGGTCGCAGAGTTCGTCGGCCTCTTCCATGTAGTGTGTGGTCAGCACCACGGTGATGCCTTCTTTCCGTAGGCCCGCCACGGCTTCCCACATGGCGATGCGCGATTGGGGATCGAGGCCTGCGCTCGGTTCGTCAAGGAATAACACTTTAGGCCGGTGGGCGATAGCGCGAGCGATCTGCACACGCTGCGCCAGGCCACCTGAGAGCTGCGCGGGGTAAGCTTTTGCGCGCTCAGTGAGGTGAAACTGCGCGAGAAGTTCTTCAGTTCGCGCAGTCGCTTCTGCCCGGGAGAAGCCGAAGTAGAGACAGTGGAAGTGGATATTTTCAAAGATGGTGCAGGCGCGGTCGAGTGTGTTGTACTGCGGGACCACTCCGATACAGGTCCGGGCTACGGCGGCGGATTTGACGACGTCGATGCCGTTGATGCGAACGACGCCTGCGGTGGGCAGGGCGCGTGTCGTGCAGACGCTGATGGTCGTGGTCTTGCCCGCACCATTGGGGCCGAGCAGGCCGTAAATCTCTCCAGGGTGGACGGCGAGGTCGATACCATCGACGGCGACTACGCGCTGCTTGCCTTCATACACTTTGCGAAGGCCTTCGATTTCGACAATCACTTTTTGAGCTCCAGGCAGGCAAGTTCAGGTTTATCTTCCCACCACTTATAAGATACGCATCTTGCAAATGCATTTTCGTGGCGTAGAATTTAGGGATGTCGAAGGGTTGGGAGAGTAAATCCGTCGAGGAGCAGCAGAATGTTGCTGCTATGCCAAAGCCAGTCATACAAAAAGGAAACAGCTTGGAAGAGGCGGAGCTCAAAAGAAGACGCCAGGCATTGGAACTGCAACGGGAGCGGATACTCTCCGAGCGTACGGCGAGTCCGCATCGCCGCTCGGCACTATCTTCCGCACTAATCGATATTGAAGAGAAGCTATCGGAGTTGGGCTGGACCCTTCATCTCTAGGCGATCGCTCAGCTCTTGCTGGCGAAGCGATACACCAGATTTCTGTAATAATGATCAAAATTCGCAGTTAGTCGAATTTGAATGAACAACGGGAGAGCCAGTGGCTCTCCCGTTGTGCATGCATCCGGTACGTCATTGCTGCGGTGCGGTCGCGGCATCGTCGGGGCTGCTCTGCTGGACTCCGATGGCGTCGCCAGATACGACGAGGTTTACGCGGCGGTTCTGAGCGCGGCCTTGGGATGTGCTGTTATCGGCGACCGGCTTATTCTTTCCGTAACCAGCGGCGGTGATGTTGTTGATCGGGACACCCTGGGAAACCAGAAAATCCTTGACCGCGCCGGCCCGATTTTCCGAAAGCTTCTGGTTGTAATCGTCGCCACCGACGCTGTCTGTGTAACCCTCCACCTGCAGCTTGAGCCCTGGATAGGCAGCCAGGATGCCGGAGACCTTGGCCAACGAGACCTTGGTGTCAGGCTTCAAGGTGTACTTGCCGGTGTCGAAGAGAACGTCGGACATGTTTACGATCAGTCCCCGGGCGCTTTCACTGGTGGCAAGAACACTATTCAGTTGAGCCTTCAGCTTTTCGCGGACTGCATTCGCGTCGGCGACGCTCTGGTTGGCTGCTTTTGTCGCTTCAGCGGCGCGGGCGCGGGCATCGGCAGCATCTGCTTCGGCGCGGGCACGATCCGCATCGGCCTTTGCTTTGGCAGCGTTCGCCTGTTCTGCAGCGAGTTGCGACTGCGCGGCGTTCAGCGCCGATTGTTGCGCCTGCTGCTGTGCTTCCTGCTGTGCAAGGTCGGCATTGCGCTGGCGTTCGGCTGCCTGCTTGCGCAGGGTGTCAATGCGGGCATCTTCGGCGCGCTGAACGACCTGGCGAGCGAAGGTGATCTCCATCTTGCGGTCACCATGCTTGTTCTGGTCAAGGTCGTCGGCGTTGCGCAGGTCTTGTGTTGCTTCGCGCATGATGTCGGGCGAATACTTCTCCGCCCCGACCGACTGCGCAATTCGGTATGCATTATGCGCCTCGTAAATCTCAAGAGGCGACTTCATGTCACGAGTAATAGGATCGGAGATGGTCTTCGATCCCGCGCTCTCAGCATATAAGCCGCGGGGAAGCAGTGTGTAGTGCGCGTTCACCTTTTCAAGTTCGCCGACGGTTTTGTTCTGCCGAATGACGTTCTGCAAGACGACGACGTCGCTTGGTTGGCTGACCGAGTAGTACGGTTCAGCCGTGACGATCATGCCAAAGGACTGAAAGGCCGTGGTGACGTGGATGTTGTTTTTATCGTGCGAAGGAAGAACCTCACCGAGGTTCTGAGGGCGTCCGTCAGGGGTAATCGCCCATAGAACGTAAGTAAGATATTCGGGGCCAAAGCCGTTGGCGGGGGTCAAACCTTCAAATTTTGCGTCGATGGTGATGCCACCGCGCTCGCTCTCAACCTTGGCTTCACCCTTTGCGTTGGCGAGTAAAGGGGTGCCCTGGAAGCCGATCGTGGTCGATCCTGAGCGGTGCAGATAGTTCACTGCGTCGAGGTCGCGCTGAACGACGTTGACACGATATATATACACGCCGTTTTGCTGCGTAACTGGATTCTGATCTCGTTGTGGAGGCGTGTTCTGGGCGGTCGGGTTGGCCTCTTGTGCATGCAATAAAGCAGGCGAGGCGCATGCGGTAATCGCGAAGGCAGCGATGGCTACCTTGAAACTCAACTTTATGACAGACAGTGGAAGGGGACGGGTATTCAAACGAAACATGTGGTCGAGCGTCATCTTCTAGATCTCCTTGCATCTCTTCGGGCGGGCACCCGGTAGGTAAGAGTGCGAGTAGCACTTTAGCCAGGTAATACGATGCTTTGGCCTCCGCAAAGGTAGTACCGTCTTCCCTAAGTCACTGAAAACAAAAGTAACGTTACAAACACGAATAGCCTCTCCCGAGGAGAGAGGCTATTCGTGTTTTCCTGTGACGTCCTGTCAGGCGTGTGGTGCAGCCACGGTAGTTGTTCTTTGAACAAAGTGATACGGGGGCCAAGGTCCTGAAAGCTGCATGCGGCATTCTTTCAATTCCTGCGTAGCCGACGAGTACTTGTTCTGATAGCGCTCGACAGTCTTGTTATCAATCAGGTGAGCGATATCGAGAAGCATCTTCCCGGATTCCATGCGCTTGCAGGTGATCTCTTCAGCTATGGGCAGGAACATGCGGTGCATTTGGAGAGAAAGGGCCCGTGCCTTGGACTGCCGCTCGCGCTGGCGGCTGGCGCTTTCGCGCAGGCTGGTGAGGTATTGCTGGCCGACTGTCATGTCGCGCGCGGAATTGCCTGGGCAGGTGTCGTCGACGAGGACCTTCAGGTGCATCTCGGCCTTGCCCCGCAGGCGCTCCACGTTGGCAAGGAAGTGGCGCTGGTTAGAGCGAACCGAGCGACGGAGGCAATCGTCGTCGGAAAACGTGGTGTTGAAGCGGAAAGGAAGCACAGTGGAAAGCTTGAAGCAGTCCGAAATGACGCGGGCGTGGTCCTTGGCGACCTGCTGGTCGGTGCGGGCCGCATCCTCGGGGCTGTGTTCGGAGACGATGACGGCGAGGTCACCAGCGGGAAAGAGGAAGGTTTGGTTGCCAAAGAGCCCGGTGATTCCGGCTAAGGGGATGGGGCGCCGATGCCGGCCAAGCTCCGGAAATACCTGTCGTTCTGCGATGCAATAGGCGTACCAGGACATAATCTTAATCGCTCCTACAGATTGGAAGTGCAAACCAAAGAAGATCGAGGTTCAAACGAGCAGTAAAAAGGCGCACTGAAGGGTGGACCCCGTCAGGGGTATTTTGTGAAAAACGTCGCTGTGCGGGGAACGGATAAAGCGTTCAACCTTTGATACTGAACAGTTTGGGAGGGTTAGCCCTTACCGAACCGAAACGGATAGTAAGCCCGCGGGACAGCAATTGGCAATACTTCTTTTCCTAGAAAAGGAAATTGGTGACGAATAACTCGCAGCGCGACGGGTCTGTCCTCTCAAGTCCGCATTTGTCCTCCGGAGTACGCAAGACAGCGATGCTGATTCCTGAGCTGATTCGACGCCCCTGCGAGTCTTTCAACGACACGAATCGTAATCCATACGAAGTCTGCTCCTCTTCGCGTGTGGCGAGCCGTGAGATTCTGTATGTATATGTCGACCTCGTGCATCGGAGAGAACAGCTGGAAAGAAATCCAGGCCCGCGCAGAAGGTCACATTTAGCACGTGAGAGGTTTCAGATGAACTCAATCAGCATAAACGGTCCTCTTTTCGAGCCCGCTGCGCGACGGCGCATGACCATTTCGTATTCTTCCCGATTAGCCCTGGGTAATGCGGTCGCCGGCGTATGCCTGCTGCTGTCATTCCCGGCTGGGGGTGCCGCGGTCGCGACATACGCGCAAACCGCTCCTGTCTCTACGGGCCGACAGATTGGCACCGTAAAGACGGTCTCGCCGAACAAGCTGAACATCACATCAGACGCCGGGCTGGCCGTGTCTGTAAATGTGGTGGACGGGGCGAAGGTGTTGCAGATTCCGCCGGGGAGCACCGACCTGAAAACCGCGCAGGTGATCACGCTGGGCGACATCGAGGTGGGAGATCGCGTGCTGGTGACGGGGCATTCAGACGCGCCGGACGCAATGACGGCCTCACGGGTAATTCTAATGAAAGGCAGCGACATCGCGCAGAAGCACGCCGCAGAGCAGGAAGATTGGCAGAAACGCGGCGTGGGCGGCCTGGTAAACGCGATCGATTCATCGAGCGGCACTCTGACGATCACGTCGCGCGCCAAAAAGATCACCGTGGGCACGACTTCCACCACGATTTACCGGCGATACACCGATGGATCGGTGAAGTTTGAGGATGCCGCGCTCGGCACTATGGGGCAGATTCAGGTGGGAGACCAGATTCGCGCACGCGGGGCAAAGTCTGACGATGGTACGTCTATGAAAGCGGAAGAGGTTGTGAGTGGATCGTTCAGAAACCTAGCGGGCACAATCGTTGCTGTTGACGCGACGGCTGGAAGCCTGACGGTGAAAGACCTCGAGACAAAAAAGATCTATTCGATCAAGGTGGCGCCTAGCTCGAATCTGCGGGCCCTGCCGCCCGAAGCAGCGGCGCGTTTCGCGGCGAGGGCAAAGGGCGAACAGCCCGGGGCAACACAAGTGGCGACCCCGGCTGGCGACGGCGCTGCCGGCGCTAGCCACAGGTCAGCTTCCGGGGCGAGTGCGGCCGGAATGGATCTATCGCAGCTGGTTAATCGGCTTCCCCAAGGCTCGATTGGCGATCTTCATGCGGGCGAGGCACTTATGGTCGTCGCTTCGCAGGAGACTTCAGGGAGTGACGCATTGACAGCAGTAACCCTGCTCTCCGGGGTGGAACCCATCCTCGCCGCCACTCCCAAAGGCGAGGCCTCTATGACATTGTCTCCATGGAGTTTGGGCGGCGCGACGGAGGGCGGCGGCATCTAGCTTCCGTTATTTCACAGCCGGTGGAACTTGTTCGACTCTGTTCGCGTCAAAGTAGCCATTACCCCGCTGAAGCTTGTCTTCAGTCTGAACTGGGAGAGTCATACACGGCAGCCACCGGCGCCTCGATGCGCAGTGTGTCGTACCGCAGCGACCCAATCCTTTCACATACATTTCCCGAGGAGTGTTGATGTCCCTTCGAAGTCTGATGTATCTGAGCGTGTCCCTCTTGTTCGCGGGGCCGGCGATGATCTTTCCCCTAGCCCTGCCCGCTCAGACAATTGTCGATCCAGGCCAGGCGGGCGGCGCTGCCGATGGTGCCGCTACGTTGAAAGGAACAGTTGCCGACACGACGGGCGCTGTGATCCCGGGCGCAACCGTAACGCTGGCGACCGCGGGCGGTAAGCAGACCGTCGTACAGTCGCAGAGCGACGGTAGCTACAGCTTCACTGGAGTTCGCGCCGGTACTTACTCAGAGACCGTGACCATGGTTGGATTTGCCTCGTTCGTGAAGCTGGGCGTGCGTATTGCCGCAGGCCAGGCACTTGTAATCGACGCGAAGATGACGATCCAGGAGCAGAGTCAGCAGGTGAACGTGAACGCGACCGGCACCACGCTCAGCACGGATTCCGACAGCAACGCCAGTGCGACCGTGATCAAGGGCAAGGACCTCGAAGCGCTTTCAGATGATCCAGATGAGCTCTCTTCCGAACTATCGGCGCTCGCGGGTCCTTCGGCTGGACCGAACGGCGGTCAAATTTATGTGGATGGATTTACGGGAGGGCAGTTGCCGCCAAAGTCCTCCATCCGCGAAATCCGCGTGAACCAGAACCCTTTTTCTTCACAATACGATCGGGTCGGCTACGGGCGCGTCGAGGTCTTCACCAAGCCCGGTACGGACAAGTTCCACGGCTTCTTCCAGACGAACGGTAATGCGAACTTTTTCAATACCAGCAACCCCTTTCTGGGTTCGGTACCGCAGCTTCCGTATCACACGATCTTTATCCTCGGGAACATCACCGGGCCGATTAACTCGAAGGCATCGTTCACGCTTGGCGGATCGCACCGCATCATCCAGGACAACAAAATCTTCAACGGAACGATTCTTGCGGATGGGGTCGGCTCGACGACGCTATGCCCTCCAGGAACCATCGCTGACCCCTCGCCCTGTGTCGCTTCCACGGTCACAATTCCGACGTTTCTGCCGCAGGTCCGAACCGACTTTACGCCGCGATTCGACTACCAGCTCGCCGCGAAGAATACGCTGACCGTCCGCTATCAGTATGAGACAAACTCCCAGCAGAACGACGAGGGGAGCAGCGTTCAACTGCCTTCAGCCGGGTACAACCTCGATTCGACCGACAACACCATCCAGATTGTCGACAGCCAGATTCTTAGTGACAAGCTGATCAACGAGACTCGCTTCGAGTACGAACGGTCGCTCAGCAGCCAGGTTCCTCTGACTGTCGCTCCCACCGTGCAGGTGCAGGGCTCTTTCACAGGAGGGGGTTCCAGCACCCAGGTCGTGAAGGACCACCAGGACCACTTTGAGATTCAGAACTACACGTCGCTCGCGCTTTCGAAGCACTTCATTCGCTTCGGGGGCCGACTACGAACGACCCGCGACGCAAACTACAGCAACTCGCAATCGTTGGGAATCTTCAGCTACACAGATCTGGCCGAATACCAGACAGGCCAGGCGTCGCAGTATGTAGTCGCGCAGATCGCTCAGCCCTCGGTGCATGCAACGCTTGCCGACGTCGGGGTCTACGCCGAGGACGACTGGAAGGTGAAGCCGAATCTGACCGTCACGTATGGGCTGCGCTTTGAGAGTGAGAACCACATCGGCGACCACGCCGACTTCGCTCCGCGCGTCTCCTTCGCGTACGGCATCGGGAGCAGCAAGGGCACTCCCAAAACCGTTGTTCGCGGCGGCTTTGGCATCTTCTACGACCGGTTCACGTTGACGAATGTCATCACGACCGAGCAGGAGAACGGGCTGAATCAGCAGCTTTACACCATCATGACTCCGAGTGTTGCCTGCACGCCGACCAACCAGACCGACGCAGCGTGCGGCACCGGCAGCGGCGCCGCACAGACGACCTACACGATCGATCCCAGGCTGCACAGTCCCTACCTGATGCAGGCGGCGATCGGCATGGACCGGCAACTGGGCAAGTTTGGGACGGTATCGGTTAACTACCTCAACATGCGGGGCGTGCACGAATTCAATAGCAATAATCTCGGCGCTCCTCTGCCCGAAGCCGATGGAACGATTCCTCCTGTCAGTGCCGGCGCTCCGAACCTTTACCAGTTCGCCTCACAGGGTGTTTTCCGCCAGAACCAGTTATCGATCAGCCCTCGCATTAACTACAGCAGGTCGATCTCGTTATTTGGCTACTACAGCCTGAACTTCGCCAACGCGGACAGCTCCGGCTCGGGAGCCTTCCCGTCGGTGGTCGGCAACCTCCGTGCTGACTACGGCCGAGCAAGCTTTGATACGAGGCAAAGGCTCTTCCTGGGCGGCAACTTCTCGCTTCCGTACAAGGTCTCGGTCTCTCCGTTTATGGTGGCTTCTTCGGGGACGCCTTTCAACATCGTGACCGGGACCGATTTGAATGGTGACAGTATCCTCACTAACGATCGTCCTGCCTACGCGAGCGCATCCACGCTTCCGGCCAACTTGAAAGTGACTTCCCACGGAAGTTTTGATCTTGACCCTGCGCCTGGAGCACCTCGCGTTCCGGTCTATGCCGGCACTGGTCCGGCAGCGTTCACACTGAATCTTCGCATCAACAAAACTTTCGGCTTTGGCGCGGAGCTGGGCAATAAGAATGCTGCCAGCGCACAATCACCGGGCGGACCCGGCGGGCCACCTCCGGGCGGCGGGGGACGCGGCGGTGGTGGGCGAGGTGGACCGGGCGGCGGCGGCCCGTTCGGCGGGGGTGGCGCAAGCTCGGGCAGAAAGTACTCGGTCAGTCTTGGCGTGCTGGTCAACAATGTGTTCAACGATGTAGACCGTGCCACGCCGAGCGGAGTGCTCAGTTCGCCGCAGTTCTATCAGTCGACCCAGTTGGCCGGAGGGATCTTCTCCTCGAACAGTGCTGTCCGCAGGATTACGCTGCTCGCAAGCTTCAGCTTCTGACGCACGTTAAATCTCAGGCGATGTAAACAGTCTTTGCATTGAGGAACTCACGCATTCCTGCAGTTGAGAGTTCTCGGCCATACCCTGAGTGCTTGATGCCGCCGAAGGATAGCCGCGGATCACTCGCTACCATTTTGTTTATAAAGACCGCTCCGGCCTGGAGTTCTGCGATGGACCGCTGCTGTTCGGCTGGGTCGGTCGTCCAGACAGAGGCGGCGAGGCCGAACGGCGTGTCATTCGCAATATCGATCGCTTCGGCGAGATCGCGCGCGCGAAAGAGCAGCGCCACAGGGCCGAAGAACTCTTCGCGGTAGACGGGCGCGGTGCGCGGTAAATCAACCATTACTGTCGGTTCGAAATAGAATCCTTGACCGAGGATGCGTCTACCACCGGCGAGCAGACGGGCGCCAGACTTCAACGCAGCGTTCACCTGAGCGTCAAGGGTGTGAAGCTGCCTGGCGGTGGCCATCGGGCCGATGCCGGTATCCTCCAGCATTGGGTCGCCCACTTTCATTGCCGCCATGCCTGCAACAAAGCGCTGCTCGAACTCTGCATAGATCGATTCGTGGATGATGAAGCGCTTCGCAGCGATACATGACTGACCACTGTTGATGCATCGGGCTTGAACTGCTGTTTCAACTGCGGGCGCGAGGTCCGCCGATGGCATCACGAGGAAGGGGTCGCTGCCTCCCAGCTCCAGCACCGACTTCTTGACGAGCCAGCCAGCTTGCGCTGCAACGGCGCGGCCAGCTACTTCCGATCCGGTGAGCGTGACAGCTGCGATGCGTGCGTCGCCAAGCACACCTTCGACCTGGCTGGTTTCGATCAAGAGCGACTGAAAGGTCCCGCGCGGAAACCCGGCACGCCGAACCAGAGACTCGATAGCCAACGCACACTGGGGAACATTGGGAGCGTGTTTCAGGAGGCCAACGTTGCCCGCCATCAGCGCCGGCGCGAGAAAGCGGAAGACCTGCCAGAACGGAAAGTTCCAGGGCATGATGGCGAGGACGACACCGAGCGGGTCCCAGCGTACGTAGCTGCGGGACGCTTCAGTCGCGATCATCTCCGGTGCCAGCATTCGGAGGGCATTCTCCGCATAATAGCGGCAGGCATCAGCGCACTTTACCAGTTCTGCATGTGCGGATTTGAGCGGTTTGCCCATCTCCTGCGTGATTGTCGCCGCTAGTTCTGCCGCGTCTTCCTCAAGCAGATTCGCCAGCTTCTTCATGCAAAGTGCGCGATGAGAGAGCGGCACCGTGGCGTAGCTCTTGAAGGCTTCGGCCGCGCTCGCGATCTTGTTCTGCAGTTCTTCTTCGGACAGGGGCTTGAAGCTTCGGATCAGGATTCCGGTCGCGGGATTGATCGATTCGATTGCCATTTCTACTCTGCCGCAAGCTTAGCAAGTCCCTGCGCGAGCACAAGAGTACCGCGAGCGATGTCTTTAGGGGAAGCGTACTCGTCTGGGCGATGACTTATGCCCTCGCGGCAAGGGACGAAAATCATGGCAACAGGCGCAATGCGGGCCATGAAGAGAGAGTCGTGATAGGCGCGACTGACCATGTTCTTTGCCCGGATGTTGAGGTCATTGCAGATCGCTTCGAGCAGGCCGACGATATACGGCGCGGATTGCGCCGGGGCGTCGGCATTGACCAGTTCTTCGTCGATCGTAACTCCGCGGCGGGCTGAGATGGCGTAGTAGTCCGCGCGCACAGCTTGCATCACTTGCTCGCGGCGACCGGGGTCGGTGTCGCGGATGTCGAGCTGCAGGACAACGCGGCTGGGCACACTATTAACGGCTCCGGGAAAGATGGCGCAGGTGCCGACCGTGGCGACCGTATCGCTGGTGCCGGAGGCGGCGTTCGCGGCGAGCGCGTGGCGTTCAATAGAGAGGATGAGTTCCGAGGCTGCGCAGAGCGCGTCGCGCCGGTCGGGCATGAGCAGGGCGCCGGCGTGCCCGCCGAAGCCGTTGAGGACGAAGCGATATCCAGCGGGCGCGGCGATGCTGGTCACGATGCCGAGGGGCAGGCCCTCACGTTCGAGCAGCGGACCCTGTTCAATGTGGAGCTCCAGCCATGCGTGGTAGAAGCCTTTTGTAAGCTGCACGGAGGCGAGATCTCCGGTGAATCCGGCAGCGGTGCGGACGGTGCGTAGTGTGCCGTCCGAGTCGGCTTGAAGGGTGTCGCGCATGTTCTCAGCGTGCTCCGGGTCGAGTGTGCCCGAGATAAGACGGCTGCCCAGACATCCGATGCCGAAGCGGGTCGGCTCTTCCGACGTGAGCAGAAGAAGCTCGATGCTGCGGCGGAAGGTATGGCCGCTGTGCTTCAGTGCGCGTATGGCTTCCAGACCGCCGAGAACGCCCACCGTGCCGTCATACATTCCCGCATGAGGGATAGCATCGATATGCGAGCCTGTTGCCACTGCAGGGAGGTCAGGCTCGGTGCCGATCCAGCGGATAAACGTGTTGCCGACAGCGTCCTCGCGAATCGTCAAGCCCTCTTCTGCGGCGAGTGCTTTGAGCCACGCGCGTGCCTTCAGGTCGTCTTCGGTGAAGACGACACGGGTGACGGCGGTGCCATTCGCGCCTTGCTCGACATGGGTGAATGTTGCAAGCTCTTCGAGCTCGCGGGTCAGCCGAAGCTCGTCAATTTCAATCTGCATCTCGGCCTCAGGCTATGGGATGTCGGTTCCAGTCTTTGTAGATCAGATACTTTGCAGGGCGTTTGCCCAGGGCCCCAAACCACTGCGGACAAAAAGGAGCCATCCATATGAAATCGCCCGCAGTGACCGGATACCATGCATCGCCGAGGCGGTAGATCCCGCCTCCTTCGAGCATCAACAAGCCATGCTCCATGACATGCACTTCGACCATGGACAGGGCAGCCCCGGGCTGGTAGGTCATCGTGTTTACGGCGAAGTCGAAGCTGGGATGGTCGGGTAGGAGAGCGCGCACCTGCAGGTCCTCGTCCCCCATCAGGGCGGTGGCCGGAGCAGTGTCTTCATGGCCGATCAACAACGAAGGAGCAAGGGTCCTATCGAGCGGTTCGTACGATTTTTCGATCACGGCGAGGACAGTCTTTGATTGCGCTGTGAGCGTGTGGGACATTCCCGGAGGTATGTACGCGAAGCTACCCGCAGTAAGCGTCATGAAGCTGGTGTCGGTCGAGAGATCTGCAACTCCCTCGGTTACAAATAGAAACCGCTGCAACGATGTCGCTCCGAGAGTGCCACCGGGTGCGAGCTCCGCTGTATATTGCGTGAAGGCTGCGCCGGCGGCGGGTGCGACATGCACGACTGCGGTCGCGCCTTTCATGCCTGGCAGCACAGTGCGGACGAAGGTGTCTGGCGTCTGCAGAATGTGGTCGCGCTGAATGCTGCTGCGAGTGCGGCCGAGGTTATGCATGGGCCTCCTTGCTGGCTTCGAGACGAGGTCTTTGAGTGCTTAGAAGTTCCATAAAGGCGAGTGACGTTGCAAGGGCGGCCTCGACATCTTCCACCAGCACACTTTCGTCAGGATGATGGCTGAGACCATTCGGGCTGCGCAGGAAGAGCATCCCGATGGGCACGCGCTCGGCGACGACGCGCGCATCATGGCCTGCACCGCTTACCATCGTCTTCGCGCTGTAGCCCGCGTTGACTGATGCCTGGTGCAACAGCTTCGAGAGAGATGGATCGGTTGCTACCGCATCTTCGTCTGAGATGCTCAGCGCGGTGACTTGAACGCCCCGCGCAGCGCCTGCCTGATCCGCGAAGGCAGTAAGCGCCGCAACGGCATCGCGGCGAATCGCATCGTCAGCGTGGCGCACATCAAGCGACGCAACAACTTTGCCGGCAATCACGTTACCAGCCCCGGGAGATGCGTGGATGCGACCCACCGTTGCGGCAAGGCCAGGAGTAGATCGGGCAAGCCGTTCGACTTCGCAGATCCACTCGGCCGCGGCGGCCATCGTGTCGTGGCGAAGATGCATGGGCGTGGTCCCTGCGTGGTTCGCCTGGCCGATGAAGCTGAGCTGCATGCGTGTCTGTCCGGCGATGGCGCTGACGACTCCGAGCTGCAACTGTTCGCTTTCGAGGACGGGTCCCTGCTCAATGTGGACTTCCAGGTAGGCGAACGCGTCCAGGCTCATCTTCGCTGAAGGAATTTCACCGGGGTCGAGATCGAAGTTGCGGATTGCTTGGTCCATGCTGATGCCTTGCGCGTCGGTGCGCTTCAGCATCTCTGTATCGAAGGCTCCGGCGAAGGCGAGGCTGCCGAGATAGGGCTTGCCGAACCGCACGCCTTCCTCTTCAGAAAATCCGACGATCTCGATTGCGAAGGGTAATTGCACGCCGCACAACTCCTCGACGAGTGCGAGTCCGAGTACAACGCCGAGGATGCCGTCAAAGGCCCCGGAGTTTGGGACCGTGTCGAGGTGGGAGCCGATGATCAGGCGGGGAACATCGCTTATCGCGGCAGGATAAAACCCGCGTAAACTGCCGATGGCATCAAGGGTAACCGACATTCCTGCTGCCTCCATCCATGTGCGAAGCAGCGCGTGAACGTCGTGCATTGAAGGCGCCAGGAACGTGCGTGTGGTTTCGCCGGGAACTTCGGTGCAGGTTGCAATCTCGCGGCAGCGGGCGATGATCTTTGCGGCGCGTTCTGTGGAAAGGCTCGCCATTCTGAGGTTAGATCGTGCGGCGAATCATGGCTTCGATGTAGCCCGACGGCTCATCGGTGGGCACGAAGATCTCGTTCGGATTGTCCTGGCCGAAGCGCGAGAGATCAACGAGCAGGTTGTGTTTGTTCGGCATCCTCAGCTTGATCTCGTCGATGCGCGCGACAGCTTCGAGCGCGCTCTCGGCCATGGCATAGAGCGTCTGCTGAACGGATTTGCTGATGTGTCCGGCAAAGGTCTTCAGCATCGCTTCGCGCAGCTTCGTGCGTTCGGCATCGAAGTCAAGCTCGAAGGTCGTGTATTTCCATTCCGCAGCAAGCGCCGTAGCGAAGAGACGATCATTGGTCTCTTTCAGCGTTGTAAGTGATTCCTTGATGTAGCCTTCGAATGCTGAGTTCGCGGTCTTCAGGATGACGAGATTCTCGAGGCCCGATGTAATCGTGAACTGGCCTCCCTGCGCGCGTTCGACCGAAGCGGTCTGCAGCTCGCCGCTGCCGCGCATGAAGCTGTCCGGATGCGGCTTTCCATCGATGGTAAGCCGCTTCCACATGACGCTGTCGACGTGGACCTCGGCGGATGAGACTTGCGGATTCCGGCTGAGCAGGAAATCGACAAGCTCCTTTGCGTAGCCTTCGATGGAGATTGCTTCCGAGTTACGCGCGACGAAGTAGACGGTGTTCTTCATCGTGTCCGTTGTGAGGATCTTGCTGTTGTCGCCTTCATAGTGCGCGGAGTCGAAGTCGCCCTTCAGCAGCACGCGGACGTTCCATTCGTGCATGTCGTTGCCGTGGGCGTGGCGCGCCACCTTCATCAGCCGCACGCGCGTCTTGCCGTAGCGGTTCTCCGCCAGTTGAAACTTCGAACTCATGCAGGCTCCAGTGGGTCGATCTAGCTACCGCGATAGGTGGTGTAGCTGTTTGCAGTCAGCAGCAGGGGCACATGGTAATGCTGATCGGAATCTCTCACTTCAAAGACGATATCGACATACGGGTACAGCCCCTCGAGCCCGTGAGCTTCATAGTAAGCGGCTGTTTCAAAACGCGCACGGTAGAGGCCAGCCTCGAGCGTTGCATCGGCTGGGAGCAAGTGTTTCGCGCGGCCGTCGGCGTTCGTCTTAATGGAGTTTAGAAGCACCCAATCGGACGCATGCCACTTTGCAAGCAACACTGGAACATCGGTGGCAGGTTTGCCCAGGGCGGTATCGAGGATGTGGGTCGAGATACCCATTGCTATGCTTCTCCCAGCCATCGTTCAAGACGCAACTGCGTGATCTCTCGTTGCTGCTCTACTGCTTCGTGCAGCTCCGTTGTGGGGTCGTTGTTCATGCGCCGTTCGAGGATAACGAGGATCTCCGGTGCTGATTTGCCGCTGGCGCAGACGATAAAGGTGCGACCGAACCTCGCTTCGTAGCGTCTGTTTCCTTCCGCGAGCTGGCGCTTTGCTGCTTCGTCCGGAATTACTGCTTTACTCTGTTCGCTCGCCGACCAGCAAAGCGACGCATCGGTTGCCGCCTTGGCCTTCTGCTCGCCGATGCGCGGATGGCTGTCGAAGGCCTCCTGCCACGCCTCTTCAGCAAGTCCAAGCCACACTGCATCCGAAGTCACAGAGAGATGATCTTCGTCGGCAATGGGACGGCGCGCAACAATCTCCGCCGCCCACGCTTGCGAGCCGCAGCAGGGAAGGATCTCGCTTGCGGCAAGTGTCGGGTCGAGCGAGTTCCAGCGTGCGAGCACAGGATTCATCGGGTCTTCAGGATAACGCGAGTTCACGGCCTTGAGGCAATCCGAGGAACTCACCGTCGCGAAAGATTGCTTCGCCTCGTAAATAGGTCGCATGGACCACGCCGTGAAGTTGTTCTTCGAGGTAAGGGGAGACGGCATGGCGATAGTGCAGCTTGTCTGCCTTCACGGTGAACGCCGCATCGGGATCAAAGACTACGAAGTTGGCATCGCGCCCAGAGGCCAGTGCGCCAGCCTGGTCGGCGATGCCCGCGAGCGCAGCGGGTGACCTGCTCATCCAGCGAACGAGATCGTCGAGCGAGTAGTTTCGCGAACGGCACTCGCTCCAGATAACAGGCAGGGCTATGGAGAGGCTCGCGATGCCGCCCCAGGCGAGATCGAAGCGGCCTTCTTCGGCTCGCTTCATTGCTGGCGGGCACGGGGAGTGGTCGGTGACGACCATGTCGATGATCCCGTCGCGGAGACCCTGCCAGAGCGACTCGCGGTTCACCCTGCTGCGGATCGGCGGAGCGCACTTGAACAGCGTTGCTCCATCTGTTACTTCTTCCGCTGAAAAGTGAAGGTAGTGCGGGCAGCTTTCGACGGTGATGGGCAGACCTTCGGCTCGTGCAGCCTGCAGAGCGTCAAGCGCCTGCGCTGTGGCAAGGTGCACGATGTGTAGTCGGAATTTGTATTCGCGACAGAGACGGATCATCAGGTGGATGGCTTGAAGCTCCGCCTCGTCCGGGCGTGAGGCGAGATAGGTGGCGTATTTGCGCCAGTCTGCGTCGTGCAGTGCGGCCATTGCTTTGTCGATCGGTCCGGCAAGTTCAGCGTGGACCAGCAAAGGCAGCCCGGATTCCGAGATCGCCGGCAGCGCCGCTTCAAGCTGCTGCTGGTCGATCATAGTGAAGCCATCGCAGCCGGGATAGATCAGGAAGCATTTGAATCCGGGCACTCCCGAGCGTGCGAGCGGAAGAATGTGCGCCTGGTTGTCCGCTACCGCGCCGCCCCAGCTCATCCAGTCTACGAAGCACTGGCTCTTTGCTGCTGCCCGCTTCGCTTCGAGCGCCGCTACGGTTGTCGTCTCAGGAAGGCAGTTCAGGGGCATGTCGATCAGCGTGGTGTAGCCCCCGGCGGCTGCGGCGCGGGTGGCGGTATGGAAGCCCTCCCACTCTGTGCGGCCGGGTTCATTGATGTGGACGTGCGTATCCACAAGGCCGGGAAGAATCGGGAGGTCGCCGAAGTGATGCGTAGCGGCGAAAGATATGCCGAGACTTGCGAGTTCTTCAGCCTCACAGACTGCGCGGATCACGCCGCCTTCAACTACCAGCGCTGCGGGGCGTGTGCCGGTGGGAGTTACGACGCGGTTGGATACATACGCCTGTGCCATAATTTCAGTATCTCGTACCTGTATATAACGGATTGCCGCAGCGTTCGCAGGCGATTGCGATGCCGGATGCCGGAAGGGAAGATCTCTCATGCAAGCGAACCTGGACTTCATGCAGATGGCCATCGATCTCGCGACGGAGAACGTGACGAGCGGCGCGGGCGGGCCATTCGGTGCAGTGGTGGTGCGGGACGGAAAGGTGATCGCCACCGGCGTCAATTGCGTTACGACCAACAACGATCCCACCGCGCACGCCGAGGTGACGGCAGTCCGCGAGGCTTGCCGCGTGCTCGGCACATTTCAACTGACCGGCTGCGAGGTCTACACGTCCTGCGAACCGTGCCCCATGTGCCTCGCCGCGATCTATTGGTCGCGATGCGCGGCCATCTACTTCGGAAATACGGCGAAGAATGCAGCAGATGCTGGTTTCGACGACTCGTTCCTTTATAACGAGGTGAAGAAGCCTCATGCGGAACGCACCATTCCCACATTGCAGCTGCTTCCGGAACGGGCCATTGTCAGCTTCAACACCTGGTGCGAACGCACCGAAAAGATCGAATACTAATGACGACAAAGAAATCTGCTGCGAAGAAAGCATTGGCCGGCACCAAGGCACTCAAGGTTGCGCTGCTCGGCTTCGGAACGGTAGGGAGTTCGGTTGCGAAGGTGCTCGCCGCATCGAAGTTCCCGGGAATCGAGCTGACCCATATCTACAACAGGAACGTCGAGCGCAAGCGTACCTCGCCTGCCGCGAAGTTTGTGACAAAGGCTACCATCTGGACCGAAGACATCGACACAATCCTCGGGTCGAAGGTGGATGTTGTCATCGAACTCATGGGCGGCCTGAATCCAGCTGAAGGCTGGCTGAAGAAGGCGCTCGCCTCGGGCAAGTCCGTAGTGACCGCGAATAAGCAGCTCATCGCCTATCGCGGTGCGACGCTTGCGAAGCTTGCGGCGGCGAATGGCGTGCAGCTTATCCACGGCGCTGCTGTGGCTGGCGGAGTGCCGGTCATCCCGGGGCTCGCTCAGGGGCTTGGCGGAGACCAGATCACGCGCATCAGCGGCATCCTGAACGGTACCTGCAACTACATCCTGACGCGGATGGAAGCGGGCGCAGACTACTCTACGGTACTGGCCGATGCGCAGGCACTCGGATATGCGGAGAGCGATCCATCCGCGGATGTCGACGGCTACGATGCGCGGGCGAAGCTTTGTATCCTGTCGCGCATCGCGCTTCATGCGGAGCTTGATCCCGACAGCGTCGCAACCCAAAGCATCGCTGACATCGATGCCATCGACTTTGCCTACGCGAAGGAGCTGAGCTGCACGATCCGGCAGGTTTCGAGCGCGCAGCTTGAGGGTTCACTCGTTCACGCGCGGGTCGCGCCGATGCTGGTGCCGCTGAGTTCGCCCATGGCGTGGTCGCATGGGACGCAGAACATGGTGGTCGCTAGCGGCAGGTTCGGCGGAGATACAGTGTTTTCGGGTCACGGTGCCGGGGGCGAGCCTACTGCTGTTGCTGTTGTGTCCGATCTCCTCGCCGTGGCGCAGGGTTCTCACGCCGTTCATCTGCCGGTGCGGAAACGCGAAGTGACCGGCGAGTTCATGGCGTCGCACTATCTGCGCTTCATCGTGGATGACAAGCCGGGCATCGTCTCGGCCATCTCAGGCGCACTGGCGAAGGTGGGTGCGAACATCGACTCGCTGCTGCAGCGGCCGGGATATCCGAAGCATCGGCTGCCCTTTGTGGTGACCACGGAGCCTTGTCTGACTTCCACGATCACAAGCGCTCTTACGTCTATAGGCAGGATGGACTGCATGCTGGAGCCTCCGCTTTGCCTGCAGATGCTCGACGCGGAAGATAAGAGCTAAGCGCAACTCCTCAAAAAGAGACGTTACGGAACAACAGGAAGGAAGCCAGGGAATGAAGCGAATTCTGCGTGTCCTGCTCGCTGTCGTGGTCTTCTCCTCGCCCGCTCTTCGCGGGCAGGACATTACTCCTGTTATCAAGGTAGACAATCCTCCGAACACCGCGGCGCAGCAGGCGAAGCATTATGTGATCCTCGTGTCGCTTGATGGGTTTCGGTACGACTATCCGGCGAAGTATGGGGCTCCGCATCTTCAAGCGATGGCGGCTGCCGGTGCAAGCGCTCCCGAAGGCATGTTGCCGTCCTATCCTTCGCTCACGTTTCCGAATCATCTGTCGTTGGTGACGGGGCTCTATCCGGAACATCACGGCATTGTTGCGAACAGCTTCTATGACCCTGCGCGCGAGGACACTTACGTCTATACGCAATCGAAGACGAACGGTGACGGAAGCTGGTACAGCGGCACGCCGCTCTGGTCGCTGGCGGAGCAGCAGGGGATGCGGTCAGCATGTTTCTTCTGGCCGGGTTCTGAGGCAGAGATTGCGGGCAAGCGACCGTCTTATTATCTGAAGTTCGACAACAAGATTGATGACACGAAGCGCGTCGAACAGGTGCTGGCATGGCTCGCGCTACCGCCGGAGCAGCGACCGCACTTCATCACCCTCTACTATGCGAATGTTGACCACGAAGGTCATGAGCACGGGCCGGATTCAGACGAGGTGCGCGCTGCAGTGCATCATGTTGACGACATGATCGGCGATCTGCAGGCAGGCATTGCTGCCTCGAAGCTGCCGATAGACCTGATCGTCGTTGCTGACCACGGCATGGTTGCGCTGAAGGGCGATCCGATCGATCTTTCCACCTTTGCGGATCTGGCTGGCGTTCACACCGAAGGATCGCTGATCTATGCGAAGGATGAGGCTCAGGCGGCGAAGATCTATGCAGAGTTCAAGGCGCATCGTGATGCGAGATTCAGCGTGTATCGCCGGGCCGATGTTCCGAAAGAACTGCACTACGATGCGAATCCGCGCGAAGGTGATCCGGTAGTTGTTCCAAACGGGCCGTTTACCCTGCGTGCGAAGCCTCTACCGGCGACGAGTATGGGTGGAACGCTGCACGGAGGCCATGGCTTCGATCCAGCCAAAATGCCGGAGATGAAGGCGATCTTCTTCGCGCAGGGGCCGGATATCAAATCTGGAACTCAGTTATCGGGCTTCGATAACGTGAGTGTCTATCCATTTATTGCTCGTCTCCTTGGACTTGATGCCCCAAGTGTCGACGGAAGGCTCTATAAGATGCTCCCAGCACTCGACGCATCTTTGCGGCCACCAAAACACTTTGGTGGCGCCATCCATGCTCCCGTCTTGCTAAGTAAAAGAGATCCGACATACACGAAGGAAGCGTGGAAGGCTAAGGTGAAGGGCGTAGTGCTGATCAACTTTCTTCTTGATGAGAAGGGTATTCCAACTGATGCGCATGTTGTGCGCGGTTTAGGCTATGGCCTCGATGAAAATGCGATAGAAACGGTAAAGAGCTATCGCTTCAGGCCAGCAACTGAAAATGGCCACCCTGTCCTGGTCGAGGTCAACGTGGAAGTGCACTACCAAAATTATTGATCAAACTGGGATGAGCTAAGGGATCTCACGGGAATGCTGTGAACCTTCACCGGATCGCTTAGAACCCGACTAGGCCGAACGTCAGACTGGCCGCAGTCCTCTTGAAAGGAGAGAGCTTGGCGCGGGACCAGGTATTCTCCCCGTCAGAAGACGACCGAGTCTAGCGATCTCGCGCGTTGTGCGGCGGATAGAAAACAGATTCCCTTGGGGAACGACAAACAGATAGTGCCTAAGCACTACGTGCAACATAGCTAGTACTTTGGCATCGACGGATCAATCTTGTCCGCCCACGCGAGAATGCCGCCGGTCAGGTTGGAGACATTCGTGAAGCCGGCGTTCTTGAGGATCACGGCCGCCTTCTGGCTGCGCGCTCCAGAGCGGCAATGGACTATGATCTCGCTGTCCTTCTTCGCTGCAAGCTCAGAGACGCGATTCTCAAGGCTGCCGACCGGGATGAGCGGAGCACCAATATTGGCGATTGGATACTCGTGTGGCTCGCGTACATCGAGGACGAAGACGTCTTCCTTCGCGTCGAGCTTCGCTTTCAAAGCCTCAACCGAGATCTGCGGGATCCCATCGACCATCGCCGCATCTCCAACCGCCTTATCATGGGCCACCTCGAGCGGCCCGACAGACGCAGGTTTGGGGACGCCGCAGAACTGGTCGTAGTCGATCAGTTCGGTGACGGTCGGGTGCGTCCCACACGCCGGGCAGTCGGGGTTCTTGCGCAGCTTCAGGGTGCGGAAGCTCATGCCGAGAGCATCGACGAGAAGCAGGCGACCGATGAGGGGCTCGCCGATCTTGAGGATCAGCTTGATGACTTCAGTCGCCTGGATGATGCCGACCAGTCCCGGCAGGATGCCGAGCACGCCGCCCTCTGCGCACGAGGGAACTAGGCCGGGCGGTGGCGGCTCCGGGTAGAGGCAGCGGTAGCATGGGCCTTCCTCGGTGGCGAAGACGCTGGCCTGCCCCTCGAAGCGGAAGATCGACCCGTAGGCGTTCGGCTTGCCCGTCAGCACGCAGGCATCGTTGACGAGATAGCGGGTCTGGAAGTTGTCGGTACCGTCGGCGATGACGTCGAAGTCTTTGAAGATCTCGAGCGCGTTGGCGCTGGTCAGCATGGTGTTGTACTTGACGACGTTCAGGTGCGGGTTCAGGCCCTTGAGCATGATCTCCGCCGAATCGACCTTCAACATGCCGACCGTTGCGGTCGAGTGGATGACCTGCCGCTGCAGGTTGCTGGCGTCGACAGTGTCGAAGTCCACGAGGCCGATCGTGCCGACTCCCGCAGCCGCGAGATAGAGCGCCAGCGGCGCGCCGAGGCCGCCTGTGCCGACGCAGAGCACCTTGGCGGCCTTCAGCTTCTGCTGGCCTTCCATGCCCACCTCGGGAAGAATCAGGTGGCGTGAGTAGCGGGCTATCTCGTCATTGGAAAGCTTTGGAAGTGTAGCGGTGATCTCTTCTTCTGTCTCTGTCAGAACTGCCATGGCTGCGTGTCCTCTACCGCCCCCGAAGTAGCGAGTGGGCGATGGTGAATCAGGAATGTGGTGGGTTTATTTACAAGTGCGCTTGTCAGCGCAGATCAAGCCCGGAGGCGATCAATACTTATCTGCAACAACAACCACCGGCGATGGAGGGGATGATCGTCAGTTCGTCCTCCGCGGTGGTCGTGGTCTCGTCCTTGCTTGGAAGGTAGCGGACGTCGTCGTCGTTCAGGTAGACGTTCACGAAGGAGCGTAACTTGCCTTCGGCGGTAAAGAGGTGGTTGCGCAAATCGGGGAAATTGGTTGCGAGCTGATCGAGTGTCGTTGCGACCGTTTCGCCAGCGACTTCGACTGTCTCCTTGCCGCCGGTGTAGCTGCGCAGCGGTGTGGGGATGTGGATCTTCATGCTTCTCCTCTTTCAGTGGATGCAACGGCGACTGCAGATGATTCAACCTCGACCTGCTCGTCGTGGAATGCTTTGTCTTCCTCGCTGGTGCCGGTGAGCAGAAATGAGTTCGTAAGCACGGCGTTGCCCTTCTCGACGCTGGTGATGATGTAAGAACATCCCATCCAGTGCGCCTCGGCAAAATCCGTCTGTGACCATTGTGCCGGATGATCGGGATGTGAGTGATAAAAACCGACGATATCGAAGCCGAGGCCACGCGCCTGTCGCTGGATCCGCACCAACTCCTGCGGGGCGATGTTGTATCGGTTGTGTGCGGAGTCGGTGCGGGTATTACCTGCGCGGACGATGAGGCTGACGCGGTTGCCAGCTTCGGGTTCGTTCTTGCCGAGCAGAACGCCACAGCATTCCTGTGGGTAGGTCTCTTCGCCGTGTGCGCGCAGAGCAGCGTAGTCTTCTGCCGAAATTTTCAGAACGCTGCGGATCATACGGTTTGCTCCTCCTGCCAGAACCGTTCGCTCAGGTACTTGTCCGCCGAGTCGCACAAGATGGTCACCACGACTGCTTCACGGCCCTGGGCTGCCTCCTGCTCGGCAATCTCGACCGCCGCTGCCACGTTTGCCGCGGAGGACACGCCGATCAGCATACCCAGATGTTTCCCGAGAAACTTTGCCATCTTGTAAGCAATTTCGGTGGTCATTTCGATGTTTTCGTCTGCAAGCGTCGGGTCGTAGATCTTCGGAACGATTGCGGTGGACATATGCTTAAGGCCTTCGAGGCCGTTGAAAGGGGAGTTCGGCTGCATGGAGATGCACCGGATGTTCGAGTTAAGCTCCCGCAAGCGACGGGTAGTCCCCATGAACGTCCCGCTCGTTCCCAGACCGGCGACGAAGTGGGTGACGCGGCCCTCGGTCTGCTCCCAGATCTCGTTGGCGGTGGTCTGGTGGTGCGCCTTCCAATTGTTCTCGTTCGAGTACTGGTCAGCGTAGAAGTACTGGTTGGGCTTCATGTACATCATGTCCCGCGCAGTGCGGATGGCTCCGTCGGAGCCGTCTGCGGGGTTCGTCCAGATGATGCTGGCGCCGTAAGCAGCAAGCATGCGTTTGCGCTCCGGCGAGACATTCGACGGAACGCAAAGGGTTACGGGGAAGCCAAGGGCAGCCCCGAGCATGGCATAAGCGATCCCGGTGTTGCCGCTGGTCGCGTCGAGCAGGCCCTTGTTCGCGCTGATCTGGCCCTTTTTCAACGCGTCGGCAACGATGAACGAAGCGGCACGGTCTTTAACCGATCCGCCCGGATTGGCCCACTCGGCTTTACCGAGGATCTGCACTCCGTCCAGCCGGGGACTCAGGCCTTCAAGGCGTACCAGGGGTGTGTTGCCGATGCGATCCAGCAGCGTCGATCCCAGCAGCTTGGATCCGGTAGTGAGTGTGGTTGAACCCATGAAAACCCTTTGCATTTCCCTGAAGATGCGTGCCGGAACGGAGCGTTGCCTGGCCTTCCCCGTTGGACGTAATTGAACCGTAAGTTGATCTGTGCGACATTTGTTGGGCGACAGTAATTCAGTCTAGCTCATTCAGTAAAACGACCGGCGACTCTAAAAATCATGGCAAAAAAGATCACGCAACGCAGTTTCAACGACGTACTCGCGCTCTTAGGCGGTCAACGATTCGATGTCGCACCGGCGCAGGACGGTTCAAAGCGCGGGGCGGCGGGGTTTAAGGTCAGCAAATACGGCTGCGCGGCAGAGATTGCCGCCGCACCGTCGGGATCGGAAGGCGCGGTGCTTATGTTGGCGCGTCCAGGCTGGTTGCTAAACGGCGAGATCTCGCGCATTGTCGACAAGGGTTACCAGAAGTTTCTGAAGTCCAGCAAGCTGGAGATCCCGGCAACGGCGGACCATCTTCGCGCGTTGCACGCGTTTTCAGAAGAGTTGAATGAGGCCACCGGGGAAACGACGCTCTATAACCAGTCACTTGGGACGACCAGCGACAGCTATATGTACGACCGGGTCAAGGGCAGGGAATAGACCTTCGTCGCGGGCGTTATAGGGACCTGGGCGGATCGAACTCTCTGAATTCACTTTATGGTCTGCGATTCTGCTCGCGCTGAAGTTCTCGGTAGGCTTCGCTTTTTCCCAGGCCGCGTACCTTGGCGACACGCTTCAGGGCGGCCATCTCGGTCAAACCTTCTGCGGCAATCAGGGCGGCGACTTCCGCCGCTATCCCTCCGGTCGCTGCTGATTGGCCCTCAGCTTGAGAGAGAGACATAAGGAGCACGATCTCCCCCCGAACGCTTGGTCTCGCCGCTAAATTGGCTCGCAGCGTCGCGACTTGGCCGCGCAGGAACTCTTCATGCAGCTTGGTAAGCTCCCGAGCCACGGCAATTGGCAGTTCCTTTCCAAAGACTGCCTCGACATCGGCCAGGGTGTCCAGGATTCGGTGCGGAGCTTCGTAGAAGACATGTGTTGCGCCGTCACGCGGGAGTGCCTCCAAGGCGGTCTTCCGAGCACCCTCCTTCGCGGGAAGGAAACCGTGAAAAGTGAAGTGATCCGTCGGCAGACCGCTCGCGATCAGCGCTGACAGGGCGGCGTTTGCTCCCGGCACAGGGAAGACGGGAACACCGGCGGCGATGGCCGCTGCGGCGATCTGGCCACCGGGGTCGGCGATGCCGGGGGTTCCCGCATCACTGACTACAGCGATCCGCGCGCCAGTCCTCAGCTCTGCCGTCAGTTCCTGAGAGCGTGAACCTTCGTTGTGCATGTGATAGCTGACGGTGGGGGTCTTAATGCCAAAGTGGTTCAGCAGCTTTTGCGTCTGGCGGGTGTCCTCACAGGCTATCCGGTCCACCGACCGCAGCACCCGCAGCGCACGCAGGGTGAGGTCTTCAAGATTGCCGATCGGAGTTGCTACGAGATAAAGCCCAGGTGCGAGCGGCTGTCCAGCCTTCCGCGAATCCTGCTCTTCCGGTTCCCGTTTTTCCGGTTCGAGCTGTTCTGGTTCGAGAACTTCGTCCACGCCGCTTATTCCTGCCTCTGCTCGGCCTTCGCGTTGCGCTCCTGCAGCTTCTTGGACTGGTTTAGCACGGACATCGACTGCGAAAGGTTCTGCGGCGTAATGATGCCGACGACGCGTTCGCCTTCGACAACTGGAACGAGCTGCGCGCCGTGCCCGGTCGTGATCCGTTGCAGTGTTTTCAGCAGCGAGTCGTCAGGCTGAGCGGTGTGGAACGACCGCGTCATCACGCCTTGCACGTAGCCGTTGCCTTCGGTCTGGAGCGCCTCGAAGATGCCCTGGCGAGAGACTGCGCCGACAAGGTTTCCTGCGCGCACGACGGGGAAGACATCCTGAAGAGTGTGTATCGCCTGATCGAGCGCGTCTTCAAGGGTGGCGGAGGCCGAAAGCGTGCTGAACTCCGTTAGCATAACGTCCTTCATGCGGACGCTGTCGACTTTCGTTTGGAGCAGGACGCTCTGGTCCTCAAGATGTGCCGCCGCGAAGACCGAAAGCCCCGCCATGACGACGATCAGGTTATTCATAATCCATCCGAGAATGATCAGTGCGCCTGCGGCCAGCTGTCCAAGCAGCACGGCCTGCTGCGATCGCCGGAGGCCCTCGTCGGACTTCGTGCGCGCGGCGAATCGGGCAAGCTCGCTGCGAAGAATACGTCCCGCATCAAGGGGGAATGCCGGAATGAGATGGATCGCGCCGAGCAGGATCTGCACCCAGACGAAGGATCTCAAGAGCGCTCCCGGCGAGACCAATGGGCGCGCCAGGAGGTGAATCTCCGGCGAGACTCCCGCGATGAAGCCGAAGAGCATGGCACCCGCGAGCACATTTGCGATGGGTCCCGCGAAAGCGAGCCACCGTTCGATCGCCGGCGTGGAGGCGCGGGCGGTGTCATCCTGGGAGGCGAAGATAGGAAGGCCGCCTGTGGGCATCAGCAGAATGCTGCGGATGTCGACGTTGAACCAGGCGCATACGATAGCACGGGCGATCTCACGCACCAGAACGGCAGAGAGCAGCATCATCCACAAACCGAATCCGCTCGAACCGCTGCCGCTCAGGATAGATCCGAAGCTGATAGACATGCCTAACAGCAGAACGAAGAACGCATGGATGCGAACCTCTACTCCGAGAAATCTGCCGACCGGAAAGCTCCACCCACGCATGGATCGATTGTATGCTTCCGTGCTGCCCGGGCGCTCTGCGGGCTGAGTCCCTTACACTCAACTTATGCGCGTTATCGCTGGAACCTACCGCTCCCGCCTGCTGGTGTCTCCACGCGGAACGGCGACCCGGCCCACCAGCGACCGGCTGCGGGAGACACTCTTCAACATTCTTGGCCCCCGCATCGAGAATTGCTTGTTTGCGGACCTATACGCTGGGACCGGGGCAGTTGGCATTGAGGCGATCAGCCGGGGCGCAGCGCATGTCTGGTTTGCCGAGAATGCGCCTGCGGCACTTGCCGCCATCAACCAGAATCTTTCTGCGCTGAAGATTACCCGCGGCTTTACGGTCGAGGACCGGGGTACGGGAGCGTTGCTGCAGCGTTTAGCCAAGGCGGCCAAGCTCGTGAACGTGGTCTTTCTCGATCCGCCGTATGAAGCGGAGGCCGAGTACGAAGGGTCGCTGAACTTCTTCGGCAGCGTTCGCGGACGGACGTTGCTTGCGCCGGATGCGCTGGTGGTCGCCGAGCACTCCAGTAAGGCTGACCTGGCAAAGCGGTACGGCAGCCTGGAACATACGCGGCTGCTGCGGCAGGGGGATGCAGCGCTAAGCTTCTACAGGGTCGCGGCGCCGGAGCCTTCTCAGGGATAGAGAGTCATGTGGCCGGGCCGGGCGGATAGCGTCGGCCAACCGCAAATCCTGCAATCTGGGCAGATCGCGATCGCTGCGATCTGCTCCGCTCAGGGTGACACCACCTTAAGTCCGGCAATGTCGTTCCGGTCAGAAACCGCCGCCGGTGTGCTTGCCGGTGCGGAGATCGATTGTGAAGGCCAGGTCCTTGTCGCTTTGCATGTTCCAGCCGAAGCCATGCAGCGTGCTGCCTTCGATCTCGCCCAGCCGGATACCTTCCCAGCTCAACCTTGCGGTCTCCCATTCGAGGCCGTTGACGCCCCAGGCCACAAGGCTGTGAAAGCCGGTGAAGACCAGCAACCGCACCGAAGGCAACGCGATAACATTCACAACCGGTTTCAAGGAGAGATGGGTAGAGCGCTCCGGGTGAGAGGTTTCAATGATGTAGGCGTAACCTCCAGCGACCGCGCAGAGTTGGTCGGGCTCCGGGCAGGCGAACACCCCAGTCGGCGTGGAGTCGCTCTTGAAGCCGAGCGCGCAGGTCGCGAGGAATGTTCCTCCCGCAGCCGGATGGACGAGCAACTGTAGCGCTCCACGAGCCAGGGCGTCTTCTTCCCCGGCGATCTGTAGCGGATAGGTAAACTGGCGCGCAGGAGCGATCATCGGAGCGGAGGTGAGCACCTGGGCTCGCCAGTGGGGAGACCACGCCTCGAAAGAGATTCTGCTCTGATCGGTCAGTTGCACGGCGCCCGTCTACCCGAGCGCCTGTGCGATGTCGTCGGTGAGGTCCTCAATCGCCTCGCAACCCGCGCTCAGCCGCACCAACCCATCGGGCACATTGTCGTGCCCCCAGCGGGCCCGGCGCTCGGCAGTCGTGTGGACTGCGCCGAAGCTGGTCGCCTCGGTAACAAGCTCCGCCTTCGCGAGAAAGCGATCGGCCTCGGCTTTGTCTCTTAGGACGAAGCTCAGGATTGGCCCGAAGGCCTGCATCTGCCGCGCCGCGAGCGCATGGCCAGGATCGCTCTCGAGCCCCGGATACATCACCTGCGAGACCTCCGGGCGCGTACTCAGGAACTTCGCGAGAGCAAGTGCATTCGCACAGGAACGCTCCAGCCGCAGCGGCAGGGTAGCGATTGACCGCAGCACCAGCCAGGCCTCCATCGGACCGAGGATCGCGCCGGAGAGCGTTCTGCCTTGAAGCAGCTTGTCGTAGAGCTTTGCCCCCGCTGCATCGGTCGCATTCTCACGGACGGCAACGTGCCCGGCCAGAAGATCGCCATGCCCGGAAATCATCTTGGTGTCCGACGACATCGAGAAGTCCGCCCCAAGCGCCAGCGGAGACTGTCCCAGCGGCGTCGCCGTCGTGTTATCAACGCCGACCAGCGCTCCCGCTTCGTGTGCGAGCCTTGATAGCCGGGCAATGTCACAAACATCCATCTTCGGATTACTCGGGGACTCGAGCCAGAGCAGCTTCGCTCCATCGAGAAGATCGGCCTGTGCGTCGCCAGCCGTGGCCGCAAGGCGCACCTTGACTCCCATGGGCACGAACTGCTGCTCCAGGAGTACCCGCGCGCCGAAGTAGCAATCGGATGGCAGCACGGCGATGTCGCCGGGCCGCAAAACAGCTGCGAAGACCGCCGCGATGGCCGATAACCCCGAGCCGTAGAGCAGCGCCTTCGCAGTGTAGCCGTCACCCGATTCCATCTGCGCCAGCGCGGCTTCGAGCGCCGTCCAGGTGGGGTTATGCGACCGCGCGTAGGTGTACTCTGTGGCGGCTGGATCTCCAGGGGCATGAAAGGGAGCGGCGAAGACGGGTCCGTGGTGGATGGGTTCGCCGGCAACGACGGGGGTGAGAGTCGATCGGATGATTCGAGTTGCTTTCCGCATAGTGTGTCGAGTGTAAATTGCTTGCTCAGTGCCGTCTGCCGCCTAACCGATTGCGTGCTCCCAGCCGCCCGTGACGAGTTCCGTTTGTCGACCGCGCTCGTCAAGTTGCGTCATTTGCGGACTGCGTAGGCGGACAAACCTGCCGATCTGCGTCACGGGAACGCCACAGATCGAACGCGGCATCTTTACGCTAGGCCTGGCTGAAAATAGAAGCTCGTAGTCCTCTCCACCATGCAGCGCAAGCTGGACCTTTCCTGCTGCGAGCGGATGAACCGGCAGCGCAGGCAGGCTGATCTCGGCGGAGAGTCCCGATTCTTTGCAGAGGTGCTGCAGGTCGGTTGAGAGACCATCGCTGATGTCGATGCAGGCCGTAGCCAGGTTGCGCCGCCGCAGGGACTCTCCAACCGCCAGCCTGGGCTGCGGAAAAAGCTGAGGATGTTCCTTGTTCGACTCCTGCTTCAAACCCAATTGAAGTGAAATGAGTTCTGCTGCCGATCCGCCGATCCGTCCCGTTACATAAAGAAGATCGCCTGCGTGAGCTGTAGATCGACGCAGAGCCTTACCCGCCGGAGCGGAGCCTACCAACACGATATCGGCGAGGATGTGCTCGGAGTGCGATTGTGCAGTATCACCCCCCGCCAGCGGCACGGCGACCTCTTCGGCCAACGCCCGGAGCCCCCGGAAAAACCCATCTACCCACTCGCGATCCGTGCTGGCCGGCAGTGCGAGCGAGAGAAACGCCGCCAGTGGCTTCCCACCCATGGCTGCGAGATCGCTTACCCCCCGCGCAAGGCAACGGTGCCCGGCGGACTCAGGCGTATGCCAGTCGCGGCGAAAGTGGCGCCCTTCCAGGCAGAAATCCGTCGTGACGAGAACCTCGTGGCCCGCAGGAGGTTGCAAGATCGCACAGTCATCGCCGATCCCGAGCCGCACTTTCCCCTTAGGCCGGGCGGCAGACGCCCGTCGAATCGTCTCGATCAGAGCGAATTCGCCGCTCACCTGCGAAGTCTTCTTCATAGGAAACTCATGGCACTACAGAGCATATATGCAGCCGTGGATGCCACTTACGTGCCAGAGCCGCGACGGGAGCTGCGCCTCCCACGGTTGCCTGACTTCAGGGCAGATAGTAATCTAAAGAGGCTCAAGAGGGATTTGTGAATGTCCATCGGTAAATGACATTGAGTAACCGAGAAACTCCTCGCCGAATTTCTCGTCCTAATGTTTGTGTTGCCTTTGGGAGATCCGTCTCTCCGTGCCGTAGCTTATCTCCGATGAGGAGACGGTCAATTTCGGGCGCAGGTCGTTGTCGTTTGAGTCTGTTGAAGAAGCGGTATTACATTCTCTTCGTAAGCACTGACGCCGATGGCCGCCTGAACAAGGTTCCGGTACCAATGCATTACGCGTATGTCTTTGTGGCGGCGGCGGTTATCGGACTCTTTACGGTCACGGGCCTCGCTGGATCGTACTCGCGAATGCTGATCAAGACTTCGCGATTCAACCAGGTCCGGCATGACCGCGACCTTGCCCGCGCCGACAATGCGCATCTCGCCAAGGCACTGCATGAAAAGGATGTTCAGACAGCTTCGCTCGGCTCGCTTGCGTCCGAGGTCTCGGCTCTCTACGGATTGACCGCCAGCAAGCTTTCGCTCGCTCACAGCAGCGGGAAGTCTTCCGGCAAAGCTGCAGCAGTTTCCGTAGCCGATACGCCGCTTCCTGCCGGGATCAATTCCGACGGCACACTGTCCGATGAGAGCTACTTCAAGTCGCTCGATACGTTTTACGCGCTGCGTACTTCGGCGATGAACGGCACGGAGACGAGGACGCTTGCTGGCTCGAACTTTGGGCACGTCTCAGTACTCGGTGAACTCGCACCCGGCAGTTTTGCCGCGGGGATTGACACCCCTAGCCTCTGGCCGGTGATGGGGCCGATCACCAGCAGCTTTGGACAGCGCGAAGATCCGGTGCTCGGCAACGGCGAAGGTGAGTTTCACAAGGGCCTCGATATTTCAGCAGTGGACGGGACGCCAGTCCGAGCCACAGCGGATGGGACTGTGAAGCAGGCCGGGATGGTGAACGGCTATGGACGCGAGGTCATTCTGGACCATGGGCACGGCCTCGAAACCTGCTATGGACATATGTCGGGCTTCGCGGTAATGCCGGGCTCGACCGTGGTGCGTGGGCAGGTAATCGGCTACGTTGGACACAGCGGGCGCGTCACCGGCTCGCACTTGCATTACGAGGTGCGTATCCGGAATACGCCGGTTAACCCGCACAAGTACCTGCGGATGACGATGGCCCAGGCGGGGAATCTGCCTTCATTAGGGAATTAGCCTTCGACATACCCCGCCGTGTCAGGGGTGGATGGCGCTCACATTTTCAGGATCATCACCTTGTGAATGAACCTCACGGTTTTGACGCGGTAGCATTCGACTCGGCCGTCGCATTTGCCCGGATGAGCGCGCAGTCGTTCAGCAGGTAGGGCGTTTCGATGCCCTCCCCGTACTGCACGACCACTTTCTTTGGCACGAGCATGTCGCCTACAAACTGATATCCAAAGCTGAACTTCGCGTCGTCAATCTCCTGCCCAGGCCCCGACGAAGAACTGTGCGCCTTATCTTCCGCCGTGGAACTCACTGCAGCCGGCATCGTCATCGTTTCGAGCGAGGTGATCAGCCAGCCATGCGTACTGGGATCGAAGGTCGGCGTGAAATCGGTGGTTACGCCATTCAGATGGCTCTCGCCATGGGTCACCATCAGCTTTGGATCGAGATCGAGGATGGAGAAGAACGTACCACCCTCGAGGGTAAGGCGATAGCCTGTGGGCATCGGCTCGAAGCGATATTTAGTGCCTTCCACTGGGAAGATACGGTCGCTGAGGAATGGGTTCCAGCCCGCCAGACTTGCGGTGACCAGGTTATGTAGGATCTTTTCGCGATTGGCGACCTGCGTCGTGACGGCAGGGGCTCCCGCCGGGTAGGCGACCTTCACAACTGGTCCCTTGATGAGGTCGTCGGTCACTGTTACGGTCGCATTCTTCAGCGCTAACAAAGTGGGTTCTTTCGCCGGGATCTTTCGTCCGGAGGCGCGTTCGAGCACATCGTTCCAGTCGAACTCGACCGTGCAGGCGAAGCCCTGAACGCCCCGCTCGATCGGCTGATAGTACGCTCTGCGCGTCTGTTCGAGCAGCGACTTCTGATCTACATGCGTAGCCTGTTGCGCGGGAACGGAAAGAGAGATGGCCGCTGCGCTCACGAAGTAAGCGGCGCAGCGGCCAATTGATTGTGTAGAGAAGATCGTCACTTAGTTCTAAACCTCAGCATTCAGTCTAGATCCGAAGGGAATTCACTGTCCCTTCGCACTCTGGGCCAAGCCTCCGGTGTAGCTCACGTGCCATACCGATCGCGTACCGTCGTCGGTGACGAAGAGGGAGCCATCGTTAGCGACGGTCACGCCTACCGGGCGCCCCCAGACTTTGCCGTCAGAGGTGACGAAGCCGGTGAGGAAGTCCTCGTATTCTCCAGTGGCATGGCCGTCTTTCATGGGGACGCGGATGACCTCGTAACCCGAGCGTGCCGAGCGGTTCCACGACCCGTGTTCGGCGGCAAAGCCGTCGCCCTTGAACTCGGCGGGAAAGCTGCCGGGCCTGGTGGCTTCCGGGTAGAACGTCAGCTCAAGCGAGGCGAAGTGGGGGTTGAGCAGTACGTCCGGCGTGATGACCTTCGACTTTAGCTCGGGATGAGTGCCGATCAGGCGCGGATCCTGATGCCCGCCCATGTAGTACCAGGGCCAGCCGTAGAAGCCGCCTTCTTTTACAGAGGTGATGTAGTCGGGAACGAGATTGTTGCCGAGGCGGTCGCGCTCGTTGGTCGAGCACCAGAGCTGTCCGGTAATGGGGTTAATTGCTTCGCCGACACAGTTGCGGATACCCGAGGCGTAGATCTTCACAAATTTGCCCATGGGTGTGAACTCAAGCACATCAGCGCGATGGAACTCGCCAGGATGGGTGTCGGGATCATCAACGTTCGAAGCGGAACCCACGGAGACGAACATGCGATTGCCATCTTTGGAGAAGACGACATCGCGGGTCCAGTGTCCGCCCCCGCGAAGCTGCGCGTAGCCGGGCAGGGTTGGAACAATGGTCTCCGAAGCGCCCGAGGCTTTCAGATCGCCGGCCTTGTAAGGAAAACGGACGAGCGACGTTGTGTTCGCGATGTAAACCCACTTGGGATTCGGGCCGAGGGGATAAAAAGCGATACCGAACGGGTGGTCGAGGCCGCTGGCGAAGGTTGCAGAAGTTGCTGCTTTGCCGTCCCCGGTTACGCCGCGAAGGACCTTGATCTCTCCCGCTTTGCTATCAGCCAAAAACAAGTCGCCGTTTGGAGCGGTACGGATGAGGCGCGGCTCGGTGAAGCCCTGGGCGTAGAGCTCCACCTTGAATCCGGCCGGTGCGATTGGCCAGGCATTGTCGGGCTTTGGAATAACGGGTGGCCCGTTGTCCACGGACTCATCCGGCTTCGGTTCCGGCAGGTCGGCGAGCGTGACCTTGCGGCGTACTCCGGGATGCTCCTTGCTGTAATCCGTGAAGGCATCCTGCCCGGTCAAAGTCTGAGCTTTCAGGAGAGTCGGGGCGGCCGCCGTTGCGGCGGCCAGAACGAGTGCGAGTACGCGATAGGTCATAGACCCTCCAGATGAAAGACGTTCCTAAGGAGCATTGGACGCAGAGCCAGCCGTCGCGGCTGTAAGTTGTTTCAACAGATCGGCAGGGATGGTGGCCGTGAGGGTCGCTTTATTCTTTTCAGGCACAATCTTAATCGAGTCCAAAAATTGCCGCGTCTGCGCGGCTTCATTGCTTTCCTGCTGATTTTGATGCATTTGTGCCTGCACATTCTGGATCGATCGAAAGAGTCCAAGCATTGCAGAAAGCGCCTCTGCGGACTGATTCGCCTCGGCTTGCGAGGGCAGAAGCTCATCGATGCGAAGTTTCAGTGCCGTCGTAAAACGCACGCTGGCGACGAAGGTGGTGTCCTCCGGCATGGGAAGCTGCAGGCCAAAGGCGGTGACTCTGCCATTCTCCGAGAACGGAAGACCGATGTGACCGATGGCCCAGGCACCCGAAAGCAGTGGCACATCGTGGTAGCGGGCGCTTAGGAGAGACGATCCGGAGAACGGCGAAGCAGCGGCGCGGTAGCGGTCGAGGATAGAGTGGATCTGCTCCGCCGTGGGCATGTTCGAGGCGGCGATAGTGTCGTAGCCTAACTGAGCGACTCGGAGCGAGCGGACGGTGACTTCGACTTTCTCACCACCGGCTGTGGCTAGTGTCTCCGAGGCGACCGGAATCGTGTAGATGTCGTGGCCGGCGTAATTTTCTTTTCCCGTGGCGACAGAGGTCAGGTAAGCGGCGAATTTGGCACCATCGAACCTGCCCTCGAAGACTTCTGAGTAAGCAACCGGCCCGTTGGCGCCGTTTGGATCGTCCATGCGGTGAAGCGCGAAGGCGACGGCGTCGAGATCGCGCTCGAAGACAATTCCGGTCGCATCGAGGAAGCGCTGGTAGTCGCCGCTGTGTTCGACCGGGCGCTTGCTCCATTCGCGGTCAAAATGTGTGGCCGAGCGGATGGGCTTGAGATTGATGTAGACGATGGCGTCGGATTCAGGGAGCAGGCGCGCGACTTCAGGCGGAGCCTCCTTGCGCAGAAACAACGCGATCGCGAGCGCGCCCACGAGCACAAGGATGAGGAGCAGGGAATAGCGGGTGCTCTTACGCATGGTTTCGATCGTTGATCACGATCCCAGCATACCGCCGAAGTACACAACCGGCGGTCGATGCAGAGCTCTACTCGATGATTTTGAAGGTGTAGACTTTTCCGGCTTGCCCGGAGTTTCCACCCTGATTCGGCGGGAGGATGCCGTACTCGCCTTTACCCACTTCATCGGGAAGGTTGAAGGTATAAATCTGCCGCGAGATCCGCGTTGGACTGAAGACCACTCGGTCGCGTGTCGCACCTGTAGAGGAGTGGAAGACTCCTCCCGTCTCTGATCGGAATTCGCGGCTCTTCTGTGCGCCGGGCCGGAGCCGGAGTAACAGGTACTCGATTGCAGACGACCCGCCGGGCATGTAGAGGAGGATGGGCGTGGATCTTGTCAGGGCAAGGGGCGAGGTTGGCCCCATCAGATGCCCGTTCTTGTCTTCCTTGATAAGGTGGTCGGTTCCGTAGCTCTTGAGCGCTCCGCCGGAACGGAAGTTCATGAGTTCGGGCTCGATGGCTACCCACTTGCCGTCGTGCGCCTTGTAGTACACGCCCGTGTCCTCGACGCCTTCAAGAGAAAAATCAGCAGGCACTGCGGGAAGCGGCGGAGTCGACGGAGCATCTCCCATATCTAGTTTCTGCCGCCGATCCGGTGTGGGAGAAGGCGATTTAGTGGGAGGCGGGGTGCCGTTCTTGGCCACCATCGCTCCGAGGACACGCTCGGAGACGCCGGCCCGCTTGAGTGCGATGAGATCGTCGGTCGTCGTCGAAAACCTGCTCGGCGTGGCATTGATGCTCTGGACGATGAGCGGATCGCCGAGCCCTGCCTTGGTCATTTGAATGATCGAGTCATTGGTGATCTCCTGCTGGGCAGGCGAGGGTACACTGCCCACTGCGAGCGCGAGCAAGCAGAGCAGACCCAGGCGAAGTGTGGTTACGGCCTTCTGCAGAAACATTTTTCTTCTCCGTCAACAGTATGGTCTGTGCTCTCTGTCCGAACAATAGTTTCACGGAGCGCTGACCGGAGAAAGGCTTGCTTTCCTCAGTCAGCGCCAATTGCCCATCCACCTTCACCATGCTAAAGTTAAGCCTTGCGGCGCTCTCTGCGCTGGTCTACGCACCATGCCAGCAAACGGAGTGAAGCAAGGTTGTATGGGCTGGCGTAGCTCAGCTGGTAGAGCATCTGATTTGTAATCAGAGGGTCGGGGGTTCAAATCCCTTCGTCAGCTCCAGTTCTTCTACGGCCTGTTCCTCACAGCCTGTAGAATGGCATTTTTTTGACGGTATTGGTTGTACCTGCGGGTCGTTCCGGCGCGTAGAACTCCACCACTCCTTCAAGGTTCCTATTCCCGCCGGGCCTGCGGATTGCATTGCAGCTTCGAGACTGGGGCTTGATCGATTGGGAAGAGTGCTGCGTTTCAGCCTGATTTGCGGGCAAGTGCACAGGTGGCCGAGTGGTTAATGGCAGCAGACTGTAAATCTGCCGGGTTATGCCCTACGGAGGTTCGAACCCTCCCCTGTGCACCATAAATTTGCAACACTGCAACACGGCGGGTGGAGAGTGGACTTTAGCCCTGCAGGCAGCGGGCGGATGATCGTGGCCCTGCTGCTGATCGGAGGGATTGCGGCAAGCGCCTTCTTTACGATGGAACCGGGAAAGTTTCGCGATCTCTGTTTTGTCCTGCTGGCGTTTTTTGCGGTCCGCATCGTGCTCGGCAGGCTTCGTTCGCGATAGGATTATAGGGTTGGTTTGTAAGGCTGGCGTAGCTCAGTGGTAGAGCACTCCCTTGGTAAGGGAGAGGTCGAGAGTTCAAGCCTCTCCGTCAGCTCCATAGCTTTAGAAGCGCAAGTTGCAAGGCAGGGCGGGAGTAACTCAGTGGTAGAGTCACAGCCTTCCAAGCTGTTGGTCGCGGGTCCGATTCCCGTCTCCCGCTCCAAAATTACGAATCGGTAAGAGTATCGCACGCAGGAGATCAGCGTTTGAGCACTGGGTATCAGCAGGCAATTCTCGAAGTCGGCGATCCGCAGACCTTCAGCACGGTCCGCGGGGCGATTGAAGCAGCATTCTCTACCCAGCGCGTGGCCGAGTTTCTCAAGTCGATTGAACGCGTCGGGCTTCGGGTCCGCGCCTTTGAAGCCGTGCTCAAGGCTGGAAGGCTTGGCTCGTCGATTGCAGCAGAGTACGGCAAGCTCGGCAACGCCGATCAGGGCCAGATTCGCGAACTCTATCTCGCCAGCCTGGAGAAGGTCGCGCCGGACGTTCGCGAGAAGTTCTCCAAGCTCTACGCCTACTACTGAAGTTTGAGTCCTGGGAGTCCGGCCGCCGTTTTCCGCCGGGCCGTCTATGGGAGGTTTAGTGAATCGCAATCAGTACGGCCAGATCATCGAAGCCCGCTTAAGATCGGAGCTTCTCAGGCTGAAGGAAGATTTCGGCAGGAATGTCGTTCAGAGCTGCTACATTGACGATCTCCTGCCCGCTGAAGAGACAGTAAAGATCAACGCTGCGTTTCCTGACAAGAGCACCATGATGCACCGGAGCAGCCTGCGCGAAGACAAATACGTTGCCGCCCAGTTGAATCAGTACGCACCCATTCTTGAAGAGATTACTTACGGCTTTCAGGAGCCTGGGGTTGTGAAGGTCGTTGAGGAGATTACCGGTATCAAAGGGATGGTTCCGGATACGCACCTTTATGCAGGAGGAGTGAGCCTGATGGCGAAGGATAATTTCCTGAACCCCCATCTCGATAACTCTCATGACAAAGACCGTTCCATGTACCGGGTTTTAAACCTGTTGTTCTATGTCACCCCAGAGTGGAGCCATACCAACGGCGGCAACCTCGAATTATGGGATGAAGGGCCAAAAGGCCAGCAGCGCGAAATCACCAGCAGCTTTAACCGGCTGGCACTGATGGCGACTCACCAGAAGTCCTGGCACTCGGTCAGCCAGGTGAAGGTGGACCGCTCTCGCTGCTGTGTTTCGAACTATTACTTTTCCGAGAAGCCGCTGGAAGATCACAACTACTTCCATGTAACCTCGTTCCGTGGCCGTCCGGAGCAGCCAATCCGCGACATCGTGCTGCAAGGGGACGTCGCCTTGAGGCAGGGAATTCGGAAAGTGTTCAAGAAGGGTATCGTGGAGAATAAGCACGTCTACCATAAGGATGAAGCGAGCCCTCAGTGAACGGCAGGCTAAGGACATTGGCTTAGGCGAAAGAATAATCCAACCAAGTATCAGGAGAAGAGAGAGTCATGGGTAAGGAAAAGTTTGACCGGTCTAAGCCACACGTAAACATTGGGACGGTGGGTCACATTGACCACGGCAAAACGACGCTGACGGCGGCGATCACGAAGGTGTTGTCGAAGCATAATCCGCACAACGTGTTCCGCTCGTTCGACACGATTGATAACGCTCCGGAAGAGCGTGAGCGCGGCATCACGATCTCGACCTCGCACGTGGAGTACGAGACGCCGAACCGCCACTATGCGCACGTGGACTGCCCCGGCCACGCCGACTACATCAAGAACATGATCACGGGCGCGGCGCAGATGGATGGCGCGATCCTTGTGGTTGCTGCGACCGACGGCCCGATGCCTCAGACCAAGGAGCACGTCCTTCTCGCTCGTCAGGTTGGCGTTCCGTACATTGTTGTGTTCCTGAACAAGTGCGATGCGGTTGAAGACGAAGAGCTGATCGAACTGGTCGAGATGGAAGTCCGCGAGCTTCTTTCAAAGTACGAGTACCCTGGCGACGATACCCCGATCATTCGCGGTTCGGCCCTTGGAGCTCTCAACGGCGAAGCCCAGTGGGAAGCGAAGATCGACGAGCTGATGGAGGCTGTCGACAAGTACATTCCCCAGCCGGAGCGTGCGATCGATCTCCCATTCCTGATGCCGATCGAAGACATCTTCTCGATCTCTGGTCGTGGAACTGTGGTCACCGGTCGAATCGAGCGCGGCAAGATCAAGGTGGGCGAAGCCTGCTCGATCGTTGGCTTCCGCGACACCCAGCAGACGGTCTGCACCGGCGTCGAGATGTTCAAGAAGCAGCTCGATGAAGGTCTTGCGGGCGACAATGCTGGCTTGCTGCTCCGAGGCGTTGCGAAGGAAGACGTCGAACGCGGCATGGTGCTGGCGAAGCCGGGTTCGATCACGCCGCACACCCAGTTCAAGGGAGAGATCTATGTGCTCTCGAAGGAAGAAGGCGGACGCCACACCCCGTTCTTCAACGGCTACCGTCCCCAGTTCTACTTCCGCACCACGGACGTGACCGGATCGGCGAAGCTGCCGGAAGGCACGGAGATGGTGATGCCGGGCGACAACATCCAACTCGACATCACACTGCATACGCCAGTGGCAATGGAGAAGGGTCTCCGCTTCGCGATTCGTGAGGGCGGACGCACAGTTGGCGCAGGAACCATTTCCGAGATCATCAAGTAAGTAGTCATTTTCAAAATGGATTGGAAGGCGGCGAGCTTTGGCTCGCCGCCTTCTTTACTTTTTGGTGCGATCGCGGCTTTGGGCAAATAGCTTCGCTGCTGGTGAATTACTTTATATTTCTTTATGCGATAAGTTTGGCGCTTTCTACTTCGTTTCGATCGACTTTAAATGAAACGTAATCGTCCCAAAGAAAAGCCGTGCCCGCATCTGCACGGGGATATGCCGGGCGTCGTCGGTGTACCAGATCCAGATATTGCCGCGGTTCTTAACCACGCCTTCCGCAGCGGTGGGTTGAACCCGGATCGTCTGGAACGTTCCCGCCGGTGTCTTGATCTCTTCCTTCGCCTCAACCTTCATCACAACGGTCACTGTTCGCATCGAGTCGGCAAGCGGAAACCTAACGTCCTGCCCGACCACAAGCGGCTGCGAGGCCGCATAGAAAATGGCTGAAAGCGAGTCAGTCACGCAGGCGGGGATCGCAGCGGTCAGCGTCTTTGACGTGCCTTTCACCATGTTCTTTTCATACTGCGTCTGCTTGCCGGCGTTGTAATCAAAGCTGAGGTCGCTGTTCACTTTGCGCGGCCCTTCCTGCAACTGTTTACTGAACCCGGTCGAGCAGCCAGTTTTCGTATCGAGACCTGCCTGAAATTTATCTATGACGGGGAAGAGCATGTTTGTTGCGCCGCTTGTGTCGGCGGTGGAGCTGATCTTAAGTTGCGAGCCCTGCTGCTCAAGATGGAAGATGGCCGTGCCGGCGGTAAATACGCGCCAGTCAACATCGAAGCTCAACGTCTCCTTTGCGGGAAAGGTGAAGCCCGCGGTCGGAGGCTGAAGAGTAGGAATAGGCGTGTATTGCGCTGTGAGCGGAACCCACGCAGTACAGCAGAGCGTACTTAAAATCAGAGAGAGAATTTGCTTCAACGAATCAGCGCTCGCAGTCGTCAATTTGGACCCATTCAGCGTGCGCGATCAGTGTGCACCATCAGCGTGCAAGGAACCACAAACGCGCTGCCAGCGCCGCATAGATTGCGACTGCGCCCATAGAAGCATTGTACTCGCGATGGTGCAGATAGAGCGGCTTCGAGAAGCTGCCGGCAACTCCGCCAAGCCTCGCCGGAGTCAGTCTCGGCAGAAGTCTCGGCACCTTCGCCGCATAGTTATCGAAGCCCGCGAACTCTCGCCGGAGAAACTCTTCTTCAGAAAAAATCGTAGGCAGGTAGATCGCCAGAAATAGAGCCGCCAATACAATCGGGATCACCCACCGGCCTGAGGCCGCTGCGAAGCCCACGGCGATCATCATCGATCCGAGATAGAGCGGGTTTCGTGTGTAAGCGTAAGGCCCGGTCGTTGTCAGTTCAGCGTTCTTGCGTACGTACCCCGCAGCATACCCGCGTAGCCATAGTCCCGGCGCGACCAGCAAGAGACTCCCCAGCATCGACCACCAGGTCGGGCGCGCCAGCCATAGAAACAGAGCCGCGAAGACGAACCCGAGCGGTACCCTGATCCTCCGCGCAATCTTCTGCCAGCCTGTCTTCTTCGTCCCCGAACCGCTTTCGCTCAACACCGTGCCTCAGCTTCTGATTCTCGCAGTAACTCCATTGCCGCTGCTACAACCTCCTCCGTGGTGATTCGCTGCAGTCCAACCTCGGTATTGTCATGCCGCCGATGATCTACGACGCTTGAGGTGTGGCGAAGCACCCGGCTTCGCCCGCCGTAGGGGCCGGTTCGCGCGGGATCAGTCGGCCCGTAAAGGCCTACCACCGGAGTTCCCAGAGCCATTGCGAGGTGGACCGGGCCGGTGTCACCACCGATTACCAGCGATGCTCGCCGCTCAAGGGCAATCATCTGCGCCATGGTCGATGGCGCGGCGACAGCGCACCCAAGGCTCTTTTCTACAAGTTCCAGCGCGGTGGGATCGTCCGGCCTGTACGCATTTACCAGCGTCGCGTATCCCGCTTCGGCCAGGGCGATTGCCACCGCTCCGTAACGATCGCGCGGCCACTGCTTCGCTCCCCATCCCGCCGTTGGAGCGAAGAAGGCGAATCTGTTCCAGAGATGTCTGGGCAGCGTCCGCTCAAGAAACTCATCCGCCCAGGTTTCTGCCGATCCGTCGACCGGCAGGTCTACCTTACCCGCCTTCAGGCATCCTCCAATCGCCGCGCCCAGCAGCTCACATCCCTGGTCGATTACATGGGAAGACGAAGTCGGCACCTGCATTCTGTAAAGCCAGCGGGCGATGCCTTCGCGAGGCTTTATCCTGCCCACGTAGCGGGGAGCTCCGCTCATGCGGCCCACCAGGGACGACCGGATAAGCCCCTGCATATCCACGCAAAGGTCGTATTTCATCCGCCGTAGTTCCCGGCCCAGCTCTGCAATTCCGAGTGCCGTGGACATTCGAAGAGGGTGCTTCTTCCACTCCTGCGTAGGCACGGGATGAACGCAGTCGACAATGGGTCGCGCCAAACTGCCGGTGCAGGCGTGGTCCCCACCCTCGGCCTGAAGCAGCGGCATCCACCGGGGATCGATTACCCAGCCGATGTACCAGTCTGGATGCAACCTGCGCATGGCTGCCACCGCCGGCAGCGCGTGCAAAACGTCGCCCATTGCGCTCGTCCGCACGATCAGGACGCGCAGCGGCTTTACAGCATTCGCGCGGACAGGAATTTCAAGGGGCAGGTTTGTATCGAAGGACTTCAATTGTTAATTTTCTCATGTGCCGCCTCTTTGATGATCGCGTGTTTCGTTTCGGCGCAATCAGTGGCCGTCCATGTGCGGGCCGCGTCGCTCGCAACAATCGCAAAGAGCGATGATGCTGGTAAGGTCAGGCATACTTCCCTCTGATGGCTACTTCGCTCCGTGCGTCCTTGCCACGACCACACACTGGCTCTTCCCCAAGGCTCTTTTTTTGCAGCGGTCCAACGCATCGGTGTCGGCGGTCTCCTGGTCAAATCTCGCCTGGGCGAATCCCCAGTCGCCGTCGGAATCTGTTGCGAACGCCCGAAACGGGGAGCCCAAAAGGAAGCGCTTCCAGGCTTCCAGGCCTGAGCCCGAAACACCCGGGGGAGGCGGCACATCGGGTGCCACAGGCTCAGGGTAGACAAGGTTTCCAAGCGGCAGCAGTTCATGGGCTTTCAGGAATGCCTGTACCGTGTCCGACCAGTCTCCGACATGGCTGTAGAGGTGATGCCCGTCTTCTCCGTTCGGCGGTGCGAGCACAAGTTCCTCAGTGCCACCGCCCTTCAGGTATGCGGCTTCCAACTTGCGCGCCATTGTGGGTGGAAACCAGTGGTCGTTTTCCGAGTAAAGCCAAAGCATCGGAACCGGCCCATGCTTGTGCGCTGCTTTACCGAAGGCCTCATAGGCGCTCACCAATCCGTCCAGGTCGCAGTTGTGTCCCTGTCCGTCGCCGCCTCTGCCGCCTGCGAAGCTGATCGCGGCCTTGAGGCCTTTCGGAGGCTCCGCGCTCAGCGCGACCTGGGCAAATCCTCCTGTAGAAACTCCCGCACTGATGATCGTATTGGCATCTACTTCCGCAAGTTTCTCCGCGTATTTGACTGCTGCGCGAATGTCGTCGGCGCTGGCAGCTCCGGACTCTTCAAAACTTCCGCCTCGGTTGGAGCGGCAGCCGCCGAGCTGACCGTCCTGCTGCCCTCCGGATCGCCCGTAACCTCTCCGGATTATGACGAGGGCGACGAACCCACGGCGGGCAAACCAGCGCGCCTGCTCCGCCTGCGCCCATGGCGTCAACTCCATCCGAGCCTTCTGATCGTTGGAGGTTCCGTGAGTCAGAACCACGAGGGGATGACGGCCAGGTACATCCGCATAAACCTCGAGCGAATCGATGCCGTTCGGAAGCGAGAGCGGAGCCGGGATCCACGCCTCCCGCTCGACGATGCGAACCGGTGCAACCCCCGGCGTCGCCGCCGGTTGATCCTGCGCCTGAGGATTGCCGCAAACACGACTGCGCAAAGCAGGAGAAAGACTGTCCGCATAACCTGCAGTACAGAACTATCCAGGATTAGCGGTCAGTCACGAAGGTCACGGCACTGGGAAAATTTTGCCTCAAGCAGGCTCAACAACCCGTCCAACGCCGCCTGGTGGTTCATCAGCTTCAATCGCAACTGCGGAACAACCACGGTTCCCAATCGCTCTGCCATCCCGGCAGTGAGCTTCACTGCGTCCTTCTCTGTCGTCACAAAACCATCAGCGTCGTGGAGCTTCGCAAGTTCCACAAGATCCTGCACATCGCCATCGGAATAGGCGTGGTGATCGCGGAAAATCGAGATCGCCGCAATCTCGACCCCCGCGCTCTCCAGCATAGCGAAGAAGCCGTCTGGCCGGGCGAGCCCACAGAACGCAACCGCTTTTTTGGGGATGGGGACGCCATCTGCGAAGTAAAGCTCCCGGCGGGTAAACCAGGTCGCAGCCTTGCCTGAAATGTCTCCCGCAAATCCTTCCTCTTCACGCAGGACAACCACGTCCGCCCGCAGCATGGCCTTCAGCGGCTCTCTAAGATCTCCGGCTGGCAGCAGGGTGCCGGTCAGATCCTGGCGCGTCAACAGAACGACATCGATGTCCCGAACCAGTTTGCGATGTTGAAAGCCGTCGTCCAGCAGATACACTACCCTCCGCCCCGGGAGATCCTCCTGCTCTGAAACCTGACCAGTCCGAAGACGATCTGCCCCCACCCAGACCGCCGCACCCGTCTTCTGTGCAGCCAAGCGACGAGCCATCATGAGAGGCTCGTCTCCAAAACGCATCGCATTGCCTCGCGCGTCCACAGGCTCGCTCGCGGTGCCGGAGCGCCCATACCCTCGGGTCAGGATTCGCACCTCGAAGCCGCGAGCGCTCAGCGACTCCGCCAGCATCAGCACCACGGGAGTCTTGCCAGCCCCACCCGCAGACAAGCTGCCTACCGAGATGACGGGGTGGCGCAGCCGCCGCTGCTTCATCCAATTTCTAGCGAGGAGACCTTCCTTTACTGCAAGAACTCCGGCATAGACCGGCACCAGCGGCGCAAGGTATCTCCGCCAGTTGCCGCTTTTCACTGCGCCGCCCCGGCCTCTCTGTCGGAGATCTCACCGGGCACCGCGATGTAGCCGCCCAGCTCATGCCGCCCGGCTGGTGGCAGCGAAGGGAGCAGCGTCAGCAGGGCCGCCGCTGTCCTCGCGCTCGCTCCCGCCTGGGCAGCGGATACAGCCCGCCCTCGCGCTCCAAGCGCACGCGCTTCGTCACGATCCAGCAGCAGGCGGGTCAACGCTGAGCCCAACTCATTGGGCTGCACGATCCTGATAGCGTCTTTCGTCTGCATCGCCTCTACGATTTCGCGAAAGTTCTCAAAGGATGGCCCCATAATCACTGGAACACCCAACTGCGCCGGCTCTAAGGGATTATGGCCGCCCCCGGCTACCAGGCTTCCACCAACTACAGCGATTGTGCCTAACCCGTATAGCGTTGCCAGGTCGCCGATGGTGTCGAGCAGTAAAACTCCGCCCGGCTTCACAATAGTCTTCGAACGGGAAAAGGTAGTGCCGCGAAGTGCGGAGAATCCACGCTCCTTGATCAGCAGAGCTACCTGGTCGAACCTGTCGGGATGACGCGGCGCGATCACCAGCAGCGCTCTCGGAATCTCGGTCACGATCCTGGACCATGCATCCAGAATCAGCGCCTCCTCGCCCGGCAGCGTACTGCCACAGATGATAGCCAGCGCATCGCCCTGCATGCGCATACGCAGCGAGGTCACCAGGAAAGTCTCCTTGCCGGGCATCGCGTCGTACTTCACATTTCCTGTGACTTCGACCCGCGGCGCCCCAATCGCGAGCAGTCGCCCAGCCGTTTCTTCACTCTGGGCGAGAAAGATGGCAATTTCTTTCAGCAGCGGGCGCCACAACGATCTCAGCGCCATGTACCGGGGGAAGGATCGGTCCGAGATCCTCGCGTTTGCTACGGCGACTGGAACCCCGTCCTTGGCGCACTCCGTAATCAGCCTCGGCCAAAGTTCGCTTTCCATCAGTATGACCATCTCCGGACCGAGGAGCTTAAGATATCGCCGTACGGCAAACTTGAAGTCCAGAGGAAAGTAGAAGACGGCGCATCCCGGCAGCCGTTCCATCGCGAGCCGCTGGCCTGCTTCCGTCGTGGTCGAGACGGCGAAGACGGTGCCGGGCCTCTGGCGCTGGAGCGCCCCTGTCCTGAACTCTTCTACCAGCCGCGCCGCCGCCAGAACTTCGCCCACCGAGACAGCATGAATCCACATCAAGGGCCGCCTGCCGCCGCCTGCCCGCCGTTCCACTCGCATCACCGAAACCTGGGCGCGCAGCTCCGCGGGAATGATCCCGAGCCGCCCGCGCAGGCCAGCGCGATACCGTCCGCTCGTAGCCATCCGGAACAGCCAGTACGGCGCTCCCAGCACCAGCGTTAGAGTCAGCAGAAAACTGTAGAAAACCATGCCCAAATTCTGAACCCTCAATCCTGTTCTTTCTTCCGTCCCCTTGTATCTCCTTGCATCTCCTTGCATCTCAAGGAGCGTCAGCCCGGGGTAAGCCGCTGGCGGCTTGATTACCAGGGATGGATCTCAACGCTTTCCACTTAGCTCCGTCAAATCAGCAGAAAATATATTGCCGAGACACACGCACCAGCCGAGATGATAATTGAGCAGACCTATGCCGCTACGCACCTTCCTCCTGCCGCCGACTGCTATAGCCGTCATTCTTCTGAATTTCTCCGCGGCCTCACCAGATTACGCTGTTGCGGCCGATAAGAAGGCTCCGCCTGCGAAGCCCGCTTCCCAATACGATGCCTTTGACGCCCATCAGAAGGAGCAGGTCACCATCGCGGCCGAACCCTGCGACGAACCCGCAGACTGCAAGTTTTTTCGTCTGCCTTACATCCAGCACGGATTCATCCCCGTCCGCGTCATCATCACGAACGACAGTGACCGTGCACTCTCCCTGGACGATGCGCGGCTGCAGTTCATTTCGGCGAACAATGATGTAATTCCGGCGGCCACAGACGATGATCTGAACCGGCGGCTGTTCACCACAAAAAGCATTGCTGGCACGAAGGTTCCCATGCCTGCGCCCATTCCCACCATTACCCTGCATCACCCCAGCGTCGATAAGAGAATCACCCAGGACGAGAACGATTTCGGCTTCTCTGGCACGGTGGTCAACGCTCACTCAACGCTGGCCGGATATCTCTTCTACGATGTGAAGGCGCTCGACGACCCGGCGCTGAAAGGCGCTCAACTTTACGTGAAGATGGTCCACTCGCTCGACGCCAAGCAGAACTTATTCGCCTTTTCAATCCCGTTTGAAAAGTGGCTCGCCGCACAGGACAAGAAAGACAAGAAGAGCGAGACGAAACCCGCTCCGTGATCGGTGTCGAGCCGGTACGCCTCACTGAGTTACATCACGAATCGGCCCACTCCTAGTTCACTGGCTTGAAGAACACCAGGCACGACACGAAGATCAATCCGAACAGGATGACCAACGCTGGCCACCATGTCTCCAGCAACTCATTCTTCTCGTGTGTTTCGCTCATGACAAAGCCTCCTCGAAGTTCTTCAACTCACCCTAAATCCTAACCGAGAAACTCCGGCTCGGGCTGAAGCAGGATGCTTTTCGTCGCGAATGCATTCCTGCAACAAACTCCCGCCGACTGCTTACGCATCCCAACCTCTTCATTGTATGCACCTCGCTCGGTGAGGTACGACACTTAGGAGCGAGTGACTTGAGGCGGTGTGTCTACTTCAGAGGGGCGTGTGCCATCGGTGCTGTTCTCTTTCTGGTGCTTCAACTACAACTGCAGGCGCAAACTGCGGGACCGGATCTGCCTGATGCTCCCCTCTCGCGCCACACACACAGCTTTGGTGTGCCGGAAGAGGTTTCGCCCGTTCTCCGGGGCCACAGGATGAAGGAGGCTCTGCCTCTCGGGGGACCGCCCCTGTCTGGCTCTAAATCGCGCACCGAGGCAAGCGGTGTCTCCTCGGAGCCGTTCCACTGGAAGGGTCTCTTGCTGCAATCCTTCGCGTTCCAGTCGATGGAGAACGGAGTCCGCATCATGACAGCGGACCAGCGAGATCGCCACAATCTGCTGGATAAACCTTTCTGGGCCAACTATCGGAATTCGCTTGGTCAATTCAACATGGGTCGATGGAACGATGGCGACGACTTCATGGTCAACTATGTCGGCCACCCGGTGCAGGGAGCTATAACCGGCTACCTGGAAGTGCAGAATGATCCGCGAGGCAGGGCACTGAAACTATCCAATACTCGCGAGTACTGGCACAGCCGGCTCCGCGCGATGCTGTGGGCTAATGCGTATTCGGTTCAGTCTGAGATCGGACCTTTCGGCGAAGCCGGCGTCCTCAGCGAAGGCGGCTATACCTATCCCATTCGCTGTGGCGGAAGCCCTGGTGCGTCAAACTCCTGCGACAGCCCAAGAGCTACCTTCACCAACAACACTGGCTGGGTCGACTTCATCATCACGCCCGTTGTTGGCACGGTCACCCTGATCGGCGGAGACGCTATTGACCGCTACATCACCGATCCTCTTGTGGCGAAACATCCGGGCAGCATCAAGTACCAGATTCTTCGAGGATCATTGAATCCGCCTCGTAGCCTGGCAAATATGCTGCGTGGTGAATATCCCTGGTACCGCGACTACGATCACCCAGAGGTATACGAATCTCAAGTTGTAAAGCGGTTTGAGCGCTCACTCGATGCTGAGCCGGTGGAGCACGGCGAGTTTGGCGTCTTCTATTCGAGCCTCGCTGTAGGAGCGAACAGAATCGGGTGTTCGGACTGTCGAATGACGACGAGTGGGCTGGGTGCCGAAGTGGGCATGCGAGTTCTCCCTTACCTGGATCTCGTGGCCAGCGTGGAGAATCAGCCTGGCATCAGCCCATTACCGTCTACAAAGACCGGAGGCTCGCTTGCCGTCGCCACCTTCGGCCTCCGGTCAGGCTACTCCACAAAACATGTTGCTTTAAGACTTGCCTTGAAGCCGGGCTTCGCAACCTGGTCGCATGTGCTGCCAGAGTCCGCGGGCCGTCCCGATCACCGTACCTCAAACTTCGCCGCTGCTGCGGAGGCCTCCGGCGACGCGCGCATAAACAAGCACCTCGCTCTTCGGGTCACGGTCGAGCAGCTTTTGATTCGCTATCGCAGCCCGATCACGGACCCGCCTGGCATTGGCACTCCGCCGGACTTATCTTTTCTGTCGCACGAGAACTTCATCAACTCGACAAATTGGGGTGTGAGGGTGGGGCCGGTGGTCCGGTGGTAGAGATTCAGATGCCGACCGGATAGGGCTTCTCGTGCATCTCGTCGCCGCGTGTGCTCGAGCGCTCGAAACGCCCCTGTAGAAGACTCAGGAAGCCTGTATACCAATAGCCGAAGACGAAGAGCGCAAGGAACGGGACAGTAAAGTAGTTCTCGCTCGAGATCGCGTACCAGACCGTCGCCGTAAAGTAACAGCCAATTGCGAGTTCGATCCAGGGCACGATGCCCAGCCGCTTGCGGTAGACCTTCGCCTGCGACTTCTCGCCCTTCTTGTTCACCCGATACTTCGGTGTTCGCGCAAACGCGCTCTTTACGCCGAACAGCGCCTCGAGCACCGCCTTGGTATTTGTGATCGTCAGCCCAACACCGAGCGCCATCAGGCAAGGGATGTAAAGCAGCGTCTTCCACCAGGTCTTCGGGTGCAACTCTTTCTGGCTAACCAGATAGAAGGAGGAGATCGACATCGTGCTCGCCATGAACAAGGGCAGGTCGATCAGCAGCATCTGCGTCGTGCCCTGCCAGCTACGGATGATCATCGCCGGCATCAGCAGTGTGCTGAGAATGATCATCAACGGATAGCTGATGTTTGCGGTGAGGTGATACCAGGCTTCGAGTTTGGTGTGAAACGGCACATCGCTCTTCAGAACACGCGGCAGGATCTTCTTGCCTGTCTGAATCAGCCCCTTCGCCCAGCGCGCCTGCTGTGTTTTGAAGGCGGTCATCTCAATGGGCAGTTCAGCCGGGCACTCGACGTCCTGGAGGTATTTGAACTTCCAGCCGACCATCTGGGCACGATAGCTCAGGTCAGTGTCCTCGGTCAGGGTGTCGTGCTGCCATCCGCCAGCCTCGGAGATGGTCTCACGCCGCCACATCCCGGCGGTGCCGTTGAAGTTGAAGAAGACGCCAGCCCGTGAGCGCCCGCCGTGCTCCAGCACGAAGTGGCCATCGAGCAGAATGCCCTCAACCTGCGTCAAAAAGCTGTAATCGCTGTTCAGGTGCGTCCACCGCGTCTGCACCATGCCGATGCCTGGCTCGGCAAAATGGTGGACAACCTGCATCACCCATTCAGGAGGCGGCACAAAGTCCGCGTCGAAGATGGCGATCAGATCGCCCTTCGCGACGTCCAGCCCTTTGTCGAGTGCGCCTGCCTTATAGCCGTGCCGGTTTGTTCGGTGGAGATACTTGATCGGCTGCGGCTCCATGCCTGGAAATCCCGCCGCGTAGCGGTCGACTATCTGCTTCGCCACGCGCACCGTTTCGTCGGTCGAGTCGTCGAGCACCTGGATCTCGAAGCGGTCGCGCGGATAGTTGATCCGGCAGCAGGCCTCGATCAGGCGATCGATCACGAACTGCTCATTGAAGATAGGAAGCTGGATGGTTACAAACGGCAGCTTGCCTTCTTCGAACCGCATCGGCGGCTGATCCCACCTGGCCGCATTCTTCCGGTTTCGGTAGTAGAGCCAGACCAGTTGATAACGGTGAATTCCATAAAATGCCAGGATCAGCATCACTACGAAGTACGGCACCAGCAGGCAGACATCGAACAGATTCCATCGGTAGAGGTGCTCGAACGTCTTGTCGGCGTAATGTGTGCGCCAGTAATGTCCCAGCCCCTTCGAGCCGAGCAGAACCGCCGAGAGCGCGCGTACAGAGATGAGAGAGGAAAGCAGGCTGGGCTCCGTGAGGTTTGAAGATCAGTAGGTATCTCGCCCGATTCTACGCGACAGGAAAGCGCGCCTGTCACACCAAAGAGTTCCGCTGCCCCGGTATAAAGTACGCAAACTTCTTTCGCAATGATGCGCTCGCCAGAGAGCTTAGTTGTTCAGGAACATCGTCCGGTAGAGCGCATCCCGCTCCACTGGCTGAAAACCAGCGTCGCGGATCACCCGGCGCAGGTCTTCCTCGGTAAAACTCTTCATTCCCTGGACGGGTATCGTGCCAGCGTCGTTTGCTCCGAACCGCATCGCCATCTGGACGACTTTCAGGCCTTGCGCTATGCAGCTCGATTCCACGTTCTCTATGTTATCGAGCAGCATTCGTGCGACCGCCAGGGTGCGCATGTACTCGACTGCCGTCGGAGCTTCGACGGCGCCTGCAGCAGGCATAAAGCTCCAGAGAGTAAACGACGAGAACCCGCCCGTTCCATCCTGAAGTTCGCGTAGGGCGAAGAGGTGTTCAACGCGGTCTTCGAGGCTCTCGCCCGCTCCGAAGACCATCCCTGCCGTGGTCTGCATGCCCACCTGGTGGGCACAGAGATGCAGTTCAAAGAGGCGCTTTGACCCAGCACCAATCACCAGATCATCTCCGGCAAAGGAACTCAACCCAGCATCCCGCAGTCGCGCAATCGCCTCGCTCAATGTCAATCCGGCTGCATCTGCTTGCCGCAAAACTGCACTGCCCGACGGCACTTTTATGAGCAGGGCGGGGAATTGACGCCTGATCGCCGTGAGCATTTCTTCCAATTCGGCAAAAGTTATCTTCGGCGAAAGGGTCAGAGAGACCGAACTCGCCCCCGTAGCCTCAATCTCTTCGATAACGCCGACGCTCGCCGAGACGACACAATCGACCGCGTAAGTCACGACATTCTCCGGATGCAGCTCGCGGCGCACCGTGTCCGCTTCCATACCAATGCCAATCAGATCCGCGCTCCGAAGACAATCGAGCGCCTGTTCCTTACTGATACCCATCGCTCGATCTTACAAGCGTTCAGGAGGGACGAGCTGGCTAGCGCGCATGCATGATTTGTATAGTCAGGGCGAGTACGGCGACCAGCAGCAGCACGATAGTTACCACGCCGAACTTGACCCATATCCGCAGGTTGTTCATGTCCGTCGTGATCCACTCCAACTGCCGGGTCTGGGTAAGACTCTGAGTTTCGGCAACTTCGAGAGCATCGTGGAGGGCGGTAATCTGGGCCTTCTGCTCCGTAATCTGCCGGGCCAGCAGGTTGTAGGAATCAGCTACCCTGCCTACATCGACGCGAAGGTTTTCCGCCAGATCGGCGATTGCTCCCGCCTGCGCCTGCGCGCCTTCGCGACGAACAGCGAGGAAGTTGTCCGCCACCGGCATCAGGCGCGCCGCGTGGGGCAAAAATTCAACGAGTTGAGAGATCAGCCGGGGCCACATGACTTTAGTTTATCCCGGTCCGGTCTCAGAAGTTACGCAAAGATACTTCGCCTTGCAGCTCTTCGTTTCAATAGGACGGCAATAAGAGTGGCCAGCAGGATACCGGTCATCAGGCCTTGCGACCAGACGCAGTAGATGCACCACTTTTCCATGACGAAGGCTTCAAGATAGCTCAGGAAGCAGGCGCACATAAAGCCAAACTCGGCAAGGTGCAGCACGATCCAGAGCCGCCCGAAGAGAGCGAGCAGGGCGATGAGGCTGTACCCTACGATCCCGACGATCGCGACCGGCAGATGTCCCTTGGCATTCGGCGCCTCATCGAACGTGCGTGGCGGAAACACCGCAAACCGGCTGTGATTAACCGCGCCGCAGTCCCAGTGCTCGGTGACGGCGCAGGGAGGAGCGGCGTTCGGGTCCATATTGTGGACCTTCAAAGCAAGAACCGAGACGACCAGGCCGGCAATCGCGAGCAGCGCAATCAGGAACTTCATCTCCACATCTTACGGCGCGATGTGGGCTCACGGCGATACGGCGAGCACTTTGCGTCAAATCAGAGTGACGACCGGCTGCCCCATCGTCGCTGTCCTGTCTCATGTGACGGGTGGAGATATAAGGTGTTCGGCCAGCCGCTTGCGCATGACTGTGACAGCCTCTGTGTTCTCGTCAACGAGGAGAAATTGCCGCCCGTGCTTCGCCGCTGCGGCGCCGGTTGTGCCGCTGCCGGCGAAGAAGTCCAGGACCTGATCCCCGGGATTAGAGTGCACGCGGACGATGCGTTCCAGGATTCCCAGCGGCTTCTGCGTCGCATAGCCGGTCTTCTCCTTGCCTGTTGGGGAGACAATGGTGTGCCACCAGACATCCGTCGGAGTCTTCCCGCGCGCCGCCTTTGCCTCGCCGACCAGCTTTGGGGCCATGTAAGGGATGCGGTCGCTCTCACCCAGGTTGAAGGTGTATCTCTCCGGATCGCGTGTGTACCAGAGGATGTTGTCGTGCTTGGCGGGCCAGCGCTTGGTCGCCCGGGCGCCATAGTCGTAGGCCCAGATGATCTCGTTCTGAAAGCAGTCCCTGCCGAAGATCCCGTCCAGCATCACTTTGCAGTAATGGACCTCGCGCGGATCGATATGAAAGAACAGGCTGCCGGTCGCGGCGAGGACTCGGTGCGCCTCCTCCAGCCGCGGTCGCAGAAATCCGAGAAAATCCTCGAAGTGGTCGCCATACCCGCTTAGGGCGGCTGCCTGCTCGACCAGTTCGGTACGGTAGCGCTTGCCGCCGAAGCCCGTCCTGTCCCCCGCATCGTCGCGAATCGTCTTCATCTGTGGGCGGGATTGGCGCCGGCCCGTGTTGAACGGAGGGTCGATGTAAATCAACGGTATCGATGCGGTTTCGAGGCCGCGCAGCACTTTCAGGTTGTCGCCCTCCACGATCCGGTTCATTCTTCTCACTTTCCCAGCTGCCACACTTCGATCCAGACTACCTTCTCCTCTCACCTGCGGGATTTGCGGCCTGGCCTCCTGGGGGAGTGTATGGTTTGTGAAGCGATTTGTTCGCCAGATATCGTAGGGAAGTCTGTCCTGAGGAATATGCCCGCGAAGATTCTCAGCTACGCCATGCTCTCCGACCCCGGCCGCGTCCGCAGCCACAACGAGGATACCTGCGCCGCGAACGCCGAACTCGGCACCTTCGTCGTCTGCGACGGCGTTGGCGGCGCGGCCAGCGGCGAAGTCGCCAGCCAGCTTGCGGCCGATTCGTTCCTTGAACTGATGGTCCGCGCCCGCGACGAGCAGGCGTCCTCGCAGCAAGGAATCTCGGCGGGAGTCGATTACGCGAATGAGCTCGTGTACCGGAAGTCCCGCCAGACTGCCGCGCTGCGCGGCATGGCGACGACGCTGGTCGCGCTCGTCTTCACGCCTGCGGCAGAATGTGCAGCGAGCCCGGAACCCAACTTTGCCGGAACCGTGTGGATCGCCAACATCGGCGACAGCCGCTGCTACCGGCTTCGGCGGGAGAGTGACCAGAGCCGCTTCGAGCAGGTTACCGACGATCATTCCGTCGTCGAGGAGCAGGTCCGCGCCGGGGTGATCACCCGTCAGCAGGCCGAGGTCTCGCCTCTCCGCAATGTGATTACCCGCGCGATCGGGTCAGACGACGCGGTCGACGCCGATATCGAGTGCCACGCCGCCCTGCATGGTGACCTCTTCCTGCTTTGTTCGGACGGCCTGATCCGCGATCTCTCCGACGCTGACATAGCGGCAATCCTGCTTTCGGGGCCATCGGCGACTGACGAGGAACTCGCCACGCTCTGCACACAGCTGATTGACGCCGCAAACGCGAAGGGTGGCGGCGACAACATTACCTGTCTCCTGATCCATGTCGTCTGATCTGCTGACTGCCGCAGTGCTTCCTAATCCCCCGCGTTATCATCAAACACTTAGAAACAGCATCAGGAGACAAGAATGCCGAACGAGCTTTACTTCGAAGACTTTTACGTCGGTCAGACGTTTCAATCCGTCGTCAATGCGAAGGTGACCGCCGAAGAGATCAAGGAGTTCGGCCAGAAGTACGATCCGCAGCCCTTCCACCTCGACGAGGCGGCAGGTGAAGGCTCGTTCTTCAAGGGGCTGGCCGCCTCCGGCTGGCTGACGGCCGCGATCGTCATGCGGCTACGGGTGCAGAGCATCAAGGTCGCCGGAGGCATGATCGGCGCGGGCGTGGAAGAGATGCGCTGGACCGAGCCGGTGCGCCCCGGAGATACGATCAGGACAGAGATCGAGGTGGCTGGAGTCCGGCAATCGACCTCGCGGAAGGACTATGGAATAGTCCGCACACGTACGCTGGCGTATAACCAGCGAAATGAGGTGGTGATGCGCTCGACGGTAAACTTCCTTGCGCCCGTCAAGCCCTAGCCGCAAGTCCGGAGAACGGACCCGTTCCAGAAGAGGTTCCTCCCGGCATTGCCCGGGATTCGGCCGAAATACCCACATGCTTACGGCGTATTCTGGACTCTATGATGCGCATGACAGTGCTGGCCTCGGGATCGAAAGGCAACAGCACTGTCGTCTCTTCAAGCCGGACGCGGGTGCTGGTCGATGCCGGGCTTTCCTGCCGGGAACTCCTCCGCCGGATGGCCATTGCTGGCGAGGATCCGTCTGCGCTCGATGCCATCCTCATCACGCATGAGCACCAGGATCACGTCGCCGGTCTGGCTGTGCTCGCCCGCAAGCTGCGCATCCCGGTCTTTTTCACGGAGCCGACACACCGGGCGTGGGTCCGGATGCTTACACCGCGAACCACGATGAGCTATGCCAAGTGGCTCGACCATCTGCAACAGGAAAAGGAAGCGTGGGCCGCCGCGGTTGCGCTCGAAAGAGCGAACGAAGTTCGTGCGGTCGAGAATTCAAGTCTGCGGTCCGACGATCCGAACGCAGGATTGGAGCTTCCGGTCGAAGCCGAGGCTTGCGATGCGGATGCTGTTGAGACGCTTCCCGCGGCAGCCAAGGCCGATCCCACCTTCCTTCCCGCCGTCGAGTACTTCCGCGCGGGAACCAGCTTCTCTATCGGCGACATCGATATCATGCCCTTCACCATCCCGCACGATGCCGCGGATCCCTGCGGTTTCGTCTTCGAGGCGGAAGGCATTCGCATGGCCCTCGCCACCGATCTCGGATACATGCCGCCGAATGTTAAGCAGGCCATCGCCCGCTCCGATGTTCTGCTCCTCGAATCGAACCACGACCTGGAGATGCTGCGCGATGGGCCGTATCCCTGGTCGGTGAAGCAGAGGGTGTTGTCCCGCGTCGGCCATCTCTCAAACTCGGCGACTGCTGAATATCTCTCGCGCGATTACGATGGAGGGGCGGCGTACATCATCCTGGGCCATTTGTCGGAGTCGAACAACGTTCCTGAACTCGCCAGACTTGCCGCAGAGCAGGCGATTGGCGACCGTATGACGCTGCTGGGAAATAAGATTCTGCTTGCCGCGCAAGCCGTTCCGCTCGAAGCGATCTGCCTTTAGCCGCCCACTTTGTGTAGAGTGGTGCCCATGAACAAAAGAGAGTTCTTGAAGACTTCAGGCATGGCCCTTACCAGCACCTTTCTGCCGCGGCTCGCGCCAGCCGACTCCGCGACCCCACGCACGAACTGGGCCGGAAACCTGACGTACCACACCAGTACGCTGCTTACGCCGACCTCGGTCAACGAGACGCAGCAGATCGTCAAAAGTACGCCGAAACTTCGTGCATTGGGCAGTCGCCACTCTTTCAACGCGATCGCAGATAGCACCGCCGCGCAGATCTCGCTGCACGATCTGGACACGATGGAACTCGACACGGCAGCGAAGACGGTGACGGTGGGCGCGGGCGTCCGCTACGGCATGCTGGCCCCCTATATCGATCAAAAGGGTTATGCGCTGCACAATCTAGCCTCTCTGCCGCACATCACGGTGGCCGGGGCAATCTCCACCGCGACCCACGGCTCGGGCGTGACGAACGGCAACCTCGCGACGGCCGTGTCGGCGCTCGAGATCGTGACTGCGGATGGCGAGATCATCCACCTGACCCGCGCGAATGACGGCGACCAGTTTCTGGCCGCGGTGGTCAATCTCGGCGCGCTGGGTGTGATCACCAGGGTCACGCTCGACGTGCAGCCGACCTACCAGGTGAAACAGTTGGTCTACGAGAACCTTTCGATGAGCCAGCTCGAGCACAATCTCGACGCGATCCTCTCGAGTGGCTACAGCGTCAGTCTCTTCACGGACTGGCAGAAGCACAATGTCAGCGAGGTCTGGATCAAGAGCCGAGTCGACCAGTCACCCTCGACCGCGATCCCGCCACTGTTTTACGGCGCGACCGCTGCGAAGCAGAAGCTTCACCCCATCGTCAGCCACCCGGCCGAGGCCTGCACCGAGCAGATGGGCATCCCCGGACCCTGGTATGAACGGCTGCCGCACTTCAAGATGAACTTTACCCCGAGCAGTGGGGCGGAGATCCAGAGTGAGTTTTTTGTTTCCCGCGCCCACGGATATGAGGCGATTCTGGCGGTCGAGACGCTTCGCGACAAAATCACTCCGCATCTTTTCATCACCGAGATCCGCACCATCGCCGCCGACAATCTGCTGATGAGCCCCGCCTACAAACAGGACTGTATGGCGATCCACTTCACTTGGAAGCCGGAGACACCCGAAGTGCTCGCGGTGCTGCCACTAATCGAGGCGAAGCTGGCACCGTTCAACGCCAGACCACACTGGGGAAAGGTCTTCACGATGTCGCCAGCGCGGATGAATCAAGTCTACGGCAACACGCCCCGGTTCCAGGCGCTGGTACAGCAGTTTGATCCCAAGGGCAAGTTCCGCAACGAATTCATCCAGGAAAACATCTTCGGCTGATCGGAAGTGATGCATTACATCAATGCATTCAACTGCCCCGGCAGGGCCAACTCCAACAAACCTTCAAGACTCTTATGCGCACGGAAAGTGAACATAGCATGAATCTTTCCCGACAAGCAGCGATCAAACAGGGTAGACTGGAGTTACCGAGTATGGGAAAAGCAGCGAATCAGTTTTCAGTTGGAAGTGATGGTCGAGCGGCGTCATCGGTCTGCACCGATCACGTGGTTGGCGCGATCCTCTCCGGCTGGCGCTACGACATCTCCAGCCTTTCGCCCACCATGCGCACGGATTACGATCAGCACCTCTCCGATTGTGCGCATTGCCGGTCGAAGCAGCGTCTGCACCGCACAGTGGATGTGCTTCTTATCTCTGTCAGTTCGCTGTCGATTCTCGCCTTCCTTCTGGCCGCGGTGATTATGCACCGGGTTGAAGCCATCACCCATATTGAGCAGATTCATGTCCATTTGCGGCATACAGCGGTATACATCTCGCTTGAGGCCGTCGCTCTTACCGGCCTGGTCTTCTCGACTTTGCTCTGGATTCTGGTTGCGATAGCGACCCCGATCCCCGGTTTCCTTGGCGACGTCCTGCAGCAGCGGATTCCAGAAGACCTTCGGCAGCGCTTCTCGAAGGACGCGGCCTAACCTCGCTCTCATGGTTTTCCGATTATGACCGCCTCGAGCTCGTCCCCGGAAGGGGAGATTATCCCGCCGGCTGGCCATTCCGTTCAGGTTCCGGACTATGAGCCGACTCAAGCCTCAAGCGTGAGCTACACAGAACCGGAGACTGCTCGCCGCGGCAGGCGCTCCGAGCTTTTCGCGGCGCCAGCGACCTACATCCTGGTCGGCATCAACGTCGCTGTGTTCCTCTGGATGGTCTTCAGCGGCGTCTCGTTCCAGTCGCCCACCTCAGCAAACCTGATCCACTTCGGTGCTAATAGCACCTCTCGCGTGCTGGTCGATCGCGAGTGGTATCGCCTGCTCACTGCAATCTTCGTCCACGTTGGATGGATTCATCTCGCAACGAATATGTGGTGTCTCTGGAATCTTGGCATGTTAGGGGAGCCGCTGCTCGGCCCCTTCGGCCTGGCTGCCGTCTACGTGTTGACCGGCGTTGCGGGAAATCTGCTGTCGATGGCCGTGAATGTCTTCGAGGGAAACGACTCGATCGGAGCGGGCGCCTCGGGGGCGGTCTTCGGCATCGCAGGAATTCTCATCGTCCTGCTCTCGAACCGCAAGCTGCCCATTCCCTGGGAAGAACTTCGCCGCCTGCGCCGCTCGGTCATCCAGTTTGCTGTTCTGAATCTCGTAATCGGCGGAGCGACCATCTTCGTCGACGTGATCCGCATCGACAATTTCGCTCACATAGGCGGCTTCGCCTCGGGCCTTGGGCTAGGTCCCGCACTAGTTCCCAGGATGACCGCAGGCCGCGAACGCTACCTCGGTCGCCAGAAGACTACCTTCGCTCTTGCTGCATTGGTACTGTCGCTCTTTGGCTATCTGATCGCGGTGTATGCGCGCGGCTAGCTGACTGCCGTCGATGCGAATTTTCTAACCATCGCCAGCAGCAGCCTTCGATCGCTCTCGCTGAGCTGTGAGGAGTACCGTTGCACCTGGGTCAGAAAACGGATCTCATCCTCATCCAGGTTCAGTCCGGACATCTCCTTTGAAACCAGTTCTTCTGCGAAGAATTGAGAGAGCTGCAGGTCGAGCGCCCGAGCGATCTTCTGTAGCGTGTCCAGAGACGGCACGGTGTGGCCGTTCTCCACCCGCGAGAGATAGCATCGGAGCAGCCCAGTCCGCTTCTCGATGTCGCCCTGCGACATGTTCTTCTGCAGACGGTACTCGCGAATGGTAGTCCCGATGTTCGACGAAACCGACACTGGTTTGACGTGTTCGCCGGGCAGGGTAGGAAGCATTGTGTGCATGTTGGCCATTGACCACAAAGTAACTAGCTCCGGGCCTTCGGTCAATCTTTATCTTCCCGCCAAATCAGACGCCCGAACCACCCGAGGTTCTCCGGTCGTATCGAAGTCGATGCTTGGGGGTTGTACCTTGAAGTGCTACTTGAACCCCACCTCGATTTTAGAACCAGGGGCGGAATTAGCAAAAGAGTAAACATGCATCAGCTTTGAGGCAATTACCGGAAAAGCGCCCTAACCCATGTACATGCCACCATTTACGTCGAGCGTATGGCCTGTGATGTAGGCCGCTTCTTCAGACGCCAGGAAGGCCACGGCTGCCGCAACGTCGAGGTCCGTTCCAGCACGCTGCAAAGGAATGTGCTGCGTCATTGCTGTCCGCTGGTCGGTGGTGAGGACAGCGGTCATGGCGGTCTCGATATACCCCGGAGCGACGGCGTTCACAGTGATTGTGCGGCTCGCAAGCTCTCTCGCGAGCGACTTTGTGACCCCGATCAGCCCTGCCTTCGACGCGGCATAGTTTGCCTGTCCCGCCTGCCCCATCTCGCCCACGACCGATGTGATGTTGATGATCCGTCCCCAGTGGCCCTTAACCATCGACATCATCACGGCCTGCGACAACAGGAATGCGCCCGTCAGGTTGGTTGAGAGCACGTCGTCCCAGTCCTTCCGCTTCATCCGCATGGCGAGGATGTCCCGCGTGATGCCGCCGTTGTTGACGAGGATTTCGACTTTGCCAAAGTGGGCGATCACAGCCTTTGCGCATGCCTTAATCGATTCTTCGCTACCCAGGTCGAGCTCGAAGGCCTGCGCCGTGCCCCCAGCGACCGCGATTTCGGCAGCCACTTCGGCGAGCTTTTCCTGGTTTCGTGCGGCGATTGCGACGGAAGCCCCGTCCTTAGCCAGCCTCAAGGCACAAGCTCTGCCAATCCCCTGCGATGCCCCGGTTACGAGCGCGATGCGACCTGCCAATGTTCCCATGGTCTCCAATTCAAAGCTGCACAGAGATTATACGGAGCAAACCATCGTCGAACGTCAGCCGTCAGGTCGCAGCGACCAGATGTAGACTTCCAGCGACTTGGAAAAGTGAAGGACCGGTGGCCGGTTGGGAAGCGTAATCCCATGCGCTCGGGGCAGATCGTTGACGCGAATCTCGGCGTCGGCTGGCTCGAGCGGCCATGGCCGGTGATGCACGTCGCCAACCAGCACCTTGCCGCGGCGCGTCGTGAAGAGGCAGTAACGCTCTGTCAGGAAGTGCTCCAGGCTTCCTGCCTGGCTGGGGAGCGCATCCGGAGCACGCTCCAGTCCACGATAGGTGGCCTGAAATCCTACGGTAGCGGAGGTCAGTAACCGGCGGCTCTTGTAGCGTACAGAGCCGTCGCTCGCGGTCGTTCGCGACATGGTGGCAAGGAAGTAAGGTAGGTTGAACAGGATCCGCGCCCCAGCTACCGCCAGCGGACTCGCCGCTTCAAGCGCAAAGAAGAAAACTCCCGCCCGGCCCGTAAGTTTCGACCGGACGTAGGTCCGCAGATTCAGCTCAGGAAAACTGCGGGAGAATGGAATCCTCTGGTGAATCGTTCCGGGAACTCTCGCTTGGATTCTGTTCATCCAGAAGGGAACTACGCCCACCCAGGCAGTTCCGTCGAAGCTTTCCACTTGAAGTCCTGCTGGCACCAGCGTCTCCATCGCCTCGACCGGAATAGGCCAGTGGGCAAAGAGCAAATCATTCCAGCGCTGAGTCATTGTCCACGGACGGGCAGGCATTGGGAACGGACGATGTCCGATCGATTCGGGGACGCTGGTCGCGTCCTCCTCATGCGTTATAGCGGTCGCCTTCGGCATACACGTTAGATGTACACGCTGGGAAGCGTGACTGGCTGCGAATAACGTATCCTGACTTCGACCATGCCAGATGCTGTAGTCCCCTCCTCCGATCCCCCAGCGAATGAAACCGAAGTTTATGCGATCCACGGTGCCGATCCCGAGGTGCTTGCCTACGCCATGGCGAAGTACTCGCGCTCCTCGCTGACCATGCGCGAGTCGCTCGCCGAGATCAGCTCGCAGCGCGCAGAGCAGTTCCTCAACACCTTCTACTTCCAATATGGTCACCGATCGATTGCCGACCTTGCCCACATTCCGATGGCTATCGAGCGGCTGAGCTTGCTGGCGGCCATCTCTCTGGTCGACGAGCAGCGCTGGGATGGCCAGGAACGTTCGACCCGCTACCAGGATTTCCGCAAATCCGGCTGGTACACGCCGGCGCTCGGCGAAGCCACGCCGGTCTTCACTTCCGCCATCAAGGCCCTCTTCACGGCTTACCAGAACGTGGGCGCAGGGATGTTTGAAGCTCTCCAGTCAGCAGTTCCTCGGCCGGAGAGCATGAAGCCGGAGGCCTACAAGCGCACGCTGAACGCCCGGGCATTCGATGTCGCACGTTATCTGCTGCCGCTGGCCACAAACACTTCACTGGGCCAGATTGTGAATGCGCGCACACTGGAAACCCAGGTCTCCCGGCTGCTCACGAGCGAGTTCGCCGAGATCCGGAATATCGGCGAGCGGCTCCGCAAGGCGGCCGCTGAACCCGCGTGGAACGTTCAGGACGCCGCCTCGCAAGCGCTTGCCGCCGAACTTCGCGCGAGCGATCCCATCTCTGCGGCTCGCGTGGCCGTGCAGCTCCTCCGCCCGGTAAAGGCGGCCCCGACACTGGTGAAGTACGCTGCGGCCTCTCCCTACGCCGAGACCAGCCGCGCCGAACTCGCCGCCGCCGCGTCAGAGCTTATGGCCGGGCAGCCCATCGCCGCCGCGCCGGTCGTAGATCTGATCGAAGACGACGGCCCGCTTGAAGTCGAGCTGGCCACTTCGCTGCTCTACCCGCATTGCCATTACTCCTACCGACAGCTTCGCAACCAGGTCGCCGCACTCAGCGCATCCCGGCGCGACGAACTCGTCGCTCTCGGCATCGCACACCGGGGTCGCCACGACGAACTGCCGCGCCCCTTCAGTGCAGGGCAGGGCTTTCGTTTCGACATCCTCATGGACATCGGTGGCTTTCGCGATATGCATCGCCATCGACGCTGCGTGCAATTGTTGCAGGGATATACCGATCTGCATGGCTATGAGGAGCCCGTATGCCCGGGACAGCCGACGCTTGCGGACGCCGGAATTGAAGAATTGTATGTGGATGCCATGGACGCGGCGTGGCGTGCCTATCATGCCCTGAAGGCAAGCGGGGAACCGGAGGCGGAGTTCTCCGCACAATACTGCCTGCCTCTCGGCACCCGCTGCCGGTCGATGTTCAAGATGGATTTTGCGGAGGCCGTTTATATTTCAGAGCTTCGGTCCGGGCCCGCCGGGCACTTCAGCTACAGAAGAGTGGCATGGGAGATGTATCTCGCGGTCGCCAGGCGTCACCCATCGCTGGCAGGCTACTTCCGCATCGAAGATGTTAACCAGCCTGTAGACCTGCTGCGGCGTTGAGCTTACGCCGCGGCTAGCTGATGACAGAAGGCGTGCTTGGAATGTCGGGCGCCGCGGCGAGTGTGGCTTCGATAAACGAAGTTCCCAGATTGATGGAGACAGTCTGAAGCGGCACTCCCAGGGACTGGGCAATCTGCGATGGACTTTCGCCCTGCGCCTGCAACTCTTTGATCGATGCTGAAAGCGTCACCACGTCTCTTGGCGGAGGTGGCGGTGGAGGTGGCGGAGGTGGCGGAGGTGAGGCTACTCTCGCCGCGACCTGCGGCGAGACCGCGGTGGACTCGTTCGCCGCGGGTAAAACGGGTGTGGTGCCGATCGAAGAGATTTGAAGACTCATGGCTACCTGCCTTGGGCGGTTCTTGGTTCCTTCTCATCAGACCTATCGGCGAACTTGAGAAAAACTTAATAATCCGCTCGCATCTCTTAAGAGCTCCTAACCCGTTATTCGCCTTTTCTTTGCTTTTTCCCATTCTGGTGCTAGAATCCGGAGACGTTCCAAATTGAGGAGTTCAGCGTGGCAGACGACCGTAGCAAGGCAATCGAGACAGCCCTTTCGCAGCTAGAGAAGCAGTTCGGCAAAGGCTCTGTCATGCGTTTGGGCTCGAAAGAAGCGATCGTGCCGATCTCGGTCATCTCGACGGGTTCGATCTCCTTTGACGCTGCGCTGGGAGTAGGCGGTGTGCCCCGCGGCCGCGTCATAGAGATCTTCGGGCCTGAGTCATCCGGCAAGACGACCATCACGCTCCAGATTGTCGCCGAGGCACAAAAGGCAGGCGGCCTTGCCGCATTTGTGGATGCGGAACATGCGCTTGATCCTGCCTATGCGAGAAAGCTGGGAGTGGACATCGACAATCTCCTCATCTCGCAGCCCGATTATGGCGAGCAGGCACTCGAGATTGTTGAAGCGCTCGTCCGTTCGAACGCGATTGATGTTCTCGTGGTCGACTCCGTTGCGGCGCTCGTTCCCAAGGCGGAACTGGATGGCGAGATGGGTGACTCCCACATGGGCCTGCAGGCCAGATTGATGAGCCAGGCGCTCCGTAAGCTCACCGGGACGGTCTCGAAGTCACGGACCTGCTTGATTTTCATCAACCAGATTCGCGACAAGATCGGCGTCATGTTCGGCAACCCTGAGACTACGACCGGCGGTCGCGCGCTCAAGTTCTACTCTTCCATGCGAATCGACATCCGACGCATTGGCGCCGTGAAGGAAGGTGATGTCGTCGTCGGCTCCCGCACCAAGGTCAAGATCGTGAAGAACAAGGTGGCCGCACCGTTCCGCGACGCCGAATTCGACATTCTGTACGGCGAAGGCATCTCGCGCGAGGGCGATGGTCTCGACCTGGCAGTGCTGCACAATATCGTAGACAAAAGCGGCGCCTGGTACAGCTACCAGGGGGAACGCATCGGCCAGGGCCGCGAGAACGTGCGCAACTTCTTGAAAGAAAACAGGGACGTATTTGGGCGCATCGACGCCGAGGTCCGCAAGAAGCTGAACATAGGCGCTGCGCTGCCTGCGTTGGACATACCGGATGCTCCGGCGAATGGCGCCGCAGTCGCGGCGGAAGTCATCAAAAGCAAGAAGTAACTCTGACGCATGGGAAGTCTGCATCGCCTTCAACGCATGGGGTGCCTCCATCCATCGCGCCCTTGTCTCTCGCGATGGGTGGGAACGAAGCGTTCACTCGTGCAGAGATATAGCTTCGTTTGTCCGTCTCTGCGGATTACTTTCGTGGTGGCATGATTCGAGAACCCGCGAGGAACGCGCAACCAAAGGCAAGAAGCGACAGGCTGATGCAGAAGAGTCCAGCGTCCGTGAGGGTGGCACGTATCGCACCCTGGGCAGGGGGAGCTACTTGAACAGGTGGCGCGGGAAGATGTTCCGCAAGGCTGGCCATCGACGTTTACTTCCCCTTCTGATCGAACGGATATGAGTTGGAGAATATCCGCGCCGGTGCCCCAGGTGGTGAGAATTTCCCTTATCGAAGATGACGGGCGTAACCTGGCGCTTCTTCTTTCGTTTCAGCTGAGCAAATCGTGACGTAAACCAAAGCGCGATATGCTTTTGATGTCATGCATACCGTCAAGGCGATTTATCCCGGCACCTTCGATCCACTTACCAACGGCCATCTCGACCTGATTGCGCGTGGTGCCAAGATCGTCGACGAGCTGGTGGTCGCGATTCTTCGCAACAGCGAGAAGGGAACGCCTCTGTTTACTGTTCCCGAGCGCGAGGAGATGATTCGTGAGGCGACGCAGGGATTCGGCAATGTCTCCGTAACGACCTTCAACGGTCTGCTCGTCGACTTCGCCCGCCAGCAGGGAGCGAAGGCGGTTCTGCGTGGCATCCGCGCCATCAGCGACTATGAGTACGAGTTCCAGATGGCGATGATGAACCGCAAGCTCGATCCTGAGCTCGAGACGCTCTTCATGATGCCGGCCGAGAAGTACACCTACGTCAGTTCACGCTTGATCAAAGGCGTCTTCCAACTTGGCGGGGATGTAACCGCGCTTGTCCCTCCTTTGGTTGTCGAGCGCCTGAAAGCCAAAACGGTGACCCCGCTTGCCGAATAGCAGCCCGATGAGCATTCAGGAACAGTTCGGCCAGATCGACATCTACGTCTTCGACCAGATTCTTCGCGGAAATATCGGCCCGGGAATGCGCATTCTTGATGCCGGCTGCGGGTACGGTCGTAATCTTGTCCACCTGCTGCGCGAAGGCTGCGAGGCCTTCGCTCTCGATGGCGACCCCGAAGGTGTAAGCCACGTCCGGCAGCTCGCCGCGATCCTTGCACCGGGCCTGCCGCCTGAAAACTTCCAGGTCGGCGCGATCGAGCAGATGCCGTTTCCCAAGGGTTTCGCCGATGTGGTGATCTGCAACTCTGTGCTTCACTTCGCGCACGACGATCGCCACTTCCGCGCCATGCTCGCTGGGCTCTGGCATGTACTTCGCCCCGGTGGGCTGCTCTTTATCCGGCTCGGCTCGCGTATCGGTATGGACTTCCCGCAACTCCGCAAAGACATTTACTCCATCGGGGATGGGTCGGAGTGGTTCCTGGTGGACGAACGCATGCTGCTCGATCTTACCGAGGAGCTCGGCGCGGTGATGGTCGACCCATTAAAAACCACCATCGTGCAGGATTATCGTTGCATGACTACGTGGGTCCTCCGCAAGCGCCGATAACCCTTCTGTGCTATCGATGACTGTCTCAAAAAGTGACAAGCTTTGGATGTCAGTCACCAAAGGCCCCTGGAGTTTGTATGCTTCTTTCCCGTTCCTCTTCGCTTGCTGTGTATAGCTCTTCTTTTCTGCTTGTGGCTTCTCTCAGTCTCTCCGGCTGTTCCAGCTCCACCTCCCCTGTCCCGGTAACGAATACGCAATCGATCAGCGGGAACTGGCAGGTGTCTTCGGCGGCTCCAGTGGCTGGCAGACTGCCGTCGCTCTCCGGAGCGTTGAACGGCTCTGCCTCCTCGGTGACCGGTGTTCTTCACTCCGGTTCGACGGCATCCTGTGTCGCTCCGACGACCATGATCGAGGTCACCGGCCACACCGATGCGAAGAACAACCTAACGCTTAGCGGCTCGCTCGGCGGCGGCAAACTTACTGTCACAGGCGCTCTCGCGGAGGATGGCAAATCACTCACCGGGGCGTCGTACAACGTCAGCGGTGGAAGCTGCGCGTTTGCCGCGCAGGCGGCCGCCACGGCGCAATCGTACAGCTCGGTTACCGGGACGTACGCCGGCAGCTTCTCCGACGGCGGTGGCCAGGTCATCGCCATCACCGCAAATCTGACGCAGTCGCCCTCTTCTGACACAGACGGCAACTTCCAACTCAGCGGAAGCGCCAAATTCCCGAATAACGGCTGCTTTTCGAGCCCGGTCAGCATCTCGAACTCGCAGGTAACGGGCGGCACGTTTACCCAGACTTATGCCGATCCGACCACGCAGAACAGCGTGACAGCTACCGGAACCTTTTCTGCCGATGCCAGCACCCTCACCGTCACGAATTGGACTTTGACCGGCTCCTGCGGGCCGGATGCGGGTACTGGCAGTCTGACCCGGCAATCTTGAATGCGGTATATTGTTCAGCCCCTTGGACAATTGTCTGCGAGATTCACGCTGTAGGACCATCCCGGTCATCCGCAAACCAGCATGACCCTTACGAAAACAGCCGCAAGTCGAACGCCTGCTCATATCCAGCCGAGATCCTCAGTAACGCCGCCTCAGGGTGAAGAGGATTGACCACAATATTCCAGGTCTTCGGGATAAGAACGCTCGGCACTTTCAACAGCAAGGATCCGCGGCTTGCCAGCCAGCGATCTCCCAGGCGCTGAGTCGCCACATGGTCATCAGGCCAATTCTCTGAAAGTTCTTCGGGCATGACAGTCTTCATAGAAAGCCCTTCGGGACCTTCTATCTGAATCAGGCGGAAGTTTTTTGGCCTGTCCTCGGCATCGATCTCCATGTGAACGATTACCTCAAGCAGACAAGTTGAAGGGTTCTCGCTGCAATAAAGTACTGGCTTGCCTTTGGTGTGCCATCGTCCCGAGACATGCAGACCGCCTATGCCTTCTTGGGAAGCATAGTTACTGATGCGCCAGAGCAGCACGGGTCAGGCGGCGAAGCCGTAATCAAGCTGTAGCAACATCTCTTCCACCAGCCGCGCCCCAGCATCGGTACGCAGAAGCTCCAGCGGCGCACGCCCGGAAAGTCTCACCTTCGGCTTTCGCAACCACCGGCTCGCCTTGGCATCTTCCCCGAAGATCTCCTCCGCAAGCGAGATAACGCGCGCCAGCCGAACTGCCCGGTCGGACTCTTCGTGCGTAAGAAACTCTCTGCGGTTCTTGCGGTGCGACAAAGTCCGTCGCGGGAGAACGAAGCTGTAAATCTCGTCTTCGCTCAGCCCATTCCCCGCAAACGAATCAAGGGAGTGGAGAGGTAAGCGCTCTTTCACGATTCGCTCAAGGTCGTGGTCGGATCTAAGGGAGGTGGCACCCAGCTTCAACTCGATACGACAGTAGACGTTCACCGGTTCGCGATGATCGGGGACTTCGGAGAGAATGACTCCAGCAATTTGAGGCATGCAGACATCCTTAGCAATCTGCCTGAATAGTAAAGGCACTCTGCCGTAACTTCAAGCGCTGTCCTCCTGCCTGGGAAGACTTCGGTTCAAAATGGGAGACACAAATTCTAGTTCTTGCGTTCTCGAAGAGCCGGTCGCCTAGCGGGCTAAACGCTATCAGCTTTATCTTGCCCGCTAAATCTGAAAGACTGTAGCCATGAGCACAGCCACAGCAGTCAAGGTGTTGACGGACCGGATCAACCGGATTGAAGTCTCGGCCACGATGGCCATAACCGCGGCAGCCTTGAAGTTGAAGTCCGAGGGTGTCAATCTCTCCGACTTCGGCGCAGGCGAGCCGCACTTCGCCACGCCGCGCCACATCAAGGACGCGGCCATCGATGCCATCGAGAAGAACTTCACCCGCTACACTGCCGTCGCCGGCATTCCTGAAGTCCGCAAAGCCATTGTGGATCGCCACGCCTGCGACTTCGGCTCGAACTACACGCCGGAAGAATGCGTCTTCACCACCGGCGGTAAGCTCGCGCTCTTCAATGCGATCCAGGTGCTGGTCGACCACGGCGACGAGGTGATCCTTCCCGTTCCCTACTGGGTCTCGTTCAAAGACATCATTCAATACGCCGGCGGCATCGTGGTTCCGGTCGAGAGCCGCGAGGACGAGAACTTCCGCATCACCGCGAAGATGATCGAAGCGGCAATCACGCCGCGCACCAAGGCGATCATCCTCAACACGCCATCGAATCCCTCGGGCGCGGTCGTCTCGCCGGCTGATCTCGAAGCCATCGTTCGCCTCGCACACAAACACGAGATCTACGTGCTGCTCGACGAGTGCTACGTCTACCTCAACTTCACCGGCGAGATCGTCAGCGGCGGTTCGTTCACGGAGTGCAAAGAGCACATGGTGATCCTCGGTTCGTTGTCGAAGACGTACGCGATGACAGGCTGGCGCGCCGGCTTTGCACTTGGCCCGAAACAGATCATCGGAGCGATGAGCAAGCTGCAGTCGCAGAGCACCTCAAACGCGGCAAGCATGGTGCAGCGGGCTTCGATTGCCGCTGTCCACGGCTCGCAGGAGTGCGTTGGCGAGATGCGGGCCGACTACGTCAAGCTCCGCGACCGTGTTCTTGAAGGGTTTAAGACAATTCCTGGCCTGACCTGCACTGTTCCTGAGGGCGCATTCTATGTCTACCCGAACATCAGCAGGTTTCTGGGCAAAGGCGGCGTTACCACCGCCTCTGATCTCGCGGCGAAGCTGTTAAGCGAAGCCCATGTCGTCGTCGTTCCGGGCGAGGCCTTCGGCACCAGCGAACATATTCGCCTGTCCTACGCGGTTTCGGGTGATGTGATCGACGAGGGCGTGAAGCGGATGCGGGAGTACTTCGCGAAACTCAGCTAAATCTTCAAGTGTCGTCCTGAGCGTAGTCGAAGGATCCACGGTTGACTTTGTCCTGGCTCGAACCGCTGTAATGCTAAAGAGGTATCGCCACCGTTCGCGGGTGCTGTTTCTCTAAGAGAATTATGTCCGAACGAACGACAGCGTCGCCGAATTTCGCTCCAGTCATTCTTGCGGGAGGCAGCGGGACTCGCTTCTGGCCGCGTAGCCGCCGCGCCCGCGCCAAGCAGGTCCTAGCTCTCGATGGCGAGCAAACCATGATCCAGCAGACCTTGACACGGCTGCTTCCGCTCGCCGATGCAAGAAACGTTTGGGTCATCACGAACAGTCTGCTCGATAAGACGATTTCGAGCCAGATGCCGTCTGTCGATCCCGCGCATATCTTGAGCGAGCCAGCGGCGCGCAACACCGCACCCGCGTGTGCCCTGGCGGCTTTCCTGCTGGAGCCGAGCGAGCCTGACACGGTGATCGGAATCTTCCCCTCCGATCATGTTGTCAAAGACATCGCTCGTTTCGTCGAGGTGCTTCGTGTGGGAATCGACATAGCAGCGGCTGGCGAGAGCATTGTTGTCCTCGGAGTTCCGCCAACGCGACCTGAAATTGGTTATGGTTACGTCGAGCAGGGAGAGCAGGTTGCTGAAGCAGCATCCGCCGGTACGACCGCGCCCGTCAAGGTCTCCCGCGTGAAACGCTTTCGCGAAAAGCCAAATCGGCACACTGCGGAGAATTTCCTCGCCGCCGGAAACTTCGCCTGGAACGCCGGTATCTTCCTCTGGAGCGCTCGAACGCTTGCCAATGCAATCCGCGAACACGCGCCGGACATGGCGCCGATTCTCGAGAAGATCGCCGTGGCGCACGGAACCGCGGACTTCGACCGCGTCTTTGCCGAAGAGTATGCAAGATGCGAGAACATCTCGATTGATTACGCTGTGCTCGAGCGCCGCTCGGCCAAAGGCGAGAAGCGTTCGGAGATCTACTGTCTCCCCGCCGACTTTGGTTGGAACGATCTCGGCTCCTGGGCCTCGCTGCACGAGCACCTGGGCGAAGCCGAAGACGACAACGTCATCGATGGCGCAACCACGGGCCTGGTCACCATTCAATCCACGGGAAACTATGTCTACGCGCCCGGCAAAATGGTCGCGCTCCTCGGGGTCGACAATCTTGTAGTCGTCGAGACCGACGACGCTCTTCTCATCACCACCCGCGACCGCTCCCAGGACGTCAGCAAGATCGTCCGCGCCATCCACGAAGGTGGTCGCGAAGAGCTGATGTAACCTCTCTGTACGGACCTTTCTGTACTAACTTTCAGGGGAACACGATGAGTGCGGTCAAGTTTGGTACGGACGGTTGGCGTGGCATCATCGCGGACGACTTTACTTATGAAAATGTACGTGTCGCCTCTGCGGCAATCGCGCATTACGTGTTGAAGCAGGAAGACGCCTCTCGCGGAGTCTGCGTTGGGTATGACACTCGCTTTGGATCCAGGTCCTTTGCGAAGATTGTGGCTGAGGTCCTTGCTGCCGCAGGCATACCCGTCAAGTTGGCCACGGGCATCACGCCCACCCCGGCGCTCTCCTACGCTGTCCCTCAACGGCGCGCTGCCGGCGGAGTCATGATCACCTCCAGCCACAATCCGGCCGAATGGAACGGCGTGAAGTACAAGGCAAGCTATGGTGGCTCCGGCAGGCCATCCATCATCTCCGCCATTGAAGGCTACCTCGATCAGCCTCTGCCCAGGGCCGCAACCCCTGCGAAGATTGAAGAAGTAGACTTCAACGCCGACTACATCGCGGCCATCACAAAATTTGCGGACCTCGATGCGATCAAGGCCTCGGGCTACAAGTTCCTTATCGACTGCATGTACGGTGCTGGCCGCGGAGTCATCGCGGGTATCTTCACAAAGGCCGGTATTCCCTTCGTTGAGATCCGCAGCGAGATCAACCCTGCGTTCCCGGGCATCAATCCGGAGCCGATACTTCCGCATATTAAAGCTTCGCAACTCGCCGTCGTCGCTGAAAAGTGCGATGCCGGCTTCATCACGGACGGCGATGCTGACCGCATCGGCGCAGTCGATGAACATGGCAACGTAGTCGACGCGCACAAGATCTTTTCCATCCTCCTGAAGTGGCTGCTCGACCGCAAGGGCTGGCCCGGCGACGTTACCCGCGCCTTCAATACCACCAGGATGCTCGATCGCATCGCCGCGAAGTATGGCCGAACGCTGCATGAGCACGGCATTGGCTTTAAGTACGTCTGCGACCTGATGCTCGAGAAGGAAATTCTCATCGGCGGTGAGGAGTCGGGCGGCGTCGGCATCAGCAAACACCTTCCCGAACGCGACGGCCTGCTCAACTCGCTGCTCCTCGCAAACGTTATGGCCGACGAGAAAAAGACCCTCGGCGAGCTCGTCGCAGCCCTGCAGCAAGAGTTTGGCGAGCATCAGTATGATCGCATCGACATGCACATTACCGACGAGCTGAAGCAGTCCGCCATCTCCCGCGCCAGGGCCGGAGTAAGCGACTTCGCGGGCATGAAGGTCCTGCGCGTCGAGACTCTTGACGGCATCAAGTTCTTCCTCAATAACCCTGCCTGCTCCGGCAGGAAGAACGCTGCTGAGACGTGGCTCCTGTTGCGGGCTTCGGGCACCGAGCCACTGCTTCGCGTCTACTGCGAGAGTTGCTCCGTCGAGTCCGTAGCGCAGGTGCTCGCGGCCGCAAAGGCCTTCGTACTGGCAGGAGCAACGGCATGAGCTATCTGCTCAAGGAAGAGCCAGCCATCACGGTGATGGGCTTCCATGACCGCGTCTCGAACGCCGAGCCGAGCAAGATAGGCGATGTCTGGCGCAGATTTAACACCGCAGGCAAAGGGCAGAGCGTCCCAGCTCGCATCCGCGAGGAACACTACTGCGTCTACTGCGAGTATGAGGGCGATTGGACGAAGGAGTTTACGGTGGTGATCGGCTGCGCTGTTGCTGCGGACGCTGAAGTTCCGGACGGCATGAAGAAGATCGCCGTCGATGCGGGCAAGTTCGCTGTTCTCTATCCCACGGGCGAGTTGCCGCAGAGCGTCTTCGACGCCTGGGCAGAGGTTTGGAAGACGCCGCTCGACCGGTCCTACCAGGCAGACTACGACGTATACGGCGACGCATTCAGCAGGAACGGCGCATCAGTGCACGTGGGGGTTCGGTGAAGGTTGAAACGAAAGGCTTGCTGTTCGACATGGATGGAGTGCTCATCAGCTCCATCGGTTCTGTAGTTCGCTGCTGGCGTCGCTGGGCGGAGATGTACTCGATTCCTGATTGGGAGAACTACGAAGTCCCGCATGGCACCCGAGCGATCGATATCGTCCGCAAACTACGACCTGATCTCGACGAGGCTGGAGTTCATGAAGGTCTTCGAGCGATTGAAGACCTCGAGATCGTCGATACGGAAGGTCTCAAGGTACTTCCGGGCGCTCGTGAACTTCTCGAATCGCTGCCGCCGGAACGGTGGTCGATTGTTACCTCGGCTACGCGCCGGCTGCTCCTTGGCCGCCTGGAAGCTGCGGGGCTTCCTCTTCCGGCGCGTGTGATCGCGGCCGACGACGTTGTCCACGGCAAGCCGCATCCGGAACCGTACATGACCGGCGCGAAGCTGCTCGGTTTCTCTCCCGCAGATTGCATTGTCGTCGAAGACGCTCCGGCGGGTGTTGGAGCGGGGGTCGGGGCTGGATGCCGTGTGCTTGGGGTGCTGGGAACGCACGAAGTGGTGCAATTGGCTGCGTGCACCTGGATCATTCCGTCGCTCATCGGCGTCGCAGCCCGCGCTGTCCCAAACGGCCTGGAACTTCAGTTCGAGCCTGCCTAAGAGCCTCCTGCGCATGCGGAGGTCTCCCATATCTTCAATCCGTACATGTATTTGGCTCTCAAGCAGGGTTGTTTTCCAGAGACGAGATGCCTTCGAAGAGACCTGATTTTAGCTGGATGCACGAGTAACAGGCTCAGGTCACTGGCGCTCCGGCCCGCTTATGTGGATAATGAAGAGGTCGAGCGTGGCCTGACCGCTCCTCCTCCGCTACAATCAGGAATACAGGTTGCAGGCACCTCAAGCCTGCGTCGCGGCGTGTCGAGCGATCCTTTTGGATCTGAGACCACTGCTTGCCAACCGAGGTGGTTGGCCACACAAGAGAGGATTTACCCAATGCGCGAAATCATTACCCTGCAGTGTCCGGTGTGCAAGAACAGGAACTACTCGACGACGAAGAACAAGAAGACGACCACCGGTCGCCTCGAGTTCTCGAAGTTCTGCAATACCTGCCGTCAGCATACCGACCACAAGGAAACGAAGTAATTACCACCGCCGCGTGACAGCGCCCGCAAGGGTGCTGCCTCGCGATACGGGGGGAGTAAGCTCAACGGTTAAACTGTCGGTCTCCAAAACCGAACTTCTCGGTTCGAATCCGAGCTCCCCCGCCATTCACTTTTTGCTTGTGAATGCGGCAAGACGGCGGGACTACTCCCCGAAACAGGTTTTAGCAGGACGAAGGTAGAAGCATTATGGCGAAGGCGATAGCAGTGACGGACGAGAGCCGTGCAAACACCGGAATCGACAATCTGAAGGCGACGCCTGCGCGGCTGATCGACTTCCTTAAAGATGTCCGCAGCGAGATGCGCAAGGTCATTTGGCCTTCGCAGAAGGATGTTCAGGTCACGACCACCGTTGTCCTGATCACCGTCTTCATCTTCGCCGCATACTTCTGGCTGGTCGACAACATCATAGGCCGCGCCATCGAAGCATTGCTGCACAAGCTCTCGACCCACTCCTAAGACTCAGCACCAAGGTAGACGGCAGGACATGATGCAAGAAGAAGGCACACTAATGGCGGAAGATTTGAACCCGGAAGAACAGCAGCCCGAAGAGCACCTCGAGCCACCGGTCAACGAGAATTTCAAGTGGTACATCATCCACGCCTACTCCGGGTTTGAGCGTAAGGTGCGCGAGTCGCTCGAGAGCCGCATCACCGCGTTTGGTCTGCAGAACCGCATCGGCCGCATCATGATCCCCACCGAGCCTGTTACCGAGCTGCGCAACGGCAAGAAGTACACGATTGAGCGCGTCTTCCTTCCCGGTTACGTCCTGGTTGAGATGGAGCTTGACAACGACCTCTGGCACGTCATCAAGAACACCCCGCGAGTCACCGGCTTCCTTGGAACCGGCGATAGCCCGGTCGCCCTTTCAGAGCAGGAAGTCAGCTCGATCCTCTTCCGCTCTGACGTCTCGAAGGACAAGCCCGCGACCAAGATCAAGTTCGAGAAGGGCGAGCAAGTCCGCATCAACGAAGGCCCATTCGCCAACTTCAACGGCGCAGTCGACGATGTCAACGAAGACAAGCAGACGCTCAAGGTCATGGTCAGCATCTTCGGACGTTCCACCCCCGTCGAGATTGAGTTCTCGAAGGTCGACAAGATGATCGACGAGTAGCTTTCGTCCATCGCAACAAACTTAGATTTGGACTTCAATTAATTCAGCCGCAGGCATAAGCCAGGCCGCTGGAAGCATAAAGAGGAAACACCGCAATGGCACCGAAGAAAATCACCGGATACGTAAAGCTTCAGATCACTGGCGGCAAAGCTACCCCGGCACCCCCGGTCGGCCCCGCTCTTGGACAGGCGCAGGTCAACATCATGGAGTTCTGCAAGCAGTTCAATGCGCGCACCTCCACCCCTGAGATGACCGGCATGACCATTCCCGTCGTCATCACCGTCTACGCCGACCGCAGCTTCAGCTTCATCACCAAGACGCCGCCTGCAGCTGTTCTTCTGCTCAAGGCTGCCGGTATCCCGAAGGGCTCTGGCACCCCGAACAAGACGAAGCTCGGCAAGGTGACCGAGAAGCAGATCATCGCGATCGCGACCCAGAAGATGCCCGACCTGAACTCGACTACCGTCGAAGCCGCCGCGAAGAGCATCCGTGGCACGGCCCGCTCGATGGGCATCGAAGTCGTCGCTTAGAAGTCTTCGAACCAACTCCAACTTCGGGTGCCCATCTTCGCGACAGTTCTTTCGCCGCTAAGATGGGCGATCGTGCGTGAGCACGAATAAACTCCGTTCACCCAAACAGCCTTTCTTGCACCACCGATCCCACATTCGTGACCGGCTTCCGCGCAACGCCCACATCCCGCGTCAGCAAAGCATCGGACGACCTCGCCGCCAATCCATACTTCCGGCAAGCGCTGGCCACTCGTTCCGCCAACTCCTTTCGATACGGCCCCGAAGCAAAATCATCTTTTGCAAACAGCGTCGCGTAATCCTCTTTCAATTTTGGAAAGTGCTTCTCGATGAACTCGAAATAAGTCGGTCGTGAGCAGGGTTTCAGGAAAAGCGGTTGCGCCGCGAAGAAGCTGGCTCTGGCATCTTTCGCTCGCGCAGCCATAGCGTCGATCGCCGCCTCTGAATCCGTAATTCCAGGCAGCAACGGAGAACATAGAATTCCCGACGTCAACCCTGCTGCCCGAAGTTTCCTGACCGCTTCGAACCGTAGGTCGGGACGAGGGGCGCGAGGCTCAAGGAGGCGCGCTAATTCTGCGTCCGGTGTCGTGATTGTTGTGTGAACTACCAAGGTGTTCTTCGCCGCGATCTTTTCCAGCAGGTCGATGTCCCGGGTGATCAGCTTCGACTTGCTGATGATTCCGAGCCGATATCCCGAGTGCCGCGCAAACACCTCCAGCAAACTCCTCGTGATCCGCGCCCGCCGCTCAATCGGCTGGTAGGGATCAGTCGCAGTGCCAAGCGCTATTTCCTGCGAAGGATCGATCTTCCTCAACTCCTGCTCCAGCAGCCACGCCGCGTTCTGCTTCAGAAAGATCATCCTCTCAAAAGCCTCGGGGCTGCGCATGTCGATCTGGCCCGGCTTCTCCGCGCCATCTTTCGGAGCCATGAACTCGTGCGTATATCGCGCATAGCAGTATCGGCAGGCAAACTCGCACCCCCGATACGGATTGATCGAGTAAGCCAGCGAAAGCTGCCGCCTCGACACCGACTTGTTCAGGATGCTCCGCACTTCGAGCGCTTTGAACTCGATAAGGTGGCCCTCATCCGTCCTCTTCGCAGCTGCAGCCAAGCGGGCAATTCCTGTCAAATCAGAAGAGGTCGAGTTCCAAATTGGGAATAGTCCAATGGATTTTAGTTTCGCCATTCGTTCGCTCCGTGCTGGCAGCGTAATATCAAGCCTGCCCCGCCGTCAATAGAGATTTCTAAATCTTTGGCTGGGCGTTCGCTAACCCCAATGGAGGCGAAGGAAAGGAGTATGTCTAATATGGAAATCCTGCTGAGGCGAGTTGTTTTTCCTGCCCGATTTCGTTTCCCAAAGCCGATGAACGATAAGGAGTTGCTCCAGTTCTGTGCGAGGAATAGTGATCTTCGCATTGAACAGGAGCCTGATGGAGAAATCCTTGTCATGCCTCTTGTCGGCTCCGAGGGCGGTTCAGTTGAGCTCGAGGTTGGCTTTCAGTTGAGGCTGTGGGCTGGCCTGGATGGACGCGGGAAAACGTTTGGTGCTGGCACTGGGTTTAGATTGCCAGACGGAGCCGTGAGGGGACCGGACGCCGCCTGGATCAGTTTCGCTCGTTGAAACGCACTGACACTTCCTGAACAAAAACGCAACGCTCCGATCTGTCCTGACTTTGTTATCGAGATACGCTCTGAGTCCGATCGTCTACCGCCATTGCAGGCCAAAATGGAGATGTGGGTCTCGAACGGTGCTCAACTCGCTTGGTTGATTGATCCTCAGCGCGGAGAAGTGACGGTTTACAGGCCCGGTCAGTCACCCGAGGTGCACTATGATCCTAGTTCGGTGCGTGGTACCGGACCTGTTGCGGGATTTGAACTAATTCTGGATTGAGTATGTGGGCTAAACCGTCTGAGCCTGAACTACAATCAAACCCGAAGAGGCGAAGATTGACATGATGAGCCTAACGGTTTCAGAAGAACAGCTGCCGTTTCGCTTTCGGCCAGAAACGCCGATGAGCGAGGATGAGTTGCTGCGTTTCTGCGCGGCAAATGATGCCACACATATCGAGCGAGAACCCAATGGAGAAATTCTCGTGATGGCGCCAGCTAATAGTAAGACCAGCAAGATGAACATGCGTGTCGGTCGCATTCTCGACGAATGGGCCGAATCCGATGAGCGTGGCGTCGCCTTTGACTCGAGTGGAGGTTTTACCCTTCGGGACGGTTCGATGCGGAGCGCCGACGCTTCATGGATATTGCTTAGGCGGTGGGATGCCCTCACAGAAGCTCAACAAGCCAGCTTTGCTCCGGTCTGTCCCGACTTCGTGATCGAGCTTCGATCGCCAAGCGATAAGCTCGCGGATGTGCAAGCCAAAATGCAGATGTGGCTTTCGAATGGTGCCGAGGTGGCGTGGCTCATCGATCCCGAACGAAGAGTTGTCGAGATATATCGTTCTGGAGATTCGATGGCGCATTATTTCGATCCAAGTTCGGTACAGGGAAACGGCGCTGTCGCAGGGTTCGAACTGGTCATGTCAAGGGTGTGGGGCTGAGCAGCCGTCTTTGATCAACGCTTGGTTCTTGATTGACGCAAACTCATATCTTCGGCATACTTATAAAAGCGTCTCCGCTTCATGCGGAGACCAGTCGAGAACCACGCCCGGTAGCTGTAGGTCTGAGGGGTGGGAGACGAGGATAAATGGCACAGAAGATTTCCAAGAATTTAGCAAAGGCGCGCGCGCTCGTTGAGCCCCGTCCATACACCCTGGCAGACGCGGTTCCCCTCCTTCAAAAAGCTAAGTACGCGAAGTTCGACGAGACTGTCGACATCACGCTGCGCCTCGGAGTCGATCCCAAGCACGCTGATCAGATGGTTCGCGGCACGGTTGTTCTGCCCCACGGCCTTGGCAAGACGAAGATCGTAGCCGTCATTGCCTCAGGCGACAAGATCAAGGACGCGGAAGCTGCAGGCGCTGATTTCGTCGGTGGCGAAGAGATGGTCGAGAAGATCCAGAAAGAGGGTTGGACCGCATTCGACGCCCTTATCGCGACCCCCGACATGATGCGTTCTGTCGGTCGTCTCGGTAAGGTCCTCGGACCCCGCGGCCTTATGCCAAACCCGAAGACTGGTACTGTTACTACCGATGTTGCCTCCGCGATCAAAGAGATCAAGGCTGGTAAGGTCGAGTTTCGCACCGACAAGACTGCGCTCGTACACGTTCCGGTTGGCAAGCTCTCGTTCGATCCGCAGAAGTTGGTCGACAACGCAACCACCGTTATATCGAGCGTCTTGAAGGCGAAGCCTTCGGCAGCCAAGGGCAAGTACATCAAGGGCATTACGCTCAGCTCGACGATGGGTCCCGGGATAACGCTCGACAGCGGCATCGCTGACGCAGCCGCTCGCGCGTAACGCGCGCGTCTCCTGATTTCGCCGCGAGAGCGGCGCACAATTTCAGCCGGCAGTCGGATTGACAACACGCGACGCTGGCAGCTAAAGGCTAGGACTTTTATGGCATTATCCAGGGCACAAAAGACAGACAAGGTAGGGAAGCTGGCGGGAGAACTCGCCGGATCCACCTCCGCAATCATTGGAACCTTTAAGGCGCTCACCGCCGATAAGGACTTCGACCTTCGCAAGACGGTTCGCGCCGCCGGCGGCTCCTACCACGTCGTCAAGAACAAGCTTGCCGCTCGCGCCAGCGAAGGCACCAAGATCGAAGCCGCTCTCAAGGGCCTCAAGGGTGTCTCGTCGGTCGCTTACACTTCAGGCGATCCGGTCGCCCTGGCGAAGGCACTTTCGACCTGGGTCAAGGACAACTCGGAGTTCACCTTCAAACTCGGCATCGTCGACGGCAAGGTCATTACGGTTGAGGAGATCAAGGACCTCGCGAACCTGCCTGGCAAGGAAGAGCTCTTCTCGAAGCTCCTCTTCCTGATCCAGTCGCCCGCCCAGCGTCTCGCGACGGTGCTCAACGCGACCGGCCGCGACCTCGCTGTCGTCCTCGGTCAGGGCGTCGAGAAGGAGAAGTTTGCTGGCGCCGCCGCTCCTGCCGCAGTCGCCGCTCCCGTTGCTGAAGCTGCACCTGCTCCGGTAGCCGAGGCCGTTCCTCAAATAGCCGCTGTCGCTGAAACCGCCCCTGAGCCTGTCGCTGAAGTAACTGCTCCCGCCGACGAAGGCGCACTCGTCGCGGAAGCGCATGCCGTTGAAGCCCCGACGCCGACCGAAGAAGCGTCGACCGCAACCGAGCAGATCGCCGAAAATCCAGCTTCTGAGGCTGATCCGGTTGCCGAGCCAGAGCCTGCACAGCCCGAGAACGGCACCGCTTCGCAGGCTGGTGAAGCCGCAACCACTGAGCCCGTCGAAGGCTAAAAAAGTTTTGTTCCATTCCTCCAGGTGCGCTTGTCTGGGCGCAACGGAAACCTGGAAGGACTGGGACAGCCGAAGTAGAAGATCCGCTTCGGAGAGCAGTCAGCAGTACAAAAGTTCAGATTGAAATTGGAGATAACATGGCAGACATTCAGCAATTGGAAGATCAGATCGTAAGCCTTAGCCTGCTCGAGGCTTCGGCTCTTGTAAAGAAGCTCGAAGAGCGTCTTGGCGTTTCGGCAGCAGCAGCGGTTGCGGCCCCGGCAGCGGGCGGCGGTGCGGCAGCAGCGGCTCCGGTGGAAGAGAAGACCGAGTTCACCGTCATCCTCAAGGATGCCGGCGCAAACAAGATCAGCACCATCAAGGCTGTACGCGAAGTCACCGCTCTCGGCTTGAAGGAAGCCAAGGACCTGGTCGACGGCGCTCCCAAGCCCTTGAAGGAGAACATTTCGAAGGATGACGCGGCCGCCATCGCGAAGAAGTTCGAAGGCATCGCAACCGTCGAAATCAAGTAACTTTTACACAGCTTGCAAGCCCGGGCAGAACGCGGTATTCTCTCTATTGGAGATATCGCCTCTGTTCGGGCGCGGCTGTTTTCCCTGCCGGTAACCCACTCCGACATCTTGCAAGTCCTGTAATGCCTCGTTCCTGCTTGATCTTTGCAGTCCGATCCCATTAGCTCTGAACCATCCGGCCTATCCTGCGCAGCCAGGTTATGAGGTCGGCCACTATATGCCTCAGCGGCGGGCGCATACGGTGACACAGGCAAGCCTCTAGCTCGACGGTGAGCAAGGGTGACACGAATCATCATTAGCAGTCAGGCAACAGTGCACAAGTCGATTTATGCGCTCCGAGGACGTTTTGTCCCCGTGGGCGCTTTGCCGTCTCGCACGCTTTTCATCTTATCGGCTGCGCAAACACTGTTTCTACCGGCTTTATAGCAGGCGACAGCACGAATGCGGAAGTGAAAAGTTGAAGTTCAGGCAGCAAGTTACGCCAGTAAGGCAGAAGCAAGTCAAAGCAGTAGCAGATTTCCCGGCCCTGTAATCGCCGGATGACATTTTTTGCGCACGGGTTTAGTCGCATCGAGGGCGTCTACACCCAATTCTAAAGCGCAACCAGAAGCGAACCCGGAGGGTCTGCGCGAGCAGCTTCCTCCACCTACTAACACCGGCAGGCAGATAGATTCACGCCGCAGGTTTTAGGAGGCCTCGAACTACAGATTCAGCAGTCCATGATTCAGGAGAGAGCATGTCTGAAATGCGCGCGATCCGCAGCCGTCTCGATTTTTCCAAGATTCCAACATCGATCCAAATTCCCAACCTGATTGAAGTCCAGCGCCGCAGCTACGAGCGCTTTCTGCTCATGGACAAGCTCCCCCAGGAGCGCGACGACAACGGCCTTCAATCGGTCTTTACCTCCGTCTTCCCGATCACCGACTTCCGCAACGTCTCGGAGCTCGAGTTCGTTGACTACTCCATCGGCAACTGGGAGTGCAAGTGCGGCTACCTGAAGGGTCTCAACCACCTTCGTACGGCCTGCTCCAATTGTGGACACATGGTCATCACCGATCCATTCCACCCCGGCGACGTGCTCTGCAACTTCTGCGGAACCTACAACAAGAACACGCCCGACTTCTGCACCAAGTGCGGCGACCCCGTCGGTCTGCAGTTGAAGTACGACCAGGCAGAGTGCGAAGAGCGCGGCATGACCTACTCCGCTCCGCTGAAGGTCACGATCCGCCTCAAGATCTACGACAAGGACCCCGAGACCGGTGTTAAGAGCCTGCGCGACATGAAGGAGCAGGAAGTCTTCTTCGGCGACATCCCTCTGATGAGCCAGAACGGCACCTTCATCGTCAACGGGACCGAGCGCGTCATCGTCTCGCAGCTGCACCGGTCGCCCGGCGTCTTCTTCGAGACGGCGAACAACCGCACCTACTTCCTCGGCAAGATCATCCCCTACCGCGGCAGCTGGGTGGAGTTCGAGTACGACCAGAAGAACACCCTCTACGTCCGCATTGACCGCAAGCGCAAGTTCCTCGGAACGATCTTCCTGCGCGCCCTCGGTCTCCGCACCGACGAAGAGATCCTCAAGACCTTCTACACCGTCGACACCATCAACGTGAAGGAAGGCAAGCTCGGCTGGGTGGTTGCCGGCGAAGATAAGCTGACCAACCTCCAGGGCACCCGTCCCGCCGCGGCCGTCAAGGCCAATGGCGAAGATATTGTTGTCGCCACGCGCAAGATCGGTCCGAGCTCGCTCAAGGCGCTGCGCTCGCACGCGATCGAGTCCGTCGAAGTCGAGACCAGCGAGTTCGATGGCGCGATGACGGCCTCGGACGTCGTCGATCTCACCACTGGCGAGCTCCTCTACGAAGCCAACCAGGAACTCACCGCCGACAAGCTGCATAAGATCATCCAGTCCGGCGTCACCAGCTTCGAGGTCTTCTTCCCCGAGCGCGACGACGTCGGCAACATCATCTCGAACACCCTTCGCCGCGACTCCGTCCGCAAGCCCGAAGAGGCGTTAATCGAGATCTACCGCAAGCTGCGTCCCGGCGACCCGCCAACGCTCGATACCGCGACTGCGCTCTTCGAAGGCATGTTCTTCGACGCCCGCAAGTACGACTTCTCGCGCGTAGGCCGTCTCAAGTTCAACATCAAGCTTTACGAAAATCAGGACCCCAGCGGCCTCGATCACCGTACGCTCACCCCCGAAGACTTCTACGGGACCATTCGGTACCTGCTCAAGCTGCGGAAGAACATCGGCAACGTCGACGACATCGACCACCTTGGCAACCGCCGCGTCCGCGCTGTCGGCGAATTGATGGAGAACCAGTTCCGCATCGGCCTCGTCCGCATGGAACGCGCCATCAAGGAGAAGATGTCGGTGTACCAGGAAATGTCGACGGCGATGCCGCACGACCTCATCAACGCCAAGCCCGTGATGGCCGCGATCCGCGAGTTCTTCGGCTCCTCGCAGCTCTCGCAGTTCATGGACCAGACCAATCCGCTCTCGGAGATCACGCACAAGCGTCGCCTCTCCGCGCTTGGGCCCGGTGGTCTGTCCCGTGAGCGCGCAGGCTTCGAAGTCCGCGACGTGCACCCGACCCACTACGGTCGCATCTGCCCGATTGAGACGCCTGAAGGCCCGAACATCGGCCTTATCTCCTCACTCAGCTGCTTCGCCCGCATCAACGAATACGGCTTCATCGAGTCGCCCTACCGTCGCGTCAAGGACGGCATCGTGCTCGACTACGTTGCCGTAGCGAATGCTGGGGAGAGCGGTCTCCGCCAGGGCGATTACCTCGAAATCTCCGACGCGAAGAAACAGAACGAGGCTCTCAAGTCGGCAGGCAAGCGCACCATGGACATTGAGCCGTTCAGCTTCTATCTCTCCGCATGGGAAGAGGACCGCCACACCATCGCGCAGGCCAACATCGAGTTGAACGATGACCTCACGATTGTGCAGGACATTGTCGATGCCCGGCGCCAGGGCAACTTCGTGCTCGTCTCGAAGAACGATGTGGACTATGTAGACGTCTCGCCGAAGCAGCTTGTCTCGGTTGCCGCATCGCTCGTGCCGTTCCTCGAGCACGACGACGCGAACCGCGCTCTCATGGGTGCGAACATGCAGCGCCAGTCGGTGCCTCTGCTCGTCGCTGAAGCTCCGTTTGTCGGAACCGGGATGGAGGGCGTAACCGCCCGCGACTCCGGCGCCGTCATCCTGGCCAAGCGTAACGGCATCATCGATTCGGTCGACTCCGAGCGCATCATCGTGCGCGTCGAAGGCGAGCACCACCCCACGCAGCTCTCGCGTGAGGTTGGTTCCGACATCTACCAGCTCACCAAGTTCAAGCGCTCGAACCAGAACACCTGCATCAACCAGAAGCCGATCGTTCGCAAGGGCGATCGCGTCATCAAGGGTCAGGTCATCGCGGACGGTCCTTGCACGGAGCAGGGCGAACTCGGCCTCGGCCGTAACGTCCTGGTCGCCTTCATGCCGTGGCGCGGTTATAACTTCGAGGACGCGATCCTCATCTCGGAGAAGCTGGTCCGCGAGGACTACTACACCTCGATCCACATCGAGGAGTTCGAAATCGAAGCGCGCGACACCAAGCTTGGACCGGAAGAGATCACGCGCGATATCCCCAACGTTTCAGAGCACGCCCTGCGTGACCTCGACGAGTCGGGAATCATCCGCATCGGCGCCAAGATCGGCCATAACGACATCCTCGTCGGCAAGGTAACTCCTAAGGGCGAAACTCAGTTGACCCCGGAAGAGAAGCTGCTTCGCGCCATCTTCGGCGAAAAGGCCGGCGATGTTCGCGACGCCTCACTGACGTGCCCTCCAGGCATCGAAGGCACCGTCGTCGACGTCCGCATCTTCTCCCGCAAGGGCCAAGAGAAGGACGAGCGCGCCAAGCAGATCGAGCAGGAGATGGTCGAGAAGCTGGAGCGCAATCTCGCCGACGAGATCCGCATTCTTACCGACGAGCGTCTCAAGCGCCTTGAAGCAATTCTCGGAGCGAAGGAAGTTCTCGCCGACCTTCACGATGAGCGCACCAACAAGCGTCTCCTCAGCAAGGGCGACATCCTCGACCGCGACACCATCGAGCTCATCTCCACCCGTAACCTCAAGCGCATCCGCTACGCCGACAAGGACCCCCGCGTCAACGAGCAGATCGATGAGATCGAAGAGATGACCTCGCGTCAGATCGATGTTCTCCGCAAGATCACCAACGAGAAGATCGGCAAGATGCAGAAGGGCGACGAACTCTCGCCCGGCGTCATCAAGATGGTCAAGGTCTACATCGCCATGAAGCGCAAGCTCTCGGTCGGTGACAAGATGGCCGGCCGTCACGGTAATAAGGGTGTTATCGCCCGGATCCTTCCAGAGGAAGACATGCCGTACCTTCCCGATGGAACGCCGGTAGAGATCGTCCTCAACCCGCTTGGTGTGCCTTCGCGTATGAACGTCGGTCAGATCCTCGAGACCCATCTTGGCTGGGCCGCTCACGAACTCGGCAAGCAGGTCGCCGAGCTCGCCGAAAAGATGGAGTCGGCCAACGAAGTCCGCGAGCTCTTCAAGGCGCGCTTCGCCGGTACCGCCGCTCTCAACCAGCTTCTTGACCTCGACGACGAGCAGACCATCCGCGTCGCCGCCGGCATGAAGCGCGGCATCTGGTTCGGCACGGCGGTCTTTGACGGCGCACGCGAGACCGAGATCAAGGCGCTGCTCAAGTCCGCTGGCCTGCCCAGCTCCGGCAAAACGCAGCTCTACGATGGCATGTTGGGCGATCCGTTCGAACAGCCTGCCACCGTCGGCTACATCTACATGCTCAAGCTGTCGCACCTTGTCGACGACAAGATCCACGCTCGCTCGATCGGACCGTACTCGCTCATCACCCAGCAGCCGCTGGGCGGTAAGGCGCAGTTCGGCGGACAGCGTTTCGGAGAGATGGAGGTCTGGGCCCTTGAAGCATACGGCGCGGCCTACATCCTGCAGGAGCTCCTCACCGCGAAGTCCGACGACGTCTTTGGCCGTACCAAGATCTACGAGGCCATCGTCAAGGGCGAGGCGGCGATCGAGCCCGGTGTGCCGGAATCGTTCAACGTTCTCATCCGCGAGTTGCAATCGCTCTGCCTCGACGTCGAGCTCATCAAGCAGGCCGACCAGAAGAAGGTCGCTCTGCCGAGCATCGCCGCGGCTGACTAATTCAATCGGCTGCACGTGGCTCTGTAAGCCGCGTGCAGCCTGCAAGAAGGCTAACGTATGCAATCTATATGGATAGCAAGAGCGATCGAGATTATTGGACTCGTTGTAATGACATGGGGTCCGCTAAAGATTCGACGGTCGACGATTACAGGAGAACCGAAGAGGCTGGCATTGGGATTCAGTCTCTTCCTTATCGGTTTAGGTTTTGTGTTCTTCGCATCATCTTTGGTTTAGCTACACGAACTATGTAACACCACAATCGAAAACAAGCATCTGGCACCAGAACCAAAGGCATCGCGATGCGCCTAGAGTCATCGCGGAACAGATAGATCTAACAGCAGCCGCCCGCTGCAATAACGGAGACGTAAACTATGTTCCGCTCCAGCCCCTTTGAACTGACCGGCCCGATCACTGACTTCGACGCCATCAAGATTCAGCTCGCCAGCCCAGAGAAGATCCGCAGCTGGTCGCATGGCGAAGTCACCAAGCCCGAGACCATCAACTACCGCACCTTCAAGCCCGAGCGCGACGGCCTCTTCTGCGCCCGCATCTTCGGACCCATCACCGACTGGGAGTGCCTCTGCGGCAAGTACAAGCGCATGAAGCACCGCGGCGTCATCTGCGACAAGTGCGGCGTCGAAGTCACACTCTCGAAGGTCCGCCGCGAGCGTCTCGGCCACATCGAGCTCGCGTCCCCTTGCTCGCACGTCTGGTTCTTCAAGGGCCTGCCCAGCCGCATCGGCCACCTGCTCGACATCAGCCTGCGTGAGCTCGAAGCCGTCCTCTACTTCGAGTCCTATGTCGTCGTAGACCCAGGCGACGCGCCCGTCAAGGAGCGCGAGGTCATCAAGGACGAGACCAAGTTCCGTGAGCTCGACACCCAGTACCGCCCCTCCGGCTTCAAAGCCATGATGGGTGCGGAAGCGATCAAGGAACTCCTCAAGCGCGTTGAAATTGCCGAGCTCTCGATCGAGCTCCGCGAGCGCATGAAGACCGAGACCTCGCTCCAGAAGAAGCTCAAGTATTCCAAGCGCCTCAAGATCGTCGAGGCCTTCAAGAAGTCCGACAACCTGCCGCAGTGGATGATCCTCGACGTGATCCCCGTGATCCCGCCCGAGCTTCGCCCGCTCGTCCCGCTTGATGGCGGCCGCTTCGCCACGTCGGACCTCAACGACCTGTATCGCCGCGTGATCAACCGCAACAATCGCCTGAAGAAGCTGATGGACCTGCACGCTCCCGAGGTCATCGTCCGCAACGAAAAGCGCATGTTGCAGGAGGCCGTCGACGCACTCTTCGACAACGGCCGCCGTGGCCGCGTCCTTCGTGGCGCGAACAACCGTCCCCTCAAGTCACTCTCTGACACCCTCAAGGGCAAGCAGGGCCGCTTCCGCCAGAACCTTCTCGGCAAGCGCGTCGACTACTCGGGCCGTTCGGTCATCGTCGTTGGTCCGGAGCTGAAGCTGAACCAGTGCGGTCTTCCCAAGAAGATGGCGCTCGAACTCTTCAAGCCCTTCATCTATCACCGTCTCGAACAGACCGGCCATTGCACCACCATCAAGCAGGCTAAAGAGATGGTGGAGATGCAGGACCCCATCGTCTGGGACATCCTCGAAGAGGTCATCAAGGACCACCCGGTCCTTCTGAACCGCGCCCCGACGCTGCACCGTCTCGGCATCCAGGCCTTCGAGCCCGTGCTGGTGGAAGGTAAGGCGATCAAAATCCATCCGCTCGTCTGCACCGCTTTCAACGCGGACTTCGACGGCGACCAGATGGCCGTGCACATCCCGCTCTCGCCCGAAGCGCAGATCGAAGCTTCGGTCCTGATGCTCGCGTCGCACAACATCCTCTCGCCCGCGAGCGGACAGCCCATCACCGTTCCCACGCAGGACCTCGTCCTCGGTCTCTACTACCTGACCAAGGCCAAGGTGAACGCGAAGGGTGAAGGCCGTGTCTTCGCGAACATCGAAGAGGTCTTCATGGCGCTCGAAGCCAAGCAGGTTGAGACGCTGACGCCGATCCGTCTGCGCTACACCGGCATGGTTCTCGACATGACCACCGCCTACGATGACCAGGACCTGACGCACACCGAGCCGGTCGAGTTCAACAAGCAGTTCATCTCGACCACCGTCGGCCGCGCCATCCTCAACGATGCGCTCCCGGAAGGCATGCCCTACGTCAACGGCCTGCTCAAGAAGAAGGGCATCGGCCAGCTCGTCAACTACTGCTACCTGAACCTCGGCCTCGAAGTGACGGTCAAGACGCTCGACAAGATCAAGGACCTCGGCTTCACCTACGCCACCAAGTCCGGTCTCTCCGTCGGCCTCGATGACATGGTCATTCCGGACTCGAAGTACACGCTGGTTGGCGACGCCGAAAAGACCGTCCTCACCATGCAGCAGCAGTATTTGGACGGCGCCATCACCAACGGTGAGCGTTCGAACAAAGTCATCCAGATGTGGTCGGGAGTTACCGAGCGCGTCGCCGATGAGATGTTCAACAACATGAAGCGCGCCGACAAGGAAGGAGCCATGAACCCGATCTACATCATGGCCGACTCCGGTGCGCGTGGTTCGAAGCAGCAGATTCGTCAGCTCTCCGGTATGCGTGGTTTGATGGCCAAGCCTTCAGGCGAGATCATCGAGACCCCCATCACGGCGAACTTCCGCGAAGGCCTCACCGTTCTCCAGTACTTCATCTCGACACACGGCGCTCGTAAGGGTCTCGCCGATACCGCACTCAAGACCGCCGACTCGGGTTACCTCACCCGCCGTCTGGTCGACGTTGCGCAGGATGTCATCATCTCGCACAACGATTGCGGCACCGTCGAAGGCATCTACGTCACCCCGATCATCGAAGCCGGCGAGATCATCGAGCCCCTGCGCGACCGCATCATCGGCCGCGTCTCGCTCGAGAAGCTCAAGGACTTTGAGGGCAAGACCATCGTCGAAGTGAACCAGGAGATCGACGAAGACCTCGCCTCCGCAATCCAGGCCGCCGGTATCGAGCGCGTCAAGATTCGCTCCGTCCTCACCTGCGAGTCCAAGCGCGGCGTCTGCATCCTCTGCTATGGCCGTAACCTCGGCTCCGGCAAGATGGTGGAGATGGGCGAAGCCGTCGGCGTCATCGCGGCGCAGTCCATTGGCGAACCCGGCACGCAGCTCACCATGCGTACCTTCCACATCGGCGGAACGGCATCGCGCGTCTCGGACGCTTCGCACATCGAAGCCAAGAACGCCGGCACCGTCCGCTTCATCAACCTCGTTACCGTCCGCTCGAAGGATGGCGGTCTCGTCGCGATGAACCGCAACGGCTCGCTTGCCATCATCGATGACAAGGGCCGCGAGAAGGAGCGTTACGCTGTTGTCTACGGTGCGAAGATCAAGATCGAAGAGGGCACCAAGGTTGCGCAGGGCGACCGTCTCGGCGAGTGGGATCCTTACACCTTCTCGCTCCTCACCGAGATCTCCGGCACCGTCCAGTTCAAGGACCTGCAGGAAGGCGTCACCCTCAACGAGGAAGTCGATGAAGTCACCGGCCTCTCGCGTCTCGTCGTCAATGATTCCACCGACGAGAAGCGTCAGCCCGCCATCATCATCAAGTCCGCAACCGGCAACAAGCGTTACCTCATGCCAAGCCGCGCTCACCTTATGGTGGCTGATGGCGACGAGCTCTACCCCGGCGACATCCTTGCCAAGATCCCACGCGAAACCACGCGTACCAAGGACATCACCGGCGGTCTGCCGCGCGTCGTCGAACTCTTCGAGGCCCGCAAGCCCCGCGACCCGGCGATCATCTCGAAGATCGATGGCGTCGTCCGCTTCGGCGAAGTCTCGAAGGGTCAGCGTAAGGTCTACGTCACTGCCGACAACGGTCAGGAAGAGGAGTACAGCGTTCCCCGCGGTACGTACGTCAACGTGCAGGAAGGCGAACGCCTTCGTGCCGGTGATCCTCTGATCGACGGTCCCCGCAGCCCGCACGACGTCCTCGAAGTCCTCGGCGAGCGCGCTGTTCAGATGTACCTTGTCAACGAGATCCAGGAGGTCTACCGCCTCCAGGGTGTCACCATCTCCGACAAGCACATCGAGACCATCGTTCGCCAGATGCTTCGCTGGGTCAAGATCGAAGAGGTTGGCGACACCACCTTCCTCGTCGATCAGCAGACGGACCGTTTCCGCTTCAACGCGGAAAACCAGCGCGTCCTGATGACCGGCGGCCGTCCTGCAATCGGACGTTCGCTCCTGCTCGGCATCACCAAGGCGTCGCTCTCGACCGACAGCTTCATCTCGGCCGCCAGCTTCCAGGAGACCACGCGCGTGCTTACCGAAGCCAGCATCAACGGCTCGATCGACACGCTCCGCGGCCTCAAGGAAAACGTCATCGTCGGCCGTCTCATCCCCGCCGGCACCGGCATGGAGTACTACCGCAACGTCCAGCTCTCCCCTGAGCTCGAAGAAGCGGCAGCTCAGGTCCAGCAGGAAGTCACCGCAGCAATCGAAGCAGAAGAGCGCGAACTCGAGCAGATGCGCATGGAAGGCGAACAGGAAGAACTCGCCGCCGAATAGGCTAGAACGAACGCAGACAAGGGCGACCTTTTGGTCGCCCTTGTCTGTTTTAAAGCGCTTAAACAGGAGAAATCTCAAGAAGAGGCGAGTTTATGGGACTGGCCGCAACTAAGCGCGAGAATCTCTGTACTATATGTCAGTATCCCGGACCATTTGAGAAGTGTTTCCAAGCCGAGCGAATCTTCGCCGTTGGATATGCTTTGCTCCAATTCATAGATAGCGATTCGGAGATTACACCCCGTTTAGATCAGAGGACTAGACTCGATGAGAAAACTGTTTTTCTTAGTCTGGATTATTAGTGGCATCCCTCTCGGAAGCGCAATGGGACAGCAACTCGCTGCTGGCCCTCCGGGATCTGCAAGTAATCCTTTCCATATGTCTGCAGCAGTCTCATACGGAATGTTGACCAGTCATCCGGCCCCGGTATATCCAGAGGAAGCCCATCTTAAGCATATCTCCGGTGCAGTCGCGCTAAGCGTGCTGGTTGCCCCAGACGGAACAGTAAACCGAGTCCGGGTGATTTCTGGCGGTCTAGAAATCACGGATGCAGCTTTCATGGCGGTGCGCCAGTATAGATATCGTCCTTATATTAATGGGGGCGCACCCGCTTATTTTGAGACAGCGGTTACGATCAACCTCCTCTTCCACTGAGATGTTCATGTGGTGTACGGATCAATAGGAAAGCTTATAGCCATGCGAGAGTCTAGTTCCCGTCTCAATGCTTGTTGCCACTTCGCCTTAGTTGTCGCACTATTAGGAACATCGGACTGTCTCCACGGGCAAAAATTACCACCTACCATGACCATCTGTGAAGATAGTCGCTGCGATACTGGAAACGGCGCAACCATCTGGACGTTTGACGGGCAAAATGGGCAAGAGCGAGCCAATGGTCAAGTCAAAAAACTCTTGCTCGAGCGTATCGATCCTGGTGGCATCATCGTTCGCAGACAGGATCAACCCGGTGCCGCAATTGGGGGAGAACCTTACACGCTTTTCATCGGACATCCTAACGGTGATACTGCTGTCGGGACAACAACCAGTCACTCCAACGGCCATATTGTTACAACGGGGGCTTGGCGTGGAACGGTTTCTGCGACGACCTGCGATTCGGGCTCGACAATCGCTCAGTCGAAGTCGGCCGGAGCCAGTGCCGCTTTCCTTAAGCAAGGGGCGGCGTCCCTAAATTGTTATCTCATTGCCGCGAAGCAAGGGGATCCTGAAGCACAGACATTGGCTGGTCTCTTACTACGTGAGGGCGTTGGTGTGTCGCACGATAATGCAGCAGCTTTCGGCTGGTTGCAGAAAGCTGCCAATGCGAAGTATGTAAAGGCGGAAAGAGGCTTGGCGGACATGTATAGGCTTGGGTTGGGTACAGGAAAAGACGCCGCAAAAGCAGCTTCTTGGGTTGCCAAGGCTGATCAACAAGAACATGCGCAATCTCAGCAAGAGACCAAGGCCTTGATGGCGCTGTTCGAGGAGATCGGGCCAGTCATGGTAGGTGCTCTTCAAGAGGAACTCCCCGGTGGAGCAATTGCTCGTGGCTCCGAGGATTCGCAGGGCGTTGCCACAGCGGCACCTTCTCCTAGAATTCCCCGTCCAGAAAAACTCGCATCAGATGTGCGGCGCTGTGATCCTGCCAATCCGGCACATGTGGGAGCCGAGGAGGCTTTGAAAAAGGGAAAGCTGGCAGATGACGCTCAGGTAGATAAGATTGCGGTGTGCTGGTTCAGGATTAGTGCCTCGCAAAATAATGCGGAGGCAAATGCATATCTAAGCAGCGCCTATGGAACTGGCTGGGGTGTTGAGCCGAACGACAAGTTGGCATTTTCTTATATGAAAAAGGCTGCAGACTTGGGTAATTTGTATGGCGAGGCATACCTCGCCGAATTTTATAGAACAGGATTTGGAAACCCTGGCAACTGGGACCAAGCGAAAGCATGGAGAGATAAGCTAATAAAATCTCCAGGCGGTGTCGATGTGTGGATGCAGGTGCGTGGTACCCAATTATCCGCGCTACAAGCCGGCCAGATGCTCGGGCACGAAATGAAGGAAGATGAGATACGAGAATGCATGGCCGTCCTTGACTACGGAAGAATTCGGTCGCGAGAAGAGTGCGTAGCGTACTTAAGGTAGCTCACTTTCACTTAAGGTGCCGAGATAGCCAAGGTTAATCCGCTTGGCGATCGAGCGGTCTCAGCTACTTTTTATTGTGTTTGAGAATGTTGTCCATTCTCTCTACAAGTTCATCGTTGTTCTCGTGGTCCCCTCGACGCGGAAGCCAAAGCTCTCCCGGAGCCGGACTCGTGGCAATGAACTCGTAGCTGTAATCGGGATGAACTCTCATTTTCTTGCGATAGAGGGAACCTGCTGCGGTAACGCCTGCCGGAAATGGTAAACCCGGACCAGACGGGTATAGCAGACCATTGGTGCCGACAGTCACCTGATCTGCAATCGCGTCGGCTACGTCAACGTATGCAGTACCGTCTTGCGCCCAGCCGTGAAATTCAGCGTCAGACAAACCAGATCCTCCCCTACCATTTAATCTCCAGAAAAACCTTATGCTTGGAAGTAGATCAGCGAATGCACCATACGTTATAGCGAAACTACCCTTCCCGGCTCACCCTTGCCAGCGCTATAGATTAGACCTCTCTCCGCATTGGGCCTCGGATCTCCGAAGGGAAGCCCGGCAGTAACACCACTTCCAGGGCCCACAGGCGTGCCATCTGCCGCCTTGAGGATATTCCCGTTCACGATAATTGTTCTGAATGAGAGTCCTGAAGGAACGGAGGGTGCAGGCTTCGCATCAGTGGGGACGGGAGTACCGCATGGATTGGGCGCGTCATTGCCCCTCGCTTGAATAGCCCTGGCCGCCTGTCCGTAGGCCATTCCCTCATCCATCGTGTGCGGAGGATGGGCAGACACATACGCGTGAAAGTCATCCATTGTCACGAAACATGGAAGCTTCAGTTGCGATATAGCTTGGCCAGCAATGATGAATGGGAGCATCGCACCGAACAGAAACTTAGCAACACTGGTCTCCATAGATCCGCCAATCCTCATACTAATCACCAACTTTCCTAAGCCCTGGCGCGCTTGCGCCAGCAAGCGATCATTGGCGTAATCCGAGTATCTGATCGAATCCTTCAAAACACAATGCCGGGTGCCCCACCCATAGCTCGCTTTTGCCTATGGGTGGGCATTCGCGCCACGCGAACCGCTCTTTTGACCCAGGAAATGCATTGACCCGACTTTAACCCGCATCTAGCCTAAACCCACGAAGGTGAGCGCCCAGTACGCGCAGGAGCACTTCTCCGATCTCGCTCTCGCCGGATGCCCAATCCATAGCTCGCCTTTGGCTATGGGTGGGTATTCGCGCCACGCCCGAACATGTTTCCTCCTTATTGAAGCTATTTAAGCAACTGTTCCCACGCACCTTTTCGAGAGCGCGCACCAGTTCAGGATCGCCGCGAAGCCTAGCTCGCTTCTCTTCGAGTGCGACATGCATGAACTGCTCGAAGGTCATACCGAGGGCCTGAGCGACCCTGGTAGGCTCTTCGATAGGTTGATCTGATAAGTCGATGAGGCACCAGTCGCCGTCACGCGGTTCAGCGCTTTTGTCTTGTTCCGGAACAGAATCCATAATCTCGATCTACCTCTCAGCGCTCACTTGCAGAACCTATGTGCAGCATGGAAGGCATTGCATGATCTTCACCGACGAATACGCCGCAGCCACGGCCCGGATGGCCGAACTCCGCGCGACTAAACCACACACCGTTGCTGCCCGCTACGACCGCAAAGGGGAGCGTGTCGTCCTCACCCTGAGTTCCAAAGTGGAGCTCATGTTCTCCCCCAAAGACGCGCAAGGCTTGGAAGACGCAACTCCCGCTCAGCTCTCCACCATCGAAATCTCACCCTCCGGCTTCGGCATCCACTTCCCAAAGCTCGACGCCGACCTCTACGTCCCTTCACTCCTCGAAGGCTTCGTCGGCTCGCGCAAGTGGATGGCCTCCCGCCTCGGCGCGCAAGGCGGCAAGTCCCGCAGCACCGGCAAAGCCGCCGCCGCCCGCGCTAATGGAGCCCTCGGTGGCCGCCCCCGCAAGCTTGCGGCAAAGTAGATCCTCTTGACAAACTGCGGCCTCTCGACGCCCACGCGAGCTGAAAGCCCCGAGCCCACCCGTCAAAGCTCCGCACTGTGCATACCGTGGTCCAGACCTAAAGTATTTTTTTTGAAGACTTTGCGCGAAAAAGGGGGGAGGCGGGTACCCCCTCCCGAATCGCTTGCTAAATACGATCCCTCAAAGCCCTGAACGAAAATGGCCCGCCAAAAGGCGGGCCATTCACATTATGCGTCTACGTAAATCCTAGGCTCCACCAGGCATGGGAGGCGTCTGGATCCCGCCCATGTGCGCGATGTTGTCGATCATTTCGGTATGTTCTTTGATCACCGCTTCGCCCTTCGCAACTGCGGCTTTCAACTCTTCGTTCGTGGTCTTGTTTTTCTCGTCCTCAAACTTCTGAAGGTCGGCATGGTGGTCTTTTACCATCGCTTCCACATAGGCACGGTCAAAGTCGCTGCCAGACTTCATCTTCAGCGCCTGGTATTTCACATGGTCCGTCAGTGGAGGTCCGCTTGGCTCCCTCACCCCTAACTGCTTCGCCAGCGGCTTCATGCTGTCGATCAACTTTTCGTGGTCCTTGATCATCTTCTCCGCAAACTCACGAACGTTTTTGTCCTGACTTTTCTGAAGCGCTAACTTCGCATAGTTGATCTCTGCCAAGCTGTCCTCTGCCGAATCCGCTATAAAAGTCTTATCAGCAGATTTTGTATCCTGCGCCTGCACGAGACCCACCGTACCCACAACCATCATCGAAGCTACCGTGATCTTTGCGAATTTCATTTGCAGATCCTCGAAGTAAATTTTTTCCCATCGTATGTGAGTGGAAAGTGCGGAGGTCAGTTGCCTCTGCCAGCCGTATTGCCACGAAATCTGGCGGCGAACACTCGCACGCGTCAATCAAACCTGCTACACCTGATCCCATGCCCACTACGGACCACATGCTGACCCCACGCGATGCCGCTCGCCACATCGGCGTCAGCTACCCTACCATCAAACAGTGGATCCTTGCCGGCAAGCTCAAGACCGCCCAAACTCCCGGCGGCCATCACCGTATTGCCGAGTCCGCCCTGAAGCCTTTCCTCGCGAAGGATAAAGCTAAACCTGCGCCCGAATCGCGCGAACGCTACCGCCGTGTCAGCGGTCGCAACCAGCTTGCCGGCAAGGTCGTCAGCATACGCGTGGAGGGTCTTCTCGCCGAAGTCGTAATCGCCTTCGAATCCACCCACATCACCGCCATTATTACCGCCGACGCAGTCCGCGAGCTCCGCCTCAAAAAGGGCGACACCGCAGCCGCTCTCATTAAGTCCACCGACGTGATGATCGAGCGCCTCGACTCCACCTCCTAAGTCATTCATCTGACGCTGCATCGGGTCAAACCAGTACTCCGCGCGAGCATTGACCCTACGATTCCAGTCATATAGAGTCGTATTATCGCGACAGCTTTGCTGTGCCCGGGATCACCCGCGTGATCTCCCTAAATTTTCTTTCGCGCCACACGGCCGCGCCCACTCCGGAGCTCCCTTAGATGAAACTGAAGCTTTCTTTCCTTGTCTTAGTCTTTGCATCTGCCATCCTGCCCAACGCCGGCGCCCAGATCGCCGCTGACCTCACCGGCCACGTCATCGACACCAATGGAGCCGTCGTCCCGAACGCCGAGATCATCCTCACCGAAACCTCCACGGACATTCATCAAAAAGCCATCAGTTCCAGCGCAGGAGACTTCCGCTTCAGCCATCTGAACCCTGGCAGCTTTCGGGTCGACGTCACCGCCTCCGGCTTCGAGCATCTCAGCCGCACCGGCATCACTGCAACGGTCGGGCAAACAATCAGCGTTGATCTGACACTCAGCGCGGGCAGTGACAGCCAGACAGTCACCGTCAACGCCGATGCGCCACTCCTCCAGGCTTCAGAGAGCGACATCGAGACCCACATTCCCGGCCACACTGTCATCGCCATCCCGCTCAACAGCCGCAACTTCATCAACCTCGCCCAGCTTGCTCCCGGCGTCTCATTGCCGCCCGGAACCTTGCTTCCGCGCATCAACGGTGGCCGCCCCCGCACCAACGAGTATCTCTACGACGGCATCTCCGCCCTGCAGCCTGAGCCCGGCCAGGTCGCCTTTTTCCCGATCATCGACGACATTGTCGAATTCACCATCGAAGCGGACAACGTTCCCGCCGAATTTGGCCGCTTCAATGGCGGTGTAGTCAACGTAGCCACCCGCTCCGGTTCGAATGCGTTCCATGGCAGCCTCTTCGAGTTCTTCCGCAACGAAGACCTGAACGCTCGCAACTACTTCGCCACCACCGGCCAGAAGCCGGAGTACCGCCGCAACCTGTACGGCGGTACGATCGGCGGCCCTGTTGTTCGCGACAAGCTCTTCTTCTTCGGCGACTATCAGGGAATCAAGGCGCTCATCGGCCGCACCGTCATTTCGACCATCCCCACCGTGGCCGAGCGGCAGGGCATCTTCACTGGTATTTCGAAGATTTATAACCCGGCAACCACCACCGTGGTCGGCGGCAAGTTCATCCGGCAGGAGTTCGCAAACGACGTCATCACCACGCCCTTCGATCCCGTCGCACTCGCGCTACTCAACCGTTTCCCGCTCCCCACCAAAGCAGGCGCGGCCAACAACTACACCCGCACCGCCAACGACTCTGACCACCAGAACCAGTTTGATTTCCGCGTCGACGGAGCCTTCCGCACCAAAGACCGTGCCTTTGTGCGCTACTCCTACTTCAGCGATGTCGAGCTTCCCGTCACTCCGCTCCCCGATGGCAGCGGAGCCGTCACCGGCTCGGTCATCGGCACCGGCGGAGTCACCGGCCTCTCGCACGTCCTCGGCCAGCAAGTTGTCTTCGACGAGACTCACACCTTCACCGCGCGCCTCCTAAACGATCTTCACGTCGGTTATACCCGCCGCAGCAACAACATCGTCGGCACCAGCCTTGCGGACACAGCTTCAGCTGCCCTCGGCATTCCCGGCATCCCCACCAATGCCGCATTCAACAACGCTCTTCCGCTCTTCACCTTCACCGGCTTCCAGCAGCTCGGCCCTTCGGCCAGCACCTTCTCGCAATATCAGACCGGTGTCTGGCAGTTTGAGGAGACCCTGAACTACAACCGCGGCCGCCACTCCATCAAGGGCGGAGCCGACGTCCGCTTCTATCAACTCAACGCCATCTCGCCGCCCAACCCCACCGGCTCTTTTGCCTTCACCACCACCGGCACCGACACCCAGACTGCCGCCGCCACCACCACCTCCGGGGGCAACGCCCTTGCCAGCTTCCTTCTCGGCCAGGTCGACACCTTCTCCATCGATCTCCAGACCTCCACCCTCCGCCCCCGCGACCACATCCAGGAGTACTTCCTCCAGGACGACTACCGCGTCTCCGATCGCCTGACTCTCAACCTGGGCGCACGTTGGAGCCTTCACTCGCCCTCTACCGAGAAGAACAACCAGGGCGCAGTCTTCAACCTTGCGACGCAAGAACTTGACTACGCCGGAGTAGACGGCAACCCGAAGTCTGCCCGCCAGCTTCACTACGGCAACGTCGCCCCGCGCGTCGGCTTCACGTACATGCTCGATCCCAAAACGGTTGTTCGCTCCGGCTTCGGCATTGTCTTCATCGACCAGTCCGGCATCACGACGCCCTTCACCCTGCCACAGTTTCCCTTCATTCAGAACGTCCAGCAGAAGACCCAGGACAGCATCAACTCCGCCTTCGCGCTCTCCAGCGGCCCCACGGTCGCTCCCATCGCCCTCAACGCCGACGCTGGTCTCGGCCAAAGCGTTTACACTGCCAACCGCACCGCCGGCTCCGGTTATGTGCAGCAGTGGAACCTCGCCGTTCAGCGCCAGATCACCAACAACCTTTCCGTCGATGTCGCCTATGTCGGCTCGCACATCGTCCACGTCGGCGTCCCGGATTCCAACCTCAACCAACTCACCGCCGCCCAGCTTGCCATAGGCCTCACTGACCCCACCGCCCTCACTGGCAAGGTCACAAATCCCTTCTATGGCCAGGTCCCCATCTCCAGCCCCATCGGCACAAAGACGATCGCCGCCGCCCAGCTCCTCAAACCCTACCCTCGCTTTCAGAACGTTGCCACCTACCGCAACAACTCAGGCGAGACCAACTACAACGCCTTCGAAGCCAAGGTAGAGCAGCGCCTCTCGCATGGCCTCTATCTGCTCGCAGCCTATACCCACTCGAAGCTGATCGACGATGCATCCTCCGTCTTCTCGTCGACCGTCCTCTCCTCGCCGAACTCGAGCAGCCTCATCGCGGCTGACGCCTTCAACCCCCGCCTGGAGCGCGACTCATCGAACGGCGACATGCCGAATGTTACGTCGCTTGCAGCCACTTACGATCTTCCCGCCGGCCGCGACCACCGCATCGGGTCAAGCTATCTCGGAAATCTGGTTCTCGGCGGCTGGGCTGTCAATGCCATTGCTACGATTCAGTCCGGGATGCCGGTCACCGTCACGCAGGCCACCAATAACAACGCCTTCGCCGGGTTCTCGCTGCAACGGCCCAACATTATCGCGAACCCAAGCTTGCATGGAGACGATCGCAGTCCGGCGCGGTACTTCAACACCGCCGCCTTCGCTACTGCCCCGGAGTTTACCCTGGGCAATGCATCGCGCAACCCTGTGCGCGGACCGGCATTTCGCGATCTCGACATGGCCCTCGTGAAGCACACCCGCTTCACCGAAAAGACCGACGCCGAGTTTCGGGCCGAACTCTTCAACATCACGAACACACCCGTCTTCGCCCAGCCAAACGGGAGCTTCGGCTCCGCCGCGTTCGGCAGCATCACCGCCACCACTACTGAGCAGCGCGTCGTTCAGTTTGCCATCAGGCTGAGCCGGTAAAGATAACAACAGCGCACAGGAGCTCCACTCCGGTGGAGTGGAGCTCCTGTGCGCCTAGCCATTCGCTAGCTTCGCTTCCTGACTTCTTTCACGGGAGCCTGTGGGAGAGGCTGGTGTTCCCACAGCTTGATTCCACCTTCGATGGCATTGCTGTTCGCGCCGAGGATGACATGCTGAGGAAGCTTCTTCATCAATTTGGCATTTCCTCCGCCAAGCAGTACGTAATCGCACACCATTGCCGCCTGCAGCCGCTCTACGATGTCCAGCACGGACTTGCGCCACTTCTTCTTCCCGCGCTTTTCCAAGCCCGCCAGCCCAACATAATCTTCGTAGGTGCAGCCTCGTTTATAGGGCAGGTGGGCCAGTTCAAGAGGGAGTATGAAGCCTTCGGCGATGACCGCCGAACCGAGTCCGGTGCCCGTACCCAGGAACAGCATCTTGCCGCCTTTGTACCCGCCCAGGGCCTGCATTGCAGCGTCGTTAATGAAGCGGTAGGGCTTGCCGAAAGCCTTCGCATAGGGGAAGTCAATCCATCCGGGTGCGAGATTGTGCGGCTCCATGATGGGAGCGTCGTGGTTTACGGGGCCAGGATAGCCCAGCGTGATGCAGTCGAAATCCCAGCCCTTGGTGGCAGTCAGAACATCTTCAACCATCTTCTTTGCGGTCAGGTCGGGCCCGGAGGGGATTTTTTCCGGAACGCGATTGTCAGAAGAAGCTATCTTGACGTTCGTTCCGCCGATGTCGATGACAAGTACTTTCATGAGGATCAGAATACAGTGCTTTCCCCGCGCGCGGACCTCCAGTACATACAATGGAACCTGCGGTTGAATCGAGCAGGGAAGGCGAGGGTTTTTGAATGGCGAACAAGTACGGTGAGGCAGCACTGATTGCCGCCCGCCTCGATGTACCGGAACAGGTTACCCCGGCCGAGCGATGGGACACCGCAGTCCGTCAGCTCTACCCGGAAAAGCCCTACATGCAGAAGAAGGGAGCTCCTAAGTCTGTCTTTCTCGGCCTCTGCGGCGCCGGCCTCGTCAAAGGCATCTCTCAAGCCGAAGGAACCCCAACCAATCGCAACGCTCACTACGGCGTGAAAGCGGTCGAACTCCTCCGCGCCGGAACCCACCGCACCGTGACGACCCTCTGGACCGAAGTCACCTCCGGAGAAGAACTGGCCCACGCCGCCCAGATGGACGTAGTCCTCGCCCTTTGGAAGAACGACCTCATCGTCCCCGCCTGATCTAAGAGCGCGGCCCGCGTTGGATAAAAAGGCGCCGGGAGCCCCATCCATGGCGCTCTTGTCTCACGCTGTGGGTGGAAACGTAAACCATCAAACCGCCCCATTTCTCGCTTCTACGAAACCACCGCATGCACGGCCAGCAACTGCTCCAACAATCCCTTCAGCCCATCCAGCCGCAGCGCATTCGCCCCATCGGACTTTGCCTCTGCCGGGTTGTTGTGCACCTCGAGAAAGATCCCGTCGATGGCCGCCGCCACCGCCGCCCGAGCCAGCACCGGAATAAACTCCGGTTGCCCGCCACTCACACCATTCCCCGCCGAAGGCGTCTGCACGGAATGGGTCGCGTCGAACACCACCGGCGCAAACTCCCTCATGATCGGCAGCGATCGCATATCTACAACCAGGTTGTTGTACCCAAAACTCGCTCCCCGCTCCGTCAGAAATACCCGCTCGTTCCCCGAGTCTCTTACTTTCTGCACCGCATGTTTCATGTCGCCGGGAGCCACAAATTGGCCCTTCTTCACATTCACCGCGCGTCCCGTCTTTGCGGCCGCTATCAGCAAGTCTGTCTGTCTGCAAAGGAACGCCGGAATCTGCAACACAATCTCCGCATCACCCAGCGCGTCCGACACCCGAGCGCAGTCATCCGGAGTATGCACATCCGTCAGCATAGGCAGCCCGGTCGAACTCGCGATCGCCTTCAAAATCCGGCAGCCTTCCACCAACCCCGGCCCGCGAAAGCTATGGATGCTCGTCCGGTTTGCCTTGTCATAGCTCGCCTTAAAGATATACGGCATCTTCAGTTCCGCTGTTATCGCTTGTATCGAATCCGCAAGCATCCGCGCATGGCTTTCGGACTCAAGCACGCAGGGCCCGGCAATTAGAAAGAGAGGTCCCTGCCCAACCGGGACCTTCGTCGCGGCACTACCAATGTCAAAAGTCTGATTCACAGGACGTATTGGAACACAGACCACCTCGCAGCCGCATGTCACAACTGCCGTGGGAGAAGTAAACGGTATCGAAGAGAGTACCCATCAACCTCCCGAAGATCTGCATCAAGGTGTATCAGGGAAATCATTCTTTTCGTTAAATCGTCGTCTTGCTGGAGGTTCTCGTCATGAACACAGTCTTCAACCTGCAACGCTTCCTCGATGCCCAGGCAGGCGTCTACGAACAAGTGCTCGGCGAACTGAAGCGAGGCCGCAAGACCAGCCACTGGATGTGGTTCATCTTCCCGCAAATCCAAGGGCTCGGCCAAAGTCCGATGGCAATCCGCTACGCCATCGATTCGCTGACTGAAGCACAAGCCTATCTTCAGCATCCACTGCTCGGCGCGCGCCTGCTCGAATGCTGTCAAGCCCTGCTGAACCTCGAAGGCCTATCCATCGGCGACATTATGGGCTATCCCGACGACCTCAAACTGAAGTCCTCGATGACCCTCTTTCACCAGGCGGCAAACGACGCAGGACCCTTCACCGCAGTTCTCGACAAGTACTTCAACGGCAAGCCTGATGCAGCAACCCTGCGGCTCCTGAAGCTGTGACGAATCTACTTCAGCGACTTTCCGAGCCCCGCCAGGATCAGCGTCATTAACGAAAGCCCCCGCCGGCTGTCCTCGCTCACCGCGCGCCGCGCGAGGACAAACAGACCGGGTGGTTTCAACTCCTGCTTGTGCTCCGCCGTAGCCGAGTCGACGACCTTTGCCACGTTCTCCAGCATCTCCGGCTCCAGCGACCCTAAAATCTTCACTGCAGTCAGCAGGTTCCGAATGGAAGTGATCCCTTCGGGTGTCTTCGCATACTTCGCCACCGTAAGCGCAATCTTGTCCTTGGCAGACACCATGCCATCCAGCAGATCCAGGATCCCCTGCTCATGCGCCGTCTGCAGCAGATCCCAAAGCACCAGCAGCGCCTCGCCATGCTCAACAGGAGCCGCCTCCAGTCGCTTCTGCAACTCTCTCTTGGGATCCACCGGAAGCGGCTTGAATGTAATTGGTGCAGCCATGGAAATCCTCGATTCCGCTCTCTGGTTTGTCATTCCCGAAGGAATGCGTTTACCGCCGAAAACACCGGGAAGCCATCGTCTCCCGCTTCAAAACGATTCCTAACAACGTCTCTAAACCTGCGTTGAAGTAATCTGCACAAGCTTGTCTGCGGGGCTGCTCCCGGGCACATGATAATCCGGCCGTCTCCACTTGCGTTCAATCTCAACGCCATCCTGGGGCGTCCTTGTCCCATACCGAAAATTCTTTCGCGGCAGAGGGTTATCTCCTTGTTCCGGCAGCACCAACATCGACACCGAAGTCTCTTTGAATGCCGGAGTATGCACCACCCGGTCGGTGTGCGAACTCGTTACCTTGTTCACCGGCTCCTCCACAGAATTCAGAGACATATAAAGCTGCTTACCCTGCACGCGGTCGGACACCAGCACCTGTACTCGCACCCGCCCATAAGGCGACGTCAACTGCACATGCCGGCCACTCGTGATCCCACGCTCCGCTGCCAGTTCCGGCGATACTTCCACAAAATTACTGGGCGTAATCTCATGAATTCCCGGCGTCCTTCGGGTCATGGAACCCTGCTCGAAATGCTCCAGCAATCGCCCGTTATTCAGGTGAAGATCGTAAGTCGAACTCGTCTCCTCCGATGGCTCAATCCACTCGACAGGAAAGAACCGCGCTTTCCCGTCCGGAAAATTGAACTTGTCTTTAAAGAGCAGCGGCGTGTCCGTTCCATCTTCATGCACCGGCCACTGCAGGCTCCGGAACCCTTCCAGCAGCTCGTACTTCACACCCGCAAACAGCGGTGTCAAACCCGCAATCTCGTCCATGATCTCAGATGGGTGCTTGTACTTCCACTTCGCTCCCATCCGGTTCGCAACGAGTTGAATGATCTCCCAGTCAGCCTTCGATTCACCCAGCGGCTCCATCGCCTTATAGATCCGCTGGATCCTGCGTTCGGTGTTGGTGAACGTTCCGTCCTTTTCGAGCGAAGTCGCTGCAGGAAGTACCAGGTCCGCATACCGGCACGTCTCTGAAAAGTTGATGTCCTGCACGATCAGGAACTCAAGCTGCGCCAGTGCCTTCGCCACGTATCCAGCATTCGAATCCGAGGTGATCGTGTCCTCGCCCTTGATATACAGACTCCTCAGCGACCCATCAAGAATCGCATCGATCATCTGGTGATTGTCCTTGCCATCCTTCGTTGGCAGCGTCACACCCCAGGCGCCTTCGAATTTCGCTCTCACCTTCTCATCATTTACCTTCTGATATCCCGTATAAACATTCGGCATCGATCCAAAGTCGCTAGCACCCTGCACATTGTTATGCCCGCGCAGCGGATACGCTCCCGCACCCGGCCGCATGTAATTTCCCGTCAGCAGCAGCAGGTTCGACAACGCGGTCGCAGTATCCGATCCGCCGCAGTGCTGCGTCACGCCCATCGCAAACAGGATGCAAACTCCATCTGCCGCCGCGATCTCATTTGCCACCGTAACCAGCGTCGCAGCCGGAACACCCGTCACCTGCTCCGTGTACTCCAGCGTGTATGTTTCGAGAGACTTCACATACTCATCAAAGTGATTGACCCACTTTGCAATAAACTCCGGCTGATGCAGATTGTGATCCAGGATGTACTTTGCCACGCCATTCATCCACACCGCATCCGTGGAAGGATTCGGCCTGAAGAACAGGTCCGCCCGCTCTGCCATCTCGTGCTTGCGGAGGTCGGCAACAATCAACCGCTGCTTGCGAAATTTGTGCGAGCGCTTGATCCGCGTAGCCAGCACGGGATGGTTCTCCGCCGGGTTTGCACCAACAATAAGAACCAATCCTGCAATCTCAATATCCTGTATCGATCCTGAATCGCCGCCATACCCTACAGTCCGCTGCAGGCCCGTTGTCGCGGGGTTCTGGCAGTACCGGGCACAGTTGTCGATGTTGTTCGTCCCAATCACCGCTCGCGCCAGCTTCTGCATCAGGTAGCTTTCTTCATTCGTCGTCTTCGAAGAAGCGATAAACGCCAGCGCATCCGGCCCGTGATCCTTCTTAATCTGCGTAAACTTCTTCTCGATAACATCGAGAGCTTCGTCCCAGGTAATCTCTCGAAACGTGTCGCCATCTCTCAGGAGCGGATGCACCAGCCTGTCCTCCGAGTTGACATGCCCCCAGGCAAACTTCCCCTTGATGCAAGTCGAAATCCCATTCGCAGGCCCCGTAGTCGGCTCGATCTTCAAAATGTGCCGGTCCCGCGTCCAAACCTCGAAGCTGCATCCCACGGCGCAGTACGCGCACACGGTCTTTGTCCGCTTCACCCGCTCATGACGCATCTCCGCTTCCATCTCGGAAAGCGCGAGAATCGGTCCGTATCCGATCGGGGGCTCGACGCCCTTCACCACTTCAATCATGTCGTCCAGTGCCTTGGGCGGCAGGTTTGTCAGATAACCCGCATGGCCGATCATGGTCTTCTCCATCAGGGCATTGCACGGACACACCGTCACGCAGTGTCCGCAGGAGACACAACTCGACCCCTCAATCTTCTCGCCGCCATCCCACAGCACGCGCGGGTTCTTCGACTCCCAGTCGATCGTCAGCGTCTCGTTGACCTGGACATTCTGGCACGCCTCCACACACCGACCACAAAGGATGCATTGGTCCGGGTCGTAGCGGTAGAACGGATTTGACATGTCTTTGGGATACGGCTTCGGCGTGAACTCACGCAACTGGTGCTTCACATCCAGATCGGCAGTGGTGTTGTGCACCGTGCAGTTCTGATTGTTGTTGTCGCAGACGGTGCAGTACAGCATGTGGTTCTGCAGGATCCTGTCGAACGCCTCACGCTGTGCGACATCGACCATCTCGCCTTCCGTTGCGATCACCATCCCCGCCTCAACCGGGGTAGCACACGCCCGCACCAGCTTCGCAGGTTGCCCTGCTGCGGCGCACAAGCTCACCATGCACGTATCGCAACTCTGTATCGGTCCCATCTGCGGCTGATAGCAGACCTGTGGCACCTTCCTGCCCTCCGGCCCCGCCGAGCGGTTCAAAGCTTCGATCAGAAGCTCGCCGGTGCGCGCCGCGATTTTGGTTCCATTCACCTCAAGGTACAGGTCCGTGTCGGTCGAAAGGGGGGTGTTCAGCAGGCGCTTCATAGAGTTCATAGTCCTTCAGATGAGTGGAAGATACAAGGCGTTAGCCACGCATGACCGGTTACCGGGAGATTGCCGGCCCTATTCAGCGCCTTCGTTGTCATCAGCCGCAATTTGACGGGCTGCACGCAATCCCGAGCCCAGCGCCGCATGCACCGTGCCCCAGTGTCCGTCGGTGGCGGTGTGCTCGCCCGCAAAGTAAAGTGTCTCCAGCAATGGTTCGATCAGATTGGCGAGTGCAGTGAGGCCGCCCTTCGCGATGTAGCTGTAGGCGCCCAGCGAGTGCGGGTCGGCGCTCCAGTCGTGGGTGTAGCAGCCCGTCAGCAGGCCGCGGATGAACCCGGCATCGTGATGGAAGATCTTCGCCAGCGCCTCGCATCCTTGCTCCGCCATTCTCTCTGCGCTCAGCCCCGCCAGTTTTTCTGTTCGTGGTCCTCCGACCCAGCCCGTCAGCATATTGCTCATCTCCGGGTGAGGAGTCCACCACACCGGCGGCATACTCTCCCTGGCGATCAGAAAGCTCAGTTCGCCCATCGCCGGCTGCGGCGCAAGTTTCTTCCAGAACTGTTCGCGGAAGACCATTGTGAAACGCAACGCACTGCCCATTCGTATGGGGCCATCGCGAGTGAAGACCTGGCTAACCCGATCCGGCATTGCTGGTTCAAACTTCACCGCCCCGCTCTGGAGTACGCCCAGCGGAAGCGCGAGAACGGCCCTCCGTGCGGTAAAGCTGCCTTGCTCTGTCCCTGCCAAAACTCTGCCCGGCTGCCACTGGATACGATCGACCCTCGTATTCAGCCGCAACTCGCCGCCATGCTCCTCAAATCTTGCCGCTAGAAACCGCACGAGTTGGTCATATCCGCCGGTGAGGTGGAAGCTGCGGTCGCCTTCAATTGCCTCTTCGGCCTCCTGTTGCATACCGAGCGCCTGTGCGCTGATGACGCGATGGTCCGCGGCATTAAACCCTTCAACATACCCCACAGCTTGATCTCTAGGCTCACCGGCTATCTTCATGTCCTCGAGGAGCTCGGCAAACGTAAGATCAGGGCCGGAACGTCCCTTTAGCGTATCGAGCAGGCTGAAAGGATCGGCTGCGTCCCCACTGTCCTCGGCGTCTGCCGTCAATGCACCCCTGCGATCGTGAACGAACGAGCCCGTGCGTTCCCTCAGCTCGAGTCCCGCTTCCTCAATGAGCGCAATTAGATCCGGCGACCTTCCGTGAACGAACTCCGCGCCAAGTTCGATCACTTCGTCACCCATGCGCTGCGTAAGAATGCGCCCACCGATTCTGCCTTGAGCCTCCAGCACCAGGACGCGCTTTCCCTGTTCGGCCAGTGACCGAGCCGCTGCCAGCCCTGCCACTCCAGCCCCCACCACCAGCACATCAGTGTCTCTTTGATCCCAGTCCATCGGTCCATCATCGCTCATGCAGAGGTGAGCGACGTAAATGCCTGCGGTGGAGCGCCGAAGCGCTCGCGCAAGAGCTTTAGCGTCTCTTCGCGGCTGTTTACCAGGCCGTCCAGTTGAGCGTCTTCGGCCGTTTCGAGCATTTCCTTGAACTGAGTTCCTGGTCGGTAGCCAATCAGGATCAGGTCGCGGCCATTTACAAAAGGCTTTGGCCGTACCTCCTCTGCGGGTTCATTGTCAAAGTGCTGCCTGGCGAATTCGTAGAAGCGTAGATCGCCATTGGAAGAAGTCGCGTCCATCCTGTGCAGGGCTAGATGCTCCTCGAACTCTGGCAAGCGCAGGAAGCGAGTCAGTGTCGCCTGCCGCATGTTTATGATGTCGCCAAAGCGCATGTGGTTCTTGATCAGAGCGACAATCTGAGCTGCGCTCTCGTTCGAGAACCGTAGACGATGCAGAATGACCTCCGCCATCCGCACCCCAACATCTACGTGCCCATTGAAGCGGATGCGGTCGCCTTCCACCCCGGGCCTGGGCGGCGTGAACGTAGCCGGCTTACCGATATCGTGTAGCAGTGCCCCCCAGGCGAGAGTCGCCGAACATCCTGCGGGCAGCTTCTCCAGCAAAAGTAGAGTATGCGTCCAGACGTCGCCCTCAGGATGATATTGTGGCGGCTGTTCAACGCCTTTCATCTTAGCCGCCTCAGGCAGAACGTACGTGAGGAGCCCCGACGCATCCAGTAGTTCAAAGGCCCGGCGAGCTTTGCCCTCGGTCAGCATCCGCGTCAGTTCCTGCGCGATACGTTCTGTACTCACCTTGGTAATGCTCGCCGACTGCGCCTTTATGGCTTCAAAGGTAGCCGGATCGATCACCATCTCCAGCCGGGCTGCAAATCGGATCGCACGCAACATCCGCAATTTATCTTCCGCGAACCGTCTCGCCGGGTCGCCGATTGCACGGAGCACCTTTGCCTCTAAGTCAGCACGGCCGCCGACATAATCAAAGATCGCCGTATCGAGATTTCCGTCTTCGTCGAACGCGATCGGATCGAGCAGCATGCCATTGATGGTGAAGTCGCGCCGCACGACATCTTCGCGCGGATTATTCGAAAACCTTACGGCATCCGGTCTCCGCCCATCCGTATAGATCCCGTCGTTGCGAAATGTTGCGACCTCCGTGGCGATGTAGTCGCCCTCGTCGGTGTCGAGAACAAGGACGACCCCGAAGTGGGCGCCCACAGATTGAGTCTTTGGGAACAGCGCCATCACCTCGCTGGGCGTAGCGCTTGTAGCGATGTCAAAATCCTTCGGTGTGATGTCCAGTAGAAGGTCGCGAACGCACCCTCCTGCAAAAAACGCTTGATGCCCAGCGCCACATAACGTCGCTGCGACGTGCAAAGCGCAGCGATAGTGACCAGTGCGAGACAGTAGAATTTGATCGGCCAACATAACTTCCTCTTATAGTAGTGAGATGCAAAAAAGAGGCCGGACGGGCCTGATCCTCGGCATCGAAAGTTCATGTGATGAGACAGCCGCAGCCGTTGTTCATGCGGGTTTTCGTCAGCTATCCAACATAGTGACTTCGCAGATTGCGCTTCACAGCAACTACGGCGGAGTCGTTCCGGAACTGGCCTCGCGCGAGCATCTCCGCAACATCGTTCCGGTCGTGCGCGCGGCGATCGAAGAAGCCGGAATTGCTTATGCCGACCTTGAGGCCATTGCTGTCACCGAAGGCCCCGGTCTCGCAGGAGCGCTGCTTGTCGGCATAACATTTGCGAAGGCCCTCGCCTTCGGTCTCGACATTCCACTCATCGGTGTCAACCACCTCGAAGGCCACATACACGCTGTGATGTTGGAGCAGGCGATCGGCGAAGCGGGATCAGGACGCCGCGCTCAAAGCACAGGTCCCGTGCTTGCGCTCGTAGTCTCCGGAGGGCACACGCATCTCTACCTGGCCTCGTTTATTAAAGGTGCGTGGCAGTACCGAAACGTAGGTCGCACCGTTGATGATGCCGCCGGAGAGGCTTACGACAAAGTCGCCAAGCTGCTTGGCCTGGGATATCCGGGCGGCCCATGGATGGACACGCTCGCGCCTTACGGCAATCCCAAGGCTGTTCCTTTCACCTTCGGCCAGATCACGCCTCGCGAGTACAAGCCTGGCACAGCTCCGGTTAACAAGAAAGCTGGAGCCGAACGGGTCGGCCCTGTCTTCGATTTCTCCTTCAGCGGCATCAAAACCGCCGTTCTCCGCCATGTCGAAACCCACACTATGAAAGCCGCCATCGAGGTCCGTCGCGCAGCTCTCGCTGCGGCCCCTGGAACGACGGCCAATGATGCGGTCTCCCTTTGCGACCAGCAGACCCTTGACCTCATCGCTTCTTTCCAGCACGCAGTTGTTGGTAACCTCATGCGCCAGACCTTCGCCGCTGCCGAAGTGTTCGGAGCGAAAAACATTCTTGTCTCTGGCGGAGTCGCGGCCAACCGCGAACTGCGTCTCCGTTTCACGGAAGAAGCCGCTCGGCGCAGTCTGACCGTTGCTTTTCCGTCTATCGCCCTCTCAACGGACAATGCCGCCATGATCGGCGCGGCTGCCTGGCCAAAGTTCCTCGCCGGTCAAACTGCGGATGACGGCCTGGTAGCAAACCCTCAACTCCGCCTCGGCTGATCCAGCGAACCCCGCATCGACTAGAATCAAGACAAAGAAAGTGGACTGCACGGCGCAAACGCCCGGGCGGCGGGTATTACTTGCGCGTGGCTTTGGAATCGCAACTCGAACTTTTCAACACACTCTCTGGCACAATCCAACCCCTCGCTCCCAGCGACGGCCGCGCTCTCCGCATGTATGCCTGCGGGCCGACTGTATACGACTACGGCCACATCGGAAACTTTCGCACTTTTCTGCATGTCGATGTGCTGCGGAGGTTCCTGAAGCAGCAGGGAATCGCCGTCAATCACGTCATGAATATCACCGACGTCGACGACAAGATCATTCGCAATGCCGCCGCCGCGAACAAATCCATTGCCGAATACTCGGCCAAGTTCGAGACCGCTTTCTTTGAAGATATGGACTGGCTCGGCATCGAGCGACCCGAGCATCTCCCCCGGGCTACCGATTCCATCCCCGAGATGGTGTCCCTTATCGAAAATTTGGCAGCAAAGGACATTGCCTACCAGATCGAAGACGGAAGCTGGTACTTCCGCATCGAGCGTTTTCCTGATTACGGCAAGCTCTCCAAGAAAGACTTCGAGGGTCTCGAAGACAGCGTCCGTGTAGACAACGACGACCATGATAAGGACGCCGCCCGGGACTTCGCGCTCTGGAAGGCGGTCAAAGGCGACGAGCACCACTGGGACACCTCCATAGGCGCTGGCCGCCCTGGCTGGCACATTGAGTGCTCCGCCATGGCTACGAAGTATCTGGGTGATTGCTTGGACCTCCACGCCGGCGGCGAGGACCTCATGTTTCCGCACCACGAAAACGAGATCGCCCAATCCGAAGCCGCCCAATCCGAAGCCCAGTCCGGCGACAGCCCCCACTGCTTCGCCCGCCACTGGATGCACGTTCGCTTCCTGCTGGTAGAGGGCCGGAAGATGTCGAAGTCCGACAACAACTTCTTCACTCTCCGGGACCTCCTGCTCAAAGGCCACCGCGCGTCGGCCATCCGTTTCCTGTTGATCTCCGTACCGTACCGCCATCAGCTGAATTTCACCTTCGATGGCCTTACTGAATCCACCAACGCCATCGACCGCCTCCGCACCTTTCACCAGCGCATGCTCAAGGGCGGCTTTGCTCCCGGCCTGAACGCAGACATTGCCGCCGCCACAGCCAAGGCCAGCGCAGGGTACACCGCCTCGCTCAGAAACGACCTCAACACCGCCGAGGCCCGCGCCGCCATCTTCGATCTCGTCCGCGCCGCGAATTCTGCCGCCGACGCCGGTGCGTTGCTCGCAGAAAACGCGACGCAGATTTTGGCGGTCCTAAGCCTGTTCGACGGCGTCTTCGCCGTTCTCGAGGACCACGACGCCGCGATCACCCGCGCCGCCATAGCCTGGGCCGAGCGCGAAGATCGCATGGACGAGGTCGCCCCCTCCCTCGTCACCCAACTGGCCTTCTCGGACGCAGACATCGACGCCCTCGTGGCCGAACGAACGCAAGCCAAGAAGACTCGCAACTTCGGCCGCGCCGACGCCATCCGAAACGACCTTCTTGCCAAGGGCATCCTCCTCGAGGACGGCAAAGATGGTGTCCGCTGGAAGCGCAAGTAACCCAGGCATCTTCGAGCCGTCGCCTGTTCACCTTTTTTCATCCTCGCGAAGGAGACCATTTCTCCTGCAGTTGCGGTCGACGTTGCGGTTGCGCCGCTGGCACTCGGCCATTGTTCCTCGCAGGTGCATCTCACCAGGCAGCATCAATCCTGTGTCTCAGCGGAAGCACTGCGTACAAGGAGAAGACTCAATGCCAGAAGAACATCCGGCCTCAAATCCAGAGCGCGAACTTTTTGTCTCCGCTCCTGAAGATCGTGCGAATGTCCGCATCGGGACCGGCACCTATTCGATGGTGATCAGCGGCTCAAATACCCAGGAGCGTCTCGCCTTCATCGACATGTGGGTGCCCTCCGGCGACGGCCCGATGCCCCATACCCACGAAGCCGAAGAGACCTTCTACGTTGCCGAAGGCGAGGTGACCGTCTTCTGCCGCGAGATCCGTGCCCTTGCTAAGACCGGGATGGCGGTTGCGATTCCGAGCTGGGCTCCGCATGTCTTCTATAACCTCGGCCAGTCACCGGCGCGCCTCTTCTGTGTTGTCTCTCCCGCGGGCCTCGAACGTCAGTTCCTCGAGATTGGCCCACGCGTGGCCGGTAAAGATTCGCCCTCACCCGCCATCGACGACGCCAGCAAAGCAGAGATGATCGAGAAGATGCCTGCCATCGTCGAGAAGTACAACGGCAAGCTCATTCCACCCGACACCTTCGACCACCTTATGACCCCTGAAGAGATCAAGCTCGTTCACGACACCCAGTCCTGATAACGAAAGCCGGTGCCATAGCCGTGCTGATTTGGAGCAATACTGGTTCCAGAATCGCAGTTCCGTCCGATAGCAGCCTACGGGCGAGAGCAAGAAAGAGTGCTGAAGGCGCGACCTGATAGCCCTGCTGCTGCCGGACGAAGAGCCTCCTGATTCCTGCAGCACCAGCAAGCGCCACTGCCCGCTCCTGCATCCAATCCCCACGTCGGGTCATCGGGAGAAGCGCATGAACATTGTCGTATTTGGAGCAGGCGGGAAGACCGGCAAGCTGGTCGTAGAGCGGGCCGTCGAAGCAGGCCACACCGTAACCGCTTTCGTTCGCGACCGCAGCAAGGAACAGCGGCTCGGAGTAGACATCGCAGTGGGCGATACCGGCGATGCTGAAGCTGTCCGCGCCGCCATCTCTGGAAAAGACGCTGTCATCGACACCATTGGCGGCAAGACTCCCTACAAGGAGACCGAGCTCGAACGTACCGCCGCAAAAAACATTATCGACGCCATGCAGTCCGAAGGTGTGCGCCGCCTCGTCGTCGTCTCCATGATGGGCATCGGCGAGAGCCATGACCAGGCACCCTTCTGGTACGAGTACCTCCTCATGCCGACCTTCCTTCGCGGCTCAACCAAGGACAAGACCGCCATGGAAAGCGAAGTTGAGGCGAGCAGCCTCGACTACGTCATAGCTCGTCCGCCCATGCTTACCGAGGATCCCGCAACCGGCTCCTACACCGTCATTCCGCCAGGCACGACAGGCCACAAGATCACCCGCGCCGACCTCGCAGCGTTCCTCGTCGGCCAGGTCACCAACGATGCCTACGTCGGCCAGGCAGTCCTTGTCGCTAATAGCTAATTATGCACAGCCCGTTACACCTGACCAGCCGCGAGGGCCCGGACGCCCCATCCATCGTGATCCTGTAATCCGCGATGGGTGCGATGGCGAATCCACCCTCACGCTCTTTTCTTCGCGAACACAAGCTGCCCCAGGTGGAACGCCGTATGGTTCGTCCGGTTTAGCAGAACGCTGAACTTGTTCCGCGTCGGATCAGCTAAAAAGTCTTCGTCCGTCATCGAATTGTGTCGTTGCAACCACTGCTCCGGCGTCGTCGCCGTAAATCCCTCCTGCAGCAGCCCATTTACCTCATCCCAGTACCCTTTCAACTCAGAGACCGGGGGCAAGGGATCAATCGTCCCGTCCGGGCTTGAGAGGAACACCGCGTCGAGTTCCGGGTGCCGCCGCTCTCCTAATCCGATCAAAGGGAGCATCAGGTCATGCACCGCTGTAAGGTGGCCCAACAGGTAGACAGGCCGGTTCCTGCCCGGAGCCACCGGTTCATGGAACTGCTCGTCTGAGAGCACGTCGAATACTCCGCTTGCCCGTTTGACGGTCAGCTTCCAGTTCGAAAGAGCCGCGTTCACCATCAATTCCTGCTGTGTCATGCCGATCTTCTCCATAAGTCGTTCCACTCTGATGAGTGCCACGACTTAACCGGCGCATTATTCCGGCAAGCCGCGCGGCCGATCCTCTCGCTGTTGAATCCCGTCCCCCATCGGTGTAGTATCTAACTTGCAAGCGAATTTGTTCCGTCGTTACAGCACGATCCGTGACCGCACCGGGAAATGACGGAAGAGACGAGTGGGCCAAAGCCCACTTTTTATTTGCTCTAAAAGGCATTCGACAAAGCGGCCCTGCACGATGCAATAAGCGTAATTGAATGAACGAGTTACAGATAAATTATGGCAGTGCAGTTAGACCAAATACGGGCAGTCGCTGAACGAGTTGCCACATCGCACCACCTTGAACTCGTCGATCTCGAATTCAGCGGCGGAGCTAAATTTCGCACTCTCCGCATCTTTATCGAGAAGGACGCTGAGGCCCGAGCAAAGCTCGCCGAACTCGCTGCATCCGGAGAGGTTCCTGATGTTCTTGAATCACTTCCCAGCGGAGTTCCCGTCGAAAGGCTCTCCGGCGTAACTCACGAAGATTGTGAGAACTTCGCTCGGGATTTTGGAACCATGCTCGACGTCGAAGACCTTATTCCCGGCGCAGAGTACACCCTGGAGGTCTCTTCACCCGGCCTCGAACGCAAGCTCTCGAAGCCCGAAGAGTTCCAGCGCTTTTCCGGCAGCCTGATCAAGCTGCAGACATTCAAGGCTATCGATAACAATCGTCACTGGCTCGGCCGCCTCACCGCATTCACCGATGGAGTGCTCACCATCGACCTCTCCGCCGTCAAGCAGAAGGGTAAAGCAAAGAAGTCCGCCACCAAGCCAGGCTCGAAGACCGAGGTCGGGCAGACCATGACCATCCCGTTAGCAAATATAGAAAGAGCTAACCTCGTGGCCGAAATCTAGTCACACAAGTTTTGCACGCTGCACGGAACGTATTGCTTGGGGCTTCAGCCGGGCCCAAACGGAAACAGAAGTCATTACGACTCTAGCCGCGGAGGCACGCGCTTTCCTCCGCCGTAACTTAGACCGGATTACTGAGAACTGACAACGCATTCCGCACTACCGCACCAAGTAAGGACAACGAAAAATGGCAAGTGTTCTATACCAATCGATCGAGACCCTCAGCCGCGACAAGGGCATTGAGCCCGCAGTTGTCGTCGGGGCTGTCGAGGACGCAATTGCCCTCGCTACGCGCAAGTATTACAAAACGCAGGAGAACATGCGCGCCGAGATGGACAAGGAGACCGGCGAGATCCGCGCCTACGTCTTCAAGACGGTAGTCGAGACCCCGGAGCAGGTCGAGGACGACATCAACCAGATGACCCTCGATCAGGCCCGTGAACTCGCGCCCGACGTCGAAGTCGGCGGCGAACTCCGCTTCTATAAGGACACCACGCCGCTTGGCCGCATCGCCGCCCAGATGGCCAAGCAGGTCATCTTCCAAAAGGTCCGTGAAGCCGAACGCGACACCGTGTTTCTTGAGTACAACCACCGTGCTGGCGAGGTCCTGAATGCGACGGTGAAGCGGCTTGAGCCGATGGACGTCATCTTCGATCTCGGTAAAGCCGAGGCCCGGATGCCCAAGCGCGAGCAGTCCCGCCTCGAGCAGTTTTCTGTCGGCGAGCGCGTCAGGGTTGTGCTCTTGCGTGTAGATCGTGCCGCCAAAGGCCCCCAGGTCATCGTCTCCCGCGCCGCTCCCGCCCTCGTTCAGAACCTCTTCCAGAGTGAAGTTCCGGAGATCTACGACGGCACCGTCACGATCCGCGCCATCGCCCGCGAGGCGGGTGAACGCACCAAGATCGCCGTCATGTCCCGCGACAAGGACGTCGACCCAGTCGGCGCCTGCGTTGGAATGAAGGGCATGCGCGTGCAGTCCATCATCCGCGAGCTTCGCGGAGAGAAGATCGACATCATCGAGTTCTCCGAAGAGATCACCACCTTCGCTGAGAAGGCGCTGCAACCCGCCAAGGTCGCCCGGGTCTCCATCGTCGATCTCGCAGACAAGCAGATCGAAGTGATCGTCGATGACACCCAGCTTTCGCTCGCTATTGGCAAAAAGGGCCAAAACGTACGCCTTGCCGCCAAGCTCCTGCAGTGGAAGATCGACATTAAGAGCGAGGAAGAGAAGCGCCAGGAAGTCGAGCAGCAGATGCACGCCATGGGCCACGGCCCGACTACCCCGGTCGAGCAGATCACCGAACTTGGTGACCAGATTCTCGAAAAGCTCATCACCGCCGGCATTACGACGGTTGAAGAGCTTGCTGACATGACTCCCGAACAGCTTGAAGAGGTGCCCGGCATCGGCGAGAAGACGGTTGAGAAGATCTCGACCGCGGTCCGCCACTACTTCGGGCATTACGAAGAGGGTGAGGAACGTCCGGTCGCGCTCGAAGCGGCATCTGAAGCTGAGGCTCCTGGTACGGAACCGGATACAGAAGTAGCGGCCTCGAGCCTTGAGACAAATCGAGAGACAAATCCAGAGGAGAACACAGTGGCAAAGGATCCCAACGAACTGAGCAGTGGAGTGGATACACCGGAAGAAATCTTCGCCAAGCAGGCGGGAATGGGCGAAGCTTCGGAGGTTGAGAATCTCTCGGCCGAAGATCTCGCTGCTCTTGAAGACATCAACTCCGCAAACGATGGATTTTCTGACGCAGATAACCGCGAATCCGGAATCGAATTGAACAACGATGCTATCGACGAACTGGTTGCAGAATCGCAGGAAGTTTCGGACGAGGGCATCGACAGCGACATTACTGAAGGGCACGGACGTGGTTAGTAAGTCCAACCGCGCGCATATCGAATTGCCTGCTTCGCAAAGCCGCGAATTCAGGAATATAAAACCGCTGAATTCAGCGATAATAGAGAATGCAACCATTCCTTCTACGGCGAGGCTGATATGAGCAGCTAAGTGGCGCGGAAGGCGAAAAGGGACGGATGACGAAGGTTCGAATTAACGATTTAGCAAGAGAACTGGAAGTAAAGAGCAAGCCCATTCTGGACGCGCTTGAGGCGATCGGCGTCTCCGGAAAGACACACTCCAGTTCTATCGAGCCTGACCAGGCCGAGCGGGTGCGCGACTACTTCAAAAATGGCGGTAGATCAAGCGGCAGGGCAGCGGCCTCGAAGGCGGTTCCGGCCTTCGATCTCTCGAAGGTGTCGAAGCCCGGCGACGCGCTCAAGGCGATTCTGGAGCGGCGCAATGCCGAGGCTGCGGCCCGCAACGCTCCGCCACAGCGCGGCCCTGTCGTTGTGGCTGCGCCTACCGGGGTTTCGGCTGCACCCGCCGCCGCCACGCGTCCCTCTGTTGCGGTTCAACCGCCCGTGCGGGCTGCCATCACTCCGGCTGTCGAGCCCCCGGCGCCACGTCGCATTGTGCCTCTTCCGCGCCAGGGCGCCAATATCATTGCCCCGACGCCTCCGTCTGCTCCCGCCATCGCAACTCGCCCACCTGCCGCTCCTGTGGTTGTACCTCGTGCTCCTGTCGTTGTACCTCGTCCTCCTGTCGCCGGAATCACGGCGCAGCCGGTGGCCTCCCGTCCGACCGTAGTTACGGTTACGCCTCCCGTCCCAGTCCCTCCTGCGGCTGTTGCTGCGGCGCCTTCCGCTCCTGTTGTCGCTCCACCGACTCCGCCACCCGTGGCGATCGCTCCAGCCGCCTCCGCTCCGGTTGCGGAACCTGCTGCGGCCCCAGCCACGACTGTTGCGGCGCCCCCGGCACCTGAAGCCGCGGCTCCCGTTGTTTCCTCCGCCACGGCTCCACCCGCAGTTCCGGCGGAGGCCGCTGCACCGGCTCCGCCCCCCGGTCCGGCACCACGGCGGGTCATCATGCCGCAGACCGGACCACGGCCTATCTATACCGCACCCGCGCCTGTTCCGGGAGCTCCGCCGCGCAACCGGCCTATCTTCGAGCGCCCACGTCCCGGCCAGAACAGCGGGCCCGGCGGTGCCGGCAACTTCCAGCGACCCGGTCAGAGCAGCGGCCCCATGGGCGGCCCTGGCATGGCTGCCGGTGCACGCCGTCCCATGCACCCGACCCGTCCCGGTTTCGCAGGCGGCCCTGGCGGAGCACCTCGTCCTGGCTTCACTCCCGGCGGAGCTCCTGGCCGTCCCGGCTTCCCGCCGCGCCCCGGCTTCGGTGCGCGTCCTGGCGGTGCACCCGGTGCTGCTCCCGGCGCTATGCCCGGTCCTGGCGAGGGCATGCGCCCTGCGGCCCGTCCTGGCCAGCGTCGCGGAGGTCAGCGTTACGAGAAGAGCAAGGAAGGCCCGATGAAGGGCTTCCAGCCGCCACCGCGTTACGGCGGCCAGCAGATGTCGCGCGAGCCGCTGCCCATCACCAAGACCATTACGGTCACGGAGGGGATCTCGGTGAAGGACCTTGCCGAGAAGCTCGATGTTCGCGGCAAGGACCTCATCGCCGTCCTTCTCATGAAGGGTGTCTTCGTCACCGTCAACCAGTCGCTTGATGGCGAACTCGTTAAAGATGTCGCCCGCCAGTTTGGTGCCGACGCTACTGTCATTTCGGTCGAAGAACAGCTTGAGAACGAGGCCATTGAAGGCTTCCTCGAAGACACCACCGGCATGGTCGAGGTTGTTCGGTCGCCAGTCGTCACCGTCATGGGTCACGTCGACCACGGTAAGACCTCGCTGCTCGACGCCATTCGCTCGACCGACGTTGCCAGTGGCGAAGCCGGCGGCATCACCCAGCACATCGGTGCCTACAAGGTAAAGATCACCAAGCCCGACTCGCCAGCCTTTGGTCGCGAGATCGTGTTCCTCGATACCCCGGGTCACGAGGCCTTTACCCGCATGCGTGCCCGCGGAGCCAAGGTCACCGACATCGTGGTCATCGTCGTTGCTGCCGACGACGGAGTCATGCCCCAGACCATCGAGGCCATCGACCACGCCAAGGCTGCAAACGTGCCGATCATTGTCGCCATCAACAAGATCGACAAGCCAGACGCCAACCCGTCCAAGGTCACCCAGCAGCTTGCCGCACGCGGTGTCCAATCCACGTCAACGGGCGGCACCACGGAGTTTGTTGAAGTCTCCGCCAAGCAGCGCCTCAATCTCGATGCCTTAGAAGAGATGATCTGCTACGTCGCCGACACCAACGAGCAGAAGTCCGTCCCCGACCGTCCCGCCGTCGGTACTGTGATCGAAGCCAAGCTCGACCGTGGCCGCGGTGCGGTTGCCTCTATCCTTGTCCAGAACGGAACGCTGAAGCTTGGCGACAGCTACATTGTCGGCAACACCTTCGGCAAGATCCGCGCCATGTTCGACGACCGCGGAAGGCCCATCACCGAAGCCGGTCCTTCCACCCCAGTCGAGATTCTTGGTCTCGAAGGCATGCCTGACGCTGGCGATACGTTCCTCGTCATGGCAGACCGCGATAAGGCCAAGGGCATCGCGCAGTACCGCAAGATGAAGGAACGCGAAGCCCAGCTCGCGAAGTCTTCGCGCGTCTCGCTCGAAGGCCTCGCCGAACAGATCAAGCAGGCTGGCATGAAGGACCTCAACCTGATTCTCAAAGGCGACGTGCAGGGCTCGGTCGAAGTGTTGGCCGACTCGCTTCAGCGCATGTCCACCGAGAAGGTCCGGGTTCGCGTCCTCCACTCCGGGGTCGGAGCTATCACGGAATCCGACATCCTGCTCGCGTCTGCTTCGAACGCTGTGGTCATCGGCTTCAACGTTCGTCCGGATCGCAAGTCGGCCGAAGTGGCCGAGCGCGAAAACGTCGAGATCCGTCTCCACTCCATCATCTACGAGCTGCAGGATGAGATGACGAAGGCGATGTACGGCCTGCTCGAACCGGTCTACAAGGAGAACTACGCTGGCCGCGCCGAAGTCCTCAACGTCTTCAAGATCACCAAGGTGGGCCAGATTGCCGGTTGCCGCGTAACCGATGGCCTGATCAAGCGCGCCGCCCAGGCTCGTCTGATGCGCGACGGTGTGGAGGTCTGGAAGGGCAAGATCTCCTCGCTCAAGCGCTTCAAGGATGATGCTGCGGAAGTCCGCGAAGGGGTTGAGTGCGGTATCGATCTCGCCGGCCACAAGGACATTCGCGTCGGCGACATCATTGAAACGTTCACCACGGAGAAGATGGCGGATGAGCTTGGCGAGAACACTGCCAATCTCAAGAAGCAGCAGCTCGCTGAACTCGCCGCTGCCAAGGCAGCGGAGAAGACGGTGGAAGCAGCCGAAGCTACGCTCGCCAACTAACAACTTTCGGATCACCAAACAACAACGGCCAGAGGATTAATCCTCTGGCCGTTGCTTTGGTCTATCTTCGAAACTTCTGTTGTGAGGGGCTATTCTGGCTCGGGCTGATTGGACTCTCGGGGCACGGGTGGGCGGGCGGGTGGCCTGGAGTCGTCGTTCATGCGGCGGGTGGAGAGCGAAAGGCCATCGAGAGTGAGCAGGTAGGCGCGGACGATCCGGTCGACGTCGTACGGCTCGGTGTTGATATCCTGCGCGTTTCGAGAGGCGAGACCGATGGCCCGGAGAAGGACCGCAGCACGTTTTTCCGGCAAGGTGCCTGTGACGATGGCGTCGGCGACAAGAGAGAGAGCAACCTGGATCGATTCGTGATCTTCAAGAGGGGGTAGTTTCAGGTCGACTGGAACGGTGCCGATTCCGGGCGTGTTGAGGTTGCGATGCCGAGTGAGCAGGCGATGGTGGAAGTAACACCACATTCCGTCGGTGAGTGCGGGCGATCCACAGCGCCTGCCGTTGGTCTTGACGTGGCGGCAAAGTTCGTAAGGCATGATGGGCTCCTTCCGGGTGAAGGCGGAATGGCACAGCAAGTGCGCGGTACTGATCTGTTTTTTCGAGATCGATTTCGGTAAATTCGTCAAAAGACAGGGGGTTGCGCTCGGGCTCCTGCGGACCGGTGTTCCAAACAAAAGAGTTAGAGGTCAAATTCGTCAAAACAGTGGAGTTACTGGAGACGTAAGATACGTGGAGCGGAAAAGGCAAGCCCCGGCGGGTGGCCGGGGCTTTAGATTTACTTCTTACCTCTATTGTCGCAGATCGCGGGTATCCTTTGGCCAAATAAGTTTCTGTGTCAACTCGATTCTTGTGTATGGTTTAGGAGCGTTCCAGACGGCTTGGGGGTTGACAGGATCGGGCGAGCCGGTCGATCTGAAGGTCTCAAAAGAAATGGCCAGAGGATCGCTCCCCTGGCCGGTGATTCAACATCAAGTTATTTCAACTTAGTTTCCGGTTCCGGCCAGTGTCACCGACTGCGGTGATCCAGTGCCATTATCCGTAATACTCAGCGTCGCTTTGAAGGCGGCTGCTGAAGCTGGTTTGAACGCGACATACACCGAACAAGCTGCATTCGGAGCAAGGGTCGTCCCACAGTTGTTCAGCGACTGGAAATCGGTCGGATTGGTGCCTGTGAGAGTAATGGAAAACAGATCAAGAGTCGTCGTGCCGCTGTTGGTGACTGTGATCGTCTGCGCCGCTGAGGTTGTGGCGGTCTTGGTTGTGGGAAAGGTGATGCTGGTGGCGCTCAGCTTCACCGTGGGCGCTGCCGTTCCGGTGCCGGTGAGGGCCACTGATTGAGGTGATCCGCTCGCTGTGTCCGTGACGCTGACTGTCGCACTCTTGGCCACTGCGGTTGCGGGTTGGAAGGAGATATAGATGGGGCAGGATGCGCCGGCAGCAAGGGTCGTTCCGCAGCTGTTGAGTTCGACGAAGGACGAAGTGTTGCCGGTGAGTGCGATGGACGTTATGCCGACGGTTGCCGTTCCCGTGTTCTTAAGCGTCACAGTCTGCGCGCTGCTCGCCACTCCCGTGACCGTATTTGGAAACGCGATGGACGTTGGAGACAGTGTCACGGTTAGAGCGGAAGCCACGCCTGTGCCTTTGAGAGCAACAAGTTGGGGCGAGCCGCTTGCGTTATCCGCAATCGACAGCGAAGCGGTGAGCGCGCCCGCTGCCGCTGGTTTGAACTCCACCGAGATGGTGCAGCTTGCGCTTGCTGCCAGAGACGTCCCGCAAGTCGTGGCAGACTTGAGGAACGAACTCGCGTTCGTGCCTGTGAACGACACCGTCCCGAGCGTTACGGTGCTCGTCCCGGTATTCTTCACCGTGACGGCCTGGGCAGCAGTTGTCGCGCCGACTGCGGTCGATGCAAAGGTAAGAGAAGTGGGGGTTGCAGTCACGGTCAACGAACTTGCGACGCCCGTGCCGCTCATCGAGACCGTCTGTGTCCCGGCGGTGTCCTGGATCGTAAGGGTGCCGGAGTGGGCGCCCGCGCTGCTGGGTGTGAAGCTTATGGTGTAGGTACAGGACGCACCTGCGGCCACAGTGCTTCCGCACGTGGTCGTCTTCGAGAACGAAGTCGTAGTTGGATTGCTGAGCGATGCGCTGCTGATGGTCTCTACAGTCGTTCCTGTGTTCTTCAGAGTGACTACCTGAGTGGTCGTGCTGGTCGTTCCGACGGCTGTCGATGGGAAGGTCACGCTTGTTGGAGTTACCGTGACCGCAGTTGTAGTCCCTGAAGATGTTGGCCAGGCGTTCACAAGATTCGTGACGTTGAACGATCCGAGTCCGGTGGTCAGATCGTAGCCGGTGGTCGCCTTGTAGCCGCTAAGGATACCCGCCTGGTCGCCAGAGGTGTTGGTCACGCAGTTCGGATCACCGGTATAGCAGACTGCCGCGTTTGAGCCAGAGGTGGTGTCGTAGAAGATGCAGGTATTCCCCGCAGCGACCGTGTTCGAGTTGCAGTTAGCGTAGTTCTCCTTCGCTGCAAGCTGATAGAAGACCGGATTTGCGAGTCCCTGGGCACTGCCCGTCTTTTGCACGACCAACGCCATGACGCCTGCAGTCAAGGGCGACGAAGCCGAGGTGCCGCCGTTCTCCTGGTAGACAATCTGGCTCGGATCGCTGTAGTCGCAGGAGGTATCCGGCGATCCCGAAGCCTGGCACACCAGCAAAGCGCTGCCTGGGATGCCTGTACTACTCTGAAATCCGAAGGCGGCGAACAAGGAAACGTCCGGGAGGTCGCGCTTTCCGTCATTCGGAATTCCAGCCACGCCCGTCTGCCAGCTTGGCTTGGCATAACCGCCGGAGCACGAAGCAGAAGTTGTGCCGGAAGGGGTTGTGCAGTGGCTTACGCCTCCGCTGCCAGAGGCCATTTCGACCAGCCCGGGCAGGCTGCTGATCGCGTCATTGCAGAGTGTCTCTGAACTGCTCTCCCCCGTGTAGACGTTCAGGAGCAGAGGATTCGTGCAGGTATCGTTCCACGACATCTCGGGCATGTAGCCCTTTGCGCTTGCGCCGTGGGAGTCATTGGTGGAGTTCCAATAGGTCGAAATCGGATGGGCGGCCTCGGTAAAGGGCCACTGCAGGTCCGTTCCGCCAACTGCGGTCACATATGGTGTAGACGCCATGCCGCTTACCTGTAAACCAAGGTTGTCGGCATAAGGAGTCTGTCCGCCCTGCCGTGTGCAGACGCCTGAACCGGAGTCTCCCGAAGCGACGAAGGAACTGATGCCCGCCGTTGCCGCCTGCTGGAAGATCTGGTTGAACATGCTGTTGCTGGAAGTCCCGTTCTCCAGCTCGCATGCGCCGTAGCTCATGGTCAGGATGGGCGCGACTTTGTTTTCGACGATGTAGTCGACGGCCGTCACGAGGCCGTTCGTCGTGGCATTATCTACATCCGCAACCAGCACTACCTGGGCACCGGGTGCGGTCGAGGAGACCATCTCCACGTCTTCCGTGTTTTCGCCCTGGCTGTCCGTTATGCCGGGATCGGCACCGCTATGCAGCGTAGTCAGTGTGCCCGCGGGAAGCCCGAAGGAACTGCGAAACGTATTGAAGTCCGATGTCTGCACATCGCTTAGTCCGACAATGGCAACCTTCACGCCTTTTCCGTTGATTGGCGTGGTCTGGTTCCAGAGAGGAAGAATGTTGTAGATCGTTGCGACATCGTAGGGGCTTAGTTCTTCGCGTTGGTAGCCGGTACTTGCGTCGACGTAGCCGAACTCAGGCTGGACGATGTTGGAAGGCTGTTTCCCCGTTTCTTTGAACGTCCCCGGCTGTTGAAGTCCATCGCCGGGTGGCAACTTAGAGCCGGGCTCGTACGGAACAGCAACAAGCGAATACTTGCCTGTTTTGAGGTCACGCTTAACGAAGTTGCCGGGGTGGGAGTAGTGCTTCGGGAAAAAGTCGTTGAGCGACGCGATACCTGTGACGACAGGAGAGAGAGCCTCAGGGATCTCCGGGTCGCGGTCGTTGGCAAGATGCACTTTACCATTCACGAGATAGCGGTGCATTTCAACGTGAAATGCCTTCTGGACCTCTGCAATGGTTCCGGTGAACTGGATCGACACGCGGCCCTTGCTCACCTCATCGATCTGGAAGCCGCTGTTCTTGAGCCAGCTGGTGACCGCGGCCATGTCGGCATCGGAGGGACCGTACAGTCTCCCGAACTCTTCGGCATCAAGCCAGCGATGAAAGTCAGGAGAGGTGGGGTCGTACTGGCGCTCATTGAATGCCGCAAGATCGGCTTCCTGCTGTGCGCTTCGCTTCAGGACCATGACCATCTTACGGAGGACCAGGTTTGTGTCGGCTGAACCGCGGTCGCTTTCTGCGCGAGCCATCGGATGCGTATTCCCGGTCAGCTTCACCAGCCTGTTTTCGTCGATGCGTTCCACGACGCGGGCCGGAACATAGGCTGTGGCCTGGGAAGCATCTGAAGCGATGTTCTGGGAGGAGCCGGAGAGGAATGTTCCGAAGAGCAGGGATGAGGAGAGTAGAAACCGGGCAAGGACTTGGATGCGCAACACACACCTTTTCTGGGCTAGTTTAGACAGGAGCCGCTCTAAATACTGATTTGGGTGATCTTTGGATTCACCGGGCGGAGTTATATTCCGCCCAAGAATTCAGAGATCAGAAACGCTTGTTTTAGGTTCGGGCTGAGTGTAACGGCACTCAACAGAACTGCGGCAGAACTTTAGGGAATCTTCGGTAACCAGCAGGCTCGCTGATGAATCGCGCTAAAACTGCTGTGCCCAGGCCAGAGTACGAGGGGCAGAGTGGCACAGTCCCAAGCAACCTGCCTCAACCCGAAAGCAGCGATCGGAGACTCTCCGCTGGTGTTGCACACCTCAACGATTTAGCATCAGAGGATACCGATGCCCGAGCAAAGAGGAAGAACTCATCACCGTAACCGCGTCACCAGCACGTTTTCCGACGAGATTGGCGCCATGCTCGAGGGCGAACTCTCCGACCCGCGGATCGCGCCCTGCCATGTAACCGACGTGGTGCTCGCCCCCGGTGGCAAGTCTGCCCGGGTCTTTGTCGCTGTGCATGGAACCACCGAAGAGGAAGACGAGACCCTCGCCGCTCTCATGACTGCCCGCGCTTTCATCCGCTCCTCTCTGCGGGACCGCATGGGCGTCCGCCACGTACCCGACCTTACCTTCGCCATCGACCGGTCGGAGAAGATGACTGGCCGCATGGAAGAGCTGCTTGGCCGCGCTAAGAAGCGGGAGAAGAAACGGGAAGCTGCTGCCGCGGCTGTCACAACGTCGGAACCGGCCTTGGAACCGGCCTTGGAACCGGCGGCAAAATCATGAATCTTGAATCCCTTCCCCTGCTAAGCGCTATCGAGGAAGAAATCGAAACAGATGTTCCCCTCGCCGAAACAACGGAGGCGGCGTCCATCGCCGAGCTGCTCGCTGTCTTCCGCAAGCATCCGCACTTCATCGTCACGTCCCACGCGCGCCCGGATGGCGACGCGATAGGCTCCTCGCTCGCGATGGCGGAGATCCTCGATCAACTGGGCTGCACCTGCGATGTCTTTCTTGCTGACTCCGCCCCGGCGATCTACCGCAGCCTTCCGAATCTCGACCGTATCCAATTTACCGACTCCGCCGCTCTGCCGCATGAGACCGTTCTCGCACCCGCGATCTTGTTGGAGTGCGACAGCATCGCCCGCACCGGGCTCCAGGGACTCGAAGGCCGGATGCTCATCAACATCGATCATCATGCCAGCGGCCGAAACTTTGGCGCAGTCAACTGGATCGATCCCAGCGCGTGCGCCGTCGCCGCGATGGTCTATCGCATCGCCGTCGCGGCGGGCGTCGAGATTACGCTGTCGATGGCGGTCTGTCTCTACACATCGATCCTGTCCGACACCGGCGCCTTTACCTACCCCAACACCACTCCCGAAAGCTTCGCCATCGCCCACGACCTTACGCAACGCGGCGTCAATCCGAGCCAGATCGCCCGAGATCTTTACTTCACCAATCCGCTCAGCAAGGTCCGGCTACTCGGCAGCTCGCTGGCGGCGCTTCAGATCAGCGGCAATCTCGCCTGGAGCTGGGTGACACTCGCAGATCTGGAACGCGCCCAGGCGACCCCGGAAGACTGCGAGGGAATCGTCGGCAACCTGATCGCCATTGAGGGAATCGACGCCGCCTTCTTCCTTCGCGAGCAGCCCGACGGTCAGTTCCGCCTGAGCATCCGCAGCAAGGGCAACCTGAACGTCGCTCGTGTGGCCGAGGCGTTCCACGGCGGTGGGCACGTCAACGCCAGCGGCTGTACGTTGCCGGGCCCACTGGAGTCCGTAATTTCCCGGGTGCTCGCCGAACTCCAGGCCTGATGTCAACCCTGTGGAATCTCTGCCACGAAAAGATGCTCCAGGAAAATCCGGCTAATTGGCCGCCTTGCAGCCCAACCCCGATCTCCAGCCGATCCACCATCTCTGATAACCTTAATCGGTTGTGGAGTTCTAGCGCCTATCCCATTGCCCTGTTTCCACGTTGCTTTGCACGCCATGAGCTGCCTGTCTTTGAGTCTGAAGTGATCCTGTGAACGACATTCCACAAACCGTTGCGATTCCAGTTGCCACCTCTGCAGGATGGAGAGCGGTTCTCCACCGCTTCAGAGCGACCTCACCGATTGAACCGCTCATCCTCTTCGCCGTCACCTTCTTCATCCTGCTCTACGGCCTCGTGCCTGTCATTGGCGGCGACCAGCTCGGTCTGGTCGGCGCCGACGAGCCGCGGTACGCGCAGGTGGCCCGCGAGATGCTCGAAGCTCACTCCGCGGCCTGCCACCAGGCGCAGGCAAAAGTCTTCCCCCGGAGCCTTCGCTTCGAAGACCTCCAGGCTTCGCTGCACTGTCTCGAAGGCGGCACGGTAACGCCGATCCTCTACGGCCAGCCGTGGCTAGAAAAGCCGGCGCTCTATTACTGGCGCGCGATGAGCTTCTTCAAGGAGTTCGGCGTCTCCGACTGGTCGGCGCGCCTGCCTTCATCGTCGGGAGCATTTTTCCTGATCGTGCTCGTCTTTCTGCACATGCGGCGCTTTCGCCCCGGCGGGCATCTCGATGCCGCCTTGGTGACGGCCTCCTGCCTTGGCATCGCCGCCTTCGCTCGCGGTGCCTCGACGGACATGCAGCTTGCTGCTCCCTTTTGCATCGGAATGCTTGGCTGGTATGCCTGGTACGAGACGGGCAGGAAGTTCTGGCTCTTCGACCTCTACTTCTTCGGCGCCGCCGCCACTCTGGCCAAGGGACCCGTCGCCCCCTTTCTGGCGCTTACGATCATCTGTCTCTTTCTCGGGATGCGAAAAGAGTGGGCCGTCCTACGCCGCACCTTCTGGTGGCCGGGCATGGTGCTCTTCCTGCTGATGGTGTTGCCCTGGTATATCGCGGTCCAGCGGCGCAACCCGACCTTCTATCGCCAGTTCTTTCTCGAACACAACCTGGAACGTTTCGCCACCAACCGCTACCAGCACCATCAACCCTTCTGGTACTACTTCGCCATCCTCCTGATCGCGCTCGTGCCCTGGACGGTGCTTGGAATTCGTGCTCTGGTCGACGGGGTCGAGGTCTCGATTGCCGAGTGGTCCGCTCGCCGCAAGCCGCTGCGTTATCTCGGCCACTCTCGCGCAGGCGATGCCTTCCCGGAGTTTCTGGTTCTCTGGGCCATCTTTCCCATCCTCTTCTTCTCCTTCTCGGGATCGAAGCTGCCCGGTTACATCCTGCCTTCGCTGCCCCCGCTCACAATCTTGATCGGCGACTATCTCAACCGCATCCGCCAGCGAGGAATAGCGCCCTGGCTGCTCTGGTCGCATGGCGCCTGCTGCGGGCTGATGGTCTTCGTACTCGTGCTGGCACCGCAGCACATGAAGTACGACACTCTCGTCCCCTCGAAGCAGTGGCTGGCCATCGCGTGTGTCGCGGCAATCGCAACGCTGCTCGTCGTGGTTCTTACCGTACGCCGCTGGGGCATCCCGCAGTTGTGCCGCATCACCCTGGTTCCTGTGCTGGCGATGCTGGTCTTCCTGCTTGGCTTCTATGGGCGAGAACTCGATCTGAACTACTCCGCCCGTCCGCTGGCACAGGAGATCGCTCGCCAGGCACCGAACGAGAAGATCGTCGCCGTTGAATCCATCAAGCGCGACATGGACTACGGCCTCGCCTTCTACCGCAACGAACGGCTCGTCCACTACGAAAAGGACGGAGTGCCCGACGCCGAACATCTTCTCGTCATCCGCGCCAGCGACACCGACTCGCTCAACCGGTGGCTTACAGGCAGGGTCTACACGCCGCTCTTTCTTTATGACGCACAGGGGTTTGAGGTTTATCGAGTTTTTGCCCGGCAATGATGACCAGACCGCTTCCTGCGGTCGATAGCCTGCGTTCCCATGCCCCTCTCTCCTATAATCTCGACGGACGGAGTGTCGTTCCAGTTCTCCGTTTGCAGTCTCCGGGTGGATGGGTAAATGTCTTCGGTCAAGCAGTTGGAGGTCCTCGATATCCGGCATTTCAATGCGCGCCAGTTGCGGCCATTGCTCGAGCAGGAGGCCGTCGCATGGGAGAAGCGGCTGCGATGGGATTACAAGAGCTCGACCGAGCTGCTACTCACTTACCTCGACTCGCATGTGCTTCCGGGCTTCGTGGCGCTCGATAGGGGAAGGATCTGTGGCTTCACCTTCTGCGTCTACGAGGGTCAGAAGGCCGTCGTGGGCGATGCCTACGCGATTCCCGCAACGAACCAGACGCCAGCAGAGATCACCCGTCTATTGCTCGTGCATCTGCTCGAAGTGCTGGTGCATGCACCGAACATCTCGCGTATCGAGTCGCAACTCCTGCTCTACGATGAGGGCCTGAACAACACCGTCTTCACCAACCATGGCTTCAACATCTTTCCCCGCCTCTTCATGGAATGCGAGCTAAAGACTCCTCATTTGAAAGTTTCGAACGGATCGAATGGGCACGGACCACGGCAGCCCGCCAGTCTTCCCCCCAAGATGCAGGTGCGCCATTGGGAGCAGAAGTTCTACCAGGCGTCTGCCGAGCTGATTCACGAGTCGTACACCGGCCACATCGATTCCCGCATCAACGATCAGTATCGCTCGCTGCACGGCTCTCTTCGCTTCCTGCACAACATCGTCCGCTTTCCCGGCTGCGGAATCTTTGAAGAGACCGCCTCCTGGAGCCTCTTCGACACGGAAACAGACAAAATGCTGGGGCTGGTACTGTGCTCACGTGTCGCCCCGCGCGTGGCCCACATCACGCAGCTGTGCATCGCGCCGAAGATGCGCGGCATGGGACTCGCGCGCTCCCTGATGCACCACACCATGGAACATCTTAGGGCAGCGGGCTATGAAGCAATCACGCTTACCGTAACGGAAGGGAATGAAGCCGCGGTCCGCCTCTACGAGGACCTCGCCTTTGTGACGCGTCATCGCTTCGACGCGATGGTCTGTGAGAAGACCGCGGGCGCATTGCTTTAGTCGCGCAGGAGAGAACGCCGCAGGCACCAGCTCGTGGCGAGCACGATCCCACTCACAACGATCCCGCCCAGGGTGTCCAGGAGAACATCCGAAAACAGGCCCGTGCGCGACGGAAGAAACGACTGATGCACTTCGTCTCCACCGCCGACGAGAAATGTCGAGGCGATCGCACAAAACCAGGACCGCCATCTCCATACCGAATCTGGCAGCGACATTTTGCCAGCCAATGTAAGCAACCACGCGCGCAGGAAGAGAACGCACAGCGTTCCATAACCGGCGAAATGGCCGCATTTGCGCAGGATGTGATGGACTTCTGCCCACGCTGCCGAGCTGACTGGACCGAAAAGACGCTCCCAGATAGGCCGCAGCCAGGAACTGGTATTTGCCGCGGAGAACCTCGGCTGCGATTCAGTAACCACTAGTGCGACACCGATCAAGGCTGGCATCCAGAACAGCAGGAAGCGCTTGACGGCTCCGAGACGATCAAGCGACTGCGCGGTGGGTCGTTGCAGAAAGACGGACGACATGAGCTCCTTTGCTAAGGGAAGCGAAGGTGACTGCGGCCAGGATCGTCTGGTCGCGGCCGTGTTCCCGCTGCTTATTCCACGTGGTAGTTCGGAGCTTCTCGCGTGATGATTACATCGTGCACGTGGCTCTCACGCAATCCCGCGCCAGAGATACGGATGAACCGCGCATTCTTTTGCAGCTCCTCGATGGTTCCGCACCCGAGATATCCCATGCCGGAGCGCAAACCTCCGACAAGCTGATAGACCATCGCTTCAAGCGGTCCGCGATGCGGGACACGGCCTTCAATGCCCTCCGGAACAAACTTGGCCAGCCGGTTCTGTGTGCTCCCCTCGCGCGCGGTCAGCGATGGCCGCTCTGTACTGGCCTGCTCGTTCATATCTTCCTTGCCCTGGAAGTAGCGTTCGCCCGAGCCTTGTGCCATGGCGGAAAGCGATCCCATGCCGCGGTAGGCCTTAAAGGACCGGCCCTGGTAAAGGATCGTCTCCCCCGGGCTCTCATCAACCCCGGCGAAGAGCGATCCCATCATGCAGACGCTTGCGCCGGCGGCGATCGCCTTCGTGACATCGCCCGAGTACTTGATGCCTCCGTCGGCAATGACGGCGATTCCACGCTGGCTGGCAGCGCGATAGGCCTCTGAAATTGCGGTAATCTGCGGCATGCCTGCGCCGGTCACCATACGCGTCGTGCAGATCGATCCCGGTCCGATCCCGACCTTGATCGCGTCCGCACCGGCGTCGATCAGCGCCATGGCACCGTCATAGGTGGCGACATTTCCGGCCAGCAGATCGACATCCGGAAACGCCTTCTTAACCTCAGCCACTGCTTCGAGCACTCGCGACGAGTGCCCATGGGCGGAATCGATAGCCAGCGCGTCCGCTCGCGCTTCAACCAGAGCGGCAGCGCGTTCGAGGAAATCGCCCGTCGCCCCGATCGCTCCCGCGACACGAAGTCGACCCTGCGCGTCTTTCGCAGCATTCGGATACTTGAGCTTCTTCTGAATGTCCTTGACCGTGATCAGGCCTTTCAACTCATACTCGTCGTTCACGACGAGAAGCTTCTCAACGCGATGCTGATGCAGGATATGCTCCGCCTCTTCCAGCGTCGTTCCGACAGGGACGGTAATGAGGTTCTTCTTCGTCATGACCGAATCAATGGAGAGGTCGGTTCGCGATACAAATCGCAGGTCGCGGTTTGTGAGAATGCCGACCAGCTTGCGATCTTTCGTTACAGGTACGCCGGAGATCTTGAAGCGCCGCATCATCTCAAGCGCTGCGGCGATGGTTTCGTCGGGGGAGATCGTTACCGGATCGACAATCATCCCGCTTTCAGAACGCTTCACTTTGTCGATCTCGCCTGCCTGCTGTTCGATGCTCAGGTTGCGATGCACTACGCCGAGACCGCCCTGCTGCGCCATCGCAATGGCCAGGCGTGACTCCGTGACGGTATCCATCGCGGCGGACATCAGCGGCGTATAGAGCGTGATGTTCTTCGTAAGCTGCGTGGTGGTGCTGACCTGCGTCGGAACGATGTCGCTGTAGGCAGGGACGAGAAGAACATCGTCAAAGGTAAGTGCTTCAGGTATGGGAGTGCTGATCATCGAGATTTGAGTCCCTTGACTGCGGAAAGGGTTCGGACGCGTCTGAACAACGTCAGTTTGAACGGGATTAGTTCAATTGTAGAGAGCGCAGGAGGGGAGAGCAAATTGTAGAGAGATGAAGTAGCGCGGTTCCATGCGCTTTCGAGCGGCAAAACTCGATCTGGCTGTCGGATGTCCGAGCAACTCGGGCTGGCATGCCTTGTGTCCCTCACGGCTTTACGCAGGACTGCGATCTCAACCGCCAGTAAGCATTCCAGGTCTGAGCTGAGTAGAGCAAGATGCCCAGGATCATAAGTGTCGCGATCGCCTCGGGGATGTTGCCGCGCAAGGCAACTACGGAGGGCACAGAAGCGAACAGCGAGAGCACCGCAAAGATGATGGCTCGCCGACGTGTCTTGTGTTCGCCAGCCCCGGTTCTAAGCAGGCCCAGAACGGGTTGGCGGTCCGGTCGCAATGCAAGCGCCGCGACCGTAAGCATAAACAAGGAAGTGGCTGTCGGGACAGCCAGGGATCGCAGCCATGGGACATTGGCCAGCGGACTCCCGTTCAGGACGAAAAGCAGGAGAGCAGAAAGCGAAATCCCGTTCGCCGCAAGGAGCATCCAGGTGCAGAGTCTCGGCGCGCGATCCAGAAGTCCAAGCGACCCGCCAAGAAGGCAGAGAGAGACAGCAGTGCCAAGTGCCATACGGCCTGCTGCGTCATCGAAGCGACCGAGCGGCACCGCCAGGATCAAATTGTCAATTCCCAGATTTCTCCCGAACGCGTATTCGATGACCGTTCCGCAACTCAGGGTCAGCGCGATTCCAAGGCTGCATAGGGCTGCAAAGCCGAAATGAAAGTTTCCGTCTCTCCGCCTGCCGCGAGCCCGGCAGCAGACGGCTAGCAGGCCCAACGTGAGTGCCGTGTTCGGCTTCATGGTCGAAAAGTGCGGGAGAGCCGAGGTCATCAGCGGTATGTGAAGAATCCACCCCAGAAGGCTGGCGCTTGCCAGCAGCAGGACAAGATAAGGAAAGAGAACAGCCGGATGGGTAAACGGCAGTGCATGCACAACCTCAGAGTTCGAGGGGTTTCTCGTCGCAACAAACTGCTCGCTCATCTCGTGTGTGGACCCAGGGAAAGAATCACGGCGCCAAATCGAATGAACGTGGCTGACCTTGGGAAGTTATCGGCTGCAAAGAGCTTTCCGATAGCTGCTAGATGAGGGCTGATTTCTCATCGTCGTAGATGTTCGCATATTTGCTGATTCCAACCATGGTGAAGACTTTCTTGAAATGCGCGCTGAGACCGAAGATCCCAACCGATCTTGTGCCGGATTTGTGCGCCTCCAGCAGCATCTGGATGATGATCGCGATGCCCGAAGAGTTGATGTAGTCAACGGCCGTGAAATCGAGCAGCAGGGGCGAGGTCGAAGCTTCGAGGCCGCGGTACGCAGCGAGAATCGCATCCTTGGAGGTTGAGGAAATGTCGCCGGCGAAGGCGAGGATAACTACGGCAGCTCCGGACGCAGCCGTGGCTGCGCGCTGCATGACCTTTGTAGAAACCTGCATTACTGGTTCTCCTTATCGAGACGAATAACAAGACGTACGAAGCTTTTGCCTGGCGGTCCCTGGTGCCACTCGGCTTCGTCTACCAGTGCCTGGATGAGGAACATGCCCATGCCTCGCGTATCTTCTTCGCCCATCATCTTGCGGTCGATGTCGGGAAGCGCGGGCTGATGGTCCATGCCTGCGCCATCGTCGATCACCTTAACTTCAAGCTCGTCGTCCGTGGTCGAGAGGATGACGCCAACATTGAGTGAGGCGTCCAGCTGGTTACCGTGTTCCATGGCGTTGATGCAGGCTTCGGCGACCGCTGTTTTCAGGTCTTCGATGCGCTCGGGAGAGAAGCCCATAAGCGCGGCCATGCTCGAAGCCGTGCTCATCGCGACCTTCTCGAAGCCAAGTTCTGACGGGATTCGAACCTCAACGCAGCTTCCGCTTTTCATCATCTGGCGAGCTCCTGGCCCTTGAAGTCGACTTGAAGGGAATTGAGATGACAGATCGTCAGGGCGGTCATGTCGTCTACCTGCGGTGCGTTCCCCGAGAAGGATCCGAGAGTCTCCCAAAGCGATTCTAGAATCTCGGGCGCCTGCCACGACGGGTTTGCGACGAAGGCTTCGACGAGACGCTCGGTGCCGAACTCATCGTCTCCTCGAAAGACCTCGGTAAGGCCGTCCGTGTAGAAGAGCAGCTTGGAGCCGGGAGGGAAGGGAAGCGTCTCTGAGCTGTAGCTCATGCCCGGCAACATCCCGAGCGGAGTTCCCGACGCCTCGAGCATGTGGGTCGTACCATCGGGCGATGTAAGCGCTCCGGGGTTGTGGCCGGAGTTGACTACCTCGATGACGCCCTCGTTGATCTTGAGATGAAGAAAGATCGCGGTGACATAGCGGCGGCGTGCTTCCGTGCCTTCTTCCCAATGCTGTTGGCCGATGCGAGCCGCCAGTTCCGCAAGCGGCAGCGGTTGTGTGGCGAGAGACCGGAAGGAAGCGCGAAAGCTGGTTGCTACGATGGCGGACGCCAGGCCTTTGCCGGCGACATCGGCCACCACCATCAGGTGAGTGCCGTCCGCGAGCTTGAGAATATCAAGATAGTCGCCGCCCACTTCGTAACACGTAGAAGACCGCGCACCGATAGAAAAGCCGGCAATCTCGGGCATGCTCGTCGGAAGCAGGGAACGCTGGATCGTGCGGGCAGCGTCTAGGTCCTGTTGCACCCGGGCCCATTCCACATCGCGCTCGTGCAGGGTTGCATTTTCAAGTGCCACCGCAGTCTGGAGAACCAGGCCCTCGATGAAGTCGCGCTCATAGATGGAGAGCGCACCCCCTTCGGCAGGCGATGCGACGATCAGCTCGGCAAGAACTTGCTCTTCGCGAGAGATCAGAGGAAAACGCTGGCAGCATTGGTACGGCGCCTGAGGAACGCTGCCCCAACTCACGATCGGCTCCGTCGAAGTAGCATTCAGGAAGAGAGCGCCTTCCATCTCAAGCTCCCGCACCAGAATATGAGCGGTACGCGTGAGCACCTCGTCGACCTGGATGGTGGAGTGTACCTGCCGCGCCGCTTCGAGGAGCGCCTGTAGACGGGCGACCTGCTGCTCCAGAGGAAGATTGTCTTGCGGTAGAACAAACGTGGCAGAGTCCATAAAGGTGGCCGACTTCCTTGCAAGCAAAGATCAGATCTCGATGAGCAGAAACCTGAAGCGAAGAGTGACAGAAAACTGCAGGTTTTTTGGTTTGTCGTTTTCCGGCTGAGAGAGCCGAGTTTATATCACGGGGCAGGTCAATTCAAGGCGCTCTTCCCAGGCCCTACCCCGGGCTGAGAAGTTCAGACGTCCCTCATGTTTCCCGGAGCCTTAGCGAGAGCGGCCTCCACTTCGGATGCTGTGGGCATCGCGGGTTGCGCGCCGGGCCGGGTCACGCAGAGGGCTGCGGCGGCTGCGGCGAACCGGGCGCTCGTAACAGGATCGCTTCCCATGCATAAGGCCGATGCGAATGCACCATTGAAGCAATCGCCAGCGGCGGTAGTGTCCACCGGCTCGACGGGGAACGGGCTTATCGCGGTGCGGACGTACCCTGCGGTAGCGACGTAAGCGCCGCGCGAACCCAGCTTGAGAACTACATTTTGCGGCCCCAGCTTGAGAAGCTTCTCAGCGGGGAGCTTCGGATCTGAAACGGATTCACCGGCGGCGAAGAACAGCGCCTCCGTTTCGTTCGGTGTGAACCATGCCACCTGTTGCAGTAATTCTTGGGGCAACGCGCGCGCCGGCGCGGGGTCGAGCATGAGCGGTATGCCTTCGCGCAGGCAGACGGTTGCGAGATGCTGCACGGTGTCGAGCGGGATTTCGAGCTGCGTCAGCACCATCGCCGCAGAGCGGATGAGTTCGATCTTCTCGTCTATGTCTTGAGGCGAGAGCAAGGCGTTCGCTCCCGGTGTCACGACGATGCAGTTCTCCCCCGCTTGCGAAACGACGATGATCGCCACGCCGGAAGGTCCTTCGCTCGTCATCACTCCCGAAAGACCAACACCCGCGCTTTGCAGATGCTCGCGCAGCTGCGTTCCGAAGCCGTCGTCACCAACCCGACCGATCAGCTCTACCGGGTGACCGAGCCGTGCCACGGCTACGGCCTGATTCGCTCCCTTGCCCCCGGGGTGAATCTGGAAGTCCTCTCCCGTAACGGTCTCCCCCGGCGCAGGGATGCGCTCGGTGCGGGCGACCAGATCGATATTGATGCTGCCGACTACCACGATTGGCTTGCGTGCCAGTGACATGGAACAGCCCCCGCAAAACTTGCAAGATCAGACTAAGTTCCTGTCCTCCGCGGCGGTCCCTCGATAGCGCACGCAAAGCAGCGTAAGATCGTCGGCCTGGCTCGCGCCATCGGCAAACTTCTCGATTGCATCGAAGATGCCGTCCTCGAGAGTCTGCAGCGAGGAGTTCTGGTGCTGGCCCAGCACTTCTTTGAGCCGCGTGTCTTGAAAGAGGTTTCTGTCTCTATCCTCGGCTTCGGTTACGCCGTCGGTATAAAGCAGCAGCGTGTCTCCGGGTTCGAGTTGCGTTCGATCAGAGGTGTAGGACGCGTCCTCGACCAGGCCCACCGGAAAGGATCCATCGGAGTACAGCTCGCTGACGGTTCCTAGCCGCATCAAGAGCGGAGCGGGATGCCCGGCGCGGACAAACTCAAGCGAGCCGCTGGAATCCAGCAGCCCGAAAAACATGGTTGCGCAACGCGCCGCCGAGCCGCGATCGCAGAGGAACTTATTCAGGTGATTGAAGACCTTCACCGGATCGACGCCCAGGGTCATCCCCGAAAGCGCTCCCTGCAGCATCGTCGTCACCAGGGCGGCACCCAGTCCTTTGCCGGCTACATCGGCAATCAGGATGGCGATGCGGCCATCCGGAACCGGAAAGACGTCGAAGTAGTCTCCGCCAACCTCATCACACGGCCGGTACATCCCGGCGATTGAGAAATGCGGGAAATCCTTCAGCCCCTGCGGAACGATGGCCTGCTGGATCTCCCGCGCGATGTTCAACTCCTGCTCAAGGCGCTGGCGTTCGCGCTCGCGCTCGATCAACCGGGCGTTCTCAAGAATACTTCCCGCCTGCGCTCCCAGAGCATCGAGAATCTGACGGTCGAGCGCGGAGAAGGTTGCAGTGCGCCTGGAGTCGAGATAGACCGCGCCGAGTAGCTGTCTCCATGCGGTCTCGGTGGAAAGACCGACCTGCCTTCGCTGCGCTCCGTGCAAAGGAATGACGACTGATGATCGCAGAAGCTGACGCACGACACTCTGAGCACCCTGCAGATCCAGTTCCGCGAGGTTGAGGTCTTCGTTGACGACGGCCGACCCAAGTTCGATCGCGCTGTTGAGCACGGAACGGCTGGGGTTCATCGTGCCAGGCTCAAGGACCTCGCCGCCTTTTCCGCGTGCCAGCATAACCTGCAATACGCCGTTTGCATCTGGCTCCAGCAGCATCCCGCGGTCGGCCCTGGTGATGACAATGGCGTGGTCGAGCATGGTGGCCAGCACCGACTCCAACGGCAGCTGCGAATGCATCAGCGACGTTGCCTCAAGCAGAAGCTTGAGGCCGCCCAGTTCTTCGGCCGAGTCGTCTCCCATCGATCCCAGAATGTGCTTTAGCTTCGTCTCAGCTTCTTCCTGGGCGGCGGCCTCCGGCGGTAGACGGAAGACAAGCTGGCATCCGTCGTCCGTCCCCAGCCGGATCCGATCGCCGTGTGCAAGGGGCTGGCTCGTCGCCTGCTCGCCATTCACGAAGACGCCCTCGCGTTGCCCGTTGTCCTCAATCAGGAGCCCGGATCCACCCGCGTTAATCACGACGCTCTTCCGCGAGACGCGCATGTCATCGATCGACAACTGGTTGCCATTCTCGACACCGCGTCCAATATAAAAAGGCAGTTCCGTAATGGGAGCCGTCTGCACGGGATGGTCGAGGAATACAACGTCGATATACGCGTTCACTGGAGCGATCGATTCGGGCATAAACTTCCTTGGGGAGTTCCAGCGGCTTGCTGATTGTAGCGCCAAATAAACAGGTACCTTTCCCAATGCGGGAACGCGTTACGAAGGATTGCCATGAGTCTGTTACCGACAATGATAATTCGAAGTTGCCAGGGTCAATCTTCTTGACAACCCGCAATGGCGTCAATAGCTTATAGCCGTATTCCCCTGAAAGCTTTCTGGCATGAGTGTTGAAGAATCTGGCTGCATCCATGCACGATAAATTGCCCGGAAGCCGATGCCACTCCCCTGGATCCGGTCGACTGTCTGACTCTGTGTCACGAAGGATAGTGCTGCCAGGATCTGGTGCTTGTTCGCTTCAGCGGGGAGTTTCCTAGCACTTCGCCATCGGGCCCGCCGTACGCCTTCCCAGGAGATTTAAAGATGACCAGCAAGCTCTCGACCCCGGCCACCCGTGTGCCCTTCGCAGACCAGTCCGTTGCATCCCCGACGTCTGGCGATCAGAGCCGCGTTGGCTCGAGAGTGGGAGGGCGTCGCTCGGCGGTGCAACTGTGCGTGCTCGTCTTCCTGTGCGGCATTGTCATGATGGCGTTGTCTTCGCAACACTCCTTTGCCCAGCAGGTTAACTTCAACACCTTCAACTCTCCCCAGGGTGCGCCATCAAGCCCGTTCTCGAATATCTGCCCCGCCGGGACAAACATTCTCTTCTGTGCAAATTACATAGGCGCAAGCCCCAGCTTCATCCAGGACTTCTACCCTCCGGCCATCGATCCCTTCGCTGCTACGGATGGTGGCGCGGGGAGCACAAACTATGCGCTGCAGCTAACCCCCAACGCCGGCAGCCAGACTTCGAGCACATGGTTCTCGATTCCGCAGGACGTCGCAGATGGCTTTACCACCTGGTTCACCTTCAAGATCAACTTTCAGGCGGACTACACGGCCGGCCACTACTTCACCGCGGATGGAATGGCGTTCGTGATGCAGAATGCAGCGGGCGGCAAAACAGACTCCACCTCGAACTGCTCGGTGACCGGCTCGGGTCCAACTGTTCTTGGTGGAGGCGGTGGCTGTCTTGGCTATGGCGGCATCGACAACAGTGTCGCCCTCGAGATGGACACCTTCTTCGACTCATGGGATCCGCAACAGAATAGCCAGAACGCGTCGTACGACGATAACCACCTCGCGCTGCAGAGTTGCGGCCTCGATGGCAACGGTAGTCCGATCGCAAACTCGCCGACACACCTGGGAACGCCTAACTGTCTGGTCACACTTGGCGATGGCACCAGCACCCTCATCACAAATCCAGTTAGTTCTGTGACTGTTCTTCAGCCCTCTCCCGTCTCTACTCCTGTTTACATCGCCGACGGCAACCCGCACCAGATCGTGATGGTCTACAACGGACCGCACGATTCACCGGCAAATTACCTCTGGGTCTACCTCGATGCGACCTATAACGCAGGGACCCACACGCCCATTGCCGGATCGATTCCTGCGTTCGCTGGCCCGTTCGACATCACGCAATACATGAAGCTTGCAAGTGGGACCGGTTCCTACAGCCCCGCTTATGTTGGCTTTACGGCCGGGACCGGCGGCGACTGGGAGCAACATGAAGTCATGGGGTGGACCTTCAGCCCCCATGCGAACCAGACGTATTTTGGCCCCGTGAACGTCTGCCCGGCAGGACAGACGACTCCTGCTCCCTGCAGCGAGACCTTCAATTTCACCTACAACTTTCCGAACGGCGCGACGCTTGCCGCTCCTCAAGTCGTTACACAGGGTGTCTCCGGGCTCGACTTCAAGCTCAATCCGAACGCCACCACGTGTAGCGGCACCGTTGCCGCCGGGAGTTGCACGGTCAGTGTCACCTTCGCTCCGCTCGCCCCGGGCATGCGGATGGGCGCGATCAAGCTCTTCGATAACAGTGGGAACCTCCAGGCCAGCACACCGATCTACGGTGTAGGGCAGGGTCCGGCGGCGGCCATCGGACCCGGCACCCAGTCGACATTGAACACCACCGCAAACTATCTTCTCTCCGGGCCCAGAGGCGTGATGGCTGACGCTGGCGGCAATGTATTCCTTTCCGATACCGGCAACTCCCGGGTGGTGAAGATCGCAGCGAACGGCACTGTGTCTACGGTCGGCGTTGGACTGCAGTTTCCGCAGGGCATCGCCGAAGACGGAGCGGGAAATGTCTACATCGCCGATACCAACCTGAACGAGATCGTTGAGGTCCCTGCAGGCTGCACCAGCAGCGCCTGCCAGCAGTACATCGGCGCGAACCTCAGGAGCCAGTTGGGAGTCGCGGTCGACGGATCGGGAAACCTCTTCATCGGCGACTACAAGGATGGCGAGGTTGTAGAGAGTCCTGCTGGCTGCACGACCGCTGCCTGCCAGACTGTGGTGTACAGCGGTGGCGGAGGCTCTGAACCTGTCGGTCTGGCTCTCGACGCGGCGGGAGACTTGTTCATCGCCGACTTTGGACTTGCAAAGGTCGTCGAGGTTCCGTCCGGTTGCAGCGGTCCAGGCTGCCGGATCAACGTAGGCCAGAGTTGGAGTCAGCCCGAGGATGTAGCAGTAGATGCGGCGGGAGATGTCTTCGTGGCCGATCTGGGCCTGGCCGCGGTCGTGCAGATTCCGCCGGGCTGCACGACCTCGAACTGCCCGACTCTCGTGAAGACCGGGGTCTCCGTATTCGGCCTGGCGATCGACGGACAAGGCGATGTCTTCGTTCCGGACCAGGCCAGCAGCCAGGTTTTCGCGATCAACCGGTCACAGCCGCCGTCCTTGAATTTTGCGACAACGACTCCCGGACGCCCCAGCAGCGACAGCCCGAAGTCGGTCACCCTGCAAAACATCGGCAATCAGCCGCTCAACGCGGTCGGTCCAGGAGTCGTAAGCCCAACACTTGTCTCCGTTACCGGACCAAACTTCTCGGCGGTCCAGGGCCCGGGCGCTCCCGCCGATTGCGGCGCCTTCGTCGCCTTGATACCGGGACAGGCCTGCGATCTGAGCCTGAGCTTCGTGCCCCTGACTACCGGCAACTTCGCAAGTACGGCCAACTTCACCGACAACGCTCTCAACTCCACATTTGCCACGCAAAGTATCGCCCTGTCCGGCGCCGGTGCGGCGCCCAGCTTCCCACTGACCATCTCCTTGCTGGGCGGGAGCACCGGCGGTTTGGGAGTCGTAACCGATAACTCAGGGTTGATCAGTTGCAGCGCCGTAAGTGTCGGACAGGCAGGAACCTGCTCCGGGAGCTACCTGGCTGGAACACAGATCACGCTGACTGCGGTATCTCAGGGCACTTCTACTTTCACGGGGTGGGGTGGAGTCTGCGCGAGCGCGGGAACAAGCCCAAAATGCAGCGTGGTCATTGCCCAGGCGGCGAGCGCGACTGCGAGTTTCGTGAATCAGAACTTCGGCAGCTTCAACGTATGCCCGGCGGGACAGCCCGTTGCCGGGTCGTGTGGCAGCGTCGCTCCTGTAACGTTCAACCTGGCTGCCACGACGACCATCGGTGCGATCCAGGTCGTCACGCAGGGTGTCACCGGTCTCGACTTTTCGCAGGGCAGCGGCAGCACCTGCGTCGGCACCATTCCTGGAGGCAACTCCTGCACGGTGAATGTGAACTTCGCTCCGCTTGCGCCCGGACTACGTATGGGCGCCGTTCAACTCTATGACAGCAACGCCACCCTCGTAGCATCTACGTCGATCTACGGTGTCGGCCAGGGACCAGTGATTGCGTTTGGCCCAGGCACGCAGGCCAGTCTGTCTGCCACCTTACCCGCTGGCGCGAACGGCGTCGCGGTCGATGCAGCCGGAAACATCTTCATTTCGCATGCTTCCGGAGCGACTAAAGTGACGCCGTCCGGCGTCCAGACCAACTATCCTTTGACCGGCATCGGCTCATCTGGTTTATACGATGTGACTGTCGATGGAGCGGGAAATGTCTACCTTGCCGACTCGAATAACAATCGGGTAATAGAGATTGCTCCCAGCGGCCTTCAGACGATAGTGCCTGCCACCGGCTTGAATTTCCCATCCGGCGTGAAGGTGGATGGTTCGGGCAACTTGTTCATCACGGATGAGTTCAACAACCGGGTGATAAAGATTGCGCCCGGCGGTCTGCAGACGACAGTGCCCACCACCGGACTTATCCATCCTTTCTATCCGGCAGTGGACGCCGCGGGAGATGTCTTCTTTCTTGATACCGGACACCAGCGGGTGTTGAAAGTTACGCCCGCTGGAATTCAGAGCACGGTGCCATTCTCCGGAGTGGTTGCCACCAACGGCCTTGCAGTGGACGCGGCAGGCGACGTCTACGTTTCAGATCAATCCCTGAATCAGATCTTCGAGATTACGCCCGGCGGCGTCCAGACCACAGTCCCCACCAGTGTTCTGAAAACTCCCGCCGGTCTGGCGATAGATGGAGCTGGCGATCTCTTCATCGCTGTCTATGGGCAGAGTCGTGTGGCGGTGGTGATCCGCTCGCAGACGCCACCGTTGAGCTTTGCCACGACAAACGTCGGCAGTACGAGCAGCGACAGCCCGCAGTCCGTGACCGTTCAAAACATAGGCAACCAGCCTCTAACAGGTACGGAAGCCTTGAACCTGGGCGGAAATTTTTCGCAGACTCCGGCTGCAAATTGCCCGAACTCTCTTGTCCTAGCTCCCGGAGCAATCTGCAGCGTAGGTATCAGCTTCACGCCGCAGAGCGCGACCTTCCTGTCGGGTTCGCTGCTCTTCACGGATAACAGCCAGAACATCCTCCCGTCGACGCAAACCATTGCTTTCAGCGGCACAGGAGCGGTAGGTGGCGTAGCTGGCACAGTGGCTGTCCCAAATCTGATCGGCCAGGTTCAAACCGCCGTGACGACTCCGATCACGGCTGTGGGCCTGGTCCTCGGAACTGTCTCTACCGCCTCGAGCAGCACTGTGCCCGCTGGCAGCATCATCAGCCAGAGCCCCGACCCCGCGACGCAGGTCGCCGTCGGATCCGCAGTCAGTTTGCTGGTATCGAGCGGCATCGCGCAACCGCCTTCGGCCAACCCACTTACGCTGGAGAACAACTACTTCGTCACCGGCGACTACGTCGCCTCGGGAGCGACCTTGCGAGGGAAGGGAGTCTCCGGAACGGCCACCGGGAACATCGCCATCTCGAGCTACGCCTCGAATCCAGGGAACGGTGTCCCCGACGGCGCGGACGTCGTTGACGCTTTCCTTTACTGGGAGACGCTCGAAAACACTCCATTCGCGTCCTCCACCAGTGGAACATTCAACGGCTACTCCATAGTCGGCCAGCAGATCGGCAATGATCTCCCGAACTACGTCGACGGCCAGGTCACCGGCACGATCCGTTCCTACCGCGCCGCTGTGAATGCCTACCTGCCCGTCAGGGCGGACGGCAATCGCATCGTCTCCGGCACCTACTCGGTCTCTCTGCCCGATGGCGGCGGAACGACGTTGCCGCTTACCGAAGGCGCAAGCCTGGTGATGGTCTATCGCGTCCTCTCTCCGAATTTCCCGCTCAAGTCCGTCATCATCTACGACGGCTCCGTGGCGCCTGCCGCCCCTGGCACTCAGGTTGTCCAGGGCTTCTACGACGCTGTAGGCGGAGCGAACGGCACCGGTAAGAGTACAAACCTCTTTGCTTCCAATCAAACCTGGAACAGCGCCGTTAATTCCGTCACGCTCGGCAAATTGAATCAGTACAGTGCGCCGCTCAACACCGCATCCGCCTACGCGGCCGTGATCCTCAGCACACCGGTCAACAACAGCGACAACGATGGCATTCTGGACGCCTGGAAGACCGGCGCGGCCGCAGGCGACTTCCATGCCGGCCAGCCCGGTTACTACGACGTGAAGACCGCGACCTGGGTCGGGCTGCCAGGAGCGAAGCACGGCCAGAAAGACCTCTTTGTTCAACTCGATTACATGTGCGGCGGCGTGCTCGCGAATGGCGCCTGCGACCCCTCCAAGGAGAATCTCTTCCCCTCGCCGGACACCAGCGGCAACGATCCCCTCGTGATGGTGCAGCAGGCGTTCGCCAACTCGGGCGTCCAGTTGCATCTCCAGGTTGGCAACATCGTCCCGGAAGACACCTGCGTTGACAACACATCCACCGCGCAGGGGCTCTGCCAGTTCCCAAGCCAGCCGGGAGTGATCGGCTGGAAGAACAGCCTCGAGTTCTCGAAGCTGTATCCGAGGAACCTCTACAGCTGCCTTACCGGCGGCGATTGCACCACCCGCTTCCCGTACGGCCAGAAGGACAGCTACCACTACGTCCTCATGGGCCACTCGCTGGCGATTCCCGCTTGGAACAGCCGCTACGGAACTTTGACCTCGATCAAGGTGGTCAAGGGAGTCACAACGATCAGCACGGTTGACCGAGGCGCCGGGATCAACGCCTGCCCGGGCCGCATTACGCTCTCCGGCGTAATCGGCGACCCGAGCCTCAACGGCGTGTACAACACGACGGGATGCGCCGATACCAAGACCATCTCGCTCCTCACTCCTGGCGTGCCGGACTACACCTACCCCAACAACATCCTGCCTGAGCCTGTAATCGGCCTGACCTCCGGAACGATTACAAGCATCTCCGGCTACTCCGATCTTGGTGGGGCCGACTCTGCCGTAACTCTTGGCCTTTGGCTGACCGCTCCGAACCAGGACATGAGTAAGAAAGCCAACGTCCTGGCCGGTACGATCTTCCATGAGATCGGTCATACGCTTGGGCTCGGCCATGGGGGCCTCTACTTCGACACGCCCGGCAGCTATATTCCGAGCTTCGACGCGAACTGCAAGCCGAACTACCAGAGCGTGATGAACTACCTCTTCCAGCTCGATCTGCTGGGACCGGGCCACACCCTTGCTTACTCCAACCAGGCACTGAATACGCTGAACGAAAACGCGGCGGGTTCGGTCACTCAACTGACCGACCCCCTCGGCAACCCAGCGACGTTCCCGACCTCGGCCTGGTACGTTCCGTACACGAATGGATCTCCTGTAAGCGCGGCCACGCGGCACTGCGACGGCACTCCGCTTACCGGCGATGCGGCCTACCGTGTGGACTCATCCATTGCGCCTATAACTCCCGCCTGGTCGAACGGACAGGACCTCAGCTTCCTGGGAGCCGTGCAGGCAAACGAGCGCGGCTTCAATGACTTGAACAACATGGATCTGCGCCAGGTAGGCGCGACTGGCGGCCAGTTTGCCGCACTCGCCACGGTGCTTTCGTTCGGAGCGTCCGTAGCGCCGTTGAACATCGGCGCGAATGGAAACGTGACCCTAGGCAGTGGCGGGACTATCTCCCTTGGCAGTGGCGGGAACGTGACGCTTGGCAGTGGCGGCAACGTGACGCTGGGCAGCGGTGGAACCATCACATTGGGCAGTGGCGGCAACGTGACGCTGGGCAGCGGTGGCAACGTCACACTGGGCAGTGGCGGCACGATCACTCTTGGCAGCGGTGGCAACGTGACGCTGGGCAGCGGTGGAAACGCAACCCTCGGCAGCGGCGGGACGATCACTCTTGGCAGTGGCGGCACCATCACGCTTGGCAGCGGAGGGAATGTAACCCTAGGTAGTGGCGGCACGATCACACTTGGCAGCGGCGGCACCGTCATCGACGTTCCGTCGACCGGCGGCAGCTACAGCATCGACAGCGGCGGCGGCACCATCACCCTTGGCAGCGGCGGCAACGTCACGCTGGGCAGCGGAGGGAATGTAACCCTCGGTAGTGGCGGCACGATCACACTTGGCAGCGGTGGCAACGTCACGCTCGGCAGCGGCGGCAACGTGACCCTCGGCAGCGGCGGCACCATCACGCTTGGCAGTGGCGGCACGATCACTCTCGGCAGCGGCGGGAATGTCACGCTCGGCAGCGGCGGCACGATCACACTGGGCAGCGGCGGCACGATTACTCTTGGCAGTGGTGGCAACGTCACCCTCGGCAGTGGTGGGACCGTGACCCTGGGCAGCGGCGGGAACACCGCGCTCGGCGATGCCGGCAATGTCACGCTTGGCAGCGGCGGATCAGCCACGCTGGGGGCTGGCGGCACCATCACCCTCGGCAGTGGCGGCAACATCACGCTTGGTAGCGGCGGAAACGTGACCCTCGGCAGCGGCGGAAACGTCACTCTCGGCAGCGGCGGCACCATCACATTCGGTAGCGGCGGCAACGTGACGCTCGGCAGTGGCGGCAACGTCACTCTGGGTAGCGGCGGCAATGTCACTCTTGGCAGCGGCGGAACGATCACACTTGGCAGCGGCGGCATGGTCGCTCTCTCGAGCGCAGGCACCATCACCAGCAGCGGCGGCGTGATTATCAACGTCCCAGCGGGGGGTGGTGTTTACTCCGTTGGGGCTGGTGGCACGATCACCCTTGGGAGTGGCGGCAACGTCACGCTGGGCAGCGGAGGAAACATCACTCTTGGCAGTGGTGGCACCATCACGCTGGGCAGCGGCGGCAACGTCACGTTAGGCAGCGGCGGAAACGTGACGCTGGGCAGCGGCGGCACTATAACGCTGGGCAGCGGCGGCACGATCACTCTTGGCAGTGGTGGCACCATCACGCTCGGTAGCGGTGGCAACGTGACCCTTGGCAGCGGCGGAGTCGTCACACTCGGCAACGGCGGGAGTGTTATCCAGGGAATCGGATCAACTATCGGCCTCAGCAGCGCCAGCAACGTCACTCCCGCAAGCGCCGGTCCTTCCGCCTCCACTGACACCGAGTTGACCTACGAGACGGCAAACTCGGTCGTTCGTCCTCCATCTTTGCCGACCGAGACCACGACCCCGACAGGCGTCAGGATCACCTGGACGGCACCCTCTTTCGGTGTCGTTCAGACCTACACGATCTGGCGCAGTTCGAATGGCGCGGCACCGATCGTCATCGGCAGCGTCAGCGGGGTGAACGGAAACCCACCGGCAACCGAGTTCACCGACACCAATCCGGATACGGTCTCGAAGACAGTGGTCTACACCGTAACGACGACCCTGGTCCCGGATGCCACTGGACCGTCACGCCAAAGCATTCCGTCGCCCCCGGCAGTGCTCAAGAACGACCAGAGCATCGTGCTCGGCCCGCTACCAAGCTCGGTTGTGATCACAAGCCCGCCGACAATCACCGCGACGGCTCTGTCGGGAAGCTCTCCGAACGGGCTGCAGGTAGTCTTCAGCGCGACAGGATCCTGCTCCATCGCCAGCCAATCCCTTGTGAACAAGGTCTCTTCGGCGACCTTGAGCCTCAACAGCACGGGAAGCTGCACTGTCCTCGCGGCCCAACCGGGCTCGACCAGCTTCAATGCAGCCAACTCCGTGTCGGGAACGTTCATGGTCCTTGCAAAGGGCTCCTCCACGATGTCGCAGACGATCACGTTCCCCACTCTGCCGAATGCGCAGTATGGCGGCTCGTTCACATTCAGCGCTTCCTCCTCGTCTAACCTCCCGGTCACTTTCACAGCATCCGGACCCTGCACCACAAGCGGCGTTATCACTGGAGTCGGCGCATGCTCGATCACGGCATTCGCTCCCGCGAGCAGCGGCTACAGCGCAGCTTCGTTGACCCAGTCGTTCAACATCTACCCGGCGGTTTTGAAAGTGACTGCCAACAATCTGACGACGACATACAAGCAGCCGCTCCCCGCCCTGACGTACGCCTACACCGGTTTTGTGCGAAGCGATACAGCCGCTGTGGTCAGTGGCGCACCAGCGCTCTCTACCACTGCGACTGCATCGAGCAATGCCGGAAGCTATCCCATCACGGTGTCGACCGGCACCCTGGCCACCTCGAACTACTCGTTCCTTTACGTCACCGGCACATTGACGATCCAACAGTCGAACCAATCCGCGCTCACACTCAAGACCACCTCGCCACTGACCTTCAATCAAAGCGAGACCATGACGGTCACGGGCGGAACAACAGGTGGCCTGGTGACTTACAACCTCATCGCCGGTCCTTGCACCATCGCCGGTAGCAAACTTACCGCTGCCAGCGGAACCGGCACTTGCCAGGTAACTGCAACCATGGCGGGCAACAGCAACTATCTCGCAGTCACCAGCACACCCGCAAATCTCGTAAGCCTGAGCCTCGCAGCTCAGACGATCACATTCACCACAAATCCGCCTGCCAGCGCCGCTTACGCGAGCACCTTCAAGGTGGCGGCCATCGGCGGTGCCAGCGCTTCCCCCGTGGTCTTCACCAGCGCCGGCGCATGCACCAACAGCGGCGCCACGTACACCATGACCAACAGCATCGGAATCTGCTCGGTGATTGCCAATCAGGCAGGCACCACCAACTACGCTGCAGCGGCAGCGGTTACGAAGACTGTGCTCGCGACCGGCCCGCTAGTCGGGATCTCCAGCTCCAGCATCGACTTCGGAACGGTGGCTCTCGGCAGCATCACAACGAAGATCATCACGCTTACCAATACCGGAACCGCTCCGGTTACGATCAACGATCCCATCCTTTCCATCGTAAAAGGAGGCACCTCGGACGAGTTCATCGCGCTGAGTCTCTGCCCTAAGCCCCTGGCGATTGGAAAGAGTTGCTCAGTTACGATCGCCTTCCTCGCCGGTCCTCACTACACAGCTCAGACCGCCACCCTGCAGATCATGAGCAACGCGCCAGCCAGTCCTCAGCCAGTCTCACTGACTGCTCTGGTGACGATTCCCGTGACCTCCATAAGTCCGTCCAGTCTGAACTTCGGAACGGTGAAACAGGGGTCCAGCAACATGCTGACCGTCACTCTCAGCAACTCAGGAGGGACGCCTTTGATTCTTGCCGCCAACGGCATCAGCATTACGGGTGCAAACGCATCAAGCTTTACCCAGACCAACACCTGCGGCAGGCTGCTCCCGGCTCGTCTGCAGTGCAACATCTCGGTCAAGTTCACACCCCACGGCCCTGGCCAATCCAGTGCCACCCTCACAGTGTCTGAAGGAATATTGTCCGGGGGAGGCACGCAGACCGTTCCGCTCACAGGCGCTGGAAATTAGCGGAGAGAGCGACGCGACTGTCTCGCCAGTGCCATTCCTTACTGCCCGGTACGGCCCCGGAGCACGGGAACGAGCGGATCGTCCATAGACTGTCCGCGCACACTGAGATAGGACTTATAAAAGTTGGCGAAGCCGTCGCTCTTCATCCCCTCAGCCATGCGTCCCTGGTAGTAATACACGGCAGGGAAGTAGGCGTAAGTCGGCACATTGTCATCGAACAGTTCGATAGCTTCGCCACGGCGCTTAATACACGTCTCAAACTCCCTGCCGGCTTCCGTAAACGCACCAGCTTCGATGTCGGCGCGCCCCAGATCGAAGTGGCCGATCCAGGTGTCCAGCAGGCTGTTCGCGGCTGTGATCTGCTTCACGGCTTCCTTTGCGTCCTTTCGCTTCAGCGCGATCAAGCCCGCGATAATCTTGCCGTAGGCCTGCGGCTCGCTTGACGTCTGCGCAGAAAGCCCTGTCGCCAGCTTTTGAGCTTTTGGGAGATCTCCGGCCTCAACATAGAGTCTTGCTGCAAGAAACTGGATCGACGTAGACTGGCTGCCGGTCAGCGCCTTCGCCATGTCTGCGAGCGCGGCCGCCTGGTGTCCCTGCAGCTGCTCAATATTGGCAAGCGCCGCATACTTCCTTGCGGCGTTGTCGGTCATCTTGCCCGCCGCATCGGCTGCGGCGCCTTGCGTGAGGATGCCCGCTGCTTCGCCGTACTTCCCTTGATAGGCGGCGAGATCGGCCAATCCATCAGCGGCTGTAGAGGTGCTCGAAGCGCCCATCGTTCCGAGATGGTGATAGCTGTCCGCCGACTCCTTCACCCGCCCCTGCCCGAGCTGCGCTTCGGCAAGCACGAGGTAGGCTTGTGCGACTCCCGGACTGATATCCAGCGCGGCCCGCGCCTCTTTTTCGCTCGTAGCGAAATCTCCGGCGAACGCTTCAATAAATGCCAGATTCAGTCGCTGGCCCGCGCCTTTAGGAACAATTTGTACCGCATGCTGCGCTGCTTCCAACGCCTTCGGAGCATCGCGTAGCTGCGTATAGCAGATAGACAGATTATTCTGACCCACTCGATCAGCGGGGTAGAGCGTGATGAGCTGCGTGTATTGCTGGACACAATTTTGCCAGTCACCAATCGCGCGGTAATACAAACCCTGGTTCCTAAAAAGTTCCCGCTCGGTCATACGGTCCTTGTTGTCCATCGCCAGCTTCATGTACTTCGCGGCATCACTCGGCCTGTTCAGATTCAAAGCCATGGCCGCCATGCCGGTATAAGCCCGCGCAAACTTAGGGTCCAGTTCGGCGGACTTCTGAAAAGATTCGAATGCCTCCTGGAACTTGCCCGCGAACTGCTCCTCGACGCCGAGCGCGTCCAGGTGAACGGCCTCGAGCGAAGAGGCAGTAAACCCTCCGCTGACCTTCTGGAACTGGAGCGAGTCGGGCGTGGTGTCGCCCATTGCCTTGCGAATTGGCACTGCGAGCTTTGGAAGTGCGCTGAGGATGTCCTGTTTATCGGCGACCGAAACGTCCGCCTTTGCGAGGACGTTTCCCGTCTGTGTGTCCAGCGCGATCGCCGAGATGTCGTACACTTCGCCTCGCCTGCTGATGTCGCCGGTAATCACAGTGTTCACGCCCTGATTGATGGCGACCAGCCGCGAGGACTGCTCATCCAGTGAGTCAGACGGGGTCAGCTTCTTTGCCAGCTTCCGCGCGTCTCCCCGGCTGTAGACGTTGATGAAACTGGCGCCTTCCATCGCGACACCAAGCATCGGTTCCAGCGTATTGTCCAGCACTGAATCGCCGGTGTGGTTCGCAAAATCTCCGATCAGCACTGAGACCGGAACATGCGCCAGAAGCTTGTTGGCCTGACGCTTGCTGATCGTGTACCAGGTGCCGCCCGCTGCGATCGCCAGGACCAGAACGCCTGCTCCAATAGTCAGCCACGGCAGCCGCCGCATGTTCTCCGCGCGCATCCGGGTCGAAGGAGCAGAGATCCTCGTTACGCCGCCCACGCCCTGCCACGCACGAAGGTCAGCGTCCAGGTGCTCCGCGCTTTGATAGCGTTTTGCCGGATCTTTTTCCAGGCACTTGGCGACGATGTTGCTGAGCGCTCCCGGTATGTTCTTGTCTACGTTTACCAGCGGCGCGGCCCGTTGCTGCGTCCGCATCAGCAGACTCGCGATTGCGCTTTCCGCATAGAAAGGCGTGGTCCCCAGAAGCAGCTCATAAAGGATCAATCCAACGGTGAAGATATCGGAGCTCGCCTTAACGTCCATGCCCTGCGCCTGCTCCGGAGACATGTACTCCATCGTCCCCAGCATCATGCCGGTCTGCGTCATCCCGTCACCGGCAAAGGTGCGGGCCAACCCGAAGTCCATCACCACCACGCGGCCGTTCTTGTCCACCATGATGTTCGCCGGCTTCAAGTCGCGGTGAATAATCCCTTCCTGGTGGGCGACCGCGAGTCCGCTGGCCACCTGCTCCATGACGTCGACGGCTTCCGCAACTTCGAGCTTCTTTCGCAGTTTCAGGATCTGGTGAAGCGTCTCGCCTTCGACGAACTCCATCGTGATGAACTTCACGCCCTGGGCCTCTCCGAGGTCGTAGATGCGGATCACATTGCGGTGCGTCACCTGGGACGAGAGCACGAGCTCTTGTTTGAAGCGGGCCAGGATCTCGGGGTTCGAAGCCATCTCTGGCCGGATCACCTTCAACGCGACCGTCCGACCTACTTCGCGGTCAGCGGCTTTGTACACGGCTCCCATGCCGCCCTCGCCAAGCAACTGGAGAATCTCGTAGCGGCCGCCAAGCACTGTCCCAATTTCGAGCAGAATCGCATTCGCGCCAGCACGGCTCGCTGCTGCAGGCGAGGGGCTTGGACGAGCAGAGACGTTCGCGATGTCGATGGCCGTGCTCAGCACCTTCGTGGCCGCGTCGAGATCCATGCGCGGTACGGAGACCACCGTCGCATCGAAATTAAGTGCCGGCAGAGCGGCAGCAGTCGCAGCCTCGGAAGAGGAGCGGATCGGCGACGCGGCGATGACGGTCGCGTCTGCATCTTGCGTAGGGGGAGCTACTTGGATGTCGCGAGCAGCCGCGCCTTCTGGAACACGAATTTTGTCGCTCCCCGCGGGAAGATCATCCATATCGTGCTTCGCAACCTGACAGATTCCAAGGAAGACCTGGTCATAAGCCCTTTCAGGAGAGCTTCGTAACCGGGTGCAATGGGAGAAGTATAAACGATCCGTGCACGGTCTAATGAATGACCGAACGCAAACGAGTACACCCGGTTAGTACTGAAGTTCAGCAGAATTCCAAACGTGAGCAGGGAACTCGTCGGACAACCCGTTCAACGGCGCCGCTACGCCTCGGTAGCTCAGGCCGCCGGACCTCCCTTTGTTAGACCAACCATCAGCTACTTCGAACCGGCCGATTCGACAACGATCGCGCAGCCGGGCGAAGCTCTTCAGGATGCTCGCGCAGATAATGGAGGATCTGCCACTTCTTCTCTTTGCCGCGCCTTCCCTCCTCTGCGCCCGACGTTGCACTCTCCTTGGCTAACTCGGGTGCCAGGGAGATTACGCGATCGTAGATCGAGCGCCAGGTCTTCTTAACCGCCGACAGAGAGATTCCAAGTGCGTGGGCCAGATCCTCATCTGTTCCGTTCTCGCCGCCGCCATCAGAAGGCGCTGCTGCGCGCGTGTGAACCCAAAGCGAGGAGGTACATGGTCGAAGAGAGCATCCACCCAGGAACCCGGACGTTTGCCGCCTTCGCGCGAAAGGCCGATCACATGGGGCTTCAAGACAGTCTCTCCTGGTGAGTCATGCCGCTGCGCCGACCAGCGACTTTCCGCGTCCAGAATAAGCCCACCACTGTTGAGCATGCCCTCCAGACGCTCAGCGCTCTCTGCCTGGGCAGCTATCACCTCGCGCAGAAGAAAGCCCCGATGTTCTTCCAGAAAGGCACCGATCATTGCGTTGTAAAGCTCTGACCTGCTGGTGTCTTCATGTCGTATGCAGCCTTCCCAAACCACGAGATTCAGTCCGCCCCGTGCATTGTCTTCGCGGACCTGTCTGTCTGAAAGCAGCGGTGACCGAGCGGTCGTAATCCGTCGTACCAACTCCGGCCCTACCCAGAAAGAAGGTGGCGTCTTCAACTCGCCGAGGAACGTAGCGTCCACAAATACGCTTACGCCGGTGCCCCATATTCGTGTATGTCCGCCGACGGTCTCTTCGAACACCACCGCCCTGAAGGACTCGAGGCCAAACGCCGCCTTCCATGTACTGCCCAACTTTAAAATCTCGTCGCCGTACCTTGCGCCGATTACAGGATGCTTCGCGACAATCTGCGCGCATTCCGGAATGTCTTCAAGGCGCATCTTCCGGTGTCCGGCCCTTCGGTAAAGAGTACTCATCGTATTCTTCGCTCGAATAATTGAAGTGTTAGTTAGTGGTCTTTTAGAGCACTTGTATTTAAAACCATGTCGCTCATAATAGCAATCGATTGCTGAGCCTGCTTCACCGCAAAGAGCCGTACTTACACTCGCGAAGCTTGAACCGGCATAAGTACCGCAAAACAGGAGCGTCCAATGGAAGAGATTCAGGACCGGAAGATCACCGCGGTAAAGATATTCGTGAGCGCCCTCTTCTTGCTAAGTGTACTTTCGGCGGTCGCCGCCGAAGCTCACCCGCAAGAAGTTGAGCCATTTGCGGGTACTTGGAAATGGAATGCCAAGGCAAGTCAATTCACCGATCAGCGGCTAACAATAAAAAATATCGGAAGTAACACCTACACATTCGACGACCACTATGGAACGCCTACAACGGTCGTCGCGGACGGCAAGCCTCAGAAGATACCCGGCGGCGACACACTAGCCCTTCAACAAGTTGACGCGAGTACATGGAAGACGACCTATACGGGAAGAATCGGCGGCTCCGGAATTTACACGATCTCCAAGGATGGGCAGAGCCTTACCAAGCAACAAAACATCGTTTGGGGTGACGGAGGCAGGGAGGATCGAGAGACAGACTTGCGCCGGATAGGCAGCGGTAGCGGACTTGCCGGAGAATGGCAGACGACGACTTTCGACAGCAAATCGTCGACGAAGCCGTTCGTACTGATCTTTACGCCCGGGGAAAGCGGCTCCCTCAAGGCAAGCTTCCCAGCCGAAAAGCTTGAGTATGCCTACAAATTGGATGGCAGGGATTATGAAGACCCTACGCCCGGAGTGCCCAAAGGATCTACTTTGGTGACGACGCGAGTGAACAGTCGCGCGATCCACGTTGACAACAAGTTGAACGGGGCTTCCGTTGTCTCGACTGACTTCGAAATTTCTCCGGACGGTCGCACCATGACGATCCGGCAGGCAAGCCATGATCAGCCAAAGCCCATTCTCTATACGATGGAAAAGAATTAACACCACCAGCCAGGCCAGCTTGAAGTTGTCTCGCAGTCGGACCACGAGTCAAATGCTCCACTAAGTTAAATCGTCTGAGGACGAAAAGATGCAGGAAACGGTGTGGTTGAAAACTGCCGGCGACAACAGTGCCTTCAGCACGACAACGCTGATCCTTCGCTCGGACGGAACTTACACCAAAAAGCTGGAGGCTTCGTTGCAGGGAGTCTTCGGCGGAATTCACCTTGGAAGATGGACGCAGCAAGGCGACATTCTTCATCTGTCCGGCGACGGGAACTGGCCGCCTTGCACCGAAAATCTAACCCTGTTTCACCGAGAGAAGAACTCACTCCAGGAGGCATCCTTGGATTCCGCAGGCTTTCAACCCAGCTCCTTCGCCGATGTCATGAACCAGGTAAATACGATGATGGCCCTGGATAAGCGTTTCATCGCCACCTTGAATGATCTTGAACCCGGGCGAGCCAAGGACGCTCTCATTACCGAACTTGAAGTGATTCAGCATGGCTATGAGGACCTGCTTCAGCAGGGTACTCCCAGCTATCCCTTGTACTCACTCAATGAGATTCGCGGAAAGATAGGCGAGACTCTGGATTCGATCGCACGAGCTCACGACTCCATGAACGCCTGGGAGCCTGCGGTCAGCTACTACGAGAAGGCTGCGACACTCTTCGAATCGATTGGTGATCTCGCAAAGGCCCAGCGTTCGCGCAACAGCATTGGCCGGCTGAAACTCCAATCTCAAGGCGATATTGACGCGGAGATTAGGCGACTCCGTGCCTTGTTGGAAATCACAGACGTCGGAACTCTGGCGCATGCCGAGTTGATGCTGGAACTCGGAGAGCTCTATGCAAAGGCTTCCGACGATTATGAATCAGAAAAATTCCTGATCAGCGCGCTGGGGGAGCTCATCACTCTAGGCGAAGACCCGAGCGCCGCTGACATGGCCGAAGCATTGACCAAGACCCTCAGTTCCATTGGGCAAGGTAGTGCAAGCCCCGGAAAAACCCCCCTCGAGAACATCATGAAGTTACGTCTCCTGTACACGCGCTGCTATCTCGCTCTCGCACAGTTATACAAATCGAGTAATCCCGTAAAAGCTGCAAAGTATCTCGACTTAGTCGACAAGCAAAATGCAAAGGCGCTTAACGCCGAAGTTGTTGAGCTGCTTTCGAAGTCTCTTCCGAGCAACTCTGGCAAGATGGCGGCCGAATGAACAGCGGTAACCGGACCTGTGTGGATCGCTGATGGAGATCATCATTCTTCGGGCCGACCTGGATCGCCTCGACCTCGAAAATTCATCCCGTCCCGTCTCCGTTTCGCGTGACGATCTACTTCGGACTTCGGAACTCCTTGAACAGAGATCCATTGATCTCAATCTTCCTGACTTCATCGCCGTTTCTCTGATGAGGAGAGCCGACATCTTCCTGGTTCTCAGGCGCGAAGGCGAAGCCGTTCAAGCGCTGGCCAAGGCTCGGATCGCGCTCCGTGGCCAACGCGAATCAGATTTACTCGTCTATGTCCTGGCCAGGCAGGCCGAAGCTCTGTCCCGCTCGATGCAATGGCGCGAGGTCAGCGAAATTTGCGGCGAAGGGATCAGCCTTGTAGAGCGATTTCGCTACAAGGTGACACCCCAGAACGCCCAAAGTTCCTACCTTCGTCTTCGCATCTCCTTGTACACCCTCGGCGTCCGTGCGGCATACGAGACAGGTGAATTCGCTCTGGCCCTTGAACGGGCCGAACTTGCGAAGTGCCGCTCCGTACTGCTTTACCAGGGACGCGGCGAAGTGGACGATACTTCTGACCACAAAACCCTGGAGCAGGAGTTCAAGAGTGTCTGTCAGCAGATTGACGAGGCACAAAAGCACGCAAGGAGCATCTCCGAGGCGCTTAGGAGCAGACGGAGGGTGCTTTGGGACCTCCTGACCATTCAACGCTTCCAGATGAGAGTCGCCGACGCCCTGCCGCAGTTCAGCATTCCTGCGGTGCAGGCCGTTCTAGGCAGTGGCGATGCCATTCTCTACTACTTCCGAATAGACGCCCAGACGCTCCTGACGTGCGTGTTAGATCGCAGTGACTTCGTTTTGGATATACGCACCTTGCCGCCAGAGGCGCAGTTGGCCCTTGAGGACTACATCGCAACCTTCTTGGAAAAAGGCGAGGGAGATCTGGTCTCGATTGCACATGTTCTCTGGCCCAAAGGGGACCATCTGCTCAGCAATAACAGCCGCTTGTTTTTCTCTCCGCACCAGATGCTGCATGCCATTCCTTTCCACGCATTGCGGTTCGAAGGCAAGTATCTGATCAGGAGATTCGCCGTCGGATACATCCCCAGCCTGACTTCTCTCCTGTTGCCCAGCCGCACTTTGCCTCAACCCAGAGTCCTCGCCCTGGGGATTGCCGATTACAAGCTGGAAGGATTACAACCGCTGCCCGACGCTGAGACCGAGGTACGGGAGATTGCGGCAATCTACCGGCAGAAAGAGGTTCAGACAGACCTTCTTCTCGGTCCCGAAGCGCTGGAAGAAAACCTCCTGACAAGTGACCTGAGCAAGTACACCTGTTTGCACTTCGCCACCCATGGCCAGAACGTGGAAAGCGACACGCCGATGGAATCGTACATGTATTTATTCGATTCCAAACTGGAGGCGATTGAGATCGCGAACTGGAAGTTACGCGCCGACCTGGTCGTCTTGAGCGCCTGCAGTTCCGGGCAGCGCGCAATTCGTGGCCGGGGTATGGAACAACTCCCAGGTGACGACCTGCTGGGGCTTCAAGCGGCCTTCTTTACCGCCGGCACCCGTCGGGTTCTATGCACACTTCGACCAGTCCGGAGCAAAGCCGCCCGCAAGTTGATGGTTGCCTTTCATACCCTTCTGACCGGCGGCATGGAGCCTGAGTTCGCATTGCAGGCCGCCGTCAAACAGTATCTTGGAGAGGCGGAGATGCTTCACCGGGAACCTTCTTATTGGGCCCCCTTCTTTATAGCTCTGGCAGGAAATCCTTGACCAACTAAATGACCAAGAAAATGACAAGAAATCACCCGGAAAAAGTACCCAGGAGAGACAAATATGGCATTGATTAAGTTGGAAATTCCGACGCTCGATACGAACGGCAACCTGATGGTAGCGGTTAGGGAGCTGCAGGATCGCCTGAACCAGCTTGCTCCAGGCGCAAACGCGCAGATCGAAGAGGATGTAGACAGGATAGCGAGCGGGCCCGAAATCGTCGGCTACATCGCTATGGGGATAACCGTGATCGATCACTCCAAGGACTTTGTCGCAGCGTTGCGGCGGCTTATCCCGCAGATTAAGAAACTCGCGCAGGAACTCGGTCTCAGCAAGGTCGCCGTCGACATCTCGGGCAAACCGATACCGATTGCAGAGCTGGAGGGTATGTCCGACGATCAGTTGGCCCGCGCCGATCGACTATTGCAGGCCGGCTAAGACGCTTCAGGATCTGGCAAAGGGGTCTTCGATACTGGGGCTGGTGGGCGTGAACATACGCCCTCCATCCTCGGTCACGTACCAGTCGTCCTCCAGGCGCACCCCAAAGTCGCCTTCGAGGTAAATACCGGGTTCGTCGGAGAAACACATTCCCGGTTCGAGCTTCGTCGCGTTGCCTCTAACCAGGTAGGGCCATTCGTGTCCCTCCATCCCGATCCCATGCCCGACGCGATGGGAGAAGTGCTTGTAGTTCGGCCCGAAGCCCGCCGCGTCGACCACATCTCGCGCCGCCTTGTCGATTGCCTCGCAAGCGACGCCCGGCCTCGCAGCCGACAATGCCGCGGCTTGGGCTTTGTGTACGACGGCAAAGACAGCCTTCTGCTTCTCGGTCGCCTTGCCATACACAAACGTCCGCGAGATATCTGACTCGTACCCCTCTACCGTGCACCCATCATCGATGAGCACCACCTCGCCCTCGCGGATAACCTGTGGCTGCACCGAGCCATGCGGCAGCGCCGAGTAGGCCCCGACCTGGCAGCTCGCATCACCCCTGACGCCAGACCGCTCGTAACCCTCCCCCACCAGCGCGCTGAACTCCCGGTTCGTTGTCCCCGGCGCAGCCGACTTCCACGCCGCCTCATAAACCGCCAGCGTGATGTCATTTGCCAGCTGCATCAAAGCCAGTTCCGCCCTGGACTTCACCATCCTGCAACCCGCCGTCACCGGCGTCCCGCTCACCACCGATAACGCAGGCGTGGCGTGAGCAAGCCCATCCGCAAACGCGTATTGCGTCCTCTCCTCGAGCCCGACACTTCCAGTCGCCAGCCCGCGGTCCTTCAAAGCCCGCCCGACCAGGTTGTATGGACTCTCATCCTCGTTCCACGTGTGGATCTTCGTCGCCGCCCCGTCCGGGGCCATTGTCAAACCCTCGCGAATCCGCCCCTCTTCAAACGCCGGGCAAACTACAAATGGTGCTCCACTGGAAGGCAGTATCCAGGCAAATAGCCGCTCAGACTGATAGCCAACTCGCAGACCGGAGAAGTAATTCAGGCTCGCTCCATTCGTGATGAGCAAAGCGTCCATCTTGTTCGCCTTCAAAAGCGTCCGCCCCTTCTCCAGTCTCGCTTCGCGTTCGGCAACCGTAATTGGCACGGCCTCATGGATCCGCGACTTCAGCGCCGCAATCGGAGCCGGGACCTTTGCTCCTGCCGAAACTCCTTCAGTGGATTGACCATGAACGGCAAGCGCAGGCGCGACGGCTGCGGCTGAGAGCAGAAAGCTTCTACGTGTGGGCATTCCCAGATTGTAGCCTGCACTTTCAGGATGCATGCCTCATCGAACCCAAGCAGCTATCATGGTGACATTCAGCGAGGACACGGCATCGCCATGATCACCACCTTCCAGCAGCACATTCAAGAGCAGCAGCAGGGAATCAGCGAGGCCAGCGGCACCTTCAGCTATCTCCTCGCCGGCATCACTCTCGCCACCAAGATGATCCAGGCCAAGATCCGCCTGGCCGCGCTCGACAACGTCTACGGGGCCATCGGCCAGACCAACGTCCAAGGCGAGCAGCAGCAGAAGCTGGACGTCTATGCCAACGAAGCGCTCCTCCACTGCCTCGGTCTGAAAGATTCCGTCGCCGCGCTTGTAAGCGAAGAAGACGAAGAGCCCGTCACCTTCGACCGCTCTCTCAATTCGGGCAAGTACATCATCGTCTTCGATCCGCTCGACGGCTCATCCAATATCGATGTGAACGTCAACGTGGGCACGATCTTCAGCATTCTCAAGCGCCTGCCTTACGGCGACATTCAAGGCTCCGTTCTCCGCCCCGGACACGTCCAGGTTGCCGCCGGATATGTGGTCTATGGGCCCTCAACGGTGCTCGTCTACACCGTGGGCAATGGCGTACACAGCTTCACCCTCGATCACACTATTGGAGCTTATGTGCTTGCCGAAGAACACATGAAGATGCCCGAGCAGGGCAGCTACTACAGCACCAACGAGGCCAACGCCTCCACCTGGCCGGAACCCTATCGCGAGTACCTTGAGCTCCTCCGCTCCGGCGGTCTGGGCCGCGAGTACAGTTCGCGCTACATCGGCTCGCTCGTCGCCGACTTCCACCGTACCCTGCTGAAGGGCGGTATTTTTCTCTACCCACCTACGACCAGGCAGCCAAAGGGCAAACTTCGCCTCCTCTATGAGGCCAACCCCCTGGCCTTCATCGCCGAGCAGGCTGGCGGCGCAGCCACAGGTGCAGACGGACGGATTCTCGACATTCTCCCCGAAGGCATCCACCAGCGGACGCCTTTCATGGTCGGCAGCAAGCGCGAGATGGATGCCCTGGCCCAGGTGCTCGCCGAGTAATGTCCCAGGCCACCTTCTCCGCGACCATCACCGACATCCGGCTTGAATCCCGCAGAGGCACTGCTGCTCGCTGGCAGATAGCCCTCGACTACACCTTGTTTTCCCCAGCGTATCCGGCCGGAACACTCATCGCCATCGCTCGCAGCGGTGCCCGTCTGGAGGTACCAATCCTGGGCGTCTACGAAGAGGATGGCATCACGTGGCACATCGTCGACAAGCCCCTGACCGACGGCACGGAAGTGACTGGAACGCTCACAGAGTTCCTCGCTTGAGCATGCTTTCCGTACCTGCTTGAGCGGGCTTTCCCTACCTGATAGACTCGAAGAGATTCAAGGCCGGTACGCGCGCGACCCTCAGCGCGATCCTTCAGGTATCGAGGCTTTGGGGCTGTAGCTCAGTTGGGAGAGCGCCTCGTTCGCAACGAGGAGGTCAGCGGTTCGATCCCGCTCAGCTCCACCATAAAACAACTTCTAGTTTGAAGGTCTGCGGCCATAGCAAGACAGGCGGCAGACGGGTGCCGGTGAGGTCCGCGCAGGTGAGCGACTTCGATCGGCTCGGATACTTACCTGAGTGGACTCAAGATTAATCTTGATCACAAAGCAACGATTCAGCGACTCTTCGCAACCCACCACACAGTCATTTACATGTCCAGCGAATTGCGAAGGCGTGCTTCACAATGGATTTATTTTGGTTGCCAAAAAAACCGAATTGGGGCGTCGAACTGAAAGCTGCGCAGGATTTGCCTCCCGCAGAAGCTGCTGCTCTGCTGATTGGCCTGGCTAACTCACAGATCGATTTCATCCAGACAGGCAAACTGGATCGCGTGGTGCAAAAATCTGCCGGCACCCTGCTACCTTACCTTAGCCGAACGAAGCCTCTAAGGTTGGCTGTAATAGGGTCGTCCACGCTGGCACACCTGGTGCCTGCAATCAGGGTGGCGGCCTTGCGACGAGGATTCTGGGTGGAGATTTTTGAGGGCCACTACGGGATGTACCATCAGGAACTGGCAGACCCGGGGTCGGAACTGTATAGATTCAAGCCGGATGTGGTGCTGATCGCGCTGGACGCGCACCATGTGACCGCCGGAGACGACCCATCCTCCGCAAGAGCGATTGAGCTGATGCAATCATGCTGGGGGTTGGCCAAGTCGCAGCTGGGAGCGGCGGTCATCCAGCAGACTATTCTGCCGGTGATGCCGCAGATCCTGGGCAATAACGAGCAGTACATGAGGAACTCCCCGTCAAGCGTAATTGCCGAGATCAACGCAGGATTGCGAACAGCAGCGCGCGCCGCCGGGGTTCATCTGCTAGCCCTGGACAGCCTGGCGCAAGAGATGGGTGTAAGGAAGTTCTATGACCCGGCGCTGTGGCACCGGTCGAAGCAGGAGATCCATCCGGCGGCATCGGTGCTTTGGGGCGACCATGCAGGACGTCTGCTGGCCGCGTTGCGGGGACTGTCGTCGAAATGTTTAGTGCTCGATCTAGACAATACTGTCTGGGGCGGGGTGATTGGCGACGATGGCCTGGAAGGCATTCAGCTTGGACAGGGCAATGCGGGTGGAGAATCGTTTGCGGCATTCCAGAAATACGCCGCGCAGCTCGCAAAACGCGGCGTCATCTTGGCGGTGTGTTCAAAGAACGATGAGATAAACGCTCGATCAGCGTTCGAACAGCACCCAGAGATGGTGCTGAGGCTGAAAGACATCGCGTGCTTCGTCGCGAACTGGAATGACAAAGCTTCGAACCTGAGGCACATTGCGAAGACGCTGAACATTGGTCTTGATTCCCTCGTGTTTGCCGACGATAACCCGTTCGAGCGGAATCTGGTTCGCCAGGAACTGCTGATGGTGGCCGTTCCAGAGATGCCGGAAGATCCGGCGTTTTACATTGACGCGATTGCCGGAGGCGGATATTTCGAGGCGCTGACACTTACCGGCGAGGATCTGGAGCGTGCAAATCAGTACCAAGCAAACGCGGAGCGTGAACAACTTCGCGGTGCCGTGACGGACATGGCGAGCTATCTGGGTGGCCTGGAGATGCAAATGGTGTGGTCGCCATTTGATGCGGTGGGGCTATCTCGTGTCACGCAGTTGATCAACAAGAGCAATCAGTTCAACTTGACAACGCGGCGGTATACCGAGGAACAGGTAGAGGAGTCGATGCGAGACCCGGAAACGCTAACGCTCCAACTGCGGTTGTTGGATCGCTTCGGAGACAACGGGATGATCGCGGTGGTAATCGGGAAGGCGGCGGGCGACACAGTCGAAATCGACACGTGGCTCATGAGCTGCCGTGTGCTGGGCAGACAGGTGCAGGAGGCAACTCTGAATCTCATAGTGGAGCGAGCTTCGGCGATGGGGAAGAAACGTTTGATCGGGGTTTACCTGCCGACGGCGAAAAACGGAATGGTGAAGGACCACTATCGCGAGCTTGGATTTACCCGGATCGATGCGTCTAGCTCTTCATCTGAAAAGGAGTCGGCGATGTGGTCGCTTGAAATAGAAGATTACCGGCCAAGAGAGACATTTATTCAAACCCAAGCAAACTTCCAAAGCGACGAAGAGAAAGGCGCCTTTGACAGTCGAAACTATCTACAGCCAACTCACTGAAATCTTTCGCGATCTCTTTGACGATGAGTCAATCGTCCTTGCACCACAGACCACAGCTTCAGACATTGAGGGATGGGATTCGTTTAACCACATTAATCTGATCGTCGCGACAGAGGCCAAGTTCAAGATAAAGTTCAACACGGCGGAGATCGAATCTCTGCACAATGTAGGACACCTCGTCCAAGTAATTGAAAAGAAATTGGGATGAGCGGTTTATCCGCAACATGATTTGCGAAGATCAACCCGGTCACCCGGGCGAAGAAACGGAACGAACCACTGAATCTAACTTGGGAGTTTTAGTCGAAGATGCTCTTTAACTCCGGTATCTTTCTGTTTTGTTTCCTACCGGTCACGCTTGTGGGGTATCAGCTGCTTGCACGGTTCGGGCGGCGAGCCGTGATTGGCTGGCTTGCTCTAGCTTCCGTTGCTTTCTATTCGTGGTGGGACTGGCATTTCGTCCTGGTGCTTGTCGGCTCGATGTTGATGAATTTTGCGGTTTCGAGGCTTATCGCGTCGGCAGGAACTCAGACTGCAAAAACGCGCTACCTGGTTCTGGGTATTACGGCGAATCTTGCGGTGCTGTGCTACTACAAGTACCTCTTTCATGTGTTGGGTTTTCTGAGTTCGGTGCACTTAACACATCACGAGTGGCATCAGCTTATTTTGCCGTTGGGAATATCGTTTTTTACATTTACCCAGATCGCGTATCTTGTAGATCTGAGCCAGGGGCAGGCCAGCCCACAGAATATTGTAGAGTATTCTCTTTTCGTAACGTTCTTCCCACACCTCATCGCAGGACCAATTCTTCACCACAAAGAGATGATGCCGCAGTTTCTGCGGGAACACGATCCACATTTGAAAATGGACGACCTCCTGGTTGGCACAAGTTGGTTTGTGCTCGGATTTGCGAAGAAGTGCATCTTCGCGGATTACTATGGGCCTCAGGCGGATGCGGCATTCGCCCAGGGGGGGCAGTTACCTCCAGGGAGCGTGGCTGGGTGTCATCCTTTACTCTCTCCAGCTTTATTTCGACTTTTCTGGATATTCAGACATGGCCATCGGGCTCGCGAGGATGTTTTCGATCGAATTCCCGATGAATTTTAGCTCGCCCTACAAATCGGCCAACATTATCGACTTCTGGTCGCGTTGGCACATGACCCTGACCCGGTATCTGACGCTCTATCTTTATAACCCGATTTCACTTGCCGTAAGCCGAAGCCGCATGAAAGCGGGAAAAAAGGTGTCGCAAAAAGCGGCTCGGACGGTGCCTGGTTTTCTCAGCATGATCACACTGCCGACGATGCTCACCATGTTCCTCGCCGGCATATGGCATGGGGCGGGGGCGCAATTCATAATCTTCGGCGTGCTGCATGGCGTGTACCTGACCATCAATCACGCGTTCCGTCTGTATCGTGGACAGATCAGCGAACGAAAGCCGCGCACGGAGGCCGTAACTGTAGCCTCCGTACTCCTGACGTATGTTTGCGTGCTTGTGGCGCAGGTGTTTTTTCGCGCGGCAAGTACTGGCGCCGCATTGCAGTACTTGGCAGGCATGGCTGGTAGGCACGGCGCGACATGGCATGGGCCGGAGCTGATGCGGACAAAGATCCTGGCCGCGCTGGCTGGGCTCGCCGTAGTGTGGTTCATGCCGAACACTCAGCAGATTCTGGGTCAGACAGGTATTGAAGAGCGCCCGCTGCAATGGGAGCGGCTCATGTGGAGACCGACTTTGCAGTGGAGTGTTGCGATAGGGCTACTCTTTTTCATCAGTATCCTCTTTATCCAGAACACCGCTACATTCTTGTATTTTCAATTCTGAGCGTGGAGATTGTTTTACATACTAGAGGATCGGACATGCTTGCATCTCAATCGAGGTTAGAAGAAAGACCGGTTCAGACAGTAACACTGAAACGACCGGCCACTGTTTTCTTTTGGTTGATCGTCAGCATACCGCTTGCCGGGTTGCTGCTCGCATTTCCGATCGTGCGTTCGCATTGGTTTATGGCTAACGCGGACGTGTACTGGCTGACCGCGCAGCGTAGCATTTACGAAACCAGAAATCATCCTTGCGACATTGTGATGTTCGGCGACTCGACGGCGATCGTAGGCCTTGACCCGAGGGTGATCTCAGCAGCGACGCACCTTTCAGCATGTAACATCGGGGTTACTGTCGATACGATGCGGGCACTGGGCAATGCGCCTCTCGACGAGTATCTTGCGAGAAATCCGAGGCCCAAGTATCTCCTCTTACAATACAGCGTAGGCAACCTGGAAGGGGTACCTTCAGGAAATCCAAAGGACGAGACGATCGAAAGCTTGCTTCCGCTTCTCAGGTACGGCAAAACGCTTTCTGGGTTACGACATTTGTTGAGAAACCCAGACAGCTTTATAGGTCTGATGCACTACACCTATGTGCTGGGGCCGCTGAACCTGCGGTCGCGATTTATTAAGAAAGACTACCCCATCCTGACGAAGCAGTTAGGGGCATACACCGTGATTCCGTCGCCGCCCTTGACAGCGTGCCCGGCATCAGACCCGGTGCCGCCTAAGCCAGTCGATGCCGCCGCGATTGCGTGGATCCATCATCTGCGGGAAAAATACGCGGACAAGGCGGATCAAGTGTTGGTGGATGTGGCACCGACCTCGTCGTGCAACAAGTATTACGAACAGTGGAGAGAAAGCCTAAAGGGCGAGATCGACAATACCGTCACGCTCTACCCTCTGAAAGACTTTGTCGACATCCACTTTCATGTGGGTCGGGAAGGCGCAATGCGTTTCTCGCGTGAGACGGCGGAAGAATTGCTAAAGTCAGAGCAGATTGGGTCATCGACTAAGTGACGCCCTCGAACGGGGACGCTACGGAAAGTTTTCTCACCTTTCCGTCGCGGGAGGCAGGTCAAGGGTTCTAGTCGCGGCGGCGGCCTCCGCCGAAGAGCTGTAGCACGGCGAGGAAGATGTTGATTGCGTCGAGATAGATAGAGAGTGAGAGCGAGACGGCGGATTGGCCGTTGCCGCCGGCGCGGATGCGGGCGAAGTCGCCGATGGTGAGCAGAGTGAAGACGCCGAGCGTGAGCCAGGAGTAGGTGTCGGGCGAGAGGAAGTGGAAGAACATGCTCGCGATGGCCGCCAGCATGAGGAGGATTAGGGCGGCAAATCCGATCCCGGCGATGCGGCGGTAGTTGATCTGGAAGAGATAGGCGACGCATCCCATGGCAGCCATGCCCAGCCCGGTGGTGGCTGCGGCGCGGAAGACTACATCGGGGCCGACGGTGCGGATGTAGTGATGGATGAGCGGGGAGATCTCCCAGCCCATGAAGAAGGTGAGGGCGAGAAAGAGGCCAAGCGCCAGGAGCGGGTTGGCTCGACGGGCACCGCTGATGGCGAAGATCAGGATGAATACGGCGATGAGGCCGGGGAGGGTGCTCCAGGCCGGGGCGGTGGCGACACCGAGCGCGGTGATCAGGAAGCCCAGCGAGGTGATCCCGAGGACCTTCGAGAGAAGCGAGGCGGTCTCTTCGCGGGGGATGTCGATGACGGTGGAGTACGGATTCGAGTTGGTGCGGTAGGTGTTCATGTGGGTTTACGACTCCATTAGCGGCGTTGCGGCTCGCTCAGTATTAGACGCGGATTCAGGTGATTCGATCTTTGCGGCGGATCGCCGATCATCGTCGGTGCTTTTTCCACCGGCGGAGCGTCAGGGAGTCATGGCTTCGGCGTGTCAGGTAGAAGAGCAGTGATGTAACCGGGGTTCTTCTTCTCGTGGTCGAAGCGGATGTTGCCCAGCAGGCTGGCATAAGCCGCATCGATGACATCCTGGCTGGGACGCTTCTTCAGGCGGTCCTCGATATGTTTCAGATTACGATCGAACGTCGCGTACTCGACAATCTCTGCCCAGTGGTCCGGCTGGGGAAAGGTAACTGGCGAAGAGGGGAAGTCCATCTTCTTGTACGGCCAGAAACACCAGCCAATGTCGTTCGCCTCGAGCATGCGCGCGAACTGCGCGATCCACTCATCCTTGTTTTCGCCCGACTCGCCGAGCCAGATGGGCACGTGGTACTTGTCCCGGAAGTCGAGGAAGCGTTGCACGCTTTGCTTCTCGGGCGCGGTCCAATAGGTGTGCAGCTGGTAGATGACGTTCTTGTCGAAGGGCTCTCCGAAGACGGTGAAGTCGCCATCCCATTTCGCTCCACCAAGAATGATGGCATGATGCGCATCTTCTGTTCGGATCGCGGCGGTGATGCGCTTGTATAAGGGCTCGAGCTTGGCGTCGAACTGCCGCATCTGTGGGTAGTGCGGCAGCGGCTCGTTGAGCAGGTCGTAGCCCATCACGGCAGTCTCGTTCCTGTAGCGATGCACGATCCGCTTCCAAAGCTCGACCGTCTGCGTTTGCATGGAGGCATCCGTGAAGAGCCAGGGCCACCCGTTGCTGTCGTCGATGTTTGCTCCTGTCTGGCCGCCGGGGGCAGCATGCAGGTCGATCACCACCAGGAGGCCTTCCTCGTGGCACCAGCCGATGACGCGGTCGAGCAGCTTGAATCCTTCACTGTCGTCGGCTGCGAAGAGCTTCCAGTGGATCGGAATGCGGACGGAGTCGAAGCCCATGGCCTTGATCTGGTGGATGTCGTCGCGGCTGATGTAGGTGTCGCGATACTGCTTCCAGAAAGCTGCCGCATGCTCTGGTCCGAGCATCTCGGTGGTGAACTCCTCAATCTCCCGCTCAGACTGCGGGCCACCTTCGAAGTGCCACATGTAGCCTTCGGTCACCATCCAGTTGCCGAGGTTGATGCCATGCAGATGGAGCGGTTTGCCGCTGCCGTCCACGATCTCGGTGCCCTGGGTGTGGACGTACTGCGCGCCGGCTGGAGCCGAGAGAGAGGCCGCACAGAAGAGGCAGAGCGCCTGGTAGAAGCGTTTGAACATGCTGGGAATACTAGCATTCCGTGCGAGCTAATCCTGAGCACCTTTACTGAACGATGAGAGTGAAGGTGGTTGTCGCGGCCACCGTATTATCTGAGCCACTAATGCCAGTGACCTGAAGGACATAGGTGCCGACCGCTGCGGGAGTAGAGGGTTGGCCTCCCCCTCCACCGGTGCTAACAGGAGAAGAAGACCCTCCTCCTCCTCCCCCACATCCGATGGCAGAGATGAGCGTGGCGGAGAGAAGCGCCATCAGGAGCCTGGAAGACAGCTTCCGACAGCGGAAGGCGAAGCAACCGGCAAAGCAGAGCGTGGCGATCGAAACCGGAAGGAAGTTGCCGCGAGGAGGGATCGCCGCAGCCGAAACTCTGACGATAGAGTTGCTCGAAGAACAGTGAGATGAGCCGGAGTACAGGGTGAGTGTGACCGAGGTTGGGACCCCGCGCTGCGACTCTGTGTCGGTTGAAGAGAGCCCGTAGCAGCCAGAAAACGCAACTCCCGTGGATGAAAGCACGGCAAGTTGAAAGTTAGTGGACCCGGAGTAGGTGGCTCCTGCGTTTACCGTGAGCATGGTAGAGCCGCTGCCACCGCTTGCGATTGTGATCGAAGACGGAGCGGCTGTAAGCGTGAAGGCGGGCAGGATAACGTTAAAGGTGGCGGAGGCCGGAGCTGAAGGTCTGTAGTTGTCGTCGCCGTTGTAGGTCACCTGCACAGTGTGGGTTCCCGGTGTCCAATTGGCCCCGAGGGTGAGGGAAAAGGCGAGTCCATCGGCCGTTGCCGTCCCGAACTGTTGCAAGGAAGAAGAGCCATCGAGAGTGAGTATGTATCCACCGGTTGGGGCGATGGAACCGTTGCCCTTCACCAGGATGGAGTACTGGGCGTAGTCGGTGGGAGCGAGGACACCGTTGGTTAAGCTGGTCAGGGTCACGGTCGGGGTCACGGTTTGAGTGCTGGCGCTTACCTGAAGGTCAAGCTCTACCTGTCCGCCCTCATACGCAGTGTAAGGAAAGACGTAACCTGCGTTTTGAACTTGGCCGTTCTGTTTGTCGAATTCGCTGAAATATCCTGCAATAATTTGATGTAGCCCGGCTGAGCTAAACCCCGGATAGGAGTAGGTTGCTGAACCGTTCACCAGAGGGATCGCAGATACTGCGTTCGCTATGTAGTTCCCGTTATCCGACAACAAGATGTAGCCGGTTGGTGTGCCGTATTGGCCTGTGGCAGTGAAGGTAAAAGTGGTCGCGGTATTGATTTGCAGCGGACTTACAGAGCTGGAAATGCTCAATTTTACTGGAACCTGTGCCGCAAAGAGATTGAGGGTTGAACTACTAGAGGCGTGCGAGGAATCCCCTGAATAGGAAGCCGCGAGCTCAAATTGGGTGTCCAAAGGAGCCGCCGGTGCGGTGAAGCCGCTGTAAGCAAAAGATGCGGCACCGTTCGTAAGAGGGACTGCCGGGCCGACTGCGACTCCACTGATTGAAAAGGTGACAGTTCCTGTAGGTGCGGGGCCGCTGCCGAGGACTGTAGCGGCGAAGGTGACGGGCTGATCGACGATGGGTGGATTCGGTGACACCGCCAGGCTGATCGACGATGTATTAGCAGAGAGCGCCGCGGCGAGCCCGGTTGCCGAGAGGGAGCCGAGCCCGGTGACCAGATCGTAACCACTTTCAGCGGAGTACCCTATTTGTTTGAGTGTGTCGGACTCACCGCAATCCGGGGTACCCAATACGCACGGCACCTTGTTATCTCCAGATCCGACGTCATGGAAAACAGTGGCGGCGGAGGTGCCCTGAGCGAGAGCATAGAGCGCGGGATTGATATTGCCGAGCGGCCCGCTGGAGTTTTTCTGCTCGATGACGGCGAGCATTGCGGAGAAGTTTGGGGCCGAAAAAGACGTGCCTCCGTAGAAGCCACCGTTCGGGGAGCTGCTGGTCCCGCCGATCATAGCGTCGGCCTGGCAGCTTGCCTCTGCGGTGCACGCGAAGTAGGGAACGTTCTGCACGCTTGCGGCGAAGGCCACGTCAGGAACATCCCGAAAACCGTCCTGCGGAACGTATGTGCCTACCTGCCAGTACGGCTTCGGAAAGATTTTGCTTGAGCCGCCACCGCTGGCGGCCAGAGTGCTAAGGGCAGCTGAGTCGTTCCAGGCCTGCTCGAAGGAGTATGACGTCGCTGAACCGCCGTAGCTATTGTTTGTGGAAGAGAAGCCGCTGGACGACAGCTGGGTTCCACCAACGGCGGTGACGTACACAGAGGAGGCTGGGTAGGATACGGTGAGACCCTGAGTGGCAGCCCGGGCTTCGGTGCCTTGGTCGCAGGTTGCGGCGCCCGAATCGCCTGAGGAGACAAGGATAGTCTGGCCCTGCGCGTTGGCTTGCTTGAGCATCGGTTCAAGGGTTGCGGAGGCATAGGATGCACTCTTAGCCTCGCATGCTCCATAGCTGAAGGTCAGGATAGGGGCAAGGTTGTTGGTGATGGCATAGATGAGCGAAGTATTTACACCGTCGTTCTCGCAGTCGGTCGTGCCAGGCAGGGCAGTGGAGCTAGCGGTCGTGCCGCAGCCGGTATAGATGAATTGGACGGAGGCCCCTGGAGCGGTGCCACTGGAATACTCCAGATCGATCTCGGCTTCGCTTTCGTCTCCTTCGACGAGATTCGAAACGCCTGTGTTTGGCACGAGGATAGCCGTGGGCAAGCTGGTGGACTGGCCGGTTTTCAATTGGAAGTCGGAGATCTCCGTGCTGGAGAAAGCGGACTGGCCAATGACGCCAATTTTTACGCCCGTACCGTCGCTGCCTGTGCTGATGAGTGGATTGATGTCGTACAGTTGCCGAAAATCCCAGGGAACGAGAGAGATTAAGCCTGAGGAGGAGGTGTACTGAGGGGCGGAGCGGGAGGGGATTTGCGAAAGTGGATGGCTATGAAGTCGATAGCTGCTGAGACCGGTGACCGCGCTGACCATCGCCGCAAGTGACTGCGGGAGCTGGACGGGATCGCGGTTTTCAAAGAAGTTTTGCCCATCGCGACGGTATCGACCGAGGGTTGTGGAGAATGTGGATTCGACCTGGGCTACAGTCCCGGAGAAGACGATCCGATTGCTGCTCGGAGCTACTTTGGCGACCTCGAACCCCTGCTTTTGCAACCACGTGGTGACAATATCCAGATCAGCGGACGCTACTCCAAATCGGTCTCCGAATACCGGTGGGGTAAGCCAATGATGATAGGAGGGGGAGTGCGAGTCTTGTTGATCATGCAGAAGCTGGTCGAGAGCGGCTTCCTGAGCGGGAGTTCGCTTCATGATGAGCGACATGCCATCGATACGTATGGTGGAGGACAAGTGGCCGAGGTTAACAGAGGTAACAGGACGATCCGAGGCTGAACCTGCTAGTGCAATCCTCGGTTCGCCGGCGGAGGGTTGCGCGGTGAGGCGGCGACTCAGGGGTGTGATCTTTTGATTAGCTGGCTGGGCAGTCATTTTGACGGCGGAAATGCCGCTCAAAAATGTGAACAGCGTAACGACCGCGAGACGTGGTAACAAAGGGATTCCGCGCACAGAGATAGGCCTTCAAAGCAGATTAAGAGTGGTTATGGCATGAAAAAACAAGGCGGCTAAACAGAGTTGGACACAGCGGGTTCGTAAATTACTAATCTTTGTGAGCGGAACCATACCATGACACATCAGCCAAATCAATGCACGTGTTCTAATTCGGTGCAGCGGATGACACGAAAGCGGCGACATAAGAGGAGGAGGCTCTTGGCAGCGGCTTGTCAGCCACCCCTTACATTTTTTACGCATGATAAGAAGACCCCATAAGAGGTAAGTCTTATGGGGTCTGGACTTCAGCCTTTAGAGGTAAAAGTTCAATTTTTATGCGTAAAGCCGCATGTGGTATGACACCTGAGAATTTGAGCTAGCTACAGCCGCTGGTGCTGCCGCATTCGTTGCAGCGGTAGCAGGAGCCGTTGCGGGTCATGATGGCTCCGCAGGTGGCGCAGCTTGGGCTGTCGCCCATGTCGACCATCGAGCGCATGGCCGAGGCCGTGTGGTAGATTCCGCGGTCCTCGAAAGTCGAGGGTGTAGGGTCGAGGGTGTAGGGAATAGAAGAACCAATTCCGCTGCGGGCGGCAAGGTCGGGGGCGATGCCTTGCTGGGGGGCGGTGCGGTCGGCGTACTCGGGGATGCCGTAGTTAGCCGCAGGTCCTTCGACTTTGGCTGCGCCTTCGCTCAGGATGACACTTCTTTGGGCAGCGGAGACGACCGTGTTTGCGGGAGCGGTGACCTGGCCGTGGACGGGGACCGATGCAGGCGGTTGCAGGCCGGCGAAGAGGTCGAGTTGCGTGCCCGAGAGGAAGCGCATCTGGATCCAGCGGAAGATGTAATCCATGATGGACTTGGCGTAGCCGATCTCGGGGTTGCCGGTCCAGCCTGAGGGCTCGAAGCGGGTATGGGCGAACTTTTCGCAGAGCACCTTCAGTGGGACGCCGTGTTGCAGGGCAAGAGAGACGGCGGTGGCGAAGGAGTCCATGAGGCCGGAGACGGTGGAGCCTTCTTTGGCCATGCGGATGAAGATCTCGCCGGGGCTGCCGTTGGGATAGAGGCCGACGGTGATGTAGCCTTCATGGCCTCCGAGACCGAACTTGTGGGTGACCGAGGCGCGCTCCGCAGGCAGACGGTGACGGACGGCGCGGGGTGGGGCTTTGGAGTCGGCAGCGTCGGCGTTGAGGAGCGAAGCGTCCGCGATCGCCTTAATGTTCGTCTGAAGGGCGTTCACCTGGGCTTCGAGGGCGGCGATCTTCTGATGTGCCGCGATAACCGCAGGTCCTTCCACTTCGGCTGCGCCTTCGCTCAGGATGACACCTTTTGTGAGGGTCTCTGAGGCAGAAGCGGAGGTGGGCTTGTTGGTGGCCTTGGTGCCCTTTTTGTTATCGTCGGTTTGGGCGGAGACGTTGAGCGGCTGGGTCCCCTTGGAGTTGTCGCGGTAGATGGCGACGGCCTTGATGCCCTGGCGCCAGCTCTCCATATAGGCCTCGGCGATGTCGTCGACGGAGCAATCCTGCGGGAGGTTGACGGTTTTGGAGATGGCTCCGGAGAGGAACGGCTGGGCCGCGCCCATCATCTTGATGTGGCCCATGTAGGAGATCGACCGCGTTCCCTTGGCGGGCTTGAAGCTGCAATCGAAGACGGCGAGGTGCTCGGGCTTGATGGCGGGAGCGCCTTCGATAGTGCCGGTGGCGTCGATGTAGCTGACGATGGCGTTGACGTCGGCCTCGGAGTAGCCGAGCTTGATGAGCGCCGAGGGGACGGTGTTGTTGACAATCTTGATCATGCCGCCGCCAACCAGCTTCTTGTACTTGACGAGGGCGAGGTCGGGCTCGACGCCGGTGGTGTCGCAGTCCATCATGAAGCCGATGGTGCCCGTTGGCGCAAGCACGGTGACCTGCGAGTTACGATAGCCAAACTTCTCACCATGTGCGAGCGCGCCATCCCACGAGTTCTTTGCCGCAGCGACAAGCTCGGTAAGCTGCGGGGCGACGAAGGGCTCGGCAGAGGTGCGCGACTTGCCGATGTTGTTCACTTCAGCCCGGTGCATGCGGATGACATCCAGGAAGGGTTCGCGGTTGACATAGAAGCCGGGGCAGGCTCCGCCGGTAATCTCAGCACGTTGCGTCAATGGTGTTGCTGCACCAAGCGGCGCGCACGTCTCGGAAATGCGCGAGGACTGCCAGTAGGCATCGCCGCAGAGGATGGCGGTCAGCGTACCGGCGAAGTCGCGGCCAGCGTCTGAGTCGTATGGAAGGCCGAAGGCCATCAGCAGCGCGCCCAGATTTGCGTATCCAAGGCCGAGCGGACGGTAGTCGTGCGAGTTCTTCGCGATCATCTCCGTGGGGTAGCCGGCGGAGTCGACGATGATCTCCATCGCCGTCGTCACGATAGCAATGGCGTGGCGATAGCTGGCAACGTCGAACTGACCGCCGGGGGTGAGGAATTTCAGCAGGTTGAAGCTGGCAAGGTTGCAGGCCGAGTCGTCGAGGAACATGTACTCGCTGCAGGGATTCGAGGCATTGATGCGCGCGGTGTTCTTCGACGTGTGCCAGCGGTTAATCGTGGTGTCGTACTGCATGCCTGGGTCGCCGCACTGCCAGGTGGCTTCGGCGAGCTTGTGCATCAGGTCGCGAGCTTTGTACTCCTTGACGACGTTCTTTTCCTTCACGGTGCGGGTGGCGAAGTTGCCGTCGGCTTCGACCGCCTGCATGAACTCGTCGGTGACGCGGACGGAGTTGTTGGCGTTTTGGAAGAAGATCGAGGAGTAGGCCTCGGAGTCGGGGCCGGAACCGTCGTAGCCAGCCTGCACGAGGTGCCACGCCTTTTCTTCTTCTTTTACTTTGCAGGTGATGAAGTCTTCGATGTCCGGGTGGTCGATGTTTAGGACGACCATCTTGGCGGCACGGCGCGTCTTGCCGCCGGATTTAATGACGCCGGCGAAGGCGTCGAAGCCGCGCATGAAGCTGAGCGGTCCGGATGCGGTGCCACCGCCGGAGAGGGTTTCCATTGACCCGCGGATGCTGGAGAGGTTCGACCCTGCGCCCGATCCCCACTTGAAGAGCATGCCTTCGGTCTTTGCAAGGGTAAGGATGCTGTCGAGCGAGTCCTGCACGGAGTTGATGAAGCAGGCAGAGCATTGGGGCTTCGAGTAGCCGGTCACGGAGAACTCGACCGCGCAGGAGTGCTTGTTCCAATGCCAGTTCTGGGCGTCGGAGTTGGGTTCGAGGCGGTCGCAGCCGACGTTGAACCATACCGGCGAGTTGAAGGCGACCTTCTGGTTGAGCAACAGATGGGCAAGTTCAGCGTAGAAGATCGCGGCGTCTTCAGGAGTCGCGAAATAGCCGTCGCGAATGCCCCAGTCGCGGATGCTCTCAGCGACGCGGGTGATCAGGGCGCGGACACCGTCCTCACGCTGGTCGGTCCCGTTCAGGCCGTGCAAATATTTACTGGCGACGATGTTGGTCGCGGTTACCGACCACTCAGAAGGCACTTCGACGTTCTTCTGCTCGAAGATCAGGTTGCCTTTCCAGTCCTGAATGACGGCATCGCGGCGCTCCCAGGTGATCTCGTCGTAGGGCGAGACGCCGGGCCTGCTGAAGTGGCGCGTGAAGGCGAGACCCGGTGCAGTCTTCTTTGCTGAAGGTGCGGGGGCCGGAGTTGCCGTCGTAACTGGGGTCTGGGTGGGGGTCGCCATGCGGGTGAATCTCCTGAAAATCTGATATGTAAAACGGACTATTTGCAGCAAATGTGTCTACGACGAGCGCAGCAGTCGACTCAAGCTGGAGCGCTGGCAGAAGCTGGATATCGATCCGGAGCCGGTCGGCCCGGCGGCTTCAGGTCAGCGCGGAGTTTGAACAGCAGATGAATGTTGCGGCTTGCAGTCGTGAAAGTACCGCCCCCTATGGGGTATGTCAAGTAAAAAGCACTACAGGTTGTGTTGCACTTGTGGATACGGGCATTTTCGGGAATTCGATGGCTCCAGAGCGCCGAATCCCGGCCGATCTCCTGTGGAAGGTGCGCGAAGACCAATGCTGGCGCGGATCTGCGACGTGCGACTTGAGCACTGTTTTCAGGGTAGTGCACCCGGCGGGTGAGAGGACGATGAATTCGAGAGGTATTTGTGTGGATGCAGGTGGATAAAGAGGACGGAATCCTGATCAGCTGCTCATGAGGAAGACTGTAAGAATCGCCTTCGCCAAGCGAGGCGCGAGAGCCGAAAACATCCTCTGTTATGGCGAGAGCAATTCGAGATCATCCTCGGGATTGGTCGCTAAGGACGGCGGATCTAAACGCGAAGCGGCTTGCAGAATTTGGTCCGACCACTCTGTACGAAAACAGGGAAAGCGGGTAGGCTTGGTCGAGAGCAAACCCATGAAAATCTCCGTTGCGTTTACCGCCGCCCTGTTCGCCTCCGCCGCCAGTATGTCTGCCCAAACGCTCACCGGGAATGCTGCCTTTGCGGATTATTCGCAGCAGAAGCCCGGCATCTCGCGAAAGATCACGGTCGCCGATCTGCCGGAGCCATCGCCTTCGGAAGCGGTGGACAATGGCCCGCATGTCGTCGCGCGGCCCGAGGGGATGATGCCGATTGCGCCAGCGGGGTTCAAGGTGTCGATCTACGCCGGCGGAGACGGAGGCCCAACCCCGGCTCCGGATGGTCACTTCTCTGAGCGCCTCGGCAACTCGCCGCCCAAGGGAACGTTTCAGCAGCCGCGCGTCGTCCGGACTGCTCCGAACGGCGACATCTTTCTGTCGGATTCATTTGTCGGCAAGGTCTACGTGCTGCGTGGTTTACGGCCCGACGGTCACGCGGAGACCGTCTCGCTCTATGCCGAGGGGTTAAAGGGACCATTTGGGATCGCGTTTTATCCGGCAAAGAATCCGAAGTGGGTTTATGTAGCAAATACCTTCACTGTCGTGCGTTTCCCTTATAAGGGCGGCGACCTGGTGGCATCGGGCGCGCCGGAGACGCTGGTCTCCGACCTGCCCGGCTGGGCGCAGCTTCGCGGCGGCGGCCATTGGACGCGCGATGTCGTCTTCACCCCGGACGAGTCGCACATGCTGATCTCGGTCGGTTCAGCCTCGAACGCGGACAATGCGGACGACCACCCGAACGAGTTCCATCGCGCAGATGTGCTCGAGTTCACGCCGGAGGGCAAGTTCGTCGAGGTCTATGCCAGCGGCATTCGCAACTGTGTCGGCGAGGCGATTAATCCGGTGACGGGTTCGCTCTGGTGCTCGACCAACGAGCGCGACAACCTGGGTAATAATCTTGTGCCGGACTACATTACATCGATCAAAGAAGGCGGCTTTTACGGCTGGCCCTGGTACTACATGGGCGGCCACCGCGATCCTCGGCTGGAACTGCCTTGCGTCAACGGAACGGCAATCGACAGGAACCTGAAGGAACCGTTGACGGTCGAACAGGCTAAGAGCTGCGAGCACAAAGACATTGCCGCAAAGGTGCTTACGCCCGATGTGCTGCTGCAGCCGCACATGGCGTCCCTCGAGATGGCTTTCTACGCGCCGTCTGCCTCCGCGCCCGGAGCGTTCCCGAAAGAGTTCCGGAACGATGCGTTCGCCTCCGAGCACGGTTCCTGGAATCGTAAGAACCGTGGAGGGTACGAGGTGGTTCGCGTTCCGATGAAGGACGGCCATGCATCCGGAGCCTACGAGGACTTCCTGACCGGCTTCGTCACGGCGGACGGACAGGTCTGGGGACGGCCGGTCGGCGTAACGGTAATGAAGGACGGCTCGCTGCTGGTCACTGACGACGGCTCGCGCACGGTCTGGCGGGTAGCGTATACCGGGGCCAGGGCCGTGCAGACCGCGAGCCGCTAAGTTGCGCGGTAGCACTGCACGGTCCAGATGAATATCGGACGCGCCTGAGTAAGCTAAGTCTCGCAGCAGTGTGACTTGCCCCTGCCTTTGCTCTAGAGTCAGTTACATCAACTCCATTTGGTCCGGGAGCAATGCATGCGACTCACTTTCCTCGGCCTTTTTGCGCTGCCAGCACTTCTGTGTGGCCAGACGCCTCAACAGCCAGCCGACATGATTCTGCGGCACGGCGTCATCCTCACCGTGGACGCCGCAGACACCGTTGCCGAAGCGGTTGCCCTGCGGGATGGCCGGGTTGTCGCCGTGGGCACGGAGGCCAGCATAGCCCGGTTCCTCGGCGACAAGACAAAGGTGATTGATCTGGCAGGCCGCACAGTGACGCCAGGGCTGATCGACACCCACGCCCACCTGCTTACCGGGGGCCTGGATGCACTCGTCAGCGTCGACCTGGCACAGGCCAACAGCATTGCGGCCTTGACTGCAAAGGTAAAAGCCCGGGCCGACGCGACACCGGCCGGGGATTGGGTTCAGGGCACCCGTTGGAACGAAGGCATTCTCGCCGAACATCGCGGGCCGACGCTGGCTGAACTGGACGCGGTCTCAGGCGGACATCCGGTGCTGCTGGAGAACGTCACCCACCACTACGCGATCGTGAACAGCGCGGCTCTAACGCTGGCGCACATCGACGCGTCGACGAAGGACCCGGCAGGCGGCAGGATCGAGCATGACGACACCGGTAAGCCCACCGGAATGCTGCGGGAAGAGTCTGCCGTCAGGCTGGTGTCGTCACACATTCCTTCCATAACGCCCGACCAGTACAAGACGTCCTTGCATAACGGATTCGCGCTGATGCACTCGGAAGGAATGACCGGCGTAAAGGACGTCAACTATCCCGAAGAGTGGGCGGCGTATGAAGACTACGCACGAACCGAGGGCTTAACGCTCCACGCCTGCAACTTCATCTGGGCGGGATATTCGCTTGAAAGCGCAAGGTCGGCGCTGAAAGAGATCGAGCGGGCGAAGACCGAAGAGAAGACGCTGCCGGGTGGCAATCTCAAGATCTGCGGAGCAAAGATTCTGTTGGATGGCAGCGCCTCCGGCAGAACGGCCTGGCGCTACGAGGACTACCCGGTAGATTCCCGGCATCCTGCGCCGACCGGCCACGGCTTTCCGAACCTCGATCCGGCTGTCTACAAGCAGATGGTGCTGCTCTTCAACGCGGCGGGCGTTCCGGTGGGGACCCACGCGATCGGCGACAGGACGATCGACCTCGCGGTGGATGCCTATGCGGAGGCGCTGAAAGCAAACCCGCAGACAGGCTTGCGGCACAGCATCATCCACGCGCATGAGCCGACGGACCATGCGATCTCCGTGATGGCGGAACTACAGCAGAAGTACGACGCCGGCATCCCGGAGACGCAGGCCGAATTTCTCTGGTGGCTTGGCGACGCGCTGCCGGGCGCGTTTGGGCCGGAACGGTCGCAGCACCTGATGCCATTAGCGACCTACCGTAGGAACGGGATGATCTTTACCGGTGGGTCGGACTATGGCGTGACCCCGCTGGCGGCGCGGTATGGGTTGTGGGCGTCCGTCGCGCGGAAGCCACTGAAAGGCCTGTACGGCCCACATCCCTTTGGTATGCAGGAGGCAGTGGATGTGCATACGGCGCTGAAGAGCTACACCATCTGGGCAGCGCGCCAGATCTTCGCGGAGAAGGAGACGGGCTCCATCGAACCGGGCAAGTGGGCCGACCTGGCTGTCTGGGACCGGAACCCTTACGGCGTCCCGACTGGCGAATTAGAGGAGATGCGCTGCATGATGACTCTTTTTAAGGGGAAGCTCGTCTTCGAGCGCCAGGAGTAGGTCGGAGGATAGCAGATGCCTGCGGGAGCGTTTATTTGCCGCTGGAGTAGCGAAGGCCTAGAATCAAAGTTGTGACTATACCTGCTCCGGACCACAAGCGTTACTTTATTGAGAAATTAGGGCTCTCGGAACGATTGATGGAGCGGTGCCTGGGTGAGGCGCTCTCCGATGGCGGAGACTTCGCCGATCTTTACTTTGAGTCGGTTACGTCGACCTCGCTGGGAATGGACGAGTCTCTCGTCAAAACCGCCAGCCAAGGCATCAGCGTAGGCTGCGGAATTCGGGTCCTCTCCGGGGAACGCACTGGTTACGCCTATACAGACGATCTTTCTTCGGAAAGGTTACTTAAAGCTGCGCGTACGGCGGCGCTCATCGCGAGTGGTCCGGCCACAGAGCGGATGAGCGGTTTCCGCGATACGCAGACACCCTCGCTTTATCCCGTCGCGGGTGCGGATTCAGACGCCGGCATCGCCGCAAAGCTGAAGCTGATCGAGCGGGCGGACAAGGCGGCGCGGGCGTTCGATTCCCGCATTACGCAGGTTCGGGCTGGAATCAATGACGAACTGCGGCGAATTCTGGTCGCTGCATCCGACGGAACGTTCGCTTCGGACACGCAGCCCCTGGCGCGGTTCAATGTCTTCGTCATCGCGAAGGATGCAACCAACACGGCCAAAGGAACGAGCGGTGGCGGCGGTCGCGTAGGTCTGGACTTTTTCGAGGGAGACAAGTCGCCCGAGCACTTCGCTCGCGAGGCCGCAAGGACCGCAATCCTGCAGCTTGGAGCCGTAGCTGCTCCGGCGGGCGAGATGGAAGTGGTCCTTGGGCCGGGTTGGCCGGGTGTTCTTCTCCACGAAGCAGTCGGGCATGGTCTGGAAGCCGACTTCAACCGCAAGAAGACTTCAGCGTTCGCGGGATTGATCGGCCAGCAGGTAGCAAGCTCGAAGGTGACCGTTGTTGACAACGGACTTATGCCCAACCGGCGCGGATCGATCAACATGGACGATGAGGGAAATCCGACGCAGGAGACTGTGCTGATCGAGAATGGCATCCTGAAGGGCTATCTCTCCGACAAGCTCTCCTCAAAGCTGATGGGGATGCCGAACACCGGCAGCGGGCGCCGCGAGAGCTACCACCACATCCCCATGCCGCGCATGACGAACACTTACATGTTGAACGGCGAAGACATGCCCGAGGACATCCTCAAAAGCGTGAAGCGTGGCCTCTACGCGGTGAACTTCGGTGGCGGCCAGGTAGACATCACCAACGGCAAGTTCGTCTTCTCGGCCAGCGAAGCCTACCTGATTGAAGACGGCAAGGTGACGCGGCCGGTCAAGGGTGCGACGCTGATTGGCAACGGGCCCGAAGCGCTGAAGTATGTGTCCATGGTTGGAAATGATCTTGCCCTCGATGAAGGTATCGGGACCTGCGGCAAGGCTGGGCAGAGTGTTCCGGTAGGTGTTGGAATGCCAACGATAAAGCTCGACCGCATGACGGTCGGGGGGACGGGACAATAATGGCGGTAGAACGTGAAAAGATGTACTCCTGCGAGGTAAAGCGTCGCCGCGTAAAAGAGGGCGGCGGCTATGAGCCTTTCTGGAAGGTAAAGGAAGTCGTCGTCGCGCTCAGCGACAGCGACACCGAGTTTCGCTGCAAGGACTGCCACGGCGAGGTAAAGCTGCTTGGCCGCAACGGCAAGGCCGGTACTATCCCTTATGTCGAGCATAAGAACATGGCCGACTCCGAGTACTGCGCCGGTGGCCTGCTCTTTAAAAAGGCGACCGATGGACGCGAACCCAGGACGGCCGCGAAGCCGGTCGAGTAGACTGTAAGTACCACCTGTTAAGAAAAGAAGGCCGCCAGGCTTTCTGTTGAAACGATCGTGAGGTTCCTCTCACTATCTTCAGTCGCCAGCCACGCCGCTGGTGCCCTGAGCAAAGAACTCCAATCCAAGGTACCGTTACCGTCGTGTTTAAGTACGTCCGGAGGATGTCGATGGCAGCAGCAGAGCGCGAACAGTTTCATGTGTGCCAGGTAAAACGCCGCCGCGTGAAGGCTACAGGCGGGTACGAACCGTTTTGGAAGGTAAAGACGGTTGCCGAGGCACTCGAAGACGCGGACACTGAATTCCGTTGTAAGGATTGCGCCGGAGCGCTAAAACTATTCAAAAGGCGTGTAGACAATGGCGGCACCGCTCATGTTGAGCACAAGTTGAAGGGTGATTCAGAATACTGCCCTTCCGGGATCCACTTTTTGAAAGCGACTGACGGACGCGAGCCCCGGGTATCCCAATTCCCGGTTCGTTAGGGCAGAATTGCAGGAACAAATGACCAAACGGTATCTGGCAATCTACAAACGCGGCCCCGGGAATCTGAGCGGTATTGTGCCGGATGTCCCAGGCTGCGGCAGTATCGGGCACTCGATGTTGGAGATGCGCGAGAACCTGCACGACGCGCTCGAGTTCCACCTGGAAGATTTGATGTTGAAAGGTAAACCACTCCCAGAGCCTTCGATGGGCCTTGACGATGTGGCTGCGGCCGGAGTTGCGGAGTGGCTGGTCGTTCGCCTGCGCATGGGCGGAGATCGGTCGCCGCTCGAGATGTGCCGCCCCTGCCCAGCAAGGTGAGGCGTTCCTAGTAAACTGAGTATCAGTTTGCCAGGAGTTCCTTCGTGTCCACTTTCGTATCCGTACCAACCTCATCCGATCTCAAGCAGCTTGCCTTTGACGTCGTCGCAAAGGCGCGTAAGGCAGGGGCTTCCGATGCCGAAGCTGTCGTCTATGAGGGCGAAGAGTTCGGCGCTCTCGTTCGCCTTGGGCAGGTAGAGCAATTGAAGGAGTCCGGCTCACGGGCTGTCGGCCTGCGGGTCTTTATCGGGCAGCGGACAGCCAGCACATCTTCCTCCGATTTCTCTTCGGAGTCGATCGATAAGCTGGTGAGCGGCGCGGTAACACTGGCAAAGATCACCAGCGAAGATCCCTTCGCCGGATTGCCGGATACGGAAGCATTCGGGCAGATAGAGGGCGACCTCGGCCTCTACTTCGAAGACGTGAACGAGATGCCGCCCGCCGAGCGCATCGAGATTGCCCGTCGCAGCGAAGCCGCGGCCATGTCCTACGACACCCGCATCACCAACTCCGGCGGCGGTGATTTCGACACCGCCAACTCGCACAAGATCCTCGTCAACTCACGCGGGTTCGTAGGCGAGTTTCAGAAATCCTACTGCGGTTTCTCCGCTTCGCCCATCGCGCAGGGCGAGACTGGCGGGATGCAGCGCAACTACTGGTACTCGAACTCGCGCACGACGCGGCTGCTGGAATCGCCCGAAGACATCGGGCAGGAGGCCGCGCGGCGAACACTGAAGCGGCTCGGAGCGAAGCAGGTAAAGACGCAGGCTGCTCCGGTTGTCTTCTCGCCGGAGATTTCGAAGTCGATCATGGGCAACATCTTCGAGGCGGCGAATGGCGATGCGATCTATCGGCATGCGACCTTCTTCGCGGACATGCTCGGCGAGCAGGTAGCGGGCGAGAACATCACCATTGTCGACGATGGCACCTTGGTATTCGATGGTATCGGCGGCTTCGGAACCTCTCCCTTTGATGGCGAAGGTCTTCCGACACGCCGCAAGGTGATCGTCGAGCGCGGCATCCTGAAGAACTACGTCATGAACACCTACACCGCCCGCAAGCTGGGTATGGCCTCTACCGGCAACGCCTCGCGCGGGCTCGCGGGAAACCCGGGCATCGGGGCAGGCAACTTCTATCTCGAACCTGGAACGCTTACGCCCGAACAGATCATCGCCGATGTGAAGAACGGTCTCTACGTCACAGAGACGATGGGCTTCGGCGTGAACCTTGTCACTGGCGACTATTCTCAGGGCGCAAGCGGTATGTGGATCGAGAACGGCGAGATCGCCTATCCGGTCGAAGAGATCACTATCGCCGGCAACCTGAAGGACATGTACAAGAACATCGTCGCGATCGGCGACGACCTCGTCTTTCGCGGAGCCAGCGCCGCCCCGACCATCCGTGTCGAAGGCATGATGATCGCCGGAGCGTAGGCTGTCTCCAAGCCGACGCTTCCGTTAACGACGTGACGGGGAATAAAAAATCGACTGCAATCTGTAATGATTCTGCGGCCCAGACGTCTGTAGGGGAAACGTCGCGAGTCAGCGGCGTACAAAGGAGAACCAAATGACGAAGTGCCCCTGCTGCCCGACCTGCCCCTGCGGCCCCGAGTGCCCGTGCGGATCAACCTGTACGTTTGCCGCTGCCGCATCTCCCACAAGCAACTGAGCACGACCGCCGGGGGACAGCCATTGTCCTCCGGCTCATTCCCATGACTCAGACAGCTCTCAGCACCATCCTCGAAGACCGCAAGCAGTTCCTTGCATTTGTGCAGCGCCGCGTCTCCGATCCAGCCTTTGCCGAGGACATCCTGCAGGCGGCGTACATGCGGGCGCTCCAGCAGGGCGAACTCGCACAAGGCGAGTCTGTGGTGGCATGGTTCTATCGCGTGCTGCGCAATGCGGTCATCGACTCGTACCGCCGCCGCAGCTCAGAACATAAAGCCCTCGAAGGCTGGGGAAGAGAGCTTGAGACGGCAGTCGTTCTCAGCCACGAGACGCACAACGAAGTCTGCGCCTGCCTGACCCGCGTGCTCGACGCGCTGAAGCCCGGCTATGCAGAGGTGCTTCGCGCTGTCGACCTTGGCGAACAGCCGCTCAAGGACTTCGCTCGGGACCGGGGTCTCTCTCCTTCAAACGCCGGAGTGCGCGTACATCGCGCCCGAGCCGCCCTGAGAAAGCAACTCCTCAAGACCTGCGGCAGTTGCGCGGAACATGCCTGCATCGACTGCACCTGTCGCAGCTAATTTAGCACCTGACAATCACTTCGTAGCTGCGGCATTCTCGTACCTGAGCCCGAATCGAATTGGAAATAAGGGCGAAGCTGAATCGTGTGGCACATCGGACTTCTGCGCCGCGACCGCATCCATGGAACTGGGCAGTTCAAAAGGCAGCCCGCCTTCTGGCTGCGCCTTGCCTGTTACCACGGCGAGAAGGGCTCCATCGCTGGCCCCGAAGTTCGCGAGCACTGCGCCTGCGCCTTCAATGATGGGCGTAAGGATCGCTGGCCGGTCGAGATACATCGCGACGATGACCGGCAGTTTCTTCGAAAGCGTCTCGAACTCCGTGAGCTTCGCATCGCCGGGCTTGAAGTCGAGGTCGCCCTCATGTTGCCGCGAACCGAAGAAGAATCCGGGATGCAGGAGTTGGTGGGGCGCATCCATGCGAATGATGGCGAACTCCGCCTCGGCTGAGGTTGCGACTGGGATGAGTCCCGCCAACTTCGCCGCTCCCGCGTCGATGCCGACGAGAAAGACTTTATGCGGTCCGTGCATCGGGAGGACCTGTTTCTTGTTCGAGAGCAGCACCATCGAGTGCTCCTGGACCTCGAGCGCAGCCTTCTTGAACTCCGCACTTCCTACACTTGAAGCTGCAACGGAAGGGTCGACGTACGGGTTCTCGAACAGTCCAAGCTCGAACTTCTGTTTAAGGAGGCGCGTTGCCGAAAGGTCGATGCGGCTTTCAGGAATCGTCTTCTCACGCACCAGCTTCACGATCAGGTCCGAGTCCGAAACACCCCCGAACTGGTCGACACCCGCCTCAAGCGCCTTTGCGTAGCGTTGCTGAGGAGTCAGCGTCTCAACACCCCACGGCATGCCGAACTCGCCCGCCTTGATGCCCGGCGCAACTCCCGGCGTAGCGCCGTCGAGGCATTCGCCCTTGCAGTCCGACGTGATGAGCCAATCGGTCAGCACGATGCCGTCGAACTTATACTTATCGCGCAGCAGCCCTGTCACCATCTGCTTGCTATAACTGGGCGAGACCGCCTCAAGCGGCTTGCCGTCGATCGTCACGCCATCGAGAATCGCGTACGTCGGCATTACTCCGCCTACATGGGCCGAGAACGCGCCTTCGAACGGCACAAGATGCTCTTCGAAGTTGTGCCCCGGGAAGACCGCGTGACGGCTGTACGAATTGTGGCCATCGAGGCCGCCCTTCATCGCGCCGTAGCCTGCCCAGTGCTTCACAACACACATCACCGATCCCGGATGCAGACCCGTCTCGCCATCCTGAAAGCCGGCAACAAACGCCTCCACCATCGCTTTGTCTATCTTCGAATCTTCACCAAACGTGCCATCCATGCGAGGCCATCGCGGCTCTGTGGCCATGTCAGCCTGCGGCGCCAGCGCCTCCTGAATGCCCACGGCAAGATACTCACGCCGCGCGATGTCGCCAAAGTTTCGCGTCACCGCCGGATCATTCAACGCACCGAAGCCGGTCATGTCCGGCCACAGTGAGAACGATCCCGCATCGCTGCTCATGCCGAGGATCGAGTTGAAGATGTTGCGCGGATCGGTACTGATCGTTAGCGGGATGCCGAAGCGCGTCTTCTCTGCAATCTCCTGCAGATGATTGTTCTGCTTTGCAAGAGACGAAGCATCGCCTGTAAGCCGGGTGATGAAGGTCGTCACCTTTTTGTTATCGATCAACGAACCGGACTTTTCCAGGTCGTACTCCGTACCACGCCCTATGTCCGGCGAGCCTGCAGCCGGCGCCGATGCATGCATCATCAGCCCGGCCTTCTCTTCAAGCGAGAGTCTACTTACCAGGTCCGCTGCTCTTGCTTCGGCAGACAGCCGCCAATCTTCAAACGGCTCCAGCTTGCCGTCGCGGTTGAGATCGCGAAACTTCAAGCCATCCACTTCGATCACCGGAGCACTGTGCGATCCAAGAGCAGGCTGCCTGGCGGTCTGCGCATGCATACAGGGAGACGCAGCAAGCAAAAGAAGCATCGACGGTATACCGCGAAGTTTGCTGTCGAAGAAGATGCCACCTATAAGACTCCATCGCATAATCACCGGAGAAGTGTAGGCCATTCGCAGGTCGAAAGGGAACCATTGGGTCCGGAACGCAGGACACGTCCAACATCTGCAACCGTTGCGCTGCCCGTTACAACTTCTCTGGCATAACTCCGAACTTTTGCCGCCTTTACCATTCGACCAAAGCTGAAGAACACGCGACGTACAGAGCAGCGGCCGCCGCTTGGTTCAAGAGCAAACTCATTCCGTCATGCCGTAAGAAAGACGCCAAGAATGATGCCACAGAAGGTCTGCTTCACGTTGCTTTCCTGTCGAACTCACGCACTCCTGCTCTCTGCCTTGGCTCTCTGCATCTCAAGCGCCGCCCTCACCGGGTGTGGCTCAGGCTTCAACTACGGCATTGCCGCGGAGATCTACTCTCCCGCATCGTCGTTGCGCGTCACCAACACGGTCCAGCTGCAGAACAACACCGCGCTCACCGGCGCGCCCGTTGTCTACTCCGTGAACGGCGTACCTGGCGGCAATGCGGAGTGGGGCACCATCGATAGCAAGGGCCTCTACACCGCGCCTGCCCTCGTCCCCACATCCAGCAACACCGTCACCATTACGGCGACTGCTCCAGGCCATCCCGAAGCTCCTGCCGGCTCGGTCAAGCTCGACATCTGGAACCCCGTCCCCATCATCACGTCCGCAACTCCGTCGAGCTTCGCGGAAGGCACGGAACTCATCACCGTGCAGGGTTCGCAATTCATCTATGGCGCACAGATCTTCTGGAACGGCGCTGCCGTGCCGACCACCTACATTTCCGCAACGCAGCTCGCCGCATCGCTCACCGCGCCCAATCCCGGCAGCTACATGCTGTACGTTGCGAACCCATCTCCGGGCCCGGCAAACTCTTCTCAGCTTCCTGAAAAAGTAGGACCGGGACAGGTCGTCCTCACCATTCAGAACGGCGGTGGCACCACGGTCCGCGTCAACAACAGCCTCAAGATGGGCATCGTCGTTAACGGCACAAACAACACTGCCGTCAATTGGTCAATCAACGGGACGGCCAGTGGCAACGCGCAGATCGGCACCATTATTGCGAACACCGATGGCAGCGTGACCTACACCGCTCCCGCGGTAGTTCCGGCGCCGAACAACATCGTCACCTTGAAGGCTGTAAGCGTCGATAACCCTGCCGTGTCGGTCACGCAGAACATCTCGGTCTTCAATCCGATTCCGATCCTCAACTCCGCCGCACCGATGGCCTTCGACCCCGGGCCAATCACGGTCGTGCTCAACGGCAGCCGCTTCATCACCGGGGCGCAGGTGCTCGCAAACGGGATTGCCGTGCCCACCGTCTTCAACAGCGGTGGGCAGCTTACCGCGAGCCTCAACGTCACCGATCCGGGATATCTCGACCTGCAGGTGCTCAATCCAAGCCCCGGGCCTGCGACTTCGACTGACCTGATCGCGGATGTCAATGGCACTCCGACTGCGCTTGCGGTTGCGCCAACAGATGCTTCGCGCTTTCTGCAGCAATCGACCTTCGGTGCGACGGATGCGGACATTCATCATCTTTCGAAGATCGGTTACTCAGCCTGGTTCAACGAGCAGTTCGCCACGCCGCAAGTGCTGCACGAGCCTGATGTCGAGCGAAACATCATCATCAACAATCCCGCTTGCGCCGCCGGCGATGTGACGTGCAACACCCAGCTCTTCTTCGGAACTGGCGGCGGTCAGACCTACATGCAGCAGTCCTTCTGGCAGCAGGCGACCACCGGCAACGATCAGCTTCGCCAGCGGATGAAGTACACCCTTTCCGAGATCATGGTCGTATCGAGCACGAATGGCGCAATCCAGAACATGGGCCGAGGCACAGCCACGTACTACGATATGCTCGGTGCGGACGCCTTCGGGAACTTCCGCCAGCTTCTTGAAGACGTGACGCTAAGCCCCGTGATGGGCGAGTTTCTCAACGTGCTCAACAACGATAAAGGCGACGCTACCCGCGACCCCGACGAGAACTACGCGCGCGAGGTAATGCAGTTGCTCAGTATAGGTCTCTACCAGTTGAATCCCGATGGAACGCAGATGCTCGGCGCCACCGGCCAGCCGATTCCCACGTACTCGAATGACGACGTGATGGGCCTCGCTAAAGTCTTCACCGGCTTCAGCTGGAGCATTCCCGGTCAGGGAGCCAACGCCTGGGGCAGTTGCTGCCCCTACATCGGCCCCGGCTTCGGCGAAGATATCCTCCCCATGCAGAGCTACCCCAGTCACCACTCGACGGAAGCCAAGAGCTTCCTCGGCGTGAACATCGCCGCGGGCAGCAGCTCCGATCCGCAGGGCGACCTGAAGATCGCGCTCGACACGCTCTTCAACCATCCCAATACTGCGCCCTTCATTTCTAAGCAACTCATCGAGCACCTCGTCACCAGCAATCCAAGTCCCGCCTACGTGGGCCGGGTCGCCGCCGTCTTTGGCGATAACGGTTCAGGTGTTCGCGGCGACATGAAGGCCGTGATCCAGGCCATCCTGCTCGACGACGAAGCCCGTAATGCGACCAACGCCGCCGCCAACTCACAGTATGGCAAAGTAAACGAGTCGCTCGTTCGCTACGCGCAATGGGCGCGCGCCTTCACCGCACAATCGCGCAACGGATCGTTCAACATCGGCAGCACCGAAGACCGCATCTACGGGCTCGGCGAGATGGCCACACGTTCGCCGACGATCTTCAACTGGTTCGCTCCCGGCTATACGCCTCCGGGCACCAGCATTGCGCAGGCGGGTCTGATCGCGCCCGAGATGCAGATGACGGATGTGTCTACGGTCGTTGGATTTCTCAACTACATGCAGGGCGCGATTGGCGCGGGCTCGAAGAACGGCGCGGATATTTACTCCAGCTACTCGACCGAAGTTGCGCTTGCGGCTACGCCTGACGCATTGCTCGACCGCATCAACTTGCTGCTGATGGCGGGAACGATGGATGGCACGCTGCGCAGTCAGATACTGAGCGCGGTCAACTCGATCGATATCACTTCCGGCAGCCCTGAAGCCATCAACGCTGCACTCACCAGCCGCGCACAGATCGCAATCTATCTCACTATGGCTGCTCCATCCTTCAGCGGCCGGTACTAAATTCGCTTGCTCCACTTCTGAATGCAGCAACAATTTCTAAGACTCAACAACGAGCGGAGACTATATGAACAAGCGTGAGCAATCCCGGCGGCAGTTCCTCAGAACGGCATCGATGGCCTCTATGGCCGGTCTCGCCGTCAGCCCATTTCTCCTCGAACTCAACTCCGTCGCCGCCATGGCGCAGCAGTCCGGCGTGTCGGATTACAAGGCGCTCGTCTGCATCTTTCTGCAGGGCGGCAACGATGGCCACGGCACCGTCATCGCAACCGACAACGAGAGCTTCAGCGCCTTCACGCAGGCGCGCTCTGGAGCACCCGGTCTGGCTTACGCTGCAAGCGATCTGCTTCCTATCACGCTGAAGACGCCGCAGAGCGGAAGAACCTTCGCGCTCAACCCGAACCTTACCGGCGTGCAGAACCTCTTCAACGCTGGCCGTGCCGCGATCGTTACCAACACCGGCACACTCGTCGCGCCGACCACCAAGGCGCAGATCCAGTCGGGCACAGTTCCACTGCCCGCATCGCTGTACTCGCACTTTGACCAGACCGCTGCATGGCAGGCCATCGCGGCCAATGGCGGCTCTGCCGTGCATGAAGGCTGGGGCGGAGCGATGGCCGACCTGATCGCCAGCCAGAATCAGAACGCCTCGTTCACCTGCATCTCAACCGCGGGCACGGCGCTCTTCCTTTCGGGCGAAACATCGTTCCAGCTCAACGTCACCTCTGCTGGCCCTATCCCGATCAGCGGCCTTGCCAACCAGCCCTTCAACTGCCAGATGGGGACCTCGGCGCTCAACGCGATCCTCAGCGCGGACGAGACCAACCTCTTCGCGAAGGAGTATGAAGTTGTCGTCCAGCGGTCTATCGCGGCGCAGGCGAGCCTAGCCGGCGCTATGCTTCCCGCAGGTGCGACAGGCGTAGTAAACCCGCCGCAGTATCTCGATCCGATGACGAAGAAGCTAACAGACAACCCACTCGCCGTCTCGCTGCAGACCGTCGCCCGCATCATCGGCGGACGCTCCGCGCTTGGAGTCAGCCGGCAGATCTTCTACGTGCAGCTTGGCGGCTTTGACATGCACTCGAACCAGGCCCCGCAACATGCGAGACTGCTCACTCAACTTGGATCTGCGCTCGAATATTTCGACTCCGTCATGACCACTGCCGGCCTCTCCGACCAGGTGACCGCCTTTACTGCTTCGGACTTCGGTCGGACGCTGACGGCGAACAGCGATGGCACCGACCACGGCTGGGGCAGTCACCATATCGTTACCGGCGGCGCGGTTGCAGGCGGAGACATGTACGGAACCTACCCCGTGATCGGCTCAAATCAGGCGAACGACATGGGAGCGGGCCGGCTGATCCCAAGCACGTCGGTCGAACAATACGCGGGCACGCTTTCAAAGTGGTTAGGATTGTCGGACAGCCAGGTCCGGACTGTCTTCCCAAACTTCAAAAACTTCGGGACGAATCCATACCTTGGATTGATGGGTTAGCTGGGCGTCGATTCATCCGCAGGCACAGTCTCCGTGATACGGACCGTCTCACTCCAGGGATCTTCCGCGACGATTGGAGTTGCGGTTTGATCGGGCGACGGATCGGATGATGGATCGAGCGGAGGCGCAACGATGCGCCCATCGATTGGCAGCAGATTCAGGTGTTCCGCCGCCCACTTCGCCGCGAGTCCGTTCAGCGGACTACGCGTGTTGTACTCCTGGTACGCGATCATTCTGCCGATGCGAATGACGAGGTCGTCGAGCCCTTCGGACGCGGCCCAGAAGTCTCCGATGCAGACGCTGGCATCGTCGAAGTTGGGATGGAAGACGGGCGTCAGCATCCGGCACTGCGGCGCGCGGCGCGGATATTCGAGCGATAAATGCACTTCCAGCACATGCGTATCGCGTTCGAGGATCTCGCCCGCAGGCGTGACGTAGATGCCCTTCAGCTTGTACTGAAGCCGATACATCTCCGGCGGCAGGCCAGCCATGCCTATGATGCCGATGACGGACGATCCGGCGAAGCGCTGCGTGAGTGTCTCGTGGTCCAGCTTTAGCCGCCGTGTGCGCGGGGATGCCATCCATTTCTCCTAACGTGCGCCGTACATCTGGTCGAGCATCTTGCGCCGCATGATGTCGTTGATGTGGTACTGGAAGTAGATGCCGCCGAAGAAGAACGTCATAACGCCGCTTAGGCTCAGACCCATTGGTTCCGCGGTGTTGTAGTGCTGCTCCATCGAGTTCTTGAAGCTGAACCTGCCTGCGATCACGGCAATGTAGAAAGCGAGCTGGGCAAGTTCGGTAAACGCCTTTGGAGCGTCGGTCAACGTCCCCACAAAGCTGACGAAGAAGATCGCGACAAGCAAAACGATTGCGACGATGTAGATGACGAGCGCCTTACTGGCCGGTTCCACCTTCTTCAGCCATGCTGCCTGAACCAACTCCCACACTGAGCCGAATAATCCGCAGGAGAGGATGGTAAACAGCAGCACCAGCCCCCAGTGCAGGTTGGGCGGCGCGGGGTAGATCGTCGCCACCGGGAAAGCGGCGCTGGCAGGGTATGCGGTGGAATATGCGGGCGGCGCGGCAATGTTTCCGATGATCTCTCCGACCGTAACGGGCGCTCCCATGCCTTCGCTGGTGGCCAGATCGCTCGTGAGGACCTCGCCCGTACCGACGTAGCGCTGGAGATCGGCCAGCGTGTAAGGGCCGTACTGTTGATTTTCACGGGAGATGAAGTAGTTCATGTTTGCCGCTCCTGTTTGTACGAATCTCGACTAAACAAAACTGATGCCATCATCATCCTGCGTCACGAGACAGATCTCGAAGATGGCCCAGACCCAACTTACGATTGCGCCGGAAAAGCAGCTGAGCAAGGTAATCATTAGCTGTATCACGGCGCGCTTTACATACCCAGCGTAAAAATTGTGCCCGCCAAACGGGCCCAGAAGAACGCCTAGAAGAATAAACGTCAGCCGGCTGCGCCTTCGGATGTACGGCGAGATGACCCCCATTGCCGGTGGGTTATACCCGCCAAGGCTGATCGGGCGCGGCGGTAGTGGTGCATAGCCGGGCGCCAGATCCTGCACGCCAAATGGCCTCGGCGGAGGCGGGACCGCCGAGCTGCTCCCAACCATCGGCGGCGGCGGAGGTGTCGGAGCCAATGCTGCGGCCGGCACTCCCGGCTGCAAACCTCCTCGCATGTCTGAAGGTGTAACGCTGATCTTCGGCTCGTCCACAGGCGCATTCGCGCATCCGAAGACCGTACAGCCGCGGTTCTCCGCGTAACAGTCTGAATGGTGCGGCGTCGCGCATGCCTCGCACACTTTTACTTCGTCCTCCGCCTCAAACGGAGCGCGGCAGTAAGGACACGCAGTGGTCGTGCGTGCGAGAGTCATCCACGCGGCCTTTCCTGGTAACGGAAGCTGTACCGTCCAATCTGCAGCACCGCCCCGTTCTCGAGCATCCGCGAGCTATACACCCGCGACCCAGCCATAAAGACTGGCCCCTCCGCGTTGATATAAACCCGGTCGCCCTTTTGCGCCAGCGTCGCATGGGCGGGAAGGATCTCAAGGTCCTTGAAGAGGTAGATGTCGCACGTCTGGGCGCTGCCCATCACCGTGACAGGCTTGTAGAGGATGAACTGCTTGCCCGCGAGCGGCCCGGCGGTGACATAGAGCCAGCGATCTTTTAGGGCGCTCTCGACCAGCCCCATCGCTATGCCGGTTGCTGCGCCGAGGATGGTGAAGCCGACGGCTCGGCTCACCGACCCGCTCGCATGATGGAGATACTTTTCGACTCCGAATGAGATGGGGTCGAAGATCATCCCGCCGATCGCGGCGCCGATTGCACCTCCCAGCGCGCCATATCCGATCTTCTTTCCCGAGCGGCCGATGGTGCCATAGACGATGCCGCCCGCCACTCCGAAGACCGCCCATGCAAGCCCTCGCACGATCCAGAAGGCGGGGTTATGGGCCGTCTGCATTCCCGCCGCCGCGCTGATGCTGATGACGATCTGAAAGATCGCGTTCGCGATGAAGTTGAAGATGACGCCAAGTACAAGGCCGAACGGAAGCGCGATCCCGGCCCGGATCGCTCCTTTACGCAGGGAGCGTTCCACAATGCTCTCCGCCACAGCAAAGCCGATGCACATCGTAGTGATAATTGCCGGCAGAAGAACGATATTGCCCCACCGCTGTCCGCCGCCATCGACAAACGCCGGCTCCGCGCAAGCCCATCCGATCAGCGCTCCAATAAACCCCGCAAGCCCGAGATAGACCCATGCCTTGAGAAAGACGCTTCCTTTTTCCTGAGCGACAATCGTCGGGTCGGCGGGCTCGTGGATGTTGCCATAGCTCTTCACGCCGGAGCCTTCGGTCGTGATGGCCATTGCTGTTGGAACCGGCGCTACCTCGGCAAGGTCTTCAAGCGAAACTCGCAGCACTTCATTTTTCTCATCGCTCACTTTTTTCCTCCGGAACCTGCCGGTTGAGTAACCGCGGGCGCAGTCGGCTGGGTGGCTGGCGGAGTCGAAGAAGGCGAAGCCATCGGAGCCGGAGTGCCCACAGCAGCAGGAGCGGTCGCAACCCCGGGCAGGCTCATCACGTCCACTGGCTTCGGCATCGGGCCGGTCCCTTTGAAGAACGCACGCAACTCGTTGTAATCGACGATCATCACCTGTCCGGTCGCCTGGTCGGGAAGGATCGCGAGATACCGCGGCAACAGAAAGTAAGCGATCCCAAAGCCCGCCAGCAGCACCATCACGTGAGTCACCGCAGCTTGCGTCCAACGAACCCATGCGGGCGACGCTTGCCGCGTTGTCGACCTCGTACTCGCGGACTCTTCTCCGTCCCCGTCAGCGACCTCAATCGACTCATGATTGTTCGCCGCGTGCTCAACAGGCTCGCCGCTCTGGTATAGCGTCGCAACCGAAGTCAGCCGCGCCACTTTTCCCGCGACCCATCCGAAGCACCCTTCCTCATCGGAGTGCGGGTCGTACACCCATGCCACCTGTCCCGGCGAAGAGAAAAAATTCTCCTGAATGAAGAGATCGTGCTCCGAGAGAAAGATCCCGAACCCAGGATGTGAGTGATACCAGCCGACGATGCGCGCGTCAGGATACTGCTCGTCCTTTACCTTGTAAATCTCTTCCCAGGCATCCTGCGTGAAGGTGACGTGCGTGCCAGCCTGTGCCGCGTTCAGCGCCTCGATGGACGCTCGGATGTCGATCGTCTCGTCTGTGCTCTCACCGATCAGAACGCCGCAGACTTCGGTCTTGAGGTGTGCCCGCGCATGTTGGCGAATCCGCCGCGTCACCTCGCTGTCGATCGTTACAACTGGTCCGGCGTTGACCGCTACAACAGGCTTCGCAGGCTTGCTCATGCCGTCACCTCGGTCTTCGAAGCGAGCGGTCCCAGCACTGTTCCCGCATCTCCATTCATGCAATAACTCACTTCCGCATCCATCGAACGCACAGTGAAGATATCGAAGGGCGGAAGGCCGAGGCTGTCTAGCTTCCGGCCTGCAAGTTCCGGTTCGCTGTTGAAGCCTGTCAGCGTCCGCACAATGCGCATCTGCGGCTCTCCTGTGCTGGCGCTGCAAGCGGGACACTGCCCACGCGTTCTATCGATTGCTCCAACCGGCGCGAAGACATCCTCTTCCTCGCCGCACTTCGGACACGCCAGCTTGTAGATCACGTCGCGGCTGAACTCGACGACGACCTCATCCGCTCCGAGATCTTCCCGCCCGCACTGCATTAACTCTGCCAGCGTCATCTCGCTCGATCGCTGAGGCAGTTTCACAATGCGCTCCAACGTGTCGTGGCTCATGCAGTCGGGATTCTCGGTGTAGGTCGTGACGTAAGAAGTATGGTTCAGCCCTTCGAAGACGTATCCTTTGCCTGCAAGCGTCGGCAGGCTGTGCAGCGTTTTTACGGCTTCCTGCGCCTGGATGCCGCCGATGATTGAGGAGATCGTTGGCGTTGTCGGCGTACGGCCCTGCGGGTTGGCCTCGTGCAGCAGCAGGTTGCAAGACATCCGCCGGTTCAGTATCGCCCAGTCGGTCTCGCCAAGCGTGCACTCGTAGCATGGCGGCTGTCCCGGCATGAAGACGCGGGCGACACCGTTGACCCCTTCGATTGCGCCATCGATCCAGGGCCGCCCGACCTTCCATGCGGCGCGGTTGATCCACAGCCGAGCCTCGCGATTGTCCAACCCTGCAAGGATCAGGTCCGCCCACGCAAACAGACCCAGCCCGCAATCCTGCATCACGTTCGCGACCAGCGGCTGCACGGTCGCCTCCGGTAGAAGGTCCTTGTATCCGCGAGCGATGGCTTCCACCTTCGATGACCCTACATCCGAAGCTCTGAATAACACAGACCGCGACAGGTTCGAGGTCTCGATGAAGTCCATGTCGATGACAACGATTTTAACGAACCCAAGCAGCGCGAGGTTCTTCAGGATTTCGTTACCCAGTGCGCCAGCACCCACCACGATGACCTTTGCCGCCTTAATCTTCTCCTGGTCCCACCACGGAATGAGGCGCAGACGGCTGAAGCGATCTTCTTCCTGCTGTGCCGCGACTTCTACTGTGAGTGTCTCAGGCGTCTCTGTCATGGTCAGCCTGCGGTGATCTCGGGCTGGAGGCGCAGAATGTCGCCGTCTTTTACGCCCGCATCGCTCAGCGTCTGGCTGTCCTGGATTTGGCGACCGCTGTTCTTGTGGTGGAACTTATAGCTCAGCGGAGCGCCATCGGGCCCGTTCGTCGGCAACTGCAGCTTCTGCACCAGCACCGAGACGATCTTGTTGCAGGGGGCGTCGTCCGGCAGTTCTGCGGGTACGCGCTTGTTCTCCGTTGAATCGAAGACCGTGACGTTGATATAAGCCATGGACCATTTCCTCTCTTACTTCTTACTCGGAGCTGCCACCGCTGGTGCGCTCTGCAGTGCCTTCAGGTAGTCCGCCAGCCGGTCCCGCCCCTTGCCATAGAAAGTCCACTTTGCCGGATCACGCAGCATTACAGCCTGTGCCGCAAAGCCGAGGTTCTCGCCATTCGCGTCCGTATTGCGATCGAACTTCGAGCTGACAATTCCGAGCAGGCTGCCATGATCGTCGTAGACGGGGCCGCCGCTATTGCCAGGGCTGATGGCCGCCGAGATTTGAATGATCTGATCGCGCAGGCCGGAGATCAGTCCGGTACTCAGGGTGTACTTCAATCCTTCCGGATGCCCGATCACAAACACTGGTTCGCCGTCTGTAGCATTCGCGATCGGCTGGACGAACTCGCCTTTGCCGGAGTGTCTCGGCACCCATAGCAGGGCAAGGTCGAGCGGCACCGCCGCCGCGATCACTTCCGCCGTCGACCACACTCCCGCTGCCGTTGTCACCATCACATGCTGCGGCGTTCCACCCTCTTTTGCCGCTATCTTGCCCACCACATGGTTCGCCGTCGCGAAGAGGTATCCATCCTTGTCCGCGTCGAGTAGCATTCCCGCGCCGAACGACGGTCCGGGAGCTTCCTGCTTCCCCCACCCCGTCACCGCAGGCGAGACCACGATGACCAGGGACTTCAACTGCCGCGACACATCCGCGCTGCTCAGGACTGCGTTCGCCGTGAGCGATGGAAAATCCATCCGCTCATCGAGCTCCGGCAGCCCGGCATTCACCACTCCCGGAATCGGCAGCGGCGACAGCGAGAGCACCAGCACAAACGCCACCGTAGTCAGAAGTCCGCTGATCACCAGCAGCGTCGACAGAAACGACGTCATCGCGTTCCGGTCCCTCGGCGGCTGGCTGCGAAACGCAACCCGCAAGACAACTGTAACGATGCACAGCAAAGGCAGCGTCAGCGCAAGCACCGAAAGCGTAATCTTCGACCACAGCGGGATAGCCGGCGGAAGCGGCTTCAGCGCGGCGGCTGGAGCGTTTGCCGCATCGTCCTGAACCACCGTCTTATCGATTTCGTCGAGACTTACAACGACCTTCTCTACAGCCATAAGCGGATGGGGCCTGTTCTCGCTGCCTGCGCGTATGTCTCTTATAGTGAAACTTCTGGGCGATAACAACAAGAAGCGTAGCCGCTCGGCCCGAACGGCAGTAACCTCGGCAGGCTAAAGAGTTGAGTCCGCGGCCGTACTTATGGGGCCTCCGTTTGACCCCTCCACTTCCGCATGATGTAATTGCGGCCTTGAAAAGCCGCACCACGAATCGCGCGCTCAGGGGAGAACTTGTCTATGCACCTGGTGTACCTCACTGCTTCTTTTTTGCAGAGTTCCGCTGACCCTTCCGCCGGTATGATCTCTGCCTCAGGCATGAATGACGGCCGGGTCTATCTCTGGGTCGCGATCGCGGTCGCCCTCGTCGCCCTCGTCCTCGCCGGACTGCTGGCCCGCGCCGTCATCGCCTCCGACTCCGGCACCGCCGAGATGCAGGCCATCTCGAACGCCATCCGTGAGGGTGCCGAGGCCTTCCTGAAGCGCCAGTACCAGACCATCGGCATCATCGCCGCCGCGCTCGCCGTGGCCCTCTTCGTCGGCTACCATCTTTCTCCGAGAACAGCGCCCTTCGCGGCCAAGACCGTTATCGCCTTTCTTGTTGGAGCCGTCTGCTCCGGCCTTGCGGGCTTCACCGGAATGTACTGCTCCATTCGCGCCAATATCCGCGCGGCTTCTGCCGCTCGCACCAGCCTTGACCGCGCCCTGAAGCTCGCCCTCCGAGGCGGGGCGGTCACTGGTCTCGTCGTCGTCGCCCTTTCGTTGCTCGGAGTCTCCGCGCTCTTCCTCCTCTTCGGCGGCCTGGACCATCCCCAGGCCGTCCCGTTCCAGCTTGTCGGCTTCGGCTTCGGAGCTTCGCTTGTGGCGCTCTTTGCCCAGCTTGGCGGTGGGATTTATACCAAGGCTGCGGACGTCGGTGCCGATCTTGTGGGTAAGGTCGAGGCTGGAATCCCGGAGGACGATCCGCGCAACCCTGCCGTCATCGCCGATCTCGTCGGCGACAACGTCGGCGACTGCGCCGGTCGCGGTGCAGATATCTTCGAGTCCACCGCAGCCGAAAACGTCGGAGCCATGATCCTCGGCGCTGCCCTCTTCCCCGTATTCGGGCTGAGAGGGATTCTGTTTCCGCTTATCGTGCTCGCCATCAATCTGATCGCCAGCATCGTCGGCGTCTTCGTCGTCAGCACCAACGAGACCGAAGACCCCATGCGGGCCCTCAACCGAGGCTTCTACGTCACCTCGCTGCTCGCTCTCGCTGGCTTTGGCGCCGCCGTCTACGGCATGCTGAACGGCCCAGGCGTCGCTCCCATCTGGCTCTTCGGCTGCGGCGTGATCGGCCTCGTCACTGCCTTCCTCTTCGTCTGGATCACGCAGTATTACACCGAAGCCCAGTACCGCCCCGTACGCTCGATAGTCGAAGCCTCGCTTACCGGACCCGCCACCAATATCATCAGCGGCCTCGCCGTCGGCATGGAGACCCCCGCCATCCCGGTCGTCGTCATCTCCGCCGCGCTTCTACTCAGCTACTACTTCGGCGTTCAGGGGCTTGCCGGTGTCGACACCGTCGGCAACTTTGCCAAGGGCATCTACGGGACGGCAATTGCAACGATGGGCATGTTGAGCTGCGCCGCCTACATTCTCGCCATGGACACCTTCGGCCCCATCACCGACAACGCCGGCGGCATTATCGAGATGTCCGAACACGAGGGTGCAGTCCGCGACCGAACCGACAAGCTCGACTCCGCCGGTAACACCACCAAGGCGCTTACGAAGGGCTATGCGATTGGGTCGGCGTCGCTGGCCGCATTCCTGCTCTTCTCCGCGTATCTCGAAGAGATCAAGTCGCTGGTCGTCGAAAAGCTGAGCGTCGCGCACGCGGCTGGCCTTACTACTTCCATGCCTGCGGGCTGGAGCTTCAACAACATCAACCTCGCGCAGATCCCCGTCTTCGTCGGTGCTCTGCTGGGCGCGATGCTCACCTACCTCTTCAGCTCGCTCGCTATCAAGGCCGTCGGCCGGACGGCGCAGATGGTCGTCCAGGACGTCCGCAACCAGTTCCGCGAGAATCCCGGCATCATGCTCGGCACCTCAAAGCCCGATTATGCCCGGTGCGTGAATATCGTCACCTCCGCTGCGTTGAAGGAGATGGTCGTCCCCGGCCTTCTCGCTGTCGGATTGCCGGTCGCCGTCGGCTTCATCTTCAAGCACTTCAGCCAGAGCTACCAGGCCAACGCCTCCGTCGACTCGGCCGGTGCCGCGCTCGTCCCGATGATCTCCGGCCACGCCGTCAACCTCGCCGGTGCCGAAGCCGTCGCCGGGTTGCTGATGGTCGGGACGATCTCCGGAGTGCTGCTCGCCATGCTGATGAACAACGGCGGCGGCGCATGGGATAACGCCAAGAAGTACATCGAAACCGGCCAGTATGGCGGCAAGAAATCCGACGCCCACAAGGCCGCCGTCGTCGGCGATACGGTCGGCGACCCCTTCAAAGACACCGCCGGCCCCAGCCTGCATGTGCTCATCAAACTATTGGCAACGATCACGCTTGTGCTCGCGCCGCTGTTTGTTTAGAGCAGTACCGTCAAGTCTGAACCCTCTTGTTTGTCATTCCCGAAGGGAATCTGCTCGTGCAGTCTTGTCGCCTCAACCGATGCTGGTGGCCTCTCGATGCTGAGACAGGGGCAAATCAGTGATAGCAAAGCCGTCAGTCTCGAAAAGCTAGGTCATGGGACTGTGAATGCACTGGATTGCGGAAAGGTGGTATGGTAGGAACAATTCCTACCGCTTTCAGGAGGGCCAACGTGCCGACCGTCGAAAAAATCTCTATCGCTTTGCCGCCCGAGATGGCCGCGCTGCTGCGCCAGGCCGTTGCAACCGGCGAGTATGCCTCGTCCAGCGAAGTAGTGCGCGACGCCCTGCGCGATTGGACGCATAAGCGTCAACTTCAGCAGAACGGCATCTCCGAGTTGCGGACACTCTGGCAGCAGGCTCGCAAAAAGAATGGCCCTTACGTGCCTGCCGACGAGGTTATGAAACGGCTGGAGCGAAAGTACCAGGCAATCGCCGACGCAGCCGGTGAGACCGGCTAATGATTGTCCTCTATTCGGAAGATGTAGAAGCTGACTTGGACGCGATTGCCGAGTACATCGCAGCCGACAATCCCCGTCCTGCCATGATGTTCATCCGTGAGATTTACGGTGCAATCGAACGCATCGGTGAAAGCCCGTTGCTTTATCAACTGCGCGGCGACATTGGATCAGACGCTCATCTGGCGGTGGTGGGCCGTTATGTGATTCTGTTCCGCTTCGCGAAGGATGTGGTCTATATCGAGCGCATTGTTTACGGTGGCCGCGATCTGCCGCCACTCTTTGAACAGTAGTTGGACTACATATCCCGCAAGGCACTTTGTTTGTCATTCCCAAAGGAAATCTGCTTCTGTACTTTTTGTCGCCCCAGATGCGGTCCCCATGTCTCGATCCTGATATATGGGTTTTAATCGAGTCACGTTTGTTCGTGGAGTAGCGTTATGATTCGGCGATGAGACTTAGCGTACTACTCCATCTGTTCCCTTTGGTCTTTCTGACTGCTGGCTATATATTTGCCTATCGTCTGGCGCAGCGTTTGGTTGCGACCAATCCATTGAAACAGCCGCCTTCCCGCATCGCCCTACAATCCGCAAGAGTCATGCTCGTATTGATGCCTTTCTCTGGTATCTTCGCCGTTATCGGCACTAGGGACGCACCGGTTCTCCCTTTGATTGTCGGCCTCCTGGTGGGAGGCACGATGAATGTCTTTTATTTCTTCGGGTCGTGCCGGACAAACATGGCGAACAAACTATCTCGCAAAGCTTAAAGATCAGGCTGGGTGCCCCACATCTCGATCCTGACTGTGGGCGCTCCAGGACGACGTTGCCACCTGAGTTCATATACCCTCATCAGGCATGAAGAAACCTTTCTCGACGGTCACTAGAAGAAATCTGCTGCACGGCGGCATCGCTTCCACCGTCGCAGCTCTCATCGACTCGCCCTTACTCGCCTTAACTCCAGAAAAACCACCCCGCCACAACCGCATCCACCAATCCGTCTCCCGCTGGTGCTACAAGGACATCCCCCTCGACCACCTCTGCACCGCCGCCGCCTCATTGGGCCTGAAAGGCATCGACCTCCTGCAACTCGAAGAGTTCGACATCCCCGCCCGCTACGGCCTCGTCTGCACCATGGGATACGCTGGCGGCGGTGAGATCAACAAGGCTCTGAACCGCCTCGAAAACCACGCCGCCATCGAAGCCGCCTTCCGCAAAAACATTCCTATCGCCGCCAAGGCAAACGTTCCGAATGTCATCACCTTCTCCGGCCTCCGCACGGATTCGACCGGCACCCTCTCCGACGAAGAAGGCACCCGCAACTGCGTCATCGGCCTGAAGAGCATCAAGCAAATCGCTGAAGACCACGGCGTCACCGTCTGCATGGAACTCCTCAACAGCAAGCGCGACCACCACGACTATATGTGCGACCACACTGCCTGGGGCGTCCGCGTCGTCGAAGAGGTCGACTCCCCCCGCATTAAGCTCCTCTACGACATCTACCACATGCAAATCATGGAGGGCGACGTCATCGCCACCATCCGCCAGAACGCAAAGTGGCTCGGCCACTTCCACACCGGCGGAGTCCCCGGCCGCCACGAACTCGACGACACCCAGGAAGTCCAGTGGCCCGCCGTCATGCGCGCCATCGCCGACACTGGCTTCACCGGCTACGTTGCCCACGAGTTCGTCCCCACCCGCGACCCGCTCACCTCGCTACGCCAGGCTGTCGAACTCTGCGACATCTGACCTTTAGAGCGAGTACAGTGATTGCGTCATGAAAAGCCAGGTTAGGATTTTCAGCAGCAACACTCGCATAACTCGCAGGACCGCACTGCAAGGCATCGCCGCCGCATCCCTCACCGCGTTTGAACGATCAGCCCTTGCGGCTCTTCCGAAGCCCGAGGCTCCGCTCGAAGAGTTCCGGTACGATCAGGTCTCGGTACTCGGCACCCGTCAGCTTCAGCAGCGCGAGAACGTCCTCGCTGTTCTCAACAGCTTCGACGACGACTCCCTCCTTTATCCCTTTCGAGCGATGAGTGATACGACTGGCAAGCCAACGCCCGGCACGTCGCTTCACGGCTGGTATGGGTGGCTCCCCAACTACGACTCCCACCACGACACAAACGGCCTTGCACCTGGTGCGACCTTCGGCCAGTGGGTCTCGGCCCTCTCTCGCTTCTACGCGCAATCGAAGTTTGCCGACGCGCCCGGGGATACGCATCTCGCCGAGCGTTCCTTGCGCCTGAACAAACTGCTCGCCGAGTCGATCGGTTCCGGCTACTTCGAGAAGACGCTCTTCCCCGCCTACAGCTACGACAAGCTCGTCTGCGGCTTGATGGACACGCATCGTCTCGCCGGCGATGCCACGGCTTTCGCTACGCTCGACCGCATCACCGATGCCGCTACGCCCTCGCTCCCCGGCCGCGCCATTCCGCGCGACACCCAGTGGAAACTCGGCAAGGGCATCGAGTGGATGTGGGACGAGAGCTACACCGTGCCTGAGAACCTCTACCTCATTTCCGCCATGGGAGCAGGCCCGCGTTACAGCAAAATGGCCCAGCAGTATCTCGAAGACGCCACCTACTTCGAGCCGCTCTCGCGCAACGTCAACGTCCTCGGAGACCGCCACGCATATAGCTACGTCAACGCGCTGTGCTCCGGAATGCAGGCATACCTCACCGGCGGAAGCGCAATGCATTTTGAAGCCGTCCAGAATGCCTTCGCCATGCTTCAGGCACAGAGCCTGGCCACCGGCGGCTGGGGTTCGAACGAGCTGTTGAAGAAGCCCGGCTACGATGAGATCGCCAAGAGCCTCACCACCTCGCACAACGGCTTCGAGGCACCCTGCGGCAGCTACGCGCATATGAAGCTCACGCGCTATCTCCTTCGAGCCACCCGCGACGGCAAGTATGGCGACAGCATGGAGCGCGTAATGCTCAACACTGTGCTTGGCGTGCTGCCACTCCAACCCGATGGGCGCTCCTTTTACCATCAGGACTACAACTACACCGGCAGGCGCGCCTATTCGAACGTGATCTGGCCCTGCTGCTCGGGCACTCTGCCGCAGGTGGTCGCGGACTATGGCATTAACACCTATCTCCGCGAACCCGGAGCGGTCTGGGTCAATCTCTATCAACCTTCGAAACTCCGCTGGATGGAAGCAGGCAAGTCCGTCACCCTCGAACAGTCCGGCGACTACCTCGCCGACGAAACCGTCCGCATCCGCATCACCTCTGCATCACCGGCAAACTTCGCGCTGCGCCTTCGCATCCCGGCATGGGCTGGCTCCGGCGCAGGCCTGATCGTCAATCAAGAGGCGGTGAGCATCGCCTCGCAGAAAGGCTTCACCACCATCGACCGCACCTGGCGCAATGGCGACACCGTCGAACTCCGCCTCCCCATGTCGCTTCGTCTCGAAACGCTCCCGGCCAACGGTGGACCCGAGCAGCCGAACACCGTCGCCCTGCTCTACGGCCCGCTTGTACTCTTCACGCTCCGAGAGCCAGCCGAGTCGGGACCGCTCAGCTTCAGTCGCGAGGCGCTCCTGAGAGCCGAACGCACCGGCCCTAGGGAGTGGTCTGTTAATGCCGCAGACAAGAGACGCCGCATGGTGCCCTTCGTTGATGTCGGCGACGCAACCTACTCCACTTATGTAACAGCCACCTGAGCCCGCATGCCAGACACGAGTCAATCGACGATCACGCTGCACGTCGTAATGAGTCTTGATGGCTTCATCGCCAAAAAGGACAATACCGTTTCATGGATGGATAGTCCTGGCGACGTCTACGCCAAGGGCATCGCCAACGAGGTTTCCGAAGCCGCTCCAGCAATCGAGTGTTTCGTTCTGGGCTCTCGCACCTACGAGCACGCCCTCGAACTCGGCTGGCCCTACGGCGACACTCCAACAGTTGTCGTCACAAGCAGGGAACTGCCAACCACAAGAGATTGCGTGGAGTTCTACTCCGGCGACCTCAGCCGATTGGTGAGCGAGCAACTCGCTCCAAAATACAAAAATATCTGGCTGGTGGGCGGCGCACTTTTAGGCCAAAGCTTTCTCCGGCTCGGCCTCGTGGATGAGATCCGCCTGATGATCGCACCGGTGACTTTGGGCGACGGCCTCCCTCTCTTCGGGAACTCCGGCCCTGAGCAGAGATGGATTTTGATGAACTCTGTCGCTTACAAGAACGGCTTTGTCGAGTTGTCGTTACAGCCGCGACAGGCTTTAATTCGCGAGATAACGATCTACCGGCTAAATACCGATAACGGCGTTTCTCGATACTACGGCGAGTAGACGGGTTGTCGTTCTATGGCTCGCTGGTATACCGGAGGCTGGCTAGCCAGAGTTCGTGTGCTTTGTGCATGAGATGACTACCAGAGTCAGGGTCCTTGCGATCCCCGGGTCCGATGCCTGTCTCTTCCGTGATGACGAGGCAATTTGCAGATTGCGGAACGAAGCGCCAAGCGTGGTAGTGCCCGTGGCGGATCTCTGTTTCATCGGGACCGAACGGAATCCAGCTGATACGCCGGTCTGCTTCAAACTCGACGATGCGAGTTTGAATCGGGCTGTCGAAAATCTTGAGGCGATAGAGTGCGCCCTGGCCCGTCTTACCGGGCGTCTCATTCGCCACATCTTTGACGATCACGAGCCAGTTCGGCCAGTTCGTGACGTCTGCGAGATGGGCGAAGGTACGGTGGCAGTCTGCTTGAATCAGCAGTTCATTGTGGCTGAAAACGGGAGCCGCCGAGGGGTCGTAAGCAGCAGGCCATCGAATCGCCGGATCGCGATGTGCACGATCCGACTGCATCTCGCTCGTCTGGGCGTGCGACTCCTTCAGGAATCCATAGCTCACGATGAGCGTGACTGCGAACGTCTTGACTGCACTGTTCATTAGACCTCCAAGACACATGGAATCATAAGCTATGTAGCGTTACGCCCATGCCAGTGCCGAGTTGACTCCCGTGAAGTCGGCTTACCGCCACCGATCAGGAATTCATTGCAACAAAATGGTTTATAGGATGATTAGAAGGAACGGAACATAGCCCAGCCAAGCTACGTCTGCTGATAGAGCCGGTATCGCTCATCCTTGATTGCCGGGTACCCTCGCATCACGACCTTGCCCGCATCCGTCGCGACCTCCCAGTCGCTCGACTCCGCCGACACCCGCATCGCCGCGAGCATCTGCGCCTTCGTCATCTTCGCTGCTCCCGGCTCAATGGCAAACAGCGCCACCGGTCCGCGCACCAGCGCGACGATATCCGGATGTCCTGCATCGATAGGCACCAAACGCAGCGGCATATCGAGCGTCAACTCCACCCGATCTCCATCCTTCCACGTCCGGTCAATCTCCGCCCACGTCCCCGGCTCCATCTTCACCGCCGCGGCTTTGCCGTTCACCAGCACTCTCGACTTCGTACCCGCCCACGCCGGCACCCGCAACGACACAACAAACCGCGCCGCCTTATCCATCTTCAAGTGCATCGTTGACTCATCGAGCCGCGGATACTCCGTCGTCTGCGTCATTACTACTCGAGCGCCGTTCTGCGTGAAGCTCAGCCGGGAAGGCACGTACAGGTTTACGGCAACGCCCTTCGGACTCCGCAGGTACGAGCTGATGCCGTAGTCCGCCGTAAGCTGCGGAAACGTCCCAGAACAGCACGGCCATTTCTGTTCGTAATCTACCTTCTTTGCGTCGTTGTTGTAGTCAGCGTAGTAGAAGCTGACACCATCCGGCTGGATAGGCCGCGCCCCAAGGATGGTGTTGTGCAGCACCGCTTCCATGCTGTCGCCATAGGTGCTATCGCCGGTCACGCGCATCAGCGACCGTGCAATCTTGAAGTGGCCATACGCTCCGCATGGTGTCTCGAAGCTGTTGTGCGTCGACGTCAAGGAGTGGGCAAGCCCATCCGTCCCCGGTTTCTGGAAACTCTCATTCGGCCCCCATCCGCCGGTCGCAAAACTCTGATCCAGCACGAACTGAAAGCCGTTCTTCGCCGCGCGGAGATGCATTTCGCTCCCATCGGTCAGGTAAGCCTGCATCGCTGAGTTCAGGCCGTTTACATGACTGTATGCATGAAGCCCGGGCAGGATGTTCTGTCCCGCCGCCAGCGGCCCAAAGTACGTATCGTCCTGGAGGAAGCGCTGTGCCAGCTTGCGATAGCGCACGCCTGCTCCACGCTGATAGCCAATGTAGAAATTCTCCGGCAGCGTGTAGCTCTCGTCCCATGTAAACGAAACGTTCTTGTGCGGTCGAGCCTCCATCTCTGCGTGGTCCAACGCCTTCGGCGGCAACCAGGGCAGCGCCGCATCGGTAGCCTTGGCGAGCACTGCAAGCGCGTCAGGACACTTCGCGAATTCATGCGCGTCGATCAGGCCGCAGTTTGTCTTCTCGAAGGTGTACGCCGGCAGGTTGTAGTCCTGGTAAAACTTCGTGCTTGAAGCGGCGCCGAATCCCTGAACAAGCCGATGCACCTTCGCCTGCGTCGCCGCGTCACCAGTCACGGCATATGCCCGCGACAGTCCCGAGACGTACTGCCCGAAGCTGTGCCCCGGGATGTATCCCGTCATGTTCTTTGGCGGATCGAACTTGCTCGACGGCGAGTACCACCCGCCCATGTCTTCGCCCGGAGCATCCATCCCCGCAAGCTGGCGAAACGGCTTCAGCAGGCTGTCCTCGTCGAGTTGAAGGAACAGCTGATGATTGTGCTTGAACTGCTCCAGCATCGGGCCGTCCAGCAACTGCACATCGGCATACCCGAACTGCGTAAACCGTGTCGACTTCGTGGCCGGCAATTGACCGGCTGCGCTCCCGCCCACCGTGCTCGCAAACGAGGTCCCACGCAACACCGCTGTTCCTGCCGCCAGTGCCGCGCCCTGCTTTAAGAAACTGCGTCTGTTCGCTTTGCTCATCGCTTATTCCTCCGTAAAACCAGATGTGTCATCCTGAGCGAAGCCTTGCGCGGTACTATCCGCGAGGCGTAGTCGAAGGATCTGCAGTCTGCTTGCTGCGGCGAATTCGACTGCCGTATCTCAACGCTGGTGAACGCCTCAACCGGAGATCGACACTGTGCATCCTATTTTGCCTCACCGCGTGTACTGCTCGTCGCTCACATGCTCCAGCCAATCGACCGCCTTACCGTCGAGTCGCTCCTGAATCGCAATATGAGTCAGCGCCGTTGTGGGCGTGGCACCGTGCCAGTGCCTTTCAGCGGGAGGGAACCAGACAACATCTCCGGGATGGATCTCCTCGACCACACCGCCCTCGCGCTGCACCCATCCGCAGCCCGCCGTCACGATCAGCGTCTGCCCCAGCGGATGCGTATGCCATGCCGTCCGTGCTCCCGGCTCGAACGTCACCGCCGCCCCGCTCACGAGCGCCGGATCGGGAGCCTGAAACAGCGGGTCGACCCGGACCGTCCCGGTAAACCATTCCGCCGGACCCTTGCCGGACGGTTGCGTGCCGATGCGTTTGATCTCCATAGTCGAGGATTCTAGCCGTCCCGGATGAATCGGCCAAGCCAGCAGGGTGGAGATCGAGGTTGGATCACAACCGTTCGATTCCGCTGTATAGTCTGAGTCGCTGCAAGCAGCACGATCTTGAATCATCAGGAGTGATAACAAATGAACCGAACGACTGGCGCGATTCTCGCCATGGTGCTGACGTTGGCGGTCTCCGCTCCGCTTGCATCCTTCTCGCAGGATCCAGGCGCCGCAACGGAAGCTAAAACACCCGGCGTTCTCACGCACCCGGAGCTTGAAAAGCTCATCCCGCCGTCGGTCTACTTTCAGGGCCAGTCCGCTACCGTGCAGGTCCGCAACTCCGGCGGAGTCCGCTTTCCCGGCGGCGCGGTCATGTTCTCCGTAAAGGTCGATACCGGCGGCTACTCCACCGCAGTCAAGGAGCGCTACCAAGCCTACCTCATCACCGAGACGCCTCTCTTCCTCTGCCAGAAGAAATGCCCAGGCACGGGCGAAAGCGAAGGCGCGCCAGCGAAGACCCTCGTTCCAGGAGCCTATGGTATCGGCTTCGTCGCTGATGGACTTCTGGTAATGGACCTCGGCGGCCACACTCTCTTCACCATTCCTACTCCAACCGACGCAGACCTCCGCCGCCCCTCGCCGCTACAAGTGCTCGCGCACGAGTCGTCCTTCCGGCTCTACAGCGGTCGCAGCTACATCACCTTCGCCGCCGCTCCGTAACTTGTAGTTGGAAAGTTGATCATGCAGCGACCGGGCTCCGGCAAATCCGTTTCGCCGTATTACATGCCGCTGGATGGCCTTCGAGCCTTTGCAGTGCTCATGGTCTTCTGCCAGCATTACGGCGCGGCAAAGGCATGGATCTTTGGCTGGGGCTGGATGGGCGTCGACGTTTTCTTCGTCCTGTCTGGCTTTCTCATCACCGGAATCCTGTACGACAGCCAGGACCGGCAGCATCGTTACCGAGACTTCTATGCCCGTCGCACGCTCAGGATCTTTCCGCTTTATTACGCCGTATGGCTCGTGATTCTCCTGCTGACGCCAGCGGCCCATTGGCAGTGGAACTGGAGATGGATCTTATGGCCTGCGTATGTCGGCAACTATGCCCGGTTTCTCTTCCTTCATCTCCCCGGTGATCCCTACCAATTCGACCGCATTCTCTTCGGGCAACCTGTCGAACGCTGGTTCGGATCTCCCATGCATCTTTGGATCGGCCACTTCTGGTCTCTCTGTGTCGAAGAGCAGTTCTACCTGATCTGGCCTTTCGTCGTTTACACCGTCCGCAGGCGCGAAATCCTGCTTAGGCTTTGCATTAGCGTGATCGTCGCGATGCCATTCGTGCGATGGTTCCTTACCTTGCTCCTGCCTTCACCGCTCTTAGGCATGGAGTTTTTCTATCGCAGCCTGCCTACTCGCCTTGACGCACTCCTCATCGGAGGCCTGATCGCCTTATTGCTTAGAGGACCCGAGAAGCAATGGCTTAGCGCGTCGCGCCGAGTGCTTCTTGCCGCTTCGAGCGCGGCGTTCATCCTCGCATATCTTGTGAGCGTGAAGCTCCTGAAATTGCCTTTCTACGGCTCGGCCACAAACTGGATCGGCATCGTCGGTTTCACGCTCATCGACCTGTTCGCCGCCGCGCTCATCGTGGAATGCATCCATCCAGGCAGTTTGCTTGGCCGCGTGCTCAGCTTCAAGCCGCTGCGTTTACTTGGAATTATCAGCTATGGCTTCTACGTCTATCACGATCTGCTTCACGACTTCTTTGCGCTCTTCGCCATGCGCTTTTTTCCAAGCATGGGCTACGCTGGAATCGTCATGACCGCCCTGCTCGGAACAACATTCCTAGCGACCCTGAGTTATCGATTGATGGAGAGACCAATCCTGGAGCTGAAAGCTCATTTCACCAGCCAGACGCATCTCGCCCCGACGGACTAGGTCGTCAGCGCCCATTGCGCTACTGCGAAACTGGCCCCGCGGTGAGAAAGCGCCTCACCCGTCCAGCGACCGCCTCCGCATCGCAATCCAGAATCAAATGCGCGCACGCCCCCGGCGAAACATACGTTTCCGCCCCAAGCGCTTTCGCCCACTCGAGCGCTGGCTGCGGCGTTACCATCCGGTCCTCCGCCGCCACAATCACCAGGAACTTCACCGGCAAAGAAGCCTTCGCCGCCTCCGCAATCGTCTTCCCATGCAGAACGTCCTGCAGCAGGATCGCCTTCGCCTGCCACACGCGATCATTCGCGTCCTGCCGCTGCGGAGCTTCGATCTCCGCAAGCTTCGCCGCAAATTCATCTCTTGGCCACTGCGAGTTTCTGTACAGCGGCGCCGACACCATCTGCGCCCCAATCGCATTCGCCAGCTTCAGCGGCGGTTCCGTCGTATAGTAACCGCCCTTGTACTCTGGATCAGCCTCGATCGCATCGATCACGATCTGCTTCGCCAGCAGATCGAAGCTGGTCACCTGCGGCGACCCCACAATTGGCACCGCCTCATCCATGTATCCCGGATACAGCGCCGCCCATGCAAACACCTGGTGCGCCCCCATCGACAGCCCCACCGCCGCATGAATATGCCCGATGCCCATCTTCTCGGTCAGCACGCGATACTGCGCCCGCGCCATGTCCTCCATCGTGAAGACCGGAAACTTTGGCCCCGGCTGCTGCTTCGAGTTCGACGGTGAAGAAGACACTCCATCTCCAAATGCATCGAACGCAACTCCAAAAAACTTCGACGTATCCACGAGCCGCTTCGCGCCCGGCCCATCCCCAAACAGCGGAACCAGATCCGCGCTTCGCCCGTTCAGCCACGAAGGCATGATGACCACGTTATCCTTCGCCGCATCCAGCTTGCCGAACGTCCTGTATCCCACCCTGCAATCCCGGATCACCTCGCCGGAAGCGACGGGGCAGCTCCCCAGCTCCGCAATCTGCTGAACTCCTGCTTGTCCCTGCATCACCGGGGGCAGCAGTGCAAGCGCGAACAGTGGAATGACTCGAGCCAGAAATCTCATGGCGCGAGAATACACGACCCTGCAGTTGGTTCAGACCTATCGATCAGCTGCAATAGACCGCCATATTTCTTGCGCTGCATCAATTTACCTGCACTTTTCGCGCAAGCATGTGTTACTTTCCTGACCATCATCGGATTGTAACCACGTGTTCACCTCCCGTTCACAGGCCCGGAAGTAGACTCCAGCCAGATACAAAATTCAGACGTCTCCCGCCAGATTCGACAGAGGCCTTTGTGCCTGTTCAACCTGCAGCGTGCCTCAGTGTGCGCAGGTATCCGGGATCAATACCCGCGGCGAGACTCCAACAGCTTTCACCCTATTATGAGGCCAACACCATGACCGTCCATCCATCTTCGAAAGTGAGTGCAAAAGTGAATCGAGCGCGCTCACGCAAGCTTCTTCTCGCCCTTTGCGTAGCCCTGTTGCCTGTCTCTCTCGCAACTTCGTCCTATGCGCAGTCCACCTTCGCGACGGTGCAGGGAACCATCCTCGATTCGACCGGCGCAATCGTCCCGGACGCGATCATCACCATCACCTCCGAAGACACCGGAACCGTTGAAACTCTTCACTCGAACAGCGCCGGCGAGTACCGCGCCTTCGACCTGAACGCCGGCACTTATACGATCGTCATCGCGCACACCGGCTTCGGGGACCAGACGATGGCCCACCAGACCGTCCTCGCCCGTCAGGTACTTCGCATCGATGGCAAGCTCGCTCCCGGCTCGAACACCACCGTCGACGTCACCGCCGGCCTCGCGACGCTCTCGGACGACCCCACCATCTCGCACTCCCGCTCCAGCGATGAGATCAATACGCTCGCTCTGAACTTCCGCGCTACGGACTCGACATCGCCACTCTATGTCGCGACCCTCACCCCTGGCGTCCAGACTGATCCCCAGGGCAACATCTCCGTCGCCGGCGGCTTCGCTTACACCACGTCTTACTCCATCGACGGCATCAGCACCGTCAACGTCCGCTCCAACGGCCCCAGCGCCAATCTCTTCCCATCGGTCGAGGCCATCAGCGAGTTCAAAGTAAACTCCGCCAACAATGACGCCGAATTCGGCCAGCCGTCAGACATCACCGTCACCACCAAGGGTGGCGGCGAGAAGTTTCACGGCGGCGTCTACGAGTTTCTCCAGAACAGCGAGTTCAACGCCAGCAACCCGCTCACCCAGTCCACGCCAACTGTGAAGGCCAACGACTTTGGCGGCTACATCGGCGGCCCGCTTTTCGTTCCCGGCCACCGAATGAAGGGCAAGACCTTCTTCTTCGGCGACTACGAAGGCACCCGCCGTCCCGAGTCCGGCTCCATCTCGATAGCCGTACCCTCGCCTGCCTTCCGCGCCGGCGATCTCTCGTCCATCTGCTCTGCCGGCTTCACTCCCGGCGGTCTCTGCACCAACCCCGCGCAGCAGCTCTACCAGCCCTTCAGCGCGACTCCATATCTGAACAACCAGGTTCCCGTGAACGCGTCTTCGCTCTCGCTCGTCAACGCGCTTTACCCTGTCCAGAACGTCCCGGGAGCCGCGGCGAACTACGTTGCGAACTTCCCAGGTCTCTACACGCTGAATAATGGCGACGCCCGTATCGACGAGAACTTTACCGACAGGCAGCACGTCTGGTTTCGCTATGGTGGCAAGAACGTTTCGAAGACAGGCACAGACGGCACGACCACTTATGACCCGGTCAACGGGCTATACAGCAACACGAACCGTCTTCGGAACTTCGTCGCCGACTACAGCTGGACGATCACCCCGAACATCCTCAACGAGCTTCGCGGTGGCGAATCCATCTCAGATGTGCGCGTCGGCTATCCCTTTGCCGCGCAGGGTGCGGCTGTCTACGCCGCTGCTGGGATCACCGGTCTGCCCACTCCGCCCGCCAGCGGTGGCGTTCCAGCCCTCAACTTCTCCGATGGCACCTTTCCAACCAATAACCAGAACGGTCGCCCTGAAGTTACCAAGAACCTCACCTACAACATCAGCGATGCTGTAAGCATTGCCCACGGCCGTCACGCCATCAAGGGTGGATACGACTACCAGCACTATCACTTCCGCGACATTCTCGACTTCACTGCCGGCGACCAGTTCGGTGACTACTACTTCTCCGGCCAGGTCAGCAACGGGGCTGCTTCCCCAATCTGCCAGGCGCTTGCGAACAAGGTCTGCGCAACCTCTTCCTTTGCCGACTTCATCGCCGGCTTCCCCGTTGCCACGGACTACTCTGTCGACGGGCCCGACGTTCTGCCCTTCTCGCACTCCCACGGCATCTACGCGCAGGACAGCTGGAAGATCCTTCCCAACCTCACCATTAGCTACGGACTTCGCTACGAGATCCATGCCCCTTTCGACGATGCCACCCACCAGCTCGCCAACTTCGATCCCAGCGTTCCCGGTGGCCGCGTCGTCGTTCAGGGTCAGACTGGCCTCAGCCTCGTGATCCCCGTCTTCGCCCAGTCCATCGGTTCCACCCCGATTGTGACCAATCAGCAGGCGGGGCTTCCCACCACCCTGCGTCACACCTATTACGGCGATATCGATCCCCGCTTCGGCTTCACCATGCAGCCGTTCAAGGACGACCGTACCGTCGTTCACGCGGGCGTAGGTTCCTACACCGTTCCCGTGCTTGGTTCCGTCCTCTACTCGCTGGCGGGTGTCGCAACGTCCAACTACCTCATCTTTCAGGATTCAGCGACGAACATCCTGCAATTTCCCAATGTGTTTCCTTCAGGAGCGGGCGCGGGTGCAGCCGGCCGACCGGACTATCGCCGTGCCAACCAGATAGACCTGAAGGATCCCCGTCAAGTCCAGTGGAACGGCTCGATTGAGCAGCAGATCGGCTTCTCTTCGGTCTTCCGCCTTAGCTACACCGGATCGCACACCACGCAGCTCATCCAGAGCCCGGACCTGAACCAGGTCCAGCCCAACACTGTCGGCTACGCCGCTCTCACGGCGACACCGGCCCTCATCGCTCAAAACCTCAAGTACCCCAACTTCAACGCCGTCCTCACCCGGTCCAACGGACCCAGTGCCAAGTATGAAGCTCTGACCGCTGAGGTGGAACGCCGCTACGCCAAGGGCCTCACCATGGACCTGAACTACACCTGGGCCAAGGACACCTCGAACGCCCTCGGTTCCGTGCCCAACACGCTCACGGCGGAGAACGGCGCGACCATCCTCAATGCCTATAACCTCCATGCCGATTACGGTCCGGTGATCTACGTGGCCCGCAATCGCTTTGTCGGTACCTTCCAGTACGAGCTGCCCTACGGTCGCGGCCAGCGTTACGGCGGAGACATTAACCGTCTCACCAATCTGGCAGTCGGCGGTTGGAGCGTTGCTGGCATCTTCCTCGATCATTCCGGCCACTTCCTCACGCCCAGCTTCTCGGGTACCGACCCTTCGGGAACAGGCGTCCTGACCCGTGGCGTAACCACGGCGCAGCGCCCGGATTGCACTGGGGTCTCGGGCAATCTGTCCGGACACAACCGCAACGCTTACTTCAACCCTGCTGCCTTTACAGTCCCTGGAAACAACATCGGACGCTTCGGCAACTGCTCGGTCGGCATACTCACCGGTCCTGGCACTGTGACCTTCGCCGGAACGGCAGGCAAAAACTTCGCCCTCACAGAACGCTTCAACCTGCGTTTTGAAACACAGGTCGCCAACCTCTTCAACCACACCAACCTTGCCGACCCTGCCACCAACATCAGCTCGCCAACGACCTTCGGCGTGATCACCAACGTCCAGGACGCGAACACCAGCTACGGCCCATCCGCTGGTCCTCGAAATATCCAGTTCTCCCTTCGCCTCACCTTCTAACTCGCTCAACCCTATTGCGGAGAAGGCCCAAGGCCTTCTCCGCAGTCTTGCTTAATTACATCCTTCTGACTTGACTCCGAAAGCCGAGACCACCCACGTGCCCATTCTTCGCCGCTTCGTCACTACCGTCCTCCTTACGATCGCTGTTGCCGCCCCGGCACAGAAGACGAAGAAGCCCCTAGTCATCCTCATCTCCATCGACGGCATGAAGCCCGAGGCAGTCCTCGACGCACAGGCGCACGGCTTGAAGGTCCCGAACCTCACGCAGATGATGCACGACGGCGTTTACTCCACCGGCGTCACCGGCGTCCTCCCCACGCTCACCTATCCCAGCCACACGACTATCATGACCGGCGTCTCTCCCGCGAAGCACGGCATCTACTCGAACACCACCTTTGATCCGTTGAACGTCAACCAGGTCGGCTGGTACTGGTACACCGAAGACATCAAGGTTCTCACCCTTTGGGACGCTGCCCACGCCGCCGGCCTGAAGACAGCGAACATCTACTGGCCAGTCAGCGTAGGCACCAGCGCGATGCATCCCCCCATCGACTTCAATCTCGCGCAACTCTGGCGCGCCGGGACCGCTGACGACCTGAAGCTGCAGCGGTCCGTCTCCACCCCCGGCTTGATCGCCGAGCTTGAAGCGAAGGCCGGCGTCGCCGGAGCCCCGGATCTCGCCGCAATGGACGCCGCGCCGGGACACTACCCCGGAGGAGAAGAAGAGACCGTCGTCGAGGACGAAACCCGCGCAAAGTATGCCGTGGAGCTGCTTGCGCTGAAGCATCCGGACTTTATGACTGTCTATTTCACCGGGCTCGACACTCAGCAGCACAAGACCGGCCCCTTCAGCCCCGAAGCGAATGCCGTCCTCGAGCGCATTGACGCCCTGGTAGGCCAGGTGCGCACGGCTGCCGAAAAGCAGGATCCCGGCGGCGCGTATGTCTGTGTCATCTCCGACCACGGTTTTGCGAGCGTGCAGAAAGACGTTAACTTGTACTCGGAGATGCTTAAGAACGGCCTGATTACACTCAATGAACAGCACAAAATCGCGTCCTGGAAAGCTACCCTGTGGCCGATGGGCGGCTCCGCCGCAGTCATTCTGGCCGACCCTAATGACGCCGCAACTCGCACAAAGGTTGACACTTTGCTTGCGAAGCTTGCATCCGACCCCGCCAACGGCATCGCCCGCATCCTTACACACGATGAAATCGTCGCAGGCGGGGGGCTGACCCAAGCCGAATCCATTATTTCGATGGCCTCTGGGTACGAACTCGGATATCAGTTTACGGATCCGCTCGTCACTCCTGGAACTAACGGCGGCATGCATGGCTACCCGCCGGATCGCGCGGAGATGCGCTCCTCCTTCTTTCTGGTCGGCCCAGCAGCCGGCCATGGGAAGGCGATCAGCCAAACAGATATGCGCAGCATTGCTCCAACCCTTGCTCGCCTGATGGGTGCCAAACTCCCAGACGCGGAGATGCCCGCGCTTGACTTGAAGTAGCATCATCGTCAGAGATGAAGCCACTTGCCACCGACGCTTTGCTCGTCATCGACATGCAGAATGATTTCTGCCCCGGTGGCTCTCTCGCTGTGGCTGGTGGCGATGGGATCATTCCTGCGATCAACGAGCTAGGGCGGCGCTTCGATCATGTGATCCTCACCGAGGACTGGCACCCGGTGGGCCACATCTCTTTCGCTAGCTCACATGCCGGTAAACAGCCGTATGAGTCAGTTGAGCTTACGTACGGTTTTCAGGCGCTCTGGCCGGAGCACTGTGTACAGCAATCGAAGGGCGCGGAGTTGCACCCCGGGCTCGATCTGCCCCACGCAGAGCTGATTCTGAGGAAAGGGTTCAGGCGCGAGATCGATTCCTACTCTGCCTTCCTCGAGAATGATCACACGACGGCGACAGGTCTGGCCGGGTACCTTCGAGAGCGTGGGATCAAACGCCTGTTTCTTTGCGGCCTCGCGTATGACTTCTGCGTTGGCTACTCGGCCATTGACGGCACCGCGCTTGGCTTCGAGTGCGCGGTGATCGAGGACGCAAGCCGCGCCGTTGGGCTGCCGGGATCGGTGGATTCGACGAATGCTGCCTTTGCCGAGGCGTCAGTGCAGAGGATTCGTTCGACTCAGATTGGGTGACTTGGCGAGCCTGCCAAACCTAAGGCTTCAGCGTCATCCTGCATGGCTCTCAGGCAGTTTGCAACGTGGTCTTCGACTGTGACGCCGAGAAGGGCTGCGCCGGCGGTGATGTCTTCGCGTTTTACGGCGCGGGCGAAGGCTTTGTCTTTCATCTTCTTCTTTACGCCTGCGACTTCGACGTCGTGAATGGACTTCGAAGGCTTCACAAGGGCGCAGGCGGTGAGAAAGCCGGCGAGTTCGTCGGAGGCAAAGAGGGCTTTGTCGAGATGCGATTCGCGGGGCGTGCCGGAGTAATCGGCGTGCGCGAGGATGGCGTGGAGGAGGACCTCGGGCCAACCCTGTTCGCGCAAGAACTTCACGCCGACGAAGGGGTGTTCTTCCAATGACGGGTGGCGGTCGTAGTCGAAGTCGTGGAGAAGACCGGCTAAAGAATAGAGCTCGATGAAGTCACTGGCCTCGGTGCCGGATAGCCCCCGGAGCGCGGCCTCTGAGATGCCATAAGCGCGGGTGCAGGCCTCGACGGCGAGGGCATGTTTGATAAGGGAAGGCGAGGTGGTCCATTCCTGCAAGAGTTGCCATGCCTCTTCTCTGGTGAATCTGTTCGTCATTTCGCTCCCTTGCGCAAGTTACTATGCTGGTTCCACTTTGGGTTTCTTACTGGTTTCTCCACAGTATCGACGGGTTTCCCCTTGACTGATGCGATACCCAGTGTCACTCTAGGCACATCGCATCTCCGAGTTATCGGACGTGCGACGGGGTCCTTGCTCTGGGTCCTCCCGCTATTGACAACTATGGCAACTATGATGGCACCCGTCGAACAACGTGAGGTCCTGCGTTGCGACCACTGCAGTCTGGTGCAATTTCGTACCACCAGCGCAATGTGCCGCCGCTGCCGCAAAGGCCTCGAAGTCGAGGCACCGGAGCCGGTGTCAGCACCACTCACCCTGGTCACAAGTGAGCCCGCTGTAGAGAGCGGCCTTCAGGTCGCCACCGCGGTGCGCGATCTGCGGCATGTTCGAAACCTTTCGCAGCGGCAGCTTGCGGCGCGGATGAACGTTCCGCGCACCTATATTTCAAAGATCGAGAATGGGAAGGCGATGCCGACACTGTCGTCGCTCGACCGGCTGGCTCGGGCGTTGCAGGTGGATATCTCGACCTTGCTCCGGGATGCGGCGAACCGTCATAAGGACGAGACCAATGTCCTGATGGCCGACCCATTTGTGGCGGAGATTGCACATTATGCCTCGCAGCTGGATGCTTTGCAGCGGGCGATCTTTTTAAACCACGTGCGGGAGTTGGCGGCGGGGCACAGGCGAACGGCATAGGTCGTACGTCCCACCCATCGCATAAGTCAGGAGCGCGACGGATGGTGCACGATACGGGCGTGCCTGTTGCCTGTTGCGTCTACACCCTTTTCGCCATCTTCGGCTGTCAGCGACGTGTTGAAAACGGCGGGTACATCCGGGTCAGGTGTGCTAGCGTAATCTCTGGCGAGGTCTGATTGCGCGCACCCCAACAGAGCCGTGTCCACGAACTGTCGCTCGAAGAGCAGTCCGTGTACCGGCAGCTTGATCCGGCTCGAATTCCCCGGCACGTCGCCATCATCATGGATGGCAATGGGCGGTGGGCGGGGAAGCGCTTTATGAAGCGTTTCCTGGGGCACCAGCAGGGCGCAGAGTCGGTGCAGTACGTAGTGGAGACCGCTTCGCGGATCGACCTGCCCTGGCTGACCTTGTATGCGTTCTCGCTCGAGAACAACCTGCGCCGGCCCAAGACCGAGGTCAACTTCCTGATGAAGCTGCTGAAGAGCTATCTGGTCGGGAACGTCAAGCGAATGAATGACAACAACGTCCGCATGGCGTACATCGGGCGCATTCATGAGCTTCCCACGGAAGTGCAGGACACGATGCAGTGGGCCTCCGAGGCGACCGCAAAGAATACGGGAACGACACTGACCCTGGCGCTGAACTACGGAGCGCGGTCGGAACTGGTGGATGCAATGCGTGCAACGCTGCGGGACGCGATCACAGAGTCCGAAGGCGACTTTTCGCGGCTACAGGGTCTGATTGCTGAGATGGACGAGCCACATATTTCGCGGCGGCTTTATACGGCGGCGATGCCGGATCCTGACCTGGTGGTGAGGACGAGCGGGGAGCAGCGAATCTCAAACTTTTTGCTGTGGCAGATCGCCTATGCGGAGATCTTCGTGACGGACCGGCTATGGCCTGACTTTCGCGGCATACACCTGCTGGAGGCGATTGCGGACTTTCAACGGCGGGAGCGGCGGTACGGTGGCCTGGGCGACGGCTTTACCGACGAGAAGCTCGATGAACACCATGCGGGTGACACGCCGGAACTTGTGCGCCGATAGGCTCCTGGGCCACGCTGTTGCACTTCATGCCCGAAGGCGCGCGATGCACAAACGAGATAACGAGCACCTTCCTATCCGGCATTGCTCCAAGCGTTACTTTGTTCTTCGCGGAGCTTGAGGCGGTTGCCGCGCCAGTAGATTGCGCCGCCGACGAGGTTTACGGCGATAGCGGTGAGAGTTACCTTGAGAGCGAAGAGCCAGGGTGAGGCTACTTCTACGACAGGCATAAGTGAAAAGACAATGGACAGCAGGGTGATGAAGATGCCGGAGCAGCAGGCGAGCTTCAGGAAGACGCCTGCGGGTTTGCCGAAGCGGCTTCCGGTAACAAGCGGTACAGCAAACATAAGCAGGTAGTAAATGGCGTAGGAGATGTTGGCGCTGACGGCGATGAGCTGGTAGGCCTCCTGCGCGCTGGTGCCGGCGGAGGCGAAGAAGCACATCAGAACGCTGAGGACGACGATCACGCCGAGTGATCGCGTCGGGGTGCGGTACTTCGGGTGGAGCTTCGTGAACCAGGCAGGGATGAGGTGGTCCCAGGCGGCGACCATGGGAAGGCGGCTGGTCTCAGCGACGATGACGGCGAACTGGGCGACGAGGGCGACTGCGAGAACCAGGATGGCTCCCCGGCCTAATATGAGGCCCCAGTCGATGACTCCGGGAGCCGTGTTGCCGCCGATAAAGGCGGCGGCCAGGACCTGCGGAATGGGGCCGGTGAGGTCGATCTTGTCCGCGGGAATGTAGGTGAGCATTGAGCCGCTCATAAGGATGAAGATGACCGCGATGATGGGTGCGCCGATCCAGGCGGAGCGAAGGATGGTCTTGGCGGCGTTGCGGGTTTCACCGGCGAAGACAGCGACCTGTTCGAGACCGGTGAGCGCATTGAAGGTAAGTTTGCTGAAGAGGTTTATGGTGAGCAGGGTGACGGTCGGGATCGCGAGTGAGAAGGGACGCTGCGGGGAGACATGCGGATGCACCGGACTGGTGTGCGGGTGGAAGAAGATCAGGATGGCAAGGAGGAGCGTGACCAGGATGGTGACGGCGGTCCCGAAGTGCGAGACCCAGCGGCCGATTCCAAATCCGGGGATGTTGATGAGCAGGATGATCGCGAAGATGCCGACGCTGAAGGAGTTGATGAGGATATGGCTGTTCTCCATCCATGCTGCCCTGGGGCCAAGAGCATAGCTGAGGCTGGTGGCGGTCTGGATGCCGACCTCTGAGACCGCACCGAGCGCCCAGAACCCGAAGTTCCAGGCGCTGAGGAAACCGGCGAAGGGGCCGATGGCGTGCTTGGTCCATTGGTAGACGCCGCCCTCGTAGGGCCAGATTTGGACACAGTAGCTGACGACTCCGGCGACAGGAAGGAAGAGCATGAGGATCGCAAGCAGCCAATAGACGACGTGGCCGGAGCCCTGGCGCGCGGCGAGCCCCGCCCAGGTGATGCCAACGACGAGCAGAATCTGCATGGGAACGAGGTCGCGGAGACCGAGTTCCTTGCGGAGAGAGTGGCTGGAGGCTTGGCCGGGTGAGTCGGCGGCTGGGTTCAGGCGAGGGCTCCGCTTCAGGGGATGGTCTGGCTGGGATGGGTCTGTCCTGGTTGAGGACAGAGTAGCACCTGGCGCAGACGCAGTGTGCGACCACAACCCTGGCGCTTGCGTGGAATTATGGCGCGCACGCAGCGAAGCAGTCTCATCGGCGGCTGGTAGAGGAACCGCAGATCCTTCGACTTCGCTCAGGATGACAGCTTGAAGTGCTCAGGACGATAGCTTGAACTGCTGAGGACGATGGCTTGAAGTGCTGAGGACGATGGCTGAAGTGCTCAGGACGACACTTACTTGCGGGACATGTACTCGTTTGCGATCAAGCAGAATTTTGTGGATGCCAGGTTATTCGGAGGCGGGCTCGAGCGGGAGGAAGAGGGCAAAGACGGTGCCTCCCGGTGCGGAGCCGGTGCGGAGCCGACTGCGCACCTGCAGCCGGCCTTGGTGCTTGGCGATGATCTCAGAGGAGATCCAGAGGCCGAGGCCGGTGCCGGTGATGCCCTTGGTGGAGAAGAAGGCCTCGAAGATGCGATGTCGGGTGGCTGCGTCCATACCGGTGCCGGTGTCAGCTACCGTGATGCGGACTCCGGGTGCGCCGGTCTTCCAGTTGCGGGCCGAGGAGGTGCGCAGGAAGAGCCGGCCGCCGAGGGGGAGCGCGTCTATTGCGTTGCTGACGAAGTTGACGAGGACCTGGCGAATCTCGCCATCGTGGGCGAGGACCGGAGGAATGGTGCGGAAACGGCGCTCGACGGCGATGTTCTGCTGCTTCAGGCGACGATCGAGGAGATCGAGGACGGAGCCGATGAGGTCATGGACGTGGGTGCGCTGTTGGCGGCCGGAGCTGCGATAGAAGCGCAGGGTCTGCATGGTGATTTTCGAGACGAGGTTAAGTTCGATCTGGGCCATTTCGAGATAGGTGCGGGCCTCTACGCCAAGCGAGGTCTGGGCCAACAGGTAGAGGCAGTTTGTGATGGCTTCGAGGGGATTGTTAATCTCATGCGCGATGGAGGCGGCGAAGCGGCCGGCCACGGCGAGCTTTTCAGTCTGGCGGAGGACTTCTTCGCTTTTCTTCTGGAGGGTGAGGTCGGCGATAAAGGCGGCGACCTGGCGCTCGCTGGGCGGGGCGTGAGGGTTGAGCAGGGCAATGCCAATCAGGACGTCTATGTTGTGGCCGCTGGCGGCGATGCAGATCGCTTCGAAGGGTGGGGTCGAGCCGGTGCCGTCGAGGTTCGCTCCGGCGATGGTGTCTTCGAGGGTGGGGCAGATGGAGTTGAGGGTCACTGCGCCGTGGGCGGCGAAGTTGCCGGCCAGGACGGCGGCGGCGGTGTATCCGAGCATACGTTCGACTGCGCCATTGGCGTAGACAATGCGGCCGGAGGCTTCGCTGATGAGGAGGCCGAGGGGCATAGCTTCTACGAGGCGATGAAAACGGGTTTCGCTGGCACGCAGGGCGAGTTCGGCGGCGACGCGGTTGCGGCGGGCGGCGGCTTCTTTCAGTTCGCGCTCGATGGCAGGGACGAGGCGGGTGAGGTTTTGCTTGGTGACGTAGTCCTGGGCACCGGCGCGCATGGATTCGACGGCAGCCTCCTCCGAGATGGCGCCCGACATCATGATGAAGGGAAAGTCGATGCCGCTGGCTTTGAGGATACTGAGAGCTTCGGGGCCGCTGAAGTTGGGGAGATTGTAGTCGGCGAGGACTATGGAGGGTGTGCCGACTATGTCTTTGAACTCGGTAAGGGCCTCGCGCATGGCTGGCGCCGTTTCGACGCGAACGAGGCGAGGATCGAAGCCGTTGCGGCGGAGATGCCGCTCAAGCAGAATGGCGTCATCGACGTTGTCTTCCACGAGGAGCACTTCAAGCGGACGCTTCAGACCGCCGTGCGGAGACTCACGATCCGGCCCATCGTTCAAAGGTGGCGCTGGATCTAGGTTTGAGGTGGGCATTCGTTGAGCACCAGCCAGTACATGCCTAGCTGCCGGGTAGCTTCCGCGAAGTCGTTAAAGTTGACGGGCTTGCGGATATAGCTGTTGACGCCGATCTGGTAGCTTGCGATGACGTCGCGCTCCTCATCGGAGGAGGTCAGGACGACGACAGGCAACATGCGGGTGAGTTCGCTGCCGCGGATGCGGCGGAGGACTTCGAGACCTTCGATCTTTGGCAGCTTGAGATCGAGGAGGATGACCTGAGGCTTGATCGCATCGGGGCCGAAGAGCATGGCGATCGCCTCTTCTCCGTCGCGGGCGACGCGTACATCATTAGCCACATTCGACTTTTTCAGGGCCCGGATGGTGAGGAGTTCGTGATCTGGATCGTCTTCCACCAGCATGATCAATCGTGATGCTTCAGCCATGGATGTCATCCTAACGTAAACCAGAAGGTGGCGCCACGGCCGACCGTGCTGTCCGCCCAGATCTTTCCATGATGGCGGCGAACGACGCGGGCGACGGTGGCCAGGCCGATTCCGGAGCCCTTGAAGTCTTTGTCACCGTGCAGGCGGTTGAATGCGTTGAAGAGCTTGTCGGCATAGAACATGTCGAAGCCGGCACCGTTGTCCCTGACAAACCAGGCTTCTGCGGCTTCATCCCATCCGAACTCGACGCAGGGCTCCGCGACCTTGGAGGAGAACTTGACGGCGTTGCCGAGAAGGTTTTCCAGAGCGACGCGGATCAGTTTGGGGTCGCCAAAGGCGTTAGGACCTGTGTCGACCCGGAACTCGATCGACTTGGCGTCCATCGGCCGACCGTTGGGGTTTGGAGCTGCGCTGAGGATGCCGAGTTCAATTTCGCCGACGACGGACCGGGCGATCTCGGCCATATCGAAGTTTTCGCGGACGAGTTCGGCGCGGGTGATGCGGGAGAGCTGGAGCAGGGCGTCGATGAGTTGGCCCATGCGCTGGACGCCAGTGCGAACGCGGCGGATGTAGTCCTTGCCGACAGCGTCGACGGCTCCCCCGTAGTCTTCTTCGAGAGCGAGGGAGAAGCCGTCGATAGTGCGAAGGGGGGCGCGGAGATCGTGCGAGACGGAGTAGCTGAAGGCTTCGAGTTCACGATTCGTGGTTTCGAGTTCGGCGGTGCGTTTGGCCACACGCTCTTCGAGTTCCTGATTGAGAGATTGAAGCTCGGCGGCTTTCACGTCGGTTTCGGCCTTGGACACTGCAAGCTCGGCGGCGACCCGTTCTTTTTCGAGACGGAGAACACGTTCACGAGCGAGATAGCGGAACATGAAGACGAGCAGCACGAGATCGAGTGCGCTGGCAAGAGCGATTGTCCACCTGGCGTGCTGGCTGGCCTGCCGTGCGTCCTCGAGGCGAAGGACGAGGAGACGGCGCTCCTCAGCTTCCATGCTGTCGGCGATATTGCGAGCACGGTCCATCTCCGCCTTACCGGTTCCTGCGCGAACCAGGTCGTGGATCTCATCGACGCCGGTCCCGGTCCGTCTTCTGGCGATGCCATTTGCGAGCAGCTGGAGACGATGCTCAAGAACGTTGTACAGTTCCGCGAAACGCTGTTGTTGTGAGGGATTGTCGGCCGTAAGTGTACGAAAGTGATCGAGCTCGGCGGGCAGATCTTTTACGGCATTAGTGTACGGATCGAGAAAGCGGTCATCGGCTGTGATGAGGAAGCCGCGATTGCCGGTCTCGGCATCCTTGGCGGACCCCATGATGCGGTCCACCTGATTGATGACTTGAAGGGTATGCTGTACCCAGAACTCACTTTGGACGAGGATGTCGACAGACCGGAAGGCCAGCCAAGTGTTAAGTGCAACGACGAGAATGCCTGCGAGAAGCACTACTGTCAAAGCATTCTGATTCTTCTCGGAGGTTGCTTGGCTCATGAGCTCCATTGCTGTATGGGATCCGTTCTCGCCTCGATTTTAGACCCTCGTATTCCATATCGCCCTTTCTTGTCCTGTACGTGACAGGGAGAATGCTGCTCCACGGAGCTATAGCCGAAACGGTCCCAATACTTTGAATTCATGGCCATCGCAAAGCTGATCGTCGAACTCGAGATTCCGTACGCACAGTCGTTGAAGGATCGCCGGCAGGCGGTTCGCTCCATTAAGGACAGACTTCGCCACGGGTTCAACGTCTCCGTTGCGGAGATGGATGAAGGCCTGGTGTGGAACCGTGCGACGCTGGGTATTGCGGCGATTTCCGCGTCGGCGAGCTATTTGACCGGGCAGTGCGAGACGGTGGAGCGCGCAATCCAGACCTATTCGAATCAGCTTGGGGTTCACATCAGCGATATCTACGCGGAGATTCTGCCGGAATGATGAAGTTTCCCTTAAGGGCGCTTGAGCTGCCCAGATAAACATCGGTGTTACAACTGAGGCCTTGCGATCGGATCCCATGGTCTTCTCGACCGTCTCCCGATCAGCACAACCTGACCTGTCCGAACAGCTCTCTCGATGTGGCGAGCCAAACCGCTTGGTCTCTAGCTTCTGACATTACTCCGCGCGCAAATAGAGAAGACAAGCTGTCACGGATGCCTGAACGGATGAGCGAGTGTGTCCTGCGATATTTCAGAAACCGATCGTTCAGCAATCAACGATTCTGGAGACGTAACCGTACATCCCGGTGTACGGTTCCGTCGGCAAAAACTTCCATGGTAATGCCGAGAATCTCGATGCTCTGAAGGGCGTAACGAAGTGGTGGAAAAAGCACTAGACAAGTGATTCAAAACGTCTGAAGATTCCGATCGACGACTGGTGCACGTGGCCTCTTGGCTTGCGTGGTTCCCTTTGAGCGCGAACCGCTGGCCCTTTTTAGCCGGGCTGGCGCATTAGCAGGTGTCGAGCACTTGCCTTCGTCAGATTACCGTCGCACGGGCCCCAAAACGTCGACTGTGAACCGTCCCCACCCTCGGGGACCTGGGTTCAAGAGGAATCGTCATGATCTCAGATCTTAGCTTCTCCGTGTCCGCAGAAGTTTCCTTGGCAAAATCCACGGTTCCAGCTTTCGGCAAGACGCGCCATGTTCTCGGGGCGTTGGCGATGGCTGGGATGCTCTTCGGCTCATGCATGGTGTTTGGGCAGGCGACGCACGCCGCAAACAACGAGATCCGCGGCGACAGGAGAAGAGTTGTGCCTGGAGTTCTTCCTACACTCGCCTTCGAGCCGAACGCAGGCCAGGTAGATGCGGCGGCGACCCGCTACGTAGCGCGGGGTGCGGGATTCGAGGTGCAGCTGCGAGCGAATGAGGCGGAGTTACGCTTTGCGGCAGGAGCGGTATCGAAAGGCGGGAAGAACCAGCAGGAGCGATGGCCGATAACGATGCGGCTGGTTGGAGGCAACAAGAACGCAATGATGGAGGCGAGCGAAAAGCTTCCCGGGACAAAGAGTTACTTTCCGACTTCGGACGTAAGGACCTGGCATGTGAACGTTCCAACGTTCGGGCGGGTGACTTACGGCTCGGTCTATCCGGGTGTGGACCTTACTTTTTATGGGCGCGAGAGCCGGCTGGAGTATGACTTTTCGCTGGGGGCGGGCGTAGATGCGGGGGCAATCCTGATGCGGCTGGACGGTGTGGAGAAGGCGTCAGTGGATGCGAAGGGGGACCTGAGGCTGGGGTCCGCGGAGCATACGGCCACGTTCCTGAAGCCGGTGGCCTACCAGGTGCTGGCGGATGGAAAGACGCGGCAGCCTGTGGCGGTGGGCTACGAGTTGAAGACTGCGGAGAGCAGCGGGACGGTACTGGTTGGGTTCCGGGTAGGGAGGTATGATCCGGCCCGACCGCTGGTGATCGACCCGGTGCTGAGTTATGGCGAGTACCCTGCGCAATTCGACGAAGCCTACCCGGTTGCTGTCCAAACCGACGCCGCGAACAACGTTTACGTGGTGTCCAATAGAGAGGTTCAACCGTATGCGGTGATTGTGAAGGTCGACCCTGATGGAACGGTGCTGAAGACTTTCTCTGTTGGCACGACCGCAACTGCGGGAGGGATTGCTGTTGATAGCGGCGGCAATATTTATGTGACGGGCGGCACGGGATCAGGATTTCCGGTCACAGCAAATGCTTACAGGGGAGATTCAGCCGGAGGTCAAGACGCATTCTTCTGCGTGCTGAAGGCAGACGGATCGGGGCTGCTGTATTCGACTCTCTATGGCGGGTCAGGTGATGAGAGTGGACAAGCGATTGCGGTCGATGCGGCAGGCAAGGCGTACATTACCGGCACCTCGACTTCGACGGACCTGCCGACCACAAACGGCGTGTTCCAGACGACAACAGGGCTGCCGTCTGGCGGCTACTCGGGATATGTGGCGAAGTTCGATCCGATGAAGAGCGGTTCGGCGTCGCTGGTTTACTCGACCTATCTGAACGGCGGGTCCGGGAACTCCTTTCTTAATGCGATTGGGGTTGATCCGCAAGGTAATGCTCTGGTCACAGGCATGATCGATCCGAGCTTTCCTGTGACAACCGGGGCGGTGCATTACGCGCAGTTTGGAAGCGTCACGAACCAGCCGATGGTGTACGCCATCAAGGTAAACCCCGATGCGAGCGGGCTTGTGTACTCCGCGCAACTGGGGCCGGGAACGGGGAATGCTGTTGCGGTGGATAGGGCGGGCGCGGCTTACGTGGCAGGTCTGAGTGCGGCGGATGATTTTCCAACGACGCCGGGGGCGTACCAGGTGCAGAGTCCGGGGATCTTTGCGACAAAGGTGGCGGTGGATGGCAAGTCGCTGGCGTACTCAACCTTTTTAGGTGGGCCAAGCGGCGCAAACATTACGGGCGGTGGCAAAGCGACGGCGATCGCGCTTCCGCCAGGGTGCGCCGCAGACTGCGTGGCCACCGTCGCAGGATCGACCGATACAGACGACTTCCCACAAATCGATTCGATCGACGCAATCCCGGTGGGAGACGGCAGCCCCAACGCGTTCGTGGTGCAGTTGACGCCCATGGGCAATGCGGCGACGTTTTCGACGTATGTCAGCGGGGTTGAGGCTGCCTTGAAGGTCGGGCCGTCTCTGGCTGTCGATTCTGCCGGTGGAATCGTCATTGCACTGGAGTCGGATGTGATTACGGACCTGCCAACGACTGTACCGGTGCCGCCAACCGACGTGACGGTTTATGTGGGGCGAATCAGTCCGGCAGAAGAGAGCCGACTGCTGGTCTCGCCGGTGAGCTACGATTTCGGCCAGGTAATAAGAGGTCAGCAGCTGACCGTCCATGTGACGTTGCGGAATGTCGGATCGAAGCCGGCGAAATCAATTTCTTTCTTCATCAATGGCGACGGCGAGTTCGCCGAGACCGATGATTGCGGGAACATGCTCGCGGGAGGCGCGCGATGCACACTTCACATCACTTTCACGCCTGCCACAGCTGGACTCCGGACTGGAAACCTAACGATCATGTCGGACTCGTCAAGCAGCCCCGTGACGATGGCGCTTACGGGTCAGGGGATCGACTCCGCGCACATTGGGTTCTCGCAGTCGATCTTCGCATTTGGCGACCAGGCGCTCAATACTACGAGCGCTCCCCAGACTTTTACCATTACGAATACCGGAGGCCTGCCCGCAACGCTGGGTGCGGCCTTCACGATCGCCGCAACTCCTACAGCGGCCTTTACTGTGGTGAGCGACTGCCCGGCCATCCTTGTCGGCGGCGCAAGCTGTACCGCACAGATGACCTTCACACCGTTGCAGGCCGGCCTTAATAGCGGAAGCCTGACCTCCTATCTGGGCACTTCCGGCTATCTTGGCACTGACCCGATCGTAGTGACCGGCACTGGCATCGCCGGCGGCGACAGCGGGAGCCTGATACCAGAATCAAGCATTGTGAACTACGGAACCGTGCCGGTCGGAACTACCGTCCTCTTAAACGACGACCTAAACAAGAGCTCCTATTTCTTCCTGCTCAACAACGGCAGCGTTCCAGTCACGATCAGCAATCTTTCCTTTGCGAGCGCGGGAGGGACCGACTATACAAACGATTTCCGGATCGATAACACAGTCTGCACTTTCTTCTACACAGCCCAGCAACAGACGCCGCTGGTGCTCCCCCCACAGGGCAGCTGCCATATCGAGGTGCTCTTCACGCCCTCGGTCGCGAAGCTGGAGACGGTGACACTTATGGCGGAGAACAGCACCGCTACCAATCCGGTCACGGTCACACTAATGGGTCTCGGAACTACGGCCACTCAGTCGATCGACTTCATGCCCTCGAACGCCAACTTCGGCGACCAGGCCGTTGGGACTTCCAGCAACCAGCAGAATATCTTCGTCTCCAACCGCGGCAACACCGGCTTCACGATCAGCCGGGTCACGGCGACGGGCGACTTCGCAATTCTCAATGACGCATGCGTCGGCTTACTCATTCCTTCGATCAACGGCTATAACGGCTGCTCTATTCCGATCACCTTCAGGCCCTCAGCCCCGGGTTTGCGTACCGGCATCGTGACCATCTACGATTCGTTCGGCAAACCGCAGATGCTGAGCCTTTCGGGCGTCGGCATTGCGCCGACCGGCACGCTAAGGGTCGAGAACAGCGCGCTCAGCTTTGCGCCGCAGGCGAAGGGAACAACCAGCGCCTCGCAGTCCGTCTTCCTCGTGAATACCGGCAACACGCCGGTGCAGACGAACACCATAGGGATTACCGGCGACTTTTCGGTCAGCTACACCAGTTGTTCGGCAGAAGAGCCGATCGCTCCGGGATCGAGCTGCGAGGTGAAGGTTGCGTTCACGCCCATGCAGACCAGCGGGACAGAGAACGGCGTGCTGACCATCACGACCGCTGCCGGGAACTTCTCCGCGACGCTCCAGGGAGGTGCTGAGGCGGCAACGGAAGGGATTGCCTTTACCCCGCTCGCGGTCGATTTCAAAGACGTGCAAGCCAGCATGAACAGCGTGAGCGGCAGAGGAAACAATCCCGCAGTCTTCCTGCGGAACACAGGGACGGCGTCGGTCACCTTCAATGCGGCACCCACGGTGAGCGCGAACTTCGCCATTCAGCAGAACTACTGCGGAGGGGCTGGGTTTGTCCTCGCGCCACAAGCCACCTGCGAGGTCGATGTCCAGTTCAACGCGCCCGCAGGCCCAGGCGTCGTCAATGGCACACTGACGATCGCCGATACCGCCGGCACCCAGACGGTCCCGCTTACCGGCAACTCGGTCGCGGCTGCGCCGGCGGTCTCCTTTGAGCCTGCGGTGTTTGCCTTCAATCAGCAGGCGAAGGGAAGCGTGTCCCCGCTGTCGTCGCCCATCTACCTTTTCAATTCAACCTCAACTGCTCTTGCGATCACGTCGATCACAACGTCAGCCGACTTCCTGATTCCGCAACAGGGCGACTGCGTGAGCGCCGGAGTTCCAGCTCACTCTTATTGCGGCATCTTCATTGAATTCGCTCCGGCGGCCACAGGCTTTCGCACGGGTACACTCACGGTGAAGGACAGCACGAACAAGACATACACCCTGCCGCTTTCAGGCTTCGCGCCGAGCGAGTTGAACTCCGCAATGCTGTCGCAGGAGAACGTCGTCTTCGCAGACCAGGTGGCTGCCGCTGCTTCTGCAAACATCGCCGCCGATGCGCTTCAAAACATCTATCTTATGAATTCCGGCAATGTCGCATTGACTGTCGGGCCGGTCACCGGGGCCGCTTCCGGCGACTTTCTGCTGCAAGCATCTCCGACCTATGACCAGTGCAGCAACCGGGTTGTGGCGCCCGGCCATCAATGCCAGGTCTCCCTCCAGTTCACACCAACGAGCGTTGGCGCGAAGACCGGCAGCCTCAGCTTCCCGGTTACCTACGCCGACAATACGACGGCAACGCTTTCGCTTCCGCTCTCCGGCAAAGGCGTGGCGGCGAATGAACATGTAACCTTGACGCCAACTGCGCTTTCTTTTATCGACCAGACCGCCGGGCTCGCGTACCCCACGCCGGGAGCAGATTCTCCGGAGACGCTGCAGCTCACCAACGACGGTAATGTCCTTCTGACCGTTGGCCATCTCACGAGGAACAACACCACTGACTTTGCGCTCTACGGCTTCGCGCCGGATGGTTGCAGTGGTGTGGTGCTGCGGCCCGGCGCGAGCTGTGCTGTTTCCGTCGAGTTTCAGCCCACTGCCGCCGGTGCGAAGAGCGGCACTGTGACGTTCCCCTTCCACTACAGCGACAGCGCGAATACGGCGGGAACGGCAACCGCTACGCTCTCCGGAAAGGGACTTGCACCGGACAACACCCTTGTGCTGACTCCGGCCACCACCGACTTTCCGGTTGAGATTGTCAACACCACGGACACAGGCAGCTCATTCAGCGTCACCAACAATGGGAACAATCCGGTGGTGCTCGGCACCGCGAGCGTCACGGCGAACTTCACGCTTTCCAACACGTGCAATGGTCGAACGATCTATCCTGCCGATAGCTGCTACTATTCCGTCCAGTTCACGCCGACCTCCTCATCGTCGAACTACATTGCCACGCCTTACACGGGCACATTCACCGTGCCGGTGGTAGGTGGAAGGACACTCACTTCCTCGCTGAGCGGCATGGGCATCCCGGCGAGCGCGCAGGTCGTGCTCTCGCAGCAGGTGATCGATTTCGGCAACATCGACGTCTCTAAATCGAGCACGTATATCGATGCCGAGATCGTCAACCGCGGATCGAGCACGAGTGGCTCGGTCAACGTCGCCTCGGTGACTCTTGGCGGCACGAATGCAAGCGACTTCTCGCTCGCGGCGGGTTGCGTTGGCGCTCTGGCGGGACGCACTACATGCCTGTTCTATGCAAAGTTCTCTCCGGCGGCCAGTTCGACCGGGGTTCGCACAGCGACGATCACTATCACCTATGGCAATGGCCAGACCCTGGTGCTTGCACTGAAGGGCACCGGGACGACGCCCCTTCCGCAGGCGACAGTCTTTCCCGCGGTGGTGGACTTCGGCTCTGCGCCAATCGGCTCTGCGACCGGCGTGAGGAACTTCGAAATCGCCAACTCCGGGACCTCCAACCTGACGCTTAGATCTCTCGTTATCTCCAACTCGACGGTCTTTCCGGTGCGGTCTGACAGGTGCTCAGGCGCGACGTTGACTCCGGGCCAGCAGTGCGTTGTGAGTCTGGCGTTCCTTCCGAGCGTGGCCGGGCAGATCGGAGCCGAGGTTACGGTTCCGAGCAATGCCGGGATGCAGATCGTGACGTTGAGTGGCACGGGAACAATCATTGTGTCGGCATGCCAGACGGTCGATTATTCGAATGGATTTACGGCAGATGGACTTTCGTTGAATAACGGTGCAAGGATCGTGGGGCAGGCGCTGCAGCTGACCGATGGCAAACGAGAAGAGTCGCGCAGCGCGTTCACAACCGCTTTGGTCCCGGTCGACAAATTCAGCACCGACTTTACCTTCCAGATACTTAATCCGGAGGCGGACGGAATCACGTTCACGGTGCAGTCGAAGTTTCCGGAGATCGTGGGAAAGAGCGGCGGCGGGCTGGGGTATGCGGGGATTGGCAGGAGCGTGGCGTTCAAGTTCGATCTCTTCGACAACGATGGCGAGGGTGCGAATTCCATAGGCCAGTATCTTTTCGGCCAGGCGCCCGCAACGCCCGCGGTGCCTCTGGGGCTCGACTTGCATAGCGGCCACGTGTTCAAGGCCCATATCGGCTACGTGGATGGTGTGACGCTGATGAGGGTAACAGACATGGTGACTGGCGCTTCGCAGACGCAAGCCTTCGTAGGCTATATCGAGCAGATCGCCGGCCTCCAGGCTTACGTCGGCTTCACGGCAGGGACGGGTGGTCTGACGTCGACTGTGAAGATCCTCAGTTGGACGTTCCAGGGAGGTTCGACGTGTATCTTCCAGCCCGGGGTCGAGTAGTTTAGCTTGAACCGGGCGGAGAAGGCGCGAGTAGATTGATCTCTTCATTGAGGCGGTTGTGCAGGCGCTCGCTGAAGCCCACGGGGAGCTCGAAGACACGATCATCCGCTGTGAGGATGATGATGTTTCGGGTTGAGTCGAGAATGGCGGAGCAGATCTCACAGTGTTCAAGATGGCTCTGGACCTCGGAGAGAACAGCAGGGTCAAGCGTGCCGTCGAGATAGCCGGAGATGTAATCCCATACGTGTTTGCATTCTAGGACCATGGGAGCCACCTCCTTTTTGGTTTAGTCTTCAATTGCGGGGCGAGGGTCTTTTGCAGCATCATCCGCGCCCTGTGCAGCCTGACCTTCACCGTGACTGCAGTGACCTGGAGCGCTTCCGCTGTCTCAAGGATGCTTAGTTCCTGTATGTCCCGAAGAACAAAGGTCTCGCGGTAGATGGTGGGAAGAGCCGCTACTGCTTCCTGCAACATCAGGCGGACCTCCTGTCGCTCGACAGCCTCGGATGGGATCTCCTTCCAGTCGCGGAGTAAGGCGGGTGAGACATGGCCCTGGCCGTCCGGTGGTTCCTCGAGCGACTCCGTTTTGAGGTTCTTATTACGCCGGAGGCGGCTGCGGGCTTCGTTCAATGTGATGCTGATGAGCCAGGTCCCGAACTTCGCCTCGCCGCGGAAGCTGTTCAGGTTACGGTAAGCCTTGAGGAATGCTTCCTGTGCCACATCTTCCGCGTCAGCTTCGTTGTGCAGGAATGAGAGTGCCATGACGTAGACACTCCTCTCGTAGGGGCGGATAAGGTCGTGAAAATGCTGCGATTCGCCACTTAGGATAGAGGCGATGATCTGCAGTTCGTTTCGCATTGGAAGAGCTTCAGGCATGGACAGGTAATTGCCTTGGTATGCAATCGTAAGTTAGAAGCATGGCCTTCTAAATGGTTACAAGCTTAATGACGGTAAAAGGTGTAACTCCTTGGAAGTGAGCTGCGTCTGATCTGCAACAAAAGGAGAAGTCTATGCGCGCTGGCCTATGCTTGATGGCTCTACTGATCTCAGGTGGTGGAGGTCTTTTTGCCCAGGTACCGGAGAGGCAGAAGGTTGTGCTCGTGGAGCTTTTTACCTCTGAAGGCTGTTCGAGCTGCCCACCGGCCGATGCGCTGCTGCGCCAGGTGAACGGTACAACGACTGCAGGGGGACAACTCGTTGTTGGGATCAGCGAGCATGTGACGTATTGGAATTCCCTGGGGTGGGCTGACCCGTTCTCGGCTTCGATCTATACCGATCGACAGAACGGGTACGGGCAGCGATTTAGGCTGGATAGTGTCTACACGCCGCAGATGGTTGTGAACGGGACGGAACAGTTCGTGGGCAGCGACCAGGCGGGACTGACAAAAGCGATTCAAAGACAGCCGCAGCAGGCTGAGACAGTGGCGCTGCACATACTTTCCATGCACCTGAGTGAATCGACGCTGACGGTAAGGTTTTCGTCGGAGGGCGAGATCCCAGCGCGCGGGGCGGAGATTGTTGCTGTGCTTGCAGATGATGCGGACCGTTCGAGCGTGCTGCGCGGTGAGAACTCGGGACGCATGCTTGCGCATGTCGCAGTGGCGCGGTCGCTGGCGCGGGTGGCGACGATCAGCGCGGCTAAGGAGCAGGCCGAGAAGGGGCAGGAGAAGGAGCAAACGGTCGAAATTCAGGTGCCGGCGTCAATTCATGGCACGCAAGGACATCATCTCATCCTGTTCGCGCAGGAGCAGGGGTATGGGCGTGTGCTTGGGGCGGATACTAAGCCACTCTAGCTCAGCTTGGATTGAAGCAACTGGACAACGAAGTCGGCACCGAGGTAGATATCCTGATGATCCTCCGTGCCGTTGAGTGACTGGGTGTGGACCCAAGCGGCATTGAGGTGCGAAGCGCTGGCGAAGAAGTCTGCTCGTGGCGATTCCTTGCCACTTTAGTCGGGCTGTTGCTGTGGGCCGGAACTGCGGCGCAGAGAGCCACAAGCGCAGAAGAAAACATGCTGAAGACGCCATAGCTCCATCTTCTCCAGGCGGCTGAGCCAGCTCCAAGAAGGACAGTTCATGCTGGATGAACGATAGACCAGTGAAGTGGGATGTAGCGGGCGGGACCTCTGAGCGTCAGCATGCCTCGCGTCGAAGAAGAAGTTGTTGAGCACACCCAGCCGCAGACTTAGCAACTCAGTGAGCACACCCATCCCCATGAGCCAGGGCAACGCGAGGCGGAGACGTGCCCTGGCTCACGGCGAGTTCAGTTGAGTGGGTTGTCTGCGCGCCTTAGTTGTTCGAGGAATCATCCGAGGAGAAGTCGTCGGAGCTGCTGTCGTCGTCAAAGGTGGAGTCGTCTGAGTTGGTGTCCGTATCATCCGACGCGGATGTATCCAGGAGATCATCTGCGCCGTAGTTATGGTCGCCATTGTCGACGGCGTTCTCGAAGGAAGAGGAATCGTTGCGACGATCTTCAATGTCAGACGAGAGATCACGATGTTCGTTTGGGGAGGAGTCGCCGTAGTAATTGTTGTTGATTATCTCTTCGGGGCGCCCGCCGCCCGAAGAACCTCCGAAGCCATGCATGAGGCTTTCGATTCCTTCAAAAGCCAGGGCGCCGGCGGCAACTCCGGTGGCTGTCTGCAGAGCGGAGCGGAGAAATCCTCCGGACTGAGGCTGGCCATACTGCGGCTGGCTGTATTGCGGCTGGCTGTATTGCGGCTGGCCATAAGGTGGCGGAGGCGGAGCATATCCGGTGCCGCTGAAGCTTGAACCGCCAGGCGCGTAAGGGCGGCCCTGCTGGGTGTAATCGGGAACGGGCGTGTAGGGCGGCGGCGGAGGGGGTGTAGATCCTTCGCTCCTGCCGAGCAGGCTTCCGAGAAATGTCGAAGCATGCTTCGGCTTCTGAGCCTGATCAAGCTGAGCGCGAAGATCGGCGAGCTGCCTCTGGGCCTGCTCGAGAGCGTACTGCTGGACGAGTGTGGTCTGGGCGAGGATATAGAGTGCATCGGGATTGCGTCCCAGTACCTGCTGGAGAAATTGCTCCGCGTCTGCGTCTTTTTCACCGAGAGGAGTGTTGTTAATGCGGTCAGCGAGGGACTGGATCATCTGCTGTTCTTGCGCGGTCATGGGACTCCTGTTATTCCGTAAAGCTTATCTGAGAATATGACGCTGCTGGCGCAGCTTAGGTTTGAGAAGAGCGCAAACTATACCTCGTGGGCAACCGGACCCGAATGAGGTAGCTCGCAGCGAGAGATCCTGCTTCCACTATGCTTTCCCGAATGGGGACATTCTCCTGACCTTGCGGGCGCGATAACAAGAATTTTAGATTTCGTAGATTGTTCTCGCAGTATTCTCTGCTTCATGACGCCCCGAGTAAACATCGTAGACGCGAACCTGTTCAGGATTGCCGTGCTGATCCCCGTGTGGCGGCCCGAGTGGGTCCTGGTCACGCTTGCGAACGAGTTGCTAGAGGCCGGGATAGGAGCGGTGATCGTTGTTGATGACGGTAGCGGGGCCTCCTTTCAGCACATCTTTCAGAGATTGTGGCAGAGTAAGGTCACAGTGCTGCGTCACAGTGTGAATCTGGGCAAGGGACGTGCGTTGAAGACGGGGTTCAGGTATCTGAGTACCGAACGTCCTGAGTACCTGAGCACAGAACGGAGTGAATTCCAAGGCGTCGTGACAGTCGATGCCGACGGTCAGCACACGGTGAGGGATGTGCTACAGGTGGCAAGGCGGCTGCTGAAGGGTTTGGAGCGGCCAGTGCTTGGGGTGCGTTCTTTTTCCGGCAGGGTTCCGCTGAGAAGCCGGCTTGGCAATGCTGTGACTAGCCGACTGTTCGGCTTTGTTACCGGCGTGCGGTTGGGAGATACGCAGACCGGGCTTCGCGGTCTCCCCTTGGCGCTTCTTCCTGAACTGGTGGAAGTCGAGGGAGAACGGTACGAATACGAGGTAGCGATGCTTGCACATCTTTGTCGAGGAGGCGTGATGCCGATGCAGGTGCTTATCGAGACCGTCTACCTCCAAGGCAAGAGGAGCTCTCATTTTGATCCGTTGCTTGACTCGATGCGCGTGTACCTTGTGCTGGCGCGCATCTTTTTCTCTTCGCTTACACCGGACTCCCGCGTGCCCATGCGTCTTCGCTGAGTTTTCCAGCCGCGCATGAGATCCCGAACTTCTCGTTGAGGAAATCGCGCAGTTCCACTGATAAGCACCCGGCGAGTTCCTGCCAAGTAAGCATCTGAAGTCTGCACCGCAATTCATAAGGCTTTACGGCCATAATGGCGCGGTGCCAGGCATCGACCAAATCGACCCTGCGCGCGTCACACAGTACACAGAATCGATTTTCTTCTGAAGAAGCTGCGGCGAGAATCCCGCGAATCACCTGGTAAGAGCGGACGTATCCGCCCTCCACATCCAGTAGATCGGGATCGAAGATGGAGTCGAAGTCACGATATCTTTCCACCAACCGCACTGGAGCCACCTGGAAGTCAGACTCCGTGAGCTTCGCTTCGATCAGTAAGTTGCCAAGCTTCAGGTCAACCTCAGTCGAGTCTTTCCTGCCATTTTTCAACGGAGTTCCAGGGCGAAACCCAAAAGTCGCTTCAACGTCGGCGTGGATCGCGAGCAGAGCGGCAACTTCGGATTCGTGCAAGGTTTCGGGATGGCAGAAAACATTCATCAGCAATGCGTCGGAGCTGTTCGATGAGTCAAGTTCGCGACGGTTGGTGTCTCGGCTCAGCAGGGCTCTGCGCGCGGACGTATGCACCTTTGTAAGCCTGCGGTTCCAGGCTGGCTTGCCCTTGATCGCACTGTAGCTGTCAGGTAGAAAGTTGCCGTGGACGCCCGCGTCATCCTCGCGATAGAGGATTGCGGGAGGCGAGCCCATGGTCACCTCGTGCGCAAGATTGCGGCTCGTGGCCCAGAGTAAGTTGCGGATGCTTAAGTCTTGCCGTAACGAGGCGCTTAGAGCGTTGTCGCTCCGCCTGGCCCTCATGGGCGGTGCTACTCGGAACTCTGGATCGATCAGATATCTCATTCGCTTTATTCGAAGGCCAGCTATTAAGTCCAGGCGTACTAGGCATAGTTTAGGCGAATATAAGACGAAACAAAAGCTCTACGGGTCGGCAGTCTCGGTGAAAACGTCCTTATCTTTCTCCTCGGAGCCAGGGTGCGGAGCGGCCAGGGCGAGCTGAACCTTTACATTCCGCTTTGAGCACGGCATCGTTCGCGCGAGCGGCAACGGAGACAACTTGCTCGGCCCCTTCAGGTGCCGCCGAATCGAGGGGTACATATCGGACATACAGGCCGGCCGGTTTCTTCCGCGCAACTTGCATCCAAGGATCGTGAGGATTGAACCTCGCGCCGTTGCTGACAAACCGACAAACATGCCGACTATCGTTCCACTAACTCCAGAAGACACCTGGCTGAGCGAACTTCTCCACCTACCAGGGTGGGAACCACCGCAGGTCTCAACAATGGTGCTTGCGCCTCATCCCGATGACGAGACGCTCGGTGCCGGCGGTCTTATAGCAAAGCTGCGTGCGCAGCAAGTTGCCGTGCACGTTGCGGCCGTTACAGATGGCGAGGGTGCGTATGAGGACAGTGCTGATCTCGATTCGATTCGCACGTTAGAACAGGCCATTGCACTTGACCGGCTTGGCGTGAGTGAGGAGATGATCTATCGACTTCACCTCCCCGACCGCGACGTAGAGAAGCACGAGGACAAGCTCGTTGAGCTTCTTTTACAGCTGACGTCGAAGGGGATGCATCTTGTCGCTCCATGGCCCGGAGATTTCCATCCTGACCACGAGGCTACCGGGCGTGCTGCGGCCCGGGTAGCGAAGATGCTAGATCTGCCGCTGACCTTTTACCTGTTCTGGACCTGGCATCGTGGCACTGTCGCAGAACTTGAAGGAGAAGATTTGGTTCTATTGTCGCTTTCCAAAGAGGAGCTTGCGACGAAGCTCCATGCTCTCGATGCGCACGTCTCACAATTCGAACATCACGACGGGCAGCCGATTCTTTCCCGTGAGCTTCTCGCGCCAGCACACCGTAACTTTGAGGTCTTTATCAAGTGACTGACGACAGGAATCTGAACACATCTTCCGCCGAGTTTTTTGAAGCCAAGTATCGAGCGAAGGCTGATCCGTGGGAGTTCGCAACGGACGAGTATGAGTTGAAGCGCTACGCTGCGATTACGTCTGCCATCGCTCACCGAAGATATCAGAATGCCTTTGAGCCGGGCTGCTCGATAGGCGTCCTTACCCGGCATCTTGCCGAACATTGCGACAGTGTTTACGCAATCGACTTTTCTTCCTCCGCAAGCGACCAGGCGAAACAACGATGCGCAGACCTGCCCAATGTCGAAGTGCGGTGTGCATCCCTGCTCGACCCGCTTCCATCGAAACGTTTCGATCTACTTGTTTTGAGTGAGATCGGCTACTACTTTGACTTGCAGGATTGGCAACAGATTTCTTACGCGCTGATAGAAGCAATTCCCTCCGGCGCGACCGTGCTGGCGGCTCACTGGCTTGGTGAATCAAAGGACCATTGCCTTTCCGGGGACGAGGTCCATGAAGTTCTACTCGGCCATCCCGCGCTTCGGCTTGAATATTCGGAGCTACACAAAGTGATGCGTCTCGATCGAATGGTAAAGCTGTGAACAAGTCGTGGCACATCGCTGTTCTTATCCCCGCACGCAACGAGCAGGACCTTCTTCCGCGGTGTCTTCGGTCCGTGCAGAGGGCGCGAAGGCACCTTCCTCCGGATGTGACGAGTGATCTCGTTGTGGTCAGCGACTGCTCCAGTGATGAGACGTTTCGACTCGCGCAAGAGATGATTCGGGGCGACGGCTTGGCGGTCGAAGCTGAGGCTGGGTGTGTTGGGTCGGCACGCGCGATTGCAGCGCAGCTTGCGCTGGCGCGCTACGCAGGCTCTGCTAATTCATGCTGGCTTGCGAACACTGACGCAGACTGCGAGGTTCCTTCCACGTGGTTATGTGATCACCTGGCAGTAGCGCGGTCAGGTGTTGCGGCCGTCGCAGGCATTGTTGATGTTGATTCGTTCGCCGAGCATTCGCAGCAGGTTCCTGAGAGGTTCCGACTTAGCTACGTGGTCCATGCGGATGGAACCCACCCGCATGTTCACGGCGCGAATCTTGGAGTTCGCGCGGATGCTTACGTGCTGGCCGGCGGGTGGCAGGAGCTCGCAACGGCGGAGGACCATGATCTGTGGCAGCGGTTGCATGCCGGGCAGCACAGACGAGTTGCCGACGCGAGGCTTAGGGTCCTCACCAGTGGCAGACGTGTAGGCCGTGCTCCGCTTGGGTTTGCAGGTGCTCTCGCCGCTCACAATGCGGTGACGGCGTGAATGCTGAGGCATTGCGGTTGCGGCTACGCGAGATCGTGCTGCAGGAACTCCCGCTACCGGGCGCGGGCAACACTGCGGACCGGCATCGCCTTTTGGCTGAGACGGCGCGGGAAGACATCAGTCTTGCCAAGCTGGCCGAGGCGCACTGGGATGCGGTTGCCATCCTTGCGGAGGCGGGACGCACCGCTCAAGCGGGATCGTTGTACGGCGTGTGGGCTTCGGAGATTGCTGGTAAGGCGATCCGTCTCGAACCAGCGGGCGATGCTTACCGCATCAGCGGCGACAAGCCCTTCTGTAGCGGCATCGGGATTGTCGATCGCGCGCTCGTCACGGTCGGTGATCCGGAGTCGTACCTGGTCGACATCGATCTGCGTTGCAACACGGAGCATGTCCAGCCGGACCTTGCGGTCTGGAAGGTGGACGCGTTCCGCTCCACGCAGACAGGCGCACTCAAGTTTGAAAAGGCACAAGTAGGCCCGGGGGCCCTCGTCGGTCCTGCCGGCTGGTATCTTCAACGGCCTGGCTTCTGGCATGGAGCTTGTGGTCCAGCCGCATGCTGGGCGGGAGGGGTGGCGGGATTGCTGGACTTTGCGCTCGCCAGCAGACGCGATGACCCCCACACACTCGCTCATCTGGCGGCGATGCAGTCCGCTGTCTGGGGCATGTACGCGCTGCTGAAGGAAGCAGGGCACCAGATCGATGTGGCGCCGTTCGACTTAAGGGCGGCCCAGATTCATGCGCTGCAGCTTCGTCATCTGATCGAGCAGATGGCTGCCGATGTGCTTCATCGCTTCTCTCGCGCTTACGGGCCACATCCGCTTGCGATGAACGAGGAGATCGCACGCCGGTACCATGAGGCCGGTCTCTACATGCGGCAGTCCCATGGCGAACGTGACCTGGAATCGCTGGCAAACCTGATCCGGCGATAGGCAGAAGTCCAAATCTTACGGGAGAACCTTGCCGCGTTGCATCCTGAGCTATATGCCATCATCAAACGAGTGATGAGTTCTTCAAGTGCCCCCAGCATCGTGCCCTCAGCGGTTTCTTTTGGCTTCAACAACACCTACGCCAGGTTGCCCCAGCGCTTCTACGCACGGGTGGCACCTACGAGGGTCGCGAGTCCGCGTTTGATCAAGGTGAACGCTGAATTAGCAGTGTTCCTTGAGCTCGACCCGGATGCGCTGGCAAGCGACGAAGGAGTTGCGATCCTGGCAGGAAATCGCATTGCCGCCGGGTCAGAGCCGCTCGCGATAGCGTATGCGGGACACCAGTTTGGAAACTTCGTGCCACAGCTTGGAGACGGACGGGCGAACCTGCTCGGCGAGGTGATTGGCCGTGACGGAGCGCGTTACGACATCCAACTAAAAGGCTCGGGGCCGACACCGTTTTCGCGCCGAGGCGATGGCAGGGCCGCGCTTGGGCCGGTGCTGCGCGAGTACATCGTGAGCGAGGCCATGGCGGCCATGGGTGTGCCGACGACGCGGGCGCTGGCTGCGGTTACGACTGGTGAGGAGGTGTATCGCGAGACGGTGCAGCCGGGAGCCGTGTTTACCCGCGTTGCGGCAAGCCACATCAGAGTAGGCACGTTTCAGTACTTTCATGGGCAGCGCGATGTCGATGGACTCAGGACGCTGGCTGATTTTGCAATTGCGAGGCACTATCCCGAGGCGTCATCGTCTTCGGCGCCTTACAGGGCGTTGCTCGTTGGAGTGATTGGTCGCCATGCGGCGCTGGTAGCGCAGTGGATGCTGCTCGGGTTCATTCATGGCGTGATGAATACGGACAATACTTCGATCTCCGGCGAGACGATCGACTATGGACCGTGTGCCTTTATGGAGGCGTATGAACCGGACATGGTGTTTAGCGTGATCGACCGGCAGGGTCGGTATGCGTATAGCAATCAGCTCAGCGCGGCACACTGGAACCTGTCGCGGTTTGCGGAGACGCTGCTTCCTCTAATGGAGCAGGAAGCCGGCGGCAAAGATGCCGCGCTGGCCTGGGCCTACGAGGCACTCGAAGGATTCGGCCCGCGATTCGAGCGAGTCTATCTGGCGGGAATGCGCCGCAAACTTGGTCTGCTTGAGGAGAGTGAGGGCGACACGGCGCTGGCGCAGGACCTGCTTGACCGTATGGCTGCAAATGGTGCTGACTTCACGCTTACCTTTCGCAGAATAGGCGAGGCTGCGGCTGATCGAGCGGGGGATTTGGAAGTGAGAAAGCTGTTTGCGGAACCTGCGGCGTATGACAGCTGGGCGGTGCGTTGGCGGGATAGACTCGCAGCGGAGTCCGCGTCAGCAGGGGAGCGCAGGGAGATGATGCGGAAGGTCAACCCTCTTTTAATTCCGCGTAACCACCTGGTCGAAGCTGTGATCGTTGCGGCGGTAGAGCGGCTGGACTTTCGGCCGTTTGAGGAGTTGCTGGAGGCGGTGCTTCGACCGTATGACGACAGGCCGGGCATGGACTTGTATGCAAGGCCTGCGCGTCCCGAGGAGCGAGTGACGGCTACATTCTGCGGAACGTAAGTCGGGGTTTGATCTTGGGTGCACCCGCTACTATTTATTCATGGTCGAAGCGACTCGAGTCTATCGCGGAAGTGCTGTTCGCCTGGGTGTGGTACGCAGCAGTTGGATCGCGGGGTTATGTGCGATCCTAGCGACGCCGTGGCCGGGCCATTCCCTGCGCGGTCAAGCTACGCTGCCAACCTGCAGCAACTGCGCTGTGTGGAATACGCCGCAGGCGCCGTTCCTCATCTACGGCAACACCTACTATGTTGGGCCACATGGGCTCAGCTCGATTCTGATCACCTCGGATCAAGGGCATGTCTTGATCGACGGAGCGCTGCCTGAATCCGCACCGCTGATTGCAGCAAACATTCGCTCGCTCGGGTTCAGAGTTGAGGATGTGAAGCTGATCCTGAACTCGCACGTTCATTTCGACCACGCTGGCGGCATTGCGGAGTTGCAGCGCCTGAGCGGTGCGAGAGTCGCTGTGAGTCCGTGGAGCGCGGGAGTCCTTATGTCTGGCGGGGTTGCGAAGGATGATCCTCAACTCGGCGAGATACGACCCGTGGCTCGTGTCGCTCGGGTAGAGACAATCCACGACGGAGAGCAGTTGAAGGCTGGGAAGATCGTCATGACTGCGCACTTCACTCCGGGACATACCCCGGGTGGAACAAGCTGGACGTGGAGTTCTTGTGAAGCGGGCCGCTGCGAGGATATGGTCTATGCGGACAGTCTGAGCGCGGTCTCTTCGAACAATTTCAAGTTTTCGAAGCGAGCTGCCTATCATGGTGGAGTGGAGGACTTTGAGAAGAGCTTCGCGTTTCTGGAGTCAACGCCGTGCGACGTGCTGATCACTCCGCATCCGGAGGCCTCGGACCTTTGGGAGCGACTCGAAAAGCGAAACTCCGGGGCAGCGCCGGATGCGATGAGAGATGGCTCACAGTGCAGGGAGCTGGCACAGCGATCGAAGGAACAACTGAAGCAGCGGCTTGCCTCCGAGGCGGCGAAGTAGTGGTCATCTCCACCTTGGGGTGGGGGCGGCGGCCCTCCTGAAAGGTGTATCGTAAGGGCCGGAGACAGGCGAGGTTGAAAGAACAGATGCAGAGGCTGCTGGCCGGAGGTTTGTGGGCGATACTGGCCGTAAGTTGTGCGGGCGCGGCAGCGCAATCGAATACGGCGCAGGAGTCCCAGAAGCCTGTCGAGGGCTCGCAGCCGGCGGCGATGGGCGGTGTCAATACAGGCGGAGCGCATGCCGCCGTGCTCGATGCCGAACACCGGCCGATTACCGCGGGCGGCTTTGTGGAGACCGGCCCGGTGATCTTTGAAGACATCTCGGAGAAGAGCGGCCTGGCGAAGTGGCATCACCAGATGGGGACGCCGCAGAAGAAATTCATTATCGAGACGGTGGGTTCGGGTGTGGGGCTGCTGGACTATGACCAGGATGGCTGGCTCGATATCTATCTGGTGAACGGCTCAACCTATGAAGCGCAGGCGGGCAAGGCAGCCGCGCCGCACGCAGCGCTGTTCCATAACAACCATGACGGAACGTTTACGGATGTGACCGTGAAGGCTGGCGTAACGAATGAGCGGTGGGGGTTCGGGGTCGCGATTGCGGACTACGACAATGACGGCTGGCCGGACATGTATGTCTCGAACTACGGCAAAAACCGGCTTTATCACAACAATCATAACGGCACTTTTACGGATGTTGCGGAGAAGGCAGGCGTGACGCTCGGCAACTGGTCGACCGGCGCTACCTGGGGCGACTATGACGGTGACGGGAGACTGGACCTCTTCGTGCCGGGCTATGTCCACTACGACATTACCGAGTCAACGGCGCAGGATGCGAAGAACGTGTCGCTAAGTTTCTGCCAGTTCCGAGGAGTGAAGGTGATGTGCGGGCCGCGCGGGCTGAAGGGCGAGCCGGACCACCTGTTTCACAACAACGGCAATGGCACCTTCACCGATGTGAGCGTTGCGACTGGAGTCTCCGATTCGAGATCGGCTTACTACGGCCTCGCTTCGCTCTTCGTCGATGTGAACAATGATGGCAAAATCGATCTTCTGGTCGCTGATGACTCAACGCCGAATTATCTCTATGTGAACAAGGGCGACGGCACGTTCGAGGATGATAGTTTCGCTTCCGGCTACGCATTGAATGAGAGCGGTCGCGAGACGGCATCGATGGGAATTGCGGCGGGCGACCTGACGCACGACGGGAAGGTGGATCTTTTCAACACGACTTTCTCCGACGACTACAAGCCGCTCTATCGCAATGATGGGGATGCGAACTTTACCGACATCAGCTACCAGATGGGAATAGCCGAACCTACGATCCCGTTTTTAGGCTGGGGCACGGCGTTCTTCGACTATGACAATGATGGCTGGCTCGATCTTCTGGAGTCCAACGGGCACGTCTATCCGGAGGTGGACAAGGTGCCCTGGGGCACAAGCTGGCAGCAGCGACCGCTGCTGTTTCACAATGTTGCGGGCAAGCTGCAACTGGTGCCGGCAGTGGAAGGAACAAGCCTGGCGAAGGTTGGCGTGGGGCGTGGGCTGGCGTTTGGTGATCTGTTCAACGATGGCAGGATCGATGCCGTCATCAACAACATGGATGGCACACCTTCCTTTCTGCACAATGTTTCGGAGAATAAGAATCACTGGATAGAACTGAAGCTTGTGGGAGGGGCGAAGAGTCCGCGCGATGCAGTTGGGGCGACGGTGTACGTGAGTGCGAACGGCTTCCGCCAGCGGAGCGATGTGCTGAGTGGCGGCAGCTTCGCATCGTCTTCGGACCAGCGGCTGCACTTTGGGCTGGGCACGGCGACAAGTGTGGAGGAGGTGGAGGTCCACTGGCCAGGTGGTCTGGTGGAGAAGGTGAAGTTGCCGGGTATCGATGCGATCTACAAGGTGGTTGAGGGAAGCGGCGTGGGGAAGACGGACTAAGCGGGCATGAAGATTGTTCTGTTCGGGGCGACGGGTATGGTGGGGCAGGGAGTGCTGCGGGAATGCTTGCTGGATCCCGATGTCGAGCGTGTGGCCTCCGTAGTTCGCAGCGCGTCTGCGAAATCGGATGCGAAGGTGGAAGAGATCATTCATAAAGACTTTTACGATTTCTCTTCGATTTAAGACAGGCTGGGTAGGCTCGACGCCTGCATCTTTACCCTTGGCGTCTCTTCCGCGGGAATGAGCGAAGATTCGTATACCCGCATCACGTATGACGTGACGATGGCGGCCGCAAAGATGTTGGCGCGATTGAACCCCGGAATGACATTTCTGTATGTCTCAGGGCAGATGACGGACAGTAGCGAAAAGGGAAGGACGATGTGGGCGCGGGTGAAGGGCAGGACAGAAAACGCATTGTTGAAGCTGCCGTTCCAGGCCGCCTACATGTTTCGGCCGGGCTTCATCCAACCACTGCACGGAATCACCTCGAAGACGAAGGCCTATCGTCTGCTGTACACGCTGACCGCGCCGATCATTCCGCTGATGCGTGCGGTGTTTCCGCAGTACATCACGACGACTGAAGAAGTTGGAGTCGCGATGCTGCGGGCGGCGCACAAGGGACACTCGAAGCAGATTATCGAATCGGCGGACCTGGTCCGTATCGCCCGACAGCCACCCTCCAAATAGCGACTGCTCGGATTTACTTTGTCGGTTGTTCACAGGACGGCAAAGCATTTTCAGGAGACTTCTCAGCGTCGCCACGGAGCGCCGAGAGCGAGTAATATCGTGAACGACAGGTCTAAATTTCTCATATTTATCGCATCTCTGTAGCGTGCTCGCAACATTGATTCAGATGAAATACTGCTTTCGCTGGTCGCGGCCGGCGGAGTGTCGCTTCGCCAGCTAAAATCGCTTATGTCAGGAGGGAGACATTATGGCACATGCTTCATTTGAAGGACTGCGCGTCTTGTCGCTTGAATCCCGCCGGGCCAAAGAGGTAGCGAAACTTATCAGGACGTATGGCGGCGAACCCTTTGTCGTGCCTGCGATGCGCGAGATTCCGCTTGAATCGAATAAGGCGGCGCTCGATTTCGCGGAGGCCCTGATCGCGGGGGATGTAGACCTGGTGATCTTCTTCACCGGCCAGGGTGTACGCGCCATGATGCAGATCGTCGAGACAAAGTACAACCCTGAAGACTTCATCAAGGCGCTGCGTCGAACGCGCATCGCGGCGCGCGGGCCAAAGCCCCAGAGCGCGCTTCGCGAACTGAACATTCCTGTCTCCGTAGTTGCTCCGGACCCTGCAACATGGCGCGAGATGCTGCAGGCGATCCAGATGGAGTTTGGCGAGACGCTCAGCGAGCTTCGCGTCGCGGTGCAGGAGTATGGCGCATCGAATCCCGAGTTCCTTTTCAGTCTGTCGGAGCTGAGCCGCGAAGTCATTAAAATTCCTGTCTACCAATGGGGACTGCCGGAAGATCTCCAGCCGCTGCGGGAATCAGTGCTCGCCATTGCGAATGGAGGCGTCGACGTCATCCTGTTTATGACGGCCGTGCAGGTGATTCATCTCTTCCAGGTGGCGGAACAGATGGCGTGCGTGGAGGAGTTGAGGGCCGGACTCGAGGCAATTGTTGTCATCTCCGTTGGACCTACGACGACAGAAGAGTTGCTGCTTTACAAGATCAAACCGGACTTCGAACCGTCGCGTCCGAAGATGGGCTTCATGATCAATGAGGCCGCGCAGTATGCCGGCAAGGTTTTGCGGCAGAAGCGAAGCGGCATAGATCTTGCGCTGGCGACTCGTCTGGCCGGGCTCACGTTCTCGTCCTCCGTGGTGTCCGGTGAAGGCGATGCAGAGGCGCCTGCCATCCAGATTGCGCGACCCGTGCGCAAGGTCGCTGCGTCGACGACGAACATGGCCGGTTTCCGCGATGGTCTCGCGCCGATCGACTTTCTACACGAGATCAGCAGTCGTATCGCAGCCGCGGATTCGTTTCACATGGTGCTCGAGCGCATCGTTGAGTTCGTCACGACCGCGATCCCTTGCGACTCGTGTTTCATTTATGTGCTCGAAGAGCAGAACCTTGTATTGCGAGCGTCGAAGAACCCACACGCGGACGCTGTCGATAAGGTTGGAATGCCGATCGGACAGGGAATTACGGGCTGGGTTGCTGAACATCGCGAGCCCGTAGCGCTGGCTTCCAATGCGTCGGAAGATCCTCGTTTCAAGGCCTTTAAGAACCTTCCCGAAGACCACTTCGAGGCGATGCTTTCCACGCCGATCATGAGCGCCAGCAAGGTGGTGGGAGTTATTAATCTTCAGCATCGCCTGCCCTACCAGTACAAGACGCATGAGATCCGGCTGCTTTCGATGTTGGGTTTCCTGGTTGGCTCGGAGATTGAGCGGGCGCGGCTCGAAACGGAGAATCTGCAGCTCGCGGGCCGGCTCGAAACGCGGAAGGCAGTGGACCGGGCAAAGGGAATTCTGCAGCGCGACCTGACTATCAGCGAGGACGATGCTTACCGAATGATGCAGCGCGAGAGCCGGCAACGGCGCAAGTCGATGCGCGATATTGCGGAGGCGATCCTGCTTTCGGAAGATCTGCGCAAGACGCGACTCGATGCGATAGCGAAGTAAGCGTTTCACCACGACATCCAGCGCGCGAGACTAAACTAAAGAGATGATGCTCACTGTTCAGTCGCCAGCAATAATGGCCGAGATTACCGCCAGGGTCGAGCAGGGCTCTCGCATCGACGTCGAGGAAGGCCGCTGGCTCTGGCTGAATGCTTCTGTTGCGGAACTACAACACCTCGCGGGCATCGTCCGCGCACGTTTCCACGCTCCTCGCGAGTGTACGTACATGGTGATGCGAATCATCAATTACACGAACGTGTGCGTTGCCCAGTGCGACTACTGTGCGTTCTACAAACTACCCATGCAGGATGGTGGGTACGTCATGTCGCAGGAGCAGGTCTTCGCGAAGCTGGATGAACTGATCCTGCTTGGTGGGGACCTTGCGGCGTTCAACGGCGGCTTCAATCCGGCTCTTCCGCTGAGTTACTATTGCGAGCTTTTTTCGGCGATCCGCGGGCGATATGGCGATTCGCTGGAGTTCTATGCGCTGACCATTGCGGAGTTTCTGTATCTTGCTGACCATGCGAAGATCTCGTGCGACGAAGCTGCGCAGAGGTTGAAGGCCGCAGGTGTGCGATGGATTACCGGCGGCGGGTCGGAGATACTCACCGAAGAGTTCCGGGCGCGGCATTCGAAGTTCAAATACACGGTGGCAGAGTATTTTGAGGCGCAGCGAGCAATCATCCATGCCGGCCTGAAAACTACGGCCACAATGGTGATCGGCTTCGACGAGACATTAGATGAGCGGCTCGAACACTTGGAACGCACGCGCAAGTTTCAAGACGAGACCGGCGGACTGGCGAGCTTTCTCTGCTGGACCTTCAAGCCTTACTTTACACAGATCGGGGGGATCGAGATCACCACGGCTGAGTACCTGAAGCATCTAGCGCTGTGCCGGATTTTTCTCGACAACATTCCGCGGATCCGGACTTCTGTGTTGACGCAGAACCAGCAGGCGCTCGAAGGATTGAACTATGGAGCGGATGACTTCGACCTGCCTATTGAAGATGAGGTGACACAGAAGGCAGGGGCGACGATCAGTCTCGATTTCGATCGGATATTGAGTTACGCCCGGGAACTGGGGTACGCTCCGACGTATCGTCACGTTGCACCAGGCATAGTTTCGGACGATTCCTTATTGGCTACCGCCGCGGCTTTATAGGCCGCCGCCTCCAGCGCTTTGGCTCCGTTCCCCTAAGCAAGCGGAAAGACAAGGCATTGCGGCTTCGAGACCGGGTAGCTCTTCCCGGTTTTGGAAAGCTGCCCGGAGTTCGTGTCACGCGAGAAAACCGCGATGTTATCCGAGCCCTGGTTCGCTACGAGGAGAAACTGCCCGGTCGGGTCGAGCGTAATGTGGCGGGGAGTCTTGCCTCCGCATGAGCTCCGCTGCTGAAAGGTAAGCCGGCTACCGTCTGTGGACACGGCGAGAGTCGCGATGAAGTCGTCGCCGCGAACGGCGACGTAGGCGAATCGCGCATCCTTGCTGAGCACAATGTCGCAGCCCGTGACGGGCCCTGGCTGCGGCTGCAAGGGAAGCTGCAGCACCTGCCTGGTTTCAAGGATTCCCGCCTCACCGTCCCACTTCAGCACGATCACCTGGCAACCCATTTCCGTCACGCAGAAGGCGTATCTGCCGTTTGGATGAAAGAGCAGCGCTCTTGGCCCGGAGCCAGCCGGGGCCTTCCATTCCGGCGTTTCGTTCGGAGTGATGGTGGCAGTAGCTGTATCGAGGCTGTAGATATGGATGACATCGAGGCCAAGATCGTTGACGAGCAGGAATTTGTTGCTTGGTGTGACGGTTACGCGGTGTGCATGCGGAGCCTCCTGCCGGGCAGCATCACGGCCATGACCGGTGTATTGGAAGAAGGAGACCGGCTCGCTCAGGTGATCGTGGCCGATCACCTTGTAAGAGACTGCGCTGCCGCCGGTATAGTTCGCGGCGAAGACGGAATGTCCTGAAGGATCGACCGCGATGTGGCAGGGACTTCCCCCCTTCGAGGCGACCTGGCTGACCTGGGTCAGAGTCCCGGTCGTCGGATTGAGCGAGAAGCTCGAAACCGCCCCCGACTTCTCGCCGCCGAAGTTCTCAACCTCGTTCACTGCGAAGATCGTCTTCCTGTCCGGCGCGGTCACCAGGAAGGTGGGGCTCGCGGTTGCCGCCGCGAGACCAACCCTGGTCAGCTCCCCGCTAATGGAATCGAAGCTGTAGGCGTAGATTCCTTTGCTCGTAGCGACGGTCTGTGTTCCAACGAGCAGAAGCTTTCCGGACAGCGGGCTTTGCGCTTTGCCGAAAGTCGGCTGGGCTGCGAGAGCTGCTGCTGCTGTACTCGAGAGGAACGAACGCCGCGTAATCGATTTCATCAGGCAATTGTCTATGAGTTTCATGTATCCCTCAACTCGTGCACTCCGACTTTAGTCGCTTTGCCGCACAGTGCGTCGTCACGTAGGATAAGCGGGGAGATGAATCGGATTGAACGCTGAACAGCTGAGAACAGCACACGAGGCAGCGGAGGGTTCGACGGCGCGGCTCTTCCGAGCTCCGGGCCGTGTAAATCTGGTTGGGGAACACACGGATTACAGCGGCGGTTTCTGTATGCCGGCAGCGATCAACTTCGAGACGATGATTGCTGCGTCACCGCGCGCCGATCGCACGTTGAAGCTGCGCTCAGCCGATTACAATGACACCGTCGAAATCGATCTTGACGCATTGCCGATGGATCGCCAGGGACACTGGAGCGGCTACTGCATCGGAACGGCCTGGAGTCTACGCGAAGCCGGCATTGTAGTGTCGCCCGCGACATTGACCATCACCGGAGATGTGCCACAGGGTGCGGGTCTCAGTTCGTCTGCGTCGCTCGAGGTAGCCACCACGACAGCTCTTCTCGCCCTGGCAGGGAGAACGCTCTCCGGTAAGGAGATTGCGCAGGTATGCCAGCGCGCGGAAAACGATTACGTGGGCGCGCCGGTCGGCATTATGGACCAGTTCGTCTCGGCGAATGGGAGGGCTGGAAGTGCGCTTATCCTGGACACGCGTGCCCTCACGTTCGATCTAGCGCCAATTCCTGCTCACCTGAAGCTGGTTATTGCGAACTCGATGGTGAAGCACTCGCTTGCGGATGGCGGGGCCTACGCAACCCGCAGGCGTGAAGTCGAAGAAGGCACGGCTGCCCTGAATGCCTATCGGTATGATATCGGGCTGTTGCGCGACGCCACTCTGGAAGACTTGATTACCTGTGAAGGAAAGATGTCGCCGGAGGCTTTCAAACGATGCCGGCATGTGATTACCGACAGCCAGAGGGTTGTCGATGGGCTTGCCCTGCTTAGGGCGGGCGAGATCGTAAGGTTTGGCAAGCTGTTGAACGACGCACATCGCAGCTACCGCGACGACTTCGAAGCAAGTTGTAAAGAGTGCGACATTCTCGCAGCCATCGGGCAGGCGCAGCCGGGCTGCTATGGCTCGCGGCTTACGGGCGGAGGATTTGGCGGTTGCGTCGTCAGCCTGGTCGAAGCGGAAGCGAGCGACGAATTCGTTACTGCCATAAAGGCTGGATATCTCGACCAGACAGGCATTGCTGCTGAGGTTTATGTCTGCAACACAGCGGACGGCGCGAGCGAAATTACAAACGCATAAGAGCGGAAAGGTACGGAAGAGTTCCGATGGACGAGATTCTGAACAAGAGACCGCACCGCCGCTATAACCCTTTGCGCAAGTCGTGGCTGCTGGTGTCGCCGCAGCGGACATCGCGACCCTGGCAAGGGGAGACGGGTAAAGAGCAGCCGGCACCCGGAGTGGTGCACGACCCCAACTGCTATCTCTGTCCTGGAAACACGCGGACCAGCGGGGTAGTTAACCCCGACTACAAGAATGTTTATGCCTTCACAAACGACTTTCCAGCACTGAACATGGATCATCCTTCGGGGTCGCCTGAACCAGAGGGTGAGACCGCGACTTCCCGGTTGATGCGTTCGGAGCCTGAGTCTGGCACGGCGCGCGTGCTCTGCTTTCATCCCAACCACAGCCTTGCACTTTCGAGGATGAGCGTAGGAGACCTTACGCTGGTGATCGATGCGTGGGCCGATGAGACGAAGCAGCTTGGTGCGTTGCCGCAGATTAACTATGTTCAGATCTTTGAAAATCGCGGCGCCATGATGGGGTCGAGTCTGCCACATCCGCATTGCCAGATCTGGGCGACTGAGCATGTCCCTGACGAGCCGAAGCTTGAAGGCGAGGCGCAACTGGAGTATCTGCAGGAGCATAAAAGCTGTCTACTTTGCGATTATCTGACTGAAGAGTTGAAGCTGAACGAACGGGTTGTCGTTCAGAACGAGAGCTTTGCCGCCGTGGTGCCGTTCTGGGCGGTGTGGCCTTTTGAGACGCTCATCCTCAGCAAGAGCCACGCCAGCTCGATGCCGGAGCTTTCAGCGAAGCAGCGCCATGATCTTGCCGACCTGCTGATCCGGCTAACTACACGGTACGACAACCTCTTCCAGACGAGCTTTCCCTACACCATGGGTTTCCATCAGGCTCCCACCGACGGAGCAGAGCACCCGGAATGGCATTTCCATGCACACTTCTATCCGCCGCTGCTGCGGTCGGCGGAGATTAAGAAGTTCATGGTCGGGTTCGAACTGTTGGGGATGCCTCAGCGCGACATTACGCCGGAGTCCGCAGCCGAACGGCTGAAGGTCCTCTCTGAAGTTCATTACTAGAAATACGCTCGACAACAAGCACAGGAGTGACATGGATATTCTGGTTACAGGCGGCGCGGGCTACATCGGCGGTACGGTAACGCGGCTGCTACTGAAGGCCGGTCACAAGGTGACTGTGTATGACTACATGCGAAACAAACCCGACTCGATCATCGCGGAGGGTGCGACGCTGGTGAAGGGCGACATCGGGGATACTGAGCTTCTTACGAAGGTTTTGTCCGAGCAGAAGTTTGATGGCGTGATGCATTTTGCCGCACTTATCGAGGCGGGTGAGTCGATGGTGAAGCCGGAGATCTTCTTCCGCAACAACACAGCTTCAACGCTGAACCTGCTCGAGACGATGCTGAAGACGGACCACAACAAGCTGGTCTTCAGTTCGACGGCTGCCTGCTACGGCGAACCGGAATCCTCGCCGATCTTTGAAGATGCGAAGCTTCAGCCGACGAATGTTTATGGCGAGTCGAAGCTGATGGTGGAGCACATGCTTCGCTGGTTCAACCAGATTCACGGCTTTCGCTATGCCAGCCTGCGCTACTTCAACGTTGCAGGAGCGATTGAGGGATATGGAGAGGCACACGAACCGGAGTCGCACCTTATTCCGCTGATCCTCGATGTCGCGCTGGGGCTACGGAAGAGCATTCGCGTCTACGGTAGCGATTATCCAACGCCTGATGGCACGTGTATCCGCGACTACATTCACGTGAGCGATCTTGCAGATGCGCATTTGCTTGCGCTTGAGGGGCTGGAAGATGAATCCAGGCTGATTTACAACATCGGCAACGGCCAGGGATTTACTGTGCGGCAGGTGATCGACTCTGTGAAGCGCGTTACGGGCCGCCAGATTGCGGTGGAGGAGCATGGGCGACGACCGGGCGATCCTGCTGTCCTGGTCGCCAGTTCTTCGAAGATCATCCGTGAACTTGGCTGGGCGCCCAAGTTTCTGGAACTCGACCAGATCATTGAGAGCGCCTGGAAGTGGCATCGGCACTTGCATGGCGACAAGACCTAAAGCGGTGAGCGTACCTACTGGTTTCGAGCGAATGGGATGATTCGCTCGCAAGAACAGAGATCAATTAGTGAGAACCTAGAGTGAAATGGCTGCCATTTCTGGCAGCCATTTCTTTCAAGACTGAAGCCGATTCGATTCGAAGCGACGTCACTGAGCAGGATCAGCGATGTCCGCCGCCGCCATGTCCACCGCCGCCGTGGAACCCACCACCGCTGCTGCCGCCGTGGAACCCGCCGCCAGCCGAACCGCCGTGGAAACTTCCGCCGCCGCTGAAACCGCGGGCGCCGCCGCCGTAACCGGGATGTGCGCCGCCACCGTAGCCGCCGCGATAGCCACCGCCGTAACCTCCGCGGTAACCTCCGTATCCGCCGCGATAGCCATAGCCTCCACGGAAGCCGTATCCACCACGGTATCCACCGTAGCCATAACCTCCGCGGAACCATGGGCCAGCTCCGATGAAGAAGCCGCCCGAGAACCATGCCGGGCCATAGTATCCGTAAGGCGCGCAGGAGTAAGGAGCATAGCCGTAGTAGCCGTATTCGCAGACTGGGGCAGGGTAGCCATATCCGCCCTCATAGCCCTGGCTGCCTGCGTATTCCTGGCCGCCGCCCACCCCAACTTCCACGCCAACCTGGGCATGAGCAGTCGCTGCCGGAATTGCGACAGCTAGAATCGCGAGTAAAGCGAGATATTTGAAGTACCGCATGATGGAACCCCCTCATCAAAGCCCTGATCGTGTTCGGGGAGATCGACACCGACGAGCATCAAGAACCTTGCAGAATCCGGACAATCCTTCCGTCCGAACTCCTGCATATAAGAACATCAAAAGTGGGAAAAGGTTGCGGTATTTTGTTCCGCTGCCGACAAAGGGCTAGTGGCCGCCCATTGCTTCGGGATCGACCTTCGCGCGTTTGGGCGGCAGACGCATCACGAAAGGCAATGGAATGAGACAGAAGATGGCGCAGGCGAGGATGAAGAAGGCGTTCTGGTAGCTCAGCATGGAGGCCTGGCGGAGCATCTGCTGATACGCCTGGCCTACTGCAAGCTGGCTTGCAGTCGCCGCTGAGCTTCCGCCGCGCATCAGCAATTCACGAATCCGATCGGTGAACAAGGTGTACTCAAAGCCACCGGCTGTTACGTGGGCTGCGAGACGCTGCTGGTTCACCTGCGCGTTTCTGGCAAGATAGGTTGTCAGTAAGGCAGTTCCGGCGCTTCCACCCAAATTTCTTGCGAAATTGGACAAACTGGAGATCTGGTTCGTCTTTGAAGGAGGAACGCCTACGTAGTTCAAGGTGCTGATCGGAATGAAGACAAACGGCAGCCCGATGACCTGCAGCATGCGCCAGACCGTAACCGTGTGGAATGCCGTGTTCAGGTCGAGGCGGGTCAGGTTGTAGATTCCCGCGGCTGTGGCCGCATAGCCTAGCGCCACCATAATTCGCGGATCGAAAAGGCCCAGCGACCGGCCGGCGACCATCATCATCGCCATCATTACAAATCCAGCCGGGGACAGCACCATCCCCGCGCGCTCGGCTGTATATCCCAGGAGGACCTGCAGGTACTGCGGAATCAGCACGGTCGACCCGAAGAGAACCATGCCGAGGATGAGTTGAAGAAAGACTGCAGTGCCGAAGTTCCGATTTTTGAGCAGCTTCAAATCGACGATTGGGTCGGGGTGGTTCCACTCCCAGAAAGCGAAAAAGATGAGAGTGAATACCGCGGTCAAAGCGCAGAACTGAATCTCACCGGAGCCGAACCAATCTTTCTCCTGGCCTTTGTCGAGTGTGAACTCGAGCATGCCCACGCCGAGGGCGACAAGTCCCAGGCCAACGAAGTCGACCTTGAGGTGCTTGGCCGCCTCCTTACGCGCCTTCAAAAACGGCGGATCTTCGACCATTCGGTTCGAGAGCCAGAGCGAAAAGAGGCCAATCGGGATGTTGATGAAGAAGATCCAATGCCAGTTGAAGTTGTCGGTGATCCATCCACCCAGTGTCGGTCCGATGGCCGGTGCCACCACCACAGCCATGCCGTAGACCGCGAAGGCCTGTCCTCGCTTTTCAACGGAGAAGGTATCGGCGAGGATTGCCTGTTCTGACGGCGCGAGGCCACCGCCTCCAGCGCCTTGAAGGATGCGGGCAAGGATGAGAATGGGAAGGCTCGGCGCAAGACCGCAGAGTAGTGAGCAGAAGGTAAAGAGGGCGACGCAGGTCATATAGAAGCGCTTGCGTCCGAAGCGGTTCGAGAGCCATCCGGAGATTGGAAGGACGACGGCGCTCGAGACCAGGTAGCTGGTCAGCACCCAGGTTGCCTCTTCCTGCGAGGCCCCTAACGAGCCGGCAATGTGCGGCAGGGCGACATTTGCGATGGAGGTGTCGAGCACCTCCATGAACGTCGCCAGCGTTACCGTAAGCGCGATTGCCCAGGGATTATGGTGTGGTTTCCACGGAGCTTCAAAGGAGGGCTGGTCGGGCGGCATCGAATGTCTTCTATGATAAGTTTCGATGGCCGGGAATCGAAGTTCGATGCAGATTTTGAATAGGTTGGTTCGTTTCAGTAGCCTTGGCTGGCGCGTGTTGTTGGCCTTCGCGGTTTTCCTCATTTCTTGCGCTATGCTTCAAGCGCAGCAGGCCTGGGTGGTGAGACCGGAGTGGGTGCGCGCGCACGAGGATTTTCTCGCCAGCGACGCACTGGCGGGACGGGGAAGCGCTACCCGCGATGAAGAGATCGCTGCCGAGTATGTTGCGTCTGAGTTTCTTGCGTACGGATTGAAGCCTGCGCCGGGCATGAGCACCATGATTCAGAGTGCCGAGGTGGTCTCGCCAGAGCTGGACGGCAAGTCCTCGCTCAACATCGGCACTGTTTCGTTGGCTGAAGGTGGCGATTATCACATCCTGATTTACTCCGGTGCTGGTGCAAACGGGCCGGTGGTCAAGGTGACTGCTGCGGAGACGAAGCAGGCCAAGGTGTCGCGAGGGGCTGTCGTTCTCCTGACGGAGATTCCGAGTAACGCCAACCGGCTGATGCTCGCGTATCAACTCCGAAACTCAGGCGCAGGGCTCGTGCTGTTCGAAGAAGATGATGCGACACGCGCGTTGATCGAAAAGAATCCGCGGACACGCTTCACGATGCATGTCAAAGACGATGGGGCCAGCCCTGCACCTCTGCCGGCGACGATTGCCTCGGCCAGCAAGGAGGTCTTCGGACGCCTTCTGGCAGAGAAGGATGCGGCCCCGGCTATGCTCTTGGTTCATCCCCTCCCTGTGCGGCCGTGGAAGACGTACAACGCTGTCGGATACCTGGCTGGCAGCGATCCGACGAGCGGAACGATCCTGCTCTCGGCCCATCTCGATCACCTGGGCGTCGTCAGCCAGGGCATCAATGGGGATGCGATTTTCAACGGAGCCAATGACGACGCGTCCGGAACGACTGCGGTCCTTGAGCTGGCTCACGCCATGGTCGCGGGAGCAAAGACGAGGCGCAGTATTCTCTTCGTTTGCTATGGGAGCGAGGAGGTAGGCGGCCTTGGCTCGCAGTTCTTTGGGAGACATTCGCCCTTGCCCCTGACGCAGATTGTGACCAACCTTGAGTTCGAGATGATCGGTTCGCAGGACCCCAAGATGCCGAAGGGTGTGCTGCTGTTGACGGGGTGGGAGCGCTCGAACCTTGGGCCTACGCTGCGCGACCATGGAGCTCTGCTGGGGCCGGATCCATACCCTGAACAGCACTTCTTCCAGCGCTCTGACAATTACTCGCTGGCGCTCGAGGGTGTGGTCGCGCATACGGCGGCAGGGTGGGGAACGCCGCCGACTTACCACCAGCCGAGTGATGATCTCGCTCATCTCGATATTGGCTTCATGACGACCGCGATCCAGTCGCTGGTCGAGCCGATCCGCTGGCTTGCCGATAGTGATTTCAGGCCGGAGTGGAATCCGGGTGGGCAGCCGAAGCGATAAGATCCTGGTCCAAGTTTTCTAAACCTGGATTGCGTGGCCGATCAGCAACAGCACTGGAGCTGGCCCAATCTCTGCGTTTCCCAATTCATCTACTGTTGTGCTCGTCGCGCGCTGATCCGGTGTCGTGGCCTTTGAGACGGCTACGCAGGGCGTCTCTGCAGCGATGCCGGACTGCATCAGATCGGCGGCCAGAGCGGCAAAGTCTCGGCCCGGCATGTAGATCACCAGAGTCGCTTCATCCGGGAAGGCTCCCGACCAGCTTGGGGTCAGGGAGAGCTTTCCGGCTGCATGATGAGCCGTGGCGAGAATGAGCTTTGAGGCGGCTGTACGGTCGGTCAACGGAGTCTTCAGCGCTGCCGCGACTGCGAAGGCGGCAGTGATCCCGGGAACGATCTGAAACGGAATACCTGCTTCGCGCAATGCCGCCATCTCTTCACCCGCGCGTCCGAAGATCAGAGGATCACCGGATTTCAACCGGACCACCGACCTGTCTGCGCGTGCGTGATGCAACATCAACTCGTGTATGCCAGCCTGTGTGATCCTTGGCTGGCCGCAGCGCTTGCCGACGGGGATGATCTCCGCGGAAGGGCTCGCGAGGTCGAGTATTTCCTCCGAGACGAGGTCGTCGGGAAGAATAACGTCCGCCGTTTGAAGCAGCTTCAGTGCGCGAATCGTGAGCAATCCAGCATCGCCAGGCCCCGCTCCCACGAGGTAGACCGTTCCGGCCTCGGCTTCGTTGGTCAAGACTTCGTCGCATTCTGAAGGGGATTGGTCCGCGCGTGTTCACGGGCGATTACGCGCGACGGGCATTGATCGAAGGCACAGACCTCACGCTGTGCGAGTTGGTGCAGCAGGAGCTTGCGCTCTTCGTTAAGCGGCTCCATCTGTGTGACCTCGCGGCGCAGGTTGCCGAGATCGGTCAGCCAGTCGCCGGTGTCGAGCGGAAGCTGCGCGTTGATCTCCTTGCGCAACCGCTGTGCCAGCGCCGGACTTGAGCCTGCGGTTGAGATGGCAATCTGCAGATCTCCGCGCCGAACGACGGAAGGGAAGTAGAAGTCGCAGAACGGCGGATCGTCCACAGCGTTGCAGAGGACGTCGTTTGCGACCGCCTCCAGGTAGACGGCGCGGTTTGTTGCGGGCACGTCCGTAGCAGTCACCACGAGGAAGTATTTTGGTTCCACGTTGGAAATATCGCCTGGTGCGAACTCGCGTTGGTGAAGATCGATTTCACCCGCCGCAGCCATATCGAGGATGCGCGCGCTGGCACGTGGCGCAATGACGGTGATGTCTCCGTTGGCTGCTTTCAGCGATTCAATTTTTGATTCGGCGAGATTGCCCGCCCCGATGACGAGGCAGCGACGGCCGGTGAGCTTGAGAAAGATAGGGAACAGGTCCATTTCGTCTCCGCTCTCGATGATAGCGGCTGCGTCAGGCTACGTCTTCTGGACAGCGTACTCATCCAACAGCACCACAATTAATGCGGCGGTCGGCACGGCCACCAGAGCACCGATAATGCCGGCGAGGGCCGTTCCTACGAGCAACGCGACCAGTACGGTAAGGCCCATCAGGTCGACGCTTGTCTTCATAATGCGCGGTGTGATGATCGCGTTTTCAAGGTTGACGTAGATGAGATAAAAGGTCAGCACCTCAAAGAGCTTCGTCCAGGAGTCGAGCGCTGCAACAATGCAGACCAGCGACATGGTGATAATGGCGCCGGCCACGGGGATGATGTTGAACAGGCCCATCAGCACGCCAAGGAGCACGAAGTACCGGATGTGGAAGATCCAGAAAACGATGGTGCTGGTCACGCCGAGGATGAGCATGAGCAGCCCCTGACCCAGCAGCCACTTGCTCATCTTCGTCTCCGCCTTGCAGAGTGTCTGGTCAAGGCGATTGCGGTGTGCCCGACTTACCAGGGACAGAAAAAAGGCGTAGGCGTGCTCGCCTTCGAGCATGAAATAGAGACACAGGAAGGCCGCAGTCAGAATATCGAAGACGTGCGAGAGCCACATTGGCAACGATGTGAAGAGGTATCCGGCCGTGGCTTCAATGGCGCCCTGCACCTTCTGGGCTACGCTGTCGAGGCCGAACTTATCAGCCATCGGAACCTTCTTCAGTTTCGCAACGGCTTCTGGAATGCGCTGGGGCAGTTCTGTGAGGAAGGCGCGGAGATCCCGCATTACGGGCGGGAGCGCAATGAAGAAGAAGAGCGAGAGCGCCGCGCTTACGGTCAGGATCATAAGAATAATTCCGACTGCGCGATTAGGACTCCAACCCCGAATCTTCAGGTTGCAGATCCAGGTGACGATGGGCATCAACACCACTGCAAAGAGGGCACTGACGTACAGGATCTCCAGCTCTTTTGCCAGCTTCCAAGCCAGGCCAAGCGCAATGAGGACTGCGAAAAAGAAGATTATGTTGCCGCGGACGCTCTTTGAGGCCGTTTCGACCTGGGCGGTGGGAGTAGCTGCGTCCAGATCGGAGACTTCTTGCTTGGGATCGCTCAGCACTTGCTCCTGGGCTCCAATTTGCAGCGTCGGTTGCCACTCATTAGGATGCACCTGCGAACGGCTCAGTCACTTGGCCTAATCAGCTTAGGCCGATCACCCGCTGGAGATTGGAAGGAAGGCGTAAAGCAGTAAGGATCGTTTCTGCTGTTTCGCTGGCTTCGAGGCTCGATGTGTCGATAGTATGCCTCGCCAACCGGCGGTAGAGAGGGTAGCGCTCTAGGAACCGCACCTGCGCGGCGGCAGGATCGGCGAGCACGGGTCGTGAGATCTCCTGCAGCACGCAGCGATCGAAGAGCGTCGGGAACGAGGCGTCCAGGAACACGATGACTGTTCCCGGCGTTTGTTCAAGCAGCAGTCGATTTGTAAGGATCTCCGGGGTCCCTCCGCCCAGGGCAAGTACAGTATTCTTTTCACCCAGCGCGGATGCGAGGGCACTTGATTCCAGGCGGCGGAAGTGAGATTCGCCGTGTTGCGCGAAGATGTCAGAGACCGACAAACCTGCGCGAGATTCGAGATGATGATCGAGGTCGATGAACTTCCAGCCGATTCGCGCGGCGAGAAGACGACCGACTGTGCTCTTGCCCGCGCCCATGAAACCCGTGAGCACAATGTGCCGAAGCGACTCTGAAAGCTCGGGCGTGACTGTCGTGTTCTGTTCCGTCGAAATCGTTTCTGTGCGGGTCATTTTTGTCTCCACTGTGTGTATTCGGCGCAAAGGCTCTTGGATTGGAACGAAAAAAAACCGCAACCTTTACGGTCGCGGCTCGGAACTTGCGGATGTTCTGGAAGACTTAAGTCAAAATCCAGAACTCCCAGCGAAGTTTCCAGCGGCCGCACCGAAGCGCCAATACGAGCGCATAAACGAAACGGGCTGGAGGGACTTCGTCATAGACAAACTGGAGGTTACACCTGCACGAGTTAGCGCGCAAGGTGTTTTTAGGGCTACTGTCGCTATTCGAGGGGTTTTGCGGCGAGACCGATCTCCGAACCGTCAGAAGGCGAGGTCTTCAATCCGCTCTGGATGTTCTGCCAAACGGCATCGCTAGGTTCGGTGTCGCTGCCGTCGAATAGACCCTTGGCCGCTTCGACGATCGACTCGAAATCGCGGACGAGAGCCGCTGCGTCGGGATTTTCCTGAAGAAAGGCGTGCAGCCGGGCATCGTCGCTGATGCTGCCTGTTCCAGTTGCAAAGAATTCTGGCAGGCGTTGTTCGAACTCGGCAAGTGTCATTCTGTCTTGGGTCTGAGTCATTGGACTGCTTCCTTGATCTGCGCAGGCTGGGTGAGTTGTTCCGTCTGGCGGAGTAGCTCGCGAAGTTTCAGCCTTGCCTTGTGAAGTTGTGACTTGCTATTGCCGGTCGAGCACTCGAGCATTGCGGCAATTTCGTTGTGCTCAAAGCCTTCCACGTCATGCAAAACAAACACCATGCGGTAGCCGGGAGGCAGAGAGGCGACAGCACGTTCGAGCGCCACGCGATCCACCGAACCGGAAAGCTGGGGATCGCGGCTGCCGAAGTCTCGCTTCGGCGCGTCTTCCTCGGAAGGATTGATTGTCTCTTCGAGAGAGACCAGGTTCAGGCCCTTCTTGCGGAGATGCATGAGCACCAGGTTGACCGTGAGCCGGTGCAACCAGGTGGAAAAGGCCGATTCGCCACGGAAGCTGCCAAGCTTCCGAAAGAGGTGGAGAAAGGCTTCCTGCGTCATGTCTTCGGCCTCGGAGACGTTACCGAGCATGCGCAGGCAAAGTGTGTAGACGCGGCGCTTATGGAGCGCATAGAGCTTTGAGAAAGCGTCTGGATCGCCGTTTTTTGCGCGTTCGATCGCCTCCGCTTCGCCTGCAATAGGCGGATTCCGCTTGAACAAGCCGGAGTTGGGCTTAGCCGGAGTTGCGACGGCGGCGATCGGTGTGGTTGCCACCTCTGTATCTGCGTTCGTGGTTTCCTGCATCGAGAGATATAACCTTCCCAGGCGATTGCGGATCAATCGCAAAGATGCCTGATGTATGTAAATAAGTTGAGACGCGTAAGACGCGCGCAGGGTTGTGAGACGCTTCGCTGCCGGGAGATTAGACACCCGGATCAGGAACCGATGTAGCGGGCGTAGAGCGATCGTGCCACTGCGGCGTCGGTCGTCCCTTGAATGATCGCACGGCCGTCGGCGAAGAGGGTGAGCGTATGCGGCGGTCGTTCAAACCGCAGTAACAGATCGTTGGACCGGACGGTGCCGTGCACCGACAGCCGGCTGTGCATCGCTGGCAGGTCTACGGGGCGATGATGTTCGTGAATTTGTACGGAGTTGCGGCCGCAGAGCGTGATGTGGGGGCGGCCATCCCCGGCGAGGTGCGTGAAATTCCGTCGTCCGCAAACGGTACAGGCGGGATCGGGTCTACTGGTGGAGATCTCGGAGCGGTCATTCGTCCACAGGTCGAAGGAGATCAGCGATCTCCGCATGGCTTGAGGCTGGCCGGTCAGGTACTTAAGTGCTTCCGTGACTTGGATGGACGCTGAAAGGTTAACCGCGGTTGAGAGAATGCCAGCTGTGTCACAGGTATCTACTGGACCACTGGGCGGCTTGGGAAACAGGCAGGTAAGACACGCGGTCGGGGAGTATGGCGCTCCTTCGGGCTGGACTGGAAGAATATTCATGGTGGCTGCATAGGAACCGATTGCAGCGGCGTATATCCAAGGCTTACCCTCGCGGACGGCGAAGTCATTTATGAGGTAGCGGCTTTCGAAGTTGTCGGTCGCGTCAAGGATGATGTCGGCAGCTCCGAGCAGTTCCCCGATATTTGCCGGCACGAGATCTGCGATATGCGAATTCACATGAATGTTTGAATTGAAGAGCGCAATCTTTCGCCGAGCGGCCTCGGCCTTGGGCAGCGACTCTCTTGCGTCAGCCTCATCAAAGAGCACTTGCCGCTGCAAGTTTGAGAATTCGACGAAGTCGCGATCGATCAATGTCAGCTTTCCGACACCCGCTCGTGCCAGCAGAGAAGCAGAAGCCGCTCCGGTCGCGCCGCAACCCACAAGTGCCACGTGGGCCTCCGCAAGTTTGCGCTGACCAGTCTCGCCGATCCCCCTGAAGAGAATCTGGCGGGAATACCGTTCCCGCTCCTCGAGGCCGAGCGATGTGTCCCTTGGCGTGCTTTGATCAGTGAAATCGGTGATGGCGGATGTTTGTGGCATGGAGACTGTGGGCGACGGATGAAGCCCTCGTTTGTAGTATAGAGAGTGCGCACACAACTTACGAAACGTTCGGCAAGCTGACGAACGCGCCGGTTTCTGCATCCAAAGATGACAATTGCCATGTGATGTAGCGAACGAGTACTTTGCACCTTTGATCGATCCGACATGAGATTCGGTCGTCATCATCCTGACGAGAAGCGAAGCGCAAACTGCTCGAACGTTCTGCCCGGCCCTAAGCAAAGGATTTACGAGTGGTTGTAAAGCGATTTTTCAGGACGGTTCGAGCCTGCTCTGGCGGGAGCGCACGGAAGGGAAGCATCATCACCTTGCTGCTTTGCGCGCTTGTCCTCGCCCTGCCGCAAATCCAGGCGCAGGTAAGCAGCCCTTCTCCCATCCAACCCGGTGCACAGCCCAGCGGAGACGTTCCTCAGGCTTCGCAGTCGGTTCCGCCTTCGACGGTGTCTTCCGCGACCTCTGCGCCCGCAAAGTCAGAGCCGACCGTCGCAGAACAGGCACCCTTGACCACGACTGTGTGGCAGTGGAAAGGGCTGCAGGTCGAAGCGATCAGGTTTGATGGTGTGACTTTCAGTCCCGCAGACCCGCTACCGAAGGAACTGCCACAGCAGCCGGGGCAACCGCTCGACCCGGAAAAGGTTCGTCAGAGCATCCGGCGGCTCTACGCGAGTGGCCGTTACCGGAATATTGAAGTCAGCGGCATTCGCAATGGTGGTTCAGTAACGCTTATCTTCACCGGCCCGGCGCGCTATTACATTGGTCGCGTTCAGATCGAAGGCGTCAAGGAAGACCGGTTGTCGTCGCTGCTCGAATACACCACGAACCTTAACCCGGGTACGGCGTTTATGACCTCTGCAGTCAGTACCGCAACAGAGTTGGTCAAGCAAACGCTGGCGCAGAATGGCTACTATCAGCCAGTCATTTCGGTGACGACGGTCCCCGATGACCCCAACCAGCAGATGAACATTACCTACATCATCAACATTGGCCCGCAGGCGCGCATCGGCGAGGTGACCCTGGAGGGTAATGACCCGGGCATTACGCTTGAGGAGTTTCGCAAGAAGGGCAAGTTGAAGGCAGGGAAGAAGGTGACGCGTGAGACCACTTCCGATGCGTTGACTAAGCTACGCGCGCTGTACCAGAAGAAGGACCGACTGGAGGCGACGGTTGCGTTGCAGAAGTCGACCTACGACACGCCGAAGAAGCGTCTCGATTACGACTTTCACGCCAACCAGGGGCCGGTTGTGAAGGTGACGATTGAAGGCGCAAAGATGTCCAAGAGTCGCCTCCACCTGCTAGTGCCGGTCTTCGAAGAAGGAACGATCGATAATGATTTGTTGAACGAGGGCCAGCACAACATTCGGGAGTTCCTGGAGCAACAGGGCTACTTTGACGCGACCGTGGAGTTCAGGCTTATCGGTGCGGGCACTCCGTCGGAGCAGGTTGTTTATTCGGTGGATCGAGGCGTGAAGCACAAGGTGATCTCAGTCGCCCTGAAGGGAAACAAGTACTTCGAGACCGACCTACTCAAGGAAAGGATGCATGTTCAGAAGGCCGATGCTTATCTACGCAGCGGTCGATACAGCCCTGCTCTTCTTGCTTCAGACATTAGCTCGATCCAGGCGCTTTATCGTGCGAACGGTTTCAACGACACCACGCTCACACCCACAGTGGACGACATAGACGACGGCCCCGACGGCAAACCGCTGAAGCTTGCACAGATTCGCGTCACCCTGACCATCGTTGAAGGAACACAGCAGAAGTTCGGCAAGATTGCACTCGTAGGCGTAGACCCATCGCGGCAGCAAGCCATACAGGCACTGCTGAACTCGCAGACAGGGCAACCGTTCAGCTTGATTTCTCTTTCCGGAGACCGCGATGCCGTGCTCGCTTATTACCTGAGCAACGGCTTCGATAAGGTGCGCACCGAGGTGATCCAGACGAAGAGCCCGACCGATCCTACGAGGACGGACGTTGCCATCAATCTTGTTGAAGGCCACCAGGTCTTCATCGATCACGTCATCATCTCGGGCGATCGCCGCACCAAGCCCGCTTATGTAAACAGCACGCTGCAGGTCCATGCGGGAGACCCTCTGGACCAGAGCGCTCTGCTCGATACGCAGCGGCGTCTCTACAACCTTGCACTGTTCAATGAAGTGAATGCCGCGGTACAGAATCCTACGGGTGATGCTCTGCGGAAGAACGTGCTTGTTCAGTTGACTGAGGCGAAGCGGTGGGATGTGACCTATGGCTTCGGCTTCGAGGCGCAGACCGGGCAGCCGGTCACCGGTTCTATATCGACGGCCTCGCAAATTCTACTGGGATGCTACCCGAATTGCGGGATCAGCCAGAACGGCAGGACAGGAGTCAGTCCCAGGGTCTCGCTCGACGTCTCCCGTATCAACCTTTATGGCACCGATAAGTCGATCACGCTGCATACAACTTATGGCCTGCTTGAAAAGGTGGCAACGGTCAGTTTCAACAATCCGCATCTTCTTGGAAATCCACTACTCACGGCAAGTGTTTCCGGTGGTTATTCCAACGTACAGAACATCACCACTTTCCAAGCGTCTACGTTGCAGGGAGATTTCCGGGTCACCCAGAAATTTCGACGCACGGACACATTTATCTACGACTTCCAATACAGGCGGGTTTCGGTGAACCCCGATAGCCTGCAGGTATCAGCGAACCTGATTCCGCTGCTTTCTCAGCCAGTACGAGTTGGTGGTCCCGGGGTCACGTGGTTTCATGACACGCGACAATCGAGTCCACTCGACGCTACCAAAGGCTCTTACACTTCGGTATCGGAATTCCTTGCGTCTTCAAAGTTTGGTTCGCAAACTGACTTCAATCGCGTGGATGTAACTAATTCGACTTACTACACGTTTGGAAAGAAGAAGTACACGCTTGCACGCAATACGCGCATTGGCGTTGAGAAAGTTTTCGGCGCAAATCCTAACGTGAATAACGCCTCCTGCGTGGGCGTGTTGTTGACTACAAATGCGAGTTGCGACGCCGTCCCGCTCCCTGAACGCCTGTACGCGGGCGGAGCGACGTCCCACCGTGGCTTTGCCATTAACGCAGCCGGCCCGCGTGATCTTCAAACAGGCTTTCCCGTTGGCGGAACTGCGGTTCTCATCAACTCGACTGAACTGCGTCTGCCAGCGCCTACGCTGCCTTACGTAGGCGATTCCGTTGGCTTCGTGGTCTTCCATGACATGGGGAATGTTTTTCAGAACGCCAGTGATATGTTCCCGAGCATCAAGCGCTTTCATCAACCCGATGAGGAAACCTGCGCCAATGTGTCGACCAGCATCGGTACCTGCAACTTCAACTACTTTTCACACGCGCTGGGCCTGGGCGCGCGATACAAGACGCCGGTGGGGCCAATCCGCGTCGATTTCAGTTACAACCTCAATCCTCCGAAATACCCAGTGATTTACGACTTCAACGGCAGCAATCCGCAGGAACAGCAGGCCAGCCACTTCAACTTCTTCTTCAGCATCGGGCAGAGCTTCTAAGACAATGAACGCAACAAAGCACAATCTGACAAAGGCACCTGTAGCGAGGCTGATGCTGCCGGTGCTGCTCATGCTTTTCTGTATGCGAGGCGGCGGCCAGACGGCGAGTTCGCAAACCGCAGGCGCAACGCAAATCGACCGCGTGGTCGCCATCGTGAATGACGATTTGATCCTGGAAAGCGACGTCGAAGAGGAGCAGCGCTTCGCGGTCTTTCAGCCGTATAGCGAGCCCGTCGGGGCTTTTACGCGCGCCAAAGCCATCGAGCGATTGATTGATCGCGATTTGATCCAGCAGCAGGCCCGCGTTCAGCCGCGCAAGCCCATCACTGACGCCGAGGTCTCTGCAAACCTGGTGGATCTTCGCAAGGACATTCTCGCGTGCAAAGAGTACAAGTGCGAGACCCCCGAGGGGTGGCAGAAGTTCCTCGCGGCCCATGGCTTTACCGAGTCTGAGCTGTTGAAACGGTGGCGAGAGCGCATGGAGACACTGCAGTTCATCGAGGAGCGCTTCCGGCAGGGTATTCGCATTTCAGAGGTGCAGGTGAAGGACTATTACGCGAAGACCCTGCTGCCGGAATATGCAAAACGTAATGCAACGGCACCCAAGCTCGACTCGATCAGCGATCGTATTCGCGAGATTCTTCTTCAGCAGCAGGTCGGCGGACTTCTTGATGATTGGCTGAAGGCGCTTCGCGCTTCAGGAAGCGTCCGGATGGTAACGGCTTCGGAGGCGGCGGAATGAGCGAACCCGAAGTGACAAGAACAGAACCGAAGCGCCACATCGGCGTCCGCATGGCAAAATGGCTGGCTTGGACCATCGCGGGTGTTCTGCTGCTGCTGGTTGTTCTCATCGGCGGGGTTGCGTGGTATTCGACCACCGCAGACTTCCAGCAGCGCGTCGGCAAGGAAGTTGTCAGCGTCCTTGAGGATTCGACCGGGGGCCGCGTCGAGTTGCGGAGCATGAGTTTCAGCCTTCGCCATCTTGCAATTGAGGTCAATGGCCTTGTCATTCACGGAACGGAGGCCGCAGATCAAGCGCCTTACGTCGCCGTCGACAAGATACAGGTGCGGCTGAAGATCTCGAGCTTCCTCTCGCACACTGCAGGTGTTGGCCTTGCATCGCACGTTGGGCTCAGTTTGCTGCGTGTCGAGCATCCGCAGATCCACCTGATTATCGACAAGGACGGTAAGACGAATCAGCCTGTGCCGAAGCATCCAAGCACCAGCAAGGAATCACTGCAGGACACGCTGCTGGACTTGAAGGCGCACGAGGTGGAGCTCGTCAACGGCGTGGCCCTGGTGAATGATCGCGCGATCCCTTTCGATGTGGCCGCGCGTGATCTCGATGCAGAAGTGCACTACCTCTCCGCAACGGACAGCTATGGCGCGACCATCGATTTGAACGATCTCCGCACGAAGATGACGAAGTACCCCGAGGTGCAATCCAAGCTGCACCTCGAAGCGGAACTGGGCCGCGATATGGCGAGGGTGACAAAGTTCGCCTTCAACACGGGCAAAAGCACCGTTCTTCAAGCTTCTGCGTCATTGCAACACTTTGCACAGCCTGAGTGGCAGGCGGCGATCGATGGTTCGCTCGAACTGAAACAGGTGGCGCTGCTAGGAGGTGTAGATGGCCTTGACGCCGGGACACTCGACCTCAACCTACGTGGACACAACTGCATCGTAGAGCCTGCAGTCGCGCAGAAGCGCCTGCCGTTCTGGAGGCGCAGGCATCCTAAGGCTGACGCGAAGCCTAGTAACAAGGTGCTCCCGCCTGATCCTGACTGTACGGCAGGCTACCTGCTCGTCGGCGAGATGAAGCTGCACAATGCGGGGTACCAGGATGCGACAGTCCGCGTACACGACATAAATGGCGCGGCCCACCTCCGGATCACTCCCACGGATCTCCTCTTTACCGCGTTGACCGGTTACCTGCCGGGAGGAGGAAGTGCGGAAGGCGACCTTCGCATCACGAACTGGCTCGGCGAAGTCCCTTCGAACACAACCAGCAACTCGCCGACGACGGTTGCTGCCGCAAAGACCGCTAACCGCACTGCGGCCATGGTGAACGCGCCTGCGCCGGTTACGGGCTCCGTAGCGATCACGCCGGTGCAGCGCGCCCATGCCTATCTCACCGCGACAGTGAAGCAGATTTCGCTCCGCACCATCATGGATATTGCTGCACCGAAGGGGTATGGTGATCTTGGCTTTGACACCTCGATCAACGGGCCAATCAAGGTGGAGTGGGGCGGCCCGGCAACGGACATTGCCTCCAGTGTGCTCGTCGATGCGGACGTAAAGTTCTTGCCGACTGGCAGTAAGCGCAAGGGCGCGGCAAGTGACATCCCGGTCAGCGGTCAGGCACTCGCACACTATGACGGCAAGACCGAAGTGGTCCGCGTGGAAAAGGTGCAGCTCTTCACGCCTGAGTCAATGTTGAATGCGAGCGGAGTTCTCGGCGTAAACAAAGGCGATCGGCTTACTTCGCTGCACGCTGATCTCAGTGTTCGAGATCTCGGCGAATACGACCAGTTGCTGCAGACGCTTGGGGTGCAAGCAAACGGCAAGAAAGGAAGCGCCGCCCTCCCTGTTGTACTGCATGGGACGCTCGGCTTCACCGGCTCGGCATCGGGGCCGATCGCAGACCTTGACCTGAAGGGGCACTTGCAGGCGACGCAGATCGAGGTAAAGGTCGGCACGGGCGAAACGCAGCAGGCCGATGTTCAGATTGACTCGGTAGTTGCGGACGGAGAGTTCTCGCCGTACAGCGGCCTTGCGGTTGCCAGCTCAACAATCAAGCGCGGAAGTGCCATCCTCAACGTGGGTGGCACGGTCAAGCCGCACAGGCTGGTCTCGCGTCGACATGTTGTGACGTACGCCTATGACAACGACACGTCAGTTGCGGGATCTATCCAGCTCTCGAACGCCCAGGTTGGTGATGTTCTTCAGATTGCGGGTCAGCAGAACAAGTACCCCGTAACCGGGACGCTCAACGTCCATGGCACTGTGACGGGAACTCTGGGAGCCTTGAACAGCGGCGGCAACATCGCGCTTACGAACGGCGCCGCCTACGGTGAAGGGTATCAGTCCGTCAACGTGGACCTGACCGTAAAGGGACGAGATGTTGAAGCCAGCCGGGTTCAACTGAAGCTGCACGACATGCAGATCGCTGGCAATGGCGGCTATGACCTCACCAGCCAGCACTTCCATGCGCACGTCGAAGGCAACAATCTTGTGCTGTCGAAGTTCGACAGTGTCAAGACAAGTGGCGTAGCGGCCGATGGCACTCTTACACTCAAGGCGGACGCGAACGGGACAATCGAGCAGCCAGGAGCCGTGGCGAGTCTGAAGCTGGCGAACATCTCCGTGCAGGGTCATCCGGTCGGCGACGTTTCCGCAGACCTGCATAGCCAGGGTTCGCAGATGTACCTTACCGCTCACTCCACCTTGGTCGGCGCGACGCTTGAGGCAAGCGGACAGACCCAGCTTACCGGCAACTACGACACACAAGCGAAGCTGACCTTTACTGGTCTGGATGTGGGCAAGCCGATCGACCTGTTTTCTCCGGGCAGCGTCAAGGCAAGTTCTTCGATCGACGGCGCCGTCAACATCAGCGGCCCACTTAAGACGCCTGTGAACCTGAAAGGCGACGTCGCCTTGAACCATGTCGACGTTAAGGTGCAGGGGCTGGAATTCAAGGCGTCGGAACCGATTCGCGTAAGTCTGAACAACGGCGTTGCCACTTTGCAACAGCTTCACATCCTTGGGACGGACACCGATCTCCAGGCAAGCGGCACGGCTCAGGTACTGGGTGCAACTGACCCCAAAGGCGGAGTGCTCAATCTTCACGCGACCGGAAGCATCTCCCCCGCGATTGCACATGTTCTCGACTCCGAAGTGCAGGCGGCAGGGAAGGTCAGCTTCGATGTTGCCGCCATGGGTCAGATGAAGGACCCGCAGCTGACGGGCAAGGTCCTCTTTGAACATGTCAATGCCAGCATGGAAAGCATACCGAATGGCATTACGGACATGAACGGCTCGCTCGCATTCAACGAAGATCGTCTGCAGATACAGAGCCTCACGGCGACAACTGGCGGTGGCAAGCTTTCGATCGCCGGCTTCTTCACCTACAAGAGCGGCCTCTTCGCCGACCTCACGGCCACCGCAGACACAGTTCGCGTTCGGTACAACGGATTGAGCTCCACTGCCAACGCAAACATCAAGCTTCAGGGCGGTCCGCAGAGCCTGATCCTGAGTGGCAACGTGTTGATAACCCGTTTCGGAGTTGGCCCAAATGTCGACTTTGCATCGTTTGCAGGCAGTGGCGGAGTGGCTGCACCCCCTGATCCCAATTCCATCACGGACAAGATCCAGCTCGATGTCCACGTCACCAGCTCACCTCAACTCGATTTTCAAAACTCTTACGCGAAGCTTGCCGGAACGGTCAATCTCAACATCCGCGGCACGGTTGCGGCTCCGACGGTGCTCGGTCGTATTCAGATAACCGACGGAAGTGCCACCTTTGCCGGCACCACGTATCAACTGGAGCGGGGAGACATCTATTTCTCAAACCCGGTCCGCATCGATCCGGTCATTGACATCGATGCAACGGCACGCGTCGAGAACTATGACATCACGGTGGGCGTGCATGGTACGTCCTCGAACTTCAAGCCGACGTATCGGTCTGAACCGCCGCTCAGTGAGGCCGATGTGTTCAACCTGCTCGCTCTTGGGAGGACGCAGGAAGAGGCCCAGATCTACCAGGAGAAACAGGTGCAGGCTGGAACCGATCCCACGACCAGTGCGCTGCTTGGAGGCGCCCTGAATGCCTCGGTCAGCAGTCGCGTGTCGAAGCTTTTCGGCGCGAGCAGCGTGAAGATCGATCCGGCGTTCGTTGGTACGCTGGGGAACTCGTCTGCCCGTATAACGGTGGAGCAACAGCTTTCGCAGCAGCTTACGTTGACCTTTGCGACGAACGTCAACGAGTCAGCACAGCAGCTGATCCAGGTGCAGTACCAGTTGAATCACAACGCATCGCTGGTTGCGACTCGAGACGAAACCGGTGTCTTCAGCATCGTCTATAAGATTCGCAAACGGTATCGCTAGACCGTTTTCCTACATCAGATGTATGGATGTAATCCGTTCAAGCAGCTTTCAGGCGGACTGGAGACAACAATGAAGTTCAACAATGTAGTTCGCGTGGCACCCGCCGCGGCGCTCGCGGCGTTGCTCACACTTGGCAGCTCTCATACGGTTTTGGCGCAGTCCGCAGAGGATTCGGCGGTGCAGGCCGATGTGACCAAGGCACTCGACAATAAGAAGTTCGCAGACGTGAAAGCTTCAGTAAGCGGCGGGATTGTGACCCTGACCGGTACTGTTCAGATCTATAGCGCCAAGGAAGATGCAGACAAGAAGGCGCACCACCGTAAAAATGTTAAGGGCGTCCAGAACATGATTACGGTTGCTGGCCCGACGGTGGAAGACGCGACGCTGCGGGACAAGATTGGCGAGAAGCTGGCCTATGACCGTGTAGGTTATGGGACAACAGCCTTCAACGCGCTTACCATCGGCGTGCAGAATGGCGTGGTCACCCTCGGCGGTGTGGCCTACGGGCCCACAGATAAAGATTCGGCGCTGAGTCTCGTGGAAAACTATCCCGGCGTAAAAGATGTAGTCGACAACATCGAAGTCGCGCCGCCTTCGCCTATGGATGACCGCATTCGTATCGCCGAGGCGCGGGCAATTTACGGATATCCGTCACTGAACAAATACTCGATTGATCCGGCAAAGCCAATCCGTATCACTGTGGTCAGCGGCAACGTGACGCTGAGCGGCGTGGTTGACTCTCAATCGGACAAAGACACTGCCAATATTCGGGCCAACGGGGTACCCGGGGTGTTCAAGGTTACAAACAATCTCCAGGTCGCGGGTGCCGCTTCTTCCTCGTCTCGGTAGAGCCGATGAGGCGGGGAGTTCGTTCAGCATGGCCATTTAGTGACCGCGAAATGGCCATTCTTTGTAGGCGCCCTTTTCTGTTTGCCGATCCGCTTAGAATAAAAAGATGAATTCGCTTCTAAAGAGAATCGGTGTTGCTTTGGAGATGATCAAGTGGGAGCACAGCATCTTTGCGCTTCCATTTGCACTCACCGGTTCAGTTCTCGCCGCGCAGGGCTGGCCGTCGGGCCCGGTGCTGCTCTGGATCGTTGTATGTATGGTCTCCGCGCGCACTGCCGCAATGGCCTTTAATCGACTTGCAGACGCGGACCTCGATGGTGCCAATCCTCGCACGGCATCGAGAGCCTTGCCAGCCGGCAGCCTCAGTAAACAGTTCGTAACCGGCTTCGTTGCCGCCTCCGCGATCGTCTTTCTGATTGCTGCGGCTATGTTGAACCGCCTGACTTTGGAACTTGCACCCGTAGCGCTGAGCGTCGTGCTGGCCTACAGCTATATGAAGCGGATTACGCGCTGGTCGCACCTGGTGCTGGGATTAGCGCTAGGGATCGCTCCCTCTGCGGCCTGGATCGCTGTTCGCGGTACGTTCGATCCGCGGATTGCTGTGCTTACGCTCGCAGTGTTGCTATGGGTCGGGGGATTTGACGTGCTCTATGCCTGTCAGGACTTTGAACATGACCGCCGGGTCGGATTAAACAGCGTTCCGCAGGCTTTTGGCATAGAAGCGGCGTTCTGGATAGCGCGACTTATGCATCTCGCGATGATCGCCCTTCTTCTTTGCCTGGTTCAGCTATTTCGGTTAGGACCCATTTCGCTGGTGGGCATCGCTATCGTTGCCGTGTTGCTAGCGTACGAACATTCCATAATTTCGCCGACTGACCTGCGTCGTATGAATGCGGCGTTCTTCACCTTGAATGGAGTGATTTCAGTTGTCTTCTTTTGCTTTGTAGCCGCAGATGTACTTGTTACGCGTTAGAAGGCGGGGAGCAAAGAAAAGAGCCTGCCAACGAGCGCAGGCTCCTATCCTTCGGGGACAACTAACTGTTTGATTTCACGTGATCCGTGGTGCCGACGATGGCATCCTTTACCGCGTGTGCTGCATGGGCGATTCCGTCACGGACATTGTGAGCGGCATGCTCGCCTTCGATTTTCGCATCTACGTGGTCAGCTTCTGCGTGTGTCCTGGCGTCGCTTGAAACGGCGTGCGCCGCATCCTTGGTATTTCCCCACGCTTCCTTTGCATGTCCCTTAACCTGGTCGGCCACGCCTTCGTTTGCCAAGCTATCGTTGCCAGTGGCTTCGCCAAACGACTGCTTTGCCTGACCCTTGAGTTGATCGAACTTTCCTGAAACCGTTTCAGTGCTCATGGTGACTCCTCTACGACGGGTTGGTTGGGAGATGCTCGAGGGCTACAGTGCTCGTCTGCCTTGAAGTAGATTGAAGATGAGCATGATGACGGCGAGCACGAGCAGAATATGGATCCACGATCCAAGCGCCGCACCGCTGACGAGACCTACGACCCAGAGGACGAATAGGATGATGGTGATGGTCCAAAGCATGTTGAATTCTCCTGTTGGTCCTGCGACGTCAAAGGTCGGAGGCACCCTGTTCTTTACTCATAATCAGGTGCGTGAACTCTCTGGCAGGTTGCCAGCCGGTGAAAGATGCGTCCTCATTTTTTTCGCTCGATCAAGGCAGATTCAAGCAACGTCATGGAAGAGGCGGTGATGGCAGGAGACAAGGCCGTTGAAGAGCATAAAGCAGACACGTATCGCGTCGCCATTCAGGGCGAGCTCGGATCGAACAGCCACATGGCAGCGCTCCAAGTTCTAGCAGACATAGATTGCCGGATCGAAATCGTTCCATGCGCCGTCTCGGCTATGGTGTTTGAGCAGTTGCTCGATGGCTCCGCCGACGCAGCTGTCCTGCCCATCGAGAATAGCCTTCACGGTTCTGTTGCGGAGCACTATGACCTTCTGCTCGAACACCCGGTGCGCATCGTTCGGGAGAGCCTGCTCCGTATACGATTCCATCTCATCGCGATGCCGGGAGTTCGTTTTGAAGAGCTTCGCCAGGTCCTCTCACATCCGGTTGCCCTCGCACAGTGTCGCAAATTTCTGGCTGCGAACCGTCAGCTTGAGGTGGTGCCGTTCTACGATACGGCAGGCAGCGTTAAGCACCTGATGGAATCGCAGCTTAGCGACACCGCGGGCATTGCTCCAGAACTGGCTGCGCAACAGTACGGCGGGAACATTCTTCGACGCGGCCTCGAAGACCATGCAGCAAACTTCACTCGCTTTCAGACCATCCGCCGCGAGGAAACATATTCTGAGATGAAGGGCGCGTTTCCTCCAGACAAGATGTCCCTTGCTTTTTCGGTGGAACATCGGCCAGGAACGCTGGTCGCCATCCTTCAATTTCTCGCGGTTGCGGGAGTCGACCTTACCCGAATTGAATCACGGCCGGTGCCCGGAAGCCCCTGGGAGTACGTCTTCTACGTGGAATTCCGCTTCTCCGGGATCGAACAGGCGGAGGCCGCGCTGGTCTCGCTTCGTGAGCACTGTCGGATGGTCAAGGAACTTGGGCGCTATAAGTCGGCGTAACCTCTTCTAAGCGTAAGCGGGATGCGGCAAAGCTGACGAACTTGTGAATGCCGACGCTGTTCAACTCAGTGCAGGTGTTTGATACCCAAGACATTTACACCAAAAGGGGATTGACGGAACTCCTCGCTGGTGTTTTACAAATCTAAGGCCGCATGAGGCCTTGCCGATGAAGAGAAGATGGCGGACGAGTGACTATGGGAGAGCGTTCCTGCGAATGAAACCCAGAATGCGACTTTTCTTATGCTGCGGCATCGAATAGCATGAAATCTGACAGAAGGACACTCAATGCCTAACGACTTCGTAAGTGTAATCAGCCCCAGAGGTTCAGAAAAGTCCTCCGATCCGAGTTCTGCGTCCGGTGGTAAGACGCCTCTGCCGGTTCTGCCCGTGCGTGATACCGTTCTCTTTCCTCACGCCGTGCTTCCGCTAACAGTGGGGCGTGAAAGTTCCATACAGCTCATTCAGTCGCTCGGCGAAGGCAAGACAATCCTGGTCGTAGCCCAGCGTGATGCCCGCCAGGATACTCCCGAAGGTGCAGATCTGCACCTGATTGGTACCAAGGCAACCGTCCACAAGGTTGTGAAGATGCCAAACCAGAGCCTTTTCGTATTTACAGAGGGCAATGAACGCGTCCGCGTGGGCGAGTTTACCCAGGTGTCTCCGTTTATGGTCGCCGAGTACGAGCCTGTTCCTGAGACGGAGATGGGTGCATCGCCGGAGATCGAGGCGCTGCAGAGGAATGTTGTCAGCCAGTTCCAGCAGATCGTAACCTCGTCGCCGACTTTATCGGATGACCTGCAGACCATAGCGATCAACATTGATGAACCAGGCCGCCTCGCCGACTTTATTGCCTCGTCTTTGCCGTTCCTGACCACGACAGACAAGCAGGAGCTGCTCGAAACGCCTGGTGTGCAGGCCCGGATGGAGCGCATCAACAAGCATCTTGCCAAGGAACTGGAGGTCCAGCAGCTCCGCAACAAGATCCAGACCGAGGTGCAGGATTCGGTGCAGCAGTCGCAGCGCGATTATTACCTGCGCGAGCAATTGAAGGCGATCCAGAAAGAGCTTGGCGACCTTGACGACTCCCAGAAGGACATTGCCGAGCTGAAGGAGAAGATTGAAGCCGCTGGCATGCCCGAGGAGACGAAGAAAGACGCTCTGAAGGACCTTGGGAGGCTTGCCAGGATGAGCCCGATGGCTGCGGATTATTCGCTGACTCGGAACTATATCGAGTGGCTCGCTGTTCTTCCGTGGGCTAAATCCTCTGCCGGAGAGATCGATATCCTGAAGGCAAAGGAGTACCTCGACGAAGACCACTACGGGCTGCAGAAGGTGAAGGACCGGATTCTCGACTATCTTTCCGTTCGTCGCCTGAAGCCTGACATGAAGGGTCCAATTCTGTGCTTCGTAGGACCTCCCGGCGTGGGCAAGACCTCGCTCGGCCGCAGCATTGCCCGGGCACTTGGGCGCAAGTTCTCGCGCATCTCACTCGGCGGCATGCATGACGAGGCGGAGATCCGCGGGCACCGGCGCACTTACATTGGAGCTCTGCCTGGCCAGATCATCCAAAACCTGAAGCGCGTCGAGACCAACGACCCCGTCTTCATGCTGGACGAGATCGACAAGCTGGGGCGCGACTTCCGTGGCGATCCTGCCAGCGCGCTGCTCGAAACTCTTGATCCGGAGCAGAACAATACGTTCCGCGACAACTATCTCGATCAGCCATTCGATTTGTCGAAGGTGCTCTTCATCTGCACCGCGAACCAACTGGATCCGGTCCCGGCACCACTGCTCGATCGTATGGAGATTATCGAACTAACCGGCTATACCGAGGAAGAAAAGGTACAGATCGCGTTCAAGTACCTGATCCCGCGGCAGACGAAGGAGAACGGAATTGACCCGGAGTTGATTGAGTTCCCGTATGACAGCGTCGCCCTGATTGCACGGCATTACACGCGTGAGGCGGGAGTTCGTAAGCTCGAACAGCAGATTGGCACGGTATGCCGCAAACTGGCCCGCAAGATCGCTGAAGGACGGACGGAGAAGCTGGTCATCACGAAGGAGATTGTCCATCAGTTCCTGGGCGGTATCAAGGTCCGCGTCGACACGGAGATTGCGGAGCGCACCAAGCGTGCCGGCGTCGTGGTCGGGTTGGCCTGGACGCCTGCCGGTGGCGACATCCTCTTCATCGAAGCGAACAAGATGAAGGGTAAGGGCGGCTTCAACATCACTGGCCAGATCGGTGACGTGATGAAGGAGTCCATGCAGGCTGCGCTGACGTGGGTGCGATCAAATGCTGCGTCACTGGGTCTCGACGAGGATTTCACGAAAGATGTGGACATTCACATCCACGTGCCTGCGGGAGCAATCCCCAAGGACGGTCCTTCGGCCGGCGTGACCATGGCGACGGCGCTGGTTTCGCTCCTGACGGACAAGAAGGTACGTCCGCTCACAGCTATGACTGGTGAGATCACGCTCAGTGGCAATGTCCTTCCTGTCGGCGGCATCAAGGAGAAGTTCCTTGCCGCCAAGCGGGCGGGAGTTCGCGATGTGATTTTGCCGGTCGACTGCCGTCAGCAGGTCGAAGAAGACCTGACGGCGGACCAGATCGAAGGAGTCACGATTCACTATGCGAGTGTCATCGAAGATGTCCTTGCGGTGGCCCTGCCGAGGAATGCGACCGAGGCTGTAATCGACGAGGTCGTGCGCGAAGAGGTGCTTCAGGCTGCGGGCATGTGACTTGATGCAGAAAAGCAGTTGAACCGAAGGCGGCTGGAGATTCCAGCCGCCTTTCTGTGTTTGCCCCCCGCTTGTTTCCAAACCTGTAGCATTCAAACCGCATCGAACCGCTGAGACACTCACTGATAGTCAGAGGCGATGATGGCGACGAAGAAAGCGGCAAAAAAGACTTCCCCAAAGAAAGTCGCAACTGCGAAATCCGCAAAGAAGGCGATAACGAAAAAGAGTTCCTCAATCTCCCTTTCAAAAGAGGGAAAAGACCCTCGCGGCGGCCTTACCAAAAAGGGCAGGGAGTACTACAACGAGAAGACCGGCGGAAACCTGCAGCCAGGAGTGAGGGGAGCGGCTGACACCCCGGAAAAGAAGAAGCGAAAGGGGGCATTTCTTACGCGGCACTTTACTACGCCGCCGGGCCCGGTGGTGAAAGATGGTGAGCCGACGCGGCAAGCTCTCCAGGCTGCCGCGTGGGGTGAGCCGGTGCCTAAGACTCCTGCTGATGAGAAGAAGCTGGCAGCCAAGGGCCGAAAGCTCCTCGAGGAGTATCACGCGGAGAAAGATTCTACAAAGTAGCTCCGCGGATGGATCGCAACCTCTCAGATAGCACGATTTATGCTGGAGACTGTGCAGGTTCAAATACTCTATTTCGGAATGCTCAAGGACGTTCTCGCCTGCGGCCGGGAGACCATGGACCTTGTTGAGGGCGCGGTTGTAGAAGACGTGATTTGCCTTCTTCGCGCTCGTGCGTCTAACTCAAAGAACGCTATGTGGTCTTCTTTGGCTGTCGCCGTAAACCGTGAATACGCCTCCCGTTCGACCGTTCTCAAACACGCGGACGAACTTGCACTTCTGCCTCCTGTAAGCGGCGGCTCGGCGAAGGCTCGGCAATAGATATGGCGACCGACGAGAAAGTTGAATTCTTTCGCACCCAGATCCCGTCCTCCCAACTGCTCGAGAAGATCAAGGCTGGTCCGGATGGGGCCGTCGTTCTCTTCGACGGCATTGTTCGTAACAACACTCGAGGCCGCCAGACTCTGTATCTCGTCTATGAGGCCTATGAAGCGATGGCTCTGGAACAGATGCGGGGGCTCGCCAATGAAGCAGTCGAGAGGTTCGCAATCCGCGATGTCGTTCTCGTGCATCGCCTTGGAAAGCTCGAGATCGGCGAGACGAGCGTGCTGATTGTTGTCGCTTCGGCCCACCGTGGTGCGGCTTTCGACGCTTGCCGCTGGATCATCGACACCCTTAAGAAGACTGTCCCAATCTGGAAGAAGGAGTACTTCGTCGACGGAGCCGTCTGGGCCGATGGCGAACCTTTTCCGGAGGCAATCGTTCCCTCTGTCCAGCCGGTGCAGCTGGGATGAAGCACTTCGTGACAGCGTTCAGCTTTCTGCTCGTCGTTGTGGCCGTACAGACACAGGCGCCGGTCGAACGCAGGCAGCCAAAGTCCGAGCAGGTGCCGACGATTAAGGTCCAGACGCGCCTGGTGAACATTCCCATGAACGTGGCCGATGCGAAAGGTGCGCCCGTCGGCGGCCTTACCATCGACGACTTCACCCTGACGGAGGACGGCAAGCTGCAGAAGATTGCGATCTTCGAGCGGTCTACTACATCGCCGCTTTCGATTGTTCTCGCCATTGACGCCAGCGAGAGTGTCTTGCGCGATGAGAACCTCGAGCGCAACGCGGCGAAGCACTTCGTCAAGGCGCTTCTTCGCGAACAGGACGAAGTTGACCTGATGGACTTCTCGGATACTGTCCGCGAGATCGTGCCCTTCACAAACAACCTGAAGCGCGTCGATGCTGGCTTGGCAGAGCTCGAACGGGGCGATGCCACTGCGCTCTACGACGCGATCTATCTCGCTTCGCAACGCTTGGGTGAAACGCATTCGGCTCCCGCCGCCAACTCTTCGCTGCAGGCCGCCGACATTCGCCGACGGGTTATCGTCCTCATCACTGACGGCAACGACACTGCAAAGGGGTCAAAGTACGCCCAGGCGCTAGAACAGGCACAACGGGCTGGTGCGATGGTTTACTCCCTCATTATCGTCCCGGTGTACGCCGACGCCGGACGCAGTACCGGCGGCGAACACGCGCTTATCCAAATGGCCGACGACACCGGTGGCAAATACTACTACGTCTCCGATCCGAAGGATCTCGAGCCGGCGTTGCGCCACGTCTCCGATGACCTCCGCACGCAGTATCTGCTCGGCTATTATGCTCCGCCAAGACCAGTTCGAGACGAGGCAGAAACGGCGCTGCATACTGTGTCTATAAGGCTGAAAGATGCATCTGCGGAGGAGAAGTACGACCTGCGCTACCGCAAATCCTACTTCGGTGACAGCAGATAGGATCGCGCCCGTCCCACTTGTCTATGCCACAGTTTATGGACAGAGAACGTACCTTTACGATCGTCCGGAACACGATCAAGAAAAATTGCCATCGCTGAAGAGCTCGAGTTATCGGTCGCTAGAGTCTCCCTGAAAGGCATCGCGGTCTAACAACCCCTTCAAAGCCAAGCAGGTAGACTATCCCTGAGGGACCAGCATTGATGAAGAAGTTCGAATTTGCCCATGTCGCCGAAGGGATCGCCCGTCAGGCCGGAGCCCTGCTGCGCGACTTTTATCAGAAGGGCGTAAACGCCGAGTACAAGGGCGACGTCGATCTGGTCACAGAAGCAGACCGTGCCAGCGAGCAACTGATCGTCGAACGCCTGAAATCCGCATTCCCGCATCATGGAATCTACGGCGAAGAGGGTACTCGTGACCGCCTCGATGCCGAGTTCCGCTGGTATGTCGATCCGCTGGATGGGACCACCAATTTCGCCCATGGGTTTCCCGCTTTTTGCGTCATCCTCGGCCTCGAGCACCGTCCACTTGGCCTCGGTGCGGATGTTGACGGCGAGATCGTCGCTGGAGTGATCTATGATCCCCTGCGGGACGAGATGTTCACTGCTGAAAAAGGCCGCGGAGCATGGATGAACGGCCGCCAGATGAAGGTTTCGAAGACTGCGAAGCTGGCCGAGTCACTCACGGCCACCGGTTTTCCGAGCCACAAGCGTCATGAAAATCCCAATATCCACTTTTACCAGCAGATTACTCTGCGCTCTCACGGAGTCCGCAGAGCTGGTTCCGCCGGGCTCGACCTGGCCTATGTTGCCTGTGGTCGCCTTGATGGCTTTTGGGAGTTCAAGCTGAATCCATGGGACACCTCCGCCGGGGTCCTGATGGTGAAGGAAGCTGGCGGCACGCTTACGCACTTCGACGGAAGCGACTTTACCCTGGACAGCCGCGAAATTCTCGCTACGAACAGACTGATCTTCGAGGAGATGAAGCACATCTTTGTGGAACTCTTCGCCGGCCGTAACCTCGAACCCATTCCCACGCCTGCCGAGTTCGCAGCCAAGCGGGCAAAATCCACACCGTGAAAGCAGCCCTGCGCTTCCGCTACTCTGCCAGTGAATCGCTGCTAGAATCGAAGAGCGGGACTTCAAACGACATCAGGAGAAGATTCAATGGCATACGTAATCGCAGAACCATGCATCGGAACGAAGGACTCGGCGTGCGTCGATGCCTGCCCGGTGGACTGCATCCACCCCAAGAAGGACGAGAGCGGGTACGGCGAAGCGGCACAGCTTTTCATCGATCCGGTCGAGTGCATCGACTGCGGCGCCTGCGTTCCCGTCTGCCCAGTGTCTGCCATTTACGCCGGAGACGATCTCCCGGAGAAGTGGGCTGACTACCAGACAAAGAACGCCGAACACTTCGGGCGGTAATCCTTTGCGGGCGCTTAGCGCTCAAATTTCGTCGAGAACGCGCAGCCATCGGGTTGCGCGTCTCTGTTTGCAGGCGCGGCAGGTTCAGGGCGCTCGAATCTGGTTGAGGCACTAGGCGATGATTCAAAGGCTCGGTGAAGCGATCGTACTCCGCACCTGGCCCTTCCTCGAAGCCGACCTTCTTGTCAGTCTCTTCACGCGCGAGCAGGGCCGTATTAGGGGCGTCGCCCGCCATGCTCTCCGGTCCCGACGTCGCTTCGGGGGTGCGCTCGAGCCGATGTCTTACGTCCGAGCCAGTTATGTTGAGCGCCCGCGCCAGCCCATCGGCCAGGAACTTGTGCGCCTCGACGCTTTCGAGATACTCTCCTCTCCGCTCTCGCAGCCTATCGACTACGCCCGCACCGCCGGACTGCAATTGATCGCGGAAACACTTGAGGAAGCGTTGCCGGAACAGGCCCCGGATGATCCAATCTTCCGTCTCGTGCTCTCCGTGCTTGAAGAGCTGCGTGTCGATTGCGTCTGGCTTCCCGTGCTGTACTTTACGCTTTGGATGAACCGCCTTATGGGGTGGATGCCGGAACTGGGGCGCTGCGTGGTGTGCGGCGAGTACCTGCGCGGCCGCACGCTCTATTACTCAGCGACGAGTGACGGAATCACGTGTGCCGACGATCGTCGTCCAGGTTCCGTTTCGCTCTCCGCCGAGTCTGCCGCGCTCGCCGAACGCGTCTTCCGAACGCCGCTCGCTGCTCTTTCAACCGAGGCCTTCCCTTGTACCCGCGCCGCTGATCTTCGCCGCTTCGCCCTCGAACTTCTGGAGCGCCACCTCGAACGCCGCTTGGCGAGCGCGAGAACACTCTATCGCTTTGGAAAAGGCAATCGATGACTGAATTACTTTTCGCGTCTTTCGATCGAGAGACAACCGGCGCTTTTGAAGGCAAGGTGAAAGGTGTCCTGAGCGTCTGGCTGGTCTTGCTGGCGGCTGGATTCGTGCTTGTGAGCCTGTCCTGGCCGATGGTGGGTGACGTCACGTTCATGCACTACGTTGTCCTTCTGATCAGGCATGGCATGACTCCCTATCGAGATATCGTCGATATGAATCTTCCCGGGTCGTATCTGCTGGAAGCCTCCGCTATGAAACTCTTTGGCTCGGGGGCCCGGGGTTGGAGACTCTACGATTTCACCTTGCTCACTGCGGGCTCAGCCGCCCTTTTTACGATCCTGCGCCGGCAGGGACGCTTCGCCGGCCTGGTGGCAGCAACGCTCTTCCTTCTGATTCACGGCCAGGATGGGACAATCATGAGCGGCGAGCGTGATCTTGCGGCTGCTGTACTGCTGCTTTGCGCTGCTGCGTTCCTGTTTTCGGCAATCAGACAAGTCGCTCGCCCTCTGTCTTCGCTGGTTTTCTCGTTTCTTTTTGGCGGGCTTAGCAGCTTCGCGGCGTGTGTAAAGCCGACTCTCGTCTCTGCCGCCGTTTGTCTCCTCCTTTGGGCGGTGTGGGAGATTCGACGGCGTCGTTCGCCGCTCGGAACGATTGTTTCATCTGCCTTCGCAGGCTTGCTTTTACCGCCCCTTGCGACTCTCGCTTTCCTCAAGAGGGAGCATGCCTTCGGGGCATTTCTCGGTGAAATGCACGGGCTGATTCCCTACCACGCATCGATCGATCAGCGGACCATCGGCTACCTGGTGACGCATAGTATCTCGCCGCTGCTTCCCCTGCTGGTTCTCTGGTTGATTGCTGCATTTCTTCTGAAAGATGTTGCTGCCGATTCGGAACGGATTGCGTTAATACTTTGTGCTCTATGCGGATTACTGTCCTACGTTCTGCAGCGGAAGGGCTTCGCCTACCAGCGCTATCCATTTACCGCATTTCTACTCCCCCTGTTTCTCGCAGATTTCGCGCGCCTGAGCCGGCAACGGTCGATCGTTCGATTTGGCGGAATCGCTGCTACGCTGGTGGCGGTCGCGCTCTCGACACAGTGCTTCGTTCGGCTGACTCGCTTCGATCGCACCGATCCGCCGCGACCGTTACTGACGGACCTCAGCGCCTTCGGCTCGCCTGACGCCTTATCCGGTCATATCCAGTGCATGGACACCATTGGTAGCTGCCTTGATAACCTTTACGCCGCTCGCATCGTTCAGAGCACAGGATTTCTCTACGATTGCTATTTGCTGGGCGGCAAAGGGGTGGCAGGCTATGAGCCAGTTACGCTCGATCTGCGACGACGCTTCTGGCAGCAGATGCATCGGAATTCGCCTCGTCTGATCGTGGTGACAGATTCGGTCTGCTATGAGCAGACTCCGAATTTCGAGAAGTATGCCAACTGGCCGGAGTTTGAAGAGTATCTCGCTGCCAATTACGTCTTAGCGCGGCAAAGCGGTCCACAGAAGCCGGTCCATTACTGGAGCCGCCCAAACACGCCTTTTGGTTACCGCATCTACCTGCATCGGTGAGAGCAGACCGATGGCTCAAGTAGAATGGATGCATCCCCGCAGCACGCGAAAGAGCGCACCGAAGCATGACTGCAATCGCCGAGAAGAAGCCAGCGCTGACATTTCAAGACCTGCTTTTCACGCTACAGAAGTTCTGGGCAGATCAGGGCTGTGTGCTCCAGCAACCGTATGACATTGAGGTCGGCGCCGGCACCATGTCGCCTGACACCTTCCTTCGTGTGCTTGGGCCAAAGCCGGTGCGAGTTGCGTATGCGCAACCCTCGCGACGCCCCGCCGATGGGCGCTACGGTGAGAACCCGAATCGTCTCTTCAAACACACCCAACTGCAAGTGATTCTGAAGCCGCCGCCAGTCCGTATCCAGGAGCTCTACCTCGAATCGCTCGAGGCCATCGGCATCGATCTGCGCGAGCATGACATCAAGTTTGAAGAGGACAACTGGGAGTGGCCAATTGGTGGAGCATGGGGAGTCGGCTGGCAGGTGATGCTGGATGGCCTGGAGATCACGCAGTTCACTTATTTCCAGCAGTGCGGCGGCATGGACCTCGACCCTATCTGCGGCGAGATCACGTATGGGCTTGAACGTATCGCGGGGTTTCTCCAAGACGTTGATTCGATCTACGACATCGTCTGGGCGGTAGAGCCGGATACAGGGAAGAAAGTCACCTATGGCGACATGCGTCTGCCGGAAGAAGAGCAGTTCTCGGCATACGGGTTTGACTATGCGGATGTGTCTTCGCTGTGGAAGCATCTTGAGCTCTATGAGAGGGAATGCCTCGGCCTTCTTGATCAAGCGAAGCTCCTAAATGCCGTAGAATCCACTCACGCCCTCAAGCTGAAGCGATTCCCAACGCTCGGAGCCTACGAGTTAGCGCTCAAGTGCTCACACCTCTTCAATCTCCTCGATGCTCGCGGCGCAATCTCTGTTACCGAGCGTGTGGGCGTCATGGCGCGTATCCGCGCATTAGTCGTCGGCGTTGCGAAGGCGTACGCCGCGCAAGGCCAGAGCATCACCCAAAGTCAGGCAGTGTAATGTCAGAATTTCTATTTGAGATTGGTTTGGAAGAAATCCCTGCGCGGATGATCGCCTCGGCCGAGGCGGAACTCGCTCGCCGCGTCATGGCGCTGCTTGATCGGGAACGTCTCATGGTGACCGGAGGAACTGTTAAGGGATTCTCCACGCCTCGCCGCCTCGCCGTTCTCATCTCCGGAGTTGCGCCGAAGCAGGACGACCTGTCGGAAGATCTGCAAGGACCATCCGCGAAGATCGCCTTTAAGGACGGCGTTCCCACACCCGCCGCTCACGCCTTCGCCAAGAAGGCCGGAGTCGCTGTCGAAGACCTCCGCACTATCGAAACGGCGAAGGGCGAGTACCTTGCCGCGACTGCGGTCAAGCCCGGCCGCTCTGCCGCCGAGGTGATTGCCGCCGAACTGCCGAAGGAACTCGCCGGGATTTATTGGGCGAAGAACATGTATTGGCGGCCCGGCAAGCCCGAGCGCTTCGTTCGCCCCGTTCGCTGGATGGTGGCGTTGCTCGACAAAGCCATCGTTCCCGTAGAGTTCGCCGGATACACCGCCTCGAACCGCACCTGCGGCCATCGCGTTCTCGCGGGGTCCGCACCCATCGTTGTCGCTCACCCTGCCGATTACGTGAAGGCTCTCGAAGCCGGGTTCGTTCTCGCTGACGTCGAAGCACGCCGCCACAAAATTCGTAAGGCGCTCGACCGGGTCTGCCGAAGCCTGCCGTATACGCGCTGGCGCGAAGACGAAGCGCTGGTAGACAAACTCACCCACCTTACCGAGTGGCCGTCTGTTCTCGCAGGATCTTTCGAAGCTACATACCTGGAGCTTCCGGAAGAGGTCCTGGTGACGGTGATGCGCGACCACCAGAACTACCTGGCCGTAGAAGATAAATCCGGCAAGCTTGCCCCGCACTTCCTTGCTGTGCTCAACACCGAAGCCTCTGAAGCTGGTCTCGCTGTAATCCGCCACGGTAACGAACGAGTCCTGAGGGCAAGGTTCAACGACGCTCGCTTCTTCTGGGAGTTCGACCAGCGCGTTGCTCTCACCGATCGCGTTGCGCTTCTTGAAAATGTCACGTTCCAGAAAGACCTCGGCAGCTATGCCGCAAAGTCCGAGCGCGTCATGGCACTCTGCGACCGCCTCCTGAATCTTCTCCCGGAGGGTTTCGACGCCGATCATGCCGCCCTCAAACAAGCGGCCCGTCTAGCCAAGACCGATCTCACCGCCGAACTTGTGAAGGAGTTCACCGAGCTTCAGGGAGTCGTTGGCGGTCTCTACGCTTGGGCCCAGGGCTTCAGTGCTGCGGTCGCGGACGCCATCTACGATCACTATCTCCCCACCTCGATGGACGCGCCCGTCCCACGCACGATTGAAGGGCAGCTTCTTGCCATCGCGGATAAAGCCGACACCATCGCCGGCATGTTTTCGCTTGGCCTCGAACCCACCGGCTCAAAAGATCCCTTTGCGCTTCGGCGGGCGGCAAACGGTATCGTAAAGATCCTCGCCGAGAGCAGCTTGCCTCTTTCGCTCAGTCAGATCGCCCGTGCCGCCGCAGCCGATGCAACAATCGAATCGCGCATCCTTGCTTTCTTCGCGGAGCGCGTCGACTTCTATCTCCGCGAAGCGCGCGGCCAGGCCTACGACGTGGTCAAGGCTGTGCTTGCGGTTGGCGGCGACGACGTTCGCGATGCTATCGCCCGCGCTGAAGCTGTCACCGCTGTTCGATCGTCCTCTGACTTCGCCGCAGTATCCGCGGCGTTCAAGCGAATGAAGAACATACTGACACAGGCTGCTGAAAAGGGGACGGCTCCCGACGTAATTCTGCAAGCGGAGTTGTTGATCGATCCGACTGAGAGATTGTTAGCGATGCGCGCCGAAGAGGTCGCATTGCAGGTGGAGACGCTGCGTTCGGAACGTCGCTATGAAGCGGCGCTTGAAGCGATCGCTTCGCTGCGGCCGCAGGTGGATGCGTTTTTCGACGCTGTGATGGTGATGGTCCCGGAGGCTGAGCTTCGTGCGAACCGGCTCGCGCTTCTCGCTCGAACCACGGCTGACTTTTCGCGGATTGCGGATTTTTCGGAGATCGTCGTTGCTGGCTAAAAGTCTTGCCCTGAGCCTTCACGGCTGGGAACGCAAATCCCCTTCGGGCCTGACAAACAAGAAGGCAAAATCCTCGTTACGTTAGTTCACTCGCTGCAACCGGTCGATCAGCTTCTGCACCAGCGGTTCGCCGGATTCGTTCCAGAGGAGGCGGCTTGAGATGCCGCAGTGCTTCTCTACCAGCAGTGTGAAGGCCAGCAGCATTTCGACGTTCTTCTGAATGTACTTGGTGGCGGTTTCGTCCAGTTCGGCATCTTCCAGCACCCAAGGCGTGTCGAGCCCGAAGTCGACTCGAATATGACCGTTCTGGTCGAAGCTGGCGTCGTCGAACTCCGGACCGAAGCCGAGCACTCGGACCGTTGAGGGCACCTGTTTCCACACCGTATCGAGACCGTCTTCTGTGTCTTCGAGACCGGGCGACCACAACTGCCACTTCATCTCGAACTCGTACGCCATGTCGTCGTAGATCTGTTCCGTTGCCTCGGCGATCGCGTTCTCAATCAACGAATCGGCCGTCTCTTCTGACCGCTCGTCGTTGACGTAAAGCCGCTGGTAGGTCGGCGATTCGGTGAAGCCAAGCGGATATGCCGAAGCGGCCGAGACACGCTTGTCGCCGCTGACGAGCGAGAACTGCTGCAGCACGGAGACGAGCTTCTCGGGGAGCGACGCAAGCCGGAAGTTCGGAAACCAGAGACTAAGGTAAAGCTGATCTGCCATCTATCCATTCTAGTCTTTGCAAGACACGCGTACAGGCACAAACCACAGGGTGAGAAGATAGAGAAAGAGCGATGCGCACCTCAGTCGAACGATTGCGAATAGGGTTGCTGGTGGGCGCGGGCCTGTTGGTTTTGCTGATTGCGGCGTTTCTGGGCTATGCCCGCTACAAAGTGCATCGCGCGCTGGTGGACCTTCCCGGCAAGCTTGGCGCATCGATCACCAAGGAGTTTAACGGCTACACCTACTCGCAGTCGGACGGGAAGAAAACGATCTTCACGATCCACGCCGCGAAGGCGGTTCAGCACAAGGACGGCAGCTACTCCCTGCACGACGTGAACATGGTTCTCTACGGCAAGAAGGGCGACCGCGCGGATCACATCTCGGGCGACGATTTCGAGTACGACACCAAGGAAGAGGTCATTCGCGCCGTCGGCATTGTCCATCTCGATCTTCAGGCTCCGGAAGCTGCGGGCACCGATTCGAGCGAATCCGCAAAACATCTCGCCGGAGCGTCGACGATGCACGACGAAGCTGTACCGGGCAGCCGCGTCATTCACGTCAAGACCAGCGGCCTGGTCTATCTGAAGAAGCTGGGTGTTGCAGCTACGCAGGAGGGGATTGAGTTCGGCTTTGGCGATTTCACAGGGCACGCTGTCGGTGCGGAGTACAACTCCGACACAGGCCGCGTCGTGCTGCAATCCGCGATTACGGTAAGTGGCCTGGACCGGCATGAAAAAGGCGAAGGCCGTCCCATTGCGTTGACTTCCTCGCATGGAGAGCTCGACCGAGCCAGCGAAATCGCTGTCTTCAGCAATGCGCGCTATACCTCTGCTGGAGAGATTGCACAGGCCGAAATTGCGCACCTTCACATGCGCACTGACGGCACTGTCGAACGGATTGAAGGCGAGCGCCACGTGCTGCTTGAAGATGCGGGGCAGGGAAGCGTCACCGCCGACCGCGCCGATGTCTCGCTCGATATCACTAGCAAGCCGAAGACCGCTATGCTGACGGGCGCCGTGCACTTCGTTGATGACGAGCCGCTCCGCCGGGCGCACGGCGACTCTGATCGTGCGAACCTCGGCTTTGACGCTCGAGGCCATCTCGATCATGCCGTTCTGCAGGGTCGCGTGCATGCAACCGAACGATTCCGTAGTGCAGGCAGAAACGATGCGGCATGGTCGCAGCGGGATCTTGACTCGGAGAGCCTCGATCTTGCTCTCATCGCTGATGCTGCGGGCAAGCAGCAACTTCGCGATGTGAGAGCCACCGGCTCAGCGCGCATGACTTCAGTGACACCAGATCCGAAGAGCGGTGGCAGGAGTACAAGCAAGCTCGCAGGAGATACGCTTACCGCGCATTTCCTCGCAAAGACCGGTAGCAGCGAACTCTCGACCGTACATGGCGCAGGCCATACCAGTCTTCAGCAGATCGCCGCGACAGGTTTGGACCAGACAAGCACCGGCAACATTCTCGATGCGGAGTTTCGCGCGTCGGTAAAGGGCAAAGGCGCGGTAGAACTTGTAACTGCCGTGCAGCAGGGTGGAGTGGCAATCACGCGCACCGTTCCAGGCAGGAAGGGCATGGGTTCGACAGCAAGTTCCCCTCCCGAAGTGCAGCACGCAAACGCTGCCAACGCTTCCTACGATGCTGACGCAAACCGGCTGACCCTGACCGGCAGCGTGCAGATGAGCGACGCCAGCAGCAGCGTTGCAGCCACGCGCGTGGTGATGCAGCAGGACTCCGGCAACGCGACGGCCGAAGGATCGGTTAAGGTCAGCTATATGCAGCAAGGTTCGGCTGAGCCTGTGCACGTCCTTGCCGCGCGCGCTGACTTAAACCACGATTCTGGCCGCGCCACCTTCTATGGCAGCGCAGCCGCTGGCGGGAAAGGCGTTGCGCGAATGTGGCAGCCCAGTGCGAATGGCCAAGGTGGCGCCCAGATCGAAGCGCCAGTCCTGGTATTTGAGCAGGAGCAGAAGCGACTGACCGCGCGCGCTGACGACCCAGCTATGCTGAACGCTGTACGCACGGTGTTGGCAGACGCCTCTGCAGCGAAGACCGCCCAGAACGACTCTACAAAGCCGCTTCGCAGAGGCACCGCGCGCATTACAAGCAGCACGCTGGTCTACACCGACGCTGATCGAGAGGCGGAGTTTACCGGGGGAGTCAAGCTGCTCGATGGCGCCGGCGAGATGCAGGCGCAGCACGCAACGGTTTACCTTGCGCCAGCGTCAGCGGGGAAAGTGCCAAAGCCGCTCACCGCCAACCCGGCAACGAGCCTTCCCGGGTTCTTTGGAGGGAGTGTCGAGCGCATTGTTGCCACGCAGCATATCGAGATTGTCCAACCCGGGCGTAAGGCGACCGGCGAACGGCTCGTCTACACTGCAAGCGACCAGATGTTCGTTCTTACCGGCACGGCATCCGCTCCGCCGAAGGTAGTTGATGCGGTGCAGGGAACAACGACTGGTGCGGCGCTTCGCTTTCACTCCGGCGACGATAGCGTCGTTATCTCCGGCAGAGACGGCGACGCGCCGGCACAAAAGGTCCACACCGAAACGAGGGTAAAACAGTAACGATGCGGACTTTGGCGACGGAAGAGATAAGTAAGTCGTATGGCGGTCGCGAGGTCGTGCGTGGGGTCAGTCTCGAGATCCAGCAGGGCGAGGTCGTTGGGCTGCTTGGTCCGAATGGCGCAGGGAAGACGACGAGTTTCTACATGATCGTCGGGTTGGTACGGCCCGATACCGGGCGCATTCTGTGCGACGGCCAGGACATCAGCAAGCTGCCGATGTATCTCCGCGCCCGGACCCATGGCATCAGCTATCTTCCGCAGGAGCCGTCGGTTTTCAGAAAGCTCACCGCTGAAGAGAACATTCTTGCAGTGCTTGAAGCGCAGCCGCTGAGCTGGGAAAGTCGTAAGATCCGCACCGAACGTCTGATCGAGCAGCTAAACCTTGGCCACGTCCGGAAGACCCGCGGCTATGCGCTTTCGGGCGGCGAGCGCCGCCGCGTCGAGATCGCCCGCTGCCTCTGCATCGAGCCAGCCTTTATCCTGCTCGACGAGCCTTTCTCCGGAATCGACCCCATCGCCGTCCTCGATCTCCAGGAGATCATCTTCGGCCTCAAGAAGAGCGGCATCGGCGTCCTCATCACGGACCACAACGTTCGGGAGACGCTCAACGTGACCGATCGCGCCTACATCATCGCGGAGGGCAAGATCTTCCGCACTGGCACGCCGCGGGATCTGGGACGTGACCCAGACGTCAAGCGTATCTATCTTGGCGAAGGTTTTTCCATGGACTGAGTCGAGATGCTAAAGCACAAAATGGATTCGCGATGAGATGCGTTTAAGAGCAGCGTCTCATGCGACCGATTTGGCACTCTGCGTGATGTGGTCGCATCATTGACTCGAGCCCGTTTGGTTTGCCGTTGCAGCCTGTTGAAACAGAATGCATTAGCGGACAACCTTCCCGGAACGGGATCGTCCTTCAGACGTGACGCGGCACAAATATTTTGCCGAGTGTAGACTGGGGCCAAGCCGGTCAGGTCGCAGATAAGTGCCGTTTCCCAAAGCGGTACTCAACAGCAGCTTGAGCGAAACTCCCTATAATTCGGTCTTGTCACAAGGTCGCGAGGTTCATCCGCATTGCTGCAGCCAAAGCTCAGTCTGAAGGTCTCACAGCGGCAGGCGCTGACGCCCGGTCTTGTGCAGATGGTCAGCGTCCTCGCTCTGAACAAGCTTGAGCTGCGCGAGATGATCAACACCGAGATGATCGAAAATCCGGTGCTGGAGGAGCTTGAAGAGAGCACCTCCACGTTGGACGAACGCGCCGGGGTCGAAGGCGACCGCGAGCGTTCCGCCGAAGAAAAGGCCGCGGAAAGTGAGCGGGTTGAAAAGGATCCCTTCGACGAGATCGACTTTGGCAGCTATTTCCAGGATTATCTCGACCCCGGTTTCCGTACTTCATCAAATTTTGAAGAGTACGACAAGCCTTCCTTTGAGCACTTCCTTGCGCAGCCGGGTACATTAACCGATCACCTGATGTGGCAGCTCGGCTCGCTGACACTGTCTGTGAAAGTTCGCGCCGCCGCCGAGCTTATCATCGGCAATTTGAACGAGGATGGTTACCTTACAGCCAGCGATGAAGAGCTTCTGAATCTCCTGCTCAAGCCGGTTGTTTCCAGCCGGGCGGAGCCAATCCCTTTCGAACGTGGCCTGCAGGATCGTGGACTCTACGATCGCGCTCTAAAGCATCGTCTCCTGCGTCAGCCTGAGGCTGAGCGCGAAGACGGAGAAGCTTCCGGCCCGCTGAACTCTTTCCACCAAGCAGAACAGCTGGCCTCGCAATCTCGTGTGCCGCTCACGCTGAACATGGCCGCAAATGCTCGACCCTCAGCTTCGGCAGAGACGCTGAAGTCCGCTCTCGCCGTTGTTCACCAGCTTGATCCAATTGGAATCGGCGCGCGTGATCTCCGTGAATGCCTGCTGCTCCAGATTGGCGCGCAGCAGCGCGAGGCTGCGCTTGTTCTGCGACGTATTGCCAAGCGGGCCGAATCGGCCAGCGAGCCCGAATTCGACGCCATCGCACTCGCCGAACTGGAGCGCGAGGCAAGCCCGACCAACGGTGCGGTTTCAGGCGCGAACGTCTTTGAAATCGCCACCCATATCGTATCGAACTGCCTGGCGCTGCTCCAGAAGAAGGACATGCGCGAGCTCACCCGCAGCTGCGGTCAGTCTGCCGCACAGGTGCAGTCTGCCGTCGACTATATCCGTACGCTCGATCCGCGCCCGGGACAGCGGTTCAACCAGAGCGAGACACGCCTCATCGAGCCGGATGTCGCCTTCGTCAAGCGGGATGGCATCTACGTCGTCCTTATGAACGACGAAGAGATGCCGACCCTGCGCCTGAACCAGGGTTACCGCAAGATGCTCCGCCAGAAGCAGACAGAGAAGGATGTTCGCGAGTATGTCAAGGAGCGCTACAAATCAGCGATCCAGCTTCTTCGCAACATCGAGCAGAGAAAGAACACCATCGTCCGGACTTGTGAGGTCATTGTGCGCCGCCAGGCTGACTTCCTCGAACACGGCGAATCCGCCCTGCGCCCCATGATGATCAAGGAGGTCGCCGAGGAGATCGGCGTCCATCCCTCCACCGTCAGTCGCGCTGTGGCCAACAAATACGTCCACACCACGCAGGGCGTCTACGAGCTGCGGTTCTTCTTCTCCGAAGGCGTCAACGGGCCCGAGGGTGGAGATCTCCCGCTGGTCCTGCTTAAGCGTAAAGTGAAGAAGCTGATTGAAGATGAGGATCCGCGCAAGCCCCTCACCGACGACCAGCTCGCCGCGGAGCTACAGCGCCAGGGTATCCAGGTGACACGCAGGACGGTGGCGAAGTACCGCGAGGATATGCAGATACCCAGTACGCACCAAAGGCGCGTGCGGTAAACTGGCAACCTTGCACTTGCAAGCGAGGTATCGATGGACATCGAGTACACCGGCAGACACACCGTCATCACCAAAAAACTCAAAACCCAATCAGAAGCTGGCCTGGCGCGCATCGCGAAGCTGGTAGGAAGAACCGCGAGCGCCCACGTCATTCTCACCACCGACAAGTACCGGCGATGTGCTGAAGTAACGCTCAAGACCCGTGGCCAGAATCTTGTCGCCAATTGCGAAGCCACTGACATGGAGGTCGCTCTCCACGATGCGCTCTGTAAGCTCGAACAGCAGATCGTCCGCCATAACCAAAAGAAGACTGCCGCGAAACGACACCCAAAGGCGGTGTCTCTTGCAGATGGCTTCACGGGCGAGGTCAAGGTCCTCGCCAAGGCTGCTTCGAAGACAGCCACTGCCGACTCCGCATCTGCAAAGAACGGAGCGGGAACGAACGGCAAGGTGAGCAACGGGAATGGAGGCAAAGCAGTTCCGATGGTGGTCCATTCCTTTCCATCAAAATCCCCGTTGATCGAGCCACATATTGTGCGATCGATCGATAGCGCGGCGTGGCGTCCCATGTCCCTTGAAGAAGCCGTCAAGGAAGCTGCGTTCCGCGATCGCGACGTCTTCGTCTTCCGCGACCATGAAGACCAGGTCCTTGTCCTCCACCGCAAGCGCGATGGGAAGATGGAACTAATCCAGGTCCCATAGAGCAAAGAATAGGTCAGGGAACAGGCAACCGATGGTGGTAGTCGAACGCAGGAGATGTGGATTTTTCGGCACCACAAAGTCATCATCCTGAGTGGCGCGCAGCACTCCACCCACCCCCTTGAAGCGCTCATGCTGAGCGCGGCAAAACAGAGCCTTCCCGGGATCTGCGAAGTCGAAGGATCTGCAATTGCGCTTGTCGCGGTAGTCACATCCCGTAAACCCCGAATGCTACGATCACCACATGCGATCGAAGGCCGCCGGCAAGATCAAGCCCACTGCTCCCGAAGCACCCGCGAAGCAGGAAGCCTCCCCACTTCAAGATCAGCTCGTCATCCTCACCGGTATGTCTGGCTCCGGTAAAGCCTCTGCTTTGAAGGCGTTTGAGGACCTCGGTTACTACGCCGTCGATAATCTTCCGCTCGAACTCATCCCGCAGTTCGCCGAGCTAGTCCGCGGCTCCGTCCAGATCGAACGCGCCGCCCTCGTGGTCGATGTCCGCGAAGGCATGAAGCTGGACCGCTTCCCCGCGATTCTCAAGCAGGTACGCACGGTCCTCTCCACTCGCGTCGTTTTTCTTGAAGCCACGGACGAGTCGCTTGTGCGGCGCTTTTCTGAGACCCGGAGACCTCACCCGATGAGCCGCGGCGAGACCGTCATCGCGAGCCTCAAAGCAGAGCGCAAACGCCTGGACCCCATTCGCAACGTCGCCGACATCCTCCTCGATACCACCCGCTTCAACGTCCACGAACTCCGCGCGCACATTAACGCCCAGTTCCAGCGTGGCGCGTCGGAACACAACCTCACGCTCTCCTCGATCAGCTTTGGCTTCAAGAACGGCGTGCCTCCGGAGGCGGACCTCGTATTCGACGTTCGCTTTCTGCCCAACCCGCACTTCGTTCCCGAGTTCCGCAAGCTTACCGGCCGCAACCCGAAGGTCGCTAAGTACGTCCGTCAATTCCCGCAGACGCAGGAGTTCCTCGATAAGGCGACCGACATGCTGAAGTTCCTTCTGCCGCACTACATCAAGGAGGGGAAGAGCTATCTGACAGTCGCCTTCGGATGTACAGGCGGTCAGCACCGGTCCGTTTTTATCGCCGAAGAGATGAAGAAGCGTCTCGCGAACGAGGGGTACCGCGCCAAAACAGCCCACCGCGATATGCCCCGCTAGTAGATGCCTTAGCGCCAGACGCGGGAATTCTTCCCTCCGCTCAGAATGACGCGCGCTTCTTCTAGTTAGCTTGGCGCTCTACTCAAGGGACGGCGCCTTTAACGTTAGTCCGGCAGGTTTGCTTTGCTCTATTGTGCGGATCCGCGAGGTCGTCCGAAGAAAAGAACATAGCCGTCGATGTCCTGCAGTTCGAATCCGCGCAGTCCGTCACCGGTATCCTTCAGCGGCTCAGAGAAGACGACTCCCTTTGCGCGGAACTCCTCCGCAAGGGCGTCCGGGTCCGGCACACTGACATAGGCGTCCCATGGAGCCCAGGGGTGGCGGGTGCGATTGGGCTCCGGGGGCACTCCCACGGCTTTGACCATGAGCATCGCACCGTCGCGAACAACCATACCGAAGAAGCTATCGCCCTCAGGACCTTCATAGAGGACATCGAAGGCGAGCTTGTCGCGGTAAAAAGCGACAGACTCCGGAGCGTTGCGCACAAGAAAAAAGGGTGCGATGGCATTGATTGCGGGCCGGCTCATGAAGACCTCCCTTGAAGGAACTCCGTCACAATTATGCATCTCTAACCAGATCGGCACCTGGAAAGGAGTCGTCCTCACGTTGGAGTGGCAGCCCGCCTGCAAGGCTCACCATGGCCGCCTGTGCCTCCAAAGCTGCCGCTTTTCGATGTAGCGCATCGCTCGAAAACGCAATCGGGCTCTCCCCAAACCGCACATCAACATGAACACCGCGCAAGCTCAGAAATCCAAATATGTGCTTCAGGAGCGGCTTTTCTCCCCAACAGACATCCTCCTCAACCGACACTCCCGGTCCATTGTCTTCCGTGAGGTCATAGCGCAGGAAAGCTGCAGTCATGGGAGCCTTAGCCAGCCGCGCCTGCCCAATGAGCCCGGTGTGGAACTTCAGAAGAGTCTTCCCATTCGACGTCGTCCCTTCCGGAAAGAAAACCAGGGGTAATCCAGCGTCCATTGCCTCCCGCATGGCCTCGCTCGCACGCATCGCGGAGCCTCCACGGCCCCGCTCCACGTACACGGTCCCCGAGCGGGTCGTCATCCACCCCAGCACTGGCATCCGGGCTATCTCGGCCTTGGCCACGAATACGCAAGGTCGCAGTGACGCCAGCACTACGATGTCCAGATAGCTCAGGTGATTCGCAATTACCGCGCCTGCAGTTGGAAAGTCACCTGTAACCGAAACAGGAATCCCCATCCCCCGCATCGCGCGCGCACAAAAGTTATGCAGCCATTCTGCCCGCAGGTGCCGCGTCTCCGGCTGATCAACGATCAATTCTCCTGACGCCTCGAGGAAGTAGCCGATCAACCTGATGCCCCGCCAGACCGCCCGCAACCGTGTCATGAAACTCCTGATCGTTGGATCTTAATCCTCCGACCCCTGACCTAATCTATCCTGTCCCTAGTGCCTTCGATCTCGGAACCCGTGCACCACAGCTTCGTTTACCGCCGGTTCGGACTTCCTGTTTTGGCGCTACTCCGCATGGGTGCCACCCCGGAGAAGCTCGCCTGGAGCATAGCGCTCGGTCTTGTGATCGGCGTGAATCCATTGATCGGCTCGACAACCATCGTATGCCTGGGCTTCGCGGCAGTCTTCCGCCTGAACCTGGCTGCTTCCCAGCTTGCCAATCACCTGATGTATCCATTCCAGATACTGCTGCTGATTCCCTTTCTCCGGCTGGGGGCGCGGGTCTTCCATACTGGTCCAATCCCGCTCTCCCCGAAGCTTCTCTTCTCACAAGCGCGCTCCCACCCCGTGGACCTTATGAGAAGCCTCTGGCTCTGGGAATCGCACGCTCTCATCCTCTGGGCTGTGATCTCAGTGGTCGTGCTTCCCGTGAGTGCTGGTTTGCTCGCACCGATTCTCCGGCGGCTCCTCGCCCGGGTCGAGCGCCACCAGTATCCGCTGATCCCGATCCGCTGAAGGCAACAGGATGCCGGAGCGGACCGCCAAAACTCCCGAGTCCGACCGGGTGGAGAGTTGACTACGGCTTGTAAACCGGTATCGGGTCCGCCGATTTGATCCATGCTGTATAGATCATGTTTCGTAGTTCCGTCGACCCCGCAGCCAGCCGTTCGTCGATCATCGCCTTTCCCTCGGGAGTTCCGGCCCCGGTAAACGCGCCTGTCTTCTCCAGTTGGTAGGTCTTCTCCACCAGCGTGTTCGAATGGCGTAAGTACGCCATGTAGTCCTCGAAAACATCAGTGAAGACCACGGGTTTCGCCGAAACCATCGAGGTGAAGTCGTCCGGTTTGACGTTTGCCTTCACGTAAACGCTCTCAAAGAGCGAGTGAATATGGTGCTCGGTCGTGTAGCCGTTCGGGTTGGATCCCGTCCAGCCGTTGTACTGAATGGATGTGTGAAGCGGCATTGCGCCGTCGCCCACGTAATGCCCCAGCCATCCGGCGAGGAACACGATCTCGCACTCTACCGGTTTGGTGTCTGTACCTGCTGCCTTCAAGCCGCGGTACTCGCGCATCGCGACCTTTAGCCGCTGATAGACCTCAATCGTTACATAAGGCTGCAAACCGACCTTTTCGGGAGTGAGCGGAAGATCAGGATGCGCCGCCTGCGCTGCCGCCAACGCACGGACGAAGTCATATCTGCGGCGCGGCAGCGGCCCTACGAGGTCCGCCCACTCAAGATCGATAAAGTGCTCCGGAGCCTGTGCTGCGTTCAACTCGGGTTCGGCCTCGCTTCGCCAGCGGTCGGGATCCGGCCCGAAGTAACCCAAGGCATCAAGCGCCGCCGACGACCGCAAAAACTCGGGCACGTCCGCCGGCAGAGCCGCACCAGCCTGCCTGTTGATCATCCTGTGCCCATCCGGGCCCCAGGCGGAGGCCGCTGTTACCAGAAGAAAGGGAAGAAGAACGGCAGCAGTGCCAATGCGGAGAGAACAGAAAAAGCGTGACATGGCGCGATTATATCGACCGCCCATCAATGCCGTTCAGGGTTCAGTGCCGCAACAAATTCGGGAGGGACAGTAAAGTTTCCTTGACACAGTCATCTAAGCGAAAGTAAAGTAAGCTTGTCATTCATTCAAGGAGACCAGACATGTTCTTCAATTCCTGCTCACCCAGTTCCCGCGCCGAGCGCCGCCGCGCTATGCGTCCCTTCTTTGTCCTTTTCCTCGTTTACATGCTTTTTTACATGTTGTCGATCGATCTCAAGCCTACGAAAGACACGCCCTTAGCTTGGGCTGTCGATCTGGGCACCGGCATCTCAATGGTCGCCATGCTGGTTGCGGCAGGTGTCGGAGTCGCGCGACAACGTGATGAGTTCCAGCGGAAACTCCTTATAGAGGCGATGATCTGGGGCATCGGCGGAATGCTTGCCATTACCTCCATCTGGGGCCTGCTCGAAGTCCACACAAGCATTCCACGCTTGGACATCCTCTTCAACTTTCCCATCTTCCTTTCCATCACAGCGATTGCGAAGGTCGCCCTCTTTCGCCGCAATGCTCCAGTGGAAGAGTAGCCATGGACAACCGTCTGCGTGTTCTTCGCGCCGAGCGCCGCTGGTCTCAGGCCGATCTTGCAAAAGAACTTCGTATCTCGCGCCAGTCGATCAACGCGATTGAGACTGGCAAATACGATCCAAGTCTTCCGCTCGCCTTCAAACTCGCCCGGCTCTTCGGCACCACCATCGAAGCTATTTTTACAGGGGAATCCGGCTGAGATGGCTGACGTTGATTTTGCTCCTGTCCTTACCCTCCTGCAATTTACCTAATTTTGATCCGCGAATCCCCAAACGAACAGTTTGATTCGCGATCATGGTTAGCAGCCTTCAGGAGGGCTTCTAACCCATGAAATTTGCAGCAACCGCGAATGTTTTACTTGCCTCGTCACTCTTCTCCATCGCACTCGTCTCCTCCCCTGCACAGACCTTCCCCCTCGCCGCCACGGGCACTCTGGATCAGTCCCGCGCGGGCTCCTTTGCCGACCTGTCCGGCCTTCACTACAAGCTCGAAAACGGCGTAGAAGCAAACAATCTCGGTGGCTTCGGTTCGGCGATCACGCACGTCTCCGGCAACACCTTTCTCGCCTTACCAGACCGTGGCCCCAACGCTGTCGAGTTCGATGACGCCATCGACAACACAGCCAGCTACGTGAACCGTTTCCATACCGTGAAGATGGAGTTGGCACCTAATAAATCCGGCACCGGCCTGCCCTACAACCTGACGCCCGAGCTTGAGGCAACGACCCTCCTCTGGAGCCTCACCCCGCTCACTTACGGCACTGGTGATGGTCTCGGCGTTGGCACGGGTCGCCCACCCATTAACAACCTCTTCCAGCATTTCTTCACCGGCCGCTCAGACAACTTCAACCCTGAGCGCAACTCGGGCGACCCCAACGATGCGCGCTTCGATACCGAAGGCATTCGAATCTCGAACGACGGCACGAAGGTCTACATCTCGGATGAGTACGGCCCTTATGTCTACGAGTTCGACCGCCGCACCGGTCTGCGTCTACGCTCGTTCGAATTGCCCAGCTACTTCTATGTCGCCAATCTGTCTCCTGTCGGCGCCACCGAGATTAGCGGCAATACGATTGGCCGTACCGCCAACAAGGGAATGGAAGGGCTTGCCATCACGCCCGACGGCAAGACGCTGGTAGGCATCATGCAGAACGCCCTGATTCAGGACGCTAATGAAGGCAAGCCCGCTTCAAACCTGCTCCGCATCGTGACCATCGACATCCACTCCGGCAAAGTCAACCATCAATACGGCTATCTACTCACCAGTGGTTCCGGTGTCAGTGAGATACTTGCCCTCAACGACCACGAGTTCCTGGTCGACGAGCGCGATGGTCACGGACGCGCCGATGGCAGCGCCGCCAAAGTCAAGCAGATATTCAAGATCGATCTCACCGGCGCGACCGACATCGGCGGTATGGATGGAACGACCGCAGCTGCTCACACAGTGGCGAAGATCCTCTTCGTTGACCTGGTGAAGTCCTTCGGTCTGGCAGGTATCGACCCAACGATCGTTCCCGCCAAGATCGAAGGCATCACCTTTGGCGATGACATCAAGGAAGGAAAGAAGACGCTGCATACCTTCTGGGTCGCAAACGATAACGATTTCCTGCCTACCGTCGCCGATCCCAACGGTGCACAGATTCCCAACCCAAACCAGTTCTTCGTCTTCACCTTCACGGACGAAGACCTTGCGGGATCAAAGTTCGTCCCTCAAGTGGTGACGGAAGACTCCCACGATCGCTTCCCCGGCTTTCTCTGGTAAGTCTCAGAGTCTTGGTCTTGGAGGCGCGGAGGCGAAAGCCTTCGCGCCTCCCTATTTTCCCCCCTGCTTTTTACCTCACCCATTCGCCGCGAAGGTAGTTCTCCAAAGCAGCGAAGAGATTTCTGCCGCAAACAGCGTTCTCGCTGCTATAGTTCCGCTACCCCTGTATCTGGTCAGTCTTACCGTATTTTTGGGCCCCGTTATCTTGAACGGAGGCACTGCATGGATACGTGCAAACTTTGCGGGTCTGTGATCACAGAACGCTACTTCCGCGTGCGAAGTCAGATGTGTTGCGCCGGTTGCGCCAAGGTTGTTGCAGAAGAGGCAAGCCGTGATCCTACTCCTTTCATCCTGAAGGGAATCGTTTACGCTTTCCTCGCCGCCTGCGCGGGCGCATCGTTGCGCGCTGTATTTGAAGGCGTAGTCGGGTTGACTGGCGATGCGGCGGGTCTAGTTGGCATGTTTCTGCGATGGTTTGTGCTCGTTACCGTAGCCACATTCATTATCAAAGGCGCGAAGGCGGGCTCCAGCGGCAGAGGTGGATTAGCCCTCCAGGTACCTTCCGCAGTATTTTCTATCTCGCCGTTTCACTTGCTCTCGTTCCGGTCGTTTTCTTTAGAAGTTCGAAGCTGGTGTTTAATCCCGCAAATCTCTGGCTCCTAAGCATTCTGTGCGTCAAGCTTCCCTTCTCGTCTATTTTGCGAAATCCGATCAACATCACTGGTCTGATCGCAATCCTGATCTGTGTGGGGCTTGTCTGGTCAGGCACCGCCGCGAGCCCCGACCCGGTTGATGGATCCTTCGACGTAGCGGCACCGGGTCTCGAACCGAACTTCTTCAAGAGGCAGGCGCCGTTGCCGCCTGCGTGAGATTGATGTCTGGGCAGGTCACCCAACCCGCCGCGTCGCGCAGACGATTCCATTCATCAGAAATTATCCCGAAACCCGCGTCAATACAGGCGATTTGTTGATATTCTAATAGAGACATGACTACGAAAAAAGAACTTCTCAGCCGCCCAATCGTTCACGTTGATATCAAGCAGCACAACGTCGTTTCGCTGGTCGATGCGATGGCCGACATGGCCTTCAGCTCCCGCGATGTCCACCGTGCCTCTTCCATCTACGACATGATGCTCCGCGATACCGACTGCGGCGTCATCCTCTGCATTGCCGGATCCATGGTCTCCGCAGGCATGAAGCAGATCTTTATCGACCTCATCCGCAACAACATGGTCGACGCCATTGTCTCTACCGGCGCGAACATCGTGGACCAGGACTTCTTCGAGGCGCTCGGCTTTAAGCATTACATCGCCGAAGACCAGTACAAGTACGGCAACGAAGATGCCACACTCCGCGAACTTGCCATTGACCGCATCTACGACACCTTCATCGACGAAGACGAACTTCGCATCTGCGATGACACCATCGAAGAGATCACAAACTCGCTCGATCACCGCGCTTACAGCTCGCGGGAGTTCCTCCGTGAGATGGGTGCGTGGCTCGAAGAGAAGGGCAAGACGCTCAAGGCGGGCGGCGTCGATTCGATCGTTCACGCGGCTTACGAAAAGAACGTTCCTATTTTCATTCCGGCATTTTCGGACTGCTCGGCCGGATTCGGTCTTGTCGCCCATCAGCATGCGCGCCAGGGCAAGCCAGTCGTCTCAATCGATTCTGCAAAAGATTTCTACGAATTGACGAAGCTGAAGATTGAGAATCCGTCTACCGGGCTCCTGATGGTTTGCGGCGGCGTTCCAAAGAACTTCGCCCAGGACATCGTCGTAGCCGCCGAGATTCTTGGGTCGGACGCGCCAATGCATAAGTACGCGATCCAGATAACCGTCGCCGACTCGCGCGATGGCGCTCTGTCCGGTTCAACACTCAAGGAAGCCAGCAGTTGGGGCAAGGTCGACCTGACTTACGAGCAGATGGTCTACTCAGAAGCCACGCTTGCCCTGCCTTTGATCGCCGGATATGCGTTCCACAAGCAAGCGCACGCCGCCCGCTCAGGCAAGAACTGGGCTGAGGTGCTAGACAAGGTTCCCGAGCCTGCAACCGTCTAGACCTGCTCTGTCAGTCACGTTACAGTACGGATGGTCGGCTTTTCGAGCCGGCCATTCCTCTTTTGTGTGACAAATCTGCCGAAGTTTGTATAGTCATATCTATGTTTCGTTCCCGGTTACATCCAAAAGTGTAGCCGTATCGTTACTAATGGGGATGGTGAATTTGTTACCGACGCCCATAGAGATTTTTACCGGGGCCCTAGTAGTTGTAGCCAGCTTCGCCCTCGTCGCCTTGTTCCGGGCGCAGAGGACGATTCGCGGCCTTTCTCTACGGTTGGAAGCTGCGAGTCTTCGGCAGGAAGAAGACGAACGTGAACTTACCCAGCGTTCCGCCCTAGACAGCCTCAAGGATGAATTCGTATCCACAGTCTCACACGAGCTTCGAACACCCTTGACAAGTATCCGGGGTGCTCTGGGTCTGTTGTCCGGCGGGGTTGCAGGAAACGTTGACGCCAAGGCGCAAAAGTTTCTCAGCATTGCACTTACGAACACTGAACGCCTAATTCGGCTGATCAATGACATTTTGGACCTCGAGCGAATGGAATCCGGTCGCTCGGTTCTGGACGTTGGACGTTGTTCGCTGCCGGACCTCATCTACCAGTCCACGGAGACGATGAATGCGATGGCGGAAGCCTCGAAGATCCGCGTCACGATCTCTCCTGCGGCCTCTGCTGTCCTCCCGACAGTCTTCTTTGACGGCGACCCTGACCGCATTCTGCAGGTGCTGACGAACCTGCTCTCGAATGCGATCAAGTTCTCTCCGGAGGGCTCGACCGTAACCATTGACGTCGAAACTCCACCGGAGGCTCTGATCTTCCGTATTGCCGACGAGGGGCGCGGCATACCGGAAGACCAGCTTGAGGCTATTTTCGAGCGGTTCAAGCAGGTGGAGTATTCAGACTCTCGCCACCGAGGCGGCACCGGGCTTGGGCTTGCCATCTGCCGCAGCATCGTTCAGCAGCATGGCGGGACGATCTGGGCGCAGCGCAACCCAGTCAAAGGCGTCTCGATGTGCGTTCGGCTGCCGCGCCAGCAAAGAACTTACGATGCCCCCCAGCTTGCTGAAGCTTCGACCGAGCCGGCTTCAGCGCGGGCCGGGAATGAGCCGCAGAGTACACCTGCCGAGCAACGCAGGTTCCTGGGGGACAGAAACAAAGTCGCGCACCAGTCCTAGATTCGTCTTCTCCGGTGGAGCGATCAGGAAGAGAGGCGCGCGGACCGGCCCGGATCGTGAGATGCTAGCTTTTGTGCGCAGTATTCTCATCATTGACGATGAAGACGATATTCGCGAGGTTGCGGCTCTCTCGCTTGAAGCAGTTGCAGGATGGACCGTCTACGCCGCAAGTTCAGGGATGCAAGGCATTGCCTCCGCAATAGAACTTCAGCCAGACGCGATCCTGATGGACGTAATGATGCCCGGAGTGGACGGACCGACAACTTTCAAGCAGATGCAGCAGACAAAGGGCATAGAACACATTCCCGTGATCTTGCTTACGGCGAAGGTGCAGGGTATCGACCAGCGTCGTTTCGCCGACCTGGGAGTTGCGGCCGTGCTCTTCAAGCCATTCGACCCAATGCTGCTTTCGAGGCAGGTTGCCGACGCCCTCGGTTGGAAGGACATCCCCGAAGAATGACGGCGATTGCTGCAAATGGGGGAACTCCTGACGGCGGCGAGAAGACCCGACTGCTTCTGGCCGATCTTTGGCGACGCAACCGCCCTGTTATCGAAGACCGCCTGACCATTCTGGACCGTGCCGCCGCATCCGACCCTCTCCCGGGCGATCTCCGGGCCGCCGCGCTTGATGTTTCGCACAAGCTGTCCGGCTCCCTGGGAATGTTCGGCTTTGAGCAGGGAACTCTGATCGCCCGCGAGTTGGAACTCCTGCTTGATACCCCGCAGCCCGATACCTCGCGCCTGGCCGACCTGACAAAGCAGCTTCGCGCACTCATCCTTCCTGCATCCTAAGACGGTATAGTTCTATTGCGTTTCGCGATCCACTCCTGAGGGAACAAAGCCACCGCTATGCCGAACGAGATTGATGTCGCCCAGCCGGGCCAGCACCCTACCGCCTCCCAGCTTGTCAACGTACCAAAGCTGATCACGGCTTACTACGCGCTGAAGCCCGATGCCGCCGTTCCCGCTGAGCGGGTAAGCTTCGGAACATCCGGCCATCGTGGCAGCGCCTTCAAGACCGCCTTCAACGAAGATCACATCGCTGCAATTACGCAGGCGATCTGCGACTATCGCAACAACAAGGAGACGGAGCAGTCGGTCACCGGGCCTTTGTTTCTGGCGCAGGATACCCATGCGCTTTCGGAGCCTGCCTTTGCCACGGCGCTCGAAGTGCTCGCCGGAAATGGCATCGAGACGATGATTGACGAGCAGCTTGCGTATACGCCGACGCCCGCGCTGTCGCATGCGATCCTGACCTATAACCGAGGACGGCGTTTTAATCTTGCCGACGGGGTCGTCATTACGCCTTCGCACAATCCGCCCGAGGATGGCGGCTTCAAGTACAACCCCACCAACGGCGGCCCGGCCGATACGACGGCTACAAAGTGGATCGAGAACCGTGCAAACGATCTGATCGCGGGCGGGTTGAAGGACGTGAAGCGTGTGCCTTATGCGAAGGCGTTGAATGCGTCGACGACAAAGCGCCACGACTACATCACCACCTACGTTAACGACCTCGCCAGCGTCATAGACTTCGACGTGCTGAAGGGAACGACCCTGAAGCTTGCCGTCGATCCGCTCGGCGGCGCCGGCGTCTTCTACTGGCCACGTATTGCTGAGAAGTACAACCTGCCCTTCGAAGTACTCAATAAAGCGGTAGACTCAACTTTCCGCTTCATGACTCTCGACTGGGACAGCCGCATCCGCATGGACTGCTCCAGCCCCTTCGCCATGGCGTCGATGATCGCAAACAAAGACAGGTTCGATGTCGCGTGGGCGTGCGACACGGACCATGACCGGCACGGTGTCGTCACTGCATCCACCGGCCTGCTTAACCCGAACAACTACCTCGCCGTCTGCATTAACTATCTCTTCACCAACCGCCCTGGCTGGGGTGCGGAGACGGCGATCGGTAAGACGCTGGTTTCGTCAAGCATCATCGATCGCGTCGCTAAAGGCATCGACCGCAAGATCCTAGAAGTGCCCGTCGGCTTCAAGTGGTTTGTCGATGGCCTTATCGACGGTTCGCTCGGATTTGTGGGGGAAGAGTCCGCCGGCGCGACCTTCCTCCGCCGCAACGGTGAAGTCTGGACGACCGACAAGGACGGCCTGATCCCCGGGCTCCTCGCTGCGGAGATGACGGCGAAGCTCGGCAAAGATCCTGGCCAGCTCTACGGAGAGATCACCGCGAAGTATGGCGCTCCCGTCTATCAGCGAATTGATGCCGCAGCTACCAAAGATCAGAAGGCGAAACTCTCGAAGCTCTCTCCCGCGCAGGTCACAGCGAAGGAGCTTGCAGGCGAACCAATCACCGCGATCCTTACTGAAGCTCCCGGGAACCATGCGGCAATTGGTGGCTTGAAGGTGACCACGGAAAACGGCTGGTTTGCGGCGCGGCCTTCAGGCACCGAAGACGTCTACAAGATCTACGCCGAAAGCTTCCACGGCGAAGACCATCTCAAGAGGATTCAGAGTGAAGCGCAGGCTCTGGTGACTGCCGCCATCGCATAACACAGCGATAGCGCGGCGGCTTTCCAGTTATCCTGAAGCAGCACAATGAAACGTATCCTCACCGCTGTCGTCCTCATCGCCCTCGTCTTTGCCATCGTCTTCTTCGGGCAGCTGTGGATGATTACGCTCTTCGCCGCTCTGGTCGCCGAGCTTGCCGTGTACGAGTATCTGCAATTGGCGGATCTCTCCGGCGCGAGGATTCCATTCTGGTGGATGGCTGGCGCGACTGCGATGGTCTTCGTCGTCACCTACGCGTGGCCCATAGAGGCGCAGCTGCCCGTCTTCAGCGCGCTCGGCTTCGTTCTCTTTGCGGTAAGCGGGTTTCGCGCCCCGCTGAAGCGTGTTCTGCTGGATACCAGCGCCGGACTCTTCGGCCTCGTGTACATCGCGTACACGATGTCTTTGCTGCCGCTGATCTGGAATCGCGACGACGGCAAACCACTGCTCATCTTCCTGATGGTCTGCGTCTGGGCGGGCGATATTGCAGCGCTCTACATCGGCAGGCACTTCGGCAGGCACAAGCTCGCTCCGAAGCTAAGCCCCGGCAAGACATGGGAAGGCTCCGCTGCCAGTCTTGTAGGATCGATGCTGATTGCGGCCTGCGTTTTTTGGATCGGGGACGCGCTCTCCGCTCGCGGCAACCTGGTGTTGCATATCCAGGAGCCACTCTGGCAACTGTTGCTGCTCGCCGTTATAGTGAACGCTGCCGCGCAACTTGGCGACCTGCTTGAATCGGCAATCAAGCGTGGAGCCGATGTAAAAGACTCCGGGACGATGCTGCCTGGCCATGGCGGGATCCTCGACCGTATCGATGCGTTGCTGCTCGCGACTCCTGTGCTCTGGTATGCATTACTCATCAAGGACTGGCTGCATATCAGCAGGTTCTGAGCTTGTGTCATAAGCCTTACAGAGCAGCGAACAGGTGTCGCCCATAGCCGGAATCTGAGATGATAGAAAGATTGTGAAGAAGCTCGCCATTCTTGGCTCTACCGGTTCCATTGGCAAGAGCACTCTCTCCATCGTCGAAAGTTTCCCTGAGCGCTACAGGGTGGTCTCGCTGGCAGCGGGAACCAACCTGGAAGCCGTCTTCGCGCAGTGCATTCGCTGGCTCCCGCGAGTAGTCTCGGTTGCAACGGAGGAACTCGCTGCCGACCTGAGCCGCAGGCTTGGCGCGCATGGCACGTCTTCGACCGAAGTTGTCTGGGGGAACTCAGGCGCGACCTACGCGGCAACGCTCGCCGAAGTGGACTTTGTGGTGTCTGCGATTGTCGGTGTGGCGGGCCTGGAAGCGACTTACGCGGCGGTCTGCGCGGGCAAGACGATCGGCCTGGCAAACAAGGAGTGTCTTGTTGCAGCGGGCGAGATCATCATCGCGGCAGCGCTCAAGCATGGAGCAGCGCTGATCCCCATCGATTCCGAGCACAATGCCGTGCACCAGTGCATGCGCGCGGGCCAACACTCAGAAGTGAAGCAGATATGGTTGACGGCGTCAGGCGGCCCGTTTCGCAGTACGCCGCTTGTGGACTTCGAACGCATCACTCCCGCGCAGGCGTTGAAGCACCCTACCTGGGTTATGGGGCAGAGAATCACGATCGATTCGGCGACAATGATGAACAAAGGCTTCGAGGTGATCGAGGCCTGCCGCCTCTTTGACTTGTCGCCTTCCAAGGTACGCGTCACCGTGCATCCGCAGTCCACGATCCACTCGCTAGTGGAGTTCGTCGACGGCAGCATCCTGGCCCAGCTCTCGGTGACGGACATGCGTCTTCCCATCCTCTATGCTCTGGCTTATCCGGAACGTGTTCCGTCCGACATGAGTTTCGACATCGAGACGCTCAACTACCTGAACTTCTCGCCGCCTGACTTCCAGCGCTTTCCCTGCCTCCGGCTGGCTTACGAAGCGGCTGAGACTGGCGGCACGGCCTGTATCGCGCTTAACGCCGCGGATGAGATTGCGGTCGCCGCCTTCCTTGCCGGCGAGATACCGTTTATGGGCATTCCGCGTACAATTGAAGAGGTGCTCGCGGCGACATCTGCCGCGCGGCCCGTGTCTATCGACGAGGTTTTGCTGGCCGATAAAGAAGCACGGGAGCGGGCTCGTGCCACGATCGAACGCGGCAGGCTGGTCCGGAGCTGACAGGGCACGGTATCAATGAAGTCTTGAGGGTCTTCGTCTTTTTATGGTCACAGTTATCGAGCTTCTCGTCGTCCTCGGCATCATGGTCCTCGTCCACGAGTTTGGCCACTTCATCATGGCCAAGTGGTGCGGCGTGCGCGTGGAGACGTTCGCAATTGGTTTCGGCAAGAAGCTTGTAGGCATTCGCCGCGGCGACACCGACTACCAGATCAACATCCTTCCGCTTGGCGGGTATGTGAAGATGTCGGGCGACGCTCCGGGCGAGGCTCCCAGCGGCGATCCCGGCGACTTCAATGCTCATCCACGCTGGCAGCGGATGCTGATCGCGCTCGCTGGGCCGGTGGCGAACTTCATCCTTGCGCTCTTCCTAATGACGCTTGTCTCGATGTTCCACCATGAGATCGACGACTACCTCTCGGGCGCGGCTACGAACGACTACACGATACGTGACACCCCGGCGGCGAAGGCAGGCATCGAGCCCGGCGACCGCATCGTTCACTATGCGGACACCGAGAACCCCGACTGGGAGGCGATCGCGATGCGGTCGCTGCTGAACATGAACCGCACCGTGCCTTTGTCTTATGTGCACGAGGGCAGACGTGTCGACACAAACATCCAGGTTGCGGCGACTGAGTCCGATGCATCCTCTGGAGACATCGTAAGCCTGCTCCAGCATCTCGGCCTGGTGCCGCGCGCGCAGAACATGCCGGTGACCGTCGTTGAGGTCGTTCCTGGTATGCCGGCGGCGAAGGCTGGACTGAAGCCTGGAGACGAGATCGAGTCGATCGACGGCATCGAGGTTCACAGCGTCGCCATGCTGCTCGCTTACATGCAGGACCAGAAGGGCAAGCCCGCACAACTCGCAATTCTGCGTAACGGGGTCTCGCAGACGTTGCCGGTTACACCCGAGCAGACGACCTCCGATGGCACAAAGGGTTATCGTCTCGGCTTCACATTTGTAAGGCCTCCCGTCCATGTGGACAGGCTTCCGTTTGGGGCAGCCGTTGCAGATTCCGCCGACGCGAACCTGAAGAGCGCCTTGATGATTCGCGACGTGCTCAAGGGCATGGCGGAGCGCCGGGTCTCGCCGAAGTCGCTGCAGGGTCCTATCGGCATCGGCCAGCAGGTCGGAATGGCCGCGCGCGACAGCATCTGGACGCTGCTGCGATTGATGGCGATGATCAGCATCAATCTTGGCATCTTCAACCTGCTGCCCATTCCAATCCTTGATGGCGGGATGATCCTCTTCCTGTTGATCGAGTCGGCGATGCGCCGCGACATCAACCAGCAGGTGAAGGAACGCGTCTACCAGGTGGCATTCGTCTGCCTTATCGTCTTCGCCGTGATGGTGATCTTCAACGACGTTACGAAGCTTCAACTGTTCAGCAAGATGAAGCCGTAGACCAAGCGCAGGAACTATTCTGCCTTCGCCGCCATTGTGCACGAAGCGAAGAATCCTCCGATTTTGCCTGTAGCGTGAATGACGGGCGAGGCTTGCAGACCACTTCCTGAGCATGAGTTGTACTCTAATGAGCGATGCCGTCAGCGCCTGTCAAGCCGGGGAAGAACAAGCAGAAGGCATTATCACCTGGTGATGCGAAGAGGGCCGCTGAACTTGTGGCTGATCCGCCAGCGTCGAGCGCCGAAGCCGCACTCGCGCTCTTTCACCCAATCACTGCCGCATGGTTTCGCGCGGTGTTCGATGGGCCAACGGCGCCGCAGCGTGAAGGCTGGCCCGCAATCGCGCGGGGCGAATCTACACTCATCCTTGCGCCTACCGGCACCGGCAAAACTCTTACAGCCTTCCTGTGGTGCCTCGATAAACTGATGATGCAGACGTCCGCGACCGCCGAGTGTGGGTGCCGCGTCGTCTACATCTCGCCGCTCAAAGCTCTTGCCGCTGACGTGGAACGAAATTTGCGGTCACCCTTGCAGGGCATTGCGAACATGGCCCAACGGGACGATGTCGCGTTCAGGATGCCGGAGATCAGCGTTCGCACCGGCGACACGTCGCCGAAGGAACGTGCGCGATTCCGCAGGCATCCGGGCGACATCCTGATCACCACGCCGGAGTCGCTCTATCTTTTACTGACGTCCGAAGTCGGGGAGTCTTTGCGTTCGGTCGAGACCATCATTATCGACGAGATCCACGCTCTCGTTCCGAGCAAGCGCGGGGCGCACATGGCGCTTTCGATCGAGCGGCTGGAAGCCCTGACGGGGCGCAGCCTGCAGCGCATTGGTCTTTCGGCAACGCAGCGCCCGCTCGAAGAAGTCGCTCGCTTCCTGGGAGGGGCAAGCACCAAGGCAGACGCCATCAAATCCGGTGCGGATCAAGGACTCATTGCCAATGTCGAAGGCGAGGTTTCCGAAGTGCTGATGGAAGTGGCGCAGGATCCCGCTGCGCCTTCAGATGCCGCCGGTCCGGTCTATCGTCCCGTGACGATCGTGAACGCCGGAGCACGCAAGCTGCTTGAGTTGAGGGTGGAAGTGCCGGTCGAAGACATGGCTAAGCTCGGCGAAATTGAGGAACTGCCCAGCGGCCCGGCATCGCAAGGTCCGAAGCGGACTTCGATCTGGCAGTCGATCCATCCGCGCCTGCTTGAGATCATTCGCGAACGCACTTCAACGCTTATTTTTGTGAACGCTCGCCGGGTCGCCGAACGGCTCGCAGGAGCATTGAACGACCTGGCGGGAGAACCTATCGCCCGGGCGCATCATGGCTCGTTAGCTGCGGCGCAACGAAGCGAGATTGAAGAGCTGCTGAAGGCTGGAAAGATCAAGGCGCTGGTCGCGACATCGTCGCTTGAGCTGGGCATCGACATGGGAGCGATTGACCTTGTCATCCAGATCGAAGCGCCGCCTTCTGTCGCAAGCGGGATGCAGCGCATCGGCCGTGCAGGCCATCAGGTGGGAGCGCCTTCGAACGGCATCATCTTTCCCAAATACCGCGCCGACCTGATTGCCTGCGCCGCTGTCACGCGAGCCATGCACGAAGGTCATGTGGAGTCGACGCGCTTCCTGCGCAACCCGCTCGACGTGCTGGCGCAGCAGATGGTGGCCATCATTGCGCACCCGCCGCTCGGAGCTGCGGATGCGGAGAAGCGAAGCAAAGCGAAGTCTGAAGAAGAGGAGTCGCCGGGGATCAGCTATGCAGCTTTGTACGCGCTGCTGCGAAGCGCGGCTCCCTTCGCGGGCTTGAGCCAAAGCGTCTTTGATGGCGTGCTCGACATGCTCGCGGGGCGTTACCCATCGGACGAGTTCGCCGAGCTCCGCCCGCGCATCACCTGGGACCGCACTCGCAACTGGATCACCCCGCGAGCGGGAGTAAAGCGCATCGCTATTTTGAATGGCGGTACGATTCCCGATCGCGGCCTTTACGGCGTCTTTCTTTCGGGTGAGCGCAACAAACCTGTCCGCGTTGGCGAGCTCGACGAAGAGATGGTCTTTGAGTCGCGCACCGGCGACACGTTCATCCTCGGCGCATCCACATGGCGCATCGATGAGATCACGCACGATCGCGTGCTCGTCTCGCCCGCACCCGGCGATCCCGGCAAGATGCCCTTTTGGCATGGCGACCGTGCGGGCCGGCCACTTGAGTTTGGCCGCCGCATCGGCGCGCTCATCCGAGAGCTCCGCGAGATGCCGCGCAGCGTGGCAATTACGCAGCTCACCACCGAGCATGATCTTGAGCCACGCGCCGCCGAGAATGTTCTTCGTTATCTTGCCGACCAGGAGATCGCCACGGTCACTGTTCCGGATGACCGCAACATCGTCGTCGAGCGTGTTCGCGATGAGTTGGGCGACTGGCGCGTCTGCGTTCTGACACCCTTTGGCAGCCGCATTCACGCTCCATGGGCGATGGCCGCGACGGCGAAGATTCGCGCGAACAATGGCATGGAGGTCGAGACGATGTGGAGCGAGGACGGCTTCGTGCTTCGCTTCCCGGAAGCCGATGAAGCTCCGCGGATTGAGCATCTGCTGCTCGAACCCGAAGAGGCCGCGGAGCTGGTGTTGCGTCAACTCGGTTCGACTGCTCTGTTCGCTGCGAAGTTCCGTGAGTCCGCATCCCGAGCCTTGCTTTTGCCACGTAGAAGGGCCGATGGCCGCACTCCGCTCTGGCAGCAGTGTAAGCGAGCGTACGATCTGCTGGCTGTTGCTTCGCGTTACGCATCCTTCCCGATCCTGCTTGAGGCCTATCGCGAATGTCTGCGCGACGTCTTCGACATGCCTGCGTTGATGGAGACGCTGCGTGCGATCGGCAATCGCTCGCTGCGCGTTCACACTGTGGACTCGCGAACGCCATCGCCTTTTGCTGCTGCGCTGCTCTTCAGCTACGTCGCGAACTATATCTACGATGGCGATGCGCCACTCGCTGAACGGCGGGCACAGGCGCTTTCGATCGACCAGGACCAGCTTCGTGAGTTGATGGGCGATGCCGACCTTCGCGAACTCCTCGATCTCAACGCAATCGAAGAGACCGAAGAGCAGTTGCAGTGCCTTGCAGACACTTACAGGGCGAAGACGATGGATGGCGTCCATGATCTGCTACTACGCCTTGGCGACCTGACTCGCGGGGAACTGCTACGCCGATGTGTCACCGAAGAGGTCGCAGACTCCGTCACGCGACTGATGCGTGCGCGGCGTGTTCTCGAGGTCACGGTCGCTGGCGAGAAGCGCTTCATCGCTGTTGAAGATGCGGGACGCTATCGCGACGCTTTGGGAGTTCCTCTGCCTCCTGGCTTGCCTTCGGCGTTCCTCAATGCAGTGCCTGAAGCGCTCTTCGATCTGCTTCGCCGCTATGGCCGCACGCATAGCCCTTTCACAACGCACGAAGCAGCCAAGCGTTTCGACCTTGCACCCGCAACGGTAGAGGTTACGCTGAACCGGCTGGTAGGCACTGGCCGCATCGTCGAAGGCGGTTTCCGCCCCGGCGGTATCCATCGGGAGTGGTGCGACAACGAAGTGCTTCGGACGATCCGCAGGAGATCCCTGGCCCGCCTGCGGAAGGAAGTCGAGCCGGTTGAGCAGCGTACCCTGGCAAGGCTCTTCATGCGGTGGCAGGGAGTCATCCAGCCAAGGCGTGGGCTGGATGCACTACTCGATGTGATTGAAAACCTGCAGGGCGCCCCATTGCCCGCGTCGATACTTGAGACCGAGGTACTCCCGGCGCGGATTCTGAACTACAAGCCGTCCGATCTCGACACGCTGATCGCCGCAGGCGAGGTCGTATGGGCTGGACTCGATCCCATCGGTGAACGCGATGGCCGCATCGGCCTCTACCTTGCAGAAAAGCTGCCACAGCTCTGGCCGATAACGCAGGGAACCGGGAGCCGGGACCAGGAAACTGAAAGCTATGCGGGCGCGGCGGAGAAGGAAGCGGCGGTGATTGCTTATCTCTCGCAGCACGGGGCGTCCTTCTTCGGAGACATTCACGATGCTCTTGGCGGTGGGTATCCCGGCGAGACGCTTGATGCGATCTGGAACCTGGTGTGGCGTGGGCAGCTTCGGAACGACGGCCTCGCCGCACTCAGGGCTTATTGTGCCCGACCCTCGCAGAGCAGTTCGCGGCAGCCAAAGCGCGTCCATAATCAGACCGCCTTTCGTTCGCGGAGAACGACGCCGCCTACGGCGCAAGGCCGCTGGGCATTGCAATCGGTTGCGTTCGAAAGCGACCGCTCCGCCACGAACTGGTCTCATGCGATCGCGCAGCAACTGCTCACGCGCTACGGCGTGGTTCTCCGCGAGACTGCGCACGCCGAGAATCTCCCCGGCGGCTTCTCCGCCATCTACGACGTGATGAAGGCGCTTGAAGAGAGCGGCAAGGTGCGGCGTGGCTACTTCGCCGCCGATCTTGGAGCGACGCAGTTTGCGATGCCTGCGGCTGTCGATCTGCTGCGGTCTTTGCGTTCAGAGCCGGAACCGGGCAAGTCGGAGATGGTGCAGCTTGCGGCGACCGATCCCGCAAATCCGTATGGCTCGTTGCTGCGGTGGCCTGCCGCGCCTGACGCAAGCTCCTCCCTGACGCGCAGCGTGGGAGCCCGCGTCATTCTGTGTAATGGCTCGTTGATCGCGTACCTGCGTCGCGGCAATCCTAACCTGCAGGTCTTCCTCTCTGAAGAAGAGCCGCAGCGTTCGCAGGATGCTCGTGCGCTCGCGGAGTTCCTCGTGGGCCGCGTTCAGCTTGAGAGCGGCTCAGGCAACGATCGCTCGGGGATGCTAATTACCTCGATCAACGGCATCGCCGTTGCCGAGCATCCGATTGCACGAATCCTGCTTGATGCCGGTTTCCAGGCCGCTCCCATGGGCTTCAATGTCAGGCACAATCTGCCATCCTTGCCGGGCAGGCACATAGAGGTTCGCCCTAATGCCTGAAGGCGACACAATCTATCGGGCGGCCCGCGCACTGCAACGCGCCATCGGCGGCAAGATTGTCACCGGATTCGACACAGGACTCGCGCCGCTTGCCCGCGTGAACGACGATGCACCTCTCACGGGCAGAACGGTCGAGAAGGTAGAGTCGCGCGGGAAGTGGTGCCTGATCCACTTCTCGGGAGATCTCATACTCGTCACACATATGCTGATGAGCGGAAGCTGGCACATCTATCGCACGGGTGAAAAGTGGTGGATGGGGCGCGATCGTATGCGCGCCGTCATCCGCACCGCCGACTTCGAAGCTGTTGCCTTCAACGTGCCAGTTGCGGAGTTTCACACCGCCCGCTCGCTGGAGCGCTACTCGCAGATTCCGAAGCTTGGCCCCGACATTCTGTCGGATGAGTTCACGGTTGAAACCGGAGTGCGACGTCTCGCGGAGTATGGGGCCGCAAACCCGCAGGCTGAAATTGCCGTGGTGCTGTTGAACCAGCGCGTGATGGCGGGGCTGGGAAACGTCTACAAGAGTGAGGTGCCCTTTACCGCAGGCGTGAACCCATTCCGGCCGATGAGTACCATCACGCAGCGCGAGATGAAGACGATGGCGGAACTCTCGCAGCGCTACATGCAGGCGAATGTGCTGGACGGCTCGGGCGATGGCATCATTACCTACTCCGGCAACCGGCGGACGACTCATGCAGCTAACCGCGAGGAGCGACTGTGGGTCTACGGGCGGCAGGGGCAGGAGTGCCGGCGTTGCGGCACGGCCATCATGATGCGCAAGCAGGGGGAGCAGGCGCGGTCCACATACTGGTGTCCCGCATGTCAGCCCTGGACAGGCGCGGATTCCAGTCCCGCGCCTGTGGGCCGGACAATTGTCTCGAATCGGCGCAAAGTCGGCTGCTGACTCCCGGTCAGAGCAGTGCCAGGATCTCCGCAGGCTCAGTTCTTACGCGGAAATCTGCATGGGCCTGGCTGTAAGCTATAACACCATCCTGATGCACCAGGAACGTTGCGGGTAATGGAAGCCGCCAGCTTGCCTCTGTGGCGTTGTGATAGCTCAGCCCCGCGTTGTTGAAGGGGATGTTGATCAGGATGCTCTGGTAATAGAGCCGCTGCGCCTGCGAGATGGAGTACGCCACGCCGAACCTCTCCGCGACTTCGGCACTCGGATCGGTGACTACCGGGAAGGTCAGCGCGTGCTGCTCGATCATGAAGTTATTCTGCCGCGTAGTCTGGGGCGAGATCGCGATGAAGAAAGCGCCGCGCCTGCGAAGCTCCGGCCCGAGCTCGCGCCAGGTTTCGAGTTCGGTCACGCAGTAAGGACACCAGCGTCCGCGGAAGAAGCTCACAACCATCGGCCCCAGCGCGAGCAGATCGGCGGAGTTGACCAGCTTGCGCGAGGTTGAATCCATCAACCGAAATTCAGGAGCCTTCACTCCCGGCTGCAGGATTAACTCTTCAATGCCGGAGGCGAACAACTCCGCCGTAGCCTGCTCGGAGATTGCGAGCCTCTCCGCCTGGACCAGCCCGCGCGTCTTCGCTGTAATGGCGTCGAGCTGGTCCTGCAGGTGAGTCGGGGAGCGAGTCATCCCTACATTATCGCAGCCACGGCTTTATCCCGGCTCGATCCACCATGCTCACATTCGACCGGAGCTGAGACCTTCGCCTGCTTTACCGCGCCGCCGGTATGAAGCGAGCCTTTCAATGCTGCCTGTTGATCGATCTGCTTGAGCAGCATGGTTAAGCGCGTGAACCCGTCAGCCCGGGCCTTCTTGTTCTCCGGCGTGGTTGACGGGGACGGATCTTCGCCCGCCCGCATGAACCCGTGACCTGCGCCATCGTAAATGACGGGATCGTACCTCTTCCCGGCAGCCTTCATGGATGCCGTGGTATCGGGAACGGTCGAGCTGATGCGGGCGTCGCTCCCTGCATAGAAACCATATACAGGAGCGGTGATGCCGGAAACGTCTGGAGGCGGTGGCCCATAGAAGACGAACGCGCCGGAGAGATCTTTGCGATGCGTCGCGAACAGGAAGGTCTTGCCGCCGCCCCAGCAAAATCCTGCCACCGCGAGCTTGCCATTCGCCGAGGGCAGCTTCTCTCCGTAGTCCGCTGCGGCGTCAAGGTCCGCCGTAACTACATCTGCGTCAAGACCGGAGACGGCCTTCACTGTTGTCTCCTGGCTGGTGAACTCGCTGGAGCCGCCACCGTTCGGGCCCATGCCGCTGAGCAGGTCGGGCGCGACGACGATGTATCCCGCGGCAGCAAGCTCGTCGGACATCTCCTTCGCCCAATCGCTGAGGCCGAAGATCTCATGGATCAACACGACGACCGTGGCTTTCTGCTTGACCTCTGGATAGACGACGTAAGCCTGCAGGCTACGGCCATCGTGCTTCAGGGTCACCCATTCGCGGTGGCGCGGAGACTTCTCGAGTTTAGCCTTAGCCCAATCCTGCGTACGGGCTGAAGTGGCGGCAAGCGGAAGCAGCACGAGGAGTGCGAGAAGTTTCAGAGCGGATCGGGTCATGCGTGGAGTGTAGATGGTGCTCTATCGCTTCGACAAGTGGACTGCGGCGTTGCACTCTGTCCGGTCAAGCTAACGTTAGACTGACTGGATGCCATTTCAATTCAAGATCGCGACGGTGCAGGACATTCCCGCTATCACGGAGCTGATTTCAGCTTCGGTACGCGAACTGCAGGTGGAGTACTCGCCCGCGGAGCGAGAGGCGGCACTGGCGACAGTCTTCACTGTAGATAGTCAGTTGATTGCAGACGGAACTTACTTCATCGCTTCTGCAGAAGACGGCAGACTGGCAGGATGTGGAGGATGGAGCCGACGTAAGACGCTTTATGGCGGCGATCGTCAGGTAGGAATCATCGAGCCGGAACTGCTAAACCCGGTCACCGACGCAGCAAAGATTCGGGCAATCTTCGTTCATCCTGCGTTTGCCCGGCAAGGGCTTGGAAGTCTGATCCTGGAAATGTCTGAAAAGGCCACCGAGGACGCAGGCTTCACGCGATTGGAGATGGGGAGTACGCTGGCAGGCGTTAGTCTGTACAAGCTCAAGGGATACATCGAGACCGAAAGGATTCTAGTGCCCGTGAAGGATGGCGAGAGAATTGAAGTTGTGCGGATGATGAAAGAAGTGCCCAGATGAATGTCCATCCTCCGTGCTGCAGCGCGAAGGATGACGCAGTCGGGTTGGATGCCTCAGATGACGTGAAGAAGAAGAAGGATCAGGACGATAAGCAGAATCGTGCTGATCCCGCCGCCTCCGTAATACCCGAGGCCTGGGCCCATGCGCATTCCGCCGAAGCCAAAGACCAGGATCAAGACGATAAGAAGGATAATCATGCGTTCTCCGTGCAAGTAAATTTCACAGCACTGAGTGAGATGCAGAATTTGATAGGTATGTAGGAAATACATCCTTCTTTACCGATTGCCGGATCGCCAGCCCTCAGCCATGCACGCCAGACCTAAGCCACGCACACCAGAGACAACACTGTAATATCGTCTTCCTGGCCGAAGAGTTTCGCGGCATTTGCTATCTCGGCTGCGGAAAGTCTGGTCAGCGCAGACAGCCGCTCGAAGCCGTAGAGCTCCTTGGAGGAGGATCGCGCTTCGACGACTCCATCAGACATGAGCACAAGGGCCTCACCCTTCGCCAGCCATCCTTCGAATTCCACATACTCCTGATCCAGCGCGATTCCGAGCGGAAGAGCGCCGGCGGTTGCGACCTCCCGGCCCGCTATATACGGAGAAATGTGACCGGCATTGGCAACAGAGTAGCGGCCATCTCGCTCGATGCGGACACAGCAGGCTGTGGTAAGCCCCATGTCGCCTTGCAGCATCATGGCATCGTTCAGACGAGAAAGAATGGTGCCCGGCTCGCGGGAGTCCTCCCGGCGCAGGATTCCCAGTATGACGGAGACGCGCATGGCCGCGAGCATCCCCTTGCCGGCTACATCTCCGACGATGGCTACGAGTGAGCCGTCCGCTCCGGGAGAGACGAGGAAGAAATCGCCGCCGACCTCACTCGCCGGAAGATAGACAGTGTCTACCCTGAATCCGGGCGTCGCTTCCCGTGATCGCGCGAGCAGGACCTTCTGTACGGTCTGTGCAGCCTCAACCTCGGAGGCATAACGTGCTCCCTCGCGTACAGTCCGAACGACGCGCAGGATGATGTAGACAAGGATTGTCAGTTCTACAATCGCGTCGACCACCTCATCCCAATTTATAGAGATTATTTTTGTAGGGAAATTTGGCGATGGATAGGTTGAGACAAGTTTGAGAAAATACAGGACACTTCCAAGTTGAAGATATGCATGGAGACCGCACAACAAAATCACGGGAAATAAGAGCCAAGCTGCAAAAGCTTTTCGCTCCGCAAGCCAACTCCGGAGGATGAGGATGGGGAGAATAACAATCAAGGGAAGCCACAGCAGGGCCTGAACTATATTGTGAGCGATCGCCAAGGTATGATGTAGAGGTTGCCTTTCGACATAGAGTATATAAATCCACAGGCAGTAGAGGACACTGGCTATGGTGATCGAGCCCTGGATCACTCTGATCCAAACGCGCCCGCTTTTTCCCACCACTATTCGGATGAATTCGAGCAGAGCGAGAGTCGATGCCAGTTGAATTGTGGCTGTGGTAAAGAATTGCATAAAGACGGTTGGAAGAAAGTCGACGTCTAGAACAGAGGCAATTCCAATCGCATTCTGTGCACAGGAAAAAGCGAAGCTAGCGATAAGGAATTTGTACTCGGTCTGCGCGGGCAGCGCAGATAGAAACGCAATGAGTACGAGCAAGAGAACTACCTGAAGAACAAGGTGGAGGCAGTTCGAGCTAAGGTTCTTAAACAATTCAAGCTGGACATCGTCACTGAGTCCACCAGAAAGCCCGATACGAGCAGATACCATTCCTCCGTTGTACCGCTCTCCACTTGTCCACTTTCCAATTGCACCTCGGACCGCGATGACCAGATTGCCGTCATTGAGCACAGCAGGCGGAATTGGCATTCTGTAGTAACGGTCGTTGAGTCTACGTTCGCCGCCGTCACGCATGTCCCCCAGTCCACCAACTTTGACACCATTGACGTAGGCTTCCATACTGCCCTGAAATCCGTACATAAAGAGGGAGATGTCGGTGCTGGTTGCAGGGACCTGAACATGCACCCGGTACCAGACAATCGGCTGATCGCGGATGCCAGAGTCGACAAGTCTGTGATACGAGGGGGAGACTTGCCATCGGCTGTCATCATAATCCGGCAGGGCGAAGGAAGGATCATCGCCACCTTTTACAAGCCAGTTTCCGAAGAGGCGCAGATCGCCCCCTAACTTGCTCCCATCCACATGGTGAGGGTCATAGGCCGCCTCCGCTGCGTCGTCCGCATGAAGGTCTCGCGCACCGGCGGTGAGCGCGCAAAGCAGTAAGAGAAAAGCAAACAGATGACGAAATTTTGACACCGTCAGCCTCCGCGAGAGCAATGTCGCTCCGGGTACTCTACCTCATTGCTGTAGTTTTTCAAGAAGGAATGTGGCAAAAGACTGCACGTCCTTTACGACGACCTCTGGCCATTCCTCCGGTCGTGGAGATCGGATCGCGCCAGGTAGCAGCTAAAGCTCCATGGCGAACTGGTGCGAAGCGTTATAGGAGAGCAGGCTGGGCTCGGCTGCGAGGTCGAGGATGAGCCGCTCGAGCACCAGAAGCTTGTTCGCAGGGCTGCTGCGGAGTTCGAGATCGGCGCGGGCGACGAGGCGGATGGCGCGCGTGAGTTCGCGGCGCGACTTGTAGCGGCGGGCCTGACGGATCAGGTCTTCTGCGGCGAAGGGCGGCATGCGGAAGCCCTGCCACAGCACCTGCCAGATGGCGCGTGAGTCGCGAACGTTCTTCTCGCTGATAATGAGCATCTGGCGGAAGGTACGGGCGAGCATATAGAGATGTCCGATGGCGGCGTCTTCGCCTCCGTCGGATGCGTTGAGCAGACCATGGAGCAGGGCGAGGGCGCGCGGGCGGTCGTGTTGCGAGATTGCGTCCGTGAGCTCGTAGAGCGAGCGCTGCTTGGCGGCGAGTACCATCGTCTCGACATCGCCAAGCGTGACGTGATTCCTGGCGATGGTGTCGGTCGCGTTCGCAGGCGCAGAGACGTAGAGCAGCAGTTTTTCAAACTCGCTCGCGATCAGCATCATGTCCGCGCCGAGCGCGTCGACAAGCTGACGGGCGGCATCAGGATCGAACTTTACGTTGCGGGCTGAAGCCGATTCGGCGACCCAGCGGATCGCGTCTGACTCTTCAACGCGCGCGAGCTCGACAATGCCGCACCAGTCACCAAGCGTCTCGCGGATGCGCTCGAAGCGATCTTTATCCTGCATGTCCATTTTGCGGAGGTCGGTGGGAATGCGGAGATGGTCGGCGACTAAGAGGATCAGAGCTTGCGGGTTCGGGCTGCGGAAGTAGGCGTCGATGGCCGCGAACTCGTCCTTCTTCGCGCCGCGCGTATAAAGCGCCTTGAGACCGCGGATGAAGAAGACCTGAAAAGGCGCCATCAGCGATGGCGTCTGCGCGCGGTCAAGGATCTCGAAGATCGAGCTGTCGGCGAGGTCGAGATCATGCAGGCAGAAGTCGCGGACGTCTGGCGGGACGAGAGCGGAAAGAACGCCGCGACGACAGCGGTCGTAGAGAAAGACCTCGTCGCCGACGAGGACGTAGCCGGGGCGAAGGCTTGGCTTGGCGATCTCGGCGAGGAAGCGGTCGACTGATGCAAAGGACTTCATCGCCGCCATCAGAGGGCCTCCAGCATCTTAGAAAGACTCCAGCATGTTGCTGACGATGGTGCGGGCGAAGTCCTGCGAGAGACGCCTGACAGCGGGACCGTCTTCCTGAATGAAGCCGTTCAGGTCCTGCGTGGACTGGTACTGCTCGCGAAAGGGAAGCGCGTCGTTCTGGTAGAGAATGTGGCCGTCCCGAGCAGTCAGGACCACCTTCGCCGTGATGGTCACGAGGTAGCTGGCAGTCTGCCCGCTGGCGGAGTCGTAGGTAAGCGGGGCAATGGCCTGGGTGAGAATCGTGCCGGAGAGATGTGCATCAGCATCGGTGTTTGCGCCGTTCATGACTACGAGCTTAGTGCGGGTATCGAGCTCACGGACTACGGCTTTGGTGAAGTCCACTTCTGTCGAGAAGTTCTGCACCCGCGTAGTGAAGATCGGCACATCGATCGTGCGGGTTCCGGCTGGCAGATGTGTTGCGGAGCCAGCTGTGTGGTAGCCGCAGCCTATAAGCAAAGAAGAGATCAGCAGCGGCAATGTGAAGTAGAGGCGCTTCATGCGGGCATACCTATTGTCGCATCGGCCGTTTGTGTGAATGGTGCATATTGTGTGGGGAATCTGAGAAGACAGTTGCAACAAAAGCGAAAGGGCAGCCGTTGAGGGCTGCCCTTTCGCTGCATCTTCGTTCTGCTGGTTATGCTGGGGACGGCTGACTATCGCCGAAGCCGGGCTTGCGCCCGCCTTCGGGCTTGAGGATCTTCTGGACATCGCCGCCGGGGCCAGGGTCGACCGCAGAGAGCGGCGAACGGGCTTCAGGAAGCGCCTTGCCTTCGATGATCAGCTTGATCTCGGCAGCATCGAGCGTCTCGCGCTCAAGCAAAGCAGCGGACATGCGATGCATGATGTCGTGATTGCCATCGAGGATCGAGTAAGCGGAGCGATAACCGGCGTCGACGAGGATACGGACCTCTTCGTCGATCTGCTTCGCGGTGTCGTCGGAGAAGTCGCGCGCCTGGCCGATGTCGCGGCCAAGGAACACTTCCTGCTCCTTCTTGCCGAAGGTCAGCGGGCCAAGCTTCGACATGCCGTACTCGCAAACCATGGCGCGGGCCATTGCTGTCGAGCGCTGGATGTCGTTGCCTGCGCCGGTCGTCATCTGCTTCAGGAAGATCTCTTCCGCGCAGCGTCCGCCCATGAAGACGGCGAGTTGCGTTTCGAGATAATCCTTTGTGACGGTATGCTTGTCTTCGGTTGGCAGGTGCATTGTGACGCCCAGAGCCATGCCGCGCGGGATGATGGTGACCTTGTGTAATGGGTCCGAGTGTTCGCGAAGGGCAGCGACGAGAACGTGGCCTGCTTCGTGATACGCGGTGACCTTCTTCTCTTCATCGGTGAGGAGCATGGATTTGCGCTCCGCGCCCATGAGGACCTTGTCCTTGGCGGTCTCGAAGTCGAACATATGGACGGCTTTACGGTTAAAGCGAGCAGCGGTAAGGGCAGCCTCGTTCACCATATTCGCAAGGTCGGCACCGGAGAAGCCCGGTGTTCCGCGAGCGAGGATGTTGAGGTTGACGTCTTCGGCCATCGGAACCTTTTTCGAGTGGACGCGAAGAACCTCTTCGCGGCCCTTGATGTCAGGACGATCGACGATGACGCGGCGGTCGAAACGGCCTGGACGAAGGAGCGCCGGATCGAGAACGTCGGGCCGGTTCGTGGCAGCGATCAGGATCACGCCATCATTCGACTCGAAGCCGTCCATCTCGACGAGGAGCTGGTTCAGGGTCTGCTCACGCTCATCATGCCCGCCACCAAGGCCTGCGCCGCGGTGGCGTCCTACAGCGTCGATTTCGTCGATAAAGATGATGCATGGAGCATTCTTCTTGCCCTGCTCGAAGAGATCGCGGACGCGGCTTGCGCCGACGCCGACGAACATCTCGACAAAATCAGAGCCGGAGATGCTGAAGAAAGGAACGTTTGCTTCGCCTGCAACCGCGCGGGCGAGCAAAGTCTTACCCGTACCGGGAGGTCCGACGAGCAGAACACCCTTGGGGATGCGGCCGCCGAGGCGCTGGAATTTCTGAGCCTCGCGAAGGAATTCGATGATCTCCTTCAGTTCTTCCTTGGCTTCATCAACGCCGGCAACATCCTTGAAGGTGATTTTCTTCTGCTGCATGGAAAGCAGGCGGGCACGGCTCTTACCGAAGCTCATCGCCTTGTTGCCGCCCGACTGCATCTGCCGAAGCAGAAAGAACCACAGGCCGAGCAGGAGCGCGAAGGGAGCGATCGAGATCAGGAGGCTGACCCACTGGTTCGAATTGTGGTCCTTGATCGTGACGGAGACGCCGTGCTCGCGCAGGGTCTTGTACATGTCCGGGTAGTTGGCCGGAATGGTAGTGCGAAACTGGTCTTTCTGATCGCGATAGTGGCCGGTCACTTCACCATCGTTGATGATGACGTCGCTGATCTTGCCCTGGTCCGCGTCATTTAGGAATTGGGAGAGGCTGACATTGTGGTCCTGGCCCATGCCCCCGCCCTTAATGACAAACTGCCAAAGGCAGATGAGGCAGGTGATCATGAAGACCCAGATCAGAATTTGTTTGACGGTGGAGTTCAAATGCGTTCCTCGTTTTCTGCTTCCGTTTACTGCTTCCAGCGTGGAGACAGCGGCGACTAGATCGAGCCGGTCAGTCCCGTACGGGCCGGGTGAGACGTTGCTGCATGATTAGACGGTGTAGCTGGCACAACGATTCTTGACCAGACGAGATGTTCCTGCTACATCAATTCCCGCCATACCACTCAATTCAATTGAAGGTAATTCTACTCTTTTGTACGTCGATTCGGGATACATGGTTTTACTCGAAAATAGGCGCACGTCGGTTCCCGGAAGTGAACATGGCGAGCGGCTTTGGACGACTTTCCGTCGCTGGAAGTTGCGAATCTGGGCAAAATGCGTCAAATCAAGGGGTCTCGCGAAAGAGGCGAAGCTCCCGAATTGAGCGGTCGGCTCGCAAATACTGCGAAAGTTGCACCGTTGCGCCAATCCGTGTCGTTACTGTGGAGTGCGATTGGAGACCGCAGAGCGCAAGAATGCGGGAGGTTTCCTCGAAGCTCAGGCGGGCGCCAAGCTGACGGGCGGCGGCGCGCAGAATGCGACGGCGGAGCGCCGGGTCGAAGCCCCTAAGCCGCTCGATCTCAATGGCGAGCGACGCTTCGCCGGGTGTGGTCCTGACGGCGCGACCGCCGCCACGAACGGGCTTGCCCGGGAGCAGGATCTGCGGGAGCAGTCGCGCGAGTTCCGCCTGCCAGCGCAATTCTTCTTCCCGCGCAAGTTCGGCTGTGTTCGCCAGCATCTGGTCGAGGTTCGGGTTGTAGGTGCGAAGCGTGGGAATCAGCTCGTGCCGGACTCGGTTCCGGGTGTGGTGCGTGTCCGAGTTCGAGGAGTCCTCGCGCCAAGGCTGATTCTGATCGCAGAGGTAGGTCTCGATCTGCTCGCGGCGGGTACAGAGAAACGGACGGATGATCCTGCCAGTAAAGGGCTTCGTGAGCGATATGAGCGGGTAAATGCCGCTGAGACCGTCGGTCCACGCCCCCCGCAGGAGCTTCATCAGGACCGTCTCGGCCTGGTCGTCAAGTGTGTGAGCGGTGAGGATAGCGTCAGTCGTGCCGGCGCTCATCAGCTGCTGGAAGGCTGCATAGCGGAGGTTCCGGGCTGCCTCTTCCAATGTCTCGCCGGTCTGCTCGATGTGTACCGGCGCGTCGACGTTTAAGACATGGAGAGGCACTTCGAGACGAGCGCAGAGCGCGGCCACAAATGCAGCATCGGCGTCAGCCTCTTTCCCACGTAGATGGTGGTGGACGTGGGCGACCGACAAGGCAACGCCAAGTGACTCACGCGGCTGCCGATTGGCAGCATGCAGCGCGAGCAAGAGGGCAACAGAGTCGGCTCCGCCCGAGACGGCGGCGCAGATGCGGTCGCCGGGGCGGAGATGTTCGCGGGCGAAAGGAAGTGCGGGTGATGGCATCGAGTCCATCGTATCGCGCCGGTATACTGCATCGATGTTCGAAATACGTTTAGCGCTCCCGGAAGACGCGGAGCTGATCGGTCAGCAGCGGCGGCAAATGTTCCTCGATGCCGGGCAGCCGGACGACGAGCGCATGGCCAGGATGTTTGAGGCCTTTGTTCCGTGGGTCAGCGGCAAGCTGGTTGAAGACAAATACATTGGCTGGCTGGCCAGCGAGAATAGCAAAGTCGTCGGCGGTGCGGGCCTTTGGCTGATGGAATTTCCGCCACACTTTCTTCAGTTGGAGCCGGTTCGCGGCTATCTGCTGAACTTTTACACCGCCCCTGAGTTCCGTGGGCGCGGGCTTGCGAAGAAACTCTTGAGGAACGCTGTCGACGAAGCGCGGCGGCGCGGATGCGAGGTTATAACGCTGCACGCGTCGAAGTTCGGGCGGCCAATCTACGAGAAGAGCGGCTTCAAACAGACGAACGAGATGATGCTGCGCTTCGACGACAAGGCAGCCGACAGGACGAGAGTTTGAGTGCGCCGGCGGGATAAGCGGTGCGGATTGGTATAGTTAGGTCGATGCGTGTGTATGTGATTGTTCCGGCGGCAGGTATTGGAACGCGGATGGCGACGAGTCATCCGGCGGGCGGAGTTCTGGTTTCTGCAGGTGCTGCTCCCAAGCAGTTCTTGATGATTGGCGGAGTGCCCGTCCTGATTCACTCGCTGCGGGCGTTTCTCGCGGTCGACCGTGTCAGCGCGATCTACGTCGCCGTCCGAGCAAGCGAGATGGAGCGGATGAAGTCGCATATCAGCGATTTCCATCTGGGCCAGAAGATCCATGTCGTCGGGGGCGGGGAAAATCGGCAGGATTCCGTAGCCAGGGCGCTTACCGCGCTCGATGCAGATGCGGATGACGTGGTGCTGGTACATGATTCAGTAAGGCCGCTGATCGATCCTGCCACCATCGATCGCACCATCGATGCGGTGGTAAAACATGGCGCGGCAATCGTCGGGCTACCTGCGGTAGACACGATCAAGCAGGTGGAGCGGACGGCCGATGGGGCGCTAGTGACGTCAACGATCCCGAGGGAACGGGTTGTGTACGCGCAGACTCCGCAGGGAGCACGCTATGCGACCCTGAAGCGGGCGTTTGAAGAGGCCGCCGCCGATGAGTTTCTGGGGACAGATGAAGCGAGTCTTCTGGAGCGGGCTGGAGTTCCCGTGGTGGTCGTGTCAGGGTCGCCGCGAAACTTCAAGATTACGCAGCCGGGTGACCTGGAGTTGGCGGAGTTTTATCTGAAGAGGTCGGAATGAGCATGAGGATCGGGTACGGCTTCGACTCGCACGCCTTCAAGACCGGCGTTCCCTTGGTGATTGGCGGGTTGAAGATTCAGCATGATGAAGGTTTGGCGGGGCACTCCGACGGTGATGTGCTGCTGCACGCGATTACGGATTCGTTGCTTGGCGCGGTCTCGGCTGGCGACATTGGAAGTTTTTTTCCGCCGAGCGATCCGCGCTGGAAGAATGCCGACTCAGCAATTTTCCTCGCGACTGCGCTTGAAGAGGTAGCGATCGCCGGCTACCGCATCGTGAATATAGATACGGTGCTGGTACTGGCCGCCCCGAAGATTGGACCGATAGCCGGAGAACTGCGGGAGAGCGTCGCGGAGTTGCTGCATGTGAGCGCGCGCGACGTAGGTATCAAAGCAAAGACTCCTGAGGGCATGAACCTGGACCACGTTGCGATGGCCCACGCAACGGTGCTGCTGGAAAGCATCGAGGTTTCGACCGGTCCAGAGCGGATGAGCGCTGTGGCCGAGACTGACGCGGAGATCGATGGAGTTGTAGAGAGCCTGGTGGGAGGCCGAAGGGACTTCTCGGCGCTCGGCCGCAAGGTGCCGGGGTTCGACACGGATGATCTGACCTAGCTGTCTCGCTCTTGCGAGAGACGCCGGTCAGCGGTCGTTTCTTCTCCCGGGTGCGGAGCTCTGTCTGCCTTGTGTCGGACCAAAAAGTGGATCCTGCCGACTCAGTCTCGCTGGATCGAACTCTGCCTTATGCTCGAACGATGATGGGTCAGAGAAGGCCGCCATCTGGTCGGTCACTCGCCGATATGGACCATCATAGGCAGGCGTCTTTGAGGGATTGTCAGTCGCCCGGCGGCGCGGTCCTTCGTAGTCGGAGTTCCGCCGCTTAAGCCCGGAGGTCTGCGCGATGCGAAGGGACCGGGACTCAATGGCGTGCAGTGCTGCCGCATGGATCGCCTTCCGCTGGGCGCTGGTTGGGTTGCGCGGGTCTGGTGGTATTCCAGGCTTTTGGACCGGAACAGCCGGTCCCACATTATCCGTAGCACGGTCGCGCAACCCCGAGGGCCGTTCGAGGTGGACCGGCGAAGCGGCTTCGACGCGGAGGAGCAGGTCAGAGATTGTGATCAATCCTGATGCGTTTGCAGCGACATCAGCAGAGCAGTCACGGCGATCGCATCGAGTGAGCAGCTTTGCGTCGAGAAGAAGGATCTCCTCCTCATCCAGCCGAAGATCGCTCCGCAAACGGTCTCCCAGGCTGATGCACATCAAGCCTGGGTAGTGCGGCTGGAGCAGATGATATCCCTCACGAGCGACACGAACACTAATGTTGATGGCAGCTGTTTCTTCAATGAACTCCGCGAGCGACTTCACCGGGCGGTTTGCGAGCGGCGAGGCATTCCGTATTCCGCGCAGCAGCATGTCAATGGAGCGCAACAGCGCAAGAAGCAACAGAAAAGCGACCAGGCCGGCGATGCCGTAGAAAACCGGGCTTAGCGCAGGCACGGCCGTCTTTTCGCCGGAACGGACGGCGGCCTCCAGAAGGCTGCCAATCTGAGGGATGTAACCGAGAGCGTAGCCGCCGAAAAGTATTCCGATTGCAATCAGGAACAGGATGGCAGGGTGGCTGAGTGGCCCCCGGCGGGCGCCACTTGGGCGGGAAGCGGATCCGAGAGGGATGGTACCAGCTACCGAAGAAACGGAGCTTGAAGAACCTGAAACGGAAGATCCAAAGACACGCATAGCAGACTCCCCGGATGTGCGCCGGACTAGGACCCATCAAAACTATAAGGTTCTTAGTGTCCGAAATGAATACACATTTCTGGTCACGCTGCTGGTAATCCCGGTACATTTGCGTCCGACCCAGCATCACTGATGGTGCCCGAGACGATAAAGAAGAAGGAGGACGACAAGGATCCCGATCACGATAAAGGCCAGCAGCGAGCAGATAAACCAGGCGGCGCGGCGTTCCTGTTGCGGAGTAGGATGTGTGATTCCGAATACGTCGATAAAGATGCGGGTGAGGAAGCGAAAGGGATTCAGGTGCCGTCTCCAGTGAAGTCCTGTGTTTGCGGGTCGGAGTGGTTGCGGCTCCATTGCGGGAAGGCGTTTGCGGTGCGCTACACCACTGTACGTTGTACAGACGCTGCTGGCTGGTCTCCGTCTAAGATGGGAGGGATTGGATATTATGAACCGGGTTGACTTGGGGCGGAACTTTGACTGAGTTTGTAATCAGGCTAGCGGACGAACGGGGCAAGGTGCAGGAGCAGACGCACTCAGCTGCGACGGCTGAGGAGTTGCGGTCGCGATTCTCGCAGGCGGGATATTACGTCTACTCGGTGAAGGCGCGGAACGTACTGGGCGGCAGCACAAAGAAAAAAGTGAAGCTGGACACGTTCCTTATCTTCAACCAGCAGTTTCTGACGCTGGTGAAGGCGGGTTTGCCCATTCTTGGGTCGCTGGACCTCCTGGCGCGGCGACAGAAAGACAAGTCTTTCCGGGCGCAGCTCGAGGATGTGGCGTCGAGGGTGAAGACGGGGCAGTCGATCTCGGAGGCCTTTGAGGCGCAGGGCGGGTTCTCGCTGGTCTACACAACGACGCTGCTGGCGGGTGAACGTTCCGGGAACTTGGAAGAGGTGCTGCAGCGGTTCCTCGACTTCCAACGCGTCTCACTCACCTTCAGGAAGAAGCTGAAGGCCAGTCTCATCTACCCGGCGCTGCTGGTAATCATGGTCTTCGGACTTCTCACCTTTCTGATCACGTTCGTGGTGCCGCGGTTCGCCCAGCTTTACGATCAGTTGGGCACGAAGCTGCCCGCGCTGACTGTACTTCTACTCAATATGGGGCAGTACGCGCAGCATTATGGAATTTACATGGCGCTTGCACTCGCCGGCTTGGGCTTTCTCGGCTACCGATGGATTCAAACGGAGGCAGGTGCGATTACTGTCGATAAGATACGCATCCGGTTGCCGCTCTTCGGCAATGTCTGGTTGAAGTATCAGGTGGGGCTGTTTTCGCGGACCTTGTCGACCCTGCTTACAGGAGGCCTGCCGCTGGTTCCGTCGCTGGAGACGGCGGCGCGGTCCATCGACTCGAAGCAGATTGCCAAGGCGGTGACGCGGTCGGTCGAAACGGTGCGCGAGGGCAAAGGGCTATCGGACAGTCTGCAGGCGACCAGGGTGTTCCCGGAGCTTGCGATTGAAATGATCGAGGTGGGAGAGTCCACCGGAGCTCTGCCGCAGATGTTGAACTCTGTCGCTGAGTTCTTCGAGGAAGATGTGCAAACCAACCTCACAGCGGCAATGAGCCTGATCGAACCGCTCATCCTGGTGTTCATGGGAGTTGTGGTGGTGACCATCCTGATTGCGCTCTACCAGCCAATCTTTACACTCAGTGCGGGTGGAATGGGACAGTAGGAGCAGTGGACGGCCCACCTACAGGCAGTTCGCTGGTCGTTGAAAGATCCTGAAAGCAGATCACTTCGAAAATGACAGAAGGTGAAGCGCGCGGCGCTTCGCTCCAGCTCTAAAGGGCGGTCGCCTTTGCCTTCGGGAGCGTGGTTGGTATGGGAGCAGGAGCAGAGAGCGCCGTGGAGAATATATCGATGATGCCATGTGCATTCGCCTGCATGTCATAGCGGCGGTAGAAGCAGTCTGTAGCGAGCGCCCCCATGGTGATCTTCTGCTCCGGAGTTAGTGCGATCCATTCTTCAAGGGTGTGGAGAGTTCCTGAAGCGTCGTCTGGTCCGACGAACGCCGCGCCGTCGCTAGCGATGTCTTCCCATATGTTGACCTTGTCGGAGAGCAGTACGGGTTTGCCGCATGCGAGCGCTTCGGCCACGGCAATCCCAAAGTTTTCCTGATGGGAGGGAAGCGAAAATGCTTCACAAGCGTAAAAGGCGCCCCATTTCTGGTCGCCATAAAGCATCCCGGTCCAGTGCACGCGGTGGCCGACGCCGTACGCATCGGCCAGAGTACCGAGCCTGGCCTTGAGGCCCGGATTTCCTGCAACGGCCAATCCTGGATTACTCGCCCCGGGAACAGATGCCTTGTCTGGTCCGGCAAAGACGAGGTCAAGGTCTGGCTCGCTCTTCGCCACCTGAATGAAGGCGTCGAGCAGAAGATCGCAGCCCTTCTTCGTGTGGATGCGGCCCAGAAACAGAATGAAACGCCTTACACTTCCGTCGGTATTCTTCAGGGCGGGGTAAGAGTCAAGGAACGCTTTCCGGAGCGCCATGGGATCACCTTGAGGCGGGGTCGCTCCGTAAGGCACGACGCTGGATCTCCAGTGCGAAGGCCAGAAGCTTTGGGTTGCGAGCCGGGATTCGTCTTCAGAAGTGAAGAGAACGCGGCTGGCATTTCTCAAGACCCAGTACTCATTGAGCAGCCAATAAGCAGTTTTTTTCAAGTGCTTCAGGGGAAAGGCACGTTTGAAATAGGGGTCGAGCATGCCATGAGTGAAGACCAGGTAGGGTTTGTGGGGGTGGATGGCGCGGCGGACCGCCCATCCGAGATACTGCCAAAGTCCATGAAGGACGAAGCCGTCATAGCGATCGCGATTTGCTCGAAGCCACGGTACGAAGCGACCGTTGTAGCCGAAGCGGGTGGATACCGGGCCCAGGGCATGGACAGTGAAGTCGATATCGCCGTTGCTCTCTTGAAGGAAGGCTGAGGCTGGATCATCGAGCGTCAGGACCTCGCCAACGCTGCCGAGAGCGGGGTAGGCACTCATGATGCCGCGGATGCCGTTGGACGGGCCGCCCGCCTGTGGGTCCAGGGTCCCAATGATGTGTAGTATGCGCAACTCTTATCCTGTCCCAAGAACCCCCGCGGAGAAAACGATCCCGGGGCTAAGTAAAACATCCGTCAACAGGAAGATGCAGAAGCGCACATGTCGGGGCTGCCTGGCGTGTTGATTCCCAAGAAGTCTCGTTTGCGGCTAGCTGCAGGACAGATCAAAGTACATCAGTAAGACCGGTTCGACTGCCAAAATGGGTTACTCGGGGAGCTGGCAGAACGTTATTCCGTGCTTCGAAAGTGGTATCAAGATATCGTAAATGACGGCGGTTTGCACCATAGAGTTTCGATAGTTCGAAGGTACAGTCTAAGTGACGGGGTTACAGTTGGGCCGCATGGGGAGTCATAAGGGTTATGGGAAATGTTCCGGTTGCAATTCCACTTGCAGAGATGGGTGTCGATGAATCGGCGCGGGCTCAGGTGTTGGCAAAGCGCTATCATGCGGAATTTGTTGACCTGAAGAATTTCAAAATTCAGCATGAGCTGTTCAAGAGCGTTCCAGTGGACATGATGTTCCGGTATAACTTCGTGCCGCTCGAGCAGCATGAGGGCCGGCTGGCGATCGCCGTCTCCGACCCGTCGAAGCTGATGGTGCTGGATGAGATCTCCGGGCTTCTGGGCCAGCGACTGGTTACCCGTGTCGCCACGCTGTCGCAGATCACCGACCTGCTGAAGAAGACCGAGCAGTCGCAGCGCGTTCTGGACGAGGCGAGTGAGGGTCTGGCGTTCGATGTGCTGTCGAACGAGGACAACGCCGATTCGAACATCTCGATTGAGCGCCTGACCAGCGAAGACGACATCTCGCCGATTATCCGGCTGGTGGATACGACAATCTTCACGGCGCTGGAACGCCGCGCATCGGATATCCACCTTGAGACCTTCGACGACTCGCTGCTGGTGAAGTACCGCATCGACGGCGTGCTGCAGCAGGCGATGGCTCCGATTGCGCGCGAGCACCACCAGACGATCCTTTCGCGTATCAAGGTCATGAGCGAACTGGATATCGCCGAGCGCCGCGTTCCGCAGGACGGCAGATTTCGTGTGCGTTATAAAGGCCGGCTGATCGACTTCCGCGTCTCGATCATGCCGACTGTGCACGGTGAAAATGCCGTGCTCCGCGTGCTCGATAAAGAGTCGATGAGCGAAAAATTCAAGAAGCTTTCGCTCGATGTAGTTGGGTTTGCGGAGAAAGACCTGACGCGCTTCCGTCGCTACATCAAGGAACCCTACGGCATGGTGCTCGTTACTGGACCAACCGGTTCGGGCAAGACAACGACGCTCTATGCGGCCCTGAACGAGATCAAGAGTGAAGAAGACAAGATCATCACGATTGAAGATCCCGTCGAGTATCAGATTCGTGGTATCACGCAGATTCCCGTAAACGAGAAGAAGGGTCTCACGTTTGCGCGAGGGCTGCGGTCGATTCTGCGCCATGATCCCGACAAGATCCTGGTCGGTGAGATCCGCGATGCCGAGACGGCGCAGATCGCCATCAACTCCGCCCTTACGGGCCACCTTGTGTTCACGACGGTCCACGCGAACAACGTGGTCGACGTGCTGGGGCGCTTCCTGAACATGGGTGTTGAACCCTACAACTTCGTCTCGGCCTTGAACTGCATCCTGGCACAGCGGCTGGTGCGGACTGTGTGCGACTTCTGCGCCCGCGAGGTGCGCTATACCGATGCGGAGCTCGAAGTGAACGGACTTGAGCCTGCCGAGTGGCAGGGCTTCCGGTTCCGCGAAGGGACGGGCTGCATCGAGTGCGGCGGGACTGGATTCCGCGGACGATCGGCGATCCATGAACTGCTGGAGCTCGACGACGAGATCCGTGAGATGCTGCTGGCGAAGAAGCCCGGCAGTGAAATCCGCAAGAAAGCGAAGGAGAAGGGCATGGCATTCCTTCGCGACTCGGCCATCGACCGGGTGCGCGAGGGAGTGACGACCCTGAAAGAGATCAATAAGGTGACGTTCATCGAAGCAGGACGCTAACCCTGCGCGTGTAACCTGCATACCGGTTCAGGTTTGGGACAATGATTTGAAACACTTAGGTCAGATCGGGTTGGGAAGGTAAGCTAGGACGTAATGGAGATTTTGCCGAAGACACTGGGGACGCGACCACGGCTGGCAGTCGAAATCCGCTGGGGCGGTGTGGTGGCGGCGCGGGCAGAGGACGCGTCGACCGGGGTACTGTCGGCGATTTCGCGCGTGGAGTTGACCGGGGATACGATCGAACCCGGTCTGAAAGCGGGGAACTTCCGGTCTCGTCTGCCCGTCATTGCTGCGGTGCGGAAGGTGCTCGAGGCCGTGACCGAGAAGGGTCTGGGCCGCGAAGTAACGCTCGTCGTGCCGGATGCCACGGTGCGGGTGTTGCTGCTCGACTTCGACACGCTTCCAACCAAGGCCGCCGAGGCTCTGCCTGTTGTGCGGTTTCGTCTCAAGAAGCTCCTGCCCTTCGACGCGGACGACGCAATTGTGAGCTACCAGATTATGTCCGGTACAAGGAATGTTGCGAAAGGCGCCCTGCGGGTAGTTGCCGTGGCCATTCCGCGCGAAGTCCTTGAGGAATACGAAACAGTTGTCCGCGAGGCGGGATTTGAGCCCGGCGCAGTGCTTCCGAGCACGATGGCGGCAATCTCGGGATTACAGGCTGACGAAGCGGCCACGCTGATCGTGAACGCCGGGCCGCAGGCGATTACGACGGCCATCGTGGAGAACGGCGTCCTGCTGCTGCATCGCTCGGTCGATATGTCGGGCAACGTGCAGGTGGGCATTCTTGCCGAGGCGACCGTGACCATGTCCGATCCAGTAGAGGGCGCGGTGAATGTGCCGCTGCTGCCATTGATCGATGTGGATGCCTCGCAGCAGGAGTGGGCGATGCAGGAACCGGTCGACCCGTTCGGGCGCGACATCGCGTGGGACTTTAGTAGTGCTGACCTTGCGGCGCAGAGTCTCGAAGCGCAGATTGAAGCAGAGGCCATCATCGAAGCTGCGGCACAGGCGCGCGGTTCACGGAGTGGTTCTTTGAACGGAGCGGCGAACGGCACCGGAAGCGTCGCACCGGGCTATGTGCGCGAGGTAACGCAGGCGGTGAGCGTGGCGGCGGCGTACTTTGAAGACACGCTTGAGAGTTCGCCTGAACTCGTGTTTTCCGCAGGTAGCACGAGCGCCGATACCCTGAGTGAGATGCTTGCCGAAGCCGGCTTTGGAGAGATTGTGAACGGATCGAGCCGGACGCGCGTGCGCGAGCTTGTCGATTCGGACGCGCTGGCGGCGCAGGCTGTCTCGGCGTCGGTGCCGAAGGGCTGGCTGGCCGGTGTACGGGGGGCCTTGAGAAGCTGATGAACGTCTCTGTCAATCTGGCCACACGGCCTTTTGTCGAACTACGGCCCCTGCTGGCGCGGCTGAAGCTGGTTATGATCGCGCTGGCCCTTCTGGCGACCGGGCTGATCATCGGGCTACGCCTGCTAAAGGACAAAGCGGATCGTGCCACTGCACAGATGGACGCGCTGAAGTCCCAGACGGCGGAGTATCAGAACCGGATGCTGGCGAACGAGACGCGGATGAAGCAGCCGCAGAACAAGGCAGTGCTGGAGCGCGCGCAATTTCTGAATGAGCTGTTCGCGAAGAAGAGCTTCAGTTGGACGGCGGTGATGATGGACCTCGAGAACGTCCTGCCGGGCGGAGTGATGGTGACCAGTATTGATCCCGCGATCAGCAAGGATGGCGAAGTTACCATCCGGCTGCGGGTGACCGGCGAGCGTGGACGGGCGGTTGAACTGGTGCGGAACCTCGAAAAGTCAAAGCGGTTCCTTTCGCCAAGGCTGTCGAATGAGTCGTTACAGGCAAGCCAGCAGGGGACCAGCAGCGCTTCGGCGCAGCAGTTGGGAATACCCGGCGGGGTTCAGTTCGACATCCTGAGCGGCTATAACCCTTTGTCCCTGGAAGAGACGAAGCAGATGGCGGTTGCGGCAAAGGCTCGCGCTAAATCCCCTCCTGAAGGGGGTGCGAAGGCGCCAGCGAAGAAGAGAGCTTCCGCGCCGGTGCGGCGTTTTGCACCGCCTGCGCGCATTCCTAAAGGCGGTGTGCGATGAGCGCGCGGACGGATGCGGTTATTGTGAAGCAGCCGCGGTTCGGTGGAGCGCTGGGCCGGAGGGCGAACGTTGCCGTCGTCGCGGAGAAGACGCGCGGAGCACTCACGGCTTTGAATCTGCACTTCGCGGGTCTGGCGCTGCTCGCTCTTCTGAATGTCTATCTCCTGGTTCACATGGCTTACCTGTGGCAGACGGCACACAGTCAGAATGCGGATGCACTGGCGCAGCAGAGGGTCCAGTTGAAGACGGCCCAGATTGCGGCTGCTCCTCTTGAAGGGCTCGATGGGAAACTGACGCGGTCGACAGATGAAGCGGACAATTTCTACCAGCGGCGTCTGCCGTATGCGTATTCGCAGGCTTACTCGGAGCTGGGGAGGCTGGCGACGAAGTACAACGCCAAGCTGACACGGGTGTCGTATGCGTATACGCCGCTTTACCTGAATGGGTCACAGGCTTCGACTCAGGATCCTTCGCTGACTGAGATCCGGATGGACGCGAGCCTGACCGGCGACTACAAGCCGCTGGTTCAGATGATCAATGAACTCGAACGAGACAAAACATTCTTCTACATCAGCGCTCTAACGCTGACCGGCCAGCAGAGCGGAACCGTGAGCCTTCGGCTGAAGGTGACCAGCTACCTGCGGCCGGTGAAGGGTGACGAGAAGGCCGAGCCTTTACCGGTCGCTGACAAGGACTCAGATAATGCGACGGATGCAGCGAAGGCGGGAGGTCCGACGCAATGAAACTTGGGGCGCAGGACAAAGACAAGATCATCCGTACCGGGGTCATCTCCGGCGGCCTGCTGGTCGTTGCGATCTATGGATATCTCCAGTTGAGGACTCCGGATGCACCGCCTCCGGCCCCGGCGCCAGTCGTGACGACAACCTCGACCGTCAAGACGACCTCGGGTACTGCGGCCACTCTGTCATCGCCTGGCTCGGTGCCGAAACCGGCGCAAGCGCCCGGTGCGACGAAGGTGGCTACAACTGCGGCGCAGTATGATCCAACGCTGCACATGGAGGCGATGGCGGTTTCGGAGTCGCTGGTGTATTCAGGATTCGGAAGAAACATCTTTTCGGCGAGTTCGGTTCCGGTAGAAGCAAGTATTCCGAAGGCGATCGCGCCCGTTCGCACGACCGGTGTGGTGTTGCCGGTCTATACAGCTCCGCCTGGGCCACCCCCACCTCCGCCGATCGACTTGAAGTTCTTTGGGACAGCGACGAAGGCGGATGGTTCGCGGCAGGCATTCCTGCTGCATGGCGAAGATGTCTTCCTTGCGGCGACGGGCAACATTGTGCAACGGCGGTATAAGATCGGGGCCATCAGCGCGAACTCGGTCGAGGTGGAAGACATGACCAACAACAATAAGCAGAATCTCCCCTTGCAAAAGAACTAGCATGAGCGAACAGCCGAATACCGTTGAACTACGTTACTCGCGGACCGGCGAGCAGGGATTCCTGCTGGTCGGCGTGATCGTGATGGCGGCGCTGGTGCTGATTGCGCTGAGCGTTGCCGCGCCTATTATCGCCAAGGACCTGAAGCGGGAGAGGGAGCTTGAGGCGAAGCACCGGGGGGAGCAGTATGTGCGGGCGATCCGGATGTACTACCAGAAGACGAATGCCTACCCAGCTTCGGTGAAGGCGCTTGAGAGTACGAACAACGTGCGCTACCTTCGGCAGCACTATCTGGACCCCATGACGGGCAAGGACGACTGGAAGCTGATAGGGCTGGGGCAGGCAAAGACGACGGTGAAGGGCTTCTTCGGGCAGCCACTTTCGGGGTTGAACACCTCCGCTGGCGGATTGGGAAGCGCTGCGGGATTGCAGTCCGGTGGAGTGCCGAATACGGGCGGAACGACCGGACCTTCGGGAAGCCCAGGGCCTGGTGGGACGGGGAGCGGGACTGGAACGGGTACGACAAGTGATCAGAGTGGCTCCGGGTCGGCATTCGGGTCGCCTTCGGGAAACGGGTCTGGGTCGAGCGGGTCTGGGTCGAGCGGTTTTGGGACGAGCAGTTTCGGGTCGAGCAGCTTCGGTCAGAATGGGTCGGGTTCAGGAACAGGGTCTAATTCGCCCTTCGGTGAGGGATCGGCCGGGCCCTTCGTCGGAGTTGGCATTCCGAAGGAAGGCGCTTCGATCCTTACGCTGAATGAGCAGACCGATTACTCGACCTGGGAGTTTATTTATGACCCGAGGATCGAACAGCTCTATGCGAAATCCAGCATCTTTGGGGGCGGGATTGCGAGTTCGAGCGGCGGGCTGGGGTCGGCCTCGGGATTGAGCAGCACACCTGGAACGAGCAACAACTCTTCAGGTTCCGGGTCTCCCATCTTTGGGTCTTCAACGCCGGGACCGGGTACTACGGGTTCTGCTGGGACGAGTACGACTCCCACAACACCGACGAGTACGCCACAGTAGGATTTGGTTTGTGGATGAAGCTGGAGGAGAGCATACTTTGGCTATGGCGACTCAAGCTATCCCGATGATTTCCGTGGAGGAGTACCTCCGCTCCACGTATGAGCCGGATTGCGATTACCTTGATGGCTCGGTGGAGGAGAGGCACTTGGGCGAGGTCGATCACAGCGAGGTCCAGACTGCAGTGGCTAGTTTCTTTCGATCCCGCGCCCCGGAGTGGAGGCTGCGCGCACTGACGGAATGCAGGGTGCAGGTCGGGCCCACCCGGTTCCGAGTTCCGGATGTGACGGTTCTTCACGCTGGGCAGATCGCGAAGCGAATCGTGCACGAAGCTCCTCTACTTTGTGTCGAGGTACTGTCGCCGGAAGATACGTGGAAGCGGCTCAGGGTCAAGGTGGAGGATTACCGGAAGTTCGGCGTGAAGAACATCTGGATCTTCGAGCCCGAAGAGCGCGAAGTCTTTCGATATGACGCGAAAGGATTTCAGAAGATCGAGGAAGCGGACTTAACGATTACTGGAACCGCCGTCCGCATCCCCATCGTGGAGATATTTGCCGGAGTTTAGAGTCATTTTTTCACCGGATCGTTAGTCAGCGAAGAGGCATGCAAGGCGTCGGTGCGGAGCTTGCCGATGCGGCCGTGGGGGCCGACGACGAAGGGAAGCGAGAGGGCGTTCCAGTTCTTGTCGGCGTCGGGGGCGTCTCGTGGGGTGGGTGTCAGGGAACGCCAGTTCCGGCCGTCGTCGGTGGAGACGTCGGTGCCGTTGGGGCCGACCGTGATCCAGGTGTTGTTGGCTGCGTCGTAGGCTACGGCGGAGCGGTAGCCGTAGGGTGGAGTTTCGGCCGAGAGAAAGGCATATCGCTCGGTAGAAGGATTCTTACCTCGGTACCAAGCAGTGCCGCCTCTCTGATCGGGTTTCCCGTAGTTGCCGCCGACTACCACCGTTCCAGCCTTTGATTTGTACAACGCGAATGCTCCTGCAGCGTCATCTGGGTCTGAGCCCGGAAGCTTCTCTGAAAGCCACTCGTTGATTTCATAAGGCGGAGGATTGGTCGCGCGTTGCCCGTCAGGAGGATAGGAGTCTACATACGTCGAGAAGGAGAGATATCTGGCTCCCGCTCGTCCTCCCGTCACGAAAATGCGCGAGCTTACTCCACTACCGAAGGTCAGTAATGACGAATTGCTCGCAGCGAAGGCCCCTTCACTCGGCAAAGCTACCGGCAGTGTCTTCTGTCGCTCCCATGTTGCACCGCAGTCGAGTGAGACGAAGAGGGTGAAGTGATTCGAGATGGGGTCGCCGAGCAAGGTGCCGAAGCACTTGCCATGCGCCATGGGATCGACAACTGCAGTGAACTTGAGTGAATCCCAGAAGCCGTCTTTGTCGGGGTTGGTGAAGAGGAGCTTCCAGGTCTGGCAGCCGTCCGTCGTCTTGTAGAGGCGAGATTGGTCGCCGGGGCCGGAGGACATGATGATGGCGGTGTTCTCGTCGAAGGCCTGGATGGCGCGGAAGTCGAGCTTTTCGGCTCCGGGTGGGATGGCGCAGGTTTGCCAGAGATAGCCGCCGTCTTCGGTGCGGAGGACAGTGCCGTTGGTGCCGCTGGCCCAGGCTACTCCGCCGCCGACGTTGTGGATGCCGCGCAGGCTGGCGGTGGTGTGGGATTCTTCGATCTCCCATTGAGCACGGGTTTCCGTGGCTGGGCCGAGGAGGATGAAGGCGGCCAGGAGGACGTTGAGGGTTCCGCCCACCCATGGCCAAAGGCGGGCCATGGGTGGGGCACCCCCACCCGGGGGACAGGGTGGAAGCGGTTGCCGCGTCTCAGAAGGGAGATCTGAGGCACCCGCAACCGGGCTCAGGTACGGGCTCAGGTTCGGAATCAGATTCGGGCTTTGACCTGGGTTCGGCTGCCAATTGCGTTCGTGCATGTACCCCTCCCCCCCTCCCGTACTTTTCGCCTAAAGTCTTCGATGATTGGGATTTAGGTGTGGACCTTCTGTCACCAGAGACGGCGAAAGCCCGGCGCGTGGCCGGGCTCTCTTCACACTTAAGGATCGTAAAAGCAGATTGCTATGTCAAGCATAATCGACAACCGCGGATTTTATTCTTGAACATGAAAGAGGGCGGCGGTGAGGAGGATCGCCCGGAAAGTCCAGAGCGCGGTGCGGAGCCAGTTGGAGCGGACGAGGCTGCGAATGGTCCCGGCGGTGGGTTTTGAGGCGAGACGACTGTGCAGCGGAACCTGGAGGAGGCCGGTGCTGAGCCAGATGAGGACGACTGTGACGGCCGAGGCGATAGCGGCCGCTTGCGGGAAGACGGCTGGACGAAGGCTGGGGAACAGGGCAGCAAGTGCGGTGAGGAGTTCCGTGGCCATGGGCGGAAAGACGACGAAGCCGGTCCGGTTGGCGTGAAGGGTTGCGTAATCCCGGAAACCTGCCGGAGCCGTGCTGGCATGGACACTGGCGAAGAGCGGGTAGTGGACGATCTGTACGAACCAGATGAGACCGGTCATGAAGAGCGTAGCGGCGTACTGGGCGAGGAAAAGATCTTTTGCAAAGGAGTGCATGGCGATAACGCTATTGTTGCAGGCGGTCCAGCTCGAATGTGCGAGCGGCAGTAGGTTGGTCGTTTATCCTACAGGAGCTGAAATTGCTTTCTTTGTTGCGGTGAAGGTGGCTGAAGGCGAAGATCAGATCCTCCGCTGCGCGAAGGCAACTCATTGCATTCGTGATCCCGTGGCGGGTGGATGGACTTTCCTTGCGCTCAATCTGAACATCGGACGTTGAACAGGCTGGCGGGTCGAGGGCGTTCGTGGAGAGTGTTTGCCGATGACGGACGAGACTCTTCGCAGGAGTAGAACCTGCCTTGTCCTTGCCTTTCTGGGAGTGTATCTCCTGCTTGCGGTGAGCTGGCAGGAGGTAAGTCTGCTGCAGTTCGACGATGCGACGTATCTCGACTCCGGAAGGTATGTCCGGCCCTCGATGTTCCTGAACGGGCTGACGACGATGCCGCTCTACGCGTCGTGGTTCAAACTGCTGAGTTTTGTCTGCCCGGATCCGCTCTGGCGGCACTTTCTGAACTGGGGAATTTTGACGGCGATCGCTGCGCTGGTGCCGGTGCTGTTCGAGTTGCCGCTGGCGTGGCTCTATGCGGGAGTGTTATTTGGCGTCTCCTACTTTCAGATTGGGCCGTATGTTTCGCTGTTCGCGGCGGTCTTCTTTGTGGCGGGAGAATGTTTGGTGCTGCGGCGGCGTGTATCGCTGGCCGGGGCGGCGGCAGTGGCTTGTGGGGCTTGCTTCCTGGTGGCGTACAGCCGGCCGGAGTATCAGTACGGTGTCTTCTTCTCAGCGATCGGGGTGCTGATTGCGGCTTTGGCTGAACGCAGGGAGAAGCAGACTCCCTTCGGGAATGACAAACAAAGAGGGACTGCAGCGGCTGTCGGGGTGGCCGTGGTGCTGTCTGGGGCGATGCTTTATGTTGCGAAGCACTCGGACTCGGGGCGATCAGGGGTGGCATTTGCGCAGCACTACAACCTGAAGGCCGCGGCGAAGGGGCTGATCTCCCATGCGAACGAGTGGGACGACAGCTATGCGTACGACGTTTTTGGGCTGAAGCCCGTAAATGGGACGGCTCCTACGATTGGAGCTTTTTTCCACGCGAATCCAAAGCTGTTTCTGGCATTTGTCCGGTCGAATGTGCTCTCCCCGATGACGCTGCTGCTGGTGTGCGGGCTGGCCCTCTTGATCTGGTGGACGTGGCGGAGCGATGAGGACCGGGCTTTGCGGCCGGCCAGTCTCTTTCTTCTGTTGATTTCACTGCCGACTTTGGTTTCGATGTCCCTGGTTTATCCGGACAAGCATTACCTGTCGATTGTTTTCCCGGCGCTGCTGCTTTTTGGGCTGCAGCTGGTGCCTACCGAGTCGGCGGTGGATATAAGCCGATCGCGGTGGGTTCCGGCGCTGCTTCTGCTGCTGACGGTGGCTTTGAGTCTGAGGAAGTCGATGGTGGTGGATGGGTTGATGAGGAGGCCGAAGGAGGGGCTAGTGGGAATCAGCTGCCTGCGGGAGCTGGATCGGCAGCCTGTGCATGGAAACGTGGTCGGATTCGATTCAACGCATACGGCGGGAGTGTTTCTGCGGTCGCAGAGGAGATTCGTTCATGCGGAGGACTTTCGCGACTGGGATGATCTTAGCCGGTGGCTGACAGGAAGCCGGCCGGACTGGATAGTTTCATCGCCGGGATTTACACAGCGATACAGTGCGACGGATGAGCAGTTTTTGAAGCTAGTGATGGGGGACATGGGGTATCTGCCGCATCGGTGTCTGGGAGATCTGCCGGTGACCGTGTATACGGCTCCGGAGCGGTAGCGGGTGCCGCAAAAGCGGAAGCGGATTCCCTCCCGGAAAAGACAAGCGAAATGACAAGCAAAGAACGGGACACAGAGATCGGCTTAGACTTGATGGGAGCGCGGTACTACTCTTCTTGGATGGGCAGGTTTATGACGCCCGATCCGTCTGGACTTTACTATGCCGATCTGGCCAACCCGCAAAGCTTGAACCTGTACAGCTACGCACAGAACAATCCTCTCAAGAACATCGACCCGACGGGCTTGGATTGCGTTTATCTGAACGATGCAGGGGATGGTGTCGACCAGAACGGCATCGATCACAATTCGAGCCAAGGTGAATGTAATGGGAGTGGCGGATATTGGGCTCCGGGCAATGTAAGTGGCGCATCTTCCGTCCAGACCTTTTCTAACAGTGACTTGATAGCAGTTGCATCGACGACAAACGGTCAGAACGTAACCTCAGTTGCGAACTGTGCGGGATGTTCAACTCAGAATCCAGATGGCACGTTACTAGGAGCTTTCACTCAGACGATTGGAAATCAAAGCCCGTCAGACATGAGTTTTCTGTTTTCTAATCTCGCTCAGAATCCGCTTCCACGGCCCATGGATCAAGTAGGTCGACAGTTCCCGCTGATGACACAAGGCCAAATTAATCTTCTTTGTGAGAGTGCTGCTGCCATGAATCTTGGCGGCACAAATCCCGGCGGAATCGTGCAACAAGACACTTCAAACGACACGCGTGAAAACATGCAGGTGAATCATGGCAACAATGAAGGATCAGTAGATCCAATCAGAGAGATCCGAGGTAGAGAGACTATTGCGATTAACGGGTTTTCAGGCAAAGGTGATGCAGCAGCGGGCGCGCTACTAATCCCTGGAGTAACGGGAGCGTGCCAGCAGGCTGCCGGGGCGCGAAACAGATGATCTTACAATGAGGATGCTGAAGGTATGACGATGCCGCGTGGAAATCTCCCCCTTGTTCAACGAATAGGACTTGGCTTGTTTTCGATGTTTTTGCTTGTCAGTGGGGTGTTTTGGGCCAATGGAGCGGTCGCGATAATTAGAGATCGCAACGTTGCCTCTGTCTTGTGGGTAGGTGTAGCTCTCCTCAGTCTTCTGGGTGGGCTTATGCTCTTGATCAGAGTGCTCCGGCATTAGTTTACAAGCAAAGAACGACATTGAAGTCGGTTCGCGCGGATTGGCTCAATCCCGCGATCGACGATCAGTCTGGGCGGAAATGGTCGAGAGCTTGCGGCGGCGTGGAATTTTGGGGGTCCCTTCGCTTCGCTCAGGATGACGGCAAGAGCAGGTGCGCCGGAGCGTAAGGGACTACCAGTGCTGCAGTGAGTCGCGGGCATCATCTTGTGCATCAGATACCTTGACAGTAAGTCACTCACATGTGAGACTGGGTGAGTCGAGTGCTGATGACAGGCGGGCCTGAGGCTCGTACTTACAAGGGGCGAAGAGATTATGGGAAAGATTATTGGAATTGACCTGGGAACGACGAACTCCTGTGTGGCCGTGATGGAAGGCGGCGAGCCGAAGGTGATCGCGAACGAAGAGGGCGGACGCACTACGCCGTCGATCGTTGCGTTTACCAAGAGCGGGGAGCGCCTGGTGGGTCAGGTGGCAAAGCGTCAGGCGATCACGAACCCGGAGAACACCGTTTACTCGATCAAGCGGTTTATGGGTCGCCGTATGAACGAAGTAGGCGACGAGATGAAGATGGTGCCGTACAAGGTGGTCACGAAGGGTGACAACGTCGGCGTTCTCGCTCAGGGCAAGGAGTTTACCGCGCCTGAGGTCTCGGCGATGATCCTGCAGAAGCTGAAGAAGGCTGCTGAGGACTATCTTGGGCAGTCGGTGACGGAGGCGGTCATTACGGTTCCGGCCTACTTCAATGACGCGCAGCGGCAGGCGACGAAGGATGCCGGCAAGATCGCTGGACTCGACGTAAAGCGCATTGTGAACGAGCCGACTGCGGCTGCGTTGGCTTATGGGCTGGATAAGAAGAAGGACGAGACGATTGCGGTCTACGACTTCGGCGGCGGTACGTTCGATATCTCGATTCTTGAGGTTGGCGAAGGCGTGATCGAGGTGAAGTCGACCAATGGCGATACGCACCTTGGCGGCGATAATCTCGACCAGAGGATTGTGGATTGGCTGATCGGCGAGTTCAAGTCTGACACGGGTCTCGACCTTCATGCGAAGGGTAACGAGATGGCCTTGCAGCGTCTGAAGGATGCGGCGGAGAAGGCGAAGATTGAGCTTTCGACGGCGCAGGAGTCGGAGATCAATCTCCCCTTCATCACGGCAGACGCGAGCGGACCGAAGCACCTGGTTCGCAACTTGACGCGGGCGAAGCTGGAGTCGCTGGTGGATGACCTGCTGCAGCGGTCGATTGGGCCGAGCAAACAGGCGTTGAAGGATGCCGGCATCGATGCTTCGAAGATCGACGAAGTGGTGCTGGTCGGCGGGCAGACGCGTATGCCGAAGATCCAGCAGCTTGTGAAGGAACTGTTCGGCAAGGATCCGCACAAGGGTGTCAATCCCGACGAGGTTGTTGCGATCGGTGCGGCGGTGCAGGCTGGCGTTCTGGCAGGTGAAGTGAAGGACCTGCTGCTGCTCGATGTGACTCCTCTGACGTTGTCGATTGAGACTGCGGGCGGTGTGGCTACCTCGATGATTGCAAGGAACACGACGATCCCGACGAAGAAGTCGGAGACGTTCTCGACCTTCGCAGATAACCAGACTGAAGTAGAAGTCCACGTCATGCAGGGCGAGCGCCCCCTTGCGAACGGCAACCGGACGCTTGGCAAGTTCAAGCTGAGCGGCATTGTTCCGGCACAGCGCGGCGTTCCGCAGATCGAAGTGACGTTTGATATTGATGCGAACGGCATCCTGAACGTCACGGCAAAGGACCGCGGTACCGGGAAGGACCAGAAGATCACGATCACTTCCTCTTCAGGTCTCAGCAAGGACGAAGTGGAGCGGATGGCGAAAGATGCCGAAGCTCACGCATCCGAGGACAAGGAGAAGAAGGACGAGATCGAGGCCCGCAATCAGCTGGATTCTCTGGTCTACAACATTGAGAAGATGTTGAAGGAGAGCGGAGACAAGGTGCAAGCAAGCGACAAGTCCGAGGTCGAGTCGGCGCTGGCTGACGCGAAGGAAAAGCTGGCTGGAACGCCGACGGCGGGCGTGTTGAACGATGCCAAGGACAAGCTGCAGACGGCGAGCCACAAGCTAGCCGAGGCAGTGTACAAGGCTGGTGCGGCATCGGCTCCGACGGATGGTGCGGCTGCGGCTGAAGGGACGGCTGGTGGGACGCATGAAGAAGCGAAGAAAGACGAAGGCGTCATCGATGCGGAGTATGTCGACGCCGAGAAGTAAACGCGACTCGTAGAGCAGAAGCGGGTTGAACTAAAGGTAAGGGCGCTCCGTACTCTGAAGGGGCGCCCTTTCTGTACAAAGTGTTGAGATTGGTCGATAGGGAGTGGGCTGGATGGGGGCTGAGATGACGAACATTATCTGGAAATGCGAGCAGTGGTTTGGGGGGCAGATGCAGGAGGCCCAGATGTTTTTGAGTGAAGAGCAGGCGAGAGAGTTTGCGAAGAAGCTGAGCGGTGTTGCTCCGGATTTGATGTTCAGGATTGAGCCGATGCCGATTCAGCATGTGTGGAATTAAGGCGTAGACGCAGATTCCCTTCGGGAATGACAAACGGAACGCTGTATGCTGGCGCGGTTCGTTCGGAGTTTGCGGAGGTGACGCGTGAGTGAGTTAGAGGGTGCAAAGATCGCCATTGCGCCGTTCCTGTCGGTCAGGAATGGGGCAGTGGCGATTGAGTTTTATAAGGCTGCGTTTGGGGCAGTGGAGTTGTTGCGTCTCGATGAGGGTGGCTCGGTTGTTGCAGAGCTTGCGGTGGGCGAGAGCAGGTTCTGGGTGGGGGATGAATCGCCGGAACACAAGAATTTCAGCCCTGAGACTCTGGGCGGAGGAACAGTGCGGATGGTGATGACGGTGAATGATCCGGATGCTGCGTTCGATAGAGCGATTGCGGCCGGAGGAGCTGTGGTGCTGCCGATGCAGCACTTCGATTTTGGATGGAGGGTGGGGCGGATGGCAGATCCGTTCGGGCATCACTGGGAGATTGGGAGGCCGGATTAGGCGAGTTGTGCGTACCGCGTTCAACGCCCGGCGTTGAACGTGATACGCTGATTTGGTGATCCGTTCGTTTGCCGATAAGGCTACCGCCGTGCTCTTTGAGACAGGACGGCATCGATCTTTTGGGACGGTGTCCGCTGCTGCAATGAGGAAGCTGAAGCAGATTGATATTGTAGAAAAGCTGGACGAGTTGCGGATACCGCCTGGAAATCAGTTGGAATCACTGAAAGGCGGCCGCAGCGGACAACATAGTATTCGAGTCAACGATCAATATCGCGTCTGCTTTCGATGGACGGAGATGGGCGCTGAAGACGTTGAAGTGGTTGATTATCACTAAGGAGCGTTATGGCGATTGCGCGTAATCCCAATCATCCGGGAGCGCCGATTCATCCGGGCGAGATGCTGCGTGAGGAGTTCCTGGTGCCGCTTGCGATATCAGCGAATGCACTGGCGATATCGCTTCGGGTGCCCTCGACACGGATCAGCGAGATCGTGGCGGAGCGACGGAGCATCAGTGCGGACACAGCTTATCGGTTGGCGAGGTACTTCGGGATGCCGGCGCAGTTCTGGATGAATCTGCAAAGTAATTACGATTTGGCGGTGGCTTATAGGCATGCGCAGGCGGTGATTGCGAAAGAGGTAAGGCCGAGAGAAGTGAGCGTTGCGTAAGGAAGAGTAATAGACTTCGAGAGGAATCAGCTGCGTTGAAATTCAATGGGCAATCCGCTTATCGAACGGCCGTTTGTGTAGCCGGTGGACTAACGGTCGTATGTCCAATGCTTGAACGCAGGTATGCCTGGAAGTCGCGGCCGAATGCGTAGCATTTGCCTGCATAGGAACGAGTCTCCTCGCCTTCGTGATTGCAGGGCTTTGGATCAAGCGAGCAAGCGTTCCGAATCTACTGGGAGCCACGGGTCTTACGATCGCAGTCCCGTTCTTAGCCGCTCTGGTAATTCTCTTATGCCAGATTCAGATGAATATGCACGGTGTAGGGTTTGCGACTTTCTTCCTAAACGTGGCTCTATCGCTTCTTACCATCCTGCTGTTTATGATTTCTGCAGGCATCAAACACATCCGAGCCGTAAATCAAGGAGCTTGAGGAATGCCTGAAGGCAACGAGATTCATCGGTGGGCGGAGCGGCATCAGGCAGCGTTTGCAGGGAAGGTTGTCAGGGCGGATGGGCCGCAGGGGCGTTTTACGGATGTCAATGCGATTGATGGGCGGAAGCTGCTGCGGGTGATGGCGGTGGGCAAGCACCTGGGGTATGTGTTTGGGAAAGATCGCATCGTGCATGTGCATCTTGGGTTGCGAGGGGACTTTACTGATGGCACGGGGCCGCTGCCGGAGGTAAAGGGAGCTCTGCGGTGGAGGATGTGGAACCAGGCAGCGGTGAAGCTGCCGGTCGCGGAGGGTGAGAGCCGGCGTCATGCGTGGTATGCGGATGATGACGGGTCGAACGATATCGATGCGAAGAAGATGGCCTGGATGGAGCTGCGGGGACCCACGGATTGCTCAATCTGGACGGATGCAAAATGGGACTTGCTGCGGGAGCGGCTGGGACCCGATCCGCTGGGTGTGGATGGGAAGGGTGGGGACAATCCCTTCAAGGCATTTGCAAAGATACTGAAGAGCAAGAAGGCCATTGGCGCGCTGTTGATGGATCAGAAGGTGATTGCCGGTATTGGGAACATCTACCGGGCTGAGCTGCTGTATCGGGCGAGGCTAAGTCCGTTTGTGGCGGGCAAGGACGTTCCGGAAGAGAAGCTGAAGGCGATGTGGAAGGACGCTCTGCCTCTGATGCGCGCGGGAATGGTCGATAGAAGGATTGTGACGACTGAGGCGAAGGACCGGCCGTCATGCAAAGGCAGAAATTCCAGGAAGCGACCGGATAAGACCGAGGTGCACTATGTGTACCGCAGGAACGGGCAGCCTTGCTTTGTGTGTGGAACGACAGTGAAGAAGCAGGACATGGCAGGGCGTAACCTCTTCTGGTGCCCGGTGTGCCAGGCTGAGTAAACGTTGGTTTCTGTCTTGGTACGGGATGTATCCTGCGGCGGTCAGGCGCGTCTAATGTATGAGAGATTGGTTGGAGCGATTTTTCGAAGAGATGAATCGTTTCAGTCGGTCGTCTTACTGTAAAAGGCACATCTAGAGTGTGTGAGATTTGGACCCTTGTCACGGCGCGGAGCCGTACTCCTGACGAGTCTGCACTTGTGTTGAAGCGGCTGAAGTATGCAGTTGAGGGGCTTTCAACTCGAATGATGTAAGGATTCTGGAACTCAAATCTTATCGACAGGAGTTGAAGCGATGACAGAGACGCTTTGGAGATGCGATCAGGTACGGTTCGGACAGCTTTACAACCGCATGATGTTCGATACGAGGGACGAGGCGGAACAGTTTGTGCAGCGGATGAAGCCGATGGAGCCTGACCAGCAGTTTTCGATTGAGGCGATTGAGGCGAGCAAGATCTGGAATTAACCGGCAGTACAGATACGGGGGTTCCTCCCCTTCCTGTGTTCAGGTTTTTCATTCTGAGTGCCTGATGAATCTAAAGCGGCGCCGATAGATCAGGGGATGACCCGGTTGTCGGCGCCATTATTTATGCTGGTGAAGGTATGGGCAGTGAAAACAACCGCAGGTCCTTCGACTTCGCTCAGGATGACACTTCTGGGTTTATGTCGGGTAAGGGAGTCGTAGTTCAGAAGCAGGTCCTTCGACTTCGCTCAGGATGACACTTCTGGGTTTGTGTCGGGTAAGGAAGTCGTAGTTCAGAAGCAGGTCCTTCGACTTCGCTCAGGATGACACTTCTGGGTTTGTGTCGGGTAAGGAAGTCGTAGTTTAGAAGCAGATTCTTCGAGTTCGCTCAGGATGACACTTCTGGGTTTGTGTGGGGTAAGGGAGTTGCAGGTTTAGAGGCAGATCCTTCGACTTTGCTCAGGATGACACTTCTGGGTCTGTGTCGGGTAAGGGAGTCGTAGTTCAGAAGCAGGTCCTTCGACTTCGCTCATGATGACACTTCTGGGTTTGTGTCGGTGAAATAAGTCGGCGGGTTTGAAGCAGATCCTTCGACTTTGCTCAGGATGACACTTCTGGGTCTGTGTCGGGTAAAAAGGAATTTGCAGGTTTAGAAGCAGATTCTTCGAGTTCGCTCAGGATGACACTTCTGGGTTTGTGTGGGGTAAGGGAGTTGCAGGTTTAGAAGCAGATTCTTCGAGTTCGCTCAGGATGACACTTCTGGTTGGGTCGCATCAGGTGCAAAAGGTTTGGTTTTGGGAATAGCGTCTCCTGCAAGACGATGTGAGAGAAGATAGAGATTATGGCAGCGACACAGAAAAAGGACTATTACGGCGCGCTGGGCGTGAAGCCGACAGCTACGGCTGACGAGATCCGCAAGGCGTTTCGCAAGATGGCTCGGAAGTACCATCCGGACGTAAATCCGAATGACAAGAAATCCGAGGAGAAGTTCAAGGAGATCTCCGAGGCGAACGACGTTCTGAGCGACGAGAAGAAGCGGAAGATCTTCGACCAGTTCGGGTTCTATTCCGACAATATCGATGCGGCCGCGGCAGAGGCGGCGGCGCGTGGTGATGGCGGATTCAGAGGCGGATTTGGGGAAGACAGATATTCGGCTGGGCAAAGGGGCGAGCAGGGAGTTCCATTCGACTTCGGCGGATTCGATTTTTCCGGGTTCCAGAACGGTCGGGAAGCAGGACGTCCACAGGATGCCGGTGGCGGGTTTGGCGGAAGCTTCAAGGACATCTTCAGCGGTATGTTCAGCGGTGGCGGAAGGTCGCGGGGCGCGCAGGCGGGGACGGATCTCGAGTACCAGGTGAATGTGGACTTCTGGACGCTGATTCGCGGTGGCGTGACGCGGCTGGAGATTACGAGGCAGGAGACCTGCCCGACGTGCAAGGGCAAGTCGACAAGTGGCGGTAGCGTGGAGTGTCCGGAGTGCCATGGGTCGGGGCAGGTCACGCAGATGGGGGGGCGGATGAAGTTCAACATCCAGTGCCCGCGATGCGGCGGAACCGGCAAGGTACAGAATGCGTGTGGGACGTGTCACGGCGAGGGCGTGGTGACCAAGCGTGAGCCGCTGGAGTTTCGCATCAAGCCAGGGACCAGAGATGGACAGAGGATTCGGCTGGCCGGGAAGGGCAATGCCGGGACGGATGGAGGGGCGGCGGGAGACCTCTTTCTGATCATCAAGGGCGGCACCAATCCGGTGTTTACGCGGCAGGGCGATGATGTGTATGTCACGGTTCCGGTGACGGTGACCGAGGCGGCGTTGGGAGCGAAGATCGATGTGCCGACGGTCGACACGCATGATGGCGGTCCGAAGACGCAGTTGAAGATTCCGCCGGGGACACAGACCGGGCAGAAGCTGAGACTGCGCGAGAAGGGTGTTCCGTCGGCGACGAGAGATGGGATGCGTGGGGACCAGATCGTCGAGGTGAAGATCGTGGTGCCACAGGTGCGGGACGAGCGTAGCAAAGAGATACTCAGGGAGTTGGCGACGCTGAACCCGGATGATCCGCGAGGCGGATTGTTCGGGACCGTGTAAGAGGTGTTCCGCCTGCAATGCAGGAACAACGAACGCGCGCAAAGATTCAGCTCACGTCCAATAGAGGATTCTGGCGTGCGGGAGATGGGTCGCGATCGCCTGTTCGAAGAACTGCCGCATTTCGGCCATTGAGTCCTTCGGGTAGACGTATTTAAAGCCGCCGAACTTGGTGCGCTTTTGGGTTCTTGCTTCTTCACGCAGGTCAAGCGTCGTCTTCGGGTACCAGCCGATGAGCACGTCCTTCGATCCTGGTGTGAATCGATGGGTGATTAACTCTGCCGTGAGGTCAACCGATGGAATGCCCGCAATCGCCGCCGCGACATCTTTCAAGAGAGATCCGTACTGATCCCGCCACTCTGCGACCGGCATGATGGGGGCAATAGTCAGTCCCACGGGGTATCCGGCGAGAGCCATCTTTCTCAGGGCTTGCAGCCGCTGCTTCACGCTCGCGGTGCCACCTTCAAAGTCGCGCGAGACGCTGGCGGCATTCAGAGAAAAACGTACCCGGGTCCGGCTATTGTGGTCGAGGGCGAGCAGAGTATCCACTGCATCGAACTTGGTCGTCCAGCGAAGCTGTACGGGTGCGTCCCATGCGCCGAAGAAGCGGATCGACTCGGCCAGTGCGCCGGTGAGATGTTCGATTCCGAGGGGATCGGTGTAGCAGGAGGCTTCGAAGGTTGTTCCTTCGGCTGCCCGCGTACTCGACTTCGAAGTAATCTGGCCCTTGCCGGCGTATTCATACAAACCTTCAAGGATCTCGTGCAGGTTTGCGAAGGCCCGGGTCACGGGCGGTCCGCTGAGCGAGCCTGCGAGGTAGCAGTACTGGCAATGTGCCGGGCATCCCTGGGCGATGTGGAACTGCCAGTCCGCAGAGGGCGGGATCGGTTGCAGCCGCCGTTGGCCCGGAGGCGATATCACGATGGCCAGCGTGGTTTTGGCATCGGCGTAGGCCTTGCGTGCGTCCTCTCCTGTGAGGCCGGTCAGGCGGTTCGCCTTAAGCTTGATGACTTCAGCGCCAGATTGCTCCGCACGCGCCAGCATGGCCCGGCCAAAGGGGAGCGCGAGGGCTTCGGGCGTGATCATCACTCTTCTTGGCCGCCACAATCTTGCCTGAAGAACGCCGCCTGCCTTCTCAATCGCCTGCACCATTCACTTTCGACATTCTGGCGAGCCGTTTGGCTGCCCGAGAGGTTGCTGCTTGTGTCAGGAGCATTCACGAGGCCAAAATCCCGAAGCGGGCCGTTCACCAACAAATCTCCATTTGTACATCTTGTGTTTGCACACGCAACTGTGCAGCGTAGTGAGATGGATTGGGGGGGATACTATGCGGGGACGGGCATGGTTGGGTCTATGTGTGGTCTTGCTGGCGGGAACGCACAGGGCGACAGCACAGACATTGAGCGCGGATGAGATCGCCATCCGGATGATGCAGCACGATGCCGCGCGGCGAGCGGCGCTGGCGGAGTACCAATCTGAGCGGATGTACCGCATGGATTACAGAGGGCCGATCGGGGAGCGGCACGCCGAGATGCGGGTGCGGATGGAGTTTTCGGCTCCGGACAGGAAGAGCTTCACGGTTGTGTCGGAGTCGGGGTCGACGATCTTCTGCCACCAGATCATCAAGAAGCTGATAGAGGGTGAGCAGGAGGGAGCGCTGGAGGCGAACCGGTTGCGATCGATGCTGTCGCCGACAAACTATCACTTGAGGCTGGCAGGCGAGGAGCAGGTAGACGGCGAGGAGGCCTGGGTGCTCGAGGTGTCGCCCAGGGATGAAAGCCGGTTCAACTACAAGGGCCGGGTGTGGGTGAGTAAGGCCGACTATGCTGTGATGCGGATTGCCGGGTCGCCGGCGAAGAACCCCAACTTTCTGATGGGGAGTTCCAGTTTCGACTACAGGTATGCGCGAAGTGGGGAGTTCTGGCTGCCGGAGCGGAACGATACGGTGAGCCATCTTCGGATCGGCGGGGAGATCAAGCTGACGGTGGACTACGGACAGTACCGGGTAGTGCCGGCGGGGACGTTGGGAGGTGTGGCTTCGACCAGGAACCGGAATGATGGCGTGGATGTGAAGGGCGTAGCGGTGTCGCTGGCGCAGTAGCAGGAGGTCAGGATATTCGTTCCTGCAATCGGGTGAGACAAAGGCGCGATGGATGGGAGACCCGGAGTTCTGGTGCCCGGGATTTGGGTTGACTTTTTCTTTGGCGGCGCTATGGTTACAGCATTCCAGGAATCAGCTTGCATGCGCGGGACGGCGCCCGCAACTTTGCTTCTTGTTGAACTACCTACTATCCCGAGAGCACACAGAGCAGTAAGGGGTACTTATGCAGGTTCAGTTTGCTGAGCAGGAAGTGGTTTTCCCGCGACGAGCGATGGCGGCTTCGCTGCTGGCGGCGCATATGCCGGGGATCGATGTGCTGCGCGGTGCTGCGGTGCTGGCGGTGGTGGTATTTCATGGCATGGCCTACCAGGCGCCGCATGTGCAGTGGGGAAGCCGGTTCGGAGACTGGCTCTACGGGCTGACGGCGTGGGGATGGTTGGGAGTCAATCTCTTCTTCGTGATCTCGGGATTTCTGATTACCGGGATCCTGGACGACACCCTCGAGCGAAGAAACTTCTACCGGAGGTTCTATCTGCGGCGGGCGCTGCGGATTCTGCCGGCGTACCTGGTGGTGCTGGTATTGGCGTGGGTGACGGGGTTTGTGACTCCGAATTACATGGTGGTTTGTGTGCTGTTCCTGGCGAATATGCCGGGGCTGTTCCTGAGGCATGGATACCTGTTTTATGGGCCGTTCTGGTCGCTTGCGGTGGAGGAGCAGTTTTACTTGCTGTGGCCAATGCTTTACCGGCGGTTACGGCGGCGCGGGATGCTGGTGGTCAGCCTTGTGCTGATCGCTGTGTGTCCGTTGCTGCGGGCGCTGGCGTTTGCACATGTGCTGCATACGGGCGATGCGTTGAGCAAGACCTGGATGATCGCGGACAATCTGGCGATCGGGGCGATACTGGCAGTGCTGCTGCGGTGGCCGGGAGTGACGCTTCGGCAGATGGTGGGTCTCGGTTGGACGCAGTTCCTGGTGGGCGTTGCGGGAGTTGCGGCGCTTTTCGCGAGGCATCGCATGGGAGCCCAGGATGTGCTGCGGAACAGTATCGGGCTGAGTTGCTTTCTGCTGATCTGCAGCAGCGGTGTGATGGTGATGCTGTGTCTCTTTCGCGAGAGGAGAATCCCGGGATGGATGCGCGTGTTCGTGTTTCTTGGCGACATCAGCTATGGACTCTATCTGCTTCATCTGCTGCTGCTTCAAATCTATGACCGAGCGTTTGGCGTGGGGTTCACCGCGGATTGGCGGTTGCTGCTGGTGCGGTTTGCCGTGGCGAATGGGGCGGCGGTGGGGATCGCGGTTGCTTCGAAGCGATGGTTCGAAGACCCTATACTGCGGATGAAGTCCAGGATTGCGGCGGCACGGTAGTCTGGTTCTGTCGTGGCGCTCAATGCAAGTCAAGGGAAAGAGAGGAAGGGCAGCGGAAGAGTCACGCGGCGCAGACCTGCTGCAAAAGCGGCGCAAGGGCGTAAGATCTCCTAGAGGCAAAGCCGGACTGCACTGAGGGAGACGTGGCGACTAGGCGGAAAAACAAGGGCGCGTACATGATCTCGGCGGTGGCGGAGATGTACGAGATCCATCCTCAGACACTGCGGCTTTACGAACGTGAGGGATTGTTGCGGCCGTCGCGCAGCGATGGGAATACCCGGCTCTATACAGATGAGGATCTGGAGCGGCTGGAGTTCATCCTGAACCTGGCGCGAGATCTCGGCGTGAACATCGCGGGGATCGCAATTGTCTTGCAGATGCGCGAGCGGATGGAGGAGATGAACCGGCAGATGCAGGGGTTCGTCGATTATGTGCGGACGGAGATGCTTTCGCGAATGCAGCATCAGGATCCCGGGGCGGGGCTGGTGCCGCTGCGAAGACCGGTGATTCTTCCTGTGAAGGCGACCAAGGTTGTGGTGAAGACGGCGGCAAAGAAGAAGTAGGCGTACTTTCCTGCTCTTTTCGTCAAAGCCGGTGTGGTTGAGCGGGCGCTGATGCAGCTTCCTTTCGGGCGCGTTCCTTAGGAATGACACGCAAAGTGGGCCTGGTAGGGCGATAGACTTGAAGGTGATGAGTCTTGCGCTTAGGGTGTTGTTCTGGGTCGCTGCGGCAGGCACGGCGACGTCGTCCATCTATTGCTTGATGGTGGTCGCGGCTGCGGTACGGTTCGCGCTGCGCAAGCGGCGCGAAGAGCGCGCGGAGATGGACTTTTTGCCGCCGGTGAGCGTGTTCAAGCCCATGCATGGGACCGAAGCGGGGATGGAGAAGAACCTCGTCACATTCTTCGAACAGGAATATCCGGAGTTTGAGCTCCTGTTTTGCGCGCGGCAGGAGACCGACGAGGGTCTGAAGGTTGCGCGGCAGGTGGCAGAGAGATATCCCGCTGTGAAGGCCCGGTTTGTGACCTGCGGCGAGCCGACGCCGCAGTTCCACAATGCGAAGGTGTTTTCGCTGGCGAAGCTGGAGAGTGTTGCCCAGTATGACGTCGTGGTTTCGAGCGACGCAGACGTGAGGGTTACGAAGGATTACCTGAGGCGGATGGTGCAGAATTTGAAGCAGCCGGAGATGGGGTTTGGCTTCGTGTTTTTACCTCGGGACAGTCGAGGAAGAACACCGGAAAGCCAGATTCACCTCTCTTCTGGACGCGGTAGGCAAGAGCGTCGAAATGAGTTCGGGTGCGATGGTGGCGGACATGCTCGAAGGAACGAAGTTTGCACTGGGGCCGACGATGGTGATGCGAAAGCGAGGCTTTGAGGACGCGGGCGGGTTTCGGGATCTTGGGCTGTTTTACGCGGAAGACTTCGTCATTGGAAACCGGCTCGCCAACAAAGGTATCGGGGTCAAGATGGCGTCGCATGTGATCCGGCTGATGGTGCAGAACCAGCCGTTTTGGCTGTCATTCAAGGACCAATTGCGGTGGATGCGGAGTACAAGGCTGTCGCGGCCATGGGGGCACTTTGGGACCGGGGCGACGTTCGCTATGCCCTTTGGTCTAGCCGGATTACTTTGGGGTTTACTGAGCGGTCATCCGGCGATCGGGCTTCTCTGGCTGCTGGCGATGGCGGCCAATCGATGGTTGCAGGCGGCGGTCGTTCTGGGCGTTCTGGGCGATCAGGACTGGTTGCGAGGGACAGCGATCTATCCGGTGCGGGACCTGCTGGGAAGCCTGATCTGGATCGGGAGTTATGGCAGCCGGCGATTCTACTATCGAGGCGGAATTTACGTGCTGAATGAGGGTGGTACGGTGAATGCGGTGAAGTAAGGCAGGGTGCAACGGACAGGGTGTAGAGACGAGTGGTCATTGATTAGAGAGGATGGATTTGCCACCGGATGAGGCGAGGACGTGGACGGGGCCGAAGCGGGAGAGGTCCTGCTGGCGGCCGGTGGAGTGGTAGGTGAGAAGGAAGATGCGCCGGGGCTGCGACCAGAGGGTGCGGAGCGAGTCCCCGGTTTCGAAGACCTGAGGGGAGTCGGGCCAGAAACTGCCGTACCAGAGGCCGTTGAACCGTCCATCGACAACGTGGACCTGGTGGCCGGTGTAGAAGATCAGGGTTGAGCCGTAGGTGACTTCGCTGTCCACGACGATGAGATTGTCGGGCTGAATGACCGCGTTGATGGTGGTCGCGAGGTCCTTCGAGCCGAGGATAGGGTAGAAGCGAACGAGACCGGTGTGGGCTGCGAGCAGGGTGATCGTCATCCCGGCAGCGAGGGCGAGATTGGCCGTGTAGGTGCGGCGCTTGAGACGGAGGAGCGTGCTGGCAGGGCCGAGGGCAATCATCCCGAGTGCGACGGCGGCGAGGGGGCGGCGGAAGAAGCTCATCGCGGAGCCGGTGAGGTCGGAGAGGTGGCCGAGCGAGAGATTGTAGAGAGCGCGGTCGTTGGCGAGGAGGTCGGACAGGGTGGTGCCTGCCGGGTGGGGCGGCGAGAAGAGGGCCAAGTAACCGCAGACGAGAGCGATCAGGGTGGCAAGCGGGGTGAGAAACCAGAGTGACCAGCGGAGGGCGCTTCGGGCGGCGGGGCTGGTTAGATTGCGGCCAGTGACGGCTTTGTCGGCCTGGGCGAGAAAGCCGCCGGCCATGAGGCAGAGGGCGGGGATGGCGGGAAGTCCGTAGTACTCCTGGCGGGCGGAGAGGGTGAAGAAGCCGAGGATGATTCCGGGCCAGAGGAGGAGGGCGAGTGCGGCTTCGCGGTCGCGCAGGGTGGAGGCGGCACGGTCGCGCCAGGTGCGGACGTGGGTGGCGATGGCTCGAGGAAGGAAGGTAGCCCAGGGCATGGTCCAAATGATGGTGAAGAGCCAGAAGAGCCAGATGGGAGTCTGGCCGTAGTCGTGGGGGATGCGCCTGGAGAGGAAGCGGGCGATGTGCTCGTTGTAGAGATAGAACCAGGCCCAGCCTCCATGGGCCGGAAGGCCGAGACCAGGAGGAAGCGCGATGGCGGGGTTGCGGATGGCTGCGAGGATGTGCCACGGGGCAGCGATGGCGAGGAAGACGGCCAGGCTTGCTATCGGATGGAAGCGGGAGATGAGGCGGAGTTGGCGGGTCACCGCAAGGTAGACTAGGACGAAGGCGAGGGGGAAGACGAGGCCGATGAGTCCCTTGGTGAGGATGTTGAGGGCCATCACGGCGGCGAAGGCGAGGCAGGGGAGGAGTGGGGGACTTTGTGGTGATTCGTGCCACGTCTCAGCGTCGAGACGCGGGGCACCCGGAGTGGGGTGATGGGGAAGTGTGGATGAGTACAATTCGTCCCTTGTTTGAAAGCCCACCCATCGCCAGACGCGAGCCATGGGTGGGGCACCCACATTGGCGGGAACTCGTGACTGGCTCGGGGTCCTAATGCTGGCCTGAACGCGCTCGAGGGCAATGAGAAAGAGATGGACGCCGAGGGTCATCCAGAGGGCGATCAGGATATCGGGAATGAAGAAGCGGGTGTAGAGATAGGGGCCGATGGCCGTAGCAACGGCAAGGGCGGAGTAGAAGCCGCCCCGGTCGGGCGCGGAGGCTGGCGAGACTGCGGCGAAGAGGCGATTGCCAAGGGCATAGACGCTGAAAAAGAGTGCGAGGACGGCAAGGGCGAGCGGAAGACGCGCGGCCCAGTCTGAAACTCCAAAGACGGACATCGAACCGGAAGCCATCCAGTACATCAGGGGCGGCTTATCGAAAAAGCGTATGCCGTTGATGTAGGGCGTCACGTAATCGTGACGCTGCATCATCTCGCGGGCGATCTGGATATAGATGGAGTCGACGTCGTCGAGGAGGCCGGGCGAGAAGATGCCGCCCAGCTGGAGGATCATCCAGGTAAGGACGATCAGCGAGACGGAACGAAGGCTCCAGCGTTTGGGCGTTGCGGTTCGGGGTGCAACGGATTCAGGTTCCGGTATGGCCAGGCTGGGCATCGTTGGTTCACGCTGCGCACGGAGCCGAGACTTGGGTGGTCGGTTCTCATGCGGTTGCTATGTCTTGATTCTAACGGATGCAGCGTGGAGAGCAGAAACCGGCGACAGTGAAGGACGAACGGATGACGCTTGGGCGAAGCTCTTCACTGGATCGAACCACTCCAGATCTCAGAAGCGAGATGTGTGGCACCCATTTCGAAACCTGCACCTATTTCAGAAATTAGGGTCGGTCGCGGTTTAGAGGACGGTCGGTGATGAGGGCTTTTCCGGAGGTTTCGGCGAGAACGAACTGGCGGGTGGTGGGGAGGATGCGGTCGAGATCGTCGCGGCGCTCGAGAGGGACGAAGAGGAGTTTGCGCGGGCCGGTTCCCCAATGATCGAGCAGGTCCTCGTTTGTGAGAAAGATGTGGGGAGCGTCGGGGAAGCTGCTGCCGAAGATCATGGAACTGGAGCGGCCTTCGACGAGAGCGACCTGCTGGCCGAGGTAGAAGGGGATCGAGGAGCCGTAGGACTGATCGCCATAGAGCAGAATTTCGGTGTCGGGAGCTATGGAGTGGTCGGTGCGGAGATCGCTGATTTTGGCGGCGAGATTCTGGGACGAGAGCATAGGGCCGAAGCGGACGAGGGCGATGTGGGCGGCGATCAGGAAGGTTGCGGAGGTGAGGGCGATGGCTCCGGTGGCGGCCAGGTGGCGGCGCTGGGAGCGAAGGAACCAGGCGACCGCAGGGCCGACGGCGAAGGCAATTGCGGCGAGGATTGCCGGTAGGCGCAGGGCAGCGAAGCTGGGGCCGGTGAGATCAAAGAGATGCGACATGGAGAGCGTATAGTCGCCGACGCCGCGATGGGCGAGGAGTTCTCCGATGTCGGGCACGAAAGGCAGATGGCGGCTAGTCCAGAGGCCGAGGAAGAGGGCTGTCGCGGCGGCTATGCCGATGACAGTGAGGACGGCATGGGCGAAGACGATCCAGCGACGGGAGATTGCTTCGCCGGAATAAGTGCTTTCGGCGCGGGTGAGAGCGGCGGTGATCAACATCAGCAGCGGGAGGTAAGCAGGGAAGGTGTAGTACTCCTGATTAGTGGAGAAGGAGAAGAAGAGTAGGACCAGAGCGGAGTAGAGAGTGAGGAGGAGGGTGGTACGGTCGCCGAAGACGGGGTTGATTTTGAGGCGCGCTGTTGCGGAGGAGATGCGGCGGCGGATACCGGTGAAGAGGAGCGGCGTGAAGAGGGCCCAGGGGAAGAGCCAGACGAGGTGGAGGCTCCAGAAGAGATAGCCGGGGAGCTTGTTGTAGTCGACCGGGTAGCGCTTGCCAAGGAAGCGGAGGAAGTGCTCGTTGACGAAGTAGAACCAGAAGAAGCCGTGGGTGTGGCCGTTCAGATTGCCGGCTGTATTGCGAAGACCGGCGAGGATATGCCACGGGGCGGCTATGGCCAACAAAAGCACGACGCCGGTGAAAGGCCGGATGCGGCGCCAGTGGCGGTACTCGCCGGTGAGGGCGAGATAGAGGACGGCTGCTCCTCCGAAGAAGACCAGTGCGACCAGGCCCTTGGTGAGAACGGCGAGGGCGAGGGCGATCCAAGTGAGGAAAGGGTAGAGGGCGGCGGGGAGGGTTGAAACCGCAGATTCTACGACTTCGTCTCTCGTGATGGAGCTGCGAGGGGCTTCGCTCAGGATGACACTTCGTGCTTCCTGAGCGGATGGGGTTGGGTCGTTATGGCTGAAAGGGTCGAGCGGCCTGCCTGAGGGAGTTCTCGCGGTGTCCTTCAACTGCGCGCTTTGCGCTCGGCTCAGGATGGCGGCAGCTTCTTGTGCGTTGGATCCTTCTGCCGGAGAGAGGGATTGGAGGAAGGTGTAGAGGGCGGTGGAGAGGAAGAGAGAGAGCCAGACTTCGGGGATGAAGACTCGGGTGAAGAGGAAGACTCCGGCGGAGGTGAGAATGGCGACGCCGGTGTAGAGGCCGGTGCGGGGATTGAAGGCTTTAGCGGCCCAGGTGTAGCCGAGCAGGGATAGAAGGAGGACGGCGATCGCTTGCGGCAGATGGGCGGCGAAGGTGTTGAAACCGAAGATGCGAAAGCTGGCGGCGACGAGCCAGTAGGGAAGCGGAGCTTTCTCGAGGTAGCGGATGCCGTTGACGTACAGGGTGACCCAGTCGCCACTGGTAAGGATATGGCGGGCGGCGTTGGAGTGGGTGGCGTCGGCATCGTCGAGCAGCGAAGGCGCGAAGAGCGATGCGAAGAAGATTGCTGTCCAGAGAGCGCAAAGGATGGCGAGAGCGACGCTTCGGCGCGGGCTTGCAAGGCCTGGCGTGGAGACCGAGTGCGTGCCGGAGAACTCCGGGCGCGGGGCGGCTTTGCGCGGGGTAGCAGAGGCTAAAGGGGTCTGAGTGCTCATGGAGACTGGCGTGCTTCCTGGTGGATACCGGCTGCAATCAGGCGATGAAACTGGCTCGGGGGAACTGCCTAAACGGAACTGCCTATGGGATGGCGAAGGACAGCTGTTCGATGCACGAGATGTGCTCGGGGCGGACGAGTCAGGGCTGAACCCACTGTGTTGCTCGAAGGGACGTGGCGTTTAGGGTGGGGGAAAACTACTTCTTTGAAGGTTTTCGGCGCGGCTTTTTGGTGGAAGTCGTGTAGGCCGCGCGAACGAGCCTGGGGTCGATGAGATTCTGAAGCATGGCTGGCCCGCGGGTGAACGTGACATGGGCGATAGAGCCTTTGCGGAGGCGGATTCGCGGCAGTGAAGAGGTTCCCGCAGGAACCAGAAGGGCAGCGAGAAAGCCAACAAGATTCGGATTATGGCCGACGACGAGGATATTCTCCTTGCCGCTGATCGACTTCAAGAGTTGCTGAAAATCTTTGAAGGTGGCCGTAGGAGCAAGGGCGTCCGTAGTGGTAATTTTCGCCTCGTAGCCAGTTTCAGTGGCCACCAGTTGAGCGGTCTGGAGGCTGCGCTTGAGCGGGCTCGAGATGACGAGATCGAAGGATGTTTTCTGGGCGCTAAGGATCGTGGCCAACTGGAGGCAGTGGCGCTTGCCTTCTTTATCCAGCGGGCGCTTCTTGTCGATTATCGGATTCGGCCGACTGGTTCCGGCGCTTGCGTGGCGAAGAATAAACAAATTCATAGTCTATTCACAATTATAAATGGCCCGGTTTGAATATGCTTGCGTTCCATAGTCGAAGGCCCAAGATTGCAATGACAGATCGGCCTCGGTGCGATGAGCCTCAGGGCGATGGCCTCGCCTCAAAATGCGTGCAACTTTTCCCCAGGTGCGGGCGAAATAGCACTGCTGAATTTTTACTTGACGCGAGCACGGCACCATGTAATTCTCGCTTGCACTGACGAACTGAACTTTCTCAACGTGTTGGGGGCCAATTGAATGTGGCGCTCCCTGTGCGGTTGCATACTGCTTTCTGTTCCCCTCCTCCCACCGGGCCCATGCCATAAGAGCACCTGAACAGTTTCCAGGAACTCTTCTCGAAGAGGCACGCGGTTGTGCGCTTCCTCGTTCCCTGTCGCAGTCGCGTCTCGTCTCATCGACGACGCAAGAGTTTGCATATCGGAGCGTCGCAGTGAAGTGTCGGTCCCCACAGTGGAGTAGAAGTCTCCGGCCGTTCATCGCCCGATCAGGTTCCGGGCTGACGAGGGTTGGCGTGAAGTCCCGCCGAGCGGCGACGCCTGGATTCAAAAGCTCTGTCCTGCTCACTTTAGTGTGGGTGGCGATGCTGGCGGGCACTCCGGTGAGGGCCGCTGGTTCGGCTTCCTCGAACGTCAGCGCAGCAGGCACTGTGGTTCCTGGTGTCGTTATCAACCCGGGCACAGCTGCCTTCGGGGATGTGAAGGTCGGAACCAAGAGCCCCACGCTTTCGTTCACCGCGACGAACAATACGATCTCGACGGTTGGATATATCAGTTTGTCCGGAAGTTCGACGTTCGCGCTGCAGCCTGGAACCTGCCACCTGGTCAGCGGCGAGGTCATGCTGGCGGTTGGAGCTTCGTGCACCTTTACGGCCTCCTTCTCGCCGACCGCGCTTGGGAGCGCGGCTGCGACGATGAACGTCAGCACATCTTCGGGGCCATTCAGCTTTCCGTTGAGCGGTGATGGGGTGCCTGCAATCGCTGTGCTGATCTCACCTTCGAGCGCTGCCTTCGGCAATGTCGCTGTTGGCACGGTGAGCCCAACGCTTGCCTTTACCGCAGTGAACGACACTGACTCCACCATCGGATATGTCAACGTGGCGGGCAGCTCGGAGTTCCGCCTTTCGCCGGGAACCTGCCACCTGGCCAGCAACGAGGTGATGCTCGCCGAGGATGCGTCCTGCGTGTTTTACGCGGCCTTCGCGCCGACGAAGGCGGGCGCGGCCACGGCCACGTTGAACATTAGTACGTCGTCCGGTCCGTACACCTTTGCGTTGACCGGAAGCGGGGCGTCGTCCTCGCTTCCTGTGTCGAAACCGGGCGGGCCTTATACCGGTTTGACTGAGCATCCAATCGACTTTTCGGGTACGGGATCGACGGCCCCAAGCGGACAGACCATTACCGCGTATACCTGGAACTTCGGCGATGGAACCAGCGCAGCCGTTGCGACGCCGGCCCACATCTACTCCGCGCCTGGGACGTACAACGTGACCCTGACCGTAAAGGACACGAGCGGGCAGACGGCTGCAGTGACGACCACCGCGGCGGTGACGGTTGCGCCCAACCCGCTCACGATTACGGCTCATGTCAGCCCTGCGCCGAACTCCGCAGGCTGGAACCACGGTCCTGTGACGGTGTCGTTCACCTGTTCGACGACTGGTTCGCCGGTGATCAGCTGTCCAGCATCTCAAAGTGTCACTACCGATGTGGCCGGCCAGCTGGTTTCGGGCAGTGTGACGGATGCGGCAGGCGACAGCAAGACGGCCTCAGTGACGGTGAATCTTGAAGTGACGCCACCGATTTTGACGGTTGCCTCACCCACGGCAAATTCCACCGTGACCCTCAGCACATCGACGATCGGCATCAGCGGGAATGCGAGCAGCATCGCGGCACCGATCGTCTCGGTTACCTGCAAAGGTGTGGCGGCCACAATCTCGGGCACAGCGTTCAGTTGCACCGGCGGGCTGGCGGCCGGGACGAACCCGCTCCCGATTGTCGCGACCGACATCGCCGGAAATGTGACTATCGTTTCGCTGAATCTGACCTATGTTGCCGCACCCGCGCTTCGGATCCTGTCGCCGGCAAACCTCGGGATTACCAACCTGACCCCGGTGACGGTGAATGGGACGGTGAGCGACACACGTGCCACGATCGCACTGGACGGAGTGCCCGTCGCACAGAGCGGCGGAGCGTTCTCTACGCCGGTTCCGCTGGTGGAAGGGCTCAATCTCCTTACGGCCGTTGCGACCAATGCGGCGGGGGTTTCAACGACGGCGACGATCGAGGTGACGCTGGACACAACGCCGCCCCATGTCCAAATCAACTCTCCTGCGAACGGGAGTGTGTTGACTGCCTCTTCGGTGAGCGTGACGGGGCTGGCGAACGACGTCGTGGTCGGGACGGTGAATCTTCAGGATCTTGGAGTTACCGTAAATGGCGTGGCGGCGCAGGTGGCCAATCGGAGCTTCTCAGCGCTGAATGTTCCGCTTGCTCTTGGGCCCAATATCCTTCGAGCGACGGGAACCGATCGGGCGGGCAATTCCGCGGCCACCTCCATTACGGTCACACGCGTTCTGGCCAGTCAGCATCCGACACCTGCTGTTGGAGCGGCGGTGCTGACGCAGTGGGTGAACATCGTCTCCGGAAACAGCCAGACAGCGGCGGTCGGGAAGACGCTCGCCAGCCCGATGGTTGTGTCGCTTACGGACTCGGCGAGCCATCCTGTGCCGAACAAGACGGTCGTCTTCCAGGTTGCGGCGAACAACGGTGTCGTCGCGGCTACGGGGCAGGCGCCCTCCTCTGCCGCAGCGGTTACAACCGATGCCAACGGCCAGGCGCGGGTGATGTGGACTCTGGGACAGCGCGCCGGCGCGGGGAACAACGCGCTGCAGGTATCGTCGGCACTCGCAGTGTCGCCGGTGACGTTTACGGCTACCGGAACGACTGGGCCCGCTGCAATGGTCGTCGTCGATTCGGGCAACAATCAGACCGGAGTGATCGACCAGCAGTTACCGTTTCCATTTGTCGTTGACCTTGTCGATACGGGACACAACAGGGTTCCGAATGTGCCGATTACGTTTACCGTGAAGCGGGGTGGGGGCAGCTTCGCGGGGGCTCCGACTTCGGTCGTGACGACAGACAGCAATGGCCGGGCCATCGCGGTTTTGACTGAGGGGATGACCGGAGGCGTGGACAACAATCTCGTTGAGGCGAGCTTCTCGGGAAACACGTTCATGCCGGCGGCTTTCATTGCAACTGCCAAAGCTCCGGGTAACGCTTCGGCGACCACGATCAGCGGCGTCGTGCTGGACAACAGCAACCGGCCCATCCCGGGAGTGACAATCCGTCTCTTCAAAACGAACCAGGGCTCGGGGAATAATCTGCCGGTCCAGGTTGGCAACTCCTTTGTGACCGATGCTTCCGGGGGCTTCGTGATCGCTCCCGCGCCGGTCGGGTCGTTCAAGCTGATGGCTGATGGCAGCACGGCGACGACTGCCTCGAGCTACCCGACGCTGGAGTACGACATCGTTACCGTGGCAGGCAATGACAATACGGTCGGCATGCCTATCTACCTGCCGGCGCTCGATACCGTGAATAAGGTGTGCGTCGATGAGACTCATGGCGGGATACTCACGCTGCCGCAGTATCCGGGATTCGCTTTGAACATTCCCGCTGGATCGGCTACGTTTCCGGGTGGTTCAAGGACGGGCTGCGTGTCGGCGACGCCAGTGAACGGCGATAAGGTCCCGATGGCGCCTGGATTCGGTCAGCAGCCGCGGTTCATTGTGACGATTCAACCGGTGGGAACGATCTTCAGCCCGCCCGCTGCGATGTCTCTGCCGAATGTCGACGGGCTGGCCGCGAAGTCAGTGACGGAGATGTACTCCTACGATCACGACCTATCGATGTTCGTCGCGATTGGGACGGGGACTGTGAGCAATGACGGGTCGATCATCAAGTCTGACCCCGGCGTTGGCGTCGTAAAGGCGGGATGGCACTGCGGCGGTAATCCCGACACCACAGGCAGCGCGGGGACCTGCCCCGACTGCCAGACATGCACAGGGGATAACTGCATGGTGAACCGGGCCCTGGATGGGACGACTCCAGCCTCCGGAATGGGCTGCTGCTTCAATGGCAACGTCGTGCCCAAGGTCGCGCCGGATTACAACACCCTCACCACGATGTGTCCAAACCGCACTGAGAACCCGAACGCGGCGCTGAAGCCGAACTCCTCCGACGGTTGCAGCTCGCCACTCGGTAACAATCCCGCGGGAGGCGCTGATACGGCCTTTGGCTCGGTCACTACCTGCACGGATGGTTCGGTGAACTGCGTCCTCAACCCGCCTCATCCACTGGCATGCGAGCACCATGACTTCTGCTACCGCACCTGCAAGGGAGCGAACGATCCGGGGAAGGACACCTGCGACAACAATTTCTCCAATGAGATGACCCAGATCTGTTCCAACCTGCCCTTCCTGGAGGGTTTCGCGGTCGGCGAGTCGTGTTTCAATTACGCGGCAATCTACTATGAAGCGGTGCATCTCGCCGGAAACAGTGCGTTCCAGGGCGACCAGGTACAGGCGTGCAAATGCTGCCCATAAAGAGATTCTTCCTTATCGCGCTCTTGTTGCCGGGCACGATGCCCGCGATGGCGTTCGCTCCTGGCGAGCCGGTCGCGCTGATCGCCAGCTCGAAGCTGGGCGCGGACGCGTTTGAACACCACTTCGAAGGAGCGGCAAGCACGGGCCTCGAAGAGGCAGTGGTCATCAAGAAGCGCATGGTTGGTGTAAGTACGGGGCCGTGGAGATCGTTCGTCTGGTCGGTGGGTCCGTCTGGTCAGCTCACGCACGAGGTCGCCCTGAACGCACCAAACCAATTGCCGAATGCCGACGGCCCCGATGTCGCCGCGATCACTCGCCTGAGCGATGGAGCGCTGGTCTGCGCGCTGATCACGGAAAAAGGAGAGCTCAAGCTGGCACGTGTCACCGGCAATGATGTTGTGTGGTCCACCACGAATAGCGTCATCGGGGCTGACCTGCGCATCACGCGGATGGTCCAGGCGAGCGACGGAAACTTTATCCTGACCGGGCAGCGGAGCGGCCACGCGACTTACCTGAAGATCGCCCCGAACGGTATCCGGATTTGGGAGCACAAACCGGAGAGCGAGGGGCTCGGGGTCGCCTTCGATGCCGTACCTACGAACGATGGCGGGGCGTTTGTCACCGCTGGCTTCTGGAACGGCGATCCGTACATGATTGGCGAGTCGTCGGTGTGGATTGCCAAGGTGGATGCGAACGGGATCATCTCCAACTATAAGAAGATTCCGGGTCGCCGGCCCCGCATAGCGCCCACTGGAGACGGCGGGTTCGTGCTCGTTTACGACAAGAGCACCACTGTGGCGCAGAAGATTACCTTGCAGGCGTACGAGAAGACGCTGGAACCTGCGTGGAGCACGGAGGTCCTGTCGAACACACGCGGGCTTGAGACGTTCAAGGTAGTTCAGCGACCGGGCGGCGGCTACATCGTTGCCGGTGGAGATGACTTGAAGCTCTTCACCGCGGTGTTCGCGTCCGATGGGAAAAAACTCTCGCAATACAAGAGTGATTCCATTCAATCGTCGGATTACAACGTCGTCGCCACCGGGAGCGAGTTTTTCCTTATATACCCAGTCATCAGCCTTATCGAGGCGAATTTTCGCAAGCAGTTGAATACCAAGATTCAAGTTTCAGTTTTCAAGGTGGAGTGAGCACAGTCGCTCCGTCCCGACACGCAAACACGATGCATCTGTAAGCCTGGAGCTCGCATTGAACGTCACCGTCATGATCGAACGAACCCGAAGCTTCCGAGCGACGCTCTGTGCCGTTCTCCTCGTCGCCGTGACTTTGCTGTTCCGTTTGCCGGTGGCGAGTGCCCAACTCAATCAGAACTGCGTCATCAGCGTTCTAAATCGGACGGTGCAGGTGAACGCCGATGGTACCTGGGTGCTGCCGAATATCCCCGCTAACTTCGGCCCGGTGCGCGCGCGGGCGACCTGCGTCAACAATGGGGTCACCACGTTCGGGCAGTCGCCGTATTTCACGATTCCGGCCAACGACTCTGCGAATGTGCCGCCGATCCTGCTTGGCTCCGCGAGCCCGATTCCACTGGCTGTGACTGTTACTGCTCCCAGTGCGATGCTTACCAGTGTTGGCGGGACAACGCAATTGGATGTGATGGCGCAGTATGGGACCGGCGATCCGCAGGATGTGACTGCCGCTTCAGCGGGCACCCTCTACAACATCAGCAATCCCGCTATCGCAACGGTTGGCGTGAATGGCCTGGTGACCGCAGTCAGCAGTGGAACCGCCGTCATCCAGGCCGTGAACGAAGGGCGGCAGGGTATTGTCACCCTTCAGATCGTGCTTGCGGGCGTATCGCACGGCGGCATTCCCGATAGCTGGGCCATCGCGCATGGGCTTGATCCGAATGACCCGGCGCTGGCGTCGGAAGATCCTGACCACGATGGATTGACCAACCTGCAGGAGTTTCAGGCCGGCACGGATCCGAACAATGCGGACACGGATGGGGATGGCTTGACCGACGGCCAGGAAGTGCTGATGTATCACACCAATGCGGCACTCTTTTCGACGGACGGAACCGGCATCTCGGACGGAATTGAAGTGCGCACGGGAACGCTGAACGCGCCTTTGAGCACAAAGCTCCACGACGCGATCCAGTCGTTGAGTGTGGCGCCGTCGCACTTTGTGCTGGACGTGAATTCTATCCAGGGCGTTGCTAGCCAACAGTTGGCTGTGACCGCGCTGCTCATCGATGGCAAGACGACCATCGATCTTACGTCAACCATTCTGGGCACAAACTATTCCTCGAGCGATCTGACGATCTGCAACTTCGGCACGCCCGACGGGAACATCTTTGCGGGCAATAACGGCTCCTGCACGATCTCCATCACGAACAATGGTTTCTCCGCGACCGCGACGGGCGTGGTGAATACATTTACTCCGACCGCGCTTTCCTTCGTCGCTATTCCGGGCTTCGCGAATGAAGTTGCGGTGAATGGGGATTATGCGTTTGTCGCGGCTGGAGCGTCGGGACTACAGGTGGTCAACGTCAGCGACCGCAACAATCCGAGCGTAGTCGCTGCGCTTGCGCTTGCCGGCAATGCAAACGACGTCAAGCTGATTGGCACGCTGGCTTACGTCGCATCCGGAACTGCGGGACTGCAGGTGGTCGATGTCAGTGTTCCGACAGCCCCGGTCCTGCTGGGAACCTTCGGCACTGCAGGCAACGCACTCACTGTCACAGTGCGCGGCACGCTTGCGTATATCGCAAACGGATCGACGCTCATCCTTGCGGACATTACCAACCCGGCTTCGATAAGCCAGGCCGGCAGCATAACGGTGAACGGCAGCCTATATGGGACCGCTGTCGATACAACGCGGAACCTGCTGGTTGCGGCCGCGGGTACGAGCGGCATCTTCGTGATTGACGTGTCGCATCCGACCGCGCCCGTGCTGCTTGGTACTGTGAACACGGGCGATGCCCGGGCAGTTGCGATCAAGGGCAACTACGCGTTTGTCGCCGACTATGTGAACAGCACTACTTCGGTCGACATTACGAATCCTGCAGCGCCCGTGGTGCTCTCGAACATCACTGATCCGAACCTTGGCGGGTTCCTCCAGGACATCGCGCTTTCGAACACATTTGCTCTTGCGGCGGACGTCAAATTTGTGAACGGTATTCCGATCACCGACATCTCGCATCCGTCGGCCCTGGTTGCCCGCGAGATCCTCAACTTCACGCAGCGCGATGACAATGGCATGGGCATCGCCATTGACGGCACCTATGCCTATCTGGTGACAGAGCATGAGAACCTGACTAAGTTCGGCACGACGGGCGATAGCCGGCTCTACATCGGGCAGTATCTCTCGCTGGTGGACAACAAAGGAATTGCGCCGACCGCATCGATCACTGCACCCGTCACCGGAGGCCAGGTGGTCCGTGGCTCGACGATCCCGATCATTGTGAATGCCTCTGACGACGTCGCTGTGGCCGCGGTGAACTTCCTCGTCAATGGGCAGACTGTCTTCACCGCCACTGCCGTGCCTTACCAGTTCAACTACCTGGTGCCGGCTGGCGCGACCAGCATCACCTTCGGGGCGAATGCAGTCGATCTTGGCGGCAATGTGGGGAATGCTGCAACGGTCACAGTGACGGGCATTCCGGATCCCGGTACGACCATCACCGGAATTGTGGTCGACGGTAACCACAATCCCGTAGTGGGCGCCACGGTTACTGCTCCGGGCGGTCTGACCGCGACGACGCAGAGTGGCGGCACGTTCTCGATTGCGCATGCGCCTACCGTGACGGGAAGCATTATCGTCGATGCGACGGATACCGTGGGCGGGGTTCAACTGCGCGGGTCTTCGTTTGCAATCCCAGCAGTCCGCGGCGGTACGACTAACGTCGGCACCATCGTCATCAGCCAGGCCGTCTTCCAGACGAACTTCGGGACGCTGATCGCGCAGTGCGACGACTGCGTTTCGCAGCAGACCCTGCCGTTCCCCTTCACCTACTTCGGACAGACCTATACTTCTATCTTCGTAAGCAACAACGGGAACATCGGGTTCAACTTCGCGGACGGAACCTATACGCCGACCGTGCCAGGGTTCGCGAACCAGCCGCGCATCGGCGCGTTCTGGGACGATCTGATCGTAGGTGGCGGCGCAACGGCTGGTGCCGGGCTCTACATCAATAACACCATCGCCGGACAGTTTGTGATTACGTGGCTGCATCAGCAGATCTTCTGCTGCACGGGCGACGACACGATTCAACTCACACTGTTTGCCGACGGCCGATTCCAATTTGCCTACAACGGCATCACCACCATTGCCGGATCGACCTCCAGCGGTGTCATCGTGGGTGTCACGCCGGGCCCGAATACACCCGAAGCGGAGGTGGATTACATCCACGATCCTTCATTCAGCATTACCGGGCTGGGCTCAATCGTGGAGTTGTTCAGCGCCACAAATCCGTTCAATCTTGATGGAGCTTTCATCCTGTTTGCGCCGAACACGTCAGGAGGCTATGACGTGCAGCTGATTCCTCCAAGCTCAACATCTGCGGGGACGGGCGGTTCAAGCGGAGGGACTGGAACTGCCCAGGCGAGGGCTGCCAATTCCGGCACGCGGGCACTCAGCGCGAGCCCGGCCGCTGCCCAGTCTTCCACGCTGTTTACGCTGCAGGGGACGGTCTATGATGCGAGCGGCAAGCCACTGGCCGGGGTCGAAGTCGACGTAACTTCCAGCCGGGCAGTCGCCTTCAAAGGGGTTGCCACTACCGATCACGCCGGCCACTATTCCGTGACAGGGGTTCCTGCGGGTGGAATCAATGTGGTCGCTGTCTCGGGCGGCAAGACTCTATCGACCGGAGGCGCTGTTGTCCCTCAAAACGCGGCAACGGCTACCATCGATCTTCATCCCTGGTCCGGGCGCATCAAGACTGCGCCCGTCTCGAGCCTCATCCCCGCGGCTTACCCAGGTTCTGCGGTGGCGTTCAGTTCGGTGGCGTTCAGTTCGGTGGCGTCCGGGCGAGAGGCTGCGCAGATCGTCACAAACCGAACAGGGACAGGCTATGGCGAAAATTAAGGGATCTTACGTCGCCGCGATATCTTTCCTGATTGCGTCGGCACTGATCTTCGGACATGTTTATGCACAAGTCGCCGCCAAACCGGCGAGTGCTACTTACTCGCCGGAGATCGGCCGCGAGGTGGCTATCCCGCACCATCTCGAGGACGATGAAGAGTTTTCTTTGCCGGTGAAGAAGCTGATTGAATACGGCAAGAAGGTTTTCATGGCGAACTGGACCGAGGAGGAAGGTGCCGGCCGGCCGCTGACCAAGGGGACCGGCGTTGCGCTCTCCGACCCTTCGCACCCGCTGACCGGAACTCGGGCGTTCAACCGCGTCTCCGGGCCGGACGCGAACTCCTGTTATGGATGCCATAACCAGCCCTACGGCGTGGCGGGCGGGAGCGGCGATTTTGCGACGGCGGTGTTTGTCCTTGGACAGCGCTTCGACTTTGTCACCTTCGATCCCGCAGACCTGGTGCCGACAAAGGGCTCGGTAGACGAACAGAAGAAGCCGGTCACGCTGCAGACGGCCGGAAACATTCGCAAGAGCACGGGCATGTTCGGGGCGGGTTATCTGGAGATGCTGGCACGACAGATGACTGCGGAACTCCAGTCGCAGCGCGACACCTTGAAGCTTGGCGAGTCGCGTGAACTGGTGGCGAAGGGAATTTCCTTTGGCCGGCTCACCCGCCGCAAAGATGGCACATGGGACACGAGCGCGGTGGAAGGGCTGCCTCGTCTGAGCATCCTTTCGCCAACGCCGCTCGCACGCCCGAGCCTGGTTATACGGCCCTGGCACCAGTCGGGTAACGTCGTATCGATTCGGGAGTTTACGAATACAGCCTTCAACCAGCATCACGGGATGCAGTCCTCGGAGCGGTTCGGGCTGGGAACCGATCCGGACGGCGATGGTCTGCGTAATGAATTGACCCGCGCCGACATTACTGCCGTTGCTGTTTATCAGGCTGTGATGGCGGTTCCGGGCAGAGTCATTCCAAATGACCCGGAGATCGAACGGGCCGTGCTAAATGGCGAACGCGTCTTCGCGAAGGTCGGCTGCACCTCGTGTCATGTGTCCGAGCTCAAGCTCGACAACAAGGGCTGGGTGTACAGCGAGCCGAATCCTTACAACCCGGCGACGAATCTGCGGCCGGGGACCGCGCAGTCAGTTTCCGTGGACCTCAACAGCGCGGACCTGCCGCAGCCAAGGCTGGCGACTGATGCGAAGGATCCCAATGTCGTGTGGGTGCCTGCTTACACGGATTTCAAGCTCCACGATATTTGCGCGCCGGACGATCCGGGCGAGGCGCTGGACCAGAACCAGACCACCTGGGCGACCAAGTTTCATTCCGGTAATCGCAAGTTTCTCACCCGGAGGCTTTGGGGAGTTGCCAATGAGCCGCCCTACTTTCATCACGGCGGATTTACGACGCTTCGTAAGGCCGTACTGAACCACGACGGCGAAGCACTGGCGCAGAGAAAGCAGTACCAGCAGCTCTCGCGCTATGATCAGGATTCCGTCATTGAGTTCCTGAAGTCGCTTCAGGTGTTGCCACCCGGCACAGAGTCACTCGTTGTCGACGAGAACTTCAAGTCCAAGGTGTGGCCGCCAGCATCGTCGGCGCCCGCGGCGGTCGTCGCGATTGTTCCTAACGTCTCAAGCGCTCGGTAGAAGCGGCTTGTCGTCGACTTCCTTCCCCTCATTGATCATCAGGAAGACCGTATCCGGGGCAGACCTGCCCTAACGTCTGAGCGAGTGCCTGCGCAGAGAAGCGATCGGCTCTCGGCCGTTGCGGAAGCGAGTTGCCCAATCTAATCGGATCAAATCGAGTGAAGTTCTGAAGCTGAAGGCGCGTGTCTTATTCGCCGAAACCTGCATCACAGTTTTGTGTCTGGGCGATCGTTATTCTCTTAGCGACCAGGCGCATTTGGATAACTGTGACCCCCGATTGGACCAACAATATTCTGCTTCGACCGCCGACCGCGTTGCCAAGAAGGCGCATGGGATCGATGTCGAAGAAGTTCTTGCGAATCGTGCGATCGATTGTTCCTGGTAGAACACTCTGTCGGCGCGAATGCCAAGGGGTGACTTCATCCTTCACGGTGGAACACCCAGCCAAGCATTTCGACCAACTATAACCTGTACTTGCAAAGGACCATTCATGTCTTCCCCGGATAACATCATTTCGCGCCGAAAGCTGGTCGGAACACTCGGCGCCGGCATTGCCGCCGCTGCACTCCCTTCTGCTTCCCAGGCCCAAGTCCCCTCTACCGCCGAGCCGGTAGCCGACCCAACCAGTAAGTATCTGAAGCCGCCCTACACAAGCCCCTTCCAGCCCTGGCCGGGACTCGCGAGCAAGATGACACCGCCGCCGGACCACGGCGAGACAAGCTACAAAGGATCTGGCCGTCTCCTGAACCGGAAAGCGCTGATTACCGGTGGGGATTCTGGCATGGGGCGCGCCGCAGCGATCGCGTATGCGCGCGAAGGAGCGGACGTCGCGATCAATTACTACCCCAGCGAAGAGCCCGATGCGCAACAAGTGGCCGAACTGATCCGCAAAGCGGGCCGGAAGGCTGTGCTTATCCCCGGAGATCTCCGGGAAGAGGACTTCTGCGTCAAGCTGGTGGCCCGCACCGTATCCGAACTTGGAGGCCTGGACATTGTCGTCTCAAATGCAGGGCGGCAGCACCAGATGGAGTCGATCCTCGATATGACCACCGAACTGTTCGATTGGACGATGAAGACCAATCTTTACGCGCCTTTCTGGATCATTCGTGCTGCCCTGCCGCACTTAAAGCCGGGCTCAGCGATCATCGCGACCACATCCGAGCAGGCTTACGATCCTGCTGCAAACCTCTACGACTACGCGCAGACGAAGGCCGCCACCATGAACTTCGTCAAGTCGTTGGGCAAACAGTTCGGACCCAAGGGCATCCGCGTGAACGGAGTGGCTCCCGGCCCGATCTACACCCCGCTCCAGATCTCCGGCGGAGCAACTGAGGAGCATTGGCGCAATTTCGGTGGCAAATACCCGCTCGGTCGCGCGGGTCAGCCGGCAGAACTTGCTTCCATCTATGTCCAACTTGCGGCTCAGGACGCGTCCTATACGACCGGCAATATTTATGGAGCCGGCGGGGGCATGGGCCAGCCATAGCGATCTGAAGAGTGACGCGGTGCGCGGAGGAGATGAAGCAAGACTCTCCTCCGCTCCCATTGACAAGGACTTGCAGAGGCGAACGAATGCACGCCTCAAGATCCTCCGGACTGATACAGACTTTGGACTATGCGACTGTCCTACCAAGTTGGTAGCATCGGGCGTCTGTCAGGAGTTCCGTTGCCCGTCCGGTCACGTTCCCTTTCCACCCGTCGCGTCTTCATGAAGAAGGCCCTTGCTGCAGGCGCGGCGGCTGCGCTCTCGCGTTCGGCTCTTGCCTCGAAGCCCCCGGTTCTAGGGATAGGGCGCTCCTCAAAGGAGACAGTCAAGAACCTGAAGCCCCTCGTGCCGAATGCGTTCTACCCACTTCCGCTCGGCTCCGTGCTTCCGCTCGGCTCCGTGCTTCCGCTCGGCTCCGTGCTTCCGCAAGGCTGGCTACAGAGGCAATTGCAAATTCAGGCGGATGGCCTTAGCGGACACCTTGATGAGACCTGGGATGATGTGGGTCCGAAGAGTGGGTGGCTCGGCGGACCTGGTGAGTCCTGGGAGCGTGGCCCTTATTATCTGGATGGGTTGCTTCCCCTGGCATATCTGTTGAATGACGCCGCGTTGAAGAAGAAGGCGCAGAGGTATATCGACTGGACGTTAAGCTCGCAGGATGCGAGTGGAATGTTCGGGCCAAAGAGCAACAACGATTGGTGGCCACGTATCGTCATGCTGAAGGCTCTCGCGCAGTATGAGGAGGTGACCCGCGACACGCGGGTGGTGCCCTTCATGCATCGCTACTTTCTTCATCAGCTTTCGGAGTTGCCGGCACGGCCTTTGAAGGATTGGGGCAAGTTTCGCTGGCAGGACCAAGTGCTCACGGTGATCTGGGCTTATAACCGCACGGGGGACACTCAGCTTCTTGCGCTGGCCAAAATACTTCACGGCCAGGGGTACGACTGGGTCGGCGAATTCAGCGTTTTCCCTTACAGGGAAAAAGTCACCGCGGAGCGCATCCAACTCAGCGAAGGTGGAGGGTTGAAGGACCTTGCCCTGGCAAAGCATGGCGTCAACAATGTGCAGGCCATCAAGGCTGGACCTGTGTGGTCTGTGTTATCTGGCTCGCAGACAGATCGAGAAGGGGCGTCGCGGATGCTGGCGCAGCTTGACCGATACCATGGTCTGCCAAACGGCATGTTCTCCTGCGATGAGCATCTTGCCGGCTTGAATCCATCGCAGGGCTCAGAGCTGTGCACGGTCGTCGAGTCCATGTATTCGCTTGAACAGTCCCTGGCAATTACAGGCGACCCAGCCTTTGGCGATCGCCTGGAGAAGCTTGCCTTCAACGCGCTGCCGGGAGCGCTGACCGACGACATGTGGGCGCATCAGTACAATCAGCAGCCAAACCAGGTGGAGTGCAGTCTACATCACAAGCCGTGGACAACGGACGGCCCTGAATCGAACCTCTTTGGCCTGGAGCCGAATTTTGGTTGCTGCACGGCAAATTTTCATCAAGGCTGGCCGAAGTTCGCCGCAAGTCTTTACATGTTGTCGGAAGATGATGAGCTGGTCGTCGCGGCGTATGCGCCGAGTGAAGTGAACACGCTTGTGAAGGGAACTCCGGTCCGGATGGCGCAGGAGACGGACTATCCGTTTCGCGGTACGATCTCGGTGACGGTCGATCCGGCAACCCCATGTACTTTTCCGTTGCTGCTGCGGATCCCTGCCTGGGCCGCGGGGACGTCTGTTCGAGTGAATGGCAAAGCTGAGCGGGAACCGATTGCAGGCGCGTTCGCCCGTATCGAGAGAACCTGGAAGCAGGGAGACCGCGTCGAGATTGTCTTTCCCATGCAGCCTCGGGTTTCACGTTGGTACCAGGACTCGGTTGCGGTGGAGCGAGGGCCGCTGGTGTTCTCACACGGCATTGGAGAAGGCTGGCTGAAGCTGCGTGATCGCGGACTTACCGCAGACTGGCAGATATATCCAAGCAGCGAGTGGAACTACGCGCTCGCACTTGATCCTTCTGAGCCGGGGAAGGACATCGGGCTTTCTGAGGGTGAAGTCGGGAGTGCTCCCTTCAGCAGGAAGGGAAGTCCCGTGACTCTTCATGTGAAGGCAAGAGCGATGCCGGAGTGGATTGCTGAGGATGGCGTCGCCGCTGCGCCGCCGCAAAGCCCGGTGGAAAGCGCACAGCCCCTGGTGATGCTTGGGTTGATTCCTTACGGAGCTGCGAAGCTCAGGGTGACGGCTTTTCCATTACTGAAGAAGGCGTGAAGGAAAGACGAGCCCTTTTATGACGAACCGCAGAACATTCCTCAAGAAGATGTCCCTTGCTGCCGCTGGTGCTTCTCTTTCCGCGCGGGCCGCGATGGCGGACTCGTCGACAGGCAAGCCGGATATTCGCCTTCGCATCGAACCTTGCAGCCTGGAGATTGGCGCTGGAGTAAAGATCGACACCGTTGCCTATAACGGGCAGGTGCCGGGTCCGCTGCTGCGTTTGAAGAAAGGAAAGCCGGTCACTCTCGACGTGACCAACGCGACCGGCTCTCCAGACATTGTTCATTGGCATGGGCTGACGACTGATCCCATCAACGATGGCGCTGTAGAAGAGGGGTCTCCGCTTATCAAGCCCGGGGCGACGCTCCGCTATCACCTGACGCCGCAGCTCTCCGGCACGCGTTGGTATCACACCCATGCGATGGCGATGAGCGACCTGTCGCTTGCTTCCTATACGGGCCAGTTTGGATTTCTGCTGGTCGATGGCAGCCCTGATCCTGGTCACCACGACTGTGAGGTGAACCTTGCGATCCATCACTGGGGCGCGCACTTCGTACCCATGGTTGAGACGATGCGTCAGCAATCTCAGAATGCGCCGCAGACTGCAGGGTCGGATGTCGGCTACAAGTACGCAACGGTCAATGCGCATATGCTTGGTGCCGGCGAACCCATCCGCGTGAAGCGGGGAGAGCGGGTTTTATTCCGACTTCTGAATGCCAGCGCTACCGAGAATGTCGTCCTGGCGCTGCCCGGACATAGCTTTCGGGTGATCGCGATGGATGGCAATCCGGTGCCGAATCCTCAGAACGTTGAAGTCCTTTCTCTTGCGGTGGCGGAGCGCGTTGACGCGATCGTGGAGATGAACCTGCCGGGAGTGTGGGTGCTTGGGTCGACCCTGCGACATGCGAGGGAGATCGGGCTGGGAGTGGTTGTCGAGTATGCGGGACAGAAGGGTGATCCTGTTTGGAAGGACCCCGCGGCGAGCGGCTGGGACTACAGTCGCTTCGCTTCCCCGGTGATCGCTGCAGAACCAGATGAGACCTTCACGATGACCATACGGGACGCCGGTGCGCTGAATGGATCACAATTCGATACCTGGACGATCAACGGCGACGCATGGCCTGACGTGAAGCCGATGACGGTGCGTCACGGAAGGCGATATCGTATGCTGTTTCGCAACGCCAGTGGCGACCAGCATCCGATGCACCTGCATCGGCATAGCTTCGAGGTGACGCAGGTCGGCGACAAGAAGCTGAGTGGGCTGATCAAGGACTGTGTGAATGTAATGCCGCTCGAGACGGTTGCGGTAGACTTCGTAGCGGACAATCCGGGAGATTCCCTGGTCCATTGCCATCAGCAACTGCATATGGATTATGGATTTATGCAGATCGTCAAATATGTCGATTAGTCTGCACTTGTTGAGTTTGAAAGCGATGCGGATGTTAAGAACACAGCTTCGTCGACAGAGCGTTTCTTCGATTTTCTTCACGTTGGCCATCGTCGCGCTGGTCGGCGATGCGGGCGGCGGGGGCGATGTACTTGCCGCGCAGCGATTGCCGGGAGGGAGACAGCAGGCGAATAAGGATTGGCCGGCCTACGGTGGAAGTAAGGCAAGCGAGCGGTACTCGTCACTGCGGCAGATCAATCGCGAGAACGTGAAGCTTTTGAAACAGGCATGGAAGTACGACACAGGGGAGGAGGGCGGTCTTCAGACGAACCCTCTTGTGATTGGCGGACTGCTATTCGGTTACTCGCCCACGCAGAAGGTATTCGCGCTCGATGCCGCGACCGGGAAGAAGGTGTGGCAGTTCGAGCCTCCGGGCCAGGGCCGGCAACCTGCTCGCGGGCTTTCTTTCTGGACGGATGGCAGGCGGAGCATCCTCTTTGCCGGCATCCTTTCGTATCTCTATGCGCTCGACCCAGCGACGGGCAAGCCAATCGCGGAGTTTGGCGAAAGCGGCCGCGTCGATCTGCGGAAAGATCTGGACGAGGCGGATATCAGCAAGGGCTTTGCTGCGCTGACTTCGCCAGGGATTGTCTACAAGGACATGATCATCGTAGGCTTCCGCGCTCCCGAGACCCACCCGGCTCTGCGGGGTGATATACGGGCCTATGATGTCCACTCGGGCAAACTGCGCTGGATCTTTCACACGATCCCGCATCCTGGAGAAGCGGGCTATGAGACATGGCCGAGGGATGCATGGAAGTCGGCAGGCGCAGCGAATAACTGGACCGGAATGACCCTCGATGAGAAGAGAGGCATGCTCTTTGTGCCAACAGGTTCCGCTGTTGATGATTTTTATGGTGCGGACAGGCTGGGGGATGATCTCTACGCGAATACTCTGCTGGCGCTCGATGCAAATACTGGCAAGCAGATCTGGCATTTCCAAGGTGTGCATCATGACATCTGGGACCGCGACTTTCCTTCACCGCCCTCTCTGGTCACCGTGCGTTCCAATGGCAAGATGGTGGATGCGATCGCTCAGCCGACTAAGCAGGGATTTCTCTTCCTGTTTGACCGGATTACCGGCAAGCCTCTCTTTCCAATTCTAGAGCGAGCATTTCCGATTTCGGATGTTCCGGGCGAACAAGCTTCACCGACACAGCCTGTGCCCGCGTTACCCGCGCCCTTCGCTCGACAACTGCTTACCGCGGATATGCTGACGATGAGGACTCCCGAGGCCCATGCGAATGCCGTGGAGCAATTTAAGAGCTTTCGCAGCGGCGGGCAGTTTGTCCCTTTCAGCGTCGATAAGCAGACGGTCGTTTTTCCGGGGTTCGATGGTGGGGCAGAGTGGGGCGGTTCCGCGATCGACGTAAATACCGGCGTGATCTATATGAACGCGAACGATATTCCATGGACCGGCGGCTTGACGGAGAACAGGCCGGGTGGCGGAATCGGGTCGAATGTCTATCTAAGCCAGTGCTCTCTTTGCCATGGCGGAGACCGAAAGGGAGCACCGCCCGCGTTCCCTTCTCTGATCGATGTGGAGAAGCGCCTGACCGACGCCCAGATCCTCGAAGTGATCACAAATGGGAAGGGCCGCATGCCGTCTTTCCCGAACGTGCAGGCAGCGCGGCTTACCGCTCTCCTCGATTACCTGAAGACTGGCAAGGAAGACCCCGGCGCGAGCGTGCACACGGTAGCAGTGAAGTATGGTGATCGCTCGGAGGTTGCCGGCGCGAAGATTTATGACCGTAATTGCGCTCTCTGCCACGGTGAAGATCTGCTGGGTGCCCCGTCGAACTACCCCGGTCTGCTCGGAGTGAGAGACCGCCTGACGGACCAACAGATTCTTGCCAACATTCACAACGGCAAAGGCAGGATGCCTGCGTTCACTGCGCTCAGCGATGCCGACAATGGGGCACTGCTACGGTTCCTCAACAAGAGTTCTGCTCCGATGACCTTGACGGCTGTCCCTGGCGGACCTTCAAGTAAGCGAGAGGTCGAGTCAACGGCGACTCCCGGAGGAGAGCCCAGGTATCGCTTCACCGGTTATCGCAAGTTCCAGGACCGGATGGGTATCCTGCAGTAGTTCCGCCATGGGGAACTCTCAATGCGATTGATCTGAATACGGGTCAGTATTTGTGGAAGATTCCCTTAGGAGAGTTTCCTGAGTTAGCTGCGAAAGGAATCAAAGACACGGGAACGGAAAATTACGGCGGCCCGATCGTAACTGCCGGCGGGATCGTGGTGATCGGGGCAACTATCTTCGACAGCAAGATTCGCGCCTTCGACAGTAGGACAGGGAGGCTTCTCTGGGTTGGCGACCTGCCGTTCGCCGGAAACGCGACTCCGGCCACCTACATGGTCGGCGGCAAGCAGTACATCGTAATTGCGACAAGTGGGCAGCGTAATGCAAAGGGTCCGCAGGGAGCAGCTTACGTCTCTTTCGCTCTCCCATAGAAGCTCTGCTGCGAAGCTGATGCTGCTGGGGCCAAGCAAATGCTGCAGAGCAGTAGGCGCCGTGGTAAGAGCACCTTCCGGCTCGAGCGGTTCAGAGCCTGCATGGGCTGCCTGATGAAGAAGCTCCCGACAGGACACCGCCCGCAGCGAGAAGTTTACGAATGATCGGCCGGCAGGTGAGCGCTTAGGTCTTCACGTCTTCCTACATTTATTGTGTTTGCGGCTTCATGACTGCGGGGGCAAAAGTCAGTTTCAGCTGGAAGATCGGGGCGAGGTCAACAGACGGTGCGGGTGTTGACTCTCGTACAGCCGGCGACTCCAGATACATAGGAATCTCCGGCGGCCATTCAAGCACCTGCAACTCTGCGTCCTTACGAACGCCTTCGAGCCGGAGATCTTTGAGGCTGAGTCTCCAAGGCTGGCCGTTCCAGAAATCGTCATCTACAAGCCGCTTTCCTTCAAGGAGCCGCGCTACGTCCCCGTTGTAATGAATTGTCACAGAGACGTCGCTAAGGTCAGGAGAGTTGATCTCAGGAAAGCTAAAGTCCCAGCGGGCCGCCCGCGTGAAGGCATGATCGTCGGGCGCGAGGGGAAGAGGCTGCTTGCGCCAGGTGAAAGATCTTCCGTAGGTAAGGGGTTCTCGCGGAGAGCCAGCGGCGGATTGGGTGAGGTGCGTTGTGAGTTTCACGTCCGGGAACTTTGCGGAGTAGCCGCTCAGGACGGATGCATTCGATTCAGGGAGGATAGGTCTTGAGGCGGACGGCTTCGCTTCGCCTTTGAAGAGAGAGAACTCTATGACAGGTGCGCCGATCGAATGCAGCGTGGCAACGTTCTCCTCGGCAAAGAAGTCTGCCGAGGTGATGAGCGGGGCAGCCTGTCCCGGGATGCGCCATGTATTTTCCGCCTCCGCGCGCGAGAAGAGCAGCAGATGAGTCTTCTTTTCGCCGCTGCCGAAGGATGCTTCCTGTAACGGGGAGAGGCCGGTTTGCTTCAGGTAGGTGACGCCAGATTCGACGCGCCTGTCGAAGCCTGCGGTAAGAGACGCAGGCTGTTCGGAGGTCTGGAGAGCGAACTCCGAAGGGATGCCCGGAATCGCAAAGAAGCAGAAGTATGTCTCTCCCTTGCGCGTGAAGCGGTGGAAGAGTTGCGCGGTGCTGTAACGCAGCCTGTAGCCGTCGAGGTCCAGGTTGACCGGCCAGATGCCATAGGCGTCTGAGGGAACGTTGACAGGCTTGGAAGGGACGGTGACAGCCTGGGATGCGAGTTGTAGTGTCACGGAAAAATGCTTTCGATCGGGCATCGTCTCGCCTCGAAGGTGATTGTTGAAGAAGATGAAAGCGTGGTCCCCTGAGCTCCTTGCTGCAAGACGAGGGACGGAAAGATCAGACGGGTCTGCCGGCAGCTCGACGGGAAAGTGGGGCGACATGGGAGCCAGCAGGCTGCCGAACTCGTTGAGGAAATAATTCACCAGCTTCAATCTGCGAAAGCTGGGCCGCTCGGCACCATACTCCCCGAGCGGTGCCTGGAAATCGTAGGATTTAACCGGTACATCTGTCGGATAGCCCGTAACCTGCGACTCCTGAAGCGTGGTGAGTTTGCCATCAGGGTTACGGCCACCCTGAAACATGTAGAAACCGAGAAGGTTGGCACCGGAGCCGACGAGTACCGAGGGAATGGCTGCGATGTCGTCTGCCGAGACTACGGGGCGGCGGAAGTAGGTGTCCTGCATCCCGCCGCCGACCTCGGCGGTAAGGAACGGAGTGCCAACATAGACGCTGGAGGGATTCTGACCACCACCGCCAATGATGCCCATGTTGCCTCCAACTCGGTTTTTGGGTCGAAAAGCATAGACTTCGTTTGGCGGAAGCTTTTTCGGAGACCCATCCCACGGTGCGTCGGGATAACCGCCGTAGACGGGGAGTACGGCATCGAGCGGGATTGCTGCGCCGTCCCAGCCTGTAACGGTATAAAGCGGGACATCCATGCCAGCCCGTATGGCGATCTCCTTCAGGGAGCGGATGTGGTCGTCGCCCGTGCCAGGCGATCCGTCACCTCGATACTCGTTCTCAAGTTGAATGCCGATTACCGGACCGCCATCTTTCCAGAGCTGACCCTTGAGTTGCTGGCCAATCTGGTCATAGAGCTCTCTGACTTCAGAGAGATAAACCGGATCGTTCCTGCGAGTAGCGCTCTTTGCGACTACCCAGTCGGGAAGTCCGCCGTTGCGGGCTTCACCGTGTGCCCACGGTCCGATGCGCGGATAGACGTACATGCCATGCTTCGCGCAGAGAGCTACGAAGGCGTGCAGGTCCCGACGACCGCTCCAATCGAATTCGCCTTCCACCTCTTCGTGATGAATCCAGATGATGTAGGTGGAGATGATCTGTACCCCGCCTGCCTTCATCTTCAAGATTTCAGTCTCCCAGTCTTCACGAGGCACGCGGGTGTAGTGAAATTCCCCCATGACCGGGAGCCACGGCTTGTTGTTGAGCAGGAGGTACTGCGAGTTGACGCCAATCGTCTGTCCGTCCGGGCTTGTGCTGCTGCCGAGCTTCGCTTTTACTGCAACAGGCGAGGTTGCGGGGGCGCTGGCATCGATCCTGATCGGTTCCTGCCCGCTGGCCAGCGCAATTGAAAGGTACAGCGATGCGAGGAGGAGAACCGCGCGAGACCGTTTGCAACGGGCAGTGAGAGACTTCGAAGTTGTGTTGAAGGTTGGTTTCTGCACCGGACGACTCTACAAGAACAGCCGAGCAGAAGAATCCGCCCAAAGTAGGAGTGCGACCGCAATGGCAATCGCGCGCTTACAAATGCGCAAGTCCGCGCTGCAATGCCTTAATGACCGCTTGCGTGCGATCGGTGACTTCGAGGCGCTGCAGAATGACACCCACATGCGACTTTACAGTTGCTTCTTTGATCGAGAGCTCTTCTGCGATCTCGCGATTGCTGCGGCCCTTCACAAGCAAAGCCAACACTTCACGTTCGCGAAGGCTCAGTTCTCCATCGGGCATGCGAGTCGAGAGAGCCTTGGTCACGGGAGTAGGAAGAAATCGGCGTCCGGCCAGGACCTTGCGCAGTGCGTCGATGAGGCTCTGATGCGGCATGCCCTTGATGAGATACCCCATTGCACCCGCGCCAAGAGCCTGGTGAATATCTTCATCGCCTTCATAGGTCGTGAGCACGACGATTCGTGCATCCGGGGCGAGGCGGCGGATCTGCCTGATGGCCTCGACTCCGCTCTGGTCGGGCAAGGAGAGGTCCATCAAGGTTACGTCAGGACGGTGCTCCGCGAAGAGAGCGACTGCTTCGCGGCAGGTGCCGGCCTGCGCGACCACCGTCATGTCGGCGCAGGACTGGATCATTGCAGCAACGCCGAAACGCAGGATCGGGTGATCGTCTACGACGAGCACACGGGCTTGACTCCGGATTGGTGGTGGCGGGCTGAAATCCTTCATAAGGCATCTCGACTACGATCTACCGTAAGTCTCACTCGTTCGCACTCAGAGTTCAACTGCGCGGGACGAGTGCGGCAAAAGGGCGTTACGCCTGAGCCTGACGTTCAACACTGTCCCCTGTCCTGGCTTGCTCGCGAGTTGGAACTCGCCCTTGAGACGCTCTACACGTTCGCGCATTCCGGCTATTCCATAGTGCAGCGTCTGACTAGCGTCGAGGGGTGAGAAGCCGATGCCATCATCCCGCACTTCGAGGTGCAGAGCGTCCGGCAAAGATTGGAGCAGAATCTCGATCTGGTTAGGTGCGGCATGCAGGGCGGCATTGTAGACCGCCTCGCGAACCACCATCAACAACTCCCTTGCGGCGAAGTCCCCGATGGGGCGGTTGGTTCCTTCCACTCTTGCGACCACGCCGGTCGAATAGTCGCTGCGCACCTGTGCCGCAAGCTGTTCGATCTTCTGGGGCAGGTCGACGCAAAGCCTGTCCCGGCTGCGCAGATTCCAGACTGCCTGGCGCGCTTCATCGACAGTGGTCCTGACCTGGACACGTGCATGTTCGATGATCTCGTGGCGCAGTGGCCGGTTGTCTTCGCCAAGACTTGCGAGCGCCTCGAGAAGCGCCGAGACGCCGGTGCATCCCTGGATAACAGTGTCATGCATCTCGCGCGCGAGACGGCTGCGCTCTCCCAGGACAGCTTCGAAGCGAAGGCGGACCTGCCGGAGACGTGCGTTATAGATAGCTGCCGCAAGAAGAGCGATGCCGATAAGACAGAGCCCGACAAACCACCAGGTCCTGTAAAGGTGCGGACGCACATGGAAAGGCAGCGTCGCCAGGGAGATTCGCTCCGGCAGGTCCGCTTCAAAGACCGCTACCTCGAATTTATAGCTGCCCGGAGGAAGCCTGGTGTAGGAGACCGAACGCGCCGCCCCGGCGTCGGTCCACGCATCATTGAAGCCATTCAACCGGTACCGGATACGTAGTCCCGCCTGCGGTCTCAGGAGCAGCGGCGCAAAAGCGATCTCCAGCTGCGAGTGGGATTGCGAAAGATCGAGTTTCGAGAGAGCAGGATCGACGGCACGACCGTCTACCCGGACGGAGGTGATCCTGGCTTGCGGAGGCACACGACGCGATGGCTCCTCAGGAGTTACGCCGACGGCCCCGCGATCGCTGGCGAACCAGACCATTCCGTTTCCGTCGACAGCGCCTGCGGGTTGGCGACCGCCGTACAACTGTGTTCCGTTGTCGCCCGTGGGCAGGTCGTAGATAGTCACAGCGAGTTGGTCCCCGGCTCCGGAGCCGATTGGCTCCGGAAGGAAGGAGGAGATGCCCGCTGGTCCGCTTATCCAGATCCTGTGGTCCGCACCTTCAAGGAGTTGATAGATGCTGTCGCTCGCGAGTCCTTGTGCGGTGCGGAAGTTCTCGAGGCCCGCTGATGTTTCACGATATAAGCCGTGATCGCGGGTGCCGAACCACAGCGCGCCGTCGCTGCTCTGAAGCATCGACCAGACCTTTTCGGAAGCAAGGGCGTTCGTCACTGCGTTTTTGATGAAGTGGCCGTCCTGCCAGCACGAGATGCCGCGTTCGGTTCCGATCCATATCGCACGGTCCTGCGTCTGGAGAAGAGACCGCGTACTGAAGTACGCGAGTCCGTCGGCCATGCGCAGATTCTGGACCGTCTTGCCGCGGATGCGACTGACGCCTTCGTCGGTCGCAACCCATATATCGCCGAGATCACTTTCCAGGAAGGCCCTGACGAAGTTGTTCACCAATCGCTCCGGGGCGAGGTAGTGTTCAAGACCGGTAGCTGTCTGATGGTAAACGCCACTTCCATCCGTGCCGAACCACAGTGAACCGGCGCGGTCGCGAAAGACCATGCGAATGGTAACGCCCTCGAAGCCCGGAATTGTGGCGGGCAGCGCGACTCCGTGTTCGATGTGGTAGGTGCGCGATGAGACTGCCCAGAGCGCATCGCCGCGATCATGGGAGAGCGTTGCAAAATCTGGCGGCCTGTCGCCGGGCAACGAAACAATGCGAACAGGATCGCGCCGCAGACGAATAAGGCCATCCTGACTTCCCACCCAGAGCTGGTGCGAATCGTCTTCAAAGAGCGACAGGACGGTGTTGATGGTTGCCCTGCCCGTGACACCGAAGCGCGAAAAATCCTTTCCCGGCTGCCGGACATACAGGCCCTGCCCGATAGTCCCAACCCAGAGCCGGCCATCGCTTGTCTGTCGCATGGTCCGCACGGTTCCAGAGACGCCAGGGACGCGAACGAAAGAGCTGGACATCGGATCGGGACCGCCAGCGATGAGGCGATCCAGGCCGCTCACGGTTCCGACCCAGATGTCGCCGTCGCGGGTCTGCAGAATGCTTTTTACTCGATTTTCGCTGTACGCGCCGGGAAGCGTGAATTGCATCCAGTCGAGCTGGCCTCGCAGGAGCTCACCTGGATCGTCCGGCGGACGCACAACAAGGATCTTCGATCCGCCGATCCAGATACGTCCCCCCGAATCCTCCATCAGTGCGTGAACGCTGAGCGGCGTTCCGAATCGTGCCGTATCTAATTTGTGCACGCGATCTCCTTCGATCCAGAAGACCCCATCGTCAGTGCCTACCCAGACCCGCCCGGCACGATCTTCGAGGATAGCGCGAACAAAGCCATCGCTGAGGCCCTGGGCCGTGAAGATCGAATCAGCAATGCCATTGCGGATGCGGATGAGGCCTGCGCCTTCAGTGCCAAACCAGAGCGTTCCTTCGCGGGAGGCAAGCATTGAAAAGATGCTGCCCTCGACGGAGGGAAGCGGCAGGAAGTGCGCTCCATCGAAACGGACCGCGCCGCCTGTCGTCCCTACCCAAAGGTAGCCGGAGCTTGTCTGTTGAATCGATTGGACGGTGTTTTCGGGAAGACCGTCCTGGGCGCGCCAGGTGGTGCGCATGGTGGGTGCCGTGGATTCAGTCTGTGCTTGTGCGCGGAGCGTCGGCATACACAACGCAGCAGCCAACACAAACATAAGCGCCCGCAGAACCTGCGCTTCTTCGAGAACGAACGATTTGCTGCGGAGGTGTCCCAAGAAGATCAACTTTACACCTGCAGCTTGCCACTGAAGTTTGAGAGCTCGTGTCCCTTTTGCGACAGAAGAACCGTGACAGGCCATCAGGCGCTTTCATTGTGTCACTCATCCCGGAAGATTTTTACCCCCAGTCCGACTTTGGTCGGATTCGCGTCGTACATTGCTCGGCGTACTGTTTGGGGTGCTCAACTGCTGACCAAGAGCAGCAGCGCTCAGCACGAAGATATACACCGCTCAGGAGACTTCATGACGCCGTTCCGTCTTATCCATGCAGGCAAGCTGATCCTTTTAGCAGGCCTCTTCGTTCCTCTCCTCAATGCGCAGACTACCAATGCGAGGCTCAGCGGATCCGTTCGCGACAGCGATGGCGCCGCCATCCCGGATGCGACTCTTACGATTACGAACATAGACACCAACCAGGTACTGATCGTGAAGTCCGGTGCTTCCGGCGAATACACCAATCCGTCGCTCTCACCTGGCCGCTACAAGATCGGCATAGAACATAGCGGCTTCCAAAGGTCTGAGCAGGACGATGTTGTGTTGACGGTCGGCCAGAACGCCACGTTGAATGTGACCCTGAACGCCGGCAATGTAAGTGAGACAGTGACTGTAAGCGCGGGCGCGGAGTTGATTAACACGACTACCGCAGAGATCAGCAACGTGGTCGACGAGCACTCCGTCTCGCAGCTTCCGTTGAATGGCCGCGATCCTTCCAGCCTGGTCTTTCTCTCGCCGGGCGTCACAAATGTGCTGAACACCGGAGGGGGCGCGCTGCAGGGCGGATTCGCTTTCCCAACCGAGACTGGTGGCTCCGCGAACGGTGGACGCCAGGGCAGCACCTATTACCTGCTTGACGGTGTACCAAACATGGACACCTATCTTCTGCTTGCGGCACCCTTCCCGAACGCTGACGCGACACAGGAGTTTCGCATCATCTCGAACAACTTCGACGCGCGCTACGGATTTTCGCCGGGTGCGGTTGTGACCATTCAGACGAAGTCCGGGACAAACCAGATTCACGGTGGAGCGTTCGAGTTTCTACGCAATGACAAGTTAAATGCGGCAGACTATTTCTCTCACCAGGTAGATACGCTGAAGCGCAACCAGTTTGGCGGTTACGCCGGCGGCCCAATCATCAAGAACAAGCTCTTCTTCTTCGGCAATTACCAGGGAACGCGATCAAGCAGCGCAGCCTCTTCAAACGTCACCTATACGCCGACCGCTGCTATGCTCGCAGGCGACTTCTCGGCAGTGCCCACGACGATCACCGCTCCCGGCTTTGTGAATAACAAGATTGATCCCAGCCTGTTCAGCCCTGCTGCCGTTGCGATCGCGACCACGGCGCTTCCGCTTGGCCAAGACCCCGCCACCGGCCAGGTGAGCTATCAAAGCGGAGCCATCAAGCAGCAATTTGACGAAGGAACAGGAAGGCTCGATTGGGTAATCAACGATAAGCAGCATCTCGTCGCACGTACCTACGTGAACTACTTCAACCAACCATCGGGTTCAAAGCCGGGGAACATTCTCTCTGTTCTCGCTCTCAACCCGTACACGATCATCCAGGGGAATCCACAGCAGTACTACAACGGCATTGTGAGCCACAACTGGACGATTGATGAGAAGACCGTCAACGTCGTCTCAGGCTTCTGGACACAAATGTCTTCCCACAGCGGAGCGGCGGTCCAGGACTCTTCCGGAAAGGATGTTTGTCTAGGCCGCTATACCAAAATTGTTGAAGAGGGTTGCTACATCGAAGGCCTGAACGTAACCAATGGCTTCAGCACGGCATACACCGAGCCGTCCCAGGAGATCCGCACGACCTTCGGTGTGTCCGATGAACTGACCCGCACGCTGGGACGCCACACGCTCTCATTCGGCGGCGATGTCTGGCACCAGTACGCAAAGGAATTTACACAATATCCGACAGAGCCGATCGAATCGTTCTACAACTCGACTGGCTTCGGTCTTGCGGATTTCCTGCTGGGCCGAGTAGGGGGCTTTACGCAGGGCGCAGGTGAGATTGCAAACGTCGAAGGCATTCAACTTGGCCTTTATGCGCAGGACCAGTTCAAGCTGAAGCCGAACGTTACCCTGACCGCCGGGCTTCGCTGGGATCCAAACCTGCCGCCGTCTTCGAAAGGCGGACGCGGCTCGGTCTTCGTTCCCGGTCAACAGAGCACGGTCTATCCCAATGCGCCAGCCGGCCTTGAATTTCCCGGCGACAAGGGCATTGACTCCTCGCTGATGCCGACGACCTACGGCTACTTCGAGCCGCGCATCGGGATTGCATTCCAGCCGCGATCCCTTCCCAACACTTCGTTCCGGGTCGGTTTCGGATTGTTCTCCGCACCGCTCCCGTACTCCACTTACAACCACACGGCGGACATCGCACCGTTCAGCCCGACTTACACGTCTTACGCAGGTTCCTGCGGCACGATCTCTTTTGACGATCCCTATGCAAGCCCATGCACCTTTAACGGCGTAGCACCCTTCCCACCGTTCGCTTCGGTGAACCAGGCTCCGCCCTCGACCTCAACGTTCAACGCTCCAGTAACGATCCCTGCAACCTTCTCCCCTGATTTCAAGCTGGGTATCACGCAAAGCTGGAATGCATCCGTGGAACAGCAGTTCGCCGGCAACCTGGCGCTTCACCTCGCGTATGTGGGGAGCGAGAGCTATCACCAGACTACCGTGATCGACCAGAATCCTGGCGTTTACGCGCTCGATGGGAACCGCGCTCTGACGACCTTCGGCCAGATCCTTACAGACTCCTCCTTGGGAACTGCAAACTACCACAGTCTGCAGGCAGGACTGGAGAAGAAGCTCTCGCATGGCATCCAGTTCCAGTCCAACTTCACCTGGTCGCATACGATTGACTTGACCTCTTCAGGCAACATCTCGTTTGGCAACCCGGCACTGCCGAATCCCTTTAACATCCGCTACAACCGGGGGAACTCGCTTCTCGACATTCCCTTCATCTCCACCACGAACTTCGTTTATACGAGCCCCGAACTGCGCGGTTCGAATGGCCTGATTCGCTCCGCGTTCGGCAGCTGGGAGGTCAGTGCGATCTTTACGCTGCAGTCAGGATTTCCGTTCACGGTCGCAGCGGGCGGCAGCAACAACAACTCCGGCGCGCAGCAGTACCAAGACCGCGCAGACATCGTTCCCGGTGTTCCGGTTCGTGCGCATCAAGGCAGCAAATCCCAGTGGATCAACCAGTACTTCAATCCTGCGGCTTTTACCGCAAACGCGCCGGGCACATTTGGCAACAGTCCGAAAAATGTCCTTCGCGGGCCTGGCACGAACACGGCTGACGCTGCCGTGATCAAGAACTGGCTGGCCCATGAACGGTATGGCCTACAGTTCCGGTTCGAGCTGTTCAACGCCTTCAATCACCCAAGCTTCGGCGGTCCAAATACCAGTCTGTCGGCTGGCAACGTGGGCGCGATCACCTCGGTCGGCTCAGTGGCACCAAGAGTTGGACAGGCCGCGATCAAACTGAGCTTCTAAATCCAGTAAAGGAACAGAACGGAACTTGGCATGCGGGCTCAACCTCTTGAGCCCGCATGCGGTCGGTTGATCCGTCAGGTGGGAAGTGACAACCCCCAAGGCAAACATCAAGAGAACAGGCCTAAAACTGTACAGCCCTTCCATTCGCCAAAGGAAAACAGCAACAGACTAGGTGCTTCAGGTCACGCTGTTATTACTTCAGTTGGCCTTCCGCGCGCTGCGAGTTGGTCTCTCATGCGACTGAAGGGCTCTTCAATGAGCAAGGTGGCGGCGACTGCTGTGTACGTGCATAGTTCGCCCCAGATCCGAGTCTCCAGTATGACGCCGGCATAGAACATCACTCCCAGCCAGAAGGGAAGTATGAAGAGGTAATTGCTGAATCGGAGTGGAGTGAGGCGATTGCGGAAAAGAATGACTACTGGCAGCACATAGCCGCAAATATCAAAGAGTGCTGGCCATAAGCGCGGAGTCAGGCGATGAAAGTTCTCGCGAATACGCGAGTACTCCTCGACGCGACTGTTGTGAAGGAAATAATGTGCAAGCGTCAGCTTAACTGCAAGCCAAAGGGCCAGGAGCAAACCGGCGCGCAGCCAAGGGACCTGTGCGAATAAGAAGCGGTTTTGCCGCGGATTCCGTTCCGCAGAGACCAGGCCGGAACGCGTGTTCAGGGGCTCGCAGGTTGCTGCATCCAAGATGTAAATGCCTACCAGAAACAGAGTCGTCTCCCGATTGATGGTGCCGAGAAGCACGATCAATACCAAGGGAACGAAACGCCGAGTGTAGATTGCGAGGAGACCGCCTGCGAAGAAGGCGAGAGAAGGCATGTCGTACGGGTACGAGAAGTTGGCATCGATGTGGACCACATAGGTCCAGAGCACTAAAACCATAAATATGGGGTACACGAGCCAGGCAAACATCCCATCCGGATGGACCGCACGGTAGAGCCGCACAACCAACCCGCCGGCGATGATGAAAGATACGAGAGACACAAGATAGAAACTGAAAGTTTGCGGAGCCGATGCGGAGGCTGCGTCCCAGCCAGTGCTGGGGTGCGAGAAGTGCCGTAGGAGGAAAGCCCAATTGTTAATGGGTCGCATGAAGAAAATAGGCAGGACGCGATATTGAAAAGGGAGGCGCTCCTGGCCCGCGAGGTAGAGGGGCATGTTGAGGTAGAAGGTCGTTGAGACAACATAGAAACGGATGAACTGCACGGTTGCGAGAAGGTAGAGTGCCCACTGTACAAGCTGAAGGGAACGGAATCGGAAGGACAAAGGAACTCCGTCGGATGGGGGGAGGAACGTACGCGGGAGTCAACGTGCGGAATGCCGACGTGCGGGGCAATCGAGAGGATTGGAGGGCTATGCCAACTCAGGTGTCCGCATAACTGTGAAATTAGGTTGCAGCAGAGGCATCGACGGTTGCCCCGTATAAGCAGCGGACATTGCCTTCAGCGGCCCATGTCAAAGATGAGCGTCTGATTCCCATTGTGCAGAAACGTTGCGAGAGGCGGGGTGCAGAACTCCGCGCGCATATGGGCGGAGGCGGGGCCCGCTTTAGCAGGTTCCGAAGCTTCGAAGCATCCCGTAAATGGTTGATAGGCAGTCGCGATATAGTAGCGGACGTTATATTGGGCAAGCACTTCGCGCAGAGGTGTCTGGTTCGCGACATAGTTGAGGTAGGCGCGGTCCATCATCAGACCCTCAGTTTGCACGACCGGTTGATCGATCAGATATGCCACCCTGCCGGCGCGATCTCCCATGGCGTAGGTGCCTGGATGAGTGCGGGCGAAGTTGACAATCTCAATTGAAGCTTCATAGATGTCGGTTTGCTGACGCGTCCAGCGCAATGTGGCAAGTCCGGCAAAAACCGTAGTCACCATGAGAACGGAGACGGCCGTGCGATTGAAAAACTTGAGGACAAGCGGGGTAAGGCATAGCTGCACGAAGCTGATGCAAACGGCGGTTCGCAACGGGTACATGTACCAGCCCCAAAGTGTCCAATCGCTGACGAAAGAGAGAACTGAATAATAGACAAAAGGGAAGAGAAGTGCGGCGGCAAAGAGCACGCGGTCCATTGCCGCTAACCGGCGACCGTTCCTGATGAGCAGCGCCAGGGCGACGAGCATCAACACGGTGTACGCTGCGGCGAGTGGATGGAAGAAGACCCGCCAGGGTTCAAGCGAGGGAGCATGACCAAACTTCAATTCCTTAGCCATGCCAGACACCGGCAGCCAGGTTCCAAAAGAGTGACGGTTGAGGGCGAAGTACACTGCAAGGGGCAGCATTCCGAGCAGCAGGCCAGCGATCAGGCGCGGTCGCGCGATTCTCCGCAGGGATGGCGTCAGAAGGATGCCCGCAAGCAGCAGGGCGCCAAAGATGAGCGTATCGATCCGCGAAAGCGCCATGAGGGAAAACAGCAGGCCCAGGGCAAACGTGTGGAGAGCGCTACGCTCCAGCCAGGCCGTGCGGCGCATCAGGCACAGAACACCGAAGAGGATCGGAACCGTCAGCGTCGTCTCCATTCCATAAAAGAACAGAGTGAGGGAGTAAAGCGTTACCCATGCAGCCAAGGCGAATGCGGTCAGCGGCCGGACGCCGGTGGACCGGAGCAAAGATTTTGCGAGCAAAAACGTGACAATTGCCGCAAGAAAGTCGCTGCAGGCGAGGAAAGCCAAAATCGCCGTAGCATTCTGCGTAACCGAACTCAATGCGAAGAGGACCAGGAACCACAGAGGCTGGTATCCGTTGGTGCGGACGAGGCCGTTGAAGGTGGTTCCATGGCCGTGTGCGAGATTCTGCGCTACCTTGAGGTAATAAAGAAGGTCATCCTGAACGAACACCAGCCAGGAATCGTGTGAGAAGAAGGGCGCAATGAGCACTCCCGCGATCCCAGCGAAAAAAACGACGGTAAGGATCACTTGAGAATCTACGCGCATTGAGCGATGGCTCAGCGAAGGTGCATCTTCCGTGTCGATCATAGGTAGTCAATTGACTGCGTTTGCAATTTAGTGTCGCCCTGATGACAGATAAATGATACGCGTAGGACATACATCTATCCCGACGTTTTATGCGTTATAAAGAGAGTCCGCGGGATAAGACGCAACTCTATATCGACTGAGCAGCGAAGAACAGGCCCTCGGAGCGGCACCCTTCAGCCAACTAAGACTCTGAATCTGCATCAGATGATGTACTACGAACCACAATTACGCCTACCGTGCTGTTGTCGGTGGGAAATTAATCCAATACCCGACACAATAAATTAGATTGTTGCTAGTGGCGGTGGGGGAGTTATCAAATTACCGTTTCTCATCGCGGCATGTATCGCTATGGCGGCGCCTGTAGTCGCCCAGTCGACATTACAACGGAGACCTGCGGCACCGCCAGAGTACGTTTTAGGTGTAGGTGATGAGGTGCTGATCCGGATCGTCGATCTCGACGATATTCCAGACAGGCCGATGCGCATAGATCCGAACGGCTTGCTCGATCTGCCGTTAGTGGGTGGAGTCCAGGCCAGCGGTATGACCCTTGGGGAACTTAAGCGTGAACTAGGGGTGCGCTACGGGAAGTATCTCCAATCGCCGCAGATCACCATCAACTTGACGGATGACAAAGGTCACCCTGTGTCGGTAGTCGGGGAAGTAAACTCCCCAGGAGTGCAGCAGTTGCAGGGGCCAAGGCGACTGGTCGAAGTAATTGCAATGGCGGGCGGAATCAAGTCCGATGCCGGCTCGACAGTGGTGGTAACCCGGCAGCTTCGCTGGGGCAGCATTGATGCGGCCGGTGCCACCGTGAATGCCGCGGCAGGAGTGAGCACGGTAACGCTGCCGCTCAACGATCTCTTATCTTCCAAGGCCCCCATGGATAACATTCTGGTGGAGCCGAACGACGTTATTTCGATCCCAAAGGCAGACATTATCTACGTGCTTGGAAATGTGAAGCGAGCCGGTGGATACCCCATCCCCCAGCGCGGACAAATTTCCATTCTAAAGGTTGTTGCGCTCGCCGAAGGTCTGGACACGAACGCGGCGGCGGGTAAAACACGCATCCTGCGCCCCGCGAATGGAGACGGAGCTCCACGGGAGATTTCTGTTGATCTTGCCAAGATCTATGAGGGCAAGGCACCAGACGTTCCGCTCTTTGCCGACGATATCGTCTTTGTGCCGAACAGTCTGCTAAAGTCTTCGGCGAAACGTGCGACCGATGCGATTCTCTCCGTGGCAACAGGCGTAATTATTTATCGCTGACGTTTTTGACTTTTTTGGAGTACAGAAATGAACCTTATGGACCGATCGTCCTATCCAGAGAACAACCTGATTGACCGTAATACCGCGCGTGGAGGCGGCTACCGTATTGCGCCCCATGGGCGAAGACAGAACGACAGTAACGGCGCGAGACCGGAAAGTCTGTTGATGAGTTACATCCGGACGGTGAGTCGTTTCCGCTGGATGATCGGCATTTGTGCCGCTGCTGGATTGATCCTTGGTGTGATCGCACACTTAGGAACGCTCCCGGTGTATCAAGCACGGACATCAGTGGACATTCAGAGCTTGAACGGCGACTTCATGAACATGAAGTCAGTAGCTACGACGAACGACCAGCCCGCCGGCTCCGGCGACACGTTTGTGCAGACGCAGATCAAGCTGCTGGAGAGCGAGACGCTGCTGGACGATACCGCGGCGCGCGTCGAGGCCGAGCCTCATCCGGCGACCGTAGAGAGAGATGACCTGGTGTCTCGCTTGAAGCGGGCCTTACACCTGAATGGATCGAACGGATTGCCTTACAGTGCGCTGGTCGATTATGCGGCGCATCACGTCACCGTAAAGCCGATGGGACTTACTCGGCTTATTGAAATCGATTGCAACTCATGGAATGCGGATTTCTCTGCGAAGTTCTGCAACACTTTGACGAATACCTTCGTGACGGAGGACCAGAAGTCGCGAGGTCTCGAGGCGGAAAAGACCAGCGAATGGCTGGCCAAACAGGCTGATGATGTCCGGGTGAAAGCAGAGCAATCGCAGAAGCAGCTTGAGGCTGCTGTAGGCGGTAACGGTCTGATTCTAAGTCAGGGTACGAATTCGGTAGGTGAAGACCGGTTGCGTGACATTCAGCAGGAGTTAGTGAGGGCCCAAGCCGATCGTATGCAGAAAGAGGCGCAGGCGGCGATCACAAGCAGTTCCCCTGGCGATACAGTGCCAGGAATTGCAGACCGCTCCACGTACCAAAGTTACCAACTAAAGCTTGCCGAGTTGAATGGAGAGCTTGCGAAATTAGTACCAGAATTCAAAGACGACTACCCCAAAGTCATCCATGTGCGGAACCAAATTGCGCAGGTACAGGCGGAACTGGCGCAGGAGCAGAATTCAGCTGCGCAGCGAATCCGAAATGACTATGACGCCTCGAGGCATCGCGAAGTCTTATTGACGGCTACCTACAATTCCGCGGCGGAAAACGTTTCGACGCAGCTCAAGGATTCCGCGCGCGTGAGATTGCTCCGCAGCGAGGTTGATTCCGAGGAGCAGTTGTATCAAACGTTGATGCAGCGTGCCAAGGAAGCGGGGTTCGCCTCGGCCATGCACGCGTCCACACTTCACGTTGTGGATGCAGCCAAGATGCCGACGATGGCCATCACACCGCGGCGGACAAGCTCTGCCGCAGTGGGGATGTTGCTAGGATCGCTCGCGGGGATCGGGTCCGCCTTTTTCAAGGACCGTCATAGTGAAGTGTTGCGTGTACCCGGAGATACGGCGCGCTTATTGCATCTGCAGGAGCTTGGAGTCATTCCTTCGGCAAAGTACAGCAGAGGCGCTGCACGAAACGAACCTGGTACCGAGCGAGCCCCGGTAAGATCTCAAATCTTCCAGACTCCGACGGACTCGCTACAGTTAGCGGGGTGGGACAAGGAATTTTCGTTGATGGCGGAAGCTTATCGCAGCGCTACGCTCTCTATTTTGTTCGCAGAGTCGTCTGCAAAGAAGACGCGGACCTACGTGGTCGCCAGTCCGAATGCAAGCGATGGCAAGACGACGGTGACCTTCAATCTGGGCATCGCATTGAGTAAATCCAAACTGCGCGTGCTGCTGGTTGACGGCGATCTGCGTCGTCCGACGCTGCATACGGCATTAGGCGTCCCCAACAAGTTTGGATTGCGCGATCTCCTGCGGACCAACACCGCGATCGACCAGAAGCCTGAGGCTGAGATGTTTCTGCGCACAGGTGTGCCGAACCTGTGGCTTCTACCCTCCGGTCCCGGCGACGAGCACGGACCAGATCTGCTCCACTCCAAAGACTTGAACCGGCTGCTGGACCGCCTGAACCAATCCTTTGATGTTGTCCTCATTGATACTCCGCCCATGTTGCATATCGCGGATGCCCGGCTCTTTGCGGAACGTGCCGACGGAGTGATCCTGGTCGTTCGCTCAGGAGTCACGATGCGTGACGACGCTACGAATGCACTGGAACGGTTCGAGCGCGACCGTGTGCGGGTGATCGGAACGATCCTGAACGATTACAACCCCGACAAACAGGGCCTCAGCGGCTACTATCGCTCTTACTACCAGTACAAAGAGAGTTACGATAAGGCCGGTATACAGGGATGAGGCCGGCGACGGCTACCGACACTGAAGACTCCGCTTCAATCACCCCGCCCGATGCCGACCCGGTTGCTACCTCGTCCGAGCGAGTGCCGGGCCACGTCAGCCGCCATCTCCTGAAGGGAAGTTTCGCGCTGGGCTTTTCGGTGTCCGTGGAACGGGGACTGGGCTTCCTTGCAAATATTCTGGCAGCAAGGCTGGGCGGTGCGCAGACCTTTGGCGCATATTCTCTCGCGATCAGTACTGCGAACAACATATCAACCTACGCTGGCGGTGGCATCGGATCTACAGCGGCGCGCTTCTCGGGCAAATATCCTCGCGGAGGTCCGGGTTACGCCACACTGGCGAGAGCACTTTCGATCGTTTCGCTTGTTTCGGCACTGCTCGCCGCGACTGGCTTATGGCTTGGTGCGGGCCCCATAGCTCACCTGATGCAGAAGACAAGCCTTACGGGTTTGCTGCAGTGGACCGCAATCTCCGCAGTGGGCATTATCTTGCTGGAGTGTGCGCGCGGATTCTTTATCGGGCAGAGCCGCCTGCCGGCGCTGATGATCCTGTCGTTAGTTGCCGGGAGCGGGATGGTTCTGTTGCTCCCATTGGCAGCCAGAACACACAACCCGGTCCGAATGATCGTACTGCAGGGCGCAATTATGAGCTCGGCAGTCGTAGTGTGCCTCCTCTTATCGAGCCGACTCGGTCTGAGAGCCCCGGTCGACTCACCGACAGGCCTCCCTCTGTGGCCTATGTTACGGGAGGTGTGGGGATTCGGTGTAGTGCAGTTGGGAGGACTGATCGGGGTTAACTTTGCCGGATGGTGGCTGACGACATTGCTTGCCCGCTCGGACACCACCCTGGTGCAGATCAGCTTCTTCGCCATTGCAAGCCAATTGCGCAACATCGCTGGATTAGCCCCAAGTATGTTGACCGAAAGCAGCTATGCCGTGATGGCGGATCGAGAGGGCTACGCCTCGAACACACCGCAGCAGGTGATGGCACTGTGCACTTTTGCTGCTACTGCGGGAGCGTTCGCGCTCGCTGGCGTCGGAATTCTGCTGACCCCGCTGGCATTGAAGCTCATGTACGGGCGTGGCTATACCGGCGCGGCATCTACAGTAGTTGTAGCGCTGGCTGTGGCCGTGGTCCACATGGGAAACGCGCCGGCCGCGGCGCGATTGTCGATCGTATCGATACGCGCTACCGGAATGATTAACACGATCTGGGCTGTCCTGGTGGCGGGCGCGGCAACGATCCTGTTGCTTCATCACGGCAGTGCACGTATGGCTATGGCAATTTACCTTGCAGCCCACCTGGCTTCCTCTGTGATGGTGATGTCTATGCTTTATCGCTGGGACCGGATTCCCAACGGCATGGCACGCACCTACTATGCGGCATCCCTGACGGCGGTTGTCATGGCTGCGCTGGCGTGGCTCAGGATCTCGCAGCCTGGGCGAGCGGGTGTTATCTCAGCTGCAATGGCCTTGGTCTTCGTGTTGGCGTTGAGCTGGATGTTGACGGTTGGACGGCGCAATGGCTGGATACCGCGCGGGAGTGTCGTTCGGCAGCTTCTGCTGGCAAGGCTGGGCGGTGGACGCGACGGGCCAAAGCGTGCAAGGAGTGAAAGTGCGGATTGACACAGCACCGCCGCTCCACGAAGCAGGAGCAGAACAGCCAAGGAAGTTGCGACTGCTGGCGTATGTCCATCTGCGCAACATCCATGCATCTACTGGCGCGGGCCGTGTAGCCAGGCAGATGGTGGAGCACCTCGCGCTTCGCGATGACGTACGTTTGCGCATCCTTGCGGATGCCGCAGACAAGCAGCGCATACTGCCTCTGGTCGGAGAGCCATGGACCGGCTTCGAATACTCTACCTTCGCGAACGACACTTCACGTCAGCAGGCGCTCTGGTTCGCGCTGGGGCAGCCAGATGCGCAAAGTTACTGGGCAGATGCGCAGGCGGTGTACTGCACTGCAGAGTCGTATGTTCCAAAAGGCAAAGCGCGACTTATAGTGACGCTGCACGATGCAGCTTACTTCGAGGCTGGAGCTCACCATCAGGACCGATCGTTCCGGCTGCAACAGTGGAAGTGGCGAATGCTGTTCAGCAGGCTGTCGCGCCGTGCGGACTTATTCCACACCGTCTCTCAGTTCTCAGCCGACCGGCTCTCGCATTATTTTCCGGACATGGCCTCGCGGATGCGCGTGGTGCACAACGGCGTAGCACCACACTTCTTCACGCCAGTGACAGGAGAAGGCAGCCAGTATTTGGTTGATCATGGCTTGAGTGGGAAGCAGTATGTGTTGATCCCCGGCGGACTTCACTTCCGGAAGAATGCCGAACTGATACTGCGGGCGGCACCGCTGCTACTTGAACAATTTCCTCAGCTGATGCTGGCAGTGGTCAACCACTCGAACGCCGCCTATGCCGAACAGGCGAGAACGCTGGGCGAACGGATGCGGCTACTAGGATTTGTAAGCGATCCGGCATTGCACGCTCTCTACGCATCGGCGTCGGTGGTGTGGTTTCCGTCACGCTACGAGGGTTTCGGACTGCCGGTGATTGAGGCGATGGCGTGTGGTGCGCCGGTGGTAGCAAGCGATGCCTCCTCCATCCCGGAGATCGCGGGGGACGCAGCGCTGCTGGTGAATCCTGAGTTGCCCTTGGAGCATGTGGAGGCGATCGAGTCGCTACTGACCTCTGAGCTGAGGCGGACAGTCCTATCCGAAACCGGCAGGCGGCATGCTTGCGAATTTCGCTGGTCAGCCGCCGCTGCGAAGCTGCGGTCGGCGTTTGAAGAGATTGTCTAGCCGTGATCCTGTAAAGCAAGGTTGAATTATTAACGATAATTAACTCGCGAGCCAACTGTACTTGCCTTCACACCATCACACTCGCTCTGTAGATACGGCCAATCCAGCAAAATCAGGAGCTTTCCATGTCGCACTCGTTACGAGGTCTGGTGGTTGCAACTGTTGTGGCAGTCATGGCAATAAAAGCTGGAGCGGCTCCTCGAACCTATGTGGGATCTACGCAGAATTTCTCGGTTACTAAAAGCACCGTAATTCCAGGCGGTATTCTAAACGCTGGCGATTATACGATTCAGGTGCTCGATCAACTCTCGGACCGGATGCTGGTACGTGTCGACGATGCCATTGGCAAGCAGCACTCCTTATTCCTCGCTGTGCCCCATGCGGCATTTCAAAACGCCTCAAGTTCTGGTCCAGCTGACTGGCAGGGAAGCGCTGAAGGCAAGACGACGCTGCGCGGGTTCGCGTTTTCGAATGGCAAGAGTATCGAATTCGTATATCCCAAGGCCCAAGCCGCTTCCATCGCAACCAAGAATGCAGAGAAGGTCATTGCGATCGATCCTGAGTCCGAAGGCAAGCCGGAGCTGCAGAAGATGTCGCAGGATGACATGAAGATCGTTACCTTGTGGATGCTGACGTTGACAACAGCATCGCCGGGGTCGAAGACGCCGGCGCTCCTGGCGCAGCGCTACCAAGCGGATGCGGGCGCAGCGGACACGTTGTTGGCGCAGAACACTGTACCGCCTGGGCCGAAGGAGGGAACTCCAGCTGACACTCAGAGCAAGGGTCAAGTTTCCCAAGCGCCATCGGCTACGGACACAACTAATATTCGTCCAATTCAGATGAAAGCGGCTGCCCGTCACGTCATAAAACAGCTTCCGCATACGGCGAGTGAGCTACCACTGATCTGGTTGGCTGGTCTTTTCTCGCTGGTGCTGGGAATGGCGGCACACCTGGGACGCAGGTGGTCTGCAGCTTTGTGAGACAGCGAGGTGCGTGCTGGTTGCGGGGAGCGGAGACGGCGTTTCTGGCTGTAGGTGTCCTGTGCACACTTGTCCTGGTGGGTGCGATGGTAGAATCCTCGCGCGCCGAACGTGCGGGCCAAACAATCGTCTCCAATACGAGCGGAACAGGAACGGACGGAACGCGCCGGGTTGTGGTCAGGCCCGACGCGCAGCACGACGGGAGCGCAGATGTCATCGGGCGACTCGAGATCTCCAAGCTCGGAATCTCAGTGCCGATCCTGTCGGATTATGGGACGTCCAGCTTGCTGAAAGGCATCGGGCACGTGCCGGGTACCGCAATGCCGGGCGGGCTGGGCAATCTGGGCTTGGCGGGACATCGGGACACATATTTCCGGCCACTCAGGAATATAAAGCGCGACATGGATATTCGGGTAGTAGACAGTGGTGGGGTCTACCATTACTTAGTCGATTCCACGGAGGTGGTGACGCCGAATAACGTCGAGGTGCTGGATATTCGGGACCGGCCAGAACTCACGCTGATCACATGCTACCCGTTCTATTACGTAGGTTCAGCGCCACAGCGCTTTATCGTTCATGCGCACCTTGTATCGGCGCTCCCTGAAGCGAAGTAAGAGGAATGTACCGTAGAGATCACCCGAGGAGTGGCTTTCAGATCAGGCTGACGTCAGGTACACCTCTTCGCTTTTCAGAAGTTCCTTCTCGCGCCTGAATGCTGCGTCCTGTAGAAATTCCAGGACGAGAAGCATGAACTTGGGCGGACGAACCTCAGAGAAACGAGCGAGAGCAAGCCCTCCGGTTTCGCCGAATTCCAGTTTGAGTACCCATCCAGGTGTCTCCGAACGAGATTCGAATACTTCTTCGAAGGAACTGTTTCCCATGTGCATACGGGCGGTAGCCATATGAAGATCTTTACAGCATGACCGAACGACCTGCCAAAACTCCTGCATCGTTGCGGCGTCTGAGAGAGAGCGGTCGAGTTCGTGCAGGTAGATCTCATCCTTTAGAAGTCTGAGAATCCGTTTGCGGGAAAGCACGAGACGCGCGGCATGAATCTCCACGTAGCCGAGATAGTTGACGCCGATCCAGACAAGGATGCCAAAGATAAGGAGGATGGGACCTTGAAAGCGGAGACTGGAGAAGGTCTGTAACACGCCGAGCGTTGAGGCGAGGGCGCAGCAGGCGTAGAGAATAAGCGTGGAGGTGTGCGGCTTGAACCCGCGGGCCAGCACCATGTGATGAATGTGACCGCGATCTCCTTTGAAGATAGGGACGCTGCGTAAAGCGCGGCGACCGATCGAAAGCATCACGTCCACCAAAGGCAGCGCGAGAGCCATCATCGGGAGTGCCATACCCACAAGCGTGCCCTGGTCACGGCTCCAGATCAGGCCGAAGCAGCCCAGCATGAAGCCGATCGTGAGGCTGCCGCAATCGCCGAGAAAGATCGAGGCCGGGCTGAAGTTATAACGCAGGAATGCAAGCAACGCGCCGGCAAGTGGGGCGGTAGCCATAGCAAGCCCCATGTTGCCGGTGATGAGCGCTGCGATGAGGGTGGCGAGTGTGGCGAAGAGACCGACGCCGGAGGCGAGGCCATCCAGACCATCGATGAGGTTGACTGCATTTGTGCAGCCCAGTAGCCAGATCAAACTGAAAGGGACAGTAATCCACGCCGAAGCGGGAAGGCCATGCAGCGTCGAGACACGCACACCGAGGGCTACCGCAAGGGAAGCGGCGACGAGCTGGCCGGCAAGCTTCTGGCGGGGACTAAGACCGAAGATGTCGTCAATAACGCCGACGAAAAAGATAATGGCCGTTGCTGGAAGCAGCGAGAGCAGCAGTGTTCCATGCTGGATGCTGATGCGCGCGTGTTCGGGGGCGACCAGGAACATGAGTGCGAGGGAACCCCCGTAGGCGAGCACAATGGGAATGCCGCCAATGCGTGGGATTAGACCAAGGTGAAACTTCCTGTCTTTATCGGGGCGATCGACAATGCCGAAACGAATAAACAGTCTGCCGCAAAAGGGAGTTGCAATGAGGCAGAGGAGAAAAGAGGTGAACCCGGCAGCATAGATAGCAGACATATAAATTCTCCGGACAGAGTGGGTGTTCCATGGCGGCAACGACTTGCGTGCAGGGCTTAGCTGGCTTTCTTGAGATCGCTCTCAGGCTTTGCTTCAAGCGCCAGGGCGGGGGCGGCGCGTTCCAATATGTGAACGATTCTTTCCACCCCTAAAGCGAGGTTGAAGTTTTGCAGAAGGGCGCGACGGGCCCTGCTGCCCGCCTCTTCCACCGCGGCAGGGTCTTCAATGAGTCGATTCAGCAGCGTAGTGAGGCCGTCTACATCGCCACACCGAACGTGCCAGCCGCATTGGAACTGCTTGATGATGAGTGCCGGGGTAGCTTCTGCCGGACCAATGAAGAGCACGGGACGCCCGGCGGCGAGAATGCCGTAGATCTTGCTGGGAACGACGGTGCCGCAGGAGGCATCGAGTTGTGTGACGAGGCCGATGTCTCCAGCAGAGAGGCTGCGGGCCAGATCTTCGCGCGGCGCATAGGGGAGGAGGCTTACTGAGTCGAGCTTGTGCGTCTCGACCAGCCGGGCAAGCTCCTCCCTCCTGCCCCCTCCTCCCGCAAACAGGAAGCGAAAGCGAGGATCGTCGCGAAGCCGAGTGATTGCACCGGCGATCGTTCCGAGGTCGTGTGCCAGGCCGAAGTTGCCGGAGTAAAGCAGCACAAGCTGATTGGTATGAGGACGCTGAACAGGGCGGATAGCGTCTCCGTCTGCCCAATTCTGTGCGATTGCGATCTTGCGCGCATCGACGCCGGAAGCGACAAGCCGACTCTTCATGCACTCCCCGAGTGCGATGATGCCGTCGCAGTGGCGGCGGGAAAGACCCGCAGCAGCTGCCGTGATTCTGTGCAAGATGCCGTTCCGCTTGATGTAATGAAGCTCGACCGCGACGTCGGGATACATGTCCATCTCCCAGATGACGTGACGCGATCCCCGCAAAACTTTCACGATGGTAGCGACCACATTGATCAGAGGGGGTGTGGTGAGTGAGACGATGAGATCAGAATGTGGAAGCAACAAAGCCCGCATCAGAGCGGAGGGATAAAAGGAGAGATAGCAGAGGACACGGCCGATTCTGCCGCGTACGAATGGCAGAGCCTTAACGCGCTCGATGCGAACGCCGGGCGGTCCGCCGATCGCGGAGGGCGCGTAACCGCCCTCGGTACAGATCACGGTTACAGTGTGTCCGCGCTCCGCAAGCTCCCGCGCAAGGTCGGTAAGAAGCTGGCTGGTGGCGGATGAGTCCGGCCAGAAGAACTGATTGAGAAAAAGTACCTTCACTTGAACACCTCGCTTTGCTGAAGTGGAGCGACATCGCGCACAGTACGGCGGCGAAGGAAGCATGCCGGGTTTCCGGCGTGAATCTCAAAAGCCGGGATGGAGGTTGTAATGACGCTGCCCGCGGCAGCAACGGCTCCGTCATACAACGTGATCCCTGGTCCGAGGATTGAGCGGGCACCCGCCCAGGCGCCGTCGCCCAGGGTGATTGGCGCGACCATGAGACCGAAGTTCGGGTCGCTCCAGTTATGATTGCCGGTGCACATATAAACGCCCTGCGAGATGCAGACGTTGTTACCCATGCGGACGGCAGTTAGGTTGTCGATCCAGCAGTCTTCGCCGAACCAGCAATCCTCTCCGACGGACAGACGCCATGGATACTTCACGCGGAACGGTTGCTGCATCACTGCGCCGCGGCCGATCCGCGCGCCGAAGGCTCGCAGCAATGCAATGCGCAGGGACGAGGAGACGATCAACGGGCAACGCAGCAGCGGAAGTCCAAGGAAGAGCCATGCCGCCCGCCACAAGGCGGAGCGGCCTGGATCGTACCAGGAGTTGTCGTAAGCGCGCAGGTTGACGGGGCTCATAAAGAGCTCTCCACGTTCGAGCGCTGGTCTTTGGGCAATCGCCCGCTGGCGAGCGCGTGATAGACCTCGGCTATTTGGTTGGCAACGGAGGGCCAGCTGTAGTTCTGCTTTATAAGAGCTCGGCCGCGAGCTCCGACAATTCGTAGCGCTCCGGAGGATGAGGAGAGCACCGTGGTGAGCGCGCCAGTGAGATCGTCCACGTCCGGCTGAATGATCCATCCGGCGTGATTGTCCCCGATCTCCGGCATATGGCTCTGCTCGGTAAGAATGATCGGAAGGCCGGCGGCCATCGCTTCAAGCACTGCGGTGCTCAGGCCTTCGGAGTAGGACGGAAGTACGAAACAGGTCGCAGCCGCGTAGGCGCTCCATTTCATCTCGTGATCCAGCATGCCCGTAAACGTAACCCGATTCCCAAGGCCCGCCCGCGCAATACTTTCCTCAATCCCCGCGCGTGTGTTTTCACTATCAGGTCCTGCAAGTACCAGATGAGCTTCAGGCCATTTGCGGGCAAGCTGAGCCCATGACGCTACAAGCAGGTCCAAACCTTTCTTGAAGTGAATGCGGCCGAGGAAGAGGATTAATGTGCGCCCGCGAAGTTGCGGAAAGGCCGCAAGAAAGGTGGCTGCATCCAGACTCTGCGGGAGGTGCACAGCATTTGGAATGACGACTATGGGATTGCTGCAGCCGAAGTTGCGATAGTCCTCTGCTTCGGCGTGAGTGAGGGCGTGCAGGCAGGCAGCCTCGCGCAGGTTTCGCCGTTCGAAAAGCGCAGCATAGAGGCGCTTCTTTAAGCGTTTGTTCGCGAGCGCCCACGGCTCCAGCATCCCGTGCGCGGAGACGAGATAGGGCTTGTGCAGAGAACGCGCTGTGCCTGCGGCGACGTTCGTGCTTTGCTCCCAGAGTCCATGGATGTGAACGCCCTCGGCAGCCTCTATGGCAGAGCGAAAGCGTCGCCGGAGATTGCGATCGGTGAGCCAAGTAATACGGCTGCCAGGCCAGAAGGAGGTCGTCTGGGATGGCAGGCACGAGGGTTTGATTTGTTCCGTAGGCAAACAGAACGCGGCGACCGCAGTTTGGGCAAGCCCGGCTTCGGTGATAGAGGCGCAAAGTTGCGGAACGATCGAGCTAAGACCGCCATAGCGCGGATCAAGATGCGAGAGCACGTTGATCCACCTCTTCTCTCCCTGCGGGGCGATCAGTGCGGGCTCGGATATGTGAGACATCGAACTAAGTGCGGCCATAGCAGTGACAACTTTCCCCTGAGTACGTGAGGCGTCCACAGTGGTAAAGATTGGAATAAGTCGGATTGCAGGGCGTGCGTGAAGACGATGAATTCAGGCGGGCGGTTACGTTCCCATCGTCTGGCGTGCGAGGTTGAAGATCCGGATGATTTCAGCACCGAATGCACTTGGCGAATATCGTTGGATCAACTGGTGCGAACAGTTTCCCATTTCGGACCGGCGTACAGGATCCATAGCTTCGATGTGCCACAGTAGAGACGATAAGTGTGGCTGATCGGATGGTGAAAAAGTGAAACCGTTGCGGCCCGCATCAATAAGATTTTCAGCACATCCGCAACTGTTGGAGACGAGGACCGGCAGACCTGAGGCCATGGCTTCATTGACAACCAGCCCCCAGGGTTCGCGCGAGCTCGGAAGTACGAAACACGAAGCAAGCGCGTAGAACTCTGGAAGCTCGGTGGACGTGCGAAGGCCGGCAAAGTGTACATCGCTCGCGAACGGCGAGGCTGCAGCATTAGAGCGAAGGTCAGCCATAGACGAACCGTCCCCAACAAGCACCAGAGACCAAGTTCCACCAGATGTCCGGTAGTCAAGCCAACTCTTCAACAGCATCTCGACATTCTTTTCGGGAGCGAGTCGACCGACGTAGAGGAAGTAGTCTGCAGGCAACGCAAATGAACGAGGCTGTTTCTGTATTGCAGCAGCGCGACGCCTGAAGAAGTCGTTGTCCACAACGTCGTAAAAGTCGGCGATACGGTCTGCCGGGAAGCCCAGAACACGGAGGTAGCGGCGATGCGCGCCGCCACCGCAGATAGCCCAATCAAATAGAATGCGGATGAGCAGAGACTTGAAGCGCTCCTTCAAAGCAGAGCGGGGATGGTCATCCGCAGTGCTTTCGGTCATCATGACAGCGGTGCAGCGATGTAGCTTGCACCACAGAGCGGCGCCTAGGGCAGGCAGCGTGTAGTACCCAGGGATAAGCAATAACTTTGGCCGCAAATGCGAGAGATGGCGCCAGAGCAAAATCGCCAGACGGAGTTGGCCAGCTTCATGCCAACTCGAGTCGGGCAGCAGAGTTTCTACGGGCAGATCTGCTGGCAATTCCTCGCGGAACTTCAAGCCGTCGTGGACTCCGATGCCGCCGACCAACTCAATTCCGTTGACTTGCGCGGCGAGCCCTGGAGCGGAGCAGAGGCCAGCGAAACGCGCAAGGTGATAGGCGTACCAATCAATCCAGATGATCGCGATAGAGCCGGAGGCTGCAACGTCAGAGCACTGAGCGGGTTCCGCTCGGTTTTGCGTCTCAAGCATGACGGCCTCCCGATTGAAGCACTGCGGCATGCCGATACGAGACGTCGTGCGTTTGAGCGCTCAGCGCCCAGCGCCATGTGAGCCAGCAGGGAATTGAAAGCAGCAGTGTGCGGAAGATCACCGCCTCCATGGTCTGCATGACCAGGTAAATCGACAGCGCCGCTAGAAGTGTGTACTGGCTTGCCCATGCACCGCCTAACGTCACCGCCTTGCGCCATACCACAGCATAGGAACAGCCCAGCGCGGCCATTGCGACAATGGAAAGCCACGATAACTCGACCCAAAGATCGGCAACAATGCCGGGCGCGGAACCGGGGGGAATCACCCAGCCCATGGTCTCAACAATGCCGGCGCCCGTGCCGGCATTCTGCAGCAGCTCAGGGACGCCGAAGTCCACATACTTTGTCGGCCAGATGGCGCTCGGGATAGGGCGCACGAGGACTTGTGCAAGGTATCTCCGCAGCCAGTAATAATGCCCGCTCTGTCGTGTGGCCATCACAGAGGCAGTGCCGTAGATATATTCGTTGCCTGTATCCGGCTTATCGGCGATGGACGTGACATCAGTCGTTACGTTGAAGGACGATCCGAGATAGATGTTGGAGCGGTTCGTTACCAGAAAGAGAACGGCCCAACCCAGGCAGATGCCGAGCAGACCGGCTGCTAAGACCGGCGGCCGTTTACCGCGGTGAATGTACCAGCCCATCAGGACAACGACCGTCCATGCAAAGGTCGGCCCACGACGGGCGGCCAACAAGGACTGCGAGAGCCAGGGCAGGGTGAAGAAGACGATCAGGAGCAATGCAGGCGAAAGCTTCGCCCCGGCAGAATAGGCGGCAATTGCAAGAAGAATGCCCACCAGCATCAGCAGGCTGCCGTCACGAATGTAGCCACTATCATCCCAGCCTCCTGCATAGGAGGCGCTGTACGCGTGGACGAAGCCACCTACGTTGTGGATTGAAATGCCCCAGCATAAAGTGCCAACGGCACCAGTGATTGCCGCGCCGATAAGAAGGCGTCTCCATGCAAGCGGGGGAAGCGCCAGCACTTGTGGCCGGGCTTGCTTAAGCCTTAAGCCGCAGGCGAATGCAGCTACGATAAACGCACCTACACCGAGGAGATTGAGGCGTTGGATGAAGACCAATTGATCGAGATCGAAGTAGCGCAGAAGTCCGTCGTCAGCATTCAGCTTCCACGGCATCCATGCGTAAAGGAAGAGAAACATTGGGCAGATAAAGACGAGAGGGTGAAATACATCGCGGCTGCCGTCAAGAGCAATCACCACGCCAAAGAGAGCAACTACCGCGACTGAGAGAACAAGGGCGCTATACATACGTGTAAGTCGCCTCCTGCGGATGCGGATGCGGCTGCTCATGCGGCAACTGGCAGGAACGTATTGCAGCGACGACGCCTGACCGAAAGCGATCCCACGTAAAGTACTCGGCTCGAAGGCGTGCCGCAGACCGCATGGCAGCCAGTTCGGCACGATGTGTCAATGCCCACTTGATACGGTCGGCAAGCATGGCCGGGTCGCGTGGGTCGACGATGAAGCCCTGTGCGCCATCTTCAATGAGATCTGGTGCTGCGGTATGTGTGGTCGAGAGAATGGGAAGACCGCACGCGAGCGCCTCGAGCAGTACCTGCCCGAATCCCTCGGCAACGGATGGAAGCACAAAGAGGTCAGCTTCTTGATACGCGCGGAGTAGTTCAAGGTGACTGACAGATGGGCGAATCGTGATGAAGTCGGCGTATGGCTTGAAGAGTTCAAGGCTGTCAACTACACGTCCGCAGATTGTGAGCTCAACCTGCGAAGTGTCTAGAAGGCGTAGTGCCTCAATCAGATACTTCACACCTTTGCGTTGATTGATTCTTCCTACGAAGAGAAGTTTGAGCTTCGACTTCAGATCAAGGCGGCGATCTAACGCCGGACAGAAGCGATAGAGATCCACGCCATAGGGAAGGACTCTAATCGAGCCTGGCACCACGCCATTTTCAATCAGAGTGCGGCGGGTGAACGATGACGCACATAGGATGTGCTTTGCTAATGTTGGCTCCTCCGCAAGGCGCTCGAAATCTTCTTCGGGAAGTGAGAGTTCCCACTCTTGGCTGAGAGATTCAGCACAATCGGGATGCGCGGCCATCTCTTCGGTCAGAATGCGTCGCATGCTCCGCGGATGCGGGTGCAGTTGAAAGAGTATCCCGTGGCCGCGGAAGCGTGACAACGCCGCGTGGGCGTAGTAGCTGTAGCTGACCAGGCCCGCGCCGCGCCGCGTTGCGAGCTCCCCGGCCGCGCCGCCTAGTATGGCATCCGCGTGCCGTGTTGCAAAACGACGCGTTGCAAAGGGTACGCGCGGTAATTTGTCGAGCACTATAACCAGAAGTCCTGAGAGCAGACAGCATTTCACCTGGCCCGAGGCCAACGCAGGATGAGCTCGACGTCGAAGCGTCTCAAGAAAGTGGGATGGAAGAAGAGATGTTAGAAGCTTTGTCCATTTACCGTCAGTCGCCAAAAACACATCCGTAACAAGAGCTTCCAGCATTCCGGCCTCGGCAAGTGCCAGGGTCAGCTGATATCCATCCCGAGCGCCGCTATGAACGGTGACGTACCGGGGCGCGATGATGTGTCGTTTAGCCGACATCTTTAGCTCAGACCCTTGGAAGGCGACGGTTTTGTGGTTTGTCGGGAACAACACACACCCTCAAACTAAGGAGTAACAATAAAATCGGGAGTTACTGATAACTTCGAATAAAATACCTTTTTGCTTGCGGTGTGGGATGCGGTAAACAATCTGCAGGCAGTATGTCCGAGTGCTTCATTCAAAAGATAAAGAAGAGATTAGGCCCCTAACCGACACAATTCTGTCGATAGGCCACACGACCCATAATTCGGCGAATCGAAAGCGGCATCAAAGCAGCGGTACACGTGACTAAGGCGTGCCGGAAAGGATTTATTCATGGCCAAAGCGACACCCCTAGTACGCATACACCGCCAGAGCAGATTTCTGAATAAACGCTCCTGGGCTTATTTCTTTTGTTGCTGCGTGTTTGTACCCAACTTGTGCACAAGTTGCGCCGGACATGCTCAGGGGCTAAAAGTGACCTACGGCACACGCGGTGTACAAACGTTGTCTTACAACGGCACAATTCTGGAAGATATCGGCGTATCCGACTCCGACGCTTTCCACATCTGGCACATGAAGATGACCGATCTCACGGGGAAAGTTGCAAACTGCGCTCAGTGTGGATGGGGTGAGAATAATCAGGGGCGCAGTTGGAATGGCGTGAACCATACTATGACGTATTCCTTTGTATGGGGGTCAATCGCCGTGCAGTTTGCGCAGTCCAGCAACGCGCTCACTCTAAATGTTCAGGTGACGAACTTCGCCAATTCAGGGTATGTCTTCGACGGTGCGACGATTTACCCCTTTGTACTTAGTTTCCCCAAACTTCCGGCAGGCTTCCTTGATCCGAGCTTTGCACAGCTTGCCTATGAAACTACTGGCCCCGGGGTTATCGATGCAGACTTCGGAACAGGTGAAGTTGTGTCCGTCAACCCGAGTGCCGCGAAGCCGCTTTACAGCGGCTTTCTCCCCGCAGGGCGCGGGTATGCGTACACGCCTGTGATCAGCGGAACGACGCCCGATGGAGTGGCGTCCTTTCTTCCGCATTTTGACAGGCCAGTCCTTCCAGGCGAAACAGATAAATATTCAGTGGTACTCCGCTTCGCCGCTTCAGCAACACCCACAAGCAGTCTTGCGCAGGACGCATACCAGGATTGGGCTCAGCTATGGCCAGCGAAGTTGAGCTGGCCAGACCGGCGCGCGATCGGGACGGTGTATCTCGCAAGTTCGCCACAAGGGGATCCTGATTCACCGGGAGGGTTCGCAAACAATCCCCGCAGGTATTTCAGCGACAGTGACCCGCGAGACTTCAATGTAACAACGAGCCCGGGCTTGGCTGAGTTTCAGGACAGAATACTGCGCCAGGCAGCATCGAATGTGCTCAATTTGAGAGCCCTGGATGCACAGGGTGTTATTACATGGGACATCGAAGGCGAGCAGTATCCGCAGTCGACCAGTTATGTATGTTCTCCCGACCAGATTGCGCAGGTTGCTCCGGAGATGGAAAGCATCATTAGAAGTCCGGCGTCGGCTTACGCCGGCATGAAGCTGGATGACGCTTATTTCAAGATTATGCGCAGCGCCGGATTTCGCGTAGGCGTATGCGTCCGGCCACAGCATTTCACTCTGAAGAATGGAACAGCGCAGCAGGTGTATCTGCCGGATTCCGAGATAGAGACAGAGTTGCTGGGCAAGATGAAGTATGCTCATGACCGCTGGGGCGTTACCTTGTTCTATGTTGACTCGTCAGTTGAGATTAACGGAGCCACGCTGGACGTCGGCATTTTTCGCCAATTGCAGGCTGCGCTCCCAGATTCCCTGATCATGCCGGAAGAGAGTACCCCGAATTTCTACGCCTACACGGCGCCGTTCGCCTCTTTTCTAAATCATGGCGCCACTGGAACGGACCCGTCCGTCTACAGCTACTATCCGCATGCGTTCACGGCCGTGCTGGTGAACGATGTTGCGGCCTCATCTCTGGCAGCGGCGAAGACCAAGTTGACGACATCGGTAAAGGGCGGCGACCTGCTGATGACCCATGCAGACTTCTGGCAGGCGAACAATCCGACTATCGTCCAGATTTACCAGGATGCAGCACAGAAGCTGGCGCAGAAAACGAAGTAGGAACGGGGTTGCGAAGTTCGATTCTCGCGCGGTGAACTGCCCTGATCTGTTAGTTCAGTTGCTCCCGCACTAACTCCCATGTTCTTCGGATCCCTTGCTCGAGTTCCGTCGTGTGTCGCCATCCTAGGCCATGCAGCTTGCCCACATCCATCAGCTTCCTGGGAGTTCCATCCGGTTTGCTTGAGTCAAACACCAGTTCACCTTTAAAACCCAAGACTCGCATCACCGTCTCCGCCAGTTGTCGAATCGTTACATCCTCACCCGTACCGATGTTGATCAGCGGCGGTGCATCCTCCACCAGCAGTGAACCAAACTGCTCCTCATCCAGATTCATCAGGAACAGACAAGCCTCAGCAACGTCATCCGAATACAGAAACTCCCGTCGCGGCGTACCGGTCCCCCATACAACGATCCGCTTCTCGCCAGCCTTCATGGCGTCGGACGTCTTTCTGATCAACGCCGGAAGCACATGCGAAGTCTTCAGATCGAAGTTGTCCCCTGGCCCGTACAAATTCGTCGGCATTGCCGCCAAATACCGGGTGCCAAACTGCCTGTTGTAAGACCAACACATCTCGATTCCGGCAATCTTTGCTAGTGCATAAGCTCGATTCGTCGGCTCCAGCGGTCCCGTCAACAACGACGATTCCAACAGAGGCTGCGGCGCAAGCTTTGGGTAGATGCATGACGACCCAAGGAAGAGCAGCCGCTTCACTTGCGCATGCCTGCTTGCATCGATCAGATTGGTTTGAAGCACCAGGTTCTCGCGAATGAAATCCGCCGGGTACAGATCGTTGGCGAGGATCCCGCCCACCTTTGCCGCCGCAAGAAATACAAACTCCGGCTTCTCTGCTGCGAAGAACGTTGCCACTGCCCCTGCATCGAGCAGATCAAGCTCGGCGCGTGTCCGAAGCAGCAGGTTCGAATATCCCGCCGCCTGCAACCCACGCACAATCGCCGACCCTACCAGCCCCTTGTGCCCCGCCACGAAAATACGACTGTCAAGCTCTATGAATCGCTCGCTCATCGCCGTTAGTTCTCGCGCACGTTGTATGCATCGAAGCCGTGCTTCCGTACCAGCGCATCGCGCTCAGCGGATCTCAAATCCGCCTCCACCATCTCCTGCACAAGCCTGTCGAAACTTGTCTCCGGGGACCATCCCAGTTCGCGTCGCGCCTTACTCGCATCGCCCAGCAGTGTCTCGACCTCCGAAGGCCGAAAGTATCTTGGGTCTACTCCAATCACCACATTCCCAGCCTGATCAAAAGCTTTTTCATCGAGACCTTCGCCGCGCCATATCAACTCCAAGCCCAGAAGTTTGGCGCACCTTTGTACAAATTCCCGAACGCTGTACTGCACTCCGGTAGCGATTACGTAGTCCTCCGGCTTCGTCTGCTGCAGCATCAGCCATTGCATCTCGATGTAGTCGCGCGCGTGTCCCCAGTCCCGCTTGGCATTGAGATTTCCAAGAAACAGCTCCGTCTGGAGCCCTACCTTGATTCGCGCCAGTCCGCGCGTTATCTTCCGCGTCACAAACGTCTCGCCTCGCAGGGGAGATTCATGATTGAACAATGTCCCATTGCACGCATACATTCCGTAGGCCTCGCGGTAGTTGACGACGATCCAGTACCCATAGAGTTTAGCCACCGCATAGGGAGACCGGGGGTAGAACGGCGTCGTCTCCGATTGCGGCGTCTCCTGCACGAGCCCGTAGAGCTCTGATGTGCTTGCCTGATAGAAGCGCGTTTTCTTCTCAAGCCCCAGAATCCGGATTGCTTCAAGCAGCCGCAGGACGCCGAGCGCATCCGCATTTGCCGTATACTCCGGCTGCTCGAACGAGACTTGCACATGGGACTGAGCGGCGAGATTATAGATCTCGTCTGGCTGTACTTTCTGCACGATGTGAATCAGCGATGTTGAGTCAGTCATATCGCCGTAATGCAGGAAGAAACGCGCGTGCGGCTGGTGTGGGTCTTCGTAGATATGATCGATCCGCGCGGTGTTGAATAAAGACGACCGGCGCTTGATCCCGTGAACCTCATAACCCTTCGCCAGCAGGAATTCTGCGAGGTAAGCACCGTCTTGCCCTGTAACCCCTGTGATTATCGCTTTTTTCAACCGACCCTCTGCTTGAACTGATTTCGAGGTTGATTATCTCACCAGCCGGAGCAGGAGCTTCTGCTGGGCTATACAGAGTCCTTTCTAGACCCCTCATGTTGGCAACGACACTAACTCTCTGAGAGCTGCTACTTGCCCGAGACACCATACGGACGCGAGTATGTATTCGATTGCGAGTCAGGTGCTTCAGCGACGTTGCCTTAGGAGCGAGTGCCACACATGCAGAAAAAGCGCCGACTCGGAGAGAGACCAGCGACTACCTGTTCGACCTTGCCAAGTTGCACTGCGCAACGGAGGCTTCGTACCGTACCGCACACAAGATCGTTCCGGTCGTCTCTACGTTAGGTTCAACGAGGCGCACTGCAGGTGAAGCTTCCAGAACACCTCAGCGCCGGACTACTCGCGTCTCGCTCCTTCGACGTGTCGCACCAAAGTTAATCGATGGCCAATGAATCGCAGGTACCCAACCTTTCTGAGAAAGTTGGCCCTCAACGTAGAGTGAGCAAAGCTCGCAGCGATGTTGCTTCCATTGGGCTCGATCCAAGTTATGAACGAGCGCGTCCTTTGTCGCGCGATCAAAAGAGCCTGGGCACGGTTTTGATGGTGACATATTGCATTAACTCCATTACGACGTTTAGCTAGACAGTAAGAGGTAAAAACATAATCCGTCGGTGCTTTTAAGGACATACGAGCATGAAACTATACCGAGGTCGTAAAGCCACCTACGTCAGAGTTCCGATGTCTGATCTACTCAGCTCATCAACATATAGAAGCCCTATGCCGTAGTACTTGTATGTTGCGGCCATGAAAGCGGCCTACTGCCTACAAAGCCCGAGCTTTCCGTCCACCCAAACTAGGACAACGCAGACTTGTAGTTAGTTGTAGATGTCTAAAATACGTTCGACGTTTCACGCACCATCGACTACCTCCACATGAAAGTAGTTGAAGCTGCACTGACTGAAAGGAGCGAAGCAGTATGGGGATTGAACACGCCGTGCCGCTTTGCAGAGGATTGCTTTCAGACCAGAACGTTGCAGAACCCCACCGAAAACACAAATGCCGGATTCCGCATCCAACCGCAGACTGGATAAGGTGGATTGAATTTGGAGATTCTGTGCTTTTGTCATTTACGTTGGGACTTCGTGTTTCAACGGCCGCAACACTTGCTAACGCGGTTCGGCCGTCGTGGTCGCGTGCACTTCTGGGAAGAGCCCCGCTTTGAGACCATCGAACGAGCGACCCTGGTCCGCTCCGAGAGAACCGATGGCGTGATCACACTGACGCCGATCCTACCGCATGGAGGTACGCGTCAGGGAGTCATTGATGCTCTGCGAAAACTCCTGGACGAGTATATCGAGGAGCAGGAAATCGCACAGATGGTGTCGTGGTACTACACTCCGATGGCACTCGTCTTTTCAGGCCATCTGACACCTGCGGTCACAGTCTACGATTGCATGGACGAACTCTTGGCTTTCCAGGGTGCTCCACCGGAATTACGCGAGCAGGAGAACCGACTCTTCCAGCGCGCGGACGTGGTTTTTGTCGGTGGCGCAAGCTTGTTCGCGTCGAAGCGATCACAACACCGCAACGCTCATCTCTTTCCAAGCAGCATCGACCGGGAGCACTTTGCTGCCGCGCGTCAGAAGCAGCAGGATCCAGCGGACCAGAATGAGATACCTCATCCGCGTATTGGATTCTACGGAGTGCTTGATGAGCGACTGGATTGCGATCTTCTGCGCGATTTGGCCGTCACGCATCCGGATTGGCATCTGGTTTTGGTCGGGCCAGTAGTAAAGATCAGTGAAGATAAACTGCCGCGCGCTGCCAACCTGCACTACATCGGCCCCAAGAGCTACCTGGAACTGCCAAGGTATTTGGCAGGTTGGGACATGGCGATGCTGCCTTTCGCGCGGAACGACTCGACGCAATTCATTAGCCCCACGAAGACCCCGGAATATCTGGCGGGTGGCAAGCAGGTGATATCGACACCGATAAGGGATGTGGTGAGTCCGTATGGCGATATGAAATTGGTGAAAATAGGAGGCGATGCTGATGAGTTCGCGGAGGCGATCAGCCGGGGCCTAGTTGGCCCGGATAAGGAGTGGCTAAGCCGTGTGGATGACTTTCTTGCACTTAACTCCTGGGACCAAACGTTTGAACAGATGTGGGAGCAAATTGAGCGGGTGACACCGCAGAGCCCGGCAAGTGTCGATATCCAATTTGCGCAGCAAGCAGGAGGAGCCAACGCCAATGTTTGATTATCTGATTGTAGGGGCCGGGTTTGCAGGAAGCGTGCTCGCTGAACGATTGGCCACGCAGAGAAATGCCACTGTTGTGGTTATTGATAAGCGAAACCATGTCGGCGGCAATGCCTATGACTTCTATGACGACGCAGGTTTACTCGTACACAAATACGGTCCACATATCTTCCACACCAACTCGCCGAAGGTGTTTGACTACTTATCGCGTTTCACCTCCTGGCGCCCCTATGAGCATCGGGTCCTGACCAGTGTCGATGGGCAGTTGCTGCCCATGCCAATCAACGCAGATACGTTGAACAAGCTGTATGGCTTGAACCTCAATTGCCATCAGGTAGAAGACTACCTGGCTACGGTAGCTGAACCGCGCAATCAGCTCAGGACCTCAGAAGATATAGTGGTGAGCCGTGTCGGGCGTGATTTATATGAAAAATTCTTCCGTAACTACACGCGGAAGCAATGGAATCTGGACCCTTCTGAACTCGATGCCAGCGTGACGGCCCGCGTGCCGATCAGGACGACGCGCGATGGGCGTTATTTTACCGACATCTTCCAGGCCATGCCGCTCCGCGGATATACGCGCATGTTCGAGAGGATACTGGACCAGCCGAACATCAAAATCATGCTGAATACGGAGTATGCCGACATTAAGGACGAAATTAGTTTCCGTGAGCTGATCTTCACTGGACCCGTAGATGAGTATTTCGATTACTGCTACGGGAAGCTGCCCTACAGGTCATTGCATTTTGAGCATCAGACGCATGACAAAGCCCGCTATCAAGAAGCGGCTGTAGTTAATTATCCAAATGAGAATGCGTACACGCGGATCACGGAGTTCAAGTACCTCACTGGCCAGGAACATTTGAAGACGAGCATCGTTTTCGAGCATCCGAGAGCCGAAGGCGACCCCTACTATCCAATCCCGCAGGCGAAGAATAATGAACTTTATGCCAAGTACAGGGCAATGGCTTCATCGCTCACAAACGTACACTTCGCCGGTCGCCTGGGGACATATAAGTACTACAACATGGATCAGGTGGTCGCGCAGGCACTCGCGCTATCGGAAAGATTGTTATGCCGCGGCAACGTCTCGCTGAACAGCGATTCTTCTGGGAAGACAACAGCATTAGCCGGAACGAGAGAGCAGAACACAACATGCTCTGGAGAGGCGATGCTGCCCAGCCATGGGTGATCTGGATGACAAGGAATGCCTGCCCTCAACAGATCAATCTCGTGTGGAGCTTTGGGGCGGCGTTGAATATACCTGCAACCGTGTACGCCATCGCTACTTCGATCAGATGGAGCTTTCCGGGCACGGCCAGCGACCCAGCGATTACGAACACTTTGCGGATCTCGGTTTCCGTACACTCCGTATAGGTCTGCTCTGGGAGCGACAGGAGCTTTCAGGCTCGTGGAGTTGCGCCGGTAAACATCTGAAGCGCTTGCAAGACTTACACATACGTCCGATCGTCGGGCTGGTTCACCATGGCAGCGGGCCAAGACATACAAATCTGCTGGATCCGCACTTCGCTGAGAAGCTTGCCGGTTATGCTGCACAGGTCGCGCAACTGCATCCCTGGATTGACGCATACACGCCTGTCAACGAGCCGAACACGACGGCGCGCTTCTGTGGCATGTATGGGCTCTGGTATCCGCACCACACATCTCGCGAAAGTTATCTACTCGCATTGCTCCATCAGGTTAAAGGCACAGTGCTTAGCATGCAAGCCATAAGGCGGGTGCGACCGGACGCGAAACTGGTTCAAACGGAAGATGTAGGCCGCGTCACCGGCACGAACGAATTGAGATCAACATGGGAACTACTTAACCTTCGACAATGGCTTACATTTGATCTACTGGCGGGATGTGTCGACCGGCTTCACCCGATGTTTGCCTATATGCGGGCGGAGGGAATCAGCGAGCGGCAGATCCTCTGGTTTGCAGAGAACCCTTGCCCACCCGATGTGGTCGGCGTCAACTACTATGTGACCAGCGACCGCTACCTTGACCATCGCGTCGAGCTCTATTCTCCCGACCGACGCTCAGCGGAAGGACCCTTTGTTGATGTGGAGGCCGTGCGAGTGCTTCCCGAAGGTATTGCGGGCATCGACACGCTGCTGGGCGAGGCCTGGCAGCGGTACCACTTGCCCGTGGCCGTTACGGAGGTGCACCTTGGTTCTTCGTCAGAGGAGCAGATTCGATGGATGGCCGAAAGCTGGGACGGCGTGATGAAGGCCCGCCGCAGTGGCGTGGAGTGTGTGGCCCTCACTGCATGGGCGCTTCTCGGCTCCTATTACTGGAATGAACTGGTTACGCGCGCCAATGGGTATTACGAACCGGGTGTGTTCTCGCTACGTCATGGAAGGCCTGTCCCTACGGAGCTCTCAAAGGTCGTGGCGCAAATTGCAAGATCTCAGGCGCCTCGTCATGAGGCGTTGTCGCGCAGGGGATGGTGGCACCATCCTGAACGAATATGTTTTCCTTATGATGAGAGGCAACGACCAAGGCCAGCGTTCGTCGCTTAGCATGGCTGCATGATGTGTTCCCGCCAGATCGTCTCCGTAAGGGCATCGTGGTTGGGTTGGCCGCCATACGTCGCCTTGGCGATTGCCTTGAACGGTGTTTCGGTACTTCGGTGACCTAGAGCAGGCCTATGCTGCAACCCTATTTTTTGGTGTTCTGAACACCCTAGAATCCAAAAAGTTTTGCAAGCAGGATGTTGTGCAAGAAACCCTGATCCTTGGGCGCGGTCGAGCCTGAATCCGTCGAGTAGCCCTGGTCCTAAAACAACCGCAGCGTTCGTGACGGGATGAGTTTCGCCATCGAGAACGTGCTATGTGGAACTTAAGCATTTTCGCCACGAACTTACCGTCTAATTCGGCTTGCCAGAGGCTATCGTGCCTGCGGTATTGTCACAGACCGTTTCGTAATTGCGACTGCATCATGCCAAATATGCATGGTCGCCGACACGGAATGCGTCCCTTATCTGTACAGGAATGTGACCAACAATTTTCTACGGCACATCCTCGTTCGCAGGCAACGCAAGTGTGTCGTCAAATCTCTCAGAGCATAATTACTCCGAAGCACGCTCGACAAAAGCTCGGCTTCCTTTTGCGCACGAAAAACCCTAACTGGAGATCCCATGTATTACACCGACAAAAAGCTTCAGTATCCCGTCACAGTCGAGAAACCCAACCCTGTGTTCGCCCGCATGCTTCAGCAGGCCATCGGCGGAGTGGAGGGTGAGATCCGTGTCTGCATGCAGTACTTCTTTCAAGCATGGGGCGCCCGCGGTCCAGCCAAATACCGGGACATGCTCCTGAATACAGCTACCGAAGAGATCTCCCACATCGAGATGCTGGCTACCGCGGTGGCCCTAAATCTTGAGAACGCTCCGGTAGCCTTCCAGGAAGAGATGGCAGCGGACCCCATTGCCGGCGCTGTGATGAACGGCATGGACATGCGTCATATCCTCTCTACCGGATTATCCGCAATGCCGTCTGACGCGAACGGTGTGCCGTTCAACATGTCGCACATCTACGCGAGCGGGAACATCGCAGGAGACATGTACTGCAATGTTGCGGCAGAGGCAACTGGTCGAGTGCTTGCCGTCCGTCTCTATAACGCGACGGACGATCCCGGCATGAAGAAGATGCTGGCTTTCAACATTGCACGGGACACGATGCATCAGCAACAGTGGCTCGCGGTGCTTGAAGAGCTTGGGCCGTCTCATCTTCCTGTGCCTAATTCTTTTCCGCAATCGAAGGAAAACCAGGATTACAGCTATAAGTTCTTCATCACCACAACGGACAAGCAAGTGGGCAATCAGGAAGGGCAGCCCTGGACATCGGGTATGGCACCTGACGGTGTTGGTCAGTTCGAACCCTTTATCGCAGGCCCGTTAGAAGGCGCTGGTGAGCCGAATCTTGGCTTTGGGCGTTCGGACACCTTCGGCCAGAAGGAGCAAGCACTCGGCTCGGCAACAGGTCTCTATGAGAAGAGCAAAGACCTCGTCTCCCGCGCCACACATCCCAATCTGTTGAACGACAAGGATTCAATCACCTAAGCTCGTTTCATGGTGGCACGGGAGATTCGCGCAAAGCACCGCGCCCTTCCGTGCTGCCGAGCAGCGGCGCGCCCATATAACACGCACCTAAAAGTCGTTTCACATCTCTGCCGGTGATCGCTGTACACGGCCACGAGAAAACGTAAGGGGAACTGGAGCAATGCATAGATTTGGAGTCTGGGCTCCCAAGGCACAAAAGGTAACGCTTGCCTGGCGCGATCAATCGCTCCTGATGACTGGGCCCAACCAGCGAGGCTGGTGGACACTTGAAGTGCCAGAGGCTGGCTGCGGCGATCGGTATGCTTTCCTGCTGGATGACGACGAGACCCGTTATCCGGATCCAAGAGGGTTGCGTCAACCCGATGGAGTACACGGTGCATCCGAACTCTATGACCACGGTCATTTCAAATGGCATGACCAGCTCTGGCGAGGCGCTCCCAAGATAGGCTCGGTCATCTATGAGTTGCACATTGGTACTTTCAGTAAAGAGGGCACCTTCGACGGCGCGGTCCCCCACCTGCAATATCTCGCGGATCTGGGTGTGACACACGTTGAAGTGATGCCGGTTGCCGCCTGGGCCGGCCAGCAGGGCTGGGGATATGACGGTGTTGCGCTGTTTGCGACGCACGAGCCCTACGGTGGCCCGGATGGTTTCAAACGCTTCGTCGATGCGTGTCACGGAGCAGGTCTGAGCGTGATCCTCGATGTGGTGTATAACCACTTCGGACCGGCAGGAAATTACTCCACTAAGTTTGGTCCATATCTAAACAAGAATCGAAATACCCCGTGGGGTGACGCGGTAAACCTCGACGAGGAGGGTAGCGACGAAGTACGGCGCTTCTTTGTGGACAATGCGCTTATGTGGCTGAAGGACTACCACTGCGACGGCCTGCGATTCGATGCCGTACATGCATTCCTCGACCTCTCCGCCGTCCACTTCATGGAGCAACTCTCAATCGAAGTCGAAAGGCTTAGCGCGACGTTGGCCAAAGATTTCTATCTCATTGCGGAGAGTGACCTGAATGACCCTCGCGTCGTCCGCTCGCGAGAGGCAAATGGCTATGGAATGGATTCCCAGTGGAGCGATGACTTTCATCATTCTCTTTTCGCGCTGCTCTACAGTCCGAAGGAAGGAGAAGCGGGTTACTATAACGACTTTGGACGACTTGACGATCTCCACAAAGCGCTGGAACACGCCTATGTGTATGACGGGCAGTACTCCCACCATCGCAAGCGGCGGCATGGTCGAACAGCGGATGGTCTCTCTGCCCATCACTTCGTCCATTTCGACCAGAACCACGATCAGGTTGGAAACCGAGCGAGGGGGGAAAGGTTAGAACACCTGATCGGTCTTGATGCGGCCAAGGTTTCAATGGGGCTTCTGCTTACAGCGCCGTATATTCCGATGTTGTTCATGGGAGAAGAATGGGCCACATCTGCACCGTTCCTTTACTTCGCGGATCATGACGATGAGGAACTCCGTAAGCAAGTCGCAGAAGGCCGTCAACGCGAGTTTGCAACCTTCGGGTTTGATGGAGATGTGCCGAACCCTGAGGAGCGTGAGACTTACGAAAGATCGAAGCTGAACTGGGAAGAACAGTCAGACGGAAGGCATGGAGAGATGCTCGACTGGGTAAAGTCGCTGATCAGATTGCGGCGCAGTCGTGTTTGCTTCAATGATGGCGATATGCATCATCTCCATGTTCGCAGCGATGAAGAGCGTAAGACTCTGGTAATGGCGCGTGAGGAAGCGCGGGTCCTTATCAACTTTGGCAGTGAGGCGCAGACGTTCAGTATTTTGGACGGCGAGACATTGGAGCTCAGTTCTCGAAAGAACCTTCAGGACCACAACAACACGCTGGAGCTTCCACCAATGACCCTGGCAGTGTTGTTATCGAGTTCTGAAGCAGTAGAGAACCGACAGGTCGCCTCTCGCACGTCACAGCGTACCTGAAGGGCGGCGGCCACCTTACGGATGCAAAGTGGTCGCTCGCTCTTACACAAGCGATGCACTCTCTGCTGCTCTTTGCGCTCAGGTCAGAAGAGACGCAAAGCGGGGCGTTTATTCGGCGATGCGGCAGCATGTGCCGCCGCACCTTGCCAATCAGCGCGATGCAGTGACCGCAGCAGCCTCTACGTTTTCCCTCTGAGCAATCGTAGTCAGCAAGGCATCTGCGTGTTTTTCTTCAGCCAATGTTTTTTCAAGTTGTTCTACATGCCCGGTGAGGCCAAGTGTTTCCGCCCAGTCCCTCGCGGCTCCGTAGGAGGCGATTTCATAATGCTCAATCTTTTGCGCAGTTGCGATCAGTCCAGCATCCCGGACCGCACCTTCGCTCGATTCGCGCACAATGTTGACGCCAGAGGAGATCAGTGCGGTGATGATCGGATCTTTCTTATCCTCTGAATCACCGGTAAGCTCAGCGATCAGGGACTTGAGCCGCTGCGATTGAACCTCCGTCTCTTGCTTGTGAGATTGGAAGGCTTGCTTTAGCTGGGCATCATGAGCATGTCCGATCATGCTTTCGAGACCGTCAACGATCTGGTTTTCGGTCGAGAGAAGATATTGCAACTGGCCGGTGTAGAGTGAGCGAAGGTCGTCGTAGTCGTTCGGTGTGATAAACCCCATAGCATTTCTCCTGGTTTCTGCTGGTTGATCTGCGTACGCTCCCTTTAGAGCAAAAAACCTCTTCTCCCGTTGCCGCGCTAAAGAGCCTTGCACTGCGCTGCTGAGGAGTGCATCTGTGCTAAAGCGCAGTTTCGCGAACTCCGCGAAGATCAACGCGGGCGCGCAGCTTCGAGAACTCACAAACGAAGGGTGAAGACTGTGCGACGTGCAGGCCGCCCCAACGCGATGAGTGGCGTCGGAGGAACATGCTCGGATGCCGATTCCTCTGCTTCATACGGGCTTTGCCCGATCACCGAGCCGTCTACACAATTGCTGGTTTCTTTCGTCAGAAGAAAATGCTTACCTGATCCCTCCTTCAAAACAGGCAGCGATTAATAATCACTTGTTTTGCGTTTTTCCTGAGACGCGATGCGGCATAGCTTCACAATCGAATGTTTCCTTCTTCAAAGGAGAACCTACATGAAAGTAACCAGCAGGGTGGCCGCTCTTGCCCTCTCACTGTCCGTCCAACAAGGCGTAGCCCAGACCACATCGCCGGACATCGCTTCCATCCAGGCGAAGATCACAGCCGAGCGCGCCGCTATCCGCAAAGCAATTAGCGTGCGCGACGCGACCGTCCTCAGGAAGTACTGGTCCCCTGTCTTGATCGCTAACGCCCCTACGAATACGATCGTCTCCCGCTCGCAAATCGTCGAGGCCATGGAGCACGGTTATCTCAATTACAGTGTCGAAAGCACACCGGAGTTCTTCACCGTCACCAGCGGCACGGCCATCCTGATGAGTCGCGAAGAGGTCGTCCCGTTTGACGGGCCGATGGCGGGCAAGCATCTCGTTCGGCGTAGTACGGACATCTACCAGCGGTCGGGCGAAGACTGGCTGCTCGTTGCCAGTCAGGCGACCTTTGTCGGTTTCGACTCCAATCCCGCCAACGATCCCGGCAGCGCCTTCACTCCACCACTCGCCACACCCGAGACCGAAGCGATTCTAGCCCAAATCAGGGCCAATGGCGCCGCTGTGGGTCACGCCATCCGCACCATGGACTTCGCCGCCCTGGAAAAGAATTGGTCCCCGGCCCTAGTCGTGAACAGCCCAGGCAACAGAGTCCTGACCCGAGATCAAGTGTTCACGGCCATGCGCGAAGACAAGCTCAAGTACACCAGCTACAAGGTCTCACCCGACGCCTTCTTCGTGACAAAGGACCTCGCTATACAGATGGGCCACGAAGAGATCGTCATGGCAAATGGTCCCATGGCCGACCAACCCCTCAAGCGCCGCTACACCGATGTCTGGCAGAAGACCGGCGACACCTGGCTCATGATCGCTCGACAGGCGACCTACGTCGGTATCGACGGAGCAGCCGCATACGACCACCATCCAGACCCCAATCATAAACAGTGAGTGCACCTAACATGGCCACTGATGTCGCGTTTGTACTATGCGAACGGTCGGCTTCCGCTTATTGTGCTTCGTTAGACAGAGCCGTAAGGTGACGCGATTTGCTGAGGACCTATTTATGAGCAGGAATTCTACTTTGATGCCGGACAACCCAACCCTACCGATATCCCAAAATCGGGCAAGCCGCACACTGGTCTTTTTTCTAGCCGCGTTATGCCTCCTGGGCTGCCTCGCCGCCGAGGAGTGGTTTGCAATGGGGCACCTTTCCATGACCTACGACGAAGGTGCCCATCTCTACGCTGGCTACCAGCACTGGAAAGCCAGAGACTTCGGCGTAAACCCCGAACATCCGCCGCTGGTGAAGCTGGTCGCGGCCGCGCCCCTGCTCGGTATGCCGATAAAACTGCCTACTCCTCCACGGTTCCTGTTTCTCGTGGAGCAATACGCAGGCAGTCAACAGATGCTTGCTGAAAACGGCGACTATCGCTTGCTGACGCGCGCACGTGTCGCCTCCAGCGTGTTCACCTTCGCGCTTGCGCTGTTCCTCTTCGCAGCGGGATGGGAGATGTTCGGACCACCCGTCGCCTTGTTTGCTCTCGCTCTGTTTACCTTCGAGCCGACCATATTGGCGCACGGCGCTCTGGTGACTACTGACATGGGCGTAGCCTGCTTTTCGTTTGCATCGGTTTATGCGTTCTATCGCTATCTCAAGCATCCCGGATGGTTGAGGCTCGTGCTGTGCGGGCTGGCCGCTGGGCTGGCTGTTTCGGCGAAGCTCAATGGAGTCCTTATCTTCCCCATCCTTGGACTGATTGCACTCTGGGAGATTGCAGGAACCGAGCCCCGTCGCGGCCGAAGAGCGGGTATGCTGTTGGGCGCAGTGCTTGCCATCTTCTTTATCAGTTACGGGGTGCTCTGGGCCTTTTACACCTTCCGTTACGCTGCGCGCCCCAATGGCCTCGCCCTTGGACCTCCGCTGGCCGCGTTCGTCCACATGGGGCCGGCTCCGTGGCAGACATGGCTCGTGACCCACCTTGCTGCCTGGCACCTGCTTCCAGAGGCCTATCTCTTCGCATGGACAAAGCTCGCTACATCCTTCACCGAGGGGGCCGGGTTTCTCTTCGGGCATATTTACCCGACAGGAACGTGGCTTTACTTCCCGGCGGTCCTGGTTATCAAGAGCACTCTCTCCCTGATCGTACTTCTGCTGGCCGCACCCTTCGTGCTGAGACGAGTCCAGCGCGAGGTCGTAGTACCCGCAATCGCACTGCTCACCATCCTTCTTGCCTGCCTGCCTTCGCATACGAACATCGGAGTGCGGCATGTCTTATCGATCTACCCATTCGCAATTTTGCTCGCGGCTGCGGCTGCATGGGCTATTGCCAGGCGATCACGTCCTGCTGCATGGGCCATAGCTGCTCTCTTTCTCTTTCAATGCGTCACATCGCTTCACGCGTTTCCGGATTACCTTCCATACGCAAACGAGGCGTTTGGCGGATCTTCCCGTACTTACCGCATGCTCACCGACTCAAACGTAGACTGGGCGCAACAACTCAAAGAAGTGAACGCATGGACAACAGCAAACCATGTGCAGGATTGCTGGTTCGCCTACAGTTACCTCGGAGGCGTCCCAAGCTACGATAAGACGCCCTGTAAGCCCTTGCCCACAGGCCTTGCGATGTTGGCAGGACAGCCAAGTCCGGTGGTGCCTCCGCACATGCGGGGCACTCTTCTCATCAGTGCCGAAGATGCAGCCGGGGTGCTCTGGGGTCCGGGAAGTCTCAATCCCTACAGGCAATTTCAGGAAGGCCACCCAGCCGAGTTGATTGGTCATTCAATTCTGGTCTACCAGGGAGACTTCGACGTGCCGCTGCTCGCAGCGGAGTCGCATTTGAGCCAGGTTCCGCTGCTCATGCGCATGGGCAAGTCTGATGCAGCGCTAGAGCAAGCAGACGCTGCGGTCGACCTCGTTCCGCAGTCGGCGGCAGTCGAGGCTAGCCTAGGCGGCACGCTTTTGCAGATGCACAAGATGCCAGAGGCGCAGCAGGCTTTCGCAAATGCAAGGCGCGAAAGTGCAGCACTTTCGGAGGAAGAGTCCCAAGCTATCGCCGTGCGGATAGCTAGTATGCAACAACCGCGGTGACAGGCGCAAGACTCGTTTCACCCGCCTTCATCTGGCCTTTTCGTGAGCGGAACTCCCACTGAAGTACATAGACATGAAGCTAACGTTTATGGCCAACCTAAGCCCGGGTTCCCTGATTTATCATCGAGCTCCCCAAAACTCAGCCGTTCCATGGTCCCAAAGAAACACTCCTGATTCCAGAACCTATCGTGAGGGTGAGTATGGCTGGCAGTCCATCACCGAGATACACAAATCCATTCTAAGGAAGACTCAATGCTCAATCGAGGTGCTCTAGCAATACTGGCGATGTCAGCCGCGCTTTCAACCGCTTATGGTCAGACGACCACCAACGCTGCCACTCCCATCGCAGCGACCGCAGCAACGGTCATTCCTTCCCTGATCCGCTTTCAAGGAACCGATCTCCAAAATGCAGCAGGAGCAGAGAAGACAGTCACCTTCCTTATCTTCAAAGAAGAGAAAGGCGGTGAAGCGCTTTGGAAAGAGACCCAGGCGATTTCCTTTGATTCAAGAGGGAAGTATGAAGTAGAACTCGGAGCGACCTATAGTTCAGGGTTGCCGTTCGATCTCTTCAACACGGGTGAAGCCCGCTGGCTGGAGGTACAGATTGCGGGGCAGACGACCGAGCCGCGCGTGCTGCTGGCGAGTGTCCCGTATGCATTGAAGGCTGCTGACGCGGCCACACTTGGAGGTCTTCCGGCCTCGGCCTTCGTCCTGGCTGGAAGCACATCCGGAGCCGGCTCGAACCCCGCGGCGATCACTCCCAATGCCGTCTCGACCGTCACGACCACCGGTGGCACCGCAAACAAGGTCGCCAGATTCTCAGGGACGAACACGGTTGTGAGTTCCAGCCTTTACGACAACGGCACCGAGGTCGGCATCGGCACCACCGTGCCCACCTCTACCCTCACCGTGAACGGCACCTCCGCGTTCAGCGGCGCGATGAACATCAATCCCGCAGGGACCGCAACCGCTTCAGCCGGCGCGGACTCGCAGCAGTTCAAGATGTTCGCCTCCGCCTACAACTCCTCTTCCAAAGCAGCGGTAATGCCCCACTTCATCTGGCAGGTTGAACCCACCGGCAATGACACATCCACCACCGGAGGGACTCTCAACCTGCTGGCGTCGCCCAACTCCGGCGGATCCTCCGAGACTGGCTTTTACCTGAACTCCAACGGAACTATCCACTTCGCGCCAAGCCAGACATTTCCTGCCGGGACAGGCGGGGGCGGAACAGGAACGATCACTGGAGTCACTGCGGGAACCGGGCTTACGGGCGGCGGTACCTCCGGCAACGTCACCCTCAACGTGAACACCTCAACCATTCCCAGCCTGAGCGGGAACAATACGTTATCTGGCACCAACACCTTCTCCGGCCGCGTCCAGTTCACTGGCACCAACGAATTTGGGCCGAGCATCAATGAGAACACCGACGTCAATATCGACGTGACCAACAGCAACCCTGGAAACATCTCCCCTGGTCTCCGCCTGGGCAACGCCTCGGGAGAAGGGATGTCTTCAAAACGCACAAGCGGCGGCAACCAGTATGGGGTCGACCTCTACACCGGCTACGCGGCTCGTTTGTCTGTTACCGCGAAAGGCTTTGTCGGCATCGGCACAACAGCTCCCACTGCTCAACTGGAAGTGGTCACAAACTCGGCGAACGTCGGAGATGCCATATCGGCTTTCGGCACGTCTTCGTCTGGTGTCGCGACAAGCGGGATCTATGCAGTTGGAGGGAACAGCAACGGGGGCGCTAACCTGGCGGGGGGCAATGGCGCCTTCTTTGTTGGGGGAAACGCAGACACTTCGGAAGATGCGGGGCCTGGATTCTATGCCGTTGGAGGGACCGGAAGCAGCGATGGCAACAGAGGTTATTCAGCCGTCTTCCAGGACGATATTGAGATCAACGGAAACACCATCTCCGATGTCGCCCGCACCCAGATCGATCACCCCTCCGACCCGGCAAACAAGTATCTTGTTCACGCCTCTGTCCAGTCTTCGGAGTTGATGAACATGTACACCGGCAACGTCACGACTGACACCGCCGGTAATGCTGCCATAGCACTCCCTTCCTGGTTCGAGGCGGAAAATGCTGACTTCCGTTATCAACTTACCGTCGTTGGTCAGTTCGCGCAGGCGGTCGTCAAGGATGAGATCGCAAACGGGCAGTTCACGATCATGACGAACCTCCCGAACGTGAAAGTCTCCTGGCAGATCACCGCGGTAAGGCAGGACGCCTTCGCAAAAGCGCATCCGCTCGCAGTGGAAGTTGCTAAGCCCGTACGCGAGATAGGATTCTACAAGCACCCTGAGCTCTACGGCCAGCCCGCCACCAAACAGAGAGAGTGGGCCCGCAATCCACGTATGATGCAACGACTTCAAGCGCAGCGCTTGTCCGCAAAGGCGAGCAGCGCTCGTGTCGAGCAGGCTGCGACATCGACTCCGCAGCAAACCACGCTACAGTCAACGCCAAGTCTGTTGGCAGACAGGTAAGCACCGGGTGCCCATCGATGGCACGCATCTGCTCGTGAGCGGGCAAGTTGCAGTTCGTCTTCCAGCAAAGGCGCGGGGATTCATCACGGCGAGCTCGATTTTTCGTAGACATAACGCAGAACTGATCAAGCCTTCTCAGGAAGTTCAACCCGGCTGTCTCTTCTTGGGTCGGCCTTCACATCGTCATCTCGACAGTTTAGTCCTCGCCGAACACCGGGAGCCCGTCGACGGAAATCCCGTTTATCAATGGTATGCCGCAGCATAGCGGCCCACGTTTCGATGTCTTCGGTTGCCGTGGGCGAAACCGGACGTTCTTCCGAAAGGAGCTTCGAACCCGTCGAAAGCGTCCAGATGGGCAGCACGCCGAGGAACGACCCAACATGAAAAGGAGATGAAGGATTCGGCAGGGGTCTCCAGATGAATGAGGCCTAGATACTATCCCGTGTTTCTCTGAATGACGGGGCAGTATCTATGCCTGATCTATGCCTGGCAGGCCGCTATTCTCGCAACCGAAGAACAATGAGTGCGGGACCGATTGAGAATGCGATTGCACACTTAGAGCTATGAGTGCTGTCGAAGCCATTGTTGGATATCGATCGCCTTTTCTAGATCTCGGGCGTTTGAGCTACGTTGTGAAATTCTGTAATCCACCAAACCCCGTTTTCCTTAACCAAGACCAGTAACAGTTTGTTCCGCAGGATTCCATCTTGTCCCACGGGCAGCCCAGTATAGGTCTTTTGAAATCCGCTCAGTTCTCCGGCGACATCGACAACGGCAACGTCTGGCCGCACAAAGCGCAGCTTTGTAATTGAGCCTTTCCCGGTTGTCCCTTTGAAGAAAGTCTCCGCAATTTCTTTATGGCGCTTGACGAATTCCTCGCGGCCAAAACGCACAGTGCCGAAGATGTTGGTGAAGCTTACATCTTCGGTGACATGGTCGGAAGGGTTCGAATGCACCAGCGCCTCAATTGCCTTGATGTCTTCCGGAGATCCGGCCATTGGCGTAGCCTGGGCGATGGTCGTCGTTGCAAGCGACGTGGCATCGAGAGTGGGGTCGGGGTGGCCGTAAACGGCTCCGCCATCAATGCCGATGTAGGTGGCTTGGCGGGCGATCATGACCCACTGTTGGCCGGTGAGCTGCCAGACGTCGGTATAGCGGCGCTTGAGTGGCTGACCGGCCATGGGTCCGTTAGCCATGACGAGCTCTTCATGACCCATCTGGAAAGCGAGGCCATTGCTGGCGTAGAAGGCATCGGGAAAGACTCTAGCACTGCTGTATTTGAGCTTGTCTTCCCGCATGGCCTGGAAGACACCTTCGCGGGAAAGAATGCGGTTGCCCGGGCTGTTGACGAGCAGGTCAGGCGACCAGAGCTTTTCAAGCGCGGAAAAGTTGTTGGTGTGGATGGCCTCGCCCACGGCGTGACTGTTGGTGTCGATCTGCGCGTGAGCAGCCTCGATCTCCGGGCTGGTAGGCGGAGTGAACTTTGACCACGAGGCCCCAGAAGCGAGGGTTCCGCCATCGAAGCCGATGTACGTAGCCTGACGGGCGACGAGAACCCAGACATCGTCGTTTTTCTGCCAGATATTGGTGGAGCGGCGGACGACCGGTTTACCGGCCATGGGGCCGTCGGCCATGATGATGTCTTCATGCAGCGTATCGACGACTACGCCGTTGATCACCGCGAAGGACTCCAAGGTGCCCTTGAGTCTTGTGTAGTTCAGGCCCCCGTGCAGCAGGGAATTGATAACCTGGGAGCGTCCGACGATGATATTGGTGGGACCGTTTACGATCATGCCGGGAGACCAGTACCTCTCTAGTGTGGGGACGTCGCGCGTCGCGATAGCGCGGCCGATGAGCTTATCCTGGGCATCGATCTGGGCCTGGATGGCGGCGGTGTCGGGTGCGGTACTCTGCCCGCGGGCCTGCAGCGGGGCTTGAAGGGTCACGATCACGCCTGCGATAAAGACCACGATGGCGGCTCTTTTGACTGATAGCGGCTTCTCGGGCGGGGATAATTTTGTAAGGGATGGGGTACGATTCATCTGGACAGCCTCCTGCGCTTTGAGCATGAGGTCATCCTTCCTGATGTCGTTGAAATAGTCGCCTCTTTCCCATGAACTTCTTCCTAGGCTTTTCCTAGGGCCGACATGATTCATCGCAGGGTTGGGGTCGCGTTTGATCTATCTCTTTGAGAAATTTGAGCTTGACGATCTAGACTTCTGCTTGTTCCGGGAGGGCCAACGAATCCCGCTTGAGCCGAGGGCGCTGAGAGTTCTGCTCCTCTTTGTCCAGAACCCCGGCAAGCTCCTGCAAAAGAATGTCATTCTCGAGACTGTCTGGGCGACCACTTTCGTCGAGGAGAGCACCCTCACCCGCTCGATCGCGATCCTCCGCAAGCAGCTGGGAGACGACTCCCGTGCGCCAACCTATATAGAGACTGTTCCCACCCTCGGCTACCGGTTTATCGCGAGGGTCGAGATCTCATCGGGAAGCGAACATACTGCGACCCAGTCCGATGTAAAGTCTTCGTTGGAACCGCCTGTCGCCGGCGGTGTGCAGTTCCTGAGTCAGGAAGTAAGGCAGGATGGAGGCGGCCCCTCACAACCCTCCCAAACAGCTGAAGGCGATGATATCCCGGCAACCGGCTTGTTGCCATCCGGGCAACATCGCCAGTCGATCAAATTAAGTTCCCGGATTTATATTGTGGTACTGCTCATGGCCGCGGGAGCAGGCCTCGTCTGGTGGAAACTTCACCAACGCCCCGTCCACGAGAAGAAGCTGACGATCGTGGTCAGCGACTTCGAGAACTCAACGGGCGACCCCGTCTTCGACGGAACTCTCCGCGAGGGCATCACCGTCCAGTTGGAGCAATCCCCAGTCCTCAGCTTTGTCTCCGAACCGAGGATTCGCTCCACGCTTCTCCTGATGAATCAGCCCGTGGACTCTCGCCTGACGCCGGTCCTTGCCCGTGAGGTCTGCCAGCGAACCAATAGCCCCGCCATGCTTGACGGCTCCATCGCGTCACTCGGAAGCCAATATGTCATCACCCTTCACGCAACCGACTGCGCAACAGGAGACAGTCTTGGTACGGAGCAGGTCCAGGCAGCAAGAAAGGAAGATGTCCTGCGAGCTTTGAGTGCTGTAGCGGCCAGCTTGAGGAGCCGTCTCGGTGAGTCCATCGCGTCCATCAAAAGCCTTGACACTCCGCTTGACGAAGCCACAACTTCCTCTCTCGACGCTCTCAAGGCATTCAGCGAATCAGGTCGAGTGGGAAACCAGAGCGGCAGCGCCGCCGCAATCCCACTTGCGCAGCGCGCTGTCGAACTCGATCCCAAATTCGCCATGGCCTGGGCCATGCTGGGCCGCCTGTACGGAGACGTTGGACAAGGGCAATCCTCTGCGGAAAGCACAGCCAAAGCGTATGACTTTCGCGACCACGCCAGCGATCATGAAAAGTTCTTTATCGTAGTCTCGTACCAGATACAGGTCACGGGAGATCTGGAAAAAGCGGAGCAAACCTGCGAGACCTGGAGCCAAATCTATCCCAATGACACGGGCGGATACGGCTTTCGAGCTGGCGCCATTCTCAGAGTGTTCGGTTCTTATGAAAAAGCGGCGGAGAATGCAACGCACCTGGTCGCCATACATCCGGACTTCGCTTTCGGCTATCACTTTGCAGCCCTCAACGAGATTGCGCTCGGCCATTATGCGGATGCCCAGCAGATGATTCACGATGCCATGGCGAGAAACTTCAGCAACCCGTTTCTCGCTCTTGACCAGTACCGGCTCGCCTTCCTTGCCGGGGACCAGGCAACGATGAAGCGCGTAGTTGCGGCGATGGAGAAGTTGCCAGGAAGCAAAGACATTCTCCCTAACCAGCTGGCATCTTCCTCGGCCTACTACGGTCAGTTAAACTCGGCCCGCAAAGTGTCCGAAGAGACCGCGAAGCTTATGGAGCAATCGGGCAGGCGAGAAGCAGCGGCACGGTTAGTAGCAGTATCCGCTTTGCGAGAAGCCTTCTACGGGAATCAAGCGCAGGCCAGGCATCTTGCACAAGTGACACTCGGACTTTCAAATAGCCGAGACGCGGAGTACGGCGCTGCCTTCGCCTTCGCTTTATCCGGAGATTCAACCGAGGCCAGCGCTTTGGTAGCGGATTTAGAAAAGCGTCTTCCGGAAGATACATCCGTCCGCTTTCACTATGCTCCCGCGGTTCGTGCCCTCATGGCATTGAACGCGCATGAACCTACGAAAGCGATTGAGCTGCTGCAGGCTAATGTTTCCTACGAACTCGGTTCTCCCCAGAGCAGCTTTGACGGCTTTTACGGGGTGCTCTATCCGGTTTACGTGCGAGGTCTAGCGTACCTGATGCTGCATCGCGCCAGTGACGCAGCAAGCGAGTTTCAAAGAATCCTCGACCATCCGGGAATGGTGGCTAACGACCCTGTAGGAGCGTTGGCGCATCTACAGCTTGGACGAGCCTACGTGCAGTCGGGAGATCTGGTTGGAGCGCAAGGCGCCTATAGAGACTTCCTTACTTTGTGGAATGCTGCCGACCAGGATCTCCCAATCTTGAGACAATCGAAGCTTGAATTCGCTCGCCTGGAAGGCCGGAAGCGCTGAAAGTGTCGTGTTCTTACTAGCTGGATGAGACACGCCTCAGTACGATCACTCTATGAGGCGCGACAGGCGGTCAAGTTGCGGTCGCTTCTCGTTCGTACCGGCCGCGAGGGAGCCTGATGCTTACCGTTCAAAGTGCCTCTCCTCAACCCGCACTGTTGCCTTACATTCGGACGTATGTCCAACGGGAGGCACACCTCGGCACGCGGGAACTTGTTGAACCGGTGGTCGCGCGGCTTGGTGTGATGCTTGAATTTGAATTCGCCGGGTCGTACGAGGTTCGGAACTATGGGTCAGAGACGATCGAAGACCCGAACGCAATTTCAGTCATCGGACCTCAGGGCTGGCGGCGCTCGCGGCTGATCATCAGAGGAGATATTGAGTCACTCGTTGTCATGTTCCAACCCTTCGGCTTCCACGCACTCTTTGGAATACCGACGGCACTGCTGTCCAATGCAGGAACGGAGGGTCATGCGCTTTTGGGAAGAGATGTATCGGGGCTTCATCAGCAGCTAGGAAATCTGAGCTCGTTCTCACAGAGAGCAAGAGTGTTAGATTCTTACTTTCTGCGGCGACTGTCGGATCTTCCGTCCATCGATCCAGTGCAAAAGGCGCTTCATCTGCTGATGATGCCCGAGACAGATCTCAAGGTCGCTGAAGTGGCCAAACAGATGGGGATTGGCCTTCGTCAGCTCGAGCGAAGATCCCTCGAATACGCAGGTATGTCTCCGAAGACCCTAGCTCGCATCGCACGCTTTAGTCATGCTCTTCGTCTCAAAACGGAGCGCTCCTTGAGTTGGACTCAAATAGCCCACGCCGCCCAGTACCACGACCACATGCACATGATCCGAGACTTTCGTCAATTCGCGGGCGAGGCCCCAACCTCTGCACTGCAGGAGATAGAGCCTGAGCACCTCATCCACTTCGCAATGGAGCCATCGTCGAAGGGACGATGACGACTTGTCTGGTTCATAGCAGCCACCTCTCCACGACATAACGCCAGGCGCTTGCATGAGAGGCGACCACCGCGAAGGGCGGCATCGTGATGACGAGAAGCGGCACGCCCCATCGGTATGCCCGGTGAATGGAACCTCGACTCAACAAGTCATAGATCGGGCCAGCAAAATAAAAGCACAGTGCCAGCCCCAGGGTGAGCAGACTTATTCCTTGCAGTAGCCTGCCGAACGCTGGGAAGAAGAACAGTTGGGTTGCCATAAGGACCAGGCGCTTGTGTGTCTCAGCATCTCGCCGAAGTCTCAGAGCAAGATAGATAAAGACTGCGAAGAGCGCCATCTGGCCGAACGAAACAGCCAGCACACTGTAACCATCCGGGAAGGGCAAGAACCGGCCCTGACGCACCTGACGGATAGAGATGGCGAATCCAAAGACCACCACAGCCGAAGCGAGCAGCCCACCAAGGATGCCTAGACTGCGATGCAGCTTCATCTGTCCATACATCGCAAGCAGGTTTTGAAGCAGATAAAACAGGATCCATCCGGTAAATACTGCTCCATGAACATGCACCCAGAACGGAATTGCTGGACTGTGGAAGTAACTCCTTGCAAAATAGGTCTTCATAAAACCGCCGAATACGCCAGCTGCCATCGCAAAGGCCATTCCCGTATAAAAGCGATGATCCACTTGGCGGCTGCGGGCTATCGGTGCAGCGCTCTGGGTGTTCAACGTTACACTTCCACTTGCCATTGCTCGTCCTCTTTTCCGTCGTTCTGGAAGAAGAGTAGAAGCGCTCTTGAAGCGCACGCTAGTAAGAAGGCGACAATCTTTTCGCTTCATGTCGGGTTCGTACTAGGCTCGCATTACTTCCGCTCGTTACGATTCGAGCATGAAAACTTCTTTGCCTTCCCGTCGCAGTTTCCTCATTACTGGGAGCGCTCTCGCCGCAGCGCCCTTCCTCCAGGCTGAACCTTCGATTGACTCCCCCACTCATCGCGCAGTGGCGCAAGAATTCCTGAACGAGTGGTTGCAGGCGTGGAATCATCACGACGCCCACCAACTGGGACTTCTTCAAACCTCCGACGCCAACACCGTCAACCGCTTCGGCACGCTCGTCCAGGGTCGCATCGCGGTCGAGAAGGCCCTCGGCTTTTTGCACGGCCCCGGCGGGCCGTATCATGACGTGACCGCGCCGCCGTTGCAACTTATTGACGTTCGGCAGATTGCGCCGAACGTGATGGTTCTACAGGCAAGCTGGAAGAGCCCGGTGATGAATCGGGACGGGAAGCTCGATCTGGCGAAGGAGAACGATATGCTTGTGTCCTACACGCTGCTGAAGGTAGGCGGCGACTGGAGAGTGACCCAGATGGATTTGCACAATGTCGAGAAGATGGACCTGCCTTACTCGAACGCAGGGCAGAAATCATAGCTGGGTCATGGAGGCATGATGCTCACAACGGAAAGCTCTTTGCCAGATGCGGTTCTGCAGCCGTTCGTTCACCGCTACGTGCAGCGCGTCTCGAAATCCGGAGAGGTCATTGAGCCGGTCTTTCCTCGCGCGGGCACAATGCTTATCTTTCAGTTCGCGGCGATCTATGAGGTCAAGGAGTACGGGACGGAACAACTTCGCCGTTCGTGGGCCGCAACCGTGATCGGGCCGATCGCGGCACGTAGAACACGGCTGATCCTGCGCGACCATGTGCACTCTCTGGATGTGCTCTTTCGACCGTTGGGGATGTACCGTTTGTTTGGCGCGCCGATCTGGCCATTTGCTGGAGGCGGCGCTGAAGGACACGCGGTCTTCGGGCCGCAGATTTCATCGCTCTATCAGCGTTTGGGCAATTTGAAGAGCTTTCACGATCAAGTGAAACTGCTGGACCGCTTCTTTCTCCATCGGCTTGGGGAGACTCGTCCGCTCGTCCCGACAGCGAGCGCCATGCGCCACTTGGCCTCAGGTAGAGGCAATGTCGGTGAAGCCGCAAGGATGACCGGGATCAGCGAGCGACAGTTTGAGCGAAGGTCTCTCGAGTGGACTGGAGTACCTCCAAAAACCCTGGCTCGGGTCTCCCGCTTTCAGCGCGCGATCAAGGAGTACCGCTCAAGCCATAGCAGTCTGATCGACGTCGCTCATAGAGTTGGCTATTACGACCAGATGCACATGGTGAGAGACTTCCATGATCTTGCTGGCGGCTCTCCAACTGAGGTGATGGGGGCAATCTCGGACGAGCACCTGATCTCGTACTGCTGCGGATAAAAAGAGCGGTCCAATGTCGCGGCTGTACTATTTTCGAGCTGGTTGTTTGCCTATGCTCGCGTCATGACGCTTTCCTCATCCACTCGCCGCTCGTTCATGGTTTCCGCAGGCTTTCTGGCAGGAGCAGCCGCAGTTTTCTCAACCCTGGTTGCTCAGACTGCCACGCCCGACCTCACTCCATTCCTCCGATCCTACGACGATGCCTGGGCTCTTCACGACGCGCACGCTCTGGCCCTGCTGCATACCGAGGACGTACTGGTCGTCAATCGCTTTGGCTCGATGCTTGACGGTCGCGCCGAGCTTAAACAGGCCATGCAGTTCCTGCACGGTCCCGGAGGTCCCTTTCACGCCGTCACTTTCCCCCGGCAGCAACTGCTCCTAAGTCGTATGCTGGACACCAGCATGGCCACTCTCCACGCGAAATGGAAAAATCCCACCATGGGACTGCGTGTCGTCTGGTTCCGCGCCTTCAAGTCCAGCGTGAAACCCGACCTCGCGGTCGGCGATGTAAGCCTCTTCCTTCTCGCTTTTACCATGAGGGATGTCATCCCGTTCGGGGAGGCTCCCAAACTCCGGGGCGGGACGGCTGCGGTCTGAAGGTTCATCCGCTTCGTTGCAGTTGTTGCAGCCGCGATGATGTTAGGCCATCGCCATGTACGCCGCCGTGAGGTCGGTAAGCCGGTCTTCGGGCGCGGGTCGCCTGCCGCTTTCAATGAATCAGAGCACTGCTACCATAGCATCTAGGGTCATAGCTACTTCGCCGATGAGTTCTCTGATGAGCGCGCCGTACGAGGTACGATCAGATCCGAAGTCAGTGTCGCCAATCCGAGGACGATGCTTGATGGCAACATTCAAAGAGAGCTTTGCGGACTTCAAGTAAATGCTAGGGTCAGGAGTTTCGACCTCAAATACGAAAAATACAGCGTTGTGTTCCACATCCCCTTCGACAATTCCTACCTTTCCGGGCTGGGCGATTGCCGCCTTAGATACAAACTCTATCTCCGCGATGCCGGGCGAAGTAATAGCCACGTTCAAAAGACGATGCTTATTTCCGTTCGCCAAATCGCTGAGAAGGGACAATAGCGGCGGAAGTATAGGATGGGTGCGGTTGTAAGGCTGAAAATTGAGCATAACGTCTCTAACCGCCGTCGGTACGCTAGCGAGCTTAGTCTTTCCCCAATTGACAAAGTCATCGTGGTTGGTAGTCATCAGGAAGCAGGCTTTGTCTCTTTTGTCCGGTCTCGGGCTTGTGGGCAACTGGGCAATAGCGTAAACAGCGTGATCCAAACAATCCCGAAGATTGGTTAGGCAGTCCCCAATCATCAGGCTCCAGCGCTCGAAATCAGGGCGCGGCCCAGGCATCCAAGCGCGAAGATAGTGTTGCGTAGCATCTTCGTTTCGTTGGTAAAGGATCTCGTTGTTGCCGCTATGCAGCCAAGCCAGAATCTCGGTGTCAATCAATTCGAAATGGCTTATAGCCCAATTCAACTTTGCGTAGACGCTGTTCAAGTTTAGCTCTAGGGGGACCGCCACGGCGGTGAGCATAGCACAGTTGGTCGGCGACTTCTCAGATTGAATTTGAATATCCGCTGTGACGCCCGTCGCACCGCAATACGATGTTCTACCACGCCGTTACTGCGCGCGGCGGAACGTAGCTAGGTGAATCTCGCGTAGCTAGGTAAAGGCGGAGGAAGCGGCGGAATTATGCCGAATGGGGCGACCACAGAGACTTTCGCGCCTCCATCCAAATCGTACATTCCGCTATATTTGTTTGGTTCTATGGGGTTTACGTGAATATATGGCGGAGAGTGGGGGATTCGAACCCCCGATAGAACTTTTGGTCCTATAACGGTTTAGCAAACCGCCGCCTTCAGCCTCTCGGCCAACTCTCCGGCTTTGTTTCCCGGCTGCGGGCGCAGTCTCGGGGCTGCTGCGATTATAGCTTGGGATTCCTCTCGGTCGTAAGAGTTTTTGAATCGCTGTGTTCCCGAGCGCCGATCCGTCTTTCGTTAATCAGGAGGAGCGTAGAAGAGCACGGATTCTCAGCCCAGCAGACTTCTGTTCTAAGATGATGCGGTCAGGGTTTCGCTTCTATCTCCACTGTGCTGAAACAAGATCGAGGTACAACGATTGGCCCTTCGCGGCAGAAGACTGGTCACTGGCTCCGGTCGCAAGATGCGGTTTCTGTCTCTCGTAGCGGCGACCTTCTTTATGGTCTCTGGCGGCCCGTACGGGATTGAAGACATTCTCGGGAATGCAGGGTACGGTCGCGCCTTGATCCTGCTGCTCGTCATTCCTCTGATCTGGAGTCTTCCGACGAGTCTTATGGTTGGCGAACTTGCCAGCACCCTGCCGAAAGAGGGTGGCTACTACTGGTGGGTGAAACGTGCGCTTGGGGGTTTCTGGGGTTTCCAGGAGGCCTGGCTCAGTCTGGCTGCGAGTATCTTCGACATGGCCATCTATCCGACAATCTTCGTGCTCTATCTTGGCCGGCTCGAACCAGCCTGGACTGCTGGATACTACGGCACGCTCTGGGCGCTGGCTGTCGTTCTGGTGTGTGCGGCCTGGAACCTGCGCGGCGCACACGCCGTTGGCGAAGGGTCTATCGGCATGTTCTGCCTGCTGATCGCCCCGTTCCTCGTGCTCGCGGCACTCGGCTTCTGGGCTGGTCTCTTTCATGCGACGTCCGGGAGTGGAGTCGCTGCTCTGTCGAGACCCGTAGCGACACCGCTTTTGTCAGGAGCGATCCTCGTAACGCTCTGGAACTACATGGGCTGGGACAATGCATCGACCGTCGCGCAGGAGGTAGAAGACCCGCAGCGGAACTATCCGCGTGCGATGCTCGCTGCCACTGCGCTGGTCGCACTGTCTTATGTGCTTCCGCTTGCGGCGGTCGGGCTGAGCGGCATACCCGCCGACAGGTTTTCGACCGGCTCTTGGACGGACGCCGCGCGCATGCTGGGCGGCTCTGGGCTCCTCGGAAACGGACTTGCTCTGGCTGTGGTTATTGGAGGAATGCTGAACGGCACCGGAATCTTCAACGCCCTTGTGATGAGCTACACGCGCGTGCCGTATGCCCTGGCGGAGGAAGGCCTTTTACCTGCTGCTTTCAAGAAGACGACCATCTCCGGGGTTCCGTGGGTAAGCGTGGTTTGCTGTTGCGCGGCCTGGGCGCTGGCGTTGCGATTCACGTTCGAGCGGCTGATCTCGATTGACCTGGTGCTTTACGGAGCGGCGTTGATGCTGGAGTTTGTCGCTCTCGTAGTGCTGCGCGTTCGCGAGCCCGACCTGAAGCGCCCGTTCCGGGTGCCAGGCGGCATTGGCGGCGCGATCGCCGTCGGAGTCGGGCCGGTTGTACTGATCGCGTACGCGCTCTGGGCAGCGCGTGACGAACGTGTTGCGGGGATTCCCGCGCTTGTCTTCGCGACGATTGTGGCCCTGGCTGGCGCGGCTATCTACGCGGTCGCACTTCGCGGAAGACGTCCGGCGATAGATCCTCCAAGGACACAGGCCGCTTCGGAGTGATCCGCAGCGGCCCGCTTTGAGCTGAAAGAAACCCTTATTCGTGCGGAACGGGTTTTGGCTGCGGGTTCAGCTTGTTATCGATAAAGCGCTGCTGCGCCGCAAGGACGGTGTTGCGGGCAAATGCAGCATCGCGCCAGCCGCGGACTTCAACGCGCTTACCCTCGAGGTCCTTGTAGATCGCGAAGAAGTGCGTGATTTCGCGCAGCATGTGCGGATAAATCTCTGAGAAGTTCCAGACATCCTTGTATCGCGGATTCCCCTTGCCCACGCAGAGGATCTTTTCGTCGCCAAGACCCTGGTCGAGCATCTCGAGCACGCCGATGGGGCGCACTTCCATCACGCAGCCGGGAAAGCTCGGCGCATCGACCAAAACAACGCAGTCCAGGGGATCGCCGTCGTCGCCGAGGGTGGACGGGATGAAGCCGTAGTCGCCGGGATAGTGGACGGGCGAGTACAGGTTCCGGTCGAGACGGAAGACATGAAGGTCCTTGTCATACTCGTACTTATTTATCCCTTCGCTTGGGATCTCGATCACGGCGTTAATCACTTCAGGGCACTTCGCGCCAACCGGAAGCTCTAGGTAATTTGTCATGTATAGGGAATCTCTTCTCGTCTGAAAAGTTGTTGAAGCTCTGATCCGCGGTTTCGCTGCGGGGCCGATGGGTTGTGTTGTCCTCCTAGAATACAGCAGTCTTCGAGGGTGCCTCATAACGCCTTTGTTGCAGGCACACCTTATAATCGAGCGATATGAAGGCCCACGTATATGTGACTTTGAAACGCACGGTGCTCGATGCACAGGGCAAGACAGTCGCCGACGCATTGCGTCGCATGGAGTACAAAGGCGTCGCCGACGTGCGGCAGGGCAAGTATTTTCTGCTGACGCTGGAAGATGGCCTGGAACCGGCGGTCGCCGAGGCAGAAGTCGAGCGCATCGCTCGTGACGTGCTCGCGAACCCGGTGATCGAGGAATTTACATTCCGCGTTGAAGCGTAAGCCGTTCCCCGTCGTCTGCTTCCCCGAACGGGCAACGAACAACTCTTCTTCCACCCCGCCAAATCACACGACCTGCAGAATGCTAGGCTGAAGAGGGAGATCCGCGCCTTGAGTCACGATGCAATTGCTCTTAGTCCGGAAGAGCCATCAACCTCTTACCTCGGCAGCAGCCGCTTTGTCCGAGCGTGCCTGCGCCAATCTGTGGACCGCACACCGGTGTGGTTCCTGAGGCAGGCTGGCCGCTATATGCCGGAGTACATGGCTGTCCGCAAGCACCACACACTGCTTGAAATCTGCCGCACCCCTGAGATAGCGGCTGAGGTGACCGTCACTGCCGCCGAGCGGCTTGGCGTCGACGCCGCAATCATCTTCGCCGATCTGCTTTTGCCTTTCACACCGATGGGCCTCGACTTCGAGTTTGTAGCCGGCGAAGGCCCGGTGGTGCACACACCGGTGCGCTCCTTTGAGCATGTGCAATCTCTCCAGACCGACCGCGCGGACGAGTTGAACTACGTCGCGAAGTCGATCGAGAAGGTGGCCGCACACTTTGCTTCGCCTCGCGCTGATGGCGACATGCTCGGCATCATCGGCTTTTGCGGAGCACCTTTCACGCTTGCAAGCTACATGATCGAGGGTGGATCGTCGCGTAACTATATTGAGACCAAGAAGCTGATGTACTCGGATGGCGCGGCGTGGTCGATGCTGATGGAGAAGCTTGTAACCGTTCTGGTTGCATTTGCGCGACAACAGGTTGAGGCTGGCGCGGATGTTATCCAGATCTTCGATAGCTGGGCGGGCGCGCTTTCGGTCGCCGACTACCGCCAGTACTGCCTCTCCTGGACGAAGGAACTCGTCGGCCGGGTGAAGGCAATGGGCGTGCCAGTTATCTACTTCGGAGTCGATACGGCTTCTCTGCTTTCGACGATGCGCGAGACGACTGCGGACGTGATTGGTCTTGACTGGCGTGTGCCGCTCGATGTCGGTTGGAAGTCTGTTGGCGATGGCTGCGGCGTCCAAGGCAATCTCGATCCCATCACGCTCTTCGCACCCGAAAATGTCCTTGAGCAGCGGGTGAGGGAAGTGCTGCATTCGGCAGGCGGCAGGCCAGGGCACATCTTCAATCTCGGCCACGGCATCGTGCCCGGAACGCCGGTCGAAAACGTGATACGCGTTGTCGAGCTGGTGAAGGAATACAGACCTCATGAGTAGTGAAACCCAAATGCAGCCGCATGATGCTGTGCTCCTTCTCGCGCATGGAACGCCGGATGTTCTCGGTGAGATGGCCGAGTACCTGAGCAAGGTGACTGGCGGGCGCGCGTTGCCGCTCGAAGTGGTGCAGGAGCTGCAGCATCGTTATGGCGAGATAGGCTTGAAGGAGACTCCCGGCGAAGAAGCTCCGCCGCTCACGAAGTGGACGCTGACGCAGGGCTTTCTGCTGGAGCAGGCGCTCAATTCTTCGGGGCCCTATACGAAGGTCTATGTCGGCATGCGGAACTGGCATCCCTACATTGCGGATGTGATCGAGCAGATGCGCGCCGACGGGGTGAAGCGCTTCAAAGCGGTCTGCCTTGCGCCGCAAAACTCGCGCACCAGCGTCGGGCTTTATCGCAAGGCTGTCATGGCTGCCGCAACCGGCATGGAGATGGAGTTCGTCGCCGGATGGGCGGAAAACCCTACACTTGCGCGCGCTTTTGCCGATCGCCTCTGGCCCGTGTGGGCCGAGGCCTGTGCCGCATCTGGCCGTAGAGTTCCAGTGTTGTTCACAGCGCACTCGGTTCCGTGCCGCACCATCATGACCGGTTCGGCTTCGGTTGCAGGGGCCAGACCGGGCACTCCGGAACAGGAGTCGCCTGATCCGTATCCGGTCGAGGCCAAGCAGACTGCGATCATAGTTGCCGACCTGATGAAGGCCGTCGGCATGACCGAGAAAGACTGGTACTTCGCCTTCCAGAGCCAGGGCATCAGCGGCGGCCCATGGATTGGCCCCACGGTCGAAGACACGCTGAAGAGCCTGAAAGCTCAGGGGGAGACCGGAGTTGTTATGCAGCCCGTCGGCTTCCTCTGCGATCACGTCGAAATCCTCTACGATATCGACATTGCTTTCACCGACACTGCGAACGAGCTGGGGCTGAAGCTATGGCGCGCCGAGAGCCTCAACGGCTCGCCTATTCTCGTGCAGGCGCTTGAAGAGGTCGTCAGCGGCGAATATCGAGCTACGGTAGACGAAGTCGTCACCATCTAGCTGAAATATGAGGCGCGTCGCCATCATCGGAGGAGGTATCGCCGGCGTCACCGCCGCCTGGCAGTTGGCGCGCCTTGCTTCCGCTGGTGCCGACGTTGAAGCCACCCTCTTTGAAGCGAGCTCTCGCCTCGGCGGAATCGTCGAAACCGTTCGCGATGGCAGCTTCATCGTCGAATGCGGTCCGGATGGCTGGGTCACCGAGAAGCCGTGGGCACGTGGGCTGGCTGAAGAACTCGGCCTGGCAAACGAGATCATCTCCTCGAACGACGAGACCCGCAAGACTTACATCCTGCTGGATGGCGAGCTTGTGGTCATGCCTGACGGCATGAGGATGATGGTTCCCACTGACCTGGACGCTCTCGACCGGTCTCCGCTCTTCAGTGAAGGCGCCAAGGCGGCTTTTCGGAACGAGATCCTGCGAGCTGACAAGCTAAGAGCTGCTTCGCCGAGGCATGATGAGAGCGTCGCCGACTTCGTGCAGCGCCACTTCGGCATTGAAGTCCTGGAGAAGATCGGAGTACCGCTACTTAGCGGCGTCTTCGGTGGGGATGTTACGAAACTCAGTGTCCGCGCCGTCATGGCACCTTTCGTTGCGATGGAGCGCGAACATGGCAGCCTGATCCTCGCCCTCCAGAAGCGACTTTACGACACCTCGAAACAGCAGCCGATCTTCACAACGCTTCGCAGCGGCACAGGCACGCTCATCGAAGCTATGGTCGCTCAGATCCCGCCAGACTGGGTAAGACTGGCAACCTCCGTGACGTCTCTGCTGCGAACCGAATCAGGCTGGCAAGTCGGAGCGGCCGGAGGCGAGGAGAGCTTCGACGCGGTCATGCTCGCCGTACCGGTATACGTCGCGCGGGATCTTATCGCCCCTTTCGCGCCGGAAAGTGTCCCGCGAATGCAGATGGAAACAAGCTCTGCCGTCATAGCAGGCTTTGGGTTTAGTAGCAGCTTCGATCTTCCCGGAGGCTTTGGCTTCCTCGTTCCGCCAGGTTCGCAGGCCAGTCAGCTTCTTGCCGGCACCTTCGTCAATCAGAAGTTTGCCGGCCGCGCCCCTGAGGGTCAGCGCTTGCTGCGGGCATTCTTTGGCGGAGCCACCGCCGACCGTCTGCTTCCGGCGAGTGATGTTGACATTGCGGCCCTGGCTTTCATGGAACTGGAGTCTATCCTCGGGCCGCTGCCTGCGCCTGTCGTCACCGTGGTCCGTCGCTGGCCGCGGGCGCTTCCGCAATATGCCGTCGGTCATCTTGAACGCATAGCGCAGCTCTTCGAAGCCATCGACGCGATCGGCGGCCTCTATCTGATCGGGAATGGCTATCGGGGGGTGGGCCTGCCAGACCTTATCCGCGACGCGCGATCCGCGGCTCGCCAGGCGGCCACCTACTGAGCCATGCTGAGTACCCCCCCCTCCCTGCCTTTTCGTGCAAAGTATTCGAAAAAGATCACTTAGGCTTGGACCTTATGTTGTACTTCCAACGCATCAGAGGGCATTCTGTGTCGATCGAAGGCCTTCTGCAAGCAGTGTTTGTCAAGCCCTGGCTGCCTGTTTCCATACGGTCGTGTCGGCTTCGGACGATCGTGGCGGCAGGCTATTACTCCGATAGAATGGCCCTGCACCCATTCCTGCACCCGAGATGAGCCATGTCTACAGCAACCAGCGATATCGACCTGCGATACCCAATGGGTCACTACCAGGTGCCAGCCGTCATTCTTGCCGCCGACTTAGAGAAAGCCGTGGGAACCATCGCCGGCCTGCCCGCGCGCCTTCGGGAGGCGACCAAGGACTTTTCCGACGCACAGTTCGATACGCCGTATCGCGAGGGTGGTTGGACTGTCCGGCAACTCGTGCACCATGTGGCTGACAGCCACATGAATGCGCTTACCCGCGTGCATCTCGCTCTGACCGAGGACTGGCCCACGATCAAGCCTTACCGGGAGGCTGCCTGGGCCGAGCTTGCCGACTACTCCGCTCCGGTGGAGTGGTCGCTAAGCCTGCTTGACAACGTGCATGCCCGCTGGGCGATGCTGCTGAGCCTGCTTACTGAAGAGCAGTGGCAGTGCGGCTTTGTGCATCCGGAACGAGGCCGCTCCGACCTGAAGGAGGCGACACTCCTGTACCAGTGGCACTCGCTTCACCATCTCGCCCACATCACTGAGCTGAAGCGCCGCGAAGGCTGGGAGTGACGTAGAAGACGACCGCTCGAAGGGCGTCAGCGGATGTATGCTCTAGCGATGAAGCCCGGACTTGAGAAGTCTCCCGAGCTGTATCCAGCCCAAACTCCGCAGCAGATCGCCTCGGCCCTCGAAGAGTTCCTGGCCGAACATCCGCAGGCCGTTCTTCTTGAAGACGGCAACGCGCTTTTCGACATGCGTCTCGCAAAGTACAAGCTGACCACGGAGCATGGCCGCTGTTCGCTGCACTTGTGGAGCGACGAACGCAATCTCGTACGTCGTGTTGCGGCTTCGACGCTGCGGAAAAATGTCCTACGCCTGAGCACGCTGCGTTTCGGCCAGAGCAAGCCGCAGATGCTTGAACTTGTCGCCGATAAAGACCGGCGCACGCCATCGACCCGCGAAGCGACACGAACCGGGTATCTCCGCCGCATCGAGCGAGTCCTGCTCCGTGAATTTCCCGACTGGCAGCCCGATGCCTTCCGCACTTCGATGGACCTCGAACGCAGCTTCGGCCCAGCCTATGCCCGCGGCGTCATGCACAAGGGGAGCCATGCCTGGGCGGTCATTGGTGTCAACCAGGAAGAGAGCCAATCGACCGTCGATGGCATTCTGACGCTCGGCATCCTGTGGCTTGCACATTGCCGCGAGAACGCCGGAGGGCGGCGGCTCTTCCAGGGACTGAAGATCATCGCGCCGCGAGGTATGGAGACGCTGACGCTCTCACGTCTTGCATGGCTTAATACAGAGATTGCGCAGTGGGAACTTTACGCCTTCCACGAAGCCAGCGACGAGCTCGAACACCGGGATGCTGCCGATCACGGAAATCTTTCTACGCGGCTCGTCCATGCACCGAATAAGGGAGCCGCGCAGGAGCGGTTCGCCGAAGCTGTTGGATGCGTGCTCGCGCTCGTGCCGGAACCCATGCGCGGTGTTGTTGAACAGCGCATTCGCAGCGGCACCGAACTGGCCTTTATGCTTCACGGCTTGGAGTTCGCGCGCGTGCGTACCGGCTACTCCGGGCAGAGCTTCAATCGTCAGCAGGAGATCACCTTCGGGGCTGGAGCGAACGAGACGCCGCTCACCGAAGACAATCAATCAGAACTGAAAGAGCTGGTGGGCCGCCTCTTTTCACGACGAGCCTCTGGAGGAAACCACCGGGACCCGCTGTACAGGATGCAGCCGGAGCGATGGCTGGAGAGCATCCTCCGAAGCGATCTTATTCCGCTCGACGACCGGCTTGATCCCGAGCATGTCTACACACAGGTGCCCGCGTTTGCCGCGTCGGACCGAGGTATGCTCGATCTGCTCGGAGTTACCTTCGACGGACGGCTTGCTGTGATCGAGTTGAAGGCTGAGGAGGACCTTCATCTCGCGATGCAGGGGCTTGACTACTGGGTACGCGTTCGCGCGCACCATCTGGAAAATCCTGATCATGCCACGGGTCTTGGAGAGTTCCAGCGCAACGGATATTTCGGCGGCATGCGTCTTGCGATCGAAGCACCCCGCCTCTATCTCGTCGCACCTGCCCTTCGAGTCCACCCGGCAACAGAACTCGTGCTTCGGCATCTTTCAGCACGAGTCGAATGGACGCTCGTTGCGATCGACGAACGGTGGCGCAAACAGATCAAGGTGATCTGGCGCAAACGAAGCAGCGACCCGACCTGATGCAGGTTATTCGCTTGCTGGTTTGCCACGAAAGCTGAGCAACAGGTAGACGGACATGCACGCCGCAAAACACAGGCCGCCAAGCAGAAGACCTGTAGCCACCGATGCTGTGATCGCACCGAGAAAGTTCTGCGTGTCATTTGGATAAGCGCTTTGCAGGTGATTCAGGAAGAGCAGGAAGGCAAGAGGCGCGCTCACGACAAAGAGGCCAAGTGAGATGAGGAGAGAGATGGCTGTGCGTTTGAACCAGCCATCTTCTGTCTTCGGATTTTTGCGCCAACTTATCTGCATCCTGAAGCGAGTATAGCGTTGTGCCTTCAATCCTTATTGAGGCTGCTGCGGCTGCACTTTCTCCTGCTCATCCTTCGCCTTATCCTGATGCTTTAAGGCGTCGGCATTCGATTTCTGTGCCTTTGCGGCCTCTTTCGCGGCCTTCTCTTCATGCTTCTGCTGCTTCTTCTCCTCTTTCATCTGGCTCTTCGTAAGCGGAGCTCCGTCCTGTTGCGTGCTGGAGGGCGGCGGCGTCACTTTGCCCGGAGCAGGCGCGATCTGAGCGATCCCAACGGTTGCAACGGAGGCAAGAGCTATAGCGGCAAGTGTCTGAAACTTATTCATCCTTCTGTCCTTGAGAGCGGTTGCTCCTCGGATGATTGGATGCGGCGACAGTGTCCCGGATGCTTCCTTCCGAATGCTTGATCAGTCGCCACACTCGGCGGCCACAAGCTCCGGAATGTACTCTTCTCTCTCACTCCGTAGCTCGCTCTTGCGGTCGAAGAACGCCTCTACTGATCCGAGCACGGCGGGTCCGTTCTTCGCTTCGAAGATGGCTTTTCGCAGGCCCGAACCTCCGGGGACTCCATGAGTGAACCAGCTTGCGAACTGCTTCATCTTGCCTACGCAGTCGCGATTGCGCTGCTCGCGGGCGGTCTGCCCGGAAGCGATGATCGACGCGGCGCGAGTGGCCTCGGCCTGCTCTTCGAGTTCGATCTCGTGTACCAGCATCTCGAAGTATGTCTTGATCATGCGATAGCGGTCGGCGTCGGTGGGAACGTCGTAGGTGCCGACTCCAGTCGCCTCCTTCGAGGCCGTATATTGCGCAATCTGGCGGAATATCCACGGGTTCGCAGGCGCCGCGCGCCCGATCATTACGGCGTCGCAGTGAGTCGCATCGACCATGGCGGCGGCGTCCTCGGGAGTGCGGATATCGCCGTTGCCGATCACGGGGATGCTGACGGCGTCCTTCACTGCGGCGATGTACTCCCAGCGCGCCTGGCCGGTATAGCCATCCTCGCGCGTTCGAGCGTGGAGCGCTACGGCGTTCAGGCCGCAGTCTTCGGCGAGCTTTGCCAACTCGACGCAGACGATGTTTTTGTCATTCCAGCCCATGCGGAACTTGACGGTGAAGGGAATAGTCACTGCGGCGCGGACGGCCTTGAAGATCACCTCGATCAGCGGCAGGTCGCGAAGCAGGCCGGAGCCTCCATTGCAGGCGACAACGCGCTTCGCCGGGCAGCCGAGGTTCAGGTCGACGAGGTCGAAGCCGGAGTCCTGGCAGATGCGGGCTGAGTCGGCGAGTGTCTCCGGGTTGGAACCGAAGAGCTGCGCGGAAATAGGATGCTCGTCATCGTAGTAGGTGAGATAGCGCTTGCGCTTGGTCTCGCGCATGCGGGAGAGACCGTCGGCAGAGGTGAACTCCGTCATGATGAGGCCGCAGCCGGACTGCTCATTTGTGGTCGCGCTCTCAACATCGGTAGCATCCGCGGAAGCCGCGCTGAACATGCTTGCATTCTTGATAAAGCGGCGGAACACGGTGTCAGTGACTCCGGCCATGGGAGCGAGAACGGTCGCCGGAGCGATGTTTACCTTGCCGATGGCGAAGCTGGCGGGGACGCGGGTGTGCTCCGGCATGGCGTGCTCGGCGGGCGAGTCCCAGCGTTTCTGTTCGAGGGTGTAACGCTTTTTCATCTTCTAGACGGTCGCTTCCCGCTCGTAGACTGGATCGCGGTATTCGATATCGGCTGTGTGGGTCATGACAAAGTTGTCAGTCAATGCGAGGATCTCCTTCGTCGAGCGGAAACGCTCAGCCTTGACGATCTGATGAACCTCCGGCTCTCCGGCTGAGACATCCAGAGCCAGGAGTCCGATCCTCCCGATCCCATCTTCAGCAAAAGTGGTCATCACATCCCACCCTTGAACCATTTGGTTCCGGCTTGCTGCGGAGACAGAATGCGTTCTGATCGCGACATAACGGTACTGTGTACGCAGTTCGAGGAGGAGGGCCACTAGAGTCATCAGTTCTGAACTAAAAACAAAATCGAAGGCATCATGAGAAGTTCGAAAAACCTCTGCCGAAATTGCAGTGAGGTGGACGTCCCCCACACCGGCACGATCGATAGCGAGCACATGCGCACGCCTTCCGTCCCAACTCGCATCGAAGAAAATTTTAGGGACCACCAGCTTACGGTCGAAAAAGCCGCCAATCACATTTTGTGCACGCCCGAAATTTTGCGCATCAGTCAGATCGGTCATCTCATCTCCATCCGTCGACTCCTAATGCAACTCCTGTTCGATTGGCCCAGATTGCAAATCTCTCGGCATGCCTCGTCATGTCCGCGGCCATCTTCTCGTGCAGTTGATCTGCACTATAAGCTATGCGGGTTTTATTGCTAATTAGATTTTCCAAGTGTCTCAGCCCTTGAACATCGTCGTATCGAAGCTTTTTAAGCAAAGCTTCTAATTCTGATCTCCTGGTCCGATGGTCTTTGCGAGCCGTGCTCTCGTTGCCGAGGCCGATCCATAAAGCATCACCATACGAGATCGCGCTGTGTACCGCTAACAAAGCCATCGAAGTCCGATGATCGACGCTACCAGCAAGAAGCTTCATGCCATCCAGGAAGTCTTCCGCCTTGGCCAGATACTGTTGAACGTCTACCGCCGCCATGGCACCCATTCTGCCACAGCCGAACCAAACGAAAAGCCCCCGCAGCGCGGAGGCCTTTCGCGTACTGTCGCTTTCGGTGCTACTTTGTGGCTGCGGTTTCTTCCTTGGCTGCGCCGGCCTTGCCGGCATCGGACTTGGCGAACTTGCGGCGGAAGCGTTCGACGCGTCCTGCGGTGTCAATCAGCTTCTGCTTGCCGGTGAAGAACGGGTGACAGGCGGAGCAGATTTCGAGAACGATGTCGCCCTTGTGCGTGGAGCGGGTCTGAAAATTTGAGCCGCAGGCGCACTTCACGGTGATGTCGTTATACGACGGATGGATTCCTTCTTTTGGCATGATGTTTTCCTTTTCTTCTATCTCGTTGTGTCTGAGAGGAAGTCGCGGATCGCTTGCAAACGGTAGAGTCACGTCACATCGAAGGCCTGTCGCGATATCGGTTCCGCTCCGCAAAACGGAGCGTTCAGACACTCTCTAAAGTCTATCTGAAGGGATTTGATTCGCCAACGCCGAATTCGATTCGGCGAGTGCTTCTGGCCCTCCTCGGTCGCTCGCGCCGATCGCGATTTGCAAGATGCGGCCCTGGTTTCGCACAAACGTCTTCGTCCGCAGGCTGCGATACTAAGGGCATGGTTGCTGTTTGTGAAATCTGCGAGGGTGCTGGTCTGAGGATCGTTCGGCGCCCCGACGGCTCCCAGTTTGCGGAGTCCTGCGTCTGCCGGTTGGAGCAGAGAACACAGCGCATGCTCTCCCGCGCCCAGATCCCCAAGCGCTACGAGCACTGCACCCTGGATAGTTACGAGAGCGGGTTCAGTGGGGCGCATCGCAGCCTGGGAGTGGCGCATCTGCGGGCCAGGAAGTTTGTCGAAAGTTACCCGCTCGAGTCGGTGGGCACCGGACTTCTACTTACCGGGTCAATTGGTGTTGGAAAGACACATCTTGGCGTGGGTATCCTGCAGGCACTGGTCGCCGAACGTGGAGCGACGGGGCTCTTCTACGATTACCGCGATCTACTCAAGCAAGTGCAAAACAGCTATAACCGGCAGGTAAATGAGACGGAACTTGAGATACTCAAGCCGGTCTTCGAAGCTGAGATCCTTGTATTGGATGAACTCGGAGCCTCAAAGCCCACCGACTGGGTCTGGGACACGGTCGCTCACATCCTGAACACTCGATACAACGATCGCCGCACAACTATAATCACGACGAATTACGCAAACGTCGCTCCGCTGGGCCTGGATCAAAGTCAGGGAGGTCATTTACGGGCTGCTGTTCGTGAAGAGACCCTGGGAGACCGCATTGGAGAGCGAATGCGGTCCCGGCTCCAGGAGATGTGCGTGGTCGTTGAAATGCAGGGGGAAGACTTCCGCCAAAAAGTAAAGCGCGCAAGCTTCTTCTAGCCGATAAGGTAAGCAGCGGTTCAACAGACCGTCATGGCAAGAAACAGCGCGGCGGCGACGGTCGCTATCCGGTAAGCAATGCCTGACCGCGCATGTCTGGCAAGGCCGCCCGTGTTGGGCACAAGGTGGAGTCCATGGCGTTCGATTGCGATGCGCTTGTGGCGAGAGGTTGGCATAGACTCAGTGCTCCAGTTTGTTTGTGAGTGCAGTACGCGACACAGGCATCATCGGCTCTGTTTTTGAACACATGAGACAGCCGCGACATAAAAGTCTGGCCTCGCGTTCCGTATTGGACCTACGTTATAAACTTTTGAGCTATGGCCGATCCGCAGATCCCGGCAGACCTTCCGAACAGTCCCGTAACCACCTCAAGCCCGCGGAGTGCTGGTTCGCCGCTTTTCGCTGCTCCTCCGGCTGAGCCGTCGAACCGGGGAAAGATCCTTGGCGCTGCCTTGATGCTGGGTGTGCTCGCGATCCTGGGAGCCATGATCTTCCTGCATGGCAGGCCCGGGCCTTCTGCCGTACAAAATCAAGTGCTCCCCGCTGACCCTTATGCGCGGAACCTTGTTTTCACACAGCTTGCGATGAGCGAGTCAACCAGCCTTTCTGGAGGCAAGTCGACCTTTATCGATGGTCACGTAAAGAATACCGGACCTGATACCCTTACCGGCGTCACTGTCCAAGTGCTCTTCAGGAACGACGTCGGTCTCTCTCCGCAGGTTGAAACGTTGCCGCTGACTCTGATCCGGACGCATGAACCTTACGTCGATACAGAACCCATGAGTGCCGCTCCTTTGAAGCCGGGAGATGACGCGGAGTTTCGCTTGATCTTTGAGACTGTAAGCGCAAATTGGAATCAACAGATGCCGGAGATGCAGACAGTTCGCGTCGCGAAACGCTGAGCTGCCGGGGCAGACGCCTTGCACGAAGACGTCCGGCAGAAGAGGTATTGGGGCGTTCTTGCCCTAACTACGACATTTTTTCCCATCCCACCAAAGGTTGCCTGCCAAAACGCCGCAAGAAGCGGCATATAGTGCCTCATTCTGCAGTTTCCAGACGAGATCCATATGGCATGAAAGTTGCAGGGAAAGCCATTATGATGACGCGTGCACGGGCGACTGAGGAGGCAATCTTCCTGTTCTATTTTGTCTATTCCAGAATCATCGAAACGTTCAAGGAGCCAAAACAATATGAAAACGAACCTGCAAACTTTTCTCCCAGCTTTGGTTATAAGTAGCGCCCTCTCCACTGCGGCTTTTGGTCAAGCGGCAGCCCCGGGTACAACGGATGGAACAGCGCAGCCGTCTGCCACTCTTCCCGCAGCACAGAGCCAGTCGAACGGAATGAGTCCTTCCGACAGCGGCAGCTACGCAACTGGAAAGCCACTCGCGGGGCAATCGAAGGAAGGCTTCTGGGGCCATGTCAACCCATTTGCCCGCAAGAAGTGGGTGAATCGGCAGGTCGATCCGATCAAAGATCGCACCAATGAACTCGATCAACTTCAGGCCAAGAACGCGAACGACATTAAGGATGTTGACGCCCGCTCACAGGCGGGAATCAGCCGGGCGATGAGTTCCGCCAACACCGCTGATCAGCACGCTCAGGATGCGAGTAACCAGGCAAATTCTGCCAAGGGCGTGGCTACGGACGCGAGCAATCGAACGAAAACCCTGAACGGAACTGTGAGCAATCTCGACCAGTATCAGACGGTAAGCACGGCTCCGGTACCCTTTGCTGCCGGCCGCACAACCCTTGGGCCGAAAGCAAAGGGTCAGCTCGATGATCTAGCTTCTAAACTTACAAATGAAAAAGGTTACATCATCGAGGTGCAGGGCTATAGCCGCGGAGGAGTACAGGTGTCGCAGGCGATGGCCGATTCAGTGGTTCGCTATCTGGTGACAGAGCATCAGGTGCCAATCTATCGGATTTACAAAACCGGCCTGGGTAAAAATATGCAGAAGTCCAGTGACGGCGATCACGCAGTGACAAACGGAGTCGTAGTCAGCCTGATGCACAACAGTCTTGCGACCATGAGTTCAAATAGCGCTCCAGCATCCCCGGTGTCCCATCCGAACGCTGCGAACACCATGAGCAATTCTCCTTCGGCCCAGTAGTTGCAAGCTCATCGGCGATCTCATGCGGCGAAGGCCCGTGCAAGACGTTGAGAGATAGAGATAGCGAGACGCAGCCCTGTACGAGCGCGCTCGCGACAGACTCTCCTAACCAGAGAGAACCAAGGCAGATTGGCCCCTCACTGAGGGGCCGTTTTTTTTTGGATCGCAGAGGGAACGATGAAGTATGTTCGCTAGCCGACGTTCACCCGGCGCTGAGATTGAACGCCCATAAAGCCGTTCTGATCCTCTGCGGGAAGTGTAGCCGCGGCGCGTTCTCCGGAAGCTTCGCCCAGGTTCATCAATTCGATCGTCGTGACCGCCTCTACAAAGCGCTCAGGCGAGAGCGGTCGCGCGAAGAAATACCCCTGGGCCTGGTCGCATCGCCGTCGCATCAGAAACTTTAACTGCTCCCTGGTCTCAACGCCTTCGGCGATCACCTTTACGCCCAGGCCGTGAGACATCGCGATCACAGTGCGGACCACCGACGCGGCGTTGGTGTCGTTCACCGCCTGACGCACGAAACTCTGGTCGATCTTCAAGCGGTCTACCTGGTACTGCAACAGATAGTTGAAGTTACAAAATCCAGTCCCGAAGTCATCGATTGAGAGCTTTACGCCCATCTCCCGGATCATCTGGAGCGTCTTTAGATTCGCGGTCGAGTTGATCATCAAGGTGTTTTCAATGATCTCGATTTCGAGGTCGCTCGCCGCCAGACCGCTCTCGTGAAGAGATTCCTCGATCGTCTTCATCAGCTTTTTCTGTTCGAACTGGTTCGGAGAAAGGTTTACCGAGAGAGATACCCTGCGATGGATCTGGTCCTGAATCCACTTCGCATCGAGGCAGGCGCGGTGCATCGCCCAGATGCCAAAATCGGGGAGTAGGCCAATCTTCTCCGCCATGGGTATGAAGTGAGCGGGTGAGACGAGGCCAAAACGCGGATGCCTCCAGCGCAGCAGAGCCTCCATCCCGATGACCTTGCCACTTGGCAACTCCACCTGCGGCTGATACTCGAGGAAGAGTTCCTGATGATCAAGAGCCAAGCGGAGCGCCCCTTCCATTGAAAGGCGCGACGACGCGTCTGCCAGCATCTCGGGCGCGAACAGGACTGAGCGATTGCGGCCCGCTTCCTTCGCCGCATACATCGCCGATTCGCTGCGCCGCAGGAGATGTTCCGTGTCGCCGGCGAAGTCCGGATACAGGCAGATGCCGACGCTGGCCGTCACGTTGATGGTGTGGCCCTGCACGTTGTAAGGAGCTGAGATTGCGCGCAAAAAGAGTTCCGCACAGAACTCGATATCCGAAACCTTCAACTGGTCGGAGACGACCACGATGAATTCATCGCCTCCGATCCGGGCTACTGTGTCCGCGCTTCGTACCTTTTCCAGCAGCCGGGCTGCCGCAACCGTCAAGATCTCGTCCCCGACTCGATGCCCCAGGGCGTCGTTGATTCGTTTGAAGTGGTCGAGGTCGATCGTAAACACCGCGACTTTGGTGGCGACGCGCTTGGAGCGCTTTATGGCCTGGGTGATTCTGTCTTCAAGAAGGCTGTAACCGATCAATCCGGTAAGGGCATCGTGATTCGCGACTACAGCGTGGCTGGTTAGAGCCAGCGGCCGTGCGGTCACGTCGGAGGCGATTCCGATGAGTCCCGTTCTGATGCCATCGGCTCCGCGCAGCACTTTGACGACGAGACTCACGGAAATTCGTGTGCCGTCACGCCGGATGAAGGTCCACTGGGCCTCTTGTGTGGCTCCTTCGTACCCGGCCATCCCGTACTTCCAACCGTCGGGAGGACCTGCGATCACGTCAAACCCATCTACCCGAAATCCGTACTCCGCCTGGATTTGCGTGGCCTGCTGCTTCAACTCCTCCGCATCATGGAGCAAGAGCAGGGACGCCCGGTTGACCAGTTCCTCGCTGCGATAGCCAGTCAGCGTTTCAGCTTCAAGATTTACTGCGGTGATCTTTCCGTCAGCGTCCGTCGCGATGATGCTGAAGGGAGCATTATCGAAGATGATGTCGCTGAACTCGGTTACCTTCCTAAAACGATCCTGCACGGACTTGAACTCGGTAAGATCGCTGCTGGTCACTGCAATGCCGTCACCCAGCTTTACTATCTGGTGACGCAACCATGTGATCTTCGCGCCCGGGCGCTTCACCGGAAACTCGATACGGAGGGGAACGCCGGTGATTGCAACCTCGCAGTAGCGGTTGAACTGGTCTTCGCTCACGATCAGTTCCATCTGCTTTCTGTAGCTGGTCCCGAGCACATCTTCACGCGTCGCCTTTAATCGTTGCTCCGCATGAGGGTTCAGGTAACGGAAGGTGAAATCCCGAATCTGTCCGCTCTCGTCGCGGAGGCTGTCGAGAATATAAAAAGCGTCCATCGACCCTTCGGCTGCTGCCAGAAAGTGTTCGTGCTCCGCTTCTATCGTCTTACGAATCCTCGACTTAAGCTGCGCTGTTTTCTTTTTGCCTGCAAGGTAGACCGCAGCACCACCGGCAGCGGCTCCTCCAAGACTCAAAAATAGTCCGGTTCCCATCTCATGGGCCGAAGCTTTCGCCGAAAACAGGAACGAACCGCTGATCCGGAACGTTGCTATCCGGGAAGCTGCGAGTTGCCCGAGTAACGCCCACGAAGCAGAATCGATGTATGGCCCCAAGAAAAATCCCCTACTTGCAGTAACTGAGTCACACAGCTGTCGTAACACAAGTTACCATTTGTCCTCCTATTTTAAAGTTACTTTAGTTGCATTGCTCCTAACACTCTCCGCACCGTGCAACCACAGACCGGGAATGGAAGTGCCACGTGCATTGCTCACCCGGCTGGGACTCTGAAAGACAAATAATGCTGTTACGCGCGAATCTGCTGATTTTGACAAAGATGCCGTTGAAGGATTTTGCATCGACTCTTCCGCTCATGCATCATCTACAGAGTGGTATGTAACTGTTTCGGTTCCCGACACAAAAAGGACGAGTAATCATGACCCAGTCTTTTGTTTCCCGGAAAAACTGCACGGAGAGAGCCACGCTTTCCACCGTTCAGTTCGCTGCTTCCGCAATGCTTGCCTTGTTGACCATCGGTGTCGGAATTGCGGTTACACCCAAGCAGGTATTGGCACAGGACAAACCACCTGCTCACACCTACTCGACGAAGCACATCTACTCTGACAGTGCTGATCCGAAGGCAGAGATCGCTGCAGCTCTCGTCCAGGCCCGCAAGGAGCATAAGCGCGTTCTGCTCGACTTCGGCGGTGACTGGTGCGGGGACTGCCAGGTGCTCGACATATATTTCCATCAAGCGCCCAATGAGGAGCTTCTGAACAGAAACTATGTTCTTGTTCATGTATGGATCGGTCACATCGACCACAACCTCGAATACCCGGAGAAGTACGGCGTCGCTATTAAGAAGGGTGTTCCAGCGCTGGCGGTTCTGGACGCCAAGGGAACAACGATCTACTCCCAGCAGACTGGCGAGTTTGAAGACATGCGCCACATGGATGCGGGCTCGGTCACGGCGTTCCTCGAGAAATGGAAGCGTACCTAAATTGCCTGACGAACTCCTGAGTCCAGCCGTAGACTAGGTTGGAGGCCAGACAATTAGAGTCCGGAGCGAAGAATGCGCGTGTCTCTGAACAAGTTAGCAGCGGGTCCAACTCCCCCGTGAGCTCTGCGAGCACAACGGTAAAACCGGAGACATATTCTTCGTTCTGGAGGTCCCTTTCGTCCTCCATCTGGCCGGTGGCGAGGCGTCTGCCTGGCCTCCTGCGGCGAACATTCGCCAGCGTCCTTGAGCACGACTGCTTCAACATCGCGCAGGCGGCCGCCTACTCGGCAATGGTGTCTCTCTTTCCTGGGCTGATCGTCGCAGCGGCGATCTTCGCAACACTTCCTGATTCCGCACCCATTCGCACTCAGGCGGCGCTTTTCTTCGATCGTATCCTTCCCGACGATGTCAGCCCGCTGCTCGATAGCTATTTCGAAAACGCGCACCAGAGTGCCTACACGAATCGAGCCCTGGCTATCGCGGCGATCGTCTCCCTGATCGGCGCGTCGGGAGTGATCGTCACGCTGATGGAAGGTTTCCGCCGGGCTTTCCATCTCTCGGCCCGGGAATGGGGTTTCTGGGACCGCCGCTGGCGATCTTTCGCTCTTGTGTTCATCGCGCTCGTACCGCTGACCGTCGCCAGCGTCCTCGTGATCTTCGGCCACTTTCTTTCGCAATGGATCGCCGCGAACATCGGCGCATCGGCAGTTACCGCGGTTCTCGTAATCGCCTTCATCGTTCGCTGGACAGTGGCACTGAGCAGCAGCATCGCGGTGATCGCGGTGATTTACCACATGGGTATCCCTCCGGCCGGGCTCGCGGTCGTCGAGAGCGAAGGACGTTCGAAGGACCACCTTTGGGAGTCGTTCCGAACTGTGCGCGCGATGAGCACTATGGAGAAGTCCTGGAAGCGAACCCTGCCAGGCGCTACTCTTGCCACCATTATGTGGTTCGTCACGACGCTTCTCTTCGGATGGTATGTCACCCGCTTCGCCAACTACTCGGAGGTGTACGGGTCCCTCGGAGCGGGCGTAGCTCTGCTGTTCTGGCTGTACATCATCTCGCTCAGCGTTCTTGCGGGGGCGGAGTTCAACGCGCAGCTCTATCCCGCCTATTGCAATCTCCCCGGGCCGGAGGCAGATAGCACTTCTCACGACTCCGTCATCGCAAAGACGGACATCCCCGGTTAGAATGGCCTTCGACGGCAAATTCAGAGACGCAACGATCCGTCAGCATCGCGGGCCAACTGCCAAACAGGACGGCTCCGACGCTGACGGGCAGAAAGTACACGGCATCAGCTCGATGAAATCGAAATCCGGCAGCAAAGTCGCAGAGAAGAAGTCCAAGTTGAAGCCTAAGGCGAAGGCGTTAGACGCTACCGGCGCCGAGAACCTGACGGTGGAACTGGGAGAAGCTCCGCTCGAGCGTGGCCGCCGTGCCAAGATCGTTGCCACTCTCGGCCCTGCGTGCAGTACGGAAGCCGTTTTTCGCGACCTGGTTCGCGCCGGCCTGGATGTCGCGCGGCTGAACTTCTCGCATGGCTCCCATGAACAGAAGGCCGAGCTGATACGCATGGTGCGCAAGGTATCCCGTGAAGAAGGCAAGCCGATTTGCATTCTCGCCGATCTGCAGGGACCGAAGATCCGCACGGGTAAGTTGAAAGACCACAAGCCTGTTCTGCTGGTTGCCGGCGAACGCCTTACAATTACTCCGCGCGAGATTGAGGGCACCAAAACGCTTGTCGGCACAACGTTTACGACGCTTGCCGAGAACCTGGAACCTGGCTCCCGCATTCTCCTCTCCGACGGCCTCATCGAACTTCGCGTCGAAACGGTCAGCGGCGTCGACGTCACCTGCGAGATCGTGAACGGCGGTATGCTGGGCGAGAACAAAGGCATCAACCTTCCCGGAATCGCTGTGAACGTTCCATCGCTCACCGAAAAAGATGAGGAAGATCTTATCTTCGCCATTGGCGAGGGTGTGGATACGGTTGCCGTTTCTTTTGTTCGCACCGCCGATGATGTTCGCCATGTAAAGAACCGGCTGAATGCGCTGAAGAGCGATGCCTGGATCATTGCAAAGCTGGAAAAGCCCCAGGCGATCGAGCACCTCGACTCAATACTTGAAGTGGCCGACTGCATCATGGTCGCCCGCGGCGATCTTGGCGTCGAAGTGCCGCCTGAAAAAGTGCCCGCGATTCAGAAGCACATCATCCGCAGGGCAGCCGAGTACCGCAAGCCGGTCATCACGGCGACGCAGATGCTCGAGTCAATGATCGACAATCCCCGGCCGACGCGCGCCGAAGCTTCGGATGTCGCCAATGCAATCTACGATGGCTCGGATGCAGTGATGCTGTCGGCTGAGACGGCCGCCGGCAAGTATCCTGTCCACTCCATCGCTATGATGGCGAAGATCGTTACCGAGACCGAACACCAGATGCGCACAGAGCCGCAACCTCAGCTCCAGCGCAGCAAGCCGACACACCTGTCGGTCGCCGAGACGATCTGCGAGTGTATGGCTCACGCCGCCGAAGATCTGGACGTAGGCGCGATTGCGATCTTCACCGAGACCGGCGCGACAGCCCGCCTGCTTTCGAAGTACCGGCCCGACCCCCCCATCTATGCGCTCTCGCCGCATGAAGAAGTGATCAATCGCTCGATGCTGCTCTGGGGAACCTACCCGCTCCTCTGCGACCGCTTTCGCGACACAGACAAGCTCGTGGGCATGGCAGAGACGCTGCTCCAGGAGCGTGGCTACGTACAGGCCCGGCAGGTAGTTGGCATTGTTGCCGGAACTCAAACTCTCTCGGGCGCGACAAACTTCATGCGTCTTCACATGGTGGGCGACCGCGATCTGGATCTTCTGAAGAAGAAGTCCGGAAAGAAATCCGGGAAAAAGTCGAAGAAGTGAAGTCCTGACTCGAGTTTGCTGCCCGGTGAAAGATAGGGCGGCATCCACATACGTTGTATAGGGCAGCCCTTGTGCCGCCTGCTACTCTTCTCCCCATCAGGTGTTCGTGTGTCGATCTCTCCACGATCTCTTTACCGGCGACGGTCTACCGCGCCTGTCATCACCTGAAGAGGTTAAGGAATGAAAATTGTCCAGGAACTGCAGTCTTCCTGCAGCGCGTGCAGAGATGGTGTCGACGCACCCTTTCCCTTCAGCATGGCATTCCAGCCCATCGTTGACATTGAGTCAGGGACTGTCTGGGCCTACGAAGCCCTTGTGCGCGGGCTTGAAGGGCAGGGCGCTGCGTTCGTTCTGGATCAGGTGACGGACGAGAATAGATATGCGTTCGACCAAACCTGCCGGATTACAGCGATTACACTCGCCTCCAGGCTTGGCCTTGCGGGTACGGGCGCCATGCTTTCGATCAACTTCATGCCCGGAGCTGTCTACAGCCCTGCCGCCTGTATCAAAGTCACGCTGAATACAGCGCGGAGACTTGGATTTCCTCTCGACCGGCTCATCTTCGAAATTGTCGAGGTTGAAAAAGTGCTGAGCCATCAACATCTGCTTGCGATTGTCCAGGAATATCGCAACTGCGGTTTCAAGGTTGCGCTGGACGACTTCGGCGCAGGATGGTGCGGCTTGAACTTACTTGCCGACATGCCTGCAAATATAGTGAAGCTTGATATGGCGCTCACCAGAGACCTGCAGGACCGGCCTCGAGCGTTTGCGATTGTCCGATCCGTCGTGGAACTCGCCCGCACCCTGAACACCGAGATCGTCGCGGAGGGCATTGAAACGGTCCAGGAGTATGAATTGCTGCGCGGTCTTGGAGTTCGACTCATGCAGGGCTACCTGCTGGCGAAACCGGCATTCGAGCGGCTGCCGGACTTTTCTCTTCCGATGACACAAGAGCGTGTGGCCTGATTTCAGCGAGAACGAGCGGGTTAGATGAAGGGTTCCCTACAGATCCCGCTGCAATTGGTGCGCGCAGGATAAGCCGTAGGCAATGTTCAGATCCGAAGCGATTCTCCCACAAGATAGACTTCCCCGGCTGTCACACTACAATCGGCTGATGGGCCGCATTCGCATACTCTCCGACCAAGTGGCAAACCAGATTGCGGCCGGCGAGGTCGTAGAGCGCCCTGCTTCGGTGGTAAAAGAGCTGCTCGAGAACTCGCTCGATGCCGGGGCAACCAGGATCCGGATCGAAGTCGAGGGCGGTGGCCGGAAGCTGATCCGCATCGTCGATAACGGCCATGGCATGGTCAAGGACGACGCACTGCTTGCTTTCGAGCGGCACGCCACCTCAAAACTCCGTACTTCGGATGATTTGCTCTCCATTTCGACGTTAGGATTTCGAGGCGAGGCGCTACCGTCGATTGCTTCGGTTTCCAGGCTGATCCTCGAGACCCGTGCCAGCGGCATTGCTGCTCAGGGCGATGCGGAGACCGTTGGAACCTTAGTAGAGATCGCTGGAGGCAAGATCGTCCGTGCCGAAGATGCCGGACTTCCGACCGGCACGACAATCGAGATTCGCGATCTGTTCTTCAATACTCCGGCGCGACGCAAGTTCCTCAAGTCAGAGCAGACGGAGCTCTCACACATCGCTGCGCTGGTCACGCACTATGCCCTGGCGAACCCGACGAAACACTTCGAACTCCATTCCGCCACGCAGGCGCTGCTGGTTGCGCCAGCCGTCAGAGATGCACAGGAGCGGCTCTTTCAGATCTTCGGCAGGGACACTGCCGCGCTGATGCTTCCCACGGCGGCTGAGATGGACTTTTCGCGCACCGGGCTGCCGGAGCCTCCGCCCTGGAAGCGCGAGATTGGCTACGAGGCACCTGCGCCCGGATATCTTCGGCTCACGGGCTTTGTATCAAAGCCAGAGCTGCAGAAGCTGAACCGCAACTCCGTTTATGTCTTCGTCAATCATCGGCTCATCCGCGACCGTCTCGTCCTGCACGCGTTTGCCGAGGCGTACCGCAACATCATTCCGCCGACGTCATTTCCTGTCGTGCTGCTTTTTCTTGATATGCCGCCTGAAGAGGTCGACGTCAACGTGCATCCCGCGAAGACAGAGGTACGCTTTCGGCAGCCGAGCTTCGTGCACGATTTCATTCGCGATACTGTCCGCGCCGCGCTAATGGCCGCCCGCCCGGCAGCCAGCTTCGCCGCGGCTCTAAGCTCCGCCCCGCGCGCCTCGTCTTCGCTGCTGCTTGACGTCAGTCCGCTTCCGAACGGGCCGGTCCCGCCGGTGTTCCATCCCGGAAACGGTTATGGCTTCGACAATCAGAATGGCCACCCCCAATCGGAGTCTGATCCGAACTCCGCAGACGCGGAGCCCTTCACCCTGGCTCCGCCCATCGTGCCGGAGTCGCCCGGGCGGCTCGCTTTCACGGAAGGCTCGATTGCCGTGGGCTACGATGAAGACCCGTCGCCGACCATCGCCGAAGATGCTCCGCTGACGCTGAACGCCCTTGCGACCCTGAAGCCGCTGGGCCAGCTTCGCGACTCGTTCATCCTTGCGGTGAACGAAGAAGGTCTATGGATCGTCGATCAGCATGTCGCGCACGAGCGTGTCCTGTTCGAGAAGATTCTGCGCGACCGCGAAGTAGAGCAGGTGCAGCGGCAAAGGCTGCTGATGCCGCTGCTCGTCGACCTGCTCCCGGCGCAGATGATTGCGTTCGCCAGCATTGCGGCTGAGTTGGAACGAAACGGCTTTGAGGCTGAGCCATTCGGCCCCAGAACGCTCGCAATCAAGGCCGCTCCGGTTGGACTTGAGGGCCGTGAGCTTGAACGGATGCTCGAAGAAGTGCTCGCTGTGCCGGAGCGCGAGCAGCAGTCCGAGAATGCCGACACTCGCCGTCGCCGCATCGCCGCCAGCATCGCCTGCCACGCTGCGATCAAGGTGAACATGCCTCTTGATCCGGCAAAGATTGACTGGCTGCTCCAGGAATTGTGCAAAACCGAGCATCCGACGAGCTGCCCGCATGGCCGACCTATCGCTTTGCGGTATTCTCATAAGGACATACAAAAAGCATTTCAGCGCATATAGCGCGTCCAATCTTTTGAAAATTGAATCTGAACTTCGTATGAAACGAAGTCATGCCGCATGCGCCTATGTCTTCGCACCGGCAGGAAGGCACCACCTTGAGTTCCCCACTTAGTCCCATTCCGACGTCGGACCAGTTACGCGTCGCTCGTCTCGCGCAATGGCACCAGAACGGCGAAGCGCTCCTCACCTTTGAGAATCTCCGCAGCTGGATCAACGTTGCCGGGCTCGTCCTGTTTACCCCCCGGCCGGCGCAGCTTCCCGCACCCGCTCCGTCCCTGGTTGAAGGCGTCCTTGGCGCGCCGACACCTGAACCGGCGCTCGCCGATACCGAACAAGCCCGCATTCTGCTTGCCCGCCTGATCTCCGAGGGCATCGCCGTACCGCTCAATCTTCTTGGAACGCCGGGCGAGACACCCGACTTCGTCGCCACTGCCGCTGTCTTCTCATACATCTTTACCCTTCGCGGCGATAAGGCCTGGAAGCAGCCGCCCGCCACCTCTGGTGCAATCAAGGTTTCGCCGCTTGCTGCCGCGACGCACGAAGTCCTTACGAAGCACACCGCTCTTTCCGCCTATGATCTGGCCACGCAACTCGGTAAAGAAGTGACCGAGTCGGCCGTCCTGCGCGCGTTGAACGAGCTCTGGGCGCATCTTCGCGTTATTCCTGTCGGCCAGCCGGACGGCGCCGCGACACTTTGGGAGTTGACCAGCGCCCGCTTCACAAAGCACATCAAGGCCGGAGCGAACGCTGGCCAACCCTCGGCTCTGTCGGCGCTCATTTCGCTTTATCTTGGTTCGGCCATGCTTGCCACGGAAGAAGAGATCGAGACTTTCCTCTCACCGCTTGCTGCACGGTCGCGAATTCGCGATGTCATCCACGCGCTGATGGGCGCTCGCGAGCTTGAAACGCTCGCTGTTGATGGCAAGACGCTGCTGCATGTCTCCGGATCGCTCCCAGCCTTTGCCGCCGCGGAAGAGGACGATCTCGCAATCGATGTCCACGCGAGGCCGGTCGAGAACATTGAAGTTGCCGCTGCGGCAACGCTCGAAGATACCGATGCTCCCCGCATCAAGAAGTTCGTCGCCAAGCCGCGCAAGCTTGGCACCGGCTTTCCCAGCGATTATGGGCGGAAGTTCAGCGGAGCTCCGCTGAACCCTGCGGATCGGGAACGCCGTCCCTTCGCTCGCGGCAGCAAGCCGGCGTTCAACAAACCTTCCTTCAACAAGCCGTGGAACGAAGAGAAGGCCGCTCGTCCTGCTGCTGCAAACGACGGTGCGGACTTGGCGCAGCCTGCAGGCGGAGCCTCCGATCGCCCCGCTGCACGGAGCTACACCAGCAAGCCCCGCAGCGACAGCCGCCCGTCCGCCGGGTCTAACCCCTCGTTCGGTGGCAAGCCGGCGTTTGGTCGCAAGCCGGCATTCGGCGATCGTCCTAAATTTGGTGATCGGCCGAGCGGAGGCGGTAGGTCCAGCTTCGGCGCAAAGCCTGCCTTTGGCACGCGGCCGGCGTTCCGGAGTGACGACTCCCGGCCGCCCCGCCGAGAGTCTGCACCGCGTCCGGAGAGCTCCGGTGGCGAGGAACGCACCCCCCGCAAGACCTTTTCGAAGCCGGGCACGTTTGGCCGCAAGCGCGAAGGCTCCGCCGGTAAGCCGAGCTTCGGCGACTCTCGCCCCCCGCGCCGCGAGTTTAGCGACCGTGGCTCCCAGGGATCGGATCGTCCGGCCCGAACTTCCGATCGCTCTGATCGCCCGTCACGATCATTCGATCGTCCCGATAGATCGGAACGTCCCGAGAGATCGGAGCGCCCATCCGCACCGCGCACTCCGGGCTCGTTTAGTGCCCGTCCTCGTCCGCAAGGCGGGGCAGGTTTTGGAAGCAAGCCCTCTTTCGGCGGAAAGCCCAGCTTTTCCCGCGACCGGGACAGCTCTGGAGGCTCCGGCGAGCGGCCCGCTCGCCCAACCTACCGCAAGTTTGACGCGCCGCGTGAGCGGCCCAGTGGCGATCGTCCTTCGCGCCCTTACAACAGCGAAGCCGGTTCGGATCGCCCGGCGCGGAAGCCCGCCTTCGGTGGCGATAAGAAGCCCTTCGGCAGCAAACCGGCCGGTGCTGCCCGGAAGCCGGGAAGTTTCTCCGCGAAGCCGCCGGGCACTTTTGCCAAGTTCGCGGAGGGCAAAAATCCGTTCCGGAAGCCGGGCAAACCCGGCGGCAAAGGTGGCAGCTTTAAGGGCAAAGCCACCAGCTTCGACAAACCGGTCTACCGCAAGCGCAAGGATGCCGAGTGACCGCGACGAACTCCTTTCTTCCACCTGAACCCGCTGTCCTCCAACCGCGTCAGCGGCCCGTCATCGCAATAGACGGCCCTGCCGGAGCGGGTAAGAGTACGCTTGCGGCACATCTCGCCCGCACCTTCGGCTTCCTCAATCTGGAGACAGGGGCCATGTACCGGGCGCTTGCGCTGAAGGCGATTGAGAACGACTTCGGCTTCGATGAAGAGGAGCCACTTCTGGAATTGGCCGGGAAGACGCGCATCAAGCTGGAACCGCAGCAGGAAGGGAACTGCGTTCTTCTCGACGGCATGGATGTCTCTCGCCGCATTCGCGAGAAGGACGTGACCTCCGGCGCATCGCAGATCTCCGTCCATCCGCGGCTGCGGGCTTGGATGGTCTCCGAGCAGAGGGCCCTGGGTCAGGCTGGTGGAGTCGTGATGGAAGGCCGCGACATCGGAACGGCGGTCTTTCCCGACGCTGAGGTAAAAATCTTTCTGGATGCCGCTCCCGAAGTGCGCGGGAACCGCCGCTATCAACAGCTTCCCGGCACACCGGATCATGCGAAGGTCCCGGAAGCTGCGCTGATCAACGAGATGCGAGAGCGTGACGAACGCGACCGCAACCGTGCCGAATCGCCTTTGAAGCCGGCTGCGGATGCAATTCTTCTGGACTCGACGAATCTCACCCTGGATCAGGTTTTAATCGAGGCGGAGAAGATCGTTCGTGATCGTCTTCCGGCACCGAAGTAACCAGAGTCTGTTGCACCAGATTTGGTGCAACGAAAGAATTTATAAAGATTTTCCACACTTTTGTTGCCAATGATGCTAACCTTCAGTCATCGTTTGAAACAGATTGGTTTTCTGCAATTGCTGTATGTGTACGAACCCCGATTTGGATCTTGCGGCAAATTCAATAGCACTAAGGAAATAACGGACATGGAACAGGGAACAGTGAAGTGGTTTAACGATGCCAAGGGGTTTGGCTTCATCAGCCGTCAGAACGGCGAGGATGTTTTCGTACATTACTCGGCGATCAATTCGAACGGATTCAAGAGCCTTCAAGAAGGTCAGGCAGTGCAGTTCAACGTAGTTAAGGGACCCAAGGGTTGGCAGGCGTCTGACGTTCAGCCTCTCTAATTTTGGAAGCAGTCCTTTGCCTCGATTTTAGTTCCCGGCTTTCTCTTCATCTGCAAGGGTGTTTGCATTTGGCTCTGGGCTAAAACTTTACGGCTGCATCTTGCTTCAAACAAGTTCTGCGGGAGGGATGGCTTAGGCTGTCCCTCTTCGCTTTTAACCGCCTCACTTGGGCGCATCCGGCACTGGCGCGCCAACCGGCAAAATGGTTGAGCTCGTCTTGAACTTCCGGTAATCCGAATCCAGTTCAATTAGGCCGCCGTTGAACTTGAAGAAGAGAAACACCCGAGCCTGGCCATGACCTTCGGCCCGCGCTGGAAGCCAGACTTCTCCGTTGATCCGCTTTTGCTGCAACTCGAAGTTCGTGCCCTTCTGGATGCTCACGAGCAGACCTCCGCCAATTTTAAAGTTGTCGACGAACTTGCCCTGGAGTTTCGCAATCGTGCGGTCTTCCTCATCGACCCAGATCGTTCCAGTCATATCGCGGATGACGCCTTCGAAGCTGTTGCGCGTCTTCGCCTTCGGATCGCCGGAGTAGTCCACCACGATCGTGTCCCGGCCATCCACCTCGATTCTGCGCGGATTGGTGAAGCTTCCCAACTCCAGCAACCGGGAGACGGTTACCTCGTCGTTGCCGCGTGCGTCCGTCTCCTTGCCCCTGGCGTCTTCTTTCTCACGTCGCTCCTTCGCCTTGGCCGACTCCTTGTCGATCCGCTCTGACTCCTTCTTTGCTTCGTCTGGCGTCAGGTCTCTGCCGTCCTTCTTCACGAGTTTTTCGACCGGCACGCCGTTGATCCAGAAGCGGTCATACTCCTTGACTTCGGTCTTCTTGACCACGCCGTGGCCGTCGACCTCCTGCTCGGACTGAACGGAGTGGTAGATGTAGTCCTTGCGAACCTGCTCCGCCAACCTCTGCCGAGCCTCAACTTCATGCATCAATACTGCAATATCCGGCAGCGGCTTTGCGGCCCGAACTGTCGAATCCGCCGAGGGCGCAGCCTGCGTACGGCCTTGACCTGCGCAGCAAGCGCTCGCCATGACAAGCATTACACCGGCCCGCCAGATCATTTTCAACGGAACGAAGCACATCCTCGTTTGACTATAGCGGCTTGGCTTTGGCGGTGTTCCCATGGCAATCCTGATTCGACGGCGATCCATTTCCTGCGCGATAATCGAATTCTTCGAGAAATGCCTCTGCCGAAAGGTCTAGCATTATCTGAGGGCGTCGTGTGTTCGCTGCCACGTAACCATGCCCGCGCGAGAGGAATTTATGGCCACCAAATCGCAGACCATCGCTGTCGATCCGACCCCACCCGAACAGCAACAGAGCGAACAGCAACGCGAGGAGATCTTCAATCTTTTTCGCACCTGGGGGCACCTTCAAGCCACACTCGATCCGCTCGGCCAGTATCTCCCGCCTGAGCCGTTCCCTGTCGCTCCGCCCGAGGGCGAGTACACCAGTGAGGCTCGGCGGTACTACTGCGGCAATATCGCGGCCGAGTTCATGCACATCGCGAACAACGAGCGCCGCCAGTGGCTGCAGGCACAGATGGAGCAGACGCCCGCCGCGAAGAATCAAGGCCATATCCTCACCCAGCTTATCCGCGCCGAAGTCTTCGAGCAGGTGATCCAGTCGCGCTATCTGGGCACGAAGCGCTTCTCGCTGGAAGGGCTGACAGTCCTTATCCCATTTCTTGATTCGGTCTTCGAGTCAAGTGCGGCGCTCGGCGTAGAGAAGTCCGTCTTTGCGATGAGCCACCGCGGCCGGTTGAACGTGATGACCAACACTGTGGGCCGCAACGCCTCCGAGGTCTTTGCCAAATTCGAAGATGTCGACCCCCGCAGCGTTCTGGGCGGCGGAGACGTAAAGTACCACGTCGGCGCGACCGGCACCTACACTTCGCCCGAGGGTCGCACGATTGACCTGCATCTCGCCTCGAACCCAAGCCATCTTGAAGCTGTCGACCCTGTTGCACTCGGTCGCGCGCGAGCCAGGCAGCGCCGTCTCGACATCAAAGCCGCGGACGGCTCGTTCGGGCAATCGAAGGTGCTGCCGATGGTCATACACGGCGATGCCGCCTTCGCCGGCCAAGGCATCTTCGCGGAGACGCTCGTGTTGACAGCACTCTCCGGCTACGAGGTTGGCGGCACGATTCATATCATCGTCAACAACCTTCTGGGTTTCACCGCGCTGCCCGAGGAGTCGAACTCTTCGCGTTACTCGTCTGACCTGGCGAAGCGACTGCCGATTCCGATTCTGCACGTGAATGCCGAAGACCCTGACGCCGTGATCCGGGTTGCCGGAGTCGCTGCTGAGTACCGCCACCGCTTCGGATCCGACATTGTCGTAGACCTTGTAGGGTATCGTCGCCACGGGCACAGTGAGGTCGACGATCCGACTGTCACCCAGCCTCGCCGTTACGCCATCATCAAAGATCACCCGACTCTCTACCAGCTTTACGCAAAGCAGATCGGCGTGGATCCTTCAGCTGAAGTGGCCGAAATCCAGAACCATTTCCTCGAGGACCAGAAGACCGCCAGCCATGCCGACCACAAGCCTCGCCTTGCACGGCTTCCTGACTATTGGGCTCCCTACAGCGGGGGTGACTACGCTCCAAAGTTTGAGGTTACGACGGGCATTGCTCCTGACCGTGTCGCCGAACTTGTGCGTCTCACCACCGTCGCTCCACAGGGCTTCCACATCCATCCCAAGGTGAAGAAGCTGTTTGAGCAGCGCCTTGAAATGGCTGCAGGCAAGCGGCCCTTCGACTACGGCCTGGCTGAGCTTGTCGCTTATGCTTCCCTGCTTACGGAGAAGTTTCCGGTGCGCCTTAGCGGGCAGGATTCGCAGCGTGGAACGTTCAACCAGCGCCACGCGGTGATGGTGGACATAGAGACGGAACAGCGCTACGTTCCGCTCGCGCACATTGCGCCGGATCAGCCCCGCTTCGAGGTCTATAACTCAATGCTTTCGGAGGCTGCGGTTCTCGGCTTCGAGTATGGCTACTCCCGCGACTACCCTGAGGCGCTCGTGCTCTGGGAGGCGCAGTTCGGCGATTTCGCCAACGGCGCGCAGATCGTCATCGACCAGTTCATTGCCGCCGGCGAGGCCAAGTGGGGCCTGCTCTCGGGCCTTGTCATGCTGTTGCCGCATGGGTATGAGGGTCAGGGTCCTGAACACTCCAGCGCCCGCATCGAGCGCTACCTGCAGCTTGCCGCGCACGACAACATCCAGATCTGCCAGCCCTCCACCGCTGCACAGTACTTTCACCTGCTGCGTCGCCAGGCGATTCGTCTCTGGCGCAAGCCGCTGATCGTGTTCACGCCGAAGTCGATGCTGCGCCATCCGGATGCATCGTCCACACTCGACGACTTCGCGCTGCCGCACTTCCAGAATGTTCTTCCCGACAACAACGTGAAGGACCCTCGCCGCCTGCTTGTCTGCAGCGGCAAGATTGGACACAACCTGCGTGTTGAGCGTGAAAAGCGAAAAGACATGTCCGTTGGCATCATCTTTCTCGAGCAGCTCTATCCGTGGCCCGAGGCAGAGATGCAGGCCGCGCTTGATGAGCACGCGAATGCGCAGGAAGTGGTCTGGGTGCAGGAGGAGCCGTCGAACATGGGCGCCTTCACCTACGCGATGCGGCAGTTGAAGCCTATGGTTGGCGATCGCCCGCTGACCAGCGTTAAACGCAGCGCGAGCGCCAGCCCGGCAACCGGGTCAGCAAAGGCGCACGAGTTGGAGGAGCGCACCCTGATCGACATGGCCTTCGGGTCGACGCACCGGTAGGCTCGACCGGCAGTCAGCCTGAAGATCAGCATGTATCTGGGCAGGGCCTCTCGTCTCTACCTCGAGGAGGCGCTGCCCGGTATAGCCGGTGAGTGATCGACTGAACTCTGCCACACTCGAGTTCCTTGGCTAACACCATAGTGGTACGCCCCGTGACAAGAGGAGAATTTCTTCGTCAACGCGAGCACTCTAGTCTTGTCTTCGGTTCAACAAACTGGAGGCTTGGGATGTTCGCTCTTACCGGCTGGAGCCGCGCTGGATTTACATTTTTATTTGTCATAAGCGTAGGCAGTATTCGGTCAGTCGCACAATCTGCCGGAGCGTTGGGCAACGGTCTAAGTGCCGCAACTGTTGCGCGTGGCGGCACCATGGTCGCCGAGCAGGGCGACCCGCTCGAAGCCGTACAAGGCAATCCTGCCGGCCTTGCCGGTATTCACTCCCGCACTCTTGATCTCAGTGGCCTCACGCTGTTCGCCCATGGGTCCTTTGCCAACTCGGTGGACCCGAATGGCAAGCTGCGCTCCTTCGCTGGCGCCATACCTTACGGAGCGATCGGCACACCCATCGGGCACAGCCACTTCAGCGCCGCCGCTGCTGTCACGCCGGAGTTCCTGATGCGCGCCGCCTGGCAGTACACCGACCCCGCCGGCACCGCCAAAGTGTCGTATGGCGAGCAGAAGAATGAATCGCAGTTCGTCGCTGTTCGCGGATCGACCACCCTTGCATTTGCTCCGACTCCGAAGTGGGCCTTCGGTGCCAGCCTCGGTCTCGTCTACAACAAGAACCTCCTCCATGCTCCGTATATCTTCCAGCAGCAGCCGCAGCTCGCCGGGTTGAAGGTCCTGCTCAATCTGCATACGCAGGGCTTTGGCTGGAATGGCAGCGCCGGTGCCCAGTGGCAGCCAAGTTCTCGGATTCGCCTGGGGGCCTCGTGGAAAAGCCCGACTTTCGTTCCGAGCCATGGTTATGCCGACGGCTCCGCCTCCGCTCTCTTCAATGCTCTCGGCGTCACCGCCGATCCCACCTATCACTACGAGGCCGAGGTCGACAACCATCTTCCGCAGGCCTTCTCCGCGGGTCTCCGCTGGCAGGCGAACCGCCGCGCCGTTGTCTCCTTCGAAGGAGGATGGAGCAACTGGAGCGGTGCCTTCACCAATCTCCCGGTCAAGTTGAAAGACGGCACGAACGTGGTCATCAACAGCGTCGCTACAAGCTCCGCCATCCAGGACGAGGTGCCTCTTCACTGGCACGATCAGGGCTCGTTCCGGACCGGGATCCAGCTTCCCGTCAAGCAGTGGACCGCCCGCGGGGGATACAGCTATCTCTCAAATCCGGTGCCCAGTTCGACCATCACGCCTTTGACTGCCGCTATCCTTAGCAGTAGCGTTGCCGGCGGTCTCGGCTGGCAATCTGAGGCTTCGCCAGATCACACCATTTCATCGTGGGGATATGACTTCGCCTACCAGGCGCAGCTTCCCACTTCGGAGTCGGTGGGGCAGAGCTCGCTTCAAGCAGGCGAGTACAGCAACAGCCATGTCCGGGTGTCAACGCAGTCGGTCACGGTCTCTGCCCACGTCAGCTTCTAGCTGCCCGCGATCTCTCGTGCGTAGATCTGGTAGGAGACCTTGGGCCTCTCCGCGCCCTTGTGCATGGCGTACACCCGCTCCCGGATCACAACGTCGCTCGCTGTCATCCGTTCCCGGGACCTCAGGTAGTCCAGCCAGGATTCCATCACGAACGTCTCGTTCAACTGCTCAGGATCGACTGCGTCGCGATAGATCCCCCAGCGGATGGCTCCGTCGCGGAGCCTTACTCCGCGAAGTTCGTGAATGGCTTTGGTGAACTCAGCGTACTTCTCTGCGGGTATGACGTACTCGACCGAGACTCTTACCGGGCCGGCGTCCGGACCCGAGTCGCCCGCGAGTTGAGGCGCGGGATGCTTCCACTGGTACGGCGTGTGGTCGGGCAATGGCCCCTGCAGAATCTTAAAGCGATGCACGAACGGCAGAGTCACCAGGAGCCCTATGCTCGCGGAGACAAGCGCTACCGGCGTCGATGTGTGCTCCGCAACAAAACCCCAGGTAATTGAGCCGAGAGCCAGTCCACCCTGAAAGGTCATCAGGTAGGTCCCGAGAGCCCGCGCCTGCACCCAGGCAGGCACTGCGAGCTGCACGGAAGTATTCAGCGTCGCCATGGTGCTGGTCCACGCAAAGCCCGCAGCGATCAGGGTAACGATGATGACAGCCGGTGACCGGACCCGCGCGAGCACCAGCAGCGTCAGTGCCATGTATACCGTTGCCGTGGCGATGATCCTGTCTGCCCCGAAACGTCGCCGCACCTGTCCCAAGACCGTCGCCGCGATGACTGCGCCGAAACCCAAAGATCCATTGAGAATGCCGTACCCCAAGGCACCCTGGTGCAGATCGCGGTTCGCAACGACCGCCAGCAGCGACCAGACCGCAGAGACGAAAAAGGTGAAGGTGAACGCCCGTACCAGCGAGGCCTGAAGCGCGGGCGAGTACCTTACATACCTAAGGCCGGAACGGATCGATCCCTCGATCCGCTCTGCCGGAAGCACACTCTTGAACAAGGGCACTCGCTTCCAGTTGACCAGCACCCAGATCACACCGGCGAACGAGATCGCATTCAAAAAAAACACGGAACCGGCGCCATTGTTTACACCTTTGAACGCGGCAACCATCAGGCCGCCCAGCGCCGGTCCTACCGCCCGCGCAAGGTTATTACTCGCGGAACTGAGAGAGACCGTGTCGGGGATCAACTCTCTTGGTACAAGTTCGGGAACGATCGCCTGCCACGCAGGGTTATTCATTGCTGAGCCAATGTTCAGCATGAACGTAAATGCCAGCAGTGCCCAGGGAGAGATGTGTCCCAGGTACGTCAGCACGGCCAGGATTGCCACGCTGCCCAGCATCCAGACCTGCCAGAAGATGATCAGGCGGCGGCGGTCAAAGATGTCTGCGGTGGCCCCCGCCAGCAGCCCGAGAAACAGCACCGGCAGGCTGGCCGCCGCCTGCATCAGTGCAATCAGCAAGGGAGACGCGGTGAGCGTCGTCATCAGCCAGGTCCCGGCGGTGTCCTGCATCCATGTCCCGAGGTTCGATACAGTGGAAGCGATCCACCGGTCGCGAAAGAGCGGGATCTTCAGCGGTGCAAAGGCGCTCGGGGCGGTCGTCGCTGCGTCTCCCGGGACAGTCTCAGGCAAAGTATTTGGTGTCTCTAGCGGCATCGTCGTATCCAGTCTATCGGCTGCCAAATGCCGATCGCCGGTTCGAAGGAAAGGGATTTAAATAGGAAACCCACGCAGCGCGGTGGGGGCTGATGCGTGGGTTTGCCTGTTATTGCAACGAAGTGGGTGGACTTCGCTGTGACCGACTCAACCCGAAGGGAGTCCTGCCACTCTCCGAAGATAAGAGAAATGTCATGAAAAGTCAACTGGAGACGTGAATCAAAGTAGTAATTGGAGCGGGCCGCTTTCCCGGCCGCGAAGCCGTCCCGCAAGCGATGCGATCTAAAATCGCAGAGGATCGCAAGGTGGGGAAACTCAAAAGGAGCTCGGCCCGGCATGATTTCTGACCTGACGAAGCCTGCGCTCCTCGGGCTTCTCTTATCCTTGCAGACTTTGCCGCCGCCGCTCGCTCCCGCCAGCCACTTTCGCTACCAGCGTAGAGTTAAGCTCTCCTCTTCGCCGGCTGCGTCGCAAGCCTGCGCCGTGCTCGAGGGCGATGTTTTCGCCCACTCAGCGTCCTCGCTCAAAGACCTCCGTCTCTACAGCGGGCAGACGGAGATCCCCTATGTCACGACTCTAAGCGAGCCCCTGCAGCAAGAGGTCGAGGAGGCCCGCATTCACAACCTCCGTTCCAGGTCCGGGCACATTCTCTTCGATCTGGAAATGCCGCGTCGGCCGTACACCGGCCTTGCGCTCGAAATTGCCGCCCGTGATTATGTCGCGAAGGCGCTTGTCTCCGGCAGTGCCGCTGTGAACGGTAAAAACGTGACCCGGCTGGGAGTGTTTTCTCTCTTCGATCTAAGCAGCCAGCATCTTTCACACGCCACGCACATCCCGCTGCCGGAGTCGACCTTCCCCTACCTTCACGTCGACCTGTTCCTTAGCCCAGCGTCCGGAAGTGCAACCAGATCGGCATCGCTAAACTCGCCGGAGATCGTTAAGGGCGTGATCGTGCCGCCGAGCAGGGAGGCGCAGTCGCTTTACACCACTACCCAAGAGGCAGAGGCTCTGCAACAGGGGCAGGAGAGCGTCGCTACATTCAAGGTACAAAGCCGCGTCCCCATCGAGCGCGTCAGCTTTATCCTGCTGCCCAACTACAAAGGCAACTTCAGCCGGGATGTAAGGATTGAGGCGCATGCGACTGTCGATGAGGTCTTAGATCAGGAAGAGAAACCGGGCCGCAGCGGAGCTGCGTTTTACATTGAAAACGTTACCGGCAACATCTTCAGTGTCCATAAAGCAGAGGGCGGACAAGAGCTCTCAGCAGAGAATTTGAGCATTCCGGTTGCAATCGGCTCGAACATGCAGCAGCCGGCGATCGTTGAAGCCAGGATCGAAGACGGCTCTGCGGTGCCTCTGCCCATTTCGGTCGAGTTACAGATGCGGCAGCGTCAAATTTGTTTCGATACGCACAGTGCGAATGCGCCGCTGGTCTTGTTCTACGGCGACCCGTCGCTCGATGCGCCTGCCTACACCGACGCTAGTTTGAAGCAGGCCGCCGCCCATCCCGGAATGGCTAAGCTTGAGCCAGAGACAGAGAACCCAGCCCTCACGGCCACGACGGCGTCGCCAAAGTTCAAGCGGCATCGCCCGATCCTGCGCTGGATCGCCCTGCTCGGGTGCGTATGCATCTTTGCGCTGCTGGTGTTTCGGCGTTCAGCCAAACACAAGCAGTACTAGGACGGGCTAGCGCATTGCGGCATCGACTTCGCTCATCCAGCTCGGCGACTTGAGGATTTCACGCGGCTTCGATCCGTCTGCCGGGCCGACCAGCCCATCGTTTTCCATCATGTCGATCAGGTGCGCGGCGCGTCCGTAGCCAATTCGCAGGCGGCGCTGGAGCAGGGAAGTACTCGCCTTGCCAAACTCGAAGACGAGGCGCATCGCGTCGTCATACAGTGGGTCGTTGTCGTCGCCATTCGCTTCTGTACCGTCTTCCTTCTCTTTATCCTCTTTCGGCCCTTCGAGGAAGCCGTGGACGTACTCAGCCTCGCCCTGCGCCTTCCAGAAGGCGGTTACGGCGGCGATCTCTTTCTCTGTGACGAACGGAGCGTGGACGCGCTGCACGCGGCTTGTTCCTGGTGGCAGATAAAGCATATCGCCGCGACCCAGCAGGCTCTCGGCGCCGTTTGAGTCGATGATCGTTCGGGAGTCTACTTTAGTGGCGAGCCGGAAGCTCATACGCGTCGGCACGTTCGCCTTGATGAGGCCGGTGATGACATCGACGCTTGGCCGCTGGGTCGCCAGTACGAGATGGATGCCTACGGCGCGGGCCATCTGGGCAAGCCGGGTAATCGATTCTTCGACGTTCGCGCGGTCGAGCATCATGAGGTCGGCGAGTTCATCGATGATGATGATGATGTAAGGCAGCGGCTCCTGGTTTACATCTTCGAAGAGATACTCGCTGCCATGGTCGAAGAGCTTGTTGAATTGGTCGATGTTCCTGACGTGATTAGCCGCCAGCAGCTTTAGCCGGCGCTCCATCTCACGGACGGCGTTGCGGAGCGCGTTTGCTGCCAGCTTTGCCTCTGTAATGATCGGCGTGAACAGGTGTGGGATGCCTTCATACATGCCAAGTTCGACCCGTTTGGGGTCGACGAGAATCATGCGGACCTGCTCGGGTGTCGACTTGAACAGGACGCTCATGATCATCGCATTGATGGCGACAGATTTACCTGATCCTGTCGACCCGGCGATGAGCACATGGGGCATCGCCGCCAGATCGGCAGTGACGATGCGGCCATTGATGTCCTTGCCAAGAGCGATGGCCAGCTTGGATTTGCTCTGGGCGAACGACTCGCACTCGACCACGTCGCGAAGCCAGATCGTCTCGCGTTCGTGATTCGGAACCTGTATCCCGACGGTGGACTTGCCGGCCATTCGCTCGATCAAGATGGATTCTGCCGCCATTGCAAGACACAGATCGTCGGCGAGTCCGGTCACCCGCGCATACTTCACCCCGGCATCGGGTCTGAACTCAAACGTCGTGACGACCGGGCCCGGGTTGATTTGCGTGACCTGCCCGTCGACGCCGAACTCCGCGCACTTCTCTACCAGCACCCGCGCCTCTTCGCGCAGCGCTTCTTCGCGAACGACCGCGTGGTCTTCGCTCTGGTAAAGCAGCGTGGAGGGCGGCAGCTTGTAACCGCGCACCGACTTGGGCGTGATCACCACCGCAACCTGGTCGGCGTCCGCACGCTTTCCGAACGCGATGTGGTCTGCCGACGCCGGCGGCTCAGGAAGCGGAGTCGCGATGGGCTTCGGCATCTCCATCACCTTTGCACTGCGCACGGGGGCGGGTTCCGGGGGCAACACCTCATCGAGCGCCCATGGTGCAGGCGCGTGATCGGGCAGATCAAACCCCTCTTCCGAAAACAGCGGAGCAGAAGCTGCGGCAAGCACATCGGCGTACGGAGCCGCTGCTGCCGCTGCCGTTCCAAACGCCGTCGCGGGAGGAGCATCGACATCGGTTCGCGGCATCTTCTCCCACATCGAGGCCGCAACAGGTGCTGCTACAGCGTCCTGATCGTGGGAGACGATTGAGAGCGCACTGCTCCGCTGTTTTCTCCTTCCCCACCAACCAAACAGCCCGTCGAGCAGGCTCGTGCTCTCTGCAACCTCCAGAGCCTCGCTGGCAGCTGGCTCGATCTTGCGAGTCTTTGCTTCCGCCCGGCGTGCCTTCTCGACTGCACGCTCGCGTTTGCTCTCGTAAGCGTTGATGACCTCGTCCGCCTCGGCATCCTTCTTTGCGACGCGCCGGTTCTCCCACCACTCGCGAATGCGCTGCACGAAGGCAAACCGCTGTGTTGCCCACTCACGAGCAGTATTGAAGGTGAAGGTCGTCGCGAGGTAGAGCGAGAGCGCCACCATCAGCGCGACCACGATGCATGCGCCGGGAAGGTTCAGGTACTGCACCAGTGCATCTGCGAGAATGCGCCCTGTCACGCCTTCGATGGGCAGCGAATGCCGCCAAAGCAGATGCCCGGGCAACAGAGCGATGGCTGCGGGAGCGAAGACTGCCCACAGGCCTAATCCGATCGCCTTCGCGTACGGCGACCCCGCAGGCATCGACCGCATCCAGTTGATTCCCAGCCGCGCCAGTACCAGCGGCAGCAGGAAGATTGCCACACCAACCACCTGCAGGGACGAGTCCGCAACCCATGCGCCTACGATCCCGGTCCAATTATGCGCGGGCCGCCCGGATGCGTATCCGCCCACCGTGTTGAAAGAAGGGTCGGAAGGCGTGTAGCTGACCAGAGCAAGAAGAAGCAGCGCGGCTGCGACCACCACCACCAGACCGATGATCTCGTTCAACCGGCGATGCCGCGTTGGAGCCATTACAAACCGGAGCGTCTTCAATAGGTCCCCATCGATGTAGCTGCTGGTCTCTCGCGCCTTCGATCCGCGCGTTCCAACCAGATCAGCCAGCTACCCGATTATTCCAGTTTCCCGCGGCCAAACGGCGAAGACTCTCCCGCGAGGTATCTGGCTGGGTACGCACTCAGCTGGCATAGTTCGTCAAATCCAGAAGCTTGCGGCTCCGAAATAGCCGAGCCCGGCAAACCGCCTGAGTGTGACGGGCATCTATCTTCCTAGTACTCGCCGTCGCGAAAATGCGCGACGGACCTTATTAAAACGGCAGCAGGGCACGGAGCGCCGGTTTTCCGCGACGTACCCTGCTTCGACCGAAAACACAAAAGTTCTGGAAGGAAGAGACATCATGGCTGAATCGATCAACAATGAGGAAGTAATCAAGGTTCTGAAGAATGTCATCAACTCGCTCGAAGACGGCCAGAAGGGCTTCTCCGACCTGGCCGAACATTTGAAGGACGAGCACCTGAAGCAGTTCTTCCTAGCAGAGTCGCTGAAGCGCGCAAGCTTCCGCGGCGATCTCGAGAACGAACTCCATCACGCAGGCGTTCACGATGTGAAGGAGACCGGCACGGTAGCCGGAGCGCTTCACCGCACCTGGGGCAACCTGAAGCTAAAAGTCTCTGAGAGCGACCACGAGGTTCTCGCCACAGCCGAGCAGGGTGAAGACGTGGCCAAGAAGGCCTATGCCGACGCGCTCGAGCAGCCTCTGCCCCTACCGATCAAGCAGATGCTTACCACGCAGCAGGCGCACATCATCGCTTCGCATAACCACGTTCGCGACCACCGCGACGCGCTTGCAGCCGTAGCGAAGTAAGATCTTCGCAGTAAAGTTACGGGTAGCGGGGCATCTCCGCTGCCCGTTTTCTTTTGCAAGAAGAGGCATAATGGCTGGCCGTATCCTTCTGGGTATCATCTTCATCGCTGCAGGTATGCTGCACTTCGTCATTACAAAGACCTACATCGCGATTGTGCCGCCTTACCTCCCGGCACATCCTCAGTTGGTCTACATCAGCGGCGTCTTCGAGATACTCGGCGGCATCGGTCTGCTTGCGCCGGCCAACTTCCATAGCTTTCCCGCGCGCGGCTTCGCCGCATGGGGTTTGGTGGCTCTCTTAGTCGCAGTCATGCCTGCAAACATCTATATGGTCACCGACCATGAGAAGTTTGCCTTCATCCCGCTGTGGGCACTGTGGCTGCGTCTGCCTATGCAACTCCCACTCATGGGGTGGTGCTGGCTCTATACCCGGTCCTAGAGATGCCCAGCTTCTACAGATGCATGGGTCCGAAGTGCAGGTAGAACACCACGCACGATGCCACCAGGCAGTAAATTCCGAAGAGATACCACCTGCCCGACTCCAGCCAGCTGCTTAGCCACTTGAGTGCTACAAGTCCTGCGAGGAACGCGAATACCGCTCCCAGGAGCGCGCTCATAAGCGTTCCATGCAGATCGATCGGCACACCTGTAGCCGCAGCTTCATGCGTTGCTTTGACCAGCCTCATCATTTCGCGCAGGACTACAGGCGGAGTCAGAATCACCGCCAAGGCAAAGCTGAATCGCTCCGCGCGTTCCTTCGTCGCTCCAGTCAGCATTCCGGTAGAGATCGTAGCCCCTGAACGCGAAAAGCCGCGAAAGGGAAGGCAGAGTCCCTGCACTGCGCCGATCCAGCCAGCCTGCTTCATGGTCACCGTCGCGCCGGCGCGAAGGTCTGCGGAGTGGTCTACGAATTCCGCCATGCGACGCTTTTCAAGCAGCCCGGCGACAAGAATGACCAGGCCCGCGGCTGCAAGCGCGGGAGCCACCAGTTCCAGCCTTCCGAACAGCAATTCGATCTCCGCTTTCGGCGCACCTTTGAATGCTGTCTTCTCGATGATCTTGATCAGGACTTCGCCAATGACGCCCGTAAGCAACGTCGCCCAGAGGATTCGGATCAGCACGCGCTTGAATGCGTCCGCCGTGGCAAAGTAACTGCGCTTCCACTGTTTCCAGAAGTAGGCAATCACCGCGAACATGGTGCCGGTATGCAGCATCACCAGGACCAGTGTCATCTGCGGCGAGGATGGATCAAGGCCCAACAGCTTCTCCGCGACCACAACGTGGGCAGAGCTCGAAACAGGCAGAAGTTCGGCGAGACCCTGCACGATGGCAAGGATGATGACCTGGAAGATTGGCATACAGCTATTTTACCGGCAGCCCGTGTGAATCCGATAAATCCGTTCGATCCGGAAGGGCAAACGCAGATCCTTCGACTTCGCAGGCCATGTAAAGCGGTGACTTGCTGCGCTCAGGAGGACACTCTCACGGATAGGATCAATCCAAGGACAGATGTTACGTTCCTTTTAGTCCCGGTCATTGCCCTGGATCGGAATGCCCTGCTGAACGCGAAAGGCGACGCTCGCCGCTCGCGCCGAAAAGTCACTCTTCGGGTATTGCACCTTCATCTGATCTGCAAGTCCCTTGGTCCGCTCCACCGCAGCGTCGGCCTTCTTGTTGTTGTCATCGACCAGGTACATCCCGGCGAGCACGCCCTGCCGATACGTCGCGTCGTAGAGAGCCTCTGCCGACTTCGGTCCATCCGGGAACTGTTTTGCGTATTTCTCGTAGAGTCCCGACTCCATCTCCGGACACTTCGGCAGACCCTGCCAGTCGCCGCAAAGCTTGTTGTCGAGCAGATCGAAGGCGGCCATCGCGGCGTACTTCGTGCCGGGGTACTGCTTGATAATCTTCTTCATCTCGCCTTCGTAGATCTGAGGTCGAAGGTAAGCCTCTTGCTCCTTGGCCGAGGGCAGGGAACTAACGTCCCGCTTCTCCACCTGCCAACGCACGTCGGCGCTACGCCAGGCGGCCTCAGGAGCGAGCGGCGAATCCGGATAATAGTCAGCTACCCGGCGGTAGAGCATGTGTGCCTGCGCCGCCGCGTCCTTTGGAGCGTGAGGCTGTGCCGCCTCGTCTTCGAGGTTTGCAGCCGCACCATAAAGGATTGCGTCGCCTCCCGGAGTTAGCGGCGATACAACTCCTTTGTCGCGAATCCAACCCGACGCTGGGACGACGTTGTCTTCTTCGCCGAAGTCAGGATTTTCACTGTCATCCGTCTTGTCCGCGACATCGGTGTTGGCGAACACCCGGACCCACGGTCCATTTCGTTCAACGACCACTACTTCATGGCCCGGTGTCACCAGCGAAACATGCTGCGCCTCCGCATCGGCGCTCACGTAGACGGTTGCCGGATGCAGCACGGTGGCTCGTGCCGACCGGTCGTATCCTGACTTGTTGTCCTTATCTTTCTTCTGAGCAGTTGCCGCGAGCGAAAGAAGGATCAGTGTCGCGCCAAGAGTAAATGAAGGGAGCCTCATAGATATCCCATTAGACGCCGCGCCCAACCGTCGAGGAAGCCGTCTGTTCCAGCAACTCCGATTTCAGCTCCGCTTCGATGTTTCCGCCGCTAAGAATCACCACCAAGCGCTTAGCCTTCGGCAGTTCCTCCGCATGAAACAGCGCCGCAGCCAGAGTGACCGCGCCGCTCGGCTCGGGAACGAGGTCTGTCGCCGAAAGATAAAGGCGCATGGCGGCGAAGATCTCTTCCTCACTTACGGTCACGATGCCATCGACATACTGGAGCACATGCTCGAAGTTCAGCCGGCCCAGCGACTGCGTCCTGAGCCCGTCTCCAATCGTGCGGGTCGTCTTTGCGGCCGGCCACTCCACTAGCGTCTTCGTCTCGAACGACTCCTTTGCGTCCGCGGCAAGCTCCGGCTCCGCACCCCAGACCTTCACCGTGGGATCGCTCAGCTTGATCGCCGTCGCCGTACCGCTCAACAACCCGCCGCCGCTCACGGGCGAGATCACCATCACATCGCCTGTGCCGCCGGCCTCTGTAAGCTGTTCGAGTATCTCCAACCCGCAGGTTCCTTGCCCCGCAATGATGGCCGCATCATCATAGGGCGGGATGATCGTATATCCGAACTGAGCCGAAAGCTCTTCCGCTTTTTTCTTTCGATCAGAGCTGGCATTCCCCACGATGACGATCTCCGCGCCCAGAGCAGCCGTTGCCTTCTGCTTTACGACGGGAGCGTTCTCCGGCATCACGATAACCGCCTTCGCCCCGACCGCCCGCGCCGCATAAGCCACACCCTGGGCATGGTTGCCGCTCGAATAGGTAATGAACCCGCGGGTCGCTGCTGAAGCTTCGCGCTCCACAATGCCCGCGATCATGTTGTATGCGCCGCGCAGCTTGAAGCTTCCAATCGGCTGCTCGCTTTCCGCTTTCACATAAACTTCGAAGGCAGGCACGGCGATCCCTGCCGCTTCAAACTGTTCCGCCGCGATCCGGTACAGCCCCGTTCGTACGGCGACCCCCGCCAGCCGTCGCTGTGCAGCCTGGAACTCTTCAATGCCTACAAGCTCGCTCATGCAACCAGCTTAGCGCCTCGCCTCCGCCGCATGCATCACCAGTGCGAAGAAATGAATCAGCCGCCATTGGTCCCACACCGTCGGCTGGCTGCTTTCAAAATCAATGTGCGAGATCACCGGGCTCACCAGCGCCGCCCTAAGGGTCGAACGCGGCAGCTCCGCTGCCATCCACAACGTCTCTGCCGAAGGGATGATGTTGTCCGCCTCGCCATGCAACAGGTACACCGGCACGGTCAACGTCTCGAGCCGCCCATGTGGAGAAAGCTCGGCCAACTCTGCTGCATGCTTCGTGTTCGAAGCGGAGAGCAGTTCCTGTGTCTTGTTCGACGCTGTATCCATCAGGCTCACAGCTTCCGCCCGCTGTACCGGAGTCAGTGCTTCCATCGTCGATTTTTCAGTCGCCTTATCCTCGTAGAGGTGCGCTCGCAAAACCGTCCGGATTGCCGGAACATCGGTCGCTGGCACAAAGTCCTCGACATACTCGTACTCCAGCACCAGCGGCCCGTACTCATGCGGAGGCAGTATCTCAATCGACCCGTTCGGCCGGGTGTCGCGCCCTGTCCTGAAGTAGTCCGTCACCCGCGCCATCGAGTCCTGCGAGCCGACAGCGAAGACGAACTTGAGTGCGCTCCGGTACTCCGGGTCCGAGGCCGCCACCAACGCCAAGCCTCCTGAAAAGCTCAAGCCCATGACGCCGACCGGGCCGCCTGTACGCATCGCGAACCACTTTGCCGACTCGGCAATCGTCTGGATCGAACTCGCGTCTACGTGGTAGTCCTTGATGTCCGGCAGCTCCGGCGTGAGCACCCAGATACCGCATTTAGCCATGGAGGTAGCAAACGCTTCGAGCCTTGGCTCGTCGATCCCGAGATGGTGAACTCCATGAAGCAGCACCAGCGCCGGGGTGTTCCGCTTATCCGTAGGAATATACTCACGCGCACGGACGACTTGCGTTCGTCCCGCGCCAGCAGGAACGGAGATATTCAGGTCTTCTGTTCGGATCGGCTCCGCAACTGTCCTACTCACCAGCCACGGCACTGGCTGTCCACTCAGGATCTTCAACACCGCAACAGCCTGCATGTGCGCCCGAGTAAATGGCCAGACGGCAGCGGAGAAAACCACAAAAGCGCCAAGGGTCAGTGTCCAGTAAAGCGTTCGACTCTGCTGGACTGCGTTGCGAGAACGCCGCACCATTTGGCTGGAGTGCCTTGCCGCCCCGTTGAGTCGCTGAAGCGCGCCATGCCTCAGCTTATGGCTGACGCTTCGCCGCTGTTTCTGAAGGGGACCGCGCAATCTTTTCTCGGGATGATCGGAGCGGCGCATGAGGTCTGATGAGCATATCGCGCGCCGGCCTAGAGCGGCGAATAGCTCGCCCTGACAATCAGCCCGTCTCGAACCTCAGAGACCAGCATCACGTTCATTGGAGGCCGCCCTTCGACCGTAATCTGCTGGTGGTCGACTACGAACGGCCCCATCACAACATGCTGCAGTATCTGGCAGTGGGCCCCAGGATTTCCGACGAAGAACTTCTGATGGAATGCCGCAATCGCCTCGCGATCGGCCAGCAGCACCGTTCCGTCGATCTTGCAGAACTTCGCTTCCGTAGAGTAACTTGCCGTGAAGGCGGCGATGTCCTTGGCGTTGTAAGCATCGAGGTTCGCCTGCACGGTCTCTTCTGGAGTTCTGTCTGCCATCGTCAGATCTCCAGAATCACCGGCATGATGAGAGGCCTTCTGCTGGTGCTCTTCTGAATAAAGCGTTTCAGATCGTTCCGCACTTTTTCCTTCATCACGCCGTAGTCCTGCTTCTCTTCCGTGCTGGAGCTGTTGAGCGTCTTCTGCACAATGTTTCTTGCCTCGTTGATCACCTGCTCATCATCGACCGCGAAGCCGCGCATCACCAGCTCTGGCAGACCTTCAACGTGACCGGTGCTCTTGTTGATGGCAATGATCGGCAGAAGGATTCCGTCTTCCGAGAGATGCTGGCGGTCGCGAATCACGACATCCTCCACCACTTCAATCGAGCCACCGGAGTCGATGCAAACCCGCCCCGTTGTGACCTTGCCATTCTTTACGGCAGTGTTCTTGTCGAGATCGAGAATGTCCCCATCCTCGAGCAGGATCACCTTCTCGACGATGCCCATGCCCGCCGCGAGCTCCGCGTGCCGCTTCAGGTGACGGTAATCTCCATGCACCGGGATGAAGAACTTCGGCCTGACGAGATTGATCATCAGCCGCATCTCTTCCTGGCTTCCATGCCCGCTTACGTGGATCAGCCCCGCCGTTCCGTCGTCGTGGATGACATGCGCATCACGGCGTTCCAGGTGATCGATCACTCGGTAAATTCCCTTTTCATTGCCGGGAATTACGCGCGAACTCATCAGCACGGTATCGCCCGCATCGATCTTTGCGAACTTGTGGTTGTTCACCGCTGCGCGGCTTAGCGCGGACATCGGCTCGCCCTGCGTCCCCGAGATCAGGATGCAGACCTTGTCGGGAGCCATCTCCTTGATCTGCCCAGGATTGATGATCAACCCTTTCGGCAGGTCGAGATACCCCAGATCCTGCGCAATCTCGGTCGAGTTATCGAGCGACCGCCCGATGATCGCAACCTTGCGCCCATGCTTGTGGGCCAGTTCCATCGCGACACGGATGCGGTGGATCGACGACGAAAAGCAGCTGAAGAAAAGCTTTTTCTTCGTGCTGCCAAAGATCTCGTCAAGCCGCGGCCTGACCGCCTTCTCGCTCGGCGTATACCCGGGACGATCGACATTGGTCGAGTCCTGCAGCAGTGCCAGAACGCCCTGCTTGCCCAGCTCCGCAAACGCATGCAGGTCGAATGGCTTGTTGTCCGGCGGCGAAAGGTCGATCTTGAAGTCGCCCGTATGCAACACCACACCCACGGGCGTATGGATGGCGAGCGCGACGCAGTCCACCAGCGAGTGCGTCACCCGGATCGGCATGATCGAAAACGGCCCCAGCGTGAAGCGACTGCCGGGGATCATCTCGATCAGGTCGGCGTCGTCGAGCAGGCGATGCTCTTCGAGCTTGCCCTCGACATACGCCAGCGTAAATTCCGTGCCGTACACCGGAACGTTCAGCTCCGACAGAATCCACGGCAAGCCGCCGATGTGGTCTTCGTGCCCGTGCGTCAGGAGGATCGCCTTCACCTTCGACCGGTTTTCGGTCAGGTAGCTGATGTCCGGAACGACAATGTCCACGCCAAGCAGTTCTTCTTCAGGAAACATCAGGCCGGCGTCGATGACGATGATGTCATCCTGCCAGCGGAGGGCCATGCAGTTCATGCCGAACTCACCAAGCCCCCCAAGGGGGATCATGCGTAATTTATCTTGAGCCATCAACTCTTGAGTTTAGCAGGTATATCCAGCATTCCTAGAGGCTTGATGGACGCTTTGATTACCGCAGCAAATCTTCCAATGCCAGCGACAGCTCCGTCTTCTCATCGCGATACTTCACGATCACCGGCGTATAGACGCTCAACCCCCATTCCGCGCCTTTACCTTTAGAAATCGCCCGCGACCCCGCCACCACAACGGCATTCTCCGGAATAATCAGGGGCATCTCCGCCGTCGCCTTCAGCACGGTACCGTTGATCAGGTCATACACCGGGGTCCCGCGCGTAAGCACCGTGCCCGCCGCCAGTACTGCCTTGCGCCGGACGATCGTCCCTTCATAAACGCCCGTGTTGCCACCCACCAGTACATCGTCTTCAATAATCACCGGACTCGCGTTCACTGGCTCCAGAACGCCGCCGATCTGCGCCGCCGCCGAGAGATGGACTCGCTTGCCAATCTGCGCACAGCTTCCTACCAGCGCATGGGAATCCACCATCGCCCCCTCATCTACATACGCACCCACGTTGACGTAAGCAGGTGGAACGATGATGACGCCCTTCGCCACATGCGCCCCTGCCCGCACGCTCGATCCGCCGGCCACCACGCGCACCCCCTCATCCGCCGTGAACCTCCGCGCCGGATAGGTCGCTTTATCGACGAATGAAAGCCCACCCTCGGACCCCATCGCCACCATTTGTCCCAACCGGAAGCCCAGCAAAATCCCGCGCTTCACCCACGCATTGACCCGCCAGCCTGTGAGTGAGGCCTCATCGGGCTCCGCCGACCGCAACGTCCCGGCCTCAAGCGCTCCACGCAACTCCAAGAATGCCGCCATAGCATCGTCCTTGCCGATCGCTTCCGGGCCGAGCGCAAAGTACTTCTCAATCGTCGATTCAAGATCAGGTGACACAGTTTTATCTCCCATGGTTCAGAGTATTACGGTGATGTTCTGCTTATGAGCGTGGATTTAGCCGCGCCATGAGTGCCGCTACCACATATGGCTTCAGCCGCTGAGCTACGTTTCTCCCGTACCTCACCCTCTTAAAACATCCGTAAATCCTCACCCGTCGGCGGAGCACCAACCAGCAGACCCAACTCGCCTGCCATGCGTTCCAGCACCCGATGCGTCGCCGGGGACACAGGCACCATCGGCAGCCGCAGCGTATCTTCGATCTTCCCCATCAACGCCAGCACGCGCTTCACCGGCGCCGGGCTTGGCTCGGAGAAATTCGCTGCCATTAACCGCGCATAGTGTCTGTTGATCCGCCGAGCCGAGGGCCAGTCGTTCTCCAGCGCCGCCCCGACCATCGCGGCCATCTGTCCCGGAATCTCATTTGAGGCCACCGAGATCAGACCGCATCCGCCCAGCGCAATCACCGGCAGAGCCATATAGTCGTCGCCTGCGAAGACTGCAAAGCTCCGCGGCAGGCTATTAACCAGCTCCGCAATCTGCGCCACGTTCCCGCTCGACTCCTTGATGCCGATGATGTTCTTCTCTTCGCTCAGCCGCAGCACTGTCGTCGGTTCCAGGTTCGTTGCTGTCCGCGAGGGAATGTTGTACAACAGCACCGGCAGGTCCACCGCCCGTGCAATCGCCCGGAAGTGCTGGTACTGCCCCTCCTGCCCTGGCCGGTTGTAGTAAGGATTTGCCGTCAGAACTCCGTCAAGCCCATGGATTCCCGCCAGTCGCTGTGCCCTTGTGACCGCCTCGGCGGTCGAGTTGTGCGTGCATCCTGCAAACACCGGCACTCGCCCCGCCGCCGCGCCGACCACTATCTCCACCACCCGCAGCAGCTCATGCTCGCTCAGCGTTGCCGCCTCACCTGTCGTGCCGCACGGTACCAGGAAGTTGATACCTTCTTCAATCTGCCAGTTCACCAGCGCGCTCAACGCAGCTTCATCGACGCTCCCATCCCTGCGAAAGGGAGTAACGAGAGCGGTGCCACAACCCATCAAATTCATAATCTTCGAAGTTTATCGCTTTTCATGTGGCGTCGTTATGAGCGTTGAAAATACACAAGAAAGGCCGCGAATCGAGATATTTGTCTTGATCACTGATTGCAAGCGTGAGATAGTCAACTTCGCAAGGAGGGAACCTGATGACGACGATTAACTTTAAATTGCTCTATAACGCAACAAACGCTCCGATCTGTGGCCAGGATTCTTTCCGGCATTTCAGCTAACCAGCCAGCCTCACCCTGCCTACACGCATGAGCAGAGGCTTTCTCCTCTGAAATTACCTGCGGTTTCATACCATCTCAGACTTTCTTCTTACAAGAAGAAAACTCATTCGTATCGGCTAATTAAGCCGACAAAGGCATATATGGGCAACCTGTACGTCAAAAATGGAACGCCAATCGGCTCCGTATCTCTATGCTTGAGCTGCTCGAATGGGCACACCATAGAGGGATACCGCGAATCTGAAGCAATCCAAATCTGCACCTATGACCGCAGCATGACGATCCCGTTCCGGGTAAAGTCTTGTTCCAACCACCACGATAAGAACAAACCAACATGGCTCCAGATGCAGAAGCTCGCCATTCCCGTCGATGCGCGCAGAACCTTTAAACCTGTCGGCTTCTTGCTACAGCCCGCTGAGGAAGTAAAGAGCGACGGCAATGAGTTCGATGAATACGATGATGAGTAAAGTCTAAGCGCCTCGAACCCCGAACAGGGAACGAGGCGCTTTAGGTACCGTTAGTTGCTGCTAGACCCACTCCCCGCTCCGCATCAACGGTGCCGCCGTTCCATCCGCATAAACGCCATCCACATCCATCGTTCCGGACCCAATCATCCAGTCCACATGGATTAGGCTCGAGTTCGCCCCAAGCGCCGTCAACTCATCCTGCTGCATCTTCTCGCCGCCGATCAGGCACGTCGCATAAGCCTGCCCCAGAGCAATATGGCTCGCCGCGTTCTCATCAAAGAGCGTGTTCCAGAACAGCACGCCGCTCTGCGCAATGGGAGATGAGTGCGGCACCAAAGCCACCTCGCCAAGCCTGCGTGCACCGTCGTCGGTCGAGATCAGCCGGTTCAACACATCTTCACCCGCCGTCGCGGTGGCCGAGACAATCTTTCCTGCTTCGAACTTGCAGGTAATGTTCTCGATCAGGGTCCCCTGATGTGACAGCGGCTTCGAAGCCCGCACGAATCCGTCCACACGATCTTTATGCGGCGTTGTAAAGCACTCCTCGGTAGGGATGTTTGGATTGCAGAAGATACCATTTCCCGCCTCGCCGCCGCCGCCAGCCCACAGATGATTGTCCGCCAGGCCTACAGTCAGGTCCGTCGTTCCATCTTGCGCATGGAACCGCAGCGCATGGAACCGCTTCTCGTTAAGCATGTCCACACGCTTCCCAAGGCTCTGCCCATGCCGCTTCCACTCCGCAACCGGGTCGTTGCCCGTAACTCGCGAGGCCAGGAAGATCGCATCCCACAACTTGGCGACAGCGACGTCGACATCCTCGCCGGGGAAGACCAGCTTCGCCCATTCGGGCGTCGCCGCCGCAACAATGGACCAGTTGATCGCGTGCTTGGTGATGAGCTCCATCGCCGGCTTGCCCGCCTTTGAAGCCGCGATATTCGCTCGCGAAACCTTTGCCGGATCCTGCTTCGCCAGAAGCGCGGGGTTCCCCCCGGCAATCGCCATCCTCGCAGCCCCGCCGCGAAACGCTGCTGCCATGGAGTCCGCCATCCACTGTGCGGCATGGTCGAAGCTGGCATCCTCCGCATACTGGTAGCGTGCCAGAACGGACGGATCGTCGCTGTAGAGGCTCGTCACGAGGAGCGCCCCGGCTTTGTACGCGTGCTCGGTAATTCGCCGCACCAGCGGCAATGCCTCGAGCGGTGCAGAGATCAGCAACTCCTGCCCCTTGCCAAGGTTCAGCCCGACCCGCACCGCGACCTCGGCGAAGCGGTCGAGCTTTTCTTCGAACGAAAGGGACGCAAACGTTGCGGGGACAGGAAGAACAGAGGAAGCAGTCATGCGTTAAAGCTAGGCGGCATAGCGCCGAAACGCAAGTCGCACTCCGGCAGCGATATGTTACTAAGCCGAACTCAGAGACACTTCATAGCTCCGGTAGAGATGCCCAATCGACCGGGCCGGGATATGCAACCGCTTTCGATGTGGTCACGCTCGTGTCGGTAAGAGACGCCGGGCAGCTCCAATTTACAAACCTACAGCTCCGTATAAATCTCGTGGAAGTCAAAGCATCCGGTCCGCGTTGAAAGCCATTCCGCTGCGCGCACCGCGCCCTCGGCAAATCCTCTCCGCGAAAACGCCTCATGCGTTAGGGTTAGTACATCTGCCTCACTCCGGGCCACCAGCACGTGCAGTCCAGTCGTATCGCCCTCGCGGCTGGAGTCGATCGCAATCTCGTCGATCTCCGCAGCTGCTTCCACAATCTCCCCCAGCGTGATCGCGGTTCCAGACGGCGCATCAAGCTTACTCTCGTGGTGGGTCTCGCTGATGGAAAAGGTATATCCCGCGCTCTTCAGCGAAGACCCCATCTTCTGCGCAAGCTCCATCATTACCTGTACGCCGATCGAATAGTTTGTGCCATAGAGTAGCCCCGCGCCTTTGCGCTCCGTCAGCCCACGCATGTCCTTCAACCTGGCATACCATCCCGTCGTACCGATCACCATCTTCGCCCCGGTTGCCAGACACGCCCGCATGTTCTGGACCACGGCCTCGGGAGTGGTGAAGTCAATTACAACGTCGAACCCCGCGACGAACGGAGGCGTCAGCGCCATCGCATCGCGGTTCTCCTTCGCATCCAGAACATGCACACCATGCCCCCGTTCGTGCGCCACATCCGCCACCAGCTTGCCCGTCTTCCCATGACCCAGAATCAAAATCCGCATCCAGCCATCTCCCCTGACTTCGCCTTACAGTGAAACAGCCGCTCTACGAGCCGCTGTGTCGAACACCGTTTCGTCCACGTCAGTAAAGAAAACCCGGTGCAGCGACTGGATCGCCTCCTCGACATCTTCCTCATCGATCATGAAGCTCATATTGATCTCGCTCGCGCCCTGCGAGATCATCCGCACATTCACATGGCTGATGGCCGAAAACACGCGGCCTGCGATGCCGTTGTGGCCGCGGATGTCCTCACCCACCATGCACACGAGTGCCTTGTTGCCCTCCAGCTTTACGTCCGCGATCTTCGAGAGCTCGGCGCAAATCTCCGGTAATCGCTGGTTCGAATCAACGGTGAGAGAAATGCTTACTTCGCTCGTCGAGACCATATCAATTGCGCACTGATACTTATCGAAGACATCAAAGACTGCCTTCAGGTATCCATGCGACATCAGCATCCGGCTTGCGACAACGTCGATAATGGTCAGCCGCTTCTTTGCCGCGATGCTCTTGAAGGGGCTCGCACAGGGCGGTGCCATTGCCGTAATCTTCGTGCCTTCGTTCTCGGCATTGCGCGAGTTCAACACCCAGACCGGGATACTCTTCTGGACTGCGGGAAGGATAGTCGCCGGATGTAGCACCTTCGCTCCGAAATAAGCAAGCTCCGCAGCCTCTTCAAAGCTGATGGTCTTCACCCGCAGCGCGTCCGAGCAGATTCTCGGATCAGTGGTCATGATCCCGTTCACGTCGGTCCAGATCTCGATCGCGCCCGCATGAAGACCGCCGCCGACCAGCGCGGCCGTGTAGTCGCTGCCTCCACGCCCAAGGGTCGTCGTAATTCCTTTCTCGTTCGAGCCAATGAACCCGCCCATCACCGGCGTCTGTCCCGCAAGCACCAGCGGCAACACAAGCTCCAACAGCTTCGCCTCAATGGCTTCTTCCTGCGGTACGCCCTTGCCGTAGGTGCTGTCGGTGATAATGCAGTTGCGAGCGTCGACATGAACGCCGTTCAGGCCATGCTGATCGAACGCTTCGGCGACAATCCTGCTTGAAAGCCGCTCGCCGAAGCTCACCACAAGGTCAGCTGTACGCGGAGTCAACTCACCCACGGCTGCGATACCCCGCAACAGATCATCGAGCGCATCGAACTCCGACTCCACCGTGGGTCGCAGCTTAAGAAAACGCTCGGGTTCGAGCAGCTTGATCGATGTATCGATATGCCGCGTCCGCAGCCGCTCGCTAATAGCCAGCGCTCCCACTCGATCTCCGCGTCCCGCAGCCGCACCGCTGGCGATCATCAGGTCGGTCACCTTCGCCATTGCCGACACCACCACGACCGCGCTCAACCCCTTGCTCCTGCGTCCCGCGACGATCGCCGCTGTCCGCTTCATCGCGACGGCGTCTTCGACCGACGTGCCGCCGAACTTCATGACTACCAGGCTTTCTCGCGCGGTGCTCATACGAGCACCGCCGCAAGCGGCTTCAAAGGTTTCAGCTTGCCCAGACGCGCCAGCACCTCGGCGTTCAGCACTGCGGCTCCGGCAGCCCCGCGAATCGTGTTGTGCGAAAGCACGACAAACTTCCAATCCAGCAGCGGGCACTCGCGAAGTCGTCCAACGGTTGCCGCCATCCCCGCACCGCGCATCCGGTCGAGCCGTGGCTGTGGCCGATCCACTGCATCTTCAAAATAGACAGGGTTCTCAGGTGCCGTAGGCAGATGCTGCCCGTGCAGCGGATCGAACTCGTCCCACGCCGCAAGAATCTCCTCGCGCGTCGCCTGCTTCTTGAATTTAATGCTCACGCACTCGGTGTGCCCGTCTTCAACCGCGACGCGATTGCAGTGCGCGCTTACCTTCGCATCCAGCATCTCAACCCCGCCGCCGCGCAAGGTCCCGAGCAGCTTCGCAACCTCTTCCTGCAGCTTCTCCTCTTCGTTTCTGATGAAGGGAATTACGTTGCCCAGGATGTCGAGCGAAGGCACGCCGGGATACCCCGCCCCACTCACCGCCTGCATCGTGCTCACAAAGATGCTCTCAATTCCAAAGCGCTCTTCAAGCGGCTTCAAAGCGAGCACCAGCCCGATCGCCGAGCAGTTCGGATTGGTGACGATATACCCGCCGGACTCCTTGCGCCAGCTCTGCGTCTCGATCAGATCGAGATGGTCGCCGTTGACTTCAGGCACCACCAGCGGCACATCGGGAGTCATTCGGAATGCGCTCGAGTTCGAGATCACTGCGCAGCCCGCCGCTGCGAACTTCGGCTCCAGTTCTTTTGCGATGTCCGAGTCTAAAGCCGCAAAGATGATGTGCGGCAGCTCGCCGGTTGCGCCTTCAGGAACGTTCGGCTGCATCGTCATCGCCGCAATGTGCCTGGGCAGCGGAGTATCGAGCTTCCACCTGCACGCCTCGCCGTATGTCTTGCCCGCGCTGCGATCGCTCGCCGCAAGCCACGTGATGTTGAACCAGGGATGATTGTTCAGCAGTTGGATGAATCTCTGGCCGACCATTCCGGTCGCGCCCAAAATACCGACATTCCTACGTTCCATGATCCTTCAAGGATAACGTGCCGCGCCCTGGGACGCCAGAAAGACGTCGCGGTTGTTCGTTACCCGTTTTCCGTGTTCGTTACCGGTTGTCCGTTCAGGAACTCAGACCAGAGAACGTCCTTACAGATCTTCCGATCGACGGCCCCGCCGCACATAAGTCCGGCCACCTGTCCCACCCCAGACACAGAGCGCAACGATCAGGTGAATCAGCAGCCAGAGGCTAAGTCCCTGGTCGCGATAGATCAGCACCATGATGAGGACTCGCGGCAGCAGGAGCGCCATAATTGGCGAGATGATGTTGTCGAGGTGGAAGCGGACCAGGTCACGATCGAACCATGCGAGGACCAGCGCAATACGCGGAAGAAAGAGCGAGAACACCAGGAACCAGAGGGGAAGCGCATGAACCGCAAGAGATTGCAGCGTAAGCCGATCAGACATGGGCGTGCAGGCCTTTCAGAAACGTATCGATTTTAGTGCGATGATCGCGCGCCCAATTTCGTTGTCTTGCGATAAAACCCTCTGCGCGGGTGAGCTACTTCTTCATACCGAACGAGAACCTGGCGTCAGCCGTCCCCAGCGGCTTTACCGTGACCTGCATGGTTTGCTCGCCGAGTTTCTCATGCACGGCAGCCAGGGTGTATTCACCCTCCGGCAACCCTTGCAGCGAGAACGTTCCATCCTCACCCGTCACCGCGAAGAAGGGCGTCTGGCTCACGTTGATGAACGCATTCATCCACGGGTGGTTGTTGCATCGTACCGGGATCATCGTCTCTACCTGGTTGAACTGTTTGGTCTGCGGCGTTCCCTTCGGTCCCTGGGAGATATCGATGGACTCGCTGCCAACGGACACCGGCATGGTGTGTATGTTGTGCATCGTGATGTCTGAGTTCCTGAACTCGACCGATTGCCCCTTCATCAGGGCGATCACATGCGGCGTGTAGCGACAGCCCTTCTGGTCCATGACTACTGCGGGGCCGCCGCCTGACGTCATGGACATGGCTGCGGGAGGCCCGCTCTTCACATACACAAACACGTTTGCCAGGTCGCCACCATGCACCGCGAACTGCTCGGACATGTTGTTGTCGCCGCCCGCGCTCATCCCGCACGCCGGGTCCATGCTCATGTCTATCTTCACCGGTGCCGGGGCTTTGCCGCTGAACTTTACAACGCCCGCGATCGCGCCCAACGAGGCCGCAGGTAAAGGGGCCGACGCTGCCGGCTGCGACACCGGCGCCGGAGCATTTGCAGTGTCTTCCGCTGGCTTCGACTTACAGCCCGCAACACCCAATACAAGAACCACTGCCATAACGTAAATTCGGTCCTGCTTCATCCGCATCGTTCTTCTACTCCCTGGCAACTATGTCCTGCACCCTGCTTCTAAAGCGCCGCCACAACCGCATCCGCGAATGCCTTCGTCCCGCTCGTCCCGCCAACATCCTTCGTCAAGGTCTTACCCTCTGAGTAGACGCTCTCGAGCGCCTTCTGTACCAGGTCCGCGGTCGCCGCTTCATCAATATGCCGCAGCATCAGGATGGCTGACTGCAGCAGCGCCGTCGGATTTGCCATGTCCTTGCCCGCGATATCGGGCGCCGACCCATGCACCGCCTCGAAGATGGCGCAATCCAACCCAAGGTTCGCCCCCGGAACTAAACCAAGGCCGCCCACGAACGCCGAGCACAAGTCCGAAAGAATATCCCCGTAAAGATTTTCGGTCAGAATCACGTCGTACTGATACGGATTCATCACCAGTTGCATACAGGTGTTGTCGACGATGTGCTCCGCGTACGTAACCTCCGGGAACCCCGCGGCCACCTTACGCGCGCAGTCCAGAAACAGGCCATCCGTCACCTTCATGATGTTTGCTTTGTGAATCGCGTGGATCTTCTTGCGTCCGAATTTCCGGGCATACTCGAATGCAAATTTGGAGATCCGCGTGGATCCCTTCTCAGTAATGATCTTCAGCGATTGCGCCACGCCCGGCACGATCATCAGTTCAAGCCCGGCATACAAGTCCTCGGTATTTTCGCGGACGATAATGAGGTCGATCCCTGGATAGTTTGTCTTCAACCCCGGAAGGTTCTTGATCGGCCGGAAGTTCGAATACAGATCGAACTTCTTCCGCAGCGTCACATTGATCGACGAAAAGCCGCCGCCAATGGGAGTCGTCACCGGCCCCTTCAGTGCCACCTTGTTCTGCTCGATCGACTCATACAGCGCCTTCGGAATGTACTCGCCAGTCTGGGCGAATGCGTCTGCTCCTGCAGCGTACTCATGCCAGTCGAAGCTCACGCCGGTAGCGGCTCCGGCAGTCTCAAGTATCTTTACCACCGCTCCCGAAACCTCAGGCCCAATGCCGTCGCCCGGGATCAACGTAATCTTGTGCGTCCGCTTGCCAGTCTCACTCGCCATCCGTCTTATCTCCTCCATCACCCACAAAGTGTCGTTCTGCCGAAGAAACGTGTCATCCTGAGCGGAGCTTCTTTCAGCTTCATCGCAGGAAGCGCAGTCGAAGAATCTGCGGTTGCCATAGCTTGTTCCCACAAACCTTTACTTCCGCTTCGATTCTTTCCCGCCCAGCAACTGCTCCAGTTCCGCCTTGAACTCCCGCACATCCTTGAAGTCCCGATATACGCTTGCGAACCGAATATACGCAACCGTGTCGATCTCTTTCAGCCGGCTCATAATCAACTCGCCCACTTCACTTGTAGACCGTTCCCGCTCCGGGGAGTCCACAACAAAGGCCTCAGTCGAATCGACAATCTCCTCCAGCTTCACGCCCGCAATTGGCCGCTTCTCGCAGGCATGCAGCAGACCGCTCAGGACCTTCTGCCGGTCGAACTTCTCCCGGCGCCCGTCCTTCTTCACAACCATGTAGGGGATTTCGTCGATGCGTTCATACGTCGTGAAGCGCTTGTTGCAGCCCTCACATTCACGGCGGCGGCGAATCGAGTCCGCCTCTTTACTCTCACGCGAGTCTACGACTCGATCCTGCGCAAATCCACAATAGGGGCATCTCATTAGCAAGGATGATTCTAGCAGCGGAACAGGCCAGCCGAATCAGCTCGGGATCGAGTCAGAGACTGCTGCGGACTCCGTTTCGGCAGCCGCGCTGCTCTCTTCCGCCGCCTGCTTCAGGCTCACTCGCCCGATCTGCGCGAAGAGAAGACCCGCCGGCAGAATGCTCAACGAGAGAACGAGGAGCAGCAGCGCGCCGCATGCCGTCGCCGATTCAATCGGTGCCCCGAAGAACGTCCGCATCGCCGTTGCCGTCACGCCGATCTGGGTGAACCAGCCGACGATCGGCAACTGCACCATGGAGCCGCCAATGCTTGCGGCCATCAGCAGCATCGTCTGCGAATAGCTGATGGTTGCGAGTTCCTTCGTGTCGACAAAGCCGTGCAGGACCTCGACGTAAGAGAGGCCAATCGCCGCCCACATCGTCAGGGACATCGCCAGGACGATCGCAAAGTCCTTGAAAGACGAAAGCGCGTTCAGGCCATCGCGAAAGTCGAGGATCTTCTGGCTGATGCTCTCCGCCGCACCCTTCGAAAGATGCCCAAGAACGCTTCTGCAAAATCCAGCCACTACTCCGCCAACCGCCCGCACCAGAAGCGCAAAGATCGCCAGTGCCAGCGTCAATCCAAGGCTGAAGATTCCCGTCTTGGCGAATACGGCATGCTGCGGCAGGTTCTTTGGCGTGAAGGCCAGGGCGATCGAAAAGATGATGGCCGCTGCTCCGAGGTCGAACATCCTTTCGATCGTGTAGACGGCGATCTGCGAACTGAGAGTGAGCTGTACCTTCTTCGCGATCAGGTAGGGCCGGGTCAGATCCGCGAGGCGTCCAAACAGACCCACGGCTGTAAAGCCGATGAACTGTGATCCAACCGTAGAAAAATATCCAATTTTCTTGGAAGGGGAGACCAGGACGGCCCAGCGCGCGGCACGCATCCAGAACATGGCATAGATGAGAGCCACGGCCGCCGCTTCAGGACGCCAGTCAACGTGCGTCAACTGCGACCAGAACATCGCCCAATCGAAGTTGATATGGAGCTTGTCTCGAAAGACCACAATAAGAATGGCCAGGACTGCGAGCGCGGCAAACCACAGAATCCCATTTTGTTTTTTCATCGACTCAGGCCTGCGATCTGGCTCTTTTCCTGCGACCGGTTCGATGCCGCTGCCTGCAGCTTCCGCCGGTTGAACTCCCGAATCACCCGCGCCACATATGCCCGAGTCTCGCGGTACGGAGGCACGCCGTGATACTTGTCTACCGCGCCCGGGCCGGCGTTGTACGCTGCCAGCGCCAGCGCTGCGTTGTCGTGGTACCGCACCAGCAACTGGTCCAGATAGGCCGTGCCGCCCGCAATGTTCTGCTCCGGCCGGAAAGCGTCGCTCACACCCATTTCGCCAGCAGTTCCCGGCATCAGTTGCATCAAGCCTTGCGCACCTGTCCGTGACACGGCCCGGACGTTGCCGCCGCTCTCAGCCTTTACAATGGAGGCGAGCAGGTCGGCGTCGATGTGGTGCTGCGAGCCCGCCTTGGCCAGCATGGTGTGCATCTCGGTGGCGGTCAGTTCAGCCGAATTCCTTATTTCGAGCTTTCCGGCCTTTATTTCGATCACCGGATCTGGGAACGTCTCTACGCCCAGCACCGAACCTGTCGCCACATCGATGTAGCTGGCCTCACTGCCCGCGCTTGTTGGGAGCAGGTACAAGCGAAACTTGTCGCCGTCAATTGGCTCGCGCCGCGCGCAATCGATCTCGAACCCATTCCGCAGCGTCACGTGTTCCGCCGCGAGGAGCGAACCCGCTACGCCACACAGTGCGGCCAGTACAACTCCGCTCCGCATCGCCCGCCGCCATGTCGCAAGAATGCTCACGCCCTTAGGCTACCACTCAGGACCTGTTCTTCCTGCTCCACAATAGGTGTTAGAGGCATTGCGAGCGCCGCCTCGATCGCCTCCGCTACACCGTCCCGTAGATGATGTCCGCCGAGGGTCCAACCGCTGAGCAGGGCCAGCTCCTTCAAATCATCGGGAGCGTTCTCCATCACCACCGGCCACCCTGCAACTTCGAGCATCGAGACGTCGTTCCAGTTGTCGCCAATCGCCATCATCTCGTTCATCGTGATCCCTTGCAGTGCTGCCACGCGTCGCAGCGCCGCGCCCTTTGAGCACCCCGCCGGAAGAATGTCGACCAGGCTCAAGTCGCGCTCTGGATACTCGGTTCGGCTCAAGGTCACCTTGGCGCTGGCAAACAGTTCCGGAGCCGTCACTCCTACCGAAAATACACCGGCATTCTCCAGCAGCCGAGCCTCCGCCCGCCGCATCCGCTCGATGCCTCCGCACAACATCATCTGGATTGGAGCTTCACCGGCCAGTTCCCGCGCCCGCAGCGCGTCTTCGATCGGCACCACCCGTTCGATGTAGGGCGCATTAGCAATCATCCATTTCTCGATGCTGCCATGCAGTCCCTCAAACTCCTCGACGACCAGCGCACCCTTTGCATCGTCGCCATCGGACTGCACCATGTCGAACGTGATCACCATGGCGTTGCGAAATCCATCCAGGTGACTACACAGCCACATCGCCGTCTCGTGCGGCAGAAATGTTCGCTCGATCAGCCTCGCACCGACCGTACGAACCACCGTGCCATTCGAAGTCACAAGCACGTCGTCCTCCGGAAACTTCAGGCCGCGCAGAACCCGCATCGCATAGGAATGCCGCCGGCCGGTGGCGACGACAACTTCGATTCCTGCGTCGCGCGCGGCCTGCATCGCTGCGAGGTTGCGCGCGCTCACCTTACCGTCGAGCCCGAGCAGAGTTCCATCGATGTCAATTGCGATCAGCCGCGGCCGAACCCTGTCACTCACCGAGTCGCTCACTCTACAATTGTCTCATTCCAAAGGGATATAGATCCGTAAACATTCCACAATGAACGATTTACGGGAAATTCACTCGACATTCACGTGGTCCTGCGGGATCATTGTCATAGGCAACACAAAGGCCTTCTATGTTTCACAAAAATGCAGCAAACTCCTTACGGAGTCTTTTCACAGCAACAGCAATCGGTCCACAACCGTCCTCTGAGTTCGCAGCACCCACCGGTCCACGTCTTGTCCTGCTCCCCGCAGGCGGAGACGGAAGCCCTCAGAAGACCTCCTCCGCGCTCATCGACTTCATCGCCATCTCCTCGCATCGCTGCTCGGCCTTCTTTGCCGAAGCGGCAGTGCTCGTCCTCGTGCTGGCCCTGCTCGACAGGTTCATGCTCAAGGGCCGCATGGAGATTGGCTGGGTCGTCAGCGCCTTCACCATCAGCCTCATCCTGCTCTCCGCCAGCATCGCGACCGAGTTCACCGCCCGCCGCTGGCTCAAAGCCCATTAGCAGTCGCTCTTGAAGTGCTTCATAACGGTCTTCTCAGGCCGGCGTTTTTCTGCGTCTTCAAATTTTGAGACGTTTATCACCATCCCCGTTTACTGGACCTTCTCCTGAACAAACGCAGAGGTTGAGAGCGCATCGTATGCAAAACCATGAAAACCGGAACTCTACTCCTCCTGCTGGGTGTGGCGACAGTGATCCTCCCAGTACGGGCCCAGACCGTCGCAGGGAGTGAACGGCAGATACCTGCGAGGAACCTCCCATTCCCCACGGACGTCAGCCCTGAAATGCAGAAGCTGATTGGGGGTCCACTCAATCCAACCTGGAACCAATCGTTCAACACTGGTGCCGAGTGGCGAAAGTTCGCTGATGAGCAGGCAGCAACAGCCGTCCTGAAGCTCCCGGCACTTCGTCAACGCCTTCACGTCTCCGTCAAGGCAGAGACAATCGAAGGCGTTCGTGTCTTTGTCGTCACACCCGAGCTCATTCCGCCCAATCACCAAGGCAAGACGCTCATCCACGTTCATGGCGGCTGCTATGTTCTGCAGCCGGGCGAGTCCGGAACGTCCGAGGCAATCCTGATGGCCGGCTTTGGCCACTATAAAGTGATCTCCGTCGACTACCGTATGCCGCCCGAAGCATACTTCCCGGCCGCACTCGACGATGCAATGAAGGTCTACAGCGCTGTTCTGAAGACGACCGACCCGAAGAATGTAGCCGTCTTTGGGACATCCGCAGGTGGAGCTCTGACTCTTGAGATGATGCTCCGCGCAAAGCAGCTTGGTTTACCCATGCCAGGCGCAATTGCTCCCGGGACACCCATGTCCGATGTCACCCGGACGGGCGACTCCTTCTACACCAACGAGATGGTCGATAACGTTCTTGTCTCGCGCAATGGCTTCTGCCACGCCGCTACGGTCGTGTACGCACATGGGCATGATCTCGCTGACCCGTTGCTCTCGCCCGTCTACGGAGACATGAGTGCATTTCCGCCTGCGATTCTGACGTCTGGCACCCGCGACCTTCTTCTTAGCAATACCGTCCGGGTGCATCGCAAACTCCGCGAGGCAGGGATTGATGCGCAACTGCAGGTCTTTGACGGCCAATCACACGCTCAGTACGCGATGGATGATCAGGCACCGGAGACCAAAGAAGCCTTCAGCGAAATTGTCCTTTTCTTCGAAAGACACCTTGGCCATTAGAGCTTTAGGAGCTTCTCGGCATTCGCATGCGTAAGCTTCGCCAGGTCCACATCGTTCAAGTCGAGAAGGGCAAGAAAGTCCTTGCCTTTCGTGTTGGAGCTGAACGGGTAATCCACGGAGTACATCAATCGGTCGAGACCAAGAACCGCACGGGCGCAGTCGAACGGCGGCTTGGTAAAGTAACCGCTGGTTGTGACATGCACCTGCTGTTGAAAGGTCTCGGCGATGCTGCGCTTGAGGTGTTTCGCGGCGGGGGTCAAAACTCCATTGCTCCGCGCCAGGGCATATGGAAGGCCTTCGCCCATATGTCCGACGATCACCTGCAACTGTGGGAGCCTGTCGAACACACCGGCAAGGATAAGGCGGAGTATGTGGATCGCCGTCTCCGAATGCCATCCCCAGCCGGCAATTGAGAGAAGATGGCCAGTGTCTCCTGGAAGCCCGGAGTAGTAGGCGCGCATAACCGGTTCAGGCGGAGACGCAGGATGGATATAGACGGGAACGCCAAGCGATGCAGCGGCTTCGAGAACTGGAAAGAAGGCAGGATCATCGAGGAACTTGCCGTCGGTGGTTCCATCGAGGAGTACACCGACAAATCCGGGCAGCTTGAGGGTTCGTTCCAGTTCGCGCACTGCATTCGCGGGCTCTTTGAGAGCGGGTGTACAAAATGCCTTCAGGCGATCTGGATGCGCCTGAATGGCGGAAGCCAGCTCATCGTGAACGCCGCGAAAGACCGCTGTCTGATCCGCAGGCGCTAACTTCTCGACGCCCAATGCGGCCAGGGAGAGAACCTGGACGTCAACGCCGCCTTCGTCCATGGCGCGGACGCGACCTGCGCCAAGATCCAGCAGTTGCGCCTGAATGTGCCGCATGTTTGCTGGAATGTTAGTGTCGTCGCCAACGGTGGCTTTTATAAAGTCCCGCGTAACGAAATGTTCTTCAAGGGTAATCGTCTTCATGGTGCATTTGACGCGCCCCAAGTAGGAGTAGCAGTACTGCTTGAGCGGACTCGGCGTTTCTTCAAGATGTGGCCGGCAAGGTCTCACTGTATGGAAGGCCGTCGTCAGGTCCTCCTCGCCAAAAGCTGATCGAACCGGTGAACCACAAGTCGGTAACCACAAGTCGGTAACATAGACGCATGCCGCAGATTACCTCCCTCGAATGTTCCCGCTGCCACCACCATGTCTCTGCTGAAGCCCCGCAAACCCTCTGCCCCCTCTGCGCCGGAGCCCTCTACGTCCGCTACGACATGGACGCCCTGAAGCGCTCCACCTCCCGCGAGGAGCCAGCAGCCCGCGCCGCCGCACTGCCGACCTCCCTCGGCATGTGGCGCTACGCCTCGGTCCTTCCTGATGTCACCCCCGTCACCCTCGGCGAAGGCTGGACGCCCATGCTTCAGAGCAAGCGCTACCCCGGCCTCTTGATCAAGGAAGAAGGCGCGAATCCCACCGGAACCTTTAAGGCGCGCGGCCTCTCGCTCGCAGTCTCCATGGCGAGGCACTACGGCCTCAAACACCTCGCCGTCCCCTCCGCGGGCAACGCCGCCGGAGCGCTCGCCGCCTATGCCGCAGCCGCCGGCATCTCCGCCCACCTCTACATGCCGCAGGACGTTCCCTTCGCCAACTACCTCGAGGGCGTTGTCTACGGAGCCGACGTGTACATGGTCGATGGCCTCATCTCCGACTGCGCCCGCCTCGTCGCCGCCGAGATCGCCTCCCAGCGCGCCGCCAACACGCCCGCCGATCAAGTCTGGTTCGACATCTCCACCCTCAAAGAACCCTTCCGCGTCGAAGGCAAAAAGACCATGGGCTACGAACTCGTCGAGCAGCTCCACTGGACCTACCCCGACGCCGTCTTCTACCCCACCGGCGGCGGAGTGGGCCTGATCGGCATGTGGAAGGCCTTCGAAGAGATGGAACAGCTCGGCTGGATCGAACAGGGAAGCAGGCGCCCACGTATGTATGCGCTGCAAGCCGCCGGCTGCGCTCCCGTAGCCCGCGCCTTCGACGAGGACAAACCCGCCAGCGAGTTCTTTCAGAACGCCGCCACCTTCGCCTCCGGTCTCCGCGTCCCAAAACCCTACGGCGACTCCATCATCCTCGACATCGTCCGCCACTCCGGCGGTAAGGCCATCGCAGTGGACGACGAAGCCATCCTTGCCTCCATCCTCGATTATGCGAAGCACGAAGGCATCTTCCTCTCCCCCGAGGGCGCAGCCGCCACCGCCGCATACGACCAACTCCTCGCCACCGGAGAACTCTCGCCCACCGACCGCGTTGTTCTCTTCAACACCGGTGCGGGCCTCAAATACGCCGACATGACTGCTGAAGCGATGCACCTCCGCCGCCCAGGATCACTGCCCACCAGTCTTCCCGTGGGAGGAATCATCACGCCGCAATAAGCTTTCGTTTGGATAGCGAAATCGATCATCGCCCATGAACCCTGTCATCCTTCGCCGCAGGTGAAGTACCCGCTTTGTTCTTGCCGGCATCCTGAGCGGAGTGGAGGATCCCGAGAGACTCCACATCCCCCACGCCGCCGACTCTTTCTCCCACGAGTCCATGCACCATATACCCGACAAAAGAACCCATGACCCTCCTGCCCGAACCTCTGTTCCTCAATCCCGTCCTCGCCGCGCTCCAGACTACCCACGCGCACCTCGCCATCACGCATGGCGAAGCCACTCGCTACCCCGCGGCCGTGACACCTTTCGCCGCCGTCACATCTCCGACTACGAATGCTCTTAGCGACCTCCGCACCCTTCTCAGCCCCGACGAGTACGTCTGGGTCGCCGCGATGGGCGAAGCGGACTCCGAGGCCGCTGGTCTAAATCTCGAAACCACCATCGACGTCCTCCAGATGGTCCTCCCCGCAGGCATCGAAGTCCCCGCGCCCAACCCTGCAATCGTCCCACTCACCTGCACCCAGGCACCGGAGATGGTCGCCCTCACCGACATAGCCTTTCCCGGCTTCTTCCGTCCGCGCACCTGCGAGATGGGCGACTACTTTGGCATCTACTCACCGACGAAAGAGTTGATCGCCCTGGGCGGCGAGCGCCTCTGCTTTCCCGGCTACTCGGAGATGAGCGGCATCTGTACCCATCCCGGTTACCGGGGCCAGGGCCACGCCGCACAGATGCTCTGGCACCTCGCTCGTTTTGATCGCTTGCGCAACATCATCCCGTGGCTCCACGTCGCGGCGACGAACACGCCCGCTGTCAATCTCTATTTGAAGCTTGGTTTTCAAACTGCCCGCAGCATCAAGCTCCACAAGCTTTCTCTTTCCTGAATTTTGAGAGCAACTATCTCCCCAATAGGGCTCTTACACTCCCACAATCTGGTCACAGATCGCATGCGCCAGGATGCTATCTTCAAAGAATCAACGAGTAAGCCTGCTTTCTGACGGCCCTCCAGAAGCTGAACGACACGCGCCAGCAATCTCAGGCGCAATCCGCAAAGGACACCGATGAACGACAGTTCCGCGCCAAGCTCGTCGGGTGCCAGCGAGAAGGCCCTGGCAGCCATAGTCTTCTGCGCCGGCCTGCTTCGTATCGGTCTCCTCTTTCGGCTCCCGGACGGCAACCTCGTCCAGCACATTCCTGACGACGCTTTCTACTATCTCGCCCCTGCCCGCAACTTTGCTGCGCTTGGCCGTTGGACCTTCGATGGAGTCGAGCCCTCCAGCGGTCTGCACATGCTGTGGGGCTACCTGATGGTGCTCTTATTCCGCGTCGCGCCGAGTGCAACCCTCCACCAGATCTTTGCCATCGCAGGCGTCTTCCAGGTCTGCTGCCTTGCCCTGGCTGCGTATCTCGTCGCGATCACCGGCCGCCGCATCCTCGTCCGGAACATCGTTCCCGGCGTTGCCATTGTCTTTCTCTCAGCCATCTGCCTCGAACAGGCAGGCTGGCTGATGGAATCGGTCATCACCATCCTTGCCTCCTCGGCTGTCATCTGGCTGTTGGCCCGCGAACGTATTTGTCTTACCCCGGCCACGATGGTCGGATCGGTCCTGCTCGGCTTCTTACTCATGATGTCGCGCAGCGATACCGGCTTACTCGCGTTCCTCTTGCTTGTCACGCTGGCCATCCTCTGGAAGCGCGGGAAGGTCGAAGTCTCAATGCCGGTCGCAGCGGGCCTCGTCCTGGGCGGTGCCGTCCTCGGCCTCGCAACCACTTTCCTGCATACCCATTGGGTCTCCGGACATTGGGTCCAGTCCAGCGCGCAACAGAAGGTCTTCTGGACGCACGTCATGCCGCGCTCGCTGCCCCTGGTGGATACCCTTTTCGTCATCGCCAGCTTCTTCAATCCGCTCTTCAACGAGAAGTTCTTCCTCGCGAATAGCATGGGCTCGCTTGTCGCCGCCAACCTCGTCATCAACGTCCTGCGGCTTGTCATCCTTATACCCATAGTCAGCGGTCTCTACCGAGCCATTCGCCAGGTGAAGAACACGGCCGCGCAAGGTATCCTCTTCGGCCTGATCGCCGTCCTGCTCTGCTACTCGGCGTTTTACAGCCTCGACGCCGCAGTGCAGAACTGGTACGTTGCCAACCTTGCCGCTCCTGCCGCGCTGCTGTCCGGCGCTGCCTTCGCCTATTTGTTGCAGCGCAGCAAAGCGCTCGTCTACAGCTTCGTCGTTCTTCTTTGCGTGCCCGGCTTCGCCTTCAGTCTTACGCCTACCTTCCAGTGGCAGGAGGCCATGTACCGCTCCGGCATCTATCTCCACACGCATCCCGAAGTCGACCACGCTGGTTCCTTCAACGCAGGCATCATCGGCTTCTTCACCCACGGCAATCTCACCAACCTCGACGGCCTGATCAACGACAGCATTCTTCCTTATGCGAAGTCCGGCACACTCGCGCAGTACCTCGTCAAGCGGCACATTGATTACATCCTCGAGTCGCCGCAGATGTTCTATGCATGGATGCCGCTTCGAGGAGGCTACGCTGACGGAAAGATCCAGCGCTGCATCACCTCGACGCTCGATCTCTTCCCCGACGATCCCTACAATCTCTACGCGGGGGATCGCATCCGCCTCTACCATCTCGACAGCAACTGCCTCGCAGCCGAGTAGGCCATTGCCCCCGACTTTGCTTGTCATTCCGTAGTAAATCTGCGTTACCAGTCTCTACGCCACAGGACGGAACACACTAGAATCAGGTTCTCGCACTGAATAAGAGGACCTGACGTCAGATGTCGCTGATCCGCAACCAGCTCCGCACGCAAATCCGTTCCGTCCTTACGCTTGCCCTGCCGCTCATCCTGGCCGAGGTGGGATGGATGTTCATGGCTGTCGTCGACACCGTGATGGTGGGCCACCTGCCACACCCAGCCATCACCATATCCGCCGTGGCGCTCGCGCAGGTGCTCTACAACACGCTCGCCTTCGGCATCGGAGGCATCCTCTTCGGCCTCGACACCTATCTCTCGCAATCCCATGGAGCAGGTAAATTCGACGAAGCCAACCGCTGGCTGCTCCATGGTGTCCTCCTCGCTGCCATTTTGAGCGCCGTGCTGATGTCCGTCGTGCACGCCGCGTCGTTCGCTCTCCTTCACTTCCCGGCCGATCCCGTCATCCGCGACCAGGCCGTTACCTTCCTCCGCATCCTCAACACCGGCACGCCAGCGTTGATGCTCGCCCTGACCCTGCGCCGCTATCTGCAGGCGTTCAATCACGTCGCCGCCATCGCGATCACAGCGGTAACGGCGAACGTCGTCAACGCCGCCCTCGACTGGCTCTTCCTCTTCCCGCACCAATTCGGTTCTTACACAATGTCCAGCCACGGAGTAGTCGGCGCGGCCATCTCGACCGCCCTCGCCCGGCTCTACATGGCGCTCTTCTTCATCGCCGCAATCTGGTACTTTGATCGCAAACACTCCTACGGCCTCCGCACCATGTCCCGTCGGATTGAAGCCGCAAGCCTCAAACAACTCGCCCTCTTCGGAGCACCCGTTGGCGCGCAGATCTTCGTCGAGATCTCCATCTTTGCCGCGGTCACCTATCTCATCGGAACCTTTGGTCCGCTGCCGCTCGCCGGCCACGAAATCGCGCTGAACATCGCCAGCATCACCTTTATGGTGCCCTTCGCCATCTCGGCTGCCGCGTCTGTGCGCGTGGGGCAGGCGATCGGTCGTAAGGCTCCCGCTGAAGCTGCCGGCGCGGGCTGGACCGCCATTGGCATCGGAGCCGCCTTCATGCTCTGCGCCTCGGCCGTACTCCTCGCCCTCCCGCACACCATCGCCCGCGCCTTCACCGCTGATCCCGGAGTCATTGCCGCGGCCGTCCCTCTATTGCTGATCGCCGCCGCCTTCCAGTTCTTCGACGGCCTCCAGATCACCGCCACCGGCGCACTTCGCGGAGCAGGGAACACCCACACCGGCCTCTTCGTCCATCTGTGCGGCTACTGGGTCATCGGCATGCCCATCGGCATCCTGCTCGGCTTCCACTACAAGATGGGCGCGGTCGGTCTCTGGAGCGGCCTCTGCACCGGTCTTATCATCGCCGGTGCAGCCCTCATCACCAGCTGGCACCGCACCGCCAGAAAGATCGAAGCCACGATCTCCGTCGCTTAGCGAAATGCTGGACCGGGTGAGGCGTACCATCGCCCTTTGTTTGTCATTCCCGCAGGGAATCTGCTTTTATTTGGCCGCCGGAAGCCGCAAAACCGCACCGCATTGTTGTACAAAATGTCCCGCTTCTCCTCAGGACTCAGGTAATCCGCGTTTTGAATGATGCTGATGGAATACGCCATCAACTTCGGCCACGGGTGCAACCCACCGCCAGCCTGGGTGAACGACCCAGGTTGGCTCCTCGCGCTCGTGTCGCGTTACTGGACCGGTTTATCCGGATGCTGCAGCAGCAGACCGAGCGGGCTGATTGGTCCCAGCGGAATCAGTTGAAAGGTCATCAGCTTTGCCTGTCCCAACGGAAGCTTTTCAAGCATCGCACTCGCCTCTTCCACTGACGTCGCATTGAGGATGAAGACAACGCCATAGTCATTCTGAATTGAGTACCACTGGTCGATCTTCCCGGCCAGATACAGGCGAAGCGTGTCCGGCACCTCCTGCGACGCCAACAGCTTGAACTGCTCCGGTGTGGGCGGAGCATTGAAGCGACCAATCGCAAGGATCCGATTGGTTGTCACCTTCGGCAGCGGGGTGGGCGCAGGCGTCTGTGCCGGGCTGTTGAAGGGCAAAAGCAGAAGAGACAGGGTGATAACGCGAGCGAGCGACTTCATAAGTTCCTCCTGGAGTGAATGTGCCTGGGGTTTAGCTGCATCGAGCGGACTGGACGGCATTATGCGGTAAGTTCGGCGCGATGCTTCTCTACGAACTGCCTCAGTGTGAGAGGCGGCCTGCCACCGATGGTTTCGACCAGGTCGTTTGTCCCAGCAAAGACCCCGTCCTGGTGATCAAGAGCAATCTCGGTAAGGTGCTGCCAGAAGAAGTCGTTAAATTCCTTTCCGTTTTCCTTCGCCAGTCGTTTCAGCGAAGGCACGTCTGTGTACTGGTAGTGGACCGGCTTGCCGAGAATCTGCCCAACCTCCTCCGCCATCTCCGGAAAGGAGATCTCCTTTGCGCCAAACAGAGGATATGTCTTTCCTTTGTGGCTCTCGGGCGCGACCAGGATCTTGGCGATAACCCGCGCCTGATCCTCAGCGGCAATGGGTGCGTGCCGGCCACTTCCAAAGGGCAGTGGTAAGAGGCCTGCCTTGATGAATCCGGCCCAGTAAAGCACCCACTCGGCAAAGAACGTCGGCCGCAGATGAGTCACCGGAACACCCGACCAGTCAAAGACTCGTTCTGCAATCCAATGATCTTGCGCCGCGTGGCTCTTCGCGATGCGCCGCGCTGTGGCTTGTGACATATTCACAATTGCTTGAACGCCAGCCTCCTTCGCGGCTTGAGCGAAGTACGCCGTGCCTTGCAGAATGCCCGGCTCGATCGGGAAGACGAAGTAAGCGCTTCGGATGCCCTCCAGAGCGGCGCGGACCGACTCAAAGTTTCTCAAGTCGCCAACGACCGTCTCTACGCCAGAGCTCCGCAAAGCCGCTGCGCGATCGTCCTCTTTGCGGACCAGCGCTCGTACTGCCTGACCGCTCGCGAGCAGCAGCCGCACCGTTTCTTTTCCCGTTGCGCCTGTTGCTCCCGTCACCAGAATCTTCGCTTCGCTCATCTCATTCACTCCGCAGCCTGTCTGGGCTGCCCTTTCGTTTCAGAGTTCACTGCCAATCTGCACATTTAGATAGCACCTGTAATATAAACGATGCAGAGTAGTTTTAAGCAGGAGGAAAATATGCGCAGATCCCGAGAGGACGCAGCGGAAACGCGCGAGCAGATTCTCGCAACTGCTTCCGAAATGTTTCTCGAACGGGGCATAGGCTCTGTAGGCGTGCGCGACATCATGTCCGCCACTGGGTTAACGCAGGGTGCCTTCTACGGCCATTTCGAATCGAAGGAACAGCTGATTGCTGAAGCGATCAAGCGTGCCTTTGACCGTCTCTTCGTGATGTTTGAGAGCGAGATCTCCGCAAGACCTGCTACGGAGTCGGTGTTGCACGTCGTGTCTCTCTACCTGAAGCAAGCGCAGAGCGGACGTCCTGGATCAGGCGAGGCAGCCTATCTGTGCCCGCTTTCCACGCTTGGTACGGAACTCAGCCACGCCGATCCAAAGGTGCGAGCCATCTCCATCGAAGGCTACGAAAGGCTGGTTCGATTTCTCGCCACCCTCATCCAGGATCTCGCCTTACCTAGTCCGCTTGTAGTTGCGCGGAGCATTGTCAACACGATGGTAGGAGCAGTAACCCTCGCCGGCATAGCGATGGAAGAGAAGGCAGCGAACGTTATCCTCCGCAGCGCAAGAGCATCGATTGAAGCTCAACTCTCTCCGGTCAGGGTGCCGCGCCCAGGCAAGCCTGCGAGTATTGCTCGCCTCGCTCAGAAAGGCAAGGGCTAAGAAGAAGCACGAACTCCTGTATGGGTTAGTACTTACTTCTGCTGGCTCAGCCGGTACATCAACACCGCGTTTCGCTTTGCCTGCTTTGCAATGGAATCCAGAAACACGATCTCCGTATCCGCGTGGGCTCCTTCACCCATCGCGCCCACACCCACCAGCCCCGGAACATACGGTGCCACGTAAGAGATATCGCCGGCGCCTCTTAGCATGGGATCCAGCTCCGGCATCGCCGGATATCCCAGCGTCTGGTTGACCGCATTCAACTGCTTCACCAGATCGTGCCCCGCTTCCGTGACCGGCATCGGCGGGTACCCCTCATCAAACGAGAGCGTCGCTCCTGTCTTCGGCAGATGCTTGCCCACGAGGTTGCGCATCTTGTCTTCCACCCGCTCCGTCTGTCCCTCGTCGAGCGTCCGTATATCTCCAATCGCCATTGCCATGGGAGGCACCACGTTTGCCTTACCGGTGGCCGAGCCACCCAGCTTCGTGTCATTTAAAGCTGCGGTAGCTCCGCCTACAATCAATCCCACGTTGAACGTCAGCCCTGCCTCCGGCAACTGCGTCCGGAACGCATCGATGATCCGAGTGATCTCGTAGATCGCCCCCGCCCCCATGTTCTCCGAGAAGATCTGCGAAGAGTGCCCGCTCTTGCCTGTCGTGTCCAGATGCCATGTGATCGAGCTCCGTCTTGAGATGCTCGCCGTATCCACACCCTTAAGCCGCACGCCACTCTCGAACTCAAGCGCAACATCGCTGCTCTTCGCCGCGTCGATCATGTCCCGCCGCGTGACCTCAACCGGTTCGCCATGCCGCTCTTCATCGCCGCTCAGCACAATGCGAATCTCCGTCGTATCCAGCACTCCTGCGGACTGCATCGCTCCCAGCGCTACCAGCATCACCACCAGACCACCCTTCATGTCGTTCGTGCCCGGCCCTGTCGCGACGTTGCCGTTGTTGCCGGGCAACACTGCGTAGGTTTGGAAGCTGCTGTCCTTCTCGAACACCGTGTCCATGTGCCCGATCAGCAGCAGCCGCTTCCCGCACTCGCCAGCACCAAGCGGACAAGCGTGAACTGCTACGAGATCGCCTGCCCGCTGTGCCTGGTCCATCGGAACCCACGTCACTTTGAATCCAAGCGCTCCCAGCCTTGGCACGATCTCATCCTTCACCGCGATGACGCCTGGGAGGTTCATCGTGCCGCTATTGATGTTGACGAGCTTCTCGAGCAGCGCCAAAGCCGCCCTATTCTGCGTATCCACCGACCGGATCATCGTGCTCTCAACCGGCGCAATCGCCGGTGCAGTCTGAGCCATAGTTCCGACGGGACCACTCACAAGGAGCAGAAGGGAAGAGAGGTAGAGGTTCGTCACAATACCCGGAGAATAGCACGGGAATTTCATCCCATTTACTCGAAGGCTTCAGTCAAAGAAGCACAGGCTCCATCTGGCGGCTTGTAATCGACAGAGCCGGGAACACGTCTCAGAAGCCAGGGGAAGGACTGCGCCACATCGAGTCGCCAGGATTTATCAATGAAGAAGCATGCACTGAAGTATCTCGACTTGGCACTGCGCGTCACTCTGCTCTTCGTCATAGTGAGCAGTCTCGCGGGCTGCGCTAACTTCTTCCCGGATGACACTACGACAACCACGCTGACAAGCTCAGCCACGTCCGCGACTTTTGAAACGTCCCTGACCTTCACGGCAACCGTCTCGATAGCCGATGCGACCGGCACGGTAACGTTCTACGACGGGACCACGAGCCTTGGCACCGGCACACTGAGCTCCGGGGTTGCGACTTTCACCAGCGCCACGCTCGCCGTGGGAACACACTCGATTTCGGCAGTCTACGCGGGAGACAACACCTACACCGGTAGCACCTCAAGCGCTCTGAGCGTCGTCATCGATTCCGATCTTACCGCGACCACCATCGTCCTCGCCGCTTCTGCTACAAGCGTCTCTTACGGAACCTCAGTCTCACTTGTTGTGACGTTGTCTTCGTCCGCGGCAACAGGAAATGTAACGTTCTACAATGGCACCACGTTGATTGGCACGATCGTGATCAGCAGTGGAACCGCTACGTTCGCAACCACAACGTTGCCTGTCGGTACCGATCCACTTACTGCCACCTACGTCGGCGACAGCAGCTATGCAACCAGCACCTCCAGCGCCGTGACCGTTACGGTGATTGCCGCAAGCAGCTAAGCAAGCTTCCCGATTACCTGCCAGGGAAGGAACTTCCAAGCTCGTGTGATCGACTAGCAACTTAGCCCAGAGTCTTGCCCAGGAGTTCTGCCGCTGCTCGCTCCAGGACGCCCACCTGCCGTTCCATCCTGCGCATCTGCTGCTCTTCGAGAGTTGATCCTGCTGCCTCTTCCTCCCCGGGAGAACTTGCGGCCATTGCCAACTTTGCGTCACCCATCAGAGCTCCGCCAAGAGCCTCCATCCGGTCGACGATCGCTCTTACCCTGCCTACCGTCTTCTCTCCGCCCGAGCCCACAATGGTCAACGTTGTCGCTACCCGCATCAGCCTTCGCAGGTATGTGACGAACGTCAGAGCCTCGGTCTGGATATGTCCCTCCAACGCCTTGCGCCCGAAAACCGGCTCCAACATCATTCGATCCAGGGATTCTTCAGCGTCATTGATAGCCAGTCCCGAGAGCCGTCTTGCTGGAGCGATCACCTGCCGCTCCGCAAGCCTGCGAGCCGCGGGATCGGTCTGCCAGAACTGCATCATCGCTTGAAGATAGGCCGCATCGGCCTTTGCGCCGCGTCCTAGCAACCGGCCTAGCTCCAACTGCTCCCGTTTCGGCCACAGAAAGCGCATTGCGAGCACGGCAACGATCGCTCCCAGCAAGGTATTCGCCATGCGGACCCCCGCATACTGCCAGTCACGGAAGTACGGCATCGACATCAGCACGAAGGTTGGCGTCAGGAAAAAGCAGTACCAGGCATAGTTCACCGCATAAGTCGCCAGCGTCAAGGCGGAGACGACGGTGATCGCCACAATCAGCCCCATCTGGCTATGGATCGCCGTAGCCAGCACTGCCGCGATTACGCCTCCCGCGATCGTGCCGCCCACCCGTTCCACTCCTCTTCGCAGCGTGCCGGAGCCATAGGGTTGAAGCACAATAATCGAGGTCATCGCCAACCACGTCCCATGCCGCACATGCGTCAACCGCATCAGCACAATGTCCATGCCGCCTACGATGCCCATTCGCAGCGCATGGCGCATCATCACCGAGTCCTTCGTCCAGTTCGCCCGCAGCGCCTCCAGCCATTGAGGGCGGGCATCTTCAGAGTTGTCCTGATCAGGGGCAGCTTGAGTCAACATCTCCCAACGAGCGCCCGCCTGCCCGGCCTTCAACTCCACTCCGCTCCAGATTGCACGCACGGCCTCGAATGCGATCTGTACATTTTCCAGTGCGTCCCGCTCGTCGTTAACCAGGTGCGCTTGTGTCGTTCCTTTTGCAAATGGCCACCGCTGCCTCATCCTTCGCGGCTCAACATGTTCAAGCGAGTGCGATCCCTCCGGAAGATACGAAGCCGCCCCATCCCGGGGCCGATGCCGCAAACCTTCCGCAATCGCGCGCTCTGCTCCGCTTAACCACTGCGCTGCTTCCCGTACCGCTGCCTGGCCGCGACGAGCTTCTTCCGACTCCGGATCGCGCTCGTCCTGTGCCATCTCACGCCATCGCATCGTGATCGCGAACAACATGTCCGCTGTTTCCAGCAGCACGGCCAGGTTGCGCGCTCGGACGGTTCTTGCTGTGACGCGCGCCGGAGCCGTTCCAATCGCCCGCCGCGCCGCTTCCATCTTTAGCCGCATCGTGCGCTGAAACTCGCTTGTCTGCTCCCGCGCCACTGCCGCTCCGTGCGCAGGTCCCGCTCCCTTGGAAGAGGTGCCACGAAATCCATCCTCCGCGAAGCGCACTTTGGTGAACTCCGCCAGGACCTGATAACAGGCCGACACCATCTCCTTTGCCGGACGAAACGGGTCCACGGGCCACAGGATCAAGCTCAATGCCGCCGCCCAGAGTCCACCCAGCACAAACTGCAAAGCCGCTGCTCCTGCATCCGTAAGGCTGTGGGTCTCTCGCCCGAACCCCGCAAAGTAAAGCACCAGGATAATCACGCTCGTAGAAGCGATCCGATCCGACGCAACTCTTGCAAAGGTCGCCGCGAAGCACACCAACGCTGTCACCAGGATCCCGGCCCAGAAGCTTCCGCTGATCATTGCTCCCATCACGCACACGACTGCTCCGCCGGTCAGCAGAGTCGCCATCGTCTCCAGCCGGGACCGGTAGGGGCCTCCGTTGTCGACCAGGATTGCCTCGAATCCGCCAAGAGCCGCCCATCCCATCGGTTCACCCAGCAGGTGACAGGCAACCATTGCCCCACAGACAGCCACGCCCGCCCGTGCCCCGCGCGCCCACTGCAGTCCCTTCAGCGCTCTGGCCCAGCCGGATGAATCACCCATGCCCAGAGTCTATCGTCGTCCCTGAGGCAGAGACGCTGTTAACACGGATCACCCAACTTCTCTACTCGAACAGAGAGGACACGCTGATAAACATCGAGCTTCACGAGCAAAGCATTTACGCGATCGGCACCGCTTCCCGTACACGGGTCTTTGACCGAGTCGTCAATGTGATTGCGGACACCAGGATTAGTCCGCCCCCGGCCCATGCGCTCGGCCCCAGTCTCTCGCCAAGCACGATCACACCCAGCAGCGATCCCATCAGCGGCTCCATGTTCAAGAGAACTCCTGCCTGCGACGCCGGCACCTGGGTCAAGCCATAGTTCCACAGCAGAGTCGTCGTCGCGGTACAGAGCACGCCGCTCGCCGCCAGCGCCGCCCATGCCTTCCAGGACACATGGGCTACGGGTGGCATTCCGTATCGCAGCGGCACCCAGACGAGCAGCATCGCCGTCCCCAGGGCCAGGCCGTACGTCGTAACTGCGATAGGGCCGTGCCGTTCCATAAGACGTTTATTGGCAAAGATCCAGAACAAAGAAATGATCAGCGCGAAGACAACCAGCAGATCACCAGCCACGCTTGAGCCTCCATCAGCTCCATGCCGTCCAAGCGCGATCATTGCCGCTCCGCTCGTTGATCCGGCCAGCGCCAGCCAGCCGGTAAGGTCCATGCGTTCGTGCGCCCACACTGCCGCTCCTACCGCCAGCAACACAGGCATCGTACCCACCATCAACGAAGCATGCGAGACAGTCGTTAGAGACAAGCCGTAAAACTGGATCAGAAACTGTAGCGGCACGCCCAGCAAGGATGCCAGCGCGAGCACGCCCCACTCCCTGCGATTGAAATGTGGAGGATGCGTCACCAGCAGAGGCAACAGCCCCACCATCGCAAACACAAAGCGGTAGAGCACCATGTGCCCCACACTCATCTCAGCCAGTGCAATCTTCCCGAAGAAGAATCCACAACCCCAAAACGCGCTTGCAAGCGCACAAGCGCCAAACGCCAAAGCCCTTCGTCGCCCCATCCATCAACTCTCGCACAGACGAGCAGAGTAATTACCATCTACCATGCGAGCTTTGCGCGAGCGAGACGGTTTGATAGTGGCACTCGTCTTCAAGAGCCCCGATGCGGGGCTCACCAAACCCTGCAGCTATCCACCGGCACCATCGGTGCACCCTTCTTGCAGGAAAACGCAGCCGCAAATCCCGGCTGATTCACGATCGCCCCATTTGCCCGGAAGTGGTCCGGCGAATGGGGATCGGTCAGCACCTGGTTCCGCACCATCTCCGGCCGTGCGTTCTCGCACCAGTTCTGCGCAAACCCGATGTAGAAACGCTGCGGCTCCGTATACCCGTCCTTCTTTGTGCCCAGGTCGACGCCGTTCGCCCTGGCCCGTTCCAGGTAAGCCATGTAGGCCAGCACCAGCCCACCATTGTCGGCCGTATTCTCACCCAGGGTCAGCTTGCCGTTTACTTTGACATCATCGACTGCCGTGAAACCGCCGTACTCCTTCACCAGGCAGTCCGTCTTCGCTTCAAACTTTTTCGTATCCTCAGGGGTCCACCAGTCGCTCAGGTTCCCTTTGCCATCAAACTTTTTCCCCTGGTCGTCGAAACCATGGGTCAACTCATGTCCAATGACTGCGCCGATGTGGCCATAGTTCACGGCGTCGTCCTGGTTCTTGTCATAGAACGAAGGCTGCAGAATCCCGGCCGGGAAGTTGATGTCGTTCATGCTCGGGTTGTACTCCGCGTTGACCGTGGGCGGTGTCATTCCCCACTCGCCTCGGTCCACTGGCTTGCCAATCTTGTTCAACTGGCGATCATTCTCGAACTCGATCGCGCGAGTCCGGTCGCCCACCGGATCGTCCGGCTTCACCTCGAGCGAGGAGTAGTCACGCCACTTATCCGGGTAGCCGATCTTGTTCGCCACAGCGTGCAGCTTCTCCTTCGCGCGCACCTTTGTGACCGCGCTCATCCAGTCCAGCGAATCGATGTCCTTGTCCATCGCCGTCTCGATGTCTTTCACCATCTCTACCATCTTCGCCTTGCTCTCTGCAGGGAAGTACTGCTCTACATAAACCTTACCCAGCGCCTCGCCGAGGTTTCCATTCACCGCGTTCGAGCAACGCTTCCAGCGCGCTTCCTGCTCCGGCTGGCCGCTCAGTTTGCGGCCATAGAAATCGAAATTCTCGTCATCGAATCGCTTTGGGAGTCGTGTCGCATAGGACGACAGCACGTTGAATCGCATGTAGGCCTTCAGCGTCTCCATGTCCGTCGACTTCACCTGCTGCACCATCGCCGGAAAGAACACCGGGGTCGCGTCATTAATCTCCATCACGTGGGGCGAATGAACGCCATCAAGATATTGTCCGAAGTTCACCGGCGACACGCTTCCTTCAAACTTCGAGATCGTCTCCAGGTGATAGGTCTTCTCCGGTTCGCGCATGTCCTCCACGCCCAGCGATGCCTTCGCCAGCGTCGTTTCAAACGCCAGAATCGCCGCGGCATCTTTCCTGGCCTTCTCGGGGGAACTCCCAGCCAGCGTCAACATATTGGCGATATGCGTCTCATACTGCTGCCGTATCTCGATGTCCTTCGGCCCGGTCCGCAGGTAGTAGTCCTTCTCCGGCAGCCCCAGACCGCCTTGCTGGACATAGGCGATCTGCTTCGTAGCATCCTTGTAGTCCTGCTGTTCGCCGTAACTGAAGAACACCCCAACGCCCATTCGCTGCAATTTGCCAATCAGCATTGGCAGCGCCAGCTTTGCCCGCATCCCGTCGCCAAGACCGTTGATCTCGTCGAGCACCGGCTGGACCGGCTCCAGCCCCATCTTCTCGATCAGGTCAGTGTTGATGCACGCCGCATAGTAGTCGCCGATCTTCTGTTCGTCAGGCGACCTTCCCGGCCCACCGGCAGCGGCCTTCGTCAGAATGTCGTTGAGTGCCTGCGTGTTTACGTTGTAGAGCGCGTAGAACTGGTCTACTCCGGCCTGATCTGCCGGAATCGGATGGTTCCCCGCGAACTTGCCGCAGGCAAACTTGTAAAAATCGGTGCAGGGATCGACACTCGAGTCAATCGAGGTCGTATCAAAGCCGGGTATCGGCAGATACTTCTCCGTGCTTCCCGCGTCGCCGGCGTGAATCATCTGCGCAACGCCGAAACCTGTACCTGAAAGAGCGACCAATGCCGCCACAAAAATCCTCGATGCAGTTGCACGCATACGCCGCCGACCTCCTACAGACATCTCAGCACATCCTCTCAATTTGTTATTAATCTACACGCACTCCCGGATCTTCTGATCGTCGCAGGTTCACCGGCCTGATCGTACCGAAAAGCGCGGGCCGGAAAGCTCCAAACGGTGAACATTTGAGTCTTTTCGGTGCCTGCGACGAAACCGGCCCATCTGCTCCATGGCAAAAGGATGACCACTCCCGCCCTTTCCGCGTCTCATTCAAGTATGAAACAGTAAGGTGAGACCGCAGCCCAAGATGTCCTCCCCGTCCACCACTCTCGCAACTGCCAGGCTTCCGGGCTCACCCGTGCTCACCCTGCTTCTTGGACTTCTGATTTCGATCTCCGCCCAGGCAAAGCAGCCCGACGTGCCGCAACGCATACCGCTCGAGCCATTTGGTCTTCAGACCATCTCCTCGCGATATCTCCTTCAAGGCGCCACCATGCTCACGGTCGACTATGTCGACAGCCAGCATCTCCTCGTCACCTTCGGCATCTCACGCCTGATGCCTCGCCTGGCAGACTGCCCTGCTGAAGACGAGGACCGCGTCGTCAAAGCCGTGCTGCTCGACCTTCCGACCGGCCGGGAACTCGCCCACACTGAGTGGCGCTTTCACGACCTCGGCCAGTACCTCTGGAGTGTCGGCGAAGGACGCTTCCTGCTCCGCCGCCGCGACACCTTGACTCTCGTAGCCCCACTCGACAATCTGGCATCGCATACCTCCTTCGAGGAACAGCCGTTCCTCCACTACGACCGCCGCATCGAAGCCATCATCGTCTCGGCCAACCGCGACCTGCTCTCCGTCGAGAGCATCAAGCGTCTTCCTCCGAAGACGCCAACCCCATCGGCGCAAGCTGTTTCGCAGACCGCACCGGGCCCGTCTTCCCCTCATGCTAGCGGTCTCCAGCGCCGTGATCCGAACCAGCCGAAACCAGACCTGGCCTCTACCCAGGTCGACTTCATCCGCCTGGTCAAGACGGATGGATCGCCTTCGCCTGATCATGCCGACAATTCAGCGCCCGGTTCCACTCACGCCGCTCGCCTGCTTCCTCGTCTCGATGGACGCATCTTCACCCCTACAGCCGTCAATGTTCCGCTTACCACAGAGGGCTTTCTCCGAACGAAGGCGACCACCCGTGATGGCGTCCTTCTTGACTTCCTCACCTTCACCGGAAAAGATCTCGACCTTGGTGACTTTTCTACCAGCTGCCCGCCGCACCCTACCTTCGTCAGCCCCAGCGAGTTTGTCGCCTTCGGCTGCCGAGGCGCTGCAGAGAGTCTTGATCTCGCAGGATTCAATCTTCGTGGCGACTTTCTTTGGCAGATCAACTTCGACGACGAACAGGCTTATCCTGCCTTTGTCTCCGCCATCCCGGCCGGGCGCTTCGCCTTCAGCCGCACTGTCACCTCCAGCCACGTCTTCGGCAATGAGACACCCTCCGCGAGCCAGCTTCAGGCGCAGGAGGTCCGTGTAGTCCAGATGTACAACGGCAAACAGCTTCTGAAAGTGGTCACCTCGCCCATCCAGCGCGCCGGCCAGAACTTTGCCCTCTCGCCTGACGGCCTCTCGCTCGCCGTCCTCCACGACAACTCAACGGCAAAAGGTGAATTGGTCACTCACCAGACCTCAATCGAAATCTATAAACTTCCGAATCTGTCGGACAAGGACATGGCCCAGATCAAGCTTGAGGCCGCCATGGCACCCGAGCCCGCAGGTGTCCACATGCGCTTCTCCGCCGAAGAGATAAAAGCGGCGCTCGCTGCGAAACCGGACATGACAAATTCACCTGAGCCGGATACTCATTCTGCAAGCCCAGCCGACTCACGCATTGCAGGAGACCGGATTCCGCCACCTGCCCCAGCCGATTCGACCGCGCCTCCAACCTCTGGCACCATTCCAACTTCCGAGATAGCTCCAGCCTGCGCCACCCTCACCGATCCGTCCGCCACTTCGGCGATCGGCTGTCCAGTCGCGCCGTCATCGAGGCCGGTCGCACCGACTGCCAGTTCAGCAGCGGCTGCAAACGCTGACTCCGACGCCGAGCCCGAAAAGCGCCGCAAGCCGCCGACCCTGTATGAGCCCGCTCCGCCACCGTCTCCGCAATAATCAATGCGGCAGGATGTTCACGCTCCGCCAGGAACTGATCGCGACCGCTCCGCCTGTCCCAAGCGACCACACCCGCCAACGGTACTGCCCCGCGGCCGAAGCAAATCTACCTGTCGTCCGCGTCCGCAAGTGGCCCGCGTCGCCTGGAACGAAGTACATATTCGAACTTGTCCAGCTTCTTGCCGCGCTTCGCTGCCACTCCACGATCTCGAGCGTTCCGGTTCCGCCGTTGTCCCACCACAGCTCCGGCACCGGCGACCTGTTGTCTCCATCCACCGGCGCGGCCAGCGCGACGCGCAGCATCTGAGCCACGGTCTCGCGCTTCACCGGCTCTCCGTAGCCTGCCAGGCTCTGCACCGCGACTCGCTGCTGCTCCGGCGCCAGGTTTGGAGTAAGCTGCAACACATGCCACCGGCCGGTAGAGTCCACTCTCAGCACGACGACAGCATGGGCCACTCCGAACGCCACGTATCCTTCCATCACTGCCCGCAACTCCACCACCGCAAAGCGCTCGTTCGCCGCTCCGCCGATCGCCTCGATCTCGATCTTCAACCCGTCCAGCACCCCCGGCGAGTAGGCCCGGAGCGCCGTCTCCTGGGCAGACTGCGAATTGAATACCGCCATCTCTTTGTCCGCCGCCGCGCCAATCTCGCCGCCATAGAGCACATTCATTGCGGCGCTCTTGGCTACCGCGATGGGCAGGGCCATCGCGTTTGAGATCCGCTCATCCCCGCTATCGCCGTTTCTATCCAGAAACCAAAGCATGAAGACGCGTGCTGACCGGGGATGCGGCGCACGCTTCAGAATCGACGCATCTGGCCGCGTAAACAGATACTCGGGCGTCTCGGTCTGCGCAATGAGGCCCACAACGCCCAAGGTCACGAGACCGTACTTTCGAACCAGGCCCTGGTCCTGTCTCGACCATGACTGCGGAAGGGGCGACCCTATCAGGATGTCCGGAGCTTCGGCCTTTCCATTTGCCGCGTCCAGCCTTGCCGCAAGCTCGTCAGTGCCCACTTCTTCGTAGCTCACATCGAGGCCGCGCGGCGCATCCTGGATGAACCGGTCCCACGCTGCATCATGCTTTGCGGCCGTTGCGGATGTTCCATTCGACGCGGCCGCAGCATTCGCAAGATCGCCCGTCGAAACGCCTAAACTGCCAGCGGACTGTCCAAAGCTCCCTGCTGTCTGCCCGAAGCTGCCTGCGTTCTGGCCGAGTGACCCTGCCGTCTGTCCCGTATTCCCAGCGCTCTGTCCGAAAGATCCCGCGGTCTGCCCAAAACTCCCGGAAGTCTGCGACTTTACCTCAGGCGAAAGGCTCGCTATCGAGGCTGTCCGCACCGGCCCGGTCGCAATCACCCGCCACACCGTCAGACTTCCGTGTCTGCTCTCCGGCGTCCAATCCGGGCCTGCCGCCGAACTTCCCACTGCAGTCTGCGCGTGAGCAGACGACGTCCAGAGCATCGTCGCACAAAGCACCGCCGTCAGTCCTCGCAGCCACATGTGCCACCTCGCGTTTGCCCAGTCTACGTCTTACGCTGCTGCTTTTCTGACGTGTGGCTACTTCAAAAATGTTTCAAGTACCGCAACAGGACTTTGAAATCATCGTGCCGCTGCGATGTCAATGTGCCGCGACTCCTTCAATCCGCCATGGATCCCCGGCCCGCGAATCTCGACCTCCAGCGTATGCGGCCCGGGCAGAACTCCATCGCCACTCAGCGGGATCTCCGCAAATCCCAGGTATCCAGAACCGCCATCGGCCGCAAACTTCGTCTCGCTCCGCGCTTCGACAGCTCCAGTCTCCGATCGCAGCACGAACGCCGCCGCCCAACTCTCCGGCGCGTTCTTCCGCAGCTTTTCCGCCGGGTACAGCCGCACAAAGGTCCGCATCAGATCGGCCGAACTCAGTCTCTCCGGCGAGACAGGCCTTACCCTGCAATCTCCAGCCTTCATCGGATCAATTGCGAAGTGAACCTGACCCTCATCCTTGCCCGTCACCTCGCTTCGCTGCCGCATCCCGCCCGCCGGACTCGCGCTCTTCCAGCAGGAGTTGCCAACGACCAGGCTGCTCGCCATGATCGCCGCCCCGCGCGGACTTTCGATGTTCACCTTCTGCTCCACCGCCGCGTAGACCTTGCCCTGATCGTCATGGATCGCAACCCGCCACACATAGTGCCCGGGGTGCAGATGGCCATCCCGCTCCCAGGTCACAAACCGCCCATTCCATCCCGCCTGCACCTCGCGGTCGAGCGCAGATGTCGCGAGCGTCACATCTTCGACTGACTCCGCCACCGACAGCTCGCGCGGCGCGGGCCCCTTGCCTGTCCACTCCACCAGCGCGCTCATCGGCAGCATCGGCGTAAGTCCGCCACGGATCGGGAAGTAGTCCACGCGCTGCGTAATTCTGAAATCGGACGACGCCACCGGCTTCTTCGCCTCCAGCTTCACCCGTGCCAGCACCTCCTTCGACAGCACCTTGCGATCGCCATCGTAGATCGTCCCGATCGCCGCAATGTCTACGATCGTCAGCCGCTGCTGATGGTCCGTCGCCTCCACCTCCACCGATGGCGTTCCCTTGTCGCGATCTGCCGCAGTCAGATCGAAAGTAAGCAGATAGTTCTCGTCCAGGTCGCGATGAATGTATCCGGCCAGGTCGCGCAGGGAGTTCGATAATCCGCCCATCGTGTCCTTCGCCGTCTGCATCATCACCGACGTGCGGTATTGCGCAGCCGTTCCAGCCGCACTCAGCTGACGCGCAACGCTGGGTAGCCTCGCGTTCGGGTTGCGTCCCTGCGCGGCGACATCCTGCGACGCGCTGCCATACGGCACAATTGTCTCCGGCCCACCCACATTTGCGATGTAGATGTGGCCGCCGATCGCCATCGTCATGCCTGCCAGCGCCTCCGGCCCATCATGAGCCAGTACCTGATCATTCAAGCCGTAAATTGACTCCGGCACCGGGTTCATCGCCAGGATCACCTTCGGCCCATCGAAGCGCTGCATCAGCGCAATCGCCTCCTCGGCCTTCGAGAGCCACGCTCCCTCCCATCGGAAACGCTTTGGAAACCCTGCTCCAGTTGTGTATTGCAGCGGCTCGATCGTATGGTCCACAAAGTCAAGGTTCAACAGGAGCTGAGATCGCCCGTTCGTGAAGGGTGTCAGGCTCCCATTTGCATCCAGGATGCCGACCTTCCACGGCAGCAGCTCCTCACCCAGCCCGCCGAAGTACTTCTTCGCTTCACGCACCCCGATCGCATGTACAACCGGGTCGTTCGGCGGAAACACCAGCAGCACCAGGGGCACAGTCGGTGCAGTCGCTCCACCCGGAGCCTGCACCCTCACGTCGCGCACCACGCCATTCACCGCCACCTTGAAGGCCGCGCTCGTCAGATCGTGCGGAACCACGCCCTTCTTGTCCGCCACATGGAGTGATACAGTAGCCGCCTGCGCCGCCGCGAACCCATCTCGGCGCAGCAGGTCCATCTCCTTGTACGCCCTCGATTGCGAAGCCGTAGGCGCTACCGGCAGGTCCAGCGCATGGGGATCAGTGGGAGCGGCGACCTGCGGTGCATCGTCTGCGGACGGGGGCTGCTGGGCCTCCGCCATTCCCGCCGCCATCAAGACCGCAAGCAGCAAGCTGAGTCGCCCGGAATGTCCCCGAAAATTCACCCACGCCACCGTGCCGGGATTATAGCCCTCACAGTGTTCGCTTATCTTTGAAGACGCTGGTGGCGTCTCGCAAACAAAAATGCACAAAAGGTTGCCACCCGCAGGCAGCTCTCTTGTGCATCTTTCCTACTCAAGCGCTTTTCTTGTCATTCCCAAAGGAAATCTGCTTCCGTATTAGCTGTTGCCTGTTCTTCGCTGAACAGGCAGTACCTTAAGCAGCCTTCGCCGGAGCTACAGCCTTTACGCGCGCGTTCAAGCGGCTCTTGTAGCGGCTGGCGGTGTTCTTATGCAGAACACCCTTCTGTACGCTCTTGTCGAGAAGCGACGCAGTCTCGCGATACTGCTCGGTCGCCGCCTTGTGGTCACCCTTGGCGATTGCCTCGCGCATCATGCGCAGAACGCCGCGCAGCTTGCTCTTGTTGGAGCGGTTTACCGCGGTCTTTACGATGGTCTGACGTGCGCGCTTCAACGACGAAACATGATTTGCCATAACTTCTCTTCTCTGAACCCGCATAGGCGGGAAAATTGGGTGCAATTCTGAGGCTTACCCGAATCGCATCTCAGGGCTCCTGGATTCAGCCGGACGCGCGCCACAGTCTGCCGCAAACCTAAGTCTACGGAAGTCTCTCGTTGCAGTCAATCCGCAATCCAGCCCCCGGTCCTCCCGGCCAATGGAGCTATCATTCAAGGCAGGGCCACATTCGGGACATTCCAGGATATCGGTCCGGCACCACCTTCCTCACTTACGCCGCCGATCGCCATTATGGCTGACCCAATCCAACACGTCTCTGAAAAGGCCTCCGGCGCGCCCGCAACTTCCGGCCCGGACACGCGGCAAGCCTATCCGTTCGGTTTCGGTCCGGGAACCCGCCTTGGCCGCTACAGCCTTGCCGCTCCACTTGGATCGGGCGGAATGGGCGTGGTGTACCGCGCCCGCGACGAGAGACTGGAGCGCGATGTCGCGGTAAAGGTCCTCACGCCCGGTGCTCTAAGCGGAGACGCCCGCCGCCGCTTTCATAAGGAAGCGCTCGCACTCGCCAAGCTCAGCCACTCCCATATCGCGGCCATCTTCGATGTAGGCGAGCAGGAGGGCATCGACTACATCGTGATGGAGTGCGTTTCAGGCCACTCCCTCGCAGAGAGGCTTGCTGCTGGTCCGTTGCCTGTCAAAGACGCCACCGCCATCGCTCTCCAGATAGCCCAGGCGCTCGAAGAAGCCCATGAGCAGGGCGTCGTGCATCGCGACCTGAAGCCCGCAAACGTGATGATCACGCCCAAGGGGCAGGCCAAGGTCCTCGACTTCGGCCTCGCTAAACTTCTTTCTTCGCGCGCCGCCGACGCCACTGTCTCCGCGCTCGAAACAGGCGGCCTCCTTGGCACGCCGCTCTACATGTCGCCCGAGCAGGCACTTGGTAACGAGGTGGATGCCCGCACCGACCTCTGGAGCCTCGGCGTCGTCTTCTACGAGTCGCTCGCTGGCACACGTCCCTTCCAGGCAAACAGCAGCGTCGCTATCCTTCGCGCCGTTGCTGACCACGATCCGCAGCCGATCGGTCAACTCTGTCCGGGCCTTCCGGCGCTTGCCGTCAGGATCGTCACTCGGGCCCTTACAAAGGATCCCGCTGCCCGCTATCAATCTGCCGCAGAGATGGTGCACGATCTCTCCGAGCTTGCCGCTCAGTTCAGCTCTCCTGCACTCGCACCCGCCAAATCCGCAAAGTCGGTCTCCCGCATTTCCGCTGCCGCATTGCTGGTGGTGATCGCCCTTGGAGCCTGGTTCTACCGTCGGGTCTCGCAGCGGAACTGGGCCCACCATGATGCTCCCGCGCAGGTCGCCGCCCTCATCTCACAGAATCAGCCGCTTGCCGCCTTCGACCTTCTCGACAAAGCAAGGAAGATCCTGCCTGCCGATTTGGAATTGCAGCAGATCGCCGCCGCGAACTCCCGGGTAGTCTCCGTCACTTCATCGCCGGCCGGTGCGACGCTGGAGATCCAGGACTACGCTGCGCCAAATGCTTCCTGGCATCGGCTCGGAACCACGCCGCTTACGAAGCTTTCAATTCCAAAAGGGTACTTCCGCTGGAAGCTTTCGAAGGCGGGCATCGGTGAAACTATCACCGCTCCTACCAGCGACAGCGAGATGGATTTCCCTCTGGATCAGTCCCTCAAGGCTCCGGCAGACATGGTCTTCAGTCCGGCGGATAGTTGGGCCGACTACGTCGGCTTCGTGGGCTGGCTTGGGCCCTATAACCTGCCGTCCTATTACATCGATCGTTACGAGGTCACGAATCGTGACTACCAGAAGTTCGTTGACGGCGGAGGCTACGCGAACGCAAAGTATTGGCCGCAAACGATGACGCTTGATGGTCACGATCTCGCCTGGGCTGACGCAACGGCAAAGTTTCGCGACCAGACCGGTCGCTCCGGCCCATCTACCTGGACAGGAGGCCACTACCCGGAAGGCCAGGCCGATTACCCAGTCTCGGGCGTGAGCTGGTTCGAGGCCTCAGCCTACGCCGCTTTCATGGGTAAGACACTGCCAACACTTGCCCAGTTCTTCCAGAACTCGCCTCCCGAACTGAGCCGTTATGCCATGCGGGCCAGCAATTTCTCAGGGAACGGCCTTGCCCCAGTCGGGAAATTCAGCGGCGTCGGCCCGCACGGAACCTTTGACATGGCGGGCAACGTCCGCGAGTGGGCCGCGAATGCCACTTCTGACGGCAACCGACTGCTGCTCGGCGGCAGCTGGCAGGCACCGGTTTATGTCGCTTTCGATCCCGAATCGCTCTCTCCATTTTCCCGCTCGGAGACCAATGGCTTCCGTTGTGTACGAAATCTGGGTGCGCTGCCTCCCGAAGCCACAGCTCCGGTCAAACACTCAGCCCGCGACTTCACCCACTTCACGCCTGTCTCCGAGGAGGTTTTCCGCGCCTACCAGCTTCTCTATGCCTACCCAAAGACACCGCTGAATGCGAAGAGCGAGGGAATCGTCAAGGAGACGGTCGATTGGCGCGAGGAAAAGGTCACCTATAGCACCGGATATCGCGGCGAACGCATGGCGGCGTACCTCTTCATCCCGAAGAACGTGAAGCCGCCCTACCAGACCGTCCTCTTCTTCCCCAGCGCCCGCGTCGACTTGATCCGCGAGAACGACAACGGTCGCGCGCTCGGCGATCTCAAATTCTTCGACTATGTAGTCCAAAGCGGCAGGGCCGTTCTCTATCCCACCTATCAGGACACCTACGAGCGTCGTGTGGACTCTTCCAATCCCAGCGGCGACCAGGATCTGGAACTCACCGCCGACCGCTACAAAGATGCCGCCCGCTCTTTCGATTACCTCTCCACCCGGCCCGATATTGACAACACAAGGCTCGCCTATCTGGGAGTCAGTATGGGCTCTGCCGAAGGCATTATTGCGACGGAACTCCTCCAGGACCGTCTCAAGACGGCCATCTTCCTCGATGGTGGCTACTTCCTCGAGCCTCCGCCGCCCGGTGGCGATCAGGCCGAGTTCGCCGTCCGTATGAAGAAGCCCGTTCTCATGGTCAACGGCCGCTACGACTTCGCTTTCAATGTGCAGCAGGCCCAGGACCCGCTCTTCAACATGCTCGGAACGCCCCCCGCCGACAAGCAGCACATCCTGCTCGAGGCCTCGCACGATGTGACCGAACAGCGCCCGCTCCTCGTGGACACGGTGATAAGCTGGCTCGACAAGTATCTGGGCCGCGTCGGCCAGTGACGTCTCTAAACACCGGCGGCACCGCTTTGAAACCGCCCCAAAAGTGCTACAAAAATTGGCTTGACGTTCCCCCGTCAAAGTTCTACTCTTCAGCCATTCGGACCCTTATTGGCACCACCCGCCAACCCGACTGCAAGCGCCAGGCACAGCAAAACGCTGCTCACTCCACCCCGCCCCTGAATCACAATCCCACTTCACCCGCCGATAGAAATCCTGTGTGTTTTGGAAATCCGTGCGTTTCAACCCGTAACTTCCTGACGGAGGTCAGATCACTACTTGAATAAAAGAGCCCTCGACATCACCGCTGGCATTGAGCCCCTGTACGGGACCCGCGACGAAAATCTTCGCCTCCTTGAAGATGGTCTACATGTAACCATCGACCTGCGCTCCGACGCCATCCATGTCACCGGCCCAGACGACGCGATTGAACGAGTCGCCCGCGTCTTCTCCGACTTCGAATACCTCCGAAAGTCCGGCACCAATCTCCATAATGGCGAACTCAACGGAATGTTGAAGCTTGTCGTCGCCGACCCCGCCGTAACCCTTCGCGGCCTCGTCGAATCCGGCAAGCAGCGCTCAGCAGGCGTCAAGCGCATGGTCCAGCCTCGCTCCCCCAATCAGCGCAAGTATGTCGAAGCCATCGAGCAGTCCGACATGACCTTCGGTCTCGGCCCCGCCGGAACCGGCAAGACCTACCTCGCCGTCGCCATGGCAGTCTCCGCCCTGATGGCCAAAAAGGTCAGCCGCATCATCCTCGTACGCCCTGCCGTCGAAGCAGGCGAGCGCCTCGGCTTCCTTCCCGGGTCGCTTCAGGAGAAGGTGGACCCGTACCTCCGCCCGCTCTACGACGCCCTCTACGACCTCCTCGACCAGGAAAAAGTCGACAAACTCCTCGAACGCAACGTCATCGAGGTCGCCCCGCTCGCCTTCATGCGTGGCCGCACCCTCTCCGACGCCTTCATCATCATGGACGAAGCCCAGAACACCACCATGGAACAGATGAAGATGTTCGTCACTCGCCTGGGCAACAACTCCAAGGCCGTCATCACCGGCGACCTCACCCAGACCGACCTGCCCAACCCCAAGAAGTCCGGCCTGCTCGAAGCCCTCAACGTCCTCTCCGGCGTCGAAGGCATCCGCTTCTGCCACTTCGAGGACGTCGACGTCGTCCGCCACCACCTCGTCCAACGCATCGTCCGCGCCTACGACAGCTATGGCCGTGCCCAGCAGCAACTCCCGCTGATCGACACGGGCATCCCCGGCGCCGGCCTGAGCGCCGAGTCGCCGCAACCCATTTCCAAACCCCAATAACCCTGAATGAACTGGGTGCCCCACATCTCGATTCTGAGATGTGGGGTTCTTCTGTTAACTTCGACACAAGTGTGATCCGAATCGGGCAGCAAATCGTGAAGAAGTGTCATCCTGAGCGAGCAACGCAAGTAGAAGGATTTGCATTCGCTGTTGTTCCCACCACTCCCCAAACGCCAATGCGATACCATCATAGGTAGCGACCGATGATGACCATCGACCCTCCAAGTACGCGCCTCATCCCCGCCCTGGCGCTTCTACTCGCATGCGCCCTGAGCGCCTCCGCGCAATCCCCGAAATGGACCCTCACCTGGTCCGACGAGTTCTCTGGCCCCGCCAACTCCGCCCCCGACCCTAAAAAGTGGACGTTCGACCTCTCCGACAACCAGAACCACGAGCTCGAAACCTACACCCGCAATCTCGCTAACGTCCATCAGGCAAACGGTCACCTCGTCATCACCGCGCTCAAACAGAAAAACACCCTCCCCGACGGCGCCATCCGCGACTACACCTCCGGCCGCATCTTCACCCAGGGCCTCTTCTCCCAGACCTACGGCCGCTTCGAAGCCAGCATCAAGATGCCCCTCGGCAAAGGCATCTGGCCAGCCTTCTGGCTGCTCGGCGACAACATAGACACAGTCGGCTGGCCCAAATCCGGAGAGATCGACATCGTCGAAAACATCGGCGAACCCGCCTTGAGCCACAGCACCATCCACGGCCCCGGGTACAGCGGCGACAAGGGCCCCACCGCCAAATTCACTCTGCCCCCCGGCCAGCGCGTCGACACCGCCTTCCACCTCTATGCCCTCGAATGGTCCCCCAACGACATCAAGTTCTTCCTCGACGACCACCTCGTCGCCGAACGGACTCCCGCCGACCTCCCCGCCGGAGCTACATGGGTCTACAACCACCCGTTCTTCATCATCCTGAACCTTGCCGTCGGCGGTGATTGGCCCGGCAATCCTGACAGCACCACCACCTTCCCGCAGCAGATGCTTGTCGACTATGTCCGCGTCTACAAGCGCGCTGGCGAATCCAATCCTCCCGCGCGCCGTTCGAGCGCCTCCTCACGATGATTCAAATCGATTCGCAAGCTCACCCCGTCGAGCCGCCTCTCTCGAAGCCAGCCCTGACGCGCTTTCTGAACCGCGCCCGCAAAGTTGTGGAACTTTCCGGAGAAGTCGAAGTCCTCCTCACCACGGACGCCGAACTGAAACGCCTCAACCGCGCCTTTCGGCACAGGAACAAACCCACCGACATCCTCAGCTTTCCCACACCGCCCGAAATCTCCGCGCACCACGCTGGTGACCTCGCCATCTCCGTCGAAACCGCCGCCCGACAGGCTACGCAGTTCGGCCACACCTTGCCTGACGAACTCCGCATCCTGATCCTTCACGGCCTGCTTCACCTCTCCGGCCTCGATCACGAAACCGACACCGGCGAAATGGCCTCCCGCGAATCCACCCTCCGCGCCACCCTCAAACTCCCCACAACGCTCATCGCCCGCGTTGCGGTGCCAAAGAAGAGGACCAAGGGCCCATCCCATAGCAGCTTGGGGCAACGCACCACGTCATCTGCGAAATCCCGAAAGAGAGCTGAAAGCTCGACCCATGACTCCCGCCAAAAGCCGAGGAGGACGAGAGCATGAGCCCCTCCTACTTCCTCTCCCTGATTGTCCTCCTCGCCGTCCTCACCCTTGCTGCCTACGTCGACCGTGTTTACTCCGAGATGGGTAAATTCCTTGCCCGCGAATACCAGGACAATATCGACTCCTGGGAGAGCGCCGTCGAACCCCGCCTGCGCCTCGGCCGCGAATCGGTCGCCCTCTCTGCCTCGGTCCTGCGCCAGCTTTCTATCGCCGCTATGGCCATGCTCGCCGGTCTGCGCCTTTACAGCCCGGGCTCGCTGGTTCCGATCTACGCCCACACCCCGCACCTTTCGGACGTCGCCCGCACCGCCATCGAACTGATCCTGCTCATCGTTCTCTTCGACCGCCTGCTGCCGCAGCTTCTCTTCACCCGCACCCGCGGCCTCTGGATCGCGAAGATCCGCTACCTCCTCGAAGCTCTCTTCTACCTCGCCCTTCCCGTAACCCTTCTCCTCGGCCTTCTACTCTCCATCGCCGCCCTGGCCGAACCTGAAGACGCCACCGAAGAAGATCACCCCTCCGAAGCCATGGACGCCCTGCTCGAGGCCGGCGAAGAAGAGGGAATCCTCGAAGAGTCAGACCGGGAACTCGTCCGCTCCGTCGTCGAGTTCGGCGACAAAGTCGTCCGCGAAGTCATGACCCCGCGCCCTGAGATCTACGCCGTCGAAGGCTCCATGACCCTCAAACTTTTCACCGCTGCACTGGAAGAGAACATCTACTCCCGCGTTCCCGTCTATGCCGGGATGCTCGACAACGTTACCGGGATCGTCTTCGCCCACGACCTCCTGCAGATCCTCGATACGGACGCCGCCCAGAAGACCGTCGCCGAACTCCAGCGCCCCGCCGCCTTCGTTCCCGAAACAAAAAAGGTCAACGAACTCCTCCGCGAGATGCAGCGCGAAAAGCAGCATATGCGCATCGTCATCGACGAGTACGGTGGAGTCGCCGGCCTTATCACCATCGAAGATCTCATCGAAGCAATCGTCGGCAACATCGCCGACGAGCATGACGAGACCGAAGCCGACGACGAGCCTATCCGCGAGCCCGACGGGAGCTTTATCGTCTCCGGCAGCTTCGAGATCTCCCGCCTCCGCGATTTGTTCCAATCCCACTTCGACGCCCGCGTGGAAGACAAGTCCTTCGCAGCCAGTCCTGCCTTCGGCGAGACCCCCGAGACTGACACCTCAATCAAGCTCTCCGAAAGCGGCCATCGTCTCGCTGTCGCCCAACCCCGTTCCACGCAATCGGTAGCCGACGGCGAGCCGGACTCAGACTTCGGCGAGCCGAACATTCGCGAAGAGTTTCTCCCCCGCGACCCCGACCCGCCCACCGCCCTCCGCCTGCCCGAACACTACGAGTCCACCACCCTCGGCGGCCTCGTTTCAGAGATCGCCGGCCACATCCCCCTTCGCGGCGAAGTAGTCGAGGAAGACGGCCTCCGCATCGAAGTCCTCGCCTCAACTGACCGCCGCATCGACCGTATCCGCGTTGCGCTCTCCCACCCGCCCACCTCGGAATAGCTCGTCTGCCTGTTCTGTTTGCTTATCATCCCTGCAGGATCCGCTAACGCACTTCGCTGCCCATGTCCTCTAGCGACTTATTCCCAATAACGCCATCACTTTCCTCAACTGACGTGATCCTTCTCCCTAGCTGACGCATCCTGCAACGAACCAAAGAATGTGTCTTCCTGAGCAAAGTCGCTCGCAGCTTCATTGCGAAGTGACGGAGTCGAAGGATCTGCGGTCGCTCGTGCTCCAGCCGCTAGAACCTGTCAAGCCCCTGCAAGGCGTAACTCATAGCAAAGAAGGGGGATCAAAGTTGGACAAAGGATAGCCGCTACCTGATACGCTTTAAACAGCCTCAGAGAAGCTCCGTCTAACTGCGCGAGCGTCTTCCTTGTTGCGCGATAACCCGCCACAACTGCTTTGTTTTGACATATTTATCAGCAAGTCCTTTGCTTTGACATATTTACAACCGTAGAGCTGTTGTAAGCGGTTCATTTCAGGGAACTTGTGGCAATGTAGTCTCCCGTTTTTTTTTCCCCAGCGGGGCCACCAGGCGAGCTGATTCCTTGCCCATCATCTCGCCCCAACAGCACAGCGCATAATAGACATTCATGCCTTTCCGCTCCGGTTTCGTCTCCATCATCGGCCGTCCTAACGCCGGCAAGTCCACGCTGCTCAATGCGCTGCTTGGTCAGAAGCTCGCCATCGTCACACACAAGCCGCAGACCACGCGCACCCGCATCCACGGCGTCCTTGAAGTCCCGCTGAAGAAGAAGGCCAAGGGAGAGCCCGGCCATCCCGCCGCCCAGATCGTCCTCGTCGATACTCCCGGCATCCACAAGCCCGAGACCCACCTCGACAAGCGCATGATGCAGGAGGTTTACGCCGCCCTCGAGTCCCGCGACGCCGTCCTCTTTATTGTCGACGTCACCCACAAACTCCCGCAACCCGAAAAGAAGCCGGGGCAGGGAACACCCAAGCCCTTCACGGCCAACCGCATGGCGGTGTCCGCCGCCGAAGACAACTTCGCCCTGTCGCTCATCCAGCGCCTGGCAAAAGAGACAAAGGTCTGCCCCGTCATCCTGCTTCTGAACAAGATCGACGCCATCGCCTCGGGCGAGATCATGCCCCTGATCGCGCATTGGTCAGCTCTCTACGAATTTGCCGAAATCATTCCCATCTCGGCCCGCAAGAAGATCAACCTGGAGCTTCTTCTCGACAAGGTGGTCGCCCAGCTTCCCGAAGGGCAGCGCTACTTCCCGAAGCACCAGCTCACCGATCAGCCCGAACGCTTCCTCGTTGCCGAACTCATCCGCGAAAAGATCCTCCTCCTCACCGGCGAAGAAGTCCCCTATGCTACCGCCGTCGTCGTCGAAAAGTTTGAAGAGCCCGTCCCCGAACTCACCGAAACCGGCAAGCTAAAAAAGCGCCCCGCCGGAGCCAAGCTCCCACTCACCAAGATTGCCGCAGCCATCTATTGCGAACGAACCGGCCAGAAGGCCATCCTCATCGGCAAGCAGGGAAGCATGTTGAAGGAGATCGGCACCGCCGCTCGCAAGGACATTGAATCACTCCTCGGCACCCGCGTCTTCCTCGAACTCTTCGTCAAGGTCCAGGACGACTGGCGCAGCAAACAGTCTTTCGTCGAAGACCTCGACTGGCGCCGGCAGCTCGAACAAATCGCCGCCAAGCAAGCTGCTGAAGAGTAGCTATTCCTTCAACGTCACACCCAACGCTTTCATCTTCCGATAGAGATGACTTCGCTCTAGTCCCAAACCTTCCGCCGCTCGACTCACATTGCCGCGAAACTCATCGAGCTTCTTGAGAATGTAATCCCGCTCATACGCCTCGCGCGCCTCAAGCAGCGTCGCGAACTCCTCACCTCGAGCGGCCATCTGTCCTGACGTCTTGCCCGGATCGCGATACACCAGCATTGGCAGATGCTTGCGTTCGAGTCGCTGGATCTTAGGATTGAGAATCAGCACCCGCTCCACTAGATTCCGCAACTCACGAACGTTCCCCGGCCAGTGATACTTTTTCAACGCATCAAAAGCATCGTCATTCATCTCAACGCGGGCGCGCCCATACTGCTGCCCAAACTCGCGCAAAAACTCCTTCACCAGCAAAGGAATATCTTCCTTGCGATCGCGCAGAGGAGGCACGAAGAACGGAATCACATTGAGTCTGTAGAAGAGGTCTTCGCGAAAGTTTCCCCGCGCGATCTCCTCCTCTAGGTCCTTGTTCGTCGCGGCGATTACGCGGACATCCACATGCACCGGATGGCTCGCGCCCACCGGCAGAAATCGTTGCTCATCGAGCGCCCGCAGCACCTTTGCCTGCGTCTTCAAACTCATGTCGCCGACCTCGTCGAGGAACAGCGTCCCGCCATCTGCTCTCTCGAACGTTCCGCGCTTCTCCGTCGGCCTGCCATTGCCCGGAGCTCCCCCACCCGGCCCGGCGCCGTTACGATACCCGAACAACTCCGTCTCGATGTAGTCCTCCGGAATCGCCGCGCAGTTCAGCTCCACGAACACGCGGTCTTTCCGCAGGCTCTCCGCATGCATAGCACGGCCGATCAGCTCCTTGCCGGTACCACTCTCGCCGAAGATCAGTACCCGCCCATTCGTGGGAGCCATCAACTTGATCTGCTGCCGCAGCGCCTTCATCGGAACGCTCTGCCCCGTTACAGTGCCTTTCACCGCAAGCTGCCGCGCGAACTCCGCGTTGTCCTCGCGCATCTTGCGCGCCTGCGTCGCATTCTTCAAGACCAGGAGCGTGCGTTCGAGCGAAAGTGGCTTCTCGAGAAAGTCATAGGCCCCGAGTTTGGTCGCCTTCACCGCTGCTTCAATCGTGCCATGGCCGCTGATGATGACCACTTCAGGCGAACTCTCCATCTGCTTCACTTCCACAAGCACGTCGAGCCCGTCGCGATCAGGCAACCAGACATCGAGCAGCACCACGTCGTACACGGCATCGCTTAATAAGGCCATCGCCTCCGTGGCCGTGGCCGCAGTCGTCACAAGATAGTCTTCTTCGCGAAGAATGCTCTCCAACGACTCGCGAATCTCCTGCTCGTCATCGACGATCAATACGTGATTCAAGCCACTCCCCCTGCGCTCACGCCAACTTGCTCCCCTTCAACTGCCGCGACTGTGTCGCCATCCGCGACGGAGGCTGGCCTCAGTTCCACGATGAACTTGGCCCCGGCAGGCTCGTTCTTCTCCGCGCGAATGCTGCCCTGGTGCTCCTGAATGATCTTTGCCGCAATCGCCAGTCCGAGTCCGGTTCCGCGCTGCTTGGTGGAGAAGTAAGGCAGGAACAGGCGTTCGCGCATTTCGTCCGTAAGGCCGCTGCCCGTGTCGGCGATCGTCAACTCCACCATCCCGCTTTCAATCAACCTGGTCGTCACGCGCATCTCGCGCAGCAGGCTCGACTGCATCGCCTCCGCGGCGTTGTCGATCAGGTTGCCGAGCGAGCGCTTCAACGCTTCGGGGTCAGCCATCACCAGCGGGAGTTCCTTACCCATACGGCGGATCAGCCGGATATTCTGCATGCGTCCGGCGAACATCGCAAGTGAGTTCTCGACGATGGTGTTCAAGTCTGCGGGGCGGGGCCTTGCGGTTGGAAACTCTGCCAGCGCGGCGAACTGATCGACCAGCGATCTCATGCTCTCGACCGACGCTGTAATTACCTCGCTGCATCGGCGGATCACCTCCGTCGACGGAGACTCTATCTGCTTCTCCGCAAGGCTGGCAGAAAGCCGTCCGATATGCCGGTGAATCTGCTCTGCCGAGAGCGAGATCGGCGTGAGAGGGTTCTTGATTTCATGGGCTACGCGCCGTGCGACCTCCTTCCATGCCGACTGTTTCTGCGCCTGTAACAGCTCTGTGGCATCTTCGATCACGACAACATAACCACGCACAACCCGGTCCGTTCCCATCACATTCTCGAGCAGCGCCACAGTTGCCAGCAGGTGTGCCCCACCCGAGCCGGCAGCGCCGTTCGCGTGCGAGGCGATCTCGAGCTCGCTCGAGGCCGAGCCCATCCGATGACTACGCCGTATCAGCCGGTCCAGCACCTCCGCCACTTCGGCAGGAAAGACCTCCTCCATTGCGACCCCGAGAAATGGCCGCTGTCCTCCGGGGTCCATCATCTCGCTCAGAGCGCGATTTGCCAGCACGATCCTCCGCTCTGCATCGAGGGTCGCCACACCGTTTGGGATCGTCTCGAGCATCGTCTCCAGCTCCCCGCGTCGTGCCTCCAGCGCCGCATTCGCACGGCTGATCTGGATCGTTGATTCATCTACCTGCGCGCGGCTGCTCTCGAGATCAGCGACCATTCGATTGAAGCTGTGGACCAGGTCTCCGAGTTCTTCTGTGGCGCTTTCCTCAACGCGATGCGCATAGTCGCCAGTCGCGATCTGGTCCATCGCATCGGCAAGTGCTTCGACTGGCCGCGTTACCTGCTTCGAGAGATGCAGGGCCAGCCAGCTTGACGAGAACAGCGCCAGGCAAGTGATCATCAGCAGAAGCTGCATGTACACGCCGCGGATCTGCCGCCGGCCGCGGAAGAGCGCCCAGTAGCTGTCCGCATCGGCGCGCAGCCGGGTCATGGTTGCGGCCATGCCATACGGCATCGGCAGGCCGACAACAATCACGCCGCTTTGCTTGATCGCCGCTGTACCCAGCGCGTAGTCCGTCTTATCCAGGCTGAAGAGAGGAGCATCCGTACGCTGTGCTGTCGCTAGGATCGTCGCCGCTGTCTCCGTGTTTCGCCCTCTTGCGGTGGTTGCAGGCATCTGCTTCGGTGGCTCTGAACCCTGCACGGATTTCAGGCTGTCAACGACCTTGCTCTGGTCCTCCTCGTCGCCTGCTGAGGCGTTGGTGGTCAACCACGGCTTCACCTCGGCCGCGTCGCCGTTCTGGCTTGGAACATGGAAGCCCGCGATGACGCGCCCTTCCAAGTAGACGAGCGCAAAGCCGCCCTGCAGCGTGATCTCATGCTGCTGCAGAACCTCCTTGATTCTTTCCGTCTCCCGCGGAGTGCGCCTGGCGCCCTTCGAGCCGGGCGAGGAGCCACTGTTCAGGGAAGCCGCAATGGAGTCCGCCTCCGCCCGCGCATTCGCGGTGGAGTAGCGCGAGAGCTCAAGTGCCATCTGGTTGCTGTCGTCGCGCATGCCGGTCACGGGCTGCGCAAACCAGTGGTCTACCGCGCGGTTGATCAGAACGAAGTTGAAGAGCGACATGAACGAGATCGGCAACAGGCTTACCAGTACCGCGCCCCAGAGCATCCGTGTCCGGAGACGCGTTCCCATCACGCGACTGCGCTGGTCGGCATACAGCTTCAGCACATTCCGGACCAGCATCACCAGTACGGCGACGAAGACCAGGAACACTACAGCCGACAGCCCGGTAAAGACGAAGATCTCTTCCGTAGTCGACGGGTTGACGAAGCGCAGATTGTTATTGAGCAGCGTCAGCGTCGTGATGATAAGCAGCAGAATGACCCCCAGCGCAATGCTGACGATCTTTCGCCGGACTGTGCTCGTCTCCATGACACGACCTCTCAGAGGAAGGAACAGGCCGGGGATCAGCCTGCCAAGGCACCGCTGCTTCGGCCTTTCCTGATCCCTGTTACCTGTGCCCTGTTACCTGGACCCTGCTCACTGCCTTCACACCAGCTCCGAAATCGCTCTCCATTGCCGCTTCTGCGCGTTCGCGACGGCCTCATAGGTAAGGTGGCCATTGTAAGTATTCACGCCCTCGGCAATGCCTTTATCCTGCTGTATCGCTATCTTCGCGCCCAGCTTGGCCAGCTTCATCACGTAAGGGAAAGTCGCATTCGTCAGAGCCAGCGTCGATGTATTCGGGACTGCCGCTGGCATGTTCGTAACGCAATAGTGGACCACTCCATCAACCACGTAGGACGGGTCGCTGTGCGTCGTCGGCCGTGCGGTTTCAATACATCCGCCCTGGTCGATCGCGACGTCCACGATCACCGCGCCCTTCTTCATCTTTGCAACCATCGCCTTGGTCACGATCTTGGGTGCCGCCGCGCCCGGAATCAGTACGCCGCCGATTACCAGGTCGGCCTCGCAGACCGCGCGCTCCACGTTGTAGCTGTTCGAAGCGACGGTATACAGCCGGCCGCCAAAGATGTCGTCGAGTTCTCGCAGCCGGTTGAGGTTGAGATCGATCAGAGTCACCTTGGCCCCCATACCAAGCGCGATCTTTGCCGCGTTCGTGCCCACGATGCCGCCGCCGATGACACAGACATTTCCCGGAGCCACCCCAGGAACGCCGCCCAGAAGCACCCCACGCCCGCCATGTTCCTTCTCGAGATACGCCGCGCCCACCTGGACGCTCATCCTGCCGGCAACCTCGCTCATCGGTGTCAGCAGCGGCAGTCCGCCAAAGTTATCGCGAACCGTCTCGTAGGCAATGCCCGTGACCTTGTTCGTCAGCAGCGCTTCGGTCAGGTCATCCAGCGGCGCGAGGTGGAGATAGGTGAACAGCAGCAGGTCTGGACGAAAGTTCCTGTACTCCTTTTCGACCGGTTCCTTGACCTTGACGATCATCTCCGCCAGCCGCCATACGTCATAGGCAGAACCGACAATCTCGGCCCCGGCAGCCTGAAACTCGTCATCCGGCATCGCTGAAAGGACACCCGCGTCATGCTCGACCAGCACTTTGTGCCCAGCCTCGGTAAGAGACTTCACCCCCGCCGGAGTAACGCCAACGCGGCTTTCGTGATCTTTCACTTCCTTTGGCACGCCAATAATCATTCAGTCCCTCGCACCTGCAATTCTAGTATGAGCCCCTGCATTCTAGTATGAGCCGAGCCGCCCGCATGCAGCGAGGACCTCCTGTATAGTTTGGCTATCTAGCGGGCGCACGCCGCTTCATATGGTTGCATTTCCCTGAGCCTCAACCTTCAATTCAGGTCCCAGGAAGTTTGCAGATGCCATCGGCCGCGCGTTATTTTGCTCCGATAAATTTCAAGACCCGCTTCCCGGCGCTCGACGGAATCCGTGCGTTGGCCGTTACGCTCGTCTTCGCCGACCACTTCGGCGGCGGCTCTCATGGCGGAGGCCTTCTTCGATTCGTCAACATTACCCGGCAGCGGGGCTGGGTGGGCGTCGATCTCTTCTTTGTCCTCTCCGGCTTTCTCATCACTGGCATCCTCTATGACACCTGCTCTGACCCCCGCTACTTCCAGCGCTTCTTCGCCCGCCGGGCGATCCGCATCTTTCCTGTCTTTTATCTCTCCATCGCGCTGCTCCTGCTACTGACGCCGTTCTTTCACTACCAGTGGCACTGGCTTCAGTTGACCTTCCTCGTTTACGTAGGAAACTTCTTTGGAAACGCACAGTTCGCGCTTTACGATGTGCTCAGCGCGAACCATCCCGAGACCAATGTCACCATCAGCCACTTCTGGTCCCTCTGCGTCGAGGAGCAGTTCTACCTGCTCTGGCCCATCGCCGTCTGGCTGATTCGCGACCGCGTCCGCCTGTTGTGGAGCGCGGTCGGGGTCTCCCTGCTCGCGCTCACTCTGCGCATGGCGATGCTTGCTCTCCTCTCGCCGCAGTTCTGCGAGACATGGATCATTCGCACCCTGCCCTTCCGTATGGACGCGCTCCTTATCGGCGCGATTGCCGCGCTCGTTCTTCGCGGCCCGAACGCAGATAGGTGGCAGCAGTCCGCAAAGTGGATCTTCCTGGCTTCCTGCACCGTTGTCCTCGCTATCTTCGTCCTGTCGCCAGCGTACGACTCCCCCTGGCTCCTTTCTGTCGGCCTTACGTTCACGGCGCTCGCCAGCGCGGGACTTATAGGCAGTACTCTCAGGAGCGGATCACCGGCCTTTAAGCTTTTCGACCTGAAGCCTCTCCGCATCCTCGGGAAGTACAGCTATGGCTTCTACATCTACCATCTGCTCTTTCGTGCCGCCTGGATCAACTTTCTCGTGTTTACGGGGGCGCATCTGCACTCGATTGCGCTTGCGGGCCTCCTTGAACTTACGGCGGCGTTTCTAACAACCTTTGTAGTGTCAAAGCTTAGCTACGATCTCTTCGAGGTCAAGTTTCTGCGCCTCAAGACCCACTTCGAGTACGACTCCGAAATTGTGGAACACAAGCACGCCTTCACCGCGAAGTAGTCCAGTATCTGGGACGAAATCCAACAGAACGTGCGTTCCGTCGCAGGCATTACAATGGTCATTAGTCTCGAACCAGGAAACGATCCAGCCTAATGTCATCGAACGGTTACCAAATGCGGTACTCGCGCATCCACAACATGCGCTCGCTCTTTAGCCTCTTTTCCAGCGACCTTGCCATCGATCTCGGCACCGCAAATACGCTTGTATTCGCGCACGGTAAGGGCATTATCGTGAACGAACCTTCGATCATCGCGGTCAACAAGATCACGAATGAGGTTGAAGCAGTCGGCAAAGAAGCCAAGGAGATGCTTGGCCGCACCCCCGGCAACATCGTTGCCATCAAGCCGATGAAAGACGGTGTCATCGCCGACTTCCGCCACACCGAGAAGATGCTGAACTACTTCATCCAGAAGGCGCATAACCGCAAGATGATGGTCCACCCGCGCATCGTCATTGGCGTTCCTTCAGAGATCACCCAGGTGGAAAAGCGCGCTGTTATGGACTCCGCCTATCGAGCGAAAGCGTCCGAAGTCCACCTGGTAGAGCAGGCGATGGTTGCGGCCATTGGAGCTGGTCTTCCCATCACCGAACCCGGCGGCAACATGGTCGTCGACATCGGCGGCGGAACCACTGATATTGCGGTGATTTCGCTCGCCGGCATCGTCTACTCGCGTTCCGTCCGCATGGCCGGCAACCAGATGGACGAAGCCGTCATGACGTACCTGAAGCGGAAATACAACCTGCTCATCGGCGAGCGCACCGCCGAGCAGATCAAAATTGAACTCGGTTCGGCCTATCCGCTCGACAAGCCAATCACGATGGAAGTGAAGGGCCGCAACCTCATCGAGGGCGTGCCGAAGACCATCACCATCGAAGACTCCGAGATTCGCGAAGCACTGGGTGAATCGATAGCCACAATCATCAACGCCATCCGTGTCGCGCTCGAGAGAACTCCGCCGGAACTCTCGGCAGACATTTCAGACCGCGGCATCGTCCTCACCGGTGGCGGCGCGCTCATCAAGAATCTCGACAAGCGCATCCGCGAAGAGACTGGCCTGCCCGTTTCGATCGCCGACGACCCGCTCGCCTCCGTCGTTCTCGGGACAGGCAAGATGCTCTCAGACTTCAAACTGCTGCGCAAGATTTCCATCGACTGACCCGCCGCCGGACCTCTATCCAGACGGCCCCTGTCTATCGTGATCGCCTCTCCTTATCAAGAGCGTCATCCTGAGCGCAGCCACATCACAGCTCCGCCGTGATTTGGCCAAGTCGAAGGACCTGCGGTTATCTTGCAATGGTCGCACAAGCCTGTATGCCAGCAGTCACACGCGGCTGGTAGACTGCTCGCCATGCGATCTGTCAGCAGGTTTTCAGTTTTAGCGGTTACCTTCGCACTCTCCATTCCCACCCTCTTCTCTCAGGCCCCACCTCCGCATACTTCCCAGACTGTCAATCCCGACCGCAGCGTGACCTTCCGCTACATCGATCCGACCTCCACTTCGGTCTCGGTCGTCATCGATAACATCAAAGAGCCGATCCCCATGAACAAGGACGCCACTGGCCTTTGGACCGTCACCACCCAGCCGCTCGAGCCTGAGATCTACGAGTACAGATTCCTTGCCGACGGCCAGACGCGCCGCGACCCTACCACGCTCGCCGTTACCGGCAGCACTTACTTCCCGATCACCAACTTTCTTGAAGTTCCCGGTGACGCACCCGAACCCTGGGACGCCACCGACGTCCCCCATGGCGAGATCAGCCGTCACATCTACACCACGCACATCGCCGTCGGTATCGCCCGCAACCAGAGCGAGTACCTCGTCTACACGCCGCCGGGCTACGATCCAACCGCAAAGAAGAATTACCCGGTTCTCTATCTGCTGCACGGCTGGGGAGGAATGGCCGGGAGTTGGACTGAAACAGGCCGCGCCAACTTCATCCTGGACAACCTGATCGCAGCGGGCAAAGCGAAGCCGATGATCGTCGTTCTGCCGCTCGGCTACGGCGATACCGCCTTCGTCAGCGACTTCGGAGTATGGGGCCACGACGAGCCGATCGAACACAATCTCAGCCTCTACTCCAGCGTCCTTCTGACCGAGATCATCCCTCGCATCGAGACCGAGTACCACGTCTCGAAGGATCGCAGCGACCGGGCTATCGCCGGCCTCTCCATGGGCGGCCTTGAAGCCCTCTCCATCGGTCTTCACAACACAGATAAGTTCGCCTACGTTGGCGGGTTCAGCGCTGCGGTTCACCGTCCGGCCTTCATCAAGAGCCTGCCCGTAATGACTCCGAAGACCGCGAACCTGAAGGTCCTCTGGGTCGCCTGCGGCACCGGCGATGGTCTGATTGAACCCAACCGCAAGCTCGCCGCCTACCTCAAGTCGCAGGACCTGCCCGTCACTGCGATCGAGACTCCCGGCCTACACACCTGGCCCGTCTGGCGGGATAACCTCACCCACTTCGCCCCGCTGCTCTTCCAATCGAAGTAGCAACACCGGTCGAATATACCCGGAGCACCGCCGTCGTAACCCACCCGCCTCCCCGCCGTCAAATAACCCATCCCCCGCCGTCATTCTGAGCGAAGCGAAGAATCCCGACGAAGCCTGGAGCACCGGAACCGCTCCAACCTTTTCTAACCCCGAATTTCAAAGCCTCCAGGTCAGTAGTGCCAGAACACTCATTTCGCCGGTTCGCCAATCTCACTCAGAAACGCCTTGCTGAAAGTCCCATGCGCCTTCGCCGCAGGCAGCAGCGTCGGATAAAACTGCACGAACGTCGTATCCACCGCCGCATGGGCCTCGTGGCACGTATAGCAGGTCGCCGCACGCGGAATGATCTTCGCGGTCTTTTCGTTGTCAAACGCGTAAAACCCCCATCCACCCGGCAGGGAAGCGTCTTTCACATGGACTTCCATCCCCATATACTCCTCGGTCTGGCTCAGCCCATGCTTGTTCAGCGAGGCCTGTTTCGCCCCGCCATGCACCGCACCCCGGTTCTCGATAAGGATCGCCGTCCCATCCGGCCATGTCCCCGACTTCAAAAACGCCTGATAGCTCGACGGATTTACGAACACATTGCCGAACATCGACATTCCCGACACATCCGCCTTGGCGTTGTAGTTCATATCCAATCCGGAGGTCAGGTAGACCCACTCCCGATAGTGTTCAGGGAACTGAAGCTGCTTGTCCGCCGTGAACGCCGGACCATCCGACACCTCAGGCGGGGGTGCAGCCTTCGCGCCTGGATCGACGCTCCCGACCAACACCGCGGAAGCCATGGCAAGCGAGAGCAGAGACCGAATGAGCATAGCTGTCCTTGGAGATCAGATTTGGGTACGATTTATCTACGTGCACCAGTATCTGTCAGTTCCCACCTCCCGTGAAAACCTTGTAGAAGTCCCTTCCTCGCCAATCTCCGCAGCGGCGATTCCAGCGCAATCTGCTGGATAATGGTCAGAGGTCGCGTTTTTCGCTGATGGAATCCTTCTTCGTCCGTTTCAGGAATGCTCTGGTGCTGATCACCCTTCTGCTGGCGCAGACCATTCTGCTTGCCGTGCAGGTCCGCGATCTTCGCGGCCCCAGCGAGCCCGACGGCCGCAAGGTCACCCTGCTTCGCTCCTGGGTGGTGAACTCCGTCACTCCCTTCGAACGCGTCTCCGCCTTCTTCGGCAGGGGTGTTCGCGGCAACTGGAACAACTACATCGACCTCCGCAACACCCGGCAACAGAACGCCGACCTTCAGAAGGAGGTCGCCCGGCTTCGCCTCGAACAGGCCGAGTTCGCGGAAGACGCGCTGCAAGGCAGACGGCTCCAGGCTCTGCTCGACTTCCGCCAGCAGTATGTCACCAGCACTGTTGCTGCACAGGTGATCGGCACCAGCGGCGTCGACCAGTCGCACGTCCTCTACATCGACAAAGGCACCGCCGATGGCCTCAAGCCAGACATGCCCGTTATTACGCCTGACGGCATTGTCGGCAAGCTCCGCGATGTCTTCGCCCACACCGCGCAGGTGCTCGAGATCGACGACCCTGCCTCTGGAGCGGGCGTCATCCTGGCTACCACCCGCATTCGCGCTATCGTTCGCGGGGGCCCGGACGGAACTGTCCAGATCGGCAATCTCGGCTCCGACTCCCGCATAAAACCTGGCGAACAAGTCCTTACCTCCGGTGGCGACCAGGTCTTTCCGCGTGGCCTGAAGGTCGGCACCATCGAATCCATCGCCCCGGATAAAGAGCGCCAGATCTACTCGCTCATCCGCGTCCATCCGGCCGTGAACCTCGCGCAGCTCGAAGAAGTCCTCATCATTACCGGAACACAATCCGAGCTTCCTTCGCAGGCGCAGCAGGACCTTGCCACCGGTGAGGCCACGTCGCTCGACCTAAAGGCCGAGGCCAAGCGTGCCGCCGAACTTGCAGCCGAACGCCTGCCGAGTCTCACTCCGCCGCCCAATGCCGATGGCACACCCGCCGAGCCGTCACCTGCGGCCGCGGCCGGTCCCGGGCACCCGGCCGCGACTGTCGCGAAGCCCACGCCCACGCTCCACGCCGATCGCTTTTCGCCGGGCCAGACGCCACCAGCTTCCTCGCTGGCTCCGGGTGGCAACAACCCCAATCCCGAGATGTCTTCTCCGCAGCAGCCTCGGACGGCCGAGAGCCCTGCTCCCCGCGATACGACAGATACCGCCGACGCACCTCCTGCGAAGCAAAAAAAGTCAATAACGAGTGATTCACCCACCTCACCAAAGAAGCCAAAGCCCGCCATCACACCGCCGCCAGAAACACCAAAGGAGCCACAGCGCTAGAGCGCAGTCATGGCCACCCGCAGCTACACCTCCCGCCGCGAGCTCGACGAGCACACCTTCCACCCCGCCGTCGCGCTGCTCGTCCCGGTCGCGTTCATTATTCTGCAGGCGCTGCTTCCGAAGCCGTTCCCGAAGCTCGCGATCCTCGACCTGCCGCTGATCGCGACCATCTTCTTCGCCGTCGGTCGCCGCAGCCCCATCGCAGGAACTCTCACCGGCGCGGCGATCGGCCTGCTGCAGGACGCACTGACGAACCAGTACATCGGCATCAATGGGATGACCAAGGCAATCATTGGGTACATCGCCGCCAGCATCGGTTTTCGCGTGGACGTCGACAATCTGTCGACGCGCGTCCTGATGAGCTTCGTCTTTTGCCTGCTGCAGAGCGGCCTGCTTTACCTCATACAAAACCATCTTCTCGGCCAGCATATTCAGATGATGTGGCTGCATGAGCTTATCCGAGCTGTGGTGAATACGATGATCGCAATACCCGTCTTTTTGCTCCTTGACCGCACCAAAGCAGAAGATTGAACCGCTCTTCACCGCACTCGCAGGCACGTTGCGATGCGGGTAAATGGCCTGAATGAGGGATACTCACTTTCCGTTTCGGACCATAAGCTTGCCGATAGCTTCCTTCGCGATAATGCGGCTTCCGAATTGTTGTCCCGGCATTTACTCTGGACGAGACTTTCCCCTCACCAACTCTGAACAGACTCCAGCTCTCCCGACAGGATTCAGGAAGTGTTTCGATGAAGGATTCCGTCTCGACGACAGCTGAACTGCGGGGATACCTTCCCACTCTTGATGGCTGGCGAGCGGTGGCGATCCTCTTCGTCATGTTCTTCCACGCACGCGACGCGCTGATCCTGGTGATTGGAGCCCCCATGGCCCGGCTTGCGCCACGGATGCTTCTTTGGGGACCCTTCGGCGTCGATCTCTTCTTCGCGATCAGCGGTCTGCTCATCACCTCGCGTTTGATGGCCGAGGAGGCGAAGTTCGGCAGGATCAACCTCAAAAGCTTTTACATCCGGCGCGTCTTCCGGATACTGCCGCCGTCGCTCGTCTTTCTTGCTGTCGTTCTCATCCTGGGACTCACCGGCGTGATCGCCTTCAGGCTCAACTCGTGGTTCGCGGCCCTCTTTTTCTATGTCAATTACACGCTTGACCCCCTGTGGTACGTCGGGCATTTCTGGTCGCTCGCCGTAGAGGAGCACTTCTACGCGTTCTGGCCCGCGCTGCTCGTCTTTGTCCCGCGAAACAGACGGGTCGCGACGGGAGTCTCGCTCAGCCTTCTCGTCTTCTTCTGGCGCATGATGAACTACAAAGTCGCCGCGATCGGCATCGCCACCGGATCGGCTTACTTTACCCACCAGGGCCGCACCGACTTCCAACTGGACGGGATCCTCTGGGGAGCGACGATGGCACTCGCCTTCTCGAAGAAGTGGCCCCGATGGGTCCTGAGCCTGCCCTTCGGATCGGCCCTCATGCTGCTCGTATTGCTCAGTTTGAATGCGTCCGGCAACTGGAAGCTGCTGCAAGTCTTCCTGCTCTTCCGCAAGCTTGCGGTTCCCATCATTCTGCTTACGACCATCATGAACTGCCGCGGGATCGTCGCATTCGTCCTTGAGAGCCGCGTCCTCAAGGCCATCGGACGCCTCTCCTACAGTCTCTATCTCTGGCAGCAGCTCTTCCTGGTCTGGGGAGTGCAGCTTCTTCCCAGGGTCCCATGGGCGCAAAGGTTTCCAGTCAACATCCTCTGCGCCTTTGCCTGTGCGATTGTGAGCTACTACCTGTTGGAGAAGCCTTTCATTCGCATCGGCCACCGGATCGCCACCTCCAGGGCGCCAGGTCAACCCGTGCAGGCGCTGGCGTAATCTTCAAGTGGCGGACACACTCCGGCACTCCCGCATCTACAAAGACGGAATAGACTAGCTTCAGTTATGGAGAACACACCCCAGGCCGAGGTCGTCCGCGCCAGCAACGAGGAGAAGCTCGCCCCCGGCAAGCTTCATGCCGCGCAGTACATCGTCGCGCTGATTCTCGTCGTTCTGCTCGGCGGTCTCTGGCGGCTTCAGGTCACCGGTTCCAGCAACTACAAGGTGCTCGCAGAAGCCAACCGCATCCGCAAAGTCCCCGTTCTCGCCCCGCGCGGCAAGCTCTTCGACCGCGAAGGACGCATCCTCGTCGACAACTATCCGTCCGTCACCTGCTACATCCTGCGCGAACAGATCCGTGACGCCGGCAAAGACAGCTCTGAGCTTGCCCTGATCGCCCGCGGCCTCAATATTCCCGTCGACCAGATTCAGACCATCCTCCGCCACTATCAGCTTGCGCCGAAGTACGAGCCTATCCCGCTCAAGAAAGACATCACGCCTGACGAGCAGGCCTTCATCGCTGCGCACCGCGACGAGTTACCAGAACTGGAAACGCAGGACGAGCAGCGCCGTCTCTATCCACGCGACGGTTTCGCCGCCCACCTGATCGGCTACGTCGGCGAGGTCTCCGAGCAGATGCTCAACGACGAGCGCTACGCCGCTTACTCTGCCGGCGACGTCGTCGGCCGCTCCGGCGTCGAGCAGACTTACGATGCCGTCCTTCGCGGCACCGATGGTTACCGAAACATCATCGTCAACAGCCACGGCAAAGAGGTTGGGCAGCTCGGGCAGGAACTCGCCATCCCCGGACAGGACCTGAAGCTCACCATCGACCTCGACATCCAGATGGCCGCCGAAAAAGCATTGCAGGGCAAAACCGGCGCCATCGTCGCCATGGATCCCCACACCGGTGAGATCATTGCGCTGGCCTCGCGCCCTACCTTCGATCCCAATGCCTTTGCCGTCCGCCTCACCAAGGCTTATTGGTCCCAGATCATCAACGACCCCGACCACCCGCTTTTGAATAAGGCCATCCAGGCTCAGCTGGCTCCGGGTTCCACTTTCAAGATCATCATGTCCGTCGCCGGTCTTGAGGAGAACTCCGCCCAGGACCTCCATGTCATGTGCAACGGCGGCGAGAGCTTCTACGGCCACTTCTACGCCTGCGACAAGCATCACGGCTCCGTAGACATCCACAACGCTATCCCGCTCTCCTGCGACTCCTTCTACTACGTCCTCGCCAACCGCCTCGGCATCGACACCATTGCGAAGTACGCCACCCAACTCGGCTTCTCGCAGAAGACCGGCATCGACCTGCCTGATGAGGTCAGCGGCACCATGCCCTCGACCGCCTGGAAGCTGAAGACGCAGCACCAGCCCTGGTACGCCGGCGAGACCATCTCGGTCGGAATCGGCCAGGGAGCCGTAACCGCCACTCCCGTGCAACTCGCCCGCGCGCTCGGCGGCATCGCCTCTGGAGGAGTCCTTCGCCGCCCGCACGTCGTCTTCCCCGAAGAAATTCCCGCATACCAGCTTGAGTCCGTGCGCGAGTCCTTCCCCGGCTCCGGCGATAAGACGATTCAGCTCTCGACCGCCAACTGGCAGCTGATCACAGACGCCATGGCCCAGACCACTATCAATGGCACCGCTTCCGCCTTTCACATGGCAAACGTCGATTTCGCCGGCAAGACCGGCACCGCGCAGGTCGTGAACCACAGCGCCGGCGCGAAGAGCCTCGGAAAGGGAAATGAGCGCGCCAACGCCTGGTTTGTCGGCATGGCCCCGCGGCGGAATCCGGACATCGTTGTCGCCGTACTGGTCGAGCACGGAGGCTGGGGTGCCGAGGCATCCGCGCCCCTTGCCGCCCAGATCATTACCACCTTCGTCAACAAGCAGCGCCGCCTCGCCAACAACCTCCAGATTGCCGAAGTTCCGAAGCCCGCGCCTGCCGCTCCTCGGCCGACGGACCAAACCGCCGCTTCCGCACCAGAAAAACAAACTCCCGGCACCGACTAGCTCCTACCTGGTTGGCGGATGCTCCGGGTTCCACAGCGCCTGGCCCGCCACAATATGGTCCACCTTCATGGCCGGAAACAACTCCCGCAACTCTTTTGCGCACTGCTCCATTCCCGGCTCCTCCGAGACCTCATGCCCGAGCAGGATCATGCCCTTCGCGCGTCCCTGAGCCACGGCGTCGCGAACATACTCGACTGTCTCCCACTCGCTCGCCTCACCCGCGATCAGCACATCGACCTCCTGGTTCAGCGCCGCTACCTGCTCTTGTAACCCGGCCGCACCCGGTACGAGCGCAACATGCGTGATCTTCAAGTCAGGATTCCCTTCGACCCGCATCGTCTGCGCATGAAGCCTTACCTCGAGCGACTTCGCCAGTTCTCCCAGCGTCGTCGGCGGGATCGTGACGAAGTACTGCCCTAGCTTCCCCATGTTCGCCGGATGAGGATACTTCTCCCACCCAAATGCCGCGTAGACGCCTTGCAGAATATGGTCGCCCGCCGGATCGGAATGGATCTCGTCATGCAGCCGGTACACCACGAGATGGTGCTGCTCGATATAGGCGAGCTTCTCCTTATATACGGGATCAGCTGCAAAGGCTGCGGTCTCATCGCGATGGTTATAAAAGGTGGGCTCGTGCGTGATGATCAGGTTGTCTCCACGCTTGACCGCCTCACGCAGCACGTCCATCGTGTCGAGGAATGTCGTCGCAATACCGGTGACCGGAGTGGAAGGGTCGCCACCCTTCAGCGTGTCCACCGTATCCGGCGGCGGGGTCTGCAAATAGCGATGCTGGATCTTCAACCAGGCATCTCCGGCAGTAGGAGCCTGCGCTCCAGCCACCAGAGAACATGAAGCTAGCGTGGCAAGCATCAGGGCCGCAGCGAGTCGCAGGAGGGTCTGAAGATGGAACGGTCTTGATCGGAATCCCATGTACGCCATCTTAGCTTGCCACTCCGATGGCTGAATCAGATTGTCCAAAGGTAGCTGTGCAGGATCAGGGGCTATCTGTCAGGTAGCCATCCTTTCGGTTTTAGCCCACACTTAAACCATGCGGCGTTTCTCTTCCTTTCGCGACTTCGACTGGGTGCTCCTCGCGTTCGTGCTCGTGCTCTCTGTCATCAGCGTGCTCGAGATCAAATCCGCCACGCTCCAGACCAAGTTCCGCGGCTTCGAGACCAAGCAGGTCGAGTTCCTCATCGCCGGCCTCGCCCTTATGTTCCTCATCTCTCTTATCGATTACCACACGCTGATCGATATCGCCCCGTGGGCTTACGGCATCAGCCTCGTATCTCTGGTTGCGGTAAAGTTAGTCGGCAGCAAGGTCCTCGGAGCCCGCCGCTGGATTAAGATCGGCAGCTTCCACTTTCAGCCGTCCGAGTGGGTCAAGCTCGTCCTGATCGTCGCTGTCGCCCGGTACTTTTGGGGGCTCGCCGGCAGAGAACTCAGTTGGAAGGACATCGGCAAGGTCTTCGCCCTGGTCTGCATTCCCATGGCGATGGTCCTCATCCAGCCGGACCTGGGTACGTCCCTCACTTACGTCCCAATCCTGCTCTGCGGCCTCCTCCTCGGCGGGTTGAAGTTCAAACAGGCCGCAATCTTACTGCTGGGCGTGGCCCTGCTCGGCGGAATCGCCTGGAAGTCCGGCAAGTTGCTGAAGCCTTACCAGAAGGCCCGCCTCACCGCCTTCATGGATCCAGACAACGACCCCAAGGGCTCCGGCTACCAGATTCGGCAGTCGCTCATCGCTGTAGGATCGGGTGGTATCTGGGGTAAGGGAGCCAACAAAGGCACCCAAACTCAGGGCGACTTCCTCCCCATTCCCTACACCGACTTCATCTTCGCCGCCTTCTCGGAGGAGCACGGCTTTATCGGCGCAGTCGGCGTCCTCGTGCTCTACTTCCTGATCCTGATGCGCCTCATTCAGAACGCCCAGACAGCCTCCGACCTGCCCGGAGCCTTCATCATCATGGGAGTCGTCGCGGTCATCGTCTTCCAGATTGCCGTCAACATCGGTATGGTCGTTGGCCTGATGCCGGTGACGGGCATCCCGCTTCCGCTCATGAGCTACGGCGGGTCATCTATCCTCTTCACTTTTCTGGCGTTGGGGATTGTGATGAACATCCGGATGCGGCGCTTCGTGAACTAACTGCACCATTTGGATCATGGCAATCCTCTTCTTTAAAGCTGGCGTCCGCGGCGTCGAGCTAGTTCCTGATGCAGGTTTGAGTCTAGCCAGGGTATTTGCCAAACGAAACAGAAGGAGACATCTCAAGAAGGGATAAGAGTGTTGCAGCAAAGCGATTTGCAGCGAACTCATTATCTTCCGTGCCTTCGGCAGCATGTATGACATGACCAAGCTCATGCAAGAAAACCCAACGAAATAATTCGAAATCGGTTCCGTCCACCGCAAACACTCCATCTGCCCTTGCAAGTGATCCTAGAGGCCCGTTACGCTCCAATTCTGTCGGATCGTGACGGGCTTTAGGAAAGTAGGTCCGAGCCTTGATGTATTCGTCCGGCGCGCACTTTGATAGCTGCTCCATCAAGCACGCCACGGCGGATACAAAGCTGGCTGGTCCCTCGACGGTGAACAACTTACCTGCACTTCTTGATCAGATACGCGGCTATTCCGATGATAGGAACGCAGTAAAGGGGTATGCACCATCCAGCTACTCCAGGAACATTCGAATCCGCAGAGTTCATCTTTTCCAGAAATTCTTTATACGCTGCGTTCTTGCTGAATGCTGCGCCATACTGGAGTTCGGTTGTTTCGTAATCTTGCTCACCAACGATCGCTATGAGATCAGCACTGTCGCGACCTTCAACGCTATGCTTGAGAGATCGCGTCTTTATAAGCCGAGGAATCGACAGCACAAAGACCTCCGGCTTGATGTTGTCCTTGTACGTTGTCAGATGAATAGACGTCGTGCTCTTTAAGGAACTAAGGGTGATTGTTTTCGACTCTCCGGCGTAGTTTGCATGAACGTCTACGGCACCTCCCTTCGAGTTCACCAGAACATTCAATTGCAGTTCTTTCGAATTGACAAATCCCGTAAGGGACGCCGAACTGAGTTCGCCATTCACATGACCAAGTACCTCTAGGTCGATGTTGTTTCCTTCAATCCTGAAAGGTGACAGACTAACAAATTTCGACGGTGCCATCGCGAGCCCTCCTGTGAGCACGAGTTAAACTTCTTTGTTGTTATGTGTGTAGCAAACAGTGAAGGCTTTTCAGCAATCGCTGATTGCACTAGTCCGCTTCAAAGTGGCAGCATCTCAAGCGGTACTCAGTACGTCGCAACCCGCAGGATCTGCCCTGCTCCGGCTGGCGCAGCTCCTGCATTCGAGATGTACATCGCGCCATCCGGTCCGAAGGCCATTCCCGCTGGCACCGTAAGGCCGGTGACCACGTCTTCCACGACGCCCTTGCGATTCAGTCGCACAACCTTGCCTGCTCCCGGCGTCGGGTAGCCATCAGCATCGGACAATTCAACCGCGTAGAGCAGACCGTCGGGGCCGAACTTGATGCTCATAATCGTCGTGAACCCCGCGTGCGAGTTGGCGAGGCGAAACTTGCCGATCTCGGAAGGCTTCGTCTCCAGTCCAGGCGTGCTGTCGAAGAAGGTGACGTCTTTCGAGAGCGTTGTGATCCGCTCCGTGTTCGTCCGGATGGGAAATATGCCGAGATTTCCCAAGTACATATTGCCTTCGCGGAAGGCGATAGACGTCGGCGTCACATCGGCGAATGGGTAGGAAAAGTCGTATGTGAGCTTTGTCGCACCGTCGGCCTTGATGTGGAAGATTTGGGCATGGTTCGGTTCCACGGCGAACAGAGCTCCATCTTCGGCGACGAGGGCCGTTGGTACGCCGTCCGGTTCGAAGTCGTTGTAGGTGTTGTAAGCCGGCGGATGCTCTGCAATCGCCAGGCTCAGGTCAGAAGTGTAATCCCATTTGCCCGACTTGAGGTTCACCCGTGCTACTCCGTTGGGAAGATTTGAATTGCCGTGCGAACATCCGCCGCCTGAGACCAGGGCGTACAAATGTCCATCCAGGAAGGCAAGGTCGGAGACTCCCATGACATCGCCCATCTGGTTTACCGTAGATGGAAATCCAGAGGCAAGGACGGAGGTCTTTCCGTCTTCGATCTCGATGATGCGGGAGGTTGTGCCTCCCATATAGGGTCCGACCGGACCGATCACCTGCGTGCAGGTTCCGACGGTCGATTGTTTGCCTCCCGTTCCCGCCTCCGCGACGTACAAAGCGCCGTCGGGGCCGAAGGCGAGTCCGCGAGGGCCGTTCAGCCCGGAGGCAACAACAGTGGCGTTCGCTGGTACCGGGATCTGGGCGCAGAGCGTTCCGGCGATTAGGGTTGCTGTGGCGCTGACGGACGCGATCCGGATCAGGCTGCTGAGGTGCTTCATTCGTGTTCCTCCTGGAGAACTCGGTTGAGCCGAGCTAGCGCGACGCTATGCAGGAGGTCGTCACCCGGGAAGTTTGTTACTGTAACTTACATGCTCGTCAAGTAGAATCAGCCCGTTAGCGGGGATTGTTCCTATGAAGACGCAGACGCAGGGCATCCATGCGACTGAGGCCATGCGGCAGACCGAACGGGTTCTTACCTCCCGGGTTTTCGCAAAGGCGAAACGGAGCCAGCGATTGCTCCGCTATCTCGTGGATGCGGCGCTCACAGACCCAACGCAGGCCGTCAAGGAATACACGATCGCGACCGAGATCTTCGACAGGGACGCAAGCTACGATCCAGCGATCGATGCGACCGTGCGCGTAGAGGCTGGACGCTTGCGGTCTCGCCTGCGTGAGTACTACAACGATGAGGGCCGATTAGACGCTTTTCTCATCGAGCTGCCAAAAGGCGCGTACCGCGTTGTTCTAAGCGAGCGTGGCGAGCTGCAGGAGCAGAAGCCGGAACCCTACAAATCCAACACTGCCCATCATGTTGGGTACGCAGACTCTGGATCCGTTGCGTTCATGGCAAGGGAAGAGTTGGCGAACCCAAACACTGAACAGCCACGGACCTTGGCGGCAAGCTCTATCGATGCCGAGCGTCGCGAGCAAATAGCCCAATTGGTAAAGAAACGGCCCGCCTGGCACTACGTTCTTTCCATGCTGGCCTTCGGTCTCTTACTCGGATATGCCGGGTGGAGGCTTGCAAGGGTACAGTCTCCCCCTTCGCATGTTCGTTCGGTGGCTGTACTTCCGCTGAAGAATCTCTCAGGCGATCCGGCACAGGACTACTTCGCCGACGGAACTACCGACGAACTCATCACCCAACTCGCTCGCGTTCCCGGGCTGCGTGTGGTCTCCTGGAACTCCGTCGTTCAGGAGAAGGATACAAAGAAGCCGCTGAAGGCGATCGCCCAGGAACTGCGGGCTGACTTACTTGTGGAGGGTTCCATCGCGCGTTCCGGGGATCTCGTTCGCATTAACGCGCAACTGATCGATACACGGGATGACGGCCACCTTTGGGCCGACAGCTTCGAAGGGCCTCTGAGCGATGTAATGGCACTCGAGAATAAGGCGGCCGAGGAGATTGTTCGCCACGCCAGTGCGAACGGAGGCGCTCGTCCCGCAGATGCCTCTCTGCAGGCACGGTTTCCGGTCAATCCCGCCGCGCATGACGCTTACCTGCGCGGCAAGAACTACTTCGACAAGCGTCAGGCGCGGGAGAGTGCGGAGCAGTTCCAGCGCGCTATCGACTTGAGCCCTGCGTATGCCTCAGCCTATTCGGGAGTGGCCATGGCGCTTTCGAATGAGGCCTTCCTTGGCGTCATGCGCCCCGAGCAGGCCATTCCTCAGGCGGCGGCAGCGGTCGACAAGGCATTGCAACTTGATCCGGACAACGGAGACGCGCTGATTGCACGGGGAAGCATCGAAACTGCTTTTTTGTGGAAATGGGATGCGGCAGAACGGGATCTGACGCGCGGAATCGCGCTAAGTCCGAATGACTCCTATGGCCGCATGATGCTCTCGGTGTACCTGGACTCCATGGGCAGAACCGATGACGCTGTGAAGCAGATGCAGCAGGCGGTAGAGATGGACCCGCTCTCCTTCTTCATGGCCCGGCATTACGGCTCTGCACTCTTCTATGCACGCCGCTACGACGAAGCGTTGCGCCAGCTGCAGTACGCTCGGCAGATGTATCCTGCTTCAGCGGTTGTCGTAGATCATTGGATCAGCGAAGTCTACGCAAAGAAGGGGATGTATGACGATGCGGTTCGTTACGACCTGCTGGGTCTTCAGGACGATCATTCTAGTCACAATTCTCACAAGCTGCTTGCCGCATACCGCCAGAACGGCTGGCAGGGGTACTGGGCGGCCCGCCAGCAAGAGCTTCACGGTGACAGCACAGACCCGCTCTTCAACTACGACGTTGCCACTGCCGCAATGCGGGCAGGTCGCCACAATGAGGCGATTGCAGCGCTCAAACGAGCGGCCGACGAGCATTGTTATTGGATAGGCGTGGCTCTCATCGATCCGGCTCTGGACGATCTGCGCGGAGAAAAGGGCTTTGCTGATGTGTTGGCAGAGTTGCATCTTCCAGCGAATGTAAAGCCTTAGAGCGGCAGCCTCTTCCTCTGGTTCTGAGGCTTTACGCGAAAGGGGTTCACCCGGAACGGGATCGAAGGAGGGTGGCGATACACGCGTCTGGTGCGTTACCCTGCTCCTCATGTTGCTGAAAACGGTCGCCGGTGCTTTGCTGCTTCTACCCTCTCTTCTTGCTACGGCTCAAAACGAGCGCAATCCCGCCAATCCCCTCATCGCCTTTGATCCCTACTTCAGCGTGTGGTCGATGGCTGACAACCTCACCGACCAGGACACGAAGCATTGGACCGGATCTGAGATGCCGATGCATGGCCTCGTGCGCATCGATGGCACACCTTACCGCTGGATGGGGCGCGCTCCGGGGATGACCCCGGCCATGCCGCAGACCGCGCTGCAGGTAACGCCCTTACAGACGAAATACACCTTTGAGGCTGCGGGCGTCCGGCTGCAGGCGACGTTCCTCTCGCCGGCAATCCCCACAGATCTCGACCTGCTCGCCACCCCCGTTACCTATCTCACCTGGAGTGTCTCCACCACCGACGGCCAGCCACATTCTGTCGAGATCTTCCTTGGGGTCGACGCGCGCATCGCGATCAACTCCGCAGACCAGGAGGTGACCTGGCGCCGCGGCGAGGTCGGCAATCTGGAGGTCCTGAGTGTCGGCTCGTCAGAGCAGCGTGTCCTCGCCCGGGCGGGCGACGATCTTCGCGCGGATTGGGGATACTTCCACCTTGTAGTCCCGACTGACTCACAGGCGATGACATCAGTCGCAGACGGTTCTGTGGCGGAATTCATCAAGTCGGGCGCAATCGCGCGCGACGACGACTTCGATCAGCCCCGCTCGGCCAACCGGGCTCCGCTTATGGCCGTGGCGGAGAAGATCCAGGTGACCAGCGGACCGGCAGCCGAACGCCATGTCGGCCTTGCGTTCACCCAGCCATTTGCCATTGAATATCTAAATCGTCGCTTGAGGCCCTATTGGAAGCGAAACGGCAAGACGGTCCAGGCGATGCTCCTCGACGCCATGCAAGACTACGCCTCGGCTGTGTCGAAGTCCGATGCCTTCGACAAGCAGCTCTCCGCAAAGCTGTTAGAGGATGGCGGGCCGGTCTACGCACGGCTCGCGACGCTGGCCTTCCGGCAGACCCTGGCTGCAAACGGCCTCGCTGCCGATTTGGACGGCTCTCCGCTCCAGTTCCCAAAAGAGAATTTTTCGAACGGCTGTATCTCGACAGTCGACGTGCTTTACCCCTCGTCGCCCTTCTTTCTATATTTCAATCCAGCTCTGCTGGAGGCACAACTGAAGCCGGTCATGGAGTACTCCGCGCTGCCCAGATGGAAGTTCCCGTTTGCGCCGCACGACCTCGGCACATACCCACTTGCCAACGGCCAGGTCTACGGCGGGGGTGAGAAGAACGAAGACGATCAGATGCCCGTAGAAGAGACCGGCAACATGATCCTGATGATCGCAGGTATGGGCAGAGCCGAGGGCGACTGGCACTTCGCAAAGCAATACTGGCCATTGCTGGAAAAATGGGCGGCTTATCTGAAAGAGCATGGCCTCGATCCCGAAAACCAGCTGTCAACGGATGACTTCGCCGGACACCTCGCTCACAATGCCAATCTGTCCATCAAAGCGATCGATGCTCTCGGGGCGTTCGCGCAGATGGCAGAGGGAATCGGCTATGCCAAAGAGGCAAAGGAGTACAAAGCCGTCTCACAGGAGATGGCGAAGAAATGGATTGGCTTGGCCCAGGAAGGCGACCACTACAAGCTGGCCTTCGACTCGCCGAACACGTGGAGTCAGAAGTACAACCTGATCTGGGATGACCTGCTCGGACTGAAACTCTTTCCTTCTTCCGTCAAAGCGACTGAGCTGACGTACTACAAGACAAAGCTCAACATCTATGGCATTCCGCTCGACAGCCGCAGAGACTACACCAAGCTCGACTGGCAGATATGGACCGCAACGCTTTCGGACGACGACGCCACCTTCCGCGTTCTGGTCACCCCGCTGGGGAAGTGGCTGGACGAAACTCCCTCGCGAGTTCCGCTGAATGACTGGTACGACACCAAAACCGGAAAAGAGGAGAGCTTTCAGGCACGCTCCGTCGTCGGCGGCATCTTTATTCGATCGCTGCGGCGGTCGGGTCTTGCCCCCGAGAAGTAGAGCGCCGGCAGTTGGCGCCGGGCGAGCAGCGAGCAGGCCCAACCCGGTTCCTTTAGCGGCTCTGCTGGGGTCGCAGACTGCAATACGAATCCAAAAATGCGTCAAATCTGCCACGTGCCGTTCGTTGCCTCGTATCCGGGACTGCTTCGGTGAGCAGAAGCAACTGCAGGTCTTACAACACGCCGCTTTGTGAACTGACGGTAAAGTGGTAGAAATGTTGCAGGCGCTCCGCGCATTTGAGCGGACCGGGAGTTTATCTCGGAAGAGCCCACGATCAAGAGCGGTTGACCAACTCGCCACCCTTGCAGTCGTCATGAAGAACCACCACGTAGTTGCAGCAGATTTGGTGCAATACTACCGCTACATCCTGTTCGGCCAGATGCCGTTCAGAGCAATAACCCGCTCCCTTTGGCGCAAGGCGCCGGCAGCGGCAACAAGACTTTAGAAAAAAGGCCGGCCAGACAAGGATCGACTCCCATGGCCGGGCAGGAATTTGGAATGATCACATCCGGAAGGCAAACGGCCCCGCCTCTCACTGAGGCTGTCTTGGTCACCTCCGCATGTCGCATCGCGCACGAAGCAAATCCACTTGGTTCCGACGCACCTCGCGCCGCCGCGGGCTTCTCCTTTGGGAGAGGTCTGTCTGCACTCACGCACGCAGTCGCCCTCGCCGCTTCCGCACTCCGCATCCTGTCCGCACCAGAGGTGAGCCCCGCCTAGCTCCTGGCTAGGGACGGCTCCCGATCTTCCGTTTGCCTGCCGCTCGCGACTGGCCTGTTCTTACAAACAGGTGTCCGGGCAGAAAGCAGAGCAATGTCGAAAGAAATCTACATCAGCAGTACCCCCCATGAAACCCGCCTCGCTATCGTTGAAAATGACGAATTAGCCGAGATTTACTACGAGCGCGAGAACGAATACACCTTGGCCGGCTCCATCTATAACGGCCGCGTTACCCGCGTCCTTCCGGGCATGCAGAGCTCGTTCGTGGAGATCGGCCTCGAGCGCGACGCCTTCCTCTACATCACTGACTTTATGGAGGAAGCGGGCGACTCCGCCGACTTCGAGACTACCCACGGCGGCAGCGGCGAAGCCCGCGCGCCACGCTCCGACAGGCAGAGTTCCGACAGGCAGAGTTCCGACAGGCAGAGTTCCGATCGGCAAGCTTCTGACCGCAATGGCCGCAACGACAGGAGCGACCGTGGCGAACGCCCCGCCCCAGTCGTTCTGGAAGGCAACCTCGAAGCCAGCTCGGAGCGTGCCCCCGAGGGCCGCTCCGATCGTGACCCGAACAGCCGTGGCGACCGCAACGGCCGAGGCCGCAATCGTCGCGGACGCGGCGAACGCAACGGCCGTCCTGATCGCGCGCCGGCCGCCGAAACCAGCGAAGCTCCGAGCATTTTCGAAGCACCCCTTCCCGTGCCATCGGCCATCGTGTCGGAAGCCGGAGAACTCGGCGAGGGCGCTCCCGGAGCAGACGGCAGCCGCCGCTGGCGTGGCCGTCGGGGCCGCCGCCGGGGCCGCAGCGGAACCGGACAGCCCGGTGACGCAAACCTGGAGGTCGCAACTCCCACCTCGACCGGCGAGAACGAATTCTCTGACTATTCAGTCGAAGTCGGCTCCACCCCGGAACCGGAAGTGCTTCGCGCACCTGCTGCGGAGACTGGCCCAATCGAAAACGCATATGGCGGCGAAGACGAACCCGCCCGCTCTGCTCCACCCCGGGAAGGCCAGGGACGCAGCGACCGAGGCGCTCGCAACGATCGAAATGATCGAGGAGGCCGTGGTGGCCGCAACGATCGCGGCAATCGAAATGACCGTCCCGAGCGTTCGGACCGCGCATTACGCGGCTTCGCCCCTTCGACAAATCTTTACGGCGTGGAGGCTCATTCGTCTGAAGGAGAAGCGGGCGAAGCTCCCACCGAGCCGATTATTCTCCCGGGTGAATCCCTCTCGAAGTATCGTCGCGGCTCCGAAGCAGAAGCCGGCCAGGCCTCAGCGCCAGCCCCGAACCTGCCGTCAAACGTCATCCTGGCCAAGCCCGCAAACGTAATCGACGACTCGTTTGTCGCCACCTCCTGGGATGGCGGAGCCGTACTTCCCGGCGAGACGCTCTCACGCCGCAACCGCTCAGAAGGCCGTTCCGAACCGCGCCGCGAAGAGAGCCGTGGCCCCCGCCGCGATTCGCGCGAGCCCCGCCGCGACTTTGGCAACCAGACGAGCGCAAGCCATTACTCTGATCACGTAAGCAACGACTTCGTAGCTCCGGTCTCCGAGCAGCCCGAGGTCGTCGCAGACTCAGAAGGCTTCAGCATCGTCTCGGCACCCGAGCAGCAGCCCGAAGTAGCACAGGCCGGTCATCCCGACCAGGTTCCCACAAACGAGATTCTGCACGAGACTCCCTTTGCTCCCGAGGTTCCCGCTCCGCTCGATCCCATCGCCGCCATCCCCGAACCCGAAGCGCCCGAAGCCGAATACGAACCGACCGAAGCCTCCGCTTCCTTCCGCGTTGACCCCTCCGCCCCCAGCGAGTTCCGCCAGAGCGCTCCCGTGCTTGAAGAGGAGATCTTTGAAGAAGACCTTGAGGAAGACTTCCTCTCTGAAGAGATCTCCGAAGCTCCGCAAGCCGTGGCAGCTGGATCTGAGCCTGAGAGTGCTCATCACGAGGCCAGCGTTCACGTCGATCACTCTCACCCCTTCAACCGCCTGGATGAGGCCGACGCCGAGCTCACACCCAACGCCGGGTTCCCGGAGACATCGCATCTCTCACCCGAGCCCGCCGCTCATCACCAGCCAGAGCCACATCTGGACACCACCGGCGTCCCGCCACCGCCACCGCCTTTCCTCGGTCACGCCGAAGTCGCAGTTGAGTCAGCTGACATCACCTTCATCTCCGCCACTGGCGAGATGCACTCCGAGTCGCTCCTTGTCATCGAGACGCCCGCTGACCCAACCTCACCGCTTCTCCACGAGTCCGCCATCGCAACTCCGCAGACCTTCGCTCCAGGAGCAGGCGAGCTTGAAGAGGAAGTGATCGACGAGGAAGAGCACGAAGGCACCAGCCTTCACGCTTACCACGAAGAAGAGTTCGACGATTACGAAGAGGAGACGCTCGAAGGAGCAGCCGATCTGGGCACCATGATTCGCGAGATGTCGATCGACGAGATTACCCGCCCTGGTGACGGCGAAGCCGCATCCGACGAAGAGGATGACGACTTTGAAGAAGAAGAGTCAGCCAGCTCCGGCGAGTACGAGTCGGAAGACTTCGAAGAATCCGAAGAAGGTTACGTCGAAGGCGACAAGCCGGCCGAACAGTCTGCCGCAGACTCCGAGTTCTTCGCCAACACCTTCCGCGAACCCAACACCGAATCCGGCAGTGATGCCGCGCCTCGTTCCGATTCAGACCGCCGTCCCCGCCGCGAAGGTGGACGTCGCGAAGGTCGTCGCGATGGACGCGATCGCGACCGCAATCGCCCGCGCAGCACCGGCGGGGAATCCGACCGCAGCCGTTCCGGCCATGGTGGCCAGCGCCGTTCGATGCAGGCGACCAATCTTCCTGCCATTAGCGACCTCCTCAAGCCCGGCCAGGAGATTCTTGTTCAGATTGCCAAGGAGCCCATCGCTAAGAAGGGCGCGCGCATCACATCGCACATCGCTCTCCCCGGCCGGTTCCTCGTCTTCATGCCTACAGTCAGCCACACCGGCGTCTCGCGCAAGATCGAGTCTGACAGCGAACGCCGCCGCCTCAAGGAAATTCTTCTTTCCGAAAAGGGTGACGCCTCCGGCGGCTTCATCGTCCGCACCGCGGCTTCTGGTGCAAGCGAAGAGGAGCTCCGCTCCGATCTGCGCTTTCTGCTCAACCTCTGGGCCGACATCAAGCAGCGGTCTGAATCGAGCAAGAGCCCGGCGCTCATCTATCACGACCTCAACCTTGTCGAGCGCATCCTCCGGGATCAGGTCACCGACAACTTCTCCGCCATCTGGGTCGACACCGAAAGCGAGTATGAACGTGTCCTGCGCTTCCTGCAGCGTTTCCAGCCGCAGCTTATCCGCCGCGTCAAGCTCTACACGAAGGAGACACCGCTCTTTGAGCAGTTCGGCATAACCGAAGAGATCAACAAGGCGCTTCGCTCGAAGGTGTGGCTCAAGTCCGGTGGCTCTATCGTCATCAACCAGACAGAAGCTCTTGTTGCGATTGACATCAACACCGGCAAATTCGTCGGCAAGACTGCCCGCCTCGAAGACACCATCGTCAAGACGAACCTAGACGCCATCCCGGAGATCGTTCGCCAGATCCGTCTGCGCGATCTCGGCGGCATCATCATCATCGACTTCATCGACATGGATGAGCGCAAGAACCGCAACAAGGTCATGGCCGCGCTCGAAGAAGAGTTGAAGCTTGACCGCGCCCCGTCCAAGGTTCTTCAGTTCAACGACTTCGGTCTCGTCGCCATCACCCGCAAGCGCGTCAAGCAGTCGCTTGAACGTACTCTCTCAACTACCTGCGGCGTCTGCCAGGGCACCGGCATGACCAAGTCGCCCATCACTGTCTGCAACGACATTTACATCGAGATGCGCAAGATGCACAAGCATCTGGAGCGCGGCGATGTCATGCTCCGCGTCCACCCCGAAGTCGTCAAGCAGCTCAAGTCCGGAACCTCAAAGTGGCTGCAGGAGATGGAAGAGATGGTCGGCAAAACGATTCTCGTCAAGAGCGATCCGAGCCTCCATCCGGAGCAGTTCGACATCCACTAGACTCCAGCGTCCTTCACGATAGGCGAAAAGGCGCGGCTTCGGTCGCGCCTTCTCGTTTCGGTAGTCTAAATCCTGCTTTCGAGCGTCATACAGACGTAAGCCGCAACAACCAGCCTTTTGCCGGGTTGAACAGAAGAAACGAAGAACCCTTAAGGGAGCCTCATCCATGCAATTTTCGCAACGCCCTCTCCGCATGATTACTCGAACTGCAGTCACCTTTGCACTTGCAACCGCCGCAACGTTCTCTCTTCACGCACAGCAGGCAGCATCTCCTGCACAGTCCACGTTTTTCGTACCTGCGCCGTCTACGGCTTCGCTGCTCGCAGCAAACGAAACCCCCGCCATCGGCTACAGCAGCAGCGCTGGCGAGGCCGAGACCACATCCGCTGAGACCTATATGTCCAGCTCTCTTACCGCAGACCCAAGCCCGCAGCCTCCTCCGCGCCGCTACGGCCGTCGCCCCGTCTACGCCGACTCCCACCACAACGCTGACGGCTCGAACAAGTACACCTTCTTTGCCGGCGGTGGAGTCTCCATCCCCACCGGAGGGTCGCATAGCTATCTCTCCACCGGCTACACTCTCCAGGGCGGAGGCGGTCGCAACTTCAACAAGAAGCTGGCCGTGCTCGCGCAGTTCGATTACAACCACTACGGAATCCAGTCCAACACTCTGAACAACTTGCTCACGAGCTATGTCAATCTAGGCGCGACCGGCTCCGATGGAAGTTCGCTCAGCCAGCTCGGCGGCAACAATCATATTTGGTCCATCACAGTTGATCCCATGTACACCTACATGGATCACGACAAGCTCGGCGGCTATGTCATCGGCGGCGTTGGCTTCTACCACAAGGTCACCGACTTCACGACACCCTCCATCGGCGAGTATTGCGATTACTACTACGGTTGCTACGAGTACCAGGCCAACCAGACCATCGACAGCTATGTAAGCAATGCGGCAGGCTTCAATGGCGGTCTCGGCTTCACTTACAAGGCTTCACGCTTCAGCGACCTGAAGTTTTACGCCGAAGCCCGTTACGTCTACACCGCCAACTCACGGCGGCCTTACTACGATGGCACAACGGGAACCAGCCTGAGTTCCACCTACTTCAACGTCTTTCCGCAGAACAGCGCTCCGACCACCTACATCCCGATTACCTTTGGAATTCGCTTCTAACCTGCTCCTCTCTCCCAAGCGAAGGCCCGGCATACCATTGCCGGGCCTTTTTGCGATTTACTCCAACCGGTCATGTGACCCATCGACTGCGTCCTTCTTTTTCACGGTGGATGAGAACGTACAACTCTCTACTGAGAGTTCTTACGCCCACCCACATCTCCCATCGCCAACACCTACAATAGACAGAGGGACATATCCCCCAAGACCAACCCATGCTTACGCTCCGCCCTGCCACCCCAGAGGACGTTCCCCACATCCTCGCATTTATCCGCGAACTGGCCGAATACGAGCGCGAGCCTGACGCCGTTCTCGCCACTGAAGCCGACCTGCTCCGCGACGGCTTCCCCTCGTCTGACTCCAAGGCTCCGCGCCGCTTCCACTCGCTTATCGCCGAATGGAACGGCGCACCAGCAGGCTTCGCTCTCTACTTCTACAGCTATTCGACATGGCAGGGAAGAGCCGGAATCTACCTCGAAGACCTCTTCGTCCGCCCGGAGTTTCGAGGAAAGGGAATTGGCAAAGCTCTTCTAACGAACGTCGCCGCAATCGCAGTCGGCGAGGGTCTTCCGCGCTTCGAGTGGAGTGTCCTCGACTGGAACCAACCATCTATCGACTTCTACCACCAGATGGGCGCAGTCATGAAGTCCGAGTGGCTCGGCATGAGAGTCACCGGCGAAGCACTTACAAACCTCGCCGCCAAATCTGTAACCGAGCTAGTCACGAAATGAAGACTTACACAATAACCTGCCGCCCTTCTGATCCTAGGCATAGTTAGGGGAAGGGAAAGAATCAAATTCTTACGTTCGAGCACACCATGAAGAAAATAAAAGTAATAGGTGGGGGTCTGGCCGGCCCTGAAGCCGCACTCACCGCCGCTCGCTTCGGCTGCGAAGTCGTTCTCTACGAGATGCGGCCCCACCGCTCCACTGAGGCACACCAGACCTCCGACTTTGCTGAACTCGTCTGCTCGAATTCTATGAAGTCAGAGTCGGAAAACTCCGCTCCCTGGCTGCTCAAGCAGGAGATGCGCCGCGCGGGATCGCCCCTTCTAGAGGAGGCGGATGCGACGGCAGTCCCCGCCGGCCACGCCCTCGCTGTAGACCGCGAACTCTTCTCCGCCCGAGTCGCCGCCCGCATCGCAGCCGAGCCCCGCATCACTGTCTGTCGCGAAGAGGTCACCACGCTTCACGAGAACGATCCCAACACCATCACAATCCTAGCCAGCGGCCCACTTACCAGCCCAGCGCTCACCGCAGAACTCCAGCGCCTCACCGGCGCCGAGCACCTCGCCTTCTACGACTCCATCTCACCCATCGTTGACGCCACCACCATTGGTATGGACAAGGTTTACTTCGCCGCCCGGTATGACAAGGGCACCGCCGACTACATCAACTGCCCCTTCACGAAAGAGGAGTACGAAACCTTCCTTGACGCCCTCACCACCGCCGAGAACGTCGAAGCCAAGGACTGGGAGAAGTTTCCAGTCGACGGTACCGCCGACAAGCTTCAATACTTCGAAGGCTGCCTCCCCATCGAAGAGACCGCCCGCCGCGGCCGCGACACGCTCCGCTTCGGCCCCATGAAGCCCGTCGGCCTTACGGACCCGAAGACAGGCCGCTGGCCTTACGCCGTCGTGCAGCTTCGCCAGGAGAACCTCCGCGCCGACAGCTACAATCTCGTCGGCTTCCAGAACCACCTCAAGTACGGTGAGCAGGCCCGCGTCCTTCGCCTCATCCCGGGCCTCGAACACGCAACCTTTCTCCGCTACGGTCAGATTCACCGCAACACCTACATCCACGCTCCAAGCCTGCTCACCGAGACGCTCCAGCTCAAAGCCCACCCAAGCATCATGATCGCCGGCCAGCTCTCCGGCGTCGAAGGCTACACCGAGTCCATCGCCTCCGGCATGTTGGCCGGCCGTTACGCCGCCTCACTCGCGCAAGGCAACACCACCAGGCCCGCACCCCGGGCCTCAGCCAACGGCAGCCTGACTCACTACATCACCAACGCCGAACAGAAGAAGTTCACCCCCGCAAACATCACCTTCGACCTACTCCCACCGCTCGAAACCGAACTCCGCAAAAAGATGCGCGACAAGAAAGAACGCCACAAACTCCAATGCGACCGCGCTTTGGCGGCGTGGGATCAGTGGCTTCGCGCGCATTAGCGGGTTCTCATTGCGAGGAACTAGAGCTGCCCGCTTCGCGTATCCTGTCTCAGTCAGCCCAGAGATGGATACGAAGCGCACAAACACGCGTACCAGGCCGGGGGACTGGCTCAAGAAGCGCATCGTGCCGCGCGTGTATGAGCGTCACCTCTTCTTCCAGGACTTGTTCGCCCGTGTCGCAAAGATCATGTCGATGGAAGATCTCTTCGGCTACCTCTCGCAAACGATGATGGTCGGGCTCGACCTCTCTTCGTTGACGCTCCTGGTCAAAAACGGCAACGCTTTCGAAGTGAAACAGACAGCAGGGAATGCGACCGTTACAGGGGTGCCGTTTGCGTCGAGCTCTTCGACCATCTCGCATCTCAAACGCAATGCGCGCCCGGCTGTTCTCGATAAAGATTATTTTGATCCGTGGCGTCTGTTGGCGACAAAAGAAGAGGTAGCATCGCTCGACAGATTGCACGCGCAGATGCTCCTGCCGTTTATTGGCCGGACCGGGCTGGTAGGATTTGCGGCACTCGCAAAGCGCGGCAATCGCGGCTTCTCATTCTATGACCTCTACCTTTTTCGACATCTTGGAGAACGCGTCGGCCTCGCTCTCGAGGCGGCACTCACGCTGGAAGTGCTCAGCAGGGAGTCTGCTCACCGGGCAAGCGCGAACCGCGAACTGGAGCTTGCTCGCGAGGTGCAGGAGCGCATGTTCCCCCAGAGTGCGCCGCAGATTCCGGGTGCAACAATGGCTGGCCGGTGTGTCTCCGCGCAGGCAGTCGGAGGCGACTACTACGACATGTTCCTCACCGTCGATGGCAACGTCTGCTTTGCGCTGGGTGACGTCAGCGGTAAGGGCATCTCCTCAGCCCTTCTGATGGCGACGCTGCGCGCTTCGCTGCGCACGCTCATTCTCGATAACGATCTCAGTCCGACCCAACTTGTCTTCAAATTGAACCGCCTCATCCACGAGGCCTCCGCGCAGAACCGTTTCGCCACGTTCGTCGTCTTCTTCTACGCGCCCAGGACGCGCTCACTCACGTACGTAAACGCGGGCCATAACCCACCGCTTCTGCTGCGAGGCGAGACGGTCATCCGCCTCGAAAGCGGCGGCGCGGTGCTCGGCCTCTTCCCCGATTGCATCTACGAACAGGAGACGATTCAGGTCGAACTTGGCGATCTCTTGCTGGTCTACAGCGACGGAGTCACCGAATCGATCGATCAAGCCGGGAGCGAGTGGTGCGAAGAGGGCCTGCTGGCTGCAGTCAAGCACCGGCGCAAAGGCGCGGATGCCATCGTCGAAGACATCTTCGAAGCGCTGCATGCCTTCGCAGACGGGGTTCCCCAGCCGGATGACATGACCCTCCTCGTGTTCGAGGCACAGGCAAGGAACAGTGCGGCGGAAGCGGGACTGCCTCCTGTCATTTCGGCGCCCTTGAGGCTCGAAGAGCTTTCATTGCTCCCGGACTAAGACTCCGCCTTCTTCTTATTCCTCGCCTTTACCTTGAACCATATCGGGCTTCCTATAAAACCGAAGTTCTCCCTGATCTGATTTCCAAGGAATCGTTCGAAGGAAAAGTGCAGCTTCACGTCTTTATCCGTAAACAACACAAATGTCGGCGGGGCCACAGCCGCCTGCGTCATGTAATAAATCCGCACGCGCTTATTCATGGGCACGGAGGCCTTCTGGAAGTCCACCTTCTCCAGAAAGCGATTCATCTGCCCGGTAGTTACTCGCTTTCGCCTTTCTCGCGAGACTAACTCGACTTTCTTGAAAACGGATTCGATATTCTTTCCATCCGCAGCAGAGATAAACAGCAGCGGAGCATAGTCGAGATATTTCAACTTATCCCTTACATCCTGCTCATAGATCTTCTGATCAGCAGGCGGCTTGCCATCGAACAGCCGCATCCCATCCGGCCCGACCTTCGTCATCAAGTCCCACTTGTTAATCACGATGATGACGCTTCGCCCGCTCTCATGCGCATAGCCACCGATGTTCGCATCCGCAGCCGCCACACCTTCGCCCGCATCAATCACCAGCAGCGAAACGTCCGCGGCCTCAAGATGTTTCCGAGCCATAATCACCGACAGCTTCTCCGCCATCAGTTTGGTCTTTCCTTTACGCCGGATGCCCGCCGTGTCGACAAACCGGAAGTTATGGCCTCCGCGCTCTACCACTTCATCCACCGCGTCGCGAGTCGTTCCCGCAATCGGCGAAACAATCGCGCGATCAGTCCCGGTAAGAGCATTCAGCAGCGTGCTCTTACCCACATTCGGTCGACCAATGATGGCGACCTTCGTCTCCTTCGCGTCGTACTCGCCATGCGACCGCAGCCGCCGAACCTTCAATGGTTCTGGCGAGAAGTCCGGCCCATCCTCATCCTCTTCAAGCTCGTCCTCGGTGGTCAACATCACCGCTTCGGGTTCAACGTCTTCTACCTCCGGCAGCACTTCAAAGACGGCGTCCAGCAGGTCACCGATACCGGAACCATGCTCGGCCGAAATCGGCAGCACGTTGCGGAATCCAAGCCGCCGAAAGTTCTCCGCACCCGCGTTCATCGCATCGGTGTCCATCTTGTTCACCGCGAGAAATACCGGCTTGCCACCGCGCAGCAGCAGCCGCGCCAGTTCGAGATCAGGGGATGCAAGCTCCGTCCGTCCATCGACGACCATTACGATTGCATCGGCTTCTTCAAGCGCCACCTGCGCCTGCCGGAAGATCTCGCTCGGGATCAGCGCTTCATCATCCGGCACAACGCCGCCCGTGTCGACGATCCGGGCGTCGCGCCCCATCCACTCAATCTCGCCATAGATGCGGTCGCGCGTGATCCCGGGCTCATCGCCCACGATCGATCGCCGCGATCCCGTCAGCCGATTGAACAGGGTGCTCTTGCCCACATTCGGCCGGCCACACACTGCGATCAGCGGCAGGTCCGCATTCTCAACGCCCGTCTCGACCGAGAACCCCGCGGCGATGGCTTCGACATCGCGCCAGTCATCATCTTGTAACCGCTCATGACCCGCAACGTTGGCGGAACGCGGCGTCTGACGACCGACGATTCCATCCGCAGGCCGCGCATCAGGGGTTCGCTTGCTTGCAGCCTTCTTCGGCGCAGCTCCATCGCCCCGCAGCGGCTTGCTCGACTCAAACTCCGGCGACCGCCGCGAGATCCTCTTCGCCGCCGCTTTCTTCGCCGCCGCAGTCGAGATCACCTTCCGCTTTCTCGGATCGACTGCCCCCGTCGTCGGCGTCGACTTCGGAGCGCGCCCTTTCTTTGGCCGCGTCGCCGCCGTTCTATGCTTCTTGCCTAACCGTTTTCTATCGTCTTTTTGCGCCATTGCTAATGCCTGCTTCCGGCACCGCAGCGCCTCTACCATTATAGGGAGCGCCGAAGCCTTGCTCCACGTTTGTTCCGACCCCAACATAGAATGGCGGCGTGGACGGGGTAAGCTACAAGTCGTTGTGGTGATGCCATAGGCCCTCTGCGGGAAGCAGTCGTTCTGCTCGATGCTCATCTTCAGCGATGAGCTTTATGTCTCCATGCGCAATTCCGTGCTGCTGGTCGCCGCATTACTCCAGGCCGTACTCCCCATTGCACAGTGTGGGCCTTTGGATCTCGTGCGACCGGCCTTCGCGTGAAACGCTTCTCGGACCTCGACCTGGCGATTGAGGGGAGGCTGACTTCAGCAAATCGGGCCTCTTTGAGTGAGGCATTTGGTGCTGCGCTCCTTAATTTCAAGATCGACATGGCCGAAGTGGATTTGCTCGACGAGAGCTTTCTAAACGCGTCGAACAGGACTTCGTCTTACTTCAAAGTTCTTCCATCCCCGAAGCGAAGACCGCATAAATAGGTCCAGCACCGATCGAAGGAAACACGAAAATCCGAATAGAATCGACACAGGCCACTGTGTCGTCTCCCATTCAGATCGCGCCCGCACCGCCCCCACATACTCATGCTGAGGAGCGCGATCAGACACGCCTCCCAACCCTCAAAGAGTTTTTCGCCCCCGGTGGTCTCCTCTCCCAATCCACGCTCGCCTTCGAGCATCGCCCCGGCCAGTTCGAGATGGCTCGCGCCGTGGAATCCGCCCTCACCGACAAGCGCCACCTCATCGTCGAGGCCGGGACTGGAACAGGAAAGACCCTCGCCTACTTATTGCCTGCTCTCCGCCTCGCCCGCGAGCGCCAGCAGCGCATCATCATCTCCACCGGCACGAAGAACCTTCAGGAACAGCTCTACTTCAAGGATGTCCCGTTCTTAGAAAGCATCCTTGGCCCACTGAAGGTCTGCTATATGAAGGGCCGCAGCAACTATCTCTGCCGCCACAAGCTCTACGCCCTGCGTGCCGCGCCGCTGCTCAACGGTTTAGAAGAAATCTCGCAGTTCCACGCCATCTCCACCTGGGAAAAGGACACCCCAACCGGCGACCGCGCCGAGATTGACGACCTTCCCGAAACCTCCGCGCTCTGGCACAAGCTCGATGCGCGCACAGAAGCGTGCCTTGGCCCCTCCTGCCCCGACTGGGAGCGCTGCTTCGTCACCACCATGCGCCGCAAGGCGCTCGAATCCGACATCGTCATCGTCAACCATCATCTCTTCTTCGCCGACCTCGCCATCAAGCAGCAGGCTGCCGGAGCGCAGGACGCCGGCATCCTGCCCGAAGCCGCCGCCGTCATCTTCGATGAAGCCCACGAGCTCGAAGAGGTCGCCAGCAACTACTTCGGCATCGGCCTTTCCACGCAGCGCTTCGACGAGCTCACCCGCGATATCGAGCTCATGCTTAAAGCCAAAGACTCCCTGTCGAGCTCCATCGTCAGTTCCTGCACCAGCCTGCATGATCGCGCCCGCATGTTCTTTGCCGCACTCCCCACCGAGGTGAATAGCAGTATCGGTCGCATGCCCTTCGAACGGCGCGCGGATTTTCTGGAGGAGAGCGGCGACTACTATACCGCGACCCTAAACGCCTTGACCCGCCTTGAAGGCGAGCTTGAACGTGTGAAGAATGTCGACGAGATTCCCGGCCTGCGCAACCGCGCCTCGGAGATCCGCCGCAGCCTCTCGTTTCTGCTCGAATCCACCGACCGCAACACCGTCTTCTGGATCGAACGCCGGGCAACGGGCGGGGTTCGCAACCTGGCCCGAGCGGCACACGCGCCTGCCTTCAACACGCACCTCCAGGCCACACCGATCGACGTCTCGGAGCTCCTCGCCACCTCGCTCTTCGATGCCTACTGCTCCGTCATCCTTACCTCAGCGACGCTCACCGTAGCCTCAACCCCAAGCGCCAGCCAGACGCAAGCGAAAGAATCCGGCTCCGGCTTCGACCACATCCGCAAGCGTCTCGGCCTCTCCACGACGCGCGAACTTGTCGTCCCCAGCCACTTCAACTACGAGAAACAGGCGCTGCTCTACCTGCCGCCGAACCTTCCCATCCCTAACGATCCGGACTTCGCCTCTCGTGCCGCCGAACGTATCCGCCGCGTGCTTGAGATCACCCAGGGCCGTGCCTTCTGCCTGTTCACGAGCTACAACGCCATGCGCGACATGCACGAGCGCATCGCCACCCAGCTTCCTTACCCGCTGCTGCTGCACGGCACCGCCCCGCGCCACGTCCTGCTGCAGCAATTTCGCGACACGCCCAACGCCATCCTCTTCGGCACCTCCAGCTTCTGGCAGGGAGTCGATGTGCAAGGCGAGCAGCTCTCCTGCGTCATCATCGATCGACTCCCCTTCGCCGTCCCCTCTGACCCCGTTGTAAAAGCGCGCATGGACGCCATCGAAGCCGAAGGGGGCAAGCCCTTCTTCGACTACCAGGTCCCCGCCGCTGTCATCACTCTCAAGCAAGGCTTCGGCCGCCTGATCCGCTCGCTCGACGATCGCGGCGTCCTCATGCTTCTCGACCCTCGCATCCAGCGCCAGCGCTACGGGAAGATCTTCCTGGATTCGCTGCCGCCGTATCGACTAACGCAGGAGATCGCCGACGTCGAAGCGTTCTTCACTTCCAAGGTGAATCGCAAAAACCATTGATCTAGGAAAAAAGTAGCTCACTTAAAGTGTCATCTCGAGCGGAGTCGAGGGATCTGCGGTTCACTCCCCGCGGCTTATCCTCCAACGGTGATGGGCTCGGTTCTCTTTGATTGCAGTGTCTACACTCCTACTGACCGCGAAGTAAGCCAAGCCGTTTGCTGATGTTATTTGCTGAATGAGACTTCACTCACCTCCAGACCTCCCAAGGCATTAACTGGGCTTCAAAGCGTTCTATATCTACCCGCCTCCCGTTGAACCCAACGCCTTCCAGTTCGAGCCTTGCACGTTGTTCTTTCGCCGCCTGACCCGGCAGCTTGATCTCCCCGCCTGCACCCACCACGCGGTGCCACGGAAGCCGATCAGGAAGCTCCGTTCGCAGAAGCCTTGCCACGGCCCGGTGATACAGGGGATATCCAGCAGCGGCAGCAACATGGCCGTACGTGCTGACCTTTCCCGGCGGAATGGAAAGAATCATCTCCTGAAACGCCCGATCGCGATCATCGTTCGCAGTCGCCGCGTCACGAAGCAGCCTTCGCTTCGCCTTCACATTGGAGGCTTGATCGAAGGCGAAGCCACCCTTCGGCAACGCCGACTCACTGGCCCGCTTGGCAGCACTCATCCATCCGCTCCGCTACAGCATCGTAAAACAGTAATCGACATCACGTATCCTTATAGCAGCCTCATGGGACGCAATCTCTTCATCCTCGCAGCCACGCTCCTCCTTCTCGCTCTGGTTTCCTGCGGCGTGTCCTATACAAACATTGCGCAGCAACCCGGCTCACCAGGAGACCAATCACTCTGGCGCACTATGGGCCTCGGTCTCTTCGTCATCTCTCTCCTGGTCACGCTCGGCGGCATCTTCTCGTCCCTCTTCGAACAGGCTGAGCGCCGCGCCGCAGAAGAGCGCCGCCGCAAGCGCTCCCACTGAAATGCCACCCTCTCAGGATGTTGCTCTTTTGTTTTTGAGCGTAGTGATGGGCAGGGGGAGAATCCCGCACTTCGCTTGTAGCATCACAGCCTCTCCGGCCCGATAAAATCGAATCTGCTGCAATGAGCAACGCCACCGCATTTGTAGTACCCGAAAGGATCGACGAAAGCATGTTCGAAGTCACAGTAGAAGCGGGGTTCTCCTCCGGCCACTACCTCCGCAACTATCAAGGTAAGTGCGAAAATCCGCATGGCCACAACTACAAGGTCTTCGTCACGCTCATCGGCGATTCGCTCAATGAGACCGGCCTTCTACTCGACTTCAAGCTCCTCAAGCAGGTCCTGCGCCCGGTTGTCGATTATCTCGATCACCAGATGATCAACGACCTCAAACCCTTCGATGAGATCAACCCTTCCGCCGAAAACCTTGCCCGCTACTTCTACCTGCAGACCCGCCAGCAACTCGTCGAGATGACCGGCGGCCGCGTCCGCGTCAAAGACTCCACCGTCTATGAAACCGACACCAGCTTCGCTCGCTACTACGAGTAACTACTCGCCAGCATAGGCCCGGTCCTTCCAACTCACCGCCCCGCCCGTCAGCTTCCGCGCCAGCGAATACCACTGGATCGCCAGCAGCACCGTAATCCCCACCGGATGCAACAGTGCCCCGCGCCAGTCCTGCTTGAAACGAAACGCCGCAAGCACACGCGGCAGCCATGCCGAAGCGACTGCCACCAGCACGAACACCGCAACCTCGGCCTTCACCACCCGTCCCGCCAGCAACGCAGCGATCAGCAGATACGGCACGATCTGCCCCATCACCAACACCAGCGAGATAGGCAGAATCCTTACTGGCGCGGCAATCCCCTCCGTCGCATTCTTTGCCAGGCCCTGCCACACCTGTCTTGCATTGCGATACATCCTGCATTGCGCAAGCGCGGTAAGATCGGCGAGATCAGTCCTCATTCCATGCTGACGAAACAGCCTCGGCAGCAGCAGTCCATCATGCATCGTCGCCCTAATCTCCGCATGACCACCCGTCGCGAAGTAAGCTGGCCGCTCGACCATCAGGAACTGCCCGCACCCCGCCGCGAATGCCGGATCGGTCGTCTTCCGCATGCGATCCATCGGCAGAAATCCCAACAGTACAAAGTGAATCAGCGGCAGCAGCAGCCACTCCATAAACGTCTCGGTCACCTGCCTGGGAAAGCCGCTTACCAGGGACGAATCCGTCGTCTGCAGTAACGCCGCCATCCGGGCCAGTGCCTCGGGCGCGAGCCTCACGTCGGCATCCACAAAACAAAACACATCGTGCCGCGCCACATGCGCAAGCGACCAGCAGGCATGTTGCTTTCCGTTCCACCCGATGGGCAGCTTCGGAGCCTGCTCCAATCGAACTCGCGAATCGCGCGCTGCCATTGCCGCGACCAGCGCGCCTGTTCCATCCGTCGAACTATCATCCATGACTATCACTTCAAGCTTGACGCCCGTGCTTTCCAGCACCGACGCAACCGCAGCCTCTATGCCATGCGCCTCATCCCGCGCCGGAATCAACACCGAAACTGCTGGCATCTTCTTCGATAAGTCAGTTGGAAGTGCCGGCACCTTATACATCCGCAGATTCACCACGAACAGTACCGCAGGGGTAATCGCGCACAGCATGGAAGCGACGGACAAGGCATAGAAGACCATTGGCGTCACTTGGTCGTCCTCTCATGCTGCAGTCCCGCCAAGGGGGAGTGTTCCGCGACGTAAGGCTTCCGCCTGACGAACGCCTTCATCCTCTGGATCACCGCGTAGAACCCACCCGTGCCGAGACTCCCTTGCGAAAGCACTTCGAAACCATTCGCGCTTCGCGCAATCGCCCGCTTCCGCATCTCAACCAGCGCCGTTTCGAGCGCTGCGGTTGATCTCTGTTGCACCGCCTCTGCCGTCTCTCCTGCGATCACCTGCAATGGTTCCGCAAAGTAAAGCAGAGTCTCCGGCAGACGCTCATCCCAGAATGGATACTCAATCGCCAGCGGCAAAAGTGTACAAGCGCCCTGCGCCGCCGCAACCCGCGCCGCCAGCGCCGCCATGCCCGGTTTAAATTCCAGCGGCCGCTCACGCACATCGCTGAATCTGCCTTGTGGAGTGACCCAAAGTACCCCGCCATCCTTCAGGATTGCCTCGCCCGTACGCAGAAACTGCACCGCCCCGCGCGCCGTCTTCATCTCCACAGGAAAGATCCCAATCCGCTTCAGAATGCCGTACTTCTCGAGCGCCGCCGCATCCATTGGAGCATAGTGTTTTCGCTTCGGCATCAATGCCGATGCAAGCAGCACACACACCATCGGGTCCCACCACGAACTATGGTTCGCATAGACAATCAGCGGTCCTTCGACACCCTCGAATCGCTCAGCGTGAGCGGTCCGCACCGCATGAAAGTGCCTGCGAAAGTATCCGCGCACGATGCGCCGGAATAACATCAGTACTGGCTTCGAGATTGCGGGAACGCTCATGGATGTAGCCTAACCTATTGCTCTGACGAGACGCGCCCGGGGTCACGCCCGCGCTGTCTGGTCAAGTGTATCCGCCGCAATCCAGCCCGACATCATCACCATCGGCATCCCCGGCCCCGGGTGCGCCGCGCCCCCTGCAAGATAAAGCCCATCCATCTCGCGACTCTTGTTCGCCGGCTTAAAGGCCCCCTGGAACACACCGTGACTCGATATTCCGTAGATAGCGCCGTTCAAAACTCGATAGCGATCGTGAATGTCCTGCGGCGTAAGCGCCGACTCAAAGACGATTCGCTCTTCGATATCTTGCATACCTGCAGTGCGCTTCAGCTTGTCAAGAATCACCTGCCGATATGCCGGAAACATTTTCTTCCAGTCATGATGCTCCCGCAGGTAAGGCGTGTGCACCAACACATACAACGCTTCGCCGCCCGTAGGTGCGCTCGCGGGATCACTGAAGGAGGTGGCTGCGAGATAGCATGTTGGATCCGGTGCGGGCTCACCCAAATCGTAGATGTAGTGGAACTCCTCATGCGGATCGCGCGAGAAGACAAAGTCGTGGTGTGCGAGATGCTCATACCGCTTACTCAATCCGAGGTAAAGAACTACGCCCGAACACGCTGGCTCATACGCGCGCTTGGCATCGAAGTGCCTCGCCGCCGCTCCACCAATCAGCTCCCGATGCGTCCGCACCGCATCGGAATTCGATACGATCGCGTCAAACTCATGCACGATGCCCTTGGTTGTAACCAGCCCGGTAGTCCGTCCACCAGCCTTCTGTCCATGCGCGGGAGCATCGGTCAAAATCTTCGCGACATCGGTGTCTGTGTGAAAGACAACACCAAGCTCCGTTGCCAGCTTCACAAGTCCCTCAGGCACAGCGCGAGTCCCGCCCACCGGATACCATATGCCCTCTTCCATCTGCATATGCCCAATTGCACACAGGATCGCCGGCGAAGCATCGGGTGAACTGCCTACATACTGCACAAAATGGTCGAGCATCTGTGCCGTATTCGCATCTGGGATGAACTCGCGGATCGTCCCGGCAACCGTCTTGCCCAGCCGCATGCGCATGACATCGCGCAGCACGTTGATGTCGAACGCGCCGCCTACATCCATCGTGTCGCGCATGGATCCAATCGATCGCCAGAAAAAGAACCTGTCGCTTATCGAATGCAGCTGCTTTGAGGTCTCAAGGAATTTGAGATAGCCCGCGCCCATCGCGGGCCAGACCGAGTCAAGCTGTGCAGCCATCTCTGCCGCGTTGTCTTTTAGATCAAGCGTCGTTCCATCCTCGAAGAAACACCGCCACTGCGGATCGAGTCGCACCATCGGGATGTAATCCTCAAGCTTCTTCCCAGCTTCATCGAAGATCTTCCGTAGCACCGAAGGTTGAATCAAAATCGTCGGCCCCATGTCGAAGCGGAAGCCTTTCTCGCACAACTGCGCTGCCTTCCCGCCAAGCCAGGGGTTCTTCTCGAAGACCTCCACGCGATGTCCACGCGCAGCCAGCGTACACGCCGCTGCAAGTCCCGCCAGCCCGGAGCCAATTACGCCCACATGCTGCGCGCCCTGGCCGTTACCGTTCAACTTCGCGTCCTTCGAATAGCCCTTGCTCAAAGACATTCTGCCCCTTCATCGTGCTGCTTAATTCTTTCTGCCAAGTTTGCCCGCGGCCGCAAGCATCTCTCGTACTCCGCTCATGCGTTGACTCAGACTTCCAGCGTGCGATGCCTTGATGACCCCATCGAAGAGCGGCTCATGCTGAGGCGTCGTAGCGTCAAACTGCCGTGTCCCGCCTCCGCGCTTCACTGCAATCGTCTTCGCCGCTGTCATCTCAAGTAATCCTTCGGCTCCACGAGTTGTACCAAACCCGCTGCCGCGCCGCCCGCCAAATGGTGCTCTTGGATCGGCCGTAGGGAGGATGAGATCGTTGATCGTGACCGTTCCCAAAGTCAACTTCTCTGCGAGGAGTCTCGCTTCATCTTCATCACCGAAGATTGACGCCGTCAGCGCATAGGGGCAAGCCTCATGCAAGGCAATCGCCTCCTCTATATCAGAGGCCTCCATCACCGCGAGCAGGGGAGCGAAGATGTCTACGCGCGCTGCCATCATATCCGGTCTAACGCCGGTGATCACGATTGGCTGCTGTTGTCCGGGTTCGACCTTCCCGTGAACGCGGCCACCGGAGAGCAAAGCATCATCGACAACCAGACTTAGTTCCTCACCAACACCTGCGGAGAGCCTCACGCCTTTGATCCAATCAAGGGCAGACAGCAGGGCGTCAATGAATTTCGTCCGGCGCTGCTCGCTGGTACCGACCAGTACGATTCTCCGCGGAGCCAGACAGGTCGCCGAACCATTCAGCCTCATTCCAAAGGCGAGAGCCTTCACCACGCGCGATAGGTCCGCCGACGGCAGCACGAAGGCCGCATCGCATCCTGATAGCTCGGCAACGCATGGCGTAAGCGTCTCGGCAAGCTGCCGCATCACTTCCTTGCCGGAGCCAGCGGAGCCGGTAAAGAATACTTTATCCACTCCAAGAGCAATCGCAGCCTGAGCCGCGGCAACAGATTCCTGTGTCACCGTGAGGAGACCTTCCGGCAACCCGGCCTGTTGCAGGACTGACGCAAACAGCGCCGCAACCGCATGGCCTCCTCGCCCTGGCTTCCAGAGCACCAGGTTGCCTGCGGCGAGTGCCTGAAGCACCTGCACGCCAGGAAGGAAAAGCGGATAGTTCGAGGGAGCGATAATCAGAACGCGCCCCATCGGAACGCGATGCACCTCGCTCGAAACGCCTCCCAGCCAGAATGGACGCCCGCTCACGCCAAGCCGCCTCGGCGCCAGAATTCGCGCAGCCTCACGTTCAAGGAAGCGGCACGCTTCGAGCAGTGGCAATATCTCCGCGACGCGTGTATCAGCTGCATTGCGGGAAAGTTCGGGGGAGATCGCATCGCAGAGATCGGCAACACGCTCCACGAAACCGTGTCGTGCACGCTTCAACACGGCGATGCGTCTCCTCAGCGGTGTCGCCGCCCACCCTCGCTGTACGCCTGCGAAGTCGTCACGCGTTTCCTTCATCGCCGTGACTTTGTCATGACAAGCGCTCACCTCGCGCCTTTTTGCCTCGGTGGCAGACATGCTTAGGATGCCACCCCAACCAGCGCATCACGAGAGATGACGTTGCCGATGGTCTGCGTCGTATTCCACTGGGGCTCCATCTTCAGGTCCTCAAGCAACAACCGTGAGGTGATCCGCGCCGACTCGAAGATCACCGGCAATCCACTCCCCGGGTGTGTCCCGCCGCCGACGAGATACATCTGGTCGACGTCTTCAAACCGGTTGTGCGGTCGCAGATGAAGCATCTGTCCCAGTGAGTGCGCCATTGAAAATGTCGCACCTTTGTAGAGGTCGTATTCGCTTGCCCATCCGCTTGGTGTGACGATCTTCTCCGTACGAATCCTTCGCCGCACGTCCTTGATGCCAATGTTCTCCATCTGATCGAGCGCGATCTCGCGGTATCTTGGCGCTTCCTTTTCCCAGTCCACCTTGGACGACTCATGCGTCACCGGCAGCAACACGTAGAGCGTGCTTTGCCCCTCAGGCGCAAGCGTAGCGTCAGTCACGCACGCGTTCTGCACATAGAAGGATGGCGTCTCTGAAAGTTGATGCAGTTCCTCAATGTCGCGCAGGTTCTGCCGGTAGTTTTTTGCAAGATAGATCGTGTGATGCGATACATCGTCGTAGCGCCCGTCGATCCCGAGGTACATCATGAAGGTTGAACAGGAAAACTTCTTCTTTGCGAGCCTCTCGTCCGTCCACTTATTGCGCAGACGGTTCGGCACCATGCGCTTCATCGCGCCGGCAAAATCCGCATTCACAACTACGGCATCCGCCGGGAGACTATGATTCGCGGTCTTCACACCGATCGCCTTGCCGTCTTCGATCAGCACTCTATCTACCGGCTCATTCAGCAGGATCTCGACACCCATCTCGCGGCAAACCCGCGCCATCGCCTTCGTCACCGAACCGCATCCGCCCGTCGGATGAAATACCCCATGCTCGTACTCAAGGAACGAAAGTATCGAAAACAAGCTGGGGCAGCGGAACGGACTCATCCCGAGATACTTCGACTGAAAGCTGAATCCTAAGCGGATCCGTTCATCCTTGAAGTGCGTCTGCAAGTCGCCATCGAGCGACCTCCAGGGAGCCAGCAACGGAAGCAGCTTCATCATGTCAATCTTTGCCAGATCCCGCCAGCTCTCGAACGGCGATTGAAGAAACGGTAGAAACTTCTCCAGCTTGCCGCGATTGTGTGTCAGAAACAGGTGGAACCTTTTGGCATCTTCGGGCGAAATCGCGGCGATCGCCTTTTCCATCAATTCCACATTCGGAGTCGCCAGCAACTCGCCACCTGCCCCAAACACCAGCCGGTATTGTGGATCAAGCCGCGTCATCGGCACTTCAGCCGCGAGATCGTATCCCGCCGCGGCAAAAATCTCCTTCAGAATCTGCGGATACAGAAAGAACGTCGGCCCAACATCGAACTTGAAGCCTTCCTGTTCGATGGTCGACGTACGCCCGCCTACTCCGCCGCGCTTCTCCACCACCGTTACCTTGACTCCTGATTTCGCCAGCAGCATCGCCGCCGCCAGCCCTCCGGGTCCCGCACCTACGATCACTGCATTGCGTGGTTGCTTCTTCATTAAGGAACGCGCCTCTGGCTATTCGAAAGTGAATGCTGCGACTGCTGCCCTCTAGTAGACGTGATTATAGAGAGCGGCGTCGCCAAGCCCAGTGAGGCTCTTCAAATCCAATGAAGGTTAGCGCGCGGCATCTTTATAGGACTGCAAGGCTGTCGGCTACGCAACATTACCCGGAAGTGCCTCGATAAGTTACTTATGTATCTCTCGAGCCTGCAATTCAGCCACCCGCCTCACTGGACCATACGACCTATACTTGCGTTAGGGACACCCGTTTCCACGGCGTACCTCATCCACGCGCCTCTGTGAATTCCAGGAGCCTTCTCGATTGAACATCCTCATCCTCTCGCCGCATCGCGACGACGCCGCATTCTCGCTTGCGCTTGCGATCAAGGGCTGGCTTGCTGCCGGACATCGCGTCACCGTACTCGGCGTCTTCACCCGCAGTCTCAGCGCGCCTTATTCCGATGCCGACACGGTCCATCCCAACGACCTGCTCAGCTATGTCTCCGCAATGCGCCGCCGGGAAGATGCGGAGTTCCTCAAGCTGCTGCCTGGTCTGCACATGGTCGATATGAACCTGAAAGATGCTCTGCTCCGGCTTCGCTGCACCGCCGGTGAGGTGTTCACCACAGGCCCGAGCACCGAAGACACAGCCATCGCCAAGATCCAGAAATCCCTTGCGAAGCTAGCCGCCGATCCAGGAATTGATGCGGTACTGGTTCCGCTGGGTCTCGGCCACCACGTAGACCACCTGGTAGTCCGCAACGCCGCGCTCGCGTTTGCCGCGACGCGTCCCTGCGCCTTCTACGAAGATCTACCCGACGCCTTTCGATCCGGCGCAATCCTGGAGGACTCCGCCCAGGCTGAGCTCGCAGCCCTCCGCGAATCGAATACCTCCATTGAATCGGCGAACGCCATCGTCCTGCGTGCCGGCGAAGACGCCGCAACCGCCACCAAGATCAAACGCCGCATCGTCTCTGTCTATGCCTCACAGATCGACGATGCCACCATCGATGCCATCAGCACCCTGGCCCGGAATCACGACGGTGCCGAACGCGTCTGGGCAAATTCTGCCTGGCTCAAAGCGGCCCTCTAAAGCAGCTTCCGTACGAACTTTCTTACCGTCTCCGTCACCACACCGAAGATCAAATGGGTCGCCATTTCGCTCGTATGCTCCCGCGCGGTCTGATCTTCCGGCGCAGCCGACAGTCCCATGGCTGGCAGCGCTCCTTCGTGGGTCAAAGCTTCAAGCGCCAAGCCAAAGCTTGCCCCATCCTTCGCCGTGGCGGAGGGGAAGTACTCGGCTAATGCGCCGTAAGCTGCGCCGGTCGCTGCACCGAAGCCCCAGTGAATCGTCTCCGCCGCCGCCGCCTTTGCCGGCCCGCTCAGTTCATGCCCGGCGATCTTCTCCGCCAGAACCTCCGGTGGCTCTGGCTGTCCCTCGGTCCGTGGAGGATAGACCTTCTCCGCCAGCGACTTCGCGGCAGTAGCTACGAGTCCGCCGATCAGCCCTGCAACCAGCCCCTTTACGAGCGATCTTTCGTATATCTGGCTCTCACCGTCACTCATTCAAACTCCTCTTCACAGTCAATCCATCTTATGATGCCGTCCGCCTGCTCCCGGACTTCTGATCAGTCTGCGTACGCATCAGGCGCGGTCGAATCCGATCCATATAGGGCAGGACGCGCCGATAGGCCGCCCAGGCGGAATGCCGCGGTCAGAGCCGCCGACACAGCAAGGTTCAGCAGCAGAGCCGGAACCGCCGCGTACATCGCATACACATTCCCGCCTATATGCAGCGGATACACCGAAGACTTCAGCCCGAGCGACACCGCCATTCCAGTCCCTGTCGCCATCCCGGCAACCCAGCCGGCCAGCAGCGCCCATGGATTGAACCATCGCGTAAATACCCCAATGACCACGGAAGGGAAGAGCTGCGTCATCCAGATCCCGCCCAGCAACTGCATCTCGATCGCGTACGGAGCAGGCAGTCGCAGCACAAAAACCAATGCCCCGAACTTTACCGCCAGCGAAACGATCTTCGCCATCTGCGATTCCTGGCGCGGCGTCGCCTTGCGCCTCGCAAACTCGCCGTAGAGATTCCGCGTGAACAGGTTCGAAGCCGCAATCGACATGATGGACGCGGGCACCAGCGCGCCAACGGCTATCGCTGCCAGGCAGAACCCCGCAAACCACTCCGGAAACATCTTCAAGAACAGAAGGGGCACCGACGCATTCGGGTCCTTTGTCACCACACCCGCTGCCAGCGCTATGAATCCCAGCAGCGCGATCAGCCCTAGCATGAAGCTATACGCTGGAAGCATCGCCGCATTTCTGCGAACGACATTCGCGCTCTTCGCGCTCAGCACCGCTGTCGCCGTGTGCGGATAGAGCATCAGTGCGATCGCCGACCCAATCGCCAGAGTCGAATATCCCAGATACTGCTGCGGACGCAACAGGATCGACGCCGCCGGCTTGTGTGTTGCCAGCGCCTGACTCGCAAGCTCGAATACCCGTGCATATCCGCCCAGCTTCCACGGAAGAATGATGACCGCGGCCATCACCATGATGTAAAGCATGACGTCCTTCACGATCGCAATCACCGCTGGAGCCCGCAGTCCGCTGGAGTACGTGTACGCGGCCAGAATGACGAAGGCAACTCCTAACGGCCATTCACCCTGCACGCCCAGCGCCGCGATCACCACCCGCATGCCTACAAGTTGAAGCGCTATGTATGGCATCAGCGCGAGGATGCCTGTGAGCGCGATCGCAACTGTCAGCCAGCGGTTGCCGTATCTTCCCGCGACGAAATCCGCAAAAGTGATATATCCATGCCGATGACACACCGTCCAAAGCTTCGGCAGCACGACCATCATGTACGGATACGCAATCACCGCGTACGGCACCGCAAAGAATCCCATGGCTCCCGCGCCGTAGAGCGCAGCCGGCACCGCAATCACGGTGTAAGCGGTATAAAGATCCCCGCCGATCAGGAACCATGTAATCCACGTTCCGAAGTTGCGCCCGGCCAGCCCCCACTCTTCCAGCGAGTGCATTCCCGCTGCCGGCCGTCGCCAACGCACCGCCCAGAAGCCTGCCATCGTTACAAGCACGAAAAACAGGCAGAAGATCATCAGGGCGATAGAGTGAAGGGTCGTCATAGGGAAACTGTGTTGGTTGATGCTTCTGCATGTTAGCAGCACAATTGCGCCGCTGACTCCCAGCGCGCGCCGCAGTGCGGGAGCGCTCCTGCACTGCAATCCGGATGGGGCGTCCGCGGCGGAGTTCGGCGCTTCCCGAAAAAAGTCACTGGTACCGCAACTTCATTTACCTGTACGGGTCTTCTATGCCGGGACCCGGATTGCCGCTCATGGCGGCGTCTAAGAACCGATATCTCCTCGGACAACGAAGCCGGTTAGGACAACGGCTTCGTTGCTTTTTTGCGCCGGTCTAGTGTCTCTCAGGTTACCGTCGCCCGGTTCGTACCCAGTCCCGGGCGATCCACGCCAGATACCCGCCCTGCAAGACCCAGACCACAGCATAGGCATACACGAGATTGTGCGAATAAGTGTAGGAGGGAAGTGTAAAGAAGTTATGCCAGGTCACTGCGTCTGTTCCCTCATTGTGTAAGCTCCAGGGAAGCTTCAATCGCCTCGAGGGCCGCCTCTTCCTGAATCCTCTGCCGCCGCCGCTCCAGCGCATACCGCAGCCCCATCACCAGAAAACCCCAGAGCGACCAGCCAGCAAGGTTCCAAAGAATCCCGGGCCAGAAGCTCGGATCGAGGTTTCCGCTCTCAAACACCGGAGCCGGATGTTGCGTCCGCCACCAGCGGATAGACATGAAGCTGATCGGCACGTCGATTGCCGCAAAAATAGAGATTACCGCAGCCAGCGTATGTCCTTGGCTGGTCGCGCCCGCGAACTTCCGGGTAATCAGGTAGCTTGCAAACAGCAGCCAGAGCGCCAGAAAGGTCGTCGTCCGCGCATCCCAGGCCCACCACACGCCCCACGCCGGCTTTGCCCAAAGCGATCCCGTCACCAACCCGATCGTGACGAAGATCAGGGTAACTTCAGCCGAAGCCACTGCCAGCGCATCCGCTCCAAGCGCCTTCCACGGATCGCGCCTGCGCCAATATAAAAACATCAGCGAAGCCGCGCAGTTGATATACGGAAAGATCATGCCCAGGATCGCAGACGGCACATGGTAGTAGAAGATCCGCTGCAGATCGCCCATGGTAGATTCCTTCGGCACCAGGAAGATCGCCTGCCGGAATCCGATCCCGAGCACCACCAATGCCACGACAAACCAGACCGCAGTCGCAACCCGCGGCAGCAAGGATCGTTTTTCGTCGGCCATCTGCACTCCGCTATTCTAGCGCCAGCCGGTCTACTCTGCGTTCAAAATTGTCTCGAACAGCAGCAGGCAGACCGTGGTGAAAACAATATCGTATGCCGCGAGCAGTTTGATCCAAAAATACGGCTGGATCGGGTCGACTTCCGCCGTCAGAACATCCGTTGTCGCGTTCACCATTGCCAGGATCGCCGGAACCGAGATCGGGAAGAGCAGCAGCGGTAACAGGAGCTCTCGATTCTTCGTCCGCAGTCCCAGTGCCGCAAAGAACGTGCCATTTACGACCAGCGCCCATGTTCCCAACGGAAGGATCGCAACCAGCAGCCACCCCTCCCCCAGCGCATGAAGGTTATAGAAAACGATAAACAGCGGCGCCAGCACTACCTCCACCGCCGTCACAAAGATCAGATTTGCCAGCGCCTTCCCCAGAAACAACGCCGAAGCCGGTGCAGGAGCCATCCGCTGTGCATCCAGCACGCTGTTCCGCACTTCGCGTGTCCAGCTCTGGTTCAACGCCGTCACCGACGCGAAAAGCAGCGCGATCCAGAGAATCCCGCCCGCGATCTGCCGCGTCGTCGTTGGGTTTCCTGTCGGATCGAACGCAATGCTGAACACCACAACCACCAGCAGCGAAAAGAACAGCATTCCGTTGATTGAGTCGCGCGAGCGCCACTCCAGCCGCAAATCTTTTGCGATATGACCCGTCACTTGCCGTATATAGTTCATCCGTGCGTGGCCGCTTTGGTCAGATCCGCAACCGTAGCTCCGGAAACTTTCAAGTAATCCGATGGTGACAGCACCAGTTGCAGTCCCCGCTGCCCCGCTGAAACCGAGACGGCGTCAAAGAGCTCAATCGTCTCGTCCGCAAACGCCGGGAACGGCTTCTTTGCCGCCATTACGGTCACGCCGCCGCGAATATACCCGGTCAGCGGCTCAACCTCTTTCAACGCCGCAAGCTCCGCCTTTTTCGCTCCCGCCGCGTGGGCCAGCTTCTTAAGATCGAGCTCGGCATCGCCCGGAATCACAGCGAAGACGTGCTCGCCCACTCCCGTATGTGCCAGCAGCGTCTTGAAGACCTGCTCCGGCGGCATCCCGATCTTCTTCGCTACAGAAAAGGCGGTGAGATCATCCGGATCGACCTCGTAGGGCCGCAGTTCATAGGCAATGTGCAGTCCGTCGAGCATCCGGGCCGCGTTGGTCTTTGCGATCTTGCCCGCGCTCAAGCTCTGGTACCGTCCCGGGCGGAATCAAAAGCAATCTTTCCCGCCCGCATCGTGATCGTCCGGGTTGCAATCGGCTCTCCAAGATGCGCCTGATGCGTCGTCAGAACTATCGTGCGCTTGCCGACGCCCGCTGCCGGCCCGCTAGTGATAGGCCATGTGCGGAAGTCCGCGAGCAGCGCCACCATGGTCTCGGCTGACTCCACGTCCACGTTCGAGAACGGCTCGTCCAGTAGCAGTAGCTCCGGATCGCTCTGGATCACCCGTGCCAGCGAAGTCCTCTGCCGCATTCCCTGCGAGTACTGGCCTACCGGTCGCTTCAGGTGCGGATCGAGCCCCACTGCACGCAGCGCCATCTCCGGACTGCCAGCGCACAAGCCGCAGCCATCTCCACGCAGTCCGGCAAAGTAGCGCAGGTTCTCGCCTGCTGAGAGTTCGTCGTACAGCATCGGCGCGTGGCTCATGTAAGCCACGCGCCCGCGCCGTTCGGCCGCCTCGCCACCAAGGATCTGCACAGTCCCGCGCGACGGCTCAATCAATCCCGCAAGCATCCGAAGCAGCGTCGATTTACCTGCGCCGTTCTCGCCCAGAATCATGGTGCAGCTTCCGGGCTCGAACCTGACGGCAAGATTCTTCAGCGCCGCAAACGCGCCATATACCTTCGAGACTTCACGCAACTCTGCCGCAGGGATCAAAGCCTCGAGTTGCGTCGTCTCAGCCAGCATCATGCCGATGCGAGTCCCATCGCTCGCCTATGCGAGTATAGAGCGAAGCCCGCGCGAACACACTCGAACCAATCTTATTGAATGGACCGCCTTGGACTTGGTGGCATGGGCCGTGACCGAAACAGCGAAGATGGCGGAACCATTCGGGAGCAGTTTGGTTCCTCTTATCCAGAGGCCTTAAGTCTTTCTGCCGGCTTATAGCTGGTTCAAAATTGATTCAGACGGGAAGGGAAACTCAGCAGAGATGTACATTCGCGCGGCTTTGATCTTCACTGTCTTCTTCGTCCTCGTGCCCACGCTGATCTTCGCCCAAACCGACGAGATCCAGGTCTACGACGGCGAGATCGCTCCGCCGGGCATCTTCAATCTGATGATTCACAACAACTTCACGCCTGAGGGGCGAAATAAGCCCGACTACCCGGGAGCGATCATCGCCGATCACTCCTATCAAGTAACGGCTGAGTTCGCCTATGGCGTTAAACCCTGGCTGGAACAGGGACTCTATCTTCCCGTGAGTTCGCCGTACTCTTCGAATCAAGGCTCGACACTGAATGGCTTCAAGATTCGCGAGCTATTCGCGCGTCCAAACGCTCACGATCACACATTCTTCTATGCCGCCAACTTTGAACTGAGTTTCAATCGCCACTACTGGGAGTCCCGAACAGTTACATCAGAGATCAGGCCGATCATCGGGCTACATCTAAAGCCGTGGGACATGATCTACAATCCGATCCTCGATACCGACTACACCGGGGGATTTGGTAATCTCCAGTACAACCCATCGGGAAGAGTGGCCTATAACTTCAATGAACGGTGGGCTGTTGCTGGCGAAGAGTACGACGGTTTCGGCCCTCTGCACGCTTTTTTGCCCCTCTCCAGGCAGTTTCACGAGGTCTGGGCCACCACAAACTACTCTGGCAAGAAGGTGCTTGGCCTGAACGTCGAAACTGGTGTTGGATATGGTCTAACATCAGCGTCCGATAAGTGGACCCTCAAGCTGATGCTGTCTCGCAACCTGAATAGCCGTCCATGGCGCCCCTGAAAGGTCCTCCGAAGCATGAGATTCAAGCCGACCGTCCTCGCCAGAGCTTTGACCACCGCCCTGTCCCTTACCGTTGTCTCAGCCGGGAGTCTCTTTGCCCAAGCAAACTCTCCCCTCGATCCCGCCACCGAGGCCCTCTCGCACTCCATCTTCAAGCAGCTCGTTGAGATCAACACGACGGACTCCATCGGCAGCGTCACCGCCGCCGCCGAGGCCATGCAGAAGCGCCTTCTCGACGCCGGATTTCCGTCCACGGATTTAGCGCTTGTAGGACCGAATGCCCGCAAGATGAACCTCGTCGCCCGCTATCGCGGCACTCCAGGCAGCACCCTCAAGCCCATCCTCATCATCTGCCACCTCGACGTCGTCGAAGCCCCGCAGGCCGAGTGGGCCACCGACCCCTTCAAGCTCGTCGAAAAAGATGGCTTCTTCTACGGTCGCGGCACCCAGGACATGAAGGACTCGGACGCCATCCTCGTCACCAACTTCATCCGCCTCAAGAAGCAGGGCTTCGTACCCGATCGCGACTTCATCCTCGCTCTGACCGCAGACGAAGAGGGTGGCAAGTCGAACGGCGTCGACTGGCTCCTCACAAACAAACCCGAGCTCGTCAAGGCCGACGCCGCCCTCAACCCGGACGCGGGTGGCATCGACTCCGAATCCGGCAAACCCGTCGTCATGGTCGTCGAAGCCACCGAAAAGCTCTATGGCGACTTTGAGCTTTCTACCCAGAACGCTGGCGGGCACAGCTCGCTTCCCACCCGCGACAGCGCCATCTACCAGCTCACCGACGCCCTTAGCCGCCTCAACAAATATGTCTTCCCGTTTGAATTGAACGCCGTCACCCGCGCCTACCTCACTCAGATGGCCGCGATCGACAAGGCCTCTGGCGACGCAAAAACCGCCACCGACATGCTCGCCATCTTGAACACGCCGCCAGATGCCGCTGCCCTCGCCCGCCTCGAAGCCACGCCACGCTACAACGCCACGCTTCGCACCACCTGCGTTGCCACGATGCTCTCCGCAGGCCAGGCTCCAAACGCTTTGCCGCAGTTCGCCAACGCCAACGTCAACTGCCGCATTCTCCCTGGCCACACCCAGGAAGAGACCCGCCAGACCCTCATCAAGGTACTCGCCGACCCCGGCATAAAAGTCCAGTACAAGAACGACGCCGGAGAGCTCTTCGATAAGGGAACCGAGCGCGTCTCACCCGCCCCGCCGCCGCTTCGGCCTGACATCTTCGATCCGCTCAAGAAAGTCGTCGCCGAGATGTACCCCGGAATGCCGATCCTCCCGCAGATGGAAACGGGAGCCTCGGACAGCGTCTACACCATCGCCGCTGGAATTCCAAGCTACGGTATTAATGGCGTCGCCATCGACACCAACGACGAGCGCGCCCACGCCCGCGACGAGCGCGTCAACATCCTGTCTTTTGATCGTGGCGTGGACTTCTACTACCGCTACCTGCAAGCCCTGGGCGGCAAGTAGCCACCAGCAGATTGTTCACCCGCACTGAACCTGCTGTCATTCTGAGCGCAGCGAAGGATCCCGAGGTCGCTCAAAGCACCGGAACGGCCCGGATCTTTCTACCACCGAACGTCTGTGCTCCATTCACCAGAACCGCGGCCCCAATCAAGCGCCAGAGCCATTAACGTACTGGCAAGACCGCAGCCGTGGTCTTCGGCACAGCCACCCCCGGCTGTTTATCCGCCGGAGCGTACTTCGAAGCGCACTTCGCCTGCAACTGCACAGCATGAAACACGCCATCGCGCCCGTACGTCCCTACCGCGAGCGCCTGGGCATCGTCCTTGAACGTATCCGGCGGCGGCTCCGACCCCTGGTACGCCACCTGCAGCACCTTGCCCTGTTCCATCAGCTGAAAACTGGCATTTGTACCTACGCGCTTAATGCTTCCCGGCGCCACATTCCCCGCCACACGCAGATGCCGCGTATAGACCTTGTCACCCATCCCCTGTAGCTCGCTGATGGTGACGTAGTAGCTCTTGGTCGCGCCAATCGACGTAACGGCAAGATAAGCGACGGTCGCCAGGATAACGACACTGGCGACGATAATTCCGATAGGTTTTTTGGCAGCTGTGCTCATGGCTAACTTTAGTTTACGCCGACCACAGAGCTGATCGACTGAAACGCCTCGCAATCCGAATCCATTCTGTGATCGAGGCTCTCACCTTGTCCTCGAGAACCCCGACCACATCGGGATAGGCAGCGATCTAGTGAATCGTTGAAGCGACAATCGCCGAGGCAACAATCCCGGTTGCCACCGCTCCCAGAACATAATTTCCATCGACTGATCTCCACTCGTACCCGCGTGGAGGTGCGCTCAAGTGATACGTGCGATAGTCAACGCGTTGTCCTCGCGCCCAGTCGCTTGGTGGCATCCTGTAGCCCTTTCTCCATTCGTCGTGACGAACATATCCGCCATGATTGTCATCATGATGATCGTCATGGTGGTCAGCAGGATGCTCATCGTGGTGGTCCTGCGCAAACGATGCGGGCGCTGCAATGGAAGCGCAGAGAGCCGCAACCGCGAGCATCTTGAGAGTCGATTTCATCTTTCACCTCGAGCCGCATATGCGGCTGTTGATCTGACGACCTCTGTTCGGCGAGAGACGCAGCACTCGGCCGCTTTCCCGCACAAAAGACGAACCGTTGAGCAGGGTTGCCTGGCCATCATTGAATGCCAATAAAAAGCGGAAAGCGGATGCGCGGGTCAGGTATCACACCTTTATCGGCTCCGAAGTCACGGCGTATACTCTGAAAATAACGCTTTCACGAACGGAACGAAGCGACTTCAACAGCAGGGGTAACGCATGAGTGCGAACGGTAATGGCGGACATTCGAACGGCAATGGCAATGGGCATCACGCGGCCCCGAACGAAAGCCTGAACGGTAATGCCTCCGGCAATGACTACCCCGTCCCTACCCCGCGCGGCGAGTGGATTGCCAACCGCAAGGCCGAGGCCCTTCGCACCGGCGACACCAACATGAGCCAGATGCACTTCGCCCGGAAAGGCCTCATCACAGAGGAGATGGCCTTCATCGCCCATAAGGAGAAGATCGCCGCCGAACTCGTCCGCTCCGAAGTCGCCAAGGGCACCATGATCATTCCGGCGAACATCAATCATCCTGAGCTCGAGCCCATGGCCATCGGCGTTGAGTCGCTCTGCAAGATCAATGCGAACATCGGCAACTCCGCTCTCTCTTCAAACGTCGACGAAGAACTCCGCAAGCTCCACACCGCCGTCCACTTCGGCGCGGACACTGTCATGGACCTCTCCACCGGCGGCGACATCCCGATGATCCGGGAGCAGATCCTTCGCCACTCGCCCGTCCCCATCGGCACTGTCCCGCTCTACGAAGCGCTCAGCCGCGTCAAGAAAGTTGAAGACCTCAACATCGATCTCTACCTCGAAGTCATCGAGGAGCAGGCCCAGCAGGGCGTTGACTACTTCACCATCCACGCCGGTGTCTTGATTGAGTACGTCCCACTCGTCGCGAAGCGCATCACCGGCATCGTCAGCCGCGGCGGCGCAATCCTGGCCCAGTGGATGACCTCGCACCACAAGCAGAACTTCCTCTACGAAAACTTCGACCGCATCACCAAGGTCATGGCAAAGTACGACGTCAGCTACTCGCTCGGCGACGGGCTCCGTCCCGGCTGCCTCGCCGACGCCTCGGACGAGGCGCAGTTCTCCGAGTTGAAGACTCTCGGCGAACTCACCCGCCATGCCTGGAAGTCCGACGTCCAGGTCATGATCGAGGGTCCCGGTCACATCCCCATGGATCAGATCAAGCTCCAGGTGGATAAAGAAGTTGAGCTCTGCGATGGCGCCCCCTTCTACGTCCTCGGTCCGCTCGTCACCGACATCGCCCCTGGCTACGACCACATCACCTCAGCCATCGGCGCAGCGATGATCGGCTGGCACGGCGCAGCGATGCTCTGCTATGTCACACCTAAGGAACACCTCGGCCTGCCCAACGAGAAAGACGTGAAGGACGGAATCATCGCTTACAAAATCGCAGCCCACGCTGCGGACGTCGCCCGCCACCGTCCGGGTGCCCGCGACCGCGACGACGCCATCTCCCACGCCCGCTACACCTTCGATTGGGACAAGCAGTTTGCGCTCTCGCTGGACCCCGAAACCGCCCGGTCCATGCACGACGAAACGCTGCCCGACGACTACTACAAGGAAGCTGCATTCTGCAGCATGTGCGGCCCTAAGTTCTGCTCGATGAACTGGTCCAGCAAAGTCGATAAGTTTAATGAGTCCGAGTACGGCCTCAAAAAGCAAGACCTCACCCAAATTATGACCGAACAGATGGCGCTGCGCGGCTAAGCTTGTTCCTATAACGGCTGTAGAATCTTTGGACACCGAGCGACTTTTTTGCTGGGTAGAACGTATTCTCAAAAGACACCGAACCTCCCTGCCCCACCTGTGCCATTCACTTCGCCTTGTGTCTTCTGTACAACAAAGCCATGCGAATCCAGGCCTTTTCAAAGGTGAACATCAAAATTCGCACCACAACGCTTAGGGATGCTTCCGCCTTCGTCGCTATCTGGGACGAGATCGCCTCGTTGCGTCACAAGCTCGGTGTACAGCATGATGCGCTCCTGAACCCTCTTCACTTTCTCGCGGCTACGGACGACACCCGCCGTTCCTGTTCTGTGGCCTGTTGGCGCGGAAGTCTCCTCATCGGCATTCTCTACGCGACAGAACATCACGTAAGGGGTCTGCGGACGGGGTATGCCATTGGTGGAGATTACTCCGGACGCGGTCTGCTGTTATGTTTGCCCGTGGACGAGAATGTTGTTCTCAAAGAGTGCATGAAGCGCATGGTCGCGGACGGAATCCATTCCCTGCACCTGCGCTTCCTCCCGAAAGATGACAGGAAGTTTGTGCTCCGCGGTCTTGGCATGAAGTTCCTTGACGCCCTCATCCCGGGCGACCGCATGGAGCTCAAGCCCACGTTCGAAGAGTTCTTGAGTTCGCTTGGGAAACACACTCGCCGCAACATCCGCGCATGCACCCGGAAGACCGAAGCGGCTGGAATCGAGTTCGTGCCGGCTCTCAACAAAATGGACTATGAGGCTGCGGTTGAACGCCTGAACTCCGAAACGGACTTCCCCGCCGACGCGCTCCGCCTTTCGCGCGACGAGCGCATTCTCGAGCTTCATGGCGGAGGAGAACGGATGGGCCTCCGCAGCTCGGACGGCACACTGATTGCCGTCGTGTGTGGGTTCCGGCTCGGCGACCGCTTCCATCTCTTGACCCAGCTCAACGACGCTCTCTACGAGCGTTTCAGCCTGTCGCTGGTCCTACGCGGATACGCCGTCGGGCACATGATTGAGGAAGGTTACACCGAACTCCAGTTCATGGGCGGTAGCTCGCTCACCTTTGGCCGCTTCTGCCAGCCAGAGAGCTATCGCTCCATCTTCGTGGATAAACAGGCGGGTGTCGCCGCAGCTATAAAGCGCCTCTGCGGCACCGCAGTACATCTGATCTCCCGCACTGGCCGCCCGGTTCCGGAGACGCTTGCCTATCTCGCCAGCGGCTATCTTGAAGAGGGACAACTTAGTCAGCGGACCGCCCTGCGGCCAGCCGCCATGATGCTCCAGCAGCGTCAGGCCTCCTGAGTCTTCATGCTTCCGGCGTCGTTCCGCAGTTCCCGGCGAAGCTCATAGAGCGCCTTCGTAGCATCATCTCTTGCGTACCAGACAACCAGACCCGACGTGACGGTCCGGGAGTGCCGGCAGCCTGATTTGCTCTGTGAGCGTGATCAAAGCTGGTCTGAATCGCGGACGAGAATGGCTTGGTCTTCAGATGCCCGGGTACGCATCGTGACAAAAACGGGGCCGATTACTGCTGCTACGAACAACAAAGCAAAAATCAAGCTATGCATCATTGACGGTGTACCTCAGGAGAGTGGGGCAGTGATCTCACATCAGCTTCATCGTTTGACCCAAGGAGATAAATGACACTTTCGTGTCATCTTTGCCAAAAGATAAACGATTTACTCTTCTGCGGGGCAAAAGTGACCTTATGCTACTTCTTTCCAGAGAAACCGCATGCCATAGGCCGGACTGTGCTTCAGCTTACCTCTGCGCCTCTTCGAGAATCTTCGCCGCCCGGTTCAAAGCCTCCGTCAGCCTCCCGAGCTGCTGCTGGGCCCGCGCCGCATCCGGTACGTCGATCGCCTCGGTCACTCCCGGAATCACCACCGCTGCATAGCCTGTGAACTCTCCCGGCGAATAGATGGTGTGCTTATACCACTCCCGCTTGGGTAGTCCCGCGGGATCGAGCAAGGCTCCTTCAGCGTTCCGAAGGGCCTTGTTCAACGCGTCCGGGTCAGTCGGTATCGCCGCCTGCTTCGCCCGAATCGCCGATCCGGCCGCCTCAAACCGGGCAGCGGCCGCCTTCGCCGCCACAAAGTCGAGCTGAAGTTTTCCGGCGGCGGCCTTCTTCTGAGCCCCATCTACATAGCTCACAATCTCTTTGCCGTAGAGCTTATAGTCCAACGGCAGCACATCGGTGTCGGCCATGTGCAGGATCTCGAGCCCAAACACGCGTGCCTGCTGCTGCTCGTACACGAACGTCGGGTCGGCAAACTTCACAAACCAGTTGTAGTTGTCGAAGACTGAGTGATAGACACCGTACGGCCCTTCAGAGCCGATATCCGTCGAGGGTACGCCAAGGTGCTGGATGAAGGGCGTGAAGTCCGAACCTGAGCCGAGATCGGCGATGTGCACGTCCTCCGCACTCGACTCCGAGTTGTTCATTCCCGGGGCCGCCTGCACGTTGCGCCGGCCTTTGCTCGTAGCTTCGGTCTTCTTCCACGCATCGTACACAGTTCCGCCATCCGGGCTCGAAACCTCCTGCGTCACCTCGCGCACAAACTGCTTCAACGAAGGCACCGCCGACGCACTGAAGTTCGGTCCAGCTACACCCACGTCGGTGTTGAAGTAGGCCACCGCATTCTTCAGCTGTCGTTCATGCTCCTCCACCCACTCCGTTGAGCCGATCAGCCCTTCTTCCTCCGCATCCCATGATCCGATCACGATCGTTCGCTTCGGCTTCCAGCCCTGCTTCAGCAACTCGCCCAGCCCATGCACCGTTTCGAGCATCGCCGCCGTCCCGCTATTGGGATCTACAGCGCCATAGACCCACGCATCGCGATGGTTTCCCGCCACAACCCAATCTTCCTTTTGCGTTGGATCAGTTCCCTCGATCGTCCCAATCACGTCCCAGATCGTCCGGAGCTTCGTCTCCTGCTCCAGGTGCATGTGGACGGTCACTTTCTCGCCACCCGGAGCCCCGCCCAGGTGATAGGTAAACGGCAGCCCGCCCTGCCACTCTCGTGGAGTTTCCTTTCCACCCAATGCCGCCAGGATTGGCTCCGCATCCTTGTACGAAAGCGGATTAGCCGGGATGCTCGGCTGGTTGTTCTGCAACTTATCCTGCGGGATTCTCTTCGAGGGATCCAGATCCATCGTCGACGCAAAGCCCGGCGTCTCCGGGTCGCCCGGGTATATGGGCAGGAACTGCGTCGATCCGCGCTGCACACCCGATTCCGGCCTATACGGCCCCTTGGGATACGCATCGCCCCGAACATATCCATCATCCGCCGGGTCGGAGTAGATCAGCACTCCCTTCGCCCCATACTGCTGCGCGATGTACACCTTCACACCGCGAAAGTTCCCGCCATAGCGCACCAGGACGATCTTGCCCTTGACGCTCACTCCCAACTCAGCCAGCTTCTTGAAGTCCGCAAGCGTCCCGTAGTTCGCATACACGACCTCGCCCGTCACGTCCCCGGAAGGGCTGGACCCATTGAATGCTGGAGTCACCCGGGGATCATCCTGAAAACGGTCGCCACCATCCTTATTTGGGTCCACATGCTCCGGCGATGGCCCCGCCATCAACTGCTTCCCGCTGCCATCCATTGCCTCGATCGCAATCTTGATGGGCTTATTCATCAAGACACTGTAGGGAACGATGGTCGTCGCGAGTCCCGCCGCCTTGAACTTCGCGGCGACGTACTCCGCCGTCTTGTAATCTTCCGGCGACGACGCCCAATGGGGCTCAGCCGTCAGCGTCTTAAGGTGCTCTCCGGCAAGCTTCGCATCGGGTACGGCAAGAAAGGCCGCATCCCACTTCGCCTGCTGGCTGAAGTCGCGGTACCCAAAGACAGTCGCCGCCCTGCTGGCTGTTGCCGGCGCAGCCTGTTGTGAGAAAAGCGAGGAGGCGGCGAGAGGAAGCAGGCAGGCGGCAAGTCGAGTAGCGTTCAATGTCAGCCTTTAGTTTGAATTTGTTCAGATTGTCAGCAGTGCGACTCAAGCGAGAACAGCTACAGGCTCCCCGCAGAACTTGCAACGCCTGGCCGCTACCGGGATATCCGACAGGCACTCGGAGCAGACCTTCGTGACCGGAGGAGCCGTAGGTACCGGCCCCTTGACCTTCGCCAGCAGGTAGCCCAGCGGCACCACGATAAAGAAGTAAACGACGCTGGCCTTCAACACAAAGTCGATCACCGCATTCAGAAAATCGCCATACAGCACCTTGCCGCCGTTTACCGTGAGGATGAGCGCGCCAAAGCTCGGCTTTCCAACAATCGCCGAAATGAGCGGAGTGATGATATCGGTCGTGAGAGCTGTTACAACCGCGCCAAACGCGGCACCGATGATGACTGCGACGGCCAGATCGACAACGTTTCCGCGGAGGACAAAGTCACGAAAGCCTTTGAGCACGATTGAATCTCCCATGGATCGAGTTATGCGGCCATTTCACAAGCTCTGCGCGACCTCGGCAAAGTATATCAGCGTGAAAACAGAAGTCTTATCAAACTGTCCCGATGTCGGCAGTTGCCTGCGCCGCTCGCGCTAGTGTGTCGCTGTCATCCACATCGCGTACGGATAGAGCAGAAACACCAGAATCATCGCCACAATCATCAAGTCCATATAAATGCAGAGAATCACGCCGCCGTGATAGAAACTCCATCGCTTCCGGATGCACCGCACAGTGTCTACAGTGCCCGCAATCGCCCCAAGCGTCGGCAGCAGAAGGAAGAGCGTCGGCCTGTTATGCGGGAAGTCCGAAAGGAAGAATGCCAGAACGAGGCTGCAGATCACCAGAACGTTCCCTCGCACGAGCGAACGATGGCGCGGGTTCAGTATCTCTGGCAGCACTCTCAAATTATCCGCTGATTTCGCGTCGCGCCGCAGCAGGGAACTTGTCGCTTTTGCAGAGCATGAACCTCCGGCGCTCTCAATGTTGACTCCCTCGCTCCACGCGCGCAATCGGCAGACTTCCGGCCTTGGACAGAGAAGAACGGTTCATCTGGAAACAAAGTGTCCTGCTGAGCGAAGTCCGCCGCGCTTCTGCGACGGACGAAGTGAAAGGACCTGCGATCCGATCGATCTGCCGCAATCGCAGATCTAGACCGCCGCAAGCTCCTTCTGCTCGGCCATTGCTTCGATGGCTTCCAAAAACGGAGCCGTCAACACGCCACGCTCTGTAATGATTCCCGCAATATACTTCGCTGGGGTCACATCGAACGCCGGGTTTTCAATTCCTACCCCGTCCGGAGTCATCTGCTTTCCATTCGAATGCGTCACTTCCTTCGCCGCCCGCTGTTCAATCGGGATCAACCCGCCATGTGCCGTCGCAACATCTACCGTCGACCACGGAGCCGCGACGTAGAACGGGATACTATGCTCCTTCGCCAGGATCGCTACACCGTAGGTGCCGATCTTGTTTGCGACATCGCCGTTCGCCGCGATCCTGTCCGCCCCAACAATCACGGCCTGGATCCGACCCTGCAGCATCAACGAAGCCGCCATGTTGTCGCACAGCACCGTCGTCGGTATGCCATCCTTCATCAGCTCCCAGGCTGTCAGCCGGGCGCCCTGAAGGAATGGCCGTGTCTCATCCGCAAACACATCAATCTTGTGACCCTGCTCAATCGCCGCGCGAATGACACCCAGCGCCGACCCATACCCGCACGTCGCCAAAGCCCCCGCATTGCAATGTGTCAAGACCGTGCCTTCCTGAGGCATCAGGCTCGCGCCGTTCGCGCCCATCTGCTTACAGGCGGCAATATCCTCGTCGTACATCTGCCTCGCCTTCGCCACAACGGCCGTCTTGATCTCGGCAATCGAAGCACCCTGCGCCGCCAGTGTGTTGAAGACATTACGGACCTCATCGATCCCCCAGAAGAGGTTTACCGCAGTTGGCCGCGTCCCCGCCAGGTGCTCGCAGATCACCGCAACCTCGTCCGTCAACTCCGCCAGCGAAGTCGCCTCGCTCCGCTCGATGCCAATCGCTACGCCCATCGCTGCCGAGACGCCGATCGCCGGTGCTCCACGCACGATCATGTCGCGAATCACGGTTGCAACCTGCTTGTAATCGGTCGCAAGAACGTAAGTTTCTTCGAGCGGAAGCTTGGTCTGGTCAAGGAAATTAACGCCGGTAGGGAGCCATTCAAGTGTAGGAATCATGTCCTCTTTAGTTTATCGCGAAGAGACGAAAGCGCTACGTTCGCTGATCATCGCCCTGTCTACCAGACAGCCGGCTCGCCATTTCGCAGGGAAATCTTCAGCACCTCGCTGACGTGAGTCCAACATGGCCGCTAAAGCGGCCATCGAGATACTATTCAGCGGCAGCCTTCAGCGCCAGATGCGCCTTCCTTACATCCCCAGCCGTAAACGCCGCGAGAAACGGAGCCCCGCCCGCGACCGCCTCAATCTTCGCGCGTCCGCCCTGCTCGCGGTCCACAAGGCACAGCACCCCAGCTACTACCATGCCCGCCTCCCGAGCGGCCTCAATTGCCGTAATGGTCGACCCGCCGGTCGTACATACATCATCGACGATCACCACCTGCGCCCCCGCCTTCAGGAATCCCTCAATCTTTCTTCCCGTCCCATGCGCCTTCTCGGTCTTTCGCACCAGGAAGCCATGAAGTAGCGAAGGCTCTGGCCCAGGATCCTCCTCTTCATCCAGTTCCAGTGCCGCGGACATCTCAAGGATCTCTTTGTAATCCGCTGCTGCCCACGCACTCGCGCTTGCGATGTTCGACACCAGCGGATCAGCACCCATCGTCAACCCGCCCACAGCCTCAACCTGCGGAACGAACTCGCGAATCAGCTCATACATCACCAGGCCAGCAAGCCGTCCTCCCTCCGCATGAAGCGTCGTTATCCGGCAATCGATGTAGTAGTCGCTACGCGCTCCACTGGCGAGGGTAAAGTCGCCTAGCTTGAAGGAGTGAGTCGCAATCAGGTCGAGGAGTGCAGCTTTGATATCAGTTGGCATGTTCTTTCGATTCTACTGAACCCTTCTGAACCCGCCACGAAGCGTCCTCCCGGGCGCAGTTGGAGGATCTGCGATTCGCATCAGACGCCGAGTGCAGCCTAATGCCCGATCTTATCCAGATGACGATACCCGCCTGTCGCCAGAAACAGCGTCACGAAGACCGACAGGTTGTAGCTCGCATGAACAATCGTTGAACACGCCAGCGATCGAGTCTGAATCCGGATCACGGAAAGCACCAGCGAAACCATGAACAGTATCCCCACCGCCGCCCAGGCATGGCCAAGCTGGTCCGCATGCATCCTTGCAAACAACGCGCTCGTCAATAAAGTCGAGATGATCTTCGCAGTCCTGCTGCGGTAGTAGACGTTTCCCGTATCAGGGGCAAGCCCGGCCGCCGGAGCCTCACGGAATGCAGCAACATGCATCGGCAGCTCTCGTCCGCGAAGCCTCGCCCAGGAAAAGGCAGCAACATACCGCAACATCGGGCCTAGCCAGTCCAGAGCGATGGCGAAGGAGGGCAGCAGAAACCCGCGAAAAGTCACCTCTTCGAACAAAGGTGCAAGTAGCGTCCCAAAAAATGTCACCATCCAGACATCGGGCTGCGTGCGGAAGAAGCTATCCATGGGAATCGACTTCGGCATCGGAATCAGGCTCGAGACCGCCTGCACGCACCACCCAACCGACAGCCCCAGCGATATCAGCCGCAGCGCCAGCCGTCCGGCCTTCTCGCCATGCCAGTCAATGCCCGCTAGAAATCCTCGCTCCCAGAACAACGGGAATATTAGAAACGCGGACGCAAGCGCCAGGATGTAGGTCACCGCCATCGAGGCCAGCTCCCACTTTGGCAGCAGCAACGTCAGCGGACTCGCATGTGCGCCATGCGCCAACCGCAGCGCCACCAGTTGCGACAGAAACAGCAGCAATCCCGTGAAGCTTACGAACAGAATGGCGTGCCCAAGGTTTGGCACCCGCGACGAAGGCAGCGCCTCGTCCCAGTAAGGATCGGCAACATACAACGGCTCATCAGCCGGATCTGCGCTTACGTCGGCTGCCGGCCTGATATAGAGCGGCTCCTCGCTCATACTTTCTTAGGCCTGCCAACCGCCTTCTTTGCCACTTTCTTCCCGGTAGCTTTCTTCTCCGCGGCCGCAGGCATGGCCTTTGCCGTGGGCATCCCCGTCTTCTTCTCGGGAGCGACAAATTTACCCCGCGTCTCCTTCTTGCGGTCCTCTGCGGCAACGATGTCCATCGGCTGCGCCCCTGCATGGCTCCTGACCGCTGCTCCGTTCAGCCATGCAGCGGGAGGCACGGTTGCGTAGTACTTCGCCAGGAAACTTCCGGTATGCGACTCAGCCACCGTCGAAATCTGCTCCGGCGTTCCATGCGCAATCACGCGTCCACCGCCTTCACCGCCCTCTGGCCCCATGTCCAGGATGTAATCCGCATTGCGGATGATGTCGAGATTATGCTCGATGATGATCACTGTATTTCCGAGGTCCGTCAGCCGATGGAGCACCTCCAGCAGCTTGCGCACGTCATCGAAGTGCAGGCCGGTAGTCGGCTCATCCAGCAGGTAAAGCGTTCGTCCCGTCTGCCGCTTGGAAAGCTCCCGCGCCAGCTTCATCCGCTGCGCTTCGCCTCCCGAAAGCGTCGTCGCCGACTGCCCCAGGTGGATATACCCAAGCCCCACATCCACCAGCGTCTGCAGCTTTATATTCACCGTCGGGATGTCCTTGAGGATCGGCACCGCCTCTTCTATCGGCAGATCCAGCAGGTCGGCAATTGAGTAGCCATTGAACTTCACCGCCAGCGTCTCCTGGTTGTAACGCCTGCCGTTGCACACCTCGCAAAGCACATACACGTCCGGCAGGAAGTTCATCTCGATGCGACGCTGGCCTTCACCCGTGCAGGCCTCGCACCTGCCACCCTGCACGTTAAACGAAAACCGTCCCGGCTTGTACCCGCGTTCTCTCGACTCCGGCAGCATCGCAAACAGGTCCCGCATCGCGGTAAACACGCCGGTGTACGTGGCAGGATTTGACCGCGGAGTCCGCCCGATCGGCGACTGGTCGATTTGGATCACTTTATCCAGTTGATCGATCCCGCGCACCGCGCCGTGTTTGCCCGGCTCCTCACGCGAGCCGTAGAGCTCTTTTGCTAAAGACCGATACAGAATGTCGTTTACCAGCGTGCTCTTGCCCGAGCCACTCACGCCCGTGACGACAGTCATAATGCCGAGAGGGAAGTGCGCCGTCACATCGTTCAGGTTGTGCGAGTGCGCCCCCTCAACCGTCAACCACTTGCCATTCAGCGGTCTCGGAGCCTTGTCCTCGCTTCCGTCTTCCCGTATACGGGTAGGCCGCGTCACGATGTCGATCTTTCCCGCAAGATACTGCCCGGTGATCGAAGCCGGATTATCCATGATCTCCTGCGGCGTTCCGCTCGCAATCAGCACGCCGCCATTCTTCCCCGCGCCCGGCCCCAGATCGAGAACGTAATCCGCCTTGCGAATCGTATCCTCGTCATGCTCCACAACCAGGACCGTATTGCCAAGATCACGCAGCGCTTCAAGCGCCATGATCAATCGCTGATTGTCCCTCTGATGCAATCCAATCGAAGGCTCATCCAGCACATAGAGCACTCCGCGCAGCCGCGACCCAATCTGCGTCGCCAACCGGATCCTCTGGCCTTCGCCACCCGACAGGGTAGCCGCCGACCGATCCAGCGAAAGATATCCCAACCCCACCGCGTTCAGAAATTCCAGCCGCTCGATCACCTCGCGCTGCAATCTGTCCGCGATGATCCGGTCGCGCCCCACGAACGCCATCGTCCGCGCCCCGGTAAGCGCCCGCTCTAGCGACAGCGAAGTGAAGTCCGCAATGGAAGAATCTTTTTTCGCCGTGCCTTCCCCGATCGGAACCGTCACCGCCAGCGACTCCGGCCTTAGCCTTCTTCCTTCGCACTTCGGGCACGGTGTCGCCGACATGTACTGCATCATGTACTCGCGATATCCCTCGCTCTTTGTGTCCTCAAGGTTCGCTCGCAGGTACGAAAAGATTCCATGAAACCCCGTCCGCCCCGCCTCGCCTTTCGGCGGCCCGTACAGCAACAAATCCTGCTGCGCTTTGGTCAAGTCAGCGAACGGCAGCTTCAGATCGATCTTGTACTTTTCGCCCGCCAGCTTGATCAGCCGCAACAAGTAAGCCGACCCCGACCCCGGCCCCATCGCACCATCCAGCAGTGGCTTCGACCAATCCGTAATCGTCTTCGCGGGATCGAAGTCGTAGATACTTCCCAATCCATGACACTCCGGGCACGCCCCATAGTTCGAGTTGAAGCTGAAGCTCCTCGGCTCGAGTTTCGGCACGTTGATGCCGCAGTCCGGGCAAGCCATCGAAGACGAATAAAGCGTCTCCTCCATCCCATGGATCCCGATCAGCACCAATCCGTTCGCCATCTGCAGCGCCTTCGCCACCGATGTCTCCAGCCGCCGCGTATCGAACTTCTTCTCACCCTCTACGGCCTCCACCGCCGGCTTCAGAATGATCCGGTCGACCACCGCCTCAACCGTGTGGTTCTTGCGCTTTTCGAGTCGCATGCCCTCGGTCAGCTCTGTCATTTCACCATCGATGCGAGCCCGGAAACCCTGCTGGTCCAGCGCCTCCAGTTCTTCGCGAAACTCACCCTTGCGCCCGCGAACAATCGGCGCATAGACCGTAATTCGTTCGCCAGGAGCGAGCGCCACAATCCGCTCCACAATCTGGTCCGCCGTCTGCCGGGCGATCGGAAGACCGCAGTTCGGGCAGTGCGGTTGGCCCACCGACGCATACAGCAGCCGCAGATAGTCGTAGATCTCGGTGATCGTTCCCACGGTCGACCGTGGACTCCGACTCGTCGTCTTCTGCTCAATCGAAATCGCCGGCGACAGCCCATCGATCGCATCGACATCCGGCCGTTCCATCTGGTCTAGGAACTGCCGCGCATACGCCGATAGGGTCTCTACATACCGGCGTTGCCCTTCGGCATAGATCGTATCGAAAGCGAGCGAAGACTTGCCCGACCCCGAAAGCCCCGTCACGACAGTGAGAGTATTGCGCGGAATGCTGACGTCGACGTTCCGTAAGTTATGCTGCCGAGCGCCGCGAACGGTAATGTGAGTAATGCCCATAGTCAAGGTTGGCCTGCAATAGACCAATCCTTAGGATACGGCATCGCGCCCCCGCAACCAACAGCGCGACACCCGCGCCTGTCGTTGCGCTGAAGGCTCAGGCAACTCGAACCTTCGGTCCACGTATCTCAAAGTACAACAACAGTGGTACTCCGCTTCACTGAGACAAAACAAATCTCTGACACAATGGAGTTGCGGCGCATTGCGACTTCCTTAGCGAGCAGCAATCGCCTGAATAACCGGTTCCCAGGGGTGTAGTTTGAGTACTTCGATTGTTTTGGTCTGCGCGGTATTGGCGTCGTTGGCGGCAGGCGTCTTGTTAGCTTACGGAGTCTGCCAGACACTGTTCGCCCTCTTCCACAGTCAGGCCCGTAAAGCAGCAAGGACCTCTCATCGAGCCAACGTCATTGCCAACGCGGCGGTCGAAAACTAATCTCCTGATAGTTCCTTTACGGACGTGGCGCTAACTCAATCAGTCACTGTGGCGCAGCACTCGATTGTTTTTGTTGCATGGTCCTTTGCAACTGCTCGTAAATCTGCTGCGGCGTCTTCGGTCCGGTGTTCTCCCCTTGTTCCGGATCCGTCGGACTTGTGGTCTGCTCAGGTGGTGGGTAAGCCGGACCCCGGCCATTTGCCACCGGAGGCTGGTACGGTCTGACCGGCGCGACGTAGGCGCCGCTCCCCGCGTCATCAGACTCATTTCCTCTGTCTGCGTTCGGGTTAGGCGGGGTTGCTCCGCCGCGACGAGGCGTCAGGATCAATTCCGACTTGCCCTGCCCATCATCAACCAGCAGAATGTTACTTCCCGTTCCTTCAAGCAGTGCATCCAGCACCACCGCCGGCCTCGAAGGCCCATAGCTTCCAAAGACACGATCGTCCGCAACACCGCCTGTGATCTTCATGCCGGTCTTGTGAGCGACTTCGCGGAGTATCTCGTTGAGGCTCGCATTTGTGGCCTGCACCGCCAGCTTCCCATCTGTGTAGTTTACCTCGACACGATGCGGGGCCGCTTCCGTGGCAGCAGGCGCAACCTCAGCTAAAACGCCCGCATTTGTGGGTTGTGCGGCCGGAAGCGCCGATACAGCAGCCGAAGGCTTCCCTGGCGGAGTCTGAGCGGCCATCCACGAGGCTCCACTCAGCAGGAGACCTGCTACAGCCAGACCACACCGGACTTGCGACGCGCTCTTCATATCCTTATTGGGACGGGCCAAAGCAGCATTGGTAACGCGGCAGGGACGAACGTCTATCCAGTTGCCTCCAGTCTAGCCCTTTTTCGTCTCAAAGGAATAGCCGGAATTCGCCATGATCGGATCAAAGGTCACGCTTTGGATCGTGTAGGTCTTGTGTACTAGACTTGCATCTGAGACCGAGGCGGCGAATACCTCGCCGCCAGACCCGAAGGCCTACACCTCCATGTCATCGCAACACATACCGACGCCATTCATCCGGAAGATCCTTCTTCTGATCGCCGCAGGCGGACTTGCGACGGGGCTGCTCACTGCCGAAACCTGCATCACCCAGTCCCAGATGAAACCCGCCGACCGCGACGCGGTTGCCGCGGCAGCTCGCTTGCTCGCCACCATCGTCCAATCTGGCGATGCCGCTGCCCTCCGCCAGCAGACCCTGCCTGAATACGCCAAGGATTTCTCAGGCATGACCTCCCTCGTCGGCAACACCGCCCCCAAAGTGAAGGGAGCCGCGCTTCAGGTTGACCAGGTCTACGTCCTTGACGCCTCTAATCTCAAGACGCTCGGCGACGGCACCAACCAGGACGCGCAGTTCTTCTGCTCCCTTAACAAATCGCCCGCAGAGGCCAACTTTCTCATTCCTGCACTGCCGCCCGGTCGATACGCCTTCGTCATGGTCACCGCAGCCAACACAAAGACGCCGTGGCGCTTGTCCTTCCTTCTGAAGCAAAATGCAGGGCAGGATGGGGCCTGGTCGATGGCTGGCTTTTACCCCAAGCCCCTCACCGCTGCCGGCCATGACGGCATCTGGTACTGGACCGGCGCCCGCGACCTGGTCAAGCAGAAACAGCTCTGGACGGCCTACCTCTACTACGGGCAGGCTCAGTCCCTCCTTCAGCCCGCAGGCTTCGTCACAAGCACCCACCTCGATAAGCTGCGCAAGGAGGCCACGACCGCCGCTCCGCCGTCCCTCTCTGAAGGCATCAGCGCCGATACTCCTTTGGTGGTAAAGAATCCGAACGCCAAAGGTTCTGAGGCTTCTGACTTCCGCTTCACCGAACTCACCACCGACGACTCATTCGCCGCAGCCCAGACCGACATCGTCGCCCACCTTGCCCCTGACCCGCCGGCGGATGCCTCTGCCAGCGCCGCGAAGCCGAACTCGAAGACTCTTGCTGCTCCAGTCCTCTCGCCTCGCGACCGCAACGCAAGCGCGATGGCCGCCCTGCTCGCCGCCTATCCCGAACTACGCAGCTCCTTCCACGGCGTCTGGATCTTTGCTGACGCTCCCGGTAAGAACTCCTTTGTCACGGAAGAGCCCATGGCAGACATTCATTGACCTCGGCGTGATCGCAACCGGTACGGACAATGCTCTTACGGATTTTTGACCGTGTGATGCTATCTTTGGATTCGTTCCCGTTGTTCTCTGTTCCGAAGATCGACTGGGCGGCAACTCGTCACACTGTGAAGAGAACATCGCACTCAAACTTGCATCCGCTCGATCCGGAAACCAAGGTCAAGGACGATGCAGCCACGCAATCCAATGCACGCAAGGACTGTATGAATAGGACAGAGAAGCCGCTCTCACAGGCCATTGCCGAACGCCGCTCCACTCCCAGCTTCGATGGCGTGCCGCTCCCACCCGCTGATCTCAGGAAGATCCTTGAAGCCGGAATCTCCGCGCCCAGTGGATACAACATGCAGCCTTGGCGCTTCATCGTTGTCCAGTCTCCGGAACAGAAGAAACGTCTCCGCGGAGCAAGCTACAACCAGGCCAAGGTCGAAGAGGCCTCCGTCGTCATCGTCGCCTGTGGTGATTCCGATGGCTGGCGCAAGGACCTTGACATCATGCTTCAGCAGGGCCGCGACGGTGGGATGCCCGAGAGCTACGCAGAGCAGGCCAGGAGCAGCGTTCCCAGCTATCTGTCCAGCTTCAGCGAAGACAAGATGTTTGGATGGCTCAACAAGCAGGTGATGCTCGCCTTCTCGTTCATGCTGCTCACCGCAGAGACCCTCGGCTACGACACCGCACCCATGGAAGGTTTCGAGCAGGACAAGGTCCACGAAGTTCTTCGCCTGCCCATGAGCTATCGCGTCGTCGCCTTGCTGGCCATCGGCCATCTCAAGGGAGCGGACAAGTTTGATGGCGGTCGCTTTACTCTGCCTCACACCGTCTTTGCGGAAGAGTTCGGCAAACCTTATAAGCTCTAGCAAGGTCGCCGGCCAGATGAAAAGATTCTTCAAAGCATCCGCTCTCACACTGCTCCTGTTGTCTATAAGCCTTGGCGTAACCATCTATGCCAATCCCGTCGGCGTACAGGACGAGCACGTCCGCTTCAATCTCTGGCGCAAGGGCATCCGCTCTCATTACACAAACGTTGATGGCTATAAAGTTCACTACTTCGAAGCCGGTCCTTCAGACGGAACACCGCTGCTTCTGATCCACGGCCTTGGCTCGCGCGGCGAAGACTGGGCTCCGCTGCTCCCTTCACTTGCCGCCAACGGCTTCCATCTCTATGTTCCGGATCTCCTCGGCTACGGTCGCTCTGCGAATCCTGATATTGACTACTCCATTAGTTCGCAGGTCAAGCTCATCACCAACTTCATGAATGTTGTTGGCCTTCAGCATGCCGACATCGGTGGCTGGTCGATGGGCGGCTGGGTCGCCGCCAAACTCACCGTCGATCATCCGAACCTCGTCGACCGTCTTGTCCTCTACGACAGTGCGGGCATCTACTTCCCGGCCACCTTCGACGCCTCGCTCTTTACTCCCACTGACCGCGCTGGCCTCGACCATCTCATCGCGATGCTCCAGCCCTTTCCCCAGGCCATGCCAGACTTCATCGCGCAAGCCTCCATCGACAAGCTCCAGCGCGGCGCCTGGGTCATCACCCGCAGTGTCAACGCCATGACCAGTGGCCGCGACCTCCTGGACTTTCGCATCTCTACGATTCGCCAGCCCACGCTCATTGTCTGGGGCAGCAAAGACACCCTCATCCCGCCGTCGGTCGGCGAGTCCATGCATCACCTGATCCCGAACTCATCCATGACGATCGTCGAAGGCTGCGGCCACCTCGCACCCGGGCAATGCACGGCACCGGTCCTCACCACGACAATCCAGTTCCTGAAATCCAACCCGCCTCAGAAAAACCAGGAACAAACCCTGCCCAGCAACTGACGTATAGCCGACGTCGTGTTTGTCATTCCATAAGGGAATCTGCGTTTGATCTATGGCTTGCGTACACGGCCTCATTCATCGCGGCACCATCGCGACGGTCGGGTAGGCAGCCTGTCAGCAAACCTCATTCACCTGCCACTGATAAGCCCCACTTTGGGGTAACCCCAAATGTGCCAGCACCCGCTCCACAAACTGCACCGCCATTTCCCCCGTGGTCTGCGGTTTGTTATAAAGCGTCGGCATAACCGGGAAAATTGTCGCCCCCGCATCCGAAGCAAGCTGCATATTCCGCAGATGAATCCGATTGAACGGAGTCTCCCGAACGCAAAGAATCAATTGCCTCCGCTCCTTCAAACAAACATCCGCAGCCCTCTCGATCAGGCTTGCAGCCATCCCATTCGCAATCCCGGCCAGCGTCCCCATGGAGCAGGGAAGCACCACCATCCCATCCGACGGGTAGCTCCCACTGGCAATGTTCGCGCCGATGTTCGCATCCACATGATGTTGAATCTTCGCCGAAGGCTTACCCAGAATTCTCTCAACCAGCCCGTTCCTGCCGCCGATCTCCAACTCCTCCGCCATCACTCGCAGCGCGCTCTCAGACGCGACCAGGTTCACCTTGCCCACGCGCTCATCCGCTTCGAGCATCTTGATCATCTCGACCGCGAAGATCGCCCCGCTGGCCCCGGTGATTCCCAACGTCAAATTCCGCAACTTAGTCGCTTCATTCATACGCTTTGATTATCGCTGATGCCACTTCGCAACTGTCACCGCATGCACCCTCGGGCCGTCTTCCTGAGCGTAGCGAAGGATCCCGCGAGACCTCCGAGCAGCTCCACAACTGCTCGAACCTCTCTGCCACGAACCGCAGTCGGCCGCCATCAGCATCCCCTCAGCGCATACGCGATCAGCGTCTCTCCCCGCTTACCCGTCGCTGCCTCATAAGCGGCATTGCTGGCCCCTTCCAACGAAGGTATCGCCGGATCAAGTTCGCACCGCTTGATCTCCTCCGTACTCGCCCCGATGTAGCAAAGCTCACACGTCGCCAGATTGTTCTCTTCCGTTCGCATGGGAGGCCCAAACGTTCGACACAAGATCGGCCTTGCTTCGTAAAGATCGCAGGTCCCGTGCTCCAAATCGAGCGCCGGGCAAGGCTCATTGTTCGCAAACTCCTCGAACAGTATCGCCTCTTCATACGACTCCCCCAGAACCCCCGTCGCAACATCTCCGGGAAACCAAGGGTCGAGCCTCGTCAACGCCTCGGCCGTCCGCGCCCTCACGCGCGCCGCCCGTTCTGAATCGACCCCACCCAGCGCAACTAATCCCTCACGAATGCGATCCGCATCCTGCCATCCAATCGGGAACACCCCCACGCAGCACTGCGAACACCCTGGCCGGCACTTCAGCCAGTCGCCACTCCGTGCCGTCACATTCGCCATGGCAGCAGTCACGATCTGAATCAGATTCCGCGGCGGACTTTCGAGATGAATCATGGGATTAAAGATAGTAGGGGACTGCATTTTGGCTGCAATAGCGAGCACCTTAGAAAATAGGCATCGGACCCTTCCCAAGAATCGCTTCGATCCGCAGCTGAAGTCGACGTAACAAATCATCACTGCTCTTATATGCAATCATGTTGTACTGTCGGGTGTCGAAGTGAACATTATCGAGATCACATTCATCCGCATAACCAAATCACGGTTCTACCAAGGCCCAACATGAATCCCGCTTCAAAGTAAACCCCGTTACGCTGATTCGTGAAATCTGCAATAAGAAATTTTGAGCTGCGGATACGTGCAATGATTTCGTCATCTATGCGATTTACATGCTCAATTTGGTCGACCCTAACGGGGGAATAACCTGCAGCTTTCACGGCGGTGCTGATAGCTTTTTCGAAAGGATCACGGTCAGCGTGGAATGACATGGCGATAAAAGCGCTCGATGACTCAACGCCTGATTGCTCGATACGGTTCAACTCTTGCCAGCCGCTGGCTGTAACCACAACTGAGGGCGATTCATTTCCAAGGATTGCTCGGTCTTTCCGCACGAGGCCCAGTTCAACTAGCGAATCAATAAAAAAATTTATTTCATTAGTGTTTTGGGCACAAATGATCGAATAGTCATAGAAGACATCGAAGTCTTTAAACTCGCCTGGATAGGTTGTAAATCGTCCGAGGTGGCCTAGGAGAAGCACGGTTTTATCTTGAACTGAGGGCTCTTTAGCGTCTAGCAGCTTTTGTATGTCTTCGCGTGAATAGAACGGAAAGAAAGAATTATCGTTCTTCCCAACTGCTCTTTCGGAAACGCTGCGCATAGCAAACGAGACTTTGTAGTTTTTTTTACTATCTTCGTTGCTCAGCCAAGTAAGGTAGTCGCTTGCGTCATAAGTAAGTATAAATTTCCCACAAGTTGGACAAATATAGAGAGCCGCACCCTTCCTAGAATCTTCACGCTTACCGCAGCCTGAGCGGCAGATAGGACATGCAGATGTAAGCTCAATTTTGGGTTCTGCAGCTTCAAAGTACACTTGCATTTACCTCAAGGTGGTTGGAGTAGAAGCGAATCTGGTGCCCTTCTAAGCTAGACGACAGGTAAATTTCCCAACACCCTCGTGAAGATGGCATCCACATTTGCCAACTGCCTTTGAAACGCGAACGCCCGTGCAAACCTCTCCGGCGTCAGCCGAGTCGTAATCTCCGGCTCCTTCGCGACCTCATCCTTGAACACGAGGTCTTCCTTCCAGGCCCGCATCGCGTGCCCCTGCACCAGCTTGTACGCATCCTCGCGCAACATGCCCGACTCGGCGAGGTCCAGCAGCAACTGCCCCGAGAAGATCAGCCCACCAGTGGACTCGAGGTTCTTCATCATCCGCTCCGGATACACCAGCAGCTTTTCTATCAGCGTCGCCGTCTTCGCCAGCAGATATTCCGTAAGGATGGTTGAATCTGGCAAAATCACCCGCTCCGCCGACGAGTGTGAGATGTCCCGCTCATGCCACAGCACAATGTTTTCAAACGCCACCTGCGCATTTCCGCGCACTACCCGAGCCAGCCCGCTTATCTGCTCGCTCACAATCGGGTTCCGCTTGTGCGGCATCGCGCTTGAACCTTTCTGCTTTTCCGAGAAGAACTCCTCCGCCTCGCGCACCTCTGTCCGCTGCAGATGGCGAACTTCGGTCGCGATCTTGTCCATCGTCGACACCAGCACTGCCAGCGTCGCGATATATGCTGCGTGCCTGTCCCGCTGTACTACCTGCGTCGCAATCAGCACCGGCGTCAGTCCAAGCTCCGCGCAGATCGCCTCTTCATGTTCCGGCTTCAGATGTCCAAATGTCCCTACTGCGCCCGACAGCTTCCCAACTCGCAACTCTTCTGCCGCGGCATCGAACCGGACCAGATTGCGCTGCATCTCCGAGTACCAAAGCAGCATCTTCAAACCGAAGGTCGTCGGCTCAGCATGGACGCCATGTGTCCGCCCAATCGTAGGCGTGTGCTTGAACTCCACCGCCCGCTTCTTCAATACCTCGCTCAGTCTGATGATCCCCGCGCGAATCAACGTCGAGGCTTCCTTCAACTGAAGTGCCTGCGCCGTGTCGACCACGTCTGTCGATGTCAGCCCATAGTGCAGCCATCGCGACTCCGGCCCAATATGCTCCGCCACCGCCGTCGTGAACGCAATCACATCATGCTTCACTTCATCTTCGATCGCTTGTATCCGCGCCACCGTAAAGTCAGCCTTGTCGCGAATTGCGTCCGCAGCGTCTTGCGGCACCATGCCCGCCTTGGCCAGCGCCTGCGATGCAGCAACCTCGACCCGCAACCAGCAGCGGTACTTGTTCTCATCGGACCAGATTCGTCCCATCTCCGGCCGCGTGTAACGAGCGATCACTCACTCACCCCAAACAACTCCGCCATCTCTTCGTGCAGGAAACCCTGCCCGGGCTTATATGGCTGCACCCACTTGCCATCGATCACGAACTGCGGAATCGCTCGCTTGCCCACGTTGGCGACTACGGCATCTGCCGCGCCCGGCGTGTTCTCGATATCGATCTCTTTGTAAGGGAGGTTATGCTTTGCCAGAAAGCGCTTGGCCTCGCGACAATCGCGGCACCAGGAAGCGGAGTAAAGGGTCAGGTCCATTCCACTATCTTACCGTCCCCGTATGAAGTGTCATCCTAAGCCTCCGACGCCTCAGCGAGAGGCGTAGTCGAAGGACCTGCGGTTCGCCCGCACCGCCGCAGCCCCTCAAAAGCTCTGGCAACAGCGTTCCTCAGCATGAGAAGATGGCTCTCGCGATCACTCGGAGAATATTCCATGAACAACTTCGAATGCGTCATCCCCATCCTCTACGTCAAGAACTTTGCCGTCTCAATGGACTACTACACCAACAAACTCGGATTCAAGAAGAAGTGGGGCTGGGGCACGCCACCCACCTTCGGCTGCGTGGAGCGTGGCAAAGCCGCCCTGTTCTTCTGCGAAGGCTGCCAGGGCCAGCGCGGCAATTGGATGTCCCTCTTCCTCGACGACGTAGACGCTCTCTACGCCGAGTACCAGCAATCCGGCGCCATCATCCGCGAGCCACCCCGCAATATGCCCTGGGGCACCCGTGAGATGAACATCGAAGACCCTGACGGCAACCGTCTCCGCATGGGTTCAGACGCCACCGGCCCCTTCGACGAAACGAACACTGCCCCCTTCTTCGGCGGCGGCGAATAGCTTCGCTTCACGGTCAAACTAAACAGAAGTGTCATCCTGAGCGAGCACCGCGTGTCGAAGGATCTGCGGCTGACCTTTCTCGGGTGCCCCATCCATGCGGCTTCATCGCATGGGTGGGAGAGAAGACCGCTCGGATAGCGGTTTTCATAACTCGCTCAACACCTCACTCACCACCGCGGCATCATCGAACGGCACCGTCCCTTCCGCAAGTATCTGCACCTTCTCGTGCCCTTTGCCCGCGATCAGCACAATATCCCCCGGCCTTGCCGCCCGAATGGCGATCTCAATCGCCCCACGCCGATCTTCCTCAACAATGCACGTTGTCCCCGTCGCTTCCACCCCGGCGAACGCCTCGTCAATAATGGCGGAAGGGTCCTCGGTTCGCGGATTATCACTCGTTAATACCACCAGATCGCTGCCTTCTCCCGCAGCCCTTCCCATCTTCGGCCGCTTCGTCTTATCGCGATCACCGCCGCACCCGAACAGCGTGATCACTCGTCCACCATGCGGCGCAGCAAGCTCCCTCGCCAACGAGATCAAGTTCCGCAGCGCATCATCCGTATGCGCATAGTCGACGACGACAGTCACGTCATTCGAAGAAGGCACAACCTGAAACCTTCCTGGCACCTGTGCCCCGCGAGCAGCTCCAGCCACAATCTCATCCAGAGTCAGCCCGCGAGCGAACGCCGCCGCGCTCGCCGCCAGCAGGTTGTAAACGTTCACCCTTCCGGTCAGCGAAGACACCATCTCCACTGCTCCAACCGGTGTGAACAGGGTGAACCGCGTCTCCCCCGCCTTCATCCGAACATACTCCGCACGAAACGTCGCACTCTCACGCATCCCATAAGTCAAAATCTGCGATCGCCCGGCCGCTTCTAAAATCCTCCGTCCATATTCGTCGTCGATATTCACCACCGCGACCCGGGGAGGCACCGCACCCACGCCCTCAAACAGCCGCATCTTTGCTGCGAAGTACCGCTCCATCGTCTCGTGATAATCGAGGTGGTCCTGCGTAAGGTTGGTAAAGATCGCCACCTCGACCGGCAGTCCCCATACTCGCTCCTGTTCGAGCGCATGGGACGAGATCTCCATCACGGCTTCGGTCGCCCCCACCGCCACGCCATCCGCAAACACCCGCAGCACGTCCCGCGACTCCGGCGTCGTATGCTCGGAAACTCGCACCTCATCGCCGACATGCGTCTCAATCGTCCCGATCAAGACGCACTTCCGCTTGACACTCCTTAGCAGCGCCTCCAGCAGAAAGGCCGTAGTCGTCTTCCCATTCGTCCCGGTCACTCCGGTCAACGCCAGCCGCTTCTCAGGATGCCCGAAGACCTCCGCACTCGCCTCAGCCAGCGCCCGCCGCCCCTGCGTCACCTGCGCCGCAGGCACGTCCTGATGCTTCATGCGCAACAACTCGAACGCCTCGCGTGAGTCCGTCACCACCGCCGCTGCACCCTTTGCGATTGCCGCGTCGATGAATCGGTTCCCATCCGCCGACCCGCCCTGCATCGCAACAAAAACGTCCCCACGACCTACGCGCCGCGAGTCGTATTCGACCCCGCTCACTTCAACAGCTGCGCCACGCCACTCCGTAGCGCTCAAAGCCCGAAACACCTGCTCAGAGTTCATAGATCATCGTAGACGAGAAGAAGAAGCTGATTATCGCGAGAATCGCACCGACACCTGCGTCCCTGCAGGCACCATCGTGCCCGCCACCGGAAACTGCTGCCGCGCCAGCCCGCTTCCCACCGGATTGACTCGCAGCCCTGCCCGGTCCGCCTGCTCGACAACAGACCGCAGCGCCGCTCCATCAAACGAAGGCACGGGCACCCGCTGCACCGAGTCCACCACGACCGATCCATCGTTCCGAGCCGCGACCACTGGAGCCACCTTCGGCGCCACCAGCGCGGCCTGCGAACTCCTCGCATCCGGCATTGCTGAAGACCCTCCGTTTGCATGGAACGCATCCAGCACAGACTTCGGCAGCAAAGCCATCATGCCACCCTTCGCCTTTGCAGGCATCGCGGCACCGATCGCGGTTGGGGCAGGGGGCTGTGCCTGCTCCGAAACATCTGCCTTCCGCAGCGGATCATCCGCTGGAAGATTGTTCACATCCGCGAACATCGCATCCAGATCGCCCGTATTCTCGCTCGGCTCGTCGTCATGCACGTCGTTCTTCTTATCCGCTCCGGCGATCAACTTCTGCGGCGTCAATGCCTGATCGTGCGGCACACCGAGGTACTCAAGCACCTGCTGCGCTACCTGCGCAAACACAGGAGCGCTCACCGCGCCACCATATTTACTCGCGCCCACCGTCGGGTTGTCGATCACCACCGTCACTGCAATTGCCGGGTTGCTCACCGGAGCAAATCCCGCAAAGCTCGCCACCAGCTTCGTGTGCGAATAGGTATGGGTCGCCACGTCGATCTTCTGTGCCGTCCCCGTCTTACCGGCCGAGCTATACCCGTTCAGCTTGGCCTCTTTGCCCGTGCCCTCGGTCACGATGCCCTGCATCATGCTCCGCATCTTGGCTGAGGTAAGCTCCTTGATCACTCGATGCGCCCCATCGGGCAGCGTCGACGGCAACTGGTTCGCCGGATGAAACGCCGCCGGCTGCAGCCGGGCGTCGCCCTTCATCTCGTCGGTCGATTGCAGCAGCACATGCGGAGGCATATAGACCCCGCCATTCGCAATTGTGCTCACCATCGTCACCAGTTGGATCGGCGTCACGCCTACCTCCTGCCCGATCGCCATCGACAGGATGCTGGTCGCGCCCCACCGCTTCGGAGTCCGCAGCAGCCCGCGCGTCTCGCTTGGCAACTCCACGCCGCTCCGGTCGCCAAACCCATAGCTGTGCATGTAATCGAAGAACTTCTGGTTGCCGAGCTTCAACGCCATCTTCGCCGCACCCACGTCGCTTGAGTGTTCGAGCGCATACTGCACCGTGACCACGCCGAAGTGGTCGGTCTTGTCGTCATGCAGCGTGCGGCCATACATCGTCATCGCGCCGCCCTGGCAGTCGACCATGTCCGTTGGCTGCACACCTGCCGCATCGATCGCCGCCGAGTATGCCACCAGCTTGAACGTCGACCCCGGCTCATACACATCGCTTACAGCAAGATTCGTCAACGATCCCGGCTGCATGTGCTTCGAGTCGTTTGGATTAAACCGCGGCGACACCGCCAGCGCCAGGATCTGCCCCGTATGCGGATCCTGCACGACCACTGTGCCATGCAGCGCCTTGACCTTGTCCATCTGCGCATCCAGCGCCCGCTCGGCCATGTACTGAATGTTGGAGTCAATTGTCAGGACAAGATTTTCGCCAGGTTGCGGCTGACTTTCCTCGCTCCCGAGCGCGTGCCGTTTCGCATCGATCGCGGTCAGCACATGTCCCGGTTCGCCATGCATATCCTGGTCGAACTGCTGCTCCAACCCCCCCAGTCCATTGTCGTCCGTGCCGACATACCCCAGCACCTGCGCCGCAAGGTCGTTGTTGGGATAGAACCGCTTGAACTCCTTCTGCAGATAGACGCCATGCAGGTTCAGTTCGCGCACCCGGTTCGCCGTTTCCGGATCAAGTTTTCTTGCCACCCAGGCAAAGTTCCTTGAAGCATTAAACCGCGCCAGGATCTGGTGCTCCGAGGTGAAGTTATCCTGTGCATCGGAATGAACAACCTTCGCGAGGATCTCGGCAGCATTCTCGCGATTCTCGCCCAACTCCTTTGGCACCGCGTATACAGAGTCGACCGACACCGTCATCGCAAGTTCACGCAGATTGCGGTCATACAGCACGCCGCGCCTCGGGGCGATCTCGAACGTCGTCTGCTGCTGCTTCGCGGCACGGTCTACGAATTCGCCGTGCCTTACCACCTGAAGCCAGAAAAGCCGCAGCCCGATCGCCACCGTCCAGAACACAAAAAAGAGTGCCACGTTCGTGAACCTGATCCTCCGTATCGGAGCAGTCAGGCCCTGACGTGGCGTAGGGCGTGGCATTTGCCGTGGCGTTTGCCCTGGCGTATCTCTCATTTGTTTACCCAACTTCTATGGATTATTCCTGACTCATCACAAAATCTCCGTGCCCCATCCATCGTGCTCTTGTTCCACGCGATGAGTGAGAACGTAGACGCTTAGTAGGCCGGCATCGCCGGGGCACTCACCCGCGCCATCACCGGCGCGTTCGAATCACCTGAATCCGGCCGGACTACCTGTCCCGGCTGCGGCGTATCGAGCCCGAGCTGCTTCGCGATCTTATCGATCCGGCCCGGATCAGAAAGCTGCGCCTCGGTCAGCCGAAGCTGCCGGTTATCTTCGCGAAGCTGCTCCACCTGCGACTTCTGCGTCTCGACGTGATATCCCACCTCGATCGACGCGAAATGCTGCCAGACATACACCATTACCATCAGGAACAGAACACCCATAGCCATTGTGAACGTCCGCATCTCGCGGCGGCGCTCGGGGTCATCCGCCTTCACGATGCGGCTGTTGTCGATGTGCTTGGTGAAGAAGACCTCAGGCGTCGGTCCGCGGCGGCCCTTGCGCTGCGCTTCCATCAAGGCGCTGTTCCGCTCCGCGATCGTCAAGGTGCGGCTGCGCGAACGCGACGCCTGCCTCGTCCCCATCATGTCCATGCCCGCCGCTACTGTTGTCATCGCCGCCATTGCCGTCTCCCATCCTGCAATCTTTACTGCCAATCTCGACCAAATACCAAAAGTGTCATCCTGAGCGAAGTCGAAGGATCAGTTGCTCTCGAGAGCCCTCAAGCACCTTCAACCCTGCCACTTCTCCAAAGACGATCCGGGCCGGGATCGCTGTAAGGAGGAGGGGACTGTTTGCTACATTGGGTGTCTTTCGCCTGAAAGCACGGCAGGACAACCCCGGCCCGATCCTTTTCGTCTCACTTTTCCACTGCACTGATTATTGTGCAGATGGCTGTGAGTATGAAACTAAACTTTCTCTGCCGCCCGTAATTTGGCACTTCTGCTCCGCGGATTTCTCAACTGCTCCTGCTCACTCGCCACAACTGGCTTCTTGGTGAGCACCTCGAATGTCTTGTCCCGGTGCGCGTCACGGAACGAATCCTTTACCTGCCGGTCCTCAAGGGAGTGGAAGCTGATCAACACCAGCCTTCCGCCCGGCTTCAACAGAGAGGGCGCGCACTTAAGCAGCGACTCAATCTCTCCCAGCTCGTTATTCACTCGAATTCGAAGTGCCTGGAAGGTTCGCGTTGCCGGATGGATCTTGTCCCCTTTCATTGATGGGGCAGCGGCCGATATCACTTGAGCAAGTTCTGCTGTCGTTTCAATCGGCCGTGCCCGCACAATGGCTCTGGCGATTCTCCGCGATCTCCTTTCCTCTCCGAATTCGTAAATCAGGTCGGCGAGCTCATTTTCGTCCTCCTGATTTACCACTTGCCCGGCCGTCTCCCCCGTGCGCGTATCCATCCGCATGTCTAGGGGGCCGTCTGACCGGAAACTGAATCCTCTGTGCGCCTCATCCAACTGCAGGCTGCTTACGCCGAAGTCCGCGAGCAGGCCGTCGATACTTCCCGGCTTGATCGCATCCGCCGCCTCTGAGAATGCTCTCGGCTCATAAACCACGTCCGGCATCTCGCTTCCAAGCTCAGCGGCAAGCTCATCGAGCCTTACTCTGGCTTTCGCCATTGCCTCCGGGTCGCGATCGAAACAGATCAACTTACCGGAACCTCCCAGCCTCTTCGCAATTGCCGAAGAATGGCCTCCCAGCCCCAGCGTCGCATCAACAATTACGCCGCCCGGCCGCACATTGAGGTACTTCAAAGCTTCATCTAAAAGAACCGGCACATGCTGCGGTACATTCATCGCGTTCCCGCCTTCTGTGCTGCCCCTGGGGGCCGCTTACTGCATTCAGAATCCAAACTCTGCCAGTGCTGCATCGTCGGCTTCGGTCATCCCGCGCGCCTCGGTCTTCGAAGTGGAGTGCTTCGTCACTTCCAGATAGGTCAACATCCCGAGCACCGTCACTTCCTCCGCCAAATTTGCTTCGTCCCGCAGGATCTGCGGAAGCAAAATCCGTCCCTGTGCGTCCATCTCCACCACACGGCCGAAGTAACTGGTCGTTCTCAAAAACTTCTGCCTGCCGGGATTCTTTGTTGGAATCTTCGCCAGCTTCGCCTCGATCTTCAGCCACTCCTTCATGGGATAGATCTCTGCCCTCATTCCGTCCTGGCTTGTCACGTAAAACTTCGGCCCATGCACCTCGTCGATCATCCTCTTGAAGTCAGCTGGAATTTTCAGCCGAAACTTCTCATCGACCTGCGTGAGGTGCCCACCGCGGAATGCAGGAGTCTCTTCGGCAGGGGAACCATCGATTTCTAGCGTATTGGGTTCCATATTTCCCGCTTTTGATCCCTTTTACTCTACTTCTGTCCACTTCCATCCCCATACTTACCTGCAAGTGGCACCGTGTAAAGAACTAAATTTGTAAATTGTGAGGAAATTCCCGAGGCTTCTTTGTGGAAAATCAGCCCATGGGGTTGTCTTCCGAGTCAGCCGCTACAGGTAGTGTTATCAACTGGTATTCCGCTCAACTTTGGTGTTACTTCGCTCTTGCCGCAAACATCCCTCATCTGGTAAGCGAAGCAAAAGCGAAACTATCGATTCCGCACCCAGTTCCACCGGTTCGGCCAAACCTTGTGAAACGTTCCTTTGCGCTCCAGAAGCCAGACCAGATATCCCAATACTGCCAGGTTGATTGCAAACAGGCCAGCTTTTACCCAGGTCGCGTGCCGGATGAGTTCATAGATCTCCCAGGGTAGAAATGACAGGGTAAGCCCCAGCGTCAGGAACTCCGCCCAGGTCTTCTCCAGCAAGAGACCGAATCCTTCCGTCAATGCCAGCGCCGAGTACGAGAACGTTCCAATCCCAAGCTGCTTCAATCGATGCTCATCAATAAGGTGAACATTCTTGAGCAGCAGCGAGACCACCTTGCCTTCGGGATCCCGGTGCAGTTCCCTTGCCAGCCTAAGCACCTCGTCTCCGAGGTCCTTGTGCAGGAAGTGGAGTGCACCCATTCCCACGCAAAAGAAGAACGCAGACTTCGCCATCTTGAAGATCGCGATCAGCAGCAATCCCCGATCGTGGACTGTATTTGGCTGTTCTCCCGTTGATACCACTTCAGAAGTGCTCGCCGGATGTTCGTCTACGTGATCCATAGGCAGTGTTTAGTTGACGGCGACGCGAAGTAATTGTCAACGCAAGCGTCTCGCGGTAGGCTTCTCCTGTCTCAACATGGGCCACTCGTCGCATTCCCTACGGGCGCACTCTCTCCTGTAACTGTCGCTGTAAGAATTCACAATGCATCCTCCTCGTGGTGGTGCAGAGCCGCAAATTACAACAATCCACTCCATCTGTTCTCACGTAAGTGCTATGTGTGCCGACTTGAAGAAGGTCAGAGGCACGAATCAATCACGCAGCAAACTTCGAAAGGTAGATCGATCATGAAGAAGACATTTCTCGCATTAATGGCAGTTGCGGTCCTCGCCGTCACGTCCTTCACCGCAAATGCAGCCGACAATCCAACCGTTGGCGGCGCCGCCATGTACGCGAACAAGACCATCGTCGCGAATGCAGTGAACTCGCCGATCCACAAAACCCTCGTCGCCGCAGTCAAGGCCGCTGGCCTCGTAGACACTCTTAACGGCCCCGGCCCCTTTACCGTCTTCGCGCCCACCGATGATGCTTTCGCCAAGCTGCCCGCAGGCACCGTCGACACGCTCGTGAAGCCTGAGAGCCACGACACCCTCGTCAAGATCCTTACCTACCACGTCGTAGCCGGCAAGATCACCTCCAAGCAGCTTGAGAAGATGATTAAGAAGGGCGGCGGCAAGGCCACCCTCAAGACCGTTCAAGGCGAGGACCTCACCGCGAGCATGTCCGGATCCAACATCATCCTCACAGACGCCAAGGGCGGCACCTCAACCATCACCACTGCGGACGTCATGCAGTCGAACGGCGTCATTCACGTCATCGACACCGTCCTGATGCCCTAATCGCATTCCCTCCACTGCATCTGCAATCAAGTCAGGAGAAGAGGCACCCATCCGGGTGCCTCTTCGCTTTTCACCCGCCCCAAACTTCCGTCCACAGAGAAGGTGCCATCCTGAGCAGAGCGACGCCCAATGTATTGGCGCATAGCACAGCTGAAGGACGGCAGTTCGCTTGCAACATCGAGACCATTTGTACCGTTACACCAAGTTCCTTCTCGAAGCGCCACTCAAAGTCGTCCTTGATCAACTCCCCGCATCCGGAAACCCTGTACCCTGACGCTAGAGTCTTTATGCGCCACACCCACCACGCTGAGCAATGGCTACCGTACTCGATCGAGACTGTCTTCGACTTCTTTGCCGACCCTGAAAACCTTCCTCGGCTTATGCCCGCATGGCAGCAGGCGCGCATCGAAGAGTCCGCCATAGCCGCCCCTCCCTGGCGCCCCGGCAGCGATCATTCCGTCGCGCCCGGCACCACCGCCGCCGGCCAGGGAACTCGCCTGACGATCACCTTCCTGCCGTTTCCACATGCGCCCTTTCGAATCCCGTGGGACGCCGAGATAACCGACTTCGAATGGGACAGCCACTTCTGCGATGTCCAGCACCGTGGGCCTTTCGCCTATTGGAGACACTGTCACCGGCTCGAAACGCAAACACGCGGAGCGCTCGGCGGCACTCTCCTCCAGGATCACGTTGAGTATGAACTTCCCTTCGGTCCTATCGGCGATCTGGCGCAGTTCCTCTTCGTAAAGCGCCAGATGGAAACCATCTTCGAGTACCGCCAGAAGCTTACCGCCGAGCTTCTCCCTCGGTTTGCGGACACATCACCTGCTTCTGCAAAGTAAATCCGGCGATCCATTTATCACCCCCTGAATTACCAACCCCTTCCCACAGTGGCGTTCTTTTTACTCTGCGGCATCGCAGCCGAAAACACTTGCGATTCCTGGCGCTGTGCGTTTATCGTAATGAGAGTCCGGCTATCGCACCGCGACTCTTCGAGCGAGCTGGACAAGAAGGAACCCCGATGAGCCTTTTGACCCGCCATGCCGTCCCCGCTCAAGCAGGATCTCTACCCGTCATGGATGCCGAGCAACTCTCCGCCTCCAGCGCTCCCGCCAAGCAGACCCCAGCCTCATCGCTTGACGTTTACTCAGGCGATCCCAACTTTATGACCTCGCTGGCCCGCGGCCTCATCGTCATCCAGGCTTTTACCCAACAGACTCCGCAAATGACGATCTCCCAACTCAGCCTGAAGACCGGCCTCTCTCGCGCCGCTGTCCGTCGCTGCCTTTATACCCTCACCAAACTTGGATTCGCCGGGGCGGAAGACGGCTCGCGCTACGGCCTTCGCCCGCGGATGCTCACACTCTCGAACACCTACACCGCTTCGAACGCGCTCTCCACGTCCGCGCAGCCGATCCTCGAGCGCATGTCCGCTGCCTTCCACGAGTCCTTTTCGGTAGCCACGCTCGATGGCGACGACATCGTCTACATCGCCCGCACCACCGTCTCGCGCGTGATGGCTGTGGACCTCCACATCGGCAGCCGCCTGCCCGCATACTGCACCAGCATGGGCCGCGTCCTGCTCGCCTACCAGCCCGCCGAGCAGATTGAGAAGTACCTCGCACGCGTCGTCCTCACCCCGCACACTACGCGCACGGTGACCACGGTTGAAAAGTTGGCCATGCTGCTCCGCAACACGCGCCGCAACGGCTACGCCCTCGTCGATCAGGAGTACGAAGTAGGTCTGCGTTCGCTCGCCGTCCCGGTCTTCTCCCCATCCGGCCGAATCGTCGCTACGCTGAACCTGAGTGGCAGCGCCCCCCGCATGCCTGTATACGATATGCAGACGAAGTTCCTCCCGCACCTGCGAAACGCCGCCAACGAGCTAGGCGCTCTGCTCCGCTAGCATTTGTTTGTCATCCGGGTGTCATCCTGTGCGAGCGCAGCGAGTCGAAGGATCCGCGATTGCTCCGCTACAGTCGCTCGGGTGTCCCATCCATTGCGCTTTGCCCTATGCGATAGGTGGGACACCGAATGCCGCTACGCTGAAGGCTCCGCCTCAAAACCCTCCACCTGAATCAGCAGCGGATTCGGCGGAATCATCGCCCGCACATCCGGCCCGCTCATCAGCGCGATATACACCACCGCAGCCACCGCGAACCCGACAAACCACGCATACTCATAGAGCCAGTGCAGTCTTGGCACGAACAGCCCTACCAGCGCTACGGTCACGCCTGCCGCAAGCGCCACCAGGGCCCTCGGGTTGAACCCCGCCGCATATTCGTACATCCCGCCCCTGATATAAAGCTCATCCACATCGAGTGCCTGTTTGCGAATGATGAAGTAGTCCGCGATCATCACGCCCGCAATCGGCCCCAGCAGCCCTGAGTACCCGATCAGCCAGCCATTGATATACCGCTCCGGATCAGCCGCCAGCTTCCACGGCATACAAAGAATTCCGAGCACTCCCGTAATCAATCCACCCATCCGAAACGAGATGAGATTCGGTCGCAGGTTCGAGAAATCATTTGACGGACTGACCACATTCGCCGCAACGTTGGTATTCAGAGTAGCCAGCAGCAGCGCCACCAGCCCGATCAGCGCGATCACCGGCTGATGGAAGCTTGCAATCAACTCAATTGGACTCCAGATCGCTTTGTGGTCCGGCGTGACAATCACCGTCGCCGCCGTCACCGCGATCCCAATAAACGAGTAGAGCGTCATCGCCGCCGGCAGCCCGATCGCCTGTCCCGTCATCTGTGCTCGCTGCGACTTCGCGTACCGTGTAAAGTCGGGAATGTTTAACGCCACCGTGGCCCAGAAGCCAACGATCCCGGTCAGCGAAGGCACAAAGATCTTCCAGAAGTCAGGAGCCTTCTCTGTGCCATGAAACGCACCGGCACTCTCGAGCACGACGCCAAAGCCACCCGCTCGGCCCACCATCCAGAACAGCAACACAAGCCCCACGATCAGCATGAACGGCGCGCTCACCACCTGCAGCGACTTGATCGTGTCGATCCCGCGCCACACTACGGCCATGTTGATCAACCAGAATGCCCCGAAACATATCCAAAGCATCTCTGCCCCTACCGAGGGCACGACCACCTTCAACATCGAAAAAAGCGCCTGGCCGCCAATCCAGCATTGAATGCCAAACCATCCGCAAGCCACCAGCGCCCGCAGCACAGCCGGCACATTCGCCCCCAGAACTCCGAAGCTTGCCCTCACATAAACAGGAAAGGGAATCCCGTACTTCGCGCCTGCGTGCGCATTAAGCACCATCGGAATCAGCACGATAACGTTCCCTAGAAGAATCGTTCCCAACGCCTGCTTCCAGCTCATCCCGGCAGCGATCAACCCGCTCGCCAGCATGTAGGTCGGAATGCAAACCGACATGGCCACCCAGAGTGACACATAGTTATAGATGCCCCACGTCCGCTCATCGCTTGGTACCGCCGCCAGGTCTTCATTCCACAGGCTGTTGGACACACCCTCAACTCGCAGCCGCCTCGTAGGCCGAAGTCCGCTCATATCTGCGGACCGTTGCGAAGCACAAAACAAACCTCATCGCCAGGGAGAGCGTTAGGACCCGAGAGTGATTCCGTTCGCGAGTGCGCCTTCATGAATACATTTATATCGTCTCGCCGCCTCGGTCCGCCATTGTTGCAGTCGTATGCAGCTACCCAACAACGGCCACGGGGATTGCTTCGGCATGGAACTCTTCGGTTCTCGCTCTGGCCGGCACTATACCGACCGTCCAGCTCAGCCCCGGCGAAGTAGACAGTACGCGCGCCACCAGAAAGCTTGTCGCCACAGTAAGTAACGCTGCTCCCAGCCACATCGCAACCCGCATGGCAAAGCTGCCAAGCAGCGGATGCTGACCCGGCTTCTGCAATATCGTCCACAACGGATGCAGAAAGGCTGCGAGAACGATGACGTGACTCAGATACATGCCGAAGGTCGTACGCGACACGTCTAGGAATCGCGGCCAGAGTCTCCGCTGAATCTTGAAGAAGCAGAGAAAGACGAGCACGGAGAAGACCTGCGTCGTGACCTTCAAAGTGTTTAGCGGATCCGCCGAATTCAGATGCACTAAGACGCGTCCCTCGCCGAAAGTCGCCAGAGCGGAAAGTGCAGTAGCCAGCCAAAGAAGTCCAGCCGGAACCGAGTGAAGAAATTGGCTGAAGCGATGGACGTTGACGCCAGCATAATGCCCAAGCCACAGATAAAAATGAAGCCGAAGAGTGCGCGCGTATGGTGCGCGTCGATCCATTGGGTATAGATGTTTAGCGAGTAAAACAGACTTATCGCAAGCAGCACGCCTCCAAACCAAAGCTTCTCCAGGTATCTTCGGAAAACCAGCAATAGCAGCAAGCACAGTAGAAGATTGGGCACAAACCAGAACGAAGTCGACGCAAAGGTATGCGCCGCTGTCGTTCCAATTGACAAGTACCAGGGAGTGTCGGGCAGAAACGCGCGCTTGTGACGAACCACGTCCGCCACAGAAAGGAGCGCGCATGTAAGCGCAAACCAGAGTGCCCACGGCACGAACACCTTGCGAATCCGCCTCTCCATCAGCTCAAGCGAACTTCGCGCATGGAGGTTCTTCTCCAGAAGAAAACCCGAGATCAGGAAGAACCCAATAGTGCCAAATTTAGCGATTGCAATCACGCCGAACTGAAACCACCCGATCGCTGAACCTGCCGTCGCCCCGACGGTCAGTATCCAGGAAGAATGCACCACGATGATCGCAAGAATGCATGCGAAACGTAGGTTGTCCGCGCACACATAGCGGCCATCGACCTGCAAAAACCCAGTGGGAGTCGAGAGCTGTTCTTGTGGCATAAGTTACATTCGGCTTGCGTGTTCAGGTGAAAGATGCAGCCATCGTCTCAGGTCGGTTGACCATAGGCAATCAAATTCCCAGGCGCCCCAGCTTTAGATAACCAAAACCATGTGACCTTGCCTCGAGGACAACACTTGTCCGCAACCGGCTCGGATTCACCGTTGCCTCACCTATCATGACCCTGTAGCGTTGTTCCAATGACTTTCGCCGATCTCAATCTATCCCGCCGCCTCGAACGCGCCGAGGCCCAGGCAGGCATAGAGTTCGCTGAAGCTCGCGCCCGTCTGCAGCCCGGGACCAGCGCCGCGTGGATCGAGCACGCTGGCACAATCGCGGTCTTCGACGGTCCAGAGTCGCCCATTACTCAGACCTTCTGCCTCGGCCTCTTTGAAGAGCCAACCTCTGCGGCTCTTGATGTGATTGAGCGTTTTTTTCTCGATCGCGGAGCACCCGTCACACATGAGGTCAGTCCTCACGCTGGAATCGCCACGGTGCAATTGCTCTCCGAGCGCGGGTACCGCCCGATCGAACTCAGCAGCGTGATGCATCAACCCGTACGGTCGACTGCTCCGGAATTCCCAGAAATGATCACGGTGCGGGTTACAAATTCGGAGGATGCATCCTTGTGGGCCGAACTCAGCGCGAAAGGCTGGGCCTCTGAAAACCCGGAGATGGAAGACGTAATTCGCCAGTTTGGCCGTCTCGGCTTCGCCCGCGCAAATACCGTCAACTTCATCGCGGAGGCAAGTGGAGTTGCGGGAGCCACAGGATCGATTTGCGTTCATCACGATGTGGCCCTCTTTGGTGGCGCGTCCACGATTCCGGATCTTCGTCGCCGGGGTCTGCAAGCCGCGCTTCTCTCCTACCGTATGGACTACGCAGCCAGGATTGGACTTGAACTCGCCATGATGGTGACCACAACTGGAAGCCAGTCGCAGCGCAACGCGGAGCGCACAGGCTTCAGAATCGCATACAGCCGCACGAAGTGGCAGCTTACGAAGGGCGCCTAGATATAAGCAGGGCTGTCTTCCTCTTTGAAGCTTCGGCAGATCGCAAACATGAAGGCCATCGTCACAGTAACTGGCCAGTACTCTAGGAAGAGTGTGCCAAGCGCAACTCCCAGAACCGAGAGCGATCCATAGCGAACAGCCTTCTTCGTGATCTCGGAGAGTGAAATGCGATGCCTCTTATCTTCGAGAGCGAGAAACTCCACAAAGCAAAGCGCCGTTGCCCAAGCCAGGAAGCTCGCCAGGGGGCGCACTACGCCGCCGCCCCGTAACATCCACGCCGCCGAAAGTCCCGCGCCGACCGCCCATGCCGCCCCGCCAGCACATTGAAGCATCAACTTTGATTGCGCGGTACGCATCGGTAATTCCTCCGGCTGAGAGGTAAGATGCGGATTTCCGCTCGGACTGTGAAAATTTTCCACCTGCACGCGATAGCGTCGGTGATTAGAGTCACTTGCGGCTCCTTGGCTTGTTTCTGAGGCAGTCTCGCCTGCAGAAGAACGCGACAGATCTTTCTCACATGCGTAAAAACGAACTGCGGGCCTCCGAATCTCCGCCAAGAAGTCTCCGTGCCGGCCTAGCGACAGCACCGGTCCTTTGCACCTTTCTGCCTGATTGCGGGCCACTTCCAATCCATTCCCCTTCCTCTACTTGCCCATCCAGCAACTTTCCCGGAGTATGGATCGACTCTTCTTCGCCGTATCTGGCTCAAAGGAACTATTAATGCATCGCTTTTTCGCCCTCACCCTGTTCCTCCTCGGCACTGCCGCAGCTTCTGCCGCACCCATCAAGGTCGGCGTAGTCGGCCTCGTCCACGGCCACATCGACGGCTTCCTGAACAAGAGCAATCTCACGCCCGCTGGCGGCATCCTTTCGCGCCCCGACGTCGAACTCGTCGGCATCGTCGAACCCGACCAGGGCCTCTTCGACAAATACGCCGCGAAGTATCACCTACCAGCCTCCATGCACTTCAACACCATCGCCGAGATGGCCGCCGCCACCCATCCCACCGCCGCCCTCGTCTTCACCGCGCCCGACAAGCACCGCCGGATCGTCGAAGAGTGCGCCGCGCTTGGCATGCACGTCCTGATGGAAAAGCCGCTCGCCTTCACCTACGCCGACGCGCTTGCCATCAAGGCTGCCGCTGACAAGGCGCACATCCACGTCCTCGTCGACTTCGAAACTGCCTGGTACACCTCCAACACCGAGGCCTACCACCTCTTCAAAGATGGCTCCCTCGGCAGCATGGTCAAGGTCGTCGTCCGCGACGGCCACGAAGGCCCAGTCAAGATCGGTGTAGGCCCCGACTTCCTCAAGCTCCTCATCGACCCCGCCCAGGACGGCGACGGTGCCCTAACCGACTTCGGCTGCTACGGCCCCAACCTGATGACCTGGCTGATGAACGGCGAAGCCCCCATCTCCGTCACCGCTGTCACCAAGCGCCTCCAGCCCGACCTCTACCCGAAGGTCTCGGACGAGGCCGACATCATCCTCAACTACAAAAACTCCGTTGCCATCATCGAAGGCTCCTGGGACTGGCCCTTCGCGCTCAAACAAATGGACGTCTACGGCAGCACCGGCTACGCCAAGGCCATCGACCCCGACCGCATCGAAATCCGCAAGAAGGGCGACGCCACCGGCACCATCTCGAACGGCCACCCACTCCAGGCCCCCGATGACGACCCGATCCACTACATGGAAGCCGTCCTAGCCGGCCAGGTGGAAGAGGGCACCAGCCTTTCTTCGCTCAAGAACAACATCCTCGTCGCCGAGATCCTTGACGCCGCCCGCCAATCCGCCGCCACCGGCAAAACCATCACCCTGCCGCTGTCTCACTAGAGGCCTCTTGATGACTCAGAAGTTTTTCCCGACCGGTCACTTTGAGCGCAGTGAAGAATTCCGAAGCTGCTCGCTCATCCCAGACTGTTCAAATTTTGAACAACCAACCGGACGAGCTAACCCTCGCCGCGCTGTCTCTCGCGATGGATGTGCGTTCCTGAGCGCTACTTTACCGCCAGAGGTTCAGTAGCTCCAGTTGTGGTGATGAAGTAAGGTGTCAGCGCGGATGGGATGATTTTGACGCCGTGTGATGCGCCCGTTTGGTAGGCGTCTTTCGGAATCGTCAGGATATAGCGCTGCCGAATGAGGAAGAGAATATCGGCCAGCCCGTCTTTGCGAAACTCTGGAGCCGAACTGAGCGTCAGGCCGCCATCATTGGCGCAGAGAAGCTCGAGATCGTTCGCGTTGCGGGCAGCCGGCGTGGGCGAAATGGTTGATTTGAACCCAGCGGCGCCATTCGAGACCGAGAGCGACTGACGCGTGTAATCGTCCGCCTGGGCCTGTCGTTGATCGCGCATCGCGAAGATGGCCACGCCTTGCTCAAAGGCATACTGCTCCACCGTGAGCCAGTCGTACTTGCTTGCCCCATCCTTGCCATCGGAGATGAGCAGAAGCACCCGTCGGCCGGGAGCGTGCGAAAGCCCAGCAACGGCAGCCGCAACATCATCCCAGAGGTGCACCGTCTTGCCACAGTACGAGTGTGACTTGCCCTCATGCAGTGTGGGCACGTCGAGTGCGTCGGTCACGGCCTTCTTCAACGTGGCTGCGTCTGGAGCCGCGTTATTCAAGGAGCGCGTCATTGTGCAGTCGATTGCATATAAAGTGATGCGGTCGTTGGGAAGCAGCTCCGATCCAACGAGCGAAGCGAACTCATCGCTAAGCTTAGACAGATCATGAAAGCTATCGCGGCTTGCATCGATCACGATAGCAAGTGAGACGGGATCCTCGCCCTCTTTCCTCAACGCGAGCGGCGCGAACGGCGCTCCGGCACCCGTCTTTACCTTGAGCCCTTTGAGGGAGATATCACCGACTGGCCGATGCTGATGGTCAACAATGAGTACGGGCAGTTCGAGCGAAGGAACCTGCGGCGCTACGGTGTCTGCGGGCGTTTGGCTCAGAAGCGTTGCACCGTTCAGAAGCAAAAAACACGTTAAAAGGAGCAGCCGTATCGAACAATCAGGGCAGGTTCTGTCGAAGAACTTCAATTGCGTGACCCTTTCGTTAGGAAGCTCAGAATGAAAGGCGAGGATTGTAAAGACTTAGATACGCGCTTGGAAAGCTTAGCACTCCTCTTAGAAGGTGGCACTCATCGTTCCGGTTAAATGACTCTGGCATAGTCTACACGCAGCTCATCTGCGGATCGGAGGCAGCTCTATCCGCAACAAATGTGCGACTCCTGACCCCTCCGCGACGACACTCATCCCCACACCATCCGGCACCCACCGCACCGCTCCCGCTGCCACTATCTCCCTGCCCATCGTCTTCTCCAAAGTCATCACAAATGGGGCAAAAGCCACCACAAGCGACGGCCCCGCCGCCGCCTTCACCGCACAAGCCTTCGCGCCCACACAAACAATCCGCTCGATCTGTACCTGAGGATCACTAAACTCCACAGCGTCCGAAGACGCACTCAAGCTCTGCGGAGCCTTACCCCGAAAGGGCTCCTTCATCTTCAGAGACACTTGCTTCAACTCCACTCGCAGAAAGTCCGAGCTCAGGTCGCCAAGGTTCTCGATGCTATGCCGCTCCGCAATTCCCGGAGCCACGCGATACGCGCCCTTCACCGTCGGTGGCCGCGTCACTGGAGCCTCGGTCGTCCCCGCTTCCTCGTGGTTGATCTGAACGCGACCGGAGTCGCTGAGATACACAAAAACCGTCGAGAAGCTTGTATGGTCATGCACCGGAATCTTCTCGTGCGGGCCATAGTGCGCGCGAATTACAGCGACTTCGCTATTCTCGAACGCCACCGTATAGTTCTTCCCGGGCAGCTTCAGCGGGTCCTGCGCCGATACGGAAAGGACCGCCGCCAAGCTGGTCGCGGCCAGGAAACAAAGAGAGGAGGAAGCAGGGAATTTCATACCATGATCATCCCGCACACCGCCCTATCCTGCAATGCTCGCGCCACGGACTACCAGTCGTTCTTCTGAATCACCTTCGGCTGTTTACCCTGCTTCCCGCTTATCACCCAGTCCACCCGCGAGCGCACATCTTTGTTGCTCGCCTCGCCTTCAATCCTTCCCACCACTTCGCCATCGGCGTCAAGAATCAGTGTCGCCGGAACCAGCACGCCCATCTTCAACTCCGCCAGCGTCTCTTCGCTCGCTCCCGTCCACACCGGGATACGAAACCCGCGCTTCTCGACCACTGCATCGATCTTGCCCTGCGTCTCTGCGGCATCGAGCGAGATCGCAACGAACTGCACACCCTTCCCCGAGTACTCCTCAGAGAGCTTTTGCAGCCGAGGCATCTCTTCCTTGCACGGCCCACACCAGGTAGCCCAGAAGTTAACCACCGCAACATGCCCGCGCAGCTCGTGCAGACTATGTCGCGAACCATCGCGTCCATGGAACTCCGTCCGCGTAACAACGGGCTCCGCCGCGACCATTGCAAACGCGAACACACTTCCGCAGGTAAGCATTGCTACTGCCACTCTTCGAACAAGGATGGTCTTCATAGGAACCGCAAGCATACAGAGCGCCCGTCTCGCCACGCCTCCACCTGATGGTGGAGATGAAGTTCCATCTACCTATCGTGGCGCGGCCTGTGCTCTGGCTCTAACGTTGCTGCGACATGAAAAACATATTGTTCTCGCGCTCCACCCTTCTGGCGGCCTGTGTCCTATCTCTTTTCGCAGCGTCGCCAATAGCTCGCGCGCAAGGCTGTCTTGCCGCACACACCAGCAGCACCATCCAGGGCTGCATCACCTCCGGAGGCGCAAACTTCGATGGCGGCCTCGGCATCCTGCATCATCATCCGCTGACCGTGGAGGTCGATTGGCGTTCCTTCAGCTCCTTCCGCCATTTCAGCGGCGAGGTTGAAAATACCCAACGCGCTCTGCTCAATACGCAGATCAAGAATCACCAGAACATCTACAACATCAGCGCCGACCTCCAGTTGACTCCGCGCTGGTCCGTCAACGCCTTTGTTCCCGTCCTTCAAGGGACTAGAAACCAGAAGTACCCGCCCTATGGTATCTACGACATCGCAGGCGTCGGTGACATGATCCTCGGTGCCCAGGCATGGGTGATCAAGCCGCCCGCAGAAAACGGTGGAAATATCGCCATCAGCGCTGGCGTCAAGTTACCGACAGGCCTCAGCAACGGCATGGGAACTGCCCGCCTGGCAAACGGCACAATTGAGAAGACCGTCGCTGACCAGTCCCTGCAACCGGGCGACGGTAGCTGGGGCTTCACAATCGGCACACAGGCCTACAAGCAGACGCTCTTCCATACGGTCGGCTACTTTCAGGGATCGTGGCTCTTCAATCCAAGGGACACCAACGGCGTACCGACCTTCCGCGCAGTCCCGGCCGAAAGCGTCATGTCCGTTACCGATCAGTACCTCTTCCGCGCCGGTCTCTCTCGCCATGTTCCGAAAGTCCGCGGCCTGGCGGCGAGCTTTGGTGGCCGCATGGAAGGCATTCCCGTCCGCGACGCTTTCGGCAAGAGCGACGGCTTCAGAAGGCCCGGCTACATCATTTCGATAGAGCCTGCGATCCAGTACCAGCATCGCCGGGACATGATCTCGCTGACCTCGCCCTGGGCCATACAACGAAACCGTCGCGCCTCCGTACCCGACCTTGCCCGCGGCGCGCATGGCGATGCCGCCTTCGCCGACTACGCCATCATCCTCAGCGCCTCCCACACCTTCTAATCCTCAGAAAGAAATGGAAAAAGCGGCAAGCCTCCCCATCAAGGATGCTTGCCGCTCTCTATTTCCTCCAAACACGTTGACGATTACGCGTGCTTCGGTTCGAAGCATCGGAACAAAGTCAACGCCGTCTCCGCCTTCACCTTCACATCCGAAGCCACCGCCGGCACCACTACTGCCTCGCCGATACTCAACTCCACCGCGCCTTCGTTCGAGGTCACTGTCCCTGCACCCTTCAAACAAACGACGCATCCCGAGACACCGGTCACCTCCGCAAGCGACACAGTTGCTCCGGCGGTGATCTCGAATTTATCCACGACGAAATACTTTTGGTCGATCAGTCGCGTAAACCCATCCATCGCGACCGGAGGCACTTTACCCGCCACCGTATGCAGCTTCGTCACAGCTAATCCCTGCTCGAGATGTAACTCTCTCGGCCTGCCGTAATCGAAGAGCCGATAAGTCACATCGCAGGTCTGTTGCGTCTCCAGCAGCACCACGCCAGGCCCGATTGCGTGAACTGTTCCCGCATCGACAAAGATCATGTCGCCCACGGTCACAGGCAACATCTGCATAAGCGACTCCATGCTGCCATCCTTTACCGCGGCAGAGATCGCCTCAAGCGTTGTGCCTTCCTTCAGCCCTAAAGCGACCGCTGCGCCAGCCTCCGCTTCCAACACATACCAGCACTCCGTCTTGCCGCGATGCAGCCCAATTGCCTGCGCCTGCGCATCATTCGGATGCACCTGCACCGACAGCTTCGCATCCGGAAACAGCATCTTCACCAGCAGTGGAAACTCGGCCAACACGCCCGGCGCGAGTAACTCATCAGGGAATTCCTCGGCCACATCGCCCAGCTTGCGCCCAGCCATCGCCCCTGTCTCGACCACACACTGCGGCCCGGTCAACCAGGCCTCACCCACCAACTCTGAGGTCCCCGTCTCCTCATACCAGGGCTTTACATTCGGCTTCCCCCAGACCCGCTCGCTAAAAAACGGCTTCAACCGGAACGGCGCTGCAACTGTCGTCACACTCTCACTCATAAGCAAAGTTTACCGTGCCTCGATTGCAGATTAGACAATCAAAGAGCGGTCGTAAACATCCCTGATAAAGAATCGTCATCCTGAGCGAAGCGAAGGATCCCGCGAGACTCCATACTTCCACAGCAGCTCGAACCTTTCAGCCCGTGAGCCCCTCACCACCCACGAACCCTCAGTCATCATCGTCCTTCTTCGCCTTCTTCCGCTTCTCCATCAGCATCTGCGGCACCGGCTTCCCACTCATCGCATCCTGCCACAAAACCACATTCAGCTTCTGAGCATCCGCCCTGTCCGCATGACGAAAGTCCATCTTCGCAGACTCCTTTGCTCCCGCTGCAGTCTTCGCATTTGCCGTGTAGATCAGCCCGTTATCGCGGTTCCGATAATCCGCCGCAAACACAGCCTGATCGCCCATCCCGGTAAACAAGGTATTGATCAGCGATGAAAACGCATCGTTGTTATTCATGGGCGGAACTCCGAGCAGCGTCTCCATGGTCCGCACCACACTCACCGTCGAGTAGAACCGGCTATCGACAAAAGGTCCGCCATCAGCACCATGCGGAGAGTACTTACTCACCACCAGCGCGATGCTCCGATGCGCATCCACATGATCGGCCCCATTCTGAGCATCATCCTCAAGGATGAAGAAGGCCGTATCCTCCCAGAACTTCGTGTGCGAGATCATCTCCACCGCCCGTCCCACGGCCAAGTCATTGTCCGCAACCGAACTCTTCGGCGAAGGCCCGCCTGGCGTCGTACCCGCCGTATGGTCGTTCGCGAGCCGCAGCATCACAAAACTCGGCATCGTGTCGTGGCCCGCCTCACGGTCCGCAACCCATTTCTTCAGATGCTGCTCGAAGATCTGCACCCGCACCTGGTCCGGAACTCTCAGGTTGAAGTCCGGAGCCTCGACAGCAAAGTGCCCCACCAGCTCCGGCTTGGTTGCGATGTTCTTAGCGAGTCTCGGAATCCCCCACGGCCAGAGGTTTGTTCCACCGCCCCAATTATCCGGTAGAGCCTCCCCCGGCTTGATCTCTGGCTTCGCACACGTCTCACCCGGCAGCATCGGGCCATCCTGCGAGTTTGCGCTCTTGCCCTCGCCGCAGAAGGTCGAAGAGATGTATTCGCCAAAGTGATACAGCGTCTTGCCATGCTTAGCTAGGTTCGTCCAAAGATACCCGCTAGCCGGTTCCACCACATCCGGAATCCTTTGCAAGATCGGATATCCCTGCGACACCACGCCCTCGAAGTCATACCCGCGTTCCGACCCGCGATAATCCTGCTCCCACGACTTCTCCAGGTAGTCCGTGCCGATCGCAGCGTTCGACCAGACATGCCCATCTCCCGACACCTCACCCGAGTCGAAGAAGTTATCCAGCACCCCGAACTGTAGCGCCAGCCTATGCTGGTTCGGCGTAATGTCTTCGCCATACATCGTCAGGCTCGGATCGCCATTGCCGACCGGCTTGCCATCCTTCTTCAAGTCGCCGAAAAGCTGATCATACGTCCGGTTCTCCTTGATGATGTAGATCACATGCTTGATCCGGTTCGCCGATCCATCCGCGAACGTCACCTTCTCGTCCGCCGCCTTCATGCGGTTCGAAGTCAGCACCTCCGCCGTACTTGCCTTCAAGTCTTTCTCTATCCCAGTTGCGTCAAGACTTGCCATCGACCCATACAGCAGCGTCCCAATATACGTTGAAGGCGTACTCAGCTTCGGTCGCTTGCTGGTCAACTCCGTCTGCCGTTGTGGAAAATTATTCGGCCCCGTCCCTTTACCCTTGGCCGTCGCGACATAAATCTTGCCGCCCGCTATAGCCACGTTCATCGGCATCCACTCTGTCGGCACAAACCCAATCGGCTCGACGAACCCCTTCGCCGCCGCAGCCTTCGTCAGCTTCGCCGTTTCGATCACCGCCAGCGCATCCGACCCCATGTTCGCTACATACACCCGCCGCCCATCGTCAGACACCGCGAGCGCTGCAGGCTCCGCGCCGAAATAGCTCTGCCCCGGCAGCCGCGTATCGAAGTATCCCTTCACCTTGAATGCAGTCCCGCTCAAATCGATCGCTGCTACAGCATCGCGATTCGACAATGCAACATACATCATCCTTCCATCCGGCACGATGGCCAGCGAACAAGGGTGCGTCCCGGGCGCGATCGGACTGGCAGGCTTCAGCAATGCCAGCTTCCGCCCCACTTCATTTGTTTTCAGATCAAGTTCCACCACTTCAGATGAATTCCATAGCCCCACAAACGCTCGCGAATCATCCTTCGCCACTGCAAGCGCCACGGGATACGTCGATGGCACCGCGTCCGTCTCCGACAGATCGAACCGCTTCACGACCGCACCAGTTGCCGCATCGATCAGCAACACATCATCGGAAAGATTATCTGAAACCAGCAGCTTCTCCGCACCCGCTACGTCGATCACCGCAATCGCCGCCGGAAAGGGAACACCTTTATCGCTGTCTCCCACGGCGCCCTTGCCTTCACCAATCTTCGTCTTTCGCCCCGGAGCAAGCTGTTGCAGCGGAATCCTGATCATCCGCTCCCGCGCAATCTTTCCCTCTGCGAACCCATACACCGTTACGCCACTTCCGGTATCGCCTTCTTTGTCGCCCAGCGGATCACTCGTCGAAGCCATGCTTGCGTACACATGCTTGCCGTCCTTGCTGAACGCCAGCCCCGAGTACAGCGTCTGCTTCGCTGTTCTCGCCAGCGTGCGGTCGTCCGGAAAATCCGCCACCCTTCCAGTCCTGGTATCGAGCACCGCCAGCGACTGCATATATCCCGACTCGAACGTCCCATACCCCGCATTTACCGTCACCACGTATCGCCCATCCGGCGACACGGCAATCGAGATCGGCAGGCTGTTCAATCGCTTCGGGTCGCCGGGCACGGGTTCAAACAAGCGCTTACTCGAAGGCAGATCAATTGGTTTTGCAGCTTCCTGTGCAGTTACTGCACAGGAACATCCCAAACCCACCAGAACAACCGAGAGCCGCTGTACTACAAGCCGCATATCCATCCCACGAAAGTACCAAAGCTCTTCGTACCCGGCATTACAAAACTCTTACAACCGGCTAATCCTGATCCTGTTAGCGTTGTCGATAGAGCAAGAAGGGGACCTGAAGAACATATGCCACCGACCGTATTGAACCGCGACACCATCTCCGCAGCAGCTGCCTACAAGCCGGCCATCGGCGATCTCTCCATGACCGACCTCCCCGTCGCCGTTCAGGTTGCGCAGAAGGTCAAGCAGGATCTTCGCATGGGCCGTGAGCACCAGCAGGGCCGCATTAACTGGATCACTACGATCGTCATGGGCCTCTTCCATGTCGGCGCTATGGCCGCGCTCTTCTTCTTCTCCTGGAAGAATCTCGCAGTCTTCGCGGTCATGTACTTCTTTGCCATCAACGTCGGCATCGGCGTGGCCTACCACCGCCTGCTTACGCATCGCGGCTTCCGCACCCCCAAGTGGGTTGAGTACTTCGTCACCGCCTGCGGCACCATGGCGCTCGAAGGCGGACCAATCTTCTGGGTCGCCACACACCGCGTTCATCATCAGAATTCCGACCAGGAAGGCGATCCGCACACGCCGTCTGAAGGCACCTTCTGGGCCCATGCCGGATGGATACTCTCCGGGCGTGCCATGCACTCCGAAACCGCCCTCCTCGGCCGGTACGCTCCCGATCTTACCCGCGATCCCGTCCACGTCTGGCTCAGCAAGTATCACTGGCTCCCGCTCACCGTTACCGGCCTGCTTCAGATCGCCCTCGGAACCGCTCTCACCGGCCATCTCATGGGCGGCTTCACGATGGTCCTCTGGGGCACATTCCTGCGCGTCTCGCTCGGCCTGCACGCTACCTGGCTCGTCAACTCCGCCACCCATATGTTCGGCGCTCGCCGCTTCGATACCCGTGACGACTCCCGCAACAGCTGGTGGGTTGCCCTCCTCACCGGCGGCGAAGGCTGGCACAACAACCACCACGCCCACCCGGTCAGCGCCCGCCACGGCCTCACCTGGTATGAGTTCGACGTCAACTACTACTGCATCTGGGTACTCAGCAAGCTCGGCCTCGCCGAAAAGGTCCAGGTCGCCAAATTCGACCCCAAGAACCCCAAACCCGCAGGCGCATAAGTTCGCCGCTCCAAAGTCGTTTCAAATGGCCGGCCTTCAGCAATCCTGAAGGGCGGCCATTTCTTTGTCGCATCAATCGTTCCCGAGATGACAACCATCATGTCCACAAACCGTCATTTACCAGACACAGTCGCGTAAAAAACAGTATGATCACTGTGCCCTTACCTCGGCAGGATCTGCCTTAGGTTTATGCAGTTGAGGCTCTTCTCCTCCCACCGGAGATCGCCGGCTTAGCCGGTCCCTGGGATCACGAATACGCACCCGGGGCCTCACCAGGCATGTCTGTCCACCTGATCAATCCAAGCGATAACGCTTTTGGCACCGCCGTCATCACACCGCGATGGCTCTTCGTCCTCGCCGCCGCCACACCGCGCTCCTTTGGCGACCCCATTCTCGTCGACGAGTCCATCGAGTCTCTCGACCCCGAGACTATCCACTCCGGCGACGTCGTCGGTATCAGCGTCCACACCGGGAACGCCCTTCGCGGCTACCAGGTAGGCAAGCTTGCAAAGGAACGCGGCGCGACCGTCGTTTACGGTGGCATTCACGCTACCCTCTTCCCCGACGAGCCCTTTGAACGCGGCTACGCCGACCATGTCGTCAAGGGCGACGGCGACGTTGCCTGGGGCAACGTTCTCCGCGACCTGCAAGCAGGTGACGCCAAGCTGATTTATGACGGCGGCAAGATCGAAGGCGAAGAGTTCCTCGCCGCCCGCTGGGACCTCATGCAGAAGGACAAGTACATGTGGGCTTCCGTGCAGACCATCCGCGGCTGCCCGAAACACTGCTCCTTTTGCTCGGTTTGGCGCACCGACGGCCAGAAGCCCCGCCAGCGTTCCTTCGAGAACGTCATTAATGAGATCATCGACCTCCGGCGCCTCGGTTTCCGGTTCATCGCCCTTGCCGATGACAACTTCTACCCGGTGACACTGACCGATCTCCGCCTGGCTGAACAGCAGGGCGATCAGGCGAAGCTCGACTCCCTGCGAGCCACTCGCGCCGAACGCTACGCCCTCATGGCGGAGCTCGCCAAGCTCCCGAAAGACATGGTCTTCTTCACCCAGATCACCATGGAGTCCGCCGAAGACACGGACTACCTTGACGCCATGCGCAAAGCAAACATCAAGGGCGCTCTCGTCGGAGTGGAAGCCGTCACACCCGAAGGCCTGAAAGCCGTCTACAAGGATTTCAATTACAGCGGCGACCGCCTCGTCCAGCAGCTCCAGACATTTCGCAAACACGGCGTCCATGTCCTCGGCTCCTTCATCTTCGGTCTTCCCACGGACAAGGAATCCACCTTCAACGCAACTGTTGAAGTCGCCATGAAAGCCGGCGTAACCTTCGCCCAGTTCGTCATGATGACCCCTTTCCCGGGCACTGTCGACTTCGGTCGCTGGGAGAAAGAGCAGGCCGCCGCGCCCGAACTCGTCGACGGAACCCCGATTACGCGCTACTGGCTTATTCCCACCGCAATCCGCCCCAAGATGTTCACGCCACACCCTAGCATGTCGTCGGAGGAGATCAAGACCCGCACACAGGGCGTCTGGGACCGCTTCTACGAGTGGGGCCCGGTCTGGAGGCGCTCTTCGTGCATTCCAAATAATCTGAAGGGCCGCCTCGCATTCGTTCTGCTCTCGAAACTCTATCGCCAGATGTACGCCGGCACCGGCATCTCCACCGACAGCGCCCGCCGCAGCAAAGCCAAAGCCATGGCCCGCTGGACCGCCGCGAAGACGCGTCTGCTCTTCGTCTCAAAACCCATGCCCGAACTGGCCTATCCCACCTGGGCTCCCCGCGCCCGCACCGCACCACGCCTCATCCAACTCACCGCCCAACCTTCCGCCGATTAGTGCCGACGAATGTGGGTGCCCCACATCTCGATTCTGAGATGTGGGATCCCCATTCATCGCGCACCGTCGAACGCCGTTGTACCCTGTGGTAGTACTTTGCTCACGTCGACCACAGCCATGAACATCACCCGTCGCCGCGGAACGATCGCCACATTCATTACCATGGGTGTGCTCCTCGTCGGTCTCGCCGTTGCTCTCAACGTCGGCTGGATCCTCCTCAATGAGCGCACGGTCGCCCTCGCCGTCGTCGGCTTTATCCTCTTCGCCATCCTCACCGCGGGAGTCGTTCTAAACACCATCTTTCTCGTCCGCGAAGTCCGCCGCAACGAGCGTCAGGACTCCTTCCTGAACGCCGTCACCCACGAGCTCAAAACCCCCATCGCCAGCATCCGGCTCTATCTTGAAACCCTGCAGCGACGCCCCGTCGACGAAGCCAAACGCCAGGAGTTCTACCGCATCATGCACCAGGACTCCGACCGCCTTCTCGCCACCGTCGAGCAAGTCCTCAAAGCCGGAGAGCAAGGCCAGCGCCGTCGCAAGGCCGAGCGCACCGTTATCCAATTCGAGCCCCTCGTCGCCGAATGCATCGCCGTCACCCTCCAGCGCCACCATCTCTCCGACACAGCCATCGTCCTCGAACCCGTCCCCGGCGCCGTCAAACTCCCCGTCTCCGCCAACCCCGAAGACCTCCGCACCGCCGTCTCAAATCTGCTCGAAAACGCCGTGAAGTATTCGCCCGCCGGCGTCAAGGTCTTCTGCCGCCTCGCGATCGTCGATTACACCTCGGTCGCCCTCACCATCGAGGACACCGGCGTCGGCATTCCCCCAGCCCACCTCAAGCGCGTCTTCCATCGCTTCTATCGAGTTCCCGGCCGCGCCATGGTCACCATCAAGGGAACCGGCCTCGGCCTCTTCATCGTCCGCTCCATAGCCCGCCAGCACGGAGGAGACGCCGCCGCCGCCAGCCCCGGCCTCGGCCTCGGAACCACCCTCACCCTCCGCCTGCCTCTTGCTACCGGCGAGCAGGCCACTCATTCAACCGCATCCGTTCCAGATTCCGCCGCGGACCTCCTCCTAGAAGAGACACGGAAGTTGCCGTCATCCTGAGCGCAGCGAAGGGCCCCGGCGCGGCTCACATCACCGAAACCGCTCGCCCCTTTCTGCCACGACTCCGTACATTGAGCGCCACGAAGGAAAACAGAGCCATGACTCCCATTACCGACCCCCTCATCATCCTCGTTGAAGACGAAGAGCACCTCGCCACCGGTCTCCTCTTCAATCTCCAGGCCGAAGGCTACCGCACCCATCACGAGTCCGACGGCGACGCCGCCCTGACCTATCTTCTCGCCACTCCCGAAAATGGCCCGGAAACCCCAGCCGCCATTCTTCTCGATTGCATGCTCCCCGGCACCGACGGCTTTGCCATCGTCCGCGCTCTCCGTGCCGCAAAGAAGTTCGTTCCCGTCCTCATGCTCACCGCCCGCAGCCGCACTGAAGATGTCCTCGAAGGCCTCGAAGCCGGTGCCGACGACTATCTCCCCAAGCCCTTCGACCTGAACATTCTTCTCGTCCGTCTCAAGACACTCCTCCGCCGCACCGCCTGGCAGACCGCCGCCATCTCAATCGTCGAGCCCTCACCGCCCGACGAGTACGCCTTCAACAACCACCTCATCCGCTTCGACGCCCTGGAACTGATCGCCCCGCACGCCACCACCCACCTCACCGTGATGGAAGCCGACCTCCTCCGCTATCTCACCGACCGCGAGGGCAGGATCGTCCCGCGCAAAGAGATTCTCGAACAGGTCTGGCGCGTCCACGAAGACACCGACACCCGAGCCATCGACAACTTCATAGTCCGCCTCCGCCGCTATATTGAAGCCGACCCCGCCAACCCCGTCCACCTGCTTACCGTCCGCGGAGTGGGATACAGATTTGTAGCAAAGGCGTAGCGCCAGACCATCAAGTGGCGATATCCGTGACCAGCCGCGCCTCGGTCAGATCGCCCGCGATCTGAAGAAATATGCTGCTTAGGGATACTTCCGCCTGTGCCGCGACGCAGCTTGTTTGTGCGCCTGTCTGCTTATAGTCGGAAAAGAAGTCCCAGCTGTTGGTGGCCATCGCTGATAGTTCATTACAGGGCTGGATGTTGGGGTATGCACCCGCATTCGTATCTGTGGTGCATCCGCCTGAAGACGGCGCGCCATAGGCTACGGTGTAAACGGTTGTGCCCAGCGAACTGGCATATTTGGCTGCCGTAATTGCCTGACCGCACTCGCCCACCCACGACGGGTACAAGCCATTGTTCGTCGCTGGACTCGCCATGACCGTGATCGACCCAGAGCCTCCTTGAGGCGGATTGTAGTGGGGAGCATTGGCGTCGCCGTCTCCAAGGATAATCATCACGTTTTCCGAACCGGGATTAGCAGTTCGCTCTTGGATGAGGGCTGCTTCTGCCGCGTACATCGTAGCTGCGTAGTAGGTGCCGACGTAACCTGCATAATTGGGTGGCTGCATTCCTGTGCAACCGTTGCTTCCACCCGCCGCAACTGTGAGGAAAGAACTCGAGTAGAGCGATGTCGCCGTATCGGAAATACGATAGTCGCTCAGAAAATCTAGAATACGATACGTGGTGCTGCTGTTCGAAACGCCTGGGTTGTAGCTTGTAGCAACCGCGGAGGGGAATGTGTAGACGTCTGCGTTTGGAAGCGAGCCGTTACAGTTGGAATCGTTTCCGACGGTCGGATAATCCACCTGCGGAAAAGCGAAGAGGCTCACTCGTGCAACAGAGTTTGCCGAATTGCCCGCCGTCACCGTACAGGTTGGCTGACTTGTTCCGCAGGGATCGAGATGCTGCAGCAGGACCTGCAAACCGGTCACCGCGCACTTCATCTGCGTCGCTCCACAATCCGAGTCGTAATTGTTCATTGAAAGCGTGGTATCGAGCATGACCACGATGTTGTATGGCCGCGATGGTCCACCGCCCTTAACCGCCGTGGAACTCGCTCGGATCGTCATCGTTGGAAACCCAAAGAGTCTTGCGAACGTAAGCGGGATCACCGACTGCAGCTGCACCTGGACCGCATTGAAGGGAACGTACCCCACGCATGAGATGCCCTGAGTTTGAAACGAAGCCAGGCATTTAAGCGTCGGCGGTTGCACCAGCGAGACATTCGGCAAATTGTTATAGATATTGTTATTTCCCGCAATCGAAGTGTATTTCGTCGCGATCGCCTGCACTCCGGCCATCGTCGTTGCCAGCGGAGTGAGTGTGGCCCCCGCCATCGAAGTCGCCCCGGCCAGCGCCGCTGCATCGCAGGAGGACTGCAACTCTCGGTGACACATGTAGATATGCCCGACATCGAGCACCAGGCCCGTCAGACCCATCAGCACGGTCAGCATCAGCGCAACGACGGGAAGCATCTGGCCGCTCTCGTCATCCTTCAGCCGCCACATCGCTGTGTGCGGCGTCCTCACTGCATCAACTCCGTCAGTTGCGCCGTAAGCACGGACCCCGTGGGGACCACCTTGAGACCCCAGATCGTCACGCTCACTGGATAGGTCACCATCACAATCGCATTTGTGCCCAGAACCATGTTTGACGGAGCCCCAGCCGTCGCCGATCCGCTGCAAGTGGTTCCGGGGTAAGCCGTCCCGGCCAAAGAGATCGTGAAAGTGAGGTTTGACTGCCTCAGCAGGGGCGCAGCCGCATACACTGCATTCGAAAACGTCTTGCATGGGTCCGTTGTCTGTCCCCGGCTTACCGTCAGCTGGCGCGCGCCTACGGAAACCGCCTCCGTCAACATCAGGTAGTTGTTGAAGGCTATCCCGAACGCCGCGATCCCGGTCACAAGCATCAGCAAAAACGGCGCCGTCAGGGCAAACTCGATCAGCGACTGGCCTTTGTCCTGAATCAAAAGCTGCCGCAGCTTTGACCGTCTCTCCACCCGTGGCATTCCCGAAGTTGCCTTCTCTGTCGTGTTGCCTTGCGGACGTAGCTGGTCCTTGGAGCACATGCCCGCCTGCTTCTTGGAACACGTTTCCGGAGAACACGCGGGCCTCTCTTGCGTGCCGTCCTCAAGTTGTATGTCGGCGGACATATTGATTAGCTGAGCCTATCGCTCTCCACCCACCACAAAGAATCCCACAAAGGTCTAACTTACGCGCAGAGCTTGGGTCAGTAACGCCTCTTGAGCCGGACTTGCGTGGCTCCGGTTCCTGCCGGATCGCTTTGCGTCGTAGAGTGCAGCGTCCGCCATTTCAAAGAGTGCCGTTTTGTCCGCCCCGTTCCCTGGGGTCAGCGCCGCGCACCCCAGAGAGATCGTCACCTGGCCGATACCGGATCCGCGATGATTGATTTTCAGGTTCATCACGGCTTCGCGCAGCTTCTCCGCCAGGTGCATCGCGCCTTCAACATCTGTATGCGGAAGCAGCATTGAAAACTCCTCTCCGCCAAACCGCGCCAGGTGATCCTGGCTCCGCTGCACTTCAGACTTCAGTGCCGCCGCTACGGCCTGTAGGCATTGGTCCCCGGCATGGTGGCCATAGATATCGTTGAATTGTTTGAAGTGGTCGATGTCCATCATGATGAACGCCAGCGGCGTCTGGAGCCGGGTTGCGCGGTTCCACTCCTGGGCGAAGTATTCATCGAAGGACCGGCGATTGGCGATCCCGGTCAGGCCATCGAGCGAGGCCAGAAGCAGCAGTTGCGCGTTCGTGTCACGCAGCTCGGAGCCCATACGCTTACGCTCCATGATCATGATCGAAGCCGGGAAGAGCGCCACCAACTGGAAACCTAAATAGATCTGCACTGCAACGTTGCTCGTCAGCTCCAGGTCGTGGGCCCAGATGCCAAATGGGCCTTTTCCCTGCGAAGTGAAGTAAACGGCAATGTAGCTGGTGAGGAACGCGGCAATCGCCAGACCTGAGAAGTCCAGCAGGGAATCGACAAGCAGGAGCGCTGGAAACAGGAGAAAGAGCAGGGGATAGCGGCTCACGGAGAAGACAGCGACGGCACAGCCAAACGCCAGTACGAGCACCGCCAACGTCTTTGCAAGAGAACGCCAGCGAAAGAGGTCCCGCATCTCCGCCGAACTGAACGAGAGCGCCAGCGGCATGACCGCCGCGATACCGAGTGCGTCCGCCGCTGCCCAGTCGTCAAAGGCTGAGAGGTATCCCTGACCCGTCGCGAAGTGAAAGAACACTGCCGCCAGAACTCCCGAAACCGCGGGTCCAAGCAGGAGCGCAGCAAGAAAGCGAAGGAAAATTCGCGGCTTCTGGAGCCATTGATCGAGCGTGGAAAAAGCCGGGAGAAACGCCGCACTCACCACCACTTCAACGAGGGAGATCAGCCGCTGGATGATCTCCGGGCCCAGGCTATTGATGACAGTGTTGTCGTAGTGTTCCCCGAATCCGGCCCCGATCTCGATTCCAAGGAGCATGGAGGGCCACTCTGATCGCGGCCGCATGATCAGCAGGGCGATCGTCACTCCATTGAGCGGCCATAGGATCGTCCACCCATTACTAAACGCGAAACGGTTCAAGAAGGAGTCGGCGAGGAAGTAAACCACGCCAAACGCAAGGGCTCGTCCGGCGTGCCGGAGGGTCTCTCCCCGAAGTAATCCTTGCAGCTTCAGAGCGGCTCCACCTCATCAACAATAGAACAAATTCAAACTACTTTATCGGCAGCTTAACCTATTTGAATCGTTCGGGGATCTCGCATTCATCAAATGAGAATTGTTCAGAGCAGGCGCTTGCCGCAGGATTGGTCAGGGCATACACTTAGATTGAGCGATTTTTACTCATAGGAGATTACATTGGCGACTGCTACCGTTACTCCCACCGTTGAAGTTGTCGGGGCGCCCGTTTCGACCACGCCCGTGACCCTCACACCTTCGGCCATCGTCAAGGTCCGCGAGATCATGGCAACCCAGGATCCGCTTCCTGCCGGTCTGCGCATCGGCGTTGTCGGCGGCGGCTGTTCCGGCTTTCAGTATTCCATGAGCTTCGAGAACCAGAGCGGCATGATGGATAAGGTCTACCGTTTCGAAGACCTGAAGGTCTTCGTTGACGCCACCTCCGCCATGTACCTTTCGAACTGCGTCGTCGACTACGTCGAAACCCTCGAAGCCGCCGGCTTCAAGTTCGAAAACGCCGCCGTCAAGAGCACATGCGGCTGCGGTTCCTCCTTCAGCGTCTAACCCGCATCGCCCGATCCCGTGATGAGGTCCGGGCCTAAAGCCCTATTTCGCAATACTTTGCGAGAAAAGCGGGGGAGGGGGTACCCCTCCCCCGCTGCACAGCACAGGATGTTCTCTTAGATTTTGTCTGTGTAGATTGCCCGGGCCAGCAGGTTCTCTATCTGCTCCTGCTTTCCCGACCGGGGCTGGGGATTGATCGAGTCCGCCAGGGCAGACTTTTCGATCTCGTCCAGCGACATCTTGCCCGCAAACATATCCGCTCCCTTGCCTGAGTTCCAGCCTGCATACCGCTCTGTAAGGAGAGCGTCGTACTTGCCGTCCTCGATCAGCTTTGCAGCGGTCAGGAAAGCGCGGGCACACAGGTCAGCCCCCCCCACGTGGGCATGGATCATGTCCTCCGCCGTGAAGCTCTGCCGCCGGACCTTTGCGTCGAAGTTGCAGCCACCCTTACCCAGACCGCCAGCGTTGATGACGTGGTACATCGACATCGTCATCGTCCAAAGATCGTTTGGGAACTGGTCGGTGTCCCAGCCAAGCAGGGCGTCGCCGCGGTTGATGTCCAGTGAGCCGAGGATGCCAAGGGCACCGGCGGTGGCAATCTCGTGCTCGAAGCTGTGACCAGCCAGCGTGGCGTGGTTAGCTTCCAGGTTGACGCGCACCTCCTTCTCAAGACCAAACTGCTTCAGGAAGCCGTACACGGTGGCTGCGTCGAAGTCGTACTGATGCGAGGTTGGCTCCTTCGGTTTTGGTTCAATCAGGATCTGACCGTCGAATCCGATCTTGTGCTTGTACTCGACCACAAGGGTGAGAAAGCGGCCCATCTGCTCCAGTTCATGCTTCATGTTGGTATTCAGCAGCGTCTCGTAGCCTTCGCGGCCGCCCCAGAGCACATAGTTCGATCCGCCCAACTGCTTGGTCACGTCCATGCAGTTCTTCACCGTCGCCGCGCACCACGCGAACACCTCAGGATCCGGGTTCGTCGAAGCCCCGGCCATGAAGCGCGGATGCGAGAACAGGTTCGCCGTGCCCCAAAGGAGCTTAGTCGAGTAAGTCTGCATCTTCTCAGCCAGGTATTCGGCCATAGTGTGCAGGTTCTTCAGAGTATCGGCAAGGGTGTCAGCCGCGGGCGACATGTCCGCATCGTGGAAGCAGTAGAAAGGAAGATCCAGCACCCGGAAGAGCTCGAATGCTGCGTCCGCCTTGACCTTTGCCTGGGCGATAGGATCCCCGGCGGCCATCCAGGGACGGTTGATCGTCGGGCCGCCAAACGGATCGCTTCCCGTCATCGCAAGGGAGTGCCAGTAGGCCACGGCGAAGCGCAGGTGCTCCTTGAGCGGCTTGCCCAGCACCACCCGTTCGGCGTCGTAGTACTGGTAAGCAAGCGAATTCTCGCTCGAAGGGCCCTCAAATTTCACTGTGGCGAAATCGCTGAATATAGTCTTGGACATGAATGTGTCTCCTGGTCTCGATCTCTGGGGCGGCTGGTTTGATGTTTGTTGGCACTCGGAACAAGGATCTTTCCGCTGGCAGTGGACTCGTAGTTTCTAGTGGCGGTTGGTGGTATTTAGATACCAAGTTGTGAGGTCGAAATAAATCCAACCTCAGCGGCACTGTTAGCCCTGGGAGGCGAGGCCGATGCCTTCCCCGCGAAGACGTCATGCGAGTCGATATGAACCAAAGAAACTCCACGGCGGGATTAAACAGTTGAAGGAGCGAAGATGCTAGCGCTAACAACGCTCTTTTTTTTACCATGCAAAAGATATGTCGCGCTAGGGGGAGACGCGAAATAGAGATGACGGAAGTTTTACCCACGTGTTGAGAGATCTGGACAGCGACCCTAACGCATCAACTTTCCGGCCACCGTGCGTTGCTTCTTCCGATGTGAAGCCCGATAGTATCCAGAGTGGCGTTGTAAAACAACGGCGGCCGCGCCTCTGAGCAGTGCGAGTTCGCCATCGCCAATGGATACGATGCGTGGTCGGGACCCCGTCAGGAGCCCGGCTGAGCACTCGCGCTCAATCTCTTCGTGGCAGATGTTCCAGAATAGCGTAATGTCACCCGCAAACAGGATAAGTTCAGGCGAAAGGGCGACGTTTACGGTTCTCAGCCCTTTGCCGATGGCAATGCTTTGCTTCTTTACTGCCTGCAGGGCCGCCTTATCCCCGTTCATCGCCAGTGCAAGCAGTTCATGGAGGTTGATCCGGCCCTCGGATTCCGGCGCCAATTCCCCGTAGTAGCGCAGTGCTGCGGTAGAAGAGGCGAACACCTCCCAACAGCCTACTTGTCCGCAGCCGCACTTGGGTCCGCTGGAGTCGATGCACATGTGTCCGAACTCTCCCGCAAGACCGTTCCGCCCCGAAATGAGGCGGCCCTCCGCAAGGACGGCGGCACCTACACCTTCAGAGATCGCGATGAGTACCGTGTTGTGGATCCCGTCGATATGACCGAACCAAAGCTCGGACAACAGGCAGGCGTTTGCGTCGTTTTCGAGTTCGACGCGCAGCCCCAACCGGCGTGAAAGCGTTCCGCTTACGTCGAAGTTCAGCCACTGCATGTTCGGAACTAGGACGAGTCGATTCGTCTTCGGATCAACGCGTCCCTGCACGCTTAGTCCGACACCTTCGAACATTTTTTCACTATGCTGCTTGCGAAGTCGATCCATGGCCTCCGCAATTGCTTCCACGCTGCGCTGCGCATTCGCGGCCAGGGGCACGATCTCCCGCGACAGGAACCGGCCGTTCAGATCAACGACGGCAACTGCGGCCCTTGCGGGACGAACGTCCGCGACCAGAATGACCATGTTGTCATTGAGTGAAAGCATGGTCGGCCGTCGGCCGCGGGCGGTCTTGATGACCGCTCCCTCACAGATCCAGCCTTCCGCGAGGAGTTGTTCGACGATAGATGAGACCGTGCTGGCCTGAAGTCCTGAAGCGCGTGCGAGACCTACCCGGGAGACCGGCTGTAGTTCGCGAATACGCTCCAGGATGACGTCACGATTGATGTCGCGTGTCAGTTCGGTGGAGGCCACCTCCACATATGCAAGATCGCGTGCTGTTCGAACCGGTGTCTTTTCCGGAGTCATCTTGTTCATATCCGTGGAGTCGTCCTCTGATCCTTGTTCGCCCGCAATCCCGTGCGATCGACGATTCACGTGCTGATCCGTCGAGATGCATAGTTGCGCAGGCGCGTACCGGTGTACCGCTTATAACCTTGCCGACCTTAGAAGCCAAGAACAAGAAGGAGTCGTCCCCGAGCCTGGGCTCAGGGACTCCTTCGCTGAATTCCAAATGGGTCGCGAAATAAATTGTACATGGACAGCTTGCCATCCACTGGCCGGGGAGCCAGCATAGACAGATCAGACTATTGGGGGTAAGCAGCATCGAGCTGGTCGCGGTAGCTTTGCCGAGCCGCATCGTAGCTCTCGCGAAGATCGTTGCGCGGGTTGCAGGTTGCAGCTGTGTCGAAGCGGACGACCGCATCGGCCACTTCAGTGAAAGTCCTTGGTTCACCGTCTTCGACGCTCCGTGCCACCATGGCCTGAATGGCGGCTCCAAGACATCCAGCCTCCTCTTCAAGGGGCACCTGAATCGTTGCTCCAGTGGCATCGGATAAGAGTTGACGCCAGGCGTGCGAGCGCGCACCGCCTCCAATCAATTGAATGACCTGCGCTGCTTTGCCCTGAAGGATTAGATCCAACCCGTCCAGGATGCCGAAGCTCACGCCCTCAACTGCCGCCCGAATGAGGTGCGCAGGAGTAAAATTGCTTGGCGAGATACCGTGTAGCGAACCCCTGGCATTGGGCAGATCTGGAGTGCGCTCACCATTCAGGAAGGGCAGGAAGACGAGGCCGCCAGAGCCCGGCGGCGTAGCGGCAAGGGCTGCTTCGATATCCTCAACCGTCTTGCCAAGCAGCTCCACAGTTCCGGTCACGACATTCGTCGCATTCATTGTGCAGACGAGGGGAAGCCACCCTCCGGACGAGGAGCAGAAAGCGGCTACATTACCTGTCGGATCCTCCGCCGGTTGATCGCGATACGAGTACACCGTAGAGGACGTGCCAAGACTCAAAGTGACGACGCCTTCGCGCACATTACCGGTTCCGATCGCGCCCATCATGTTGTCGCCGCCGCCGGAAGATACGATGCAGTCGGGCGGAAGACCAAGTTCGGTTGCTATTTCGGGCAGCAGCGTGCCCACTACCTGCTGCGACCCAATCAAGGGCGGGAGCGCGGCGAAGAGCTGACCGCTTCCGCCGTCTATGCCCGCGAGTACTTCGCGCGCCCACTCGCGTGACCGGACGTCGAAGAACGCGGTACCGGAGGCGTCGCCAAACTCGGCACTTCTCTGACCGGTCAGCCAGAAATTCAGGTACTCATGCGGCAGCATGATGTGACGTATCAGAGCGAAGTTTTCCGGTTCTTTTTCAGCCAGCCAGAGAAGTTTAGAAACTGTGTATCCGGTCCGGGGAACGATGCCGAAGCGCTTGAAGAACTCGGCCTCGCCGCCAAGCCTTCGCACCAGTTCGGAGTTCTGTGGCGCCGTTTCGGTGTCGTTCCAAAGCTTGGCCGGCCTAATCACCTTCATGCCTTCGTCGAGAACTACGAGGCCGTGTTGTTGGCCACTTACCCCAAGCGCTACAACGGACGCTGCCTCCGAGACTGAAGCGACAGCCTGTTTCACTGCCGTGCGCAGCGCGTCGACCCACCATTGCGGTTCCTGCTCCCGTGCGCCGGAGGCTCGCTCCATGAGCGCATGTTTCGCGTAACCGCGCCCCAGCGTGTTCCCCTTGGCGTCTACCAGCAGCGCTTTCGTCCCTTGTGTTCCGCAATCAATGCCGAGATACATCTCTTCCTTTCACGTTCTAGCGGGCGCCAGATCAAAAGCTATTTTCGTGCGCCAAAGTGATTTATGTTGATGAGCGAAATATGTCTGGAGGCAAGCCGGATGCTACTGAATAAGCGCAGCCGGAGTCAAGAGCCTACCCGTAGCGCTCGTTTGCTCATTTCGGAAAGCGACAAGCTGACAGCATGCCGTAAACCGAGAATGAAACAGCGAACGCTCCTGTGCAGGGTTCCTCTGACTGCGTCGAGCGAATGATCTCATTTGCTAAGCCAGGTGAACAGACGTTGGTTGGCTGACCGTGAGAAGGTACGATCCCCCTGGCAAGATCCGCCCGCGAGCCACAGAACTTCGCAGAGCCTGGTTTCTCAGAGTGATGTCACAGTTGCATGATCCAAAGCCGCAGCGAATCTCAAGTGTTCAATTTGCGCGTCCGACTTGCGTTTGCATTTGTAAGCGCGCTGGTCTCAGGCATAATCCTCTGTCATGCTGAAAGAGCGCTTGAGGTCTCATCGTTGACAGCTCAACGGTGCCCTGATCACCTAAGCCGACAAGAGGATTGCCTTGAGAGAGTTGTTGCGCATCGAAGACATCACCGCCAAGCTGAAGATTCCCGAATCACTCTACGAGCGCCGAAGTCCTGTGACGGCGAAGCTCAGTCTTGATCTTCTGAACGGTTTGCCGGGAAGAGATGCAAAGCCAGGCAAATTGATTCTTGTGACCGCGACTACGCCCACGGTCTCAGGCGAAGGGAAGACGGTTACCTCGATTGGGCTTGTCCAGGGACTGGAGCGCATCGGCAAGCGTGCCATCGTTACCTCACGCGAGCCCTCGCTTGGTCCCGTTTTCGGCATGAAGGGCGGTGCGGCTGGAGGTGGGCGGTCGCAGATTGAGCCGGCCGAGAAGATCAATCTCCACTTTCATGGGGACTTTCACGCCATCACATCTGCCCATAACCTCCTTGCGGCAATCATCGACTCCCATATCTTTCACGGCAACGAGATGGACCTTGATCCGCATGCGGTCACCTGGCCGCGCACAATGGACATGAACGATCGTGCGCTGAGGAGGATCATCGTCAGCGCGTCGGTACCCGGCAAGATGCAGCGGGAGGGCAGTGATCGTAACTCGGGTTTTGTCATCACGGCTGCCTCGGAGATTATGGCAATCCTGTCTCTTGCACACAATCTGGAAGACCTGCGGCAGCGCCTTTCGAGCATCGTCGTCGGTGCCAATCGCAGTGGTGAGCCGGTGAGAGCTTCTCATCTCGGAGCGGTGGGCCCGATGATGGCGCTGCTTGCGGAGGCAATCGAACCAAACCTTGCTCAGACAACTGACGGAACTCCGGCGCTCGTACATTGTGGCCCTTTCGCGAACATAGCTCATGGCACCAGCTCCGTGATCTCTCAGCGCATCGGTATGACTCTTGCCGATTACGTGGTGAATGAGACAGGCTTCGCCTCGGACCTCGGCTTCGAAAAGTTCATGGATCTCGTGATGCCCTCTTCGGGCATACAACCGGCTGTGGCTGTGGTTGTCACGACTGTGCAAAGCTTGCGCAATCAGGGTGAGGGTGACCTGGAGCGCGGTCTTCCCAATCTCCAGAAGCACATCGGGATCGTCCGCGGCTTCGGTCTTCCAGTGGTGGTTGCGATCAATCGTTTCCCGCAGGATACGGAGGCTGACCTTGAGACACTTCGGAACTTCTGCGAAGCGCGGGATGCATCGTTCGCCCTCTCGGAAGCGTTCGCAAAGGGCGGTGAGGGTGCCGAGGCGCTGGCAAGAAAGGTTGTTGAGGTAATTGATGCTAATCCGGACTTAAAACTGGATACTACCTACACCGCAGCAGACAGTCTTACCGAGAAGATCACCAAGGTAGCGCGCACGATCTACGGAGCGGAAGACATCGAGCTGACCGACGCTGCCAGGGGAAACCTTGCCCGCTTCGAACGGTGGGGCTTTGGTCATCTACCAATCTGCATCGCGAAGACCCAATACTCGCTCACTGACGATCCGAAGCGGATGGGCGCCCCGACCGGCTGGACTTTGCATGTCACCGACGTTTCGCTCTCCGCCGGGGCCGGTTTTCTGGTCGTGACTTCGGGGGCGATGATGCTTATGCCCGGGCTGCCGAAGGTCTCGCGGGCGATGAACATCGACGTAGATTCGTCTGGCCAAATCACCGGGATGTCCTGAGCGGCACGGCTTCCTGGGTCTCATCCCCGTAGGGTATTGCGCTGCAATTGGAGGAAGTATGACGACGCCTGTGAAGCCACATTCCGGCGATATTGTTCCGGAGGAATACGATCTTGTAGTTCTAGGTAGCGGCGAAGGATCGAAGTATCTTGCATGGACGCTCGCTCGCGAGGGCCAGCGTGTGGCCACGATAGAACACAAGTGGGTGGGAGGGTCCTGTCCTAATATTGCCTGCCTTCCCAGCAAGAACGTCGTTCATAGCGCGAAGGTCGCCTCGTACTTCGCGCGAGCCGCAGAGTTCGGAATCGAAAGCGCAGGATACGTAGTCAACATGGCCGCTGTCACTAACCGCAAGCGCGGGATGGTGAAAGACCTGGTGAAGATCCACGAGCATAATTTTGAGACGAGCGGCGTTGAGTTTGTCTTCGGTCACGGCTACTTCGTTGGTACGAGATTGCTGCAGGTGGATCTGCCGAACGGCACCAGCCGTCGACTGCGAGGTAAGAACGTTGTGATCGGCACTGGTACGCGGGCGACATTGGGAACGATCCCTGGGTTGGCTGCTTCCAAGCCGCTTACACACATCGAGGCACTGGAATTGGACACGTTGCCCGCACATCTGTTGGTGCTGGGGGGTGGCTACATCGGCCTAGAATTTGCGCAGGCGATGCGTCGCCTGGGGAGCAAAGTCTCTGTGCTGGAGCGAAGCAGGGGCCTGCTTCATCGTGAAGATCCGGATGTCAGTGCTGGACTCGAGAAACTCTTCACGGATGAGGGTATCGAGCTTGTTTTGAATGCCAGTCTGCAGAAGGTCTCCGGTTCATCGGGTGAGTTGGTGAACGTTATCTACGAGCAAGACGGACAGGTCAACACGGCGGAAGGCACGCATCTGCTGGTCGCCACCGGAAGAACGCCAAACACCGAGGGCATAGGGCTCGATCTCGCCGGGGTCGAAGTGACTGAAACCGGCCACATCAAGGTGAACGAGCGGCTGGAAACCACCGCGAGTGGCGTCTGGGCAAACGGCGACGTGGCCGGAAGCCCTCAGTTCACACACATTGCCTTCGACGACTTTCGCATCCTTCGTGACAACCTGGCCGGAGGGAACCACGTCACTACGGGGCGACAGGTTCCGTTCGCCTTGTTCACTGATCCGGAACTGGCGCGGGTCGGGCTGAGCGAGACTGAAGCGAAAGCCAAAGGGGTCTCTTATCGACTCTTCAAGATACCTATGGCCTCTGTTCTGAGAACCCGTACGCTATCAGAGACGCGTGGGTTCATCAAGGCATTGGTCGCGGAGGACGATAGGATCCTCGGCGTTACTGTCTTCGGAGTTGATGGTGGAGAGATCATGTCAGCTGTGCAGATTGCCATGATCGCAGGCCTGCCTTATACAGCATTGCGGGATGCCATCCTTACGCACCCCACCTTGATGGAAGGACTTGTAGTCCTGTTCTCCTCTGCACCCCTTGTTGTGACCAATCATCGAGCAGCCGAGCAACAGGAGGCGACGAAGCCAAATTTGACACGGCACTAGAGGTATCAATCAGCAGGAGTAAGGATTGCGCCTCTATTCGGCCGCGACGGTTTCGCACCTTCCCCCAAGACGAGCGATCGATTGTCGAATAAGTGGGGCAACTGCGAAAGTCATTACCAGATAAAAATAAATAGCTTGGCATGATCCGGACGCTTCGGCTACGCTCGCGAACCATGAAGCCAGCTATCCACCCGATGGAGCCGGGAACCCACTGCGTCCGGTTGGCCAACGAAATCAAGTTTTCTTTGTCGTCGAGTTCATCTTTGGCGCAGGATTACGGGAGTGCCACCCGAACTTAGGCGCTGCAGACCCTCACCGGTGGAGTTCGGTCCCATCGCTGAGTTCGACCAAAGATGGAAATTCCGATGTAGCCGCGCAGATCCATCTGATTTTCGTGGGCAGTCATTGTGCCGTGATATGTGTTTCCGGACTCCGGATCGTAGAGATTGCCGTCTTCCGCTTTTGTGGGGGAGGTGAGATGGAAGCTAGTTCCGATACGCAAACCGCACAGGGAGCGTTGCCGGAGTTTTGAGTCTGGATTCTTGCCGTCAACTCGTCCCGGGGCCGACGGGCTGATCTCGACGAGCGTGGCACACAGGTCTTTGCCGCAGGCTTCCACATGGACTACCGACCCGTGCGGTTCCTTCCAGTAACCAAACACTCCGCTCTGCTGGCCAATAACGAAATTAGTGCTAATAAGTGGTGGCGCTGCAAGCAGGCTCAAAAGGGTCCATCTTAGGATGTGTTTCTTCCGTAGCCACCGTATAGGCAGCATCGCGGCTTCAAGTCCGTCTCTGCTCTTCCGGGGTACGCGCCTCATGCTGCACCTTCGATGCTGGCTGCCATCGCCTGTTTTTTGAGCAAAGCTTGCTGGACTGCGTTTGCTACATCGCCTACTGTTTGGACCTGATAGAGCTCGCTTTCAGGGACCTCTACGCCGTACTGGTCTTCCAGGTCAAAAGAAAGGGTAACCCGATCAAGCGAGTCCACCTGAAGGGAGTCGAGAGGTGTGTCGAGTGTGACGGAGTCGAAGGGTACGTCCTTTGCAGCGGCAATTCTTCGAATGCATTCATTTTCTAGCTCGGTCAAGGTAACCCCCGTTGCATTAGACGCAAGTCTAGTCTCCGTGGAGAACTCCTCTAATGAGCACTTCGTCCGGGATGCGTGTCATGGACGCGATACCCGGCAGCAGACCAGGGAACAACCGGACCAGGTGGGTGGCCTGTGGAAAAGACACGAGAAGATGTGAGAGCTTGGTGGCCATCCAGAGCCGCTGCGCGAGCTGCTGATGAAGCCGGCGCTGGTAAACGCCTGAAGTCTCCCCCTGTAAGTAGCAGGATGCGGCTAAAGCACCACTATGTAGGGCGATGGCCATGCCATCCCCGCAGAACGAGGGTATGACCGCTGCCTGATCGCCTAAACGCCAGAGGCCATCCTGAGTGTCACGCTGCATGTGGCCGTATGGAATGTTGGATGCTGCGAGCGGAGTGTCCAGAAGTGGCATCGCACCTTCCAATCGCTTTGCAAGATGTGGCGAGTGTTCAAGGATAACTTGTAGCAAGCTGGTCCAATTTGAACCTGCGTCCCTGAGAGACTGCGTGTTGACGAGGAGGCAGAGATTGGCTGTTCCGTTCTCGACCGGCTGCAGGCCTGCGTAGCCCCCGGGGAAGAGAATCAGTTCAATGGCGTGGCCGAGTTCCCTAAGCTGCTGCCCAGTTAGGCGAAAATACATCTTAAATCCAACGAGATTGCCGTGCGTTCCCGGCGGGCGCGCCCAGCCTCGAAGGTCATGTTTTCCTGTGGCCATGAAGACGTTGACTGACTGCAGCGATTGGCCATCCCGCAGATGCGCCGACCAACTGCCATGTTGTTTCTGCAGACTCTCAACGAATGCGCCTCGATAGACCTCAACACCCGCCGATGCGGCGCGACCTAACAACTCCTCGTCGAGCGTCTTTCGTGAAAGGGAAAACGCTGCAAAGGGCAATTCAGTTTCGCGCGCAAAGCACCTCGTTATGAACCGGAGCGAGTGAATCGGAACCCCACCCAGCGCGAGAAGATCCACCTTGTGCCGTTCGAGATAGAGCAGCGACTCCTGGCTCAGGAACTCCCCACAAACCTTGTCATGCGGACCCTTGCTCTTTTCCACCAGGACGACGGAACGCCCGTTACGGGCAAGTTCCAGTGCCACCATACTCCCGGCCAGACCGCCGCCCAAGACGAGCGAAGCCGCGTCCGGGTTCATGGCTTCACTCTTGCTACACAGAGGCGCGCCGGACGGAACGTCAGGAGATCAACAGCGTCCCTGGGTATGGCAGCGCGATCCAGGTAGCTTTGCCAGTCCGAGTGCCGAAAGGCGCGACGAATCGAGACGGGCCCGTCATGTTGAACGAAGCGGTGCCAACGCATCAGTCTTGCGAGAACCTTGAAGCCGAGATACGGAAGGCGCTGCCGGTGTAAGTCGTTCACAAACCAACCGCGTTTGGCGACACGATCCATCCATTGGAGGAAGGGTACGATGTCAGCCTCAGGAAGATGGTGCGTGAAGAGGGAACTGATCACTACATCAATCGGGACCGCGGGTTGGTAGGAGAATGCATCGCCCGTTCTCCACTCGATGATGGAGGAGGGCGAGGTCATCTCGCGTGCAGCCTGTGCTGCATGTGGATTCAGATCGATGCCGGTCAGACGGACAGCAATCCTTCTCCGCTTCGCCCAGCGTTCAACTTGCCGCAACAGATCTCCACCGCCGCATCCAACGTCGACGATATGCATTACCTTATCGCTTGCGGGTAAGACAGTTTGAAGCCAATGGAGTGTGGGACGGTACGCAAAGGTCATGCGGTTTACCCGAGCAAGATCTTTGAGGCACGCGCGAAAATCCTCGTAGGTGCAGGGCTCATCCATCCACTCCGTAAGCTGTTCACGACTCTTGAAGTTCATAGTCATCCCGCAACGGTGACGAAGCGCATGGTCTCCGCCGTCAAGCCCGGGCCGAAAGACATCGCGCAGCCTGACTCGCCCGCAGGTGCGGACTGAAGAATGGATTCGAGAACAAACATGATCGTGGCAGAAGACATGTTGCCATATTGACGCAGGACCTCGCGGGATAGCTGTAAAGCGGACGGAGGTAGAGCGAGCGCCTCTTCGACTGCATCGAGTACGGATCGCCCACCTGGATGCACGGCCCAGAGCGTGACCGCGCCGTCGTCCGATAGATCTGCCTTGTGTCCGTGCAAGGCTTGGCCGACTGAGAGAGGAACCTGGCCAGATAGAAACATATCGAAGCCCTGATCGCCGATGTGCCACGTGATTAGATCGGCTGTATTGGCCAGATGAATGGCCTTGAAGCTCAAGAGCTCCAGCCCTCGTGCTCGAGCGCTGATGAGCGACGCTGTGCACCCGTCTCCGAAAACCAGGAAAGACAGTACCTCTCCAAGCAGTTGCGACTCCTGCAGATGCAAGGTACAAAGCTCAAGGTTGATCACAAGCACGCTATCCTGCGGCTGAGACCGGACAATGTGCCGGGCCTGCTTGAGTGCGTTGATCGCCGCATAACATCCCATGAAGCCAATGACTGTGCGCTCCACCGAAGAATCGAGTTGAAGATACTGGACGGCGTCGAAGTCCAGACCTGGCGCGTAGAAGCCAGTGCAGGTGGTCACGATGACGTGGCGAATCCTGCCGCGTTCCTCCGAAGTCAAGGCAAGACGGTCGAGTGCTCGGCGCATCAGCAAGGGCGCAAAACGCCGGAAAAGTTGCATGCGTTCTGCGGTGGAGGGGAAGTTGTTGTCCCGATAAAACGAGTATGCGTCTACTTCATCTATGCGGTCGCTGTTGTGCAGACTGAGCAGGGAGTATCGCGCCTCGATGCCGGAACGAGCCGCCATACGCAGGAACAGATCACGGCTGCGCGGCTCCCGCAACATGGTGTGCGCATAGCGGACGAAGGCTTCATGAACGTCATTATCGAAAGTCGCAGTTGCGATCCGTTCAACGTAAGCTTTCACTTCCATCAGTCAGGCCCCATTCGTCTCCCTAAGTGTAGACCGGGCCTTACCATAGGATCGAACCCTGACAGGGTTATGACAGTGTGATGATCGCTTCTGCCGTCTCGAAGTGCCGCCGCGTGGAGGTCCAAATGGCTCAAAGTTCGCCTGAAATCGAGTTTATCAATGTCGCGCGGCCCATAAAATGGACGGTTCAGCCGACTAGTCGAGGGAGCGGTGCGCATGAGCACCACGGCGGAGGCTACGACTGAATTTGCACCTGCCTCGTATCGGACCGTTCGCCGCCCGTACCGGCCACTTACTCTGGCCGGTTTGCGATCCTTATCAGAGCCAGGTTCAATTGCAGGACGTTGACGGCCGGTTCACCGAGCAAACCAAACTGCCGGGGTTTGATGGATGTTTCGACGAGACCGCGCACGACTGGGGATCCAAGATGACGCTCCTTCGCTACACGGGCGACCTGATAGAACGCCGCCTCTGGAGTGATGTCGGGATCGAGCCCTGATGCTGAGGCTGTGACGAGGTCGATCGGCACATCTCCGCTGTCTTTCTCGGTCGTGACGCTTGCCTGGACACGATCTCCCAGCGTTTTGTTCGTAGGCGCGAGATTCGAACCGGACGAGGAGGACGCGTCATAACCGGTTCCGGCCGCGGATGGCCGACTATGGAAGTAGCCTGGTCCGGTAAAAGGCTGCCCGATAATGCGGGAACCGATCAACTCGCCGTTTCGAGTGAGGAGTTGGCCGTCAGCCTTATCGCGGAAAGCAAGCCGCGAGATGCCGGTGATGAGTGCGGGATAAAGTAAGCCGAGTACAACGGCTGTGATCAAGGTATAGAGACTTGCGGTAATGAGGTGCTTCTTCATGATCTGACTCCTTACGCGAGGTGGAGCGCGGTGATGATGACATCGATGGCCTTGATACCAAGGAACGGGATGATAATGCCGCCAAACCCGTAGACGATCAGGTTGCGGCGAAGCATCGCGGCGGCGGACATCGGCCGATATCCTACTCCGCGGAGCGCCAACGGGATGAGCCCGATGATAATCAGTGCGTTGAAGATGACAGCCGAGAGCACTGCCGATTCGGCATTATGCAGGTGCATGATGTTCAACGCGTTGAGTACCGGGAAGACACCCGCGAACATGGCAGGGATGATGGCGAAGTACTTCGCGATGTCGTTCGATATGGAGAATGTCGTGAGAGCTCCTCGGGTCATGAGCAGCTGCTTGCCGATGGCAACGATCTCGATCAGCTTGGTGGGGTTCGAATCGAGATCGACCATGTTGCCGGCTTCTTTGGCAGCCTGCGTCCCGGAGTTCATCGCGACGCCTACATCGGCCTGCGCTAAAGCCGGCGCGTCGTTCGTGCCGTCACCAGTCATCGCGACCAGCTTGCCGTCGGCTTGTTCCCGTTTGATCAGGTCCATCTTGTCCTTAGGCTTGGCTTCGGCAAGGAAGTCATCCACGCCGGCTTCGCGCGCGATGGCTGCGGCGGTAAGCGGATTGTCTCCGGTAATCATGATCGTGCGGATACCCATGGAGCGTAGCTGGTCGAAGCGTTCACGCATGCCGCCTTTCACGACGTCTTTTAGATGAATGACGCCTAGGGCCTTACCGTTCTCGGTTACGACGAGCGGAGTGCCGCCGCTCTTCGCGATGGTCTCGACCGCGAGGAGCACTTCCTTCGGCATTCCTGAGCCATGCTCTTGTAAGTAGCGAATCATCGCATCGACCGCGCCCTTGCGGATGCTCCGGCCATCCACTTCGATTCCGCTCATGCGTGTGGTCGCCGAGAAAGGAACGAACTCGGCGTTCAACTGACCAAGCTCGCGGCCGCGCAGGTTGTACTTTTCTTTTGCGAGAACGACGATGGACCGCCCCTCAGGGGTTTCGTCTGAGAGGGACGATAGCTGAGCGGCATCCGCAAGAGCTTGTTCCGTAACGCCGGGCGCGGCGACAAACTCTGATGCCTGCCGATTGCCAATGGTGATTGTGCCGGTCTTGTCGAGTAGGAGCGTGTTCACGTCACCCGCAGCCTCCACCGCGCGGCCCGATGTGGCGAGCACATTGTGTTGCACCAGCCTGTCCATCCCAGCTATGCCAATGGCGGAAAGGAGACCGCCTATGGTTGTCGGAATCAGGCAGACAAGAAGCGAGATGAGCACGAAAACTGTTTGTGGAGCGCCCGAGTAGATCGCGAAGGGCTGTAGCGTGACGACGGCGAGCAGGAAGATGATGGTCAACCCCGCAAGCAGAATATTGAGCGCGATTTCATTTGGGGTCTTCTGTCGCTCCGCTCCTTCCACTAATGCAATCATCCGGTCGAGGAAGGTTTCACCGGGGTTCGAGGTGATGCGCACCGTGATGACATCGGAGAGAACGCGCGTTCCTCCTGTGACAGCAGAGCGGTCGCCTCCTGCCTCGCGGATGACTGGAGCAGATTCACCAGTGATGGCCGACTCATCGACGGATCCCACACCCTCGATGACCTCACCGTCACCTGGAATCATCTGTCCTGCAATCACGCGTACAACATCGTCCACGCGTAACAGAGAACTGGGCACTTCCTCAACTTCGCCTTCGACAACGCGATAGGCAGTTGTCTCCGACTTAGCCAGGCGGAGCGCGTCCGCCTGTGCTTTGCCTCGCCCTTCCGCCATCGCTTCGGCGAAGTTCGCAAAGAGGACGGTGAACCAGAGCCACAGCGTGATCTGTAGATTGAAGCTGAGATGGCCGGTGTGCTCTGTCGCATTAAGGATCAGCAGGAGAGTCGTGAGGACGCTGCCGATCTCGACAACGAACATGACCGGGTTCCGCATCATTGAACGGGGATTGAGTTTTGCTAACGCATCGACCGAAGCGCGACGCACGATCTTCCCGTCGAACAGCGAGCGGCGATTGGATTTTGTAGACATTTGGATCTCCTTACTCCGCACTTAGAACGCGTGACCTGCACGCAGTAGGAGGTGTTCAAGAATCGGACCAAGTGAAAGCACCGGGAAAAAGGTAAGCGCGCCCACGATGACGATGACTCCAGTGAGCAGCAGTGTGAAGAGGGGCGTAGTCACAGGGAATGTGCCTGCCGATGTAGGCACGATTTTTTTTCGAGCTAAATTCCCCGCGACTGCGAGCATAGGAATGATCATGAAGAAACGGCCGAAGAACATGGCCGCTGCAAGTGAGTAGTTGTACCAATGCGTATTCGCGTTGAGACCTGCAAAGGCGGAGCCATTGTTCCCTGTCGCAGAGGTATACGCGTACAAAATCTCGCTTAGACCATGAGGGCCATGATTGGTAAGGCTGCTCAAGCCAAGGTTCGGCATGAGGACTGCCACCGCTGAGAAGCCGAGAATGATGAACGGGAAAATGAGCAGATACAGCATCGACATCTGCACGTCGAATGCTTCGATCTTCTTTCCAAGATACTCAGGCGTTCGGCCTACCATTAGGCCGGCTATAAACACCGCCATGATAACGAAGATCAACATGCCGTAAAGACCGGCGCCAACACCGCCGAAGACAATCTCGCCGAGCAGAATGTTGACCATTGGCACCATGCCGCCAAGAGGCGTGAAGCTATCGTGCATGCTGTTCACAGCACCACAACTGGCGTCCGTCGTCACGGTCGCGAACAGGGCCGAGTTCGCAACACCAAAGCGTACTTCCTTTCCTTCCATGTTGCCGCCCGACTGAGTTGCGGAGACGTGTTGATTGACTCCATGTAAGAGTGGATTGGGCTGAGATTCCGCCCAGTAGCAGGTAAAGACACCCACGAACCAGAGCGCCACCATTGCTGCGAGCACAGCCCAGCCATGCTTTGGCGATCCGACCATCTGCCCCAACGTGATGGCGAGTCCTGCGGGGACGAGGAAGATGGAGAGCATCTGAAGGAAGTTCGTCAGCGGCGTGGGGTTCTCGAAGGGATGAGCACTGTTCGTGTTGAAGAATCCGCCGCCGTTAGTTCCGAGCATCTTGATCGCTTCCTGCGATGCAACTGGACCTTGCGCGATGGTCTGCGTCGTGACCTTGAAGACCTTTCCATCTGAGCCGGTCGCTGTCTGGGGTTCAATGAGTTTCACGGTGTCATAGGCGCGAAAATTCTGTATGACGCCCTGGGAGACCAGCACGAGCGAGAACACGATTGAGATGGGAAGCAGCACCCAGAACGTGCCACGAGTAAGATCTACCCAGAAGTTGCCGAGAGTGTTCGCTTCCCTTCGTGCAATGCCACGAATGAAGGCGACGGCAAGCGCCAGACCGACCGCTGCTGACCAGAAATTATGTGTCGCCAGCCCGAGCATCTGCGTCAAGTAGCTCATCGTGGTTTCTGGTACGTAGCTCTGCCAGTTCGTATTCGTCGTAAAGGAGATCGCAGTGTTCAGCGCAAGCCCCGGTTCGACGGCTGGCAGATGCTGAGGGTTCAGAGGAAGCGCGAACTGAAGACGTTCGACGAGGTACGTAAGCGCCATCGTAGCGGCGCTGAAAATGAGCATGCACACGCCGTACTCGCTCCAGCGCATCTCCTCGTCAACCTTTACCCCGATCAGGCGATAAAGTACTGCCTCACAGGGCACGAGCAACGGATCGAGAAAAGTTCTCCGCCGTTCGAAGACGCCCGTAAGATAACCGCCCATCGGCTTCGCAAGAAGAAGCACTGCGGCGATGAAGAGGGCGATTTGAAGCCAACCATTGAGGGACATCTAGAACTTCTCCGGGTGCAGCAACGCGTAAACAAGGTAGGAAAGCAGTGCCGCCGAAACGGCAAGCAAGACGATATTGAGACCCATCAACGTTTTCCTTTCAGGCGCTCACACATGCGCACATAGAGAATGGACAGGACAAAGAGGCCGGCACTGATGACTGTAAGCAGAATGTCCATGGAAGGCCTTTCTAGAAGTGGTAAATAATGTCGCCTGCTGCGACGAACTGTGAGTGCTTTGTGCCTAGATCGTAAGCCGGTCGGTCATAGGCGTGTTCAAGGCGAACCTCAGGACGAATGAGGATGGTGGTTCCGATCCAGTGGCCGTAACCAATCAGGTGTTCGGAGTAGCGCGTCGCGTAGCCCGTCCGCTGTCCGCGAATGTCATCCATGAATTCATTACGGATGGAGAGATAGTTGTGCGGGTTGAACTCATGCTCCAGGTAATTGACCACGGCCACTTCCGGAGCAAAGCAGGTCAGCTTGCCCGCAGCGCAGAACGCCCCATTTGCTCCAGTTTCAGTCGGGATCGGTTTGGCTACGTTTCCGGCGATGCTGGGCACCTTGCGCTCGTACATATACCAGGTCTCTGTCGCGGTATGCCAGTGCGGGCTGATGGAGTGGTACCAAGTCTCATAGTATGGCTGGATGTTGTTATAGGCATATTTGCCGGCGTTGACGGAGCCGGCACAGGTGTAGAGGGCGTCGCCGCCTTTGTGCCATGTGTAGTCCACGCATCCGGTGAACGTAAGTTGCGCGTCTTTGGTCCACGGTGCGACGTCGTTGCCGCCGGACAATCCTGCCTGTACCAGCCAGTGATCAGATAATTTGATGCTGGCAACGATGCCGGTCTGGGTATACGGGTCGACTGAGTAGAGCAGTGAGTGGGAGTAGGTGTAGTTATTCGGCGCAAGCTGCGCTTCGATATCGGGCAGCGAGATGTAGCGGCCCATGCGAATGTTCATTCCCTTCGCGACCTTGGGCACATACAGGTCGAGGTAGAACATCACGGGATCGTAGCCGTACTCGTGATTGCGAGCCAGCAACTGCTGCGAAAAGATGCCCTTTGCCGTGGTGTAACGATAATCCTGGCCATAGAGTTGTGCGAAGCGAAAGCCCCAATCGACGTGCTCTGTTTGCACACTATTCGGTAGCCGCTCGATGTAGAGCACCTGCTGATCCGGAGTGACACGGTTAGGGTTGGAGTAGTACGAAGCAGGGGCGTTGGCGCCGTCGCCTTTGTTAGAGGTGCTGACGTTAAAGCCGCCATTCAACCAGCCGTATACCTTGATGCGACCCTTGTTCTCGTTGATCGCCTGCATCAGGGGATAGGTCTGCGAATCCGGCGCGCCAATGGTTGGTGTGCCGCCCACAGACCAGTCGCTGCTGGGAAATGGCGGCGAATCAAGTGGCGCCGGATAGCCGCGCCGTTCCGGAGCAGTGGGTTGTGGGCCATCGACTGGAGCAGGAGCCCAGTCTGATTTGTAAGCCTCACCGAAGCGTGTAAAGAATCGAGGGCTTGATGAAGAGGCCGGCTGGCTGGATGCGGCGGTGGGAGTGTCGGCGGTGCTTTGTGCGGGAGACTGGTTGAGCAGTGCAACAGACAGAGCAAAGGATAAAGCGTATACGAACTTCATGTTGGCCTCGAGATTGATTTCACTCCCCAAGGCCGTAAGAAGTCCGTAGAAACGGTATTAAGAAGTTGTAAGTCCCGGTGGTGCGCTCTCCTCCGTCACCAATCCTTCCGGAGTGAAGCGATAGCCGACCCACGGCTCACTCTCGATGTAGCGCCGGCCTTGATTGCGTTCGATCTTCTTGCGCAGTCCGGCAATCAGGACGCGAAGATATTCTGGCTGATCAATTCCTGCTGTCCCCCAAATCGTCCTCAGCAGCACCTTGTGCGTCATCACCTTTCGGGGCGAACGAGCCAATAGAAGCATCAGTTGAAACTCCTTCGGGGTGAGGTGAACCGAAGCTCCCTGCACCAGGACCGTGTGCGCTTCCGCATCAATCATGAAGTCGCCCTCCTCAATGCGGGTTAGCTCGGTGGTGGTCTCAGGTATTCGGCGCAGCTGTGCCCGCACGCGCGCAAGCAGTTCAGGCATGCTGAAGGGCTTGGTGAGATAGTCGTCCGCTCCTTCATCCAGCGCATTCACCTTCATCGCATCGGTGTCTCGAACGCTGAGAACTATGATGGGCGTTGTCCCCAGACGGCGGACGGCCTGCGTGAACTCCAGACCATTCATAATCGGCATCGCGAGGTCGGTGATGATGAGGTCAGGGCGCTCTTCTTCGAAGTGCTTCACCCCGTCCGCTCCATCTGACGCAAGCACGACGGCATAACCGCTGCTCTGCAGCGCCGCTCGCAGCATGCGACGGATTTGAGGTTCATCATCCACAACGAGAATCCGACTCAACGGGTCTCCTGTGTCACGATGTGAAGGTCGATGTGCGGAGCCTCCGACATGAGCTTCTGGATAGCCAGATAGTAGAAGTAGCTCTTCAGGCCATGGGTTGCGGAGCGGCCTACGATTGCTTGCGTAATCCTATTCTCACGTATGAAAGTGGCTGTCGCACGCGCGATATCGGGGCCATTAAGGTCAACCACCGAAGCTCCTACGTTTCGTGCAAATTGTAGGCTTGCTTCCAACCTGCGCTTGCGGTCCGGCTCCAGGTCGCGGTCGCTGGCGACGTGGAGAATGTAGAGTTCGGCACTGAGCGCCTGGGACAGGCGTGCTCCGCGTGCGATCAGGTCGTGTGCCTGGGAGTTTGAACTGATGCAGACAGCAATCTTCTCGGCTACTGTCCAGTGCGCCCCTAGATTCTTCCGTTTCACATAATCATCGAGGTTGCGATCAACAGCTCGCGTAACACGCTGCAGCGCCATCTCACGCAGTGCGATCAGGTTGCCGCGCCGGAAGAAGTTCGAGAGCGAGCGCTCCACACGCTCCACCGGGTAGATGTCGCCGCGACGCATTCGCGTGACCAGCGCTTCAGGCGTGAGATCGCTTATGACGATCTCGTCCGCACGGTCTAAGACCCAGTCGGGAACCTGCTCGCGAACGGAGATGCCGGTAAGTGCCTGTACCCGCGAGGAGAGGCTCTCTACGTGTTGGATGTTAAGGGTGCTGAGAACGTCGATATTGCTGTCGAGGAGAAGCAGGACATCGTCGTAGCGCTTCGCGAAGCGGCTGCCCTCGATGTTGGTATGCGCAAGCTCATCCACGAGCACCACCTGGGGCATCCGGGCCAGAATGGCGTCGACGTCCGTCTCCTCAAAGACGGTGCCCTTGTAATTGATCTCTCGCCTGGAGACGTGCTCGAGTTTTCCAGCGAGTTCAGCAGTGCCGGCTCGGCCATGGGTTTCAACCACACCGATCACGACATCTTCTCCGCGGCTGCGTCTGCGGATCCCTTCACTCAGCATGCCAAATGTCTTGCCAACGCCTGGAGCGTAGCCGAGGAAGACCTTGAAGCGGCCTCTCTGCTTCTCCAAATCAGCGGAGTGCAGCCAGTCTTCCGGCGTTTTGTTAGAGATGACCAAGCCGTACAATCCTTCCATGAACTCTCGCCGCACACTCATCATCACAAAGTGGCTGCTGGCAGCAGGCGCTCTCGCCGGAATTGTACTGCTCTACAAGCGATGGCTTCATGTGAATCCGACGACGGTCGCGCTTTCACTGCTCCTGCTCGTGCTGGTCATAGCTGCGGAATGGGGACTGCGGTATGCGCTGGTCACATCGATCGCTGCCGCAGCCTGCTATAACTTTTTCTTTCTTCCGCCATTCTATACATTCACGATCGCGGACACTCAGAACTGGCTGGCTCTGCTGGCGTTCCTTGCTACCTCGATCATTGCCAGCCGGCTTTCGCAACGTGTCCGCAACCAGGCGGATGATGCCAGGGCTCGCCAACGCGAACTGGACATGCTGTTTCGCCTGAGCAGGGAACTGCTTCAGTCCGAGAGTGTAGCGGTACTTCTGAACGCGTTGCCGTCAACTGTGGTGGGCATCACCTCGGCGACCTCAGGATACCTCTACATGATTGAGGGGAACCGTCTTTATAGAGCCGGTGCGGTGGCGGTTTCAGAAGTGGAGTTTCCGCATCTTACAAAGCTGGCGGAAACGTTTACCAGCACACAGCGTGATGGCGACGATGTTCAGATTCCGTTACGTTCAGGTGTTCGACCGCGAGGGCTCTTAGTTCTGCGTTCACCGCAACTCTCAAACGAGACCGCAGACGCCATGACGGGTCTCGTTTCGTTAGCCCTGGACCGGGCTCAGGCCTTAGAAAATCTAGCTCGCGGCGAGGCCGCAAAAGAGAGCGACCGCTTGCGGACGCTGATGATTGATTCCATCACGCACGAGTTGCGCACTCCTTTGACGTCGATCAAAGGAGCCGCCACAACACTCCTGTCCGGGTGCGTCGCTGGACCGGATACCCAGGAGTTGTTGAGCATCATCGACGAAGAGAGCGACCGGCTCAATCGGCTCATCTCTGAAGCGGTGGAGATGTCACAACTCGACGCGCAACAGGTGCGGATGCATATGAAGGCGGAGTCAATTTCTGATCTCGTTAAGGAAGCGGTCGAGGCTTGCGGGTGGATCAGGACGCAGCACGATGTGCAGATCCTGGTAGCAGCGGATCTCAAGGTCACTGTGGACCCCGTTTTCTTTCAGAAAGCACTTTGCAATCTGCTTGAAAATGCAGCCAAGTATTCAGAATCCGGAACCTCGATCGTTGTGTCTGCCGAGACCGTAAATGGATCCGTCTCGATCAGCGTTGCGGACCAGGGAATCGGGATTGACGCGTTCGAGCAAGGGCTGATCTTCGAGCGGTTCTACCGGTCGAGAAATAGCACAAGTGGAGCTTCAGGGACCGGCATGGGACTCGCAATCAGTAGATCAGTCGTCCATGCGCATGGCGGAGAGATCACCGTCACAAGTCAGCCGGCCCGCGGCTCGGTTTTTACGATCCGGCTACCAGAATAGAATGCAAGGCTGTCGATTACTGGCTCCCTGAACTTCACTGCACGATGATGCTGACTTCGGTTGTACCAGTTGCACCCGTAACGGCATCGGTGGCTATGACTGCAATGTCGTACTTGTGTGGAACGTGGTAGAACCCTGTTCCGCATCCGGTCATGCCGAGCACCGCTCCTATGGAAAGAAGCAGGATCAACAAAGCCATAGGCCGTTTCGACATCTTTCGCAACGCGCTTCGACCCGACTTGATGCCGAACAGGGGAAGCATCAGGAAGGCAAAGGCTACTGGCACAAGAGGCAATCCCGGGAACTGCTTCTTGTCACTCGACGCCGTCGCAGAGGTTTGGACAGTGAGCGTGGTCGAAGCTGCTGCGCTGCCGGCCGCGAGCGTCGCCGGCGCAAACACTGCCGTGGAGCCATCTGGTAGACCGTATGCTGCGAAGTTGAGCGCGTTGGCGAACGTAGTCGAGCCACCTGGCGTCGCCGTTATCGTAAACGTCGTCGTTGAACTGGGAGCCACGGTTGCCGTCGCCGGTGTGGCCGTAAGCATGATAGAACCTGCAACTGTAAAGGTCGTCTCAGCTGATCCCGCAGAATAGCTTCCGTTAGCTGCTTCCAGAGCCTCGAGAACAACCTGTCCCGCACCCGTGACCGTAACGGTTGCCCCTGCAATTGTTGCCGGGCCAGAGACGACGCTGTAGACGAACGCGCCGCTTGAGTTGGAACTCGCGCTGACGAGGAACGGGGCGTCGCCATACTGATGGTTCGGAACCGTAAAGATGATTGTCGGAGCGGTGCCAGTTCCGGCAGTTACGGTGAAGGTGGCGTTTTTGCTTGCTGCGGAGTAGTTGCTACTGGCAGCCTCTGAAGCTTGTAGGACGACCGTTCCAATACCGGTAAGTGTCACGGTTGCACCTGCGATGGTCGCCGGTCCGGAGACCACGCTGTAGGTGAACGCCCCGGTCGAGTTGGAGGTAGCGCTGACGACAAAGGGTGAATCACCATAGACGTGGTTAGGTACGCTGAAAGTGATGGTGGGAGCGAAACCAGTAACCGTGAACGTGGCATTCTGGCTACCGGCGGCGTAGTTGGCGTCCATGGCCTCTGAGGCTTGAAGCACGACAGTGCCTGCCCCGGTGAGTGTGACGGTCGCGCCCGAGATAGTTGCCGGACCGGAGACGACGCTGTAGGTAAATGCTCCCGTCGAATTAGAGGTAGCGCTCACCATAAAGGGAGGATCGCCCACCGTATGGTTCGGCACGTTGAACACGATCGTGGGCATCGCCTGCGCGACGTTGAAGGTCGCCATTTGCGTACCGGCACTGAAGTTTGCATCCGCAGCTTCAGAAGCCTGGAGCACAACAGTACCTGCGCCCGTAAGTGTCACTATAGAGCCTGAGATTGTTGCGGGACCAGAAACTACGCTGTAGGTGATGGCCCCAGTCGAGTTGGAGGTGGCGGTGACCATGAAGGGCGGGTCGCCGAAGTTATGGTTTGGAACGTTGAAGGTGATGGTGGGTCGCGGGGCGATTCCCGTGGCGTTCAGGAAGATGGTCTGAGTGCCAGCGGCGTTCAGATTGTCGTCCGTGATGTAGAGCTTTCCTGCATCCGCCCCAACCGCTACAGGAGTGAAACTGATCGAATCTGTGCAGACAGTACCCGCTGCCAGCGTACCGGCAGCTGCGCCCGGGGCAACCTGCGGGCAGGTTGAATCGGAACCGAGCGTGAACCCGCTTGTGATGGTCGGATTCGGCCCTGCTTGAGCTGGGAAGGTGAGAGCAGCATTCCCAATGTTAGTCAGGGTGACGACTCGCGGACTGTCGCCACTGGTCTCGCCGAGCGGTGTGTCGTAGAAGCTCAGAATCGGGGGATCGGCGTAATCGAGCTCCGCGATTCCTCTGTTATTTGGGTCGGAGACGAAGACATTGCCGAGACCGTCGATGGTAAGGCCGACCGGATGCAAGAAGGTGCCACCCAGCGTGCTGACCGCCGTGTACCCGCCCGCTGAGAGAATCTCTTTCACCGAGTTGCTTCCCAGGTCGCCGACGAAGACGTTCCCGCCTCCATCTACGGCTATGCCGGTGGGAGCGGAGAAGCCCGAACCGATGGGGCTCACGGTGGTGTAACCGCTCGCTCCGACGATCTCTTCTACGGCGTTGTTCCCGGAGTCGGCGACGAAGACGTTCCCGCTCACGTCGGTTGCAACGCCACTGGGGTTGAGAAATCCACTCCCTATGGGGATCGTCGTGGAGTAGCCGCCTGAGGCGAGAATCTCCTTGACCGCGTTATTTCCGGAATCGGCAACGAAGACATTTCCAAAGCTGTCCACGGAGACGCCGAGCGGTGCATTGAAGCCGCTGCCGATGGTGTTTACGGTGACATACCCGCCCGCCGCCAGAATCTCCTTCACAGCGTTGTTCCCGGTGTCGGCGACGAAGATGTTGCCGGAGCCATCGAGCGCCACGCCGCGTGGGTCGTTGAACCCGCTACCGAGTGTGTAGACGACGCCAGACGGGATGATCTCGTTTACTGCGTTGTTGACGTCATCAGCTACAAAGAGGTTTCCGATTCCATCTACCGCGATTCCGGCAGGGTCGGTTGCGCCACCTACTCCAGAGATCTTTGCCGGCGTGAAGGTCAACTGGGGTCCGACGCCTGTGCCATTGAGATAAACGTTAGCAATCGCGGTTCCAGCGGTGTTGTTTAAGGTCACCGCGCCATAGCGGATCCCGCTGACACTTGGCGCGAAAGAGACGTTGACCGTGCAGGTATCGCCTGTGTTGAAGGTTGTCCCGGCCGCGCAGGTGCCCCCTCCCGCATCGGTAAAATCCTGGCCGGGCCTTCCCTGGGTCAGAACGCCCGGCGCGGCAATTGCTCCGCCGCTGAGGAACGTAAAGCTCAGGGTCGCTGTAATCGGAGGTCCAGTCGCAATGTTCGCTGAGCCGAGGTTTACGGCCTGGGTGAAGATCTCCGTTACTGTGTTGTTCACGGTATCCGCCGTGAAAAAGTTACCCTGGCGATCCACCGCAAGTCCGGCCGGAGTATTGAGACCAGCGTAAAAGGGCTTGACAGTGGCGTAGTTGTCGGCAGCAATCAATTCGTCAATGTGATTTTGATATGAGTCGGAGAAGAACACATTCCCGGACGCATCTACGGCGATCCCGCTGGGGCCACCGTAACCGCTAACGAGAGTGTTAACGGCGGTGTAGCCGCTAGCCACCAAAATCTCACGGATCGCGTTGCTATCATCCGAAACGAAGACGTTCCCCAAAGCATCGAGCGCTAGGCCGGTAGGAAAACTAAAGCTGAATCCTCCGCCGAGAACATTCGGCATTGCATAACTTGCGGCAGCCAGAAACTCTTTAACCTGGCTGTTATTCGTGTCGACGACGAAGATGTTGTCCGCGCTATCCACTGCAACTCCATAAGGACTTGCAAGCCCGGTAATCAGTATGTTGACGGTTGAGTATCCGCCAGCCGCCAGAATCTCCTCCACGCCGCCGTTCGAAGTACCGTTTGACAAAGAGTCAGCCACAAAGACATTGCCACTCTTATCGACAGCTACTCCCTTTGGATTGGCAAAGGTGTAGCCGCCACCAAGAACGTTGACAGTCGTATAGCCACCCGCAGCGAGAATCTCCTTCACCTGGTTGTTTCCGGTGTCCGCGACGAAAAGGTTTCCGCTGCTGTCGATAGCCACGCCATTAGGAGCGCTAAGACCCGTGCTCAAGAGCGTCGCCGAGACGCCGCTGAAGTAGGCGCTCTGCGCCGCGAGACCTTGAGCAAACGCACAGAAAACAATAAAACAAATAGAGAGCGCGAGCGTAACTCCGCGAGGAAGTGGGCGATTGCCGCCGGAAAGTGTCTCTTTTTCCAGTCGCTCTGTGTGTGGGAATGCAGTCCTGTTCTCTGAAAGAAAGTGGAGGGAAGAGAAGCGCGACGCCTGGGGGCCTGATAACAAGTTGATCAATTCAAATCTCCGAGGAAAGGGCACGATCGGGAAGCACTATAGTAACCCTCCGTTGAGACGAAAGGTACTTTATTGCTCGGAAGGAGCCCCACTTGAAACTATGCAGACTGCGTTCTATGTCTATCGACGAGCAGTTTGCTGGTTTTGAATAGGATGCGGAGAAGACTATGCATGAGTTCCCAACCTGGGAAATCGCAATCGGGAAGTAACCTCAGTACATCTAACCCGGTTTTCACCGCGCGGACTCGGACCTCGTGAAAGATAGTGCGAAGGGCTTCAAAACTGCCGTCCGGAAGAGAAGCAGAATGCTTACGGACAGGTAAAGACACCGCCCGCTCCGGAGTAGCTCGTCCAAATCCCGGCGAGGAGACGAAGCTGGGCTAGCGCTCTATTGGTTGACGCCGCTCGCAAGGAATCCGCCATCCACTGCGACGATCTGCCCGTTGGTGAACGTGGTGGCTGGGGAGACGAGGTAAAGCGCGGTGGAAACGAGCTCGTCCGTATTCCCAAAGCGTCCAAGTGGCGTGCGAAGGGTCAGCTCCTTGCCGCGGGGTGAATCGAGGAGTGCGCTGTTTAGGGCGGTGGGAAAGATTCCTGGTGCGATTGCGTTCACGAGAACGCCCTGCGGTCCCCATTCGATGGCGAGCGATCGTGTGAGCGCGCCTACCGCCGCCTTGCTTGCTCCATACGCCGCGACTTCCTGGAATGCGACGAAGGTGGCCAGGGATGCTACGTTGAGAATGCGCCCGGAGCCGCGCGCGAGCATGGACCTGCCAAAGACCTGGCAGGCACGAAGGGTACCGGTGAGGTTGACATTGAAGATGGCGTCCCACTGATCTTCGGTGCAATCGAGCGTGGGAACCCGGCGAGTGACCCCCGCCGAGTTAACCAGAATATCGATCCCGCCGAAGGCGTCTTGCATTTTGTCGTGCAGGGCCTCAAGGGAGGCGCGCGAGGTGACATCTGAGGTGCACGGTATCGTTCTACGACCAAGGCGCTCAATTTCATCAGCCGTGGAGCGTACGCCTTCCTCAGAGCGCGAACTCGCGACGACATCGGCACCAGCCCGTGCTAGCCCAATTGCGAGCGCGTGGCCGATACCGCTGGTGCCGCCGAGCACGACTGCAGTTTTGCCGGTGAGATCGAAGAGATTCTTGACTGCCAAGTGGAGACTCCTTCTTGCTATGCAGGGGAATGGGTCGACGCGGTCGTACCCTGCTTCCATTCCGCGTGAAACTGGCGGACGATTTCGAGATACTGGCGCGCTTTCTCAGTGACGCGAGCGGGATGACCGGACCGCACGGCGGCAACATCCACGAGGTCCGCGCCGACACCAAGAGCGAGTGCGCCAGCATGGAGGAATTCGTGTGCGGTGCTGAGCGAGACGCCGCCTGTCGGTACAAACTCAACCTGCGGCAAAGGAGCTTTCAGACTGCGCAAATAGGTCGCTCCGCCCATTGCGTTCGCAGGAAACAGCTTTACGACATCCGCTCCTGCCTGCCAGGCGTTCACCACCTCGGTGGGGGTCAAAGCTCCCGGCAGAACGGCGACCGAATAGCGCTGGCAAAGCTCGATCGTCTTGATGTTGAGCGCCGGGCTCACAATGAATTGAGCGCCTTCAAGGATGCAAAGACGTGCGGTCTCCGGATCGAGCACGGTTCCGGCCCCCAGCAGCATCGCGGGAAATTCCTGTCCGAGGCGGCGAAGCAGCGGGATGGCGCCAGGCACGGTCATCGTGACTTCAACAACATCGATACCGCCTGCGGCCATCGCCTCTACAAGATGCAGCGCCGTCTCTTCGCTCTCGGCACGAAGCACCGGCACGAGTCCTGTCTTGCGCATGTGCAATAAGACTTCGGATTTGGATAAAGTCATGTGCGTCGCTCTTTCTATAAAACTGCGGCTTATCGAAGTGTACCGGCGGCCCCCCCGGCCATCAGCCGCTCGACCTCCGGTAGCGTTGCCATGGAACCATCTCCTGGGGTGGACATTGCCAGAGCCCCATGGGCTACACCGCAATCAAGCGACCACTGGATGTCTTTGCCGGTCATGAGTCCGAAGGCAACCCCGGCTGCGAATGCGTCTCCACCGCCAACGCGGTCGAGAATTTCGAGATCGTCGAAGTGAATTCCTTGTGAAGTCTTGCCTTGCGCAAATGCGAAGGCGCTCCATTGGTTGCGGGTTGCGGTATGCGGGCGGCGAACGGTGCTCGCAATCACCCTTATGCTAGGGAATTCCTGAACCACACGTACCGAAGTGACAGAAAAGCTCTCTACGGTGTGCCACGCGGGGCCAAGAGAGGACTCCCCCAGGTCTTTCGCGACGTCTCCCTCATGGCCGAAGAGGACATCGACCATCGGCATCAGGGAGCGATTGACTTCAACGGAGCCGGCGCGTCCGCCTCGCATGCGCCACAGGGATGGCCGGTAGTTGCAGTCGAAGCTGACGACCGTGCCATGTCGCTTCGCTGCCGCCATCGCTTCGCGGACCACGGCAGTAGTGGACTCGCTGAGTGCGGCCATGATGCCGCCGGTATGGAACCAGCGGACTCCCTGTTCGCCGAAGATGTGGTCCCAGTCGATGTCTCCGGGCTTGATCTGCGAGACGGCCGTGTGGCCTCGATCCATCATGCCAAGACCGCCGCGAACACCGAATCCGCGTTCGAGAAAGTAAATGCCGTTGCGGGCTTCGGTGCCGATGCCATCGAAAGGCCGCCACTGTACATGCGTGGTGTCGACTCCCCCTTGAAGCATGAGGTCTTCGACGAGGCGACCGACAGAATTATCGACGAGCGCAGTGGCGATCGCCGTACGCATGCCAAAGCATCGGCGCAGCCCGCGGGCCACGTTGTATTCGCCGCCGCCTTCCCAGACATCGAAGTTCCGCGCCCCGACGATGCGCCGCGCGCCGGGATCGAAGCGGAGCATCACCTCGCCGAGCGAGAGCATGTCCCAACGACAGTTGTCTGCGGGGCGCAGTTCCAGCGTGGCCTCGGGTGCTGACTGCGTCGACATATTGCCTTCACCTTGCATCTGTCGGGCTCTTTCTACCAATCGGTGAGCGTGCCGTCCAGCTTACGCGCGATGGGCAGGTACGCACGCTGATAGGGATATTTGGCCGCTAACGATTCATCAATGTCGACTCCGAGGCCCGGACCGTCGCCGGGCGTCATGTATCCCGCGTCGAAACGATAGGCATGGGGAAAGACCTCATCGGTAAGCGCAGTGTGCGGCATGTGCTCCTGGATGCCAAAGTTGTGAATGGCGGTGCCGAAGTGCAGCGCCGCGGCCATGGTGATGGGTGAGAGGTCGGTTGCGCCGTGGAAGCCGGTGCGTACGTTGTAGAGCGCTGCAAAATCTGCGGTCTTCTTTGCGTGGGTGATGCCACCGCCGTGGACGATGGTCATGCGGATGTAGTCGATCCACTGATGCCTTATAAGATCGTGGCTGTCCCAGACCGAGTTGAAGACCTCACCCGTCGCTATGGGCGTGGTGGTGTGCTGGCGGATAAGCGCGAAGCTTTCCTGGAGTTCAGCGGGGCAAGGGTCCTCCATCCAGAAGAGGTGGTAGGGTTCGAGAGCCTTGCCGAGGCGCGCAGCTTCTATCGGCGTGAGCCGATGATGCACGTCATGCAGCAGGTGAACATCCGGCCCGACCACAGTGCGCAGGCGCTCAAACAGCCTGGGCGCAAAGTTGAGGTAGCGTTCCGTTGACCAGAGGCTTTCACTCGGCAGCCCGCGCTCCGCTGGTTCGTAGGGCTTGCCTGCCTTGGGAACGCCGTAGCTGCCCGCGACGCCAGGCACACCAGCCTGCGCGCGCACCCCGAGGTAGCCTTCCGCCATGTGGTGCTGGACGGAGTCCACTGCTTCTTCAATGTCGGTACCGTTGGCGTGGGTGTATACCAGAACACCATTGCGGCTGCGTCCGCCCAGAAGGTTATAGACCGGAGTACTGAGTGCCTTCCCTTTGATGTCCCAGAGCGCCACGTCGACAGCGGCGATGGCGCTCATGGTGACCGGCCCACGTCTCCAGTATGCGCCACGGTAGAGGTACTGCCAGATGTCCTCTATATCGAAGGGGTCGCGCCCGATCAGACAGGGCACGACATGCTCCGAGAGGTAACTGGCGACTGCGAGTTCCCGTCCATTGAGCGTCGCGTCTCCAAGGCCGTAGATTCCCTCGTCCGTCTCAATCTTCAGCGTTACGAAGTTTCGGTCAGGCGAGCAGATAATTAATTTCGCGGCGACAATCTTCATCGGAATGCGTTTTGCTCCTTCGCTCAGCCGGGTGGACGTGCAAACCCGGTAGTTGAAAGATAGCAAGGTCGAGCGGGTATGCGCATCCGGTACAGCGCCGGTCGGGGCCGCTTCACAGATTTGCGATGACAGCCCAGCTTTCTACGAGCTTCATTGTTGAGTCTCAGCGTTTGAGGCTGAGGGCCTATTCTATTCGCCCGCTACTCGCTTCTCAGCGCGACCATCGGATCGACACAGGCAGCGCGGCGTGCAGGAATCAGAGATGATAGAAAGCCAGCCAGGATGAGCAATGCGGTTGCAGCGGTCAGCATGAACGGATCCCATGGCCTCACGCCGAATAGCTGGTCCTTCATCAGCTTGCCAGCGAGAATCGCAAGGGGAATCCCGAGCACAAGGCCAATGCCGATCTGCCATGAGGCGCTTCGAAGCACCATCTTGATCACGTCTCCGCGACCCGCACCGAAGGCCATCCGCAGACCTATCTCGCTGGTCCTCTGTTCCACCGCATAGGCCATGACGCCATAAAGACCAACGGCTGCCAACACCAGGCCAAGGGCTCCGAAGAGGCTCGTCAGGGTGGCAATCATATTCTGCTGCTGAAAATCGCCACTGACGATCTTGCGGTAGGAGTCCACGTCATAAAGCACGAGGTTTGAATCGACGCTCGCCAGGGCCTTGCGTACTCTTTCTTCGATGCCCGGTGGGTTGCCCGGTGCCCAGATCACGATGTTGTAGAGATAGTGCGACCATCGTTCGCCTTCAACAAACAACGGATCGTCATACTGCACCGTTTGAGTCTCAGATATCCAGAACATCGGCCCAACGGGGTCTTTGTAGGAATAGGTCATGTACCGCATGTCTCGGACGACTCCCACGATTTCATACGTGCCGGCGTATTTGATCCGGTTGGTGCCGAAGTGCTGGCCGATGGGGTTCTCACCTTTAAAGAAGCGTTTGGCAAACGCTTCGTTGATGACAGCGACACTCCGCGTGGTCGCTGTATCCTCCTCGGTGAACGAGCGTCCCACCATCATCTTCGCGCCGATGGTCTCGAAGAAGTCCGGCATGACCCGCACCCAGCCTGCGCTGGTATCTTCCTTCGCTGGCGGCTCCGGTCTTCCTGCGATGCGTATGCCTTCGTTCCAACTGTCGCCGGTCATGGGGGCATAGAGCGCGGGAGCCGCCATGCGCACTCCAGGAACCTGCTTCAACTGGTCGTCGATCCGGTGGAGAAGCGGCTCCATCTGTTCTGGCGTATAGGTGCCAAGGGTTGGATTGATCGAGGCAATATAGCGGCCGTCCGTCTCGAAGCCAAAGTCCTGGTGCTCCAGATTCCGCAGGCTCTGCGCGAGCAATGCCGCAGCCGAAACCAGCACCAGCGACATTGCCGCCTGCACCACAACAAGCGACTTCTGCGCCCACGAACTGCCGCCGCCCACCGAGCGATTAGCCCCGCGCAGCGCCTCGACTGGATCGGAGTGTGTCGTCATCCATGCCGGAGCCGTGCCGAAGATGAGCCCGGTCAAGATTGAGATTGCCAGGGTGAACAACAGCACTGGCCATGATGGCGCAGAACTGACCGGCACATGATTGTTCGGCCCGCCGACTTCAAAGGCCAGGTAGAGGATCAGCCGCGTCCCACCATACGCGACGACAATTCCAAGCAGACCACCAATCAGCGCAAGGAGCACGCTCTCCACCATGGCCTTCCGAACCAGTCTCACCCGCGAAGCTCCCAGTGCTACACGGATTGAGATCTGTGCGCGATCCTTCAGCCCCCGCGCGAGCAGAAGGTTTGCAAGATTGCCGCAGGCGACCAGCAGCACACATCCTGCCGCGATCAACAGGAGTTTCAGCCCGTCCTTGTACTCGTCCCGCATGGCGGCTACGCCAGCGCCACCGGGAATGAGGTGCAGCGTTTGCTGCTGCCAGAGCTGCTTTTCACCCGGCTCCATATCCGCTACGTGGCTTGCAAGCCAGTTGTGGAACTCCACGCGCAGCTTGGCCTCGAGCAGCTTCGAATCGACTCCGGGACGGACCCGTCCGATCAGGTCCAGATAGTTTCCGTTAGGCCGCTTTAGGTGCGACACAGCGCCAGCGAGAACATTCTCTGACGTAATCGGAATCCAGAAGTCCGGCATGCCCCATCCGGCCAGTTTCGCTCCGTAGAAGCCCGGCGGAGAGACTCCGATCACGGTAAAGGAATGCCCATTGATTTGATAGCTGGCGCCGACGACCGAAGGATCAGACCCATACTTTTCCTGCCAGACCCGGTAACTCATCACCGCAACCAGCGGGGCACCCTCCTGGTCGTCGGTGTCCGTCATCAAGCGACCAGCCCACGGCTGGATACCGAGCGTGCGAAAGAAATTTCCGGAGACGAATTGCCCATTGCGCGTATCCGGCTGAGTGGCGACTCCGGCACGGCGAACACCCAGCGGCGCGTTACCAGCCTGGAGTGCGGCCAGATCGATGAATTCCGGTGTCTGGCTGCGGAAGTTCTTGTAAGCCTCCCAGGAGAAGAGCGAGAAGTCTCCGTCTTCGCCCTGGACATATCCTCCCCAATTGCAGCAGCGGATTTTGTCCCCGATTCGCCAGAGTTCTTCAGGCTTCGTCACCGGCAGCGACTTCAGCATCACCTGGTGTACCAGCGTGAAGATCGCAGTCGTGGCCCCAATTCCGAGAGCGAGGGTGATCACTGCGGTGGCTGTCAATCCCGGTGCCTTCCGCAACTGCCGTACTGCATCGCGCAGATCTGCCAGCATCCACATGCCTCCCAAAATCGCATCTAAGGGCTTCTACCTCGCTCTACGTGCGCGGCGCGCTAGCCGTTCCGTGAAAAGTAATAATCCCCGAGAACAGTTAGAGAGGTATGCGTCGAAGCAGCGGTAGGCTGCACTTCTTCTGAGATGATCTGTTTGCTCCTGTGGCTACTCGTCTGCCTGAACGTCCTCTGCGACTTCCACAACCTCCTGAACGTCTTCAGCCGCTTGTGACGCATTGATGCCGTACCGCGCAAGCAGTTCGGGAGCATAGCGGGCAAGATCATTGCGAAGCCTGACCAAGGAGAGATCCTTGGCCTTCGATTCAAGCATGATGTCTGTTTCCAGATGTGCAACAGATCGAAGCCAGGTGATGGTCTCAAAAGGGTTGTTATAGTCGGCATGGCCTGTCCAGATAGGCGGCTGCAGGACCAATTCGATCTTGCCTGTCTTGCGATTGCGGCGCTTTAGCTCTCTCATTTCAGTGCGAGCGCAGGAGAAGTGCATCTTGGGCCGTATGCCGCTGGGCCAGGTCTTGAGAAACTTCGACAGAGTTTCTACGATCGGAAGGGCCTCGGGGTTGAAGCACCAATGATGCTGGTAATCGAAGACGCATTTGACGCCCGTTTGTTCATGGATCGCGAGCACGTCCGCAGAGGAGTAGCGGATGTCATCATTTTCCAGGACCAATCTGCGGCGAACTGGCTCCGACAGTCTTGCCCAGGTCTTGATCCAGCGTTCTCGTCCAGATGGTCGGTCCCCGTAGGCTCCACCCACATGAACCACGAGGACTGCCTCCGGTCCGCATTCCATCAGGTCCAGTATGTCAGCCTGAGAATCCAGGTCCGCGAGACTCTTCCGGGTGAGTTCATCGTTCTCACTGTTCAGAACGATGAACTGGGATGGATGAAAGGAGAGACGTATGTCCGCTTCGCGGGCGAGACGACCTAGCGTTGCAAGATCGTTCGCCGAATCACGAACCATGGTGTGGAACTGCGGCATGGTCGGATGAGTGGCATAGGGCGCGAGGTCAGAAGACATACGGTACATGTAAATCTGGTGTTTGCGAAGATACCCGAAGATCTCGGCCAGGTATCCAAGCGAGACACGGAGGTGAGGCGATTGCTGCCAGCGACGCGTGTCGTTTGATTTCAGGTTTGGCTGGCCCATTACCTTTACCGCAAAACCCAACCTCATTGCTTCAGTCGGAAAGGAAAGCCTTGGGAGCCCCTCTAGCGTTCTCGTCGCCGAAAGGGGATCTGCCATACGCTGTGCAAACTCCGCCTCGGCCAGCGCCTTCCCGTTAAGCTTTTTGGGCGAGGCAGACTTCTTGGCGGCTTTCTTTTTCTTCGTTAGTACGGTGCTGGCCTTCTTCTCCATGCCGGATGAACTCCTGTCGATTGCTGTGAGATACGATTCAAGAACCTTGACGGCCCGAGTGGCGCTTCTGGCAAGTCGGCTGCTCTTGCAGCACTTTGATTACTCCTCGACCTGAAGGTCTGCTCCCAGGCAAAGATCGTTGGCGAAGCGATTCCAGATGGGAAACCTAAGCGCACCACCTGCTGCCTGGTCGTGGCCATTACCGTAGGATTCATCTGCGCCATCGGGACGGTGGTTGGTGAGGAAATGAATCAGGTTTACACCGCGAGGAGCCCGACCCGAGAAGTGAACCCAGCCGGGCCGAAATCCTGTGTTTACTCCAAAGATGACGCTCTTCGGAAACCGGGCCCGCCACTGCTGAGCAACAAGTGGATGGACCTGGCATTCGGTGTGCATCCGGATGGCGACGAGTTCTGCGCCAAGCTCTTCTCGAAGGCTTGCTGAGAAGCGCGGTGGTAGCTTGCGCGCCAAAGACAGCGCTTCCGCTACCTCGGCCTTGTCCGCCAGCAACTGCCCTCGAAGCTCGAGGAGACGAGGTTCGACACTTGTAAGGATCTGCTTTGGAGAGACCCCCATGGTCAAGAGGGCAAGAGCGGAGGAGGCATCTCCTCGAGAAGAGCGCCGGGGCGCATTGAGGAGGGAAGTGAGATCACGAAGCGCTCCCGCACCACCCTGCTTCTTAGCCAGTGCAAGCTCCGGGAACGGCGCCTTATCGCCTAAATCCGACAAGAGCGAGATGCCCGCAAGCCAGAGGTATTCTTCGTGTGCGCCGGGATGTAGAGCCACGGCGCATCGATAAGCCATTAGCCCCGTGGTGGGTATCTCTCGCGCATCCTCCCCGGGACCCATCTCCCTATAAGCCGTGATCAGTGTGGCGCCAGGCGGAACTCCTAGCGGACGGTGATGATCCAGCAGGAGTGTCGGCACGTTTGGCAGAATCGGATCAGAGCGGCTACCAAGGTCCGCAACGATGAGAGCGTCTGGTTTGACTCTGCCCAGGCGTTCGATCACCGAGGGGGACCACGCAGATTCGAACTTAAGCCGCACCTCGGCCGCTGTGTTTAGATACCCTGCCCGTTTGAGCGCGAGCAGCAGAATCGTTGCTGCGGGCAGGCCGTCCGCGTCGGAGTCGGTCAGGATATGAATGTGCGCGTTTCGGTCTGGAATCTGCTCCAGAAAGGTCAAAAACTGTATCCCGATGGGCGATGCATCAACCATGCCACTGTGATGCGATCGTGGGAATGTACGGTAAGACAAGAGAGGGTTACTGATCGCCACTCAACGGACGGAGTAGCGGGGAGTGACGATTCGGCAATGCCTTCGGAAAGGTAAGTACACCCGCTATGCTGATTGTGTGGCAAAGGAGCGTTAGGGATTGCTGACGGAGTTTGAACGGAAAGAGCTGCTCTGGGTGGAGAGAGCGCCGGGATCACCTTACTTCCAGACCGAGGATGGCCAACCTTGGCACCCGATCGGACAGAACGACGCGGTGAGTTGGGAAGAACTGGGTCCGCTCTACCGTCGGCGAGATGTCTCGACGGTCGAGGACTACCTTCAGTATCTGCAACGACATGGCGTGACTGTGATGCGCCTGATGCTCGAGTACGCACAGGTGCGATACCGCTACTTTGAGTCAGCCGCAGGCATGTGGTCGCCAAAAATGGTGGCTTACTGGGATGATCTGTTCGCGCTTTGTGAAAAGTATGGGATCCGAGTTCTGCTAACACCCTTCGATACCTTTTGGATGTGGATCCGCTTCAAACATCATCCCTACAACAAACGGTTAGGTGGTCCGCTCGAGCATCCCTCTCAATCGCTGCTCTGCCGGGAGACACGCGAGGCAATCAAGGCCCGTCTGCGGTTTGCAGCGGATCGATGGTCCGGATCAGGCGTGATTTTCGCCTGGGATCTGTGGAATGAGATCCATCCGGCACAGGGTGGGATGAGCGCGGAACCCTTCGTAGAGTTCATCGAAGACTTATCGTCGACTGTGAAGGAAACGGAGATGCGGGTGCACGGGCGAGCGCATCTACAGACCGTCAGCCTGTTTGGGCCGGAACTGAAGCACAAGCCGGAGATGCAGATGGAAGCAGCCATCTTCCGGCACCCGGCCCTCGACTTCGCGACCGTACATGTGTACGAGCACGGGACCATTGACGATCCGCGGAACACAGTAGATGCGGCTGTGAGCATGGGCAGGATCGTCAGAGAGTCGATTAGCGAGATTGAGGATGGCCGGCCCTTTCTGGATACGGAGCATGGACCAATTCACGCTTTCAAGGATAAGCGGATTACGCTGCCTGAGGCATTCGATGATGAGTATTTCCGTCACACTCAGTGGGCCCACCTGGCAAGCGGGGGAGCCGGTGGTGGCATGCGCTGGCCGAACCGAAGTCCTCATAGTTTGACCGCGGGTATGCGGATGGCGCAATTGGCAATGAGCCGGTTTATGTCCTGCATCGATTGGCTGAGGTTCACACGAAAGAACCTAAGCGACGAACTGGAGGTTTGGGTGGGTAGAAGGCTGGTGAAGCGTAAGGTGGCACGGTTCGGTTGTATGTCGCCGGACCAGGCGATTCTTTACCTGCTGCGCCGGGACTCATTGGGGCAGGATGGAAGGTTGAATTGGGATGCAGCTGGGTTAGACGTCTCAGTGAGAATTCCGGGCATGCTTGCAGGAGACGCAAGGATATGCGTTTGGGACACGGTCGGAGGAACAGCAATCCGGGAAACGGTGCAGTACCTCTACGCTGACCGCCCACTCGATCTGCCCAAGCTTGTGGGCGACTATGCAGTGACAGTGCAAATATTGACTAGCAGCCGAGGCCGCTCCGTCCAACGATAGAACCCTCCCTTCAACGGCGGGGAGCTGCATTTTTTTTGGCCGCAAAGCTTGCACGGCGAAGCCTGCTGCTACCCCTTACCTCACATGCAATTGGGACCGCTCCGGCAGCCCGCGTCTTTGGATGACCGCAGCATACGCGAAGGCCTCTGAGTTCGGGAGTTATCGGCTCCCATCGAAACGGACCTGCCGAGTGCGTTATTTCAGTCGAGGCAATGTCTCGCATCGGGTAGTGTGGTTTTGCGAACCGACGCTTGCGGTCTGAGTGCGTAGTCTCGCATGAGAGAACTGGCTATTCAGGATGTCTCTCATCTATGCGGACTTTGGCCTCGTCGCAACCGGGAGGCCCACGGCCGCACCACGTACGAATCGGCTGCTCGAAGCCCTCTCGCCGGTTAGTCGCAAACGTCTGATCGACCTTTCGAAGATGGTCGAACTCCCATTGCGTACCCAGCTTCAAGTGCAGGACGAACAACCGAAGCACGTCTACATTCTTCTCTCAGGGATCGCAAGCATCGTCGTAAACCTGCCTGAGGGGGGCAGCGCTGAAGTGGCTATTATCGGGCGCGAAGGATGACCGGCTGCATCTCTCTCCTTGGTTCATCCTCTCCGCCTTCGGAGTGCTTTACGCAGATTGCGGGAACTGCGTACATCTGCTTCTCCTGGCGTTATTGCCAGTTTCGCCTAAACAACCTTTTCCGCTCTGCCTTTTACACAGAATAACGAGCGATGCAGATCAGTCAGTTTTCACATGTGAGCGGATAGCTGCATCGAAAGGGAAGAAAAGCGTAAACACCGTGCCAGAGTGAGCTTGCTTCTGCGAACTTCGCACCCTGAGCGACCCGTGATGCCGAGCAACTATTTCGCTGCTCACCCAAAGCCCAAGCCAGTTCCGGCTTCTCCTTTCGTCGTATAGAAGGCATCGAAGATCCGCTTAGGTGTCTTGCCGGACATTCCGGGGCCCATGTCGGCCACGGTGAGCACTAAGCCAGTTTGCCCTGTCTGCCAATTGCGTCTATTCCGGCTTCTCATCAGCAGTCGGCCGCCCTTTTCTTGCATGGCATCGGTAGCATTCCCGATGAGATTGCTTATCACCTGCCGTATCTCCCCTTCAAAGCAGAGAAGTGGAACGGACGCGCGCTGGCGTTCTTCAACTTTCACGTTTGAGTTTTTGATCCTGCCCTGGTGAAGAAACAACACTCCCGAGATGAGACTGAAGCTTGTGGCCTCCGAGGGGTGCGTCGACTGCTTGTGAAAACGGAGTGTCTGATTGGTGATTGCAGCAGCACGGCAAAGCCCCTCGTCCGCTGAACCCAGATACTCTATCGCTTCTTCCAATGTGTCGCTCGTCCGTGCCAGGTAGATCAGGTTAGTCACTGCTTCCAGCGGATTGTTGACCTCATGCGCAATCGTCGCCGCCAAGCGACCCATGGCTGCCAGCTTTTCACTTTGAAGGAGTGCCGCCGCTGCCTTTCGGGTGGCTGTTATGTCTCTGAAGAAAACGGTTATGCCCTGAGGGGTTGGGCGCACGATGACTTCAAACCAGCTTTCATAGGGCTCGGGGTAGTAGCCCTCGAAATCGCTCCGAATCCCTTCATTCATGGCAGAGTGATAGTTCTTGAAGAAAATTGAGTCTGAGTGGTTGTTTTCCGGATAAACCTCCCAGTAGTTTCGGCCCAGCAACTCTCCACTCGTCGCCAGGATCCTGCGGGCATTGCCGTTCAGGTAGGTGAACTCCCAGTCCGTGTTCAGGCTGAAGACGCCACCCGCTGTGACTTCCAGGACCTGGTGAAGCTGTCGTTCGCTCTCACGCTCGCGTTCTAACGCCAGTTTCCGCTCAGTGACGTCGGATGCCATACCGCACCACTCGCAGATTTGGCCTGTGTCGTTCAGCAGTGGCACAGCCCGCGACAACGTCCACCCGAGAGTTCCGTCTGCTCGGATTACGCGGTGCTCCAATTCGAAGATGCTCTTCTGTGCAATTGCGGCCCCTGATGGCAGCTTGCACGCGAGGCTGATCATCCAAATGGATGTATTCATTGAGCCAGTTTGCATTGGTATCTTCCGTTTCCGCGAGAAACGCCTGGCTCTCCATGTGACGCCTCAACTGGTGCATTTCCTTCCAGTCGGCGCTCATCCGGTACACCGCGTCGGAGCTTGCTGTTACAAGCGCCCTTAGACGTCGTTCACTCTCGTACAGCGAATCTAAAGTCGTACTCTCGAGAGGCGCCGGTGACCCGGTGGCGTTCTTGTTTGCAGGGTTGGAGCTGAAGTCCACGATCGCAACCTTCTGTTTCCTAAGTTCTATTGGCTTACGCCCGTTCTGGCCCTTGGATGCTGCGATAAGAACCTGCTGTTTCCTTTGCCTGAGTGTCAACCGACCAAGCCGAATTCTGCTGAAATATCACACGCAGCAATTCCGTAGGATGAAGCGGCTTCGCCAGTAAAGGCGAAGTCATGGCCACGGTCTCGAGCTCTCGGGAGCAGATCTACGCACATCCCCTAGCCGGATAGCAGTATGACCTTGCACTCGGGATTCGCGGCCTTTGTCCCATCCACGTCATTTCTAAGATGCCGTTGAACTGGAGCCTTAAGTCTCATACCAAACGCTAGGCACAGCTGCCGATATGCTGACTATGCCGACGCCACCTGCCGGCCACAGGTCTACTGCTGCCTTAACGACCTTCGGCCTAAGCCAGCAATAGAGTGCAAGAAAGGGCCACATAAAATGTCGGCATGTTTACTCAGACCCGGCCCGGTTCTTAGGCGATGGAATCGAGTTGGTCCTGGCAGCCTTCGTCACGCACAATAGAACCATGGATCTTGAGTTATTGAAGCGAGAGACGGCGTTAGATCATGATCGGGCAGAGAAGTCCATGCGAGTTATGGAGCCGGAACTCGATCGGTCCGGCTATATCGACACACTGAGAAGCCTTTATGGATTTATTCGGGGTTGGGAGATCTGGGCAGAGGGTGTAACTCGCGGCGATTTACGCGAGCAACTCCATGCGCGACAGCGAAGCGCTCTGCTTGCAGCGGACCTGAGGTTCTTCTCGTCGCAGCTGCCGGAGGACCTCTATCCGGGGCCGAGTCTTACCGCACGCAACACAGCGGAAGTGCTTGGGACAATGTATGTAATCGAAGGCTCCACTCTAGGGGGTCAATACATCGCGCGCCATGTCGAGAAGGTCTTATCCTTGGCCCCCGGCGACGGCGATACCTACTTCCGGGGTTACGGAGAACGTTCGGGCCAGATGTGGCAAGAGATGAGAGAGCTCCTCCGGAGAGTTCCCGACCAGTACGCAGATACGGTAATCTTTGCTGCAAAGCTTCTTTTTTCGGATTTTGCCAACTGGAATGTCCGCTTCGGCGTGACCACTTTTCAAGGACAATGAATGTCTGAACTATCGAACGACGGCCGCGAGACACAGGCTGGTGATCGCGCAAAAAACAACAGAGACCAAAGCCTCGATCTCGCATCCTGCGCCGATGAGCCAATCCGTGTACCTGGGAGCATTCAGCCTCACGGCTTTTTACTCGGTATGAGTGTCGGGGAGGAGAGAGTCACGTTTGCAAGTGCGAATGCGGAGCAGTTCCTTAAACCGCCGACAAGGCTCCTGATAGGGTCGTCGCTTGACCTGTTTCTGCCCCGCGAAGTGATGTCCACGATCCGCGAGCTTAGAGGAGTTACAGACCCTCCGGGACTAATCACCTACCTGGGCTCTTTCCGATTGGGGGAAGAGCTTTGCAGCATCCTGACGCATTGTGTCGACGGTCGTCGGATACTCGAGTTCGAGCGTCAGGATCAGCTTGTCGGTGCCGAGATGATGAACGCGGTGATGACGAACTTCGTGGCCACGCTCGCAAAGCTTCGAAGCGAGACCGAGGTTTGCGATGCGATCACCAAGCAAGTCTCAGCGATCACCGGTTTCGACCGAGTACTCCTTTATTCTTTCGACTCTGCCGGTCACGGCACGGTCCTGAGCGAAGCCAACAACGGTGTCCTGCCGAGCTATCTGGATCTGCGGTTCCCCGCGAGTGACATTCCCGCGCAAGCTCGTGCCCTTTATATCGAAAATACCGTTCGCATCATCCCAGACGCGGAATACGATCCCATCCCGCTTATGGGCGCCGCCGAAGGAGATACGAAGACACTCGATATGTCGCTCTGCGTACTGCGCAGCGTATCTCCGATTCACTTGGAATACATGCGCAACATGGGAACGATGGCATCGATGTCGATCTCGATCATCTGTGAAGGCCGCCTTTGGGGACTGATGAGCTGTCATCACTCTCAGCCGCGTCTCGTTCCTTACCTCTTTCGTAGCGCCTGCGATCTCCTGAGCAAGATGGTGGGGACGCAGCTCACATCGTTCGCGACTGCTTCAAAACTTGCAACCCTGGTGAAGTTTCACGACGTCCAGCGTCAAATGATGACGCTCATCGCTGCCGAGAACGACTATCTGGCAGGCATTGCCACGCAACTGGCTTCGCTCATGAAGGTCACGGACGCGGCAGGCGTGGTTCTCTCTCTGGACGGTGACATTCGGAGTCTAGGCCTGACCCCGCCGAAGAGTGCCATCCGCGAACTGGTTACCTGGCTCAACAACCATGAGAATATGGGGGTTTACCATTCGAGCTTTCTTAGCGCGGAGCTTCCATGGACCACAGACGTGACGGCAACAGCGAGCGGAATGCTGGCCATCAAGATCTCTGACATTCGTCAGCGCTACATCCTGTGGTTTCGGCCGGAAGTGGTCAAGACCGTGAAATGGGCCGGTGAGCCCGTCAAGGGCATCGAGCGGGACCAGCGACTCCATCCGCGAACCTCTTTTGCATCCTGGCAGGAGACCCTGAGAGGGCAGAGCGTGCCATGGAGTTCAGCTGAAGTCGAATCGGCCCGCGAGTTCCTCGCCGCCTTGAACACAATTGGTTTGAGACGAGCAGAGGAAGAGGCGGAGATCAATGCGGCCCGGTTTAACAAGCTGACGCACACGCTTCCCATCAAGATCTTTGCCGCTACCGATGACGGCTATCTTACCTACGCGAATGCGCGATGGGATGAGGAAGGTCTAGCCTCGGAAGGCCTATGGTTTGGACCAGGCAGGCTGGTTGATGAAGATAGCGAGAGATGTGCAGTGCTTTGGGCAAAAGCGGTGGCCAATGAAGAAGAGTTTGAGGAGGAGGTCCGATTTCTGCGCTCGAGTGAACAGGGGGGACCGGCGAAGGAAACCTGGAACCTTGTTCATATCGTTCCGTTCCGGCGGAAGGGAGCGGGAAGGGCCGGTTGGATCGGTGCCAGCATCGACTTGACGGAACGTAAGCAGCGGGAAGCTACGCTCAGGGTCACGGATAAGCTCGCGTTCACAAGTCGAATGACCAGTTTTTTCGCTCATGAGATCAATAACCCCCTGGAAGCAGTCACCAATGTTCTTTACCTTCTTAAAGCTCGCGCCCAGGATGATAAGCAGGCCCTGGAATATTTCGGTCTTCTGGACAATGAGTTCGAGCGGATCTCCGGAGTTGTAAAACAGACACTTCGTTGGACGTCAGAGAACTCCGACAAGGAGTCTCGTACCACGGTCGGGGAACTCTTTGATGACGTATTGCGGCTATTCTCGGCCAAGATAAGGAACAGAAACGTCACCGTCAGCTGTGACGATTCTGCAGGGATTCGGATCTTCGGCATCGTGAGTCAACTTCGGCAGGCTGTTGCCCACCTGTTGTCGAACGCGATCGACGCAGTCCCGGTCGGAGGCCAGGTCAGTATGGAGGCACATGCCGATGGCGAATGGGTGCACATCGTGGTCAGGGATAACGGCGGCGGAATGACGGCCGCGCAGCAGGAGCTGATGTTTCAGCCGTTCTTCAGCACCAAAGGGGATCTTGGCAACGGACTTGGCCTCTACATTACCCGTGAGATTATTGACCGTCATAAAGGGGACATCGACATTGAATCGACTCCGGGGAAGGGCACCACGGTCAAGGTGAAGCTTCCGCAAGAGGCTAGGAACTAGGACTGTGCGCAGGCATTACACCCTGCTTCCGCCCATATGCATCTTGAGCAAGGATGGGCGGATCTCATCCAAAGTGTCGGACGCGGTCAGGCAGGAAGTTAATGTCGCCGATTGCAGAGATGACGTTTGCGTAGACTGCGTTCTTGGCACACATAAAGAGGATTGGTTCAGTATCGTGCAGCATGGAAACGTTCATGCCTGTTCTCTCAATGGAGAAGAGGCGGGTGCTCTGTGCACCGGTTGCAACCGCCATCGTGATCGAGGTCTCGGCGTGAACCTATGGATGCACTGAAAATCCGGATGGTAGATCTGCGTTGAGGTCGATCTGGTCTCCTGTTATCGGGTGACGGAACTTCAGGTATTTGGCGTGCAAAAGATAACCTCCATCGCCTGGAAGACCGGGCAGATTTTGAAGAGGCTTACCGGCTACGCCGTACAGAGGATCGCCTACAAGCGGGTGGCCGATAAAGGCCAGGTGAATTCTGATTTGATGAGGGCGGCCCGTATGCAGGCTTACCTCAAAGGTTGTCGTATCTGTCGTGCGTGAGACCACCCTCGCTACTGACTTCGACGGCTTGCCGTTCGAGTTGGCGGCCCACACGGAACCAATCAGCGGATGAGGTACGAGGCCAATGGGCGCGAGAATCTCGTAGGTGTTCAACCGTGCAGCATACTGAGCCAGGGCAAGGTAGACCTTTTGAACCCTGTGCGTGTTCCAGTCCGCGGACAATTTCGACACCGCCTGCCGAGTTTTGGCAAAGAGCACAATTCCGGTAGTGCCTCGGCCCAAGCGGTGGACAGGGTTGGCGTTTGGGGTTCGCTTTTGCACCAGCCGCAGAAGGGTATTTTCCATGAAACCCCCACCGGGTAGGGTGGGTAGCCCGCCGGGTTTATTAACGGCTAGCAGATGAGCGTCATCAAAAAGGACTTCAAAGTGCTGAGGAGTTTCTGGTTCGATCCAGGGTGGACGGTTCCAGACAACACGTTGACCTTGAGCGAGCGATTCTCTGCCGGAGGCGGTGACGCCGTTGACAGTCACTTCGCGGTTGTGCAGATTTTGTTGCCAGGCCTGTGAAGTCGAGTGTGGGTAGAGGGTCGCCAGGTGGGAGAGCAGGGTTGCTCCACTCTGTTTGCTGCTTATGACCGTCCTGTACGCATAACCCCGGTTGAGCATCGGCTTCAAGTCTAAGCTGTCGCACCTGGGAGTTGTGGGTTGCTGGTCTGAATCCGATGAAGTTGATATGGCGGAGAGGGGGGGATTCGAACCCCCGATAGACTTACGCCTATGTCTGATTTCGAGTCAGGTGCATTCAACCGGGCTCTGCCACCTCTCCGTGCGAACTTCCGAGGATCCGGATCTCCGCGAGGACTTCTAAAGTCTACCGGCAAAGCAGGCGGTGCGCAATTGCTGCGATAGAGATGCGTACAATCCGATTACCAGGAGACAGCCGCGAAGTTCAGGCCAAGTTTGAACATGCAGGATTTTTCAATTCCGACTGACTCAAGGTGGTCGCAGGAGCTTGAAACAGCTGTAGAAACATCCGCGCGCGAGGCCGGCTTCTGCCTGTCAGGTATCGTCCAAGCTGAGTCCTACCAGTCGGCTCTACAGCGTGGCGATCGATTCGCCTCGTGGGTGGAACAGGGCCGGGCAGGTGAGATGGAGTACCTGAAGCGTCGCGATGCTGAGGGCACCCTGCTTCGGAGCGCTTTGCAGGTGGCGATCCCCTGGGCCCGCTCGGTCATCGTCTGTGCTGTCGACTACTCCTCCTCGGACCCACTCTCCATAGAGTCCGCGCCTTCGGATACAGGTTGGATCGGTCGCTACGCATGGTCAGGCCGCAGAGATCCCGAAGCAGACCTGGTCCCGACCGATTATCACCATGATCTGCTCGGCAGGCTGAAGGCAGTAGAAGCCCGTCTCCTTAGAGACGTCTCGTGCCAGACCCGCTGCTACGTCGATACGGGCCCGGTTGTAGAAAGGGATTTTGCAGCTCGCGCCGGCATCGGCTGGGTAGGCAAGAATACCTGTGTCATCAATCAGGAACGTGGCTCGTGGCTCCTGCTCGGCATCATCGTTACGTCGCTGCCTGTGAGCGATCACGCCACCTTGAATGTCGCTCCCGACCGCTGCGGGACCTGCACTCGCTGCATCGATGCCTGTCCCACCAACGCGCTCGTCGCTCCGCGCGAGATGGATGCATCCCTGTGCATCGCTTATCTCACGATCGAGAAAAAGGGGGTTATCGCTCCGGAGCTCCGCGAGGCCATGGGGCGGCAGATCTTTGGCTGTGATATCTGTCAAGACGTTTGCCCCTGGAACAGAAGAAACAGGAACCAGGAAGAGAGCGACACAATGCAGTGCGGTGGAGACCATCCGCATTCGTCCGGCATAAGCACCGTCATGGAGGTGAGGCAGGAGCTGGTGAACCCTTCCCTCGCAAACCTGGCCGCCATGGATTCTGGCGAGTTCAAGCGCTGGTTCAAAGGGTCGCCGCTCGAACGCACAGGAAGAAAGAGACTCCACCGCAACGTTGCCATCGCGATGGGTAACAGCGAGATGCCTGAGTTTCTCCCGAAGTTGCGGGAATGGTCTGCGGGCGAAGACGCCATCCTTGCTGAGGCGGCGCGATGGGCAATCGAGCGCATTCAGTCTGCTAGCATCGAAGGCTGAGTCCTGATGTCCAGGTCCTCTCGCTACACGTTTTGAACACGCCAACTCATGCCATTCCTTACACCAGCGCGATCGGACGAGCCGGATGAAGAACGCCGGGATGCAGAAGCGGCGACTGGTGAAGCTGAGCCGCTCGAAAGTCTGCGTTCCCAAGTGCCTCGCAGCGGCTTGAACCAGTTCGTCGCACTCGCCCGCTACATGGCTGGAACGGACGTTCACACCTACGCCTTCAGCGTCGCCGCTAATGTCATTCTCTCCCTATTTCCGTTTATCGTGCTCCTGCTGACGATCACCCGGCAAGTCTTTCACTCTCGTTCGATGGAGGCCGTCGTGGGCGACATGATGCGTAGCTTTCTTCCTGTCGGGCAGGACTTTATCATGCGGAATATGCAAATGCTGGCTCATCCCAGGAAGGGGACTCAGGTCTTCTCGCTGGTCATGCTCCTGATCACCTCGACCGGAGTCTTTTTGCCGCTTGAAGTTGCTCTCAACAGTGTCTGGGGCGTCAAGAAAAATCGGAATTATTTACACAATCAGCTCGTATCGCTTCTGCTGGCATTCGCTGTTGGAGCACTCTCAATGATCTCGGTCGCGTTTACCGCGGGCCAGCAGTCGGTGGTGGCATGGATTTTCTTTGGCCACACCGACAACTTCGTATTCAGATTTGTTGCTGCGTGGTTCCTGCACATCGTCGGTGGCCTGACGAGCATCCTCCTCTTCTTCCTTATCTACTGGGTGTTGCCGAACCGAAGGGTCCCAGCGCGCGCCGTGCTCCCGACCGCGATAGTTATCGGAGCGCTCTGGGAGGTCGCAAAGTTCCTCTACATTAAGGCGCTTCCGTGGCTGGATTTCCAGTCTGTCTATGGTCCGTTCTACATCTCCGTTGGACTGATGATGTGGGCTTTCCTCTCCGGTTTGCTTCTTCTTGCCGGAGCCCACTTTTCCGCGACTCGTTACACGCTCGCCCTGGCCCGGCAGGCTGAACGGGAGGCATAACGGACGATGCCGCCCTTCGAAAAAAGACCTCTCAACAAGACCTGGTTCTTAGATCTATTACGGCATCCGCCGAAGCGAGGGCTGGCTGCTGCTGCATTCTGGCTCGCAATTCAGTTCGTCGTCTTGGATCTGCTTCAATGGATCCCAGGCGGGTGGGGAAGCCTCTTCAGCCTGCTTTTGTGGCTGGATGGCATTGCCTTCTTCGGTGTGGCCATTCCGCTGACGCTGCGTTTCGTGCGCAGCCGGTTGCTTTGGAGTTTGCGCAGTCGCCTGATCCTTACCTACCTGCTCTTCGGAGTGGCCCCGGTAGTTCTTGGAGTGACGCTGGTGTCGGTGCTGGCCTATGTGGCGGCGGGCCAGTTCGCCATTCACCTGGCCGACACCCGGTTGCTCGCGGAACGGGACCGTATGCGCGGCCAGAACGGCAATCGTTTCGACCGCATGATGCAGGCAGCGGGATTCGCCGCGAGCCAGAAGACTGGCATGAGGACGGGCGACCTCATCGCTGCCCTTCCCTCCGAGCGCGAAGGGAATCCGCTGGACATGGCCAGGACTCCGCTGCACACGCAGAGCAGGATCTTCCTGGACGGTGTGCCCATCGAGTTCAGCGAGACGACAACACTCGCCGGTGCTGCGGGGACGACAAGGATGAGGGTTCCGCTCGGTCTGCCGGTCTGGGCGTCCTCGCTTGCCGACGGTCACTTCAGTGGTCTCATTCTCGACGAGGACGAGCTTTACCTCGTCGCCATCAACCAGCAGGTACTCGCCGATCAGCGCAAGGTGAGCCTGCTTACCAGCCTGCCGGTGGATGTGAGGCTGATGGACCTGGTGGCAGACGGTCTCGGACGCACCGAGCTTTTTGCACTGCCGACGGTCGCGAAGACCAGCGACGAGGAGTCGCAGGGAAGAGTGAAGACCGCCAGCCAGCAAAGGAGCAGGGCGCAAACCAACGCCGTCTCCGGCGGGAGCGCACCGCCACCGGTGAACGTGGCAGATATCCAGGTCAGCTTCGTCTCGACGATCAGCGTTACCAACTGGGACACCGGCGCGACGGACAACGTGCCGATCAGGGTGGATTCACGACCCTCGCTGCTCTACCGGCAGTTGTTCGGAGGATCGCTGGGTGGCGTGATCACCAGCTTCTACCGTATCGCTCTGATCGTCCTGATCATTGTCTTCGCGCTTATTGAGGCATTGGCGCTGTACCTTGCAGTTCGCCTGGGGAGAACCATCACCGGTTCGGTGGCGGAGCTCTATGAGGCGACCGAGAGTATCGACCGCGGTGATTTCAACCATCGGATCAAGGTGAAGGGTGTAGACCAGCTTTCGGAGCTTGGCAAATCGTTCAACGACATGACCGGATCGCTCCAGCGGCTCCTGATCGAGCAGCAGGAGAAGGAGCGCCTGCAGAACGAGCTCTCCATCGCGCAGGAGGTACAGGCGAACCTCTTCCCGCATGCAGACTGCGATCTCGCGAACCTGCAACTGCATGGCGTGTGCAGGCCGGCGCGGTCGGTGAGCGGCGATTACTACGACTTCATCGTCTTCCATAGCGAGGCGAACGCGCATGGCAAGGTGCGGACGGAGACGGGTGTGGGCATTGCGCTGGGAGATATCAGTGGGAAAGGCATCTCGGCGGCGCTGCTGATGGCGACGCTGCACTCGGCGGTGCGCGCCTATCGTTTCGCCAGTGAAGAGGTGTTGTACTCGGAGTCTGCTGTCGATGGACTTACGGTGAGCCGCGAAGAGATCGGCGACGATGCGGGAGAACTCTTCCAGTCGCCGGGACGGATTCTCTCGCTGCTGAATCGGCATCTCTACCGCAGCACGCAGCCGGAGAAGTATGCGACGCTCTTCCTTGCTCACTACGATGCGGCGACTTCGTGGATGACCTACTCGAATGCCGGTCAGCTTCCGCCGCTTGTGCTGAGCAGGGACGGCAGTATTCGGCGGCTTGATGCGGGTGGAACGGTCGTCGGGCTGATGGATGGAATGCGGTACGACGAAGACCGTTTCCAGATGCGTTCTGGCGACATCATGGTTGCGTATTCGGACGGTGTTACGGAGCCTGAGAACGACTTCGGGGACTTCGGCGAGGAGCGACTGATGGAGGTCGTCGCGAGGTATCGCGATGAACCTTTGCATGTCATTTCGGCGCAGGTGATGCAGGCGCTCGATGCCTGGATTGGGGCTGAAGAACAGCCGGACGACATTACGCTGGTGCTCGCCCGGCAGGTTTGATCCGTCTGCGACTCGGATGTATAAATTGTGTAGCTGTGTGTTCGGAGGGGTGAAATGGAAGATGAGATCCGGTGGAACATCAAGGTCTCGAAGGATACTGATCTCGCTCTCCGCAGTTTTCTTATCTCGAAGGGAATGAGAAAGGGCGATCTCTCAAAGTTTATCGAGGACGCTGTGCGGATCCAAGTGTTTCATCAAACCGTCCTCGATATCAAAGCCCGAAACGCAGACACAGCGCCGGATGAACTGCAATCCATGATCGATCGCGCCGTCCAGGACGTTCGTGCGGACCAACGGAGCAAGCGGCTCGCTGTGAAGTAGAAGCGCGGCATGCGCGTTATTCTTGACACAAATATCCTCATCTCTGCGCTCCTGATCGAGTCCGGTATTCCGGGCAGGATCTACCAGACGTGGACCGATGGTGCTTTCACTCTCATTTTGAGTGATGAGCAATTAAGAGAGATGAAACAGACCTTGACTAAGCCGTACCTGTGGCCCGTATTCGTCCGCATCAAGCAGGTCGAATGCTCAACCAACTGAAGAGGATGGCGGAGATGGTGGAAACGCTGCCGCACGTCGTTCGTTCTCCCGATTCAGAGGACAATTTTCTACTTGCAATGGCCGAAGCCGGTGGTGCGGACATTCTAGTAACTGGCGATAAAGATGGTCTGCTCGCCCTTGTCCGGCATAATGGCACCCGGATCATTTCAGCGACTGCGTTCGTAAAGCGCTTTGTGTAGGGACCTTCGATCAACCTTCAGTTTTTAGCGGCCATGGCTTTGACGACGATATCGTTGGGAGACGGGCCGGCGGGCATGATGGTGAAGAGGGACGGCCCCAGCTTGCTCTGTGTGCGGATGACGCTGACGTCGCCGGAATGGGCGTCGGCGGCGAGCAGGAGATGTTCGTCGGCGGAGAAGGCGAGGACATCAGGGGCGGACCCCGTACGGAGGCTGCTGATCAGCTTGCCGTCGTCGATGCTGTAGAGCGAAAGCGAATCGGCACCGAAGTTCGCCACCCATAACGCGCTGTTGTCGGCGCTGACGAGACCGTGGACGGGCTTGTTGCCGATAGGGTAGGTACTGCCGACCTCGTTGGTGTAGGTGGAGACTTCGGAGATGGAGCTGGAGCCGAAGTTGGAGACGAAGAGTTCCCCACCATCGGGTTTCATGGCGAGGTGGACGGGCGTTTCGCCGACGTCGAGCAGGGCCAGTACGTGATCGGTGAGCAGAGACGGGTTCTGCCTGGCGGCCCAGGAGTCAGGGGCGGCAGCGAGGTTGATGGCCATGATCTGATGACCGGCGGAGCAGGCGATGAAAGCCTTCGAGGAGTCGGGAAGGATGACGGCGTCAGTCGCGCCGGGGCAGCCAGAGAAGGTGGAACGGAAGTGGAGTGGCTGCGGCTGCTGCCCGGCGGCGGACGGCGGTTCGGCTGGGTCAACCGAGAAGATGGAGACGCTGTTGCTGCCGCGGTTGGTGACTACGAGCGAGCGCATGTCGCGAGAGATGCGGGCGAGGCCTGGCTGCTCTCCTGTGCCTGCGACGGCGATCTCGCGACGAAGATCGAGGTCAATGACGGAGACGGTGTTCGAGCCTGAGTTGGCAACATAGGCGCGGCGTCCGGCGGCATCTACGCTGATGAAGTAGGGCTGCTTGTGGACGGGCATCGTAGCGACGACCATGTTCCTGTCCGTGTCTATGACGGAGATGCTGCCGTTGCCTGACTTCTCTCCGGTGTTGACGACGTAGACCTCATTCCTGACTGGATTGACGGCCATGCCGGAGGGTCCAGGGCCGACCTGCAGGGTACGGTCGGGACGGAGATAAACGAGGTCGAGGACAGAGACGGTGTTGGCGCCGCCGTTCGAGACGTAGGCGAACTCCCGATAGCCGTCGGGAGTCTCGGGGAAGTCGCTGCGGTGGCAGCCTAGGGTTGCGGTGAGGGCGGTGAGGGCAAGAGAGGCGATTTGCGGTGGGGCAACAAAAGGGAAAGCAAAAGCTAAATGCCGCTTCTGGAGTTGAAAAGGTCGTTCGCTCGGGGCGCCCGGTGACCTCGCGGGATTCTTCGCTGCGCTCAGAATGACGGCCATCCAACGGCTTCTATAAAACCATCGAGCCAGTTTGATGAAGACCTTCATCGGAGCGAGGTGCTGGCGGGATTGCCGGACTCAGTCCATTCGTAGACGACGACGCCGAGGTCGTTGAGGAGGTTCATGGCGGTTTCCATGTTGCGGCGGATCTCCGGGCGGGCCTTGAGGGGGGCGTCGTGGGCCTCCTCGATAGCGACGACGCGACCGTAGGGCCAGGCGCTCTGGGGGACGGCATTGAGCGCGGTCGGCAGGTCGGAGGTGCGGATGTTGAGGTCCTGACGGCGGGCCGCGACAGGGCGCAAGATCCCTCCAACGCCGAGATCGCTGGTATTGGCGTCGGCGAGGGTGACGTGCAGGGTGACCATGCCACCCTGCACGGTGAGGTACGGATTCTCCCAGGTGGTGAGGGAGTGGACGGCGAGGTAACGGCTCTTCGAGGGCGGCGGAATAAGGTCGATCTGCTGACGGATCAGCTCAACCTGAGCGCGCTGTTGAGCCTGCTGCTGCACGGATACGGCCTGTGCGGCCGAGTCGGAAACGGCGGTCGAGCGATTGCATCCGGCAGAGACGAGAAGGAGCATGGCGATCGCGAACGAGAGCGTGGCCGGGGTTTTCTTCAAGGACAGGAGGTGGAAAGGGCTTTGGTGACGCACTCTGCAAGCATATCAAGGGAGAGGGTGTGTCTTGCGTGTGATTCCTCTGCCGAGGGTCTGCAGCCGTGTCTGCAGGGTCTTCGGCGGCGTCGATGTCAATGCCTGCTTTCCCTTGCGGGGCTTCGGGTTCGGCTTCCTTGAGGAGGTCGGCGCGAGCCGCCTGGTAGCCCTCCTGCCGAGCCTCGTAGAGTTCGACTTCTTTGAGGAGCTGGTAGCCGAGACAGTCGCGAAGGAGGCGCCCGTCTTGCTGAACTTCGTCGCCGGGATCGTACTCCTCGTCTTCCTCTTCCTCACTGAGTTCGGACTCGAGGAAGGCTTCCGGGGCGATGAGACCATGGCTGATGTCGAAGACAGCTTCCTTGATCAACGGTTCGGCGGGTATCTGACTGACTGCAGGCAAGTTACGGTTGGATTTGCGGCGGGTTGCGGGGCGGGCGGCGGCGGAGATGCTGCTGAATGTACCAGGCATTCTAGGCTCCTTGGGCAGGGCAGAGAGGGCAATTTGAAGGCTGTAGAGGATGAGGCCGGCACGGCGCAGGTCGATGTGATTGTTGGCGATGTCATGCATGACCTGAGCGATGGCGGCGCGGATGGCGTCGCGGTCTTCGGGAACGGGGAGGTCGTAGGTGGTGATGCGTGCGGCCCGGGCCTTTGGGTTGGAGACGGGGCGCCGGGTGGTGTGGTGGAAGTAGCAGAACTGCTCTTCACGGAGGCAGGGGCTGCCGCACTGGCGACCGGCGGTAAAGATGTGGCGGCACCGGCGGGTGCGGATTGGCTGGGCGTGACTCTCGTTGTGGGTCTGGTTCCAGGTTTCGGATTGTGAGTGCATGGTGGGTACCCCCCTCCCGTCGTTTTCGCTCAAAATCTTCGAAAGAAACGGGTTAGCTTTGGACCTGCGAAAGCAAGAAAGAAACCTGGCTTATGACGAGGTCTGGTTCTGAGGACGATTGTGGGTACGGGAGAAGGTGAAACAGAGAGTCAGGTGGTGAACCGCACATCTCTTACTTTTTCTTAGAAGCGAATATCTAGAAGATCACCGAACGGATGGTGGCGTCAAGTCATTTCGATGGATTTGATGAAATTCTACGGATGGGGGCGAAACTCGGTTTCTTGGAGAACGCTCGTTGCTGGTTGAGGAGTCTGGCGCTGATGGTGAACCGCAGGTCCTTCGACTGCGCTTCCTGCGGTGAGACTGCAAGAAGCTTCGCTCAGGATGACACTTGTGCAAGAGGTGGAGGAGGGTAGTTCGTGTGAGACGCCTGAAGCGAGACGCAGATCCCCTGCGTGGAGGACAGGCAAAAGTGTAGTGGGCTAGTGGATGACAGGCAAAAGTGTAGTGGGCTAGTGGATGACAGGCAAAAGTGTAGTGGGCTAGTGGATGACAGGCAAAAGTGTAGTGGGCCAACAGATGAAGAGCGTGACCAGATAAATGGATGACGGGAAGGGGCTGTCAAATGCCCCACCCATCGCAAAAACGCGATGGGTGGGGCATTGATCTCCGGAATGGGTTTCAATGCCATTCCTGCGCTTGCGAGTACCCGATGCAGGAGCAGCTCGTCGTTCTACCCAATGCAGGAGCAGCTAGTCGTTGTTCTCGTTGAGGGTGAGGAGACTGGAGGAGCAGGTTACCTGGACGGCGCTTCCACTGAAGTAGCCCTGGTCAGAGCCGCTGGTGAAGGTGCCGGTGGTGGAAGCCCGGGTCAACTGGATGAAATCCGATGCGGTTGAGCCGACACCGAGAAAGTCCGGGTCGGCGCTCGAGACGCTCACGGTCAGCTTCTTGGCATCGGTTGAAAGACAGGCGGTACCGCTGGTGAACAAGACGACGGTGCCGGCGGTCTTGGTGAAGCCAGACCAGGGTGTGCAGCCTCCTCCAGCCGGGATGGTGATGGTTGGGCCGACGAAGGTGGTGCCACCGCCGCCGAAGCCGCCATCAACCGCAACGCAGACCGGGGCGCCTGTGCTGCCGCCACCTCCGGTGCCGCCTGGAAAGGTCTGGCCGGTAGCGAAGTGGATGGTGCCATCGTGATTGAAGTAGAGGCCGGTCTCGCCGGGAAGGCCGGTGCCCGAGCCGGAGAGGAGATGAAGCGAGGCTGTTGGAAGGGAGGTGTTGTTGCCTGCGATCTCTCCTTCGAACTCCAGGTAAGGCGAGACCGCTGCCGCTGAAGAGGAGTTATAGCCGGAGGTCTGGAACTGGAGTGAGTGCGAAGGATATCCGGTGGCCGTGGTGGCGGTGCTTGTCTTCAGGTACACCGTCTGGCCGCCGAAGTCTGTCGTGCCCAGGATATCGAGAGCGACGGTGGGAGTCTTCCCGATGCCGAGGAAGCCGCCCGTGTAGTAGAGCTTCGAATTGATGACCGAGGTAGTGCCGCTGAAGACGGGGATCACGCCGGTAGTTCCTCCCGTGGTAGTAACGTTAGTGACGGCCGCGGCGGCAAGCGAGTGGATGGCAGACGTGACGGAGGGTTGGGCTGCCGATCCTGCGAGCAGGAATGCTGACGCGGGATAGCCGCCAAGGGTGGCCGCATCTGCCGCCTTCAGCGCGTACGGGACACTGGTGAAGAGAGTGCGGGGCTGGGTCGCTTCGCCGGCGATCTGCACTTCAAGCCAGCGAGTTTCGCCGGAGCCGAAGAGATCGACGGGAATGCCGCTGCTCCTGCTGGCTCCGAGGTGGACGGTGTAGTGACCGGCCGGATCGGGAACGACGCTCTGGGTCTCTGTGAGAAGTGGCTCGCCCCCGGTTTGGTCTTTATAGAAGAGAAAGGTGATGCCGGTCTCGCCGCTGAGTGGGTGGCCATCGCGGTCAAGGGCCACTCCGGAGAATGGAATGAGCGCGGGTACGACGGTGGGTGCGGTGGCGGCGAGCGATGCGGAGGGTGTAGCGCCCGAAGTCTGGATCTGGGCGATGGAAGAAGCGACTGGGAGTAGAACTACACAGAGTTCCAGGATGAACTTTGGACGGATGGTCATAGATTTTCCTCGGGAGAGATTGGGCGCAACACAACTTGCCTGTAAGCAGGGCGATCGTGATTTCGGGGCCGGAAGGGTGGTACCACCCGCCTAAATGGTGGTTCGGCGATGCGGATCGTTTCGAGGCAGGAAAAGTATTCAGGTGGCGAGAGCCACTCTACCACCGGGCAGTGTTGCCGAGCAGAAATAGTTTTGGTGAGTGCGGTGGGGGTGGATCGATGCGAGGGGCAAGACGCAGATCCCCTTCGGGGAGGACAACAGGGAACCGGCAACGACAAGTGCAGAAGCAGATCCCCTTCGGGGATGACAAACAGGGGAACGGGCAACGACAAGTGCAGAAGCAGATCCCCTTCGGGGATGACAAACAGGGGAACGGGCAACGACAAGTGCAGAAGCAGATCCCCTTCGGGGATGACAAAGGGCGGTTAGCGGCCGCGGAAGTGCGGGGGGCGTTTGGTGAGGAAGGCGGCGGTGCCTTCGGATTTGTCTTCGGTGGCGCAAAGCTGGCCGAAGAGCTCGGCTTCGACGCGGAGGCCCTCGTGGAGATGGAGGTGGGCGCCGCGATGAACGGCTTCGAGGGTTCCGGCGACGGCGAGCGGGGCGGCTGTAGCGATCTGGGAGGCGAGGGCCTGGCCGCGGGCGAGGAGTTGGTCGGGTGGGTGGACTTCGTCGACGAGACCAATGCGGAGGGCATCGTCGGCGGAGATCATGTCGCCGGTAAGAAGCAGGCGGAGGGCGCGTGAGGTGCCGATGAGGCGCGGGAGGCGCTGGGTTCCGCCATAGCCGGGAAGGATGCCGAGCTTGATCTCGGGCTGGCCGAGTCTGGCGGTGTTGGAGGCGAGGCGAAGGGTGCAGGCGAGGGCGAGTTCGCAGCCGCCGCCGAGGGCGAAGCCGTTGATGAGGGCGATGACGGGCTTGCAACAGTTCTCAATGAGAGAGAAGACGGACTGGCCGCGAAGGGCCATCTGCTCACCGGTAGCGGCGGTGGCGAGGGCGAGCTCGTTGATGTCGGCGCCGGCGGCGAAGGCCTTTTCTCCGGAGCCGGTGATGAGAAGGACGCGGACAGAGGGGTTCGTGTCCATGTCGGTGAAGATATCCTCGAGCTCGTCGAAGACCCTGGCGCTGAGGGCGTTGAGAACCTGCGGGCGATTGAGGGTGATGGTTGCGACGTGACGGGTGACGGAGTAGAGCAGGGTTTCGTAGGGCATGGCGACCTCTTGCAGACGGTAGAACGACCAATCCAAGTTCGCAAGTAGATGCGCGAACTTGGAACGCCGAAGAACTGGACGTATCGATGACCGGCGTTACGCATTAGTGCCAGCACTCACGAAACCTGGTGAATAGCGCTAATGCCTAAGCACTGGGAGTTCTGGGGGATGAATCAGGAGCTCGGCTGGGTTTTCGGTGTAAATTTCGTCCGGAACTCGAATGTCAGTGATGACGACTGCTGGGAGTGAAGTGTCTATCCTTGTTTTCTCCGCTTGTTGTTGAGCGGTTGTCTTTTTGGCGTCCATGGGGCAATCCTCGTAAACAGTATGGTAGCGCGGGTGAGATGCCCGGCGAAAGATTACGGCGGTTTTCATGAAGAGTACCAATTTGGACTACATATCTAGAGACCCCAAGATCCTCCCGACTCTGAAGAAGTACTTAGCCAATTCCTGCTTATTTGTGTCGAGAAAATGCGCATCATCGTTTGTGTACGCGTCGAGAAGGATCACTCCAACTGTTTTGTAGGAGGGACTGTCTCCTTGTCCTTTTCTCATGATGGGTATGCCAATTACGCCTGTGACGGAACTGCTGAGTCTGAGCTGCCTGAAGCTAAATTTGAACTGGTTATGGAAACACCACTTTTCGGTAAACTTTTTAGCCGGTGCGGGCTGGCTAAAAAACGCGCATTTGGAAATTTGGGTTTCGAACGCCTGACCGGCGACGCCCTGCCAACAGGCCATGCGCATATTTGCGTCGTGATGATAGGGAGGCTCGAATCCATAATTCCATGCCCAATAGAAAGCCTTCCAAAATGGCCAATACCAACGTCTTCTTACGTAGAGCACACTAACGCGTACGTTGTGCTTCTTGAAAAGTTCGCTCCGCCAAATCTCGCACTGGCCGGTCAGATACGCTGAACGAAAACGTCTCAGTTCACGTCGCGGCAGGTATACGTCTATGATGTCGGCGGCAATGATGAGGGCAACAGCAAAGAGTGCGAGGAGAAAACGAAGCGTGAGTTCTACGTGGGCCTTGGGACCATGAATTGGACCAAGGTCGACATTCCCATCGGGGTGCACAAGATTCAGCAGGTTAAAGAGCGACCACTCACCGGCCAGGAGAGCCGAGAGAACCAAGATAAGCTGAGCGAGCCACTTCGCAATGTAGCGCATCTGTGCGGAAGTCCCATGCTACAGCTGGATGTGTGCGCTTGAAAGCTCATTTTTCGGGCCACCTGGCGACACTACGGGCTGGGTACAATGGAGGGATGATCAAAGGAATAACGCTGGTGAACGCGGTCAGGTCGGAGGAGGCGTTCGAGAGGTTGAGTGGCCTGTTCGGGGCGCTGGGATTTGAGCCTGGCAAGGGCTGGGAAGACAAGGATGGCAAGGGCGCGGCGTTTCTGGCGCCGGTGGGAAACCTGGAGCTGGTGCTGGGGCCGCTGCCAGGAGTGCCTCGAGTAATGGTAGAGGTGACGCAGATCGACGCGGTCTATGCGACGGTGCGGGAGTGGGTTGGAGACAGCGGGCTGGAGCTGGCTGAGGTGCGAGGGACGCACTGGCAGGCGCGGATGTTTTCGGTGGAGCTGGGGGAGTCGCTGAGGGTGGGGTTCTGGGAGTCGGAGAACCCGGCACATGGGAAGCCGGTCGCGGTGGAGGGTGATCTTTCGGCTGCCGGGATGCGATTTGCGATTGTGACGGCGCGATGGAATGCGGTGATTACGGACCGCCTGCTGCAGGGGTCGCTCGATGGATTGAAGCGGAGCGGAGCGGCGGCGGAGGACATCGAGATTGTCAGGGTGCCGGGGGCGTGGGAGATTCCTTCGGCGGCACGGACGCTGGCTGAGACGCGGCTGGCTTCCGGGCGGCGGCGCTTTGACGCGGTGATTACGCTGGGTTGTCTGTTGCGCGGGGAGACGGCGCATTATGAGGCGATTTATACGGAAGTGGCTCGGGGGATCGGGCAATCGCAGCAGGAGACGGGCGTTCCCCATGCGTTCGGTGTGCTGACGTGCGAGACGCTGGAGCAGGCGCTGGACCGGGCCGGAGTGAAGGCAGGGAACAAGGGGTTCGAGGCGGCGATTGCGGCGATCGAGATGGTGTCGATCCAAAGGAAGCTGGCTGCGTCTGAAAGCAGTGCGGATGCGAATGCTCCGGTGCGGGTGGAAGTCTGATGGGGACAAGGAGAAAGTCGCGCGAGTTGACGATGCAGATGCTGTTTCAGGGCGATCTTGGGAAGCAGAGCCCGGAGGAGGTGAGGAAGCTTTTCTGGCCTTCAAGGGATGATGTGGATGAAGAGACGCGAGGATTTGCGGAGGACCTGCACCGGGTAGCGACCGCGCGGCAGGTGGAGATCGACAAGATCATCGAGGGGCACTCGCAGAACTGGCGGATTGAGCGGATGCCGGTGGTGGACCGAAACCTGCTGCGGACGGCAGTCGCGGAGATGCTGGAATACCCGAATACGCCGGCGGCCATCGTGATCAATGAGTCGCTGGAGGTGGCGAAGCGCTATGCGGCGCCGGAGTCGATCCACTTTCTGAATGGGGTGCTGGATGCGATTGCGAGAGACCTTCTGAAGCAGAGGCTGGGGTAGCCGGGAGACAGGGTTCCGGGAAGAGAAAGAGCAAAGCCCCTCACGGTGATGAGGGGCTTTGCTGTGTAAGGCGGGCGTTGACGATGCGGGGGAAGCGAAGGATGGCGACCCATTCGCCGCCGCGCGAGGCTTGCCAGACGACGACACCCTGAAGGAGGGTGGCGACTTCGCGGGGGCGAAGGTCGAGGTGGAAGTCGAAGTATTTGGCGTCGGCGGGTTCGTTGCGGCGGCTGAGACTGAGAGCGGTGCGCGGGGGCGCCCACTTGGTGGAGAAGAGCAGGGCGGTGTCGTAGGCTCCGGGGTCGGCGGCTGCTTTTTCGATTTCAGGAAGAGAGAAGTTTTCGAGGGCGACGAACTTGAATGCCTTGCTGGTGTAGCCGAGGTCGGTGCGGGAGATCTCAGCGGCGGCGGGCCACGCGGTAAGGACGATGGCCCCAGGATACTTCGTCTGGAGGATTGCGGTCGCCTGTTGGTGAAGGACGATCATGTCGCGGTAGGTGAGGTTGTCTTCCGGGGCGAAGGCGTAGGGCGGGTTGATGAAGATTCCGGCGACGAAGGCGAAGGCGGTGAGGGCGGCGAGCCAGAACCAGGACTTAAGGTGGCGCTGCCACTCGGCGACGCAGATGAGGAGAACCAGCGGGTACATCGGGAGCAGATAGCGAGTGAGGAGAGCTCCGCCGAGGATGGAGAACTCGAGGGTGTTCGCGGTGAGGATCACGGCGATGGCGATGAGGACATTGCGCGGCAGGGCGCGGCGGGTCGCGATGGCTGGCATGAACAGAACGGCGACGGCGCAGGTGACCGCGACGAACATGTTCATGTGCAGGGTGAGATGGATGACACGGTGATAGAGGCAGAGAAAGATGCGGTGGGTGTCGAGATTGGCTGTGGCGTTGTAGCGAAGGAACTCGGGGTTGCCGAAGATGAAGCCGGTCTTGTGACGGTGATAGGCATACCAGACGGCCAATGGAAGGATGGGAGTAGTGAGGGCGGCGATCCACCTGGCGTGATCTTTGCGGTGAGCGGGGTTGCGGACGAAGAGAAAGACCTCGAGGGCGGCGAGGGCGAGCGGAGTAACGATTGCGGTCTCTTTGCCGAGTGCGGCGAGTGAGAAGAGGATTGCGGCTTGTACGTGTTTTGACCGGCTCGAGCTTGCGGAGAAGTAGGCGGCGAGGCCCCAGAGGGTGAAGGCGGCGGCGAAGATGTCGGCGTGGGCGAGGGAGCTTTGCGAGAACCAGACGGGGTAGATGGCGGTGAGTGCGGCGGTGGCGATGGCGGCTGAGGTGTTGGTCAGCGTGCGAGCGAGGCGGTAGACGCCGAGGAGGCCGACGGCGGCGACGAGGCAGGCGAGGACGCGGGTGGCGATGATGTGGAAGCCGAAAAGGTGCCACCATCCGGCCATGAGAACCATCGGTAGAGGCGGGTGGGCGTTCGTGACCGTGGACTGCGGGATGAGGGTGCCGGTGCGGAAGAAATCGAGCGCGGCGGGGACGTAGTAGCCGCCCTCGTCCCAGAAGTAGGGCAGCCGGAGGAGGGTCGCGTGGGTGAGGAGGACGGCGGCGAAGATGCAGGGGAGGATGAGCCAGGCGATTGCGGCTGTGTCGATGCGGGAGGACTTGTTGCGAAGCAGTGTCGGCATGGGGGCAGTCGGCTGCCGTTCCGGTCAAGGCGGAGGAGGCCTGGTTAGATTTTTGGAGTGAAGTTGGAAAAAGTTCGCACTTGCGCGCGAGGACTTTCAAAGGATCTTGCTATCGAGGGAGGAAGAACACCCGCAGGTCCTTCGACTTCGCACATCACGATGAGGCCATGATGTGCTTCGCTCAGGATGACAGCTTTTTGAATGAGCGGATGGGTTGAGGCGGCTAGTTGACAGGGCCGCCGGAGGGATTCGGTGGCGTGAACTTGGGTTCGAGGGCGAGGGTGCCGAAGGTCTGCTCGTACTGGGCGAGATTATGGCCCAGGACGTTCCAGAGAGCTTTTGCCTGCTGCGGGCTGAGATAGACGCCCTGGAAGTTCTCGATCCGGACCTCTGCGGCGGACTCCTGGTGCATGGTGCCAAAGACCAGGAAGAAGTCCCAGACCGTCATCCGGACCTGCACGCTGTTGGCATAGCTGTCGCGGTAGTCGGGCCTGGTGTTCAGTTTCAACTCCGGAGGATCCGGGGTAGTGCTCTTCACGTCATTCAAGGGCTCTCTCGCTGGTGTCGTTCTCAATTCTCAAGGGGTCTGAAGAATTCTGGTGCGAAAGGGGGGACTTGAACCCCCACGGATTGCTCCGCCAGATCCTAAGTCTGGTGCGTCTGCCAATTTCGCCACTTTCGCATTTGTTGCAACGGCCTTACCTGTCACTACGCCGTCTTGTTGCTGGTGTCCGCTTTGGTATGTCCCATTCCTCCCAAAGTCCGCCGGGCTGCCGCCGTTGAACCTTTGCGATCAGGAACGATACCGCGCGATCAACCTTATTGTACTGTGTCCGATGCGCAGAGCAATGGTTCAGATCCCCGGTGCGCGAGGAGTCCAGGTTTCGAATTGAGTGGCTGGACCGGGAGGATTGTGAGGAGAGCCGGAGAGGTTGTCCTCTGGACCGGTTGGCGGACGCATGTACCCGGCTACAGCGTCCGCTCAGGAGATAAGCCGATCTGACTCCACCTGAAGTGGACGGTTCTGGGTGGGGAATTTTCCACGGCATTTTGATTCTTGCAAACACATAAGGGCTTCCTCGCCCACATTGCACTACGATCTCGCGCGGGCCTGGGTTTTGAACTACCTTGACCGAGGATTCGTCACAGTCGCCAGCATCGAATACATGCTTTTCTCCAGGAATGAAAGCCGTTTTGGCTGCTGTTGACCTTTGCCGCGGATCCAGGAATAGACTACAGTCTGAGAGGATTCGAACCTTATGAAAAAGCCAGTGCTTTCCGCTGACCGGCGTACGTTTCTGAAGTCAGGCGGCGCGATCGCCGCTGGACTTCTCGCACAGACCACGTTGCCTGCGCATGCCGCGAAGACTATGCCTCCCCTGCCTGCGAATCCTCGGACGCTGGCGGCGATGCCGACTCGGAATCTCGGGAAGACCGGTTACAAGGTCGGCATCTTCTCGCTTGGCGGGCAGGCCTCGATCGAGAAGCCGAACAATTTCGAGGTCGCGGTTCCGATTATTGAGCGCGCCCTCGATCTGGGCGTGAACTATATCGATACTTCCTCGATCTATGGCGGGCCTGAACGCTGGAGCGAACAGTATGTTGGCCGCGTGATGAAGACACGTCGCGATGAGGCGTTTCTCGCGACGAAGACCAAGGAACGCACGCGCGACGGTTCGATGCGCATGATTGAGAAGTCGCTGCAGTTGTTGAACACGGACCACGTGGATCTGTGGCAGCTGCATGACGTCGGCCTGCCTGAGGACGTCGACGCGATCTTCGCCAAGGGCGGGGCGATGGAAGCCCTGGTCGAGATGCAGCAGCAAAAGGTGGTCCGCTATCTTGGGGTGACCGGACACTATCGTCCGGAGGCGTTGATCGATACGATCAACCGGCACCCTTTCGACTGCATCCTGATGGCGATGAACGCTGCTGACACCCACATTCACAGCTTTACGGATAAGCTTCTGCCGCTTGCGGTGGAGAAGCAGATGGGCATTATCGGCATGAAGGTGCCGTCGCGCGGCCGGCTGCTTTCCAGCTGGACGCCGCCCTCGCTGGATGCGCAGAGGCATTCGTGGGAGGGGTCGGCAATTGCGACCCGCCCGGGCGTGATGAACATGCGAGACGCCATGCACTTCACCCTGACTCACCCCGTGAGCACGGTGATCATCGGGTGCGATACGATCGCGCAGCTTGAAGAGAACGTCCATATTGCCCGCGAATTTACGCCGCTCTCGCAGACGCAGATGGCCACCCTGAATGAGCTTGCGGCACCCGTGGCGGAGCAGTCGCTCTTCTTCCGGTTTACGGACCGGAGTAAGGGGTAGATTTGCTAGAGACTGCGGTGGTTATTGGCCAAGCTTTGTGTCGAAGTAATGCGCCATGATCTCGTCCGCCTCCCTGGTCTCGGGCAGGGACGGATCGTTCCAGAATGCGTGTGGCAGAGCTTCGAAGACGACAAGCTGCGTGTCGTCGCCGGCACGAAGAAACGCCCGCTGCAGGATGGTGGTACCGCTCAGGAGCATGTCGCGGGTACTGGTGATGAAGAGCGTGCTCGGCAGGCCGTGCAGGTCGGCGTGGAGAACCGAGAGTGAAGGGTCTGTGAGCGGCAGGCTGCCGGCGTATTCGTTTTTGCCGGCGAGCTTCTCCTGCGGCGGGTCGAGATGGCCAGAGAACCCGTTGAGCGCGTAGAGCGCAGTGGAGTCGGTGTTGGTGCTGAAGTCTCCCATGCCGGAGAAGATGCCGAGAGCGCCGGGGAGCGGCAGGCGAAGTTCCCGGAGCTTGACTGCGAGTTCGCCCGTCAGGATGGCTCCGGCAGAGGTGCCGAAGATCCCGATCCTGTCCGGCTTGTAGGTCTTGAGAAGTTCGCGATAGACACTTACGGCATCGTCGAGGGCCGCTGGAAACGGGTGCTCCGGGGCAAGCCGGTAGAGTACGGCGACGACTTTTGTTCTGGAGAGATACGCTACAGGGATAGATTCAGTGAGCGAGCCTGAATCGGAGTTGAACCCTCCGCCATGCAGGTTGATGAGGACGCGGTCTGACTTGAGCTGAGGCAAGTCAGTCGGCGTGATGATTCGCACGGGGACGCCAGCGACGGTCGTCTCTTCGACTTTTGTCGGATAGGTGGCCTGGAAGACCTTGCCCGTTCTATTTTGCCATTCGTCGGTGTGGGACCTGCGGTCGGCCAGGGTCTCGGGAGTCCCGGCGTCCGATACGACTCTCGAGAGCACGCGCTGTGCCTCAGGGCTGATGGTCTTCGGTACGGGAACGACGCGCGTCACGTAGGCGGTTCCATCGGGGCCTATTCTGCTGGAGTCAGCCTGGGCAAGCAACTTCCCGGTGGTAAGCAAGCAAAGAACGGAAGCTTGGACGACGAGGAGCGTTGCTTTTGCGCATGAAGACTGGACGGTGCCGATCATCTGATCTCTCTTCTCTCGTGAGGCCATACCCACGGCTTCACCCTTATAGCTAATGTAAATTGCGGCGGGCGGTTGAAAGTGCGGGAGGGACAGGTTTCGGCTGAAGTTGTTCAGAAGCACGGATCTCAACACAGCGGAACGAAGCTGACTGCTGATAGACGACCCTCAAATCACCAGCTATGGTTGTACGCATGCGCAAAGCCGTCCTGCTTACCGGAGTACTTTTGTCGTGTCTTTCTCGTTGCCAGGCCCAACTGGCTCCCACGCCTCCGATGGGCTGGAACAGCTGGGACTCCTACGGCCTGACGATCAACGAATCGCAGTTCCGGGCCAGCGTACAGGTGGAAGCCGCGCGACTGAAGCCGGCTGGTTACAGCTACGCTGTCGTCGATGAGGGCTGGTATCTTGCGAATCCCGAAGCTGCTGAGAAGCCTGAGACGTTGAACTACCGTATGGACCAGAACGGCCGCTATCAGCCAGCGCTGAACCGCTTCGCTTCGGCTGAAGGCGAGGCTGGATTTGCTCCGGTGGCGAAGTTCGTCCATGCGCAGGGGTTGAAGTTCGGGATCCATATTATTCGTGGCGTATCCAAGCAGGCCGTGGCCGCGAACCTGCCCGTGGCCAACAGCAGCTTCCATGCACAAGACCTTGCCGACACCTCGGACAAGTGCGCCTGGAATCCGGACAACTACGGCGTGAAAGACAATGCCGCGGGGCAGGCCTGGTATGACGCGATGTTCGCCCAGTATGCGGCCTGGGGTGTGGACTATGTGAAGGTCGACTGTATCGCCTCGCACCCGTACAAGGCCGACGAGATCGGCATGATCCACAACGCGATCGTCAAGACGGGCCGGCCCATCGTGCTGAGCCTGTCGCCTGGGCCTGCGCCTCTCGATAAGGCCGAGGCGCTGGGTGAGAAGGCGCAGTTGTGGCGAATTTCGAACGATGTCTGGGACCTGTGGACGTCGGCGAAGGATGAGAATGAGTTTCCGCAGAGCGTGAAGAGCCAGTTTGCGGTGATTGCCAGCTGGACTCCGTATGTAAAGCCGGGCAACTGGCCGGACGCCGACATGCTGCCGCTTGGGAGCCTCGGCCCTGCGCCGGGGTGGGGGAAGCCAAGAATCTCCGCGCTTACCCATGAGGAGCAGAGAACGCTGATCACCCTCTGGTGCGTCTCTCGTTCGCCGCTGTTCTTCGGCGGCAACCTTACGGAGCTCGATGAGTTTACGGCGTCGCTGCTGACGAACCCTGAAGTGATCGCGATGGACCAGCATGGGAGCGACCAGCACCTTACAGCCACCGATGGGGACCTGCTCGCGTGGAGTTCGAAGGGAGATCGCAATACGACGTACCTTGCACTCTTCAACCTGGGCGACAGTCCTGCGCAGGTCAGGACGCCCTTCGCGCACTATGGGCTTACAAACCTTGCTTACAAAGCGCGCGATCTATGGACACATGCCGATCACCCGGCGAGCACGGGAATCACCGCGACCATTGCGCCGCATGGGTCGCTGCTGCTCGCTCTCCGACCGTAACCGATGATGACGACGTAGAGAGAGAATCGGTTTGGGAAGAACAGACAAGAGGGGTGAAAAGCTCCTTCGCAGCGGCTTCCGCATTGTTCCCGGGCGATTTCGGGTTATGGTAGACAGAACCAAGCCACTCGAAGACCTTAAGGGAGAAAGTTCATGTTGATTCTGAAGATGCGATCGATCGCGATGGCAGCGGCGATGTTTGCTGTTCCGTGTTTTTCCGTAAGCGCGATGCAGGCGCAGGTAATGGTGAAGCACCTTCAGCCGAATGAAAAGTCGCCGATTGCGAATGGCGTGTGGGCGGGGGACACGCTGTATCTGAGCGGACAGCTCGCGAGTCCGGTGACGCCTGCCGATCCGGCGAAGAACGAGCAAGCGGTTTATGGAGATACGAAGACACAGGCGTTCTCCGCGCTGACAAAGATCCAGACACTGCTGAAAGAGCAGGGGCTGGACATGAAGGACGTGGTGAAGATGACGGTGTTCCTGGCGGGCGATCCGGCGCTGGGCAACAAGCTGGACTTCGCGGGACTTCAGGCTTCGTACACGCAGTTCTTCGGGACAAAGGACCAGCCGAATAAGCCGGCGCGGTCGGCGATGCAGGTGGCGGCGCTTGCTGCTCCGTGGGCGCTGGTGGAGATTGAGGTGATTGCGGTGAAGGGGAAGTAAACGGGCGGACACACGAGCCGATGAGAGCAGGCGCTACACTGGATTGCAGACCATCTGATGCGCCTGCTTACCCGCTACATCCTTCGCGAAGTCTCAAGCCATGCGCTGCTGGGCGGTGTGCTGTTTACCTTCGTGCTGTTCATGCGGCACCTGACCGAAATTCTGACGCTGCTGGTGCGGAATTCGGCGGGGCTGGGCGATGTGGTGCGGATCATCGCGTATACGCTGCCGAGCACGCTGACCGTGACGATTCCTATGGCGATCCTGGTGGGGATACTGCTGGGACTAGGGCGGCTGGCGGCTGATAGCGAGATTACGGCGATGCGGGCGAGCGGGATGGGTGCGTTCGATTTTGTGCGGATCGTTTCGATTGTGTCTGCCGTGGGGCTGGGGCTGGGACTGGTGAACTCGATCTTTGTTTCGCCGCAAGCGGCTGCGGCGCTGCTGCGGCTTGAGAGTTCGCTGAAGACAACGCAGGCTTCCTTTGAGATACAGCCCAGGGTCTTCTACGAAGACTTTCGAAACTACGTTCTGTATGTGCAAGAGGTGAAGCCGGCGTCGGGTGGGGCGTCGGTGTGGAAGCATGTTTTTCTTGCCGACCTTACCGAGCCGACTTCGCCGCACATCACGACGGCGGATAATGCACTGGTGGTGAACGAGCCTGCTTCAAGAGACGCGGGCGACGCTGCGGGTGCGTCGATCCGGCTGCATCTTTTGAATGGAACACAGCACCAGGTTGCGGCGGAGAATCCGGGGCAGTACGACATATCCACGTTTACGACGACCGACATTCCAATCCAGACGGGAGTGCAGGATGACACGCATGTGAGCCGACTGGACACTCCGATCCATGCGTTGAGCCTGTGCGAGCTTTACAAGCGGAGCCGGGCGAAGCTGAAGAATCCTTCAGATTTATCGACAAGGCCGTTTCAGATTGAGTTGCAATCGAGGTTCTCGTATCCCTGTGCGTGTTTTGTGTTGATGCTGGTGGGCGTGCCGCTGGGACTTTCTTCAAAACGGAGCGGGAGAAGCACCGGGATTATCCTGGCGATTGTGCTGGTATTTGTGTACTACCTCACGTCGCTGGTGGGCGTGGCGTTTGCGAAGTCGGGGAAGCTGTCGCCGTTTCTGGGGGTGTGGTCGGCGAACATCATTTTTACGGTTGTCGGGGTGTTGCTGCTGCAACAGCTTTCGCGGGGCGGGATCGCGCTGAATATATTTTCTTCGATTAGCCAGTCGCTGCGGGGCTTGTATACGCGGGCGACGAAGCGACAGGAAGAGCCGACGCAGGCGATATCGTCCCTCTCGACGGAGCAGACGCTGGCGCGGGTAAGGTCGACGCTGCATATACGGTTTCCCCTGCTGCTCGACGACTACGTGATGCGGGAGTTCCTGGGGAACTTTTTTCTGGTGCTTTCGAGCTTCGCGATCCTGTTTGTGATCTTCACGTTTTTTGAGTTGATCGGGGACATTATTCGCAACCGCACGGCGCTGGTGACGGTGGGCGACTACCTGATCAACCTGGTGCCGTACATCATCTATGCGGTGACTCCGCTGTGCGCGCTGGTAGCGGTGCTGATTACCTTTGGCGGGTTGAACAAGTCGTCGGAGTTGACGGCAATGAAGGCGACGGGGATCAGTCTTTATCGCGTTGTGACACCGGTGCTGGTGATCGCGGCGATGATTGCGGTGTCGCTCTTTCTGTTTGACGAGTTCTATCTGCCGGGTGCGAACCGGAGGCAGGAGGCGCTGCGCGCAGAGATCAAGAACAAGCCGGCGCAGACGTTTCTGCGACCGGGACGAGAGTGGATGTCGGGACAGGCGGGACCCACGGGCGAGCCGGCGCGGATCTTCTATTACCAATTCTTCGATAGCAATAAGGATGTCTTCGCGAACCTTTCGGTATTCGAGCTGGAGCCGGCGACGTTTGTTTTGCGACGAAGGATTTTTGCGTCCTCGGTGCGATGGGACGGGCATAGCTGGATCTTCGACAATGGCTGGCAGCGGAGCTTTTCGGGGGAGACAGTCGGCAACTTTCAGGAGTTCAGTACGGCTTCATTTCCGGAGATCCGCGAGCAGCCGTCTTACTTCAAGAAAGAAGATCTGCAGTCGCAGGAGATGTCGTTCGGGGAGTTGTCGAAGTACATCCTGGACTTGAAGCAGAGCGGGTTCGACACGATGCGGCTGCGCGTGCAGTTGATGCGGAAGATCGCCTATCCGGCGATCACGCTGGTGATGGCGATCCTGGCGGTGCCGTTTGCGTTGTCGATGGGAAAGAAGGGATCGCTGACCGGGATCGCGACGGCGATCGGGTTGGCGATCGCGTACTGGGTGGTGGCGGGGCTGTTTGAGGCAATGGGGAACGTGAATACGCTGCCGCCGATGCTGGCGGCGTGGTCGCCGGACCTGCTGTTCGGAATTGCGGGAGCGTATCTTCTTCTCCGTACGCCAACATAAGTACGGACAAAAAACGATAGGATAGAGGGAACCATGAAGCTAGCTCTCTCACTGCTCGCCCTCTCTTCCTCCGTCCTTGCACAGACTGCGGCTACGACTGCTTCCAAGCCCGTCACTCACCATGCTGCATCCAGCGCCGCGGCATCGGCTTCGGCACTGCCGAAGGTGGTAGGGCTGCCGCACACGCTTTACAGTTTGAAGTATGTCGACATTAAAGTAGGCACCGGGGAGCTTCCGCCCCCGATGCGCTTCTACACGGTCAATTACACGGGTTATTTACCGGACGGGACGAAGTTTGACTCCTCCGTAGATCCTGCGTTCAAGCACCCAACGCCGTTCACGTTTCCGTATGGCGGACATCGCGTGATTACCGCGTGGGACACGGGGTTCGAGGGCATGCGCGTGGGCGGTAAGCGACGTATCTTCGTGCCGTATCAGCTTGGGTATGGCATGGCGGGCAGCCCGCCGAAGATTCCCGCGAAGACGAACCTGATCTTTGATATCGAGCTTGTGAGCTTCTCGGACAAACCGCCTGCTCCGCCGGCACGGCCGACGCCTCCGCCTCCACCAGCACCGCCGGCGGGAAGTGTGCCGCCTCCGACTGGAGCGGCGACATCTCCGGCTAGCACTCCGGCACCGAGTGCACCCGCTGCACCGCCGGCGACGACGACACCGCCGCCCGCAAGTGCGCCGGTGAAGCCGGCTACGCCTCCAACCAAGTAAGCGTTTTTGAGTGAGAACAGAAGCGCCTGAGAATCTTCAGGCGCTTCTGTTGTCTCTAACGTTAGAGAGAAGAACCAAAATTATGTTTAAACGTCTGCGCCCGCTCGCTCCCTACCTGAAACGTTACTGGATGAGCCTCGCGTGGGGTGGCGTGTCGACGGTGTTCTACAACGTCATCAAAGTGTTGATCCCGCTGGTGATCGGCCATGCAATCGATGACATGAAGCATGGCGTGACCGAGGCCAAGGTTATGCATCACTCGCTGCGACTGGTGGGGCTGGCAGTGTTTTCGGCTATGTTTCTCTACATTACGCGGCAGGTGGTGATCGGTGTGTCGCGGAAGATCGAGTTTGATCTGCGCAACGATATGTTTGCCAATCTCGAGCGGCAATCGGCGAGCTACTACCAGACGCACCGGACGGGCGACATCATGGCCCGGACGACGAACGACCTGAACGCTGTGCGGCAGTTGCTAGGGCCGGCGATTATGTATAGCGCGAATGCGGCGGTGTTCGCCGCGGCTGCGCTGCCGTTTATGTACCGGATCAGTCCGAAGCTGACGTTGCTGACGTTTGTGCCGTTTCCCATGGTTTCCGTGCTGGTGCAGTATTTCGGGAACCGGATTCATAAGCGGTTCGAGAGGATCCAGGCGATGTTCTCGGACATCTCGGCGAAGGCGCAGGAGAACTTTTCGGGCGCACGGCTGATTCGGGCGTTCGCGCAGGAGGATGCGGAGATTGCGTCGTTTGAAGTTGCGAACCAGGAGTACATCGGGCGGAGCCTGCTGCTGGTGCAACTGATGGCGATGCTTTGGCCGACGCTGGAGCTGGTGCTCGGCATGTCGCTGATGATCACGCTGCTGGTGGGCGGGCACGAGGTGGTGATGCACCGCATTTCGGTTGGCCAGTTCACGTCGTTCAATGTGTACATGGTGCAGTTGACGTGGCCGATGATTGCGGTCGGATGGGTGATGAACCTGTTTCAGCGAGGGACTGCGTCGGTGGGCCGCATCGACGAACTGTTGAAGCAGGAGCCGCAGATCCGCGACGAAGCTGAAGAGAGCTTCACTTATCCGGAGATGCTTGGAGGGGTGAGCCTTCGCGGGTTGAACTTCTCCTATAACGAAGGCACGCCGGTGTTGAGAGATATTCATCTCGAGATTCCGGCAGGGTCAAGCCTGGCGATCGTGGGGCCGACCGGGTCGGGTAAGTCGACGCTGGTGAATCTGATCCCAAGGCTTTATGACGCGGAGCCGGGAATGGTGCTGATCGATGGCAGGCCGATACGGAGTTTCCGGCTGGAGGATTTGCGGAGGAACATCGGGTTTGTGCCTCAGGAGACGTTCCTGTTTTCGGATACGATCCGCGATAACGTGGCGTTTGGCGTGGGTTCGGCGACGGACGAGGAGGTTGAGGGAGCGGCCGAGACGGCCCATATACGGAGCGAGATTCTGGAGTTTCCCAAAGGCTTTCAGACGATGGTCGGCGAGCGTGGCGTGACGCTTTCGGGAGGGCAGAAGCAGCGTACGGCGATCGCGAGGGCTGTAATCCGGGACCCGAAGATCCTCGTTCTCGACGATGCGCTGGCGAGCGTCGACACGTATACCGAAGAACGCATTCTCGCTGGGTTGCGTGAGGTGATGCAGGGACGGACGACGGTGTTTATCTCGCATCGGGTTTCAACGGCGAGAAATGCGGACCAGATTGCGGTGCTGGTTGACGGAAGGATCGCGGAGCTGGGGACCCATGAGGAGTTGCTGGGGCGGGGCGGGTATTACACGGGGCTGTATGAGAAGCAGCAGCTGGAGGAAGAGCTGGCGGTGACGGGATAGGGTGCTTTGGTGATCATGTTGTGGCGCCACGATGTAGATCGGGCTTCAGTCCTTTCGTGTTCTTCGAGGCTACGTGAGCCGTTGGCCTAGGCTGGTATGGGGGCGGGCCTTCGGCCCTGAAAAGACCAGGAGCAACCGCAGGTCCTTCGACTTCGCACATCACGATGAGGCCGTGATGTGCTCCGCTCAGGATGACACGTATACGAAACGGCGACTGGCTAAGGATGACACGACCAGGGGGAGCGGCGACTGGCTCAGGGTGATACGTGCGTGGGGAGCGGCGAATGGCTCAGGATGATACGTGCATTGGGAGCGGCGAATGGCTCAGGATGGCACGATGGGGGGGCGGCGGATGGCTCAGGATGATAGGACCAGGGGGAGTGGCGACTCTACTATAACGAGTCAGGTCAGGCTTGCCAGCGGGAGCCTGCGGCTTCGCCGTCGAAGACTTCGGGCTTGGCGGCTGGGGCGGGGGTGAATTTTTCTTCGTGAGTGCGGAGCTCGCGGGGGAGCATGCGGCCCACGACGGGGTCTTTCGCGGCGACGGCCCATGCCTCGCGGACATTGCGAATGCAGGCGATGACTTCAAGGAACTGGTCTTTCGATGCGGCATGCGAGGCTTCGAGCGTCATGGTGAACATGGCGGCGTAGAAGTCAGAGAGGGCTGCGGCGGGGCGTGGGCCGAGCTCTGGACGGAGGCGGGCCTGGAGGTACATAAGAACATCGACGGCCTTCTTGACGGCGATGCGGCGGCCACGAACGTCGTCTTCTTCGACGCACTGGATGGCGCGATAGAGGAAGCGAATTGCGCCGTCGTAGAGCGCGATTACAAGCTCGATGCCGGTAGCTCCATCGAGGGACTTCTGCTGATACGTCATGCTGCTCATACGGCACCTCAAGAGACTAGAGCGAATCGGCTGGTGGTGAGAAGGGGGCAACAGCGGCGACAAACGCAGATTCCCTTCGGGAATGACAACCAATGAGGCGAACGCCCAGCATCAGGACACTTAGTTCTAAGTCCCTGTGTTCTGGTTGAAGCCACTGACGGCACTGTAGATTTCGTTGATCTCGTTCAACTGCTGCGGGATGGCCTGGAGAATCTGGTTGGCGGTGTTCAGCTCCGTGGTGAGGGAGATCTTCTCCGCTGCGATGGCGGCGTCCTTGGTGGAGATGCTGTCGTTGATCGCGGTCTCCTGTGCGCTGTTCTGGGCGAGGGCGAGCGTGATGGCTCCGGAGGAGGTGCCGCTACCGAGGTTGTTCAGGACTGTCGAGAGGTTCTGGCCGAAACTGCCGGAGTTCTGCAGGAAGCCGGTGATGTCGGAGAAGTTGGCGTTGAGCGCGGTGTCGAGGGCGCTGGTGTCGACCGAGAGGGTGCCGTCACTGGCGACGGAGACGCCAAGCTGCGCGAGATTGCTGATGCTTCCGCTGGCTGCGCCTCCAAAGAGGGCGGCCTGTAAGCGGGTCTGGATGAGCGAGAGTGTGGGGTCGCCATAAAGGGGCTCGGCGTTGCCGGTGGTGGTGTCGTTCTTCTCCTGCGCGTTGATGTCCTTGATGACGGAGTTGTAGGCAGTGGTGAGCGAGGTGAAGGCGGACTCAATGGCGGTGTTGTCGTTGGTGACCTGGATCTGGACGCTGGTGCCGGGCGAGGAGAGGAGCTGGAAGGTGACCCCGGGGATGGCTCCGGTGACGGTGTTCGAGGCGCTGGCGATGTCGACACCATCGACCGTGAGCGAGGCATTCGCTCCGGACTGGCCGTGGGTGAAGCCGATGGTGGTGCCGCTGTCGGCGAGAGTGCTGGTGACAGCGACCGCGCCTGCGTCCCCGCTGGTGGCGCTGGTGAGCGAGAGGCGAGAGCCGTTGGCGTCGGTGATGACGCGGGAGGTGACGCCGAGGTTGGCGAGGTTGATCGCGGCGGAGAGATTGGTGAGGGTCTGCGTGGAACCGGTTGCGACGCTGATTGCGTGGCCGTTCACGGTGATGCTTCCGGTAAGTGTGTCGCTGGCGCTGGCGACCTCGTCAGAGACTTTGGAGGCGGTGGTGGCGAGCGAGTTGACGACGACGGTGTGGCTGCCGGCGACGGCGCTGGAGTCGGCGCTGGTGAGGGTGAGGACGTTGGTGTCGGAGCTGGAGCCTTGTTTCTCGGCGAAGGTGCCGGTGGCGTCGGTGAGTGCCTGGAGGCTGGTCGAGAGTGTGGCGAGATCGGTGCCGAGCGTGGTGAAGACGGTGTCCTGCGCCTGCAGGGAGGTGAGCTGGGTCTTCAGCGGTGTCTCGGTCGCCTGTTGGATTGCGAGGATGTTGTTGACGGTGGTTTCGACGTCGAAGCCGGCGCCACTGGTGGCTGAGCCGAAGCTTAATCCTACGGTTCCCATATTTTCAAAACTCCGTGACCTGGATGAGAGCAGGTCAGTTGCCGCATGCGAGGAAGGTTTCTAAGAGCGTTCTGAGGAAGGGAATTGGCCGTCGATCGAAAGTTGCTGCAGTCGGGGCAGGTTGCTTTCTGGTGGAACGGCTGCAAACGCAGATTCCCTTCGGGAATGACAAACAAAAGAGGGACAAGCAAAAGACGGACAAACAAAAGAATGACAAACAAAAGAGGAACAAGCAAAAGACGGACAAACAAAGAAGGACAAACAAAGAAGCAAAAATGGCGGATGAGGTCCAGGAGACCTCATCCGCCGAAGGTTGCTACGTTTTACTGCAGCAGCTTGAGGATCTCCTGCTGCACGGTGTTGGCCTGCGCGAGTGCGCTGATGCCGGTCTGGCTGAGGACCTCGTACTTCGAGAGGTCGCTGGTGGCCTGGCCGTAGTTGGTCGATTGGATGGAGCTCGAAGCAGCCGTAAGGTTGACTGTTTCGGTGCTGGCCACGTTCGACGCTGCCGTGAGCTGGTTGACGTTGGCACCGATGATGCCGCGCTGGAGCGCGATATCGGCGATGGCGTTGGTGACGGCGATCAGCACCTGGGGCGCAGAGTCCTGCGTCAGCGTGGAGATGCCGGTCTGGGTGAAGTCGACTCCCGCTGCCTGCGTGTTGCCGTTGGTGTCGAACAGAGCGGTGCCGGTGGTGACGAAGTTGGAGGTGCCTTGAGCCGGACCAGTGATGGTGACGGTTCCCGAGAGTTTGTCATAAGCAGCAGTGACATGCTCAGCGGCGAAGGTTGTGTCTGCATTGATCTTGGCGGCGAACTGAGCACCGGTCGTGTTCGGAGCGACTGCCAGGGTGTGAGCCGTGCCTGCACCTACGGCGAGAGTGATCGAACCGCTGAGGGTATCGCGGAGACCACCGAGTTGAATGGTCGCCGTATCCGCAACCGCAACCGTACCGGATGCGGCTGTGGCTGCCGGGGTCAGCGCGCCGTTGGCGGCGTCGTTGACGGTGCCTGAGGTGGTCAGTGTTGTGGCCGTGCCGACCGCCGCACTGATGGTGAGAACCGTACCCGCGGCGCTCAGAGTCGAGGTGACGCCGAGACTGGTGAGACGGCTATCGGATACGAGCTGCTGTTGCAACTGGGCGAGAGTTTCGCCCTGAGTGAGTGCGACGGTGATTGCACTGCCGCCACCTACAACGATGGAGAGAGGACCACCGGTGAGCGCGTCACCCGCTGCGGCGACCGTGTAGGCCTCCGAACCGGGTACGGGTGTTGCAGCAGCCGCGCTCGAAGCGGCATCGACAACGTTTGCGGCAGCGACTGGAACAACGCTGACGTTCTCGGTTTCGCCGACGCTTGCGGTCGTGAGGGTGCCGATGACGTCTGTGTAGCTGTTGGCTCCCGATGCTGTGCCGTCCGAGACGAAGAGGTTGGTTGCGGCGTTGGTAAAGATCTGGTTGCCATTGAAGTTGGTGGTGGAGCCGATGGCGTTGATCTCAGCGAGGATGTTCGAGTACTCCTGGTTGGCTGAGCTGAGCTGGTTGGCGTTCAGCGTGCCGTTGGCCGCTTCGGTCGAGAGGGTTACAGCGCGGTTGAGGAGGTTGGTGACCTGCGCGAGCGCGCCGTCTGCCGTCTGCAGCAAGCCGATGCCGTTGGTCGCATTCTGTGAGGACTGCGTGAGGGCCGCCTCGTTTGCCTGCAAGCCGTCAACGACGGCGAGACCGGCTGCGTCGTCCGCGCCGGTGTTGATGCGCGAACCTGAGGAGAGCTGTTGCAGAACCGTCTGCAGACTGGCCTGCGTCTGGTTGAGGTAGTTCTGCGCGTAAATTGCAGAGATGTTATTGAGGACACCCAAGGACATTTTGTTCCGCTCCTGTATTGCGAAGTTTTGAGTTCAGCGCGATGCCTGTCCCGGGTGCGATCGAGGCCTGTTGAGCAGGACTTGATCACCGTGCGGAAGGCTCCGCGTTCCCACACTTCATCGGCGATGCCCTGCGTCGCATTAGCGGGTTGTGATAGACAAAGCCCAAGGCGGCGCATTTGTCAAAGGAAATGTACGAGAGGTGCATCGTTCTGGGACTTGCTTCGCTCGGGCGCTTCTCGAAGTTCGAGCTAGAAAGGTTCGGGCAGCTAAAGGGATGTGTCGTCTCGCGGGATCCTTCGCTTTGCTCAGGATGACGGCTCTTACTGTTCGCTTGCGTCTCCATAAGAACCTTGAGCGCCTAGATGCGAGAAGAGATTTGAGCGCGTAGATGCGAGCTTCCCATTTCCGATGGCGGCCTTTTGCTTTCAGCTTCGAGGACAAGAGATTGACATCTTTCTCGATGTCTTGTGCGGAGACTCGCGCGGCGTCGCAGGCCGCCGATGAAGCAAGTGAGGAAGTGTTTTCATGATCGAACTCACACGGCTGAACGGGAACAAGTTCAGGGTCAATCCTGACTTGATCAAATACTTCGAGGCGACACCGGACACAACCATGACGCTGGTTACGGGTGAGAAGCTGCTGGTTGTCGAAACATGCAGAGACGTGGCGGAGCTTGCGAAGGAGCACCGGGCGGAGGTGCTGCGCAGCGCATGGCCGGATGCGTTAACGGCGCTGACGGCGAAGTCCGGTTACGAGGCGTTTCTCGCGGTGTGCGATCGGGACAATAAGTCGTCGAGCGGTTCAACACGGGGCTAGGTAGCGGACTAAAGAGAGAAAGAAGGAATGACTGTGGACATCGCCAGCATCTGCGGCATCGCTCTAGCCCTGCTCGGAATTCTTGGCGGGATGTTGATGGAAGGCGGCAGCATCGCGCAGATAGCGCAACCTACCGCCGCGTGCATTGTTCTGTGTGGAACTACGGGCGCGGTGCTGCTGCAGTTTCCGATACCGATTGTGCTCGCTGCGCTGAAGGGACTCGGAGGCGTCTTCAACGTGGAGGACAGCCATGCGGAAGTCACTTTGAACAAGATTGTTTCGTTTGCAAACAAGGCGCGACGGCTGGGTGTTGTGTCGCTCGATGAGGACCTGAAGAGCATTCAGGACCCGTTTATGAAGCAGGCGCTGATGCTTGCGGTGGATGGCATTGAGCCGAATGCGATCAGGCAGATCATGAAGCTCGAGATTGAGAACGGGGCGGAAACTGAGGAGAAGCTGGCGCAGGTGTTCGAAGCGGCGGGCGGGTATGCACCGACGGTTGGGATTATTGGGGCGGTGCTGGGATTGATCCAGGTGATGCAGCATCTCGACAACATCTCCGAGGTAGGGCGCGGTATTGCCGTGGCATTCGTGGCGACCATCTATGGCGTGGGGCTCGCAAATCTGGTGTGCCTGCCGATTGCGGGAAAGCTGAAGATACGGCATCGCGACGAGCAGATGGTGAAAGAGATGATGCTGGAGGGGATCGTATCCATCCTTGAAGGCATGAACCCGCGCATGCTGGAGTTGAAGCTGCGGACGTATCTCTTCGAGTCGCGGTCAGCGGCTGAGCGCCAGCGGGTGGCGACGGCATGAAGAAGAGAGTGCATTCTGCAAATCATGAACGCTGGCTGATCTCCTACGCGGACTTTATTACGCTGCTGTTCGCGTTCTTCGTGGTGCTGTTTGCTTCAAGCCAGGCGGACAAGAAGAAACAGGCCCAGGTGGCGGAGGCGGTGAAGGCGGCATTTACGGAGATGGGCGTGTTTGACCCCGCAGCGAAGAGGCTCTCCATTGCGCATGAGGGCGGTGCGGCATCGAATGCGGCGACCAAGCCGATGGTGATGCCGATGCCAAGCCAGCAGACTCTTGAACAGTTGAAGAAATCGATCGACAAACTGGTGGCGGACCAGGTGGGACAGGGAAGGTTGCCCTCGGGATCTGTGACGACGAGGATTACGCCGGACGGGCTGGTGATCTCACTGCATGATGCGGGGTTCTTTGCCTCGGGATCGGCGGAGGTGAACCCGGCATCGATGCATATTCTTACGACGATTGTCGATGCACTGCCGGACCGGGCAATTCGTGTGGAAGGGCACACGGACAATGTGCCGATCCACACGCTGCAGTTTGCGACGAATTGGGAGCTATCGACGGCGCGGGCTTCCGCGATCACACGATTCATTATCGAGAAGGGACACTTCGATCCGGCGCTGCTTTCGGCCGCGGGGTATGCGGAGTTTCATCCGGTCGCGAGCAACGAGAGTGAGGCGGGACGAACGGAGAACCGGCGCGTGGACATTATTCTGTTGACGGGCCAAGGGGCGACAGACTTGTCTACTCAGACGCGGTGATGCCGAGGACCTTTACGATGATGCGCTTGGGCCGCTGACCGTCGAACTCCGCATAGAAGATGCGCTGCCAGGTGCCGAGATCGAGCTTGCCGCGGGTGACGGGCAGGGTGGTTTCGTGGTGGAGGAGCAGGGCCTTCAGGTGGGCGTCGCCGTTGTCTTCGCCGGTGCGGTGATGCTTGTATCCGGGCCACGAGGGGGCAAGCTTTTCGAGCCAGGTTGCGATGTCTTCGATGAGGCCGTCCTCGTTGTCGTTGACGTAGATGGCGGCGGTGATGTGCATGGGCGAGACGAAGCAGAGGCCATCGTCGATGCCGCTGCGGCGGACGATGGCTTCGACCTGCGGGGTGAGGTGGACCATCTCGTAGCGGTCGTCGGTAGTGAGGGTGAGGTACTCGGTGTGGGCCTTCATGGCGGGCATGGGTGCTCCTGATTTTCTGGTTGAATGCGACTCTATACTTGATGCATGACGCGCAGTGTCAAGGCGAGTGTGGAGATCGACGAGTTGTTTGATGCGGCGCTCGACTGCATGCAGCGTGGGGATGCTGCTGGCGCGGTTCGTTGCTTCGAAGAGGTGTTGAAGCGGGATGAGGAGCATGTCGAGGCGAGGCATGGATTGGTCCGCGCGCTTGAAGATGCCGGGCGGGTGGATGATGCGCTTGATGCGGTGAAGGCGCTGATTGCGACCGATCCTGATGACGTGCTGGCGCAGACGCGGCTTTCGATGATCTATCAGCACAAGGGAATGATTGCGGAGGCCGAGGCTGCGGCGGCGAAGGCGAAGATACTTGGGTGGAAGCAGGAGTTGCGGAGCGGTGTGTCGCCGAAGACGGAGCTATGAGGCTACTGGTTGCTACAACGAATGCCGGTAAGTTGAGGGATTTCAGGACGGCTGTTGCAGCGGGCCCGCGGGTGGAGATTGACCCCATGCCGGGGCTTGGGGCGATTGCGGCTCCTGCAGAGGATGAAGATACGTTTGAAGGGAATGCGAGGATCAAGGCGATGTACTACTCGCAGTTCGCTCCGGGTGAGGTCGTGATTGCGGATGATTCTGGGCTTGAGGTGGATGCGCTGGGGGGCGCTCCGGGGGTGAGGTCGGCGCGGTATGCGGATGACTTGACGTTTGTGGGCGACGGTTCGGTGGATGAACGGAACAATGCTTGTTTGATGGATGCGCTGCGGGATGTTCCTGCGGGTGGGCGGCGCGGGAGGTATCGGTGTGCGCTTGTGGCGGCCCGGGATGGAGTGGTACTGGCAGTGGGCGTTGGGGCGGTTGAGGGCAGAGTGCTTGAGGCGGGGCGGGGGAGTGGGGGGTTTGGGTACGATCCGTACTTTGTGCCGGCGGGCGAGGTGGAGTCGATGGCGGAGCTCGATGCGGTGAGGCGGATGGGGTTGAGTCATCGGGGAAGAGCTTTGGGGGATCTGTTGATGAAGTTGAAGCGGACGGTTTGATGAGTGCAGAGTGCCGTCCGGGCTGATGCAGGGTGCTCGGCATCCCACATCTGGCGGTGAGGCTGCCAGATATGGGGCACCCGGCTGCGTGGCGGACGGAGAAAGAGGCAAACGCAGATTCCCTTCAGGAATGACAAAGAGGACTGACAAAGCAAGAGTGGGCTGATTTCGCACAGAAATACCGGTAATCGAACGGTAGAGGCGGGATATCTTGACGCTCGTTCTCTGTGGGCGGAATAATCCGTTTAGTCGACGCTTCGTATGTACTGCTGCGATTTGCGCCTATGAATCGGCCTTTGAATAGCTGACAAGGAGCTCCGCTTATGGCTACCGCCGCACCGCCCGCACTTCCGTCGCAAACGCATCGCGGCGTTCAGCCGCTTCGCGCGGGGCAGGGGAACTCGTTTCTGTGGCGCAAGCTGCATTCGCTCTCTGGGATTGTGCCAATTGGGGCGTTTCTGGTGGAGCACATCGTCTCGAACTTCGAGGCGATCAACGGGCCGCTGGCTTATGCACAGCAGGTGAAGTTTCTGAATGGGCTGCCACTGGTGCGCGTGCTGGAGTGGGCCTTCATCTTTATTCCGCTGGCGTTTCATGCCGGGTATGGCGTGTTCATTACGTTTCGCGGACGCAGCAATGTGAATGTGTATCCGTGGGCAGGGAACTGGATGTACATCACGCAGCGTGTGACCGGGTTGATCGCGCTGGCCTACATCATCCAACACGTGTGGCGGCAGAGGTTCAGTGGAGTGAGCCTGCCGGAGCATCCGGGCGCGGCATTCCACAAGGTGCAGGTGGAGCTTTCGAATCCGTGGATGCTGGCGATCTATGTGATCGCGATGATTGCGACGACGTGGCACTTTGCTTATGGGATTTGGCTGTTCGCGGCGAAGTGGGGTATCACTCCGGGTGATCGGGCGCGGAAGAAGTTTGGGTATGTGTGCGCGGCGGTTGGAACGGGGCTGTGCGTGCTGGGGCTTTGGGGGATGTGGGCGTTTGTGAGCCCGAAGTATCAGAACGCTCCTGAGGACGTGATGCCAGCGCAGCCGCCGGGGATTGTGTTGCCTGCTCCTGCCGGTGCGGCAAGATAGATGTTCGCACATCAGAAAATGCGGGTCTCTCCGCTCGTGTTGCTCGGTCGAGATGACGGTCTTATCTCGTTGGCGTCCGATGGATGTGATGGTTTTGTCTGGTAGGAATGATGGTCTGGGTCAAGTGAAGTTCCCTGATCGCGCAAAGGATTTAGAGGTAAAGATATGGCAGCTCCAAGAATAATTGTGGTTGGCGGCGGACTCGCCGGGCTTTCGTCGGTCATCAAGATCGCGGAGGCGGGCGGCACGGTCGACCTGTTCTCGATTGTGCCGGTGAAGCGGTCGCACTCGGTTTGCGCGCAGGGCGGCATCAATGCGGCGAAGGATCTGAAGGGCGAAGGCGACTCCGTTCTGAAGCACTTCGATGACACGGTGTACGGCGGCGACTTTCTCGCCAATCAGACCCCGGTGAAGAACATGACGGCGCAGGGACCGGCGATCATCGACCTGCTCGACCGCATGGGCGTGCCGTTCAACCGGACGCCGGAAGGTCTGTTGGATTTTCGCCGGTTCGGCGGAACGCTCTACCAACGGACAGCGTTTGCGGGTGCGACGACGGGACAGCAGCTGCTTTATGCGCTCGATGAACAGGTGCGGAGGTTTGAGTCTGAAGGCAAGGTGACAAAGTACGAAGGCTGGGAGTTCCTGTCGGCGGTGCTGGATGCGAATGGTGCGTGCCGCGGTATCTGTGCGATGGACCTGCGGACGATGGAGACGCGGACGTTTCCAGCGGACGCCATCATTATCTGCACGGGGGGCAACGGAGCGATCTTCGGCAAGAGCACGAATTCTGTGGTGTGTACCGGCTCAGCGCAGTCGGCGCTGTATCAGCAGGGAGCGTACTACGCAAACGGCGAATTTATCCAGGTGCATCCTACCGCGATACCGGGGGAAGACAAGCTGCGGCTGATGTCGGAGTCGGCGCGTGGTGAGGGCGGTCGCGTGTGGGTGCCGCGCGACAAGAACGACAAGCGCGTGGCGCGGTCCATCCCGGAGGCCGACCGCTGGTACTTCCTCGAAGAGTGGTATCCGAAGTATGGCAACCTCGTGCCGCGCGATGTTGCAACGCGCGCGATCTTCAAGGTGGTTTACGAGCATGGCATGGGCATCGACGGGCAGCCCATGGTCTACCTCGACCTAACGCATCTTCCCAAGGAGCGGCTGCATAAGCTCGAAGGCATTCTGGAGATCTACGAGAAGTTTGTTGGTGACGATCCGCGCGAAGTGCCGATGAAGATCTTTCCCGGCATGCACTACACAATGGGCGGCTTGTGGGTGGACTTCGAACAGCAGACCAACATCCCGGGCGTGTTTGCAGCGGGCGAAGCGGACTACAGCATTCATGGCGCGAACCGGCTGGGCGCTAACTCGCTGCTCTCGTGCATCTACGGCGGCTTCGTGGCGGGACCGAATGCGATTGCTTATGCGAAGAGCCTGGCGGCGCAGCCCGGCGATGGTGGCCATGCAGCCGAACTGCAGCGGCAAAAGGAAAAGAACAACGGGCTGCTCGCTTCCACCGGCACAGAGAACCCGTTTAAACTATGGCGCGAACTGGGCGAGACGATGACGAAGCATGCCACCATCATTCGCTACAACAGCGGGCTGGATGAGGCGGACGCAAAGATCGTCGAGTTGCTGGGGCGGTACAAGAACATCAACCTTTCGGACAAGAGCCAATGGGCCAATACGAGCTTCGCGTTTACTCGGCAGCTGGAGAATATGCTTGAACTGGGGCGCGTGATTGTGCATGGAGCAAGGCTTAGGGATGAGTCTCGCGGGGCGCACTTCAAGCCGGACTTTCCGGAGCGGAATGATGAGCAGTTTCTGAAGACGACGAAGGCGAAGTTTGTGGATGGAGCGCCGAAGATCGAGTTTGAGGAAGTGGATACGTCGCTGATTGTGCCGAGGGCTAGGAACTATGCGGCTACGGCGTAACGCTGAGTCATTTCGCGATCCCTCGAGATTGGGACAGGGTTTAGCGTCAAAGCACCATCAAGGTCAAGAAGTCTGGTAAGTGGGATCGCAACGTATGGTTAAGTTCCTCACATATCTCGTCGCACTGATTGCGCTTCCATTGAGTGCAGCGTTGCCGCAGACCGAAATGGCCCGAGACCGGGCGCATCGTGACATGGCCATTCACTGGCCTAAGGAGTTCGACCCTTCTGGAGCGCCGGTGTATAGCCACAACGAGATACTGATCGACACAGACTGTCATCGCGCATTTACCCGGCTGGCCGATGCGACCGATTGGCCCAGCTGGCTCATCCTTACAAAGGACGTCGTTAGTGAAACGTCCGGCTCGATTCAGCAGGGAAGTCTTCTCCGGCTGAAGATATTCAACAGCCCGATCCAATCACGGATCGTCGAGTTTATTCCTGACCAACGAATCAGCTGGATTCCATTTGGCGCGGATGAGACTGAGACTCGCCATGGCCATTACCATGCCTGGCACTTTATCCCAACAGCAGGCGGATGCCGCGTTATTACGGAAGAGACAGGCGTCGGCCCGGGTGATGTGAAAGATCCTGCCGGAGGCAGTCACATCATGCATCGGGCGCACGATCTCTGGCTCGCGTCGCTCAAATGGACTTCAGAACAGTAGTTTCAGATTCGAGGAATGTTATGGCTACAGCTACCGCAAGCCGCACCATCAAAGTCGAGATCAAGCGCCAGTCCGGACCGAACGGTAAAGCAGTTACAGAGAAGTTTGAGATTCCGTATCGGCCGAATATGAACATTACATCGCTGCTGGGAGAGATTGCCTGTAACCCGGTGACGGCGGATGGGACGGCGACGGCTCCGATTACTTATGACGCCAATTGCCTGGAGGAGATTTGCGGGTCGTGCGCGATGCTGATCAACGGCAAGGCGAGGATGGCGTGTTCGGCGCTGGTCGACAAGTTGAATGGCGATGGCAGCGGAACGATCACGCTTGCGCCGCTTTCGAAGTTTCCGGTGGTGCGGGACTTGTCGGTCGATCGCAGCGTGCTGTTCCAGAACTTGAAGGCAGTGAAGGCCTGGGTGCCGATCGATGGGACATACGATCTCGGGTCGGGACCGAAGCAATTTCCGCAACTCCAGGAACAGCTTTATCCGCTGTCGAACTGTATCTCCTGCACGATCTGCATGGAGGTGTGTCCACAGTTCAACGACTCGACCAACTTCGTGGGCGCGGCGACGATTGCGCAGGTGAAGCTGTTCAACAACAATCCCACGGGTGCGGTGCTGAAGGAAGAACGGCTGCGGGCGCTCGCAGGCGATGGAGGCGTGCAGGAGTGTGGCTTCGCACAGAATTGCGTGGAAGCTTGTCCGAAGCAGTTGCCGCTGACGGAGGCGATCTCTGATGTGAGCAGGGATGTTCTTTTGCAACAGGTGAAGGACTTCTTCGTGAGGTAATGCTTTCTGCCAAGACCGGTGTTAGTTTCGCTGTCAGTGGTAATTGGAGATTAAACAATGAGCGGGATTGGACTTGAAGCGGCGCGGCGCATTCTTGCGGCGGCGGAGAAGAAGGCAGAAGAGATAGGCCAGCCGATGAACGTCGCTGTGGTGGATGAGGGTGGCAATCTGGTTGCGTTTGAACGCATGGAGAACGCGTGGCTGGGTTCGATCGATATTGCGCAGAAGAAGGCGTGGACCTCGCGGGCGTTCGATATCACGACGAAGGACCTGGGCGCGAACTCCCAGTCCGGCGATCAGTTCTTTGGGATCCATGCTTCGAACGGTGGTAAGGTGATGATCTTTGCCGGTGGCATTCCCTTGAAGAGTGATGGCAAGGTTGTGGGCGCGATTGGCGTAAGCGGCGGGTCGGGAGAACAGGACCATGCAGTTGCAGAGGCTGGGGTGGCAGCGCTATAAATAAGGCGACGTTGCACAGCGATTCAAGCCGGGATGAAGAATCTGATTCTGGGTGTCAGTCTTCTCTTTGCGGGCCTGATGGGAAGTGCGGGCGCGCAGATGAACGTGAAGCCGCTGCCTAAACCCGCACTGGCGGCCAAGACAGTCGCCATCGTGAACAACACTCACAACGACGCGCTAAGTGAAGGCGCGATAGAGGCCCTGAAGCGATGGGGGAGATTCACGATTGTCGACGACAGCGACGCCGCGGACATAACGCTGACCTTCGATAAGAAGAGTGAGCACGAAGGCACAAGCACGCAGAAGACTGGAGAAGATGGTAAGCCGGACACCAATTACTCGATGTCTTTCTCTTCCTCAGTCCACATGAAAGCGATGTTGAAGGACGGTGATGCGGCGTTCTACACGACGTCCACTGCTGAATCGAAGAAGAAAGCAGGAACTGCCTGCATTCTCGATCTGCAGCGTGCCTACCTTGCGGCGCCGCGGTAGGCAAAGCTCAAAAGAAAAGCCCGGCACTGGGTGCCGGGCTTTTCAGCTTTCAAGCGATTGCAACTACTTCGAGAAGATTGTGCTGCCCGGGATGCTTTCTTCATCGCTGACAATACGATTGCCGGAGCGCTTCGCGGCTTCCATAGCGATGTGATCAAGCCTGGTCTGCGGATTGTTGCCGGCTTCGGTCGCATCGGCTTCCTGTTCAATGGCCTCGTGCGAGGGGCGTGCTGCGGATTTTGTCGAATCGATACCTTGTGCCATGATGTTCCTCCGTCTCTTGGTGTGATACCAGTTAGGCTCCGTGAGGTTGCCGGGGCAGGTTATTTTTCGGCGACGATCGAGAGTTTGTGGATCTGCGGTGGCTCGGAGAACAACTCGTCGGCTTGTCCCATAAGCGTCTTTGCGATGTCTCCGTTGAGGTGTGCCTCACGGCCCGCTTCGTCTGCAAAGGTGTCGAAGATTCCGTAGGTCCCGTTGTCCTGCCTGAAGGCGTACCAGGTGACGGTGCCCGGTTCCTCTTTGGCCAACTCGGCACCCTGCTTGAGAAATGCTTCGATCTCTGCTTCTTTGCCCGGCTTTGGCTTTAGTTCGCCATAGAGTGCGTACTTCGCCATGTTTTGTTTTCTCCTGCTTCCTCCACTTAGGATGCAGAAATTACCGGGCCCGGAGGGCTTGTGATTGGGCAATCGAAGTTGTGGTGAGCCGGGCCTTTGCCCTCAGACCACCGCCTGCGATAGCCTGTTTGTTGGAGATGCTGTGTCCATGATGCTTCGTTCGCTTCTCGTTGTGGCAGTTTGCAGTGTGGTTTGGCCCGGATGTGGAATGCTTTCTCAATCCGCTTTTGCGCAGACGGCGCCGCAGAGTACGCCGCCCCCTGCTGCCGTGCCGGAGTTACCGGATGCTCCGAGTACGGTCGCCCATGCGAAGGCTGCACCAGAGCCGACAGGACCGACGGTGGTGATCGATTCGAGCATGGGGCGGATGGTTTGCAAGCTGTTCGATAAGGTTGCGCCGGTGGCGTCGGCGAACTTCGTTGGGCTTGCGGAGGGCTCAAAGGATTGGGTGGATGCGAAGACGCAGAAGAAGGTGCATGGTCAGCCTTTCTACAACGGGCTTACGTTTCATCGGGTGATTCCGCAGTTCATGATCCAGGGCGGCGACCGGATGGGAACGGGCGAGGGCGATGCGGGATACCTGTTTGCGAATGAGACTGATCCGGCGCTGAACTTCGATGTTGCGGGGCGGCTGGCGATGGCGAATGCGGGGCCCGGACCAGGGGGCAGCGGGACCAATGGATCCCAATTTTTCATCACCGAGGTGCCGTATCCGGACTTGAACGGTGGGTACACGATCTTCGGGCAGTGCGATGAGCATAGTGTGCTGGTCGTGGCGTCGATCGCCCGCGTGGACCGCGATGCGCAGGACAAGCCGAAAGAGGCGGTCACGATCAAGAAGGTGACGGTCGTCCGGGAAGGGCAGCCTATTCCGCCCGTGCCGGGAGCCGCTGCGAGCGCGAGCACGCCACCCAAATAAGTTTGCGCTGGTCTGCGATCGAGCGGGAGCGCCTTTCTACAAGCACCACTAACCTGCAAGGAGATGATTCACAATGCCTACCAAGCCTGGCACTTATGCCACATTCAAGACATCAGAAGGAACCGTCGTCTGCGAGTTGTTTGAGAAAGACGCGCCACAGACGGTAGAGAACTTTATCGGGCTCGCCGAAGGAACGAAGGAGTGGAAGAGCAGCAGCAAGAAGGGCGACAAGCTGTATGACGGATCGATCTTCCATCGCGTGATCCCGAACTTCATGATTCAGGGTGGCGATCCGGAGGGGACCGGAATGGGCGGCCCCGGCTACAAGTTTGCCGATGAGACAAAGGGCTCGAAGCATGGCTTTCAGGAAAAGGGAAAGCTGGCTATGGCGAACTCCGGGCCGAATACGAATGGCTCGCAGTTTTTCATCACCGTTGCGGATACGAGCTGGCTGACAGGGAAGCATACGATCTTCGGCGAAGTTGTCGAAGGGTATGATGTGGTCGAGAAGATTTCGAAGGTGGCGAAGGATGGGATGGACCGACCGAAGAAGCCGGTGGTGCTGGAGTCGGTGACGATCGAGCGGGTTGCGTAGTTCATTTTATTTAAAGAGACGGCCCATACTTGTCATCTTTGCTGCATATAAGGATGCCTGATGGGCCGTTTGATCTTTGGCTGAGTTGCTCCCTCTGATGATGAAGGACACATAACAACAGACAAAGCAGATTCCCTTCGGAAATGACAAACAAGAAAACAGCGACGCTTTATGCGATCCGGCAGACTAAGTGGTTAGTCTCAGGTAGGAAAGCCTAATCGAGCCCAAGCACCTGGCGGATGCCGTCTTCGATGGCAGCAAGTTCTGTCGTAGAAATCTTTCCCATGCGTCTGCCGAAGCGCTCTTTTGCGGTGGCCCTTATCTGGTCGATGATGGCGACGCCGTTGACCCAGTCGTGGCTGATCTCTATGCTGAGGGGCGGCATCGGCTGAGGTCCTGATGAAATGGGAACTACTACGATAGTGCGACGTCTCGCATTGATCAGGTCACTCGTCACAACAAGGCACGGGCGAGTCTTTGCGATCTCAGATCCTCTCGTGGGATCGAGTTGAACCCACCAGACTTCACCGCGACGCGGGTTGGTTCCAGGGATGCTCATCCAAACCGTCTCCACTCAGTGAGTCCATGTCACGCTCCAACTCGAGGATGCGGGGATCCGCGTTCAGAAAGTCACAGGCTGTAATCAACTGCTCGTCGCGTTTACGCAGCTTCTCCTCCATCGCTTCCGAGATCCACTCGGAGCGAAGTCGAGAAGGAACCACTCGCAGGAAACGAATTGCGAGCGGTTCGGGAACTGTGATTGTGAGTTTTCTGGCTGGCACGGGCCGTACTCCCTTATTGCCATATTAGCAGGGTCCTCAGCGCGGACTTATGCGACCCCAATGACGGTGCAGAGTTCCTTCACGGAGTCGGCGGACTTTTGCAGAGCGGCTTGTTCTTCGGGGGTGAGCTTGATCTCGATGATCTTTTCTAGGCCCTTTGCTCCGAGCTTGCAGGGGACGCCGACGAAGAGGCCGGTGATGCCGTACTCGCCTTGCAGATAGGCGGCGCAGGGAAGGATCTTCTTCTTGTCCTTGAGGATGGCTTCTACCATCTCGACGGCGGCGGCTGACGGAGCGTAGTAGGCGGAACCCGTCTTAAGATGCTTGACGATCTCCGCGCCACCGTTGGCAGTGCGGGCCTCGAGCTCCTTCAGGCGGTCGGGAGCAATCAGCTCGGTGATGGGGATTCCGGCCATCGTGGAGTAGCGGGAGAGCGGGACCATGGTGTCGCCGTGACCGCCGAGGACGAAGGCGGTGACGTTCTCGACGGAGACCTCGAGCTCTTCAGCGATGAAGGTGCGAAAGCGGGCGGAGTCGAGCACGCCGGCCATGCCAATGACGCGCTCGCGAGGGAAGCCGGCGTGTTTGAAGGCGGTCTGGGCCATGGCGTCGAGCGGGTTCGAGACGACGATGAGGATGGTGTTAGGCGAGGCGGCGACCACCTGCTTGACAACATCGACCATGATCTTCGAGTTGGTGTTGAGCAGGTCGTCGCGGCTCATGCCGGGCTTGCGGGCGATGCCGGCGGTGATGACGACGATGTCGGAGTCGGCGGTATCGGCGTAGTCGTTTGTGCCGAGGATGTGGCAGTCCCGCTTCTCGATGGGCATGGCCTGGAGGAGGTCGAGGGCTTTGCCCTGAGGGACGCCTTCGATGACGTCGAGGAGGACGACGTTGGCGAGCTCCTTGGCGGCGATCCAATGGGCCGCAGTTGCTCCTACGTTGCCTGAGCCGACGATGGTGACTTTCTTACGCATGTGAAGTTCTCCCGTATGTCTACCTGGTAATTTTCGCTGGTCGGAGATGCGGGTGGCAAGCAGGTGTGCGATGAACGGCGCTGCATGTGTTTGCGGCGGAGAAGCCGATCGTCTCCGTTCCACTCGTGATTGGGCTAGCACTGTATGATTGATCTGACTATGTATCTGACTAGTTGAAAGGTAAGATTAACCTGGAGGTCAAGATGGGAACATGGGCACTACAGAATGCAAAGGCAAAGCTGAGCGAGGTTGTCGACACAGCCAAGCGAGATGGACCTCAGATCATCACCCGTCGTGGAGTCGAAGAGGTTGCTGTTGTCCCGATTGATCAATGGCGGCGCATGAATCGTCCTGATAAATTCACTCTTCTTGAGGCGCTGCAGTCTGGGCCCCAATTTGACTTGAATATCCCGCCACGGGGGCGACTGCGAATGAGGAAGCCGGTGGAGTTTTAATGTTCCTGCTGGATACCAACGTACTTTCGGAGCTGAGAAAGACACGGCCACATGGCGCACTCCTCGCCTGGTATGGAATTCAAGCGAGATACTCGCTTTTCGTTCCGTCGGTCGCACTCTACGAGATGCAGGCAGGTGTAGAGATTACGCGGCACCAGGACGTTGCTAAAGCGAAAGAGCTCGAGGAGTGGATAGACAGGCTTGTCGTTTCTAGCACCGTGCTCGAACTAAACGCTAAGTCGGCGCGTACAGCGGCGAAGTTCCTTCATGGCAAACCTCCAGAGCTCTTAGAGGATGCGATGATTGCCGCTATAGCGGCGACCAACGGCCTTACTGTCGCGACCAGAAACATGAAGGATTTCGAACAATTCAGCGTACCTGCTGTAAATCCGTTCATGGATACTCGAGCATAGACGGAAAGCCCCGGCGGGTGCCGGGGCCTTTTCGCGAGCGAATCGATTCTGAGATCGGTTACGGCTTCGGGACGCTGTTGATCGTCTTGAGGACCTGAGAGACGATCTGGTAGGGATCGGCTTCGGAGTTGGGGCGGCGGTCTTCGAGGTAGCCCTTGTAGCCATCCTTGATGAAGTTGACGGGCATGCGGATGGAAGCACCGCGGTCGGAGAGGCCGTAGCTGAACTGGTCGATGGCGGCCGTCTCGTGAAGGCCAGTGAGACGGAGGTGGTTGTCGGGGCCGTAGACGGCGATGTGCTCGGCAAGATTTGCGCCGAAGGCCTTCATAAGCGACTCGAAATACTCCTTGCCGCCGGTCTCGCGGATGTACCTGGTCGAGAAGTTACAGTGCATGCCGGAGCCGTTCCAATCGCCCTTGATGGGTTTGCAATGGAGTTCGACGTCGATCTCGTACTTCTCGCAGAGGCGCATCATGAGGTAGCGAGCGGTCCAGAGGTCGTCGGCGGCCTTGGCGGAGCCTTTGGCGAAGATCTGGAACTCCCACTGGCCCTTGGCCACTTCGGCGTTGATGCCCTCGTGATTGATGCCGGCGGTGAGGCAGAGGTCGAGGTGCTCTTCGACGATCTGGCGGGCGATGCTGCCCATGTACTTGTAGCCGACACCGCAATAGTAGGGGCCTTGCGGAGTCTTAGGGTAGCCTTCAGAAGGGAAGCCGAGCGGGCGGTCGTCTTTGAAGAAGAAGTACTCCTGCTCAAAGCCAGCCCAGAAGTCGGGATCGTTCTCGATGGTGGCGCGCATGTTGCTGACGTGGGGTGAGCCGTCGGGGTGCATGACTTCGCTGAGGACGATGAAGGCATCTTTGCGGGCACCGTCTGGGTAGAGGGCGACGGGCTTAAGGATGCAGTCGGAGCTTTTGCCTTCGGCCTGCATGGTGGAGCTGCCGTCGAAGCCCCAGAGCGGGAGGTCAGCGAGGGTGGGGGGCTTTTCAAAAGACTTGAGTTGAGTTTTGCCGCGCAGGCCGGGAACTGGCTTCTTGCCGTCGAGCCAGATGTATTCGAGTTTGTATTTGGTCATGGATTTCGCTTAAGACTCCCGGCTTTGTGAATTTGAACGACGGAAACTCGCAGCAGTTTGCGCCGAAGGAGCGACGTTTTCTGACGAAGAATCCCCTTGCTGAAGCTTTCACTCAAAGTTATCAGAATCGGCGGGGCGGACGCGAAGAAGTTCACGCGGCCTTTACCGGTTCTTTATAACTTTATGCGTGCCATAAGCGCGGCCAATGCAGACGCGGCTTTGCGGTGGATGAGCTGCGGCACAGGGGTGATTTTCTCAGTAAAATGGGGAGATCGCATTTTTTGCGGATGGAGAAATTTTGACTGACAAAAAGAATAGGAAGATTGCGCTGATCCAGATGTCGTGCGAGCCGGATACGGCGGCGAATCTGGAGAAGGCAGCTGACCGGGTGCAGGAGGCGGCGCGTGCCGGGGCAAACATTGTTTGCCTGCCGGAGCTGTTCCGGGCACAGTATTTTTGTCAGCGCGAGGAGCATGCGCTCTTCGATTTGGCGGAGTCGATTCCGGGGCCGAGTTCAGAGCGGCTGGCGGCGGTTGCGCGTGAAGAGAATGTGGTAGTGATCGCGTCGCTCTTCGAAAGGCGGGCACCCGGGCTGTATCACAATACGGCGGCGATTCTGGAGACGGACGGATCGCTGGCTGGGATCTATCGCAAGATGCACATCCCGGACGATCCTTTGTACTACGAGAAGTTTTACTTTACGCCGGGCGATCTTGGATTCAAGGCGATGAAGACGTCGCAGGGGCATATCGGGACGCTGGTGTGCTGGGACCAGTGGTATCCGGAAGGTGCCCGGGTGACAGCGCTACAGGGCGCGAACACGCTTTTTTTCCCGACGGCGATTGGCTGGCATCCGAGCGAGAAGGAAGAGTTCGGCGAGGCGCAGTACTCGGCGTGGCAGACGATCCAACGGTCTCATGCGATTGCGAATGGCGTCTTTGTTGGTGCCGTGAACCGCGTTGGTTTTGAGCATGGGGATGTCGTTCATGACGGCGTTCACATCAAGGGACCAGAAGGCGCAGGGCTGGAGTTCTGGGGCGGGAGCTTCATCGCTGATCCGTTCGGCAGGATCATCGCCAAGGCCCCTCATGATCGCGAGGATATTTTGATCGCGGAGATCGATTTGAAGCTGCTGGAGGATACGCGGCGGAACTGGCCGTTTTTGCGGGACCGACGGATCGATGCGTATTCAGGCATTAGCAGCAGGTTCATCGATTGAGCCAAAAATGACTTTAGATGAAGCCATAAAGAGATACCTGGCAATTTCCGAGGGCAGCAAAACCAGATTTCTGTTGCTTCTCTCGTATGAACTGACCGTGTATATGCGCGGGTGTTACGACGAAGGCGATGCCGAGTCGCGAGCCACAAAATTGAAAGGGGCGAATGAGGTTCAACATCGTCTTGCCGCCGAGGCTCGACATCATCTCGCTTTGAATCTCGAGCGATATCCCGATGATGTTCTTATTCGGATCTGCGCAGAGCTAGCTTCGGTGTACAAAATTGAAGCAGAGTTCGGAGGAGCAATGAATTGGGCTTTGGATCGAAATGAGTGGAGCGAACTGTAGACCCCGACTGGATGCATACAACTACCGCATTGGCTTGCGAAACTCTCCGCAGTGAACAAATTGGAAGGACCCTGGTGTTGCCTCGTCTACCGCCAGTGCAATCGTTTCAACATGGTCTCGGATGATCGGCCAATTGTGCGCCGAAAGTGTAACGATTGCCATTCGCCGATCCGTCAGGTTCTGCTGATAGCTGAGGTTTCGATCTCCGGTCACAAAGACGTCGATGCCTTCGTCTTCTGCGGCTGTAATCAGAGTTCCATTCTTTAGGCCGCCCCAACCCATATATTTAACCGTTACAACCGAATGGCTGGGCATGCAATGGCGCAAGAGATAAGATAGGTTTTCGTCGAGCAGGACCCTCACGATGCAAGGGCACCGAACTCCGCGTGGGCGTAGGCGATCAAAGTTCTAATCGTCGTCTGGGTCAGCGATGGATAGCTCTCTTCAATCTCTTCGACCGTCGAGCCGAGTTCATATTCATCGACGACGAGATCCGCCGGAATTCGTGTTCCCACGACGAGCGGTACACCTGAAACTTTTCCGGGGATTACTTCAACGAGTTCGCATCCAGTCCAATCCATACGGCACCTCGTATAGGTATTTTAGCTCTGTAAATTGACCTGAACGAAAAATTTTGAGCTACTGGAAGACGGCGTCATCATGCCAGCGGGAGACGGAGAACCTAAAAACGATGCAAGATCCGAAGAAATATCGCATGCCTGCAGAGTGGGCCCCACACGCTGCGACCTGGATTGCGTGGCCGCATAACGCGGAGGACTGGCCGAGCAAGTTTCAGCCGATTCCGTGGGTCTATTCCGAGATCGTGCGGCATCTTTCGCGGGTCGAGGATGTGAATATCCTGGTGAACGATCTTGCTGCTGAGAAGCGGGCGATGCTGCTGTTGCGGCGGGCTGGGACAAATCTAGCGCGATTGCATTTTCATCAATGGCCTACCGATCGGGTGTGGCTGCGCGACTCCGGGCCGATCTTTGTAAAGAATGCGGCGGATGAGCTCGCGATTACAAACTGGAGGTTCAACGCCTGGGCAAAGTACGACAACTGGCGCAGAGACGACCAGATTCCGCAGCATGTGGCGAAGCTGTATGCGATGACGGAGTTTCGGCCGGAGGTGACGCTCGCGGCGGGCGAGGCGCATCGGCTGGTGCTTGAGGGCGGAAGCATTGACACCAACGGTGCGGGCATTCTCTTGACGACTGAGGAGTGCCTGCTGAGCGAGGTGCAGCAGCGGAATCCGGGCGTGAGCAGGGAGCAGCTTGAGGCGGCTTTTGCAGAGTATCTCGGGATTGAGAAGACGCTTTGGATGCATCGCGGCTGCGCGGGGGATGACACGCATGGGCATATCGATGACGTGACGCGGTTTGTGGCGGAGAACACAATTTTGACGGCGGTGGAGAAGAACACGGCGGATGAGAACCATCTTCCGTTGGCAGAGAATTTGGACCGGTTGAAGTCGGCGAAGAACTTGAGTGGAGAGTCGTTCGAGGTGCGTGAATTGCCTATGCCGAACCCGGTGGTGTTCGATGGGCAGAGGCTCCCGGCGAGCTATGCAAACTTCTACATTGCGAATGATCTGGTGCTGGTGCCTACCTTCAATGACTGCCATGACCGGCTCGCGCTGAACATCATTGCGGAATGTTTCCCGGAGCGCGAGGTGATTGGGATTCATGCTGTGGACCTTGTTTGGGGGCTGGGGACGCTGCATTGCATGACGCAGCAGGAACCGGCGTAGGATTGAACGAGAGGAGCAGTCATGGTGCAAGTTGCTGAAGGCGTGCAAAAATCCAGGACTTACCTGGGAGAGGTGTTTCCGTCTTCAAAGGACCAGCCCATTCAGCTTGAAGGAGTGGAACTCTCTGATGATGGCCAGTTCTGGTACGTCACGTTCTCCTATGCGGAGCCCTATCAAGGCGGGGTAGTTGTCCCGACATTCCCAGCCTTCAAGACTATAAAGATGCGGGCCGACGATGGTCAGTTCTATGGTGCAAAAAACGGCCTTTCAAGCATGGGATTGATGTGAGCGGCTTGGTTCGGAAGTTGAACCGCGCCGCGATCCTCGATACGAATCTTGTCCTGCTTTTCCTGGTCGCAAAGACCGACCGTACCCTCATTAGAAGTTACAAACGGGTCCAGATGTTTACAGATCGTGACGTGTCGCTGCGTGAACAGCTGCTCAACTCCTTTCAAAGCATCTTGACCACGCCTCAGATTCTTACTGAAGTGAGTAATTTACTCGGGCAGGCTCCGAGTCACGCACGGCCTAAACTGAGGGACGCGTTCGCCGAATATATAGCGATCCGAGAAGAAAGGTACGTTCGAAGTGCTGAACTTGCTCTGCACGACGCGTTCTTGGAACTTGGTTTGACTGACTGTTCCCTTGAAGAGGCTAGCCTCCAACACACCGTTATCACGATGGACTATAGGCTCGCGGGAAAGATTCATACGATGGGAAGCTCGCGGTGAACTTCAATCACCTGCGCGCTGGCTATCTCTTGCCACCGGGATGACAGGTCTTCCAGACTTACTCTTTATGCAGGCCGCGCTGGCCGAAGCCGAAGCGGCGGAGCGTGATGGCGAGGTGCCCGTGGGGGCCGTCGTGGTGCACGAAGGCGAGATCGTTGCGCGGGGGAACAACCGGGTGGTGCGGGATAGCGATCCCACGGCCCATGCGGAGATTATTGCTATGCGGGCGGCGGGGAAGGTGCTTGGGAACTACCGGCTGGAGGGATGTGAGCTTTACACGACGCTCGAGCCATGTGCCATGTGTGCCGGGGCGATTCTTCACGCGAGGCTTGCCAGGCTGGTGTATGCGGCGAGCGATCCCAAGGCGGGGGCCTGTGGGTCGGTGTTGAGCGTGATGAATCATCCGCAGCTGAACCACAAGGTGGAGGTGGTTTCGGGATTGCTGGCGGAGGAGTGTGGGGCGATTTTGACGGAGTTCTTTCGCCGGCGGAGGCAGGCGACTCCGATCGCCGACTAGCCAGTGGAACTGAAGGAGATAAGCGACTCCTGATTCCCGTCAGGAATGACACAGAAGCAGCAAAGACGTTCCTGTAGATTGCAAGTTCCCGCTGGAATGCATCTACTGCAATAGCGCTCTTATGCGCCTGGAGTGGATTGTTATGTCGCAAGGGCGTCTGGCAGGGAAGATTGCAATCGTTACGGGGTCGTCGTCAGGGATCGGGCAGGGTATCGCCCTACGGTTTGCGAGCGAAGGCGCGAGTGTAGTGATCGACTTTCGCGGGCATGAGGACGCGGCGGAAGAGACCAAGACCAAGGCAGAGTCGCTTGGAGCGAAGGCCATCGTTGTACATGCGGACGTGTCGAAGATAGCCGACACGAAGAACCTGGTTGATGAGGCCTGGAAGCAGCTTGGCGGCTGTGACGTGCTGGTGAACAACGCGGGTGTCGAGAAGAGCGCAGCCTTTTGCGATGTCACGGAGGAGGACTATGACATGGTCCTCGATATCAATCTGAAGGGTGCGTTTTTCATTACGCAGGAGTTTGTTAAGCGGCTGCGGGATGCGAAGCAGCCGGGCGCGGTGATCAATATCAGTTCCGTGCATGAGGATATGGTGTTTCCAAACTTCTCGACTTATTGCGCGTCGAAGGGCGGGATACGGATGCTGATGCGCGACCTTGCGGTGGAGCTTGGGCCGATGAATATCCGGGTAAACAACATCGCCCCAGGCGCAATTAATACGCCGATCAATACCGCGCTGCTGGCGGATAAGCCGAAGCTGGACGCGCTGCTGCGCAATATTCCGCTTGGGCGTCTAGGTAGCGTTGAAGATGTGGCGGGTATGGCTGCTTTTCTGGCTTCGGAGGATGCCGCTTACGTTACCGGCTCTACCTTCTTCGTGGATGGCGGACTGATTCGCAACTACCATGAGCAGTAGGCGCTGAGTGCACGAGGAGTTGCAAATTGAAGTTGACGTTGGGGCAGGTTGCGGATTTTATCCACGCCGAGGGTGAATTTTCGTCGGAGCTCGAGGCGATTGGGTACTCGATCGACTCGCGAACGATTGGGGCGGGGGAGCTGTTTTTTGCGGTCAAGGGTGAGCGGGTCGACGGGCATGACTATGTGGCCGCGGCGCTGGCGAACGGGGCAGTGGCAGCGGTTGTCGCGATGCACTGGCTGGCGCCGGCGGAGCTTGATCCGTGTGTACTGCTGCGGGTCCCGGATGATTGCGAAGATTGCGTCCTGAGTGCGATGCAGCGGCTGGCAAACGCCGTTCGACGCGCCTGGGGAGGGCGAGTGGTCGGGGTCACGGGTTCCGCAGGGAAGACGACTACAAAGGAGGCCATTGCCGCAGTGCTGGGGAGCAGCTTTAGGGTGCTGAAATCTGAAGGAAATCTGAACAATGGATATGGGTTGCCGCTGCAGTTGCTGAAGTTGGAGCGGGAGCATGAGGTTGCGGTGATCGAGATGGGGATGAACCATGCGGGGGAGATTGCCGCGCTGGCGAAGATTGCGGAACCGAACTGGGCGGTAGTTTCGAATGTGGCACCGGCGCATCTTGAATATTTTCCTGAGGGGATTGCGGGGATTGCGAAGGCGAAGTATGAGCTGGTTGAGGCTCTGCCTGCGGATGGGATTGCGGTGCTGAACGCGGATGATGATTATGTGGCATCGTTCGCGCGGGGACTGGGTGAGCGGGCGGTGCTGTATGGGTTGGGCGAGTCGGCGAAGGTGAGGGCGGTGGATGCGGTTGAGGCTGGGCTGGAGGGCGTGCGATTTACGGTTGTAGCGGGAAATGAGCGGGCAGAGGTGAAGCTTGGATTGCTGGGGCTGCACAACGTTTCAAATGCGCTGGCGGCGATTGCGGTTGGATGGCAGAGTGGGATGTCGCTGACCGAGTGCGCGGCTGCGGCGGGAAAGTTGCGGGCGGGTGATCGGCGCGGCGAGGTGCTGAAGTGGCGTGGGGCCACCATTGTGAACGACAGCTACAACTCGAATCCGAAGGCGCTTGACGCGATGGTGGATGCGCTGATGTCGGTTCCGGCAAAGCGGCACGTCGTTGTTGCGGGCGAGATGCTGGAGCTTGGCCCGGATGCGGAGGTGCTACATGCTACCTGTGGGCACAGGATGGCCGACAGGGGCGTTTCCGTGCTGGTGGGTGTGAGGGGGAACGCCAAGGCGATGGTCTGGGGAGCAGCTTCGTTGGGAACGACAGAGGCTGTGTTTGTCGAATCGGCGGAGGAGGCGGGGGCATGGATGGCAGCGAATCTGGGGGACGGGGATGCGGTGCTGGTGAAGGCTTCGCGGGGTGTGAAGCTGGAGCGGGCGCTGGGGGCGCTGGTGTAGCAACGATTTGTGCTGTGGTCGATGGCAGGAACGAGCAAGGACAAGAGCAACCGCAGGTCCTTCGGCTATGCCCATCACGATGAAGCCGGATTAGGCTCCGCCCAGGATGACACGCTCATAGAGATAGTTGGCGGGTTGGCAGGGATCAGCGAAGGTGACAAGCAAGATGCTCACGGCGCCAGCTCTGCGATGCGGGTGCGACTGCCTGTTAAGATAGCGGTGCATCCTGAATTCAAAGTGCTTGTGCGTGGGCAGGGTGCTCCATTTTTTGAGGGGCGGGTTCGATTTGCTCTACTGGCTGCTGTATCAGAAGCTGTTTCCTTACTTCCGGCTGTTTCGAATCTTCCACTATCTGACCTTCAGAACGGTGTTCGCGAGCCTGACGGCTCTGCTGACAGGGCTGCTGATTGGGCCGTACGTCATCGGCAAGCTGCGCGAGTTTCAGATTGGCCAGTACATTCGCGAAGAAGGACCGCAGTCGCACCAGAAGAAGGGCGGCACGCCGACGATGGGCGGGGTGCTGATCTGTATCTCGATCCTGGTGCCGACGTTGCTGTGGTCGGATCTTTCAAACCCGTTTGTGTGGGTGGCTATGCTGTCCATGACGGCGTTTGCCGGCATCGGGTTTGTCGATGATTATGCGAAGGTGGTGAAGAAGACGAACAAGGGGCTGACTGCGCGGGCCAAGCTTGGTCTGCAGTTCCTGGTGAGCGCGGGAGTCGCGGTTTCGCTGATTGCGATCGAGCAGCGGGGGAACTATTCGACGCGGCTTATGGTGCCTTTCCTGAAGCGGTTCCGTCCGAACCTGGTCATCGATCACCTGTTGCATGTGCCGCACTTCTGGTGGCTGGCGTTTGCACCGTTTGTGGTCTTCGTGATGGTTGTGCTGGCTGGGGCGAGCAATGCGGTGAATCTGACGGACGGTTTGGATGGACTGGCGATTGGCTGCACGATTATTGCCGCCGGGGCGCTGACGGTGCTGACCTATGTCAGCGGTCATGTTGTGTTCTCGGATTATCTTGAACTGCAGCGGATGCCGATGGTAAGCGAACTGACCATTTTTTGCGGGGCGATGGTGGGCGGGAGTATCGGGTTCCTCTGGTACAACGCGCATCCGGCAGAGGTGTTTATGGGCGATGTGGGGTCGCTGGCGCTGGGTGGGGCGATTGGGACGGTGGCCGTGATTATCAAACAGGAGCTGCTGCTGCCGCTTATTGGTGGCGTGTTCATTATGGAGCTGTTCAGCGTGATCCTGCAGGTGGGGAGCTACAAGCTGCGGAATGGGAAGCGGATTTTCAAGATGGCTCCGCTGCACCATCACTTTGAGTTGCTGGGATGGTCGGAGTCGAAGGTGATTGCAAGGTTCTGGATTCTGGCGCTGATCTTTGCGTTGTTGGCGCTGACGACCTTGAAGTTGCGATAGGAAGCGGACGTTACGGCAACGGTTGAAGATCAATCTGGATTCCGTCTTGATGCTTCGATTACCGAGGCCCGTCGAACTGAGCCACGTGGACAACGACATGGCTTGAGTCGATCCAGTCGACTTGGAAGTTTTTCCCTGCGCCGATATTTGTCGGGCGTTGATGATAATGCGAATACAGAAGATTGGCCGTCCGGTATTTGGGCAGCTTGCGACTGCCTTGGAGAAGAGACACTTCGAGAGAGAAATCGGTAGTCGCGCCACAGTCGAATTTGTACACGACGATCTTGTGGCGCCCGTCTGGAGCGGAAACTTCAGTGATATCGCCCGTGCCGCACATAGTTGAGAATGCTGAACCGATCAAAAGACTCGGAGCTAAAGCGAGAGCGAAAATGGACGGTAGCGAAGACTCCGACGGACTTTGTGTCTCCATCCCAGGTGCTAAAAGGTCTAAAGCGCGAGATTGCAGGAATCATTCGCAAAACAATGTAAATCGGCACGCTGATCGCAAGCGAGACGGCCAAGGCAAAGCCCGCGCTATCTGCGAAGACAGTCGCAAAATCATAAAAATATTCCATTGCTACCTTGTAGCAGAACATAAGTACTTTTCAAGGATCGTCGAGCTGACGAAGAGTCGACTATCAGTGACGGACGTTGGATATGGAAGTGATACATCCAGGCGAACTTCTCGCGGAAGAACTGACAGCTATGAATCTGAGCGCAGCAGCCTTAGCGCGACAGATCGCAGTGCCGACAAACCGCGTGACCCAGATACTGAATGGTCGGCGCTCGATTACCTGGGACACGGCTTTACGGCTGGCGCATTTCTTTGGGACAAGCGCCCAGTTTCGGCTGAACCTTCAAAGTCTCTATGAGCTGAGGCTGGCGCAACAAAATCAGGAAGCGCGATCCAGGCCTTGCCAACAATGAAGAGTCTTCGCCTCCAGCCGGTCTAGAGCACGTCGCTCTTGATGTGGAGGCTGAAAACGCAGATTCCCTTCGAGAATAACAAATATAAAAGCAAAGCCGCCTCTGCATCCACTGCGGCATCGTTCTGCCACTGACCTTAAACAGTACTCACACGTGGCAATTCTCTTTGCGAGTAAATCTTCAAGCGGGATCGAGTAGCAAAAGATTATTCCTGTACTTGGTTCCGGCCAAGTACGCAAGCGCTTTATCCATTGTGACCAGCACGCCGTCTGCGCGCACCGCAAGGCCTAGAAGGCAGGCATCGGTCGCCTGCTGGTGGCCGAAGAGTCGCTCTGCGAAGGGCTCGGTCAGGGCGTTCCAGCTGTCCAGCATTGGCCAAAACCTATGGCCTGGTTGCTGTGTCAGCAACGCTAGAATTGATGTTGCCTCTGCCACGCTACAGCCGCCGATGCGGGGATTTGCCATGATCCGGATGAAACCTGACTCGGTAAAGATGCACGTCCCCCAGTCGCCGCCGCCATCCTGGTTGAACCAGCGCAGCGCCGCGACGTGGTGAACGTGGTCTACGTCCGGAAGAGCAAGGAGGACGTTTACATCGACTAGGAATCTTCTCTTAGCCAATCTCATCTTCCAAGGCGGCTTTGACCATCTCTGGCGTAATTCTCTTTCCACGTGAAGGCAAGATCGGCAGGCCATTGGCGGCGATTTTGATCCTGGACATGATGGATTGTGAAGAGGCTTCGCGTGGCTTTCGTACGAGCTCCCCGAGTGCAGAACCAAGTGTGATACCCCGCGCCGACGCATAGACTGACGCTAGTTCATAGACATCATCATCAAGATTGACGGTAGTTCTCATAAAATTAATAATGCATCATCTATAAAAATGATGCAAGGTTCTGGAACTCTGTTCCTAATCCGAGTTGAGGCGGGCTCCTCAAATTGGTTTCTAGGTAAATGCATTAAGCTGGAACGCATGGCTCTGATGGACCTGAAGAATAAGCGCGTGTTGGTAGTGGGGATTGGCAAGTCTGGGATTTCGGCGGCTATGTTTTTGCGTGGGCTGGGGGCGCGGGTGACGGTGAGCGATACGCGCTCGGCGGTGGCGCTGGCGGAGCAGATTCCAGCGCTGCTCGATGCAGGGGTGATGGTGGAGTCGGGTGGTCATGGGCTGCTGACGTTTCGGCGGCAGGATTTGATCGTGGTGTCGCCGGGAGTGCCGCTCGACCGGCCAGAGGTGAAGCAGGTGATCGGCTATGGATTGCCGGTGATCGGGGAGCTAGAGCTGGCAAGCCGGTATCTCAAAGGCAGCGTGGTTGCGGTGACGGGGTCGAATGGGAAGACCACGACGACGAGCTTGATTGGGAAGATTTTTGAGGATGCGGGGCTGCCGACGCAGGTGGGTGGGAACATCGGGCTGCCGGTGATTGAGTTGATTGCGGAGAGCACGGACGAGACGGTGAACGTGCTCGAGGTGTCGAGCTTTCAGCTGGAGACGACGGAGCAGCTTCATCCGCGGGTGGCAGTGATCCTAAACATAACGCCCGACCATCTGGACCGGCACCATAGCTTTGAGAAGTATGTGGCGGCGAAGGAGAAGATCTTCGCGAACCAGACGGCGGAGGACGCGCTGGTGCTGAACGCGGATGACCGGACGACGCAGATGGCGGCGGGCCGGACGAAGAGCCGGGTCTATTGGTTCAGCGGGACGAAGGTGGTGCGGCAGGGTGCGTTCGTTCGCGATGGGGTCATTTGCTGGATTGAGAAGGAAGGTGGGAGATCGGAGCCGATTCTGCCGGTGGCGGAGATTGGATTGAAGGGGGCGCATAACGTCGAGAACGTCTTGGCGGCAGTGTGTGCGGCGCGGCTTTCGGGAGTTTCGGCGGAGACGATTCGGGCGTCGGTAGCGGGGTTCAAGGCGGTCGAGCATCGGCTGGAGTATGTAAGGACGGTTGCGGGGGTGGAGTACTTCAACGATTCGAAGGCGACGAATGTGGATGCGGCGATGAAGGCGGTGGCCTCGTTTAGAGGCTGCGTGCATTTGATTCTTGGTGGGAAAGACAAGGACTCTGACTACGCGCAGATGAACGAGATCCTAGCGGATCGGGTGAAGGCTGTTTATACGATTGGTTCGGCGGCGGAAAAGATTGAGCGGCAACTGGCGGGTGTTGTGAAGATAGTAACGGCGGGGACGCTCGCAACGGCGGTGGCGAAGGCTGCGGAAGCTGCGGTCGCGGGGGATGTCGTCCTGCTGGCGCCAGCTTGTTCGAGTTTCGACCAGTTTGAAAATTATGAGCATCGCGGCCGGGTCTTTCGGCAGTTGGTGATGGATCTCCCGGGCTGATTCTGTATCGCTCAGCCCGGCTATAGAGCAGGGAAGCAGGCGGGATGGCGAAGCGGGTTGGCGTCGATAAATGGCTTTTCGGGACGGTGCTGCTGCTGGTGCTGTTCGGGCTGGTGACGGTGTTTTCGGCTTCGGCGGTGATGGCGAAGGAGCAGTATGGGTCGCCTTATCCGTACATGCTGAAGCAGGCGCTGTGGGCGGGGCTGGGGCTGCTGGCGCTGGTGGCGCTGATGAAGATCGACTACCGGCGGTACAACAATCCCAAGGTGGTGTTTCCGCTGGTCGGCTTTACGGTGCTGCTCCTGGTGGCTGTATTTGTCGCTCCGGGGTCGCACCACACGCACCGATGGTTCCGGTTTGGCGGCTTCTTTACGTTTCAGCCGTCGGAACTGGCGACGCCGATCGTGATCCTGTTTCTGGCTTATTTCCTGCAGACCCGGCTGCACAAGATGGACGACTACAAGGGGACGATCCTTCGTGCGGTTGCGCCCCCCCTGCTGCTGATCGCGCTGATTCTCAAGGAGCCGGACCTGGGTACGGCGCTGGTCTGCGCCGGCGTGATGCTGTTCATGCTTTACCTGGCGGGGATGCAGATGCGGTACATCGGGATTGCGGCTTTGTGCGCGACACCGGTGCTCGGGTACATGCTGTTCTTCGTGCCGTGGAGGCTGGCGAGGATGCGGGTGTTTATGAATCCTGATGCCGATCCGCGGGGGGCGGGATTTCACATTCTGCAGTCGCTGATCGCGGTGGGCACCGGCGGGATTCGCGGGCTCGGCCTGATGGAAGGACGGCAGAAGCTGTTCTATCTGCCGGAGCCACATACGGACTTCATCTTCGCGAATGTGTGCGAGGAGCTTGGGCTGATCGGGGCGCTGGCGCTGGTGGGGCTATTCGTGGCGCTGGCTTATCGCGGGATGCGGACGGCTTATCTTTCGACCGATCCGTTTGCGAGGTTCATGGCATTCGGGATTACTTCGGCCATTCTGATTCAGGCTTTCTTCAATATGAGTGTCGTGGTGGCTCTGCTGCCGACGAAAGGGATCACGCTGCCGTTTATCTCGTTTGGCGGGACGTCCCTGTTTGTGACGCTGGCGAGCATGGGTGTGCTGCTGAACATTACGCGGGACATCGATTAAGTGCAGGGAACAAGCCAGGGAACAGGGAACAGGGAACAGGGAACAGAAAGACGAACAGAGCTGCGGGTTTTGATTGCGGGTGGGGGAACTGGGGGGCATGTCATTCCGGCGCTGGCCATTGCGCGGGAGGTGCGGGATGCTTACGGGGCTGAGGTGCGGTTTGTGGGGACGGCGCGGGGGATTGAGACAAGGCTGGTGCCGGAGGCGGGTTTTCCGCTGGAGCTGATTCATGTGGGTCAGTTGAAGAATGTCAGCGTGGGGACGAAGTTGCGGACGATGTTTGATCTGCCACTGGGGGTGATGCGGTGTGTGCGGTTGTTGAAGAGCTATCGGCCGCAGGTGGTGGTTGGAGTGGGTGGGTATGCTTCGGGACCGGCTATGTTAGCGGCGATTCTGCTAAGGGTGCCTACGCTGGCGTTCGAGCCGAATGCCGCGCCGGGACTGGCGAACCGGCTGGCGGGTCGGTGGGTTTCGACGGCGGCGGTGAACTTTGAGGAGACGCGGAGGTACTTCCGCAATGCGCGGGTGACTGGAATTCCCGTCCGGGCGGAGTTTTTTGAGATTGCCGGAAAGCCATCAGGCGGGGCGAGGCAGCTGCTGGTGTTTGGTGGGAGCCAGGGGGCGCGGGTGTTGAATGAGATCATGCCGAAGATCCTGTTTCCGCTGCTGCGCGATGTGAAGGGACTGACGGTGCTGCATCAATCGGGACCAAGGGCGGAGGCGGCCACGCGCCAGGCTTATCTTGAGACCGGCGCCGATGCGTCGCGGTGGCGGGTAGGCGCGTACCTGGACGACATGCCCGAGCGGTTTGGAGAGGCGGATTTGATCCTCTGCCGCTCCGGGGCGAGCACTATGGCAGAGCTTGCGGCTGCAGGCAAGCCGGCACTGCTGGTGCCCTTCGCGGCGGCGACGGATGATCATCAGCGGAAGAATGCGGAGGTATTCGTGGCAGCGGGAGCGGCGCAGATGCTGCTTGAAGCAGAGCTTCAGCCGCAGCGGCTGATCGATACGCTGAAGGCATTGCTTTCGGATGAAGCGGGATTGTCAGCAATGGGGGAAGATGCCCGGAGGCTGGCGCATCCGGATGCGGTGGCGATGATTGGGGAGATGGTGGCGGAACTTGCGGGTGCAAAGAAAAGCGGCTGAGGTTGGTTGACCTCAGCCGCTCGTTTTGACGTGTTGACTTCAAGTATTAGCGATGACCGCCGCCGCCGTGAAAGCCTCCACCGCCGTGCGATTCGCCCCCGCCGTGAAAGCCTCCGCCGCTAGGAGCGGAAAAGCTACGTTGTGCGCCTCCCTGGGAAGGTTGTGCCGGCGCGCTGCGCTGCTGCTGGACCCCGCCAAAGTTGCTGCCCTGGCTGGGGTGGAAGTTGTTCGCCGGGGCTGCGGGGCGAGCATTATTGCTTCCTCCAAAGCCGTTGAAGCTGCTTCCCTGAGCTGGGTGGTAGCTGGTCGGCGCTGCGGGACGGGCGTTTGAGAAGTTGCTTGAGCCGCCGCTGAAGTTCCCGGGACGCGCCTGGCTGCTGCCCTGGTTGAAGCCGGACTGCGAGTTGATGTCCCCGCGGCGGGCGAAGCTGCCTGCTGCGGTGTTGCCGCCGTAGAAGCCGCGCTGCTCTCCAGCATTCGGGGTGCGGTTGATCTGGTTGAACTGGCCATCGCGACCGCCGTTCTGGCCAAAGCCGTTGCGGTTGTTTTGGCCGTTTTGGAAGCCACGGCCGTTTTCGAAGCCACGGTTGCCGGCGTTGTTGAAGCTGCCTCCACGATCTTCGTGGTTGATGCCGCGGGCGAAGCTGGCACCTCCAGGGCGGCCATCGAAGTTGCCGTAGCGCTGGCTGTAGATATGGTCGCCACGGAAGCCGCCGCCGAAGTGGTTGTACTCGCGGTTGTAGAAGAAGTGGCCACCGTTCCAATAGCCGCCGTAGAATCCGGCTCCGAAGTAGCCGAAGCCGTAGTTGATGCCGCCATAGTAGCCGACGCTTGGGCCCCAGTATCCGGCATTCCAGAAGTAACCACCGCCGCCGTAGCCCCAGTAGCCGGGGGTCCAGAGAGCGCCGGTGTAGGGAGCGACGACCCATGCGCCGTCAACCCACTGATAGCCGTCGTCGGTGTATTGCCAGTAGCCGGGCGTCCAAATATAGCCGTCGCCGGGGCAGAGGGGCTGTTCGTAGACGGGGATCGCAGGGGGCGCGAAGCCGACAGAGATGAAGACGCGCGCCTGGGCGGCTTGGGGAGCAAGCATAAGGGCACCGGCCAGCATCGCGGTCCCGATTGTATTGGTAAGAAGACGCGTGATTTTCATGTCTTGCCTTGGCCTGCCTCTCCTTCGCTTGCCCGGTGTTGCTTTCGTGCTGCGGGTTGCGCGGAGGGTAGCGCCTTGCTGGTCTCAGCTTGAGAGGACTCTCTCAAGTCTGCGCCCACAGCTTATTAGACACAGTGTTTGATCGTTTGTTGCGAAAAGTGAGCGGTGGTTCATTTGGTGAAGAGCGCCCTGGGGCAGAGGACGTGGACGCCGACTTTGGTATCGACTAGTTGGGTGATGTCGACATCGCAGGCGGTCGAGATGAGAGCGTAAGCGTCGGCGCGGGAGAGCAGCGGGTGGTCGGGATTCTGCTGGGAGAGGAAGGTGATCATGTTGCGGACGGCCATCTCGGTGGCCTGCTTCAGGTCTTCGTTGAAGCCCATGGCGATGTAGGCGGTGGGGGTTTCGCCGCGAGGCCAGAGGAGCGGAGCGGGGTCGTTCGGCTTGCCTTTGTGGAGGATGAACTGGAAGGTGCCGGTGAGTTGGGTTTCGAGGGCGGTGATGTCGACTTCGCCGTTGCCCTGGCCGGCATGGCCGTCGCCGACTTCGAAGAGCGCGCCTTTGGCGTTGACAGGGATGAAGAGGGTGGTGCCGGCGACCATCTCCTTGTTGTCGATGTTTCCGGCGTGCATCCAGGGTGGGGCGGAGTTGTATTTGCCCGCCCCTTCGGGCGGAGCGATGCCCATGCTGCCAAAGAAAGGATGGAGCGGAATGGTGATGCCGGGGGCGAAGTCGGCGGTCATCTTCTGGCGGTCGAGGGGGATGATTTTGGTGCGGCCATAGGGGAAGTCGTCGGGTAGGAAGCCGCGTCCGGGACCGAAGCCGTTGCAGGCCCAGGGAACGTCGATGCGGATTTTCTGGATGCGGACTTCGAGGACATCGCCGGGCTCAGCGTCGGAGATGGCGACGGGGCCGGTGAGGATGTGGCCTCCGGGGCCTCGATCAGTGGCGGGCACTTCGGCGTAGATCTTGCGGACATAGTCGGGGATGTCGGAAGAAGAGACGCCGAGGGATTCGAGGCGCTCGGCGGGGCCGCAGGTGGAGAGCGTCTGGATGGTGACGGTGTCGCCGGAGTTGACGGTCAGGACTGGCTTTGCCTTGGCGGAGTAGTAGCCCCAGGCCACGGTGGTGGGGGTGGCGAGCAGGGTCTGCTGGGCGGGAAGTGCTGTCGCGGCAAGCGAAACGCCAAGAGCGAACAGAGGCTGACCTAGAAGTTTGAAAGGCATGGTTGGGTATAGCACAACCTGCACGCGGATTCCGTTTCGCCGTGTGCGCATCTGATAGATAGAAGGAATCGATGAATACGACTTTGACAGAGCGCGAGACTGCGGCGATTGACCCGGTGTGCGGGATGACGGTGGATCCGGCCAAGGCTGCGGGTGCGGAGGAGTACAAGGGCGAGACTTACTTCTTTTGCGGGAAGGGATGTGCGGCGAAGTTCAAGGCCGATCCGGAGAAGTATCTACAGCCGAAGCCGGTCGGCGCTCCCGCTCCAACTGCCGAGGAAAAAGCGGCGGAGTATGTGTGCCCGATGGATCCAGAGGTGCATCAGACGGGGCCGGGGAGCTGTCCGAAGTGCGGCATGGCCCTCGAGCCTGCGACGCTGACCGCCGCGCCGACTAAGACCGAGTACACCTGCCCGATGCATCCGGAGATCGTCCGGGATGGACCGGGCGATTGCCCGATCTGCGGGATGGCTCTGGAGTCGCGCACGGTCCCGATGGAGGAGGCGAATCCTGAGCTCGACAGCATGATGCGGCGGCTCTGGATCGGCGTGGCGTTAACGCTGCCTCTGCTGGCGGTGATGGTTTCGGAGATGGTGCCGGGGCATCCGCTGCAGCGGCTACTGAGCGGAAGGGCGCTGGGATGGTTTGAGTTTGCGGTGGCTACGCCGGTGGTGCTCTGGGGAGGATGGCCGTTCTTTCAGCGCGGATGGGCCTCGATCGTAAGCCGCAACCTCAACATGTTTACGCTGATCGCGGTTGGGTCGGGATCAGCGTATCTCTACAGCGTGGCTGCGGTGATTGCGCCGGGAGCGTTTCCGGCTTCGTTCCGGATGGCGGACGGGCAGGTTGGGCTGTACTTCGAGGCCGCGGCTGTGATCACAGTTCTGGTGCTGGTGGGGCAGGTGCTGGAGTTGAAGGCGCGGAGCCAGACCAGTTCGGCGATCAAGGCGCTGCTGGGGCTTGCTCCCAAGACAGCGCGAAGGATCGCGGCGGATGGGGCCGAGCAGGATGTCGATCTGAACATGATCCATGTGGGGGACAGGCTGCGGGTGAGGCCGGGCGAGAAGGTTCCGGTCGATGGCGTGGTGGTCGAGGGCTCGAGCTCGGTTGATGAATCGATGGTGAGCGGCGAGCCGATGCCGGTCGAGAAGGCGTCGGGTAAGAAGGTGATCGGCGGAACGATCAACGGGACTGGCAGCTTTGTAATGACGACGGAGAAGGTGGGCGCGGAGACGCTGCTGGCGCAGATAGTAAAGATGGTGAGCGAGGCGCAGCGGACGCGAGCGCCCATCCAGCGGCTTGCGGATGTGGTGGCCTCTTACTTTGTTCCGGCAGTGCTGGCTGCAGCAGTGATTACGTTTGCGGTTTGGGCGGTGTTTGGTCCTGAGCCGCGCTTTGCTCACGCACTGGTGAACGCGGTTGCGGTGCTGATCATTGCTTGCCCGTGTGCACTGGGGCTGGCGACGCCGATGGCGATTATGGTTGGGACCGGGCGGGGAGCTCGCGAAGGCATTCTGATCCGGAATGCCGAGGCGCTGGAAATGCTGGCGAAGGTCGATACGCTGGTGGTCGATAAGACGGGAACGTTGACGCTGGGCAAGCCGAAGCTGACATCGATTGTGGCGGCGGAGGGCTTTGCCGAGGAGGAGGTGTTGGGGATCGCGGCAAGCCTGGAGCAGGGGAGCGAGCATCCGCTGGCGGCGGCGATTGTTGCTGGGGCTGCGGGGGCCGCGGGCGCTACGGGGGCCGCAGGGGCTGCGGGGGCCGTGCAGAAGAAGGTGAAGACGAGTGGTGTTGTGGGCTTTCAATCTGCAACCGGAAGGGGCATCTCGGGAGTCGTGGAGGGGAGACAAGCGGCGATCGGGAATGCGGCGTGGATGATAGAGCTTGGGACGCCAATTGATTCGCTGCGAACGCAGGCGGAGGCCCTGCAGGGTGAGGGGCAGACGGTGATGTTCGTCGCTTTGGAAGGGCGGCTGGCCGGGTTTGTGGCTGTGGCCGATCCAATCAAGGCGAGTGCTGGAGAGGCGATCCGACAACTGAAGAAGGAAGGCATCCGGGTCGTGATGGTGACGGGCGACCATGCGAAGACTGCTGCCTCGGTCGCGAGAGAGCTTGGCCTGGAGTTTGAGGCGGACGTGCTTCCGACGGGGAAGGCGGAGGCGGTTAAGAAGCTCCAAAGTGCGGGGGCGATTGTTGCGATGGCGGGGGACGGGGTGAATGATGCTCCGGCGCTGGCCCAGGCGCAGGTGGGGATCGCGATGGGCACGGGAACGGATGTGGCGATGGAGGCGGGCGGGATCACGCTGATCAAGGGCGACCTGATGGGAATTGTGAAGGCTCGGCGCCTGAGCCAGAAGACGATGCGCAATATTCGCCAGAACCTCTTCTTTGCGTTCTTCTACAACGCGCTGGGGATTCCGCTGGCGGCCGGGGTTTTGTATCCGGTCTTCGGGCTGGTCTTGAATCCTATGATTGCGGCGGCGGCGATGAGCCTGAGTTCGGTTTCGGTGATCGGGAATGCGCTGCGGTTGCGGAATGCTTCGATTGCGCCTGATACGAAAGCATGAGCGGGGCAGGTCTCCGGAGAGCGAGATGGGCGACTCGCCTCGACGCCTGGTAACCACTTCCGTCGGCGTTGGGCACTTACCAAATATCCAGCCAAAACAACTATTTTGAAACCGAAAGCGCCACAACCTCGTGCTACGCTTGCACGAACTTGCGCAAGCGATTGCTATTCCGTTGAACTTTGAAGAGGTGAGTTGTGTCGCCAGGATACCCCGCCAACACTCGCGTCTTTTCTAGCCGGCAGACGAAGCGAACTCTTCAGGGGCGGCTGTTGCAGATGGGGTTCTTTCTTGCGGTTGCGCTCGTGACCGCGCAGGCGAAGGCTTCGATTGTGACGACTATTATCAAAGGGACTGTTTTGACTGGCCTTGATAACAGCGGCGTCTTCGGCTTGCCTGCGGGAACCAGTCTTGTGAACCAGCCATTCACACTGACCTATTCCTTCGACGATACGAAGGGATATGCAGGGTGCACGCCGCCCGACGCTGGTTGTGTCTCCGAGAGATGGGGCAACGTCGTGTCCAATCCAGGGACGGCAGTGCTGGAGATTGCAGGGGTCTCCTACACCTTCGGAATGATAGGCATAGATAGTGACGACGTAAATGTCGTGATGTCTTATGCGCAACTGGATGATTTTAGTTTTGGACAAATTGCAAGTTACTTCGTCCAGGATGGTCTCGGAGGTACAGGGATCGACTCTGTCTACGGATACATTTTGCCATCCCCAGATACGCTGTCACTGACAAGCTGGAGTGATGCTTACTCGAGCTCTCAGCTCGTTCACAATCCCTTTACATTTTATATAAACCTGACAAACGGCAGCAACGCCACGGGAAGTCTGCTGCCGACGAGTGTAGTGTCGTCGGGTTTGCAGTCCGGGACCGGGGGCGGAGCGGGTACAGCCGGATTGCAGTTTGTACCCGTGACTCCGTGCCGCGTGGCGGACACGCGAGGCGCTACGGGAGATTTTGGTGGGCCGGAGATCGGTGCGGGAGCTACGCGATCGTTTTCGATTCCGCAGAGTCCGTGCAATATCCCTTCGACGGCCGTGGCGTATTCGCTGAATGTGACGGCGGTGCCGGATGCGGCGCTGAACTACCTGACGATGTGGCCTGCCGGTGAAGCTCAGCCCAATGTGTCGACGTTGAACTCCGATGGGCGTATCAAGGCAAACGCAGCGATCGTTCCAGCGGGAGTCTATGGCGGCGTAAGTGTGTTCGTCTCCGATGCGAGCAACGTCATTCTCGATATCGATGGGTATTTTGCGCCTGCGGGAACGGCATCAGCGCTGGCATTCTATCCGGTGACTCCGTGCCGGGTAGCCGATACGCGCGGCGCGACCGCTTCGCTTGGCGGCCCGTTTCTTGCGGGCGGGAGCAGCCGGTCCTTTCCTATGCAGTCCAGCGTTTGCGGCCTGCCGACCAACGCTGCCGCTTACTCGCTTAACGTGACGGCCATCCCACACGCCAAGTTGAACTACCTGACCAGCTGGCCCACCGGGCAGTCGCAGCCTAATGTGTCGACACTGAATTCACCGACAGGGGCGGTGGCTGCCAATGCGGCGATCATTCCGGCGGGTAGTGGCGGTGCTGTCTCTCTCTATGTCTCGGATGATGCCGATGTGATCCTGGACGTGAACGGATACTTTGCCGCGCCAGCGACAGGTGGACTGTCACTCTATCCGACGGCGCCGTGTCGCGCGCTCGATACACGGAGCGCTTCTGGACTCTTGAACGGAGTGCTGGCGGTCGATGTGGAAGGGGGCACCTGTGCTCCACCTGCGACAGCGCAGGCCTATGTGCTGAATGCAACTGTGGTGCCTTCAGGTCCGTTGAGCTATGTCACCTTGTGGCCCGATGGAGAAGTTCAACCGAATGTCTCAACGCTGAATGCCGATGACGGTGCGATTACATCCAATCTGGCGATACTGCCGACGAGCGACGGCGTCGTTCGAGCCTTCTCGTCTGGATCGACACAACTTCTGCTGGATCTTTCGAGCTACTTCGCGCCATAACGAGTTGGCATGTTTGCGAAGCAGGAAGCGGACAGAGTGGCGCTCTAGGAACTTACATCTCTCACAAAGATTGAGAGGTGGGTTTCGCCCGCACCGGGAAGTGGGGCGTCGAATGTGGGCCACCCGTCAAAGGTATAATCGAGAAAGAAGCGGGAGTAGTTCAGTGGCAGAACGTCAGCTTCCCAAGCTGAATGTCGCCGGTTCGATCCCGGTCTCCCGCTCCAACGAGTTTGTCCGTTCGGTCTCTGGCGGACAAGGTATCTCTGGTCTACGCTTAGAAACCAATGCCCTCTGCGCCTATCCCCGAAGACGAGTCAGGCCGCCTTGCGACGCTGCGCACGTACTCCATTCTGGACACGATGCCGGAGCAGGAGTTCGACGATGTGACGGCGCTGGCGACTTTCATCTGTGGGACGCCGACGTCGCTGATCAGCCTGGTAGATAAGGACAGGCAATGGTTCAAATCAAAGGTCGGGCTTGCCGCCGATCAGACGAGCCGGACTGACAGCTTTTGCGCGTACACGTTGACGCGGCCCGAATCGCTGATTGTGGAGGATACGCTGCTGGATCCGCGGTTCTCTGACAACGCGCTCGTTCTGGGCGATCCAAAGATACGGTTCTACGCGGGTGCCCCGTTGATCGCACCCGATGGCCATGTTCTCGGCACGGTTTGCGTGATCGATACGGTGCCAAGGGTGTTGTCGGCCGCGCAGGTGGGCGCTTTAGAGGCGCTGGCTCGCCAGGTGATGGCGCTGCTGGAATCCAGGATGCGCCTGAGGGACAACGAGAAGGCTGCAGCCGCGCTGATTCAGAGCGAGAAGCTTGCTGCTGTTGGCCGCCTGGCGTCGAGTATGGCGCACGAGATCAACAATCCGCTCGAAGCAATCACCAACCTGCTTTATCTTTCGCGGCTGCAGGCGACGGATGAAGAGCAAAGAGTCTGGCTAGACCAGGCTGGGATGGAGCTTCGGCGGATTGCGATTATAGCGAACCAAACGCTCCGGTTTCACAAGCAGTCTACGAAGCCGCAGGCGATTACGTGCGCCAGTCTCTTCGCGACGACCCTGGATCTTTATGAGGCACGGCTCAGGAATGCGGGCATCGTGGTCGAGAAACGCAAGCGGGCCGATGAGCCGGTGATCTGTTTTGAAGGCGACGTGCGGCAGGTGCTGAGCAACATTGTCGCTAATGCCATCGACGCGATGCCGCATGGCGGCCGCTTCATTGTGCGCAGCCGAAAGGGCACACAGTGGAGCAGCGGCCGGAAGGGCATTCTTTTTACGCTGGCGGACACGGGCACGGGCATCAACCCGGAGACGCAGCGCCGGTTGTTCGAGGCGTTCCATACGACCAAGGGGATCAGCGGATCGGGGCTCGGGCTCTGGATCAGCGCGGAGATCATGCACCGGCACCTGGGGCAGATTACAGTGCGGAGCTCGCAACGGCCAGACTCAAGAGGGACCGTGGTTGTGTTGTTCCTGCCGCTCGATCACCGTGCCGCGCCAGCGTCGACGATTGTGGAGATGACTTCTGCGGTGGGCGCGTAAGGCTGCTGGCGGAAGAGCAGATCCCCCACGGGAATGACAAGAGGGAAGAGTTTCGCTTTCCGGGATTACAAAGAGGCAAGCGGGTTCCCGGTTGCTCCTGAGTGGTGCTAGTGGACGAGGCCGGCGACCTTCGTTGGCGCCTTTGTGCGGTCCGCGAGGGTTTGCGCCTCGGGAAGGAAGGTGATGGCCTTGTTGACCTGCGGATCCCAGGAGACGGTCACCTTCGAGCCTTCGATCTGACCGAACTGTGACTTGAAGAGTTCGCTCTTGATGCTTGCTTTCAGCCAGTCGTTTACACCGGCGAGGTCGGCATCGGTGTACTCGATCTGCTGCGACTTGAGGAAGTCCTTGAACTGCTGCATGACCGCGTCATCGACGACAAAGTCTTTCGCTACGGTATGGTTCGCGAGGTAGTGCTTGCTGAAGTCGAAGAAGGCGTACTGGCGGTAGAGAGAGTCCTGGAACTTGTTGGCCTTATCGGCTTCAATCTTCTCATCCGGGGTGATGCCGCCTCCGCCATAGACGGTACGGCCGGAGTCGGTGAGCTTCACCTCGAGGTTGGACTTATCCTTCGGAGCCGTGCCCTGATCGCGGACGTAATAGTAGTCGTAGAGGGAGACGTGGTCGTAGTTGCGCTGGATGAGGCGGCCTGAAGGCGTGTAGTAGTGGTAGGTGGTGAGCGCGAGGCCGGTGTTCTCGGAGATCTGGAAGACGGTCTGAACGAGGCCCTTGCCGAAGGTGGTTTCGCCTACGATGAGGGCGCGGTCGTGATCCTGCAAGGCGCCGGAGACGATCTCGGCTGCCGATGCGGTGCCGCGGTTTACAAGAACGACGATGGGGTACTTCGGCCCCTGCTCGCCGTGGGTGGCGCGATAGACCTGGTCAGGGAAGGCGCGTCCGCGCTGCGAGACGACGATCTGCCCCTTGGCGAGAAACTTGTCGGACATGTTGACGGCTTCGATCATCAGGCCGCCGGGATTGCCGCGGAGGTCGATGACGAGGCCCTTGAGTGCGTCATCCTTGTCGAGATTCTCGATGGCAGCACCGACTTCACGGCTGGTGGTCTCGATAAAGCTGGTGACGCGGATGTAGCCGACGCCGGGACGGACCATGAAGGAGAGATCGACGGAGGGACGCGTGATGTCGTCGCGGACGAGATCGAAGACGATCGGCTTGGCGGAACCTTCGCGGCCCATGGTTACGGCGACGTGGGTGCCCTTGGGTCCCTTGAGCTGGGAGACGACGGCTGATGAGTCGAGGCCGGCGGTGGTGCGGCCGTCGATGAAGAGGATGACGTCGCCGGGACGGATGCCTGCTTTATAGGACGGAGTTCCTTCAAAGGGCGCCATGACGACGAACTTGTTGCTGCCGGTGGTCTTGTCAGGCTGGGTCTGGATCGACATGCCCACGCCGTAGTACTTGCCCTGCTGGTCCTCGCGCATCTGGGCAAAGGCTTTGGGGTCGAAGAAGTTTGAGTGGGGATCGAGGGTGTGCAGCATGCCCGGGATGGCACCATCGTAGATAGCTTTATCGGTCTTATCGCTGTCGAGGTGCTCGGCATAGTTGGCCTCGACGATGGAGTAGACGTTCGTGAAGGAGTGCAGGGAATCACGAAGCGTGGACTCGTCGGAGGCGGACTGCGCAGCGACCTTGCGAGTGATGAAGGAACCCAGCACGGCGCAGGAGGTAAGGAAGAGCGTGACGGAGAAGAGGGCGCGTCGGGTGCGGGGTGCCATAGGCTCGGATGTACCTCGTAAAATGGCGGTGCGGTAAGAGCAGCTTTTCGGCCAGATGCGGCGAAAGAGCGCGGACCTGCGTTGGACGAAGTATAGCATCGGCAGGTAAGCCGAGCAGGGTTCCCGGCATCCGCGCTGGCCCGAGGATGGACGGACAAGGAAGCAGATTCGCGTCGAGGATGGGGTGGCATTTAGAATGAAGCAACACTGAAGACTATCGGCAGCTATCCTGAGTCCAACTCCAGGAAGATGCGCCGTAGACGGTGGGATGCAGGTAGAGGGCAGGCGGCTCGTTGCCGCAGCCGGGAAGAGTTTGCAGGTAAAGATGACTCAAAGAGATTCGCAGATGAAGGCGACGCGCGGTGTTGGCAGCCTTCTTGGAAAGTATGGAACCCGGTTCGGTCTAAGCGGCGCGGCCGTTTTTCTGGTGGCGCAGGTCTCCGTTACACCTTTCTGTTTCAGCCAGACGCCGGGCCAGACGCCCAGATACCAGAGCCCGATCAATGCGCCAACGCAGCAGGTTGTGCTGCCGACCCCGGCTGCGATCACGCCGAATGGCGTCGTTGTAGAGGACGTGATCGTCCAGGTCAATGATCAGATCATCAATCGGAGCGATCTCGAGCGCGCGACGCAGCAGCTGCAGCAGGACGCGCAGCAGTCAAGCGCCAGCCAGTCTGAGCTTGCCGACCGGCAGAAGACGCTGCTCCGCGACTTGATCGATCAGCAACTGCTGCTTTCACGCGGCAAGGAACTCGGGATCACACCTGATGCGGAGGTGGTCCGCCGGCTCGATGAGATTCGCAAGCAGAACAAGCTCGACTCTATGGAAGACCTGGAGAAGGCGGTCCGCGGGCAAGGCATCTCGTATGAAGATTTTAAGGCGAACATCCGTAACAGCATCATCACGCAGCAGGTAGTGCGCGACGAGGTGGGGCGCAGACTGCAGTTATCGCAGGCCGCCGAGCAGGCATACTACGAAGCGCATAAGGCGGACTTCAGCCAGCCAGAGCAGGTGCGTCTGAGCGAGATCCTTGTCCCGCTGCCGGACAACCCGACCGAACTGCAGATTTCGCAGGCACAGGCGAAGGCCGAGGGCATTGCCAAGCAGATCAAGGCAGGCGACAAGTTTGAAGCGCTGGCGAAGCTGATCTCCGGCGGCCAGACGGCGGCGCAGGGCGGCGATCTTGGGCAATTCAAGCGGGGTGCGCTGGCGAAGGTGCTGGAAGACCAGACGTTTGATTTGCAGGCGGGGCAGAACACAGCGCCAATCCGTACTCGCCAGGGCTTCGTGATCCTTAAAGTGACCGAGCACCAGGGTGCGGGAACGCCGCCGCTGAAGGACATTGAGCCGCAGGTGCAGGAGGCGATCTACACCGAGCAGATGCAGCCCGCGCTTCGCGCCTACCTGACCAAGCTGCGCGAGGGCGCGTACATCGACATCAAGTCGGGGTTCGTGGACGCCGGCGCCAGCAGCAAGCAGACGAAGCCAGTCTTCAGCGCGTATGCTGCTCCGGTATCGAAGAAGCAGAAGCAGGCTGCCAAGAAGCGGTTTGATCGTGGAAGCGCTGTCAACGCGAGCGCAGCAGCGTCTGCGGCAATTGCAAAGCCGGCTGTCATCAAGCTGGACAAAAATGGCAAGCCGAAGAAGGTGAAGCGCGAGAAGATCCGGTATGGGCAGGCACCGGAGCAGTCTCTGCCGCCGGGCCCGACGCGTACGGCATCGGGTGCCGATACGGGGATCGGGGCGGGCCGGGCAACCGGCGCCGAGACTCCGGGCGCCAGCGCAACCCTGGAAGCGCCTGGAACAGCTATCGCGCCGCTCGAATCGAGCAGTACGGCTGCTTTGAGCGATGGCGATCCGCTTGCGCCGACGGCGCCGCCAGCGAAGAAGACGCGCTACAGCGATCGCGCTCCCGAGGTGAAGGTCCGCAAGGAGAAGGCCAAGTCCGCGAAGGTCGAGGAGAAGAAGATTGCGACTCCCGCGGCGATGAGCTCAACCGAGACTGCCACCAAGCAGACACAATCCGCGCCGCTGGGGTTGAATGGCGATACGGCTACGAAGAAGAAGCATAAACGCAAGAAGGGCGAGGCAAAGGAACGTCTTGCTCCGAAACCGAAGGACCCAAATGCGCCGAAGCCGGATGCGACGGGCGCTTACCCGACGCCGTATCATGCTCCGACAACTCCGCCGGTGACGAAGTCGCCCTCGGATGGCGACACGACCCTGCCGCCCGCAAGCGCACCTGCTCCTGGAGCTCCGCAGTCCAACGAGACGACGCCTGCTACGCCGAATCAGCCGATTCCAACAGCACCGCAGAACCAGTAGTCGTCTCCCAGGTACGGACAGAACGCGAGGGCTTCGGCTCTCGCGTTTCTGCGTGGCGGGCGGGATGGCTGCGACTGACTTATGCTGATCTTCTATGAAAGATTTCTTTATCGCGGACGCAGCCAGGTTCGACAACGAGACCATCACCTCCTATTTTGCGCTGGCGTCGCTCCAGGTCCGGGAGAAGAAACAAGGCGGCCAGTTTGTTGCGTTGATCCTTTCGGACAAGACCGGCACTATGGAAGCCCGCATGTGGGAGGAGTTCGCGGATGCAGTCGCAAGCTGCGGCGAGGGCTGCTACGTGAAGGTGCAGGGGCAGGTCTCGAAGTACCAGGGCAAATTCCAAATCACGCTGCAGAAGATGCGATTCGCCGCTGAGTCGGAGATCGACGTCGCCGACTACCAGCCTGCTACGAAGTTCGACGTGGAAGAGATGTGGGCGGAGTTGCGCGGCTACGTGGATGTGTTTACGAATGCCGATCTGAAACGGCTTGTCTTCTCTTTTCTCAATGACGAAGAGATTGGCAAGGCCTATCGCATGGCACCGGCGGCAAAGTCGCTGCATCACGCATGGCTTGGCGGGCTGCTGGAGCACGTGCTTGCACTGGTCCGGGTGTGTCGTGCGACGGTGCCGTTTTATCCAGAGGTGGATTCGGACCTGCTAGTTACGGGAGCGATCCTGCATGACATCGGCAAGGTCCGGGAGCTCGCGTGGAAGAGCAGTTTCTCGTACACGCTTGAGGGGCAGATGATCGGGCACATCTCGATTGCGCAGGGCATGCTGCGCGAGAAGCTGCAGGAGCTGCAGCCGTTTCCGGAACGGCTGCGCGTGCTGGTGGAGCACATGATCTTGAGCCACCATGGCAGATATGAATTTGGGTCGCCCAAGCTGCCGATGACTCCTGAGGCTATTCTTTTGAGCGCGCTCGACGATCTTGAAGCGAAGATGCAGAACATGCGGGCGGAGTTCGGGAAAGAGCTTGCAAACGGTAAGAGCGGGGCAGGGATGACGGATTGGGTCCGCAGCATGGAGCGGCCGCTTTTGAACTCGCAGGCTTATCTGAAAGACGAGTAGCTTTCCGCTACGAGGCCTTTGGCAGTTTGAGGCCGCCGCCGTTCAGTGAGCTTAGCTGGTCGACGATCTTGCGGAGGCTCTGCGACTGCGCGGTCAGGCTCTTTGAGGCGGCTGCAGTCTCGGTTGCGGTGACCGCGTTGGTGCGCGTCACGTTGTCCATCTGCTGCATGCTCTCAGAGAGGAGTGCGATGCCGCGGGATTGATCCCTGCTGCCGAGGTCGATCTGCTCCATAAGCTGCTTGATGGCCGACGAACTCTGGGACATCGCGCGAATGGCCACGGCCACATCATCGACCCTGGACATTCCGGCGCGCGACCTTGCGATGGACGTCTCGATCAGGCTTGCCGTTTCTTTCGCGGCCTCGGCGCTCTTCCGCGCGAGCTCGCGAACCTCGTCGGCGACGACCGCGAAGCCGGTGCCAGATGCGCCCGCGCGCGCCGCTTCGACAGCGGCGTTCAGGGCGAGGATGTTCGTCTGAAAGGCAATCTGGTCGATTACCTTGATGATTCGCGAGATGTGTTCGCTGGAGTCGTTGATGCCGCGCATGGCCGCGATCATCTCCGTGAGCGTTCGGTCGGTCTCATCGAGCAGGCTGTCGGCTTCGGAGACTTTGGCGACGGTAGATTGCGAATTGAAGGTGTTGCGGGTTGCCATCGAGTTGATCTCGAACGTCGTGTCGGAGATGGTTTCGATTGCCTGGGCCTGCTCTGTGGCGCCCTGCGCCAGCGATTGGCTCGATAAGGCGACTTCGGAGGCGGCGAGGGTGATCTTCTCTGCAGCAGTGCCGAGTGACGCCGCTACGATGCCCTGCGCCTTGATTGAGTTTCCGAATTGACGCGCGATCCAGCAACACGGTACGACCTCCAGGCTTACAAGAACCGCGTGGAGCAGCACGATCGCAAAGGAGGCCTTGTAGTTGAAAACGCTGGCCGGCAGCCAGATCCAGAAGATTACGTGATGAAGGGCGATGGTAACTCCTGCCGTGATGAGCGGAGCGACCCTGCCGAAGACAGACAGTAGTGCGATGAGGATGAAGATCTCAAAGTGAGCTTCGATCAACCCATTCGAGACGTCGATGGCGACGGCGCTCGCACCCATGGCGGCCACGGCAATCGCGAGCGTTCCAATGGCCGAACTGCGGTCCTTGAGGAGGATGATTGCGGGGCCGCTGATCAGAAAGACCATCACACCGGCCGCAAGCCAGGGAGTTCTCCCCATGAACAGCGATACACCGCAGAGCACCGGAAGATGCAGCGACAGGATGAGGAGCCCGATCGTGTTCACTTTTCTGGCATACGCCAATTCGAACGCAGTCACGACAGGCTTCATGCAATCCTCGAAACGGGCATGTGCTTCCGGCTTCGATGCTTTTTGCTGACTTCAACCAAACTCAACCCCCTGGCCCGACGACTCCCGCGACTCAATACTTCAAACGAAACGGGTCAGCGACTCTCCTGTTTCGTCTTCCGACGGCGCAACCCACTACGGGCAGAGGAGCCACTGCTGTTCCGAGACTGACCTTACTGAATATCTCTTCGAACCGGTCTCCGGCTGTTCCGTAGCCGCCCAGGTAGGCCACCTTGTTTTCTGGCGTGGTTACGATGAGGATCGGAACGCCCCGGAGCCCGAGCTTCTGCTGCAGTTCCTCGTCGGAGACATGGCGCAGCTCGATCCCAGATTGTTGCAGCCGGGACAGGACGTCGCCGGTGCCGGGCAGATAAGATTCTCCGCCATCGACTATCAGGATCTGCTCGGAGACTCCAGGCAGGGCTCGGCGTTGCAACAGATGTTCCAGGACGCGTCGCGAGCATCCGCAGCCCCCGGAGAGAACATGCGTCACCTTCCACTGCGGAGAGGCGGAGTCTTTCCTGTTCTGCGCCAGGACGACGGAGAGGGCCTGCGCGTCAGGCAGGCGGAAGGGCTGGTGGAACGACGTCAATATCCCACCGGTCAGGACTGCGCCCACGACCCAGGCAGCGAAGAACCAGGACGTGCGGTGATCGTGCTTTACGGATTGAACCATTCTTTTCCTCGGTCCAACTCCATACCGCAGCCGAACGGAAGAGGGACTGACGGTACCATCGGCGACGCGCCGTGAAACGTGAGGTTGAAACACCGCTGGGAGGGTCCGCATCCCACGAAGTTGTTACAATCGCTACTTGGCCTGAGAGAGCGAATGTTGCGATTTTCTACAGCAGGAGAGAGCCACGGCGAAAGCCTTGTGGCTCTGGTTAGCGGTCTTCCGGCGGGTATTCCGGTGGACCAGGGATTCATCGACCGCGAGCTTTGGCGGCGGCAGCAGGGCTACGGCCGTGGCGGCCGCATGCGCATCGAGCGGGACACGGCGCACATCCTTAGCGGGGTGCGGCACGGGAAGACCATCGGCTCGCCGGTGGCCATGACGCTGGCGAACAATGACTGGAAGAACTGGACGGAGATCCTGCCGGTAGAGACGGGCGATCCTGAGAAGCATAAGGCGGTGGCATCGCCGCGTCCCGGCCATGCTGACCTTGCGGGTGCTTTGAAGTACGACTTCAAAGACGCGAGATACGTTCTGGAGCGGGCATCGGCGCGGGAGAGCGCAGCCCGTGTGGCCTGCGGTGCGCTTGCAAAGCTGCTGCTTCGTTCTTTGGGAGTTGAAGTGGGAAGTCATGTGGTCCGTGTCGGTAAGGCCGAGCTTGGCCGCGATGCGAAGTGGGAGGAGATCGCTGCCGCGAATGCGAAGGACGAGGTCTTCCTCAACTGCGTTGATGGTGAGGCAGAGGCGCGGATGAAGGCGGAGGTGGACGCTGTGCTTCGTACCGGCGATACGATCGGCGGAGTCTTCGAGGTGGTGGTGCATGGGCTCGCGCCGGGGGTGGGCACGCATGTGAACTGGGACGAGCGCATGGACGGGCTGCTGGCGCAGGCGGTGATGAGTTTGCAGGCCGTGAAGGCGGTGGAACTCGGTCGAGGAGTGACGGCGGCGGAGTCCATGGGGTCTGCGGTTCACGACGCTATCGCTTACGAAGGCAATGGTGGCTTCACAAAGTTTTCTCGCGACAAGAACAACGCCGGAGGCATCGAAGGCGGCATCTCAAACGGGGAAGAGATTGTGGTGCGGGGATATCTGAAACCTATTTCGACGCTGCGACGCCCGCTTGGGTCGGTCAGCTTCGAGACACGCGAGGCTACAAAAGCGGCGTACGAACGCAGCGACGTCTGCGTGGTGCCGGCGGCAGGCGTGGCGGCAGAGGCGATGGTTGCGCTGACGATTGCAAAGCTGGTGATCGATAAATTTGGCGGCGACTCACTCCGCGAACTGGAACGAAATTACAACGGCTATTGCGAGCAGATTCGAGCATTCTGAGTGGCGAAGACTTCCAAGACGGCGGCCAGGACGGCGCTGAAGATTCATGAGGTAGTGAAGTATCCCGACCCCGTGCTGGCAAAGCGCGGTGAGGAGGTGACCGTCTTCGACGCGGGTCTGAAGAAGCTGGTGAACGAGATGTTCGAATCCATGTACATCGCACAGGGTATCGGCCTGGCCGCGCCGCAGATAAACATCTCCAAGCGCATCACCGTGATCGACGTCAGCTTCAAGAAGAACCCGAAGGACAAGATCGTTCTGATCAACCCGGAGATCGTAGATCGCACCGGCAAGCAGCTTGAAGAAGAGGGCTGCCTGAGCCTGCCGGACATTCGCGAGAAGGTATCGCGGGCGGAGTGGGTGAAGGTGAAGGCGCAGGATGAGAATGGGACGACCTTTGAGATTGAAGGCACCGAGCTTCTCGGGCGGTGCATGCAGCATGAGATCGACCACCTCGACGGTGTGCTCTTTATCGATCGGTTGAGCCGGTTGAAGCGAGAGCTTGTGCTGCGCAAGATCAAAAAGCTTCAGAAGAATGGTGAGTGGTGAGAATGCAGGGATCAGGGATAAGGGATAAGGAAGAAGCCAGCGTGGTGCGGCGGTGAGACTTGTTTTTTGTGGGACGCCCGCGTTCGCCGTGCCGGCGCTTGAGGCCGTGCTTGCGGCTGGACATGAGGTTGCGTTCGTTGTGACACAGCCGGACCGGGCTGCCGGGCGCGGCCTCGAAACCCATGTTTCGCCGGTAAAGCAGACTGCTCTGGCGCGCGGGATCGAAGTCGTACAGCCGGACAAGATCAAGAACAATCCTGAGCTTCGAGCGAAGCTTGAGGCGATTCAGCCGGACGCGATCCTCGTCGTTGCCTATGGGCGGATCATTCCGCAGTGGATGCTCGACCTGCCACGGCTCGGGAACATCAACCTGCATGGATCGCTGCTGCCGAAGTACAGAGGGGCGGCGCCGATCCAATGGGCGATTGCGAACGGCGAGCAGGTTACCGGCGTGACGACGATGGTGCTTGAAGCGGGCCTGGACACCGGGCCGCTGCTGCTCGCCAAGTCTGTGCCTATCGGCGAAGAAGAGACGGCGGAGGACCTCTTCGAATCACTCGCAAGCATTGGGGCGGAGTTGATGGTGCAGACGCTGGCGGGACTTGAAGATGGGACTGTTCTGCCCGTAGCGCAGGACCATTCGCTTGCGACGCTTGCGCCGATCCTGACCCGCGAAGATGGGCTCATCTCCTTCACCCGAACCGCGAAGGAGACTTACGATCGCTGGCGTGGATTTCAGCCCTGGCCGGGAGCCTATGCGGTACTGCGCGGGAAGAAGCTTATCGTTCACCGCATGGCCCAAGCCGAGGCGAAGTCCGTTGCAGCCGGCGAGCTGCTCGTCGAAGGCGACCGTCTCTCTCTGGGATGCGCTGAAGGTACTGCAGTGGAGCTTCTTGAAGTCCAGATGGAAGGCAAGAAGCGCATGCCGGCATCGGAGTTCCTGCACGGCCACCAGATCCGCAGCGGCGAACGGCTATGAGGCAGGGACAAGGGGCCAGGGATCCGGCGACAGGAAAGGCCAACCCCACAGTGAGGAAGAGGCCGGCGAGTGCAGGCCCGACACTATCGGCTGAAGAGGCGCTGGCAAAGCTTTCTCCCGCACGACGGGTCGCGTTCGAGGTGCTCACGCTGATTGGCCAGAACAAAGGTCACAGCGATGAGTTGATGCATTCGCCGCTTACCGAAGCCCTAACGCCCGAAGACCGCAATCTTGCGACAGCCCTGGTGATGGGAGTTTTGCGGTGGCAGATCGCGCTCGATGCGCGGATCCGCACACTGCTGCAACGGCCTGATCAGCGGCTTGCGGAGCCTGGGTCTCTTGCCCTGCGCCTGGGAGCGTTCCAGTTGCTGCACATGGATCGCATTCCGGCCCACGCCGCGCTGAGCGAGTCAGTTGAGCTTTGTCGTGCGGCGGGGCAGCCCCATGCAACGGGCATGGTCAATGCGATTTTGCGCAAAGTTGCGACCGCGCAGAAGCCTGGCAACCGCGTATTCGAATCGACGGCTGCGTTTGCCGAGCGGCTCGGACACCCGCGCTGGATGGTAGAGCGCTGGGTTACAAATTACGGCCGCGACGCCGCTCTGGCGATCTGCGAATCCGACCAGCGCGAACCGGCTGAGTCATCAATCTTCACAGAAGTTGGCGGCGATTTGCCGATCATGGACGACGGCTCGCGGCTTGTAGCCGAACTTGCAGCCGCGGCGATGCCTGATGCGAAACGAATCCTGGACTGCTGCGCTGCGCCGGGAGGCAAGACACTGATTCTCGCCCGCCGCGCTCCGTTTGCGGAGGTCCATGCGACCGACGTGAGTGCGAAGCGGACGGCGCAGATGCAGGCGCGGTTCAAGCGGTTCGCCTATGCGGAAGCAGTTCGCTGCTCGGTTGCAGATGCGACAGCGGCGGCGAAAGATGACGCGAAGTTCGACCTGATCCTCTGCGACGTTCCGTGCACCGGCACCGGAACGCTTGCGGGCAATCCGGAGATTCGCCACCGGCTGAAACCTGAGGAGTTCGCACGGCAGGCGGAACGTCAGAGAGCCATTCTGAAGGGCGCGCTCAGTCGCCTTGCTCCTGGGGGGCGGCTGGTCTACTCGACGTGCTCCCTTGAACCTGAAGAGAACGAAGAGGTGGTCGATGCTGTAGTCGGTGCTGTTGTCGACGCGGCAGAGTTCCGCAGAGTTCCGGTCGACGGTTTCATGGGACCGCTCAGATCCGCCGGCGTTTTACGGGAAGAGGCTGTTCTCGATTCAGCGATCCGCGGGGGCGTGCTGCGCACGATTCCGGGCGTGCACCCTTGCGATGGGTTCTTCGCTGTCGTTCTCGAGCGAGTGCGCGAAGGTCAGTGATTGACGACGAGGTGAATCGTATCGGCCTTCGTGACGCGGCGTCCGATCCCTGGAGATTGCGAGACCACGGTATTCGACAGGCCAATCGGCGCTGGCGGGGCGATCGGCTTTATGGCTCCTGGAAGGCCTGTGCCGGGCGCCGAGGGAGAGGGCACGGGGGCAACTGGCTTGAACGAGCCAACTGCTGTCTCGACGCTGGTGACGCGCAGGCCCATCGTGGACAGCCGGCTGATCGCTGAAGTAAGCGGAAGTCCGAGAAGATTCGGCATCACGTACGCCTCAGGCTGATCGGTTACGGTTGCGGCGGGAAGCGATGGGGTGGCGACCGTGCTGTTCGCGTCGGTCGCCGGGCCCTTGTCCAGGGCAGGCGAAGCGGGCGGTGCATCGGCCGGGGGCGGCGGTGTACTCGCATCGGCCGTAACTTCGGGTGCGGTCTGATGCATGCGGACTGAAGGTAAGGGTTCGCTCACCAGCAGGCTAATGCGGGGGCCGTCGACTCCTGCAGCCGCTGGAGTGGGTGTCTGCGAGAGCACCATTCCGGACGGTCCGGGGGCAGGGATATAGGCGACCGTGCCAAGGTCGAGCGAGAGCCTGCGAATGGTGACGGAGGCCTCGCGCTCGGTCTGGCCGACTACGTTGGGGACAGAGACCTTTTGCGGGCCGATACTCTCCGTGACGCGCATCACCCACTCTCGACGCACCTTCGTGCCCGGCGCGGGGAACTGCGACAGCACGCGGCCCGAAGGCACCACCGTCGAATAGAAGTGGTTTTCAAGATTCATGTGCAGGCCAAGATTGGAGGCCTGGCTGTTCGCTTCGGCAACGGTGAGACCGGCGAGGTTCGGCACTTCAACCTCACGGCCGTGGATTGCAAGCCGCATGGTCAGAAAGGCCGAGAGCAGGGCGATGGCAATCATCGCCAATGCGCCGAGCAGGATGTTGAAGAATCGCCGCATGAGTCGTCTTCAGGATACAGGGAGGCAACGACGCGGCTCTAACGGCGGTTGTCGGTAGCGGGTTCGGGGTGGATGAGAAGCCGGCTGACCTCGGGCGAGTCGAGCTTGAATGCGTCTTCGAACGCCGTGATGACAGAATGGACCCGCGCCATGGGGAGATCGTCAGGAAGGGTGCAGTGGCAGCTGAGCTGCATGCGTTCGATTGCACCGACTTTGTCGGAACCTCCGAGACGTGTCACAACGACTTCGTGGATGTCGAGAATCTCGGGGAAGCCCTGGGCGATGTTGCGCAGGCGATGCTCAAGGAGGCGGTCCCGGTCGAGCGACTCCGGCCGCTCGATGGTTGCGGGTTCACTCTCGATGTGCGTCAGGATGGTGGCGATCGCAGGAACATCCTGACGCATCTCGGACTCGAGCGCGGTCACGATCTCATGTGCTTCGCGAAGGGTCAGCGTCTCGTCGACTTCGAGGTGCTGTTCGACGTGCAGTGCGCCGTCGTACTCCTGCACACTGACGTCGTGGATGGCGAGGTTCGACCGTGCCGCTACGGCGCGGATGCGGTCATGGACGCTCTCCGCGATCGAAGCCACGGGAACAGAGTGGACGACCACGTCGGCACCGGGAAGCACGCGCTGGACGGCTGCGGTTGCGGCCATGGTGATCTGCTCGGAGCGCTGGAAGGTGAGATTGCGCGGCATGCCCAGCGTCAGGTCGGCGAAGTAGCTGGCACCGGAGCGGCGGGTGCGGACACGGTCGACGCTGAGGACGCCATCGATGGCGGCGAGATCGCGGATGAGGTCCTCGCGCAGTTCGCGGCGGTTCTGGTCGGTGATTCCCGAGGCGGTTGCATCGAGCAGGGTGTCGATTGTCTGGGTCGCGAGATGCCAGCATACGCGGAGAATGATCCCCGAGACGACGAGCGCAGCGATAGGGTCGGCCAACTCCAGGAACTGAAGATGCCAGTGTTCGCCGATGGCGGTCGCCGTCAGGCCGAGAAGCACGGCGAAGGAAGACCACATGTCCGTGCCGAAGTGGACCGCATCGGCTTCGAGTGCGGGGCTCTGAGAACGCTGCGCGATCCTGCGGAGGTTGCGCGAGCGCGCGTAGTCGACACCAATGGAGAGCAATAACACGAGGAATGGCCACACCGATACCATTACTGCGAGGTGTTGGCGGAAGATCATGCGGCGGACGGCTTCGAAGACGATCCACGCGCAGGAGGCGAGCATCAGGCCGGTCTCGACGAAGGCGGAGAGGCTTTCGACCTTTCCGTGGCCGTAGTTGTGGTCTGCGTCGGCGGGCTTGTCGGAGACCTGCACCGAGAACAACGTGAGTGCGGCGGCGATGAGGTCGATACCTGAGTGTGCCGCCTCGGACAACATGCCGAGCGAGCCGGTAAGGATTCCCGTAAGCAGCTTGAGCAGGGTGACGCAAAGCGCGGCGATCACGGAGCTAAGCGCCGCCGAACGCTTCTCCGCGCTCATTTCCGCGCCCGGAAGTTCGGGTGGTTTCGACGCGATCTTGTCCGGCGTGGCCGCGACGCTCATGAGTTGAATCGTACCGTGTTCTCCGCGTCCGCAACAGCGGTTGTCACCGCTTCTCCGCACCGAAGGGCGTACGAGCGTGCCGCGACGGTACGGTAAACTTGAAGGACCATGGCAATCGAAAAGGAAGAGAGCTTCGAGCTTGAAACGAACCCGCTCGGAGCGGAGCCGGAGCTTGTGCTGCCGGCAGATGGCTCCGCCATCACGACCGCCGTGCCAGAGGCGCGCCGCGCCGCCGCTACCTTCATCTTTCTTACCGTCACGATGGACATGCTTGCGCTCGGAATGATTGCGCCGGTGCTGCCGCGGCTGATTACCGGCTTCATGGGTGGAAATGCCGTGAACGCGGCGCAGATGCTGGGTCTCTTTGGAACTGTGTTTGCCGGAATTCAGTTTGTCTTCTCGCCGGTTCTGGGATCGATCTCCGATCGTTTTGGGCGCCGGCCTGTGGTGCTGCTTTCGAACTTCGGGCTGGGACTGGATTATCTCCTGATGGCGTGGGCTCCTGCCCTGGGATGGCTCTTTGTTGGCCGCATTATCTCAGGGCTGACTGCATCGAGCGTCCCTACGGCCATGGCCTATATGGCGGATGTTACGCCGCAGGAGAAGCGCGCGTCGGCCTTTGGTCTGCTTGGCGCGGCGTTCGGGATGGGGTTCGTGCTCGGGCCGGCGATTGGCGGTTTGCTTGGGAGCGTGAATCCGCGGCTGCCGTTCTGGGTGGCGGGAGGATTGAGCCTGCTGAACGGGATCTACGGTGTTTTCGTCTTGCCTGAATCACTCAAGAAGGAGAACCGCAGTCCGTTTTCCTGGCGGCGTGCGAATCCGGTTGGCTCGATGGCGCTGCTTGGCCGCAAGAAGGTCCTGGTTGGGATGGCAGCAGTTCTACTGCTGGGCTATACGGCGCAGCAATCGTTGATGAACGTTTACGTGATCTATTGCGAGTACCGCTACCACTGGACGGACCGCACCATTGGGCTGTCACTCGCTACGGTCGGTCTCTTTTCGGGGCTGTATGGAGCCCTGCTGGTGAAACGCGCTGTCGGTAAGCTGGGCGAGCGCCGAGCGATGACGACCGGCCTTCTCTTCGGGGCGATTGGCTGGGTAATGATGGGGTCTTCGAGCAACGGTCTGCTGATGTGGGCAGGCATCCCCATCCTGAACCTGATGGCAATCGTGTGGCCGTCGGCGCAGAGCATCATGTCGCGGGAGGTGACCGTGAGCGAGCAGGGGCAGTTGCAGGGAGCCGTGCAGAGCCTGCGCGGCATTGCAGGACTGCTTGGTCCGGGTTTGTTCACGTATATCTTCAGCAAGTCAATTGGTGCAGGGGCGGTGATCCATGCGCCCGGAATGGCCTTCTATGTGGCCGCCGGAATCCTGATTCTTTCACTGATTGTGTCGGAGATTGTGAAGCCTTCGAACGTCGAGCCAGTCGCGGCTTAGAGCTTCGTTCCGCGATAGAGGCCTGCCGTGCCAAAGGTGTAGCCGGTCCATGCGGCGTTTTTGAAGCCAGCTTCGGTAATGAGCTGCTTCATGCGAGGCGGACGAGGGAAGCGTTCGACGGATGCGGGTAGATAGCTGTAAGCTCCTGCGTCGCCGGAGATCATGCCGCCGAGCTTCGGCAGAATCTTCTTGAAGTAGAGCGAGTAGAGCGTGCCCACCAGGCCGCTGGGCTGGTTGCAATCGAGGATGCCGATCCGGCCTCCCGGACGGAGCACGCGGAACAACTCGGCCAGGCCTTCTTCGTAGTTCGCCAGGTTGCGAAAGCCGAATGCGGAGGTGATGAGATCGACAGAGTTGTCTGCGAGCGGCAGGTGCAAGGCATCCGCCTCTATAGGAATGATGTTGTGAGGGGCGAACTTCTTTGCTCCGCGAGCGAGCATGTTGTGGGAGAAATCAAGCGCAAGGATCGGTGCGGCGTCGCTCGTCTTCGGACGATGCCTGTAGAGCGCCATGGTCATGTCGCCGGTGCCGCAGCATAGGTCGAGGATTACAGCTTCCGGCCTGTGCAGTACATCGCGGAAGTTTCTGGCGGCACGCCACCACCACCAGCGATCGATGCCGACCGAAAGCACATGATTCAGCAGGTCGTAGCGGCCTGCTATGGAATCGAACATCTGCTGGACGTTCGCTGCAGCATCGGCCTCCGAAGCCGCGCCAACGGGCCTCGCACCGGTCGAGATCTCATGCTCCGGAGAGATTGGCATGGTCAGGCGCTCGTCTTCTTCATGAGGGCGAGCATCTCGTTGGCGGCGACCACGAGCTCTGCGTCGGTCACGTCGAAGACGATCTCCGTGGCTGCAATGCCTTTCGCCAGCACGAACGCCCGGCGACCACTGCGGTTCTTTTTGTCGCTCCCGGTAAGGGCCACCAGCTTTTCTGCCTTCGCCGTGAACGCAGGCAGCGGGCCGTAACAAAGAATGAGCGCGATGATGCGGTCGGCTTCCTTTTGTGTCACCGTCCCGCGATGCAAGGACACGTAGGTGGCCGCGATCGAACCCCAGGCAACGGCTTGTCCATGAAGGAGTTTTTTGTAGCCTGTTGCAGCTTCGATCGCGTGGCCAAGGGTGTGCCCGAAATTGAGAATCATGCGCAACCCGGACTCGCGCTCATCTTTGCTGACGACGTCAGCCTTTACGCGGACCGAAGCCGTTACGACGCGCGTCAGGGCGGCGGGATCGCCTGTGAGGATGGCTTCGGCGTTCTGCTCCATGAAGCGGAAGAGCTTCGGGTCGTAGATCACGCCCGACTTCACAGCTTCCTGCAAGCCCGCGCGTAACTCCGCTGCGGGCAGGGTGGCAAGCGTGTTGGTGTCGGCGATGACGGCAAGCGGATGGTGGAAGCTGCCGATGAGATTTTTCCCGGCAAGCAGGTTCACGCCGGTCTTGCCGCCCACCGCGGAGTCTACCTGCGCGAGCAGAGTTGTCGGCAACTGCACGTAGCGAATACCGCGCATGTAGATGGCGGCGAGGAATCCGGTGATGTCGCCGATGACTCCGCCACCCAGCGCGAGGAGCAGGGAATCGCGGTCGGCGCCCGCGTTTGCAAGCTGCTCCGCAAGAGCTTCGATGCTGGCGAGCCGCTTATGGCGCTCGCCGCTAGGAAGGAACAGAACCACAGGTGCGTCACGGAAGGAGGTCAGCACCTGTTGCGACCAGAGGCCCCAGATCTCTGGCGATGTAACTATGAAGATTCGTGGGAGTCTGCCGCCAACCAGCTTCACCAGCCGTCTTTCAAGAGAGCCGAGCAACCCCGCGCCGATCGTGATCTCGTAGCTTGCGGAAGGTGTTGTGAGTGAGATGGAAGTCGGTCTGGTCGTTTCGAGCGGCACGATCTATCCATCGTATCGCACACGTTCGGAAGTGGCTGCGAGAGTAGCATCGAGGTATGGAGCAAGTGGGATTTCTCGTTATCGGTGGCGGCATTGCCGGGCTTAGCGCCGCCATTCGCCTCGCCGCAAAAGACTCGGTCCTTGTGGTGACCAAGGAAGAGCTTGCGGAATCGAACACCGCCTACGCACAAGGCGGCATTGCGGTCGCTATGGGTGGCTCTGAAGATGTCGCGGAGCATCTGGAAGACACGGTCAGCGCCGGCGATGGCCTGGTGAATCGCGAGGCCGCGGCAGTGCTGGTTGAGCAGGGGCCGAAGCGGGTCGAGGAACTGCTTGCGTGGGGGACGGACTTCGACCGCGCCTCTGCGGTAGACGGTGGTGAGCTTCTCCGCACCCGCGAAGGCGCGCATAGCCGGTCGCGCATCCTTCATGCCAATGGCGACGCCACTGGTCGCGAGATTGCCGTGTCGCTGCTTCGCCATGCCCGTGCAACGAAGGGCATCACGCTGATGGAGTTCACGACCACTGTCGACCTTCTTACCGAGGAGATCGACGGTGTGAAGACGGTAGTCGGGGCCGTGCTGCTCGACCGCGACGGCAAGCTACAGCATGTTTACGCTCGCTGCGTTCTGATTGCGAGTGGAGGCGCAGGGCAGGTCTACAGCGACACCACGAACCCTGCTGTGGCAACCGGCGACGGAATCGCCATGGCCTACCGCGCGGGTGCGGCGCTCAGCGACATGGAGTTTTACCAGTTCCACCCGACGGCGTTTGCGCTTGAAGGAGCGCCGCGATTTCTGCTGAGCGAGGCACTCCGCGGTGAAGGCGCGTGGCTCGTGAATGCGAAGGGCGAGTGCTTCATGCACCGCTATCATCCCCTGCTGGAACTCGCGCCGCGCGATGTGGTCGCGCGGGCCATCACGCGCGAAGCCCAGGATGGCTCGGTCTATCTTGATATGCGTCATGTATCGATCGATCTGAAGGCGCGCTTTCCGGGCATTTCGAAGTTTCTCGCCGGGTACAATCTCGAACTCGGCCGGGACCTGATCCCGGTGCGTCCGGCGGCGCACTATCTTATGGGCGGCATCCTGACCGACGTCGCTGGGCGGACGACGATTGCGGGCCTCTTTGCGGCGGGGGAGGCGGCCTGCACCGGCGTGCATGGAGCGAACCGCCTCGCGAGCAATTCGCTGCTCGAAGGCCTGGTGTTTGGAGCTCTTGCGGCGGAAGCGATGATGGCGCAGGGACCAAGGACCAGGGAACAGGGAACAGCCAACGAGGCAAGCGCGGCACAAGCGACCGTGTCCAAGCCCGAGGTGCTGGAGGAGTGGATCGCAGAGCTTCGCAGAGTCATGTGGGAGGATGCGGGGCTGCTTCGCGATGCGGACGGGCTGAAACGGGCGCAGGCGAGGCTTGATGCCATGATGCGCGGCATCCCGCGAGGTACGGCGCGGCGTGCGGTTGAGGCACGCAGCCTATACACCATTGCCAGCGTCATCATCGCTTCAGCGAGCGAACGCGAAGAGAGCCGGGGCGCGCATTACCGCAATGACTTTCCCCAGCATGACCTGGTTGCGAGGCATTCGGTGATGGACAAGGGTCGACTGACTCTCGTTGAGCAGCCTTGGGCCGGGTTGTCGTATGTCGGCGTAGGCAATTCGCCCGACGGCCTTGAAGCCGAAGGAGCAGACTCTCTGCGAAGTTGACGAAGAAGTATGCTCCGCACCTGCTTCTCGGACGCTCCGCACCTGCTTATACGGTGCGCTTAGAACAACAGGAGAAGCGCAGGGACTGCGATGCCTGCGAGCAGCAGGACGGTGATCAGGATGTAGTTCCGGCTGTACCGGTAAGACATGAAGAGACCTGTGAGGGTCGATATCACCAGGCCGACCGAGACAAGCAGGAAGAAGATCTTCATGGGCAGCAGGTTTTTGGTCTTCGCAGGCGGCCCCACTGTCACGGTGAGCGAAACGCCCGCGCGTGACACAGCGGAGTCGGCAGGCTTGTTTGCAGGTGGCGGCTGTGGTCTGCGCTCGGGTAGAACAAGGGTTTGCTTCTTATGCAACTGTCCCAACTTCGCGACCCAGGCTGGTGGTTTGTAGTCGCTGCCGCGAGTCGTCTCATGCAGGCTGAAGGTCTGCATCGCTCCGGTGATTGCGAAGAAAAGCAGCGCGGGCGAGATGAAGACACCAAGATAAAGATGGATGAGTCGAGCAGGTTTTAATAGGGATCGAGAGACAGTCATGTTGATTCAATTTTATCTTTACCGGCAGGAGCCGGGAACATCAGCGACACAGCGACAGTGACCCCGAGCATCCCGACGATCACTGCGAGTGAGATCATCGGGCTGATTTCGATCCATGCCGCGACGAGCATCTTGACCGCGGCGAACGCAAGGACGGCGGCCAGCCCGTAATGCAGGAAGCGCAGCTTCTCCAGCAGATGCGCCAGGAGGAAATACAGCGAACGCAGACCCATCACTGCCATGATGTTCGAGGTATAGGCGATGAAAGGATGACGCGTGATCGACAGGACTGCCGGAATGGAATCGAGCGCGAAGACTACGTCTGAGATCTCGATGGCGAGCAGTGCAAGGAAGAGCATGGTCATCATGCGCTGGCCGTTCTCCTGCACGAAGAAAGCGTCCTGGCGCAGGCTTACGGGATGCAGCTTTGCAATCCACTTGATCCAGCGGGGCGTGTCGTTCTTTTTCTTCTCATCTTCGGGGAGGACCAGCCGAATCGCGGCGAAGAGGAGAATCGCTCCGAAGAGATAGCTGATCCAGTGAAAGTGCTGGAGCAGGCCTACCCCGGCGGAGATGAAGGCTCCGCGCAGAACGATCGCTCCCAGCACGCCCCAGAAGAGCACCTTGGGCTGGCGTGTGGGCTCAATCTTGAATGTACGGAAGAGCAGGAGGAATACGAAGAGGTTGTCGATCGAGAGCGACTCTTCGATCGCATAGCTGGCCAGGTACTGAACGCCGCTTGCCTTGTCAATGGAATGGAAGATGAAGGCGGCGAACCCGATTGCCGCTGCCACCCACAGGATCGTCGCGGCGACCGAGGTGGACTGGACTTTGTCGCGTCCGCGCCAACGCGAGTAGGCGAGTTCGATCGCCAACAACGCGACGACGAGTACGTGGAATCCGATCCAATGGCTGAGTGGGGTAACTTCCATCTGTGTCGATACTAGCGTGATCAACTGCAGGACCTAGCCGTGCAGATTGATCAGGTGAATCATCTCGAGAAAGAGGTCGGCCGAGACCTGGAGCGACTTTGCGCTGATCTTGTCCATGGTGTCCTGCGCGGTGTGGTGGTAGCCGTCGGGCATCTGGCTCGTATGCGGGCCATAGTCGATGTCGATGAGGTCGAGCACCGGCACGTTGCGTTGTTTGAAGGGAAGGTGGTCGTCGTTGACCGTGGTCTCGTTGCGAAAGACGTAGCTGCCGTGGCCTGTGTTCTTCGCCGCTGTGCCGAGCATCGTGAGCAGCCACGGGGTGGAGTTCGAGTCGCGGTCGATGTTGAGGTCTTTGTCGCCGATCATATCCGCGAGCAGGAACGCCTTGATCTTCGGGAGGATGCCTTCCTTCGACCATTTTGCTGCGAGGTGGCGCGTGCCGTAGAGCGAGTCGGAGTCGCTCCACTCTTTGATGGCCTCTTCGCCATCGTCAAAGACGAGCCAAACGCTGAAGCCTTCCGGCGGATGCGCGCGGAGGTAGTGGCCTATTTCGATGAGGAGCGCGGTCGTGCAGGCACCGTCGTTGGCGCCGACGAAGTTGATGTCCTTGAGCGGGTAGTTTGTCTCGTAGTGGGTCGCGAGGACGATGACGCCGTCTTTTTTGCCTGGATAGCGCACGATGTAGTTGCGCATCGCGACCTGGCCGATAGGCGTTGAAGGCGCGAAGCTGTCCGTCTCAAAGTTTCCCTTTGCGGCCTCGGGAGCGAACTGCGATTTGATGAAGGCTTCGGCGCTCGTGTGGTCGGCAGAGCCGACGTAACGGTGTGGCGCGAGGTTCACATACTGCTGGGTAAGATCGTAGACCGCCTGTCCGCTGATGTGCGCCGCAGCTTTCTGTGCCGGAGCAGAGAGAGCCAGAGTGGTGAGAATGCAGAGCAACAGGGGTCGACGCATCGTCACGCCTTGGCCGCTTTCGCGTTTCGCCGCGAGGGATGAACGAAGTAAGCCACGGCCACGCCGAGCAGATAGAGGACCAGCATCGGGCTGGCGAACAGGCACATGCTAATTGGGTCGGGCAGAGGACAGATGATCGCCGAGATGAGGAAGACGACGAGAATGGCGTAGCGAATGTGCTTGACCAGGAACTTCGCGTCGACGATGCCAAACAGCGAGAGGAAGAAGATGAGAATCGGCAGCTCAAAACAGATGCCGAGGCCGAGGATCACGGCCATGAAGAAGCCCGTGTAGTCCTCGACGGTGAGAATATGATTGAACCCCTTGCCGAAGTCGAGCACCAGCACCTTGATGGCTCCGGGGAGCACCCAGTGCAGACCAAAGTAAGCGCCTGCAAGGAAGAGTCCAACGGTGGCGAACATGAATGGGAAGACGTAGCGCTTCTCATTCGCGTACATGCCGGGCGAGATGAAGAGCCAGAGCTGGTACAGGATGAACGGACTTGCGAGAATGGTTCCGCCGACGAAGGCAGTCTTAAGGTAGAGATTCAGGATGTCAGTGGGGTGCGTGAAGTTCAGCGCGATGCCGAGATTATCGAGCGGGCGCTTTACGATCTCGAAGAGCTGGACGTGAAAGTAGTAGGCGACGCCAAAGCCGACGATCAGGAAGATGACGGAGCGGATGAGGCGCTTGCGCAACTCGTCCAGGTGCTCCATAAGGCTCATGCCGGGAAGTTCGGCGCGGTCCGAGATGCCGGTGCGCACGGTGTCGATCAGATCAGCCATGGACGGACTCCGCGGCTGCGTCTACTTCTGCCTGCCGGACGGCGTGATCCTCATGGTGACTAGTGTATCGATCAGGCTTCTGGTCTGAGGGATCAGCGGGCCCTTGATGCGTCGCTTCCACATGGCCGTTCGGCGGGTCCACGTGCGGCACGGAATCGAGCAGAGGAGCGAGCGACGAGGTTCTTGGTGACGGCAGGCCACTGGCCGGGGGCATGATGCTCAGCTCGCCCGAGGTTGCGATCGGAAGCGGAGCGATCTCCGCAGCGGGTTCAGCCGGGGAATCGAGAGCGATGTCCGCCGGTGCGGCCCGCAGATGGGGATGGTCAATCACTTCGTCCTCTGTTGAGGAGGTCAGCGCCGGGGCCGCTGGAGCGGCTGCTTCGATCGCCGCAATCTGCTTCTGCCGGTCGGCCTGCTCTGCGACTCGGAGCTCCTCTTCCATCTGCATGCGGAATTCATTTGAAGCGCGGCGAAACTCGCCCATCAGCTTTCCGAGCTGGCGCGCGATCTGGGCCAGACCCTTCGGACCGAAGAGGAGGAGACCAAGCAGGATGATGAAGGCGCTGTCGCCGAGACTCGGCATAATTCTTCCTATGATACGGCTTCGATCCAGAGGGAACAAATACCGCGAAGGCTGCGTTTGCCGATGCAGCACGCTGATGTAGCATTACTTACAGACTAGAGACGGCCGGGCATGGAAACGTTGCATCGTTGCCATGGCAATGGTCGTCTAAAGGTTACGAGTTGCGAGAGTCACCGGATTCCCGCAGCAGGTTTGAAGGGTTGCAACATCCCCGTGGGTTGGGTGCGGTCATCACCAGTGATGGCAGGCATAGCGAATCCACTGCAGCCACGCAGTGCAATGCTTTCAACATCCCCGTCCTTGAGCGCTCCCCAGCGCTGTTTGGACTGAAGGCGGAATACTTTGATTGGACTTATGGAAGAGGCCCCGGCAACGGCTGAGGCTGCAAATTGTTCTCTCGATCACTATCTTTCCCAACCAGACCACACCATGGATGCGCGCATCGCGGACGCTCGCGCCGCGCTTGGGACGGATGTCGTGCTGCTTGGGCATCACTACCAGCGCGACGAGGTGATCCGCTTCGCCGACTTCACAGGCGACAGCTACAAGCTCTCACGCATTGCCGCCGATACCAGTGCGAAGTACATGCTGTTCTGCGGCGTCCACTTTATGGCGGAGACGGCAGACATTCTCGCGAAGCCCTGGCAGCAGGTCATTCTGCCGGACCTGAACGCCGGCTGCTCGATGGCGGACATGGCCGAGATAGGCCAGGTGGAGGACTGCTGGGACTCGCTCGAACGTGCCGGACTCACCCATGAAGGCGGTCTGATCCCACTGACTTACATGAACTCCGCCGCGAGCATCAAAGCCTTTTGCGGCGAACGCGGCGGCCTTGTGTGTACCTCCTCAAACGCCCGTGGAGCGTTCGAGTGGGCGTTCGCACGGGGCGAGAAGATTTTGTTCCTGCCGGACCAGCATCTTGGCCGCAATACCGCGTTTGCCATGGGCATTCCGCTGAGCGAGATGGTTGTCTGGGACCCGTACCAGATCAACGGCGGAGTCGCTCCCGCAAGATTGAATGCCGCAAAGGTGATTCTCTGGAAAGGACACTGCTCGGTCCACCAGCGGTTTCTGCCGGAGCACGTCGATCGCGTTCGCCGCGAAGAGCCGGGGATGCAGGTTATCGTTCACCCGGAGTGCCGGTGGGAGGTCTGTCAGAAGGCGGATGAACTCGGATCGACCGAACGCATTATTGATTTTATCGACAAGGCTCCGGAAGGAGCGAGCTTCGCAGTGGGGACTGAAATCCACCTGGTAAACCGGCTGGCGAAGCGGTTTGCGCCGCTTGGAAAACGCGTGATCACGCTTGACCACTCGGGCTGCCTTTGCACGACGATGTACCGCATCTCGCCGCAACACCTGGCGTGGTCGCTTGAGAATCTTCTGCAGGGCCGCGTTGTCAATCGGATTAAAGTGGCCGAAGATGTAAAGCACTGGTCGAAGGTCGCTCTCGATCGTATGCTGGAGGTGAAATGAACAAAACCTTCACCGTCTCCGAAGCCCAGACGTTGCTGCCGGTGCTCGAATCGCTGCTTCGCGGTGCCCAGAAGTCGGCCCTGCGCGTCCACGAACTCGAAGCGGAGATGCAGCAGTTAAACCAGCGCATCTTCCTTTCAGGCGGCATGCACGTCGACGTCGCTGCCGCTGCCCGGCGTCGGGGTGAGCGCGAGAAGGCTGTTCAATCGACGAAAGAGACGCTTGCAGAGATCGATTCCATTGGAGTGCAGGTGCAGTCGCTCGAAGACGGCATCCTCGATTTTCCGTGCATGATGGGCGGCGAACTTGTCCTGCTCTGCTGGCAGATCGGCGAGCCTGCTATCTCTTACTGGCACGGGCCGGAAGATGACGCCACTGCCCGCAAGCCGCTGGATGAGCGGTTCGATAAGTCTGAACGCGAGCGCTTCAACTAAAAGCGCCCGAGATTTCGCCTGAGCTAGTTGGCAGTTTCGCTGAGTGTGACTAACATTGCGAAAAAGGAGTCGGTATGCCCACTCGTAATGTCGACCTGACCGAGCACTACGAAAACTTCATTGCCGCGGGTGTCGAAGCCGGCCGCTACAGCGATGCCAGTGAAGCTGTGCGTGCTGGTCTTCGACTGCTGGAGCAGCAGGAGTTGGAAGACCTGGCGAAGCTCGACTGGCTGCGCGGTGCAACCCGTGAGGCATTCGATGCGCTCGATCGGGGCGAGGGCGTTCCGCTGAAGGCAAGTGCTGACATCGACGCGTTCGTCGATGAAATCATCGCTGAGTCACGAGCTGCTCGCCGACTTATCCATGCCTGATCGGCTGCTCGTTTTCCTCCCTGCGATTCGTCGCGACATTGAAGACATCATCCTCTGGAGTGAAGAACACTTTGGGACAGCTGCAGCGGATCGCTACGGAGATCTTATTCGTCAGGCCTTTCGCGACCTATAGGTCGATCCCACCCGTCCGGGCGCGAAGGCGCGATCTGAACTTGGTCGCGGCGCCTACGTCTATCACCTGAATTTCAGCCGGGAGCGTGTGGCGGGTGACAAGGTGCGATCGCCGCGTCATTTTATTTTGTATCGCTTTTCGAACGAGACAATTGAACTCGCTCGCATACTACACGACAGTCGCGACCTTCGGCGTTTCCTCCTGACCTGACGATTTGACGCTCGAGCGCTTCAAGTAACGATGTACTCCGATCTGCGCGGGCCGGAGCCGATCGACGACCCGCCAGCCTTCCACAACTTCTCCCAATTCCATATCCCGTCAGAGATCTCACGCGGAAGCGGAGATCCAAGCTGGTGCGCGAGCATGCATACCTGCCCGCGATGATGGGCTTCGTGGGCAATCATGTAACAGAGCATCTCCGGGCCGACTGGCCAAGGCTGCGCCCAGCTATCTCTACGAAACTTTACGATTCCGCCGCCGCCGCCGAGCGCCTCTGTCAACATCGTCCCGCAGGCCGCCGCGCTTTCAGCCAGAGCTGTTCGAGCTTCCTTCTGCGTGCAGCAGGCACGGCTCAGCTGGGCCGGAACCATAAGATGCGGAGAGGTAAGCCTGACCCACTTGCAGCGGACGTTATGTGTATGAGTGAAGATCGCGGCGATGGTGCGGACACCTCCGGGCGGCTTCACCTTCCAGGCCGCCGGGTCGAGGTGTTCGATCAGGCGCTGGCTCATGCGATCATTAGCGGCGAAGATTTCCAGTGCAGCCCGGGTGAGCGGATACTCAACCTGCATTTGACGAGTTGGCAAGGCACATGACTCCCTTCAGCTAAGGTGCTTCCGCGTTTCGACGCTCGAGAAGGACACAAAAGAAATCACCAGGATTTTATTCCTGAGCGCCCGTTATTTCGCTGACATTTTGCATTGCCCTGAGTCGAACCACCTGACTACGCCTACCTATCCGATTTGCGAACTCCGAAACCGGCAATCGCAGCGTTGTCCCTGCGAAAGCTTTTCTCATTCACTCCACACCTGAGAAGATAGATATGGCTTACCGGAAAGGTTCCACGCAGATATGAAGACCATTACGACGACACCGTTGAGAAGCCCGGGCCCGCGGCGGTCGATCTCGCTCGCACTCACTCTCAGCCTCTTCTGCGCCACCGGCTGCAAGAACTTCTTTACACCCCCCGACGATACTGGCACAGGCACAAGTACGCCCGTGGTGAATACCGGCGACTATGCCTACGTGGCGAGTGTCAACACAGCTTCTTCGACAAATCCCATCTACACGCTCTCCGGCTTCTCCGTAGGAACGAACACGCTTACGGAACTGAGCGGCTTCCCTTTAACGCTGCCGTTCGCCCCCTCGACCGCCGTGGTCACGCCGTCGAACGCGCTGCTTTATGTTTGCGGCGCCGAGGTCCTCTACGGATACACCATATCTTCCGCCGGTGCGTTGACGTCCATTCTGAACAGCAATCAGCAACAGGCGCTGATCAACGCGAACATCTTCCAGATGGTCGTCTCTCCCGATGGCGATTGGCTTCTTGCCCTGGACAATACACCGAACGGCAATGTCGTCACGATAGACGAGTACGCGATCAGCTCGGCCGGCCAGTTGACCGCAGGAACGCCAGTGCAGTACGAACTGACGGGTACGGTCGGTACGGTCGTTCCTTCAGGGATCTCTGTATCGCCGAATGGCGACTTCGTGGCCGTCTCGCTCGGGACCGGCGGCGATGTTCTCTTTGGTTTTAACACCAGCACCGGCGTGCTCACGCAAGTAGCCCAGGTGACTCCGCCGACCAGCTCCAGCGCAGACCAGGCCGTGACGTTCGATTCGACCAGCAGTATTCTTTTTGTCGCGCGAAGCGGCACGGATGCGGGAGTTGTTCCGTATGCCATTACCAACTCCGGGGGCACACTGACCGCTGCGGCCGGTGCGCCGTTCGCCGTGGGCGCGGGACCTGCCTCGATCCTGGTTGATAAGACGGGCAAGTATCTCTACGTCGGCAACAGGGTCGACAGCACAATTTCGGGCTACTCCATTGGATCCGGCGGCGTACTTACGGCGCTTACGGGATCGCCTTTTGCCGCGGGTGCCGGCGTCAACGCGCTCGCTTATGACAACAGCGGCGACTATGTGCTCTCGACCGCTCTCAACGGCGCCCCCGACCTGAAGATGTACAGCTTCGACACGACGAACGCCGGTGCGCTCGACGCGTCTACGACTGCCGCGACCGGCGACCCGACCGAGCCGGCGGGTGCAGTCGCTCTCGCGATGACGCATTAAAGTGGGCCGGTGTGCCTTCCTCGACACGCAACCGCTTCAGCGATTCAAGCGATAATCACTTCATGGGCAGGCTGCGGCAGGTGCGCCGCCCGGAGGCCTCTTGAAGCGTCGCGGAAAGATGGATCGGCCAGCAGGGATTGCGGCTGTTCCGGCAACTATCGCATTCGAAGCGTTCTGCGAGACCAGACTCAAACGCCTGCGCTACACCGGCGCGGTCGCAGTGTGTCTGATGGTGTTCCTGGCCGGCTGCGATCGGCTGAAGCCCAAGGCGGCCGATCAGTTTGTGTACGTCACCGCGAAGCAGGCGTTTCTGCGCGACCGGGTGGCCGCAGTCTCGAACCGGACCGGAACGGTCGAGAACGGCCAGCGCCTGAAGGTGCTGGAGCGGGGACGCCGTTTTCTTCGGGTTACGACCGACAAGAACGAGACCGGGTGGATCGATGAGAAGACGATTGCCACGCAGCAGACTTATGAAGCCTTCGACGCGTTAGAGCGCGACCACGAGAAGGACCCCACAGTGGCCTCGGCAGTCGTTCGCGACGAGGTGTACCTTCACCTGACCCCCGGACGCGCTACGGAGCGCTTCTACCGGCTTGCTGAGGGCGAGAAGCTCTCGCTGCTCCGACGAGCGACCCTGGTGAAGGGCGGCGGCCCGAATCCGAGCGCGAAGTCCGGGCCGCCGAAGAACGCGAAGCAGCTTGCCATTCCGGGTGCTGCTTCCGGGATGAAGGCGACTGCTGAGGCGCCGCCGCCTCCCGTTGTGACGGCAAAGCCCTCGACTGCCGATGCTAACGAAGAGCCTCCGCCTCCCCCGGCCATGGAAGACTGGTGGCTGGTTCGCGACGCCCACGGCCACGTTGGCTGGATGCTGAGCCGCCTGATGGACGTTGATGTGCCGGACTCGATCGCGCGCTATGCAGAAGGGCAGCGGATCGTGGGTGCCTATGTGCTGAACAAGATCTACGACCCGGAAGCTCCGCAGGACGACAAGAACATACCGGAGTTCGTGACTGTTCTCAGTCCGTATAAGGCGGGCCTGCCCTACGATTTCGACCAGGTACGCGTCTTCATCTGGAACGAGAAGAAGCATCGCTACGAGACGGCCTTCCGCGAAAAGAACATCGAGGGCTATCTGCCGGTCGAGATCAAAACGCTCCAGGACCCTGGGGGGAAGGCGGTGAACTCGTCAACACCGTTACCGGGGTTCACCTACAAGATTCTGCCCGCTGGCGCGGTACCGGTTATCCCCGACCCTGAGACTGGAGCGATCGTTCCCGGGGCAACGCTTACCAAGACGTATCGCCTTGAAGGGAATATTCTCCACCGCCTGCTGCCGCCGGGCACCACACCGCCGGACGAGGCGCATCTGGAGCCCGTCGAAGACAAAAAGATGAAGAAGAGATCGAAACGGCGGTAGTCCCAAGCTATGACCGTACGCGCTCTCCGGCGTGCAGAGTGCGAGGATTCCTCCGCTGTGCGTCGCTCAGGGAATCAGGTCGAGGGCAAATGGGTGAGGAGTGCCTCTGGTGTGCTCCATCTCTCAGTTACGTTGTCTCACGCTCATGCATAGAAAGCGGCGATAGCGTCCACCACCGTCTGCTGCTCGTCTTCGCGAAGCTCTGGATACATTGGCAGCGCCAGCACCTCTGCCGCAGCCTGCTCGGTGACTGGGAAGTCTCCTGGCTTATAGCCGAGGAAGGCCAAGCTGCTCTGCAGGTGCAGCGGAATGGGATAGTAGATCTCCGTACCAATCCTGCGTTCGGTGAGGTATTGCCGCAGCGCATTGCGTCTGGGAACCCGGACTACGTACTGATGGAAGACATGCTCGGCCCGCGCATCGGTGAAGGGAAGTACAACTCCCTTGGCTGCCGTCACCGTTGCGAGTCCGGCATCGCGGAACATTCTGTCATAAATCGCTGCCCTCTCCCTTCGCGCCGCGTTCCAGGCCGGAAGATATCGGAGCTTCACCTCGAGCACCGCCGCCTGAATGCTATCCAGCCGCGAATTCCAACCGACCTCCTCATGCACATACCGCTGGCGCATGCCGTGCGCGCGAAGCAAGGTTGCGCGGTCCGCGATGTCGGCGTCGACCGTCGTCACCAGTCCGGCATCCCCGAAGGCGCTTAGGTTTTTCGTGGGATAGAAACTGAAGGCCGCCGCATCGCCAAGAGAACCTGCCGGGATGCCATTCCATCGCGCGCCAAATGCCTGTGCGGCGTCCTCGATCAACGCCAAATCATGGTGATCTTTCAACTCCGCGAGTTTGTCCCAGTCCGCACATTGCCCATAAAGATGAACAGGCAGAACTGCCTTGATTTCGGTTTCAGGCTGCAAATGCTGAACGATTTCGATGGCTGCTATGACGGCTTCAGGCGACAGATTGAAGGTGTGCGGGTCGATGTCCGCGAAGAGAGGCTTCGCACCACAGCGCAGGATGGCGCTTGCTGTTGCGAAAAAACTGAATGGGGTGGTTACCACCACGTCTCCCGGTCCTACGCCGGCACCCGCCATCGCCAGCCAGAGAGCGTCCGTGCCACTGGCGCAACCTATGCCAAAAGTGGCTGCACACGCGCTGGCTGCTGCTTTTTCAAAGCTGGTTACGGATGGCCCAAGGATGAACTTCTGCGATTCACAAACGTCGCCTATAGCCGACAGAACTTCTTCACGAATTGTGGAGAACTGACGGCTGAAGTCGAGCATCTGAACCGGTTGTAATAGAGTTGTATTCACAATCCAATCGTACATCTCAAGCGTTTCGGGCTTCAGATCCGTTCTGCATACCAAAATCGCCAACAGTTCGTGGTTGAAAGTTACCCAAGATACTCGTATGGTGGTGACGTTTGAGAAACAGTTTTGCTCCCCCTACACTCGGCCCGCAGCTCTCGGGCGGTCTCGACTTTTAGCAGGTCTAAAACGTCTAATCTGGAACAGAGGAGATCGGCACTATGGAATCAAAGCCGGCACAGAACATTCAGGATACGTTTCTGAACACCGTTCGTAAGGACAAGAGTCCTATTACTATCTACCTGGTTAGCGGGGTCAAGCTCACGGGCAAGATCCGCTCGTTCGACAAGTACTCCGTTTTGCTCGAGAACAACAGCCAGGAGCAGCTCATCTTCAAGCATGCGATCTCCACAGTTGTGAGTGGCCGTGCCGGGATGCACCTGGACTTGCGTCCGGAGAAGTCGGATGTACGTCCTACGTCAAGCGCGCCCAACCATGCAACCACGGGCCCCACAATCGATGGTGTCGCCGCGCTCGCCGACCGCTAGGCGATCATGCCGCCGAAGATGAAGCCTATCGGCGAATCTCGTCGGACCCGGCGAAATGACCAAGTCCAGTCCCAGACACGCGCCGCCGCCGCGCAAGCAGTGGCCGACGGGCTGGAAGGCTTGCTGTGTTTTAAGCGCATCCGGATGAGGCTCACAATTCGTTACTTTAAGCGCGTGTCTCGTAGCAGACTCGCTTGTTGGGGCGAGCCGGGCCTTTTTTGATTCCGGCACCCAAGGACACTGCTTGTAAAAGATGAAGTGGAGATTAGAACAGGCCGCCTGAAAGGGGAGCGGAGGTGGTGTCCCCAATCACGCGACCTGTGCGGCCCGGGTCATAGGGCCTTAGATGTGTTCTAGTTTAAGCCACTGGGAGCCAAAGTCAACGGAATTCGGGGAAAATAAGGGGCGTTCGGTTATCGAATGGGAAAACCGTTTATCGAATTGGCCTTCATTGACACTGCCGTAAATGCTTTGCTAGAACTATAGAGACAAGCGTACAGGCATAGCACCTCAAACGGATTCGGCACCAAACCCCGCCTTCATTTCCCAGGCCCACAACAAAGTCTAAGAACCGAAAGATCGGGACATCGCGGCTTGAGCCGCCTTCATTCATGGACCAGATACTTAATCAACTTGGTGGACTTGCGCTCGGCTCCGTGCCGACGATCGTCTTCTTCCTGCTGCTCATTGCCGCATACAACTTCCTCGTGCAGCGCCCGCTGAACAAGGTTCTCGGAGAGCGCCGTGCGCGGACCTCCGGGGCCGTCGAGCAGGCCAAGGGAGCGATTTCTGCCGCTGAAGCAGAGACAGCCGTCTACGAAGACAAGCTGCGTGGCGCGAAGGCGGAGATCTTCCACCTGCGTGAAGAGAAGATGAAGCAGTGGAACTCTGAGCGCGAAGCCGCACTTTCGCAGGCAAAGTCCCACACCGAAGAGCGCGTGAGGGCTGCGCGCCATGACCTTGAGCAGTCCGCGGCCACTGCCCGTCAGCAGATCGAAGGTGCGAGTGCGGCTTTGAGCGCGCAGATCCTCCGCGCCGTGCTTCCCGCCGGTGTTGTTCCTCCGGAGGCCGCCCAGTGAAGCGCCTGCAAGTTCTCCTCCTCACAACTCTGTCGTTCGTTCTCCTGCTTGCACCGCTGAAGCCTCTCCACGCGCAGGAGAAGAAGACTGTCTCGACCGAAGCCACCAGCGCCGGCGCAGTTTCTCCTGAAGCCAACGAAGAAGAGAAGGATGAGAACGCGGCTTTCAAGAACTCCCCTTCGGTGAAGAAGATCGGCGCGATGCTCGGCATGAGGCCGGAGCAGGCTGCGACAGCGTTTGAAGTGACGAACTTCGCCATCCTCGTCGTCCTTCTGGGCCTCTTCCTCGCGAAGGCGTTGCCAAAGACCTTTCGCAATCGCAACTCGGCGATTCAGAAAGACCTGGTTGATGCTCGGACGGCCACGGAGCAGGCAAGCATCAGACTGAGCGGAGTTGAAGCGCGTCTTTCTAAACTTGATGGCGAGATTGCCGCGATGCGTGCCCAGGCCGATAAGGATTCCGCTGCGGATGAGCAGCGCATCAAGGCCAACCTTGAAGACGAGACGAAGAAGATTCTTGCTTCAGCCGAGCAGGAGATAGCCGCTGCGACGGTCCAGGCACAGCGCCAGCTTCAACAGTATGCCGCTGAGCTCGCGATCGAACAGGCTGCCCGCAAGTTGGTGATCTCTGCGGAGACCGACCGGCTGCTGGTTCAGAACTTCGCGCGACGACTGGGCGGAGACGACTCGAAGGAAGGCCAGAACTAATGGCGATGATCACTCTTCGCTACGCCCACGCCTTTGAGCAGGTCGTAGTTGCAAACAAGCTCGACTCCGGAGCAGCGCTTTCGCAGCTTCGCGATTTTTCCGACACCTTCTCCGGCAGCGCCGAACTACGCGAAGTGTTAATGGATCCGTCCGTTCCCGCCCCGCAGAAGCTTAGGGTTCTGGATGCGATTGCAGGAAAGATCGGCATGTTTCCGCAAGTGAGAAACTTTGTCGCCGTCATTACGGAGCATGATCGTCTGCACGAATTAGGTGAAATAATTTCGGAGTACGCTTCGGCTGCGGATGAGCAATCCGGTATTGCCGACGCAGAGATCACAACCGCACTCCCGTTGAACGACCAGGACCGCGTTCAACTTGAAGCCGAGGTAGGCAAGCTCGCCGGAGGTCAGGTCCGCGCGGTCTACCTGCAGGATTCAACCCTGCTCGGCGGCGTCATCGTCAAGCTCGGTTCGACCGTATACGATGGCAGCGTCCGCGGCCAGTTGGCGCAACTGAAACAAAAGCTCATCAACGCGTAGAATTCCCCACGCTGAACCGACGAACCACTTTTAGAGACCAGGTAAATAGACGACATGGCACAGATCAAGGCTGATGAAATTACGGAACTGCTTCGCCAGCAGATTGAGAACTACGACCAGCGCATCACCGTCGACGAAGTTGGCACCATCATCTCGCTCGGCGACGGTATCGCCCGCATCCACGGCCTCGATAAGGTCATGGCCGGCGAACTGATCGAGTTCCCCCACGGCGTAGCCGGTCTCGCCATGAATCTCGACGAAGACCAGGTCGGCGCCGTGCTGCTCGGCGACTACACCGAACTCTCGGAAGGCGACCAGGTAAAGCGCACCGGCAAGATCATGTCCGTCCCTGTCGGCGAAGCTATGATTGGCCGCGTCGTCAACGCGCTCGGCGCGCCGATCGACGATAAGGGCCCGATCAACACCGACCAGTTTCTTCCCGTTGAGCGCCTCGCTCCGGGCGTGATTGATCGCCAGTCGGTCAAGGAGCCAATGGCCACCGGCATCAAGGCCATCGATACCATGATCCCGATTGGCCGTGGCCAGCGCGAACTTCTCATCGGCGATCGCCAGACCGGCAAGACCGCCATTGCGCTCGACACGATCATCAACTCAGCAAAGAACAACCTGATCTGCATCTACTGCGCTGTCGGCCAGAAGCGGTCCTCAGTGGCCCAGGTTGTGCAGACACTCGAAGAGCATGGCGCGATGGCCTACACCATCGTTGTCGCCGCCACTGCGTCCGAGCCCGCGCCGATGCAGTACCTTGCTCCCTTTGCCGCTACCGCCATGGGCGAGTATTTCCGAGACAACGGCAAGCACGCGCTCATCATCTACGACGATCTTTCGAAGCACGCCGCCAGCTATCGCGAAATCTCGCTGCTGCTGCGCCGTCCACCAGGCCGCGAAGCGTATCCCGGCGACGTCTTCTATCTGCACTCCCGTTTGTTGGAGAGAAGCTCTAAAGTATCCGACAAGCTCGGCGGCGGTTCGCTCACTGCGCTGCCGATCATCGAGACTCAGGCTGGCGACGTCTCTGCGTACATCCCGACCAACGTGATCTCGATCACCGATGGGCAGATCTTCCTTGAGACCGACCTGTTCAACTCGGGCGTCCGTCCCGCCGTCAACGTCGGCCTTTCGGTCTCGCGCGTGGGCTTCTCGGCGGCAACCAAGGCGACCAAGCAGGTCGGATCGACGCTGAAGCTCGACCTCGCGCAGTACCGCGAACTCGCCGCCTTCTCGCAGTTCGGCTCGGATCTCGACAAGGTGACCCTGAACCAGCTGAACCGCGGCCAGCGCCTCGTAGAACTTCTGAAGCAGCCGCAGTTCCAGCCGCTTCCATTTGAGAAGCAGGTGGCTATCCTCTACGCCGGCGTTAACGGCTTGCTCGACGATGTTGAAGTCAAGGACCTCCGCGCGTTCGAAGACGGCTTCTATCCGTATCTCGAATCTGCGAAGCCCGACATCCTCACCGGGATCGCGAAGAAGAAGGCACTCGACGACGAGATCAAGAAGAACCTCGGCGATGCCATCGGCGAATACAAGAAGAACTTCCTCGACAACCTGAAGAGCAAGCAGCCAGTAACAGCGGCCGCGAAATAACCACCGCTGCAACTGTAGGGATAGCAACAAGTAAAATCATCAGCAGCGTATCTTTCTCACGGAGGATCACCATGACGCAAACGTTGCTGACAATCTTTATACCGACCCTCATGGTGTTGGTCGGCATACTTCTGAACCGTAACGATTCGTCCCGCATCGACGGTCGCATCTCGTCGCTGGAGAATCGGCTAGACGGTCGAATTAGCGGTCTCGAATCCAGGTTGCACTCGGACATGATGCAGGTAATTGGCAAGTTGACTGAATTAGAGGTGCGCGTGGCGCGCCTGGAGCAGAATCAGTAGATGGCAAACGTACTCGATCTACGCAGACGCATCCGCAGTGTGAAAAACACGCGGCAGATCACCAAGGCCATGAAGATGGTTTCGGCGTCGAAGCTGCGCCGCGCCCAGGACCGCACTATGCGCGCGCGTCCCTATGCGGAGATGCTAACGAACGTGCTTGAATCGCTCGTTCGCCGCACCGACCTCTACAACGCGGAGACGGGCGAGATCATCCATCCGCTGCTCGTCGAGCGCGAAGAGAAAAACGTTCTCCTGATCGTCATTGCTGGAGACAAGGGCTTCGCCGGTGGCTTCAACTCGAACATCGGAAAGGCGGCGCAGAAGTTCATTACGGAACGCACCGGCAAAGGCCAGAACGTCGACCTCGAGCCCATCGGTAAGAAGGCCATCGGTTTTTATAAGAAGCGCTTTCCCGCCGCGAACTACGAGAAGAAGGAAGAGAAGTACGACAATGATCTCTCCACACACTATGAGACGATCCGCCATCGCGCGCAGCAGATCGAAGTCGCCAGCGAACACCTTGATCTTCTTCTGAAGGCTGATTTCGGGGCGGTTGCAGAGATCGCCAAGGACATCATCGCCCGCTACGAACGCGCCGAGATCGACGCCGTCTATCTCGTCTATAACGAGTTCAAGTCGGTCATCCAGCAGCGCGTGGTCGTTGAGAAGCTGCTGCCCATCAAGAAGCTCGGCATGCACAACGTCACCGACTCCGAAGAGATGACCCAGGAGCAGCGCGACGCGGCGGTCAAGGCAGCCGAGTCCGAAGGCATCTCCGTCCACGAGCCCGACAACAAGGAAGCCGAAGAGGAAGCCAAGAAGTTTGGCACCGCCGATGTCGACTACATCTTCGACCAGGCACCAGAAGAAATCTTCGCGCACCTTCTGCCGCGCTACGTGGCAACGCAGATCTTTCACGCCCTGCTTGAAAGCGTCGCTGCAGAACACGCCGCCCGCATGACCGCAACCGACGCGGCCACGAAGAATGCCGGCGACCTCATCGACTCGCTTTCGCTGACCATGAACCGCGTCCGTCAGGCAGCCATCACCAAGGAAATCATCGAAATTGTAAGTGGCGCAGCAGCGCTGTAACCGGACCCTCGAATGAAGGTTCGTGATGTAATTAGGCTGATTGAGCAGGACGGCTGGTATCACGTCAGAACTACTGGGAGTCATCGGCATTATTATCATGCAACGAAGCCCGGCACAGTCACCATCCCCGGCCATCCAGGGAAAGACCTGCCGGAAGGAACCAAGAACAGCGTTTTGAAACAGGCAGGATTGAAATGATCGAAGCGATCAAATACGCGGTAGTCTTTGAACGCTCGGCTGATGGCTATGGTGCCTTCGTTCCCGATCTTCCTGGGTGTGTCACTGTAGGCGATACTCTTAAGGAAGCAGAAACTAACATTCGCGAAGCCATTGCCGGTCACATCGCGGCTATGCAGGACCACGGCGAAGTCATTCCGCGGCCAACAACACTGGCCGAGTACATCGAAATTCCCATTGCAGTAGGGCAGTAGAAAGAGACTATGGCAGATCAACACATTGGAAAAGTAATCTCGATCAGCGGACCGGCCGTTGACGTTCAGTTCGAAGAGTCGCACATGCCGCCCATCTTCCAGGCGCTGCGCATCGTCAGCGAAGGCTTCACCGTTCCGGCCCCGCTCGACGTGGTCGTCGAAGTGCAGCAGCATCTCGGCGAGGGCCGCGTGCGCTGCATCGCCATGGTCGCGACCGAAGGCATGGTCCGCGGCATGAAGGCGATCGACACCGGCGCGGGCATCACCGTCCCCGTCGGTCGTGAGACGCTTGGGCGCGTGCTCAATGTTCTCGGGGAGCCAGTCGACGAACTCGGCCCGGTCAATGCCAAGGAGCATCGGCCGATTCATCGCCAGGCCCCGGCCTTCGATGAGCAGTCGACTTCCGAAGAGATGTTCGAGACCGGTATCAAGGTCATCGACCTGATCCAGCCCTTCTTGAAGGGCGGCAAGATCGGCCTCTTCGGCGGAGCCGGGGTCGGCAAGACTGTCATCATTCAGGAGCTCATCAACAACGTCGCCCAGCAGCACGGCGGATTCTCCGTCTTCGCGGGCGTTGGCGAGCGTACCCGTGAGGGCAACGACCTCTGGCACGAATTCCAGGAGTCGGGCGTCATCGACATCAACGACTTCACCAAGAGCAAAGCCGCCCTTATCTACGGGCAGATGACCGAGCCCCCAGGGGCGCGTCTCCGCGTTGCGCTCACCGGCCTCACTGTTGCGGAGTACTTCCGCGACGAAGAGGGAGCCGACACGCTGCTCTTCATCGACAACATCTTCCGCTTCACCCAGGCCGGATCCGAAGTTTCGACGCTGCTTGGTCGTATGCCATCCGCCGTCGGCTACCAACCTAACCTCGCCACCGAGATGGGCGAGTTGCAGGAGCGCATCACCTCGACCAAGAAGGGTTCGATCACCTCTGTGCAGGCCGTTTACGTGCCCGCCGACGACTTGACCGATCCGGCCCCCGCAACTACGTTCGCCCACCTCGACGCGACCACCGTGCTCTCACGCCCGCTCTCGGAGCTGGGCATCTACCCTGCCGTCGACCCGCTCGCGTCTACATCACGCATTCTCTCCCCTCGCGTTGTTGGCCAGGAGCACTACGATGTCGCCCAGGGCGTGAAGCGCATCCTGCAGCGCTACAAGGACCTGCAGGATATCATTGCGATTCTTGGTATCGACGAGCTTTCGGACGAAGACAAGATCACGGTAGCGCGCGCCCGTAAGGTCCAGCGCTTCCTGTCGCAGCCATTCCATGTTGCGGAGATTTTTACCGGCATCCCCGGCGCTTATTGCAAGGTAGAGGACACCGTCCGCAGCTTCAAGGAGATCATCGAAGGCAAGCACGACGAGATCCCCGAGCAGGCCTTCTACCTCAAGGGCGGCATTGAAGATGTTATCGCCGCGGCTGAGAAGATGAAGCAAACGGCTTAGAAGCAGGGTGTAGGGAACAGGGTATAGGGTGTAGGAAAAGCGATGGCAGAGAGTTCAACAACTACGGGGCAGCTTGCAGTTCGGCTGGTGACGCCGGATCGTATCCTTATCGATACGACCGCCGATGCCGTCGAACTGCCTTCCGCCTCCGGCTATCTCGAAGCACTCTACGGGGCGGCGCCGCTGCTCGCGGAGTTGGGTGCAGGGGAGGTCCGGCTGCATGGCGGAAGCTCGGGCGATCAGAAGTTTTTTGTCGCCTGGGGCTTCGTTGAGGTGCTGCCTGAGCGTGTGACGATCCTCGCGGAGACGGCTCTACCTCCGAATGAGATCGACCGTGCCGCTGCCGAGCAGGAGTTGCAGCAAGGTCAGAAGATGTGGAGCGAAGCGGGTGACGATGGTGCCAAGTACGATGAAGCCAACGCCATCACTCGCGAGGCTGAAGCCCGTATCGCTTCCTCAGAAGGTAAAGGGTAGGAAAATTTAGGGTCAGTTAGGGTCAGATCGATACAAAAGCGGTGCCTCTCAGGCACCGCTTTTCTCTTGACCGGGCTGCAACATTCTTCGGCAAGCCAATCCTCACCATGCCGCATCTCACCGCGCAGGAGAATGCGATGCCATTCATCATTACCGAAGACGAAGTCGAGCTTTTCTATCAGGATTGGGGTACCGGTCGCCCTGTGGTCCTCATCCATGGCTGGCCGCTCAATAGCGATATGTGGGAGAAGCAGGCCCTGTTTCTGGCCGAGCACGGCCTCCGCGTAATTACGTATGACCGTCGCGGCTTTGGGAAGTCCGACCAGCCCTGGGGCGATTATGATTACGATACCCTCGCAGACGACCTCAACACTCTGATCGAAGGCCTTGAGCTCGAAGACGCCACCCTGGTCGGATTTTCGATGGGAGGCGGCGAAGTCGTGCGCTACCTGAGCCTCTACGGTTCAGCCCGCGTGTCGAAGGCAGTTCTGCTCTCAGCCGTCACGCCGTACCTTATGAAGACCGACGACAATCCCGACGGTGTTGATCCCAAGATCTTCGACGATAACGAAGAGCAGATCCGTAAAGACCGTCCAGCGTTTCTCAACGACTTTGGCCCGAAGTTCTTTGGACGGTCCATCATCAAGCACACGGTTTCTGAGCCGGTGCTCGAATGGACGCAGGACATGGCACTCACGGGTTCCATCCGCGCCACGCTTGCAACCGCAAACTCCTGGGCGACTACCGATTTTCGCGAGGACCTGCAGGCGATCTCCATTCCGGTGCTTGTTATTCACGGCACTGGCGACGGCACGGTTCCTATCGACAACTCAGCTCGCCGTACGATCAAGCTGCTGCCGAACGCGACCCTTTCCGAGTACGAAGGAGAGCCGCACGGCCTCTTTCTTACGGCTGCCGATCGGCTGAACGAAGAGTTGCTCACGTTCCTCGGTGGCGTTCCGGAACCAATCTCTGAGCCACAACTTACATAGCTGTTTCAGAATCAGAAAAGCGGCGATCACCAGGGTGATCGCCGCTTTTGCGTACCAGCTGACTCTGGCGAATCTAAGATTCTCCGTCCAGCCATTGTTGAGCCGAATGATGCATTCCAGAAGCCGCCTCTAAGCCTTTGGCCGGGTCTTCGCCTTAGGCTTCTCCGCTGCTGCAGCCTCCGGCTCCTCCGACTGCTGCTTCAAGGCGTGGAGTACCACTCGCAACATCTCCTCTTCCGGAGCAGGCTTTCCGGTCCAGATCTCGAATTGCCGCGCACCCTGCTGCACAAACATTTCAACGCCCGCAACCACCGGTATCCCCCTGGAGCGTGCCGCGGCGATCAGCGGCGTCTCGATCGGGTTATAGACAAGATCGAAGACCAGTTTTGCATTCAGATCTTTCGCCTCAAGAATCTGGGCGGCTTTATTTCCTGCCATCCCAATCGGAGTCGCGTTTACGATTACGTCGAAGGCGGTTTTCGCGACTGCTTCCTTCTTGATTGTCTTGGCTCCAGCCTGCCGAGCCAGTTTCTGCGCCGTCTCCGGAGTCCGATTCAGGATGCAGACCTCTGCGCCGCGATCCCGCAACCCGAAGATTGCCGCCCGTGCCGCTCCGCCTGCGCCAAGCACCAGCACCTTCGCGCCCTTCATCGGCATTCGGCGCTCAAGGGGGGTAACAATTCCTGCCACATCCGTGTTGAAGCCGTAGAGCAGTCCATCCTGCGCGCGGAGCACCGTATTGCAGGCGCCGATCTTGGTCGACAGAGGATCAGTCTTCTCCAGACTCGCGAGAATCTCCTGCTTCAGAGGCATGGTCACGCTGAGCCCTTGAATCGGAATCTCGTTCACCAGGGTCAGCAGGTCGGCGAGTTTGTCCGCCTGCAGCGCGAGATAGACGGCGTTCACCGTCTCGCGGCGGAAAGCTGCGTTCATCATCAAGGGCGACAGGGAGCTGCGGATCGGGTTCCCGGCAACGCCATAGATCTTGGTCGCCGCGTCCACCTGGTCGATCCGATAGGTCTCGATCAGCGTTCGAGCTGCAATCTGCCCGGGTGCCGTCTCCTCGCCCGGGGTAGCCGCGGCAAACGTAAAGGCACTGCCCGCCCGCACGCCCAGCACGCGCGAGATGATCCCCGCGTCGCCCATGCAGATGCCAATTATGTTGCTGTGGTCGTTCATCCGCTCCAGGAAGCGCATGAGTGTGACGTTGTCCGTCAGCGTCTTCGCGGTTGGAACGATCTTCACAAACTCCGGTTCAAATGGCTGGATTCGGGCGAAGATGCCATCGAGGTCTTTGGTCTGCTTGAAGTCGTGGTGGCTTACGATCAGCGCGACGCCAGCCTCGCGGAGCTTCTGGAACTCCGGCTTCTTCAACTCTTCTGCCGATTCGAGTTCCAGGTCGACAAGGTGAAAGCCGGATCCGGCTGCTTTGATAAGGATTTCGAGTTCGGCGGCGGGCGTTCCATCAAACTTTCCGCCATTCTGGGTTCTGCGACAGGTTGCAATTGCAGTCACAGCGGTGTGCTCGCTGAGGAATGTCTTCAACTTTGGCAGGGCGAGCAGCGGTTTTTCGAGGTAGTCAAGGCGAAATTCGACAAAGGTGGTCTCTTTGATTGCGGTCTCAGCCCGCTCCAGCATTTCGACAATGGTCGACCCAATAATGGCGACGCAGAGCTTGCCAATGCGAGACCGGATCATCTGTGGTGTGGTACTTAGTACATTCGTTTTCATAAGGCGATCGCGTGATAGTACCGCTGTGTCCGTTTCCTTGCAAGTTCTTCAGATGCGGCGCATCGGCACTTGACTCGGTTTAAAGCTCAGTTTGGAAGCGGTGTCGATAACTTCGAGATCATACGTGGAAATCCGGCCCGGTGCGGCGCGATCTCTGCCATTTCGTCTAATTTGGTAAGACGGAAACTTTGACGGGCCCAAAGGTCCTACAGACACCGCACTACGCGAATGCAGACATTTGAAGATGAAAAAAGATTCCCCGCCCAGCTGCTGGTGCAGGTTCCAGCCTGGAGCACGCATGCCTGGCTGCGCCATGGCTTCAGTACTCGCCGCGGCGGAGTTTCGACCGTTTACCGAGCTGTTGGGCAGCCAAAGTCAGAGGACTCTGATTTGAATCTTGGCTGGACGAAGGACGATGACCCGGCGAACGTTGCGGTGAACCGCCTTCTGCTGGTCGCAGCCGCCAGCGGGAACGCTGCCACGCCACTGTTTACCTTGCGGCAGGTCCACTCGGCGACAAACCTCGTGGTGCCGGACGTGGATTCGCTCTCCACCTTTGTCGATGGCGAAGGGCGTGCAGTACGCCAGGCCGACGGCCTGATTACTGCCGCGCCTGGGTTCCTGCTCGGCATTCAGACGGCCGACTGCGTCCCCGTGCTTGTTGCGGACACCAGAAGGCGTGTCGTAGCCGCCTTCCACGCAGGCTGGCGAGGCACCGCGGCCCGCATTGTTGAGCAGGGAATTGCCCAGATGGTCTCCGGCTTCAGTTCCGACGCCAAAGACCTGATCGCCGCCATCGGGCCATCCATCGGGACCTGCTGCTACACCGTCGGGGAGGAGGTTCACTCTACGTTCACCGCGAACTTCGCCTACGGCGAGGCGCTGTTTCAAAGAGACTCCGAGGCCGGCCTGCATCTCGATCTTTGGGAGGCAAACCGGCGCCAGTTGCTCGACGCCGGTGTTTCTGCCGCAAGCATCAGCGTCCTTGGCGAATGCACAGGCTGCACCGGTCTTCCCGGGCCGCGTCGCTACTTCTCCCATCGATGTGAACATGGATTTGCCGGCCGCATGATGAACGTGATCGGCGTCGACTCCCCGTCCGGGTAAATTACGTCCCGGGTGATTGATGCCGCGGAGTGAAGCCGGCTTTGACGCTCTGGATGAACGGTCCCTTCAGAGCGGTGTACTGCGCTCGCCCTTCCGGCACAGCCGCTGCGGCGCGCTCTTTCTCCTCGACGTAACGTTTCCGCAACTCGGCATCGCCGCGTAGAGCGTCGCGAAAGGCCAGATTGCCATACCACTCGTCGGAATCGATCTCGACGATGTGCAGCAGGTGGGTCCGCTCGGTCGCATCACGGCCGCGCCCGAAGATGCAGTGAAGCGGTACCCCGGCATCTTCGACATAATCGTAGCCGAGGGCCTCGAGCGGCCCCCTGCAATGGTTCCAGGCGCTGATGGGGTGTACGCCGACAAGGATGTCGAGGATCGGCTTCGCCCGCATTCCGGTGACCGAGGTAGAACCCTGGTGTTCGATGCCTTTGGCCAGGGGACCGAGGGCAGCGCGCAGACGATCCCGCTCCTCTGCGAAGGCGGACGCCCAAAGGGGATCATGGTCGACGAGGTAGTTAACGTTGAGCTTCAAGCCAAGCACTGCAGACCTCCTGCCTGAAGTCGGCCTCGTCGAACAGGACGGATGCGTGGCGACAGTCAGACTTACATCGCCGGCGGATGATGCGGATCAATATGCTCCGCATCGACCTTCTTGTTCTCGGCGCCCTTTGAATTCACAGAGTCCCGGAGTTCTTTTGATGGCTTAAAGAAGGGAACTCGCTTGGCGGGAACGTCGACCTTCTCGCCTGTCTTCGGATTTCGGCCAATACGGGAGTTTCTTTGCCTGGTCCGGAAGCTGCCAAACCCGCGAATCTCGATCTTGTCGCCTGATTTGAGCGCTCCAATCACAGACTCAAACAGAGTATCGACGATGATCTCACCATCCTTGCGAGTAAGGTCGCCAAGTGCAGTCACTTTGTCGACGAGGTCGGCTTTGGTCATCGGAAGATGCTCCTGAACTTCGGGGTCACTCGGATGTGACGATTCGGATAGTTGTTAGATGTAGATTACACGTTGATTGTAGACGGGATAGACCGCCGCGTCAGTGTAAAAGGGTTGCCGGTAGACTACTTCCACATGAAATAAAAACCCGGCGAGTGATTGAGCAGCTGCCCTGGATTCGGGAAAAGGTCTTCCCCGTCCGAGGTGAGCAGCGCCAGAAGGCCCTTCTTCTGGCTTGCCGGACGAACGACCGTCGGTTCGCCGGAGATGCCTACACTCTTTGCCGTATCCATCAGGGCCATCCTGAAACCGCCCACTTTATCGATCAATCCCAGAGGAAGGGATTGCTGCCCCGTCCACACCTGTCCCGTTGCGAGGGGCTTGATCTTTTCGTCCGATGTATGCCGCCCGGTTGCCACGTCATGGACGAACTGGCCATACATATTGTCTACGAGCCCCTGGAAGTAGGCCTGCTCCTGAGGGGTGACATCGTGTGTCGGATCGCCGGCATCCTTCAACTCTCCGGCGTGAATGACGACGCTCTTCAACTTCGCCCAGCGGTAGAGCTCGCCATAGTTTGTCCACTCCATGATGACGCCGATCGACCCCACCACCGAGGCGTCGTTGGCGTAGATGCTGTCGCAAGCGCTGGCGATGTAATAGGCCCCGGAGGCTCCCACGCTTTCGACAGACGCGACGATCTTCTTGTGCTTCTCCTGACGGACGCGCAGCACTTCGTGGTAGATCTCCTGCGAAGCCGCCGCTCCGCCGCCCGGTGAGTTTATGTGGAGAATGATCGCCTTAATCGAGTCGTCGTCACCAAACTTCCGCAGCTGGTTGTCGAGCTTTTCGGCGTCCAGAATGACGCCGGAGACATCGATGACACCGATCTGGTCCGTTCCCAATCCACCGAACGCGGTGCCACCGTTCATGGTGCGTCCAACGCTCCACATCATGCCCCAGAACAGAAGTCCGAGAATGATGGCGGAGCCGCCAATGATGGTCAGATAGAACCAGGCCGAGCGACGGGGTTTCGGCGTGTATGCGTAAGAAGCCGCATACGCGGGTGCATAAGGAGGCTGAAGGGGAGTGCTGTAGCGTGGGGGGAGAGGAGGCGGCGCCTGGTTACTTGAGTCTTCCGTCATGGCAACGAGTTTATCAGGCCCGAGACGCTGAAGTTACTCGCCACCAGTGGGAGGTGAAGCGCTTGGGGGACAGAGTTCGACGGGCGCAAAGAGGCGGGTTTTACTTCACTTTGTCCAAAAAGCGCCGTAAGGAATGCGTGAATTCTGCCTGTTCGTTCCAAAGCGGTAATTCTGCGACCACCGTCGCTTTCCTAACGTCCAACGATTGACGTAATATGAACGGCGTTCCGGAATAGTGTTTTCCGCTCTGCGGTCACCTCTTCTTCCTCGCCAAAGTAACCCGGCAAGCACATATTCGGTCAGAAGGGTTTCAGCGCGAAATGTCTCACCCGTACCTAAGCATCGTCATCCCGGCATATAACGAGAGCGCCCGGATCGAACACACCCTCGAACGTGTCATGGACTGCGTCTACAACCAGAAGTGGGACGCCGAAGTTCTGGTTGTGGATGACGGCTCGACGGATAGCACTCGCGAAATCATCAAGCAGTGGATGGAGGTTCATCCGCGCCTGCATCTCGTCCGCAATCCCGGTAACCGAGGCAAGGGATACTCTGTTCGCAACGGCCTGCTGCAGGCCGCAGGCGATGTGGTGATGTTTACGGACGCTGATCTTTCCGCGCCAATGGAAGAGGCCGAGCGTCTGCTCGCGACTCTCGAAGCCGGAGCCGATGTCGCGATTGGTTCGCGCTGGATGGACCGTGGCCGGCAGACTATCCATCAGCCTCTGTATCGGCAGTTCTTTGGTCGCTGTTTCAACGCGATCTGCCGGACTGTGATGGGCCTGCCCTTCAAAGACACGCAATGCGGTTTCAAGGCCTTCCGCCGGCCTGCAGCCCAGATCATCTTTCGGCTGCAAAGGATCGAGCGCTGGGGTTTCGACCCTGAAGTGCTCTTCATTGCCCGCAAGCTGCGCTACAGGGTCCGCGAAGTTCCCGTCACATGGGGCCATGACGAGCGCAGCCGCATGTCGTACCTGAAAGATGGGATCAAGATGCTCGAGGAGCTCGCGTACATTCGGTACAACTCTCTTTTCGGGCGCTATGACGAAGAGATTGCCGCGCTGAAGGACACGAGCGCAATGGTTACCGCTCCCGTAGATCGCCTGTCACAGATTGCAGATCCTACCGAAGCCCGCCAGTAGTTGATGTAGGCCGTGATGTACGCGCGCCTCATCTGTCGTCTGCGATGTGAGACCGAGAGACCACTACTCCTCCAATTGGAAGCGAGACCTACAGACCTTCACCTGATGAAAACGGCGGCCCTGAATAGCTTCTGTCGTTCTGAGATAATCACGAAGTAAGCGCGGGCCCCCGTTGTCCTCCGCCTCGTCCAAAAATCCAATCCAATCCGCCGCTGCCGGCGTCAGCGCCCGAGGTACTTCGCATTGTTGCGTTCCTTTTTCATAGCCATGTCCACGAACACCGGACTGCGCTCCTTCTCTGAAAGATCCTCTCTTGGTCGAAAGATGTCCAGCCGTTTCGTCGCTGGCATGACCGTCGAAGAAGCTCTCGCCGCCGCCGCTGCTTTGAACAAAGAAGGTATCGCGGTCTCGCTCGATTCGCTCGGCGAAAGTGTGAACGACGAGGCACACGCCCGCCACTCGGCCGCGATCTACCACCGGCTTCTCGACGCCATCGAAACCCGAGGTCTGAACGCCAATGTAAGTGTAAAGCTGACGCAGATGGGCATGGACTTCGACCCCGCGCTGGCCGAATCGATCGTATTGGAGATGGTGGAACATGCCGTCAAGGCCGACTCTTTCGTCCGCGTCGATATGGAAGGGACCCCGCTTACCGAGGCAACCCTTCAGCTGGTTGAACGCATTCACTCGAAGCCCGGATTGTCTGGTCGAGTGGGCGCTGTTCTCCAGTCCTATCTCTACCGCACCGAAGCTGACACCGAGCGCCTCCTGAAACAAGGCATCCGTATCCGCCTCTGTAAAGGGGCTTATAAGGAAGGCCCGGACCACGCTTTTCCCGAGAAGGCCGCAGTTGATGCGAATTACATCAAGCTTATGTCGCGCATGACTACCTACATCCACCCGGACTTGAAACGTCCCGTATTTTGCGGTCTTGCCACGCATGACGAACGCATCATCGACACCATGGTGCGCTTCGTCCAACAGCAGGGGATCCTGAAATCATCCTTTGAGTTTCAGATGCTTTACGGTATCCGCCGCGATCTGCAACGCCGCCTCGTCAGGGAGGGATTTGGGGTCCGTGTCTACATTCCCTTCGGGACCGAGTGGTATCCCTACTTCATGCGCCGCCTCGCCGAACGCCCCGCTAACGTGCTCTTTCTCGCCAAGAACTTCTTCAAGAATTGAAGCGGGAATCTACTGATGCGCGGCGATCGTGAGCGCACCGCAGAGTCCTGCACTCATGCGGTGCGTTAGTTCCTAAGAAGGCACCCATTGACTGCCGGTTGCGCCAGGACAGTTGCGTCGCGACAGTTTGAGGCGGGCAATGGCGCTACCGGCTACGCGCCCCGACCACAACCAAACCGACGCCCGCAACAAGAGCAAGAGTGCTCAAGACCGGAGATATCGGCAGCGTTTCTTTCTTCTCGTGGCCGATCTGCACTGGTCCCATATCGACATCCTTCTTCTCATGAGTGAAGCTGACTCCACCCATAGCGAAGCCGGCGATACCCAGAATGATCAGTAGAATTCCAACGATCGTGGCTGCTTTCATAGAAGATCCCCCGGATAAGTTTTCACTTGATAGAGCACTTTCCGATCTGATGCGTTAACTGGCGCACGGGTCTTCATCAAGCATCGTTGAATCGTCGGGAAGGCTGCCCGCACCTAGCGTAAAAGTAGCCCCTGCAACTCCATCCGCTTCTGGCTTCCTGATTGCATCCACCGCTCAAATTCCGGCGCGGGACGGAGCCCCATCACCTGGCGCAGGTAAAGCGCATCATGAAAGCTAGTCGACTGGTAGTTGAGCATGATGTCGTCCGCCCCCGGAACGCCCATGATGAAGTTCACGCCGGCGGCTCCAAGCAGCGTGAGCAGGGAGTCCATGTCGTCCTGGTCTGCCTCGGCGTGGTTGGTGTAGCAGATGTCGCAGCCCATGGGGAGGCCGAGCAGTTTGCCGCAGAAGTGGTCTTCCAAGCCTGCCCGCAGAATCTGCTTGCCATCGTAGAGATACTCCGGCCCTATAAATCCGACGACCGTATTGACAAGCATCGGGTTGAAGTGGCGCGCCACGGCATAAGCCCTGGCCTCAATCGTCTGCTGGTCTACACCCAGTCTGTCGGCGCCAAGATGTGCGTCGGCAGAGAGCGCTGAGCCCTGGCCAGTCTCGAAGTAGAAGACATTTTCGCCGCCTATTTCGTCCCCGATGCCACCACGCTTGAGAGCCCGCGCTTGCTGATGCGCCTCTTCCAGCAGAGCAAGGGAGACACCGAAGCTGGTGTTCGTCGCCTCGGTTCCGCCTACTGACTGGAAGAGCAGATCCAAGGGGGCGCCCTGCCGCATCGCCTCCATCTGCGTCGTTACATGCGCGAGCACGCAGGCCTGCGTCGGGATCGCATAGTGCAGCCTTGCCCGATCGATCAACTCCAACAGCTCTGTCACCCGCTGCGGGCTGTCGCTGACCGGATTGATGCCGATCACCGCATCGCCTGAGCCGAGCGTCAGGCCGTCGATCATCGAAGCCGCAATGCCTCGCGCGTCGTCCGTGGGGTGGTTCGGCTGCAGGCGGGTGGAGAGTCTTCCCGGCAGCCCTACCGTGGTGCGAAATCTCGTCACTACGCGGATTTTCCGCGACACCAGAACGAGATCCTGCACCCGCATAATCTTCGAGACCGCCGCGGCGATCTCCGGAGTGAAGGCCCACTTGAGTGAAGCAATCACCTCACCCGTCGCATCCTCTGAAAGTAAGAAGTCCCGTAGTTCGCCGACCGTCAGATGCGAGATTGCGGCAAACGCCTTCGCATCGTGCGAGTCAACAATCAGCCGAGTCACTTCATCGCTTTCGTATGCGATGACGGCTTCCCTGAGAAACTGCCTGATCGGAAGATCCGCCAGCGCCATCTGCGCCGCGATCCGTTCCTTCGCGGACTCCGCCGCAATGCCTGCAAGCTCATCGCCCGACCGCGCCGGAGTGGCCTTCGCCATCAGCCGAGCCAGCGAAGGGAAGCTGTACCGCTCGCCGCCGACAGTATGCGAATAAGTCATTGGCTATAACGCTACCATCGCTGCATTCGCGAGAAGATCGAGCGGCTACTTATACCGGTGTTTGCGCCAGCCGCCGGTGTGGTAGATCCGGTAGCTTAGCCCTGCACTGATTCCGTAGGGCGTGAGTGCCTGCTGCTGCGTTCCCGGGCCGAAGTTGAAGCTGGGCCAGTCCTGGTATTCGAAGTCGATGGCACGCAGCTTAATCTTCCCGGTCAGGTTTACGTCGATCCCGCCGCCGTAGGCCAATGCCGTGTAGGTCCCGAGCCCATCGCCGTAAGGGAAGATCAGCCTTCCGCCGCCAACCAGCGCCTTCACATAGGGCGAGTATCGTCCCAGGTGAAACTCATATCTGGGACCAACGAGGTAGGTAGACTCATGCGACCCCGCGACCTGGTTCTGGCGCAGGAAGCGGATCTCGCCCTCGATGCCAAGGTGCCGACGGATGTTCAGGTCCGCGTAGACGCCCGCGCCGCCGAGTATCCGCTGCGGGTATTGAGCCTGGAAACCTGAATAGGTTCCGCCCACCGCGAGGTATGCCCCTGGAGCGGTCGCGGTTGGCAGCTTCTGCGCATGCGCCGCAACACCTGTCGCGCCACACAACGCGACCCCGGCGATCGCCAGCCTCTTCAAGACCCCCAACTTCTTCATCTCAATATCATCTCATTCGCTTGTGAAGCTTCGTGCAGGTGAAGGCGAGCTACTAGGTCACCGTCATGGTCATCGGCAGCGTCTGGGTTATGCCCGTCTTGCTGGTCGCGCTGACATTGAAGTGATAGACGCCCGGCGGCGTTCCGGTCTGGCTTACGGTGCCGCAGCCAATCACTACCGTTGATAACGCGGCAAGGATCAGCAGCATGAGCAGCCCGGCAATTCCCCTGGCCTTGCGGAATCGCATCCCAACCAGACCGAACAGCAATCCACCCGGAAGCAGGCAAGCCAGCACCAGCTTCGAACCGGTGCCGTTCAACGAAGGACCGTTCTCGTTTTTCGCCTGCGGGCCCGCGAGCAGAGGATTCCCCGTGTCGACAGTCAGGGTTACACTTTGCATCGCACCGGCCGCGAGCACCATCTGGTCGCTGGAGAAGCTGCATGTGGCTGATTGTGGCAGACCCAGGCAGCCGAGCGAGAGCGTGTCGGTGAAGTTCTGAAGGGACGCGATGGAGAGGTTCACCATCAGGTGCTGCTTGCTTACCAGGGTGAAGACCGGCGGCGTTGCCGTCATCTGGAAGTCCGCGGCCGGACCGATTGTGACGAGCTCTGTTCCCGAGGTGGAAGCCGCATAGTTCTGGTCGCCGCTATAAGAGGAAGACAGGTTGGCCGAGGTTCCTGAGAGCAGGGCCGTCACAGTCGCCACGCCCGTAGAATCGAGCGCCACAGTCGCCAGCGAATCGGTCGCCGTGTAGAACGTCACGGTTCCGGTGGGCGTCTTTGGTCCCGTCCACTTCACCACGGAGATCAGCGTGATCTGTTGGCCGCCGGTGAGTGAGGTCGCCGAGGTGGTGAGGACGTCCGTCGTGCCGCGTAGTTGGACCAACTCGCTGAGCGGGGCCGAAGCGCTTGCCAGGTCGACTGCATCGCCGGAGTAGGTCGCGATAAAGGGATGGGTTCCAACCGGAAGAGAAGCCACATTCAGAGTTGCCGTCCCGATTGCGCTGAGCGGGACGGTCGACACTATGACGCCATCCTGAGCGAAGTCGATGGTCCCGGTCGGCGAAGGTCCGCCGCCGTTTGCCACGGTCGCGGTGATCGTCACTGGAGCGAGTGTCGGCAGGGGGTTTTGGCTTGAGGCCAAGGTGACGCTGGTCGTTCGCTCGACTACCTGTTGTATCGCGGTGGAGCTCGCCGGCTGATCGTTTGCGTCGCCCTGGTACGCGGCGACAATGGGATGAACGCCCGTGCTCAGTGTGGCGGTCGAGAACGTTGCTACGCCGGTGGAACTAAGCGAAGCGGACCCGATCGCTGTGCCCTTGTCGAGGAACCTCACCGTTCCGGTGAGAGCGCCGGCTGCGCTGCTCGCAGTCGCCGTGAAGGTCAACAGGCTTCCGAAGATTGCTGGATTCGCCGTCGACGTAAGCGTTACCGTTACACCTGCCGCGTTGATGATCTGCGAGTACGGTGCGGAGTTGGTTGCCTCCGTGCTCCCGTCGCCTGCGTAGGAGGCAATGATCGCGTGTGTGCCTACGGTGAGCGCTGCCGTGTCGAAGGTCGCCGTGTTGCCGTTGATGGCTCCGGTGCCGATCGGCGTTACGCCGTTGTCGAAGAAGGTCACGCTCCCGGTTGGCTGGATGCCCTGCTTCTCCAGGATGGTCGCGACGAAGTGTACATTCGACCGTGCTACAGAGGGGTTCGGGCTGGTGCTCGTCACCGAGATGTCGATCGTCTGGAGCACCTGAACTGTGAGCGGGGCGGAATTGCTGGTAAGGTCGTTGGCGTCACCGCCATAGCTCGCCGCGAAGGTGTGGCTGCCGTCGGTCAGTGACGACGTCGTGTACGTGGCCACTCCGTTCGCGAGCGTCACCGTCTGCAAGACTGTACCGCCGTCGGAGAACGTGACGCTGCCAGTCGGCACACCGCCATTGCCACTTACCGCGGCCGTAAGAGTGAATGGCTGCGAGAAGTTCGTGGGACTTTGCGAGGGCGTGAGACCCACCTTGGTCGTCGCTGCCTGTACGGTGACCGTCACAACATTCGAGGTGCTCGCGCCATCCTTCGCATCGCCGCCGTACACCGCGGTAATCGCGTGCGGCCCTACCGTCATCGTCGCTGTGGTGACACTTGCTATGCCGTTTGCAAGATTGCCTACTCCTATGGCGATCGCTCCATCAAGGAACGTCACACTTCCTGTCGGCGTGCCACCGTTGCTTGAGAGCGTCGCCGTCAGCGTAACTGGCCTGGTCGCAATTGGAGTAGTCGTGCTCGCTGCCAAAGTGTTGGTGCTCGTCGCAAGGTTGATCGTCTCTGACAGAATGCCGGAGGTGCTGGCGTAGTAGTTCGCGTCGCCCGCGTATACCGCGGTGATTGGATGCGTTCCGATCGCCAGGGCCGACACAGAGATGACCGTGCTTCCTGTTGCCGGATTTGTGCCGAGCGCTGCGAGCGCTCCTGTCCCGATGGCCGTGGGCCCATCCATGAGAGTCACCGTTCCGGTGATCGCCACATTTGGCGTGGTGGGGCTTGCGCCGGTGACGGTGACGCTAAACTTCACCGCCGCTCCTGCATCGGCCGGGTTCGCGCTTGAGGTCAGCGCTGTCGCGGTTCCCACTTTATCAACCGTCTCCGTCAGCGAAGCCGAGACGCTGGTGGCGTAGTCCTGGTCGCCCTGATAGGAGGCCGTGATTGAGTGAGTTCCGGCTGCAAGCGTTGACGTGGTGAACGTCGCCACGCCGAGGTTGTTTACCGCCGCCGTTCCAATCGAAGCCGCGCCGTCCTTGAAGAAGACGTTCCCTGTCGGCGTGGAGGAGTTATTCCCCAAGACGGTCGCAGTAAACGTTACGGGATTCGTCAGGTTTACGTTTGCGTTGGAAGTCGCGAGCATCGTCGTCGAAGTTGCCGCATTGACAACCTGTGTGAGCGAGTTCGAATTGCCTGGCATGTTGCTCGCGTCGCCCGCATAGGTCGCAGTGATCGCATGCGACCCTGAGCCAAGGAGCGTGGTCGTGTAGCTGGCGGTTCCACCGCTTATTCCTATTGTCCCGTTTGGCAGCAGCGATCCATCGGCTGAGAACACGATGGAACCAGTCGGCGCGTTGCCGCCCGCTGGCGTCTCACTCACGGCAACCGTGAAGGTGATGGCGTCGTACACTTTTGCCGGGTTATCGTTCGAAGTAATGACCAGAATGCTTGTCTGCTTGACGATCTGGCTGAGCGAAGCAGAGGTGCTGGTTGCGCTGGTGCTATCTCCGGAGTAAACGGCAGTGATGACGTGAGCGCCGAGGGCAAGGCTGGTTGTGGTGAACGTCGCTATGCGCGTGGTCGAGTTGAGCAACTGCGGTGCGCCGCCCAGCACCGTCGATCCATCCATGAACGAAACGCTTCCGGTCAGCGATGCGGCCTGGCTGCTCACCGTCGCGGTGAAGGTAACAGACTGTCCGATGGCTGAAGGATTGATGCTCGAGGTCAATGTCGTGGTGGTTGGTTCGATGCTCAGCGAGTTGCCTGAAAGGTCGATGACGACGGGTGAGTTTGCCGAATCCGAGTTCACATTGATCTGCCCGTTCACGGGCGAGCCCACGACCATTGGCTTGAACTCGACACCGATATTGCAAGCCGCTCCGGGCGCCATTGCCGCCGTGGTCGAACACGTCGTTGTCGCCGGATCTACCGCCGCATTGGACACTGGAACGATGCTGCTGATGTGCAGTGGAGCGTTGCCGTCGTTGTCGATTTCCTGGGCGATCGGCGCGGAAGTGTTCGTTACCTTGATGTCTTTGAACGGAATGGCGGCGAGCGCTCCATTGATCTCGCGAATCTTGAGCCCGAGCCGATCGGCGACAAAGAGGTTGCCGTGAGCGTCGAGCCACAGGCCATAGACCTTGTTCAATGCGACTGCGATCGTGTTCGCATCTTCGCCGTCACCGAACGAACTTGAGGTGCCGTCCCCGGCGAAGGTGGTGATGATCTGGCTGGCGCCGTTCACCTTGCGAATTACATTGTTCTCTGAGTCCGCAATGAACAGGTCGTTCGCCGGGTCGACCACCACGCTTGCCGGATGGTCCAGCGCCGCTCCCAAGGCGGCACTGCCATCGCCCGTGTAATCAGGATTGCCCGTGCCCGCAACGGTCGAGATATTGCCCAGGGTGTCGACCTTGCGGATGCGGTTGTTCAGGAAGTCTGCGACATAGAGGCTTCCGTCCATTCCAAACGAAACTCCCCAGGGCTGATTTAACATCGCCGCCGTGGCCGGGCCGCCATCGCCCCCGAAGTCACCAGTCCCGTTTCCCGCTACCGTGCTGATCGTTCCATTCGCCGCGCTTACCTCGCGGACCACATTGTTTCCGGTGTCCGCGATGAACAGGTTTCCATTCCAATCCAGCGCCATGCCTTCCGCATGGTTCAGGGTGGCCGCGGTCGCTGCCGCGCCATCGCCCGAGTAGCCGGCGACGCCATTGCCGGCCACGGTTCGAATGACCCCGGTCCCGGCAATGATCTCCCGTATGACACTGTTGCCGCTATCCGCGAAGAAGAGATTGCCCGCACCATCGACCAGGATTCCGGAGGGAGCATTGAGTGTCGCGTTTACAGCCAGTGTTCCGTTCGGACTGTACCCGGCGGTACCAGTACCGGCGATGACGGTCAGGTTACCGCTGTTGTCTACCTTACCGATCAGGTTATTGCCGCTGTCCGTGTAATAGAGACTGCCCGCGCCGTCAACGGCTTCGCCCAGAGGCTCGTGGATGACGGCGTCGGTGGCTTTCGATCCGGTTGTGACACCGGTTGAAAGATGGCCGTTGCCGGCGACAGTCACGATCTCGCCTGCCGTGGCCACGCTCAGCGGTCCTATGCCGATGCCGGTAAGGTACGCTGTCGCCATGGGATTGCCGCTGCCGTCGCTCAGCACAATGGCGCCGGAACGCGTTCCCGGATATTTCGCTGTAAAGAGGACTGATACGGTGCAGCTCTGGCCTGCGTTGTACGTCACCCCGGTCACGCAGTTTCCACCGGCCGCGGAGAAATCCAGGCCAGCCGCGCCGCCGGTCAGGACCTGCACCGCCGACAACGTTCCGGTCGACGTGATCGTCAGCGACAGCGTCTGCACCGTTGAAGTAGAACCTACAGCCACGCCTGGGGAGATCTGGAGGCTGCCCTGTCCACGAGCGGCGCGCGCGCACGCGAATAAAACCAGGAGCGCGACGGCGGCCAGCATTACGCGAACAGACCGGCGGAGTCCTTGAGGTTCCTGCCGCCGCCCATGCCGCGGAAGTGAGATTGAATCGAAGGCAAGCAGGAAATTCTTTGAAGAAGGAGAAGCCGATGTCAGGTTCGGGTGTTCGCTGATCTTTTTGTGAGTCTGTCTGCTGGGCTCTCTACTAAACATGGACGGTAAATCTCCTTCAGGCCCTGCTGCTGTTCCGTCGCCCTTTGGACACCGTTCTCGAGCTGCGGGGGATTGTTCCTCTTTGAAACACTTCGCGGAGCTGTCCCTTGCTCCCGGTAACGATATCGGCGGTGGTTGGCCTAGCGTGAAGGTAACAATCCCAGGTAACGTTATCGACACCACAATCGGGTCAGCGGATTCCACGCAAGTCGCAGAGTCTTTCCCCTGAATCCCACTTAAGTCACCCCCCGCCGGGCGCTGATAAAGTGGTCTTTGTTCAAGAAAAAGAGGAGACTTCCCGAAGCAATGTTTCTACCCGGCCACTTCCTCTTCGCTCCGTCCCAGCGCATCCACTTCATTGGCATTGGCGGCATCGGCATGTCGGGGATCGCGGAGATCCTGCTCACGATGGGCTACGCCGTCTCGGGCTCGGACATGAAGCGATCGAGCGTCACCGACCGGCTTGCCAGCCTCGGTGCCCGGATCTTCGAGGGACACGCGGCGTCGAATGCGACGTCCTGCGATGTCGTGGTGACCAGTTCGGCTGTTCCGTCCCAGAATCCTGAGGTTGTAGAAGCTCGCAGCCGGAAGGTCCCCGTGATTCCAAGGGCGGAGATGCTCGCCGAACTGATGCGCCTGAAGTACGGCATCGCCGTGGCCGGAATGCATGGCAAGACGACGACCACTTCGATGATCGCCGCCGTGCTCGGTGGAGGCGGCCTGGATCCCACGATCGTGGTGGGTGGAAGAGTGGACGCACTCGGGTCAAACGCCCGCCTCGGGAATTCGCAGTATCTGGTCGCCGAAGCCGATGAGAGCGACCGCTCGTTCCTGAAGCTGTCGCCGATTCTCGGCGTGGTCACCAATCTCGACCGCGAGCACATGGACTGCTACCGCGACATGGCTGACGTCGAGAGCGCCTTCCTTCAATTTATGGATGGCGTGCCGTTCTACGGCGCGACTACTGCCTGCCTCGACAACACGCTACTCGCGGCGATCCTGCCTCGTGTCCGCCGCCGCGTCTACACCTATGGCGAGCACGAAGCCGCTGACTTCCGCCTACGCATCCTGCCCAAACATCCCAATTGCCACTCGACGCTCGAAGTCACGTACAACGGGGTCGCGATGGGACCCTTCTCGCTCCACGTTCCCGGTCGCCATAATGTTCTGAACGCCACGGCTGCTGTCGCCATCGGCGTGCAACTCGATGTCTCGCCAGCGCAGATCATCGAAGGCCTCGCCACCTTTCGCGGCGTCGATCGCCGCTTTCAGATCAAGGGCACAGTCGCCGGCGTGACCGTCGTCGATGACTATGGCCATCACCCTACGGAGATCCTGGCCACGCTCCGCGCCGCCCGTGACTGTGGCTACGCGCGCGTGCATCTTCTTTTTCAGCCTCATCGCTATACGAGAACCCGCGACCTGCTCGCCGAGTTCGCCAGCGCCTTCGGTGATGCCGACACGGTCCAGGTCCTCGACATCTACGCCGCCAGCGAAGAGCCTATTCCCGGCATCACCGGCCAGACGCTTGCCGATACCATTCAGCGGTCCCATTCCGGCAAGGTCGCTTACGCCTCGACCATCCCTGGAGCTGTCGCCGCCCTTGTCGGTGAAGCCAAGCCCGGAGAAGTCATCGTCACGCTTGGCGCGGGCAGCGTCTCCCACGCCGCTCCGCTCATACTCGAATCGCTCAACCGGAGTAGCTCTCTTTTGTAGTTGGCAGTTGCGTTTAGTTAGCGGGTGCTTGCCGTCATCCTGAGCGCAGCAAACAACCCCCGCGATGAGACATCCCCACAGCTTCTCAACTTTCACTACGAATCCAGTCGCGTGCGCGGGTCCTTCGCGTGAAGCGCGAACCACTTTCCCATCGTCAGGCATCTGATCCCCAGCAGTCATAAAGGACCAAATGCCTCCCGCCGCCCTCGTAGTCGGCTCGACCGGAATTACAGGTTTCACCCTCGCCACCCACCTTGCCTCACAGGAGTGGCAAGTGTACGGCCTCGCTCGCAATCCCTCCGCGCCATCCGGTGTCCTCCCCCTCGCGGCCGACCTCCTCAACCCTGCCAGCCTCTCAGCAGCACTCAAAGACATTCGCCCCACCCATGTCTTCTTCAACACCTGGCTTCGCCAGTCCACCGAAGCCGAGAACATCCGCGTGAACAGCGCCATGGTCCGCAACCTCCTCGAAGTTGTGTCCCGCTCCGGGTCCGTGCAGCACGTCGGCCTCGTTACCGGACTGAAGCACTACCTTGGCCCATTCGAGAACTACGGCAGGGGAGTGCTGCCGCCGACACCCTTCCGCGAGGAGCAAGGCCGCCTCGACGTCGAAAACTTTTACTACGCGCAGGAAGACGAAGTCTTCGCCGCAGCCGCCCGCGATGGCTTTAACTGGAGCGTTCAGCGCCCACACACCGTGATCGGTTACGCCGTCGGCAATGCCATGAATATGGGTGTCACCCTTGCGGTGTACGCCACAATCTGTCGCGAGACGAACCGGCCCTTTATTTTTCCGGGTTCGAGAGCCCAGTGGAACGGCCTCACCGACATGACCGATGCCCGCCTTCTCGCCCGCCACCAGCAATGGGCCGCCACCACGCCGGCTGCCGCAAATCAGGCCTTCAACGTCGTTAACGGGGATGTCTTTCGCTGGAGCTGGATGTGGCCTCGGCTTGCTTTATGGTTCGGTCTTGAAGCCGCTCCGTTTCCGGAACAGGTGACACCGCTCGAACAGCAGCTTGCCGAAGCGCAGCCGATCTGGGCCCAGATTGCTGCGAAGCACCACCTCGCCGCTCCGGACCTCAGCAAACTCATCTCTGCCTGGCACACCGACGCCGACCTTGGCCGCCCGATCGAAGTGCTTACCGACATGACCAAGAGCCGCAAGCTGGGCTTCCTCGACTACCAATCGACCGAAGACAGCTTCACCGACCTTTTCATCCGCCTGCGCGAAGCCAGGATCATCCGGTAACCTTATGAAAGGTGATCTCAAGCTGTCTGTGCTGCATTGGCTTCCTCAGGCTCGATTTGGACTCGATCTGGGATTTGGGGGAGTAAGTTCTCCGCCAGTCTTTTGCGCCGTCAGATCACTCTCCGAGCAATTCCACACGCTCGATCCTGGCTGCGTCTCTCAGATCGCGATCCAGCGTAGCTAGCGGCAATCCCCGTCGCAACGCAAGTTCCAAGTAGGCGGCATCGTAGACCGTCAGCCGGTGTCGCGCAGCCAACCTTGCCGTAGCGCTCCACGCCTGCTCGTGAGTCTCAAGATCGAGGCTGATTGGAAGCAGCGCGAGGTCTGCCAGTGTCACTCCTTGAAACTCTGCATTGATCTGTCCCCTCCGAACTTTCATCTCCAGTACATTCGCTACTTCGAGCCTCCAGAGCCCAGGCACCCATGCTGAACGCTGGAGGATTCGGTCGAACACAGCAAGCACTGGAGTGGTCCTCTCATCTGGAATGATCCAGGCTACCGTGACGGAAGAGTCAAGAACAAGGCTCATGGACGGCCTTCATCGCGATCCCGTCTGAATTCGTTGAAATCGAAGCTGGCCTGACCCGAAACGCGAGAGAGAATGCGTTCCATCGCCGCTTTTGCCTCGGCTCGGTCGACAGATTCGTCGCTCGGAACGAGTCGCGCCACCCGGCGCCCGTGCCGAGTAATCGAGATGATCTCGCCGCTCTCGACTCGATCAAGTAAGGAGCCAAATGTATTCTTCGCTTCGAACGCGCCAATCTCCGTCATCGAGCACCCTCTCAGGAATTCTAGCTTAGCCTAGCTTATCTATCGGCTCGAGTTTAGGCTCCTGTCGAGGGCGCGTTCGGTTCCTCCTAAGATACCCCTCCGCCATCTCTTCGCCTTCAACTCTCGTCCCCGCGTTATATTCAAGCCAGCGATTCTTCGCGATCCCGCTCAGGCTTGCGAACAGAAGACTCATTTTCGACTCCCCGCGCTGCCATCCTTGAAGCGCCAGAGGAGATCTACGCCCCGGCCCCAACCGCACCGCGCCGCCGTTCGCGCCAGCCGGAGCCGACATCCCGCCGCGACTTTGGCGACGACTTCGCCTCCTCGCTCCCTGACACCTCCGGCAGCGACGACCCCGACAGTCGCCGCCGCAGGAGTGGCTACCGCCTTCGTCTCAGCGGGCGGGCCCTGCAGGTTCCGAAAACCCTGTGGGGACGTATTTTCTCCGCGGTCGCTTTCCTGCTTTTCGTGGGAGTCGTGACTGTCTCTGTGCTCGCTGTCCGCAGCTTTTTCCTACACGATCCCCGCTTCACGGTCCCCTCATCTTCTGAGATACAGAGCGTCGGCAACACCCACGTCAGCCGGGCCCAGCTTCTGAGCGTCTTCGGCGAAGATGTGGAGCGCAATATCTTCAGCATCCCGCTCGCCCAGCGTCGCGCGGAGCTCGAGTCGCTCCCATGGGTCCAGCACGCAACCGTGATGCGGTTGCTCCCCAATCACATCCGGATCCAGATCACGGAACGAATCCCGGTCGCATTCGTTCGGCAGGGAAGCCAGATCGGCATGGTCGATGCCTCGGGCGTTCTTCTGGACATGCCGCCTGATGCCCCCGGCGACCCGCACTTCTCCTTTCCGGTTGTAACCGGTGTCACCTCCGGCGATCCGATCTCGACCCGCGCCGCCCGCATGAAGATCTATACGGGCTTCACCTCGGAGCTCGATAGCACGGGTGCCCACATCTCCGAGAAGCTCAGCGAAGTAGATCTTTCGAACCCTGAAGATGTGAAGGCGCTGATTCCAGATGGTTCCGCCGATATCCTCGTGCACTTTGGCGATACCGATTTCCTCGCCCGCTACCAAAGGTTCCAGGACCATCTGCACGAGTGGCTAACTGACCATCCCAAGCTGGCTTCCGTCGATATGCGGTACGAGCGCCAGGTTGTGCTCGAGATGCAGCCCGGCGCGCCGACGAGCGCCGTCACGCCAGCCTCTGCGACCCCAACGGCGAAGCCTGCAACCCTGGCACCGGTCGCGAAGCCCGCTGCGAGATCTATTTCGAAACCGACTGCAGCCGGAATCAAGAAGCCGGTCACGAAGCTCGCCGCGAAACCAGCCGCAAAACCTACTCAAGCCGGCAAGGTAGCACCGCCAGCCGCGAAGCCTGCCACCTCCGAGACATGGCACATGGTCGTCGTAAAGCCGCATACTAAGGAAGCGGCAGCACTCGCAGCAAAGTCGAAATCTGCCCCGCAAACACACGCGCAGGCGGCCCCGCAGTGAACCAGAAGCTCGACAACCTCATCACCGTCCTCGACGCCGGAAGCTCCAAGTCCGTTGTCCTGGTGGCTGAGCTCCACGACGGCGTCCTTCGCTATCGTGGCCACGGGGTTGAAGCTTCACGCGGCATGAGGAAGGGACTGATCTCCGAGCTCGGCCCTGCCGCTGAAGCGATTAACAAAGCGGCGCTTACGGCCGAACGCACCGCCAAGGCCGCTATCGAAACCTGCGTCGTCGGCATCGGCGGAACCCACGTGAAGGGCATCAACAGCCGTGGCGGCATCAGCATGGGCAGCCGCATGCGCGAGATCACCCGCGAGGAAGTCCGCGCCGCCGTAGACCGAGCCCGGCAGATCGCTCTTCCGCCCGACCGCGAAGTGCTCCACCTGCTGCCACAGGAGTTCATCCTCGACGACCAGGCAGGCATCCACGATCCCATCGGCATGGTCGGCAACAAGCTCGAGGTGAACCTTCACCTCTCCACCTGCTCCGGTGGAGTCGCGCAGTCGGTCGTCACCTGCGCCAACCGCGCCGGCCTCGAAGTCGAAGACACCGTCTTCGAAGGCATCGCCGCAGCCGAAGCGATTCTCTCCGCGGATGAGCGCGAACTGGGCGTCTGCATTGCAGATATCGGCGCCAGCACCACGGAGATTGCCGTCTTCTTCGAGGGTTCCATCGCCCACACCGCTGTCCTCCCCATCGGCGGAGATCACTTCACCAACGATCTGGCCGTCGGGCTCCATGTCTCCGTCGAAGAGGCGGAGTACCTCAAGAAGACCTATGGCCACTGCGTCGTGACTTCGATTCCGCAATTGAACGAGATCGAAGTCGGTGGGAATCTTTTTGATCAGGGCGTCGCCGGCCAATCGCCGCGCCTGGTTCGCCAGCGCTTCCTCGCCGAGATCCTCGAACCCCGCGCGCGAGAGCTTTTTACCATGCTCCGTGACAACCTCCGCCAGGGCGGCGTGCTCGAAGCGCTCGGTGCCGGAGTCGTCCTTACCGGGGGCGGCGCAAATTTGGCAGGCCTGCTCGACAACGCAGAAAGCCTGCTGCGCGTCTCTGCCCGCGTCGGCTCTCCGGTCCCGCTGTCGAAGATGCCTGCGGAACTCGCCCATCCGGAGTTCGCCGCCGCCATCGGGATGCTGCTCTACACCCATCGTACCCAGGTCCGCCGGGCGAGCGAGGAGCAGGGGCTTCGGTCGAAGATAAAGGCGATTTTTGCGGGAAGCTTCTAAGCCACGCAGCTGGATTCGCCTTGTAGTTTCTTACCGAACGGTTCGTGTTCGAGGAAGAAGTTGCGACGGCCGATCTTGATATTCCTGCAACCATCCGGAACTGCAACACGTCCCCTCTGATATGCTTCGGCACCTTTTCCTCCTCTTTGCACTCTCGTGCAGCCTCGTAACGCTTACCAGCTGTTCCTCAAATGCTGGAACCGCGACCGTAGCAGCTTCACCGTCGAATTCGACGTCGACGAACATCTGGGTCGTCGCGTGGGGCGCATCGCCTGAAAATGCTACGAGCACTGGGGCAAACCCAGGCGGAGCTGAGCAGACCTTTCGCTCCTTCTTTTACCCCACAGTTGCCGGGACCATGGAGCGTGTCCGCTTTTCCAACTACTTCGGAACCACGCCAGTCACGATCGGTTCTGCGCGTCTTGCCATTGCCTCCGCGCCGCCCGCCGTAGATCCCGCCAATGATGCCGTCCTCTCTTTTGGCGGAAGCGCCTCCATCACAATCGCACCTGGCGCGGAGATTACCTCTGATGCGGTAAATCTCACCTACGCTTTTGGCCAGAAGATGGCGGTCACAGCCTATGTGCAGGGCACCTTCGCGCCTCTCACGCAACACGTCTCGGACTCGATGGTGAACTACAACTCTCCGAACGGCGTCGGTAACACCACCACCGACTCCGCCGGTTCGTCCCTCACCCAGCCGAATACAGAGTGGTTTCTTCTCAGCGGCATGGACGTCTATGGCCAGTATCAGGGAACCGTTGCCCTCTTTGGAAGTTCCACCATCGACGGCCACGCCTCGGACTACGGAAACACGAACGCCTACCCCGTCGCAAACGTCGCAGTAGCCGGCCAGGATCACTATCGCATCTCTGATGATCTCGCCCGTACATTTAATGCCGCCGGGATCCACATGGGCATACTCAATGCCGGCATACTCGGCGAATCTGCCGGACCCAGCAGCGGTTCGCTGTCAGGCTCTCCCGGCGTGGATCGCATCGACCGCGATGTTCTCCACCAGCCCGGCGTCAAGACCGTTGTGATCGATCTCGGCTCCGTCGATCTGCGTTACACGCAGTGCGGCGAGGCCACGGAGGTGGAAGCCTCGCTTCAGAACATGGTGGCCCAGGCCCACGCTGCGGGTTTGCGCGTCCTGTTAGGCACTATCACTCCTGCTACATACTGCATTCTTGCTGGCAATCCTAACTACGGCCCCAACCCCGTGAATGACGGCGGTCCCTTCGCAGGCGATATCAATCCGGGCCCGGAAAACCCGGGAAACGTTCAGCGCCACCTTGTTAACACCTGGATCAAGACCACCGGTCTCACCCTTCCCGGCGTAGTTGGCGTCGCGGACTTCGAAGCCGCGCTTGCCGATCCCGATCACCCCGACTTCCTGATCCCAAACCTCAACTCCGGCGACAACTTTCATCCAAATGGTGCGGGGTACCAAGCGAAGTCTCAGGCCATACTCATCCACTCCATTCTCCCGTAGTCAAGCTGCCGGGCGCTCTCGCAACGCTTCTTCCCGCTCTGTCGAAAAATAACCATATCTGCCCGTTGAAGATGTGGCATTATAAGAAGTTTTTAATCTCTCGCGTTCCATTTCCGAACCACGCGAGGTTCCGTTCTCACACATTCTTTCCTTCACCCCTGTTGCGATGGGAGAATGGACAGCAGTAGAAGGAGCCTCACCATGGCCAACAGCACAAACGACCCCATCCGCATTCAGTATCACGAAGACATTCCTCACGGCGCCCGCATTAAGGTCATCGGCGTCGGCGGAGGCGGCAACAACGCTGTCAACCGCATGATCGCCGCCGGCGTCGAAGGCGTTGAGTTCATCTCCGCCAACACCGATGTGCAGGCACTGCAGGTCTCGAACGCCCCCATCAAGCTCCAGCTTGGGGTGAAGCTCACCAGCGGTCTCGGTGCGGGGGCGAACCCGGACGTGGGCCGCCGCGCCGCGCTCGAGGATTCCGAAAAGATTATCGAAGCTCTCGAAGGCGCGGACATGGTCTTTGTCACCGCCGGACTGGGAGGTGGCACCGGCACCGGGGCGGCGCCAGTGATTGCCTCGCTCGCCAGCGAGATGGGAGCGCTCACCGTCGCCGTCGTAACGCGGCCGTTCGCCTTCGAAGGCAAGCGCCGCATGACCCAGGCGGAGCGTGGCCTTCAGGAACTTCTCGACGCCGTGGACACTCTTATCGTCATCCCCAACGAGAAGCTGCTTGCCGTCGCCAAAGACGCCGGCTTCTTCGAGTCCTTCCAGATCGCCGACGATGTTCTTCGCCAGGCCGTACAGGGCATCTCCGACATCATCACCATCCCGGGCGTCATCAATCGCGACTTCGCAGACGTGAAGACCACCATGGCAGGCATGGGCTACGCGGTCATGGGCACGGCCTCGCGTTCCGGCTCCAACCGCGCCACGGAAGCGGCGATGGCCGCCATGGCCTCGCCCCTGCTCGAAGCCGGAGCCATCGACGGAGCCCGCGGCATCCTCATCAACATCACCGGCTCCAGTTCGCTGAAGCTATCTGAAGTCAACGAAGCCTCCACCATTATCCAGTCCGCCGCTGATGAAGATGCCAACATCATCTTCGGTGCCGTGCTCGACGAGCGTCTCGGCGACGAGGTCAAGATCACCGTCATCGCCACCGGCTTCCGCGAGGTGGAAGCACGCCTGGCCGCTCAGCCCGCCGCGCAACAGGTCCAGTCCGCCCAGTCCAACCGTCGCGAACGCATGCTGGCCGATACCACCCTGCCCACCATGCGCCACGAAGAAGTCCCTGTGCGCGCCCGGGTTCCAGCCCCGCCTTCGCCCTTGGCCGCTGGCCCGGTTTCGAGCGTGCGTGCGGCCGCCGAGCGTTTCGCGGCCGCGGCTCCCGACCCTGCTCCTGAGGTGATCACGGCCAAAGTCCCGGATACGCCCGCTCCGAAGTACGAAGCTCCGGTACTTGCCGCTCCTCAGCCTGCTCCCGCGATTCCGGCATCCGAGCAGCCCTGGTGGAAGAGCTCAAACTCTCCGGTCGTTGCAAATGGAAGCCAGGCCACGAACGGTGTCCGGACTACCGCCGAGTCGTCTGCGGAAGCTCGTGCGATCGCCGAAGTCCGGCCAGCGTCCGATACGGACATCCGTACCGCCGGCCAAATTGAGCCCGAGTTACGCCCGGTTTCACCTTCCATCTTCGATGATGATTTTTTCCGGTCTCCTATTCCCAAGCGCAGCGAGGACCGCGGCCCCGGGATGAATGGAGGAACAGGCCAGAACGCTGCACCCTCAATCTTCAACTCGCCTGTCTTCCACACTTCCGCCCCACAGGCACCGGCGACGGAGGCTCAACCGTCTTCGGGCGAAGGCTACGACCTTCTCCCACGCACACCTCGGCCTTCCTATACCGTTAATCGAATTTCGGAAGCCGACCAGCGGCCCTCGTCCGATTTCAGCTCTCGCGTCCCATCCTTTTCCGTCTCCGCAAGCTCTCAGACCGAAGCCGCTGATGCCGACGAACTCGATATCCCGGCTTTCCTCCGCCGTGGACACTAGGCTTCTCCCTTCAAGACGCAAATGAGGCGCCCCACATCTCGGTTCCAGCGTGTGGGGCGTTCGTTCGTCCATGTGAGGGTTCTTATCCGGCAAGCCAAAATCCTGTACCAAATGAGAGACCTACCACGATCGTTCTATCGTGTTCCTCGATTCCAATGCCGTAAAATGAGGTATTGATCACTCTGAGCACGGTTCAGGTGGCATGAACGGTGCACGCACACCACATCGGAATGGGGTCTCAGGATGAAGCGATCACTCTGGAAGCACTTTGCGGCAATTTTTCTGGTTTTGGGAATTGTTACCTGCGCCACCTGTGACGCAGCCGCTGTAACTCACAAGCGCGCCGGAACTGCCGCGAGATCCAAGGCAAGAACCGGCCACGTCGCTGTGCATGCGACTGCCCGCGCCACGGCGAGAACAACCACACGCAGAACCCGCACAGCTGGCCACGCATCTGGCCGAACCGCGACCGTCACGACAGCCGTTCGGGGTCGTCGCGGAGCCCACATGCGTCTTGCTGTACGCCGCACGGTGCGATACTCCGAGCACTTCACCGGCAACTCATTTGCCGACCTCGACAACCTAACCCTCGGGGACGTCACGCAGGGCGAAGATCCCATCGTTCGCGCCGCCGCCATCCAGGCTCTTGGCAACATGAACGGGACGGCTCTCGCAATCGATCCGTCGAGTGGAAGAATCCTCGCGATGGTCAACCAGAAGCTTGCCCTCTCACCCGGCGCCGAGCCCTGTTCCACCATCAAGCTTTCCGTCGCCCTCGCCGCACTCGAAGAGGGAATCGTCACCCGCGACACTCCGGTCAACCTCGGCGGCAGCTACCACATGACGCTTACCGAGGCCCTTGCTCATTCCAATAATCTCTACTTCGAGACGCTGGGCCGTTCTCTCGGCTTCGAGCGTGTGAAGCACTACGCCAATCAGTTTGGCCTCGGCGAGCTCGCAGGGTACAACATCCAGGGCGAGCAGCTCGGCACCTATCCCGACCACGAACTTCCCGCCTCTGCCGGCGGCGTGGGCCGCATGTGCAGCTTTGGCGAGAGCGTCTCCATGACGCCTCTGCAGTTGGGAGCCATGGTGGCGGCCATCGCGAATGGCGGCACTCTCTACTATCTCCAGCACCCGGAAACTCCCGCCGCAGTCGCCGCGTTCACCCCCAAGGTCAAGCGCATCCTCGATATAGCCCCGCTTCTACCGGACATGCACGTCGGCATGGCCGCTGCCGTCCAGTACGGCACTGCCCGCTCTCTGCGTGCCAACTTCAACGAGTTTCCGGTGATGGGCAAGACGGGCACCTGCTCGAACAACGGCGTCCGGTACGGCTGGTTCGGCTCTTTTGCCGACACGCCGACAGGCCGCATTGTCACGGTGATCTTCCTGGAAGGCGGCCGCCCGACTTTCGGACCAAAGGCGGCGGAACTCACCGGCCAGTTCTATCGCGCTCTCTACGACCGCGCCTACTTTACACCCAAGTCGCAACTGCTCCCCGACACGACTGCCGGCACCCGCTAGCCAGCGCAGGCCATGCGAGTGTGTCACAAGTTATTGCCCTCATCCTGTATGGGATTTGTGCTGTCATCCTGAGCGCAGCGAGAGATCCCGCAAGAGTATTGAGGGGGCCGGTCCCGACCTTCTGGGACGCGACCTGCTCTTGCCTATCCTTCCCGAAGGCGATCTGCGTTGGCCGTCCCAGGTCGCACGGTAGATGGAGCAGATTTCTACCGAGCCGCCAAGATTTTCGTCGTCAGCACATCCGGATTCCCATTCCGCTTTAGTACCGCGTACTTCTCCCCGCCGTGGTAGTCGATTGTGTGGGTCGCGGTCTCATCGTCTCGCGAAGCAGTCAGGATAATCGGCCCCGTACTCGTCTTGCTGTCGTGAACGATCTTCGTCAGCAGCTCAGCGGTATATGGTTGGCCATTCACCGCTGTCAGCTTGTCTCCTGGCCCTAGTCCCGCCACAAACGCCGGACTGCCCATCCAAACGTCCCGTAGCACACCGTCCGGCCCAGCAAAGAAGCCGAGTGAACGGAACATCTCCGCCGAATGCGATCCTTTGATAAAGGAAGCCTCGTTTGGCACCATCTCTTCGCCGATCCCATAGGTATAGCCCGCTTTCTCAAATCCTTCAGTCGGCGGCTTCGGGCTCAATTCGTTCAACCTCGTCGTCCAGAACCCTGCCCAGTCATAGGCTTGCGTCTCGTTCAGCGCCTTCACCACGTCCTCAAACCTGTACGGAAATACTCCTGGCTTGCCATCGCCGCTCGTTCCCATCGGATTTGCGCTGAGGAATCGCGCCGCAAAATCATCCAGCGATTTCTTTCCGCCGCTCAGCATTCGGATCGTCATATCCACTTCGAGCCACAACAGCGTGCCCTCGCGATAGTAGTCCTGGCCGCGTCTCCAACTCCCGTAGCTCTCGTTCGTCCCGCGCAGGATCGGCGAGGCGTCCGCCGTGTCCTGCAAGGTCCGCCATCTGCGCCCCGGCTGGTCGACGTTGTAGATTTCGAAGACAAAGTAGTCGATCGTCTGCTGTGCCGATCTGAAGCCAGCTCGCGATGCCAGCACCTCACCGTAATACTGCGTCAGTCCTTCGTACACCCATAGCAGGTCGTCCTGCTGCGGCGTGTGGTACTCCGCCGTCGCCATGCCCGCCGGCCTTCGGTACTTCCCGCACCACGAATGCGTGTACTCATGCGGCAGCAGATAGCTCACGAACCCCGCGCTCTCCTCATTCTTCATATCGAGGCTCTGCACCACATAGCCCACCGACTGCGCATGTTCAATGCTGTCGCCTTGCAGGTGCGACGACACGGCTACCATGAAGTCGTAGTGCTCGTAGTGATGGCTCTTGAACACAAGCCCTGCCTGCCGCACCATCTTGTTCATGCCTTCGAGAAACTCCGGCTGTAGTTCAAGATCGGCGGCCTTCTCCGTGCACACATCCAGCGTGTGTACCGGCTTGACCTCTGGCGCAATCGGATATTGTCTGCAGTGGTCGCCAGCAAGGATAGGAGAATCCACAAACTGCTCCATGGAGACCGTTGCGAACGTCGTCTCCTGACCGTTCAGGGTAGATTCTGAGTGCCCAACCTTCCTGAGCGCCGACGTTGAACTCCACCCTGCTGGCAGGTGCACCGTCGCCGCAACAGGGATCTCCCGCACTGCGGCGCCGGTCGGATAGAGCACATCTTCGCTGGGCTCCAGCATCACGATATGCGAACTGGTGCGGTCCGTCCCGATGGTATTCGCGCGGCTCGGAACCTCCAGCACGTCGAAGGTCACCGTCAATGCGCTTGTTCCTGCGGGTGCCTGAACATGAAAAGAATAGAGGTCGACCAGATCGCGCCGCCACGGTACGGCCTGCCCGTCCGCGCCGCCGGCGTGAAAGACAATCCCGGTCAGGTTGTCGATGGGTCCGCCGGGAAGGTGTAGCCCGGGAATCCACTCCGGATATGAAAACTCGTTCTCGCCCACATGGACCGGCAGTGTCTCGGTCACATGCACCAGATGCCTGGGCGCATCCGTCAAATCGATCCGAACCGTAATGGGGGACGAACTCTGGCAGCTTGCGGAAAGAGTGATGCCGGTTGAAAGAAGTAGAAGCGTTCCTGCGACCAGGTGTAGAGCAGACATGTTCACCATCACCAGAAGATTGGGTTCAAGCCTTGACAGTCTACCGTCATCCTTCTTCCGCGACGACAGAGACTTATTGAGTGCGACGAAAAGGGGGAGGGGTATTCCTAAAATCGTCTCTTCCCGTACTCTTACATCTGACAACCATGATTCCCATCCTTACTGCCGCAGACATGGCCGAGACCGACCGCCGCACCATCGCCTCCGGCATCTCCATAGATATCCTGATGGAGAACGCCGGCACAGCGGTTGCGCGTTTCATAGAACGCCACTACCCAACGGCGATCAACATCCTCATTCTCTGTGGAAAGGGCAACAATGGCGGCGACGGCCTTGTCGCTGCCCGGGTGCTGGCTCTCAACTCTCCCCGCCAGATCACGCTTGGCCTCCTCTCTGAGCCCGGCGACCTCAAGGGACCTCCTGCCAAGGCATACGCGGATCTCATGTCCGAACGGCCCATTGTTTTTCTTCGGATCCTCACCGATCTCGACTCCATCAAGTCCCTTTTTGCTTCCCCCTACGACCTTATTGTCGACGCCGTCGTGGGCACCGGCTTCAAGCCACCTCTTCGCGATAACGCCGTCTTCCTTCGCGACGAGATTGCCCGCGTGACCACGCCCGTGGTCGCCATCGATCTTCCCAGCGGCTGGGATGCCGACTCCGAAAAGGAAGACTCCCCCGATGCCTTCCGCGCCGACGCTGTCGTTACCTTCACCGCTCCCAAGATCGCGCACGTCTTCGGCCACCTGACTCCCGGCAGGACCTTCGGCCCGGTCGTCTACGCGGATATTGGATCGTCCGCCTCCGACATCGTCTCAACTACGAACCTCTTCTGGACTGGCGGCTCGAAGCCCCTCACAGAGGTTCCCCGTCCTATTAACTCCAACAAGGGTAAGTTTGGGCACGTGCTCATCTTCGGCGGCTCTTACGGGACTGCAGGCGCTCCTTCCATGTCGTCGCTTGCCGCACTCCGTGCCGGAGCCGGTCTCGTCACCGCTGCCGTTCCTGAGAGCATCCTTGGTATCGTGGCCGTCGTAGCCCCGGAGCTTATGCTCGTTCCCCTCACGCAAGGTCCTGAAGGCGCACCCGACCTCGCCAACCTTAACCAGATCGACGCCCTGACGAAGAGGATCACGGTCATTGCCATCGGCCCGGGCCTCTCCACCAAGGGAGACGCCCCGGAGTTCGCCCGGCAGGTGGTCGCCCGCACCACCCAGCCCATGGTGCTCGATGCCGATGCGCTCAATGCCTTCGACCCCACCCACATCGACGGCCTGAACCCCACCGGCGACCTACCCGGCGACAAGGTGCGCCCCCTCACCCTTACGCCCCACCCCGGTGAGTTCGCCCGCCTCACCGGCCTCACCGTCAAGCAGGTCGAAGCCGACCGCCTCAACCTCGCCCGCGAGTTCGCTAAGAAGCATCAGCTCAATCTGGTCCTCAAGGGCTGGCGCACGCTCGTTGCCCATGCCGATGGCAGGGTCGCCGTCAACACCACCGGCAACCCCTCAATGGCCAAGGGAGGCAGCGGCGATATTCTCACAGGCATCGTCGCCGCCATGCTCGCCCAGTTTCCCGAGAACGTTCCCGAGGCGGTGGAAGCCGCCGTCTACCTCCACGGCCTCGCAGGGGATTTCGCCGCCCATGCAATGGATGAGAAGACTGTCCTCGCGACGGACACGGTGGCCCACCTCTCCGACGCTTTTCGCTACCGGACGCGAGATTCCGACGGCCTGATCTGGATCGCGGGTTTGCATCCCCTGGAGTTGAACGGATGATTGGCGCGAAACATGAACGGCGGTTCAAGACCCGCTCCGTAGCAGGAACCCTCAATATCGCGGAACGCGTCGCTGAGGTTCTTTTGCCGACACCGCGTGTCGTCCTTCTTCGGGGGGACCTCGGGGCAGGGAAGACGACGCTGGTCAAAGGCATTGCTGCGTCGCTCGGAGCAGCCGATCCCGAAGATGTCACAAGTCCTACGTTCACCCTGGTTCATGAGTACCAGGGGCCGAAGGTCAAGATCTATCACCTTGATCTCTACCGGCTGGAGACGGAACGTGAACTTGAAGCGCTCGGGCTCGAGGAGATGATGACTGATTCCACCGCCCTGGTTCTCGTCGAGTGGGGCGACAAGTTCCCCAGTGTTGTAGCCCTGGCGACCGGGGAAGTCGCCATCGAAAACCTGGGCGGCGACGAACGGCTGATGATTATCGGTGTGCGCTGAGCGTTAGGCTGCCACGGCTCAGAGTGAAGGCGTAGAGAATTGCACGGCTACAGGCGGGAACGCAGGTCCGCTAATTCGTCCCGCGCCCTACGAAGCGGTAGATCCCGCACTCCTCATCCCCGGTAGAGCCGTAGGCTTTCTGCTGCGCAATCGCGGCCTTATCTGCGATGTGATCTTCAGGGGACATCTTCACCATGCCAAACCAAAGCTTTTGGAATGCGGGGCTCGCATCAAAGACGGCCGCGCATTCCGCATTCACATACAGGAGGTCGAGATCTCCTGATCTGCCGGCAAACTGCTTCTCTATCCGGCCCAGCAGCTTCTTCAACAACGGAGCTTCAAAGGGATGAAAGAGAAATGCGACGCAGGGTGTCCGGGGAAATTTGAAGTCCAGTGCATCCTGCTCCAAGAGCCTCACAGGAGCGTACCGCCGTGCCGTGGGATCAGCCTCCCGGCTTTCGATCCAGTGGTCGACATTTCCCCGCGCAACGGCGGCCATTGCGGGATTGAGTTCCACGCCGATCACCTGCTTGAACGGCAACTCACTGGCCACTAACATCGCCCGGCCCTTGCCGGCACCGATATCGACAAACGTGTACCGCTTGATGGGATGGGGCGGTTCGGTTTCCAGCCAAAGCTCGACGAGGTTCCGCACGATGGAAGGTGCTACACCGTAGTAAGCCGTCACGTAGGCATCGCTGCTGTGCCCGGTCACCAACTGCCCTGCGGGGATCAGGCCGCCTGTCTCCACGCCGTGCATCGCGTCGAAGGGATGTACTACAGCGACAGCACTCCTGCGGCGAGGCATCAATCGATGCCCAGCAGGTTGCGTCCTTCGGGAGAGATCCGCGAGGGATTCCATGCGGGTTTCCAGACCAGCTCTACGTCCGTCCTGCTGATCTCCTGGAACGCGCTGAGTCGGCCCTCGATCTGCGCGGTGATTTGGGTATGCGCGGGACACCCTTTCGAGGTCAGTGTGAGCCCAATCTTCACCTTGTGCTTTACCGGAACTCCAGGGATGCCCGCACCCGGAGCTTCCAAGTCCACCTCTACAGCCACCGTGTAAACCAGCCCCAGGTCTACGATGTTGCACGGCACCTCGGGATCGTAACAATCCTTTAATGCCTCGCGAACTGTACCTTCAGTAATCAGACCGTCTCATTTGCAATTGAAATCCAGAGTGGCTTACGGGCTAAAAGCAGCTCATGTATCACCCAGTGCTTCCTCAACTATCTCAACCCGAACGTGACGGGTCAAGTTCCACTGTCGCCCTCAGGTTCCACGCGCAGGTTCCTCTTCAGCGAGACAATTTCTTTCCACGGAAAGGTCAATCTGAAAAAAGTTCTCGCTGGGCTTTTGCGCATAGGTTCTGCTCCCCATTGACTGCACTCACGGCCAAGCCGCGCGTGCCAGTCAGTTTTTCCGTTCGACCAAATACTGTGCGATCGCTTTCAGATCGTCTGCCGCAGCGCCGAAGGGTTCGAGCTCCGCAAACGCGTCTGCGATGAGTTCCTTCGCATCGTTGCCGGACTGCTCGATCCCGTACACTGCGGGCCACGTCGCCTTCACGGTCGCCGTATCTTTCCCTGCGGTCTTGCCGAGCTGCGCCGAGTCCTGTGTCATGTCCAGCACGTCGTCGACGATCTGGAATGCGAGCCCGGCCTTTTCGCCGAACGATCTTAGCCGAGCGATCGTATCGCTTGAGGCTCCTGCCTCATTGTCCGAATGCGTTGCCCCGTAGAGGCCTCCGGAGACGATACTCACAGCGATGAGAGCTCCGGTTTTTGCGCGATGAATCGCCTCTACAAGTGCAGCCGTAGGCGTGTGGCCCTCGCCTTCAACATCCATCACCTGGCCACCGATCATACCCGGGACGAGGCCTGTGTCGATGTCCCCGACGCGGCCCACGCCAGTGCCTACCGCCGCTGCAACTTCGCGCAGGATCGCAACCGTCGTCGCCGGTGAAGCTTTCAGATTGCCGATCGTCTGGAATGCCAGCGTCTGCAGCGCGTCTCCCGCAAGGACCGCGGTCGCCTCGCCGAACTCGACGTGGCAGGTTGGTTTGCCTCGCCGCAGAATATCGTTGTCGAGTGCAGGTAGATCGTCGTGGATGAGCGAGTACGTGTGCAGCATCTCGAGCGCCGCGCCCAGTTCGGCGACACGTTCCGCAGCGAACCTGCCGGTGCCCTTCGATCCATGCGTTGCAAGCATCCGTGCCGCCTCGATGCAGAGGATTGGGCGGAGCCTCTTTCCGCCCGCGAAGACGCTGTGCCGCATGGCGCGGTGGATCGAGTGTGGAAGCACGTGAGGACCGGGCAAAAGGCGCTCAAGCGCCGCGTCCGTAAGTGCGGCCCCAGAGGCAAGCAGTGTTTTAACCGTCGAATTCATCAACCTCCGATGATACGCGACTGCTGCCGCCGCCGCCCCGCTGCCGCCGTGGCCATGGCGGCGAGCAATGCGGTAAGGCTCACGCCGTCACCAAGCTTTCGATCGCTGGTCATGCGGTAGGCGATATCGACCTGCGACCGACCTTTCGCGACTGGAAGTGCGATTAGCCCATCCGCCCGCGCGAGCCTCTCCTTTACCTCGGCGCCATTCACCCGCACCACCCAGGCCGGGTAGTCGCGCAGATTGAGAACGAGCGACTCCGCGTTATCTGCATCGACGGCAAAGTGCATCGGCACCTGACCAGGGTGGCTCTGCGCGGGGCGAGCATCCGAATCCGGCGTAAGCCAGAATGGCGGGTCAGCGTGCAGCAGGGAATCATTGTCCGCTTCGCCGGTTGTGTACTCGTCGGTGGGGTCGGTTCCTGTCTTCGCGAGAAAGACGGTGAGTCTGGCCGCAACGTTGTCCTCGTCGTCGCAAGCCTGCCGGAACTCGCGGACGGCTGGCCAGCTCATTGCTGCAACGATGGCCAGAGCGGTGGCCGCGAGCATTGCGGGCTTCATGCGAATTGCGCCCATGGCTATCGGAAGCGTTCCGCAAACCGCTGCCGTCAACATTGCAGTCAACCTCCACGGAAATTGCAGGAAGGCCATCTCAGGCGCGATTCTCCAGATTGCGGCACTCAGCGGGGTCAGAAGCACTCCGATCACGATGGCTAAAACCGTGATCGAAGCTAACGATCTCGCACGTATGCCTACGGTCGCCAGGTGAGGACGCCGAACCACAGCCGCGCCCCCGAGCACAAGGGCGGTCGCCAACAGAGTTCCTACGGCAATCAGCGAAGCCGTATGCAGCACCTCGTCATGGAGTGCGTCGGCGGTGTGGTGAAAGAGGAAGTTGTCACCGATTCGCATGCCCGAGACCATCGCCATCGCGATCTGGACCCAGCGCCGCTCAAAGGCTGCGGGAACGATATAGAACGCCGCGAGCCCCAGCCCGAGTGCCGCCCCGCCGCATACCCGGGCGAGCATCCGGGCACAATCTCTTACGCTCGTACTCCGCCACATCCAGACCAGCCTCACGGCAGCAAGCAGGGCCAGTGTGTAGCATCCCATCACCGCAGCAGGAGCGTTGGTGAGCCACAACAGCGCTACAGGTACGGCCACTCGCAACACCGTGATCCGCTCCCGGAGCACTGCCGCCAGCAGAAGAGGAAGCCAGGCTGCAGCGAGGAGTTCCGCATATGCGGTCCTTTCATAGGCGGTGAAGATCATGTATGGGTTGGCCATATAGATGGCTGCCGCAATAGCCGCACCAGTCTGCGATGCGTCCAACTGCCGCGCCAGCCAATACAGTCCAAAGCCCGCGGCCATCAATGAGAGCCATGTATAGACCACCGGAACGGCAGCCCATGGCAGCACCAGACCTAACAACGCTCCTAACGTCCAGGAGACTGGTGGATAGAACGCGAACCTCGGTTCCCCGGCATTCCAGGCTGGAGAGAACGCCCAGGCGGGATGCCAGACACCGGCCTTGAACTGTGCGGCCACTTCAAACCAACTGATCAGGTGAAAATCGAAGTCATGCCCGCAGGAGCATCCATGCACAACCAGCGGCAACACGATTACGAGCGCCGCAACCGGAATCAGAACAAGGGGAAGCGGCAAGCCACGGCGCATACCTGAAAGACTAACCCAGAGGTCCAAGGGCTAGACGCACACCAATTCCCGCCATGGCTTCTCCGGAAGTCTCACAAGGATCTCATCCCCGGTCCGCACTACACCGCCTGCGATCACGACACCCATGATGCCGGCCTTCTTCACCACTTTGCCCGCGGACTTGCGTTCGATGACCGCCGGCATCAGACCTGTGCGGAAGTGGTTCATCTGCACACACGGACTGCGCAATCCGGTGACCTCGACAAGAGCCGTGTCGCCAAGGGTCAGCAGGGCCCCGGTAGGAAGTCCGAGCAGGTCGAGCCCAAGTGTCGTGACGTTTTCGCCCATCTCGCCTGGAGCGATTTCAAATCCTTTGCCGCGGAGCTCCTCGAACAACTCCGCCTGGAGCAGATGCACCTGGCACAGGTTCGGCTGCGCTGGATCCTGCTTCACGCGGTAGAGATGCTTCACCAGAACACCGCAGTGCGCGTCGCCCTCGACGCCGAGTCCTGCAAGCAGCCGGATGTTTTCTGCCACCCTCTTGCTGAACTTGTGCTCACTGCTGAGGCTCACCGAGACGACGCGGCCGCTCATCAAGGTACCAGTGTCAACGTGTGACGGGTTGCTGTTTTCACCGCCGCATCCGAGAAGGGCATGGCGAAGGTCGTGCCTCCATACCAGGCATTCCACTGATCCTCGAACCACTCGCTCGCAGGGTTCGCTGACTCGCCCCGCACAACGTTCAGTGTCGATTGATCCAGGTCGCCGAAGTCTACTGTCAGCCGCTCCGAAGGCCCGAGCCTTTTTCTGACCTGCTTGACAGTCGACCCATCTCCGCTCTGAGGCAGAACGCCCGTGCCTGTCTTCATCCCGAGAACCATGCGGACCAGCGGTGACTGCGAATAGATTGGGTGTTCAATGTCGACCGGATTCGTCTGTCCGAACTGCCACTTACCCAGATCGCCCGGAGCTTTGCCGACTGCCAGCCCCTTTTCGACGGCGGCCGTCAGCAGTTCGTTCCAATCCGCATAGCCTGCGGGCAGCCAGCGCGCCGGCTCATGCATGATGATCTGCTCCTCGGCGTAGGCCTTCTCATCCCAGCCATAGAGAGCCAGTGTCTCCGTGTTCTCCTTGCCGCCGGGCTTGAGCCCAAGTTGCGGCTCCAGAATCATCGGCCAGAACGCCGCCCGAGTCGCATCCACAATTGCCGCGGCGGAGCTCTGCGCTCCCACCGTTCCATCCCAGACGCGCATCAGGTCCGCCGCCTGTTTGAGCCGCTTGATCCTAACTGAATCAGCGCCATTACGCACCGTGGTCGAGTGATCGATCGCATACGCCAGCCGCTGCGCGACTACCCTGTCGAGATCGGAATAGACATCTGTCTGGAGTGCCAACATGTCTGCAGGAGCAAGTCCGGATTTCGCCTGCAATACCTTCCAGATGCGTTCATTGCGATAGGGATCGGACCAGTCCAGCGTAATTGGAAAGGCATAGCCATTCGGCGTGACCCGGGCGTTTGCCGTCGCCACGAACCCGCTGGCCGGATCGAGCGACTGCGGCATCGCCTCGAACGGAATGTACCCGGCCCACTCCTGCTTCGCATCCCTGCCGTCGGTCGGTACGGGGCTGAGTGGTGTCGGGGCGTTCATTGCCCCACGCACCGGAACCCGGCCGATCGCGTGATAGCCGATGTGCCCCTGGTCGTCCGCGTACTGCATGTTCTGGGCCGGGCCGCCGAACTTTGCCGCCGCTGCGCCCATGCTCTGCCAGTCGGTCGCGGAGTTGATGGCGTAGAACGGAGAGGTCACGTTCGCCGCGTCGTAGACAGTCCATCGCAACGCGATCGCTCGTTTCTCGTGCGGATATAACCCCGAGATGATTGGCGTCGCCATGCCTCCGTGCTGTGTAGCGGCGACATCCAGCACCACATCCGCGTCGCTTTTCACCTGAATCACCTCGCGCTGGTGCAGCACCGGTCGCCAGCTTCCATCAGCAGTCTGGAATTCTTCTGTCGCACCCTCGCCGCGCGTCTGCTCGATGTACAAGTCCTGCACATCAGCGCCGAGATTGGTGAACCCCCAGGCGACGTGCTGGTTGTGCCCGACAATGACGAACGGCGTGCCGGGCAGCGTCACGCCCGACACATGGAAACCGCCCGACTGTAGATCCGCCATGTACCAGATTCCGGGTACACCATGCTGCAGGTGCATGTCGCTTGACAGCATGGCACCGCCCGACCTGGTCTTCGAGCCTTTGACCGCCCATCCGTTTGATCCCGCCGCGCACCCTTCGCAGAGGAACCTCGCAGACATCTGCGCCATGAGCTGTCTCGCGTGCGCAAGTTCTTCTATATGTTCCGGCGACCGTAATCGACTCTGCGATTCATCCAGCGGCACCTGTTGGATCTCTGGCTGCGGAGCGGTGAGGTCGAGTGCTGCCTCGCCTGCGGGGTGATCGCGCCATGACCCGACTGGATAGAGGTCTTCGATCAGTTCGGGAGCCAGCTTCGCTCCCAGCGTCTCGCGGCCCAGCTTTTCCGGGAACGCTGTGGTCAGATCCTGAAACATCACCAGGCCGACCAGAAGCGAATCGCGCGGCGTCCATGGCTTCGGCTCGTAGCGGAGCAGCTTGAATTCAAGAGGGAGATGCGCCTTCTGCTCCTCGATCGAAGCATTGACACCCCGGGCGTAGGCTTCAAGAAAGTGAAGTTGATCAGGCGGGAGTACAGCCAGTGCACGGTCGGCCGTCGCTCTTAGCTGGAGCGTTCGCTGCATCTGGTCGTGCTCGATGAGGTTCTTTCCCAGCACTTCCGCCAGTTCACCGGCCCCGTGCCGCCGGAGAGCATCCAATTGCCAGAGCCGATCGCCCGCCGTCACATACCCTTGAGCGAAGACCAGATCGTCCATAGACGCCGCAGAGATATGCGGCACGCCCTGCGCATCCCGGGCCACGGTGACTGCTGCACCCAGGCCCTTCACCTGAACCTGCCCCTCGATTACCGGAAGGTTCTGCTTGAGCGCGGATTGCATCCAGTGCCGGCCATAGAAGAACCCTGCCACCGCCACTATGATCAGCAGCAGGACCAGACCTGCGAACGCCTTCAGCCAGCGAGCGCCACCACGCTGCTTCCGAGAGGGGTTGCCGCGTCGGTCAAGCGTAACTTCGTGATCCAGGTTCAGTTCGTCATCGGCAGGAGAGTCGTGTTCAGAGAGATTCATAGCGATAGCAAAAGTCTAACTCGCTCTCTGCGCCAGTCGGTAAACACAAGTGCCCTAGACCCCTTCCGCCGACCACTCCCGCCTGGGCAGCGTCCAGACCACTACACCGGTCAACACTGCGAGCAGTGGCAGAATGAATGCGCTCCCCTCCGGGCCGGTCGCGCCGCCGCTCAGCAACACTTTTCCTGCTGGATGGCTGCCCAAGAGATGACCCTGCACCATGGTTCCGCTATCGGCGACGCCGAAGACGAAGGATTGTGCCCAGTCCCATGCGGCATGGAAGCCAAGCGCCCACCAGAGTGATCCTGTCTTCCACAACGTGAAGCAGAAGATCGCGCCGATCGCTCCTGCCGAGAACAGGCCAATTGGCGACTCTCCGGGATTGTTCCCGTGTCCAAAACCGAACAGGAAGGAAAGGAGCAGCGTCGCGATCCAGAATCCCAGCATCTCGCCGTTCTTAGTATCGAACAGCATCTCGCAGAGTGAGCCAATCCCTCGCGAGAGCGTGTACTGCAGGTATCCCCGCAGCATGTACTCTTCGAGCAGCCCCACCAGCAGGAACCCAATCAACCAGATCGCTCCATATTTCAGAGCATCGCCGCTCGCGAGGAGACGTCCATCGAAGACGAGCAGTCCAGCCTTCCATAGTGCGCCTACGAGCGCCGAGAGAAATACGAGTCCCCAGGCAAAGCCGGCGAAGAACCTTCCCAGCTTGTGCCTGCCGCCGAATCCATACTTACCCACAGGACGTCGCTCTACCTTGCTCATGATCCAGCTCGCAAGTGCGATCATCGCGAAGCCGATCCCTTCGGCGGTCAGCATTACCGTGGGGGTTTGCGGCGTCGCTGCCTCTGCCTTGATTTGAGCGCGGGTCTTTTCCGCGTGTGGCGACAGCTTGTGATGCACGAGGTTCACCGTGACACCCAGACCCGCGAAGATCAAAAGGAACATCAGCAGTCCCCATCCCGGCCTGAGCCCATGCGGCCCAAAAAAGATGAAGCGAAGCACCGGCGGCTTCCGGATGGGCTGCTCTGCCATATCGACTCCCAGCGCTGGTCCACCGTGCAATGCCCCGTCGCTCCGCTCGTCCTGCCGAACATCTGCCGCATCGCTCAAATTCTTCTCTCCTATGATGGAACACCATACGCCTGAACGCACGGCAGAGTTCCCGTTGCGATTGGGCCGCCGATTTACACTTGAAAGACAGAGTACGCCCAGCATCCGAAGGGAATCCGCGTTGAGCCTCCGCATCTTTTATCACGACCACTGCTTCGACGGCGCCTGCTCTGCCTCGCTGTTCACACGTTTCCATCGCGAGTGCATCCGTACCGTCACTGACTTCTCCTACCAGGGCCTTGTACACAAGGCGAATGGCGTGATGGACGAAGACGAGCTCTCCGGCGACGAAAACGCCATCGTCGACTTCAAGTACACCGCTTCGCCCAAGCTCACCTGGTGGTTCGACCATCACCAGAGCGCCTTTCTTACACCCGCCGACAAGGAGCACTTTGAAGCAGGGCAGCTCGACGGCTCCCAGAAGATGCGCCAGTTCTTCGACCCCAACTACATCTCCTGCACCGGCTTCATCGCCCATATCGCCAGCGCCAACTTCGGCATGGATATCGCTCCGCTCCGAGACCTGATCTACTGGGCGAACATCGTCGATGGCGCGAAGTACGAGAGCGCAACGGCTGCGGTGGAACTTGCCGAGCCTGCCATGAAGCTGACCCTGATTATTGAGAGCTCTCCGGACGCGACGCTCATTCCGAAGCTCATCCCGCTGCTCACGTCCACGCCGCTCGACAAGATCGTTGAACTCCCCTTTGTCGAGGAAGCCATCGGGCCTTTGATGCAGCAGCACCACGCCGCCCTCGATCTTATCCGCGATCGGGCCAACGTCACGGATGGCGTGTTGACCTTCGACATCACCGACCGGCCCACCGAGGGCTATAGCAAGTTCATCCCCTACTACCTGCACCCGGAGGCCACCTACGTGGTCGGGCTGAGCAAGTCATCCTTCCGGACGAAGATCTCCGTCGGCACCAATCCCTGGACATCACTCCCCGCCGAGAAACTCATCAACATTGCGGCCATCTGCGAGCGCTATGGTGGAGGAGGCCACGCCCGCGTCGGTGCGATCAGCTTTGCACCGGATAAAGAATCGGAGGCCCGTGCTGCTGCCGAAGAAGTCGCGGCAGAGCTTCGTTCCGCTTGACCCTGCCCCCCGCCCCCGCTACCCTCACACCATCATGCAAGATCATCCCAGCGGCCTCACCGTAGCCGCCATCTCCGACCTAAGAAGCCGCGCTACCGACGCCGCCCGGAACTCACACTCTCCGTACAGCCACTTCCGCGTGGGAGCCGCCCTTCTCCTTACGGTCGGCGCCTCCACGGACGAAAAGATCGTCACCGGCTGCAACGTCGAAAACGCCTCTTTCCGCCTTACAACCTGCGCGGAGCAGTCCGCCATCGCTACCGCCGTCGGGCTCTATGGACCGGCGCTACGAATCCACGCCGTCGCTGTTGCGAACCTCAACCACGCCGCTTCCATGCCCTGCGGAGCCTGCCGCCAGACTATCCTGGAGTTCAGCACGCCCAACACCTGGGTCTTCTATCCTGTCGAGAACGATGCTCCCGCCGAAGCTACACTTACCGGACTTCTTCCCGCGGCCTTCCGCCTGCACCAGGATTAGCATCGCCATGCATGAAAAAGCGATTCATCCAGTCGACGTCATCCTCCACAAGCGAGATGGCCTCATCCTCACAAACGCCGAGATCAACTATTTTGTCCGCGCTGTCGTGGACCAGACCGCAACCGACGCGCAGATCGCCGCTTGGTTGATGGCAGTATTCCAGCGTGGCCTCACCCCGCAGGAACTCGCCACACTGACCACCGCGATGCGCTTCTCCGGCGAGACGTTCGACTCATCTTTCCTGAACGCCTTCTGCGTGGACAAGCATTCCACGGGTGGCGTCGGGGACAAGACTTCGCTCCTGATCGCGCCCATCGTCGCCGCGGCAGGGCTGAAAGTTCCCATGATCAGCGGGCGATCGCTGGGGCATACAGGCGGCACGCTCGATAAGCTGGAGACGATCCCCGGTTTCCGCACGCAGCTGTCTATGCCTGAATTCGCAGCGATCATAGCGAAGTGCGGCTTCTTCATGGCCGGGCAGACACCGGCCCTTGTCCCCGCTGACCGCATACTTTATGGGCTCCGCGATCACACCGGGACTGTCGAATCCCCGAACCTGATCTGCGCCAGCATCATGAGCAAGAAGCTGGCCGAGGGCATTCACGGCCTCGTGCTGGACGTGAAGACTGGCAGCGGCGCGTTCATGACGAAGTACGAAGACGCCCGCCACCTTGCTTCGTTGATGGTCGCAACCGGTGATCTCGCCGGCACCCGCACCGTGGCCCTGATGACCGCGATGGACGAGCCACTCGGCCGCTTCTCCGGCAACTGGATCGAAGTCTGGGAGTGCGTCGACATCATGAAGAATGTGCGCCACCCGATGTCCGCGGATTTGATCGAACTCTCGAACATTCTCGCGGGATGGATGCTATATTTCGGCGGCAAGTCCTCTACGCCGCAGGCCGGAGCCATCCTCTCGAACGAACTCCTCACCAGCGGAGCCGCCTACAAGACCTGGCTCGCGATGGTCGAACTACAGAACGGAGAAACATCGGTCTTCGCCGACCCCGGGGCCTTCCATACGCCTGTTGCCACCCGCACGCTCGCAGCCGAAAACGCTGGCTTTCTATCCTGTGTGGACTGTCGCGAAGTAGGCTGGGCCGTGCAGCGTCTCGGTGCGGGCCGCCTGAATCCCGGCGACCCGGTCAGTGCACACGCGGGCATCGAAGTGCACGCCAAGGCAGGCAGACACGTTGACGCCGGGCAACCACTTGTGACTCTCTTCGCCGAAGATGCGCGACTGCTCGAGGAACCTTACGAGATGCTCCGCGCCACGTACCGCATCGGAGCCGAGGCGCCGATGCAGAACCCGCTCGTGCGCGAAGTACTCACGAGCGGGACTTGAGAAGCATTGGCGGAATGATCTGGATTACGCCTTGCGTCTGCGTCTCCCGCTGATCAGATAGATCGCGGCCCGCAACTCCAGCAGCGGATCATTCGAAGGTTCGATCCCATCCACCCTTGGGATTGGATCGAAGATGATCTGCTTCTGTTCGGCCAGGTTGTCGGCCACAGGAGCGATGAGAGTCAACGTTCCCAGTTCAGCGACGGTCCGTTCTGCCGGCCAGTGGATCGTCGCGTCATCCACCACGTCGCCGACGCCGGCCAGCTGAGCCATCACCTTGAACTTCAGTGGTCCAGCATCAATCCGCTGCGTGATCTCGTCGAACAAGTAGTTCGGCCCCGCCAGCTTCGCAGCCGCGTCATCGAGATACTCGGTTCCGTTCTCCGGAACAATCTGATACCGGACAAACTGAGAAGCTCCCGTAGCGGTGATGAACTCATATGCAGTCACGCCAAAATACTTCTCAGAGGCAAAGCTCACCGCAGGCGGTTTGGGAATTTGTACGAACGCCAGTGCTGTCGGGTTTGCTCCAAGGAACAGCTCGATCGGCGTCGGTGAAGGCGCTCCGGGAGGAGTCGAAGCCACGGCCTTCAAGAATCCCAGAAACTGGTCTCCGGTATGGGTCGGAAACGCGTCGGTCGAATGACTCACGATGTCCGTATGGACCCGTTCACCGAGGTGAAACCGGATCGCCATGCCGCGCGGGCTGGCGTTTGGATCGGTGTCAGGAATTACGGGAACGCCGGTCGAGTCAGAGAACCTTACGGTTACAGGTGTAGAAGCACTCGTGAAGTGTGGAGCCTTGCTCAACTCCGCAGCGCCTGCGGCAGGCGTAAACGTGCCCGTGAACATCGTACCCTTGGCATGTGCAGGACGATATCCCGGGTGCAGCCCAAAGATCCCATCGAACTGCGCAAGCAGGTCGTCAGCCAGTGCAATCAACTTCTCATCGCTTGGAAGTGGCATAGTCGTTCTCCATGTCTTTCTCGGTTCTTGATGCGGTGTACGATCCACTCTAAATAAACCGGGCATTTCGCGCCGGTGAATTTCCGAAAAGACACGTCGAGCGAGTTTTCTTTTTGTGTCAGGGCACGCCTTCAGGCGCACCGCAGCATATGTCGCATCGCCTTCGCGGATCAAGCCGCTGAGGTACGGTTCATCGCAGCACATACCCCGAATTTATTTACACTGACTTCACACCACACCATCCACCTGGCTCCAGAGGGAGAACTCCTTGGCACGTTTCACCGGTCTGCTCGGACTTATCGTCTTCCTCCTGCTCGCCTATGCCTTTTCAACAGACCGCCGCGCCATCCGCTGGCGGACCGTCGCCTGGGGTCTCGGCCTCCAGATCATCTTCGCCTTCCTCGTGATCAAGTGGAACGCCGGCCAACGCATCCTGCATAGCGTCTCTTCGGTAATTACTTCACTGCTGGGGCATTCCGCAGACGGATCCTCGCTCGTCTTCGGCCGCATTGGAACTCCCGGTGACCCTCTCTCCACCCTCGCCTTCTCCGTTCTTCCGACGATCATCTTCGTCAGCGCCTTCTTCGCCGTGATGTATCACATAGGCCTGATGCAGCATGTCATCCGCGCCGTCGCGTGGATCATGCAGCGGACCATGGGCACCTCGGGCGCCGAATCCACCAACGTCGCCGCCAGCATCTTTATGGGCCAGACCGAAGCTCCACTCACCATCCGTCCGTTTTTAGCAGGCGCGACGAGATCCGAACTGATGGTGATCATGACCTCTGGCATGGCCCACGTGTCGGGCGGCATCATGGCCGCCTATATCAGCTTCGGCATTAATGCGCAGGATTTGCTCTCGGCCGTCATTATGACGGCGCCCGGCACGATTCTCGTCGCCAAGATGCTCGTGCCCGAGACTGAAGTTCCTGCCACAGCGGGCACAGTCAACATGCCCCGCGAAGAGGTCCACGAGAAAGACAACCTGATCGGAGCCATCGCACGCGGCACCATTGATGGCGGCCAGCTCGCTTTCAATGTCGCCATTATGTTGATCAGTTTCGTGGCGCTGGTCGGCTTGTTCAACGCCATCATGCTCGGGGTATCAAACTTCGCCTGGGCGCACGGTCACATTCCGTTCCCGCATTCGCTCAACGCCATTCTGGGAGTTATCGGGGCACCGGTGGCGTGGCTCATCGGCATCCCCTGGCACGAGGCGAGGACCATCGGCAATCTGCTCGGCACCCGCACCATGATCAACGAGTTTGTCGCGTTCACACAGCTAGGCGCGATGAAGGCACAGCTCTCGCCAACAACGTTTTCGATAGCCACGTTTGCGCTCTGCGGCTTCGCAAACGTTGGCAGCATCGGAATGCAGATCGGCGGCATCGGAGCCCTCGTTCCCAATCGCCGCAACGACCTGGCGAAGCTCGGATTGCGTGCGATGCTCGCAGGAACCATGGCGAACCTGATGTCCGCCAGCATCGTGTCGATGCTGATTAAGTGAGCATTCTTCATCGAGCGGCACATTCAACAGAGGAACGCGATCAAAAAGCTAAAGTCTTCCTCGGAGCGGAGAAGATCGAATCTCTCGTGAGCCTCGCCACTGAAGGATGTGCGTTTGGCTCGATGTGACTCGCTAACTCACCAGCTTCAACCACTTCGGCTGGTCTGAAATATTTCTGTACAAAAACTTCCTTACGATCTTCGGACCCTTCAGGAAAAACACTCCGGGCATCTGCGACCCATCGCCTTGAATCTTTCCGATCCCGTACTTGAAGATCGCTCCCTTGAGCCACGCGAAGATCACAAACGGGTTCACCAGCTGCCACCAGACGCTCTGATGTCCTAGCCTAAATACCTTGCTCCGATAAATCGCCGCCTCGGGATCATGGATGCGCTCGACATCGCCCAAGTCGTAGAAGTCAAAATGTGCCTTCGCAATCTCGGAGGTCCCGAGATGTACAAAGACCGGCCGGATGCCCCGAGCCTTCAACTCACCCTGCAAGTCGCCAATCTGGGCGAGGGTCATTCGACAGAAGGAGCACCCAAAGTGCCGCAAAAACACCAGCAGCACCGGCGACTCTTCAGCCAGTGTCAGCAAACAAGCTCCCGACTCCGTACGAATCGAGGCCAGCATCTCGGTTACATCACCCCTGGCCTTCGTCTCGGTTTGGATGCCAGTTTGAATGTCGGTCCGGATTTCCGTTTGGGCCATGGCGCGCACACCACCTCGCTGCAACTCTAGGCAATCCTGTAGCGAATTGGAAGCGAAAACTATCGATTCAGGCCATCACCGCTTATTCTCAGAAGTGAGCCTACAAATCATGACCGATACGACGAACCAGACCGATCAATATACCCGAGCCACCGCGGCTGCCTCTTACATTCGCACTCTGACGCCGATCACGCCCGCCGTCGGCATCATTCTCGGCTCGGGTCTTGGCGCTTTCGCCGCGCAAGTCGCTGACGCCGTCGCTATCCCCTACGCCGACATCCCCCACTTCCCGCAATCGACGGTCGTTGGACATTCGGGTCGACTGGTGTTGGGCACCATCGCCGGTGTCCCGGTCGCTGTCATGCAGGGGCGCGTCCATGCCTACGAGGGCTACCCGATTACCGATGTTGTTTTTCCCGCCCGCGTCCTGGGCCTGCTTGGCTGCAAAACGCTGATCGTGACGAATGCTGCCGGAGGTATCCGAAGCTCTCTTCACCCTGGCGAACTGGTTGTGATCTCCGACCAGATCAATCTCACCGGTCATAATGCTGCAGCCGGGCCGAATGAGCCGCGCTTCGCCGCTCTTGCCGGTGCGGGACAGCGCTTCTTTGACATGAGCACGGTTTACACCCCACGTCTCCGCGCCCTTGCCGTCCAGCAGGCCGATGCGCTTGGCTTCAACCTCACCGAAGGGGTCTATCTCGCCGTCCTCGGCCCAAGCTTCGAGACCCCAGCGGAGATCCGCGCCTTTCGTGCCCTGGGTGCAGACCTCGTCGGCATGTCTACCGTGCATGAGGTGATCGTTGCGCGCCACATGGGGCTGTATGTTCTTGGTCTGTCGCTCGTTACCAACATGGCTGCCGGGGTCGTTGACCAGGCCATTGACCATGAAGATGTTCTAGAGATCGGTCGCAACGCGGAGGCCCAGTTTACGAGTCTCCTGACCCGCGTTATTCCCAAATTGACGGCTTTGGGATAAACCGCATTGAGGACCCCTCTGATGGTCGGCGCGAGTGATATTTTCACGCAAAACACTCTCCGCATCCTTAGTACGAGCGCTATGAGGGTAAAAGCGAATGAGAGTCATTAGTAGAAAGGAAGCTCTTGAGGAGTTTGGCTCTAGCGAAGTTGACGGAGCTGAAATGGTGAGCCTGATGCGAGACAATCGCTATCAGACTGGGTCTCACACAGCAACGATAGGAGAGATATCGTGGACGTTTGCGCCGAGACAGGATCAACTTAATCGGATGGTGCAAATAGGTGAGATTTCCGGGTGCTCTATGGTTTTGATTCTGAGACATGAGACCACTCAAGGTGGTTTCTCACCCTGCAATCAGCGTTCCGCTTCTGCCGCTTGCGCTTCCATGCGAGGAATTCCTCGCATGGCTCAGCCCCTCATACCTCCGCGTTACCCGCGCATGGGCCCGTTCGGAAAGCTTAAAGCGATCCGCCCCTTTCACCGGGAGCGAATCAAAATCGATGCTCGCCTTCACACCTCGAAGACCCAGACAGCGGAAGATGTGCGACCCGAACAGAGCGTCGCCCCACCAGCAGACATCGTCGGCCACGCAAGCAGCTCCGTTGCCATCGCCAATCTCATACCGCACGACTGCAGTCCTGAGCTCCACGCGGTTGATCAGCACGGAGTGAAAAAGCCCCCGCCGGAACGGCAGCACTTCAATCCCGTTGGTGGTCGTTCCTTCGGGAAAGAAGAGCACTGGGAGTCCGCTCCGATATGCCTCGGCCATGGCGCAGTTTACAGCGTCGTAAGTCGACGGTCCGCCTTCCCGATCCACATAAACTGTGCCCGCCTGTGCTGTGAGCCGGCCTAACAGAGGCCAGCGCTTTAGCTCGCTCTTGGCCACCATGACGAAGGGTCGTGCCGCGCTGAAGAGCAGAATGTCCAGATAGCTGAGATGGTTCGAGACCACTGCGACGGGCCCTTGCTCAGCCGAGGGAGAAGTCCCTGTCACTACGAAGTCGATCCCCATCGCTGCCACGATCCGGCGGCACCAGCCGTGGATCCAGACCGCGCCTTCCGCCCCCCGCCGGGGTCTTCGGATCCACAGATCGACCGTCGCGGCGAGCAGCAACCCCACCAGCAGCAAGCTGCGCGTCACGCTGCGAAAAAACTGCAAAAGCATACGGATCAGCAAACGTCCCATCGCAAGCTGAGAGTATCAGGCCTCAAGAAAGCGCTTTGCCATCCGCGGGTGCAGTGTCTGCAGGTCGAGGATCGTGAGGAAGTCAATGGTCTTGAACTCGCGGTCGATTGCGGGGCCGCTGCAGATCTTCGCTCCGATGGTGAGGTATGCCCGGAGCAGTTTCGGGGCGCGTGTTTCCGGAGATGCGGCCACTCGTTGCGGCATCGCGAAGTCGCCCTTGGCCGTGGTCCGCAGCTTCGGTTCGATCATCCAGGCAGTCAGCGAGTCGTGGACTGCATAGCCCATGTCAGGATCCTGCGAAGTCAGTGAGCAGCAGCCCATCATGTAGCGTCCACCGTTCATCAGAGCGTAACGTGCAATCCCTCGCCAGAGCAGGTGCAGCACCTCGGAGGAGCGATGATCCCGCCGGATGCAGGCGCGTCCGAGTTCCACAATTTCGCCGCGCATCGGTTCGTAAGGAGCAAAGCAGAACTCCTGCTCGCTGTAGTAGCCAAAGTTTCGTCCGGCAACATCGCCCATCTGAATGCGGTATGTACCTACTATTTCGCCGGTCGCTTTTTCTTCGATGACCAGATGATCGCAGACATCGTCGAACCGGTCTTTGTCGTAGCCGTCGATGTAAGCCGACTCGAGTCCTTCATTGAGTTCAAGATTGAAGACCATGAAACGCAGGCGGTAGGTTTCGTTGCGCTCCTTCTCGGTGAGCGCCAAACGGGCGACGTAAGCTCCAGCTTCCAGCCTCAGATCGTTCTTCACCGGAGGTTGAACTTCTACTCGCTCGACCGTGTGAGCACCGGCGATTGGTAGCGCTTCGAAAGGCGACGCCGTTGAGGCCACAAGCGGCGGAAGTTCCAGAAGGGAAGGGGACGCAGTCACAGGGGACATCGACTCTCCATAGATCAGGAAATAGATCTGGAAACTGTCTTTCGTCCCTAGTCTGCGGCGCGGTTTGTTACAGCACATCTACGCCACGTAAACATTTGTTGAATCAGGAATGGTGCAACTTTGGTGCTACTCCCCTTGGCGAGAGGAGTGGCAAAGCATCATGACCACTGCTCCTCTCAATCCTCAAACCGACTACCATCGCCGTAGAATCGAAAGCGATGCACTTCCACACCACCGTTCGACGGAGACCGCACGCATGAGGCGCATCTGGCGGCTCCTCCTTTACGTTCGTCCCTACGCCCTCTACTCGTTTGCCTCCGTCCTCCTCATGGCGACCGTGGGAGCGATGGCTGCCTTCCGCATCATGCTGGTGAAGCCCATCTTCGACCAGGTGCTCTCGCCTGACTCCCCGCGAACCGACGTCCTGGTCTTTCACATCCCGCACCTCGCGCAGCCGCTCAGTCTGCACTGGCTTGTCCCGAGCCACTTTCACAATTCATGGAACATCGTCGCCTACGCGCTCGTCCTCTCCGCCATCATCAAGTCGGTCTGCGACTACGCCGGCACGTACATGATCAACTATGCCGGCTTCGGCATGATCACCGACCTCCGCAACGATCTCTACAACGCCGTCCTGCGCCGCTCCGTCGGCTTCTTCCAGAAGCACACCACCGGCACCCTGCTCTCAACTCTCATCAACGACATCGAGCGCGTTCAGACCGCCATGTCCAGCGTCCTCGGCGAGTTCCTCCAGCAGTTCTTCACCCTCGTCTTCATGGTCTGCGCCGTCATCATCCTCGGCGGCAAGATGGCCTGGATCCTCCTACTCTTCATCCCAGTCGTCATCTCGTCTGCGCGCCGGATCGGCAAGCGCGTCCGCCAGACCACGCGCAAGGGGCAGGACAAGCTCGCCGAGATCCAGAACATCCTTCACGAGACGATTACCGGTAACGGCATCGTCAAGGCCTTCGGCATGGAGCTATGGGAGATGAACCGCTTCCGCCGCGCCGCCGGTCGTCTCTTCCGCGCGAACCTCAAGTCCGTCTCCGTCCAGGCCATCAGCTCGCCGCTTATGGATGCCATCGGCTCCATCGCCATTGCGCTTCTTCTCTACATCGGCCGCCGCCAGATCGTCGCCCACAACATGAAGACCGGCGACTTCATAGCTTTCCTCTTCGCCACGTTTTCTCTCTACGATCCCGTCCGCAAGTTCGCCCTCTTCTACAACTCCTTCCAGCAGGCCCTCGGAGCAAGCGAAGAGATCTTCAAGTTTATGGACGCGCAGGATGATGTTCGCGAAAAGAAGCGCGCCGTGCCGTTGAAGGGCTTCAAAGACAGTATCCGTTTTGAAGACACGGGCTTCGCGTATGAAAGCGATGGAGAAGTAAAGCAAGTTCTCCACTCGATCGATCTCAATGTGCAGCGCGGCGAGATCCTCGCGCTCGTCGGCCCCAGCGGAGCAGGGAAGTCCTCGCTGGTCAACCTCATCCCGCGCTTCTTCGATGTCAACCAGGGCCGCATCCTGATCGATGGCAACGACCTCCGCGACGTCACTATCGAGAGCCTGCGCAAGCAGATCGGCAAGGTCACGCAGGAGGTTGTCCTTTTTAACGACACTGTCCGCAACAACATCGCCTACGGCCAGCCTGATGTCCCGCTGAGCAAAGTACAAGAGGCGGCGAAGATGGCGCTCGCCCACGACTTCATCCTGCGCATGGAGAACGGCTACGACACTGTCATAGGCGAAAAGGGTGTGCGGCTCAGCGGCGGCGAACGCCAGCGCCTCGCGATCGCACGAGCCATTCTGAAGAACGCGCCGATTCTCATCCTCGACGAAGCCACATCAGCACTCGACACCGAGAGCGAAGCCTTCGTCCAGGCTGCGCTCGCCAACCTGATGCAGGGCCGCACCGTCTTTGTCATCGCGCACCGACTTTCGACCGTCCGCAACGCCACCCGCATCGCCGTGCTTGAAGAGGGCCGCGTCACCGAGATTGGCACACACGACGAACTGCTCGCTCACTCCGGAACTTATCGCCGCCTGCACGATCTCCAGTTCCGCACCGACCCTGTGGCCATCGAAGAGTCTGTCCCCGCGGAGATACTCTAGCGTCGCTGCTAAAAAGCCGTTTCTGTTCGCTCTCGCCATCATCCTTTTGTTGTTCTTGCCGGCATCCTGAGCAGCAATTACCCCGATGGTGCTAGCACCACCAAAAGCCGGTCACACCTTAATATCCGGAAGCTTGCGCACTGTCGTCGAAGTCACAAGCTTAGACGCGTCTCTCCTCCACCCCTTTACATCTGCTAAAATGTAAAGGAGGAGTCCCGACTATGGAAGCCACTCTCAGCAGCAAGAACCAGGTCACCATCCCTAAGCCAGTCCGTGAATACCTGAACCTTAAGGCAGGCGATCGCTTCAAGTTCTTTTTCCAGCCCGACGGCGCTGTTGTCATACTTCCCGAAACCCCGGTATCAAAGCTCAAAGGAATCATCCCAAAACTTGACCATATTGTCACGGTGGAAGAGATGGATGCGGCAATCGCTGAAGGTGCTACGGCGCGCTTTCGCCGTTCCCGATGATCGGTCTCGATACCAGCGTTGTCCTCAGGTTTCTGCTTCAGGACGATCCAGTTCAGTCAAAGCTTGCAACCCGAATCTTCGAGCACGAGATCAGCGCCTCCGCTCCAGGGTTTATCAATCTGCTGGTTGTTCTCGAAATCGTCTGGGTGCTGCGCAGCGTCGCTAAACAGACACCTGCCCAGGTCGCAGCTTATCTCGGCCTTTTACTCACCACAGTTTCTTTGCAGATCCAGAACGAACAAGAGGTATTTAAAGCCGTCTTCGCCCTCAAGCGCGGCACCGGAGAGTTTGAAGACGCTCTGATCGGCGCTCTAAACGTCCAGTCAGGCTGCGCCTATACCTTAACCTTTGATCGCGGCGCCGCCCGCATGCCGTATTTCAAGGCAATTGCCTGACCGCTGAAAAACCGCCTATGGACTCACCTCCCATTTTTTCCATGACTGGCTACGCCACCCTCCGGATCGACACCGGCAAAGACGCCACCTTCACACTCACCCTTAAGAGCGTGAACCACCGCTTCTTTGACCTTCAACTCCGCCTTCCGCAAAGCTGCGAGGCCCTGGAAGGCCCAATCCGCAAGCTTCTCAAAGAACAGATCCAGCGCGGCCATGTCGAGTTTTCCCTGCAAATGGATCGTCAGGCGCGCTCCGGACTCTCTCTCAACCACCAACAGATTACCGATTACATTGAGGTCTTCCGCGCGGCTGCCGCAACTCACAGTCTCGCCACCGAACCCGACCTCAACGAGATTCTCCGCATGCCGGGCATGATCTCGAAGCAGCAGCCCACAACCCCTGAAGAGTCTGACGCTCTAAACGGCGCAGTCCTCGCCGAAGTCCCCAACCTTGTCGCCAGCTTCAACGCGACACGCGCTGGCGAAGGCAAGGTCCTCGCGCTGGAACTCCGCGCCTCCATGTCGCGCATTGACCTACTCGCCGCCGAGGTCAGCCTTCTTCGCGAAGGCGCCCGTACCGCCACCTTCGATCGCCTTCGAACCCGCATCCTCGAGATGACGCAATCGATCCCGACCGACGAACGCCTCCTGGCCGAGGCCGCCCTTCTCGCCGAGCGCAGTGACATCGAAGAAGAGATTGTTCGCCTACGCGCCCATACGGCCGCCTTCGTCACGCTCCTCGAACAGGGCGGCCCGCTCGGCAAGCGCCTCGATTTCCTGCTCCAGGAGCTTAACCGCGAGGCGAACACTTTATTGTCAAAGACCGGCGGAGCTTCCTCACAGAACGGCCTGAAGATCACGGAACTCGGCCTGGAGATCAAGGTTGAGATTGAGCGCGCACGCGAACAGATCCAGAACCTCGAGTAGCGCCTCTCGGAATGCACTTATGTGTTGGAATGAGCGGCACTCGCCCGTGCAAGATCAGTCAAGGAACCCTTCGGCAGCCCTGTGGTTTGGCGCACGATCAACCGCGTGTGGATGTTGGTGCTGGCGGGCGTTTCCGGCCTGCCCGGGTCGGTCTGCATGCGGGAGATCAGGCTCGCCACCGCCGCTTGCGCCAGATCCTTGCAGGACATCCGCACCGTCGTGAGCGGAGGAATTGTGTACTCCGCCAGATGCACATCGTCGAAGCCGATCAGCGAGAAGTCGTCCGGCACCTTCAGGTTTGCCTCGAAGAGTGCGTGTTGGACTCCGATCGCAGTCAAGTCATTCGAACACATCACCGCGGTCGGCTGTTCCTTGAGCGCAAGCATCCGCTTCATCGCATCGCGGCCGCCGTCCAGGGTGTGATCGCCCTCGATGATCCATTCTGGACGCGCCACTATCCCAACCTGTCGCAGAGAGCCGGTAAATGCGGTCTGGCGCTGTTCGGCGGAGTGAAGCCGCAAGGGGCCGCTGATAAACCCGATCTTGCGGTGTCCGAGAACGGCAAGATGCTGAACACCTTCGTGTATTCCTGCTCCGTAGTCCACTATGAGGGTGTCGCTGTGAGGGTGCTTTGGCGAGGCGTCGATGAAGATGATCGGAGTGTTTTCCGCGATGAACCGGTCCAGCACGAACTCCTCTACGCCGAAGGTCATGATGGCGACGCCGTCTACGTTGCGTTCCAGCATCCGGCGAGCGCAGAGTTCCATGGTCCTGGGCTCATAGTTCGTGGAGCCAATCAGAATTTCGTAGCCCTTCGAGATAGCGACCTGTTCGAATTCGTGGATCAACTCCGGGAAGAAGGGATTTGTGATCTCCGAGACGATCAACCCCAGGAGCTTACTTTTGCCGGAGACGAGCGCGCGCGCCTGCGTGTTTGGAAAGTAGTTGAGCTCCGAGACTGCCTTCCAAACTCTTGCCGCAAGGGCCGGGTTCACCGTTGGGATGTGATTGATGGTGCGCGAAACGGTCGCAATCGAGACGCGCGCGTGGGTCGCTACATCCCGGATATCGATCCTGGGAGCGGTTGCACGCCTGGACGAATCTTTCATCGAGTGAGCCCCTGCTTTGTGTCGAGCAGCCGACGGACTCCTGGTCGGGTGAGTTACAAGACTTCCAAAGTTTGACTTAGTGTACATTTTGCGTCGAATTGATATCAGGCGACCCAGTGGTCCTACTCTCAGACAGCAAGCGGTGATATATCTCTTGCATGAAAAGATCAGAAGTATTCGAGGGTGCGCTCCTGATCCTGAGCGCTGGATTCGCATCATGTCCGGCGCAGGCGGCCACACTCGAGGAGCCCTGGACACCGAAGCCAATCGCCGTGATTGATACGACGATGGGGCGGCTTCGCTGTACCTTGTTTGAGGCCGACAGGCCAGAGGCTACGGCGAACTTTATCGGTCTGGTCGAAGGCACCAAGGAGTGGAACGATCCGGCAAGCGGAACGGCGGTACATCGTAAGCCCTTCTACGACGGGACAAGGATCTATGCGACGGTCACGGGAATCCGGGGCGGAGGCCGCTCGAGCCAGAGGCCGAAGCCAGCCGAGCCGGAGATTGTGAGCGAGGACACGCCGGCGATGCAATTCGACAGGCCGGGATTGCTGGCGATGAGGGGCGTCAAAGGGAGAGCGAGCGGGTCGGAGTTCATGATTCTCGACCACGCGAACGCGGAGGCGGATGGGCAGGGCGCGGTAATCTTCGGAGAGTGCGATGCGGACTCGGTAAAGGTAGTGTCGGCGATCTCGCACAGGTTGGCAGCGGAGGATAATCAGCCAACGGTGCCGGTTGCGATCAACCACGTCTCAATCGTTCGCGAGGGTCAGGCGATGCCTGGTGTTGCGAAAGATCTTCCGGCTGCGGAGGTGGTTTCGGCGATGAATGAACTGCCGGTGGCGGCGGTGACTGCTCCGGAGCCGACCGGGCCGACGGCGATGATCGAGACGAGCACGGGAAGGATCGTGTGCAGGCTGTTCAGCAAGGAGTCGCCGATTGCGGTGGGCGTGTTTATGGGGCTTGCAGACGGAACGAAGAGCTGGACGGATCCGATGACGAAGAAGGTGGAGACGGGAAAGCGGTTCTATGATGGCATGCCGTTCGACCGTGTGATCCCGGATTTCGTGATCCAGAGTGGCGACCCGACCGGCGATATCAGCGGGGCGACAGATATCGGGTTCCGGTTCAAGAACGAGACGGCGCCGGGGCTGAGTTACGACAGGCCGGGACGGCTGGCATTTGGGAACAATGGGCTTGACACGAACAATAGCGAAATCTTCATCACGGAACATCCCATGCGAAGACTGGATGGCGGGTTCACGATCATCGGGCAATGCGATGAGGCATCGGTCAAGGTAGTGGAGGCGATTGCGCGGACGCCGAGGGACAAGAACAACCGGCCATTAGCAGAAACTAAGATAGAAAGCGTGAGATTCGAGGTCCACCGTGCCGGTAAGTAAATCCTGGATATCTCGTCGGGAGTTTGTGGGACAGTCGATCGTTGCGGCCTCTCTGTTTGCTGGTAGCAGGCTGTTAGGGCAGCAGCGGAGTTCGACCTCCGACGTGGTGCGGACGCCGCTTGGGAAGCTTCGCGGTACGAAAGAGCGCGGTGTTCAGGTGTTTCGCGGAATTCCTTTTGCGGAGCCTCCGGTTGGCCGGTTGCGTTTTCGTCCGCCTCAGGCGAAGAAGGCCTGGACGGGGGAGCGGGACGCGACTGTTTTCTCGGCTTCGCCGATGCAGAAGGGCGAACGGGGTGTGGCCCATAGCGAAGATTGCTTGTATCTGAACCTTTGGAAGCCTGAAGGTAAGGGACCTTTTCCAGTATTTGTGTGGATACATGGCGGGGGCTTCACGGACGGGCATGCCTTCGAGCCGATTTATGACGGAGCAGAGTTTGCGCGGCAGGGGATCGTCTGCATCTCGGTAGGCTACCGGCTGGGCGTGTTCGGCTTTCTTGACATGGAGCCTCTGCTCGGCCAGGAGTACGCGGGGACGGCGAACAACGGCGTGCTCGACCTGATTACGGCGTTGGACTGGGTGCGGAATAATGTTGCGAGCTTTGGCGGCGACGCCGGGAAGGTGACGATCGGTGGCGAGTCCGCTGGTGCGAAGCTGACGGACATTCTGATGGGAGTTCCGGAGGCGATGCTGCTGTTCCAGCAGATGATCTCCGAGAGTGGAGGAGCGGAACGGGTGTGGCCGAAAGAGATCGCTGAGGGTGTGGGACGCGGCTTTGGGCAGGCCTGGCAGAAGGCGACGTCGGATTCTCCGACGAACCTGCTCACGGCAGCGGCGGACTCGATCATCGCGGTGCAGACGCCATTCCTTGAAGGCTGGCCCCAGCACTTTCCGCTGCGACCAGAGGTCGATGGCAATGTGTTGCCGTGGTTGCCCGTGCAGGGGGTCAGTACGGGAACTGCGCGCGGCAAGCGGCTTTTGATTGGAACCAATCGCGATGAGAGCGCGCTTTTTATCGGGACGCATCCGGCGCAAGATCCTGTCGCGCAGAATCTCGGGAACACCGGGCTTGCAGCGTTTGACGAAAGCTTCTTCCGGTATAAGGAGGTGTATCCGGAGATGACCGACGAGCAGCGGCGGATTCGAGCTGTGACGGCGGAAGAATACTGGGTGCCGTCGATAAGGGTGACAGATGCCCATGTGAAGGCGGGCGGCAGGGCCTGGATGTATGAGCTTGCGTTCGCTGAGTCCGGAGGCCGGTACAGCGGGTTTGCGTACCACTCGCTCGATGTGGGGCTGGTTTGGGAGAAGCCGCATGCGGACATTGCAAACGCCGGGGCAGAGGCGGCTCTGGCTACCCAGATGCACGATGCGTGGGTGACGTTTATCAAGGGCGGGGTGCCTGCGGCGGCGGGTTTGCCGGAGTGGCCGGAGTATCGGGCGGGGTCGCGGGCGACGATGATCCTGGATTCGGTGAGTCGCGTGGAGGAGCAGCCGCAAGAGGCGGAATTGCGGCTTTGGGACGGAAAGCTTTAGAAATGACCGCCGGACTGTGTGCTGTGATCCGGGAAGCCTCGCACTTGGCCAAGCCTTTTTCGCGTTATGGATCGGGCGACGGAGGCAGGTAGGGTTGGGACTGCGTGTGAACCGTCTCCGCGTGCGAGCGAGTTCAGTCAAGAGCGGAAACGTGCACAGGATTTGCGACAGCGCGGAGCGCCCTGTTATAACCAACCCATGCGCGAGTTGCGCGAATGGATAAGCGAAAAAATGAGAAGACGTTCGAGACGTGGACCGAATGAGTCAGAGTCCACAGGCAAAAGCGGGCAGGAATTGCCAGCAGGCCAGCAGGCTCCTTTGAGGCCGAACTACCCGGAACCGATGGCCCGTCCGGTTGATTCTGAAGCGCCGCTGACACCTATGGCAAGCTTCCCTGAGGCTCCGGCCCCTTTCGCGCCGGCTGAGGGCGAGGGCAAGATCGTGGTCGAGACGCAACCGGAGACGCTGGGGCTGGGCGCTCCGCCGGCCGAACTGGCGGCTTCGCCGAAGGCTCCGCGTGGATACGTTGTGCTGGCGATTGGGCTTCCGGGATCAGGGAAGACGACCTGGTATAAGCGTCGCGGGGTGATTCCGCTCTCGAGTGATCTGCTGCGGACATTGCTGTTCGACGACATTACTGAGCAGCGATACCAGGGACTGGTGTTTTCGACGCTACGATCGCTGCTCCGTGCGCGTTTGATCGCGAAGATGCCATGGAACTATGTCGATGCCACGAACCTCTCTCCGCATGAACGCAAGCAGTGGATCAAGATGGCGAAGAGCTTTCAGTACGAGGTGCAGGCGGTTTTCTTCGATGTTCCCCTCGCGGTCTGCATGGAGCGGAACTCGAAGCGCGAGCGCGTGGTGACTGACGAGGTGATGCAGAAGATGGCAGAGCGGCTCAGGCCTCCATCTTTTAAGGAGGGCTTCGACAAGATCACCGTGGTTCGGGTCAAGGGTCAGGCGGGGAGTGGGTTGGACGTGAGTGCGGACGCTGCTTCCGAGCCCGAAACCGCCGGTGCGGACACGGAACCGGTGGAGGCTTCCTAAGCTCGCTCCAGGTGCGTCTGAAACTGTAGCTTCCAAGACGACGTCGATTTGAGGGATGGCACACTACCCGGGATCGCTGTAGGAGAGGACATGGCCGACGCAGGCGTTGAGTTCGTGGGTTTGAACTTTCGCCTGCCGGGACAGCAGGGACGCTCGCTGCTGCAGGATATTTCGTTACAACTTGAGGCAGGCACGACGACCGCACTGCTGGGTCGCAGTGGATCGGGCAAGACGACCCTGCTGCGAATGGTGAACGGACTGGTACTTCCCTCAGATGGTAAGGTGCTGGTTGAGGGGAAAGCTGTAAATAGTTCATCTCTCGAAGCTTTGCGGCGCTCGATAGGATACGTCATCCAAGAGACTGGTCTCTTTCCTCACATGACGGTGGAGCGGAATGCCGGGCTTGCGTTGGAGCTTGCGGGTCGATCGAAGGCAGAGATCTCAAGTCGGGCGGCGGAGGTGCTTGGGCTCGCCGGGCTGGACTTCGAGGGGTATCGGGCGCGGTACCCATGGCAGCTTTCAGGAGGACAACGGCAGCGGGTGGGACTGGCGCGGGCGCTGGCAACCGACCCCGCAGTGCTCCTAATGGATGAGCCTTTCGGGGCACTCGATCCGATCACGCGGGCGGAGATGCAGACCATGGTGCGGGAGCTTCTCGCCCGGGTAAAGAAGACGGTGCTGCTCGTAACGCATGATCTAGATGAGGCACTTTACCTGGCGACGCGTGTTGTGTTCCTCGAAAGCGGGGCAGTTGTGGCGGACCTGTCTTCAAGCGACGTACTGCACTCACAAAATGATCATGTTAAGGCGTATGTCGCCGCTGTGCATCGGGCTGTGCCAGCGTGATCGCAAGTGAAGCATTTCTGCGGGCACATGGGTGGGAGATTGCGCGGCTGACGTTTGAGCATCTCTGGTTGACGGTAAGCGCGATGCTTCTGGCGGCGGCTGTCGGATTGCCGCTCGGGATCCTGCTGACCCGGCGGAAGAGATTGGCGGGGCCGGTGATTGCAATTGCGAACGTGGTTCAGACGGTTCCTTCGTTGGCTTTGTTTGGGTTGCTGCTACCCGTTCCATGGCTTGGCGAGAATGCGGCGCGCTTAGCTATTCTCGCTTTGACGGGATATGCGCTGCTCCCAATTCTGAGGAATACCTATGCGGGGATTGGAAGCGTCGACCCGGCTTTAGTTGATGTTTCTAATGCACTTGGAATGAATCAGATGCAGCGGCTCTTGAAGGTGGAACTTCCGCTTGCTGCAAGCGTGATTCTGGCGGGTTTAAGGACGGCCACGGTGACCTGCGTGGGAGTGGCTACGATCGCGGCGGCGATCGGCGCGGGGGGGTTGGGAGAGCTGATCTTTCGTGGGGTCGCGAGTGTCGACAATGGGCTGGTGCTGGCGGGAGCGATCCCGGCGGCGCTGCTGGCGCTGGCAGCGGACACCGGGTTGGGGCTGCTCGAGAAGCGGCTGGCGGTGAGGCGTTGAGCAGCAGGAACCTGGAATCAAGGAATCATCAGCCAACGCGGGTCGGGTTTTCTTTCGTTCTGATTGCGGGATGCCTGCTGATGACGGCCTGCGCGCCGCCAAGGTCGTCGCGGATCACGATTGGGGCGAAGAACTTTACCGAGCAGGTGGTACTCGGGGAGCTGCTTGCGCAGGAGATCGAGGCGGTCTTTGCGAAGGAAGGGCAACCGGAGTACAGGGTGGCGCGGCGGTTTTATCTAGCCGGGAGCTACCTTTGCCAGCAGGCCCTGGTGAGCGGGCGGATCGATGGCTACGTGGAGTACACGGGAACGGCGCTGACGGCGATCCTCAAGCAGCCATTGCCGCCGGTCGGGCAGCGGGACGCCGGGTCAGTTCGGGCGACGATCACAAAGCTTTACAACGACAGGTTTAAGGTGGAGGTAGGGCCTGGGATGGGGTTCGAGGATACATTCGCGATGGTGGTGCGCGGGGAGGATGCAAAGCGGTTGGGGGTAAAGACGATCTCGGATGTGGCTCGGCTGCAAGGCGGTGCGGGAGTGTCGGATTCCGCGTCTCAACATGGAGATGTCGGGCACCCCGCTTCTGATCCCGACCGGACTTCTAAGAATCGAGGTTCGGGCGGGATTGAACGGCTGGGTGTGGGGTATGAGTTTGAGGAACGGCCAGATGGGCTGAAGGGTCTGGAAGCGACGTACGGGTTGAGATTTGAGGGTCCGCCCCGGGTGATGGATCTCGGCTTGTTGTACAGGGCGCTTGTGGCGAAGCAGGTGGACATGGTGGCGGGGAACTCGACCGATGGGCCGATCCGGGCGCTCGGCTTTGTGGTGCTCGCGGATGACAAGCACTACTTCCCTCCGTATGAGGCGGTTCCGCTGGTGCGGGGGGATTCGGTGAAGAAGCATCCGGAGATCCAGAAGGCGATCGAACTGCTGGCAGGCAAAGTAAGTGCGAATGAGGTTCAGGCGATGAATGATGACGTGGATGCTCAGCATCGGGATGTCGGTGATGTGGTGCGGGAGTTTCGAAAAGGTAAAGGGTTGTAGATCGAGAGGCCAGAACACTTTGGGTAAACAAAGCGGAGTGTTGCGGTTCGGGTTATCGGCGATGCTTCTTCTGACGGCGGAACACACAGGCCGGAGAGGAAGATAGAGATGGAAGTTCAGGTGATTGCACTGCCGACGGAGATTGCGGAGCAGTTTGGGAGACGATGAAGTCGCCGGGGTATGGGCATCCGGCATCGACTGCCATGGCGAAGGGGCATGGGCCTTGCCGCCACTGTTTGAAGCCGTTCCGGATTGGCGAAGAGGAGAGGACGCTGTTTACCTATAATCCGTTCCGTGAAGAGGGGATGATCCCGCAGCCTGGACCGATCTTTGTTCATACTGAGAGGTGCGAGCGGTTTGCGCAAAAAACAGGATATCCGGTGGAACTATTACCTTATGCGGCGGTCATCGAAGGATATGACTCGGAACAGCGAGTGGTGTCACAACGGCGCGTGAATGACGGCAGCCACGAGGCGGCCATTAGGGCGATGTTTGGGGATCCTGCGGTGCGCTATGTAATGGTCCGGGATCTGAAGGCGGGATGTTTCGATCTTCGCGGAGTTAGAAGAGGAGACGTTTGATGGTTGAGCCCTGGCTGCGAGGGACGCTGAACGAAGTGGATGCGGTGCGTCGGCAGGTGCTGCACGCGCTGGAGTTGGCGGCGGAGGATGTGGAGCGGTGGTGTGCAGGGCTGTCGGATGCAGAGATGGAGGCGCGGCCGTTTGGGGTGGCTGCGGTGGGGTTTCATCTGCGGCATGTTGTGAGGAGCCTGGATCGGCTGCTGACGTATTCGGAAGGGCGGCAGCTTTCTACGGAGCAGATGGATGCGCTTCGGAGTGAGATGAATCCAGGGACGTTGGCGTCGGTGGTGCTGGATGAGGTGAGGGCAGGACTGGAAGAGGCGGCTGTTCGGGTGAGGTTGATCTCGCCAGCGATTTACGAAGAGGTGCGCGGTGTAGGACGGGCGCTTTTGCCGAGTACGGTAGGTGGGCTGCTGGTGCATTGCGCGGAGCATACGCAGAGGCATGTGGGGCAGGCGGTGACGACGGCGAAGGTGGTGGCGGGGATGCGTGCAACCGCCTTGCTTGATGTTTGAGGCTGGAGACTTGGGTTCTCTGCGGGAATGACGACCCAAAGCATTAGAGATTGCGGAGGAGGTGGGCGGCGGGGGCGCGGTCGACCGGGGTGGAGAGCACCATGCTGGTGGTGGGTGAGCCGTAGGGGAGCAGCTTCTCGATGAGGCGTTCGAGGTCTTCGGTTGAGGACAGGGCGACCTTCAAGAGGAAGGCGTCGCCGCCGGTGAGGTGGTGGCACTCCTGCACCGGGTCGAGGGTCTTCAGGAATTTCAGGAACGGCTGGTAGCGGGGGCCGTCGCAGGTCATGCGGATGAAGGCGGTAATGGTGAGACCAAGTGCCTTGAGGTCGAGGTCGGCGCGGTAGCCGCGGATGAGGCCAAGGCTTTCAAGCTGCTTGACGCGTTCGGTGGTGGCGGATGGGCTGAGGCCGATGCGGCGGGCGAGTTCGGCGAAAGCAAGACGAGCTTCGGCGGAGAGTTCAAGGAGGATCTTTTTGTCGTGCAGGTCGAGCATGGGATGCATGGGCTTCTCCTGAAGCGAACCGGAGGTCCTTCGACTTCGCGTATCGCAAGAGCCCGATAGGCTTGGCTCAGGATGACAGTCGTTCCTCAAACTAACTAAAGGTGAAGAGATTCGTTGAGTTCGACCTATCTAAAACGGGAATCCACGGAATAAGTGATGATAACCGGGGATTCTCGGTTCTGGCGAGACGTCGCGTTCTCTAGGCTTGGAGGATGATCGTTCTGGATGGACAAAGTCTGGGTGTAGCGGATGTAGTGGCTGTGGCAGATTCGACGGCGCCGGTGAGGGTTTCTGCTGCGGCGATGAAGCGCATGTGGGCTTCGCGGGAGTTTGTCGAAGACGCGATGGGTGGGACGAAGCCGGTGTATGCCTTGAACACGGGCGTGGGAATGCTGGCGAATATCCGGCTGGCAGAGACCGAGATCGAGCAGATGCAGTTGAACCTGGTGCGGTCGCATTGCTGTGGTGTAGGAGAGCCGCTGCCGACAAGCGTGGTCCGCGGGATGATGTTGATTCGGGCGAACGTGCTGGCGAAGGGGCTGTCCGGAATCAGGCCGGTGGTTGCGGAGAGGATCTGCGATCTGTTGAACTTCGGGATCACGCCGGTGGTGCCGTCGCGGGGGAGCGTTGGAGCGAGTGGCGATCTTGCACCGCTGGCGCACTTGGCGCTGGTACTGATCGGTGAGGGCTCGGCTGAGTTTCATGGCGAGGTGTTTTCGGCGGCTGTGTGTCTGCAGCTTGCAGGGTTAAAGCCGCTGCGATTGTTAGGGAAAGAGGGGATCTCGCTGCTGAATGGAACGCAGGCGATGTTGTCCTATGGATGCCTGCTGCTGACGAGGTTGGAGGCGCTGTTCTGTTCGGCCCAGACGGCGGCGGCGTTTACGATGGAGGCTCTGCGCGGAACCACGACGGCGCTCGACCGAAGAATCCATGCTGCGAGACCGCACCCTGGACAGATGCTGAGTGCGGGGCACCTGCTGGAGTTATTGGCGGCGAGCCCGATTCGCCGGTCGCAGGGCGAGGGCGGGGCTCGGATTCAGGATGCGTATTGTTTGCGGTGCATTCCGCAGGTGCATGGGGCGTACTGGGATGCGCTGGCGGAGGCGCGGCGGGTGTTTGAGATTGAGCTGAATTCAGCGACGGACAATCCGCTGGTGTTTACGGGTAACGATGAGCTTGATGGCGACGCGGTGATTCTTTCCGGCGGAAATTTTCATGGAGCGCCGCTGGCTTTGGTGTTGGATCAGCTGGCAATTGCGCTGTACCAAATAGCGGGGATCTCGGAGCGGCGGAGTGAGCGGCTGATGAATCCTTCACTGAACGAGGGGCTGCCAGCATTTCTTGCGGCGAGGCCGGGGATCGAGTCGGGGCTGATGATGGCGCAAGTGACCGCAGCCTCCCTGGTTGCCGAGATACGGGTGTTGGCAACTCCCGCCTCGATTGGGTCGATCCCGACGAGCGGGAACCAGGAGGACTTCGTGAGTATGGGCATGACGTCGGCGTTGAAGCTGGCCCAGTCGGTCGAACTGGCGGAGATGGTGGTGGCGATTGAGATGATGTCAGCGGTGAGGGGGCTTGATCTGCGCGGGGATGTGAGTACGGAGGTGCTCGAGGACGCGAGGCGGGCGTTTCGGGAAGAGGTGCCGGGGTGGACGGAAGATTGCGTGTTGTCGATGCCTATGGAGAGGGCGGCGGCGTTTGTCAGGGCAGGTGGATTTCATGAGAGTTCGGTGAGGGAAGTTGCGGGGGTGGGGCGTTGACCTACGTTCCGGTGCAGGCTGCCCGAGGGAATATGAAGACGGCAAAAGGGTGGATCCAGGAAGCAGCCAAGCGGATGCTGATGAATAATCTCGACCCGGAGGTTGCGGAGAAGCCGGAGGAGTTGATCGTCTACGGCGGCCGAGGGAAGGCGGCTCGGAACTGGGAGTGCTTTCATAAGATCGTCGAGACGCTGGATCGACTGGAGAATACGCAGACGTTGCTGGTGCAATCGGGCAAACCGGTCGGGGTCATGGACACGCATCGGCTGGCTCCGCGGGTTTTGATTGCGAACTCTAACCTGGTGCCGAAGTGGGCAAACTGGGAGGAGTTTGACCGACTGGATGCGGCAGGGCTGATGATGTACGGGCAGATGACGGCGGGCTCTTGGATCTATATAGGAACGCAGGGCATTCTGCAGGGGACCTACGAGACATTCAAGTCCGCGGCGAAACAGTACTTCAACGACACGCTGGCGGGGACGATCACAGTGACAGCGGGGCTGGGTGGGATGGGTGGGGCGCAGCCTTTGGCGGTGAAGCTGGCAAGGGGCGTGAGTCTTTGCATCGAGGTCGATGCGGCGAGGATTGAGCGAAGGCTGGCGACGCGGTATCTGGATAAGGCGACGGCTTCGCTGGGAGATGCACTGGCGATGGCTCTGGAGGCGAAGAAGAACAGGACGCCGCTGTCGATCGGGCTGCTGGGGAATGCGGCGGAGATTTTGCCGCAGATGGTAGCGAAGGGATTTGTGCCTGATCTGGTTACAGACCAGACGAGCGCGCACGATCCGATGTGGGGCTACCTGCCGCCTTCGGATGCGGATGAGGACTTGAATCTGGTGCGGTCTTCGAAGCCCGACGAGTATGCGGCGCGGGTGCGGGGTTCGATTGCCGGGCATGTGCGGGCAATCCTGGCGATGCAGCAGGCAGGGGCGATTGCGTTCGATTACGGGAACAACTTACGAACCCAGGCGAAGCTGGCTGGTGTGACGAATGCGATGGATTATCCGGGGTTCGTGCCGGCGTTCATTCGTGATTCGTTCTGCGAAGGGCGTGGGCCATTCCGGTGGGTGGCGTTGTCGGGCGACCCGGCGGACATAGCAAAGACAGATAAGGCGCTGCTGGAGTTGTTTCCGGAGGACAAGCGATTGCAGGAGTGGCTCGGGTTTGCGTCGACGGAGATTGCGTTTCAGGGACTGCCGGCGAGGATCTGCTGGCTGGGGTATCGCGAGCGGGACAAGGCGGGATTGCTTTTCAATCGCATGGTTCGCGAGGGGAAGCTGGCTGCGCCGATCGTGATTGGGCGCGACCATCTGGATGCGGGGTCGGTGGCGAGCCCATTTCGCGAGACCGAGGCGATGCTCGATGGGTCGGATGCGGTTTCGGACTGGGCGCTTCTGAACTTTGCGACGGGGATTGCGAGCGGAGCGGGGTGGATGAGTTTTCATCATGGCGGCGGAGTTGGGATGGGGTACAGCCAGCACGCGGGGCTGGTGGCGGTAGCTGACGGAAGCGATGAGGCGGAGGAGCGGCTGCGGATGTGCCTGGTGAACGATCCGGCCATGGGAGTGATGCGGCATGCGGATGCCGGATATGAGAAGGCGCGCAGGGTGGCGAACGTGCGTGGGCTGGATATGCCGAGTCTGTAGTGGTAGTGCGTGTAGACAAAGAGGTAGAGCAGACGCAGGTCCTTCGACTTTGCATCCTGCGGTGAAACTGCACGATGCTTCGCTCAAAATGACACTTTTTGTGGGGCGGTGGATGATGGCACTTCGTTCAAGCGGTAGATGGTGAGACTGAGAATGGCATTTTTCGCACGGGTGATCAGGTGGGAAGCCGATGCATTGTGACTTGCTGGTGACGGGGATATCGCAACTGGCTACTCCGCTGGGCGCAGGGGCGAAGCATGGAGTGGAGATGAGTTCCGTTTCCGTGACGATGGACGCGGCGGTTGCCGTTGCTGACGGACGATTTGTGTGGGTCGGGAAAGCTAGGGATTGGAGGTGTGAGGCTGCGGCGCGGATCGATGTAGGAGGAAGGGCGGTGGTTCCGGGGCTCGTCGATCCGCATACCCACGCGGTGTGGGCGGGAGACCGGCTGGCGGACTTCGATGCCCGGAGTTCGGGTAAGACGTACGAGGAGATACTTGCGGCGGGAGGTGGCATTCGCAGCACGATTCGTGCGACGGCTGCGGCTTCACTTGATGAGTTGGTGGCCTCGGCGCGGTCAAGGATCGCGGCGCTGGTAGCTTCGGGTGCGACGGTGGTTGAGGTGAAGTCGGGGTACGGGTTTTCTATTGAGGGTGAAATTGCAATGCTGGAAGCAATCGCTGCGCTTCAAGACACGACGCGGGCGAGGATTGTTCCGTCCTTGCTGATTCATGTTCCGCCGGCAGGGACGGGCGAGCGGGAGGGGTATGTTGCGCGGGTGGTTGGCGAACTTATACCGGCCGTGGCGCGGCGGGGGCTCGCGACGGCAGTGGATGTGTTTGTGGAGCGCGAGGCGTTTTCGGCGGCGGAGGCGGAGAAGATGCTCGAATGTGCGCGGGATCTTGGGCTTGGGATCAAGCTGCATGCAGAGCAGTTTCATTCGGTGGGCGGCGTTGAACTGGCGCTGCAGATGAGAGCGCTGAGTGTCGATCATCTGGAGGCTTGCACGCCGGAGCAGTATGCGGGCTTTGCAGGCGCGGAGACGATTGCCACAATGCTGCCGGGGGTCTCGCTCCACCTGGGGTTGCCAGCTGCGCCCGGGCGGGGCTTGATTGATGCGGGAGCGGCGGTTGCGGTGGGAACCGATTTGAATCCTGGGTCGAGTCCCCTGTATTCGATGTCTGCGGCGGTGGCGCTTGCGGTGAGGTTGAATGGGTTGACCGCGAAGGAGGCGCTGGTGGCGGGAACGGTGAATGCGGCTCGTGCGCTTGGCTTGCGCGATGCGGGAAGGATTGAAGTGGGACAGCGAGCGGATTTTCTGGTGCTGGAGCACCGTGACTGGAGGTCGCTTGCCTATACGCTGGGCGCGAATGCGGTGAGAGAGACCTGGATTGCGGGAGTGCGGGCGTGAGTTTCTTCGTGAGGCCGGACTTGATGTATCGCGATGGAACGTTTGTCGCTGGTGCGGCGCTTGCAGTGGACAACGCCGGAACGATTCTTGCTGGTGGCCCAGAGAGCGGATTGCGGTTCGGTGGCAAAGCGTTGCTGCCGGGATTCATCAATGTTCATTCGCACAGCTTTCAGCGGTTGATTCGTGGGCGGGCGGAGTCACGTGCGGTGAGCGGCAGGGATTTCTGGTCCTGGCGGGGGACGATGTATCGCGCGGCGGCGATGTTGACTCCGGAAGATGTTTACGACGTCGCGCGGATGACGTTCCTTGAGATGGTGAAGGCGGGGACGACCACGGTTGGGGAGTTTCATTACCTGCATACAGACGCAAATGGTCAGGTTTACGACGATCCGAATGAGTTGAGCAAGCGGGTCATCGCGGCGGCGGAGTCGGTCGGGATACGGATAGTGCTGCTGCGGGCGGCGTACTTGCGGTCTGGATTCGAGGTGCCGACGGATCTGGGGCAGACGCGTTTCTTTGAGACGACCGATGCGTTCCTGAAGCACACGGAAGCGCTGATAGCGGCGTGTCCGGGCGTGACCGTGGGGATTGCGCCGCATAGTATCCGCGCGGTGCCGCTTGCGGATTTGCGGGAGATCGTTGCGTGGGGACGCAATCGTGGTTTGCCGATCCATATGCATTTGGCGGAGCAGGTGGCGGAGAATGCGGCTTGTGAACGGGAGTATGGGGCTACGCCGGTGGCTCTGCTGGCGAGGAATGGACTGCTGGGCGGCGACTTTACTGCGGTCCATGCGATCCATATTTCGGAGGCGGAGATTGCGTTGCTGGCGGATGCGGGGGCAACGGTTTGTTCCTGCCCGACGACGGAGCGGAACCTGGGCGATGGGATTCTGGCGGCGGACAAGGCGGTGCGGGCCGGAATTCCGATTGCGCTGGGGTCGGATAGCCAGGCGCAGATCGATCCGCTGGAAGATGCGCGGCAGCTCGATTTTCACCTGCGATTGCAGCAGCAGGAGCGGGCGGTGCTTGATGGGATCGAAGGGAAGGCGATCGCCGAGCGGCTGTTTGATTGTGCGACGAAGAATGGAGCGCGGTCGCTGAAGATTGAGGCGGGGGAACTGGCGGAAGGGAAGTTCGCAGACTTCGTGACGATCGATCTGGAGGACCTTTCGATTGCAGGTGAGAGTTCAGGACTGCTCTCGGGGATCGTGTTTGGGATGGGGAGGACGGCGGTGAGAGATGTTGTTGTGGGTGGGCGGTTCATTCTGCGCGATGGGCGGCATGAGCTGGAGGAGGAAATTGTGGCACGGTATAAGGCGGTCTGTGGGCGGGTTTGGGGCTGATCGATGGCGGGTTGACGGGGCCGGTGGGTGTGGGCTTTGGACGGGTAAAAGCTTCGACCGGTTGAGGTGTAATGAAACGCGCGCGATCCTTCGCTTCGCTCAGGATGACGGCAAGTACAGAAGGAGATCGGCGTGAAAGAATTGCTTCTGAGGGTGTTGGGGTGACGGAGTCTGTGGGCATTTATATCTCGGTTCCGTTTTGCCGGGCGAAGTGTTCGTTTTGCAACTTCGCTTCGGGGGCGTTTGGGCTGGAGCGGATGGATGGGTATGTCGACTCGCTCGTAGCCGAGATTCAGAGCTTGAAGATGCGGGCTGCGGAGCTTGGGGCGGAGCTGCCGGGTGTGGTCGACAGCGTTTACTTCGGCGGCGGAACTCCGAGTCTGCTGGAACCAGGGCAACTGCAAAGAGTGTTTGCTGCGTTGCGGGGTGAGTTTGTGCTGGTGAGGGGCGCGGAGATCACGCTGGAATGCGCTCCGGGACAGATTGCTGACGCGACGCTGGATGAGGTGATTCGGCAGGGAGTGAACCGGGTGAGCTTCGGGGTGCAGTCTTTTGTCGATGCGGAGTCGGCGGCGGTGGGAAGACTGCATACGGCGGAGCAGTGCCTGGCGGAGATTGCGCGAGTCAGGGCGGCTGGGATTGGGGAGATCAGCCTCGATTTAATTGCGGGGCTGCCAAGGCAGACTGCGGAGAGTTGGGAGAGGTCGCTCGATGCGGTAATTGAGGCAAAGGTGCCCCATGCTTCGGTTTATATGTTGGAGGTGGATGAGGAGTCGCGGCTGGGGAAAGAATTGATTGCGGGTGGGCCACGTTATCAGGCCACGGCGGTGCCGAGCGATGAAGCGATGACGGAGTTTTATGCGCGGTCCTGTGAGCGATTTGAGGCGGCCGGGCTGGAGCAGTATGAGATCTCGAACTTCGCGCGAGGCGGTCATGAATCGCGGCACAACTTGAAGTACTGGTCGCGGGAGCCTTATGTAGGCGTTGGGGTGGATGCGCACTCGATGCTGCGGCGGGGTGTGGAGTCGGTACGGTTTGCGAATGCGGCTTCGCTGGAGGCATATGCGGCGGGTGCGGACCGCGAGGTGACAGTAGTGGATGAGGATGCGGTGTTTGAGGAGACGCTGTTTCTAGGATTGAGGAGAAATGTTGGGGTTGACCTTGCGGAGCTTCGGCGTGGGTTCGGTGCGGGGCGGGTGGATGGGTGTGCTGAGGCGGTGCGGGAGTTGGTGGAGGGTGGTTTGTTGCGGCGGGACGGTGCGCGAGTGATGCTGACGGACCGGGGGAGAGTGGTTTCGAACGAGGTGTTTGGGGAGTTGCTGCGGGTGGTGGCTTGACCGCTCCCCACATCTGGCGAGAAGGCCGCCAGATATGGGGCACCCAGCGCGTGAGTTGCGGTGGTGGGTTGATCGGTGGTTCGATCCCACCCATGGCAAAAAGCGAGCCATGGGTGGGGCATCCAAATGTCCGTTGATGGATGGGAAAACAGATCCTCCGCGCTGCGCGCAGAGGATGACAAAATTTGATAGATGCGACTTATAACAAAAGGAGATTGCAGTTGATTGATTTGAGAAGCGATACGGTAACGAAGCCGTCGGAGAAGATGCGGGCGGCGATGGCGGCGGCTGAGGTAGGCGACGATGTCTACGGGGAAGATGTGACTGTTAACCAACTGGAGGAGCGGGCGGCGGTGGTCTTTGGGCGCGAGGCGGCGATCTTTGTGCCGACCGGGACGATGGGCAACGTGATTGCGATCCGGCTGCATACGCAGCATGGGCAGGAGGTGATCTGTGAGGCGCGGTCGCATGTGTTGGACTGGGAGATGGGCATGATTGCCGCGTTTGCCGGATGCCAGGTACGCACAGTGGCGGCGGAGCGGGGCATTTTGACGTGGGCGGATATCGCTCCGGTGATCGCACCGCCGATCTACTACCGGGCGCAGACAGGGCTGGTTTGTGTCGAGAACACGCACAATATGGCTGGCGGAACGGTGACTCCGCTGGCTGTCTTTGAGGAGATCTGGGAGGGTGCGAAGAAGGCTGGACTGCCGGTCCATTTGGATGGGGCGCGAGTGTTCAATGCCGCGGCGGCGTTGGGGATTCCGGTTGCGGAGCTCACGAGTGGGTTCGATACGGTAATGTTTTGTTTGTCGAAAGGACTGGGGGCTCCGGTTGGATCGATGCTGGTTGGGAGCAAGGATGCAATCGCGAAGGCGCGGAGTGTTCGTAAGGCGCTTGGCGGAGGGATGCGGCAGGCGGGGATCCTTGCGGCTGCGGGGTTAATTGCGCTTGAAGATGGCCCGGAAAGGCTGGCGGAGGACCATGCGAACGCTCGTGTGCTGGCGGAAGCGGTTGCGGCGTCTGCCAAGGTGGAGATCGATCTGGAGGCGGTGCAGACCAATATCATCATCTTCAGGTTAGTGGACGGCGGGGCGGCGGAGTTTGTGGCGGGACTGAAGGCAAAGGGCCTGTTAGCGAGTGCGATTGGAACGCATGCGGTGCGGTTTGTGACACATCTGGACGTGAGCCGGGGGGAGTGTGAGCGGGCGGCGGGGATTGTGGGGAAAGTGTTGCAGTAAGTGCCTTGCGAGGGAAACGCAGGTTTCTCTACTGCGCTTTCCTCCGGTCTAGATGACGGCTGGCGTGTTGGAAGCCATCCATGGCCAAAGGCGAGTAATGGGTGGGGCACCCGGGGATTGTGAGGACGGCGCTTGGAAGATGAGAGGTTCCGCATCCTGCTCACATTAGTTCGGGTGGGCCTTCAGATATTCCTCTTGTGGAATTGCTTTGATGGTGCTGTTTTCCAGCACGTAAATGTCGGTATGAAGACTGATGTTCAAGGTGCAGAGCGTCGCGCCATCCTGCGTCCTGAGGAGGACGCCCAGTTCCGTGCCTTCGTGGACCCAGATGGCCGCGTAGTAGTGGTTCTCTGAAGTGGGGCCGAACGCTGCGTTGCAACTTGTCGTGAAGTCGGCTGAGGAGAGCTTTCGACCGATCAGAAGATTCCCACAGCGGTCCCTTTACGCACGCCATTGAGCGGCGACTCCCAACTCGATTGCAGCACGGACATTCGCAGGGGATAGTGCGCGGGGTCTATGTCCACATTTCCCCTCGTAGGCAGAGCCGCGCCGAGCCGGATCTTATATTGCTCCGGGGTGAAGGTGGCGATGGTGCCGTTTTGCACGTCGTAGACAAAATCATGCAGCGTGATCTTGAACTCACAGGTGTCCGACTTATCAGGACTGCCGACCTTGGTGCCTACGAGTTCGATGGTCTTTTCGGCTTTCTTCCATCTGGCGCGATAAGCTTCGTTGCCTACAGATTGCTGGTACTGAATTGGACATTCGTAAGAAAAAGTGATTCCGCGAACGTTCGGACCGTCATAGAGGTTAGCGATGCCCGAACCTTGACCGTAGAAGGTGCCCTGGGGACTCCATTGCGATTGGAAGATGTGGACCCGCAGCGTGTATTCGGTGAGGTCACGCGGTTTCGCAGCGACGGGCGTGGTGGTGGCTGCAATTACCACGAGGAGGAAGAGACACCAAGGGGTACGACTCTGGTTCGCCATGGCCATCCTTGAATCTGAATTTCTTTTGAATTGTGGTGGAGGCGAAGGTATAAGCCGGAAGCGCGCGTGCCGCAACGGTTGGTTTGACTTTGTGCTTTTGAAGGTGTGGTGGCGCTATCCCACATCTGGCGATGAGACCGCCAGATATGGGGCACCCGCCTTGATGTGGCTGGAAGAGAAATGCGGGGGTCTCCGCTCGCGTTGCTCGGTCGAGATGGCGGGGTGGTGGGGCACCCACGATCCATTCGTGGGTAGGCACGGTACCGTCCACATCTGGCGGTGAGACCGCCAGATATGGGGCACCCGCCTTGATATGGCTGGGAGAGAAATGCGGGATCTCTGCGCTCGCGTTGCTCGGTCGAGATGACGTTTCTTAAGATTCTTTCAATCGGCGCCGGGGGAGATGACGGGGACGGTGGCGAGGAAGACGCGGGCGATCGCGCCGTGGGTGTCGGGACGGCTGATCAGGTCGATTGAGCCGCCGTGTTTGCGGATGATTCCGCGACTGACCCAGAGGCCGAGGCCGGTGCCTTGCTCTCCCTTGGTGGAGAAGAACGGGGTGAAGAGACTGGGGGAGGCGTTCTCGGCGACGCCGGGGCCGCTGTCGACCACCTCGACGAGGACGCCATCTTCGTGGCGCTCGCCGGTGCCGGCGGTTCCAGGGGGAAGGTGGGTGGCTTCGACAACAATGCGGCCTTCGTCGCCGGCAGCCTCAATTGCGTTGACGATGATATTGGTGAAGACCTGGCGGAGTTCGGCGGGGAAGCCGGAAACGGTCAGTTCTCCTGAGAAGGAGACCGAGATGGCTGATTTGTGCTCGACGACGAGGTGATCGAGAAGGACGAGGGTACCTTCCAGGATCTCTTTGATGTTCACGAGGACCGGGGCGGTCGATTCGCGGTAGAGGCTGAGCATCGACCGGCTGATCTGGGTGACGCGGCTGATCTCCTGCTGGGCCATGGAGACGAACTGCGCGTTCTCTTCAGGGGTACTGCCGGAGCTCATGAGATAGAGCATGTTGGCGACGGCGTCGAGGGGATTGTGGATCTCGTGGGCGATCGAGGCGGCGAGGCGGCCGGCGACGGCGAGTTTCTCATTTGATATGAGAGCTGCCTGAGTGCGTTTTTCTAGCGTGACGTCGCGGAAGACGAGAACGACGCCGGTAATCGTGCCGTCCTGATCGCGAATGGGAGCGCCGCTGTCGTCGATTTCGAGCTCGGCGCCATCCTTGCGGACGAGCAGGGTGTTGTGGGCGAGACCGACTACCGCATTCAGACGCTTTACTTTCGAGACCGGGTCTTCGACGGTCTCACGCGTCGTTGCATGAAGAATATGGAAGACGGATGCTAAAGGGCGGCCACTTGCTTCACTGATTCCCCAGCCGGTGAGTTCGGAGGCAACCTGATTGATCATGCGTATGTTGCCGGAGGCGTCGCAGGTGATGACTCCGTCCCCGATGGAAGCGAGGGTGGTGCGGAGCTGTTGTTCTGACAGGAAGAGTTCTTCGTTCTTGGCGTTGAGCGCACCGAGCGAGGTCTGGTAGGCCGCAGAGACTACGTGGAGCCGGCTACGGGTAAAGAGCCCTATGCAGAGTCCGATGGCGACGGCAAGTACGAGCAGACCGATGACCGTGCTGCGGACCTGCACCCGCCAGCGGGTGACACGACGAGCACGATGGATTTCGGAGGCTTCCACGACGGCGGTGAGGTCGGTGCGAACGGAATCCATCAACTGCTTGCCGTGCAGATTGAGAACGACGTCGCGGGTGGCTGGCTGATCGCCTCCACGGGCGCGGGTCTCGGCAATGAGCGGAGCGGCAAAGGAGTCGCGCCAGATATCGTGGTCGGCGACCAGTTGCGCGACTTTCTTCTTTTCGTCATCGTCCAGCTTACGTTCGTTCAGATACTTGAGGCTGCCGGGAAAGGCGTCAACTGCCTTATTGTAAGGATCGAGGAAACGCTCATCCCCGGTGGCGATGTAGCCACGCAGGGCGGATTCTTCATCGATGATGAGGCGTCCGATCAGATTCGTCTGGGCAATCGCTTCGTCGGAGTCCTGGATCCGGTCTACGGTGCCTGAGGATGTGCTGATCTGCCAGTAGAGGGCACCTGCAACAATGATGAGCGCCAGAATGGGGAAGATGAGTACCTGGCGGACGATCCGGTTGAAGTGGCGAAGATTCAAAGTGCTGTCCCTGGCAAACTAGGCTTGCGATAGAAACTAGGCTTCTGATAATTGAAGGTCAGGCAGGTTACGTTCCCGAACGCGAAAAGGATTCAAGTTCCGTCATGACGACGTGACCGAGAGCATGATGTGGAGTTTTTTTAGAAGGGTTGGGGCACCCTCACCCTTGGTCATGTAGACGTCGACAAGTGAAGTGACCTCTTTTGGCAGCCCGACGTAGGCTGAGAGAAGAAGGATGGGCACTTCGGGCTTGATCTCGCGCATTTTAGTTGCCACCTCGGCGCCGTTCATTCCCGGCATAGCATAGTCGAGGACGACGGCGGCGACGGGCTCGCGGGCGAAGATGTCGATTCCTTCCGAACCTTCGAGAGCACTGACGACGGTGTAACCGGCGCGCTCGAGCAGGATCCTTCTCACCTTCAGACCGATGAGTTCGTCGTCGATGCAGAGAACGAGTGCGTTCGCCGCAGGGCGAGAGGATGAAGCCGTGTTCGGGTGCAGGGGAGTAGATGCCATGACTTTTGATCGAACCGGTGCGAAGGCATTGCTATGCCTTTACCTATCCTAACCTTAGATGCAGGCACGGTTAGGGGATTCCCGAAACGGGCAGGTCAGGGGTTGATGCAACTTTCGGGTCGATTACGAGCGAGTCTCAGCAGAGTCCCAAGGAGCGATTAACCTTCTGTTTGCAATTGATTGCGCGGGATGGGGTAGGCTGATCGAGGTGCGCGAAGAGCGTGCGTCCCGGGCTTTCAGAGACCCGGTTTCTGAAGATCAGGTACGAAGAACGAGGGTTGCGGATTTGAGTCAAACGATTTTTGTGCTGGAAGATGAAGCGGACATTTCGCGGTTGGTGCAGTATCACCTTGAGAGCGCAGGATATGTCGTAAAGCCTTATATGGCGATTGCGCAGATCGTCTCCGACGCCGAACGGCAGCCCCCGTCGCTGTTTCTGCTGGACATCATGGTTCCGGGGGGCGATGGCCTTGATCTGTGCCGGCGACTGCGGCAGAACCCGAACCTCAGTTCGATTCCGATCATCTTCCTGACGGCGAGGGCGGCGGAGAACGACCGGGTGCACGGTCTGGAACTGGGAGCGGACGACTATATTACGAAGCCGTTCGCGACCCGCGAACTGGTTGCGAGGGTAAAGGCTGTGCTGCGGCGATTCGAACGGCCGACCGCACCTTCGATGCTGAAGTTTGAGAACATCGAGATCGACGCGAGTGCGATGCAGCTACGGGTAAGTGGCGAACTGGTGACAACGACGGCAACGGAGTTCCGTTTGCTGGACTATCTTGCACGGCATCCGGGCCGGGTCTTCAGCCGCGACCACCTGCTGGATGCGGTCTGGGGCGACGCACGCTTTGTAACTCCTCGTTCGGTCGATGTGTATGTCCGCCGGATTCGGGAGAAGATCGAGGCGGATGCAGAGACTCCGAGATATTTGAAGACGATGCGTGGGGCCGGATACCGGTTCGAGATCCCGAAGGCGTTGCCGGCGTAACGCCGGGAGCGAATGCGGTAGAACACGTTCTGATGTGGGTTGAGCGAGAAGGAAATTCGAAGGACGAAATGCGGGGGTCTCTCCACTCGCGTTGCTCGGTCGAGATGACTGGTTTTGGTGTTTGCTGTGGTTTAGTTGATGGTGTGAGGACGAGACAACAGCAAGGACCAAAGCAGATTCCCTGCGGGAATGACAAAGAAAAGCGCGAAGACAACAGCAGATTCCCTGCGGGAATGACAAAGCAGAGAGCAAAGATGCGGGGTCGCAGGTGAAGCGTAATTTTCTGATCACCGTTTTTCTGCGACTGACGCTGGCGATGGCGTTTGTGGCGCTGACTCGAGCGCTGGTTCCGCAGAAAGACTGGTACATCACGGTGCTCGCGGTGCTTGGGTGGGCGGCGCTGGCGGCGGTGTGGACGACGTATTCGGTGCGGCAGGCGATCGCTCCGCTGGAGCGCGCGGCGGCAGCAATTGCGGAGACGCCGGAGGTTGGGGCGGAGCGGCTGCAGGAAGCGGAGTACGAGCCGGGGTACAAGGACTTTCAGGCAATCTCGAAAGCGCTCATGGGCGCTGCGGGGCATGTGGAGCAGTCGCTGGCCCGGTCGCAGGAGAGCCGCCGTGAGCTGGAGGCGCTGCTGGATTCCATGCAGGATGCGGTGCTTGCGGTGGATGCGGCGGGGCGGATCCAGTGGACGAACCAGCGCATGCAGCGGCTCATTCCGGGCGCTTCCGTGAGTGGCGCGGTCCGAGTGGGGCACGCGCTGGTGCAGACGATCCGCGATCCTGAAGTTCTTGCGTGTGTGCGGTCTGCACTGGAAAGTAAAACGGTTTGCGACCGGAAGACGACTTCGCTGCTGCCCGGGAGAACGTTCGAGGTGATCGCTTCGCCGATGCCGGGGGGCGGGGCGGTGGCGGTGCTGCATGACGTGACACGGATCGAGCAGGTGGAACGAACACAGCGGGACTTTGTGGCAAATGTCTCGCACGAGTTGCGGACACCGCTGACGTCGATCACCGGGTATGTGGAGACGCTGCTCGACCATGAACGGACGTTGAGCCCAACGGCGCATGAGTTTCTCACAACGATCCTGAAGAACGCGACGCGGATGAACCGGCTGACAGAAGACCTGCTGGTGATGGCCAGGATCGAGTCGTCGGAACAAGAACTGCACCCGGCACCGATCCCGGCAGACCTGCTAGTGCGGGATGCGGTGCAGGCCATGAAGGGGCTGGTGCAGGACACCGAAGCGGTGCTCGAGATTGGCAACGTGACCGAGAGGCAGGTTTACGCCGATCAGGACGCCGTTATGCAGGTGCTTGGCAACCTGATTGAAAACGCGATCAAGTATGGACGGACGAAAGGGAATTCGTTCTCGCGGGTCGTGGTGTCGGCGGGTGAGGTAAGCGAGCCCTATGAGGCGGTGGAGTTCCGGGTGAGGGATTTTGGGCAGGGGATCGCGTCGGAGCACCTGAATCGAATCTTCGAGCGGTTCTACAGGGTGGACAAGGCGAGGTCGAGGGAGTCCGGCGGGACGGGACTGGGACTGGCCATTGCGAAACACATGGTGCAGACGCAGGGTGGGACGATTCGGGCGGAGAGCGAGTTGAACCGCGGAAGTACGTTCATCTTCACGCTGCCGGTGGCTCAATATCCAGTCGTTACTTAAGGTTCGCGGGTATTTCGCCGGGATGTAACTGTCCCGTAACATCTTCCCTTCAGACTGAGAGAGATCAAAATTTCCAATGACACTTTTACCGAGGGACACCGAGTGAAACTGAATGTATTCGCAGCCGGATTGCTTGCCCTGACCGCAACAGCGGCGGTGGCGCAGAACATTAACGGCGCAGGCGCGACCTTTCCCTATCCGATCTATTCCCGCTGGTTCAACGAGTACAACAAGATCCACCCAGAGGTGAAGATCAACTACCAGTCGATCGGTTCGGGCGGCGGCATTCGCCAGGTTTCAGAAGGGACGGTGGATTTCGGAGCGACCGATGGTCCAATGAGCGACCAGCAGATCGCGGAGTCGAAGGTGAAGACGATGCATATTCCGACCGTGCTGGGTGCGGTCGTTCCGGTGTATAACCTGCCCGGCGTCACCAAGGATTTGAACTTTTCTTCCGACGTGATCGCCGATATCTATCTCGGCAAGATTGCAAAGTGGAACGATGGTCGCATTGCCAAGGACAATCCGGGCGTGAACTTCCCGGACAAGGCGATCCTGCCGGTGTATCGCTCGGATGGAAGCGGAACGACGTACATTTTCACGGACTTTTTGAGCAAGGTTAGTTCCGACTTCCAGGGCAAGGTCGGAAAAGGCACCTCGGTAAAGTGGCCGACTGGCATCGGCCAGAAGGGAAATGAGGGTGTGGCAGGAATGGTCCGCCAGTCGCCATATTCCTTCGGATATGTCGAGTTGATCTATGCGCGTGCGAACAACATGCAATTCGGCGCGGTGAGAAACAAGGCGGGCAAGTTCCTGAAGGCCTCGACTGACGGTGTGACAGCGGCAGCGGCGGCGGCGGCGAAGTCTATGCCGGCTGATTATCGCGTGTCGATTACGAATGCGGATGGAGCTGATTCCTATCCGATCTCGAGCTTTACCTGGCTGCTGATTCCAATGCAATCAAAAGACCCTGCGAAGGGCAAGGCGCTGCAGGGATTCCTGGAGTGGATGCTGGACAGCGGTGAGGCTGAGGCTTCGAGCATGACTTACGCTCCGCTGCCCAAGCCGGTGCTGGATAAAGTGCGGCAGACGATCAAGTCGGTACACTAGAGCCACTTCGATGCACGGGCCGCCAGCGCGGCCCGTGCATTTCTGCTTCGATATTGCGTTCATGCGTGTCCTGCGTAGGGTGCGGCGTGGGCATTTCAGGAAAGACCGTGTCGCTTACACAAATGACCACCAACTCCGAGTCAAATTCTCCTAACCCCGGACCTGTGTCCCGGGCGCTTTCCGTTCCCTTACCTCCGGCGAGGGAGGTTGAGGCGGCTCCGTCACAGGAACTGCCGCCTTCCGCGATTCGGTCGTTTCTGGCCAACCGCGGGAGCGGACGAATTGCTGATCGAGCGTTCGCCGGGTTGATGCTGGTGTGTGCGTGCAGCATCTTCGCCATCGTTATTTTTATTGCGACGATCCTTGTGCTGCGTTCGAAGTTGAGCATCGCGCAGTTCGGCTTCAAGTTCTTCACCAGCCAGTCCTGGGATCCGGTGAGCGGGGACTTTGGCGCACTGCCCTTTATCTTTGGTACGCTTGCGACCTCATTCCTGGCGCTCTGCATGGCGGTGCCGCTGGGGCTTGGTGTCGCCGTCTTTTTGACTGAACTGTGCCCCAGAGTTCTGCGCGCCCCGATCTCGTTTCTGACCGAGTTGCTGGCGGCAATTCCCAGCGTGGTCTACGGGCTTTGGGCTGTGTTTGTACTGGTGCCCATCATGCGCGATTCGCTTGGGCCCTTCCTGCTCAAGACGCTTGGCTGGACAGGATTTTTCGAAGGCGCGAACTTTGGCGTGGGACTGCTGACGGCGAGCATCATTTTGGCAATCATGATTCTTCCAATCATCTCGTCGCTTACCCGGGACATTATGACCGCAGTGCCGAACACGCAGCGCGAGGCTGTGCTGGCTCTGGGCGCAACGCGGTGGGAGATGATCCGCATTGGCGTGTTGAGGAATTCGAGGATTGGCATCGTCGGCGCGATCATGCTCGGTTTAGGCCGCGCGCTGGGCGAAACGATGGCCGTGACGATGGTGATTGGCAACCACCCGGACATCAGTAAGAGCTTGTTTGCGCCTGGATATACGCTGGCGAGCGTAATTGCTAACGAGTTCTCCGAGGCAACGGGCGATGTGTATCTGAGCGCGCTGATCGAGATTGGGCTGGCGCTGTTCCTGGTGACGATTGTGGTGAATACGATTGCGCGGATGCTGGTCTGGGCGGTAACGCGCGGCGCTCCGGCGAGGGTGGCATAACCATGAGCACGCAACCTGTAAATACGCCGCCCACTCCGACGCTGCGGAAGCCGACTGACTTCAACACCAACAAGATGAAGTTCGACCAGATGCGCCGGACCGGTATGAACCATCTGATCACCGGGTTAGCTGTTTTGAGCACGGTGCTGGTGATTGCGCCGCTGCTGGCGATTCTTGGATACCTGATCTACAAGGGCGCGAGTTCGTTGAACTTCGCGTTTTTCACGCAGATCCCTAAGCCGGTGGGTGAAGAAGGCGGCGGTATGGCGAACTCCATCGTCGGCTCGGGTGTGATTCTAGCGCTGGCTAGTTCGATGGGAATCCCGATCGGGATTGCTGCGGGCGTATATCTCGCAGAGTTCGGTCGTGGAAAAGCGCTGGCGACTGCGGTACGGTTCACGGCTGACGTGTTGAACGGTGTGCCTTCGATCGTGATGGGAATTGCGATCTACTCGCTGATCGTGATGCAGCAGAAGCATTTTTCGGCGTTCGCAGGCGGCGTGGCGCTGGCGATTATGATGGTGCCGACGATCACGCGGACGACCGAAGAGATGCTGGCGACGGTGCCTCATGCGATCCGCGAAGCGGCGCTGGGACTAGGCGTTCCGAAGTGGCGGACGGCGATTTCGGTGAGTCTGCGGACGGCTTCGCCGGGGATCATCACGGGTTGCATGCTGGCGTTTGCGCGCGTCGCGGGTGAGACTGCGCCGCTGCTCTTTACGGCATTCGGTAACCAGTACTGGAGTCTCAAGCTGAATGAGCCGATTGCCGCTTTGCCGCTGCAGATCTATATCTACGCAACCGGGCCGTATGACGAGTGGCACCGTCTGGCATGGGCCGGATCGCTGGTGCTGATCGTCTTGATTATGGTTTCGGTGACGCTGGTCCGCGTGTTTGCCAACCGCGGAGCGCTCAAGGGAGGAAGTTAGTGGGAGTCGGCATACAGGTTGAGGATTTGAACGCATGGTACGGGACGACGCATACGCTGCAGGACATCAACCTGCGCATCCCGGCAAACCATGCGACGGCGCTGATTGGGCCGTCGGGATGTGGGAAGTCGACGTTTGTGCGGTGCCTGAACCGGATGCACGAGACGAACCCGATTGCGCGGGCGACGGGCGTGGTGAAGATGGGCGATCTTGATATCTATAAGGACGCTTCGCCGGTCGAGATCCGGCGCCGGATCGGGATGGTGTTTCAGCGGCCGAACCCATTTCCGACGATGTCGATCTACGATAACGTGGCGAGCGGGCTGAAGCTGAATGGCTTTCGCAACCGCAAGATTCTGGACGAGACGGTCGAGCGGTCTTTGAAGGCGGCTGCGCTGTGGGAGGAAGTGAAGGACGATCTGAAGAAGAAGTCCGGGGCAAGTCTGTCGGGCGGCCAGCAGCAGCGGCTGTGTATCGCGCGGGCGCTGGCTGTCGATCCGGAGGTGCTGCTGATGGACGAGCCGGCTTCGGCGCTCGATCCGGTTTCGACTTCGAAGATTGAGGACCTGATCTTCCAGTTGAAGAGCCAGTACACGATCGTGATCGTCACACACAACATGCAGCAGGCGGCGCGTGTGGCAGAAAATACCGGCTTCTTCTTAAATGGCAAGATGGTTGAGTTCGACTCGACGCACAAGATCTTTACCAACCCCCGCGACAAGCGGACAGAGGATTACATTACGGGGAGGTTTGGCTGATGCGTGTTCGATTTCATCAGAGTCTTGATGATCTGAAAGAGAAGCTGCTCGTGATGGCGGGAATGGCTGAGCAGGCGATCCAACGCTCGATTGAGGCTTACAGCACCCGGGACCTGAGCATCTGCGAGCTGGTGTTTCGCGCGGAGCCGTCGGTGAATCGGCTGGAGCGGGAGATCGACCAGATGGCGCTCGATCTGCTGGCAATGGAGCAGCCGATGGCGATCGATCTGCGGTTTATCCTGTCGGTGATTCGGATCAATGCGGACCTTGAACGAGTGGGCGACCAGGCGGTCAACATCGCGGTGCGGGTGCGGGAGATGGGAGCGTTTGCGAACTTCGATCTTCCGGTGGATATTCCGAAGCTGGCGTCGCTTTCTTCGGCGATGGTGCGGAAGTCGCTGCAGGCGTTTATCGAGGCGGATGCGGAACTTGCCGAGTCAGTGTTGCGGATGGACGACGAAGTGGACGAGATGAACGATGCGGCGTTTTATTCCCTGAGTTCCCTGATCAAGGAGAGGCCAGAGCTGACGCCACAGAGCTTGAACGCGTTGATTATTTCGCGGAACCTGGAGCGGGTGGGCGACCATGCGACGAACATCGCGGAGGACGTGATCTTCTGGGTGCGCGGGTCGGATGTGCGGCATGGTGCGGGGTTGGATCAGACTGCTTAGGGCGGCGCCGAACGCAGATTCCCTTTGGGAATGACAAAGACTAAAGGGGCCACCAGAGGAGTTTTGGGAGCATGGGGTAGAAGAGGGCGAGCCGGATTTGCGGCTCGCTTTTTGTTGGCTCGGATTTCGTTTGCCCGGCTTCCGGTTGCTGGAGGACTGCGGCGTAGGTTTGAAGCTGCGGGGCGTACTTGTCGCGTTCTGCAGCGAGGAAGGCCTCGAGACCTTCGGGGCCGTGGGTAGTGGTCTTGTAGTCGACGATCCAGAGATATTCCACACCTGGAGTTAGTGGTTCGGGGCCTGCCAGGAAGGTCCGGTCGACACGGATGGCGGTGCGTTGTGCGGACCAGGCGGTGAGGGCGTATTCGCTAGCTGCGCCTTCGTGGGGGGAGAGCAGCCATAAGCCTTGCGAATTCTTGAGCGTGGCATCGAGCGCATAGAGAACGCGCTGGGCGAGGCGTTCGACCATGGCGGGTTGAAGGCCTTCCGCGCGGAGGATGGATGCGATGCGAGGTGTCCAGGCGGAGAGCGCATTCAAGATACTTGCGGCGGGGGTACCTGTGGCGAGCTGCTGAGTGATGCGTTCGAGGAAGGCGTGGACGGCGTTGCCGAAGGCGCGGGCGGCGATGGAGCCTTCGGGGCGTTCGAAGTGCGGGAGTGTGGGTGAGGCTTCGGGTGTGATTTTGTGTAGAGGCTTCGCTGCACGGAGGGCGGCGACAGGATTGAAGCTAATTGGCAGGCGTTGGAGGGTTGCGCTTTTGTAACGGGGTTCGTCGAGCGGGTGGGCCGTGTCGCCGTCCCACTCATCGCCAAGTGCTGCGATGAAACGGGCACCCAGAGTTTTCTCTGGTGTGGAGGGGGCGCTGGCTGCGATGGCGAGGGTTTGATCGTCTTCTCGTTCGAGGGTCGGCACTGAGAATGCGGGTGCTTGCGAGAAGTGCGGTTCAGCGGCGGGCCATGCGGATTCGAGGAGGCTGCCGAATTTGCGCTGGATTTCTCCCTTGGCGGAGAGGCTGGGTGAGGCGAAGAGGTGAAGTTCTTCGCGGGCGCGGGTGCAGGCGACGTAGAAGAGGCGTTTGCGTTCGGCAGCTTCGCGGGCGGCGTGGATGCTGGTGATCCACTTGTTGAGTTCGGCGGACTCTTCTCCCTTGCCGACGATGGGGGCGAGCAGGACATGGGCGGCTTCGTCGTGAGGCGATGTGGGATCGAGTTCGACCCAGGTGAGGAGACGGCTGCGGTTGCGGCCGGCGATGCGTTCGAGCGCGGGGACGAGGACAACGTCCCACTCGAGGCCTTTGGCTTTGTGCATGGTGAGGAGATCGACTGCGCCGGGATGAACTGCAGGGGCGGCGTAGAGCTTCGTGAGGCGGCGTTCGAGGGCGGCAAGGTCGAAGGGGTTGGATTCGATTTCGAGCTCGTCGAGAAGCTGAAGGTAGCGGCGGGAGTTGGTGAGTCCGGATTCGGTGAGGTAGGTGTCTCCGCCAAGCGAGCGCCAGGTGCGTTCTACGGTCTGGGCAAGCGGAAGACGGCCCACGGCGGCAACAGCTGCTTCGAAGACAGGCCAGATGCGTTCGAGTCGGAGCAGGGAGTCGCCGTCGAGCAGGTCGCCACGGTCGGCGAGCATCTGCAGGATGGTGCGTTGAGCGAAGGATGGGTCGTCCGAACCGGTGATGGTGTAAAGATCGGCCAGTGAAAAACCGCACCATGGGGCGCGCAGAATGGCGAGCCAGGCGGTGCGGTCAGCGGGGTGGAGCAGGGCGCGGGTGAGGGCGAAGAGGTCCTGGACTTCTGGGCGGGTTTCGAGCGGCTCAATGTCGACGGCGCGGTAGGGGATCGGGGCCCGCTGGGTTGCAGCACCGGCGCTCAAGGCGAGATGCAGGGACTCCCCGTCGCGCTGCTCAGGATCAAAATGACGCCCCGTGGCTACTGGGTCCCCTTTGAACTCCGCGACGATCTCGTCGAGATGGTTGCGGGAGCGGACAAGGACAGCGATCTTCCAGGGCTCTCTTCGGTTGGAGGGGAGTGGTCTGGACTGCCACTGCTCGACGATCGCGCGGATAACGGCGGCGTCCGATTTGTGCTGACGCTTTGTATTTCTGGCGAGACCGGCAGCGTCGGCGTTAGGGAGGATGTTCGCGTGCCAGACCCGTCCGGCTGCTGTTGCGTCGGCAGCGCGGATTGCACTGGCGGTGACGAAGGGGACTTCGTCGCGATCGAAGACAGCTTCGAAGTCTCTGTTGAATTCACGAACGAGAGCGGCCTGGGAGCGGAAGTTGGCGGTGAGGCGAAGGGCGCCGACGGGCAGGTCTCCGAGCTGCCGGGTGCGCATGGTGCGGAGGAAGCGTTCGACCCGGGCCTGGCGGAAGAGGTAGATGGATTGCTTGGGATCGCCGACGAGGAAGACGGTCTGGCTGTGACCATCCCAGCCATGGGTGAGCATCTGGATGAGTTCGTACTGGCTGGAGGAGGTATCCTGCATCTCGTCGACGAGGAGGTGCTGCAGGTGGATGGAGCTGGCGGATTCGAGGTCGCGGGCACCGTCGTCGTGGCGGAGTGCGGTGCGGGCAGCGAGGGCGAGTTCGGCGAAGTCGGCTTCCGAGCGTTCAGCAAAGACGAGCTGCAACTCGGCGAGGGCGCGGTTGAGGATGCGGAAGAGGGCCTTGGCGACCACCCATTGCTCCTGCGGGTACCTGGCGGGTGGGAGGGTGCCGAGTCTGCAGATGGCGGCAAGAAGATCGTCGCGATGGCTGAGTTGTTCGACGAGCGACTTGAGATGGGCCTGGTCGGATCTGGAGAGATCGAAGTTGACGACGTTGGCGGAGAAGACTTTGCGCCAGCTTTTCGATGAGGGCGCGATGAGGAGATGGACCAGGGCGCGCCAGTGGGCGAGGTCTTCGGCTTTGTCCTCGGGCGAGGTATGTCTTCCCGCACAGATGGCGATAGGGGAGAGTGCGCCTTTGTAGCCCGCGATGTGGGCCATCTCGGCGGCTGCGGTGGTGAGCTGGCTGAGGACAGCGGCAGGGATGGTTTTTGCAAGTTGCGTCAGGGCGGCGCAGATTGCGTGTTCGAGCGCTAGTTCAAGGCGCGGAAGCACGTTGGCGTCGAGCCAGGCGTCTTCGAGCTTCTGGCGGCCGAGTGGGACAAGGTCGCCCCACTGCTCGCGGTGTTCGAGCATCCCGGCAAGGAGCTCTTCGCACTCGGGCAGGTTGCCGTCGCGATGGAGCAGGATGAGGCGGAGTGCGCGGCCGAGTTCGAGGTCGGATCCGCCGAGCTGCAGGAAGGTGAGGCGGGCGGCGGTGAGGTAGAGGGGGGTTGCGTCTTCTACTGTGGACCGGCGGCCTCCGCTGCCGGAGAGGAGCGGGAGGGAGCTGGCGATGTCGGAGCAGACGGAGTCGATGGTGCGGATGTTGAGGCGGGCTGGCTGATCGAGAAGCTGCCAGTTGCGGGCGCGGTCGCGGGTGAGGGCCGCTGCGGCGAGCGGGCGGGTTTCACAGTCGAAACTGTTGGCGGCCTCCTCTTCGTTCGCGGCGGATTGGAGTTGAGCGAGTACGCGGTCGCGCATCTCGGCGGTCGCTTTTTGTGTGAAGGTGATGGCGAGGACCTGCTCGGGCGACTCGACGGACTCGTCGGCCAGAAGCTTCAGGTATCGCTGGATGAGAAGACCGGTCTTGCCCGAACCGGCAGGGGCTTCGATGATCCAGGAGGCGCGAATGTCAAGGGCCTGTGTGCGTTCGGTGGCATCGGGAAGCAACTTGGATGCGGGCTTTGGTAGATCGACGAGGAAGAGCTCAGGCATCTATTTCCTCGGCGTCTTCGAGCAGTTGTTCGAGGGTGGTGGGGTCGAGGCGGCAGAGGATGCGCTGGTCGCAGAACGCGCAGGTTTTGGGAAACGCCTTGGGATCGACGCGGGCGTCCCCTGCGGCGAAGTCGACGGCGAGGCTGGTGAGGATGCGGTGCCACTCGGCGATCTGGTCTTCGAGATTTTCGAATTTTAGAAGAGTGGCTTTTGGTAGGATGCCTGTTCCTGCTTCATGGCCGCGCAAGCCCATCTCTTTACCCGGGCGGAGGCTGGCGAAGGTGATGGCGGCGACGGTGCCGGGTTCGCGCAGGGCGGCGTAAAGCGGGAGTTGCGGCTCGTCGGGGCGCTCGCCCTGCCAGTCGGATGGACCGGCGACGCCGGTCTTGTAGTCGAGGACGACTTCACCGAGCTCCTCGCCGGTCGCGCTGAAGACGCGGTCGATACGGTCGACACGAAGGCTGAGAAGGAGCGGGCCAATTTTGGCGTCTACGTACTTCTGTTCGCGGAGCTCGACTTCGAAGGGCGACCGGGAGAGTTCGACTTCTAGCCAGGCGGAGAGCAGGCGGTGCAGGCGCTCGCGTTGAATGTCGAGGTAGGCGGCGTCCCAGTTGGAGGTGGCGTTTCTTTGGAAGTTGTGCAAGCTGCGGTCGATGGCGCGGGCGAGTGCGGCGGTGCGTTTTTCTGAGGTTAGGGCGCGGAGGCTGGCCTGGGTGCGGAGTTCGGTCCAGAGCTGTTCGAGTGCGACGTGGACGATGTTGCCGCGCTCTCGGACATCCATGCCGGGCTCGCGGGATTCGATTGCGGTAGACCAGAGGCGCTTTTCTGCGAAGGCGCGGAAGCCGCAGGCGGCCTGGAGCTTGAGGATGCCGGCTCCGCCTTGCACCTTGAAGTTTCGGAGCGGGATGGATGCGGAATCTTCGATGGTTTGGAGGATGACCGTTGCGGATGGGATGGGGAGCTGCGGTCCGGGCAATGGTGTTAGAGACAATTCGGCCAGCGCCGGGGATGGGCGCTGATGCGCGTCTTGGGTCTCGCGCGCATAGCTGAAGACGACGGTGCGTGCCGATGCGGCGAGTCGGGCGGTGACGCGGCGGGCGTGTTCGGCATCCTGGGCGGCATCGCTGCCGGGCATGCGGAGATCGCGCTGCAAACGCCAGCCGAGGAGCGGATTCATGCCGGGGCGGATGGGCCAGGTGAGATCGGCTGCGCGGAGGAAGTAAATGGCGTCGAAGCGGGAGCCGGCGGCTTCGAGCGGGCCCATGATCTGGATGGGAGCTTCACGGGATTCGGGAGCGAAGAGGGTTCGGTGGGCGATCTGTTCGAGGTGGTCGAGGACTTCGGGAAAGCTGGTACGGGTGCCTTCGAAGTCGAGGGTGGCGAGCTCGTCGAGCACGCTCTCCCACTTGCGGCGGGTCTGGAACTCGATGCTGGTGTCGGGCGTGGCCGAGGCCCATGCTGCGGCCTGGAGGAGTTCCCGGATGAGGTCGGCGCAGTCGGAAAAGGACCTCGGTTTGCTGTCGGAGAGAAGCTTCGAGGCGACGCGTTGGAGACCGTGGACTTGCCTCAGGAGGCTGCTTCGATTCGATTCGCGGTGAGCGAACGATTCGAGCAGCTTGATGAAGTCGGGCAGGGTGAGTTCGGGGCGTAGTGTCGGCTGCGGGCCGAGTTTAAAGGCGTCAAACTCGGCACGGGCGTGGCGTTCGTTTAGAGCGGACAGGAAGTAGGGCGAGAGCAGAAGGTGGCTGATCTCCGACATTGTGAGGGGCGCGATTGCCCAGCGGAGGAGTTTGAGTGCGACGACGACTACGGGCTGCTGCGACAAGGGCTGGCCAAGGGAGAACTCGAATGGGCTGGCTGTCTGGTCGGCTGTGATGTCGTTGAGCTCGGGGGCAAGCGCCTGGCGGAAGACCCGGTCGATCCCGGCGCGCTCCGAGGCGACGTTGGGATGGATGACTGCGATGCGGGTCGCGGGATCGGCTTCAAGGGTCTGGCGGAGCCATTGTGCGGCTTGGGTCAGCTCCTCGTCGAGATGGTTCGCTGTGGTGAGGTGGGACTCGGTGGCGAGAATGGACGGCGCTTGAAGCGATACGGCGACGCCTGCTTTACGAAAAACGTCGAGCAGGGCTGTTTGTGCGGGAGTGAGCCCGTCGAAACCGGTGAGGAACACTTCTTCGACAACTGGTTTCAAGCTGGTCGCGATCAGGGCGGCTTCGAGCTCAGAGGAGGAGAGGTAAAGGTCGGCTTTGCAGCGGCGAGCGAAGGCCTGTGCCCAGCGCTGGAAGGCGCGGGTGTCACCGCTTACGCCGAGTTCGCCGAGGCGGTACTGGCCGCGAAACCTGCAGAGATGCTGCCACGCATCGGCGGCCATGGTGGCGAGGGAATCGATGGATTGCAGGCTGCTCCACTGGGTGTCCGTACCAGAGGCGGAGAAGATGATGGAGCGCCAGAGCTGGAGCTCCTGGGTGCGGTTCAGGAGAAGGCGGTCGGACGCGCCTTCGAGCAGCGTTTGGCGCCAGAGGCTTGCGAGCCAGGTGTCCCAGGCGAAGATGGCGGGCGGCTGCCAGGAGGGTACGCCTTCGGAGCGGCGCAGGCGATCGAATTCAAGATGGAACGTGCGGGCAGCCCGCTGGTTGCCGGTGAGGAGGATGCCGCCCCGGCTGAGCAGGGCGTCGATCTCCGGCAACAGGCTTCGAACAGGCTCCATCTCTCGTTTATACGCTTTGAGCGAGAGGAAAACCGCTGGCTACCAGTGAACTCCGAGGCGTGAAGTTGAAGGTGGAAAGAGGCTAAGCGCAAGCAGGATGACCGCGGCTGAGAGAGGAACCACGAGGGCGATCTGGAGCGAGCCGGAGTGCGTGGAGATGACGCCCATGAGCGACGGCAGGAAGGCCGCACCAAGGCCTGACATCGCAAGGACAACTCCAGCCTGGCGGGCGGAGGGTTTGTCCGCCATGAGCAGAGCGAAGGTCGAGGGGAAGAAGGGTGAAAGGCTGAGGCCGAGAAGGCAGGCGAGGAGAGCGATGGGGAATGCTCCGTGCACCACTGCGAGTGCGGCGATCCACATTGCCGTGGCAGCGAGGGCGGCGCGTTGAAGTTGAGGTTCGGTGATGCGAAGGAGGAGCACGGATGAGAGTGCGCGGCCGGCGGTGAGCGAGGCCCAGAGAACCAGGGTGGTGTATTGGCCGATGGCGAGCGTGCGGTCTCCGTAGCGAAGGGCGAAGGTGGTGAGCCAGCCGTCCAGGCTGGTCTCTACGCCGCCGTAGAGGAAGAGCAGCAAGGCAAAGTAGACGTAGATGCGGAGGGTCAGGCGGCTCTCGCTTTGGAGCGCAGGAGCTTGGGGGAGTTCTTCCGGGCCATTCGCGAATAGTTCCATGAACAGGCGCACGAGAACAGCGGCGAAGCAGGCCGCGAAGGCGAGAAGCAGAGTCCGAAGCGGGAGCCGGGGCGTGAACCACGCGGCGAGGAGCGGCGATAGCATGGCTCCGAGCGAGAAGCTGAAGTTGAGTAGAGCAAGTGCGGAGCCGCGATGCTTGCTGTAGCGACGACCGGCAGTGATGTTGCTGGCGGTGATGAGCTGGCCAACGCCCCAGCCGGCGGCGAAGAGGGCGATGCAGGCGAGGAGCGGGCTGGGCGCATTGGCGAAGGCAGCGAAACCGATGGCGGCGGTGACCAGGCCGAGGGTGAGACTGCGGTTGAGGAGGCGCGACACGGTGAGGCCGCCGGTGGTCGCTCCGCAGAACTGCGCGAGGAGGAGGAGACCGCTTTGCTGGTCGGACATGTGCCAGCGGAGGCTGAGCAGAGGAAGGATGGGCCCGAGGAGCGCTGTGGAGAGACCTGCGAGCAGAAGGCAGGCGTGCAGCATCGCGGCGGAGGGACGCTGCGGGAGTGGCGCTGAGCGGAGTGCCTGCATGTTCTGCGACGCCGTCAAAGGCTATCACGCGGCTCTTTAGCGTGGTGAGTGTAAAGTGCACAGCAGCGCTGGAGACGGCAGCGTCTCGGCAGGTAGGAGAAACGCAGGTCCTTCGACTCCGCTGCGCTGCGCTCAGGATGACACGTCAGTGATTGCGCTCAGAATGACACGTTCGTGATTGCGCTCAGGATGACGCGTTCGTGATTGCGCTCAGGATGAGGCGTTCGAGGTTGCGCTCAGGATGAGGCGTTTGTGGTTGCTCAGGATGACGCCGTTTTGATTGCTCAGGACGACGCGTTCGCGATCGCGCTCAGGGTGACACGTTCGTGATTGCGCTCACGACGACGCGTTCGTGATTGCGCTCAGGACGACGCGTTCGTGATTGCGCTCAGGATGAGGCGTTTGTGGTTGCGCTCAGGATGAGGCGTTTGTTGCTCAGGATGACTCGGTTGTGGTCGCTCAGATGATGAAGCGTTTGTGGTTGCTCAGGACGACTTGTTTGCGATTAGGAAGTTGTACATCAGGGCGCGAGTGAGTGCAGCGGGGCTTATCATGACGAGATGGAATTGTTTTTTCTAAGCTGTAAGAAGCGTCCGGAGAGACTCTGCACTGCGTTCGCCAGGCTGTCCTTGATCCTGATGATTTCTATGGCGGCGGGATGCAAGAAGCAGGTGGCTGCTCCGTCAGCAATCAGCAAGACGTTTCAGATTCGCGGCAGGATTGTTACGACCGATGCGGCGGCGGGAAAGATCACGCTTGATCATGATGCGGTGCCGGGATTCATGGATGCGATGATCATGCCTTACAAGCTGGCCGATCCGAGCATCCTGAGTGAACTCCATGCAGGAGACAGGATCACGGCTGATGTGATGGTCGACCAGATCTCGGCTGACCCTGCGGGTGGATATAAAAATGCACGGCTGGACCATATCGTCGTGGTCGCACAGACTAAGCCGGACTACAAGCCAGCGGTGCAGTATCACGTTCCGACTGCCGGCGATCAGGTGCCCAACTTTGCGATGCTGAACCAGAGTGGGAAGACAATCCATATCGATCAATTCAAAGGCCGCGTGGTGTTGATGACGTTTATCTATACGCGGTGCACGCTGGCGGACTTTTGTCCGAGGATGAGCAGGAACTTTGCTGAGATCGACAAAGCGCTGGCGGGCGACGCTGCGCTCTATGCAAAGACGCATCTGATCAGCGTGAGCTTCGATCCAACGTATGACACGCCTGCGGTGTTGAAGAGCTATGGCGGCGCTTATACGGGGAAGTATGTGGACGAGAGGTTTGAGCATTGGGACTTTGCTGCTCCTCCGGTCAAGGAACTGGCGGAGATGACAGAGTTCTTCGACGTGGGTGTGATGCCGGGAGAGAACAAGTCGCTCACGCACTCGCTTTCGACGGTGTTGATTGGGAAAGATGGCAAAGTGGTGGCATGGTATCCGACGAACGACTGGCAGCCGAGTGAGATGGTGGCTGCTGTAAAGGCCGCGGCTTTGGGGTAGTTGGAGATAGTGCGAAGTTGAAGGACGGAATGCGGGGCTCTCTCCGCTCGCGTTGCCCGGTCGAGATGACAAAACATTTACTGATCCAAGGAGTAGGGGTTTATGGCAAAGGTGACGATAGGTTTTGGGGTCCTCTTGATGTTGTTGAGTGCGGTGGCGTTTACGATGCTCGGTCAGCATTCGCATGGGATCCATTCGCTTATTCCGGGTTTGTTTGGGGTGCTGCTGGTGATCTTTGGAGCGCTGGCAGAGACGCCGGTTGCGAAGAGGCGGATGCTGTTCATGCACATCGCGGTGACGGTAGGGCTGCTGGGCTTCCTGGGTACGATTCCGGGGATACTGGGCGTGATCCAGATGGCGGGCGGCCATGCCGTTGTACGACCGGATGCGGCGAAGGTGCAGGCGATCATGGGCACGATTTGCCTGGTCTATGTGCTGCTGTGCGTTCGGTCGTTTGTTTCGGCAAGGCGGGCGAGGTTGGCATAAGCTCTGGAGCGGCAAACCAGACGTCTCGGAATTGAGATGTTTAGCGCACACCCATTCACACTCAGGTCAACGAAGGCCGATTCTTTCAGGTGCACGTAGACTTCCTGTATGGCCTCTCCTTTCGGATCGTTCAATCCAAACAGCGCCATTGGGAAAGCTACTAACGCTTCCGGCGTAGAATCAAGGTCTATGTCTACCAGCGCAAAAATGGGCGGCTCAAGCATGCCGAGCGGCGACAAACCGCTGCGCGGAGTGGGTCGCGCTGCGACAGCGGAGCTTACGGCGAAGCGGCCAAAGCCTCCGCTGAAGAAGGTTATGCCCGAGGTCTGGAAGCTGGTGAAGCCGCGGGTGTGGCTGATCACCGGCAGCTTTCTTCTTATGCTGGTGAACCGGCTTTGCAGCTTTGTGCTTCCGGTGTCGGCGAAGTACCTTATCAACAACGTGATGTATGGCGGCAACATGAGGGTGTTGCCCTACATCATTGGGGCGGTGGCCGGCGCTACGTTCCTGCAAGGTATTTCTTCTTACTCGTTGACGCAGCTTTTATCGACGGAAGGGCAGCGGTTAATCTCCGACCTGCGCATGCAGGTGCAGCGGCATATCGGGCGGTTGCCGGTTGCGTTCTATGACGAGAACCGCACGGGCACTCTCGTGGCGCGCATTATGACCGACGTGGAGGGCGTCCGAAACCTGGTCGGGACGGGGCTGCTCGATTTTGCGGGCGGCATCCTTACGGCGGTTATCGCGTTCGTCATTCTGGTCAAGATCAATCCGAGAATGACGCTGTTGACCTTCGTGATCCTGCTGGTGTTTGGCGTCATCCTGCAGCGGGCATTCAAGACGATTCGACCCATCTTTCGCGAGCGGGCGAAGATCAATGCCGAGGTGACGGGGCGGTTAACGGAGTCGCTGGGCGGCGTGCGTGTGGTGAAGGGTTATCACGCGGAGGAGAGCGAGGCGAATGTATTCGCAGCTGGCGTGACGCGGCTCCTGAATAATGTCATCAGCTCGCTTACGGCGCAGTCGCTCATGACGCTTTCGTCGACGATGGTGCTCGGAGTTGTGGGCGGGATCATCATGTTCCTGGGCGCGCACGAGCATGTCGCCGGGCGGCTGAGTGTAGGAGACTATGTCGAATACACGATGCTGCTGGCGTTCATGATCGCGCCCATCGTACAGCTGGTTTCGATTGGGACACAGTTGACGGAGGCGCTGGCGGGGCTTGATCGAACGACGGAGATCATGAACGAGATGCAGGAGGACAGCGAGCCTCGCCGTAGCGTTTCTCTGGCGTCAATCAAGGGCGATGTCGAGTTCGATAACGTGATGTTCGAGTACGAGGCGGGCAAGCCGGTGCTGCATGGCATCAGCTTCGACTCGAAGCCCGGGACGGTAACGGCGCTGGTGGGGTCTTCGGGGTCGGGCAAGTCGACGATTATTTCTCTGATCTGCGGGTTCCATACGGCGAATGGCGGGGCGATTGTGGTGGATGGCGTCGACCTGGCGACGGTGCGGCTGAGCAGCTATCGTGAGCAGCTTGGAGTGGTGCTGCAGGAGACGTTTCTGTTCGACGGGACGATTCGAGAGAATGTTCTGTTCAGCAGGCCGAACGCGACGCATGAGCAGTTGATGGAGGCGTGCCGGATCGCTCGGGTGGACGAGTTTGCGGAGCGATTTCCGGAGGCCTACGAGACGATTGTTGGCGAGCGCGGCGTGAAGCTGTCGGGTGGGCAGCGGCAGAGGATCTCGATTGCGCGCGCGATCCTGGCTGATCCGCGAGTACTGATTCTCGATGAGGCTACGAGCTCACTGGACTCGGAGTCGGAGGCGATGATTCAGAACGGGCTGAACTTCCTGATGAAGGGGCGGACGACGTTCGTGATTGCGCACAGGCTCTCGACCATCCGGAAGGCGGACCAGATCCTGGTGATCGAGCAGGGGCAGATTCTTGAACGCGGGACGCATGAGGAGCTGTACAAGCTGGGCGGGAGGTACCACGATCTCTACACGCGGCAGCATGGGCTGGAGGCAAACTTGTTCCTGGCTCCGGGTGAAGGCGACAAGCTGGAGGCGGTTACGGTTTGAGGTCAGACCTTGAGCCCGACGAGTCGCATCAGTTCTACGCCGTTGCTCCTGGTCACGACGCCATCGCGCAGGGTGTAGTCGAACTTCATCCGGCCCTCTTCGATCCTGTCTTCGAAGTGCATGTTCTTGAGTGCAAGGCCGGCGCCGCTGCCGGGCTGATCTAGTTCTGTCAGCGAGAGATCATGCGTCGTGATCACGCCGATGGCTCCGCTTGAGATCAGCGCATGGGCGATTCCGCTGGCCCCGACCAGGCGATCCTTCGAGTTCGTTCCCTGCAGCATTTCATCGAGAAGAAAGAGCACGGGCGGATGCTCTTCGGCGAGGCCGCAGATCGCGCGCAGGCGGGTGATCTCGGCGTAGAAGCGCGAGCTGCCTTCATGCAGCGAATCGCTGACCAGGATGCTCGCGGCAACATGACAGGGCGTCAGTTGCAGCCGCTGCGCCCGCACGGGAGCACCGCACATCGCAAGCACGGTGTTGATTCCGATTGAGCGCATCAAGGTGCTCTTGCCCGACATATTGGAGCCGCTGATGAGCAGCAGTCTCGTGTCCTCACCGATGCGGATGTCGTTGCGCACGCAGGCGGCGGCGGGGAGGAGCGGATGGCCAAGCGCGTCAGCATGAAAGCGGGTGGCGGCTTCTACGAACTCGGGAAACGGGTCGGCTGGGTGCTCGTAGTGATACGTGGCTATTGCGAGCAGGGCCTCGATCTCGCCCAGCGCCTGCAGCCAGCGGCGAACGGATTTGCCGTGCGTGGAGCGCCACGAGCGGACGGCGAAGGAAAGCTGGACGGAGAACATCAGCGGCAGATCGAAGAGCTTCGTGAAGGGGTTATGCAGGGACTCGATGCCCTCTACGAGTCTCGCCAGGGACGCGATCGCCTTTGAGCTCGGCATGTGGCGCGAGACCAGCTCCTGTTGCAACTCGCGCAGCCGCGAAGACTCGAACTTCTCCACTTCGAGGCGTGCAAGCAAAGCGGCGACAAGCTGCATGTCCTGAAGGGCCTTCTCTGTGCCGCCGATGGCCTCCCGCACGCTCTTGCGGAGTGGGAAATAGAGGCACCACTCGACCAGGACGATGATCACCAGCGGGTAGAGTGTTCCTGTCGAGAACCAGTAGACCGCCGCCGAGCCAGCGCAGATTGCGAGCAAGAGAGTGAGAACGCGCAGCAATGGCGCGGCGGGACGGCTGTCGGTTTCGGCCCATTGCAGCAGGGGTTGCGGATGCAGCGCGACCTGGGCCGAATCCTTGCCGAGGGTCGCGATGGCTTCGCGCAGATCGAGCCGGTCGCGAAGCTCCTGGACGGCTGCCTGCCTTGGCCTGATCTCCGCGAGCGTTGCGGGTGCGAGCAGCCAGCCCGCGAGGACGTCTTCCCCCATCCGCGTGCGCGTTGTACAGAGCAGCTCGAAGAGACTGGCGTTGCCGAAGAGGTCAAGGTCGGTGGCGTACAGGCTGTGGGCGAGGTCTGAGCGCTGCTCCCGGGGGTTTGTTCCGGCCCATCGATCTTCTATCCGCGCGAGCCCCTGCTGGTAAAGCTGCATGGCCCGGAGCGCTATCGACTGCTTTCGGAGCACATGGGCGTGGAAGACCGCGACGGCGAGAAAGAACACCAGTGGAAGAATGAGCCAAAGGCCGGAGAAAGTGTTGCGGTGGAAGGCGAACCATGCCATTCCAATGGCCACCGTCACGAAGAGGAGCCGGACATATCCGAGCCTTACGTGCACTACTTCGAACCCTGCTGCCGTTCGCTCACGTTCGAGTTGGCGGGCGGTGTATTCCTGGGAGGGCGTCTTCAAATCGGATGAGAGCACACGTCATTATCGGATATTCGACGAGGGCAAGGCCGCAGCACGGTTGATCGGCCAGAAGAGTGTCGAGGTAAGAAGGACGAGGGCGATCCAGTAGAGGTCTGCGCCGAGGAGGTGGAGGACCTGCATCCAGATTGGGGCGAGGAGAAGGACGTCGCCGATGCCCAGCACGAACTGGAGCGCGAGGAGGGTGGCGACGATGCGGCCTAAAGGGTGCCGGTGGCTTGTTGCGCGAAGCAGGAGCAGGACGCAAATGGTGCTGAGGAGCGCCATGGCGGGATGCATCCAGCGCATGCGGACGAGGATGGGGGAGGTGGCGGAGAGGTCGGCGGTGAAGGCGGCGGCGAGGCTGGAGGAGGGAAAGAGGGTGTCGGCAAGGGCGGCGAGGGAGCCGGTGGCGGCTACCAGCAGGGTGGAGAGAATCGTCACGATTGCGAGGGGACGCGAGGCTTGCGTGGCGGCGGCGGGTTCGGGGTACGGGGTAAGGAACCAGGCGGTGAGCGCGAGCGAGGCCATGAAGAGCATCGTGTTCGTGAGATGGACGGACTGCGCGATGTATCGGCCCGTGGAGATGTTGGCTTCGACGTAGTGGCGCAGGACCAGCATGGCCCCGAGCAGGGCTTCGGTGACGAGTAGGAACGCGGCCCAGAGGACAGCTTTGCGGGCGCGGTGTCCGGGAGGCGTAGCGCGGAAGGTGAAGATGCCGAGCGCGATGAGCAGGAAAGTGCAGATGCCGGATGTGGAGCGGTGGGTGAACTCGATGATCGTGGCGAGGCGAGGATGATGCGGGAAGTAGTCGCCGTTGCAGAGCGGCCAGTTGCTGCCGCAGCCTCCGCCGGAGCCAGTGGCTCGGACTACCGCTCCCCAGAGGACTACGAGGATGAAGAAGGCGAGGGTGACCCAAGCCAGGCGGGCTACGGCTTTTGTGGTTCGGGTGGTGCTCGGAGTGATAGTGGCGGTTGCCATGTAGTGATTCTACGACTGAGACGCAGGGAAGAGTGTACGTTCCCACTCATGCGATGAAGCTGCATGAATGGGGCACCCGGCCATGGAGTGACTCGACGACTGGTGTGCGTGTGTCAGTCGGGGTTCTTCGCCTGAAAGGGTGTAACGGTCGAGGCGAGGATGATCGCGCGGGGTCCTTCGCTTCGTTCAGGATGACGGCAAGAACGGATACGGAGCGAGGTTGAGGCTTAGCCAGCGGCTAATTCTTTGGCGCGTTGGGTGGCACGCTTCACGGCTTTGATGAGGGTGACGCGGAGGCCCCCTTCTTCGAGTTCGAGGATGCCGTCGACGGTGCAGCCGGCGGGAGTAGTCACGGCGTCCTTGAGGAGTGCGGGGTGGTAGCCGGTTTCGAGGACCATGCGGGCGGAACCGTAGGTGGTCTGCGCGGCGAGGAGTGTGGCGACGTCGCGGGGAAGGCCAACGTTGACGCCAGCTTCGGCGAGGGCTTCTATGATGATGTAGAGAAAAGCAGGGCCGGATCCGGAGAGGCCGGTTACGGCGTCCATGTGTTTCTCGTCAACGACGACGGTGCGGCCGACCGTTTGGAAGATGCGCTGGGCGATCGCCATCTGGGCCTCTGAGACAAAGCGTCCGGGACAGAGAGCGGTGATGCCGGCGGCGAGCATGGCTGGCGTGTTGGGCATAGCCCGGATGACGGCGAGGCCCCGTTCTCCATCGACAGGTCCTGAAGCTTCTTCGATCGACTTCGTGATGACAGAGGCGGCGAAGGAGAGGACGAGCTTTTCCTTTGTTAAAGCGGGCTTGATGGTTGCGATCAGGGCGGGAACCTGAATGGGCTTGACGCCGATGAGAATGACATCGGCGCGTTCGGCGGCGGCGAGGTTGTCAGTTAGAACTTCGACGCCGAACTGGGCGGAGAGAGCGAGGGCTCGTTCGGGATGCTGGACCGTGGCGACGATCTGGTCGGGGCTGAGGAGATTGTTCTTGAGGAAGGCCTGGAGGAGGATGCCGCCCATCTTGCCCGCTCCGAGGACCGCGACCCGAAGACCGGGGAGGGTTGGGGGGAGTGCGGCGGGGGTGATGAAGGCTTCTTCGCGCGTGCTGGTGGTCATCCGGCAAGGCTATCAGACACGGTGGATGCCGACCCCACATCTGGCGATGATGCTGCCAGATATGGGGCACCCAGTGCGGGGGTCTATGGGAGACCCTCTGCAGGGGGGCCCGGAGAGGTCAGATCTGGGCGGTGCCGCCGTCGACGAAGAGCTCGATGCCGTTGACGAAGCTGGAGTCATCGGAAGCGAGGAAGAGAGCGACGGTGGCGATCTCTTCGGGCCGTCCTATCTCGCCGCGCGGGATCAAGGTCTTGAAGTACTCCTTTGCATCGGGGCCGAGAGGATCAAGGATCGGTGTGTCGATGGTTCCGGGGCTGAGGACGTTGACGCGAATCTTGCGGTCTTTAAGGTCATTGAGCCAGGTTCGGGCGAAGGAGCGGACGGCGGCTTTGCTGGCGCTGTAGACGCCGAAGGCGGGGAATCCCTTGATGCTGGCGATGGAACCGTTCATGAAGATCGATCCGCCGTCGTTGAAGAGGGGCAGGGCCTTCTGCACGGTGAAGAGGGTGCCGCGGACGTTGAGGTCGAAGATCTTGTCGAAGTGCTCTTCGGTGACTTCGCCGATCTTGGCGAACTCGCCCTGGCCGGCGCTGGCGAAGAGGATGTCGATCCTGCCTTTTTCCTTCTTGACGACTTCGTAGAGGCGGTCCAGGTCGGCGAGGTTAGCGGCGTCTCCCTGGACGGCGCTGACGTTGCGGCCGATGAGTTTTACGGCTTCGTCGAGCTTCTCCTGGCGGCGTCCGGTGATGAAGACGTAGGCGCCCTCTTCAACGAAGAGCTTGGCGGTGGCGAGCGCCATGCCTGAGGTTGCGGCTGTGATGACGGCTACTTTTCCTTCGAGCTTTCCCATGGTGGTTCTCCTGGCGACCGTGTGTTGTGGTCTGGAGAGTGGATGGGTGAGGGTGGTGGGAGGATGCAATAGTTCGGGGATAGTGAACTATGGCCCTACTGGTGGAAAGGGTTGAGCGGCTGAGGTGACGTGAATCGCGCGGGATCCTTCCCCTTCGCGTTGCTCAGGGTCAGGATGACGGCAGGAACAAAGGCAAGTGCAGCCGCAGGTCTTTCGATTTCGATCTGGATGACGGCGGTGAGGGTGAATCCCACATCTCAAAGTCGAGATGTGGGGCACCCGAATTTGTGTTGCATGGGGAGAAAAGCAGATTCCCTTCGGGAATGACAAACGAAGGGGTGCTATTTCTGCTTTGCGATCCAGGTGTTGATGCGCGTTTCGAGAATGTCCATGGGGAGGGCGCCGGAGTCGAGGACTTCGTCGTGGAAGGCCTTGAGGTTGAATCTGGGGCCGAGGGCGGTCTGGGCGCGCTGGCGAAGCTCAAGGAGCTTGAGCTGGCCCATCTTGTAGCCGAGTGCCTGTCCGGGCCAGGCGATGTAACGGTCGGTCTCGGACTGGATCGTGGGTTCGTCGATGGCGGAGTGCTCGTGGAAGAAGTCGATCATCTGCTGGCGGGTCCAGTGCTGAGAGTGGACGCCGGTGTCGACAACGAGGCGAATGGCGCGCCACATGTCGGCTTCGAGGCGGCCGTAGTCGCTGTAGGGGTCCTGGTAGAAGCCGATCTCCTTTCCGAGGCGTTCGCTGTAGAGGCCCCAGCCTTCGGTGTAGGCGGTGTAGTAGGACTGCTTGTGAAACTCGGGCAGGCCGGTGAGTTCCTGGGCGATGGAGATCTGGAGGTGATGGCCGGGGACGCCTTCGTGGTAGGAGATGACTTCGACGTTGGTGAGGAGGCGATTGGAGATGTCAAGAAGGTTGACATCGACGTGGCCGGGGCGTTTGCCGTCGGCGGTGCCCTGGTCGTAATAGGCGGGCGGGCTGCCGGGGGCGATGGAGTCGGGCATGGCGATCACTTCGAGCGGGGCCTTCGGGAGACGGCCAAAGAGTTCCGGGAGTTTGGGCTTCATCTGGTTGATGTAGCCGGTGTAGAGATCGAGGAGCTGCTGCTTCGATTGCGGGTGAAGCTTGGGATTGGTTTTGAGGGCGGCGCTGAAGGTCTTGAGGTCGGAGAAGCCAAGCTTGTGGATGATGGCAAGCATCTCGGTCTCGTCGCGCTTCACTTCGTCGAGGCCTAGCTGGTGGATTTCGGCGGGGGACTTGTCGAGAGTGGTGCTGCGGCGGACGCAGAAGGCGTAGTAAGCGTCGCCGTCGGGGAGCGACCATGCGCCGGGATCTTTGCGGCCTTTGGCGATGTAAGTGGTGGAGAGGAACTTGGCGAAGCGTTGGTAGGTGGGAAGGACGTTGTTCGTGACGGCTTCGAGTAGGTCGGCGGAGATGCGGGTCTGCTCGGCGGGGGTGATGGACTTGGGGAACTTCTTCAGGGGTTCGGAGAAGAGGCTATCTTTTGGGGTGGCGTTTGCGATGGACTGGGTCTGGGCGAGAACTTTTTCGAGGAGGTACTGCGGGGGCAAGCGGCCTTCGTCCATGCCGAGATCCATGTTGGTCATGACCTGCGAGAAGGCGAGGGGGAGTTTCTTGAGGCGGGTGATGTAGTCGTCGTAGTCCTTGGCGGTGTCGAAGGGAAGAGTCTCGAGGAGGTGGGCGAAGGAGATATGAAAGCCGTTGATCTGGTCGACGGGCATCTCCCACTCTTTGAAGCGAGCTGCCTCCTGGGCCTCGGTGAGGGAGCGAAGCATGAGGTCAGCGGAGAGCTGTTCCTGGTCAGAGAGGCCGGTGGTGTCGATGAGCGACAGCCGCTCGATGAATTTGCGGCCGCGTTCGAGGGAGGCGTTGACGGCGGCAGCGGAGTAGTCAGTGAGCTGGTCGTTGTAGCGCTTGTCGCCGAGTGAGGAGGCGTACTCAGGGGAGTGCTTGAGGGTGTCCTCCCAAATGTCGGCGAAGAGTTTGGAAAGTTCGCGGCTGCGGTCGGCGGCGGAGGCCGGCGCCGGGGCAGCAAGGGGGAGGGCTTGGGCGGGAGCGGCTGCGATGTTGAGTGCGAGAGCCACGGTGATGATGGTGAAGCGGAAGAGACGGTTCAAGCAGACCTCGAATGGTGTGGCTGAACCAAGTCTAAAGGTTTGTGGAATCCGACATCTCAGAAGTGAGATGTCGGGCACCCGATCATCGGTGCTCGATCAGACTCCGGTGAATCTGGGAGTTTGTGCGCTAGTGGTTGAAAGGTTCGAGCAGCTATGGGGATGTGAGATCGCGCGGGGTCCTTCGCTTCGCTCAGGATGACGGCAAAGACAAACAACCGAAGAATAGGCAAGCGAGAAGCAGATACCCCCGGGAATGACAAAGGGAGGGCGAGCGGGGAGGAAAATCAGGCGGTGCGGTCGAGGGCGGGGATTGGGGCGTTGGCGTCCAGCATGCGGTAGAGGGTGGAGCGGCTGATGCCGAGGCGCTCTGCGGCGCGGACCTTGTTGCCGGAGCAGCGGAGGAGGACGTCAAGAACATGGTTGCGGATGACGTCATCGAGGCGGTCGACGTGGCTTTCGATGCGGGGCTCAGCGGGGGTGCGGGCGAACTCGCCGAGCTGGGGGAGGTGCATGGCTTCGATGACTCCATCGACAGCATCTCCAGCATGCTGGCGGGCTAACTCGACGACGCGTTCGAGTTCCCGGACGTTGCCGGGCCAGTCGTGGCATTGCAGGCGGGAGAGCGCGCGGCCGTCGAAGGCGCCTGAGTTCTCTGACCGGCTGAGAAGGCCGCAGGTGATCAGCGGAATGTCTTCAGGGCGGGAGCGAAGGGGCGGTAGGAGGATTTCTACAGCGGAGATGGCGCGGTAGAGATTGCGGTCGAAGTGGCCTGCTCCGGAGAGGCTGCGGAGGTCGCGGCCTGTGGCGAAGATGAGGCGTGGGCGCTCGAGAGCATTGCGCAGGGCGGCGAAGCGTTTGAGCGACTGGAGGAGTTCGGCTTGTTCGATGTGGGTGAGTTCGTCGACATTGGGGAGGAAGAGGGTGCTATGGGTGCGAGGAAGGACCGGAGGTTCGGAGAAGGTGAGCACGGCGGGGCGAGAGGAGATCTCCTGAAGAGCTGCGAGGAGCGAGGCGGGGTTGTGGGGGAGGAAGGTGCCGTCGGAGTCGGCGGTGAGGCGATGCAGGGCAAGGGCGACCGTTTCCTTGGCGGTGCCGGTCTCGCCGATGATGAGGGCGATACGGAAGTGTGGGGCGGCTCGGCGAAGCTGGGCGCGGAGGGATCGCATGGCGAAGCTTTCCCCGGTGAGGCAGGTATAGTCTTCGAGGGCGCAGAGGCCGGCTTCGTCGGGTTTTGTGTGGGGGCGGGAGTGCGGCAGGCGAGAGTTGGAAGCTGCGGGCGCGAGATGGAGACGGTCAGACATCGGCTCGATAGGTTATCGGCGCGGAAGGGGGGAAGATGAGGAAAGGGTGGAGGAGACAAGAACGACCGCGGATCCTTCGACTGCGCGGATCGCAAAGGCGCGATCCGCTTCGCTCAGGATGACACTTTTTCGGGGCGGTTGGGAGTCGTCGTATCCCGTCCGTCGAGAGCGACAAGGGGCGGTGGATGGGACGCCCGGCGTTTGTGCAACTTTGAACGAAAGCAGATTCCCTGCGGGAATGACAAGCAAAGGTAAAGGCCATCATCCTTTGAGGATGACGGCCTTTGGTTGAGGATGACGGCCTTTGGTTGAGGATGACGGCCTTTGGTTGAGGATGACGGCCTTTGGTTGAGGATGACGGCCTTTGGTTGAGGATGACGGCCTTTGGTGTGGCCTGGTACAGAACTTGGTTATACGGTGGTCTTGGCGCAGTAGGTGTCGAAGGCGCGGGACAGTTCCTGGGCGATCGCCGGGGCGGTAGAGCCCTCGATCGCTGAGCGCTGCATGAGGTAGACAAGCTGGCCGTCGCGGAGGATGGCGATGGCGGGCGAGGTGGGTGGGTGGCCGGCGAAGTAGCCGCGTGCCTTTTCGGTGGCTTCGCGGTCCTGCCCGGCGAAGACGGTTACCGCGTGGTCGGGCTTGGCGGTGTGCTGCATGGCGAGACGGACGCCGGGGCGCATCTTGCCGGCGGCACAACCACAGATGGAGTTGACGACCAGCATGGTCGTGCCGGGTTCGGCGATGGCGGCATCGACGTCGGCTGCGGTGCGGGCTTCCTTGAGTCCGGCACGGGTAAGCTCTTCACGCATGGGGATCAGCATCATCTCTGGGTACATGGTTGTTCTCCTCTGGTACACGTCTAGATGCGAGTGGTGAGACTCGCGACTCTTCGATTGTACGAGGAGTCGGGTTGGTGTGCCACTGGGTGCGGCTGATGTAGTCTCAAGCGGTGCAGATGGAAGAGAACATTCCGTTGGGACCGCTGACGACGCTGAAGGTCGGGGGAGCGGCACGATACCTGGTGAGGATTACGAGTAAGGAAGATTTGCTGGCGGCGGTGGACTTTGCGCATGACGAAGAGCTGCCGATCTTCGTGCTGGGTGGCGGGAGCAACGTGCTGGTGGGGGACGGGGGGTTCAAGGGTGTCGTGCTGCAGATGGCGATGAGTTCGCCCGCGGCATTTGAGGAGAGCAATGGGATTGTGACTTGCCGGGTGGCGGCTGGGGTCGATTGGGATGGGTTCGTGCTGGAGGTTTGTGGGCGTGGTTTGGCCGGGATGGAATGCCTGGCGGGAATTCCGGGGCTGGTGGGTGGAACTCCGGTGCAGAATGTGGGAGCTTATGGGCAGGAGGTCGCGGAGACGATCGTGGCGGTAAGGGCGCTCGATATGGAGGCGATGAGTTTTGTTAGTCTAAGCGCGGCTGAGTGCGGGTTTGGATATCGGAAGAGCATCTTCAATACGACGGCACGGGGACGGTACGTAGTGACACGGGTGACGTTCCGGTTCAATGTGGCTCGGAGGATAGAGCTGAAGTATGCGGAGCTTAGGGAACATTTCGCCGGAAAGGCTCCAACACCGATGGAAGTGTATGACGCGGTGCGCGAGATACGGCATCGCAAGGGGATGCTGCTCGTGGAGAGTGAGGAAGATTGCCGGAGTGCGGGGTCGTTCTTCAAGAATCCGGTGGTGACGGAGGCGCTGTTTGCCGGGATGGCGAAAGAGTTTGGAGAGGTCCCGCACTGGCCCGCAGGTCAGGGCAAGGTGAAGCTTGCGGCGGCGTGGCTGGTGGAGAAGGCTGGGTTTTACAAAGGATTTGCGATGGGGCAGGCGGGGATCTCTTCGCGCCATACACTGGCGGTGGTGAATCGCGGGGGAGCTACGGCGGGGGAGATCATGGCGCTGCGGGATGAGATACGGCGGGTGGTGGAGGAGCGATTCGGGGTGAGGCTGGAGCAGGAGCCGGTGGAGCTCGGCCGGGGCTGAAAACCCTTATTTTCGGATGTTCGTGGACCGCGGGCTAAAGCCCGCTGCTACTCCGGCCGAGGCTAAACGCTGCTACTTTGACCTACTTGGGCGAGGAGGCGTGTGCGTTCTTCGGCAAGGACGGTTGCGGCGGGGCCTTGCGCAGTAATGCGGCCCTCTTGGAGTTTGAGGACTTCGGCGTTGAGTTGGAAGGCTTCGCTGATGTCGTGGGTGACGGAGAGGATTGGCGTGTTTGTTTCGGTGGCCCAGAGTTGGAGGTCGGTGAGGAGTTCGTCGCGGAGGGGTGCGTCGAGGCCGCTGAAGGGTTCGTCGAGGAGGAGAAGGTGGCCGGAGGAGGATGCCACGGCACGGGCGATGGCAGCGCGCTGTTGTTCCCCTCCGGAGAGTGAGATGGGTTTGCGGTCGGCCACAGCGGTGAGGTGGAAGCGGTGGAGAGTGGCTTCGACGCCGTCGGTGAACTTGTTCGATGAGTCCTCAGTGGCCAGATCGAGGTTCTCGCGGACGGTCATGTTTGGAAAGAGAGCGGCGCGTTGGGCCGACCAACGGGCCATGCGCCGGTGAGCTGGAACGAAGATGCTCTGAGCCGTGTCCGTGGCGATTTGGATAGTGGTGCCGCGGTGGAGGGTGATCTTCGCCTGGTTGGGCCGGAGCAAGCCAACGATGGCTCGGAGGATGGTGCTTTTGCCGCTGCCGGATGGCCCGAAGAGGATCGTCCAAGGATGGGTGAGGGTGAAGGCGGCGTCGATCTCGAGTGCGCCGAGGCGGTGCTTCATTTCGCAGGACAGATGGCGTTGTGAGTCAGACGTCATCTCAGACAAGGTTTTCTCGCTTGCTGCCGTTGATGCCGGGCAGGAGATAGATGGCGAGGAGCGATGTAAGGGCGAGTAGCAGGAGGACGGCGGCGGTGCGGTTAGCGGCGGCGTAGTTGAAATCCTGTACCTGGTCGTAGAGGGCGATCGACAGGGTACGGGTGGCTCCGGGGATGTTGCCCCCGAGCATCAGGACGACTCCGAATTCGCCTATGGTGTGGGTGAAGGTCAGGATGGCACTGGTGAGCAGCGACGCTTTGCTAAGAGGCAGAACGATCTTTCTAAAGGTGACGGACGGAGGCACACCGAGGCCGGATGCAGCTTCCAGGTAAGCGCGGTCGATTCCGGAGAAGCCGGCGACCAAAGGCTGGACGGCAAACGGAAGGCTGTAGAGAAGCGATCCGATGAGCAGGCCGGAGAAGCTGAAGGCTACGGGATGGCCGAGGAGGTGTGTGAGTGCCCGGCCGGGGGTGGTAAGCGGGCCGAGAGCGACGAGCAGATAGAAGCCGAGGACGGTCGGTGGAACGACGAGTGGCAGGGCGACGATGGCTTGTGTCATGGCGCGGATTGGACCGATGCCCGAGGAGATCCACCAGGCGAGCGGGACGGCGATAAGGAGGAGGATCGCGGTCGTGCTCAGGGCAAGGCGAAGAGTTAAGAGGAGAGCGACGGTATCCATTCTCCGTTGAGTCTACCGCCGAAGGGAGTGAACGCCTTGAAAGTGATTTCATCCCACACCTCAGAAGCGAAATGTGGAGCACCCAAGTTTCTCGCAGGTCCTAGCGAACGGGATTAAGGCCTAGCTTGGGGAGTTCTGATTGGATTTGAGGGCTGAGGAGCCAGTCGAGGAAGGCGTGGGCCTCGGTGCGGCGGGGGGACTTGGCGAGCACGACAGCGCACTGGCGGATTTCGGGGTAGACGTTCGGGACGAGGACGTAGGTGCCGAGTTGTTTGAAGTGCTCTGAAGTGGCCATGGAGAGCGAGATAAGGCCAAGGTCGGCGTTGCCGGATTCAACAAATTGGCCGGCCTGGGAGATGTTTTCGCCAACGACGAACCTGGGCTTGAGCTGGTCGTAAAGCTTAAGTTTGATGAGGGCGGCAACGGCGGCTCGGCCGTAAGGGGCGTGGAGTTCGTCGGCAATAGCGATCTTCTTGACGCGGGGGTCGCTGAGGGCTTCCAGGTGGAGCGGATTGAAGGGTGTGTCCTTGCGGGTCCAGAGAACGAGGGTGCCCTTGGCGTAGGGAATAGGATCTTTCGAATCGGCGAGGTTGGCGGCGACAATTTTTTCCGGGAAGGTGTAGTCGGCGCCAAGGAAGAGGTCAGGCCCGTTTTTGGAGGCGGATTCGCCGTTCAGGATCTGGGTGGCGAGAGTTCCGGAAGAGCCGTAGCTGATGACGAGCCTAACCCCCTTCTCGCGCTCATAGCGCTGGGCAAGTGGCGGCATGACCGTCTGGAGGTCGGCGGCGGCGGCGATGTGGATCTCTTTCGCGGGCGCGGACTGCGACTCTGCGGCGTTGAAAGACATGAGGGAGATCACCGATATGAAGAGAGCAAGAATTGCCGATCTGGACGAGGGCGCGGGTTTGGGTAGAGGTCGGCGAGTGCGGTAGGCTAAAGGGAACGATGTCATTCGATACACACAGCTTGAGATGCACGGAGTGTGGCCGGGGAACCAGCGGCGGCGAAGTTGCGAGTGACTTTCGTTGTACGAACTGCCGAGGACTGTATGAGGTGGTTTACCCGTGGAGCGCAGTGCCCGCGCCGGCGGGAAGTCTGTCGGGGATCGTCTCGCGAGGAGTGAATGCGAGTGCGGAAGCGGCGCGGCTGCCGAATCCAAATGCGCTGCGGTGGTTGTGGCAGGAACGACGAACCTCGACAATGTCCATCGACCAGAGCGGCGTCTGGCGGTTCCGCGATCTGCTGCCTATTGTGAAGAGCTTCGACAACGTTGTGACACTGCGGGAGGGAAACACCCCGCTGTACGAGATGCCGAAGTGCGGGAAGATTGCGGGTGTCGACTGGCTGTTGGCAAAGCACCAGGGGATGAATCCTACGGGATCGTTTAAAGATACGGGGATGACTGCGGCGCTGTCGGTGGCTGCTGAGCGCGGGTTCGAGTGGGTGGCTTGCGCTTCAACGGGAAATACGTCGGCGGCGATGGCGGCCTATGCGGCCCGGGCGGGGCTGCGGAGCATCGTTTTCATTCCTGAAGGGAAGATTGCCTGGGGGAAGCTGTCGCAGTCTATGGATTACGGCGCGCTGACGATCCAGTTGAAGACGGACTTCGATGGATGCGTGAAGATCCTGACGGAGCTGGTGCGGAGATTTCCAATTTACCTTTTGAACTCGGTGAATCCTTACCGGCTGGAAGGACAGAAGACACCGGCGTTCGAGATGTGTGAGCAATTGGAGTGGCAGGTTCCGGAGCATGTGATTGTTCCGGGTGGGAACCTGGCGAATGGTGCGGCGTTGGGCAAAGGATTTGCGGAGATGAAGCACCTTGGTTTGATCTCGCGGGTGCCAAAGATCAGTGTGGTGCAGGCGCATGGAGCAAACCCACTGTATCGGGCGATGGAGGACTCTAACGGCGACCGGCTGGAGCCAGTGGTGGCGGAGACGCGAGCGTCGGCGATCCGGATTGGAAGTCCAGCTTCGTGGAAGAAGACGGTAGAGACACTGCGGGCGACCGGTGGTTGGGTGGAAGAGGCGACCGAGCAGGAGATCGCGCTGGCCAAGGCGCAGATTGGCGCAGAGGGAATCGGGTGCGAGCCGGCATCGGCGGTTACGCTAGCCGGGCTGAAGAAGTTCGTGACGCAGGGAAAGATCACTCGAGAAGAGCGGGTCGTAATTATTCTGACTGGGCATACGCTGAAGGATTCGGATTACACGATCCACTATCATCGCGGCGAACTACTGACGGCGGAAGAGAGTGCCGGGGCGACAAGTCAAGAGCGGGGGGAACATGCGGCGCTGCTGAAGCCGCCGCTGGTGCTCGAAGCGGATTCGGATGTGGTGCTGCGAGAACTCGAGATGCGGATGAATGCGGTCCGCGTGGCGCAACCCGTATGAGTGCGGGGGCCGGCGCGGGCGGGCTGCACCTGAGATTGCCGGCGACTTCCGCAAATCTTGGCCCGGGGTTCGATGCGCTGGGGCTGGCGATGTCGTTCTACCTGACGATCGATGCAATTGTCTCGCCGGATGGCGAGTTTGCGATCGAGGCGACGGGGCGGGACAAGGAACTCTGCGGCAAGCTCGACGGCAACCTCATCCTGGAAACTTATCGAGATGTTGTGAAACAGGCGGGCGGGATCCCGGTGGCCCTGACTTTGCTGTTGCACAATGAGATTCCCTTAGGGATGGGTTGCGGTTCGAGCGCGGCCGCTCTGCTGGCTGGAGTGCTGCTTTCGAACCACTTTGGCGGCCTTGGCTGGACTGGTTACGAAGCGATGGAAGAGGCGTGCAGGCGTGAAGGACATCCTGACAATGTGGCTGCGTGCTGGCTGGGCGGTATGACAGCATCAGGAATCGAGGAGCGGGACGGGCGAACCTCCGTGCTGAGCTCAAGTTTGGGGCGAGAATCAACGTGGGGGTTGATGGTGGTGCTGCCCTCTGTCGGATTAGCGACACAGAAAGCCAGGGCAATGCTGCCGAAATTCTACGAGAAGCCAGATGCTGTTCTGAATGTGCAACATACGGCATTGCTGGTTGCAGCATTTGCGGTGCAACGGGGAGATTTGCTACGAACCGCCATGACGGACAAGTTGCATCAGCCGTATCGGGAAAGCGTTTGCCCACTTCTGCCGGCGCTGTTGCCGATTGCGGATTGCCCGGGAGTTCTGGGAGTGGCGCTAAGCGGCGCCGGCCCATCCGTGCTTGTAGTCTTTGAGCCGGGATCCGAGGTCGAGGTGCGGGCTGCAGTCCTCAGCCGTGTGGGACAAGTCGAGTTGATTGTTACGGATACATCGAAAGGTACCACCGTGGTGGTTACCTAGGTGATGTGTACAGCTTAAGTAATCTGCCATAACTTGAGGAGCGTAGGAAGTTCTGGGGAGGGCTCCTGCGCCGCCCGTTGACCTCTGTGAGTACCTCAGAGGTCCGGGCGTTCTCTCCTTTGGGGATCGACCTGTGGCCTGAGCGGACTCACGGTATAACACCTTCGATGTGAAGCGCCTTGAAACTACTGGGGAGATTTCGCATCTACTATAGGAGTTGTCTACGTTCTGCCGGGAAAGATACGAGAGGGCAGCGCAGCGGGAGGAAGTTCGATGGCAGGTCAGTTCGTTAGCGAAGTAAACGATTCGTCTTTTGAGAAGGAAGTTTTGCAGTCATCACAGCCTGTCATGGTTGACTTCTGGGCCGCATGGTGTGGACCTTGTCGTGCGCTTGCGCCGGTAGTGGACGAGGTTGCTACGCAATACAACGGCCAGATCAAGGTCATGAAGATGGATGTCGACAGCAATACTGCGACACCCATGCGCTATGGAATTCGTGGGATTCCGGCGCTGCTGATCTTCAAAGATGGCAAAGTTGCGGAGCAGATCGTAGGATTTGTTCCAAAGGATACGATCGATAAGTCGATCACGAAGGTTCTCGCGTAAGTTTTCGCGAGGGATTCGGAGAAGGCCCGGCGACATTGTCGCTGGGCCTTTCTTCGTTTGTCGCGAGATGGCTGTTGCGCTGCAAGAGGGAATTCTTCCTTCGCGTCACTCGGGTGAGACTGACGGCATTCAGCGGGATACATCACTCCTTTTGCCTACCCTCCATTTGAGGGTGCAGGATCCGACAAAACAGGCCGGTGCAAGTTTTCGAACGGCTGAGGGAATGTAAGTACCCTTGGCTTTCTTTGACTCCGCTGCGATCCGCTCAGGATGACGGACAAAAACACTGGTACGGTTCCCCGGTACACTTCAAGAATGCTGGAGTGGACGCTTTTTCGCGGGATGATGGTGGCCTTCTTTATCCTGGCCAACAGCTTCTTCGTGGCTGCTGAGTTCGCGCTAGTGAGTGTGCGCGAGACGCGGATTCAGTCCCTGCTGGACCAGGGAAGGCCCGGAGCCCGGACGGTGCTGCAGCTTAAGAAGTCGATTGATGAGTTTCTTCCGGCGGTGCAGTTTGGGGTGACGCTGGCCAGCCTGGCGCTGGGATGGATTGGCGAGCCGGCCATTGCGGAGGTGCTGCTGCGCGTACTGGCGGGGCTCGGATGGCTGCCGGTCGAGCATGGGCTGGTCTATGTCCATGCGGTGGCGATTGCCCTTGCGTTCGCGATTATCACTTACTTCGAGGTGCTGCTCGGTGAACTGGTTCCGAAGTCGCTGGCATTGCAGCGTGCGGAGCGGATTGCGTTGGCAGTGGCAGGCCCGATGGATGTGTTTATCCGCATGACAAGGCCAGCGGTCAAGGTGATGAATGGGTCGGCGACGCTGGTCCTGCGGCTGTTCCGAGCTCCGCTTCGCGGAGAAGGCGCGGTGCATTCGCCGGAGGAGTTGAAGTTGATTGCGACGGCGACGCGGAGAATGGGGCTGCTGCCGGTGTTTCAGGAAGAGATGATCCACCGGGCGATTGAACTGAACCATGTGACAGTGCGGGAGATCATGACTCCGCGAGGAAAGATCTTCTCGCTTCCGGCGGACATGCCGGTGGAGCAGGCGAGCGCGCGGATCGTGGATGAGCAGCATTCGAGGGTGCCCGTGTTCGATCCCGAGGGTGGACCGGAGCAGATCATCGGAGTGGTGTATTCAAAGGACATCTCGAGGCTTATGCACTTCAGAAGCGTGTCGCTGGGGCTGGGCGGAGCGGGGAACTCGGGGCTGCGCCTGCGGCAGGTCATGCGTGAGGTGATCGTCGTTCCGGAGACAAAGCTCGCGGTGGAACTGCTGCAGGAGTTCCAGGAGAGGCGTCGGCAGATTGCGATCGTGGTCGATGAGTTTGGGTCAACAGTGGGGCTAGTGACAGCGGAAGATGCGCTGGAGCAGATTGTCGGCGAGCTGGAGGATGAGTTCGATATTGCGAGCAAGACGACGCTGTTCAGCAGTACGGGAGTGATGACGCTCGACGGGTCGACGAGCCTGCGCGATCTGCGGACGCAGTTGCACTGGGAGTTTCCACGCGAAGCAGGAGTGGAGACGCTGGCAGGATTTGTGCTGGCGCATCTTGGGCATATTCCGGAGGATGGCGAGAGTCTCGAGTACGACGGCCGGCGGTATATTGTGGCCGAGATGGCGGGGCGCCGGATCAACCGGGTGCGGGTGGAAAATCTGACGGGAACGGCGCATTCGGAGGAGCAGCCGGAGTTGGTTGGGTGGGACCGCGACGAATGACGGCGACGGCAATGTGGAGGCCGGCGAAGCGAGTGCTGATCACGATGCCGGTGATCTGGCTGGTAGTGACGGTTGTGTTCCTGCTGATTCACGTCGTTCCGGGTGACCCGATTGTGCAGATGCTGGGTGAGGGGGCGACGGCTTCGGACGTGTCGGCCCTACGACATGCTTATGGGCTGGATGCCCCGCTGGGTGAGCAGTATGTTGGCTATTGGCGCGGGATTTTCCATGGGGACCTGGGTCGGTCGCTCAGGCTGCATGATTCGGTGACCCATCTGGTGGGGCAGCGATATCCGTACACGCTCGCTCTGACGGCGGCGGCTCTGGTGCTGGGCATGTTGGCGGCAATTCCGGCGGGCGTGTGGTCGGCACTCTATCGGAGCAGGTGGCAGGACAGGACGCTGGGAGTGGCAAGTCTGGCGGGGCTATCGTTTCCAAACTTTGCGCTGGGACCGATTTTGATCCTGGTGTTTTCGATACGGCTAGGCTGGCTGCCGGTGTCGGGCGCGGGTGCTGGCGGGGTGGGTGACTTTCTGCTGCATCTCGTGCTTCCGGCTCTGACGCTTGCGCTGGGGCTGGCGGCGATCCTGACGCGGATGGTGCGGACGGCGATGCTTGAAGAACTCGGCCAGGATTACATTCGAACGGCGAGGGCCAAGGGCTTGAGCGAGCGGACCGTGGTGTATCGTCACGCGCTGCGGAATGCTTTGATCCCGGTGCTGACGGTGCTGGGATTGCAGTTCGGGAGCCTGCTTGCAGGGGCGATTGTGACTGAGACGATCTTCAGCTGGCCGGGGATCGGGAGACTTACTTTGTCGGCGATCTCAAACAGAGACTATGCGCTGGTGCAGGGGTGCATTCTTGCGGTGGGGCTAACTTATGTAGCCGTGAATCTGCTGACGGATCTCGCGTACACTCTCGTAAATCCGAGAATGCGATAGGGCGTCAGGCTCTGCGGGCCCAAAGTGCGATTGCCAGGCAGAAGTTCACAAGGAATAAAATGTGGACGCCGATGTGAAAGAGGTTGGGACGCGGGTTATTGCCCCGCCTGGGCAGATGTGGCGGGTTCCGGCGTACATGCTGAGGTACTCGCTCTTCAGCTTGTCCGGAGCTCCGCGTAGATAAGGGATGTACCACATACCGATCGCCGAGAGCAGAGCTACGCCGCAGTAGATCAGCCAATAGTCCGGTACATAACCGGGTTTCGTTCGATTCCAGAAGTAGATCGCAAAGCCTGCGGCGATGCCGGGGAAGATGGAGTTAGCCAGTGTGGCGAGCGAGACCTTGCGACGTCCCACGACGGCCTGAATCTGAGAACCGGAGACTAGGCCGGGAATGTCGATCAGGTCGTGGCTGATGATGATGACGAACTGTAGAACGATGAGCAGGGAAAATAGAATGACCATGCAGGTCCTCCTTACTTTGGACTTCATGATGCTTGCTTGCACGGCCAACGGCAAGTCTAAAGAATGTGGACGACGCGAGCTTCGATAGCGTCGCCGGTAATGGTGATGAGCGCAACGGTCACGGGAAGATTGAAACGGCGGGGGCCGGCGCTACCGGGATTGAGGTAGAGGACTCCTTTGCGCGTTTCCTGCCCGGGCTTGTGGGAGTGGCCGGAGATGACAGCGGCAACCCCGACAGCGGTGGGGCTGATGTCGAGATCGGCGAGGGAGTGGACGAGATAGAAGAGACGGCCTGACAGTTCGACGAGTTCGGTGGCGGGGAACCGCGCACAAGGCCCGTCAGTGTCTATGTTGCCTCGAATAGCGGTGACCGGAGCGATCTGCCGGAGCGCGTCGAGGATCTCGATGTTGCCGATGTCTCCCGCGTGGAGGATGTGACGGGCCGGGGCCAGAGCAGCGAGAGCTTCGGGACGCATGAGACCGTGCGTGTCGCTGATGACGCCTATGGTCATTCTGCCGGGTGAAGGCGATGCGTGGTCAGGCAAGGCGAAGGCTCTTCAGGACGGCGTAATGCTGGCTGTGGGTGGGATCGTGGGCGCGGTCGGGATCGATGCGGAGCTCAAGGGTGGTGACGGCTGGAAGGTCGACGGTGTAATTCTCGATCTCTTCCGTTGCGCCTCCGGGGGAGAAGGTGAACTGCTGCCGCAGGACTTCGCGGAGGTCGCTTGATCCGCTTCGGGCGTAAATGGCGAACTCCTGGGAGCGGTCGCAGGAGTCGGAGAAGTGCAGGTGAATCTGCCGGATTGCGGTGGCCTTATCGAACTTGAGGCGGATGAGCTGCGGGCCTCTTGCCGCGGCTTTCCAGCCGGTGGAGGATGGAGTGCCGAGAGCGTTCTCGATGGGGAAATTCGGGTCTTCGGAAGAGATCTCGACAGTGGCGATGGCGTCGAGATCGAAGCAGGCGTCTTTTCCGATCGAAGAAGAAGTATTTGCAGGTGCAGTGGTTTGAATCAAGGATTTGCGCATCAGGATCTCCTCTTCTCTTACCACGAAAGCATACGCTTTGCGGACTAATGCAAGATCGAAGAGGCTACGCCAGCCCGCCGGCGTCTAACGATCTCACCCGTCGCAATGACAAGTGCGCGATGGATGGGGCACCCAAAGGTAATGGGTGGGGCAAGTCTGATTCCGGGCTACAGGCCTGCGGCGAGACGGGTGCGTGGGTCGAGATAGTCGCGCAGGGCGTCGCCTATGAAGTTGAAGGACACGACGCAAAGCATTACGGCGATGGCGGGGAAAAAGACGAGGTGGGGTGAATCGAAGAGATGCGATCGCCCGTCGTTGAGCATAGCTCCCCAGCTTGCCGCGGGAGCTGGGACGCCGAGACCGAGAAAGCTAAGTGTGGCCTCCGCGAGCACGGCCGCAGCCATGCCGATGGCGGCCTGAACGATCAGTGGCTGCAGGATGTTGGGAAGGATGTGGCGGCAGAAGACGCGGAGATCAGAGGCCCCGAGGGCGCGGGCGGCTTCGACGAACTCGCGCGTCCTGACCGACATGACCTGGGCGCGGACGAGACGAGCGTAGCCGACCCATCCGGAGAGGGCGAGAGCGAAGATGAGATTGAGGAGCCCGGGGCCAAGGAAGGCGACAAAGGCAATCGCGAGCAGAATCCCAGGGAGAGCGAGGAAAGCGTTCGTAACGTAGATATTCAGGAGGGTGTCGAGCCATCCGCCGTAGAAGCCTGCCAGGCCGCCAAGGACAAGGCCAGTGAGCAGCGAAATGCTTACTACGGAGACGGCGACGATCATGGAGATGCGGGCACCGAAGACTATGCGGGTAAAGATGTCGCGGCCGAGTTCGTCGGTGCCAAACCAGTGAAGGGCAGAGGGCGGAAGGAGGCGATGGCTGAGATCGATGTGGGCTGGGTCGCTCGAATCGGGTAGTACAGGGTGCTCGCTCAGCACGGAAGACAGCTTTTCCACAGATGCGACCTGCGGTGAAAGCACAGCTGAGACAAGAAAGAGAGTGACGAGGAGCAGGCCAAAGACCGCGAGTGGATTGGACTTTGCCCGGAGCAGGAGTGAAGGCCCTCGGCTCGAAGCTGTTTTAGTTTCCACCCTCAAATCATGCATCGGGCATCATACAACTTGCAAACCTGAGTAAAATTGGAATCAAGTCAAAACAAGAGTATTTTCCCAATCACGGAATTTCGTGACAGGCGATGTAACTGTTCCATTCCGGGGATTTCAGCCAACAGCTTTCACCCTGATTTTGTCTTACCAGTGTGTACCGGAGCCTTGTTTGAAAATCCTGATTTATGGTCTGAACTACTCGCCGGAGTTGACGGGAGTCGGGAAGTACACGGGTGAGATGGCAGCTTGGCTTGCTGCCCGGGGACATGAGGTGCGAGTGGTTACGGCGCCGCCTTACTATCCTGCGTGGCGAATCGACGAGCGGTACAGCGGGCGCCGCTATCGTGTGGAAGGTGCCCACACAAAGTCGATTCCGACGGTCTACAGATGTCCTTTGTGGGTTCCGTCTCAGCCGCGAGGTGTAACCCGGCTGCTTCACCTCTCATCCTTTGCGTTGAGCAGCGCTCCTGTAATGGCGATGCAGGCCTTATGGAAGCCGGAGATTATCTTTGCGGTGGAGCCGACGTTTTTCGCCGCTCCGATGGCGCTGCTCTCCGCCGCCGTTTCAGGAGCAGCTTCATGGCTGCATGTGCAGGACTTTGAAGTGGACGCGGCTTTCGATCTGGGACTGCTTCCTTCAGATGGCCCGGTACACGCTTTCGCAAGACGATTCGAAGAGTTCTGCACGGGCTGTTTCTCCCGCGTGTCGAGCATATCAACCAAGATGGTTGACCGGATTACGGCAAAGGGTCAGACGAGAAACAGCGTCGTACTTTTCCCTAACTGGAGTGATGTGGAGGCGGTCAGGCCGGCGCTGCGCGAGGCTTCAAACAGTTACCGCGAGGAACTTGGGCTTACGAGCAAGACTGTTTTTCTGTACTCGGGGAATATGGGTGCGAAGCAGGGGCTTGAAGTGCTCACGCCGCTCGTAGACGCATTTCGGGAGGACGCGCGTGTGCATTTTCTCTTCTGCGGCGACGGCGTTTATCGGCGGGAGCTTGAACGACTGGTTCGGCACAGAGCAAATGTGACCATGCTGCCGCTGCAACCAAACGACCGGCTGAATGATCTGCTGAATGCGGCGGACATCCACCTGCTGCCGCAGAGGCGGGGGGCAGCCGACCTGGTGATGCCTTCCAAGTTGAATGGGATACTGGCCAGCGGCCGTCCTGTAATCGCCACGGCGGACGAAGGAACGCAGGTAGCGCAGGTGGTGGCAGGCTGCGGACTGGTGGTTCCGGCCGAGGATGCTGACGCCCTGTGCGCGGCTTCTAAGCGGCTGGTTGAAAGTGGGGAGCTTCGATCGAGCCTTGGCCTGGCAGCGCGCGAGTATGCAGTCAAGTTTCTCAGCAAAGAGCGGGTGCTGAGACGCTTCGAGCTCGATATGATGGCGCTGCTCACGCCACCTGAGAAGAGGGAAGAGATACAGCTAGCACAAAGCTACCGGGGCTGAGCGCAGTACGAATGCCGCAACAGTGCCGTCTAACCTGCTTGCAGACTGCGCTCTGGAGGTTTGGATATGATTCTTTGCAGGTCGGCTTGGCAAGCTCTAGCTACAGCCTGCTGGCTGTTGGTAGTATCCGGGGTCGCCTCAGGTCAGCGGCTGGATACACAGGCAAACGTGGCCGAGCAATACCTACAAACAGCGGCAGATCAGGAACGGTCTGTGCTGCATCTACCGCCGTTACAGCGAGATCCGGCGCTGGCTGCGGCGGCCCGTGCTCATGCGCTGCAAATGGTTGCGCATGGCAGTATCTCTCACCAGTTTGAAGATGAACCTGAACTGGCTGCGCGCGGAGCCGCGGCAGGCGCCCGTTTCAGTTTGATTTCAGAAAACGTGGCAGTCTCGTCGAGTGCGGTGCAGATACATTTGGCGTGGATGCGCTCTGAAGGGCACCGGCATAATCTGCTGGACCAAAATGTAGATTCGGTGGGGATCGCCGTGATTGCGCGCGGCCGACGCTTGTTTGCAGTGGAAGATTTCGAGCGCAGCATCGTCGCAATGACGTTGCAGGAACAAGAGAGTGAGGTTGGTCGGGCGATCGCGACAGATGGGATCACGATAAGAGGGAGCACCGCTACAGCGAGAAAGGTTTGCGCCAGCGATTCAGGCAACGACAAGCAGGCTGCCTTCGTAATGCGGTACACGACGGCGCGGCTGGAAAAGATTCCCGAACAACTTCGCTCACGACTGGAGACTGGCCGATATGCAAGTGCCGTTGTCGCTGCATGTCAGGAGGAGAGCAGCAGCGATTTTTCCATGTATAGGATCGCGGTCCTGCTGTACCGATGAGCAATCAACTGTCCGCAGCGAGCGGAATGAGATGAGGCGAGTTCTCCATCGCTTGATCGGCCTCAGATTGGTTGGTGAAGGCAGGCAGCAGTTTTGCCTAACGAGCTGGAGTTGCGGCCCGCTTTGACCCTCCGGCAAGGGTTTGTTATAACAGTAGAGGCGCGGGTGTCAGCAACCGGCGGTGGCACCATTTTCCTGAGTAGCTCAATGGCAGAGCATTCGGCTGTTAACCGAAGGGTTGTAGGTTCGAGTCCTACCTCAGGAGCCAGAAAAATAAAGCGCTTACAGACACGTCCTCTGACAACTCTGAGGAACTGGTACGGGCGATCAGAGTCGTGTTCCTGAAGCCCGATTGTCGAGTGACGCCAGAGATACTTCGGTCGCCGCAGCGTTGCGGGGAATCACGGCCTGCTGCGCGTTTGCGTCAGTCTTCTGAACGTAGATATCTTCTGGACATATGTTGCTCGCAGTGCGGATACAGACATGCCGGAGAGTGCCCTGCTTATTCTTGAGCGCTCCGTAATGCTGCATGTCGGTTCCCCTGTTCCTCCGCAACCCCGGAACGTGACGAGGCGATCGGGAATGCCGAGCCTGAGAGACGTGCCGCATTTTCTACTTGAGAAACTTTCCTGCATCAGCGCGACACCGCCTCCCTTCGCTCTCTGCGTCCGCATGTGGGGAAATCAAGGCTCCGGGTGCTGCATCTGCGCAGATCGCTTGAGGGCCCTACTTCGCGCAGCGTCAACTCGCAACCGACCGGGCAAGCGATGTCTGAAAGCTTCCTGTCATGCTGCTGTAGTAGCTGCGTCGCTTTCTGCATTCGTCGCCCGGTCACATATTCTGGCGAGTAACTCTTTGTAAACGCGGTGCGAACCTGAAGTGTCACGTGCCCGCGGCTTCGGCTAGGAACCTACAGTTCAATGCATATCCATTCTTTTGAGCGGCGTATTCTTTGGTGATGGCATCGTTGAACTCTGAGGTATTTCTGTCGCTCGAGCATGTGAATGTGGCTCGAGGAGAGAATGTTGTGCTGCATGACATTAACTTATCGGTGATGAAGGGAGAGCACATTGCGATCCTGGGCCCAAATGGGTGCGGCAAATCGACGTTGATCAAGACGATGACGTGCGAGTGTTATCCGATTGCGAAGCTGGAGACGCGAGTGAGTATCTTCGGGCGCGAGCGGTGGGAACTGACGGAGTTGAAGAAGAGGCTCGGGGTTGTATCGGCGGAGTTGCCGGGAAGGCAGACGCTTGGGATTACGGGGCGTGAGGCAGTGCTGACGGGCTTCTTCTCCAGTTCGAGGCTATGGCCGAATCTTGTGGTGACTGCGGCAATGCAGGAGCGGGCTGAAGAGGTTTTGAGGGTCATTGATGCGATAGGAATAGCGCAGAAGCCGGTGGGGGAGATGTCTGCGGGGCAGCAGCGGAGGGTGATGATTGGACGAGCTCTGGTGGCGTCATCAGAGATGCTGCTGCTCGATGAACCTTCGAATGCGCTGGATCTTTCAGCGCAGCGGGACCTCAGGGAGTTGCTGCGGGGGCTGGCTCAGCAGGGAACTGGGATGCTACTTATTACGCATCACATCGCAGATATTCTGCCGGAGATCGGACGTGTTTTGATGATGCGGGAGGGGAGGATTGTGGCGGATGGCTCGAAGCAAGAGTTGCTGACGGCGGAGAAGTTGAGTGGGTTGTTCGATACGGATGTGCGACTCAGCGAGCGGGATGGCTTTTACTTCGCGTGGTGAGAATGCGGGATTGAGTGGCTGAAAGGTTCGTGCGCTGGGGTGAGGTGAATGCGTCGGGATTCTTCGCTGCGCTCAGAATGACGGCAGGAACTGGCAATGGCAAAACCTAAGCAGATCCTCCGCCTGCGGCAAAGCATGACAAGTTATAGGGCTAGTGGTGAGGGATGGTGCCGGTCTGGAGTTTGACCAGCTCGGGTTGGGGTAGGCGGCTGGGGCCGAGGACGGCCATTTTGGGCAGCGGGCCGCGCACCATGGCGACCTCATCGCAGGCGTAGAGGCGTGGGCAGGCCTGGCAGTCTTTGTAGATCTTGTCGGGCAGTGCGGTGCGGTCGGCGACGCGGAAGCCGAAGTGAAAAAAGAAGTCCGGGATACGGGTGAAGAGGCTGACACAGACGACGCCTTGCTCTTCGGCCTCCGCAAGCAGGGCCTTGATGAGCTTGCCTCCGGCACCCTGGCCTTTGGCTTCTGGCTTGACGACGATGCTGCGGATTTCGGCGAGGTGCGGGCCGTAGAGGTGCAGGGCTCCACAGCCGAGGAATACTCCGCCCGTTTCTCCTGATTTTGCAGACTCGGCTATGTGGAAGTCACGGACGTTCTCGCAGATCTCTGCGTAGTTGCGACGGAGGAGGGTGCCGTCGTGCGAGAGTGAGTTGACGAGCTCGAAGATGTGGACGGCGTCCTGGAGCCTGGCCTGGCGGACGACTGCACCGCCGACGCGGGGACGCGAGGAGTCGGTTGAGGTGGAGTCGCTGATGCCTGCGACGAGCGTGGAGAATACGGACATTGCTTTGCTACTTCTCGCTTTCGTTCTCGAGGCTGCTGCCTGATATGGATTCGATGCGTGAGTTGGCTGCACGAAGCGAATCGGCGACGCGATGGCGCGCTGTGCCGCCGATGACGTCGTGACAATCCAGTGTAGCTTCGAGCGTGATGGCAGCAAAGAAGTCTTGCTCGAAGGCGGGTGACAGTTGTTGTAGTTCGGGAAGCGTGATGTGGTCGAGCTCACGCCTGGTTTCGATGCCGAGGCGGACGGCGTTGCCGATGATCTCGTGTGCTTTGCGGAAAGGGACGCCCTTGTTTGAGAGATAGGTTGCGGCGGCCATCGCGTTGAGATAGCCCGTCGTGGCGGCGGTGTTCATGCGTTCGAAGTTGAACTTCAGAGCGCGGGTGAAGGCGGGAAGCACATGTAGCAAACCAAGAAGAGTGTCAGCTACGTCGAAGACCTGCTCCTGACCTTCCTGGAGGTCCTTGTTGTAGGCGAGGGGAAGGCCCTTCATCAGCGTGAGAAGCGAAGTGGATGAACCGATGAGCCGTGCTGCCTTTCCACGAGCGAGTTCCGTCAGGTCGGGGTTCTTCTTCTGAGGCATGGCGCTTGAGCCGGTGGAGAAGGCTTCTGGCAGTTCGATAAATCCAAACTCTGCGGTGGAGTAGAGCGTGATCTCTTCGGCGAAGCGTGAGATGTGAACGCCGAGGATAGATGCAACGTTGGCGAACTCGACGGCGAAGTCGCGATCGGATGTAGCGTCCATGCTGTTGGAGGTTGGGCCGCTCATGCAGAGGAAGTCAGCGGCGATGGAGCGGTCGAGAGCAAGGGTAGCGCCGGCGACGGCTCCTGAACCAAGCGGGCAGATGTTGGTGCGGCGGCGGCAATCGCGGAGGCGGTCGAGGTCGCGTTCGATCATGGCAACGTAGGCTAGGAGCCAGTGGGCAACAAGGACGGGTTCGGCACGCTGCAGATGGGTGTACGAGGGCATGACGGCTTCGCCTGCGGATTCGGCAAGTTCGCGGAAGGCGCGTGTCCAGGCGCGGAGATTGCGCTCGCAGGCGTCGATGGTGTCCCTGACGAAGAGCCGCATGTCGGTAGCGATCTGCTCGTTGCGGCTGCGTCCGGCGTGAAGCTTCAGGGCGAGGTCACCTACCTCGCGGAAGAGTTCCAGCTCGACAAAGTGGTGGATGTCTTCAGCCTGGGCGGCTGAGGAGGCGAAGGGAGCGGTGGGGTCGTCGAAGTGGCGCTCGGCGTGACCTTCGCCCAAGGGAAGATGTGCGACGGCGCGGAGGCCGGCTTCCATGCGCTCTGCTTCTTCTTGCGAGAGGATGCCGATGGCCGCGATAGCGCGTGAATGCGCGAGGCAGGCGCTGAGTTCGATTTGGAAGAGACGCCAGTCGAAGGGGAAGGAGCGCTGCCAGTTTTCGAAGGTGGAGTTGAGAGGCTCGCGGAAGCGACCTGACCACATTTTGGTTGTGTTTTGTTCGGTGGACATTTTGCTCTTTCTTTACTTTGAACTGAGACAACAGCAGATTCCCTTCGGGAATGACAAGGTGGACGGACTGAGGATTAAGCAGCAACACTCTCCGATCAGAAGGCAACAAATCTCTCCCTTTGTCATTCCCGAAGGGAATCTGCTTTGTAGAATGTCGACTCAGGCTCGTCTGGCATCAAGTCATCCCACGTTAGATTGGCGGCTTCGATCAGCGCAATCTTTTGCGCCCTCGTCCATTTCTTCAATTCCTTCTCCCGAGCAATGGCGCTGTTGACGTATTGGAACTGCTCGCAGTAGACGAGCCTCGTGATCTTGTAGCGGGAGGTGAAGGTGCGAGAAGGCTGATTACGGTGCTCCATGACTCGTTTGCGGAGGCTGTTGGTCATTCCGATGTAGAGGGTGCGCGAGCGGCTGGAGAGGATGTAGACCCAGAATTGGTAATCGTCCTGGCGCATTGCGCTCACCTTTGGCGTCCGTGCGGCTCGGATAGAGAAGCAGATTCCCTTCGGGAATGACAAAGGGGAAGGGCTATGGTTTTCCTTCAGTCGTAGTGGTCAATTGTGGCATCTCTGCGCCTTTGCTTAGCTTGATGAGGCCGGTTTCAGCGTAGGTGATGAGCTTGGCGCGGGTGTCGGTGATGTCGAGGTTGCGCATGGTGAGCTGGCCGATGCGGTCGCGGGGGCTGAAGGTGGACTCGCCCTTTTCCATGGTGAGGCGCTCGGGGTGGAAGGTGAGGTTGGGCGAGGATGTGTTGAGGATGGTGTAGTCGTTGCCGCGGCGCAGCTCCAGCGTGACCTCGCCGGTGATGGGCTTGGCGACCCAACGCTGGGCTGCTTCGCGGAGCATGATGGCCTGGGGATCGAACCAGCGGCCCTGGTACAAGAGGCGACCGAGTTTTCGGCCGCTGTCGCGGTACTGCTCGATGGTGTCCTCGTTGTGGATGCCGGTGATGAGGCGCTCGTAGGCGATGAAGAGCAGAGCGAGGCCGGGGGACTCGTAGATGCCGCGGCTCTTGGCCTCGATGATGCGGTTCTCGATCTGGTCGCTCATGCCGAGGCCGTGGCGGCCGCCGATGCGGTTGGCTTCGAGCATTAGCTCCACTGGGTCGGGGTAGTCGGTGCCGTTCAGCGAGACGGGGAAGCCTTCATCGAAACGGACTGTAATCTCTTCGCGCTTGACGGCTACGTCGTCGTTCCAGAAGGCGGTACCCATGATGGGGACAACGATCTTCATGCTGCTGGTGAGTAGTTCGAGGTCCTTTGCTTCGTGGGTTGCGCCAAGGATGTTGGAGTCGGTCGAGTAGGCCTTCTCGGCGGACATCTTGTAGCCGAAGCCGGACTTCTGCATGAAGGCGGACATCTCGGCGCGGCCACCAAGCTCGTCGATGAAGGCGGCGTCGAGCCAGGGCTTGTAGACCTTCAGGTCGGGGTTGACGAGCAGGCCGTAGCGATAGAAGCGCTCGATATCGTTGCCCTTGAAGGTAGACCCGTCGCCCCAGATGTTGACGTCGTCTTCCTTCATCGCCGTGACGAGCATGGTGCCGGTGACGGCGCGGCCGATGGGCGTGGTGTTGAAGTAGGTGACGCCAGCGGTGGTGATGTGGAAGGCGCCGGACTGCAAGGCGGCGATGCCTTCACGAACGAGCGGGAGGCGGCAGTCGATGAGGCGGGCCTGCTCGGCTCCGTACTCGAGGGCCTTGCGCGGGATCTCGTCGTAGTCGGCCTCGTCGGGCTGGCCGAGGTTGGCGGTGTAGGCGTAGGGAAGCGCGCCCTTCTGCTTCATCCAGTGGAGGGCGGCGCTGGTGTCAAGGCCGCCGGAGAAGGCAATGCCGACTTTTTGGTGGATGGGGAGGGATTCTAGGATTACGGACATTTTGTTGCTTTCCCTCGGTGGTGATGCGAGTTCGTTGTCAGTTATTCGTTGTTAGTTCTCAGTAGGCGCGTCGCAGAAGGGGTTACACGCGAAATCATTTGCCTGGTTTTGGGAAAGTAAGAACATTTCGCATTCCTTTGACTCCGAGAAATACCAGCAATACGGCGAGCGTGCCGGCCATCAATGCAGATAGTCGTGAGCCATCTAAATGACTCAAAATAGCCATGTAGATAAAGAATGGCGACATGATGAGATAGGCAAAAGATAGTAAGCCATAGCCAAATCGCTGAATGCCGTTTAGTCTTTGCCCACCTTTTAGCCACGAGTAAGTGAATCGTGGTGACTCAAACAAGCTTTTCTGAATGGGATCATGCGTCGAGGTCACGTCGATGTGTTCGGAGTGACCTTCGCCTTGATGTACATGTCGTTTGCTCATTCGTCCGTGATCCTAGTTGCGTTTGCGAGCCTGTATGCCACGGCTGCGGCTATTCGAGATGCGCTTCGCTCCGCCGAGGAGCATTAGCAGAAGTGCCTTCTGGGCGTGCATGCGGTTTTCGGCCTGGTCGAAGACGACGGATTGTGGGCCGTCTAGGACGGCGTCTGTGACTTCGGCATTGCGGTGGGCGGGGAGGCAGTGCATGAAGACGGCGTCCTGTTGGGCGTAAGACATCAGGGCTTCGTTGACCTGGTAGGGCTTGAAGATGGGCGCGCGTTTGGTGGCCTCGTGCTCGAAGCCCATGCTGGTGCAGACGTCGGTGTAGACGGCGTCGGCGCCGGTGACTGCCTTGACGGGATCCTGCGTGAGGGTGATGCTGCCGCCGGTGGACTCGGCGATCTCGATGGCCTTGTGGATGATGTCGAGCTTGGGCTGGAAGCCCTTGGGCGTAGCAACGGTGCAGTGTGCGCCGAGCTGCGCGGCGGTGAGCATCAGGGAGTGGCAAACATTGTTGCCGTCGCCAACGTAGGTGAAGCGGAGGCCCTCGGCGGAGCCAAAGTGCTCTTCGAGGGTGAAGAAGTCCGCGATGGCCTGGCAGGGGTGTTCGTAGTCGGAGAGTGCGTTGATGACGGGGATCTTCGAGCAGGCGGCCATCTCGGTGATGGTGTCGTGCGAGTAGGTGCGGAGGACCATGATGGACATCCAGCGCTCGACGTTGTGGGCCATGTCGGGAAGCGATTCGCGCTCACCGAGCGGCGATTGCGTTTGATCGACGAATATGGCGTTGCCGCCGAGTGTGTTGATAGCGGCCTCGAAGGTGAGGCGGGTGCGGAGCGACGCCTTCTCGAAGAAGAGGACCATCTGGCGTGCGTCGAGGGCGTGGCGGAAGTCTTCTGGATGGTTCTTCACAGCGTGTGCGAGCTCCATAATGGCCGCCATCTCCTGCACGGAAAGGTCAGCGATGGAGCAGAGATCGCGGCCGATGAGCCGCTTCGAGGATTCGGAGAAAGAGACATCGGACTGGATGCCGAGCGAATTTTTGGCATGTGGAATGGCGAGTTCGTCTTCGGGACGTGCGGTCATCGTGACGGTTTTGCTACCCATGGGTGGTGCCTCCTGCGAGTACGGCGGTGTGCTGGGATTCGTGTTGCGCGAGAAGTTCGGTGAGGGTGTCGATGGCGGTGTCGACATGCTTCTTTTCGAGGATGTAGGGAGGAAGGAAGCGAAGGACAGTCTCGCTCGTCCGGTTGATGATGATCTTGTGCTCCATCAGCTCGCGGGCGATGTCTGCGGCAAGGGTGGCGTCGTGGAGTTCGACACCGATCATGAGGCCCAGGCCGCGGACCTCTTTTATCGCATGCTGTGACTTTGCGAGGGTATTGAGGCGATCAATAAAGTATGTGCCTGTTTCGGTTACATGCTCGAGGATGCCGTCGCGCTTGATGGTGTCGATGACAGCAATGGCTGCGGCGCAGGCGAGTGGATTTCCGCCGAAGGTCGTCCCGTGCATTCCGGGATGGAACGCTCTTGCGGCTTCTTCGGTGCAGAGCAATGCGCCCATGGGAACGCCGCCGGCGATGGGCTTGGCGAGGGTTGTGACATCGGGAAGGATGCCATAGTGCTGATAGGCGAACCACTTCCCTGTGCGACCAACACCGCACTGGATCTCGTCAGCGACGAGAAGTGCGCCGGTGGAACTGCAGAGTTCGCGAGCGGCGGCGAAGAACTGCTGCGAGACGGGATGGATACCACCTTCGCCCTGGATGGTTTCGATGAGGATGGCGCAGACCTCGGAGGAGAAGGCCTCGCGAAGAGCGGCGACGTCGTTAAATGGAACGAAGTCCACGGTGGGGATTAGCGGAGCGAAGGGTTCGCGATATTTTTCCTTGTGGGTCGTCGAGACGGAACCCATGGAGCGGCCATGGAAGCTGTGTTCGAGCGCGATGAACTTTGTTCCCAGGGTGCGGCCCTCCTCGCGGAGCATGAGAGCGTGGGCGCGGGCCAGCTTCATCGCAGCCTCCCAGGCTTCGGTGCCGGAGTTGCAGAGGAAGACGCGGCTAAGGCCACTCATCTCGATAAGACGGAGGGCGAGTTCGGCGGTGTGTTCGTGAAAGAAGAGGTTCGATGTGTGGAGGAGTTTTTTCGTCTGGGCGATGATCGCTTCTTCGAGCGCGGGGTGGCCGTAGCCGAGAGCCGAGCAGCCGATGCCGCTGAGGAGATCGAGATACTCAGCTCCGGATTCATCGTGCAGGTACACGCCCTTACCGCCAGTGAAGAGATAGGGGTTGCGCTGGTATGTCTGGAGCAGCAGCTTGTCTTCGGCTGCCTGTAGGGATTCAAGCTTCGTCATGCGACCATCACCTCCGTACCTTCGTTGACGCGGGTTGATATGAGATCGGGCAGAAGTTGGGCACACTCTGCAGGAAGGATGCGGACGCGCTTGACGCCGTGGGTAAGGGCTTCGCGGCAGGCGTTCAGTTTGGGCAACATGCCACCGGAGACGACGGCTTGTTTTTCGAGCTCGGGTATCTGCGGTAGCGAAAGCCAGCGCATGACCTCACCGTCTGCTCCTTTGACGCCGGGAACGTCGGTAAGGAAGACGAGGGCATCGGCTTTGGTGGCAATGGAGCAGGCGGCGGCCATCTCGTCGGCGTTGATGTTGTAGTACTCACCATCGAATCCCAAAGCTATAGACGAGATAACGGGGACGGCGCCCATGGTCCAGATGGCGTCGAGCCAGCGTGGATCGGTAGCGGCGATCTCGCCGACGAAGCCGAGGTCGGGCGTGGTGATCTTCTTGCGCGCGCGGAAGACGTGGCCGTCTCCGCCGGTTAGCCCGACCGCAGAGCAGCCGTGCTGGCCGAGCGCGGCAACAAGCGACTTGTTGACGCGGCCGGCGAGGACCATGAGGGCGGCATCGCGGGTTTCGGCGTCGGTGACGCGCAGGCCGGAGATGAACTCAGAGACCTTGCCCATCTGCGCGAGCACCCGGGTAAGTTGCACGCCGCCGCCGTGGACGACGGCAACCTGGTTGCCGTCGCTTACAAGGTCGGCAATGGCCTGGGCGCAGGTGTGCAGCAGCTCCTTATTTTCGAGCGACGCGCCTCCGAGTTTTACAACGTACTTCATAGCAATCCTTCTGATTCGTTCCAACCACACATGAGGTTCATGTTCTGAACGGCCTGCCCGGCGGCTCCTTTGAGGAGATTATCGAGGCAAGAGACGAGGACAAGACGGGAGCCGTTGGGTTCGAGCTCGAATCCGATGTCACAGTAGTTCGTCTTGACGACGTACTGGATCTGGGGGAGATGCTTGCTTCCACGGAGACGAACGAGCGGGCTCGTTTTGTAGAAGTCGCTAAAGATTGATTCGATGTTTTCTGATGTAAGTTGATTCGCGATACGGAGATAAATTGTTGAAAGAATTCCGCGCGGAATCGGGAGGAGATGCGGCGTGAACTGAATGTCCTTGGCTTGAATATGAAGCTGCTCGAGAAGCTCTCCGGTATGGCGATGGCCGAAGACGGAGTAGGTGGAAAGATTGTCCGCCGCGTACATGAAGTGTGTCTTCGAGGTCGCGGCTTTGCCTGCACCACTGACGCCGGATTTCGAGTCGGCGATGATGCCATGCGCGAGATCGACGGCGTCGGCCTGGAGAAGCGGCGCGAGGGCAAGGATGATCGAAGTTGCATAGCAGCCGGGATTGGCAACAAGCCGCGCGTTGCGGAGTTGATCACGGTGAAGTTCGGGGCAGCCGTAGACGGCTTCGTCTTGCAAGGACCGCGCGAGGGCTGGGTCAGCGTCCGTGAGCTTGTAGACGGCGCGGTTTGAATCTTCCTGTAAGCGCCATGCAGCGCTGAGGTCAACGACGCGGATGCCGCGTGCGATCGCTTCGGGCACCCACTCGCGAGCCTGTTCGTGCGGTGTTGCCAGGAAGAGGATCTCGGTGCCGGAGTCGGCGAGGCGGTCCCAGTCGAAGGGGACGACCTCGGGGGAGGCTCCGCTGGTGGCAAGTTGCGGGTGCAGATCGGTGAGGAGGACCTTTGCGGTCTCTCCCGCGCGTCCCAGGAAAATAGGGGATGAGGTTGCGAGACGCGGGTGATGCAGCAGCAGGCGGGCGAGTTCGCCGCCGGCATAGCCGCTCACTCCGGCGACGGCGGTGCGGACGGTCGTTGCTGCCGGCATGGGGGTTCCCGGCGCGAGAGGCGTCAAGACGGATGCGTCAGCCAATGAAGCCCTCGATTCTGACTTTGAGCGCGCGGGCCTGCTTTTCGTCAGGGCAGATAATGAGCACGGTATCGTCTCCGGCAATGGTGCCAACGACCTCAGCCCAGTCTTCGTAGTCGATGCCTGCGGCGATCGGCTGGGCGCTTCCGGTCGTGGTGATCACCACAAGGAGATTAGCGGCGAGCCGGACTTCGAGGCCGAAGCTGCGCAGGACTTCGCGGATGCCGGGGCCGTCATCCTCGGCGTTCGAAAAATTATTTGGCAGCTTGTAGCCCGCAGGCCCCTTCATCAGGCGCAGTTCGTGTATATCTCTTGAAAGAGTGGCCTGCGTGACATGAAAGCCGTGTCCGGCGAGCTTGCGGCGCAGTTCATCCTGGTTGGTCACGACGGTGTTGACCAGGAGCTCGCGGATTGCGGAATGTCGCTGCTGTTTCATGATGCCCTTGCACTACTTGATTGAGTGGAACGCCTTGCGGTGAACCTGTCGTAAACAGTGTGAGCCACAGTGGGAGCGGCTCAATGCATAAAAATACATTATCATGTATAAATATTCATAGCAAGCATATCAGCATTTCTTTATCAGACAAATAACAAGAGGGGATTCGGGATCGGGACGGTTGTCGATTCCGAAGTATATTGTGATCATGGAGAGCTCATCTCGCAGCACCCAAAGCCCTGACTCCGAGCTGCCGGCCCGGAATGATCGTTCGCGTGTGTTCACCGCGAGACCTATAAGCGGGGATCTCTCGCTACTGAAAGGTTCGCTGGCAGGGTCGCTGGTCGATGCACGATTCGATTCGGATTCCTGCGGGGTCGGATTTGTGGCGACGGTAGATGCGAAGCCGACGCATGCCATTCTTGTGCAGGCGCTGACTGCATTAGGGCGGCTAGCGCACCGTGGGGCCGTCGCTTCCGACGGGAAGAGCAGTGATGGCGTAGGTGTTTCGACGGTGGTTCCTCGGGCGTTGCTGTTACGCGAGACGGGCGTGGAGTTGCAGGATGATCAGCCGCTGGGTGTTGGCATGCTGTTTCTTCCGCTGGAAGAGACGCGCGCGGAGGCCTTACTGGAGCGGTGCCTCGAGTCGCACGAACTGAAGGTGTTGTGTTGGCGCGACGTTCCAATCGATACCGCCTGCCTGGGTGAGATTGCGTTGAACACAATGCCAAAAATCCGCCAGGTGCTGATTGCGGATTCGAGTGCGTCGCCGGTGACCATGGAGCGCCGCCTTTATCTTGCCCGCAAGCAGTTCGAGCGAATGCATGAGCAAGGCGAGCTTGAAGGGTATGTCTGTTCGTTGTCGACGCACACGGTTGTGTATAAAGCGATGTGTACGGGCGACCACCTGGCGCAGTTCTTTCTTGATCTGGCATCTCCAGCTTATGTAACGCCGTTCGCGCTCTTTCATCAGCGCTACGCGACGAATACGATGCCTACGTGGCACCGTGCACAACCGGGAAGAACGCTGGCGCATAACGGGGAGATCAACACAGTCTGGGGCAACCGGGTGCGAATGGCGGCCCGGGATTCCACACTGCCGGTCGAGTGCAAGCCGGTGCTGACCAAAGGCGGGACGGATTCAACGAGTCTCGATGAGGCAGTTGAACTGATCTCCATGAATGGCCGGACATTGGCTGAAGCTGTGCGGATGCTGCTGCCCCCGGCGGCTGAGGGTCACCAGAGTTCGATGTTCCTGCGCTATCACTCCGCCTGCGCGGAGCCGTGGGACGGGCCGGCGGCCATTGCGTTTACGGACGGAAAGATAGTTGGTGCGGCACTTGACCGCAACGGGCTTCGGCCTTGCCGGTTCGCGATTACGAGCGATGGGCTGGTGGTAGCCGGGTCTGAGGCGGGATTGGTCGACCTCGATCCCGAGAAGGTGATTGAGAGCGGACGGCTGGGCCCGGGACAGATGCTGGTGGTCGATCTGGTCGAGCAGAAGGTCTACGACGATCAGGCGCTACTGCAGTTATTCGATCAGGATGGCACCTACGCCCACCTGACCGAGGCCTCGCCCTTACCGGCTCTTCCGTTGGAGAAGGTGCCGGACGCAGCCGGGCTTCTGGCAGTGCAGCGCGGGTTCGGATACACGCGCGAAGATGTGAAGATGATCCTGCAGCCGATGGCTGCGGACGGCAAGGACGCAATCTGGTCGATGGGTGACGATACACCGCTGGCCTTCCTGGCGCGTGCTCCGCGGCCGGTCTATGCATACTTCCGGCAGCGGTTCGCGCAGGTGACTAATCCCGCGATCGATCCGCTGCGCGAAGCGGTAGTGGTATCGCTCGATACGCGACTGGGACCCTGGCCGCATCTGCTGGATAAGAGTGCTCCGTTGCCGGGACTGAGCTTGAAATCGCCGTTCCTCTCGCTGGGGCAGGTTGCGGCTCTGCGGGCGGGGCAGTATCCGCATCTTGCAGAGCTGCGTCTGGCGGAGCTGTCATGCCTGTTCGCGCCTACGAGCAATCTATCCGAGGCGCTCGACCATATCGCGATGCGCGCCATAGAGTTGGTGCGCGGGGGTGCACGAATACTCCTGCTGAGCGACCGCGGGGCGACTGCCGGCGCGCTACCCATTCCCATGGCGATGGCCACCGGAACGGTGCATCAATCGCTGGTTGAAGCAGGCCTGCGGACGCTGGCCGGTCTTGCTGTGGAAGCGGGCGACTGCCGCGATATCCACCATGCTGCTGTTCTAATCGGCTACGGAGCGGGCGCTGTCTGTCCGTGGCTGGCATTGGAAACGGCGTTGAGCCTTGCACCGGTGACGACGGAGACGGTAGGCGGCGAGGCAAAGATGCTCAAGTCGCTCGATGCGGGCCTGGCGAAGGTGATGTCGAAGATGGGTATCTCGGTTGTGGATAGCTATCGGGGAGCGCATCTCTTCGACATTCTCGGTCTGCACTCGAGCGTTGTGGATCGCTGCTTCCCGAACACCCCTGCGCCGCTTTCGGGCATCGGATTCGCCGAAGTAGACAAACATCTTCGCGAGACGTGGTTGGGCGAGGTTGCGCCTGCCGTAGCTGTGAGCGCCGACTTGCCGGACTATGGCTGGGTCAGGTTTCGAAAGACGGACCGTGCCGAACCGCACGCCTGGCAACCGGCGACGGTGAAGGCGCTGCAATCGGTTGTGGGAAGCGCGCGCGGAGTGCCGTTGTCTACCGACCCGGCGGCTGCGTTTGCGATCTATTCGCGCGACGTCATCGCTCGCGACCCTTCGGTGCTACGCGATCTGCTGGAGATTCGTCCGGCGGGAGCGGAGTTGAGGATAGAAGAGGTGGAAGCCCCGGCGGACCTTTACAAGCGGTTTATATCGAGCGCGATGTCATTGGGATCGCTGAGCCCGGAGGCGCACTCGACGATCACAATCGCGATGAACATGCTTGGCGGTCGCTCGAACACGGGCGAGGGCGGGGAAGACCGCGATGTGTATCGCCCTCAGAGCGTCGTGACGGGAGGCTCGCCAGCAAATGGCGCTTCGGCGATGCAGTCGCAAAGTTCCGGGTCCGTGGCTGTGGCTGAGCCGATCGTCGAGGCCCCAGCGCTGCAGCGCTTGCTAAACAACAAGATCAAGCAGGTAGCTTCGGGGCGATTCGGCGTAACGGCGGAGTATCTGGCCCATGCCGAAGAGATTGAGATCAAGGTCGCGCAGGGAGCCAAGCCCGGTGAAGGTGGGCAGTTGCCCGGGTACAAGGTGAGTGGATTGATAGCGCGACTTCGTCATGCGCAACCGGGAGTCTCACTGATCTCGCCACCGCCGCATCACGATATCTACTCAATTGAAGACCTGGCGCAGTTGATCTACGACCTGAAGCGGATCAACCCGCGGGCGGCTGTAGGAGTGAAGCTTGTCTCAAGCTGTGGCGTAGGTACGGTCGCGGCGGGTGTGGCCAAGGCTTATGCGGACTTCATCGTGATTGCCGGAAACACCGGCGGTACGGGAGCAGCGGCGCTTTCGAGTATCAAGTATGCCGGCAACCCCTGGGAGCTTGGCCTGGCTGAAGCGCAGCAGGTGCTGATGCATAGTGGCATGCGCGACCGCGTTCGTCTGCGGACGGATGGAGGGCTTGCAACAGCGCGCGACGTGCTGATTGCGGCGCTGCTTGGTGCGGATGAATTTGCATTTGGGACGTCGGTGCTGGTGGTGCTCGGCTGTGACATGGCGCGGCAATGTCACTTGAACACCTGTCCGACCGGCATCGCAACGCAGAAGCCGGAGTTGCGGGCGAAGTTCCGCGGCAAGCCGGAGCATGTAGTGAAGTTCTTCGAGCAGCTTGCAGGTGACCTGCAGCATCTGCTGGCGCGGTATGGGCTGGTGTCGATCGAAGAGGCCATCGGGCGCACGGATTTGCTGGAGCAGGTACGTTTCGATGGAAATCTAGACCTGCAGCCCATGTTGAAAAAGGTGACGGACGGAGCGGCGAAGTGGATGGGAACCCGCAATGACCGGCCGGAGAAGGATCTGCCGCTCGATGAGGCATGGGTCGCTCCTGCGCTCGAGGCGGTTGAGGCGGGTGTGCCCTACGTTGTCGATTCGCCCATTACCAATGCAAACCGGTCGATAGGTGCGCGGCTGGCTGGCGAGCTTGCTCTGCGCAGTGGGCGAGGCGAGAGTGACGTCGTCGATATCACGTTCAACCTGTCGGGGACGGCGGGGCAGTCGTTCGGAGCGTTTCTTACACCTGGAATGAAGCTGGTGCTGACAGGCCAGGCGAACGACTTTGTGGGCAAAGGACTTTCGGGCGGCGAGATCGTGATCCGTGCGCAAGGTCTTGCGGTCCGGGAAAGCGGTCACCACGTTATTCTGGGCAATGTTGCTCTATACGGAGCCACGGCAGGCAGCCTTTTCGCGGCAGGCCGTGCGGGCGAGCGGTTTGCAGTACGCAATTCTGGCGTAACAGCCGTCGTCGAAGGCGTTGGTGACCATGGCTGCGAGTACATGACCGGAGGCACGGTCGTCGTCCTCGGACAGGCGGGAATGAACTTCGGCGCGGGGATGACGGGCGGGCTCGCATGGATCTACGACAGGGATGGATCCTTCATGCAGCGACGACGGTTTCACCCGGAGTTTATCGATACATCCGCGTTCGCTGATTCCGGGGCGGAGTCGCAGGAAGAGCTGCGGGCTTTGATCTCGAAGCATGCCGAGCACTCCGAGAGCAGTTTGGCGATGGCGATGCTCGCAGACTGGCCGACACAGGCTGGAGCATTCATAAGACTGACGCCGAAACCGCAGGCCTGACCAGGAACTCTGTAAACAAACTGAGGGGTGCTCCGAACAATGCGCCCCTGCAGTTTGGCAAATCTGTCTCCATTTGATTAGAGTTGCGTGACTGGAGACTTCCAGCAAGAGGAAATTTCCCTGAAGCGGAGATCGGCTAAATCGGAGAGGCCGCGCGTTCGCCGAGCTTCCGCCCCCCGAGCTCGGGAGACGGCACCCAAGCAGGAGACTGGCGAAGAAGTGTTTTCGAGCGGTCCGCAAGAGATAAGTCTCACGGGGGCACAGGCGAACGAGAAGTATCAGCGGATCCTCGACGCGGCCGTTGAAGTAATCGCAGAGAATGGCTATTTCAATGCGCCGATCAGCTTGATTGCCGCGAGAGCGGGAGTCGCCGATGGCACGGTTTATCTCTATTTCAAGAGCAAAGATGAAGTGCTACGGACTGCGATCGACCGGAACTTCGATCGCTTTCATCAGCGGGTGATCGAGAGGTTCAAGGATTTGCATGATCCCCGTGAACAACTGGAATATATCGCGGAGACCCACCTGGAAAGCAATTCGGTTAACCGGGCGATGGCGATCGTGATGCAGACCGAGGTACGGCAGAGCGCGAAGTTCATCGCGGAGTTCTCGCACCACCACCTCGTCAAGTACATCCAGGTAGTGCGCGAAGTGGTGCGGCATGGGCAGCAGCAGGGGATATTTCGCCAGGACATCTCCGATGGCGTAGTCGCGCATTGCATGTTCGGCGCCATTGATGAGTTGCTGAGCTCAGCGGTATTCACGGGGCGGGTCTATGATGCGAAAGCGACCGCAAAACAGGTTATTGACGTTCTGCTGAACGGGGTCACGGTGGCATCGAAGTGCTAAGGGGTGGGCATGTTTGATTTCAAGTCGGTGAACGATGTGTTTGCGCTGGTCGCTGGCCGGGGCGACCGTCCTGCGATGCAGGGGCAGGACGCCACGGGCGAGTGGAAGACGATCACATCGAACGATCTGTATGGTCGGGTTCGGGCGCTGGCGGAGATGTTCCAGGGCTGGGGTGTGGGACGCGGCGATCGGGTCGCCATCCTGAGCGAGAATCGTTGGGAGTGGCCGGTGACGGACTTCGCGACGCTGGCTATCGGCGCAGTCGATGTGCCGCTGTATCCGACGCTGACTGCGGAGCAGATTGGCTATATGCTCCGCGATTCCGAAGCGAAGGTCGCCGTGGTGTCATCGCTTGAGCAATATGAAAAAGTGCAGGCGGCGGGAAATCTTCCGTCACTCGAACATCTGGTCGTGATGGATGCAGGAACATATCCAAACGCAGAGAGCTTTGAGAGTCTGATTGCCTTAGCGGGCGAAAAGCAGAAGCGGGATGCGAACTTTGATGCAGTGGTCGCGGAGGCGAAGGGCGCGGACCTGATGACCATCATCTACACGTCAGGAACGACCGGCGAACCGAAGGGCGTGATGCTGACCCACGGGAATCTGGCGGCGAATCTGAATTACTCGACGGCAACGATTGGCATGGGGGCGGAGGACCTTGCTATCTCCTTTTTACCGCTGTCGCACATCACGGCGCGGCACGTGGACTACGCGCTAATGGCTCATGGAGCGCAGCTTGCTTATTGCCCCCGCTTCGATATGCTGCCAGTTGCGATGAAGACGGTGAAGCCGACGATTTTTGTTGCGGTGCCGAGGGTTTACGAGAAGATCAAGCAGGGAGTAGCGGCAAAGTCGGCAAGCTCGCCGGTGAAGATGAAGATACTGAACTGGGCGCTGGCGACGGGGAAGAAGAACCGTGACACCGTGCTTGCCGGAGACGAGCCTGATGGCTTGTTTTATAAGCTGGCGTCGAAATTGGTCTACGCCAAGATCCGGGAAGCATTTGGCGGAAGAGCAAAGCTTTTCATCTCCGGCGGAGCTCCGCTTGGAATGGATACGGCTGGATGGTTCGCCGATGTCGGAATTCGAATCATGGAAGGATATGGACTGTCAGAGACTTCGCCCGTGATCGCCTGCAATACCCCGGCAGGGCATCGCATCGGTTCGGTGGGTAAGCCGCTCCCAAACGTGCAGTGCCGGTTTGCGGAGGATGGTGAGTTAGAAGTCAAGGGGCCTTCGATCTTTCCCGGGTACTGGAAAAAGGAGAAGGAGACCGAGGAGACCTTTACCGAGGATGGCTGGTTCAAGACAGGCGACATCGGGAACGTCGATGGCGATGGATTTCTTTCGATCACCGATCGCAAGAAGGAACTTCTGAAGACAAGCGGCGGCAAGTTGATTGCCCCGCAGCCGATCGAGAACAAGTTGAAGGCGAACTCGCTCGTGGCGGAGGCGGCGCTGGTGGGGGACAAGCACAAGTTTGCCTGTGTGCTGATTGCGCCGAACTTTACGGCTCTGACGGCATGGGCGCAGGGAAATGGCGTCGCCTCAACCGATCACAAGGTGATGGTGAAGGATCCTAAGGTGGTGGCGCTGTACCAGGGGATTGTGACGCAGGTAAATGGAACGCTGGCCCACTTCGAGGACATTAAGCGGCTGAGCCTGGTTCCAGACGAGTGGTCGATCGAGGCAGGCGAGCTGACGCCGAGCATGAAGTTGAAGCGACGTGTGATTGAAAAGAAGTATGCCGCCGAGATCGCCGAATTTTATAAGGATGAGGCGACTTCGTCGAAGTAGCATCCAATCTCCATGACGATGCTGAAGCGCGCTGTGAAAGAGGGCAGGAAGTTCCTGAACCCTGTAGAAACCCGTGTGGGCGGGCCCAGCATGATGCTGAAAATCTTACCGTTGTACCTGACGAACAAGGAAGAGCGTGTGCCGAAGGCGCCGCTTGGCCCGTTCCGGACGGACGCGGCGGTCTATGCGACTGCTCCCGAAAGTGGACTGCGCATTACATGGATGGGGCACTCGTCGATGCTGGTGGAGATTGACGGGGCAAGGGTGCTGATCGATCCGATGTGGGATGAGCGAGCTTCCCCGGCAAAGTGGTTCGGACCGAAGCGGTTCTTCACACCGCCGCTGCGACTGGAAGATCTGCCGAAGATCGATGTGGTCCTGATCTCCCACGATCACTACGACCATCTGGGCCGAATGACGATTGAGTGGCTCTCCACGCTGGATGCGACGAGTTCGGCGGAGTGGGTGGCTCCGCTGGGTGTCGGTACACTGCTCCGCAAATTTGGCGTGGGAGCGGATCGGATCTTAGAGCTGGACTGGACAGAAAAGACTTCTGTTGCGGATGGCGCTCTGACGGTCACGGCGGTGCCTTCGAGACACTTCTCAGGGCGAAGCCTTTCAAACCGCTTCGAGACGCTTTGGGCTTCTTACATCCTCAAAGGCGCGAAGCACACTGTCTACTATGGTGCTGATTCCGGTCTGTGGGATGGGTTTGAGGAGATAGGGCAAGTGTATGGACCGTTCGATCTGACGATGCTGGAGATCGGAGCTTACAACGTGCTCTGGAAACACATTCACATGGGACCTGACGGAGCGGCGCAGGCGTTTCAGGAACTGGGCGGTAGCGGGCTACTAATGCCGATCCATTGGGGACTGTTTGATCTTGCCTTGCATGCCTGGCGTCAGCCAATTGAACGGATGACGGAGCTGGCCAAACAAGCGGAGATCAAGCTGTGGTCGCCGGCCCCGGGGGTCCCTACAGAGGTCGTTTCGGGAGAAGAGGTGCGCTCGCAGTGGTGGAAGCCAAGTCGCTGATTCTGCGATCCCAATTTACTTTTCCGCGATTCCTGGCGTTTTGATGTGGCTCCTTCAGGTTGTGGTGATCCGCGAGAATGTTGTTGTAAGTCCCTGCAGAAGAAGGTACAACTGGGTTGCTACAGGTTGCAGTTTGCTCCCAGTGGCTCTGCTCGGTTTCTGGTTCTGGAGATTCGGTTATGGCGGGTGCGGTGCAGGCGATGTTGCGCGAGGTGATGGATATCCGGCAGGCCGCGGATTATCTGGGCATCAGCGGGGACACGCTTTATCGCTACGCATCTGAAGGCTTCGTTCCGGCGTTCAAGCTCGGGAATCGCTGGCGATTCAAAAAGTCGCTGCTCGACGCCTGGATGGACGAGAAGAGCGGCGTAACGCCGCAATCAACCGGCATCGCGGTCGTGGCTCCAGAGCAGAAGAAACCGGCTGGCCGCGCCCGGCTGGGGTAGCTCTAGGCCGGCTGCAGGGTAATGTGAGTGATCTCCGGCGGGCAGTCGAAGCGAACGGGGAGACCGACGGTGCCGAGTCCACGGTTTACATAGAGCTGCGTCTTGCCGAACTGGTAGTGGCCCATGGAATACTTCCTGCCCATAGGCGGTAGTTGGATCGCTCCGACGAAGGGAATACGGACCTGTCCGCCGTGGCTGTGACCTGAGAAGACAAGATCGATGTGCTGGCTGCGCTCATGGCGCAGGATCGAATCCATGTAATCCGGCTCATGGCACATCAGGATGACTGGACCGTCAGGCTTGTCGGGAACGGCGAGGGTGAGATCGGGGTTGCCGGCGAAAGCATCGTCGAGGCCGCCTAGCCAGATGCGCTGCCCGCCGCGTTCAATGGGAACGTAGCGGTTCACCATGGGTGTGATGCCATGCGTAGAGAGCATGTTGACGACGGCTGCGGCGTCCACATCGACATCGTGATTGCCGAGACTACCGAAGCGGAGCGGGCAATCGAGACCGTGCAGGATCTCGCCGCAGTGGGGCATGGCAGCGTAGGCCCAGTCATCCGGCCCATGTGAGTTGTTGCTGATGAAGTCGCCGGTAATCAGAACGAGGTCAGGCTTCAACGCATTGATCTTTGCAACAGCGTGACGGAGGAAATAGTCCTCGGTGAAGTGTTCGAGGTGAATGTCACTCATCTGCGCGATCCGGAATCCATGGAAGGCTTCTGGAAGCCTGGAGATGAGGAAGGTCTGCGGGACGACATCGATGAAGTGGCGTTCAATCTCTGTGGAATAGAGCGCAAGACCGGCTGTACCCGCTGCGAGTGCCGCGCCCCTTAGAAAGGTGCGCCGCGAGAAACTTGTGGAGGCGGTAGGCCGCTGCCGATCTGAGACATCAGTGGTCATACTCCATGATACCGGGCGTGCACGGAGAGCGCATCTTGAGCGCCACACTTATCCGTTAGAATGACCAAGATGAGTTTTCGCGTAAGACAAAAGCGGGCGATGTCCCAAATGATCGCGGGGCAGGACGCCCTGCTGATTACGCATCTTCCGGATCTCCGCTATCTGTGTGGGTTTACAGGGTCTTCGGGTGTGCTGGTGCTGCACCGGGGCCGCGCCACACTTTATACCGACGGTCGCTACACCGTTCAGGCAAAGGCCGAGGCGACGGGAACGAAGGTCGTAATCGTGCCGAAAGGCGTGCTGAATGCCGCTTGCGAAGCGGCGGCGTCCGCCGGGGTTACGCGGTGCGGTTTCGATGCCTCGAATACGACGGTCGCGGCCCTGGAGACGATGCGGAAGGCTGTCCCAGGCAACGTTCGGCGAAGTTTTTTTGTCCCGAGCGGACCCGTGTCGGCGGCTCTCCGCGAGGTGAAGGATGACAGTGAGATCGAGATCATGCGGCGTGCCGCTTTAGTCGGCTGCAGCCTCTTCGACAGGATGCTTGGTTTTATCCGGCCCGGCCTTTCTGAGGTAGAAGTTGCGGCGGAGCTGGAGCACGCGGCCCGGCATGCGGGCGCGGAGGCGATGTCCTTTGAGACGATCGTTGCGAGCGGCGAGCGCTCTTCGCTTCCTCATGGCCGAGCGACTGCGACAAAGCTGCCAAAGCGAGGGTTTCTGACGCTGGATTTCGGTGTGGTCGTCGATGGATACTGCTCAGACATGACGCGGACTCTGCATCTTGGGAAAGCCACCCAGGAGGAGTTTGACGTCTACCACGCGGTGCTTGAAGCGCAGGAGGCGGCTGTGGCTGCGATTGCTCCGGGAGTGAAGGTTGGCGATGTGGACGAGGCAGCAAGGAGCATTCTGCGGCGCGAGAAGCTCGATCAATACTTCACACACTCAACCGGGCACGGCGTTGGGCTGGAGATTCACGAAGGGCCGAGGGTCGCGACGGAGCAGAAACAAGAGCTGAAACGCGGTATGGTTATAACGGTTGAGCCGGGAGTTTATCTTCCCGGCAAGTTTGGTGTGCGCATCGAAGATATGGTGCTGTTGACGGCTACAGGCGGTGAAGTGCTTACGCCGAGCGTCAAGGCCTGGACACAGCTTTAGAAGAGCGCCTCTTAAGGCGAAGAAAGAGATCTGATGGAAGACGAGAACAATCTGGAAAAGCTGCAAACGCTGGTCGAGTTTCTGAAGGCGAATGGAATCGCAGAGTATGAGTCGGAGCAGGGGGATACCAAGCTCCGGATCAAGTTTGCTTCCACAGCCACGCCCGCCGCGGGGTTTGATGCGGGGCAGCTCGCACAGTTTATGGCAGCAAATACGGCGTTGCCGACGCCGGCCGTGGTGGCGCATGCGCATCCTGTCACAGAATCTCCCGTCGAGTCGACGCCGCTACACGTGGTGAAGTCGCCTATCGTCGGCACATTTTATGATTCGCCATCACCGGGATCAGCTCCGTTCGTGAAAGTGGGCGACATGGTCGAGGCAGGGCAGGTGCTTTGCATTGTGGAGGCGATGAAGCTGATGAACGAGATAGAAGCGGATGCAGCGGGAGAGATTGTCCAGCGGATCGCGACGACCGGTCAGCCCGTGGAGTATGGGCAGCCGCTGTTCTCGATCAAGACCGCATGACACCTTCCTCCGCGCAGACCGAACGCGAGATGCGGGATTGGGCGCGTCGGCTAATGACGCCTCCGCAGGGGTGGGGGCGCTACTTTCTAAGAGAAACGTTCTCCGTGCTTTTAGGTTGCGCTCTTTGGCAGTGAAGGTGGCCCCTGTTCGAGTTTCCCTGGAGAAAGGTTTCCAGTGATTGTGGTGATGTGTGCCGCGTTGGGATTCTTCGCTTCGCTCAGAATGACGGCGGGTTTTGGATGAGTTCCAGGAAGGTATCGGTATAGATGTTTCGTAAGGTATTGATTGCAAACCGGGGTGAGATTGCGCTTCGCGTCATCAGCGCGTGCAAGGAGATGGGGATTCGCACCGTTGCGGTGTACAGCGAGGCGGACCGTAATAGCCTCCATGTGCGTTTTGCGGATGAGGCGATCTGCATCGGGCCGCCGCGTTCGGCGGACTCCTATCTGAATGTGCCGGCGGTCATCTCAGCGGCCGAGATCGCCGATGTGGATGCAATTCATCCCGGATATGGCTTGCTGAGCGAGAACGCGAACTTTGCCGAGGTGTGCCGCGCTTCAAACATCAAATTCATCGGACCTCCGCCCGAGGTGACGCGGATGATGGGCGAGAAGTCCACGGCGCGGCAGACGATGAAGAAGGCAAAGGTGCCTATCCTGCCAGGCTCGGACGGCGTGATCGCGAACGAAGGCGAGGCGCTGGAATGGGCTAAATCTGTCGGCTATCCGGTGATTCTCAAAGCCGTCGCCGGTGGTGGAGGGCGCGGGATGCGGATCTGCCGCAATGCGGCGGAGCTTCCTTCTATGTACAACCAGGCGTCGACCGAAGCAGCGAATGCGTTTGGCAACGGCGACATGTACATGGAGAAGTTCATCGAGCGGCCTCGGCATATCGAGTTTCAGGTGCTGGCGGATGAGCATGGCAACGTGATGAGTCTTGGGGAGCGGGAGTGCTCGATCCAGCGGCGGCACCAGAAGTTGATTGAAGAGGCTCCTTCATTGCAGATAACCCCGAAGCTGCGAGCGGATCTGGGCAAAACGATCGAGAAGTCGCTCAAGGACATCGGGTACTGGAATGCTGGAACGATCGAGTTTCTGATGGATGAGGACGGCAAGATCTACTTCATTGAGATGAACACGCGCGTTCAAGTGGAACACTGCGTGACCGAGATGGTGACGGGCATCGACATCGTGAAAGCGCAGTTGCGGATTGCGGCGGGTGAGAAGCTAAGCTCCATCGTGACCGAGCCGGTTACGATTCGCGGCCATGCGATCGAGTGCCGGATCAATGCGGAGCATCCGGAGAAGTTCACGCCAAGTGCAGGAAAGATTACAGCGTTCAACCTTCCGGGTGGCAATGGCGTTCGCGTTGATACCGCGCAATATGCGGAGGGCGTTGTGCCTCCTTACTATGACTCGCTGATCGCTAAGCTGATCTGCCACGGCAAAGACCGAGAAGAAGCCATGAACAAGATGCAGCGCGCGCTGAGCCAGTTTGTGGTGCAGGGAATCCATACTACGATCCCTCTGCATGAAAAGATTTTCGCCGATGCGGAGTTCCGGTCGGGACAGTTCGATACGAAGTTTATGGAGCGCTTTTTCGAGCGGCAGGCGGGAAGTTAGACTGGACTCCTGTATGGATCAGGATTCGTTCACTTTCCCCGACGATGACACCGGTGATGCTCTTCGCACAATGCGAAGCGGCGGCGATGAATTGAACGAGGCGCGAGATATTGACTTTACGGTCGTATTTGCGACCGAACCAAATGCCAAGAGATTTGCGGAGCACTTTGCGAGACTTGGATACAAGGTTTCAGTCAAAGATAGCAACTGCAAACCAAGCCAACCTTGGGATGTCTTGGTCGTGAATGCGATGGTTCCGACTCATGCTGGAATTACCGAATTTGAGGGACAGCTTCAAGAAATTGCCAGCGAACTCGGCGGCGATAACGATGGTTGGGGCTGTTTCAGAATCACGAGTGCCAAGTTAATCAACTGAAGCTACCAGACGGCCCGCTGATAATGCTTTCGAATCTCTTCGTCGGCGGAGATGAGGTAGGCGAGGCCGTTGGCTTTGGCGTGGGCTACGATGACGCGATCGAAGGGGTCGCGGGTCCAACCTTCACTTCGTGACGCATCGACTATCCGGCCAAAAGGCAGATCGCAGACGTGTAGGCCGAGTTCGTATTCGATATCGGCTTTCACCTTGGTCCAAGGCATTTTTGTGCGCCTGATCTCATAGAGGACATCGAGCTCGAACGTAACCATAGGAGAGATGAGAAGCTCAGCCTCTTCGACAAGACGTTCTGCATCGCGGCTGAGCGGTCTTGTGTTGCCCTCGACGAGCCACATCAGGACCTGTGTGTCGAGGTAGGCGATCAAATCTGGTCCCAGTCCTCTTGTATGGCTTCCACATCTCTGTCTTATGCGCATCTTCAGGCACGTCGTAGTTGATAAAGTCGCGCTTAGTCAGGCGGGCAAGCTTGCTGCCTTTGGGCTTTTCTGGTTCGATCTTGAAACGGCGGCCTTTGTGGGTGACCCACACTTCGGCACCGTCCATCGCCTGGTTGACGAGGTCGAAGAGTTCGCGGCGGAATTGAGTGATGGTCACTTCCATGCAGAGACGACAGCACATGTACATTGTTGCGGGGATGTATGTACATTACGAAAGGTAAGGATGTGGTGCCCATTTCAACCTCAAAGCTGTATGCAATTGTCGATGCGGGCGTGCTCGCCGGGCATGGTATCGGGCTGCGAGAATTTGCTGACGAGCTCCGTGCTGCGGGCGTGACGTTGCTACAGTACCGCGATAAAGATGCTGGGCCGCGGACGGTCTTGCGGAATGCGGCGGTGATCGCTGAGGCATTTGTGGGGGGGGCGAGTACGTTGATACTCAACGATCGAGCCGATCTTGCGGCGCTCGCCGGGTGGCACGGCGTGCACCTCGGACAGGATGATCTGCCGCCCAAGGATGCGAAGGTGGTCCTGCTTTCCGCCGCAGTGGGTGACAGACCCATGCATCGCGAGAGACAAGAGCGCGATGCATGGAGCACAGAGTTGTCAGGACTTGTGGATGGGATCGTTGGGGTGTCGACGCATACCGTGGATCAAGTGCTTGTGGCGGATGCGGGAGTGGCGGATTACGTGGCGATTGGGCCCGTGTTTGCGACGGGAACGAAGCTCGATGCAGCGGCGGTCGTTGGTCTTGAGGGAGTCAGGCGGGCGCGAGCGCTTACGCGGAAGCCGTTGGTGGCCATTGGTGGGATTACGCGAGAAAATGCGCGGTCGGTGATCGATGCGGGGGCGGACTCGGTGGCATTGATCAGCGGACTGTTTGTGCCGGGAGAAACGGTCGAAAGTGTGGCGCGGGACTTTCTCGAGCTTTTGCGGTAGAACAAGGGAACGTGACAATTCCGCTAACGGCAAAGACTACTGCAGGTCCTTCGACTCCGCTGCGCTCCGCTCAAGATGACACGGTTGTGACGGGAGGAGCCGCTCCGCACTTTGTGCAGGGGATGGGATTGTTTTCGGCGACGGCGATTGTGATGGGCTCGATGATTGGGTCGGGCATCTTCATCGTTTCGGCGGATATGTCGCGGACGCTGGGCTCGCCCGCACTGCTGATTGCGGCGTGGCTGGTGACGGCGGTGATGACGATCATTGGGGCGCTCAGTTACGGTGAGCTTGCCGCGATGATGCCCAAGGCTGGCGGGCAGTACGTCTATCTGCGTGAGGCGTTGGGGCCGCTTTGGGGATTCTTATATGGCTGGACGCTTTTCCTGGTGATTCAGACCGGGACGATCGCGGCGGTTGGTGTCGGCTTCGGCAAATTCCTGGGTGTCTTCTTCCCGGCTGTGAGCACGAAAAAGTGGATCTGGCATATCGGCTCAGGCAACATAGGCCTGAATACGGCGAATCTGGTTGCGATGGGCATCATTACGCTGCTCACGTTCACAAACACCAAAGGCGTGAAGCTGGGCGCGGTGGTGCAGAACATCTTTACCTCGGCAAAGATCGTTGCGCTGGCCGCAGTGGTGCTGGTGGGCTTGCTTGCAAAGAACGCGGCGGCGATTGCGGCGAACTTCGGTGCAGGGTGGCACAGCTTCTGGGCCGGGTCGGGCCTGTCGACGGCCCATGCGGTAGAGGTTGGTGCCGGCGGTTCGACTGCGTTCGTTGGAGTACTGACCGTGATCGCGGTCGTTCAGGTGGGATCGCTGTTTTCTGCCGACGCGTGGAACAACGTCACCTTCACGGCGGGCGAGATCAAAAATCCGAAGCGGAATCTGCCGCTTTCGCTGGCGCTTGGAACGGGAGTCGTTCTGGGGCTGTACATGCTCTGCAACTTCGTATACCTGAGCGTCCTTCCACTGGCGGGCGACCCGAATGCGACGACGCTGGCAGGTCGTGGGATTCAGTTTGCGGCGGAAGACAGGGTCGCCACGGCGGTGATGCAGGTGGTCTTCGGCAGCCTGGGAGCAAAGCTGATGGCTGGTGCCATCCTAATCTCGACCTTTGGCTGCGCGAACGGAATGCTGCTTTCAGGCGCGCGGGTCTACTACGCAATGAGCCGCGACGGACTTTTCTTCAAGAGTGTCGGGAAGCTGAGCCCGAAGTCGAACACGCCGGTCAGCTCTTTGTGGGTGCAATGGGCATGGACCTGCTTGCTCTGTCTTTCCGGAAGCTACGGGCAGTTGCTCGATTACGTCGTCTTCGCCGTGCTGGTGTTCTATATCTTGACGATCGGCGGTCTCTTCGTGCTTCGCCGGACGCGGCCCGATGCAGTGCGGCCCTACAAAGCGTTCGGTTATCCGGTGCTGCCGGCGCTCTATATCGTGATGGCGACCTGGATTTGTGTCGTACTATTGCGTTACAAACCTCAATACACGTGGCCAGGACTGATACTCGTGTTGGTTGGGGTGCCGGTCTACCTGGTATGGAAGCGGCAAGGTTCGGCGATCCGATCTGAGCAGGAGGGTTAAAGATGACACCAGCAACTGCAAACAAGCCAGGGGAGAAACAGGCCACGATGTCGACACTGTTTGCGAAGAAGTCCATGAACGCCATGCTGGCCGAGGCAAATGAAAAAGGAGCCGACACGCTGGAGCGTGTCCTCGGGCCAGTGCAGTTGACAGCGCTGGGCGTTGGAGCGGTGATCGGGGCTGGAATCTTCGTTCTGAGTGGGCTTGGAGCGCAGACCGCAGGTCCCGCTTTGATGCTGGCCTTTGTTTTGAGCGGACTGGGATGCGCCTTCGCTGGTCTCTGCTACGCGGAGTTTGCGGCGATGATTCCGCTCGCCGGCTCGGCTTATACCTATGCCTACGCGACGCTAGGCGAGTTGATCGCATGGATCATCGGCTGGGACCTGACCCTGGAGTACGCGATGGGCGCGAGCACCGTGAGCTCCGGCTGGTCTAATAACTTTGTCGAGATGTTGAACATCTTTCATCTCAAGTTTCCGTTGTGGCTGGCGTATGACCACTGGACGGGTTTGAGAACTGCGACGGACACGGTTGCGAGGCAGATGGTTCATAGCGCCCACCCTGAACTCGTATCCGGTACGTCGACCTTTAGCGACGCGCTGGATGCTCTGAAGGCCGCGCATCCACCCGAGCTGGTGGCCCGGGCCCATGCCCTGCTGAATGCGCCGCATCTGTTCGGGCAGGAGATTGGCATCAATGTGCCGGCATTCCTTATCGCGCTCATAATAACCGCGATCCTCGTGGTCGGCATCAAGGAGAGCGCGAAGTTCAACGCGACGATTGTTGCGATCAAGGTTGGAATTGTCCTCTTCGTGCTCGGACTTGGATCGCATTATGTGACGAAGGGGAACTGGGGCACGGACTGGCACAGTTTCGCTCCATTCGGAGTCGGAGGGATCGGGCTGGCAGCGGGTCTTGTGTTCTTCTCCTACATTGGCTTCGACGCGGTATCGACTACAGCGCAGGAAGCCAAGAACCCGCAGCGCGACCTCCCCATCGGCATCATTCTTTCGCTTTCGATTTGCACGTTGCTCTACATCGGCATTGCAGCCGTGCTTACGGGTATGGTGCCGTGGCGCGAGGTCAACATCGAGGCGCCAATCTCACGCGCGTTTCTCGAACACAATCTTGCGTGGGCTTCCAACATTGTGACCATCGGCGCTCTCGCCGGACTTACGAGCGTCATGCTCGTTATGTTGCTGGGCCAGAGCCGCGTGCTTTACTCCATGGCGCATGACGGCCTGCTGCCGCAGAAGTTCTTCGGCGACATTCACCACAAATTCCGGACGCCGTGGAAGGGAACCATTCTCGCCGGCTGCCTGGCGGCAATTGTGGGCAGCGTGACGCCGATCGATGACATCGGCAAGATGGTGAACATCGGAACGCTGCTTGCGTTTGTGATCGTGTGTATCGCAGTGATTGTGCTTCGGCGGACTGATCCTGACCGCGCACGGCCATTCAGGACGCCGCTGGTTCCTCTCGTGCCGATCCTCGGCATCCTCTTCAACGGCTACATGATGTACAAGCTGGGTATCTGGAACTGGGTGCGGCTTGTTGTCTGGCTGGTGATTGGACTGATCGTCTATTTCTCGTACAGCCGGAAGCACAGCAAGCTTCAGAAGCAGTTGGCCGCTGAGGGACAGTAAGTTCCTGCGCATGCAGGCGGAAGCCGACGCAGATTCTTTTGGCAACGACCAACAAGGGGCTTAGGGAACAAACGGTCAGCCTAGCGACAAACAACAAAGCCCGGCAGAGATGCCGGGCTTTGTTGTTCGCGGGCGACTATTTCGTGGGAGGTGGCGATGCGGGTGCAGCGCTCTGCGAGGGTGGAGAGTTCGTTGAGTTGGCTGGCGCGGCTTGATTCGTTGCGGGTGTTGCGATGACCGGCAGGGTCACCTGATCGGTGGTGGCCGGATCATCTCGCAGACGAACATAGAAAGTTGTGTCAGCCGGATGAGGGATCGTGACTGAGTTTCCGAAGAAACCTTCGGGAACCGGAACGGGGGCGGTGAAGGCTTGGTCGATTGAGAACGAATCAACTAGGTAAAGGTCAGCGCCTTCGAGAGTGCAGGGCTGCTGATGAGCGTGCGCCGGACAATGAAGGTCAGTGAAGGTGGGCACTCGAACGAGAGTCGCAAGCGGGATCCAGTCGCCTGTTGTGCCATCAGCCGAAACGGCACGCAGGCGTAGTGGACCGAAAGCCGAGGTGCCGAAGACTTTCAGAGGTTCTAGCGTGGCGAGCACCGTGTGTTTGTTCTGGAGGACGAGCGTACCGCTGGCGATGCTAAGTCTGGTGTGCAGCGATTCGTCGATGCTGGCGATCTCGATCTCCTGACTGCGGGGATAGGTGTCCGGTGATTTCAGGAAGAAGGTCAGCTTCTGGTTGAGCGGCAGGTCGTCGGGCGAGAGACGGATCGGTGAGACCTTTGGCTGGTCGATCCCTTTGCTGAGGAGAGAGACCACCGGACGGGGTGTGTTCACGGTGACCGGGAGAGTCAGCGTACGACCATCCTTCAGAGTCGCAGTAGCCGTGAACTTGTCGCCCGTTACGAGCTTCGCGGCCGACATCTTTTGGTCGCCGCCCTTGAGATCGAGACTGAGCGTCAGGTGGTCCTTGTCGTCGGAGTGCGAAGCTCCATCCTGATCTGCCGCTGGAAGAAAGATCATTCCCTTTGCTTCCAACTGCTTTACCTGATCCAGGCTCGTGCCGGTGAGTATCGCTGTCGTGTCTCCGCCGTGGAGGTTGAGAGATTCCAGCTTCGCTGGCTCGGAGTAAGCCTTGGCTGTGACCATGTCCAATGCAGGAACACCGTATTGCTTTATCGCCAGCCGAACCGCGTCTGCGTTGAGCGATTTCAATGGCAGGTTCACAGCAACCTGCTGCGGCTTTTCACCGGGCTTCCATTCAAGCTTCGTCTGAGTGCCAGGAACCGAGTCCGAGACGATGGTCTCGAGGCAGGCGATGCCGGAGGATTCAAGAGTCAGATGGTTGTCCTGACCAACGATCAGCGGATCCGTCGTGACCAGCTTCCAGCCCTTGCCGGGAACGTTCTGCAAGGGAAGAGTTGGGCCAGTAAAGTGATCGAAACCCCACATGCCACTCACTGTGCCGGTGAGTCCATTGGGAGCGATCTTCGCCGCTTCGGCGACTTCATCCGGCTTCGCGATGGAGGCGTCGGGCGCAGGCTTCGAATCAGGCTTATCCACCGGCGATGTGACGACTCCCTTGTCGTCGGCGGAGTCAGACTCAGGCCGACCCAGCGGCAAGGTCTCCCGGCGTGGCTTAGGAGCGGGGATCAACCCCCCGCGAAATGCATCGGGAGCGAGAGGAACGTCAGTGATATGTTCGTCCGAATTGACGTGAAGAACGAGTTCGTGGGCGAAGCTGGTCGAATAGACGAGCGGAGCACCTTCAAGTCCCAACACCAGATCAGGCTTGAGAAGGCAGGCGACCTGTTTGGGATCGGCAGCGCGCAGCGGCGGTGGAGTTGCTGTCTGGATCGCAGGAAGGCCGATCACAATCACGGACTTGGGATTGTGAAACGATGGGGGCGCGTTTAGTTTAAGGTTCAAATGCTGCTGTTCCGGAAACGCAATCGCAGGGATGTACTGGTATTGCGCTGTATGCAGGCTGGCGGTGAGGCGAACGAGATCAACAATTGCGCCGACATATGCGCTATAGAGGCCGCCACCAACGGCCTGTACATTGCTGGCCTGATTGATAAAGTCGCTACTCGGACCGTTTGACAAGGCCGACGCAATGGTCTGGCCATGGCCGTCGTCGAGCAGCATCTGGCTTCCAGACTGGGTGAGACAGTTATATTGCGCGTCGACCGGCTGTTTAAAGCATGCATCATTCGGCTTCAGGGCAAGCGTTCTTGCAAGCAGCGTCGAGTGGGCGGAAAGCGCCTTGGCGTCCGCTGGGTCGACTGTCCTCATACTGCCCAGGTATTTTTCGATGCGGGCCTGCTCGAAGCCGGCTTCGTTGAGGTCCTGCGAGGCGCGGACGAAGATTCCTGGGCGTCCCTTGACGGCGGAACGGAGGGTGCCGAAGTCACCACCTGTCTCGGGCGCAAGGAAGAGGATCACCTGCTGCGCCTCGTCGGGGACGGTGATGAAGACACCTTCGTTCTGAACGCCTTTGTTCCACGTCTCAATGCGTGTGAACCAGTTGTCGGGAGGCGGATTGGTGGTTCCCCGAAGAAATGCTGCGACAAGGAGATACTTTATCGACTGAGTGGGCGGGAAATCAGGATGCAGCCAGAGTTTGTCCCCGGCCTTTAGGTTTGGCACCTGCGCAATCGGCAGGGTGATGCCATCGCGCGTCACGCGGACTTCGATCTTTGGGCCGGCAAGATCGAAACGGGCGGGATCGGCGTACAAGGCAGAAGAACAGAACAGCAGTGCGGCTAGACTCGCGAGGATCGAGTGACGAAGCGGGTTGGCCATAATTCCTTTTTAGATGCCGGTCGCCGATTATGCGAAGTTGGCGACCGATGCAGTTCTTCTAGGTTGACGACAAGCTGCATCGGCAGAGCAGCCTTATGCGATCAGGATTTCAGAGCGTTTTCGATCGATGCGACGACGATCGGATCGTCAGGGACGATCTCTGGCGAAAAGCGGTCCACGACACGTCCGTTGCGGTCGATTACAAACTTCTCGAAGTTCCAGAGGATCTCGGGCGCGGCGTTGGGTATGCTGCCGAAATCGATCAGGCTTTGGCGAAAGACTCCGGGTTCTTTGACGGTAGCTTCTGGCCTTTCTGCAATCAGTTCTTTGTAGAGCGGGTGGCAGTCAGGTCCGGTTACCGAGATCTTCTCAAAGAGGGGGAAGCTGACGCCAAAGCTCCCTTTGCAGAAGCCGGCAATCTCTTCGTTTGAGCCGGGCTCCTGACCGGCGAAATCGTTAGCAGGGAAGCCGAGAATCTCGAGACCGTCGGACTTGTGACGAGCGTAGAGCTTTTCGAGGGCGTCGTACTGCTTTGTCAGGCCGCACTTTGAGGCAGTGTTCACGATAAGCAGGACCTTGCCCCGGTAATCCGCGAGCGAAGTGCCATCGCCGTTGATCTTTCTGAGAGGAATATCGTAAATTCTTGCCATCCTCCTATTATCACCCGGCCGTGAAGCGAAGAGGGCTGACAATCCGCTGTCCGTAAAAAGACGTCGCAAGACGGTTGAGGGATTCAACAGACCGGTTACCATGAGAATCACATGGCCATCAGTGATGTTGTATTTGGGAAACCCCTCGCGACCAGTGAAGAACGAGCAGAGCAGATTGGTGTAGCGGCCGGAATCCCGATCTTTGGGCTCGACGCCTTGACGAGTGCAGCGTATGGGCCTGAAGCCGCGATGGCGCTCTTGATTCCGCTCGGAATCGCAAGTACTGGCTACATCATCCCTATTATTTCGTCCATCCTTACGCTCCTGGTGATCGTGTTCTTCAGCTATCGCCAAACAATTGCCGCGTATCCGAACGGCGGTGGCTCTTATACGGTAGCCACCGAGAACCTCGGCGAGAAGGCGGGCCTGCTTGCTGCCGCAGCGCTGATGATCGATTACATCCTGACGGCTGCGGTTGGCATATCGGCGGGCGTTACGGCACTTACTTCGGCGGTGCCGAAACTTGCTCCGCATACGCTTTTGCTTTGCCTCTGCATCCTGGCGCTCCTTGCGCTGGTAAACATGCGCGGCGTGAAGGACACGGGTGCGGCCTTCATGCTTCCGACTCTGCTGTTCATCGGGACACTTCTGGCAACGATAGGCGTGGGGGTCTTCAAGGTGCTCACGTATGGGCACAATCTCCGGCCAGTCGAGGCGCTGCCGGCGGAACCATTAGCCCACGGCCACATCATTGGTCTGGCACTAATCTGGCTTGTGATGAAAGCGTTCTCGAGTGGATGCGCCGCGATGACTGGTGTTGAGGCGGTCTCGAACGGGGTCATGGCGTTCAAAGAACCACGTGCAAGAAATGCGCAGATTACGTTGACCGTCATCATCGTCATCCTGATCGTGCTCTTGTTCGGGACGGCTTGGCTGGCGAAGGCCTACGGCATCATGGCGATGAGCCCGGATGACCCGCACTTTCAAAGCATGTTGAGCATTCTCGTCTCGGCCGTATTTGGACGTGGCTGGTTCTACTACACAACAATGGGAAGCGTGCTTCTGGCATTGGCGCTAAGCGCCAACACCGCGTTCGCCGATTTTCCTAGGCTTACCCGGGCAATCGCTATTCATGATTACCTGCCGCATGTTTTCATTCTTCGCGGACGCCGGCTGCTCTTCTCGCATGGCATCTATGCGCTGACCGGGTTCACCGCCGTGATCCTGATACTGTTCGACGGCGTAACAGACAGGCTGATTCCTCTGTACGCGATTGGAGCGTTCCTGGCGTTCACTCTTTCGCAAGCCGGCATGGTGGTCCATTGGAGGAATCAGGCTGGCGAGCCTGGACATGAGCACAAGGGACGGGTCTGGCACATGTTCGTCAATGGCGTTGGCGCCGTTGCTACAGGATTAACGACGCTGGTTGTGCTGGCTTCGAAGTTTCTCGACGGCGCGTGGGTTACGGCGCTGCTTGTGCCGACACTGATCCTTATCATGTATAGCGTGAAGCGACACTACACCCGGGTGCATTCGGAGATGGTGGACAGAACGCCGATCAACCTCGAAAACCTAACGCAGCCTATTGTCGTCATTCCGATGGCGCAGTGGGACCGCATCACGGAGAAGGCCCTGCGCTTCGGGCTGCTGTTGTCGAAGGAGATCAAGGTTGCGCACGTCTACTCCGAAGACGACCCGGATACGCTGGCTCAGTACTGGGAGGAGATGGTCCTCAATCCGCTCAAAAAAGAAGGTATGCAGGAGCCCGAACTGGTGAGGATTGCTTCCTCCTACAGATTCATCATCGCGCCGCTGATGGACTACATCCTTGGCCTGGAGCAAGATAATCCTGATCGTAAGGTTGCAGTGCTGCTGCCGGAGCTGGTCGTGAGGCATTGGTGGGAGAACGCACTGCATGGACAGCGAGTGCAACTGCTCAAGCTGCTGCTGCTGCTGCGGGCGAAGCAGCGGGTGATTGTGGTGAATATCCCGTGGTATCTGTAATAGAAACGGGCTCTCGTCAGGCTAAAGCTTCGACAGGTTTCCGCCAGGTGGGCGAAAGTGTACGCAGGCGAGCAACTGCGGCAGGAATGATTTCCAGAGCGTAGTCGACCTCTTCGGCGGTCGTGACACGGCTGAGGGAGAAACGGACGCTGGCTCGGGCGCGAGCTGGTGAAAGGCCCATTGCAGTAAGGACGTGAGAGGGTTCGGTCGCGCCGGATTGGCAGGCAGAGCCTCCGCTGACGCTCAGCCCTTTCAGGTCGAGAGCGATGACCAGGGCTTCTGCCTCGACGTGGTCGAAGTAAAGGTTGGAAGTGTTTGCGACGCGGGGCTGTTCTGCGCCGTTCACGCCTGATTCTTCCACCGCCCTAAGGATCCCATTTTCGAGTCGATCACGTAACGCCGCCAGTTCTCCGGGGCCGGATTCGGCCAGCCAGATACGAGCGAGTTCCGCGGCTCGGCCAAGAGCGACGATACCAGCAACATTCTCGGTGCCAGGGCGCCGCTGTCGCTCATGTGATCCGCCAAAGAAAAGTGGAGCGAGCCGCACATTGCGGCGGCAGAAGAGAATGCCGGTGCCCTGAGGGGCGTACATCTTATGCCCGGAGATTGACAGCAGATCGACATCCTTCAACGCTCCCGCCTTCGATAAGTCAAGTGGCAGCTTGCCCGCCGCCTGTACGGCATCGGTGTGGAAGAGTGCGCCGTGGGCATGGGCGATTGCGGCGAGTTCTGCGATCGGCTGAATGACGCCGGTCTCGTTATTCGCAAGCATGATGCTGACGAGCTTCGTGGTCGGACGGAGGGCGGCACGAAGGGCGTCAGGCTCGATGTGTCCCTGCGGTGTGCAGCCGAGGAAGGTGACTTCAACGTTGCGGTCGCGTAAGGCTTCCGCAGCATGGAGCACCGCGTGATGCTCGCTCGACGTGGTGATGAGGTGAGGTTTCTCCGCGAGCGCTGTTGCCTCCGGGCTGATAACTCCAAGGATCGCGAGATTGTCGCTTTCAGTGCCTCCGGAGGTGAATACGATCTCGGACGAACGGCAGTGCAGCAGAGATGCGACGGACTCGCGGGCGTGGTCGACGGCTGCTCGTGCGTGCTGGCCCTGCTGGTGAATCGAACTGGCGTTGCCGAAGTGCTCGATCCAGAACGGACGCATGGCCTCGAAGACCTCGGGAAGGAGAGGCGTAGTGGCGTTCGCGTCCATGTAGATTCGGCGCATCGCCTAAGTTTACGCCGTTACGAAGGGCCGCTGCTTAATCAACTGCCATACTGAAGAGTCCAAGCCTGATAGGCTGATTTGGGTTCCTATCCAAACTTCCGGAGATGATATGACTTTGACGATGCAGGCGTTTGCTGGACGAGTAATGCTGACGGCGGCTTTGATTGGATGTAACGGATATGCCGTGGCGGGGGAAACGCAGATGGCGGCAGAGCCGAAGGTCGCGTCCGGCACAATGATTTCGCCAGCGAAGAGCTTCGATGAGATGCTCACCGGGTTTGAGAAAGAGATGATGGGCGTTGCCGGAGCGATGCCGGCAGACAAGTACAACTTCGCTCCCAGCGCGGCGGTCTTCGCGCCATCACAGAAGACGGAGTACACCGGAGTGCGGACATTCGGAGCCATGGTCATTCACATCGCCCAAGCCAATTACTTTTACGGCGGCGCGGTGGGCAAGATGAAGCCCGATGTCGATGTGAAAGCGCTGGGCGATCTGAAGGAAAAGGACAAGATCATCGCTGCACTTGAGGCTTCGTTTGCCTTCACGCATAAGGCGATTGCGACCCTGACCCCGGCCAACGCTTTCGAGAGTGTTCGTGGTGACACGACGCGGGCTAGTCTGGCGGGCGGAGTCGTGGCACATGGGTTCGACCACTATGGCCAGCTTGCGGAGTATCTTCGTATGAATGGAATCGTGCCGCCCGCGAGCGCAAAGTAGCTGTTTTATCGAAAGAGGTCGTCGCGCGAGATGTCCTTTCCCGGGAGGGAGCTTCGCAACGAATAAGTGAAGCCTGCCGAGATAGAGTCGCCACCTGGGCGCGTGCTGTGGCTGTAGTAGCTGGAGAAGATCGTGTGGCGATCGATGACAGCGTCGAAGACGATGTTGAGACCGTTACGCTCAGACACATTGCGGCCGGTGACGACCGAGGTGGTACGCGTCTCTTCAGTGCTGGTCATGTAGGTCTTCTGGTCGCCTATGGGCATTTGTTCAATCGCTTCGGGCTCGAACGAGATGCGCGGGGTGAGTTGAATGGCAACACCCGCGCGGAAGTGGGCGAGCGGGCCCAGCGAAGTGGAGGTCTTGGTGACCAGGCGGTTCGCGAGAGTGGTACTGTCTCCGGCCCCTGCTGTAAGCGTCGGAGTGAAGCGCCCGAAGCTGCGTTGCGCATGGCTCGTCAGGTCGAAGGTCACTCGGCCCGTCGACAAACCGTAGGTCTCGTCGCCCGTGGGAGTGCTAAAGCTGCCGGTCAGTTGGTAATGGGCGTGTTCCGACCTGAACCGGGCATGACCGGAAAAAACGAGGTCGCCCAGTTCGCACTGCTGTTCAACCAAAGTGGCACCGCGAGGGGGGTTAGGCAGGCGGCTGTCCGCAAGCCGGTAGAGGTAGATTGGAATCGATGCTTCCGCTGAGAAGGTGTTGTTGAAGCGATGGCCCGCGGCGGGTGCGGCAACGGTCGCCCAACCGGTCTTGGAGCTATGAAGTGAGGTGACCTTTACGCGCGCGTTCCAGCGCGTTGGCGAGTTCCATGAGTGAGTAGTGCCAACGGGCTCCTTATTGGCGAGCTGATGAACCGGGTGAGAGACCGAACGAAGCTCCCGCCCGCGCGGTACACCTTGCTCGGCGAGTCCGGGCTTGGAAGCTTGCTGCTGAGCCGGCACCTGGAGTGGCACCTGGAGTGGCACACACACGATTGCGATCAGGGTAAAGCTCGCGTGCCCAGCGACGATCTGCACCCACCAGCGTCCCCCTCGTGCCCCTTTCGCGTGGGACGTCATGGCTTGAGGATGGCACTGGCAGGCACGAATGCCAAGATTACGATGGTAGGGTAACGTAATGAACCGCTTAGGAGCGAACAGATAGGGGAATGTAAGGAGCAGGATAGGCGGGGCCGAGGTAGTCCGCGCGAGGACGGATGAGGCGGTTGTCGTCATGCTGCTCAATCACGTGGGCGGCCCATCCGGAGATCCGGCTTACGGCGAAGATAGGCGTGAAAAGGTCGATGTCGATGCCCAGCGTGGTGTAGGTGGAAGCGGAGTAGAAGTCGACATTCGCGTTGAGCTTCTTCTCAGACTTTACGAATGCTTCGATCTTCTGTGAGAGATCAAACCACTTTGTGTTTCCGGCGGCTTTGCCCAACTCTTCGGACATGCGCCTAAGGTGTGTCGCGCGGGGGTCTTCGGTGTGATACACGCGGTGTCCAAAACCTGAGATCTTTTTCTTCTCTGCGAACAATTGCTTAACGTATTCGACAGGGTCGGCACTTGCTTGATCGATCGCGTAAAGCAGCCGCATCGTGGCCTCGTTCGCGCCGCCGTGAAGAGGACCCTTGAGAGCGCCGATAGCGCCTGTAATAGCGGAATGGAGGTCGGCGAGCGTAGCGGCGATGACGCGGGCGGCGAAGGTGCTGGCGTTCAGTTCATGGTCCGCATGCAGGATCAGAGCGATATCAAAAGCCCGGGTGGCGGTCCCGGAGGGCTTTTCGCCGTTCAGCATCCACAGGAAATTGGCGGCGTGCGAGAGCGTGTGATCGGCCTCGATGACAGGCTTGCCCTTGCGGATGCGGTCGAAGACGGCAACGATCATGGCAATCTGCGAGGTGAGCCGGTAGGATTTGCGGACGTTGGCGTCGTGCGAGCAGGAGGCCTCGTCGGCGTCATACAGGCTTAGGAGCGAGACGGCTGTGCGAAGGACCTGCATCGGCGTGGCCTCGGTGGGAACTGTCCGGAGCAGTTCGATGACCGGTGCGGGAAGTACGCGGGCGGCGGAGAGTTCTGCGCTGAATGCAGCGAGTTCTTCAGCAGTAGGCAGTACGCCGAACCAGAGGAGATACGTCGTCTCCTCAAACGTGGAGGATTTTGCCAGTTCGTGGATGTCGATGCCGCGATAGGAGAGAACGCCCGCGTCTCCGTCGATGTAGCAGATCGAGGAGGTCGTCGCTACGATGCCTTCAAGGCCTTTTGGTGCAACTACAGTGCTCATCGATCATCCTCCTGGACGGCAAGTAAACGTAACCTAGGGTAGCTCAGCGAAGAAAACAATGTCTAAGCAGTGCGCGAATATCGGCTGAGCGAGACGGCAAACGCCCGCTTCCGTCAAGTAATCACTTGCCAAGTGCTTGCTCGTCGTTCTACGCACCTTCTCAGCGAAGTTTCGTCTCTGTAAGATGCAGCAGGACGGTAGGATTATTTTGCATGTGTCCGAGGCTGCGCGAGGTTTATGAGTCAGGTCGCAGGGCAGGCCACGCAACAAGGAGATCGCGCAGGCCATGGAGGACAGAGTGGAATACAAGGAAGTAGAAGTAGAGCGGACGGTCTCGGGAGCATTTATTGCGGTGGTAGCGGTGGCTCTTCTCTGCGCACTCGGCGCGCTGGGCTGGTGCTATGGTCTGCAGAACCACGTCACTGCTACGGAACACAAGCTGGCTGACGCGGAGCAGCAGAACGCAGCGCTCCAAGCGAAACTCGATACGACAAATGCCCGGCTGAAGGCCACAACCGAGACGCTGGGGCAAAGCGTAGGCATGACCCAGAAGCAGATCGAACTTAAAACCGCGGCTCTGATGACGCTGCAATCGGCGCAGCGCGCGCAATCCGCGAAGCTGGAGCAGGAGCAGGCAGCGACGAACCGGCAGATCGGTCAAGTCTCGAGCGACGTGGCGACGGTGAAGACGGACGTCGGCGGAGTGAAGACCGAAGTTGCGGCAACGAAGAGCGATCTCGAAACGACGAAGTCGCAGCTGAATCGGGTTGTCGGAGACGCGGGCGTGATGAGCGGCCTGATCGCGACGAACCATGATGAGCTTGAAGTGCTGAAGCACAAGGGCGATCGAAACTACTACGAGTTCTCACTGCAGAAGGGTGCTAAGCCGACCCTGCTGGCCACGATAAAGCTGCAGCTGAAGAAGGTCGACGAAAAGCATTCGCGTTTTACGCTGAACGTCAGCGCTGACGACCGCAACATCGAGAAAAAAGATAAGGGACTGGACGAGCCAGTCCAGTTTTATACGGGCAAGAGCCCCGTGTTGTATGAGCTGGTGGTGAACACCATGGACAAGAACAAGGTGTCGGGATATCTATCGACCCCGAAGGGATCGCCGAAGCCAGCGGAAGCTCCGCAGTAGATCGAGAAGAGTTCAAACGCAGGACGGGGGACGCTTAATGCGTCCCCCGTCTGCGTTTGCCTGTTGGACTACTTCTTCTTCGCTGCCTTCTTCGCTACTTTTTTGGCTGCCTTTTTCGTTGCCATTTTGCCTGTTCTCCCTGTGATCAAGCGTATGAGTTGCAAGGTGTTCTTTGCAGCTAACAGAGGTATAGTTTTCGCGAAAAAGAGTGTCAAGAAAAATCGATGAGGTTCTGCATTTTTTTTGGGTAGTGTGTTCAGGGTGGTCCTTTTGTGTGATGACTCAAGCGATGCATGTGTAGTGGAAGATGCGCGTGGAGGATGCTGCCCCGTATACTTCGCCACGTGCCGCGTGAGGTGAGTCGTGATGAATGATGTGGTGATCGTGTCTGCCGTGAGGACTCCGGTAGGAAAGTTTCAGGGAGCATTGTCGGAGATGAGCGCTGTGCAACTTGGAGCGCTCGTCGTGCGCGAGGCTGCGCGCCGCGCCGGAGTGAATGCAAGCGATGTGGACGAGTGCATCATGGGCTGCGTCTTGCCTGCAGGTCTCGGACAGAACCCCGCGCGGCAAGCAGCTTTGCAAGGCGGCCTTGCGGATACGGTTGTAGCGCTGACGATCAACATGGTCTGCGGATCGGGGCTGAAGGCCGTGGCGCTTGCTGTGCAGTCGATTGCTACCGGGGCGGCGGAGATCGTCGTCGCCGGTGGCATGGAGTCGATGTCGAATGCGCCGTATCTTCTGCCGCAGGGGCGTAAAGGATTTCGGATGGGCGATGCGACTGTGGTCGACTCGATGGTGAAGGACGGACTCTGGTGTGCGTGCGAGGACTTCCACATGGGCCTGACCGGTGAACTCGTCGCCGAGAAGCACGAGATCACGCGAGAGATGCAGGACGCGTATGCGCTTGAGTCGCACCGACGCGCAGGCGCAGCCTGGAACGAGGGAAGATTCGACGCGGAGGTGATGCCTGTCTCTCTCCCTGTGAAGAAAGGTGCGGTGACCCTCTTTCAGCGGGACGAGAGCGTTCGCGCGGATGCTTCGCTGGAAGCGCTCTCGGCGTTGCGTCCAGCGTTCAGGAAAGACGGAACGGTGACGGCGGGGAACGCTCCCGGGGTGAACGATGCCGCCGCGGCGGTAGTTGTGATGTCGTCAGCAAAAGCGAAGACGTTGGGCATCGAGCCAATGGCGACGATTCGCGCCCAGGCTGCGAGCGGTGTCGCGCCGAAGTGGGTGATGCTCGCTCCTGTGACCGGCGTCACCAAAGTTCTGGAGCGGGCTGGCTGGAGAATCGATGAGGTCGATCTGTTTGAGTTGAACGAGGCATTCAGCGTTCAGGCGCTTGGAGTGATGAAGGAACTCGGCCTGGATGCAGCGAAGGTGAACGTGAACGGAGGAGCCGTGGCGATAGGGCACCCCATTGGAGCGAGCGGGGCGCGGGTGCTGGTGACGCTGCTTCATGAGATGAAAAGGCGCGATGTGAGGAGAGGCGTGGCGGCGCTTTGTCTCGGAGGAGGCAACTCGGTTGCAATGGCAATAGAAAGATAGCTGGGTTCGTTGCTATGCTTGGCATACGTTCGTCATCTCTTTTCACTTTGTTGCACGTGACCTAGATTCAAGCCGGAGATTCCATTGGAGCGTATCAATCGCCGCACCTTCGCTAAGCTCACTGCATTAGCTGCCACAGCATCGGCCATCCCTTCATTCGGCCAGGACCGCAAGCCCGTGCGCTTTGCCGCAGTGGGGCTTGGAACGATCTCAGACATCTTCATGAAAGCCTGCGCGCAATCCAGCAAGTGCAAAGTGACCGGGCTGGTGAGTGGTCACGCGCCGGAGAAGGCCCCGAAGTACCGCTCGCTTTATAAGATTCCCGAAAGCTCGGTCTACACCTACGAAACTTTCGACGAGATAGCGCACAATCCGGACATCGACGCCGTTTATATTGGCCTTCCAAACAGCCTGCACGCGGAGTACACGATTCGCGCCGCGAAGGCAGGGAAGCACGTACTGTGTGAGAAGCCGATGGCAATCTCTTCGGCAGAGTGCCAGGCGATGATCGACGCCTGCAAGCAGGCGAACGTGAAGCTGATGATTGCGTATCGCGTTCACTACGACCCGATCTGGCTGCGTGTGCGAGAGCTTGCTCACTCTGGGGCAATCGGTGACCTTCAGGGGTTTCAGGGCGGCTTTTATGGACAGCGGCGAGCGGGTGAATGGCGAACCGACCGTGCGCTTGCTGGAGGCGGCTCACTCATGGACCTCGGGATCTATCCGCTGAATGCGATTCGCTGGATCACGGGCGAAGAGCCTGCCAGCTACACGGCCCAGGTTGCGACGAAGATCCCGGGGGCCCGATTTGCTACTGTTGAAGAGAGCATCGAGTTCACGTTCAAGATGCCTTCGGGGATCCTGGCATCGAGCGGCTGCTCCTATGGCGAAAACGGCGGGAACTACTTAAGTGTCGATGGCTCAGATGGTCACATCCAAGTCAGTCCCGCGTATGGCTATCAGGGTGTGAAGATAGCCGGCATGCTCGGTAAGGAGCCGCTGGAGGAGACCAGCAAGGGAGTGATGCCCTATCAGTTCACGCTAGAGGCCGATCACTTCGCCGATTGCATCCGCAACAATACCGAGCCGAAGACGGCGGGCGATGAAGGGCTGAAGGATTTGCTTGCAATGGAAGCAATCTATAAGGCGGCGGGTGCGCCAATCGCGTAATCCCAATTTGTTGATTCGCTTTTCTCGGGCATCGTCATGATCGCATCTCCTGGTACTCAGCGATAAGAGACTCTAAGCTGCTCTGGTAAGTCGCTCAGACCATATTCGAGTCTCTGCAGCAATTTGCTGAAGGCTCAACGCGAGCGCGGGCAGAAGCTGGAGACCATGCCTGACCTGTAGGACGAGGTCTAACCAGCGTCAAGCAAAGAACGGCACGCACTCACAAACTCAACACTCGATGATGTTCAAGGCCAGCCCTGCAAGTGACGTTTCCTTGTAGCGCGATTGCATATCCAGACCGGTCTGATACATCGTCGCAATCACCTGGTCGAGCGACAGCTTATGTCCACCGGTCTCGTGCATTGCCATGCGGCTGGCGTTGATCGCTTTGACCGCTCCCATCCCGTTGCGCTCAATACAGGGAATCTGCACCAAGCCGCCGATGGGATCGCAAGTCATGCCGAGGTTATGTTCCATAGCGATCTCAGCCGCATGCTCGACTTGATCGTTCGTGCCATTCAGAGCTGCGACGAGCCCGCCGGCGGCCATGCTGCAGGCGACGCCGACTTCGCCCTGGCAGCCAACTTCAGCGCCGGAGATGCTGGCATTTTCTTTGTAGAGGATGCCGATCGCGGCTGCGGTGAGGAAGTAGCGGATCAGGCCTGCCTCTGTCTCCTGTTGCGAGAGGTTTACGTCGGGAAGCTCGGCGATGAAGCGCAGATAATAGTGCGCGATCGCCGGGATCACGCCCGCCGCTCCATTCGTAGGTGCGGTCACGACGCGGCCACCGGCCGCGTTCTCTTCGTTGACGGCCATGGCCCATACGGTGACCCAATCGATCGGTGCAAGCGGGTCTTTCAAGCCATTTGTGTCCAGTTGTTCGGCCAGACGATGAGCCCGGCGGCGAACGTTGAGGCCTCCGGGTAAAGTGCCTTCGGTGGCGATGCCGCGCGCGGTGCAATCCTGCATGACGTGCCACAGGGAGAGGATGCTCGCCTTGATCTGATCTTCCTGGCTTAGTGAGGATGAGAGAACGCCCGGGCGCGAGATAGTCACCGACGTATCCGAAAGTAAGGCCACCTCGTTCGCCAGCAGAAGCTCGGCGATCGTAAGGCTGTGCGTAGCCGTGAGGCCCAGCAACTCAGCAGCGCTTCGGAACGGGTAAGGGACGTTGCGCGTCGTTACCTGCTGCGGTGCGATGCGCTCTGCCTCGCTTACGATAAATCCGCCGCCCACAGAGTAGAACGTGGCTTCGGAGATCAAAGAACCCGACGCTTCGAATGCGGTGAACGTCATGCCGTTCGGATGAGAAGCAACACCAGGTATGGGATACATCTGATCGCGATGAAAGGGAAGATTAGCGCCTTCGGTAAAAGGAACCGGGTGCCGGCCAAGGAGAGCAAGCGATCCTGAATCACGCACCGCAGCAAGCTTCGGCTCAACCTGCGCTGGATCGACGGTGTCTGGCGCCTCACCGAGCATGCCTAGAAGAACCGCGCGATCTGTCCCATGGCCGATACCGGTCAAGGCGAGGGATCCGTAGAGATGGACAACGACACCGGCTGTGCGGTCGAGTGTTCCGGCAGCCTCTAAATCTTTCGCGAACCGCAACGCAGCGCGCATCGGACCAACTGTATGAGAGCTCGAAGGTCCAATGCCAATTTTGAAGAGTTCGAAAAGACTTGTATTCACAATTTCATTTTAGGCTTTGCGGGGGAAGCCCTCTTCCCAAGAGCGCTGTTACCTGCCACGTCTTGATTTCGTCGCGCAGGCTTTGCGAGTACGTTCCGATGCGCGGTTGTGAGGGCGCCGAGCAGAGTGTCTTCTTCGACCGCAGCCAGACGAACGTAAGTCATTCCCATCCGTCCCCAGCCCCCCGGCACGGGTGCGAAGACCTCTGGTAGCTCCTGGCAGAAAGAAGACTGCTGGTCGAGAGTAAGTTTCAGCACGCCGAGGCCCTTTGCTTCGCCGGACAGCGTGGCGAAGATTCGGCCTTTGCCGTCTGCGGAGCCTGTACGAAAGTCCGGGTGATTCATGTGCGCACTCTCGAAGGTATCGGGAAGGCTGAGCGCCAGACGACGAAAGATCGCGGATGCCGAAGACATTGTCCTCCTATTGAGTTCTATTTCTTTCCGGCATGCGTGGAGACTGGAAGAGGAGGGACAGCTCCGCTGGAGCGCAGGTACGCGGCGGCGGCGGTGAGTCGCACAGGCGGCTTGGGATCGTAGAACAGGTTGGCTATGGCGGCTGAAGTCGCCTGATCGTGGTATTCGCCGAGCGCCTTCGCGGCGGAGGCGCGAACTCCCAGATCTTTATCGCCGAGCGCCGAAACAAGCTCATCATGGATTGGCTTTGTCTTCTCCTGAGACAGTAGCTCGATGGCCAGCGGCCGTGCTGATTGTCCGCCGTTCTTTCGCATGTACTCGTATGCTGTCAAGCCGAAGCCGAACGGTCCAAGCAGCAGGGACGCCCCCTGGAGTGCTCCAATGCGAGCGAGTGTAGACGGATTGTGCAGATCAGTGGCTGCGGTGTGACGAGCGGAATCAAAGAGACCGGCGGTCGCCTTGCGCTCTCCGTCCGCGACGGCTACTAGAATGTCTTCGCCCGAGTGGTCCCCCATCTTCCACAACGTTGAGGCGGCAGCGACCGCGACCTGCGGTTCATGGTCGTCGAGAAGCTCACGAAGGCGCATCGCGAAACCATGGTTTTTCGACTGTCCAGCGGAGAGAACAGCGGCGGTGCGGACGTCCACGTCCGGGTCGCTCATCGCATTTATAATCAGCTTTGCGGCGCGCGGACTGGAGCCGATTGGGCCGAGAGCGGCCAGACCCTGGATTCGCAGATCGGGGTGCTTGGTATCCGTGGTTGCGGACGTCAACAGGGACCAGGCCGTATCCATGTCGACGGAAGGCGAGTCGGCTTGCGCTCTACGTACCGGCGCATCGGTGTCGTCGGGCGCAGTGGCCTTCGATCCATCCTGTGCGGCAAGCGGGGTGATCGCGGCTAGGACGAGGAAAATGAGCAGCAGATTGCGGAAGCCGTTCAGAGGTGAAGGCGAAAGGATGTCATCCACAGCGTTCATCAGGGCTACTCCGTTGTTGCAAAGGTTCGTTCAGTGCACCAGGGGGATAGCTCGATTCTAAATGCTATACTCGGCTGACTTTACGGCCACCAGGAAATATCAGGCGAACCCACATGCTCTTCAAGGCACGCAGCGCTGCGGTATATGGCATTGACGCCAACATTATCGACGTTGAGGTCGACTTCTCGGGTGTGAAGCTCGAGAAGGAGCTCTTCAATACCGTTGGTCTTCCCGATGCTGCTGTACGCGAGAGCCGGGACAGAGTGCGGTCTGCGATCAAGAACTCCGGTTTCGAGATCCCGCCCACGCGGATCACGATCAATCTGGCCCCTGCGGATTTGAAGAAAGAGGGGTCGGGCTTTGACCTGCCGATTGCCATCGGAATACTTGGGGCATACGGAGCATTACAGACAAAAGACGTCTCAGACTACCTGCTGGTGGGGGAGCTAGGACTGGACGGAAGTCTACGCGCGGTGCAAGGGATGCTTCCGATTGCAGTGGCGGCGCGGGAGAAGGGAATCAGGAATCTGGTGATCCCGGCGAGCAACGCCCGCGAGGCTGCGGTCGTGGAGGGGGTGAATGTATACCCGGTACACACGTTGCTTGAGGTCCGGGAACTTCTGAACTCGGCCTCGTTCGGGGTAATTCCGGCGACGCCGCTGAAGGTGAAGACGAGCGAACTGCTGAATGAATTACAGCTGTTCCCGTTCGATTTCAAGGACGTTCGCGGACAGCATGTGGCCAAGCGGGCGCTTGAGGTCGCGGCAGCGGGAGGCCACAACATCCTGATGATCGGGCCGCCCGGTTCAGGCAAGACGATGCTCGCGAAACGGCTGCCATCGATCCTGGCTCCGCTGAGCTTCGAAGAGGCTTTGGAGACGACCAAGATCCACTCAGTTGCGGGAGTTCTGGACGCGGAGCAAGGCCTCGTGACCCATCGACCGTTCCGGTCGCCGCACCATACAATTTCGGATGCTGGGTTGATAGGCGGAGGAATGATCCCGCGGCCGGGAGAGGTCTCGCTGGCGCACAACGGTGTCCTCTTCCTGGACGAGTTGCCGGAGTTCCCCCGAAACGTGCTGGAGGTGTTACGCCAACCACTGGAAGACGGCACAGTGACCATCTCAAGAGCCGCGATGAGTTTGAGCTTTCCTGCGCGCTTCATGCTGGCAGCGGCAATGAACCCGTGCCCGTGTGGGTACTTCAACGATAAATCGCGGGAGTGCATGTGTACGCCGCCGATGATCCAGCGCTATGTGTCTAAAGTCTCCGGGCCGCTGCTGGACCGGATCGACATCCATATAGAGGTTCCCGCAGTGCAATACAAGGAACTGCGCGGCGGGAGCGCAGCAGAAGGTTCGGCCGAGATCCGGGCACGGGTGTTGGCAGCGCGACAGAGACAGCATGAGCGATTTGCCCAAAGCGGGGAAAGGACCAAGGGAAGTGCCAGGGGAATGTCCAGGCAGGTACATGCCAACGCACAGATGGGCACCCAACAGATCAGGATCTACTGTGAATTGTCCTCTGACGCGGAACGGCTGCTTGAGCGGGCGATGCAGCAGCAGGGTCTGAGTGCGCGAGCGCATGATCGAATTCTGAAGGTTGCGAGGACGATCGCTGACCTCGAAGCTTCTTCCGATATCGCGGTGAAACACATTGCAGAGGCGATCCAATACCGCACCCTTGATCGAAGCTACTGGTCATAAATGTCACTGACCCATCATTAGGGCTGCGGTCAACACTGGACGGGATCGGACATGGTCGCACTCCTCCTTCCAAGTTAATTGCACTAAGCTCAACTGTTTGTTACAGATACCGAAAGGCTTAAGGATCGGGTGGTATGTTCGTACGGAATCGGCACGAGAATACCATTTCTTGTAGCCAGATTCGGTTACGGTTCTAAAAAAAGTATTGACGTTAGCGGGCATAAGCGTTACTTTTCATGAGTGGCCGAGAAAAGGCGGTCCTGATTTATCTGCCAGGCATCGTCTCAACAACTCCCAAATGTGGTCGACTTACATAATCCAAATACTTTCCTGAACAGGAAATCACGTCTCTAGCGGCGGGTAGAAGATGTGTAGTTTCGGGTGAGGCGGATCTTTGCCTCAAGGTTATGGCCTATTCATTTCGGGATATTCGTTGACGCGACTTATGGCTTTATAAATTTGTGGAGCTTCAGCCATACGTTGCACGTCTAAACTATTACGGAGGCGCAGGGCGACACTGCCAGCGCCAATTGCCATCAATACATGGAAGAGTCTGCCCAGTACCTCTTCCCAGTTAAAGGAGAACGATAAATGCGCTCAGATTTGATTTTTGGAGCACTCACACACGTCACAAATCGCTACCAGCTTTGCCAGCTCGCATCGAAGGCGACCCGCAAGTTGCACAAGCCCAACACACGCCTCCAAGACACGACAAACGAGGTTCTCGACCGCTTTAAGGACACTGTACCAATGGACGAAGCCGTTGAGCCGATCGTCGAGAAGATTTCTGTTCAAGAACGCCGCGCAGCTTAACGCGCGGCAGTTTTACCCGTCTCGTTGCCACTGTCATAGAATCTGCTCCTTGTCGCAATCCAAAGAACAGTTTGTCGCGCTGACTCCTCCATCCCTTGCTTTATCCCTGACATCTTTCGCGGTACACTTGCCGTATCCTTCTGGCCTTCCGCACGACCCCTCCTGTTCCGCCCTTACCTGTCCCCAGATATCCGGAAACAGTCCTGTCTCGCAGATCCCGCCTCGTTTCAACCCCTTCCCCAAAGTTTTATCAGGTAAACCATGACAATTTCTGAACTGAAAGAACACAACATCGCAGAGCTGGGTAAACTGGCCCGCGGTCTCGACATCGCAGGCACCAGCGGTCTACGGAAGCAAGACCTTATCTTCAAGATTCTGCAAGCGCAGAGCGAGAAAGAGGGACACATCTTCGCCGAAGGCGTGCTCGAAATCCTGCCTGACGGCTACGGCTTTCTCCGCTCGCCCGATTACAACTACCTGCCCGGTCCGGACGACATTTACGTCTCGCCCTCGCAGATCCGCAAGTTCGACCTCAAGACCGGCGACACAATCAGCGGCAACGTCCGCCCGCCGCACGAGGGAGAGAAGTACTTTGCGCTCGTTAAGATTGAGGCAATCAACTTCGAGTCTCCCGAAGAGACCCGTAACAAAATTCTATTCGACAACCTGACCCCGCTCTACGCGCAGGAACGCGTGAAGATGGAGACGGTTCGCGAGCACATCAGCGGTCGTGTGATGGACCTGCTGACGCCGGTAGGCAAGGGGCAGCGCGGACTGATCGTCGCTCCGCCACGCACCGGCAAGACGATGCTGCTGCAGTCAATCGCGAACAGCATCACTGCGAATCATCCTGAAGTCGTTCTGATCGTTCTTCTGATTGACGAGCGTCCGGAAGAAGTCACCGACATGCAGCGTTCGGTGAAAGGCGAGGTCATCTCCTCGACCTTCGACGAGCCGGCGGCCCGTCACGTACAAGTCGCCGAGATGGTGATCGAAAAGGCGAAGCGTCTCGTCGAGCATAAGCGCGATGTCGTTATCCTGCTCGATTCGATCACGCGTCTCGCCCGCGCTTACAACACGATCGTTCCGCCTTCAGGCAAGGTGCTCTCAGGCGGTGTGGACTCGAACGCGCTACAGAGGCCGAAGCGGTTCTTCGGTGCCGCACGCAATATCGAAGAGGGTGGTTCCCTCACGATTATTGCAACGGCCCTTGTTGACACCGGGTCCCGCATGGACGAAGTCATCTTCGAAGAGTTCAAGGGTACTGGCAACATGGAAGTTATCCTCGACCGCAAGCTGGTCGACAAGCGTGTCTTCCCGGCGATTGACATTCAGCGCTCCGGCACGCGTAAGGAAGAGCTGTTGATCCCGAAGGAAGACCTGCAGCGGACGTGGATTCTCCGCAAGGTGCTCAATCCGTTGTCTCCCGTCGAGGCGATGGAATTGCTTACGGACAAGCTCGCAAAGACGCGCAATAACCAGGAGTTCCTGCACAACATGAGTTCCATCTAGTTGGATTGCGGGCGGCTTCGGTGGCTAGATGAAAGCCGCTCGCGATGCTACACTAGACTTCGGAACGGGAATGGTTTGCCCGCAGTTGGTACTGTCTGACGGTACCGGCACCATGCGGAGGTGGCGAAATTGGCAGACGCACTAGCTTGAGGTGCTAGCGCCGCAAGGCATAGGGGTTCAAGTCCCCTCCTCCGCACCATCCACACATTTACAGCAAGCAAAAGAGCCAGCCCATAAGAGGCTGGCTCTTTTGGCTTGAGGGCTAAGACTAGTGAGCAGCCGTCGGTTTGCCGGCGAGTTTAAATTTCTTCGTGAGAAGCACAATGGGCGCAGCAACGAGCGTCACAACACCAAGGATGTAAAAGCAGTCCATGAAGGCCAGAAGCCGGGTCTGTGCCTGAAGTTGGTCATAGTAGCGCCCGTATGCAGCATTCAGCGCATCAGCGTGAGAGAAGCCATGGGACTGCAGGTAGGCGCTCGTCTGCTGAATGGCTGTCCGCAGCGTACCTGAAGATGACACAAGGTTCGATCCGACGGTGGACTGGTGAAAGTTCTGGCGGCGCTCGCTCATCGTAGTAATGAACGCGATGCCGAAACTGCCGCCCCAGTTACGGAAGAAGTTCGTGAGCGACGACGCCTTATTGTTCTGGTCCGGCGAAAGTTGCGAGTAAGAGATCACCGAAAGTGGTACGAAGAAGAAGGCGTAGCCGAGCCCCTGCAAGGCGCGTGCCCACGCGTAGTGGTTGTAGTCGGTTTGCAGGTTGAAGTGGCTGTAGTGAATGAACGACAGCCCAACCACCATCACCGCACCGAACAAGAGGATACGCGGATGAATGATTCCCCGTTGGACCAATTGCGCTCCTACGGGTGCAAGGAATGTGATCACCAGCGCACCCGGTCCGAGCACCAGGCCGGCGTCAATCGCACGGTAGCCGTAGAGCGACTGTAGCAGCTGCGGAATCATCGTCGTTGAAGCGAAGAGCCCAAAGCCGAACATGAAGTAGAAGACGCAGGCTATGGCGAAGTTCCGCACTTTCAATAATCGCAGATCAATGACCGGATCGGGTTGGTTCCACTCCCAGAAAATCGCCGCCGTAAGACAGCTAACGCCGATGACGAACATCCAGATAATGAAGCGGGATCCAAACCAGTCGTCAATCTGGCCGCGGTCCAGCAGGACCTCAAGCGCGCCTGAACCGACCGCGATGAGCGCGATACCTACGGCATCAATCTTCAGCTTGCCGTTGACACGGACAGTCTTGCGCTCAGCATCGAACGATGGTGGATCGTGGACAAACCTGCCGGTCAGAAACAACGACAGCAATCCGATTGGGATGTTGATGAGGAAGACCCAACGCCAATTGTAGTTATCCGTGATATATCCACCGAGCACTGGCCCGATTGCCGGCGCCGTTACGATTGCGACCGTATAGAGCGCGAAGGCCGAAGCGCGCTTGGCCGGGGGAAAGGTATCGACAAGGATTGCCTGTTCTACAGGAGCGAGGCCGCCTCCGCCTATACCCTGAAGCACCCGCGCGATCAACATAATGCCGAGGCTTGGAGCGACGCCACAGAAAAAGGATGTGATCGTGAACAAGGCGACGCAGGCCATATAGTACGTCTTCCGTCCGAAGACTCGCGACAACCAGGCCGACATGGGAAGAACAACTGCATTCGCGACCAGGTACGTTGTCAGGATCCATGTCACTTCATCGTAGGAGCGGCCAAGTCCACCGGCGATATACGGCAGAGAAACATTGGCTATGGAGGTGTCCAGCAGTTCCATAAATGTGGCGAGAGTCACCGTTAGCGCCACGACCCAGGGATTGATAACCGGTACCCGGACTGCGGAGTCGCTCGGCGCGGATGACGGCAAAGACGCTACTGCTGTTGCCATGCGAACTTCTCTCCCCGATAAACAGATCTTGAGGTACACGCATCTGATTCACCTGCAGAAGAGACCGATGCGTCTTTTTTGAGCTATTCTGTGGTCGGAGAGTCAGATGAGCAAGGGAGAAGCAACCAGACAGCGCATCATTGCGACAGCAGCGCCGATTTTTAATCAGCGCGGTTTCGCGGGCAGCTCCATGCACGACGTGATGGAAGCGACCGGTCTCGAAAAGGGCGGTCTGTATCGCTATTTTTCGAGCAAGGATGAACTGGCAACTGAAGCGTTTCGTTACTCGTTGGGAGAGGTGATGGCGGCCCGCCAGGGTAGTGACTCAGACTCGCAAAGTGCAATCGACAGGCTCCTTTGCCGCGTGCGGCAGTTCGTCAGGGTGCCGTCTCCTATTAAGGGTGGCTGTCCGCTCATGAATACAGCGATCGACGCAGACGACAGCCATCCGGAACTTCGCCGCCTGGCGAAAGAGGCGATACACAGGTGGAAGGCCGCGCTATCCCAAATTGTAGAGGAGGGAATTGGAGCGGGCGAGATACGAGAGGATGTTCAGCCATCGCGAATTGCAAACGTAATCGTGGCAACCCTTGAAGGCGCATTAATGATCAGCAGGCTGGAAGGTAACCGGCACCCCATGCATGACGCGGAAGCGACGCTTGAAGCATTTATTGAAGGGCTTGCAGTGACACAGGCAGTCCGACTGCGCCGCCGGAACAGCCCTGCTCCGCTCCACGCGTAAGGGAGCTATTCAGGTGGTAAACTATTGAAGTTGGTTTCGCTCGCTTGGTTCTGCCTTTGGCTTTGCGTATGGTGCCCAGGTCCAGCCAGGATTCGTTCTCCAGAAAAGGTTAAGAAACAAGCTCATGGTCTATTTTCTCGTCTTCGTTCACGTCGTTGTCTGCCTCTTCCTTATCGGAGTCGTTCTCCTGCAGCAGGGCAAGTCGGCGGATCTCGCCGGTGCGTTTGGCGGTCAAGGTTCGCAGACTGCTTTTGGTCCACGTGGTGCGGCAAATCTCCTGACCAAGCTGACCACCTACGCAGCGATCCTCTTCATGCTCATCTCGATCGCTCTCACGATTCTGCTCTCACGCGCAAGCGGCGACCACTCCGTTCTCTCGGGCACGTCGAGCTCGCAAAGCACCCCCAAGAAGTAGCTCTATTTACAAGTAGGGCAAAGACGCGCGGCTTACGGCCGCGCGTCTTTTCGTGGCGCAGACTGCGAGCCGGCGTTGGTGCGGTCGAACCGGCTAACATAGAGGCATGATCCACGAAGTCCTTGCTGTTGGCCCATTGCAGTGTAACTGCTCCATTCTGGGCGATGAAAGTTCACGCGAAGCTATTGTCGTCGATCCCGGCGACGAAGTTCTTCGTATCCTGCAAGTTCTCGAGCGGCATCAGCTCACGGTAAAGCAGATCGTCGTCACGCACGCTCATATCGATCACATAGCCGGAGCGCAGCGCCTTAAGCAACTTACTGGAGCTCCGATCCTTTACAACCAGCGCGATCTGCCTCTCGTGGCGATGATGGAAGAGCAGGCCGGGTGGATCGGTGTCCGTACGCCTATGGTTTCAGCGCCCGATGACAGTCTTGAAGACGGAGACACTGTCGCTGTCTCAGGTCTATCTGCCGTCGTAATGCATACCCCAGGGCACACCGAAGGCAGTCTCTGCCTGCATCTTCCGGAGCAGGGAATCCTTCTCGCCGGCGATACGCTGTTTGCCGGATCAATTGGTCGAACCGATCTTCCCGGCGGCGACACGAGCAAGATCCTTGCTTCAATCCGAGATCGTATTCTGCCTCTGCCAGCCAGTACAAAGGTGATTGCTGGACACGGTAGCAGCACCACGATAGGAGAGGAAAAGCGGTCGAATCCGTTCCTCCAAAGTTTTTAGTGTGAGCCGTAACCCTGATTGAGTGGATGCACTCCGCAATCCTTCCTGAACAGAGATTTACGGGTTCGCTACACCGAGACCGAGACAATCAGTTCCACCCCTCTGCGGAAGAGCTCGGCAGGCGTAATCAAGCTGACAACAATGGCGCGACGGTCAGCGAGACCATAAAAATTACCGGGATGGACGATCACTCCGCAGCTCTCGAGCAGGACTCCGGCGACTGCGTCTGCCGAGCCTTCGAAGCCGAAGGGAGTTGAGCGAAGGCGCAAGACGGCAGACCAGCCTGCCTCGAGATACAGAACTTCGATGCCGGCCGTTTGCAAGGTCTTCAGGTTTAGCTTTGTCCGAGCACGGATCTGCTGCTGTATCCGCTCTCTATCCGCGAGCCAGGCCGGCAATGCGAGTTGCGTAGGAGCGTTCATCGACAAGAACGTGTCGGCAATCATCTCCAGCCGGGTCAATGCTTCCGCAACGGCTGATCCCTGGCCGCACGATGCAATCCAGGCGACCTTCATCTGCGGCAGTGCGGCGACTTTGCTGATGCCGCTCAGCACGAAGGTCAACGCCCGGTGAGGAGCTGAAGCGAAGCTCTTGCCTTTGGCGCAGATCGGATAATCAAGAAATACCTCATCCACAATCAGGGCGAGTCTGCGTCTCTCACACAGTTCTTCCAGCCTCGTTCGTTCCGCCACATGTGTCCAGTGGCCGGTAGGGTTATTCGGATGGACGACCAGAATCGCCCGAGTGCGTGGACCTATTTGCCTTTCAAGCTCCGCAAAGTCTATCCACCAGCCGTAGTCGTAGAACAGGGGATAGGTCTTCAGTCGGACGTCGTCGAGATCAGCCAAAAACTCAAAAAGAGGGTAGCTCGGCTGCGCGATGAGAACCTCATCACCAGCATCGCAGAGCAGTCGGAAGAGGTAGGAGTAAGCCTCGCTGGTGCTGGTCGTCAGAACGATAGAATCCGGGTCGATCGAAGCACCATGCTGTGCGTAGTAACTCGAAACAGCCTCTCGCGCAGACCGCATTCCGCGAGGGTCGGGATCGTAAACCAGGGTTTGCATGGCTTCACTGGCATTCAGGGGATTAAGGGTTGCCACAGCATCGTAGTCGAAGCCACAACGCGTCGGGTTCGATACGGTCAAATCCAGAAGCTCGCGCCCCGCCTCACGCGCCTTCGCAGTTGCCCGTGAAAAACCGCTCTGGCTCAGGTCCCACGCTGTGCGTTTTGAAAAGTGGTGTTCTGTTTCGCTCACTTCGCCATGCTAAACGTCACACGACCTGTCCTGCTCCGAAGAGCGCGGCCTCACCTACAATTGAAGAACAAATGATTGAAATCAAAGCCGTCCTCTTCGACTATGGAATGGTCCTCTCCGGGCCGCCGCTGCCTTCGGCGTGGGAGCAGATGAAAGCGATCACCGGTCTAGACGAGTCAAGCTTCCATGCCGGCTACTGGGCTTATCGTCACGCATACGACAGAGGAACCCACAGTGGCAAAGAGTATTGGCGCCTCGTAGCGGCCCATTCCAGCGTGGTGGTCGATGACGGCCAGGTGGCTGCCTTGATCGAGGCGGACAATGACCTTTGGACGCAGCCAAACCCGCCGATGATCGAGTGGGTCCAGCGGCTGCAGGCGGCAGGCATCCGAACCGGCATCCTTTCGAACCTTGGGGACGACATGCACGCGGGGGTGCTCAGCCGCTTCGACTGGTTCGATCGATTTCACCACACGACCTTCTCTCACACGCTGAAGCTCGCCAAGCCTGAGATCGAGATATTTGAGCATGCGGTTCGGGGGCTTGACACTGCACCTGAGGCGATACTCTTCCTTGACGACCGCGAGGACAACGTCGTCGGTGCGAAGATTGCCGGACTGCAGACGCTCCGCTACTCCACCCACGAAGCTTTCGAACGAGAGATGCTGGAGCGAGGCTTCGGTAGTTTGCTTCAGACCGGGCAGCCTTCCAGTGCGTAACCTCAAACCCTATTTCTCACTCACACCGTCTAATCGAGTATTGTAGGAGAGTCGTTTGGAGGTATGTCTGTTGCACTTGCGCCGTTCTTTAGTTGTGCTTCCAGCACTTCTGCTTTGTCTCATTCCGCTTCTGCCGGCACAGGACCTCGCCAGCTTCGAGAAGCGCATCACGGTTAAGATCCTTCCAAACGGTTTGACCCTTCTCGTCTGCGAACGCCCTGAAGCTCCTGTCTTCAGCTACTTCACCATGGTCGATGCAGGGTCCGCGGACGACGCTCAGGGCGCGAGCGGCCTCGCGCACATGTTCGAACACATGGCCTTCAAGGGCACGACTGAGATTGGCACGACGAATTACTCCGCTGAGAAGGTTGCACTTGCGAAAGTCGAAGTTGCGTATGCTGCCTACGACGCTGAGCTCCGCAAACGCTTTGGGCAGGATAAGGCCAAGCTCGAAGCGCTCCACAAAGTGTTTCTGAACGCGCAGGCAGAGGCAGAGAAGTTCGTTATTCCAAACCAGTTTTCGGAGATCGCCGAGCAGAATGGTGCCGTCGGCCTGAACGCATCCACAAGCGAAGACTCAACGCAATTCTTCTGGTCGATGCCTTCGAACCGCCTTGAACTCTGGGCCTACATGGAGAGCTCCCGCATTGGGTCACCCGTCGAGCGAGAGTTTTATAAAGAGCGCGACGTGGTGCAGGAAGAGCGCCGTATGCGCATTGACTCTTCTCCGACCGGTCGGATGCTTGAACAGTTTGTCTCCGCCGCCTACACCGCCCATCCGTATCGCAGGCCCGGCGTGGGCTGGGAAAGCGACATCAGCCAGGTCTCCGCAACAGAAGCCGACGCGTTTCACAAGAAGTATTACGTACCGTCAAACATCGTGATCGCTGTCGTTGGCGACGTGAGGGCGAGCGAAACAATGCCAATGCTGGAGCGCTATTTTGGCGCGATACCCGCAGGACCGAAGCCCGATGGTGTGGGGACCATCGAGCCGCCGCAGTTCGCTGAGAAGTCGGTCGTCATCAAGGAAGCGACGCAGCCTTTCTACATTGAGGGCTACCATCGCCCTGACTACCGCGATCCCGACGACTCTGTTTACGACGCGATCACCGACATTTTTTCGAACGGCCGTACGGCGCGACTTTATCGCTCGCTCGTTCGTGACCAGGGGATAGCGGCTGAAGCCGAGGGGTTCAGCGGATATCCAGGCGATAAGTACCCCGGACTCTTTGCCGTCGATGCCGTTCCGCTGCCTGGACACACACCTGCCGAGATGCGCCAGGCCATTCACAAACAGCTTGACCTCCTGAAGACGTCCGACATAACCGACGAAGAACTCGCTCGGTTCAAGACCCGCTCGCGTGCCGACCTGTTGCGCGGTCTTGCCGACAACGAGGGACTTGCCCACTCGCTTGCCGAGTACCAGACCCGTTTCGGCGACTGGCGGCAGCTCTTCGGCGATCTCAACAAGATTGATGCCGTAAGCAAAGCCGATGTCCGGCGTGTGGCGAACAAGATATTCACGGACAGCAATCGCACCAGCGCAGAGATAGAGTTCGTCGCTCCCGCTGCGCCTGGTGACGCTGGAGCTGGTCAGAGACCGGCGCAGACCGCCCCGCCGAATGACGGAGGCACGCGATGAAAACTCTACAAAAGACAATTGCATCTGTCGCCCTAATTTTTTCTGTCTCGGCTGGAGCCCAGACGGCGTCGCAGTCGGAACCCTGGACGAGGATTCCTATACCTCCGCTCCATGCCTTCAAGCCGACCGAGCCGAAGCGAATCGAGCTGCCGAACGGCCTGGTGATCTTCCTGCAAGAGGACCATGAACTTCCCTTCATCAGCGGAACGATCCTCATCCGTGGCGGCAGCCGGGACGAACCCGCGGGCAAGATCGGTTTGGTGTCGCTCTATGGGGAGACATGGCGCACCAGTGGCACACCCACCATCGATGGCGACCAGCTAGACGATCGCCTCGAGGCGAAGGCTGCCACCATAGAAACCGGCGGCGGCATGGCCTTGACCACGATGAACTGGTCAAGCCTCAAGAACGATTTCGATTCCGTCTTTACCTCGGCAGTAGATCTTCTACTTCATCCCGCCTTCAAGGCGGAGAAGCTGCAACTGGCTCGGATGCAGATCGAAGCGGGCATCTCACGGCGCAACGACGATGCCAGCAGTATCGCCGCCCGCCAGGCTGCTTTATTGGTCTATGGACCGAAAAGTCCTTATGCGCGTGAGACGCAATACTCCACAATCGCTGCAGTGACGCTCGCCGACTTCAAGGCATGGCATGACAGCACCGTTGTTCCCAACAACATGATCGTCGCCGTCTCGGGGGACTTTGATAGTGCGGCAATGGAGACGAAGTTGCGTGCCGCCTTCGGCCCGCTCGCAAAGGGCAAGTCAATGCCGAAGTTCAAGGCAGACTTCCCGGGTCCAAAACCGGGGGTGTATGCGGTCGACAAGACAGACGTGAATCAGTCGAATGTGATCATCCTTGGCCTTGGAACGGAACGCAGCAATCCTGACCTCTACGCGTTGAGCGTGATGAACGAAATATTTTCAGGCGGCTTCGGTTCCCGGCTTTTCCAGAACGTACGGACGAAGCTCGGTCTCGCCTACTCCGTAGGAGGCAGCTACGGCGCTTCTTACGATCATCCGGGAGTCTTCGAGGTCTCTGCGTCGACGAAGAGTGCAACTACGGTAGCCGCTGCGCAGGCAATGCTTGAAGAGATTGGGAGGCTCAAGACAGTGCCTCCAACGGCGGAGGAGCTGCGCAAAGCAAAAGAAGATCAGCTGAACTCTTTTATCTTTCGCTACGATTCGCCCGACAAGACGCTGAACGAGCAAGTCACACTCGCCTTCTTCGGCTACCCCAAAGATTTCTTGGAAAAGTATAAGGCTGGCATCGAGGCGGTTACAGCGGCGGATGTATCGCGGGTCGCGAACAAATACGTTGACGCCTCGAAGCTGGCAATCCTGGTAGTTGGTAACGAATCCCAGATGACACCTCCGCTCAGTACGCTGGGTAAGACAGCTGCGCTGGATATCAGCATTCCCGGCACTCCCGCGCAGGCACACCAGGCACACCAATAACGGAGTTATCCTCGCACCTAAAGCGTGGCTCCGTGAAGATTCTTCGACTCGATGAGGGACAGCTTTTCTGTTACGAAAGCAGCTATTTCCGCCGTCACATAGGCCGGCATCCGCATCTGAAAGTGCGGCATACCTTCGACCAGCTTCAGCGAAATGCCCTCCCAGACTGGCGTGCCGAGCTTTCCAGACGGGACCAGCACCGCATCCGCGCGATCCAAATAACGCAGTGCGGAAGGCTTGAAGTCTTTTGTTTCCGGATCGAGCACCGAGAGATATACATCTGGACGAAGAAATCGAAGAATGCTGTTCGACTCCACAATCACGTTCTCTGAGCGCTGGAACTCTTTACGCAGACGAGGCATTGCCTCTGCGAGCTGTCCCTGCTGCGTCCGCACCCAGAATGACCGCACTGCACCGGCCTCGAGATACCTCGCCGAATCAGTGCCTGTCGCCGGGTCGCGTTCTTCGCTGATCGCAATGGAGTGATCTGCGGTCTCGCAGTCGCAGGGCTCGCCGTTCGCGGAACAAACGCCATGCCCGAACTGCGTAATCTTAAAAGCAGTCCAGCGCATCCCTGGCAATGCATGGATCAGGCCGGCGACAACGCTGGTTTTGCCAATGTTCCGTGTATGTCCGCCTACGACAACAATTGCCACCGCATCATCTCCGCTTCAGGCGTGCCAGATCTTTGAGGTATTCCCTTAACGGCCGCGCTGGACGTCCCCAGAACACCTCACCCGGCCCGCGCATCTTCTTTCCGCTCAGAACCCCGGCACCACCGCCAAGGATTACCTCACGGCCAACGACAGCATGTTCACCGATACCAACCTGGCCGCCCAGGATCGCTCCGTCTTCTACAATGCTAGACCCTGAGATGCCGGTCTGCGCGGCAATGATGACATTGCTCCCAATCACGCAGTTGTGGCCAATGTGAACAAGATTGTCGAGCTTGGATCCCCTTCCAATCCGAGTCTCACCCAGCGCGCCGCGATCAATTGTAGTGTTCGCTCCGATATCTACGTTTTCTTCGATGACCAGCTTGCCTTGCTGCGGAAAGAGTATGTATTCGCCGGTCTCCTGATCGCGCGCATAGCCGAAGCCTTTCGAGCCGAGCACAGCTCCTGCCTGAACATTCACCCGGTCGCCCAGGCTTGTATTCGGATAAATGGTCACATTCGGTCCGATCTCGCAATCGCGGCCGATGAACACATTTTCTGCAATGACGCTGTGAGCGCCGATCCTTGTGCCGTCCCCGATCTTCGCCGAAGAGTGAATGCTTGTGGTCGGGTGAATATCCGTCACTGAGCTGTGTTCCTGCAGGCGTTCCGCCACCCTGGCGAACGCAAGCCTCGCATCCGGTACAGCAAGGACTCTTGCAGAATGATCAACTCCGGAGAGCCCTCGATTCGCGAGCACGATGCCCGCACCCGAGGCTAATGCCAGCGCGAGCGTCTTTGCATCGGTCGCAAAGACTACAGAGTCTGCGGTCGCTGCATCGCAGCTCGACACGGAGGTCAATCCTTTCGCGCCGTCCATTCCGGAGGCCAGCGGTGCGTTGAGCAACTCTGCGATTTCCTTCGCATTCGCCATCAGTAGATTCCTCTTTCTCCGGCAGGACGAGTCTTCCAACGGCGATGCATCCACAGCCACTGGTCGGGATATTTACGAATGTACGACTCGAGGATGGCAGTAAGATTGGCTGTGTTGGTTACGGCGTCAGCTTCGGCATCGCCGGTTTCTATAAGGGCAATCTCAGGACCGAAGTGCAGCACGTACTGCTGTTCAGCCTTCTCCCAGAGCAGAAATCCAGGTATAACGGATGCGCCAGTCTTCAGTGCGACGCGAGCTAGTCCTGATGCTGTGGCCGCCATCCTCCCGAAGAATGGAACAAAGACGCCTTGAGGCGGTGTCATGTTTGTGTCCATAAGAATTCCGACAGTATCGCCTGCGTGCATGGATGCGAGCAGACCGCGAGCGAAGTCGTCTTTATGAATAACTCGATTGCCGTGCAGACATCGGATGCGATTCACGAAAGCGTCGACGAAAGGATTGTCGAGCCGGCGAATCACCAGGCTCATGGGGAAACCCATAAGGGAGTGATAGAAGCTGGAGAGCTCCCACGCGCCGAGATGCCCGGTAAGCACCAGTACCCCTTTGCCTCGTTCCTGTGCGCGAAGGTAATTATCCAAACCCTCGTAGCGAATTAGATTCCTCGCCGTTTCAGGAGTATAAGACGACATCTGGCAGAATTCTGTAAGCTGGTGACCCAGATTGCAATAGAGCCTTTCGAGAATGACCATCCTCTCTGCCTTTGAGCGCTCGGGAAATGCGATTTCCAGATTGCGGAGCCCGGTAGCGCGAAGGCGACCAAACGTTCGGAAGGCGAGACGACCGATTGCTTTGCCGAGAATGTGTGCCACGGAACGTGGCAGGGTGCTGAGCAGGCGTACAAAGACCCAAACAATCGAAAACTCGAGGAAGTGGCGCAGATTGCCTGGCCGGTAAAGCATCTGGTCATCCTTGTTCAAGTTTCCAGTTTACGGTCAAACGCACTCAGGTGACAGGTCGCTGCACGTCAAGAAGGGCCGCCAAATCGGCGGCCCTCTCAGCAAATCAATTCTTATTTACGTTTAGTGGTTGTCGCGTGAGACCACAAAGTACTTAGAAACCGTACGGACGAACGGCTTCGCATCAGCCGGAACGACCTTGTCACCCTTCAATACAGTCTCGAAGGGGATGTCCGCGCCGTAAAAGGTGCGAGTATCGTCAGAGTTCTGCGAGAGGACAGTCCCGTCTAGGTCGATACCGGCAAACAGACCCTTGGAGCGCGAGTAGGTGAGGAACTCAGCATTCAGCTTCCAGTCCGTGCCAGCTTGAGCGTTCCGTCCAACCGGACCTGCAGCGGCCGCGGCATCTCCTCCGATCTTGAACTTCGACTTCAACATATCCTGAAGGCCGTTCTGGTTCATCGCCACGAGAACAAGGTCCGTCGACTGACCGCCAATCTGGAACCCAAAACTGCCGCCGGCGAGCTGAACGAACACTGGGGCACTCCAGCCATGCGGGGTGCGGCAAGTGGCAACACCTTGACCATACTGAGCGCCCGCGATAAAGGCGCCCTTCTTGAATGAAGGTATGACTACGACGCAGGATGCACCAGCAAGGATGCTCTGAGGAATACCTTTATCCGGAGTGGCCATCACTTCATTGAGGACGTCCCGCGCACTTGTAAGTCGTCCATCAATCTTCGCCTTATCGGCTTCGGCAATTGCGGACAGGGAGGTAAGTGTAAGCGCCAAGGTGCATGCGATTGCTGCAAAACGTTTCATTTTCTTGCCTTTCAGTTGTGTTGTTCGATGGAGGAACAGAACCCTAATGTTGATTGCACTACATAAGTCTCAAATAGATCAGATGGGAGGACCCCTCACTAAGTTGTATCGACAAGTTGTATCGACCTTAGCTTTGCTACCAACCGCATCGTCTCGGCAGGCGCAAAAAATGGGGGCTGAAGAAGGTTGGGACTTTCGTCCCGACCTTCCAACAACCCCACTCTCCCAAGTCTGTGTAACTTCCCTTACTATGATCCGCAGATCGGATCGGGACAACAGTACAGAGGTAGGGTAAACTAAAGTAACCTAAATCCAGTACGCAATAGTTAACAGCAGGTTCAGGGTGACAATCGCTAACTGACGAGCTCAACGGCAATCGCTTTCTTTTCCAAATCGAGAGCAACCAGCCGAAACTTACGAATCTGACCAGCTTCTGGCGTACTTGCTGCCGGCTTCGCTTGCTCGGAGCCGCCTTTCCATCTGGCATTGAGCATGGAGGTGAGCGCCGAGAGATCCAGCGTTCCTGAAGGCTTAGAGCCCTCTGAGATGGGCTCGGGCAGTTTGAGATCGCACCCCGCATAGATGCCGTCGCCGAGTTCGATCGTCGCGGCAGTCCCACCCTGAATCTTCAAAATGCGAGCGGTCACAATATCTCCGACCCTATGCTCGGCAAGATATTCGTCCAAGCCCGTAGGGACCAGCTGCTTCATGCTCAGTTTGACCTGACGCTTGGCCGCGTCGACCTCAAGGATCTTCGCTTGCACTATCTGGCCTACTCGCAGAACGTCCTGTGGCCGTTCTACACGCTTATCTGCAAGGATCTCCGAAACGTGAATCATGCCCTCGATGCCGTCAGCAATTGTGAGGAACGCGCCGAATTTCGTCATCGAGGAGACCGGGCCTGATACGGTCGAGCCGACAGGAAACTTCGCCGGTACGTCTGCCCATGGATCTCCCAATGTCTGTTTCAGGCCGAGTGCAATCCGTTGAGCGGCAGTGTCGATGCCCAGGATCATCGCCTCTACTACATCGCCCACCTTCAACATGTCCTCCGGCTTGCGAACTTTCCTGGCCCAGGACATCTCGGAGACGTGGATCATGCCTTCCACGCCGGGTGTGAGTTCCACAAACGCGCCGAAGTCCGTCAAGCGCGTCACTGCGCCGCGAATGCGCTCGCCGACCTGGTACTTGTCAGGCACAGCGTCCCACGGGTGCGGCTGCAGCTGCTTCAGGCCGAGCGCGATGCGCTTCGTCGCCGGATCGATCTTGAGAATCTTGACCTCGATCTGCTGCCCTGCAGTGAGAACATCCGAAGGCGAAGCCACCCGCGACCACGCGAGGTCAGAGATGTGCAGGAGACCATCCATTCCGCCGATGTCGATGAACGCGCCATAGTCGGTAAGACTGCGCACAGTCCCGGAGACGACATCTCCTTCGGCCAGTGCCGAGTAGAGACGATCCCTGGTGACCTTCGACTCTTCTTCGAGCACGACACGCCGGTCGACGACGATGTCTACGGACTCGTCCCCTTCTTCTCTTTCGAGCTTGATAATGCGGCAAAAAATCTCGGTGCCAACGAGCTTGTCGAGATCGGCGGCGTCCCGCGCGCCGCTGCGTGAACCTGGCATGAAGGCGCGAACGCCGACATCTACGGTCAGACCTCCTTTAACAATGGCGGTAACGGTGCCGGAGATCGTCGTGCCTGCGGCAAAGGCGGCTTCAAGCGACGAGATGTCCTTCGGCTGCGCTATCTTGTGCAATGAGAGGTCGTAATAGCCCTCCTCGTTACGGCCCTTGCTGGTGACGAGAAGTTTGTCGCCGATGGCAGGGGCTTCGCCCCGGTCCGTAAAAAGAGCAAGTGGAAGGGTGCCTTCAGTCTTGTAGCCGATGTCCACAAGCACGGCGTCGACCGTAATGCTCACCACTGTGCCGTTGATCTGGTTGCTGCGAGCGCCGTCGTCCGACACCGTCCGGCGGGAGTTCTCGCGTTCGTACTTGGCAAGTACCTGGTCGAAGGACTCGGCTGGCTCGGGAGCATCCGGGATGTTCGATTCGGTCTCTTCCTGAATGGCTGGCGGGAGGAAGTCTGGTGTGGTTTCGGCGGATGCTTCAGAATTCGGGATGCTGGTGTCAGACATGAACGGCTGCGGCCTCTTCGACTTTCGTTCGGTCAGGATATCACCGGTTTCCAGTCATTCCTGATCATCCGGTCTTGCGTTAATCGTGAGTCGCCTCGGTGTTTTATCATTATCAAATGAGCGAAGTCATTGAAGCAGTAGAGCCAGCCCAGACCGGCCACGCGGCGAAGTACACCCGCAACAATCCCTACACGTCGGTTGTGCAGGAGAACTACCGGCTCACGGCCGAGGGCTCCGAGAAAGAGACGCGGCATGTGAGCCTGGATCTTGAAGAGGGCATGGCGTACACGCCGGGCGATGCTGTGGGCATTCTCGCTGAAAACCGTGCAAGCGAAGTGGAACTGGTGCTGAAAGCACTCGGATTTACAGGCGACGAGCGCGTTCTCGATCACTACAAAGTTGAGATCAGCCTTGAAGAGGCCGTCAGGACAAGGCTGGCTATTGGCAAGCTGACGCGCAGTACCATCAACCAATATGCCAAGATGGTCGACCCCGCGACGCCTGTCGCAGCGTTGAAGTCGATGACGGGCCCCGAAGGCAAAGCGATGGCCGAGGAGCATTGCCGGGGCCGTGAATTCATCGATCTGCTGCAGGAGTTTCCAGGCGTGGTGAAGGATCCGCAGAAGCTCTTCACAGTACTGCAACGCCTTACGCCGCGTATGTACTCCATCGCATCGAGTCAGTTGATGCACCCCGACCGCGTGGAAACGACGGTGCGCGTAATCCGCTACGACGCCCACGGCCGTGAGCGCCAGGGTCTTGCCAGCGGGCACATGGGAGAGCGGTCGCCAGTTGGCTCGACGCTGCCCATCTTCCTTCATGCCAACGGCAATTTCCGCCTGCCAGAGGACACCTCTGCGCCGATTATCATGGTTGGACCGGGGACAGGGCTTGCCCCGTTCCGTGCGTTTCTCGAAGAGCGACAGGCAAAGTCTGAACCGGGTAAGAACTGGCTCTTCTTCGGCGATCAGCGCGCGAAGCTCGACTATCTCTACCAGGAACAACTTGAGGCAATGCACAAGGATGGCGTGCTGACCCACCTCGACACGGCGTTCTCCCGCGATCAATCTAAAAAAATCTATGTGCAAGATCGCATGCAGGAGAAAGCCGCCGAGCTCTACAAGTGGCTTGAAGACGGCGCGTATTTCTACGTCTGCGGAGACGCTACGCGCATGGCGAAGGACGTAGAAACTGCACTGCTCGATGCAATTGCCAAGGGTTCACACGGAACGCTCGATCACGCGTCCGAGTACCTGGAAACGATGAAGAAGCAGAAGCGCTACCAGCGCGACATCTACTAGACACTTGCGAGAGACCAGGAACCGCGCGGAGCCATGGCTTCGCGCGGTTCCTAGCAAGCTAAGCCCGATCGGTATCCGCACGCCAGTTCACGATGCTCTGCTTAATCAGCTTAGGCTCAAGATCTTCAGCGACAGTCCGCGCGATCAATGCGGGCAGCTCGCCGTCCGATGCGAAGCGCAGTGCAACGACCTGTTTGTTCGTGAGCTTCGCAGCCGCGACGCGCGCGGATTCCGGCAGGGCAGAGTAGCGGAGGCGCTCCTCAAGACGGATTACCCGGTCTTGTACCTTCAAGTCTCTTTGCCGGGCAGTCGCCGCAATCACCAGGAGCGCAACAGATACGATTATCAGCCAGACGTGAAGTATGAGATGGTGTGTGCCGTGGTGAATCGCGTTGCTGATGCACGTGACGATGGTCACGATGACGTTAGCGAACAAGACCAGCAGGGTACTGAGGAAGGGCAGATCTCGCCGCACATGGTTCTTGAAGTTTTGAGCTTCGGGCATGAGGAGATGGTACATCGGCAGCCCGTTTGGGCGACGGCCCGCTATGGGATAGGCTCGACGATATGGCAGAAGTGGTGAAGAGGAAGCGGATTGGTGTGCACCTTGGCACGGCAGGCGGATGTTGGACGGCGGTAAACCGGGCAGCCGAAGTGGGCGCGAACACGTTCCAGATCTTTTCTGCGAGTCCGAGGATGTGGAAGGCCGCGCCTGTGAAACCCGAGGATGCGGCGAAGATGCGGGAACTCCGGGCAAAACACGAAATCGGGCCGGTCTCGGTGCATGCGAGCTACCTGATCAACATGTGCAGTCAGACGGAAACCGTTCGTGAAAACTCCATTGCTGCCTTCCGCGGCGAGGTAGAGCGGGCACTCGCTCTTGGGGCGGAGTACCTTGTACTTCATCCCGGAAGCTGGAAGGGGCTCACGCGCGAGGAGGGGCTTAGGCTGGCGGCAGAGTCGATCGAACGCGCGTTGGACGGCGTTCCATGGCAGGAAGCTGATTTTAGGGTGCTGATCGAGAACACGGCGGGAGCGGAGTTTTCGCTGGGCGGTAAGCTGGAGCAGGTTGCGGAGCTCGTCGAATTGCTGCGGGCGTGCGCGCCCGTGGGAGTCTGTCTGGATACTTGTCATACGCACGTCGCAGGCTACGACATGGTTACCGAAACGGGCTACGCGACGACTATGGCCCTGGTCCAATCGACGGTCGGCTTCGATGCTGTGAAGGTGTGGCACTGTAACGATGCGAAGGCGGCCCGAGGGTCGAAGCTGGATCGGCACGAACATATCGGGGAAGGCACGATGGGCGCGGAGGCATTTCGGCGATTGCTGCATGACTCCCGTTTCGCTCACGCTGCGTTCATCGCCGAGACCCCGGTTGACGCTCCCGGTGACGAAGCACGAAACGTCGGCGTGCTTCGGACTTTGGCGGCAGGCTAGAGCGTATCGAGGTGAAATGCTGTGTCGTAGGTTTCAACCGGAAATCCAGCCGCCTTCCACGCGGCCAAACCTCCGCGCAAGAACTTCACGTTGAGGTGGTTTGCCGCATGTGCCTTCTTCAGAGTTTCGCGGCTGGTTCCATCGCTCGGACAGGTGCAGTAAAAGACAATGGCTTTGTCCTTCGGCACGAGACCGGGATTTGCCTGGACCTCCTTCGGCGCGATCCGGACGCTTCCAGGAATGATGTGCGGATCCGAAAGCAGGTCGAGCGGCAGGCGAACATCTACGACCAGTGGCGAGTCAGGCTTGTCCAGCAGTAAATGGAGATCGGCCGGCGTCACGCTGAACTTCGTGATCTCTGACTTTGCCTTCCGGCGCCTTGAGAAATCAATCGCACCGAACGTAAACAGGATCAGACCGAGAATCGCTACGAAAATCACCATGGTTGGAGCTCCCTCGAGAACTTTGATCGTTTGATCCAACTGCCCGTCTTCGACTCCGGCAAATGCGAAGACTTGCGGGTGTTGAAACATCCGCAGCTTTACAATGAACACAGTATGCCCGATCTCGATACCATTCCGCGAGCTTTAGATTCCCAGGATACCGCCGCAATACCTGGCCCTGGCAGGTACTTGCCTGCGGAGATTGAACCGAAATGGCAGGCGCTATGGGACGCCGACCCATCGATTTACGCCGCGGAGGGCCACGACTGCGGCAAGCCGAAGTACTACTGCCTGGAGATGCTGCCGTACCCGAGCGGTGCGCTGCACATGGGGCATGTGCGGAACTACGCAATAGGCGACGCGCTGGCGCGGTACATGTGGATGCGCGGTTACAACGTACTGCACCCAATGGGTTGGGACGCGTTCGGTCTGCCTGCGGAGAACGCCGCTTTAAAGAACAACACGCCGCCTCGCGAGTGGACGCTGAGCAACATCGCCTCGATGAAGAAGCAGTTCAGCCGTTTAGGCATGGGGTTTGACTGGTCGGCCGAAGTGACAACCTGCCTGCCGGAATATTACCGCTGGAACCAGTGGTTCTTCCTCAAAATGTACGAGGCAGGACTCGCCTATCGCAAGAAGAGCAAGGTGAACTGGTGCAATCTCTGCCAGACCGTGCTGGCGAATGAGCAGGTCGTCAATGGCTGCTGCTGGCGGCATGAAGACGAACGCGTCGAACTTCGCGACCTGACGCAGTGGTTCCTGCGCATCACGAAATATGCCGATGAACTGCTCGACGACCTCGACAAGCTGGGTGGCTGGCCGGAGAAGGTCAAGACCATGCAGCGTAATTGGATAGGGCGCAGTGAAGGCACACTGGTCGACTTCACGGTCGACCGCAGCGGCGAGAAGATCACGGTCTTTACTACGCGGGTTGATACGATCTTCGGCGCGACCTCGGTGCAGCTTGCTCCTGAACATGCGGTCACCAAGACGTTCGCGGCGAACGATCCGGAGCTCGCGGCTGCGGTTGAGGAGATGATCGCCGAGCAGAAGGCGGCACGCGAGACAGGCGACATCGGGGCGATCGAGAAGCACGGCGTGTACACGGGCAGGTTTGCCACTAATCCCTTCAATGGCGAGCAGGTCCCGATCTGGGTGGCGAACTACATCCTGGCCGACTATGGCACAGGAGCGATTATGAGCGTCCCTGCCCACGACGAGCGCGATTTCGAATTTGCGACAAAGTATGGCCTGGCGGTGAAACGCGTTATCGCTCCCAATGTGGACACCGGCGACTTGCCGCTGCCTTATACCGGGGAGGAAGAAGCGGTACTGATCGATTCCGGCGAGTGGACAGGCGAAGCCTGTCTCGAAGCGCAGCAGAAGATGGCCTCCTTTGCGCAGGCTAGTGGGTTTGGTAAGGCTACGGTCACCTACCGCCTGAAGGACTGGGGAGTCAGCCGCCAGCGCTACTGGGGAACGCCGATCCCGATGGTGTATTGCACCAATGGGCATGACGGCATTGCGCCAGGCGGCTTAGTAGCGCTTCGCGAGAGCGATCTGCCCGTCATCCTGCCGCCACATGTCGAGATCACACAACAGGGTGGCTCGCCGCTCGGCCGAGTGCCGGAGTTCGTCAACACGACCTGCCCTGTTTGCTCCGGCCCGGCAAAGCGCGAGACCGACACGATGGATACCTTCGTTGATTCAAGCTGGTACTTCTATCGCTACACGGATGCGCATAACGCCACTGCGCCCTTCGCCCGCGAGAAGGCGAACTACTGGTTTCCTATCGACCAGTACATCGGCGGCGTAGAACACGCGATTCTTCACCTGATCTACTCGCGTTTCTGGTCGAAGGTAATGCGCGACATCGGCCTGAACAGCAACGACGAACCAGTGGAGCGGCTCTTCACCCAGGGCATGGTCATCAAAGACGGCGCGAAGATGTCGAAGTCGAAGGGCAACGTTGTTTCGCCAGACTTGATGATCGAGCGGTACGGTGCGGATGCCGCCCGCATGTATTCGCTGTTTGCCGCGCCGCCGGACCGCGATCTTGAATGGAAGGAAGACGGCGTTGCCGGCGTCAGCCGCTTTCTCGGGCGCGTCCATCGGCTGGTCACGAAGTATGCATCCGTCCATGCTTCGACTTCCGGCGTGGAGGTTGCGATCGAACCGGCAAGTGGCCTGAAGCTGATGCGTAAGCTACACCAGACGATTGCGAAGATCACGCAGGACTTCAGCGGGCGCTGGCACTTCAATACCTGCATAGCGGCCATTATGGAGTTGGTCAACGAGATCGTCGCGGCAGAGGCGGAGATGGATTCAGGAGCCATCTCGAAGGCGGCAACTGCGGAGATCTTCCGCAGCCTTGTGCTGATGCTGGCTCCCTTCGCGCCCTTTTTTACCGCGGAGATGTGGCAACAGATTGGCGGGACCGGCGTCGTCTTCCGTACACCATGGCCCGTGGCCAATGAGGAGTTGGCGCGCGAAAGCGAGGTCCAAATTCCCGTCCAGGTGAACGGCAAGCTGGTCTCCGTTGTCACGCTCCCCGCAGGCAGTGATGAAGCCATCGTTAGGGCGGCTGCGCATGCTGATTCAAAGGTCGCCGCCCGCATTGAGGGCAAGACGGTCGTGAAGGTGATCCTTGTGCCGGGCAAGCTCGTCAACCTCGTGGTCAAGTAGCCGTGTCCGAACTCCAGCAGGCTCCGGTTCGCGGAACGCAATCGTTCGTCCACACGCTGTCATCGTGCTGGCATCGTCCATCACTCACGGCGCTCGAAATCCTGTGGCGGTGGATCTTCGGCATTCCCGCGCTGTGGCTGACCATCACGCAGTTACGTGGCATTTTGTCGGCGCATACTGGGGGCACGTACGAACTTGCGAAACTCGGTTTGGATCATGCACTCCTGAGCGACCCTGTGGGAGCGCTGACAGCCGATCCTCTCGGAGCGGTCAGCAAGTTTACGCACGCAGTCAACCTGGTGCTTCCAGATCTACGCCACCTTGCGGGCTGGCTTTTTCCTGCTTTGGTGGCGGTGTGGATCGTCATCTCCTCCATTGGGAGGACTGTTGTCCTCAGGCGGGCGGACTCGGGCCTTCGTTCCAAACCAGTAACACTGATGCTGCTCCAGGCGATTCGCCTCACCGCTCTGGGTGCGAGCTTCTGGATCTGGCTTTCGTCGATAGGCTGGGCCTCCCGAATCGCAATTACTTCACCCATTGCCTCAGGAGAAGAGCCAAACCTCGTCCTTTATTGCGCGATCACGATCGTCACTACGCTCGGGCTGTTTGTTCTCTGGGGCGTTGTCAGTTGGATCTTCTCGATTGCTCCACAGCTTGCGATGCTGCAGGGAAGTGGTGTTCTAGGGAGTCTTGCTGCGGCGCTGCGCCTTGGATCGCTGAAGTCTAAGCTGGTCGAGATCAATCTTGTCATGGGCATCGTGAAGATCGCGCTGATCGTGCTGGCTATGGTCTTCTCGGCGTGTCCGCTGCCGTTTGAGACCGTTACCACACCCGGATTTCTTGCCTGGTGGTGGATCGGTGTGACCCTTCTCTACCTTGTCGGCTCGGATTTCTTTCATGTTGCGCGTCTGGTCGCCTATCTGAACCTATGGCGAGCCTACGAAAGCAAAGAGATTCCTATGCATCGGGGATGAGAAACTGCATCCTACGTGCATAGTTCCTAATTCTTGCGCCGGTACGGAGCGAAGCGATGTCATTTGCACTCTATGGAGTTGGCCTGTTGGTTCTTGTTGGCGGCCTGGTTTATGTCGCCGTTCTTTCTCACGTGCACTCGCAGTGGATTGTTGCGATGGTGATTATCCTGCTCGGCGCTGGCTTAATGGCTGCGGTGAACAACACCAAGCCACGCGACTCAAAGTAGATCAGGGGCCGGGCGCCCATCGATGCGGCTGCGCCGAATGGCTAGGATTCGATCCATTTACACTGGCTAAGTGGACACCTCGACGATCGTTATCCTTGATTTTGGCTCGCAATATACTCAGTTGATCGCGCGCAGAATCCGCGAATTCAATATCTTTTCCGTAGTCCTGCCTTGCACGGTGTCGCTTGAAAAAGTGAAGGCACTCGCGCCGAAAGGGATCATTCTTTCCGGCGGCCCTTGCAGCGTGTATGACGCGGACGCTCCTGCCGCTGATCCCGACGTCCTTGCAATGGGTGCTCCGGTGCTGGGTATTTGCTACGGGCTTCAGTTCATTACGCATCATCTCGGGGGCGAAGTCGTTTCGGCGGCAGCACGCGAGTATGGGCACGCTGAGGTGAACATTGTCGCCGAGACACCGCTGTTCAAGGGTCTGCCAGCTTCGATGAATGTCTGGATGTCGCATGGCGACCATGCACAGACACTGCCCGAAGGCTTCCGACTCACCGCCGAGACATCGAATGCAGTCGCAGGAATCGAGAACGCCGCCAAGGGAATCTTCGCGGTGCAGTTCCATCCCGAAGTGGCCCATACGAAACAGGGTATGGAGTTGCTCAAGAACTTCGTAATTGACATCTGCGGCGCGCAGGCAGATTGGACGCCCGAGCACTTCATCCAGAGCACCATCGAGCGTGTCCGGGCCCAGGTGGGCGATGGCCACGCCATCTGCGGTCTCAGTGGCGGCGTCGATTCGTCTGTTGCGGCTGTACTCGTTGCGAAGGCTATCGGCGATCGGCTGACGTGCATCTTTGTCAACAACGGCGTCCTCCGCAAAGACGAGTTCCTCAAAGTCCAGACCACCATGCGGGAGCAGCTTGGTTTGAATGTTGTTGCAGTCGATTCAAGCGAGCGCTTTCTTGCGAAACTCGCGGGCGTCACCGACCCCGAGCAGAAACGCAAGGTCATCGGCAACGAGTTCATCGCAGTCTTCGACGACGAAGCCAGGAAGATTTTTGAGGCCGAGAAGCATGTCGGCGAAGAAATCGCGTGGCTCGTCCAGGGTACGCTCTACCCTGATGTGATTGAATCTTCGAGCGTCCACGGCCCTTCGCATACCATCAAGAGCCACCACAACGTTGGCGGCCTGCCTGCGGACATGAAGCTGAAGCTGATTGAGCCCCTCCGCGACCTGTTCAAGGATGAGGTGCGGAGGATCGGCCGCGACCTTGGAATGCCGGACGAGATCATTGAGCGGCAGCCTTTCCCCGGCCCAGGGTTAGCTGTGAGGATACTCGGCGAGGTGACGGCCGAGCGCGTGGCGATGCTCCAGGAAGCCGACCAGATCGTGGTGGACGAGATTAAGCGGGCGGGGCTTTACCGCAAGGTGTGGCAGTCGTTCGCGGTCCTGCTGCCGGTGAAGTCTGTCGGCGTCATGGGCGACCAGCGCACGTACGCGAACACCTGCGCCGTTCGCGCCGTCGAGAGCGAAGACGGCATGACCGCCGATTGGGCCCCGCTGCCCTATGAGGTGCTGAGGACCATCTCCAGCCGTATCGTCAGTGAGGTGCGAGGAATAAACCGTGTGGTCTACGACATCACCTCGAAGCCGCCGGGAACGATTGAGTGGGAGTAGGAAACTTCGCGAATACTTCTGCACAGCCAGTTTGCAATCGCAATCCCGTCGTGATACAAACGACTTATTCCAGTTTGCCTTTGGGCAAATTTGAATTTCATGCAGAGTGGTTGAGGGACGAGCCCTGAGACGCCACGACAACCGGACAGAACATGCGTACCGGTGTCAACTCTCTCCTGGAAACAGGGAACATGAGATTCGGAGCACGCCAACCATTTATGGTTGGCAACCCCGCATTTCCTTCCTGTTGTACTCCCGGAAAAGAGCACGTCTCAGACCAGCCGCACCCCTCACTCACACAGAGAGAGTGCAATGGAATATTCCTGTACGGCGTATGAGTTGAAGTGCAATGAGTGTGGCAAGCGTTACGGTAACCGCCCGCTCTCCGCCTGCCAAGATTGCCTGGCTCCTTTAGAAGTTCAGTACGATCTGGAAGCCGTTCGCAACGATTTCACCCGCGAGAAGATCGCAGCCGGTCCGGCAAACATCTGGCGCTACAAGGCTCTTCTTCCCATCCCCGCAGGTTTCGAGCCCGACCTTCCCGTGGGCTTCACGCCACTCGTAAAAGCGAAGCGGCTCGGCAAGCGCATTGGCGCAAACAATCTCTACATCAAGAACGATGCCGTCTGCTTCCCGACGCTCAGCTTCAAGGACCGTGTTGTCTCGGTCGCTCTTGCCAATGCGCAGGCCTTCGGATTCGAGACCGTCGGCTGCTCGTCTACCGGCAACCTCGCCAACTCCGTAGCGGCGCAGGCGGCTCGTCTCGGCCTGAAGTCCTGCATTCTCGTCCCCGCTGACCTCGAGCCAGCGAAGATCCTCAATACACTTGTCTACGGCGCCCGCCTCGTCCGCATCGACGGCAACTACGACCATGTCAACCGCCTTTGCACGCTGATCGCAGACGAATATAACTGGGGCTTCGTAAACGTGAACCTTCGTCCCTACTATGCGGAAGGTTCGAAGACTGTCGGCTACGAGATCGCCGAGCAGCTCGGCTGGAAGCTTCCTGACAATGTTGTTTGCCCAATGGCTGGCGGGTCCTTGATTCGTAAGATTCGTAAAGCCTTCAGCGAACTGATCGCCCTCGGCCTCGTCGAAGACAAGCCGGTTCGCTTTTTCGGAGCGCAGGCCAGCGGCTGCTCGCCCATCTCGACCGCCGTGAAGCAGGGAACTGACTACATTGAGCCTCAGCGGCCCAACACGATTGCTCGCTCACTCGCTATCGGTAACCCCGCCGATGGTCCGGCAGCGGCCAAGATGATCTTTGGCACGAACGGCTGGGCGGAGGATGTGTCGGATGTCGAGATCGTCTCCGGCATCCAGGAACTCGCCGAGACCGAGGGCATCTTCACCGAGACCGCTGGCGGTGTTACGACAGCCGTTGCGGCTCGCCTCTATGCCGATGGACGCATTTCGGAAGACGAGACCACCGTGGTCTGCATCACCGGTAACGGTCTGAAGACGACGGACGCAATCGCGAGCCGCTATGAACTCGACCGCGCCGTCCGTCCGCGCCTTGCAGACTTCGCAGATTACATCAATGACCTTGACGGCGTTGTCGCTCCAGAACTTGAACTAGCGTTTGCGAGCGCCTGAAGTCCGCGCAGATCTCCATCCATCGCTCTTGCCTTTTGCGATGGGTGGACGAAGATCTGACTTCACTTGAATCAACCCGCATTACCGCAACAGGAGAACGCACGAATGCCCGTAAAAGTAGTCCTTCCCACCGCTTTCATCCGTCACACTGACGGTGCAAAGCAGTTTGCCTCAGCCGCCGCCGACCTGCCTGCTCTTCTGGCGGACATTGACCAAACCTTTCCTGCTCTGGGTACACAGATCAAGGGCGAGGACGGCAAGCTCCGCCGCTTTATAAATATCTATATCAACGATGAGGACATTCGTTTTCTTGGCGGAGACGCTTACAGCTTTAAAGACGGCGACGAGGTCATGCTGATTCCGTCAATTGCCGGAGGCAAATAGCAGGATTCTTGCCAGGTTACCTTAGCCAGCAGAAGTAATCGACAAAGTCCCCGGGGGTTTTTACCCTCAAGCAACGATTTCTGCGGCCCGCATCTCTCACGAGATGAACCTATCCGCTTTGTGAAAGAAGACTCCCATGTTTCTCATTCTTGCTGTCGTTCTCGTTTTGCTATGGGTTGGCGGCTTTACCTTGTTTCATGTGTCGGGCTTCTTGATCCACATCCTGCTGATCTTCGCGGTTATTTCAATCGTGATGCATTTTATAAGCGGCAGACGTTCGGTATAGATACCTTCGCTGCTGCATAAAGAGCCGGGCCAATTTTGGCCCGGCTCTTTACGCTTATGCGCAGAAACTCTACTGGTGCGACATAGGTTGCGGTCCACCAACGACTGGAGGAATGACACTGCCAGCTAGGGCCTCCGGCAGCTCCTCAGTCAAGACGGGTAGTTTCTCTTCCAGGGCAATCTGAAGCACCTCGTCCATCTGCTCGACGAAGTGGAGCTTCATGGACGATTTCAATAACTCTGGCAGGTCGGCGAAATCACGACGATTATCCTCCGGCAAGATAGCTTCGAAGATTCCCGCACGATGTGCTGCCAACAGCTTCTCCTTCAGCCCACCGATCGGGAGCACCTTTCCGCGCAGCGTGATCTCGCCAGTCATTGCGATGTCGCGCCGCACCTTGATCTTCGTCAAAGCACTGGCGAGAGCCGTTGCCAGGGTGATGCCGGCCGAAGGTCCATCTTTTGGGATGGCGCCTTCGGGTACATGGACATGAATGTCGAGGTGACGATAGAAGTCCCGCTCAAGTCCAAGCTGCCGTGCGCGTGACCGAATGTAGCTCAACGCCGCCTGTGCCGACTCCTGCATCACGTCTCCGAGCTGCCCGGTCGCCGTCATCTTACCCTTGCCGTCGAGCACTTGTACCTCGGTCTGGAGAATGCTGCCTCCAACCTCTGTCCAGGCCAGGCCCGTAACCAGGCCGATCTCACTCTTTTCATGAACCTGCGAGTCGCGGAACTTCGCTACTCCGAGGATAGCTTCGAGGTTCTCTGCAGTGATCTCTTCCTTGTGCTCGGGCCCGTTCTGCACGACGCGGCGCGCCACCTTGCGGCACACATTACCGATCTCGCGTTCAAGATTGCGGACACCGGCTTCACGTGTGTAACCGCGAATGATGCCTTTCAACGCTCCGTCTGTGAAGGTGATCTGCTCCGCGGTAACGCCGGTTCCTTCGAGCTGCTTCTTTACGAGATACTGCTTCGCGATCTCGAGCTTTTCAACCTCGGTGTAACCGTGCAGCCGTAGGATCTCCATGCGGTCCTGCAAGGGGCCGGGAATCGTGTGCAGGACGTTCGCTGTCGCTACAAACAGCACCTGCGAGAGATCGTATTCCACGTCCAGATAGTGGTCCTGGAACGAAGTATTCTGCTCAGGGTCGAGAACCTCAAGCAGGGCACTCGCAGGATCGCCGCGGAAGTCCGAGGCCATCTTGTCGATCTCGTCCAGCATAAAGACTGGATTTTTCGTCCCGGCCTTTTTCATCGATTGGATAATTTGTCCCGGAAGCGCTCCGATGTACGTGCGGCGGTGGCCGCGGATCTCTGCTTCATCGCGTACTCCGCCCAGCGACATGCGGACGAACTTACGCCCAGTCGCCTTCGCAATCGACATTCCGAGCGAGGTCTTGCCGACGCCCGGGGGTCCGACGAAGCACAGAATCGAGCCTTTAGGATTTTTGACCAGCTGCCGCACCGCCAGGAACTCAAGAATACGTTCTTTGATCTTTTCCAGCCCATAGTGATCTTCGTTCAGGATTTTCTCGGCGTGCTCGATTGAGCGAATCTCCTTCGAACGCTTCTTCCATGGCACTGCGAGCAGCCAGTCGAGGTAATTGCGCGAGACGGTCGATTCAGCAGACATCGGCGGCATCGCTTCAAGCTTCTTCAGCTCCTGCGTAGCCTTCTCATGGACGTCTTTTGGCATCCCTGCTTCGTCAATCTTCTTCTTAAGATCATCGAACTCGGATTTCTCGCCGCGGCCGAGTTCCTTCTGAATGGCCTTAATCTTCTCGTTGAGGTAATACTCTTTCTGCGCTTTCTCCATCTGCCGCTTCACGCGTGACTGGATCGTGCGGTCCATGTTCAGCTTTTCGATCGCAACGTCGAGCACATCTGCTACACGCGAAAGACGCGTCTCGGGATCGAAGACCTCAAGCAGTTCCTGCTTCTCTTCAATTGAAAGCTGTAGGTTTGCGGCGATCGTGTCGGCCAGCTTCGTCGGTTCGTCCATGCGGACGCTGGCAGCCATGGTCTCGTAGTTCAATGACTGCTGCAGCTTGATGTACTGCTCGAAGAGCGTATGAACGCGCTGCGAGAGCGCCTCGACTTGCGGAGTGAGATCCAGGTGCGTCTTGCCGGTCCGAACCGTCGCGACGAAGAAGCCATCCTCGTCGTTGACAGCCGTCGCGCGAGCACGCTCGACTCCTTCGACCAACACCTTGATATTACCGTCCGGCATCTTTACGCTTTGGACGATGTTGCCGATAGTTCCCGTCTCAAAGATATCGTCGGCATTCGGCTCATCGACCGAGGCGTCGTGCTGCGTCGCCAGAAAAATCTTCCGGTCGCCATTCAAAGCTTCTTCGAGAGCGCGCACGCTTGACTCACGGCCGACGACGAAAGGCGTCATCATGTGGGGGAAGATCACCATGTCACGAATGGGCATCATCGGCAGCTTGCGGATCTCGCCATTCAGAGTCTCTTTGATTCGGTTTGTCATATATACCCATTAGACGTTCGGCAGCACGCTACGATGCAAGCCAACAGCCACGCGTTTACGTGATTGTAACTGCTGGCGGGGGAACATGCGAATGAGACAAACACCCTGATCGAGCAGGGTCAAATCAGGTTAATCTACCGGTATGGCTACTTCTACACCGCTTCACAACTTGTCGTGGCGATCGGCTAGCGGGAACGCTTCGCGAAGGGATCGTTGCTGTCGATGCGCAGAGTCGCCTCAGCCAAAAGCGACTCTACAAGGTGCTGTATCGCCCTTGTGAGACGATTCGATATCTTGTCCGGCGCGGTCACCTGTAGCAGCCAGGTATTTTCGGCTGAAGCAGAAGCATGCGCTTCGGACTGACGACTGAAGCAGTCCACATGGTTGATACAATTCAGAACAAACGAGGAATGTTGGCCCTGCTTGGACCAGCTTCCCATTTCGTCGCGACTCAAGCTGAAGATCGGAACGGTCAACGTCTGAACGTTGTCGCATTTTCCATCCATTGATTTGCCAAAGGACTGCTTGATAATCAGGCTGCGACGGTCACTGGAGATCATGACGACTTGTTCATACCCCGGGCATCCAGAATCGACGAACTCCAGGGTAGGGAACTTGTGCAGCGTTGCGTTGACGTAAGCTGCTGTGTCGTCTGGTGTTAGCGCGGTCACTTGTGCCTCGGCCGGCTTGACAAAGCAGAACACAAGGATAAGCAGGGTAAAAGTCCTGAGGGACTGGGTCACTTCTCTCCTCCACTTCGATACGCCGCGCATTCAGAAGTCCGAAGTTCACTTCACGCGATGCGGCCTTCTCTATCGGCACTTCGTATCACTGTGTACAGGTTCCGGATCAGTCTCCTGGAGCTTTATCACCTGGTTTCGTCGTAGGCCGGTTGTGTTCTCCTGCAGAAACGCAAAATCCACGCAAGGTGCGTGGATTTTGTGTTTCACAGGGCAGAGCGTAATACCGAGGCGAGAAGTCAGCCGGCTTTTTCCAAGATGACGGGAATTGTAAGCTCGCGCTTCTGCACCATCGCCTCGGTAATCACCAAGTCCTTGATCTTCTTATTGCCGGGGACGTGGTACATCAGATCGAGCATCAACTCCTCGAGGATCATCCGAAGCCCGCGAGCTCCAACCTTACGATGGAGGGCTTCTCGGGCAATCGCCCTGGCGGCGTCGTCGGTAAACGTCACCTTGACCCCCTCATAGTCGAACAGCTTCGCGTATTGTTTGAGGATCGCATTGCGAGGCTTTGTAAGAATCTCGATAAGTGCTGCTTCATCCAGCTCATCGAGGATCCCAAGAACCGGCAAGCGGCCGACGAACTCTGGAATAAGGCCGTACTTCAGCAAATCCTGCGGCTCGGCTTGGCGAAGCATCTCGGAATCTCGCTGGGCGCGGATTGGAGTGGCCAAGCCTTCCTTTGCATCCGGATCGGCAATCGCGCGGAAGCCCAGAGCCTTCTTTCCGATTCGGCGGCCAATTACCTTCTCGAGACCGACGAACGCCCCGCCGCAGATAAAGAGAATGTTGGTGGTGTCAACGGCGGTAAACTCCTGGTGTGGGTGCTTGCGTCCACCCTGCGGTGGAACGTTCGCGACCGTGCCTTCAAGGATCTTGAGTAGCGCCTGCTGGACACCCTCGCCGGAGACATCGCGCGTGATGGAAGGGTTCTCATCCTTGCGACCGATTTTGTCGATCTCGTCGATATAGATGATGCCGCTTTGAGCGCGGGTCACGTCGCCTTCGGCAGCCTGCAGCAGCTTCAATATGATGTTTTCGACATCCTCTCCCACGTATCCCGCTTCGGTCAACGTGGTGGCATCGACGATCGCAAACGGCACATCGAGCATCTTCGCAAGCGTATGCGCCAGCAGTGTTTTTCCCGACCCGGTGGGACCGACTAACAGAATGTTCGACTTTGCCAGCTCGACGTCGTTTCCGCGAACCTTGTTCATCTGGATCCGCTTGTAGTGGTTGTAGACCGCCACGGCGAGCTTCTTCTTGGTCTGATCCTGGCCAATAACGTATTCGTCAAGAAATGCTTTTACTTCCTGCGGCTTAGGAAGATGTGCCGGAGCCGCACCCGGCTGCACCTCGGAACGGTCATCCTCGAGAATGGAGTTGCACACCGCGACACACTCGTCGCAGATGTACGCGCGCGGGTAGTCGGAGGGAGAAGAGATAAGCTTCGCGACTGCATCCTGCGACTTATGGCAGAAAGAGCAGCGAAGAGATTCGTCCGTGCCGCGCGACGTTTTCATTTTTGGAACAGCTCCTATAAAACCGTGGGGGAGGGGTACACCAATCACGTTACTCGGTAGTTTACACCCGTTTGATGGGGAGGACGACTCCGGCGCCTCTCATTCCGCAAACGCAGGTACTGCAGCAGATGCGCGCCAGTAATGAAGAGGGCCCGCGTCAAGTGAGTTCACTTTTATCGACGCGGGCCCGGGTTGTTTCGTTGACTACGAGCGGGGCCGGTCGACGATGTCGTCGATAATCCCGTATTCCTTCGACTGTGCCGCCGTCATGATGAAATCGCGCTCTACGTCCCGCTCGATACGCTCAAGGGACTGACCGGTCGAGAGACTCATCAACTTGTTTGTAATCTCACGAATACGAAGGATCTCTCGCGCGTGAATGTCGATATCTGTAGCCTGTCCGCTCAACCCGCCCATAGACGGCTGGTGAATCAGGATGCGAGAGTTAGGCAGTGCGAAACGCTTGCCCTTCTTACCGGCCATCAACAGGAACGCTCCCATACTTGCCGCCTGGCCGATGCAGAAGGTCACTACGTCGTTCTTGATGTACTGCATGGTGTCGTAGATCGCAAGCCCTGCAGTGATCGATCCACCTGGCGAGTTAATGTAGAGCTGGATGTCCTTTTCCGGGTCCTCGCTGCTTAAGAAAAGCAACTGCGCGATGATGACATTGGCAACGTTGTCATCGATCGGCGTGCCCAGGAAAATGATGTTGTCGCGCAGCAGACGGCTGTAAATGTCGTAGGCACGTTCGCCACGACTCGTCTGCTCGATGACCATAGGTACTAATCCCATAACACGCTCTTCCTTCTGGTGCTTTCACCGGTTGTGCTGCGCTTGTTGTTCAGTTAGGGATTTCGCTTACGAAGAGAGCTTTTCGTAGAGCACGCTACCGGTCTTCTCGCGCTTCATCTGATCGCGAATCTTGTCCATGCCGCCTTCTTCTGTAAGCCGCTTTACCAATGCCTCATACGGCTCGCGGGATTGCATGGAAAGCATCATGAGCTCATTGTTGAGCTCATCTTCGGAGATCTCGACACCCTCTGCAGCGCCGATGCGATCGAGCAGCAGCGAGGCCTTCACTTCGTTCACAGCCTGATCGCGCTGTGCCTCGCGCAGACGGCCGAAGTCCAGCTTGCGCATCTCGTCTGTGCTCATGCCTTGCTGGGCCAGAGCGCGAAGCCCGCGATCGAGCCGCGCGTCGATCTGTTGCTGCACGAAGGACTCGGGAACAGGGAACTGGAATCTGCTGATCCATTCGCCAATCATCTTGTCCTTGGCCTGGTTCTCAAGAGCCGTGGACTTGCGATCTGAAGCCATTTCTCGCAGCTTGTCTTCGAACTCACTCCACGTCTCGAACGCACCAAGCTGCGAAGCGAACTCGTTATTGCGTTCAGGAAAAGTCTTGCGCTTGATGGCCTTGACCGTAACGTCATAACCAACAGTCTGGCCGGCCAGCTTCGGTTCGCCGAAGTCAGCAGGGTAGGACACCTCGAAGCTCATCTCTTGCCCGGTCTTCGAGCCACGCAGAGCATCGTTGAACGCGGGAAGAGTATTTTTGCCGCCGATTTCGACCAGTACGTTGTCGCCACTGATCGGCTCGGTGGGAGCGGCGTTCTGGACGCCCTCCTCCGTCACTGTCTGCGCCAAGTCCTTGATCTGCCCTTTGAATTCAATCTCCGCCCAATCGCCATCGGTTAGCTCCCGATCTTCTTCGATCGGCTCGACGACGGCATGACTCTCAAGTACGCGGTCAAGCTCAGCCTGGAACTCATCAGGGGTGAGGGTTGCATCCTGTTTTTCGATGCGGGTGCTGTCGTACCCGGTAATGTCGATCTCAGGAGCGACTTCGAAGGCGGCCTTGAAGCGCAGGGGCTCGCCGTCCAGAAGCTGCATGTCCACCATCTGCGGCTGCGAGACCGGCACTAGGTTCTGTTCCTCAATTGCCTGCTTGAAGCGGTCGGCAACGAGGCTTTCAAGAACCTCCTGTCGAACCTCCTTCGCAAACCTCGTCTTGATCAGCGATTCAGGTACTTTGCCGGCGCGGAATCCTGGAATGCGGGCAAGCTTTTGGTAACGCTTCGTGACGGCACGGAAGGCTTTCGATACCTCATCGGCAGGAACTTCGACCGAAATCTCGCGGGCAAGCTCGGGGTTGAGCGACGGACCCTGCTGGTGCGTGTGCTGGTGCAGGCCGGGCGCCAAATCTTCAGGGTGATCGTGCGAGTGATCGTGGTCGTGCGTGTGATCGTGTGCTGCCTCAGGCTGTAGCTCAGCCGATGTCGTTGCTTCAATCTCAGTCGGGGTCAATGCGATGCCTTCCAGAGTGCGCGTGTGTAGGCCGGTGTGCGGATGAGAGATCGCGCAAGATGCGACCGGCGCCTCACCTTCCACTGTACGAGGGTTGAATAGGAGGGGTCAAACGCGCCCGACGTTGAAAGCTGATCCGGTGCCATACAGACCCGATATGATGAAGGGCGGTGAATTTGAAAATGAAAACGGTTGGCCGAGCCGAAGCGGCGGCCGCTCTCAACCTGAGGTTTGAGGAAGTCCGGTCGGAAATCGTCGGATGCGAGTCCTGCCAGCGGCTTCGCACCTACTGCAAGGCTATCGGCGAGAAGAAGCGTCGAGCCTATCTCGACCACACCTACTGGGCGAAACCGGTGCCGGGATTTGGCGATCCCATGGCCCGAATCCTGGTGCTCGGCCTTGCTCCCGGGGCTCACGGAGCGAATCGAACCGGTCGCCCTTTCACTGGCGACGGCGCGGGAAATTTTATGTACCCCGTCCTGCACGAAGTCGGCGTTGCGAACCACGGCAACGCCACCTCACGTGAAGACGGTCTCAAGCTCCGCCACGTCTGGATCGCCTCGGTGGTGCGATGTGCGCCGCCGGAAGACAAACCTACGCCGGCGGAAGTTCGTAACTGCGCAAGGCATCTCGCCGCGGAGATCGGAGAGCTCAAGCAGGTTAAGGTCGTCGTCTGCCTTGGAAAGATCGCCTTTGATGGGTATCTCGCGCACCTCTTATTGAAGGGTGTGATCGAGCGGCGATCCGCGTACAAGTTCGGCCATGGCGCGGAGTACACCTTGCCAAATGGTCTGCGGATGCTCGCTTCGTACCATCCCTCCTTGAGGAACACAAATACTGGCCGGTTGAATGCCACGATGTTTATGAGGATTTTTGTGCGGGCGAGGGAACTCGCCGGACTCGACACGAAGTACGACAGAATCCAACCAATAGCGGATGTTGAGAATCTGAAATAGTGTTGACGTAATACTAAAAAATTTCGAGCACGAGGTTCGCAATGAGTGAAAAAGGTTTCTGGTTCGCTTTTACGGCTGGCGTTGCAATTGGCGCGGGTGTCGCTCTTCTTTATGCGCCTCAGTCCGGGGTAGTGACGCGCAAGAAGCTGAAACGCAACATCGATGATGCGGGCGACTACCTTGAAGATGCCGGAGATTACTTGAAGGAGCAAGCCGAAAAGCTAAGCAAGGAAGCTCATAAGGCCATTCAGATGTCAAAAGACTATGCAGATAATGCTGTGGATACCGCAGGCGATTTCGTGGCGAGTGCGGCGAAGTCGGTGAAGCAGGTGAGGTCGATAATCTAACGCGGCCGGGTGTTCAGCCTGAATGGGCGGATTCTTCACTTCTTCCAGGAGGATCGTATTTTTATTTCGCGATTGTGGAACGAGAAACGCCCCGAAGGTACTCGGGGCGTTTCTTTCTTGCACTGGAATAGGGCTAGACGGTTGAGAGTGCGAGTCCAGCGGCTTTTTCTTCGCCGTCTGCAGCGATCGGGCGATAGTGAAGTACGTTGTTGTCGAGATAGACCTCGAGAAATGCCGGCCGCTCTACGATGCCGCCGCCGATCAGGGCCTCAGACAGAGGATCTTCAATAAACCGCTGGAGTGCGCGACGCAACGGCCTTGCTCCGTAGGTACGATCGGCGACTGTCTTTTCAAGGATGTAGTGCTTCGCTTCATCAGTGACCGACAGCGTAATCGCCTTATGAACAAGGTTCGTGTTGAGTTGCTGCACCAGCAGTTCGAGGATCTGCATCAGGTCGTTGTCGGTCAGCGCCATGAAGATAATGATCTCGTCGAGGCGGTTGAGGAACTCAGGATTGAAAGTCCGCTTGACCTCGCTTCGAACGAGTTCTTCCATCTTGTCAAGGATCATGTCTTCCTTCTCACTCTGGAAGCCCAGGCCCTGCCGTTTCTGCAGGTGCTTGGCTCCAATGTTCGAAGTCATAATGATAATCGTGTTCTTGAAGTCGACCTGATTACCCAGACCGTCCGTCAGCTGTCCATCTTCAAAGACCTGCAGCAGCAGGTTGAAGACATCCGGGTGAGCTTTTTCGATCTCGTCGAGCAGCACTACCGAGTAGGGAGAACGCTTTACACGCTCCGTGAGTTGACCGCCTTCCTCATAACCGACATAGCCCGGAGGCGAGCCGATCAGCTTCGAGACGGAGTGCTTCTCCATGAACTCCGACATGTCGAAGCGGATGAGCGACTTCTCGTTACCGAAGAGGAACTGCGCCAACGTGCGCGCCATCTCCGTTTTGCCGACGCCCGTCGGCCCCAGAAAGAGGAAGCTGCCAATCGGACGCGCGGGATTCTTAAGACCGGCCCGCGAACGCCGAATCGCGCGAGCAAGCGCGGAGATCGCCTTATCCTGCGAGATCACACGCTTGTGCAGCTCTTCTTCAACGCGGAGAAGCTTCTGCGTCTCTTCTTCCTTGATCGATGTGATCGGAACGCCCGTCCAACGACTGACAACGTCTTCGATGTCCTCGCGCGTCACTATGCCTGCGGAAGAGTCGTCGAGGTGATACTTGTCGCGAAGGGCACGCAGGTTTTCACGCTCCTTACGTTCTTCGTCGGAGTAAAAGCGCGCCTTTTCGAATTCGTGGTTCGCAATGGCGTTTTCCATGCGGTGCACGATGAACTTGATACGCTTCTGGACTTCGGTCAACTCTTCCGGAAGGGAGGTCTGGCGCAGCTTTACGCGGGCACCAGCCTCGTCGATAAGGTCGATGGCCTTATCGGGAAGGAAGCGGTCAGGAATGTAGCGGCTGGAGTGTGAGACCGAGAAGTTGATGGCGTCGTCGGTGTAGCTGACGGCGTGGAACTTCTCGTACTTTTCCTTGATGCCCATGATGATCTTGATGGCATCTTCTTCGTTCGGCGGCGGCACTTTTACTGCCTGGAAGCGGCGCTCAAGGGATCGATCTTTCTCAATCGACTTGCGATACTCTGCCGGCGTGGTTGCTCCGATGCACTGGATCTCGCCACGGCTAAGGGCTGGCTTCAGGATATTCGCCGCATCGAGTGAACCTTCCGCTGAACCAGCGCCGACCAGCGTGTGAAGCTCATCGATGAAGACGATGGAGTTCTGGTTCTCCATGAGTTCTTTCATGATGGTCTTCAGCCGCTCTTCGAACTGTCCGCGGTATTTCGTTCCAGCGACAATCAACGAAAGATCAAGCGCCAGTACCCGCTTGTCAGCGAGGAAGCTTGGAACTTCACCATCGGCGATCTTCTGGGCCAGACCTTCGACGATGGCCGTTTTCCCGACGCCTGGCTCGCCGATCAGCACGGGATTGTTCTTCGTCCGGCGACAGAGGATCTGGATCACCCGATCCACCTCCGTATCGCGCCCAACCAATGGGTCAAGCTGCTGGTCCATGGCCGATTGAGTAAGGTCGCGCGAGAACTCCGCCAGCATACTCTGCTCGCCGCGCTGTCCCTGTTTGCCGGCCGCCTGTGCGGCAGGAGCTTTTTCCTGGGTCGTCCGCTGAAGCTCCTCCCGGATCTGCGGCAGTCGTAGTCCGCGCTCCTGCAGAATCTCCGCCGCAAAGCACTTCTCTTCGCGCAGCAGACCGAGCAGCAGATGTTCCGTTCCAATGTGTTTGTGGGAGAGCCGTTCGGCCTCTTCCGCCGCGTATGCCAAAACCCGTTTGCACTCGTTCGATAGCGGCAAGTCGACCGAGGTCGAAACCTTCTCTCGAATCGTCGTATGTCCTTCAATCTGCTTGCGAATCGACTCCACCGAGGCATGGGACCTCAGGAAACGGTTCGTCAGAGCCTTGTCCTCCCGCAACAACCCAAGCAAAAGATGCTCGGTCTCGATGTAAGGCGACCCAAATTGACTGGCCTCATACCGCGCGAAGAAAATCACGCGCCGCGCCTTCTCCGTATAGCGTTCGAACATGTTCCCCCTTCACAGACTGGGGCCAATCCGAGACCCGAAGGCCAGAATGGCCGCCGTTTGTTCTTCAGCCAAAACAATCAGGTTGTCTGCCAGGCGCGGCCAAACTCCCTACCGGTTTCTCTAGTGTATTCCGTCTCTCCTCGCCAGACCAGTAGCCCATTTGCGCTGTGCGAAAGTTACCGCTACGTTACATCACCGTGCAACACACTCGCCATCGGAAAAAGTGGTATCGGACTCCTCCGCGACTCCCTCGCTTCAGATTTCGGCACATGTGGCGGTCGGGATGAGTCGTCCGCTGCGCAGGCGCAACATCCGATCACACCGCTCCGCAAAATCGAGGTTGTGGGTTACGAGCACGCTCGCCAGCCCATGGGCCCGGTGCAGCCGCTGAATCAGCTCAAACACCACATCGGCAGTCTTTCCATCCAGGTCGCCTGTCGGCTCATCTGCCAGCAGAAGTTTAGGTTGCGTCACCAAAGCCCGCGCCAGACTGACCCGCTGCTGCTCGCCTCCGCTCAGCTCGCCTGAGCGATGGTCTGCCCGGTCGGCGAGTCCAACTTCGGCAAGCCAGACTGTCGCCTGCTGAATGGCATCCTTTCGCGATTCTCGGCGGGCAAGGAGAGGCATGGCTACATTTTCGACCGCCGTGAACTCTGGCAGCAGATAGTGAAACTGCCAGACGTAGCCGATGTCCCGATTGCGGAAGTCAGCCGCCTGACGTGCGGAAAACTCGCTTAGTCGGTGCTCACCGCACCACACCTCGCCGGACGTCGGACGGTCGAGCGCTGCCAGCAGATGGAGCAGCGAACTTTTGCCGGCCCCGCTCTCGCCGACTATAGCGACCATCTCTCCCGCATGGACTTCGAGGTCGAGCCCGCGAAATAGTTCAAGCTGGCCTCTGCCGGTCGTATACGTCTTGCTGAGTGCCGTGGCGCGTAACACAATATCAGCAGGCTCCACAATCAACGGTTCGAGACGCGAAGTGTCCACTGATTCTGCCATGCCTTCTACACAGTAAAGCAAGCGCCACTCATCCCCTATGCGAGTGAGCACCCAAGAAGATACTCGAGGTCGTTTATCACGGAGGCGAGTAGCCTATCACGGAGGCGAGTAGCCGCATCAGGCGCAGCAGCGCCGTTTCCGACCGAGTTCGTTGTTCAGGGAATGTTTCCGAGCAGTCAGCTCGCCAAGCCTTTTGGCGCAAGATCACTGTCCTCCAGATGCGATGCCATCTTCTCTCCTTCGTCCAAAGCAGCTCACAAAGCCGAGAACAAGGCTTTAGTGAAACGAAGCCAGAAAGTCGTAGCTGACCTTCGCAGAATCCAGCTGCGAACGCACGTAGGGAGCTTCCTGCTCGGCAAATGCATGCTCAATACCAGCAGCGCGGGCTGCCGCAAAGATTGGCTTGTAGTCGACGAAGCCATGCCCAAGCTCGACTCCCACGGGACGGTCTGCGCCACGTATCTCCGTCGTCGGCGATGTGCGAGGTTTGAAGTCCTTCACGTGCAGCATGCGGAATCGGCCCGGATACTTTGCGAAGAAGTCCGCAGGCTTGGCACCTGCGACGGACATCCATCCACAGTCGATTTCAAACTTGACCAGATCATGGTCGGTCTCGGTCAGGAGCGTGTCGTAGCCATACGAACCATCAGGCATACGCTCGAACTCTGGGTTGTGGTTGTGGTATGCGTATTGCAATCCCGCAGTCTTGGCGGCACGGCCTATTTCGTTCATACGCGCCGCAGTCTTCTTGAACCGGTCGGGGTCCGGTGTCACGCCTTCAGCAGGGAATATTCCGGGCATCACCGAACTCACCGCGTAGTGAGCCCCCAGGGCGTTTGCATCTGCGAACACCGGGGCAAGATCGCCCTCCATTTTGAAGGGCAGATGCGCGCTCGGACACTTCAACCCCGCATCCGTGATCAGCTTGCCGAACTCCGTCGCGGTGTACTTGCCGAAGCCTGCGGATTCTACTTCGCGGAAGCCGATGGCCTGCACTGCTTTCAGTGTTCCAGGCGCATCCGCAGTCAGCGGTTCGCGCACTGCATAAAGCTGGATTCCAGGCGGAAGTCCCATCGGAAATGCGAATGCGAGGCGCGAGCCAATCGTGCTCGCAACAGTTGCTGCGGTGGTAACAGAGATAAAGCGCCGGCGGGTCAACATCATCTGGACTACTCCTCGGGTCGGTGAATACGCAGTTCATTATTGCCCGATAAGCTTGCACCACGGACGACATAAGGCGCAACTTTTGGCAGTCTCGCGAGACTACTCGTAGCGCAGGGCCTCAGCCGGGAGCACTCGTGCCGCGCTCGCGCTCGGATAGAGCGTCGCCAAGAGGCTTACACCCAGCGACACGCCGGCGACCAGCACAGCATCGATCACCGTTGGCGCAAACGGCAGGTAGTCGATCGAATACACGGAAGCATCCAGGTGGATGAAACGGTAATGACCGCCAAGCCAACTTACTCCATATCCCAGAATCAGCCCGAGAAGTGTCCCAATCACGGAGATAAGCAGTCCTTGAAACAAAAAGATTCGCCTCACCTGCTCCTGTCTGACGCCGAAGCTCATCAGAACAGCGATGTCGCGCGTCTTCTCCATCACCATCATCGTCAGTGCGATCAGGATATTGAGGGCAGCGACACATACGATGAGTGCCAGCACGATGAATGAGACAACCTGCTCCAGCTTCAGTGCGCGAAATAGTTCAACATTCTGCTCCATCCAGCTCGTGCTCTGAAATCCTTGCCCGGCTGCCTGCTCGAGCGCCACGCTGATCTTGTCGGCCTTATACAGATCATCCACCTTGAAACTGATGACCGAGATCAGATCCGGCTCCGAGAAGAGCCTCTGCGCGTCGACCAATCGGGTAAAGGCATACGCTGAGTCGTACTGGTAAAAGCCCGACTTAAAGATGCCTGCCACCGAATAGCGTTGGTAACGAGGCACCAAGCCAAACGGAGTCATCTCCCCCTGTGGACTGATCACCTGCACCGTGTCTCCAACCTGCACTCCCAGCGAATCCGCCATGTCTTTGCCGATCACGATGGGCGGAATGGACGGCGACGCGGGGTCGTGAGCGACGGCCGGTTCGAGCGCATCCGCCGACCCACTTACGATGGTCTTCAACAGATCGCTTACAGTTTTCTCGTCTGCGGGAACGATACCCTTGATAAGTGCTCCGTTTGATCTCGCACCTCGCGAGACAAGCACCTGCTCCCAGAGCCCCGGTGCGGCGGCCGTGACATGCGGCAGTGTGCGCAGACGGGCCAGCAGCGGCTGCCAGTTGCGAATGCCGTCACCCGCCACCCGCATCAGCGTAATATGCGCAGTTGAGCCGACCAGCCTTTCCTGCAGGTCGCGCCGCATCCCATTTGTGATCGCAAGCGCAATGATCAGCGAAGCGACGCCCGCCGCAACCCCAATGACAGAGATCGCCGTGATCACGCCAACCACCGCCTGGCGCCGCTTGGCTCGCAGGTAACGCGCCGCAATGAAGAGCTCAAATTGCATCGTGACCTTAGCGCACCACGGCCTTTGCGGTCGTTACATTCTCATACCGGTCATAGACGCGGATCGCGAGGACATGTTCTTTGGCATCTGTCACAGGAGCTGCTGCTGCTGCTGGAACTGCTGCAAAGAAGTCGTATCGTTCGCTCAGCGAGTCGGAGATACTCCCAGCAGGCTCGACATACTGCCACGGGCTGGCGTCTACCGAGTATTCGGCGTGTCCAATCGGCGAAGTCGCATCCCTGGTTTCAAATCTGGCATGGATCTTTCCGCGTTCCATTGAAGCCGTTAGAGTTCCCGGGACCGGCGGCGTCGTGTCTACAACAAAGACGCCGCTTGCCTTCTCGCCTATCAGCGCCTCGGAGTCGGTGTGGTTCGGCGAATCGCTCGCAACGACCTTCACCGCGTACATTCCATCCGGCAGAAGCGACGAGTCGAAGCTGTAGAAGCGATCGGTGATCTTGTCTTTCAGCAGCCGCCAGTTCGCTTCGCCCTCACCTTTGTAGAAGACGGAGAAGATGAGTTCGTCGCCATTATCGTCATGTGCGGACCACCGAGCTGTAACGGCACTCTTGTCTTTCTGGGCGGCCAACGGCGTTGCATTTGCATCCACTGGAAAAACTATCGGAGGTGGCATCCCCGGAGCAGGAGGGAAGCTTATCTGCACCGTGGTGTTTGTCGCCTGCTGTGTCGAAACGACTCGTGCGCCAGGCTGTGCAATCACCTCATCCACGACTGGCGCAACGTTCTTCGCAAGATAGTTGAGACCCAATGACTCGAGCGTCGCTGGTCCGCGCAACTCCGCCTTCCACTGCACATAACGAGCGCCGGGAATACCGACGCTCCCGCTACTCGGCGCGACCTTTATCCAGTCACTCCAGCCCAGCGCCGGGTTTTCGACGTTCCCGCTCCGAACGTACAGATCGAACGTGGAGTTTATTGGCAGTACCTCGGCTCGGCCCCACTGAGAGAAGATCTGTGCGTCGAACACTGCGCTGGTGAAGGTTGCCTCAGGCGAACCTGCGTCGGAGAGATGGAAGACCCGCCCGTTGTTGCTGGTCGCGATCAGCACCCCATCATTTTGATGAGCGAATGCCATTCCCTGCGCGGCGTCTAGGTGAGCGATGTCCGTCCATCTGCCCGGAACGCTCGTATCTATGCGATAGACGCGCCCGCGATTGCCGGTCGCCGCCAGCAGGCTGCCATGCTGCATCGCCAGCGCGTAAACGACATCCTCCTTCAGCGTAAGCAGCTTCGAGGGCGTACCATCCGGCGCGATCTTGTAGATCTCTGAGCCATCGGGAATGACGGTATTTGTCGATACCGCCGTAGACGAACTCGCCTGGACGAAGGTGATCGTCGTACTCGTTCCTCCGGTCACGGGAAGGTTCGGTAGCGGCACGTTTCCTTTGCCACCAACTCCAGCTGCGTAAAGATTGCCGTCTGCATCCAGAGCAAGCGCCGTTATCTCACGTTTTGTCGCCGAGTAGACCGCGAAGGGTTTATCAGCAGGCTTTTTGGTATCAAATTTGTAGACAACACCTGCGCCGTCGCTGCCTGCGTAGAGAACTGCGTCGGTGCCAAGCAGCAAACAGCGGATATGCTGGTCGTCGGTCTGAAAGAGGACCTTGGCTTTGCCACCGGCGGCCGGAATTTTGTAGACCACAGCCGGAGCACCCGCGGCCACGTACAAATCGCCAGACTTGCCAAGAGCCAAATCCCAGAGGTACTTCGGCTTCTCGCTGGTCTCGGCTGGATCGAAGACGACAGTCGCACTTTTGTCCGGCTTGATCTGGTAGACCTTGCCATCGGGTGAAGTTGCCGCGAAGAGCGTCCCGTCGGGCATGGCATCAAGCGCCTGCACTGCAAACTCCTTACCCGCAAAGATGTCCGTCGCGGTGCCGTTCAGCGCAATCTTGGTGACTATCGCCGAGCCGGTGCTTGTCCCACCTCGTCCAAGGTACGCGTTACCTGCCGAATCCGAGGCTACAGACCAGACATAACTTCCTCCCGTACTGTAGAGCACTTTGCTGGCAGGAGCTACTTCAAGGCGACCGTCATTGCGGATCGCTACGCCTTCTGCCGTTCCGCGTTCCATCTCGTCGTAGCGGGATTGCGTCCAGACCTTTGTACCCTGCGCCCGGGCCGGTTGGACACTTGCTTCCAAACAGGCCAAAGACATCATCACCAGCAGAAACAGCCGTCGCATCATCGTAGGTTGAGTCTAAGCGAAAGCCTGCGAGTCAGCGAACGGACTTCACAGCTTCAAAAAATAAGGGGACGGATGCCGAAGCCCCGTCCCTTTTCCCCTTTCCGCGGCCACCGGGAAGCCTAGTTCGTAAGCACAGCCCGGTACCGCACCTGGTTCTTCTTCACCTTGGCCACAGCGTCATTTGCCTTCGCCATAGGAAAACGCTCCGTGATCGCCTTCACCCCGTGCCGCGCCGCTACATCCAGCATCTCGTGGAGGTCCTGCGGGCTTCCCGTTGGGCTTCCCGAAATTGCCTTCTGTCCGGCCAGAAGTGCGAACGCGCTCACCTGGATGGGCGAAGGCGGAACACCAACGACGCACATCATGCCCTTTGGTCGAAGAGCATTCACGTAACCTGCCCAGTCCTGGTCGGCGCTTACCGTAGACAGGATGAAGTCAAACGATCCGGCTACCTTCTTCAGTGCACCCGTGTCCCGTGTATTCACGAAGTGGTGGGCTCCAAGCGACTTGGCCTCGGCTTCTTTGTCCTTTGAGGTCGAAAAGGCCGTGACTTCCGCTCCAAACGCCTTCGCGAATTGGAGTCCCATGTGCCCGAGTCCACCGATCCCCACCACGCCCACCCGCGACGATGGCCGTACTCCGTGATTCCGCAGCGGAGCGTATACCGTGATTCCCCCACAAAGCAGGGGAGCGACGCTCTCGCTCTCCAGAACTTCCGGCACAGGGATCGCAAACCTGGAATTAACTCTGATTGCGTCCGCATAGCCGCCATTCCGGCCAACGCAGGTCGGCTGCGACTGCGCACAGAGGTGTTCATCGCCCTGGCGACACCACTCGCAGATGCCACAGCTATTGGCCTGCCAGCCGACACCAACCCGTTCGCCGACCTTGCGATCGCGCACCTGGCTGCCGACCTCTGTGACAGTTCCCACGATCTCGTGGCCCGGAATAAATGGATACTTGCTGATGCCCCAATCATTGTCGATCAAGTGAATGTCGCTATGACAGACACCGCAATGGGAGATTTTGATTTCAACATCGTTCGGCGCAAGCTCTTCGACCCCATACTTGTACGCCAGAAGCTGAGCTCCAGCCGCATGAGCGGCCAGACCATGGATTTGTTTCATTGTGCTCTTCCCGACTTTCCTTTGCCGCTATCTTCGCTGGCCCGAATCTTGATGCTACAACACCCGCCCGGTGGATTGTCTGTCGCAACCGTTACCCGTAGCTGCAACGTCAGGATCAACCTGCCATACATCTTTCGAACATCGAAACATACGATTGAAAGGCAACGCGGTAACTTGAGCCTAACGAACCCGAATCGTAAGCACCTGCGAACCGCTCACCGCGTACCCCGTTTTTACGGAGCCAAGCTCCAGAGCAGATTCACCTGTCATCTGAATCTTCTGCTCTGCCTTTTGCGATTCGAGCACATTGGCCATGGAAAGAGGAACCTGTCCCATGGTTCCTCCCTCAAACACCGTCTGTGCATTGTGTGAGAGCAGCGACACGTAAAGTCCGTCGTTCGTGTGGCTGCGATTCATCTGGTTGATCGAATCAATCAACGCAACCGGACGGTTCATCCCTCCGCCGGCGGCGGAGGGCAGCGTCAGATGGTCGGTGGTTGCCGCATCGCCGATCACCAGCCGAAGATCGCCGGAAGCCGTATTCACCGGGATAGTCACGGGGATTTGCAGCGTCTCTGCAGGCGCTCGGAAGGGATGCACGGTTGCCTCAAGCAGAAGGCGATCACCCGGTCGCACCTCGATCCGGTTCAGCCTTACCTGCTCAAGCGCCGCCGTCCGCACCTCATCTACAGCTTCAATCTTCAGGTGCAAGCCGGTAACCAGAGGCGGCTCCGCGGAGTTGCCGTAAATGCGTCCGAACCGGTCATTAACGTACAGCGCTGCATTGATTGCTGCCGGATTCAAGTCGTTGGGCGCCATGACGGCTTCCAGCTTGACCGATGGTTTCCCTTGAACGGTCAACTCGCCCGAGAGCCTGTAGCTTATCTCCGCCGCTGCCTCGTTTGTCTGCTGCAGGCTCTGGAAGACAGACACCAGCATCACCGAAGGCGTCAACTCCTTGTTGTCGAGAACTTCCAGATGAACCGTTTTCGTTTCATGCTTTACCCCCGCCGCGAGCCCGGGATGAGACACGTCGATCCTTACCGGAATCATCCTCGCCTGCTGGCCAAACCTTCCCAGGATTGCCGAGTTACGATCCTCCGTGAACGCGCCCACGGTCACGGTCGTCGTGATGATCTTGAAAGCGTTGAGCGGGGAGGGAAGCGTCGCCAGCACGGTCGCCTTCGTCATCGGCATCGCGATCCGCCCAAACTGGGTGATCGGGTGCCCGCAGGCGAGCAGATGCGTCGCATCGATATAGCTCACCGTACAAGTTCCGGCCATGGAGAGGTCGCCGCTGACCAGGATTGCGCTTACAGCCGAACCCGGAATCAGCGGCTCCGGCTGTTTGGTCTCCGGGTCGCTTCCGCCCAGACCCGCCACAGGCGTAAGTCCAAGCGCTCGGAAGCGGTCGCCGAAGCGGTCAATCGTCTCCTGACTGAACCCTCCAAAGACCAGCGCCGTTTCGATTGGTTTCATCTCCTGGCCGCTTGTATCGGCAGCCGTCTTCGTGCCGGACGGAGAGGTCTCTCCGTCCCGGACCTCCAGCATCTCCTCGATCGGCGTGATCCCTGCGATGGGCTCCTTGCTGAACTGTCCAATCCGGAAGCTGAGCGCACCCATCAGCTTACCGTCGATATAAACCGGGCTGCCGCTCATTCCCGCGACCACCCCTGTGTACTCCGGCTTTGCGCCGTGCAGCCGCGCCAGGATCATGTCCTCGCCCGGCCCCCGCGCATTCTTTAGCGAGCCGAGGACTTCTACCTCCATCGGTTCAGGATTCACGCCCTCAAAGACGGTATAAGCGACGCCTCGCAGTCCACGATGCACCTGCGAAAGTGGGAAGATCACGGTTTCCTTCGGCGGAGTGGGCGAATAGGTCGCTGGTGGAAGTAATGCCGTCTGTGCCCAACCTGCCTCGGAGAACGTCAAAAGGATGACCAGAGCGAGCGTTGCGCCCGTCTTCGTGGATCGTCGCTTCACTTGTTCAAGTCTCACGTCTACAGACTAGATCATTCGCGGCGGGTCGCACAGGCGATGCATGCGGACCGGTACAGATGTTTTAGCAACGCGCCATCGATATCCCGAACTCCACGGTCTGAGGTACAGTTCTCATCATGAAGCCCCGTTTCAGATTCAGTCATGCGATCGCCGCCGTCGCGCTCCTTCTTATTGCAGGGATAGGTCTCGCGCAGGAGCAAACACCACCGGCCTCGCCACAGCAGGCTCCCCAGACTGCGCCCCAGCAGCCTGCCAGCTCGGATGATGCCGGCCCGCAGACCGACAACGGCCCTCTGGTGATCAAGAAAAAGAAGGAAGCGACAGAGCCTCCCGCTCCTGTAGCGCCCCCCGAAGAGAAGGTCAAGAACCCCGGCGGAGCAAGCTACTCACTTCGCGTGGACGTCCCACTCGTATCGCTTGACGTGAGCGTGCAACTCGACAAGACGCATCAGTTTGTTCCCGGATTAAAGCCGCCTCAGTTTCTCGTCCTCGAAGACGGCGTGGAGCAGAAAGTCGACAGTGTCCGTGTTGTCCAAACGCCCATCACCGCCGTTATGCTTCTGGAGTTCGCCGCCAACAATTATTACCTCATCCGCGACATGCAGAACGCCTCGTATAGCTTCTTCCGCTCGCTGCGCCCCGACGACTACATCGCCGTCATCACCTACGACTTGAAGACCCACATTCTCACCGATTTCACGAATAACAAGGATGTTGTTGCCCAGTCCCTGCAATCGCTCACGATTCCCGGTTTCAGTGACACGAACACCTTCGACGCCCTCTATGAGACTCTCGACCGCCTGAGTCGAGTCGAGGGTCGCAAGTACGTTGTCATGATTGGCAGCGGCCGCGACACCTTTTCGAAGATCACACTGGACAAGATCCTTGCGAAGATTAAGGCTACGCCCAACGTAACCATCTTCACCATCGGCACCGGAGCCATGTTGAACGAGATCAACGGAGGACGCGGCGGCATGTCCGGTGGAATCAGAGATCTGAACTATCTTCAGGCGGAGAACCAGTTGAAGACGTTTGCCGCTATGACCGGCGGTCTAAGCTTCAGCCCTATCTTCCAGGGTGCACTGCCTGATGTCTTCGCCCAGATCAACGACTCGATCCGAAACCAGTATGTCCTCACTTATCGGCCCACAAACGCAAAGAACGACGGGAGCTACCGCAAGGTCAAGGTTCTCCTCGTCGACAACGAGGGTCATCCGCTCCGCATGGCCGATGAGAAGGGCAAGCCGGTGAAGTACTCGATCATCGCGCGGGATGGCTACAAGGCCAAGCTGCCCGTCGAATAATCTACACACAACCGCCTAAGTTTTTAGACTGAGATGCAGGTCGCACAATTTCGTCCAGCCCGGCACTGTCCCTTGTGGCTTCCGGGTCACGCGAAGGCAGGTACAAATGTCGCGCGCGTTGACCTTATCCGCCATGCCTCGTACACTCTAAAAGGTGGTGGGCGCACTGCATCGCGCGGCCCTGAAACAAATCTGTTGCCCCCTCGTTCAATGGTAGGACTAGCGACTCTGACTCGCTCGATCGGGGTTCGAATCCCTGGGGGGCAACCAAAATCACGTGAACGCGCCCGAGAGGCGCGTTTTTCTTTACTCATTGCCGCACCTCTCCGCACGTTCTTAGTCACTAAAACCACCGTCAGTAAAGAGGGTCTTCGCCTAAGCCCACTTGATTGCAGAGATCCAAGTTTTCGCCGCAGCGCCATGCGGCATCTTCTCTTCAACGTGACCGAACGGGCTCTGCGCAGCGGTTTACGACGCCTGAAATGTTGGTCGCCGAACGTGCCAACATCCAGGAGATTCGAGACGGCAGACACGCCCTTGCGCCCATAATGACGCACGCGAAGCGAGCGCCCAAGCTGCCACTCGGAGCTTTTGAAGCGAGTCTCGGCGCCGCGTTGTTCATGAGGTCCTCGACGTCGACGACCGTGTCCATGGGCCTGCCGGTTCGCCGTCACGTCCCAAAGCTCGCAAGGACTCACCTGCAGTCTCTCCCTTATCAATGACCAACTGGCCTGTCGCCCTCTTTCGCGCCGCTTGTGATGATCGCATTTACACCAACGCCGCCGCTACCACCTTGGGAGAGCGGCTGGCGACCGATGTATCGAAGAGTGCAGCCCTGGACTTCAGCGATCTCAGTCAAGCGGTGGACAGCTTCCGGCGCGACGACACCTGATCGGCCAACACGCTCCTGCGGAACGCCAATCGTACCCACGTCGACAGCGACTCGGAGCACCCCGTTGCTACGTGGCCCAGCCTTACGTTTCCAAAGAAGACCGCGCAGGTATCTTCGCTCCTGATAAAACGAAGCGCGAAGAGTCAACCCGGCTGATTCGTGCGAAATTTCATGAGCAGGGCAGGCCGGGCGAGACCTCTAGCGGCAACGTACTAGCACACAAGATGCTCTCCGACGAGGATGCAAAGATTGCCGCGAATTACACGTTGACGACGTGATCCGCTACGTCAGCAAGGGTAGCGACGAGCAGGGCATCACTCGGAACTCCGATGGAACAGTGACGGGCGTCGACAGCGAAGAGAGCCGCATCACCTTGACCGCGCCGGATAGCAGCCCCCGCGTCTACATCCGCGCTGCCGAGTGGCAGATACGCGTTCATGCTCACCGACCCGCGTATGGAAGTTCGAGCCACTACCTTGAGGCCGAGGCTCGGAATGACAAGTACCAACAGAGAATCGCATCGAGACCGTCGAGTCCTACGAAACCGAGTTCCTGGCCGCAGCAAATGAGCGGGTTGCCATCAGGACAGAGACCGACACGGACGAGTAATCACCGCAAAGGCCTAGCGGGGCAGTGTAGGAACAATGCCCCCGACCATCCACAATGTACCAACCCAGTCAGGAGTGACAAGGCACGTTCACCAGAGGACATCTGGTGCATGGGGATGCGCCCGCCTTTAGCTACTTAGTCGAAATCACAACATTCATTGCACGAACATTTGAGAATGCTCGAGCGAAATTCATCGAGCGATTACAGATCTCTCCTGCTTGTCCTGCTACCTACTTACTTACAGCACTTTCGATCAATGCTCGACCGCTACGTTCCATTTCGATCTCTACTTAGCATCTACAACTCTTCAGCGAAAGAGCCGCAAGCGAGCCAACGCAGGTTCCGAAGCCAAGAGGAGCGCAGAGTTCCTTGTGCAGGGGAACCTACAACCAGGTGTTCGGATGCAACTAACCCGAGTTAGTACGCGCAGCCAGTCTCATCAGGAGGACGGTATGAAATACCCGTTGTATGCTTCAGTTCCCCGGTTCGGCTCTGCGATCCTGTTTTGTATTTGCACCGTTTCGGTAAGCTTCGCACAAGTCGATCGGACCAGCCTTACGGGAACAGTGACCGATCCTTCCGGCAGGGTTGTTTCAGGAGCGCACGTTGTGGCCTTCATGCGGGACACGAGTTTGCGCCGCGTGGCAGAAACCTCTGGCTCCGGGACATACACGATGTCCGAACTTCCCGTTGGCAGCTACACGGTCACCTTCACCGGAAATGGTTTCGCAACACTTGCCGTTGATCGAGTCGTGCAGACGGTTGGCCAGACCCGCACCTTGAACGCAAGCCTGCATATCGCGGAAGGCGAAGAACGCGTGACCGTCTCCGCCGGTTCGGCGCTGCTCGACACAAACAGCCCGGCAGTAACCGGTCTCATTGAAAGAACGCAAGCCGACGAATTGCCGCTGAACGGTCGCAACTGGGCTGCGCTGACGGCCTATATTCCCGGCGCAATCGACACGGGCGGAAGCAACCAGCGTTCCATCCGCTTCGCCGGACGCGGTCTTGACGACAGCAACTTCTCCTACGACGGCATCGATTCAACCAGCATCGTGAATCAGACACAGCGGCCCTGGGTCCGGCTCGCCGTACCCCTGGACGCCATCCAGGAATTTCGCGTCGATACGCTGACGGCCAGCGCTGAGGAAGGCGCCACCGGCGGCGCGCAACTGGCTATCATCTCCCCGTCTGGAACTAACGCGTTCCATGCGCGACTCTTCGAGTATCTGCGTAATGACATCTTCGACGCGCCCGAGCCCGCATGGGCCGGCGTAGCGCAGCAACCGCTTCGTCTTAATCAGTTCGGCGGATCGTTCGGCGGCCCGATCGTTCGCGACAGAACGTTCTTCTTTCTCGCGTCCGAGGCATATCGGCAGAGCTGGGGCTATCCAGTCACCAGCGCCATACCGAGTCCGGCGCTCATCGCAACTGTTTCCGCCGCGTCGCCGGTCTATCCCATCATCACAGCCTATCCGGTTGCGGCAGGAAGGACTACTGTGACGCCGTTTACGGCTGCCGCCGGCCCGAACTATCTGGACCAGGAGCTTCTCACCTGCTCTTGCACGCAAACGGTCAACGAGAGCTCGGCGATGCTGCGAATCGATCACCACTTCTCAACGAAGACAACCGGCTACATGAGGTTCAACTACGACCGTTCGGTCAACACGCAACCGTTCTCGGCTTCTTCGACCGATCTACAGCAGCGAGTGTCTACTCCTGTAAATGGCGCGCTGGAAGTGCTGCATCTCTTCACTCCCAGCATTGTGAACGAACTAAAGTTCGGATTCAATCGTTCTTCGTCGAATACCTTCAACAACAGCAGGACCGGCACTAATTATGAGATTGTCGTCAATGGTGGCTATGGCCCGGGATTCGGCGCGCAGGACTACATCTACAACACCATCTACGTGGGCAACACGTTTGCCGGAATCGATAACCTGACCTTGACCCAGGGCCGGCACACGCTGAAGTTTGGCGGGGAGATTCGCCGCGTCCAGTTGAACCAGGAGTACAACGAACACGGCGTCGTCACTTTCTCGTCGATCGAGAACCTTGCAAAGAACGTGGTGAGCAAGGCAAGTCTGTCCGGCGCTCTGCCGGTGAATCACCTGCGCAAGTGGGACACCTTCCTCTATGCCCAGGATGAGTACAAAGCGCTCCCAAACCTCACTTTTAATCTGGGTCTGCGCTACACCATCTTCAAACTCTTTAACGAGGAAAACGGGTTAGCGAATCCATTCGATTTCGACACATGTGGCGCGCAGGGTTTCTGCGGCCTTGGTGCCAGCTTTGGCAATCAGAACTACGGAGATATCGATCCACGTGTTGGCGTCATCTGGTCGCCCGGAACGAGCGGCAAGACCATCGTTCGCGCCGGCTTTGGCATGTATCACGAAGATGGGCAGCTGGATGACCAGAACCTGCCAGCCAAGAACGAAGTTCCTTCCTACGCGGTCAACTCCAAGACGCAGCCGCAGCAGCTGACTTATCCGGTCGCTCCGTTCTTTGGCCCGACCATCGCCGGAACGATCTCGCCGAACGCTGAACAGCGGGACCGTAAGGACAGCTATACCGAGCAGTGGAGCTTCTCGCTACAGCGCGAGCTGCCCGGGAATTTTGTTTCCACGATCTCTTACCTGGGCAGCCACGGTGTGCATCTGCTGGATACGAACGTTGTGAACCTGATTACAGATCCAGCCACCGGCGCCAAGCAGTATCCGGCGTTTGCTCCCGCCATCGGCTATCGCGGCTCCTTCGGCACAAGCTACTACGACGGTCTCGCACTGTCGATGCGGCGGCCTTTCACGCGCAGCCTCCTGGTGACGGCGAACTACACGTACTCGCACGAGATCGACAATGGCTCCAACGGCAGCGGCGATGGCGACGAGATCTCGCCGCAAAACCCGCTGTGCCCCGCCTGCGATGTAGCCAGCGGCGCATGGGACGCGCGCCATGTCGTCAATGGCAACGCAGTCTATAAGCTGCCTTTTGGCGTGGGTCAATCGATGCTGAGTCACCGCGGCTTCGCCGACACCGTAGCCGGCGGGTGGGAAGTAACCACTACTGCGCTGGCACGCACAGGCTTCCCGGTGAATGTGCTATTGCCCAGCAGCTACGTGGCGGCGGACGGGGCCACCGGCACCGAGCGCCCTGACCTGGTTCCGGGAGTCTCGCTTACCCCACCGGGCGGCAGAAACGTTGCTCACTGGATCAATCCCGCAGCGTTTGCTCTGCCTGCCGCTGGAACGTTCGGGGACGCGCCGCGCGACCTCGTTCGCGGGCCCGGCACCTGGCAGATCGATTTCAGCACCGATAAGACTTTCACCCTGACGGAACGCGTCAACCTGCAGTTCCGATCGGAGTTTTACAACATCTTCAATCACCCGCAACTTGGCCCACCGCAGGCTACTTGCACCGTCGGTCCCGCTGGTTGCACCGGCGCATTCGGGTCGATCGTCACTCCGATCAACCTGAACACAGCCATCGTATCGCCGATTACGCCGGTTGGTTCAGGGACGCCGCGCGAGATCCAGTTCGCACTGAGGCTCCAGTTCTGACCTGGAGACAGAAACTAGCGAGCGCGGTCTGGATTGAGACCGCGCTCGCTGCTTTGCAGCAATTCTGAAGCCATCAGAAGGGTTGGACATGTTTCAAACGCGAAGGTTTTTTCTAGTTGCCATACTGATCGCGGTCTGGACCGCTCAGGTTCTTCCAGCCCAGGGCCATCCTTCGTTCTCAGGAGTTTGGAAGCAGAATAACGAACGCAGCCAGCCTGCACGCAAAGGGAACGTCACTCTCAAGATCGATCATCGCGAGCCCCTGCTCACCGTTGAGACAACGATTCTTCGAAGCTCAGGCTCGCCGCGAACTGCGAAGCAGGAGTACAGCACGGATGGCAAGCGGTCCACGACGACCGGTGCCGACGGCGACGAATTTCTCAGTTCCGTCACCTGGAAGGGAAGTGGCCTGGTCTTTGATATCGAAGAGCACGAGGATGGCCGGACGATCCGATCTAAAGAGACCTGGACCCTGATCGACGGAGGCAACACGCTCCAGCGAGTTCGCGAATATCCCGACGGCACGCCGCAGCAGACGTTGATCTATCTTCGCCAGGCGTCGGGCAACTAGCCCTCAGGCTTCTGACGCAGGCCGCGCAACTACGCAGAGGGGCTCACCATCCGATGACTCACAAAGACGCAAACCGGGTAGGCAATCGCAGATGAGAATTCTGGTTGTTGAAGATGAGACGAAGACAGCCAAATTCCTTAAGAAGGGGCTTGGCGAAGCGGGGTTCATCGTTGATGTCGCTCAAGACGGAATTGACGGGCTGGAGCTGGCTCAAAGCTCCGGCTTCGATCTGATCATTCTTGACGTGATGCTTCCCGGTCTGGACGGGTGGCACATCCTAACGCGTCTGCGCCAGGCGGGCAGTCCGGTTCAGGTTCTTCTTCTCACAGCGCGCGACGCGGTGCATGAACGGGTCAAGGGGTTTGAACTTGGTGCGGACGATTACCTGGTGAAGCCTTTCGCGTTCTCGGAGCTGCTGGCGCGGGTGCGTTCGCTAATGCGCCGCTCGGCTCCACGCCAGCAGGAGACCCTCCGCATGGCGGACCTCGAGATCGATCTCCTGCGGCAGCGCGCAACCCGCGCCGGCCAGCGGCTCGACCTGACCGCGAAAGAGTTCCTCCTGCTCACCTTATTCGCGCGGCGGCCGGGCGAGGTACTGTCGCGCACGTTGATTGCCGAGTCCGTTTGGGACATGAACTTCGATAGCGACACCAACGTCGTGGACGTTAACATACGACGGCTTCGCAGCAAGATGGACGATCCATTTCCCACCAAGCTGATCCATACCAGGCGCGGTGCAGGCTACGTGATGGCTCCCGAGCAGTGAAGCCGGCGATCAGCCTTGCTGCAGTGGCGCGGTTTCGTAGCTCGCTGGCCTTTCGCCTGTCTGGCGGATATGCTCTCGCCGGTTTTGTTCTGGTGTTCCTTGCCGCCGCAAGCCTCTACTTGATGCTTGTCAAGGAGCTGGAGCGAAGCACGGATGAGTTCCTCGCCGACAAGGTCCATGTGCTGCGCACCATGCTCCGCGAGCGGCCAGACGACTCAGACGCCCTCCGCGAAGAGATCGAGCTGGAATCGGAGGCGCGGGAGTACGAACACTTCTACATCCGCCTGCTCGACGAGCACAACACCCCGCTGTTGACCACGCCCGAGATGGCCGACGAACTCGACCTATCACGCTTCCCCGATGAAGCGCAGGCGGCTCCGGAGCCGGAGAAACCCATGCCGGCCGCATCTGAGCCGGAAGAGTCTGGTCACGAAGCTCCGGAGCGGTCGGTTCCCGCATCCGTCTCGATCAAAGGGAGACACGGGCATGCCTTTCGCATCGCCACGGCGCGTGCTCGCGTTGGCGAGACCGGAGCGCAGACGGATACGGTCCAGGTGGCGATTGACGTCTCGCAGCAGGAGGAGTTGTTAGGCCGCTTTCGCCTCTGGTTCTGGACCATCCTGCTTACTGCGTTCATTGTCTTTCCCGTAGTCGGCTATTACCTTGCACGGCGCGGCATCCATCCGGTCGAAGAGATCGCGGCTACCGCCCGTCGCATCAGCTCGACCAACCTTTTGGAGCGTATCGGCGCAGAGGGGTATCCCCTCGAACTGGCGGCACTGGCAGGAACGTTCAACCAGATGCTCGACCGGCTTCAGGAGTCCTTCGAACGCATCTCGCGTTTTTCCGGAGATATCGCGCACGATCTGCGCACGCCGGTGAACAACATTCGCGGCGAAGCGGAAGTGGCGCTCGCACGGGCCCGGACCGTGGAGGAGTATCGCGATGTGCTGGAGTCATCGCTCGAGGAGGCGGTAAGACTGTCGGACCTGATCGGCAATCTGTTGTTTCTGGCGAGGACCGAGAGTCCTCTGGGCCACCTGCACTGGGAGCGGGTGGATGTGACCGAACTCCTGCAAGGGCTCTGTGAATACTACGAAGCTACCGCTTCGGAAGCGGGCATCGCACTACGAACGAAGACCAGCGCAGGTCCGGTCATTGCCGAACTTGACCGCGTCCTGATGCAACGATCCGTGGACAATCTCATCTCGAATGCCGTGGCGCACACGCCGCCGGGTGGCTCGGTAGAGCTGTCGGCCTGTATCGAAGGCGCATCGATTCGCATCGACGTTGCGGACACAGGCGTCGGCATCCCGGCCGAGGCACTGCCGCGCGTCTTCGATCGCTTCTTCCGCGTTGATTCCTCACGGTCACAGGCTTCTGGCGGAACCGGACTGGGCCTCGCAATCGTTCAGGGCATCGTTTCCCTGCACGGAGGCACGGCAGAGATCAGCAGCCAGCCTGGCCGGGGGACGACAGTTACGCTCCGCATTCACACAACTGCAACACGATGACAAAAGTGTCATCTGCGCGCAATGTTGGCGTCACTCCCGCGCCGCTAGCTTGAAGGTGTGTCTTGATTGTTCTTGTCTTGCGATCGAGTGACTCCGCCCAAACCAGATAGACCAGCATGGTTGCGAGAAACGTCACCGTCTGCCCAGCCGTCCACGAACTTGCATTCCTGGCTGATCCTGTACTGCACCATTTCGGGTCGCACGAGGAACGTAACCGACGCAATAAGGAGAGTTGCAGATGTCTCGATCGAAGTCTCGGATCCATCTTAGAAGTACGGGCACGATGGCCGGCGTTCTCATGGCCGGGTTGAGTGTTTCCGCGTTTTCACAATCCGATCTTTATCCCAAGTACCAGGTAGGTGAGAACAAGCACACCTCTCAGGGGCCGGACGATCCCTCTACCCTGCCTACGCCGTGGGTTGTCAGCAACGGCCAGATCATCACTCCCGCCGGCCAGCAGGTCGATCTCGGCATCACCACCCGCGCCAAGGCTGTCGCACTGAATCCAACCGGCAACAACACCGCCGCAGTGCTCCAGATGGGTGCGCCGCAGCCCGTAACGATCTTCAACACGCAGACTGGCGCTGTGCTGCAGACGTTCACAGCCGCAGCCAGCGCAGGCGGCAGCGAAGCAGGCATCGCCTATACTCCGGACGGCAAGTACCTGGTGTTCAGCCAGGACGGTTCCTACGGCCCCTCCTACATTGCGATCGCCTCGGTCAGCCCGGCCGGACTGCTCTCCAATTTCGTTCAGGTCAGCGTTCCGCTTGACGTTGACGCCAATGGCGTCCTCACGACCGTCAAGTGCTTCCCCAACAGCCCGTCCGGAACCACCGGCAGTTCTGAGATCCCTTGCGGCCAGACCGTATCCCTCTCTGGCGACGGCGCACCGACCTCTTATCCTCTCGGAGTAGCGATCTCGAAAGATGGCAAGACCGCTTACGCCGTGCTGAACAACAACGACACCTTGACCAAGATCGACCTCACCCAGACCACGCCAGTGCAGGGTAAGGAGATCCGCGTCGGCAACGTTCCGCAGAGCGTCATTATCTCTCCGGATGGCAAGACCGCCTATGTCTCCAACGAGGCAGGCCGCATTGCTACTCAGAAAGACTTCCAGGAGTACTCCAACGGTACCCCGGTTGTCGCTGCCAAGAATGGCGCAACTTCGACCGGCACTGTCTCCGTCGTCAATCTGGCCAGCTTCGAAGTGGTCGACACCATCAATACAGGTCTGCACCCGACCGGCATGGCCTTCTGGAATAACAAGCTGCTGGTCGCCAACACCTACAGCGACACGATCTCTGTGATCGATACGAACAACAACATCGAAGAGCGCAAGATCGATCTTGGCCTGCCAGTTAGTCTTTTCGGAAACCATGACCACGATGGCGAAGACAAGTCAGCCTACGGCGCCGGTCCGAACTCGATTGCTGTGGACACTGCAAACGAGCGCGCATATGTAGCGCTCTACACCGCGAACGCCATCGCCGTGGTCGACCTTCGCGCAAACGCGGAGAAGCCGGTCCTCGGCTATATCCCAGTCGGTTACGCGCCCAGCTCGATTGTGATGGACGGAGCGCATCAGAAGCTGATCGTTGCCAATGACAAGGGTATCGGCACCACCGGCTTCGACGTAGCTCCCCCGCCAGCGAGCACACCTGAGAACTCCTACGGGCACTATTACGGCGTCTACGACTTCAACACCCACCAGGACCTTGGCACCGTCAGCATCGTCCCGGTTCCGGATCCCGCCAAACTGCAGCAGTACACCACCCAGGTGGAGAAGAACAACCACTGGGACTTGCTCCAGAACATCTTCGAAACCGCAATCGGCAATCCTAATGCGACGCCTGTCGTGATCCCGCACAAGCTGGGCGATCCTTCGAAGATCAAGCATGTGTTTGTGATCATCCGTGAAAACCGCACCTACGATCAGATCCTTGGCGACGTCTCCCGCGGCAACGGCGACGGCACGCTGGCGGTCTTCGGCGACGGCGCCGCGGCACAAGCCTATGCCGGCTACAAGGTAACGCCCAACGCACACGCGCTCGTCGAGCGGTTCCCGCTCTTCGATAACTTCTACGACCCCAGCCGTCAGTCGGCCGATGGTCATAACTGGATCGTCCAGGCCATTGCTCCCTACCACGACGACATCCAGGCACCGGACTTCCTTCGCGATTACCCTTCGAATGGTGGCGACGCAATCGCTTACCAGAAGAAAGGCTTTCTCTGGGATGCGGCCGCAAGGGCTGGCGTATCGTTCAAGAATTTCGGTGAATACGTCGAGTACAACACCTTCAAGGCGCCAAACGGATCGACCACTGAGCCGGAATGGATCGACTTCTACAATGACACGCGCGCTTACGAGACCGGTTCTGAGAGCCAGCTCTACAATCTCGTCACCGTCGCATCGCACACCCCGCTTCCGGTACTGTTGAAGAGCACGGTTCAGAACTACCCCCAGTTCGATCTTGGTATTCCTGACCAGTTCCGCTTCGATATCTGGAACCAGTACTTCCAGAAAGACCTCGCAAGTAACACGGTGCCCCAATTGGAGTTCATGTGGATCAGCTCTGACCACACCGGCGGCCCGCCCACAGCGTACGCCATGCAGGCCGATAACGACCTGGCCCTCGGACGGTTTGTGGACGCCATCAGCCACAGTGCCATCTGGAAGGACTCAGCAATCTTCGTCGAAGAAGACGACGCGCAGAACGGCGTCGATCACGTCGACGGTCACCGCAGTCCAGGCTATGTCATCAGCCCCTACGTCAAACAGCAGGTCACCAGTGACGGCACCGGCGCAGGTGTCGTGGCAGACAGCACCTTCTACACGCAGGTCAACTTCACCCGTACGATCGAGCAGATTCTCGGTCTGAAACCGATGAACCAGTTCGACCTTCTTGCTTCGCCAATGCGAGAGATCTTCATTGACAATCCGCCGGTTGAGAACTTCCTGCCGTGGAGGTATGTGCCCAACGATGTTCCGCTGGACCTTGGGGTAAAGCAGACACCGACTCAGCCCATCCCGCCGCCAGCTGGTGTCTCCTCTTTCCTGCCCCACGTCGTGGCGCCTGACAGCGCCTCGGTCAAGGTCCTCAGGGCTGGCTGGACGCGGAAGAAGGCCCAGGTCTTCGCCGGCAAGCAGCACCTGCCCGACTCTGAAGACACGGACACCGTCAACCACATGATCTGGTATGAGACCACCGGTTATGTGCGCCCCTATCCCGGCGAGAAGGCGGTTCGCCCAGCGAGCGACTTCAAGCGCAACGGGCCAACAAAGGCCGATGTTGACGACTAGATCGCGAACCGGACTGTCTCTCGCAACAACAAGAATCCTCTCCCCCGTGCAATCGGGGAGAGGATTCTTGTTTGCGCGCAGATGGCAAAAGAAGGGCCGAAGCTGTTAAGGGTTCTTAACACTCCCGACCTTTGGCTGCGCCGATAGAGGTGGCGATGCTATCGAGATAAGGGATCAGAGGGCCCAAGCTGTTATATCGCCATCATGAACCTTCGCGAAACGACCTGACGTGGGGATGGTCGTGGAAGTGACAGCTGACCAGAGACTGTTCGCAGTGTGCCGCACCAGCCGGTTCGAACGGGTCATATCACAGCGAGAGTTCCCCTCGCTGACATAGACGCGATGCCGCTTACACATAAATATCCAAATTGCCGAGCTCAATGCCATCAACGCAGCATTTGGCAATCAAGTGGAAGTAGATGATCGGCATCTACGACAATTTTGATTACGAACAGCACTCAACCTGCTCCACAAATTCCAACCTCTTAGCAGTCTTGAGAGGATCGCATGAAACTTACTATGCTCAGGCCTCTCTCGTTCGAATCATTTCCGGACTACATCGGCGATGGTGTTTTGTACGTGTCAATGATTTTTACAATCGCGGTGCATTGGATCGCCTGCGGATGCGGCCAAGAGGTCCTGACGCTGCTGTCACCGACGGACTGGCAGCCCTGTTTCGATAGGTAAAACGTCAGTTTGGAGCCCTCAGTTGGCAACTGGGGATTCGTTGTCGTTCACACTAGTGGATACGGGCCGGCAACATTCACCAATCGCCCCGGACACCGTCTCGAGCGAAGATACAACTGTCCACATCGTTCCATCTCATTTTAGAGGCTTAGGCGCTCAATCGAATCCAGACGGACCAAGTAATGGTTTGCAACCACCTCGCGCCGAAGCGGTTCCAGGCAGAACGGCTACTGACATTACAGACGGATCTATTTCGTCCCATTTAGAAGTGTCGTATGTAGGTCAGGCCGCGGAAGAGGAGCAGTCGGTAAATCCCGGGTGGGAGCTTGTACACGCGCCTCCAGCAGTTTTAAAGGGAATCGGGGCACGGAATGGTCCGTGCCCCGCTTTACTGCCCGGTAAAGCGCTATTCCGTGACGACCGTGACGCCGCTGTTGCCGGAGATGTAGACCTTCTGGGAGAAGAAATTTACCGAAATGTAGCCTGCATTGATGCCTGGCAGCGTAGCCGTGACCTTGTTGGTCTTTCCGTCGATCACGTTCAAGGCGGGTATTCCTGTGCTGAGAACATACGCCTTGTTGGTGATGAGATCCACGTCGAGGTTATAGGGCGTCTCGCTCACAGAAGGAGTCGCAAGGACGACCCCATTCTTGTCGAGAACGCCTTCTGTGGAAGGTCCGAAAACATTGTCGGAGACGAAGACGTTGCCTGTGAACCAGTTCACAGCGGTGGAAACATCCTGGCTGCCGAAGGTGGCAGTGTCGAGCTGGGCTTTGGTGTAAGTGTCGAAGATCTGTACCTGGTTGGTGTAATAGGGAACGTACAGGCGGTGGTTGAGAGGATTGAGGCTGATGCCGAACGGCTCCTGGCCATTGGTGGAGATGGCATCCACTACCTTGAGGGTCCGTCCGTCTACGACGTCAATGCGGAAGTTGCTTCCGTTGGCGAGGTAGAGCTTCTCGCAAATGGGATCATAGGCCGCACCGATGATGCCGTCGCCTTCTGTGGTTGTGACGGTCGCGGTCTTCAGCACCTTGTTCGTTTTGCCGTCGATCTTGGTGACGATGCATTTGAAGCTGGAGCTGTAGAAGTCGCAGCCGGCCACGAAGACCGTGTTGCGAAGAAGGTCAACTAAGGGGAGCTGCGCACCGCGAGGCACGGTGATGTTCGAGGTGATCTTGTCGGTCTTGCCGTCGATGACGGACAGGGTGTCTGCGGCGCCGCCATAGGAAGGTGCGGCCACATAGATCTTGTCAGTGAAGGAGTTTGCGGCGATGCCGACCGTCGCCTGGGCGAACTGGATCTGGGTCTTGACGGACTGGGCGAAGAGAGGAGTGTTGAGGAACGCGGCTGCGCTTAGCAAGCCGACTGCGACTTTCTTTCCGGGGTGCGTGAACATGGGGACCTTCTTTCGGGGGTTAGGGTTTGTTGCCAATGCCACACGGGTCGCTGGGAGGAATGCCTGGCTTTCATGGCCAAATCTCTTCTCAGTACAGGGTCGAATCTCGCCGCGAACAGCTGACGGTATGCCAGTCATAAAATGCCGGTCTGCGGACCTCAATTCGGAACCCGGGCGGCCTTTTCCTCGGTGATGCGGTCGCCCGAAAACTGGTTTATTCGATCGTGACGCTCAAGGCGAGCGAAGCCGATGTAGCGCCGGCCGTGGACGTGCCTGCGCCTGTGACCTGTATCGTCGTGGTGCCGGTTTGAACGGATGCAGAGGACCCACTGGGACTTCCGCAGGCGATCAAGCCGGAGGTGCCCAGGAGCATAAGGAAGACGAAGAGCAGCCGCTGCATGAGTCTGTTTCCAAGCAGTTTCCTTCGCTGCCATGTGAGGAGCGCTGCGCAGAGAAGCGCCGGCAACCAGAGCATGCCTGCAAGCACCGTCCTGTCTCTGCCGGATGCAAGCTGTGCGGAGGCAACAGGAGCACCTGCGGAGATCGTCAAGGTTGCGGTGACGGGATCGACGCCGCTTACATCAAGCATGGTGGCGAGCGTGTTCGGACTGGAGACGCAGGTGACGCCTGCGGGAAGATTGCTGCAGCCAAGGGTAACCGAGCCAACGAATTCATTGACCGGCGTCAGAGTGATGGTGACCTGACGGGCCTGACCGTTGGGAATAACGACCGAGGCGGGAGTCGCTGTAAGGATGAAGCTTGAGGGCGGAAGAATGGTCAGCGTGTTGTTTACGAATTGAAAGTCGAAGAAGCTCGAGACGAGGGTGCCTTGCGAGCCAGTGATGGGATAGTCCCCCGGGGCGGAGGTGGGTGTCGCGGTTGTGACGAAGCTGGGGACGCCGGAGAATTGGTTTGCCGGTGGTGTGAAGGAACCATCTCCAAAGACGTAGGTAAATGCCGGGATCGGGGACCCGAAGGGGATGGTGACCGGGTTGACTCGCACCGGCAGGGGCTCTTTTTGGAAGTTGTACGTCTGCACGACTGCCGTCGCGGGTTGATAGAAGGCATTTCCGGGCTGGGTGGCAGTTACGGTGAGAACCCCCGGCATGCTGGAGAAGAGGGCGCCGCCAAAGATGGTGCCTGGTCCAGTGATGGTGTACACGACCGGGAGACCGGAGGTGGCGGTCGCGGTAAGCGGTATACCGACGCCGTAGACGGCGGAAGCGGTGGGCGGGAAGTTGATGCTCTGCGGTGCCAGACCGACGGTGAGCGTCGAGTTGGTGAAGGTGAAGCTATAGTTGCTCGCGAACAGGGTTCCTTGCGAGATCACTAGCGGGTAGCTTCCTGGTGACGAAGAGAGGACAGCAGTGGTTGTAAACGCTGGCGCTCCGGAGAGTACAGCGGAGGTGTCCGCACTCACAAAGCCGGTCGCCATGTAGGAGAAGGCAGGGTTGAGCGTGTTGTAAGCGCGGGCGGCAGGCTGCGGCGCAATGTTCAAGACTGCGGGGGCCACCTGGAACGACTGAGTGACTGCGGCGGCGGGACCGTACTGCGCATCTCCCGCCTGGTTGGCCGTCACCGTAACGGTGCCTACACCGGTCACCGTTACGGCGGCACCGAGCAACAATGCTGGGCCGCTTACTGTGTAGGTCACGGGGTCACCGGAGGTCGCGGTGGCTGCCAGACTGAAGGTCGCAGAGCCGTAGGTGACGTTCGGTAAAGCGGGGAAGGTGACCGTCTGAGCGCCGCCGCCAGTGATCGTCAAGGTGCCGTTTAGGGGAGTGAGAGAGTAGTTTGCGGAGCCGAGCGTTCCCAACGCGACGGTGATGGGGTATTCCCCGACAAGCGAGGTTGGCGTGGCGGTAGTGGTCAGCACGGGCGTTCCAGTCACTGCGCTTGCGCTGTCGCCGCGGACGAAACCTGGGAAGGTGTAGGTGAGTGCCGGGAGGAGGGGCGCACTCTTGTAGGCGAAGGAGATGTTGTCGGCCTTGACAGTGAGTGCAGCCTTCGCAACGGTGAAGGTGCTGGTCTGCGCGGTTGCGGGGGAATGCGTCGAATCCCCCGCCTGGTTTGCCGTCACGGTGATGGCACCAGCGCCGGTGATTGTCAGCGTGCTGTTGTTTGTGCCTGAGCAGGTAACCGGACCGGCGCAGGTGAAGGCGATGGCCAGGCCGGAGTCCGTGGTCGCGTAGCGGGCCAAGTCGATGGCAGGGTCGCCGTAGGTGGCGTTCGGGATCTGGCTGAAGGTGATAGTCTGGGCGGCCAGAACGATGGGACCGTTCACCTTCCACATGACGTTGTTGTTTGTGTCCGCGATGAAGAGGTTCCCCGCGGAATCGATCACAGCAGCTTCCGGCGCCCAGAACTGAGCGCCGCTTGCAGGACCGGTGAGCGGGCCAATTGTTCCGGACAACTGGTCGATGGTCCCAGCCAGCGTGCGGATGATCCCATCCGCGACCGATACGCCGCGGATCACATTATCGTTTTGATCTGTGATGATGACGTCGCCGCTGGCATCGAGGGTCGCGTCGAAGGGGTAGTTGAGCGTGGCAGCGGTTGCTGCGACACCTTCGCCGCCGCAGCTGGTGTCGTTGCACGCGACTCCCTGTTGCCCGGCGAAGGTCGTGATGTTTCCCGATGCGTGATCGACCTTGCGGACGACATTTTCGTTGCTTTCGCTCAGGTAGAGGTCGCCTGCGGCGTTGACGGCCACGCTGTTAAGGCCTCCAAGCAAGGCGCTCGTAGCGGCGCCACCTTCACCGCACACGTTGTCCGAGCAAAGGACGCCGGGGTTGTTGTGGTCGCCCGCAACGGTGGAGATCAGATGCGTACCAGCGTCCACGCGGCGGACCAGATTGCTTCCGCCCAGAGCGCCGCTGTCCGCGATGAAGAGATTGTTGCTTGCACTGAGCGCAATGTAGGTCGGCGCGGTGAGGAAGGCCCCCACAGCCGGTATGCCGTCCCCGTTAAAGGATGTACCGCTGTGCAAGGAGTCTCCAGCGACCGTGCTGATGGTGCCATCGGCGATGCTGACCTCTCGCACGCTGGGCGCGCCGATGTCGGCGATGTAGAGGTTGCCGGCAGTGTCGAAGGCGAGTCCCCAGGGTGTGTTGAGGGCGGCGAGACCGGCTTGTCCACCATCCCCGCAGGCGTCCCCTGAGCACACAGCGCCGGTAATGTTGACGACTGTGTAGACGTCTCCAATTGTGGCGGTGGTTGGGCCAAGACCGCGCGCGGCATTTACGGCAAGCGCAAAGCCGAGCAAGGGTGGGACCGCGCCGCCGACGTAAACCATGCGCACGCTGCTGCTGCCATTTGAGAAATAGACGTTGTTTGCGCGGTCGACCGCAGTTGTGAGTATGCCGAATAACGCCGAGGTCGCCGGGATGCCATCCTCACCATCGCTCGACGCTGCTGGGGAGCTGGCAAAGACGCTGATGGGGCTAGCGGCGTACTTGGTCAGGTCCTGAGCGCTGATAGGCGAAGCGGCCATGGCCAGCACACCGGCGATAGCCAGCAGCGTGGCGTGTACCTGCGCTCTTGACGAACCAGCGCGGAACCCTGGTGCAGACTTCCTGGCGACGCAAAACATAAGAGCTCCTTATTGCTGGTAGAGGAAGAACTGGATGGCGTAGGGGAAGTTTCCGCCCTGCTCCCGGGTGCCATCGTGCGAAGTGAAATAGAGGACGTACTTGCCTGAGACTTGGCTGATGACACCAACGCCGGCCGCGGTGCAAATCTCGTTGCCATTGATATCGAAGCCCACGGTTACGGAGGGATCGTTGAGCGCGACATTGGCGCAGTAGCCATTGGAGTCTGCGACGATAAGGGTCGAGTTCGGAAAAACTCCATTGAGGGTTGTGCTCTGTGTGCCGAGGGTGATGTTGTACTCACTTCCCGGGGTTTGAGTCAGGTCGTCGTTTGGAAAGGCGCCGCCCTGCAGGGTGCTTCCAGCCACCGCGGGCGCGGCGAAGGTTACGGGCCGCGTGTCGACAGGAGTGGGTGTCGTGCCTTCGAAGACGAAGCCGCGATAGGTGCCCGTAGCCACATCGCTCGGCTTTATCGGTGCCTGCGGCATGGCGAATCCCATCCAGCTGACGCCCGTACTGCGGTCTTCTACAAACGCACCGGCGGGATTGAAGCGGAAGCTTGGCAGCGCGGGCATACCTGTAGTGTCCGGAGCAAAGGCCGGGTTCGCGGAGGCGGCTACGATCCCTGTGCCCCCGGTGCTCGAACATACGGCCGGGAACGTGGCCGGGTCATCGCCGTTCTCTGTCCCTGCGCTGAAAGCGCCTCCGTTCAGCCCGGTAAGCACATAGTTATGCACGTCGCTGAAGTTCCATGTCTTGCCATCAGCGCTGGTGCTTACAACGAAGGTGCCGTATCCCGTGCTGCTCACGTTCTCGCCCTTTTGCAATGTCTGGCCGAGCAGACCCGCGTAGATGAAGCGCAGGTTGCCCGCAATGGGAAGGCAATCGGACTGCTGCACCATGGTGACCGGGAAGGCTGCAGGACCGCCCGGACGCAAGAGGGAAGCTCCCGCCGGCTGAGCAACCGCCTTGCCCAGAGCTACACCCTTCAGGTTGCCGAGGTCGATGACACCGTTCGTGGTCGCAAAGCCGCCGCTTGTCGCGACCGCCGATGCTGCCTGGTAGCTGAAGACATTCTGGGTGTTGTCCAGGCTCAGGGACCAGAAGCCCGGTGCCTGGGTGCCTATGTAGGCAGTGGCATTGGAAGGACTGGGCGCCGGCGGCAAGGGGGAGTTGGGCTGATTTGAGTGCCCGCTACTGCACCCGGCAAGCAACGCAGCCCCCGCGAAGAGTACCTGCACCCGCCGCGGCGGCTGGGAGCGACTTTTATTTTTCTGCATGTGAACTTCGGTCATGTCCATCTCTTTAGAAAGCCAGCTTGAGCCCGAACTGCAGGGTGCGTGGACGGTGAGCATCGACGGGATGCAGGAAGGAGCTGCCGGTGAGGCAGTCGGTCCCATCTCCACCGCCGGCGGAATATCCTGCAGCCGCTCCGCCATAGCAGCTGATAGTGTTCTGCGCCTGGTTCCCGAGCAGGGGATCGTAGATGCGGAATTGCGTTTGATTGAAGACGTTGAAGGCTTCGGCGCGGAACTGAACCTGCATCGAATCCTTTACGGCGAGGTTCTTGAGGAGGGCGGTGTCCCAGTTTGTGCGCCGGGGATTGTTGAGCGAGTTGCGCCCGGCGGTGCCGAAGCTCAGCCCACGCGGCGCGGCAAAGGCGCCCGGATTCTGGAGCAGCGGACCCACACTGCGCGGGTTGGGACCCTGATACGGGATGAAGGTGTGGGCGCTACCGACCCGATCCGGGTAGGAGCCTGCACCCTGCCCGTTCGCTACACCCGCGTTGTCCAGAGTGGACGTCCCGCTAGGGCTGCCGTTGTTTACGACCGTGAACGGGATCCCCGTCTCGAAGGCAGTGATGCCGGAAAGCTCCCATCCACCGAGCACGTTCTTGACGACCTTCGATGAGGACCATGCCTGCGGATCGTAAGGATGGTCCTTATAGTTCGCGTCGGCATCGGTATCATCCGACGCGAAGTGGAGCACGCGATCCATGAATTGCACCAGCGGAAGCTGGTAGGTGTAACTAACGTGCAGCAAGTGACGCTGGTCGAAGTTCGAGCTGGCGCGATTGGACTTGAGGTCGAAGGAGTTGACAAAGGTCGCGTCCGAGCGATCGGAGGCGTCATCGAAGGAGTGGCTGTAGGTGTACGCCACGCCGATCGACGAGTTGCCAGAGATGTGGCGCATCGACGCTTGAAAGGCGTTGTATGCGGAGTTGGCGATGTTTTCAAGCGAATAGATCTCGCCCAGTCCGGGGGCAAACTGTCGCAGCGAGTTGGGGTCTGGAGCGAGGACGTTCGGACCACCGGCGCTGTTCGGGTTGCTGGTGCTGGTGCCGAAGCAGGCCGCCTGCAGGTTGATGAAGCCGGGAGAGGACGGGCCTACCGTCTGCCCATCCAGCAGCACGAAGGAGGTGCCGTCGTTAGTGCAGTCTCCCGACTGGAAGGCGTACGTGCCTCCCACCTGGTTGTATCCGCTGCGGATCAACGGCCGGCCCGCAGGGAAGGGATTCTCTGCGGCAGAGAGAGGCTGCAGCTGGTTGAGTTGCCGTTCGGCGGTCAGGTGTGTTCCCTTGCTTCCAACGTAGGCCAGGCTGATGAGTGTGTGGTCTGGCAGACCCTGCTGGATGCTGCCGCTCCATTGCTGGACGTAAGGCCAGATGGCCTTCAAAGGGATGGCAGTGACGTTCAGCGGATAGGCTGCGTTGCGGCCGATGGCGCTCCAGCTTTCGGGCAGCAGGGCGGTCATGTCCAGCACTGCAGGTGAGCTGCCTTCGAGCGATCCCGTGTTGGCCTCGTCCGAGGTGCCGTGTTCAAAAAAGACGCCGTAGCCTCCGCGCAGCGCCGTTTTGCCGTCGCCGAAGACGTCCCAGGCTGCGCCTACGCGAGGCGCGAGATTGAAGAGATGTCCGCTCATGCAGCTTGCAGCAACGCCGGACGCCCCACACCGCTTCAGGCCGTTGAAGACGCGCGGGTCAAGCCCAGAAAGGGGGTTGTCAGGATTCAAGGGGATGGGAGCGCCGGAGGTCCTGTCGGTGAGGACTCCGGTCTGGGGGTCTACGCCAAGGCTTGCGGCGGTGGCGGCACTGAAGTAGCTGGCATTCCAGTTGTAGATGTTGTTGTTCGCGGTATGGTACGTGCCGAAGAGGCTCAAGCGAACACCGGCATTAACGGTCAGGTGCGGCGTCAGCTTGACGTCATCCTGGATGTAGGGCTCGATGTTTTGAAACCGTTGCCGGTACCGGGCCTGGCCGCTGTCCTGCTGGAAACTGAAGACTCCGCCCCGGATCAAGTTGGGATTTATGGGGCCGTCAATTCCAACATTTCCGTCGTCCCACAAGAGAAAGTCTGCAAAGGAGTTTCCGGTGATGCCGTTCTTCACGTTATTGAAGGTGACGATGCCTTGCGTGTCTCCGGTGGCTGCACCGATCGGGGTGTTGTCCTGGTTGCGCTGGTAGATCGTCCATAAAGCGCCGAACTGGATGTTGTGGCGGCCGGCGATCCTGGTGACGTTATCGGAGAAGCTGTAGACGGGGTTCGAGTGCTTCCAGGGGACGTATCCGGGATCGACACCGAAGCCGGTTCCACCAAACTCCGCATTGTTTCCCGCGATGACAACACCAGGGATCTTCGGGACGCCATTTAGTCCCGCGCCGCTATTGTTGAAGATGGACGTGATGGGGCATTGGCTGCCGGTGTAGTTCGGGTCCGGGGCACAGGGCGCATCGAGGTCAGCGGGCCGCTGCAGGTTTACGCCCGCGCTGTTGACGTTCCGAAGCGTGATGATCGATTGCGTGTAGCTGGCTACAAACTCGTTGAGCAGGTTCGGAGTGAGGGTCGCAGTAAGCCGTGCGGTGAGGCTTCTGCCCGGACCGTAGTAGCGGGATTGAATGGTCGGGAAGCTGTTCTCTACGAAGCCATAGGGCGGTATGGGCGTCGTCTGGTCCCACTCGTCATGGATGTAGCGGAAGCTGGTCTGAAGGCGCGGGGTGAGGGTGTGATCGATGCGAAAGAGCTCCTCGCGCCAGTAGGTAGGCAGCGACACGTCGACGTTGTAGCAGGAGCCCACGGTCGAGTTGCAGCCCGAGGTCGCATTCGGGTAGGGGATGATGCCGGTGTTCAGGATGGCCGTGGCGTTGCGGTTGATATGGCCTGGACCGAAGGCCGCGTTGCCGTTACCGAGGACGGGGCAGTCCGGATATTTGGAGCGGTTGAAGCCCTTTACCGGTTGGTCGAATTGCGAGTAGATGGCGGCGGGGCAAACATCCGTAAAGTCGTCGTTTCGTTCGGCGAGTGAAGGAACGGCCTGGCGGTAGGCCGTTGGCGTCTTTTCGCTGCGGGCTTCTTCAGAGAAGAAAAAGTAGGTTTTTCCCTTTGCGTTATACAGCCCCGGGATCGACAGCGGGCCGCCGATGGTCCCGCCAAAATCGTTGCGCCGGTAGAGCGGAGCGCCTTTGGTCACGTCGAAGTATCCCTTGGCGTTCAAGGCCTCGTTACGGAGAAATTCGTAAAGGATGCCGTGGTACTTGTCCGTGCCGGATTTGGTGGTAACGATCGTCGTTCCGTTGCCGTTGCTCGGGTATTCGGCACCATAGTTCGAGGTAAGGACCTTGATCTCCTGAATGGCGTCGATGCTGGGCGTGACAATCAGTGTGCTGTGGTCTTTGTTGATGCCGGTGTTCAAGGTCTCCGACCCGTCGACAGAAAAGCTGTTGTACTCGGTGCGGCCGCCGTTCACACTGTAGGCGACGCTTCCTGCCTGGCCCACCTTTGCTTCGTCCTGCTGCGTCTGGTTGCTGACGCCGGGGACGAGGTCGATGAACTGAACGAAGTTGCGCCCGTTCAGGCCGATGCTCGTGACCTCCTTGCCGGTGATGGTCCCGCTTACCTCTGCGTTCTGGGTCTCTACCGTCGCTACGCTGCTGGCGCTGACCTCAACCTGGCTGGTGACGGCAGTCACGCCGAGCTTTATGTTGTACACAAAGGCCTGACCCACGCCGATGGCAAGCGTTGCACTGGTGAGACCTGTAAAGCCATCAGCGGACGCGTCGACGCGATAATGGCCTGCGGCAAGATAGGGGACTGTGTATTGGCCATTTCCGTCGGTCTGCACGGTGAGCGCCGTTCCTGTATCCAGGTTGAGCACCTGGACGGTAGCGCCCTTGATGGCGGCGTTCTGCGAGTCCATCACCTGGCCGGTGAAACGTGCCGTCTGCGCGTAGGCCACCGCGCTGATGAGGAACAGCAACACCGCGCACAGGCACTGGAGCCTTGAACGGGGGCGCAGCAGCGTTTTGATCTTCACGGTCACTCGTCTCTCTTTCGTGCGTGCTTCGGGAATCTGTGGATGGAACTGCCAAGCGCGAACGTGCAGAACAGCTTGAGAAAACGAAAGATTCAGGACACAGGCACAAGTTCTCCGCTCGTCTGATCTAAGGCAGCAACGGCAACAGCAAGTTCCTGCAGAATGCTTTCCGCAGGCCGGAGCACCGGGTCCTGCTGAGAGATCAATTCGAGGCAGAGCTGGGCATTCCTCAACGCGGCCGCTGCAGCGGTGACTTCGGCCGCCGCGCGCTGTGACGGAACAGCGGCGACCCCAAGAATCTCCAGAGCCTGCTTCTCTCGGGCAGATGCCGTCTTTATGCGGCTGGCGTACAGGTGGGTCAAGGTCGTCCGCAGTGAGGCGGTCTGCGCGGTGAGTGAATCTGCGGGGAAGCGCGAGCCGAGGCTGCTCAACTCCGTTGCGCTTCGGCGCAGCTCGATGGCCGCCTCCAGCAGAGAGGCGTGAAGCGCCCTCACTTGCTCTGGCGGCAAGTGGAGTTTTCGCGAGTAAACTTCAAGCGGCGAGGCGGCTGACGACGATTCGCCGACGGCCACGCTTGAAGGCAGGGCTGGTGCCGAGGCGCTCGCTTCCAGAGTGGCGAAGGTGGTGATGAGCGTGCTTGTCTTCGGGACCTGCCGCAGCCGCCTCTCGATCTCCGACTTGCGTTCCGGCGAAGCAACGAGGCCTTCCACGAGTATGTCGGCCGCCCTTCGCTTGATCACAAGCCGCTCCTGTCCATCGGCATGTAATTCCGCGAAAGCCAGAAGGACATTCAACTCTGCAAGATCGAGTTCGCCGGGTGTTGCCTGCTCGCCGGATTTGTGGGCGGCGATGTGCAACGCAGGTGGCGACGCCAGAACGGTTGATGCAGGAGCAGGCGAGACGCCTTCGAACCAGGCTGGGTCGCTTTCGGCCAGGGGCAGGATGCGGTAGTCCAGTTCGGCTATCTGAACATCCGTACTGTCACTGAACCTTACTGTCCGGCCAACAGCGTGAAGGGTTTCTGCATTCAGTGTGAGGGATTCTTCGCGCACATCACCGGAAGAGACCTTGGTGGTCACGATCAAGAGCTTTCCGTTTCGCTCTATCGAGGAAGCGGAGCGATCATGGTGTTCTTCCTTCCATTCCGTGAACCCTGCAGGGGACAGTGGATCGTTCCAGCCAACGTGGGCAGACTCGAGGGCCTGTCGAAGCTTGACCTCAGCGGGCGCTGCGGCAGCCTGCTTCGCTCGAAGCTTGTGGGCGAGATCGGTGCGCAGCGTTCTTTCGAGAGTTACACCCCGTGTCGTGATCCGCACCTGTTGCTGCTGGATGCCTGTGGCGGGATGCTTCGCCGAAGCCTCGATCGCTCGTGCCAGGACGACGGCCGCGTCTGGCTTAGAGAGGTGAAGAAGCATGGGCGCACACGCGGCGACGCCGAGGACAGGAAGGGCGAACTTCATCCACGGCGCAAAGGGCCGCTGCAGAAGGCGGCGCAGCCAGGCTGCAAATCCAGTAGACAAGGGCGTTACAACTAAGACTTCATCTTCGTTCCGGGTGCGGAGGGTCTCTAAGGAAGGAGGTTCCGAGAGGAGCGTTTCGAGAGAAGATGGATCGCTGTACACCACGCGAACTCGCACACCGAAGGGGTTGAGGTCGACCGTAAGGACCACACTGCGACCGTGAGCAAGCTTTGCGCTAAATCGCTGAACGGGTGCGCAGTCCGGAGGTACGGAGAGCACAGGGACTGTCAGCAGGATCGCTTGCCCGCTGACGACTTCAATCATCTCGGTGAGGGCCCTTGCCCGCAGGTCCACGGTCAAGTCGCTTACTGAACCGCTCACATCACGCGATGCAACAGCTTCGCCATTGACAATGATCGCGATGGACGCCGGGGTCTGATCAAGCGCGGAGCGATAGCGGTCTTTTGCGCCTGCTATGGAGCGCATGGCAGCACTTACCGGCTTCGCTTTGGATTGAGTTTTCCGCGCCTCGGTCTTCGGTGCATATCCGAGAACATCTTCAAGAGGCCGGCTGCCGCGGGGCGGGAGATGTAATAGCTCCTCGACGATGTCCAGGCATCGCGCGCAACTGACGATGTGCGACAGCAACCAGCAATCGATTGGCGTTCTGGGCGCTTTGAAATATCGATCCCGCAGAGCAGCGTACGAGAGGCAATCGCCATCGCCAGACGCATAGATCACCTGCAGTAACTGTTGGATCATGTCCTCGGTCGAAGGCACCGACCGCGGTGGCCAGGCGACGAACAAGGCTGTCTTGACTGTGCTTCTTCCGGAGTGTGTCTGCGCGTGGCGAGGCGTTCTGGTTGACGTACGTCCGGGCTTCCAACTTGCTGCTAGCGAGACTATCGTCGACGGCTTTTCGCGACATGCTCGCGATGAGCATGATCTCCGAGGGGAACATGCCGTGAAAGAAGCGAAAGAGCAGGAGACTCGCGGACTTGGCCGCTGCCTTTCGCCAGCAGAGGAAGTCGACCACTGCCCGAATCTCTTCCTGCCACTCGATGAGGCCGGGACCTGTAGAGGCCGCACTCATGTCAAGTAAGTCGAAGTCCTGGTCGAGAGGTTGAAGAGCCTCCCTGCGGTCTGCGTTGCGCAGGCGAAGAAAGCCGTACTTCAAGTAGGTATAGAGAAAACGTTCGGGGCGCTCCTGATCGCGGATCGTCGCCCAGGACGACAACATCCGCATGAACGTATCCTGCACCAGGTCTTCCGCCATCTCCCTATCGCCATCGCAAAAATGCAAGGCCCAGCGCAGGAGCCACTGGTACTTCGCTGCGTAGACGGATTCAGGAGATCCAGTCTTGTCAACCGGGTCTTGGAGGCCTAGGTTTCATCGGGAGCCTTTCAATCTATATGGCATCAGAAACGATGAAATCCCGGCTAAGTCATTCAAACATTCACGCAGGATTATTTGACTTGTAATTGACTAAACGTTCATCGCGGATTCACACGGACTTCCGCGCTAAAGATGCATGATCGCGAGGTTGGTCTGGACTGCATTGCCGTATGGGACGGTTAGCTTTTCCTGCTTCCTCTGCATCGTTTTTATTCCCTGTGTCGGTAAACACGTCTTCCTTTTGAATAAGACACGTCTTTCTTGTGCAAGCGACACCGCGACCGTTTGTATCAGACACGTCTTTCTTGTGGGTAAGACACGTCGTGCGCACCTATAGCAAACCGCCGCTTCTGGACAATGCCCCCAACTCAAACGTGCGTGTCTCTGCATGTGATCGCACCAACCGTGGCTCCGAATCAACCTCTTCAACCCGTTCCACATAGGAGTGCGTACTTATGAAACTCTCGAAGGTCCTCGCTTTACCGTGCCTGCTTGCAGCCACGGCGGTCTTTACCGGAGTCGCGCACGCGACCCCCTCGACGTATCAGATCAAGGTGCTCACGGTGGGTTCCTCCGCCCAGTATGGCGTCTTCGCTGAGGCCGCTTATCAACTAGCGACTACGGACGGACAGGCCAAGCACTACACTGTGAAGGGCGGCGGCCATGCCTATGTTGCAGACACCCGCACCAGCGGATCCATCACCATTCCCAACGAGAGCGGAAATCTTTGGGTCGTGTGGAGTGAGACCACGGGGAACATCTGGGCGTTCCTCAGCGTAGACTCCACAGTCGGCGTCCGCGCCTTCCAGGCCGCTCCCCGCGCTGCGCTGGGTATCGATACCCTGGCGAACCTGCCGGTCAGCACAGCAACCAACCTCTATGTGTGGGATGACGGCTCCAACGACACCGCATTGACCCCTGGTGCCTATGCAGCCATCAGCGGCGGCAAGAAATTTACCGCGGCCAACACGGACATACGCCCCGAAGATGCTCTGTATGCAACACGTCGCGCCCTGGCTAAGCTGGACACGACGAAGTACAACGGACTTGGATACGGCACCGGACCCACGACCCTGGTGGGCACCGCAATCCAAGGCGAGGTAACGGTTGGATCGAAGGCGACCCCGGTTAACTTCGAGCTCTCCTTCAGCACGGACACGTTTGCCGGCAAGGACCCCTTCACGGGTACCGCAGTTCCCGCGTTCGTTACCATTCCGGTAGGCGCGGCCCCTATCGTCTTCATTGCCAACAGCACGAACGCAAGCGGCCTAGGTGCCAGCAGCGTCAAGAACCTGACGGATGCACAGGCCCTGAAGCTCTTCAGCGGCGCGGAGTGTGACGCCAGTGTGCTAGGCGGCTCAGCTTCGGTCGCTGTGGATCCGTTCCTGCGGGAGTCGCTCTCCGGCACCATGAACACGGCGGAGTTCACAGTCTTCCGTAAGAACTTAATCACTTCGCAGGAGCAGGGCGTGAGCCCGGCAAGCGCGAACAATAACCCCCTGAACCTGAACTGCACCTCCGGTGCCGGGAAGCGCCAGCGCGCGATCGGAACGGGAGACGAAGTCAAGGGAGTGAACAACCAGGCAGATTCGATCGGATACGCCTTCTTCTCGTATGAGGCGCTTAACGGAAAGAATATTGCTGGCGGCGGCAACATCGTCAACAGTGCCGGCGTGCCCCAGGTGAAGTACCTGACGCTCGACGGCTACGATCCGATCCTCGCTTCGTATGGCACCGGCGCCATCCCGGTCTGCGGTTCGCTTACGAGCCCGAACTTCAGCTGTCCTCCGGCCACGCCAGGCAGCACCTTTCCCAACCTCCGCAATGGCAACTACTCGGCTTGGTCGGAGTATCGCGTGATAACGGACTCGACTGGACAGGCGAACGCCCAGGCGCTTGTGACGAAGGCCGGTTACGTTGCAGATCACACGCTGCCGGACTTCGTCCCGTTCGCGGCAGCCTGCGGCGTTACGGCCAGCAAGGATGAGCCCGGTCTTTCCGTCTATCGTGAGCACTTCACGATCACGGGCGCATCCGGGACCGCGAGCAGTGGGATCGCTCCAACGTCCAGCAATGGTTCGGTTCCGGCGACGATCAACTGCGGCAGCCGCAGCCTCGTCGGTCGTACGATTGGCGGAGCAGGCGAACGCGGCGGCGATGTAGGCGGCACCATTGTCTACACCGCTCCTGGCGCGACACCGGTGAACACGATCGAAACTTCGCCTGTTCACTACTAATCCATCTGCAACGTGTATCAAAGAATGCGGACAGGCCGAATGGCCTGTCCGCATTGCCATGGGAGAAGCATGAAACCAGCGCTTTTTTCGGTTGCCCTGATCTTTGCCTTCACTGCAGGCTGGCCAGCGACATGCCGACTTCAGAGCCTGCCTCAAAGCCAAGAGACCGGTGAGGACTGGCGAACGCTTGCGGTGAACCGGAGCGAGCTTGGGCCGGCCAGCATTCTTGATGCGGGCGTGCAGTCGCAACCTGGATTTACGCGGCAGCTGCTCCAGGCAGAGTGGCGCGGAGGCGACCCGATCGATCTTTACGTGATACGGCCCGAGGGAGCAGTCAAGCCGCCGGTGGTGATCTTTCTCTACAGCTGGCCGGACGACACGGACCGCTTCCGCAGTGACGCATGGTGCCAGAACATCACCAAGCATGGCTTCGCCGCCGTGGGGTTCGTCTCCGCTCTGACAGGCCAGCGATACCACAACCGCTCGTGGAAGGAAACCTTCGTCGACGAACTGCCCGAAGCTTTAGGTAAGACTGTGCACGATGTGCAGCTTCTGCTCGACTATCTCGATACGCGCGGGGACCTCGATGCCAAGCGCGCAGGCATCTTTGGGCAGGGTTCGGGAGGGACGATCGCTCTGCTCGCAGCGAGCGTCGAGCCGCGGCTGAAGGCGACCGATGTGATCGATCCTTGGGGAGACTGGCCGGACTGGTTCAGGCAGTCCCCGCTGATCCCGGAGCCCGAACGTACCCGCTTCCTCCATCCTGCCTTCCTCAAATCCATTTCAGCGTACGACCCCGTCCTTGTATTGCCTTCGCTTGCTGGCGGGGCGGTGCGACTTCAACAGACGACGCTCAATCCAAGCACGCCTCCACTCGCAGGTGGACGGATCAGGGGAGCGCTGCCGCCCTCGCTCTCCTACACCGTCTACTCGAGTGAAGAAGACTACCGCGCGCGGGCGATGAAGGATGGAGCGATCTTGAACTGGCTGGAAGGACGATTGAGTCACGCTGTGGTTGCTGCCAAAGATTGAACCAGCCTCTATGATTGCAGGCGGCGCTGGTCGCATCGGCCGCCTTCCGGGTTTCGGACCGAGTCTGCTGGGGCCGCACCTTGCTGCAAAGCGGAGTCCGTACGCTTCAGCCGGGGTACCCTCCGGCAAGCCGCACGCCCGTTCGTTTGTTGCAAAGCTGGCGGTTAAGGGGCCAGGCGAACGCAACAGATTATGGTTTGCGTCCTTGATGCGTATAACGTGTGCATTGGAATCGAGTGCTTCAACCACTTGCTGTTGATTGTGGAGGCCTTTCGCATTCACCGCGAATCGTGCTGCCTGGGCTTTCGCGTTCGCGTCAGCATTCGGCTGCAGTGATGGAGGGGTCGGTTCATTGGAGATGGCGAGAAGAGGGCACGCGATCCTAGGGTACTCCTGCTCTCCGTCGTGCATCGCCCGTGTGACCCGAAAGGCACGGCTACTCAGCGTTTTTCCAGGCGACGGCTGGTCAGGGGTCCCCTGCAAAGCCTCGCTCATGTGCTTCAGCTATTCCTCATGCTGTGGAAGATCAGCTCTTAGCATCTGCTGAATCAGAGCTTCTGGACTTGGGGAGTGGATGCACCGCTGATTGCATTTACATCCCTTCTCATCTTGTCCCAACTGACTGCTATGCCGTTGGTGAGTGCACGTAGAGCGCACGGTGCAGGCAGCTTGCAAGTAGATAAGCCTTCAAAAAGGATAAATCGCTTTAGTAGGGCCATTTCGCTTGCCTAACGTCGCGTAGCTTGACTATAGTGGTCATCCTAATGATGCGCTTGATACTTACAGCCGTGCAGCGGGAGCGGATCCTCCCCTTGCCAAAGTTGCTCCTTCTGAGCTTGTGTCTTCTACCCACCGCAGCCTGGTCGCAGGCCTCAGACATCTCTGCCACTATCAGCGTTGCGAAGACAGGCGCGCCGATCTCCAAAGATATCTACGGACAGTTTCTTGAGCACGGTGGAGACATCGTCAACGCGGGTTTATGGTCGGAGATGCTGGTTGATCGAAAGTTCTTCTATCCGGTCGCGATTGCCGCGCCCACGCCTCCGCCCGCAATGGGTAATGCCGCGGGAAATCCCAGGTTTGAAAATGTTCCAAAGCGCTGGTGGTTGCCCGTTGGCGGCGACAGTGTCGTCACAATGGATAGCAAATCCGCCTACGTGGGAGACCAGTCGCCTGCTGTGCGACTCAGCCCTTCGGAGCCGCATGGCCTGCGCCAGTCGGGTCTTCTTGTTCGCGGCAAGAAAACGTATACCGGACGCATTGTTCTCGCGGGCACGCCGGGAACGGTCATCAAGGTTGCACTCACCAATGGTGGCGGGGGGAGCGGCGGTCAGGTAGTCACCCTCCACACGCTTGGAAGGGAGTACCACACCTATCCGCTGCGCTACACCGCTGACGCCGATAACGACAATGCCACCCTTGAGATTACAGGCACCGGCACGGGCGAGTTCCACGTCGGTGCGGTGTCGCTGATGCCTGCCGACAACATCGAGGGGTTCCGTCCCGAAGTCATTGCCGTGTTGAAGCAGCTTCGCTTCGGCGTCCTGCGCTTTCCTGGCGGGAACTTCGTCTCGTCTTACGAGTGGCGCTATGGGGTCGGCGACATCGACAAGCGTCCGCCCATCTTCGACCCGGTGTGGCACGCCCTGCAGCCGAACGACGTCGGCACGGACGAGTTCCTGACGCTGTGCAGACTGATTGGCGTCGACCCATACATCACGGTGAACGCCGGCTTTGGCGACGCCTGGTCAGCACGCGAACTGGTGGAGTACACCAATGGCCCGGCTACAACAGCGATGGGCAAGTGGCGCGCGCAGAACGGCCATCCGGCACCATATAACGTAAAGCTGTGGGGCATTGGCAACGAGCCCTGGGGCGACTACCAGATGGGCGCCATGGCGCTGCCGCAGTACGAAGTGAAACACAACATGTTTGCGAAGGAGATGAGGAAGATCGATCCAGCCATCACGCTGATTGCCGGAGGCGCCATGCCGGACGTGATGGAGGGTGCCGATCAGGCCCGCCGCATCAACGGCCAGTACGTGCCGGACTACCTGTCCTCCGCTGACTGGACCGGCCAGATGCTGCTCCATTGCCTGCCGAACATAGATATGGTGAGCGAGCACTACTACGCCTCCGGCACCGAGCACACCGACATGAAGCTTGGCAAGAAGGTGCCGATCGAGCCACCACTCTCGTTTATAGAGGTGCAGCGCGCTGCCGCCGTTCAGGTGCGGGCCAAGTACGAGCACTATGAAAAGTACCTGGAGCTCATTCCCGCGCTCAGGGCCAAGCCTGTACCCATCGCCATTGATGAGTGGGCCTACTTCCTTCGCGGTAAGCGCGACTCTTATTCCACCGTTCCTGCTTATGCCTGGGCCTTCCACGAGATGTTTCGCCACTCAGACATCTTCCAGATGGCGAACCTTACCTTTGCCACGGCGACGTTCAGCTCCAATGGCACGGAGGCCGTGCTGAACCCGACGGGACTGCTATTCAAGATGTACCGCGACCACTTCGGTGTGATCCCAGTTGAAGTGGACGGCAATTCGCCGCAGCCCAAGCCTGCCTTCCCGGCAGGGGGCGACCAGCCAGCGGTCAACCCAGGCAGCCCGACCTATCCGCTGGACGTAAGCGCCGCCCTGAGCGAGGACCACAAGACCCTCTCCATCGCGGTGCTCAATCCGTCGGACTCCGAACAAAGCATTCACCTGAACATTCCCGGTGCAGCGCTGGCCTCGACCGGCAAGCTGTGGAGGATGGCACCCAACTCCATCGATGCCACGGTAAAAGCCGGTTCGCCCGCCGAGGTGATGGTGGAAGAACAGACACTCGGGGCAATGCCTGCCACCGTTAAGCTTCGCCCCTTCAGCGTCAACATTTACTCTTACCCGGTTCAGTAAAGGTCTGCCTCCAGCCATGTTCGAGTCCCGCAGGGTTCCCTTCCATGTCCTCATGCTCGCCCCAGTTCTGGCGTGCGGCGCATTACTTCCAGCGCAGGTACAAACCATCGTTCCGCCTGCAATCCCAGGCGCCAAGCCGGTCGCGGTGGAACGCATCAAGGTCCACAGCACAGCCATTGAGGGCAACCTTGAAGGCGAGCCGGCAGACCGCGACGTGATCGTCTTTTTGCCGCCCAGCTACGGACAGGACACGAAGCGCCACTACCCGGTGTTGTATGCGCTGCATGGCTATTTCATCGGTGCCGAGCAATGGTCGGGCGAGATCCACGTGCCGCAGACCATCGAGGGCGCCTTTGCGCAGGGCGCGGCGGAGATGATTGTCGTCCTGCCCGACTCGAAGACTGTGTACCTCGGATCTTTTTATTCCAGTTCGGTTACTACGGGCGATTTTGAGCGCTTCATCTCCCATGACCTTGTGTCCTACATGGATGCGCACTACCGCACCTTCCCGACACGTGAAAGCCGCGGCCTGGTGGGTCACTCCATGGGTGGCTACGGTGCCTCGCGTATCGGCATGAAGCACTCGGACGTGTTTGGCGCCTTATACATCATGAGTCCTTGCTGTCTGTCGCCGATGACTGGCGGCGGGCCCGGGCCAGCCGACGACATGAAACAGCGCACGCTCGAGAGCGAGAAGAGAGCAAGTACAGCGAAGTCGCCAGCCGACCTCGCTGCCGCATCTTCCGGCTTTGCAAACGCACCGTATGCGACCGCAGCGGCGTGGGCGCCCGACCCCAAGAACCCGCCGCTCTACTTTGATCTGCCGACGAAAGACGGAGTTGCGCAACCGGAGATCATCGCCAAGCTCACGGCGAATGCGCCGCTTGCGTTTGTGGACCAGTACATCGGCAATCTGAAGCAGTACCGCGCCATCGCAATGGACGTGGGCGACCAGGACGGCTTGCGCTTCGATGCAACCAAACTGCATGAGGTGCTTGACCGCTACGGCATTGCCAACAGCTTTACGATCTACTCCGGCACCCACACCAGCGCCGTAGCCGACCGCTTTCAGAACTTCGTCATGCCGTTCTTCAGCAAGAACCTTTGCTTCACGGCGTCCTGCCACTAAAGTTCCAACCCCCTGGAGAATGTAATGAAACTTTGTCTGAGACTGCCTCTCGCCTCCACCGCTCTCTTCGCGGTAATGCTCGTGTCCGCCAGCGCGCAGGACACGGCGCATATGCCGTTCATGAATCCGCAGCTTGGCCCGGAGGAACGCGCCACAGATCTGGTGCATCGCATGACACTCGCCGAAAAGGCTTCGGAGATGCAGAACAACTCAGCCGCGGTGCCGCGCCTCAGCATTCCGGCCTACCAGTGGTGGAGCGAAGCTCTCCACGGCGTCATCAACGACGGCGTAACCGAGTACCCGGAGCCGGTGGGCCTGGCTGCGACCTTTGACCCCGCCGGCATTCACACCATGGCCGCACAGATCGGCATCGAAGGCCGCATCAAGCATGTGCAGAACCTCCGCGAAGGCCATACCGGCATCATGGGCGGGCTCGACTTCTGGTCGCCCAACCTGAACATCTTTCGCGATCCACGCTGGGGCCGCGGGCAGGAGACCTACGGCGAGGACCCGTTCCTGACCGGCCGCATGGGCGTGGCTTATGTGACGGGCTTGCAGGGCGACAACCCCAAGTACTACCTGGGCATTGCTACACCCAAGCACTTCGATGTGCATAGCGGGCCTGAGCCGACGCGTCACTTCGCCGATGTCGACGTGAGCAAGCACGATGAGGTAGACACTTACCTGCCTGCCTTCCGCGCGGCCATTATCGAGGGCAAAGCGGGTTCGGTGATGTGTGCTTACAACGCCATCAATGGTGAGCCGGCCTGCGCCAACCAGTACCTGCTGCAGGACCAGCTGCGGGGCAAGTGGGGTTTCCAGGGTTATGTCGTCTCGGACTGCGACGCCGTTCGCGACGTCGCGGCGAACCATCGCTATCGGCCAACGCAGGCACAGGGTGCAGCCATCTCGGTGATCCGCGGCATGGACAACGAGTGCGTGACCTTCACCACGCGTTTCGGCGAGCCTGTTGAGAAGGCCTACATCGACGCCGTGCAGCAGGGCTACCTGCCCGAAAGCACTCTCGATACGGCGCTGATCCGCCTGTTCACCGCACGCATGAAGCTCGGCATGTTCGACCCGCCCGCGATGGTGCCGTACGCGAGCATCGACGAGAAGGAGTTGGACAGCGCGCAACATCGTACCCACGCGCGCAAGCTGGCCGAGGAGTCGATGGTGCTGCTCAAGAACGATGGCCTTCTGCCGCTCAAGCCGGAGATCCGCAAGATAGCCGTCGTGGGGCCGCTGGCAGAACAGACACAGCCGCTGATCGGCAACTATGCGGGCCATCCCACGCATATCGTCTCCATCCTTGACGGGCTGCGTGCAGAGTTTCCAGGCGTCACATTCACTTACGTCCAGGGCACACAATTCCTGCATGTAGATGGAACTCCCGTGCCAAAGGATTTGCTGACCACACCGGACGGCAAGCCCGGGCTGCATGCCGAATACAATGAGGGCCGGAAGGGCTTCGACGATGTGCCTAAGAAACTGACGGAGCGCACCGAATCCACCATCAATCTTTCAAAGGCGACCGAGCCCAAGGAGGTCGCGGACAGGAAGCGGTTCGGCGTGCAGTGGACTGGCTTCCTCACTCCCCCGGAGACGGGCGAGTACCTGCTGGGCGTGCGCAGCCAGGGATTTGCTCGCGTGAGCGCCGACGGCAAACAGGTGGCTTCGTCCTATGGCGGTGGCCACGATCCCGAGCCCGTCATGGGCCGGGTAAAGCTTGAAAAGGGTCGCAAGGTCGCACTCGAAATCTCCGGCGGCACACAGGACGGTAATGCGCACGCCGAGTTGATCTGGAGCAAGTACGATCCTGCTGTCACTCCCGAAGCCGTGGCCGCCGCGCGCGATGCGGACGCCATCATCGCCGTGGTTGGCATCACCAGCCAGCTTGAAGGCGAAGAGATGCCCGTGACCGAACCAGGCTTCCTGGGCGGTGACCGCACCAGCATCGACCTTCCCAAGCCCGAAGAAGACCTCGTGGAAGCGGTCGCCGCGACAGGCAAGCCCCTTGCCGTGGTGCTGATGAACGGAAGCGCGCTGGCTGTGAACTGGATCAATGATCACGCGAACGCGGTGCTTGAGGCCTGGTACCCCGGTGAAGAAGGCGGGGTAGCCGTAGCGGAGACCTTGAGCGGGAAGAACAACCCCGCGGGCCGGCTGCCGGTCACCTTCTACAAAGGGCTGGAAGGCTTGCCGAACTTCGAAGATTACGCAATGGCAAACCGGACGTACCGCTACTTCACCGGCAAGCCTCTCTATCCCTTCGGCTATGGTCTCAGCTATACGACCTTCGCCTACAGCAACCTGGCGCTTTCATCCCCAACCGTCTCCGCCGGGCAGCCCGTGGAAGCTGACGTGACCGTGACCAACTCAGGCAAGGTCGCGGGTGACGAGGTCGCGCAGCTCTACCTCAAGTTCCCTGATGTGAAGGGAGCGCCGACGGTGGCTCTTCGCAGCTTCGAGCGCATCCACCTCGAGCCGGGCGCAAGCCAGAAGGTGCACTTCCACCTCAACCCGCGCGACCTCGGCATGGTTACTGAGCTCGGTTCGCCGATCATCGCCGAGGGTGACTACAGCCTCAGCGTGGGCGGCGGCCAACCGGGAACTGCAAGCCCGGGAGTAAGCGGCAAATTCCACGTAAACGGTTCCTACGCGCTTCCTGAATAGCTCGGCCTCTCCAGAAAGGAATCACCGTGACCCGTAGATCTGTTTTTTCCCGTCGAGAAGCACTCTTGCTTTCCGCCACTGCCGGCATTGCTGCTGCCGCACCCTCAACGCTGCTTGCTTCTGACAGCATCAAGACGGGCGTGCATCAGGAGCCCGGCTCCGTCTCCACGCCACGCTCTGCTATTGCAAAGACCCAGTACGGGCCTGTCCGCGGCTTCCTCGCAGGCGGTGTCTTCACCTTCAAGGGCGTGCCCTACGGACAGAATGCAGGTGGCGAAAATCGGTGGCTTCCCTTGAAGCCACCCACGCCCTGGAAGGACGAGTACCCCGCCTTTACCTACGGCGCCAACTGTCCGCAATCCCTTCATCCCTGGACTGCAATCGAACAGACCTTCATTCAGGATTGGGATGACGGCTGGCTGAGCGAGGACATGCTGAAGCTCAACATCTGGACGCCGTCGCTCTCGGGCTCTCGCCCGGTGATGGTGTACTTCCACGGCGGAGGTTTCTCTTTCGGCTCATCTTACGAGCTGCCATCGCATGAGGGCGCGCAGATGGCCCGCCACCACGACGTGGTGCAGGTATCGATCAATCACCGCCTTAACATCCTGGGCTTCTTTGACGCCTCGGAGATCGGCGGCTCGGCCTATGAGGATTCCGTCAACGTCGGCATGACGGACCTGGTCGATTCGCTCAAATGGGTGCGCGAGAACATTGCAAACTTCGGCGGCGATCCTGATCGCGTCATGATCTACGGGCAGTCCGGCGGCGGCTCCAAGGTCACCACGCTGCTCGGTATGCCGTCTGCCTCGGGCCTCATCCATCGCGCCGCGGCGCAGTCCGGCGGAGGCGGCAACATTCCCACAAGCGAGCAACAGCGTGAGGTTGCACGCGTCATGATGAAGGACCTCGGCCTGGCGGCGAACAACATCGGAGCACTCCAGAAGATGGACTGGCCAAGCCTGATTGCAGCCGGCAACGCGGCCATCACCAAGGTCAACCCGCCGGGCCCTGCCTTCTTCGGCCCGGGTCTTCCCGGACATCCTCGCGCCGGTTGGGCACCCTCAGTCGACGGCAAAGTTGTCACCATGCGCTCGTTCTTCGACGCCGCTCCGGACGTGAGCAAGAACGTTCCCATCCTGATTGGCTCGGTGTCGGAAGAGGGCAACAGCATGACCTCCATCCCTACCGAGGCGGAGTGGCATGCCGGGTTGGCCAAAACCTATGGCGAGGAAAAAGCAACCGCTATCGTAACCACTCTCAAAGCCAACTACCCCCACAAGCAAACCGCCACGCTGTCGTACATGTGCAGCGGCCGTCCGGGGCTCAACGGCCTGTACATGCGCAACAATGTCGTCAAGATGAGCGGGCTCAAGCACGACCTCCATGCCGCACCGGCTTATGCCTACTACTTCACCTGGCAAACACCGCTGTTCGATGGCCGTCCCGGTGCATGGCACACCGCGGACCTGCAGTTCTGCTTCGACAACACGAAGCGCTGCGAGCAGGGGACCGGCAACACACCCGAGGCACAGGCGCTCGGCAAGAAGATGGCCAGCTCCTGGGCCGCGTTTGCCGCGACCGGCAAGCCGTCAGTTCCGGGCGTCAGCTGGGAGCCAACCGACCCTGAAAGCAATCGCACCATGATCTTCGATAATGAGTGCCGCATGACGAACGATCCTGAAGGTAACGCGCGCAAGATCATCCTGACCTGAGAGACGCCTCCGGGCGTGCGCCTGCCCGGCTCGTTCACCCTGCAAGCCCGCTGCGATGCGAGCATCAACCCGGGAGATAGATCCCGTCCTATGCCACTCTGCCGCCTCTTGCTTGCGCTCACTCTCGCCTTCCAGTGGCGGCCCAAACGAATGTTCAGACACCTGCACCGGCAGCGCCGCCGCCTCAACGTCAGCCTCCTGCGCCGCCGCCTCAACTCCTCCTAGACGGCAAAGTCACCTTCCGCCTTATTGCGCCCCACGCCACCGCTCTAGAACTAGCAGGCTACGTCTATCAGGGTCTGCCGCGTACGGGCAGCACGCTCGCGGCAGCCTCATCCATCCCGATGACCAGAGGCCCTAACGACCTTGTGAAACATCAGCACGAGTTTGCGCATGCGGGTGTCCACATGAAACAGCATCTTTCGAAACCAGCAACGGAGCGACCGGCACTCCAATCCATGTGCACGCGCACGAGGACGAAACTCTTTATATTCTGGAAGGCACGATGCGAGCCAATAGCGATGGACAAGAATTATTGATTGGAACTGGCGAGGCAGTGTTCTTCCTCGAGGTGTTGCTCACCAGTCTTGGTCGCATGTTCCAGCGATAAGCCGCAGAAGCAGAATACGACCGGCAACGAATACTCCTGCAGACAGAGAGAAGCGCGACAGGAACGGCGAGAATCTGTCGCTTGACGAAAGCGGGGCGCCGAGATCATTGCAGTTGCACGACACTTGGCTTGAAGCGGGCGCGTTCGTTCGATGTCCGCGAACCGGCGGCTGTAGATTGCGCTCTATCATTCATCAAAGTCGCCGTCGCTCGACTGCTCCAGCCAGAAACTCCCGCATCGCGATGGCTATCTCCGGCAGATGGGTCTCAAGGGCGAAGTGACCTGTCGGGAGAAACTGGACTGTTGCTTTGGGGATATCCCGCTGAAAAGCCCGCGCTCCCGCCGGGATGAAGTAGGGATCGTACTCTCCCCATATCGCCAGGAGCGGCGGCTTCGCTGAACGAAAGTACTCCTGAAACTTCGGGTACAGCTTAACGTTGTTCGCGTAGTCCAGAAAAAGATCGAGCTGAATGTCTACGTTGCCTGGACGAGCAAGAAGCGACGCGTCCAGCGTGTAGCCTTCCGGCTTGATGAGCGCCGGGTCCAGAATACCTACAGAATACTCGTGACGCATTCCTTCGAAGGTCAGACCTGAGCGAATCGCGTTCCGGTGCTCCAGTGTCGGCTCGCACCAGTAACGCTGGATTGGCTGCCAGGCTGCGCCGAGACCTTCTTCATAGGCGTTTCCGTTCTGCGAAACGATGGACGTCACACGCTCCGGAGCCATCAACGCCAGACGAAATCCTGTAGGCGCTCCGTAGTCGAAGACGTACATGGAATAGCTGCTAAGTTTCAGCGCCTCGGTGAAGGCCAGGATCGTCTTTGCGAGCGCCTCGAAGGTGTACTGGTATCTGCGTTCCGTTGGCACCTCCGTAAACCCGAAGCCCGGCAGGTCCGGAGCGATGACGTGATAGCGATCCGCGAGTAGCGGAATCAGCTCTCGATATTGGAACGAAGACGTAGGAAAGCCGTGGAGCAGGAGGACGACCGGGAGAGTCTTCGAACCCGCTTCGCGATAGAACACGTTGACGCCGTCTGCCTCGATGCGATGGTGAGACGTCAGTGGCACACTCAAAATATCCGGCATAGACTCCTTTCGATTGCTGGCTCTCTCGTCTGAACCAAAGAACGCGGCCGTATGGCGGAGGGCGTGGAAGTCGATAACGATCCTACCAGGAAGCTGTGGCGATCAGAGATCAATGACCACCTTCCCCCTGCTGCCGGTGGAGACGGCTTCGTAAGCGCTTTCGATATCATCCGCTTTGAACTGTTGTTCGGAAATGTGTGGCTTGAGTAGGCCGCTCTCGGGAAGGTCCGCTACCTCTCCAAGGATACGCCCGTGATGAGCGCGCCCTCTCCGGTCAGCAAGGGCATCAGCGTGAAAACGCCCGAAGAGGTGGCAGCGCGGAAAGAGAGAGGGGCAAGGGAGTGCGAGCCCCAGCCGCGACAACTCACCACATGCCCTGTGTAATGTTTTACGGCCAGGAATGATGCATCTAGCACCTCTCTCCGCCAAGTGTGTCGTAGACAATGTCGAAATCTTCTCCGCCCGTGTGCTCGGCGATGTAGTCGCCCGGAGGCACGTGTCTGTCGATTGCTACTGCATCGATGGTCTCAACGAGCGCACGCTTGTCTGCGGATACAGTGGTAAACACTTTTCCGCCGCGTTCCAATGCTGTCTGGACGGCAGCGTCTCCGACTCCACCAGCGCCCGCGTGTATCAGCAAGGTCTGCCCTGGATGGACTCCCGCATGGTCAACGAGACCATCCCACGAGGTGACGGTCGCTAACGGCAAAGCCGCCGACTGTCTTATGGCTCGCCGGCTGCGGTATGAGGATATCAGCCTTGCGGAACGGCCCATTGGAATATCGACAACATACGCTTTCATTATTTTCCTTTTGAGTCTTCGCCGCATCCGCATACGTTTCTCTTCGCCGTGCAGCATGCTCCTCTGTACCTCAGACGCAAAGTGCCGTCTACGGATGCGTCGATGCCGCCACGCGACGGCGTCCAAGCCAACGGACGGCATTGGCTATAAGCCGGTTCTGCACCGGATCGGCAAAGATCTGATCGCCATGGCCCATGTTCATGTAAACCATCTTGTATAGAGTGTTTGTCCAGACGACAGGAGTGTCGCCTTCAACCAGAACATCCTTTAACCCGAGAGGAAAGTTGGATCGATCAAGAGTCAGGAGAACTTTGACATTGGGATTGTCTCTCGGGTCGGGCCGCCAGATGTACCACTCATTTGCAGGCGCTTCAAAAACGGATGGCAGACCGTGAGCGACAGCGTGGGTACGGTCATCCACTTGAAGCGTCGCCGGGAGCGGCGGCCAGCTGTTGCCATAGAAGACTGCTCCACCTAGAAAGTCGACAAACCACGGCCAATGCGTATCCGCATCGTTGTATGCGGCCGCGTGGAAGCCCAGCCATGCGCCGCCATGGCTCATATAGTTCTGAAAGGCGTCGCGTTGCTGCTGGGTGTGTGGAGAATCGTTCAGCCAAAGCACGATCTGGTAATGTGCAAGCGTTGAAGGATTGAGGTCCTCCCAACGGTCACTTGGTGTGCATTCAAAGCCTTCTCTGACAGACATAGCGGTGAAAAATTGGAGGGCCTGCTCAGCGAAGAGCACGTGATCGGTCTCAACGTTTTTCGAATAGAGTGCCAGTACGTGAAAGGTCTTTGGCTGCGCGGCGGAAGCGGTGAGGCTCACGTTAACAATGAGGATGGCGATCACCAGCGACCGGATTCTGCCCATCGTCATCGACCCGCCGCCCAAAGGATGGAGTTATGAAGCAGCGTGGTGTAGGCGTTGTTGTTAAAGAGCTCGGGATGATGACCCATGAAGATGTAAATGTTCTTTGCCTTTAAGTGCAGATTCGTCCAGACGACGGGATGGTCTCCCATGGTGATCTTTGAGTCTGGCGTGTACGTCTTCTCGTCCACCCTGGCGAGGACGTGTACGTTGGGTCTCGGCGACTTGTCGTAGGTATACCACTCCTCGTCTCCGATTTTGAACGGTGAGCCAAGCCCCTTCATTGCGGGATGCGTTGGGTCTTCGACGATGACTTCGGCAGAGGCGAACGTGGCGATATAGCTCTTCCAGCGAATACCTCCCATGAAGCTGCAGAACCAGGGCCAGACAGGATATCCGTCGAACTCGCCAAGCAGTGTTGCGTGGTGGAAGCCGACCCAGCCAATGCTGCCCTGTTCTATGGCTTTCTGGAATGCTGTCATAGCACTCGGCGTCCAGGCGTAAGGCGGGTAGTTCAACTGCAGAAACAATTGATAGTGCGAGAGAAACTCGTCATTGATCTGGTCCGTCGTATCGAGGTAGTCGACAGTAAACCCCTCGACAGCTCCTTCCCGACTCAGCCAGACCTTCGCCGCATCGACGAACGACTTGTGAATACCGCCTCTCTCGGCAAGGGCCAGCACTTTGAAGCTCGACGGTTTGCGTTGAGCTGTTGCAACGAAGGTGCACAGCAGGGTGGCGATGAGCAGAGCCATCCTATGACCACCGAGACCTAGGTGCACTGTGAGTTTGCCTTGACACTGCATAACGATCTCCTGGAGACAGTGTGCCTTTGTGGCCGGAGCCAGATCTTCGAATGGATGTTGCGGCTTGTTGGTTATGGTGACATACTTTTGGAACCTTGCGAAGCAGCTTCAGGACCGGGCAATTGTTTCTCAGAGAGCCGTCTCCCGCGAAGAACCTGCACCGCTCGATTCGTGGTTCTCTTGCATTGTTCTTCCTGCTTTCGCTTCTCAGTTCAGTAGTCCAAACCGCCCAAGGGCAGAGAAGTGTGCCTGTTGTAGGACTGCTTACTGACCGGGCCGTTGTGTTCAATGCGGCGAACCGGAAGATCTACGCGGTCGACTCTTGGCGAGGCGTCATAACCGTCATCGATACGAGAACGCAGGTCAGCACGCAGGTAAGGGTTGGGGATCTACCAGTTGCGCTTGCCGTCAACTCGACGACGAACAAAGTTTATGTCGCGAATAATGGAAGCGGATCGATAAGCGTGTTGGACGGGCAAAGCGATGCAGTCACGGCGACACTTGAGATAGGGAAGGCACCTTATGTTCTTGCGGTGAACGAAGTCACAAACAGGGTGTACGTGTCGAATACGTTCAGTGATGTCCTTAGCGTAATTGATGGCACTTCAAATGCGATCCACCTTGTGAAGGCCGGGTCTGCGAACAAAATGCTCGTCGATTCGGAGCGCAATCGCGTCTACCTTCTGGGCTACGAAGACAATTACTTTGCTATTTTTGATGGCAAAACCGAGGACATTCGACGGGTTCCAGTTGGGGCCTTGCATCTGTGGGACCTCGCCCTGAATCAGGTCACAGGCGAGGTCTTTGTCACCAGACTGGAGCAAAATGATGTTTTTCATTCCGGGGCCGTTCTTCCGGACTCCTCGACGATTGCTGTGGGGAAGATGCCCTGTGCTGTTCTCGTAGATGGTAGACGGAACAAGATGTACGTCGCAAACTATAAGGACAACAGCGTGGCCGTGGTTGATACCGGGCGGTCTCTAACTTTGACGACGATAGCAGTCGGAGCTCGTCCGCAGGCAATCGCATTGGATGAAGAAGCAAATCTTCTCTATGTGGCGAACACACAGGGGAGTTCGATCAGCGTCATCGACGGGGAGCGACTCAAGGTGATTGCGACGCTGCCAACAGGAAAGAACCCCTACGCGCTCGCGGTAGACCCGCAAAATGGCGGATTGTACGCGGCAGACTTCAGCAAGCAAGGTGTGACCCGCGTCGATTTGAGCCGGGTCCGAAGTCACGCTGCGGAGCTTTCCGGCGACTAGAGCTGCGCTTCAACCGCTGCGCGACAGCTATTGGCATCGACACACAGAGGATAAACAGGAAGAACGGGAACACCTTATGGACATAGGTGCCGCTGGTGACGTCTGTCGAGAGCTTCGCTTTAGCGTGGCTCATGGAGTCGTCTTCCCGGCGGCAATTGCTCTGCCCAGCTGCTTGTTGATCGTACGGAGCAAAACTCCGGATGGATCGCCGGCGTAGTCCCAGAACATGACTCCGCCAAGCTTCTTATCAACGACGTAAGCGCATTTCTGGGAGAGAGACTCCGGATCGTCATAGCTAACGAACATTCGTTTATCGTCGCTATAGAGGTAAGGCGCGGAAGCGATCGGATCCCAAAAGAGTTTGAACCCACCTTGTTTTATCTCATCGACGATAACGCTGTACGGCGAGTAGGAGGTTGGAATCGCCTTCCCGGGCTGAAAGAGGCCATGATTCTTGTTTGCAACTTGGCTCCATACGTGACCGTAAAATGGCACCCCCAGAACGATCTTGCCTGCAGCCACTCCAGCTGCTTCGAAGGCACGGACGGAGGCATCGGCAGAGACCTGCTTCGGGTCCGCGGGATTCGAAAAGAGCGGGGCGTGGTGGCCTGTGATCTTATCTCCCTCAGGCTCGTAGAAGTCATATGCCATGAGATTGATCGTGTCGACGTACTTCTGAACCTCGCGCATCTCTGTGTGGGACAGGAATTCATCGGAGGCTCCAGCGGCGATGGAGAGGATCATCTGCCGCTCACCGCGTTTATGCCTGCGGTCAAACTCGATGCGCAGCTCCCGAAGTAATAGGGTGAAGTTGGTCTTGTCTGCGCTGCGAAAGGCATGGCCCGCTCCGGCCATGCCAGGGTACTCCCAGTCGATATCAAGTCCATCGAGATCATAGCGAGCAAGGAAATCAACTACGCTTGCAATGAAGATAGCGCGGCTTTGCGGCGTAAGCGCCACATCCGAGAAGCCGCCAGACCACGTCCAGCCTCCCAGGGAAACAAGGACCTTGAGCGACGGGTTCGCTCTCCGCATCGCGGTCAAGACAGCAAGGTTCTCCGCGTCATGCTTGAACCCGGGAACCATCCTGCCACCCTCAATGTTTGCGAAGGCATAGTTGATGCGCGTCAGGCTATGACCATCGACGTCTCCGGGTTTTAGAATTGTGTCTTGCGGAAAGACGTAGCCAATTACCGCAGGTTCACCTTCTGCTGGAAGCTCCTGCGCAGGTACGCTGGTGCATACAAGCATCAGGGCAATTATCGCTACAAGAGTTCTGGACAAGGTTGCCATCCTGAATCAATCTTGAAACAGATCGAAGCTCTGCCGACTATACCGCAGGTGGTCTCAAAGCGCCGTCAAGTCAGGTTCTGCCGACCAAGGGGAAAACAAATGAAAAGATTGGCAACGCTCCTGCTGGCCGGGCTTATGGGAGCTCAAGCTGTTTCGGGCGGACACGCACAGATGCGTATCGTCGTCGACCAGGTCGGCTATGAACGAACAGCGTCGAAGCAGGCACTGGTTGTTGGAACGGCGCAGGACCGCGGCGGCCAATTCATTCTGGTCGATGTTGATACCGGAAAAACTGTGCTCACGGGGACCTTGGTGGCCTCAGGCGAAGTTGCATCATGGGGCGGCCGGAGCTTCTGGACGGCTGACTTCTCAACGGTGCAAACATTGGGATACTATGAGCTTCAAATTTCCGGCAGTGGTGGAGGTGCGCATTCGTCAACTTTCGAAGTCAATGAGGATGTGCTCGAAAGGAATACGCTTTCCAATGTTCTCTTTTACTTCAAAGGCCAGCGCTCCTCAGGGCTGATCGATGACGCGGACAGGCATCTGTCTTTGCCGGGAGAACCTGGCAGGTCCGTTGATGTGCATGGCGGATGGTACGACGCAACAGGAGACTACGGCATCCACCTCTCGCACCAGAACCCAACCAACTATTTCAATCCACAGCAGGTGCCGCTGGTGGCCTGGAGCCTACTTCAGAGCTACCTAAAGCTGGTCGATCGTCACGACGACAATTTCACGGAGTATGAGCGCCGGTTGCTGGATGAAGGCCTGTACGGCGCGGACTTCCTGGTTCGGATGCGACGGCCCGGTGGTTCGTTCTTCGAGACCATCTCCGGCCAGGGCAGTGGCAAGCTCCCTGGAGATCGCGAGATCGGCAACCCGAACTGGAAGACACAGATCAAGCTGAAGGCGACAGATTCGACAGAGAACATCGCGCAGGCGGTGGGACCGCACGCGTATGAAGCTGATTTTCGCTCTGGTGGAGGAATGGCGATCGCCGCCCTGGCCCTGGCGAGCACGATGCCGGCAGATGGCGAGTACACGCGGACTGTTTACCTGAAGACCGCGAAGGAGGCGTTCGAATTTCTAAATCAACACAACCGCGAGTTGTTACCGGACGGGACGGAGAACATCCTCGATGATTACTGTGCGTTGATGGCAGCCACGGAGCTATTCCGCGCGACCAGCGATGCGGTGTACCGGACCGAAGCAGCGAAGAGAGCCTCCGCGCTGATGGGGCGTCTCACCACCACGGGCCAATACCGGGACTATTGGCGGGCGGACGCCAAAACGCGGCCCTATTTTCACCCTTCCGATGCGGGTTTACCGGTGATCAGCCTGCTCGAGTATGACTCGATTGCGACGCCAGTGGAACGGACTCGAGTCCGCCAGGCGGTCGAGCGGTCACTGAAGTTTGAGCTTGCGACCACTTCCGAAGTCAACAATCCCTTTGGATACGCAAGGCAGTTCGTGCGCATGGGAGACGGAACGGTGCGGACAGCGTTCTTCTTCCCTCATGACACAGAAGCTTCTCCCTGGTGGCAGGGAGAGAACGCGCGCATCGCCTCTCTGGCTGCTGCAGCTCGAATGGCGATGCCGCTGTTCCGGGAGGACGAAGGATTTCATGCGCAACTGGAAGAATATGCCTGGCACCAGATGCACTGGATTCTCGGCCGCAATCCGTTTGATACCAGCATGCTCATGGGAAGTGGTCATGGAACCGCGCCCTATATGTTCTTCCGGTCGTACAAATACACAAGTCCGCCAGGAGGGATCTCAAACGGGGTCACGGCGAGCCTCTCGAGTGAAGACGGCATTGCGTGGAACGAAGGCTTCGCAGTGACCGGCAAGGATGAAGACTGGAGATGGACTGAGACCTGGTTGCCGCACGCGGCGTGGTACCTCTACGCCGTGTGCCTGCCGCACTCTTAGGCCTGGCAGCATCTAACCATATTGGTGTAGTCGCCGGCCCACTTGCCTGGATGGGCCTTTGCGACCTCTGCAACGAGCGAGTGACTGTCCGCCTTTGCCTTCTCAGGGGATCACAACTTAAGAGATGGTTTGGCTCACTCTGGAGATGGGGACCTCTACAAGAGGCTTGTAGAGGTCGTCAGGGACTTATGGTCATGAGGCGGATCGTGCCGAGTAAGCCGGACGGAATGGGTTTGACTTGGTCGAGATCCTGCATCTGGAAGCGGTTACCGTACCGTTCGCTCAGCGGAGCATAGTCGCGGGGTGGCTGCGCAGACCAGGCGTTGAGGGCGGTGTTATAGACATGGATCTCAATGTGGTTGGTTCCGGATCTAAGCAGCCCCGTGAGCGCGAGCCTGTAGGGAGGATGCCAAAGCGCTCCAGCGGGACGACCATTCACTGTCACCAGCGCCGCCTCGCGGACAGGTGGATCGAAGGTAGCGCGCATGCCGGGGCCGGGAAGCGTGTTCTTCGGATCGGGCAGGCCGTCAGTTCCTAGCGGGGACGGGCCATGGGTCGAGGTGGAAGGATCGGGCAGGGCAGCACCGCCGTCGATCTGCAGATACATCGAACCCCGAGGCGGCGAAGGTAGACTGAAGTCGCGGGAGTAGATCGCTTCCCCGGAGTAGTGGATCGTTGCCGTGTCGGCCGTCCAATCGGTCAACGTAGGTCCGCCAGCTTTCCGGCCTGAAGATGTAAAGGTGAGCGTCCAGTCGTGGCTTAGATCAAGTGCCTCGGAGAGACCGCGAGAATTTGCAAGTTGCTGCCGGGGCTGGTTGCTGACAACGTAGAGCGCAGACTCATAAGGTGCAAGATCCAGATTCAGCTCGCCGTTTGCTTCTCCCTGAGCTTCCTCCGTCGCAAGACCGCTCTCGGGGTTCAAGCGGACGATGTTCCTAAATCTACTCGCGAGAGTAGCTTGCGTCCTGACCTGCGTGTTCGAAGTATTTGCAATGAAGTAGATGTCCGCGTCCGGGAGGCGGCGGCGGATGAAGCCGAGATGCTCTTTGGCTAAGATCGTAGAGCCCTTAAGATCAAGATCGGGCTTGACGGCAGCGTGGAGAGCGGCTTCGAGAGCGCCCGGATCTGGGACGAGGAACTTACCGGCAAATGTTTCTTTCGCTAGCATTGCGAACTCCTCCGGGGCGGTGCCGCTCGCGTCCGTTAGAGGAGCGCGCCCAACAGCGAGAACATGTCCGCCCGATCTGACCCACGAAGCAACTTTGCGAAGCGTCTCGATGGGCAGGCGATCGGTTGGAGGAAGGACGAGGATGGAGTGATGGATGCCAAGGCGGTTGATCGTATCTGCGTCGGTGAAGTCGATGTTGTACCCGGCGGAGAGAATCGCTGACACGAGTGCCGGCGTGACAAGCGTCTTCATTGCTTCAGAGACCGAGACCTTGCCCGGCGAGAAGTGCGCCCAGGCATCGTCTGTGGGTAGAAGGAGAGCGACTTGGTTTGCGGGTTCGCCCTGGCGCAGGAGAAAGCTGATCCGTTCGACGTAGCTGTTGATGCTGGGCATGACGGGATGCCAGGGATTGTGATCGTTGAACACTGCAGCGGCGTAGAGCGACCATCCGGGCTCCCCGACCTGTGGCGCGGAGTAGGGCCAGCCGTGATAGATAAGCTGATTCTCGCCCATGATGAAATCAATGTCGGCTTCGGCTTTCATATCGAGCGGGGTGGCGCGGAAGACCGGCGAGTGCAGCCAGGTAAAGCTTTCTCCGGACGTCACGTTGTTGCCGAAGAGATGATTGGCCGAGCTCGCCCATCGAAGAGTCGAGAACTCCCGCCACTGCGGACCTTCCCCTTCAGGCAGGTCGACGAGGCGCTGGCTTGAGAGCGACACGGCGGGTTCGCCGTAGGTCTGCGAGCGGAACTTCGTGTGGTGATCGTGCGCCCAGGTGTTGATCTGAACGAGATAGTTTTCATCAACAAGTTCCGTGAGCGTGCGCCCGTAATCATGCCGAACGTTCTCTGCAATTCGAGTGTCTCCTGAGACGAGTTCGGGAAGGTGAGGCAGCAGATCGTAGCCGCGTCGCTTCAGGAACTCTGCTGGAAGTGCCGGGGTCCAATCGGCGCCGTAAGCTTCGAGCGAGTCCGAGAAGATGGCATACGGTGGGCTTGCTCCGAACGCTTTGAGTAGCGGCTCTCCGACTGTCTTCAGATGCGTGGCAACGGCTTCAGCACTGAATGGGTCAAGCACATAGCCTTCTGCATTTACCGCCGCGCGCTTTACCTGCTGCATGGTGTGGCCGGCGATAAAGAACACTGCGACCCGGGTGATGGTGGAGGGCTGAAGCGGCGACAATGGGGAGACAACCTGCGCCGTCGCAGCATCCCACTTCTCGGGTGTGCCGGCTGTGACGAATGTGGAGAGAATGCTCGCGCTGTCTTCCAGCTTGATGATCGGAAGGGAAGTTGCATTTGAAGGAAGTGGCAGGGCGACGACGCGGAGACGTCCCGCCGCTTCAGCTATCGTCGTAGCCGGCCCGCCATACGGCCAGCCGCTGCAGAGTGTAACGTCGACGCGAAGACCCAGGCTGCGTCCTTCGCTTTGAGCGTAGGTCACGGCGTCGAGCATCTCGGCCGAGAGGAAGGGAAGGTTCTTCAGCCCGCGCGCCGGGTCATCGATGACCTCCGGATAGACAAATGCGAGCTCAACCCCACCGAAGTTGTCGGCCTTCATCTGTCGGAGTTCACGGAGGATCTCCGGCTTTTCCACGGCTGGGCCGAACCACCACCATCGCACCATCGGCTTTGAACCGTCAGGCGGTGAGAGAAACTGTTGCCGGATGTCGGCTATGGATCGCTGAGTCTGCTGCGAAACACCTGCGGTGGCAAGCAACGAGCAAACCGCTGACGGCACAGCCAATCTGAGGAAACGCCTAAGTCGGCTGGGTCGAGAGACGTGAATGCCATCTGTACGCATGGATCGAGTTCCTCCAAAAGAGTTTCTCCTGAGCGATACGGGACTTCTCTAAGGCATAGTTCTTCAAGATGCTGACAGTCTCGGTATAGGGGAGCAGGTGGTCGCTATTGGGCCAATCGCTTCCGAAGAGCACCTTGTCTTCCCCGAAGATGTTCCAAAGATAGTCGAGCGTCTCTCGATAGGGAGGAAGTCCGGTAGAAACCAGGCCAGCCGTTTCAACCGGGATCTCTGACAGCTTCACGAAGACCTGCGGCAATCTGCCGAGCGTGCGCAGAGGCTGCGCGTATGCAGAGGCAGCGGCGGCCAGTGTGGCATGTGGGAGATGATCGATCACGATGGTGAGATCGGAGACACGCTCTGCGATGTCGGCGAGCGTTCGAATGAGGGCTGGGTTCGGATTCGCGCTCTCGAACACAAGCCCGGCTTGCGAGAGAAGCCTTAAACCATCCATGAAGCCGGGACGACTAACATCCTCGACGAGATTCCGATTCCAGAGATTGCCGTACCGAAGACCAAGGAAGAGGGCATTCTTATGCAGTCGCTCCAACTCCGTTGCGAACTCCGGAGAGCCAGGAACCAGGTCACCGATTATGCCGACGATGAACGGGTTTTGCCTTGCGATTCCAAGGAGCCAGTCATTGTCCTTCGGCAGGGGACTGGCTTCGATAGCGATAGCACCGACAACCCCGAAACTCTTCGATACCTGCTCGTAGCGCCCAGGAAGAGCAGGCTTGTAGAGGACGGTGTCGGACGGCTCAGGCCACGGCACTCCTCCCGGCCGTGTGGGATCGAAGAGATGGATGTGGGTATCGATGACAGGGAGAGCCGGCATTGCAGAGCCGGTCGCTTCTCCGGTAACCAAGGCGCCCGCAATCAGTGCCCCTGTCTGCAAGATATGTCTGCGAGTAATCCCTCCGGCCTTCAAAGTGGGCGATGCCATGGCAACCTTTCAGTTTGTTGTAGCGGGCCGAAGAGCGGGGAGACGACCTCCATGCTCTTCGATTACGCAAGGCTGCGTCTACTCGTGAGTGGCCGCATAGATCTTTACCGGGCCCAGCAAGCCGGACGGGAGCAGCGGCGAGTCTGCCTTGTAGGGCTTTACGTCAGCGAAGGTGTACTTCACCTTTGCGCCCGGCTGCTCATCGCCGATAAGCCGGTTAACCCAGGCGTTCGTCACCTTAACTGATACTTCATTCTTCCCCGGCTTGAGCACATCCGTGAGATCGACACGGTACGGAGCATGCCAGACCACGCCGAGCGACCTGCCGTTAACTGTCACCTCAGCGAGGTTCTTGACCTCGCCGAGGTCAAGCCAGACCTGAGTGTTTTTCTTCATCCACTCCGACGAAGCATCTACAGTCTTCGTATAGGTGCCTGTGCCGGAGAAATACTTGATACCAGTGTCGAAGCTGTCCGTCCATGAACTCAGGCTGTCGAAAGACGCGGTGGCAGGAGCGCCGCGGTCCGCCTGGAAGCTGACGTCCCAGTGTCCTTCCAGAGAGGCAAGTTCCGTCTCACGAACAGCGGGCACCGTATGCGAAGCTGTTTTCGTAGCTTCTCGGAAGACGACGAAGACAGTCCCCCAAGGCTCGAGCTTGAGCGGAACAGTCGTGTGGCCCTCGGCAGAGGTGTAGGAGACAGGCTTGGACTTGCCCGTCTCCGCATACCAGAGTTGCGGCATCTTGCCCGCGACGCGGAAGCTTGCGTCGACGCTTGCCGGGTGATCGCTGCGGTTGTCGACGAAGTAGACGTCGCCATCACTCAGCTTGCGATGAACAAACAAGAGCCGAGTGTCTGCGTCCGGCCTGGTGTAGTCGAAATCCGGCTTGAGGTTCAGAGTACGAAAGACGTCGTCCAGGCTCTGACCAGCATAGACCGCGCCCTTACCAACCTTATGCATGCCCGTCCCGTCCCCGAACAGATCTTCGCGGAGCTTTGCAAACTCGGCATGGTCGTCTCCCAGACTGGGATCGTCATCGGGTCGTGGCCCCGCGAGAGTCGCGCCGCCTTCAACCAGCTTGTGAATGGCACGAAGCACGGGTAGTGACATATGTTTGCTGTAAGGATCAAGCGCGAGGACGCGATAGCTCATGCCACTGGCCGTTGTGATGCGGTTGTTAGCGACCTTTAGTTCGTGAATGAGCCCATCGGCATTGATGTAATCGAAGCCGTAGCCTGCGGGGATATTTGGTGCTTTATCGCTGTAGATGGCAGTGAGGTTAGAGTCTTCGCCGTAGAAGTAGATGAGGTCCGCGCCAAAGTGCCCTTGTTGCAGAAGATAGCTGGTACGAGCGAGGTAGTCGATCCATGGGCGCGCCTGTTCGGCCCAGGTCTCGTTGCGATTGAACCATTGTCCGAAAGGCCCAAGCGTTAGTCCGGGAGCCTTACCAACTAACGGCTGGTGGGCCGACTCATGAATCACAAAGCGGTTGATGCCGTTGAGGAACTCCTGATCCGCCGTGGGCTTAAGGCTTGAAGGAGACCATGCCCAGGGCGCGGCGGCTGCGGTCATCGACTCCGCGGCAACGAGGTTCTGTCCATAGATATGTGCGACGGAGGCCGACTCGCGATCATCCGCATTGAAGGCGAACTGCTCCTTATTGACACCCGGAGACTGCGTCCACATCGCGGCCATCGGGATGTCGTCAAGCTTCTTTACCTCCATGCCATCGGCGACAAAGGCGCGGCCGTTCTCGTGCGACTCCCCGTAATGGCCGATGCCTCGCGCTTTCAGCGACGCCTGCACCTGTCCATAGTGCTCATCAGAGATCAAGTCGGCAATCGTCTTGCGAAAGTCCCACAAGAATGCGTCGCTTGACGCGGCACTCTCAACGATCTGGCCAGTCAGCACGGGCATCCACGGCAGAGGATCGTAGCCGCGACGCTTCTTGAACTGCGCGATCATGTCGTCGGTCCAGTTCTGTGAGCCCGCCTCCCAGCTATCTGTGATGACGTAGCGGATGCCACGCTTACCCATCCAGTCCGCGCCGACCGTCTCCTTGTAGCTATCAAGATAGCCATCCATATACTTCTTTACGTAAGCGTGATTGAGTTTATCGACTTCGAGTCCGGTGGCCTCCTTCGTGGCAGGATGATTCGTGATTCCAAGCAGCGAGTACCCAAAGCGCACGACGACCCAGTCGCCCACAGGAGGCGTCCAGTTCAGAGTGCCGTCCGTCTGCATCTTCGAAGTCAGGTCCAGAACCTCAACCTTTGCAATCGTGGCATCCGATTCAACGGACGGGGTCGCGTACTGGTAGAGGTCGGCCATCGGAACGAACGCAGCCTTCTCTTCAAATCGATTTACGCGTGCTCCACTGTGGAGCGTCAGTTCGGCAATCTCGTAGGCTGTTGGCCTGGGCGGTACAGGAAAGCCAAACGACGCTGGATCGATGCCGACGGCCCACGGCGGCAACTTCGGCTTGGGTCCTTGCTTGAAGACGACACGAACGAACTTCGCGCTTACCTCCGGCAGCGCGACGGTGTGCTGCGCTGCACCGCCTTCCGGAAGAATGGCGACCTCTCGGAACGTTGTGCCGTCGTCACTCACCTGAAGGGACCTCTCCGGATTGCCGACACCGGTGAGAGCGCCGACGATCTCGTTGATGGTACCGGTGATGATGGTAAGCGAGCGGATGCGCTGTGCCGCCGGGAACTCCCATTGCACCCAGGCATCGTCGCCTGAAGCTGGAATCGGCAACTTCATCATCGTCTCCAGATCGCCATCACTGAGCATCTTCAAGTCGGGAGAGCCCGAATTCGTTGTGATCTTCGGGTTCATAGAGCCGAGAGCACCCTCCGCCTTCGGTCTTCGATAGGCGATCACGGCGGCATCCGCGTAAAACTGCGGCGGAGCCTCGCCGTTCGCTCCCATCACATCGCGTATCCCGATGCTCTGAAAGGCGCCGGTATTTGAGGGCGGATGCGTAAGCCTGCCGCTAAAAGGCTTGCCGCCCTCGACGAGTGTCTCGCTCCAGACGTACTTCTTCATGCCTTCAGATGGAGGCACCCAGGGGCCGCCTGTCTCGCTCCAACCCGGAGAGCCGGCGATCGCCTCTTCCATGCCCAGGCTGTCCGCGAGCGTCGTCGCGTACTTGAACGCATCCTTCCACTCTGGCGTCATGTAGGCCAGGCGCTTGTCAACGACCTGCGGTGTGGAGAGCGCGGCGTCGAAGTTCTGGAAGCCTGCAATTCCGGACCGATGCATCCATTCCAGGTCCAGCTTGATGCCTTCCTTGCTGATGTTGCCATTCATCCAGTGCCACCAGACACGGGGCTGCGCGGAAGACGGCGGATTCTCGAAGCCCTTCATCAACGCATCTTTGTCAGATTGCGCAAATGCGCCCTGCGAGACTACAAAGCAGATGCAGATGCAGGTGGCAATCCGCGCCTGCGAAAAGGAACGGGGCCTCGCGTTGACTGCCGATGCCTTCAGCTTAGAATGCATGTTTCAGCTCCTTGAGTGAGATCAATGACGTGACAAGATCGTGACGCTAGCGGTTGGCCAATGTTGCACCGGTTTCAACGGCTTTCAAATAATTCCCATATCCAACAACGAGCGTCGATCCGATCAGCAGTGCAAGTCCGCAGGCTACAAGGGTCTTCGTCCGTTGGCTCGTGCCCTTCCACTCTTTAAGTGCAAGGCCCCAAAGAGTTGCGAAGATGATGATGCTTGCCATGTGGAGCGTCCAACTTGAGAAGTCATACTTGCCCATCTTGGTCTGACCCATGGAATAGAAGAAGAACTGGAAGTACCAAATGACTCCCGCGAGCGCGGCAAAGAAGTAGTTGCGGACCAGCGTGGCGTTCGACAGCCGGGAGAGCTGAGCGACGTCGTTGAGGTCTAGGTCCATGAGCGTGTCGCCCGAGGTGGCTACGGCACGCATAGGATTTCGTCCCGGGCTGCCCGTGAACTGACCGAGAGACCGATTGCGAAGAATCAGGAGAATCGACCATACAAAATTCGTGGCGAAGCCTCCCCAAAGGACCACCACCAATACAGGGAGGTTCTGAAAGACCTCGGGCCTGCCCGTCTCGATCAGATGCGCCTTTGCAATCGCTCCGATCGGGGCTCCAGCATCAAGCCCGAATGCAAAGAAAGAACTCATAAAGCCGGCGCCGATCGCAATAAGCACCCCTTTCACAAAAGAAAAATCGCGTTCCCCAGACTCAGCTTTCTCTTCAGGCGTAATCTCGCGCTCCTTGGAAAGACCCGCAGCACCATTGACCGCTACGGCGATAAGGCAGATAAAGATACCGAGCAGGATGATCTGGCCAGAGCGTTCGCCCGCGATGGTGATGAGTTGTCCGTGGAAGATCGGTGGCACAAGAGTCCCGAAGGCGGTGCATAGACCCAGCGCGATCGCATAGCCGAGCGCGATGCCAAGGTATCGGATGGCGAGACCGAAGGTAAGTCCGCCAACTCCCCAGAGCATCCCGAACACGATGGCCACGTAGATTGATTTTGGGTTCGTCGCCAGGGCGGTTCGCAGGATCAGGAAGAGGTCCGGAACCAGCAGCCCGGCGAGTACGATCGGAGCCACCAGCCAGGCGGCGATACCCTGGATGAGCCAGTAGATCTCCCATGACCAGCGCTTGATCCCACGGAAGGGGATAAAGTTGGTGGCAGAGGCGAAGCCGCCGATCCAGTGATAGAGCACGCCAAGAAACGGATTCGAACCCATGTTTGCCCCAAATGAGAGTGAGTGCCACGAAGCGCACTCATCCTACATGAACGGAAATGCGAAAGGGAAATATACTCTCTATTGAATCGCGCACTCAGAGTGCTGGGCATCAAAGTGGAGGCTCCTTGCGTATCTCGCTGTTCATTACCTGCTACAACGACACGCTCTTCCCGGAGACAGGCAAGGCGATCGTGCGTGTCCTGGAGCGTCTTGGCCACACTGTCGTCTTTCCCGTCGGTCAGACCTGCTGCGGCCAGATGCACTACAACACCGGCTATCAAGAAGAGGCCATGCCGCTGCTCGAACGATTTGTCGCTCAGTTTCGTGAGGCGGAAGCGATCGTTGTGCCGTCCTCCTCCTGCGTGGCGATGATGAAAGACCACTACCCGAAGATGGCGGAGGAGATCGGCAAGCTGCAACTGATCCGAGATGTCGCTGAACTCCTGCCGAAGATCTTCGAATTTTCCGAACTCCTGACCCGCAGGCTGAGGCTGGAGGATGTCGGCGCGTACTATCCGCACCGTGTCACCTACCATGCAAGCTGCCATGGCCTGCGAAACCTGGATCTCGGCGACGGCCCACTGACTTTGCTAAAGGCCGTACGCGGAATCGATCTGGTGCCTCTTGCAAATGTCGAACAGTGCTGCGGCTTTGGTGGTACCTTCGCCGTTAAAAACGCAGAGGTCTCGAGCGCAATGCTTGCGGAAAAAACGACGGCCATTCTCAACACGGGCGCTGAAGCCTGCACCGCCTGTGACAACAGCTGCCTGATGCATATCCATGGCGCTCTCCATCGTCAACGAACTGGCGTCGGAGTCGTCCACCTCGCGGAGATCCTGGCGAGTACCGAAGAGGATCGAGCATGAGCCTGCATACGTTAGATACCGTTCCGTGTGAGCCTGAGCCTTTGCGCCACGCTACGCTCGATCCCCGAACGGCAGAGGTGTTTCCAATTGCCGCGCGTCAACTTCTGGGCGACGCGCAACTGCGCAAGAATGTGCGTCACGCTACGGACGTGATCCAGAACAAGCGACGAATCGTCGTCAACGAGATGCCCGACTGGCAGGAGCTTCGTGAATCTGGCCAGCGAATTCGCGAGCACACGATGGCCCATCTCGGCGAATACCTTGAGCAGTTCGAACAGAACTGCACGGCGGCTGGAGGAGTCGTTCACTGGGCGCGCGACGCCGCGGAGGCGCGGCAGATTGCTATCGACCTCGCGAGGGCTGCGGGAGCGAAGCAGGTCATCAAGATAAAGTCGATGACCACGGAAGAGATACAACTGAACGCCGCCCTCGCGGAGGCGGGCATACGGCCGTACGAGACGGACCTTGCGGAGCTCATCATTCAGCTTGGCCACGATCAGCCGTCACACATCGTCGTGCCAGCGCTGCATAAAAACAGGCAGCAAATCCGCGAGATCTTTCGCCGAGAGATGAACCTGCCCGATCTTGGCATAACTCCTCAGGACCTGGCCGACGCAGCCCGGCTCTTTCTTCGCGAGAAGTTTCTGACCGTGCCGACCGCCATGAGCGGAGCCAACTTTTTGATTGCGGAGACGGGGGGTGTCTGCATCGTCGAGAGCGAAGGTAACGGCCGGATGTGTCTCACGCTGCCGGAGACGCTGATCACGATTGCCGGGATCGACAAAGTGATCCCAAGGTACGAAGACCTCGGCGTCCTCCTGCAACTGCTACCACGATCTGCGACCGGCGAGCGCATGAACCCCTACAACAGCATCTGGACTGGAGTGCACGCCAACGACGGACCGAAGTCGTTCCACGTTGTTCTCATGGACAATGCCCGCACCGAAATCCTTGCCGATGCGGAAGGTCGCCAGACCCTGAACTGCATTCGTTGCGGAGCCTGCCAGAACGCCTGCCCGGTCTACCGGCAGACTGGAGGCCATGCGTATGGGTCCGTATACGCGGGCCCGATCGGAGCAATCCTGACGCCACAATTAATGCAGATGGAGCACGCCCAGTCGCTGCCGTATGCTTCGTCGCTCTGCGGCGCGTGTTACGAGGTCTGCCCCGTTAAGATCAACATTCCCGAGGTATTGATCCACCTGCGCAACAAGGTCGTGAAACAGAAGGGTTGGGCCGACCCCGAAGCGCTCGCACTCAAACTGGTCGCGTCGATCTTCCTCAGCGAACGCCGATTCCGTGCGGCACAACGACTTGGTCGAATCGCAGAACTCCCGCTTTCCCGCAAGGACGGTCAAGGGGAGAGATGGATTGGCTGGCTACCCGGCCTTCTTGGAGGGTGGACGCAAGTGCGCGATCTCCAGTCCATGCCGAAGCAAAGCTTCCGCGAATGGTGGGACAAGCGGGATGAAGCCGCAGGAGTAAGCCGTGGCTGATGCTCGCAGCGAGATACTGGCCCGGATCCAACGCGCGACCGCAAAGATCGAGTCAGGTCCATGGGAAGGAATACCGCGCGAATACCGGAGGAACTCCGACGCTTCGCGAGTCGAACTCATCACGCTGCTGACACACCGCCTGCATGACTATGACGCACAAGTGCTGGAATCTTCCACCGCAAGTGTGACGACGGCAGTTACGCAGATGCTGAAGGCTCGCGATGTCTCGCGGATCGTCGTGCCGACTGGACTGCCGACATCGCTGCTTCCCGGTGGCTTCGAATTTATCGAAGACTGCGACCTGTCAAAGGCGAAACTCACCACCTTCGACGGAATACTCACGGAGTGCACGCTTGCCATCGCCGAGACAGGGACGATCGTTTTGCAGAACGTGCCAGGGCAGGGTCGACGGGCGACCACGCTTGTGCCTGACTACCATCTCTGTGTCGTGGATGCCGCGAAGATTGTCGCCACGGTGCCGGAGGCAATCGAACGCCTAAGCGCAACAGCGCATCTTCCAACAACCTTCATCTCAGGGCCCTCAGCGACGGCCGACATTGAGATGACCCGTATCAAAGGCGTCCACGGACCGCGGTTTCTTGATGTGATCCTCCTTCTGGAATAAACTTCGCGAGAGCTGAAGGCGAACTTTATCCTCAATCCTTGACAAAAGATGTCGCACAGAAGAGGCTAGAGAACATTCCAATAGGTAAGACTTTTCACAAGTGGGATTCGGAGGCTCGGCAATGGCGTTGCAAGAGGCAGGCTATTCGGAGCAGCATCGGCAGAAAGTCTGGCACGCCCTCGATGAGTTCCGAATCGAGATTCCATCATGGGGTTTCGCCAATACAGGTACCCGGTTTGGCAAGTTCTCTCAAGCAGCGGCCGCGACTTCCATTGAGGAGAAGTTCGCGGACGCCGCCCAGGTGAACCTGCTCACAGGCGTGAGTCCAAGCCTCGCCCTCCACGTCCTATGGGATCTTCCCAACGGGATCGAAGACGTACCTAGAATCCAGCAACTGGAGCAGAGCACTGGCATACGGGCCGGATCGATCAATCCGAATCTCTTTCAAAATCAGGAGTACAAGTTTGGATCGATCTGTAGTCCCAGCGTTGAGGTGCGCGGCCAGGCACTCTCCCACCTGCTGTCTTCGGTCCAGATCGGCCGCGCACTGAACACGCGCGATGTCTCCCTCTGGGTCTCGGACGGATCCAACTATCCGGGAACGCAAAGCATGCGCCGCCGTATCGAGTGGATGGAAGAAGTGCTGGCGAGCACACACGATGCGCTTGGGCCCGACCAGCGAATGCTGGTCGAGTACAAGCCGTTCGAGCCTGCCTTCTATCACACCGATATTGCCGACTGGGGTATGGCGCTGCAGTTGGCCCAAAAGGCAGGGCCAAAGGCCAAGGTGCTCGTCGACACGGGGCATCACCTCCAAGGAACCAACATCGAACAGATTGTCACGTGGCTGCTGCATCTGAACGCGCTTGGCGGCTTCCACTTTAACGATCGCAAGTACGCCGATGATGACCTCACGCTAGGCTCGATCGATCCCTACCAGGTATTCCGCATCTTTCACGAGATTCTTAGCAGCGACTCAAGCGAACGCGGCGGAATCGCCTACATGATCGACCAGAGTCACAACCTGAAGGGTAAGGTTGAGGCAATGGTGCAGAGCGTCTGCACCGCTCAGGAACTTTACGCAAAAGCAGCCCTCGTTGATCACGCAAAGCTAGTGGAACTGCAGGACTCCTGCCGCCTTGTAGAGGCGGAGGAGTGCTTCCGAGATGCATTCTGGCAGGACGTTCGCCCGATCGTGCGGGGTTGGCGCGTATCGAAGAAGCTACCAGAAAGTCCTCTCGCTGCGCTGGCCGAGAGCGACTATGTGGAACGAATTATCCAGCAGCGCGGTGCGCGCAACGCTTCGAGCGTGACGAGTTATGCCTGAGAGGCCAGTTCAACCGTAGTAGTTGATTTCGATCGCTCCGTGTAGCCTGTGTATGTATTGAAACGGCGCGGGAGTGGACATGCGAAAGACGACGAAGCGGCTTTATCTGATCCCGGTACTATCAAAAGCCCTCGACATCCTGGAGCTGCTGCAACAGGAAAACCAGCAGATCTCGCTTGAAGCGATCTATCGGAAGACGAAGATCTCGAAGACGACCGTCTATCGCATTCTCAAAACGTTCGTTCACCGTGGCTACGTGTCGCAGTCCCAGGATGGTCTTTATCGCCATGTCTCCCGCGCGAGAAAGGTACGGTTCGGCTTTGGTAGCCAAAGCACGGAGATGCCGTTCTCAAACGCTGTAACGGCGAGTCTGAAGCTTGCGGCGGCAGCAAGCGGAGTTGACCTGGTGATCCTCGACAATAGCTATCATGGCCCCACCGCTATCAGAAATGCGGAGCAGTTCGTCGAAAAAGGCGTCGATCTGGTGATTGAATTTCAGGTTGAACAGAACGTCGCCCCGATCATCGCTGACAAAATTGCCGCTGCAAATATTCCCCTGATCGCGGTCGATATCCCTCATCCTCATTCAACTTACTTCGGCGTGGATAATTACCGTGCAGGCGTAGAGGCCGGAGAGGCCCTTGCGGTCCACGCCGCGCGTAAGTGGAAGGGCCGGGCCGACTGGGTCTTGGGACTTGATCTGGCGGAAGCCGGGCAACTGGTGCAAAGCAGGATCACTGGCGTGTTCGAAGGCGTGCGTGAGACCATGCCCGAACTTCCCTGGAGTGCTTTGTTCGCATTGATGGCCGAGGAATGAGAGATCATAGCCGCAAACTGGTTGCGGCATTCCTGCAGCGGCACGCAAAAGACAAGCATATTCTAATTGGTGCGGCGACAGACACAAGCGCACTCGGCGCGCTCGACGCCGTCCGTGAACTGAAGCGGGAGCGGGAGGTCGCAATCGTCGGCCAGGATTGCATCCCTGAGGCGGAAGACGAGATTCGCAAGCCGACTTCGGCCTTTATCGGTTCCGTCTCGCACGAGGCTAACAGCTACGGTGAGAGGCTGATTCATCTCAGCCTGGCGCTGTTGCGAGGGCAAACCGTTGCGCCCTATAACTACGTCTCCCACCGGCTCATCACGCGCGACAATCTCCCTTCTCAATAGAAGTCGCCTAGTTCACGATCGTCGGCGAATGCCGAGAGATGACAACTGAAACGATTCACTTCAGCCTGTCTGCACTACGTTCGGGCAGGCGGCGCAATGCTCGTGCCGCAGCCCGAATGTGGACTTACGAGCCATGCGTCACCGCCCATGCTCGTCTCGCTTAAGTTCCAATACGCAATCAATTTCTCATTATTGACAGCGCCATGCGGCGTGTGTATTGTTTCCGGCGAAACTAAAGAGCGATTTTGATTGCGCCAAACGGATAAGGGTCAACGGGATTGTCTCCGTGCCTCTCCGCAAAGTGGAAACAGTTTCGGGTATGAATTCCGGAGGTTTTATGAAGCTTCGCAATGTGCTTACACTCGCGGTACTCATGGCGAGTTCGCTGCTGGCATTTGGCCAGGCTGCGTCCACGGGAACCATCCTCGGCCACGTTACCGACGCTGAGGGTGCCGCCATCGTGAGTGCCAAAGTCACGATCCTGAACACCGCGACAGGCATCGAACGGGCGGTCACAACAAACGAGGCAGGCGAGTACACAGTGCCTGAACTGCAGCCCGGCTCCTACAAGGTCACGATTGAAGCTCCGGGATTTGGCACGACCATCAGCAACGTTGGGCTGGTCGTCGCGCAACAGGAGCGTGTCGACGGCGCCCTGAAGCTGGGTGGAGCAACTGAGACGGTCACGGTCGAATCCTCCGGCGGCGCTCAACTTGACACGGACAGCTCCGCGATTTCACAGCTTGTCAGCGAGAAGCAGGTGAACCAGCTCCCGCTGAATGGACGCAACTTTCTCAACCTTCTGTTCATCGGTGCCGGTGCAGTCCAGACCGTTGGCGAGCAAGGCCAGATGCGCGGCGGCGAGGGAAATGCGATCAGCATCAGTGGTGGTCGTCCAGAGTCGAACAACTACACACTCGACGGTATGGTGAACACCGATACTGCTCTGAACACACCGGCGGTGATCCTCTCGCAGGACGCCATTCAGGAGTTCAAAGTCCAGAGTGAGACTTATTCGGCCGAGTTTGGATTCGGCGCCAATCAGGTCAACATCGTCAGCAAGGGTGGGACGAATCAATTTCATGGCTCAATTTTCGAATTCAATCGCAACGATGCCTACGACGCAAGCACTCACTTTCAGGCATTGAAGCCCGAACTTCGCCAAAACCAGTTTGGCTATGTTCTCGGTGGCCCAATATGGATTCCAAAGATCTACAACGGTCGTGACAAGACCTTCTTCCTTGCTAACTACGAAGGCGCACGAATCGTTGCTGGAACCAGTCCGACAAATACTTTCGTTCCCGATCCGACCCAACTGTCCGGTAACTTCGCCTTGGCCAACCTGCCGGCCTTCGGTACAGCGGCGTGCAATGCAAATTTAAGTTCCGGCAATCCTTGCCAGCCAATCGATCCCACTACGGGCGCGCCGTTCCCTGGAAACGTGATCCCGACGGATCGCTTTTCGAACATCGCGAAAGTCACACTGGCAGCGAGCCTCATTCCAGCACCTAATGTTCCGGGAGTCGCCAATGGCTATGTGCTGAGGACAGCCCTCGCCAACAGCACCGACCAGCAGACCTACCGTCTTGACCAGAATCTCAAGAAGTACGGCTCCGTCTTCGGCCGGTACACGCGGGCTCAGTACCTCAACAACACTGCCGGTACGACCTCGACTCCTTTCGGACTCAATGTTTTTACGGAGAACTCGGTAAGTTGGGAGATCAGTCATTCGATCAGCCTGGGACAAAACAACGTCAACAATTTCCGTTATGGAAATCTCTCGGCGAAGTCGCTGCAGTCCACAAACCCGGCGTCCGTGGCGGACGCTGCGGCTCTAGGTCTCAACGGCATCTTTCCTAACCTTCCCGACTATGCGCGCGGGTACCCGAACATAAGTATTGGCGGGTTCAACGGCACCTTCGGAAGCCCAGGCAACGATCCTGCAACCAGCGATATCCCGCAGTACGAACTCGCGGACTCGTTCACTTCGATTCATGGCAAGCACACTCTGAGTTTTGGATTCGATTACCGTAGCTGGATACAAAAGAGGAATTTGTCGAGCAACTTCCTCGGCTCATACAGCTATGCAAGCGGAACTGTCTTGACGAACGGCGGAACTGCGCCTGGCGCCGGAACAAACACCGCCAACCCATGCCCCACGGCATACTGCGGCACAGGCAACGCAACTGCCGACTTCCTGCTTGGGTACTACTCTGGTGCGTCAACCTTTCAGCCGGGCCCATTTGCAACAGCAGGGGTCCCAGGCAACCTGAACCAATTCCACTTCAAGTACTTCGGTCCCTATTTCCAGGATGACTGGAAAGCATCGAGCAATCTCACATTGAATCTTGGCTTCCGTTGGGATTTCCGGACGATCCCCTACGAAACAGACAATAAGATGTTCTGGATCGACACGGCGAATGCCGGCGGAGGATTATGCTTCGCTAATCCAAAGCTCCTTACAGACGGCATCGCGCCAGCAGGGAACGGCTTCTATCGCTACTGCGGTCGTAACAATCCGCGCAGCCCTTCGTACCTGCCGTTCTCACCTCGTCTCGGGTTTGCATACCGCCCGTTTGGCGACAGCAAGACGGTGATTCGCGGAGGCTATGGAATCTTCTTTGACTCCACAGAGACACGCGAAATTGATGACTCAGGCGACCTATACCCGTACGTAGTTCGGACCAACATCAACCCAGTGACAGCGCCTGGTGTTCCCAAGGTGACAGACGCACTGTTTCCAGCGACTGCTGCTCCGCACGCGGTCAGCGTTGCAACGGATGGTGGCCAGTTTGTCGCTGTCATCATCTCGGAGAACCCTATCAACCCGTACGTCCAGCAGTATACGCTTTCTGTGCAGCGTGAACTGGCGGCAAACACTACGCTGGAAGTCAACTACATCGGCAACAAGGGTACGCATCTCCTTGACCGAGTCAACATCAACGAGCCGCTTCCTGTGGCAAGTCCCGCTATCTGTGATGCGAGCCAGGGAACGGCCGGTGACTGCCCGACCGCGGACCGCAGACCACTTCCGAACTTCACGAACACGACAGGAACACTCGACAGCCGCTGGAGTGGCTATTCCAACTACAACGCAGGAAATGTAAAGTTCGAGCGTAGAACCAGCGACCTTGCCGCAGTGCTGGTCTACACCTACTCGAAAAGCATGGACGACAAGTCGGCTGCTGCCGGTATTGGAGCGACCAATGGCTTTGCAGGTCACCTGGACGACCGCAATCCCTCGCGCGATTATGCTCGGTCGGACTTTGACGTGGGCCAGCGGTTTGTCGCCAGCTTCGTCTACAACCTTCCCACTGGAAAAGGTAAGAAGTTCCTTGGAGGCGCCAACAAGATCACCGATCTTGCGGTTGGTGGTTGGGAGCTTACGGGTATCGCAACCTTCCAGAAGGGCTTCCCATTCTCTGTTCTGGCGAATGACAAGTACGGCCTGCTCTCGGCCTACACACAGCGCGCCGACATAACCGGAGGTGCCAACAGCGGCTTCCATAAGAGCCTGAACGAATGGTTCAACACCGCCTCCTTCTCGCAACCACTTGCAGGTGCCTATGGAAATAGCGGACGAAACATTCTTCGTGAGCCCGGCATTAACAACTTCGATATTGGCGCCCTCAAGAACTTCTCCGTCTACGACAGGATCAATCTTCAACTGCGGCTCGAGACGTTCAATACTTTTAATCACGCGCAGTATGGTGTTGACCCTAGTTCTCCAACCGCGGCTGCTTCCGGGCCGGGTACGGGTGCCATCGATCGAAACGTAAATGATCAAACTTCACTTGGAAGCACCATAAACACATTTGGACAAGTTATTTCGGCGCGCCCTGGCCGCGTTGTTCAGCTCGGCGCAAAGATAACCTTCTAGGCGATTGCTACGTTCCCTGGTATGGGGGAGTTCTGTCCTGCTCCCCTCCTTCTTCATGATGACTGGAACAACGAAAGAATAAGATGACCCGCGTGAAGAAACTGTTTACCGCCGCGACCGTCACGGCACTTGCACTGTTGGGACACGCTGAAGGAAAAGCGCAGGCATCCACCGATGAGGTAAAGATAGATTGGGCCAAGACCTCAATTACTTCAAAGTCCATTCCAACATTGCAGGTAGTAGTGAACCCTATGCTGCTGCGAGGTGCCAGGCTGCACGATGGTGCCTTTAAGGCGCTTCACGATCTGGGAGCAGATTATGTACGGTATGTTCCGTGGCTGCCTTATCCGCGCCAGGCCGTAGCTGAACTCGCCCCCCCGTCTGACGGTAAGACGTCATGGGACTTTTCGCACATCGATCCGACGCTGGATGATTTCATGAAGGCGACAAACGGTCACAGTGTGATCCTGAACTTCAGCACTATCCCCGCTTGGATGTGGAAGACTGACAAGCCTGTGACGTTTCCAGACGATCCAAATCAGGTCTTCTGGAATTACACACAAGGGACGGAACTCCGTGATCCGTCGATGCAGGAGGTCTCCGAGTACTTCGCGCGGCTCCTCTCCTGGTATACAAAGGGCGGCTTCACGGATGAGTCTGGCAAGCATCACGAATCAGGACACCACTACAAGATCGCCTACTGGGAAGTGCTGAACGAGATCGAGTTTGAGCATCACTGGTCGCCCGAGATGTACACGCGATTTTACGATTCTGTGACGGCGGCGATGCGCAGGATCGATCCGGACATCAAGTTCATGGCGCTTGCTCTCGCGCAGCCGAGCGTCGGAACCGGGCCTGAGCTGGTCGAGTATTTTCTTAATCCGAAGAACCACAAGCCCGGTACGCCAATCGACTTCATCACGTACCACTTCTACGCAACTCCAAGCGCGGACCAGACGATTGACAATTGGCAGTACACCTTCTTTGATCAGGCAAATGGATTTCTCGCGACGACCCGCTATATCGAAACAATTCGCAAACGTTATAACCCTTCCGTGAAAACAGACCTGGATGAGCTTGGCGTCATCCTCTCTGAAGATGGTAAGGAGATCAACACACCCGGCTACGTTGCGAAGCCGGAACCAGCCCGCTATTGGAACCTAGCAGGCTCCATGTACGCCTATATCTACATGCAGACCGCCTTAATGGGAATCGATGTGCTCGGTGAATCGCAACTGGTGGGTTATAAGTCCCAGTTTCCAAGCGTGAGCATGGTGAACTACGAAACGGGCCAGCCCAACCCCCGATACTGGGTGCTGAAGCTGTTGAAGAACAATTTTGGGCCCGGAGACAAGCTGGTGGACACGACAAGTTCAAGCACGGATTACTCGATTCAGGCATTTGACACAAGGGCTGGGAAGAAGCTGCTCATCCTGAATAAGAGAAACCGCGAAGTGCCGGTGAACCTGCCCTCAGACGTGGACGGTGCGTCGGTCGAGTTAGTCGCGCCATCTACCGGCGATGGTCCTCCTGCCAAAGAAAAAATCTCCGGACATACTCTGAAGCTGCAACCCTTCGAGGTTGCGGCCGTAACTTATCGCTGAACCGGCAGGCTGAAACTCTGCGGATAAAGGGCCACATGAGACACGGAAGAATAGAAAGGTGTGCGTTTGCGGCGATGGTTAATTTCGTCTTGCTTCTGGTCACAAACATGGCCATGGCGGCCAGCGGTATTGCGAAACCGTCCAGTCTGCGCAGTGATTCCATGATTGAGCCGCTGGGCATTGATACTGTTGCACCCGTCCTTTCGTGGCGTCTCAACGATAGCCGGCAAGGCGCGAAGCAGACAGCGTATCAACTCACAGTCTCCTCTTCGTCAAACGGCAAGTCTGATGTCTGGGACTCCGGTCGCGTCGCATCCTCACAATCTGCAGGAGTGCCATACGGTGGCCCCACATTGCAGCCTTCGCATCGCTACTACTGGCGAGTACAGGTGTGGGACAAGGACGGCAAGCCATATCCCGTCAGCAATGCAAGCTGGTGGGAGACCGGGTTAATGGACTCCGCAAACTGGAAGGCGAAGTGGATTGGCCACGAGCCTCAGGAACTCCACAGCCTTCGTACCTCTGGCGCTCTGTGGATCACCAACACAAAGGTCCAGGGTTACGCCGCGAAGGGTGATACCCACCACGACTTCCGCTTTCAGTTCTCACCGTCGAAAGCTGTCGCGCGCGCGGATCTCTACACTACAGGCGAGGACGCGACAGCCGCGTGGGTGAATGGGAAGCAGGTTCGTGTAGCTGGAACACTTCCGAAGTGGAAACAGACCCCGTGGGGCACGTACGAGATGCAGGACGTGGCTGGAGATCTGCGCGAAGGGAAGAACGTGATTGCCATAGAAGTGACGCACTTCGATGTGTCGTCGCGACAGATGGGCGCAGCGGATACGCAGACGCCGATGAGCATGTGCCTGTATCTCCTATATAAGGACGGCACGACAGACCTGCTTTCGTCGGCCAGTGCCGGGTGGAAGGCGAGCCTTAACGCCGACGGTAGCTGGTACGCCCCTAAGTTCGTCGATGCGGCCTGGAATCCAGCCGAGCCTTACGCACCGCATTCGGACAACTTCGGTGCTACGACCCAAGGCTTACCGTGGCCGAGCGGTCCTGTCGCCGCACTACGTCACACCTTCGACGAAAACAAGCCAATCACCTCTGCGCGTCTTTACGCAACCGCCCTGGGAGCTTACAAGTTCCACTTGAACGGCCAGGTTGTCGGTGATCAGGTGCTTGCGCCAGGTTGGATGGATTTTCGGGAACATGTTCCTTACCAGGTCTACGATGTTACGAAACAGGTGAAGCAGGGTAGCAACGCCATCTCCGCTTACCTGGCGCCCGGTTGGTACAGCACACCGCTGATGTGGTTCCGGCAGGGAAACAACTACGGCGTCACACAGCCGGCGTTGAAAGCGCAACTCCGTGTCGAACACTCCGACGGATCTGTCGAATGGATCAGCACCGACGCGACATGGAAAGCTGCTTCTTCGCCCACCACCTTTGCCGAAATCTATGATGGCGAGACGTATGACGCTCGACTCGAAGAAAAGGGCTGGGACACGTCCAGCTACAGTGACGCAAGCTGGAAGAATGTTGCGCTGGTCACCCCCAACGAGCCGCGGATCGTCTCGCAGTATTTTCAGCCGATTCGCGAAGAACGCGTGATGACGGCGAAGGCGATCAGCAATCCTGAACCGGGCGTTTACATCTACGACTTCGGTCAGAACATGAGCGCTGTGCCGCGTCTGCTGCTTCAGGGCAAACGTGGGCAGGACATTCGACTTCGTTTCGCCGAGGTACTGAACGCCGACGGCACGATGTACATTGAGAACCTTCGCACCGCGAAAGCGACCGATCACTTCATCCTCGCAGGAACTGGCATGCCGGAGTCATGGCAACCACAGTTCACTTACCATGGCTTTCGTTATCTGGAGATCACCGGCCTCAACGTAAAGCCTACGCTCGAGGCGGTAAAGGTCGCAGTGCTCCACACGGATGCACCGTTCACTACGGAGTTCACAACTGGCGACACAATGATCAACAAGCTCTGGAGCAATGTGCTGTGGGGCCAGAGATCGAACTTTGTGGGCGTCCCCACGGACTGCCCGCAGCGTGACGAACGTCTTGGCTGGAGCGCGGATGCGCAGGTCTTCTGGCGTACAGCCGCCTTCAACATGGACCTGACCACGTTCAGCCAGAAGTATGCCTCTGATCTCCAGGGAACGCAGAAGAGCTCGCCCATGTACGGCATCTTCGCACCTGGCACAAGCACACCCAATCCCGGTTACGGCGCCGCCTGGAGCGACGCCGGCATAATCATTCCGTGGACCGGCTGGGTCCAGAGCGGCAATACAAAGATCATCGACGAAAACTGGGATGGGATGGCGAGTTACCTCACCGCCATCGAGAAAGACAATCCCGACTTCCTTTGGCGTAATGGCTTTGGTGCCGCCTTTGGCGATTGGCTAACCCCGACGATCACCACACCGGAAGATCTCGTCGCCACCGCCTATTGGGCATACGATGTCTCGATGATGCGCGACATGGCCCTGGCGACAAAGCGGACCGCTGATGCGGGACGGTATGCAGCGAGATTTGAGAAGATCAAAACCGCGTTCCAGAAAGCGTACATTCGTTCCGATGGATTCGTCGGAGCGAACGACTCCTTCCCTAGTATTCCTCCTCCTACGATGTCCGGGACAGATGTCTCGACTGATAAGAATCATGTCATCGAGACGCAGACCGGTTATGTACTCGCTTTGCACATGGATTTGATGCCGCACGAACTGCGAGCAGCCGCGGCCGAGAAGCTCATCCGCAAGATCGAGGAAAATCATTGGCTCCTCGGCACCGGTTTTCTCGGCACACCCTACCTGCTTGAAGTCCTCTCCGACACCGGCCACAGTGACGTTGCATATCGCTTGCTCTTGAACAAGGGCTATCCATCATGGGGCTATCTCATCGACCATGGCGCAACCACCACTTGGGAGCGCTGGAACGGCGACACCATGCGCAATGACCCCAGCATGAACTCCTACAACCACTACGCATATGGCGCGGTTGCGGAGTGGGTGTACCGCTACGCGGCAGGCATCGACACTCTCACGAGCGATTCTGGCTTCCATACGGTTCTGCTGCACCCTAATTTCGATTCCCGGCTTGGCCATCTCGACTTCACTTACGAATCGCCGTATGGACCCGTCAAGTCGTCGTGGAAGGTAAGCGGAGGGGATGTCGCCTGGGAAGTCACGATTCCTCCCAACACCGTCGCGCGGCTTCCCATTGCAAGCACCAATGCGAGTGGCTTTACCCTAGACGGAGCCGAGCTTAGTAAATCATCAATGGCCCATGAAGTGGGCGACGGGGTCTATGAACTATTTGCCGGCACCTATAGCTTGAAGGCGAAACTCGCGAGCGAACGTGCATCCACTCTCAGATCAGGAACAAACTAAGAAGGCCGAGCTACGATATGACATCAATGACAAGAACTCATCGGCTGACAACGACCCTGCTAATGGCTGCGGTTCTTTGCAATGGGGCTGTTGCGAGGGTCTATGCGCAGACTGCTGCCGCAAATACGCCGGCACTCGAAGCGGGCTTTCAATCACCACCCGCCGCTGCCCGTCCTCTCGTCTGGTGGCACTGGATGAACGGCAACATCACGACGGAGGGCATCGATCTCGATCTGGAGTGGATGCATCGCGTCGGTATCGCCGGGTTTCAGAACTTCGATGCCGCACTGAATACTCCCCAGGTCGTCGACAAGCGCCTCATCTACATGACACCGGAGTGGAAGGCTGCCTTCTTGCACGCGATTAAGAAAGGTGACTCGCTCGGCTTCGAAATGGCAGTTGCTGGTTCTCCCGGCTGGAGCGAGAGTGGTGGCCCTTGGGTCAAGCCGTCGCAGGCGATGAAGAAGCTTGTCTGGAGCGAGACGCACATTGAAGGCGGCACAGCATTCCATGGTACCTTGCCTCCTGTGCCCTCGGAGACGGGGCCGTATGGCAATCTTGCCCAGCCCGATCTGATGGGCTCTATGGGCGGCGACTCTGCGCCCAAGGCAATCGACTTCTCCTCCGACGTGGCCGTCATTGCCATCCGCGAGCCTGCCGACGCGCACACAATGGCGGAGTTGAAGCCGAAGGTGACCGCAAGCGGTGGAGGCAAACCAAACGCCGAACTCTTGTGGGATGGCGACCTTAATCATTCCACCGGCATACCAGTCGCCGCTCCTGGCCAGACCTCCTGGATCCAGTTCGACTTCGGCAAGCCGACAGCGATTCGCGCTGTGACCTACGCTGCCGGAGGTCCTCGCGACCCGCTCGCACTCTTTGGTTCGGAGACGAACGACGGCCCCGTGCTCGAATCCAGCGAGGACGGTGCGACCTTCACGTCCGTCGTTCGTCTGCCGACCTTCGGCGCTGTTCAACACACGATGTCCTTTCCCGCAAAAATCGCCCGCTACTTCCGGCTCAGCTTCACGGAAAAGCCGGTTGCACCCATACTGCCCTTCGACAACAGCGAACTAGGCATGAAGGTGGCCGCGCCGCCAACGACGCACGAAATCGCAGAGCTCGAGCTCCATACCGAGGCCCGCGTCAATCGTTTTGAGGAGAAAGCAGCTTTCGCAGCATTGCCTGATAACTACGCCTTTGCGACGGCTCAATCTGAGGGAACCTCGACCATCGCCAAGTCTGACGTTATCGACCTTACTTCGAAGATGAAGTCGGATGGGACGCTCGACTGGACTCCGCCCGCCGGTCGATGGACAGTCATAAGGCTAGGTTATTCGCTCACCGGAATCACGAATCATCCTGCTCCGCCAGAAGCAACAGGCCCGGAGGTCGACAAGCTGAGCAAGGAAGATGTCACGGCATACTTCGACCACTATCTCGACAGCTATAAGGACGCAACCGGCGGCATGATGGGCAAACGCGGTTTGAAATATGTCATCACGGATAGCTGGGAGGCGGGAACACAGAACTGGACCGAGCAGATGGTTGCCGAGTTCACCAGGCGTCGCGGCTACGATCCTCTGCCCTGGCTGCCTGTAATGACGGGCCGCATCGTCGGTAGTGCCGAAGAGAGCGACCGCTTTCTCTGGGATGTTCGTAAGACGATCGCCGATCTGCTCGCGGAGAATCACTATGGGACCATCGCCGCAATGCTGCACGGGCGCGGCATGGGCCAGTATGGCGAGTCGCATGAGGAGGGCCGCGCCACTATTGGCGATGGCATGGAGATGAAGAAGGCTGACGACGTTCCCATGTCGGCCACATGGGTTCAGCAGCCGGGCGTAAACGAGGAACAATATGGCTACAATGCCGATGTTCGCGAGTCTGCTTCGGTCGCGCACATCTATGGTCAGAATCTTGTCGCCGCAGAGTCGCTTACTGCTTCTAGCAATCCCTGGGGCTGGTCGCCGGCAACGCTGAAGCCAACGGCAGACAAGGAACTTGCCAATGGCTTAAATCGATTCGTCATCCACGAATCGGCCCATCAGCCGCTTGTTGGGAAAGCGCCGGGGCTGACGCTTGGGCCGTTCGGCCAATGGTTCAATCGCAACGAGATATGGGCAGAGCAGGCTGAGCCGTGGATCACCTATCTCTCGCGCAGCGCCTGGATGTTGCAGCAGGGGCACTTCGTCGCTGACATCGCTTACTTCTACGGAGAAGACTCGAACCTGACCGCCATCTTCGGCGCCAAGTCGCCTGATGTTCCAAAAGGCTACAACTTCGACTACGTAAACGCTGACGCTCTGATCCATGAGCTAAAAGTGAACGACGGAGCACTGACGACGAAGAGCGGTATGCGCTATCGCGTCCTCATCCTCGATCCCTACAGCAGCCACATGTCCCTGCCGGTCCTGCGTTCGATAGAGCAGTTGGTGCGAGAAGGGGCAGTAGTCATAGGAGAGCAACCCGTCGGCACTCCAAGCCTTGCGGACGATGACGCGCAGTTCCAATCCATCGTCGCAAAGATGTGGGGGGTGAAAGATTCTTACGGCAAGGGTCGTGTCCTTCACGGGATGCCGGTAGCTGACGCATTGAAGGTCGCATCTGTTTCGCAGGACTTCAGCTGCTCGGCACCGCAAGTTGGTTCGAGCTCCGATGCCGAAGTCTTGTTTGTGCATCGAAAGCTGGGCGATGCGGACATCTACTACGTCGACAACCGGAGAAATCATAAGGCCGCCGTCACCGCAACCTTCCGGGTAGTTGGCCGCACTGCGGAGATCTGGCACGCCGATACTGGCCAGTCCGAGCCCGCTTCGTACACCATTGCCAATGGGAGCACGTCAGTGCCACTGGTGTTGGATCCTTACGAGACGGTCTTCGTCGTCTTCCGCAAGCCTTCGCCGAGCGCCTCGTTCACGCTTCCATTAAGTCATGAAGCCGTCCTTGCGCCCATGTCCGGAGCCTGGACTGTAAAGTTCGAAGCCAATCGCGGCGCTCCACCGCAAGTGGAGATTCCATCTCTGGCATCCTTGAGCGAGAACGCCGACACAGGGATCCGATACTTTGCCGGCCATGCGACCTACACGAAATCAATTGACGCGCCCGCATCATGGTTTCATAAGGGAGAGCAGCTCTGGCTTGATCTTGGCGATGTCGCGAATGTCGCGGAGATCACGGTGAATGGTCGCCCGCTTGGCACGGTGTGGAAGGCTCCTTACCGCGTCGATGTCTCGGGTGCGTTGAAGCCGGGCAGCAACACAGTCGAGATACGAGTCGCGAACCTGTGGGTCAACCGCCTCATCGGTGACGCCCAGCCCGATGCAACAACGAAATACACCTTTACCACTCATAACCCATACAAAGCATCCTCTAAACTGGTTCCGTCTGGTTTACTTGGGCCCGTGCAGATTCTTCGGAAGGAGCCGGGCGGCGCTTCCTGATGGAAGGGATGCTGAAGGTAAAATGATGCGTATCCTGATCTCAGTAGGTGCGGTCACGCTCTTCGCCGTGCGGTTTGCATTAGCGCAGGACGTCCAGCAGACCGAAGTGGAACGTCTTTACGCAATCGCCCAGAAGGCTTTGTTGGCTGGCCACATGCAGGAAGCGCGCGGGGAGTACAAAGCGCTTGCGAAGCTCGCACCGCAGATCGCCGAGGTACACGCCTCGCTCGGAGCAATCGACTTTCAGGAGAAGCTTTTTCCCGACGCTCTTCATGAACTCACAGAAGCTCGTAGGTTGAAGCCTTCGCTTCCAGGGCTGGACGGCCTCATAGCGATGTCACTCGCAGAGCTTGACCGCTTCGAAGAAGCGCTTCCTGCTTTAGAAACCACATACAAGGAAGCGCAGGACCCGCAGATAAAACGTCTCAGCGGACTTGAGCTTGAACGCGCCTACACCGGGGTTCATCGCGAAGCCGATGCGGTGCAGGTTGCGCTGACATTGCAAAAGCTTTTCCCTGCGGATCCCGAGATTCTTTACCACAACGAAAGAGTCTTCGGCAGCTTCGCTTACCTTACCGTGCAGAAGCTCGTGGAAGTCGCGCCTGAATCAGTGTGGCGACACCAGGCGCAGGCTGAGGCGCTTGAGTCAGCGGGATCGCACGATGCCGCAATCGCAGAGTACCGCACCATTCTCACGATCGACCCCCATCGGCCTGGCGTTCACTACCGGATCGGTCGCGCCTATCGTGAGAGTGCCCGAGATAAGCACCGTGCGGACGATCTTGATCAGGCGATGCAGGAGTTTCAGGCCGAGTTGAAGATCAATCCTGACAATGCAAGTGCACTCTACGAAGTAGGAGAGCTTCATCGCATCGCGGGTGAGCCTGAGGCCGCACGCACTTCCTTTATCGCGGCGCTTGAAATATATCCGGACTTCCCCGAGGCGGAGCTTGGCCTCGGCAGTGTTCTGGATATTCTTCATCAACCAGCAGAAGCTCTACCCTATCTCGACCGGGCGACCCACGCAGACCCCGACGATGAAGCAAACTGGTATCGCCTTTCGCAAGTGCAGCGGGAACTCGGACACACCGCTGAAGCGAAGGAAGCTATCGAACGCTTCCGCACGTTACATGCGCGAACTCTGATTCAGCAAAAAGTCTCGCCCCGCGACGTAACGCCGCAGCAGCTCGAGCCATCTGCTTCGCAACAGTAAATAGATCAGGAGAGAGCAATGCGCAGTGAGTACCAGCAGCTTCGGATTGGACTTGTGGGACTTGGCCTCGAAGCATACTGGAGTCAGTTTGCCGGCCTCGAACAAAGGCTTACAGGCTACGTCGCCGAGGTCGCAGATCTTGTCAGTACTCCATCTCGCGTGGTCGTGAATCTCGGCCTTGTCGACACCCCGGAAAAGGCGCTCGCTGTGGGCCACCGTTGCCGACAAGAAGACATAGAGATCCTTCTCATCTATGTAACAACCTACGCTCTCTCGTCGACGGTTCTACCTCTCATCAAGCGCGCCAAGGTCCCTGTTATCCTGCTGAACCTTCAACCGGACGCCGCAATCGAGTACGATGGCTTCAACGCCATGCAGGACCGCACCGCGATGACTGGAGAGTGGCTGGCCTACTGCAGCGCCTGCCCCATCCCCGAGATCGCAAACGTGTTGCGGCGTCTCGAAATCGGCTTCATTCAGATCACGGGGATGCTGCACAACGATCCACGCTGCTGGCAGGACCTGAACGACTGGCTTCGTGCAGCGGAAGTGGTTCACGTTCTCGCGCACACTCGCCTCGGTCTTCTGGGCCACTACTACGGCGGAATGCTGGATATCGCGACCGACCTCGCACAGGTAAGCGGTCGTTTCGATCTTCATGTTGAGATGGTCGAGGTAGATGAGCTGACAGCACTGCGGCACGATGCATCCGGGGCCGCCGTTGTCGAAAAGATCCTGGCCTTTCGCGAATTCTTTGCCATCGGCAGTGACTGCTCCGATGCCGAACTCACTCGGGCCGCTCAAATCTCCATAGCTCTCGATCGCCTGGTTGCAGAGAAAGATCTTGGAATGATGGCCTACTACTACAAAGGCAGCGGCGTTCCAGAGAACGAGGCGACCATGAGTTCGATCATCCTCGGCACCTCGATGCTGACGGGCAGAGGAATTCCAGTTGCCGGCGAGTACGAAGTAAAGAACGTGATCGCAATGAAGATCATGGATCTGCTGGGCATGGGTGGTTCGTTCACGGAGTACTATGCCATAGATTTCAACGAAGACGTTGTGCTGATGGGCCACGATGGCCCAGGCCACATTGGCATCGCACAGGATCGGATTAAGGTGCGGCCACTGACGGTTTACCACGGTAAAGTTGGCTCGGGGCTCTCGGTGGAGATGTCGGTTAGGCACGGTCCGGTGACGCTGCTCTCTGTCGTTGAAGATCGCGAGCGCGGATTCATGCTTCTGGTCGCCGAGGGTGAGAGCGTCGCCGGTCCCATCCTGCAGATTGGCAACACGAACAGCCGCTATCGCTTCGGTCTTGGTGCGCGAGGGTTTGCTGAGACGTGGAACTCCTACGGGCCAGCTCACCACTGTGCCATCGGCATTGGACACGGAGCTGCAAAGCTCAAGAAAGTGGCGAGTCTACTTAGCTTGGGTGTGGTGCAGATCTGTTGAGCGACTTAGCTCAGTCCATTTGAGCGTTAAGGTGGAGACTCCAATCGCGAACAGCATACGCGAACTCGGCCGATGAAGCTGGTATCTCGCTTTCAAGCGTGGCAAGCTGTACGGCGAAGTTGCCGATGGTGGAACTCTCAGGTGAGCCGCGATGAACCGCGAACCCGGTCGCCTCCTCAGTAAGGCGATTGAGAAAAGTGTTCTGCGATCCGCCGCCAACAATATAAATATGCCTAATTTCTTTTTCAGTGTGCTCCTGGATGCGTGTGAGCACCTCCGCATACCGACGTGCAAGGCTATGCAGGATCAGGGCAGTCAGCGCCGGAGCACTCACAGGACTCTCTTTGAAAGGCTCCGCTCCCTTTGCGATGAGCTGGCGATTGATGCGTTGTGGCATCTGGCCAACACGGAGCAGATCAGACTCGTCAACATCCAGCAGGACTGCCGGTGCTGGTTCTTGTTCTGCGGCACTTAGAAGCTCGGAGATGGTTGGCTCGTATCTCTGCTCGGCCCACGCATTCTGGCACTGCTTCAACATCCACATGCCATTCACGTTTTTATGAAAGCAGTTCGTGCCGCCCACTCCACCAAGGTTGCTGAAGGAGTCTTCGCGAACGTTCGGGCCGTCGACGGGCTGCTGGGTAACTGTTCCGACCAGCGACCATGTCCCAGAACTTATGTAGGCCCAGTCGTCTCCCGCAGCCGGAATGCCAGCGATCGCAGACGCCGTATCGTGGCATGCAGGAGCGATCAGCTCTGTATCAGCGAATGCCGGAAGATGCTTGAGCGAACCTTGAAGTTTGCCGAGGAGCGTTCCCGGTGGCACAATGCGCGGCGCGAGCTCAATGTTCAGGCCTGCATCGCGAAAGATCTCCCGACTCCAGTTCTGCGAATACCGATCGACCAACTGAGTATGTGTTGCGTTCGTAAACTCTGCGACGGGCTCTGCTCCCCATCGAGTAAGCAGATACTCCGGCAGATTCAGCCACCGCATCTCCGATGAGCCGCTCAGTCTATCTGCATACAGCTGATAGAGGGTGTTTATCGGCAGAAGCTGTATCCCTGTTATCTCTCTCATTCGCAGCGGCACAAGCCGCTCGTGTACCTGGGCCTCCGCACGGACATTGCGCTCGTCGCGATAGCAAAACGGTTCGGCAATGGCGTGACCGCCTTCATCAAGCCTGACATAGTCTACTGCCCACCCGTCAATTGCAATTGAGCGCACACCTTCATCGGCAATCGCGGCGCACTTGCGGAGACCCTCTTCCACACCATCGATGATCTTCGCCAGCGGCCAGTGCAGGCCCGTCGCGCGCTCCACAGGGCCATTCCGAAAGCGATGGACAAGTTGAATCGGCGCTTTGTCACCAATCCAGCGCAGAATACTGACTCGGCAACTCTCCGCACCAAGATCGATGGCAACGAGTGCCCGGCGATCGTTCGGAACACTGTTCCTGGGAAAGGCCCCATCGGCCGAGCTCATCGCAAATACGCCTCGACCAGGCCCCCATCAACCGGAATCAGGTGACCCGTTGTGCATCGGGCCAGCGGTCCTGCCAGGAACATGATGGCCTCCGCACAATCCTTCGGATCGATCGGCGTATGCGTCAACGTCCGCTTGGCATAAAAATGCGCGAGAGCGTTCCGCAAGTCATCGTCGGTTCCGGACTCCTCAAATGGAATGTTGTATTTTGTGAGCGACGCTTTCACGCGGTCGCGCGGGAACATTGTCGATCCCTTAACCACGGTTGCAGGGCTTATTCCATTCACCCGTACCTTCGGACTCATGCTGACTGCAAGTTCGCGCACCAGGTGGCTCAGCGCCGCCTTCGACACGTCGTAGGCTTCCGATCCACGCTTTGCGACGACCGCATTAGCGGAACTCGTAAGCACGATGCTGCCATCGAGGCCCTCGGCGTCGAAAAGCTTCTTTGCTTCATCGGCGAGAAGGTAGTTCGCCGTCACATTTACCTCAAGCGTAAGTCCCCACTGCGCATCGCTGATGATGCCGTCCGGGGAGGAAGGGAAGAGCGCGGCCGTATTGATCAGAATGTCCAGACCGCCGAACTGCTTCACCGTCTCAGCAAGCGCGGTCTTGATAGCAGCCCGGTCGCGAATGTCGATCGAGGTGAAGCCGACGGCCTCTTTACCCGCGATCGCTTTGCACTCTTCGGCCACGCGCTTCGCGCCTTCTACGTCACGGTCGGCGATCATGATGTGCGCACCCCGTTCGGCTGCGATCAGTGCGACCTGCGCGCCGATTCCGCTACCGCCGCCGACGATTAGCGCAATTTGTCGGCTAAGCTGTTTCTCGGGAGGCTGACGTCGGATCTTTGCTTCTTCCAACGCCCAGTATTCGATACGGAAAGCCTCGCTCGGCGGCAGCGCAACATAGTTCTGATACACGCTGAACTGGTCGGCGGAAGCGGCAGGGCCAGCCTGTGGGATATCGGTACAGTTCACGCCAGCGCCTAATGCTCCTGCTCCCTGCATCACACCGATCGCGTTGATGTAGAACTCCCCCGTAAGCCGGGCTTCAGTCTTGTTCTTACCAAACGTGAACATACCAACTCCCGGCAGCAACACGACTGTGGGACTCGCATCACGCAGCTTAGGGCTATCGGGCAGCGCATGTTTCGAGTAATAATCTGAATACTCCGTGCGATAGGTCTCAAGAGAGCTTTCGATCAACTGAGGGATTGAGCTTGCGTCGGAAGCCGGGTCCCACTTGAGAAACATCGGTCGAATCTTAGTGCGGATGAAATGGTCCGGGCAGCTTGTACCCAAGTGCGCCAGCTTCTCGGCGCTCTCGGAGTTCACGAAGTCCAGGACGCTTTGCGTGTCCGTAAAGCTGCCTATTAAGCGCTGTTTGCGCGACACTGCCCCTCGAAGGTAAGGCAGTACCTCTGCCGCGACCTTCTCTCGAAGGTGATGCGACTTCACCTTGGCACCGCCGAAGTGCTTGTGCCCTGCAGTCAAGCCATGGCGCTCTATGAATTGGCCAATCTGGTCGATGATCGTGATGGTGCTGAGATAACTCTCGCGTTGTGTGTTCCCCCAAGTGAAGAGACCGTGCCCGCCGAGCACGACTCCATCGCATCCAGGCGTCTCCGCGACGATCCTCTTCAGCATCATGCCGAGTTCGAACCCAGGTCGCTGCCAGGGAAGCCACGCGAGCTTCTGGCCGAATTCCTTGTTGAACTCCTCCATCTTTTCTTTGCCGTTCGCGGAGGCTGCAAGAGCAATGCCCCAATCTGGGTGAAGGTGGTCGACATGGGCGAACGGAAGAAATCCATGCAGCGGGGTGTCAATCGAAGCTGCAGTCGGATTGTTACTGAAGGTGACCAGCGGATAGAGCGCCACCATTGCGTCTTCCTCGGTTACGCCCTTGTACTGCTTCTCCAGCGCCAACAGACGGTCAAGGTAGAGCGTCGCAAAGCCACTCCGCTTGATGCTGCCCAGGTCGCCGCCCGAGCCTTTCACCCAGAGCACTTTTACCGTGTCTCCAGTGACAGGGTCAATCTCGTCGAGCTTCGAGCTGGTATTGCCGCCTCCGAAATTTGTGATTCGCAGATCTGACCCAAGCAGGTTGCTGCGGTATCGCAGAAGCTCCGGCGCATCCAGCGTCGCTGCCGTCTCTTCGTCCCACTTGTCTTCGAGAAATTTCAAGGTTGAATCTATAGTCGACATGAAGTCCTCATCCAATAAGCGTCACCATCATTCCATATCTCAGACCAATAGAGCAAATGTTTCTCTATATACATCTTGCCCGTGAGGACCGCAATTGATCTTCCGTTTGAAACGGGTTTAAAGCCCGACCTGAGCAGCAGTTACTCAGCGATCTAACGCCGTTTCGAGAAGCCTGCGTCTTTCCGAGCTCTCCCGCAACACCCGGCAGCTTCTTTCGCATCGAAGGATTACCCGGCAAGACCGGCTTGCCCACTCGCATCAGCCCTGATATACCCTAAGGCCGTACATGAAAAGCGATGAAGAGTTTCTCCAAGTAGAAGGCAGTGAAGTCCGGATCTCGAATCCGCACAAGCTCTATTTTTCCCACTCGGTGCAACTGACCAAGCTTGACCTGGTCCGCTATTTCCTCGCGGTCGCTCCTGGCGCGCTCATTGGCATTAAGGATCGGCCTATCGTATTGAAGCGCTTCGTGAATGGCGCTGAAGCGGAGCCTTTCTACCAGAAGCGGGCCCCATCCGGCCTACCGTCCTTTCTACGCACCGTCACCCTTTCGTTCCCGTCGGGTCGAACAGCGGAAGAGGTGGTTGTTGATTCAGCAGCAGGGCTGGCCTGGATCGCGAACCTCGGATGCATGGAACTCCATCCGCATCCCGTCCGTACCGCCGATTTAGACCATCCCGATCAGCTTCGCGTCGATCTCGACCCAGGGCCCGGTGTCGACTTTGCCACAGTCCGCCTCGTGGCACTCGAAACCAAAGCGATCCTCGACGAGATGGGACTCACAGCATTTCCCAAAACAAGCGGTTCACGCGGCATTCACGTCAACGTCCCGATTAACCCTCGCTGGAGCTTTACAGAAGTCCGCCGCGCCGCCCTCGCCCTCGCTCGGGCCGTGGAACGCCGCGTCCCTGAACTGGCAAGTTCGAAGTGGTGGAAAGAAGAACGCCATGGCGTCTTTCTGGACTACAACCAGAACGCCAAGGACCGCACCACCGCATCCGCCTATTCAGTGCGCCCGCTGCCCGATGCCCGCGTCTCTGCGCCTTTGTTTTGGAATGAGGTCGCCGCCTGCAAGCCTGAAGACTTCACTGTCTTCACCATGCCCACCCGCTTCACGGAACTAGGCGATCCACATGCCACCTTCGACGACAATCCAGGTTCGCTTGCGATGCTTCTGGAGCTTGCCGCGCGAGATGAAGCAGAAGGCCTGGGCGACGCTCCCTGGCCACCACACTTCCGCAAAGCAGAAGGCGAAGCAGCGCGCGTAGCACCCTCGCGCGCCAAAAAGTCTGCCGCAAAAGCCGCAGCCAAGACCGCGCGCTCGAAGATGCCTCTGATCACCATCGCAAACTCTCCGGAGAAAGAAGCCGCCATGGCTGGTCTCGAGCGCTGGAGGTCAGCAAACCCGGAGGCATCAAGCCTGCTCGCCGTGGACGACGTTCTTGTAGATCGTATGCGCGGCCGTTCTTACATCTGGTATCGCATCCGCATTAACCTCCGAAACGTTCCCGAAACGCTACGACCCGCGCAGGGAACTCCGGACCCGGACGACGATCCAACCCGGCCCGGCACAAACTGACTTTTCGGGTTCGCCGCTCAGAGTAATGCGATACCTGTGCGGCGGCAGGCCAATCCTGTTTGTCTTCCACGAGGAAGGGATCGGGTCTATTCTTCCCACGATCGCCGAATCGTTCCGCTCTAGCGCCCGGCTGCAAAGATCAAGCCCAGTTCTTCCGGCGCGACAACCTCCAACTGCGCGTAAGTGCATTCGGCCGGCTGTTTATCCTGCCGCCATCGCCTGAACTGCGCAATGTGGCGGAAGCGATCGCCCTGCATGTGTTCGTATGCAACTTCGGCCACTAACTCCGGCCTCAACGCAATCCACGAGAGGTCTTTACCGCTGTTCCAACGGCTGGGAGATCCGGGCATCCGCTGTCCACTCTCGTCTGCCTCGTTCCACGAACGCCACGGATGGTTCGTCGCCGCCCCTGCTCGATAAGGTTCGAGAAACGATACAAGCTCCTTGCGCTTCGGCATTGTAAAACTGGCGCATACGCCAACACTCTGCAATGCGCCTTTGGCGTCGTAGAGCCCAAGCATCAAGGATCCCACTGCAGTCTCGTCCGCGTCCTTATGCCAGCGAAATCCTGCTACGACACAGTCGCAGTCGCGCTCATGTTTCACCTTCAACATGGCGCGCTTGTTCGGTTCGTACAAGCCCGAGTTCGGCTTCGCCATCACGCCATCCAACCCTGCCCCCTCAAACCGCTTGAACCAATCCTGCGCCGTCTCACGATCTCTTGTCGCCGGCGTCTGGTGAAGCGGCGGCCCTAGATGCCGCAGCACCTCAGTGAGCATCTCTAAGCGCACCTCGAGCGGCTCCTTGGTAAGGTCCCTCTCGCCCAGACACAGCAGGTCGAAGAAAACGATCGAAGCCGGTGTCTCCTGCGCGAGCTTCTTGATGCGCGACGCTGCGGGGTGCACTCGCAGTTGCAACGCATCGAAGTCGAGCCTGCCGTTCGTGGCGATCACGATCTCGCCATCGAGCACACACTTCGGCGGTAGCTGCTTTAGCAGGGTCTCAACAAGCTCAGGGAAATACCGGTCAAGCGGCTTCCCGTCACGGCTTTGTATAAGAAGATCACTCTCGTCGCGGAACACGATCGCTCGGAAGCCATCCCATTTCGGCTCAAAGATCCATTCCTCACCCGATGGAACGTCGGCTACTCGCTTGGCGAGCATTGGTAAGACAGGCGGATTTACAGAAAGATTCACGCCCAAATCTTACATGGACGCAAGACCGAAATCGACCGGCAGAAGATGCCTCCGTGTTGTAACGTTCAGAAGTCAGCACCTCTCAATTGTCCGGATCATTCAGGGGCAAAGACTACACCATGCGATTGGAGTTCTCCATGAGTACCATCTCCGGCAACGGCCTTATCTCGATTCCCTCGAAGCACTCCGTCGAGGAAACGGTCACACGGCTTACTGAAGCTCTCACCGCGAAAAACATAAAACTCTTCGCCATCATCGACCACAGCGGCGAAGCTGCAAATGCCGGTCTCTCCATGCCCGCCACCAGGGTAGTCCTCTTCGGCAACCCCGCCGGAGGCACTCCACTGATGCTTGCCTCACCCAGTGCAGCGATCGACTTACCTTTGAAACTGCTCGTCGCTGAAAACGACCAAAAGGCTGTCACCATAACCTGGAACTCTCCCGCATACCTCGGACAACGCCACGGCGTCCCTGAGCCGCTGCTTGCCAATATAGCCGCGATTGCAAACTTGGCCCGCCACGCCGCCGGATGAACGCAGTAGGATCATTGCAGCGATGCCGTCCTGAGATAGTCGAAATCGCCCCCACCTTGCGGATGGATGCCGTTCAGCCTACGGTTATGCACAACCTCGTTATTCGGATACCAGAGCGGGATTCCCGGCAGGTCCTCCGCCAGTATCTGCTGCACTTCGACATACGCTTTGCGCCGGACCGCCTGGTCTGTCGAAGTCGCCGCCGTTTTCAGTAACTCATCGACGCGCCCGTTCGCATAGCGCCCCCGATTACCACCCTTTGGCGGAAAGCTGCCTGACCCGTACGCATATCTAAAGATGTCCGGATCTTCATTGCTTCCAATCCAACGCAAAGCATAGATCTGGAAGGCACCCTTCGTCACGTCTGCATAAAATGTCCCAAACTCGGCCGAGCGAATCTGCAGATCGATCCCTGCCTCCCTTAACTGCTGCTGCATTACCGCAGCCATCAAACGGGTCGTCTCATCCGTGCTCGTCTTCAGCGTCACATGCAAACGAACGCCATCCCGTCCGGCAGGGAAGCCCGACACCTCAAGCAGGCTTCGCGCCCGCCCCAGATCATGTGGATATTGTGCAAGCTCCTCATCAGAAGCACTCGCCCAGTGTTCCGGCGGTAGCAGGGAACTTGCCAGCCTCGCCTTTCCCCGCCACAACGCATCGACAATCGCCTGCCGATCCAGCGCACACGCAATCGCCTGCCGCACGCGACGATCCTTCAACGTCGCATCCTGCACATTGAAGTTCATGTAGATCACCACCGAACTCGGCCCCGTCTCCGTCACGAGGTTGTTTGCGTCTTGCAGCGAATGCACCATATCCAGCGTGATCGCGTTACTTTCAATGTCTCCCGAACCCTTCTTCAACTCCAGTGCCGTCGTAATCGCATCCGGCACCACGGCGAACCGTATCTTTCTTAACTTGGGAGCGCCGGCCCAGTACTCCGGATTAAGCTCAACCAGCACCTCCTTGTCCTGCACCGCGCTCACAAACCGGAACGCCCCAGTCCCAACCGGATGCAGTCCGAAGTCTCGTCCCGCACCTTTCGGGACCACACCGAACAATCCATCACTCATATTGAACAGCAGCCCCGCGTCAGGCCGCTTAAGGTGCACCACTACTGTCAGCCGATCTCGCGCCTCCGCATGATCGACCGCCGCGAAGCTCCCGCTCTTTGAAGCAATGAGCCCGCCATAAGCCGGATCGATGAGACTCTCGATCGTCCAGACAACGTCGTCGGCACTGAGCAGCCTGCCATCGTGAAACCGCACACCATCCCGCAGATGAAACACCCAGGTCAAGTCATCCGGCTGTTCCCAGCTTGTCGCCAGCCACGGCTGCAGGTTGTAATGCGCGTCCTTCTTCACAAGTGCATCAAAGATCAACGCTCCCACCCGCTCGGACTGAGCGTCCGTCCCTACGCGCAGATCAAGATTATTCGGGCTGCTCTCGATGAGCATGGTCACTGTCTCCTTATCGCTCTTGCGGTCATTGCACCCGGTCACAGCCAGCAGAAGCGCCAAGACAACAGCAAGCCGCATCATGGGTAACTCAGCTTCCCAAGCACCACCGCGCGCGCAGCCCCCGTGGCAGAAGGAACGTTCCCTGGCAGCCGATGCCACGTAAGCCATCCCAGCAGCGCAAACGCCATCGCCTCTTTCGCCTGCGCGGGAACGCCAATTTCGTCCATCGTCCGCACTCTCACATCCAGCGGTCCGAAACCCGACTGCAGCATCTCCATCAAAGTCGCATTCTTAACGCCGCCGCCCGCAACAACAATCTCGGTCTTCGCCAGCGGCGCCGCCTGTCCAAGGTGCGGCCACGCAAATCGCCGGTACGCATCGAGTACCGACTGTGCTGTAAGCGCAGTCGCAGTCGCAATCACATCCTCATTGGTGGCACCCGCACGACGGCACTCCGCCATGAATCGCAACGCAAACGCCTCCCCAAACTGCTCACGACCGCACGACTTCGGCGGCGGCATTGCAAAGAACTTTTCCTTCAACTCCGCATCGACGATCGATTGCAGCACCCGCCCTCGCCTCGCCGTCTCTCCTTTGCGATCGAATTGCTTCTTGTAAAGCTCTTCCATGCACCAGTCGATCACCATGTTGGCCGGCCCCGTGTCGAACGCCATCACCGCATCGCTCTTACCCCTTGCCGGAATCGCCGCAACATTCGCAATGCCTCCGAGGTTCAGCAGCACGCGGCTCTTCTTCGCATCGCGGAACATCGCATAGTCGAGCATCGGCACCAGCGGCGCACCCTGTCCTCCCGCTGCCATATCTGCTGGTCGAAAGTCGCTCACCACTGGCGCTCGCAGCCGTTCCGCAATCACACTCGCCTCGCCAATCTGCCAAGTCGCTCTTACGGGCCGTCCTGCGAAAGGCGCAGCAGCAGCCTGGTGATAGATCGTTTGCCCATGGCAGGCTACAAGCTCGAGCTTTGCCTGAAACTTCTTCGCAGCCTTGTCGACTGCATCGGCATACACCTCGCCAAGCCGCCAGTTCAACCGGCTCATCTCCGCAATAGAAATTGCCTCAGCTTTCATCGCCCGCATCACCGCAGTTCGTACTGCCTTCGGATACGCAAAACCCACATATCCCACCAGCTTGGTCTTCGGCGAGCCGCCCACCACACGCGAAGCAGTAATGCGGCACACCGCCACATCCACCCCATCCGCCGAAGTCCCACTCATCACGCCCGCCACAATCATGCCTTCAACTCCCGCTGCAACTCCGCCAGCAGATTCAATGCCTCTCGCGGAGTCATCTCATCTACATCCACCTCGCTCAACTTATCGACAATCCTCTGCGATAGCGGCGTAAACATGGTCATCTGTAAGTGCTGCTGCGCCTGCCCGGCATCGGCTCTCATCGCCGAACTCTCCACCTTCTCATGCACCTTCAAAACCTCACGGGCCCGCGAGATCACACCCACCGGCAATCCCGCCAGCTTCGCCACCTCAATGCCATAGCTCTTGCTCGCCGGTCCAGCCTCCACCGAGTGCAGAAACACAATCCCCGAAGCCGTCTCCTTCACTGTCACACGCAGGTTCTTCAACCTCGGCAACTGCTCCGCAAGCATTGTCAGCTCGTGATAGTGCGTCGCAAACAGCGTCCTCGCTCCGATTCGGTTGTGCATATGCTCCACCGTCGCCCACGCCAGCGAGAGCCCGTCATACGTCGCCGTCCCTCGTCCCATCTCATCCAGCAGCACCAGCGACCGCGAGGTGGCCGTATTCAGGATCGCTGCCGTTTCGGTCATCTCCACCATGAACGTCGACCGCCCGCGCGCAACGTTGTCGCTCGCCCCGATGCGCGTGTAGATCCGGTCGACCAGCCCCACAGTCATCCGCTCCGCAGGCACGAAACAGCCGCACTGCGCCATGATCACCAGCAGGGCCGCCTGTCTCAGATAGGTGCTCTTCCCGCCCATATTCGGCCCGGTTATCAGCAGCACCGCCGGCCCCGCATCGGCATCGAGATGGACTGAGTTCGGCACAAATCGCCCGCTGCCAGCCTCCTCCATCCGCCGCTCCACAACCGGATGCCGAGCCTGCACAAACTCCAGTACACCGGAATCTTCGACCTTCGGCCTTACCCACCCTCGCAGCGCCGCAAGATGCGCGAAGCACACCAGCATATCGATCTCCGCAACCCGTCGCGAAGTTTCGCGAATCCGGCCCGCGGCTGCCAGCAACTCCTGCCGCAGATCGGCAAAGATTCGCCGCTCGATCTCTCCTGAGCGCTCCTGTGCGGTGAGAATCTTCGCTTCGTAATCCTTCAACTCTGGAGTCGTAAATCGCTCCGCATTCACCAGCGTCTGCTTGCGTTCGTAGTCCGCCGGCACCGCCCTCGCATTCGCCTTCGTCACTTCAAGGTAGTACCCAAAGACCGAGTTGAACCTGACCTTCAACGATCCGATTCCCGTCCGCTGCCGCTCCCGCTCCTCGATCGCTACTAGCGCCTGCCGTCCGCTCCGGCTCAACTCACGGAGTTCGTCAAGCTCGGCGTCAACCCCCACGCGGATCACTCCACCATCGGCGAAGTTCACCGGCGGCGCCTCCGCAACTGTCAGCGAGATCATCTCGTATAAGTCCGCAAGCGTATCGACCGACTCCGCAAGCTCCACCCACCTGGCGGCTGCAAACTCCGTGACCGCCGCCACCAATCCCGGCAGACACCTCAGTGTCGCGGCTAGCGACATCACCTCGCGTGGTCCTGCCGAATCAAGCGCGACGCGTCCCAGCAGCCGCTCCAGGTCGAGCACGCCGTCCATCGACCGTCGCAGCCCTTCGCGCCTCCGCAGATCACCCGCGGCCTCACCTACCGCATCGAGCCGCGCGTCGATCTCCGCCAGCCCGTTTGCCGGCCGCAGCAGCGTCGCCCGCAGCAGCCGCTTACCCATCGGCGTACAACATGCATCGAGCGTGAAAAAAAGAGTCGTCTGCACCGACTCACCCGAAAACAGAGGCTCCACCAGCTCCAAATTCCGTACGCTTACGGCATCGAGCTCAAGGCAGGTCGTTCGCTCGTAGTACCGCAGGCTGTCGACATGCTCCAGATTGCCCTGCTTCGTTGCGCGCAGATAGTGCAGCAACGCTCCAGCCGCTATCGCCGCTGTCTCATGGTTCGCCAGGCCCAACCCATCCAGCGAATGAACCCGCAGCTGATTTCTCAGCAGCGGCACCGCATGGTCGGCAGTAAACGCCCAATCCTCAAGCGCAGTCTTCGTGCGAATGCCATCAAGCCCATGCCCAGCCTCCGTCAGGCTTGAAGTGTCATTCTGAGCGGAGTGCAGCGGAGTCGCAGGACCTGCGGTTTGCTCCGCCGATCTCGGTGCCCTGGCAGCAGGCTGCCCAAACGCAAGTGACGGCGACTCTCCCGTCCCAAACATCCCTGCCCCATACAGCAACTCAACCGGCCTCACCCTCCCAATCTCATCCACGGCCGCATCCCACGCGCCCCCACCCACAAACTCTGTCGCGCGAAACTCACCCGTTGAAAGATCCAGCAATGCCAGCCCCACGCATCCCGCAGCACCCGCCCCCTTCAGCGCCACGCTCGCAAGATAGTTGCTCTGCTCCGCCCCCAGCGCCGGATCGACCGCCGTCCCTGGCGTGTAGACCTTTGTCACCTCGCGCCGCACGATGGTCTTCGTCTGCTTCGGATCTTCCATCTGCTCGCACAGCGCGATCCGGTAGCCTTTGCGCAGCAGCCGCTGCAGGTAGATCTCAGCCGCGTGATATGGCACCCCGCACATCGGCTGCTTCTTCTCTTTATCCCGCGCCGTCAGCGTAAGCTGCAGCTCCCGCGCAACCAGGATTGCGTCGTCATAGAAGAGCTCATAGAAGTCACCAATCCGGCAGAACATCAGGCAGTCGGGATACTGCTGCTTCGCTGCAAAGTACTGCCTCATCACCGGCGTCAATGAGGCGGCATCCATCCCCGCAATGTCCCCCGCCGCATTGATAATGGTGTCAGTCGCCAAGTGCTCTCATCCAATTCGTTGCAGAGTTGCAGGATATCGCAGACGCAAGGTCGTTGCACTTCGTTCCAGGTCCTTGAACTCCACATATAGACTGGTTGCATCGAAGGCCAATCCTACCCAGAACGCGAGACCGCATGATCCAGATTCCCCTCACTCCTGAGCAATTTCAATCGAAAGCCGCACAGATCGCCGCGCAGCAGGGAATCAACCTCATCGGCCACGAAGGCACTATTGAAAAGATGGGCGTCAAAGCGGCGTGGGTCTACGAAGAAGGAATGCTGAAGATCACGATCCTCGACAAGCCATTCTTCATGTCGGAAGCCATGGTCGAAGAGCAGCTGAAGAAGCTCCTCTAACGCACCGCTCATCTTGATTTGCCATCCCGCTTGTCATCAATCCAAAAGAAGTGCGTTTGCAGCCCCTGACCCGGATCGGAGCCGGTGATTACTCTTTCTCCGCCTCAACTCCCCGCCGCAGCGCCGTCAACTGCGGATGCAGCAGCTTGGCCGTCAAAGACCGTGTCAGTGCCTCGACCGCAGCCTGCTGCTCCGGCGTCAGTATCCCCAGCCGCTTCGCCGCCCGAGCCAACTCCGCCTCGCGAATTACCTCTGCACTCTGCTGGAGCGCAAGAATCGCCGGCACTGCATCCAGAGATTGTAGCCGCTGTTGGTACCGCTCCACCTCCTCCGTAACGATCGACTCTGCCGCATTCGCCTCGCGGCTTCGGTCCGCCAGGTTCGCCTTCGCCACCTGCTGCAGATCGTCGATGTCATAGACGAAGCAGCCCTCGACCTCATTCATCATGGGGTCGACATCCCGCGGAACTGCGATATCGATGAAGAACATCGGTCGATGCCGCCGCCGCTCGAGAAAGTGCTGACCATGAGCCTTCTCAAAGATCTTCTTACCCGATCCCGTCGATGTAATTACGATATCCGCGCGGTCCCCTTGCTCGTAGATCTGCTCAAACGGAACCACCGCAGTCGCCGCCGACGTTCCCAGAAACTCTGCCGCCAGCGCCTCCGCCCTCGCCTGCGTACGGTTTGTCACCAGGATGTTCGAAGCTCCTTGCTGGATCAAGTGTCTCGCCGCGAGCGAAGACATCTTGCCTGCCCCCACCAGCAGCACCGTCTTACCCTGCAGCGACCCGAAGATCTTCCTCGCCAGATCCACCGCAACCGATGCAATCGACACGCTCGACGATCCGATTTCGGTCTCGCTCCGCACCTTCTTCGCCACCGTAAATGCTCGCTGAAGTAATCCTTCGAGGGTCGAGCTCACCGCCCCAACCTCGCGCGCAATCGTGTACGACTCCTTCACCTGCCCCAGGATCTGCGGTTCGCCCACTACCATCGAATCCAGCGAACTGGCCACGCGAAACAAATGCCGTACAGCCTCGCGCTCGCGATACTCATAGAGATGCGGCGCAAGCGAGGCTGCCGGTACCGCAAAGTACTCCTCAAGGAACCGCGGCAGATTCACCGCATCCGCCACCGACTCCTGCGTCGTCAAAAGCTCAATCCGGTTGCACGTCGAAAGGATCAGCCCCTCACGAATCCCCGGCTGATGCAGCAGCGAACGCGTCGCATCTGCCAGCCGTCCCACCGGCACGGACACTCGTTCACGTACCTCAATCGGCGCCGTCGTGTGATTGATCCCAAGCAGCACCAGTGCTCGCCCGGAGCTCGTCTTCGGCGCATCCACAACTACCCGCTCTGGCTTTGCAGTCTTCATGGCGCGGCAAACCTATGCACACTGGAAAACTGGTTTGCCGCCCATACGGTCAGCACCACCAGGAACACGAAGCTTGAAAGATAGACCGCTCGCCGCCCACGCAATCCCGAGTGTCGACGGATAAAGATCATGGCGCAGTAAGCCACCCACATCGCGAACGCGAGCAGGATCTTTGGATCGAGAAAGTAGCTTGCCCCAATCGTCTGCTGCGCCACCAGCGATCCGATCAGCAGCCCGCCCGTCATGCACGGCAGCCCAAACAGCAGACTCTTCAGCGCAATCTGGTCCGTCGTTTCAAGTGGCGGCAGCCACGCCAGACTCGGCTGCTTTGTCTTTAGCCGTCGCTCCTGAATCAGGTAGAGCAGGGAAGCGAGCAAGCTGACAAACAGTGCTGCATAGGCTGCCAGCAGCATCGCGATATGCAGGAATATCCACCCTGTTCGAAGCGGGAGGAGCTGCTCCTGCCCCGGCCTGAATGCCGCCAGTACGCTCAGCAGGAAAGCAATCGGCAGAACAAAGATGCCCAGCGCCACCGTGCGATAGCGCACGTAGACCGCCACAAATCCTGCCGCCAGCAATAGCGCCAGCACCGACTGCACCTCATGCGTCTCTACCGGCAGACTGTGATGCGCCGCATTCAGCATCTCCGCTAGCGATACGAAGTGGAACAACACCGCCGCGACTGTTGCCGGAAGCGCCACCAGCCGCCACTTCGGGCGCTCGTACAGCGCCGCCGGAAGCACCGCGAGCGACGCGACACCATACAGCAAAACCGCGACTTTGAGCCAGAGCAGCGACATGGGATTTGGGCGGAAGTGCACCGCAAGCGGGCAACACTTCGCAAACCTTAAGTATATCGTGACAGCGAAGCAGATCCGGCGCCCGAGCGCCATGGCCTCACTCAGCATGTGAGACTCTGACGGGGTGCGCAGAGCGACACTCATATTCAACCCACGTGCAGGGCGGCAACGCAATCTGGCAAGCTTGATGCCTGCCCTGGTCCGAACGTTGAACGCTCACAAGGTTTATGCGAATGCGATCGAAACCACCGGCCCAGGCACCGCCAGTCTGCTGGCCTCTGTGGCCGCGAACGATGGCATTGAAATAGTCTTTGCGTGCGGCGGGGACGGCACCGTCCATGAAGTGCTCCAGGGTCTGGTCGGAACCACAACGGCTCTCGGCATCGTCCCCATCGGAACTGCAAATGCCCTCGCAAGGAATCTCAACATCTCTCGCGATCCGCTCCAGGCAGTCACCCGTCAAGCGACTGCAGAGACAGCTCGCATTGCGGTTGGGCGCGTGTCTTACCAGGCACGGCCCGGCCTCCATCGCGAGCAACCTCTTCATCGCTACTTCGCAGTAATCGCTGGAGCCGGTCCGGATGGCGCTCTCGTCTACAGTCTTCTAAGTGGGCAGAAATCCTCCATCGGTCGAACTGCCTACTACGCTCACGCAGCACGGCTTTTCGTCACGCGCAGATTTCGTCCGTTTCACGTCACCTACCGCCTTCCCGGCTCACAGATCTGGGCCACCGAAACTGCCGTGAGCGTGATGGCCGCCCGCATTGCCGATCTCGGCGGCATCTTCAGCCGTCTTACACCCGGTTCTTCTCTTCACGCCAGCGATCTCCGCCTCGTTCTTATGCGGCCTCCTGCGCCCATCTCTCTGCCCTCATGGTTCGTCTTCGGGCAGCTCGGCATCAACCAGGTAAATCCATGGCTCAGGACGCTCGACGTGGAGGAGTTCCGGTGCGAGCCACTCGATCAGGTAAGCCCGATTCACGCGCAGGTTGACGGCGAGTGGATCGGCCATCTTCCCTTGTCCGTGACGCTCGTACCAGACGCGCTTTCGATACTTGTCCCTTGAACTTTGAGGGCACAAAACAACGCTGCGATATGATGCCAGTGTCAAGACTATCGTTCCTGTACGATCCGTTTGCATACTGATTTTCGTCAGTGGAGGACCCTGGAGATGTCTATCGCAGGATTCGGTCGTAGCGGGAAGCGCCATGGTCGTCCGTCGAACCGCGCCATCTCCTTCGCTCTAGCTGTAATCCTGCCGGTCGCCGCGTCACTCATCACCTCGCGGGTCGAGGTGCTCCACTCGCTCCCGTTTTCCCTGCACTTCGTTGCGATGGCGGTGGTCGCGACCTTTGGCGGCTTCTATCCTGCCGTCTTCTGTGTTCTCCTCTCGAACGTGGTGAACTACTATCTCCTTCCGCCGCCGCCTTCGACATCGCCCTCGACGATCGTTCTCCGGGCCTTGATCATGATCGTCTCCGCGGCGGCTATCGGCGCCTTAACCCGCGATCTGCGCAGTTCCGCCGCCGCCCTTGAGATTGCACTTGCCAGACTGCAGGAGCAGAGCAACGCGCTGATCGAATCGCAGCAAGCCAGCAAGTGCGCCTCCTGGACCCTCGACTCGAAAGGCCGGACCCGCTGGTATCCGGGCGGCTATGAGCTCTTCGGGATCCCGTATGCCGAGCTCGAGAAGTTACCGTCCCCGCTTTCGCTCGTCTGGCCTGAAGACCATCCCTCAGTCCTGGCCGCCGTGAAGAAGATGACCGAGGAGGGATCTCCGCTGCTCGTCGAATTCCGCGTCCTCTGGCCCAACGGCGAGTTCCACTGGTGCGAGGCGCGCGGAAACCCGCACGAGACCGACGCGCATCTCTGGCGGGGCGTCACCTTCGATATTACCGAGCGGAAGCTTGCCGAACTCGCCCTGATCCGCTCCGAAAAACTCGCCGCCATGGGCCGCCTGGCTTCGACAATCGCACACGAGATCAATAACCCGCTCGAAGCCGTCACCAACCTGCTCTATCTCGCCAGAAGGGATGATTCGCTCCTTCCCGACACCGAGGAACATCTCGCCGTAGCGGAACGGGAACTCGCCCGCATCGGCGAGATCACCCGCCTCGCCCTGGGCTTTATTCGCACCAGTGCCGTGCGCCGAGACGTGGAGGTAATCGACGGCGTAGAAGATGTCCTTGCAATCTTCCGTCATCGCTTCGAAATGAAAGATGTCAGGATTGATCGTGATTACGAACCTGATGTCACCGTGAATATCGCGCCCCAGGAACTCCGCCAGATTGCCACGAATCTGATCTCGAATGCGCTCGACGCAGCCTCTCCGCCTGACGGCCGCATCGCGATCCGTATCTTCCGTGAACAGGACTGTGCTGTCCTGCTCGTCGAGGACAACGGCTCAGGTATCTCAGAGTCTCACCTGCATCGCATCTTCGATCCCTTCTTCAGCACCAAGGACGACACCGGAACAGGAATTGGCCTATGGGTCACGCGGGAACTCGTGGAAAAGTCCGGCGGCACCATCTCGGTAAGAAGCGGAGATCTGCCGGGTGGCGTAAGTACCGCCTTTCGCGTTGAATTGCCATTCAGCACAACTCAGCCGGACCCCGATACCGTCGCGGAATCGACCCAGTCTGCCGTATCCTGACAAAGAACATGAAGAACGAACACATCAGCAAGCGGACGCCGATCCGCATCGGCTCACGCGGTTCGCAGCTCGCCCTCTGGCAGGCGAACCACATCCTTTACGCTCTTCGCGATGCTGGCTATGAGGTCGAACTCGAAGTTATCCGCACCACCGGCGACCGCATGCAGCAGCCCGGCTTCGTTCTGCCTCCCGGTCTCGACGGCAAAGGCATCTTCATCAAGGAAATAGAAGAGGCACTTGAATCAGGTCGCATTGATCTCGCCGTTCACTCCCTCAAAGATCTTCCGACCACACTTGCACCGCAGTTCACCCTCGCCGCTATTCCCAAGCGCGCCGACGCTCGCGACGTCTGGGTCTGCGAGGAGTTCTGGGGCCTGCACACTCTTCCCGAAGGCGGCCGGATTGGGACCACCAGCCCCCGTCGCAAGGCGCAGCTTCTCGCCATGCGGCCGGACGTAACCTTCGTCGACGTCCGCGGCAACATCGACACGCGCCTCAAGAAGCTCGCCGCCGGCCAGTGCGATGCCCTGGTCCTCGCTGCCGCCGGTCTCGACCGGCTCAAACGCACCGAGTGGGTCCATCACCGCTTCTCGCCCGACGAGCTCTGTCCCGCCCCCGGTCAAGGTGCACTCGCCCTCGAAACCCGTGCCGGCGGCTTCCTCGCCACAGACGACCCTAATGAAGACCGCGACGCCTTTCTCCGCGACGCCGTCGCGTTCTTCAACCATCCCGCAACCCGCTTCTGTGTCGAGACCGAGCGCGTCGCACTCGATCTGCTCGGCGGCGGCTGCTCCCTTCCAGTCGGTGTTCACGTCGTTCCGCCCTCCGAACCCGAGTGCGACCACTACCGCATCTTCGCGCAGGTCGTCGCACCCGATGGCGAGAGTATGGTCCAACTCGACCAGGCCGAGCCCCTGAACCGACGCGCAACTGCCGACGCTCTCGGCGAACGCATCGCCGGAGATCTGAAAGCCCGTGGCGCTCTCGAGCTCCTTGAGCCGCAGCTCACTGCCTGAGTACGCTCCGGTGCCTCTCAGTCCTTGGACAATGCGTCCATTTGCATAGGGCGGTTGTCTGCGACCGAATGCCTCAGACGGCCTTCGGGCATCTCGTCTGAACGTCTTATCTTTTGGTTCTGTGCCGATATCCCTAAATGGTCAGGGCCTCCCGCCGATGAAGAAAACATGTCTGGACGGGAGAAGTCACCGAGCCGTGCGCGAGCCTTTCCCCACACTCATGCCGAGCGGCCGCATTCAGGCCCGGTGGAGGCATCGTCATGTCTCAAAATAGAACGCCCACAAGCTGTGCCGATTACAGGGTTTTCCACCTCCGCCGCCTCTGCCATCGACATAATCAATCAGGTGGTGCTCAACACAGTAGGCGAGGGCATCGTTTGCTCGGGCCCGCTCGGCACGACAACCTTTGTCAACCCAGCGGCCGCTCGCATGCTGGGTTGGTCGGTGGAAGAGCTGATTGGCCGGAACCAGCACGCCATCGTTCACCATTCCTATCCTGATGGTTCTCCCTATCCAATTGAAGCCTGTCCAATCCTCTCCGTCTTTCAGACCGGAAACACCGAACACTGCGAGGACGAAGTCTTCTGGCGCAAAGATGGAAGCAGCTTCGCCGTCTCCTACACCAGCACGCCAATCATCACCGATGATGCCATTGCCGGGGCTGTCGTCGTCTTTCGCGACATCTCCGAACGAATGCGGCGTGATCGCTGGCAGCGCAGCAAGGATGCCGTTTTCCATGCCATCACCACCCACCAGCCTCTCGAAGTCACCCTGCAGCTTCTTGCCGACGCCTATGGCCAGTACCAGCCTGACTGCTCGATCGCCATCCTTCTGCGCCACGAAGACGGCGAAGAGGTTCTCTCCCTTGTCGCAAGCTCCCGGCTTTCGAAGGAGCTTGAATCTCACATGCGAACGGTCCGCATCGAAGAAAATCTCTCTGCGTGCGGAAGAGCGGCGTATTTCGCAACGGAGGTCCTCGCGGACAGCGGCGATGCGGCACCGGCCAAGCCCCGGCTGCTCGAAACTTCCGGATCTGAGCAGCTTCGCTGCCTGGCTCTCCCGGTTACCTCTGCGGGGGGCAATGTACTCGGTGTCGTTGCATTCCTCGCATCGACCCACAATAGCTCCTCCCGGTCCCTGCCCATTGCTTTTGCTCTTCCTGTAGCGCTTCACCTTCCGAGCGCGGTCGCCGAGCACGGCGGGTTCCGCGGCGTTCGCGATCTCGCGCAGATCGCAATTGAGCATCGAAACCTGCAGTCGGAACTTGTTCACCAGTCGCAGCACGACCGGCTCACCGGTCTGCCGAACTGGCTTCTGATCGAGGAACGGCTCGCCCATCTCCTCCGCGCCGCAGACCGCAACAACAACCGTGTCGCCGTCTGTTCGCTGGATCTGGACCGTTTTCGCCGGGTCAATGAAAATCACGGCCACGTCGCCGGAGACGGCCTCCTGCAGCAGATCGCCGAGCGATTTAAGCGCATCCTCCGCAAGACCGACACGCTTGGCCGCCAGGGCGGAGACGAATTCATCATCATCATCCCCGACCTCAGTGATGCTTCGGATGCGGATATCATCTGCCGCAAGCTTCTCAACGCCTTGAACGAACCTTTCTTTGTCGACGGTAAGGCCGTCAATATCGCCGCCAACATCGGGATCAGCCTGTATCCCGATCACGCCGACACCCCGGAGCTCCTCGTCCAGCATGCCGATACCGCGCTCGACTTCGCAAAAGAAAAAGGTAAAGCCGGCCTGAAGATCTTCCGCCCGGACCTCGGCCAGAAGGTGCGCCAGCTCGCCGCCCGCGAGACCGCGCTCCAGACCGCGCTCCAGAACAATGAGCTCTACCTGATGTACCAGCCCCTTTTTACCGCCAGCCGCAAGGTCCATGGCTTTGAAGCCCTCCTGCGTTGGCAGCATCCATCGCTCGGCATGATCCCACCCGACCAGTTCATCCCGCTCGCTGAAAATACCGGCCTCATCCTTCCCATCGGCGACTGGGTCCTCCGCGAGGCCTGCCGCCAGGCTATGTCCTGGACCGTCCCAGGTCTTGCCGACACCAAGATCTTCGTCAACATCTCCGCCCTGCAGCTCGGCGAATCGGACTTCACCCACTCCGTCGGCTACGCTCTCAAGCTCAGCGGTCTGCCGCCCTCGCGCCTCGAATTGGAAGTGACGGAGAGCTTCATCGTCCCCAGCTTTAAAAAAGCCACGCAGCGCCTTCAGCCCCTGCAGGACCTCGGCGTCTCGATTGCCATCGACGACTTCGGCACCGGCCACTCGTCCTTCAGCGTCCTTCACAAGCTTCCCATCGACGCCATCAAGGTCGACCGGTCGTTCGTCTCCCGCATCGACAAGGACGCCTCCGGCCTCTCCACCGTCCGCGCCATCATAAATCTCGCTCACCAGCTCGGCATGAAGACGGTCGCCGAGGGCGTCGAAACCGAAGCGCAGTTCACCCTTTTGAACGATATGAATTGCGACTTCTACCAGGGTTATCTCCTCTCAAGGCCTCTCACCGTTGATGGAGTACATCAGGCATTTGCCGAACTTCCCAATCCATCGGCGAACAGGTCCCCGGCATTGAAAGATCCTTCTTCAGACCGGAAGGTCGCCGACCTGAAGAAGTCCGCATAGCCAAAGGTCCGTCCGGCTTCAGAGCCAGAACGCTGATCTGCTACGCACCGGTTGCAAAACCGCACGGGTTCCGCCTAGCCGTTGATCCCGCTCGAACCCCGCGGCTTCACTTGCTGAGGTACGCTCGTTAGGTGCCAAGTGACGCCCAACCAGGATCGACGTCCCTCCCGAACCGTCCGCGCATCCTCATCACCCGTACCCGCCAGCAAGCCTCGGCCCTCGCAGCTCAGCTCGAAGTGCTCGGCGCCCAGACGATTCTCATCCCGACCATAGAAGTCGTCGCGCCGACTTCCTATACTGAACTCGATGCCGCAGTTGCAACTCTGAGCCAGTCAGCAAATCGGGTCGACTGGCTCATCTTTACCAGTGCAAATGCCGTCCACGCATTCACCGAGCGTGCCCGCGCACAAGGCATCTCTCTCCACCCGAAACGGATCGCCGCGATCGGTCCGGCAACTGCGAAGTCCATCCAGCAGGCCGGTCTTGCGCCGCAACTGGGCGCCGTTCTCTTGCCACCAAAGTACGTCGCCGAGTCTCTTGCCGAAGCTCTGCTCGATCAAGCCGAAGCGCAATCACAGCACTTTCTGCTCGTCCGAGCCGAAGAGGCTCGCGACATCCTGCCATCCACCCTCGAAGCCGCTGGCCATAGCGTCACCATTGCACCCGCCTACCGGAACATAACTCCGACGGACACCCTCACTGCGCTTCAGCATCTCTTCGCAAATGAGAGCGGCTATCCCGACGCGATCACCTTCACCAGTTCGTCGACCGCGCAAAATCTTATCGCTCTACTCGAGTCCATCGGCCGCACTATCCCCCGAGGATTCGCACTCGCATCTATCGGTCCCATCACCTCGGCAACACTTCGCGACCACGGCTACGAGCCCACCTTCGAAGCCTCTGAACCAACCATCCCATCGTTGGTCCTCGCCATTGCAAAGTATCTGAACGTGGACTAGACCAGCACCGCAGCGATTCTGGATCCAACCAGTGCTTTTCACGCAGCCCTGCATCCTTGCTCGTCATTCCCGGAGGGGATCTGCTGTTCCAACCACAACGTCATGGGCCCGACGCCTCAGTGCGAACTCCACGTCTTCTCGCTCGAATTGCAGAGCGTTTCCAGCGTGCACTCCGCGCATCGCGGCTTCCGAGCAACGCACACCTGTCGCCCATGATGAATTAGTTCATGCGAGAACGCAATCCACCGGTCCTGCGGGACCACCTTCATCAGATCCTGCTCCACCTTCTCCGGCGTGGTGTTATTGGTCAGCTCCAGCCTGCGCGAGAGCCGCAATACATGCGTGTCCACCACCACGCCGACAGCAATACCGTACCACGACCCCAGCACAACATTTGCCGTCTTGCGCGCCACGCCCGGCAGCCTGAGGATCTCGTCCATCGTCTCCGGGACCTTGCCCTTGAACTCGTCTTCCAGGACATTCGCGGCGCCCTTAATCGACTTCGCTTTGTTCCTGAAGAAGCCCGTCGTGCGGATCAACTCCTCAAGCTCAGGCAGAGAGGCCGCCGCCATTGCCTTCGGGATTGGAAACGCCGTAAACAGCGCTGGCGTCACAAGGTTCACCCGCACATCCGTACACTGTGCCGACAGGATCGTCGCCACCGTAAGCTCCCAGGCATTCCGGTGATCTAACGCGCACACCACGCCCGGATAAGTCTTTCTCAACGCATCGAGAATCGCCTCGACTCGCTCCGGAGCCAGCGGCTTCTTCGTCTTCCCAACCTTCACCTTCGCCGCAACGGGCTCCGTCTTCGCAATCGCCCGCGCCTTCGCCGCCGGGACTCCCTCGATCGCGAGCTTCCTCGCCGCAGGCTTCAACCGCTGCGGCGGCGTCAGCCCTTTCTTCGCCTTTTGCGTAACCCGAGCAGTCACCATCACAGCCCTATCCCAGCCGGTTCAGCATCTCCGCCGGAGCCAGCCGGACACAACTGAAAATCGGCGTGTCCTGGAGCGTATAGAGGCTGATCTCTGTCTCCCGCAACTGCTGCACCAGGTCGAGAAAATCCTCCGGGAAGTTCGTCTCGAACGCGACTACAAACTCCTGGTCATCGATCCCGAAGGAGTAAGTCGTATTCAACTTCACCCGCGGATACATGAGCCCAATGCGAATATGCTCATCCATCAGCCGCTTGCGTTCTGCCGCCGAAAGCAGATACCACGGTCGCGTCTTCCAGAACGGATAGATGAAGATGTACTTCTGGCCGCCCGGTCGAATCGCCCCGCGGCCCTCGCCTTCGCTCTCATCCACGCGATCAATCGAGTACTGCGACCGCTTCGTCATCGCAAGAAAGTTATGCGGCGACTGCAGATATCCTCCAAGCTCAGTCCCCATCAACTCGCTGCGCATCTGGTTCAGCTCATCCACGGCATAGCCGATCGACCAGACGCACATGTCCACATCGCCACGCGTTCCGATCGTCGAGTACGTCAGCGAAAGAAACTCGCCCGGCTTGTTCCAACGCCTTAGCACTTCGGCGAACTCCACCTTGTGCGCCGCCTTGATCTCCTTAGGCAAACGTCTCCACTCAGGCATCACTTTATAGAAGCTGAAGCACACAATCTGCCGCTTCACCGCCGGTTTTGAAGGATCATGCGAAGCCGCGCCAGAGCTGCTCGCCGGACGCCCTGCCGTTGTCGGTGCTACAGCCGTCGCCGCGCCCACAGGCGCCTCTACCGTTCCCGTCTCAACCGGAGCAATCACTGTTTCTGCCATTGTTTCCCTCTGCTGACCATGATAATTCTTCTCGCGCGCAAATCCTTTTCCTGCGAGTCATCCCGCAACATTTGCTCATACAACCTGTCTCCGATCTGCCCTCATTTGATCAAGGCGAAGACCCCCGCATCCCTCGCAGCGGATATCTTTGCGTAACGTCCCTAATCAGGTTGTAAATCGAAGACCACCATCCGATAACCTCCATTCGATATACTCAATGGAAATGTCAGAAAAAATTCTTGCAGTTCTTGTTGCGTTCATCGCGACCGGCGGTTATGCCAGCGTCGCTCTGCTCATGGCGATCCAGTCGGCCTGTGTCCCGATCCCTTCCGAAGTGATCATGCCCTTCGCCGGGTTCGTCCTCGCCCACTCCCAACTGCAACTGATCATCCTCGCCACGGTCGCGTCTCTGGCCTCGAATATCGGCTCCATCCCCGCCTATTGGGTCGGAGCAAAAGGCGGCCGCCCCATGGTCGAACGCTTTGGTGGATACGTGCTCCTCAGCCGCCATGACCTCGACCGCGTCGACTTCTTCTTCAACAAGTACGGCTCCATCACGGTCCTCATCGGACGTATGCTGCCCATCGTCCGCACTTTCATCGCGCTGCCTGCTGGCGTCGCGAAGATGAACCAGCTCCGCTTCCACATCTACACCTTCATCGGGTCATGGCCGTGGTGCTACGCACTCGCTTACGTCGGCATGAAGCTGGGCGCAACCTGGAACTCCAACCCGCAATTCAAGGCCTTCTTCCACAAGTTCCACCTCGGCGTCGAAGTCGTCCTGCTCGTCGGAATTGTCTGGTTCGTCTGGACCCACTGGAAGAACCGCATCCGCGTCGAAACAGCCTGATAGTCCACACTGTTGCGACTTGACAGAAGCCTCCTCGAAACAGCAGCCTGCCTGCCTATATCAGATCCGTCCACGTGCGGGATAGGGCACTGAGTCCAGGCCTAAGCACCATTGTTAGAAGACTTTGCACAAAAACAGGGGGAGGGGGTACCCCCTGCTACTGACGAGATGCTGCCCTTTATTTGCCCAACTCTATACGGTAGGCGATACTGAACTGTCCGCCACAACCGGAACTATCGTCTGAAAAGAAGGGTACCGCCAAGCATGTCAACACCCGGCACCGCAACGCAAGACGCGGCCAGCATCAAGCCTGCAACTGGAAAACTCGGCATCATGATCCCCGGCATGGGAGCCGTCGCCACAACGCTAATCGCCGGAGTAGAAGCAGTCCGGCGGGGACTCGCGAAGCCCATCGGCTCGACGACGCAGATGGGCACCATTCGGCTCGGCAAGCGCACCGATGGTCGCAGCCCCCTCATAAAGGATTTCGCTCCCATCGCGCAACTCGACGACCTCGTCTTCACCGGGTGGGACATCTTCGGCGGTAATCTTTACGACGCTGCCAAGACCGCGCAAGTGCTTGACCGCGATCAACTCGAGTCGATTCGCCCTTACCTCGAATCCATCGAGCCCATGCCCGCCGTCTTCGACCAGCACTACGTCAAACGCCTTACCGCAAAGAAGCAGAAGACGGGCAAGAACAAGTGCGATCTCGCCAATCAGATTCGCAACGACATTGCGGAGTTCAAGACCAAAACCGATCGCCAGGTGATGATCTGGTGCGGTTCCACTGAGATTTTCCTGCAGCCCACGGCTGTTCACGAGACGCTCGAAGCCTTTGAAAAGGGCCTGGTCGATGACGATCCGGGCATCACGCCTTCGATGATGTACGCTTGGGCGGCTCTGAAAGAAGGCATTCCGTTTGCAAACGGAGCGCCAAACTTGACGGTCGATATTCCTGCCTTGCAGGAGCTTTCAAAGAAGATGAACGCTCCAATCTGTGGGAAAGACTTCAAGACAGGCCAGACTTTCATCAAGACAGTGCTTGCGCCAGCATTCAAAACACGCCTTCTGGGGCTCTCCGGATGGTATTCGACCAATATCCTGGGCAATCGGGACGGCGAAGTGCTCGACGATCCAGAGTCCTTCAAGACCAAGGAAGAGTCGAAGTTGGGGGTTCTGGATTACATCCTTCAACCGGAACTTCACCCCGATCTGTACAAGGACATTTACCACAAAGTCAGGATTAACTATTATCCACCGCGTGGTGACAACAAAGAGGGTTGGGACAACATCGATATCTTCGGATGGCTCGGATACCCGATGCAGCTAAAGGTTGACTTTCTCTGTCGCGATTCGATTCTGGCAGCTCCGCTGGCTCTCGATCTCTGCCTCTTCCTTGACCTTGCCTCGCGCACGCCTTCGCTCCGCGGTTTAGGGATTCAGGAGTGGTTGAGCTTCTATTTCAAGGCTCCCCAAACCGCACCAGGCGTCTATCCCGAGCACGACCTCTTCATTCAGCAAATGAAGCTGAAAAACACGCTTCGGCACATTATGGGCGAGGATCTAATCACTCATCTGGGACTGGAGTATTACGGCGAGTAGAAAGCGCCGGTCAGCAAGGCAGGGCGACCTCCATTCCGGAGACTCCGTAGGCAGATTGGTATGACCAATTGTGTTAACGTAGACGTATTCTGGATTGGAGGTTTCCGTGAACTTGCCGAGATTTTCTGTGGGGGTAGGGGACCGGTTTGCGCACCAGGCGAAGGCGCAGCTTGCAGCTTGCGTGTTGGCGGCTGAGGCAGGCGTGGAGGTGGTGCCGGTTTGGAATAAATCAAATCGGGAGCACCAGATTATTGGCTCAGAACCGAGCGCGACACGGGCAGCGGCGGATGCAGCGGTGAAGGCGCTGGGCTGGATCAAGCCTTACTTTCTGGACGCGGACCATATCAATCTGACGACGGTGGATCGGTTTTTAGAGCCGTGTGATTTCTTCACGATCGATGTCGCGGATCTAATCGGGCAGCCAGCGAAGTATGAGGACGTGGCGGCGTTTGCGAAGCGGCATCCGGAGCTTGTGGGTGTGGTGGCGATCCCCGGGATTGCGGAACCTTTCCAGACAGACGAGGCGTTTGTTGCCGGTGTGGCGAACAAGTTCCTTGCGGCGGTGCAGCATGCAGGCGGGATCTATCGGCTGCTTGTGGAGAAGAAGGGCGAGGGCGGGTTCGTGGCTGAGATCTCGATGGATGAGACAGACTCGCCACAGACACCGGTAGAGCTGCTGATCATTCTGGCGGCCATTGCGGACGAGGAGATTGCCATCCAGACGATTGCCCCGAAGTTTACCGGCCGCTTCAACAAGGGCGTGGACTATGTCGGTGATGTGGGACAGTTCGCGAAGGAGTTCGAAGAGGACCTGGCGGCGATTGCTTTCGCGGTGAAGACGTATGGGCTGCCTGAGAATTTGAAGCTGAGCGTGCATTCGGGGTCGGACAAATTTTCAATCTATAAAGCAATCCATGATGCAATGACGAAGACCGGTGCAGGTGTGCATTTGAAGACTGCCGGGACGACTTGGCTTGAGGAGTTGATCGGGCTGGCGGAGGCAGGTGGGGATGGGCTCGCTTTGGTGAAGGAGGTCTACGCCGAGGCGTTCGCCCACAGCGCGGAGCTGTGCGCACCGTATGCCGCGGTGATCGATATAGACGCGACGAAGCTGCCCCAGCCTGAGACGGTTGCGGCGTGGACGAGCGCGGAGTTTAATTCGGCTCTGCGGCATGACCGGAGCAATGCGGCGTATAACCAGAGCTTCCGGCAATTGCTGCATGTCGGGTTCAAGGTCGCGGCCAGAATGGGCGATCGGTATCTGAAGGCGCTTGTGGCGAATGAGGATGTAGTGGCGAAAAATGTGACTACGAACCTGTTTGAGCGGCACGTCAGGCCAGTGTTTCTGGGCCAGTAGTGGCAGTACAGACGTAGCATTCTTGCTCCGCTCAAAGAACGGCAGCTTGGCGGACGACGGGCGTCCAGGGTTTGTGGCGCTACAAAGGGTTTACATGATTGTGGTTTTGATGGGCGTGAGCGGGTCGGGAAAGACGACGATCGGGACACTGCTGGCGCAGAAGGCCGCGGCTGTGTTTGCGGATGCGGATGACTTTCATCCGGAGGCGAACAAGGCAAAGATGGCGGCGGGGCATCCGCTCGACGATGCGGACCGGGAGCCCTGGCTGGAAATACTCAACGGCGTGTTGCGAGGGTGGCACGACCATTGCAGCAAGGGCGTGATGGCTTGCTCGGCGCTGAAGGTGAAGTATCGTGAGACGCTTGCAAGCGGGATGCCGGAAGGAACCGTGACATTCTGCCTGCTGGAGCTTTCGCGAGAGATTCTGGAGAAACGGATGGTGGCGCGGCATCATGAGTTCATGAACCCAGCTCTGCTGGATAGCCAACTGGCGACGTTGGAGGCTCCGGAGGGGGCGCTGGTGGTGAAGAACGATCGAACTCCGGAGGAAGTGGTCGATGAGATTTTGAAGGGGATTGCGGGGAAAGCTTGATGGCGAGTGAGCTGTTCGACCTGAAGGGTAAGGCTGCGGTTGTCGTGGGCGGAACATCGGGGATTGGGCTGGCGATGGCTCTCGGTCTGGCGGATTCCGGGGCCGACGTGGCGGCCAGCTCGCGGCGGCAGGAGCAGGTGGATGAGGCGGCGGCGGCCATTGAGGCCAGGGGTGTGAAGACGCTCCGCATCGCTTCGGATGTGGGCGACCGGGGTTCGTTGCAGGTTTTGCTGGAAGCGGCGATTGCCTCGTTTGAAAAGGTGGATATCCTGATCAACTGCGCCGGGAAGATCCAGCGGGCACCGACTTTGGACTTCCCGGAAGACGCTTGGGACGACATCATAGACACGAACGTGACCGGGACGCTGAGGGCCTGCCAGATCTTCGGAAGGCACATGCTGGAGCGAGGCTATGGGAGAATTATCAACATTGCTTCGCTGAACACGTTTGTGAGTTTAAAGGAAGTGGCGGCGTACGCCGCTTCTAAGGCGGCGGTGGGAGCGCTGACGAAGTCGTTGGCGGTGGAGTGGAGTTCGCGCGGAGTGACTGTGAACGCGATTGCGCCGGGCGTGTTCCGGACCGCCCTGAATGCAGAATTATTGGATAAGAGCGAGCGGGGAAAGGAACTGAAGATGCGGACCCCTATGAGGAGATTTGGACATACTGAGGAGTTGGTGGGGTCGGCGGTTTTCTTGGCAAGCGATGCTTCGAGCTTCGTAACGGGAGAAATATTGGTCGTAGACGGCGGTTTTCTGGCCAGTGGGGTAAATCAATAAAGCGTGGTCGCGAAGCAGAAAGCTGAATTATCTGGCCCCGTAGCGGGGCTGATTCATAGGCGAGTTGCTGTTCTGACCTGTTCGCCCTCTCAATACAATCGCAATGTTTGGCGGAAGGACCAGAAGCAAAGATAGGCCAATGATCGCTACTTCTGAGATGTGAAGATCGTCAGTGTCGTAGAGATAGTAAGCACTAAGGGCAGCAGCAAGGATTGAGAGAACAATCACTGCGCGTGCGGCGGTCCTCGCCCACGGGCGGTTGTCGAAGGGAAGCATAGTGACACTCTCCTTGGAGTGAATGGATTCGGAGTCTGATGCTCTTCGCCATAATTTACGGGCGATCCTGCCAAGTCACTCAGGCCTTGAACTGTAGGCTGAGCATTTCACGGTTGTCAAGAACTCTGGGAATACTGCGGGTACAACTTACGACGTTTCGGGAAAGTTGCTAAGAACTAGATGATGCAATCAGGTTGAAGACGCTGGGCCAAGCCACTTTGGGTTCGCAGCGGTACCGTCGAAGTGGGGCGAGGTCTTGAAGAGCTCGAAGCTGCCGGTGAGCGCGGCGGATTTCGTGCGGTCGAGAATAGACGCGACCTGGGAGTCTGAGAGCGGCTTGAAAGTGCGGGCGGCAGTTAGGGCCTGATCGAGGATTGCGGGCTTGTCGATGCCGGTGATAACAACCGAGACGGGCTGGGTAAGGCCGTAGTGCAGCATGTCGACGGGCTCGACGAGTTTGGTGTCGAGGATAAAGGAGTCGCCGAAGGTCTTCATGGCGAGGACGCCGATGCCTTTCTTGATCGCCACCGGCATCACTTCTCTGGTGAACGAGCGGAAGTGGGCGTCCATGACGTTGATGGGCATCTGTACCGTGTCGAAGTGGAAGTTGTGCTGGTCGGCGATCTCGAGCATGCGCAGGTGGATGTGCGGATCTTTATGTCCAGTGAAGCCGATGTAGCGGATCTTACCGGCCTGTCGGGCGGCTACTGCGGCTTCAAGAGCGCCCCCTGGGGCGAAGATGCGGTCGGGATCTTCAAAGCGGATGACCTCGTGAAACTGGACGAGGTCGATGGTGTCGGTCCGGAGGCGGGCGAGCGATTCGTCGAGCTGCTTGTTGTACTCCTGCTTCGTTCGGCCATCCATTTTGGTCATGAGGAAGACCTTGTCACGGTAGCCATCGCGAAGGGCGCTGCCCATGCGGACCTCGCTGGTGCCGTCGTTGTAGTCCCAGCAGTTGTCCATGAAGGTGATGCCGGAGTCGATAGCTTTGCGGATGAGGGAGATGCTCTCGGCGGGGTCGGGCTGCTTGCCGATGTGGTAGCCGCCGAGGCCGATGGCGGAGACCGTTTCGCCGGTGGTGCCCAGCTGGCGGTAGATCATGTCGGGAGATTGTGGGCGCTTCTGCGGCGCGGATGAAGTTTGAGCGCTCACGGCAACTGTGGCGGCGGTTCCGGCTGCGGCGGCTGCGGCTGTCTTGAGGAAGTTTCTGCGCTCCATGTCGGTGGCTCCTGGGGTTTTCAGGCGGTTGGATGCGGAGAAGTTCCGTGAAGTTTGTGAACTTTCCTCAGGTGGTCAGGATCCGGACGGAGTTGTCGGGGCGCTTGGTGAAGGCGTGAACGACCTGACCCTTCTCGTTGAGGTGACGGAGAGTGAGGAGATCGGGGGTCATCTCAAGGTGTGAGAAGCCATAGACCTTCTGGGCGTAGGGGCCACGCTCCTTAGAGTTGATGGTGAGCCTATAGAGGTCGGCTCCGCCTCCGCCGGAGAGAAAGAAGCTGGTGGGGTGGTTGGCAAATTCGAGGTGCTGAAGATCGTGATCGTGGCCGGCTAGATAGAGATGAACGTTGTGCTTGCGAAAGAGCGGCTCCCAATCCTGTATGAGAACGGCGTGATCGCCGTGGACGCCGTTCGAGTAGATGGGATGGTGACCCATGACGACGAGGAAGGGCGTGGTCAGCGGCTTCGAGAGCTCGGCTTCAAGCCACGCGAGTTGCTCGGCCTGCTGGTCCGCGGTGAGCGTAAAGTTAGGATGTTTGACGCGGTGGGTCGGGACGATGACGTCGCTGTCGAGAGCGATGAGGGTAATGACGGGGTCTTTGGCGGGGAGCTTGACGGTGTACCAGAGTGAGGGCATCGTCCAGCGGGTGCCGGGGTGTTTGGCGTAAGCGAGTTCGGCGGCGACCTTGCTTTCGGGCATGATCTGGTAGTCGTGGTTGCCAGGGATGCCGTAGATAGGGCCGGGAAAGATAGAGGCGGGATAGGCGTCCTCGAAGCTGGTCTTCCAGCGTGGGGAGTCGACGCCGCCGGGGAGCGGGCCGTACCAGTTGTCGCCGAGGAGAAGCAGGGCTTCGGGGTGGAGAGCGTTCTGCTGGGTGTAGGTGCCCATCGCTGCGGCGACCTCCAACTGGGCGGTGTTGTCTTCGTAGCCCCAATCGCCGGCCATAATGATGTGGCGGGCGTCTTTCGCGGAGGGCTTTGGCGCGGCGATGGAAGGCACGCTGCCGAGGCTGGCAAGGGCGCTGAAGGCGAAGCTCTGACGGAGGAATTGGCGGCGGTTTTGCATGTTCGCTCTTCTTGGTTACCGGGTTTATACCATTATCTGTTGGAAGCTTTATTACAGGGTGCGGCGATGTTCCATGGCGCGGGACATGGTGACTTCGTCAGCGTACTCAATGTCGGACCCGGCGGGGATGCCGGTGGCGATGCGGGTGATCGCGAGCGTAGGGCGAGCGCGATGGAGTTCGTGAGCTAAATAGTTGGCGGTGGCTTCGCCTTCGGTGGTGGGCGATGTGGCAAGGATGATTTCGTCGACTTCGGATAAATTTGCGGCGCGGGTGAGCAGGTTGGCGATGCGGAGTTGTTCCGGGCCTACTCCGTTCACCGGGGAGAGAGTGCCGTGAAGGATGTGATAGACGCCGTTGTAGCTGCGGGTCTTCTCGATGGTGGCGATGTTGGTGGGCTCTTCGAGGACGCAGATCAAGCGCTGATTGCGGGTTGGGTTGGTGCAGTAGGTGCAGGGGTCGATATCGGTGATGTTGTTGCAGATGCTGCAGAGGCGGAGATGCTGCTTGAGTTGCTCGATGGCGTGGGCGAGATTGCGGGCATCTTCGTTGCTGGAGCGCAGGACGTGAAAGGCGAGACGCTGGGCGGATTTGGTGCCGATGCCGGGGAGCTTACGGAGCTCTTCGATAAGGCGCGACATGGGTTCGGCGAAGCGGGTGGTCATGCGTGGTCCTATTGAGCTTGCTGGTCCGAGAGAAACGCAGGTCCTTCGACTTCACTACTCTCGATAGGGCTGCAAGTAGCTTCGCTCAGGATGACACATTCTTGACGCCTGATCAGGCTGAGTGAGAGCGGGTTCAGTCAGTGAGGCCGGGGATGTTCATGCCACCGATCATGCCCTGTACGTTCGACTTCATGGCTTCGTCCGCGCGGCGACCGCACTCGTTGACGGCGGAGGTGATTAGGTCCTCGAGGAGCTCGATATCAGATGTGGAGCTACCCATGACAGTGGGGTCGATTTTGAGCTTGAGAAGCTCTTTCTTGCCGTTCATGCGGGCGGTGACGATCCCTCCGCCAGTTGTGGCCTCGACGACAGTCTCAGAGAGCTTGCGTTCCATCTGCTCCTGCATCTGCTTGGCCTGCCCCATCATGTCTTTCATCTTTGCTAGGTCGGAGAAGTTCATGGTTGCTCCTGTGAGTGGTCTAAAGGCAAAGCAACAGCAAGGGCGGAATCCGGGTTCACCGCTGCCGTCGGAACAACGGCTGTAGAAAAAATTAGTCGTTGGGGGTGAGGTCAATAACGTTGCGGATCTCAGCGTTGAAGAGACGCTGGGCCTCCTGGACGATTGGATGCTTCATTGCCCGGGCCTGGGCGGATCCGGATGCGGCGGCGCGGGGTTTCTTTGATGCGGTCGATTTTGTGGTTGCGGTGACGGGAAGAATGGTGATCTTCAGGCCGGAAGCGATGGACTGGATGGCGGCGCGAAGGACCTTCTCAGCTTCGGGATTGAGGACCGTGGAAAGCATGGTCTTCGAAAAGGTGGTCTGGATGGTGAGGTCGGAGCCGGTGAGCGAGAACTCTGAATCTGCGATTGCATCGCCTGCGGTGGCCTGGCTCTTAGCGGACATCAGGGCATCGACGGCGGCCTGCTGGAGATGGTCGGGATCGGGGGCTGAGGATGGAACGGTTTCTGAGGCGTAGATGTCAGGCAGGACTGCGCGGACTGAGGCCGGTTCGTGAACAGTCGGCTGGGGTTCTGAAGGCTTCAATATCGGAATTTGTGGTGCTGCTTCCCGTATCTCGCTCGCAAGATACGGAGCACCCACTTCTTCGACAAGGGATGATTCTGGTGCAGGAGTTGGAACTGGTGTTGAGATTGGGGCTGGCGCTACAAGGGGTTCAGGCACCGGGGTCGCAGGCCGGGGAGTGGCTTGCATCGGGGCAAACGCAGGAGTCGCGCGAACAGATGCGGAGGCGCTGGCGGCGCTTGCTGAGGGCTTTGGTGTTGCGGCGGCGGGGCTGGCGCTGAACTTGCTAAGGACTTCTTCGATGGGAAGGAGGCGGCGAAGGTGCACGAGCTTGAGCAGGCCGAGCTCGAAGTGGAAGCGCTGTTCCTGTCGGTAGCCGAGTTCGTCGAAGGTTCGCAGCATAGTTTGCAGGAATCGGGTCAGCTCTTCTTCGGAGAAGAGCGAGGCGGAGCGGGCGGCGCGGCGCTGCTCGTCGGGGGAAATTTGGAGGAGTTCGGCAGCGGGGCCATCGAGGTTCGACCCGTCTGCGTTCAGGTTCGTAATTTTGGCGATGACGCAATTGCGGAGATAGCGGACGCACTGGCGGGCGAGCTGCGCGGGCGAGTTGCCCGCGTCGAGAAGCTGGTTGGCAACGGTGATGACTTCTGCCGATTGATTCGCGTTTACAGCATCCAGTATTCGTTCGAAAACAGCGTTGGGAACGGTGCCCATGAGTTCACGAATCTGCGCGGCATCGAGACGGGCGATGCCTTCTTCTGTAGGGGCGCTGGCGATGGCCTGGTCCATGATGGAGAGGGCGTCGCGCATAGAGCCGTCTCCGGCTTCGGCTAAGAGAGCGAGAGCTGCGTCGTCGGCCTCGATCCCTTCCTTTGTGGCGATACCACGAAGTTCCTTGAGGATGTCGACCAACTTCACGGCGTGAAAGCTGAAGTGCTGGCAGCGGGAGCGGACGGTCTGCGGAATGTCCTCGGGCTGGGTGGTCGCCATCATGAAGATGATGTGATCGGGCGGTTCTTCGAGGGTCTTGAGGAGGGCGTTGAAGGCCGCATCGGTGATCTGGTGGGCTTCGTCCAGAATGTAGATCTTGTACTTGTCGCGGGCAGGGCGGTATCGAGCTGCATCCCGCAATTCTCGGATCTCGTCGATGCCACGGTTGGTGGCGGCGTCGATTTCGATCACATCGACGGCGTTGCCGGCCTTGATCTCGGTGCAGGACTCGCAGACTTCGCAGGGCTCGGCGTTGGGGCGAACTTCCGTGCCGATAACATTCCGGCAATTCAGGGCCATGGCGAGGATGCGGGCGATCGTCGTCTTGCCGATGCCTCGGTGGCCGGAGAAGATGTAGCCGTGGGCGATGCGCTGCTGGGTGAGCGCATTCATCAGGGTGACGGTGACGTGGTCCTGGCCGGCGACGTCGGCGAAGCGTTGGGGGCGGTACTTCCGGGCTAGAACTTGGTAGGCCACAAACTCTATTGTATGCGGGTTGGAAGGGCGGCTCGCACGAGTGCCGCCATTCTGAGCTAAGCGAAGAATCCCCGCCTTTGGTTGCTTCTTTTACGCTGATCCGAATTCAGTCGGTGGGCATAGCTGACTTTCGTCAAACTCGTCGACGGGCTGGTTCCACCCATCGCTGAGATATCGCCATTCAGGATTGAGGCTGACAATGAGCTCGACTTTCTTGATCCGAAGCCAGCCTCTATTCTGGGTCTCGCGGGCAATCGCTTCGCTGGCGCTCGATTAACACTCGTCATCGACGAGCTTGTCGATCCGATACCGGCTCGCATGGGAGTTGGGCTTCCGTTTGGGTTTGTGGTCTGCGACGCGATGCATTAAGCATGTTGTGACGCCGGTGTAGAGCTTCTTGAAGCTGCTGGAGAGAATGTAGACAAAGGCCTGGTCGGGCATGTGGACCTCCGGCGGGGGTGGGGCTGCGGGAGCGAAATGCGGGATTCTTCACTTCGCTCAGAATGACGGCAGAAACACGCCACGGCAAGAACAGGCTAAACTTTCGCGGAATTTTTCTGCTTTGCCAGCTTCTCCCTGCGCTTGAGTTCAAGGTCGGAGAACATTGTTCCGCGGCAATTCTTCGCGCCGCAGTAGCAGTCCTGGGTGTCGTCTTCGGAGTCGTAGAGGTTGTACTCGTAGAGAAGCTCTTCGCCGGCGGCGATGTCGCGGGTTGCATCGACGAAGATGTGGCCCTCTTCGTCGATGGTCTCGCAGTTGGGGGCGCAGGAGTGGTTGACGAACATGCCGGTGCCAAAGCCGTCTATGACCATCTCCTTGTCACCGTAGCCGAAGAGGTAGGTGACGATACGTTCCTGGTAGAGGTCGTCGGCGGCCTCTTTGGTCAGGCGAGGGCCGTCGTACTCGCAGATGCGGGTGCCCTTCCTGATGGGAAGCATGGTGTAGCAGCCGGCGGCGTGGATCGAAGAGGAACGGATGATGAGGCCTGGGAGCATGACGTTTCTGGATCCGATCGAGTCAGATTGGGGAACGGGATTCAAGGCAGCGGTGTCTTTTCGCACTATAGCAAATGAGTGGCGTTCAGTTGAGGAAGACAAAGACAGGCGGTGAGGGTTGTCCTTCCCACCCTCACGGCAGACAAGAGCGCTACAGATGCGGCACCCGGAGGGTTGGCGGGTAAAATTGGAATCGATGAAAAGGTTGGAGTCAGTGCGGAGAGTGGTGCTCTTGGGACTGCTGGGCGGGGTTGCGGCCGGGTGCGCGGCCCAGACTTATACGCCGCCACCTCCCCCGCTGACTACGCTGCCGCCCTGTCCGGCAGATAGGGACGCGAAGAAGCGGGCGAAGCGGAAGGATTGCGATCCTACCGTTTACCCACCTGAGACAGTGGAGACTAAAGGGAAGAAGATTGCAGACGCGCCTCCCGCAGCCGCGCCGGCGGCCGGAACGGCGGCGCAGAAGTTTCCTTTTCCTGGGGAACAGCCTGCCCCGAGTTCCTCTGCAGCCAAGACGTTCCCGTACCCGGGTGAATCCTCTCCTGATGCGCCGCAGGATCCGGCAGCGGCTGCGAGAGCTGCGGAGAAGCCCGCGAGTAAGGCCTTTCCTTATCCGGGTGGAGAGACGCCCGATTTACCGGGGAACTCTGCCGGACCAACACCGAAACCGGACGATGCGTCTTCGAGTTCCTCTTCATCTTCCTCAAGTGGTGACGATGTTGCCAGTGATGCGGGTAGAAATCCAGGACAATCTGCCGCGAAGAATCCTGACGACGACGATGAAGACCAACCTCGACTGAAAGACAAGGGAAGCGAAGGACAGAGGCGCAGGAAGGTTGTCAAAGTCCAGACGGACACGGAGCGTGTGGATGAGGACCTGAATATCGCAAAGTACTATGGCCAGAGCGGAAATTATATGGGCGCGTATCTCCGGGCGAAGGACGCTGTTAGGACGCAGCCCGATTATCCAGATGGCCACTTCGTGCTGGGGGAAGCGGCGAAGCGATTGAAGAAGAACGACGAGGCGGCAGTGGAGTTTCACGCCTATCTGAAGCTTTCTCCAGATGGGCAGAACGCAAAGGCTGCCGAGAAGGCGCTCGATGAGTTGCATTAGCCAAGGATGACGGTGTGAGTGGACCGGGAGTAGATTGATCCGATCATGAATCAGGACTTTGAGACGCTCCGCGAGGAGATGGAGCAGGCTCTTGGCGGGTTAGACGGCCACCAGACCCAGCTGAAGCCAGGCGGCGACGAATCGCGATGGAACGTCCAGCAAACGGTGGGACATCTGATAATGGGGTACGCCGCAACCGAGGACATCTTTGAGAAGAGGATTGCGAAGGGGAACGCAACGCGGGCACGGCCTACCTTGCTTCAGCGGTTTGGCCAAGCGGTAATTGCGGCAGGTCTTTTTCCGCCTGGAAGGACTGCTCCGGAGATGGTGACGCCGCCCGCAGACGAACCGCCAGTCCCAAGCGGGGTTTTAATTGAGCGAGTACGGATTGCTCTCAAGAGCCTGGACATGCGGATGAAGGCGGCTGAGAAGTTGTTTGGAGTGGAGCCGCGTTCGGTCAGCCACATCGTGCTGGGGCCGTTGAGCATCCGCCAGTGGCGAAGGTTTCACCTGGTCCATGCGCGACATCACATCAAATTCATTCGGCGGATTCGGCGAGAGTATGGAATTTAGAAGTCTGGAAAACCCGAGTAAAGCGTCGCTGCACGGGAAGAGCGAGATGCGGGATTCTTCGCTACTCTCAGAATTACGGCGCGTTGGAGGGGACGGCGTCAGGAACAGCATCCTTGTCGAACGGCAGCGGTGTCGGCGCCATCACAAAAGCCGCTCCCGTCGCGCGTCGAGAGCCTTTGAGCTTGGCCGCGCGCCGACCACACGTCCCGGTGAGGCGGCAATGGGCTTGGCAGACGGATCGGCTTCAACGTCCCCTTCGACCCTCAGATAGCGGCGCATATACCGTAGCGGTTCTTCAGCGACGGCAAGCTGCTGAAGATGGTATCGCCAGACATCTTCCCGCGCCGTGCGGCGGGTGTAGGCCTTGCGATTTACGATGCCGATTGTTCCGTCAGCCATGCGACGATTGAAGCTGTGCTGCGGAACCTGAAACGTAATAACGTTGCCGGACTTCCAGAAATTGGAGGCGAACTCATGCGAGAAGAGAAGAGCGTAGTAGCGGCGCTCGCAGGCCAGATCTTCAATGGCCCTCTGCGAGTCGACCCAGGGTCGCGCCAACCTCGCGGTGTACCACTTACGGAACTCAAAGCCGTTTGCCCTGGCCTGTCCGACTAGCAGACGTATCAATTCAGTTCGCGTCATAGCTCTCCCGTGGCGCGTCGCGTCGAGTTCGTGCACCGGTTCGGGCAACCTGTCAGCGCGGGCAGCGAATCATCTGCGACTCGAAGGAATACAAGAAATTATGTTTATGGCAGCAGAGAAGCCCGGCAGAATCGCGCTGGCGAGACAGGCGAAGTAGGATGAATCTCGGATCTGTGTAACTGTCTTGCAGCCCTGAGACACTAGAGTACGTCATTCATCTTATGAGTCATGTGAAGTTTGTGTCTGGATCGGAAGTATTCTTGGGCAAGTTTTTGATCGCGGGATTGATGCTGGCATTTCTCGGGAGTGGCGGGCAGGGTTTCGCGTCCGGACCGGAGCTCCATACCGACCCACTAAACCTTGATCCCGTGGTAAAAGACGGGCTCATTCACTTCTATAACCTCGACTACGATGGCGCTCAGCAGCGGTTTGAAGCAGTTGAAAAGGCGCATCCGGACAGTCCGATGGCGAAGGACTACATCCTGACAGTGGTGATCTTTCGCGAGCTTTACCACCAGGACCTCCTGGACACGACCTATTACGCGCACGACAGTTTCCTGAGTTCAAAACGTAGTGTCGATGTGGCCGCGGTGACACGCCAGCGGGTTGAAGACCTGACCGATACGGTGGTCTCGATTTGCGATAAGAGGATCAAGGCAAACGGGAACGATAAGGATGCCTACTTCGAACGCGGCTATGCGAAGGGACTGCATGCTGCTTTCATCACGCTGGTTGACCATAGTTTTGCAAGTGCGGCGAGGCAGGGATATGCAGCGAGGAACGACAGCGAGCAGGCGCTGAAGATCGATCCTGATTATGCGGACGCGAAGATGGCGGTTGGCATTCAGCAGTTCGCGGTGGCGAGCCTGCCCAGGCTTGTGCGAATGATGGTTGGCATCGTCGGAGTGGGTGGAAACAAGGAGAAGGGACTGGAACTGCTACGGGATTCCGCCGCACATGGCTATGTCACGAATGTGAGTTCTCGGACAGTGCTTTCGCTGTATCTAAGACACGATGCGCGATATAGCGAGGCGCTAGCGGTACAGCATGGGTTGGCGGCGGAGTTCCCACACGATTACCTGTTTCGGCTTGAGGAGGCGAATCTAACGAAAGACGCTGGGAACGGGCCGGGAGCCATCGCCATTTATAAGCAGGTACTTGGAGACGCACAGAAGCCCGGATACTTTGCTGATGCGAGATTGCAAATGACATGGTTCGGCTTGGCGGACACGGAACGCGGGCAGAATGACATTTCCGACGCCGCGAATGACTATCTGAATGCAGCGCAGCAGCCGAAGTGCAGTGATTGGTTGAGGAAGAGAGCGCAGTTGAACGCGGGCGAGATGTTCGACCTGCTGCACCAGAGGGACAAGGCGTTGAAGGTTTACCAGATGGCGGCGGCCGGTGGTGGAGATCAGTCGCAGGCAGATATGGCGAAAAAGCTGTTGAAGGAACCTTACACAGGGAAGTGAATTGTTGAAGCTCTTGCTACGGATGACACTTCTTTCTAATACTGATGACACTTCTCGTTCCTCGCGTTTCGCGTTACGGGATTGCGCCAGGGAACAGTAAGCGGCAGAGGTGCGTATTGCTTGGTGAAGAATGCCGATCGTGTGGCAGAATAGTGATTTCCGAGGTGAGCCAATGTACTGTCCAAGTTGCGGAAAGCCGACTGATTCGGGCGTGAAGTTCTGTCCTCATTGCGGGGCGCAAGTCAATGGGGGATTCGAAGCGGGGCCGGGGCCGGCGAATGCTGGTTACGCATCTGCGGCGTATCCGCAGCGGAGGTTAGTACGGCCACGGTATCCAAGAATGATTGCCGGGGTTTGTTCGGCGTTCGCGCTGCAGTTTGGCTGGGACCTGACGCTGGTGCGGGTAATAACCGCAGCGCTGGGCGTGCTTACGAGCGGCGCTGTCGGGCTGGCATATCTCCTTGCATGGGTGCTGATTCCTGAAGCGCCTTATGCTCTGCCCGGCGCCGCTGCAGGATATCCGCCTGACCATGGCCAGAGTGGGACTGCGCCTACCGGTACGACTTCAACTCCACCGCCTCCTCCGGCAGGGAGCACTACAGTTTGAAGAAGACAGAACGTGTGCCTAAAGCAAGGCCGTTTGCGTATCATAAGCGCAATTTGATGTGTGACGGAGTGGACCTGACGGAGCTAGCCGGCGACCATGGAACTCCGCTGTATGTCTACTCCGCTGAGCAGATTGTTTATCGATATGAGCTGTTTGAGGCGGCGATCTGGAATCTGATGGGCGAGCGGCGGCATACGATTTGCTACTCGGTTAAGGCGAATAGCTCGCTGGCGATTCTCAAACTGCTGGGAGACCGTGGGGCGGGGTTCGATATCGTCTCCGGTGGTGAACTGGAGCGGGTGCGGAAGGCATGTAAACCGGCTCTAAAGCGGGTTGTGTTCTCTGGCGTGGGAAAGCAGGCCTGGGAGATCGATGCGGCGCTGAAGTCCAAGATTTTGATCTTCAATGTGGAATCCGAGGCGGAGTTGGAACTGCTGAGTAAGCGGGCTGAGGCCATGGGAGTGAGGGCGCGGTTTGCGCTGCGGGTGAATCCGGATGTATTTGCGGAGACTCATCCCTATATCTCGACTGGCATGAGCGAGCACAAGTTCGGGATCGAGATTGGGCTGGCTCGGGCGATTTACCAGAAAGCGGCAAAGAACAAGGCGCTCGATGCGGCTGGGGTGAGCGTGCATATCGGATCGCAGATCCGGGCGGTAGAGCCGTTTCGCGCAGCGATGGAACGGGTGACGGCGCTGATCGCGGAGTTGCGGTCGGATGGGCACAATATCCGGTACATCGACGCTGGCGGCGGTTTAGGGATTGATTATTCTGAGGCGGAGTTCGACCCGGCGGCGGAGGTGGCGCGATATGCGGCGGCGATTGGGCCGGTGCTTGGGGAACTCGGGCTGCACCTGCTGCTCGAGCCGGGGCGGTTTATCGTGGCGCAGGCGGGTGGGCTGCTGACCCGGGTGCTCTATGTCAAGAAGAATGGAGAGAAGACGTTTGTGATTACAGATGCGGGGATGAATGACCTGATCCGGCCTTCGCTGTATCAGGCGCATCATGAGATCCTGCCGGTGGCGGCGGGTGCGGGTGACACGGCGAAGGTGGATGTGGTGGGGCCCGTGTGTGAGTCGGGAGATTTCTTTGCGCGAGATCGGGACATGGTGGCGGTGAAGCCGGGGGAACTGGTAGTTGTGCTCGATGCAGGAGCTTATGGAATGTCGCTTAGCTCAAACTACAACTCAAGGGCGAGGCCGGCGGAGATCCTGGTTGAGGGCAAAAAAGCTCGCGTAGTGAGGCGGCGAGAGAATCTGAAGGATTTGTTGGCGGTGGAGACGATTTGAGATTTTCGCTCCCTCCCACAGCTCAGAATCGAGATGTGGGGCACCCGACTCTTCGATGACCCTGCATCCTACTAGGTGGAGGGATTCAGAGATGGTGATTGCGATTTTGCAGGGGTCGGTGCGCAGCGAGCGGATGGGCGATCGCGCGGCGAAGTGGGCGGTGGCACAACTTGAAAAACGCGGTTATGAGGCAGTGCTAGTCGACGCGGCAGTGTTGAACCTGCCACTGGTTGACAAGGTCTGGAAGGAGATCAGGGATGATACGTCCGCGGCAAATGCAGAACTTCACGGGAAACTCGCTCCGCTGGCTGAGCTTTACAAGCGTGTAGACGGGTATGTGATTGTGAGCGCGGAGTATAACCATAGCGTTCCGCCGGCGCTCTCGAACCTGCTCGATTATTTTCTGGAGGAGTATCTGTTCCGGCCGTCGGCGATTGTTTGTTACTCTGTCAGTCCATACGGCGGTGTCCGGGCGGCGATGCAATTGCGTGCGCTCTTGCCTGAGATCGGCTTATCGTCGATTCCCTCGCTGCAGCCAATTCCCTCGATCGGAAGTGCACTGAGTGAGGACGGGATTGCGCTGACGCAGGATTTGGCCGAGAAGTCGGGAAAGTTCTGGGATGAGTTTGAGTGGTATGTGAAGACAATGAAGGCTGGCCGGGAGCAGGGTGTTCCGTACTAGGACGATTCTTGGGGCGAAGCGGAATGCTGTCATTCTGAGCGCAGCGAAGAATGACGGCACCTTTGATTCGCGTTAGCGAGAGCGCCTAAGGAGAATGAGGGTCCCGGTAAAAAGAGTCCCTGCTGCGGCTACCAGCAAGATGATTGCGTGGCGGTAGGCGGCTTGGGTTTTAATTGGGGTGGCGGCGGTGTTGTCGCGGCATTGGCTGCAGCCCTGGGCGTTGGCGATGGGGGTGAGTGCTAACAGGGCAGCCAGGATGATTAGGCGCGGCATGGCTTCTGCTTTGGCTTTTGCGCTGGGAAATGGGTGCAGAAGCATTTCCCGCTCGGTTATGACAAACGGCTTGATTTACACATTCGCTATTGGAAGAATGCGAGCAGGACAAAGAGGAAAATCCAGAAGACGCCCATGGAGTGCCAGTACCAGACAGAGCAGTCCACGATGATCTGGCGGTCTTCGACCTGGTGGGAGTAGAGAAGTCCGAAGAGTGCTCCGATGAGCGCGCCGACGCCAAGGACGAGGTGAAGGCCGTGGACGCCGGTGATGAGAAAGAAGAAGTGGCTGCTCACGTTTGAGGCCATAAAGACGTGTTGCAGGTTTAACTGGTGCCAGGCGAGCCACTGGCCAGCGAGGAAGACGAGGCCCAGGACAGCGGTGACGGCAAGCCAGGGCATGGCGCGGCGGGATGTTGGGCGACCCAGGCCGAACCATTCTTCCATGGCGTCGATCTGGTTGAACATCTTGCGGCGAGCGATTTCGGCGGTGACGGAGCTGAGGAGAAGGATGCCGGTGTTGAGCCAGAGAACGGGCGGGATGGCGGTGGGAAGCCACTGATTGATGTAGTTATTGTACGCATCGAAGCGGCCGCTGGCCTGAGAGACGAAGAAGGCGCTGACGATAGCGACGAAGAACATGAGGTCGCCGGCGAGAGCGAAGAAGACGCCGAGTCGGTAGCGTTTGAGCTTCTCGCGAGGGCCGCGGCTTCCTTGAGGGCGCTCGTTCCAATTGTCATTGTCGCCCCCACCGCCGGTGCGCTTGTCGGTGGGCGGACGCCGTCCGTTGCCTCCTTCGCCGTGATCGGGATCATCGCTTCGCCGTTCTGGACGCCGCTGGGGCCGTCGTTCGGTGTCGATCGGGGTAAGAGTGCCGGGCATGTGGAGGCTCCGATAGGGGTCGCTGAGAAGAGATTACTCCGCTACAGGCTCAGATACCCACTGTGGACAAAAAGTCGCTTGATTATTCCCTTCTGGATACTGACAAGGTGCGCGGTAAACGGCGATCGTTTCATCTGATGAAGGAGCGGGTGCCCATTCGAGAGTTGTGGCGGCCCAGGGATTGGGTGGAGCCAGCTTGCCATTAAGGAAGCTGAGGACGAAATTGAGCAGAAAGGGAAGCTGGGCGAGGGCGAGGAAGACGGCGGCGTAGGTGATATGGGTCTGGAGGCGGATGGGAGCGGCGAGGAGATGAGCTCCGGCCTGTGAGGGGAGGCCCGTAAGCTGAGCATAATGGCGCGGCTCGCCTTCGAGGCCGGTGATGTGCATGGGAAGGAAGGTGGCGTAAGCGCCAATGAGGGTTCCCCAGAAGTGGATCTTTCCGAGGCGTTCAGACATGAGCCTGCCGGGACGGGCTTCAGTTGCGGTGATTTGGGGAAACCAGTAGTAGGTGGCGGCGAAGAGGCCGAAGACTCCGGCCATGGCCATAATGAGGTGGAAGTGGGCGACGACGAAGAACGTGTTGTGGAGATATTGATCCAGAATTGGCTGCGCCAAGATGGGGCCGGTCAGGCCTCCCGTGACGAAGAGCGAGACGAAGCCGAGGGCGAAGAGCATTGCCGTCTTATATTCGGGGCGGCTGCGCCAGATGGTGGCGAGCCAGCTTAGGACTTTGGCGGCGGAAGGGATGGCGATGGCCATGGTGCTGATCGAGAAGGCGGTTCCGGCGAAGGGGTTGAGGCCGGCGACGAACATGTGGTGTCCCCAGACGAGGATGCCGAGGAAGCCGATGAGGAGGGTCGTCGCGATCATGATGCGGTAACCGAAGATCTTTCTGCGGCTGAAGTTGCCAAGGATCATGGAGGTTAAGCCCATGCCGGGGAGTATGGCGATGTAGACCTCCGGGTGGCCGAAGAACCAGAAGAGATGCAGCCAGAGGAGCGGACTGCCGTTGCCCGCCGTTTGATGTGCCCCGTGAAGGGTGCCGTTTACGAGATCGCCGGTGGGGATGAAGAAGCTGGTGCCGCCGTGGCGGTCGCAGAAGAGCAGCAGGAGAGCGGCCAACAAAACGGAAAAGGCCAGAAGGGAGAGAAGCGCGGCGGTGAACCATCCCCAGACAGTGAGCGGCAGGCGCTCCCAGGTCATGCCGTCGCAGCGATTGCGGATAACCGTGGTGAGGGTGTTGATAGAGGCGATTGTTGTGGCGATGGAGAAGAGGGCGAGGCTGGCGAGCCAGAGGTCCATGCCGAGGCCCTGGCCGGGGCCGGCGCTGGCGATGGCGCTGAGGGGCGGATAGGCGGTCCAGCCAGAGATGGGGCCGCCACCGGGTGCAAAGGTGGCGGAGAGGAGTATGACCAAAGCGGCGGCGGTGAGCCAGAAGGCGGCAGCATTCAGGCGTGGAAAGGCCATGTGGCGGGCGCCGATCTGGCTGGGAAGGATCAAGTTGCCGAAGCCGGACTGCGGGGCGGTGGTGAGGACGTAGAAGATCATCAGCGTGCCGTGAAACGTGACCAGGGCGAGGTAGTCTTCGGGCAGGATTGGGCCGTGGAGGGGCAGGATACGGTCGGGCCAGGTGAGATGAAGGCGCATCAGGAGCGAGAGGATGGTGCCGATGATGACGGAGATGAAGGCGAGGACGAGGTACTGGCGGCCGATGGCGCGGTGGTCGGTGGTGAAGATGGCGCGGCGGAGGAAGGATTTTTTGTAGGGGCCGACAGTTAACTCGGGGTGTAGTGGGTGAAAGGTTCGAGAGGTGTCGATGAGTGGAGTCGCACGGGATTCTTCGCTGCGCTCAGGATGACGGCCCTGCAGGGGGGTAGGGTCGTGGCTCATCGTGAAGGCTCCTTCTCCTTCGAGGTGAGCCAGGCGGCGTAGTCTGCGGATTTGAGGATGCGGAGATTGGCTTGCATCCGGTAGTGGCCGCTGCCGCAGAGTTGGGTGCAGAGAATGGCGTAGGTGCCCGGCGTGGTGGGGGTGAAGTGGAGATGGATGGTCTGACCGGGAACGGCGTTTTGCTTGAGGCGCATCTCGGGGATGGCGAAGCCGTGGATGACGTCTTGTGCGTTGAGGCGGAGGTCGATGGGGTGATCTGAGGGCAAGACTAACTCGGAGGTGACGATGTCGTCGGTGCCGTGGGGGTCGGCGGGGTCGATGCCGACGGGATTGCCTTCGCCGGGGGCGACGAATTTTGGATAAGTCCGGCCAAAGGTGGCGTCTGTGCCGGGATAGCGGAAGTACCAGGCGAATTGCATCCCGGTGACTTCGATTTGGAGGGCGGCGGGGTCGGCCCCGGTGTAACGGGTGGCCGCCCAAAGGATCTCGGCCTGGATCGTCAGGGCGGCGAAGAGCAGGACGAGGAAGCTGAGGGGGAGGTACTCGACGACCCAGCGGCGGCGCGGTTCGCGAGTGCGGCGGCGAGAGAGGAGGCCGACGAGCAGGATGACGTGAACAAGCGCGAGGAGTGCGCCGGCGATCCAGAGGTTCAGGATGAGGTGCTGGTCGAGGGATGGGCCGTGGGCAGAGGCGTCGACGGGCAGGGGCCAGCGGAAGAGGAGAGACGCGAGCGTTTGTGGGGAGATAGCCACAGATCGAGGATACTGCTTTACCAGGTTAGCTTGACGGTTTGCTGATGGTAGCCGGTGCCGGATGGAAAGTTCACGGTCAGCCTTTGCAGGCCGTCGCTGCGGAGCGCGCCAAGGGTGGCTCCCGTGGCTTGGAGCTTCAGGTTGGGGCGGTTAGGGCGGACGGTGAGTTCGGCGGTGGATGTGGCTTCAAATTCGAGAGTAAGGGAGTGGGCGTCTTCGGTTTGCGAGAGGACTTTGAGTTGCGCGGTGCGCGAACCTTGCGGCGGAAGACCGTGTGGGATGGCTACTTCCACGGCGGGAAGAGGGAGGTCGACTGTGTCGCCGATGGCCGGGCCATTGGTGGAGCTACCGACCGCCGACATCGTTGTTTGGCCGGGAGTGGATTCAGGACTCAGCGCCATGGGTTTTCCGGAGGTGGTGATGAGATGAGCCCTGAGAACCGCTCCGAGGGGCGCAGGTTCGCGGGTGAAGGTGAGGGTGCAGATGGAGTCGCCGACGTGGAGATTCCGTAAAGACGCGTTGTGCCAGTCGGCGGGAAGATGCGGGTCAACGTAGAGGGTGTTTGCGGCGGCATCGATGCGGAGCCCGAACAGACCGCGCAGGGCGGGCGTGATGACCATCGAGGACGACCAGAGCTGGTGGCTGGTGCTGCGGCCGAAGGGGATGAAGAAGGCTCCGGAGAGGAGTTCGGTGACGCCGCCGAGGTCCTGCGAATACGTCTGGTCGGCGTTTTGCATCAGATGGGCGTAGCCGGACAAGGGTCGGCCCGACCGGTAGTCGGCGAGTGAGGCCCAGCCGGTGAAGAGTGGCCAGACGGAGCCCTGGTGGTAGCTGATGGGGTCGTAGACGGGATCGTCTTCGGCGACGTCCCGGGCACCCCAGTCGGTGGAGAAGATGTGTGAGTCCCAATCGTTAAAGCTGGCTTCGGGAGTCTTGAGCGGCGAGCCGTAGGAGTTCCAGTAGGCGATGGCGGGGTAGATGGTGCGGGTGCGGTCGAGGGAGCCGTCGGGATTGTGGCTGAAGGCGTACTTGTTTGAGGCGGGCTGGAAGTATTCGGATTCGATCTTGGTGGTGAGAGTGTCGGCGCGGTTTGCGGCGGATTTTGCAGTGGCGTCGTCGCCCAGGATTGCCGAAAGCAGCGACATAGCGGTTGAGGCTTGCTGATCGAGGAGGGCGAGGTAGACCTCCTGTTTGGGCATGCCGCCGGGCCAGCTTTCAACCCAGCCGGTGCCCTGGGCGTTGTCGTAGATGCCATCGCCGTCGGCGTCGTGCGTTGTCTCGAAATTCCAGGCCGATTCAATATCGTCGCGGTGCTTGCGGAGGAAGTCTGCGTCGCCCGAGGCCTGGACGTAGTCGAGCATGGCGGTGAGGAAGAGCGGGGTGGCGTCGGCGGCGGCGTACTCGTACGGGAGCGAGGCCCAGTCGACGAAGGCGGCCGTCTGGGAGTACTCGTGCATGACCTTGCCGTCGGCACGCTGGCGCTTCAAGAGGAATTCGAGGGCATCGCGGGTGAGGGCGAAGTCGCCCATACCGTTGACGGCGTAGAGGGTGTAGAGGGTATCGCGGCCGAAGTACCAGCCGAAGCCGGGACGGGCGGAGTCACCGGAGGAGAAGTAGCCGGCGACGAGGCCGGTTTCGCCTGCGGGATGCGAGAAGGCGCGGAGCTGTTCGATGGAGATCTCGGCCCAGGTGAAGGCGTCGTTGAAGGCGGCGTCCGGGGTCGAGATGGAGGTGAGGTCGTGCTGCCACTTTGCGTACTGGGCGGTGTGGGCGGCGTAGACCTGCGGGAGCGAGGCATTGAGGTCCGCGAGTTTTGCTTGGAGGGCGGCGGGTGTGGCCGTCGCGGCGGTCTGGCCCACGGCCATCAGAAGCGGGAAGGTACGGTTGACGTCGCGTTTGGGGTCGAAGTGGAGTTTGAGTTCGACGGGATGGGTCTGGGGTTTTTCCTGGTAAGGGGCCATGATGCCGGGTTGAGCTCCGGGGATGGTGACGGCGCCGCTTAGGCTGTTCGAGTCCGTGTGCAGGATGTAGCAGCCTTGTTCCGGGACCCATTCGGCGGAGGGTGTGCCGGGGGTGGGCAGCGTCCACATGGGGCGCATTTCGGGGGTGAAGCTGAAGGTGAGGTCCATGGGACGGATGGAGTCGATCTCGAAGAGGACGACTGCGCCGGTGCCGTCGGCTGTGGCTTCAGGCGCGAACATGGTCTGGCGGACGGTGAAGGCGATGTGCGAGTAGGTGATGGTGGTGTGGTCGGGGTGGACATCGATCTCGGCGGCGTCAGCGTTCAGGTCAATGGGGACGGAGTAGCCTTCGACTTCGGCACGGATAGCGAAGTGGCTGATGAGTTTTACGGGCAGGATCCAGGCCTCGAAGGTGCCTTCCTGCTGGCCCAGGATGACGCCGCGCGGCCCGGCGACGGTGAAGGGCTGTCCGGCCTGGACGCGGTGGCGGATGGCGAGGCCGTCTGAGACGGGATGAAGCGTAGCGATTGGAGGAAGTTTTTTTCCCTGCGCGAGAACCGCTGTGGTGGCGAGTGACAGGATAACGATGATGAGACGCTTGCCCATACGATTGCCCTCGAGAAGACATCCGAGTCTACCTTTTTGAAGGCGGCGGTGCGTGGGCGAATTCAATATGTCAATCAAGCCGAGAAGATATATCCTTGTGGCCGCTCAGCCGAGCAAGTAGCCAAGGAGACAGAAGTGAAGGGTCAGACACAGATAACGGGGATTGGCGAGATTCTGATGGACGTGTTCGAGTCCGGCAGTGCGACGGTGGGGGGCGCGCCGTTCAATGTGGCTTTCCAGGCGCATCAATTGTTGTCGGCAAGTGGGCGCGGGCGGGGCGATATGGTGAGCGCCGTGGGTGAAGACAAGTGGGGGCGGCACATTCTCACGACAGTGAAGGACGCCTCGATCTCGACCGAATACATTGCCATGGATGCAAAGCATCCGACTGGGATTGCATCGGTGTTTGTGGGCGGAGGCGAGGCAGGATTCGAGATTCTGCCGGATGTGGCGTGGGACTTTTTGACCGGCGATGCAGCTACGGATGGGCTGGGAAGGCGTTCGGACGCGGTGGCGTTTGGGAGCCTGGCGCAGCGGCTGCCTACATCCGGAAAGATGATTCGCGACTTCGTGGCGAAGGTGGATGGGCATCGGTTGTTCGATGTGAACCTGCGGCAGAACACGACGGACAAGAAGAAGAACTATTCGGCTGAGGTAGTTGATGAGAGCTGCAAGGTGGCTTCGATCGTGAAGACGAACGAGGCGGAGTTGGAAGAGATGAGCGAGATGCTTGGGCTCGGAGTCGTGACCGGTGATGCGGAGGAACGGCTGTGGCAGCAGATGGCGAAGATGCGGGAGCGGTATGGGCTGTTCGCGGTGGCGGTGACGAGGGGCGGCAAGGGCGCAATGCTGATGACTGAAAGCGAGCGGGTGCAGCTTGAAGACTCGAAGTTGAAGAAGGATGAGATTCATCCGGTGGGGGCCGGGGATGCGTTTTCGGCGGGGCTGCTTTACAGCTTGACGCAGGGGTTGCCGCTGGAGCGGAGTGCAAGGCTGGCGGACAGGCTGGCTTCTTGGGTGACGGGGTATGAGTCGTCGACGCCGCGGCTAACGGAGGAGATCAAGGCGGAGTTGAAGGCGATTGAAGAAGGTGGAGCTGGGTAGGCGCGCGGGTTCTCTTACGTGCCACCCAAAGCGTGAGACAACGGCGCGTTGAATGGGTGACCCGAGGATCTGGGCGGGAAATGCGGCGATTTTCCCCTTCGCGTTGCCCAAGATCAGGATGACGGTACTTCGGAGATATGACGCCATCTCAGGAGAACTCCTATCGCCAAGAAGGGAGCTAACTGTCTTTGCGGTAGAGCAGGTTCTTCATGGCTTCGCGGCGGGCGGCGTTGGCTTCGCGGTCGACCGCGCCTGCCGGAGTCTTGCCTGCAGGTTCGGAGGCTTCGGGGTCGCTGCACTCAGGACAGCGATTGGCGAATCCGGGCTTGTTGGGCTTCAGTTCGAACTCTTCGGAGCAGACAACGCAGACTTTGATCGGGAATGCCATGACTGTTAAATCATACGACAGCTGAGGAGTTCGCTGTAATGCACGGAGCTTTGTGACCGGGTCGATGCAGGTCGGGGAACACAACCCAAGAGAGACTGTTTGGGGTTATAGCATGGGATCTGGGCCGCATCCTCCAGGGGGAGAGACTTCCCCGGAGGATGCGGCAGGGAGAAGCAGTTATGAAGATTGTTGTATTCTCGCGCGGGCCGGTGTCGAACATGATTGGGGTTCTGAGCGAAGGGAGTGTAGAGCAGCGCGTAATTGATGTGACAGAGATGGCGGGATGGGACTTCGAATACTTTCTCGCAAGCGGCGACGAGGGGATTAGAGAGTTACAGAAGACGCTGCTCGCAAGCTCGACGCAGAGCTACGGGATGGAGTCCATACGGATTGATGCGCCTCTGGTCGAGCGTGCGCGGATCTTTGGTATCGGCCTGAACTATCGGGACCACGCGGCGGAGACAAAGATGGAGACACCGAAGGTGCCGACGGTGTTTATGAAGCTGGCTTCGTCGGTGATTAGGGACTGCGGCGAGGTACTCATTCCGGCAGGCGTGATGCAGCCGGACTATGAGGCGGAACTTGCGGTGGTGATTGGGAAGGGTGGGCACAAGATCGCTGCGGCGGATTGGGAGCAGCACGTTGCGGGATACACGATCGTGAACGATGTAAGCGCGCGCGATGTGCAGTTTGCAACATCGCAGTGGACGCTGGCGAAGAGCTATCCAACGTTTACGCCGGTGGGTCCGTGGATCGTGACGAAGGATGAGATTCCGGATCCGCACACGCTTGAGATCAAGCTAAGTATCGATGGCGAGGTGATGCAGCAGTCGAATACTGCCAATCTTATCTTCAGAGTGCCGGAGTTGATCGAATACATCTCGGGAATTGTGGCTCTGCTGCCAGGGGATATCATCAGCACGGGGACGCCCGCGGGTGTAGGGATGGGCAGAAGTCCGCAGAGGTGGATCAGGGCGGGGGAGGAGATTGTGATTGAGGTGTCTTCGATTGGAACTTTGAGGAACAGGGCGAGAGCGGGGGAGTAGGTTCGGTCTCATCGACCGTGTGGCGAGAGCGCTAAGGATGGAAAGCCGATCAGTTATCTGTCCGACGCATCGCGAACAAGAGAGGCGAGAAGGAGAAGGCACCCGTTAGCGGTTGCGTTGTGCCTGGCCTGGTAAGAGCGGGCAACAGAGGGAGCAACGGGAGATCCTGCGACTCTGCAGATCAAGATAGGCCGTGATTCGCTTTTGCTTAGGATGACACTTGCATTATCGCAATTCGGTCGGGTTCTCTCTAATTCGATCGGTTTCTAGTCGCGCTTGAAGTTGAGGCGGACACCGCCTTGAGCGATGAAGGGCGTACCCAGGGTGAGGTTAGGGGTGCGGGCGGTTTCTATGCTGCGGTTGAGGAGGTTCTGCAGTGATAGATCGAGGCTGATGTGGGAGTGGACGCGGTATTCGGCATAAGCGTCGAGGACGAAGAAGCTGTGGAGTTCGTAGATATTGGAGCTGTCGTCGAAGGCGCGGCCGCTCTCGCGGGCCGCCAATGTGTAGCTGCCACGGTCTCGTTGATAGCGAAGTTGCGCGGTGGCGGTGTGGCGTGGGACTTCAGGGATCCAAAGGCCGATGAGTGTGGGCTGCGACTTGAAGGCGGTGATAACGGCGTGGGCGTATTGATAGCCGACGTTGAGGGACAGGCCAGTCGTGGGGCGAAGCTGCGCGGACACGGCTGTGCCCTGGCTTTGAATCTGGCCGAGATTTTCTCGAAAGTTTGTGATCGTTGTTGCGGTGCTGCTGACGAGGACGGCGGAGACGGGACGGTTGATCTCTGTCCAGAAGTAGCTGGCTTGGGCGGAGAGGAAACGATTGGGGGTCGCCCAATCGGCTCCGGCTTCTACTCCGGTGGCACGTTCGGAGAGCAGCGCGGAGTTGGCGAGCGTCGTTTGCTGGCCGACCTGGCCTGTACGGTAAAGCTCGTTCATAGTGGGTGTGCGGAAGGCGCGGAAGGCAGACGCGTGAAGCTGCACACCTGCTGGGAGCTGCCGGGAGATGCCGAGACGAGGGTCCACGACGAGTTCGTGGCGGTCGGGTATGGGTGTAGAAGTTGCTGCGGCCGCGCCCGCTTTAGCGATGGTGTCGGTGGCGAGGTTCTGGGCCTCATCGATTCGCAGAGAGAAGGTGCCTGACCAGCGGTGGCGTTCGGCGATGGCTTCGCCGAAGCCGCCGTAGAACCGCTGGCGCGCGGTGATGTCCTGAATGCCGGAAGGGTTGCCGGTGACGGTGGAGTAGGGAGTTTCGAGGTCGGTAGCGCGAAGATCGCGGAAGTCGCCACCGGCGACGAAGGCGAGGTGCTCAAAGTGGATGGAGGCGTCGGCGGAGGCGCCGAACTCCTGGGTGCCTACATGTTGCAGGCGGGTGAGTTTTTCTGAAGACCTCGGGGTATTGATGGACGAAAAGCTCTGGCGGTAGGCTTCGTCACTGCCGAAGGCACGAACGCGGCCGCCAATACGTTGGTTTGCAGTCCAATCGTCGCCTGCAACGTAGCGCCACAGTCGGGTGCCGTTGGTTTGAATGGGGGTGCCGTTACCGTGGTCCTCGTTGAGAATATTTCCGGTGAGAAAGGCGCGATTGTTCTCGAGCAATTGGCGGTCAAGTTCGACGCGACCGGTCTGGTAGTGGACGTTTGCAGGGACGTCGACGGGGCCGCGTACGGCGGGGGCGACGACGGTGTAGCCGGCGGTTCGGAAGAGCTGGGCGGCCAGGAGTTCGCCGGAGTGGGATTGCTTCGCGTCGGCACGGCCGCTGTAGTCAGAGGTGTCTTCAGATGCGGCAGAGAGGTCGGCGTGCGCGATGACAGGACCAGGACGCGATGGAACGATGTCAATGACGCCGCCGAGGGCGCTCGAGCCGTAGAGGTCGGAGCCGCCTCCGCTGGCGAGAGTAATGGCCTCGATGGTCTCGGGCGGCTGCTCGTTCCAGTGTATCCAGCCGCCGAAGCCGTCGTTGAGCGGGACAAGGTCGGAGAGGACGAGAGTGCGGCTGGCTGCTGTGGAACCGAGGCCGCGAAGGGAGATGCCTTCGGTGGTTGGGTTGGCTACCCAGCTTGATGAGCGCCGGAACAGTTGGAAGCCAGTGTGCTGTTGAAGGCGCTCGTCGAGGGTGAGTGCGGGGTATTGGGTGAGGTCGCTCTTGTCGATCGTGTCCACGGCTGTCGCGGTCAGGCCGAGGTCAGTAGAGGAGCGGGTCGTGGTGACGGTTGCGCTTTGCTGAAGCACCGAGTTTGCGAGTTCGAGATGCAGGTCGGCGTCGCCGGGATGGACTTGAATACTGGCTTCCAGAGATTGGAAGGTTGCGGTGAGGGTCGTGTTGTGAGATGGCGTCGGGATTGTGAAGCCGCCGGAGATGTCGGTGCGGGTCCGGGTGGCGCTGCCGACGACGACGGTTGCATTTGCGACCGGTGCGCCGGATTGATCAACTACGATCCCGTGAAGGAGCGGCAGGGTTGATTGAGCGGGGGAGGCGATTGAAAGGAGGAACGCGAACACGATTGCGGTGGGTGTGAATCGCGGGAAGGTCACGCTGAAGGCGAACGCAGATCCCCTTCGGGAAGGACAAAGCAAAAAGACAGTGGCAGAAGCAGATTGCGTTCGCGAATCACGAAGAGGTGGGGGAGGCGCAGATTTTCTTCGGGGATGACGGACAAGTGAAACAAAGCTTCGGCTTTCTGGAAGGAGGGTCATGGCTCCATTACAGCATGCTGGACCGGGTTTGCGAGAGCACCGGAAAGGCCGCAGATCCTTCAGCTCCGTCTGGCGCAAGTGCGCGCCAGACTTCGCTCAGAACGACACAACGTGCGAGCCAATCGAAAATGCTACAGACGGCAGATGAGCAGTTCGCGTTCGTAGATCATCTCGGGTGGGAGATGGTCGTGGAGCAGGAGGAAGAGTTCTTCGTGACCCATTACCTCTTGCCGCCAGGCTGCGCGATCTACGGTTTGGAGTTCCTGGAACTGGTCGTAGCTGAAGTCGAGGCCGGCCCAGTGGATGTCGTTGTACTTGGGTGTCCAGCCTATGGCGGTCTCTTTGCCGCGCACACGGCCGCGAACGCGGTCGACGACCCACTTTAGGATGCGCATGTTCTCGCTGTAGCCAGGCCAAAGAAACTTCCCGGCGTGCTCGGAACCTTCGGGGCCTTTGCGGAACCAGTTGACATGGAAGATGCGAGGGGTGCTGGTGAGCGAGCGCTGCATGCGGAGCCAGTGACGGAAGTAGTCGCCCATGTGGTAGCCGCAGAAGGGCAGCATGGCCATGGGATCGCGGCGTACGGTGCCGATCTTGCCTCCGGCGGCAGCTGTGGTTTCAGATCCCATGGTTGCGCCGATGTAGACGCCGGAGCTCCAGTTGAAGGCCTGAAAGACGAGCGGCATGGTGCTGGGGCGGCGGCCTCCAAAGATGAAGGCTGAGATCAGGACGCCGTTTGGATCTTCCCAGGAGGGATCGATGGTGGGGCATTGCGAGGCAGGAGCGGTGAAGCGACCGTTGGGATGGGCGGAGGGTGTCTTCTTGTCGGGCGTCCAGAATTCGCCGCGCCAGTCTTCTATCGTGATGCCAGGGCCTGAGGGCGGAGCGTCGGTCATGCCCTCCCACCAGATGTCGCAAGGTCTGCCGTCTCGGAGGACGAGCGCGACGTTGGTGAAGATGGTGTTGGCACGGAGGGTCGCCATGGCATTCGGATTGGTCTGCTCACTGGTGCCGGGGGCGACGCCGAAGAAGCCGGATTCGGGATTGATGGCGCGGAGTTGACCGGTCTCATCGGGTTTTATCCAGGCTATGTCGTCGCCGACGGTCCATACCTTCCAGCCATCGAATCCGGCGGGAGGGATGAGCATGGCGAAGTTGGTCTTGCCGCAGGCGGAAGGGAAGGCGGCAGCAACGTAGGTCTTCTCGGTGCGGCCTTCGCTGTCCGGAGGGCTTTCGACCCCGGCTATAAGCATGTGCTCGGCCATCCAGCCTTCGTCTCGGGCTATGTTCGAGGCGATGCGGAGCGCGAAACACTTCTTGCCGAGAAGGGCGTTGCCGCCGTATCCGGACCCGTAGGACCAGATCTCGCGGGTTTCGGGGAAGTGGACTATGTACTTCGTGTCGTTCTGCGGCCAGGGAACGTCTCGCTGCTTCAAAGCGAGAGGTGCGCCGACCGAATGAACGCATGGAACGACGCGCTTGTAGTCCTTATCGATTTCGGCGTAGACGGGAGTGCCTATGCGAGCCATGATTCGCATGTTCACTACGGCGTATGCTGAGTCGGTGAGCTGCACTCCGATCTGCGACATAGGGGAGCCGATGGGGCCCATGGAAAATGGCATGACGTACATGGTGCGTCCGCGCATTGAGCCGCGAAAGAGCTGCTTCAGCTTCTTCCGCATGACAAAGGGATCTTCCCAGTTGTTAGTGGGGCCGGCAGCGTCCTTTGAGAGCGAGCAGATGAAGGTGCGGTCTTCGACGCGGGCTACGTCGTTGGGGCTGGAACGGGCGTAGAAGCAGCCTGGCCACTTTTCCTCAGGGAGGCGGATGAAGGTGCCAGCTTCGACGAGCGAGTCGCAGAGCCACTTGTTTTCTTCAGCCGAACCGTCGATCCAATGAATGCTGGAGGGCTGGCAGAGGTCGGCCATCTTTTCCACCCAGCGGATCAGGTGCTTGTTCGTAGTCGGGATTGCAGGGGTCGTAAGTGCTGCTTGCTTTTCCATTTGCATCGTGAGTCTTTCCTTCTGGATCAATACCGGGGCATCGCCTGATCAACGGCTCTGGACCAGTTATCGATGCCGCCAGAGAGCGACTGGACGTGTTCAAAGCCTTGTGCGCGAAGCCACATGGTGACATTCAGCGAGCGTGCACCATGATGGCAGAGGACGACGATCGGCTCGTCCGGATCGAGTTCAGCATGGGCGCGGGAAGGAACGTCACCCATCGGCATGAGCAGCGAATTGTCGATGTGGGCGGTGTCATACTCCCACTTCTCACGCACGTCTAATAGGAGCGGTGGGTTCGGTTGCTTGAGTTTCAGGTCGAGAACTTGCGCATTGATCTCTGGATCGAGCATTCTGTAAGAATACCGTTCTTGAGGCCTTGCGCGCAGGAAGTCAATTCAGGAGATCCGCCGCGAGGTCGAACCAGAGAATTACTGCGGAACAAAGGTAATCTAGGGAACGGAGAATGAAAGCTGTACAACTTGTAACAATACCCTTAAGTTGATGTCCTATATCAGATTCACGAGAGGTAAAGGGTAGGCGTGTGCGGCCGGCGACGGCGTTACGGCATTGCCTTCTGGAGGGTTGCGGTTCTGTGGTTAAAGTTCTAGTTGTTGAAGATGAGGAACATGCAAGAACGGGCCTGACGGAGTTGGTTGAGTCCTGGGGGTACCGCGCGAGCTCGGCGGCGAACGGGATCGAAGGGCTGGAGAAGGTCGTTCAGTGGTTGCCTGCGATCGTGGTTACCGACCTGAAGATGCCCCGTATGGACGGAATGATGTTGCTGAACCGGATCGGGGAGATGCCGGAGCGGATCGCGGTAGTGATGCTTACGGCGCAGGGATCAATCGAATCGGCAGTCGAGGCGATGCGGCTGGGAGCATTTGACTACCTTCCGAAGCCGGTCGATCCGGTGCGGCTGAAACAGATTCTGCACACGGCGACTCTGCAGAAGGAGACCGACGTCGAACTCGAGCCGCAGCGCCGTCTGGCACGGGATTCAGGAACGATGGGCGCAATGGTGGGGAATACCCCCGCTATGAAGGCAATCTTCAAGATGGTGGAGCGGGTTGCGCCGTCGAATGTGCCGGTCTTGATTACTGGCGAGAGTGGAACCGGGAAGGAGCTTGTAGCGCGGGCGCTCCATGATTTGAGTTCAAGGCGAACGAAGCCGTTTGTAGCGGTGAACTGTGCGGCCATTCCCGAGACGCTGATTGAGAGCGAGATCTTCGGCCACGAAAAGGGAGCGTTCACGGGGGCCGTAGAGCGTCGGGCAGGATGCTTCGAGTTGGCTGAAGAAGGGACGCTGCTGCTGGACGAGATTGGCGAGATGCCGGCAGCGACCCAGGCGAAGCTGCTGCGGGTCCTTGAGGACCGAGCGTTTCGCAGGTTGGGAAGCAAGGTAGAGACAACCACAAATGTGCGAATCGTGGCTGCGACGAACAAGGACCCGCAGGAAGCGGTTGAGAGCGGTGAGCTGCGCGGAGACCTGTTCTATCGACTGAACGTCTTTAACATCCAGATGCCGGCCCTCCGTGAGCATCGCGGTGATGTGAAAGTAATTGCGGAGAAAATGATCGACGACATGAACGAGCGGCACGGCTGCACCGTTTCCGGGATGTCGGATGATCTGATGGCGCGGTTAGTGGAGTACGACTGGCCCGGGAACGTCCGTGAACTGCGAAACGTGATCGAGCGGGCCACGATCCTTGCTGGAAATGGAACTATCACGGTCGACCATCTGCCGCCGAGATTCGGGGAAGCTGGCACCGCACCCTCGGCGCGGCAGCCGAAGACGACGAAGGGTGCTGTTGTTCCTGCGGGGATTGGGCCGCAATCGGCAGAGGAGCGACGCGTGGAGGAGCGGACCGTGTCTCTCGAGGTGGGCACCACGGTCGATGAAGCGGAGCGGCAACTGATCTTAAAGACACTCCATTCGACCCAGAACAATAAGACGAAGGCAGCGGAGATATTGGGGATCAGCTCGAAGACGCTCCAGAACAAGTTGAAGGAATACACCGCTGCCTCGCGCCTGGAGTAGGGCGCAATTAGAGTAGAGACATGCGGTTGAAGACCAAGTTAGTGCTCGCGGCGACCGGAGTAACGCTCCTGGTGGTGCTGGTACTGGCAGGATTCTTTCTGGCGGAACTGCTGCGCCAGCGAATCGAGCAGGCGGTCTCTTCGAACGACGTGCTGGCGAACCAGGTACGGTCGGCGACCCGAGAAGCGCTGCAGTCCGGATTGCCGCAGGCGCTGCCAGGCAACAACTCTGAAGCGGCTCTGTTTGATTCGGTAGCGACGGCGCTGCGCAATGACGATAGTCTGCGGCTGCTAATGAGCTCGATCGTACGGTACTCGCTGACAGTGCAGGACGTGAGCGTGACCAACTCGCACGGGATCACGCTGGCAAGCACCGATCCAGATGCGCTCGATCAGCCGGCGCCGTTCCGGACGGGTTTGAGGCAGGTGAGCCTTGGAAGCTTCTCGTACCAGTGGCAGAGGGTCTTCGGAGCTCCCAGAGTACTGGATATTGCAGCTCCCCTGGACCGAAACGGATTACCCTTTCTTGTGGTGCATATCGGTGTCCGGTCGACTTTCCTGAAGGCATCGTTTGCGCCTGGGCTAAGGGATGCGCTGCTCTTCGCTAGTCTGGCGGCGGCGGCGCTGGTGATTGGCGCGGCTTTTCTCACGAATATTGCGCTGCGTCCGCTGGAGACGATTAATACGCAGCTGGAACTCTTATCTGTAGGTGCCGAGGACGATGCGAGCGGACCCTACGAGCTTATGCGAGGCAGGCCTGATGCAGTAGTCCAGGTGACGAAGACAATCGGACGCCTGGAGCGCAAGATGCGAAGCAAGGAAGCCGGCTATACGGCATTGCAAACGAACATGGAGCAGATGCTGGACACACTTCGAGATGGCGTGCTGCTGTTCGCGACTGATCGGGCGAAGCCGGGCTCCCGGGGTGGTATCGGGGACGAGGCTACAGGGAATCTGCGGGCAGTAATGGTTTCTGACGCCGTAGAGCATTTCCTCGATCGGGTAACGGATGAAGCTCCAGGTATTTTGAGTGCCAAGCTAGTGGGGTGCCGGGTAGAGGAGATCTTCGCTCCGGAGACGTCGCTAGGTGCGGCAGTGCTGGCGGCGTTCCAGCGCAGCGGGAATGTTTTGGCAGAGGTTGTGCTGCTCGAAGACGGGCGCCAAGTGGAACTTTCACTGGATCGCATCGGCGACATCGCGGGAACCGGCGGAACGATCGGAACGCTGGTGACGCTGCGCGATAAAGAGAGCGTATTGCAGTTGGAGCAGGAGCTTGAGGTCTCGCGGCGGCTAGCCGCGATCGGGCGGATCACCGCCGGTGTGGGGCACGAGGTCAAAAACCCGATCAACGCGATGGTGCTGCATCTCGAGCTGCTGCGGGGAAAGCTTGCGGCGGGGGAGAATGGCAATGCAAACCATGGAAGCGCCAACAACGGGGCTCAGAGGCATGTGGAGATACTCGCCAGCGAGATGCAGCGGCTCGACCGCGTGGTGCAGACCTTGGCGGACTTCTCCCGGCCGATGGAGCTGCACCTCAAGCGGGTGGATCTGCGGGATATTGTGGCATCGGTGATTGAATTGACCTGGGAGCAAATGCGGGAGGCGAATGTTACCGTTCAGGCGGAGGCGACCCGAGAGCCGCTCATGGTCCATGTGGATTCCGACCTTGTGCGGCAGGCGCTGCTGAATCTCGTTTTGAATGGTATGCAGTCTATGTCAGAGGGCGGTGTGGTGCATATCCTACTTCGGCGGGAGCAGCAACTTGCGGTGATCGAAGTAAAAGATAAAGGAATAGGGATACAAGAAGAGCTACTTCCGCGTATCTTTGACCTGTACTTCACAACCAAGAAAACTGGGAGCGGCATTGGACTGGCTACCACTTACCGCATCCTGCAGATGCATGGTGGGGCGCTCGATGTACGCTCAATAACGGACGAGCAATCGCCTGACCATGGAAGCGTTTTCACGATGCGGTTACCTGTCTCCGTGGTCAACATTGTGGCACGGCGCAACGCATTGAACGTCAGTAATCTGGCAGGGGCTGTCGAATAGAGGGCTGCTTTGAGAGGCTCCAGAGAAAGAACGAGGCTCATTTGGCATTGCTTTGGGATAGGGCTGGGCGATATGGTGCGCTGGTTTCGTGCCTGCTGGTGATGGGTTGTGTCCATCAGCAGCAAACGCCCCCGCTCGTGCAGCAGGCGAAAACGCCGAATATCTATGTTCCGCCGCCGAGGGAGGCAAAGCTGCCGCCGATGGAGTCCGAGAACACGCCGCCGAATCTAACCGATGCAAAACCGGTCGAGGCGGCCGAGGTGAAGCCGAAGAAGAGGGTGAAGAAGACCCCCACTCCGCCAGTAGCGACCGTTCCGTCAACGCAAACGCCTTCACCGACGGAGGCACCCGTGACGCCGCCTACGACTCTAGGCGAACTGGCTCCGGGCGGCGGCAACGCCAATCCGAAGCAGCAGCAGGAAGTTATGGCCAGGATTGGAGCGGTTGAGAAGCGCATCGCAGACCTGCCCAACGGCACCGCGGATCGCGAGCAAAAGCAGATCGCGAAGGTGAAGCAGTTCCTGAATGAGGCCGCAGACGCGCTCAAAGGGGGCGACGCGGAAGGGGCAGGGATCCTGGCGACGAAGGCGGATCTGCTAATGGATGACCTGACGAAATAAGGCGCTCTGCCACGCTTTTCGAACCGGAGTCGTCGTTCGATGTTCACGCGGCGACGGGTGGTGTGAACATCTTCCTTCTGGCTTTAGCGGCGTGGCAGGATCGTAGCTCTCTTGCATCTTGAACCAAATGTCAGGCGATGGCTCGCCTAAAGCCCCAGAAAGCCTGATTGACATTCCCGCCGTGATCACTGACCAGTGGCCTTCAGTTCACCCTGAAGTGGGTGAATGAAATAGCCCGAAAGACCAGTGTCCTTCGGCGCAAGGATGACTTACAGAACCGCGACAAGCTCCCTCAAGCGATTTGCGTGCGCGGGTTGAATGCCGTGCTCACAACCTGTGAAGTAGAACGCCTTAACTCCGGCATGTCAGGAGAGACCCGATCACTTACCGATTGGATGGTGTGTCGTTACAGCCGTCAACTGAAAACTCGACCTTCAGAGCGCTGTCTGGCTATAAGCCGATACCGTGGCATTTTTTGTACTTCTTGCCTGAGCCGCACGGGCAGTCGTCGTTGCGGCCAACCTTTTCGCCCGAGCGGCGAGGTGCTCCGGTGCCGTTGCTTTCTGGTGAAGCTCCAGCAGAGCGGGCGGCGTCCAGTTCGCGCTGCTTCTTACGCTGGAACTCTCTCTCCAGCGCGTCGATGGTGGTGGAGGGTGCGCGGGTCGGGACGGCCACTGGCTGAGCGGGTGCGACGGCCGGGGCTGTTGCTACGGCGGAGTTGCTGGAAGACGCGCCGTTCGCGGAGAGCTCAAGCTGCTGCGCCTCGGTGGGCAGGTTCAGTTCGAGAGACGGGCCGTTGGGCAGGAGGGTGACGGTTTCGGGATCGATGGGGGTGCCGTCGGGGCCGATGATCTGCATCCGGAAGAGATGGCGGGCGGTGTCTTCCTGAAAGCGCATCATCATCTGCTCGAACATCTCAAAGGACTCCTTCTTGTAGGCGACGAGCGGGTCCTGCTGAGCGTAGCCGCGGAGACCGATGCCTTCCTTGAGATGGTCCATTGCGAGGAGGTGGTCCTTCCAAAGGCCGTCGAGGACCGAGAGCATGACGATGCGCTCGTGATAGCGCATGGCGGGTGCGCCAAGGATGAGTTCCTTGCGGTCGTAGCGGGCGCGGAGCTTTTCGAAGATGGTTTCGCCGAGGTCGTGACGGTTGAGTTCGGCGATGTTGACTTCACCTTCGAAGCGGACACCGAAGACGTCATAAAGCTGCGAGAAGATGGCTTCGGTCTTCCAAGCATCTGGATGCGCCTTCTCGGGAGCGTTCTCGTCGAGGATGTTCGAGAGGATGGTGGAAACGTAATCCTCGGTGATCAGCTGCTTCTGGTCTACCCCGCCCATAAGCTGGCGGCGAAGACCGTAGACGGCCTCACGCTGCTTGTTCATCACGTCGTCGTACTCGAGGACGTGCTTGCGGGACTCGAAGTTCTGGGTCTCGACGGCCTTCTGCGCGGCCTCGATCCGGTTCGAGATCATCTTGCTCTCGATAGGGACGCCTTCTTCCATGCCCATGCGCTGCAGCAGGGTGGAGACCCATTCGCGGGCGAAGATTCGCATCAGGTCGTCTTCGAGCGAGAGGTAAAAGCGCGAGGCACCGGGGTCGCCCTGGCGGCCGGCGCGACCGCGGAGCTGATTGTCGACGCGGCGGGACTCATGGCGCTCGGTGCCGATGATGTGGAGACCACCGGCGGCGATTACGGCGTCGTGCTCGGCCTTGGCGGCGGATTCGTGGGAGGAGATGGCGTTGTCCCACGCGGCCTGGGGAGTTTCGAACTCCTGCGACTGGTAGTAGAAGCGAACGTTACCGGGAGTTGCTACCGGGTTGATTGCGCCCTCGGCGGCGGATACGGCGCGGGCCTGCGACTTCTTGACGAGGTCTTGTCTCGCCATGAATTCGGAGTTGCCGCCGAGCAGGATGTCGGTACCGCGACCGGCCATGTTGGTGGCAATGGTGACCATGCCGAGGCGGCCGGCCTGGGCGACGATCTCGGCTTCCTTCTCGTGGAACTTGGCGTTGAGGACGACGTGGCGGACGCCTTTGCGTTTGAGGATGTCGGAGAGGAGTTCAGACTTTTCGATGGAGGTTGTGCCCACAAGAACGGGTTGTTTCTCCTCGTGCAGGCGAGAGATCTCATCGGCGACGGCGAAGTACTTCTCCTTCGCGGTGCGGAAGACGACGTCGGAGTTCTCGATGCGCTGCATGACCCGGTTGGTGGGGGTTACGACGATATCGAGCTTGTAGATCTTGTCGAACTCGGCGGCTTCGGTCTCGGCGGTGCCGGTCATGCCGCTGAGTTTCTTGTACATGCGGAAGTAGTTCTGGAAGGTGATGGTGGCGAGGGTCTGGTCTTCCTTCTTGATGGCCACGCCTTCTTTTGCTTCGACGGCCTGGTGCAGGCCATCCGACCAGCGGCGCCCGGGCATGAGGCGTCCGGTGAAGGTATCGACAATGATGACTTCGCCATCTTTGACGACGTATTCAACGTCCCGTTTGTAGAGGTTGTGGGCCTTGATAGCGGTCTCTACGTGATGCTTCAGGTCCCAGTTCTCGGGGTCTGCGATGTTGCCGATGCCGAGCAGGCCTTCAATCTTCTCCCAGCCCTCGTCGGTAACCGTAATCGAGCGGGCCTTCTCGTCGATGACGAAGTCGCCGGACCAGGTCTTGGTTTCGAGGGTCTCGATGAGTTCGCCCAGTTCGAGCTCTGGGATGATGAGATTGACACGGGCATATTTGTCCGTGGTCTGGTCGGTCGGGCCGGAGATGATGAGCGGGGTGCGAGCCTCGTCGATGAGGATGGAGTCGACTTCGTCGACGATGCAGTAGTAGTGGCCGCGCTGCGACTGGTCGGCGAGTTCGAATTTCATGTTGTCGCGGAGGTAGTCGAAGCCGAACTCGTTGTTGGTGCCGTAGGTGATGTCGGAGCCGTAAGCCTCCTTTCGCTGGCGGTCGTCAAGGTCGTGCACAATGACGCCTACCGACAGGCCGAGGAAGCCGTAGATCTTACCCATCCATTCGGCATCGCGCTTGGCGAGGTAGTCGTTGACGGTGACGACGTGGACTCCGCGACCTGCGAGGGCGTTGAGATAGCAGGGAAGCGTTGCGACGAGGGTCTTGCCTTCGCCGGTCTTCATCTCGGCGATCTTGCCGCCGTGGAGGATGATGCCGCCGATGAGCTGGACATCGAAGTGGCGCATGCCGACAGCGCGCTTACCGGCTTCGCGGACGACGGCGAAGGCCTCGGGAAGGATGGCGTCGAGGGCCTCTTTTTCGGCGGCGTACGTCGCGTCTTCGTCGGGCCGCTGGTTCTCAGGTGTGTCGCCGGTGAGCGGGATATTGGCGGCGGCGATGTGGTCAGCGATGCGCTGGCGGAACTCGACGGTTTTGTTGCGGAGCTGCTCGTCGGTGAGCGCGGAGATTTCGGGCTCAAGCGCGTTGATCTGCGATACGAGTGGCATCATGCGCTTCACCGCGCGCTCATTGGCGGTACCGAAGATTGAATTGATTACGGAATTGATCAAGAGCAGGGTTCCTTTGGGCGCTATGCGTCCACTGATTAGTGTAAATGGTTTGACGGCGTTGTCTGTTCTCAGTTGACCGTTGTCCGATTTACGGTGACTGCGCCGAATGTTGGAGTAATCTTTCGAGTGTGTGCGCGTCGTGTTCAAAGAAAAGCGGATGCAAAAGGAGCGATTTTGAAGCTAATTTTAGACTTGTCTCGCTGTGCGGTTGTCGCTGCGCTCGTCGGCGCGAGTGCTTTTCTGGTTGCCCAGACGCCGGGTAAAGGAACGGTGAGCGGAGGACCTGTTTCCTCGGTTCCAGTGACGCCCTTCTCGGATGCTCAGCGCGGGTACGCTTCGTTGAAGGGGAACATCCTGAAGTCGGCGGACAGGATGCCGGCGGAAGATTATTCTTTTCGTCCAACGCCCGAGGTTCGGATGTTTGAGCGAGTGTTGAACCATGTGACCGAGGCGCAGTGGCATAGCTGTGGAGCCATCAACGGAACAGCCGAGACCGCGCAGCCAAAGCTGCCTGCCGAGACGGCAGAAAAAGTGACTGTCATCGCGGCGCTCAATGCTTCGTTTGCTGAATGCGATAAGGCTTTCGCTTCGCTGACGGAGGCGAACCTGCTGGAGATGATCAAAACAGGGCCAACGATGCGGTCACGTATTGGGCTTGCGTGGGGAACGGTCTCGCACGATAACGAGCAGTATGCGACGCTGGCGTTATACCTGCGGCTGAAGAATCTCGTACCTCCAAGCAGCGAGAAGTAGAGCCCGTTTGCGTTAGGCTCATGTCATGGCCGACAGGAGCTTTTCTTTAGACGAACCCTATGCAGGGCTGATTTTTGATTGCGACGGGACGCTGGTCGATACTGCGCCGATTCACTTTGTTGCGGTCAATGAGGCGATGAAGCCGCTGGGGCTTGAGATGGCGCGTGAGTGGTATTTTGCGCGGGTGGGGCTCACTCCGGCGGCTTTGTTTGCGGAGTACGAAGAGGTGAATGGCGTGACGATTGATACCGCCGACCTATCACATCGCTACGGGCCGATCTTCACGGCAAACCTGGAGAAGGCTGAGGAGATCGCCGTGGTTGCCGAGGTGGCGCGGCAGAACTTTGGCAAGGTGCCGATGGCGGTGGCTTCGAACGGACACCTCACAAACGTGACCGCAACTTTGAGTGTGACCGGACTTCTATCACTATTTGAGACGATCGTGTCGGCGGAGCAGGTCGCGAAGGGGAAGCCGGAGCCTGATGTGTTTCTTGAGGCTGCGCGACGGATCGGGGTGGCTCCGGCTGGGTGCATCGTCTTTGAGGACTCAGATGAGGGGCTGGAGGCGGCGCGGAAGGCGGGAATGCGGAGCCGTGATATTCGGCTTGTGCATAAAGGCTAGTTGTCCGTTACCCTTACCAAGTTGCCAGCACGGACTGATACGGACAATGGTAGCGGCGAACGTACAACGCCTTTAGTTGCCGCTAGGTTTGGCTCCGTGGAAGAGAGCATGGTTGATGTCTGGCCAGAACTCGCGAGCGGCAAAGGTGAAGGCGTCAATGCCTATGCTGGTACCCCACTGCTGGGCAGTGTTTCCGAAGGTGCGTTCGCGGGATGGATAGTAGGCGTTTGAGAGGGCTGCGGCCATGCCTGCACCCAGAACTTCGCCAGCGTTGAACGTGTCATTGCCGGAGTCGCTGCGGGTGACGACGACATGCTTGACGGCGTAGAGCGCACGCTTTTGGAAGCCGCCCTTACCGAGGGTGTAATAGCGGGTGTCTTCGTGATGGATGGCGGGGACGATGAACTCAACGAAGTAGTTTTCGCTGGTCTGGTCAAGGAAAGAGTGCCAGAAGTAGCGGCCGTACCCGGCGGCTCCCTGGTGAAACTCCGGCGTGTTATTTGTCGCCTGGTTAAAGCCCGCAAGCACCGCGGGGACGAGGACGGAGGAGTAGTCGAATGAGTCCTGAGTTGCGGTGACAAACTTTTCCTTCACGGATTGTGGCGGAAGATGCACGTTCGCACTGACGGAACGGAAGTTAGGAATGATGCCAAGAATGCGCTTGGTCTGGGTGCCGTCGTCCCCTTCGGCTGCAAGCGGAGCAGGATTTTGGCTCGAAGTCTGGGCGGCGTCCTCGCTGCTTGCGACGCTTGAGCTATAGGAGGGCGCGTCCGGAAGACCGGGGGCTTCGGATGGCTGACTCAAAGCAAGCAGGCGATTGTCCACGGTACAGTGGGGCGCTACGGTGTCCTGGCCAAGAGCTGTGCGAGCGGCGGTCGGAACGACCAGGAAAAGTGAAGATGCAATGAGGAGGCGAAGCGAGCTTGGATTCATGAGTTCCTGTGAAGCATTTGAATTTGGCGTTTAGCTGTAGATGGCCGGCATGTGCGGCGGCATAAAAAGAGAGGACCCTGGAACCTGAATCTTATCAAGAAGGTGAAGGCCGCTGAGGTGTTTTCTTTTATACGACCATAAATCGCCGAAAGACGCTCGCCACTTTAGAGTCGATTTCGCGACTGACGGTAATTCAATGCAACGCCCGGTGAGATCTTAGGAGCGGGTCGCGTGAAGACGCAGACGAACATAATCCGCGGTCCAGTTCCCGACGGCATCGGAGAGTACAGGACGAAGAAGAGCGACTGTTGCGGCGAGGACACAGGAGCGATCCGCTGGTGGGAGCAGATCGAGCACTCCATTGCGGAAGGTGTTGAGCCAGACCTCCATACCTCCGGGGAGCGGCGTGGGGCGGGAGATGAGGTCGATGGACTGAATTTCGAAGCCGGCCTGTTGGAGGAGCGAGCCATAGTGTGCGGGAGAGGGGAAGAAGGAGGCGGCTGCTTCTTCGGCATCAATGCCGTAAGGCGCAAGGGTGGCCTGGAGTGCTGTGCGTATAGCGGCGATGTTGCCTTGGCCGCCCATCTCGGCGACAAAGCGACCGTTGGGCTTGAGCGCGCGGCGGACGCCTTGGAGCACGGATGCGGCGTCGCGGATCCAGTGGAGCGCGGCATTTGAGAAGACGGCGTCGAATGTATTTTCGAAGGGGAGCGATGTGGCGCTGCGGTGGTAGATGTGGAGCCCACGGGCACGGGCGGCGGCGACCATTGTGGATGAGGCGTCAACGCCAACTACGATGGCTCCGGTGGCAGCGAGCTGCTCCGTGAGGGCGCCGTCGCCGCAGCCGAGGTCAAGGATGTGCTCGCCGGGCTGTGGAGCGAGGAGCTCGACGACGGGTGTGGCGAGGGTGGCAACGAAGCGGCCGTGAGCGGCGTATGCAGTGGTATTCCATTGTTGGCCCGTAAACCGATCGTTCATAACGTTCAGTTTCGCGCGATCCGAGGTGGGATTTCAGGATCATAAGAAGTTCTTTCGGGAGTATAGGTAGGGACCTCTCGCGGGAGTCGAGATAGGAAGGAGATGAGCTAGCAGGGCGAGCCGGGACGACGGGAGTAGGATGCGGAATCTTTCAGTGCGCACAGATGACGGCAGAACCAGCAACGGCGAGAGCGGAGGCAACAGCAGAGCATGCAGAACGACCTTGCAGGATGGCAAACGACACCGGGAGGGCGAAGAGTAAGGGCGCTTTAGCAAGTGAGTAGGCTTTAGTGGGATGATGGTTGGCGTGGGCGAGGAGTTTTCAAAAGATGAGTGTTACGGCAACGGTAGCGGCGGTGAATTTTGCGAGATCGAATGAAACCAGGTTTGTTGAGGAGTTGAAGGCGCTGCTGCGAATTCCCTCGGTGTCGACCGCGCCGGAGCATCGGGATGATGTTCGGCGGGCTGCGCAATTCTGCGCGGAGGAGTTGACCCGGATCGGGATGGAGCATGTGGAGTTGATCGAGACGGCTACGGCGGCCCGGCCGGGTGGGCACCCACTGGTCTATGCGGACTTCTTTCATGCGGAAGACAAGCCAACGGTGCTCTGCTACGGCCACTACGATGTGCAACCGGCGGAACCGTTGGACGAATGGACCTCACCGCCCTTCGAGCCGACGGAGCGCGATGGCAATATCTATGCCAGGGGTGCGGTGGATGACAAAGGTCAGATGTGGATGCATGTAAAAGCCATCGAATCGTTGATGGTAGCGGGCAGCGGCGTACTGCCGATCAATCTCCGGGTGATTCTTGAGGGTGAAGAAGAGGTCGGCGGCGAGGGAATTGCGGCGTTTGTCAGGACACAGGGCGAAAGGCTGAAGGCCGATGTCGCCCTGGTGTCCGACACGGAGATGTTTGCGCCCGATCTGCCGACACTTTGCGTGGGGCTGAGAGGGATGATCTATACCGAGATCGAGGCGCGCGGGGCGAGGACGGACCTTCACTCCGGGATGTATGGAGGGGCGGCACCAAATCCCTTTGTCGCGCTTGCTCAGGTAATCGCAAAGCTGAAGGACGAGGATGGCAAGATCCTGATCCCCGGTTTCTACGACAAGGTATCTGCCCCGACAGACGCGGAGTTGAAAGCCTGGAAGGCGCTGCCGTTCGACGAAGAGGAATATAGAGAGGCGGAGGTGGGGTCGGTTGCACTGACGGGCGAGTCTGGCTACTCGGCGCTCGAACGAACATGGGCCAGGCCCACGCTGGACGTGCATGGGATGCCGGGCGGGTTTGTCGGGGCGGGAGCAAAGACTGTCATTCCGGCGAAGGCTGTCGCAAAGTTGAGCCTGCGGCTTGTGCCGGACATGACTCCGGCTGAGAGTTTTCAGCAATACAAGACTTACGTGGAGTCGATCTGCCCCAGAGGAATCCTGATTGAGGTAAGGCTCATTCATTCGGGAGATCCGATTGTGGTGAGCACGGACAACGTTTATGTGCACTCGGCAACAAAGGCGATGCGTGAGGTATTCGGGAAGGAGACGGTGTTCGTACGAGGGGGCGGCTCCATTCCTATTGTTGGCGATTTCGTAAGGGAGTTGAAGATACCGACGGTGATGATGGGTTTCGGACTGCCGGACGACAACCTTCACGCGCCGAACGAAAAGTTTCATGTGGCGAACTTTCACCGCGGGATCGAATCGATCATTCGGTTCTTCGGAGAAGTAGGTAAGGCCTGACGCATGGAGCGGAGAACCCCGGTGGCGAGAGGTTTGGGGATGGGTCTACGACCTTACATCCTGGCTGGCGGGCAAAGTTCTCGAATGGGAACGGATAAAGCGATGCGCACACTGGCTGGGAGGACGCTGCTGGGTCGCGCGGTGGATTTGCTCAGATCCATCTCGGCGCTTGAAGAGCCCGACGGTAAGGTAATAGTTACGATCGTGGGAGACCGGACCGAGGTTGAGGGCGCCGATCGGGTGATCCTGGACAAGCATCCGCGGTGCGGACCGCTCGGTGGAATCGAGGCTGCTCTGAGAGACCTTGCCGACCATGGCGGAGCAGAGTGGGCCTTCTTTATACCTGTAGATATGCCATTTCTCCCCGCGGGACCGATAGATGCACTGCTGCGAGAGTGGAGGGAGGCCGGACAGCGCGGAGCGCGCGTGTGCTGGCTAGAGGTGGATGGAAGAATCCAGCCGCTGATCAGCATGGTGCATCAATCGCTGCACCCTCTTACCGTTGAGGCACTTACCGCCGGCTATCTAAAAGTTACCCCGGTGTTGCAGGATGCTGCTGAAGTTCTAGCGTCACACCCAGAGTGCGGGATAGGCTTGCGACACTCTCGAGTTCAAACAATACAAACTGGAGTCCACAGAACACAAGTTGAACGAGTGGATCTGGCGTCTGCTGTCTTGGGATGGAGTGCGACAGCAGAGCAGCAACGGCTGCAGCGTCGTTGGTTTTCAAATCTAAATAGTGAAGAAGAGTTTCTCGATGCGGAAACATTCCTTTCGTGTTCGGGTTGAAATCGACATCTGGTCTTGAGTTTGGCGGGTAGAGTCCGCCAGTACCACAGACGGGTAAGATACGCTGACGGGCCGCTCCGGTAAGATTGGGCCAGGATATTTAAGCTCATGCCAGATACAGATGCCGATCGTCCCGCGAGTCCTCCTGAAGCTGTAAGCGATGGGGACGCTATCGTTCAAAGTCCGGAGATATCAGAGGATGTTGCCCCGGTAGTTGAAGAGTTTATGGAGCAGGCAGCGCAGCAGAACGAGGCTGCGGCGGAGGCAGTTCCGGATGAGGGTTCAAAGCCGGGAACCTACATCTCCTTTGAGAATGTCTCAAAGTCGTTTGGCGAATTTGTTGTGCTGCAGGATGTAAGTTTTTTTGTTAACTCCGGAGAGACCCTCTGCATCCTGGGACGAAGCGGTGTCGGGAAATCCGTATCACTGCAGATGCTGATGGGCTTCCTAAAGCCTGATTCTGGTGTGGTGCGGGTAGCGGGCGAGGATATCGCCGGGTTCGATGAAGCACAGATGCAGGGAATCCGAAGAAAGGTGACGATGGTCTTTCAGAACGGCGCACTCTTCGACTCGATCACGGTCGGCGAAAACGTCGCCTTCCCTCTTCGTGAGCGGAAGGACCTTGCCGAAGACCAGATCCTGCAAGTGGCAAAGGGTTTGCTGGAGATGGTGGGGGTCGCTGGAATGGACAGTCTGTTCCCGTCGGACCTTTCGACGGGAATGAAGCGTTCCGTGGCGATTGCACGAGCTCTGGCTTCGCAGCCGGAAGCAGTTTTGTACGACGAACCGACGACTATGGTCGATCCGCTCATGGCTCATTTACTCGGGGACCTTATTAAAAGGCTTAAGCACCAGTTACATCTGACGAGCATCGTCGTCACGCACGATATGCGGTTCGCAAAAAAGCTGGCAGACCGGGTGGTCTTTCTGGACCAGGGAATGGCACGCTTCTTTGGAACAATGGAGGAAATGGAGGCATGTCAGGATCCGATTATCCAGGAATTTCTTACTCTTGATGCACTGGTACTCCCAGCATAGAAGTGATAAAACCGGGCGCCACACTTAGCAATTGACACGGAATTTGGGAAGGCGTATGTTCACCCACGTAGCGTGTAACTCATACATGTGAAAGACCTTCCCCTAAACAGCTTTCCGAGCCGTACGCTAGATCGAAGTGAACAGTAGTCGTGTACCGGCAAGCCAAATCTGTCGATAAGAAGAACGATATGGCGCCCGGATCAGCGTTGATTTTGAACGTCTTTGTTTACTCGAAGACAGGGCCGCGATTTGCCGTGGTCTTGTCTAAAGGTATCCAGGCTCAAGTGAAGTGTAAGGAGGCGCAGTGGCAGCTCCAGATTATTTACGTCCCATCAGCGTAGCTGAAGGCACGAAACCGTCATCAGGCGGCTCGATGTCTGGCTTCGGGGTATTCAACCGCCCGTCGGTGACCGGACTGGTATCTGCATCTCTGGATCTGATCACAGCGCTTATGGCAGGAGTCTTTGCTGCGCGGCTGCGTGACGGTATCGCTTCAGACCTGAATGCGGGCGCGTGGGACACGCTGCCCCATGGTGCACACTCCTCCGGGAACGTATTTATGACTTACATTCTGTGGTTTGGCCTGTGCCTGGTGTTCTTCATGCGCACCTACGGCCTTTACCGCCCGATTCAGCAGATTGGGGGATTTCATGAGCTTCGTATGACGCTTCATGCCACGATTGTCGCTGGGCTGACACTGTGCGGGACACTCTACCTCTCAAGCGGAGCATTCATCTCGCGCCTGGAGATTGGGCTGACCCTGGTGCTAACGTTTTTCTTTCTCGTGCTGCGCCGAATGATTCGGCGGCACATGATGTACAAGCGGTACCGTGCAGGGATCGAGACACGGAATGTGCTGATTATCGGCGCGGGGCGCGTTGCCCATGCGCTTAGAAATCACCTGAATTCGCTTGACCACCTGGGCTTTCGGTTCAAGGGATTCGTAGCCATGACCGAAGAAGAGAGTGAGTCAGGGGACGCCGACATCATCGGCGATTTCAGGAACTGTCTGACCCTGGCGCGGACGCTCTTCGTAGACGAGATATTCCTTTCTGTTCCGGCGGAGAAGAAGCTGGTTCTGGGATTGGTGCAGGAAGCCCGGAGTGCGGGCATCGACGTGCGCGTGGTGCCTGACCTTTACGACGGTCTCGCCTGGAATGCGCCAGTGGAATACATCGGCCAGTTTCCGACGATCCCTCTGCACCGCAGAGATTTCCCAATTGGAGCCTACCTGGTGAAGCGGGCATTGGACCTGACTCTTGCAACGTTGGGGCTGCTGGTACTTTCGCCGCTGCTGCTCGCGATTGCGATCTGGGTCAAGCTGGACTGCAAGGGACCTGTGTTTTACCGCGCCAAGCGAATCGGACGCAAGGGCAGAACGTTTGATTGCTACAAGTTCCGGACAATGGTAGGGAACGCCGACAAGTTGAAGGCCGACCTGGAACACATGAATGAGCGGAAAGGTATTCTGTTCAAGATTGTCAAAGACCCGAGAATCACACGCTGCGGCATCTGGCTACGAAAGTATTCACTGGACGAGCTGCCCCAGCTTTATAACGTGGTACGTGGTGATATGAGCTTGGTGGGGCCGCGGCCTCCTATTGCGTCGGAGGTGCAGCAGTACGATCTGTCGCACCTGAAGCGTTTGGACGTGCTGCCGGGATTGACGGGATTGTGGCAGGTGGAGGCACGGCAGGACCCCAGCTTCGACAGCTATATCTCGCTCGACACCGCATACGTCGAGAATTGGAGCTTGGGTCTCGACCTGAAGATCCTGGTGAGGACCGTAGGTGTAGTCATTACCGGGACGGGATCTTAGCCAACACGGTTTAGACTGGTGTTGTGAGAATAGCGCTCGCACAGATCAATCCCACTATCGGCGATTTCGCCGGAAATACAACCAAAATCCTCGATTTTGCGAGCCGGGCGCAGAGCCAGGGTGCGCAGCTTGTCGTGTTCCCTGAACTTGCAATCTGCGGATATCCTCCAGCGGATCTGCTCGAAAAACCCGACTTCCTTAAACGAGCCGGAGAGGCGCTTCGCGAAATAGCGGTGTGGACCGGGGACGGGGCAACTGGCGATCTGCGTCCGGCGATTCTCTGCGGAACGGTGATGCCGCTGGCCCCGGCCATGGGTAAACATGTGCGGAATGTGGCCGTGCTTATGAGGGACGGCGAAGTGGCCTTTACGCAGCAGAAGATGCTGCTGCCGTTCTACGATGTCTTCGACGAGCAGCGCTACTTCGAGCCGGCAAGCGGGCAGGCGCTGACGAGTGTAAACGGTGAGACGCTGGCAATCACAATCTGCGAGGATGCGTGGAACGATAAAGGATTCTGGCCGAGACGGCTGTATTCCATTGACCCCGTTGAGGAATTGATGCGGCAGTGGAAGCTGCCTGGGCTGGGTGCGGTCGCCGAAGGAGCGGAAGCGCGGGTCGAGACAAAGGTGATCCTCAACATCTCGGCGTCACCTTTCTGGAAGGGCAAGCGTAAGCTGCGGCAGGAGATGCTGGCGGCGTTGGCCCAACGGCATGGCGCGATAGTAGCGATTGTCAACCAGGTTGGCGGGAACGACAGCCTTATCTTTGATGGCTCGTCACTCGTGATTGGGCCGGATGGCCGAGTGATGGCGCAGGCTGCTTCGTTCGCTGAAGACATCGTCTATTTCGACACGTTGTCGCCTGTGGAGAGCGTACCTCAGCGGGTAGAGCCGCATGGCGAAGCAATGACCTACAGCAGGGCTGAAGCCATGCACCTAATTGAAACAGACCTAGGTAGGGTGAAGGATCATGGGGTAGATGATGAGGCGGCGGCTCTTTGGGACGCGTTGGTACTCGGTACGCGGGACTACGTGCGGAAGTGCGGATTCTCGAAGGCTCTGGTGGGGCTGAGCGGCGGAATCGATTCGGCGCTGGTGGCGGCGATTGCTGTAGAGGCGCTTGGCGCGAAGAACGTGATGGGCGTAGGGATGCCAAGCGAGTACTCGTCAATAGGATCGATCGAGGATGCGAGGGCGCTGGCGATGAACCTGGGAATCAGGTTCGAAGTCCTGGCGATTCATGATGTCTTCGGGAAGTATGAGGATGTTTTGAGGCCGTTGTTTTCGGGAACCAGGTTCGGGCTCGCGGAGGAGAACCTGCAGTCGCGAATTCGTGGTGGCTTGCTGATGACGATGTCGAACAAGTTCGGCGCGCTGGTGCTGACGACCGGCAACAAGAGCGAGATGTCCACCGGATATTGCACGCTATACGGCGACATGGTGGGAGCGCTGGCAGTGATTGGCGATGTGATGAAGACCAAGGTGTACGCGCTGAGCCGGTATGCGAACCGGGATCGAGTCGTGATTCCGGTCGCAACGATTGAGAAGGCGCCCTCGGCCGAGTTGCGACCCGACCAGAAGGATACGGATTCATTGCCGCCGTACGAGGTGCTTGATCCGATTCTTGAGGCGTACGTGGAGCGATATTGTTCAGCAGAGCAGATTGCGAAGGAGCAGGGGGTTGATGTCGCTCTGGTAAAGTCGGTGCTTCAGCTTGTGGAGCGGTGTGAATACAAGCGGCAGCAGGCTGCTCCCGTGCTAAAGGTGACGCCGAAGGCGTTTGGAATGGGCAGACGCTTCCCGATTGCGGCGAAGGTCGAGATTTAGTGCGGGATGCGCACGCGGCTAGAATGGGAGCACGTGGTTCGAATTTGCAGGATTGCTGTGCGCGAAAGCGACAGCGGAAGGCAGGATGTTTTTGAAGAGTGTCATGTTGGCTTCGTGTTCGGTGTTTCTGGGTTTGATCTCGTCGGGGATTGCAGGGCGTGCCGCAGCACAGGCTGTCGCACCCCCACCAGCGGCCCCTTCGGCCCAACCGGGAGCGGCTACGGCTTTACCGACGGCTGATCCATTTCCTCCGGTCAATCTGAAGTTTTTTACTGCGGACTCACCTACGACAGCGACGGTCGAGAGCTTTCTCCACGCGCTGTGGGGTTACGATGCGAACCGCATTTGGAAGGTAGAGGGAATCGAGAAGACCGCGTCCCCCGGCGTGAGCAAGGTGATTGTCTACGTGACCGAGAAGGGCGGCGCGAACGCGCGTGTGCAGAGCACGGCCTTCTTCGTTTTGCCGGATGGCAAGCACGCGATCGCCGATGCGATGATCGATTTCGGCGCGACTCCATTTGCTGCACGGCGTAAGACGTTGCAAGACCGGGCGGACGGGCCAGCGCAGGGAGCGGCGGGCAAGGAGCTGCTGCTGGTGGAGTTTTCGGACCTGCAGTGTCCTCACTGTAAGGAAGCCGAGGACAACATGGCGAAGCTGGTGAAGGATTTCCCGACGGCGCGCATTGTGCATCAACCGTTTCCGCTCATGTCGATTCATCCGGCGGCATTCCAGGCTGCGGCAGAAGGACTTTGCGTCGCGAAGGCGAGCAATGAGGCTTACTTCAAGTACGAAGCGGCAGTGTATGGGACGCAGGAGGCTCTGACTCCCGAGAACACGACAAAGACTCTCGCCGACGCTGTGACCAGGGCAGGGCAAGACCCGGCGGCGATTGCAGCGTGTGCCTCAACGCAGCCAATCAAAGATGCGCTGATGGCTTCAATCAAGCTGGGAGAAGATGTTGGTGTAGACCAGACGCCGACGATCTCGGTGAACGGACGGCTGATGCCGGTGTCCCCTTCGGCAATGCCCTATGAGACGTTGAAGAATGTGGTGCTATTTCAGGCGCAGTTGGATGGGATCCATGTAGACCCGCCGCAACCAACTTTGAATACGTTAGGAAAGTAGCTCTTCAGTCACAATTCGACAGGTGCCGAAAAGAGAGACATCCTTTGCAGGATGTCTCTTTTGCTGCGGACGACGTACTGTTAGCGATTTGAGTCGGATGGCGTACTTCAGTTGAGCGAATCGCGCGAGTAGAATTGGCGAAAATGGCATTTGAACCGGGCAGCGTTGTAGGGGAATATACCGTGGAAGGCACACTGGGCAGCGGTGGCCTGGGCACGGTGTATCGCGTGCGGCACCAGATTTCACAGCGCGACGAGGCGATGAAGGTGCTGCACCCCGAGCAGACTGGAACGCTCGAGATGGCGGAGCGGTTCCGGCGGGAGATTCAGCTCCTGGCTTCATTGAATCACCCGAACATTGCGCGGCTTAATACGGCTTTTTATTTTGAGCAACAGCTCGTCATGATGATGGAACTGGTCGAGGGCGAAGACCTGCGGTCGTTGGGCCGGCGAACGAGGATCAGTATCCCGCAGTTACTCGACTACGGGATGCAGGCCTTGCGAGCGCTGGACTATGCGCATGCGCGGGGCGTAGTTCATCGGGACATTAAGCCGGCAAATCTTATGGTGTCGCCAACGGGCCTAATGAAGGTGCTGGACTTCGGGATTGCACACCAGGAGAGCTCGGCGGAGCTTACGCTGGCGGGATCCGTGGTAGGGTCGCCGATCTACATGTCGCCAGAGCAGGTACGCGGTGACAAAGCAACGGCGCAGTCCGACATTTACTCGTTTGGGGTGACGATGTATGAGCTGATCGCTGGCGAGGCCCCCATTCGAGGAGCGAATTCGTACGGGCTCATGATGGCGCACCTGAACACCGTGCCGAAACCGCTGCACGAGGTGCGACCAGAGATTCCACGTTACCTGTCAAATGCTTTGGCGAGGGCGCTCGAAAAGGAGCCGAACCAGAGGTTTGCAAATGCTGCTGATCTGCTGGCCGCGCTGGGCGCTGGCGACCATGCGAATGACTTGACCGCGACGTTGCCTCCTGTGACGAGTTGGCAACGGGCCGGGACAGATGAGCTGAAGAAGGTGCCTACGGGAACGCTGCCGCAGCCCCTGGAGCCGCTGGTGAAGCATCTGGCAGCGTTCATCGGACCGATTGCGAAGATCGCAGTCATGCGGCTCTCGAAAAAGACGAGCAATCTTGATGAGCTCTATCTGGGGGCTGCGAAGCAGATAGACGACGTGCGAGAGCGAGAGCGGTTCTTGCGGACAAGGCCAAAGTGATGGCTTCCGGAGAGTGCGGAAGGCAGATCCCACGACTTCAGCGAAGGATGAAAATTCTTTCGGCGCAGAATCATCGGGTGTTCTAGTGCAAAGATCTACTCGTTGAGCAGATCCATAGCCTTCTTCAGACTGGTGTGCATGCGGTTGAAGGAGCGGGTGACCTCTGTGACTTCGTCGCTGCCGCGAATGGTGAGCTGAGGAAGGTCCATCTCGCCCTGACTGATGCGGTTGGCTGATTCAGAGATCGTCCGCAGGGGGCGGATGACGATGATGTAGAGGCCGAGGTCGATGAGCAGAATCACGATGGTGAAGATGGCAAAGAGATCGATAGTGAGCTGGATCAAGCCCTGATCCGCAATCTTCAACGGCAGCGATGCCGGAACGGAGACAATCTGCGCGCCGATCACTTCGCCAAGATTCCACCCGAAGCCGTTCCGATCGCCATAACGGGCGAGCATGGTCTTCGGAGCGACGCTGGGCTGGCTATGGCATTGCAGACAGCCAGCCTCAACGCGGATGGGGTGTGCGAGGTACAGACTGGGGCCGGCAGCGGTCTCGCGGGAGCGGGTGAGCTCGGATTCGTTCGGCCGGTCGCGGAAGTACTGGATGAGGTCGGCCTCCCAATCGGTGGCGCGGTCGCGGAGATTTGTTGGGTTAAGCGCGGCTTCCTTGTAGGTGTAGTCGGGATAGTCCTTCTGAATGTTATGAAAGATGGTCGTCGTGGCGAAGAAGGGAATGGTCTGCGGCAGAAAGACGTTTTCCTGGTCGCCGGCTTTGGCCAGATAGGGCGTGACAGACTCTTCGGTGTAGACGCGGGTGGCGGTGGCACTGGTGGCGAGCAAGCCGGCCTCGCGAAGGACAGAACCCTGGGCTTGTTTCTGGAGGAAGCCGCGAGCCTCGAACCAGGTGGAGGCAAGGCCGAGCGCGAAGACGGCGATCAGCAGGATGTTGAACTTGATAAGAAGCTTCAGGTGCTGCTCCTGGAGTGGTCTATCGAACTAGGCGAAAGTCCGGGTCGCAAGTTCGAATTTACTCCATTTGCTGGCTGCAGTTCATTTGAGATTTTCGTTGAGGAGTTTGGCTAGACGAGCACCGGCTAGTGCAATCCGCTGCTTGGCCACTTTTTTTGAAGAAGCAAAGTAGGCGGTCGTGATGGCGTAAGAGGCTGTTCCGTCCGTGGGCTTCGGGCTTGCTCCGATGGGCGCCATGTACGCATTTGTTTCGGCCAGGCTCAGGGACTCCTGTCCCCAGCCTTCCGGATCGGTCTTGGTGATGCTGGAGGGCGCTGCGTGCGGAAGCGGCTTGGCGTAGGTCGTGGCCTGGGTAAGCGAGGCAGAGGCGGAGCCTTCGCCGGGAAGGTCGTCCCAATAGGCGTGAAGTTCGGTAGGGGCGCTCTTGGAAAGAGTGCCGTCGAAAAATTTCTTCATCGCAGCCGTCAGTTTAATCGGGACGTCGTTTCCGCCTGCGTCATGCGCTCCTGCGAAGAAACGATCCGAGCCGTGGAGGGGCTGGTGGACGTCGCCGACCAGGTGCTCGAGCCAGATGAGGTCGTAGGCCTTCAAGGTGTCGTCTTCGCTTGAGGCGACGAAGTCGCGGAGGGAGGTTATCTGTGTGGCTGCGTTAGGAGCCGGCGTGGGCGGGACGGGGGTTGAATCTGAGGCGAAGCCGTTATCGACAAAGTGCCAATAGCCATGACTCTGCGTATCGGTGAAGCCGACGTGGACTTCGGTGGTGATGCCAGGGGGCGGCGTGTCGGAATCGGTGAGCCACTCGTGCTTGATGCTGTCGGCCCAGGTGGCGGCGCGCATAAAGAGGTAGAGGTTCTTCTGGGCGGGAGTAAGTGCTGATGGGAGGGCTGCAACCCAGTCGTCGTAGCCAGGAATGATCTTGGTGCTGTCCGCCGGATTGTGCAGTGTGGGGACGAGCTTGATGAGTTCGATGGCGCGGGCGCGCGTAGCGGGAGTCATCTGCTGCCAGGCGATGTAGGCGACAGACTCATGGCCGCTGTTGCCCCAGGCGCTTGACTGTCTTGGAACCAGAAGAAGTGTGAAGAGGGTGGACGCAAACAGTGCTCGGCGAAGTGTTGTGCGCATAGTAGGGGCCTCGTTTACAGGGTCTGGCGGGATCGACCGGGTCGTCGCCCTATCCTAAACTGCAGGGTGGATTCGAAGATGAATTGAGTGTCACAGGAGAGTGAACCGGCCGGGGGTAAGCGTTTCAAGGGATCCTTTGGACGGCGGCGTGCTTCTGCTCATCCCCAGATGGAGTCATGGGCATCGTAGTTGGGGGCTGATACGATCGCTTGAACTTTGCAAGATTCAGGGTTTCAGTGTCCACAAAATCCTCCTACGACCGATTGAGCGACTTGAAGCTGGTTGATGCTGGCGAAAGTGCAAAGAGCTGGGACCGGCGCCGACGCGGCGAGGCTCGCGCCAACGCAGTCGTTTTGCTCGATAGAGCCGCGACGCACCTGATCGAAGATCAGATGAGCGAAGGCCGGGTTTACTGCGCGGGTGCGGTGGAAGCGGTGCGTTTGCTGCGGGAGAGCATGGTGGCGATCGAAGCGGACGAGCGAATGTATCAGCGCGCGGGGCGGGCAGTGGCTTGCTGGCTGCCAAAGCATGTGCTGGCACGACAGATGCGGGACGGGGTTTCGGACGCTTAGGATTCATTACATCGAAGTCAGGGCGACATCGCTGTATGTCACCCTGCTGGACGATGAGTTGCTTTGCGAAGGTTCCTCGAGTAGGAGCTAGAGTGTAGGCAGTCGTTTGATCTTTTCTTCGACGCACTAAAGCGGATCCCATGGTCCCGCTCCGGGATTGGGCTTTCGGGCGAGTTGAGATCCGCGGAGTCGCCGTGATGTGAGCAGATGCGCCGTTCTTCTCTGCGCTCAGAATGATGGCCCTTGGCGACTAAGGCTAAGGCGCCTCAATGCTTTGCCACGTAGATGAACCTCAGCATAAATAGCATGGCCAAGAGGTAGAGCATCCAGTCGGCGCGTTTGAAGCGGCCGGTGAGCAGTTGCAGGGCGGCGTAGCTGGTGAGGCCGAAGCTGAGGCCATCGGCGATGGAGTAGGTCAGGGGGATCGTCACCAGGGTCAAGAAGGCGGGGATGGCGATAGTAGGGTCGTCCCACTGGATGGTGCCGATGCCGGCGAGCATCAGGCCGCCGACGATGATCAAAGCGGGCGAGGTGGCGAAGGATGGGATCGCGCCCACCAGCGGTGCGACAAACATTGCGAGGAAGAAGAGCAAGCCGGTGACGATGGCGGTGACGCCGGTGCGGCCGCCTTCGGCGACGCCAGCGGCGGACTCGATGTAGCTGGTGACGGTGCTGGTTCCGGCGATCGAACCGAGGATGGTCGAGGCAGCGTCGGCCATAAAGATGCGATTGAGGCGGGGGATGCTGTGGTCGGGAGCCATCAGGTTGGCGCGCTCGGCAACCGCGACCAGCGTACCGATGTTGTCGAAGAGGTCGACGAAGAGGAAGACGAAGATGATCTCGAAGGCGCCAACCTTGAGGGCTCCGGGGATGTCGAGGTGAAAGGCTGTATCGGCGATGGCGGAGAAGCGGTAGGGAACAGGCTGCCAGTGGACCTGATGCAGCAGCAGCCCCAGAGCCAGTGTTCCCATAATTCCCAATAGCATCGAGGCCTTGATGCGAAGGACCTGCAGAACCGAGATCAGAAGTATGCCGAAGAGGGCCAGCGCGGTCTCTGGCGAGCGCATGTTGCCGAGCGTGACGGTGGTGGCTGGGCTGGGGACGATGATGTTCGCGTTCCGCAGTCCGACAAAGGCGATAAAGAGGCCGATCCCACCGGCAACAGCGGCGTGGAGCTGGTGCGGGATGCAGGCAAGCAGTTTCTGCCGGATGCCGGTGAAGGTGAGCCCAAGGAAGATCATGCCGGAGAGGAAGACGGCGCCAAGGGCGGTCTCCCAACGAATGCCCATCTTGAGGACGACTGTGTAGGTGAAGTAGGCGTTGAGGCCCATACCGGGCGCGAGGGCAAGCGGATAGTTGGCGGTCGCCCCCATGAGGATGCTGCCAAAGGCGGCACAGAGGCAGGTTGCGGCGGTAACGGCGGCGAGCGGCATGCCGGTCTGCGAGAGGATGTTGGGGTTCACGAAGATGATGTACGCCATCGTGATGAATGTGGTAAGTCCGGCGAGGGCCTCGGTGCGCCAGTTTGTGTTCAGCCGTTCAAAGCCGAAATATCGTTCGAGATAGAGGCGCATGACGGGCGGGTGTCTCGGGGCAGATAGATTTAAGAGTGATTTTTAGAGGATAGAGCATTTTGCCCCCCCGGTGGGGGGAGGTAGTGACAGGTGGTGTCGTAAATGGCGGCATACATCGCAGAAGCGAGAGTGTGAGGCACCCGTTCCTGAACAGAGATGTAACACAAATGGTGCAGAGCGAATGGGCTTGTTTCGTTTGCCTTTTGGAATACCGTCTGTAAGCATCGTCACGTTACCTATGATTACTTTTATTCCACGGAAGTTCCGGTCGCCGCAGTGTTCGATGTGCAATCTAAGCCTCACTATCTGCATTCTTTTGATTGCAGTGAGTTCCGTAGCAGAGACGCGAGTGCCGCTGGCTTCGCACGCTCAGGGTAAGGTTACTTTGGAGACCGATCTGGGCGAAACCCCGGCGTCTCAGATGTTGGCTGTCACGGTCCGGTTGAAGCCGAATGCGGAGAGGCAGACAGCGTTCGCCAAGTTGGTAAGCGAGCAGCAGACGCCGGGATCGTCAAGCTACAGGAAGTGGGTTACGCCGACCGAGTTCGCGGATCAGTTCGGAGCTACAGAGGAAGACATTACAGCTGTAACGACCTGGGTGGAGTCACAGGGGCTGGCGGTTTCGGGGATCTCGGCAGGCAAGACTAGGATAGAGGTCTCGGGGACAAGCGCGCGAATCGCGCAGACGTTCGGCGTGCAGTTCAGGCAGTATCGCGGAGTATCAGCCAGCGGCGCGGCAGTAGTTTATTACGCGAGTGTGGGGGCTGCGTCTGTGCCCGCATCGCTTGACGGGCTTATATCAGGGGTATCGGGTCTGGATAATAGACCGGTTGCGACTGCGATGGCGGTGGAGGCGCTTGGTGCGGGGGGCGCGGCGCTGTCCGGCGGCGACTCGCTTCTAGCGATCGAAGCGATCGTGGATGCGAATGCTGCTTCCAGTTTGACGGTCGCGACGCAGGCTTGCTCGAGGGATTCTGCGGATGGGGACGTTGCCGATTATGAGGCGGTTCTGCGCCAGGCAGAAGCGCAGGGTATAACCGTGCTGGCGACGGCTGGATGTGGGGCGGGAAGCTTTCCGGCTGGGCTGGCGGAGCTCACGGGGGTTGCGTCTTTGGACCCAAGGGCGGGAACAGATACGGGAACTCTGCCCGTTGGCATTGGTCAGGTTCCGAATGACGGCAGAGACGACGGAGAGAGCGAGTGTTCCAACGACTGCGTAGCACGACCGGGGTGGCAGTTCGCGGTAGGTTTGCCGAAGGATGAACTGCGGGCAGCTCCGGACGTTGCGGCGGATGTTGCCGCTCTGGCACAGACGCTGGCGGGAATCTCTTTGAAGATTGGAACGCGTCTGGGGAATGTGGGGCCCGTGCTTTATTCGTTAGCGAAGCTCCCGGGACTGTTCTCGCAGCCGGACGGAGCTAGAGCGGGCACATGGGAAGCTGCGACTGGGCTGGGCGTGGTCGATCTGAAGGAGTTGGCGAAGGACTTTCCGCAAGGATCGACTGGGACATCGAGCCTGTTGGTGCCGTCCAACTACGCGCCTACGCATGGCTCGAGTGTGACGTTTACAGCGACTGTGACAAGCACGGGCGGTAGCGGGATCCCGACAGGGACGGTGACCTTCACCAGCACGCAGCAGGGAATGCTGGGGACGGCGGTGCTGAATGCTCAGGGCGTGGCGACGTTTACCAGCAACTCACTTGCTGGAGGAACGTATACGCTGACCTCGGTTTACGGGGGAGACTCGACCTACACGGGTTCAACGAGTGGCATTGCCACGGTGACCGTAGTGGGCGAGGTTTCGGTGATTACCGCAACGGTTTCGCCGGGGGCGGCTGTGGGCGGCAATGCTTCGATTGTGGTGTCGGTGACTTCTGTATCCGGCGTCGGAACGCCGGGTGGAACGGTAACTGTCGCGCCGCAGGGAACGAAAGATTTCGACACGGCGACGGCATCCCTGACGGGTTCAAATGGGACTGCGACCGGAACAATACTGCTGCCGGTGTTCGAATCGGGCGAGTTCACATTGTTGATCTCCTGCACCGATCCTGATCCGAGCTTTACGTGCTACTCGCCGCTATCGATACAGATGACGGTTGGCAAGGGAGGAACGGCGACTACAATCTCCGCGTCTCCCGATCAGCCGGCGGCGGGCGCCGCTTACACGCTGACAGTTACAGTGGCGGGCGATCCGAATGCGCAGGCGGTGAGTTCGATGAAGAACGCGGTGGGGAAGAGCGCCTTGCGCGGACGCGGAGCTAAAGGTGCACTTGTAATTAATAAGTCCGCGGACACAACAATAAGTGCTCCCACCGGCAATGTTCAGTTCATGGATGGGACGACGTACCTCGCGACGGGGGCGCTCTCCGGAGGTGTCGCAACATACAGCGGCACCGCGACCACTGCGACCCACTCCTTCAACGCGATGTACTCGGGCGATCAGAACTACAACACGAGTAGTTCGACCACGACCCCTGCTGCTACCGGATTGACGCCTACTTCCACGTCGCTCACAGCTTCTTCCTATGCCGTTGTTGCAGGGCAGACGATCTCTCTCTACACATCAGTTTATTCGGTAGGTGTCGCTTCGACGATGACGGGGACTGTAACGTATTCGGCTGCATCGCAGGGAGTGCTGGGGACAGCGAACGTGTCAGGCGGGACGGCGACGCTTACGTTGAATACACTTGCGCCCGGAACTTATAACCTGACGGCAAGCTACTCCGGCGATTCCGTTTTTGCCGCGAGTGCAAGCGTGACGTCGGTGATTGTGACGGTGACAGGAAAGACTGTGACGCTGACGGGGAGCCTTTCCCCGACAACCCTTTATTACGGTTCGGATGCGACTTTGACGGCGATTGCGAGTTATCCCGCTGGTGTGATCGGCGGACCGGCGGGAACATTGCTGGCGACAATCTCTGGCACAGGCGGGGCAACCTTTACGCAGGCGCTCGTCCCGTCTGCGGCAACCGCCAGTTCCGTGGCTGCGTTCACGTTTGCGGCTCCGGCTCCAGGTACTTATACCGTGACGATCAGTTGTCCGGCGGCTGACGCCTTTACCTGCGTGGCGCCGGCAGTCGTTCCGATGACGGTCTTGAAGGGAAAGACTGCGACGACGCTGACGCTGAATCCTGTAGCGCCGTTGGCAGGGCAGCCGGTGACGCTGATGGCCACAATCAGCAACCTGGGGAATGATCCAAAGGTCTACGCGTTTACCGGGACTGTGCAGTTCTACGCGAACAATGCATTGCTGGGTACGGGTACGGTGAGTGGAGCGACGGCTTCCATCTCGGCGGCGCTATCAGCGGGAGCGGCGGAGAGTCTCACCGCCGTCTATTCCGGGGATGTCGATTGGATCACCAGCACCTCGCCACCCGTTGTGGTCACTGTCGCGTTGCTGCCTACGTCGGTCGTGGTGACGTCGAATGTTACGAATGCAGTTTCAGGTGCGCAGGTGGAATTGACAGCTACGGTGACGAATACCGCTGGAGGACCGCTGGCGACTACTGCTCCGAGCGGTTCAGTGACTTTCTACGACACGGCTGGCGGAGCGGTATCAAAGCTGGGAACAGCACCATTGGCTAGCCTGGGCGCAAATACTTCTGTCGCGATGTTCAATGCGACGGGTCTGACTGCCGGAGCGAACAGCGTATATGCAGTCTACTTCGGGGACACCGTGTACCTGGGATCGACTTCAACGGCGATTACGGTAGGAGCTACAAACTTCGACGTCACGTTTATTCCGACGACAATGACAGTAAACCAGGGACACGTCGGCGTGGCGACGCTCGTAGTGAATTATCAGGGCGGGTTCAATGGATCGGTTAGCTTTGGCTGCACGCCTCCACCGGACATACAGATGACGTGTTCTTTCTCGCCTGCGGTACTAACGGTTGGCGGTACAACGACCTTGAGTGTAGGCACGGTGGTTGGGAGTGCGGCGCATGGGTCAGGGGAGACTTCTGACGGCCGTATGGGTGGTCGTCTTGCCGGCGGAGCGGCGATGGCGATCTTCCTGTTCTGGCTGCGGCCGAAGAAGCGCTTGCCAGGGGTCCTGCTGGTGCTCCTTACAGTAGCCTCGCTGGGGGCCATTGGATGCACAGGGACAAGTGGACTGTCGTCCAATGGTGGAGCGACTTCGCCTGTGACAACCCCGTCCGTACCGGGAACTTCGCTGGGCACGCAGCTTCTTTCCATTACGACGGCTGGTTCCGACGGAACGAACACCGTCCGGCACGACTTTCAGTACCAGGTGACGGTGCAATAAAACAAGTCGGTTCGAAGGTGTAATCCGAAGCGGCGGAAGCCCGTCACACGAAGCTCAGAGTGGGAAGGTTCGCCCCGCCTGCTTAGAGTGAACTCACTTTCCAGTACGAAGAAAGTCCAAAATAAACCGGAGTAGTGGGCGCGTCACAAGCCAGGAAGCCGGGTTCAAGGGATCGAGGCGCGAATCGCTCTAGAACCTCCCCTCGCTGCCGAGCTTGCTAACCATCAACTTTCTTTAGAGGTACTATGCGTCGTTTCATGTTGGGCGGTTTTGCTGTTGTCGTTGCTCTGATGTGTGGTGTAGCTCCTGCAATGCAAGGTGCTGTGCAGAATCGGATCGTGAATGGTGCGGGAGCGGCGAAGATAGCGATGCCGCTCTCTGTCTCCCCAAAAATCGCGAAGGCAACGGACCTGGGAGCGGCGGATGGTGCTGCGGCACTTAGCTCGATGACGCTGCGTTTCAGTATGACGGACGCGCAGAAGGCGGCGTTGACGCAATTGCTGATCGAACAGCAGAATCCGGCTTCGAAGAAGTATCACCATTGGCTTACGCCTGAGCAGTTTGCGATGCAGTATGGGTTGAGCAGCGCGGACATTGCCACGGTGTCGCAGTGGCTGACGGGTCAGGGTTTCAAGATCACGTCGACGGCGCGGAGCCGAACATTTATCCAGTTCAGCGGAAGCGTGGCGCAGGCGCAGGCCGCATTTCAGACGAGCATCCACAGGATGTCTCTGAATGGCCAGGAGCATATGGCAAATGTTACAGCGGCTTCGCTGCCTTCTGGAATTGCGGGCGTGGTTGGTTCGGTTGCCGGGTTAAACGATTTCAAGCTGAAGCCTCGGGCGAAGGTGCACCAGGTGCAGGCGAATCCTGACCCGAAGTTTACGTCTTCCCTCACGAATACAACGTTCATTGCGCCGGGTGATTTCTACACGATTTACGATGTGAAGCCGCTGCTTGCGAGCTCGATCAATGGAGCGGGGATCACGATTGCGGTCGCGGGGCAGACGGACATCAGTCTGGGCGATGTAACGGCATTCCGGACGGCTGCCGGCCTAAGCACCAATCTGCCTACAGTGAAGCTGTACGGGGCCGATCCTGGGATCAGTTCCGACGATATCGACGAAGCGCAACTCGATGTGGAGTGGTCTGGTGCCGTGGCGCCCTCGGCGTCGATTCTTTACGTGAACTCAAACAACGTGATCGATTCGCTCGTCGATATCATTGACAACAATCTCGCTCCGATTGCAACGATCAGCTATGGCGATTGCGAGAGCGGCACGGGGGCGTCGGAGATCAACACGCTGAACCAGATGTTTATGCAGGCGAACGCGCAGGGAATCACCGTGCTTGGGCCGGCGGGCGACTCGGGCGCAACGGACTGCGACTACCAGGCAACCTCGGCGACGCAGGGGCTTGCTGTCGACTTCCCCGCAAGCTCGCCGTATGTGACCGGCCTGGGCGGCACAATGTTCAATGAAGGAACGGGAAATTACTTCTCTTCTACGAACGATTCAAATGGCGGGTCGGCGATCTCGTACATACCGGAGGAGGTATGGAACGAGACTTCGGTGAGCCTCGCTGCCAATGACGGGCTTGCCGCGGGCGGTGGGGGACTTAGTTTGTTCTTCACCAAGCCGACCTGGCAAACTGGAACCGGCGTGCCGAACGACTTTGCCCGCGATGTTCCCGATGTTTCGTTGAATGCGGCGGCCAATCACGATGGGTATCTCTTCTGTTCGCAGGGATCTTGCGTAAATGGATTCCGAACCAGCGCAACGCCGACCGCAAGCTGCACCACAGGAAACTGCCTGGATGTGGTTGGCGGAACCTCGGTGGCGACTCCCGCGTTTGCTGGGATCATAGCACTCGTGCAGCAGAAGATCGGAGCGGCAACGGCGAATGCCAATCCTGTGATCTACGCGCTCGCGAACAGCACCTACTACGGCAACGTCTTCCACGATGTGACGACGGGAAACAATGCGAGTCCCTGCACGGCTGGATCGACGGACTGTCCTTCAGGCGGCAGCATCGGCTACAGCGCTACGGCCGGCTACGACCTTGCGACGGGATGGGGTTCGATCGATGCGTTCAACCTGGCCAATAGCTGGACGCTGGTGTCGCCAAGTACGGTAGGGACGACGGGGACCAAGCTTTCGACCACGACTGTGACCTCGAGCTCAGCTTCCGTCTCAAGTGGGGCGACGGTGACGATTACCGCGACTGTAGCAAACGGCGGAACGACGACCGAGACCGCCTCGCCAACAGGAACGGTGCAGTTCCTGGTTGACAATGTAGCGTCGGGCGCAGCGGTGACGATTTCCGGCGGTGTGGCGACTTTCTCGCTGGCGACGACGACGCTGGTTTCCGGGAATCACGTGATCTCCGCAGCGTACTTGGGCGACTCTGTGTATGCGTCGTCAAAAGGATCGGTAACGATTGATATCGTCTCCGCGACCGTCCCAGACTTTGCGCTGACTCCAGCAACAGCAACGGTAACCACGACAGCCGGGACTGACGCTTCGGGACTGGTGTTCACAGTGACGCCTTCGAATGGATTTACTGGATCGGTTGCGTTCACCGCGACCACTACCAGCAGCACACTGAATGCTTCGGCATCGTTCTCGGTGACGCCGGTGGTGATCAGCTCGACGGCGGCGGGAACAACGACACTCACCTTGTCGGCTTACACGCCAAATGGTCAGGCTGTCGGGAGCAAAGGCAGGCTTCGTTTGAGACCGGTCACGACTGCTTCAGCTATGTCTCCTCCCGGAGCAAAATGTGGATGGATCGCAGGATCGGGTGCGGCGCTGGCTGGAGTGTTTTTGTTGATGCTGCCGGGGCGGCGGAAGTTTGGGGCGCTGCTGGGAGCCTTCATAGCCTTAGTTGCTCTGGGCGGAATGCTGGGGATGAGTGGCTGCGGCGGAGGCACTTCGACAATCGCGACGAATAGTAACGCAACTCCTGGAACCTACACGATCAACGTTGCGGCAACAGGAATGAACGCCGCTGGAACGCAGTTGACGCACAACGCTACGGTCACATTCGTTGTGCAGTAGGAATTTTGAATAAAGATTTCGGAATAGAAACCGCAGGTCCTTTGACTGCGCCGGTCACGATGAAACGGTGATTAGCTCCGCTCATGATGGAACCGTACTTACTATTCGCTACGGTACTGCTCCGTTGCTTCTTGATCTACTTGCTAACTGCTCCTACTCGTCGCTCGGGGGCGGTTCGGCTTCGCCAAGAGTGATGTCGGCGAGACGCATCAGGTACTCCTGCGCGCTGAAACCTTCGCCCTTCCTCGCAGCGCGGGTATAGTTGCCCCCGGGCTGAAGGAGCCGGGCCTTGCGAGTGTCTGATAAATAGCTGCCCAGGATTTCGTTGCGCAGACGATGCGCGAGAACGGGATCGATAACGGGAAAGACAACCTCGCAGCGCTCGTGGAGATTGCGGGACATCCAATCCGCGCTGCCGCAGTAGATCTCTGAGTCGCCGCGGTTGGCGAAATAGAAGATGCGGCTGTGCTCGAGGAAGCGGCCGACGATGGAACGCACGCGGATGTTTTCACTCAGGCCCTTCACTCCAGGGCGGAGCGAGCACATGCCGCGAATGATGAGGTCGATCTGGACGCCGGCCTTTGAGGCTTCGTAGAGGGCTTCCACGGTGGCGCGGTCGAGCAGGCCGTTTACCTTGGCGATGATGTTTGCAGGCTGGCCTGCCTTGGCGTGTTCGGCTTCGCGGGCTATCAGTTCGAGGAACGTGCTTGCCATGGTAAGCGGCGCAACGAGCAGCGGTTTGTAGGCGTCCGATTCTGCTTCTGAAGTGAGATAGTTGAACGTGGCCTGGACCGCAGCGGTGATCTCCGGACGCGCGGTGAGCAGGCTGATGTCAGTGTAGAAGCGTGCGGTGACGGGGTTGTAGTTGCCGGTGCCAAGATGGGCGTAGCGGCGGACCACACCGTCCGTATCGCGGCGGACGAGCAGCGCCAGCTTGCAGTGGGTCTTGAGGCCGAAGATGCCGTGATAGACGCCGACACCAGCCTCTTCTAACTCGCGGGCCCAGCGGATGTTGGAGTCCTCGTCGAAGCGCGCCATCAACTCGACGACGACTGTTACTTCCTTGGTCTGGCCGGCTTCGGTCAGTGCGCGAAAGATCGAGGAGTCTTTGCTGGTCCGGTAGAGGGTCTGCTTCATCGAGATGACGGCGGGATCGAGCGCACCGGCGGCGACGAAGTCTTCGACGATCTTGTACGAGTCGAAAGGATGATGAAACATCAGGTCGCCCTTGCGAAGCTCCTCGAAGAGATCGAGACTCTTGCCTTCACCCTTTGCGGGCAGGTGGAACTCGCGGGCTTTGAAGTCGGGATACTTGAGGTCGGGGCGCTTAACCTCGGAGGCGAGGTTCATCATGCGGGAGAGATTGACGGGCCCTTTGGTGCGGAAGACCTGCCAGGGATCAAGCTCGAAGTTCGTGCGGAGGCGCTCGACAATCTCTTCGTCGGCACCTGATTCGATTTCGAGGCGGACGGCATCGCCTTTGCGGCGGTTGTGTAGCTCGGTGCGGACTGACTCCAGCACTGAGCGCGATTCTTCTTCCTGCATGTAGAGGTTGCTGTTGCGGGTAACACGAAAGGCAGAGCGTGACAGGACTTCGTAGCCGGGGAACATGCGTTCGACCTGCGACTCAATCAGTTCGTGCAGGAGGATAAAATCCTGAGCACCCGTGGCGGATGGAAGGCAGACGAGGCGAGGGAGCGCGCGCGGGACAGTGACGACTCCAAGCGCGGTGATCGCAGTCCCCTTGTTGCGCTTATGCCGGAGCAGGAGCGCAATGCAGAGTGCTTTGTTGAGAACGCGAGGGAACGGGTGGGACGGGTCGATTGTTACCGGGGTGAGGAGAGGGTCGACCTCGTCGGCGTAAAACTTCAGGGCGTGCGTCTTTGCCTTCGAGGTAAGGTCGGCAAACTTGCAGATGCGGATCTTTTCGGATTCAAGGGCCGGCAGGATGGAGTCATTCCAGCAGGTGTACTGGGCTTCAACAAAGTGCGCGAGGAGAAGCGAGAGTCGGTCAAGGCGCTGTTGTGGAGAGAGGCCACCCTCGTCGGCCGGTTGGGGTTGACTGATGCCATCTTCAATGCGTTGGAGAATGCCGGCGACACGGATTTCGACAAACTCGTCGAGGTTGCTTGCAGTGATAGCGAGGAACTTCACTCGCTCAAGCAACGGGTTGGTGGTGTCTTGCGCTTCCTCCAGGACGCGTTCGTTGAAATGCAGCCAGGACTCGTCGCGCGAGAAGAAAAGGGTGTCGACGGGGTGCTCGGCGGGAGGAGGCGCAAGCGGAGTGGCGACAGATTTCTTTACCGCACTGTTTGCTGGTCTCTTTGCAGGGGAACGGCGGGGGGCGGCGGTCTTGGTGGCTGATTTGGTCGTCATCGCAGTCTGTGAAGACTATCGCAGACGGATGAATGCCCGGCAAATTTCTGTCGGCAAACTGACGCACGCGATTGCGCTTGGATGTGATCAGCTTCCTACTGCCGCAAGTAATATGATTGTCTCCACGGACAGATCGTCGCTCGATCGTTTTTTCTATACCTATCATGAAATGGCATGTGCTCATCCTCGGACTGGTCGGCGGGGTGTTAGTCGCGCTCCTGAGGTTTCTCGAGTATCGATTTCTGGTAGTGGAACACTCCTTCGAGGTCTACGGCGGACTGGTTGCCGCGATATTTGCGACACTCGGAATCTGGCTTGGCATGAAGCTGACCCGGGAGCGGGTGATTGTGAAGGAGGTTTCGGTGCCCGTTGCTGCGCCGTCTTTCACTCCCGATGAGCGCCGAAGGGATGACCTTGGGATCACGCGAAGAGAGTTGGAGATTCTCGGGCTGGTTGCTGAAGGAATGAGCAATCGCGAGATCGCCGAAAAGCTTTTCGTAAGCGAGAACACGGTGAAGACACACTGCAGCCGGGCATTCGACAAACTCGGGGCAAAGCGAAGGACGCAGGCGGTGCAGCTGGGTAAGGAGTTCGGGCTGCTGCCGTAAGCAGCCCTTCTCCGATGGAGATGCTGATCTGATCCTTGCTGCTGATCTTGAGAGAGCGGGACATTCTTTAACTCCTCTGCATGAGTAAGAACACCAGCTTCGATGTGTGCGAATACGGGATGTTCACTGGGTGCTATGGCGGCGTCACTAGCCTGTGGAAGACGGACTACGCAGCGTAGAGCAATCGCATCGCAACGTGCGGCGAGCGGGAATTGTGGTACGAATAGCTAATCAGCTCAGACGAGTGACCCCGCGCGCGGACTGCGCGCTGTGGGCTTTAGGAGATCAAGTTATGACGAAGTTACGTTGGACGAGCCTGCTTCTCGCCGCCACCCTTGCAACAGCTTCTGCTGCTTTTGCTCAGACCGCCGGGCAGGACATGAAGAACGCCGGTTCGGACACAAAGAATGCCACGAAGGCGACGGGCCGCGGAGTCGAAAAGGGAACAAAGACCGGTTATAGAAAGACCAAGAACGGAACCAAGAAGGCCTATCACAAGACCGGCCACGGACTGGCTAAGGTCGGCGACAAGATGTCAGGGAAGCCGAGTCCGCAGTAAGGGTGTTCGCGATCATCTAGACCAGAGCAAAAGCCCAGTCCTGTTTACGGACCGGGCTTTTGAATATCGGTCCACTATTTGCCGCGAAGCTTGCGGTAGGCATCCTTGACGATGGGCGGGGTGACTGCGTGGAGCAGACCCTTACCGCTCCCGTTCGTCTCGGTCGATTGCGTCATGCCAGGGCGTGCCTTGAAGACCGTGGTGTGCGACGCGCCGACCTCTTCCGCCGGACGGCCATTTGAGTAGTAATAGGTGGCGATGGACTTGCGCTTTCGATCCGGCGGGCAGGAGAGCGGGGTTGGGTGACCGTGGTAGGAGACCTCGGTTGTGCTAAAGATGGCGCAGCGGTTGAAGACAGGAAGGATCTTCGCTTCGCAGCCCTTCATTTCCTTGTCCCAAAGTTCGAAGTGGCCGCCGTAGCTTTCTTCCCAATTCTTGTTCAGGTAGACGAGGACGTTGATGCGGCGATCAAGCTTGAGCTGGTCGTGCTTGTTGAAGTCGACGTGGACTTCGAGATGGCCGCCGGGCTTTATCTGGTGGAGACCGCCCCCAACATAATGAGGATCCGGAATGACGCCCTGAATGCCGGTGAGGACTTCAAGGAAGTTAGTCATCGGGCGGCTGTTGAGGAAGAAAAGGATGTCGCGGATCGCCGCTGGAAGCTTTTCGACCTTGTCGAAGGCCAGTTTCTTTTCGTTCGCGTTTGAAAATTCGTTCCAGGGCAGCGCTTTCGGCTCCGGGAAGGCGTCGAGGGCGGCTTCAAGCGGAGCCGTGGGAAGAAAATTGTCGAAGTAGATGTAGGGGAACGGCTTGGCCGAAGCATACTTGGCGGCATTATCGTGCGCCAGCTTGTCGAGCTTGGCCGCAAACTCATCTGTGTAGAGCTCGTCCGACAGCGCATTGAGGACTTCAGTCATAGTCATTAACCTTTATCTTTGAACTGGGTGGAGAGTGCCCGAAGAGCTTGCCCGATCTCTCCGGTCTGGATCTGCCCGGAGCGACATTCCTCGGACGTCGGACGTCGGACTTCAACGTAACGATGTTCTTAGCCAGCCTCCCTGGAGCCCTGACTGACTGGCGCCGCAGAGCTTTAAGGATGACGAACGCGTGGAGGGAAGTCAACCTAAAACTAGGTCTCAAGTCTCCCACTTCGGCGTTAAGCACCGGCGTTCGGTCATGCGATACGGTGACGAAAGTGTGACTAAACCTTTGGTTCGACCTCGAGCTGGGTAAGTAGAAACGCGTAGTCGAAGGCGACTTCTTTCAGGTAATCGTAGCGGCCGGAAGCTCCGCCATGACCGGCGTCCATGTTGATGTGGAGGAGGAGGGGAGTGTCATTTTCTTTCAGGGTGCGGAGCTTGGCGACGTATTTGGCAGGCTCCCAGTACATGACCTGCGAGTCGTTGAGGCTGGTTTTGACCAGCATGGCCGGATAGGGGCCGGGCTTCAGGTTGTCATAGGGGGAGTAGGAGAGCATGTAGGCGAAGGCTTCGGGCTGGTTTGGATTGCCCCACTCTTCGTACTCGGCGACGGTAAGCGGCAGGGTAGCGTCAAGCATCGTGTTTATGACGTCGACGAAGGGCACGTGGGAAAGGACGACGCGAAAGAGGTCGGGGCGCTGGTTGACGACCGCTCCCATGAGCAGGCCGCCAGCGCTTCCGCCTTCGATGGCGACGCGGGCCGGGTCGCCATAACCTTTTGCGGTGAGTTGTTCGACTGTGGCGGTGAAGTCGCTGAAGGTGGTGAGCTTCTGCATCATCTTTCCGGCGTCATGCCAGGGGTCTCCCATCTCGCCGCCGCCGCGAATATGGGCGTAGGCGAGGACGAGGCCGCGGTCGAGCAGGGACAGGCGGGGGCCGCTGAAGCTGACCGGAAGGGCGTAGCCGTAGGAGCCGTAGCCGTAGACGTAAAGAGGGTTGGCGGAGTTCCTGGCGAAGGTGTCGCGGCGGTAGACGATGGAGACGGGGACTTCGACACCGTCGGCCGCTGTGATCATGACGCGCTCAGAGGCGTAGCGGGCTGGGTCGAAGCCGCCGGGGACCTCCTGCATCTTGAGGAGGGTAGAGGCGGCGGTCGTGGTGTCGTACTCGTAGACAGAGGCGGGAGAGACGAGGGACTGGTAGCTGTAGCGGAAGCGGGTGGTGTCGAACTCGCGGTTGACGTGCGGACCAGCGGAGTAGGTGGGCTCGGGAAAGGCGATGCGGGCGGCGGGGCCTAGGAACGATGCGCCGGTGAGGGGAAAGACATCCATCACGGGGAGACCGAGTTCGCGGCGGGAGGTGACGAGGAAGGTCTGGAAGAGGTCGAAGTCTTCGAGGGGGGCGTCGGAGGAGAGGGGCAGAAGTTCCTGCCAGTTTTCGCGGTCAGGGGTAGCGATGTGCGCAGTGACGAGGCGGAAGTTGCGGCCGGTGTCGTTGGCCCGGATGTAGAGGATGCCGTCGCGATGTTCGGGGTAGTATTCCTGGTCGTCGACCCGGGGAGCGATGAGTTTGAAGGCGGCTTCGGGAGTGTCGGCGGGAAGGAGACGGTATTCGTTTGTCGTGTGGCTGCCTGATTCGATCATCAGATATCGTCCGTCGCGGGTCTTGCCGACGCCTAGGTTGAAGCGCTCGTCTTCTTCACGAAGTACCAAGAAATCGTCGGCGGTGACGGTCCCGAGAGTGTGGCGGAAGAGGTGGTCGTGGCGCTTGGTGACCTCGTCTTCCGTCGTGTAGAAGAGCGTCCTGGAATCGGCTGCCCAGACCATGCTGCCGACGCGGAGCGCGGTATCGGGCAGATCGAGGCCGGTGGTGAGGTCACGGATGTGGAGGGTGTACTGGCGGAAGCCGGTATTGTCAGTAGAGTAGGCGAGAAGAGTTCCGCCGGGGGTTACGGCCATGCCGCCGACCGACATGAAGGGCTGGCCCTCGGCGAGCTTGTTGACGTCCAGAAGAATTTCTTCGGGCTGGCTTTCGTCGAAAGCAGGGCCGCTGGCGACTCGGCGGCAGTGGATGGGGTATTGCAGGCCCTCAACGGTGCGGGTGTAGTAGAAGAAGCCCTTCATGAGGTACGGAACGGACTCGTCGGTTTCCTTGATGTGGGAGAGCATCTCGTCGTACAGAGTCTTCTGAAGCGCGGCGGACGGCGCCATAAAGGCGTCGGTGAACGCGTTTTCGCCGGTGAGGTAGGCGAGGGTTTCGGGAGAGGTTTTGTCGCGGAGCCAGGCGTAACTGTCGGTGAGGGTGGTTCCGTGGAGGGCGGTGCTCTTCGGTTCAGGACGCGCGATCAGGGCGGTAACGGTTGCTGCAGAGCTCATGAGATCAGGATAACGCGTCTTATGTAAGGGAACTTAGTTCATGAGCCGCGCGTAGAATCGGGTGGAATGTTGCGGACGATGAGAGTTTTACTCGGTGTGGTGCTGCTGCTGTCCCTGGGACATGCTTCAGCAGAGACAGTAGCTTCGCTGCCCGCGCCAACAGGATACGTGAGCGATTTCGCGGGAGTGTTGCAGCCGGGGACGAAACAGCGGCTTGAGGATTTGTGTACGCAGGTCGATCAGAAGGCCAAGGCGCAAATTGCCGTGGTGACGATCAACAAGATCGACAGCGACCAGTCGATCGAAGAATTCGCCGTTGCACTTGAAGAGAAGTGGAAGGTAGGAGCAAAGGGAACCGACCGCGGCGTCCTGATGCTGTTCGTAATAAATCCGAGAGGCGGTCGGATCGAGGTTGGGTACGGGCTCGAAGGAATTTTGAATGATGCCAAGGTTGGGGACATTGGGCGAACGATGTCCCCTGCGGCGCGGGAGAACGACTACGATACCGCCATTCCACTTGGCGTAAAAGGGGTGGCGCAGGTGATTGCGACCGACGCCGGGGTGACTTTGACCCAGACGCAGATCGTACATCGGTATCATGAGCAGCAGGTTGGGACGCAGGTCCACCTGAGTTTCTGGCAGGTGGTGATCGGCGGCGGTGTTGTGCTGTTGATACTCATTTTCCTGATCAGTACCGGAAATGCCGGGTGGATCTTCTTCCTGCTGATGAACATGATGGGTGGGGGTGGCGGCGGAGGTGGTGGTCGTGATGACGATCGCGGGGGCGGTGGTGGTGGCTTTGGAGGATTTGGCGGTGGAAGTTCGGGTGGTGGAGGCGCAAGTGGAGACTGGTGAGGTTGGCGTGTAACAACAGGCGACGGCAAGAGCGAAGATAGTCGTTTCGTTCAAAATGACAAATCTAAAAAGAGTTCGAGGAGAACGGCAGATGAAAGGTTTATGGGTAGGGTTGGGTGTGGTCGCGTTAATTGTGGTGTTGCTGCTGTTTGTTGGCGGCAGCTACATCAGTGCGAAGAACACTCTTGTGCAGAAGAATGAAGACGTCAACCAGGCTTATTCGCAGTTGAACGTGGTGCAACAGCGGCGGTTGGATTTGATCCCAAACTTGGTTGCGACTGTGAAGGGGTATGTGAAGGAAGAGTCCACGGTGCTGACGAACATCGCGAATGCACGGGCGGGCGTTCTTGGTGCTCCCGACAAAGCTTCGAGCATTAATGCGAATACAAAGCTGGATGTGGCGCTGGGCCCGTTTTTCAGGCTGCAGGAGCAGTATCCCGACTTGAAGAGCAATCAGCAGTTTATCCGGCTGTCAGATGAACTGGCGGGGACCGAAAACCGGATCGCCACAGAACGGCAACGCTATAACCGGACGCTTGAGGATTACAACGTCTACGTGCGGCAGTTTCCGAACAGCTTCTGGGCTGGAATCGCCGGATTTAAATACAGGGACGAGTATTACAAGGGTAATCCGGAGAATGGGGCTGCGCCGAAGGTGGACTTCGGCAGCTAGTGCCGTGCGAGCGGCTTTGTTCAGGAGGACACTCCTCTGGAGGATCCTCCCCGAGGAGATGCAGAAAAGCAAAAGACCAGCGAGTTTGCTGGTCTTTTGCTTTTCAGATGAGGCCGAGTTACTTCGTGAAGGAAGCGATTGCGGAAGCTTCGTCGTCCTTTACGTCGAAAACGGTGTAGAGCTTGGTGATCTGTAGAAGGTCGTGAACCTTCTTGGTGAGATTGAGCAGCTTGAGCTCACCACCGGAGTTCTTCACGGTTGTGAATGCGCTCACCAATTCGCCGATGCCTGAGCTGTCGATGTAGGTGATGTCGCCAAGGTTGAGCAGGATCTGCTTTGTTCCCTTCGCGAGAACGTCGCGAACGGCATCACGTAGGGTAACGCTACCCTCACCAAGAGTGATGCGGCCGGACATGTCCAAAATCGTGATCCCATCCACCTGGCGGGTGCTGACCTTCATGCTCATGTTTTGTTTTCTCCTTATGTACCCGATTGCGCGGGGGGGCGATGCTTGATGAGAGTTAATTCGGTACCGGGATGCAACTGGCGAAAGTGTACCTCATCCATGAACGCTCGAATGAGGAAGATACCACGACCCGACCCTCGAAGAATGTTTTCCGGTGCGAGAGGGTCTGGGATTGTCTCTGGATCGAGACCCGGACCCTGGTCTGCGATTTTGATGGTGAGAGCGTCAGCAGTGGTTTCGAAGGACGCCTTAACTGTTTTATTTACGTCGTAGGCGTTCCCGTGAAGGACGGCGTTAACGGCGGCCTCGCGGATGGCCATGGAGATGTTTCCCACTGCGTCTTCGTCGAAACCGGCGCGAACGGCGCAGAGTTCAGCGGTCTGTTCAATCTTGTTGACAGTCTCGATTGACGAATCGAGAGTGAAGCTGACACGGCTTGTGGTTGAGTCCGCCAAAGTGTTCCCTTGCCTGATCTTTGGTTTCGCACCGGTGATCTGGGCGTTTTGCCGTGTGTCTGTGCCGGATGCGAGCGTATTCAGCCGGTATGGGCAGTTTGCTTGTGGAAGGAAGGAAAGTCAAGATAAGCCGTCGTGCGCGGCTCTCCGTCGCAATTTTGAATGTTGGGATACGATTCGTCTACGAGGTCAAATTCATGATTTCTCTATTAGTACGACGGGCCCTAACCGATCTGTCGTTCCTTCTGTCTCTATCCCTCGTGGCAGCCTCACCTCTTGCTGCGCAACAGGAAGAAGGACCACGCCCTCTGACGGCGATGCCCTATTCTCCGAGTCTGGACGTCACAAATCTTGACCGCGCGGTGGATCCTTGCGTGGATTTCTATAAATTCTCCTGCGGCGGGTGGCAGAGGAGTAATCCGATCCCGGCGGACCAGTCATCATGGAGCGTATACGGGAAACTTGCAGACGAGAATGCGCAGTTTCTTTGGGGAATTTTGAAGGAAGATGCGGTGATGAAGGAGCGTACGCCGGTCCAGCAGAAGGTCGGCGACTACTTCAACGCGTGTATGGATACGACCGCGATCGACAAGCGCGGCGGGGAACCGGTCGCTCCCGCGATCGCCCGGATTGCGGCGCTGTCTGACAGGAAGAGACTGATCGAATCGATCGGCTTGATCAACCATTCCGAGCCAGGGACCTATTTCTTTGGAACGGGGCCTCAACAGGACCCCGACGACTCCGACCGCATCTTGGTTGGAGTGTTTGCCGGGGGGCTGGGCCTTCCGGATCGGGACTACTACCTGAAGCAGGACCCGAAAAGCATAGAGACACGGGGGAAGTACGCTTCGTATATCAAACAACTGATGGAGCTTAGTGGCGAGCCACCCGCAATGGCCGCGAGCGACGGTGCGGCAGTGCTAAAGATCGAGACGGCGTTGGCTACGGCCTCGCTCTCGCGGGTAGATCAACGCGATCCCTATAAGACGTTTCACAAGATGAGCGTGACACAACTCGGTGGTCTAACCCCTGCAATTGATTGGACTGACTACTTCAAGGTTCAGGGAGGACCGGGCGTAGCCACCGTGAATGTCGCGCAACCTGACTTCCAGAAGGCCGTACAAAGTGAGTTGACCACCGAACCAGTCAACGCCCTGCAGGCATATCTCCGCTTTCACCTTCTGACGGCCGCCGCACCGGCCCTATCGGCCGCGTTCGCCACGGCAAACTTCGACTTCTATCGTCGCTACCTGCGTGGTACCAAAGAGCAGCCACCGCGATGGAAGACCTGCGTTCGAGGTGCCGATGATTCCTTGGGCGAGGCCCTGGGCCAGGAGTTTGTGGCGCGAACATTCAGCGCGGATATGAAGAGCAGGACGCTTCTCATGACTGGCCAGATCGAAGAGCAGATGCAGGTTGAGATTGAACATCTGGACTGGATGAGCGAGACAACCAAGAAGGAAGCCTTACGCAAGCTGCACGCTGTGCGTAACAAGGTGGGCTATCCCGATCGTTGGCGCGACTACACGTCTGTGACGGTGAAGCCGGAAGATTACTACGGCAATACGATAAGACTGGAGCAGTTTGCGGATGCGCGAGAGTGGGCGAAGGTCGGCAAGCCGGTAGACCGCGGCGAGTGGGGTATGACGCCGCCGACAGTGAACGCCTACTACAACCCGCAGATGAACGACATCAACTTCCCGGCGGGTGTGCTGCAGCCTCCACTTTACGATCCCAAGCTCGACGACGCTCCGAACTTCGGGAACACCGGAGCGACGATTGGTCACGAGTTGACGCACGGCTTCGACGATCAGGGGCGGCAATTTGACGACAAGGGCAACCTGAAAGACTGGTGGACCAAGGACGATGCCAAGAACTTCGAAGACCGCATCAACTGCGTGCGCGATCAATACGCGGAGTACGTGGTCGTGGACGATATCCACATCAACAGCAAACTTACAAGCGGCGAGGATGTAGCCGACATCGGGGGAACACTGCTGGCGTATCTGGCGTGGAAGAAAGCGACGGCCGGCGAGACACTGAAGTCTGCGGAAGGATTCTCGCCCGATCAGAGGTTTTTTGTGGGCATGGCACAGTGGGCATGCGAGAACACGCGCCCTGAGAACTTGAGAGTGCAGGCGCTGACCGATCCACATTCCCCGGGTATCGCCCGGATCAATGGAGTCGTATCCGACATGCCGGAGTTTGCGAAGGCCTTTAGCTGCAAGGCTGGTCAGCCGATGGTGCGTGCGAAGGCGTGCAAGGTCTGGTGATCGGCACGGATAGGGACGCTTTATGACGATGAACGCAAATGTCCGAACCAGTGTCTCCGGACTTATGGGCGCGGCCGTGACAGACATGCAGGGACAAACGATAGGACACGTGAAGGAGTTTGCAGTCTCTCCGACGGTGGATTCCGGTCACGTTCATGGCTTGTTGCTGAAGCTGATTGCCGGCGGTGGAGGAACGAAGCAGTCGCTCCTTCCGATTTCGGCGCTCCAACTCGCGGCGACCGGAGCGATGCAGTTGATGGATGGACAGACCGCTCTGGCGGTGGCCGAAAGCGACGACTTCCTGCTACTCGAACGGGACCTGCTGGATCAGCAGATCATCGACGTTCACGGGCACAAGGTGGTGCGCGTGAATGATGTCGACCTGGTCTGGGAGATGGATAAAGCGGGTTCGCCGGGATTGTCGCTAAGAATTGCCGAGGTCGAGGTCGGGGTGAGAGGGGCGATCCGTCGGCTCCTAAAGGGTTTGCCCGCCACCGCAGTCGACCGAATGGCGTGCCGGGTGAAGTCGAGTGTCATTCCGTGGGAGTTTGTGGACCTGATCGACCGCGATCCTTCGCGACATGTGAAGTTGAAGATTGAGCAGGAACGGCTGTCTAAGATGCACCCCTCGGATATCGCCGACATCCTGGAGGAACTTGCTCCGGCAGAGCGTCAGGCCCTCTTCCGGAGTCTCGACGAAGAGGTCGCGGCGGAGGCGCTGGAAGAAGTTGAGCCCAAGATGCAGCGGCTGCTGATCGAAGGTCTGGACTCTGAAAGTGTGGCCGGAATCGTCGAGGAGATGGATCCAGGTGCGGCGGCCGATTTATTGTCGGAGCTTACGGATGAGCGGTCCGATGCGATTCTGGAGGAGATGGATCCGGAGGAGCGGCAGGAGGTTGAAGACTTGTTGGAGTTCTCGGCGGATTCGGCCGCTGGACGGATGACTACGGAGTATGTCTCGCTGGGACAGGGTGCAACAGTGAACGATGCGATTACGGTACTGGGAGAGTTTCAGGGCGATGTCGAAACGCTGACCGAGATTTATCTCCTCGATGACGAGGGACGACTGCTCGGGATCGCTCCGCTCGTGAAGATGCTGCTGGTGACAGGTGACGTCAAACTGGGCACGCTTATGACCGGGCACATGGTGACGTGCAAGGTGGACGAGCGACCGAAGAAGGTCGCGGAGATCTTTGATAAGTACAACCTGCGCTCGCTGGCGGTGGTGGATGCCGACAAGAAGATGGTAGGAGTGATCCTGGCCGAGCATGTAATCGCACAGTTGCGGGAGCGGTAGAACAGGCGAGGAAGAAAGCAGATTCTCCGCTGCTTGAAGGATTACAAGGTAAGGTGTGTTGGACTGCAAGATCCGCACAAAAGAGGGACACGGTTCAAGGATGAAGATTCTTTACGCGGGAGCACTCACGCCAGGGGACACAGCCCTTTATAGATCATGGGCTCTCGAGCGGCTGGGAGCCTCGGTGGTTCGGTTCTCTTCGCAGGGGTATGAGTCTCCGTATCCGCTTATGCGGAAGGTCTTCTTCCGGATGAGCGCCGGCCCGGGAGTCGATCGTCTGAACGCCGATCTTTTGAGGACGGCAGAGGCAGAGAAGCCGGATATCTTCTGGGCGGATAAGATGCTTTGGGTCAGGCCGGCAACGCTTAGGAAGTTCCGCAAGCTGGGGATCGTCACCGTAAGTTATATGATCGACAATCCTTTCGGCCCAAGGCGCGATCCTGGATGGCGGCTCTACATGAAAGACATTCCGTTCTACGATCTGCACTTGGTGCAGCGGGACAAGAACATCGTCGACTATAAATCTAACGGCGCGCGCGATGTGTTGAAGATCCAGACAGCATATGAGCCAACGCTCAACTTCGCACCGCCTGAGGATTGGAGCGACGAGGATTGTGACCGCGAGGTCTCGTTCATCGGGACTCCTTATGACAACCGCGCTGAGATATTGACACGGCTGTGGCGGGAAGCGGGGATTGCGCTATCCGTGTCGGGATCATCTCGACTTTGGCAGCGGGCGCTTGATCGTGAGGCCTTCTCAGCTACCTTCAAACTGGGTGAGTTGATTCTGGATAGCTACCGCGAGGCGATATGGAGATCGAAGATCAACCTGAGCTTTGTGACCCATTCGAACCAGGACGAGTTTACGCAGAAGAGCTTTGAGATAGCAGGATGCGGCGGATTCCTGCTGGCCGAGCGGTCGGAAGGACACTTACAGCGCTTCGCTGAAGGAGAAGAGGCGGTCTTCTTTTCGGGGTTTGAAGAGTTGGTGTCGAAGATTCGGCAATATCTCCCGGATGAAGTGGCGAGGCGACGCATCGCCGCAGCGGGACGAGCCAGGGCTGAGCGCGATGGGTATCACAACGATCGGCAGGTGCGGATAATTCTGGAACGCGCGATGAAGTTGCTGCCTCAGGTTCGTGCAGCAGCTTTGGGTTAGCCGCACAGCGACCAACGCCACGACGGTGGGTTAACCTGTTGAGACATCGTAAATAGAAGTGAGAGAGGAGAGGATGCTCGATGGCTGGTCGCGTTAGCTGTGTGCCCTTTGATGACCGCGCCTCTCTGAAGGCAGAGTGGCGGTGCTAAGCTTCTGGCGCCAATGGCGCATGCGCATCTTGATGTTCCTGGCAGTCCTCGGCCCGGGATTCATTACTGCCAATGTGGACAACGATTCGGGCGGGATACTCACCTATTCGCAGGCGGGTGCGCAATACGGCTATCAGCTGCTTTGGACAATGATCCCGATTACGCTGGCGCTGATCGTGGTGCAGGAGATGTGCGCTCGCATGGGCGCGGTAACCGGGAAGGGCTTGAGCGATCTGATCCGTGAGGAATTCGGTCTGCGGACGACGTTTATTGTGATGATCCTGCTGGTGATCGTCAATTTCGGAAATGTGGTGACGGAGTTTGTGGGCATCGCGGGCAGCATGCAGCTCTTTCACATCAGTAAGTACTTGAGCGTGCCGGTCTGCGCATTGATCGTGTGGGCGCTGGTGGTAAAGGGCGACTACAAGAGTGTTGAAAAGATCTTTCTTGTGGCGAGTGTGTTCTACGTTGCATACATCGTGACGGGGGTGCTAAGCGGGCCGGACTGGCACCTGGCGATTGCGGAGACGGTGAAGCTGCCGCCGTTGAGCGCGTGGAAGGATAAGTCGTACCTTTACATGACGATTGGCGTCATCGGGACGACGATTACCCCGTGGATGCAGTTCTATCTACAGTCGTCAATCGTGGAGAAGGGTGTCACGATCAAACAGTTTAAGGCGTCCCGGCTGGATGTGATCGTCGGGTCGGTATTTACGGACGTTGTAGCCTGGTTCATCGTGGTGGCTTGTGCGGCGACGCTGTTTACGCATGGAGTGAGGACGATCAGCGACGCAACGGTTGCTGCTGAGGCTATGAAGCCCTTGGCGGGACAGTACGCTTTTATTTTGTTCGCTGCGGGGTTGTTCAATGCTTCGCTCTTTGCGGCTTCTATTCTGCCGCTCTCGACGGCTTATACCGTTTGCGAAGGGCTGGGGTTTGAGAGCGGCATCGATAAGAGCTTCAAGGAAGCTCCGTTTTTTTACTGGTTTTACTCGCTGCTGATTGTGGGCGGAGCGGCGGTGGTGCTGATTCCGAACTTCCCGATGTTCCAGGTTGCGGTGTTGTCCCAGGTGCTGAACGGTTTGCTGCTGCCGGTCATCATGATATTCATGCTGCGGCTGATTAACAAGCATGACCTGATGGGAAAATACACGAACTCGGCATGGTTCAACGTGGTGTCCTGGGGAACTGCGGGAATCGTGATCGCGATGTCTCTGGTGCTGGTCTGGAACCAGATCTGAGACTCAGTGGCGCGTCCGAACGGCAGGTCCTTCGCCTTCGCCGAGACAAGGTCCACAGTAAGGGGAATCTCAAAATTTAGAGGAGGCGGCCTTCTGAGAGGTCGCGGATCAGGCCAAGGTCGGCGGCGAGGAAGTCATAGCCGGGAAGGGCGGTCAAGGGCGACCAGCGCATATCGTTGAAAATGCGGTTCTCGAGAGCGCCGCCGAACTCATCGACCACGAAGAATTGGAGGTCGATTGCGCCGCCGTTGCGGTATTTGTGCCGGATCTGCGCGATGCGGCGGCCGATGGTGGCGCTAATGCCTAGTTCTTCGTCCAGCTCGCGGGCAAGGGCCTCTTCAGGGGTTTCACCGGGTTCGATCTTGCCGCCGGGAAACTCCCACTTGAGACTCATGGGCTGATCAGGTTTGCGCTGACAGATAAGGACTTCTGTTGATTGGGCGCCAGAGGACGACTCGGAAGCCTGACGCAAGATGAGACCGGCGACTACAAGGCGCATAGGTCTCAAGGCGCCGGAGTCGTCTTTGCGGTCGAGTTTGCGAATGGGCTCTTTCACCGTCTATGTAAGTTTAGACGCTGATAAGAGCGGATTGGACTTATACGTGCCGCAGCGGCCCAAAGTAGGCAACCCGTTGTAGCGTCAGGGCCGCTGGACCGACGAAGGAAAATACACAGGCCAGCCTTCGGTGGCGGATCGCTTGAGAAGACCAACCGATGGGTTGACCGGAAAGGCTTGCTGGGCGATCGAAAGCATGGCCGCGTCGTGGACGGAGTTGCCGAAGACGGCGTCGGGATTTGTGATGCCAGCGGCGAAGAGGGCGGTGACTTTGCCCTGGTCAGTGGGGACGTCGAGAATGCGGTCGGTGATCAGGCCGTCGTCAACGGCGACGCGTGCACAGAGAACTCGGTTAGCGGGTATGTTGAAGCGGCGAACACCTTCTTCAATTACCCAGTCGTTGGTGGAACTCACGGCCCAGATGTCACAGCCCCGATGCTGGAGTTCGGCGACAAGGGCAAGCATCTCAGGGAAGATGTTGCGTTCGATCTGGTCTGCGAAAAACCGCGCTGCCGCAAGGCGCATTTCTTCTTCTTGGAGACCTTGGTAGACCTGAACCATTTCGCCGCAGATGATAAGTTCCGAGACTTCGCCGCGGTTGTACGCGCGATAGCGGGCGTCGAGCCAGTCGACCGCCTTGCGGGAGAGAAGACCGGAGGCTATGGTCCAGTGCATGAACGTCGAACCGGCGTCCCCGGACCATAGGGTGCCGTCGCAATCGAAGACCGCGACTTTGGGATTAAGGGCGAGGACAGCGTTGTGGAAGGCTTCTGTGGAGAGGCTTGCGACTGAGGATGGATCGGCGGCGAGATGCGTGTTTGTCATAGGTGAAGAAAGGCTTCAGTTCTGCACGGCGTTTGCGTGCTTATGGTTGTTCCGCTCTCGATCTTACGTGGACAAGATCAACGCGGCTTGAAACGCGCGGCTGCGGGCAGGCATCTCACGTTCGAGGAGAACTTTATGAGCGAGTTTCAGGTGTTACATGGCGCTGAGGGGCTGAAGAAGATCGGTGATCTGATCAAGGACATTCGCATGGCGATGTTGACGACGGCAGCGCCCGATGGATCATTTGATAGCCGTCCCATGGCGACACAGAAGGTCGAAGAATTCGATGGGACGGTCTGGTTTTTGACGCAGGCGGGGTCGGGCAAGCTGGGCGAAATCAAGGATGATTCCCACGTTTCGCTTATCTATTCTGATAGCGGCGATGGAAAATATGTGACTGTGAAAGGATTCGCTTCAACTAGCCGGGACACGGCTAAGATACACGAGATGTGGAACTCAATGTATAAGGCCTGGTTTCCGGAAGGTGAAGAAGATCCGAGCATTGTTGTGCTGCGCGTGGATGTAACCGAGGCCGAATATTGGGAGGCTTCTGCAAGCAGACTCATACGGGGAGTCAAGTACCTGGCGGCCGCGGCGACCGGTGGGAAGGTAGATGTCGGCGAGGCGGGGAAGGTGCTGGTTTAGGAAGTCTAAATTCCCACCTGTCGCGTAAGACAGAGGCGCAGTGGGTGGGGCACCCGGGCCCTTTCGCTGAAGGGTGTAGGGCGAAATCATAATCCCTGCGGCTGTAACGAGTACATAGTTCTTCCCAGAGTGACAAGAAAGTGGGATCTTCTAGGCTTCCAGCTTGCGTTCTTCCAGGGCCTTCAGCGTGTCTTTGCTGAGGGCCTTTTCATGTAGCAGAAGTTCGGAGGCCCGGACGCGCGGGTTGGCATGAAACCAGCGCTGAAAGATGTTGTCGCGGAGTAGGTTAGTGATCGCGAGCAGCGACATGCCTTGATGGTGTGCCATCCATGACTTCACCATCTCCGGCGAGCTGCCCTTGGTGTAGTCGGCAGCCTCGTAGAAGCCGTAGGCGCCGGTCCAGTTAAGGGCGGTCATCTTCCGGAGGTTCGCAATAGCTTCACCGCGCAGGATGGGTAGGGCAAGGAAGCTGGCATAAGGGGCGATGACGGGGCCGTCTTCGGCACCATATTTCAGAGCCAGCGATGGAATCCCCCAGGCCTGATAACCGTATCGGCCGAGAGAGTCAGTGGTAGCGAAGCCAGACTCCGAGATACCCCACGGGATGTGACCGGGGAACTTCTTCAGGTGGTCGCGCTGAATCTGGACGGCGGCTTCTAGCGACCTGTAAATGAGGGTGTTCGGGAAGGCCTTCATCCAGAGCGCGGGCATCATGTACTCGAACATGGTGCCGGTCCAGGAGAGCAGGCAGGCGCGGCCTTTCACGAGCACATGAGACCGGTCTAGACGGAACCAGGACTGCTGCGGTATGTCTCCCTTGGCAACGGCAAGGAAGGATGCAATGCGGGCCTCTGACGCAAGGAGGTCGTAGCAGGCGGAGTGTAGCTTTGCGGTTGGGCCGTCATAGCCAATGGAGAGAAGCTGGCGCTCTTCGACCAAAAGAAAGCCGTACTCCATCGCTTCGGCGTGGAACTCGGCCTGGGCGGCAACCGCCTGGACGTCGGCAAGAAGCCTGCGGAGATTGCCTTCGGCGGCGATGAGAAGAGCTTTGAGCTGGCTGCTGAGGGTTCCGAGAGCAGATTCCGAGGTGATGTTGCAGTTGGCTTCGTCCAGTTTGGCGGCGATTGTGAGGACGTAAGTGGCGGCATTTTCCAGTGAGGGAGACCTGGAGTCGATCTCCGTGTTGAGGGCTGGAGTTTCGAAGAGCGGCTCGAACTTGGGGAGACGCCAGGGAGCATAGGACTCGATGAAGTTGTAGAGGGCCGTCTCGCGGAGCGCGCATTCGCTGGAGACCCAGCTTGTTTCGGGAGAGGAGGAACTGGTCTGGCCGCGGGTCTCGACGAGGATCCGGGTGAGGGCGCGAAGAGATGTTTCGGTGCGATGCGGTGCCTTGCGGGAGTTTGATTTGGCAATCCAATCCTGCATGAGGTGGATGCCGGAGAAGGACCCGGGCGTGAGCACTGGGCGCTTGAGAAGGTCGAGCGCGCCGGTGTGGAGCGTGTAGAGGCCAGCGGCCAGGTTACCGCTATCGACTGCGGAGACGGTGAACGGCGGAATCGCCTTCAGGGTCTCCATGTCGTACCAGTTATAGATGTGGCCGTGATTCTTCTCGAGTCTGGCGTAGGTGGCGAGCGTCCCGAGCGAGGCCTTGGCGAACTCCGAGAGGGTGATGAAGCCGAACTCATAAGCCGCCTGCCGCGCGTTGAATGCCATGCCTAGATTCGTGGGCGAGAGCTTGCGGACCTGTAGGGAGTCTTTCTCTTCAACGTTGTCAGGGATGAGCCAGTGGTTCTTCGCGTCGCCGAATTCGGAGAAGTAGCGCCAGATGAGCAGTGCTTGTTGGCGGAGGAAGGTGGTCTCGTCGGAGGTGAGGGCCTTTTCCGCGCGGACGGGCGAGGAGTTCAGCCAGCGGGAGACGAGCGGTGCGAAGGCCCATAGAACGAGGATCGGCGCGGCGGGGATGAGGGCATGACGATGCTTTCCAGAGAGTGCAAGGGCGATGAAGATGCTGAGGAATGGGCTGACGAGAAGATAGGTGTCGAGGTGCGTCTTCTTCTTGCCGGACTCGGATTGGGCGGCGGTCTCCCACTCAAGCATGTGCTTGCCCGAGACGAAGCGGCGGCTGAGCGAGCGAATGATCGCGTCGAGCGAGAGCATCATGTGGTGCGGCAGGAAGATGAGGTTGAGCAGGGTGATTCCGGTTGAAGTCCAGAAAGCGCCGATCCCATCACGGGCCGTGGGAAAGCTGAGCTTAAGAATTGCGCGGCCGAGATTGAAGCCAAGTTGCACGAAGGTAGGAAGCAGAAGGAGAACGAGGGTGGCGACGGTCCAGTAGACCGGGCCGCCAGTGAGGAAGAACCAGCCGATGAGCAGCAGAAGAAAGGTCACCGGCTCGACGAGAGACCGGCGAAGGTTGTCGAGAATTTTCCAGCGCGAGATGGTGCTGATTGGGTTCTCGACCGGCTGGTTTTCTTCGTTGGGAACCTTGCCGAAGAGCCACTGTGCGATCTGCCAATCGCCGCGAAGCCAGCGATGTTTGCGGCGGGTGTGGGCGGAGTAGTGCGACGGGTAGTCGTCGATAATTTCGATGTCGGTGACGAGGCCGGCGCGGACGTAGGCGCCTTCGATGAGGTCATGCGAGAGCAGGGAGTTACGGGGGAAGCGGCGGTCGAGGACTTGATGGAGGACCTGAACGTCGTAGATACCTTTGCCGGCGAAGATGCCCTCGCCGAAGAGATCCTGATAGACGTCCGAAACGGCGCGGGTGTAAATATCGAAGCCGGTCTCACCGGAGTAGAGGGCGGCGAGGCGAGAGCGAGAGGCGGAGCTGACGGAGACGCCGACTCGCGGCTGCAGGATGCCGTACCCTGCAGTGACGATGCGGCTGCGCGGGTCGACGATCGCTTGATTCAAGGGATGCGCCAGCGTGCCAGTCATGCGGGCGGCCGTGCCGCGCGGGAGTTGGGTGTCAGAGTCGAGAGTGATGACGTACTTGGTTCCTTGAAGCACCTCGACCGGACCAGCCTTGATCGGGAAGGCGTCGAGCTCATTGAGAAGGTACTTGTTCAGGTCGAGCAGCTTACCTCGCTTGCGCTCCCAACCCATCCAGACGCCCTGGCGAGCATTAAAGACACGATGGCGATGGAGGAGGATGAACTTGCCGCCACGTTCTCCTGCGTACTTCGCGTTGAGATTATCGATGGCCTGGACCGCGAAGTTTACGAGGAGGTTTTTGTCTTCGTCGAAGGGGCGGGCGGCGGAGTCTGCAAGGTCAGTAAGCAGGCCAAAGTGCAGATTGGGGTCCTGGTTTGATAAGTAGCGGGCTTCCAGCTCTTCGAAGAGGTCGCGGACCTGCGGTTCGTTCAGGAGAAGAGTTGGGATGATGACGAGAGTGCGGGCATCGTTGGGAATTCCCTTTGAAAAGTCAATCTTTTCGAGCGACTCGGCGTGTAAGAGTGCAGAGACCGTGTTGTTGATGAGGTCGACACCCCCCTGTGAGGCGGGGATGAGAGCGAGGAACAAGGCAAAGATGACGGCGGCAAAGTTGTGATGCGGAACGAGTGGGGCTATTAAGGCAACGATCAACAACACCGAAAGGGTAAAGATGCCGAGGATGTAGAAGTCTTCGTTGTAGCGGCGCAGGGTGTCGCGAACTACCTGCATGAATGGCGCGTGATAGCCAATGCGCTTGCGGAGTTCGGGGAGACCTTCGGCGAAGAGATAGTAGCCGATATGCGAGACACGGCGGTTTTTTATTGGATTAGGCTCTGGCTTGCGCTGCGCATCGAGGGCGAGTTGAAGGGCGATCTGGGCGGTCTCGAGTTCGCTCTTGTCGGCGTGGGCGGCGAGATCGGCGACACGCATGTGGTAGCTGGCGCGGGTCTCTTCTTCCATCTGCGCGAAGACACCGACTGGATCACGACGAAGGATTGCGTCGAAAGCCAGAATGGATTCGAGGAGGTTGCGCCACTCGAACTGGTTCAGGCGGCGGAGACTGTGGATGGATGCAGCAAAGGGCGATTGCTCAATCGGCGGGAGCGTACCGGCGGCGAACGCTTCGTCGGCGCGGTCGAGGATATATTCGAGCTGCGCTATCTTAAGGACCTGGGGAATGACGCGGACCTCTTCCAGCTTGAGTGCGTCGAGTTTCTGTGCCTCTCCGGCGTAGATCGCGAGAGACTCGCTGGACCAGATCCCCTTGGCGGCGACCAGGTAGCCTTCGGCGAGGTTCATGACACGCGGGAGGTCGGACCCGTCAGGAAGTTGAAGCAGCGGCAGGCTGGCGAAGGTGTCGCTGGCGGAATCCGCAGCGATGAGCGCGGCCTCGAACATGCGGGTGCTTTCGAGGAGTTCGAGCTGGGGAGTAAGGACCTTCAGGTCGGCAATTAACTTGGCGGCGGCGAGACGTTCCTTGAGGCGAACTGCGAGCGATTTGAGGCGGAGAGGAAGACCTTTCGCCGGAGTTTCCTTGGGCAGGAGATGCCACTGATGGACGAGCGCCTGGGCGCCGGCGCGGAGGTCAGATTCTGAGACGGAGGGCGCTTGGGGGAGACCTTCAGTGGGGATCTCAATATCGGGGACGGTTGAGTGTGGGGCGGCTTCTTGTTGGGAGGTCAACGTTTCGTCTGTGATGGCCATCGGGCTGATCCTTTTTGGTTGAGACAAACGAGGGTGCTACGGAAAGATAAGGGCATTCTCCCCTGCGCTAAGATGACGGCGGGGCAAGAGCAACGACAAACGCAACGGCGAGAACAAGGACAAACAAGGCGAACGCGAATGGGTTCACAAAGAGTGGTTCAAAAAAAATCAGCGGTAGCTGGCGGCTTGCATCTCGAACATGGATGCGTAGAGGCCGCCTTCTTCCATAAGGCTCTTGTGGTTTCCCTGTTCGACCAGCTTACCGCCTGAGAGAACGACGATGCGATCGGCCATTCGGACGGTAGAGAAACGGTGCGAGATGAGGAGGGCCATCTTGCCCTGGGTGAGTTCGGCAAAGCGCTCGAAGACTTCGAGTTCGCTGCGCGCGTCGAGAGCGGCGGTTGGTTCGTCGAGGATGAGGAGCTGAGCGTCCCGGAGATAGGCGCGGGCGAGAGCGATTTTCTGCCACTCGCCGCCTGAGAGTTCCACGCCGCCTTCGAAGCGGCGGCCAAGCATCTGGTCATAGCCGTCGCCGAGTTTGGCGACTACCGTGTCGGCGAGGCTCTTGTGGGCGGCGAGTTCTATTTCGCCGTCGGCGTAGGCTGTCTCGACGCGACCGACGGCGATATTTTCCTTTGCGGTCATCTCGAAGCGCATGAAGTCCTGGAAGATGACGCCGATCTGGCGGTGGAGGTCGGCGAGGTCGTAGTCGCGGAGGTCAACGCCGTCGAGAAGAATCTGGCCTTCTGTTGGATCGTAGAGTCGCGTAATCAGCTTGACCACGGTCGTCTTGCCCTGGCCGTTCTCGCCGATGAGGGCGATGCGTTCGCCGGGAGCAAGAGTGAGATTGAAGTTCGACAGGACGTTACGATCGGTGCCGGCGTACTTGAAGGAGACGTTGCGGAACTCGAAACCCCTCTGTATAACCTTTGGCGCGGGGAGACCACTTGGCTTCGACATGACGGTGGGCTTCATCTCGAAGAAGGCCAGCAGGTCGGTCAGGAAGAGTGCCTGATCCGCAATGCCGGATGCCGTGGAAAAGACTTGCTGCAGATTGGAGCTGGCTTGTTGAATGGAGGTGGTGAGGAAGGTGAACTCGCCGATGTCGTAGCGGCCACCGAGCGTCCGCACGATCACGTAGACATAGGCGCCATAGTAGCCGAGTGTTCCGATGATGCCGAGAAGACCCCCCACGATAAGCTTTGAACGCGAGAGGGCGACGTCTTCCACATAGATGGCGTCGGCGAGAGCTTGAAAGCGATCAGTGAAAAACTTGTTAAGGCCAAAGAGTTTTACTTCCTTGGCGCCTTCGCGGCTGCCGGCGACCTGCCGCAGGTAGTCCATCTGGCGCTTGGCGGGCGTCTGCCGGAAGTTCTTCGCGTAGCCGAGGAAGGCGTAGTGCGTTTCACCCAGGAAGGACGGCAAAACTCCGAGAGCGAGAAGAAGTACGAGCCATGGCGAGGCCATGGCCAGCGCGCCGGAGAAGACCAGCGTCGTGATGACCTGCTGGAAGAGACGGCCCATCTGTTGGATCATGGCGAGGCGGTCGGTGGCCTGGACGCGGGCGCGTTCGAGACGGTCGTAGAAGACCGGGTTCTCGTAGGTTGTCAGGTCGAGGCGGGCGGCCTGCTCCATAACGCGGACGCTGACGTACTGGGTGTAGCGATTGGCGAGCAGTGAGTCCGAGTAGTCAATCGCCCGAGTCATCAGGCCGAGAACGACGTTGAGGCCGACCTCGGTGCCGACGAGGATCCAGAAGTTCGCGGGCAGCTTGACGCCGCGTCCAACTTTATCAGCGATGTCCTGGATGATGTACTGGGCGACCTTGGCGAGCGCGAAGGGCAGCGTCGCGACAATCAGGCGGAGAACGATGCCGCCAGTGACGACGCCGGGGCCCGAGTCCCAGAGAATCTTGAGGACCGGTGGCATGTTTTTTAGCGCACGGATGCGCTCACGCCAGGGGCTTACTTTCTGGACCTGCTGATCTGCATGAGCGATCGTCGAATTCAATACAGACTCGTTAAAAGGGATGGAGCGCGCGGCGATGCATCACCGCTTCACTCGGTGAACTAGATGCTCAAAAGGCCAGGAGCGTTGTCCCGTGATGACGAGGGCAACACACTCCTTAGCGATGAACACAAGGTCCTTCATACCGCCGGCGCATCGAAGATGCATGGTCGAGCGGTTTCAGATCTCAAGCTGCTGGCACCAGGATTGGCCGATCTTCGAGCTGCTTGTCCGTCCTGCGGCGGCGAGGGTGATTGGCTTCCGTGTTCCGGACGATGCAGCCTTCGGTGTAGACAGGCAGTGTGAAGTTGAAGACGCTCCCACCTTCCGGCCCTTCGGTGACCCAGATATTTCCTCCCTGTCGCGTGACTAGATTTCTGGCGATATGCAATCCGAGGCCGAGACCGATGCGGCCCATCTGACTGGTGTCTGGAGCGGCGGGGCCGGTGATCTGATAGAGGTTTTCGAAGACGAGGGTGCGCTTTTCTTCAGGAATGCCGCAGCCCGTGTCTGTGACCTGAAAGAGCAGTCGATCCTGGTGCGTCTCGGATACGGAGACAGAGACGCTGCCCCCCTGGGGTGTGAACTTGATCGCATTGTCGAGCAGAATAATAAGCACCTGTCGCAAGCGGATCGGGTCAGCGCAGGCAAGAGGCAACGCGATGGCATCTGATGCGGCGAGATTGACCTGTTTGGTCGTGGCGGCGCTACTTAGCGTGTTGAGCGCGTCTCGGAGAGCATCTGCCGGCGCCACGCTCTGAAGTTCGATGCTGAGCTTGCCTTCACGGGTCTGGGTGACAGTGAGAAGATCTTCGATCATCGACTGTAATTGAACGACGTTCTTCAGGATGATCTGGAGATACTCCTTCTGCTCTGGAGTCGTCTCGCCGGCCAGGTCGTCGCAGATTATGGACGTGAAGGAATAGATGGAAGTGAGCGGGCTGCGAAGCTCGTGAGAGACGTGCGACAGGAACTCATCTTTGGTTTTCAACTCCAGTTGCAGACGGGTCACGTGCTCGGTCTCGGCGGCGAGGCGGCGCTGTTCCGTTACGTCCCGGAAGACGAGAATATTACCCATCAGTTCGCCATTGCTGTTGCGGATGGGCGCGGCCTGGTTCTCGATGCCGAATTCAGCGCCTTCGCGGGACAGAAGGATGGTCTGACGGGCGAGACCGACGACGGTACCCTGGGCGATAAAGTTGGCGACGGGGTTGTCGGCGGGTTCGCGTGTCTCCGCATTGAGCGTACGGAATATCGTGAAGAGTGGCTTGCCGCAGGCATCGGCGGTGGTCCATCCGGTCATCCGTTCCGCAACGGGATTAAGCCAGGAGACGTTCCGATCGATGTCGGTAGTGATGACGCCGTCCCCGATAGATTGCAACGTTACGCGTAGAAGGTCGTGCTGCTCGGCGAGCTCAGCGGTGAGGCGGCGGGCCTCGGTAACATCCCAGTTTGCTCCGACCATACGCAGGGGGTGTCCGGTCTCGTCGCGACTTACTGTCGCTGTGCCACGCAGGTAATGAACGCTGCCATCCTGCCAGATAACCCTGAACTCGGCATCGTAGTCCTGGACGCCGTCAAGAGCATCGGCGAGGGCTTGATCCACGTAGGACTGATCCTCAGGGTGGACGTGATCCCGCCATAACTCACCCGGCTGAATTGGCTGTTTTGGATCTTTGCCATGAAGGCGAAACATCCAGGGATCGCAGACCAGGGTCTGATTGACTATGTCGAAGTCCCAGATTCCGATACCGCCGCTGTTGGTAGCGAGGGTCACGCGTTCGGTCGCTTTCTGGAGAGCCTCCCTGGCGGAGACATCGGCGGTTATGTCCTGGAATGCGCCAAGCAGCCGCACGGGATTACCGTCACGGAAGTCAACCTCGCCAACGCTTCTTACCATAATGCGCTTGCCATCCATCCGGATGATGGGCAGTTCGAGGTCCCAGCCGGGGCCTCCGGCAGAGGCTGCCAGCACGGCGGCAATGATGGTGGGCCGCGCTTCAGGAGCGTACATCTTGATGCCTTCCTGCAAAGAGGGCGCGTAATCGAGGGGAGCGCCATGGATACGGAAGGTCTCGGTCGACCAGGTAACCTGATCGGCAGCCAGATCCACCTCCCAGCCACCGATTCCTGCGATCTTTCCGGTGCGGTCAAGGAACTCCTGGCTCTTGCGTAAAGTGTCTGCCTGCAGCGTTTCTGTTGCCAGCAGCGTGAAAAATCGGTTCACACTCGCAGCTATCGATCGTGCCTGAATGGCGAAAATGATCGCGGTGGGGGTTGCGGCTGCCGCGCAAACGATCTTCAGAATGATGGAGATCTGATACATCGGCCACCAGACCGTGATGATCCGGATGAGAACAGATGCTCCGCTGGCAAGGATGAAGATGCGGAATGCGCTCAGAACCCAGAGATAATGAGTCAGTTCCGGAATGTTTTTCAGCTTCGAGATAAGCCAGCAGAGACCGTAAAAGAAAAGGATGTACGACAGCCCGACGAAGAAATCCGAGATGACGTTGGTCCACAGCAGCCATGGGTGCGCCAGGTAGAGAGCCCGGCGCGGTGAATATTCAGAGGTGAGCAGGGGCTCAATCGCTTTTGTATTGAGATAAATGCCAAGCGGCAGCGGAACGATAAGGACCGCTACCGAATAGATCCTCGTCCGCATTGGCTGTAATCGGCGCATGGTCTTAGTTGGCAGGTGAGTTGCCGCCTAGGTCGTAGACCAGGGACGCGCTGGACTTCATCCCTAGCGTTTGCTCGATGGCGTAGAGAAGCTCGGCATTCTTTACGGGCTTCTGGAGGAAAATCTTGGCACCTGCCTTCAGGGCGCGGTCGCGATTTGCGGCACGGTCGCGACCGGAGACGACGATTACAGGGATATGCGCGAGGGAATCGTTGATCGACAGCCGCTCGAGAACAGTGAAGCCATCGCCGGCGGGAAGCCCAAGATCGAGCAGGATCAGGTCCGGCATGTGCTTACGCGTCTCCGCGATACCGGATACGCCATCGACAGCGACGGCAACATCGTAGTTGTTGGCCTTCAGGCGGATGTGAAGGGCGAGGCGCATCTCGGGGTCGTCATCTACGATCAGAATTTTCTTTTGAGTCATTTGAGGCCAGCCCCTTTCAGGCATGCATCGGTGGGAGATGGACACGGCGACACAACATGGCCACGCGTCTTGATGGATTTATCGGAGGAATGTTGGGAACCATGTGCCGATTTGGCGTATTAGCGGCGGAACTGGTGGGTACCATTGGGGGAGATGCCGCTTAAGTAATTCGACGGAGACTGGAAGCTGGCTTTGCTATGCTCGGCAGAGGCTGGATGTGGTCTGATCGCCGGCTGGGGATGAGGTTGTTAATGCTGTTGGAGTTGCGGGCGGAAAACTATGCAGTGATCGATCGCGCGGTGGCAACCTTCGGGCGCGGGTTGAATCTGCTGACAGGCGAGACCGGGGCGGGGAAGTCGATCCTGATCGATGCCCTGGCCCTGCTGCTGGGCGGAAAGGCCTCGAGCGACGTGGTGAGGCATGGCGCGGAGAAGGCTGTGGTGGGCTGTGTCTTCGAGATGACGCCGGGGGCGATGCAGGTCCTCGAGGCGAATGGGATCTGGACGGAGAAAGACGGGGCCGAGACGGAGGATGTTCTTCTGCGGCGGGAGATTGCGGCGAACGGCAAGGGCAGAGTGTTCGTAAATAATCAGCCAACGACGGTCGGCGTCCTGCGGCAGCTGGCTCCGGAACTGGCGCTGATCCATTCGCAGGGTGAGACGCTGGGATCCTTCGATCAGGAGCAGCAGCGCTTGCTGCTTGACCGGTTCGGAGAGATATCGTGGGAGGATGCTGCGGAGAGTTTTCGTGCCTGGCGAGCGACCTCTGAAAAGTTGAACGAGTTGCAATCGGCAGAGCAGGACCGTCTCCGCATGGCGGACCTTTGGCGCTTCCAGAGCGGAGAGATCCTGGCGGCGGAGCTTTCCGCCAGGGACGAAGACGTGCAGCTTGAGGCGGAGAAGCGGGTGCTCGGCAATGCGGAAAAGCTGCATACGGCGGCGATGAGCGCGCACGACCTCCTGTATGAATCGGAAGGCTCAGCGGAGGGAACCCTGGGTGCGGCACTAAAGCATCTGGAAGAACTGGCGCGGTACGATGCCCGGTTTGTGGAACCGGCCCAGCAACTTGCAGCGGCGAAGGCGACAGTAGAGGACGTGAGCGCCGAAGTCAGGGACTTCGCCGAGAAGATAAAGGCTACCCCGGAGCGATTGGAGGAGATTGAAGACCGGCTGGCGTCGCTCGATCGCTTGAAGCGGAAGTATGGAGCGACGCTGAGTGAGGTGATTGCGTTCGGGGCAGATGCGGCGGCGAAGCTTGCGGAGGTGGAGAACCGGGATGCGCTACTAATTGAACTGACGGCGAAGCGGGCAGCCGACGCAGCCGCTTACCGAGCGGCCGCGGCTGCACTGAGTGGCGAGAGAGTGGACGCGGCGAAACGGCTCGAGAAGGCGGCTGTGCTGCAGATCAACGACCTGGCGATGAGCGCTCGTTTCCATATTGAAGTGGTGGACGAGGGCGAGTGGACCGCTCACGGCTGGGATGCGGTCGAGTGCCTGATCGCGACCAATGCCGGCGAGCCGATGAAGCCGCTCGATGAGATTGCATCGGGCGGCGAGATGTCGCGGGTGATGCTGGCGCTGAAAGTAACGGTCGAAGAAGCAGCCGGAGCGAAGAAGAAAAAGACAGTTTTGCCAAGGACGCTGGTGTTCGATGAGATCGACATTGGCATTGGAGGACGTGCGGCGGAGGCTGTCGGGAGAAAGCTGAAGGCATTGTCGAGGGGGCAGCAGGTGATCTGCATTACTCACCTGCCGCAGATTGCAGCGTTTGGGGACCAGCATTTCCTGATTGAAAAGACCGTAAAGCAGGGAAGAACGCAGACCGAGGTTCGATTAATGGAGCGGGCTGGCCGCGTGGAGGAGATTGCACGGATGCTGAGTGGCGAAAAGTTGACAGATACCAGTCTGAAGCATGCCGAGCAGTTGCTGGAGATCAGCCGCTAGTGCGGTTCTCAGTTCATCCTTGTCAGTAGTCAGCGGTCATCTTTGTGGCGGCGGCATCTCGGGTTGCCATTCAGGCATCGCAGTTTTTTGTACGACGGAGGATTCAGATGGCTGCGAGGAAATGTGCTCACAAGATCTGTACCTGCATGGCTCCTGATGGCCAGAAGTACTGCTCAACCTACTGCGAGGACTCGGCAGACACTACGACGCTGGCCTGCGATTGCGGACATCCCGGATGCGCTGCCGATAAGCTATAACGCAAAGAGGCTTTGAGGACCTGAGTGGCCGAACCGAGCGCGGTTTCAGCCACTCTGTCTTTAAGGTGACGATGCGCCAATGCACCAGAAGTGGTTCACATAACGTGGCTTGTAATCTTCTTACGGCGTATACTTAGGTACGTGAACACGACAATATCAGCCAACTCCGAAACATCTTCAAAGCGAGTTCTTCTCCTTAAGCCGAGAGGCTTTTGCGCGGGAGTGGTTCGCGCGATCGACATCGTACAGATCGCGCTCGACACCTTCGGTGCTCCGATCTACGTGCGTAAGGAGATTGTTCACAATAGTTACGTGGTGAATGACCTCGCGAAGAAGGGCGCGATCTTCGTCAATGAACTGGACGAGGTCCCGGAAGGCGCGCGCGTAATCTATTCCGCGCATGGCGTGTCGCCTGCGGTTCGAGCCGGTGCGAAAGAGCGCGGGTTGAAGGTGATTGACGCGACGTGTCCCCTCGTGACGAAGGTCCATGTAGAGGCGATCAAGTTTGCCAAGCAAGGATATTCGCTCGTGCTGGTTGGGCATCGTGATCATGAAGAGGTGGAAGGTACGCAGGGAGAGGCTCCGGACGTGACGCAGGTGGTCTCGACCGTCGAAGAGGTTGAGGCTCTGGTGGTTCCCGATCCTGAAAAGGTCGCGTATCTCACGCAGACGACGTTATCGCTGTCTGAAGCGGGCATTATGATCGATGCGCTTAAGAATAAGTTCCCCAGCATTGCGGGGCCAAAGTCGCAGGACATTTGCTACGCAACGGAGAATCGGCAGACGGCAGTGAAGAATGTCGCGCATGGAGCGGATCTGGTGCTGGTCGTGGGATCGGCAAACAGTTCCAACTCGAACCGCCTCGTTGAAGTTTCGAAAAATCTGGACACAAATTCCTTCCTGATCGACAGCGCGGGTGCCATTCGGGCCGAGTGGCTGGATGGCGTTAATACGGTTGCCGTTACGGCAGGCGCTTCGGCTCCCGAGGTGCTGGTGATGGAGGTCGTCGAGTATCTGCAGTCGAAGGGTTACGGCGATGTGGATGAAGTCGAGGTCATGCCGGAGAATGTACGGTTCGGGCTGCCGCCAGAGATTGTTCAGGCGATTGCGTCAGCACCTGGGGCAATGACGGCAGCAAACACTGGGGTCGCGAACGTTGCGTAATTGGGCCTGCAGGACTGTGATGTCAACTTCTGACGCCTTGAGTAATCAATACAAATGAGTACATCTTCTATTAATCCGAAAGCAGGTTCACAGCCCGCGCAGCCGCGCTTTGGCCGAATGGACCTTGGTCTGGAGCACGTCGCTGCAGGTATCGAACGGGCGAAGGACTGGCTCCTCGGCCTGCAACATCCGGATGGCTACTGGTGTGGCGAACTCGAAGCCGACTCCATGCTCGAGTCCGACTACATCTTCATGCACAAGCTGTTGGGAACGGGCGACCAGGGCCGGATGGAACGTGCGGTCAACGAGATACTGCGCCACCAGAATGACGATGGCGGGTGGAGCATCTATCCGAACGGCCCATCAAACATTTCGCTTGGCGTGAAAGCGTATTTTGCGCTGAAGCTGATGGGCTGGTCGAAGGACCATCCGGTGCTGGTCAAGGCTCGGCAGTGGATACTGGCCAATGGCGGAGTGGTGGAGGTGAATACCTTTACAAAGATCTATCTCTGCTTCATGGGCCAATACGAGTACGACGCTGTACCGGCCGTTCCACCGGAGCTGATCCTGTTTCCGAACTGGTGCTACTTTAATATCTATGAAATATCGGCGTGGTCGCGGGCGATTGTGGTGCCGCTTTCCATCGCCTATGCCAAGAAGCCCTTCAAGAAGCTGACGCCCGACCAGAGTATTGATGAGCTGTTTGTCGGGGGCCGCGAGAATGCGAATCTTCATCTCAGGTGGGACCGGAAGAACCCGGTTGGCTGGCGTAATCTCTTTCTTGCATTCGATCGGGTATTCCACTGGGTCGAGCGGATCCATATCAGGCCGCTGCGGAAGCTGGCGCTGAAGCGGGCTGAGAAATGGCTGCTGGAGCGATTTGAGATGTCCGACGGACTGGGTGCCATCTATCCGGCTATGTTGAATGCCGTGATCGCGCTGCGGGCTCTCGGATACACGGAAAATGATCCGCAGGTAATTCGCGCGATGGACGAGATGGAGAAGCTCGGCCTCGACTTTCCCGAGGGTGAGCCCAATTATCCGACCCCGACGTTCAGAATGCAGCCGTGTGTTTCTCCGGTGTGGGATACGGCACAGGCGGTATTTGCACTGGGTGAGGCTGGCGTCGATAAAAATGATCCCCGCATGGTGAATGCGGCGGACTGGCTGCTTTCTAAGGAAGTTCGTCACAAGGGCGACTGGGCCAACAATGTCCCAAACGTCGAAGCAGGCGGATGGTACTTCGAGTTCAACAATGAGTTTTATCCGGATGTGGACGATTCGGCGCAGGTTCTAATGGCGCTAAAGTGCGTCGAATATCCTCGTGAAAAGGTTCAACACGTTGCTGCAACTCGTGCAATTGACTGGATCTTTGCGATGCAGTGCAAGAACGGTGGCTGGGCGAGCTTCGATAAAGACAACACCAAGAAGATCTTCGAGTACATCCCATTCGCTGACCACAATGCGATGATCGATCCGCCAAGCGTAGACATTACCGGGCGGATCCTTGAGATGCTGGCGAGCTATGGCTACACGCGGCGTGATAAGCGGGTCGAAGCTGGAATTCAGTTCATCCTGAAGGAGCAGGAGTCCGACGGAAGCTGGTTCGGGCGCTGGGGCGTCAATTACCTCTACGGGACGTTCCTTGTGCTGCGCGGGCTCGAAGCCATGGGCGTGTGGAACCACGAGCCAGCGATCCAGCAGGCTGCGGAATGGATACGCATGATGCAGAATGCCGACGGCGGATGGGGCGAGACCTGCGGCAGCTACGACGATGCGCTACAGAAGGCGATTGGGCCGAGCACTCCCTCGCAAACCGCATGGGCGGTTCTTGGATTGCTGGCGGCGGGGGATACTCGAAGCGATTCGGTAGCCAAGGGCGTTCGGTGGCTGGTCTCGAAGCAAAACGAAGTTGGATCGTGGGATGAATCGGCTGCGGGACGGAACGGCGAAGCGAACTACACGGGAACGGGTTTCCCGAGGGTCTTTTACCTGGCATACCACCTGTACCGGGATTACTTTCCGCTGCTTGCGCTGACGACGTACAAGAAGGCGATGGAACGGGAAGCGGCGTAAAGACCGTTCTCAGTTGTGCGTTGTTAATTGCTCGGAAGAACGATTTGGATTGAGGAGATTTAGAGCATGGGAATTCCCGTATCGCAGGCCTGGACGGTTGCCACCTACGTGCTGAAGCAGAAATTGACTGGCAGGAAAAAGTACCCACTGGTGCTGATGTTAGAGCCGCTCTTTCGTTGCAATCTTGCGTGCGCGGGATGCGGCAAGATCCAGTATCCGGCGCATATCCTGAAGGCTGAACTTTCGCCTGAGGAGTGCTTCAAAGCGGTAGAAGAGTGTGGGACGCCGATGGTGTCTATCCCCGGCGGTGAGCCGCTGCTGCATCCGCAGATGCCGGAGATCGTGGCCGGTCTGGTGGCGCGCAAGAAGTACGTTTACATGTGTACGAACGCTCTCCTTTTGAAGGAAAAGCTGCATCTCTTCAAGCCGAGCAAGTATCTTTCGTTTTCGGTGCATGTGGATGGACAGCGTGAGCACCACGACTTCTCCGTCTGCCGCGAGGGTGGGTACGACATCGCGATGGAGGGCGTTCGCGCTGCTGTTGCCGCTGGATTTCGCGTGACGACGAACACGACTTTGTTCGACGGAGCAGATCCGAACAGCGTTCGAGCGCACTTCGACGAGCTGACGGCTGCAGGTGTCGAGAGCATGATGGTGTCGCCCGGATATACGTACGATAAGGCTCCAGACCAGAATCACTTCCTGGGCAAGGCACGGTCGCGGCGAATGTTTCGCGCGATCCTTTCGAACCGCAAGAAAGCCTGGCAATTCAACACGCACCCTCTCTTTTCCGAGTTCCTGATGGGCAAGCGGAACTTTGAGTGCACGCCGTGGGGAATGCCGACATTCTCGATCTTCGGCTGGCAGAAGCCTTGCTACCTGTTGCAGGATGGTTACGCCGACAGTTTCAAGGAACTCATGGAGACGGTCGAGTGGCAGAATTACGGTGCCAAGAGTGGCAACCCTAAGTGCGCAAACTGCATGGTGCACTCTGGGCATGAAGCTTCGGCGGTGGACTACAACTTCAGTTCGCTGAAGGGCTTCTTCGAGACGGCTTCAAAGTACGTGTTTCCCAACCTGTACGAAGATAAGGACGCGTTGAAGCTGTTGAACGAGTGGCCCAAGCCGCAGCATCTTCCGCTGGTGCAGATCGCCGCTCCCGTGAACGTAAGAGCCGCAGAACTTGAAAGCGTTTCCGGAGACTGACGATGGCGACTGAGACACAGGAAGCAGCGAAGCTCGACCAGCTTGCGCATATCAATCAGGATGAGATTGAGATTGCCGCTGGCCGTGAGCGCGAGCAGCTTGAAGGATGGACTCCTGAGTTGGCTTCGGATGACGACGTTCGCGAGGCGCTCGAGAAGGCGTTCGACTATCGTGGTGACGTGACGGTTACGCGCAAGGATGGAGCGAAGGTCGAGGGTTATCTTTTCGATCGCTGGACCGGGGCGACGTTGGCCGAGTCCTATATTCGGCTTATTCCGATGAAAGAGAGCACGAAGGTGAGTGTCGCATACAGCGACGTTGCGTCTCTGGTGTTTACCGGGCGGGATACAGCCGCGGGGAAGAGCTTCGAGGCATGGGTAAAGAAATACTGGGAGAAGAAGGCTGCGGGCGAGAAAGACATCCAGATCGAGCCGGAGAAGCTGGACTAATCGTCTGCAATCGCATACGGTTCTGCACTAGCGAATGAGAGTCTTTCTTACAGGTGCGACGGGGTTTGTGGGGAGCCATGTTGCGCGGGCATATGCGAATAGTGGCGCCGAATTGCGGCTCCTAACACGGTCTTCAAGCAATCTTGCGGCGATCGAAGGGATGGCGGCGGAGGTTGTCACTGGCGACCTTCTTGAACCGGAGAGCCTGCGTTCGGCGGTTGCCGGATGCGAGGCCGTCGTGCATGTCGCGGCCGACTATCGGCTGTGGGTGCGCGATCCGAAGAGCATGTATGCCGCGAATGTCGACGGGACGCGCGAGTTGCTGCGCATTGCACTTGAGGTTGGCGTGAGGCGTGTCGTTTACACCTCGAGCGTGGCGACGATGGGGTTTAAGAAGGACGGGACGATTGTCGATGAAAACTCGGCGGTGTCGGTAGAGGACATGATCGGACACTATAAGCGATCGAAGTACCTGGGGGAACAGGAAGCGATCCGAGCGGCGCAGAACGGGCAGGAGGTCATAATCCTGAATCCAACAACTCCGATCGGGGCGGGAGATGTGAAGCCGACTCCTACTGGAAGAATTGTAGTGGACTTTCTCAATAGAAAGTTCCCGGCTTACGTGGACACGGGGTTGAACCTGGTGGACGTGGCCGAAGTGGCGAGGATGCACCTGGTTGCGCTTGACCACGGAACGCCGGGAGGGCGGTACATCCTCGGCGGAGAAAACCTGACGTTGAAGCAGATTCTCGACCGGATGTCGTCGATCACGGGGCTGCCTTCGCCGACCTTGAAGGTGCCGAACGCAGTCGCAATGGCGTTCGCTTTTTTCGACGAAAACTTTACGGGCCGATTGCTGGGCAAGGAGCCCCGGGCCACGATCGAGGCAGTGCGGATGGGGCAAAAGATGATGTTTGCGTCCTCAGCAAAGGCGGAACGGGAGTTGGGGTTCAGGCTGCTGCCGGTTTATACGGCCATGCGGTCGGCGATCGAGTGGTTCGTGGAGCATGGGTACGCTCCAGCGTTTTGAGGGTCGGGATCATCGCGGCGCTCCCGGGTGAGTTGAAGCCGCTGGTGCACGGCTGGGGGCTTAAGAAACTGACGGATGGAACGCACGTGTGGACTCAAAATGCTTCGAAGGGCGATCTCTGGATTGCCACTTGTTCGGGCATGGGAGCGGAGGCGGCTCGGCGGGCGTTTGCCGCGGCTGAATCGGCGGGAACCCTGGACGTGGTTTTGTCCGTGGGGTGGGCGGGGGCCATTCACGAAGGCGCCAGGCCCGGAGAAGCAAGCGCATTGTCGAGCATCATCGACGCGCAGACGGGTGAGCGCTTTCAACTCTCCGAGGGCACCCGCAAACTGACGGTAGTGACTACGGTGCGAGTGGCCGACACTGTCGAGAAGGTGAGACTAAGGACAACCTATCCTGGCGCTGTGATGGTCGATATGGAAGCAGCCACGGTGGCAAGGCTCGCGCAAATGCGTGGCATTCCGCTGGTCTGCATCAAGGGTGTGTCGGACGGAGTCGGGGCGGAACTGCCAGACCTGAATCCGTTCATCAATCAAAGAGGAAAGCTTCGGTTGTGTCCTTTCCTCGCCCATCTTGCATTGCGACCGAGGTACTGGCAAGCGATAGCGGAACTGAATCGGAACTCAAAGAGCGCTGCCCAGGCAATGTGCGATTTGATAATAGAACTTCTGAAAGAGAAAAATGTCGACAAACTCAATCGAACTGGAAATCCGTAACACCGCCCAACTCGACGAGGTCACAACCATGCGGGCTGCGGTGTACCGCGGCGTGAACGATGTGCGAATCGAGCAGGTGCCTGTGCCTGAGATCGGGCCGGGGGAACTGCTGGTCAGAATAGATACCTGCGGCATCTGCGGGACTGACCTGAAGAAGATCCACACCGGCTCACACTCTGCGCCGAGGATCTTCGGGCACGAGATGGCGGGAACGGTGATCAAAGTCGGCGAAGGCGTTTCGGAGTTTAGCGTCGCGGACCGGGTGATGGCTTATCACCACATCCCATGCGGCCAGTGTTATTACTGCCGGAAACAGACTTTCGCCCAATGCGAAGAGTACAAGAAGGTCGGTTGCACGGCTGGGTTTGCGGCTTCCGGTGGCGGATTTGCCGAGTACATTCGCGTGATGGACTGGATTGTGAAACGCGGTGTTGTGAAGATTCCTGACGACATTCCCTTCGAGCAGGCGGCGTTCATCGAACCGGTGAATACTTGCTACAAAGCGATTCAGACGTTGGACCTGAAGCCGGATGAGACGGTGCTGGTGATTGGTCAAGGGCCGATCGGGATTTTACTTGCAGCGCTGGCCAAACGAACCGGGGCGACTGTGTTGACGAGCGATCTCTACGCGGAACGACACGCCGTGGCTGCGGGATTTGGACTTACATCTCCGCTTGACGCTCGTGGCGATGTAATGGAGGCTGTTCGAGCGCAGACGGAAGGGCGTGGCGTTGATGTGGCTTTGCTTGCGGTAGCCGGTGATGCGCTGATCAAGATGGCGATGGACACCATCCGTCCGGGCGGCAGGGTGATGCTGTTTGCCGCGACGCAGCATAGCGCAGCGACGTTCGATCCGGGCGCAGTTTGTATGGATGAGAAGACGCTGATGGGATCGTATAGCTCGTCATTGATGGTGAACGACGATGTGGCGAAGCTGGTGTTCGAGGGATACAGAGACGGCAGCTTCGATCTGACCAAGCTGATCTCGCACAGGTTTTCGCTGGAGGATGCGGTGGCGGGGATCGACCTGGCTTCGCATCCTCAGGCCAGTTCCTTGAAGATTGTGATTCAACCTTTCCCAATCTCCTAAACCAAAAAGCCCCGCTCAAATGTCCGAGCGGGGCTCTTCTGAAGTGGACAATGCTAGCGAACTACCGTTTCGGATCGGCGAAGCTCAGCGTCTTCTTCATCGATCGGAGTTGCATGAAGCCCCTCGCCCTGGGAGATATTGCCGAACGTGCCGCGGCCTCCAGATGTGTCGCTCCCGGCTGCTTCGCTGCTTGAGGCGATGTCGTGTGCGCCGGTTTCCTTCAATGCGGTTTTCGCAGTGTCGACCTGCTCGGAGGTATCGCAGTGAACCGAGAGCAGCGTTCCGCCACCCTTGACTGCGCCTTCGTAACGCTTGGCTTCGTACTCGGGAATGCCCATGCCGACCAGGGCTCCAACCACACCTCCGACTGCTCCGCCAACGCCAACACCGGCGAGAGTCGCCATAATGGGGCCTGCGGCAATGAGCGGGCCGACACCGGGGATGGCAAGAGCTCCGATGCCAGCGAGCAGGCCGAGAGTGCCGCCGATGACTCCGCCGGTGGTGACACCGGTTGCGGTGCCTTCAGGCGCCTTGGTGTTTTTCTCGTGAGCGAAGGCACGGGTGGTTTCATCATCGGGAAGAAGGACCGAGATGGCGCTGTTGCTGAATCCGCGCGCGATGAGGTGACCGACAGCCGCCTCAGCGGTGCCAACGGTGGAGTAGATGCCGAATACGGCGATGTTCTTTGAATCAGCCATGATGTTTCTCCTATTGGACCGGCTTATTGCTTGACGGTGAGGTTGTTAGTGATGTGGTCGGTGGAGACGACGCTCGCTGCGTCGGCGGCGACCTTCTGCTTTTCGTCGTCGGACTTCACGGGCCCTTTGAGGGTTACTGCTCCATTGGCCGTGATGATCTTTACGTTGTGGGCGTACATGGAGAGGTCTTTGTCAGCGATGATGGTCTTCCGAATCTTCGCGGTCATCTCGCGATCGGATTTTGCGGTCGACTGGTTATCGGCGGTAGGTGCCTGGGCCTTGTTCTGGCCGGAGTTGTCGGGCGCCTGTTGGATAAGCGCCATTGCCGGGATTGCGGTAGAGACACAGAGGGTGGCGGTCGCGGCGAACGCAACCAGTGTGGAACGCAAAGCTTTCATGTGGTGCCCTTTCGATCAGATAGCCGGCTTCGGGTCGGGCGCGAAGAGGCTTTCGAGTGGTCTGTCAAGCGGCTATGCCGCGAGAACCCTAGAGGTCAGGCATCGAGATAGATGGGAGGATCAGGAGAAGCGTTGTCCGCGTTACAAATGTTGATGGGTATCGATCTCTGCGTTGCTCCAGCGCCTCCGAGGTATTCCGAGACCAGACGAGCTTTTGTCTCTCATTGCTTTCATGAAAAGTCGGATCGCAACTCTGCAATTGTCGTCTGAGAGGATCTCTTGTGCCGCAATGCCGGAGACGCCCATCTTAGTCGAATCTGCGAGGCTAACGATGCGCTTCACAAAGGTGATAGATGAACCGCTCTCTTCTTGTTCAGGCAGGTTCACCGCGATTCTCGAACGAAAAAAAAGAAACGCTGCCAACAGCTTCTTCACACTTAATTGCGATATCGGTTCAGCCCCGAAATGTTCCGCTGGCAATGTTGGCTAAAGCCGTCTATTGAAGTTTCGTTTCAATCTAAGATTGTCCAATCCAACGTACTAAGGGACGATGTCGCATTTGTACTATTTCGTTCGCCTGGTTTGGAACTAGCATCACTGCGTCGCCAGCTACTGCTGATCGATAACACTCTCCCCCATCGATTCATAACGCTCGCCCACCGATTCGAAATTGGAGTCATTGAAATGCGGAGTCAAGTTGTTCGAAACCTCGTCGTTGCCGTGTTGTTGAGCGGCTCGGTTTATCACCTTTACGCGCAACAGGGACTGGCCAGCGCGGCCACGACCATCACCGGCCGAGTACCTGCGGCTGCTACTGCCGCTTCAGCAGTTCCAAGTCTGGTGCCGTACTCCGGAGTGGCGCTGGACCGGAACAGCAGACCGCTTACGGGCGAGTCCAGTGTGACGTTTCTTATGTTCAAGGACCAGCAGGGGGGCGAGCCACTCTTCACCGAAACCCAGATGATCAGCTTCGATGAGGTGGGTCGCTACAAAGTTCAGCTAGGGGCTGCAAACCCAAACGGGCTGCCTTCCAGCCTGTTTGCTTCGGGTGAAGCCCGGTGGCTCGAAGTGCAGGTTGCCGGACAACCGACCGAGGCCCGAGTGCTGCTGGCGAGTGTTCCTTATGCGCTGAAGGCGGCCGATGCGGCGACTCTGGGTGGACTGCCTGCCTCGGCATTTGTGCTGGCGGGAAGTGCGGTGGGGACTGGCTCGAATCCCTCGGCGATCACACCGGATGCCACCTCCACGGTCACCACCACGGGGGGCACAGCGAACAGGGTCGCCAAGTTCTCTGGCACCAGCACCATTGTGAACTCCACGATATACGACAATGGCACGGAAGTTGGCATCAACACGACCGCGCCTACGGCCACGTTGACGGTTGGAGGCACCTCCGCTTTCAGTGGAGCGATGAACGTGAATCCCATGGGGACCGCGACCGCCTCCGCCAGTTATACCTCGCAACAGTTCAAGCTTTTTGGGTCTGCGTATAACTCGTCGTCCAAGGCGGCGGTGACGCCGCACTTCATCTGGCAGGTTGAACCCACAGGCAACAACACTGCATCTCCTTCGGGCACATTGAATCTGCTGGCCTCGCCTAACTCAGGCGGTTCGAGCGAGACGGGACTGTATGTGAACACCAACGGGACCATTCACTTCGCAACGGGGCAGACCTTTCCCGGTGGCTCAGGTGGTGGATCAGGCACGATCACCGGAGTTGCGGCCGGCACTGGTCTCACAGGCGGGGGCACTTCTGGCAACGTGACCCTGGCAGTGAATACTGGAGTGATTCCAACGCTGACGGGGAACAACTCGTTTACGGGGACCGATACCTTTACGGCAAGCGTTAACGCAAATACCGACATCAACATCGACAACACCAACAAAAACGCCGGAAACGTGTCGCCGGGTCTCCGCTTTGGCAACGCGTCGGGTGAAGCAATATCGTCGCAACGCACATCAAGCGGCAACAGCTATCAGTATGGTCTCGATTTCTACACCGATTACCAACGTCACCTATCAATTGATGCGGGCGGAGACGTGCTGTTAGGAGACCTTGCTCCGATTTCGGGCCCGAACTCAACGACGCTCTATATCAGTCCCAATTCGCAAGACACTGAGCTTCTTTACACCGCCGGTCAGGGGGGTAGTTGCGTGATCGATTCAGACGGCAACCTATCCTGCGCGGGCAACCTTTATGGCTCCTCAAAGAGCTTCAAGATCGACCATCCAACGGATCCGGCCAACAAGTACTTGGTGCATAGCTCGGTTGAGTCGTCAGAGATGTTGAACGTATACTCCGGAAATGTCACAACAGACGGCTCAGGAAGCGCGACCGTTAAGCTGCCGGATTGGTTCGAAGCAGAGAATGGCGACTTCAGGTATCAGTTGACCACTATTGGTCGCGATGCACGGGCCTGGGTGGCCCAGGAGGTCTCGAACGGCCTGTTCCGGATCTCGACCAGTGAGAGCAACGTGAAAGTGTCCTGGCAGATTACGGGAGCCCGCCAGGACAAGTACGCGAAAGCGCATCCGCTGGTGGTGGAGCAGGAGAAACCAGCGAATGAGCGCGGCCTGTACCAGCATCCGGAATTGTTTGGGCAGCCGAAGGAGAAAGGAATGTCTTGGGCACGGAGGACGAACAAGGCTAAGGTCAATATCTCGCAGCCTGGTGCGGTTGCGACTCGTTTAAACTGATTGTTGTTACATGAGCAGTCCCGACGCCTTCAGTGCGCCGGGATCTGCTCTTGCGCGACTTTGACGCTCGGTTCGTCCCCATTGAAGAGGCCAGGCCTGCTAGTCCCTGGGGCGCTTGCGAATTTCTACGTTCAGGCGCTTGATCTTCTGATTGAGTGTGCTGAGTGGGACCTTGAAGAACTCGGCGGCTTCGGTCTGGTTCCAGTGGCAGCGTTCCAGGCGGTCGGCGATGATGCGGCGCTCGATCTCTTCCATGAGGTCGAAGAGAGAAGCGTCGGGGCGGTGGTCGAGGATCGAGGCCGAGTAGGTGCTGCCCGTTAGTTGCGCGGGCAAGAGCTCGGCGGGGATGACGCGTTCGGTGGAGAGTACGACGCCGCGTTCCATAGCGTTTTCGAGCTCGCGAACGTTGCCGGGCCAGTCGTAGTCCATGAGGATGCGAAGGGCGTCGGGAGAAAGGGAGCGGTCGCTTGTACCGTTCTCTTCTGCGTAGAACTTGAGGAAGTGGGCGGCGAGGAGCGGGATGTCTTCGCGGCGCGAACGAAGCGGTGGAAGCTCAAGAGAGATCACGTTCAGCCGATAGAAGAGGTCTTCGCGGAAGCGGCCATCGCGGACGGCCTGCTGCAGGTTCACGTTCGTGGCGGCAACGATGCGAACGTCGACCTGGATCTCGTGGGTGCCCCCAAGATGCATGAAGCGGCGATCCTGCAAGACGCGCAGGATCTTGGCTTGCATATCGATACCCATGGTGCCGATCTCGTCGAGGAAAAGTGTGCCACCATTAGCGACTTCGAAGAGGCCCTTCTTGGAAGCGATGGCGGAGGTGAACGCGCCTTTAACGTGACCGAAGAGGGTGGATTCGAGAAGTTCGGAAGGGACAGCTCCGGTGTTGACGGGGACGAAGGGCTTGTCGCGGCGCGGGGATTTGGCGTGGATGGCCTTTGCGATGAGTTCCTTGCCGGTGCCGCTCTCGCCCTGGATCAAGATCGTCGACCGGCTGGGCGCGACCTGCGCGACGGTGTCGAAGAGGCGCAGCATCAGTTCGCTTTTGCCGACGATGTTGTCGAAGTTGTAGCGCTGTTTGAGCGTGCGCTTGAGCTGGATGACCTCTTCTTCGGCCTTGTGACGGCCGATAGCGGAGCGGATGTCGGCGAGCAGCTTCTCATTGTCCCAGGGCTTCTGGACGAAGTTTTCTGCACCGGCGCGGATGGCGTCAACGACGTTGCCTACAGTTCCATAAGCGGTGATCATGATGACGGGTAGCTGCGGGCGCAGCTCCTTGATGCGGGGCAGAAGATCGATGCCGGATTCGCCGGGCAGGGCGAGGTCGAGCAAAAGGAGGTCGTAGTTGTTGCGGGAGAGCAGGTCGAGGCCGGTGGAACCGTCCGGAGCGAGAGAGACGTTGAAGCCCTCAAGAGTGAGCAGTGTTTCGATGGACTCGCGGATAGCCGCTTCATCATCGATCATGAGAATATTGGCGGTGCTGATTGCGGCTGATTTCGGGGCAGCTGCGAGGGTGGCGCTGGACATGGGTAGTGGGTACCTGGGGTGATGCGATTTCGATCTAAGAACTTTGGGTAAGCCGCAGTGAAGATGTGACGGACGAAAGTATTTTGCGGCGTACTGGTGGCACGGTGAGGATGACAATATCTATCAGAGGTAGGGCGACAACTAAGGACAGCATGCTTCGGGCGTTAAGACTAGAGGATGCTGGCGATTTGTAAGGTGCCAGGGTGAGAGTGGCACAAGCAATTGCCAGGCAGGTATTGACTGCGGCACCCGATCTCCGTACTGAGCTGCGCCGGCAAAGAAGGAGGAACGATGCCGGAAGCGCGTCGATCGTGGGGAAGACGACAGCGGCGACAATAATTATTGCGAACCTCCATAGAAGAAGAGAAGGCTTGAGATTCACGTGGGTTAGCAGATATCCAGAAGCGTACATTGCCGGGTAGACCAGGACCAGTGACTGGGCAAGGGGGAAGCACAGCTGTGAGAGACATAGGGCGACGACGGGCATACCGGGTAGGAAGCCGATCATGAGTAGCTCGCGGTCGCGACTTGCGGGTGGTTCAAAATTGACGGCGTCGAGGAAGAGGGAGCAGGGAAGTCGAGCGTAAAAACGGTGCCAACGCCGACTTCGGACTCGACCGAAATCTTGCCGCCATGCTCCTGCATGATGCCGTAGGTGACGGCGAGCCCAAGACCGGTCCCTTTGTGCTGGCCGGGCTGCGGCTTGACCTTAGTGGTGAAGAAGGGGTCGAAGATGCGGTGCAGGTGCTCGCGCTCGATGCCGCTGCCGGTGTCCTTGATGCAAAGGCGGATGCGATTCTCGTGAACATCCGTGGAGATATGCAGGGTCGCGCCGCCGTCCTTGGCAGAGCCACTTCCGTGCATCGCGTCCTTCGCGTTCAGGAGGAGGTTGAGGACGACCTGCTGAAGCTTGCCTTGGCTGCCTTGAACCTGCGGCAGAGTGGCGAGCAGGTCGGTTTCTACACGGATCTGGGCCGTCTTGTATTGATGTTCGAGCAGAACGAGTGTGTCGTGCACGAGTTGGTTCAGGTCGACGCTGGTGAACTCTGTCCCGCTCGTGCGGGAGAAGTTGAGCAGGCCGTTGACGATCTCTGACGCGCGGAAAGTCTGCTGGGTGATCTTCTCGAGCACCGGCGCGAGACGGGCGTCGTCGCGCAATTGCTTCGAGAGCATCTGGGTGTAGCTGGAGATGACAGCCAACGGCGTGTTCACCTCATGGGCGACGCCGGCGGCAAGCAGACCGATGGAGGAGAGTTTTTCTGATTGTGTGAGCTGGGTTTCGAGCTCAATACGGTCGGTGATGTCGTCGACCAGGACGATGCGACCGACCGTGCGGAAATTCCGAGTGACCAGAGGGGCGATAGCGATGTTGGCGATGCGTGTCTCGCCGGTGGACAACGCAACAGGGAATTTATAAAGGGTGTGGGTGCCCTGGTCGGCCTCGTTGAGGCTGCGAACGCTGTCGAAGCGCGCGAGAAACTCTGACGGAAAGATGGCCGAAAGTGGCTGACCGAGAGCTTCCGAGCGAGTGCGTCCGTAGAGCGTTTCCATCTGCGCGTTCCAGCTATTGATGCGGTCGTCCAGATCCACGGCGAAGATGCCGATGTTGATCGATTCCACGATATTCTCGTGGAACTCGGTGAGTCGCTCGAATTCGGAGGCCTTGAGCTGGAGGCTGCGGTAGAGTTGAGCGTTCTGGATGGCGATGCCAATGTAGCCGGCCAGCGACTCGAGCACCTCCATGTCTTCGGACGAAAGAAAGTCGCCATCGTTGGTGCGGCCGAGACCGATGACGGCGACGGTGCGCGTGCCGAAGCCCTCGCGGTTCGCAACACGACAAGGAAGGTAGTAGTTCAGGTCGAGCCGCTGAGCGGCCTGCTGCTGTGGCTCGGTCAGGCTGAGCGCCTGTTCTGGATTCTCGAGAAAAAGATGGTTTGCGGAGTCGCGGCGATCGAAATCGAAGAAGCTTAGGTCGAGTGCACGCAGTGCCCGAACCTGAGTCTCACGTGCGGCCATGTCGGAGAGAGGAACGTTGGTGAGACCGTGTGAGGCGGTGAGCTCGAAGCGCTTGCGGGGAGAGTTTGCAGTCTCCTCCGCAGCAAGGAATACGGCGACGCGGGTCACGAGCAGGGTTTGCGGTAGTCGCTCGACGATGGAGCTTACGAGAGCGTTGAGGTCGGTCTGTGAGTTGAGGCTCCGGCCGAAGTCGACGAGGGTCTCACGGTAGTCGAAGCGCTTGCGGTCGAAGACGCGGTCGACGCGAGATTGAATCCCGCGCTTCAGCGGGTCGAAGATGAGGCCGGTGACGATGATGGCGGACATCAGACCCCAGACCCCGAGGTTGGGAAGGCGCGTGTGGACCAGCTCCGAAGTGACACCAATGACGGCGAAGTAGAGTCCGACCAGGCCAGCCGTCGCGATCGTATATGTGACACCGCGCTTGAAGATCAGGTCGACGTCCATCAGCCGGTAGCGAACGATTGCCCAGCTGAAGGTAAGCGGAAGGATAACCAGGCAGGCAGCGCTGAACTTCGTGAGCAGGCTCGGAACCTGAAGGTCGAAGAGCAGCGGCAGAACGTTCAGCAGAGTATAAGGCGCGAAGGCAAGGAGGGTTCCGCGGGTCAGCCACTTGAGCTGCTGGCGCTCGAGCGGCGACCGGGCGGAGGCGTAGCGGAAGACGAAGATGCAGGCAGCGATCGAGTAGTAAAGCCCGAGGTAGCCAGAGAAGATCTGATCAAGCCGATGGAGGAGGGCGCCGGAGGCCGACCAGAACTCAAGCGCATAGGCCTGCAGGCCTATAAGGAAAACGCCCGGGATGTAGATCAGGCCGCCAGCGGTGCGGCGGCGACTCCGGTAGCGTTCCTGCTCAAGGTCAGAACCGGAGAAATCGACGGCAAAGTGCAGGAAAAGAGCAGGCTGAAGGGCAAGCGCGGCGATCTCGCCCCAGAAGATTACCGTATCCAGGAGATCGAGCTGGCCAGTGTACTTGAAGGTGTAAAGAACGAAGGAGACAAGACAGAAGACGAAGAAATGGAGCGACTTTGGCGCGGTCCAGCGGCGGAAAAGGACATAGAGACCGATACAGAGATAAACGAGGGCGATGATACGCAGACCCTGGTTGATGCTCTTGTCGGTCGGCTCAACGATGACCGGAATTTCGAGCTTGGCTGCCGTATCGGCGGCGCCGGCACGATGGATCGGCCGAAGGATCGAGTAAGTGGAGTGCGACCAGATTCCTGTGCGGTAGATCTCGCGGATCAGATCTCCCAACCGGGTGGTGGGGTGTTCATTTACGGCCACTAGGATGTCACCTGCGCGGACACCGGCGCGCTCGCCAGGGGTGTCGGCAGGAACTCGTTCCGCGCGAAGACCGCCGCCGGCTTCTATCCAGCGGATGCCGTCCGTAGGTTCGTCGAAGCTGCTTTCCTGTGAAAAGTTGAAGCCGGCGAGCAGACAAACAGCCAGCGTTGCGATTGCAAGAGCAATGGCAAGGGCACGTGTCTGCAGGGCGTTCTTCATAGGCTTTCCGGTCGTCACAGCTTGCTATGCACATCTCGTGCCATTCACTCAGGAACGGGAGTGATGCTCCTTTTCAACTTTCTGCACTTGTGAACGGGTTTACTGTTCAGTCTGGCTGGCGTCTGTTCCCTGATGTCTGGCATGAACTATGAGTAATCATAAGGGATTCCGCAAAATAGAGACATTCAGGCAAACCGTTATGCAGGAATACGTTCCGGGCCATAAGCGGGTTCCATCTGCGCGCATCCGTGCAGCAAAATGAGTGGAGGAATTGATTGAGAAAGGATTCACATTCCTGTAACATAAGGGGATAGCAGAAGAGCGCGGGTTCTGGCACGGGAGAGCTTTTCGGGTTGAGGTGGATTGGTCAGTGGCGAGCGCGAGGAACGCATTAGAGTTAAACAGGGCCTCGCTGGCCAACGAAACCTGGGCTTCGGACCTTCGCACCGTAGAAGGGACTACAGTCGAGGATCGCTTTATACATGTGGCGGGGGCACGGGTCCACTACCAGTTTGCCGGCCAGGGGAAGCCGCTACTGTTGCTGCACGGTCTCGTCGGGTCCGGTCGTAACTGGCGGCAGAATATTGGGTTCCTGTCCCGGTACGCAAGTGTTTATGCGATCGACCTCTTCAACATGGGCGAGTCGCAAAGGGTTCCAGGCCTGGATGCAAGTCTTGAGGCGACGGCGGACCGCATCGTAGCCATGATGGACTTACTGGGTCTGCCGGCAGCCGACATCGCTGCTCATTCCCATGGCGGAGCGATTGCGATGATGCTTACGGCGCGGCATCCCGAGAGAGTGCGCAAACTAATTCTGTTCGCCCCTGCGAATCCGTTTTGCGACGCCGGACGACACCTGATCCGCTTTTACAATACGCGGACTGGCGCATGGTTTGCGCGTCGCATACCGATGCTGCCCCGGATGCTGCATGCGACGGCGCTGGGAAGGATGTACGGCGATCCGACGCGGGTTGCGGAGGGAACGCTCGAGACCTATACGGACGGCATTACGATTCCGGGAACGGTTGACCACGTCCTGCGGATCGTTGCCGGATGGTATGACGATATGCGGTCTCTGCGGCTGGAACTTACGAAGCTTGCGGCGAAGCCGGTGCTGTTCATCTGGGGCGATCGCGATCGGGCAGTCACGCTTCCTTCCGGGAAGCTGTTGCAACGCATGATGCCTTTGTCAAAGCTAATGGTGATCCCCGGAGTCGGCCATCTGCCCTTCGAGGAGATGCCGGATGCCTGCAACGCCGCCATGCTGGAATGGCTGCTGGGTCCTTTTCCGGCGGAAGTCCGCTAGAGACTATAGGTTTCGACAAGCCAGTCGTGCATGGCCTGTCTCATTACGTCGAGCTTCGCCTTTGGCGAGGCGGGCGTGCCCTGGAAGAAATGGTCAGCGCCCTCGATCCAGACGGTTCTGCTTGGTTCCGGCGCGTTGAGCAGCACCTCTTCCAGCACCTCGCGTGGAGCGAACTGGTCTTTATCTCCAATAAGGAACAGCTTTGGTTCGACGCAGCGGGGGAGAAAACCGTAGGTGTAGTCGCGCCCTTCGGCACGCACAGGCAGGCCGAGACCAATTGTGCCTTTTACCCGAATGTCGCCGCAGCAAGCACGCAGGCCCACGTTGGCTCCGAAAGAGAATCCGGCAAAGAGAATAGGCTTGCGAAAGTTGAGTTCAAGCCATTCGAGAGCAGCGCGGACGTCGTTCTGTTCGCCGTGGCCATCGTCGTAAACACCATCACTCAGGCCGGCTCCACGGAAGTTGAAGCGTAAGACCGGCAGACCAAAGGACGAGAAGACCTTCATCGCGTTGTAGACGACCTTGTTGTGCAGGGTGCCTCCGCTGGGAGGATGCGGGTGGCAGATGAGGGCCGTGAACGCTGCATCATCAATACCCGTATTCAGGACGGCCTCCAATCGGCCGGCAGGGCCGAAAAGATCGTCGACGGCACGGACATGGGAGATGGGTGCGAGAGGGTGAACCGGTTCAGGCATTCCTTACAGTCTAGTGCTTTCACTCTGAAAGGGTGCAGCGTTGCATCGGGCCAGCAAGTCGGTCGGGTATGCTGAAGGTTCCATGGCCATCGACCCGATTCAACTCACGCGCGACCTCGTAAATATTCATTCGACAACCTTCCACGAGGGGCTTGCGGGATCGTTTCTTCACACATTTCTGGAAGGGCAGCAGTACAAGGTCGAACGTATGCCTGTGGCGCAGCCGGAGCGGGAGCAGACTCCCGGAGCAGGCGATGGGGAGCGCTTCAACGTCTATGCAGCTTTACCGGGAATCAAACCGGACATTGTGCTGTCGACCCATATGGACACCGTTCCACCCTTCTTTGGCTGCACGGAGGATGACGAGTTTCTGTATGGGCGCGGAACCTGCGATGCGAAGGGGATTATCGCCGCACAGATTGCCGCCGCGGAACGGCTGCGCGATACGGGCATTAAAATTGGGCTGCTGTTCGTCGTAGGCGAGGAGCGGGATTCGGCAGGTGCTGCGGTGGCGAATCAGTTTCCGAAAGGCTCGCGGTTCTTAATCAATGGCGAGCCGACGGACAACCGAATGGCACTGGCCTCTAAAGGAGCTCTTCGCGTTGAATTATGGGCGAAAGGAAGGATGGCGCATTCGGCGTATCCCGAGCTGGGAGAATCCGCGATCGACAAGCTGGTCGGAGCGTTGAACGATCTGATGGCGATGCCACTGCCGGTCGAGCCGGAGATCGGTCCTTCGACCCTCAATATCGGATTGGTCGCGGGTGGCAGGGCTCCAAACGTGATCGCGGATAAGGCTGAGGCGCACCTGCTGATTAGGCTGGTCGGGCCGGCGGAGGAGACGAAGGCTGACATCCTGCGGGTAGTGGGAGATCGGGCGGAGGTGAAGTTTACTTTGGAACTGCCGTTTGTACGGATGCGAAGGGTGGGAAAGCTCCCGACGATGGTTGCCAAATTTACGACGGACATTCCGAAACTGACGGCATGGGGAGAACCATTTCTTCTCGGGCCAGGATCGATCCATGTGGCACATACACCCGACGAGCGGATCGCCAAGAAAGAGTTACTGGAAGCAGTTGACCTGTACGCCGATCTGGCTCTTGAGCTTGTAAATGCCTAAGACAACAAGCCTGACATCCGATTTTCTGTAGAAAAATGCAGAAAACAGTTTTACTTCTCCACGAGAGCAACTTTTATCTCGTGCTCGCGTCTATTGGTATGTAGCAACCAGACAGTCGAGACTTGCAGTTCCTACAGTATCGGCTTCCCCCATCCGCACAAAAACTCCTTTCTGTTAGAAGAGCCCCCAGAGCACCGGGGGCTCTCACTCCTTAGATCTGCGATGGACGCTAATTGCTTTGGCGCGAAGCTATAGTTGAATCTCCAGTAGTGCGGAGTTTGGACTGTGAGTGAAATTTGGACGAGACGTGACGCGGTAAAGGCTCTCGGAGCAGCGATTGTCGGTTGGAGCATGAGCGGAGCCGCCTGCACCGAGGAGCCGCAAAAACTGTTCGATCCGGCCAACGGGCGGCCGAAGGCTGCAGATCGCAGGTTTCGTAGCGCAGCAGTCGAGGAATTGATCCTCGCGACAAGCGCGAAGATCGCCGACAGGGAATTGGCCGCTCTCTTTGCGAATTGCTATCCAAACACGCTGGACACTACGGTTGAGCCGGGAAGGTTTGAAGGCAAACCTGATACAGCGGTAATAACGGGTGACATTGCGGCGATGTGGCTGCGAGATTCTTCGGCGCAGGTGTGGCCTTATTTGCCGCTGGCGGCAAGAGACACACCACTCCGGGAGTTGCTGGAAGGCGTGATCCGGCGACAGACGCGGTGCCTGCTGATCGATACGTATGCGAATGCGTTCATGGCAGATCTCAATGCGCCGCCGTTGAGTTGGAGCGCGAAAGACCTCACAGAGATGAAGCAGGGTGTGGGCGAGCGGAAGTACGAACTCGATTCGCTTTGCTACCCGATCCGGCTGGCACATGGCTACTGGATGCAGACCGGAGACACGAAGCCATTCGACGCAGCCTGGCAGCAGGCCATGAAGCTGGTGGTTCAGACGATGCGGGTCCAGCAGCGAAAGAGCGGCGACGGACCGTACCACTTTCAACGGCTCTCCGTAATATCGACTGAGACGCTGCCCGTCGCAGGATACGGCAACCCGGTTATGCCCGTCGGGTTGATCGCGTCGGGGTTCCGTCCCTCAGATGATGCGTGTGTTTTCCCATTCCTGGTGCCATCGAATCTCTTTGCCGTCACTTCACTAAGGCAGTTGGCAAAAATGGCGCACGCAATACTTCGAGACGATGTGTTGGCGAATGCGGCGGAGGCGCTCGCCGGCGAAGCAGAAATTGCGCTGCGGAGGTATGCCGTCGCGCAGACTACGCATGGAACGGTATGGGCGTACGAGGTGGATGGATTCGGTGGTCAGTTGCTGATGGACGATGCGAACGTGCCGAGCCTGCTGGCGCTGCCCTACCTGGCTTCTTCACCGGATAAAGCGCTGTACGCGCGTACCCGGGCATTTGTGTGGAGCGAACAGAATCCGTGGTTCTTCAAGGGCTCTGCAGGGGAAGGTATCGGCGGGCCGCACGAAGGTAGAGACTCGATCTGGCCAATGTCGCAGATGGTGTACGCGCTGACGTCCAATTCTTCTGAAGAAGTTCGAAAGACTCTCAGAATGCTGAAGGCGTCTTCAGCCGGAACCGGGTTCATGCATGAGAGCTATAACAAGGATGATTACGCAAAGTTCACTCGACCATGGTTCGCCTGGGCGAACACGTTATTCGGGGAACTGATCGTGTCGCTTGATACGCGTCACCTGGCTGCGAGCCTCTGAGCGACAGCAGAGCCGGCCTGGATCGCGCTGGTGAGGTCCTTGACCAGGGGTGCCAGAGGTGTCGCCAGGAGGCCGGCCATCACGGCCAGCCAGAAATTTCCTGTGTTGAAGTAATTGGTAGCAGCGCCCTGGAAATGTCCAAGGTGAAGCGAGCCGCTCGAGAAGATGCCTCCGCCAATGATCGCAATAAGGACGGAAAAAACTCCGGAGAGAAATTTGGCGGAGTTCCGGTACCGCTGGTCGGCACGCTGGAAGGCTTGATCGACGATCATACCTAGGGCCTCTTCGAACTTATTCAGAACGTCCATCTCTTCCTTTGTGAGAACAGCGCCGAGATGGAGGGCGACCGCGAGTTCGGTAAGAACTTCTGAACTTACTCCTGTCCCCTTGGCGAGGGTAGCTGCCGTGTTCGCGTTTAAGCTGAGCTTGACGAGCGTTCTGGCGTTTGCCTTCTGCTCCTTAAGTGCGACGCCGTTGATCCAGTTTGCCTTGATGTTAGCGAAGACCGAACCATACGAAGTCACGCTTGACGTATCGCCGCGGTCTGCGGCGGTGCCACCAAACAGCGGCAAGAGGGCCTTCTCAATGTCGCCGAGTCCTGCAACTGAGATGCCACCGTGAAAAAACTTGGTGGCGTCGACCAGGCCGGAAGAAGAAGTGCCGAGGGCACCGACTGCCGTGACAATGCTACTTAGGCTGCTGATGTCCATAGCGTACTGCTCCTGTGCCGGATGGAGGACCTGTGTGATCGGTTGTCCTTTGATAGCTCCTGAGACTGCCGATGTCAAGGCAAACAGGCTGAACTGCGGCAATGTGTCGTCCGCCTGCGGGGTAGTGTTGTCCAGGGTGGCAACGTATCTTGACCCAGTCAGGGCTGGAGTGGCTCTACGCGCGGATAGAATAAGACTGTTGCGCCGGGTTCTGAAGTAGTTCGCGCAGGAAGGGTTGGCACGTTGAAGGCACTGGTAAAGAAGGAAGCGCAGCGGGGTATCTGGCTTGAGGATGTTCCCGAGCCGGAGATGGGTATCAACGACGTAAAGATCCGGGTCCTCGCGACAGGAATCTGTGGGACTGACCTGCACATCTATGACTGGGACGCGTGGGCGAGTGCGACAATCCCGATTGGGCTGACGATTGGGCATGAGTTTGTCGGCGAGGTTGTTGCGGTTGGCTCAAATGTGGCCGATGTGGCGCTGGGGCAGCTTGTGAGTGGTGAAGGGCATGTTGTCTGCGGTCGGTGCAGGAACTGCCTTGCTGGGCGGCGGCATCTCTGCGCTTTTACAAAAGGCGTAGGTGTGAATCGCAGCGGGGCTTTTGCAGAGTTCATCGTGCTCCCAATGACCAATATCTGGCAGCATAGTTCGACTGTGCCGCATGAAATCGCCGCCATCTTTGACCCATTCGGCAACGCGGTGCACACGGCGCTTGCGTTTCCCGTGCTGGGCGAAGATGTGCTGGTGACGGGCGCTGGGCCAATCGGGATTATGGCTGCGGCAGTCGCGAAACATGCAGGGGCGAGGCATGTCGTGATCTCGGACCCAAACCCGTACCGGCGAGCTCTTGCGCAAAAGGTGGGGATCAAGCACGCGTTCGACCCGAGAGCGACAACGCTGAAGGATGTGATGTCCGGGCTGGGGATGCACGAGGGCTTTGATGTCGGGCTTGAGATGTCCGGGAATCCGCAGGCGTTTCGCGACATGCTCGGAGCGATGAGCCACGGCGGCAAGGTCTCCATGCTGGGCATTCCCTCGACCCAGATTGCAATCGACTGGAACACCGTCATCTTCAACCAGCTGACGCTGCGCGGCATCTATGGCCGGGAGATGTACGAGACCTGGTACAAGATGACAGTGATGCTTGAGTCGGGATTGGATATCTCCGGCGTGATCACGCACCGACTAAACTGGCGTGATTTCGAAGATGGGTTCGCCGCGATGAGTTCCGGAAATTCCGGTAAGGTGATTCTGGATTGGGACGACGTCGGTTGAGGAGGAATTTGATCTTGTAGAAATCCGCAAGGCCGCCGATATCGTTGAAGTAAAAAGACTTTGTGGAGCGAAGCGTCTTGCGCTTACAATCGCGGAGAGCGGCACGGGTTAGAACGCAACACCCAATCGAACGACCTGACGACTTCACGCAATTGAGGCCCCTCGAATGGATACAAGCGACTGTAAACTCCCTGGAACGGCCTTTGTCCATCAGCCGGAGAGCCTGTTCGAACGATGTTCCTGGTTTTACGCACTCTGTCGGGAGTATCTTTTTCGCGACCATACTCCTGAGATTTCACAATCTCTTTTCCCCGCCGCAGGACCTGACCCTGGAACTCACCTGGTGGAAGTAGGGTGCGGGCCGGGATTCTACTCCTGCCGTCTGGCGGATGAATATCCGCAACTGCAAACCACGGGGATCGACCTCTCTGAAAACCTTCTGCTTCGAGCAAAACGCAGGGCGTCGCGACGCCGGTTGCTGAACTGCGAATTTAGGAAGGGCGACGCGCATGCGCTGCCTGCGAGTATCTGCCGTGTCGATGCGATCGTGATGTCGCGGCTGTTCCTGATAGTGCGCGATCGAGCCGCAGTAGTGGAAGAGGTTTTTCGTGTGTTGCGACCCGGCGGGCGATGTTTTATTGCGGAGCCAACCTCTGGTTTCAGGACCCGGATACCGCTAAGCTGTATGTGGATCCTTTCTAAATTTCCTTACACGCCGGCGGGCGGCTATCGTGAACCGCATCAGGCAGAGGTGATGTCTCGACCCGATTTTTCCACGTTGATCCATTCGCAGCCGTGGTCTTCCGTCAAGATCCATTACGACGGATGGTATCAATATGCGGTTTGTGAAAAGGGCGACCTGGCCGCCTGATTTCTGGAGCTTAGCGATAAGAATGCACTATCGGATTTTGAAGCCTGGTGAGGGCTTGAACGATCATCCTGCGCGCGGGGAACAGTGCGCAATGGCGATTATGGCGAAGGCTCCGCGTGCAGGCAGGGTGAAGACGCGGCTTTCCCCTCCGCTGACTCTTGAAGAGAGCGCGGCGCTAAACATCTGCTTCCTGAAAGACACAGCGCAGAACCTTGCATCGCTGCACGACGCGGCGGGGATGATCTCTTACACGCCGGTGGGCGACGAGGCAGCGTTCGACGGCCTGCTGCCTGCAAGTTTTGCGCTGATTGGGCAGCGCGGCGATGCGTTCGGAGAGCGGTTGCTGGCCGCTGCGGCAGATATTCTTGCGTGCGGATTCGGCGCGGTGTGCCTGATCGATTCGGATTCGCCGACGGTCCCAGCAGCGGCTTTTCAGGCTGCGATTGAGGCGCTTGCGCGGCCCGGCGACCGTGTTGTGCTCGGGCCTTCCGATGACGGAGGATATTACCTGATCGGTCTGAAGCAGGCGCATGCCTCGGTGTTCGATCGAATCACCTGGAGCACGGCGAGTGTGCTGATGGAGACAATCGACCGGGCCCGCGACGCAGAGCTTGAGGTTGAACTGCTTCCGCTCTGGTATGACGTCGATGATGCGGCGACGCTGTCGGTTTTGTCGGAGGAGCTACTTGAGGCGAAGATGCCTGCATTCGCGACTGTAGCGGGATACCCCGCTCCGCATACGCACGAGTTCCTGCTGAAACGAAGAGTGGCCGCGGGCGTATGACTCAAGGTCGACCATGGCATGGCTCGCGGGCGTGGCAAACCAATGCCGCGCTGCTGTTGATCGGCGCGGGGATGCTGGCGCTGGCTCGACAATTGGTGAGTGAGTACGACCACTTCACCATTGGGAACTCGGGTGTGTCGGGTTACTCCGTCGTTCTCTACCTGGCTGCCTGCCTGATCATTCTGACGAGCGAGACGGACCGGTTTACGTTTCCGATCATCCTCGGAGTAGCTGTCGTTTGTAGATTGGCTGTCCTGTTTGACGATCCGGTGATGTCGTCGGACGTGTACCGATACGCGTGGGATGGCGTGGTGCAGCATGCTCACATTAACCCGTACCGGTATGTGCCTGGAGACAAGGCACTGGGCTTTCTGCGGGCTCCGAACCAGGATCTGTTCGACAACATGAACCGGCGCGACTACGCGCATACAATCTATCCTCCCGCGGCACAATTCTTCTTCTACCTGGTTACCTTCATCAGCCCGACGATGACGTTCATGAAGACGGCCATGGTGCTGCTTGAAGGGCTGACCCTATGGGCGCTGGTGATGCTGCTGCGGGAGATGGGCCTCCGGCGGGAGCAGGCGCTGCTCTACGCCTGGTGCCCCATGCTGATTTGGGAGATCGGGGCGTCGGGGCATTTGGATTCTGCGGCCATGGCTTATATTGCGTTGGCTCTGCTGTTTCGGCATCGCCGGCGGCCTGTATTGACGGGGCTTTTCCTTGGACTGGCAGTGATGACGAAGCTCTATCCGCTGGTGTTGCTGCCGGCGTTGATGATGCGAGACCCCACCTCTCAGAGTCCAGACATGGGGCACCCCGCTCCAAGGCCGATCCTCGCCGGGTGGGATTGGAAGATGCCTGCGGTTGTCTTCTCACTGATTGCGGTGGGATATGCGGCGTACTCGTCGGTGGGCATGATGGTCTTTGGCTTTCTGAACGGATACGCGGAGGAAGAAGGCCTCAAATCGGGAGCAAGATACTTCCTGCTCGAAGTTACGCAGGAGCTTCCCGGAATGCATAATCTGCCAACGGTTGCATTCTATGGGCTGTGCGGCCTGGTGTTCACGGCGCTTATTTTATGGGCTTTGAAGGTTGCAATCGAGCCGGGTGGCGGCGGATTTCTGCAACCGGCCGCCGCGCTTGCGTTTGCGCTGATGCTGCTGTTTTCACCTCACTATGCCTGGTACATCATCTGGCTGGTGCCATTCTTCACCCTGGTGCCGAGTGTTACGGTGCTGACCTACCTGCTGGGCTTTTTTTACTGGTACACAACTGAACTTGCAGAGCCGGGGCCAAAGATGTTCCTGGCAAACAAATATCTATACGCAATGGTGCTGGGAGCCGCGATAATCGAGGCAGCGTTGCGTAGGTGGCCGGTCTACCGGGCGTACATGGTTCAACCCGCACTTGCGAAGGACACTCTATGAGCACACTGCTTCCGATTCTTCCCCCCGCCGAAGTGCTCGATCACGAGAAACTCTCGCCCGAAGCGCAGCGCGCCGAGGAAGAGAAGAACGCAATGCGGCGATACTTCCAGAAGCCGGAGGAGCAGCTTCTGCCCGTCGCAAACCATGAGCCGGTTTGCCTCTACCTGGAGACGACGAACCGGTGCAATCTCCTGTGTGTGACGTGTCCTCGAACCTACGAGCAACTTGAGCCTGAAGCAGATATGCCGTGGGAACTGTTTACATCGCTGATCGAACAGTATCCCAACATCGCTCGCGTCGTGCTGCATGGGATCGGAGAGCCGATGCTGGTGAAGGACATCGCGGAGCGTGTGGCTTATCTGAAGGCGCGAAATATCTACGTGCTCTTCAACACCAACGGCACGCTGCTGAACGATGCGAATGGACGGGCGCTGATTGAAGCTGGCCTGGACGAGTTGCGAGTCTCACTCGATGCGGCGGAGTCCGAGGTCTACCAGATGGTTCGGGGGAAGGACTTCTTTGGGAAGATCGTAGAAAATGTCCGGCGCTTTACCAGGCTTCAGAAGGAGTTGAATGCTCCGAAGCCGCGCGTCTCGCTGTGGCTGACAGGTCTGCGCGAGACGGTGGATCAACTGCCTGACTTTGTGAGGCTGGCGCATGATGTCGGCGTGACCGAGGTGTATCTGCAACGACTGGTCTTCTTTGACAGCGGCGAAGCAAATGAGAACTCGCTGGCTCGCGCCGAGTCCGCATTGTTTGAACATACGACAGAAACCGAAGAGGCCCTCATTCGCGAGGCAGAAGCGGTGGCGGCGGAGTTAGGCGTGATGTTCTCGGCTTCGGGCGCGGTGGATCCTGGCGAGTCGATCCGTATGGCGCGGACAAACAATCCGTGGAGTTTGTGCCGCAGGCCGTGGTCCCTGATGTACATCACAGCGAATGGGAGAGTGCTGCCCTGCTGCATCGCCCCATTTTCGATGAAGGGCTATGGCAGCTTCACGCTCGGCGATGCAACGCAGGAGACACTGCGCGAGATCTGGAACGGCGCGGAGTACCAACGCTTCCGCGAAGGTCTTCTGACGAGTGCTCCGCCGCCTGCCTGCACGAATTGCGGGCTGCGCTGGAGTCTGTGACGCTGCAGGTCTCGATTATCATCCCGGCGCTGAATGAAGCTGAGTCGATAGGGCATGTTGTCGCCGAGATGCCTTGGGATCTAATCGCCGAATGTATCGTAGTCGACAACGGATCGACCGATGCAACGGCCCTGATCGCCGCAGCGGCCGGGGCAAGGGTGGTGCAGTCTCAGCGTGGTTATGGGGCGGCTTGTCTTGCTGGATCGGACGCCGCGCTCGATGCGTCGGAGATCCTTGTTTACATGGATGGCGATGGATCAGACATCCTTGCTGACCTTCCGCGGTTGCTCGGTCCGATACAGAAGGATGAGGCCGACTTCGTGATCGGCTCGCGATTGCGCGGCACGCGCGAGTCGGGTTCGATGCTGCCCTCACAAGTCTTCGCGGGGCAGTTTGTCAGCTTTCTGCTCAGGATCTTTCAGGGCGTGAAGTACACGGACATGGGGCCGTTTCGAGCGATCCGAAGATCGTCACTGCGCGAGTTACAAATGTCAGAGCTGACCTATGGGTGGAATCTGGAGATGCAGATCAAGGCCGCGCAACATAAGCTGAGGATCCTCGAGATCGCCGTGGACTACAGGAAACGAGTCGGCGGTGAATCCAAGGTTTCGGGGAACCTCAGCGCGTCGATGAAGGCCGGGGTGCGGATACTTGAAGTGCTGTTTCGAGTTGGAGTGCGAAGGGTGCGATAGCGCCCAATGGTTGCTGGTGCGAATCGAGAGAAGAAGTTCACTACAGCAGAATCAGACTGCTCGGCGAAGGGGAAGAGAAGCAGGCTCTTGTGGCGGAAGGATGTCAAAAGCTTGGGTGCTCGGCGCTCGCACGGGACTCTCGGCTTGGCTCCGAAAGACGGCAGACAGACGTAGATCTTCTCCTCTGAAGAAAGTGAGGCTGGCTGCTGTCAGTACGTCCCCTCGCGCTGCCAGACGCGGAAGTTGTCTGTGTCGCTCGTCTGATGCATTTTAGCAAGGGCCGCCTGGACATCGGCATCCTGGTTTGCAATCTCGAGCCAACTCGTCAGGTCCTGAACGACGATGTCGGAGTGTTCAATCTGTTCAAGGATTGCTTGCTTCTGGCTGGGAAAGAGCAGGCCGGTCAGCAGAAACCATGCGTCCGGATTGTTCAGGGTGGGATAGTAGAGGTGTTCCCCGGTCGCATACCCGAGCATGAGCGTACTGTGATGCTCCGACTTTGCGAGGATTTCGGACCACTCCTTCACCTGCGTGGGATCGGCGTAAAGCCCGAAGGTCGTCGAGGTTGGATAAGTGGTGCGCCACGACAGGATCATCTTGTAGGTGGCACCGGCCTGGCCGAGGATTCCAACCGCCAGGTAGAAGACCAGCGCACATCTCCGGATTTGCTCCTTGGGCAGGAGCGAGATGCCGACGAGCGTGGCGGCAGCCAACATGCATTCGTAGATCACATGTTGATCGCGAACCCCGTAAGCGAAAAAGATGAAGACGACCTGCATGCAGGCAACGAAGAGGATAAACATGCCCTTAGCACTAAGGGGCTTCCCCCTTGCGAGCGGAACCAGCGTGCGGACCGCAAGACCAACGAGGAAGATCGAGCAGAGCACGAACCAGGAGACCGGTGACCCCAGGTAGTAGAGAATGTAGTACTTCAGGCTGGAGCCGGGAGGGTGGAGGAACATCATGAAGGCACTGAAGTTGCTCAGGTGGGTCTCTTTATAAAACTGTGCTCCGGCAAGGGGGAGTGCAGTCGCAAAGGCCGACGGGAAGCTGAAGATGAGGCCGAGGAAGAGAAAGAGCCCGCAATACGAAAGAGCTCCAGGCGCGAGCTTCTGGAGGAGATTGCTCAGCTTGCGGTCAGGCGAAGACCACCAGTTGAAGGAAATCCCAAGTGAGATGAGTACAGCGAGCAGCAAAGGTAACGACGGAACGCTGAAGCACCCAATGACTGCGACCGCGAGTGCAATGTCTGCCCTATTTTTCAAGACAAAGAGAAGCGCAAAGAGAATTGAAAGGACAGCCATCGAGTAGGGCAGCTTAGGGTTGATAACCAGCAGGATCTGCGAGAGCGCAATGACGGCGACGAGCCAGATACGCTGCGGAGGAAGGTGCTCCAGTAGAGCAGCCCAGAAGAATGCCGAGAGGACCATCACAATCAGGGTGCAGGCCAGCAGAGGTCTGAAGCTTCGACCGAACGGAAGGCACACAAGATGCTGCACCAGGACGGGCAGGAGACCGTAGGAGTAGGCGATATCGACGCCGAGGCGGTAGTGCTTCGAGATCAGATAATCAAGATTAAGAAATGCGCTGCGGTCCTTGAAGATCCAGTAGTCGAATGAAAGCAGGATCGGAAGAGAGAATCCGAGCAGCAGGCAAAAGCTTCCAAGGATGACAAGAAAATTCTGAATGAAACTAAGGCTGCGTCGTGGCGCAGCCGGTACGATCACATCTGTCATTGTGGTCCCGGTGTAGATTGGAAAGGCTTGGATTGTTCCATCATCCGGGAAGAAACTTGGGCGACAAATGAATATGCGACCGAAGCTCGTTCTGACGGGGTTCTAAAGTAATTGTTTTCCGTAATCGTTTTGCTGCGTTTGGAACGAGACCGTAACCTTGGCCGTATGAAGAGAGAAGGGGTGAATTCGATGGAACATCGTGTTGTTGGTACGACCATGCCTGTACTGGAGTTCGCGCTGGGAGCGAACGACGCCATCATCTCGGAAGCCGGTGAGCTCTCGTGGATGACGCAGACCATTCAGATGACGACCCACACGCAGATGGCGGGCGGTGGCGGGTTCTTCGGCGCAATCAAACGAGTGGCGGGCGGTGGCTCGCTCTTCATGACGGAGTACCGGGCCATGGGCGGTCCCGGAGAAGTCGCGTTTGCTGCGCGAGTGCCTGGGCATATTCTGCCCGTGGAGGTGAGGCCCGGTCTGGAATACCTGGTCCATCGGCATGGATTTCTATGTGCGACGGCGGCTGTGGAACTGGGAGTTGGATTTCAGCAGTCGCTGGGAGCGGGGATCTTCGGCGGCGACGGATTTCTACTGCAGAAGATAAGCGGGCAAGGGCTTGCGTGGCTTGAGTTGTCGGGCGAAGTGATCGTGAAGGATCTGCGGCCGGGTGAGACCTTGCGAGTGCATCCTGGGCACGTGGGAGCGTTTCAATCGAGCGTGAACTTTCAAATCACGCGCGTTCCCGGACTTAAGAACATGATCTTTGGTGGCGATGGAATATTTCTCGCTGCCCTCACTGGACCAGGAAGAGTGTGGCTGCAGACGCTCCCAATCTCGCGTTTGGCACACCAGTTGATGGAGTACATGCCATCCCAGCGAAGGGCTGAAAACGTTGAGGAAGGTGTCGTGGGCGGGCTGGTGGGTTCGGTGCTTCGGAATATGCGGTGACGCTTGCAGCTTACTTTCTGCGCTGTAGAAGCCCATCGATCGACCACCCGTTGAAAGGCAGAAGGAAGAGCAGACCCGCGTAGACTGCGGCGTAAAGAAGCTGCGTCGATGCGGCCTGCCAGTCCTGGATGAGGGATGAGCCAAAGGTAAGGGTGAGGATCAGCAAGGCTCCGCCGATAATTGCGGCGCGGGTGCGCAGGCCGAGCAAAAGCAGAACGCCGAAGAGACCTTCGACCCAGGGCAACGACTGGCCGAAGAACTGCACCAGCGCGGGCGGCAGCGGCGAGTGGGAAAACTGCTCGATGAGCTTGGCTGAAAAAGCGTTGGGGCCGGCAATGAGGCGGCTGACGCCGTGCATCGCTATGTTGGTGCCGAGCGTGATCCGCAACAACGCGTATGCCGTGAACTTGTCGCGAGTGTTTCCCGGCTCGATGGTGGGTCCTTCGATGCTCATGCTAAATAGGATGCGTAGGGGCTTGGATAGTTACGAATGGATGCTCAGAGCAGCGCCTTCTCAAGGTTGAGCGTTAACGGCCCAATACCTCTTAGCTCGCACCTTTCGCGTCGGGCCTGAACACACGATCCTCCTTCAGTCTGCAGTAGGGGCACTTGAGCGATCCTGACCTTTGTGCGAGATCCGGCTCCATCTCGAATAGATCGGGTTAGGCTAAGTCGCTCGCCGACTTGAGCCTTCAGACAAAGATGAGGTCACATCGCAGGCTACGACCTCCCTGCGTTGCGCATCACAAACGGCTACACCCCTGTCCGCTGGGTGAGTTCTTGTAGAGGCTTGTCATGTCTGAACCGCTTGAGCAACAGGGTAAAGAAGAGATTGTCGAAACAGACATTCCCGCCCGCATGGACCGGCTCCCTTGGTCGAGTTGGCACTGGCTCATCGTCTGTGCACTTGGGACATCCTGGCTTCTTGATGGCCTCCAGGTCACTCTTGCGGGATCTTTGGCCGGCATCCTGGAGAACAAGTCAGGTCTTGGCTTAACAGATCCACAGGTAACCGCCAGTGCGACCATTTACCTCGCCGGTGCGGTCGCCGGGGCTATTCTCTTCGGATATCTGACGGATCGGCTCGGAAGACGTCGCCTCTTCCTGATTACTCTAGCCACCTACAGCGTCGCCACGCTTGCCTCGGCTCTCGCTTGGAACTTCTGGTCCTTTGGTGTCTTTCGTTTCATCACAGGTCTAGGCATTGGCGGAGAATATGCTGCAATCAACTCAGCAGTCGATGAACTCATCCCCAGCAAGGTGAGGGGAACTGTTGATCTTGTGGTGAACGGAACGTTCTGGGTTGGAGCGTCCATCGGCTCCCTGGCATCTCTTTTCCTTATAAGTGGCCGTGGGATATCTCCCAACCTGGGCTGGCGCGTCGCTTTCGGGATTGGAGCTGTCTTAGGTGGGGGTGTTCTAATTCTGCGCCTGCGTGTTCCGGAGAGCCCGAGGTGGTTGATGCTCCGCGGACACGAAAAGGAGGCTAATGAGGTTGTCTCAGATATCGAGGAGCGGATTAGGAAACAAAAAGGTGATTTGCCGGAACTGGAAGGGGAAAAGCTAAAGATCGCCGTCCGCGACCATACGCCATGGAAGGACATCTTTGGCAACATGCTCGGTGAAAATAGACAGAGGTCAATTCTTGCTCTTGTCCTCATGGTCGCTCAAGCCTTCTTTTTCAATGCTGTCTTTTTTACTTACGGACTTGTAGTAAAGAAATTTTTTCACATCAGCGATAAGGATCTTCCGCTCCATCTGCTGCCTTTCGCAGTTGCCAGCTTCCTGGGACCTCTTACCCTGGGAAAACTCTTCGACAAGCTTGGCCGAAAACCGATGATCACTACAACCTACGGAGCATCGGGCGTCCTTCTTATCGTGGCTACTGTGCCTTTCGCGATGAACTCGATCGGTACCCGCGGTTTTGAAATTCTTTTGAGTATTGTCTTCTTTATCGCAAGCTCCGCTGCTTCAGCTGCTTATCTAACCGTAAGCGAGATCTTTCCTCTGGAGATCCGCGCATTTGCGATCGCGCTTTTCTACGCGATCGGCACTTTGCTCGGGGGAGTGGGCGCTCCGTACCTGTTCGGACTTCTCATCGCCAGCGGCAGCAAGAGGAACGTGGCGGTAGGATACGGGATTGGAGCCGTGCTGATGATTGCGGCAGCCGTTTGCGAGTTCTTCATCGGAGTTGAGGCTGCAGGCCAGTCGCTTGAATCAGTTTCAAAACCCCTGCAAAGCAAGTGAGTCGATGCGTCAGCTTCAATGTCGCGCGTGTACCTGCCTGGCGGCCCCTTTTGCACGACGCAGAGTCGTGCTCTATGGCTATTTGATCTTCTCGGTAGCGTCTGTGGACCCATGTACCACCGGCAGTTGACCAAGTCGCCCGCTCCCCACAGCGAGGCGCGGTAAACCATTCAGGGAATCGACACTAACCAGTCGCCGGGAGCCGCTTCACCCGCTGGACATTCAAAGTCGTCACCCCAACAGCGCTTAAGCACCTAGTGAGAGGGTTCCCTGACTTCCTCCCCAATCGCCACCGGTCGGCCAAAATCAGGAAGGCCATCCGCGCTCCAGGTAAACCGCTGCATGCGGGGCGAACGAAGGTCACCGCAGCCTTCGCCAGGCCCGGGATTTGCGTGGTAGATAATCCAATCTTCTTTACCGTCGGGCGACTTGAAAAAACCGTTGTGTCCAGGTCCAAAGGCATGCGAAGCGGCATCTGTCGTCAGGAATGGATGATCGATCTTTGACCAGCTGTTTGCGTTAAGCAGGTCTGAACCTGCTTTCGCCTGGACGATGCCGAGTTCATAGAAGTCAGTCCAGCAGCCTGATGCTGAATGCACAACAAGCACCTTGCCCGCATGCATAAGGACCTCTGGACCTTCGTTTACGTTAACATGTCTTCCGGGAAGGTCGCCGTGCTTCTCCCAGTCGAAAGTGGGGCTCGAAATGAGGGTGCGTGACGAGTCGATTGTCCAGGGATTGCTCATGTGCGCAATGAATAGGTCCTGCTCGCCATCCGCATCGCCCTTCCACCCCGACCAGACCAGGTAGTGCTGTCCTTTGAGCTCGAACATGGTCGCATCGATCGCCCATTTGTCGCTTGCGTCACTGACCTTTCCCTTGAATGTCCATGTGCCTCGTGTTGGATCGTCGCTGGAGTTCTCTACGGCGTAGATACGGTGCGAGGCGTTCTCTCCCGCATCGGCTGCAAAGTAGATGTACCACTTCTTACCCCAGCGGTGCAGTTCTGGTGCCCAGAGATCCTTAGACCAGGCGTGACCTGCTTCCGGCGCCCATACTACCTTCTTTTCTGCGTGGCGCAGATCGGTGATGTCCGGGGTCTTACGAAGTGTCAGGTTGCCGCCCGTGGAGTTCGAGTAGTAATAGAAGCCCTTCCACCAGACCACCCAGGGATCGGGTCCGCTGTCGAGCAACGGATTGGTGAATGTACTGCCATGCTCCGCAGGAGCGGCTTGGGCGCCGGTTTGTGGAGCCGCGCACACGAACACGCAAAGGCATATGCAACTAATCAGCAAGAGTTGTTTTGACCTTTTCATCGTTTCCTTGATCTCCCCTTCATTCGCTGCGAAAGCAGAACGTGCGGACTTACCTTCGCATGCGGTTCGTTACTCGCTGTGAACAAGTGCCTGGTGGCTGTCTTGAATGACGCCGTCTTTGAGAGGCGTGCCGAAGTTCGGTGTGCCGTCAGCATTCCAGGTGAACTGCTGAGCACGGATCTCACGTGCCGAGGCAGTCGGCGCGTCAGTTGATTTTGCGGCGTAAAGAAGCCAATATGTACCGTCCGCAGCAATGCTGAAGGTCCCACGGCCGGGGCCGTAGATGCTGTTCGAGGGCATGGCAGAGAAGATGGGTTTTGCGAGCTTGTTCCAGCTTTCACGCTTCAGCGGATCGCCACCGGCGTAGGTGAGCAGGCCGAGGCAGTAAAGGGGCGAAGCTGTGTCGGAAGCTGAAAATACGATGAAGGTTTTGCCGCCATGATAGAGGGCAGTGGGGCCTTCGTCGACCGGGTAGGTGCGAGTGCTGCCCGCACCCTTCTCCCAGGGGTACTCCGGCTCGGCGATCGAAGCGGGGGAGCCTGACAGCTCAAGGGGGTTCTTGAGGCGTGCAAGCTGTATCGCGTTTTCTCCACGATCCACAGTGACGTACATAAGGTAGTTCACGCCCTTGAGGGTGAGGAGTGACGGATCGATCGCAGGACGGCCCAACGCGACCGGACCGCAGAAGGTATAGCTGCCCAAAGGATCACTTGTGTCCGACTCCAGAACGTAGATGGCGTGTTTGCCGCCGACTGGCTGCGCGGTGAAGTATATCCACCAGTGACCGCCCATCTGCCAAAGAGTGGGGGACCAGAGTTGTTCCATGGTGTCCGGTGAAGTGAAGACGACTTTCTTTTCGCTGGAGGCGGTTGGGATCGTGTTGCCGTGCCAGATTGTGATGTTATGGCCTGTGGTCGCGAGCAGAAGATACTGCCCGTCTATGGGATGAAGCGTGATGAAGGGATCGGCATGCGCAAGAATGGGGTTTGCGGCTGGCCGTATGGAAGAAGTCTGGGCCGCACAGACGATACAGAGCAGACTGCTGACCATGAGCCCACTTGCAGTGTGTAGAGGGTGCCTCACCATGGGACTACTCTTACCATACTGCGAGAGGGTCTGGCTGAAGACAAGTCCTCTATTCATTTTTTAAGGATGATCTTCACCGGTGCCAGTGTTGCCTGGCTCTACCGAATGCGTCCCCGCTAATCGAGCCGCACGCTTGAACTGTTCTTTCGCCTGCTCCTGCAAACCTTCCTTTTGTAAAGCCTGTCCGAGTTGAAAGTGAAGCGCTGCGTCGTTTGGTTCTGCTTGCAAGGCTTGCTCGAACTCACGCTGCGCAAGCGGGAATTGCTTTCGACGGGCGTAAAGCTTCCCAAGCGCGGCATGGATCTTGCCGTCTTCTGGCGCAATCACCTCAGCTTTCTGGAGAAGGGTGAACGCTTCATCCAGTGCGTTTCGATCTGTCAGCAACTTGCCGAGATTAAAGTAAGGCTGCTCACTTTCGTGCGCGCCGCCTTGCTGCCATGCCAGCGCCTGCCGGTATGCGGCGATCGCCTCGTCCGGCCGGTTGAGACCTTCATAGGCAAGGCCAAGATTATTCTCGACCTTAACGGATTTGGGCATCAGTGCGATCGCTCGCTGAAAGCCCTGAACCGACTCTTGAAAACGGTTCTCTGTGTACTTGATCCGACCGAAGGAGTACCAGGCTTCACCATTCGAGTCGTTTGTCTCGATAGAGCGGGTGATCCATCTGTCCGCATCCGTGTAGTCCTTAAGAAGCACGTAATCCAACGCGACGTAATATAGATCCGTTGCAGAAGGTGTGGCGTTCTTTGCCGCCCGAGTGTAGGTCAGCAGAGACTCTTCGGGCTGGTGTTCCTGGAACTGTACACAGCCCAGGTAGAAGAGAGTCTTCGTGGATTCGGGATGCCTTTCGAGGTACTCCCGCAACAACTGCTCCGCCTTTGGCAACTGCCCGGATGCTTCGGCAGCCTCTGCTTGCTTGATTACAGAGCTCTCAAGAGTATCGATGAGGCTTTGCAAGCCATCGCCCCGTTGCGCTCCAGAAGCCGCTCGCTGCGCTGCCAGGATCATAGATAGAAACACCCAGCGAAACCATTTTTTGATGAAGCGATGTTGAAGTTTCACAGGACACCAAAACCTCTCCACCTAAAGTTTGACATTGATCTCTTTGCCTTACTACTATCACCGTGTAATCGGTTGCACGAGAAAGTCAATTTACCGCGAGCCCACTCATGAAGTCCTCCCCAGGCGCTGAGTGGAATCAATCATTGCAATACGTTTTGGAGTTCAGTTATGCAGCGCAATCATCTTTACTTTTGGGCCATTCTTCTTTTCATCGTTTCATTCTTCCCGGCCAGCATAATTAACGCGCAGTCGGTACGCGGTGCGATGGCTGGAAATGTGACAGACGCAACAGGCGCTCTCGTTCCTGGAGCTAAAATCACCGCGAAGAATATTGAGACAGGCGTCACTCAGACTACTGTCTCCACCTCAGACGGAGCATACCGCTTTCCTGAGCTCTCATTGGGGCGCTATGACGTCACCATCACCGCACAAGGATTCTCGACGTCAACTCAACGCGGAGTTCTGGTCACAATCAACAGCGTCTCTGCCCTAAACATTGTGCTGCAGGCGGGTGGCGAGAACACGTCGGTAAACGTTGACGCTTCTGCACCGACGGTGGAGACCGAGAGCTCCGATGTAGGTGGCACCGTAGACTCGCGCCAGATCGTGCAGCTGCCGCTCGCGCTCGGCGGTGTGGGGGCCCTACGTTCACCCGAGGCATTTGAGTTTCTCCTTCCCGGAACCACCGGTCCCGGCACAGCGAACAGCAATAACGGCATCTTCCTGTCGAAGATCTCGGGAGGGCAGGAATATGGCAACGAAGTCCTGATCGATGGCGCGAGCCAGACTCGAAGCGAAAACGGCTCCTCTTTTGACGAAGAAGCGCCGTCTGTAGAAGCTCTCCAGGAGTTCAAGATCACCACCGGTGTTCCGCAGGCTGAATACGGCCGGACTACGGGCGGCATTGAAGATTTCGTGACCAAGGGGGGAACAAACCAATATCACGGCACCGCATTCGACATCTTCCGCAACGAAGCCATGGATGCGAATACATGGTTCAACGATGGCAACGAGGCTTCCAATTGCACCGGCGCGAACGACACGCTTGCCTGTCGCGACATCTATCGGAAGCCGAGCGACAAACAGAACGACTACGGCGGCAGCATTGGCGGCCCACTCACGATTCCCCATGTCTACAACGGACACGACAAACTCTTCGGCTTCTTTTCCTGGGAGCAATTTCAGCAGAAGCTCGGCGCGACAAACACCAGCACCGTTCCCACTGCGCTTCAGAGGACCGGTAACTTCACCGACCTGTTCAATCCGCTTGCGCCTCCGGCTCCAACCGGCGTTGTCAACCCATGCGACGGAACGATGGTCTATCCCGGTGAAATCTTCGACCCTGCCACGCAGCGTGTTGTAAACGGAACGCCATGCCGAACTGCTTTCGCCGGCAACGTCATCCCTGCCGACCGGTTCAGCGCCGTAGCAAATAACGTTCTGGCTTTCATTCCCACGCCGTCCACGAACGCCCTTTATAACAATTACTTTTTCCAGAGCACTATCCCTTTAAAGAACACCACGTACACTGTCCGCGTAGACGCGAATCCTTCGCCGCGCCACAAGTTCTTCGTCTCGTACAGCACGCGTGATAACAACCGCACCTCAGGCGGCAATCCTGTTCTGCCTTATCCGGAGGATCCGAATACCTGGACGCAGGACTTTGAGACCCACCTTGGACGTTTTGGTTGGGACTTCATCGTTACGCCTACTGTGCTAAACCATCTGAACTTCGGCTTCAACCGCACCAATAGCGCCAACTTTGCGATTCCCATCGCGCAGGGGGTCGATTACACCACGCAACTTGGCATTGGTAACGCTCCCTCATCGACCAACTTTCCACAGTTCACATTCGATGGTCGCGATCAGTATCGCAATCTCGGAAATCCCGGCCAGAATGACGACAACGTTGACAATGGTTGGCGCGTAAATGACAGCGTCAGCTGGACAAAGGGTAGGAACAGCTTCAAGGTCGGACTGGACTATAGGCTGCAGCAGTACTCTCCGATCAACAATCCCACCGCAGCTACCAATTTCGCGCGTACCCAGACTGCCTCTGATCCTGCGAACGGCGAGTATGACGGAAACAGTTTTGCCAGTCTCCTGCTCGGCGCGACGAGCGGTGGAAACTTCGGTCTTGGTCTCTACTCCGAAAAGCCACGCTGGACTTCCTACTACTATGCGTTGTTCGCGCAGGACGATTTGAAGGTCAGCAGCAGGTTGACCCTCAACCTCGGGCTTCGTTGGGATGTAGACGTACCTCGGTCCGAGGCCCACAACGCCACATCAAACTTCAGCGCTACGGCGACCGATCCGGAGTATGGAATTCCTGGCGCACTTGTATTCGGAACGCAGTCTGGCGGAACCAGCCGCTGGGCTGACACCTATTACAAGGACATCGCACCGCGCATTGGCTTTGCTTTCACTCCTACGGCTGACGGCAAGACAGTCTTCCGCGGAGGCGGAGCGATCTTCTACGGCCCGCTTCAATTCTCCGACTTTGGCGGCAGCATGGATACCGGCTATAAGATCCAGCCGAGCTTCCAGCCGGGCGATGGCTTCTCGTCAGCGTTTGCCCTTGATAGCGGCTTCCCGGCGTACAGCCAGCCACCGAATCTCGATCCGGGCATCTTCAACGGACAGGCGGTGACGGGCTCCTATATCGGGAAGGATTATGGCAAACCGGCGGCGATCTATGAATGGAGCCTGCAGATGCAGCGCCAGCTTGCGCAGGACCTGATCCTGGAGATTGGCTACCTCGGGAACAAAGCGCAGAACCTCCGCTCGAATGTCCAAAATATCAACAACATTCCAATCAGCGCATTTGCCTTGGGAAATGAACTCAACAATCCTGTCGCTGGCAACACGGCCGGGGTGGCTGTTCCGTTTACCGGGTTCTCCACGCTCTGGGGTACGGGAGCACCCATCCAGCGCGCGCTGCGTCCCTTCCCACAATACGATTACATCGATACTGGTTGCTGCCTGCAGAACGTCGGTATGTCGACCTACAACGCTCTGCTTATATCTCTTAACCGCCGCCTCCGCAACGGCCTGACGATGCAGGTCTCCTACACCTGGGAGAAGAACCTGACCGATGCTGATAGCGCTCTGCCAAACAACGGCATCAGCGTGTCGCAGGTTCAGAACCCCGACAATCTGCACCAGGAAAAGGCGATCAGCGCGCAGGACATTCCGCAGACGTTTGTCTTCGCACCTCTCTACCAACTTCCATTCGGCAAGGACAAGCCGTTCCTGAAGCATGGGATCGGCGCGGCTCTTGCAGGAGGCTGGGAGATAGGGTCGGTGCAGCGGTATGAGTCTGGTCAACCGGTCTCTTTCTGCTGCGCGACGGGCATTCCGGGTTTTGAAAATTCTATCTACTACAGCCGTAATGGGATTCAGTCACTCAAGAGTGCGAACTACCGGCAGGGGAAACTGAACCCGTTCATCCCGTCCGAGGCCAGCTACTTCAACCCGGCCGCTTTCATTGACCCCAACAGCAGTTCGGTTCGCGGAGCGGGCGCTTACTCCTTTGGCGACATTCCTCGAGTCACTGGCGAAGTCAGGAGCCAGAAGTACTTCAACGAAGACTTCAGCCTTCTGAAGAACGTGATTATCAAAGAGGGTGTCACCTTCACCTTAAAGGGCGAGTTCCTGAACGCCTTCAATCGCCACCAGTTCGCGCTCCCCGATCTGAACCCAACTGATGGAACATTCGGCGTGCCTACGGCAACGCTCAACACTCCTCGCAACCTGCAAGTGACCGGACGTATCTCCTTCTAACTGACGTCTCGAATCCAATACAGGACAGCTCCGGCTGTCCTGTATTCTTTTGCCCATGCTTGCGTTGCTTCTAAGTCTCGCTCTCGTCCAGACGACCGACCTTGATTCCAGACACGCCGAGCGAGACCGGTTTGAAGCAGTGTTGGCCGCTGCGCCGACGGACGCCGCCGCGCAGGAGGGCGAGGTCCGTATATCCGAACAACTCGCATTGGCTGACCGGGCAGCGGGTGACTTCAACGCGGCAATTGGTGAGCTGCTGAGGGGGAAGCGGTTTGTTCCTGAAAGCCCCAGGTTGCTCTACGATACCGGGGTGCTCGAGGAGCAGATTGGCCTGTTCCAGGATGCGAAAGAGACCGTCGAAGACCTCCGTAAACTTCTGCCTGGAGACGAAAAGACACTGTATCTCGCATCACACATCGAACTTGACCTTGGCCGGCTCGCCGAAGCAGAGGCCGACATGCGCGCCTACCTCAAGCTACAACCAGAGGACGCCTCTGCACATTATGGGCTCGGACGTATTCTCCAGCAGGCTCAGCAAGGTTTTGCAGCCCACGATGAGTTTGAAAGGTCCATCCAACTCAAGCCTTTACAGACGGAGGCATATTATCAGCTTGGGCAACTTGATCTCGAAGCCGGGGATTTTGAGGCAGTCCTTCGCGAGGACTCCGAGGTCCTTGCGCGCGACCCAAGGCACGGCGGGGCTTGTACGGGCATAGGCGTGGCGCTCTTCCGATTGAAGCGCTATGCCGAAGCGGAACGTCAATTGAGACACGCAACGGAGATTGCTCCCGGCTACCAACTCGCCCATTATTTCTACGGGCTGGTACTAGGGCGCGTAGGCAAGAAAGAAGACTCCGCTCGCGAACTTCTTCTAGCCGCGAAACTGGCTGATGAAGCCAATCAAAAGAATGCTAAGCGCCTCCTCTTACATCCGTCTCAGGGCCGGGAAGCACCTGCTGATCCCATCAAGTAGGCGAGCCGCGCCAAGTCTTGATGACGCTACAACAACCAGGTTCAACGGAGCAGCAGTATGTAGGTTTCCCCGAGTAGCGAGGTCCCGATAGTTAGCCACAAAACGTAGTCGCCCACCAGGCCGGATTGCATGGCGCGCATTGCGACGAGGGGACCTTCAAGAAACGCACCGAGACGCAACATACGCCCCAGTCGATCGCGGAAGACAGACGTAAGAGCAAGCAGGATAGCAAGTGCCGAGGCAATCATCCCGCGTAGAGCCGCAGCTCCGAGCCCGACATTCAAATTGGCGGGGAGGGCTACGCTGGGGGTCTCGCCGGTGTAAACAGTGTGGAGGTAGCCCGGTTGGAAGGTAAGGCGGTTGGCTGCTTCGATCATCTGCTGAGTGAACCCTGAAGTTGAAGCAAGCGTGGTCGCAGCGACGATGCAAAGTATGGGTGGAAGGATTTGATACCAGAACGTCCTGTCATCGCCTTCATTGTCCTCGGGTAGCTCGTCAATTCTGGAAGCCTCGTCGGATATCGGCTGTGTGCCCCAGCCGAAGAAGGTGTGAAAGCCCACGCGGAATACGGCCCCGGCCGTGAGGATGCCGGCAAACATAAAGACGAAAGAGATCCAGTGCAGGCCGTCCGATTCGGCGGCACGCGAGGTAAGGGCTTCGCCATTCATGGTGGCGAAGCCTGGGGCGGCGGCGAGTCCGAGGGCACCCATGAACCAGAGGGCTCCCGTAAAGCGTAACTGTGTGCCTCTGCCAAAGAGTGCTGGTTCGCTGGCTGTGCGGAGGCGATGCAGAAGAATGCCCGCAACAAAGAAAAGAGAGGATTTTATAAATGCGTGGCCCAGCAGGTAGGTTAGAAAACCTGCCGTGGCGAGTGTTGTTGGCCCGCCTGCCGCAGTTGCGACTGCTAAGAGCATGAGACCTGCGTGAGCGATGGTCGAGAAGGCGAGAATGCGCTTGATCTGGTGCTCGGCGTAACACATGAAGCTGCCGAGCAGCACCGTAAGAACTCCAAAGCTGAGCAGTATGCCGCGCAGGACTGAGGCGCGCGCGTCGAGGGCTGGAAGGAAAATGACGGCGTAGAGCCGCAGGATGGCATAGAGGCCAAGCTCTACCATCAGGCCAGAGAAGAGTACGCAGACTGGCGTTGGAGCGACGGCATGCGCGTCCGGCAGCCAGAAGTGGAATGGGACAATTGCAGCCTTCGTCAGGAAGCCAGAGGTGATGAGCGCGCAGGCAAACAGCACGAGAGGATCATGACGATGGGCCAGCGAAAGGCCAATCTGTGCCATGTTCAGCGCGCCTGTAACGGCGTATAGAAAGGCAATGCCAGTCAGGACCATGAAGGCGGCGACGGTGTTTGTCACGGCAAAGTTGAACGCGCCCTGCAGGGGTGCAGGCTCGCGGGTCTTCAGGCCGCAGAGAGCGAATGCGGCGGTGCTCATCAACTCGAAGAAGACGAAAAGGTTGAAAAGATCGCCGGTAAGTGAGAAGCCTGTCATTCCTGCGAGGAAGACCAGCATAAGTGGCTGGAAGTGATTTGCGCCTGCATCCACAAAGCGCCATGAGAAGAGAAGGGCGAGCAACGTGAGAATTGCGGCGAGGGCTGCAAGGCCAGCGGAGACGGGATCGATGACGAATGTAATTCCGAGCACCATCGATCCACGGGGATACCAGTTTCCGAACCAGTAGACGATCGTTCGAAGCTGTGCCTGATGCAGCAACGCCAGGGTGAGTGCAAGATTAGTGGCTGCGGTCAAGATTGCAATGCCATCGGCGGCGGGACGAGGCAGCTGTTTGCGAAGACCTGCGAGTAACGCTGCTGCCAGCAGCGGCAAAGCGATTGGGAGTGCCGGAAGAGCGTTGGCGGGAAGTGGATGCATGACAGTCTAGCCGCGGAGCGTCCGGAGGTCTCTGGGGTCAATGCAACCGGACTTCTCATACGCCTTTACTACGATAGCCAGGAGAAGAGCGACGACTACAGCTTCCACCACTACGTCTGTGAGCATGAGAGCCTGAACGACCGGATCGACGGTAAGCTTTCCGGGCCTTATATCTGCAAACACTGGAGCCGAGCCTCCGACTCGATAACCGATGCCGAGCAGAAGAACATAGGTGCTTGTCTGCAGGATGGCGAGGCAGACGACCGTGTGGACAAGGTGACGGCTGCTGATAATGCCGTAGAGGCCGCAGCAGAAGAGCCAGGCAGAGACGATGAACGGGAGCATCGAGAAGTGTGGTGGCATGATCCTCAGTCTCCTGAGAGCTCGCCGCTTATGATCTCTTGCAGATAGGTGAAAGTGACAAGGAGGAAAGCCGCGGTCACCTCGAATCCGACGCACGCGCTAATGAGGCCGATGTTTCCTGCAGAAAAGACATCGCCCGTCTTCCCCAACGGCAGAATGTTCGTTAGAAATGGGACGCCCGCGATGAGCGGAGCGACGCCAATAAGTGCGTAGGATGCTGCGCCTAACGCTTCGGTAATCTCAATGCCGGGGTGAGAAGTGATGCGGATAAAAGCTCCTGTATCGCGCGCCAGATAAATGAGGATAGGGCCCGTCGCAAGGATTACGCCTGCCTGGAAGCCACCCCCTGGAGTCAGCTGGCCGTGAAGGCCGATGTAAAAGCCGAAGATCACCGTGACGAAGACGGCGGGCAGAGAGATAGCCTGGACGGTGGGGCTGAGCGGAGCCGCATCCTGCATTTTGGCTGCACCTTCAAGCTTGTCTGACTCTCCTTGTTCCTTGCGTAACAGAAGCATCACACCCAGGACGGCGGTAAAGAGGATGAACTCCTCCCCCAGCGTGTCGAAGCCTCGATAGTCGTAGTTGATGGCGTTGACTGCGTCGGTGGCATGCCGTTCGTAGACGGCCAGTTTCGAGATGGCGTCGCCATACGGTCTGCGATAGTAACCCCATGCCGGCAGGCTTGCAGAGGCATAACAGAACAGTCCGAAGAGCAGAGTGCCGAAGACGAAAAAAAGCCGCACTCGGATGCGCTCAGTCATGTCCGCCTCCTCCTTTGCGGGCTTTGATGTCAGCGTCACGAAACTTCACGCGTGAAAGAGCAAGCATCACCATGAGTGGAAGAGCAACGGCGCCAACCGTTATCTGTGAGAGGGCAACATCCGGGGCCTGGAAAAAGAAGAAAATCAACGCAGTGATAAGTCCGTAGAAGCCGAGCGCGATAATCTGCTTCGTAACGTCGCGGGTGCGTACAACGGCGAAGCCGCTGTACCCGACGAGGACGAGGATTCCGGCTCCCACGTACATCATCGATCGATCCCCTGCCTTCGATTCTTCTGGGTGACGAACTCGACGGGGTCGCCCTCTCTCGGTTCCCAATGCCCTAGTTCACGTGTACGGAAGGCGCGGGCCGTGGCGTGGGCCACAATGGAGTTGATGGCAAGAAGTACGCTCGCAATGAGCGCCGTCTTCAGGGTGGTCGAGCTGAAGCCAGTCTCGCTCAGCACAGCTCCAGTGAGCGCAACCACTCCGATGGACGCAGGAAGCCCGAGATAATGCATGGCCTGCATAGGAGTGCGCATCCGTAACATGCCCACAACGCCGATCCAGCAGGAAGCCACGATAACGCCGAGCAATCCTTCCGTGAGGATCACGTGCGCGCTCAAAGGTGCTTCTCCAGAAAACGCGCAAACACCAGGCCGCCGCCGAAGCTCATTATGGCCAGCGCGAGCGGAAGATCGAGAAAAATAGAACGACCGAAGCCAATCGTCAGGAGAACCATTGCAATTGTGACGAGGATGCTTGCCATCTCCAGACCCACGAGTCTTCGCTCCGGCGAGCCCCGCAGACACATGTCAGCGCACGGTATCAGTGCAGTGCAAACGGCGGCGCCTGCAATGAGCCACGCGTTGTGGGGTAGATAACTCACGACTTGGCTCCGAGAGCCTTGGCCATCTTTGGCACCTCACTGCGAAAGATTTGATGAAAAAGCATTCGCGATTGTGCGGGGTCGATCCCAATCACGATGATGTTGGGCGAAGCTGTCGTCAAGGCGGTTGCAAGCACGGTGCGAGCTTTGCGCACCGGATCGTGAACGCTGGTATCGAAACCGCAGACTCGATAAAGGGATTCTGCGGGTTGAAGATGCAGGAGGTCCTTGGCGGCAACAAGCGTCACAACGTAAACGTCGACCGCGATGTACCAGGGGATTCGCCAGACCTGAATAAGATCACGAGGGCGAAAGGTCAGCTCCGTATCGCTCGAGCGGCAAACGAAGGCCAGGAACGATACTGTAAAACCGCTCGCGACCCCTCCGACAAGAAGTTCGTGAGGGTTGAAGCTTCCGACAAAAATCAGCCAGAGCGCCGCAGCAAGTCCAAGACTGAGCGAGAAAGCGATTCGGTGCCGCAAATTGTGAATCGATCTGTGCCTTGATGAGACAGACGATGCCATGCTGCTGTGAGGCTTTACCTCGACCGAAGGATGCCTGACGCGAGAACATCAGAAGTACCCTAGCCGGGCGCTTGGACACATGACGGTCAAGAGAAGGAAGCGTTCAGTCGCGGTTCACCATCGCGAGCCGTGCAATAGCGACCCGACGAGTGCCCGCGCTGTGTGCGTTTCTTCCCGCGCCAAGGCAACGCGAGGCGTTACCTGATGGACGACTGGACTGAGTTCCTCCGGGTGCTCTGAAGACAGAGCACCCGGAGGGTCATGAGCAATAGCATCAACTTCGCCCCTCATCCGGCCCACAAGCAACCAGCGCTCTCCTCTTCGCAGATATGGAAAAACATTGCAAAGTTGGCCTGTCACTGCCATGCCCGAAAGCAGCGGCGTCCCATGCGTCTCGTCATTCAGAAGCACGCGGCCCCGACTTACCTAAACCAAGCCGGTCAGCAGATGTCAATAATGGAGTTGCTGGTTTCCTATCTCGCATGGCCGACGTCCGCCAACAAACAAGACTTACTGCAAAAAGAGCACCGGCGAGCGCCGCGGCGTGCTGAGCTACTGCGTTCACGATAGTGTCGACCGGGGTGTTGATGTTCAGAATGCGCTCCGTGATCCATCCGAGAGAGGCGAGCGCAGCGAAGATGGCGGCAGGAATCCTGAGGTAAAGGTAGGCAGAGGTACGGCTCATTAGGATGAGTGACGGCAATGCAACGGCGACAACCAGCACTTGTATGGTCTCGATACCGAGGTTAAAGGCCAGGATGCCGAGAAGGCGTTCTAACCAGCCGAGTCCGAGATCACTAAGAGCCGAGGCGAAGGCAAGGCCGTGGATGAGGCCGAAGAAAGCAGCGATGGCAGCTTCCTTGCCGGGGAAGATGGGACGTAGCGCGTGGACCGCGGAGACGAGGATCGAGGCGGCGATGAGGACCTCAATGGAACGGACCCGGACATGGATGACGCCAGTCGCGGCGAGTAGCAGCGTTACGGAATGCCCTATGGTGAAAGCAGTGACGATCTGCAGGACGCGCAGGAGGCCGGAGCGAATGTTCGGAGACGGAACCCAGCGTGAGCTGACGGCGATAAGGGGTGCCGGAAGGAGAAGGGCAAGCCGGAAAAGCAGATGGTCCGTGCCTTCGGCGATGTGGCGCATTCCAAGCCGGAAGAGAGTGGCAAAGGTTGCGGCATTCGTCTGGAGGCGGAGGCCCGACCAAGCCGAGTTGACTGCGGGCGCGTTGGTCTGGTCGTAGTCGAGTTCATAGAGGGACTGCTCTTCGTTGCGCTTCTGGGCGAGAATGTGGATGTCGGGATCGACCGGCACCCTCGCGTTGACAAGGTACACGGAGCTTGCGCTTTGATGCTGATTCTTAAGCACGAGACTTCTATGTGGACCGCCGCGGGGAAGCGACGCAGTGAACTGTATTCGAATCTCGCCAAGGCCGCTCCGCATCTGGTCCACCGTCGGAAACGACGTGGAAATAAGCTTTGGAGTGATGATCTGGCCATCGCAGGTGATCATCAAGTCGGTCAGAACTCGCCGCGCATAGCGTTGCTGCTCCGCTTCGGAAAGAATGCCGTCAGGGTTGATGTCGATGTTGGCGATCACGTGAGGTGCGACCGAGACACCGGGAATAAGACGCATGGACGCGCTCACCTGATCCCGTTCGACACTCACCAGTGTGGCCTGCAGGTATTCGTCGAGGCGGTGAGCGTAGGCAATCTTCGCCAGTCCTGAGAGAAAAAGGATCGCGACGGTGAGTTGCCGTTTCATTTCTTCGTGACTGCCCTACCGTAATCGTTGGTGGGATCGCGGTACATGGTGTGGACGCGGAGCGAAGCGTCACCGCCTAGAGTCTGCGGGGCGTACTCGATGACAAGATGCGGGCCCTGTATGCGGTAGTAGGCACTGATGTTTTTGCCCGCAGTGCCATCAGTTGGTCCGCTCCACGAGAAATAGGTGTCATTAAGATCTGCTTTCAGTTGAGCCATGCGGGCGGCGGCAGCCGTATCGTTGATGATGCCTGCCCACTCGGAGATCACGTCCACTAACATCGCGCGCTGCTTGTCGTTCATCCCAGAGGCTTTCAGACCCTCTGGCTGAAGAATAACGCCGTCCTGACCTGGACCGAGCACAAGGTCCGCTAGTTTGTAGCTGAGGACTGCCTTGTGTCGTTCTCCTTCATCGAGTGCTTTCAGCAAGGCAAGGGCTTTATCACTCTCCTGTCCGAGTGGGCGAACAGTCTTTCCATTGCTGGTGTAAAGCGCCGGCTGCGCGCCGGTAAGGGTCGGCGTAAGAATGCCCTGATCTCCAGCAATGGTGATATTGAGTGCAAGATGGTGGCCGCCGAACTGGAGCATCCATGGTGTCTTCTCCGATGGCGTGCCCAGAAACGAAATGTAATAGAGATCCTTGCCAAACAGATCGCCACTCAGCCCCGGGCCGCCGCCGGGAGGACGATTGCCTCCGCCATTAGGAGGCGGACTTCCGGCGCCAGGAGGCGGACCCCCGTTCCCGCGAGGTGGACCGCCACCTCCGGGACCGCCCGGACCACGGTTGCCATTCTTGGTTTCTTCAAGTTTGTTGACCTCGTCGCCTTCCATGATCTGCTGTACCTTCTCGTAGCCTCGCGCGCTTAGGGTAACGGTGAGCAGGTTCATGGCGGCAGTGCGCTGTGTCGGGGTCATACTGCGCAGGTTGATACCGGCGCGAGAGATAAAACCAGTGGGAAAGTTGGACCACCGGGCACGCTGCTTTTCATCGTCGAAGGCATAGATCACGCTTTGCCGCTGCTTCTGATCAAACGAAGAGAGGAAGGCGTTCGCAGCGGTCACGATCTTTGCGGTCACAGTTTGTGCAGTTGCTGTGCCCACGGCAACAGACAAAGCTGCCACCGCGAATAGTATTGGGAATCCCCATTTTCTGTCCGGTGTCGTATACGCTCTCTTCTTCGAAGTTGATCGTAGGTGGAGCTTTGCTCAGGCATTTCTACCTGACGCTCAAATACAAAAACGTGCTCTGGTTTTGTGGCCTACCCACGATCGTCCTAAGACTAATGCTTCAACTATTTGCTACCAGCTTGCCGAACACCTGCAGAAGATTCTTGCCGCCGGTCTCCCAATCTCTACCGGCGTGAAACCATTCTTTCAACATCGCATCGGCAACTACATAGTAGAAACAGCCGGTTGATGCTGCCATACCAAGCTAGTACGTTGCCGACGCGTCGTCCATTCTGCCGATCAACACCCGGCCCGCAAAGTCTAGGTTTGCCGTGGCCATCACTGGAGGAGGGCCACACCGCCATTCCCAGCGGGGTCGTTCGGGAGGGACGGTGTGAGCTTGATATCCGTCCCGATGCACACATGATCGACACCCATTACATCGACAAGCGCCCGGATTTTCCGCGCATACGCTATGGGCGTGTCTACCAGATGCGTCCACACACCCACCACTCCCCGTCATCGGCTACTATATTGGCCTGTGCTTTGCCGATGAGTTTTGGGCTCATTATCTGCGCCGCGCGAGGATCGCCCCCGAGCTGCGTATCAAAGCTGGTGTAAGAGATGGTTATCAGTCAAGAAGTGAGCAATTCACTGGCCAGGCCGATCCCGGGCATCTCGGCAACGGGCGAGCGGAACGTCAATAGGGTTACGCGTGTCAATACTGACCGTTGAGGCGACGATGCCGACAAGCATCGGGTCGAGCGTATCTACCGCCCGCAAGCTCAAGCGCAGACGCGGCATGAGCGCAGCACCTGTTGTCGCAGCAACAGCGGAGAGGGAGTGCCGTCTTGAGCCGCTCGTGTGAAATTCCATCAAAAGCACTTCACGGAAAGGAGAGCGTGCAGGAGATGGTTGGCTCCGTCTGACTCAAGCTTGAGAAGGGGACGCAAGAACCCGACCCCGGCGATCTGCAATAACACGCAACAAGCTTGTCCATCGAAGCAATGCTAAGTTGTTGATTTAGTGGTGGGCACAGCAGGATTCGAACCTACGACTTCCACCGTGTGAAGGTGGCACTCTACCGCTGAGTTATGCGCCCACTTCGCGCTTCATAAAAGCACGCAAGGCTATGAACAGCCTTGATTCCATATCCTGAATGATAGCATCTGGGCCGGAGGGTAAGCCGGAATCAGAGGCATCGTACAGGGAAAGGTACGCCGCGGCACACCGCTAAACGCCTCTGCAGGAAGGTCTTGCATGTAAGCCGGCGAAACCTGGGCATCCCGGGGCAAGTACAATCGGATAGCGCCATGGCTTTATCTTCTTCTAAACCCGAGCCGAAGCCTGTCCGTCCAACTGAGCATTCTGCGCCGCAGAACGGACCCGCTGAACGCCAGAAACTCGAAGATCCAGAAGTTGAGTCTGACACGCAACCTAAAGAGGATTACGGGGTTACAGAAGGTGGGGCTGCTGATAGCGAAGTAGGTCCCGATGATGTAGATGAAGGTGGGACGGGCGACAATATGGCGACCTTAGCGATCAACCCAGACTTACTCGCAACTCCTTACGCTGCAGGTATCGGCAGCGGAGATTCGGTTCGGAGTAACGGAAGCTATTCCGGTATGGAAGATGCCGAGATCATGCTGAAGCTCAGCGCAGGCGACATGGCTGCGTTTGACTTTCTGCTGACAAAATATCGCAAACCGATCATTCACTTCATGTATCGCATGGTGCACAACGAGGCCGTTGCTGAGGAGTTGGCGCAGGAGGTTTTTCTGCGGGTCTACCGGTCTCGGGAGACCTATCGTGCAGAGGCCAAGTTCAGCACATGGCTCTATCGCATCGCAACAAACCTCGGCGTAAATCATGCCCGGGACACCCGACATGAGCGCGCGGCATCTACGGTGTACTTGGACGAGCCGGATTCTGAATCAGGGAGCACGCCGGATGTCGCCGACATGACGCCGGGTGCGGAGGCAAACATTCTTCGCCGGGAACGCATGGCGGCGATCCGCGAACACGTGATGGCACTCCCGGAGCGGCAGCAAATGGCGGTCCTGATGCATAAGTATGAAGGCATGGACTACAAGCAAATCGGGGATGTTCTGAAGCTGAGCGAGTCGGCTACAAAATCGCTCTTGTTTCGCGCATACCAAACCTTGCGAGACAAGTTAAAGGACTTTATTTAGAAGCATCAGAAGGTGCGTACCGGAAGAGGTTACGTCGAAGAGACCAGAAGTGGATCTCGAGACCGGGAACCTGGTGTTCCGGAGGGATAGAGGTTGAGATGATGAATTGCAAGGATTGTCAAAAGGAACTAGCGGATCACTTGTTCGAACCCGAATTGAGCGAAGCATCGAGCTCCCCACTTGGCGCGCATCTCGCTGATTGCGAGCCCTGCAGCAGGGAACTGGCGGAGTTGCGAGAGACGATGAGTCTGCTGGACGCATGGGATGCGCCGGAGCCCTCGCCGTACTTCGATCAAAAGCTTGCCGTGATGCTGCGCGAGGAGCAGGCAAAGGCACCAGCAGGCTGGATGGAGAGAATGAAGGAAAGATTGTTGTTCAACACCGGCAGGCAGTTTCGCCCGGCGATGGCTGGTGCGCTGGCTCTGGCGGTGTTGTTGGGGGGCGGATCGTTTGCCGGTCTGACAGTCTTCCACCATTCGAATACCAAGGTTCAGGCCTCCGCTGCAGTTGAGGACCTACAGATTCTTGACAGGAATGATCAGGCTATTCAGCAGATGGATCAGTTGCTTCAGGATGACGACGACAATGACCCAGGTACAAACTCGCAGCCGGCGAGCTAACTCTGGTCCGGCTACTTTGTGATGAAATAGCGCGCATTCCGCAAGCCACTTCGGTAAGAGAGGAAGAGCTAAACGCTGGAAGGCCATTCAAGGGCTTGGATGGCTGGTCACTGCTTTACACGTAATGCAAGGCTTGAACGACCATGCTTTTCCTGACTAAATGTCGATCCGTGCGACCCGTGATTGTGGCGGCACTTCTGTTTCTGTTGATGACGGGAGTGTGTGCTGCGCGTGAGCAGATTTCGCGGGGAGTTAGGCCCGCTCCGCAACCATCGCGCGTTGGTCCAAGGAACAATCAGGAACATCTGCCGCAATGGATGGCACGCCACCAGGGCCTTTCTCCGGCTGATCAGCAGCGAGCTCTGGAAAACGAGCCTGGATTCCGTCAGCTTCCACCCCAGACCCAACAGCGCATGCGCGACCGGCTCTCTCAGCTGAATGCCATGAATCCGCAGCAGCGAACCCATGTGCTTGAGCGCGCGGAGCAGATGGAAAATCTGAACTTACAACAGCGACAGCAGGTGCGGGGGGCAATGGCCCAGCTCGGAAGTTTGCCGATGGATCGCCGCCGCGTCGTCGCGCGGGCGTTTCGCGACTTGCGCGAGATGCCACCTCCGCAGCGCCAGGCATATCTGAATTCGGAGTATCTGCAGCGGCAGCTATCGCCCGAGGAACGGGGAACGCTGAACAATCTGATGGTGATCGAACCTCTACTGCCACCGCCGCACTCGGCCGTCCAGCAGTTCAATTCGCCACCGCCCCAGCAGTAGCAATCCCTTATCTCAAATCCGCTTCAGGAAAGTTCCAGTCTCCATAGGTCATGAAGGTGGAGTACGCCTTGTGGCTCGGCGCCCTTGAGCGCTTCCTGCATGACGATCAAGGTGGTGATCTTCTTCTGCTCCATTAGAGCAAGCGCGACTGGTGCCAGGACCTCCACATCGATCGTGACCGGGTGGGGGTTCATGATTTCGCCGGCCGTGTGTTCCAGAGCGTGCGGCCCTTCGCGCTCGAGCAGGCGGCGCAGATCGCCGTCACTTACGATGCCCAGCAGAAGATTTTCGGATTTCGACAGGACAGTCGTCATGCCCAGCTTCTTGCGAGACATCTCGTAGATCACCTCAGTCATCGGCGTGTCTGGGCTGACGCGAGGAAGAGCTTCACCGGAGTGCATCAGTTCTCGTACCGGAGTGAGCCGACGGCCCAGGTGGCCTCCGGGATGAAGGTCGGCAAAGTCGGCGGCCTGAAAGTTGAGGCGGCGGCTGACATCGATGGCAAGCGCGTCGCCAAGCGCCAGCATGACCGTGGTCGACGCTGTTGGGGCGAGGTTCCATGTGCAAGCCTCCTCGTTAACACCACAGTCGAGTGCGACATCGCTCGCCCTTCCAAGCGACGAGTCGAGCGCACAGGTCAGGCTGAGGAGCGGGAGATCAAGGCGTTTTAACACGGGAATGAGTCGGAGAAGTTCTTCGGTCTCTCCGCTGGCCGAGAGCGCGATCGCAACATCACCGCGCGAGACAGATCCGATGTCGCCGTGAAGGGCTTCGGCAGGATGCAGGAAGTGGGCCGGCGTCCCTGTGGAGGTGAGGGTGGCGGCGATCTTGCGAGCAATCAGGCCGCTCTTGCCGATGCCGAGCAGAAAGACGCGATGGTGTGCGTTGGTGCAGGCGATCAAGAGGTCTGTAGCTCGAGCGAAAGCTTCAGCCATGGATCCATCCAGGCGCTCAGCCAGAGCTTCAAGGGCACGGGCTTCGATCCGGATCAGGTCGGACGGGCTGTGAGATAGGTTCGGCATCAAGGGCGATCTTATCGATGCTAGCAGAGCAGTGTAGTAGGTCGGGCGGCCAGGCGGTAGACTTGTTTCAGGTGGTTGCGAGTATCAAGGAGCACACCGGAGGTGTTGCGTGAAGAGGACAGCGGCGGTCGTGCTGGTAATGGTGGTGGGAGTCAGTTTGATGCTGTGGGCAGGATGGCATAACCTGCGTGAGCGCCGGCTGGCATTGCAGAAGGCAAGAGAAGCCCCGGTCATGGTGATGAATGGCGACGGATCTGCGAGCGAAGCTGCGCCAGGCACCACGACCGAGGCACAGGACGCTCCACTCAAGGGCAAGCCCGCTCCGGCATTCACGCTGGTGAATCTCGCAGGCAAGAAGGTATCGTTGAGCGACTATAAGGGCCGGCCCGTGATCGTCAACTTCTGGGCGACGTGGTGTGCTCCGTGCAAGCTGGAGATGCCGTGGTTTCAGGAGTTCCGCTCGAAGTACTCCGGGCAGGGTTTTGAGGTTCTCGGGATTGCGGAAGACGAAGCTCCCAAAGATGAAATAGAGAAGACCGCAAAGAAGGTGAACGTCACCTATCCCATTCTCTTGACCGACGGTAAGGTCGCGCCGGCTTACGGCGGGGTGGATTCGCTGCCGACCTCGTTCTATATCGATCGCAAGGGGGTTATTGTGACCGAGACGATTGGGCTGGCCTCAAAGGATGAGGTTGAAGCGAACATCAAAAAACTGGTGGAATCAAAGGGTGCTGCTCCGGCAATTGTCAGTATGGCACTGCCAGTGGGTGCGGCACGGTGAGGTCGTTTGCTGCGGGAGCGCTGTTCGCCTGGCTTGCTCTGCCTGCAGTTTCCCGGGCGCAGGATGTTGGCTATCAGGCGAGGCCGAAGTCCTATATCTTCTATCAGTCCGAGTCGACAACAGTTGCGGCGGGAAAGAGCGCGGTCCTCGAAGTGCACTTCCGCGTGCAGGAAGGCTTCCATGTGAATAGTCACACGCCGAAGTCCGACTACCTGCTCCCGACAAAGCTGGAGCTTGGCTCCGCAGAGGGTGTAAAAGCGGCGGCGTTCGAGTACCCAGCGGGCACTGCATACAGCTTTAGCTTCCAGCCTGACGAGAAGCTGGATGTCTACTCAGGCGCATTCGCTGTAAAGGTGCCCGTGGTCGCAACTGCGGGGGAACACAAGCTCTCCGGAGCACTGCGATACCAGGCTTGCGACCATGCGGCGTGCTACCCGCCCAAGACTCTGCCGGTCGAGGTGCTTTTCACGGCGAAGTAGCCGGGCTGTTGACGAGTGATGTTCAGAGCGGGAGTGAGTTTTGCTCAGAGCTTCGCTTTGCCGGCTTTCCCTCATCCTGCAGTGATTAAATAAGTGATAAGGGACCAGATGCGATGGAAGAGTTCAGAAGACTGACGCGGCTGCCCGCGTATGTATTCAACATCACGAGCGAGCTGAAGGCTGCGGCACGGAAGCGCGGCGAAGACATCATCGACTTCGGGATGGGCAATCCTGACGGGGCGACTCCCAAGCACATTGTCGACAAACTGATCGAAGCAGCGCAGAAGACAGCGACCCACCGCTACTCGCTCTCGCGTGGCGTCCCAAGGCTGCGGAAGGCGATCTGCAACTGGTACAAGCGGCGATATGACGTCGATCTCGATCCGGAGACGGAGGCGATCGTCACGATTGGATCGAAGGAAGGCATTGCGCATCTTTGTCTCGCAGTGCTCGATGACGAGGATACTGTTGCCGTACCGAACCCAAGTTACCCAATCCACATCTTCGGGCCAGTGATCGCGGGATCGAAGGTGCAGAGCATCCCGCTCGATGGCGGGGATGGCGACGCGCTCTACGAACGCCTGGCTTACGAACTGCCACGCATGTCGCCGCGGCCGAAGCTGCTGATCCTGAACTTCCCTGCAAATCCGACGACCCAGTGCGTCGATCTCTCGTTCTTTGAGAAACTGGTCCCGTTGTGTAAGGAGCTTGGGATATTCCTTATCCATGATCTCGCATACGCCGACCTTTGCTTCGATGGTTACCGCGCACCAAGCGTGCTCGAAGTCCCGGGGGCGAAGGACATTGCAGTCGAGTTTTTCACCCTCTCCAAGAGCTACAACATGCCGGGATGGCGCGTCGGCTTCATGGTAGGGAACAAGAGACTGGTTGCGGCGCTGGGGCGGATCAAGAGTTACTTTGATTACGGAACGTTTACTCCGATCCAGGTGGCTTCGATAGCGGCGCTCGATGGTCCGCAGGATTGCGTCAAGGACATCGTCGATATCTACAAGTGCAGGCGTGATGTGCTGGTCCCAGGGCTAAACAAGTTAGGCTGGCCGGTCGATCTGCCGAAGGCCACGATGTTTGCCTGGGCAAAGATTCCGGAGCAGTACAAGGCACTTGGTTCAGTTGAGTTTTCCAAGAGGCTGTTGCTGGATGCCAAGGTTGCCGTAAGCCCTGGGGTGGGATTCGGAGAACATGGGGACGGGCACGTCCGCTTCTCCCTTATCGAGAACGAAGAGCGGACCAGGCAGGCGCTGCGTGGGATCAAGGCAATGTTCAAAGCTGGTTGATGGCGTGATACCGCGATCTCCCGTCGCTGGTTGCCATGCTTTTCAACTCGGCATCCAAGCCAAAGATGGCTATTCGGAAAGGAAACAAAACGGGAGCGGAACCGCTTGAGGTCTCGATCGATCCGGTGCAGTCGGCGAAGGCTGCGGGGCTGCGGTACGTGTATGACGATCAACCTGGCATGACGCGGCTGCGGCGGGGTAAGAGCTTCCGCTATGTAGCTGCCGACGGCTCCGTGGTGAAAGATCCCGGCGTGTTGGGACGGATTAAGGCGCTGGTGATTCCGCCGGCCTGGAACGATGTGTGGATCTGCAAGGATGCGAACGGGCATCTGCAATGCACCGGGCGGGACGTAAAAGGACGCAAGCAGAGCCGGTACCACCCGAAGTGGCGGACGATACGGGATGAGTCGAAGTACGAGCGGATGCTGCTCTTCGGCGATGCGCTTCCCAGGATCCGGAAACGTGTCGACGACGATCTAGCGTCGCGCGGCCTGCCGCGAGAGAAGGTGCTGGCGGCGATCGTCCGACTGCTGGAGACGACATATATCCGTGTAGGCAACGAAGAGTACGCTCGAACAAATAAGTCTTACGGACTTACGACCATGCGGAACCGGCATGTGAAGGTGCGCGGTTCCAAGATACAGTTTCACTTTGCGGGCAAAAGTGGAGTGGAACATACGATCGACCTGAGTGATGCCCGCCTCGCAAAGATTGTGAAATCGTGCAGCGATCTTCCCGGGTACGAGTTGTTTCAGTATGTCGGGGAAGACGGACTGCCGCATACCGTCGATGCCTCTGACGTGAATGAATACCTTTATGAGATCACCGGTCAGCATTTCACGGCAAAGGACTTTCGGACCTGGGGCGGGACGGTGCTCGCATGCGTTATGCTGCAGGAGTTCGATACGTTTGGGTCGGCGACGGAGGCGAAGCGAAACGTAGTGCAGGCGATTAAGAAGGTGGCCGCAGAACTCGGCAACACGCCGAGCGTCTGCCGGAAGGCCTACATCCATCCGGCGGTGCTGGAGTGTTACATGAGCGGCGTATTAACCCCGGCGGAGAAGGATTGCGCGAAGGCCCAGATTGCTGCGGCAGTGGATGCGCTGCGTGAAGAAGAAGTGGCGATGGTGAAACTTCTACAAAGCAGCGCTTCCTTGTTGGCGAAGGCAAGCTAGTTATCTTTTGCCCGTGGCGAGCTTCTTCTGGGTTTCAAGAAAGCGCCGGTGGCGGTCCAGGGTGCGGGCCTTGCCGAAGACGATCAGGCTTTCCAGGAGTGGCGGGCTCATCGTGCTTCCTGTGATGATGGCGCGAAGGAGCATGAAGTTCTCTTTGACCGACCAGCCGTGGGTTTCGCCAAGACCTTTTAAGGCCGGCTCGAGGGCGGCGACTGTCCATTCGGTGGCTTCGAGGACGGGGAGTTGCTCGGCGGCGAAGGCGAGGGTCTCTTCTAGAGTGCGTTTTTTGGGCAGGAAGACGGCTTCGGTGGGGAGGATGTCGTCGGCGAAAAAGAAGTGGGTGAGGTCGCCGAACTGGCCTAGCGTCTCGATCCGCGTCTGGACGAGGGCGGAGATGTTCTTCAGGTACTCGTCTGAAAGAACGGTCGAGCGAAGACGGGAGTAGAAATCTTCCGGGGTGATTCGGCGGAGGTACTCGCCATTGAGCCACTTCAACTTGGTGAGATCGAAGACCGGACCGCCGAGGCGAATTTTGTCGACGCGGAAACGCTCGAGCATGTCGGCGAGAGAGAAGATGTCGGCTTCGCTGGGCTTCCCGGAAGTGACTGCCTGCACGGCGGCAGTTTCGGGATTGGCGGAATCAGACATGCCGCCGCCCATGAGGCCGAGAAAGTTGATCACGGCTTCTGGCAGGAAACCCGCCTGACGATAGTAGACGAGCGAGACGGGGTTCTTGCGCTTGGAGATCTTGCTTTTATCGATGTTGCGCAGGAGTGGCATGTGCCAGAAACGCGGGGTGCTCCAGCCAAAGGCCTGGTAGAGGAGGACGTGCTTCGGGGTCGAGGAGATCCACTCCTCGGCGCGGATGACGTCTGTGATCTCCATCAGGTGGTCGTCGACGACGTTGGCAAGATGATAAGTAGGGTAGCCGTCGGACTTCATCAAGACCTGGTCGTCGACGTTGGTGTGCTCGAAGGTGATGTCGCCGCGAAGCTCGTCGCGGAATGAGGTGCTTCCCTCAGGCGGTACTTTCATGCGAACCACGTACGGCTTTGACTCTGCAAGGTTTGCCGCTACCTCGTCCGATGGGAGAGTGCGGCATGTTCCGGCGTATCGGGGCGGCAACTTGGCAGCTATTTGCTGCTTCCGGCTCGCTTCGAGGTCTTCGGAAGTGCAGAAGCAGCGGTACGCGGTGCCATTTGCGAGGAGAATCTCAGCGTGCTCGCGGTAGATCTCCGTGCGCTCGGATTGGCGATAGGGGCCGTGGGGGCCACCGATATCGGGACCTTCGTCCCATGAGAGGCCCACCCACCGGAGGGCGTCGAAGATCATCTGCTCGGAGGTGGCGACGAAGCGGGCGCGGTCGGTGTCTTCGATGCGAAGGACGAACTTGCCACCGCGCTGGCGGGCATAGATGAAGTTGATCAGGCCGATGTAGGCGGTGCCTACGTGGGGATCCCCGGTGGGGGATGGGGCGATGCGGACGCGGATGGGTGAGTCGGACATTCTCGGCTTTCTGGTAATGAGTAGAGGGGGGCACCCCCTCCCCCGCCTTTTCGGTCAAAGTCTTCGAAAGAAACACTTTAGGTCCGGACCTTGGTAGTGCCGGTTCGCTGGCATGTGGAAGATGGGGGCAGTGGCCAGTGGTTTGCGGGCAAGACTCTTCCTACTTCTATTATAAGGGAATTGACAGGGTGTATGTCCAAATGCAAGCGCCCTGTTTTGAGTAAGATATAAGCCTAAGGGCTTGACAGGTCTGATCCGGCGTCGTGGAGATGGTTGATCTTCGGATAAGTTCACCGGAAGGGAGCATAGACGGAGTTCCTGCGGCCAGGACAAACCAAGTGCGAAGCTCTAAGCGGAGAAGTCGAGAAGGGCGGGCCATTCAGCCGGAGTCTGAGCGAGATGGTCGGGAGAGGCTGCGGCCAGGGTGTGGGGAGACAAGCCAAAGGTGCAGCCGATGGATCTTGCGCCGCAATTTCGGGCAGTGAGGATGTCGACGTCGGAGTCACCGATCATGACGGTCTGCTCGGGAGCAATCGTCTGACCGGTGACGATCGAGGCTTCGGCGATAAGGGTGAGCAGGCCGTGCGGGTCAGGTTTCTTGGTGTGAAAGCTGTTGCCGCCGTAGTTCTGAAAGAAGAAGGCGTTGAATCCGAAGTGGGCACAGATCTCGCGAGAGGGAACGACGGGTTTGTTGGTCAAAACCGCCATCGGGAGATCCGGATGCGCGGCGCGGATGGCTGCAAGGGCTTCATGGACTCCGGGATAGACGTAGGTGAAGTCGAGTTTGTGGACGCGGTAGTAGTCGAGAAAGAGGTGGAGGGCGCCGGCGACATAGGCTTCGTCGGCAGCGTCGCCTTCGGGGTCGCCAAGGGCGCGGCGGACGAGCATGGAGGCTCCATCGCCGATGTAGCTGGCGATGACGGACTCGGGAAGGGTCGCTTTGCCAAGCTGAAGAAGCATGGCGTTAACCGAGTTGCAGAGGTCTACGCGGGAGTCAATCAGGGTGCCGTCAAGGTCGAAGACGAGGAGCTTTGGAACGGGTGAGACCATTCGATTACGGTAGCAGGTTGGGATCCATGGTCTCGCGACAGGCGCGACTCGGTTGACGGAGCGCTGGAGGGTTGAACGGATCTGTCGGGGTTATGAAGCTCGAATCGGCGCTGGTGGTACAACCGTCTCGATGAGGCCGGTTGCCACGTCATAGACTAGGCCGGAGACCATCCATGCTGCGGGCAAAGCGGGAATTTTCTTCAGGAAAGCGACGTCAAAGACGACGGCTGCGTGTGGATCACTGACCGCTTTCGCCTGAAGCTGCTCCTCAGGAATCTGAAAGAAGTGAGCAAGCATCGCGGGATCCCCGGTGAGGCGAGTGATGCCACAGTCGGTGTGCTGCAGGACGATGAGGTGAAACTCTCCTCCTCCGCCGGGAGCACTTCCGGCTACCTGGCCGACGCGTCCAAGCATGCCTAGTTGTTCCAAGACACCGGGAGTAATCCGGCCGCCAACGTTACGGAGTACGAGTGCCTCGCCGGGATGAAGGCCGAGTATCTGGTAGGGGTCGACACGCATATCGACGCACCCGATGATCATTGCTTTTACGTTAGGCGTCGCTTTGGGGAGTGAAGGCATGAGTGTGCCAGCAGCGGATTGCTGAGCAGCGAAGTCTTTGTTGCGGTCCAACATGCTTTCAAGAGTGGTCATGGTCGTTCTCCTTACATGGCTCAGCGAAATTGATCTGCCGGAACAGCTTACCAAGCTAAATCTCTGGCGCGGATAAATGAATCCAGCTAAATGAATCTAATTATTAGGCAAGAAACCTTGACCGCATTGGAGGCTGTTGAGGAGACCGTGCGGAGGCCAGGACTGGCGGAGCTCGATGATCCAAAGAACGATCCCATCTCCCTGCTGAATGGGGGAGACGGGATGCTCATGGAATTCGGTTTAGACGGAGTAGTTCATCTTCTCGAGGTCGGCTATCAGGCCCGGGCCGGTCGGATGCCAGCCAAGGCGTTGCTGGGTGAGTGAGCTTGAGGCCGAAAGGTCCATGCTGGTGAACATGGCGAGCCATCCGAAGTGCGCGGCGGCCTCCTCTGGCGAGAGGCTGACTACCGGCATCTTCAAGCCCTGGCCAAGGGTCTCAGTGATCTCCCGAGCAGTCACACCCTCTTCGGCGACCGCGTTGTATCTGCTGCCGTGCTGGTTCTTTTTGAACGCCAGGCGATAGAGGCGAGCGACATCGAGAACATGCGCTGCCGAGAAGCGATTAAGCCCCTTACCTACATAGGCGCAGACGCCTTTCTCTCTCGCGACTTTGACAAAATAGGTGATGAGACCCTGTTTGAGCGTGTCGTGGACCTGTGGAAGGCGCACCACGGAGACGTTCACACCGCGTTCCGCTACTGCGGCGGCTGCCTCTTCGGAACCTTTGCGAGGGTTGGGATGATTGGGATCGTAGTGGTCTTCGCTTGCGGGTTGGCCCGGAGCGAAGGTGCCCAAACCAACGCCGGAGGTGATGACGAGGGGGCGATCAGAGCCGACGAGGGCATCGCCCAGTGCTTCGATAGCGCGCTTGTCTTTTTCACAATTGGCCATGAAGTTTGAGAAGTCGTGATCGAAGGCGCAGTGGATGACGCCGTCCGACTTCGCAGCGCCGGTGCGAAGGCTTTCCACGTCTTCGAGACTTCCGCGATGCACTTCGACACCGGCGGCGGTGAGGGATTTTGCTCCTTCATCGGACCGCGTGAGGCCGAGGACCTGATGACCTGCGTTGAGGAGCTCCGGAATGAGGGCCGTACCGATAAAGCCGGTAGCGCCAGTGAGAAAGATACGCATGATGCATTCTCCTTTGCTTCTGTTGGGGACTGCTCTTCGCAGTCTGTCATCGCCGGACAGTCTTCACACACGCTCAGGCCTTGAAGTAGTCCGCATGGTCGAGGTCGGAGAGTAAGCCGGGCTGGGCCGGCTGCCAGCCAAGGCGTTCCTGTGTGAGGCGGCTCGATGCTAGGTTGTCGATGCCGACGAAGGGGCCGAGAAAGCCGAATTGCTTGGCGGCCTCAGCAGGAGGTTTGCTGACCGCGGGGACGTTCAGGCGGCGGGCGATGAGGTCGGCAATCTCCCGGAACGGGATGCCTTCCTCGGCGACGCCGTGATAGGTTCCTCCTGCGGGCCCCTTCTCCAGCGCCAGACGAAAGAGGCGGGCGGCGTCGAGTTGATGCACGGAAGGCCATCGGTTGAGGCCGTCGCCTATGTAGGCGGACTCTTTCTTCTTTCGGGCGATCTCGATGAATTGATGCGCAAAGCCATGATCTCCGTGACCGTGGACGATGGGGGAGAGCCGGATTGCCGAGGTGCGAATGCCTAGGGAGGCGAGTTCCTGGAGCGTGTCTTCCGTTCTGGCGCGAGGTGCGCCGATGAAGTCAGGGTCGTAGGATTGATCTTCGGTGGCGAGTTGTCCTGCCTTCATGCTCAGGGTGCCGAAGGCGGCCACGAGGGGACGATCTGTCCCAGAGAGCGCTCGCCCGATTGTCTCCAGGGCACGCCGATCGGTGGTGACGGCTGCTGTGAGGAATCGCTGGACGATGCCGTTGGGAGCTCCGCCCAGCAATACGCGAAGGCGCATCCCGAGCGGGATGTGCGAGATCTTGTGATAGAAAGCGGTGTGAATGGCGCCATCCGCCGCAGCGGCAGCGCGCCGCAGGCCTTCGAGATCTTCGACCGTTCCCAAATGCACTTTCGCGCCTGCGTCCGTGAGCTTTTTCCCGGACGCCTCCGAGCGGGCGAGGCCGGTCACCTGATGGCCTGCGCCGATGAGTTCCTTGACGATGGCAAACCCGATAAATCCTGTCGCTCCGGTTACAAACACCCGCATGGCCTTCTCCTAAATTCGGCGCAGGTCGCTGTTGCGTCCTGTTATCTACCTAGATGGGCCGCGTCGGCAATACGATCTATACTGGAAGTCCGCGTTCCTGGTCTGATCGTCCGGAGGCTTGATGGATCCACTCTCAGATGTCTTGTCGTTGCTGAAGCCGCAGAGCTGTCTTGCGGGCGGCTTTGAAGTCGCCGACGAGATGGCAATCAGCTTCCCGGAACATCGGGGCATCAAGTGCTATGCGATCGTCTCCGGTCAGTGCTGGCTTTCCGTCGAGGGCGTTCCCGAGCCTGTCCTGCTTACGGGAGGCGACTGTTTTCTGCTGCCGCGCGGATTGCCGTTCTCGCTGGCGACCGACCTGGCGCTGACGCCGGTCGACTTTCACGTCTTTCTTGAAGCGATGAAGAGAGGTGAAGTCCGGCAGGAGCAGGGCACGGGGCGCTACGTTGTCGGTGGATTCTTCGCGCTTGCTGGCAGTCACGCGGACCTTCTGTTGAAGTCGCTGCCGCCTATCGTGCATATCCGGAAGGAGTCGGATAAGGCGGCGATGCGGTGGTCGCTGGAACGGATGAAGGAGGAGGTGCGCGATCCGCAGCCGGGCGGGTCTCTAATCGCACAGCAGCTCGCTTACATGATGCTGGTCCAGGCGCTTCGGCTGCACCTGGCGGATGCGGAAAAGGGCAGAGCTGGATGGCTCTTCGCGCTGACGGACAAGCAGATGAGCGCGGCAATTACGAGCATGCATGACAACCCGGGGCACGCCTGGACCCTGCAGAAGCTGGCGGAGAAAGTGGGGATGTCGCGGTCCGTTTTTGCGGCAAGATTCAAGGACACCGTTGGGGCTACACCGATGGAGTACCTGACGCGGTGGCGCATGCTGTTGGCTGGAGACAGGCTGAAGAATCCGGACAGCTGCATCTCAGAGATTGCGACTTCGCTCGGCTATGACTCTGAGAGCGCATTTGGAAAGGCTTTTCGAAGGGTGATGGGGTGTTCCCCGAGACGGTACAGCCTTGGGAAAGGGATTGTGGTTCGTGCTGAGGTGGCGTCCGAATCTCAGAGGGAGCTGGCTGTGGCTCGCTGAGAGTCGCAATGGATCACGCTGCACAGTTGTGGCTGACGTTGTAGGGAACGAACAACACCGGAAGCATATTGCCTTCGAGAATGACAAAAGGGGCAGAGTGCGTCCGGAATCAAAGCAAGGCGGATCGGGGGCTGAAAGTGTCGGGAGTTTGCGGTGCCCGATAGTCTCGCGAGATACTTCGCTGCGCTCAGGATGACGGCATTCCAATGGCGTGAGTTGAGCTCTACCGGGAGACGGGAAGGTTGATCAGGAACTCGGTGCGACCCGGTTCGGACGAGAAGCGGATGGTGCCGCCGTACTGGTCCACGATGCGAGCTACGATGCCTAGCCCGAGGCCAGTGCCGACGCCGACCTCCTTCGTGGTGTAGAAGGGATCGAAGATGCGGGGCTGGACGTCGAGCGGGATGCCGGGGCCGTTATCGGCGATGCTGATGATGATGTGATCCGAGTCGCGGTGTTCGGGCCAGGTCTTGATGTTGATGACACCGTGGGGGCCGACCGCGTCGATGGCGTTGTCGAGGATGTTGGTCCAGACCTGGTTGAGACCGGACTGCTCTGTTTCCAAGGCGGGAAGGGAATCGTCGAACTCGCGCTCGACGATGATCTCTTTTTCGCGCATCTTGTGGGCGAGGATGATGAGCGTGGCGTGGATGCTGTCGTTCACGTTGATGGACTGGCGGGCGCCCTTGCCTTCATAGGCATAGGACTTCACGGCGTGAACCAGTTCCGTGATGCGCCCGATGCTGTCTTCAACCAGGCCGACGAGCGACATGCTGGAGATGAGGGCTTCGAGCCAGCCAAGGCAGTCGGAGAGGACTTCAAGGGGGAACTCGGTGCGGGCGCATTCGAGGTCGCGCGAGGTGATGCCTACACCGGCGAGGGTCGGGGCGAGCTTCCATGCTCCCTCGATCTGTGCGGTCTCCATCCAGGTGGCGAGTTCCTCTTCGGCGTCGCTTTGTTCGAGAGAGTTCATGCGGATCGGCTTGTGGCCGGTCATGGCGCGCGACTTCAGTGAGGCGAGGCACTCGGTCTGCTCGGGATCGAGCTTGGTGCGGCTGAGGCGGGAGCCGAGTTCGAGCATGCGTTCGAGGTTCTGGCGAAGCTGCGAAGCAGCGCGGCGCGCGGCGGCCCCTGGATTGTTAAGCTCGTGCATCAGCCCGGCGGCGAGGGTGCCGAGTGAGGCCATCTTTTCCTGGTGGAGTGTACGGCTCTGTTGACCCTGAAAACGCTCGGCCATGTTGCCGAGGATGGCTTTACGGACATGTGGGCAGGTCGTCATCAGGTGCCAGAAGGACTCTTCATTGAGGAGCAGAAGATGACTTGGCTGGGTCGCGCGCACGGTTCCGCCGAGCGGCCTGTTTGCGAGAAGCGGGAGTTCGCCAAATGCGCTGCCGCTGGTATAGGAGACGACCTCGGTCTCATGTTTGTTGGGCGCAGCCTGGAAGACCCCGACACGTCCGGTGAGAACGATGACAAAGCTGGTGACGAACTCGCCCTGGCGGGCGAGGACATCTCCTTCAGAGAGGTGGACCTCGTCGGCTCCTTCGAGGCATTTCAGTTCTTCATCCTTCAGGGAAGCCAGGATGGAGACGCCGCGCAGAAGGGTGAGGAGCTCGGGGGTGAGAACGGCTGGTGTCGGATGAAAGTCGATAGTGGTGGCCGTGGTCGTCATTGTTTGCGAGCTAAGTGGCGTTCAGGTTACAGGGTTGCGAGGTACTGGTGGACAAACTGGATGGCAATGGAGCCTTCACCGACGGCGGAGGCGCAGCGTTTTACGGAGCCGTGACGGACATCTCCGGCGACAAAGATGCCGGGAACGCTGGTTTCGAGCAGATAGGGATCGCGGTCTTTGGGGGTTTCGGGGGCGACTGATTTCAGGTCTGGACCGGCAAGGATGAAGCCTTTGTTGTCGAGGGCAATCTCGGCGGGGAGCCAGTCGGTCTTGGGGGCTGCACCGATGAAGATAAAGACCGAAGAGGCGGGACGGGACTCTTCACCTCGGGGGCTGCATACCGTGATGCAGTCGAGCTTGGCGTCGCCGTGCATGGAGGTGACCTGGGTGTTGGTTTCGACGACGATGTTCGGGGTCGACTCTATCTGATCGACGAGGTACTTGGACATGCCTTTTTCGAGGGAGTCGCCGCGAACGATAAGGTGGACCGTGTTGGCGTAGCGGGAGAAGTGCATGGCTGCCTGGCCGGCGGAGTTCGCTCCGCCGATGATGTAGACGATCTCTTCGGCGCAGGCCTGTGCTTCGGTTTGCGCCGCACCATAGTAAACACCGGCTCCGGTGAAACGTTCCGCGCCGGGTATGTCGAGCATGCAGTAGGAGACGCCGGTGGCGATGAGGGCGACGTGGCAGGTGACCTCTCTGCCGTCCTCCAGCTTGACGATGTGGTATTGGTTTTCGGTGCGAATGCAGGAGACGCGCTGGGTAAGGAACTCCGCGCCAAGGCGATTGGCCTGGAGGAAGGCCCGCTTGCCGAGCTCTTCGCCGGAGAGACCTTCGGGGAAGCCGAGATAATTCTCGATGCGGGAGCTGGAACCGGCCTGGCCGCCAGGGGCTACGGGTTCGACGATCAAGGTGCGAAGACCTTCTGAGGCTCCATAGACGCCGGCGGCGAGACCGGCGGGGCCGGCCCCAACGATGACGACATCGTAGAACTCCTGCTGTGCCTGGGTGCGAAGTCCGACTTTCGAGGCAATCTCGGTGGTGGTGGGCTGGACCAGGGCGGTGCCGTCGCCGAAGAGAATGACGGGGAGTCTGGCGTCATCTATGCCTTTTTCTTTGAGGAGATCGAGAGATTCGGGGTTCTGGTCAGGGTTCAGCCACTTGTACGGGATTCGATTGCGAGAGAGGAAGTCGCGTACGGCATGATCGGTCGGAGAAAAGCGGGGACCGACCACGCGAATGCCGTCGAAGGGAGCTTTGTAGCCCTGCTTCCACGACTCGAGCAAATCATTGAGGACGGGGTAGAGCTTCTCTTCCGGCGGATCCCACGGCTTATTCAGGTAGTAGTGAATCTTCGCCGAGTTGATGGCGCGGATGGCGGCTTCCGTGTCCGCGTAGGCAGTGAGGAGTACCCGCTTTGCGTCGGGATAAAGCGGAATTACCTGCTGAAGGAGGTCGACGCCGGTCATGCCGGGCATGCGCTGATCCGATAAGAAGAGAGCTACAACTTCGTTGCGCTCCTTGAGCTGGCCGCAGATGTCGAGCGCGGCGTTTCCGGAGGCGGCACGGACGATGCGGTAGAACTGGCCGTATTCGCGGCGGAGATCCTGGACGACGGCTTCGAGCACGCTGGTGTCATCGTCGATGGCTAGGAGGATGGGCTTGGGCATGACTGTACTGTACGACTTTTGTGGAGCCCCGGTTTCCAAGTGACGTCAGAATCCCGCGAAACTAGCGATTAGATAGTTGTAGCCCCATTTAAGGTTCAAAAATGGTTCTTGCCCATGTACCGTTACCTACGTTACCGTACGATCTGCTGCGAACTTGTACGAATTGAATACATTACGCATCCGCTCTCGATGATTGCCGATAGAGGTGATTGCGAGTGGATGACTTTACTGCCGTGGAGACCAATACATGAATCGACTCATCCTTGGGGATAATCAGGCTATCTTTCGAGCAGGAGCCGCGAGGCTGCTGGCCATGGAAGATGATGTACGGATTGTGGCGCAGTGTGACAATGCAACGCGGCTTCTGGCCGCGGTTGAGGCAAACCGGGGAGCGGTGATCCTGCTTTCGACCGGGTTGAGGGTAGATCTGGTTCCGCTGCTGGCACAGGCAAAGCAGATGGGCAGCCGGGTGATCCTGATTACAGAAAAGGCGGAAGACCTTGGTGAAGAGATTCTCTCTCAACTGGATGGCGTAGTTTCGCGCAATATCGCGGGACCGGAGCTTGTGGATACGATTCGGCGTGTGGCGCATGGGTTGCGGTGCGTCCGGTATGCAAGCGTGACCACGATGCGGGTTTCGGACAGTGTCGGCGAGCGGGTTCGGGACCGGCTGACGCCGAAAGAGATGCAGATCGTTGCGTTGATTGTTCAGGGGTGTAAGAACAAGGACATCGCAATGCAGTTGAATACCAAGGAGCAGGTGATCAAGAACTACCTGCGGAATATCTACGATAAAACGGGTGTGTCAGACAGGCTGGAGCTGGCGCTGTTCACAATTCACCACCGGAACCTGGCGGAAGCCGCGGCCAAGGTGGGGGAGTTGCTGCGGAAGAAGACGGCTTGAAGGGTACGTTCCATCCATCGCGTGAGACTGCGATGGATGGGGCACCCAGGCGTTTGTGGCGCCGCCCCTGAAGCAGATTCCCGTCGGGAATGACAAACAAAGTGCAACCGCAGGTCCTTTGACATCGTTCAGGCTGACACGTCGTCCTCGAAGCTCAGAGAATGGACTTGTAGGCGGAGCGGGCGATCAGGGTAGCGGTGTAGGCTGCGCCGAAGCCGTTGTCGATGTTGACGACTGAGACGTTTGGGGAGCACGAGTTGAGCATGCCGAGAAGCGCGGCGGCTCCGCCGAAGCTCGCTCCATAGCCGACCGACGTGGGGACTGCGATAACAGGGACGCCGACCAGGCCTCCGACGACCGAGGGCAGAGCGCCCTCCATGCCGGCACAGACGATGATGCAGTCGGCGGCGGCGAGCTGATCGCGGACGCTGAGTAGGCGGTGGAGGCCGGCGACCCCGACATCGTAGAGGCGGACGACGCGGACGCCGAAGTGTTCGGCGGTGATGGCGGCTTCTTCGGCGACGGGGAGGTCGCTGGTGCCGGCGCAGAGGACGGCGATGCAGGGGCCAGGGGTCGGGAGATCGGGGATAGCGGCACCCGTATCAGCTGGTGCCAGGGTGAGAGTGCGGGCTAGTTCATTGTAAGTTGCGGCGGGAACTACGGCCCGGACTGCGGCTGCGTGCTCGGGGGTGGCCCGGGTGGCCAGAACGGATTGCGATGCTACGGCCATGCGGGCGAAGATATCGGCGACCTGATCGGGAGTTTTGCCGGCGGCGTAGATGACTTCAGGCAAGCCGGTGCGGAGGGCGCGGTGATGGTCGATGCGGGTGTGGCCGAGGTCCTCCACAGCCTGTTCCGCAAACGGGAGGTCGGCGAGGCGGGCTGTCGCGGTTTCGGGGGTCATGTCGCCGCGCTGGACTTCGGCTAACAGGTTCAGTAGGGAAGACTTATTCATCATTTCCAGAGGTCAGGGTGGGCTGGGTGAGATAGGCAGCAATAGCTGCCTGCTGGACCTGCTTGAGGGGGACGTTGTGGGCGGCGGCGGCTTCGCGGCAATCCTCGAACTCCGGGTTGGTGTTGAGAACCTCGTTGTTAAGAATGCCAATCTTGATGCGGATGGGGCCGTAGGGAGTCCTGACCGTCTCGAAGACGCGCTGAAGGCACGCACGGCGGTCTTCGCGGATGCGGACGCCAAGGGTGCTGGTCTCCGTCAACAAAAGGCGCTGCATGCCGACGCTCTCGGACGGGTTGCAGAGGACGGTAATGAGGGTTCCGGGGCGGCCCTTCTTCATGATGACCGGCGTGAGCATAACGTCGAGCGCGCCAAGGGCGAGGGCCCGCTCCGCGACGTGGGCGAGGAGTTGCGGGGAGAGGTCGTCGAGTGCGGTTTCGAGCACGGTGACTGTCTCGGAGTGGGGGTCGTGATGGGTATGAGGGTTGAGGGTTGTGCTCGTCTCCCGCTCATCGCGGTGCGGCTGCGATGAATGGAGCACAGGCATGTGAACTTGAGCCGAGGCCTCGGTGGTCTCTCCAAGAGAAAGCCGGAGCACGTTGGGGAACTTCAGTGGGTTGCGAGTGCCTGCGCCGTAGCCGATGCGCGCGACAGACATCGCTGGCTGTGGGCCGAAGGTGAGGCCGTGGTCTTCGACGAGAGTGCGAATGAGGGCGGCCCCGGTGGGGGTGACGAGTTCCATCTGGATGGACGCAGAGTAGGTGGGGAGACCGCGAAGGAGGTCGGCGGTGGCGGGCGCGGGGACGGGGAACCGGCCGTGGGCACAGTCCACCATGCCGCCGCCGAGGTTCAGGGGTGAGGCAAGCCACCTTTCCGCTCCGAGAGCATGTATGCCGGCCGAGGCGGCCACAATGTCGACGATGGCATCGACTGCGCCAACTTCGTGGAAGTGGATCTGGTCTACGGGAACGTTATGGATGCTGGCTTCGGAGGCACCGAGGTGCTCGAACGCTCGGATTGCCGTCCGGATGACCGGGGAGGGAAGCGCGGAGGTGCGAATGAGTTCGCGGATGACGGTGAGCGAGCGGCCATGCGTGTGTTTGTGTTCGTGCGTGTGCTCGTGAAGGTGATCCGGTTCTTCAGCGTGGGTGTGCGGGACGCCGATCTTATGCTGATGCTGGGTCTCAAGAGGATGTGAGTGGGAAGCGGGAGAGTGCTGTTCCGGGAGGACACTCGCTTTCGGAGCCTGATCGGCAAGGTGCTCGCCTTCAAGGACGTGGACCTTGGTACAGGAGATGCCGCTTCGATCCACGGTTTCGATCTTCAGCGACGCGCCGAGGTCCATGGCGGCTGCTGCATCCTGAAGGATGCGGGGGTCGACCCCGGCGTCAATCAGGGCTCCGAGAAACATGTCTCCGGAGATGCCGGCGAAGCAGTCGAGATAGGCGATGCGCATGCTGGCCTTTCTTGAAACAAATGCGAGAGATGCCCCTTCGCTACACTCGGCGTCAGGATGGCGGCAACGCCATTACCGACCGTGGCAACATGGCTTACGACGACAACGTTAGTTGGTGGCGGAGAGGATGGCGGACGTGGGCAGGAGTGTGTTCATAGAGCCGGAGCGGTAGCCCTCAGGATCGAGGACGACGTTGGGGAAGCCGAATTGTTTAACGGCGGTTGTGATTCTTTCAGCGAACGGAAATGAGAGCGCGCGGGGCAGGTCGGCGCGATCAATCTCGATTCGGGCGAGGTCGCCGTGGTGGCGGACGCGGACCTGGGGAAAGCCCATGGCGTGGAGGGCGTCTTCGGCTTGCTCTACCTGCCATAAGTTCTCACGGGTGACGGGGCGCCCGTACTCGATGCGGGATGAAAGGCATGCGGAGGCAGGCTTGTCGGCGAGCGAGAGACCGGCGACGCGGGCGAGATCGCGGATTTCGGGCTTGGTGAGCTGCGCGGCGACGAGGGGGGCGACGGCGTGATGATTGGCGGCGGCTTGCTGGCCGGGGCGGAAGTCGCCCCTGTCGTCCAGGTTCATGCCGTAGGCGATGTGGCGGAAATCGAGGCAGACACGGGTCTGTTCCATCCGGGTGAAGAGCTCGTCCTTGCAGTGGAAGCAGCGCTGGCGGTCGTTGCGTTGATAGTCGGGGTTTGCGAGCTCTTCGGTCTGGAGGACGTGGGTGGGGATGTTGCAGGAGGCCGTGAAGGCGAGGGCGTCAGTAAGTTCGGCGCGTGGGAGCGAGGCAGAATCGGCGATGACGGCCAGCATATTGTCGCCGAGGACACGGTGCGCGGCGTAGGCCAGGAAGGCGGAGTCTGTGCCGCCGGAGTAGGCGACGAGAACGCTGCCGAGGTCGCGAAGGGTTGCGTCGAGGAGCGCCGATTTTTGAGTCAGATCCATCTTTTGAGTCAGATCCATATAAGTTACAGACGGCTCCGGTTCGAGTTTAGGCTCTTAGGGCTTGAGATGCGAACCGAGGGCGGACGGGATTCGACGGTTTCATCTGGTGGAAGGGAGAGCAACCGTTCGGATCCTTCGACGGCAGCGCTCGCGATGAAGCTGCGAGTGGCGTCGCTGAAGGTGGTACATCCGGAAATGGTTGAGTTTAGATCGGTGGCGGCTTGGGTTTGGTGAACCAGAGGAGCGGCTGGGTGATAGGGAAGGTGCGGAGGAGTTCGGGAGCGGCGGTTTGCGGGAGCGGAGACAGGGATTTCCAGAGGTCGACATAAGCAGGTTGGGTGTAGGCCCGGCCGGCGAGAAGGAGGCTGATACGGCGACCGGGGAGTTCTTTGAAGTGGGTTGCGTCCGCGGGGTAGGGCCAGGTGGTGGGCGTGCGCATGAAAGGGAAGTGATAAGCGATGGCGGCTCGGAGGCCGGGGCCGTCCTGGAGCTCGTACTCCCAGGGATTGTCGAAGCGGGTAGTGAGCAGTTCGCAGGCGAGGGTGAGCAGGTCGAGGTTCAAAAGGGAGTTGCGGAAGGGCGTGGGCGTGGAGACTTCGCGCGGGAAGATGCCGTTGCCATTCATCTGGGCGCGGAGGGTCGCGGTCTTGAAGCGATGGCGGAGGAGGTTCAGGGCGGCATCGTCAGAGGTGAGACCGGTCACGTTGGCGTCGGCATACGCGGCGGCCTGGAAGAGCCAGGAACTGCCGTGGTGGTCTTTGCGGTCGCGGGCGAGGCCTGCGGTGCGGGAGTCGTTGAGCCAGGTGGCGTACTCGGCAAACCACTTTCTAACGGCTGTGCGGTCTTCGGGCGTCAGGGCGCTTGAAGATTCGAAGAAGCGGAGCGAGCGGGCGACTTCAGCAAGGGGAAGAGAATCGATGACGCCTTCGGGGCGACCTGTCGGCGTGTTAGGAACTCGCTGGGCGAGCTGGAGGGTCGGATTGAGGCGGGTGGCGGGTGTGATGAACCAAGCGCGGAGATGGTCGGCAGCCTTTGCTGCATATTTTTCGTCGCTGGAGACGGTAAAGGCGGCGGCCAAGGCGGCTATGGTCACGCCGAGTTGATATGTGGTGTCGCGATGGGCGGTGAAGGCTTCGGAATTAACCGAACTCGGTCGTTCGAGCCACGGACCGGTCGGATGGTCGGAGTCCGGGAAGAAGTTTTCCGGCTCGGAGTAGAAGTCGTGAGGGGTGCCGGGATTCCTCGATGCGGGCAGGGTGGTGATTGGCGTGACGGGAGCTTTCAGGGCCTGGGCTGCGGAGGTGAGTATGCGGTCATGGTCGATGGCGGCGATGTCCGGGTGGGTTTCGGACCGGGACTGGGCGTAACTGCGGCGGTGCAGAACGGTCGCAGAGGCGAGGAGGCAAAAGCTACGGCGGCTGGGGCGAATCATTTCGACACCGGGGTGTCGTCTTCGATCCAGTAGCTGCTGCGGGCAGTGACTTTGAGGTCGGGGTAGTCCTTGAGTGTGAGTTGCAGGGCGTGGATGCCGGGCTCAGGAGCTTGCGGATGAAAGGTCAGAACGTAGCGGTTGGGGATGTGGTTCGAGATGGTGTTGAGGTCTTTTTCGAGCGACTTGATGTTTGAGAACTTGAAGTACTCGCCGCCGGTGAGGTGGGCGACGGTCTCAGGGGTGTTGCGGCGGAATCCATTGACCGCAGCCAAGACGGCGATCTTCGCAAGCCGGATAGGCGGGATGAGAATATTGAGGCACTCGAATGCCTTTGCGAACTCATTCTCGGTGATGGAAGGATCGGCTTCGGGATCTTTGGCCATGCAGCCGCCGGGAGGGCCGGGTTTGTCGGAGCTGAACTTTGAGGCCTCAGCCTTAGTGGCGGCGCGAGTGCTGTTGAAGGCGATGCTGTAGATGACGGTGTTGGTGTCGCTGATGGCGCGAAGGGCGTCGCCGAGCGGGACCGCGCTGCCGTGGTCGATGGTCTCGCTGACGAGAAGGATGGCGCGACGATACTCTGGCGGCTGACGGCGGAGGAGGTTGGCGGCATAGACGATGGCGTCGAGGATGGCGGCATGGTCGTCGCCGGGCTGGATGCCGTTGAGCGCCGTGGCGATACGGTCGAGGTGAGGTGTGAACTTCTGGATAAACTGTGGAGCGCTGTCGAAGCTGACTACGGCGACCTTGTGCTGGACGCCTCCAAGAAGACCGTCAAGCATGGTTGGCAGGGTCTGGTAGATGTCGAGATGGTGGCCGCCTTCGCCTCCGTTCTGGACGAGAACGACCATGGCGAGGGGCTGCGAGCCGGAGTCTTCATCAAGGGTGAGCTTCTGCTCGACGCCATTGTCGGTAAGGGTGAAGGCATCGGCACCGAGCGTGTAGACCATGGCTCCGGACTTTGCGCGGACGAGCGCGGGGACAAGGACGAGCGTGGAACGGGCGGTGATGGTCGTTGTAGGCGAGGAGGCCGGCGTATCTTGCGAAGGGGCGTCTTGCGCCGCGGCAAGGGTCGGCATCAACGAGACCAGGGCGAGCGCCAGGAGCGAGAGCAGGCGAAGCATCAGGCCTTCAGTATAGCGGCGACTCGTTTGGGCCAGCTTGAACAAGCTACGGGTTTGGCCCCCGGTAGAAGTCCAGATCGAGCTTGCTCCTGGCCAGGGCGGATCGTATGAGGTCGCCAAGTGCGGGCGATGTCGTGATGCCGGCTATACCCTTGTCGGGCCACGCGACGGACTGGACACCGAGCAGGACCGGAGTGTCTCCGGCTCCCGAGCGTCGCGCGATGGAGGCATAGACGGGCGCGCCGCTGACGCCCTGCGGGATGCCAGCGGTGATGAACCAGACATGGAGCAGCCGGGTCTGTGCACGAGTTGGCGATTCCGGATCCTGGGCGATGCCACATCGAACCCCAACCGTTTCGGACGGCATCTTCGAAAGAACACCACCATCGAAGACCGGGTAATTGTTGAGTTCCCCGGAAGGCTGCGACGAGGGCCGGGCGGTCATGACTGCCTGGTCCGCGCGCACGGTTTGCATCTCGGACTCGGTAAGGAGAAGACGGAAGGGGACATCGATAAATTTGTAGTCGCCGAGGCCGGGGATCAGGCTTTCGTCGAGAGGAATGACTGCAATATCCGCCGTGGAGTCGAGCGGAGTGTAGTAGCGGCGGACTGCCCCGGAGCGAAGGGCGACGGTCTCGTAACCGACGCCGCCGTTGCGGCGGTTCAGGCGAAGGTCGATGGAAGCAGGGTTCTGTTCGGAGCAGTGGGCCCATTGGGGGTCGACAACGTGGCGAGCGGTGACGAGAAATCGTAGGTAGCGTTCGTGATTGTGGTCCGGAACGCTGAGGACGAAAGCAGTCGCTACCGGTGGTTGGCGCGGAGAAAGGCTACCCGTGTGGTGTCCCTTGTAGATGAAGTAGACGGACTCCGGAATGGCCCAGGGCAGGGCCCTGGCTTCAGCAGGCAGCGGTTTCGCGTCGGTGAATGCGTCCGGGTCCGGGAGCGGGGACGACGCAAGAGTCATAGCCGGGTCTGCGGGGTCGTAGAAGGCCAACGCCTGATCGCTGCGGACGGGTTCGCGGAGGGGATGGGAAGCGGAGTCGAAGGCCAGGCTGGAGACGGTCTCCGGATCGCAGCCACAGACCTCGAGCGAGAGTGCAAGCAAAAGTCCGCACGATGCAAGGTGGCGCCGAGACCAGAAGTTGAAATTTTGCTGTGGGGAGCGAAAGCGTCCCAACCGGGGAAGGCGTAGGGCCGGCAAGGTGGGCCGTGTTAGAAGTGCAGATGCGTTCGCACGGGTGCCGCGAAAAAAAAGATGCGCGGGATGGGAACTGGAAGACCCGGCGAAGTTCAAGGACAGAAGATCGACTGCAAGGCGAAGTGATCGCCTGAGCCTGGAGTGAATCATAGGTAGCTCCTTCGCGTCGCGTGCTGCTCGATTGCGGACAGTCAGGAAGAGTGCAAGGGCCAAAATGGGAATGAATCTTAGATAGGCGAATAATACACGGTTGGACGAGCGGTTGAGTGTGGAAATGGAGGTGGCGTTCGGGAGGGCAAGAGCTTGAGGTTGAAAGGTTCGAGCGGTGGAGGGTTGTGGAGAGCATCGGGATCCTTCGCTGCGCTCAGGATGACGGCTTTTTGCTCAGGATGATGGCTTCTTCTGGAGATCGGGAGGATCGAGGAGCGGAGCGGAGCTGGGTTAAACGGAGAAGGCGCGGATGATCTCCGCGCCTACTCTCAGTCTCAAGTGCTGCCTGCTTTATGGAAGCGTGCCGCCGACGTAGGAGTTGCCTCCCTGTTTCTGAAGCGGGTTGCGGACTACGAAGACAACGTCCTCACCAGACCTCAGCGTGTTGACGATGGCCTTGTACGTGGACTCGTCCGTGACCGGCTGCTTGTTGATCGCGACGATGATAAAGCCCTTGAACATGCCGATATCGTCGGCGAAGGAGTCGGGACGGACTGCGGTGACGACGACGCCTTTCGTGCCAAGTTTGCTGGCCATCGCGGGCGGGACGGGTGAGACTGTGATCCCGAGTTTGCCCTGGCCCGCGTCCGATTCCGCTGGAGACGAGCTATCGTCGTTCTCGGCGACTGCGGCGGCAAATATCTTGCTGCGGTCCGTGATGGCGACGGTCGCCACCTGCTTCTTGCCTTCGCGAAGATAGCCGAGTTGAATGGTCGAACCGACCTTGCGCCGGGAGATGTCTTCGACGAGGTCGTCGCCATCCTTGATGGGGCGCCCGTCGATGGCGACGATGATGTCATCCGGCTTGATGCCAGCCTTTGCGGCAGAGGCGTTGGGATCGACGCTGGCGACCATCACGCCGCCACCGGTGAAACCGTAAACGCGGGTCACGGCAGAAGACAGCGACGGTTGGAAGCTGATGCCTATGGAGCCGCGGGTGACCTTGTGCTCCGGCCCGATGAGCATGTTGTAGACGTTTATGATGGTGTTCGAGGGCATGGCGAAGCCGACGCCTTCGCTGCCCGCCGATTGCGTATAGATGGCGGTGTTCATGCCGATGACGGCACCGGTCATGTCGACGAGCGGACCGCCGGAGTTGCCGGGGTTGATGGCGGCGTCGGTCTGGATGAAGCGCTGGAACTGGCTCTGCTGGCCGTCCGGAATGGCGCGGTTCTTGGCGGAGACGATGCCGGCGGTAACGGTCTTGGCGAGGGCGAAGGGACTGCCGACGGCGAGAACCCAGTCGCCGACCTGCGCGCCTTCGGAGTTGCCGAGCTTGATGGTGGGCAGAGGCTCTTTGGCGTCGATCTTGATGACGGCGATGTCAGTATCTTTGTCGACGCCGACTACGTGGGCGGGACGACCGTTGTCGCCGGGGCCGCCGTCAGGATCGGTGGAGAGCTTGACGTAGATCTTGTCG
>CBDAQY010000004.1:0-16779 GCA_965199215.1 Acidobacteriaceae bacterium
GAGCACTTCGTTGCGAGTAGGGCCCGTTGCGCTGGTCGATGTAGTCGTAAACCCAGCGTCGCTCGGGCGAAAAGCAGGCCATGGAAATGACAGAGTATGGAAAGCATGGAAAGCCAAAAAGCCGGCTTCCCACCCTTCCCACACTCTTTGGAAATCCCCTCGGGATTCCCACATTCCCACGGCCTCGACGACTAGATAGTTGTCTTCTCATACCCCCTCAACTCGAAATCATGGCCGCCGCAAGGGGCTTGTAACGGATGTCTCAGGTCCACAGCGTAACGCATGTCCCGGTACACTCACCCCTTAGCGAGGGTTTGGCTTCCTTACTCGTGTGCGTCAGCGCACAGAAATTACAGGGTGGGCGTTGCGGGCGGGAAAGGCCCGCTGAGGTGGGTAGCGCAAGACGCATTGCGGCTGAAGCAAGGGAGGAGTCCTCCTCCCTCCTTCAGCTTGCGTAGTCAAGCCTTCATTTGCCGGAATTGGGCCGCAGAGGCTTGTCCAAGTCCGTGAATAGGTTGTGAAAGAGTCTTTGTATGGAACAAATGCTCAGCGCCCCTAGCGGTTCGCAAAGGGAGGGATTTCACGCGTTCTCATCAGCGGCGCGAGTGGCCTGATTGGGCGAGAACTAGCCTCTGCATTTCAAGAGCTCGGGGCTAACGACTTTGGGAGTCGATTCTGAACATACCGGATACACGCTGGCTATGTATGAACTGCTGGCGATGAACGGTGTTCCGCCCGGAAGCTACACACTGAGCAAGACTGGCGGTACTTCGTGCAGGGTCGAGGCACTTGCCAAGGGAGCAATCGCCGCCACCATGGTCAGTTCACCCCAAGAGATTTTGCCAGAGCAGAATGGTTTCAATCGGTTGGGCGATGTGCAGACCATGATCGGTCCCTACCAGGCGGTGTGTGGTGTTGCGTGCCGGTCGTGGGCAGCGCAAGCCGGGAACGATCTACGGGCCTTTATCGGAGCTTATGCCGCTGCGAGCAATTGGCGGGGCGACCCGGTACACACGGACGAAGCGTGCGAAATCTTCATCCGGAACATTCCGAAAGCAACCAAGGAACTGGCGAAGGCAGCGTGGCAGCTCATGATCGGAGGTATGGAAGGATTTCAGCCTCAAGGCAAATTCGATTCAGTGGTGCTCAAACTGTTCTTCGCCTCCGTTCGAAGTACGGTGTACCCCACAAAGAGCTAGCGGATTGGACGAGATACTATGATGACTCGTTCTATCTGGAATACAGCCGCTGAAGATCTAATCGGTTCGCAGCCCCCGGAAAGAGCGTTGGCAGTGTCAAGCTACGAGCTCCGTGATTGTTTTCTCCTGGATATGTTTCAGCTCGGCTTCGACGAGCGCGGTGAAAGAGACAAGTGCCGGGGTGGGTCGCGCCGGCTTCCACAAGAGCACCAACTCTGTCTGGACCTTCTCCGGCTCCAGTCGAGCATATTGGAGACCATCTGTCGTGACTGCCCGTGCCCAGGCCGGAAGGATGGAGACGCCTTCCTCCGCCTTTACCAGCAGAAAGATCGCCTCGACTAGGTTACCGCGGCTATCGATCTGTGGAGTGAAGCCTGCCCCGCGGCAGAGCGAAACGATGCTATCGAAAAGCGCAGGCGCCTCCGATCGATCCAGAAGAATGAAGTGGTCGGATGCCAGGTCCTTAATGTGGATTTTGCCGTCCGTCACAAGCCGCGAAATAGGAAGGACGACCAATAGAGGGACGTGGAAGAGGAGGCGTGAGGTGAATTCAGCATCAATCCCAACGCTTTGGCGAGTGAACCCCACGTCAAGCTCACCTCTGGAGAATGCCTCCAACTGCTTCGCGGGTGTAAGTTCCATCAAAGAGATTTCGATCCCTGGGTTCTGCTGTTTGTACTCGTGGATCAACTCAGACATGAAGTGGTGGGTCGCGAATGGGATGAAACCGATCTTGAGCGAACCGGTCTGGCCCTTTTCTGCTCTCTTGGCGGCGACCACCGCCTCGTCGGCTTGTTCAAGCGTCCGTTTGGCTTCCTTGTAGAAAGCCACGCCCGCGGAAGTCGGCTGGACCTGAGCCCCTTGCCGCTCCAGCAATTTGAGACCGAGTTCGTCCTCAAGATCCGACACTGTTTTGCTCAGCGCAGGCTGCGCGATGTGCAGGCGACGTGAAGCCTTGCGAAATCCTTTCTCTTCCACAATGGCTGTGTAGTACCGCATGTGTCTTAGTTCCATCTGATCGCCTTTGGTGATCGTGCTGATCGATAGAAACGAGTCCAAGCCTTCTCTTATTGAGCATCTATGTATATGGGAAAGCTAGCCGGTGGAGCCGTAACCGTCAAGCGCGTTTCACTCAGGCTTGCCAACGATCCTGATTGCAGCTCGTCTGTTCAGGGGTCAAAGCTCGTTTCAGACTGGCGTGCTTGCGGCCACCGTTTCACCATCAACTACGACTAGGAACAAGGAGGAATACAGATGTCAGCAGACTCCGATTTTGGCAGCTTCGGCCGCTATGAAGAAACACCCATTGGTGAGATGTCACCCGAAATGAAGGACGCTTACGACTTCACAGTGTCGTTGCGCGGGCAAGTACCGGGACCCCACAAGATTTGGATCGCGAATCCGAAGCTTTCCAAAACGATCGTACCGACCGGTGCCTACTACCAAAAGGAATCGTCGCTCACAAAGGCGGAGATCGAGATCGCCACAAATATCATCAACGGTCGCTGGCTTGCGGCATATGCCAACTACGAGCACGAGATGATTGGCGAAAAGCAGGGCCATCTTTCGGCCGAAAGCACCCAGGCCCTCATCGCAGGTCTACCTACATCGTTCGATGATGCTCGTCAACAGGTTGTGTATGAACTAGCATCGGCGCTGGCGGCCCCTCGGGTCGTGCCGACAGGCCTGTATAAGCGCGCGAAGGAGCTGCTGGGAGACGCAGGCATTGTGGACGTTACCTGCCTGATGGGCTGGTTTACGTCGGTGTGCTTGACCCTGATGGCGTTCGATGTCCCATCCAATGCGGTGGGTCTTAAACAATAAGGAGACGAGCATGAACGAAGTGAAGCAATCTCTTGGCGGACGTTTGCCCCTGTTCAAGCCCAATGAGTTGACACCGCCTCAGAAAGCAACCTACGACAACATCAATCGCACGATGGTGCCTTGGGCAGAAGCGGTCGGATTCAAAGCGAAGCTTCAATCCGGTGAACTGATCGGTCCGTTCAACACCATTCTTGCGAGCCCTGAAGTAGGTGGAGCGTTTCTAACCCTGCAAGGTGCGGAGCAGAAGCATACGTCATTAGATGAGCGGCTGAGACAGGTTGTCATCCTTACGGTTGGAGCGGTCTGGGAATCTGATTATGAGCGTTACGCGCACGCTGCGGTAGCCAGGAAAGCCGGCTTATCCGAAAAGGCAATCAGCGCTCTTGGAAGAGGTGAATCGGAAGAGAGTCTTACAGAAACCGAACGAATCACTCAGCAATTTACCAAGCAGCTGACTGCGAAACACGGGATCGATGACGAGCTCTACGGGCAGACCCTCTCTGTTCTTGGGGAGCGCGGCATCGTCGACCTGATCGTACTCGCCGGCTGCTATGACACCGTTTCATCGTTGCTCAATGCTTTCAAGGTTCCTGCACCGGAATAGCACATGGAAAACCTGTTCGTTACTTCACGGGCCTTCAAAGCAGGCCGGTGCATCAGTTGATCTCATTCAACCACGGAAAGGAAGAGAGTAATGCCCCATAACCAGGCTCCGCAGGCGCGGCTTTCGACAGTTGCTCGCTTTCCCAAGAAGTCGTTCCTCGAAAATCTTGTCGTTCGCGAGGACGGTTCCCTCCTCGTGACAGTAGTGACGACCAAAGATCTGTGGTTTGTTCCAACACCTCGCAACGACGACGAAGTGACACCGCTACGCATTCACACCTTTGACACGATACCCACGGGTATAGCCGAGGTCGAACCCGATGTGTTCATCATCTTTTCCGGCAACTTGTATACGACCCACGAGTCTTTCGCCCATCGGCTTGACCTAAGAGAGTGGAAGCCCGGCACACCCGCGCAACCTAGGCTGCTGTGTCAGTTCCCAAAAGAGGCGCGTGGCCTGAACGGGTGCTGCATGATCTCGCCCGGAGTGATTCTCGTTGCGGACTGTTTCGCCAGTCTCATCTGGCGCTTCGAACTCACGGGGCACGACGACGTTCCTTCGATTCGAGTTTGGTTGGAGCACGAAAGTATGAGCTACTACCCGGGAAAGATGAAGCCCGAGCAGCCGGGAGTGAACGGTGTACGCTATGCGGCGAAGACAGGTTACCTCTACTACACCTCCACGGCGAAGAAGCTCTTTATGCGTATCAAAGTGGATCCGAAAACCTTCGAACCGGTCGGTGAACCTGAGCTGATCGTCGCCGGCCGCATGGGTGACGACTTCTGCATCGATGAAGAAGGCGAGGTGATTTACCTTACGACTCACCGTCAAAACACGATCGATGTTGTTTCGATGGATCCGGGCTTGAACAGTGGATTTACTCAGAGTGTTGCCGGCGATCCCTACACGAACGACCTGATAGGTCCATCTAGTGGAGTCTGGAGCCGAGACCCAAGCGCTTACGGCCGAATCGGCTATTTCCTCATGGACGGCGGCACTGCCTCTCCGCCGCCTGACGGTCCCCGAGAAGCGCAACTGCTCAGGGTGGAGTTCCAGCCCCTGCCGAAGACGTTTCCCGGATCTGGATTGCCATCTTCTTCGCCGTGAGTCCTGGCCGAACCGGCTGCTGCTCTTCTCAAGGAGGTTTACGAAAGGACAGGTGTCCGTGATCATCCGACGGAGCCGTTCGAAACAATAGCGCAATTCGAGTTCCTGAACTGGACGCTCACCAATCACCTACGTCATGCTCATTCCTGGGCTTGCGGGACGATAAGGACGCGTCAACAGTAGTCAGAGAAGCTTGACCTCAGCACCTTGGCAGCGGCCCCGTACTGAAAGTTGTGACATGCTGTTCGCCTGAGTTCATACTGCGGGCTGTTCTTGTTCGATGCAGTACGGCCTTGGTCATGTTTTCGCTGCCCTGCGTCGCTGCACGTGCGCAGTTTGTGACTTGGCTTGATCGAGGCAGTTGCCGATTGCTGTGAAGGCGGGTGTGGGTCCTCGCCAAAGCAAGTCGTCTACGGAATCCATCAGCATAAGGTCCGTCCTGAGCGTGGCAATGTCACGAAACAGGAAGGCCAAATCCCTCTCCGCATTGAAGGTTTGCGAAAGGCTTCCGGGGTTGGAGACGCTAACGTTCCAATTTCGTGGATCCGCTGGGATGTTCTCCAGCTTGTGAAAGCGCGATAGGACTGCGGCGGCGGACTTTGCTCCCCATCCAGACAGGCCCGGGTACCCGTCAGCAGCATCCCCCACCAAGGCCAGGTAATCCGGGATAGATCGCGGACTCACCCCAAACTTCTCCATCACTCCCTTCTCATCGCGTTCGACTCGCCTGCGGCGATCGAGTTGCACGACGCGTTTACCCTCAACACATTGGGCCAGGTCCTTGTCAGGCGTGCTGATGACGACGCGGTTCACCCGCAGGTCTTGTGAGGCAAAGAGTGCGGCAGACGCAAGCGCATCGTCAGCCTCATACTCCTCCATGGCCCACACGACGACACCCATGGCGCGCAGTGCATCTTCGAGCAGCACAAACTGCGACAGAAGTGCTGGATCGACTCCCTGCCCCGTTTTGTAGCCTGGCCACATACCGTTTCGGAAGGACTCAATGACATGGTCGGTTGCGACTCCTATGTACGTCTCGCCTGAGCGCATCATCCCAAGCAGCGAACCGAGCACGCCTCGGACAGCCGCAACTTCCTGACCATGGCTATCCTTCGCCGAGGGCAGCGCATAGAAGTGCCGGAAGAGTTCATACGTGCCGTCGACTAGCTGTACTTCCACCTGACAAGCCTAACGTGCTTCGTCAGTGGACCTCGAGCCATCTCAGTGCGTGAGGTGTGCGGCGAGCGTGGCTAGGAAAACCTTCTGTTCAGGGCGGATGTACTCGTGCGCCTCAGAGATCGAAAACCAAGCACCCTTGTCTACTTCAGGTATTTCGATCTTCTTGCCAGACCGATACGGAAACTCGATCACACAAGTATTGCTTATCAGCATCGCTGGATCGCAATCGCCTTCAGCAGCCCATGCGGCGACCACCTTGCCGCTCTTTAGCTTCGTTGTTCCGAGATCAAGGTATTCGCTGGCTGGAGGAGGAAACCCGGTCTCCTCTGTGAACTCGCGGCGAGCGGCTTCTAGGGGGCGCTCGCCAGCTTCGTACTCACCCTTCGGTATCGTCCACGCGCCGAGGTCAAAGTTCACTGGATACGGCTTGGTCGGACGCACCAGGAACACTTCGAGCCTGTGGTTCGATCGGCGATACAGCAGCAATCCAGCACTTTGCTTAGGCATACGTACTCTAGCCTACAAGTGCGTACGCTTGACGGCACCCCGTCAATGCTTGATGGGTTTGATGAGACATTTCCCCATTGCTGCGGCAATGGAATCAAATACCGCTGCTTCGGACTTCGGGTATGCGACTCGCACCGAAACGATTTCAGGGCCGATCACCACGCCGCGCTCGTATACCGTTCCCCCTGTCTCTGTGAACTGGCCTTCTTTATCGATTCCGGAGAATACAAACCAAGTGGCCGCCTTGCTTGCGTAGATGATTTGTCCACCGGCCTGATTGAACCAGTCGCTCTCGGTTCGCAACGCATTCTGCACGGAACCTATAGGCCTGCTGATTTCCGCCGTCTCGTGGTGCGGCCCGGCAAGCGCGAGATCCTGCCCACCTCCAGCCTTCGGGTGCAAGAGATCGGTGGGGTAGCACTGTTGGTAAGCACCGTCTGGCGACAAATATGTAGCCCACCGGTGTCCTTCCGGCAGATTCGGCGCGACGGTCTGCATCAGTAAGGCTCCGGCCACGGCCGGGAGGTTGATCCAAGAACTTCGCATCTGCATTCTCTCCCCAACAGAGTAGCGGAGTTGCGCACCGGAGCGATGCCTGCGCAAGTGATTGTGACCGTGCCGAACGCTCATATCTTTCGCCACACTTACATCTCGCGTCTTGTGATGGCGGGGGTCGATCTGAGGACAGCGCAAAAGCGGGGCTGGGCACAAAGACATCAGGATGACCGTTCGCTATGCTCATCTTGCGCCAGTCAACAGCGGTGAAGGTCATCCAAGAACCAGAAAACCGAAAATGAATGCCGCTCTAACTTAGGCACTACCAGCCACCGAACACACACTATTGTTTGATGGAGATGACATTTTGGAGCCGGGGAATCAGCTCTGCTGCTCCTCTGTTGATCATGTCGACCTGATCGGGGGCGAGTAGCGTTGAATGGTCGAGGTTCGAGTTGAAGGTCTTACTGACTTTCTCCGACGCGTATGGATAGTCCGTGCCGAAGACAATCTGGGCAAGAGGAACAGTTCCGATCAGGCTGGGAATGCCGCTCGGCGCGACGAGAGCCGTGTCGAAGTAGAAGCTCTTGATATCCGTCATGATGTCTTCGGGGGACCGATCCTTTGCCAGCGAAGCCCCAAGCTCTGCGAACCGGGTAGCGGCAAAGGGAAGATATCCGCCGCCATGAGACAGGATGACTTTGGTGGATGCGAAGCGCTTACGGTGTCCCTTGAGGACCAGGTCCAGGGCGCAACGGGTGGTATCGGCTGGATAATCCGCGAAAGGGCTTGGCGCGCCGGGCAGTACGGGCAGCTGAGGCGGTCGGGTTGGATGGACAAAGACGGTCGCTGAGCGCCGATCAAGCTCTTGCCAGACAGGATCGAAACGGGGATCCGACAGATAGACTCCGTCATAGTTGCTGTGCAGCGTGACGCCATCCACGTGAAGGACATCCAGCGATCTCTCAATTTCCGACAAAGCCGCGTCCACATCCGGAAGTGCCAACGTGGTGAAATATCCGAATCGATCAGGATGTTGATCCATCAACTGTGCACCGTAATCGTTGACCCGGCGCGCGATGTCAATTCGTGCAGCACCTTCCCAACCCTCAATGCCGGGTGCGGTCAACGAGAGAACCGAGACGGCGATCTCTTCATCATCCATGAACTTGAGAAGCTGTTCCGGACTCCAGTCAGGCGCGCCCCAACCTGAGGGATCGCCGCCGTGGGATTTCAGCTCTGCCGCCCAAAAGGGTGGAATGAGATGGGTATGAACATCAATTCGCTGCTTTGCCATACTGTTCTCCTTATTTCGGGGTGAAGTTGGGATTTGTTGCGGTTTGGCCCCAGACATGAGGAGCGAATGATTGCCGGCGCGGTTTAGAGTTCGATAATCTTGCCTTCGGGATTACTGTGGAACGTCCATCTTCCACCTGAACGGAAGGTCGAAGCGGTGCCAAACGTGTCCTCCATGAATTGCATATAGACAACCTGTTCATCATCGAATTTGGCGAAGATGACGAACGGAGATGTAATGGCCTTGCCGAGTGTTACGGACCTGTAGGTGAAGGTTCCGAACACCGCTACCTTGTCGCTAGTCTCCACGAAATCCGTGATCTTGAGTCCTTCATTCTTCCAGTAATGGCCAACTTGCCGGTAGGTGTCGAGTACGGCCTGCGGTCCGGTACCGGTACCAGTCCAGGGCATGATTGCTTTCAGCTCGGGATTGTCGAAGTTAAGCGAAACGTAGGTCGCATCCTTCGCGATGAGTTTGTTTACGAGATCCGCGTTGAGAGGATCATTGAGTAGTGCCTGGATGCGTTCGACCTTGGTCTGTGTTGACATGCTGTCCTCCTTGTGGATTCTGTCTAAGTAAACCTACTTAGAATTCGTCGCGCGTGAGTGAGATTGGTTGGTAGTGGATGGAATCAACTCTCGCGCGAAATGCAGCGGGCGATCAACATTACTTGGCACTGGCGACTTCGCCGGGCCAGTTCTGCATGTTTTCCTGCCGTTCCATTCTGGAGCTTCTCGGAGGCCTAAGGCTTGAGCGCGTCGAGCATGCGCGCGGTGTCCCAATGAAATGGCCGCAACTCCACGATCTTGCTATTTCGTACTTTGAAGAACTGCAACAGCGGCCAGTCAGCATCTCGGCCCGTACTCTTCGCGACGGCATACACGTGCGACTTACTTACGATCACGTCGCCGTTCGGGTAGAGCTCTGAATCCTTGACCTGCAGCGACGACCATTGCTCCGCGAAGGCTTTCATCCAAGCCTCGAAACCGCTGTGCCCTCTCCATTCCCCGCCGTAAGGCAGAGATGCAGGTTGAAAGATGACGCAGTCTGGATCAAGCGTCGCCGCGACTTCGGAAAAATCACCTCCACCCGCCCCGAGATAGGCAGACTCTGCCTCATAAAAGCGCTTCAAAGTCTCCGTGGGTTGCTGGTCCTGAGTGCCCATAAGAACTCCTTTTTTTGGAAATCTTCCGTCGGGTATTTAGCGTGCAGCGGCAGCCACATACGCGGGAGCGTTCCAGTAGAAAGGTCGAAAATCGACAATCTTTCCATTCCGAACGGTCACGACCTGCACCATGGGAAGATCCTGAATGGACCCATTGATCCGCGACCGCGTGATGAAGCGACACACCACCATGACCTTGTCAGCCCGTTCGAAGAACTCGCGCTCCGTCACCTCGAGCTTGTCGAAGATCGAGCCCATCGTGACGGCCCATCGCTCATATCCGTCGTAGCCGACGTAGTCTCCGCCAAAGGGCAAGTCAGGGGACTGGTGCAGAACGACATCAGGCGCCAATGTCTCCCGCATCTCGTCAAAATTTGCGACGCCGTTCTCCTGAAACGCCTTCATGTAGTTCGCCTCGGCTTCATAGAAGCGGAGCAGAGCGTCTTTCGGTGTCAGCTCAGATGCCGCCAAACGCTCGGCGATAGAGGCTCCTATGCCTTTAGAAGCCCCGGTGACCACTGCGACTTCCCCTGCTAATTTGCTCACTTCAACCTCGCGCTCAAGACTTCGATGCCAATTACAAAATTTGAGATGTTTATTAGAGACCATACGATCCATAATTATGCCTGGGCACTTTGGCCACCGATACCAACGCAGTTCTGAGGTGACGGCCTCGCAAAATGGCGGGGTGCGACAGTCTACCTTCGGCTCTTGTGCCTTACGCGAGCGCCTTGTGTTTTGGACTGCACGATCTATAAAATGGAACAGAGACCATGAAAGCAACGGTAGAGTACAGACGTTCGGACAATCAACAGGCAGGTAATCGTGGACCGGGACGACCCCGTGAATTCGATCGGGAAGAAGGCTTGAAGAAGGCCCTGCGCGTCTTCTGGTCAATGGGCTACGAGGCCACATCCATGGCGGACCTTCGCGCTGCTTTGGGAATCAATCAGGCAAGTCTTTACGCTGCTTACGGCAGCAAGGAAGCTCTGTTTCGAGAGACGGTCGCCCTTTATCTCAACACTGACGGAGTCGCCACGGCACGTGCGCTCGCCGCTGATCTGCCGACTCGGGAAGCCATTCACGCGATGCTCCAGGACGGGGTTGATATGTTCGTGGCGGAGGAGGTGCCGCGCGGTTGCCTGCTGGTTCTGAGCACCATTAACTGCACGGTAGAGAATAAGGGCATTCAGGATTACTTGTCATCACTGCGGGATCAGACCCGGGTCTCCATTGAAGCTCGTTTGCGCCGAGGGCAACGCGAAGGCGATGTACCCAAGAGTGTGCCCGTCAAAGCCATTGCGGCCTTCTACGCGACGGTGCTTCATGGCCTTTCAATTCAGGCGAGGGATGGCTCTAAGCGCAAGACTCTGACGGACGTCGTGAACTGCTCGATGAGTACCTGGGATCGCCTTACGAGCGGCGTTTAGGCGTTACCTCAAGAAATGGAGCTTTCAGAGAGTACAAGACCATGTAGGTTACCTGCTTCTTTTGGGCAGGTTCTTCACTCATGTGGATGATCCGGCCATACTGTCATGGCAAGGGCCACTAAACTCGCGAGGCCGGCCACGGCTGCGACCGGCAACCATAATACCGCTTGTTTTAGAGAGGTGTTTTTCGTATTTGACATTCCTTCCCCGCGCTGACATTATTGTAGACCGAGCGATCCGGAATGTAGACGATGAAGGTACCACGAGGAGATGTCGTTCCGCCAACTCGGTAGAGATTGTGCAGGAGCTTTAAAAAGACGCGACAAGTCTTGCTACCTCCAGTCCGCTCGTTGCCACGGATGCGACGTATGTATCACTGACTTGAAATGCAGTTCCGTTGAAGACGTACCGATGGCGTAGGTTGTGATCTAAGAAAGGCAAGATCGTCGGCTTTCGGCCGTTCTACTGAAATGCGCCTGCGTATATCGCCGCCGCGCAGACCGATACGACTGAACTAATGGGGGAGTCTAAATGAGCACATACGAATCTACTAACCCACAACCTCTTCCGTTCTGGGCCAGCGCACCAGCGCGTACCATCCGGCGCGGCCACTTCTGGATACCCGGCGAGCGCGTGAAGCGTGAGGGCAAAACGTTTCAGCGCGGGCCGATGTTTGCCGAGTGGGAAGCACCCGAGCAGGTGACGCAGCAGTACCCGATCGTGCTCGTGCATGGCGGCGGCTTTCAGGGCACAGAGTGGCTCAACACTCCCGATGGCCGCCCCGGCTGGGCACAGCGCCTGGTCGAGGCAGGATATGCCATTGTGATCGTCGACCGTCCCGGCCATGGCCGCTCACCGTTGCATATCGATATCGTCGGGCCGATGGGGCCACCTTTCTCTTATGAAGGTGGCCGGCAGATCTACATTCCCCCCGATCCGCTAGGCAAGCACACCCAGTGGCCTTTCTCCCCGGATGACGCCGAAGCCATGGACCAGTTCATCGCCGGCTACGGCCCGTTGCCTGCCGATCTCGCTGAATCCGAAGACATGGATGCCGACCGGCTTGCGCGGCTGCTCGACCGGATCGGACCCGCCATCCTGCTCACACATTCGGCGTCCGGACCGAGCGGCTGGCTGGCAGCGGATCGCCGGCCCGGCTTGGTCAAAGCCATCGTCAGTGTCGAGCCGATGGGGCCACCTTTTGCCGACATACCCAACATTGGTCCGCTTCGCTGGGGCCTAACGGCTGCGCCGCTCACCTTCGATCCTCCACGGGACACGCCCGAGGCGGTGCGTGACGCCGACCCGGCAACTCTACGCCTACCCAATTTGGCGGGGGTGCCTATCGCGGTAGTGACGGGGGATACCTCTTCCTTTGCGCCTGCGAGCCCACCGATCGTTGCCGCGCTGAAGGCTGGTGGTGCTGCGGCGGAGTTGCTGCACCTGCCGGACTATGGCGTAACTGGGAACGGCCACGGCCTGATCTATGAAAAGAATTCGGATGCCGCCCTTCAACCCGTTCTCGCCTGGCTGAGCGGCATACAGGAAAGGTGAGGAGGCCATGGACGAGCGGGAATGGACACGGCGCGAGTTCATTTCGACCTCGCTAGCCGGAGGGGCTGCAATGATGGTCGATCTACCAGGAGTATCAGCCTCGGGTGCGGGGCGCGAACCAGCGGGCGACTCACATCGGCAGGTCGACGTTGTGCTAACGGTAAACGGCGTAGAGCACCGCCTGCCCGGTCTCGACGCGCACACGACACTGCTTGACGCATTGCGAGATCATCTCCAGCTGACAGGCAGCAAAAAGGGCTGCGCCCTCGGCGCGTGCGGTGCCTGCACGGTGCTCGTCGATGGAAGGCGCGTGAACTCCTGCCTTACGCTCGCGGTCATGAACCAGGGAAAGGCGATCGCCACAGTTGAGGGCTTGGCAAAGGATGGCCAGCTTCATCCTCTTCAGGCGGCTTTCATTGCGCATGACGGCTTTCAATGCGGCTACTGTACGCCGGGGCAGATCATAAGCGGCATCGCCTGCATCGCCGAGGGTCACGCGCACTCCGACGATGAGACACGCGAGTGGATGAGTGGCAACATCTGCCGCTGCGGCGCCTACACCAACATCGTCGCCGCGATCCGCGACGCCGCTGACGGGAGGGTGACCGTTGGTTAATTTCGCATACGCGCGGGCAGCGAGTGTTTCTGCCGCGACCGCCAGCTTGGGCCGCCACCGCTCCGACGGCGCGCAGGAGCCGGGCGCGGATTTCCTGGCAGGCGGCACCGATCTGGTGCAACTCATGAGTGAGCATTTACGCAATCCCGACCGCGTCATCGATATCTCTGCGCTGCCGGGGCTCGACCGGATTGAAGAACGTACCGATGGCCTGCGGCTCGGTGCCCTCGTACGAATGAGCGATGCGGCTGCGCATCCGGCTGTGCGGGCTGAGTGCCCTGTGGTCTCGGAGGCCTTGCTGGCGAGCGCATCGGCGCAGGTCCGCAACCTAGCGACGCTTGGCGGCAACCTGCTTCAGCGCACCCGCTGCGGCTACTTCCGCGATCCTGGCGCGCCCTGCGAAAAGCGTGAGCCAGGAACGGGTTGCCCCGCCATCCTCGGACAAAACCGCTTTCACGCAGTGCTCGGCGGCAGCGAACATTGCATCGCCACCTACGCCGGCGATCTCGCCAATGCACTGCTCGTGCTCGATGCGACACTTAGGATTACTGGACCGAGCGGAGAACGCACTGTCCCGCTTGCAGGCCTGCACCGCATGCCCGGCAACACGCCTGCGGTTGAGACGGTCCTGGCACCGGGTGAGCTAATCCTGTCCATCGATGTGCCGACGGGTCCAACTGCGCGGCGTTCGCATTATCTTAAGATCCGCGACCGGGCGAGCTTCGAATGGTCGATCGCATCGGCTGCGGTGGCACTTGATCTCGGAGAGGATGGGACCGTCCGCGACGTGCGAATCGCAGTTGGAGGGGTTGCGACGAAACCCTGGCGGCTGCCGAAGGTCGAAACTGCACTGCGAGGCAAACGATTCACGCCCGCGCTCGTGCAAGCGGCCGCAGCGCATTCTGCGGACGGCGCGATCTCGCACGGTCGCAATGCCTACAAAATCGAGCTGATCCGGCTCACGGTGGCTCGTGCCCTGGCCGAGACAGGAGGCCTCGCATGAACGCTGTCGGCGCACCCCATACCCGCGTGGACGGACCAGCCAAGGTTACGGGCAGCGCCCCCTACGCTGCCGAGTTTCACCCTGACGGCCTTGTGTACGCGGCAACGCACGACAGCACGGTAGCGGCCGGCCGTATTGTTGCGATTGACACAACGGCAGCCGAGCGCGCGCCCGCCGTGCTGCACGTTCTCACACATCTCAACGCTGACCGGCTGCCTTATCAAACCCCAGCCGAGCGGCCGGCAGTCGATCCTGTCGCGGGAGAGCAGTTGCGTGTGCTGCAGGATGCCGAAGTTCTATTTAGCGGCCAGCCCGTCGCGCTGGTCCTCGCGACGACGCAGTCGCACGCACTGTATGCGGCATCGCTGATTCGCGTGACCTATGATGCTGCCGCCGAGCCGCTGGTCCGCTTTGATCCCGCGCTTGCTAAACCAACCTCCGAGGCTGCCGCCAAGAAAGGACGCGGCCCCGAGACCAAAAAGGGAGACCCAGATGCCGCCTTCGCTGCCGCCCCGGTTCGCGTAGATGCAACCTACGTGCAGGCGCGCGAGCAGCATAACGCAATGGAGCCGCACGCCACCGTAGCGCAATGGCAAGGCGACCGGCTGACATTGTGGAGTAAAACGCAATGGGTAGGCAATGAACGAGATGAAATTGCTCGCCGCTTCGGGATTGCGCCGGAAAATGTGCGAGTCATCAACCCGTTCGTCGGCGGTGCCTTTGGCTCGGCGTTACGCACGTGGCCGCATGTCACGCTGGCTGCAATGGCTGCCCGCCGTGCCGGGCTTCCGGTGCGGCTGGAACTAACCCGGCGACAGCTCTTCACCGCGATTGGCTTCCGTTCCGAAACGCGACAGCGCGTAGCCCTCGGTGCTGGCCGCGACGGCCGGCTCACCGCCATGATCCATGAGGTCACGGGGCAGACCTCCACCTACGAAGAGTTTGCTGAACCCGCGCTCGCACCCGCATCCACCACCTACGCCTGCCCTGACCGGCGGACCCGCTACAGCCTGGTGCCCATGAACATCAGCACGCCCTGCCCCATGCGAGGGCCGGGCTGGGCAACCGGCCTGATTGGGCAGGAGATGGCAATGGATGAGCTGGCCGAAAAGCTGAAGCTCGATCCCATCGATTTGCGCCTGCTCAACTACGCCGAGAAGGATCCGATGAAGGACCTGCCGTGGTCCTCGAAGGCGTTGCGCGAGTGCTATCGGCAGGGGGCGGAGCGGTTCGGCTGGCACCGACGCACGCCCGGCCCGCGCGCCATGCGAGACGGTGGCGAGCTCGTCGGGTTCGGGATGGCGACGGCAATTTACCACGTCTCTCGCTATCCCACGTCCGCGTCCGCCACGCTCTTCGCCGACGGAACCGTGACCGTGCGTTGCGCCACCACTGACATGGGGCCGGGCACCTACACCTCGGCAACGCAGGTCGCGGCGGACGCGCTCGGCCTCCCGGTGGAACAGGTGCGTTTCGAGCTTGGCGACTCTACATTTCCGCCCGCGAAGGAACATGGCGGCTCGACTACGATGGCCAGTGTCGGATCCGCCGTGCAGGCGGCGTGCACGGCATTGAAGCTGAAACTCGCCGGCCTGGTCCGTTCTGGCGACGCGAACGACCCCGCAAGGCTTCTCCGCAGAGCAGGCTTGGAACGTCTTGATGCGGAGGCCAGCGCCACGCCCGGCGATGAGACGAAGACGTACAGTTCAGTCGGCTTCGGCGCAGTCTTCGCAGAAGTGCGCGTCGACCCGGAGCTTTGCACCATCCGCGTGGCGCGGGTGATCGGCGTCTATGACGCGGGACGCATCATCAACCCCCGGCTCGCCCATAGTCAGTGCATCGGCGGCATGGTCGGCGGCATCGGTATGGCGCTCTTGGAAGAGGCCGAGTGGGACGCCAATCTCGGTCGCGTCGCAAACGCGACTCTTGCCGAATACCTCGTCCCGGTCTGCGCCGACATTCACGAACTCGACGCCTTTTTTGTTGAAAGCGAAGACCGAATCATGAATCCGCTCGGCGTCAAGGGACTGGCTGAACTCGGTCTATGCGGGGTCGCACCGGCTATTGCCAACGCGGTCTGGCATGCAACGGGCAAGCGGCTTCGAGAGCTTCCGATCACCCCAGACCGCTTACTTACAGCCTGATTAAAGGAGACTAAGATGCGCCTTCCGACCTTGACGCCCAGCCAGCTTACCCACGAGCAGCGCGCCCTCTACGATCGCAATCGAAAGCAGATCGCGCACGGCTTTACGACCTTCACGACGACGCGCGAGGACGGCGCACTGCTTGGCCCTTGGGGCGTGTTCCTCCATGAGCCAAGGGTAGGCCAGGCGCATTACGACCTGATCGACGCGGTCACGGCGATGAAGCGCCTTTCGCCATCGGCCAAGCAGATCGCGATCCTCGTCGTGGGCGCAAGATTCAACGCCGCCTATGAGCTGTACGCACATGCCGCGACCGCGGCGTCCGAGGGCATGGACCCGGTGAAAATTGCAACGCTCGCCGCCGGCGGGCGTCCGCTCAATCTGACGCCGGAGGAGGCATGCGCGTTCGACGTAGCGACCGCGCTGCTGAGCGGGGGCGTGCTAGCCGGCGCGACCTACCGGGCAGCCCTCGACCTGCTCGGCCAGGGCGCGCTCAACGAGCTGGTGCTGTGGATTGGAACTTACGCACAGGTCGCCATCACGCTTAATGCATTCGATGTACCAAGCGAGGAGATGTTTAATTAATGACAACCATGTACGTGACTTATTCCGGAGATGCTGCGACTCGCTTTGACCGCGATTACTACATCCAGCA